>OZ241879.1:0-4800000 GCA_965202935.1 Spirochaetia bacterium
GCGTGACGATCGACCACGTCTTCTCCATGACGGTGCCGCTGGCCGGCGGGGTCCTCTGGAAGACGCTCGGCTACGAGTCCGTGTTCGTGGCCGCGGCGGTGATCGCCGGCGTGACCGCCGTGGTCGCCGCCGGCATCCGGGCGCCGCAGCCTGAGGCTACTGACTCCGCCACGCCCTGATGCGATTGCGCCCCCCGCGGCGCGGCATGGGAACTTGCGACAGGATGTCCCTTCAACCTACACTCCAACCGTCCGGTTCCCCCAAACGGGGCTGATTCTGGACGCGGAGGTCGGTGATGCGCCCGTATCGAATCGCCATGGGAATAGCCGCGAGCCTGATTGCTGTTGAAGCGAGCGCCCTGCCGCCGCTCGATTTGGGCACGGTCCTTCGCCCTACACCGGTTGAGGGATCGTATGCTCCGCTACGCAGTTCGTTGCCCGGCTTCCTGGGACTCTACGGAAGGAAAGAGGGCACGACGGATGATTTCCACATGTATTTGATACTCGATGAGCAAAAGACACCCTCTCTCCCAACATACGACCGGTGGGTCAAAGTTGCTCCTATTGTCGATTCCGAAAACGATTCAACTATCAAATCGAACGATGCCTATTGGGTCTATTGGGGCGACTGGAATAGCGACAGTAGCGAGAACTTCGAGATCATCCCGCCCGAGAATATAAGCAATGAACTCAGTGCTGCACTTACGCGATTTGAAATACAGGGTATTGAACGCCGATGGGATTGGTGTCTGGATGCATATGGTGCTTATGAGTGCGCCTTCATTATCTCTGTAGATGGCAAAGGCAGTTATTACAATTTCCGAGGTTCGGACGACGGAAGAGCAAAGCCTTCGGACCTATTTCAATGCGCAAAGCGCTGAGTGCGGACTGAAACATGAGTGGCCCCACTAGCAGCGGGAAGCGATCAGGATGTCAACGTCGCCTGCGCTGCTCCAATTTCGTGCCATCCGGTGCCGACATAGGCCTCTTTTTCGACTGCCGCAGGTTTCTCGTGTAGTCGCAATCCGGAAAGTTCGAGCAGCCGAGGAAACGGCCGTACCTGCCCATTTTGGTGTCCAGCCAGCCGTCGCAGACCGGACAGGCCTCGATGGCCCCGCCGCAATCGCGGCAGTGGTAGGCCTCGCCCGACCTCACGGGAAGGCCGCTGCCGCAGAGGGGACAGGCACGCGCCGTGTGCTCGCACAACGGGAAACGCGAGCAGCCGTAGAAGATGCTGAAGATGCCTCCGCCGCGGGCGCTCTCGCGGCGCTCAAGCCGTCCGCCGGTGCATCGCGGACAGGACACGTCTTCCTCCGGAGGACGGCCGAATACCTCGATGTCGTATCCGTCGTCTATCAACTCCGTGACGAATTCCGACGGCGGGCCACCATCGGCAAGCAGGTAGACCTGCCGTCTCGCCCGCGTGATCGCGACATAGAGCAGGCGACGCTCCTGCGTTCGGATGGGCCTCCGGTGCCGCCAGAACCAGATCGAGCAGCGGATCATCGGCGATCTCGGCGGGAAACCCGTGCTTTGTAGAACAAAGACCGAGGACCACCGCATAGTCCGCCTCCAGACCCTTGGAGCGGTGCACGGTCATCCAGGTGAAGCAAAGGCCGGGATACTGCTTCGGCAGCGCTTCCAGATTGCTCGGTCGCAGATGCCGGTAGCGGCCCAGAAGCAGCACCTCCGACGTGCTTTCGTGTCTGCGGGCATCCTCGGCGATCCGATCGAGCGCTTCTTTCAGGAGCGAGAGCCCCTGTTCGCCGGGAAGTCCGACGAATACTGCGGGCCGGTCCGCCTTCCGCGTCGTGCGGAACGTCTTGCGGATTTGCGCCGGGTTGCGCAGCACGAAGTCCGTTGCCACAGCGGCTATGCGGTCGGCGCAGCGGAAGGTGGTTGCGAGATCGATGCGCTTGAACGCACCGAAATGGTATCCGAACTCGCGCATGACCGCGATGTCCGAACCGCCGAACCGGTAGATCGCCTGCCAGTCGTCGCCGACAGCGAAGAGCTGCGACCCCGGCGAGCAGTCGAGCAGCGCCTTCAGAAGCCGCGCGCGGGATGGTGAGATGTCCTGGAACTCGTCGACG
Source organism: Spirochaetia bacterium (assembly GCA_965202935.1). GTDB lineage: Bacteria > Spirochaetota > Spirochaetia > SZUA-6 > Bin103 > CATQHW01. The sequence continues at coordinate 2,093 of OZ241879.1, forward strand.
AGGATATATCCGAACGGGCTGCGGTAACGTCCTCTCTCCACGAGATCGGTCGCCCGGTTGATCATGTCGTGGAAGTCGATTTCTCCTGTGCGGACGAGCGCTTCCTGGTAGCGCTCGAAGATAGGCCGGAACACCGAGAGAAACGCCTCCGCCCGCTTCCTGTCCCGACCAGCGCAAGCCCGCTCGGCGATGTCGTCAAGGGACAGCCTGCTGCCCTTGAAGTGCTGCAGGAAGGTCGCCACCAGACGCGTGAACGGGTCGATCCGTCCCTGTCGGTTGAGAGTCGCGAACACCTCCTCGCGCGGGATCGGCGAGAGGGTTACGTCGTGGGCTGCGAGCTTCTCCATCAGGTTTCGGAGCAGCCTGCCTTCGGTCTGTTCGTAACTGAAGGTTTCGACCAGGACGGTGCCACGCTCGGCATGGACGCCGCGCTTCCACTCCATCTCCCGCCAATACCGCTCCCGATCGACGAATGGCGCCGTGTTCCCCGCGGCATCGATCCCGAAGTGTTCGATATAGATGCCGTGTTCGGGAAGATGGAAGTCGGGCTTGTACTGGCGCTTCTCGGAGGTCGCCAGATCGTGCTCATACGGCGACTCGTACTCGTAGGCGACACCGTGGAGATAAAGGAAGTTCGCGATCTCGCATTCCTCGAAGCTGCGGACGGTCTCGCCTTTCAGGGATCGGATGTCGAACTTGCGGATGTAGTCGTGGTACTCGCCCCAGTTTCTGAACTCTTCCTGGCTCCTGTAAGGAGCGAACCCCTCCTGGAACCATTCATCCAGCGTGGCTGAGAGGTCATGGTCGGAGAGGAGATCGACCACGATACCTCTGAGCAAGTCGAACAGCGCCCGGTCGCTCTCGGCCGTCGCGGCGAGCGCCGGGCGCTTCCCCTCGGCTTCGCCGATGATCGCCATGCCGAGGCCGTGGAAGGTGCGTACCGTCACGTCGCGTGCGATCGCGGTGCCGAGGCGCTTGCTCACCCGCTCTTCCATCTCCCTGCGGGCATCGCGCGGAAAGGCCAGCAGCAGCAGCTCGGACGGCTTGCGATAGCCCGTTCGGACGAGCCATCCCGTCTTGGCCACAATGACAGAGGTCTTGCCGCTGCCGGCCGCGGCGACAACGAGGTTCCGACGCTCGTCGATGACGACAGCCCTGCGCTGCTCTTCCGTGAGCGGACGGGCCTCGACCCGGTCGAAGAGGTCGCGCGAACGGGATAGCTCGTTGACGACGAACGCCTCGTTGGCCCTCGCCGTGGCATCGCCAGGCGCTTCCAGAAACGCCAGAATGTCCCGCAGCATTCGCACTTCGGGAGCATCCGACAGCGCTTCCGGCCACCGCGCTACGAGCCCGCCGGCAACTGTCCGCGCCTCGACCTCAAGGTCGGGAAGTGCGTCGGCGGTGAGGTATTTGGGCGGATCGACCAATGCTCTCAGCCGGTCATGCACGGATTGGAGCGCTTCGAGTCGCGGCACAAGCGTACGGCGCCACCACTCGGCCCTTGCCGTCTCCACCACATCCGACAGCGTCCTGACCCCGGTCCGAGACAGGCCGGACACGGTTGCGGTCCCTGCCGCATGACGGAGCCGCAGGCGAGCCCAACGCAGACCCACCGTCGTCTCGACTGCCTCGACATCGCCCAAGGAGATTTCGGACGAGCGCGACCCAAAGGCGAGCTTGACGCTATCCGCGTTCACCGATGCCGCCTTCGCCTCTCCCGGACTCAGCATCGCGAACAGCAACGACGCCAGTCCGGTCCGCTTGACGTTCAACGGGGCTCCGGCTTTCATCGCCGCATGGTATCAGGCGTGCCCAGACGGGCTCGTGCCAGCCTTCCGAGCGACGGCGCCCGGCTCGTCAGATCGGACGGCGGGTCAGACTGAAGCTCTGCGCGGTCGGGCCATGGTCCGGCTGGGTGGCCAGGAACAGCGCCAGCGGGGCCACGTCCTCCGGTTCCTTGATCACCTCGCTGTCGGAGTAGGGTGGCGGCCCGGCCCCGGCGGTGAGCCGCGTCGCGACCGGTCCCGGAATCAGCTCGTTGACCGTGACGTTGTGCTGCCAGACCTCCTCGGCCAGGCAGCGCGTGAACATCCACAGGCCGGCCTTGCCCACGTGATAGGCGCAGCCGCTCGCCGTCGGCCGGTGGCCCATGCCCGAGCCCACGTTGATCACCCGGCCGCCACCGGACTCGATCATCAGCGGCAGCAGCGCCCGCGACACCAGGTAGGCGCTGATGCAGTTGACCGTGACGTCCTCGACCCAGAGGTCGGGATCGCTGTCGAGAATACTCCTCTTCTCCAGGCCCCCGCCCGCGTTGTTGACCAGGATGTCCAGACGCCCGAACTCGCGGCGGACGGCGCCGGCAAGGGCATCGACGTCACCGCGCCGGATGACGTCGGCAGGCACCGGCACGGCGCTGCGCCCGAGAGCGCGGATCTCCCCGGCGACCGCGTCCAGCTCCGCTCCGCTGCGCGCCGCCAGCACCACGTCCGCCCCTTCCGCGGCGAACGCGACGGCGATCGCACGGCCGATGCCGCGCCCGCTTCCGGTAATGACGGCGATCTTCTCGGCGAGGCGTGTCATGGCGGTGCCGCTCACGGTGGCGTTTGTCCCCGTCTCAGTCAGTCCGTATGCTCGGATCGGAGTTGATGAACCCATGGCTAAACCGATCGCCGCCACGGTTCCGAGGGCGGCAGCGGTGCTCCGGGACTCGGAAACGCTGGAGTTTCCGGGATGCCGCCCGGTATGCATCCCTCGCGACCGGATCGACGATGACGAAATCCGCATCGAGTACTGGGACGCCGATACCGAGATCGCCATGGTCTGCGACCCGCCGGTCAGCTACTACCACGAACGGCCGGCGTCGCGCCTTGCCAGCCTGGCCCGACTGATCGCAGCGGCGCGCGGCGCGCCGATCGAGGCGGTCGGCCACACCGACCTGCTGGTGCGCAACGCCCGCGGCGAGCGGCAGCGCATCATGCAGGCCGACCAGATCCTCTTTCTGCGCCCGGCGCAGACCGAACCGGCAGGCAACGCGGTCGAGGTGGGCACGGACGCGTTGCCGGACGTGGTGCTGGAGGTGGACAACACCACGGACGTGCGGCGCAACAAGCTCCTGCTGTACGGGTCGTGGGGCTTCCCCGAGGTATGGGTGGAGGTGCCGGACGAGCCCCAGCCGAGCCGGCCGGCGTCGTTGCGTCCGGGGTTGACGATCCACCTGCGGGAGGGCGGCATCTTTCGTCCGGCGGCCGCAAGCCGGGCGTTTCCGGGCTGGGCGGCGGCGGAGATCCATCGCGCGCTGAACGAGCCGGAGCTGTCGGCGGAAACCACCGCCGTGCTGCGCCGGGTGGGTCGAGGGATGGGAGCGGCCGAAGGGACGGGACCGGACGATGATCCGTTCCTGCGCGAGGAGCGTCGGGAGAGCCGTGCCGCGGGACGGGAAGCCGGTCGCAGCGAGGGCCGAGCCGAGGCACAGCGTGCAAGTGCGCTCAAGGTGCTTGCGGCGCGCGGCGTTGCCGTGGCGGCGTCCCTGTCGCAGCGGTTGGCACGGATGGACGGAGATCCGGAGCGTCTGGTAGACGCCGCGTTGGAATGCCGGGACGAGGAGGACTTCCTGCGCCGGGTGTCGGCCGGGCGGTAACGCACCCACCGCGTGCGCCCGTCCGCTGGTCCGGTGGCCAGGTGGTCGCCGATGAGGCGGGTCTGACGTAGAATGCCGCCCGTGAACGACCTGAAAACACAGTCAAGCGACCGGCCTTCGGCCCGTCGCCTGCTACGACGAGTCGCCGTCGCCGTCTTTGCGGCGGTGCTGGCCACGGCTTGCAGCGCTGAGGACGGCCTGTACGCCGAGATGGAGACCGACCGGGGGACGATCGTCCTGCGGCTGGAGCACGAGAAGGTGCCGCTGACCGTCGCCAACTTCGTCGGCCTGGCCGAGGGGACCATCCGGTTCAGCGGCAAGGACGCGGGGCCGTACTACGACGGGCTGACCTTCCACCGCGTGGTCGACGAATTCATGATCCAGGGCGGCGACCCCACCGGCACCGGCCGTGGCGGCCCCGGCTACCGGTTCGCGGACGAGATCGATCCGTCGCTGCGCCACGACCGGCCCGGCACCCTGTCGATGGCGAACTCGGGTCCCGACACCAACGGCAGCCAGTTCTTCATCACCCACGTGGAGACGCCATGGCTCGACGGCCGCCACGCCGTGTTCGGTTACGTGGTCACCGGCCAGGAGGTGGTCGACGCGATCCGCCAGGGCGATGCGATCAAGACCGTGCGCATCGTCCGCCGCGGGCCGTCCGCGGAGGCGTTCCAGGTCGATCAGAGCATGTTCGACGAGCTGCGCGGCAGCGCCCCGGAACGGGCAGCCGAGATGGCGGCAGCCGAGGTGAGTCGCCGCTGGCCCGGCGCGACCGTGACGGAGAGCGGGCTGCGGTTCGTCGTCGAGGAGGCTGGCGAAGGAGACGATCTGCCGAAACCCGACACCTATGTGGAAGTCCACTACGTCGGCAGCCTGCTGGACGGCAGAGTATTCGACAGCTCGCGCGCCCGCGGCAGTCCGGTGGTCTTTCGGGTCAACCAAGTGATACTCGGCTGGCAGGAAGCCCTGCAGGACATGCGCAAGGGCGAACGGCGGACGCTGATCGTTCCGCCGGAGCTCGGCTACGGCGACCGCGGCGTCCCGCAGGCGCGGATCCCGCCGGGTGCCTACCTGATCTTCGACGTCGAGCTGTTGCGCTTTCCGGTCGATGCCCCCGGCGGACAGTAACCGCCTGGCGGACCGCACCCTCGACAAGGCGCAGATCGCGGCCCTGCCGCTCGGCTGGTTTCCCGGCACGATCCACATGGCCGACTCGGCAGAGGCGGTCGCCGATGCGCTCACGGCCTTCGACGGCGTCGGCGTGCTGGGCCTGGACACCGAGACCCGCCCCTCGTTCCGGCGTGGCGAGCGGCATCCGGTTGCCGTCCTGCAGCTCGCTTCCGACGAACACGCGGTGCTGGTGCAGCTTCGCTGGGCGGGTGTGCCGCCGCCGCTGCGCAACCTCCTGGAGTCGGAGCGGATCGTCAAGGCCGCGCAGGCGCCGGCCGACGAATTGCGCGCGCTGCGCAGGCTCTACGGGGTACGGCCCCGCGGAGTGGTCGACGTCGGCCGCACCGTGCGCGAAGCAGGCTTCACCCCATCGAGCGTGCGCGGTCAGGCCGCGCACTTTCTGGGCATCCGCATCTCCAAGAGCGCGCAGGTGTCCAACTGGGCCGAACGCCGCCTGACACCCGCTCAGCAGCGCTACGCGGCCACCGACGCCTGGGTGTGCCGCCGGAGCTACCTGACGCTTGCGGAGAGCGCCGACGGAGCGCCGGGGTGACCGCGTGGCGCTCCCTGGCGGCCGTGTGCCTGGCGGCCGTCACGCTCACGTCGTGCGTGGACATCGAGATGCGCTTCGTCATGCGGCGCGACGGCGCCGGCCGCCTGGAGCTCAGCTATCGCATTCCGCGGGAGGCGGCCACTCTGATGGACTCGGTCGAAGGCGTCCCGGCCGTGCCGCTGCCGATCGACCGGGCGGACTTCGAGGCGTCGCTCGCCGGCGCGGACGGCGTCCGCCTGCGCCGGTTCCGGCGCACGGACCAGGAGGAAGAGGTGCGCATCGAAGCCCGGATCGACTTCGACAGCATCGACGCGCTCCGCGCCGTCCCGGGTTTCGCGGACCTGCCGGTATCCTTCACGGCCACGGGCGCCGGCGGCGGGGAGCTGTCCCAGCGCGTGGTGCCCGCGCGGCCCGCCCGCGACGCGCCGGACGAACGCATGGTGGAGTTCGTGCAGGCCCATGCCGGCGATTCGCGAGTGGCGTTCGTGGTGGTCGCGCCCCGCGCCATTCAGGCTGCCGACGGGGGGACGATCGACGCCGACCGCCGCACCGCGCGCTTCTCGCGGTCGCTGGCCGACTACCTGACGGAAGCCGGTCCGGTGGATCTGACAGTCCGGTGGTAGGGTTGACGCAAGCGCAGGCGATAGGCCATATTACGGGTACCAGCCGCCTGCGGCGGAACAACCGCCTGATTCCCTTTTAGGCAAAACATCCACTGGAGCTCGGTACGATGGACGTTCTCAAAGACGTGAAGAAGGCGGAGGAAGACGCCGAGAGCATCGAACGGGACTACCGTACCAAAGCCGCCGAGCTGCTTGCCTCCGTGACCGACAGACTGGACGAACGTCGGCAGGAGCTCAGTGCGGAGCTCGATGGCGAGTTGGAACGGCGTACCGCCGAGCTCGATCGCCAGTTCCATGCCGAACGGGAAACGATCGTCGCCGCCGGGCGCCAGCAGCGCGAAGCGGCGGAAACCTCGGCGAGCAGCCGCCATGACGCGGCACTGCAGCTCATCCTGAAGCGAATACAGCGGTAGTCCGCGCGTGGCCATCGCAGACCTCACCAAGGTGGAGGTCGTCCTGCCGAAGGACGACCTGGACAGCGCTCTGTCCGGACTGGAGCGCTCCGGGCTGCTGCACGTCGACGACATCCACGACGGGCTCGACGAGGAGCTCGCCGAGCATGAAGCGGAGGCGCCCGTGGCGAAGGCGGGTGCGGCAGGCCGGCAGGCCGACATCGACTTCCTGTTGCAGCTCTTCCAGCGCTTCGCACCCGTCAAGAAGGGGCTGCTGGAGGAGTTCTTCGGCTCCCCGCCGCCGCGGACGCGCGACCAGGTCACGCACCTGGTCGAAAGCGTCGACGTGGCCGAGTTGCGCGGCCGGCTCGCCGCGGAGCTCGCCCACTACGACGAGCTGCTCTCGGAGCAGGCGCTCCTGCGGCAGCGCCGGACCAACCTGGAACCCTGGCAGCCGCTCGACGTGAGCCTGGCAGACCTGTCCGCCGGCCGCCACACCACGCTGCTACCGGTGCGGATGCCCGGCAGCGCCGACGCCCTGGCCGCTGCCGTCGGCGAAGGGGCGCTCGGCCCGTCGGCGGCCTACGCCCCGGTCTCGGCCGGCAAGCGCGACAGCCACGGGGTGCTGGCCGTCCTGAACGAGCAGCTCACCGATGCCCAGGACGGCCTGCGCCGGCTGCGCGGCGAAGTGGTCGACCTGCCCGGCGACGACCTGAACCCGGCAGCCGCGCTGCGCGCGGCCGACGCCCGCATCGCGGAGATCGGCGACCAGCTCACCGAGCTGCGGCGCAGGTTCGTGACCGCTTCGGAGCGCTATCGCGGCGCGATCCTGGCGCACGCCGATGCCGCGTCCGGCAAGCGGGCGGAACAGGAAGCCCGGCGCCGGCTGTACTACTCGAAGCGCGTGGCGGTCCTGACCGGCTGGGTGCGCAGCGAGCACGCCGATCCCCTGCGCCTCGTGCTGTCCCAGACCTGCCCGGGGGCGCGGGCGCGATTCTCCGCACCGGAGACGGCCGACGATCCGCCTGTCGACCTGAACAATCGCTCGTTGATCCGACCGTTCGAGTTCCTGATCCGCATGTTCGGCATGCCGAAGTATTTCGGCATCGACCCGACCCCGTTCGTGGCGGTCGCGATGACGGTGTTCTATGCCCTGGCGCTCGGCGATGCCGGCTACGGGTTGCTGCAGGTGTTGCTCTGCCTGTGGCTGATGCGCCGCTACGAGTCGGCCGGCGAGACCCGGCTGTTCCTGCACATGTTCGTGATCACGGGCATCGCCTCGATCGTGGTGGGCGTGCTCACCTGGAGCTTTTTCGGTGCCAGCCCCGGCATCGAAGGGGGCAAGATCCTGGGGATTCTTCCGCTCATCACACCGACGGTGGATATCGTGCCGCTGATGGCCTTCTCCATCGGCGTCGGCGTGGTCTTCCAGCTCGCGTCTATCGTCGCCGGGGTGATCAACGCCTGGAAGTCCGGCCAGCGTCGCGACGCCATCCTGGAGCAGGGGTCGTGGCTCGCACTGCTGGTCACGCTGATCTTGTGGATCGCCGTAAAGGCCGCGGGAGTCGTCGCCTTGGACACGGTTGCCACGGTATTGCTGGCGGCATCCGCCGCGGTGGTGATCATCTTCGGCATTCGCGAAGGCGGGCGCATCGGCCGCGTCCTGGCCGGCATCGTCTCCCTGTACGGGATCGTCGGCTACTACGGCCTGGTGGCGTTCTTCTCGGACGTGCTGTCGTACATGCGGCTGGGAATCCTGTCCCTGACCTCGGCGTTCATCGGCCAGGTCGGCAACCTGATGGGCGGCCTGTTCTTCGCCGCCGAAGGCGGCGCGGCCATGGTGATCGGCGTGCTCATCGGCGTGCTCATCATCGTCCTGTTCCACGTATTGAACCTGGTCCTCAGCATGCTGGGGGCCTTCGTGCACTCGCTGCGGCTGAACTACCTGGAGTCCTTCCAGCGGTACTTCGAGGGCGGAGGACGTGCGTTCACCCCTATGCGCGGCGAAGCCAAGCACTATCGAATCATCGACACCATAATGAATCGGTGACCTAAGGAGGCACGGATGGAGATCTCTCTCGGCTTTGCGATCGCCCTGCTCGGCGGGGCCCTGGCCGCCGGTCTGGCGGCATACGGATCGTCGGTAGGCGTCGGCCTGGCCGGCGAGATGGCCGGCGGCGTCATCTCGGAAGATCCCGACCGCTTCGGCCTGATGCTGATCCTGCAGGCGCTGCCGGCGACGCAGGCGATCTACGGACTGGTGGTAGCGATCCTGGTACTGCTCAAGTTGGAGGCGCTCGGCGGCAGCGCCCTCGTGGACCTCGACCTGAAGAGCGGGCTCTGGGTGTTCGCGGCGTGCGTGCCGGCGATGTTCGGCGAGCTGATATCGCCGATCTGGCAGGGCAAGGTGGCGGTCTCGTCGATGGGCGCGGTGGCCAAGAAGCCGGACACCTTCGGACGTGCGCTGATCCTGCCGGTCATGGTGGAGACCTTCGGCCTGTTCGCGCTGATCGCCACCCTGATCATCCTGCAGGTCGCCATCCCGTCGTTCGTCTGAGATGGCCGGCGACAACCTGGTCGAGCAGATCCTGTCCGCGGCGCGCGAGCGCGGCGAGCAGGCCCTGCAGGAGGCGCAGGCGGACTACGACGAACGGTATCGGGCGGGGCTGAACGAGCTTGCGCGCACCATCGAGGAGCGGCGCGAGCGCGAGAACCGGCAGGCCGAGGACCGGCTGCGGCAGCGGCTGTCGGGGGCGCGGCTGGAACAGAACAAGCAGCTCGTATCGCTGCGCCGGCGGCTGATCGACGACCTCTACCGCGACGCGTGGGATCAGGTGAGCTCCGGGGACGCCTACCGCGCCTACCTGGAAGCCCAACTCCGCGAGCATGCCACCCCCGGCGACCGGCTGGTCGTCTCGCAGCGCGAAGCGGACCTCTTCGCCGGCGAATTGAGCGGCCTGCTCGCCGACCACGGCGTATCCCTGGCCGAAGAGCAGGGCCGGTTCCGCGCCGGATTCATCATCGAGCGCGGCCCTGCCGGCCAGCGCGGCCCTGCGGGCCGTCCGGAGGTGCGTCTCAACTGCACGCTGGATCAGGCGTTCGGCGAGCTTCAGGAAGATACCGAGATCGATGCGGCCGAGGTCCTGTTCGGCACGGAATCCGCCGGGAGCGCCTGAGCGAGCGATGCCGCGAACCGAGCGCGACTTCAACTTCCTGACCGGCCTCCTGAAGTGCCGGGAGCGCGAGCTGGGCGACGAGTCCCTCGCGCGCGAGCTGGTGTCGGCACGCAGCATGGCCGAGGTGGTCGCGGCGCTGCCGCCGGGCCGCTTCGCGCAGGTCGTCGCGGCCGACCCCACGGACGCCGGCATCGAGCGGGCCGCCACCGAAGAGCTGGCGGAGCTCTGGAAGGTCGTGGCCGACTACGCCCCGGTCCCGGAGCTGGCCGACCTGGTGGCCGCCCCGCTCGACCTGCACAATCTCAAGACGGCGCTGCTCGGCCACCTGCGTGGCGAGCAGTCGACCGGTCTGTATCAGCCCACCGCGCTGGTGGACGACGACGTGCTGGCCGAAGTGGGAGAGCTCTCGACCGCTCGCGTCCCCGACCACTACCTGCCCGCCATCCAGGCCGGCCTTGCCGCCTACTACGGCGCCGACCGCTCCCCGCAGGCGCTGGAGCTGGCGATGGACCGCTCGCGCAGCCTGCTGCTGGTCGACATCGCCGCGCGGCGGTCGCGCGCCCTGGCCGCGGTACTCACCGACTGGAGCGACCTGGCCGTGGCCGAGACGATCATGCGCGGCAAGGACTCCGGGCTTCCGTGGCGGGTCGTCCGCTGGGGATCGCACGGACTGCCGGAGCAGGCGCGGCTGCAGGAGCTGTTCGACAGCCCCACGGGCGAGTGGGCGCAGATGCGCGTCTTCGCCCGCCCGCTGCTCACCGCCGCCGTGCAGGCGCTGGGCCAGGGCGCGGGCACGCGGGAGACGATCCTGCGGCTGCAGACCGAGCTCACGACGCGGCTGGGAGCCTCCCGCTACGCGCCGGCGTCGCTGGAGTACGCCTACTACTTCGTGCGCCGCAAGCTCAACGACCTGGCCAGCTTCCGCATCGCCTGCCTGGGCGCGCTGCGCGAGTTGTCGAACGAAGCACAAGCCGCCCGCCTGAACCTGGGATTCGGTTGATCATGGCCAGCTCTTCCGAGGCGAGCTACAAGATCGCCATGATCGGCGACGCGTCCACAGTCGCGGGTTTCGCGGCCGGCGGCGTACAGGGCTTCCCGCAGGATCCGGACGATCCTGCGCAGACGCTGTCCGTGCTGACCGAACTGGCGCAGAGCGGCGAGTATGCGATCATCTTCATCACCGAGCAGTTGGCCGAGCCGCTGTTCGACGCCATCGAACGGATAGAGACCGGCGCGGTGCCGGCGATCATCATCGTCCCCGATCAGTCGGGGACCCGCGGCATCGGCTACGAGCGCATCCGCCATGCCGTCGAACGGGCGATCGGCATCGATCTGCTCGGCGCGAGCTGACACACAGCACACCAACGAGAGACACCAACGAGAGGGAGAAGCAGGAAATGGCTGGGATCATCACGCGGGTTTCGGGCCCACTGGTGCAGGCGCAAGGCCTGGACAACCCGATCATGTACGAGGTGGTCAAGGTCGGCGACGCGGGCCTGTTCGGGGAGATCATCGGCATCGAAGGCGAGAGCGTGTCGATTCAGGTCTACGAAGAGACCGGCGGCATCGGCCCGGGCGAGGAAGTGGCCAGCACCGGCACGCAGCTCTCGGTCGAGCTCGGCCCCGGCCTCATCGAGCAGATCTACGACGGCATCCAGCGCCCGCTGGACGTGATCGCCGGCGACCACGGCGAGTTCATCGCGCGCGGCATTGAGGCGCCCCCGATCGATCAGGAACGCATCTGGGAATTCAGCGCGACCGCCGACAGCGGCGAGCAGGTGACCGCCGGACAGCGGCTCGGCTGGGTTCAGGAGACGGAGATCGTCAAGCACTGGATCATGGTGCCTCCCGGCATGTCCGGCACGCTCAGCGGTCTGCGCTCCGGCTCGTTCACGGTCAAGGACGTGATCGGCACGCTGACCGACGAGCTGGGCACCACCCACGAGTTGCGCCTCGCGCATCGCTGGCCGGTCCGCATCGGACGGCCCTACCGGCGCAAGGTCAACCCCGACACGCCGCTGGTCACCGGACAGCGGGTGGTCGACACCTTCTTCCCGCTGGCCAAGGGCGGCACCGCCTGCGTGCCCGGGCCGTTCGGCTCCGGCAAGACGGTCGTCCAGCACCAGCTCTCCAAGTGGGCGGACGCCGACATCATCGTCTACGTGGGCTGCGGCGAGCGCGGCAACGAGATGACCGACGTCCTGCTGGAGTTCCCGGAGCTGACCGACCCCAAGTCGGGGCGCCCGCTCATGGAGCGCACCGTGCTGATCGCCAATACCTCCAACATGCCGGTCGCCGCCCGCGAGGCGTCGGTCTTCACCGGCATCACGCTGGCCGAGTACTTCCGCGACATGGGCTACGACGTGGCGCTCATGGCCGACTCCACCTCGCGCTGGGCGGAAGCCATGCGCGAGATCTCCGGCCGCCTGGAGGAGATGCCGGGCGAGGAGGGGTACCCGGCCTACCTGTCCTCCCGGATCGCCGAGTTCTACGAGCGCGCCGGCAAGGTGGTCCCGCTGGGATCGGAGGAGCTCTGCTCGCTGTCGGTCATCGGCGCCGTGTCGCCGCCGGGCGGCGACCTGTCCGACCCGGTCGTGCAGGGCACCCTGCGCGAGGTGCGCGTGTTCTGGTCGCTGGAGGCGCGGCTGGCCTACGCCCGGCACTTCCCGTCCGTCGACTGGCTGACGTCCTATTCGCTGTACTCCGACGCGATGGGCCGCTTCTACGACACGGAAGTCTCGCCCGCGTTCCTGTCCGACCGCGCCGAGGCGCTGCGCCTGCTGCAGGAGGAATCGGACCTGCAGGAGATCGTGCGTCTGGTGGGCATCGACTCGGTGTCCCCGCAGGACCGGCTGGTGCTGGAGACCGCGCGGTCGCTGCGCGAGGACTTCCTGCAGCAGAACGCCTTCCACGACGTGGACACCTACGCGTCGCTCGACAAGCAGCGCCTGATGTTGCGCACCATCCTGTGCTATCACGAGCAGGGCCTTGCGGCGCTGGACCGCGGCGTCGACGTCAACGCCGTCGCCGAACGTCCGATCCGTGAAAGGATCGGTCGCATGAAGTTCGTCCCGGAGCAGGAGCGCGAGTCGCTCGACGAGCTCCAGGAAGAAATCAAGCAAGACATCGCGTCGCTCGGCGCCGGTTCCGCGACCGGGGCAGAGCTGGCGACGACCGGGTAGGGGGCGAGATGATCCGCGAATACCGCACCGTCGAAGGGCTGGAAGGCCCGCTGCTGATCGTCGACAGGATAGAGGACGTCAAGTTCGGCGAGCTGGCCGAAGTCGAGCTTGCCGACGGCAGCATTCGCCGCGGCCAGGTGCTGGAGGCATCCACGGGCCGCGCCCTGGTGCAGCTCTTCGAGTCATCGCAGGGCATCGGCACCGGCGAGGCGACCGTGCGCTTCCTGGGCAAGAGCATGCGCGTGCGCGTCACGCGCGAGATGCTGGGCCGCATTCTCAACGGCGCAGGTGTTCCGATCGACGACTCGGGAGAGATCGTGCCGGAGGCGTTCCGGGACATCTCCGGATCGCCGATCAATCCGTTCAGCCGCGACTTTCCGTCGGAGTTCATCCAGACCGGCATCTCCGCCATCGACGGCAACTTCACGCTGGTGCGCGGCCAGAAGCTGCCGATCTTCTCCGGCTCCGGCCTGCCGCACTCGCAGCTCGCCGCGCAGATCGCCCGCCAGGCGCGCACGCTGGGCGACTCCGGCGACTTTGCGGTCGTGTTCGCGGCCATGGGCATCACCTTCGAGGAAGCCAACTTCTTCCGCGACGACTTCGAGCGCACCGGCGCCATCGAGCGGGCGGTCCTGTTCATCAACCTGGCCGACGACCCGGTGGTCGAGCGCATCTCCATCCCGCGCGTGGCGCTGACCACGGCCGAGTACCTGGCGTTCGAGCACGACATGCACGTGCTGGTCATCCTCACCGACATGACCAACTACTGCGAGGCACTGCGCGAGGTGTCGGCGGCCCGCAAGGAGGTGCCCGGACGACGCGGTTACCCCGGCTACATGTACACCGACCTGTCGCAGATCTACGAGCGGGCCGGCCGCATCAAGGGCAAGCACGGCTCGATCACGCAGTTCCCGATCCTGACCATGCCGGAGGACGACCGCACCCACCCGATCCCGGACCTGACCGGCTACATCACCGAGGGCCAGATTTTCCTGGACCGGGCGATCTACCGGAAGGGCATCCTGCCGCCGATCAACGTGTCTCCGTCGCTGTCCCGGCTCATGCAGAAGGGGATAGGCGAGGGCAAGACGCGCGAGGACCACCAGGACGTCGCCAACCAGCTCTTCGCCGCCTACGCGCGCGGCAACGAGATGCGCGAGTTGGCCGTCGTGCTGGGTGAGGCATCGCTGAGCGAGGTCGACCGCCAGTACGTCACCTTCGCCGACCGCTTCGAGCGCGAGTACGTGAACCAGGGCTTCTACGAGAACCGAGGGATCGAGGACACGCTCCGGATCGGCTGGCGCCTGCTCAGCCTGCTGCCGAGAGGCGAGCTGAAGCGCGTCGACACCGAGTACATCGAGAAGTACCTGGGCGCCGAGCAGCCCGAAGCCGCGGCGGCAAGCGCCTAGTTTCGGCAGCGGAGAGCAAAGGAGCAGCCGATGGCGATCGCGGTCAGTCCGAACAGGATGGAGTTGCTGCGCCTGAAGAAGAAACAGGTGGTGGCGGAGCGGGGCCACAAGCTGCTCAAGGACAAGCTCGAAGGGCTGCTGCAGGACTTCACCGAGATCGTGCGCCGCTACCAGGTCCTGCGCCGGGAAGTGGACGCGGAGATCGCCGAGCTGTTCAAGCGGTTCATCATGGCCTCGGCGTCCATGCCGGCTCCCCTGTACCGCGCGGCCCTGGCGTTCCCGGAGTGCGAGGCGCGGCTGTCCATGCGCGAGCGCATGATCATGAACGTGCACGTGCCGGTCTTCGACTTCTCCATCGAAGGCAACATGATCTCCTACGGTATCGACGAGACCACCAGCGACCTCGACGACGCCATGGGAGCCCTGCGCGAGACGCTGCAGCGCATGGTCGAGCTGGCCGAGATCGAGAAGACGATCGAGCTGGTCGCCGACGAGATCGAGCGCACGCGGCGCCGCGTGAATGCCTTGGAGTACGTGCTGATCCCGCAGCAGGCCGACACCATCAAGTACATCAGCGCCAAGCTGCAGGAGCTGGAGCGCGGCAACATCAGCCGCCTCATGAAGATCAAGGACCTGGTGGCTATGTAATCCGACCGGAACTGCCCCGCAGTTCCGGTCCCCAATATCCCCCGGTCAGTCGCAACGAAGCCCGCGCTCCCTCTCGTACCGTTCGATTCCAAGCGCCAGCAGCCGCTCGATCAGCTCCGGATACGCAACCCCGGACGCCTCCCATAATTTCGGATACATGCTGATACGCGTGAACCCCGGAATCGTGTTCAACTCGTTCACCAACAGCGTGCCGTCGGCCTGTAGAAAAAAGTCGACACGTGCCATGCCGTCGCAACAGAGCGCTCGGTACGCCGCAAGCGCCATCTCCCGCACCCGCTCGCTCACCGACTGCTCCAGGTCGGCGGGAATCACCAGCTCGGCCCCATCCTCGTCCAGGTACTTCGCCTCGTAGCTGTAGAACTCGTGGTGCGGGATCACCTCGCCCGCGACCGAGGCGATCGGATCGTCGTTGCCCAGGACCGCGCACTCGATCTCCCGCCCGGCGATGGCGCGCTCGATGACGATCTTGGTGTCGTAGGCGAACGCGTCCTCGGTCGCCTCGGCAAACGCGGCCCGCTCCGCCACCCTGCGGATGCCGACCGACGATCCCAGATTGGCCGGCTTCACGAAAACCGGCGTTCCCAGCTCCTCGGCGACTGCATCCCACGAGGGCCGTGGACCGCTCGCGTGTGCGACCCGGAAGTCCGCCACCGGAATGCCCGCGCCGACCAGCAGCCGCTTCATCACGTCCTTGTCCATGCCGACCGCGGCGGCCAGCACGCCGGGCCCCGCGAACGGGATCCCGGCGGTCTTCAGCAATCCCTGCACCGACCCGTCCTCGCCGTAGGGCCCGTGCAGCACCGGGAACACCACGTCCAGCGTCTGCAGCGCCGCGGGCGCGGATATGCTCGGGCGCACCGGGACGGCAACCGGCTGCGCGCCCGCCCCGAGCGGGAGCTCGTCCCCCCCCGTCGGGACCGCGCCGCGCTCGTCCGCCAGCAGGGTGCGCGCCAGGAACGCGTCGGGATCCTCGCGCCGCCAGGAGCCGTGCCGGTCGATGCGCAGCACCACCACCTCGTGCGCCGACCGGTCGATCGCGTTCAGGACGTTGAACGCGGACTGACGGGAGACGTCGTGTTCTGCGGAGCGGCCGCCGTAGATGATACCGATGCGGATAGCGGAGTCCTACACCACGAAGCCGCCCCGCGTCACGCGGTGACCTTGTCGACGAGTGCCGAGACCGTGCGGAAGTTGGCGCGCAGCGCCTCCTCGCAGGCCTCGGGATCCTTGCGGTCGCGCCCTGCCGGCACGTAGTGGCTGGCGACCGACAGGAAGGCCGGGCAGCGGTGCTCGTGCAGGTTGCGCAGCACCGTCTCGTAGTCGGTGTGGCCCTGGCCGATCGGGCAGTAGGTGAAGTCGAGATCCGCGCCGCAGTTGACCCGCAAGTCCTTCATGTGAAGGCCGTGCACATAGGGACGGACGTTGCGGAAGCCGGCGGTGGCGGTGTCGGATTCGCCGCAGTTGACGTTGTCGGCCGGTCCCCACATGACGCGGATGCGCGGTGAAGCCAGCCGCTCGGCGATGCGCCGGAAGTTGCCTGTCGTGTTGGTGTAGTTCCACGGCATCTGCATCAGCACCAGGTTGACGTCGTGGCGCTCGGCCGCCTCCAGCATCAGCGTAAACGCCTTCTCCAGCTTGTCCATGTCGGCGCGGCCGATGATGCCGCCGCGCGTGGCCCAGCGCATCGGCCAGGTGGGCGACACGCGGCCCTGCACGGTGTATTCGCCCGGCCAAGCCAGGGTGAAGGTGCACACGTCGCGGAAGCCGAGCCGGGCGCCGATCTGCATGCCCCGCTCCAGCCGCGCGAGGTGATCCTTGAACTGCGGATGCTCGGCCATCGTGTCGATCTCCAGGTCGGCCAAGTGCACCTCCTTGAAGACGTTCCCGCCGAACAGCAAGGGCCGCACGCCGTGCGCTTCCAGGCGCTTGCCGAGACGGTCGGCCTGCGCGTCGGTCAGCTCGCCGACCGGGCCTTCGGCCCCCAGCGAATGGACCAGGATGTGCTCTGCGCCGATCGCCCGCACCCGTTCCAGTGCCCGGTCGAAGTCCGGGATCGGCAGCTCGCCGATGAAGATGCCCAACGTGAATGCATGATTGCCCATGGCGTGCATGGAACATCGGCGCGGCAGCGCCGCGCAAGGGCCGGATCGCCATGACGGGGCGCCCCGGATCTGCGATGCTGCCGGCCATGAGATACGCGTGGACCTGGCGGATCAAGCCGGACCGGCTCGACGAGTACGTGCGCATGCACCGCGAGCCTTGGCCGGAGATCATGCGCGAGCACGCCGCGGCCGGCATCAGCGACTACTCCATCTACCGCGACGGCAACCGGTTCTTCTACACCTTCGAATGCGACGACGTGGAGGCTGCGTTTCGCTACCTTGCCGAATCCGAGGCGTGCCAGCGCTGGAACGCGATCACCAGCACGATGGTGGAGGGATCGTTCGACTTCGAGGAGGCCGAGCCGATCCAGTTCCTGGAGGAGGTCTTCCGCCTGGAGTAGCGCCGCCGCGCCTGAGCGTCAGTCGGCCTGCGCCGGCAGGCCGAGC
This sequence comes from Spirochaetia bacterium, assembly GCA_965202935.1. Classification (GTDB taxonomy): domain Bacteria; phylum Spirochaetota; class Spirochaetia; order SZUA-6; family Bin103; genus CATQHW01. The sequence continues at coordinate 19,459 of OZ241879.1, forward strand.
TCCCAGCGCAACGCGCCGTCCAGGGTCGGTTCCAGCCAGCGGAAGCCAAGCTCGGTAAGCCGAGCCGGAACCACGTCCTGCCCGCGCAGGATGAGTTGGTCGCCCATCTCCCCGAACAGCGTGCGGATGGCAACGCCCGGAACCGGCGCGAACGCCGGGCGGCGCAGCACGGCTGCCAGCGTACGCGTGAACTCACGGTTGATGGCCGCGCGCGGCGCCACCGCGTTGAACGCACCCCGTGCCTGCCCGTTGCTCACCAGGAAGTGCAGGACGCCCACCGCGTCATCCAGCCCGATCCAGCTTATCGGCTGCCGGCCGCTGCCGACCACGCCGCCGGCGCCCGCCCGGAACACCGGCAGCAATCGCTTGAGCATCCCTGCCGTGGGACTGAGCACCGGGCCGAGGCGCGCATGCGCGACGCGGATGCCGGCCGCGCGCGCCGGTTCGGCGGCCTGCTCCCAGGCGGCCGTCACCTCGGCCAGGAAGCCGGAGCCGGCCGGCGCGGACTCGTCGGCCGTGCCTTCCACGTCGCCGTAGTACCCGACGGCCGACGCCGACACCAGCACCGCGGGCGGCCGATCGAGCCCTGCGAGCGCGCCGCAGAGCAACTCGGTCGATGCGACGCGGCTTGCGCGAATGCGCCGCCGCCGCGCCGCGGTCCAGCGTCCGGCGCCGATGTTCTCGCCCGCCAGGTGGATCACCGCGTCGAATCCTTCCAGCGCGTCCGCGTCGATCCGCCCGGCCGCCGGATCCCACGCGATCTCGCCGGGCGCTTCCGGCGGACGCCGCACCAGCCGGACCACCTCGTGCCCGCCGGTCTGCAGAAACGGCGCGAGCGCGCCGCCGATCAGCCCGGACGCGCCCGTGATCAGCACGCGCAACGGCTCCGCCGGCCCGGCTGCGTGGCGGTCCAGGTCGCGGCGCAGCCGTTCGTGGCGGAACCGAAAGACGCGTTCCAGCCGTCTCTGCCGCCAGGCGCTGCCCGGGAGCGCCGAGAGGCCGCCCGGCTCGTACTCGACCCGGTCGGTGAGCTCACAACTCGACGCTCCGGTCGACCGGAACAGGTGGCGGTGGTGCCACGAGCGGCCGGGGCCTTCGAGTTGCCGGTCCTCGAAGGCCTCGCCGGGCCGGTGGCCTTCGTGCTGCAGCGTCCAGCGCGCGCTGAACGGGCCGACGCGTACGCGCAGGGTGACGCGGTCGCCGTCGCGGATCGTGCCCGTGCGTTCGAGCGTCTCGACCCGTTCCTGCGGCGGCAGCAGCCGATCCAGCGCGCCCGGGCACTCGTGCCAAGCGAAGGCACGCTCGGCCGAGTGGGGGAGCGCCGTCGATCGCTCGTAGATCGCCATGAACAAAGCTACCGTCAGGGAGCCGGGCGGACCACCGCGCGGCCAACACCGGCCGGCCGTTTGATCTTTTCGGCCCGGTTGCCCATACTTCGCCCAGAGACTGCGGCCCCTTCGTCTATCGGCTAGGACGCGAGACTCTCATTCTCGAAAGAGGGGTTCGATTCCCCTAGGGGCTATAGGCTGCGGTACGCACGCCTCCTGTGCGTGGTGCCAACCTCACTCGAAGAGCCCGGCCACGATCTCCACCAGGGACTCGAACACGTTGCCGGCCGCCTCGGCCACTCCCTCCAGGAACGCGGGAGCGGCTTCGGCCGCGGCGCCCGCGACCTGTGCCGCGCCCACCGCTCCGACGACTGCCACGTCCGGGCCCGTCCAGAGCAGGGCTTCGGCGACCGCGTCGAATCCCTCCCGCCCGTCACTGCGAGCCACGACGCGGCCGCGCTCCATCCGCCAGATCGCCTCGAGCTCGTGGTGGTCGAACCACACCCCCTTGCACTTCGTACAGATGTCGAGCGTCACGCCGGCGCGCGGCACCTGCAGCATGGGTCGCTCGCAGGCGGGGCAGGCCAGTTGGGTCTTCGCGCCGCATGCTCCGCAGACAGGGCTGTCGCGGTCCAGGAAGGCGCGGCAGGAGTGGCACTGCGCCCGGTGCTTCCGGTCACGGACAGGGACGCGCGCCCGCAGCGCCTCGGGACGTTGGCGGCGGAGGCGCTGGACCTCGCCCAGCTCGAACCACATGCCGCCGCAGCGGCTGCAGTGGTCGAGGATGAGCGGCTTTCCGTCCGGCGTTCCGTGCGCGGCGGATCCGTCCATGCGCACCTTGTCCATCTTGACCCCGAGACAGACCGGGCAGGGCCAGCGAGGCTCGCTCATGGGTCCAGCAACTTCCTCGCCTGATCCTTTTCGGGCGCGTGCAGGACGTCGTGGAACACGTACACGAGCACGCCCGAGTCGGTGATCTGGAGATCCGCCACCTTTCTCAGCGCGAGCGCATGCAGCGCCTCTTCCGCTGCCGCCGGGGACACCGCCAGCTCTCCAGCCACCTCCACGGCGGTGAGCCGCCCTGCGTGCCGCCCCGCCAAGCGCAGCACCTCCGCCTCCAACGTCTCGCGCCGCAGCGCCTTCCGCCGCTCTCCACGGACCCGCCCGGCGCCGAAATGCGCGGCGATCAGCCAAGCTCCCCCTGCCACCGGCAGACCCGCGCCGATCAGCAGCGCCACGACCGTGGCCAAACCGTCCTGCACGTCCGCCTGCGTGAATCCGAGCAGCACGAACAGCCCCACCGCGATCAGACAGCACCCGCCGACCAACCTACCCATGTTTCGAACCTCTCCGAGCGTCGCGGTCAGGGTACACCGCACGGCAGGCTCGGGCACGTTCTCCCCCTCGATGAACCTCATCCGGAACCGTGAGTGAAGGGAAACAAGCCCCGCAGGACTCTCTTTGGCCGTCGGACGACATGTTACCAAGAACAACTGTTGTCTCTCGCGCCATGGTCGATGCCACGTTTCCGCCGCCGTTCGGACGCCTCGTCGGCAACGGCTTCGCCTTCGACGGAGGCTGCTATATGGTACGCCCATCAACGAACAGCACCCCGAGGACGTGAACACCCTGGAAGCTCTGCTGTCCGGGATCGCCGCTGACGCTCCGCTCATCGGCCTCCTCATCGCCATCGTCATATCGCTTGCGGTGCTCGCGAAGGGCGCCGACATTCTGGTCGATCAGGCGGTGTCGCTGTCGCGGCGCCTCGGCGTCCCGAAGATGCTTATCGGCGCCACCATCGTCAGCGTGGGCACGACGCTCCCGGAAGCGGCCGTCAGCGTGCTGGCCGCCGTACAGGGAGCGCCCGGCCTGGCGCTCGGCAACGCCGTCGGGTCGATCATCGCCGATACCGGCCTGATCCTGGGACTGGCGATCCTGATCGGCCGCGTGCCGGTCGAGCGGCAGCTCGTCAGCCGCCAGAGCTGGATCCAGGTGTCGAGCGCGTTGCTCCTGGTCTTTGCCGCAGTGCCATACCTCGCACTGCGGGGGACGTTCACCGACGGCGGCCGTCTGCCGCAGGGGGTGGGGATCGCCTTCCTCGTGCTGCTCGGTCTGTACCTGTGGCGCTCGGTCTCCTGGTCGCGCACCGCGCCGGGCGGCGCCGCGGCCGATGCCGCCGAAGAGGACGAGTCCCCGGGGACTGCCCCTCTGGTCGCGCTGGCGTGGCTGGCGCTGGGCGTGATCATGGTCGTAGCGGCTTCGAACGTGCTCATTGCCGCCGTCAGGGAGACGGCGGCGCGCCTGAACATTCCCGACGCGATCATCGCCGCCACCCTGGTCGCGTTCGGCACGTCACTGCCGGAGTTGGTGACCGCCGTCACGGCCGTGCGCAGGGGGCACGGCGAGTTGGCCATCGGCAACGTGCTGGGTGCCGACGTGCTCAACGTGCTGTTCGTCAGCGGGGCCGCCGCCGCGGTGACCGCGGGCGGACTGGCGGTGCCGCCGGCGTTCTTCTACCTGTTCTTTCCGTCCATGCTGTTCGTGGTGCTGGTGCTGCGGTTCGGCATCAGCCGCACGGGGACGGGTCAGTTCAGCAAGGCGTTCGGCTTCGCGCTGCTCGGCGCCTACTTGGTGACCGTCGTGCTCGGGTACGTGGTGCCGGGCGGCGGCACCCTGCACGGCTGATCGCGCCGGAACGGCGGAACCCGGGAGTCCGAGTCGAGGCGATGCAGACTCGGCGAACACCCGATCACGGACATCCTGGCGGCGCGCGCTCCCCGTCGCGCGACATTCCGCCGAACATCCTGTGGATCACCACCGACCAGCAGCGCCACGACACGGTGGCGGCGCTCGGCCACTCCCACTCACACACCCCCAACCTCGACCGCCTCGTGCGGGAAGGGGCGGCGTTCACACACGCGTACTGCCAGAGCCCGATCTGCACCCCCAGCCGCGCGAGCTTCATGACCGGGATGTATCCCAGCCGCGTTCGCCAGCGCCGCAACCGCGCCGCCCACTTCCCGGAGCCGTATGCCGGCGAGCCGACGCTGCTGACGCACCGGCTGGCCGCGGTGGGGTACGAGTGCGCCCTGGTCGGCAAGCTGGACCTTGCCGGGCACCCGCGGGGCATCGCCCGGAACGACTACGGATACGGCTTCGTCCGCTACTGTTCGCGGCCGGACCGCGTGGCCCAGGAGGGCAGCGCCTACCACGCGTGGCTGCGCGGGCAAGGGCACGACCCGTCGACACTGCTCGGCCGGGCGGCTGGCCGGAAGCACGGGCTCACACCGTTTCTGCCGCCGGCGACCGCGGCGGACAACGTCCCGGCCGAGCTGCACCACTCCACGTGGTGCGCCGAGTCGGCGATCGAATTCATCCGCCGGCCGCACGCCGGGCCGTGGCTGCTCAATCTCAATCTGTTCGATCCCCATCCTCCCTATGACCCGCCGTGGGAGTACTACCGGCGGTTCGATCCCGCCGCGCTGCCGGATCCTCTCTTCAGGGAGACGGACCTGGCCACCCGGCCCGCGCATGCGGGCGTTGAGTTTCAGACCGCGGCGCGCAGCCCCGAGGAATACCGCACGCGCTCCCTGCGAGCTGCCTATCTGGCGATGATCGAGCTGGCCGACGCGCGGATCGGACGGGTGCTCGAAGCCCTTGATGATTCCGGGCAGCGTGACGACACCGTGGTCGTGTTCACCTCCGACCACGGCGACATGCAGGGCGACCACGGCCTGGTGCGCAAGGGGTGCCGGTTCTACGAGGGCCTGGTCCGCGTGCCGCTCATCTGGCGCTGGCCGCCTCGCGTGCAAGCGGCTCTGCGCAGCGACGCGCTGGTCGAGCTCACCGACATCGTGCCCACGCTGCTGGACGCCGCGGGGCTGGATCCCGGCCGGCTCGTGACCGGCCGTTCGCTGCTGCCTCTCATGACCGGAGGGAACCGGAAGCAGCACCGCGACTTCGTCAGGGCCGAGTTTCACGACTCCCAGGGCCTCGGCGGCGCCGGCCGGCGGATCAGCGTCGCCACGATGTACCGGAACGAGCGCTGGAAGCTGGTCGTCCACCACTCGCACGGCGTCGGCGAGCTCTACGACCTGGACGGCGATCCGGACGAATTCGTCAACCTCTGGGACGTCCCGGCCCTGGCCGCGACGAAGCTGCGTCTGCTTGAGGCGAGCTTCGCGTCGACCGCCATGGACGGCGACCCGGGCCCGCCCCTGATCGAGGACCTGGAGTCCTCGGCGACCGGCAAAGATTGACGATCTCCGTCCGGAGCACGCAACGATGAAGCGGGTGGTGGTGATCGGTGCCGGATTCGGCGGCTTGGCGGCGGCCGCGCTGCTTGCCAGGGACGGGTTCGACGTGACCGTCCTGGAGCGCAACGATCAGCCCGGCGGACGCGCCATGCTCCATCGCGAAGGCGGTTTCTCGTTCGACATGGGACCGTCGTGGTACCTGCTGCCGGACGTGTTCGAGCGGTTCTTCGCGCGGTTCGGCAGCGTGCCTGCCGATCACTACGGCCTGACACGGCTGGATCCTGCGTACCGGGTCTTCTTCGGCGACGGAGCGCCCACCGACGTGTCCGCCGACCTGGAGCAGAACCTGGCGCTGTTCGAGCGCATCGAACGCGGCGGCGCAGACGCGCTCCGCCGCTACCTGGCGCGCGCGGAGCACCAGTACCGCGTGGCGATGGAGCGGTTCATCTACCGGGACTACGGCGGCGCCGGCGACCTCCTGGACCGGGAGCTGCTGGTCGAAGGCGTGCGCATGCGGCTGTTCGGCCGCATGGACCGGCTGGTCGCGCACTCGTTCCGCGACGACCGGCTGCGCAAGCTGCTTACCTACAACCTCGTCTTCCTGGGCTGCTCGCCGAGCCGCGCCCCGGCCTTGTACGCGCTGATGGCCCACGCCGATTTCAATCTGGGCGTCTGGTACCCGGAGGGCGGCATGAACGGCGTCGCGCGCAGCCTGTACCGCCTTGCGGAGCAGCAGGGAGCAAGGTTCGTGTTCGATTCGCCGGTGACCGCGATCCGGCTGGCCGGACGCCGCGCGACCGCCGTCGACTCGGCCTCCGGCAGCTACCCCGCCGACGCGGTGCTGGCGAACGCCGATTACCACCACGTCGAGCAGGCGCTGCTGCCGGCCGCGGCGCGCAGCTACTCGGCACGCTACTGGGATCGTCGCGTGGTGGCGCCGTCGGCGTGTATCGTCTACCTCGGCTTGGACAGGCGGGTGCCGGCGCTGGCTCATCACAACCTGTTGCTGCAGCACGGGTGGGACGAGCACTTCCGCAGCATCTTCGACCGGCCGGGGTGGCCGGCGCGCCCGGCGCTGTACGTGTGCCGGCCGTCGCTGACCGATCCCGCGGTCGCGCCGGAAGGAGGCGAGAACCTGTTCCTGATGATGCCGGCTGCGGCCGGGCTGCTGGACGACGACGACGCGCGCGAGCGCTGCCGGCGGCTGATGCTGCGCGCGCTGGAGACGACGGTCGGGGAGGGGATCGAGGCCTCGATCCGCGTCTGCCGGATGTTCACCCACCGCGACTTCACCGCCACCTACAACGCCTATCGCGGCACTGCCCTGGGACTGGCGCACACGCTGCGGCAGACGGCGTTCCTGCGGCCGTCGATCCGGAGCAGACGCGTCGGCAACCTGTTCTTCGCCGGCCAGTACACGACGCCCGGCATCGGCGTACCGATGACGCTGATCGCCGCCACCATCGCGCGCGACCGCATCGCGGCGGCGGCCGCACGGCAGAACGGTGCCTGACCGCCGCCTCACCCGCATCTTCCGCCGCGGCAGCAGGACCTACTTCTTCTCCAGCGTCGCCTTCCCGCCGGCGCTGCGCGACGACGTGTTCGCGCTCTATGCCTTCGTGCGCACCGCCGACAACTTCGTCGACCAGCCCCCCGGCCGGCAGGACGCCGCAGGACTCGACCGCTTCCGGGAGCGTTACGGGTCGGCGGCCGCCGGCAGCGCGGACGGCGACCCCGTCATCGACTCCTTCGTCGAGCTGGCGGTCCGCAAGCGGTTCCGCGACGAATGGGTGGAGGCGTTCCTGGACGCGATGGCTCAGGATCTGCGCCAGACCGACTACCCGACCGTCGACGACACCGTGGCCTACATGTACGGAAGCGCGGAGGTGATCGGGCTGATGATGGCGGCCATCATGGATCTGCCGGAGGAGGCGTACGCACCGGCGCGGATGCTCGGACGCGCCATGCAGTACATCAACTTCATCCGCGACATCGCCGAGGACCTGGAGCTGGGCCGCACCTACCTGCCGGCCACGGAGTTGGCTGCCGCCGGACTGCGCAGCCTGGACCCGGAAGAGGCGCACCGCGACGTGCCGGCGTTCCGCCGCTTCGTGCGGGCCGAGATCGACCGCTACCTGGGCTGGCAGCGGGCCGCCGACGCCGGCTTCCACTTCATCCCGCGCCGTCCGCGGGTGGCGATCCGCACCGCGTCCGACATGTACCGCTGGACCGCGGAGCGCATCCGCGAGGACCCGCTGGTCGTGTACCGGCGCAAGGTCCGGCCGTCGGCGACCCGCATCCTGGCGACCATCGCCGCGAGCGCGTTGCGCGGCGGGCGTCGATAGACACGTTGCCGGCGACGGAGGAACGGGCGACATTCCCCGTAGAACCCGTGTCCGTCAAGAAAGGTCCTCCCGCCCGAACGACGACACCGGCTCCGGCATACCGGGCGTTGGCCGCCGGCGTCCTGTTCAGCGTCGCCTACACGGCGGTCATCTGGATGCTCGCCGGCCGGCTGGCCGACGTCCCGCACGCCGAGGACGCCGGCGCGTCGTGGTACTACTGGAAGCTCATCGACCCCACGCTGGCCAGCAGACTGACCGCCTGGGGGTTTTACCTGTTGCACCAGGTAGCGTTCTGGGCGGTGATCTTCTACGCCCAGCGCACCATCGGCCGCGGCACGCCGCGTTACAGCGGGTCCCTGCGCCTGGCCAACGGACTGGCCCTGGGGGTCAACGGCTTCTTCATCGCGCTGCGCGTGGTGCAGACGCATCTCTGGTACGACGGCCTGGCGCAGGACGTCTCCATCTGGAGCTCGCTGGGATCGGTCGCGCTCATGCTGGTCTGGGTGCTGCTGATGGAGAACCCGCGGCGCGGCCTGTTCTTCGGGAAGAAGATCGGCTTCCCCAAGCGGGTCATCTCCGTGGCGCGGCGCTACCACGGCTACTACTTCGCCTGGGCCACCGTCTACACGCTCTGGTACCACCCGACGGAAGCCACCAGCGGCCACCTGATCGGCTTCCTGTACATGTTCCTGCTGCTGCTGCAGGGCAGCCTGTTCTTCACCCGCGCGCACGTGAACCGGTGGTGGACGCTGTTCCTTGAGGTGTCGGTGCTGGCGCACGGGACGCTGGTGGCGATCATGCAGGGCGAGGGCATGTGGCCGATGTTCGCCTTCGGCTTCGGCGGGATCTTCGTGATCACCCAGATGCACGGGCTCCGCTGGCCACGCTGGGTGCGCGGGCTGGTGCTGGGCGCCTACGTCGCGGGCGTCCTGGCGGTGTACGGCGCGCTGGGCTGGGAACGGCTCGCCGAGGTGGTGCGCATCCCGTTCATCGACTACGCGGCGGTGTTCGCGCTGGCCGGCCTGATCGGCGGCGTGCTGGGCGTGATCCGCCTGATCCGGCCCACAACGGGAGAGAGCGCGCCCACGGTTCCGAGCCGCGAGCGGCAGAGTGCCTGATGCGGCACTCCCGGCAGGCGGATGCGCATGGAGGTGGCGTCCAAATCTCTGGCGTTTCCTCCGGAGCCACTGTGTACCATTATGTTACGGCACCCATTCAAGATACGTTCATTCTCGTGTTTCTTGACGTTTCACGTAATACCGTGTGATTATCACTTGAAAGTGATACCAGAAGGTACATCCAAGATTGGATGGACGTTTGGTTTGGAGGACTTGGAGTGAAGCGTCCGCAGCGACTGTCCGCTGTGTTCGTAAAGACGGTGACGCAACCCGGGCGCTACGGCAAAGGTCGCGGCGGCTTCGGGCTGTCGCTGCTGGTGAAGCCACGGGCGGCCGGCGGCGTGGCAAAGTCATGGAGCCAAAGGCGCACACCCCGCCAGCGGGCTTCCCGCCAGTGCCCATCCGTGTAAGATCCCCCCATGGCAGACCTCACCCTGAGCGAACTCACCGAGCGCGCCGAGACCGCCAAGGCCATCACCGACCCCACCGCCCGCCGCGTCGAGCTGCGCGCCGTCTTCGGCGCCGCCACCAACTACCGCCTCGCCGCCATCGAGCAGCACTTGGGCATCGTCCACGAGGATCTGGACGCACTGCTGCAGACCCTCGGAGAGCTCAACGCCAGCTTCGAGGACGGCGCCGAACCGCAGTAGGGAGCCCGCTCGGGTGCACCCCGCCGAGCAGCACACCCTCGACCTGCCCGACCTGCACCGCCAGCTCCTGCTCCCGGCCGTCGGCGGCGCCTCCGACGGCCCCCCGCCGGATCCCGGAGAGGACGGCGCCGCGGAGATAGCAAGCTATCCCGATAACAGCGAGCAGCAGCGCCGCCGCGGTCGCCGCACTCGCCCCGGCCACCCGCCGCGTCTACGCCAGCGCCTGGGAAGCGTGGGAGCGCTGGGCTCACCGCCACGGCCGCCGCGAGCTGCCCGCACGCCCCGTCGACATCGCCGACTACTTCGAGCACCGCCACGCCGCCGACGCCGCGCCGGCCACCGTGCGCATGGCGCGCGCCGCGATCGCCAAGGCCCACCAAGTCCAGGACGCCCCCGACCCCACCGCCGATGCGCTGGTGCGCCACACCCTGCACCGCATCGCCCGCGAGGGCCGCCACCGCGGCCGCGGCCAGGCCGCCCCCCTGTCCTGGGCCGCCGCCGAAGCGGCAGCCTCCATCGCCGCGGCCACCGGCACGCTGGCAGGTCTGCGCGATGCGGCGCTCATCCGCGTCGGCTCCGATGCGCTGCTGCGCGTCTCGGAGCTCGCCGCCCTGCAGGTGAGCCGACATCGAGACCCACCCCGACGACGGCTCCGGCATGCTCACCGTGCGCAGCTCCAAGACCGACCAGGCCGGCCGCGGCGAGCTGCGCTACCTCGGCACGCCCACCGTGGCCGCCGTCACCCGGTGGCTGCAGGCGGCCGGGTTCACCGCCAGCGCCCTGTTCCGTCCCCTGCGCCCCGCTCCCGGCGGCGGCCACCTCGCCGTGCCCGCGCGCCTCGGGACCGCCTCGGTACGCGCGGTCATCCGCCGCCGCGCGCAGGCGGTCGACGGCATCCACGGCCGCGTGTCCGGACACTCGCTGCGGGTGGGCTCCGCGCAGTCGCTGGCCGCCACCGGCGCCGGGCTCACCGATCTGCAGGAGGCAGGCGGGTGGCGTTCCCCGACCACCGCGGCGCTCTACGTGCGCGCCGAGTGGGCGCGCCGCGGCCCGGTGGCGCGCAGGCGGTACGGGGTGGGTCAGTAGCGGGGAGGTTGCGCCGGCCGGCCGTGTTACCCCTCGGGGGTGAAGACTTTGGTGCCCGGCGGCAGTATGACGCCTATGGCGCCCCCGACGACGACGTTTGCCGCTGCTGCTGGATGCTCCTGAACCCTCAGAACCCCATCCTCTTTGCGGGTTACCAGATAGGACACCGTCGGCGTCACGTACAGCCCTTCCTCTACCTGTGCGGCTGCGGCCGGATCGCCGTTGATGGCGCTTGCGAGAATAGAGAACCGTCCCCCCAGCTTTGCGAGATCATCGGCGTCAATTATTACGTCGATGATCTCCACAAGGAGGGCTCCGCTGACACTGATCGTCGTCACTACGATCTCGCCGGTCGTCTTGATCGTCGTCGTTACGACCTTGCCTGCCGTCTTGACCGTCGTCTCTAAGAGATCGCCTGTCTTCTCTATGACCGCTTCGGCCGCTCCTTCCGCCATGGCCCAGTGAGGAGCCAGTAGCAGAGCGAGCGCCAAGCTCGCCATAACGATGGACTGTTTCATCTTCGTCCTCCTGCCCTGAGTGTAGCGCTTGAGCAGGCGGTCGATCGCTTCCTCGCCCGAGCTGCTGCACCGTGAGACGCGCGAGGTGGCCCGTCACGGCGTCGAGGCCGCGTTTCGGTGCACTAAACACCCGAAACGCCCCTTGCGGCCGGATTCGCCCCGTGGCGGCGCTGCTGCATGGGTTCTCGGCGCCGTGGTAGCCTGATGCCGGCATGATGCGCGGTGACCAGGTGCGCCAGGTCCGCGTCGAGCTCGCGCGGATCCGCGCCGAGCTGGGCCTGCCCGGGCTAGTAGATCCTCGGCGGCCGGTGGGAAGCTCGCCCACCGGCCGTACTGCAATCCCGAAAGATGCAGCCCACCCCAGAAGCAGGTGCGACTTAGATGGAAGAGCGCGCCGCCAACGCCTCACGTACCACCGGGCCGGTCATCTACACGGACTTGTAGCGTAGATCCGCCCTCCCATGCCACAGGTGGACACAGTAGCCTTTCTCGGATCAGGATTAGGAGAATGCGCGGTATAGGTCACTTGCGTCTCTGCCACCATGGACTGCGCCTCTATCGCCGGCGATGCATCGGCTTCTCGGTCGAACGGCGGCGACCTCGGGGGGGAGCGGAGCTATACCGGCGGCGCATCTCTCTCATCTCGCTAACGCAGGCACTTTGCGTACACGACCTTACATCCATCGCCGAAAATCCCACAACTGTATAGGGCCTGCTCTTGAGCAGCCGTCATCGTAGGAGCAGTAGCGGAACCCGCGTCACAAAGTTCATCACGATACAGGTTCGGATGGGAATGGGAATTTGCAAGAGCTAGGGCATAGCACGCAGCGCCGAAATGGCGACTTGAACTAAACATAGATAGGTTGGCGTAGGTCGCCCCGGGACCACAGTCATCCCCGCATTGTCCTTCCAATGATGAGAGGAATTGATCCAGCTCAGGGCCAGCCAAGGCGCGACGAACATCCCAGTTAGATAATCTTCCGTACAAAGAAAAGAACTCGTCTGATGTGTCTATTATTGTTGTACCTGCTGCCCAGTTACGCGCTCTACACGACTTAGAGGGATGATCTTTTTTAGGAGCTCCCCATCCCAGGTAATTCTCGACATATGCCATCCCCCACGTCGTCGCGGTCGCCACAGTAATGGCAAAGAGCGTCTCATCCGAGTCGCCGTCCTCATCCGTGACCGTGTAAGTCATCGAGTAACTGCCAGCGGCAGTCGGCGTGCCGCTCAGCGTGCGCGTGCTCGGGTTGAACGACAGCCCCGGCACGGCGGGCGTAAGGCGGTACCTCAGCGGCGCCTCGCCACCGGTCGCCGCGGGCAGCACCAGCTCCGCGATCGCCTCCCCGACCGTGTACGCCTGGTCGGCCACCGTCTGCGCGCCGAAGTTCGGTTCGGTGTCCACGTCGATCCTCAACTCGAAGGTCAGCGTTGCGAAGTCGCCGTCGACGTCCTCGACCCGGTACGTCATGGCGTGGACGCCCTCAGCCGCCGCGGTCGGCGTCCCCCCCACGATGAGCGTGATCGGGTTGAACCACAGCCCCGGTACCTCTGGCGTCAAGCTGTACGTCAACGGCGGGTTGCCGCCGCCTGCCTCGGGCAGTGCCAGGTACCTGATCGACGACCCCACCCAAAAGGTTTGATCGGACACCGTCTGCAGGCCGAAACTCGGCTCAGTGTCCGCAATCGGCGCTGGATTGACCTGCACGGTGAAGGTCAACGTGGCCGCGTCGCCGTCGAGGTCTTCCACTCGGTACGTCATCGCGTGGGTGCCCTCGGCCGCCGCAGTCGGCGTCCCGCTCAGCGTGCGCGTGCTCGAGTTGAACGACAGCCCCGGCACGGCGGGCGTAAGGCGGTACCTCAGCGGCGCCTCGCCACCGGTCGCCGCGGGCAGCACCAGCTCCGCGATCGCCTCCCCGACCGTGTACGCCTGGTCGGCCACCGTCTGCGCGCCGAAGCTCGGCTGGGTGTCCGTGCAGTCGGTGGTGTCGGTGTTGAGGGGACAGTAGTGCGGCTCGTCGCACACGCCGTCGTTGGCGTACCGGCACGAGTCCGGACCGGTGGGCTGCGGTGTGGGCTGCGGGGCGGTCACATCGTAGCAGCCGACCAACAGGACAGCCGATCCGGCAGCGACCAGGGCCAGGGCGATCACGACAGCAGCAGCCGGTCTCTTCGCGGTCACTATGGCAGGGCGCCCGCTCGGCTCATTTCGCGAACCACGAATCGTACCCATCGTGTCCTCCTCGAGCGCGCGGGCGTTTGGCTTCGCCCTATGGCCGGATCGTGGACTCTGCGCGCTCGCTCTGTCAACAGTTAACGAACCGCGCAGAAATGCGGCTCGCCACCTGCTTGTCTCTCACGTCTGCGAGCCTGGAGATCGCGCGTCGCCAATCACGCAGCCGCCGAACCCCGGCAGCCTCCTGTGGTCGCCGCTTCTACCGGCGGCGCAGGCTCAGTGGGTATTGATATGCGCGTGAGCGTGGAGCTGACGGAACCGGGTGGGCGTCATCCCGGCCAGACCCTTGAACACGCGGCGGAAGTAGCCGACGTCGCGGAACCCGCAGGCATCGGCGACCTCCAGCACGGTCAGCTCGTTTCGGGCGAGGAGCGCTCGCGCCTCCTTGATCTTGAGCCGGTGGATGGCGTCGGTGATCGAGTGCCCCGTCGACGCCCGGTACACCCTGCCCAGGTAGTCGGGGTTGTAGCGCAGCTCGGCGGCGATGCGGGCGGTGCTCAGGCGGCGGCTGACGTTGGACGAGATGTAGCTCTCGATGGTGTCCGCCAATCGTTCCTGGTGGCTGATCTCGTGCACCTCCTGCGCCTTGCAGAGCTCGCCCAGCATCAGCATCACCATCAGCGCCGCGTCCAGCCGGCGCAGGCATCCGGTCTCCTGGTCGTCGATGAAGCGGCGGAACAGGTCGGCCATCCGTTCCGGGCGCGGCAGGTGCGCCTGCTGCGGAACTTCCAGCCGTTCGTCCTTGCGCCGCGTTCGGAGGCGTGCCGGCTCGACGCCGAAGTGGAGCCAGTAGAACGACAGGTCGCGCGGATAGTCTTCGACCGGGCCGTGCGTGCGGTCGGGCCAGAGGATGAGCGCGTCGCCCGCGCGCAGGGTGAAGCAAGCCTGCTCCTCCACCAGCCGCAGGCAGCCGCTCAGGACGACGATCAACTCGTGGGAGTCGATGCGCCGGCGCGGATGGCGCCCCCAGCCCGGCGACACGAACTGTCCCGCGTTCATCGGCTCGACGGCCCCCACGCCGGGGACGACGAGAGCCTGCGGCGCCGGATTCTCCGGGCCGGCGCACGGTACCGATGCTGGAGTCGGACCGGCGCAGGTGCTCAAGGCGTCAGTCGAGTATCCGGAAGTGCGCTTCCGTCGGCTCGCGCGACTCGCCGTTGATCGGCAGGATGTCCTGCGGGCAGGCCGAGAAGGCGACGATGACGTCCAGATCGGCCTCGAACACCACGTAGTCTCCCGCCTTCGACACCGGCGGGGCGAAGGCAAGGCGGCCGGCGTCGTCCCAGGGGATGTTCATGAAGAGGTTGAACGGCGAGGGCGTCTCCGGGGGCGTCAGGCCGAGCTCGTGGAGGGCGGCGGCAAGGTTGTCCGTGCAGTTGTCGTGGTATTCCGTGCAGCCGAGCAGGCGGTAGCGATAGTCGTCGCAGGCCGCCATCAGCGTGTCGTGCACGCCGGACGCAGTGTCCTCGACGAGCGTCAGGATCGGCCGGCGCCGGTTGCTGTAGAGGGCGTCGCCTACCTCCGGGCGCATCTTCGTCAGGGTGGCGCGGGTGTGCTCCATCGACATGAACTCGCGCAGGTCGCGCTGCGCGAACGCCCAGGTGTCCACGACCTGCTGCCCGTGGGTGTTGACGACCTTGATCTTCCTGCCCCTGGCAACCGGGGCAGCCTTGCCGCTTCGCGCCGGAATCGTTGAAGCCCGGACATGACGCGCGTCTTCTATACCGGCTGGAGGAGCGAATAGCAACCCGGCGTCCACGGGGTCAATCTGGTGCGTGCTTCTCACGAACTACGTAAGTTCGCGAAATTCGCGAAGCGATAGCTGGTTGACGCTGCAAACCGCGGTAGTGGGTCAGTTTGACCGCGCCGCTCATCGTGCTCATCGTGATCGGGACGGCGGCAATCGGGGTCGTTGGGCTGGCCGTCTGGTACGCGGCCGTGCCACCAAGCCCTTCTGCAGCGCTACGTCGTGGAGCACAGAGGGGTCGCAGAGAAGTCGACCCATCAGGAGTACCTGAAGCGCAAGACCGCAGCGGTGCGACCGGGAGTTCGAGTCACGCGCCGTCATCTCGGCGTGCTCTATTCGTGGGGACGCCACAGCGCCGACGCGCATCCTCCTCGCCCTCCGCCGCCGCCGCGCGCATCGGGGCTACCTGGGAGCCTCCGACTCGCCGGTGTGCATGCGCGTCGCCACGTACGTGCCGGAGTCGATCGACTCCGGTGTCGAAGCCTTCCGGCCTGACGACGCCGAGACATCGACATCAGCGTCCCCGAGGCGGGCGACGTGCGCGTCCTCGACTCCTTGTACGATCAGTGGGTCGAGCGGGGCGCCGCCGTCGCGCGCGCCCAGTTTCCGGTGTTCCGTCACCGGGTCCGCACCGATCGCCGTTGGCTCCCGCTCCGAAACGCAAGCCGGTGGTGGCGTGGCTCCTGCTGGGGACGGCGGTATCGGGGCCGACGCATCACGCCGCTCGCCGTGCTGTTCAAGCAGGCGGTCCTCAGCAAGTACCAGGCGCTCCACGGCGAGCCGCCCGCGGTCGTGCATGGGCACGGGTTCAGCGGCAGCGGCTACGAGCTGGCCCGCTTCCTCGCCCTGGCCGACGTCGGCTTCCCGCACTCGCGGGGGCGGATCCACGGCCTGGCGCTGTGGCTGCCCTCCAGAACCGATCCGCTGGTGCGCCGTCGAGCTCGCGACGCTGCGCACGCCGTGCGCCGACTGACCGGCAGCGTCGTCGACGTGGCGGTGGCCCCGCGCGAAGACGAGGACCGCCATCCCGTCGCGGCGATCCCTGCGCGCTGGACCCGTCCGTCCCGCCGTCTGGGTGACCGCCTTTCCGGCGCTCCTGAACGGCGCGGCCCGCCTCGATCTGGCCCCAGACGAGGGATGCGCAGCAGCCCCAGGGCCGTCAGGACAACGATAAGGTAGTCGAAGGTCGCGGCTCTACGTCGTCGTCCGTCAAGGCATTTGGGTAAACACTCCTCGGTCAACGGGACTGCGAACACTGTCCCCGAGCGGGAAGTACCGCCAGAAGTGATAACCGAATCGTGTTCGAAGTCGTAAATCCTTTTCTATAAAAGATCTACACAAACGTCGTCTTGGAGGTGGCGGGAATCGAACCCGCGTCCTGAAAGGCACCGCGCAGGCTTCTACAGGTTTGTCCGGCGCTTCATTGTCGATGTGGACGTGAGGCCGCCGGCGGCCGCGTCCCATCCAATCCCGCTGTAGTGTCCCTGACGGCCCGCGGGCCTGCCGTCAGGTGAGCCCTGATTTGCATCAGGGTGGCGGTCGCTCAGAGCTGCGCTCCCGAAACCCCGTGGCTGCTACTTTAGGCAGCCAGTGCCAGGTTGTTGTTGGCAGTTAAAAAGAGGTGCCATGTTTTAGGAGAATGGCTCTCCACCTGCAACCTGCGAGACGTTCTTCCAGTCGAGCCCTGTTCACCCCCGTTGGAGGCTGTTGACCCCCGTGGTGCGCCGGTTCCTTTACCGGCGACTCCGCAAAGCGCGTTGCGCCTCGCGCTCGTCGTCCCGGCGCCGTATGTCTTGGCGCTTGTCCACGTCGCGCTTGCCCCGGCACAGGGCCAGCTCGACCTTGACCAAGCCACGCACAGTGTAGAAGCGCAGCGGGACCAGGGTCAATCCACGTTCGGACACCCGCCGGCGGAGAGCGATGATCTCCTTCTTGTGGGCGAGCAGCCGGCGCGGACGATCCGGCTCGTGGTTGTAGCGGTTGCCGTGCTCGTAGTGCGAGATGTGCAGCCCATGCAGCCACAGCTCGCCGTTCTCCACCCGCCCATGCGCGTCCGCGAAGGCGAAACGCCCGGCGCGCATCGACTTGACCTCGGTGCCGGAGAGGACTACCCCCACCTCCAGCCGCTCGACCGGCTGATAGCGGTGCAGCGCCCGCCGGTTGGTCGCCAGCGTGCGCGGGCCGGCCTGCTCAGCCATCGGGCGCATCCGGCAGGGCGATGACGACCCGGAACCCCAGGTACGGGGTGACCCACGCCGGTTCCTGCGCTCCGCGCGAGTAGACGCGGATCAGATCACGCTCGCTCGCCCAGGAGCCGCCGCGTACGACCCGCTCGGCGCCGGCGCGCGGCTGTCCGGCGAACGGCTGCACCGGCTCGTCCCCCGTCCACAGCAGATAGGAGGCCGGCGCGTACCAGGTGGCCGTCCACTCCCAGACATTGCCGAGCAGGTCGCGAAGTCCGTAGCCGTTCGGCTCGGACACCGGCGCGGGGCCGGGCCCGTGGACCGGTGTGCCGCCGACGCGGGTGCGCGCGAGCCGCGCGCCGCCCGTGCCCGAGCCGTTGGGATAGGGCTGGCCCGACAGGCCTCCCCGCGCCGCCCACTCCCACTCGGTTTCGGTGGGCAGGCGCACGATCATGTCTCCGTACGGCCAGGCGCCATCCGACGAAGCGCGCGCAGCGAGCCAGGCAGCGAACGCGGCCGCAGCGTGGTGGGACACGTGCGTGACCGGCTGATCGAGGGTTCCGCGCGCCGGAACCCCGTCGGACCACGATGCCAGATAGGTCGGCTCGGCCAGCCCTTCTCTCACCAGCCCGGAGGCAGCCTGCGGCGACCAGCGCGGCACGTCGGCCACGAACCGTGCGAACTGCCGGTTGGTGATCTCGGTCTCCGCCATCAGGAACGGCGCGACCGCGCGCAGGTGCGGCTGATGATCGTGCGCGGCGTCCGCGCGCACGCCGCGGTCCACGTCATCCCCCATGAGCAGCGTCCCGCCGGGGACCGGCCGGAAGCGGATGCCGCCGACCGTCACGGCACCCTGCGACGCCGCCGGATCGGGGGAGAGGTGGGAGGCAACGGCACGCCGGTAGTGCTCACCACGCTCGTGGTACCAGCGCTGCGCGGCCACGCGCGGCCTGAGATCGCTCGGAACGGCGGCGGCGAGCCACAGCGGCAGGCCCGGGTAGTCGCGGTCCAGTTGCAACAACCGGTCGAACAGGCTGCGCGCGGCCTGGGGCGTCATCGGCCCGCCGCCGGCGGCGGCGGTTGCCGCGGCGCGCACCAGAGCGCCGAGCGCCTGACGGCGGTCCACGAACGGCACGACGTCCCGCAGAAACGCGTATTGCGCGGACGGTTCGGCCCGCGCCAGGGCGCGTCCCGCATCCTCGATGATTCCGGTCACGTGCGATGCGCCGCCGAACTCCGCGACGCTTCGACGCGCCACTCCGGCCGCGTCCACCAGCTCCAGGTCGGCGTGAGCGGACGCACGGTTGCGAACGATCAACGTGCCGATGGCTCGCGGCGGCAGTTCGACCTGCAGCCGCGCCGCGGCGAAGCCGGCGCGCGTGAGCTCCAGGTCGTGCGTCCCCGGACCGGCCTTCACCGACAGCGGCGTGGTGCCCACGAACCGGCCGTCCAGCCACACGGTCACGTTCCGCGGGGTGGCAGTGACCGCGATACGGCCGCCGGGAGCGCGCAGTCCAGGATACACCAGTACCAGGAACAGCGCCAGCAGCAGGATCAGTGCGTAGATGCCGGTGAGGTACGTGCCGGGCGACATCCCCAGGAACCGGCGCAGGCGGACCTGGGATGCGCGTTCGAGGTCCGTGGTCTCGGGTGGTGCAGCGCGTGCGGCCGGCGGCCGCCGGTCTCGTTTCATCGTGACTCCGGGCGAACGCCCGGCAAGAAGCGATGCTCTTCCGGGACACGCGATCTGCGGTACGGAACCGCCCTCATGGGCCACCGTGCGGTTCTTGTGACGTTCACCATCGAGCAGACACCATCAAGCGGACACCATCGAGCGGAATACGCCATCAGGATGGAGCGGCGCCGCTCGCGGTGTCAAAGCACGCTGTCGGACGCGGCTTGCCCGCGCCACCGGCGGCAAGTAGGCTCGCCGCCGTGGCCGCTGCACAAGCTCGCTCCGGACGCGTGGGCTCCGGGTGGCAGACATGGAGCGCGGCGCTGCAGCGCGGCACCGAGCGGCTGCTCACCGGCCGCCGCCGCAGGAAACTGCGCCGCCGGGAGCGTCATCGCCGCCGCAATCCCGTGGTCGACTGGCTGGACGCGATCGGCTCGGCGGTGCTCATCGTCCTGGTCATCAACCAGTTCCTGTTTCAGGCCTACAAGATCCCGTCGCAGTCGATGCGCCCGACCCTGGAGATCAGCGACCGCATCTTCGTGAACAAGCTCGTCTACGGGCCCGAGCTGGTGCCGGGACAGGTCAAGCTTCCCGGCCCCCGGCGCCCCGGGCGCGGAGAGGTGGTCATCTTCGAGAACCCCACCTACGAGCCGATCGGGCCGCTCAAGGACATTCTGAAGCGCATCATCTACATGCTGACGCTGTCGATGGTCGACATCGACCGCGACCAGTACGGCAACGCCAAGCCGCACATCCTCATCAAGCGCGCGATCGGCGTGGGCGGGGACCGCATCCGCCTGCGCCGGGGCGAGGTGCAGGTGCTGCTTCCCGGCGCGGACGGATGGAGCGACGAAGCGACGTTGCAGGCTGCGTTCGGACTCGACTACCCGACGCGGCGCAGCCCGAGCCTGATCGACTACGATGTCCTGCAGGCCGGCGTGACGGCAGAGACCAGGCTGGAGGAGGGGCTGCCCCTGACCGAGCAGGAGCGCGGCGACCTGAACCGCTGGAAGCGACGCGACGGGATGGCGGACCTGGTGTTCAGGGACCTGTGGCGGCTGCGCACGAAGGCGGAGATGGACCCGACCGACCGCAATTCCGCCCGGCAGTGGCAGCTCCGGGAGCGGGGCTGGGTGGTGCCGGCCGGCACGGTGTTTCCACTCGGCGACAATCGGGACGAGTCGAGGGACGGCCGCTACTTCGGACCGGTGACGCTCCGGCGGGTGCTCGGCAAGGCGATGTTCCACTACTGGCCGCCGACCCGCTGGGCGGCGATCCGGTAGCGCCCCGATACCGTCGTCAGGTCCCGTCCGATTTGACCGCGATCGGCTCCGATTGGTAGCCTTGGCTCCGGGAAGGGGATGTCAGGACACAGCAAGTGGCACTCGATACGCCACAAGAAGGGCGCCGCGGACGCGAAGCGCGGCAAGCTCTTCGCCAAGCTCATCAAGGAAGTGACGGTCGCCGCGCGCCTGGGAGGCTCCGACGAAGGGGCGAACCCGCGGCTGCGGCAGGCCGTGCTGAAGGCGCGCGCCGCCAACATGCCCGCCGACAACATCGACCGCGCGATCAAGAAGGGCGCCGGGGAGGCAGGCGGCAGCGAGTTCCACGAGCTGCTGTACGAGGCGTACGGTCCCGGCGGGGTGGCCATGCTGATCGAGATCCTCACCGACAACCGGAACCGCAGCGCCGCGGAGGTGCGCAACACCCTGTCCAAGCACGGCGGAAACCTCGGCGACGCAGGCTCGGTGTCCTACCTCTTCAAGCGGCGCGGCGTGGTGGCGGTCGATGGCGAGCAGCACTCCGAGGACCAGGTGATGGAGGTCGCGATCGAATCCGGTGCGCTCGACGTGGTCGCCGACGACGGCATCATCGAAGTCCTGACCGAGCCTGGCGATTTCGACGTCGTGCTGCAGTCGATCCAGACGGCGGAGTTGGCCACGACCGGGGCGGAGATCACGTGGGTCGCCGATGCGCCGCTGGAGCTGCCGCCGAAGCCGGCAACGGCCGCGGTGCGCCTGATCGAGTTGATCGAGGACTTGGACGACGTGCAGTCGGTGGCCAGCAACCTCGAACTCGGCAATATCGAGCTCCCGGAGCCCTCACTCGTCGCCGACTGAGCGCAGGGCAGCTTCGGCGGCAGTCAGGGCACGTTGGCGGTAATCCTCGGCATCGATCCCGGACTGGCCGCCACCGGGTACGGGGTGATCCAGGTCGAGGGCAGCCGCCTGCGCCACGTCGCGCACGGAGCGTTCACCACGGCGCCCGCCCAGGACCGGGGCGGGCGGCTGCTGGCGATTCGCGATGCCTTGGCCGCCGTTCTCGCGCGGTACCGCCCTGACCAGGCCGGCGTGGAGTCGCTGTTCTTCTCCCGTAATGTGCGCTCGGCACTGCCGGTGGCGGAGGCGCGCGGTGTCATCCTGATGTGCCTGGCCGACGCAGGGGTGACCGTCGGCGAACATACGCCGCTGCGCGTCAAGCAGGCCATCCTCGGCCACGGCAGCGCCGACAAGCAGCAGATGAGCGCGATGGTGCGGGTCCTGTTTCAGCTCGGACCTGACGAGCCTCTGCCTCACCACGCGGCTGACGCGCTGGCGGTCGCGGTGTGTCATGCTCACTCCTCACCCCTGGACGAGCGAGCACTTGAGTAGATGTACAACAGCCTGACGGGCACGGTCACCTTCAAGGACCGCGAGCGGCTGTACCTGACGCTGGCGGGGGTCGAGTGGGACCTCGCCATCTCCGGCAGCACCGCCGACGCGCTGCCCGCGGCGGGCTCCGAAGCGAAGGTGTTCACTTTTCTGCACCATCGCGAAGACGTCATGAAGCTCTACGGCTTCGCCTCCGCGGCCGAGCGGGAGCTGTTCCTCAGTCTCATGCAGGTCAACGGCGTCGGACCGGGCCTGATCATGCGGATGCTGTCGGCGGCGACCGAGCGCGACATCCGCGCCGCGGTGCAGGCCGGTGACGCCGACGCGCTGGCCCGCGTGCGGGGACTGGGGACCAGGAGCGCACAGAAGATCATCCTCGCTCTGCGCGGCAAGCTGCTGCCGCCGGTCGAGGTGTCCGCCGGGGTCGAGACCGAGCTGATCGGGGCGCTCACGGGCATGGGATTCAACCAGCGTCAAGCGGCGCGGGCGGTCGCTGCCGCGCTGCAGGAGTCCGAGCGGTCCGGCAGCACGCCAGATGAGGCGCACCTGCTGCGCGCGGCCATCCAGATCCTGGGTGCCGGGAGGTGAGCGACCGCATCATGTCGCCCGGAGCGGGGCCGGGCGACGGGGACGAGGTCCGGCTGCGGCCGCGCCTGCTGCACGACTTCATCGGGCAGAAGCAGTTGCGGGAGAATCTGCACGTGTTCGTCAGCGCTGCCCGCGATCGCGCGGAAGCGCTCGACCACGTGTTCTTCTCCGGACCGCCCGGACTGGGCAAGACCACCCTGGCGGCGATCGTCGCCAATGAGCTGGACGTCGAGTTCCGCAGCACCTCCGCACCGGCGCTGGAGAAGACCGGGGATCTGGTGGCGATCCTGACCAGCCTGGGCCGCCACCACGTCTTCTTCATCGACGAGATTCATCGCCTTCGGCCGCCGATCGAGGAGTTGCTGTACACGGCGATGGAGGACTACGAGGTGGACGTGGTGATCGGCGAGGGGCCGAGCGCCCGCACCATCAAGATCTCGCTCCCGCGCTTCACGCTGATCGGCGCCACCACCAAGACCGGTCTGGTGTCCGCGCCGCTGTACTCGCGGTTCGGGATCACCGCGCGGCTGGACCTGTACGACCAGGAGGAGCTGGAGCAGATCGTCGAGCGCACGGCCTCGCTGTTGTCCATGGAGATGGTGCCGGACGTGAGGCCGCTGCTGGCGCGGAGCTCCCGCGGCACGCCGCGCGTGGCCATCCGCCTGGTGCGGCGCATGCGGGACTACGCGCAGGTCTGGGGTGACGGCACCGTGACCGGCGCGATCGTCGACCGCGGCCTGCGCGCGCTGGGCATCGACCGGTACGGCCTGGACCGGACCGACCGGGAGATCCTGTCGATCATCATCGAACGCTACGGGGGCGGTCCGGTCGGCGTGGAGACGCTGGCGATCTCCCTGGGGGAGACGGCGGACACGGTGGAAGACGTGTACGAGCCGTTTCTCGTGCAGAGCGGGTTCCTGAAGCGCACCGCCCGCGGCCGCGTCGTGACCGATCTTGCCGTGCGCCACGTCAGGGGAAATGCGGGCGACGAGGAGGGAACCGGTGCTCGTCCGGGACTTCTCTTTTGAGGTCCCGCCGCAGCTCGTCGCGCAGCGGCCGGCGGGGAGGCGCGGCGCCGAGCGGCTCATGGTCGTCGACCGGTCCCGCGCCGACAACCGGCACACGACCATGGCGGCCCTTCCGGAGCTGCTGCCTGCAGGGTCCGTGCTGGTGCTCAACGACTCGCGCGTACGCAAGGCGCGGGTGTTCGGATCCTCCGAGAACGGCGGGGCGGTTGAGCTGGTCTTCCTGGAGGAGATCGGCCCCGGACGCTGGCGGGCGCTGGCGCGCCGGGCGCGGCGCCAGCGGGTAGGCAAGCGCCTGTTCCTGCCGGAGGACGTCGAGGCGCGCATCGCGGCCGTGCACGGCGACCAGCGCGAGCTGGAGCTGGACCCGCCGGTCGGGGAGGACTACTTCGAACGCAACGGCGCGATGCCGCTTCCGCCGTACATCGAGCGTGCGCCGGACGCGCAGGACGACGCCCGCTACCAGACGGTGTACGCACGCGAGTTCGGCTCGGCGGCGGCGCCGACCGCCGGGCTGCACCTGACTCCGGAGCTCCTCCAGACGATCCGGGCGCGCGGAGTCGACGTTCAGCGCGTGACCCTGCACGTGGGCGCGGGAACGTTCCAGCCGATCCGCACCGAGCGCCTCGAGGACCACCGCATGCACGCCGAGTCGGTGGCGCTGAGCCGTCCGGCGGCGGCGGCGATCTCCGCGGCGCGCCGCGGCGGACGCGACGTGATCGCGGTCGGCACCACGGTGGTCCGTGCCCTGGAGTCACGGGCGGCCGCCGCCGGTGACCGCTCCGGAGCGCTGGCGCCCGGCCGGTGGCGCACCGACCTGTTCATCCGGCCCGGCTACCGGTTCCGGGTGGTCACGCGCCTGCTGACCAATCTGCACACGCCGGGATCGACCCTGGTTGCCCTGGTGGCGGCCCTCGCCGGCCGCGAGCGGCTCCTGTCCGCGTACGGGGAGGCGGTGTCGCGTGGCTACCGGTTCTTCTCCTACGGCGACGCCATGCTGATCCTGTAGCGGGCGGCCACGGTAACCGGCGGCCACTGTAACGAAACGCGCCGCCGTTGGTCTCATTGGTGATGCCCTCGCGGTGCGCCGCCCGGACGGGATCAGTCGAGTCCGAGGACCGGCCACAGCCGCGAGAACACCTCCCCCGGGCTGCCCGAGCCGTCGACCCGGTGAACCGTCACCCCGCGCGCCTGCAACCGATCCAGGGCGTGCCCGTAGGCGGCGAGCACCCGCCGCTGTGTCGCGGCCGCATCGAATCGCTGCGGGACTCCCGCGCGGCCGCGCAACCGCTCCTGGCAGAGTTCGACCGGCGTGGTCAGGAACACCACGACGCCGGGCAGGGGCGAGCCGTCGTTGACCGTCTCGACATAGTCGGCAGGGACATCCAGGCTCTGGTACGCCAGACTGGATGCGATGCAGCGATCGCTGATCACCACGTCTCCGGCAGCGTGGCGATCGAGGATGCCGCCGGCCCCGTGGCAGTGCTCGGCCCGGTCGGCGGCGAACAGCAGCGCGAATGCTCTGCCGGACACCGGCTGGCGCGTCGCCAGCAGCGACCGGATGAGCTGGCCGATCGGGCCGTCCGTGGGTTCGCGGGTACGGAAGTGGCGCACGCCGCGCGCGCGCAGGCGGTCGGCGATCAGTCCCACCTGCGTGGTCGTGCCCGCACCGTCGAGACCTTCGACCGCAACGAATCGCGACAGGATCCGGTTGCCGCTTCGGTCCATCACGCTATGATCGCACCGATCATCATGATCGCACCGATCGCCGTGACACTACCCGGGCACCGTCGTGTCTCCATCCTGGCGCTGCTGCTGGTCGCGCTCTCGGTTCCGGGCCAGGAGGCGGAAGCGCCCGTGTCCGGGGCGAGTCCCCTGAGTGTCCCCGACATCGTCATCACGGGCGAGGATGCGATCATCATCGTTCCGCCTTTGCCGGTTCTGCCCGGCGGCAGCATACCCGTGCCGCGGGTCGAGCTGCAGCCACTGCCGTTCCGGCCGCACCCGACCGGGTGCGACGTGAGCGACGCCGCGCCGGTGATCGAAGCGGTGTGCATCGATCTGTCCGCATTCTCGGACTGGCTGCCATACTTCCTGATGCCCGGCGAGCCTCCGATCCCGGAAATGCACGCCCTGGGCATCCTTCATTCCGCGACGGCACGCGACAACATCAGCGCTCAAAGCAACGGGGGAGACGAGTGATAGAGTTTTTCTTGCGCGGCGGCATATTCCTGTGGCCGATCGGCCTGCTGTCGGTCGCAGCCCTCTACCTGATCATCGAGCGGGCGATCTACTTCCTGCAGTCGCGACCCACGCCGCAGATCCAGCAGGCGCTGACCGCGTTCCTTGGCGGCGAGCCGCCGACGAGCCTGGAGGAGACGCTGGGATCGAGCATCGCGCCGGAAGCGACGCTGGCGCGCGTCGGTCTGGACGCCCACGGGGCTGATCCGGGCGATGCGCACCGCCGGCTGGAGCGGTCGCTGCTGGAGGTCGTCACCGCCCTGGAGCACAACGTCGCGCCACTCGGCAGCATCGCCAACGTGGCCACCCTCCTGGGCCTGCTGGGAACGGTGGTCGGCATGATCGCCGCCTTCATCGGCATGGGAGGAGTCGCCACGGCGGACATGGGCGGACTGACGCAGGGGATCTCCCAGGCGATGGTCACCACCGCCGCCGGGCTCGGGGTCGCGGTGCCGGCGACGTTCTTTCACCACATGTACGCCAACTACGTGAAGAGACGCACCGCGGAACTGAACGTCACCACCTCCGAGCTGGAGTCGCTGGTGGCCGCCGTCGGCGACGGTGCTGCCGACAGCGACCGTGCTGCCGTCAGCGACAGTGACGAGCAGGTACGGTGAACCGCCGGGGCGCCATCCGGGTCACCGGCAGCGATCTGGGCGTGTCATCCGCCCTGCCGCTGACGGCGCTCATCGACGTCATCTTCCTGGTAGTCATCTTCTTCATGATCAACGCCGTGTTCGCGGTGACCTCGCAGATACCGGTCGATCTTCCCGACGAACCGGGAGACGCCACCTCGGGCAGCCGCGCCATCGTGGTCACGATCGACGCCGCCGGCCTGATCTACGTGGACGAAGAGCCGTTCTACGAAGAGGAACTGGTCGACGTGCTGCGCGAGAAGCATGAGAGCGACCCCGAGCTCGCCGTCTACATCAACGCCGACGCCACCCTTCCGTACCAGATCCTGATCAACGTGCTCGGCGCGGTCCGAGACGCTGGAATCGTCAAGCTGTCTCTGTTGACCGACCCCGAATCGGCGCCGTGAGGGGCCAGCGCCGGCCGGCGTCGCTCGCCGTGTCGGTGGCCGTTCACCTCATCCTGCTGATCATCGCGTCGCGCCTTTCGGCGCCGACGCCGCCTGTCGTAACGCCGATCGCCGTGCAGATCGTCGCCGAGTCGCCGGGAGACAGTGCGCCGGCCGGCAGTCCGGAGCCCGCCGAGGAAGCGGAGCCGGAGCCCGAGTCGGCCGCGGCGCCGGAACCCGCAGAACCCGAGCCGGAACCGCAGCCCGAGCCGGAGACTGAGCCCGAACCGGAGCCGCAGCCCGAACCGGAGCCGCAGCCCGAACCAGAGCCGCAGCCCGAACCAGAGCCGCAGCCCGAACCAGAGCCAGAACCGGAACCGGAACCCGAGCCCGAACCAGAGCCAGAACCGGAACCGGAACCCGAGCCGGAACCTGAGCCCGAACCCGAACCCGAACCTGAGCCAGAACCCGAGCCCGAACCTGAGCCGGAGCCGGAACCTGAGCCCGAGCCAGAACCGGAACCCGAACCCGAACCCGAGCCTGAACCGCCGCCGGAGCCTGAACCGGAGCCTGAACCGCCGCCGGAGCCTGAACCGGAGCCCGAGCCTGAGCCGGAGCCCGAGCCTGAGCCGGAACCAACACCGGAGCCGGAGCCGACACCGGAGCCGGAACCCGCTGAACCGGAGCCGACAGAGGAACCCGAACCAGAGCCGGCTCCGGAACCCGAACCGGAACCCCCGCCGGAGCCGAAGGTCGACCTGGCCAAGCTGGCCCGGGAAGCGGCCGCCAAGGCCGCCGCGGATCTCATCCAGACCACGCCGTATCAGGCGCCCGCGGTGCCCATACCGGACGCGGACACCGGGCCGGTGTGGACCTCGGACCTGTCCGTGCCCGGTCCCACCGAGGACGACACGATCGGCTTGGCCGACGCGGCGCTGAACCGCCCCATCGTGTCTACGGGGCCGGGCGACGAGGCGGGTGGCGAGACGCAGCGCGGCTGGAAGTGCCCGGAGGTCGTCGGCTACCTCAAGGACGGCAAGTACCCGGAGCGGATGACACGGGAAGGAGCCGCCGTCCCCGTGCTGGTCCACATGACGGTCAACGCGCGCGGGCTGGTCACCGATGCCTGGATCGAAAAAGACGACGAGTCGGTCTTCCCGTCGATCGACATCGCCGCGCTGGCGGTGGCGCGCGACTGCCTATTCGACGCAAGGCTCGGTGCTGCCGATACGACTTATAGGGTGCCTATCACGTTTGACCCGCGCCGTCGGTGATGAGGGCCCGCGAGCGGCGGCGGCTTTCCCGCGGGGCGATCGTCACGATCGAGATCACCGTGTTCGTCGCCCTGTTCGCCGCCGTCGTGTTCGGCCTGGGCTATGCGCGCGACCGCCTGGACCGGATGGTCGGACACCTCCGGGAGCAGGTGTCCGTGCAGGTGGCCGACCGGCTCGGGGCGCGCGTGCGGTACGGAACCGTCGCCCCGTCGGCGCTGCGCGCACTGCAGGTCAGTGACCTGGAACTGCTCACCGCGTCCGGTGACGTGCTGCTGTCGGCGCGCCGCCTGCGCGTTCACTACTCGCTGCGCACCCTGTTGAGCACGCGCAGCGCGGTCGACGCCGTAAACCGGGTCGAGTTGACCGGCGTCGTGGCGAACCTGCTGCTGCCGCGCGACCAGGGCCCGGTGTCCGCCGCGCTCGGTGGGCTCGGCGCGACCGCCGACGGCGCCACGCAGCCAT
Source organism: Spirochaetia bacterium (assembly GCA_965202935.1). Classification (GTDB taxonomy): domain Bacteria; phylum Spirochaetota; class Spirochaetia; order SZUA-6; family Bin103; genus CATQHW01. Next base: position 47,863 of record OZ241879.1, read on the forward strand.
CGGTCCTGCCGTGGCCGCTGACCATCGCCGATGCGCGCGTCACCGTGTCCACGGGCTCCGACCGCGTGGAGCTGCGAGAGCTGTCCCTGCGGCTGGAGCCGGACGGCGACGGCGTGCGCATCGTCGACGCCCGCGCCCGCCTGGATGCCGCACTCGCCGACGTGGCCGGTCACGAAACGACCCTGGATACGAGAATCCGCGTCGACGGACGCCTGGGACCGGGGCAGGAAGCCTCGCGGGCGACGGTTCGCGTCGGCGCCGTGCAGAGCAACCTCGGCACCATGCCCGCCCTTGAGATGCAGGCCGCGTGGGATGGAAAGACGATCGCCCTGACGCTGCCCGATGACCACGGATCGGTGCTCAGGGTGTGGATCGAACCGGAGCGGCGGCTGATCCGCGCCGACCTGCGGGCCGAGCAGTTCCACCCCATGAGTTTCGTACGGCCTGCAGGTCCGCTCCGCCACCTGAGTCCCTGGTTCGACACGACCGTGAGCGGAACGGCCACGGTCATCGCCGGCCCCACCGGCGTACTCAGCTACGACGCACACGTCGATTTCGTCGCCCCTCCCGCGTCGCTCGGCGGGTTGCCGCATGCGCCCGTGGAGGTCGATCTCACCGTGCAAGGCGACGAGACGATCGCCACGGTCGCGCCCCTGGTTCTGCGTTGGGCGGACGCCTCCGCCCGGTACGACGGCACGATCGACACCCGCACCGGAATCGCGGTCGGCCGGCTGGCGGTGACGGACCTGGACCTGGACGACCGTCCCCTCGAAGCGAGCGCCGAGGTGGATGCCGACCTGCAGACGTTGCGGCTGACGCTGCGGGAAGGCGCAGCGGCCATCGGCGACGTGGCGGTGACGGAATTGGCCGGCGTCGTCATCCTGTCCGGCGCCGCCTCAGACGGCGCGGCAGCCGCCTCTCCATCTCTGCAGGTCGATCTGACCGGGGTTCCGCCCGACTCACCCGACGGAACGGCGGCGGTGACCGGGGCCGTCACCCTGGGGCCGCGACCCGCGTTCGCCGGCCGCGTCGACCTGGAGAACGTGGACGCAGGCGTCCTGTACGGCCTGCTCCGCTCGGCGGACGCGGACGACTCGGAGCCGTCCGACCTGACCGACGGACTGATCGTCAGCGCGCAGTTGGAAGGGTCGGTCGGGCGCGACCTGCTGGCCCTGGAGGTCTCGGCGGCTTCCGTGGTCCAGAGGGACGGTCCCCTGCGCGCCCGCTTTGACGCGGTCGCCACGGAACGGTCGCTGGACATCACCGACCTGGACCTGGTCGTCGGCGCTTCGACGCGCGCCTTCGGCAGCGCCACGCTGGACGCCGAACGGCTGTCATTCTCCGGTGAGATCGAGATCGACGGCGAGCGGGCGGCCGGCACGATCCACCTGGAGACCGGTGACGGGGTCACCGTGCGCGGGCCGTGGGGGCTGATGGTGCAGATGTGGCCGGATGAGAAACTGCGGCCGGCGGAGGTATTGGCGCGCATCGCGGAAACGGAGGAGGGAAGGCCCGTGCCGTTCGGATTGAGCATGGAGGGCTATCCGCTTGCTGCGTTGGGCGACGACGTTGTGGCCGACGCCGGGCTCGCCGGCACCGTAGAGCGCCCGTGGGCGTTCCTCGGCAGTCTCGGTCCGGGCGGCCGCGGTGCGGATGCGTTGACGGATCTGGCCGCCGCCGGCGTCGTCCTGGACGACTCACGGCTTGTCCTGCGCGGTCTGTCCATCGGAGACATCCCGGCCCGGCTGGACCTGGAGTTCGGCTACGACCATGACGTGCTCACCGCAGACCGCATTCGCTTCGCCATCGACGATCAGGACGTCACCGGCACGGGCACCCTGAACGTGACGACGCACGACGGATTCCGCGCCGCCGGGCAGGTGTTGCTGGAGAGCGGGCAGGAACACTACGACGCCGCCATCTCGATCGCTCCCGGGCGGCTCGACGTCGACGTCGACGTGAACCACCTGCGGCTGGATCGCCTCGTGCCCGTGCCGATCCCCGGCACGGCTTCCGGCCGAATTCAGGTCACCGGGTCCCTCGCGCAGCCGGTGATCGCCGCAGAGCTGACCTCCCACGACGTCCCTCTCGGTGAGGACCACGTGACGCTGGCGCTGCAGAGCACGTACGACGGGGAGCGCATCACCATCGAAGACTTGGCGGTCGATTTCCGGGACCACCGGATCCGTGGGGCAGCCGGGAGCATCGACCCGAGCAGTGGAACGGTGGCCGTGGGCGGACGCTACGAAGGCGAGTACCTGGGTCAGCCGCTGTCGTTCGATCTGGCCGTCACCGGGACGGCATCGTTCCCCACGGGATCGATTCCCGAGCGATCGCTTCCCGCCGAAGCCGCCCTTGCCGTCTCGGCCACGGGGGTGACGGTGGGCGTTCTGAACAAGCCCTCCTGGGACGCCACGCTCCGGTGGGAGGAGGGCGGGCTCGCCTTCTCCGGCGGGCCCCTGGACGGCCTGTCCGGCAGAATGGCGACCGACGGAACCTTCGAGATCGTGGTTTCTGCTCCGCTCCCGCTGCAAGGCACCGCCTCGGGGACGCTGTCCGGCAGCGAAGTGTCCGCGGACCTGTCGATCGCGGCGCTGGATCTGACGCTCCTCAACGACCTGATGCACACTTCGGCGGTGACGGTAGTGGCCGGATCGGCAACCGGAACCGTGCGCCTCGCGGGCCCGATCAACGACCCCGCGATGCTTGGCACCCTGCAGGCGACCGGTGTGGTCCTGGATTCGTCGCTGATCCCGCAACGGGTCGGACCGCTGGCGTTTCCCGTGGATGCCAGGGACCGGGAGCTGACGGTGGAACGCACACGCTCGGAGCGGGGCGCCGCCCCGGTGGAGGTGAACGGGACGGTGCGGCTCGGGCAGTGGACGCCGGTCGCCTACGACTTCAGCGTGCGGACGGCTACCGAGGACGGGGTTCGGGTCGACTACCGCTTCGGGCCGATTTCCGTCAACGGCATCGCCCGTGGCGGCGTGCGGATCACGGGCGATCGGGACTCCACTCACGTCACGGGCTCCGTCGAGGCCGACCCGGCGCGCGTGTTCATCGACAACGCCGGACGGGGCTCGCCTCCAGCCTGGGAACCGCTGAAGGTCGACCTGGAGGCCACCACCGGACGCGGCGTCGAGATCACCTGGCCTTCGGAGGGCCTGCCGATCCTGGAAGCGCTGGTGGACGTGGGGCAGACCGTTTCGGTCAGCTACGACGGGTTCAGCGGCGACTACACGGTCGCAGGAGACGTGGCGATCCGCCGCGGCGAGCTGTTCTTCTTCAACCGCACCTTCGTCCTGCGCGATGGGCTCGTCTCCTTCGCCGAGGACCAGGGACGCTTCGACCCGAGAGTCACCGTCCATGCCGAGACGCGCGAGCGCAGCGCGGAGGACGGCACGCTGTTGATCTCCCTGGATGCCGACTCGCCGCTGAGCGCGCTCGACCCGCAGACCGTCCGGCTCAGCTCCACGCCGACGCGACCGCTCCCGGAGCTGCGCGCCATGCTGGGCGCGCCGTTCGCAAACGGCACGGCGGACGAAGACGTCGACCTGTTGGCGGTGGCCGGCGGCATGGCCACGCAATTCGGCGTGGTCCGCCCCATGGAGCGCGCGCTGCGCGATTCGCTCGGACTCGACCTGTTCAGCATACGCTCGCAACTCGTGGAAAACCTGCTGCGAACCCCGCTTGGCGTCTCCAGCCCCGACCTGCTCGACAACACGGAAATCGTCGTGGGCAAGTACCTCGGCGATGACCTGTTCTTCGAGGCGCTCGTGCGGGTAGAATCCGACACCGTGTCGCCCGTACCCGAGTTGCGCACCAATCTGGAGCTCAGCCTGGAATGGGCGACGCCATTCTTCCTCCTGGAGTGGTCCGTCTTGCCGTCCCTCACCGACCCGTTTCAGACCGGCAGCGCGTTGTCGCTGTCATGGCGCTTCAACTACTGATGCGCACACGCTCGACGCCCCGGCGCATCCTCCGCGCCCTGCCGGCGGTGGCCGTACTGCTCGCCGCCGTGCCGGGCACCGCGCAGCAGCCGGAGCAGCAGTCCGAACAACCGGCACGAGCCTGGTATTTCGGCAAGCCGATCAGAGCGGTGGAGTTCCTCGGCCTGGACACGGTCGACGAAGGCGATCTCCGGCCGATCGTGGACCCGTACCTGGGGCAACCCTTCGAGTTGGAACTGTATTTCGAGATGGAGGGCGCGCTTTACGCAACGGAGCTGTTCGAGGTCCTCGAGGCGGACGCCGACGAAGGGGACGATGAGGGATCGACCGTCATCGTAGTCCTGTCCGTGCGGGAGCGGCCGACGATCGCAGACATCGTCATCGAGGGCGAGCGCCGGATCAGGGAAGGGCAGATTCTGAACGTGATGGCGACGGAAGCGGATACGATCCTGAACTCCGGCCGGCTCGATGAGGATCTGGCCGCGATCCGCAACCTGTACGAGGCGGATGGGTTCGCCAGCGCGCGGGTGGAGGCCACGGTCGTCCCCGACGCGGCCGCCAACCGCGTCACCGTGCGCATCTCCATCACGGAAGGCATCCGCACCACCGTGGTCGCGATCGAGTTCGTGGGCAACGAGTTCGCCTCGGCAGGCACCCTGCGGAGCCAGATGGAGACACGGGAACGGGCACTGCTGCAGCGCGGTCTGTTCTCCGAACGCGCCTTTCAACGGGATCTCGCCAGCCTGGTCTCCTACTACCGGAGCAACGGGTACGTGGACGCCTCAATCGACCGGGTCGAGCGCAGCACCGAGCACGACGCCGAGGGCGACCAGGACCTGCTCAGCCTCACCCTGCACGTCAGCGAAGGACGGACGTTCCAGTACGCGGGCACGCGATTCGAGGGCAACAGCGTGTTCAGCGACGAAGAGCTGCAGGCGCTCGTACGCCACCGCCCCGACCGCTCGATCAACCTCGAGACCGTCGAAGCCGACTTCGCGCGCGTGCAGGACCTCTATTACGAGAACGGCTACATCTTCAACGGCTTCGATCAGGAACTGATCCGCGACGACGAGCGGGGAACGATCCTGGTGCGGGTCACCATCACCGAACGCGACGGCGCCCACATCGAGAACATCACCATCGAAGGCAACGTCAAGACGCAGGAGCACGTGCTGCGCCGTGAGCTGCCGTTCGAGGTCGGCGACGTGTTCAACCGCACCGAGATCGTCCGCGGCCTGCAGAACTTGTACAACCTGCAGTACTTCACGTCCGTCGAGCCGGCCACGCCGGCGGGAAGCGCCCCCGGCCTGATGAACGTCAACATCACCGTGGAAGAGGGCACGACCGCGGACATCGGCTTCGGAGCCACCTTCTCGGGCGGCGACTTCCCGTTGTCCGGCTTCGTGCGCTGGTCCGAACGGAACTTCAGCGGACTTGGGCAGACGGTCAGCGTCGACCTGTCGGCGTCCCAGCTCCGTCAGGCGCTGTCGCTCGGTTTCCGCGAGCCCTGGCTGCTCGGACAGCCGTGGTCGGCCGGGATCACCCTGGGCGGCGAGCACTCCGTGGTCCGCGGCGTCGCGCAGGACGTCCTCCATCCGGTGTTCACCGACGCCGAATCGGAACAGGCCGTGCCCGACCCCTACGTCTCCAAGGACGACTACAGCCCCGGCACGCAGATCCCGGACCAGTACACCATGCAGTACGACACGTTCGCGATCTCGGCGGAGGTCTCCAGCGGCTACCGGTTCGACACGCTCATCGGCCGCGTGATCGTCCGCGGCGGGCTCGGCTCCAGCCTCGAATTCCTGGTCTACGACCCGCAGGTCAACCGGCCCTTCGACAAGACGATCCGCGACCAGTTCGAGCGCTGGAGCGTGGTCAACAGCCTTTGGACGGGCGTGGCATGGGACCGGCGCGACTTCTTCCTGAATCCCACCGACGGGACGCTGCTGAGCCAGCGCGTCACCCTGACCGGCGGTCCGCTGTCCGGCGACCGGCATTTCATCGTCCTGGACAGCGAGGCCGAAGCCTTCGCCACGCTGTTCGAGATCCCATTGTCCGACGTCTTCGACCTGAAGCTCGTGCTCGCCGGACACAGCGGTTTCTCGGTGATCCTTCCCACGTTGCGCAGCAGCGGCTGGGAGCAGGTGGAGGGCCAGGAAGACCGGCTGATCATCGACGGGACGAGCGTGGGTCGAGGCTGGAAGCCGGTGCTCGACGGCGAGGCGCTGTGGGACAACAAGGTCGAGATGCGCGTGCCGATCGATCCGCAGATCATCTGGGGCGTGTTGTTCTTGGACGCCGCCCTGCTGTGGACCGAACGCGCCGCCATCGGGCGGACCAGGTTGGACGACGTGCACTTCAGCGCCGGCTTCGGACTGCGCTTCGCCGTGCCGCAGCTCCCGCTGCGCCTCTATCTCGCCAAGCCGTTCGCGTTCCAGGACGGCAGACTCGGTGACCCCCCCGGCACCCAGAGCAGCGGCCCGCTGGGCGGCATGAATCTGGTCCTGGGACTCGGCGGCGACACGTTCTGAGGAACGTTCCTGTCGGCGCGCGGGAGCGGCTCGGATGATGATGCGCGAACGGCGAGGACGGCTGCTCACAGCCGCGTCCGTCCTTGCCGCACTGCTGACGCTGCCGGCGCCCGCGACCGCTCAGGAGCTGTTCACCCGCATGGGCGTGGTCGATCTCGACCGGGTCGTGCGCGCTTTCTACCTCGAATCGGAAGCGTTCCGGACCTACCAAGCACGGCGTGCGGAAGTCGTCGCGGAGCGCGAGGAGATCGAGGACGAGATCCACCTCCTGGAGCTGGATCTCATCCGCGCACGGCAGGACGGGAACCGCAGTCTGGCGCTGCGGCTCGAACAGCAGGTCTTCGACATGAAGGAGCACCTGTCGCAGTACGTGCGCGTGATGAACGACCGGCTGCAGCGCACGTACGACGAGCTGAAGACATCGGACCTGTTCATCGGCGAGCTGGCGGAGGCGCTCCCGTACGTGGCAGAGGAGCTTGGCTACACGGTGATTCTGGACACAGACGACGTGCTGCACTGGGATACCGACGTCGACCTGACCGACGAGGTCATCGCTGAGCTTGCCCGGCGAGCCGCCCGATAGCGCCCCAATATCGTCGCCTCCGGCTCCGCTATTGGCCCATCCCACCTTCCGCCACGGACTCCGTCGGATATGTCGCTGACGCGCCACATCCGACGGACTCGTAGCGCGCCGGGACGGCTCCTGGGCGTGGATCTGGGTACGCGGCGCATCGGCCTGGCCCTGTCGGATCCCGCCGGGGTCATCGCCTCTCCGCTGGCGACCCTGCCGTTCACGACCGAAGCCGCGCTGCTCGACGATCTCCTCGGAACCTGCGGCGAGCACGGGGTTCGGCTGATCGTGATCGGGCATCCGCTCCGCACCGACGGCACGCCGACGCCGCTCGGCGTGCGCGCCGAACGGCTTGCGGCGAAGCTGACCGCCGGCGGGGTAGCCGCCTGCACGTGGGACGAGCAGTTCACCAGCCGCGCCGCAGTCACCGCGATCGGTCGCCGGCCGCGGCAGGGCGACCGCGGCCGGATAGACCGCATGGCAGCCGCACTCATGCTGCAGGACTACCTGGAGCACGGGTACGCTTGAGCGGATGAGCGGACCGACCCCCATGATGGGGCAGTATCTGCGCCTGAAGGCGTCGCAGCCGGGTGCGATCCTGTTCTTTCGGCTCGGGGACTTCTACGAGATGTTCGCCGAGGACGCGGAGCAGGCCGCGCCGATCCTGGACATCGCGCTCACGAAACGCAACGGCGTGCCGATGTGCGGCGTTCCCCATCACGCCGCGCAGACCTACCTGACGAAGCTGCTGCGGGCCGGACGCAAGGTGGCTGTCTGCGAGCAGGTCGGGCTTCCCGAGGGTGGGCTGACCGAGCGGCGGGTCGTCGAGGTGGTCACCCCGGGAACGATCGTGGACGAGCGCCTGCTCGACCACGCCAGCAACAACTACCTGGCGGCGCTGGCCGACGGCGGCGCGGCCCTGGCGCTGGCGTGGGCCGATCTTTCCACCGGGGAGTTGCGAGCCACCCGCCTGCCGCCCGGCCAGACGGAGCTGTGGCTGCGCGACCACATGCAGCGTCTGGCACCGCGCGAGCTGATCGTCCAGGAAAGCCTGCTGGACGCCGGCTCGCCCGCGGAGCGGGTGCTGGCAGAACGGCCGGACCTGGTGCTCAACCGCTATCCGGACTGGCACTTCGACGCCGACGGAAACCACGAGATCCTGTGCCGCCAGTTCGGCGTGATCGACCTGCGCTCGTTCGGACTGGGGCGCACCGACGCGGAAGTGCGGGCCGCCGGCGCTCTGGTCGGTTTCATCCGGCAGCACGCCCTGCACGATGCTCCCCACCTCGACGACCTCGTCGTGGAGGCGGTCGACGCACATCTCCGCATCGACGAGCCCACGCAACGCAATCTGGAGCTCACCGCCAATCTCCTCGACGGCGGTCGCGACCACACCCTGTTCGCGACCCTGGATCGCACGCGGACGGCGGTGGGAGCACGGCTGCTGCGCCGGACGATCCTGGCGCCGTTGCGCGATCGGGACTCGATCGAGCGCCGCCTCGACGACGTGGAAGCGCTGTTCCGCGACCAGGCATTGCTGTCCCGCCTGCGCGCGGAGCTGGACCGCTTTCGGGATCTCGAGCGGCTGACGGCGCGCAGCTCCCTGGGCCGTTCCGATGCGCGCGAGCTGCTGGCGATCCGCACCTGCCTGCAGTGCGCGCTCACCATCGCCGAGCTCCTGACCGACTGCGTTCCCCGGCTGGCCGCGGCACTCCGCGTTCACGACGACCATCTCGGGCCGCTGCTCGAAGCCCTGCTCGAAGCCCTGTGCGACACGCCCGACGGCACGGCGTTCAGGGCCGGACACTCGGCGGACCTGGACCGCCTGCAGGGCGCTGCCGAGGCGGCCGAACGGGAACTCGCGCAGTACACGGACGAGGTGCGGGCGGAAACCGGCATCGCGTCCGTGCGGCTGAAGCACAACCGCGTGCTCGGCTATTTCTTTGACATCACCAGACCGAACCTGAGCCGCGTGCCCGGCCACTTCATCCGCAGGCAGAGCCTTGCCAACTCGGAACGCTTCACGACCGAACGGCTCATGGACCTGGACGCCCGCATCGGACGGGCGCAGGCTGACCGTGAGGAGCTGGAGCGGGCGGGCCTCGTCGCGCTGCGGCAACGGGTCGCCGGGCAGTCGGCAGCGCTGCTGAGACGGGCCGCCGCGGTCGCGGAGATCGATCTGGTGCAGTCGCTGGCTTCGGCTGCCACCGAGCTGGGCTACACCCGGCCGACCTTCGTGGACGAGGACGTCCTGGAGATCCGCGGCGGCCGGCATCCGGTGGTGGAGGCAGCCTTGCCGGGCGGGGCCTACATCCCGAACGGGATCGACCTGGGGACCTCGGAGCGGGTCGTGCTGCTGACGGGACCCAACATGGCCGGCAAGTCCACCTATCTGCGGCAGGCGGCCCTGATCGCGATCATGAGCCATGTCGGCTCGTTCGTGCCCGCCGAGCAGGCCCGCCTCGGGGTCGTCGACGCCGTCTACTGTCGGGTCGGTGCAAGCGACAACATCGCGCGCGGGGAATCGACGTTCCTGGTGGAGATGGCCGAAACGGCGCGCATCCTGCGCCTGGCGCGACCCACCAGCCTGGTGATCATGGATGAGATCGGCCGGGGAACCGGCAGCGACGACGGGCTGGCGATCGCCCGTGCCGTACTGGAGCATCTGCTTTCCACCGTGCACGCCAAGACGCTGTTCGCCACCCACTTCCGGGAACTGACGGCACTGGAGCATCCTCGGCTCGTGAACCGGTCGATGGCCGTCATGGAGCGCGACGGCGACGTCGTGTTCCTGAAGACGGTGGTGGACGGGCCGGCCGACCGCTCGCACGGCATCCACGTCGCGCGCATGGCCGGGATCCCGGGCAGCGTCAGCGATCTGGCCGCACGGTATCTCGAAAACTCGCTGGCGGCGGGCCGCGCGCGGCCGGCAGGAACCCCGGCGCAGACCGAGGCACCGCCGCAGCCGCCCCTGTTCGACGCCCGGCCGGACGGCGGCCGGGAGCCGGTGCGCGGGGCTGCCGTCATCGACGAGTTGCTCCGGCTGGACCTGGGCATCCTGCGCCCGATCGACGCGCTCAACCTTCTGCACGAGTGGCAGCGGCGCGTCCGGTGAGCGGCTCCTCGGCATGCGGCTCCGCGCTGCGAGCGCTGATCACGCACGCGCTCATGGAGCGTTGCCTGGCATGCGGCGCCGTGCTGGCGTGCGCCGGCGACTGCCGCGGTCCCGTGTGCGCTGCCTGCCGGTCGCGGCTGGAGGTGATCACCGGACGCCGGTGCCTCACGTGCAGCCGCCAGCTCATGTCGGAGACGAACCGGTGCACCCGGTGCCGGAACCGGGACTACGCGTTCGCGTGCAACACATCGCTTCTCGCCTACACCGGCGCGACCCGGCGCCTGCTGTACCACTACAAGTTCAGGGCGCGAACGCGGTTGGCCGACCTGTTCGCCTGCGCCCTGGACACTGCCGGGCTCGTGGCCGCGGACAGTCACGTCATCCCGGTCCCGGCTCGACCGCGAAGCCCGGTGCACCGGACGTCGACGAGATTCGACCAGACCGGACTGATCGCGCGCAGGCTGCGCCGCCGGACGGGCTGCACCGTCCACAACGCCCTCCGCCGCGACACGGGGCCGCCCCAGAAGCGGCTCGACTACGATGCGCGATCGCGTAACGTCGCCGGCCGCATCCGTCCCGCCACCACCCGGCCGCTGCCGGAGCGGGTCATACTGCTGGACGATGTGTTCACGACGGGAGCGACCGCGCATGAATGTGCCCTGGTGCTGGCGCGCTGCGGCGTGCGGGAAACCCGCGTGGTGACCGTCGCGCTGGGCTGAGCCGCCGCTCCGTTTCCCCCCCGGCCTTGACCGGCTCGCCCGATCCGCTCTACCTTGATCATGCGCCGGTGAGCCGCGCGGAGCGGTGACCCTGGCGGGGTTGTATCGGTGGGAGTCGATGGGTTCGACTCCTTTTTTGTGCCTGAGGCGGTGGCGTGGGACTCACGTCGGGCCTCGGAGTCCGGATTGTCCGGGGAGGTGAGGTGACAGGTTGTCCGGGGAGGTGAGGAAAGGCGACGGTCAGTACGGCGCCGGCGGCGATCGCGACGCGGCAGCGGCCGCCTCGCCGTCCGTTGCGGAACCTGCGGCGCGACAGCACGACGGCGTGCGGTTGAGCGGTTTCGCCGAGCAGGTGCGCTCGGAAGTCGAACCGGCGGTACGTTCGTACGGCTTTGCCCTGGTGGAGCTGGACGCCGCACGCCTCGCGCGGCGCAGCCTGGTCCGCCTGGTGGTGTACCGGGCCGGCGCGATGACGGTGGACGACTGCGCGGAGCTGGCGCGGGCCGTGCGCTATCGGCTGGCACTGGTGCCCGGCGCCGAAGATGCCCGGCTGGAGGTGAGCACGCCCGGGACCGCGCGTCAACTCAAGTCACCGCATGAGTACGCGATCTTCCGCGGGCGGACGGTGGCGGTGCTCGTGGATGACGACTGGGTGCGGGGCGTCATCCTGTCGGCCGAAGACGGTATAGTAACGCTTCACACCGGCACGGCAGAGCAAGAGATCGAGACAGGACGGATCAGGAAGGGACGGTTGAGCGAAGACATGATTGACCGAGGCAGTCACGACGGACCCGGGCACGACGGACCCGGGCACGACGGACCCGGGCACGACGCCCCCGGGCACGACGCCCCCGGGCACGACGGACCTGGGGACGGGGACGGAACCGATGTCCAGTGAGATGGCGTTGGCGATCCGCCAACTGGTACAGGACCGCGGCATCTCCGAGGACCTGATCGTCAAGACGGTCGAGGACGTGCTGCTCGCAGCCTACAAGCGCCGATTCGGCACGTCCGAGAACGCCGTCATCCGCTTCAACGATGACGCCACGGATGTCACCATCTATGCGCAGAAGCGCATCGTTGCCGTGGTTGACGACCCGGTCACGGAGATCGGGCTGCAGGACGCGCTGAGTTACGACGAACAGGCGGAGATCGGCGACGAGCTGCTGATCGAGATCAATCCGCGCGACTTCGATCGCGTCTCCATCCAGAGCGCCAAGCAGCGCGCTCGACAGACCCTTCGCGAGATCCAGAAAGACACGCTGTACTCGGAGTACGAGGACAAGGTCGGTGAGATGATCATCGGTTACCACCAGCGCGAGCGGAACGGCGCGATCTTCGTGGACCTGGGCAGGACGGAAGGCATCATGCCGCGCAAGTACCAGAGCCCGCGTGAGGTGTATCGGCCGAACGACCGCATCCGCGCTCTCATCTACGAAGTGGAGAAGACCCCCACCGGCCTGCAGATCATCCTGTCGCGCACGCACACGCAGTTCGTGCGCAAGATCTTCGAGCTCGAGGTGCCGGAGATCTACGATGGCACGATCGAGATCTACAAGATGGTCCGGGAGCCCGGCTACCGAACCAAGATGGCCGTGTACTCCACCCGCGATGACGTGGATCCGGTCGGCGCCTGCGTCGGCATGCGTGGCGCGCGCATCCAGGCGGTTGTCCGGGAGCTCGAAGGCGAGAAGATCGACGTTCTGAAGTATGATCCCGATCCTGCCGTGTTCATCAGGAACGCCCTGCAGCCGGCGGAGGTCGAAGAAGTGATCATCGTGGACGACGCGACACGGCATGCCCTGGCCGTCGTCCACGATGGTCAATTCTCGCTCGCCATCGGCCGCCAGGGACTGAATGTCCGGCTCGCGAATCGCCTGGTGGACTGGAACATCGACGTCAAGACCCGCGCCCAGGTCGCGGACATGGATCTGGGCGGGGAGCAGAAACGGGAAGCGGCGGCGCTGTTCTCGGAAGACGAGGCGCAGGAAATCGACCGCATCGCGGAGTTGCCGGGAGTTCCCGAACGCATCGCGGCGGCATTGGCCGAGCAGGGCATAGAACGCATCGAGGACCTGGTCGAAATGTCCGATGATCAGCTTGCAGCCACCCGCGGCCTGACCTCAGAGGACATTTCGACGATCCGCAACCTTCTCGACGAGACGGTGGAGATCGTCGAAGAGGACGAGGTGGACCAGATCGACCAGGTGGACCAGGTGGACCAGGTGGATGAAGCTCCGCCGCCCGCCGATCAGGCCGACGTTCCGGTCGCGGAAGCTGAACCTGCCGGCGACGTGGCTGCAGAGGTCGATGTGGCCGAAGAGGTCGATGTGGCCGCAGAGGCCGACGTGGTGGAAGAGGTCGAGGAGATCACCGCCGTTTCGGAACTGGGGCTCGAGCAGCACGTCACCGATGCGCTGGCGGCAGCCGGAGTCCAGGAGGCCGAAGCTCTCATGTCGATGTCGGAAGCCGAGCTCTCCGGCGTGCCCGGTCTCAGCCCGGACGACGTGGCGGGCATACGGCAACTGCTTGAAGAGAACGTGGTGATCATCGAGGAACCGCCGGAAGGCGACGAATAGGGGGCGGGCAGCAGAGACATGGCGGAGAAGAACGAGAAGGGCGCGCAGAGAACGCCGGAAGACGAAACGGAGAGCAAGCCCAAGCCGAAGGTAACGCTCATAAAGAAGCGGCCCGAGCCTCAAACCGCAAGCGACGCCGAGCCCGCCCGGCCGCCGGTGAAGCGGAAAGTCGTCATCCGCCGGCGTCCGATCGAGATTCAGGCCCGCCCGGCGACACCCCCGCCGCCGCCCGAGTCGCCGGCGCCACCCAAGCCCCAGCCTCGCAAGGAGGAGGAGGCACCGGTGGCGCGGCCGGCCGCCCCTGCGAAGTCGGGCCCGCGCATCGATCCGCTGCATCAGCCGTTTCAGCTTCCCAAGCGCGACCCGCGGCCGGTCATCCAGCGGCCCGACCGGCCGTCGCCGCCTCCCGGGTTCCGGCCACCGCGGGGTTTTCGTCCGCCGCAGGGACCGCGTCCGCCCGGCCAGCGCGGAGCTCCAGGCGGGCCGGACCGGCGCACGCCGGACCGGCCGCTCAACTTCCGGCCACCGCAACCGGGGAGAGGACCGGGAAGGCCACCGATGGGTCCGGGAGGGGGATCGGGGCCGCCGCCCTCTCCCGGGAGAGGGCCGGGGCGGTCGAGGAAGCCGCGCAGGCGCGGCCAATACTCGCGCGAACGGTTCGAGGAACACGCCGAGAAGCTCGTACAGCAGCGTCGCCGCGAGGACGAGGCGGCGGCCGTGCCGAGCGAGATCGACATCATGGAGCAGGTCACCGTCTCCGAGCTGGCGCGCAAGATGAACCTCAAGGCTTCCAGCCTGATCGCCAAGCTGATGGAGATGGGCAGCATGGTCACCATCAACCAGCAGATCGACTCGGATACCGCAACCGTGATCGCGGAGCAGTACAACTGCACCGTCAACGTCGTGTCGCTGTACCACGAGACGGTGATCGAATCGGAACAACCCGGCGATTCCGATGACCGGCCGCGGCCGCCGATCGTGACCATCATGGGCCACGTCGACCACGGCAAGACCAAGTTGATGGACGCCATCCGCGAGGCGAACGTCGCCGACCAGGAGCATGGCGGCATCACCCAGCACATCGGCGCATACGCGGTCTCCATCGACCGCGACTCGCCCGCCGAGGGCCGCATCGTGTTCCTGGATACCCCCGGCCACGAAGCGTTCACGAACATGCGTGCCCGAGGAGCCCAGGTGACCGATATCGTGGTGCTGGTGGTCGCCGCAGACGACGGCACGATGCCGCAGACGGTGGAAGCGATATCGCACGCGCGCGAAGCGGAAGTCCCCATCATCGTGGCGGTCAACAAGTGTGACCTCGAGGACGCCAACCCCGAACGGGTGAAGCAGCAGCTCTCCGACCACGAGCTGGTCCCGGAGGAGTGGGGAGGCGACACCCTGTACCGGGAGGTGTCCGCGCTTGCCAAGACCGGGATCGACGAGTTGCTGGAGGCGATCCTTCTGCAGGCAGACCTGCTGGAGCTCCACGCGCCGTACGACGTCCGCGCGGAAGGCCGCGTGATCGAGTCCAAGGTCGACCTGGGCCGCGGCACGGTCGGCACGGTGCTGATCGAACGGGGCACGCTGCGCTCGGGCGACCCGTTCATCGCCGGGGTGTATCCCGGGAAGGTGCGGGCGATGTTCGATGACCTCGGCAATCCGGTGAAGGAGGCCACGCCGTCGCTGCCGGTCGAGATACTGGGCTTCTCCGGGCTGCCGGCGGCCGGCGACCCGTTTCAGGTGACCGCCGACGAGCGCACCGCCCGCACCGTCGGTGACAAGCGGCAGGAGTTGCGCAAGGTGAGGGAGGCCGGATCGGTCAGCCAGATCACCCTCGACAACCTGTACGAGACCATCAAGGAAGGAGAGGTCCAGGAGCTCAAGGTCGTGGCCAAGGGCGACGTGCACGGATCGGTGGAGGCGCTGGTTTCCGCGCTGGAGCGCCTGTCGACGGACGACATCAAGCTCTCGGTCATCCACTCATCGGCAGGGGCGATCAACGAGAACGACGTGATGCTGGCCTCCGCGTCGAACGCGTTGATCATCGGCTTCCACATCCGACCGACGCCGAAGGCGCAGGAACTGGCGAACCAGGAGAAGATCGAGATTCGCCGCTACGACCTGATCTACGAAGCGGTCGAGGAGATCCGCGATTCGATGGAGGGGATGCTCAAGCCCGAGATGCGCACCGAGTCGGTGGGCGTCGCCGAGGTGCGCGAGCTGTTCCGCATCTCCCGCCTCGGCACGATCGCCGGCTGCCACGTCACGTCCGGACTCGTGCGCCGGAACGCCATGGTCCATGTCGTCCGCGATGGAGCGCAGGTGTACGAAGGAAGAATCCTCACCCTGCGCCGCTTCAAGGAGGACGTCAACGAGGTGGAATCGGGGTTCGAGTGCGGTATCCGCATCGAGAACTTCAATGATCTCAAGCAGGGCGACAGCATCGAAGCGTTCGAGACGAAAGAGGTCGCCAAGAAGCTCTGAGACCGGAAGCTCCGAGCGTCGTCGGCGCCGGGAACGGCAGAGCAGGGACGGAGGGGAACATGGCGAACCAGCGGGGCGAGAAGGTCGGCCGACTGCTGCGCGAAGTGTTGGGCGAGATGATCGTGGGCGGACGGCTGGCCGACCCGCGTATCGATCCCCTGCTGAACCTGACGCGGGTCAAGGTTTCCCGCGACCTCAAGCACGCCGTCGTGTTCGTATCCCACCACGGCGAAGCTCCCGTTGTCGGACCTGCCACGGATGCGCTCAACCACGCCGCCGGCTACCTGCAGGCGGAGCTGGCGCGCCGTATCCGCTTGCGGGAAACGCCAAGGCTGCGTTTCGTGGCGGACTCTTCGGTGGCGGACGGATTTCGCGTGCTGCAGAAGATTCGCAACCTCACGTAGCACACGCGTACGCGAGAGACGTGCCGGTCAGACGGAATCCGGACGTGGCAGACGTGCCGCAGGGCGGCGGGATGGTCCTTCTGAACAAACCGTCCGGCATGACCTCCTTCGCGGCGCTCGGGCGCCTGAAGCGCGTGCTCGGGACCCGTCGCATCGGCCATACCGGCACCCTGGACCGGTTCGCGTCCGGTCTGCTGATCGCCATGGTCGGCCGGCTGACCCGCATCGGCTGGTTGATTACCGAGCTGCCCAAGCGCTATCGAGCGACCATCCGCCTCGGCGAACAGACGACCACGCTTGATCCCGAGGGTCCGGTCGAGTTGCGGAGGAACCTGCCGACACCCGAAGCGCTGCACGATGCGCTGCCGGGCTTCGTCGGCCGCATACGTCAGGTGCCGCCCGCCTACAGCGCCGTGCATGTCGACGGCGAACGCGCATCACGGCGCGCGCGACGCGGCCTCCCCGTGGAACCACGCGCACGGGACGTGTACGTGGACAGCCTGCGGATCATCGCCATGGACCTGCCTCAGGTGGAGATCGAGGTCGTCTGTGGCAAGGGGACCTACGTGCGTTCCCTTGCCCGTGACCTTGCCTTGGCCTCGGGAAGCTGTGGGCACCTGACCGCACTGCGCAGGCTCTCGGTGGGAGCTTTCTCGGTGGATGCCGCCGCGGCGGTCGACGCCGCGGGCTCCGGCGACGTCATCCCTCCGGCCGGGTTCCTGCACCGCATCGAGAATCTGGAACTGCGACAGGTGACGCCCGAAGGCGCGCGGCGCGTCCGCGACGGGCAGCCGCCAGAGTCCACGTTCATGGTGGGAGCACCGTCCGGCGAGCGATTCTGTGCGCTCCTCAGCGGCCAGGAGTTGCTCGCCGTTCTCGATCCGGGGGACGACCGGACATCTGGACAAGGCACGGCGTGCACCCGTTCGCCCCCCCGGTACCGCTATCGGTGCGTTCTGGCCGCGCGGCAGGATCCCGGCGCGGCGGAAGCCGTGAGCGGCGTGGCGCGGCACCCATGACGGAGATACCCGGTTGACCGTAGCCGACTGGCAGGGACTGGCCGACCGACCACTCGAAGACGGCGTGGTGCTCGCCATGGGCGTGTTCGACGGCCTCCATCGAGGCCATCGAGCGCTGCTGCAACGCGTGATTGCGCACGGCGCGGGCGCGTCCGCGGTGCTGACGTTCGATCCCTTGCCCGGTTCGGTGCTGTTCGGGACCAGCGAACGCCTGATCCTGTCGCGGCGTCAGAAGGAACGTGCGCTGGGGCGCATCGGCATCCGCTACCTGATCGTCGTTGACTTTTCCCTCAGCTTCAGTAAGCTTACGGGGGAAGAGTTCGTCACCCAGTTGCTGCGCCGCGTCGCCGTTCGCGGCGTCGTGGTCGGACGGGACTTCCGGTGTGGGCGACAACGCGACACCGATACCGAACAGCTCCAGAGACTGTTGCACCGGCACGGAGTAGGGTTGGAAGTGGTGGATCTGGTCCGCGACGAGTCGGCGAACGCGGACGGGCGGGGCAGTCAGGACGGACGGGGCAGCGACGGAGCGAAAGTGAGCAGCAGCGGCATACGGCAGGCGATCGACAGCGGAGACTTCTCCGTGGTACGGTCCATGCTCGGAGGGGACTATGAACTGGATGTCGAGCACGTCTCGCCCGACTGCACGGGGGACGGCTTGGTTTTTCCGGCCTCGTCGTTGACACAGCTCCTGCCCCGACCGGGCCGCTATTCGGGGTTCGCCCGCAGCGCATCGGGTGGTTCCGACGCCGTGATCGCGGTGGAATACGACCGGATAATCGTTCACGGGGCGGTCGTTCACGGGGCGATTGGCCCCTTGAGCGGAGTTCGTTTTGCACGACGGGAATCCTGACGGATCAGGCGAACGCAGGACTGAGACAGGACGATATCGAGGCAGCACAACATTGAGGACAGGATGGGATTGACCAAAGAAGAGAAAACGGAGATTGTAACCGGCTTCGGAAAAGGTGATGCCGATACCGGAGCTTCGGCGGTGCAGGTAGCGCTGCTTACCCGCCGGATCACCCAACTCACCGAACATTTCAGAACACACCCCAAGGACCACGCTTCGCGCCACGGCCTCCAGCGGATGGTCGGGCAGCGGCGTCGGCTCATGGGCTATCTCAGCCGCAAGGACGCGGACACATACCGGAATCTGCTCAAAGAGCTGAACCTGAGGAAGTAGCGTCACGCGGCACGGCGCTGCGCAGAAAGCCGCGGCGCAAGGAAGTAACATGGCACATACCGTAGAACTGAAGGTCGGCGCCGAGACGCTGACACTGCAGACCGGTCGGCTGGCCAAACAGGCCAACGGCGCGGTCTACGCGCAATACGCAGGCTCCGCCGTCCTGGCGACGGTCTGCTGCTCCGCCAAGGAGATCGAGGGACTCGACTACGTCCCCCTGCAGGTGGAGTACAACGAAAAGGCATACGCCTCGGGCAAGATCCCGGGGTCGATATTCCGCCGCGAAGGCAGGCCTCGGGATCGTGAGATCCTGGTGTCGCGCCTGATCGACCGGCCCATGCGGCCGCTGTTCCACAAGTCGTTCAGCCGCGACATCCAGGTGGTTCCCACCGTGATCTCGGCGGACCAGGTCAACCCCCCCGACGTGCTGGCCATCGTGGCGGCGTCCGCGGCGGTCACCGTCTCCGACGTACCGTTCGAGGGTCCGGTCGGCGGCGTGCGGGTGGCCGTCCTTGACGGCGACATCGTGATCAACCCGACCCACGACCAGATCGAGTCCAGCGAACTTGACATCGTGGTCGCCGGCACCCGCGACGGCATCACCATGGTCGAAGGGGGTGCCCAGGAAGCCGACGAAGAGACGATGATCTCCTGCATCGAGCGCGCGCACGCGGTGATCGTCGAGATGTGCGACGCACAACTGCGCCTGGCCGAGCTCGGCGGGCGGGAGAAGCTTCCGCTGCCCGAAGCCGCCGTCGCGGAGGCAGAGGCGGAGATCTCCGCCTGGGTGCGGCCGCGGATGAAGAAAGCCTGCTTCGTGAAGGGCAAGGAAGCGCGCTACGCCGCGATCCGGCAGGTGAAGCAGGATACCTTCGAGCACTTCGCCGATCGGATCGACGATACCGACAAGGACGACGTCGAAGCGCTGCTGGAGAAGATCGAGACCGACGTGGTGCGCACCTCTATCCTGGACAACCGCGTGCGCACCGACGGCCGGTCGCCGGACGACATCCGTGACATCAGTTGCGAGGTGGACGTGCTGCCGCGCGCGCACGGCGCCGCGCTGTTCACGCGAGGGGAGACGCAGGCCCTTGCGGTGACCACGCTCGGCACCGCCAATGACGAGTTGCGCATCCTGGACGCGCTGGAGACCGACGTCGACCGCAAGAAGCACTTCATGCTGCATTACAACTTCCCGCCGTTCTCGGTAGGGGAAACCGGGCGTCTGGGCACCGGGCGCCGGGAAGTCGGCCACGGCCACCTCGCCGAGCGGGCGCTGGAACGGGTGATCCCCAGCAAGGAAGACTTCCCGTACACGGTCCGCGTGGTCTCCGAGACGTTGGAGAGCAACGGATCGTCATCCATGGCGTCGGTGTGCGGCGGCACGCTGAGCATGCTCAACGCCGGTGTGCCGATCACGCGCTCGGTCGCGGGCATCGCCATGGGGCTGATCTCCGACGGCGAACGCTTCGTGGTCCTGTCCGACATTCTGGGAGAGGAAGATCACCTGGGCGACATGGACTTCAAGGTCGCCGGCACCGAGGAGGGCATCACCGCGTTCCAGATGGACATCAAGATCGCGGGCGTCAGCTCGGAGCTCCTGCGCGAAGCGCTCGACAAGGCGCGCGCCGGCCGCCTGAAGATCCTGGAGATCATGCGCCAGACCATGGACCGGCCGCGCGGCGCGGTATCGGACTTCGCGCCGAAGATCATCACCATGCGCATCGACGTCGACAAGATCGGAGCCGTCATCGGCTCCGGCGGCTCCAACATCCGATCGATCACCGAGACCACCGGGGCCGACGTGAATATCGAGGACGATGGCGTGGTGACCATCTACTGCCGCCGCAAGGAAGGCGCCGAGCGCGCCCAGCGGCTGGTCGAGCAGGCCGTCGAGGAGCCCGAGGTCGGCAAGACTTACACGGCCCGTGTCACCCGCATCATGGACTTCGGCGCCTTCATGGAGATCCTCCCGGGCAAGGAAGGTCTCTGCCACATTTCCCGACTGACCGCCGACCATGTCGGCCAGGTCGAGGACGTTGTCAAGCTCGGCGACGAGGTGCAGGTGAAGCTCATCGAGATCGACCGCATGGGCCGCCTGAACCTTGCCACGCTGGACGCCGTGGGCCCGGATGTCGAGGACTTCGCGGGCGCCCCGGGATCGCGGCCGGTCGGCGATCCGTTGCGCGACCGCGTCGGCGGCGGAGGCCGTCGCCCCGGTCCGGGAAGGCGAGAGCGTTTCGGGCCCAACCGCAGGGATGGGCGCGAACGCAGGGATGGACGCGACGGCCGTCCGCCCCGGTCGAGGAGCATGTCCGGCGGGCGCGGACCGCGTCGCCAGGGCAGACCTGACGACCGCAGACCTGATGACCGGGGCAGACCTGACGACGAGCATGCATCGGATTGATTCAGGAGTTTGAGCTGAGCCTTGGGGCCACGCTGCTGGTGGATACGGTCGAACACACCGGCACCGCGGCCTTGGGGTTCTGGTACGGCCACGGGTCCCGGGACGAACGTGCCCACGAGCACGGCTGCAGTCATCTCCTGGAACACATGGTCTTCAAGGGGACGCCGACGCGGTCGGCGTCGCGGATCGCTCGCGACATCGATCGCGTCGGGGGCTCGATCAACGCCTTCACCGACCGCGAGACCACCTGTCTGCATTGCAGCGTTCCAGGAGACGCTGCGCCCGTCGCGGCCGAGGTGCTGGCCGACATGGCCACCGCACCGGCGCTCGATGGCGCCGAACTGACCAGGGAACGTCAGGTCGTCATCAACGAGATACATGCGGCCGACGATTCACCCGACGAGCGCGCCTTCCAGGCGTACGTGGAACGGCTCTGGGGCTCGCACGCCCTCTCACGCCGTATCGCCGGCGACGTACATGAGGTCGCGGAGATCGATCGCGATCGGCTGCTGCGTTTCTTTCGGGAACGGTTCCATCCCTCGCGGCTGGTCGTCTCGGTCGCGGGCCGCGTCGCCGTTGAAGAGGTATTCGCCACGATCGAGGACACGCTGCAGAGAACCGCGGCGGGGTGGTTGGACGAACCAGTGCCGGACGAAACGGTGGAGTCGCCCGCGGCGCGGTGCTCGCCCGACCATCACGCCGGCGTCTGGCGGCACGGGGACCGTTGCCATCAGACCTACCTGTACGCCGGCCGCCCACTTCCCGTGGATCGAACGGTGCGAAACTACTACGCGCTGACCCTGCTCAGCACACTGGTCGGGGAGTCGATGAGCTCGCGGCTGTTCCAGAACCTGCGGGAGCGACGCGGGTTGTGTTACTCGATCGGCTCGTTCCGGACGCACCTCAGCGACCTGTGGTTGTGGTCGGTGTTCGCGAACTGCGTGCCGGAGGCTCGCGAGGAGCTCATCGACGGTCTGCTCGCCGAGTTGCGGGGACTGCGCGCACACCCGCCGGGCAAGGAGGAGGTGGACGAGGCGATGAGCCATCTGCGCGGCGCCCTGGTCTTCGCCCGCGAGGACATGGAGGCGCGCATGCGCCGAATGGTGTACCAACGGCAGACGTTCGGGCCGATATTAAGTTTTGAAGAGATGGACTCGTACATCCACGGCGTTGCCCGCGACGATCTGGAAGCCATGGCCGGGCTGGTCGCGGACACCGATGCCTTCGCACTGGTAGCGTACGGGGGGGACCCAATTGACCATGACGTCGACCCGCAGCCGTCCGACTGAGCCGCCGCTGAGGAGCCCGGCCATCCGCGTCAAGGCCATCCGCGTCAAGCTGGTCGCGATCGCCCTGTTGGCCGCGTGCGCGGCGTCCGCCCAGACGTTGGACCCGGCCGCGGCGCTGGCGGAGGCGAAGGCTGCGTTCGCGAGAGGTGACTACGCCGACGCTCTGGGTGTGGTGCGCTCCATGCGCATCCAGACCCCCGGCAGCAGACACCTTCCGGAAGCGCTGCTGCTGGCCGCCCAGGCGGCGCTGGTCTCGGAGCCGTTTCGGGCACGGTTCTTCCTGGACCAGGCCCGCTCCCACCCACAGACCTCCGACGCCATTCACTTCGAGGTCGCGGTGACGGCGGCAGAGCTCGCCCGGCGGGACCGTCTTCTGGCCGATTCGCTGGATGAGCTGCAGAGAGCCCTGCGCCTTCAGCCGGCCGACATCCCGGGGCGCCGCCTCGACGAGGTGCGGATTCAGGCGGCCGAGCTGGCTCTCTACGAACTGAACGACCTTGCCGCCGCCGCGTACCTGACCCTCCAGGTCGTCCAGCCCACGGCACTCGAACCGGCGGATCGCCGTACCTATGACCGTCTCGTTCGGGACGTTCTGTGGAGCACCATCACCCCGGCGATGCTGGGGCTTCCGGACGGCAACGTCACGGCGATTTCCGTGGATGCCGACGATGTGTGGATCGGTACTTCCAACGGCGGTGTCGCCCGGTACTCGCAGAACACCGGCATCGCCAGCCGCTTCACCGGCGCCACCACCGGAGGCGAACTGTCCGACACCATTCGCGCGATCGAAGTAGACGGAAACTGGGTATGGCTGGGCACCGCCGAGGGCTTGTCCGTGTACTCGAAGGCGACCAGCCGCCTCTGGAGAGTCGAACGGTTCCGAGTCGGTGGGAGCGGACGGCCCAACGTGTGGGCGCTGGAGGGAATCGACGGCAGCATCGCCGCCGGGACCCTGGGCCAGGGGCTCTGGATGGCCGATGATCCGGATGGAGAGTGGACACAGGTCGAAGACCCGAACTCGCTGGTCCGATTCGTGCAGGCACTGCTGCGCCGGGGCTCCACGCTGTACATCGGCACGCTGGATCGGGGAGTTGCCGTCATGGACCTGGAGACCGGACGAGTGCGCCGGGTCGATCGCCTGTGGGCCTCGGGGGCGAAGAACATACACGCTCTCTCCTTCGACGAGTCCGGGCGGCTCTGGGTCGGCGACCACGGCAACGGGCTGTTCAGGTGGGATCCCGACAGCGACGAGGTCACCCGGTTCACCAAGGGGTCGGGTTCCCTGGGCGACGACTTCGTCCTCGCTGCCACGGCCGCGCCCGGGACGGTCCTGTTCGGGACCCACGGCGGAGGCGCGTACCGGTACGCCCTGAATGGCGGCGGATGGACTCATTTCGACATGACGGCGGTCGTCGACTGTCCGCCCAGGCACGGCATGGGGGCCAACGAGATCAGGGCGGTGGCTCAGGCCGGGCCGTTCGCGTACTTCGGGACCCAAGGGTGCGGAGTCGCCGTGCTGGCCAACTCGCTGCAGTACGCGGCCGACGCCGCTTCCAACTAGCGCGTTGCCGCGTGGGCGGCAGGAGAGCGGGCCGTTGTTCGGCGTGATGTCGCGCTACGTGGCGCGCGAATTCCTGTCCGCGTTCCTGGTCGCCTTCCTCTTCTTCTTCTTCGTGTTCGTCGCCAACGTCCTGTTGGTCACCGCGGAGCAGATCTTCGCGAACCAGGTGCCGATCGGAGTGGTGGCGCGTCTGATGCTGTTCTCGCTGCCATTGATCGTCTTCTACTCGGTTCCGTTCGGGACGCTGCTCGGGGCGTTGATGGCGGTCAGCCGCCTCTCGGCCGACAATGAGATCATCGCCGTCATGGCGGCGGGCATCCCGCTGCGACGCCTGTTCCTGCCGCTCGCCGCCGCCGGCGTCATCCTGTCCGGCCTGTCGTTCGTCTTCAACGATCTGCTGCTGCCGGCCAGCAACATCGAGTTCAGCCGGATCTACCGCCGCATGCTCGCCACCAATCCATCGGTGGAGCTGGAGCCGTTCGCCGTCGAGCGCTACGAGGGGATGGCGATCGTGACCGGAGCGATCGACGGCGGCACCATCGAGACGCCCCTGATCCTGGACCGGACGGCCGCGGGCGAGCGAAGGCTCATCATCGCCCGCAACGCCTCCTTCGCGGAGAGTACCGCCCAGGACGGTGTCGTATCGCTGCACCTGAAGGACGTGTTCTCCCACGTCGCGGACATCGACGACACGCGGCACGAGTTCCTGCGGGCGGTCTCCATGGAGTACAACATCCTGCTCCGCGACGTCAGCGGCGCTCTCAGCGCCGCCGGCCCGGACCAGATGAGCTCGGTCGACTTGCGCCGCGAGATCCGGGGCATGCAGGTGCGATTGGAAACCGAAGGGGAACAGCGCGCCGACACGCGGGAAAGCGAACGCTACCGGCTGCTCGCGGAGGTGGCCGCGGCCGAGCGGACCGTCGCGGCGGACCCCGGACGCCTGCCGGACGAGCGCGACCGGATCGCTGCCATCACCACCGGATTCGAGCGGAGCCTGCGCCGGACGGCCTCGGAACGCACCGTGCATACCTACCTGCTGGAGCTTCACAAGAAGTACGCGTTACCGCTGGCCTGCCTTGCCTTCATGGCTCTTGCCCTGCCCGCCGGCCTGCTTGCACGGCGGTCGGGGCGAACGTTCGGCTTCCTGGTCGGCATCTGCCTCTGCTTTCTCTATTGGACGCTGCTGACCGTCGGCGAGACGACCTCGCTGCGCGCCGGCTTCGCACCGGCGCTGCCGGTGTGGCTGCCGAACGCCGTCGTGCTGGTGGCCGCGGGCGCGATCGCCGTGCTGAACCGCGCCCGATGAACATCCTGCAACGCATGCTGGTGCGCGCATTCCTGCCGGTGTTCGCGGCGGCCGCCGCCTCCTTCGTGCTGATACTGCTCCTGGTCGACCTGTATCCGAAGCTCTCGGCGTTCGCCGCCAACGAGGTGAGCGTCGCTCAGATCGCCGGCATCGCCGCACTGTATGCGCCGACGGCGGCCCGGTTCGCGGTGCCGATCGGGCTGCTGTTTGCGATCACGTATACGCTCGGTACGATCCAGGCCCGCAACGAGCTGATCGCCGTCCTCGGCGCGGGCGTCGGGCTGCGCAGCTTCATGAGCCCGCTGCTCCTGGTCGGCCTGATCGCATCGCCGGGTCTGCTGGCCTTCGACGAAGGCGTCGGCACGCCCGCCCTCCGGGCCTACAACGAGCGGTACCGCGCGGCTGTCGGCCACCCGCTGTTTCTCAACAACACGGACGTCACGGTCATGGACGGGGGAGGGCGGCGCGTGTACCGCGCCGACTACTACAACGACCGCGAAGGCGCGTTGCGC
The DNA here is from genome assembly GCA_965202935.1 of Spirochaetia bacterium. GTDB lineage: Bacteria > Spirochaetota > Spirochaetia > SZUA-6 > Bin103 > CATQHW01. The sequence goes on from OZ241879.1 coordinate 73,499, forward strand.
GGGCTGACCGTCGTCGAGCGGACGGCGGACGGCCGGCTCGTCAGCCGCACCGACGCCGCGCGCGCCGAGTGGACGGGCGACCGCTGGATGCTCCACGACGTCCGGCACTACCGGTGGGACACCGCCGGAGAGCGGCTGATCCAGGAGAGCATCGCCAAGTCGTCCGACCACCACGCTCCCGGCCCCGATACCTTCCGCCAGGAATCCCGCGACGTGGCCGACATGACCCTGCGCGAGGGCTGGGCGTGGGTGCGAACGCTCCGCCGCGCCGGATTGCCCTATCGGTCGGCGCAGACCGACCTGTATGCCAAGGCAGGATTCGCCGTCACGCCGTTCGTGGTGTCGGTGATCGCCGCGGCGGTCGGCGGGATGCTGCGGCGCAACGTGCTGCTGGCCAGCATGCTGATCGCCCTGATCGGCTCGGTCGGCTACTTCGTCCTGCAGATGGTTGCCCACATCCTGGCCAAGACCGATGTGATACCGCCGCTGCTCGGCGCCTCACTGTCGGCCATGGTCTTTCTGGTGCTGGGCACGGTCCTGCTGTGGCGGGCGCGCACGTGAGCTTCCGGATCGACGCACGCGACACGCGCTCGGCCGCCCGCGCGGCCAGCCTGACCCTGCCGCACGGAACCGTGAGCACCCCCGCGTTCATGCCGGTAGGGACGAACGCGTCCGTGAAGGCGGTCTGGCCGCGCGACCTGGTCGACCTGGGCTTCCGGATGGTGCTGGCCAATTCCTACCATCTCTACCTGCGTCCCGGCGCCGACACGGTTGCCCGCCACGGCGGACTCCACCGGTTCATGGCGTGGCAGGGCAACCTGCTGACCGATTCGGGAGGCTTCCAGGTGTTCTCCCTGGCGCCCCTGCGCAACGTGGACGATGATGGAGTGGCCTTCCGGTCGCACCTGGACGGATCGCGGCACCGGCTGACCCCGGAGTCGGTCGTCGACGTCCAGACCGCCCTCGGCAGCGACGTCATCATGCCGCTGGACGTATGCTCGGCGGCGGATGTCGATCACGCCGGGGCGGAGCAGGCCGCGGAGCTCACCGCACGCTGGGCAGCGCGGGCGGCCGCACGGTGGCGGTGTGGAAGCACGACGACCGACCAGCAACTCTGGGGCATCGTGCAGGGAGGCCTGTTCCCCGACCTGCGCGCGCGGTCGGCATCAGATATCCGGGCACTCGACCTGCCCGGAAGCGCGATCGGGGGGCTGTCGATAGGGGAGTCTGCCGCCCGCTTCGAAGCGACCGTCGCCCACACCGCACCGTTGCTCGATCCACAGCGGCCCCGCTACCTGATGGGCGTCGGCAGCCCCGACCTGATCCTGTGCGGAGTCGAGCACGGCGTGGACCTGTTCGATTCCGTGTATCCCACGCGGGTCGCGCGCAACGCGCTGGCGCTTACGCGCGCCGGCACCCTGTCGCTGCGCACCGGGAGCGCCTCCCTTCGTGACGATCCTCTCGACGCCGAGTGCGCGTGCGCGGTGTGCGCGGCACACAGCCGTGCCTATCTCCGCCACCTGTTCAAGGCGCGCGAAATCATGGCTGCGGTGCTGACCACCTACCACAACCTGGCCTTCATGGCGGCGCTGATGGAGTCCGTGCGAGAGGCGATCGCCGCCGGCGGGTTCGCCGCCTTCAAGAGCGGCTTTCTCGACAGGTACCTGGATCGGTCGAGCGCAGACGAACGCCCGTGAGTACGGGTCAGACCGCCCGGGCCGCCGCTTCCGGCGGGACCGAGCGGACGGCGGCCGTGCTCATGGCCTGTACCGCGGCCAGCCGGGCGCTCGGCTTCGTGCGCGCGGCGGTGCTCGCCGCCGTGTTCGGAGCCGGCGGCACCGTCGACGTCTTCACCGTCATGTTCCAGGTCCCCAACACCCTGCGCCGTCTCCTGGCCGAGGGCGCGTTCTCTGCCGCACTGGTACCGGCACTGGCCCGCGACCGCGATCCGCAGGCACAGGTCGAGCTGGCGCGGGCGGCCTTCGGCCTGCAGCTTGCCGTCACCGTGCCGTTGATCGCGGTCGCCGTGATCGCCGCCGCGCCGATCACCCGCATCCTCGTCGCCTTTCCCGAACCGGAGAAGATGGCGAGTGCCGTCGGGCTGTTCCGCGTCATGGTGCCGTACGCCGCACTGGCCGGAGCGGCCGCGGTGCTCATGGGCGCCTTGCACGCACGTAGCGTGTTCGTGGTGCCCGCGCTCGCGCCGCTGCTGTTCTCGGTCGGCGTGATCGCCAGCGTTCTTGTCCTGGCGCCGCGCTGGGGTATCTTGGCGGCCGCCGCCGGAGTCCTCGCAGGCGGCGTACTGCAACTCCTGTTCCAGGTACCGGCCTTCCTGCGCCGCGGCTTCAGCATCGTGCCACGCCTGCGGTTCGACGATCGGATGCGCCGGATCTTGCGCGGCTGGGGGCCGGCGGTCGCCTCGGCTCTGGTGTTCGCGGTCATGCAGCAGGTTTCGTTCCTGCTTGCCAGCGGCCTCGGCGACGGCAGCACCAGCGCGATCTACTACGCGGTGGTCTTCTTCCAGTTGCCGCTGGGGGTGCTGTCGGTGTCCGTGGTTACCGCCGCGTTTCCGCGACTGGCCCAGATGGCGGCGGACAATCGAACCACGGAGCTGCGCCGCAGCACGACGGACGGGATGGTGACGCTCGCCGCGCTGCTCGTGCCGGCAGCGGTCGCTTACCTCTTGCTCGGGGACTCCATCGTCCACGCCGCCCTGCAGCGCGGACTCTTTGACGCCGAGGCCACCGAGCTGACCGCCGCCGTGCTGCGCGGCTTCGCCATCGGCTTGCCCAGCGTCGGCGTGTTCACCTTTCTCCAGCGTCTCTGCTATGCGCTGGACGCTCCGCGCCGGGCTCTTCGGGCCGCCATCGTCGTCGCGGTCGTCGACGTGGCCCTGTCGCTGTGGTGGAAGGAGACGGCGCTGGGAGTGGCCGGGCTCGCCCTTGCCAACTCCGCGGCGTTCTCGGCCGGGACGCTGCTGCTGGCGCTGCCGTCCCGCCTCGTGGCGTGGAGAGTTCTGGCACGGGGTGCTCTGCAGGTGGCGGCCGGTGTGGCGCCGGCGGGCGCCCTCATGTGGATCGCCGCCTCCCGGCTGCCCGATCCACGAGAAGGATCAGCCGACGTGGTGCACGTGGCGTCGCTCGTGGGCGTGGTCGCGGCGGCCGCGCTGGTCACGATCGTGCTGTACCGGCTCGTCGGCCTGCCATTCGTCCGGAAACTCGCCGTGCGGCGTCCTGACAACCCCGAGCCCTGAGCCGTAGCTAGCGCAGAGCCTCGGCCCGCTCGATGCCGTCCACCCGATAGTGAAACGGCTTCTCGTTGATCGTGAACTGCAGCACGTCGTCGGGGCGATGATTCCACAGCTCGGCGCCGAGCGGGGACAGATAAGAGATCACGTTTCTCGCCGGGTCAGACTCCCACGGACCGAGGATGGTGAAGTGCTCGTTATCGCCGGTGGCGACGTTGGTCAGACGCACCGTGGTCCCGAATGACACCGTCTGATCGTCGACCTGGCCGGAGTCGAAGATCTGTGCCTCCTGCAGCTCTTCCTGGAGCCGTGACGCGGAACTCTTCAGCAGCTCCTGCTTCTCGAGCGCAGCCTTGTATTCGGCATTCTCGCGCAAGTCTCCCTTCTGCATCGCCACGCCGATCTCCTTGGAGTTGAGCGGGATCTCCATCTCGATCAGGTGGCGAAGCTCGCGCTGCTTGGTTTCGTAACCGCCGCGCGTGACCAACAGGCCGGCGCGCGTGCGTTCCACTGCCAGCGGCTCGCCGACCGACTCGAATTCGGGAAACCGATCCGTGATCTTCTCCTTGAGACGGATCTTGATCGACGGATCCAGGTGCTCGATGTCGGCGACCATCGAATGGATGCGGGTGATCGTGTCCAGGTCTGCCAGGAGGGTAAAGCGGAGCAGGTTGCCGTCCTTGAACAGGTAGTCGTGGATCTGCTTGTTGAGGCGCCGGCCGGCGGAGACGTCGCGCCTGTTCTCGATGTCGCGGTAGGTGAGATCGAGCAGGTGGATCAGCGCGGTCAGGCACTTCTCCTGCCTGGCGGCCACGCTCGTGAACCAGGCTTCGTCCTCGCAGTTGCGCAACAGCCATACGAACGGCTCGCGCAGGTCGCGATAGCTTTCGAACACCCTGGCGGCGATCCGCTCCAGTGAATCGAACTCCTTGTTGTTGATGAGGGCGTCCACCAGCAGCCGGCTCGGCTGCAGATAGAAGAAACGGGAGTAGACCGCCGGCCAGTCCGCGACCTCCTCGCGCACGTGCGCGAGGAAGTCCTTGCGCAGCTCATTGTTGTCCAGTGCCAGGAACAATTCCTCCAGATCGTCGACCTGTCCGAGCAGGTCGGCGAACTCCAGGTCGACATCGGTGGCGAGGTAGGGATGCTTCTTGCCGATCTGCTGTACCAGGAGGAAGCTCGCGATCACCTGATCGTTGGCCACGGTGTACGCTTTCAGGAAACCGCTGAAGTACGAGAACATCTCGCTGAAGTATTCGGAGTCGGGACTGGCGTTCTGCAGGTAGTCCTGCAGGATGGAGACCCGTCCGAAGAACGACTTTTCCGCCGAGAACTTGTTGAAAGTCTTTTCCTCGTAGGAGATCGGAGTGTCGCGCACCACGTAAGTGTCCAGCTTCTCTTCGTGGCTGCCGAAGGACGGGTCGGTTTTCAGAATGCGTCGCGCCGCCGTGCTCCACTTGGACCACTCGGAGGCGGTCAGAATACGGGGGACGAGCTCCATCTTGATGCGCTTCATGTCGGCCTGATTGCCGAAGCTCCTGATGATGGAACGCAGGGTCGCCGCCGGATCGCTCTTGACGCTGTCCCGCAGCCTGGTGCGGGAGGTGGTGGCCTTCTGCACCCAGAAGTGGTCCCTGGCCAGGATCTTCAGTGCGCTGACGGCCATCTTCAGCGACATCCGGTGGTTGCGCTTCTTCGGAAAGTCGACGGTGATCTCATCATCGTCGATCGCGGAGATTCGCCCGATGCCCCAACTGCGGTGGAACACGAAGTTGCCGGCGTCGAAGGCGATGTGCTTCTCGAAGTCCGCGATCGCTTCCTGGGCGTTGCGCCACGCCTGAGTCAGGTTGGAAATGCGCAGGTACTCGTCCAGGTGGCTGTGGCCGGCGTGCTTCTCGGTATACGCCTCGGCGATCTGGGCGCGCGCCTCCGCGTTCTTCGGCTCATAGCGCAGAATGCGCTTGAGGATCTCTATGGTGGTGTCCCAGTCCTCCTTCTCGTAGTAGTGGGGATACAGCGCCTCCAGAAGCGCCACCGCCCGTTCCTCGCTGACCGTGCGAGCGACCTTGCGCTCGAGTTGCAGATAGAACTCGGTATCGTCCGGCCGGTGCTCGATCAGGCGCTCCCACACCTCCTTGATGTTCGCGTAGTTCCGCTTGTTGATATAGCGGTGCAGCGCCTTGCGGTAGTAGTTGACCGCGCCGCCGATGTCGCCCGCCTGTTCGCGGTTGCGGGCGAGCACCTTGACGAAGTCCGCCTCCTCGTAGTCGACGCGTATCAGCCGCTCGTACACCTCGAGTTTCGACGCTTCCTCGTTCTTGTTGTCGTAGCTCTCGGCGAGCGTTCTCAGCGCGAAGCGGTTCTCTCCGAACTCGAGGATGCGGTTGCACAGATACTCGACGATATTCCACTTGTGGTTGTCGGTGAAGATGTTCACCAGCAGAACCAGGTTGGAGTCGTCCACCAGTCGGCGGCCGATCGACACGATGCCGGACAGGTACAGGGCGATGATGCTGTTGCGATTGCTGCGCAGGTGCTCTTCGCAGAGCTCCAACAGCTCCGCCTCGCAGTCTTCCTTCCTCGCGTCCTCCAGCAGGCTGTCGAGCTCGACGAAGTTGGACGTCACGTAGCTGTTCAGCGCAGCTCGGGTCCACTTCTCCTGATTGAGCAGCTCGGTGACCTTGGTGGTCAGGCTGCCGGCGGCGCCATCGGCCGCGGTCCCTGTCGGTGTATCCGTCACGGTAGGAGTCATGCTTACCTCGGTTTCGGCGCCTCCATGTGGCACCGGCATTGTTTTCCCATCAGAGGGTGTCTTGTCATCTCGACTATCGTACGTACTCGTCGTGAACCTGGCGGTCCAGATCGCGGATCTTCGTCAGCACTTCGCGGACGCGCGGCTTCTCTTCGCCGGTTACGATGAAATGGTCGATGAGCCAGAAGTAGTGGTTGAGCAGTCCCGGGGTAACCTCCGGCGGCGCTTCGCCTGCGGCGACCTGTCGTTCCATGGCGAAGATCGTCTGCTTGAGGCGTCCCAGCTCCAGCGGCTTGAGCTCGCGCTTCACCGTAAACACGCCGTGCAGCGTGGCGTATACCGGCAGCCACGAGGCGATCTCTTGAGGCGCCCGGCCGGCCTGCTCCATCGTCACGATCAGCCGCCGGATGACCGGTGCCTCCAGCCGCTCGATCTGGATCGACTCGGCTCCGATGAAGAATGCTTCCCGGAACAGCACCCTCGAAAAGCGGTCTTCATTGACCAGCCCGTAACAGTCCGCCAGCTCGGCCAGGATCTCCGGCGAACGGCGCTGCTTTCCGCTTGCGGTCTCCAGGTGTTCGATGGCACTGGCGTAGTTTCCCAAGCGCTTGTAGCTGCGGCCGATGCGCAGCAGCAGATCTGCGTCCTCCCGCTCCGGATGCGACTCCAGGAGGTCGCGGTATCCCCGCAGGCACTCGGTCATCACGTACCGCCGGATGTCGAACAACGTGCGCTCCGACATATCCTCCAGGCGCCCGGCGAACGGCTGAAAGAGTTCCCACTGCTGCTCCAGGTATTCGGCCCGCTCGTACGGGTCGTCGATGGTAGCCAGGCGCGCCTCGCGATCCTGCCAGAACGTCGCACACTTCAACGCCGACGCGACGCTGGTGAGCCCGGCGTCCAGACGCAGGGCTCGCTCCAACACACGGATCGCCTTGGCGAAGGCGCCTTCGCGAAAACACGCGTCCGCGCGATTGACGAGATGTGCGACTTCGTTGGCCGTAAAACTGAGTTGCCGCTCGGCCATCCGGATGACTTCAAGTATGCGCCGGGAGATGTCCCGAGGTCAAATCCTCTGCCTCCTGTGCACGCCCCCGCAGCGGCGTTACGATGCCGCCATGGACGTCCGGCGGGCACCGAATCGGGTGCGGGTGGCGCCGTCGCTGTTGTCGGCCGACTTCGGCCATCTGGCGCGGGCGCTGGCTACCGTCGAGGAAGCGCCTGCGGACCTGGTGCACCTCGACGTCATGGACGGCAGCTTCGTCGACGAGATCACCTTCGGCGCCAAGCTGGTCGCCGACCTGCGTCCCCGCTCCCGGCTGCCCTTCGACGTGCACCTGATGGTGCGGGAGCCGGCGCGCCACGTCGAGCGGTTCGCCGATGCCGGCGCCGACCTGGTCACCGTGCACGTGGAAGCGTGCCGTGACGCCGGAGACGATCCACGGGCGCTCATGCAGGCGATCCGGGACTCGGGAATACGGGCCGGGATCGCCGTCTCGCCGCCGACGCCGGCCCGACGCCGGCATCCGCCCTGGAGCCGCTGCTGGACGTCATCGACCTGGTGCTGATCATGACGGTACATCCCGGCGCCGGCGGCCAGGAACTCATTCCAGCGTGCCTGGACAAGGCGCGGGAACTCGCGGAGCGCCGGCACCGGGCGCGCCATTCGTTCTGGATCTCCACCGACGGGGGCCTGCACCGCGGCAACGTCGGCTCTGCCGTTGCCGCAGGCATCGACATCGCCGTGATCGGGTCGGCGATCTGGCGGGCGGCCGTGCCCGCCGACGAGATTCGCGCCATCCGGGCGGTGGCGCAGGAGCCTCGGGAAGGGGCGGGTGAACGATGAGAGCGGTCGTTCAGCGCGTCTCACGTTGTGCCGTGCGCCCCGCGGGCGAAGCCCCGCGGAGCCAAGGAGCAGGTCTGCTGCTCTACGTGGGGGTCGAGCGCGGCGACAGCGAATCCGATGCCGCATACATCGCCGACAAGACGGCCGGCCTGCGCATATTCCTGGACGACGATGGAAAGATGAACCGCTCGGTCGCACAGGTCGGCGGTGCGATCACCGTGGTATCGCAGTTCACGCTGGCCGGCGACGTCCGGCGCGGCCGGCGTCCGTCGTTCACGCAGGCGGAAGATCCTGACCGCGCGAACCAACTGTACAAGCGACTGGTGTGCCTGCTCCAAGCCGCCGGACTGCCGGTCAACACCGGGGTCTTCCGCGCCTCGATGCAGGTGGAGTCGTGCAATGAGGGACCCGTGACCATCCTCCTGGACTCCCGCCGGACGTTCTGAGGGTTGGAAGCGGGAACGCCCGGGAGCGCCTCCGGGCGGCGTTGACCGGCGCCGCTTCGTCCCGGTAGACTCGCGGTGACACTGGGAGGGTCACGCTGGCGGGTTATCGACGCCGCTCCAATCCACCGAACAGAAGCGCGGCGGCGGCTGGGTGCGTATCTGTGTGCGAAGGCCCGGTCCCGGGGCCGCCCGGTAAGAAACCGGGCACAGACCCGGGGAAGGAGTAGTAACCCATGGCCAATCGTTCCGAAACCGCACTGAGGGCTCGTTCGACCGGTGGTGCCCGGTCGACCGGCAGCGCCCGTTCGACCGGCAATGGCACCCACGACACCCTGCACGCCGAACGGAGGCAGGCACTCGACGCGGCCCGTCTGCAGATCGAAAAGCAGTTCGGCAAGGGATCGCTGATGCAGTTGGGGGAGCAGGGCGCCCAGCGCGATCACCCGGCGATCCACTCCGGCTCCATCCTGCTCGATGCTGCGCTCGGCGTCGGCGGCTATCCGAAAGGCCGCATCGTGGAGATCTTCGGCCCCGAGTCTTCCGGCAAGACGACGCTGGCACTGCACGCGATCGCCGAGGCGCAGCGCGCCGGTGGCATCGCCGCGTTCATCGATGCCGAGCACGCCCTGGACCCGGTCTACGCCAAGGGCCTGGGCGTGGACACCGACGAACTGTGGGTGTCGCAACCCGACAACGGCGAGCAGGCGCTCGAGATCGTGGAGTCCCTGGTGCGCTCCGGCGCGGTGGACATCGTGGTCGTCGACTCGGTAGCCGCGCTCACGCCCCGGGCCGAGATCGAAGGAGAGATGGGCGACTCCCACATGGGCCTGCAGGCACGGCTGATGAGCCAGGCGCTGCGCAAGCTTACCGCCACGATCGCCAAGTCCGGTACCTGCCTGATCTTCATCAACCAGATCCGCATGAAGATCGGGGTCATGTTCGGCAACCCGGAGACCACCACCGGCGGCAACGCGCTGAAGTTCTACTCGTCGGTGCGACTGGAAGTGCGCAAGATCGAAACCATTCAGCGCACCGGGGAGGACGCGATCGGCAACCGGGTTCGCATCAAGGTGGTCAAGAACAAAGTCGCGCCGCCGTTCCGCCGGGCCGAGCTGGAGATCATGTTCGGCACCGGCCTTTCCTCTTCCGGCAGCCTGCTGGAGGCGGCGCTGCAGGAAAACATCGTCGACAAGAGCGGCACCTGGTATTCCTACGACGGGGAACGGATCGGCCAGGGCAGAGAGAACGCCAAGGCGTTTCTCGAAGCGCAGCCAGAGACGGCCGCCGCCATCGAGAGCAAGGTACGCGCGCTGCTGTTTCCGGACGCGGCGCCACCGGCAGAACCATCGCAGACCGACAGTGACGGCGCGAAGGAGGCCTGACGGCCAGCCTCCAGTGGCCGCTCCTCCGGGGAGGGGCTTCCCGGGGAGGGGCTTCCGGGGAGGGGAGGGAGCGATCAGCGAACGACGGTACTCAGGCGGCGCCACGGGGAGCGGCATGCGCTACCGGCTCGGCGACTTCGACGGGCCGCTCGACCTGCTGCTGCACCTGGTGCGGAGCGCCCAGATCAACATCTGGAACATCCCGATCGCCGCCATCACCGAACAGTACCTGGCAGTGCTCGATGCCTCGGACGACCTCGACCTGGAACGGACCACCGACTTCTACCGCATGGCTGCGACCCTGCTGCATATCAAGTCGCGGATGCTGCTGCCGGTCGGCAGTGCCGCGGGCGGAAGTGATGATGAAGACGACCCGCGCGCCGAGCTTGTCGAGCAGCTCATCGAGTACCGCCGGTTGCGCCTGCTCGGCGAGGCACTCTCCGAGCGCTTCGAGCCGCGCGAGTGGCGCATCGAGCCGGAACGCCGCGTCCACGCGGCGCAGGAGTCCCTGGAAGATGAGGACGACGCCGCGGAGATGGACGGATCGATCGCCGAGCTGGTCGACGTCTATCGCGAGCTGCGGTCCGGGATCGCAGATGCCGTGCCATTCGACCTGCATGACGGCGTGACCGTGGCGGAGAAGGTGACGCTGCTGCGCGAGCGGCTGGACCGCCAGGAGCGCGTGAGGTTTGCCGTCCTGATCGGCATGGGATCCGCGGTGGAGCTGGTCTGCGCCCTGCTCGCGATCCTGGAGGTGGTCAAGGCCGGGCGGGCCCGGGTTGTCCAGCACACCCCGTTCGCGGAGATTTCGCTGGTGGCCAGGCGATGAGCGCCGACGACCGAATCTCCCGGCAGGCCGGCGGGGACGCGGTCGCCGTTCGTGATCCGCGCGTCCCCGCCCCCCCGGGGAGATCGCCGAACGGCGTGCACCCGGAAGTCTCCGCGCCGGCCAACGGCTCCGGCAACGGGCACGCGCGCACGACGCCGGTGGATGTCCCGCCCGCGGCCGCCGGGCAGGAGGATGCCGCTGCCGAACGCGATGGATCGAACGGATGCCATCTCCCCGCCGGCAGCCTGCCCGCCGGCAGCGCGCCGGTCGTCGAAGCTGCCCTGCTGCTGGAAGGCCATCCGGCGACGCCCGCGCGGCTCGCGCGGATCACCGGCCTGCCCGTTCGGGAGATAGAGCACGCCCTGACGCTGCTGCGCCAGCGCTACGCGGCCCCGGAGTTCGGCCTGCAGGTTGCCCGCGTCGCGGACAGCTACTCGCTCATGCCCAAGGCGGAACTGTGGGAACGGTTGCGTCATCACTACGGCACCGACTCCGGCAGGAAGTTGTCGCGTGCGGCCATGGAGACCCTTACCATCGTCGCCTACTCGCAACCGGTGACGCGAAGCCAGATCGAGGCGATGCGCGGGGTTTCCGCGGACGCGATGATCCGGCTGCTCAGCGACCGGCAACTGATTCGCGCGGTCGGGTACAAGGAGGACTCGGTGGGCCGTCCGACCCTGTTCGGCACCACCAACCGATTCCTCGAGAGCTTCGGTCTGGAGACGATCGATGACCTGCCGAAGCTGGACAAGGTGGAAGAGAGCAGGTTCCGGCGAACCTGACATGAGGCTCAACCGCTACCTCGCGCGCGGCGGCATCGCTTCCCGGCGCTCCTCCGACGCACTGATCACCGCCGGCCGCGTGACCGTGAACGGCGACCCGGTCACACGACTCGGATTCACCGTCTCCGACGGCGATCGCGTCTGCCTGGACGGAGTTCCCGTGAAGCTCGCCCGGCGCAGCCGCTACCTTGCCCTGCACAAGCCGCCCGGGTTCGTCTGCACCGCCCACGACCCGCAGGGACGACCGCGCGCGGTGGAGTTGGTCGACGGGCACGGAGGGGTGGCCGGGGACGGAGGGGTGGCCGGGCACGGCGGCCGGCTCTTCAGCGTCGGCCGGCTCGACTATCGATCGAGCGGCCTGCTGCTGTTCACTGACGACGGGCAGTTCGCGGAGCACGCAGCTCATCCGTCCTACGGGGTGGACAAGGACTACCTGGTACGGACCGCCGGCGGGGCAGCGATTCCGGACGACCTCCTGCGCGGTTACCGGAACGGCCTGTGGGTGGACGGCGAGCACTACCGGTTGACCGGCTACCAGCGCCGTGCCCCCGATGCGGCGCTCCTCACGCTGTCGACCGGCAGAAACCGCGAGATCCGCCGCGTCTTCGCCGACGCCGGCATCGAGCTCGGCCTCGTCCATCGCATCCGGATCGGCCCGGTACGGCTCGGGGCTCTCGACGCCGGTCACCACCGAGAGCTCTCCGAAGACGAAGTCGCATGGTTCCTACGGCTCGAAAAACGGTCGTCGCCGTAGACGGTCCGGCGGCCTCCGGAAAGTCCACGGTGGCGCGCTGTGTGGCCGGGCGTCTGGGATACCGCTACATCAGCTCCGGGCTGCTCTACCGGGCGGCGTCGGCCATCGCCCTGCGCGAGTGCGGGGACCCGGCCCGGGAAGCCGTCGTGGTTTCGGCCGTGGCCGCCGCCGATCTGTCCATCGATGTCCATGGCGTCAGCGCCGCCGGCCGCCCCGTCGACAGCAGGATCCTGCACGGCGCCGAGGTAGCCCGCTGGCTGCCCACGCATACGGCGATGCGCACGCTGCGGCTGTACATCAACGCCTTGCTGCACGCCGCGTCGACGCTGGCTCCGTGCGTGATCGATGGCCGGGACATCGGCACGGTCGTATTCCCCGATGCGGAGACGAAGGTGTTCCTGGACGCGGCGCCCGCCGTGCGCGCGCGCCGCCGGCAGCGCCAGCACGGCGGCGACCTCCATGCCATCGCCGCCGCGATCACCCGGCGCGACGCCGCCGACCGGGCAAAGGCATGGGGCCGGCTTGCTCCGGCCGCCGACGCGGTACGCGTCGACACCACCGACTTGACCGCCGTCGCGGTGTGTGACAGAGTGGAGCACATCGTGCGGCGCGGAACGTGAATCGCACGTTCGGCCCGCGCATTTTCCATTTGTTGTATTCTCCATCGAGTTCATGTGCCAAAATAGTCCCTCACGCGCGATGGCGCGATTGAGTCGTAGCGAGCAGTCTGGTGAGTGATAGAGACGATCGGGCCAAGGCCGGTCCCGCCGAGGGAAGTCTGCAGCAGCAGTACGTGAACTCCTTCCAGCCGGTGGAAGAAGGACAGTTGTTGACCGGACAGGTGATCGAGGTGGGACCGGAGACGGTCTACATCGACGTTGGCCTGAAGTCCGAGGGCCGGGTACCGGCTTCGGAGTTCACGGAGATGCCGGCAGTGGGGCAGTCGGTCGACGTAGTCCTGCTGCGCAAGGAGAGCCGTTCCGGAGAGGTGATCGTCTCCCGGCGAAAAGCGGAGGAGCAGGTCCTGTGGCGGACGCTCAGGGAGGCCGCCGAGCAGAGGACGCCGGTCCAGGGAATCATCCGCCGCAAGATCAAGGGTGGCTACGAGGTCGACCTCGGCGCCGGCACGCGGGCATTCGTGCCGTTCTCGAAGGTGGACATCATGCGTGTCCGCAACGAGGACGACTATCTGAACCTGCAGACGTCATTCTTCATCGAGCAGCTCTTCAGCAAGGGCCGCGCCAACGTTGTGGTCAACCGCCGCGACTGGCTGGAGCAGGAGATCCGCAATCGGCGGGAGCAGTTCTACAGCCATGCCGAGATCGGCGATGTCGTCGACGGCGTCGTCAAGTCGTTCACCTCGTTCGGGGCGTTCGTCGACCTCGGGGGTTTCGACGGCTTGCTGCACGTCAACGACATGCGCTGGGGTCACGTCGCGTCGCCGCGGGATCTCGTGGAGCTCGGCCAACAGCTCACGGTCAAGATCATCCGGCTCGATCGCGAAGCGCAGAAGGTGAACCTCAGCCTCAAGCACTTCACCGAAGATCCCTGGACGACCTTCGAAGAGCGGTTCCAGGTGGGCGATACCGTACACGGCACGGTCACCAAGCTGACCGATTTCGGCGCGTTCGTGGCCATCGCCGACGGCATCGAGGGGCTGGTGCACGTCTCGGACCTGTCCTGGGTGAAGAGGGTTCGGCACCCGAAGGAGATCCTTGCACCTGGCGACGAGATGGAGGTGAAGGTCCTCGCGTACGACCTGGAGCACGCCAAGTTGTCGCTCGGCCTCAAGCAACTCCTTGCCAATCCGTGGGACGACGTTCCGGAGCGCTATCCGGTCGGCCGGCGCATCACCGCCCGCGTCAGCAATCTGGTCAGCTTCGGGGCGTTTCTCGCCATCGAGGACGGGATCGACGGACTTCTGCACGTCGAGGACATGTCCTGGACCGAACGGATTGGCGACCCGTCGACGATCGTCAAGGTCGGCGATGAGATAGAGGTGATGGTGCTCATGGTCGACTCGCGCCAGCGCCGCATCAAGCTCGGTCTCAAGCAGTTGACCGAGGACCCGTGGACGACGCTGGCCCGCGCCTACAAGAAGGGCTCGAAGATTGCCGGAACGGTGAGCCGCAAGACCGACTTCGGTGTGTTCGTGACCGTCGACGGCGACCTGGAGGCGCTGATCAGCAAGAACCACCTGACCGCGGGCGACACCTCTTTTGAAGAGGCTTCCAACGCGCTCAAGATCGGCGACCCGATTCAGGCGATCGTGCTCGAGATCAACCCGCAGAGTCAGCGGCTCGCGCTTTCCGTCCGCGAATTTCAGCGGCGCCAGGAGCGCGAGGAGCTGGTCCGGTACGCACATACCGACGGCAGCGACGATACCGTTTCGCTGGGCGACCTGATTCGCCGCAAGAACCCGGGGTAGGATAGAGCGCGCAGGCGACGAGCATGATGCCGCGTCCCCACGGGCCTTGGCTCGATCGTGCCGTGCTCTCCGCGAGCCGGACGCAGTGATGCGTCCGGACGTCGTCGCTGCCGATCGCACGACGCGGACGAAGCTGGATGTGGCCACCCGGGCCGCGGCCACCGACCTGTCGGTGCTGCTGCTCGGTGAACATGGGGTAGGGAAGGCGCTGTTCGCGCGCCTGATCCACGCCTCCTCGGCCCGGCGGGCAGGCCCGTTCGAGGAGATCAACTGCTCTGCCGTTCCCCCGGACCTGCTCGACGCGGACCTGTTCGGCTGTGCCGACGGCGGCCCGTCCCCGACCTCGGGCATGCATCGCACGGGCCGTCTCGAACGCGCCGCCGGCGGCACCATCCTGCTGGACGCCGTGGACGGCCTGTCCCCGGACATGCAGGCCAAGCTCCTCGGCGTCCTGCAGCACGGCCGGATCTACCCGGTGGACGGCGGCTCGCGGACGGTGGACACGCGCATCGTCGCCGCCAGCGACGTCGACCTGGAGAGCCAGGTGGAACGGGCGGCGTTCCGGCGCGACCTGTTCTATCGGCTCAACGTCCTGCCGATCTACCTGCCGCCGTTGCGGGAACGGCCGGCCGACGTTACCGCCTTGGCGCAGCACTTTCTGAAGCGGTCCTCCGCAACCGCCGGCCGCGGGCCGCTCAAGTTCACGGCCGCGGCGCTCGCTGCGCTACGCGGTCACCGTTGGCCCGGGAACGCGCGCGAGCTCGCCAACGTCGTCGAGCGAGCCGTGATCGCCGCCGATTCGGTGATAGACACCCGGCACCTGGATCTTGGCACCGACGGCGCCTTGCCGGACCAGTCCGACGACGGGTACCATGGAGAGCAACTGAAGGAAGCCGTGCGCGCGTACAAGCGCCGCTTCATTCGCGGGGCGCTTGAGTCACATGGCTGGAATCAGACCACTACCGCCCGTTCATTGGGCATACAGCGCACGTATCTGTCGCGCCTGATCAAGGAACTGGAGATCTCGAATCGATGAGCGAAGCGCAGGAACGCGAGCCCTTTCGCATAGACGAAGCCGTCGGCCACGTCATCACCCGGTTCCGGGTGCCCTTGCTGGTGCTGTTGGCAGCAGTGGGGGTGGTGCTGATCGCGATCGTGGTGGTCACCGACCAGCGGCGGGCGGTGCTCGAGCGATCGACCGAGTTGATCGAAGAGATCGAGCAACGCTGGCTGATCGCGTCGGAAGAAGAGCGTGCGAGCCTGGACAGCGAGGTGCTCCCTCAATTGGAGTCGATGGCCGAGCGCCATCGCGGACGCTACGCCGGCAGGCGGGCGCTGCAGCTCGTGGCAGCCCGGTACGCCGAGCGCGGGGAGTGGCAGGAGGCCGCGGAACGATTCACGGAGCTGGCCGACCGGTCCACCGGCTACCTGGCCGCGCTGGCGCTGAGCAACGCCGCGGTCGCGTACGAGGAGCTCGGCGACCGCGACACCGCCGAGCGGTTCTATCGCGACGTCGCAGACCGGTACCCGAATGAAGCAACGCTGGCGCCGCGCGCGCTGTTCGCGGTGGCGCGGATCGAGGAGGAACGCGGCGATCCTGTCGGGGCGAACGAAGCGTACGTCGCTCTGGAAGCGAAGTACCCTCTCAGCCGCTGGTCGCTGCTGGCCCTCAACCGGCGGATCCATCTCCGCGCCACCGGCGCGCTTGACGGCACCTGATCCCCGTACCCGGGCAGTGGTCGGCACGCGTCCGCTCGCCAGGGTACCGATGGCGACCCTGGTCGGTGCATGCGGCATAATCGCGGCGTGCGGCCTGCCGTTTCCGTCGACGCTGCCGAGTCCGGAGGCATGCCCCGCAGACACGCCTGGTGTGCTGAGATTCTGCGGCTCATCCGTGCAGACCCCGTTCCAAGGGTATGAAATATATTACACCATACGAACGGCGAACGAAGGCCCGCCGTCGGAACCGCGTCACCACGACGACCTGCGCGCCCGATTCGGTCGTCTGGCGGCGACTGACGTCGTCCCCTGTGACACGGGACGACCGCCGCTGATACGGGCGACCGACGCGGAGCCCGATCACGCCGTGCACCTGGATCTGACGGCGCTCCGGCTCACCGACACCTCCGACGCCGAGCCGTTCATCAGTCTGTCGTGGCGTTCCGGCGAGATCCCTGTCCGCCGAGGTGTCGAGGACGAGTTCGGCTCATGCAGGCGCTTTGCCGACGTGGACGGCTACCGATCCGCGGACATCGACGTCAGCCAGGATGCCGCGCGTGCGATCGCCGGGGCCGGTGGCGTGATCTACCACCTCCACGCGTACGCGGTCAGCTACGGATTCGATCGTGGCCAGCGGCTGTACAGCGCTCCGCTTCGGGTGGGCCGGGTGGATCTGGCGCTGCCGTTGCAGTAGGTGCTCGCGTACCTGAACGTCGCGCTGACCTATGTGGCGGTCGCCTTGGGCTGCGCGATCCTGATGTTCTACGCGGTGAGGCGCGAGATGCCGGGCCGCTTCTGGGGAGCGCTCGTCGTCGGACTGGTCGGCGCCGTGCTCGGCGGGATCGCCGACCAACTCCTGGCGGGCGTGTTCGAACGGCTCACTGACGTCAATACGGTCAACCTGTACGCCGCCGGCGGCGCTTCGCTGCTCTGCATCTGGCTGCTGTCCATCGCCGGGCGCCGCCGGTGACTCCGACACCGCCGATCTCCCGCATCTTCCGATAATCTATATTCTGTCAACCAACGCCGGGCTCGATTCAGGTGAGGAAACGCACGGATTCGACGCCGGTGCCTTGGGACGCACCTCCACTCCTCCAGGCACTCACGACGGCGGGTCGGCGGAGCGGTTTCCGCTACTGCGCGCGGCGAAAGCCGGCGACGCGCGCCGCGGCGCCGAACCCCAGGTCCGAGGGTCCGTCGCGGTGCAGCACGTGGTAGCCCAGACCGGCAATCATCGCGGCGTTGTCGGTGCAGAGCGCCATGCCGGGAAAGAACGCCTCGAACGCGGGCTCGTCCGCGAGTCGCCGGCGCAGGTAGCGGTTGGCGGCGACGCCGCCGGCGGCGACGATCCGGCTCCTGCCCCGCGCACGCGCCGCGGCGATCGCCTGGTCGACGACGATGTCGATCGCGGTCTTCTGAAAGGACGCGGCGACGTCCGCAACGCGCTCCGGCGCGGAAGGATCGACGCGAAACTGGTTGCGCTGATGGATCACCGCGGTCTTCAGGCCCGAGTAGGACACGTCGAAACGGTCGCGACCGGACCGAATCGAAGGCACCGGGAATCGATAGGCTTCCGGGTCCCCTTCTTCGGACAGCCGCTGGATGGCCACGCCGCCCGGGAAGCCGATGTCGAAGTACTTGGCGACCTTGTCGAACGCTTCGCCGCAGGCGTCGTCGACCGTCGCGCCGAGCACCTCCCAGCGGTCGAGCCCCTGCACGTCGATCACCATGGTGTGACCGCCCGACAGGAGCAGCGCGATGTACGGGTAGCGGATGTCCCGCTCCATGTGCGGGGAGTACACGTGCGCGCGGATGTGATCCACGGCGACCAGCGGCTTGCCGGTGGCCAGCGCCAGCCCCTTGGCGTACGAGACCCCGACCAGCAGCGACCCGATCAGCCCCGGCCGGCAGGTGACCGCCAGGGCGTCCACCTCGGCCAGAGTGCACCCTGCCGCCGCCAGTCCGCGGGCGACCACGGCGTCGATCCACTCGATGTGCATGCGCGAGGCGATCTCCGGCACGACCCCGGCGAACGGACGGTGCGCCTCGACCTGGGACGCCACCTCGTTGGAAAGGATGGCGGCCCCGTCGCGAACCACCGCCGCCGCACACTCGTCACACGATGTCTCGATGCCCAGGACCAGGCTGGGCCTCACTGCTCCGGCAGCCCGCACTGCTCCGGCAGCTCTCACCGCGGCAGCAGCTCGGAGAGATACACCAGCTTGAATCCGGCCTGCTCGATCTCGGCGAGCCGCCGTTCCAGGACGGAGAGGACCACGCGGTTGGTCACGTGCCCGATGAGGATCGCGCTGCCCTGCTCCAGGGCGATCGCCATGCCGCGGTCGATCGCCGAGCTCACCGTCGCCTCATCGACGCGCACGTCCAGAAACACGTCGCGGCGGAGGAACGGCACCCCGTGGCGCATGGCCGCTTCCTCGGCCACCGATTCCGCCGTGGTCCGGCTGTCCAGGAAGAACCGGCCGGTCCGCTTCAGGTACGCCATCAGCGTATCCATGATGAGCGGGTCGGCGGTGGCCCGCGATCCCATGTGGTTGTTGGCGCCGCGCGTGACGACGGACCGGAAGTGGCGCTCCAGCAGACTGATCACGTCGGGCTGGTCGTAGTCCACCCTGATCGCGCCCGGTCCCGGGTCGGAAGATCCGTTCGGCTCCATCGGAAGGTGCAGGATCACCTCCTTGCCCGCCTGCATCCCGCGCTCGACCACCTGCTCGCTGTAGTCGAGCTGAGGCAGCACCGCGACGGTCAGCTTGCCGGGGAAGCGCAGGTACGCTTCGGCGTCGGCCATGTTGTAGCCGGCGTCATCGATCACGAACGCCAGCGGGATCGGTGGTCCGTCGTGGCGCGGCGCGCGCAGGTACGAGCGGCCGGCGGAAGACTCCGGCGCGGCGGGGCTCCGGGGCTCCGGGGCCGGAGGAAGGTCGAGCCCGGGCAACGCCGGCTCGGAGGCGGGCGCCGTCAGCGGAGCCGGCGCGGCGCCGCTTCCGGGAGGAATCACCAACAGGATGCCGATCGCCAGCGCGCCGGCTCCCACGACTCCGGCGGCACGTACCCACGTGAGCTGAGAGGAACGCTTCTTCGGTGTCTTCTTGTGTTTCAAGCAGACTCACTCCAGGGAGGTCGCGCGGATCCGCACGCACTCGACGGGCCTGTGTCGCTTATCGGCATCGGCACCGCCCGCGTTGACGCCCCAGGTGCGCAGCGGCGCCCTGCTCCGCTCCCATCGATCCGCTATCATGGTCCGCTACCATGGTCGGCGCTGTGCCCAGGTCCACCGAGTTCGAGCGAATCGTCACACTGGATGCGGCCAACATCAAGTTCGGTCCCGGCGCGACCGCCGAGACCGGCTTCGAAGCCCGGCGCCTGGGACTTGCGCGGGTGCTGGTGCTCACCGATCCGGGACTCCGGGACGGGCCGCAGGTAGCCGCCGCGCTGGCCTCCCTGGACGACAGCGGCGTGGCCTGGACGCTGTACGACCGGGTGCGCGTCGAGCCCACCGACCGCTCCTTTCGGGAAGCGGTTCGGGCCGCGGACCGCGGAGGATACGACGGCTTCGTGGCGGTCGGCGGCGGCTCGGTCATCGACACGGCGAAGGCGGCCAACCTGTACCACACCCATCCGGCCGAATTCCTGGACTACGTCAACGCGCCCGTCGGCCGCGGCCGGCCGGTGCCCGGACCGCTGAAGCCGCTCATCGCGGTGCCGACCACCGCCGGCACCGGCAGCGAGACCACCGGCGTGGCGATCTTCGACCTGGAGGAGCTGCACGCCAAGACCGGCATCGCGCATCGCGCCCTCAAGCCGACGGTCGGGATCGTCGATCCCGACAACACCCGCTCGCTGCCGCCGCTGGCGGCCGCGTGCACGGGGCTGGACGTGCTCAGCCACGCGATCGAGTCCTACACCGCCCTGCCCTACACCCGCAGGCCGGCGCCGGACGATCCGGCCCTGCGGCCGGCGTACCAGGGCAGCAACCCGATGAGCGACGTCTGGTCGGCCCGCGCCATCGAGATGGTGGGCGCCAACCTGCCGGCCGCCATGGCCGGGGACGCGGCGGCGCAGGCGCAGATGCTCCTGGCCGCCACCTTCGCCGGCTTCGGCTTCGGCAACGCCGGTGTCCACCTCCCGCACGGGATGTCCTATCCGGTGTCCAGCAACGTGCGCGACTTCCACCCGGAGGGTTATCCCGACGACCATCCGCTCATCCCGCACGGCATGTCGGTGATCCTGAACGCCCCTGCGGTCTTCCGCTGGACTGCCGCCGCGGACCCGCACCGCCATCTGCGGGCGGCGGCGCTGATGGGGGCCGACGTCGCCGGCATCGGCCCGGACGCCGCGGGCCAGGCGGCGGCGGACGCGATCATCGGCCTGATGCGGCGCACCGGCATGCCCAACGGCCTGTCCGGGGTGGGCTACACGCCGGCCGACATCGACACGCTGGTGCGCGGCACGCTGCCCCAGCACCGGGTGACCAAGCTCTCCCCCCGCCCCTTCGACGAAGCGGACCTGCGGGGACTGTTCGAGCGCGCGATGCGCTACTGGTGAGCGGTCAGATCCTGACCGGGCGACCCGAAGCCGCCGACTCGTAGCCGGCCATCAGCACCTCCACGTGATGCAGGGCGTCGCGGGCGGTCACCTCCGGACGTACGCCCGAGTCCAGGCAGTCCAGGAACGCCTCGATGTCGGAACGCTCGTCGCGGTCCAGGGAGACCCGCCGGTCCCTGGCCGGCGGCTGCGTCTCCCGTATCGTCGAGGCCCACATCTGCATCGGGTCGTAGGGATGCACCGGTGCGGTGGTCGCCACCGGCTCGGTGTTGTAGATCTCGATGTGCGGCTCGGAGCCCGCGAACGTTGCCAGCCCCGCCTCGCCCACCAGGGTGACGCGCCGCTCGCCCACCTGCGGGTGGCACGGCATGCCGATGCGTCCCGCGCAGGCGGTGGCCACGGTGCCGTCGTCGAGCGTCAGCAGCAGCGCTCCGTAGTCCTCGATCCCCAGCTCGGCATGCTCGGCGAAGAAGTAGTTGCCGGTCACGCCGCGGACCGACGTGACGCGCCGGCCGGTCAGCCACAGGATGAGAGCCACCGGGTACACGCCCATGTCGAACAGCTCGCGCTTCGCCGCCACGTGGGTGAAGGTGCCGTCCGAGCCGTGCTCGCGGCGTACGGTGCCGGCCGGCACGGTGCCGGGGCGGCCCTTGGCCATCAGCATGTCGGCGTGCACGGCCGCGATCAGGCCCAGCGCCCCCGAGCGGACGGCGGCCTTGGCCTCCTGCGCCCACGCGGTGTGCACGGTGGTGAGCATCTGCGTGACCACCCCGGCGGCATCGGCGGCGTCGGCGATGGCGCGCGCGTCCTCCACGCTGCCGGCCAGGGGCTTGTCCAGGAAGAGATGCTTGCCGCTCGCCAGCACCGCCTGCGCCACGCGCGCGCGCCGTTCGACGTCGACGCAGCTTACGACCACGTCCACCCCCGGCAGCGCCAGCGCCTCGGGCAGCGAAAGGTACGGGACCTCCAGTTCGGCGGCGAGCAGCCGGTTCAGCCCCTCGCGGTACTGCGAGATCCCGCTCTCGTCGGCGACGGCGACCAGCTCGCAGCGCGGGTCGGCCGCGAACTCGCGCGCGTAGCTCTCCAGGTGGCTCCGGTTGCCGCCGAGCGCGACCACGCGATGGGCGGCCATCACCATGCCTCCCCGACGCCGTGCCCGACGCTGTGCCCGATGCGGTGATAGATGCTGCCGTGCGATCCCATCAGCACCAGGTTGCCGGCGGTCGCGCCGCGGCCCGCGCTGACCGCCAGCAGCGCGCTCTGCCCGCCGGGCCAGCGCAGCAGCCACGCGGCGGCGGATCGCGCCTCCCCCACCCCGTGCTCGCCGTCGGCCTCGCCCCCGAACCAGGCGGCGGCGCAGCGACGCGCGGCAGCCGCGGTCCGCTCCCGCGCGCCGGCGGCGTCCGCGGGGTCGTCCGCATGGACGTGCACGGTCAGCCGGAGCGCCTTGGGCGCACCGATCCGGCCGGCGTCCACCGCCGCCCCCACGGTTCTCTCCAGCGACTCCCAATGTCCCGCCAGCGGGTCGGCGGCCTCACTCATCCGGTGTACCCCTCATCGGCATGCGATCTTAGCAGGTGTGCGCCATGCCCCGCCGCTGCGGTAGGCTTCCGTTCCGATGGAACCCAGGCATCGGCTGACGCAGGACCAGATCGACTACTTCGAGGCGTTCGGCTTTCTCCGGCTGCGCGGGCTGTTCGACGACGCCACGATGGCGCCGGTCATCCAGGCGGCCGACGCCCTCTGGCGCGAGGACTTCGGCGGCCGGCCCGATCCCACGGCAACCCTGCAGCAGGACCGCTTCGCCGAGCGCAGCCCGGTCCTGCTGTCCCTGGTCGACGACGCCCGCCTGTGCGACAGGCTGGAGCAGCTCCTGGGCGAGCGGTTCATCTTCTGCGGCTCGGAGGGCAACCACGGGGTGGCCGGGCCGCCTGGGACGGCAGGGTCGCCCACCGCCCACCACTGGCACGCGGACCGGCCGGGCGCCGCCGAGCTGGGCTACCTGCGCATCAAGGTGATGCTGTATCTCGCTCCCATGAGCCGCGACAACGGCGCGCTGCGGGTGATCCCCGGGTCGCACCGCGCGCCGTTCCACCAGGCGCTGCTCCCCTTCGTCCGGCGCCACGTGGAACGCGACCCGGTCTTCTTCGGCGAGCACGGAGCGGACATCCCCGCCCACGTCATCGAGACCAGCCCGGGCGACGCGGTGCTCTTTTCCCAGACCCTGTATCACTCTGTATACTTCAAGATACGCCCCGCCCGCCGGTACATCGCGCTCAAGTACGCGAGCTGGCCGCGGAGCTACGCCCAGTTCGCCACACTCCAGCGCTGGCCCTCCGGAGCACTCGACCCGGCCCCACAGCTCCGGGCGTGCGACCGTCCCCGCCTGCGGTCGATGGTCGAGCCCATCCTCGCCGCCGAGCAGGCGGTCGCCGACTGGCCCGCCGACGTGCCGTGGGAGACCACGTAGATGCGGTCGGCGTAGATGCGGTCGGTTGTTGCTTCTCATACATGATCACGGGCCGTCCGTGACGCCCGCGTCATGGAGAGCAGCGCAACCGACAGACCACTGAGGATGATGGCCAGTCCCAGGTACACGAGCATGCCGGCGCGGATGCCGAACGCGTCGGCCACCACCGTGATCGCCAACGGGACCAGCATGCTGCCGAGCCCTCCGCTGGCCGCGGTCAGGCCCATCGCCCGGCTGCGGCGGGTCGGATACGCCGATCCCGCCAACGAGATCAGCAACGGATAGAGCGCCGAGAGGCCGATCCCGGTGATCACGGCTCCGGCGGCAGCCCAGCCCAGGCCGCCGGCCGGCACGGTGACGATCAGACCCGCGACGGCGACCGCGACCAGCGCCAGGATCACCCGGCCATGGTGCGTGCCGCGGTGCAGAAGACCCACCCCCACGCGGCCCAGGCACAGTCCGACCCAGTACAGGGAGACGATGCGAGCTCCCTGAGAGACCGATCCGCCGATCGCCGCGACGATGAACTCGCTCATCCAGGCCGCCACGCCCAGCTCGATACCGACGTAGACGCCCATCGCGGTCAGGATCACCAGGAGCAACGCCTGGCTCCGATCCGGGGCGCGCCTGTGCCTCCGTCCGTGCGCGGCGCCCCCCTCGCCCCGCACCCTGCCGGTCACGGCGAGCGCCGGACGGGTGAGCAGGAACACCGCCACGAGCACGGTCGCCCCGGTGAGCAGCCGGTACACCAGCCGCCAGTCCCCGCCCCGCTCCAGGAACCATGACGTCGCCCACGTCACGGTGATCCCACCCACCGCGAACGCGGCGTGCACGAGGTTCATGAGCTGTCCGCGCCCGCCGCGTTCCATCGAGATGGCCAGCTCGTTGCCGGCGACTTCCATCGCGCCGAAGCCCACGCCGAGCAGCGCATAGACCGCGGCCGTGAGCGCGACGCCGGGCCACGCCCCGAACAGCAGCAGGCCGAGTGCCTCCAGCAGGAGACCGGCCGTCACCGTCACGCGTGCGCCGAGCCGGGGCAGCACGAAGCCGGCCGCCGTGGTCGACAGCACGAAGGCGGCGGACCCGGCCGCCACGACCAGCCCGGCATGCGTGTACGGCCAGCCGAAGTCGCGGATCATCTCCGGGATCAGCGCGCCGATGGCCGCGACCGCGCCACCCATGACGCCGATGTGCAGCACCAGCGCCGCGAACAGCGATCGGCTCTGAGGATCCCGCGGCAGCAGGTCGCCGGGCAGCATGGCGGCGGCAACGTAGCACGAGGCCGGCGCTCAAGGCGCAGGAGCCGGGCGGCGCCGCCTCAGCACATGGGAGAGGAGCCAGAAGTCGGATTTGAACCGACGACCTGTTCATTACGAGTGAACCGCTCTGCCAACTGAGCTATTCTGGCCGGCCGGTCGCGCCACCGGTTGCGCGACCCCCACACTATAGTACGGATCGCCCCGCGGAGAACAGGTCGCCGGGAGGCGCCGCCCGTGCCATAGTGGGCGCCGTGAAGCAGAACACGGCCGCACAACGCCTCGTCTATCTGAACGGAGAGTTCGTGCCCGAGCAGGACGCGCGCATCTCCATCTTCGACAGCGCCCTGATGTACGGGGACATGGTGTTCGAGATGACCAGGACCTTCCGGCAGGAGCCGTTCCTGCTCGACCGCCACCTGGACCGGCTGTACGACTCGATCCGCTACGCGCAGCTCGACTGCGGCCTGACGCAGCCGGAGATGCTGGCCGCCACCGGGCGGACGATCGAGCGCAACCGCGAAGCCCTGGGCGACTACGACTTCCAGATCATGCACAACGTCACCCGCGGCGGCATGGACCTGTACGCGGAGCTGATCCGCGAGGGGACCGCGCCGGTGGTGACCATCAACGTGATCCCGCTGATCCGCCACATCGGCCGGGGCGCCGACGCCTACGAGCGCGGCGCTCACTTCGTCACCACCTCCCAGCGCTCCGTTCCCGCCCGTTACATCGACCCGAAGGCCAAGAACCGCAGCCGCATCTATTACAAGCTCGCGGAGCTTGCGGCCGCCCGCATCGAGCCCGGCGCGATGGCGCTGCTCACCGACGAGCGCGGCTTCATCACCGAAGGGACCGGCAACAACTTCTTCATGGTGCGCGGCGGCGAGATCCTCACCCCGCGACCGCACGACATCCTGCGCGGCGTCTCGCGCGGCTACTGCATGGAGCTGGCGCGTACCGCCGGCATCACCGTGCACGAGACCGACATCGAGCCGTACGACGTCCGCCAGGCCGAAGAGGCGTGGTACACCTCGACCTCCATCGCCATGGTGCCGGTGACCCGATTCGATGGCGGCCCGGTCGGATCGGGAACCCCGGGGCCGGTCTACCGGCGCCTGCTTGCGGCGTGGTCGGCGAGCGTCGGCGTGGACATCCCCGCCCAGGCCAGGCAGTACGCGGCCCTGGCCGACGGCTGGCAGCCCTGATGCGGTACGTCGAGCTGACCGCCTGCCAGCGGCGCTTCTTCGACGAGCACGGCTACCTGGTCGTCCGCGACGCGATCGAGCCCGAGCCGCTGGCGCGCTTCGTGGCGGCTGCCGACCGCCTGGTCGCCGGCCGTTACCGCGAGGCCGGCGCACGCCGCGCGAGCTTCACCAACGTGATCGCCGCGGAGGCCGATCTCCTGCCGCTCCTCACGTGGCACACCACGGTGCCGCTGGTGGTGCAGCTCCTCAGCCACAACATCCACCTGACCAAGTCGCACCTGATCTACAACTACCCGGATCCGCCCACGGCCGAGCAGCCGACCTACTGGCACCGCGACATCGCCAACAGCTCCGACGACCTGGGCCTGCACGGCAATGCCCGCCTGCAGATCAGGGTCGCCTACCACTTCAGCGACTGCCCCGGACCGGGGTCCGGGAACACCTGGCTGGCGCCCGGCAGCCACAGGATCGAGCGCCCGCTCGACCTGGTCGCGGGCGGCAGCGACCCCGCGGATGCGTTCGAGCCCGAGCTCGGGGCCGGCGACGCGTTCCTGTTCGAGAACCGCACCTTCCACCGGCAGGGCCTCAACCTGACCGACCGGACCCGCAAGGCGCTGATGATCGGCTACTCCTACGCATGGCTGTGCCCCAACGACTACGTCGTGCAGGATCCCGACGTGCTGGAGCGCGCGCACGATCCGATCGAACGCCAGCTTCTGGGCGCGCTGCGCAAGCCCAACACGCAGATCGACGACGGCCCGCTGCGCGCCTGGACGGAGCGACACGGCGTGCGGCGCGCCTCCGAGATCGAGGCGGACGCCCGCCTGCAGGCCGCGGACGGATCCCCGTGAACGGTCAGCCGGCGACGCCGGCGAAGCCCCATCCCCGCAGCGCCCGGATCCAGCGCTCCCGCTCCCGGCTGCCCGCCGGGTTGGCGACCCAGTGCGCCGGGCGCGCGAGCAGGGGAAACGCCTTCAGCAACTCGGCGTCCTCGCGTACCAGGTCCGGCATCGCCTCTTCCTCGGCGGGCGTCACGGGGGCCGCGAAGTAGCCCAGGCTGCACATCCGGCGATCGCGCCCCCCACCCCACGTCGCGTGCCAGACGCGGCTGTCGAACACGATCGCGTCACCGGGCGAGGACCGGGCCACGTAGGCCGGCACCTCGTCGACCTCCAGGCCGTCGGAGTCCAGAATGCCGTGGTTGGAGTCCTTGATGCCGATCGTGCGGATGTCGGAATGGAGCGGCTGCTTGTGCGATCCCGGGATGAAGCGCAGGGCGCCGCTCAATTCGTCGAGCGGCTGCAGGTAGAAGGCGACCTTGAGGCTGCGTCTGAGGAGCCTGGAGGTGTCGGGATGCCACTCCGTTCGATCGCCGTCGAAGGAGTTCGAGTTGGCGTAGTAGCCGACCACCTCCCCGCCGCAGAGGCGCCGGGCAGCGGCGACGAATCGCGAGTCCTCCAGGAGTGACCCGAGGAACGGCGTGTCGGGGCCGAGGTTGGACCAGTTGAGCTGCTTGCGGATGCCGCGCCGCTCGGTCGACGAGGCCGCCCTGGCAAGGCCGGCCTCGAACTCCGCGCGCGCCGTGTCCAACTCGCGGGCGTCGAGCACGCCGCGCAGCACGACGAAGCCGAAGGTCTCGAACTGCACCACGTGGCGGTCGGTCAGCATCGTGTCCTCCTCAGGGTATCTTCGGCCGCGGAACGGGCTCCGGCAAGCCCGCCCCGGATGTTACCAAGTACACGTGGTCCCTCGGGCGCACGGGCTTGCAGCGCTCAGCCTCCCTGAAACGCCGGCGTACCCTTGCGAACGCGACGTCGCCGGCGGCGCGGTCCGCCGCTCCGAGCGCCCACAGCCCCACCGGGAGATTGGCCCTGCCGGCGGCGTTCCGGCGGCGGGTCGACCGCCCCGGCAGCGAGGAACGGCTGGCCATCGACCTTCTTCAGGGCGACGCCGGTAAGCCTCTCGATGCCGCGGAGCTGCGACGCCTCGCTGGGATCGCAGAACGACAGCGCGGTCCCGGAAGCGCCGGCACGCGCGGTTCGGCCGATGCGGTGCACGTAGCTCTCCGGCTCGTGGGGAAGCTCGAAGTTGATGACGTGACTGATCCCGTCCACGTCGAGGCCGCGGGCGGCGATGTCGGTCGCCACCAGCACCCGCGAACGGCCCGCTCGAAACCGCTCCAGCGCGCGCTGGCGGGCGGTCTGCGACTTGTTGCCGTGGATGGCGTCCGCCTCGACCCCCAGCTTGGAGACGTGCTCGGCGACCCGGTTGGCGCGATGCTTGGTCCGTGCGAACACCAGCACGCGGGACAGCCTGCTGTCCTCCAGCAGCTCGCGGAGCAGCTTGGGCTTGTCCGCGCTCTTCACGGAGTAGACGAACTGCCGCACGGTATCCACCGTGGTCGCGGCCGGAGTCACCTCCACGCGCTTCGGCCGGTGCAGGATCTCCGCCGCCAGGCTGGCGACCTCGGGCGGCATGGTCGCCGAGAACAGCAGCGAGCGGCGGCGGCGCGGCAACTCCCGGATGATCCGCTTGACGTCGTGGATGAACCCCATGTCCAGCATGCGGTCCGCCTCGTCGAGCACGAAGAAGGCGATGCGGTCGAGGCGGACGTGGCCCTGCTCGAACAGATCCAGCAGGCGGCCGGGCGTCGCGACCACGATGTCGATGCGCTTCGCAAGGGCCGCCACCTGCGGCCCCTGCCCCACGCCGCCCAGGATGACCGTCTGGCGCAGGCGGAGGCCGGCGCCGTAGTCGCGGAAGTCGTCGTGGATCTGGATGGCAAGCTCGCGGGTCGGCGCCAGCACCAGGGCGCGCGGCGTGCGCGGCTCGGCCCGCTCGCGGGCTTCGGCAAGCTGCTGGAGCACCGGCAGGGCGAACGCGGCGGTCTTGCCCGTTCCGGTCTGGGCGATGCCCAGCAGGTCATCCCCGGCCAGGAGCCGCGGGATCGCCTGTTGCTGGATGGGAGTGGGCGCCGCGTAGCCTCTGGCTCGCAGCGCGCGGACGATGGTCTCGGTCAGGCCGAGAGACGAAAATTTGTTCGATGACAAGAGAATGTCCCTGTGGAAGAAGATGGCGGCCGCTCGGTCGCGGCCTTGCAGATCGTCGAGGCAGCGACGCCCGGGACGGGAAGTCGCCGATCAGGAGGTAACTACCCCCTCAGGGTCGCACCTGAGCGTGCCCTCCGTCAACTCGACCCCGTCAGCTCGACCGCGCGTAGCCGTCGGAGTTGCCCTTGCGCCAGTCCGGCACGTAGCCGCCGGCGGAGCCGAAGCCGTAGGACGGGCGGATCTGGTTCTCGGTCCGCCAGGGCCAGCCCTGTCCGCCGATCACGCGGAACTCGTCACCCTGCCCGGCAAGCCACGCCATCATGTGCGCGACGTAGCGCGCCACGAAGTGCCCGCCGTAGTCGGCGGTGCGCGGGTCGAAGGCGGCGTCGTCCAGCCAGTCGCGCCGCGGCGGCGCGGTGCGCCAGTAGTTGTACTTGAGCATGCGGCGGCTGCCGGCGGCCACGGACGGAGCCCTGCGGTGCAGGATGCTCTGGTGGTGGATGCCGATGGTGCCGGCCGGGCCGTCGCTCAGCACGCCGCCGTCCGGCTCCCCGGAACGGTCGAACCGCGCCAAGTGGCTGCCGGGCAGGATCTCGGTCGGACCCAGCGCGGGCGGCGTGTCCTGCGGGAAGTAGAACACCTCCACGAAGTGCAGCTCCGGGCCGAACACGCAGTCGGCGTCCTGGTGCCAGTTGCCGGCCTCCTCCGGGCACTCCACCCGGTGCAGGCTGGCCAGGATCGGCAGGCCGACCGTGGGCCCCAGCAGCGACCGCATGATCCCGGCGACCCGCGGGTTGAGCAGCACGTGGTCGATGAACCACTCCTCCAGGAAGATCGTCGTCGGCTCGTGGCTTGCGCGGATGCGGTCCATCTCCGCCTGCGTCATCCCGTCCGGGACGAAGCCGGGCTCCGCCGGGATCGTGCCGTCGAGCCAGTCGCAGGCGCGCCGGTTGACCTCGTCGGGCACCACCCCGCGCAGCAGCACGCAGCCGTCGCGGCAGAACGCCAGTACCTCCGAGTCGTTCATGGTCGGCTCGCAGTCGAAGGTCCAGGCGTCGCGATCGAAACGCACGGCTGCCCCCTTTCCGGACGCCGGCCCGCTCAAGCGCCGGCCCGCGCCAGGATGCCCGGCGCGAGGTCGCCGATGGAGGCGCCGAGCCCGTCGTCGTCCCGTGCGCGGGCATCCCCGACGATCCCGGGCGTGGGCACGGGCGTGTCGTACTGGTAGTCCGGCTCGGTCTGCTGGCGCTTCCAGGTGGCACGCATCTCCCGCCAGGCGCCCACCAGCGTGCGCGGCGCAGGCAGGTCGCCGGCGATGGTGCGGCTCAGCTCGCGCAGGTTGTAGCACGGCACGCCGGCGTACATGTGGTGCTCCATGTGCCAGTTCATGCGCCAGTAGACGAACGTGGACAGCGGATCGAGCGTGATGGTGCGCACGCACTTGCGGAAGTCGGGGACGTTGTCGCGCAGGCCGCAGTGCATGGGCGCGCCGACGAAGTACTTCCAGATGTTTCCGAAGAAGATCGGGAAGCTCACCAGCAGCGGCAGCAGCCACAGCCCCGACGCGATGCCGGCGACGGTCACCGCCGCGTGGAACAGCAGCGTGATCCGCGCCCAGCGCACGGACTTTGCGCGCTCTTCCGGATGCGCGTCGTACAGTGCCCGCACCCACTCCTCGGAGTTCGGGCCCGTCGTTTCCGGCGAGCTCTCGACGCCGCGACGGGGGAAGATCCCGAGGGCCGTGCCGACGGTGGTACGCAGCAGCGGGTAGAGCCCCTTGGACTCGACCTCGCGGTCGCCGTCCGGAGCCGCCGGTGATGCTGATCGTGCAGAGCTGCAGCAGGTACAGGAAGCGCAGCGAAGGGGTCTTCGGCAGCTCGACCTCGCGGTCGCCGTCCGGATGCAGGGTGTAGCGGTGGTGATAGGTGTGGCTGAGCGCGTAGTCGTGGAAGTTGAACCACGCCAGCAGGCCGTAGACGTGCAGGAACAGGCGGTTGAGCCGCTTGGTCCGGAACACGGTGCCGTGATCGAGCTCGTGGCATCCGGAGCTGAAGAAGCTGGTGACCTCCGTGCAGCAGGAACGCCAACGCGCACGCGACCCACAGCCGCTGCGAGAACAGGTACCAGGTCAGCACGCCGGTGCCGGCGGCCAGGGCCAGGTGGCCGACCGCCTGGAAGGCGCCGCGCAGGTCGCTGCGCTGCATCAGGCGGCGCAGCACGGCCGGTTCGATGGGACTCCGGTACCACCGCACCCGCAGGGTGCGGCGCACGTCGGCGAGCGGCGGATGTACGCTGGACATCGGCAGATCCTCCTCGGCTCCCCACCGAGCGTTTGCCGTCTCCACTCCCGTGTCAAGACACGCCGGCACGTCCGTGCTATGAGAGGCGGCGTGCAGGCCATCCGGGCCGTCGAGCTGCGCAAGCGCTACGGCGACATCCTGGCGGTCGACGGAGTGTCGATCGCCGTCGAAGCGGGCCAGATCCTGGGGCTGCTCGGCCCCAACGGCGCCGGCAAGACCACGACGGTGGAGATGATCGAGGGGCTGCGCCAGCCGGACGCGGGCACCGTCCACGTCCTCGGCCACGATCTGCGCACCGACCTGCCGGCGGTGCGGCAGCGCATCGGCGTGCAGCTCCAGACCACCGCGCTCTTTCCGCGGCTCACGGTGCGCGAGGTGCTGGACCTGTTCCGCACCTTCTACGCCGGAGACACGGCCAGCGCCGACGAGCTGATCGAGCTGCTCGACCTCGCCGAGAAGGCCGGCAGCCTGACGCGCACGCTGTCCGGCGGCCAGGCGCAGCGCCTGTCGGTGGCGCTGGCGCTGGTCAATCGGCCGGAACTGGTGTTCATGGACGAACCGACCACGGGCCTGGACCCGCAGGCGCGGCGGGCGCTGTGGGACACCATCCGCGACGTGCGGCGGCGCGGCGCGACCATCCTGCTCACCACCCACTACATGGAAGAGGCCGAGGAGCTCTGCGACCGGGTCGCGATCATGGACGGCGGCAGGATCATCGCCGAGGGGCCGCCCGCCCGCCTGGTCGACGAGCACTTCAGGGAGACGGCGATCGAGCTGCCCGCCGGCGACGGCGAGCTCCGTGCCGTACCCGGGGTCGAGCGCCTGCAGCGCGAGGGTGACGGCGTGACGCTGTACTCGTCGGACACCGGCGCCACCCTGAGCGCGCTCACCGCCCTGGCGGCCGGCGGACGCACCGACATCGACGGCCTGCACGTGCGCCGCCCGACCCTCGAGGACGTCTTCCTGCTCCTCACCGGCCGCCACATCCGCGACTGACCGCCATGACCTCCGTCGTTCCCCTCTACGTGGCCGCCCAGAAGAGCTTCATGCGCGACCGCATGGCGCTGTTCTGGACCCTCGCGTTCCCCGTCCTGTTCATCCTGCTGTTCGGGGTGATCTTCTCCGGTTCCGGACAGGACCCGGTCTCCGTCGGCGTGGTGCGACCGCGGGACGCGGGCGGCGTACCGGACCCCGTGCTGGCGGCGCTGAGCAGCATCCCCGCGCTGGAGGTTCGCACCGGGACACGCGCCGAGCTGATGGACCAGCTCGGCGACGGCGACCTGCGCGTCGTGGTGGACGCGCCGCCGAGCCTGGCCGGAGACGTGGCCGGAGGCCGGGCGGTGGAGGTGGAGGTGATCTTCGACCCGACCTCCGCCTCGGCCCGCCAGGTCGCGGTGCCGGTCATCGGCGCCGCGCTGGGCGAGCTGGACGGCGTGATCCGCCGGCGGCCGGCGCTGATCACGACCCGCTTTACGAGCGTCACGGCAGACCGCCTGCGCACGATCGACTTCCTGGTGCCCGGGATCCTGGCGATGGCCCTGATGCAGCTCGGCCTGTTCGGGACCGCGGCGCCGCTGGTGCAGCTCCGCGAGCGGCAGGTGCTGCGCAGGCTGGGCGCCACGCCGCTGCCACGCCTGGCGCTGCTGCTGTCGCAACTCCTGCACCGGCTGACGATCGCGCTGGCGCAGGTGGTGATCATCGTCGCCGTGGGCCGGCTGGTGTTCGGCGTGGAGATCGGCGACCGGATCGGGCTGGTCGCCTGCTTCTGCGTACTCGGCGCGCTCACCTTCGTCTCGCTCGGCTACCTGATCGCCGCGCTGTCCCGGACCGAGGAGAGCGTGTTCGGCATCACGTCGGTGCTCAACTTTCCGATGATGTTCCTCTCCGGGATCTTCTTCCCTCTGGAGACCATGCCAGACTGGATCCGGCCGGTGGTGCAGGCGATCCCCCTCACCTACCTCGGCGACGCGCTACGGCAGACCATGGTGGGCGCCCCTCCCGTGCACGCGCTCGGGCTGGACGCGCTGGTGCTGGGCATCTGGCTGGCGGTGGCGGCGGCGCTGTCCATGCGGCTGTTCCGCTGGGAGTAATACCTGCGACAATCGCGCAACCTGATAGGCAAGGAGCGATTCATGACTACAGGCGGCAGAGTCGCCGGCAGGGTGGCCGGCAAGGCGGCCATCGTCACCGGAGCCGCTTCCGGCATCGGCAGAGCCACTGCGGAGCTGCTCGCTCGGGAGGGCGCATCGGTCTGCGTGGCCGACGTCGATGCGGACCGCGGGCAGCAGGTGGTCGACGGCATCGCGGCGGCCGGCGGCGCGGCGATCTTCGTCCGCACCGACGTGGGCGTGAGCGCGGACGTGGCGGGCATGATCGAACGCACCGAGGCGGCGTTCGGGCGGCTCGACATCATCCACAACAACGCGATCTGGTTCCGGATGGGGGCGGCCACCGAGCTGGACGAAGCCGACTGGGACGGCACGCTGAACGTGGGGCTGAAGGCGGTCTTCCTGGCCGCCAAGCACGGCATTCCGGTCATGCGCAAGACCGGCGGCGGCGCGATCATCAACACCGGATCCGTGCACTCGCTGGTCGGATTCGCCACCTACACCGCCTACGACGCGGCCAAGGCCGGCATCCTCGGCCTCACCCGCACCCTGGCGATCGACTACGGACCGGACATCCGTGTGTGCGCCGTGCTGCCCGGCGCGATCCTGACGCCGATCTGGGACGACTCTTCGGACGAGGACCGGCGGCACTTCGCGGAGATGGTTCCGGCCAAGCGCCTCGGCACCGGCCGGGACGTGGCCAACGCCGTGCTGTTCCTGGCCTCGGACGAAGCATCCTTCATCACCGGCACCGCCCTGACCGTGGACGGCGGCCTGCTGGCGCGCACCGATTAGGAGCCGCCCGGGTCGGCCCTTCCGCACAGCGGCACCGCCACTCAGCCCAGCGCGATCGCGTGGGCGATCAGCGGCCCGCGCGGGTCGTGCAGGTCTTCGCGGTTGATCACCCGGAGTCCCCGGCGCCGGACATCGTCCACCATGCGCGCCAGGCCGGCCCGGTCCGGCGCCACGGCCGCCAGCTCGGTCAATCGCGACGACCGATCGCGCAGCGTGGCCGCCAGTTCCCGCAGCTCCCAGCGGCAGGCGGCGCCGCGCGCCGGGTCGGCCGGACCGCCGACCTCGTCGACGGCGCCGGTCAGCGCGTCGCGCAAGGCGGCGGGCACGTCGCGGAGCGTCCCGGTCGGCCAGACGGCGTCCTGACAGCTCGCGATCCGATCCAACCGCAGGACCTCGCGCGCGAACGCGCTCCATGCGGCGCTCCGCTCTCGGGCCGTGGCGGCGCGCGTACCGATCTCCAGCACCGCTCCCGCCAAGTCGACCACGGCACCGGGAGCGAGCACCTCCCGGAGCTGTGCCAGCTCCACGCGCGCGGTGGCCACCACCGCCGACTCCTGCAGGTGGACGACGAACGCCGCCCTCCCGCCCGGCCGCAGCACGCGGCTCACCTCGGCCAGCACCCGTGGAGGATCGCCGTACTCGATGGCGAACTGGCCCGCCACCAGGTCGAAGTACCCGCCGGCGAACGGTGTGGCCGACATCGGCGTGGCGGGATGGAACGTGACGCCGCTGACCGCATCGCGGTAGCGGCCGCTGACCGCGCGGGCCGGATCGATCGCCGCGAGATCGACGCCATGTATCTCCCAGCAGGCACCGCGCTCCGCGGCGGTGTGTGCCGCCAACAGCGCCACCGCCCCGTTGCCGCACCCCAGGTCGAGGATGCGCGCCCGGTCGCCGAGCGATGCCAGCTCGCGCCGCCAGACGGCTGCCGGCGGCCCCTCGGCCGGATCGCCGTACACCTCCGGAAGGGAAGAGAGCGCACCGGTCGCCCAGTACCGGGTCCAGGGAGCGGCGCCGCGCTGCGGGCTCAGCGGATGGACCACTCCCCCGCGTGGCCGTACGCGGCGGCGTAGCGGGTGCCGGTGGCCACGTCGGCCGGCTGACCGCGGTCCAGGGAGTCGATCGCGGCGCTCAGCAGCGCGAACACCTTGAGGTTGTTCCTGCCGCTGAACGGCGGTTCGGGCCCGCCCGACAGGTAGTCGTGCCAGGCGTCGTAGAACACCTGCCACGAGTCGACGTTCCCCAGGTCGGCGTCGATGGCGGCCTGCCGGGCGAACTTCCCGCCGCGCTCGGCGAACTCGTACTCCATCTCGTCGTTGCTCATGTGGATCCCGCGGCAGCGCAGCACTCCCCTGGTGCCCTCGACGCGGAACTCGTAGTGATCGCCCTGTGAGGAGAACCCGCCGTGGTAGAGGACGTGCAGCCCGCCGGAGCAGCGGATGAGGGCGTTGACCATGCAGGGGCCGGCGTAGACCGACCAGGAGGGCCGGAACCCATCGCAGGCGATGCTCTCCGGTGCGTGCCCGGGAAAGATGGCCATGAGGCTGTCGAAGTGGTGGCACGACATCTCGTAGAGCGCCGGCTGCGACAGCGTGGTGAGGTTGAGCGCCTTGTGGCGCGGCTTGGAGTTGAGGAAGGTCACGCTTTCGGGCGTCCCCAGCTCGCCGCCGGCCACGAACCGGCGGACCGCCTGATAGTGCCGGTTGTAGCGCACCTGCTGGCCCACCGACAGCGACCGGCCGGCGTGTTCGGCGTGCTCGACCAGCTCTACCGCCTCGTCGAAGTCGTTGGTGATCGGCTTCGCCACCAGCACGTCCAGCCCGGCGTCGATGCAGGACATGCACTGGCGATAGTGCCACTCCGACGGCGTGTTGATGATCGCAACGTCCGCAGCAGCACCCGCGAGCGCGGCGTCCAGGTCGCGAAACAGCGCGCTGTCCGGCAACCCGAGCAACTCCTGCCCCAGGATGAGCGCATCGTCGCGGACATCCACCATGCCCACGATCTCCGCCCACGGCTGCCGCGCGATGCCGGGCGTCATCACCCTGGCGATCCCGCCCATGCCGACGACGATGCACCTTCGTACGCTGTTGCCCGGCATGGCCGCGGACTCTGCACCGGGGCGGCGCCCGCTGCCAAGCCACCGCACGGTACACTGCCGGCGCAGCATGGAGCCCATACCCCACATCGACATCGGCGGCGATCGGCGGATCGGGGAGATCCTGCAGAACCCGGCCAACGCCGTGGTCGAGGCGATCACCTGCGAGACCCTCGGAGGCTGGGTGCCGGACATCGGCCTCACCACGTACTCCCACCGCAGCATCTACCGGCCGCCGGTCCTGGCCCGGTCCGGGCTGGCCACCACGCTGGCCCATCGCTTCTGGCGCACCAGCCAGGGGCTCATGGACCACACCGGGCCCCGGTGGATCGGCGTGCTGATCTACGACCAGCAGGGCGAGCGGTGTCCGATGGAGCTGCAGGTGGCCGGACGCGCCGTGGGCCGGCTCGAACCGATCCGGCACGACAACCGCCGCCACCTGATCGTCGCCGATCGGCCGGTGGAGTTCTTCGGCGGCATGGAGGTGTTCCAGCTCACCGCGCCGGGGCCGGGGACCTACCGGATCGAGGCACTCGCGTTCCTTGCCTCCCGCCCGGAGCCCGGCAGCTTCGCGCCGGCCATCCGGCACCTCTCCGCGCGTTCGCGTCCGGGAGGCGTCGAGCTGCACTTCACCACCGACCACGTCGCGCGAGCCGAGCTGGTCGTGCGTTCCGGCGAGACGGTGGCGGGCCGGTCGCGTTCGGACCGGCGGACCAAGCTCCACGCCGTGGCGTTGGAGGAGCTGGCCGGCGGCGACTACCGCTGCGACGTGACCGCCACCGGTATCGCCGGCGAGACGGAGCGAGCGTCGCTCGATGTCTCCGTCCGCGACGACACCGCTTCCGCCGCCCTCCCCGCGGGCTCGGTGCAGGCGAGCTCGGTGCAGGCGGGCTCGGTGCAGGAGGTGTCCGTGCCGGTCGAGATCGTCGACGTGACGGGCGCCGGGCAGGACGCAGCCGGCATGCCGGTGACGTTTGGCGTTCCCCTGCCCCGCGGACGGCTCCCGCAGGCACGGACCGGCCGGCTGCAAGCCGGCGGCGTGTCGACCCCCGCCCAGTGCCGGGTCCACTCGCCGTGGCCCGACGGCAGCGCACGCTGGGTGCTGGTGGACGCCGTCCTCCCGGCGCCGCTCCCGCCGGGCGGCCGCATCGCCGGGTTCGTGCACGTGACAGCCGAGGCCGGCCCCGGCACGGGCGTATACGAAGGCGATCGCGCCCTCCTGGAAGCGGATCGTCTGCGCATCGGAATCGACCCCGGGCGGCCGGCGTTTCCCTCCGTGCTCGCGAACCGCGAAGCCGGTGCCCGCGTCCCGCATGCCTCGGCCCCGCCTTCCTCGACCCCGCCCCCCTCGACGGTGGAGATTCGGCTGGCCAACGGCGCCGCGCTGATTCCCCGCAGCGCGGCCGCCGTCCAGGAGGAAGCCGGCCCCGAACGGACCGTGCTCCGCTACCACGTCGATCACTGCGACCGCGACGGAACCCCGCACATCAGGAGCATCGTCCGCATCCACCGGTACCGCGCGCAGCGCCACCTGCGCATCCAGCACCGGCTGGAGGTCGTGAGCCCGGCGCTGGGGCCGGCCGCCGGCGACCCGCGCGAGACGCCGGTGCCGGTGGAGTCCGGCGCCGCATCGCGCGGCATCACCGAAGCCGGCCGCACGGACGCGACGGCCACGGCCGCCGACGTGGCCGCCTGTGTCGGCAGCGGTCCGGGGGAAGAGAACACGCTGCTGGAGATCTCATCGGCCATCGCCCGCGTCGCGATCCCCGGCACGCGGGCGCTGGTCGCGGATGGAAGCCGCCACGAGCTGGCCGCGAACGGCCACTGGCGGCTGGTTCAGGCCGACGACCGCGGATACCAAGTTTACAAGGTATGCAATGCCGAGGCCTGCGACGGCCCCGCCGAGGCTGCGGAGGGCCGGTTCTCGGGCCGGCTCCTGCTGGAGACGGAGGACGGACTGGTCGGGCTGGCGGTGCGCCGGTTCTGGCAGACCTGCCCCACGGGGCTGCGGGTCGACGGGGACGGCGCAGCGGTGGAGCTGCTGCCCGCGCTGACGCCGGAGCCCACGGCCGGGCAACCCGGCGCCGACGCGCCCGATCCGGCAGACGCCGAGAGCCGGCACCAGCTCCTCTTCTGGCGCACGAGCCGCGGCTATCTCCTCAAGGCCGGACAGGCGCTCACCGGCGAGGTCGCCGTCAGCCTCCCCGGCACCCCGGAAGAAGCCGAGCGCATCGCCGCCTGGTGTGAGCAGCCGGCGCTGGTGCGCCCGGCGATCGACTGGCTGAACGGGACCGGCGTCCTGAGTCCCATCCGGGCCAAGTCGACCTCGCCCCATCCCCGCTACGAACGGACCGTCGACCAGGCGTATGACGAGTGGCTGCGGGAACGGGAGAACCTCCGGCAGTACGGGTTCCTGAACTTCGGCGACTGGTACGGGGAGAGCGGCTGGTCATGGGGCAACAACGAGTACGACCCGGCCTTCGCCCACTACCAGGAGTTCCTGCGCGGCGGCCGGGCCGAGTGGGCGGTGCTGGCGGCGGAGGCGGCGCGCCACCTGGTCGACGTCGACACCTGCAACCACTCGTCGGACCCGGCCCAGGTCGGCGGCCAGTACGGCCACATGCCCGGCCACGCCGGCGGCTACCTGCCGGCCTACTTCCGCAGCAAGGTCGCCTGCTCCTGCATGTTCTACTCCCACTCGTGGGTGGAGGGGCCGGTGCTCCACTACCTGCTCACCGGCGACGAGAGCGTGCGGGAGACGCTCGACCGCATCGGCGAATGGATGCTGGCCGGACGCACCCACGGGGTCATCGGCGGCAGCGTCGTGGCCGACCGGCAGGGGCTGGACGCCTACGACTACGGGCAGCTCCGGGACGCCGGCTGGCACCTCATCCACCTGTGCGCCCTGGCCCGCTGGAGCGACGACCCGCGCTTCATGAACGCCGCGCACCTGGTCGCAGAGCGGCTGCTGGAACGGCGTACGCCGGGCGGCGGCTGGGAGCGCCTGCTCGGCGAGGGACACTGCTTCTCAGGTCCCCCGCGGACCCGCGGCGAGGCCAGCTTCATGGTGGGCGTCTGCCTGTCGGCGCTGCGGCGCTACCACGAGCTGACCGGCGACCAGCGGGTCGCGACCGCGATCCTGGACGGCGCCCGCTGGCTGGTCGAGCATACCTACGACCGGCAGGAGCGCCACTTCAGGTACACCTCCAGTCCTTCGCGCGGCGACAGCGGGCCGGCCCACACCCAGCAGGTCATCGAGGGGCTGGTCTACGCCCTCTCCCTGCGGCCCGATCCCGAGCTCGAAGACATCGTCCGCCACGGCCTGGACACGCTGGGAGGCGAGCGGCGCGCCGCCGAGCCGCTGGCGCTCGGCACTCCGGGCGCCTCCACGGCGCGCGGCGTGGGACCGTCCCTCTGCCACGAGACACGATACGTGCCGACCATGCTCGCCTATCTGTCTGGTTGACCCGTGCCAGCGACTACACCCTGAAGGTGGCAACCGGCGCGCGGCACGCCCGTCACATGCCCCACACGTCGACCGGTACCGAGCCGCCGCCGTGTCGCGGATGGGCCGCGCTGCGACGGACGTGGAATATCTTCTCTTCCCAGCTCCGGTGCTCCCGCCGGTCGATGACGACCAGGTGCCCCGCCTCGGCCGCGCAACGGTCCACGTACGCCGCCGTCTGCTCCACGCCCTCGTCCACGACGCGCCCCAGCCCGTCGCGCTCGCGCACCACCTTGCACTCCACGACGAACTCCTGCGCCCGGTCCGCCAGCGGCCACACGATCAGAAGGTCTACCCGCCCGCGACCCAGCGCGTACTCCCGCTCGATGCGCCCGCCGCCGTTCACCACGCGCTGCAGGTACGCCTGCAGAAGCAACTGCGGCCACGCTTCCTCGTAGGCGAAACGGTTCTGCCAGTGCTCGGAGTGGCGGCGGAAGAATCCCTGGAACTCCTCCATCAGCAACGCCGCGTCCAGGCTGCCGTCAGCGCGCACGTACCGGGGCGGTGACAGCTCCAGCGTTTCCTGCGCCACCCACGCGAGATCGCGCGGCAGCACCTCGGCGTAGATCGGGTTGGCTACCCGCAACGGCGCATCGCAGGCAACGAGCCCGAGGTCGCGCGCGTACGAGACGTCGCGGTCCGTGAAGGCGTACCGGTGCGTGCCGCTCAGCATCGGCTCGATCACCCGCCGGACGCGGTCCTCGCGCAGCTTGTCGGCCAGGTAGTCCAGGTGCGTCACCCGGTTCACGATGAGGTCCTCTCGGACCGCGGCGATGTCGTCCGCGGTCACCGCGCGCGAACGGTCTTCGCGCAGCGTCTTGTTCGCGAAGCAGGCGCCGTACGCCAGCGCGTTCACCAGCCACGGTTGGCCGCGGGTCTGCGTCCACACCGCATCCAGTGCCTCGGGGGCGAACGCCTGGCCGGTCTCTTCGGTGTGCTGGCCCAGCAACGCCAGCGTCTGCTCGCGTGAGAAGTCACCCAGGCGCAGCGACGCAGCGGCGATGTTGAACGGGCTGCCCGCGGCGCCCATGCGGTAGTCGCGCGGGTCGCGCATGCCGCACAGGACCACGCTGTGCGGAAAGCGCTCGGGGCGGCCCGGGTAGCCGGCGCGGATCTGCTGAAGCGCTGACAGCAGCGAATCGCCTGTCAGCGTGTCGATCTCGTCGATCAGCAGCACCAGCGGCCCCGGCGACGCTTCCGCCCAGCGCTCCAGCGCTACGCTCAGCGCCAAATCCGGCCCGAATTCGGCGAGGATGTCCGCCCACACGTCGCGCAGGAACCGGTCGCCCAGCGCCGCATCGGCCGCTCTCGCCAGGGTCGCGAGCACCACGCGCATCGCCCGCTCCACGTCGTCGCGGGCGGTGCGGGCCGTCTCGACCGTAACGTACACGCACCCGTAGCCTCGCCCGTTCAGCACGTCGGCCAGCGCCAGCAGTGCCGACGTCTTCCCCGTCTGCCGCGGCGCGTGCAGCACGAAGTACTTCTTGTCGCTCACCAGGCCGAGCACCTGGTCCATGTCGATCCTCGACAGCGGCGCGATGAGGTAGTGATCGGTCGGATTGACGGGGCCGGCGGTGTTGAACGAACGCATGGATCAGCACCGCATGGGTTAGCGCTGCCTCTCCACGACCGCCTGGGGCTCCTCTCCACGGGCATAGCGGTTCAGGTTCTCCAGCGCGAAGCGGGCCCGCTTGCGTGACGTGCCGTCGGTGCCGCCGGCGGTGTGCGGACTGACGCAGACGTTCGGGAGTTGGAACACCGGGTGCTCCGGATCGGCCGGTTCGTGGGCGAACACGTCGAGCCCGGCCCCGCCGAGCCGCCCTGCGAGCAGCGCCTCGTAGAGCGCGTCCTCGTCGATCAGTTCGCCGCGGGCGACGTTGATGACGCACGCGGTCGGCTTCATCAGCGCGATTCGCCGCCGGTCGATGATGTGCGTGGTCCGGTCCGTCAGGTGCAGGTGGACAGAGAGGAAGTCGCACTGCGCGAGCACGCGGTCCAGGTCCTCGGGACCGCCCAGGACCTCCGGCTGCAACTCGTCGAGCACCGCCTGCTCGATCGGCCGCACGTCGATCGCCAGGATCCGCATCCCGAACGCCCTGGCGCGGCGGGCCAGCAACTGTCCGCTGTTGCCGAAGCCGACGATCGCCAGGCTGAGTCCTTCCGGCTCCAGCCCGTTCGGGGAGTAGAGCTCGCCCCGCATGAAGGTGCGCCGGCCTTCCTCGTAGCGGTGCGCGAGCATGAGCAGGAACAGCATGGCGCGGTCCGCCAAGGCGACGCTGCTCAGATGGCCCGGGCAGTGGCACAGCAGCATGCCGGCGTCGATGATCCGGTCCACCTCGACGTGGTCCAGGCCGTTCGTCTGCGCCTGGATGAACCTGACCCCTGCGTTCGCCGCGGCGTCCACCAGATCGCCGCCGATGTTGCCGCCCAGGTCGACGATCACCTCCACGCCCGCGAACTGGGGGCCGGCCTCGCGCTCGGCGTCGAACACCCGCAACTCGTGACTGCCGGAGATGGCCGCCACGACATCCTCGGCCCAGGACGGGTCGATCCCGGCGGGATGCGGCATGAAGAGCACGTCCAGCCGCCGCATCACTCCCTCTCCCGCGCGGATCCGATGACGCTCACCCCACCCCGCCTCGCCTCGAAGAACGGGCTCAGGAGGAACATGAATTCTTCCGGTTCCAGACCTGATGGATTCTCGAAAAAGACACCGGCACTCGGGACGACCGCTCCGCCATCGGCGAGCGCCTCCATGATCAAACGGATGTCGGCCACCGGCTTCCGGCTCGCCAGGGCGCAGGAGATCGGATGGGTGTCGTGCCTGTCTTCACGATGGAGATTCGGATCGGCGCCACGTTCCAACAGCATCTTCACTTCGGCATGCCCAGCGTACTTGGCGGCCTTGCACAGCGCGGTACCACGATCGTCGAACGCGTTGACATCCTCGCCGAGCTCCTCGACGCTCCATCCTGAGCGCGTCGACTCCACGAGTATCGTAAACGTCAACCAGTCCCTGTCGGCCCCGGTGGTGTCGCCATCCGAGTCGGCCACCGTGTACACCATCGAGTACGCGCCTGGCTCTGCTGGAATGCCTCTCAACGTGGTCCTGGTCAGCGTGAGGCCCGGGACCTTCGGATACAGCGCATAGACCAGCGGTCCGTTGGCCCGCTTCGCCGCCGGCAACTTCAGTTGGACCTCGTCACCGACGACGTACACCTGGGTGTCGACTCTCTGGTCTCCGAAGTCCGGCTTGGCGTCTTCCGGCGCAACGCGAACGTGAAACCCGAGGAGCGCAGCCGCGATGGCAGCCACCGAGGCGACGACGATCAGCGCCGCGCGTGCCTTCGCGTGCGGCCGCGGTTCCATGAACTCGCTGATCAGCGCTGCGTCCTCCCGGTCCCGAGTGTAGTCGCAGGTGCCGGGACCGGTCACTCTTTCGAGTGAGGTTCGCTCCGCTCACTCCAGGAACGCATCGATGGCCGCGGACGACTCCTCCGGCGCATCGAGATCGACCTGGTGACCGGCGCCCTCGATCACCTGCAGCACGGCGTCCGGCAGTGCGCGGGCCCAGAGCCCGCGGTACCCTGCGGGCAGCACGCGGTCCGCGCCGCCGAACAGCAGCAGCGCCGGCCGGTCCAGCCGATGCAGCCGTCGCGAGAGCCGCGTGTCGCCCACCGGCCAGAGCAGGCGCGCCGCCGCCTCCTGGGCGC
Source organism: Spirochaetia bacterium (assembly GCA_965202935.1). Classification (GTDB taxonomy): domain Bacteria; phylum Spirochaetota; class Spirochaetia; order SZUA-6; family Bin103; genus CATQHW01. The sequence continues at coordinate 116,750 of OZ241879.1, forward strand.
GCACCTGCACGACCGTCCACTCCACCCGATCGGCCGACTCCGGCAGCGCCACGTGAGCGTCCCATGTGGCCGCGTCGCGGCACAGCAGCGGACCCAGATCGCCCGGCCCCTGCGCGAACAGGTCGGCCGTGGGATCGTCGGCGTCGAACAGGCCCAGCGGCGACGCCAGCACCAGCCGGCGCACCGACGCCGGCCACACGCAGGCCACGTCGGCGGCCAGCGCGGCGCCCACGGAGACGCCGATCAGGTCGGCTCCGGCGGCTCCGGCCGCGGCCAGCAGGTCATGGGTCGCCAGCAGCCAGTCGAGGTGGTCGTCGAGCTGGCCGATCGCGTCCGCGCCCGGGAAACCGGGCAGGCTCGGCGCGATCACGCGCCGCGTGCGCGCCAGCCGCTCCAGGAACGGTGTCCAGCGCGGCAGGCCGCCCACGCCGGCCAGGAACGCGACCGGCTCGCCCGTCCCCTGCTCCCACACGCGGCAGGCCACACCGGCGACCCGCACCGTCCGTTCCCGCGGCTCGCTCACGAGCCGTCCTCCCGCGTGTCGTCCACCGGAGTCCGACGCGCCGCCTCCGGCCACCAGTGGTCCTCCCACCGGTCGGTGAACAGGTCGCGGAGTTGCGGCAGCACCCGCTCGGCGAACAGTGTCGTGTTGTGGCGGGTCAGGCCGCGGTCCATGTTGCCGAAGTGCAGGAGCAGCATGAGCTGGGCGATGTTCAGGTCCACGGCGATGTCGCGGAGGCGCTCGGCCACCTCGTCCGGGGTGCCCACGATCAGGTAGCCGCGTTCCAGGATCTGGTCGTAGGTGGGCGCGGTGGTGAACTGCGCCACCGGGTTGCCCGGGTTGGCCTGCCGGGCGCGGAAGCGGACCGACTCCTCGGTCGCGTAGCCGGGCGGCACCGCGAAGCGCGGGTTGGTGTGCAGGCAGTTGGTGTAGAAGTACTCGGCCGGCTCGCGGTAGAGCTCGAGCGCCTCGCGCTGCGTCTCCGCCACGCCGACGAGCTGCAGGTAGCCGGCCTGGAACGGGTTGGGCTCCCGTCCCTGGCGCTCGAGCTCCGCCCAGTAGCCCTTCAGCACCCCGCGGGCGGTGTGGTAGCCGAAGTAGGACAGGGCCGCGTACACGTAGCCGTGGTGCCCACACATACGCCACGTGTCCGGCGAGCCGCCGCCGGGGATCCAGATCGGCGGGCGCGGGCGCTGGATCGGCCGCGGCCAGATGTTGACGTAGCGGTGCTGGAAGAAGCGCCCGGCGAACGCGAACGGCTCCCGTTCCTGCCACGCCCGCACCACCAGGTCGGACGCCTCGACGTACGTGTCGCGCAGCGTGCTGGGGTTGCGCCCGTAGGCGTAACAGGTGTCCATGGGCGTGCCGAGCGGCAGCCCGGCGATCAGCCGCCCGCCGGAGATGCAGTCCAGCATCGCCATTTCCTCGGCGACCCGCAGCGGCGGGTCGTACAGCGCCGGTGCGTTGCCCATCACACACACCGCCCCGCGTGTCGTGTTGCGCGCCAGCACCGACGCCATCAGGTTGGGCGACGGCATCATCCCGTAGCCGTTGGAGTGGTGCTCGTTGACGCAGACCCCGTCGAAGCCGAGTGCCGCCGCCTCCTCCAGTTCGTCGAGGTAGTCGCGGTACATGGCGCCGCCGCGCTCGGGGTCGTACAGCCGCGAGTCGATGTCCACCCAGATCGACGGATGCGACTCGCGGAAGTCGTCGGGAAGCTCCGCGTACGGCATCAGGTGAAAGAACAGGACGTTCATCGGTGTACTCCGCCGGGTCCGGTCAGCAGCCGACCGTGACCAGCGCCTCGGCGATGGCGCCGTGCGACTCGCCGTCGACGTCGATCCGCGCGGTCACCAGCCGGCGGATGCCATCGCCGCCGGCCGGAGCCGTGGCCTGCAGCGCGACCTCCCCCCGCTCGCCCGCGCGCAACCGCACCGAAGCCGCGGCGCCGGCGCGCCAGCCCGGCGGCACGTCGAGCTCCGCGGTGTAGGTCGCGTCCCGCTCCAGGTTGTTGCGCAGCAGGAGCCGGTAGGTGACCGACCCGTCCGGTTCCACGGTGGCCAGGTACGGCAGCAACCGCGCCCAGAACAGGTCGACGTAGTGATCGGCCGGCTCGGCCACCAGGTTGCGGAACGCCCGCTCTTTGCGGGCGATGAAGTCGGCGTACTCGTCGAGCTGCTGCTTCGAGCAGTCGATCACGCCGCCGTGGCCGGGGCAGATCAGCTCCGGGTCGACGCGGCGCATGACGTCCGCGCAGCGCCGGTGCATGCCGAGCTGGAAGCTGTTGCGCAGGACCGTCGTCTGGATCGGTTTCCTGATCGTCTCCCCGGCGCGCAGCTCGTTCGAGAGGAAGAAGTTGTCACCCGTGAAGGCGACCCTCCGGCCGTCGATCAGGCCGGCGTAGACGGAATGGAACTCGGTCTGGCCGGGCGCGAAATGGATGTCGAAGCGGTACTCCTCCCACGCGAAGCACTCGCCGTCGTGCAGGTGGCGGTCGATGCGGATCGGCCGCGGGTACGTGCACGGCGTGCTGGCCCACGCGGCCGGGTCCTCCAGTACCTGCGCGACCTCGCCCAGCGCCCAGCAGCGGGTGCCGTGGTGGCGCTGCAGGTAGGGAATGCCGCACGTGTGGTCGTCGTGGATGTGGGTGGGCACCACCAGGTCGAGCTCGGTCACGCCGTAGTCGTCGCGCAGTTCCTCCAGGTGGTGGGCGACGAAGCGCAGCGACTCCTGGCCGTGGTGCTCGGAGTTGGTGTGCATGTGGGTTGCCAGCGAGTGGCCGTAGTCCACGAACATCGCCTTGCCGGAATCGCTCAGCACCACGTAGAAGTTGCTGCACGTCCACGGCCCGCCCCACAGCAGGTGGCGGGACAGCGGCTGCATCCTGGCGTCCGGCAGGAAGTGCGAGGACGGCAGATCCTCGCGCGAGCCGGCAATGCGCAGGCCGTTGCCGAGCGCGACGCAGTCGGCAAGCCGGCGGCGCAGGCGCGCGATGTCGCCGGCGACGTCCGTGATCGCATCCCCGTGCGAAGGATAGGCGACGTGCACGTTCAGCCGGGCGAGCGCGTCGATCGACTCGATCGTGAAGCCGATCCCCTCCATCCCGCCGTAGGCGTACTCCATCGCATGGAGCTGGTACAGCGTGCCGCCGGCGCTCATCAGGTCGCCCGTGAATGCCACCCGCTGCCCGTCGATCGTGGCGATGAGCATCGAGGAGCCGCGCGTGTGCCCCTTTGCCGGAATGATCTCGAAGCAATAGCCGCGCCACGTGAAGGTCTCGTAGTCCTCCAGCACGGCATCGACGGGGATGTCGCGCGCTGCCGTGAAGAAGGTGTTGCGGTCGTCGTAATTGTCATACACCCGGCGAGTCCGCCAGAACAGCTCGGCCTCCGCGAACAGGTGGCGCTCATGCTCCGGCACCGCGACGCTCGCGCCTGCGGCAGCCAAGGCCGGCGTTCCCGCACACTGGTCCCGGTGGTGGTGGGTGTGCAGCACCCACTCCACGTCCGCCGCTCCCGTCTCGGCCAGAGCCCCGGCGACCGCGCCGGAGCCGGCATCGATCACCAGTACCCTGCCGTCGTCTACAATAATGTACGTGTTACAAATGTCTGCGAAGAGATACAGGTGTTCGCTCAGTCGAGTCAGCCGTGGTTCGCCCATGTCCGCATCGTAGTGGGAGCCGTCACCCTCAAGCAATCCGCCGCGCGAACGATACGGCGCCACGGGTCAGGCACGTTCCTCACCACCTGAATTCCCGTTCCGGAACGAACCGGGTGACCTTCTTCCAGCGCGTCTCGTCCGGCCGGTAGCGCTCCCGGCGATAGATCGCTCCGTCCCTTCCCGGCGGGTCCACGTCGATTGCCGTTGTCCCCTTCAGGGTGTAGGTGTGCGGGACCTTCTCGATGTAGGCGAGCTCGTCTCTGGCACGCAGTGGAAAGCACACCGAGACCGTCTGGCCCGGCTTGACCGGACCGGCGGCGCAATAGCGTCCGTCCCACCGGGCGTTGCGCCGTTGTCCGTCGACCGCGTACACCGCGTCCTCCGGTCTCGTCCCTGCGGGGATCCTCACCGCGCAGCGGTCGAGCGGGCGCTTCACCTTCACGTCGACCTGCCCCCGGTAGGGGATGTGGCTGTCGATGTCGGCCCACGGGGAAGAGCGGTTCAGCAGCAGGTTCACCCTCAGCACATCGTCCCGATAGTCACACGTGCCGTTCCAGATGTAGTAGAGGGCGCGGGTCGCGTTGGCCGTGCAGCAGTGCATGACGTTGTTGCCCCACTCGTTGCCCGAGAGCCAACCGCCGAACGCCCCGACGTGTCTCTCGGCCACCTTGTGCACGGCGTCCGGAGATTCGGTCTCCGGCGGCTGCGCCGGGATGCCGGGACGGCGCTCGATCCTCCGCTGGATCCAGGAGATCTCGGTGAGTTGACCCTCGGCAAAGTGGTTGCGGATCCAGCGGTCGGCGTCGTCCCACAGGTCTTCCCGCCCGGCCTGACTGATCTTGACGGCAAGGGCGATCATCTCGGCCAGTCCGCAGAGCTCGCAGGTGCAGCGCTTGCTCGCCCTGACCCATTCGGGGAAGAAGCCGACCAGAGGCTCGCCGTATGTCTTGCCCCAGGCGTATCCGCGCCCGATGAAGTCCCAGAACTCCGCGTCGCCGGTCTCCGTCGCGTATTCGGTCATCCCCAGCAGCACGCGGGTGTGGCCGTGGAAGTGCGGAGAATTGATGAACTCGGCGGTGTCGGCATCGAAGGCGACGCTGTGCAACGCGGAGCCCCGGAGCAGCTTCCCCGCCGCGTCGAGAGCCTCTTCGCAGCCAAGCATGCGGTACACCTGCACCAGAGCCTGACCGATCCACCCCTCGTTGCATGCGAGCTGAGCATTGTCCACCACGGGGCTGGAGCTGACGTCCACGTTCGGCGTGGCCACGATCTTGGGCGCGTGCACGTCGACGGGGGTGTCCGGCCCGAAGACGATGTCCGGGAGGTAGAGGTGATCTTCACAGGGGAGACACCGCTTCAGCAGCCCGTGCACCGCGCGCAGGGAGGATTCCTTCCAGCCTTCGTCGCCGGTCAGCTCGTGCATCAGCGCCGCCGCGGCCATGCGCACGGAACAGACGATGGGAATGGCGTAGTGACCCAGATCGGTGGTCGGGTAGAAGTCGAAGAACGTGGTGTCGCTCCAGGGCCGCTTGGGATCGACCGGTTCGTAGTAACAGCCGTCGGGCCCCTGCCAGTGCAGGAGCACCTCGAACCACCGCCGGTCCACGTGGCTGTTATGGTCGGATCCGGTGATGGTTCGCAGCAGCGGAACGCTCTCCAGGAACTTGGACTGCACATGGTCATGGATCTGGTGAAACATCATGGGCGGGTTGCGGTAGAACGAGACCAGCCAGTACACCTCGTAGTCGAGCTCCGGATCCGTGGGAGAGGTCATCCCGTTGATCCCCAGGAGGGCTCGTTCCTGGATGTCGAGGGTGTCCGGCACCAGATCTTCGCAGGACTCTCCCCGGTATTGGGGAAGTACGAGATCCGGAATGTCGCGGCGGATGTAGTTGATACCGGTCTCTTTCAGGCTCGGCGCTTCCTTCGCCCTGTAGAGCTTCATGATGAACCCCAGCCGCCAGATTTCGTGCCGCCACCGTAGCCGGCTGGCGGAGTCTTGTCACTCTTCGAGTGAGGTTCGCTTGGCTCACTCCGTCGGCGCCGCCGAGCTTGACGGATCCCCGGCTCCCCGGCTCCCGGGCGGGGTCTTGCCGGATGGGGCCCATCCATGGAGAATGAACGCAGATCCGAGGCCGACGCGTTCCGCGAGGAGGAGCAGAATGCCGAGAGTCGATCGCCCTGACCCGAGCGGGTCGGCGTCCGCGATCATCGGATCGACCCACACCCACCCGGCCATGATCGGCTCACCGGCCGCGTCTCACGCCGGATGGACATCGCCCGTATGCGAACGCTGAATCCGACGGCGAAGAACGCTCGCCCCCGGCGCCTGCGCGGCAACCGGAACGGGGCACTCGGACTCTTTCACATCGACCGGTCCACGCGCCACAGAATGCTCATGAACAGGCAGATCTATCTGATGTATCTGCCCGCGATTCTCACCGTCATCGTCTTCAACCTGTTCACCACCTACGGGCTGAAGATAGCCTGGCTCGATTTCAATTTCCAGGACGGTTTGAACAGCCCCTCCATCGGCTGGGAGTACTTCCGGGTGCTGTTCGGCATGCCACGGTTCTTCCGCCTGATACGGAACACGGTGGAGATAACCTTCCTTCGCCTCCTGTTCGGGTTCCCGGTCGTCATACTCCTGGCGCTGCTGCTCAACGACATCCGCAGCAAGGCGCTGAAGAACGCATCCCAGTCGGTGCTCTACCTTCCCCACTTTCTCAACTGGGTGATCATAGCGACCCTGCTCTACATGATCTTCAACGAGCACTCCGGGGTTCTGAGCCGTCTGTTCGGCGCCGTCGGCCTGCCCTACGAGGACATCACCTGGAAGCGGGAGTGGATCCGCGTCGTCCTCATCGGCAGCGGCATATGGAAGACCATGGGCTGGAGCACGATCATCTACCTTGCCGCACTGTCCGCCGTCGACCCCGGTCTCTATGAGAATGCGATCGTCGACGGCGCCGGCAAGCTCACGCAGATGTGGCACATCTCGGTCCCTGCCATCTTCCCGGTGATCGCGATCTCGTTCGTGTTCGCGATCACGACGGTCTTCATGGAGAACCTCACGCAGATCCTGCTGCTCGGCCGCAACATGCCCAACGTCGAGGTCTTCGAGACCTGGATATACGATTGGGGCCTGCTCAGGGGAAACTACGGAATGGCGACCGCCATGGGCCTGTTCCAGACGATGTTCGGGATCGTCCTGTCGCTGTTCGCGAACTACCTCGTCAGCAAGATCGGGTATGAGGTGCTGTGGTGAGGGAGACCGCGTCCGACAAGCTCTTCTCCATCGTGTCCAACGGCGCGATCATCCTGCTGTCGCTGACCTGCGTCATGCCCTTCCTGTACGTGATCTCCGTGTCGATCACGACCTCGCAGGCCTTCTACCTCGAAGGAGCGCGGCTGATACCGAACGACGTGACGTTCGCGGCCTATCGCTCGCTTCTGGTGGACGCCACGCTGTTCCGGCGGGCATTGACCAACACGCTGGTCCTCACCGTGATGGGCACGAGCGTCACGGTGTTCCTGAGCACGATGACCGGATATGCGTTCTCCAAGCGGGACGTCCCCGGCAGAAAGCTGGTGTTGATCTTCCTCTACCTCTCCGGCTTCTTCGCCGGCGGCCTGATACCGAAGTTCTTCGTATTGCAGCGCATGGGCCTCATCAACACCTACTGGGCGCTGATCATACCCACCGCCGCCGTCTTCAACTACCTGCTCATCAAGAACTACTTCATCATGGCGCTCCCGGAGGCGATCGAGGAGTCCGCGAAGCTCGATGGCGCCAGCACGTTCCAGATACTCATACGCATCGTCATGCCCCTGGCCCTGCCGATCATGGCGACCATCGCGCTGTTCAGCGCGGTGATGTTCTGGAACACGTACATGGAAGCCGTGCTGTTCGTGCCGTCCCGCAAGAAGATGGTGGTCATGCGCCTGTTGCAGAGCATGATCGAGGTGTACAGCGGCGACTTCGCCGAGCAACTGGGGAGGAGCGTCGACATGTCGGAGGCGCCGTCCGAGGGATTCAAGATGGCGGCCCTGTTCATCGCAACCGTTCCCATCCTGCTCCTGTATCCGTTCCTGCAGAAGCACTTTGCGAAGGGGATCATCATCGGCGCCGTGAAGGGGTGACCCAGGGATGCTGCGGACTCGTTACGGACATCCGTACACAGGGGTGAAGGGCATGCACATGAAAGCTTGAGGGAGGGGGGAGGGAGTCGTAGTGGAAGATCCTCGAAAACAGATCGAATCGACGTGCATCGATGCCGAGCATCGGTGACAAGGAGTTGAACGAATGATCAAGAGGGCAACGATAGCGGTGCTGCTGGCCGGTTTCGCCACCTCCCTGCTGTTCGCAACGGCAGAGAGCGAAGAAGGCGGGGAAGGCATGGTGCCGCACTACGAATACGTGATCATAGGCCCCGCACCACAAGCCATAGAGCGCGGCGAGCTCAAGCATTACGATGCGGTCAAGGCGGCGCTCGACGAGAAGATGGCGGCCGAGCTGGGATTCACGATCGACGTGACCGACCTGAGCCAAGCGGGCATGGCCGTCAATCAGTTGATCCAGTTGTCCGCCGCCGGCGGCGACCCGATCCACATCGTCCAGGGCACGGGTGAAATGGGCGGCGCCACCGAGTGGGCGCCGATGTGGATCCCGGTGGAAGGTCTCGTGGAAGAGCATGCGCCGGACTACCTGGAGTTGGTGAACGACTACAATCCACTGCTGCTGGAGACGTTCAGCGACAAGGACGGCAACCTTGCCGGCCTTCCCCACCTGGTCCGCATGCGCGGGCTGGTGTACCTGTTCAACCAGGACCTGATCGACAGGTTGGGAGTCGAGCTGCCGCCGCTGCCGGAGGGAAGGTTCGACCTGACGTTCGATCACCTGGAGCAGTTGGGAGAGGCGTTCAACCGCGAAGTGCCCGACGGCATGGGCATCATGTGGTACCACACCTTCAAGACCTTCCTGGGCGCCTTCGAAGACAATATCTCCATGTCCAACTGGAACCCCCAGGGGTACGTGAACTATTTTGACCAGGAGGAGGGGATCTGGAAGGATTGGGTCGATTCCGAGTACTACGAGGACTCGGTCAGGCTGTTCGACAAGTTCCTGAAGAAGGGATACTACTGGCACAGCCTCGCCGAGCCGGCCGGAACGGAGCGGGACAGGGGTTTCATCAACGGCACTATCCTGGGGAGAGACGGCCAGGGCTGGTACGGAGGCAACCCGACCTACAAGGAATGGATCAACGCAGATCCGGCCAACGAAACCAAGATCCTGGTCTACGGTGCGGCTTCGAAGAAACAGCCTATCTGGAGCGCCGGATTCAGGGGACTGTTCCTCACCAAGCGGAACTCGCAGGAGCAGGTCGAGAAGTACCTGCAGTTCATCAACTGGATGTCCAAGGATGAGGCGAACTACAACCTGGCACGCTACGGGATCCAGGGCCTTACCTTCGAGATCGATCAGACGGACGGCGGCGACATGAGTCTCCATATTCCGGAATCCGAAATGACCGACACCATCCAGGAGCCGTACCAGCTCATGGGCTTCGAGCACCGGTGGCTGCTCGGAAACTACGACCGCAAGTATGAGCGGGCCGGGCTGACGTTCGCGGGCAATGCGATCAACGACCTGTTCGACGCCCTGAACGCGCAGAACAGCACCATCGAGCCGTACGTGTTCGCGCGCTTCGTCTACACCCCGGAGGAGCAGCAGAAGGTCGCGGACTCCTTTGCCTTCATCACCAGCGAGTTCTTCGATGGCGTGCTGATGGACAGGGACATGGACGTCGAGGAGAAGATCGCCCGCGGCAGGGAGATATACGCCGAGTTCCACAAGATGGGAGGAGGCATCTACATAGAAAAGACCAACGAGTACTATCTGGCGAACCCCGGTCTGAGACCGCTCCCGCTCAACTGACCCCGCCCCGGAGTCTGTCGGACCTGCCGCTAACGCGGCAGGTCCGGCGCTCCGGACCATCTCCCCGGGGGCCTGAGATGACGCGCCGCTACATCACTCACGGTGAATGGGATCGACCCAGCGCACCTCTTCCGGCTCTTCGACCGCCGGGATGTCCAGGTTCACGACGACCGGCTCCTGATCGCTCCGCACCAGGACGCAGGTCAGGGGCTGATCCCTGCTCGCGTTGATCTCCTGGTGCGGAACGTAGGGCGGCACGTAGATGAAGTCGCCGGGCCCGGCCTCCGCCACGAACTCAAGGCGGTCTCCCCAGCGCATGCGCGCCCGGCCCGACACCACGTAGATCACGCTCTCCAGAGCTCCGTGGTGGTGAGCGCCGGTCTTGGCATCGGGCAGGATCTCCACCGTGCCGGCCCAGAGCTTCTCGGCGCCGGCTGTCGCGCGGTTGATCGCTGCCGCCCGTGTCATGCCGGGCGTCTGCGGGGTGTTGAAATCCAGCCTCTCGCTCGTGACGACACGCACGCCGTGCTGCCGCCAGTCCCGCTGTGCTCCATCCATGGCTACGCTTCCCATCCTATCCGCCGCGGCCGGCGATAGCGACGCCGGCGCCGCGGCGTCAGACTGTGACCGGTGTCGAACGTCAACCAGGAGACGCCAACCAGGAGGCCGCGATGAACCTCGATTCCCACCGACTGCTGCGTCGCCTTGGAGCGGGCGAGTCCATGGAGGCGGTCCGCGCGGCCGCCGGCCTCTCCCAGGAGGAATTCCACTCCTGGTGGGACGCGGAGACTCGCCGCCGACTGCCCGGGGAAAGCACCAGCCGGGCGGCCGCAGTCGGATCGGAGGTGAGGATCGACCGCGATCGCTGGGGCATCCCCCGCATCTCGGCCGAGACCGATGAGGACCTGTTCTTCGGCTTCGGCTACGCCATGGCGCAGGACCGCCTGTTTCAACTCGACTACCTGCGGCGCAAGGCGAACGGGCGTCTGTCCGAGGTGCTCGGCCCGGACGGGCTGGAGCTGGACGTCGCCGCCCGCACCATCGGCATCGGACGCATCGCCGAATCCGAATGGGCACGGACCCCGGAGGAGACGCGGCGGCTCCTGACCGCGTTCTCCGGCGGCGTCAACGAGTCGATCGCGGCGGCCGGCGAGCGGCTGCCGATCGAGTTCGATCTGCTGGGCTACGCCCCGGAGCCATGGTCGCCGGTCGACTGCCTGGCCATCGCCGGCGAGTTTCGCGCCTACCTGACGATCCGCCTGCCGGTGATCTTCATCCCCGATCTGGGCAGACGCGTCCTGGGCGACGGCCCGCTCTACCGCGCGTTCCTGCAGGGCGAGGCGGACGACGAGAGCATCGTGCCGCCCGGCTCCTACCCAGCCGGACCGGCCGGCACGCGGCCGATCGGCGCGACGATCGCCGACCCCTCGGACGGTGTGGGCAGCAACAACTGGGTGATCGCCGGATCGCGATCCACTTCGGGCAAGCCGATCGTCGCGAGCGATCCGCACATCGCCTTCGCCGCGGTGTCGTGCTGGTACGAGGTGACCCTCTCCGGCGGCTCGTTCAACGTGACCGGCATGGCCTACGCGGGGATGCCGGCGGTGATGTTCGGACGCAACGAGCACGTGGCCTGGGCGATCACGAACAACATCTGCTCGCAACGCGACCTGTACGTGGAGCGGACCGATCCCGCCCACCCCGGCGCGTTCCTGTACGACGGCCGCTGGGAACCGGCGGGGGAGCGATCCGAGACGATCGCGGTGCGTGGCGGCGAACCGGTAACCAGGACCATCCGCTGCTCACGCAACGGCCCGATCGTGGACGAACTGCTCCCGGAGTCCGCGCGCGCGGGCGGACCGGTCTCCCTGCGGTGGCTCGGATCGAGCCGCTGCGGCTGGCTCACGTCGCTGCTGGCGATGGATCGCGCCACGAGCGTGGCGGGGCTGCGCCGGGCCGTCAGGGGATGGCGGGTGCCGACGTGGAGCCTGATGCTGGCCGATGCGGATGGCCACATCGGCTACCAGGTCGCGGGCGAGATCCCGGTTCGCGCGGTCGAGGAGCGTGGCTTTCGCCCCGGCTGGGATCCGACACACCAGTGGCAAGGGGTCATCCCGCCGGAGGGCATGCCGCAACTCGCCGACCCGGAGCGCGGCTGGATCGCCTCGGCGAACAACCGCACCGCCCCGGAGGACTTCCCCTGGCCCCTCTCCGGCCGCTGGGCGAGCGGCTATCGCGCCCGTCGTCTCCGCCAGATGCTCGAAGCATCCGAGCGGCACTCGCGCGACGACTGCGCGCGGATGCACCTGGACGTCCTGTCGCTGCGCGCCGCGACCTGCCTGCCGCCCCTGCTGCACGCCGTTGCCGGGCATGCCGATCCGCGTATCCGGCAGGCGGCCGAGCGGTTGGCGGAGTGGGACTGCCGCATGGAGACCGATCGCATCGGCGCGGCGATCTTCGAGGTGTTCTTCGGTCACTGGAGCACGCGCGTTGCGGCCGAGCGGTTCCCCGGCGACACGGTGGTGCCGGTAGCCGGCGCGGTCGCCGGCCTTGCCACCGCGCTCCTGAGCACCGACGAGGCCGGCTGGTTTGCGGACGGCCGGCGCGAAGCGGCGATCGCCTGCGCCATGGCGGCCGCGCTGGACGAGCTCACCGAGCGCCTGGGAGCGGACATGAACGAGTGGCGCTGGGGCCGCCTGCACCGGATCCACCTGCGCCACGTGCTCAGCCACCGCGGCGACCTGGGCGTGCTGCTCGACCGTGGCGGCCTGCCGGTGCGCGGCAACGGAACCACCGTGTGCAACACCGGCTTCGATCCCAATTGGGGGGCGGCGATGGGCGCGAACTACCGCATGATCGCCGACTTCGGCGCCGAGCCGCCCGGCCTCTGGGCCGTCGACGCGCAGGGGCAGTCGGGACACCCCGGCAGCCCGCACTACTGCGATCAGCTCGCGGAGTGGCTCGCGGGACGCTACCACGTTCTTCCGCTCGATCGATCCACGGCCGCACGGCAGGCGGTGAGCACGCTGCGGCTCACGCCGCGCACATAGCCGCACCGCCATGAAGCAGGAGCGCCGGCAAGCCCGTTACCTGTGACATGAGCGACATGACAGACCGTGGTGTACCCATCGCCGCCGGGGGGATAGGATGGCCGGCGTGACGGCAGCGTTCGACACCCTCAAGGCGGCGACCCGGTTGCAGGAGGCGGGTTTCGAAGAGGACAAGGCGCGCGCGCTCGTCTCGACCTTCGCCCAGGGCATGGTCGAGAACCTCGCCACCAAGCAGGACGTGGCAGCGCTCGCCACCAAGGACGAGCTGGCTTCGCTTCGCGGCGAGCTGGGACTGTTGCGGGCCGAGGTCGCGACGCTCGCCACCCGGGAAGAACTCACGGGCCTCCGCAGCCACATGGACCAGACGGCGACCGGCCTCCGAGCGGAAATCAGCAAGGTTCAGGAACGCATGACGGTCCGTATGGGGACTGCCATCGCCGCTGCCGTGGCGATACTGGTGTCAGTCGACAAACTGCTGTAGCACGTACCTCGCTGCGCCGCACGGCGCAAGCACCCTGAATCCGGCAGGCCGGCAGCCGTGTGCTACGCTGCCGGCGATGGGTAGCATCTCACCTCGGCAGCGGGAGCTGCTTGCGCACACATGGGTCGACTTCATGCCCATGCAGCGCTTCGCCGACGCGCCGCTGATCATCGAGCGGGCGGACGGCATCTACTACTGGGACGTCGGCGGCACCCGCTACCTGGACGCGATCGGCGGGGTGTTCGTGGCCAGCCTGGGCCACCGCCATCCGCGTGTGCTCGCCGCGGTGCGGGAGCAGATGGAACGGGTGACGCTCGCCCCGCCGATGCACGGCGTGGCCGACGTCACGTTGGAGCTGATCGAGAAGCTCGGCGCGATCACGCCCGGCGACCTGGACTTCATCAAGACCTTCTCCGGCGGTTCGGAAGCGAACGAGGCGGCCCTCAAGCTCGCCCGCCAGTACTGGAAACAGAGCGGTCACCCCGGCAAGTACAAGGTGATCAGCCGCTACCTCGGCTACCACGGCGGCACCTTCGGCGCCATGGCGGCCAGCGGCACCGGGCCGCGCAAGAGCAAGTTCGAGCCGCAGATGGGCGGCTTCGTGAAGGTGTTTCCCCCGACCCACTACCGCGGCCGCTTCCCCACCTGGGAGGAGTGCAACCGCTTCGCCGCCGCCACCGTGGAGGACGCGATCGTCGCCGAGGATCCGGAGACGGTCGCCGCCGTCATCGTCGAGCCGATCGGCAACACGGGCGGCATCATCACCCCGACCGAGGAGTACCTCGCACTGCTGCGCGAGATCTGCGACCGCCACGCGGTGCTGCTGATCTTCGACGAAGTGATCACCGGCTTCGGCAAGACCGGCAGCATGTTCGCCGCCCAGACCTTCGGCGTCACGCCGGACGTCATCTGCTGCGGCAAGGGCATGTCGTCGGGCGTCATCCCGATCGGCGCCATCGCCGCCCGCCGCAGTCTCGGCGATGCGTTCTGGGGCTCGGAGCGCGAGGCCGTCCACTTCATGCACGGCCATACCTACGCCGGCAACCCGTTGGCCGCCGCCGCCGCCATCGCCGTGATCGACACGATCGCGGACGACGATCTGCTCGCGCGGGCGCGGGACAACGGCGCCTACCTGCGCTCCCGCCTGGAAGGCCTGCACGCCACCGGGGTGGTGCGCGAGGTGCGCGGGCGCGGCGTGCTGCTCGGCGTGGAACTGACCGATCAGCGCGTCGGCGCCGCGCTCGGCCGGCGGGCGGTCGGCGACGGCCTCATCATGCGCACCGACCCGGGCTGGTTCGCGGTCGCTCCGGCGCTCACGGCCAGCCGGGAGGAGCTCGACGAGATCTGCGACCGGATCGAAGCGAGCCTCACGTCCGCGATCGCGGACGCAGGCTGATCGACTCAGCCGAGCGCGTCCTCGATCACCTGGAGTTGCGTGCGCAGGTCCTCGATTTCCTGCTCCCAGAACGCGCGGCCACCCCACTGGGGGAACGACTCGCGGAAGCGCAGATCGTGGCGCTGCAGCGCCTGCCACGCCAGGTAGTAGATCATGCGCATGAGCCGCAGCGGCTCGATCAGCGCCACGGAAACCCGGTCGAAGGGCTGGAACTCTTCGTATCCCTCCAGCAGCAGCCCCAGCTCCCGCCGGCTGTCGGCGACGCGGCCGGGCAGGAGCAGCCACAGGTCCTGCACGGCGGGACCGACCATCATGTCGTCGAAGTCGATGATCAGGAGCCCCTCCTCCGCCCGATCCAGGATGTTGCCGCGGTGGCAGTCGCCGTGCAGGCGCTGCAGCGCCACGCCGTCGAACAGCGGAGCTATCCGCTCGACGGCCGCGTCGGCCAGGTCGTAGAACTCGGCGTCCAGGTCGGGCGGCACCAACTCCGCCTCGTCCAGCTCATCCAGGAACCGCGAGGTCGACAACCGCGGGGTGCAGGTGATCCGGTGCTCGGCAGCTCCGTGCGCGGCGGCCACGTGCAACCGGCCCACCAGCGAGCCGATGCGCAGCCAGTCCTCGTCCCGGTCCGCGTCGAAGGTGCGTCCGCTCCGTTTCGGATAGACGGAGAAGAGGAACTCCTGCTCCCGGTTCGGGCCGGCGGCTCCCACCAGGTGCAGCCGGTCTCCGTCGTCGTCGGCGATCGGCGCCACGACCGGCAGGTCGAGGGCCGCGCACTCGCCGACCAGCCGGTGCTCCTCCTCGATCGCCTCGTACGTCCAGCGGCCGGGTCGGTAGAACTTGGCGACGTACTGCCGGCCGTCGGCCGCCCCGAAACCGTACACGCGGTTCACGTAGCTGGGAAAGCTGGTCAGCGAACCGTCCACGTGGACGCCGATGACCGACTCGATCGCCTGCACCGCCACGTGCGGCGTGAGCAGATCGAAGGTGCCGGCGCTCACCCCCGTGCGCTCATGCGCCAGACGCTCATAGCGAGGTGTATCCACCGTCCACCGGCAGCGCGACGCCGGTGATGAACGATGCCTCGTCGGACGCAAGAAACAGCGCCGCGTTCGCCACCTCCTCGACCGTGCCCAGGCGGCCGAGCGGCTGCATCGCCTCCATCTGCGAACGCCAGGCCGGATCCTCGGTGAGCGTGCGCGTCAACGGGCTGTACACGAACGCCGGGCACAGCGCGTTCACGCGGATGCCGCGCGCGCCGAAGTTGTTCGCCATGTCCCTGGTCAGGCCGATGACGCCGTGCTTGCCGGGCGGATACGGATCGTCGCCGGTGCCGAAGAACATCGGCCGGCCCACCAGCCCGTAGATCGACGACAGGTTGACGATCGCGCCTCCGGCGCTCATCGCCTGAACCGCGCGGCGCGAAACCAGGTAGGTACCCTTGAGGTTGACCGCCATCACCCAGTCCCAGACCTGCTCGTAGTCCCAGTCGTCCGGAGCGTAGCGCGGGGTGACGCCCGCGGAGTTGACCACGATCTGCAGTCCGCCGAGGGCGGCGACCGCCTCGTCCACGCACCCTTCGGCCCCGCGGCCGGTGGAGATGTCGGCCGTGATCGCCACGGCGCGCCCGCCGGCGGCGACGATCGCGCGAACGGTACGCTGCGCGGCGTCCGCGTCCCGATCGGCGACCGCGACGTGGGCTCCGTGCCGGGCGAACAGGCCGGCGATACCCGCGCCGATGCCGGAACCGGCGCCCGTGACCAGGGCCGCCTTGTCCACGAGGCGCCGCGCCTCCATGCCGACCGATCATAGCGTCCCACATCCGGCGCGTCCCGCTCCGCCCGTGGCTGGCTTCCCCGAGCGCGTGCGGCCGGGCGTCGGCTATCATGACGCCGATGAACGCACCCGCACGCCCGCTCCACGTCGGCGTCTGCTACGACCTCGGCCGCGACTTCGAGGCCCGGCTTCGAGCGGAGTTCCCCGACACCCGCTTCAGCATCGCACACACACCCGCAGAGCAGCGCCGGATCGCGCCCGAGCTGGACGTCATCTTCGGCCAGCTCGACCGCGAGGCCTTTCGGCGCGCCTCGAACCTGCGCTGGTTTCACTTCATCGGCATCGGTTTCGACTCGGTGCTGCGCAAGGTGCCGGAGTTCGCGTCCAGCGGCGTGGCGATGACCAACGCCCGCGAAACGCACGTGATCCCGATGGCCGAGTACACGCTGGGGATGATGCTGGCGCTCGCCCACCACCTCCGCGAGTCGTTCGACGACCAGGCCGCCAGGCGGTGGCGGACCGCGGAGTACCGCGGTCGCATCCTGGAGCTGTCCGGATCGACCCTGGGAGTCCTGGCCTTCGGCGACATCGGCCGCGCGGTCGCGCACCGCGCCCTGGCGTTCGGCATGCAGGTGTACGCCGTCGACCTGGCGCCGCTCCCCTGCCCGCCCGGCGTCACCGCCGTGTGGCCGATCGATCGGCTGCACGACATGCTTGCGCGCACCGACTGGCTGGTGATCACCGCGCCGCGCACGACCGACACCGAGCACATGATCGGCGCCGAGCAGCTCGGGCGCCTGCGTCCGGGGGCGCACGTCGTGGTGGTCTCGCGCGGCGGCATCCTGGACGAGGACGCGCTGGTGGCCGCGATCGACCGCGGCCACCTGGCAGGGGCGGCCATCGACGCCACCAGCGCGGAGCCACCGGCGGCGGACAGCCCGCTGTGGGACCACCCGAAGATCTACGTGACGCCCCACGTCTCCGCGGAGTCGGCGCAGCTCCTGGCACGGCGAGGCGAGATATTCATCGACAACCTGCGCCGCTACCAGGCCGGCGAGGAGCTTCGCTTCCGCTGCGACCTGGAGCGGGGCTACTGAGCGCATGGCGGTGACGGCGTCGGTCGACCTGCACACGCACTCGAGCTGCTCCGACGGCAGCGACCGGCCCGAGGAACTGGTCGAGGCCGCCCACCGCGCCGGCGTCACCACCCTGGCGCTGACCGACCACGACACCGTGAGCGGCGTCGCCGATGCCGCGCGCGCCGCCGCCCGGCGCGGCATCCGCTTCACCGCGGGAGTCGAGCTGGCGCTCCGGCACGGCACACGCCAGGTACACCTGCTCGGCCTCGGGTTCGATCCCGACGCCGGCCGCTCTCACCTCTCGGACCTGCTGGACCGAATCCTCCAACGCCGCGTGGAGCGCAACCTGGCGATGGTCGAGCGAATGCGCCGGCACGGGCTCGCGATCGACTACGCGGACGTGCAGGCGGAGGCGGGAGGCGCCAGCGTCGGCCGGCCGCACATGGCCGCGCTGCTGGTCAAGCGGGGCGTCGCCACCAACACCGCCGACGCGTTTCGCCGGCTGCTCGGCTCCGGACGCCCGTTCCACGTACCGCGCCGCGCCGTGCACCTCGGCGAGGCGATCGAGGCGCTGCGGGCCTCCGGCGGTCACGGCGTGCTGGCCCATCCGGAGGGAGGATCGGCCGCGGAGCTCGAGGCCCTGCTGGACGCGGTGTCCGCGGCCGGGGTGACCGGCGTCGAGGCGTATCACCCGTCTCTGTCCCCGCAACGATCGTCGCTGGTACGGACGCTGGCCGGACGCCTCGGCCTGTTCGTCACCGGCGGATCCGACTATCACGGCGCGCATTCGCCCGGCCGGGCGCTCGGGTTCTGGCACGCCGGCGAGCCCATCCCGCAGGAAGTCGCCGCCGCGCTGCCGGGGACGGAGGTCCAGCCGCGGACGGAGGTGAGGCCACGGCGGCGCTGAGGCGTGCGGCGCGGGCGGCAGCAGCCGCCTACGCGGCGGCTGCCCGCCGGATCGGCGTCGGACTGCTGCTGACCGGCGCGGTGGTGGCCGCGAGCGCCGCGATCGTCCTGCCGCTCTGGCTGGTTGCCACCCGCATGCGCTCCCTCTACAACATCCTGCTGGTCGCCGCGCTCGCGATCGGCGTGGGCGCGACGATCGTGCGCCGAATCCACCTCCGGGCAGAGGAAACCGACCTCCGAACGGCGCTCGCCGCGACCGCCTTCGCGGCGGCGCGCCTGATCGCGTGGGTGGCCACGCTGGCGGCTGCGCCGTTGTTCGTCCTGGCACTGTTCAGCACCGGGGCATACATCGCGGCGATTGCCGTGATCGTCGTCGATCTTGGGGCAATCGGTTTCCTGCTCACCTCGGGCCGGCGCGCCCCTGTCGACCGTCGCGGGTGACCGGCCGGCGCGGCGAGCGGCAGGTTGACCTGTCGTTGCAGGCAGTTATGCTGTTCGACAATCTTTGCCGACATTTGTCCGGTGCCGCTAAGGTACGAGAGGCAGGTGTCGATAAGGAGAGTGTCGGTTATCTATAGTTCCCCTCCCAGTTTACTATACCGTAACCGGCACTCCCGAAAGGGTTGGCCGGCCCCATGAGGGGCCGGCCATTTCTATTCACGACTTCGCGACCGTAGCCGGCAGCGGGTCATGCCGAGTGCGTCCGGGCGCCGTGTCCGCGGACGCGGGGAATTTGACGGCCCGCGGCGGTGGTCCGTAGTATCGGGGCATGCCGCGCGCGCGCATCCGCCCGCGCACCGCAGCGCTGCTCATCGCGACCCTGCTGTTGCTTTCCGCCGGGGTCGGCACGGGATTGGGCCTTGCCTTCGCGGGCACTCGGAACTTCCGCGGATCCGACATATACGGGACCGACCGTCCCGCTCTTCCCACGCAGATACTGGACCGCAACGACCGGCTCATCACGCAGTTCTTCTCGGTGGAGAAACGCGAGATCATCCGCTTCGAGGAACTGCCCCGGCATCTGATCGACGCGCTGCTCACCCGCGAGGACCGGCACTTCTACCGGCACCGCGGGTTCCGGGTACCGGACATACTGCGCGCGACCTGGACCACCGTGCGCGGCGGTTTCGGCGGAGGCGCCAGCACCATCACCCAGCAGCTTGCCGGCAGCCTGTTTGCCGATCGGTCCGAGATCACGCTGCGCCGCAAGCTTGTCGAATTGTGGTACGCGATCCAGCTCGAACGCTGGCTGACCAAGGACGAGATCCTCGAGCGATACCTGAACCTGGTGTACTTCGGAGAGGGCACCTACGGGATCGAAGCGGCGGCACAGTTCTATACCGGGCACTCGGCGCGCGACATCACGGTTGCGGAGGCGTCCATGCTGGTCGTCCAGCTCAACCGGCCGGGCGGCAACTCACCGTTCACCTATCCGAATCGCGCTCGCGAGTTGCAGGCGAACAATCTGCAGCAGATGGTGGAGTTGGGTTACGTCACCCAGGAAGAGGCCGACCTATCACTCGTCCGGTATTGGGACGCCTTCGATTTCACGCGCTCGAACGTGAGCAGCGCGTTTTACGAACGCGTCGACTACGCCCGGCACTTCAGCGAGTACGTTCGCCTGCGCCTGGAGGAACTGCTGCTCGGGAAGGTGGACCTGTACCGGGACGGCCTGATCGTCCACACCACGCTCGATCTGGATCATCAGGCGATCGCCAACGAGGTGATGGAGCGGCACCTGAATCGGGTGAACGACCTGCGCAATACCCAGCGCGGCACGCGGGTCGCGGTGGCCGAGGACGAGTTCCTGCCCGTGGTGGACCTGTTGTCGCTCGCCTTCGACGTCGGCCGCCTGCGGGTCGGAAACCAGGCGGACCGCATGGCCGGACGCGCGCGGTTCGGCGATGAACTGAGCCCGGCCCTCGACCTGCTCTCGTTGACCTGGGACACCGGACAACTCAAGGCGCTCACCCGGCGGATCCGCGAGGAACAGACGGTGCGGCAGCGACGCGTCGAGGTGCAGGGCGCCCTGGTATCGATCGATCCGTCGAGCGGGCACATCCTGTCCATGGTCGGCGGACGTGACCTTGCGCGTGGCAATCAATTCAACCGCGCCGTCCAGTCGAAGGTGCAGCCGGGGTCCGCATTCAAGCCGCTGTACTACTCGGCCGCCATCAGTTCCGGAGCAGTGACGCCGGCGACCATGCTGATGGACGCGCCGGTCGTGTTCTACAATCCCGATGGTACCCCTTACGTCCCGCAAAACTACCTGGGCGAGTGGCAGGGGCGGGTGCTGACGCGCACGGCGTTGAAGCACTCCATAAACATTCCATCCTTGCGCGTGTTGAGCCTGGTCGGCTTCGATGCCGCCATAGACCGGGCCAGCCGGCTGCTCGGGATCGCCGATCCGCTCGAAATCGAGCAGGCGTTCGCGCGCACGTACCCGCTCGGGCTGGGCGTGGTCACGGTGACGCCGCTGCAGATGGCGCGAGCCTATGCCACCTTCGCCAACCAGGGCCGCGAGGTGGAGCCGATCGCGATCCGCTTCGTCACGGACCGGGACGGAAACGACGTGCTGGGGGTCGAGAAGGAGCTGCGTGATCGTCAGCGGGCAGCGGGGGAACGGCTGAAGATCATGGATCCGGCCGCCGCGTACCTGATGGTCGACCTGCTGACCAGCACCGTCCGGTCGGGAACGCTGACGGCGTCGGCGGGCCGGGTCGGCGGCCTCGACTTCCCCATCGCGGGAAAGACCGGCACCACGCAGAACTGGTCGGACGCGTGGACCGTGGGGTTCACCCCGGACGTCGTGACGGCGGTGTGGATGGGTTTCGATGAACCAGGGGAGTCGCTGGGACGGAGCCTGTCGGGCGGACGCGCCGCGGGCACTACCTGGGCGGACTACATGAAACGAATCCACTCCGGCTCGCCCGTCCGGGACTTCGTGATGCCGGCCACGGGACTGATCCGGGTCGCGGTCGACGCGCGCTCCGGCCTGCTGCCGTCGGGGGACGAACCGATCATCCACGAGCTGTTCCTGACCGGTACGGAACCGAAGACACGCGACACGCTGTCCGGCGCCGTGGCCGCCCGCGGCGACGTGGTGGCGAACAACCTGCGCAGGGCCCTGGCAACGATCGACGTCGATCCGCCGCCATTCCAGGCACCCCTGGACGAACCGTCGGTCGGGACGGGACAATCAAGGCCGCCGGACCCGAAGCCGCCGGACGGCAATCCGTTGCTCGACTGATGAACTCGAACGAACGCCGCTACACGCGCGACCACCATTGGGCGCTACGCCATCGGTCCGGCGTGCGGGTGGGACTGACCGATTTCGCGCAGGAGGAGCTCGGCGAGATCACTTTCGTCCAGCTCCCCGACGTGGGCACCCGTATCGAACGGGGCGCCGCGGTGTGCGCCATCGACGCGCTGAAGGCAGCGACCGAGTTGTACGCGCCGGTCGGCGGGGTCGTCACCGCCGTCAACGAACGGTTGCGGGAACCGGGGGCCGGCCGCCTGATCAACGCGGACGCGGAAGGAGCCGGGTGGATCTTCGAGCTCGGCATCGATGACGCGGCCGAGCTCGACGACCTGCTGGACAGCGACGAATACCGGGGCCTGATCCGGCGTGCAGAGGGCTCCGGCTGATGCAGGTGGAGATCGATGCCATCGTCATCCGCAAGCGGGTCCGGTATTCGCTCGGCGACCTGTCGTCACTGATGGAGAGCCTGCGCAAGCACGGCCTGCTCTGTCCGATCCTGATCAATCGCCGGTCGGAACTGATCGCCGGGAACCGGCGGCTGGAAAGCGCCCGCCGCCTGGGGTGGAAGAGCATCAACGCGATCGTGATCGACAAGGAGTCGGAGCGCGAGACGCTGGAGCTCGAGCTGGAGGAGAACGTCCAGCGAAAGGAACTTCGGCCGGAGGAGCTGCGTGAAGCGATCGAGCGGATGCAGCGGCTGCAGCGCGTCAGGTGGTGGCGGCGCGCCCTGAAGGGACTGGCGCGGCTGGCGCGCGCGGTGGTCGTCCGGCCGCTGGGCCGGCTGTACGCACGCCTCTCGCGCCGGCGACGCGCCCGGAACGACTCGTAGCCTCGTATAACCTGGTATACTTGGTTCTCAAGGCCTGCCGCCTCAGCGAGCCGGCCGCCTCAGGGAGACGGACGCCCTACCGAACCGGCCAGCGCCTGCCTGCTGATCTCGAACCACAGCGGGCGACCGTGCGGACACCGCTGAGGATCGATCCGGAACGAGCGCTCCAGCAGCTCGCGGCCGGACCGATCGTCGATGACCTCCCCGTCCTTGACCGCAAGCCGGCAGGCCAGACCGCTGTACACGTCCCGTTCCCAGTCCTCCGAGGTCCCCGCGCACAGGCGCACGAAGCGACACAGGTGTTCGGCCGGCAGACGCGCCGCGGCAGCCGGTATCTCCATGATCGTGTAGCGCCCGCCACCCCGGGCCTGCAGGCGGAACCCGCAACGCTCGAGATCGTCCAGGAAACCGCGGAGCTCGGCGTCCTCTTCGGGTGACAGCTCGACGGATGGCCCGGCCAGCAGTTTCTGCCGCTCGATCACGCCACCGCGAAGCTGCTCGTACAGCACGCGCTCGTGGGCGGCATGCTGGTCCACGAAGTAGATGCGGTCGCCCACCTCCGCGACCAGGAAGAGATGGAAGGCCTGACCGAGGTAGCGCACCTCGGCGTCCGGGTCGGGAGCGCGCCCGCGCCACGACCCCGGGGCCGTCCCCGGGGTCGTCCGCGCCTCCGGACGGGAGGAGAGCACGTCAGGCGGCGCCGCTTCCGCGCCCGCCCGCGGAAGCCGGGCCAGTGCCGGCAGGACCGGCGGAGCCTCGGCCAGGAACGACGCGGAGGGCGCTGCCGACCGGCTCTCCCCGGCAGCCGCGCCGCGCTCGACCTGCGACTGCCAGCTCCGGATCTCCCGCTGCAGCGTCGAGCTGATCGCCCGATGCAACTCGCCCGGACGCCGCAGCCGCACCTCCCGCTTGGCCGGGTGCACGTTGAAATCGACCATCTCGGGATCGATCTCGACGAACAGGTACGCCACCGGGTGCAGGCCACCCGGCAGGAACTCGCCGTACCCGTACTCGACCGCCTGGACGAGCCCGAAGTCGGCGATCCGCCGCCGGTTGAGATAGACGTGGATCCCCGCACGGTCGCGGCGGGCCCGTTCCGGGCGCGCCGCCAGCGCTGCCACTCGCAGGCCCTCGCCACCGCCGTGCACGCAGGCGAAGTCGGCCGCGTTCAGTCCCGCGGCCGCTGCCGTCCGCTCGAGCGGCGACCCGGCAGGCATTCTCATGACCTGTCTGCCATCGACGGCAAACTCGAACGCGACCTCCGGGTGCGGAAGCGCCTTCTCCAGGAAGGTGCGCCGGCACAGCGCCGTCTCCGCGCCACGGCTCTTCAGGAAACGGCGCCGGGCCGGAAGCTCGAAGAACAGCGAGCTCACCTCCGCGGTGGTGCCCTGGACTCCCGCGCTCGGCCGCACGCCCTCGGCGCGGCCGAAACGCACCAGCGCGCGGTGTGCCGAGGCCTGTTCCTTCCTTCGGGAGGTCAGTGTGAGCACACTGCAGGCGCCGATGCTCGCAAGCGCCTCGCCCCGAAAACCCAGAGTGCTCACGCGTGCGAGGTCACGGTGGTCGGCAATCTTGGAGGTGGCGTGGCGGAGCGTGCACAGGCGCAGATCCTCTTCGTCCATGCCGGCACCGTCGTCCACGACGCGAATCTGCTCCAATCCTCCCTTGACGACTTCCACCCGCACGTTGGCGGCACCGGCATCAATGGCGTTGTCGAGCAACTCGCGGACGATCGAGTACGGCCGATCGATGACTTCTCCGGCGGCGATCTGCCGAGCCGTATCGTCTGCAAGGACGCGGATGCGGGCCATGGTCAGGGAGTGTGTCGGATTCACCGCGCACGCGGAAAGGCCGTCGGAAGCCCGGGCCGTCACGCGGTCCGGCCATCACGCGTCGGACGACCCGTCAGAACAGCTCGATCCAGCTCTCCACGGCCGGCGCTCCGACGAGGCCGTCGGCCGCGGGGTCGTAGTAACCGCGGTAGGACAGGATGATCAGCGTACCGCCCGTCCGATAGCTGAGCGCCGTACCGACCGAGAGGTGCTCGGGCTCGGTGAGATCCCCCAGACTGTCGAGCCGGCGCTTGCGGTAGTCCAGGTCGAACGCCATCCCGTCGAAACCAAGGTCGCGCACGCCGACACGCCCCTTCACGTCCAGGCCGCTCCGTTGCGCGTAAGGAACCTCCGCCAGGGCGCCGCCTGCGCCGGACAACGGTCCGGACAGTCCCAGGTCCAGGTCGATGCGGCGGTCCAGCAGGGAGGCGCCGACCCGCGCTGCCCACCCGGCATGGACCAGTCCCTCCAGCGCGTCGGACTGGGTCGAGGCTCGCTCCGCGGCTCGCAGCGCGCGGAACTTGTCGGCTCGCTGCCGGTCATAGTCGCGATCGAAGTAGACCGGCAGAAAGCGGTCGTCGGTCAGCCGGAGCTGCAGCCCGTAGCGGAGGTTGCCGACCGCCGTGCCGGAGAGACCCACCGCCGTCCCGACCGACCGCGACTCGATCTCCGAGGTCCCCAGCAGCACCACGTCGCCGTGGGCGGCAGCGGAGAACGACGGCGTCGCGACGACCGGGACCCCGAGGTCGAACCCGAATGCCGAGACGCTGCCCTTTTCGTCGGCATCCGGGACGTACCGGAACGGATCGAAGTCGGCGGCCGCCACGGCCCCGATCCGCAGCGATGAGAGCAGGGGCATGTTCAGGGCATGCATCGGGCGGGCCCAGAGCCGGGCCCCCATCACGTCCCGGGCAGGCACATGGCCCACGACCGCCTCCAGACCGGCCACCGGCACGTTGAACACCGCCCCGTCGATGTCCAGATCCACCCCGAACAACCGGCGGCCCGGCAGCAGCATGGTGTTCGCGTACTCGCCGAGCAGAAAACCCGTTCCCAGGGTGGCGTCCTCGAACGAACCGGCGCGCACCACGAGGGGCTCACCATCACCTCCGTAGCGCGCGTGGCGGATGATCGGCAGGAACAGGTCCAGGAACGACCGTCCGGCAATCGATTCGTCCGGACTCCAGTCGTCCTCCCGGATAACCCACTCGCTGCCCGCGGGTCCGCCGTCGAACCGGAAGCGAAGCTGCGCTCCCAGGCCCAGGCTGAACTTGCCCGCGGTGAACTCCGGCGCGAGGGTCAACGACTGCCAGGTCGCGCCGCCGCCGCCATCATCGGGAATGTGCTCGACGCCGATGCCGAGCAGCGCTCCGATGGTCATGCCGTCGCCGGCGCCTTCGCCTTCGCCTTCGGGGTCGGCGCCCTCCTGCGCCACGCCGACGCGGGCACCGGCGGCACCCAGCAGCAGGGCAGCGAGCACGATCCGGGCAGCGTGGGAGCGTCCGGTGAAGATCCGAGCAGCGTATGACGTCATCGATGAACCAGCCTGTCCGTGGTCGAGTGTCCGCGGTTGAGTGTCCGCGGTTGAGGATGTATCTGCTATGTTTATCGGCACATATCGGCGCCGACGTTGCGCGACCGACGCCGGGCGGGAGGAATTCCATGGTTGTCTCCGTGCTGCGCCTGCGCATCGATCTGCCGGGAACGACGTCGCTGAAGGAAAAGCGGCGAGTCATCGCCTCGCTCAAGGAGCGGGCCGCAACCCGTTTCCGGGTCGCGGCCGCCGAGGTCGCCGCGAACGACGACCTGCGGCGGGCCGTGCTGGCGTTCGCCGCGGTCGCCAACAGCGGATCTCACACCGAGTCGGTCCTCCAGAAGGTGATGCGCTTCGTGGAGGACGCCGTCCCGGACCGTGTCAGCGGGGCGCACGTGTTCACCGAGCACTACGACCCGGAGGACGATTACTGAAGACCGGCACGCGTGATGCGCCCTGTCTCGGTGCGCCCCGTTTCGGTGACCGGACTCAGCCGCCGTCGATCACCGCCGGAGCGACCCGGCGCAACGCGGCGTCCAGACCCGGGCGCCGGGAGCCGATCACGGCGATCGAGCGCAACGTCGCTCCGAAGCGGGCCACGACGTCCGGACCGAACACCGTGTGCGTTCCCGAGAACGGGATCGGATCCGTGCCGTCGTCCGGCTGTACCAGCAGGTCCGTGGCGAAGCTGTTGCGCTCCGGCACGTCGATGAGCACCTCGTGGTCTTCCACCGGGGTGCCAAGCTCCGCCGACGCCGCGGCGCGCAGCCGGCTTTCGACCTGCAGCCGGTCGATCGGCAGCTCCAGGCGGCGATGGGTGCCGCGTCCCGGCTCGAAGCGGACCCGGAACGCCTGCCGATGCAGGCGCCTGGCGTGCACGTCGCCGACCAGCACGAACGCCGGGTGGCGCTTGACGTCGAGCAGCCGCAGGAAGCCGGGATCGGTCAGGCCGTACAGGTCATCAGCCCGGATCTCCCCGTCCTTCATCCCCAGCAGCACCGCGCGCTTGATCATCGCCGTGGCGATGCGCACGGTCCGGTGCCAGTACACGGCCCGGTACATCAGGTAGCGGGAAAACAGCAGACTCTCCACGGCCAGCGTGCCTTTCTCCGTGATCGCGACGCGGCCGCAGGCCGTGCGGCGCATCTCCCCGATCACGAAGTCCACGTCCTGCATCCCATACGGCACGCCACAGAAGAACGCGTCTCTGCTCAGGTAGTCCAGCCGGTCCGGATCGAGCACTCCGGCCAGCAGCGCCCGCAGGAACGGCAGCCCCGGCGTGGGGTGCGGCAGGGTGACGTCTATGATGGCCGCGACCAGCTCGGGCGGGGCTCCGACCCGCTCGCGCAGCGTGCGCGCCACCTCGCCCTCCTGCACCATCTGTGCGGTCAGCGTCTCGTGCCGGGACACCGCCAAGTCCTTGAGGGAGTGGGCGTTCGGGTAGTGCCCGAGGTCGTGCAGCATCGTCGCCGCGAGAAACGCACGCACTTCCTCCGGCTCGATGCGCCACTCCGGTGACCGGTCGGCGATCGCGGCGATCATGCGCCCGGCAAGATGCATCACGCCGATCGAGTGACTCAGGCGGGTGTGCGTGGCGCCCGGATACACCAGGTACACCGGGCCGAGCTGCCGGATGTCCCGCAAGCGCTGGAACGGCGCCGTTTGCGCCAGCCGGTACAGACCGGGGCTGAGGTCGATGTTCTGCCACAGGGGATCGCGAACCGGCTGGGTGAATTCCGCCTGCACCTCGCGCACCACCCGGGCGGCGTCCGACGGCACGGGCCAAGGCTACCACGTTACGCGGGGGCACGTTACGCAGGGGCACGCTATGCGGGGACACGTTACGCGGGGACACGTTACGCGGGGATTTGACCCGTCACGCCGGGACCGGATACCGTGCCGCGTGATCCGCTGGGCTCGCCCCGCCCTGCCCTGCGTGCTGCTCGGCATCATGTTGCTTGCGTCCTCCTGTTCGCGCTCACGAAACGACGAGCCCGCGGCCGGCGATGCTCCGGCGGTGGAGGACCCGGTGCCGGGATCTCCGCCGGTTGCGGAGGCTTCGCCGGCGGCCGATGATCGGCCGGTGGACGACCAGCCTGCCGCGATCGAGTCCTCGGATTTCCTGGCGTATCGGCCGGCGCGGCCCCTGCTCCCCGACGACGCGATGATCGGCCCGCTCGCCGATGACCTGGACGCTACCGCGAGCGAACGCGCCGCGGTGCACACGGTCGATCGGTTGCTCGGAGCGGTTCGGAGCGGCGACCTGCACGATCTTCCGCTGTCCGCCGCGGGGCAGGTGCACGTGGCCGCGACCCTCGACTATCACCTGCGCCGCGGCGTGACTCTGGCCGGATTTCGGCTGGGACGGGTCGAACGGACCGGCGACACCGCATTCCTGCGCGCCAGACTGTCCGGGCCGCTCGGCAGCATTCCGGCCGAGGTCTACCTGGTCCTCGAATCCGATCGCTGGTTCGTGGATGACCTGCAGGCCGACTGGGCGGCGCTGCAGCGCACCCAGCCCGCCCCCGATCCGATCCCGTTGCCGCGGCCGGCCGGATGGAGCCACTTTTGAGCCGGCTGAACGTCCGGCGGACCGCCGGCCTTCCGGCCATGTCCCTGTACCTCCTCGGGCTGCTGCTGTGGCCGTGGTCGACCGCAGCCGGCCAGGAGCTCGACGCCGTTCTCGAGGTGCCGGTTCGCCAGTCCGTGGAACGTGCGGCGCAGCAGGCGGCAGAGGTGGTCACGCGCGCGGTGCCGGATCACGTCCACACGATCCTGTACGTCGAGCCGGTGCGAACCGACTCGGACCGCATGACCAGGCTCGGCGCCCGGGTGCGGGGGGCCCTCCAGATCATGCTGCTGCAGCACTACCGGAGCGCCCGCCTGCTCGACGCCCCGACGTCCGGCGAGCCGCCACCCTGGGCGATTCGTGTCTCGGTGGAGCTGCAGCCGTTCGATCACCACGTGCTGGCCATGGTCAGGATACTCGATCGGGATGGCCTGCTCGTCGGCGCCGGCTGGGTCGAGATGCCGCGCTCCACCGGCATCTCCGAGCTGCTGCAACCGGACCTGCTGGATGGGCTGGCCGAAACGGGCACCGTGATCGCCGCCGAACCGGAAGCGCCGCCGGAAGCACCGCCCGAGGTCGAGGCGCCGCAGCCGGCGCTTGCGGTGTCCGGGGCGGTGGTGAGCCCCCGGGAACCTGCCGGGCCTCCCGCAACCGCTCCGCAGCCGTCCATCGAACCGCCCATTCCCCCGCTCGAGGAGGTCCCTCCGGACCCCGTGGAGCCTGTGGCCCAGCCGGTGGCTCCGCAGGGCTTCGAGCAGCCCGCCCCGGCGGGTCCGCCGGCCGCTCAACCACCGTCGGCCGACGACCCGTACGAGCCGGACGACGTCGCCGGCTACGAGGTCCCGCTGCCGCTGGAGGAGGACGCCCGCTTCGAGCGCACGCTCACCGCCGGCGACCGCGACCGCTTCGAGCTGGCGCTTCCCGCACCGTCGACGGTCACCGTGGCCATCGAGTCCGATCTCGACACGCTGATCGCCCTCTACCACGCCGGCAACGCCGTCCCGTTCGGGCTCCACGACAGCGGCTTCACCGGCGAGATGGACGCCGGCGTCTACGTGATCGAGGTGTTGGCCGCCGACGCCTCCGCCTCGGGAGCCTACGCGCTCACCGTCGAAGCGGCGCCGCTTGTCTCCGGGGACGCTGCCGAACCTGCCGGCGAGACGCCCGATGAGGCCGCGACCGGCGCAGGCGGCGCGGAGGCGCTCGCCCAGCCTGCGGAGCTGCAGCCCGGCGAGCCCCAGGAACGATCGCTGCGGCAGGCGCGGGAGTGGTTTCAGCTCAGCGCGCGGCCGGGACTTTTCTACAGCGTGACGATCCGTTCAGACTCGGACTCCGTGCGCGCGAGCCTGCACAACGCGAGAGACGAACCGCCGTTCCTGCCTCTCATTCCATCCGAAGCCGGCGAGTTGGTAGGCGCGCTGTACTTGGGCGCGGACCCGGCCGTCCTCCAGGTGACTGCCGGAGAGGAGGACTTGGGACAGCGCTACAGCGTCGCGCTCGACGTGGTGACGCCGCCTCGGGTGTTCGCCGACCGCGCCTGGAAGGAGCAGGCTGACCTCGGCCCCATCAGGCACCACAACCTGCGGGTGTTCGACCGCGATGCCTATCAGATGTCGATCGAGGCCGACTCGGAGACACCGGCGGAGGTGGCGGTGTTCTACCTGCCGGGCATGATCGACATCTCACCTCAGGAACCCGGTCTGAGCCGCTTCAAGCTGGTACAGGGCGACTACCTGGTCCTGGTCCGGCCTCTCGCGGGAGGCACGGTCGGCCGCGTGTGCTGGCATCTGGCCGAAGGCGCATCGAACTGCGCCTGACCGTGGCTGACCTTGGCGACCCTGGCAGGCCGGCGTTGACTGCGCCCACGGCCCGGTGTTAGCTTGCGTCCAGTTGTGCGGATCTACGAAGCTACGTTCATTTTCAAGCCGGAAGCCGATAGCGTCGACCGTGGTCAGGGGCTGGTCAAGGAGGTCCTCTCCAGGGCCGGCGGGACCTTCCTGACCGAGGAAGACATGGGCGAACGGCCATTGGCCTACGCCATAAAGAAGGCCGACCGAGGTCACTACTTCCACTACGAGGTGGAATCCGAACCGACCGCCATCCGCGACGCGGAGCGGTCACTGCAGCTTGCGCCGGAGATCCTGAAGTACCTGATCGTGCGCAAGGAGGCGTGAGTTGGGCAGCATCAACCAAGTGGTCCTGGTCGGGAACCTTACGCGCGACGCGGAGTTGCGGTATACCAACAGCGGCAGCGCCGTGGCGAACATCTCGCTGGCGATCAACACCCGCAGGCGTCGCGACGACCAGTGGGTGGACGAGGCCCACTTCTTCGACGCCGTCGTCTGGGGCAAGGTCGCCGAGGCCGTTTCGCCGTACCTCACCAAAGGAAAGCAGATCGGAATCGAGGGCGAGTTGCGCCAGAACCGCTGGGAGCAGGATGGCCAGCGGCGCAGCAAGGTGGAGATCTTCGTCCGCAACCTCCAACTGCTCGGCGGACGCGGTGACGCCATGGGCCAAGGGCCGGCCCCATCGGGCGGTGCGCCCCCATCGGGTCCGGCCGGCGACCGCATGGGTCCCGATCCGGGTCCCTCCAGAGACTTCGAGGACGATATACCGTTCTAGGAGTCTGTCGGAATTGCCGCGCCAGCGGGAAAACCGACAGACTCCGACGCGAAAGGTGGGGATGGGCCAAAAGCGGAGCCGAAGGCGACGGTTTTGGGGCGCTAGGATAGTCTACAAAAGAATACTATCTCGAATCCCGCGTTCGGACCTCAACGGCGATGAGTGAAGTCGACGAGACACGCGCAGCCCGCTCCTACTGGATCGAGGTGATCCTGCTGGCGGTCGCAGCGTCCGTCAGCTACTTGGTCCTGCCGTTGTTCGGACCGCTGCTCTGCCTCGTGCCGCTGCAGGCACTGCTCGTCCGTCGCGGCATCACGGCGTTCGGCTATGCCGCGGCGCTGTTCGGGATCGCCGCGGTGTCGTTCCGTCTGCTCACCGGTTGGGGCGAATTGCCCGAGCAGATCGCCGACGGGCTGATGCGCGCCGAGATCCTGGTGCTGATCCTGACGGTGGGCGGCCTGTACGTCCTGGCATCGGCACGCTTCAGCCAGTACCGGGTGCTGTACCGGCTGCTCGGGGCAACCGTGGCGGCCGGCGTGGCCACCATGCCCCTGATGGCTGGATTCCTGGAGACCGCCAGCCTGGCGGCGGAGTCGTTCCTGATGAACTGGGCGCACACCGCTTCGGCGTCGCTCGGCGACGAACTTGCCACCGACGCGATCGCGGCCGCGCGCACCATGGCCGATACGTTCCGGGAGGCTGCGCCCGGCATCCTGCGCAGCTACCTGCTGATCTACTTCGTGTTCCTGACCAGCCAGTGGTGGATCGGCACCGCGGTCGGTGCCCGCAGCGCCCGGATGCCGTCACCCTTGCGGCCGGTGACGGAATTCCACGCGCCGGACCACCTGGTCTGGGTGCTCGTCGGCGGCCTTGCCGTGGTGGCGATCGACCAGACCGGGGCGCTCGGCAACGCAGGGCTCGAGCTGCTGGCCGCGATCGGCTGGAACGCCGTCCTGGTGATGGCGTTCGTGTTCGGCATCCAGGGGATCGCGATCATGCGGGTGTTCGCCGGCCGGTACGGGCAATCCGGCACGACGACCAGTCTCCTGATCGGCGTGATGCTGATCATCGGCCTCTTTGCGTTGCCGTGGCTGTTGCTTATCATCTCCGCGTTCGGAGCTTCCGAGATCTGGGTCCACTACCGCCAGCGCCTGCAGGCCGGCGGCTCGGACTCCGAAGACGATACCGATCGACCGTGACCGGAACGGGCACGGTCCGGATGGAACCATGAAACGAGGTGCCTCATGAAGGTGATACTGAACACCGACGTCATCGGACTGGGTGAAGAGGGTGACGTCCGCGACGTCAAGCCGGGCTACGCGCGCAACTTCCTGATCCCTCAGGAGCTGGCCCTGCCGCATACCCCGCAGAACGTGCGGGCCATCGAACGCCGCGCGGCCGAGATCGAGCTGCGCAAGCAGCAGAAGCGCCACGATGCGGCCAGCCTCAAGGAACGGCTCGAGTCCGAGCTGCTGGTCTTCGAGGTCGCCGCCGGCGAAACCGGGAAACTGTTCGGGTCGATCTCGAGTGCCAACATCGCGGCGGAGCTCGAGAAGCTGGGCTACGGCATCGAACGCCGCCGGATCGACGTGCCCGGCCATTCGCTGCGGACCACGGGTGAACACAACGCCGCCGTGCGCCTCTACGACAGAGAGATGGCGACGCTCTCGATTCGCATAGACCCGTCCCAGTCGTAGCGGCGGCTCCCGTGGCTGACGGAGCCCTGCCCGACTCCGTCCCGCCCCACAACATCGAAGCGGAGGTGGCGGCGCTCGGCGCGTTGCTGCTCAACGAGGAAGCGCTGCCCGTCGTGCTGCGCTACCTGCGGGCGGAGGACTTCTACCGCCCCGCCCACCGGCGGGTCTTCGAAGCGATCGTCGCGCTCTTCAACCGCAGCGACCCGGTCGACCTGATCACGCTCACGGACGAGCTCAAGCGCGCCGAAACGCTCGATGCCTGCGGGGGCGCCTCCTACATCTCCGGCCTCACCACCGGCGTCCCTACCAGCGCCAACGTCGAGTACTACGCCAGGATCGTTCAGGCGTGCAGCCTGCGCCGGCGCATGCTGACGCTGTCCGCGGAGCTGTCGGCCGATGCGCACGCCGCGGGCCGCGATGTCCGCGAGGTGATCGACGACGCCGAGCGGCGAATCTTCGACCTGTCCGA
Source organism: Spirochaetia bacterium (assembly GCA_965202935.1). GTDB lineage: Bacteria > Spirochaetota > Spirochaetia > SZUA-6 > Bin103 > CATQHW01. The sequence goes on from OZ241879.1 coordinate 149,851, forward strand.
CCAGCAGCTCTCCGGCTCCTACCAGAGCGCCCGGGAGATCGTTACCCAGACCGTGGACAAGATCGAAGCGCTGTCCCGCGCCGGCGCCGCCTACACGGGCGTGCCGAGCGGCTACCCCGACCTGGACCGCCTGACCAGCGGGTTCCAGGAATCGGAGTTCATCGTCATCGGCGCGCGGCCGTCGGTCGGCAAGACCGCACTCGCTCTTTCCATGGCGACCAACATCGCGATCCGGGCCGAAAAACCGGTGCCGGTCGGCCTGTTTACCCTGGAAATGTCAAGCCATGCCGTGATGCAGCGCGTGCTGGCGAGCGAGGCACGGATCGACTCCACGCGGATTCGCGCCGGACTGCTGAAACCGTCGGACTGGCAGCAGATCACCGATGCCGCCGGCCGCATTTACGACGCACCCCTCTACATCGACGACACGCCGGGACTCCGGCTGCTCGACCTGCGCGCCCAGGCGCGCCGCATGCGCGCCAGGCACGACGTGGGCATCGTCTTCATCGACTACCTGACCCTGGTGACATCCGAGCACCTGGACCTGCCCCGCCACGAGCAGATCGCCGAGATTTCGCGATCGCTGAAGGCGCTGGCGCGGGAGCTCACCATACCGGTCGTGGCGCTGTCCCAGGTCCGGCGCGAGACCGAGGGCAGGCGCCCCGCGCTGGCCGACCTCCGCGAGTCGGGCTCCATCGAGCAGGACGCAGACGTGGTGATGTTCCTGCACCGCGACCGCGAGCCGGACGGACCGCAGGTGGAGACCGAGCTGATGGTGGCCAAACAGCGCAACGGACCCACCGAGGACATCAAGCTTGCGTTCGTCCCCCGGTACGTCCGGTTCGAGTCATTCCAGCACGGACAGTCCGCGGCTTAGCGCCCGCGTCCCGCATCGGGACTTCCCACGTACCGGGCACCGTCCGGCGAGGTCCAATACCGGTCTCCTGCGCTCACCAGCCACTCGAAGTCACGCCAGACGTGCAGGTCGAACTGATGGGCCAAGGTGTCGGCCGACCACGCGCTGAGGGTGCCGTCGGAGTTGACCGCGTAGACCCTGCCCCGGTGCACGGAGAGCCGGCGCGCCTCCCGGCCGGTTTCGGCAAGCGGCCGTATGCGCCGCCCGTCCCAGAGCCGCACCCGCCCGGCCAGCGAGAAGAAGACCCTCCCACCGGCTGCGTCGGCCGGCTCGACCGCCACGGATGCCCGCAGGTCCTCACCCGCGGAGACGAACAGCGTTCGGCGCTGATCGAGCCCCGCGCCTGCATGGAGCATCATGGTGGTGCGGCTCCCGGCCCCCGCGTGCACGCCCAGCGAGTACAGCGCTCCCGCGGACGGGTCGTAGGCCAGATCGTAGACGAAGCTGCGCCGATCGGGCATCGCCACCGTCTCTCCTGTCGCCGCGGCGATGCTCACGATCGAGGAGCCCATCCCGCCGAGGCCGGCCAGCGCGGCCACCAGCGCCGGCGCGCCGTCACGCGCTGCGGCCACCGCGTCGGTCGTGCCCGCGATCCTGACGGCACGGAGTGTCTCGAATGCGGTAGCGGGCGAGCTGGACGTTCCGTCGCCCGACTCCGTCAGGGATTCCCCGGTGTGCGCGGCGAGCAGCGCGACCCGTCCGGTCCGGTCGACCGCGGCAATCGTCCCGCCGGTGGCGTCCAGATTCGCGAGCGGAGCGGGCAACGGCGGCTGCGGTATGCCGACCAGGTGTTCCGGCAGATGCAGCACGGCGATGCCGGGCTCGTCGCCATCCGACCAGACCAGCACGCGCGCGGCGTCGAGCGCCGTGACCCGCATGGTGCTTGCCGTACGCTCCCCGAACGGTGCCGCCAACACCCGCGCGGCGATGCCCGTTCTCACTCCGGCAGCGAGCCGCAGCGGCGCCCCGCCGACGAAGCCGCCGGTCAGGGTGACCAATCCGGCCCGGGTCGCCAGCACCATCGTGTTGCCGGCGACTGCCACGTCCAGGATCGCGAGCCGCTCGTCGCGTACGAGCACCGCAGCCGCCGGTTCGGAATCGCGCAGGTCGAGGGTCAGTATCGTGCCGTCGCTCAGGCCTGCAAACAGCTTCTCGTGGCCGTACGACAGCGCCGTCGGAGTCTGCGCGACCCGCCATGCCGACCGTGTCGCGTCGAAACGGCCCGCGCTGACCGAGACCGTGCGCAGGGACGGACCGGACTCGTCCTCCGCCGCCACCACGACCCGGTCGGCAGCGCCCCAGACTTCCATCGTGCGCAGGCCGGCGATGCGCAGGCGGTCGGTTTCCGCGCCGTCGACCGCATCGACCGATACCAGCCACTCTCCGGAGCGGCCGACCAGGTAGCGCCGGTCGCTGCTCAGACCCAGGTCGGCAAGGTCCCCGGGCACCCGCAGGCTCTGCAGGATCCCGCCGGTCGCCCGATCGCGATACACCAGAGAGCCCGACGGCCGGTAGGTCAACACCGTCCGCTCGTCGCGGGACGTGACCGCGAACGTGACGATGCCGGTGCCGCTCTCCAGTCCCGGCTGCCGCTCCCCCGTGGTCGGATCGAGGAGCCACAGGCCGTCGACCGACGCCCGCCCGACGAGCAGTGATCCGGCGGTGCGCGACAGACCCAGGAACAGCGGTGGGTCGCCCAGCGGAATGGTGAACAGCTTCAGCCCCTGCTCCCAATCCCAGGCTGCCAGCCGCTCTTCGGTTCCGTCGCCGAGCGCGGCGAAGACACGCGGCAACCACGGGTGCACCACCAGCGCCGACGGGACGCCTCCCAGCGCCACCGTGTGCCGGAGCGACCCGTCACGCGGATCCCATACCCGGAGGGTCCCGTCCACACCGGCGGACACCACGAACGACCCGCCCCGCCACGACGCCATCAGCGTCACCGCACCCCGGTGACCGGTGTTGAGCTGCAGTCCGGACTCGGGGATGCGGCCCGATGCGCCCACCGTCTGCAGGGGTGCCGAGGTGGCACCGTGAACGGCCGCTACCAGGCCCGACAGTGCGATCGCGATGAGGGCCATCCCCCGCGGACACCGCCGTACCCCGCCCGCTGCCGGCGGAACGCCGCTCCGAGCCACGGGATCAGCGGCGCCCGGCAAGGAACAGGATGTCGCTCAGGGTCACCGAGATCGCGAACAGGATCAGAAGCGACACGCCTATGGTCTGTATGCGATAGACCACCGACGGCTTGACACGGCGGCCCAGGATCACCTCGACGGCGTAGAGCGCGATGTGACCGCCGTCCAGCGCCGGAATCGGCAGAAGGTTCATCAGGAAGAGGACGACGCTGATCACGCTCACGAAGCGCAGGAAGTCGGTGACGCCGGCGGCAAGGCCGATCTGCAGGCCGCCTGCCGCCACCGTGCCCACGTAGTAGGTCAGCCTCAACGGGCCCGCGACGGAGTCCTGCACGCCGCCGCCCCCCCGCAGCAGCCGGCCGATCCCCTCGATCGTCACGGCGACCGTGCGCACCACCTCGCGGAGCGCGGCTCCGAACGCCTGCGCGGGCCCCGGTTCACGGTAGCGGATCAGCGGGATCCGCACGCGCGCGCCGGCGAGGTCGACGCCCGCGGCGGTCTCCGTGAGCGCCTGCCGCACCGCAAGCGAGCGGCCGTCGCGTTCCACCGTGAGCTCTGCCGGACTGTCGCTGGCGCGGAGCGCCTCGTAGAGGTCGATCGTGTGCGCGACGGTCGTCCCGTCCACGGCCACGATGCGGTCGCCGGGCGCGAGCCCGGCGGCGGCGCCCTGCCCCGATGCTCCGCCGCGATCATCGACGGCGCCGATCACCGGGTCGACCCATGCGTAGATGCCGATGCGGCCTCCCTGCGTCCGAGGATCCAGCTCGGGCCTGACGTCGGCCATGAGCTCCCGGCCTGCGCGCTCCAACCGGACTCGCAGTCCCCGTTCCGGTGCGGGCGCGACTTCGCGGCGGATGTCGCGGAAACTCCGCACCGGCCGCCCGTCGATGGCCGTGATGCGGTCGCCGGTCTGCAGCCCGGCGCTGAGCGCCGGCGACGGCCGGTCTGCCGGGACCACGATGCGGTTGCCGGGCGTGCTGACCGTGAAACCCGCCCACGCGACGATGGCCAGCACCAGCAACGCGAACACCAGGTTGGCGACCGGCCCGGCGGCGACGATCGCGATACGCCGCCACGGACCGGCGGCGAAGAACGCCCCGTGCTCGGTGAGCCCCGGCGTCCATGCGTCCGGCCCGCCGCGCAGCACCTCGTCGCCGCGCATCTTGCAGTAGCCGCCGAACGGAAACCAGGAGATCTGATACCAGGTGCCGCCGCGCTGCACGCCGACCAGCCGCTTGCCCCAGCCGAGGGAGAAGATCTCCACGTGCACGCCCGCCGCGCGGGCCGCCAGGAAGTGGCCGGATTCGTGGACCAGGATCATCACCCCCAACCCGACCACGCCGATGACGATGGTGAGCACCGTGTCCACGACGTTAAGCTACTACCGCGTAGAACACGGGGGCACCCAGCAGGATGGAGTCGATCGAGTCCATCACCCCGCCGCGCCCCGGAATGTGACGGCCGGAGTGCTTGACGGCGGCGGCGCGCTTGAGGCCCGACTCCACCAGGTCGCCGGCGATGGTCGCGGTCCCGACTGCGGCGCCCAGACCGAGAGCCGCGGCCGGGCCGAACGGCACCGCAAGCGGAAACAGCCTCGTCACGGCAACTCCCAGGATCAGCGCCATGATCAGCGAGCCGGCGAATCCGGCCGCGGTCTTGTTGGGGCTGACCGGCAGGCCCCAGGGACGGGCGCGGGTAAGGCGCCCGACCACGTACCCGGCGATGTCGGTGCCGAACACCAGGATGAAGAATGCGAGCAGCGCCTGGCCGGCATGGTCCAGCGACGCCATCCTGACGACGTAGCTGACCAGCAGTCCCGGATAGAGCAGAACCAGCAGCGCCGCAGACGCTCGTTCACGAAGCGGCTCGGATGCCGGCCGCCCGCTGGGAACCGTGCTGACCACCAGCAGCACGGCGGCGCCTCCTGCCAGATATCCGGCCAGCGCATGCTCATTCGCCACGCCGGCGATCTGCAGCCAGGTCACGGCCGGCACGCCGGCGCTCGCGACGCTCGCGACGCCGTCACCGAACCGGTTCCGGTGCGCGCCCAGCATGAGCCGCACCACCTCGTGCGCGGCGAACGCGGTGGCCACCGTGGTCGACACCGCCAGCGCAAGGTGCCCGTGCCCCGGCAGCAGCAGCGTCACCGCGATGAAGAAGGGAACGGCAAGGGCAAACAGCAACAGGCGGCCGGCCGTCTCCCGGCGGCTCTCGGCGTGCGGCGAGCCGTCGGCCGCGGGCGAAGCGGGTGCCGCCATCCCCAACCCTCCCCTGGGAGCCGGTGGGCCTATATCGAGAGGATCTCCTGCTCCTTCTGCTCCACCAGTTCGCCGACCTTGGCAATCTGAGCGTCGGTCAGCTTCTGGACTTCCCCCGTCATGCGACGCGCGTCGTCCTCGGAGGTGTCACCGTCCTTCTGCGCTTTCTTGATCGCCTCGTTGGCGTCGCGCCGGACGTTGCGAATGCCGACGCGAGCACGCTCCCCTGCCGCCCGGGCCAACTTGGCGATCTCCTGCCGGCGTTCGGCGGTGAGCTGAGGAATGGCTATGCGGATTACCTTGCCGTCGTTGCTGGGGTTGAACGACAGGTCGGACTTCTGGATCGCGCGCTCGACTTCCCCCAGGAGAGAGAGGTCCCAAGGCTGGATCACGACCAGGCGCGCTTCCGGCACGGTGATCGTGGCCACCTGATTCAGGGGCATGTCCTGGTCGTAGTACCGCACCGTGATGCGGTCGAACAGCGAGGCGGAGGCCCGGCCGGTCCGGATGGTGCGGAACTCCGACTCCAGCGCCTGAATCGCCTTGGTCATGCGCTTCCTCGCATCCGCGGTCGCGTCAGCCATGTGTGTTCTCCCCAAATCCGGTCGTCCCAAGTCCCGTCGTCGCTGCCTGCTCGCCCATCAGTCCTGCTCGCCCACCTTGAAGTAGCGGAACTCGGCGACGCTCACCTTCTCTCCGAGGCGCTTGCCGAGGCCGGCAAGGACCTGTTTCACCTTCTGCTTCTCGTCCTTCACGAATCCCTGCTCCAGCAGGCAGATCTCCGACAGGTGCTTGCCCAGCTTGCCGCGGACGATCCCCTCGGTGACCTTCTCCGGCTTGCCGAGCGCCTCTGCCTGCGTGCGGAAGATCTGCTCCTGCTCGTCACGGTAGGAGGCATCCACGTCATCCGGTGACAGAAAACGCGGCGCGAACGCAGCCACGTGCAGCGCCAGATCGTGCGCGGTCTGTCGCACTTCTTCGTCGACCGTTCCGCCGGTGCGAAGCTTGACCAGCACGCCGATCGAGCCCTCGCCGTGCACGTAGTCCGCGACATGCTCGCCGGCTGCGGTGTCGGCGGCTACCACCGCGCACCGCTTGAAGCCGATGTTCTCGCGGATGCGGGAAGCAAGGTCGCCGATCGCCTCCTGCATGTGCTCATCCGGTTCCTGCAGGGCGTGCTCCAGGGCATGCACGACCAGCGACCGCCCCAGTTCCACGAATTGATCGTTGCGGGCGACGAAGTCGGTCTCGCTCGACAGCTCGAGCAGGGCAGCGCTCCCGTTCTGGACGGACGCGAACACGCGGCCCTCCTCGGCCGCGCGGCCGACGCGCTTGGCCGCCGCGGCAAGGCCCTGCTCCTTGAGCCTGCGCTCGGCCGCCTGCAGGTCGCCGTCCGCCTCGACCAGCGCCGTCTTGCAGTCCATCATGCCGGCACCGGTCATGGCGCGCAGCTCCTTGACTGCCGCTGCCGTGACGACCGAAGGTCCGGTAGCGCCCGAAGGTCCGGGAGCACTCACAGGTCTTCGTAGAGCCGGTCTTCGTCGATTCCGGCGGTCTCTTCCACGGTCGGCTGCTCGGCAACCGTCTCGTCACGCTCGTACGTGGAGGGGTCGAAGTCGGAGTAGTCCTGATCCGTGAACCGCTCCGGGGCGTCGGGATCATCGGCCTGCAGCGTTTCGCCGAGCGCGACCGTCTCCACCTCGTCCTGTTCTTCTTCCTTTTCCTCTTCGTCCCGGCCGTCGGCGGCCTGCTCGGGATAGCCCGCATACTCCTCGGACATCTCGTCATCCTGCAGGTTCTCGATCACCTCCAGACCCACCTCGTTCTCCGCCTCGACCACGGCGTTGGCGATGATCTGCGTGAAGAGGTTGATGGCGCGGATCGCGTCATCATTGCCGGGGATGGGATAGTCGATGCCTTCCGGATTGCTGTTGGTATCCACGACCGCGACGATCGGCACGCCGACGGCACGCGCCTCGTCCACCGCGATGGACTCGTTGCGCGTGTCGATGATGAACACGACGCCGGGAAGCTCCTTCATCTCCTTGATGCCGCCGAGGTTGCGCTCCAGGCGCGCCCGCTCCTTGAGCATCAGCGAGATCTCTTTCTTGGTGAGATTGCGGAACGTGCCGTCCACTTCCATCTTCTCGATCTTCTTGAGCTTCAGCAGCGATCGCTTGATGGTCGAGAAGTTGGTCAGCATGCCGCCGAGCCAGCGATTGTTCACGTAGAACATCTGGCACCGCTTCGCTTCGCGCTCGATCGACTGCTGGGCCTGCTTCTTGGTGCCCACGAACAGCACGGACTTGCCTTCCAACACGACCTGGCGAACCACGTCGTACGAACTCTTGATGGCCGCGATCGTCTTCTGCAGGTCGATGATATGAATGCCGTTGCGCTCGGCAAAAATGTATCTGCGCATCCTGGGGTCCCAGCGCTTGGTCTGATGACCGAAGTGCACGCCGGACTCCAGGAGGTTCTTCATCGTGACTACCGCCACGCTCTCCCCCTTGGTTGGTTCCCTGGCCGGTTGTGGTTATTCCAGGGTATCGGTTTGCTGCAAGATGCCATACAGGGCCTCCAGTGGCAAGCCGACCACGTTGCTGTGCGAGCCGAGGATGCGCTCGATCAGCCGCGCCCCCTTCCCCTGCACACGGTATCCGCCGGCCGCGCCGGCCCATTCGCCGCTCCGCAGGTAGTCCCGGAGCACACCGCTGCTCACCCTGCGCACGCGCACGGTGCTCTCGACGCTGGTCTCGTGGACGGAGCCGGTATGGGCATCGATCACGCACAGGCCGCTGACCACGCGATGCTCGCGGCCCGAAAGCGTTCGCAGAAACCCGGCGGCCTGGCGGGCATCCCGCGGCTTGCCCAGGATTGCGCCGTCGACGTGGATGCAGGTGTCGCAGCCCAGCACGAGCGGCCGGGGTGCCCCCGCCCGGAACGACTCCGCCAGGGACGGGATGGCTCCCAGACGGGCGCCCACCGCCATCGCCTTGTCGCGCGCGAGCCGGCGGGTATAGACATCCGGCCGGGCCGACTCGGCGGGCGAAGGCGGCGGTTCTTCCACACCGCTCGGGACCGCGACGAACGGCAGCCCCTCCCGGCGCAGCAGTTCGCGGCGGCCCTCCGAGCCGGAGGCCAGCACGATCATTCGCGGCGACATTCGCGGGGACATCGGACGCGTGCCATACTAACGGCAGGTTCACGGTGTCCTTTCCCCTGTCCCCCATTCAGTCTCGCAAGAAGAACCATCTCGACGCGTGCGTCGACGGCCCCGAGGAGGACATCTCCAGCAGCGTGGGGACCGGCTTCGAGCTGGTCCGTTTCGAGCACGAAGCGCTTCCGGAACTGGACCTGGACGAGATCGACACCACGGCCGGCTTCCTGGGGGCGGAGCTCGCGCTGCCGCTGATGATCTCCTGCATGACCGGCGGCACGCACCAGGGTCGCGACGCGAACCGTGACCTTGCGATCGCGGCGCAGGAGTGCGGCGTGGCCGTCGGCCTGGGCTCGATGCGCGTGGGGATCGAGAACCCCGGCGTGCTCGACCACTTCGCGGTCAAGGCCGAGGCGCCGGACGTGCCGGTGATCGCCAACCTGGCCGCCGCGCAACTCCGCGAGATCGACCATGGCCGGATCATCGATGCCCTGGAGCACCTGCGGGTGCAGGCGATCGCGCTGCATCTGAACCCCGGCCAGGAGTTGTTCCAGCACGACGGCGACCGCAGCTTCCGCGGCCTTGAGGCCGCGATCGCGGAGTTCACCGAGCAGTGCCGGCTGCCGGTGATCGTCAAGGAAACCGGCTTCGGCATCTCCGTCTCCACGGCGCTCAGGCTGCTGGACGCCGGTGTCGAGTATGTCGACGTGGCCGGAGCCGGCGGCACCAACTGGGTGCTGGTGGAAGCGCACCGCCTGCAGGGCGACGACGCGGAAGCGGCGCGCGAGCTCGCCGACTGGGGCAATCCCACCGCCGCGGTGCTCGCCGCCATGCGCGACGAGCCGCGGCTGTCCGGCTCGATCATCGCCTCCGGCGGCCTGCGCCGCGGTCAGGACTTGGCCAAGGCGGTCGCCCTGGGGGCCGAGATCGGCGCACTGGCCCTGCCGTTCATCAAGGACGTGTTCGAAGGCGGCGCGGAACGGGTCGCGCAGCGCATCCGGCTGCTCGGGCGCGTGCTGCGGTCGGTCATGCTGCTGACGGGATCGCGGACGCTGGAGGAACTGCGCCGCGCCCGCGTAAGCATCGACCCGGCGCTCACGGCGGTCGGCTCGCCGCTCTCCGCCCGGGGGATCGCGTGAGCGGAGCCGTGCATCGCGCCGGCCAGGCGTTCGCCGACCAGCGGTTCACCGACCAGCGGTTTACCGAACATCTGGGCGCGATCGAGCGGTGGGAGCCCGTGGTGCGGGCGCTGGTGGGATGGGACGCCGCGGCAGCACGCCGGCGGGCGGAGGCCGCGGGCGCGGGGGCGGGCGCCGGAGCGCTGTCCGGCTGGGCGATCGGCGTCAAGGACATCCTGGACCTGGCCGGGACCCCGACGGCGTGCGGCGTCGACTTCCTGTCACCGGAGCCGACGCAGGCATCGGCCCGTATCGTCGAGCAGCTTCAGGACCAGGGCGCGTACCCGCTGGCCAAGACGGTCACGACCTGCTTCGCCTACCTGGACCCCGGCCCCACCCGCAACCCGTGGAATCCCGAGCACACGCCGGGCGGCTCGTCGATGGGCTCCGCGGCCGCGGTCGCCACCGGCATGGTGCGGGCCGCGATCGGCACGCAGACGGTGGGATCGGTGTGCCGGCCCGCCTCGTTCTGCGGGGTGGTCGGCTTCAAGCCGTCCTGGGGGACGATATCGACGGACGGCTGCTTCGCGCTGGTCCCCACCTTCGACACGGTCGGCTTCTTCACGCGAACCGTGGAAGACATGACGACCCTCTGGCGGGCCGTCGCGCCGTCCGGCTCGTCCGCGCCGGACGCGGCGCAGCCTCCCGTGGTCGGCATCGCCGAGGATCTCCTGAGCGGACCGTTCGACCCGGAGATGGCCGCCACGCTCCGCTGGGCCGCCGAACGGCTGCGCGCGTGCGGGATCCCCACTCGGGGGCTTACGCTGCCGGCGGAGTTGGCGGCGGTCTACGACAACAACCGCGTGATCTTCGAGGTTGAGGCCACCCGCGCGCACGCCGCGCTCTGGGCCCGCCACCGGGACGCCTACCCGCCGAAGATGAAGGCGGTGCTGGAGTCGGCCGCGGCCGGCGACTCGCCGGCGCGCTACGCGGACGCCTGCGCGGCGCGGGCGGAGGCGCAGGAGCGCTTCGCGGCGCTGTTCGAAGACATCGACGTGGTGCTGGCGCCGGCGGCGCCGGGCGCGGCGCCGCGCGACCTGACCATCACCGGCGATCCGCGCGCCAACCTGCCGTTCACCCACGTGCGCGCGCCGGTGGTGTCGCTGCCGGCCCGGCTCGGCGCGGGCGGGCTGCCGCTCGGCCTGCAGTGCGCGGCGCCGGCGGGATCGGACGCCGCGGTGCTGGCGGCGGCCCGCGTGATCCAGGACGCGCTGCGCTTCGACGCGGCGCCGCCGGTACCGCGACCGGGCGGCTGAAGGAGGGACCATGCGACTGAACGACGTCAACACCACCGACCTGACCGACGCGATCCGGCTGGGCTGCCGGATGATGTGCAACGTCTTCAATGCCGACGACGGCGACATCCCCTTCTTCGGCTCGGAGGTCAGGCCCAACCCGCAGTTCGGCTTCAGTGGCGCCCACTCCGAGTCGCACGTACCCGGACGCCATCTCAACGCCCTGCTCAACGCCGAGGACGCGGCCGGCATCGCCGTGCCCGCCGACGCGATCGACAAGCACGCCAACGCCGCGTTCTTCTCCTACGGCGGGCCGCTGGCCCTGCCGCTGAACCGGTCGCGGATCGGCGGCCCGCTCGAGCTCTTCACCACCCACAACGTGCGCGAGGGGTTCCACGCCCTGTACCCACTGGTGAAGTACCGGGGCTCCGAGCGAGCCCGCGAGCTCGCCGAGCGCAGCATCGGCGAGCTCGCCGAGCTGTTCCGGCCCGACACGGGCTGGGACCTCGACCGCCTGCAGGGCTGCGGGCTGACGGTCCGCGAGGACACCTTCATCACCGGCATCGCCCGCGCGATCGGCCCGCTGGTCAAGTACTACCGGGCGACCGGACACGGGCCGGCGCTGGAGTTGGCCGTGACGCTCGCCGACAAGACCACCGGTGAGTTCTTCCTGGGGTCGGGCGCCTACGACCGCGAGCGCTTCGGCGCGCACACCCACTCGACCACCTGCGTGATGTCCTCGCTGGCGCAGCTCGCCGACCTGCTCGACGACGCGCGGCTGCTGGCGCGGGTCAGGGCCTTCTACGACAACGGCCTGTGGGAGATCCGCGACGAGATCGGCTGGGTAATCGAATCCAGCCGGGACGACGCGGTCGCCGACCGGGGAGAGATCAACAACACCGGTGACATCGTGGAGACGGCGCTGATCCTGGGCCGGCGCGGGTTTCCGGAGTACTTCGAGGACGCCGAGCGCATCGTTCGGTGCCACATCCTGCCGTCGCAGCTCCGCGACAACAGCTTCATCGAGGACCCGCCCAACCCCGGCGGCGCCGACCACCTGCACCGCATCGCCGACCGGCACCTCGGCGGCTTCGGGTTCCCGGCCCCGTACGGGCACGAGCCGCTGGACCCGCACCGGGACATCAGCTTCAACACCGACATCGTCGGCGGCGGGGTCGGCTCCCTGTGCGAGGTGGTACGCGAGGCGGTGCGCACCGAGCACGGCATCCACCGGGTGAACCTGCTGTTCGACCGGGAAACCGACCACGTCGCGGTCGAGTCGCCCTATACGCACGACCGTCTGCGCGTCACGGTCAGGACCGCCGGTCCCCTCTACGTGCGCATGCCGTCGTGGGTGGAGCCGTCGGACGTCGCGGTCGAACCGGACGCGACGCGCGTCACCTGGTCCGGCGGCTCACTGCTGATCGCGGAACCGCCGGTCGGCCGGGCCATCGACATCCGCTTTCCGCTGGCCGAGCGCGAGATCGTCCTGCACCACCGGACGCGGGACATCCGCGTGCGCCTGCGCGGCGACGCGGTGGCGGCCATGGAGAACCACGGCGCCGACCTGACCTACTTCGATCCGCTGTAGGCGCCGAACGGGATTACGGCTGCACGACCGGCAGGTCCCGAAAGTACCCTCGATAGAACCCACGGTCGCGGGTCGCCAGCCGGCTCGCCTGCAGCTTGGCATGGGCGCCGATCACGAAGTCGGCGATCATCCGCTCGTGTTCCCCGCCGGCAGATCGATACGCGCGCCACAGGCGGCCGGCAAGAAACAGCGCCGACGTATCGGCGGGATCGAAGCGAATCTGCGCATCGTGCAGAAAGGAGTCCAGCGTGTCGCGAGTCTCGAAGTTGGCGGCCAGCTCCGCGTAGACCAGATCGCAGATGACCAGTGGGCCCTCTCTCGAGCTGGACTCGATCAGGCCGGCCGACCGTTCGACGAAGTCAGGGTTGGGGCGCAGGATGTCGAGCAGGATGCCGGTGTCGACCGCCGTCGTCATCGTCCTCGGGCAGCTTCGATGAACTCGTCCACCGACTCGCTCATGCTGCCGAGGTATCCGACCCACGTGCGCAGGCGGGATTCGGGCGCCGGCGGCTCTTGCTTGCGCAGGATCAACTCTCCCTTCGATTCGACGAACACGATTTCGTCATGCGGCTGCAGACCGAACCGGACCCTCAACTGCTTGGGTATCGTTACCTGACCACGTTCACCGAGTCGCATGCAGGAAATATGAATACGTACTCGAAGTATGTCAATCGCCGGACAGCCAACACGCGGATACGCGCCGACAGGCGAAGCGAACCTCCGCTGCGAACAGCCTTTGCCTCCCGCGCAGGCGTGACCTGTCAGCCCTGTGTGACCTGCGCGGCCAGCCGCTGCAGCTCGGCGATCTCATTCGCCCAGTGCTCCGGCTCGGGCGTCTCCAGGATCAGCGGCATCTCGTCGAACCGCGGGTCCTGGACGATCCACGTGAACGGCTCGCGGCCGATCAGTCCGCCGCCGATCGCGGCGTGGCGGTCGACGCGGCTGCCCAGGTCGCCCTTGGAGTCGTTGAGGTGCCAGCCGCGCAGGTGGCGCAGGCCGACGGTCGCATCGAACTCGTCGAGCATCCGCTGGTAGCCGTCGCGCGTGCGCAGGTCGTAGCCGGCCGCGAACAGGTGGCAGGTGTCCAGGCACACTCCCGCACGCGCGGGATCGGCGATGCGCTCGATCAGGGCGGCCAACTCGGCGAAGGTGCGGCCGACGTTCGTCCCCTGCCCGGCCGTGCACTCCACCACGGCCGTCACCCCCTCGGTCTGCTCCAGCGTCTCGTTCACGTGGCCGGCGATCTGCTCGATGCAGCGCTCGACGGACAGGTCAGCGCCCTGCTTGGGGGCTCCGGGGTGGAAGTTCAGGTAGCGGAGCCCGAGCATCTGGCAGCGGCTCATCTCGTCCAGGAACGCGGCCCGCGACTTGGCGACCACCTCCGGATCGGAGCTGCCAAGGTTGATCAGGTAGCTGTCATGCGGGAGCACGTGCTGCGGCTCGAACCCGTGCTCGCCCAAGGCATCGCGGAAAGCGGCGGCGTCCTCCTCCGAGAGCGGCCGCTGCTTCCAGATGCGCTGGTTGCGGGTGAACATGCCGATGGCCGTGGCGCCCAGCTCCACCGCGTTGGCCACCGCGTTCTGCACGCCGCCGGCGATCGACACGTGCGCGCCGATCCGCTTCACCCTGCTGCTCTCATGTGGGCCGCTCTCACTTGGGCGGCTCTCATCGGTCCGGCCCGTTGCGGATGCTTCATGCCGGGACTACCCTGCGCGGGTCACCGATGGATGTCCAGGAGTTCGCCGCCTATCAGCGGCAGTCCCGCAAGACGTGGGGACTGGTCAGGACCGACCACCCGATCGTCTACCCCACGCTGGGGCTGGCCAACGAGGCCGGCGAAGTGGCCGGCAAGATCAAGAAGCTGTTCCGGGACAAGGACGGCCGCATCACGGACGCCGACCGCGAGTCGCTGAAGATGGAGCTCGGCGACGTGCTCTGGTACCTGGCGCAGATCTGCACCGAGCTGGACCTGGACCTGGGCGAGGTGGCCGGCGCCAACCTGGAGAAGCTCTTCTCGCGCAAGGCGCGCGGCACGATCGGCGGCGACGGCGACCGGCGGTAGCGCCCCGATGAAGGAGGATCTCAAGGTCGTCGTCGTCGGCTGCGGAACGATGGGCGCATCGCACGCGCGCGCGTACCGCAGCATCGACGGCTTCGAGCTGGCCGGCGTGGTCAGCCGCGGCCCGTCGTCGCGGGAGGCGCTGGCGCGCGAGCTCGACGCCACGCCGTTCGCGTCCCTGGACGAGGCGCTCGCGGCCGTCTCGCCGCAGGTGGTGTCGGTCAACACCCATCCCGACTCCCACTACGCCTACGCCATGCGCGCGCTCGACGCCGGCTGCCACCTGTTCGTGGAGAAGCCGCTGGCCGAGACCGTCGCCGAGGCCGAGGAGATCGTGTCCGCGGCGCGGGACGCCGGCCGCAAGGTCGTGGTCGGCTACATCCTCCGCCACCACCCGTCGTGGCGGACCTTCATCGAGCACGCGCGCCGTCTGGGCCGGCCGCTGGTGATGCGCATGAACCTCAACCAGCAGTCGTCGGCCGAGCGCTGGCTCGGCCACCGCAACCTGATGCGGTCGATGTCCCCGATCGTCGACTGCGGCGTGCACTACGTCGACGTCATGAGCCGCATGACCGGCGCGCGGCCGGTCCGGGTGCAGGCGGTCGGCGCCCGGCTGAGCGCGGAGATCGCCCGCGACATGTACAACTACGGGCAGCTCCAGGTGACCTTCGACGACGGCTCGGTGGGCTGGTACGAAGCCGGCTGGGGGCCGATGATGAGCGAGACCGCCTACTTCGTGAAGGACGTGATCGGCCCGCTCGGCAGCGTCAGCATGGTCGACCACCCGCCGGGTGAGTCGGACGTGATCGACAAGCACACCACCACCGGCGGCCTGCTGCTGCACGCGGCCGAGACCGACGCCGCCGGCGCGTTCACCACCGCCGACCGCTTCATCGACACCTCCGACGAGCCCGACCACCAGGAGCTGTGCGACCGCGAGCAGCGCTACCTGCTCGACGCCATCCGCGAGAACCGCGACCTGTCCGCCGACCTGCGCGACGCCGTCGACAGCCTCCGCATCGTGCTGGCCGCCGACGAGTCGGTCCGCACCGGCCGGGCCGTCACGCTGTAGCGCTCGTGTCTCCCGCGGAGCGGTTCTTTCGCGCGGCCGAGCAGGGAGACCTGCCCACCCTCCGCGCACTGGTGGCAGAACGCCCGAACCTGGTGCGGCTTGACCGCGCGGAGAACGACGAGCACACGGCGCTGCACCTTGCCGTGCTCAACCGCGACCTGGCTTGCGCGCGCTTCCTGCTGGAGGCGGGCGCGGACCCGCACAAGGGCATCTACCCGCACCGCGACGCCACCTCGCCGCTGACCCTGGCCGAGGACCGCGGCTACGACGACGTGGTTGCGCTCATCCGCGGCGAGCTGGACCGCCGCGCGGCGCACGCCGGCGCCGACCCCGAACGGGACGACGATCTGTTCGACCTGGTCCGCGCCTGCGACCTCGACGGCGTCAAGCGGCTGCTGGCAGCGGCCCCCGAGCGGATCGCCGAGGTCGACGCGCAGGGGCGGAAACCGCTGCACGCCGCCGCCGCGCAGGCCGACCTGCCGCTGGTCCGGTACCTGGCGGCGCGCGACGAGCGGCTCTCGCAAGCGGATGCCGCGGGGCAGACGCCGCTCGATTGCGCGGTGCTGTCGTTCGGGTGGACGCAGCGCGAGCGGGCGCCCGCGGCGCGGGCCGCGGCGCAGGCGCTGCTCGACGCCGGCGCGGAGCAGACGCCGCGGGGCGCGGCGGCGCTGGGCGACCTCGCCTTTCTGCGGCCGATCCCGAAGGAGCGGCTGCAGCAGGCCAACGGGAACTCCGGCGGCCTGCTCACGCTGGCGGTCACCTACGGGCAGCCCGCGGTGCTGGACCTGCTGCTCGCCAAGGGTCTGGACCCCGACGAGCGCATCGACCTGGCCAACGTCGACGAGCCGGTGCAGAGCTGGGGCATGCCGCTCTGGCACGCCGCCGCGTACGGGGAATACGCGATGGCGGAGACGCTGCTCGACGCCGGGGCCGACGTGAACGCGAGCGTGTACGCGTCAGGCGGTCCGATGGAGCGCGCCTACGGCGCCGGGGACGAGCGGATGAAGGCCCTGCTGCGGCAGCGGGGCGCCGTCGTGCCGGTGGAGACCATCGGCCTGTTCCGCGACGTGGCGGCCGCCCGGGACCTCATCGACGGAAGGGCGCTGGCGGTGACCGACCGGGACCATGTCACCGCGTTCGAACAACTGCTGTGGGCCGGGGCATGCGGCGGCGAGCCCGAGATCATCGGGCTCTGCCTGCCGCGCATCGAGCGCGCCCCGAACGATCCCTGGTGGAGCCACGTCCTGCGTCAGCCGATGCGCATCTGGAACCACGGCCCGCTGGACGGACCCGGTGGCCTCGACCGGTCCACGTACCCCCGCTGCCTCGAGATGATCCTGGCGCACGGGGTGGATCCGGACGTCACCGACCACCACGGCTTCACGACCCTGCAGCACGTGGCGCAGGCCGGTGAGACGTGGGGCCGCCAGGTGATCACCGAGGAGGAGCGCGTCGCATTCGCGACGCTTCTGCTCGACGCGGGCGCCGGCCTGACCCGGCGCGACCCGCTGCTCCGCTCCACGCCGCTCGGCTGGGCCTGCCGATGGGGCCGCACCGCGCTGGTCCGGCTCCTGATCGAGCGCGGCGCCGCGGTCGACGAACCGGACGCCGAGCCGTGGGCAACGCCGCTGGCATGGGCGTCCGGGCAGGGCCACGGCGAGCTCGCCGCGCTGCTGCGCCGGGACGGGGCGCGCCGCTGAGCCGGCGCATCGCCGTAACCGCTACGCGAACTTCCGCGCGGTTTCGGCTATCATCGTCGGCGGCGATCGAAGCAGTGCAGCAACCGCTGCAACCGGGTGCACCGGAGGATGCTGGGGAAGGTCAGAAGCCGGCCCTCGCCGTCAGGGAGGGCAAGGGACCATGGATGACCAGTTGATCGCTGCCGGGGATGAAGCCCGCGCACTGCAGAGCGCGCTCCGCCAGTACCGGCAGCCGTCGGTGGCGCGGGGCATCGGCCAGCTTGCGACATCGGTCGTTCCGTACGTCGCCGGGGTCCTCGCCATGGGCGTGATCGCGCAGGTCTCCTACCCGCTCAGCCTGCTCCTGGCCCTGCCGACCGCAGGGTTCCTGATCCGCATCTTCATCATATTCCACGATGCCGGACACGGGTCCTTTCTCCCGGCCAGCCGCTGGAACCGCGCCATCGGCTTCGTCGCGGGAATCCTTGCCTTCACGCCGTTCCACCACTGGACCCACGTGCATGCCATGCACCACGCCGCCGCCGGTGACCTGGACCGGCGCGGCCTGGGCGACGTATGGACGATGACCGTGCAGGAGTTCGCCGATGCTCCGCGCATCCTGCGCCTGGCGTACCGGGTGTTCCGGAACCCGCTGGTGCTGTTCGTCCTGATCGCTCCCCTCAGCTTCCTGCTCAATCACCGCTTTCCCCGCAAGCACGTCAGCAGCCGCGCCAACCGGGCCATCATGTGGACCAACCTCGGGGTGGCGCTGTTCGTGGCCGCCATGTCGCTGCTCTTCGGGTTCGTCGACTTCGTCCGGGTCTTCACGCCGGTGTTCGTGGCGGCTTCCATGGTCGGCACCTGGCTGTTCTACGTGCAGCATCAATTCGAGGACGCGTACTGGAGCCGCCGCGAGGGCTGGGAGTTCGCCGACGCGGCGTTGCGGGGATCGTCCTACCTGAAGCTGCCGAGGGTCCTGCAGTGGTTCACCGGCAACATCGGCTTCCACCACGTGCACCACCTGAATCCCGGCATCCCCAACTACCACCTGGCGCGGGCGCACCGGGAACAGCCGGTGTTCCGCCAGGTTCCGGTGCTCCGCCTGCGCGATACGGCGAGATGCATGTCCGTGCGCCTCTACGATGAGACGACCCGGCAGATGGTCGGCTTCCGGGAAGGACTGCGGCGAGCCCACCTCGCCCAGGCCGAGGGCGCTCCGGCGTAACCCGAGGCTCCCTTGCCCCGCCGGTGACACCCGATGGGACGTGAGTTCGCGCTGGTCGGCGGCCAAGTGTTCGACACCGGCACGACCGGTTGGCTGGCCGACCGCGCCGTGCACGTGCGCGGCACGCGGATCGCCGCGGTGGTACCGGCCGCCGAATTGCTCCCCGAGTCGGCCGTCGAGCGCGTGGACGTGGCCGGTGCCTTCATCCTTCCGGGGCTGATCGACGTCCACGTGCACTCCGAGGACTGGCAGGCGCCCGTCTACCTGGCCAACGGCGTGACGGCGGTGCGGGACGTCGGCTGCCCGCTCGATCAGGCGATCGCGCGGCGCGAGGCATGGAACCGCCCGGACGCCTGCGCGCCGCGCTTCGTCTGCACCGGCCCGCTGCTCGACGGCGACTCGGGCAAGAGCTGGACCGGCACGGTCGAGATCATCCGCACGCCGCGGGAGGCACGGACCCAGGTGGACCGCCTGGTGGACGCCGGTGTCGACCAGATCAAGATCTACGCGGGACTCGACCGGCCGTGCACGCTGGCCGTGCTGGAGCGCGCGCAGCGCCACGGCCGGTTCACGGTCGCCCACCTGCAGGATCACATGCACGCCGCCGAGGCGATCGCCGCGGGGCTGGACGAGATCGAGCACCTGTCGGGGTTCGCCGAGGCGATGTGGCCGGAGCGGCACGCGGCCGGCGAGCACTGGCTGGATCTCTGGTCGGACCTGGAACCGGAGCGCGTGCAGGGCCTGCTGGACACGGTGATCGACCGCGGCACGTGGCTGGCCCCCACGCGGATCGTCTGGAAGCGCATCACGGACGCGGGCGACCCGCGCCACCTGCGCCACCGCCAGTTCGCCTACGCTCCGGCCGAGCTGCGCGCCTGGTGGGACAAGCTGTACGGCGGGCCCGCGCCAGCAGCCGAGCGCATGCGCCGCGTGCGGGCGCTTGCCGCCATGCAGATCGTGACCGCGTCACTGGCCGAGCGCGGAGCCCGCATCGTCACCGGCAGCGACGCGCCGTTCTGCCACGTCATGCCGGGCTTCGGCCTGGTGGACGAGCTGGCGCTCCTGGCCGACTGCGGCATGCAGCCCGCCACGTGCCTGCGCGCCGCGACCCGCGACGCGGCCGAGGCGCTGCAGATGGAGGACCGCATCGGCAGCGTGGAGGCAGGCCGTGAGGCGGACCTCATCATCGTCCGCGGCGACCCGAGCCGCGACATCCGCGCGCTGCGCGACATCGAACTGGTGATCCGCGGCGGCACGCGCCTGGAGCCGCGGGCGCTGCTCGACGCCGCCGGGGCCGACCGGACGCCCAGGCCGCCGCGACGATTCTCCGACGACTACTGAGCTCGGCCGCAACCGCCGCTCATTGAGGTATCATCGACTATGGCGAACGAATCTGAGCAGCAACGGCTGTACCGCGTACGCCACAGCCTGGCCCACGTGATGGCGCAGGCGGTGGTCGAGCGCTATCCGCAGGCGAAAATGGGCATCGGCCCCCCCATCGACACCGGTTTCTACTACGACTTCGACCTGGGACCGGGCGACGACGGCCGGCCGCGCTCCTTCACGCCGGAAGATCTCGAGCAGATCGAGCGGCGCATGCGCCAGATCATCGGTCAGCGCCACCCGTTCGAGTACCGGGAGCTGAGTGCCGAGGACGCGCGCACGCAATTCGGCGGCCAGCCTTACAAGCTGGAGCTGATCGACGCGATCCTGGCCGGCGGCGCCGACGAGTACGGGCACGACCGTGACGGGCAGGAGCAGGAGAACGGTGCAGAGCGGGTCCTGAGCACCTACCGGCAGAGCGACTTCGAGGACCTCTGCCGCGGCCCGCACGTCGAGCACACCGGGAAGATCCCCTCGGACGCCTTCGCGCTGATGAACGTCGCCGGCGCCTACTGGCGCGGCGACGAGCACAAGCCGATGCTGCAGCGCATCTACGGCACCGCCTGGCTGCGCAAGCAGGACCTGCGCGAACACCTGCAGATGCTGGAGGAGGCCAAGAAGCGCGACCACCGGCGTCTCGGCCAGGACCTGGAGCTGTTCACCTTCGACGACGAGGTGGGGCCGGGCCTGCCGCTCTGGCTGCCGCGCGGCGCCGTGCTGATCGAGGAGCTCGAGAAGCTCGCCAAGGAGGTCGAGTTCGCCGCCGGCTACGACCGCGTGCGCACGCCGCACCTGACCAAGGAGGCGCTGTTTCGGCGCTCTGGGCACCTGCCGTACTACGCCGAGAGCATGTTCCCGCCCATGGAGATGGAAGGGTTCTCCTACTACATCAAGCCGATGAACTGCCCCTTCCACCACAAGATCTTCGCCGAGCGGCCGCGCAGCTACCGCGACCTGCCCATGCGCCTGGCCGAGTACGGTACCTGCTACCGCTACGAGCAGTCAGGCGAGCTGTTCGGCCTGCTGCGCGTGCGCTCCATGCAGATGAACGACGCCCACATCTACTGCTCGGAGGAGCAGTTCGAGGAGGAGTTCCTGGCGGTCGTGGACATGTACCTGGGCTACTTCGAGCTGATGGGCATCGACCGCTACGAGATGCGGCTGAGCACCCACCACAAGCGCGGCCTGGGCAAGAAGTACGTGGACGACGAACGGCTCTGGCTCAAGACCGAGGAGATGGTGCGCCGCGCGATGCAGCGCTCCGGAGTGCCCTACGCGGAAGTGGCGGACGAGGCCGCCTTCTACGGCCCCAAGATCGACGTGCAGGTCTGGAGCGCCATCGGCCGCGAATTCAGCTTGGCCACCAACCAGGTCGACTTCGCCGTGCCGCCGCGCTTCGACCTGTCGTTCGTCAACCGCGAGGGTCAGGACGAGACGCCGCTGTGCATCCACCGCGCGCCGCTCGGCACCCACGAGCGGTTCATCGGCTTCCTGATCGAGCACTACGCCGGCAGCTTCCCGGTGTGGCTGGCCCCCGAGCAGGTGCGCGTGGTGCCGATCGGCTCCGACCACCACGATGCCGCCCGCGATCTGAAGGCGGCGCTGCGAAAGCTCGCCATCCGCGCGGAAGCCGACCTGGGCAACGAGCGCATGAACCGCAAGATCCGCGAGGCGCAGCTCATGAAGGTGCCCTACATGGCCGTGCTCGGCGACCGCGAGGTGGCCGACGGCACGGTCGCGCTGCGCACCCGCTCAGGCTCCCGGGAGACCCTGTCCCGGCAGACCTTCATCGACCGCGTGCAGGATCGCATCGCCACCCGATCGCCCGAGCTGTGACAGCCTCCTACACCGATGCTCAGCTCGAGTCGCTCATGGCCGACCGGGAGTCCGACGTCGTCGAACGCAAGGAGTCGTTCAAAGGCGACGCTCCGACTGGAGTCCGGGAAGCGGTCTGCGCCTTTGCAAACGACCTGCCTGATCACCGACGCCGAGGCGTCATTTTCGTAGGCGCGCATGATGACGGCAGACCGTCGGGCATCAGGGTCACCGACGAACTGCTCCGGACGCTTTCGGACATCAAGACCGATGGCAACATCGTCCCGCCGCCAACCCTGACCGTCTCCGCTCACGTGCTGTTCGGAGAAGATGTCGCGGTCATCTCCGTCGAGCCGTCGGACGCTCCGCCCGTACGGTATCGGGGAAGGATCTGGATTCGGGTCGGCCCACGCCGGGCCGTCGCGAGCGCTCAGGACGAGCGGATCCTGAACGAGAAGCGGCGCTACCGGGATCGCTACTTCGATGCGCTGCCCGTACCGTCCGCCTCCATCGCCGACCTGGATCTGCGACGGTTCGACGAGGAGTACCTGCCCCTGGCCGTCGACGCGGCAACCCTGGCGGCGAATGATCGCAGCATCGAGGAGCGACTCGCCGCCACGAAGATGACCGTATCGGTCGACGACCCCACGCCGACGATCGCAGGCATTCTCGTTCTCGGCAAACGACCGCAGGACTACCTTCCCGGAGCGTACGCGCAGTTTCTGCGCGTCGGTGGCACCGATCTGAGCGACCCGATCATGGACGAAGCGCGCTGTGACGGTCCGGTCGCGAGCGTGCTCCAGCGACTGGACGACAAGATTCGCGCCCATATCCATACGACCGTCGACATCACCTCAAGTTCGAAGGAGATCCGTACCCCCGGCTATCCTCTCACCGCACTGCAACAACTCGTGCGCAACGCCGTCATGCACCGGACCTACGAAGGGACCAACAGCCCGATCCACGTATACTGGTTCGACGACCGAATCGAGATCACCAGCCCGGGAGGACCGTACGGCGCAGTTACCGCCGACAACTTCGGCCGTCCCGGCCTCGTCGACTACCGCAACCCGATCCTGGCGGAAGCGATGCGGGTGCTCGGCTTGGTGCAGCGATATGGAGCCGGGATTCCGATCGCGCGCAGAGCCCTGCTCGCCAACGATCAACCTGAGCCCGAATTCGGGGTCGAGGCGAACTGGGTACACTGCACGGTGAAGGTTCGCGCGTGACACCTCCGGTGCTGACGTTCTTCAACAACAAGGGTGGCGTCGGCAAGACATCGCTCGTGTACCACGCCGCATGGATGTTGTCCGAGATCGGGCACGCGGTGCTGGTCGTGGACCTGGACCCGCAGGCGAATCTGACGGCGGCGTTCCTCGACGAAGACGCACTGGCACAGCTCTGGGATGAGGAGGAGGCCGCCCGTCCCACGACGGTGTACCGCTGCGTCGAGCCGCTCACGGAGGTCGGGGACATTGTGGAGCCGGAGCTCCATCGCGCGGCGGACGGCTTGTACCTGCTGCCTGGCGACTTGGCGCTGTCCGGCTTCGAGGACAACCTGTCCACGGAATGGCCGAACTGTCTGGGCAGCGAGAACCTGTATCGGGCATTTCGCGTGATCACGGCCTTTTGGCAGGTCATCCGGATGGGAGCCGATCGTTGCGAAGCGACCATCGTGCTGGTGGACGTCGGCCCGAGCCTGGGCGCAATCAACCGCTCGGCTCTGATCGCCACGGACCATGTGGTGGTACCGCTTGCCGCCGACCTCTTTTCCCGCCAAGGCCTTCGGAACCTCGGGCCGACCCTTCGCCGCTGGCGTGCCGACTGGCAGAAGCGGCTGGAGAACTGGACTGACCCGAGGTTCGATCTGCCGCAGGGAGCCATGCGTCCGATCGGCTACCTGATTCAGCAACACGGCGTACGGCTGAATCGACCGGTCCAAGCATACGACCGTTGGGTGAAGCAGATGCCGGCCGAATATGCACGATGCGTTCTGGATGAGGAATCGCCATCCGGCGGGCTCGATCCTGACGACGACGAGCATCGCATCGCTACCGTGAAGCACTACCGCAGCCTCATCCCGCTCGGACAGGATGCGCGCAAGCCGATCTTTGCCTTGTCCACCGCCGACGGTGCCCTCGGCAGCCACGCCGTAGCGGCTCGCGACGCGCATGGCGACTTCCGCACGTTGGTTATGGAGATCCTGGGGCGCATCGCACGAGGAGCAGCACGGTGAGTCGCCCGAACATCGTCGTCATCATGAGCGACGAGCACGATCCGTACGTGACCGGTTGCGGCGGCAATCGATTCGTGCACACGCCGAACATCGATCGCATGGCGGCGCACGGCGTGCGATTCGACAACGCCTACTGCAACAGCCCGCTGTGCGTGCCGTCCCGCTTCTCCTTCTGGTCGGGCAGGTACTCCCACGCGGTCAACGCCTGGGACAACGGCTCACCGTTTCCGTCGTCGGTTCCCACGATCGGCAACTACCTGGAGGCCGCCGGCTACGATACCTATCTCTCCGGCCGCAGCCACTTCGTGGGCCGGCAGGGCTTCGGCAAGCGTCTCCTCGACTCCTCCTACAGCACCAAGCATCCGGCGCTGAACCCGCCGGACCGGTCGCCTTCGTTCCGCCGGGTCCGCGGCAACTCGCATGTGACCGAGTGCGGACGATCGCCCACCGAACCGGAGACCGAGCTGGACCGCATGACCGCCGACTTCGCGGTTCGCTTCCTGACCGAGCGGGCACGGCGCCCCGCCGACCGGCCGTGGCTGCTCTACGTCGGCTTCTTCCGTCCGCACTTCCCGCTCCTGTGCGAGGACCGGTACTTCGATCGGTACCATCCCGATCGCATGGAACTGCCGGATTCGCGCGACCAGCCGATCGAGACGCAGCATCCGGTCGTGCAGTCCGTCCGGCGCTATTTCTGCAACGAACGGCCACTCCCGGAGGAAACCGTGCGTACCGCGCTGGCGGCCTACTACGGACTGGTCACCTTCACCGACGAGCTCATCGGCGCCGTCCACCGGGCGGCCGAGGCGATCGACGACACCATCGTGCTCTACACCAGCGACCACGGCGAGAACGGCGGCGCACACGGCATGTGGCAAAAGTGCTGCTTCTACGAGCACGCCGTACGGGTCCCGCTCGTGATGTGCGGCCCCGGCGTGGCTCCGGGCGGGGTCGTGTCCGCACCCGTCAGCCTCGTGGACGTGCTGCCCACGCTTCTCGAGATCAGCGAGCAGGAGCCCGACCCCTCGCTGCCGGGCACGAGCCTCATGCCCCTGGCAACCGGCGCCGGCTGCCCGGCGACGGCGTTTCGCGATCGCCCGGTTCTCAGCGAGTACCATGCTTGGGGGATGGAACACGCCGGCTACATGCTGCGCAAGGGCGATCACAAGCTCAACTACTACGTCGGCCATGAGCCGGAGCTCTTCGATCTCGCCGCCGATCCCGACGAGATGACGGATGTGGCCGCCTCTTCGGCGTACGCGGGAGTCCGTGCCGAGCTCATCGACGAGCTGCGATCGATCGTCGACCCCGAGTACGTCGATGACCGCGCACGGGCGAATCAACGACGGTCGGGTCATGCGCGGCACGAGGTTCCGCTGCTCTATCGTCAATCCCTGGCCGACAACGGGTCCTGACGGCGCACGGACAGTCGCTCAGCAGCCAGGCGATTCATGCTGACGCCGGCTTCCGCGGCATCCAGGGCAAGAGCACGGTGGGACTCGGGCGGAATACGAAGCGTGAGCGTGCCGCTGTAACGCCGAGTGGAAAGCGGTTCGGGGACCGGAGCTCCCTGCTTGCGCAAGTCATCCACGCAGAAAGCCACCAGGTCACGGATACCGGAAAAAGCCTTCTCCGGAGTGTCGTCCAGATGGCTCAGCAACGAGAACTCAGCGCACAGCCCAACGTATTCCTCGTCTTCCTCGGACCACATGACGCGATAGGTGTATCGATCCATCATTGGACCTCCTCCAGCTTGTCGACAGCCTTGAGCACTTGGCGGATCTGATAGGGCTTGGCCATACCCCTGCGAGGCTGGATGTTGACCATGGGCTCCGCCGGCCAAGGTGTGTGATAGATCAGGTGGCTTCCGTGCCGCCTGGGCTCCCCGAAGTAGCGGTCGCACACTCTGCGAAGGTCGTCGAACCGGACATTCCGGGGACTCCGCCTGATCCGCTCCAGCTCCTTATCGATGAGTGATGATAGCACTATTGCCATCGATGGTCAGGCGGTCAAGCTGGCCGCTGGGGAGTTGCCATGGGTACGGGGATCGCCAAGGGACACACCAAGACCGCGCCTGCCGGGACATGGTCCGATGTGTGGGTTGCGCGGCGCCGTCCGAATATGGTAATTGGGACATGAGTGTAGACGTGTGCAAGCATGCACGAGTCTGCAGGGCAATTAGCTCAGATGGATAGAGCGCTGGCCTCCGGAGCCAGAGGTCGTGGGTTCGAATCCCGCATTGCCCGTTTCATCGGTGGTCCGGCAGAATCACGCCCGTGACTCCTTCCCTCCCCAACTTCCTGCTGATCGTGACGGATCAACAGCGAGCCGATTGGGTGGGATACGAACAGCCCAGCGTGGTCGATACCCCCAACCTGGACGCCCTGGCGGCCGGAGGTGCCCGCTTCGCCCGCGCCTACTGCACGGCTCCGGTCTGCGGCCCCTCTCGCATCAGCCTTGCCACCGGCAACTTGGCGCGCCGGTCGGGCGCCATCAACAACTGGAGCAGGCTGCCCCTCACCGCCGCCACCTACTACCAGCGCCTGCGTGCCCTCGGCTACCGCGTCGGTTTCACCGGCAAGATCGACCTGTTCCGGAGCGGCTTCAGCCGCCAGCCGATCGACGACCCGCTGGCGCGGCTGCACGCGGCAGGCTTCACCGATCCCCGGCCGATCGAGAGCGCCAAGACCCCG
Source organism: Spirochaetia bacterium (assembly GCA_965202935.1). Classification (GTDB taxonomy): domain Bacteria; phylum Spirochaetota; class Spirochaetia; order SZUA-6; family Bin103; genus CATQHW01. The sequence continues at coordinate 176,489 of OZ241879.1, forward strand.
GCCTGGAGCGATGCGGAGATCGGGCGCCAGCGCGCGAGCGGCGGGCTCGGCCCCTATTCCCGCTACCTCGACGGCCTGGGACTGCTCGAGACGCTGTGCGAGCACGGCCGCCAGTGGGCAGGCGGCGCGGTCGAGGGTGAACTGAGCCAGTGGATGGAGAGCGGCGAGCGGTGGGCGCTCTGGAAAGACGGCGTCGTGCCGCCGGCGTTCTACGACGACTCGGTGCTCCCCACCGAGCATTGTCTCGACAGCTTCGTGGGTCGCTCCGCCGTCGCGATGATCGAGGAGTACCTGAGTCGGGACACGCCCTGGCACCTGCAGGTGAACTTTCCGAGCCCGCACACCCCCTTCCACCCGCCGCGTGAGTACGGTGAGCGCTACCGCACGCGCCGGATGCCCCCTGCCATCGTGGATGATCTGGCCGGCAAGCCGAGCTGGCAGCAACGTCGCTTCGACGGCGAGGGATGGACTCCCGCCGAGGAAGTGGCCAGAGTGCGGCGGCAGTACTCGGCCACCATCGAGCAGCTCGACGACTGGCTTGGCCGGTTCGTCGCGCTGCTGCGATCCTACGGCCGGCTCGACGACACCCTCATCGTCTTCACCTCCGACCACGGCGAGATGCTCGGCGACCGCGGCTACTTCATGAAGTCCTGCTTCTACGAGCAGGCGGTGCGGGTGCCGCTGGTGATGCGCGGGCCCCACGTGACGAGCGGGCTGGTGAGCGACGCCCTCGTCGAGCTGCACGACGTGGCTCCCACATTCCTCGAGCTGGCCGGCACGGCGTTCGCCGATCCGGTCGATGCGGTGAGCCTGGTGCCGGTCCTCTCGGGAAGCTGCGCCCACCACCGCGACTCGGTGGTGAGCGAGTACTACTTCGGGAGGATGGCTCGGGACGAACGGTGGAAGTTCGTCTTCAACGACAACGACCTGCCCGAGCTCTACGACCTGGAGGAGGATCCCGACGAGCTGGCCAACGTGGCAGAGGCGCGACCGGAGGTCGCCAAGCGTTTCTACCGCACGCTCGTGGAGCGACTCGGTTAGGATAGAGAGGCGACAGAAGTCGCGCTGGCGATGCGCCAGCGGCCCTGCAGATCACAGGCTTCGTAAAACATGCGGAAGCGGCCATCGGCCAGGTCGATCACGCAGGGCTCGGACGCCTTGGCGGTATCCCAGCGCCCTCCGTTGTCGAGGCAAATGCCCGGGTCTTTGCGCCAATCAAGCCCATCGCGCGAAAAGGCGCTGAAGATTCTGCCGTGATACTTCGATCCCGCCGGAACCTCCGGGGCTGCGACCCATCCGGCATAATACATCCGGTATCCCCCGTGACTCAGACGCAGCACTTCCGGCGCATAGACGGAAGATGACTCCAGCTCGCTTTCCTGCGCGACTCGGACGCCCGGTTCCAACTCGAAGTGCAGACCGTCACCGGACACCGCACTGACGATGTTGTGCCCGTTGAGAGCCCCCGGCGGCGGGGTGGTATCGGGAAAAGGCGAAGCGCTGGCATAGAGGCGGTAGCGCGATGGTTGGCCGTCTCGACCCGGGTCGAGATACAGGCATCTCGGGGCGCCATACGAGGTGTGCTCGCCGCCCAGACGAACGCCTTGTTCGCGTTCCCACACGAGTCCGTCATCCGAGAGAGCGCTGATGATGGCGCTGCGGACCGCACCTCCCGCCTGCTCGGTCCGCCCCTCGACATACATCCGATAGCCGCCGTCCGGCAAGGGGATCACCTCGGGACTCCAGATATAATGCGCCGCCCCGTCACCGCCGGCATCCAACCGCACACCCGGCTCCTTCTGCCACTGCTCGGCGTCGGCGGAAAAGGAGCTCAAGATATACCCTTTCGAGTCGGGATTCGGACGTTCCGGTCCAAAGCCGTGATAGTACATCCGGTATCCCCGGCCCACTTTTATCACGTTCGGGGTAAGGACCCGCTCGGCGTCGAGCGGACCATCCGAGTCGACCGCGATTTCGGCATCCTTGATCCACCTGGTACCGGGATCTGCCACCTGGTAATGGACAGCTCCGGTCATGTCGTCGCCGGCCATCGCTCTTTTACCTCCTCAGCGGACCTGACGGGCGGTCACGCGCCCGGGTCGCCGAAGACCTCCCTTACCGTCTGCTGCACCGCCGCGCGTGCCGCGCCGTCCAGCGACGGGCGCGGACGGCCCAGCCTCGCATTCGGCACCAGGCCGTGCAGCTCCATCGCCACCTTCACGCTCTCCAGCCAGCCGTGCTCGACCGCCACCGGCAGCCAGCGGTCCTCGTACCGCTCCACCATCGCCCAGGCCGCGTCCATCTCGCCGGCCTGCAGATGCCCGTAGAACCGCAACGCCAGGTCGGGACGGAACGGCGCCACCGTGCACAGGTAGGCGGCGCCGCCCAGCGGATAGCCCAGCATGAAGTTGCGCATCTGGCCGCCCGAGATCACCGCGAAGCTCTGGTCGGCGGTCGCGCGCAGCAGGTCGTAGTACGCGTAGAACGGATCGCCGTCGTTCTTGATCCCGACCACCTCGTCGCGGGCGGCCAGCTCGCGCACGGTGGCGATCGGATACGGGTCGGGCCACGCGCCCCACACCAGCACGGGGATGCCCGCAGCGCCGCGGATGGCGTCGAAGTAGCCGACCAACACCTCCCGCTCCTGGCCCAGCCACGGATTGATCTGCACCTTGACCGCGTCGGCGCCCACGGCATCGGCGTGACGCAGGAACTCCCGGCACTCGCCGATGCTCCAGTAGCCGGTGGAGGTCACGAACAGCGAGCGGCCGGCCACGGTGCGCGCGAACAGCTCGGTGAGCTTCCGGATTTCCTCCGCCGACAGGACCGAGAACTCGCTGCTGCCGTAGGTCAGCAGGATGACGGGCACCGCCTGCTCACAGAGCCAGTCGACGTAGCGGCGCATCGCGTCGTAGTCGACGGAGTGGTCGTCCGCGAAGCAGATGTTGACCGGGACCACCGGCCCCTTCAGCCGGTCGACGACGTCCGCGGAGCGGCTCACGAGTCCGCCCCCGCGCCGTCCGCGGCCCGGTAGTGGAACAGCATGCGCACCTCCTCCTCGATCTCCCACGTGCAGCGGCTGCCGGCGCGGATCAGGATCGCCTGTCCGGCGCGATAGGTGGCGCTGCGGCCGTCCTGGTCGGTGACGCGCGCGCGCCCGGAGATCAGGTAGATCGCCTCGTCACCGGCATACCGCGACCAGAACGAGCCCTCGGTGCAGGTCCAGACCGCGATCCACGTGCTGTCGTCGTCAGCGCGGTACAGGTCCCGCGACGCCATCCGCGGCGGTCCGCTCAGGATCTGCTCGGCCGCCATCGGCCACGGCTCCAGGTCGTCGGTCATCACGTCGAGCACCGGAATCGGCTCTCCCATGGCCGGCCACCTCACGAGGGCGAAGAATCGGGACCGGAGACATCAGACATGGACTTCGACCTCACGGGTCGCGACGACCAACGGCAGGCCCTTTTCGGCGCGAACCTCCAGGCATTCCTTGATCGCCTCCTTGATGTTGACTTCCGCTTCCTCCGCGCTCTTGCCCTGGCTGACGCATCCGGGAACCGATGGACACTCCGCAACGTACATGCCGTCTTCGTCCTGAGTGATCGTCACCACGAATCTCATTCGCCGCCTCTATTGCACTGACTGCAACGCCGAGCCTGTCACACGCATGGCCACTCTGTCACCGAACTGGCGCGACTGCGCGACTGCCGCTGCTCACGGATCCCGTACGCCTTGGCAGACAGTTCGTGGAGCGGCCGGTTCACGCGCATCCGAGCCGATTCTGCTATAACGCATGTCCGGATGGCGAGGTTGCCCGTTCGGTGGCTGCAGCACGGCTGGCAGCTCCTGAGCGAGTCCGTGACCGGCAGGCGGCTCGCCTTCGTGTTGCTGCTCACCACCCTCGCGGCACACGCCGCGTGCGTCTCCTGGATTGCCGCCGGCGGCGTGGCGGAGGTCGCACGCCTCCAGGTCTACCTGCCGCTCGCCGCATCGGCGTCCCTGGCCGTGGCGACGTTCGCGATGCGCCGCGCCGTGCCGGTTCGCGCCGTCACCGTCGCCCGCGGCGCCGCGGTCCTGATCGCGATCGCCCTGCTGGACGGGCCGCCGGTGTTCGTACCCGCGCTGTTGATTGCGCCGCTGCTGATCGAGCCGGTGCTGTATGACGACGACCGCGTCGGCATGGCGCTGTCCGCCGCGTTCTTCGCCGCCGCGCTGGCGGTCCTTGCCACGCGCGCGCCGGCCGGGCCGCCCGAACCCGTGCACTACCTGGCGACCTTCGCGCTGGTCACCGGCCTGCCCGCGGGACTGGGCTGGGTGGCGGCGTTCCATCGCGAGCGGGTGGTCGAGCTCACCGCGCGCGTGCGCAGCCTGGACTCCACCATCGGGCGCCTTGCCCGCGCGAACCGGGAGTTCCAGGCATACGCCGGCACGGTCAAGACGGAGAGCGCCGCCGAGGAGCGCAGCCGCATCACCCGCGAGCTGCACGACACCGTCGGGTACGCCCTGACCAACGTCATCGTCATGATGGACGCCGCCAAGGCGCGGGCGCGGGAGGAGCCTGCGTCCCTGGATTCCCTCCTGGACGACGTCCGGGCGCAGAGCGAGCTGGCGCTGAACGACACGCGGCAGATCCTGCACCTGTTGCGCTCCGTCGAGCAGTTCGAGCGCAAGGGGATCGACGCGATCTTCCAGCTCACGCGCGCGTTCGAGGAGGCGATGGGCCTGTCGGTCGAGCTGCACGTGGGCAACGTGCCGCCCACGCTCGGGCCGCGCATCGACTCGGTGCTGTTCCGCCTGGTCCAGGAGGGCCTGACCAACGCGTTCCGGCACGGGAACGCTTCCCGCGTACGGATTACCATGTGGCGGGCGTCCGAGGAGATCCGGGTAAGCGTATGGGACAACGGCAGCGGCGTGCCGGCGGACGCGACCGTCCAGGACGGCATCGGCATGTCCGGCATGCGGGAACGGTTCGCCGAGCTCGGCGGCGAGATCAGCGCCCGCAACGTCCCGGACGGTTTTCAGCTCTCGGGCACGATTCCGTACGCGATGGGAGACATCATTGGACCGGATCAAGGTTCTGATCGCGGATGACCAGCGGCTGTTCGCGCACGGCATAGAGATCATCCTGCGCACCTACGGCAAGGACGGGATCACGGTCGCCGGCATCGCCGAGAACGGCATCCAGGCGGTCCGCATGGCCGAGCGCCTGCGCCCGGACGTCATCCTCATGGACGTCCGCATGCCGGTGATGGACGGCACCGAGGCCACGCGAACCATTCACCGGCAGCACCCGGACATCAAGATCCTGGTCCTGACCACCTTCGACGACGACGACTACGTGTTCAGCGCCCTGGACGCAGGCGCCATCGGCTACGTCCTCAAGAACGTCAAGCCCGACCAGCTCGTGACCGCGATCCGCGCCGTGCACGCCGGCGACTACTTCGTGTCGCCGGCCGTCGGCTACAAGCTGGTGCAACGCGCCCAGGAAGGCGTGCAGAAGGGCAGGCGGGATGCGGCCCAGTTCCAGGGGGAGCTCAACTTCATCCAGTCGAAGTTCGAGAGTCTGACCCGCCGCGAGGCCGAGATCCTGCACCTGCTGCTGCGCGACTTCGACAACCGGGAGATCGCCGAACGCCTGTTCATCGCCGAGCAGACGGTCCGCAACCACGTCAGCGTCATCTACACCAAGCTCGACGTCGGCGACCGCACACACGCGAAGCGCGCCGCCAAGGAGGTCCTGCAAGCCCCGTAGCCGGTACTCCCGTACTACGTCCGCCACAACGTGACTCGCGTACCATGGCCGTCCGCGAAGGGGCGCCTATGATCGTGATCCCGTGGCGGTCATGCTCACCACCAAGAAGGATGGAGCGCTCTCCGCCCAGGCCCGCATGACGCCGGCGGCGTCGGCCGCCGGCCTCGGCGCCCGGATGGAGCGCTACAAGTACTTCTACATCCTGCTGCTGCCGGCGGTCCTGTTCTACTTCGTCTTCAACTACGTCCCCATGTACGGGATCGTGCTGGCCTTCAAGCACTACCGGTTCAACACGCCGAGCGCGCTGGGTGACCTGCCGCTGGTCAGCTACGTCGGCCAGTTCATGAACATGAAGTGGGTCGGGCTGCAGTGGTTCGAGATGCTGTGGGGAAGACCCGACTTCTGGCGTGCCTTCAGAAACACGCTGCTCATCAGCTTCTACCGCATCCTGTTCGGATTCCCGGCGCCCATCATCCTGGCGCTGCTGATGAACGAGGTGCGGCGCACCGGGGTCAAGCGCGTGTACCAGACCGTCTACACCTTTCCCCACTTTCTCTCCTGGGTGCTGGTCGCAGGCGTGCTGTTGGGAGTACTCAGCACGAACGGCGCACTCAACCAGTTGATCGCCACGCTCGGCGGCTCGAAGAGCCAGTTCCTGACCGACACCTCCCTGTTCCGGGGTCTCCTGGTGAGCACGGAGATCTGGAAGAGCATCGGCTGGGGATCGATCATCTTCCTGGCGGCGATCGCCGGCATCGATCCCCAGCTCTACGAGGCGGCGACCATCGACGGGGCCGGCCGCTGGAAGAGCATGCTGCACATCACGTGGCCGGGAATCACGACCACGGCCGTCATCCTGCTCATCCTGCAGGTCGGCAACATCCTCAACGCCGGCTTCGACCAGATCCTGAACATGATGAACCCGGCCGTGTACGAGGTCGCCGACATCATCGACACCTACGTGTTCCGAATGTCGTTCTGGGACTCCAAGAACTTCGGCTTCACGACCGCCGTGGGCCTGTTCAAGTCGGTCATCAACTTCGTGCTGCTGCTCGCCGCCAACTGGGGAGCCAGGCTGCTCGGCCAGCAGGGACTGTTCTAGTGGTTGTTCAAGACGAAAGGATTGGGTTACGATGTATAGCGTAGACCACAGTCACACTGGGAGGGGTGATAGTGAAGAAGCTGTACATCATCGATCTGAGCGCGACGGAACGTAAGGAACTGACCGCGTTGGCGGAGAAAGGAACGGTGGCTGCCTACCGCCGCCGGCATGCCAAGATCCTCTTGCTGGCTGACCAAGGAAAAGATGGGCCTGCCTGCCGTGATCGCGAGATAGCGAGTGAGGTAGGGGTCACCCCGCAGAACGTCGAGAGGATTCGTAAGCGCTGTGTGCTGGAAGGGCTGCAAGCCGCCTTGGGGCGGCGCAAACGCAGCCGGGAACGGACTGCGGTACTGGACGGTGAGGGAGAGGCACAGTTGATCGCCATCGCCTGTAGCGACCCGCCGGCAGGGCGGGCGCGGTGGACGTTGCATATGCTGTGCGACGAGTTGAAGCGGCGCCGGATCGTGCGCTCGATTTCCCACGAGACGGTGCGCAAGGTGCTAAAAAAACAAGATCAAGCCGTGGCGACACGAGATGTGGTGCATCCCGCCCCAGGAGAACGCCGCCTTCGTATGCGGGATGGAGAACGTCCTGCAAGTGTATACCCGGCCGTACGATGCGTCCCATCCGGTGGTCTGCATGGATGAAACCACCAAGCAGTGCGTGCAGGAGATCCGGCCACCGCAGCCGATGCGTCCTGGCCATGCAGAGCGCTACGACGCCGAGTACCGGCGCAACGGAGTGGGGCATCTGCTGATGTACTACGCGCCGTTTGACGATTGGCGCCGCACCGACGTTGAAGCCGACCATACCGGGCCGACCTGGGCCGAAGGGGTGCGCCGGTTGGTGGAAGAAGACTTTCCGCAGGCGCAGCGGATCACGCTGGTGATGGACAACCTGAGCACGCACACCGGGGCGTCGCTGTACAAGACGTTCGAGCCGGCCAAGGCGCGCGCCTTGCTGGACAAGCTGGAGTTCGTGTATACGCCGAACCATGGGAGTTGGCTGAACATCGCTGAGTGTGAGCTCAGCGTGCTGGCGCGCCAATGTTTGGATCGCCGGATACCAGACATCGACTCCCTGCGCACCGAAGTAGACGCCTGGACCGAAGCGCGCAATCGGGCCAGCGGCCCAGTGCAGTGGCGCTTCACGACCGATGATGCTCGCATCAAGTTGCGTTATCTATACCCAACGGTTAGACGGAACTTCCAGGGGTAATTCTCTGTAACCTGTGTGGTGAAGGTGAAATAGCCTCAATATCAGGAACTCGCTACTGGGTACACCTCACAGCCGCACGCCGAGTAGGCTGAACACGGTGCTCTGCAGCTCGGTCGGACGAGTGATGACCTCGAACGGCTGGGCGTGGGGAGTCTTGGCGACCACTTGGTTCTTGGTGATGGTAGCCAGATCGTCCAGCAGCGTGCGCAGGCTGTGCACGGGCTGGTCGGTGTCGGTGCGCTTTGTCTGCGCCTTGCGCTTTGCTGCCGGCGACGGCTGCGCCGGCGCGACGATCGACTCGCGTTCGGCGGCTTCGGGCTCGTGGTCATCGAACAGCAGCGGCGCCAGCCTCTGGCGCAGGTGCCATTCGAGGTAGTAGGCCAGCATGCACAGGAACACGTGCGCGCGCACCCGTTCGGCGCTGTAGTGGTAGATGGGTCTGACCTTCAGATCGACGGTCTTGTAGCTGCGGAACGCGCGCTCGACCACGCTCAACCCCTTGTAGGCGCGCACCGTCGCCTCGGCATCCAGTTCGTCGTCGGCGAGGCTGGTGCGCACGATGTATAGCCCGTCGAGGGCAGCCTCGGCGGCGATCGCCTCCTCGTTGCGCCGGTAGCTGAACGCAGCGTCGCTGATGTCGAGGTCGAAGTGCTTGGCCATCTTGTACTTGTCGATGACCTTGCCGACCCGCATGGCGATTGCGTCGGTGCCGCGCAGCCGGCGCTTGGCACGGGTGGTGGCTGCCACGATCGGATCAAGGAGCCGTTCGGTGGCCTCCAGCAGCTCCTGGCGCTTGCGTGCGCGCTCGGCGGCCAGCAGCGGATTGCGGCACACCATCAGCCGTTCGCCCGGGTAGGCGTCGGCACGGATCTCGATCAGGTCGCGCTGGTCGAACAAGGAGGTCTGCACCGCGCCTGAGTCGACCAACTCGCGGATCGCCGGCGCACGCAGTGCGCTGATCCAGTCCAAGCCGGCCGGCTGCACTTCCTGGCGGATGCGCGCCTCGGTGAGCATGCCGCGGTCGCCGACCAGCACCACGCGCGACAGTCCGAAGCGGCGCTGCAGTTTCCTGATCTGCACGCCGACGGTGCGCGGATCGGCGGTGTTGCCGGGGAATACTTCGACGGCCACCGGACAGCCGTCGCGGTTGCACAGCAGGCCGAACTCGATCTGCAAGGTGTTGCGCTTGCCGTCGCGGGAATAGCCGCGCTTGGCCAGCGGGCAACAGCGGCCTTCCACGTAGCTGGAGGTCAGGTCGCAGAGCACCAGGGAGCCTTCGGCCAGATGCTGGGAGGCCAGGCGTTGCTCGATGGCGTCCTGGCGTGCGCGCAGCCAGTCCATGGCGGCGTACAGGTCGTTTTCGTTGACCTCATCGAGTGCCAGCACGTCGGCCAACGAATCGCGCAGGGTGTCGGGGTGCAGGCCGCGTGCGGTGGCGAGCTTGGAGGCGGGGGCCAGCACACGGGAGAGGATCAGAGCGAAGGCAAGATCGCGCATGCGCGAGCGGCGGCCGAGCAGGCGGTCGAGGCCGATCTTGGCGGCGAAGGCGCGCACGGCGGCGACATGGCCGTGGGGCTGGGAGCGCAGGATGTCGAAGGCATCGGAGAAGGAGGCGACGGCGAAGCCGCCCTTGAGCAGGACGCGCAGGCCATCGACGAGGTGGGCTGGCCACTTGGAGAGGTTGGCCAGCGTGCGTTTTTTGACCTTGCCGTGCTCGCGGTAGGACTCACGGAGGAGGATGGCCGGTGGGGAGGAGCGGTTGGGGACGGACTCGATGTACATGACTACTGAATGGTGCGTGTGCCGAATTGATGATAGGCACATAGATAACCATATGTCAACATCTAACATGATTGAACCCGCGCTATAATCCTGCCTATTACATGGGTACATATGGCGCCGAAACACCCGCCCTCAGGACGCTCAGATCATTGCTGTACGATGACTTACGGAGAAATCAGGCTCTGGAAGTTCCGGTTAGAGATTGACAGACCACTAGGAGACCGGGGCCCATGTCGGACCGACTGCTCGGCGTCGATCGCCAGCCCCTTGCCGGCTCGTACCGGGAGCGAAGAAGGGAATACGCCCGGACGCGCAGCATTGGCGACAGGGTGGCCGACGCCGTCATTCACGGCGTGCTCCTGCTGATCCTGGTGCTCACGGTCGTGCCCTTCTACTACATGCTGGTGGTCTCGTTCGCCCGCTACCAGGATGTGGCCGGCGGCGCCTTCTACCTCATTCCCAAGCACATCGACCTGGCATCCTACGCGCTGATCTTCGCGGACGACACGATACCGCGCGCATTCCTGGTCAGCACCGTGGTCACCGTCGTCGGCACCGCGGTGAGCATGCTGGTCACCACTTCGGCCGCCTACGCGCTGTCCAAGAAGGGCCTGCCGGGGCGCAACGCCATCTTCACGTACATCATCATCACCATGTTCTTCTCCGGCGGGCTCATCCCCCTCTACCTGGTGATGCTGGACCTCGGGTTCATCGACAGCTACCTGGTGATGATCATCCCGCTGGCCGTCAACACGTTCTTTCTCATCCTCATGAAGAACTATTTCCTCACCATCCCGGAATCCCTGGAGGAGTCGGCGAGAATCGACGGGGCCAACGACATCCTCATCATGTTCCGGATCGTGATCCCGATCGCCGCCCCGATCATGGCGACGATCTCGCTCTTCTACGCGGTCAACTTCTGGAACGACTGGTGGTTCCCGATGCTCTTCCTGCAGGATCCCGACAAGTACCCGCTGCAGCTCCTGCTGCGCAAGATCGTCATCGAGCAGGAGATGGCGAACCAGCTTGCGGCGCGGGCGTCGGCGATGTTCGGCAGGCACTACTACCGGCTGTCCGTACAGATGGCCACGGTCGCGATCGCGACCCTGCCTATCCTCCTCGTGTATCCCTTCGTGCAGAAATACTTCGCCAGGGGCATCATGATCGGTGCTATCAAGGCATAGACATGAATCCTCGGTAGCACGGCACGGACCGGCATCATGATCGGGGCGATCAAGGCATAGACATGGACCTTATTTGGGCCTCGGGCCCGAACAACACATAAGGCAGGAGGCTACGATGAGAAGACTCATCAAGACGCTGGCGATCGTATTCGTCCAGTTGCTGCTCGTCGCGACACTCGGCGTCGCGGACCGTATCGAGGTTACCCTGGGAAGCATCAATATCGGTGCGGCGTTCCCGGAGGGAGTCGAAGATCCGATGCGCGACTGGATCGAGGAGCGGTTCGACATCACCCTCACCCCGAAGGACTACAACTGGGGGGACATGGAGGCCAAGATCAACACTTGGGCGGCTTCGTCGACCCTTCCCGACGTGTTCTTCATGGCCCACATCGGCACCGGCCGGTACTTCCAGTGGATCGAGGACGGCGTCGTCCGGGCGCTGCCGGAGGACCTCTCGGCGTGGCCGGACCTGGAGTGGACGATCAACAACACCGGCGTGCGGGAGTACGACGTGGACAGCCGCACGTACGCACTGCCGCGGGGCGGCGCGAAGGTCCTTCCTTCCAGCTACCCGGAGCTGGCCACCTCCAACCTGTCCTGGGGCGGCCGCACCCTGTTCGTGCGCAAGGACTGGATGGAGACGCTCGGTATCGACGATCCGCAGACGGCCGAGGAGTTCATCGAGATGTGCGTGCGGTTCGCCACCGACGATCCGGACGGCAACGGCGAGGACGACACCATGGGCTTCAGCCCGCGGGCGCTCTGGCCCTTCTACAGCCAGAGCTTCGGCTACGGTTACACCGACGGAAGCTGGGTAAAGGTCGGTGACGAGTACCACATCGGCACGACGACCCGGGCGGCGTTCGAGCTGTTCAGCTTCCTGCGCGAGCTCTACCAGCGCGGCGGCCTGGATCCCGACTTCATCCTGAACACCGGCGGCTGGGACTCGGCCGATCTGTTCGCCACCGACAAGGCGGGACTGACCAACTTCCAGTCCGTGCCCGTGCACTACAACGGCTTCATGGAGCGCTGGAAGCAGTTCAATCCGGACCGGAACTTCTTCGACCACGTGAAGGTGCTGCGGCCCTTCCCGGTCGACGGCTACGACTTCCACGCCATCGGGCGCGCCGGGGAGACCGGTTTCTGGTCGGAGAGCTTCATCGCCGGCACGGTCGACGACGAGAAGCTGAGCCGCATCCTGGACCTCTACGACTGGATGTACAGCTCGGAAGGCACCATGACGGTCATGTTCGGCCATGAGGGGCAGGACTACCGCATGGACGGCGCCGACATCGTGCTGCTGAAGACCGACGCTGACGGCAACCCGCAGGTCGCGAGCGATCTCTATCCGATCATGAGCGCGGCCGGCGGCTTCTCCTACCTGGTCAACTGGCCGGAGGACAACGTCCAGTACGTCAATCCCAAGATTCCGGCGGAAGTCCGGGCGGCCTCCATCGCCGAGATCGAGTGGTTCCACTCGGTCGGCGGAAAGGACACGCCGGCGATTCCCGCCGTGCAGGCCATCGACGTGCCCGAGAAGCAGAACCTGACCATCGACGTCGGCGCTTCCTGGGCCCGGTTCATCATCGACGACTCCGGCAAGTCCAACGAGGAGCTGTACCAGGAGATGATCGACGAGTGGAACGCCAACGGCTACGCGGACGCGGTGGCGGCGATCACGGCCAAGGCTAAGGAGATGGGCCTGTAGGCCCACGCCAACCGCCTGTAGCCCCAGGCAACCCTTGCGGTTTGCGGCCGTACCATCACAGGGTGGTGGTACGGCCTTTCCGACCCGCGAACGCCATCGACCGGTTGGCCATCCGGGGCCATCGGGTAGAATCGCCTCATGTCCTTCAAGTACAGCCTGCAGTGCGACACCCTGGAGTGGGTCGGATACCACGTGCTCAAAGAGCCCGACGTGGTGCTCCGAGCAGCCAAAGAGGCCGGTTACGACGGCGTCGACCTGCCCGGCAACCCGCAGGCGGTCGATGCCGGCGAGTGGCGCACGCGGGTCGCGGACTACGGCCTGGCGGTGCCGGAAGTGCTCGCCGCCTGGGGCTACTACCACGCCGGCGAGGAACGCAACCTGGCCAGCACCGACCCCGCCAAGCGGGCGGCCGCGGTGCAGTACGCCAAGGACGTCGTCGACCTGGCGGCGGACTTGGGAGCCAGCTACACGGAGCTGTGCGCGGCGCAGCCGGCGGTGCCGCAGCTCCCCTTCCCGGTCGAGCCGGTGGCGGCGCTACGCGACAACTTCCGGCAGTCGATCAGGGAGATCTGCGCGCACGCGGCGCCGCGCGGCATCACCATCCTGCTGGAGCCGCTCAACACCTACGAGGGTCTCCCGGAGGTGCTGACCACCCTGTACGAGGCGGTCAACTACATCGACGAGCTGGGGATCGACAACCTCGGCGTGCAGCCCGACGTGTACCACATGAACGTCGAGGAGGGCTCGATCCCGGACGCGCTGCGCCACGCGGGCAAGCACATCAAGCACTTCCACCTCAACGAGACCAACCACTGCCAGCACGGCACCGGCCACGGCGACTACCAGGAGATCTTCCGGATCCTCAAGGGGATCGGCTACGACGGCTACCTGTGCACGTACCTGCCCAAGACCACGCAGGCGATCCTGCAGGGCGGTGCGGCCAATCCGGACCGGCCCGACCTGGCCGAGGTCCTGAACGGCCTGCTCGGCTTCCTGAAGGAGACCGAGCGCACCGTCGACCAGTCGCGCGCGTTCTACGAGGCCGACGGCTTCCGGAGTTGACCGACCGATGACCCTCGACGCCCGGCTCGCCGAGCTGGCCGAGCGGGGCTACACGATCGTGCCCGGCGCGCTGCCGGCCGCGGAGGTCGCCGCCACGCGCCGCGCCGTGCGCGAGCTGCTCGACGCCGAGGAGCCGGTGGCGCGCACCACGGGCACCCAGACCGACAACCTGCGCAACGCCCACGCCATCGTCGGCAAGCACCCGCACTTCTACGAGTTCTATCTCAACCCGCCGGTGATGGACATCGTGCGCGCGGTGCTCGGCGACGGCGCGCTGCTGTACGACGGCAACATCCGCGTCCCCATGCCGACCGGCCGGCGCGACGCGGCCAAGGGGTTCCAGGTGCACGTCGACCGCGAGGACTACACGGTGCTGCCGTTCGCCGGCGGCACGCACTTCCCGATGGCGCTGAACGTGGTCTGGTGCCTGGTGGACTTCGACCGCGGCAACGGGGGGACGCTGCTCTGGCCCGGCTCGCACCGGTCGTGCGCGGTGCCGGACCCGGACCTGGACCCGGACGGGGCAATCCAGGTCGAGGCGAGCGCCGGGTCCGCGATCGTCTGGGACGCCGCGCTGTGGCACCAGGGCGGCATCAACCGCAGCGACGAGCCGCGCTGGACGGTGATCGGCTACTACCTGCGGCCGTGGCTGCGCGGCAAGACCGACAGCATCCGCATGCTGCCCCCCGCGGCGGTCGAGCGCATGTCCGACGCCGCCAAGCGGCTGGTCGGCATCACCTCTGCCGCGCCCGACTACTCCGAGGTCAAGGCGCTCGACGACCGGCAGCTCGCGGAGCTGACCCTGGAGCAGCGCACGGTGCTGGGGTTCCCCGTCTACTGAAAGCTCCCGCGGCCCCTCGTTGACGCCATTGCGCGGGCGTGCAAGGGTCTGAAGCTTCAACTGCGCTTGCAGCACATCACGAGAGCAGGCGAAGAAACGATGGGCGGACGCCTCTCTCGAACGGGTGGAGGAATCCCATGACGAACCGGAAGCTCATTTCGTGCGCGGCGGTACTGCTCGGCCTGGTCCTGACGGCACCGGGCCTCTGGGCACAGGACTACCAGGAAGCGCCGGCGCTGGCCGCGATGGTGCAGGAGGGGACGCTTCCCCCGGTCCAGGAACGGCTTCCCGCCGAGCCGCTGGTGATCGAGCCCGTCGAGGAGATCGGCCAGTACGGCGGCACCTGGGAGAAGCTCATCTCGTCGGCGGGGCAGACGGCTCTGATGACCATCTATGCCTACGACAGGCTGTTGCGCTGGAACCCCGACGCCACGGCGATCGAACCCAACATCGCCACGAGTTATGAGGTCACCGACGGCGGCAAGACCTTCGTGTTCCACCTCCGGGAGGGCATGAAGTGGTCGGACGGCCACCCCTTCACGGCCGACGACTTCGTCTTCTGGTACGAGGACATGCTGCTGAACGAGGAGCTGACCCCCAGCTTCCCCACGTGGCTCATGGCGGGCGGTGAACCGGTCGTGATCGAGAAGATCGACGACTACACCGTCAGGTTCCGCTTCGCCGCGCCGTACGGGCTGTTGCCCGAGTACCTGTCCTATTTCAACCTGCCCTTTCGCCCCAAGCACTATCTGCAGCAGTTCCATCCGGCGTATGCCGACCAGGACGATCTGGACAAGCTGATAAAGGAAGAGGGGGTCGAGCACTGGTACCAGCTCTTCCAGAACAAGGACCAGTGGTACCGGAAGTTCAACCCTGACCTGCCGGTCGTCGAGCCCTGGGTGGTCATCACGCCGCAACCGGCCACGCGCGTGGTCCTGGAACGCAATCCCTACTACTGGAAGACCGACCCGGCCGGCAACCAGCTCCCCTACATCGACCGCGTCGCGCTGACCCTGGTCGAGGACACCGAGACCATCAACTTCAAGACCATAGCGGGCGAGGCGGACATGCAGTCCAACCGACTGGCGGTCAGCAACTTCACCCTGTTCATGGAGAACAGGGACGCCGGAGACTACCGCGTGCTGGTCTGGCCGCGGGATCTGGGGTCGCACATCGGGATCATGCCCAACCTCAACGTGAACGACGAGGTGCTCGGCAAGATCCTCCAGGATTCCCGCTTCAGAAAGGCCCTTTCGTTGAGCATCGACCGCGACGAGATCAACGAGCTGGTCTACCTGGAACAGGGAATCCCCCGGCAGGCCACGGTCATCTCCGGCTCCCCGCTCTTCAAGGAGGAATACGCCAGCGCCTATGCGGAATACGATCCCGCGAGTGCCAACGCGCTCCTGGACGAGATGGGGCTCACGGAGCGTGACGGCGACGGGTTCCGGCTCCGACCGGACGGCGACACGCTGGCGCTGACCATCAATATCCCGGAGGGCGTCACCGACGACCTGGACGCCATGGAGATCATCACCGAGAACTGGAGAACCATAGGCGTCAAGGCGGCCTACAAGCCCCTGGAGCGGTCGCTCTTCAGAGAGCGGGTATATTCTGGCGAAGCCGAAGTCGGCACGTGGCTGCTGGATCGGAGCCAGTACCCCTTCGAGCCGATCTGGTTCATCCCCACCAGTCAACACACGTATTGGGCGCCGAAGTACGGCACCTACTACGCATCGGGGGGAACCTCCGGCGAGAAGCCGCCCGCGGAGCTGCAGAGGCTCGTGGACATCTGGGAGGAGATCAAGGTCACGACCGACACCGACCGCAAGAACGCGCTGTTTCAGGAGGTCCTCGACGCCCATCAGGAGAACGTCTGGATCATCGGCGTCGTCGGCGAGACTCCCCAGTTGGTGGTGGTCAAGAACAACTTCCGCAATGTTCCGGAGAAGTCTCTCTACGCGTGGTCCGTCGGTCACTACCTGGGACTGGCCAGGATCGAGCAGTTCTTCTTCAAGCAGTAGCCCGAGCGGACAGCGCCCCCGTCGAACCGGCGGGGGCCGCTGTTCTGGTCCGGTTCCCACTGACATGAGCGACCCCTCGCCTGCCCCGCCGCTACCGGCCTCCATCATCGCCGGTGCCCGCGGGCCGGAGACCGCCGACCGGCTCATCCATCACTTCGTGGACCGGACCGCGCCGCGTCTGCGGCTCCCGGCGGAACCCGAGGCATGGTTGCAGCGCGCCGGCGACCTGCGCCGCCGCGCGCGCTCCCTGTTGCTGCGCGGGCACCCCCCCGGCGCCGTCGACGCCCCGGTTCCCGTCGAGTGGACGGCGACCCTGGAGCCGTCCCCGGACTACCGCATCCACAAGCTGCGATTCGAGGGATATCCGGGCGTCTGGATGCCCGCGTTGCTGTACGAACCCGCCGGCGTCGATGCGCGCCGGCCGCCGGCTGCCGTCCCGGTGGTGCTCGACGCCGTGGGCCACGGCCCGGCGGGCCACACGGCGGTCTATCTGCAGGCGCGGCGGATCAACCTCGCCAAGCGGGGGTTGCTGACGCTGTGCCTGGAGCTCGGCGGACGCGGCGAGAGCACCAACCTCATCGATCACAACGCACAACTCCTCCTCGACGTGGTCGGCCAGTGCGGTGCCGGCGTGTACTACCTGATCATGAAGCGCGCGCTCGACCTGCTGCTCGGCCTGCCGGCAGCCGACCCGAAACGCGTGGCCATGACCGGCCTGTCGGGAGGCGGGTGGCAGACCATCGTCCTCTCCTCCCTCGACGAGCGCGTCACGGTGGCGGTTCCGGTAGCCGGGCACATGCCCGTGTTCGCCCGCCGCGACCGCGCGGACATCGGCGACGCCGAACAGCTCCCCGCCGACCTGTGCACGGTCGCCGACTACGACGTCCTGTCGGCCCTGATGGCCCCGCGGCCGACGCTGTTCATCTACAACACGTACGACTCGTGCTGCTTCCAGGCGCACAAGGCTGTGCCCGGCACCTACGGCGCCGCCCGCGCCGCGTTCGAGCTGTTGGGGGCGGGCGATCGGTGCGCCCTGCACGTGAGCGAGGAGCCCGGCCACCACTACGGACACGACAGCCGCGCCAGGCTCTATGCGTGGCTGAACCGCCACTTCGGGCTCGACACCCCGCCGGCCGACTTGCCCTGGGAGCACGAGGCGCTTCCGTTCGCGGAGCTGCAGGTCGGCCTGCCGGCCGAGCGGCGCAGTTGGGCGGACATGGCCTCCGACCGCTTGCGCGAGCTTCGCGATCAGGAGGCGGCCGGCGGCCGGGCGCCAGGCGGCCGTGCGATCGACCGCGCGGCGATCGACGCACTGCTGCGCTGGCAGCCGGCCACCGTGACCGCCGCCTCCGTCGTGGAGAGCTGGTACCGGCCGCCGCCGGACACCGCGCCCGTGCTGCCCTGGGCGGAGCCGCCGCACGGGGTTCCGGCCCGCGGCGTGCTCGTGGAGCAACTGGTGCTGGAGGTGGACGGCACGTGGCCACTGCCGGCGACCATCGCCCGGCTGAGCGACGCGGCCGAGTGCTCGATTCTGATCGGCGCCGGCGAGGACGCCACGCTGGGGGAGCGGGCGTTCGCGGCCGGCCGCACGCTCCTCCACGTCGACCTGCTCGGCTTCGGACGCTTGAGCCCACAGCCACAGTACGGCCTGTTGCTGCATGCGCTCGGACGGCCGCTGCTCGGCCTGCAGGTGGCGCAGCTCGGCGCCATCGCCGAGTGGCTGCGGTCCGACGGCACCGGCCCCGTCACGATCCAGACGTCCGGCAGGACCGCGGCGGCGGTGGCCCTGTTCGCGGCGGCGCGGGATCCCGGTGCGTTCACGGCCATCGAATCCGGGGGATCCATGCCGCGCACGTTCGACGAGATCGTGCAGTTCCCGTACCGGTTCGACGGCAGCGAGCAGTCCCTGTTCTGCCACGGTCTGCGCTCGACCCTGGACGTAGCCGACCTGCTGGCGGCCGCCGCGCCGGTCACGGTCCGCGACGGCAGGCTCGGCGTGCTCGGCTGAGGCAGATGCCTGCTATCGGTCCGGAGCCGAACGTCGAGATAAGCGGATGATCACGTTCCTCTTCCGGCGCGTCCTCGTGATGATTCCGACGATGGTGCTGATCTCGATCGTGTCGTTCATCATCATTCAGCTGCCGCCGGGGGACTACCTCACCTCCCACATCTCCCGGTTGTCCGAGACCGGTCAGATCGCCGACGACGCGGAGATCGCCTCGTTGAAGAAGCGCTACGGCCTGGATCAGCCGATGTTCGTCCAGTACCTGAAGTGGATGTGGGGCGTCCTGCGCGGAGATCTCGGGCAGTCGTTCGAGTGGAACATGGCGGTCAGCAAGCTGATCTGGGAGCGGATACTGCTCACCGTAATCATCTCGTTCGCCACCCTGCTGTTCACCTGGGCGGTGTCCATCCCGATCGGCATCTACTCGGCCACGCACCAGTACTCGCTGTTCGACTACTCCTTCACGTTCATCGGCTTCATCGGTCTGGCGACGCCCAATTTCCTGCTCGCCCTGGTGCTGATGTTCGTCGCCTGGGCCTACTTCGGCCACAGCGTGGGCGGGCTGTTCTCGCCCGAGTACGTGGAAGCGGCGTGGAGCTTCGCGAAGGCGCTGGACCTGCTCAAGCACTTGTGGATTCCCGTGGTGGTGGTGGGCACGGCCGGCACCGCCGGCCTCATCCGCATCATGCGTGGCAACCTGCTGGACGAGCTGCGCAAGCAGTACGTGATCACGGCCACGGCGAAGGGGCTGCCGCAAACGAGGCTGCTGTTCAAGTACCCGGTGCGCGTGGCCATCAACCCGTTCGTCAGCACGGTCGGCTGGCTGCTGCCCGAGCTCATCTCCGGGGCGATCATCGCGTCGGTCGTGCTCAGCCTGCCGACCACGGGGCCGCTGCTCCTGGGAGCGCTGTTGAGCCAGGACATGTTCCTGGCGGGGGCGTTCGTGCTGATCCTGAGCTGGCTGACGGTGCTGGGCACCCTCATCTCGGACGTCCTGCTGGCGTTGGTCGATCCGCGCATCAGGTTCGGAGCACGCGAGGACGCCTGATGGGTGACACGCAGGCGATCCGCCGAGGCCAGGACCCACCGTCCGAGGACGTGCGCGCCGATTCCCTCGAGGAGCGATTCTTCATCGCATCGCAATGGAGCCTGATGTGGTGGAAGTTCAAGCGGCACAGGCTGGCGATCGTCAGCGGCGCGGTGCTGCTTGTCCTCTACCTCCTGGCGGCCTTCTGCGAGTTCATCGCCCCCTATGACCTGAACGAACGCCACCGGAGGTTCGTCTATACGCCGCCGCAGCGCATTCGCCTGTTTCACGACGGCCGGTTCACGCGGCCGTTCGTCTACGGCCTGGAGCGCAGCGTCGACCCGGAGACGCTGCGCAAGAGCTACTCCGAGGACCGGAGCGAGGTGTTCCCGCTGAGGCTCTTCGTTCGCGGGCACGAGTACCGGTTCTGGGACCTGTTCCCGACCGACGTCCACCTGTTCGGCGTGGACGAGGGCGGGACGGCCTTTCTGCTGGGCACCGATCGGCTGGGCCGGGACATGGTCTCGCGGATCGTGTACGGCTCGCGGATTTCCCTGTCCATCGGTTTGATCGGCGTCGTTCTCTCACTGGTGTTGGGGGTAATTCTCGGCGGGGTCTCCGGGTACTACGGCGGCACGACGGACAATCTCATCCAGCGGTTCATCGAAATGCTGAGGTCCTTTCCGACCATACCGCTGTGGATGGCGCTGAGCGCGGCGCTGCCCGCGCAGTGGCCGCCGCTGAGAGTCTATTTCGGCATCACCGTAATCCTGTCTCTGGTCGGCTGGACGGGACTGGCACGGGTAGTGCGGGGCAAGCTGCTGGCGTTGCGGGAGGAGGACTATGCCATGGCGGCCAGGGTCGCCGGCGCCAGCGAAGGACGGATCATCGCCGGCCACCTGATCCCGGCCTTCATGAGCCACATCATCGTCACCGTGACGCTCGCCATACCGGGCATGATCCTTGCGGAGACCGCTCTGAGCTTCCTGGGTCTGGGACTGCGCCCGCCGGTCACAAGCTGGGGCGTGCTGCTCCAGGAAGCCCAGAATGTGCGCACGGTCGCGCTGCACCCCTGGCTGCTGCTGCCAGTGCTGTTCGTCATCGTCACGGTGCTGGCCTTCAACTTCATCGGCGACGGCCTGCGCGACGCTGCCGATCCGTACGCGAGATAATCGCGACCCGGTGTAGGGCCGGCTAGATAGGCGTTGCGCAGCCGGGCGTAGATGTTGCCCACCCGGCACCTCGGCACCGGTGCGGCGGCTCACCTCGATCTCCATCACCGGCCCCGGTGCGCCGTCGCTGATGAACAGGTTGGCGAGCCCGGAGAACGGCGCAGCGCGGCAGGGCTCCACCACGCAGCTCCCGTCCGCGGCGACGCGTGCCACCCGCGAGGCGTCCGGCCCGCGCGTGTCCAGATTGGCGATCATTTCGCCGCAGTGGCCGTCGATGGCGGCCGGGCCGATGGCGGCCGGCTACAGACCGGCGAAGAGATTCACGACCCGCAGGCCATCGTAGTCCTGCCCGGCGCTCATGTCCTCGGAGTACACCACGTCGCAACCAACGGCGCGAGCCGCGGCGACGATCGCCCCGTCCCAATAGGACAGACCGAAGCGTTGACTGACCGATACACCGGAACGAAACAGGTCTACTCAGCAGCAGGAAACGAATCGCATCACCCGATCCTGGGGTCGAGCATCGTGCATCGAGTCATGCGCTGTTCCGTTCAGACTCGGCTTCGGCCCGCGCGGCAACGCGATCGTACAGCGCTTCCCTGGGCAGGTTCTCCGCCATTCGCAACCCGATGCCACGTGCATCGAAGTCCGCAAACATCTCGCTCAGCAGTCGGCGCCGCCGTTCCTGGGCGGTCTCCCGCCGTGGCGCACCCGTCCATCCCTGGTCCTGACCACCAACAAGCCCCGACAGGAAGTTCCGCACCAAGGCGGAAACCGAGGTGTCCAGCTCGGCCGCCCGGATACGAGCGAGCCGGTGGGTTTCTTCGTCAACTGATACGGTGATGTTCTTCATGAGCGCACATCCTCACAGCTTCTGCGTAGCACAGCATACACCCGGCGATCAGCTCTGCACGGGATTCGCTACCCTGGCTCGGGGACCGGAGCAGCGGGATCGAGCAGCCCTGCCCCGCGCAATTCCGCCCACATCGCCGCGGGTGGGGCTGCGCGGGTGCCGGCGACTGCCTGATCGAACTCGGCGGGGCTGCAGGCGCCGAAGATCAGCGAGGCGATGGCCGGCTGGGCGGCCACGAACTGCACCGCCGCGTGCGGCAGCTCCACCCCGTGCCGCTCGCACACCTGCTGCAGGCGGCCCCTCCGCTCCCGCACCTCCAGCGGCGCCGGAAGGTAGTTGTAGCGCGTGCCGCCGCGCGGGCCGGTGGCCAGGATGCCGCTGTTGAAGATGCCGGCGCCCAGGATCGGACGCCCCGCCTGCCGCTGGCGCTCCAGGAACGGCAGCGCGCCCTGCTCCAGCAGCGTGTAGCGCCCCGCCAGCAGCACGCAGTCCAGGTGCTCGACGAACGGCTCCACCATGTCCCAGTGGTTGACGCCGGCGCTCACCGCCCCGATCAGCCCCTGCTCGCGCCAGCCCGCCACCAGCGGCAGGGTCTCCCGCAGCACCTGCTCGGCGAACCCTTCCGGCTCGTGCAGATGCAGGATGTCGATGCGCTCCGTGCCCAGTCGGCGCAGGCTGCGCTCGAAGCAGCGCTCCACCCCACCGGCGCTGAAGTCATAGTCGAAGTCGCCGGCCACGCCGCCGGAGAGGATGCCCACCTTGGTGTTGAGCACGTAGCTGTCGCGCGGCACGCCGCGCAGGGCGATGCCGAGCCGCTGTTCGGCCAGCCCGTTGCCGTACAGCGGGGCGGTATCGAAGAAGCGCACGCCGCACGCCATGGCGTGCTGGATGGTGGCCACCGACTGCCGCTCCGACACCTCGCCGTGCAGCCCGGTGCCCAGGCCGATCCGCGGCAGGCGCAGTCCGGATACCCCCACGGTCACGGATGCCGGTTCCCCTCGTTCCATGGGCGCAACGTACCGCGACGCTCCATGTCAGACTATCCCTTCGACGTGGTGATACCTTCGGACCGCGTCCGGAGGCTGATCATGAAGACGCTCGATGAGCACCTTGTCGAGTTCAAGCGGGACGGGTTCACCCTGTTCCCGGGCATGCTCGACGCCGGGTGGGTCCGGGAGATGCGCGCCGCGTTCGAGCACATCGCCGACCGCATCCCCACCGCGGACGGGAGCCGCCCGTCGGTGTTCGTCGACGTGCTCGAACACCAGCCGGAGCTCGTGCTGCAAGCGCTCGCCAACGAGCGGCTGCTCGACTTTGGCGAGATGGTGATCGGCCCCCACGTTCAACTCGAATCGATCACCTACCGGCGCACGCCGCCGCAGGAAGCGGCCGATGGCCCGGTCTTGGGGTTCCATCGCGACATGTTCGCGTTCTTCCCCGAGGACGGCGTGTACCACCGGCCGCTGCTGTTCAACGCGCTGTCCTACCTCCAGGACCTGACCGACGAGAGCGGCCCGCTGCGCATCATCCCCGGCTCCCACATGCGGGCGCTGCGCATGACCCGCGAGCAGGCCCGGCAGCCGCACCCCGAGGAGGTGATCGTCTACCCGAACGCCGGCGACGTCGCCGTGTTCCACTGCAGCATGCTGCACTCCGGGACGGTCAACCGATCCACCGATCACCGCTACCTGTTCTTCCTCACCTTCAACCATTCGTGGCTGAAGCACCGCGCCAACTACCAGGGGCCGGTGTCGCAGGCGGTCATCGCCCAGGCGCGGGCGCGCGGCGACCGGCGGCTGTTGCGCCTGCTCGGCGTGGACGACCAGTTCGTCCAGCGCGCCAACTGCGGCTTTCTGGATCCGGACGAAGAGAACTGGCAACGCTGGATCGCCGAGGACGCAGCCGCCCGAACGATGGCTTGAGGCGGCACGCAGGCATCGATCGAGCTCACCGTAATGCCGCGGTGATGCCGAGGCTCCTGGCACAGCGGTTCATGCCCTCATCGTGGGAGAACAGGGCCACCGCACCGGCCTCTTCGTCGACCATCAGCGCGGTCGCGACGTGCAACGCGTCCAGGGTCCGAACGTTGACCGGAAACGGGTCCATCGCCCGCTGCTTGATCTGCCTCGACATCTCCAGAAGGTCGATCCCCGCGAGGACTTCGTCCAACCGCTCGCGGGCCACGGTGAGCGCTTCGTCGGTGAGCTCGCCGGCAAGGCGACAGCGATGCAGCACCCGCCGGCACTCGATCTCGATCAGCTCGCTCGACACCACGCGCGGGAACTCCAGCGCATGCCGGATCGGCTCCTCTCCCAGCAGGATGTGACGCAGCAGCACCGAGGAGTCCAGGTAGGCTGTCACCGCTCTCCGCGCTCCTCGTCCAGGTGCCGCATCGGATCATGCGTCGTCAATGGCGACAGCCGGCGGTAGACATACGGCCGTGCGGCCGCCTGCACCACGTGGACCGCTTCGGGCACGGGAGCGAGCACGGCGACCGGCGTCGTTCGATCGAGGACCGTGATCGACTCCCCCTTCCGAACCCGCTTCAGCTCGGCGCTCAGCGTTGCCTTGAGCCTGGCGATGGCGATGGATCTCACATGACTAACATATGACCATCAGATAGTCATATCAAGCAGCCGGCCCCCTTCGTTCCTGAGCAGCCCTCGCTCGACACCGGACGGCGTCGCCAACGAGACCTGCTATGTCCGCTCCTTCAGCCTGCCTGACAGGTACTTGTGGATGATGCTCGACAACAGCGTCTGATATGGGATGCCCTCTTCTCGCGCTCGCGCATGCGCGAGGTTGAAGTCGCGTTCGGTTACCCGCAGGTTGACCCTCCGAGTCTTGTTGAAGGTGTTGCGGGCCGCTTGACGTGCTCTCTCCATCTCAAGCTCGGCACCGGAAGCGCGACGCAACTCGCCCCGCTCAAACTGTTCCAGGATCTCCCGCTCTTCGGTGTTCAGTTCGCCGCTCACGATGATCGCCTCCTCTGGTGGTCGCGCGTCGCCTTCCGGCTGGGGCTACCGCTCCCTCACCCAGGGCTGTGGCGTGGTGTATCCCAGATCGGCATAGGGGTCCTCCCCGCGCACCTGCACGACGCCGCGGAAGTTCCGCTCGCCGCCCCAGGTCAGCCACGTCGACGCGCTGCAGTAGTGAAACGTCAGGGCCGGGCGGTACGTGTCGCTCCGGTTCTTGTGCGAGCTGTGCAGCAGGTAGCCGCTGAAGAACAGGACGCTGCCGGCGGTCATCTCGATCGGGACGGCTCCGGTCTCGTCGAAGCCGCGCGCGATCTCGTTGCTGTCGACGTCCGGCAGGTCGTGGGCGTAGCGCTCGTAGATGACCCCGGACTTGTGGCTGTCCGGCAGGATCCACAGGCATCCGTTCGCCAGCGTCGCGTCGGCCAGCGCGATCCACACTCCGGTCAGGGAGCGGTCGCGAGTCGGGATCGGGTGCTCGTCCTGGTGCCACGGGCTGCCGTTGCCGCCGGGAGGCTTCACGACGAACATGCTCTGCAGGCACTTGTAGGCGCCATCCCAGAATGGCACGTAGGCGCCGACGACGTGGTCCAGGACGCGGCAGATGCCGGCATGGGTCATGGCGTCGCGGACGACCGAGCTGTAGACGTGCGGCTGCCCCAGGTACATGTGGCGGCCGAGGAGCCGTTCCTCATCCTCGGGCCAGTCGACCGGCTCGATCTCGTCGCGCCAGGTCACCCCCTCGATGGGCGCGCGCGAGTAGTCGCCCCGGTTGATCCTCCGCAGCTCCCGCCCGATCTCGGCGCGTTCGGCCTCGTCCACCAGGCCGGCGACCAGCACGTACCCGCTCTCGATGTAGGATCGCCGCAGTTCGTCGCCCGAGGCCTGCGCCGGATCGAACCTCGCGATCGTCATCGACTGGCCGCCTCCCGCAACCACACCGCCATGCTGCCGGCTCCGCGATGCCCCCACGCGAAGTACGGCACGGCGGTCAGCTCGCCGTTCGTCAGGACCGTGATGCCGCCGAGCAGGTCGGGCCGCGGCTCGGGTTGCCACTCCGCGGGCGCGGTCAGGGTGCGCTGCCGCACGTCGCCGCCGTTGTCGGCCTGCTCCAGACAGTAGACCAGCGGACCGCGCTCCAGCGCGACCTTGCCGCGGTCGGCCTCCACTCGATCGTCGGCCTCCACGAATCTGACCGGCATCGGCAGCCCGAGCGTCACCACGTCACCGGAGCGCCACTCCCGGGTGATCTCCAGGTAGCCTGCATCGGTGACCGGCGCAGTGACCGCATCGCCGTTGACGGCGACCTCGACGTGACCGGCGCCGGCATCGCGGTACCGGTAGAGGTCCGAGGGGACCGGCCGCCCTCGCGCCCATCCCGGCAGCCTGAGCCGGACGGTGGCCCGGACGGGCGTCTCCGCCTGGACCGTGAGCGACACGCTTCCGTTCCAGGGGTACTCCGTGGCGAGGCTGAGCCGCAGCTCCACGCCGGCAAGCGCGACGGTTGCTTCGGAAGGAACGTAGAGATTCACGTACACGCAGTCTTCGCTGGTGGCGAAGACGTAGGAGCCCACGGTGCTGATGAACCGGGCCACGTTGGTGGGACAGCACGAGCACTCGAACCACGGCTGGCGTGCTGCCGAGCCGATGTTGAAACCCGTCACGCCGTCGGCTTCGAGCGGATTCGCGTAGAAGAAGTCGGTGCCACCGAGCGCGACCCCGGAGAGCAGTCCGTTGTAGAGCGTCCGCTCCAGCACGTCGTAGTGATCGGCGCGGCCGGTCAGGAGGAAGAGTCGGCGCGCCCACAGGACCAGCGCGATGGCGGCGCAGGTTTCCGCGTAGGCGCTGTCGTTGGGCAGCTCGTAGGGTCCTCCGAAGCCCTCGATCTCCGGGCGCGCTCCGATGCCGCCGGTGAGGTAGAGCTTGCGTCCCACAATGTCGTGCCACAGGCGCAGCACCGCCGCCGCGTACTCGTCAGCGTCAGACCCGCCATCCGCGGCGAGCGCGGTCTCCGTCATGGCGATGTACAGGTACCCGGCGCGGACCGCGTGTCCCACCGCCTCGGCCTGCTCCAGCACCGGGAGGTGGTCCTGGGTGTACTCGGCATGGTCGGTGGGGCCGCCGCCGTCGCCCCTCCCCGCCCTGCCCCGGGCGCCGAGAAAGAAGCGGGCAAGCGCGGCGTACCGGCTCTGCCCCGTCTTCCGCGCCAGCCGCATCAGGCCGATCTCGATCTCTTGGTGGCCGGGCACGCCCACCAGCCGGTCCGGACCGAACGTCCCGGCCACGAAGTCGGCGCTCTTCGTCGCCACCGCCAGGAGGTCGTCCTTGCCCGTTGCGTCGGCATACGCGACCGCCGCCTCGTAGAGGTGTCCGACGTTGTACAGCTCGTGGCCCTGTCGCAGATTCGACCAGCGTTCGGGGCCCGCGGACTCGTTCTCGCCATGCGCCCCGGAGGTTCGAATCGTGTACAGGTAGCCGTCAGGCTCCTGCGCCGCGGCGATCCGGGCGATCAGCTCGTCCGCCTGGCGCTCCAGGTCGGGATCCCGCTTCTGCGCAAGCACGGTGGCAACTCCCTCCAGCGTCTTGAAGACATCGGAGTCGTTGAAGTGCAGGCCTTCGAACAGGGAGCGATCCCGCGCGGCCGCCGCATCGAAGTTCCGCAGGCGGCCCGTGTCCTCGCATCGCGACAGGCAATAGCGGACGGTCCGGTCGGCGTTGACGGCTGCGCGGGTGGCCCACATCCCCGTCTTCAACGCGACTTCGGTGGCAGGGACTGAATGGATTGCTGCTCGTCGTTTCATCGGTACTACGGCCTCGAACGTAGCGCGCAACAGGGGTTCGCAGGAAGACGGGTGACCAAAGCACCAGTCGACAGGACGGGGAAGAGATTCATGATCGTTCGCGAAGGTACCCGGCATCACTCCCGGTCGCAAGTTCCTCGGCGCTCACGCGAGCGTCGCGCCCGAGCCGAGAACCGGGAAACGGTTGACAAGCCGACGGATTACACCCTAGCCTGCCCTTCGAGGTGTCAAAACGACCGGGACCGCCTCGAAATCGCAGACCGTGACTGTCACGGATTACTGCTCTTACCACCTATAGGAGGACTTGTCGATGTCGATCTTCAAGAGAGGCCCGTTGTTTCTTGCATGTACCCTATTGCTCTGTACCATGCTTCCGTTCGCGGTCTTTGCGGGCCCGGAAAGCGAGTCTGAGCCGGTAGACATGGTCATGTACGTCTACGATGCCCGGCCTGCCGAGTTCCAGGCATTGAGCGATGCTTACAAGGAACTGCATCCGAATGTCACCGTAGAGACGATCATTCCCGCGGCGGACTTCTTCGGCAGTCTGACGGCCAGGATCGCATCCAACACCATGCCGGATATCGTCATGGGTGAGTACCAGGGTCTCTATGACCTGGGGAAGGCAGGGCACATGGTGAATCTGCAGGGTCTGCCCCTCATCGATCACTTCGACGAAGCCATCCTTCCTCAAATGACTGCCCCTGACGGAAACATCTACGGCGTGCCGACCAATTTCGCAGCCATGGGGATCATGTACAACAAGGACATGTTCGATCAGGTCGGCATCGACGAATTCCCCACAACGATCAGCGGGCTCGAAGACGCTGTCGACAGGCTGCGCGCCGCCGGGTTCACTCCCTTCAGCGTAGCGGGACTGGAGTCCTGGACGCACGGACAGATGTTCTACACGGCTATCGCGTCCGTCCAACCGGACGTATTTCAGTACGCGAATGATGGCGCAACCGGGGACATCCTGCTTCAGGAGCATTTGGTGGCCATGAAGGCCCTCGACCTGCAGTGGGACAACTCCCTCGATGAGTCCGAAGGCAGCGATTACGGCACCTTCATCAACCACTTCGCAACCGAGCAGGTGGCCATGATTCAAATGGGCACGTGGGCACTCAACCACGTACTGGGACTGAACCCCGACGTAAACATGCGGTACGCGGCTGTTCCTTATTCGGAGAACCCCGACGATGCCAGGCTGTCGGCGAACATCGGTGTAAGCCTGGGCGTCGGGACCCAGACCGAGCATCGGGATGAAGCCATCCAGTTCCTCGACTGGCTCACCTCCGTCGAAGGCAACACCGTGTACAGCGAGCTGTTCAGGGAGATTCCCGTCGTGACGGGCGTCGACGTGCCGCTGCTGCCCGCCGCGGAAGATGTTCTCAGATACAAGGACGCGGGCGCCATCGTTCCGTGGTCGCAAGTGCTCATGAGCGAGGCCGGTCGCGCCGAGGGAAGCGCCATCATGCAGCAGTATTTCCTGGGGGAGATCTCGGCCGAGCAAGCGATACGCGGCGTCTACGAGAACTGGTTCAAGTAACGCACGAATCCTGCGCTACGCAACGCCACGGAGTGGAGCTTCCCGCAGGCCGTCGGGTAGCGCGGAGTAGCTGGTGGCGGCACCCGCCGCCGCCAGCCTCTGACCGTTTCCTTCCCAGTGATGACCATCACCAGAAGAACGAGAGACATCGCCAGCGGCGTGTTCTTCATAGGGCCGATATTCGTCCTGTACAGCACGTTCTTCTTCGTTCCCATCGCCCTGAGCTTCATGTACTCCCTGACTGACTGGGACGGGCTGCAGAAGACGTTCACGTTCATCGGGTTCGCGAACTACGTCGAAGCCCTGAGGTTCGACGAGGACTTCCTGCGCTCGGTGCGGTTCACGTTCACCTTCGCGCTCCTGGCCGTGCTGTGGACGAACCTGCTCGCCTTGCTGCTGGCGTTGCTGGTGAACCTGGAGCTCAGTGTCAAGAACGTGGCGCGAGCGCTGATATTCATGCCGAACGTCATCAGCATGATCGTCGTCGGCTTTCTGTGGAGGTTCCTGTACCGGACGATCGTTCCGGATATCGGCCGTGTTCTGCATATTGGCTTCCTGGAACAGACGCTCCTGAACCTGTCGGACGGCATCGTGCTGGTCGTTCTGGTACCGGAGCTGTGGAGAAGCGTCGGGTTCGTGATGATCATCTACCTTGCCGGTCTGCAGGAGATACCCGAAGACCTGCGCGCCGCCATGATCATCGATGGCGCGTCCTCATTTCAGCGGCTCATCCGTCTGACGATCCCCTTTCTCGTTCCGGCATTCATCGCGTCGTTCTTCATCACCACGACGGGATCGCTGAAGGTATTCGACATCGTCTTCAGTCTCACCGGCGGAGGTCCCGGCAAGGCGAGTCAGACCATCGCGTACAACATCTACGCGGACGGACTACAGGCATTTCGGTATGGAGCCGGCTCCGCAAAGGCGGTCCTGTTTGCGGTGATGGTCCTCGTCGTGACCGCGATTCAGTTGAAGTACCTGCGATCGAAGGAGATCCACACTTGATCAGGGCGATTCAGCGAGGCAGCCTGGAGTTGGCGGTTCTCGTCGTCGGCTTGATCTTCTTCGTGCCCATCTTCTTCCTTCTGGCCAATACGTTCAAGTCTCAGGCGGAGATGTTCCAGTCGTTCCTGGCGTTTCCCACAACCATCAGTATCGAGAATTACGCTCTCGCCTGGAAGAACATGCGCTATTTCCGCGCACTGTCGAATACGGTGATCGTCACCTGTGGCGGGGTCGCGGTGGTGGTCCTGTTCTCGGCGATGGCTGCCTATCGCATCGCGCGGTCGATGTCACGTCTGACGACGTGGTTGCTCCTTTTTTTCGTCGTTTCGATGATGCTGCCGTTTCAGACGATCATGATACCGCTGGTGCAGGTGGTCGGGTGGGTCGGCCTCCTCGGTTCGAGGTTCGGATTCATCATCGTGGCGGCGGCGTTGCTGTGTCCTTTCACGATCTATCTGTATCGAGGCTTCTTCGTCCAGATCCCGATGGAGCTCGAGGAGGCGGCTTCGATGGAGGGAGCCGGAGCGATCCGCACCTTCTTCTTTGTCGTGTTCCCGTTGGTCAAGTCGGTGACCGTCACTGCCGTCATGATCAATGCACTGGGGATCTGGAACGATTTCATCCTCTCGCTGCTCCTGCTTCAGGAGCCAAAGCTGATGACGCTGCAACTCTCGGTAGTGCAGTATGCAGGGCGGTATGCGCTACAGTGGAACCTGATATTGGCAACGCTGGCACTCGTCGTTGTGCCGATCATGCTTCTCTATCTGTTCCTGCAGCGGCACATTCAATCCGGTCTTGTCAGCGGCGCCCTGAAGGGATAGCGACTCTCAAGGCTGACCTTCGCGTCCAGGCTCTTGACCTCGTGCTCCAACACTGCCTTGACCTGCCACTCCTCCACCCCCGGGAACCATTCGAGAAAGTCCTTCACCGTAGCTCCCGATGCGAGATTGGCGAACAGAGCGGATACCGGCACTCGGGTGCGGGTGAAGACCCAAGCCCCGCTGAGCCTGCCGGGCACGCTTTCCACTGCGGCGCACTTGCTCCAGTCCGTCATGCGGTCACCTCCTACGGCTCCCAGTTCGTCATCATCGCACCTCGGCTTCCCCCGGCCCGCATCGCATCAACCGGAGATTCCCCGACAGGAACTCATGCGGCATCGCTGAGAACGGCGGCGAATTCGTCCGGGCGCGACCAGCGCGACACCGCGGACAGCGGCTCGACGAGCCGAAAGTCTTCATCCCGCCATACATCGACCGTGTCGTCGAACAGTGAGACAAAGCTCAGGGCTTCCGGTCCCGCTGCGAGGTGATTCAGATCATGCCAGGACGCCAGCACGCGCTCGGAGACGGCGTGCGCTGCCGCACTGGTCCCGGTGCTCAGCACCTGGACCAGAAAGCTGCGGGACTGGGTGCGGACGTGGAAATCGACCGTCCAGCCCCGTCCCGACCGTCCGGCCAGCTTCCGGGCCCGCTCGAATCCGAACTCGCGCTCGGTGAGGAAGTCGGCCACTTCGTCCGCAACCGACTGGACCGACTGCGTTCGGAACGTGAACCACAGGTCGGAAACGCGCAGCGCCGCCTGCGCTACCCGGGTGACAACCTGAGCCAACTCGTCGCCAGGCCGACAGCGCGCCTGCAGCATCCCACGGTAGAACTCGACTCCGTGCGTCACGCACGCGTCTTCGATGAGCCGCCTCTGCTTCGGCGAGCGGCGCGCTGCCGTCGACTGCATACGCAGCCAACCCGTGGTCTCGGCAAGATCGCTGACCGTCACAGCGCCACCTTCAACCTTGCAGAACAGATCGATGTTGTCGCCGTCCGGATAGAGATACGGCGTGCGAATCCGCTGATAGTCGCCGTGCTCGGAGCAGGTGAACATGGCTCCGACGCCCACGCGGAACTCTCGCGCCGGCGAGTGATCCTCGTCCTCTCCCCAAGTGACGTCATCTCCGATGCGCTTCGTCGCATCCTCCATGATGGCCGCGAATTCGTCATCGGTCTGCGGCATTGGTCATTCCTCCGGTCAGTCTCCTGCCGCAGGCGGCTCCACCGTCGGCAGGGCGGCTGCAGCCGCGCGCACCTGAGCATCGCTGCTGACTTGCCATCTATCTATGGTTTCTCCTGAGCTCGCAAAGAGACCGCGGATCAGGCGCCCGTCCCGCATCCTGCATCTTCTCAGTGGCGTCGGACGCTCGAAACTGCGGGATGCGCGCGAAGAGAGGATCCTGCTGGACCTGTGCGTCGAGCCACCGCCGCAGCTCTTCGTAGGACATGCTCGCGATTTTGGCGCTGACCCGGTCGCGCATTTCCCGTACTGACTTCACGCAGTCGAACGACTTCGTCCTGTTCTCACTCATCATGGCCCAGTTCCTTCGGCGTGCCGATGTCGAGCGGCGAGTGCCCCATCGGCTGTTGACGGTTACAGGTCGCGTTGGTCATGTTGGCGCCCATTCAATTGGGTGGCCGACGCCGTGTCCAGACCGCGGACCGACAGCCCTTTCAACGGGCGCTGGCCTCACCGGCTGCGTCCGGCGGTGTCCGATCATCGCGCTTGCAGATAGCGCAAGCATCCGCGTAAGCTGTGCCTGTTGAACAGCAAGCAACGAAAGACCCTCGCCGCCATCTTCACGGATCCGGTGTCGGGCACCATCGAGTGGGCGGCGGTCGAAAGCCTGTTTCTCGCTGCCGGCGCGCGGCTGATCGAGGGACGCGGCTCACGCGTGCGGTTCGAGAAGGATGGCGAGATCGAAACCTTCCACCGTCCGCATCCCACCAAGGAGGCCAAGCGCTACCAAGTCCGCGCGGCTCGCGCGTTCCTGGAGCGGATAGGAGTGACCCCATGAGCAACACCATGACCTACAAGGGCTACGCGGCCCGGATCGAATATGACGACGACGACCGAATCTTCACGGGACGGGTCGCCGGGATTCGGGATGGTGTGGGTTTCCATGCCGATACGGTGGACGCTCTCAGGCAAGCCTTCCACGAGGCAGTCGAGGACTACCTGGAGACCTGCGCGAAGATCGGCAAGGAGCCTCAGAAAGCCTACTCCGGCCGGGTGATGTTCCGGGTCAGCCCGGAGACGCACCGCAAGGCTGCCATGGCGGCTGAACTGTCCGGCAAGAGTCTGAATCAGTGGGCGGACGAGGTCCTGGACCGCGCCGCCGGCGACGGATAGGTACCCGCTCCAGGCGAGGTTTCGTCACGGCGTGGCTGCCGGCTCGTAGGCCAGGCTGAACACCGTGTCGGTCATCCAGCGCTTGAAGCTGTCGTTGTCCATGAACTGCTTGAACAGCTCCGTGTCGTCGCGCATCACGGCGGTCATCACGCGCAGCAGCGCCTTGTCGTGCTCGATGCGCGCGTTCTGGCGGTCCGAGTTCCGCTGGGCGTTGCGGAAGGCGGTGTCCTCCCGCACTCGGTCGGGGATGGTCTCGATGATGAGCTGCCGCACGCGGTCGGCGTCCTCCCACTGGATGTCGCCGAAGTGCTCGTTGAACGTGCGCAGGATGTTGGACAGGCGGTCCAGCTCCGGCTCGCCGCGACCGCCGCCGCCGGCACCCGGCACCGGATCGATCTCGGCGTCCTCGTCCGGCAGCATGATGCGCTGCATCGCCTGCTTCTCCACCCGGTAGCTGTCCAGGTCGATGGCGTCGAGGATGCCCTTGGAGAGGTCCTCCTCCTCGGGAGCCGGCAGCTTGGGGATGAGGAAGTTGAGAAAGATCGAGCGCTTCTCCCACTCGGCGTTGGTATACGGCAGCACCGATGACAGGAAGGCGTAGGTGCGCACGAACGCCTTGGCGCCGCCCTTGAACGCCACCTGCCCGTCCTCGTCCAGCTCGCTCCGGTAGACCGCCACGCAGGCGTCCAGGATCGGATCGAGCCGGTCGCGATCCTCCCCGCCCAGGTAGCGCCGCACGAGCTCCTCGACCTGCTCCTCGCCATAGACCTGCGCTCCGTCCAGGTCCGCCTGCAGGTCGTGCAGCTTGTTGGGGTCGGTCTCGTCGGCCAGGATCGTCGCCCGGTAGAAGTCCGCGAACGCGTCGCGGATGGTGTCGGCGTCGTTGAGGAAGTCGAGCACGAACACGTCGTGCTTCTTCTGGTGCGCCCGGTTCAGGCGAGACAGGGTCTGCACCGCCTTGATGCCGGACAGCGTCTTGTCCACGTACATGGTGTGCAGCAGCGGCTCGTCGTAGCCGGTCTGGAACTTGTCCGCGCACACCAGGAAGCGGAAGGGATCCTCCCGGAACCGCGCGGCGATCTGCGATGACGGCAGGCCGTTCAGCGACGCCTCGGTCACCTTCGCTCCGCCCAGCTCGTGCTCGCCGGAGAAGGCGACCAGCGCCTGGTAGCGGCTCTTGCGCTCGGCCAGGTAGTCGCGGATGGCGTGGTGGTACTGGATCGCCCGCTCGATGCCGTTGGTGACCACCATCGCCCGAGCCGCGCCGCCGATCTTGTTCTGCGCCAGCACTTGGTCGTGGAAGTGGTCGACCATGATCTCCGCCTTGAGCCGGATCGCGTGGTCGCTCCCCTCCACGAAGCGGCGCAGCTTCCGCTGCGCCTTGCGGGTGTCGAACTCCGGGTCGTCCTCCACCGTCTTGGCCAGCCTGTAGTAGCTGGCCACCGGCATGTAGTGGGCCAGCACGTCCAGGATGAACCCCTCCTGGATCGCCTGCTTCATGGTGTAGCTGTGGAAGGCGTGATGCCTGACCGTGCCGTCCGGCTGCGGGTCCGGCGTCCCGAAGATCTCCAGCGTCTTGTTCTTGGGCGTGGCCGTGAACGCGAAGTAGCTGGCGTTGGGCAGCAGCTTCCGCGACTCCATCACCCGGTTGATCCGGTCCTCGTAGGTCTCCTCCTCGCCTTCCTCGCCCGCCTCCGACAGCGCCTGCGTCATGGCCGCGCTGGTGCGTCCGCCCTGGCTGGAGTGCGCCTCGTCGATGATGATCGCGAAGCTGCGCCCGCGCTGCTCGTTGCCGATCTCGTCCAGGATGAACGGGAACTTCTGGACCGTGGAGATGATGATCTTCTTGCCGCTCTCGATGAACCGGCGCAGATCGCCCGAGCGCTCGGCCGGAGCGACTGTCGCCCCCACCTGCGCGTACTGCCTGATCGTGTCCCGGATCTGACGGTCGAGGATGACCCGGTCGGTGACGACGATGATCGAGTCGAAGACCGGCGCGTCGTCCCTGCTCAGCCCGATCAGTTGGTGGGCCAGCCAGGCGATGGAGTTGCTCTTGCCGCTGCCCGCCGAGTGCTGGATCAGGTAGCGCCTGCCCGCGCCGTGGGCGCCGGCGTCGGCCAGCAGCCGGCGCACCACGTCGAGCTGGTGGTAGCGCGGCCAGATCTGCTCCCGCCGCTTCCTGCCGCTCTGCTCGTCCTTCGCCTCCACCACCTGGGCGTAGTTCTCCAGGATGTCGGTCAGGCCCCGCCGGGTCAGCACCTCCCGCCACAGGTAGTCGATCGCCAGCCCGTCCGGGTTCGGCGGGTTGCCCGCGCCGTCGTTCCATCCCCGGTTGAACGGCAGGAACCACGACGCCTTGCCGGCGAGCCGTGTGCAGAACTGCACCTCCCGCTCGTCCACGGCGAAGTGCGCGAGACAGCGCCCGAACTCGAACAGCTTCTCCCGCGGGCTGCGATCCTGCTGATACTGCAGGACCGCGTCGTCTACCGTCTGCTTGGTGAGGCTGTTCTTCAGCTCGAAGGTGAAGACCGGCAGCCCGTTGATGAACAGCCCGATGTCCAGCGCCCGCTGCGCCTCGTCCCGGCTGTAGCGAAGCTGCCGGGTGACCGTGAAGCGGTTCTGCTCGAACCGCTCCCGCGCCCGCGGGTTGTGAGCCGAGGGCGTGCCGTAGAAGAGGTCCAGGTGCAGCGCTCCGTGCTTGATCCCGTTGCGCAGCACCTCGATCGTGCCGCGCTTGGCGATCTCGCCTTGCAGCCGGGTCAGGAACGCCCGTCGCGTCGGACCGTCCTCGGACAGCGCCAGCGCCTCCGCGGCCTCGGGCTGGGTGCCACGCAGGAAGGCCGCGAACTGCACCAGGTCGACGCCGTACTCGCGGTCGTAGTCGTGGAAGTTGCCACCGCTCCACCCCACTCCGCCGTATCCAACCGGAGGATCGGCCACGGTGCCCTCGGCCGGCGGATCGCACGGATGCCCGGCCAGCGCCGTGCAGATCAGCCGTTCGAGTCCACGCTCGGAGGTGTCACTAGCGCCCATGCTCTTCGCTATCAATCAGTTTGTCGGCATCGCGTACGGAGACTATCTGGCTCCATCAACCGGTCCTGATACCGCCTCTGTAGCTGGACATAGTAGGCAATCAACCGTTCGGGATCATGATCAAAGCGCGCTGAGATTCGGCGGCGTACTTCTCGTATCTCGTCGATCACCGGATCATCTCTGCTCGGCTTCATCGCTACCTCCCAATAAGTTCCAAGGGCTGTGGAGAGCGGAACGACAGTGCGATTCGCTGCCGCACCAGACTTTGCTGGTAGAGAAGACTCTGATCCGTCGTCGCGAGAACGTCGTATCCCTCTCGTTCCACGACATCAATCCACTCGCCGTTGCCCTTCTCCGACCAGCCCCTCTCGGCCAACGTATCCACCGATTGCTCCGGAAAGCGCCAGCAATAGAGCCGGCGTATCCTGATCGAACAGCAGCTTCAATGGCCAATGCCTTTCTCAACGCCCGTGCTTTAAGTTCCAGTACTGCACGCTTTTGTTTCTTGCCTACGCCCGGAAACGACTCCACAAACTCGTCGATCGTGGCGCCTCTGGCGAGGTTATCGAACAGATCATATACCGGTACTCGTATTCCGGTGAACGCCCATACGCCGCTGATCTTGCCCGGCGTGCGTTCCACTGACGGGCATTTACTCCAGTCCGTCATACAGTCACCTCCTGTTCAAATGAGCTATTTATGCCGGTCCATAGGCGCTGCTAAGGACGTCTTCCCGAGGCAGTTCAGCCATCGCTGATCGCACGTCGAGCTTCCCCGTGACGACGTCGGCGATTAGGCGGGTGCGGTATTCTCGGAGGAGATTGATCTCGCGTTCGGCACGTGATATACCCATACTCAGATGGCCTGTTTCCGTCTTTGAAGACGCGACAATCCTGTCTTGTTCTTCCCGAGGGGGAACTGCGATGGCAATGCTCATCAGCCGGTCCTGCGTAAGCTTCGGTTGAGCCGCTCCCGAAATCCACGGTAGATAATTGAGGCACTCCATCACACTAGCCAAGAACTCAATGTTCCCGCGCTTGGGCTTGAGGATGTGCGCGTGGTTATTTACCCAAAATCTGCCTCTGGCGATGATCGCCAAGGGTGAGCTACGCAGCACAAGGTTTGCACCGTCTTCTGCAATGAGGAGCAACTCATCGTCGAAGAGATAGTCCTCAACCTTGTCAATAACACCCGATGCACCGTAGTAGTCGTATCGACGGGAACTCATCTCGCCCCTTCTTGTACCGCTCAAGGGGAGACGCCGATGGTTCAGGCAATGAAACTCAGCCTTTACCCTCGATATCTCCCAATGCCCTGGTACCACACCCAGCCATTCCGCGCCGGAGTCCTTGTATGATGGGTAGGGCTGGCCGGTTCGGACGTCGACCTGACCAGTGACGGCTTGGTGGATGAGGGTCCGTTTCTGTTCCTCAAGCAGCGCAATCAGCTTCTGCTTGACACGGATGTAGCGCCGGATGCGTCGGTCGGCGTGGTCGAGGAAGCGCGCGATGGCAGTTTGCTCCATGGGCGGTGGGAGCGGGATCGACAAGTACTTCAACTGTGCGGCGTAGATGTGCATGACCGTAATCCCGCGTCCCATGGCAGCCTTTTGCGCAGCGACGGGACGACAGTCCATGACGTATCCCAAGTAACGAGCATCAACGCTCTCCGTTGGACGGAATATGATGACGTCGCCACCGCAGCAAGCGTCCGCCTGCATGACATTCGCTGCTGACTTGCCTATCTCGTCTATGGTTTCTCCTGAGCTGGCGAAGAGAACGTCGCCAAACTGTGTGGGAGTATATTCCGCGGCTTTTTCGTTCGAAATGAACGATCGGCTCCTCTGGATGAAGTTGTCATGCGAAGTGTACAGATCACCGTACCTTATGCATGGAGTTCCGGCCGACACTTCATCGTCTTTGTTTCCGCCGCTTCCTTTCGAGAGAGTTCCAAACTGAGCGAGCCTTCGCACGTCCCAATGCGCCGGCACCCTTCCCAGCCACTCGACTCCGGAATCGCGCATATCGACGTAGGGCTTTAAGTCGGCGAGCATGATGACACCCCAAGAGCGTTTACGGCACGGCCATCGCCAAGTGAGCGCCGCCGGTCGCTCATCGTCTGGTTGGATCCAGCCGAGAATCAGGCGCCCGTCCCGCATCCTGCATCGTCTTTGTGGCGTCGGACGCTCGAAACTTCGGGATGCGCGCGAAGAAAGGATCCTGCTGAACCCGCGCGTCAAGCCACTGCTGCAACTCTTCGTAGGACATATTCGCGATTTCGGCGCTGATCCGGTCGCGTATTTCCCGCGCGGACTTCACGCAGTCGAACGACTTCGTCCTGTTCTCACTCGTCATGGCCCAGCTCCTTCGGCGTGCGGATGTCGAGCGGGGGGTGCCCCATCGACCGGTTGACCTCGTTGAATTCCCGGATCCGGCGCAGATTCACCAAGTGTCGGAAGTTCCAGCTCGCCAACACGTCCACGCCGGCTACGGTCGCTGCGGCGACGTGCAGCGCATCGGCGCGCATCGTCCTGGCAGGCACTCCGTCTTCAATATAGCGGCTCGCCAGACTCTCGACCTCCCGGGTCACCTCGGTCCTTTCCAGGTGAACGGGGTCGATGGAGCGAAGCACTTCGCGCACCGCTTCAGGGGCACTGACGAGTTCCCCGAAGATGACCGCGGACACTACCAGCGTCACCTCGCCCCGATCACACCTCTCGATCAGCCGGCGCGAGGCGTCCCGAAACTCCTCGTCTTCGCAACCGCCGATTACCGAAGTATCTGCGTAGATGCGTAGCTTCGCCGGATGGGGACTCGGCTCGCGGACCATCAGTCCCTCCAGCAGCCCCTCCGCCCGCCGCTCTACGGCAAGGATGTCAGCGCGGACCTCGGCCAGGGTCCGCAACGGTTTGGGCTTGTAGAAGTAGCGGGTGAAGCTGATCTCGTAGCCGATCCGTACGCTGTCCGACTGGTACCAAGCGTCTGCCGCGTACGGCAGGACCTCACGACGCAGAAAGGCCTCGATGCCGCCAGCCTCCTGCAGCGGGATCTGCTCGGTGTCGCGCAGGTCGGTGTCGGCTTCGTACTCGACGACGGCCGGCCTGCCGTCGATGGTCGCCGCGAACCGGCCGCGCAGAGGATCGGCGTCGGTGCCTCGCTTGTGAATCCTCCTGATGACCGGTGGCGCGGTCTCGCTGCGCTCGCTGGTCTCCTTGAGCTTCTTGATCTCGCCGGCCTTGTAGGGACGGTTGGGGTCTGACCCGTCGATTCGCAGAGGGCGCTCCACCGTTACCTTCCAGTAGCCGAAAGCGGCGTTATCGAAGATCTTGCTCTGCTCGGTCTCCTCGAACGCGAGGAAGGTGTCACAGATGCGGCCGATGTCCTCCTCGCCGAGCTCGCAGTTCTTCTTTCCCAGGTTCTTGCGCAGCGGCCGGTGCCACCCGGTGGCGTCGATCAACTGCACCTTCCCACGACGATGCTCCGGCTTGCGGTTGGTGAGCACCCACACGTACGTGGCGATGCCGGTGTTGTAGAACATGTTGAGCGGCAGAGCGACGATCGCCTCCAGCCAGTCGTTCTCCATGATCCAGCGGCGGATGTTGCTCTCGCCTTGGCCCGCGTCGCCGGTGAATAGGGAGCTGCCGTTGTGGACCTCGGCGATGCGGCTGCCGAGCGCGGTGCTCTGCTTCATCTTGGAGAGCTTGTTGGCCAGGAACAGCATCTGGCCGTCGCTGGAGCGGGTCACCAGCGAGTACTCGGGATCGCCGGCGTGCTCGATCACGAAACGGGGATCGCGCAAGTCGCGCTTGCCGCCCATGCGCTCCAGGTCGGTCATCCAGCTCTTTCCGTAGGGCGGATTGGAGAGCATGAAGTCGAACTCGCGCGACGGGAACGCGTCGTTGGACAGCGTGGAGTGCTCGGGGCCGCCCACGATGTTGTCGGCGGCCTCGCCCTCGCCTTTCAGCAGCAGGTCGGCCTTGCAGATGGCGTAGGTCTCGGCGTTGATCTCCTGGCCGTACAGGTGGGTGGCGACCTCCTTGCCGTGCTCGCGGGCGAGTTGCCGCAGGGTCTCTTCGGCCACGGTCAGCATGCCGCCGGTGCCGCAGGCGCCGTCGTACAGCAGGTAGGTGCCGGAGTTGATCTGGTCGGCGATGGGCAGGAAGACCAGCTTCGCCATCAGCCGGACCGCGTCGCGCGGGGTCCAGTGCTCGCCCGCCTCCTCGTTGTTCTCCTCGTTGAAGCGGCGTACCAGCTCCTCGAAGATCGTGCCCATGCCGTGGTTGTCGAGGCCGGGGTGCTTGACCGAGCCGTCGACGTGGTGCACCGGGTCGGGACTCAGGTTGATGTCGGGCGAGGTGAGCTTCTCGATCAGCGTGCCCAGGGCGTCGGCGCGGGACAGGCGCGAGATCTGGTTGCGGAACTCGAAGTTGTCGAGGATGTCCTGCACGTTGGGGGAGAACCCGTCGAGGTACGCCTGGAAGTCGGCGGTGAGTTGCTGGCGGTTGGCGCGGGCGCGCAGGTCGCTCAGGGTGAAGCGGGAGGTGTTGTAGAACGCCTGCCCCGCCGCCTGGCGCAGGGCGGCGTCCTGCTCGACCACGCCGGCGTCGTCAAGGGCGGCCTTCATGTCGAGGACGGCCTGCTTGCTGCCCTCCAGCACGGCGTCGAGGCGGCGCAGCACGGTCATGGGCAGGATCACGTCGCGGTACTTGCCGCGCACGTAGAGGTCCCGCAGGACGTCGTCGGCGATGCCCCAGATGTAGTTCGCGATCCAGTTCAGGTCGCCGTTGCTCATGTTGGCGCTCATTCAATTGGGTGGGCGCCCCCGTGTCCAGACCGCGGGCCGCATCACAACCCCAGATGCGGCGCGTCCGTGCCACACACCCACGCGGCGTAGCTCGTATCAGCCTGCCATCTTCTACGACCGGCGAGGGCGGCTGGCTGGTTGGTCAACCGGCTGCCGGTGATGGGCTATGGTATTCGCCGGGCTCGTGGTATGTAGGGAGGTTACGAAAGTGGTTCCGATTTCGCATCCTGGCCGATTGCTCAAGCGCGAACTCGAAGCCCACCACCTGAGCGCCAACAGACTGGCACACGACATGGGCGTGCCGTCCGGCCTCATCACCGACATCCTGAACGGACGCCGGTCGATCACCGCTGATACGGCGCTGCGGCTTGGCCGTTACTTTGGCAACAGCCCTCGCTTCTGGCTGGACCTGCAGAGCCAGTACGACTTGGCTTCTTGGTGCAAGAGGGCTTGAGTTGGCAGTTGTCACTTCGTCTTCCTTGCGGGCTTCACGATATGCCGTCAGTCCTCCGTGGTCGTCATCGTTCGCTTCCTGGCGGGCGGTGGA
The DNA here is from genome assembly GCA_965202935.1 of Spirochaetia bacterium. Lineage (GTDB taxonomy): Bacteria > Spirochaetota > Spirochaetia > SZUA-6 > Bin103 > CATQHW01. The sequence continues at coordinate 218,106 of OZ241879.1, forward strand.
CGGAATCGCGTCGGGGCAAGGGGCTGCCGGTCGAGCGCACCAGAGCGGATTCGCCGGCTCGACCTTCCTGTGGCCGCAGCCGATTGAGGAGGCGGCGCAGGAGCGGGTCCGAGAAACCCCTGCTATTGAGCCATCGGACCCGGTCCTCAGGGGACATCCCGGCCAACTCGACACTGAGGCGATCACGAATCTCGCGCGTGGACTTCACGCAGTCGAACCCTTTCTTCTTTCGCGTGGTCGTCATGTTCCTACCTACCTATACCTACCTCGCTTCGGAGCCGGTGCGTCACTGGCATCAGTCAGTCGGATCGCGTCGCGCGGGGCGCAGTGCTCGCCCGCCTCGTTGAAGCGGCGGACCAGCTCCTCGAAGATCGTCCCGATGCCGTGGTTGTCGAGGACGGCCTGTTTGCTGCCTTCCAGAACCGCGTCGAGGCGGCGCAGCACGGTCATCGGCAGGATCACGTCGCGGTACTTGCCGGGCACGTAGAGGTCATGGAGCACGTCGTTGGCGATGCCCCAGATGTAGTTCGTGATCCAGTTCAGGTCGCCATTGCTCATCATTGAGTGCTCATAGGAACGGTGTTGCGGCTCGTTCGGCCGTGGAACGGTGCCGGCGTTCCCAATGTCGCTTGTTCGGCGACCAGGGGTCCATCGCCCGTAGCTGTCCCGTTGACGACTGCCGCGATCACTCCGATCCGTCTTGGACCGGGATTCTAATTGCCAATCGATCGCGGACTTCCTCATAGATCGGGAGTGGGTATAGTCGTTGTTGGGCTTCTTCGACCATCTCCAGAGTAATCGCCAACCCGTATCGTACCGGGGATGGGATTTCGCTGGCATCGGCCCGACAACTGACCTTGATCGAAATCGCGTCCCCGTCCTGAAATACCGTCGCTTTGTCGCCTTCCAACACTTCGTGCTGCAGCGCTCCCCTCTGTACGGCGGCGTGGTCGGCAAACAGACGACTCGGGGCGATGGCGTTCTTGGGATCGAACCACAGATGAGCCACTCGATACGTTTGACGAAGGCTGTTCACCGGTGACAGCCACGCCAGCGTGACAGTCAAACGGCGGCGCTCGCTTACGGATGAAAGGCAAGGAGGAAGCGGCAAGGAGAAGATCGCTCCTTCACCGTCGTCGAGCTCGCCGAAGCCGATCACCGTGACTCTTTCCTCGGTTCCGCTCAATACTCTGGCCAAGTTGGCCGAACCGTATCCCAGGAACCGTCCGACGTACTCCTTGAACTCCTTACTGTTCTCGCTACTCTTCAGGGCCGTCTCGTAACTGCTCAGGGCACTGTCCCACCCAGCGCCGTGAGCGAGCAGGGCTTTCGTCAGCACGACATCGTATTCCTGCGGCGCGTGGACGCCGGGCTGCAGACGAATTTCATCGATCAGGCGGTACAGAAGGGTAGCTGCACGCGAAGCGACCGCGGCGGCATTGCTGGTGCCCCTGGTGTACCACGTCCGGTCCAACTGGCCGGGGTCCCCGGGAGCTGCAACGCGCTGCCCCGGCGGCGAGACCAGATCCGAAATCCGTAGGGTAGCGTTGGAGTGAGTGGTTCCCAGTCTCTCCGTCAGCAACTGCCGGCCTCCGGGGAAGAACACATCGGGTTTGATGGCGCGACGGTATCCCGGTCCGTGCGCACTCGCCACATTCGGCCCGCTGGTCTGGACAAACGGGTCGATCAGATTGGTGCCCACGTACCGGGACGCGTCTTGATGAAGAGCGCCAACGGTCAGGCCATTCAGTGTTTCGGCGGGTGACAGCAGGCGCCGGTTGCGGGTGTCCTCAGCGACGGCCCTGATTATGGCTCGCTCTCGCTGATCGGGAGCAAGCGAGTCCAGAGAGGATGGCGAAATCTCGAGTTCGATGTCATGACCATGGTTCCCGGCACTGACAATGAATAGAATCTGGTACTTCCATGCCAGCCAATCCAGCAGCCGCGCCCACGCGCTCATCTGTCGCATGAGCGGACGCACCGGATCACAAATCGATAGATTGACGAACCGAATCGTGGGCGCCGCGGGAGGCTCGTCTCCTTCGGCTTCGAACAATCTTCTTACTGCGCGATGGATCAGATCTACCGGCAACACATTTGGCGGAATGGTCTCCGAGAATCGTCCACCATATCCTCGCCTGGGTTGCAGGATCGGCCGCGCGTACAACGGCTTCTCTGCGGCGGCGCTACTCTGGTCGAGATCTCCGTGGCAGATGAGCGAAGCCATGCCGGTGCCGTGCATCCGCTCATGCGCTTGGTACGCTGCCTCGTATCCATCCGGGTCATCGACAATGATACGGCTGTTGAGCAGTCTGTGGCCTGTCAACGGCATGCCGTCGAAAAGGGCCACCACCGGTGCGCCATCCGCGAGCTCCTGCTCCGGGACCAGCCCGGCGAGTTCCTCATCACTGAGCGATTCGGTCTGCCCCTCGTCCGGTAAGCGGACCGCACATTGGCCTACCGGCCGGACGTGCATGACATCCTCGCACTGGAGCAACAGGATGTCTCGAAATGCCTCAGGCGCTCCGATGATCGCTTGCACTTGAGTGCGGGGGAGACGTCCGAGGACGGCGTGATAGGCGATCTCCGGGATCACGCAGCGTTCGATCAGCTCACCTTCCATTGCCGCTATGATGTCGCGCATCTGCGACTCAACTTGATCTCGGCGTGTGGCGCTTCTTCTGAACCAGAACTCGGCCTCGAAGGGAACGTCGCTCTCGTCATGTTCCAGACGATCCTGCCAGTCCTCAAGGATGCCTGTCTCTCGAATTCGATCCTCGACATCCCACGGCCGGATCGTATGGAGGTATCGAAATGCCTGCCTTAGAGGTGCCAAACCCCTGGGAAAGGCTGCGTCGCGGTCCCTCTGCCATCGGTCGAACAGACTCTGCAACTGGCTCAGAGCCTGCTGCTCGGTCATGACGAGAAAGAGTTGACCCTTTAGCTGCTTTTCTGGATTGTCTTCGTCTTCGAAACCGTATTCGGGAGCGATGTCGTCGAGCTCATACTCGGCCAGCCACTCCAATCCGGGAATCTTCTCAACGGCTCTGATGAAGTTCTCTATGGAACCAATGGTTTCGAGCACCAAGACCTGTTCCGGCAGCAGACCGAGCGGGTTGTCCTGAAGCGCGAGCCGCCGGTTCTCCATTGCCTCCTGCAGTCGCTGGAACTGAGGCACCAGCCGTTGCGCCTGTACCGCTGGATCGGGTCCGCGGAGCTTCCCACCGCCACCCGTTCGTTTTGCGCGATCCGCCGGGACTGGATTCGGAAAGACCAGGAGCGGATACTCGGTGTCCGCCATGATTACGCGTCGTCTGCGCGCTCATGGGATTGGTTTAACGTGAACCGCCTCTTCCACTCGCGAAGCCGACATTCGACGATTCCCTTTACGTCAGCGCCCGGCTGATCCAACACGATCTTTCGGAGCACGTCCGTTCCAAAATCTTCAACCTCAGAGAAGCTCAGTCCGCGTAGTCGTTGGGCGAGGCTCCGCGGCGACAAGCCGAGTGGCTGTCTATGCCGCGTCTCGAAACGGCGGAACCACTCCTCAATTTGGCCCTGAGTCGGTGCCGGCAAAGCTAGCCGGATCTGGAAGCGGCGCCACACGGCGCGGTCGAGCAACTCTGGATGATTACTTGCCGCAACCGCCACGACGTAGCTGGGAAGCGCGTCGATCTGGAGCAGCAATGAACTCACAACCCGCTTGATCTCGCCGGTCTCGTGCACGTCGCCGCGTTCCTTTCCCACCGAATCGAACTCATCAAAGAACAGGACGCAGTGCCGGGAAGTGGCGTGCTCGAAGACTTGGGCGATCCGCTGCGCGGTCTCCCCGAGGTAGCTGCCGATGACGGCCTCATACCGGACAACGAGCAACGGGACGTTCAAGGCGTACGCAATCGCCTCCGCCAGCGTGGTCTTGCCGTTCCCCGGAGGACCGGCAAGTAGAACGCGGTTGCGTGGCTCCAGGCTGTACGACCGAAGCAGATCGGCGCGGTGGTGCTCGGCTACCAGCTCACGTACGGTCTCCTCGGCGTCGGCTGAAAGAATCAGGTCCCCGAGGCTCCGCGCCGGCACCGTCTCCGCTACCAAAGGGCCGGCCGCCGAACGACTGACAAGCGGCGCCGACCGCCCATGTCGGCCGTTATCGGATTGAAGCTGCGCCAGCAGCCGGTCCGCCAGGATGGTGTGGTTCTTCGCACGCTCGTCGGCCGCAAGCGCTTCTACAGCCTTGCGCACTTGGAGGTCGTCGCCCTGGCGGCTCGCCTTGATCAGTGTCAGGATGAGGTCGGCACGCGCCATGGTCTTGCCATTCGCGGTAGCTTATGCGCCCTGCGGCGGGGTCGCAACCATCCGGACCAATCTCTCGCCGATCCTGCTTCGGTGGACGATACGCCGTTCGTCGCCCTCCTCATGGTACCACAAGTGCAGGACTCTGCTCACCGAACCCTCTCTCGACGCCATTCCCGTGTCACATGTACGCCCGGCGCGCGTCAACTCGGGTGCGGAAGGCACTGATCGCCACCAACGGAGCGGCAGATATTCAAGTCCCCTCGACCCGCCCGTCCGATTTACACCACTCGGCGCGACACTACCCGCCTGCAAGGTTGGGAGTACTACCTACCGTACTAACACGCCCGCTTGTTGGAGTGTGAATATGGTAGTATACTACCGTACACAATGGGCCAGGAAACCATTACTGATGCGGCTCAAGAAATCCCTTGCGTGGCCTACTAGATGAATGATGACTTCGGAGCCAAGAGTCAACTACGATTAGGCGGGACGCGCATCCTACCTGACTCACCGGTTAGCAGGCTCGCTCTGAACGCGTTCGCGGAGGAGTATGGCGATCTACTCCGGGATTTTGGCGGGCTCACAATCTACGATCATGACTTGATCGTCGGGACCCATGAGCGCGTGTTTGTCGGTCGCTTCGAGGAGCATCAGATCCGGTCACTTCACACGACCGGGCGATTATCGGCCAAACTGATGCAGTCGGGGTCTACAGTTTCCCTGAAGCCAGTGGCGCGTGCGTTCATCTTGAATTGCGAGCGAGTTCCGCGACTACTTAACCGTGCGTCAGATGCCCTGGACGCCGCCCGAGAGGTTACGGAGCCGGACGGCCGAATCGAGGGCCACCTTCGATTCTACCAGCTATCCTACGAGGGCGTCCTTCCGGCCCTCGTCGCTCCCGTCGTCGTGGGTATGGGACTCGTGGCGGCTGCAGACCCCGCCCAATTCAGGCTGGACTCGGACGGTCGCATACGCCTGTCTGCACTGAGCAAGATCAAGCACTATTCGCAGTTCCCTGCTCAACAGCTATCTATTGGGCTGAATAGGCACCTGCGCAACGCTTCAGCACATCAGCGTTACCGTCTTCTCGACAGTGGCCGCTTTGAGTTCTGGGATGTAAATCAGCGGACGGGCAAGAGGAGCTGGGGGCCGGAGATCTGGACGGTCGAGCAGCTTGAGGAGATCTGTGAGCAGCTCTGGAGGAACTGCCTTGGTGTGGTCAACGGTCTCATGGTATTCAGCATACAGCACCGTTCCCTGATCGATAGCTCCGGCCTTCTTGAGACGGTCCGTCCCGCGAAGGACCCAGTGCGAGCTGAGGAGATACGAGGGCTGGCCACCAGGTTGGCGAACACCAGGGGATTCATCCTCCGGGATTTCTCCTGCGAACCGGGCCGCTTGAAGCTCAAGCTCCGGACCCAACCTCGTGGTGTTGACCAAGATTCTAAGATACTGACTTCTGGGGGCAGAAGAGTGCGGCGGTACACCGTACGGATGACGTACTGTGATTGTTCGCTGGTTGAGCAGGCGGTAGGACTTCTCCAGGAAATCCGGTTCCACATCAACGACGACTTCTGCTTCGATCTCAAAGTCTCGCGCTACGACGCAGCCAGTCTCGGCCAGCTCGTTGGGAGAACGGACATGATCCCTGCGAAGAAGATTCCACTGCGAGAACTACGGTCCAAGTTCAAGATAGACACTCTCATTGATGAATCGATACCGGTCCTTCAGGAGAGTCTGCCGCAAGAAGACGGCCGAAGTCTATAGTGGACCGTGCCACCTGGTTTTGCTATAGTTGGAGGTACGGGAAGGGATGTGGGCGAAACCATTGACCAGTCGGCAGCATGCCGGATGACCCTCACCATCGCCGGTGGGTCCTCATCGAAGTGCGCCCGGGTCCTTGGTGAACCACTTCGGCGGTAATTTCTTGGAGGCGAGTCCGCAGCATGCCGCGCCGTCGACCGAGCCGCGCAGCAGTACGAACGCATGCGGCAACTCGGTCATGGCAGCGATCCCGTACCGGAACGGAGGCTCTACTCCAGGCTGTGCAGACGATCCGCTCAGGTGATGCCTGCCCGTGCCGTCCGGCTGGTCCGGCATCCCGAAGATCTCCAGGGTCTTGTTCTTGGGTGCGACCATGAACGAGAAGTAGCCGGCGTTGGGCAGCAGCTTCCGCGACCATCAACGCGTTGGAGTCGCACGGTGGCCTTCCGACGTGCTACTTCTGGCGCTGGAGGCGCAGCGTCGCGGGCGGCTCGACGGCGTGGTCGTCGATGTAGTCGAAGTCGATCTCCAGCCCGGAGCCCGGCCCCCGCGGCATCGGCACGTACCCGTCCGCGTCCATCAGGGTGATGTCCGACTTGAGCCAGGGCGGCGGCGTCCATTGCCACGACGGGTTGGAGCCGACCTCCAGGTACTTCGCTGCCGCCGTCGCGCCGCAGAGGTGCACGCACTGGTCGGCCGGCCCGTGCGGTTCGGCAGCCATGCCGAATGACTCTGCCAGATGCACGGTCTTCATGGCCGGCGTGATCCCGCCCTCGTGCCCAACCGCGACGCGGACGATGTCGCACGCTTCCGCCTTAATCCACTCCGCCCGCACCCGGTGGTTGCCCTGCGCTCGCTCGGGGCCGAGGATCGGAGTGTCCAGTTGCTCGGCCAGCCACTGGTACGAGGACATGCTGTATTCGTCCATCGGCTCCTCGAACCAGTAGTAGCCGAGCCGGTCGAGCTCCCGGCCGATGTACAGCGCGTGCTCCCGGCTGTAAAAGTGCCAGCAGTCGAGCATCAGGTCGATGTCGGGACCGACCGCGTCTCGCACCGCCTCGCACGCCTCTACGTCTCGCTTCGGATCCAGCTCCTGGTCCGGTCCGGACGGAAACCAGGTGTGGAGCTTGAATCCCTTGAATCCGCGCTTCACACACGCCGCGGCCAGCTCTGCATACGCCTCCGGCGTGTCCAGCGCACCGCCCCCGAAGGTGCCCAGCGGGCTCGATGCGTAGGCGGGCACCTTGTCCCGGTACCCTCCCAGGAGCTTGTGGATCGGCTGACCCAGATAGCGACCGGCGAGATCCCACAGCGCCAGGTCGACGGCCGCCAGTTCCTGAGGGTGGAAATCGCGGATCATGCCCTGCGATATCGCCATCCGTTGCCACAGCCGCTCGCGGTCGAGCGGGTCGTTGCCGACGAGCATCGGCGCTATCACCTGATCCACCAAGTTGGGACTGGCGCCAAAGGAGTAGCCCGCCGCCCCTTCGTCGGTGCTGATGGTCAGCAGCGTCTCGAACACATCGTGCGTGGGTCCGCGAATCGGATGGCCCAGGTCGTCATGGGTGCTGGTCGTGCGATGGAGGAACGTCTTGGTCGTCACCTCGGTGATCTTCATGCCGGCCGCCTCGCAGTTTCCGTTCTCATGTGAGCACTTCCTTGTCGATGTCTCGATCGACGAAGCCCTGGAGTCCAGGACCCGAGGGATAATACGCGCCCAGCCACTGAGCGGTCTCGGCCCGGGTCTCTTGCCGGCGATCTCGGCGATGATACGATCTCGGATCGCGTGCGGCGGAGTTGCTGCGCGCGTTCGTGGACTGGATGCGGCAGATCGCCGAGCGGATGGCGCCGGCGGGCGCGGCCGTGCCGCCGGTGCGGACGCTGGAGGAGATGAGGATGTCGGTGGTCGAACGGGCAGAGCCGAATGGCCCAAGCAGTGGCTCCGCGAAGGCCGCGAGCAGGGCCTTGCCGAAGGCCGGGAACAGGGCTTGGAGGAAGGCCTCGAACAGGGCCGCGAGCAGGGTGTTGACCAGCAACGGGCACTGCTGTGCCGGATGGCGGCGGCGCGCTTCGGCGACGACACCGCCGCACGCTTGGCCGATGTGTTGGCGCCGATCGCCGACCCGGAGCGGCTCGCCGAGATCGGTGAACGGCTGGGAAGTTGCGACACCGCCGCCGAGTTTCTCGCCCGCCTCGATCCCGGCTCGCCATCGGGCTGAGCTGCGGCCCCGCTCAGAGTTCCAGGCGGACCCAGCGCACGTCGGTCACCGACGAGGTCGCGCCCGCGTAGAAGACGACGAACACCGTGCCGTCGGGGAGCAGCGCGGCCCTCGGATGCCCATAGCGCCACTCGGTCATGTCGCTCCACGTGTCCAGCAGCGTGCGGCCGGCGCGCGAGCCCGCCTCCTCGTCGTGCTCGCTCCGATACACGACGGTGGCGGACGCCGCGTCCCACGTCCGCCCGAAGTCGGGACTCTCGGCCGCCATGATCGCCCGGAGGGCGTCCGAGCCCACGCCGCGGGTCGGATAGAAGGCGAGGAGCCGGTCGCCCCCGACCGCCAGCGGCTGGGTGTGGTTGCCGACGATGCCGGTGCCGACCGGCTCGGTCCAGCCTCCGCCGTCGGGTTCACCCCAGGCGATGTGCACGTCGAGCGGCCGGCCGGCGCGGGCGTCATGGGTCCAGAACATGGCGACTATCCGCCGCGTCTCCGGGTGAACGGCCAGCCGCTGATCCCAGTAGAACCGGCCGCCGCCCGGGTCGCGCGCCACCTGCACGTAGTCGGGCCAAGTGGTGCCGCCGTCCCGCGACAGTCGCAGGTAGGCCGCCTGCGGCGCCGGGGCCGGATCCTCGTACTCCTTCCAGCACTCGTAGGGCTGGGCGCGGACTCCGTCGGCCAAGTCGAGCACCGGCATCGAGCAGGGCGAGGCTGCCACGTGCGGCGGGGTCTCCATCCGGCGCCACGGCGACCAGCTCGAGCCGCCGTCGGTGGACCGGGTGTGGAACATGCGCATCGGCAACAGGCCGCTGGTCAGCGGATGGGAGAAGGGCCGCTCCGGTCCGGACCGGTCGATCCAGAGCCCGGTTGCCAGCAGCGCGCCATCGGGCTCCTCGCGCAGCGAGAAGCTGTAGACCTCGCCGGGCGTCCCCGCCCAGTCATCGGCGCCGCGCGTGTCGTAGCGCCGCTGCCAAGTCGCGCCGCCGTCCCGGCTGGCGTGGACCACCATGGCACCGTCGGCGCTCTTGCGCGCGCTCGCCTGCCGGAACGTGACCAGTATGGTGCCGTCGCCGAGTGGACGCACGCCCGTGAAGCAGGTACAGGTGCGTCCGCCGTCCGCGGAGGCAGCCTCGAATACCACACCACCGTCGACGACGCGCATGCGGCGAGGATACCCACGAGGCCGGCACCCAGTGAAGCGGATCGCGTCAGTCGGGTTCCAGCTTCTCTGCCGATTATCGGGGAGCGTCTCCCTGAGCACGGTTCGCCCGGCCGAACGCCGCGTCGAGCTTGTCCAGAATCCGCAAGCCCTCGTCCACCGACCCGCGAGCCGCCAGGGCACGGAACCGCGTCTCCGCATCGTACTGCGTGATCGCCACGGTCGAGAGCTCTTCCATCAGCTTGTTCATGCTCATGCCCCGCTGTCGGGCGATCTCCTTCAGTCGCCCGTGAGTATCGTCGGGCAGGCGAATGGTCAACGTCGACACTTCACTCCTCCTCTACCAAGGCTCCCGGAGTAACGATCTGATCCGGCACAGACGATCCCGACTGCGTCAGTCGGGCTCCAGGTCCTGGCGGTGCTCCAGGGCGGCTTCGATCTCCGGGCGCGTGCGGAGGATCGGTCGCATGCGCTTCTGCGAGGCCAGTTCCAGTTGGTCGGTGACGTGCTTCGATCCAGCGCGTGACCAGTTGCCGTAGCCGAGCAGGGCTTCGCCGCGGACCGGGTCCGAGAACTCCACGACGGCGTAGAAGGTGTCGCCGCTGACGATCTGTGCCGTTCCGTCGGTGAAAGGGCCCAGGCCCGAGGTGCGGATCGCCCCCATCTGGCTGGGCGCGCCGTTGCCGGGCAGGTCCAGGGAGCCCCGGCGCAGGCGCACCGCGTCGCCCCAGGGCACGTGCAGGGTGCCGTATTCCCGCTCCAGGTCTTCCGCCGCCGCGTCGAGCGCCGCCACCGCCCGCTCGGGCTCGGCGAATCCGCGTGGCGTGGTCAGCGGTTGGGTTGGATCGGCCGGGACGCGGGACCCGCCGATCTCGTCGAGCTCATCGCCCGTAGCGGCCAGGAAGCGGTGGAACAGGAGCGCGCCGACGCTGTCATTGTCGGTCGCGCGGTCCCAGCGCCGCAGGACCTCCGCGGCGCGCCGCGCCCGCTCGCCGCCGAGCCGCTCGGCCGCCTCCGCGAGGTCATCCACGTAGTGGTCGGCCAGCTCGACCCGTGTCGACAGCTTCATCGCCTTCAGGTCATCAAGGCTGATCCTGCCGGCCTGCGACAGCAGCCGGATGCTGCGCATGGCGCGGGGCGTGTGTACGGGATCGGGCGCGATCTGCGGCGTCCAGTCGGCGGGATCGAGGACCATCGGGTGGGGTGCAGGTCCAGGGCGAGTCGTTGCAGTTCTGCACCCAGCCGCCCGGCGGATCGATCACCTTGGGCAGCTCCGCGTAGGGCACGACCGCGGAGGACCAGATCAGCGCGGAGTCGTTGCCCGGCACCAGGCCGCGCCAGAAGCGCTCGTCGGCGGGCTCACGCAGCGGCAGCGCGGCGTTGTACAGGTACATGATGTGCCCGTCGCGGTCGCCGTACATGGTGTTGAACAGCGGGAGCTGCTGCATGGTCATGGCGGCGTGGAACTGATCCAGGTTGCGCGCCAGGCCCATGCGCCAGAACTGCTCCAGCATGCGCGGCCGGGCGGTGCCGGCCACGCGCAGCGCCACGGGCTCGCCATCCTCCTCCGCCACCACGGGGCCGTGCGCGGAGCGGCGGATGGTCAGCGGCTCGGCGTCCACCGTGCCGTCCTCGCGGAGCACCTTGAGCACATGGCGCTCGACGGCGAACGGCTGCGTGCTGCCGTCCAGCTCGTAGCCGCCGCCGGCCGGCGACAGCCGGTAGAGGGTGGCCAGGTTGGGAGGGTTCGTGGTCTGCGTCCAGCCGAGGTACTCGGTGAAGCACTGGCGCAGGACCGGGAATCCGACCCAGACGGCGCCGTACGAGGTGACTCCCGGTGCGGTGAGCTGCGCCTCGAAGTAGGTGTGCCGGTCGCCCCAGTGCAGGTGCGAGTTGCTCAGCAGCATGACGTTGCCGGACGCGGACTTGGACGGACCGATCGCCCAGCCGTTCGATTCGCCCGGTGCCGCGTCAGACTCGCTCAGCCGGGACGCCACCCGCTGGCGGCTCGCATGCCACTCGAAGTTGATGACGCGCATCGTGTGCGCGAGCACGTCCGCGACGGTGAACGGCAGGACGCGGCGGGCGGCCGTGCCGAGAGCGTCGCCCTGCGCGGTTGCCGACGCGTTCAGGCCGGCGACGAAGGCGCGCAGCAATGGCGCGAACTCCGCGCTCTGTTGCGTGGCCCAGCGCGCGGCGCGCTGCGGGATGCCGTTGGTCCATACCCAGCGGTCGTCCTCCAGCCAGGCGGCGCCGTAGCACTCGGCAGCGCGTCCTCGCCCCTGCGCGTAGAGCCGTGTCAGCAACTCGCCGTGAGCCTCCATCTGTGCGTAGCCGTAGGCGTAGAACAGCCCGCGGTGATCGGGCGCAGAGATGTGCGGGATCCCGTAGCAGTCCCAGAGTATGTGCGTTTCGCTCACTCGATCTTCACGTCGCCGCGCTCGTCCAGCCAATCGTACAGGGCGCGGTTCGACTCCCAGTCGAGGTCGAGCATGCAGGTGCCCAGGATGACGACCCCGTAGACGCTCCGCTCGCGGATCATCTCCTCGCAGACGTCGAGCTGGCGGCGCATCAGGCCGTAGGACAGCTTCTGCTGGTTGCCGAAGTCGTAGACGTAGATGCACAGCAACAGCGGCTTGTTGCCGGTCAGCCGGGCCAGGTGTGCGGCGTAGCCCTTCTGCCGGTCGATGTTCGCGGCGTGCCACAGCGGGTTCATGAAGCCGGCGAAGTACGGCAGGAGCGGACGCTGGCGCTCGTCGTCGAGCGACATCTCGTAGAACGTGGCCATCAGCGGCAACTGCGGCGGGCGCGCGGCGTTCTCGAACTGCAGGTCCGCCAGGTGCCGCGGCGTCACGCCGCCCTCGACGGTGCCGGTCGAGAAGTCGTCGAGCAGGAACGACTCGATGCGCGGGTCCTCGGCTGCCAGCTCCTTGGCCTGCAGCAGTGCGCTCAAAGCCCGTTCGTAGACGACCCGGAACCTGCCGTCCACCCTCTCGTGCATCCCCCACTTGGCGATGATCCGCTTCGCCGCCGGGAGCTGGGTCATCGTCTCCTTCGTCAGCGGCAGGTTGCCGGCGATGAGCACGTTGCGGATACCCGTCCGCTCGATCGCCTGCTGGGTGGTCAGCGTCGAGGTTTCCTCCCAGAACGGATGGGCCTTGAGCTCCTGCAGGTGGTTCACCTTCATGCCCCAGAGCCAGAGATGGTCGCGTAGCGTCAGACTGCTCATCGGGTCGCCTCCATCGTGTACTGTCATGGTACCCGAATGGGCAGCACGGTCTCGATCGAACCGATCACCCGGCGGAACGCGCTCGTGTTCAAGGCCGTACGGCTTCGCGCGCTGCAGGATGCTCCAACCGCGTTCGGATCCACCTACGCCCAGACTGCACGGCTCACCGACGACGACTGGCGGCGGCGCGCCGAGGAGTGGAACGGCGAGCGCTCGGCGTCGTTCCTGGCGATGGACGCCGGCGCGCCGTGCGGTATGGTCGGCTGCTTCCTGGACCGCGATGACTCTGCGCGCGCGCATCTGGTGGCGATGTGGGTGGCTCCGACGCACCGGCGGACCGGCGTCGGCCGTGACCTGGTCGACACAGTCGGGGATTGGGCGCGCGCCAAGGGAGTGCGCGATGTGCGCCTGACGGTGACGTCCAACAACGACTCCGCGATCGGCTTCTATCGGGCCCTGGGGTTCGCGTTCACCGGAGGCACCCAGCCCTATCCGAACGATCCTGACTTGGCCGAACACGAGATGATCCGGCCCGTCTGAGCGCCGCCGTCGTTCGATGCGCGGCCCGGGCGGGCCGGCTTCAGCCGGCGATGGTCGTCACTCGATCTTCACGTCGCCGCGCTGGTCCAGCCAGTCGTACAGGGCCTTGTTGGCCTCCCAGTCGAGGTCGAGCATGCAGGTGCCCAGGATGACCACGCCGTAGACGCTCCGCTCGCGGATCATCTCCTCGCAGACGTCGAGCTGGCGGCGCATCAGGCCGTAGGACAGCTTCTGCCGGTTGCCGAAGTCGTAGACGTAGATGCACAGCAGGAGCGGCTTGTTGCCGGTCAGCCCGGCCAGGTGTGCGGCGTAGCCCTTCTGCCGGTCGATGTTCGCGGCGTGCCACAACGGGTTCATGAAGCCGGCGAAGTACGGCAGGAGCGGAAGCTGGCGTTCGTCGTCGAGCGACATCTCGTAGAACGTGGCCATCAGCGGCAACTGCGGCGGGCGTGCGGCGTTCTCGAACTGCAGGTCCGCCAGGTGCTGCGGCGTCACGCCGCCGTCGACGGTGCCGGTTGAGAAGTCGTCGAGCAGGAACGACTCGATGCGCGGATCCTCGGCTGCCAGCTCCTTGGCCTGCAGGAGGGCGTTGAAGGCCCGGTCGTAGGCGACCCGGTGTGTGCCGTCCACGGTCTCGTGCATGCCCCACTTGGCGATGATCCGCCGGGCCGCGGGGAGCTGCGTCATCGTCTCCTTCGTCAGCGGCAGGTGGCCGGCGATGAGCACGTTGCGGATGCCCGTCCGCTCGATCGCCTGCTGGGTGGTCAGGGTCGAGGTCTCCTCCCAGAACGGATACGCCTGGAGCTCCTGCAGGACGTTCACCTTCATGCCCCAGAGCCAGAGATGGTCGCGTAGCGTCAAACTGCTCATCCGTTCGCCTCCCCCGCTACGACTCTGTCGGAAATGGCGCATTTGCGCCATATCCGACGGAGCCGTAGCGGAAGGTGGGGATGGGCCAACAGCGGAGCCGCAGGCGACGGTGTTGGGGCGCTGACCGTGTTCGGACGGTCCGGGTCCAGTTGCCCCTTGCTATACTCCGGCCGAGCCATGGGCAACAGCGTCAGCACGGCCGGCAGGGTCCGCTCGGCGCCATCCGTATCGATCCGCCGCAAGCTGCATCGGTCGCGGTACCTGTACCTGATGTTCGCGGCGCCGTTCCTGTTCTACGTGCTGTTCGAGTACGCGCCCATGTACGGGGTGCTGATCGCCTTCAAGGAGATCAAGGTGTTCCGCGGGCTGGGCGCGATCCTCTCCGCCCCCGGCATCGGCTTCAAGCACTTCGAGCAGTACCTGACCGACCCCTACTTCTGGACGCTGGTGCGCAACACCGTGCTGATCCAGGTGCTCGGCCTGGCGGTCGGCTTCCCGGCGCCGATCGTCCTGGCGATGATGCTCAACGAAGTGCGCGCGATCGCCTTCAAGCGCGCCATCCAGTCGATCACGTACATGCCGCACTTCATCTCGCTGGTGGTGATCTGCGGCATGATCGTCAACTTCGTCTCCACCGAGGGGGTGGTGAACAACTTCCTGGCCTTCCTGGGCTTCGGGCGCACGGCCTTCCTGGTGCGGCCGGAGTGGTTCCGGCCCATCTACATCGCCAGCGACATCTGGCAGCACGTCGGCTGGGGATCGATCATCTACCTGGCGGCCCTGACCAACGTCGATCCGCAGCTCTACGAGGCCGCCTCCCTGGACGGCGCCGGGCGCTGGCGGCAACTCCGCCACGTCACCTGGCCCGGCATCCTGCCGACGGTGGTGATCCTCTTCATCCTGGCGCTGGGGCGGATCATGGAGGTCGGCTACCAGAAGATCATCCTGCTCTACACCGGCGCCACCTACGAGACCGCCGACGTCATCGCCACCTACGTCTACCGCCGCGGCCTGATCGAGTCCGACTTCTCCTACGCGACCGCGGTGGGGCTGTTCACGTCCGTGATCGGCATCGCCTTCGTGGTGTCGGCCAACCGCATCAGCCGCTCGCTCGGGGACACCAGCCTGTGGTAGGGATCGCGCGCGCCACCACGCCGGCCGACCGCGTGTTCGACGTCTGCAACACGCTGCTGCTCCTGGTCCTGGCCTTCGTCACCCTCTACCCGCTCTACTACGTGGGCATCGTGTCGCTCTCGCACGGGCACGCGGTGATCCGCGGCGAGGTGCACTGGTGGCCGGTCGGCCTCAACCTGGAGTCGTACCGCGCCGTGCTGGAAGCGCCCTACGTGCTCGGCTCCTTCCGCAACACCGTCTGGTACACGTTCGTGGGCACCGCCGTGAACGTGTCCATGTCCGCCCTGTGCGCCTATCCGCTGGCGATGAAGTTCTTCTACGGGCGGCGCTTCCTGACCGGCTTCGTGGTCGCCACCATGTTCTTCAAGAGCGGCCTGATCCCCCTGTACCTGATGGTGCGCAGCCTGGGCATGCTGGACACCATCTGGGCGCTGGTGCTGCCGACCGCCGTGGTCACCTACTACATGATCATCATGCGCACCTTCTTCCAGAACATCCCCGAGGAGCTCAACGACTCGGCCTACCTGGACGGCGCCAACGACATCCAGATCTTCCTGCGCATCGTGCTGCCGATCTCCACGCCGATCCTGGCGACCATGACGCTGTTCTACGCCGTCCAGCACTGGAACAGCTTCTTCCCCGCGCTGATCTACCTGAGCGACCGGGAGCGCTTCCCGATCCAGCTCATCCTGCGCGCCATGGTGATCGAGGGCGACGTGGCGAACATGCAGGTCGAGTTCCAGGACGACGAGCGGATCGTCGACACCACGGTGAAGTACGCGATCATCATGGTGTCGACGGTGCCGATCCTGCTGCTCTACCCGTTCCTGCAACGCTACTTCGTGAAGGGTATGATGATCGGCAGCCTGAAAGGCTGACCCCGGCCGCTGCAGGCCGGACAAATCAACCCGGAGGTTCTCTGATGAAGAGACTGACCATCCTTTGCGCCGTGGGGCTGCTGGCCGCCGGCGGCGCGTTCGCCGCTCCCGCGGCGGAAGAAGCCATGTCCATGGAGCCCACCGTGCTCACGGTGGTCCTGTCGGACCGCGGCACCGCCCCGATCAACGTCGACTCGGCCGTGATCGACGCCGTCGAGGAGAAGCTGAACATCCGCTTCGACCTGACCGCGATCGCCGGCGGCGACTACAACGCCAAGAAGCGCACGCTGATCGCCACCGACGACGTGCCGGACATCCTCAGGGTGCACCGCAACGACCTGAACGAGTTCGGCGACACCGGCGTGTTCCTGGCGCTGAACGACATGATCGACACCATGGTGCCCAACTACAAGCGCATCCTGGAGGGGAACGAGCGCGTGCAGAAGACGGCCATCGACGGCATCTACTACGCGTTCGCGACCACCAAGCACTTCGAGTTCCACCGCGGCATCATCAGCGTGATCCGCACCGACGTGGTCGAGGACCTGGGCCTGGAGCAGCCGCAGAGCTTCGACGAGCTCTACGACGTGCTGTCCGCCATCAAGGCCGCCTATCCGGAGAGCCACACGTGGACCACGCGCGGCGGCGGGCGCAGCCTGGTGCGCAACGTCTCCTACGCCTTCGGCACCGGCGGCGACATGTACTACGACCCCGACCTGGACGGCGGGCGCTGGGCGTACGGCCCGATCCAGGCGCGGTACCGCGACCTGCTGGAGTACCTGCACAACGCCTACGTGGACGGCATCCTGGACCCGGACTTCGCCACCCTGACCACCACGCAGTGGCGGGAGAAACAGGCGGCCGGCAAGAGCTTCTTCTTCTACGACAACCCCACCTACGGCAAGCGCGCCAACGACGCCATCGTGCCGGTCAATCCGGACGCCTGGTGGGCGCCGACCGAGGTGCTGGCCAACGCGACCGGCAACCGCCGCTCGCTGTTCTACGAGGAAGAGGTGTGGAGCCAGATGTGGGCCGTCGGCCAGAAGACCGAGAACGAGGACGCGATCGCCCGCTTCTTCAACTACGCCTACACCCAGGAATTCGCGGAGATGAAGGCGTTCGGGCTCGAGGGCGTGCACTGGGTGCGCGACGGCGACGACTACGTGTTCACGGACGAGATGCGGGCGCAGTACACCAGCGAGACCGGCGCCTACCTGATCGACAAGTTCATGAACGAGGTCGGCACCGGCGCCTACAGCGCCTTCACGCCCTACATCGACATGCGCCTGTACCGGATGAACTGGCCCGAGTACCAGATCAACTGGTACCTGGAGATGGAGGCGAGCGGGAACTGGGACGACCCGAAGGTCGTGGCCCCGTTCAACGCGGACGAGCGCGAGCAGATCACCAACCTGACGGCCGATCTGAACACGATCGTGCACGCCGCCATCGACAAGGTGATCCTGGGCGACATGAGCCTGGCGGAGTGGGACGAGCTGGTCGCGCAGATCAAGCCCGACGGCATGCTCCTGGAGGAGATCCACAACGCCGCCGAGCAGCGCTACCAGGACAGCCGCTGAGCGCACGCGTGCGATCGGTCCCCCCGCCGCAGGATCGCCTGTGCGGGGGGCCATCCGCGCCGGCTCAGCCCTTCATGCCGGATGGACGTTCATGATGAGCGGCGCAACGCACCCCTGCCGCCGCTGGATTCCGAGTACGCCGTCTCCGAAGAGCAGGTAGCCCGGTTCTGGCAGGATGGATTCATCGTCCTGCCCGGCGTGCTGAGCGCCGAAGAGGTCGCGGCCTACGCGCCCGTGATTCGCGACACCGCCATGGCCCGCTATCGGGCAAACGGCATGGAGCCGGGGTCCGGAGGAGCGTTTCTGCAGACGCTCAACATGCGCTTCGACAACGACGGCATGCGCCGGTTCTGTCTGAGCCGCCGGTTCGGCCGGATCGTGGCGGCGCTGACGCGCTCGGCAGCGGTGCGCATCTACCACGAGCAGGCGCTGTTCAAGCCACCGGGTGGGACCGACTCGCACTGGCATCAGGACCAGTACTATTGGCCGGTGGCCACCGACCGGGCAGTCGGCCTGTGGACGCCGCTCGTCGACTGCACGGAGGAGATGGGCGCGATGCGCTTCGTCGTCGGCTCCCACCGCTACGGGAACCTCAGCGGCACGCACATCAGCGACGAGTCGGCTCGGTTCTTCGACGACTTCATCGCGCGCGAGGGACTGCCGGTCTACCAGGTGCCGCGCATGATGGCCGGCGACTGCAGCTTCCACCTGGGCTGGACCGTCCACGGCGCCCCCGGCAATCGGTCGCAGGCGATGCGGGAGGCGATGGTCGTGACCTACTATCCCGACGGCACCCGCGTCGACGAGCTCAGCAATCCGTCCCGGGTCGCGGACGCGGAGGAGTTTCTGGGCGGCCGCGCCGAAGGCGAGCTGGCCGACAGCGAGCTCAACACGATCGTCTTCAGCGATAATCGGGAACGGATCCGGTGAGCGCTTCGATCAACGACAAGGTAACCCTGCCGCTGCACGCGCAGCGGGCGGTCGACGTGCTGGTCGCCGGCGGCGGCGTGGCGGGGGTGTACGCGGCTCTCGGGGCGGCGGATCACGGGGCGAGCGTGCTGCTGGTAGAGCAGCACGGCTTCGTCGGCGGTCAGGGGACCGCCGGCGGCGTCCACTCCTTCTGCGGGGAGACCCGCGTCGTGAACGACCGCTGGCGCGAGATGGTGCGCCGGCTGGACGCGTTCGGGGGCATCGCCGCCTACCGGCCCAACGGGGACGGGCGGCCGTTCGACTGCGAGAGCCTCAAGTTCGTGCTGCAGGAGATGCTCGCCGAGGCGGGCGTGGAGCTGCTGCTGCACACGCAGGTGTTGAGCGTGGACCGGGACGGCGACCGCGTGGCGGCCGTGGTGCTGGCCAACAAGAGCGGCCTGACCCGCATCGAGCCGGCGATCGCCGTGGACGCCACCGGCGACGCCGACCTGGTGGCGCGCGGCGGCTGGCCGTTCCGCAAGGGCGGACCGGTGCTGATGCCCGGCGACCCGCCGTCGGTCGACGCGTCGGCCGGCCGGCTGCAGCTTCCGATGAGCCTCTACTTCACGCTGGTCGACTCGGGCGAGGCGGTGGAGCCGCAGTTGCCGCCGGGCTGCCCGTCGTACGCCGACGACGAGGAGGTGCCGATGATCACCGTCATCCCGCACGGCCACCACGTGACCGTGAAGATGAAGGTGATCGGCCACGACGCCACCGACGGGGCGTCGCTGTCGGCAGCCGAGCAGGCCGGACGGCGGCAGATGATGGGCGTCGTCCACTACCTGCAGACGCACGGCTACCGCGGCGCGCGCTACCCCAACCACCGCCTGGCGTGGGTGGCGCCGCACATCGGCATCCGCGAGGGCCGCCGCGTGGAGGCGCTCTACCAGTTGAGCGCCGACGACATCCTGGCCGGGCGGCGCTTTCCCGACGGCGTGGCGGTGGGCTCCTATCACACCGACTACCACTGGCCGACGGTCGTGCAGCGCGCCGGCACCGGCGTCACCGTGCAGTGCCCGCCGCACCAGATCCCGCTGCGCGCCATGCGGCCGCGGGAGGCAACGAACCTGCTGGTGCCGGGCCGCTGCCTGGGCGGCGACCACCTGGCGACCAGCTCGTTCCGGGTGATGGGCACCTGCGCCCAGACCGGCTTCGCCGCCGGCGTGGCGGCCGCGATGGGTGCGCCTGCCCGGTCGATCGACGCGGTCGACGTGCCGGAGCTGCGCGGGCGCCTGCGCCGCGTGGGCGTGCGGCTGGACCTGGCCCCGTACTACAGCTACCTGCGCCGCCGGCGCGGGTATGACGAGCAGGCGGGCGCCGTCGCGGCGCCGGTCAGCGGCGTGGCGGTCGCCGAGCTGGCGACCGGTGAGGTGCTGATCGCATACATCGCGGACGGATCGCTGAGCGTGCTGCGCCGCCACGAAGAACGCTGGCAACCACCCGTGGGGCTGGGTGCCGGGGTGCCGTTCGAGGCCGGAGCCGAGGTTGCCTTCGACGTGGCGGAAGGCGGGCGCAATCGGACCGAGGGTTTCGAGCAGGTGCCGGCCATCGCCACCGAGGTGACGGAGTCCGACGATCCGCCGGAAGTCGTGCTGCACGCCGGCTCGCGCGGCTGGGTGTCGGCGGACGGCGGCGTCAGGTGGCGCGACCGGGGCGAGGTTGCGGGCGGCAGCAACGGCACCGCCCGCAACGGCGACGCGCTTCCTGAACCGCCGGTCCCAGGCGCGGCCGCCGTTGCCCTGACGCTGACCGGGCACGACCGCACGAGCCTGGACGTCACGCGCCTGTACGCGGCGGCCTGGACGGCCGGCGAGGACGTGGTGCTGGGCACGGCCGCCGCCGACGGGCGCTGGCGCCAGACCGTGGTGGCCGTCCCCGGCGGCAGCGGCCCGTGCGCGCTGGCGGCGACGGCGGACGGCGTGCTGCTGGCCTGTGTCGACGGTGGCTCCATTCGCTGTCTGCGCCGTTCGCTGGATGCCATCGTCGCCACGGGGGAGCACGGCAAGGCCGCGGATGCCGCCTGGCACCACGACAGCGCCGACCTGATCGACGCCCTCAAGGAGCGTCAGCCGGCCACCGTCCCGTGACCGGCCGTCCCGGGGCGGCGCGGCCCAACGTCCTGTTCCTCATCGCGCACGACATCTCGCTGCGCTTCGGCTGCTACGGCGACTCGCGCGCCGTGACCCCGCACCTCGACGCGCTCGCCGCCGGTGGCACGCTGTTCGAGAACGCGTTCTGCCAGTTCCCGCTGTGCGCGCCGGCGCGCACCTGCCTGATGACCGGCTGCCGGCCCGACACCGTGCGGCGCCACGAGAACGACGGCACGGAATTCTACGCCGGCATGCGCCGCCGGCTGCCCTGGATCCGCACCATCCCGGAGCTGCTGCGCGCCGGCGGTTACCGCACCGTGAGCCTGCACAAGGTCATGCACGAGTACGACGCCGATCCGCCGAGCTGGAGCGAACCGCAGTGGCATGCAACCACCGGCGAGGCGCCGGCGTGGTGTCCGGACGACTTCGACTGCCGCGAACGGGCTCGGCGCTACCACTCGCCCGCAAATCGCGCCCTGATGGAGGAGCGCTTCCGTGCCCTGCTGGCCACCGAGCCGGATGCCGCCACCCAGTTCAAGCGCTGGCGCGGCGGCCCGGTCGAGCGCGCGCCGGTGGACGACGGCGCCTACTACGCGGGCGAGGTCGCCGCCGAAGCGATCCGGGTGCTGCGCGCGCACGCGGCCGACCGCGAGGCCGGGCCGCTGTTCCTGGGCATCGGGTTCTGCAACACCCACCTGCCCTGGCTGGCGCCGGAGCGCTACTGGCGGCTGCACGACGGCACCGACTTCGACGCCGAAGCGGGCTTCGACACGCCGCGGCCCGCGCCGCTCGCGGCCGAGCTGGCGGTGGCGGGCAACGAGCCGTTCCAGTACTACGAGCAGACCGACCACCTGCCGGGCGCCCGCGCCGCCCAGGCCGAAGAGCTGCGCCGCGGCCACTACGCCGCCGTCAGTTACGTCGACGCCCAGATCGGCCGCATCCTGGCCGCCCTCGACGCGACCGGGATGGCGTCGGACACAGTGGTGGTGTTCACCACCGATCACGGCTTCGCCCTCGGCGAGCACCGCCACTGGGGCAAGGGAGTCACGTGGGAACCGGACCTGCAGGTGCCGCTGCTGCTGCGTGTTCCTGGCAGCACGGCCGGCCAACGGGTCACGGGCCTGACCGAGCACGTCGACCTGATGCCCACCCTGCTGCAAGTTGCCGGCATACCGGTCCCCGATTGGGCCGAGGGAAGCAGCCTGCTGCCGCTCCTGGACGACCCTTCGGCGCCGGGGAAGCCGGCGGTGTTCGCGCAGGCGCGCCGCGGCCGGCTGACGGCCTACTCCACGCGCACCGCCGACTACCGCTACACCCGCTCGCTCGACGCGGCCGGCGAAGTGCACGCGGAAGAGTTGTACGACCACCGCACCGATCCCGCCGAGACTTCCAATCTCGCACTCGACTCCGATCTATCCGTTCTCTCCCGCCTGCGATCCCTCGCTACCGGTGCCAACCGGCGCGGGTCGGCAAGCGGGTAGTGAGGTCAATTGAAGACACCACCACCGGGCAGCGGCCGCCCTTCCGGTGATCGGCATCGGGATGCTACGCTGATGGCATGGACTATCGAGAGGTCCTTACGATTGAGCCGGGCAAGCGTGGCGGCAAACCATGTATCCGGGGGCTTCGAATCACCGTCTACGACATTCTTGAGTATCTTGCATCAGGCATGTCCGAGGAGCAGATACTGTCCGATTTCCCTGACCTCAGGTCGGAGGATATCAGGGCGTGTCTCTCGTTCGCGGCTGATCGGGAGCGCCAATTCGTTTCGGTGCCCGCGGATTGAAGTTGCTCTTCGACCACAATCTGTCGCCGAGACTAGTCCGCAGCCTGACAAGCGTATATCCAGGATCCATCCACGTCCGGGACGTCGAGTTGCAAAGCGCTGACGACTTCGTCGTGTGGAGGTATGCCCGCGACAACGGTTTCGCCATAGTCTCCAAGGACTCGGACTTCCATCAATTGAGTTTCCTGCGCGGTCATCCGCCGAAGGTGGTTTGGATTCGGCGCGGGAACTGCTCCACTGACGAAATCGAGTCGATACTCCGTCTGTACTCGATCGACCTGTCTGAGTTCGATGCGGACCCATCCGCATCGTATTTGGCGCTGACATAGTGCCCAACGATATGACGGTGAGCAGCGAACGAGTGAACTGGAGCCGCAGCGTTCCGGTGCGGTACCAGGCGGACGTCGCCGTGATCGGCGGCGGCATCGCCGGGGTGAGCGCGGCGGCGGCCGCCGCACGCAGCGGCGCGTCGGTCGTGCTGGTCGAACGCTTCGGCGTGACCGGCGGCAACATGACGGTCGGCGGGGTCGCCAACTTCTGCGGTGAGACCGCCGGCCAGGGCGAGGTGTTCGACGAGATCCTGCGCCACCTGGAGCGGTTCGACGCCATCGTGCCCTACGAGCCATTCGCCTACGGGGGGTGTCAGTCACGGGTCCTGGATCACGAGATCCTGGCGGTGATCCTGCAGGAGGTGCTGCTGGAGCGCGGGGTCAAGATGCTGCTGCATACCCGCTTCGTCGACGTGATCGAGCGCGACGGCCGGCTGGCCGAGGCGATCGTGGCCGGACCCTCGGGACCGGAGGCGCTGCGTGCCAACCACTTCATCGACTGCACGGGCGACGGGCTGGTGGCCAACGCCGCCGGCTACGCGGTCGAGAAGGGGCGCGCCGAGGACCAGCTTCAGCTCCCGATGAGCCTGATGTTCTTCGTGCGGGAGATGGGCGAGCCGGTCGCCGACCAGCTCCCCGACGGCTGGTTCCAGCCGATCCGGGAGCGCGACGACCTGCCGATGACCAGCCCCAACTGGCCCAACGGCCCGCGCGGGCGGGCGATCAAGGTCAAGGTGCCGATGTTCGACTCGACCGACACCGAGAGCATGACCGCCGCCGAGATCGCGGCGCGCCGGCGGATGCTGGAGGTGCTGTCCTACTTCCAGGCGGTCGAGCGCAAGGACTGGCGCTTCGATCACTGCTCGCCGATCATCGGCATCCGCGAGGGGTACCGGATCGTCGGCCGCTACCAGTTGCGTGTCGACGATCTGCGCGCCGGGCGCGAGTTCGACGACGCGGTGGCGCGCGGCGTGTTCTACCTGGACGGCCACAAGCCGGACGACGACAAGCGCACCTACATCCTCCCCAAGGACGAACTGTACGTGCCGCCCTACCAGATCCCGTTCCGCTGCCTGGTCCCGCGCGACGGCCGCAACCTGCTGATGGCCGGCCGCTGCATGTCCGCGGACCAGCTCGCCCTGTCCTCCGCGCGCGTCACCACCACCTGCTCCATGATGGGCCAGGCGGCCGGCATCGCTGCGGCGATGGCCGTGGCGGGCGGTGGCGCCGCCGCCGATCTCGATCCCCTGGAGGTGCGGCGCGAGGTGGAGCGCCGCGGCGCCCACCTGGCCGTCGACGAGCCGCCGCCGGCGCCGATACGCACGGGCTGACCTGCCTCGCGAAAGGCAAGCCGGTCAGCCGGCCGGGCTCCTCCCGGCCGGCCAGCTCGTGCCGCCGCGGCCGGCAACGTGCCGCATCTCGCTGGCCACCAGGGTCGCGTGCAGCCGGGCGATCAGGCTGGCGCGGCGCGTGGCGTGGCCCCCGTCGTTCCAGAGGTTGGTGGTTTCGGTCGGATCGGCTGCCATGTCGTACAGCTCGCCCTCCGGCTCGCGGCGCGCCTCGGGATCATGGAATAGCGCCAGCTTGTAGCGACCGTCGTGGAACATGGTGCCGTAGATCGGCGGGTCCCAGTAGCCACGGTTGCCGTAGCCGGAGTTGCGGTACATCGTGAGCGCATGGTCGCGGGGCGCCGCCACCTCGCCGCGCGCCAGCGCCGCCAGGTCCTGCGATTCGGGCATCAGCGCGGCGGTCTCGGCAGCCGGCAGCCCGGCGGCGTGCAGCACGGTGGCGGCCAGGTCGTGCGGCTGCACCAGCTCGCTCACCCGCGCGCCGGCCCGCTCGCCCTCCGGCAGGCGCAGGATCATCGGCACGCGGGTGCAGGGGTCGTAGAAGTAGGCGCCCTTGGTGATGAGCTCGTAGTCCCCGATCATGTCGCCGTGGTCGGACACGAACAGCACCAGGGTGTTGTCCGAGAGACCGCGCCGCTCCAGCTCGGCCAGGATGCGCCCCACCTGCCGGTCGAGGAAGGCGATCGATGCGAGGTAGCCGTGCCGCACGTCGGCCAGGTCGCGGCCGCCCGAGTGCCTGCCGTGGCGTCGGATCTCCTCCCGCTCCCGCTCCACCGCGCTCGGCACCGGATCGTGCGCCGTGGTCAGCGGGCGCACCGCGTCGATGGCGGAGCGGTCCACCAGGTCGCCCGCCTCGGCCGGATGGTCGAAGTACGGGGAGTGCGGATCGAAGAGGCTCACGTTGAGAAAGAAGGGCCGCGCCGGATCGCGCTCGGCCAGGAAGGCGATGGCGCGCTCGGCGGCCCAGGTGCTGAAGTGCGCCTCCGCCGGATGGTGGCCCTGCGGCCCCGAGTCGAGGCGGTGCAGAAACTCCGGATGGTGCTCGCGCAGCCACGCGGCGTAGGCGTTGAACGGCGAGTCGAGATGGAGCCGCGGATCGTTGCACCACTCGTAGCGCTCGAAGCCGTCGTGCCGGTTGCGGCGCGCCGACTCCACCGCGTGCCCGGAGACATGCAGCTTGCCCACCAGCGCGGTCTGGTAGCCGAGGCGCGCCACGTGCGCCGGCAGCAGCACCTGGTCGTCGGGCAGCGTGTCGTGCAGCCGGTACACGCCGTGCCCGGGCAGCGGTTTGCCGGTCAGCATGCAGGCGCGGCTCGGCGTGCAGATGGTAGCGTTCACGTAGCAGCGCTCGAACGTCACCCCGCCGGCCGCAAGCGAATCCAGGGCCGGCGTGGGGATCGCACGGCAGCCGTAGCTTCCGAGCGTGTCCCAGCGCTGCTGGTCGCTCATGATGAGCAGGATGTTGGGGCGTTTCGGATCCATGCACCGCGAGGCTGTCGCGCGCCCGTGCGGGTGTCAATCGATCCCGTCAGCGGTCGGGAGCGCACCCCGCGTCATGTCCCCGACGGCGCGCCGCAGACCGGCGCACGTCGCCGTTGCCGGTCGCTGAGACCATGAGAATCGCGACGTGGAACGTCAACGGCGTTCGGGCGAGGCTGCACTATATCCTGCGCTGGTTGGCCGAACGCGAGCCGGACGTGGTCGGCCTGCAGAAGATCAGGGTGCCCGACGGGGAGTTCCCGGCTCGGGAATTCGGATCCGCGGGCTATCACGCGACGACCTGCTGCCGCAAGGGCGAATACGGTGTCGGTATTCTGAGCCGCCGGAAGCCCACCGTCGTCCGGAAAGGTCTCCCGGGCCAGGACGATCTCGGCCCGCGGCTGCTGACGGTTGCGGTAGACGGCCTTGAGTTGTCGTCGGTCTATGCACCGTACGGCAACGTTGAGGGTCTCGCGCCCAAACTCGCATGGCTCAAGAGCCTGCGGGAGCACGTCGCGGCAACGCACGGCCGGTCAACCCGGCGCGTGCTCTGCGGCGACTTCAACGTCGTACCGGAGGATCGCGACACATCCACCGGCGCGCGGAATCCAAACGCCCTGAACTTCACCCACGATGAACGGTCCGAATTATCGGCATTGCTGGATGCCGGTTTTGTGGACCTCTACGCTCACCGGCACCCCGATGGCCGCGATCGATTCACGTACTGGAACTATCGCTGGAATCGCGACAGTTTGAGGTACGGTGTCAGGCTTGACCTCATCCTTGGCACCAGGCGAGTCGTCGATCGTGTTCGCGACGTCCGCGTCGATATGGACTATCGTAAACCGATCGACGGCCTGCTCCCGTCCGAGTCCGCTCCGGTCATTGCTGATCTGGATGACTGACATCGCCGGCCGGCTCAACGGCACCGCCGCAACGTGGTAGACCGCCGTCAATCCCGCGGTCACGGAGTGCCCGAGTGGAGAAAGCCATGAAAGACCAGCCGAACGTCCTCTTCGTCATGACCGACCAGCAGCGGTTCGACACGATCGCTGCCCTTGGCAACCGCCACATCTACACGCCCAACCTGGACCGGCTGGTGAGCCGCGGAGTGAGCTTCACCAACGCCTACTCCACCTGCCCGGTGTGCGTGCCCGCCCGCTACACGATCCGCACCGGCTGCGAGCCGCCGGCTACCAGGGTCTTCACCAACCGCATCTCCGGCCCGGCTCCCGGCCAGGCCGACACCGTCGAGGGCCGCTGCGGGCCGTACCTGGCCAAGGTCATGCGGCGGCTCGGCTACCGCACCTTCGGCATCGGCAAGTTCCACACCAGCCCCAGCCGCGAGCCGCTCGGCTACGACGTCCACCTGCACAGCGAGGAGCTGTACTCCACACGCGAGGAGCGCGCCACCGACGCCTACGCGGCATGGCTTGCCGGCGAGCACCCCGAGTACGGCCACCTGGAGCAGCTCATGGGCGAGCGCACGGAGATGTACTGCATGCCGCAGATGAGCGCGCAGCCGGCCGAGTGCGCCGTCGAGGCGTGGGCCGCCGCCCGTGCGGTCGAGCAGATCGAGGCCGGTGACGGCCGGCCGTGGTTCGGCTTCGTGTCGTTCATCGGCCCGCACCCTCCCCTCGCCCCGCCGATCCCGTTCAACCGCATGTACGACCCGGACCGCATGCCCGATCCCGTGCGCGGCGACCTCGCCACCGACCACATGGACCAGCAGATCCCGCGCATGAACCACCTGATCTGGGCGGAGGACGTCAACGACCCGCATGCCCGCATCCTCAAGGCGCGCTACTACGGCGAGATCTCCTACATCGACGACTGCCTGGGGCGGATCCTCGACGCGGTCGAATCACGTGAGGATGCCGAGAACACGCTGATCTGCTTCTTCTCCGACCACGGCGACCACCTGGGCGACCACCACGCCTGGCAGAAGGAGAGCTTCTTCGAGGCCAGCGCGCACGTCCCGTTCCTGGTGAGCTGGCCGGCGCGCCTCGCCGGCGACCGGCGCCGCCCCGAGATGGTGTGCCTGACCGACCTGTTCGGCATTGCCACCACCGCCGCGGGACGCCCGCAACTCCGTGACGGCATCGACGTGCTGGGCGGGCTCGACGGCTCGGCGCAGCCGCGCGACTCCCTGGCCGGCTGGTATGGATTGCCCGGGACCGGAGAGTGCAAGGTCATGGTGCGCGACCGCCGCTGGAAGTACGTCCACTTCGCCAACGGCGGCCGCGAGCAACTCTTCGACCTGGAGGAGGATCCGGACGAGCTCCACAACCGCGCCGGCTCGCACGCCGACGTGGCCGCCCGGCTGCGTGCGAGAGCCGCTGCCGCGTGCCGCCGCCCCGGCGCGCTCGACGCCCTGGAGGGCGACGACCTCAAGGCGCTGCCGTTCGAGCCGTGGGTGTGGCGGGGCGAGCGGATCTACCAGTTCGACCGGTCGCGCGGCATCACCGGGTTCCCCGAGCACCCCGGGGACGTCCTCCGCGGCAGATGAGGCGCTCCGGTCGTTTCCGCTTCTACGGCTGACGGTCGGGGATCGCCCACTCGCCGGCCCGCATCACGGGCTCGGTGGAGCCGTCGGCCAGCATGCCGTCGACGTCCATGCGGTCGGATCCGATCATGAAGTCCACGTGCGTGGCGCTGGAGTTGGCGCCCGAGTCCGCGAGCTGCTGCGCGGACATCGCCTCCCCGCCGCTCAGGCACACCGCGTACGCCTGGCCCAGGGCGACGTGGCTGGAGGCGTTCTCGTCGAACAGCGTGTGATAGAACAGCCGGCCCAGGCTGGAGATGGGTGAGCGGTGCGGCACCAGGGCGATCTCGCCCAGGCGCGCGGCGCCCTCGTCCGTGGCGGTCAGCTTCTCCAGCACCTCGGCTCCCGATTCCGCCTGGACGCCGACCACCCTGCCCCCCTCGAAGGTCAGGCTGAAGCCCTCGATCAGCCGGCCGCCGTAGTTCAGCGGCTTGGTCGCGGACACCGTGCCGTCCACGCGCCGGCTGTGCGGCATCGTGAACACCTCCTCGGTGGGGATGTTGGGGACGAACGGCGTGCCCTGCGCGTTCCGGTCGACGGCGCCCTTCCAGACGTGGCCGTCGGGCAGGCCGACGGTGAGGTCGGTGCCGGGCGCGGCATAGCGGAGCGCGGTGTAGGCCCGCGCGTTCAGGTGCTCGCGCCGCGCCTCCAGCGCGTCGATGTGGCGCCGCCACGCTTCCCGCGGGTCCGGGCGGTCCACGCGGCACGCCCGGAAGATCGCGTCCCACAGCCGGTCCACCCGCTCGTGCGCAGGCGCTTCGGGGAACACCCGCGCGGCCCACGGGGCGACCGCGGCGGCGATCACGCACCAGCTCACCCGCATGGTGCTGATGTAGTCGCGCCTGAACGGCTGCATCTGCTCGGATGCGACGCGCATGGCGGTCGCCACCCGCTCCGGGTCCTGCTCCTTCAGCAGCTCGGGATTGCCGCCGGCGACGGTGAGAAACGCGGCGCCCTGCTCGGCGCGCTCCAGCATGCCCCGCACGCGCCACGCGGGAAACTCCTCGAAGGAGTCGGCCGGCGCGTGCTGGAAGCGCACCAGATCCAGCTCGTCGTCGTGGTAGGAGACGTCCACGTAGGGGCAACCGGCGTCGTACGCCCGTGCCGCCAGGGCGCGGGTCAGCTCCACCGCCTCGATCGGCGCGCGGATGACCAGCCGCTGTCCGGGCTGCAGATTCAGTCCGACCCCGATCGCCAGGTCGGCATACCGCTCCAGCTTGTTTTCCACGGAGCAGAAGGTAACGCATCCGGGAGAAGCACGCGGAAACCGGTCGGTGGCACTACTCTGATGCGATTGACGCCTCTATTGAACTAAACCAAACTAAGTTCATGCTGGTGGTGAACACGCATGAAGCGAAGACGAGGCTCTCCGAGTTGCTGCGCTTGGTGGAGGAGCGCAGCGAGCGCATCAGGGTGTGCCGCAACGGCAAGCCGGTAGCCGAGATCGGCCCCATCACCTCGACGGATGGCGACCCCCTGCAAACGGACCCGCTCCTGGCGGGAGTCGTGTTCCACGAAGACCCCGTCGCCCCACTCGATGAAGAGGACTGGCCGGACTCGTAGCGGTGCTGCTCGACACCTGTACCCTGCTCTGGCTCGCCTCCACGCCTCGAAAGCTGCCTGGCGGCGTGCGCCGGGCGATCACCGACAACGCCGGCCACTTGTTCATCTCGGCGATCACGGCCTTCGAGATCGGCATCAAGCATCGGCGCGGTGCCCTGGATCTGCCGCTCCCCCCGGCTGACTGGATCGCGCGGGCACTGGAGCACCATGGAGTCCGGGAGGTACCGGTCGACTGGCGCATCGCCGAGCGCTCGACGTCGCTGCCACCGCTGCACAGGGATCCCGCGGACCGCATCATCATCGCGACGTCCCTCATCACCGGGGTGTCGATTCTCACCCCGGACCGTCAGATCGGCCAGTATCCGGATGTCAGTGTGGTCTGGGGCTCCGGATGACGGACCGGTCCTACCCGAGCATGTCCTTGAACGCGCCGGCCGGCACCGGCGCCGGCCGGCCGAGCATCCACCGCCACATCTCGGTGCGCAGCTCCCACTCCTTGTAGTGGTCGGAGGAGTGATCGACGGGACCGACGTGCGCTCGGATGCGGTGGTGAGCGAATTCCGCGACCGTCTCCGGATCGTGGTTCCAGGTCGGCTCCGTGGGAGCGGTCTGCCGGTCGAACAGGAACTTGAACATGTAGCGATAGCGGTCGGTCAGGTTGCGGCTGGCGGCGTGCCACAGGTCGTAGTGGGTGATGGCCACGGTCCCTGCCGGCACCGCCAGGGCCACCTGGTCCTTGATGTTGGCGTAGGTCGCCATCCGTTCGGTGGGGGCGTTGCGGAAGTGGGTGCCCGGCATGATCATGGTCGGTCCCTGCTCCAGCGGCACCTCGTGCGGGTAGTACATCGCCAGGACACACCAGACTTGGTGATGGCGCACGTTGGTGCCGTCCTGATGCCAGCTCTGACTGCGTGAGCCCGGCGCGTTGACGTGCAGGTGGCGATGGCCGTTCATCACGTAGTCGCTGCCGAGGAGGCTGATCAGCGCCCCGCGCACCTCCGGGTGGTCGTAGACCTCGTGCAGCAACGGGACGTGAGCGAGTATTTCGTTGCCCACGCCGTCCACCTGCCCGCACTGCTCGGCGATCGCCTCGTTGAGGCCCGCCCGATACGCCGGGTGCAGCAGGTGATAGCCGTGGGTGACGAAGTGCAGCACCTCGTCGTCCGAGAGCAGCCGCGGCGGCTGCGTGCGGAGATCAGTCATCGAACTCCTCCAGTTTCTCGAGGATGAACTCCTGCCCCAGCACGTCGATCTCGCGATCGTCGAACGGCGCCCGCTGCTGCGGAAAGTGGATCACACGCCAGCCGTCGACGATAGCGTCGTGGACGGTGCGGTAGGGCAGCTCCGGGGCCTGGGGGTCGATCTCGGTGACCGCTCCGGCGACCGGCTCGTGGATGGCGGCTGCCACCAAGTCGGCATGGATGCTCGGGTTGACGGCGTGCAGGTACAGCAGCCGCTGACGCAGCCGGCAGCGGGAGCCCGGATCGGCTGGCGAGGGTGTCGAGGAGGCAGACATCACGGGTGCTCGTGACCCGTACCGTACCCAATGGGCGCACGAAGTACGAGTCTCGCCGTGATCGGGGGTGCGACCCCAAACTGTGGATGGGCGGCTCATGCAGCATCCGGCATGGCCTCGAACTCGACCCGTGGGGGAAGCGAGCGCTGGAAGTCGCTCGCCAAGCGCCCGCTCATCAGGGATGCTCGAATCTGGAGCATGTGCTGCGCCCCGGAGAGCGTCCAGGTCATACCGCTGCCCTTCATGCGCGCGGCGACCACGTTCTTGCAGGCACTCTCCACGGTGCCGCTGCCGATCGGCAGCCGTTCGTCTCGGTAGTGCTGGTAGTCCATGCGCTGACGATTCGCTTCGAGGTAGTTGATCTCGCCCTGCAGCAGGTCGCGGTCGTGCTCGCCGTCAGCGTCGCGCAGCAGATTGAGTTCGTCGATCACCTCGCCAACCCGGCCCTCGCGCAGCTTGGCCCGCCACTGCTTGAAGTGAGCGCCGAACCGCCGCGTATCGTCCCCGTAGAGAATCCTGCACGCCTCCGCGAGGTGATCGGCGGCGTGGCAGAAGTCCAGGATGCGCCAACTGGCGGCGTTGTCCAGATCTGCCACCCGCGGCCAGATCCACTCGGCGCCGTCGCCGATGAACACCAGCCGCAGCTTGCTCAGGTCACGGCAACGACGGTTCATCTCCACCCAGATGCGCGCGAAGAACTCATCGGCATGCTCGATGCCCAGCACGTAGGACGTGTTGGTGCAGCGTGCCTCCCGGCGCTTGCGGTCCCAGGTGAGAGCCGAGATGCTGGCCACCTTGACGTCTCGGAACTCTCGGTCGTATCTCCTTTTCTTATCTTCATCTACGCGCTCGTTGCCCTTCGTCGGCGCTTTCCCCGCGTCGATGCATACCACCATCGTGGCGGTGATCTTGTTCTCCACCACAGGCGGTGCTGAGCGCTCGAATGCGTCTTCGATCTCCTGCTGACGCAGCGCCTCCAGGCGCTGGCCAAGTGCGTCGATCATGTCCTCGATCTTGTGCAGTGAGATCTTCTGCTCGCCGTCGGGGCGGAAGATCAGGTTGAAATGACTCCGCCCGCTCTGGTACGGCTCGCTGCCAGCGAAGTGGGCCATGTGGTATTCGCACGCCGGTGTGTGCCCATGGGCGATTCCCAACTGGTCATCCAGCGGCGCCAGCCCCTTACCGGTGCTGCTGGCGTAGTAGGCGCGCAGCACCGTCACGATCCCATACAGTCCGTGCACGGTCTTGGGCCGGTAGCCGTTGAACCGGTACACCTCGCCGCCGTGGTTCACCCGCGCCCCGTGGTGGCCGCGGCCTACCTCCTCCACGAGGCGCTGCACCGCAGCCCGACCGAGGCGTACCAAGTTCTCCTGCACCGTCAGCTCCAAGCGGAACATCCCGTCCGCGTCAATCCCGTCACCGGCGCCGTCGCCGCCGTGCTGAGCCTTGACGTGTTCAACGAACCGTGCCACCAATTCCTCACACACTTTTTGACCTCCCAGTCGTAGCGATCATGCTATCGGCTGGGAGGTCCTTTTTGGCCCATCCACAAAACGGGGTCGCACCCCGTGATCGGTTGCCTTCCAGGCTATGTGTCCCCTGCGAGCCAGGCCGCCCGGTTCGGTCGCGGAAAGACGTACTGGTAGTCGTAGGTGTCCTTGGGAGGAACGGCGCCGAGCTTCATCGGATACTTCGCCACGGCCTCTTCCACGATGTCCACCCCAAGACCCGGCGTGTCCGGCACGATGAGGTAGCTGTCCTTGATCTCCGGCTGAGGGGTCATGACCTCGTACCGGGCCGGCACGTCGTCCTCACGGTGCTCCAGGATGAGGAAGTTGGGAATGGTCGCCAGGTAGTGGACGGCGGCCATCTCCCCAATCGGCCCCAGGGATCCGTCGTGCGGCGCGATCATGATGTGGTGCGCCTCGGCCATGCCGGCCAGCTTCTTCATCTGCGACAGCCCCCCGAATCTGCCGGTGTCCGGCTGCGCGACGTCGATGATCTCGCGTTCGATCAGCTCGCGCATGTTGTGGATGTTGGCGACCCGTTCCCCCGAGGCGAGCGGGATGTTCACCTCCCGAGCGATGCGGGCCAGGCCCTCGATGTTCTCCGGCGACACCGGCTCCTCGTAGAAGAGGATTCCATGCTCTTCGAGCTCGCGGCCGATCGCGATCGCATCGCGCGTCGTCATCCACGGGACGCCGTGCAGATCGACCATCAGATCGACGTGGCGGCCCACCGCCGCGCGGATGTCTGGGACCAGCTTCGCGGCATGCGCGATGTTGCCGACCTTGAGCCCGTCGTAGCCGCGTTTCACGAGGTCCTCGGCGTCCTCGACCGAATCGGCATGGGTGTACACGCGCAGCCGATCGTGCATCTTGCCGCCCAGGAGATTCCAGACCGGCAGCCCGAGCGCCTTGCCCTTGATGTCCCACAGCGCCATCTCCAGAGCCGACAGGGCGCCGCCTGCCACGATCCCGGTCATGGCCACGCCCGAGCGCGACACGAAGAGCTTGTGCCACAGCTTTTCGACATGGAACGGGTCTTCGCCGATCAGGACCGGCGCGAGGTCCTCGACCGCCGCCGCCACCACGCGCGGCCAGCCGCCTCCTTCTCCCACGCCGTGGATGCCTTCATCCGTGAGGACCTTCACGAAGATCCAGCCACGGCCGGTGAGGTAGGTCTTGATCTCGGTTATCTTCACGGGTCGACCTCCTTGCGTACGGTTTGATGCCGGACTGACCGTCCGCGCTTGGCAGGCGCTCCCGGTCAGACCAGTCGGTCGAGCAGCAGCGGCTCCGGCGTGAGGGACACGAACGCCTCGGCATACCGGCACCGCGCCTCGATGCCCCGCCAGCGGGCGCACGTCGTGTAGAGCTCGACGAGATGCGGTTGCGTCGTGAGCTGCTCGAGCGACGCGATCTTCTGTTCGAACACCTCCGTGATGTCCACGTAGTGGTCGGGAAAGAACCCGACGCGCGCGGCCGTGCCGATGTTCGGCTCGAAGAAGCGGATGTTGCCCCGCTGTCCGGCGATCTGGGCCGCCTGAATCGTGCTCGTGACGGTCAGCCAATGCGTGGGATAGGTCACCTCGTCCTTCCAATGCGTGAGGATGACCGATGGGGCGAAGTCGGCGATCTCGCGTGCCAGGCGGTCGAGGCGCTCCGGCGGCATCCTGAGCGGCCCGTCGCCGTATCCGAGCATCGTGGCTTCGATGCCCATGACCTCGGCACAGGCGAACGCCTCCTTCTCACGGATCGCGCGGACCTCTTCGACGGCGATGTCCGGCCGCTGCTCGTACAGCCGGCGGCTCTCGTCGGTCTCGCCGCGCGTCAGCCAGATGACCTTGACGAGGTCGCCGTCCCGCGCGTGCCTGATCAGGGCGCCGCCTGCGCGCGAACAGAAGTCGGCGGGATGCGCGCTCACTGCCAGGATGCGTTTGCGATCTCCCAGCCGATTACCCCTTGATGTAGAGCTGATCGACGTTGTACCGCCATTCGGTCGGCGGGTTGTTGAGATCGTAGAAGTTGCCCACGGTCGCGTCGGCGACGAACACGCCGCTCGGCCCCTTGCCGAGAATGCCGATCGCCCACATGTTCTCGTGGCCCGCCTCTATGATCATGCGCGCCCACTCCTTCTTCTCGTCCTCCGTGGTCGCCGCCATCATCTTCCCCGCCCAGTCGTTGATGTCGAAGACGATCTGCGGAGGACGGACGCCGGCCTCCCCGTCGGTATGGAGCCAGATGTTCCACTGCCCGGACCAGTAGGCCGGGTACGATCCCTGGCGGTCCAGGTTGTTCACGTAGGGGATGAACTTGGCCGCCGACCTGACGGTATAGAAGTACGCGCCGTTGGCCCGGTGGCCGGAGCCGAGCATCGCCTCCCAGTCGTTGCGGGTGAGTGTGTCCCAGCCGCGGTTCTGCCGCTTCATCGTGGTCTTGATGCCGATGTCGTTGAAGTAATCGGCGACCAGCTCATGGGTGGCCTCCGGCACCGTGTCCGCGCGGGTGTTGTAGAGGACGATCTCGAAGGTCTTGCCGTCCGGGCGCAGCCGGAATCCGTCGCGATCCTTCTCGCTCAGGCCGATTTCGTCCAGGATGCGGTTTGCCTTGGCCGGATCGTACTCGATGTATGCCGTCTTGAGCGCCTCGGAATACACCGGGGACCCCTCCTTGGGGCCGAACTGCATCGGCGTGGCGAGACCCAGATAGTCCACCCGGTTGATCTCCTCCCGGTTGATGGCGTGGGAGACCGCGATGGAGAACTGAGGGTTCTGGAAGATCTCCGCCAGGACCGGATCCTCGTGCGTCCGGTTGAACTCCAGGTCGAGCTGCTCGTCACCGCCGTGGCCGACCACCTGGACCTGCAACTCGCCCGCCTCCCGCTTGGCGAGAAGCTGCGGCAGTATGCCGACTCCGTCCGGCACCTGCCCGGCGGTGATGTCGCCGCCCAGCGCGCGCAGCTTGATGGTCTCGATGTCGTTGACGAACTCGAGAACCCGCCGGTCGATGTAGGGAAGCTGGTTGCCGGCGGTGTCCACGACCCAGTAGTAGGGATTGCGGTCGGAGACGATCGGCCCTCCGGTCGGCGCCGAAACGGTCATCCACGGATAGAGCGTCGGCCGGCCGGGATCGTTGATCTCCCATCCGCCGTCGCCCGACATGTGCTGATGAAGCTGGGTCCAGTTCTCGAATCCGCGCTCCGAGACCTCCTTGTCCAGCTCGGCCTCGTCGCGGTACTTGGCATGAAACTGCCGCATGTAGTGTTCGGCGAACAACGGCGCTTCATGGCCCAGAAGGAAGTTCGAGACGGTGACGTGGAACAGCGGGTTCGGGTCGTCCCAGGCGAACTCGACCGCCCATTGATCGAGCTTGGTGACGCGTGGGGGTTGTCCGTTGATCACCGCGGAGCCGGGCACTCCCACGGCGAGATCCTCGTTGAGGATGACGTCGTTCCACCAGTACATGATGTCGTCGGCGTCGTACAGCTCGCCGTCGGAGAAACGCAGGCCCTCGCGCATCTGCATGACCCAGTTCCTGCCGCCGTCAGAGCTCACCAGGTCTTCGATGAGCTGCGGGTAGAACTCGCCCGAGATGCCGTCCAATACGGTGGGCTTGATCGAAGCGTACCCCCAGAAGCCATGCAGATCGTTCTGCAGGTGCACGGAGTACCACGTACCGCCGTACTGGCCGATCTCGCCCACCACCTCGCGGACGTGTGGATTCTTGGGCATTCGTGCTTCGAGTGGTGGCAGCGTGCCCTGGCTGACCAGCTCGCGAAGCATCGGTGCCTCGCCCGACGCCTCCTGCGCCCAGGCCACAGGCAAAACGAGGATCCCGACCGCGAGCAGAGCGGCGAACGCCACCCCAAGCTTGAAACCGCGTCTCATAACGACCTCCTCGTGCCGAAAGCACGGCGTTTACATTCTTGACTGGATAGAACATGAGGCGCGGGGCTGTCAACCGGCTTCCAGCGATCGCGGCCAAGGCCGCCGCGATGCGCTCCCGTCGCGCCGGCTCGCGAGCCGATGGCTTGACACCTGTTTCATGACCGCCGTACGGTCGTTCGTCCGGATGATCCAGTTTCTGGCACGAAGATTTCTGCTGATGATACCCACCCTCTTCGTGATATCGATCATCTCCTTCGTCGTCATCGAGCTCCCGCCCGGCGACTTCCTGACGACGTACCTGCAGAAACAGGAGGACCTGCACGACAGCGGGATCTCCGAAGAGATCATCGCCGGCATGCAGCAGCGCTGGGGGCTCGACCGGCCGTGGTACTGGCGCTATTTCCGGTGGATCACCAACTTCGTGCAGGGAGACCTGGGCTTTTCCCTGGATCACATGAAGCCGGTAAACGAGATCGTCGCCGAGCGGTTGCTTCTGACGATGGTGGTGAGCCTTGCCTCGCTGCTCTTCGCCTGGGGCATGGCGATCCCGATCGGCGTGTATTCGGCGGTGCGCCAGTACTCGACCGGCGACTATATCCTCACATTCCTGGGATTCATCGGTCTCGCCGTGCCCAACTTCATGCTTGCGCTCGTGCTGATGTACGTGTCGTACTCACTGTTCGACGCAAGC
Source organism: Spirochaetia bacterium (assembly GCA_965202935.1). Lineage (GTDB taxonomy): Bacteria > Spirochaetota > Spirochaetia > SZUA-6 > Bin103 > CATQHW01. The sequence goes on from OZ241879.1 coordinate 255,472, forward strand.
GTGGGCGGGCTGTTCTCGCGGGAGTATCTGATCGCGCCGTGGAGTCTGGGCAAGGTGATCGATCTCCTCAAGCACCTGTGGATTCCGATGATCGTCGTCGGCACGGCGGGAACGGCCAGCACCATCCGCGTGATGAGGGCCAATCTCCTGGATGAGCTGCGCAAGAACTACGTCGTGGCCGCGCGGGTCGGCGGCATGAAGGAGACGGCGCTGCTGGTCAAGTACCCGATCCGGGTAGCGATCAATCCCCTGATCTCGACGATCGGCTGGCTGCTGCCCACGCTCATCTCCGGCGCAACGATTACCGCGGTCGTGCTGGGGCTTCCCACCGTGGGGCCGGTGTTCCTGCGCGCACTTCAGGTGCAGGACATGTACATGGCCGGATCGGTCGTGATGCTGCTGGCAACCGCAACGGTGATCGGGACGGTGCTGTCGGACATCCTGCTGGCGGCGATCGATCCGCGCATACGATTCGACTAGGTCCGGAACGGACGGACGGGCATGGCGGAACGGTCGACGCACATGACGACACCGGCGCAGGTCGACGACCGCCGCGATTCGGAGACCCGCTACGTCTACAGCCAGTGGCGCTTGATGTGGCTGAAGCTCCGCAAGCATCGGCCCGCCATGATCTCGCTGTACTTTCTGATCGCCGTGTACCTGGTCGCGCTCTTCGCCGAGTTCGTCGCACCGTCGGATCCCTATCACCGCCTTACCGAGTACCTCCTTGCCCCGCCTGTCAGGGTTCGCTTCGTCGACGCGGAAGGGGGGTTCAGCCTGCGTCCGTTCGTCTATGGGCTCACCCCGGTCATCGACCAGAAGACGTTTCTGCGTACGTACGTACCCGACACGGAGACGAAGGTGCCGGTGCGGCTCCTGGTTCGCAGCCATCCCTACAAGCTGTGGGGACTCATTCCCGCCAGCGTCCACCTCGTCGGCGTTCGCGATCTCGACACGCCGTTCTTCCTGTTGGGGAGTGACCGGCAGGGGAGAGACCTGCTGTCGCGGATGATATACGCATCCCGCGTCTCGCTCTCCATCGGCTTCATAGGGGTGGTGCTGAGCTTCCTGCTCGGCATCTTCCTCGGCGGCGTATCGGGCTGGTACGGCGGGATCGTCGACACGGCGATTCAACGCTTCATCGAGATCCTCCGGTCATTCCCGACGCTGCCGCTGTGGATGGCGCTGGCCGTCGCGCTTCCCCCGCAGTGGCCGATCATCCGAACGTATTTCGCCATCACCGTGATCCTTTCCGTGCTCGGGTGGACGGGCATGGCGCGCGTGGTGCGCGGCAAGTTCCTGGCCCTGCGCAACGAAGACTTCGTGGTCGCGGCGCAACAGGCCAACGCCCCGACCTCGCGGATCCTGTTCAGACACCTGCTGCCGTCGTTCACGAGCCACCTGATCGCGACCGCGACCCTCAGCATCCCGGAGATGGTGCTCGCCGAGACCGCCCTGAGCTTCCTGGGGATCGGCCTGCGGGCGCCCGCCATCAGTTGGGGCGTCATGCTGCAGAAGGCTCAGAACATCCAGAGTGTCGCCGTGACGCCATGGCTCCTGTTGCCCGTCCTCTGCGTGATCGCCGTGGTCCTGGCGTTCAACTTCCTCGGCGACGGACTGCGCGACGCGGCCGACCCCTATCGCTGATGAACGACACGCTGATCGAGGTCAAGGACCTGCGGACCTACTTCCCGCTGACCGAAGGCACGGTCAAGGCGGTCGATGGCGTCAGCCTTGCCGTGGAGAGCGGACGATCGCTGGGCGTGGTCGGGGAGAGCGGCTGCGGCAAGTCGGTGATGGCGCTGTCGATCCTGCGCGTCGTGCCGTGGCCCGGGCGCATCGTAGCAGGAGAGATCGTCCTGCACCGGGACGGCGGCGCCATCGACCTGGCCGCGCTCGACCCCTTGGGAGACGAGATCCGCAGGGTCCGCGGGAAGGAGATCTCCCTCATCTTTCAGGAGCCGATGACCGCGTTCAGCCCCGTGCATCGGATCGGCGATCAGATCATCGAGCCGATCCTGATCCACGAGCCGGACATGGGGAAGCGGGCGGCGCGCGCACGGGCGATCGCTCTGCTGCGCGAAGTCGGCATCCCCAGCCCGGAGCGGCGGATCGACCTGTACAGCTTCGAGTTGAGCGGAGGCATGCGCCAGCGGGCGATGATCGCCCGCGCGCTTTCCTGCAATCCACGGCTGCTGATCGCGGATGAGCCGACGACGGCGATCGACGTGACCATCCAGGCGCAGATTCTCGACCTGCTCAAGCGCCTCCAGCGCGAGCATGGCATGGCGCTCATGATGATCACCCACGACCTGGGGGTCATCGCCGACATCTGCGACCGCGTCGTCGTCATGTACCTTGGCGAGGTCGTGGAATCGGGGACCGTTCACGATGTGTTCACCGGGACGTTGCATCCCTACACCGAGGCGCTGCTGAACTCGATCCCCGACCTGGATACGGAGGCCAGCCGGCTGGCGGCGATCACCGGCAGCGTGCCGGACCCGTTCACCCGCGCGCGCGGCTGTCTGTTCGAGCCACGGTGCGGCAAGCCCGAGACCGATGAGGACCGCAGCCTGCGGGTCGCCAGAAAGCCGGCGCTCGCGGAGATCGAGCCCGGGCACTTCGTCAGGTGCTTCCTGCACTCCGATGCCGTGGAAGACGGCTGAGGCAACGGATGGATCCCGATCTGCTGCTGAGCGTGCGCGACCTCAGGACCCACTACTTCGTCCGCACGGGCGTGTTCAAGCGGGTGGCGGGCTTCGTGAAGGCGGTCGACGGGGTGAGCTTCGGCGTGCGGCCGCGCGAATCCGTGGGGATAGTCGGCGAAAGCGGCTGCGGCAAGTCGACCGTGGCGCGTACCATCATGCGCAGCGTCAACCCGCGCGACGCCACGATGGCGGGTGAGATCCTGTTCCGCTACGACGATACCGTCGTGGATCTGGCGACGGCGGAAGGCGACGCGCTGCGCGAGGCACGCAAGCGGGTGCAGATGATCTTTCAGGACCCGGAGTCATCCCTCAACCCGCGGATGACCATACGGGACATCATCGGCGAGCCGCTGCTCGTGAACGGGCTGGCGCGGGGCCGTGAACTCGACGACCGGGTGGTCGAGCTCATGGGGGCGGTCAGTCTTGATCCCCAGCACCTGCGGCGCTACCCGTACGCATTCTCCGGCGGCCAACGGCAGCGGATCGGCATCGCGCGGGCGCTGGCCCTCGGCCCGAAGCTGGTGATCGCCGACGAGCCAACGTCCGCTCTCGACGTGTCCGTTCAGGCTCAGGTCCTCAACCTGCTCAAGGACCTCCAGGACCGGTTCTCCCTGTCGCTGATCCTCATCTCCCACGACCTCGCGGTGATCAAGCACGTGAGCGATCGGGTGGCCGTGATGTACCTGGGCTCGATCGTCGAGGTCTGCGCGACCGGCGAGCTGTTTCGCCGCCCTCGCATGCCGTACACCGAGGCGCTGCTGTCCGCGGTGACCCGCCCGAACCCGAACGTCAAGGCGGAGCGGATTCTCCTCCCGGGAGATGTTCCGGACCCCACGGAGGTGCCGAACGGGTGTCCGTTCCATCCACGGTGCATCTACGCTCAGGTCCGCTGCCGGACGGAGAAACCGCCCCTGGTCGCGCTGGCCGATGACCGGCGACACGACGCGGCGTGCCACCTCGTCAACGAGGTCTCCCTGCGCGGCATCTGACCGCGTCTGACCTCTGCGTGGCTATGATTCCGCGAACGGGAAGGTGCCGGCGTAGCCGAGGGCGTCCAGCGTCAGGTCCGGGGTGCTGACGAACCAGATCTCCGGATGCATGGGGTTCTGCTGGTAGTGCAGCACCAGATTCGCGCGGATGTCGTCCTCCGGGTCGTCCCCGAACTTGGCGCCCTGGTGCGGTATGTGGCTGAAGAACACCACCGCGTCGCCGGCCATCGGATAGACGTGCTCCTGCGGCTGATCGTCACACCACCTCTGGAAGCGGTTGCCGCGATCCTTGGTGTAGCGGACGTGCGGCAGGATGGCGTCGGGCAGCCGGCGGTCGACGTAGCCGGTGAGAAACGTCAGCCGCCCGCGCTCCGGCGTGTTGTCGGTGAGGTAGAACGTGGTGTTCATGCACAGCGCGCGCAGCGGCCTTCCCGCCTCCGACCGGCGCTCCTGGTACTGGTAGTCGGGGAAGTCCATGTGCCACTCCTGCAGGTAGGCGCGCGGGTTCATGTGCGCGCGCAGCGAGCGGAGCTGGCACTGCTTGCCGAGGATGGCCTTCAGGTACGGCGCCACGCTGGGGTGGCCGACCAGCAGCCGCGAGCGCTCGGGCGCCAGCTTCAGCAGGCTCTCGAACGCCACGTTGCCGACCGAGTTGTCGATCTCGTTCAGGCCGCGGCGGTGCATGCCGTAGAGCGTGTCCTTCCACCACGCCACGGCTTCGTCATCGAGCGCCCCCGGCACCAGCAGGAAGCCGTCCCGCTCCAGGTCCGACAGCCCCGCCGGCGCTTCCCCATCCACCGTCATCCATCCTCTCCACGCACGACTGTCGCGCAGACCGGGCTGAGCCGCAACCGACCTGCGTCAGTCCGGGGACCACGTCGTGGCGTGGATCCCCTGCTCGCCGGCCCCTGCCCACAGCGTCAGGACGCGGCCGTCGCGCAGCACGACCGAGCTGGTTCGGGCATCGCGCGTGTGGTAGGCCAGGATATAGGGATCCGGCTCCCACGTGCGCCCGCCGTCGGCGCTCACGAGCGCTCGCGGGCCGCCGCACTTGTCCTTGTGGTCGTACGTCAGCACCACCCGGCCGTCGGGCAACAGCACCGCGTCCGCCGAAACCAGATGCATGCGCGTGACCAGCTCCGGGGTGGTCCAGTTGCGGCCGCGGTCGCCGGAGAACATGACCGCCTCGTTCTTGTATCTGCCCTCACCGCACCGATTGCGCGACGGGAACGGCCATCCGTCCGGCGCGGCACCCGCAGACGGCGCGCCGAAGTAGTCGTCTCGCGTCGCCCGGCGCTGATAGCGGGTGGCGCAGAGCAGCTCGCCGGACGGAAGCTCCAGGTAGTTCGATTCGCTGCAGCCCGGAGGCAATACCGTCCAGTCGTCCCAGGTCCGGCCGTCGTCATGCGAGCGCAGCATCACGTCGCCGACGTAGCCCTCTTCCCGCGACGGATCGTTCCACGCGACGCCGCAGCTCGTCGCGACCGTGCCGTCGGACAGCTCCGTGATGCGGCAGCCGTCGCCCCCGCCGCCGTAGCGCATCGGTCCGGGCCGGATCGGTCCGGCGGTCCACGTTCGTCCCCCGTCCTCGCTCCGCGCCACGTTGGTCTGTAAGGTGTTCCGCGCGCTGGTCGCCGGGTCCGCCGGCCGGATCAGCGTGTGGTACCCCATCAGGTACGTCCCCGCGGCCGTGACGCCGAAGGAAAACGGGCCGGGGCGCTGTCCCGGGAGCCTGATCTCGGCGATCCGGGTCCACGTGCGTCCTTCATCGGTCGACCGGTGGACCGACGCGGTGCGGCTTGCCAGGACCAGGCTGCCGTCGGGATGGCGGCACACCACCACGCCCTTCGTGCCGGCCCCCGCGAAGAATCGCTGCTCGGCCGGCCGCCGCCGGAACACGATCATCTCGTAGTCCTCGATGTAGTCGCCGCCTTCGAAGCGGTCGTCGGGCCGCATCCGCACCAGGCCGTTGTCCAGGTAACCGCGTTGGTCCACGCGGTGCGTCCACAGGTTGGGATAGACGAGGGGCGGACGCCGCAACCCCTCGGGCGTCCAGCGCACCACCACGATGGCCGGCCGGCTGCTCGCCTCGTCCATGCGCCGGCCGTCCCCCGGAGGCAAGGCGGGCGCAATGGCCGCGCCCCGGTCGTAGGCGGAGACGATGGCCCCGTCCTCCAGCGCCACGCTGACCGCGCCGGCGCCGGGGTCGCAGCGCAACGGACGCGGCTGCACCGTGTTGGTGGCTGCGCGGGCAACACCCAGCACGAACACCTCGCTGCCCCAGGTATCGCCGCCGTCGGCGCTGATCAGGGCACGTGCGCCATAGGGATAGGCCGGTTCGGCATAGGTCAGCACCACCCGCCCATCCGGCAGCGCCACCCTTCCCCGCTGCTCGCGGACGCTGTCCGGCTCGGCGGGCGCTTCGGACCCGGCGCCGCCCGTGCCACCGCCGGCGCCGCTCCAGGTTCGCCCACCGTCGTCCGACCGATAGGCGGTAGGCCCGTTCCACAGCACTACCGACCCGCCGGGCAACCCCTCGAACCGCACCGGATCAGCGTCTGCCGCGGCAGGCGATGCGATCGTTCCAGTCGCGCGCCACGTCTCCCCGAAGTCGTCCGACGACAGCACGGCGATGGCATCGTCGTGTGCGAGCGCGGCCAGGACCGAAGCAGCAGGCGCGAGATCCACCAGCGCCAGGACGGCCCCCTTCGGGGGCGGTTCGCTGCGCTCACCCTTCGGGTGTGGTTCGCCGCGCTCACTGTACGGCGACGCACCGTCCCCCAGGGATCCCAGGCGCTCCCAGGTGACACCGCCGTCGGAGCTGCGATCCAGCGAGCCGCCGCGCCCGCAGAGGAGCAGCTTCGGTCCCCGCCCGCAGAGGAGCGGCCCGGTGTCACCTTCCAGTACTTCCTGCCGCTCCGCTCGGATGCGCCGGAAGCGCAGGATCTCCCGATCCGTGTGGTCGCCGAACACCGGCCGCTTCGCTCCGCTCACCCCGCTGGCTCTTCTTGTACGCCGTGCTTCTGTCGACATGGTTCGCTCCTCCTGGCCGATCGCGCCGTGATCAGCCCCGTCAGTCCGGGGACCACGTCGTGGCGTGGATGCCCTGCTCGCCTGCCCCCGCCCACAGCGTCAGGACGCGGCCGTCCGAGAGCACGACCGAGCTGGTCCGGGCATCGATCGTGTGGTAGGCGAGGATATAGGCGTCCGGCTCCCACGTGCGCCCGCCGTCGGCGCTGACGAGCGCTCGCGGGCCGCCGCAAGCGTCCTTGTGGTCGTAGGTCAGCACCACCCGGCCGTCGGGCAACAGCACCACGTCCGCCGAAACCATGTGAATGCGCGTGACCAGCTCCGGCGTGGTCCAGTTGTCGCCGCGGTCGCCGGAGAACATGACCGCCTCGTTCTTGTATCTGCCTTCACCGCACCGGTTGCGTGAGGGGAACGGCCAGCCGTCCGGTGCGGCGGCGCCGGACGGCGCGCCGAAGTAATCGTCGCTCGCCGCGGGGCGCTGATAGCGGGTGGCGCAGAGCAGCTCGCCGGACGGCAGCTCCAGGAAGTTCGATTCCGTGCTGCCGGGGGGCAACACCGTCCAGTCGTCCCAGGTCCTGCCGTCGTCACGCGAGCGCAGCATCACGTCGCCGCGGTAGCCGGCCTCCCGCGACGGATCGTTCGACGCGGTGCCGCAGCCCATCACGACCGTACCGTCGGACAGCTCCGTGATGCGGCTGCCGTCGCCCGCGCCGCCGTAGCGCATCGGCCCCGGCCGGAGCGGCCCGGCGGTCCACGTCCGTCCCCCGTCCTCGCTGCGCGCGATGTTGGTCTGCCGGAGACTGGGCTCGCCGGTCGCCGGGTCCGCCGGCCGCAGCAGCGTCGAGTACCCCATCAGATACGTCCCGCGGGCCGTGACCCCGAAGGCGAACGTGGTCGCCCGGTTCCCCGGCCGCCTGACCTCGGCGATCCTCGTCCACGTGCGTCCCTCGTCGGTGGAGCGATGAATGGCGGAGGTGCGGCTTGCGAAGACCAGGCTGCCGTCGGGATGGCGGCAGACGACCACGCCCTTGGTGCCGGCGCCGGCGAAGAACCGCTGTTCGGCGGGCTGCCGCCGGAACACGATCATCTCGTAGTCCTCGATGAAGTCGCCGCCCTCGAACCGGTCGTCGGGCCGCATCCGCACCAGACCGTTGTCCAGGTAGCCGCGCGAGTCGACGCGGTGCGACGACAGGTTGGGATAGACCAGGGGCGGCCGGCGCAAGCCCTCGGGCGTCCAGCGGACCGCCACGATGGCCGGCCTGTGGATCGACTCGTCCATGCGCCGGCCGTCCATCGGAGCCATGACGGGCGGAATGGCCGCGCCGCGGTCGTAGGCGGAGACGATGGTCCCGTCGTCCAGCGCCACGCTGACCGCGGCGGCGCCGGGGTCGCAGCGCAACGGGCGCGGTTGCACGGTGTTGGTGGCTGCTCGGGCATGCCCCAGAACGAACACCTCCTCACCCCAGGTGTCGCCGCCGTCCGCGCTGATCACGGCCCGGGCGCCATAGGGGTAGCAGGGCTCGGCACGGGTCAGCACCACCCGTCCATCCGGCAGCGCTACCGGCCCGCCCCGTTCGCGCATGCCTTCCGGCTCATCCAGCCCGACGCCGGACGAGGTCTCGCCGGCGGCGGTCCACGTGCTCCCGCCGTCGGATGACCGAAATGCCGTCGCTCCGATCCACAACAACGGCGACCCTCCCGGCGGCGCCTCGAAGCGCGCCGGACCGGCGGCTGCCTCGGCTGCGGATGCGATCCGTCCCCCCGCCTGCCACGTCTCCCCGGAGTCGCCCGAAGACAGAACGGTAATGGCTCCCTGGTGGTAGAGCGCGGCCAGGACCCGATCCGGCGCCGGCTCCGCCAGCGTCAGGAGGTGCCCATTCGACCCTGCATGCTCGCGAAGAGACCCGAGGCGCTCCCAGGTCACGCCGCCGTTGGTGCTGCGGGCCAGCGACCCGGCGCGCCCGCCGAGGAGCAGGATCGGTCCGCGCCCGCAGAGCATGGGCGCGGTGTCACCGGGCAGGACTTCCTGCCGCTCCACGCGGATGCGGCGGTAGCGCAGGATCTCGCGGTCCGAGTGGTCACCCTCTACCGGCATTGGCATCTCCTCGATGCATACGATTGGCGCATCCGCGTCCACGTGTCACAGTGTGGAAAGAACGCCATGTCGGTCAACGTCGAACGGATCTCCCGGATCGGCAGTGAGCGCGCGATCGGCGGCAACAACGTCGTCACCCGTGACGGCGTCTGCCACGTCGTGTGGCAGGACGTCAGCCGGGAGGGCTATCTCAACCGCGTCCGCTCCTGCCGCTACGACACCGGCCGGTGGACGGAGCCGGTGACGCTCAACGTCGGCGTCGACAACCACGCGCGGCCGGTCATCACCGTCGACCACGAGGGACGGCTGCACGTCGTCCTCAGCGGCCACGGCACGCCGGTCACCTACCGCAGCTCGGCCGGCGTCAACGACTCCTCGGAATGGACGCCCGAGCAGCCCGCCGGCTCCGGCACCTACCCCATCCTGGTGTGCGCTCCGGACGGCACGCTGTTCCTGACGATGCGCCCGGACCGGCCCTTCGGCGCCGATCTCTTCATCAAGGAGCCGGGCGAGCCCTGGCGGCGCCAGGCCCGCCTGATCCGCAGGACGGAGCGATACCTGGACGGGTATGCGGCCTACCACAGTCACCTGGCAATCGGCCGCGACGGCGACCTTCACTTCGCGTGCTACTTCTACGAAGGCTTGGGCACAACCGAGCAGCGCGGGCTCCACCAGGCGCTGTGCTACATGCGCAGCCCCGACCGCGGCCTGACCTGGCAGAAGGCGGACGGCACGCCGGTGATCATTCCGGCGCAGCCCGAGGCCATGGACGTGCTGTATCGGACCAGCGGCCGGCGCCACGAGCCGATGCCTCCTCCGGAAGTGAGTTGCCTGGGGCTGATGGTCGCCGGCGATAGCGAGGTCGTCATGCTGTGCATCTCGGGCGAGGAGCGCACGGGACAGGTACTGCTCCACTCCCATGGCCGCGGCGGCTGGGATCGGCGGGAGGTCCTTGAGCTGGAGCAGGCCTGGCCGGACATGCGGCCGGTCGACGGCCGGCTCGGCATGCGCGCCGACGGCAGCCTCTACGCGCTCATGCAACTCAAGCCGGGATCCCAAGGTCCGGGAGGGAAGCCGACGCGCGATCGCGACACGACCGGTGACCGGACCGTGTGGCTGGTGTCGGACCCCGCCCGGGAGCGGTTCCGGGCCTTCCCGGAGTTGGAGCCCGGCACCGTGGCCAACCGACCCGCCCCGGAACCGCCGCTGGGCGCAAACGTGGTGCCCGCCGGCCAGTTGCCCGCCTTCACCTACTTCGACGGCTCCTCGGGATACCCTCGTGGCCTGCGAAGCTACTTCGAGGACGTCCAGGATTACATTAGGAACGGCGACCTGGTCACCAACAACGTCTACTGGGTAGCTCCGCGTACCCAGCCGCCGTGAGGTGAGCGTCCGCTAGCCGGAACTTCCAGGGGTAATTCTCTGTAACCTGTGTGGTGAAGGTGAAATAGCCTCAATATCAGGAACTCGCTACTGGGTACACCTCACAGCCGCACGCCGAGTAGGCTGAACACGGTGCTCTGCAGCTCGGTCGGACGAGTGATGACCTCGAACGGCTGGGCGTGGGGAGTCTTGGCGACCACTTGGTTCTTGGTGATGGTAGCCAGATCGTCCAGCAGCGTGCGCAGGCTGTGCACGGGCTGGTCGGTGTCGGTGCGCTTTGTCTGCGCCTTGCGCTTTGCTGCCGGCGACGGCTGCGCCGGCGCGACGATCGACTCGCGTTCGGCGGCTTCGGGCTCGTGGTCATCGAACAGCAGCGGCGCCAGCCTCTGGCGCAGGTGCCATTCGAGGTAGTAGGCCAGCATGCACAGGAACACGTGCGCGCGCACCCGTTCGGCGCTGTAGTGGTAGATGGGTCTGACCTTCAGATCGACGGTCTTGTAGCTGCGGAACGCGCGCTCGACCACGCTCAACCCCTTGTAGGCGCGCACCGTCGCCTCGGCATCCAGTTCGTCGTCGGCGAGGCTGGTGCGCACGATGTATAGCCCGTCGAGGGCAGCCTCGGCGGCGATCGCCTCCTCGTTGCGCCGGTAGCTGAACGCAGCGTCGCTGATGTCGAGGTCGAAGTGCTTGGCCATCTTGTACTTGTCGATGACCTTGCCGACCCGCATGGCGATTGCGTCGGTGCCGCGCAGCCGGCGCTTGGCACGGGTGGTGGCTGCCACGATCGGATCAAGGAGCCGTTCGGTGGCCTCCAGCAGCTCCTGGCGCTTGCGTGCGCGCTCGGCGGCCAGCAGCGGATTGCGGCACACCATCAGCCGTTCGCCCGGGTAGGCGTCGGCACGGATCTCGATCAGGTCGCGCTGGTCGAACAAGGAGGTCTGCACCGCGCCTGAGTCGACCAACTCGCGGATCGCCGGCGCACGCAGTGCGCTGATCCAGTCCAAGCCGGCCGGCTGCACTTCCTGGCGGATGCGCGCCTCGGTGAGCATGCCGCGGTCGCCGACCAGCACCACGCGCGACAGTCCGAAGCGGCGCTGCAGTTTCCTGATCTGCACGCCGACGGTGCGCGGATCGGCGGTGTTGCCGGGGAATACTTCGACGGCCACCGGACAGCCGTCGCGGTTGCACAGCAGGCCGAACTCGATCTGCAAGGTGTTGCGCTTGCCGTCGCGGGAATAGCCGCGCTTGGCCAGCGGGCAACAGCGGCCTTCCACGTAGCTGGAGGTCAGGTCGCAGAGCACCAGGGAGCCTTCGGCCAGATGCTGGGAGGCCAGGCGTTGCTCGATGGCGTCCTGGCGTGCGCGCAGCCAGTCCATGGCGGCGTACAGGTCGTTTTCGTTGACCTCATCGAGTGCCAGCACGTCGGCCAACGAATCGCGCAGGGTGTCGGGGTGCAGGCCGCGTGCGGTGGCGAGCTTGGAGGCGGGGGCCAGCACACGGGAGAGGATCAGAGCGAAGGCAAGATCGCGCATGCGCGAGCGGCGGCCGAGCAGGCGGTCGAGGCCGATCTTGGCGGCGAAGGCGCGCACGGCGGCGACATGGCCGTGGGGCTGGGAGCGCAGGATGTCGAAGGCATCGGAGAAGGAGGCGACGGCGAAGCCGCCCTTGAGCAGGACGCGCAGGCCATCGACGAGGTGGGCTGGCCACTTGGAGAGGTTGGCCAGCGTGCGTTTTTTGACCTTGCCGTGCTCGCGGTAGGACTCACGGAGGAGGATGGCCGGTGGGGAGGAGCGGTTGGGGACGGACTCGATGTACATGACTACTGAATGGTGCGTGTGCCGAATTGATGATAGGCACATAGATAACCATATGTCAACATCTAACATGATTGAACCCGCGCTATAATCCTGCCTATTACATGGGTACATATGGCGCCGAAACACCCGCCCTCAGGACGCTCAGATCATTGCTGTACGATGACTTACGGAGAAATCAGGCTCTGGAAGTTCCGGCTAGCGATAGCCGAGCTCGCCGCGGACCACGTCCGCGGCCGCCACCATCGCCTTGAGCTTGCCGAAGGCCACGTCTCGCGGCAGGAACCACATGCCGCAGTCCGGAGCCAGATGCAGCCGTTCGGGCGGCACCACCTGCAACGCGTCGCGAATCCGCCCGGCGATGTGCTCGACCGGCTCGATCTCGCGGGTGCCCAGATTCAGCACGCCGAGGATCACGTGCTTGTCCCGGCAGTGGCGCAGCAGCTCGGGCTCGTGGCGGGGCTGCTCGTACTCGATGCAGATCTGATCCGTGCACGACGCGGCGATTGCGGCAAGCGCGCGGGCGTAGTTGGGATCGAGGCGCTTGTCGCCGATGGTCGCGTATCCGTAGCACAGGTGCACGGCCTTGGCGGTGCGGATCCCGTCGAACGCGGCGTCCAGCGCCCTCGTCCCCCACCGCACGGCCGCGTCGTGGCGGAAGTGGAAGTCCGGCTCGTCCAACTGGATGACGTCGAGGCCCTCGTTCTGCAGGGCGCGCAGCTCCCGGTTGATCGCCCGCGCCACGGCCATGCCGAGCGTCTCCTCGTCCGGGTAGTAGTCGTCGGCCAGGCGGACGGCGGCGGTGAGCGGCCCGATGACCGTCATCTTCACCGGGCGGCGGGTGTGACGTTTCAGGAACCGCAGGTCGTCGAGGGTCACCGGCTCCTTCCAGCGGATCTCCCCGACGACACGGGTGGTCATGGCTTCGTGCAGCCGCTGCTCGACGGCCGGATCCAGGTCGATGAAACTCAGGTCGCGCCCCTCCATCGACCATCGCCCGAGCGTCTCGTTGTCCATGCCCTCGAAGCGGAAGAAGTAGGTGTCGAACCGCTGGCGCCGCTGCTCACCGTCGGTGATGACGTCCAGCGCGGCGCGTTCCTGGTCGGCGATCGCCAGACGGGTAGCATCGTCCTGGCTCTCGGCGAGCACGTCCGGGTCCGGCCGCCAGAACGAGGAGCTGGGCGAGGTCACCCGCTGATGGCGGATCAGCCAGCGCGGCTTCGCGTAGCTGCCGACGAGCTGCGTCGTCAGCGGCCGCGGCTCGGCGGCTCGTCGAGTCAGACGCACCCGGCGAAGGCGCGCCCGGCGACCAGGTCATACTCCGGCTGCGGGGCGGGCCCGATGTAGCGCGACCGTGCGCTCATGTACGCGACCGTCAGGCCGATGCGCCGGTCGGGACTGGTGTTGGCGTCGGTGCGGTGCATCGCCAGGCTGTGGTGGAACGAGCAGCCTCCCGCCTTGAGCGAAACGGCGACCTCGCGTGCGTAGTCCACCTTGGCGTCCTCGACGCGGAAGTCCTCCAGGCGCTTGTGCTCGATCACGCCCAGCTTGTGGGAGCCGGGGATGAAGCGCATGCAGCCGTTGTCCTCGGTCGCGTCGTCGAGCGCCATCCAGCAGATCACCAAGTTGGGCGGATCGATGTTCGTCCAGTAGGCGGAATCCTGGTGCGGCGGCTTCGCGGACCCGACCCGCGGCGGCTTGCACAGGGTCTGGTCGACGTAGATCTTCAGATCGGGGCCGATCAGGCTGTGGACGACGTCCAGGATCGCGGGATGGCGCGCGTATTCCTTGAACAACTCGTCGTAGCGCGTGAGGTTCCAGATCTTGCGGACGTTGTTGAACCGCACGGGGTCCGCGGCGAGCCGGCCGCTCTCGACCTGCGGCTCGATCTGCACGTACTCGGCCGGGAACGGCACGAGGCCGTTGCCGATGTCCTCCAGCCGCTGGTGCAGGGCCTTGACCTCGAGCGGGGTCAGCATCCCCTCCCGGGGCAGAAACCCCTGATCTTCGAACCGCTCGACCTCGTCCTGCGTCAGTGGCACGGATGACCTCCTGTCGTGCGCTTCCTCGCCGCCGTCACGCGAAGATGAGTCGCCCCTTCGGCTCCGGCACCTCCCGGCCAAGTTCCGTGGCTGTCTCGATCCACTCCCGGATGGTGATCTGGACGTTATCGAGAGCTTGCTGGTAGGTGTCGCCGTCCGCAGCGCAACCGGGGAGCTCAGGAACCTCGGCGATGAATGCTTCATCGTCCTGGCTCCAGTAGATGATGATCTCGTACTTCACCATGGATCAGTTCCTCAATCGGTATTTCAGGATCACCGCACGCACCTGTTTGACCTGATATACCTTCGCCTTTCCCGACCTTGGTTGCAAGTTCAGGATCTCATCGACACCCGCGCGCGTGAAGATGTGGTGATCTCCGCGAATGCGCTGGGAGAAGCCGAGTTCTTCCAGGAGTCTACACAGGTCTCGGAACGGAATGTTCGCATCAGACCGTCCTCGCAGGATCCTTTCGAACATCCTCTCCGAGCGGCCCATACCAGGGAGATGTTGACCGACTCGGCGGTCGCGGTCATAACCCGCCGGTGAGGCGGCGGGCTTTCACAATCCGGCGGTTCCCCTCACCAGCGCGGCGCGTTGCTCCGCGGTGTCGTCCGGGCACGGCCAGTCGGTGAACGGCGCGGTCTCGAACCGGCACGGCCCCGCATCCATGCGCGGGTCGCCCTGCTCGCGCAGGACCGCCTCCAGCCGCTCGGCCAGCGCCCGCTTCCGAGCCGTGAACGCCGAATCGCCGGCCAGGTTGAGCATGTGGTCCGGGTCGTTGCGGACGTCGTAGAGCTCCTCCGCCGGCCGCTTGCCGAAGCCCAGCGCGTACTTGTCGCGCACCCCGTCGACCGCGCGGTTCTCGATCATCCACGCCTTGGTCGGACTCGCATCCAGGTCAGCGTAGGCAACGCGGGTGTCGTGCTCCAACGCTTCGCGCGGCGGAGCTTGCGCGCAAGGATCGTCCAGCCCGCGAGGGTCGCCCATCGGCCAGCGGTCCGGGGCGAAGTTCCTGATGTAGAGGAAGTCGTGCGTGCGGATGGCGCGGTGCGGATACGGCAGGTTCCGGTCGCGCGCGGTCGCCACGTGCCGCTCCCGGCCGGTGACCGCGTACGTGCGCTCTGGACTAACCTGCCCGGAGCCGTCGGAGCCGAGGACATCCATCAGGCTGCGTGCGGGCATGTCCGCCGGCTGCTCCACGCCCGCCACCTCCAGGAACGTCGGCGCGACGTCCATGATGTTCACCATGTCGTCCGCCACCCGGCCGCCCGGGATCGTCCCCGGCAGCCGCGCGGCCAGCGCCACCTCGCAGCCGATGTCGTACAGGTTGCACTTCCCGCGCGGCACGCCGGGGATGCCGTGGTCGCCCGAGACCACGACCAGGGTGTCGTCGAGCTCGCCCATCTCCTCCAGCATGCCGAGCAGCACCCCGAGTCCACGGTCCACGGCCATGCACTCGCCCAGGTAGTCGCAGACGTCCTCGCGCACGTCGTGGACGTCGGGCAGGAACGCCGGCAGCCGGCCGGCCAGCGCGTCGGGGTCGAGCCCCCACAGCGCCGTTCCCGACCCCTTCTGCCACTCGCGGTGCGTGTTGGTCGGCCCCCACCAGTAGCAGAACGGCTGGTCCGGCTCCCGGTCATCCAGAAAGCTGCGGAAGTTGCCCCGCACCTCGTCGCAGAGCCTTTGTTTGGCCGGCTCCACGCCGCCGGCCTCCGCCGCCCACTCGGTGGCCCGGAACGAGAACTGGTCGAAGTCCCTCCCGCAGTCTTGGTACCGGGTGCCGGTGCCGCCGTACGGATCATCTTGCGGCGTGCCCGGTGACCAGACCTTGTAGGAGAAGCCGATGTGGTACCCGGCGTCCCGCAGCAGGAACGGATACGACGGGATGGCGCGGTTCCAGACCGCGCCCTGCAGGATGGCGCCCAGCCCGGTCTGCCAGAAATAGCGCCCGGACAGGATCGAGCTCCGGCACGGTGTGCAGCTCGGCGCCGGCACCAGCGCGTTGGTGAACAGCACCCCTTCGCCGGCGACGCGGTCGAAGTGCGGCGTGTCGATCAGCGCGCTGAGCGAGCGCCGGCCGTGGTGCGCGGCGTACGCGCTCGCGTAGCGGCCCCAGTCGTCGGCGAAGGCGAACAGGATGTTCGGTCGTCTCATGCCGGGCTCAGGATGACGCAAACCAAGAGAATCCTCTACTCGCCGCCGTCGCAGGCGTGTAGAGTCGACCCCATGGCTCCGCGGAGATGCGTTGATGGACTTCGAGCGCGTCCTCCGTGACCTGGTGGCCGACTTCACAGAGCGCGAGATTCGCTACGCGCTGATCGGCGGCTTCGCGCTGGGGGCACTGGGATTACCGCGCGCGACGATGGACATCGACTTCCTGGTGGCCCGGGCTGCGCTCCCGGTGTTGGACGAAGTCATGGCACGCCGGCAGTACCGCCTGCGCTACCGGAGCGAGAACGTGTCCCAGTATGTGTCGGACCTTGCGCCTTTGGGTCAGGTCGACTTCCTGCACGCCTTTCGCGAAATCTCGACGTCCATGCTGGAACGGGCACCGGAGGTGAGTCTGTTCGGAGGGAGCCTCCGGTTGCGCACGCTGCGCCCGGAAGACCTCGTCGGCTTGAAGGTGCAGGCTCTGGCGAACGATCCGAGACGGGAGCGGCAGGACCTCGCCGACATCGACCGGTTGGCCGAGCGCTTCTCCGCCGAGATGGACTGGGAAGGAGTCCGCGAGTACTTCGCGCTGTTCGACAGGTTGGAGCTCTACGATGAAATCCGAGACGCCCATGGCCCCGCTGACCGCTGCTGAGAAGAACGAGCTCCTGGCGCTCGCCCGGTCGGCAACACTGCGGAGAGACCTGCGTGCCATCGCGTACGAGCGCGACGTCGATGTCGACGACTACATCGCGTTCGCTACGACCGTGGCCCGCATGTCCAACCACGCCCGCCGCCCCTTCCGCCCGATTCGCGGCAGCAACTTCAAGCTGTAGGTTCCGGATAATGATCAAGACGACCGTATACTTGGACGACGATCTTCACCGAGCCCTGCGGCTGAAGTCGGCCGAGACGCGAGAGTCCCTGTCCGACATGGTAAGCGAGGCCCTGCGCGTGCTGCTGGCGGAAGACCTGGAAGACCTTTCCGACTGGAATGAACGCCGGTCGGAACGCCCGTTGGGGTATAAGGAGTTCCTCAAGCACCTTGAAGCCGACGGCACGACTTGAGATTCGCTTCCTGCCGTCGGTTTGCGACTTCCCGCACGAAGCCGGTCATCAGCGGCATGCCGGTCCGCCGCTCGTCCGTCCTGAAGTAGTACGCGCCGCGGAGGAAGTCCAGCTCGAAGCCGTCCACGAGTGCGGCAGCTCGCGCTAATCGAGGACGTGCTGACCCGCTAGTTCCTGTCCGTAAACTCGCAACTTGTTGAATGGGCGTGAATTGGGGTCTGCAGAGGGGTGGAGAAAGAAACGGTGTTTCGGTTATCATCGTGATGATAAACCAACAACAACCGAAACACCGGAGGTCACGATGCGTCTCAACCGCACCGCTCAGCCCAGCGTATTCCAACCGGACGAAGTTGTCCATCCGCGCGGCACGCAACTGGAACGGGCTTCGTCATGGCTCGATGAACATCCCGAACTGCTCGATATGGTCGGCGCCTGTGTGGCCGGTTCTCCCTGCTGCGGTCGCCGCGGGCTGACCTGCGAGACCATCCTGCGCTGTGCGGTGCTCATCCATCTGATGGGCTACTCGTATCGGGATCTGGAGTTCAAGCTGATCGACTCGGCGTCCACGAAGCGCTTCGCGCGGATCGATCCGTTCAACCCGCCGAAGAAATCGGCGTTGCAGCGCGCCATCAGCGAGATCGACGCGGCCACGTGGCAAGCGATCAACGGCGTGCTGGTGCAGGACGCCAAGCAGCAGGGGATCGAGTCGGGAACGCAGGTGCGCATCGACTCCACGGCCACCGACGCGGACATCCTGGAGCCTCAGGACAGCCGCCTGTTGTTCGATGGGGTGCGGGTGCTGACCGAGTTGCTGCGGCAGGCGCGCCAGCGGCTGGCGAGGGTGTCGTTTCGCGACCACTGCCGTGCGGCCAAGCGGCGGCATCGCGAGATCGGCTCGCAGCGCGACGCCAGGCGGCGAGCAGCCACCTATCGGCGGCTGCTGCGCGTGGTGAGGCGGACGAGCGGCTACGCGCAGGATGCGCTGCTTGCGGTCGAGCGCGGCGTATCTGATCCGTGGGCTGAGAGTTGGTGTACTGAGACGCGCTCGTATCTGGATCTGATCGAGCGCGTGGTGCGGCAGACCGAACGGCGGGTGTTCGACGGCGAAACGGTGCCTGCGGGAGAGAAGGTGGTGAGTCTGTTCGAGCCGCACGTCGACATCATCGTCAAGGGCGGGCGGCGCACGCACTACGGGCACAAGATCAACCTGACGACGGGGCGCAGTGCGCTGGTGATCGACGTGGTGGTCGAAGACGGCAACCCTGCCGACAGCACACGCTGCCTGCCGATGCTGCAGCGGCATGTGGTCACCTACGGGGAGCCGCCGTAGCGGGCGGCGTTCGATGGCGGCTATGCGTCGCGGGAGAATCTGGACGAAGCGAAGAAGCTGGGTGTGGAGCATGTGATGTTCCACAAGAAGCGGGGGATGGAGCAGACCGAGATGACGCCGTCGGCGTGGATCTACGGCGAGTTGAGGCACTTTCGGGCTGGGGTGGAAGCCGGCATTTCGTATCTGAAGCGCTGTTTTGGGCTGGACCGCTGCAATTGGCGCGGCCGGGACGGCTTCCACGCGTACGTGCACTCGGCGGTGTTCGCGCACAATCTGATAAGGCTGGCTCGCTTACTGCCGACCTGACGACCGCCATCGGCGGTTCTGACATTATCGGTTGCCTGTCTCAGGGACGATCTGCGGGATAGGTGCGTACTTATCTCCCAATAGAGCCCATATATCGGGACACCTCGACCACCAATAGCGTCTCGGGTGTGGTTACTTCCAAGCTGTCTGCGACCGATTCGCAATCTGTCACGGGCTCCGTACGGGCACTCCAGAACCTTCTGCTGCCGACATCGGTCCAATCGGATATTCCCGGACAGGAACCCGCTACGCCTTCATCGCCGCCGAACGAGCGCGCGCCGGAGCCGGCGAACTGCTGTCGGCCCCTGTCTGCCAGGAGCCTGTAGCCGGCGGCAGCTTTTCAGGCAATAGCCCAATGGCACCATGCGTGGTAATGGTAGTGCCATGATGTCAACCATCGACCGCGCCGGGCGCATCGTGGTGCCAAAGGCGATTCGCGAAGCAGCGCATCTGCGCCCGGGCACGGAGGTGCGATTCCGGGTGCAGGGCGGCCACGTGGAGATCGAGCCTGTCCCGTTGACCGTCACCCTGCAGCACCGTGGCTCCCTGGTGGTCGCGGTACCAGGGTCGGAACAGCCGGTCTTGAAAGCTTCGCAGGTCGAGGAAACGATCGCCGATCTCCGCGACGGATCAGCCGCGCGGGGAACTGCCGAGTGACTCGATACCTGTGCGACACCAGCGCCCTGATCGCGGCCGTCAGCTCATGGCACGAGCACCACGAGCGGAGTATCGCCGTGGTCGCCCCACGGTGACTCGCTACGAGGACCGCGCAGTCAGCGACCGCGCACGTTCTGCCAGATACGGCGCAGCGTCGGCGCGACCGGGGACGGTCAACCCGCGAGTACCGCACGGCGCCGCGGGACACCGCCGTACCGCCGTGCACGCCGTGCACGGATTCAGTTGCGTCAGTCGGCAGGATGCCGTAGGTTGCCGGCATGGCTTCCGTTGGCGCGCTCCGGCCGCCCGTCGAGGCGGCGCCCGGCCCGCGGTCGCCGACGGCGGCGGACTTCCCCGGCTGCAAGCCGGTTCGCCTGCCGCGCGAGGAACTCGACGATTGCGACATGAGACTCGAATACTGGGACGCCGCCTCCGAGACCGCCTGGATCTGCGATCCGGTCAGCTCCTACCACGAAGGCCCCACGCGTCGCGTGGGGAAGCTGACCGAGCGCATCGCCGCGGTGCGCGGGACGCCGGTGGAGTGCCTGGGCTGCACCGACCTGACCGAGCGCGACGCGCACGGCGAGCCGCGCCTCATCATGCAGGCGGACGAGATGGTGTACCTGCACCCGGCGCGCGCCAAGCTGCCGCGACCGGTGCTGACAGTCGGCGAGCATGACTTTCCGGACGTGGTGCTGGAAGTGGACCACACCACCGACGCGCGCCGGCGCAAGCTGCCGCAGTACGAGGCGTGGGGGTTCCCGGAGGTGTGGATCGAGGTGCCCGAAGCGCGCTCGCCGGGCCGGCCGAGCAGCCGGCGGTCGGTGCTGACCATCCACCTGCTGGAGGATGGGGCGTATCGGCAGGCGGCGCAGAGCCGGGCGTTTCCCGGCTGGACGGCGGCGGAGATCCACGCGGCGCTGAACGAGGAGACGTTCTCGGCACCGACGAGCGCGGTGCTGGAGCGGGTGGGCGCGGTGCTCGGGGAGCGGGAAGGCACCGGGCCGGACGACGACCCGCTGCTGGGCGCGCAGCGCCGCCGGAGCCACGCGGAAGGCCATGCCGAAGGCCGGACGGAAGGCCATGAGGAGGGTCGCACCGAACTGGCGCGAGCGATGTTGGCGGCGCGCGGCATCGAGGTGTCGACCGGATTCCCCGGCGTGCCCGGCTTCGCCGAGTTGCCGGCCCACGTCATCGCGGAGGCCGCCGCCGTCTGCGTCAGCGAGGCCGACTTCCGGCAGCGTCTGCGCAGCCGGTAGCCGGCCGGCCGCGCTCGTGCTCCGCGGCGCCATGACCGGGGGCCTGAAGGGATGAGCATGCAGAAGAACGTCGAGGTCCGACTCGCGGGACCGGGGCCGGAGCGAGCCGGCATCGAGCCGCTCACCTTCGGCGTGCCGTTTCCCGACGGTGCGCTTGAGCGGGGGCAAGCCATTCGCGTGACCGGCCCGGACGGCCGCCCGATCCCCGCCCAGACCGACTGCCTGACGACGTGGCGGAAGGACGGCCGTTACGTGAAGTGGCTGCTGGTCGACGTGCAGGCCGACGGGCGGATCGAGCCCGGCGCCGCGCTGGCGATCGAGTATCCGTGCGCCGAAGATCCGCACCCCGCGGACACGGATCCGCGCATCCATGTCGCCCAATCCGAAGACCTGCTGTCGATCGACACCGGCGCACTGCGGATCGACTTCCGGCGCTCGTTCGAGGCGGGGCGCCCGCCCGGCGCGCCGGCCGTGATCTCCCGCTGCCGGGTCAAGGCGGACGACGGCTGGCACGATGTGCTGCGCGGCGACGGTCCCGTGGTCTACCTGCAGGACGCGCACGGCACGCGCTACGACTCCCTCTCCTCCGGCTTCGCGCCCGAGGTGGTGCTGGAGGAGGCCGGGCTGCTGCGCGCCTGCGTGCTCATCAAGGGCTTCCTGGCCTCCGCGGCCGGCATCCGCTTCTGCCCCTACCAACTCCGCGTGCACCTGTACGCCGGCATGGCCGACGTGCGCATCTTCCACACCTTCGTCTTCGACCAGGACCCCAAGCGGGTGGAGCTGTCGGCGGTCGGAGTCGATCTGCCGCTGGCGCTCGGCGAACGGCTGCGCGCGGCGGCCGGCAGCGACGGCGCCGCCCACTGGTGCGAGCACTGGGAGACCATGGACGTGCTGCAGGACGACGACCGGCGCTACCGCGTGCTGCGCGACGGCCGGCCGTTCGGCGCCGGCACCCGCATGCCGGGCTGGGTGTCGCTCGCAGGCTCGCGGGCGAGCGCCACGGTGGCCGTTCGCGACGCGTGGCAGGAGTTCCCCAAAGGGTTCACGCTGAGCGATCGCGGCATCGACATCGGCATCTGGCCGGAGGCGTGCGGACGCACGCTGGCGTTCTCCACGCCGTACGAGGAGACGGCCGTCCGTTTCGCGGGGATGGAGAAGTCCAGCGCCACCCGCAGCGAGGCCGAAGTCATCGACATCCTGGCGCGCCACCCGACGGCGCCGCTGAATCTCAAGAGCTTCAACATCCGCAGCCTGGAGGAGGCGCGCTGGGTCGAGGAGATGATCGAGAAGCACGCGCCCGGGCGGACCATCAGCTACAACGACACCAACACCCAGACCGGCGTGGGCGCGGCGAAGACGACGGAGATCGTCATCCGCTTCTCCGCCGAACCCATCGGCGACGAGGCGGCGCAGGCGTTCTGTGACGCCGTGCAGGAACCGCTGCGGGCCGTGGTGGATCCGGAGCACCTGTGCGCCAGCGGCGCGGTGGACCACTTCCACCACGCCGGCGACCCGCGCATGGCCGCGCCCGACGCCGACCTGGACGACTACTTCGAGCCGATCGTGGTCGATCCGGTCGAGCGCTGCCGCCTGTACGGCATGATGCGCTTCGGCAATATGGTCTGCGTCCACTCCTCGGCGGTGGGCTGGGTGTACCTGCTCTACAAGGACACGGACCCCGCGAAGGCGCTCCGCTACGTCGGCCCCTACAACAACGAGGCCAACGACCAGATCATGGGCGTGTGGGGTCAGTTCCTCAGGACCGGTGACCCGCGCCACCTGCGGACCGCCGAGCGCTACTCGCGGGCGGTGGCCGACACCGCCTTCGTGCACGCCTATCCCGGACATCCGGAGCGTGTCGGGGTCATGCACTACCACAACGCCCACCTGTGGAGCGGCGGGTACAGCCCCTCGCACTCCATCCTCTCCGGCATCCTCACCGACTACTACCTGACCGGGAACCGCCGCCTGCTGGAGGTGGCCCGCGAGGCCGGCGACCGCATCGTCCGGCTGCAGGAGCCGGCCGGCATCCTCTCCTGCCGGCACGTGGGGCTGCACCGGGAGTTCACCGGCCCGCTGTCCATGCTGCTCGACGTCTACCAGGCGACGTGGGACGAGAAGTACGGCGTGCTCGCCGAGCGCTCGCTCAACTGGCTGTTGCGCGTGGTGCGCGAACCGGGAATGCTGCCCAACGGCATCGGCACCGGCGGAGAGCGCGGCGACGAGGCGATGGTCTCTCCCGATCACTTCCCGGAGGTGGCCTGGGGCAACAAGTACCACCTCTACGCCCCGGCGCTGCGCTGCTTCCCGTCCAGGGCGCTGCGGGAGTTCCTGATCGCCGAATCCGACTACTGGGTGTGGCGGAGCCCGAGGTCGCTGTTCAACTACGCCTGCACCACCGTCTGCTTCGGCTACGACCTGACACGCAGGCCGGAGTACGCCTACTACGCCGCCCACCTGCTGCGCACGCACCTGCGCGCGGCGGCCGACGACATCCGCGAAGAGCGGGACTTCGACTTCTCGCTCATGCGGCTCTCCGGCTTCATCCCGCGCCTGATGCGCATCGTCGCGAACGAGATGGACCGCGACCCCCACGGATTCGAATCGGGTCTGGCCGCCTGGGTGGAGAAGCGGGCCGCGCTGCCCGACCGGCCGGAGATCGAGCGCCCCGACCGGGCCGCGCCCGTGAGCCGCGGCGTGCTGAGCACCGATCCCCATCCGGCCGGGTAGCTCAACGATGCGACCGACCGAAATGGAGGAATACCTCTTCGACCTGCGCGGCTACATCGTGCTCAAGCGTGCCGTCGATGCCGGCCACCTCGCCGAGATCAATGCGATCGTGGACACCTATCTCGACGTCGAGCCCGATGGATGGCGGGGCTGGGTTCATCGCGACCCGATCGACGGGTTCAGGCACCTGCACAACATCTTCGAGATGGGCGAACCCTGCGAACGCCTGATCGACCATCCCGCGTGGATCGATCACCTGCGGCGCTTCGTGGGCGGGGACGACGGCCTGTTCATCGATGAATCGTTCATCGACATACGGACTCAAGGCGGCGCCACGCGCATGCATTCGGGCGCGCACAAGCGGCGCATTCGCACGCAGTTTCGCTTCCACAACAACCAGTTTCGATGTGGGCAGATCAACATTCTGCTGGCGCTCGGCGACATCGGTGATGGCGACGGAGCGACCATGGCGATTCCGGGCTCGCACAAGTCCAATCTGCTGCATCCGGCGTTCGACGATCCCGAAGGCACCGGCAGCAATCACTCGCTCGACCGCGTCGAAGCGGCGGTTCAGATTCAGCTCGACGCGGGTGACGCCCTCTTCTTCGTGGACTGCATGGCGCACGGCTCGTCCGAGCGCACTCGGCCGGGCGAGCGCCGCATCGCCATCATCCGCTACGGTCCGAAGTGGGGCAGCGACCGGTACGGGTATCAGCCTTCGCCCGAGCTGCTGGCGCGGCTGACGCCCGAGCGGCGCAGGATCGTTCAGCCGCTGCCGCCCAAGGTGCCGCCGGGCGTGCGCGCGCGGCCCGGATGATCCCTCCGCCGCACCAGAAGGACCCAGTCGCGCACCTCGGCCGGCGGAGGCAGCGTGGCCCGGCCGTCGGCGCCGGCCACCAGCGGCTCGGGAACCGGACGCTCGGCGCCGCTGATCGCGTCGAAGTAGGTCACCTCGTACGGTTCCCCCGGATGCAGGCAGCCCAGCGTGGCGACGCCGTTGGCAAGCGTCCAGAGGGCGTGCATGGGCACGAACAGCACCGCGAGCTGCCCTTCGATCCCGGCGGCGTAGATGCCCATGCGGTCGTCCGGCCCCTGGTGCGGCTCCACCCACTCCGGATGCGGCTTGAACCGCCACCACGGCATCCGGGCCAGGAAGCGCGCCGCCAGCCCCACCTGCCGCGCGCCGGGCAGCTCGCTCGCCTCCTGCCAAGTACGGCCCCCGTACGTCAGACCGTGCGGTGAGGGGCCGTAGGGCCTGTCCGGCCGGTTGACCTGCCAGATGCCGTGCGCGCCGTAGGTGTGTCCCATCGCTCCGCTCAACATCGACATCCAGAACAGGTACCGCTGCACGTCCTCCAGGCTGGAGCCATACTCGCCTTCGTAGTTCGCCTCCGCCACCAGCAGCGGCAGGCGCGGCTCGGCGGCCCGCGTGCTCTCGATCATGTCGACCGTGTCCGCGAGCGTCGAGAAGCCCAGGTGTCCGGTCTGCAGCATCTCGAAGTCCAGCAGCGACGGATCGTCGACCTGCGCGCGCCCGGAACGGGTCGGATGGACCGTGAACGGCCGGCCGAACGGGTCCAGCGAGCGCACCGAGCGGGCGACGTCCGACCACGCACGGATGCGGTCGGGGTTCCGGTAGCGGATGCGCTCCTGCAACCCGAGCCGCATATAGGCGGCGCCCTCCTCGCTGGTATAGAACGGCATCCCCGCCTCGCCGGCCAGGCACCACACCACCGGCAGCGCACCCCACCGGGCCACCAGGTAGCGCCAGTGCTCGCGCATGGCCGCGGCCCCGGCGACGTCCACGAAGAACCCCCAGGCACCGACGATGCACGGCACCACGCCGGACTCGACCAGGTGCGTGATCCGCCGGTCGGCGGCATCGAAGTACGCAGGGTTGATGTGGCTGAAGCCCCTGTCCCAAGGGAAGCCCGCCTCGTTGCGCGCGCGCTCGTCGAACGGCTCCATGTCCGGATACAGGCCGGCGACGATCTGCACCACGGTGAAGCCCTTGGCGACCCGGTCCCCGGTGAGCCGCCGTACGTCCTCCGGCCAGCGCAGCCGCTCGGCAAGGCCCATCCACCACGTGTCGGCCAGCCAGAAGAACGGCGTGCCGTCCGCGTGCTCCAGGTGCGTCCGCGACGGATCGAGCCGGACCGGGCCGTGACGGAACAGCGGGTTCTCCGATGCGGCCTCGACCACGCGCACCGAGCCGGTGCGGCCGTGCAGGCCGGTGTTCCCGGAGTCCGAGCACTCGGTGCGGAAGCGGTGGCCGCCCGGCTCGCCGGAGGAGTAGCGGGCGCGCCACCGCCTGCCGCCGGCCCAGAACGCCGGCACGCGCAACTCGCGCCCCGCCGGGGTGGTGAAGACGAACGCGACCTCGATCTCCCGCCACGGGTTGGCGTATTCGACGGTCGAGCGGACGCTCCACTCCGCGACGCGGTAGCGTCCGGCGGCGTTCCCTTCGGCAGGTGGCACGCCGCGATTCTATACCCGCCGGCCCCCCTGCGGGCGACTCCGCTTCCCGCCCCTGTCCTCCTTCCGTATCGTGTGCGCCATGCTCATCTTCGACGGCGACTACCCGATGGGGTCCGCGTATCAGTACAACGTCGACATCACCCGGCCGATCGCCGAGGTGCGGGCGACCCAGCCGGTCGGCCTGGCCGGCGAGGACGTCACCGAGACCCGCGAGATGATCGCCTCCCTGCCGGAGATGCGGCGCGGCCGGGTGTTCGCGGCGCTGGTGAAGATCGGCGGGCGCACGTACCGGCCGGGGGCGCCGCTCCCCGGCCACCGCATGGCCGCGCAAACGTACGCGGCGGTGCGCGGCTGCCTGGCCTTCTACGAGGCGCTGGCACGGCAGGGGGAGATCCGCATCATCGCGGACCGCGCGGCGTGGCAGGCGCACGTCAAGGAATGGCGCTGCCATGACGAGGCCGGTTCCATCCCCGGCGACCTGCCGGTGGGGGCCATCGTGGGCATGGAGGGAGCCGACGCGGTGCTGGAACCCGAGCACCTTCGCGACTGGTTCGACCTGGGCGTGCGCGTGCTGAGCCTCACCCACTACGGCATCAGCACCTATGCGCACGGCACCGGCACCGGCACCGAGGGCGGGCTGCGCCACGGCGCCGCCGAGCTCCTCCACCTGATGGAGGAACTGGGCGTCATCCTCGACGTGACGCACGCGTCCGACCGGTCGGTGATGGAGGCGACCGACCGCTACGGCGGGCCGTTGCTGGCCAGCCACCAGGGCTGCCGCGCCCTGGTTCCGGGCGAGCGCCAGTTCTCGGACACCATGCTGATGCGCGTCATCGAGCGCGAAGGCGTGATCGGCGTGCCCATCGACACCTGGATGCTGTACCGCCCGGGCGTCGACTGGACCCGCGTCACCCGGAAGCGGCCGTACCGCAAGGACACGATCACCCTGGACGACTACGTCGACCACGTCGACCACATCTGCCAGCTCGCCGGCCACGGCCGTTGCGCAGCGATCGGCGGCGACACCGACGGCCAAGGCGGCAGCCAGGGCGCGCCCAAGGAGATCGACACGGCCGCCGACTTCCAGCGCATCGGCGAGCGCCTGGCGGGCCGCGGCTACGCCGACGCCGACATCCGCCTGATCATGCACGGCAACTGGATCCGGCTGTTCGCCGACTCGCTGCCGGGCGACTGAAGCTGCATGGCAGGCCAGGTCCGTCTTGCCCGATTTCGTGGCCGGGACCTCAGCGAGGTCGTCCGGCTCTACAACGAGCTGATCGCCGGGATTCCATGCAACTGGCCGGTGAGCGAGGCGGAGTTCGCCGACGAGGTGATGGGGAGCGGCCGCCTCGCGACTCCCGAGCTGCCGTTCGATCCTGCCAACCTGCTCGTCGCCTCGGTGGCGGGAACCGCGGCCGGCTTCGTGCACTTCCACAGGATCGAGGACTGCGGTCTGGTCCGCTTCCTCACCTTTCCGGACGGTCGATCCGAAGTCGGCACCGCCCTGCTGAACGCGGCAGTCGATCGCCTCCGCGGCGCCGGCTGCACGCGCATCGAGGCGTGGCGGATGAAGAACGGGTATCCGTTCTACACGTCCATGCACGGCGGCTGCTGGGAGCAGAGCCACGTCGCCAACCTGTTTCTGGCGAACGGGTTCGAGACCTTTCACCGGGAGGTCGTGTTCCACCGGTCGCTGGAGTTCGGCTGCGAGGGTCCTGCGTCGGCGGACGGGTGTCCGATCGAGAAGTCCGCCGAGCGGTTCGGCCACGACATCCTGCACCGCTACGCGATCGCCGACGGTGAGGTCGAGGCGGCCCGTCAGTCGTGGCACCGCATGAGCGCGCTGTCGCGGCACCCGGCGGCGCGGGATCACGGCTACATCCCCGAGGTCGCCACCGCCGCCAGCCATCGCCGGCAGGGCCTGGGCATGGCCCTGATGCGGGAGATGCTCCTCGACATGCGGCGGGCCGGCCTGCGGGAGGCGACGCTGCACACGATGTTTGACAACACCCCAGCCATCGGCCTCTATACCCGCGCCGCGTTCCGCTACGTCGGCACGAACGTCATTCTGCGCACGTCCATCGCGCACAGCCCCGAACCCCACCACGGAGGACGAACATGAGGACCGTTCGCTACGAGGAGATGCTCCCGCACGAGACCGTGGCCGCGCGCACGGCGAAGCCGGTGGCCTACCTGCCGCTCGGCATCCTGGAGTGGCACGGCGAGCATTGCGCCGTCGGCCTCGACGGCGTCAAGGCGCACGAGCTCTGCATCCGGGCCGCGCGGCGCGGCGGCGGCGTGTGCATGCCGGTGCAGTTCTGGGGAGAGGACCGGGAGACCAACGTGCACGACCGGAACTTCGATCCCAAGGGCAAGCTGGCCGACGCGATGGGGCTGCCACACGGCTTCATGGCGCCCGGCCACATGAACGGCCACGTGGTCAGCTACCAGCTCCTGCTGCACCACATGCTCTACCAGATCAAGAGCCTGGGCTTCAGGGTGATCTTCATGCTGTACGGCCACTACCCGCTGGTGTACGACGCGCAGCCGGTCGCCAAGGAGTTCATGGAGGCCAACCCCGGCGTGCGCGTGTACGCCGGCATGGAATCCGACCCGATCCGCGACGCCTTCCCGGAGAGCGAGCACGAGGAGTTCCTGCGGCCGCTCCACGACAAGCACGCCGGCAAGTGGGAGACCTCGATCCTGAAGACGCTGCGCCCGGAGCTGGTCGACCTGTCGCAGATCCCGCCCGAGCCGGGCAGCACCATCGTGTCGATCATCGATCCGGAGTGCGACATCGACGTGGCCGAGGACCCGCGCTGCGACGACCTGGACGAGTACGGCGCGAAGATCACGGCCAAGGTGATCGAGGCCATGAACATCATCTGCGACCGGCTGCTCGCCGAGCTGCAGGAAGAAGCGGCGCGGGGCTGACCCCCGTCGAGTCGAGTCCGGCAGGCGTCAGTCGGGATCCAAGGCGGTCACCCGGAAGCGGTAGTCTCCCGAGCCCAACTGGAAGGTGACGCCGCCGTCCTCCGGTATGGCCGTGCCAACCCCTTCCACCTGCCACGGGCGGGGCACCCGTGCCGAGCCGTGGCGCCAGACCGGCGCGCCGTGCTCGTCGATCCGGAACGCCGGCAGATCGAGCGTGGGAACGGTGACGCGTCCGCGCGTCCCGGCCGGGAGCGTCACCTGCAGCGCGAACGCCTCCAACGTCGTGACCGCCTCCGCGGCCCGTTCCCAACTCACCGCGACACGCCCGCGCACGGTCCTGACAGACCCTGCGGCTCGCGTCACTCCGTCCAACAGGCGGGGCCGGATGCGGACCTCGGCGGCGTTCGCCAACGGTTCCGCCGGGTAGGGAACCTCGATCCCCAGCCTGGCGTCCGGCTCGGCTCCAGAACCGGTGCTGTCCTCCAGGCCGCGCGAGGTGGTGTCGAAGCGCTCCGGCTCGGCCCACGGGCCGGGCCGGCCACCGGCGTCCCAGCAGCGTACCGTCCACCAGCAGACCTCACCGCGATCCAGCGGCTGCCCGCCGTACGTCACGCAGGGCCTGTCGTTCACGCCGGTCTCGACCCTGCCGGAGTCCCAGCGGTCGGCGCGGCCCGGTTGCAGGAGCTCGCGCCGGCTGGCCACCAGCACCCGGTACGCCGACTGCCACTGGCCGCGCTGGTCCGATGCCAGGACCCAGTGAAACCGAGGACGCGTGTCCTCGACGCCGGGCGTATCGGTGTACCCGCACGTCAGCTCGCACGGGCGCACGTAGAGGCGCGCCTCAATCGCGGCGTACGGGTCGGCCGGCCGCTGCCACGGGTCCACATAGCGGGCAAGATCGCGCAAGGCGATCACCGTGTACTCGTTGCCCGCCAGGTAGTCGACGAACCGCTCGAAGAGCGCGGGCGTGGTGCTGCAGAAGGGATGGTCGTCCGGCACTCCGTGCAGGCAGATCACCGCGATCCTGCCGTCGCGTGCCGTGGAGACCGCCGCGCGCAGATCGTCCAGATCCATCGCCGGGCCGCCGATACCGGCAGTCGGGATCAGCAGCGGATGGTCCTCCTCGGGATCGTAGGCGCGGCCGAAGGCGCCCTCGGCATGATCGACGTGCTCGGGCGAGCCGCAGCGGCGCGCGAACAGGTAGCCGGCGTCGTGCAGCGCCTCCACGGCCGTGCGGCAGTGATGGCCGCCCGGATAGCAGTACGTGACCGGCGTGGGGATGCCGTGCGCGGCGCAACTCTCTTCCATGTGACGCAGGTCGCGCTCGAACTCCGCGCGTGTCTGCGTTTCGACGGCCACGTGCCGGCCGTGGTGATTGCCGATCTCGAAGCCGGCGTCGTGCAGCCACCTGATCTCGTCCCACGTCAGGAACCGGCTCTTGTCCTCGAACCCCAGCCCCTCGGTGACGTAGAAGGTGGCGCCGAAGCCGTGCCGGGCGAGCAGCGGCCCCACCAGCTCGACATCGGATCTGCGGCCGTCGTCGAAGGTGAGCACGACCAGGCGATCGGGAATCGGTTGCATGGAGCCTCGGAGTCAGCGCGGACTCCGGCAGTGTGGCATGGTTCGCGCATGCCCGGAACGACCAGCCGGAAGGCCAGCGCGCCGTGACGGCCGCCGATCTCCGTTGCGGCTACGCGGTCGAGCCGCTCGGCATCGACGAGCCGGCGCCGCGGTTCACCTGGAGCTGGCGGTCGGCGTCTCGCGGCGCACGGCAGACGGCGTACCAGGTGCTGGTCGCCCGCTCTCCGGGCAGGCTGATGCCGGGCGCCGCGGACCTGTGGGATTCCGGGCGGGTGGACGGCGGCCACGCTGCGGCCAGCTACGGCGGCGCGCCCCTGCCCTCCGCCACGCGCTGCTTCTGGAGCGTGCGCGGCTGGGACGAGCATGGCACGGCCACCGCCTTCAGTGCACCGGCCAGCTTCGAGACCGGGCTCCTGTCCCGTGACGAGTGGCGCGGCCGCTGGATCGCCGGGCCGGAGGGCGTGTCCTCTCCCCTGCTGCGGCGCGAGCTCACCCTTCCCGCTCCAGTGCGACGCGCCCGCTGCTACCTCTCCGGGCTCGGCTACTGCGAGCTCTTCTGCAACGGCATGAGGGTCGGCGACCGCGTGCTCGACCCGGCCACCAGCTACTACCACAACGACCAGCCCTTCCCGCTCGGCTCCCGCGTCCTGTACGAGACCTGCGACTTGACCGGGCTGCTGCGTCCCGGCGCCAACGCCCTGGGCGTGATGCTCGGCCACGGCTGGTATTCGGCCGAAACAGACGTGCCGCCGTCGCCCGATCACCGCGAGCCGTACGGCGACCGTCCGTGCCTGCTGCTGCAGCTCCACGTCGACCTGGCCGACGGCAGCCGGGTGTCGGTGGCCAGCGACCGGCGGTGGCGGACCGCGAGCGGCCCCATCGTCTACAACGACTACAACCACGGCGAGACCTACGACGCCCGTCGCGAGCGGCCCGGCTGGGACGACGCCCCCTACGACGACCGCGGCTGGGCTGCCGCCTGCGAGGTGCCGGGCCCCGGCGGACGGCTGGTCGCGCAGCCCCTGCCTCCGATCAGGGTGATGGAGACCCGCGCGCCGCGGCGCATCCTCGAACCCCGGCCCGGCGTGTTCGTCTTCGACCTGGGGCAGAACTGCTGCGGGTGGTCGCGCCTCCGCGCCCGCGGCCCGCGCGGTACGGAGATCGCCCTGGCGCACGCGGCGCGCGTGCACGAGGACGGCAGCCTGGACGCGCGCAGCAACCTGCACGACGTGGCCAGCGCGCACGGCGCCCGGCAGACCGACCGCTACATCCTGCGCGGCGATCCGGCCGGCGAGGAGTGGGAGCCGCGCTTCACCCTGCACGGATCGCGTTTCGTGGAAGTCACCGGCTACCCCGGCACCCCCGCGCTCGACGCCGTCGACGGGCGGGTGGTGCGTACGAGCGCGCCCGCCACGGGCCGCTTCACCTGCTCGGACGAGCTGCTCAACCGCATCCACGCGATGTGCTGGTGGACCTTCGCCAGCAGCATGCAGGGCTACCCGCAGGACGCCGCCGACCGCTCGGAACGGGTGGGCTGGCTGGGCGATCCGATCCCGGAGGACTACCTGTACAACTTCGACTGCGCCTCCTTCTGGGCCAAGTGGGCCGACGACATCGCCGACTCCCAGAAGGAGAACGGCCACGTCCCCTTGATCAGCCCCGTGCACTGGCGCCGCACCTACGACGCCTACGGCTACCCTGCTCCGGTCTGGTCGAGCACCTACGCGGTGCTGGTGTGGACGCTCTACTGGTTCCTGGATGACGAGGCGCTGCTGGACCGCCACTACGACGGGCTGGCGCGCCTGGTCGCGTGGCTCGGCAGCCTGGCGGAGGAGCACGTGATCGAGCCGGGCCTGGGCGACCACATGGAGCCGCAGCCGGACGGCAGCACCTCCTCGGCGCCCCGGCACACGCCCACGGCGCTTACGTCGACGGCCATCTGGTACCGGGACGTGCGCACGCTGGGGAGGATCGCCGCGATCCTGGGCCGGGACGGGGACGCCGCACGCTACGCGGAGCTGGCCGAGCGGATCGGCGCAACATTCAACCGCCGCTTCCTGGATCCCGAGCGCGGAACCTACGCATCAGGCAGCCAGACCGCCAACGCCGTGGCGCTGCAGATGGGGCTGGTGCCGGCCGAGGCGGTCGAGCGGGTGCTGGACCATCTCCTGCACGACATCGCCGTCCGTCACGACGGCCACCTGTCGACCGGCATGGTCGGCACCAACGCGCTGGTGTACGCGCTGCCGCGCCACGCCGCCGCCGAGGTGATGTACCGCATCGCCACGCAGACCACCTTCCCGAGCTGGGGATTCATGCTGGAGCGCGACGCCACCACGCTCTGGGAGGCGTGGTCCGACGACCGCGACGAGCAGCTCAGCCTGAACATGAAGCTGCTCGGCAGCATCGACAAGTTCTTCTACCGGGACGTCGCCGGCATCCGCCCGCTCGCCCCCGGCTTCCGCCGCATCGCCGTGGCGCCGCGCGTGGTGGGCCCGGTGCGGCACGCCTCCGCGTCGATCGAGACCGTACGCGGACCGGCATCCGTGTCATGGCGGATGGAGGACGATGGCGCGCTACGACTGACGGCGGAGGTCCCCGCCAACGCCACCGCGGAAGTGCGGCTACCAACCGGAGGGCGGTCGGAGATAGTGGTCACGGAAGGCGGGCGGCCGGTGTGGCGGCACGGCTCCTTCCTTCCGGGCACGCCGGGCGTGACCGATGTCCGGGCGGCGGGCAACTGCGTGGTTCTGGAGGCAGGGTCCGGGCTGATCGAGCTGGCACTCACCGGAACACGATGAGCCTCAGCCTCCGGCGCTGGGAACAGCGCCGCCGCCGAGGGCCAGCGCGCGTCACTCCTTGACCACCACCGTGATGCGGTTGCCCGTTCCCGCGCTCACGGACAGCAGCACCGTGCCGGTGTTGCGTCCGAGCGTGGCGTACATGTTCGAGTGCGGCGGCTGCGTGCGCGCGTTGAAACTGCGCAGCGAGTGCAGGTACGGCCCCTCCTGGGCCGGCCGGTTCAAGTCCCCGACGCATTTGGGCACGATCTCCGGCGGCTCGTACCGGTAATGGTGCAGGTTGATCGAACCCAACCGGAACCGCTCGCCGCCGCTGTGCGAGGTGCTCCAGGTCCCCGGGTTGTACCGGTACAGGCGCGGGGCCGCGGTGTTGTCCGACAGCAGGGTCGCTACCGCCCAGTCGGCCAGCACGTCGCCGAACGAGACGTCATGGCCCAACGCGGCCAGCGCCGCCTCGATCGCAGCGACGCCCGATCGGTCGCTCTGCACGATCGCCCGGAACAGCTCGGCGCCGCCATAGGTGCGGGCCAGGTAGGCGCCGAGCGCGTAGTTGACCGCGTAGTTGGCGATGACGCCGTTCCACGCGGTGACCTGGATGTCGTTGAAGAGGTTGTAATACGGGAGACGGCCGCGGCGGTTGCCCGGCTCGCCCGCCGTGGGATCGTCGGAGGCGACCCCGCGCGGTCCGCTCACCATCATCTTGTCGGCGACCAGATCCTCCGCCACTTCCGAGGCCATCTCGTTGAGCCACGTCTCGCTCGCGGCACGGCGCAGCACCCGCTTCTGATAGAAGTGGATCATGTGCTGGAACTCGTGGGCCAAGGTGCTGATGACGACGCTCGGCCTGCGGTCGGTCACGTCCCAGGTCGGACCGTCGGCAATCGCGAAGTATGCCGAGTCCATGAAGAAAATCAGCCGTTCAGCCGACACGGCGGTTTGCAGAAAGTTGTGCGCAGCCCAGAAGTACCCGACGGTACGGCACTCTCCCGGTCGCGGAGCGCCGTCCTCTTTGATGTCGAACAGCAGGACGTGGATCTCGCCGGCGGCTTCCGGGGGGATCAGGTCCGAGTAGCGGTGCGGACCCCAGGGCTCTCCGTAGATCGCCGTCACCCAGTCGTGGATGTCGTTGCCGGCGCCGGGGCGGAAGAACCGGTCGGCCATGGCGTCGACCATCTCGCCGGTCACGCACGGCCCGGCGCCGCGGCAGTCCGGTCCCCAATCCCGGTCGGCAACCCAGAACGCCGCGGTCGTGGCGCCGTCGGTGACCACGCTCCGGGCGGTAGCGGGGACGGGGATGAGGATGCCGTTCCGGCGGTCCGTGAAGGTGAACCGGTCACCCTCGGCGACGGCCCCTCGTGACTGCGCGCGCAGACGTCCGCTCCCGCCGGCCGATCGGCCCCCCAGCGGCGCGTTGTTGTTGAACTCCGTGATCCACGCTCGTTCCTCTGTCGGCCCGCTCGACGGAGGTCTCGGCGGCGCCCGCCGTCCTTCCGCTCCGGCAGGTCCGGGATCGAGTCGCTCGACCTCGGGATCGGCGGAGTTGAGGGCGGTGTTGGTGGCGACCAGGTACACCTCGGCCGAGGCGTCGCCAAGGTCCAGCACGTACCGCGCGTCGTCGAGCTGCTCGCCGTCGGGATTCAGCACGAACACCTGATCCCCGCTCCCGCGGTAGCGGTACGAGGCGGCGGCGATGACGTGAAGGGTGAACGTGAGCGTATCGGCGTCGCCGGCGTCGGTGTTGCCGTCCGCGTCCATGACCGTGTAGGTCATCGCGTATGTGCCCGCCAGCGTCGGCGTGCCGCTGAGCGTCCGGGTCGCCTGGTCGAACGCCAGCCCCGGTACGTCCGGATCGAGGGCGTAGGTCAGCGCTCCGTCGCCTCCCGTGGCTGCCGGCAGCGGCAATGCCGCGATCGCCTGGCCTACCGCATAGGTCCGGTCGTCCACCGCGGCGCCGCCGAAGCTCGGCGCCGTGTCCTGAACCGTGATGGTGAACTCGATCGTATCGGCGTCGTCCTCCGTGGTGTTGGCGTCGTCATCCACGACCGTGTAGGTCATCGCGTACGTGCCCGCCTGCGTCGGCGTGCCGTCGAGCGTCCGGGTCGCCTGGTCGAACGTCAGCCCCGGCACCTCCGGATCGAGGGTGTAGGTCAGCGCTCCGTCGCCTCCCGTGGCTGCCGGCAGCGGCAATGCCGCGATCGCCTGGCCTACCGCATAGGTCCGGTCGTCCACCGTGGCGCCGCCGAAGCTCGGCGCCGTGTCCTGAACCGTGATGGTGAACTCGATCGTATCGGCGTCGTCCTCCGTGGTGTTGGCGTCGTCATCCACGACCGTGTAGGTCATCGCGTACGTGCCCGCCTGCGTCGGCGTGCCGTCGAGCGTCCGGGGCGCCTGGTCGAACGTCAGCCCCGGTACCTCCGGCTCGAGGGTATAGGTCAGCGGTCCGTCGCCGCCCGTAGCTGCCGGCAGCGGCAATGCCGCAATCGCTTGGTCTACCGCATAGATCCGGTCGTCCACCGCGGCGCCGCCGAAGCTCGGCGCGGTGTCCTGAACCGTGATGGTGAACTCGATCGTATCGGCGTCGCCGGCGTCGGTGTTGCCGTCCGCGTCCACGACCGTGTAGGTCATCCGGTACGTGCCCGCCTGCGTCGGTGTGCCGCCGAGCGTCCGGGTCGCCTGGTCGAACGTCAGCCCCGGTACCTCCGGCTCGAGGGTATAGGTCAGAGGTCCGTCGCCGCCCGTA
The DNA here is from genome assembly GCA_965202935.1 of Spirochaetia bacterium. GTDB lineage: Bacteria > Spirochaetota > Spirochaetia > SZUA-6 > Bin103 > CATQHW01. Next base: position 291,569 of record OZ241879.1, read on the forward strand.
GCTGCCGGCAGCGGCAATGCCGCAATCGCCTGGTCTACCGCATAGATCCGGTCGTCCACCGCGGCGCCGCCGAAGCTCGGCGCGGTGTCCTGAACCGTGATGGTGAACTCGATCGTATCGGCGTCGCCAGCGTCGGTGTTGCCGTCCGCGTCCACGACCGTGTAGGTCATCCGGTACGTGCCCGCCTGCGTCGGTGTGCCGCCGAGCGTCCGGATCGCTTGGTCGAACGCCAGCCCCGGCACCTCCGGCTCGAGGGCGTAGGTCAGCGCTCCATTGCCGCCCGCGGCTGCCGGCAGCGACAAGGCCGGAATCGCCTCGTTTGCTGCATAGATCCGGTCATTCACCGTGGCGCTACCGAAGCTCGGCGCCGTGTCGATTGGCGCGGGGGCCTGAACCGTGATGGTGAACTCGATCGTATCGGCGTCGTCCTCCGTGGTGTTGGCGTCGTCATCGACGACCGTGTAGGTCATTGCGTACGCGCCGGTCTGCGTCGGCGTGCCGTTGAGCGTCCGGGTCGCCTGGTCGAACGTCAGCCCCGGTACCTCCGGCTCGAGGGAATAGGTCAGCGCTCCGTTGCCGCCTGCGGCTGGCGGCAGCGGCAAGGCCGGAATCGCCTCGTTTGCCGCATAGATCCGGTCGTCCACCGTGGCACCGCCGAAGCTCGGTGCCGTATCGGTTGGCGCGGGGACCTGAACCGTGATGGTGAACTCGATCGTATCGGCGTCGCCAGCGTCGGTGTTGTCGTCCGCGTCCACGACCGTGTAGGTCATCGCGTACGTGCCTGCCTGCGTCGGCGTGCCGCCGAGCGTCCGGGGCGCCTGGTCGAACGTCAGCCCAGGTACGTCCGGATCGAGGGAATAGGTCAGCGCTCCGTCGCCGCCCGCGGCGGCCGGCAACTCCAGCGGCTCGATCGCCTGGTCGGTCGCATAGGTCCGGTCGTCCACCGCGACGCCGCCGAAGCTCGGCGCGGTGTCGGTTCCCGACAGGGCAGAACATCCGCTCAGGACAAGACCACCCGCGGCGATGGCGACGGCAATCGAAGTCAGCGCATGGAGCTGAGACGGGCAAGCGTTCCTGGTTCTCATTACGATCGCTCCGGCGGAGCGCCTCCATATTCTCACTACTATGCGCGCACTCCCAGTCGGTCAACTTCGCGGGGCGGCATGGGCACGGCATGGACCCGGAGGTCACCGTCGCAGCGGGCACTTCTCCGGTGACAGAAGGGACGGACGTGTCGTTCACGCTCACGGCAACGCCTGCGCTCATTCGGCGCGTCGGCGCCATCCGGGCAGGAGGTCTACCGCAGCCGGTACATCGACTGGATTCGGCGCAGCGTGGACAGCAGCAGGTCGCTTCGCTGCTCCAGCCGCGAGATGGCGTCCTGGCTGATGCCGAGCTCGCGCGCGACGCTGGCCTGGGTGAGTTCGCGCGCCTTGCGCAACTCGCGCAGCGTCATCTCCTCGGCGATGAATTCGGCGGCAAGGTCCTCGACCTTGCGGCGCTCGGCGGAGTTGGGCCTGCGATCACGTCCTCGACGTTCAGCCCCATCACGATCCTCCTTCCTCGACGAGCCGGCGAGATGCCGATCGAAGCGCTCGTCTCCGGCAAGCCCGGAGTGAGAGCCGGGAACAGCCCCGCCCCCGAGGGCCGGCGCGCGTTACTCCTTGACCACCACCGTGATGCGCGCGAATCCTTCCGTGGTCACGCTCAGATGGAGCGTCCCGGTGTTGCGCCCGAGCGTGGCGTACATGTTGGAGTGCGGCGGCTGCGCGCGCGCGTTGAAGCTCTGCAGCGAGCGCAGGCGCGGCCCCTCCTGCGTCGGGCGGTTCGCCAGGCCCGGACCGATGTAGGGATGTTCCGGCGGAACGGACCGGTAGTGGTACAGGTTGATCGAACCCAACCGGAACCGCTCGCCGCCGCTGCGCGAGGTGCTCCAGGTCCCCGGGTTGTACCGGTACGGATGCGGGGCCGCGGTGTTGTCCGACAGCAGGGTGGCCACCGCCCAGCCGGCCAGCACGTCGCCGAACGAGACGTCGTGGCCGGTCGCTGCCAGCGCCGCTTCGATCGCATCGACGCCCGATCGGTCGCTCTGCACGATCGCGCGGAACAGTTCGGCGCCGCCGTAGGTACGGGCCAGGTAGGCGCCGAGCGCGTAGTTGACCGCGTAGTCGGCGATAGCGCCGTCCCACTTGGTGACTCTCATGTCATTGAAGAGGTTGTAGAGGGGGAGACGACCCCGGAGGTTTCCCGGCGCGCCGGCGGTGGGATCGTCGTGGGCGACCCCGCGCGGCCCGCTCACCATCGCCTTGTGGGCGACCAGATCCTCCGCGACTTCCGAGGCCATCTCGTTGAGCCACGTCTCGCTGGCGGCATCGCGCAGCACCTGCTTCTGATAGAAGTGGATCACGTGCTGGAACTCGTGCGCCAGGATGCTGATGACGCGGCTCGGCCGGCGGTCGGTCACGTCCCAGGTCGGACCTTCGGGGACCGCGAAGTATGCCGAGTCCATGAAGAAGACCAGCCGTTCGGCCGAGAGGTCGAAGGGAGGACTGGCGGTTTGCAGGTGGTTGTGCAACGGCGTATAGAACCCGATGATGCAGCATTCCTGCGGGCCGGGGGCGCCGTCTCCTCCGATGTCGAACAGCACGACGTGGATCTCGTCGGCGGCCTCCGGGGGGATCAGGCCCGGGTCACGGTGCGGCCCCCAGGGTTCTCCGTAGATCGCCGTCACCCAGTCGTGGATGTCGTTGCCGGCGCCGGGGCGGAAGAACCGGTCGGCCATGGCGTCGACCATCTCGCCGGTCACGCACGGCCCGGCGCCGCGGCAGTTCGGCCCCCAATCCCGGTCGCCCACCCAGAACGCCGCGGTCGCGGCGCCGTCGGTGACCACCTTCCGGGCGGTGGAGGGGATGGCCGGGAAACCGGCGCTGGTAATGTCCGGGAAGGTGAACCGGTCACCCTCGGCAACGCCTCCCTGCGACTGCGTTCGCAGGCGCCCGCTCCCGCCGGCCGATCCTTCCGACCGCGGCAGGTTGTCATTGAACTCCGTGATCACTCGTTCCGGCGACAACCCGCTCGCCAGCGGCTCGGGGCCGTCCTCCGCGGGCGCCCGGCGCCCGTGTGTCGCGGCGGTTCCGGGATCGAGTCGTGCGATTTGGAGCCTCGCGCGGTAGCGGTCGCTCGTGTTGGTGGAGATCACGTACACCTCGGTCGAGGCGTCACCGAGTTGCAGCGTGAACCACGTGTTACGAAGATGCTCGTCGTCCGGATTCAGCACGAACACCTGGTCCCCGCTCCCCCGGTAGCGGAGGATGGAGGGGGAGTTGGTATGAATGAGGATGGTAAAGGTGATCTCGTCGGTGCGGTTCTGCTCGTCGCGCACGGTGTAGGTCATGACGGTGGTGTCGGCCTTGACCGGCACGCCGCGCAGCGTGCGTTGGCCCGCGTCGAACGTCAGGCCCCCGATCGTCGGACGCAGGGAATAGGTCAAGGTGCCGCTACCACCATCGGCGGCCGGCAGAGCGAGATCGACGCGCCGACCGACAGCATAGCTCTTGTCCGGCACGGTCGTACGGAAACGTGGCGGGGCGGGATCGGGTTGAACGGTGATGGAAAAGGTGAGTCGATCGGCGCGGTTCTGCTCGTCGCGCGCCGTGTAGGTCATCGCGTACGTGCCCGCCTGCGTCGGCGCGCCGCTGAGCGTCCGGGTGGCCCGGTCGAACGTCAGCCCCGGTACCTCCGGATCGAGGGTGTAGGTCAGCGCCCTGTCGCCGCCCGCGGCTGCCGGCAACTCCAGCGGCGCAATCGCGTGGCCTGTCGCATAAGTCCGGTCGTCCACCGTGGCGCCGCCAAAGCTCGGCGCCGTGTCCGTTGGCGCGGGGGCCTGAACCGTGATGATGAACGCGAGCGTATCGGCATCGCCGGCGTCGCTGTTGTCGTCCGCGTCCGTGACCGTGTAGGTCATCCGGTACGTGCCCGCCTGCGTCGGCGCGCCGCCGAGTGTCCGCGTCGCCTGATCGAACGTCAGCCCCGGTACGCCCGGATCGAGGGAATAGGTCAGCGCCCCGTCGCCGCCCGCGGCTGCCGGCAACTCCAGCGGCTCGATCGCCTGGCCTGTCGCATAGGTCCGGTCGTCCACCGTGGCGCCGCCAAAGCTCGGCGCCGTGTCGGTTGGCGCGGGGGCCTGCACCGTGATGGTGAACGTGAGCGTATCGGCATCGCCGGCGTCGCTGTTGTCGTCCGCGTCCGTGACCGTGTAGGTCATCGCGTACGTGCGCGCCTGCGTCGGCGCGCCGCTAAGCGTCCGGGTCGCCTGGTCGAACGTCAGCCCCGGTACGTCCGGATCGAGGGAATAGGTCAGCGCTCCGTCGCCGCCCGCGGCTGCCGGCAACTCCAACGGCGCAATCGCGTGGCCTGTCGCATAGGTCCGGTCGTCCACCGTGGCGCCGCCAAAGCTCGGCGCGGTGCCGGTTCCTGAAAGGTCGGAACATCCGCTCAGGACAAGACCACCCGCGGCGATGGCGACGGCAATCGAAGTCAGCAACGGGTAGACGGCGCCGCGCCTGCCCGTCGGTTCAGAAGGAGAAGTCGGTCGCGTCCAGGTCGGAGAGCATGAAGTCCTCGATCGTGATCGTGCCGCCGCCGTGGCTGGAGAGGTCGATGACGACGTTAGCGCCCGACTGGGTCGCGGTCAGGTCGCTGAAGCCGGTGATACCGGAGAACGCGGTCAGGTCGATGGTGTCCGTCCCGTTCGTGAAGTCCTTGATCGTGTCCGCGCCATGGCCCGCGGCGAAGACGAAGGTGTCCGCCCCGGCGCCGCCAAAAAGCACGTCGTTGTCCGCGCCGCCGGTGATCGTGTCGTCCCCCTCCTCGCCCAACAGCCAGTCGTTGCCCGCGCCGCCGTCAATCGTGTCGTCGCCCTCGCCGCCCATGACCGTGTCGTTGCCACCCATGGCATTTATCGTCGTGCCGTCCGCGCTATCGAGCATGAGCTCGCTGCTGTCGGTGCCGTTCCACGGATCGCTTGCGGGTACGATGGTTCCGGTCTGTGTCTCGACCGGGTCCGGCGGCGTCGCGTCGGGGAACACGAAGTTGCTCGCCGAAAGCTGGGACGCGGTGACGCCGGTCAGGGTAAGCGTGCCGCCCAGCGCCGTATGGGTGATGGTGACGCCGTTGCTCGTGTCGGTGATGGTCAGGTCCGAATAGGCGATTTGCGTAGAAAGCATCTGGAGGTTGATCGTGTCTTCGGCAACATTGAAGTCCGTGATGGTGTCGTTGCCGCTGTTCCCGCCGAACACGAACGTGTCCGCCCCGGAGCCGCCCGTCAGGGTGTCGTTGCCGGTGCCGCCGACGATGAAGTCGTCGCCGGAACCACCAAGGATCGTGTCGGCGCCGGCGTCACCGAGCAGGGTGTCGCTCTCGGAGCCGCCTTCGATCCGATCGTCGCCGCTGCCGCCGCGGATGGTGTCCTTGCCGCCTTCGCCGTACAGCGTGTCGTCGCCGCTACCGCCCCGGATGACGTCGCCGTCGTCACCGCCTCGGACGGTGTCGTCGCCCGCGCCGGCGGTCACCCAATCGTTCCCGCCCTGGGCGTTGATCGTATCGTCGCTGTCCGTACCGTGGATAAGCTCGGCGTTGTCGCTCATAACTCGCCTCCAGCCTGTCTGCCTGTCCCGCATCGTAGCGCACGGCGGATTGCAGCGTCAACCATCTCTCGCTTCGCCAATTTCGCGAATCGACGTCGTTCGTGAGCGTCGGGCGACAGGTGATCTCGCGCGCCTTGCGCAGCTCGCGCAGCGTCGTCAAACGTATGGATCTCGCGGGCGATCCGCTGCTCGGGGTCCTCCGTGGGGCGCGTTGACGGACCGGCCGTTACATGCCGTCGCCGGCGTCCGCAAACACGAAGTCGTCGGCGTCCAGGTCGGAGACGTCGACGTTCTCCAGCCGCACGGAGCCGGCGCCCTGCGAGCTGAGGTCGATCACGGCGTCGTCACCGTCGGCGGTGATGGTCAGGTCGCTGAACTCGGTGATGCCGGAGATGCTGCTGAGGTCGATCGTGTCGTCGCCGTCGGTGAAGTCGTAGATCGTGGTCAGGGTCTGCCCCGTCTGGATGACGAAGGTGTCGTCGCCCTCGCCGCCGTGCAGGTGGTTGGTGCCGGTGCCGCCGTCGAGGGTGTCGTCGCCCGCCCCGCCGACCAGGATGTCCATGAGGCCCGCGCCGCCGGTAATCTGGTCGTCGCCCTCGCCGCCGTGCGCGTAGCTGATGAGGCCGCCGGTCAGGGTGATCGTGTCGTCGCCCTCGCCGCCGGACACCTGGGTACCGGAGAGGTTGTCGTCCCCCTCGGTGCCGAGGACGTTGTTTCCCAGATTGGGGGCGTCATCGAACTCGAAGATGTCGGCGGTGACGTCGGTGGTGGCCACGCCCTGCAGCGTGATCGTGACGTTGTCGGCGGCCGTCTCTCCCGGAACGGTGATGATCGATCCGGTGCCGTCCGCGGTCGCGGTGATGGTCAGGTCGTCGAACGAGATGTCGTCGCCGAACGCCGACAGGTTGATCGTGTCGTCGTCGGTGTCGAAGTCCGTGATCGTGTCGCTGCCGTCGCCGGGGGCGAACACGAAGGTGTCGGCGCCCGCGCCGCCGCTCAGCGTATCGTCGCCGGTGCCGCCGTCGATGATGTCGTCGCCCTCGCCGCCGTCGATGGTGTCGGCGCCCGAGTCACCGAGCAGGATGTCGGCTCCTTCGCCGCCCGTGATGGTGTCGTCGCCGGAGCCGCCGCGAATGATGTCGGCGCCCTCGCCGCCGGCCAGCGTGTCGGCGCCCGAGCCGCCCAGGAGGACGTCCGCTCCTTCGCCGCCGTCGATGGTATCGTCGCCCGAGTCGCCGAACAGGAAGTCGTTGCCGGCGCCGCCGTCTATGTCGTCATCGCCCGCGCCGCCCGCGACAATATCGGTGCCGCCGAGCGTTTCGATGGTGTCGTCGTGCCCGGTGCCCGGGACGATGTCCATCCCGGAGGTTCCGGTATAGTCGAGGCCCTCGTCCTCTTCGTTGTTCTGATTGGGATCCGACATCGTGTCCTCCTGTGTCGTCCTACGTCACAGAATACGTAGTACGCTATGCTTCACCGTCTTCGGTCAACCCGGCGCTGCCCGCGACGGAATCGTCGCCGGATGGCGGGGGTTCGGCACTGCGGGTGTTCTTGACCAGGGTCACGACGTTGCAGCCTTGCTCGCGCCGGTAGTCGACGGAGTCCATCATCTGGTGGACCAGGAACAGCCCGAGGCCGCCGAGCGCCGTGTCTTCCAGGGACGCGTCGAGGTCGCGCTCCGGGGCGATCCCCAGGTCGAACGGCAGGCTGTCGTCGACGATCACGACCACCAGCGACTCCTCCTCGACCCGGACGATCACTTCGATCCGGTGCCGCTCGTCATCCTGGTACCCGTACTCGATGGTGTTGGTCAGGATCTCGTCGATGGCCAGGTTGACCGCGTAGGCGGCGTGCTGCAGGCCGTGGGCCGCGCAGAATTCGTCGATCTTCGCGGCGACCCCGGCGATCTCCCGCAGCTCGTTGGCGAGCGATGTTTCCAGCGACTTCCCGTTCACGACCGGACCCTCCCCGGAACGGCTTCCGTGTTCATTCCTCGCGCAGGGAACGGAGGAAATAGTCGGTCAGCGGCTTGGCCAGGTAGCTGATCGGCGAGCGCTCCCCGGTCTGCACGTGGACCTCGACCGGCATGCCCGGCGTCAGGTCCAGGCCCGCCGACGAGCGCTCCAGGCCCGGAGCGGCGAAGGTCGGGAACGGCGCGTCGTCGGGCTCGACCGGCCCGCCGATGGCCACCTCCAGCAGGTACCACGACCGGCCGGTGTCCGCGTCGCGCACGGCGTCCGCGGAAATCCGCTTCACGGAGCCTGCGAACTCCGACGTCGTCCGTGCCGGAAACGCGCTGAACCGCAGCGTGGCCGATTGGCCCGGATACACCTGGTCCACGTCGATGGGATCGAGCTGCGCCCTCACCACCAGCTCCGCGCCGGCAGGCACGATGTGCAGGATCGGCTCGCCCGGACGCACCACCTCGCGCGCGGCGAACACCGCCAGGCCGAACACCTCGCCCGCCACGGGCGCATGCACGTCCAGGCGGCCCAGGCGCTGCCGCACCGAGGCGAGCTGCTCCCGCACCTCGTTCTCCCGCGCCTGCGCCTCGCGCGCCTGTTCCTCCGCCTCCTCGATCCTCCTGGCGCCGATCTGCAGAATCAGGATCTCGTATTCGGCGATCTTGCCACCGGCGCGAGCGATCGCGGCGTCGTTGGCGCCGGCCCGTCCCTCCAGGCTCGATACGATGCGCTCCAGCTCCAGGAGCACGCTCTTCTGCATCGCCCCCTGCTCGACCAGCCGGCGCTTGGCCGCGAGCTCCTCGGCGATCAGCTCGGTCTGGCGCACCAGCGAGGCCGCCTGCGCCTCGAAGCCGGCGATCTCCTCCCGCGCCTGGCGGATGCGCTCGCGCATCTGCGCCACCTCACCGGTGCGCGCTTCGTTGCGCGCCCGGAACAGCCGCTCCTGGCCGGCCAGGATCTCCTGGATGCGGGGATCGGCCGCCGCCAGACCGGCGAGCTCCGGGTCCCATGCCACCCGGTCGGCATCGCGGAACTCCGCTTCCAGGCGGTTGCGCCGCGCCACCAGCTCGGCGTGCTGCGCCTGCAGGATCGCCTCCTCCGACCGCAGCAGCGCGTCATCGAGCCGCAGCAGCAGCTCGCCGGCTTCGACGCGGTCGCCGTCACGCACCCTGATCTCGCTGACCGTGCCGCCGTCGACGTGCTCGACCACCTGGTTGCGGCCCTCGGTCGCCACCCAGCCGGTGACGAACACGGCGCCCCGGATGGAAGCGAGCACGCTCCAGCCGACCAGGCCGCCACCCAGCACCATGAGCGCGCCGAAGCCCAGGAGCAGCGCAGCGCGCGCCGACGACCACCGGGCGGATGCCTGCTCCATCAGCCCGGCCCTGCCGGCGCGTCGGTGGCGTCGGGCTCGGGGGCGCGGGCGCCGCGCACGCGTTCGATGGCGCCGGCGATCTGCCGGTCACGCTCCGACCGAGCCTCCGGCGGTGGAGAAGCGGAGGGCTCCGTCGAATCGGACGGCGCTTCCGGCTGTGGCGCGGCGGCTTCAGGCTTCTGCGGCTCCGGCGGTTTCTGCACAACCGGCCTCGGCCGGTCCGGTGTGTCCCGGCCTGGTTTGTCCCGGTCCGGCGGTTTCCTGCCTGCCTGTTCGCGGTCTGCCTGTTCGCGGTCTGCCTGTTCGCGGTCCGGCGGCGTCGGAGCGGGCGCCTGTGCCGCAGCCGGCGGTCCCGGTCCGGCCGTCTTCCGCGCACCGGCCGGGGGCTGCCGCCGCGCTCTGGCGGGCACCGGCCGGCCGGCCTCCATCAGGTAGACCCGGTCGCACTGCGCGAACGCGCCGTGGCGGTGGGCGACGATCACCGCCGCGCCGCCGCGTGCCTTGTGCCCCTTCACCGCGCCGGCCAGAGCGACGGTGCCTTCCGCGTCGAGGTTGGCGTCCGGTTCGTCCATGATGACCACGACCGGCGATCCGTAGAACGCGCGCGCCAGCGCGATGCGCTGGCGCTGCCCTCCGGAGAGCGCCGCTCCCCCCGCCGACACCTGGAAGTCGTAGCCGCCGGGCAGCTTGAGAATCATCTCGTGCGCCCCGGTGCGTTTCGCCGCCTCGACCACCGCCGCGTCATCGGCCTCGGGCGCCATCCGGGCGATGTTCTCGGCCACCGTGCCGTCGAACAGCGTGACCTCCTGCGGCAGGTAGCCGATGTACCGGCCCAGGACCGCGGAGCCGTACTGCTCCAGCTCCGCCCCGTCAAGGCGGACCGATCCGCCGAGCGGCCGGATCACCCCCGCAAGGGCTCGCGCCAGCGTGGACTTGCCCGATGCGGACGGACCGGCGATGCCGGCGGCCTGACCGGCCTGCAGGCGCAGCGCCGCCTGGCGCACCACCGCGAACCGCGCGCCAGGCGGGGCGACCGTGAGGTTCTGCGCCTCCAGGACCGCGCGCGGCTCCGGCAGCGCCGTGCGCACCGGCTCCGGGGGCGTGTCCCGCAGCAGGGCGCCCAGCGACCGCCAGGCGACCACCGCCTGCTGCAGCCGCGGCCAGTACCCCACCGCCTGGTCGATCGGGGCGAGCGCCCGGCCCAGCAGGATCGACCCGGCAATCATGAGCCCCGGCGTGATCTCGCCGCGCAGGGCCAGCCACGCCCCCAACCCCAGCATCATCGACTGCAGGAACAGGCGCAGCGTCCTGGTGACCACCCCGTAGAGCCCATTGCGGTCCGAGACGGCCAGGGTCCGGTCCAGCAGCCGCTCCCGCAGCGCCCCGGAGCGGGCCAGGATGGCGTCTATCATGCCGAGACCCGTCACGGTCTCTCCCCCGGCCCGGACCTGCTCGATGAAGTGCTCGGACTGCGCCGTCGCGTCCACGGCCTCCCGCTGCAGCTTCCCCGTGCGCGCCTGGTTGATGAGCGCGACCACCAGCAGCAGGCATCCCGAGAACACCGCCAGCACGCCGAGCATCCAGTGGAAGGTGAACAGCACGAACAGGAACACCGGCGTCCACGGCGCGTCGAAGAAGGTGAACGCGCCGTTGCTGGACCCGAACCGCTGGATCGCTTCCAGGTCGCGCAGCCCGGTGGCCGGCAGCGCGCGCTGGGCCGGCACCACCGAGCGCTCCAGGATCGCGCGCAGCACGCGGGGATCGAGCCGCGCCTGCAGGCGCGCGCCGGCGCGGGCCAGCACCCGCCCGCGGGCGTGATCGAGCACCCCCATCAGCAGGAACAGGAACGCCACCAGGATGGCCAGCGTGAGGAGCGTCTCCTGCGACCGCGAGCCCAGCACCCGGTCGTAGATCTGCAGCATGAACAGCGGGCCGGTGAGCATCAGCAGGTTCACGGCCACGCTGAACAGCGCGCACGCGATGAACAGCCGTCGGCTCTCGCCCAGCGCTGCGCGGATCTCCCGGTTACCGGCTCCGTCCTGCGCCATCACCCCTCGTTCTCACCCTTCGCCCGCACGACTCAGGCGCCGCCGAGGGCGGCATCGGCGAGCGGCACCACGCCGGTGGCCACCTCGAGCCGCGAGGCGGCGGACAGGTAATCGTACACCGCCCGCGCGTATCTGAACTGCGACTGGCGCAGGATCGACTCGGCGGCGATCACGTCGACCTGGGCGCCGACCCCCGCGCGGTAGCGCAGGACGGCGATCTCGTAGGTGGCCTGCGCCTGCTCGACCGAACGGGCCTGGCTGGCGGCACGGGCGCTCGCTTCCCGCATCGAAGCCGCATGGGCATGCACCTGGTTGAGCATCATCAGCTCCGCGTGCTGCATGCGGGCGGTCGTCCGGCGCAACTCCTCCCGGCGCTGCTCGACCCGCGCGTCGCGGCTGAAGCCGTCGAAGAGCCGCCACTGCAGCGCCACCCCGGCCGAGGCGGACATCTGCCACCGCTGGCTGAAGTCCACGCTTCCGAAGGCGCGGATGGTGGGCAGGTACTCCGCCTCCCGGATCCGGATCTGCATCTCGTCGAGCTGGTGGAGCGTGCGGAGCTGACGGAGGTCGGAGCGGTGGGTCATGGCGTCCAGCCGGAGCTGCTCCTGGTCGGCGGCCGCCAGCCGGGCAGCGCCGGACGCCGCCAGCAGGTCCGCGTTGGCCGGACCGTTGCGCTCGTCCGCGGCCGGCCGCAGCGCGCCCAGGTCACCCTGCAGCGACACGGGCTGCAGGGGGTCTTCGCCCATCGCCACCAGGAGCGTGCCGCGCGCGACGGCGAACTCGGTGCGGATCCGCTGCAGCTCCGCCTCCAGGGTGATGACCTGAACCTGCAGCCGCAGCAGCTCGTCGTCGGTCGCGAACCCCTCGCGGTGGCGCGCCTGCGTGTCGCTCAGGGTCTGTTGCAGGCGGGCGATGCTCTGCGCGGTCAGGCGCTCCTCTTCCAGCGCCAGCAGCGCGTCGAAGTAGCGCTGCCGCACCTCGTCCACCAGCGCGTGGGCAACCCCGCGCAACTCCTCGCCGCGCAGCCGCTGCTGCCGTTCGGCCGCATCGAGGGCCCGGAACGCCGGAACGTCGAGCACGGCCTGGTCGACCCGGAGCGACGCGGCCACGGCATGGCCGGGGACGGCGGCGCCGGCCCGTGGCGGCCCGGCGAAGGACCCCACGTAGGAGGTCTCCGCCGAGACCTGGGGCAACACCCCGCCGTGCGCTTCACGGGTCCGCTCCTCGGCGACACGCACGGCCGCCCCCGCCGCCCGGAGCTGCGCGCTGTCGGCCAGCGCCCGCTCCACCGCGGCGCGCAACGACAGCGCCGCCTGCTCCTGTGCGTGGCAGGCGGGAGCGGCGAGTCCCATCACGACCACCGCGGCGACGGCGGCCGTCACCGCCGCCGGCCGTCGCGCGGGTGCGGGCATGCTGCGAGGGCCGGTTTCGGGTCGTATGGCGGCGTCCACCGGTGTGCTCACATTGGATGATCGGCGCGCGGAGCTGCGAAGCTGACCACCGCGCCCATACCGCGCCCCTGCCGGCCGGTCGACCGCCGGGATCGCGGCCGCCTATAGTCGCCTGGGAGAGGAGTCCCGACGATGTACACGGTCCCGTTCGAACCGACGATCCTGACCCCCGAGATGTGGGAGTTCTGGGACGAGAACGGCTACGTGATGGTCCCCGATGCCGTGCCACGGGAGAACCTGGACGCGGCGACCGCGGCGATCTGGGAGTTCCTGGAGATGGACCCGGACGACCCGGGCACGTGGTACGGGTACCGCCCCCGCGGCGGCGGCTTCTGGCGGTCGCCCATCTCCGCCGTCGGGATCGTCGAGTTCTACCACCACCAGGCGCTCTGGGACATCCGCCAGCACCCGCGCATCTACCAGATCTTCGCCGAGCTGCTCGGCGAGCGGCGGCTCTGGGTGACCTACGACCGGGTCAACCTGATGCCGCCGGCGCGCGCCGACCTGCCGGAGTGGTCGGCCCCGTCCGGGATCCACTGGGACTGCGACACCACCCTGGACCCGGTCCCGTTCCAGGTGCAGGGGGTGCTCTATCTCACCGACACCGCCGCCAACCAGGGCGGGTTCCGCTGCATCCCCGGCTTCCACAAGGTGTTCCCGGAGTGGCGCAAGACCCAGCCGGCCGACCGTCATCCGAACCGGTGCGACGGCATCGACCAGGAGCGCTATCCGTCGCGGGGGATCCCCGGCAAGGCCGGCGACCTGCTGATCTGGACCGGCCTGCTGCCGCACGGCAACGGCGACAACACCTCCGACAAGCCGCGGATGGCGCAGTACATCACGATGAGCACCACCCCGCCGGACGACCAGGAGCTGCAGACCCGTCGCTACGCCTACCAGGAGCGCGTGCCGATCGCCAACCCGCAGGGCGACCCGCGCGGCCGCGAGAAACGCCAGCCGCGGGCCGAGCTGACCGAGCTGGGGCAGCGCCTGATCGGCTTCAGGCCCTGGGACTGAGCGGGGCTTCCGGGATCTCGACCACGTACACCTGGCTGGTGCCGGTGTGGTCGGACGTGTATACCACCCGCGTCCCGTCCGGATGGAACGACGGATGCGGGTGGCCGAACTGCGGCCCGTAGGTGGACTCCTCAACCGTGTCGTCGTCGGCCGGTTCGGTGAACGCCCATTGCGTGCCGCCGTTTGAGCTGCGCGGATAGCACAGCGGCCGGTGGTCGCCGGTCGCCGGGTCGACCAGGCGAAGACCGATGTCCGGGCAGGTGGTGTCGCAGACGATCAGCGAGCCGTCGGCGTTGGCTGACGGATGCCAGGCGTTGAAGTCGGCCACCACCCTCGCCTGCTCGTCATGGACGCCGATCGCCATCAGCGCGAACGGCCAGCGCGCGAAGATCACCTGGTCGGAGGCGCCCAGGAAGGACTCGTGGGTGATCCACTCCCGCTTGTCGTGGCGGTGCAGCGGCCCCAGCTCGCCCCGCCCCACGGCCGCCAGCCACATGCGCTGATTGACGTCGCTGGTGTAGAGGATGAGGTCCCAGTCGGTGGGGCAGACCATCGCGTGGCCGACGTCGCGAGGCGGCTCGCACACCACCGCGTGGCCGGACCCGTCCGTGTCGATCGCCACCAGCGCCGATCTGCCGTCGCGGGAGAGCCCGGTGACCAAGCGTCCGCCGTCCGCCGACAGGCTGCACATGCCGACCTGGCTGCCGCCGGGGAAGGAGGCCAACACCGATTCGTCCAGCGTCCGCAGGTCCACCGCGCGCACCTCGCCTGCCACGTTGTAGAACACCCGCTCTCCGTCGCGGGAGGGACACGCCGCGAAGCCGTCGAATCCGTGCGCGTCGGTGAGCTGCACCATGCGGCCGGCCGCCTCGTCCAGCTTGAACAGATTGGGCTCCCCCGACCGGTGCGAGGTCAGGATCATCGCGCCGCCGTCCGGGGTCCACGACGGGTTGGAGAAGTAGAGGCTATGGCTCATCGCCGGCCCGTCGGTCATCTGCCGGATCAGCACGCCGGTCTCTCCGTCGCGCGTCTCCGTGATCTCCACCGGCCAGGTGCTTCCCTTGCTCATGCTGGTTCCTCCGCTGGCGCGTTGCTGCAGAACTGCTCGTAGCGTTCGTCCACCGCCCCGCCGCTCGCGTCGCCGCGGTGGACGTAGACCCCGAACCGGAAGGTCGCCATCTCCGCGCCGCCGGCCGCGCCCGGGTGGTGATGGGACAGCAGGATCGGGCCGTACCCGGACGCGCCGGCCGCCCCCGGATACCCGGCATTGTCGGGGTGGTCGAACAGCGCCAGCCCCTGCGGCCCTTCCGGGCAGGTGCCGGAGTAGTCGATCCAGCGCTCGCCGGCGAACCGCTCGCCGCGGCTGGTCCGGCCGGTGGCGCTGGCCATCACGCCGCCGCCGTCGATGAGCGGCCACGTCCCGTCGGCGCCGCGGCGTGCGCCGTCGCGGGCGCGCAACGCGTCGCACACCCGCGCCGAGATCGCGAACGGCCCGCCGCCCGGCTCGGACGGCTCAGGCACCGTGGTCCGCCAGTCGATCAGGCACTCGCCGCCGGCCAGGGCGAAGAACCGCAGGTCGCGCGTCTCGGTCAGGATCGGCGCGCCGCCGCCGTCGACGTACAGCAGCCGCTGCACGATGCGCGCGCAGGCAGCGCCGCCGGCAAGCACGTCGAACCCCTGGTGGAGCATCTTCCCGCACGGGCCGTACGGCGGCTCGTCCCAGTCGGAGAAGATGTTGGTGGGCCCGTCGTCGTGGCCACCGTAGGCCAGGAACAGACCGCACTGGTGGGGATGGTCGCCGCCGGCGCCGCGCAGGACGTTGCCGCACGGCCCGATCAGCGGCCACACGTAGGGCTTCCAGGAGCCGACGTGGTTGTAGCGGGCGATCCGGGTGCCGGCGGCGTCGACCGACACGAACGACGGGTGCTCCGTGACGGAGAGGGTCGCCATCGGGCCGCTACAGCTCGGGGAAGAAGACGTCGACGACGCGCTCCGTGTCGAACGGGTCGCATCCGTGGTCGCCGGCGAACTTCGCGTGGAGCTGCTCCTCATAGTCGGTCACGGCGGTCAGCGGCAACTCCACCGCGCCGCGGCCCGGCCTGCCCGACTCCGCGGCGGCCATCGATATCTCGATGTCGGCGCGCGCCCGGTGCGCGTCGTAGCGCGTGGGCCGGTCTTCGGCCACCGCCTGCGCCAGGCTGTCCATCTCCTCGACGATCGCCAGCCCCATGGCGTCGGTCCGGTAGTGCGGCCACGGGTTTTCCCAGACCACCGGCGGGTCGGTGTCGATCTGCAGGCGCTCCACCACCTGCGTGCCGCCGACATCGCGGGTCACGGTGCGGATCGGGTACGCGGTGGCTCGTCCGCCGCCGTCGAGGCGCTGCTCCTGGCTGGTCAGGTGCACGTCGTCCTCGACGATGGAGCCGGTGGTGCCGTCGATCTGGAACAGGGTCTTCGCCTTCCGGCCGAGCGCCTGCGCGTGGTAGAGGTTCGAGTAGGAGGTCACGGCGGTGGCGCCGTTCGAGAACTCCATCGTCTGCAGGTTCCACTCCTCCGTGTCGAAGCGGCGCACGGCGTTGGCGTTCACGCGCGGGATGGCGCTGTTCATGGCCACGCTGCCGACGCGGGTGGCGGCCGCATCGCCCAGGAACATGCGCAGGCTGCTGACGATATGGCAGCCGTCGGTCAGGAACAGGCAGAACACGCGCAGCACGTCGCCGATCAGGCCCTGCTCCACGATGTGCCGCTTCATCAGGTGCAGGGGGTCGCGGCAGTACTGCTCGGCCACCTCCAGCTTGACCCCGCTGCGCTCGACGGCCTCGATGAGGACGTCGCAGAGCGGCAGCGTCTGCGCCAGGGGCGTCTCCACGATGATGCTGATGCCGCGTTCGGCCAGATAGGTGCCGATCGCGTGGTGGGAGTCGCCCGGCGTGCTGATCGCGGCGGCGTCCAGCCGCTCGTTCGCGACCAGGTCCTGCACGCGCGTGTAGGCGGGGACGCCGCACTCGGCCGCGACGCGGCGGACGGTCTCTTCGTTCATGTCGCAGACGGCCGCCAGCTCGAAGCGGTCGGACATCATGCGGATCGCCGGCAGGCGGACGCTGCGGCCGCGCTTGCCGGTGCCGATGAGGGCGATTCTGATGCGTTCGTTCCGTGCCATCTCGTTCAGGGCCATGCCGTTCAGGGCCGCCAGGTTCTTCCGGGATTGCTCTGCGAGAAGGGAGCAGAGGCTCCGGTGCGTGCGGGCAGCCAGCTCCGATACGGGTCGCCGCCGGTGCCCACCGTCCCGAAGTCCTCGAGGACGATCGTACGGCCGGCGTGTGCGGCGTGCAATACCGCCTGCGCCTGCGACACCGCCGCCGACGGGACGGCCGGCGCGGGCGCCCGGCGGCTGAGCTCGACCGGGTCGATCGGCGCGAAGTCGAGATCCGGCGCCGGCTCGGCTGCGTCCGGGTCGTCTGCGACCGGGGCGTCGCGTAGAGCCATGAGCAGCGGGCCGGCATACACGGAGACCTTGCCCGCGCATTCGCGCTCCCCGGTCCAGTACCGCAGCGACAGGTCCAGGTCGAGCTCGGCCACGTCGCCGGGCCGCCACGTCCGCTCCAGGGTCAGGTAGCAGCCGGGCGCGACCGGACATCTCCACGATCGCGGGGTTGCTGTCGGGAAGCGGAATCACCCGGTGGTCGATCACCGCGTCGACGTACTCGCGGACCACTCCCCCGAGGTCGAATGACGCCCGGTGCGCACGTTCCAGCGCCGGCCCATACTCGCTCACGTTCAGGTGATCGGCATCCGGAACCGGCCGCTGTATTGCGCTGCGCCACGCTCGGAGCGCACGATCGACTCTCGATTGACAGCGCGCGCGTGTGTTGTTGACGCTGAGGGGTGCGAGGGAGGGCGTACATTGAGCACGCTACAGAATAGCGTCAGCAGGCAGGAACTCAAGGATCTCATCGACGGCATGCACGAGGACGAGCTACCCGCGATCAAGAGGTACCTGCAATTCCTTCGCTACCTCGACGACCCGGTGGCTCGTTCTCTCGCCGACGCGCCGCCCGACGACGAAGATACCGCCTCGGAAGACACCGCTGCATTCCGGGAGACGGATGAGGACTTCAAAACCGGAAACGTCGTGACCCAGGAGGATCTGGAGCGCGAGTTCGGGGCGTGACACGAGGGATGCATGCTGAGGCAGACGGAAGCGCACAGATCGTCATCGGCTTCCGAGCTCAAGGCAAAATGCCTGCATCTCATGAATCGGGTCGCGGAACCGGCGACGAAGTCATCATAACCAAGAACGGAGTCCCGATCTCACGGTTGGTGCCGCATCGCACCGGCCGCAGGGCTTGTTCGGCATCGATCGCGGCCGAATCGAGGAGTACTGATCGGACCGCCGCAACTCGGATCAGAGGGCGTGGGCGGCACGAGGTCGGTCGGCGGCATAGCGGCCGAGGGTTCCTGATTCTTCTGAGACCGGCTCGGCAGCGAGCGCGCGAAAAAATTCGAGAAATCGTGCCGCAGGGTCTTGACGGCAATGTGCTCCTGCGAGGTGGCACGCCAGCGCACGCTACGGCCCCTTCCGGCCTCCCGGAAGCTCGGGCGCCCGTTCGGCTTACCAGCACCCCCTTCAGCGCCCGCTGCGCGAGATTCAACTGCCCGTCCCGGACCGGTAAATAAGGTCTATCTGAAAACCATGAGTATATTTACTCCATGGATAATGCCACTCTTGACGCCGCCGCCCGCCCGGCGGTCACCTCCACCGTCGGCGCCCTCTCCGACCGCGAATTGCTGCGTCAGACCAGCACCATGGTCCGCCATGAACGCCACCTGCTGGGCGCCGTCATCGACCACCTGGCCGAGATCGATGCCCGCCGGCTCTACCTGCAGCGTGGCTGCTCCAGCCTGTTCGACTACGCGGTGCGCGAGCTCGGCTACAGCGACCCTGCCGCGGCACGGCGCATCGGCGCCGTGCGGCTGTGCGCCGACCAGCCGGGCGCGCGCGAACGGCTGCGCGACGGGTCGCTGACGCTGAGCGCCGCCGCTGAGCTGCAGTGGGCCTTCGACCGGCAGCGGCGGCGCGGGTCCATCTGCGGCACCGCGTCGCGCGCGCCGGCGGGCTTAGCGACGGAGAACGCCGCTGCGGCGGCTTCCGTGCCGGCCGTACCGGCGGGCTCGGCGCCGTCCGGGTCTGCGGCGCCGGATGATCCTGCGGCCGATGCTACGCCGCCCCGGGCCTCGGTTCCTCCCGCTTCACCGCCGCTCGTGCTCGATGCAGCAGGAAGGCAGAAACTGGTGGAGGACGCGGCCGGCAAGAGCGCGCGGCAGGTCCGCCGCATGCTGGCCGACCTGGACCCGGAGCTGGCGACGCCGGCCGACCGGATGCGCCCGCTCGGCGACGGCCGCTACGAGTTGAAGGCGCTCATCGACGCCGACTGCCACCAGGGGCTGGAGCAGCTCCGCGGGTTGCTCTCGCATGTGGACCCGCGCATGACGGTGGGGCAGCTCGTGGGCCGGATCGTGCAGGAGGCGCTCGACCGCCACGACCCGAGCCGGCCGCCCCGCCGGGCGCGCACCGGCAGCCGGCCGGCGGAGCGCGACGCCAAGCCCGCTTCGGCGTCGGAGGAACAGCCCGCCCGGGAACGCGGTCACGCTTCGGCGGTGCAGGACGCCGCGATCCACGCCCAGACGGCTCCGACAGCGGAGTGGACCCTGGGGGCGACGCGTCAACCGGCATCGACCTCCGCGCCGGTGCAGCACGCGGCGACTCCCGCCGGCACCACTCCGACAGCGGAGTCGACCGAGGAGCGGATGCCCCAACCGAGCCGGCAGCAAGCGACAGACCGCCAACCCGCTGTGCGGCGGAAACGGACCGGCGCCGCCACTCCGACAGCGAAGCCGCGCACTTCGGGCCGCGCGATCCCGGCAGCGGTGAAACGACAGGTCTGGCAGCGCGACGGCGGGCGCTGCAGCTATGTCGATCGAGAGACTGGACGTCGCTGCAACTCACGATATATGATCGAGATAGATCACATCCTGCCGCATGCGCTGGGCGGCGGCGCCGATCCCGAAAACCTGAGATTGTTATGTGAAGTCCGGGATTATGCGAAGCAGCGCAACGCAAGTCATGGCAGAAGAGGAAATTGAGTCCAAGAACACTTCACATCATCCCGAGTCCAGGAGCATGGCGATAAGGGCGTCAGGGGCCTTGAAACGACCGCGGCGGAGTTCCGGCGGTAGGACGGCTTCGACGGCCTGGAGCTTTTCGGTGGAGTCCACGCGCAGGTAGGCCTCGGTGGTGCGCACGTCGGCGTGGCCCAGCCACAGGGCCACTTTGCGGATATCGCCGGTAGCCTGGAGCATGATGAGGGCGCAGCTATGGCGTAGCTGGTGAGGCGAGATCGCGCGTCCGGCCAGCGAGAGACAATCCGTGGCGGCAGCGCGCACGTGCTTGCCCAGGAGGTACTTGAACCCGGCACGCCCCATCGGCGTGTCGGTAGCGTTGAGAAACAGCTCCGGCACCGACGTCTGACCGCGCACGGCGAGCCATGCGCGTAGATCGGCGGCGGTTTGTTTCCACAGCGGCAGACAGCGCTCACGGCGGCCCTTGCCCTGGACACGCAGGCTTGCGGTTCCGCGCAGCGACAGGTCTGCCACCTGCGCCGTCACCAGTTCGGACACGCGCAAAGCAGCAGCGAAGCACAGATGGAGCATGGCGCGGTCGCGGATGCCTGCTCGGGTGGTGATATCCGGAGCGTCCAGAATCGCGTTGATCTCCTCCATGCTCAGGTGACGGACGAGCGGCTGGTCATGGCGCTTGGCGGGGATGGCGAGGATCTGCCTGGCTTGCTCCAGCGCAGCCGGATGGCGGAACTCGACGTAGCGCATGAAGGCTTTCACTGCCGCCAGGCGGGCGTTGCGGGTAGCGGCGCCGGCGCCTCGCTGCATCTCGATGTGGCCCAGGAAAGCCACGATGAGCTGGGCGTCGATGTGTTCGAGGTGAAGCTCCGACGGTCTGATGCCGAGCCGTTCGGCGGCGAAGGTGAACAACAGGCGAAACGCATAGGCGTAGCTCTCGCAGGTATGCGGGCTGTAGCCGCGCTCGACGGGAAGGTAGTCGCGCAGGAAGTCGCAGATCAGGGGTGCGATGGGAGTCATGCCAGCCTCCCGGCAACCAGGTTCTCGCCCGCCGTGGCGATGTCGGCCATCAAGTCCGGGGTGGCCTCCAGATACCAGTAGGTGTGCACGACGCTGGTGTGCCCGAGATAGGTGGACAGCGCGACCAGGTGGCGCGCCACCGACTCGCGCCGCACCGCGCAGCGTTGCAGGGATCTGGTGGCAAAGGTGTGGCGCAGGTCCGCCAGCCGCGGGCGGCGCTGGCGGCCAACAGCGATGCCTGCGAGCCGGACCACTCGCTGGAAGGTGGTGCTGGCCCGCGGTGTCGGGATGCGCCGGTGGTGCGCCGACACGAACAGATGATCGTCGGCGATGGCGACGCTCTGTCGCTCCTGCAGGTACGCCGTCAGCGCCTCGACCGCTGTCGCATGCAACGGCACCAGCCGGCTCTTGGCGAACTTGGTTCGGCGGATGCGCAAGACAGCGTTGGGCAGCAGATCGTCGAAACGCAGGTCGAGCGCCTCCGAGACCCGCAGGCCGGTGGCGGCGATGAGTCCGATCAGCGTCGCATAGACGGATCGTCGCAACGGGTAGGTGCATGGCAGGCGATGCGCCGCCGCCAGCAGTTGGCCGATCTCGGCAGGCGTGTAGATGTAGGGTGGCTGGCGGACCACACGGACCTGGAAGTAATCGGCTGGAGGCAGCTCGTGGGTGGTGTCCTCGGCGTGCAGGAAGCGAGCCAACAGGACGACATCGCGAAGTCGAACAGAGCGCGCGTGCGATGAGGGCGCCTGCGCCGCCCACTGCACGGCGGTGGCGGCGCGGATATGGGTGTCACCCTGGTCGCTGGCGAACGCTGCGAATGCCTGCAGATTGCGCCCTGTGTTGTGGAGCTGGTAGCCGAGGGTTCGTCGCAGTGCCAGATAGCGATCTACGTGGGCGCTCAGCATGAGCGCACCCCCGGCCACGGCTGGGAGATCTCGCCCAGCAGGTCGAAGTCGATCTTGGCGTAGTGGGCGGTCGTCTTCGGGGAGCGGTGCCTGAGAACGCTGCCGATGCCGGCCAACGACACCCCGTTGCGCAGCATGGCGGTGGCCGCCGAATGGCGCAGCAGATGGGCACCGTGGTGAGGCGCCTTGACTCCCGCCTGGCGAAGAGCTTGGCACACCACGCCGGAAACGGCGCTCCGAGTCATCGGGCGGCGCGGCGCCAGAGCCGAGATGAACACCTGCGGCACCGGCAACGACGGTCGTCCGCGGCGCAGATAGGTGACGATGGCGTCGCCGACCTCCTGCGGCAGCGGCAGCCAGTCTTGGCGCCGAGTCTTGCCGCACACGGCGATGCGGCCGTTCTGCCAGTCGATGGCATCGAAGGTCAGCTCAGCGACCTCGCTGGCGCGCAGGCCCAGCCGAGCGAGCAGCAGGACGACCGCCCGATCCCTGGCCCCCACTGCATCCTGATCGCTGCAAGCGGCGATTACCTTCTCCAGATCCTCAGGCTCAAGGAACCGAGGCGTGGCGGCGAGTTGGTAGGCCGCCACGCGTGGCACCGCGTGCTGCAGCAATCGAGAGTTTGCCGATACCGGTGCCGCCGACCCTCATCGAGCAGAACGAGATCGTCCTCGTGCTCCACGCCATCGACCGCAAGATCGACCTGCACCGCAGGAAACGAGAGGTAGTCCTCCAACTGTTCAATGCGTTGCTGCACAAGCTGATCGTGGGAGAGAGTCCCGTTTTTCGACCTGGAGATCTGGTATCGAGAGGTTTTCGGCAGGTACTCGATGGCGACGGGAGGCTGAAGGAGGAACCGGTGCATAGCATCGCGTATGCTCAAAGAGGGCGTCCATGACACGTGACCAGATCGCGGCACTGGTGGCATCGGGCGAGTCGGAAGTGCTGGAGTGCAAGGCTACCACCGGAGCTCGCCGGGAGGCTGCGATGACCGTCTGCGCGTTCCTGAACCAGAGCGGCGGACAGGTGCTGATCGGCGTGACGCCGCAGGGCGCCGTGGTCGGCCAGCAGGTGAGCGGGAGCACCGTGGAACGGTTGAGCGGCGAATTGCGCCGGATCGAGCCGGCGACATTCCCAACGGTCGAACGTGTTCCCGTCGCTGGCGGACGCGACGTCATCGTGGTGCGCGCAAGCCACGGATCGGCGAAGCCGTATACATTCCGGGGAGTCGCCTACCGCCGCGTCGGGAACACCACCGTGGCCATGTCTGCGGAAGAATACCAGCGAATGCTGCTAGAGCGCATGCACAGCGAGGAGCGATGGGAGAACCAACCCGCCGCCGGTTGGTCGGTCGACGCCCTCGACGCGCCGGAGATTCGGAGCACGGTGGCCGAGGCCGTGCGGCAGGGCCGTCTGGCGGAGCCGCTCAGCAGGGAGCCGGCCGACATGCTGCGAGGACTCGGACTGCTGCGCGACGGAGTGCTGCTGCGGGCGGCGCCGGTCCTGTTCGGCGACGCCGCGCGTCTGGAGTTCGAGATGCCGCAGTGCCTGCTGCGCGTCGCCCGCTTCCGCGGCGTCGACAAGATGGAGTTTCTGGACAATCGGCAGTTCAACGGCAACGCCTTCGTGCTGTTCGCTGCCGCGCAACGTTTTCTGCGAGAGACGCTGCCGATCGCCGCGCGGTTCGAGCCGGACCGGTTCGAACGGATCGACGAGCCGCTCTATCCGCCGGCGGCCACACGCGAGGCCTTGGCGAATGCGCTGTGCCATCGCGACTACGCGATCGGCGGCGGCTCGATCGGCCTTGCCGTGTACGACGACCGTCTGGAAGTGACTTCCGCCGGGGCGCTCCACTTCGGTCTGACCCCCGAGATGCTCTTCCAGCCGCACGAGTCGCGTCCGTGGAATCCGCTGATTGCGCACACGTTCCACCGGCGTGGCGTCATCGAGGAGTGGGGCAGCGGCACGCTCAAGATGGCTGCAGCCGTCAATGCGGCGAATCTCCCGCCTGTCGAGATCGAGGACAGAGGCGGAACGGTAACCGTTCGGTTCCGCCACAATAGATTCGTACCGGAAGGGCGTAACGTCGGAGTTGGTCCGGAGGAACGAAGAGAAGCGATTCTTGCTGTGCTCGACCAGGAGGGGCGAGCCATGGCGTTGCGCGATATCTACGCTCGGCTATCGGCGCATATCAATGAGCGGCAACTGCGCGAGGATCTGGCCGCACTGAAGGAGCGGGGATTGATCGCGCTCACCGGACATGGCCGGGGGGCACGTTGGAACCGCCGGTAACACCCCCGCCGCGGCTCATTCCGGCCTATTCCGGCTCATTCCGGCTCATTCCGGGGCTGATGGTGAGACTGCATGGGGTCGATTGGGCGACCGACGAGTCTCGATCGTGAGTAGCTGAAGATGATCGAAGCACATGTGGTGCAGTTCCCCATGATCCGGCATGCGGAGGAAATCGGGTGGACTCCCCTATCTCCGAAGACGGCGCTGGACATGCGGGGCAGCCCGGCGGGAACGCTGTTCCGCGGCGAGCTCGAAGCTTCCCTCCAGCGGTTCAATCCGTGGATGACCGAGGACGCCGTCCGTTCCGCGATCGAGACGATCGAGGCGATTCCTCCCACGATCGAAGGCAATCGAGAGATGCTCGCCTGGCTGCGCGGCGAGCGGCAATGGTACGACGAGGCGGAGGCACGGCACCGGCACGTCCGCCTGATCGATTTCGACGCGCCGGCGGCCAACACCCTGCACGTGGCGTGGGAGTGGCGGCTCAAGCCGCCGGCTCGCAAGGGCAACCGCGCCGACGTGATGTTCTTGATCAACGGGGTGCCGGTGGCGATCGTCGAGCACAAGAACCCGAAGGACTCCGGCGCCATCGAGCGCGGGCTCTCGCAGTTGCGGCGCTACGAGGCCGAGACACCCGAGCTGCTGGCCGCCCCGCAGATCTTCAACGTCACCCACGTCCTGGACTACTGGTACGGGGTGACCTGGAACACCTCGCGACGCTTCATGGCGCGCTGGAAGGAACGACGCGAGGAAACCTATCGCTTTGCGGTGCAGTCGTTCTTCGAACCGACCGACTTCCTGCGCACCCTGCGCGATTGGATCCTGTTCTACGTCGAGGACGGCGAGACGCGGAAGTCCGTGCTGCGCCAGCACCAGCGCCACGCCATCGACCTCATCGTCGAGCGCTGCGCCGAACCGACTAGGCGCCGCGGGCTGATCTGGCACACGCAGGGCTCCGGCAAGACCTTCACGCTGCTCACCGCCGCCCGGCTGATCCTTGAGCGCAAGCAGGAGTTCCGCAATTCCACGGTGCTGGTGGTGGTGGACCGCACCGAGCTGGAAGGACAGCTCAAGAAGTGGGTCGAGCGGCTGCTCGGCGAGATGCAGCAGCAGGACATCCCGGTATGGCGCGCGTGCAACAAGGAGGAGCTGCGGGACCTGCTCGAAGCGGACAAGCGCGGCCTGATCCTGTCGATGATCCACAAGTTCCAGGACATCGAGAGGGACGCCAACACCCGCGACAACGTCTACGTGTTCATCGACGAGGCGCACCGGTCGGTCGCCAAGGACCTCGGCACCTACCTGATGGCCGCCCTCCCCTCCGCGACGATCATCGGCTTCACCGGCACGCCGATCGCCAGGACCGCCTACGGCCAGGGGACCTTCAAGATCTTCGGCACGGAGGACGAGCCGGGCTACCTCCACAAGTACTCCATCGCGGAATCCATAGACGACGAGACCACGCTGCCGATCCGCCACACGTTGGCGCCGAGCGACATGACGGTGCCGGTCGAGCAGCTCGACCGCGAGTTCCTCACCGCGGCCGACGCGGAGGGGGTGACCGACGTGGAGGAGCTCAACCGGGTGCTCGACCGCGCGGTGCACCTGCGCACCTTCCTGACCGCCGACGACCGTATCCGCAACGTGGCCGCATTCGTCGCCGAACACTTCCGCGAGAGCGTGGATCCGCTCGGCTACAATGCGTTCGTGGTCGGGGTCAACCGGGAGGCATGCGCCCGCTACAAACGGGCGCTTGATGAGCTGCTTCCCGCCGAGTGGACCAAGGCGGTCTATACCGACAACCCGAACGACCCGGTGGAACGCCCTCTCGTCGCGCAGCATCAACTCTCGACCGAGCGCGAGGCTGATGTCCTGGTGGACTTCAAGCGCGCCGACCGCGACCCCAGGATCCTGATCGTCACCGACAAGCTGCTGACGGGTTTCGACGCGCCACTTCTGTACTGCCTGTACCTCGACAAGCCGATGCGCGACCACGTGCTGCTGCAAGCGATCGCGCGTGTGAACCGGCCGTACGTGGATGCGGAAGGCATCCGCAAGCGCGTGGGCCTCATCGTGGACTTCGTCGGGGTGCTGCGTGAGCTGAAGAAGGCGCTGCAGTTCGATGCCGCCGACGTGAGCGGAGCTATCGAAGACATCGACCTGCTGCGGGCAGAACTCATCGACCGCATCGAACGGGCCGACTGCGACTACCCGGGTGCTGGCGAGATGGACGACGCAGCGCTCGAAGAGGTGGTCTACGGACGGTTTCTCGATCCGCAGGCGCGCATGATCTTCCTGGAGGAATTCAAGGAACTCGAAGCGCTGTGGGAGATCGTCTCTCCCGACCCCACGTTGCGGGATCACGTCGCGACCTTCCGGCGCCTGGCCCAGTGGTACGCCGCGATGCGGAACGAGTACGCGGATCGGATCGGATTCGTGGCCGACCTCGCCCACAAGACGCGCCGGCTGGTGCAGGAAAGCGCGCGCCAGGAGGGGATCGGACGGCTGACGGCAGGAGTCACCTTCGACACCGGCACCGTGCAGACGCGGCGTGAGGCGCCCGGCCCCTACGAGGCGAAGGTCTTCAACCTGGTGCGCGGGCTGCGCCAGGAGATCGACACCTCACCGGACACGGCGCCGGTGCTTCGGCCGATCAGGGAGCGCGCCGAGCGGGTTCTGACCGAACTGGAGACCCGTCAGACCAGCGGCGACGATGCCATGGATGAGATCGAGAAGCTCGTTCGCGAACGGGAGGATGTGTTGCGCGCGGCACGGCAGAGCGGTCTGTCGCCGCGCGCGTTCGCCGTCTACTGGATGCTCAAGGACAGCTTCAGCGTGGGCGAGAAGCGGGCGATGGCATTGGCGCGGGAGGCGGAGACTCTGATGGAACGGTTTCCCAACGCCGCCGTGAACGCGGAAGAGATGCGCCATCTGCGTGCCGCGCTCTACAAGCCACTGCTGGAGCTGCACAAGAATGAGCGCGGGGAGGTGGTCCAGCACGTTCTGGCGCTACTGGTGAGTCCCGGTGACGATGATCAGAGCAACGAGTAAGTGACCCCCTCGACTACTCCGTTGCCGGAGAAAGTACCCATGGTGCTCTTTTCATCGAGGGGGGACCTTTCGGGCGAAGGTACCTCCGGCGGATGGGCGTGGCAAGCCCGCCTTTGGTCGCAGTGATCGAGCACATTTCTGGGCGCTGGTGAGCCGGATAGACGATGAACCCTGCGCCCCGACATGCGGCCATGAGACGCCGTATCGACGACTGGACACGGCGTCTCGACGTGCAGCCACGTGAGGTGCGCATTCGGACCATGACGCGCAAGTGGGGCTCCTGCTCCACGCTGGGGATCGTCACGCTGGCTGCCGATCTGGCCGACCAGCAACCGGGCTTCCAGGATTTCGTCATCGCCCACGAGTTGCTGCACCTGCGCGTGCCCAACCACGGGCGCTTGTTCAAGGCGCTGATGACCGCCCACGTGCCGGCGTGGAAGCGCTACGACCTGGAACGGCGCCGCTGCCTGGAGTAATCAAGAACGATCCGCACGCGAGGCGGCGACCTCTTCGTCGATCAAGTCGAGGAGTTCCTTCTGGTCTCGGCACGCGTTACGACTCTTGACCTCCTGAACCGTAACGTCCAGGACGTGGCGGCGCATGGAACTGCGGAGGTGCAGGCCAGTCTCGCTGCCGCGGTGGACGGCGACGAGGTGCTCGCCCCACTCGCCGGTCTGAAGGAGCACGTCGAAGCCGTAGGACTCGACCTCCTTCCGCAGGCGCGGACCGTTACGATAGCGGCGGGCCGGGAAGAAGCGCGCGCCGCCGGCGGTGATGGCGCCGTCGATCTCCGCCTCGCCGTCGTACGGCCAGTAGCAGAGATCGGTGTCCGGGTCGTACAGGCAGTGCTCGTCGAAGCCGTCGAACCTCCGGCCCGTCGCACGGTCCACCACGTGACGTTCGGGGTGGTGGCGGTGGGCTTCGTACATCGCGGTGCTGACCAGGTAGTAACCGCGGGGGGCGAGCCGGGCCTTTACGGCGCGGAACACCGCCTCCCGGTCGGCGTCGAGCGCGATGCCCTGCAGGCAGTAGCTGTCGACGATCAGGTCGTACGAAGGCCCGTCGTGCGGGATGCGCGTGACGTCCATGACCTCGAAGGTCACGTCGAGGCCGCGCTCCGACGCGGTGCGTCGGGCTTGCGCGATCGCTTCCGGGATCAGGTCCATCGCGTGGACTCCGAACCCGTGAGCGGCCAGGAACAGGGCACCCGGGCCAACCCCCGTTCCCAGCTCCAGCGCCGTGGGCCGCTCCCGGTCGAAGCGGAGACGGAGGATCGCTTCCACCAGGAAGCCGCGTGACGAGAAGTCCTCGCAGTCCGAGTTCCCGTCTTTCGCCGCCGCCCTCGTATCGACGACCCGGCCCGCCACGCTCCGGTAGCGGGTGGCGTTCTCGTGCTCGTAGTTCTTCACACCGCTACATCTCGTCCAGCAGGGCGGCGAGCCTGTGGACCGTGTTGTGGTTGCGGATCGTCACCTGCCGGTAGACGGGAAGGGTCGGCACCTTCATGAACGCCGAGCGCGTGATGCGGTCCTTCGGCGCCGACCAGAACACGACGCCCGGCCCCGCGGTGATCGTGTCGATGTCCGGTTTGGCCGGCGGCAGGCCGGCCAGCACCTCCGCGGCCGTCACGCCGGACAGGGTGAACAGCGCGTTGTGCCGGCAATCCGCGGCCTCCCCCCACGTTGACGGCGCGGCGCCGAGCGCGGTCGCATAGCCCGCACGCGAAAGAACGACGGAGCGCGCGGCATATGCGAAGCGGTCGGAAAGCCCCTGCTCCACCCGCGCGTTGAGCTCGTCGACCTCCGCCGCCGCGGTACGAAACAGGACGTTGCCGCTCTGGATGTAGGTGCGCACCCGCTCGAAACCCAGGTCCTCGAAGCACCGGCGCAGGTCGTCCTTGCCGATGAGGTTCTTGCCGCCCACGTTGATGCCGCGCAGGAGCGCCACGTACCGCTCGGACGCCAGCGCGATCATGAGAGCGGCTGCCGCAGCAGCGCCAGCAGCTCGGCCGGGTCCAGCCGCGCAGCCGCACCGCCGGTTTCCAGCAGGCGATCGGCGAGCTCGCGCTTGCCGTGATGCAGGTCGACGATCTGCTCCTCTATGGTCCCCTTGGTGACCAGGCGGTAGATGGTCACCGGGCGGGTCTGGCCGATGCGGTGGGCGCGGTCCGACGCCTGATCCTCGACGGCGGGATTCCACCAGGGATCCATGTGCATCACGTAGTCGGCGGCGGTCAGGTTCAAGCCGAAGCCGCCTGCCGTCAGGGAGATCAGGAAAACCTCCCCCTGCCCGGCCTGGAATGCCGCGATCCGTTCGCGGCGCACGCCGCCGGAGGTACTGCCGTCCAGGTACTGATAGCTGATGCCCGCCTCCTTCAGGTACGCTTCGATCAGCTTCAGGTGTCCGACGAATTGCGAGAACACCAGCACCTTGTGGCGGTTGGCGAGCAGCTCGTCGAGCGTCTCGGCGAACATCGCCAGCTTGGAGCTGGACGGCGCGTCGGCCGGATTCACCAGCGCGGGGTTGCAGCACGCGCGGCGCAGGCGTGTCAGGTGGGCCAGCATCAGCATCCGTCCGTCGTCGTCGCCGGGGCCTTCGGCGCGCAGCGCCTCCAGGTCCTCCACCGCCCGGCGGCGCAGCGCCTCGTAGAACGACGCCTCGGCCGGGGACATCTCCACGTGCAGCGTGATCTCCGTGCGCGGCGGCAGATCTTCCAGCACCTCCGCCTTCAGCCTGCGCAGCACGAACGGCGCCACCATGCGCCGCAATCGCGCCCGCGCCAGGCCGCTCGCCTCCGTCTCGATCGGCGCGGCGAAGGTGCGCCGAAACTGTGGGAGCGAACCGAGCATGCCGGGGTTGATGAAGCTGAACAGCGCGTACAGGTCGGTCAGGTTGTTCTGGATCGGCGTCCCGGTGGTGACCATGCGAAAGCCGGCGTTCAGGGCACGGGCGGCGCGCGAGCGCTTGGCGGCCGGGTTCTTGATCGCCTGCGCCTCGTCGAGCACGGCGCTGTGCCAGGCGATGCCGCGGAGCCGCTCGACGTCGATGTGCAGCAGCGCGTAGGTGGTGACGACCAGGTCGAACGGGCCGAGGTCTTCGAGCATGGCAGCGCGGGCGTCCGCTCCGCCGATGCAGGCGCGCACGTTCAGCGTCGGCGCGAAGCGGCGCGCCTCATCGATCCAGTTGGCGGCGACCGAGGTCGGCGCGACCACCAGCGCCGGTCCGTCCGGAGCGCGCTCCAGAAGCAGCGCCAGCGCCTGCACGGTCTTGCCGAGCCCCATGTCGTCGGCCAGGCAGGCGCCGGCGCCCCAGCGGCTCAGGCGCGACAACCAGCGGAACCCCTCCTGCTGGTAGGGGCGCAACTCCGCCTGCAGCGTGCTCGGAACCTCCGGTTCGGACGCCTGCGCGTCGCGCAGCCGCTGGCGCCCTGCGCGCCATGCCGCGTCGGCGTCGAGCCGGGTCCGTTCGATCCACTCGTCGAGGACGAGCACCGCAAGGGGATGCAGGCGCTGGGCGCCGCGTGCCGCCGGCGACGACACGCTGCGCAGATCGTCCAACCGGCGGCGGAACGACGCCGTCAGCGAGAGGAACTCGCCCTGCGCCAGCTCCAGGAACCGCGAGCCCGGATTGGCGTCCAGCAGCGCGAACAACTGCTTCAGGTTGAGCGCGCGGCGCTCGTCGATCCTGAGCTGGCCGGAAGCCTGCACCCAATCGTCGGCGGTCTTGATCTGTAACCGGAACTCGCGGGTTCGGCCGCGCCCGACGATCTTGAACCGCTCGCCCTGCGGCCACAGGCAGCGCGCGCCGGCCGCTTCGATCTGCTCCAGCAACTCCAGCGCGCCGGCGGCGTCGGACACCTCCACCGACCACGGCGCCGCGTCGGTGCCGGCGAGCCGCGGACAGGCTGCCGAAAGCCGCTCGGCGGCGGTCCGTTCGGCGGCGAGGTCGCGCCGCGCCTGCACGGGTTCGCCGGCCTGCTGGCCGAAAACCAGCGCCCCGCCCGCGCCCGGCGCGAAGAAGCTCCCGGCCCCGGGGAGCGGCTCGACCACGACCGAAGCGGCAAGCCCGGCCCCGTACGGCTCCAACCGCACCCGCGGCCGTGCGTCCGCCTCGATGAGGCGCGCCGAGCTGGCGCTGCCGTCGACCCCTCCATGGATGCGCATCACGGGCACGAGCGCGGACGCAGCCTCCAGGAGCCGGGGGCCGGCCTCGGCCGGCAGCGTCAAGCCCCCCTTCGGGATGATCTTCCGCACGTGGCGGTGATCGGGCGTGAGCCGCATCACCTCGCATCGCCGCTTGCCCACCATCCGCACCAGAAAGCGATCGTCGTCCCACTCGTCGGGGCTGAGGGCGGCGCGCACGTCGCCGTCGTTCTGTTCGATGACCAACTCCGGCTCGGCACGGACGACCTCGACGGAATCCCCGGCCGCGTTGAAGACGTGCGGATGCCCTGCGAGCTCGAACAGGATCACCTTCGTCAAGCGTTCATCGGCGACCGTTTGCAGACCGAACCGCTCGCTCTTGATCACCTGCGCGACGGCGTGATCCTGCGCCAGCAGCACGTTGCGTGCGCCGGCCGAGTCGACGATCCACTGCAGCGACCGGGCGCCTCCCCGTGACCAGCCGCCGTTCTTGGAGCGGCGCTGCTCTCGCGGCGTCACGGTGACGGAGTTCTCGCCGCGCGCCAGCTCCCAGATCAGTCGACCGTCGGCGTTCCTGCCTGCCTTGGCCGCCTTGCCGCGGACCTCGACCGCGAATCGCTCCAGCGCTCGTAGCGGGAACTCCCACGTCGCGAACGCCGGCACTACCGCGACCAGCGTCTGCGTGCCAAGGTCCCGGTGTATCGCCGCAGCTTGTTTGCCTGCTGTCGCCGGTGCCTGACCGACGCGAGGGTTCAGTGCCGAGCCGGCGTCGCCGATGATCGCCAGACACTCGGCCAACGCCCAGCGCAACCCGTACGCGGACAGCCGGTCCACGTAGCGGCCGAACTCGTACCGGGATTCAGGCCGCACGTACGGGCTGATGACGCGCTGCGCCCAGCAGAAAACCCAACCGTGCAGCAAGCCGCGAATGTCGCCCGCGACGTCGATCGGCCTGCGGGGCGCCGTGCCGGCGCGGAGCTCCGCGGCCGACGCGACGGCGTCGAGCGCCGCCGAGGTCTCGCCCTGCTTTCGCCGGGCGTTCAGGACGTCTGCGAGCAGGGCGCGGTGCGCCGGCTCGTCCGCACGGACGAGGGACAACAGCGACAGCGTGAACGGCATCGAGTCGGGCACCGTGGTGCGGCGCCGGTTGCCGGCTCGCTCGGCGGCGATAGCCGTCTCGATAGCGCGGAGCGCGGACTCGTCGTCGCCGCGCAGGGTTGCGGTCAGGGCCTGCACGGCGGCGCGGTCGGTGCGCACCCGTTTGCCGTCCCGTATCGGTGACGGAAGTTCGTCGAAGACGGCGAGTGCATCGTCCAGCCGCCCCTGCAGGATGCGGATGAAGGCTACGTCGACCGCATAGCGTTCCGGGGCGGAGCCGGTCTCCCGGCACGCGATTGCCACGGGTTCCGGCGGGGCGGCGCGGTGGATCACCTCGTTCAGACAGCCTCTGAGGGCGGCGTCCCGGTGTTGCTCGGGCAGGGTGTCGAGCAGCCCGTCCGCGCCCGGCTGCGCCAGGAAGCCCCAGTCCGAGGCCGCGACCTGCTTGGGCAAGAGATCGAATCGCCCCGCAACGGCGGCGCATCGCAGCTTCATCGCGTCGGAACCCGGTCGACCGTATCCGTAGTACGACGGGACGGCCTTGTCGTGGGCTTCCCGGATCGGCTCCAGCAGGTCGAGGCGGTGCGCTTCCCTGGTCAGCCACGTCGTCCACTGCGGCTCGATCGTCATGATCCGCGATTCGAGACCGGAGCGGCTGGCGATCCCTCGCCGTTCCAATTCGCCGGCGGCCTTCGTCACCAGCTTTGCCGTGACGTTGCGGCCGCCGGCCTTGAGCCCCGCCACGTGCAGTATGCGCGCCAGCTCGGCGATGCCGTAGGCCAGCGGACTCAGGACCCCGCCGACCAGCGCCGTGAGCCTCATCGATGGCGGCAGGGACCGGAAGACGGCTTTCGGGTCGATTGGTTCAGTCTCGGGGGCCTTCATCGGTGCCTACCTTGCATACCTTGTAACGATCGAAGGGCCACGCTACCGTTCGTCCAGCGGGTCAGGAGCGCCTGGTAACGCTCAGACATCGGACCACCTGCCCGGCCGGTCGCCGATGCGCAGCGGCGCTCCCGCCGGATCCGGGCGGTCCTCGACCACGTCGGCGACCAGCGGCCCGAACACCCCGCCGAACTTGAAGGCGTGGCCGCTGCCGGCGCCGGCCACCACCAGGCGCTCGGTGCCCGGCACCCGGTCGACGAGGAAGTGCGCGTCCGGCGTCATGGTGTACAGGCAGCTCCGGCCGCACGCTCCCGCCGCACCCGCCAGCGCCGGGATGCGCCGCCGCAGCATCTCCTCCGCATCGGCCGCGAACGCCGCCGTGCCGGCGCGATCCACGTCGGCATCGACCGTGGGCCCGAGCCGATCGCGGGCCACCTTCACGGAACCGTCGCGCAGCAGTGGGAAGCCGTACCACTCCTCCCCGCCCGGCTCGGCACCCCAGGTCGGCATCCGCGGGTACGAGAACGACACGGAATCCGGGGCGGGCAGCAGCAGCATCTCCTGGAGCGTGACCGTCAGCGGCCGGCCAAGCTCCGGCAGCAGCCGCCCGATCCAGGCGCCGGCGGCGAGGACCACGCGATCGAACGCCTGCTCTGCGTCGTCGGCGCGCACCGTCACCGCCCCGGTTCGCTCCTCCACGGCGGCGACCGGCGTGCGCTCCCGTACCGTCACGCCCGCGTCGTCCGCCAGATCCATGATCATCCGCACGGCGGCGGCACTCTCCAGGTAGCCGCCCCACGGGTCGTACACGCCCACCTCGTCGTCGGCGACCGTGAACTGCGGGAAGCGCCGGCGCAGGGCCGCCGTGCCCAACTCCTGCACTTCGACCGCGCCCCGGCCGCGCAACAGGTGCACGCTTTCATACATCGGCGACCCGGGACCGGCCTCGCGGAGAATGCTCAGGTGTCCGGTGCGGTGCAGCACGTGACGGCCGGTCTCCCGCTCCCACGCGTGCCATCGATCCGCGGAGCGCTCGACCAGGTCCACGTAGCCTGCCTTGTCCCCGGTGTACCAGACGCGGCGTATCGCCTTCGACACGTCGGTGGAGGCGGCGCGCGGCGCCGGCACCGCCTCGGCGTCGAACAGCGTGACCCGGTGGCCGCGCCGGGCAAGCTCCAGAGCGGCGGCGGACCCGAACACCCCCGCCCCCACCACGGCGACCGTCATGGTCGCCACGCTATCACGTCAGCCCGCCGTCTCAGCCCGCCGTCTCAGGCGGTGTTCATCGCCCGCAGCATGGCGCCGAATCGTTCCAGCGCCTCCAGGTTGTGCGCCGGCAGGTGCAGGTCCACGAACGGCAGCGCCGCCTGCAGGCCGCGCGTGCGCGGCTCGAAGCCCGGCGAGCCGGCCAGCGGGTTGAGCCAGATCAACTGCCCGCAACTGCGCTGCAGCCGGTCTATCTCCGTGCGCAGCAGCGCCGCGTCGCCGCGGTCCCAGCCGTCGGAGATCAGGACCACCACGGCCCGCTCCGAGAGCACGCGCCGCGCCCAGCGGTAGTTGAAGTCGTGCAGGACCTCGCCGATGCGGGTGCCGCCGCCCCAGTCCAGCACGCGATCCGACACCGTGCGCAGCGCGTCGGTGATGCGGCGGCCGGTCAGCAGGCGGGTGATGCGCGACAGCCGCGTGCCGAACACGAACGCCTCGCCGCGTTGCAGCCCGCGCGCGGCGGCATGCACGAAGGCCAGCAGCGCCCCGCTGTAGCGCTCCATGGAGCCGGAGATGTCGCAGATCAGGATCAGGCGGCGCGGGCGGCGCTTGCGGCGGCGCCAGCGAAGCCGGGTGAGCTCGCCGCCCGAACGCAGGCCGCCCCGCAGGGAGCCGCGCATGTCGATCAGATGGCCGCGGTGCGCCGGGCGCGTGCGCCGCGCCGCTCGCAGCGGCAACTCGACCCGTATCGTGTCTATCAAATCGTACATCACCTGCAGCTCGGCATCGTCCATGGCGCCGAAGTCCTTGCGCCGCAGGCGCTCCGTGGCCGACCAGGTCAGGGTCCGGTCGGAACTCTCCGACTCCTCGGTACCGTCCGTGGCGGTGGCAGCCTCGCCGATTACCGTCCGCTCCAGCTCCACCTGCGGCGGCGGCAACCCCTCCCGGTCGGGCAGCCGCCGGTGGCTCCAGAAGCGGTCGAAGGCGCGGTCGAAGCGCTCGTGCTGGTTGACGCTGGTGGTGAACAGGCTGCGGGCGGCGGCGCGCAGGTCCTCGCGCGAGCGGACGCCGACCGCCTGCATCGACTGCAGGAAGGCGGTCACGTCGTCGGCGGCGACGCTCAGGCCCAGGCCGCGCAGCACGCGCGCGAACAGCAGGGCCGAGCGCGGCAGGTGCGGCGCGCCGGTCACCGGACGAAGTTCAGGCGCTGATGCGCGCCTGCTCGATCAGGCCGGGCACCGAGCCCCGCACCGACTGCACGTCGTCCTGATACTTGAGCAGCACGCCCAGGGTGCGCTCCACCACGTCGGCGACCAGCTCCTGCTCGCCCAGGGCGCGCAGGGCGTGCAGCCAGTCCAGGGTCTCGGCCACGCCGGGCCGCTTGTACAGCTCCTGCGAGCGCAACTCCTGCACGAAGGCCACCACCTGCGCCGACAGCGCCGCGGCCGCCTCCGGGATGCGGCGCTGCACGATGCGCAACTCCTTGTCCAGGTCCGGAAAGTCGATCCAGTGGTACAGGCAGCGCCGCTTGAGGGCGTCATGCACCTCGCGCGTGCGGTTGGAGGTGATGATGACCACCGGCGGCTCGCTCGCCTTGAAGGTGCCGATCTCCGGCACGGTGACCTGGAAGTCGGAGAGCGCTTCCAGCAGGAACGCCTCGAACTCCTCGTCCGCGCGGTCGAGCTCGTCCACCAGCAGCACCCGGCGGCGGCTCACCGCCGGATCGACCGCCTGCAGCAGGGGGCGGGCCAGCAGGAACTCGCGGGTGAAGATGTCCGCGTCCGCGCTCGCCTCCCCGGCCGCCTCCAGCATGCGGATGCGCAGGATCTGGCGCGCGTAGTTCCACTCGTATACCGCCGTGGACACGTCCAGGCCCTCGTAGCACTGCAGCCGGATCAGGTCGGCGTCCAGGATCGACGACAGCACCTTGGCGATCTCGGTCTTGCCGACGCCCGTCTCCCCTTCCAGGAACAGCGGCCGGTCGAGCTGCACCGCCAGGAACACGCAGGTGGCAAGGTCGCGATCCGCGACGTACGCGCATCGCTCCATCGCTTCCTGCACGGCGTCGACGCTGTCCAGCGCCGGCACCGGGTCAGCCAACGGCACCGTCTGCGAGACCGGCGGTGCCGGCGCGGTCGCGGGCTGCGCGCAGCGCGCGGCGGGCGTACACGCGTGCGAGGTGCGTGCGGTACTCCCCCGACGCGAAGGTGTCGGCCAACGGCTCCTCGACGAGCAGGCAGTCACCGACCGCCTGCTCGATGGCGGAGTCGTCCAGGTCGCTGCCGGCCAGGGCCGTGGCGACCGCGCCGGCGTCGAGCGGCACCTCCGTGACGCCGTTGAAGCACAGGCGCGCCCGCCCGCAACGGCCGTCCGCATCCAGCTCGACCACGGCGGCGGCGCCGCAGACCGCGAACCCGGAAGCGGGATGCTCGAACTTCAGGTACACGGAGCCGGCGCGCGGACCGGGCGCCGGCAGCCGCAGCTCGGTGAGCACCTCGGCCGGCTCCAGTGCCGTGGTCAACAGGCCCTGGAAGAACCCGCCCGCCGGCACGTGCCGCGCTCCGTCCGGACCGGTGGCGTAGAGCTCGCCGTCCAGCGCCAGCAGCGCGGCCGGCAGGTCGGAGGCCGGATCGGCGTGCGCGACGTTGCCGCCGGCGGTGCCGTGGTTGCGGACGATCGGGTCGCCGATGCTCGCCGCCGCTTCCGCGAACGCCTGCCAGCGGCCCGTCACCTCGGCCGACGTCGCGACGCGATGGTGGGTGGCCAGAGCACCGACGGTCAGGCCGTCGGGCCCCGCGCCGATGCCGGCAAGCGGCAGGCGGCCGATGTCGACCAGCACGTCCGGCTGCGCCAGCCGCAGCTTCATCATCGGCAGCAGGCTGTGGCCGCCGGCCAGCAGCTTGGCGTCTTCATGCTCGCCGAGCAGCTCGACGGCCGCATCCACCGACTCGGCGCGGTGGTAGGTAAAGGCTGCCGGGTACATGTCAGGCCTGCCCCACCATGGTCAGCCCTGCCCCCATGGTCAGCCCTGCCCCGCCATGGCCCCGGCGGCGTGCCGGACGGCCGCGACGATGTTGTGATACCCGGTGCAGCGGCAGAGATTGCCCTTGAGCGCCTCCCGCACCTCCTGGTCGGACGGATCGGGGTTCTTCTGCAGCAGGTCGACGCATGCCAGGATCATGCCGGGCGTGCAGTAGCCGCACTGCAGGGCGTGCTGCTCCCAGAACGCCTGTTGCAGCGGGTGCAGCGTATCGCCGTCGGCAAGCCCCTCGATGGTGGTCACGGCACGCCCGTCGGCCTGCGCGGCGAGTTGCGTGCAGGACCGAACGCCGACGCCGTCCTGCAGCACCGTGCAGGCCCCGCACAGCCCGGTCTCACAACCGATGTTGGTGCCGGTGAGGCGGGCCTGCTCGCGGATGAAGTGCACGAGCAGCGTGCGCGGCTCCACCTGCGCCCGGTGGACACGGCCGTTGATCGTGATGGTGACCGACACCGGCTCCGGGGTGGCGGCGCCGCTCACGATCCGTCGCCCGCGCCCGAGCCGCCGCCGACGCGCCCACGGATCTCTTCGGACAGCCCCTGCAGGGCGTCACGCAC
The DNA here is from genome assembly GCA_965202935.1 of Spirochaetia bacterium. Taxonomy (GTDB): domain Bacteria; phylum Spirochaetota; class Spirochaetia; order SZUA-6; family Bin103; genus CATQHW01. The sequence continues at coordinate 329,403 of OZ241879.1, forward strand.
CAGGGAGCGCATGGAGCTCTCGACCAGCCGCTGCCCGATGCCGGCCAGGCGGCCGCTGATGCGCGACTCCAGGTCGTACTGGAGCAGCGTACCCCCGCCCTCCGCGCGCAGCCGGAAATCCGCCTCGCCGGTGACGACGCCGACCGGTCCGCGGCCGGTCGCGCTCAGGTGGTAGGAGTGCGGCGGCTGCAGGTCGGAGAGCTCGATCGCGCCTCCGAACGTGCCGCGGATCGGGCCGAGCTTGACGCGCCACGACGCATCGAAGTGTGTTTCGTCGATCTGTTCGAGCCGGTCGGTTCCCGGCAGCGTCGAACGCAGCACCTCCGGGTCCATGAGGGCGTCCCACACCGCTTCGGGAGCCGCTTCGAAGGAGAATTCGCCTGTGAGTCGCATATCGGTGTCGGGTGGCCGCCGCTCCGAGCCGAAGACGCGGCGCACGATCCGGCGTGACCGTAGGGGGGGCGCACGCCGCTGTCAACAGAGCCCCGCACCTCGACCGGGACGGCCGGCGGCCTCCTCCGGTAGTGTCTGCACCCGGATGCGCGACATCGAGGCGGCGGTGCGCCGCTGGCACGCGACCGGCACCCGGTTCGCCCTGGCGCGCGTGGTGGCCACCTGGGGCTCCGCGCCGCGCCGGCCCGGCGGCGCGATGGCTGTCACCGCGGACCTGCAGGTGGCGGGATCGCTGAGCGGCGGCTGCATCGAGGGGGCGGTGATCGAGGAGGCGGTGCGCCTGCTCGCCGGAGAGCGCGGACCCGGCCGCCTGGAATACGGCATCGAGGACGAGCGCGCCTGGTCGGTCGGCCTGTCGTGCGGCGGCTCGCTGTCGGTCTACCTCACCGAGCCCGCACCGGATCTGTGGGAAGCGCTCCTGGACGGCCTGCAGCGGCAGCGGCCCGCGGCCCTGCTCACCCGGCTGCACGACGGGCGCGCGTCCCACGCGCTGATCGATCTCGACGAGCAGCGCGTGCCGGTACCCGCAGGAGACGATGCCTTCAACGCGGAGACCGTGGCCGCCGCGCGTGCGTTCGCCGCGTCGGCGCAGGAAAGCGCGCTGGTCGAAGTGGAAGGAATGGATACATTCGTGCACGTCCTGCCACGTCCCGACGAGTTGCTGATCGTCGGCGCGGGCCACATCGCCGTGCACCTGGTCGCATTCGCACGCGAGCTTGGCTTCCGCACGGTGGTGATCGACCCGCGGCGGGTGTTCGCCACGAGCGAGCGCTTCGCCGTGGAGCCGGACGAGCTGCTGGCCGAGTGGCCCGACCGCGTGCTGGCCGATCGGCCCGTGACGGACAGCACCTATGCGGTGCTCCTCACCCACGACCCCAAGATCGACGACGCGGCGCTGCGCCACCTGCTGCCGAGCCGCGCCGCCTACATCGGCGCGCTGGGCAGCGCACGCACGCACGCACGGCGGCGCGCTCGCCTCGGCGAGGCCGGGTTCGACGAAAGGTCGATCGACCGCGTCAGAGGCCCGGCGGGACTCGCGATCGGCGCGGTGTCGCCGGATGAGATCGCGCTTGCCATCATGGCGCAGGTGATCGAAACCAAGCGCATGATGCGGGGCGCTGACCCGTCCACCCCGCGTGTCAGGGTTTCCTGATGGCCCGAACCACCACCGGGCGGACTCGAGACGGCCTTCGGGAGCGCATCTACCGCATCATGTTCGAGGCGGACACGTCGACGGGCAGAGGCTTCGACATCCTCCTCATCCTGGCGATCGTCGCCAGCGTGGTGGCCGTGATGCTGGACAGCATGGCCACCGTGCGGGAGGCGGCCGGGGGCGTTCTGTCGGCTGCCGAGTGGGTCTTCACCATCCTGTTCACGATCGAGTACCTACTGCGGCTCTACGCGGCTCCCCGCAGGATTCGCTATGCGCGCAGCTTCTTCGGCGTCATCGACCTGCTGGCTCTGGCGCCGACCTACCTGAGCATCCTGTTGCCCGGCGGCCATTTCCTGCTGGTGGTCCGGGTGCTGCGCGTGTTGCGTGTGTTCCGCGTGCTCAAGCTCGCCAAGTACGTGGCGGAGGCGGAGTTGATCGTGGCTGCCCTGAAAGCCAGTGGACGCAAGATCGCGGTGTTCCTGTTCGCCGTGCTGTCGATCGTGGTGGTGGTGGGATCGCTGATCTACCTTGTCGAAGGCGACGCGAGCGGATTCACCAGCATCCCGCGCTCGGTGTACTGGGCGATCGTCACCTTGACCACCGTCGGTTACGGGGACATCTCGCCACGGACACCGCTGGGCCAGACACTGGCCGCGGCCATCATGATCCTGGGCTACGGACTGATCGCCGTGCCCACCGGACTGGTGAGCATGGAGATCTCGCTGGCGCTGAGCCGCCACCAGAAGCGGGTCTGCCCCGAGTGCGGCACCGCGGAGAGCGATCCCGACGCCAGGTTCTGCCGGCGCTGCTCGGCGGGCCTGGTCTGAGCGCCCGATCGCCCATGGCTTCGCAGGACCGAGAGCCTCTGGCCGGGATCGTCGTCGTCGACATGACGAGGGTGCTCGCCGGACCGTTCGCGAACATGGTCCTGCGCGATCTGGGCGCCGACATCGTCAAGGTCGAGCCGCCGCACGGGGACGACGCGCGCGGGTTCGGACCGTTCCTGCCCGGCGGCGCTTCCAGCTACTTCGTCAGCCTCAACTGCGGCAAGCGCTCGATCGCGCTGGACCTCAAGAACGCGGCCGGGCGCGAGGTGTTCGCCGACCTGCTGCGCGCCGCCGACGTGCTGATCGAGAGCTTCCGCCCGGGCGTGCTGGCGCGCCTGGGCTTCGACGACGAGCGGGTCCGCGCGCTCAATGAGCGGCTGGTGTACGTAACCTGTTCCGGGTTCGGCTATACCGGCCCCGACGCCGGCAAGCCGGCCTACGACATGATCATCCAGGGCCGTTCCGGCCTGCTGTCCATCACCGGCACCGAGTCGGGTGAGACCGTGCGCGTCGGCACGTCGATCGCGGACATCGTCAGCGGCCTGTACGCCGTGATCGGCGTCCTGGCCGGGCTGTTGCGGCGCGAACGCGGCGCGGCAGGCGGCAGCGGCGCCCGCGTCGACATCGCCATGCTCGACAGCGTCGTGTCCGTGCTGGAGAACGCCGTCGCGCGCTACCAGGCGACCGGCGCCGAGCCCGGCCCGTTGGGGTCGCGGCACCCCTCCATCACGCCGTTCGAGACCTTCCGTACCGCCGACGGCCAGATCGTGATCGCGGCCGGCAACGACCGGCTGTTCGGCCGGCTGTGTCAGGTCCTGGAGGTGCCGGACCTGGCGTCCGATCCGCGCTTCGCCGCCAATTCCTCCCGCACCGACAACCGGGACGCCCTCAAGGCGGCGCTGGAGGCTGCGCTGGCGCGGCGCGGCACCGCTGACTGGACCGCGGCGCTGGAGGAGGCCGGCGTGCCGGTGTCGCCGGTCGCGGGCGTGTCCGACGTGTTCGCCGATCCGCAGGTGGCGGCCCGCAACATGCTGGTGGAGGCGGCCGCCACGGACGGATTCCGCGTGACCGGCAGCCCGATCAAGATGACCGGCGTCGACGATCCTCCGGGCAAGCCGGGCGCCCCCGTTCTCGGCGAGCACCGTGACGAGATCCTGCGCGGACTGCTCGCCTACTCCCCCGAGCGGATCAGCGCCCTGGAAGCGGCCGGCGCGTTCGGAGCCCCCACGTCGTCAGCCTGACATCCGCTCGCGGGCCGCGCCCAATCACGCATGGCCGACTCCACGCCGTGTTGGTAAAACACGGCATTTATACTTGGTATGCGACCTGGAGTCACGGAGAGACGGTCGAATCGCCCGGATATGGCGCGCTACTCGCGTCCCAGGCGCCGGTCCTCGTGCGCCAGCCACTCCGCGTACGGGCGCGGAGCGGCCGGCGGCGGCCCCAGCCCGTGCTCGGCGCGCCAGCGCAGCAGCGGGTGGTCCCGCCGCTGCTGCGGCAACTCGATCGGGTGTCCGTACGCCGCCGACTCGAAGGCGGCCATGATCATCTCCAGCGAGTGGGTACCCACCTCACCGCTCGACTCGTGCTCGTCGTCCGCGTCCAGCGCGCGCACGTACTCCTCCACGAACGCCAGCTCCATGCCGTGGCGAAGCTCCGGCGTATCGTCCCCGCCGCCCAGCGGATTCTCGATCTCGGTCCAGTGGTCCGGACCCTGGCGCGGTCGGGGAAACGGGGTTGCGACATGCCACGCGACGCCGTGCTGGAGCAGGATCCGGCCCTCGGTGCCCATCAGCTCCACGCCCATGGACCCGCCGCTCACCGTCGGCAGACGATCATGCATCAGGGTCAGGTTCACGCCGCCGGCGAACTCCAGCTCGGCAGACACGCGTTCGCCGGCGATGGTGCCCATGCCGTTCGGTGACGGCACGACGTCGTCGGGCGTGATCGGCCGCCCGTCCGTGCGCAGGCTTGCCGTGACGCGCCGGCAGCGTCCCAGGAACGCCTGCGCACCGGTCAGCAGGTGGCAGCCGATGTTCATGATGCCGTAGCCGCCGTAATAACCCTTGCCGCGCGCGCTGGCGTGGATCACGTCGCCGATCAGTCCGTCCGCGACCGCGGCAGCCGCCGCCCGCGCGGCCGGGCTGGTACGGCCCTGGTGATGGACCGCGACCTGCACGCCGCGCTCCCGCGCCCGGCGCAGGACGGCGTCGGCCTGCTGCAGGTCGACGCAGATCGGTTTCTCCACGTCGAGGTGATACGCCCCGTGGTCGAGCACGCGCATCGCCAACTCGTAGTGGAACTCGGTGCCGGTGGGAATCACGACGATCTGCGGCCGTACGGCGGCGAGCATCTCCTCCACGCCGGTGAACCGGGCGGCAATGTCCAGCGCGTCTCCCAGCGTCCGCAGCCGCTCCGGGTCCAGGTCGCACAGCCCCACCAGCTCGGTGCGGGGGTGCTCCGCGTAGCCCCGGCCGATGGCGGTGCCGCGGTGGCCGCAGCCGATCACCGCGGCGCGATAGTCGGCGGCCATCACTGCAGTCCTGCGAGCGGATGGCTGCGGTCGGCCAGCGGCACCGCCATGCGCGCTCCGGCGATCTGCGACGCGTACACGCCGTGGATCATCTCCAGCGCCGCACGGGCCGCGCGGGCGCTCGACAGCGGTTCGGTGTCCGCGTCGATGGCGGCGATCAGGTCCTCGATCGCCAGCCGGTTGCCGTCCTTGTGGAACTCCGCCGCGCCGAGGTCCAGGAGATCCCAGCCGTCGATCCCGTCCCACGGCGCCCAGTGGTCGTGGCGGGCGACCACGAAATCGCTGCCCGCGCCGCGCATCGCCACGCTGCCGCGGTCGCCGATCAACTGCAGGCTGAACCCGCGGCCATCGCCCGGCTGGTTCGCGCGCGACGTGAAGCTGCCGACCGCGCCGCCTGCGAAGCGGTAGTAGCCGGTGATCGCGTCGCCGGCGATCAGGCCGATCGGTTCGGTGGCCTCGCGGGCGTCGCCGGGGCCGATCTCCCGGCCGCCGGTAGTGACGTGGCCGGAGATCCATGCGACATCGCCGGCGAAGTAGCGCATCGTGTTGAACAGGTGGGTGCCCAGCACCAGCATGTCCTCCCCGCCGCCGCGCCGGTCCTGCTTGCCGGTGCCGCGCAGTTCCAGCAGCGTGCCGATCAGGCCGTCCCCCACCCGCCGGCGCAGCTCCTGGAGCTGCGGCAGGTAGACGTTCTGGTGAGCCACGGCGATCTTCAGCCCCTTGGCGTCGGCCGCGGCGATCACGCGGTCGGCGGCCGCCAGGTCGGCGGTCATCGGCTTCTCGCAGTAGATGTGGCACCCCGCGTCGATCGCGGCCATGAGCAGCTCCTCGTGGCGGTCGACGTAGCGCGGGCAGACGGCGACGATGTCCAGCGACTCGGCGGCCAGCATCTCGCGGTAGTCGGCGTAGGCGTTCGCGGCGCCGATCTCCTGCTGTGCGGCGGCCCGTCCGGCGGGATCGGGGTCGGCCACCGCCACCGGTAGCACGCCGTCGATCCCCACGAAGCCCAGGTGCAGGCCGTGACCGAAGTTGCCGCGCCCCGTATGTCCGATCGCGCCGACGCGGAAGCGCACTTGGGTACTCATGGCGGCGAGTATACCCTCGCCCAACGAACGATGAACCGGATCAAGGACGAGGTGGCGGAAGATCGGTCCTTTGGCGTGGCGGTCAAGGCGGCGATCATCGACGGATCTCGCGTGCTCGTGCTCTACAAGACGGCACAGGAAGCGCTCGGTGACCCCGACCCGGCCATCAGGGTAGATCTGCCCGGTGGACGAGTCGCGTTCGGCGAATCGCCGGTCGCGGCGTTGCATCGAGAGGTCGCCGAGGAGACAGGGCTCTCGGTCGCCGTGACCGCCCCGATCGCGACCTGGCACTACGTACACGGGCGATTCCAACTCGTGGGTATCGATTTTCTGTGCGAGTACGTCTCCGGAGAAGTGTCTCTGAGCGATGAGCACGAACGGTTCGCATGGCTGACGGAGGAAGAGATGGCCGAACGGCACCCCGAAAGGAAGGCGGAGTTCGCCGCCGCGTATGCGTGCGCACGATCGACCGGTCACGCTCGGCGCAGACTTGGCGCCGTCGAGGCCGCCCGATGAGCGGCCCCTACCGCTACCTCGGCCACCCGCGGCCGTCCATCGACGGGCGGGCCAAGGCGCTCGGAACGACGCGGTATACCGCCGACGTGCAACTGGCCGGGATGCTGCACGCGCAGCCGGTGCTGAGCACCGAGGCGCATGCCCGGCTGCGCGGCGTGCATGCCGAGGCGGCGCGCGCCGCCCCCGGCGTGGTGGCCGCACTCACCGCCGCCGATCTGCCGGTGACGGCCGAGCCGCCGGCGATCCGGCAGGAGCTCGTGCTGGCGCGCGACGTGGTCACCTTCGCGGGACAGCCGGTCGCCCTGGTGGTCGGCGAATCGGCGGCGGCCGCCGCGGACGGCGCCGCGCTCGTCGATGTGGACTACGACCCGCTGCCGCCGGTCGTCGGCGTGTCGGACGCGACACAGGGCCGGCCGCCGTCAGCAGAGGGTGAGTACGTGCGCGGCGATGTCCAGACGGCGCTGGAGGCATCCGATCACGTGGTGAGGCGGACGTGCCGCACGCCCTTCGTGCACCAAGGCTACCTGGAGCCGTCGGCGGCGGTGGCGGCCCCGGACCCGGCCGGTGAAGGGGTAACCGTCTACTCCGGCTGTCAGGGACAGTTCGACGTGCGCGCGCGGCTCGCCTCGATCCTGGAGCTGCCGCCGTCGGCGATCCGGGTCGTGCCGATGGCCGTGGGCGGCGGCTTCGGGGGCAAGGGAGGCGTGATCGATCCGCTGGCCGCGGCCGCGGCCCTGCGCCTGAACCGGCCGGTGAAGCTGGTGCTGGATCGATCGACCGACCTGGCGACCACCACGCCGACCCCGGCGATGGCCATCGAGCTCGAGCTCGGCGCGAACCGCCGTGGCGAGCTCACCGCCCTGCGAGTGGACATCGCCATGGACAACGGCGCGTTCCCGAACGGAATGGGAGGGGGCATCGCTCACCGGCTGGCCGGCTGCTACCGCATCCCGCACCTTTCGATCCGCTGGCGCGACATGTGCACAAACGTGCACGCTACCGGGGCCTACCGCGCTCCAGGGGCCCCGCAGACCTTCTTCGCACTCGAGACGGCGGTCGACGAATTGGCCGCCGTGCTGGACATCGACCCGCTGGAGTTCCGCAAACGCAACGTGGTGCGGGCCGGCGACCTGCAGCCGGACGGCACGCCGTGGCCCGCAGGCGGCCAGCTCGCCTGCCTGCAAGCGGTCGAGTCGCATCCGCTGTGGCGGTCGCGGCACGGTGACCGGGATACCGGTACCGGGCTGGCGATCGCCGGCTGGATCCCGCTGGTCGATCCGTGCGCCGCCGCCTGCCGGGTCGACCCGGACGGCACCGTCGTGGTCACCCTGGGCGCGCTGGACATCTCCGGGGTGTACAGCTCGCTCGCGCTGGTGGCGGCGGAGACCATCGGCGTCGCCCCCGAGCAGGTCCAGGTGAAGGCAGCCGACTCGGCCAGCGCGCCGTACGGCCCGAGCGCCGGCGGCAGCAACATCACCTGCTCGGCCGCCGAGGCCGTCCGTTCGGCCGCGGCGGATGCCAGGCGGCAACTCCTGACCCTGGCGGCCGACCACTTCGAAGCCGCGGTGGAGGATCTGGAGATCGAGGCAGGCGCCGTGCGGGTCGCCGGCGTGCCGGACCGGACCATCGCGATCGGCGACCTGGCGCACGCCGCGCAGAGCGCCGAGACGTCGCTGCCGCACCGGCAGGGACCGGTTCAGGCGAGCGGTCGTGCCGCCGGACCGCGGGGCGCTGCCGTGTTCATCGCGCACGTGGTTCGCGTGGCGGTCGACCGGGAGACCGGCCGGGTCCGCCCGACCGACTACCTGTCGGTGCAGGACGTCGGCTTCGCCATGAATCCACTGCTGGTGGAGGGCCAGCTTCACGGCGGGGCCGCGCAAGGTCTGGGCATCGGCCTGCAGGAGGCGCTGCGCCACGACGATGCCGGCCAGCTCCTGACCGGCACGCTGATGGACTACGGCATGCCCCGAGCCACGGTGGTGCCGCCGGTCACCCCCCACCTGCTGCAGACCCCCTCGCATGGCGCGTACGGGGCCCTCGGCGTCGGCGAGCCGCCGATCATCGGCGGCGCCGCCGCGGCGGCCAACGCGGTCCGCGAGGCGGTGGGGGCGCGGCCCGCGTCGCTCCCGCTCGACCCGGAAACCGTCTGGCGCGCCACCGACCCGGAACGGACTACCAGACCGACAGGATGATGCCGGCGATCGGGTAGCCGACCAGCCGATAGCCCAGGTTGACGAGCACCAGCGGCCGGGGCCGCCCCTCGAAGGCCCCGTTGGAGATGATGGACACGCCCGAGAGACCGATCGCCAGTGCGAGCGCGGCCACGATGCCGCTGCCGGCCCCGGTGATCGCCGCCGCCTTGAAGACGATCGCCAGAACCAGCGACGTGAGGATCGCGTCGGCGAGCGCCGCGAACAGCGCCGGACCGGGCCCCGCGGCGCGCAGTTCCTCCTCTGTCTTACCGAGCGCGGCAATCCATACCTTGCCGAACAGGAACGGGGCGTACCAGGCGAAGCCGAGCACCAGCAGCACCACGGCCGACACGGCCGCCGCCACGTAGTTGATCGCACCGAAGTCTACCGTCCCCACCGCGTCCTCCTGAATCCGCCGATTCCTGCCGGCAGCCTCATGCCCGCGCGCCGGTCACGGGCGGGCCGGTTCGCCGGCGCCCTGCGACAGCCTGATCGTCCCCCACAGCACGACCAGGCCGATGCCGACCGTCGCGGCCACCGAACCGGCCACCGACCAGGTGTTCCAGCCGTCGATCTGTTGTTGACGACCGGCCGTGCCCGCCGGCATCGCCTCCCACCGCTCGGCCTCCATGCGGGCCAGACGCGCCCCGGCCAGTCCTCCGGCCGCCACACCGATGCCGGCCACCAGCAGAGGCCAGTAGTCCCTGCGCTCCGCCGGCGCAGGCACCGCAGGTGGAGCGGGGTCCGCCGCCGTCGCCGCGTCCTCGCGCTCCGCGGGCTCGCCCGGAGTTTCCTGCGCCGCGACCGGCGCGCCCAACAGCGTCACGACGCTCAACGCCGCGATCAGCCGCCATCCGTACGAGCCGCGATCCACCGCCGCGACGGTAGCGCAACCGCCGTGCCACGCCAAGGTATGCGCCGCGCTATGATCCGCCGTCATGCAGACACGACGCTTGGGCCGTACCGGTCTCATGGTCTCCGAGCTCTGCCTGGGCACGGCCGGGTTCGGCGCGCAGCCCTACGCCGAGACCAGCGACCCCGTGCTCGACGCCTTTGTCGAGTGCGGCGGCACTTTCATCGACACCGCCGACATCTACGGGCCCGAGGTGGGGGCATCCGAAGCGGCCATCGGCGACTGGCTGCGGCGCCGCGGCAACCGGCAGGCGCTGGTGGTGGCCACGAAAGGAGGCTCGCCGACCGGCCCGCACCCCACCGATCGCGGGCTCAGCCGGCGGCACCTGCTGGCCGCCGTGGAGGCGAGCCTCCGCCGCCTGGGAACCGATTGGATCGATCTGTACCAGACACACTGGCCCGATCCCGATACGCCGGAGGAGGAGACGCTGTCCGCGCTGGACCAGATGGTCCGCCAGGGGAAGGTCCGCTACGTGGGGTGCTCCAATGCTCCCGCCTGGCGCCTTGCGCATGCACACGGCATCAGCGCCAGGTCGCACATCGTCTCCTACGCGAGCGTGCAGCCGCACTACAGCCTGCTGGCCCGCAGCGGGTTCGAACATGAGCTTGCCGAGGCTGCCGTCGCTCTGGGCGTCGCCGTGTTGCCGTACCGGCCGCTGGCGCGCGGAATCCTGGCCGGTCGCTTTCACGGGGGGGCCATCCCGGAAGCACGCTGGCGCAGCGGGCCGCATGGCTACGACCTGGACGCCGGACGCGCTGCCGCCCTGGTGACGGAGATCGGAAAGATCGCGTCCCGGGACCGGCGCACGGTCGCGCAGACGGCACTCGCGTGGCTGTTCTCCAAGCCCGGGGTCACCGCCCCGGTCGTCGGCGCGTCCACCCCCGAGCAGGTGATCGAGCTGGCCGGCGCCGTGGGCTATCGGCTGTCGGCGGAGCACCTGGAACACCTCGACGAAGCATCAGAATGGAAATCCTGAAAAAGGCCGTTGCCTAACCGAGCGGCTCCTGCTAAGCTCGCCCCGCGATGGGAAAACGACTCTATATCGGTGGGCTTCCATTCAGCGCTACCGATGAAACGCTATTCCAGCTGTTTGCACAGCATGGCAAGGTCGAATCCGCCGAGGTGGTGACTGATCGGTATTCCGGCAGCTCCCGCGGTTTCGGATTCGTGGAAATGGGCTCCGACGAGGAAGCCGCCGCCGCGGTGCGCGGATTGAACGGTGCGGAGCTCGACGGACGGTACCTGACCGTGGAGGAAGCGCGCAGCGCGCGCGGCGACCGCGGCGGAGGCAGACGCGGCGGCGGAGGCGGCGGCGGTGATCGCGGCGGAGGCGGCGGGCCCAGGCGCTGGTAAGACGCCAGCGCAGCCGGCCCGTACAGGCAGCCGGCGCTTCCTGAGCAGCGTTCATGCTCTACTGGAGAGCGTGAGTTCCGCTCGTTGCTTCAATTTTCGAGTTCTCTCTTCAGGGCGGTGCGCGCAAGGTCGCTGCACCGCGTCCAGACGAGTCGGTCGCCGTAATGGCGGCCGATTCGCGTTAACACCTCATCGAGCTCCCGGAGGCCGGCCGCCGACCCGTCGTCGAACAGCGACTGCCAGTGCGTGAGCATGACGACCGGCTGCCCTGACCGGATCAGTTCCGGAATCCGGCCGCTGGTTCCGTCGGGGCCTGATCAAGGCGTCGATCGCCGGCGGGTGGCGGCCGAGCAGGTCTCCTACTCCGCACGGCTGTGACACGACGCTGATGCCGCGCTCGCCATCCTCCCACGCCACGAACGGGTCGCGGGGACGCCCGCGTACGTCCATGTGCATGAAGTACCACGTGAAGGTGCGGCCGTTCACCGCGTACTGAGCCTCGCCGATGGCGCGGGCGAACTGCTCCTCCTTGCCCATGCCGGCGCGCCAGCATGAGGTGACGCCGTTTGCCGGCAAGCCGACGTTGTTGAGGATGGTGAGCGCCAGGCTGATGTAGCGCACCATCTCCGCCACGCTGGCGGTGGCGATCCACTCGTCCTCGTAGCGGTGCAGCAGCCGGTCATTGTCGATGTCGTACGCGGCCAGGTGCGTGAGGATTTCCGCCGTGATGTCGAAGCGGACGGCCAGACGGGAGCGGACGATGTCCAGGAACCGTTCCAGGTCGGACGGAGCGACGTAGCTGACCCGTCGGTCGATGCGCCCGGCCCCGGACGGCATGGGCAGCACCGAATACTTGCCGAGCACGCCGTGCGACTCGCACACCGCCGCGAACTCGTCGGCGAACGAGTTCGGGATCGACAGGACGTGCTCCTGCTCCGGATGCATGAAGTAGGCGGCGTTGATCGGCGCGCAGTCGTCCAGGATCAGGGACAGTGGCAGGCGGCGCAGGCGGGCGGCCCCGGGCGTCGCTGACCGGGCCCCCTCAGACAGGGCCCCCTCAGACATGGTCGGTGCTCGGCGTGGACAGCAGGACCGGCAGCCGGTCGCCCGCGACCGCCGTCACCCGTTCCGGACCGAACAGCGCCTTGACCAGCATCCGGCGCGAAAGCACTTCCTCGCCGTCCGGGCCGCTCAGCACGAACCGGTCACCGCGGGTGCGCACCGTCACGTCGTTCAGACCCAGCTTGCGCAGGACCGCGGCCGGATCGATGAGCTGCAACATGTGCCACGGCGCACGCGTCACCGGGATGCCGATCCGGTCGAGCAGCGCCACCAGTCCGGTCTGCTGCGGGATGACCTCGACCTGCAGTTCGCTGGTCAGATCGACGCGCTCCCGGTCGTCGCGCGCGGTCGAGGATCGCCCTTCGTTGGCCGCATCCACGCGCGCGTAGACGGCGCGCAGCAATGCCGCCACAAGTTCCGGCGGTCCGCCGTGCTCCTTGACCAGCCGTGAGGCCGGCTGCACCACCGCGTACGCGACGACCCGTCCGCGCCGCTCGGCGACGAACAGCTCGGGCGACGTCCGGCCCACGATGACGGGCACGTCCTCCTCGCGGCGCACCGTTCCCGCCCCATCGGCGGTGTGGATGCGATGGAGGTCGGCAGCGTACCGGTCCAATCCGGTACGCACCTCCAGGTCACGCGGGTCGGGCAGCAACCCGACGTTGCCCCGGTTCAACTCGTAGGTGAGCAGGCATCCGCCGTCCTCGAAGCCGAAGCGGCGATACCACTCCGGCACGCCGGCGTCCAGGTGCACGAGGTCTCGTCCGGCAGCGCGCGCCCGCTCCTCGATGTCGCGCATCAGCAGGCCGCCGAAGCCCCGTTTCCGCCAGTCGGGATGGGTGGTGGTGCAGTTGACCCCCACCGTGTCGAGCACCGCGCCGCCGGTAGCGATGCGCATGGGCAGCGTCCCCACCGATGCGCGAAGCCCGCCGTCGACGCGGATCACGAGGACGTTGTCGAGGTTTTCCGTCCGATAGACATGCGGGTAGTCCCGCTCGATCGACGGCACTCTGCCGCGGGACACACGGAACACCAGGTTGGCCAGCGCCAGCAACTCGGAGCGTTCCTCCGGACGGCAGGCGCGTGGGCCGTCGATCAGCGATCCCATGCTCGGCAGGTTGTGTGTTCTGTGGCACCGGCGACGGCGCGTGCGAAGCGCCGTGGGACGGACAGCGCCGGCGAGGCGCCGGCTCCTGCCCGGATCGGGACGTGCGCCGACGCTACGAGATGTCCCGGTCCTTCACCGTCTTGCGCCGATCCTTGCGCGCCGTTTCGATCGCCGCGTCGCAGACTTCCTTGACCTTGCCCGAAAGTGCGTCGATCGCCGTTGCCGATGTGTTAAATCCTGCTGCGGACTTGATATATGCCTTCACCTTGGACGCGACTACCAGGACCTCGTTCGACATGGAAACCTCCTTTGAGTGTCTGAGCTGCGGGTGCCCGGTCTTGCGCCCCGCGATCGGAAGGAGTCTATGACGAGTTTGTCGGACATGGCAACGCTATGGCGGAACCCCGATAGAACATTCGTTCCGGGCACTCGCGCGACGCTATCGGGAGTTGCCCGTGCGCTTTGCGATCCGCTGGCCGCTCCACACGGCGATCGCGGCGGCGGCTGCGCCGAGGACGGCGCCGAGGGCGTCGGCGGCTAGGTCGTGCAGCTCCGCCGTCCGCCCGGTGAGCGGCTGCAGCACCTCGATCAAGGCCCCGAAGCAGACGGCGGCCAGCGCAGCTATCGCAGCCGCTCCGATCGGCGCGCGGGACTTCGCCCACGCGATCGCGGTCAGGAACGCCAGCACCGTCCAGGCCACGAAGTGCAGCGCCATGTCGATGCGCGGGACGGTGCGGCCCGGGTGACTCCACGGCACCAGCGTGGCCACGACCAGCGCGGCTGCGTACAGCGACACACTCACCCACCGCATTGAACTCATGGTACCGTGCACCGCGGAGCGAAATGATGGAACAGGCACCACTCGGGCGGACGGGACGGACGATCAGCCGTATCGCGCTGGGGACGACGACGTTCGGCCGGGAGATCGACGAAGAGGAAACACGGCGGATCCTGGACTACGCCGTGGAGCACGGCCTGACCCTGCTGGACACCGCGGAGGCGTACGGCGGCGGCAACGCGCGGCTGTACCGGCGCGACGTGATGGGCGTGGAAGACGTGCGCGAGACGACCGGCGAGGTATCGAGCTCGGAGCGCATGATCGGCACCTGGATGCGCGATCGCGGCGTGTCCGACCAGGTGACCGTGCTCACCAAGGTGTCGAGCGGCAACTCCCCGGACAACATCGAACGTGCCCTCAACGCCAGCCTGGAGCGGCTGCAGCTCGACTCGGTGCCGATCTACATGGTGCACAACTACGACGACGAGGTCCCGCTGGACGAGACGATGGACGCGCTCAACCGAGCCGTGACGGACGGCCGCGCGCAGGCGCTGGGCTGCAGCAACTTCACCGGCGCACAGCTCCGCGATGCGCTGGCGATCAGCGCCGCCAACGGCTACGCGCGCATGGAGATCGTGGAGAACATCTACAACCTGGCCCGCCCCGAAGAAGAGCAGGACAGCATGGCTGTGTGCGCCGACGAGGACATCACCTTCCTGGCGTACAGCCCGCTCGGCGCGGGGTTCCTGGCCGGCAAGTACACGGCCGACCGCGACGACCTGCCCGAGCGCACGCGCTTCCACGTGATTCCCGGGCACTGCGACGTCTACTTTTCTGAACGAAACTTCCGGGTTGTCGAGCAGCTCCGCGCGAAAGCGGCGGAACTGGGCGAGTCGATGGTCTACCTGGCCGCCGCCTGGGTGGTCGCCAACCGCTCGGTGGGCAGCACGTTGTTCGGCGCGCGTACCATCGCCCACCTCGACAACGCCCTGCGCGCGTACCACGAGGGGATCCCCGCGGAGCTGCATGCCGAGATGTCCTCCTGGGACTGAGCGACGTACCGGATCCGGCCGCTCTCCGCACCGCTTGCATCCGCGCCGCTACAACTCGGTGCGGACGGCGCTGCGCGGGTCCGTGACCACGTCGCCCGAGTGGTAGGTGCCGGCCAGACAGCGATCCCGCCATGACGCGCTCGCGTCGTACAGCTTCGCTTCCGTATCGATCGTGTTGACCAGAACCGCGGCGCGATGGCGCGGGGCCCGGTCGATCACCCACCCCTCCTGGTCCACCACGAAGCTCGGCCACGCGTAGCGGCGCGCGCTGTTGGTCGCGCTGACCGCGAAGAAGTTGCTGGCCGCCGCCGCCTGCAGGGTGACCGGCACCGACATCAGGTAGTGGGCGTCGCGGTCGGCGGTCATCCCGGCGTTGTGGAACGACACCAGCATCAGCTCCACGCCGCGCCGCTTGTACTCACGGAACAGCTCCGGATACCGGTAGTCGTGGCAGATCAGCAGCCCGCAGCGCACGCCGTCCACGTCGAAGGAGGTGAAGGCGCTGCCCGGGCTGTAGTGCTTGAGGTCCTGGTCGCCGCAGTCGGCGCCGGTGCAGAACATCTTGTCGTAGCGGTCCACGATTCTCCCCGACGGATCGATCACGTACAGCGAGTTGTGCGGCCGGTGGGAGCCGGTGAGGCGGTGGTTGCAGCCGATCACCACCCACAGCTCCAGCTCGGCCGCCAGCCGCATGATCGCCTCCATGGCGCCGCGTACGGCGTCCCAGTCGAGCCGGTCGCCGCTGTCGACTTCCACTCCGAGGTACCCGGAGACGCATGCTTCCGAGAAGTGCACGAGCCGCGCTCCGCGCCGCCGTGCCGAACGCATCAGCCGCTCGACCGCGGCCCGGTTCGGCTCCACGGCGGGCTCGATCACGAACTGGCAGGTCGCGACGGTGAGTCTGGCCACGGCGCGGATACTACCGGCGCCACGGCTGCATGCCCACCGCCACGGCTGCATGTCCCGCGGCCTTGGGGACCAGCCCCCCGGCGCGTACACTCGCGCGCGATGTCCCTGCATGCCGCCGCGCGGTCGATCGACTTCACGCCGTCCGTCGGCGTCCCGGTGTCCGATCCGCTGGAGCGCGGCGCTGCCGCCGTCCTGGGTCCGCTGCGGGGGGCGTTGCTGCTGCTGGAGGACCGTGCGGAGAGGGTCGCTTGGCTCAGCCTCAACGTCTGTTACGTCACCGTGGAGCTGCAGGAGGCCATCGCCGACGCGGTGCGGACGGCCGCCGGCGTCGCCCCGGGCGCGCTGGTGATCGCCTGCACCCGCAACCTCTCCTCGCCCGTGCCGTTCCCGGACGTTGCGCGCGGGCCGCAACACGATCGCCTGCTCGACGCGATCGCGGCTGCCGCCGCCGCGTCCGTCGCGGACTTGGCGCCCGCCCGCGCCGCGTTCGCGGAAGGGAGCTGGCCGCGGCTGCAGTACAACCGCAAGGGCGTCGCCGCCGACGGCACCACGTTCTTCAGGCGCGAGCCCGATCGCGTCGCCCGGCCGGAGCCGGTGGGACTGATCGATCCGCGCGTGGCCGTTCTGCGCGTGGACCGCTGCGCCGACGAGCGCCCGATGGCGGCGGTGGTCCAGTACGCGGGCGACCCCTGCATCGCCACCTCCATGACCGACCCGGTCATCAGCCCGGACGTGAACGGTTACGCCTGCATGGCCCTGGCTGACGCGATCGCGCCGGAGTTCCCCGTACTCTACCTGCAAGGCGCCAAGGGCGACGTCGCGCTCAAGCACATGTTCGCCGGCGACGAGGTGGCGCGCGCCGAAGGGCTCATGCTCGGCCGCTGCCTGAAGGACCTGGTCGACGCCGCACGTCCCCTGCCCGGCCGCACGGTCACGACCGGTGCCGTGACCGTACGCCTGCCGTTGCGGGAGCTGCCCGGCCGGGACGAGCTTGCCGCTGCACGGACCGAGCTGGATCGCTTCTTCAACGCCGTGCAGGCGGGCGACCTGCAGGCGACGCGGACCGGGCTGGGCTACAACCTGCCGGACGACACCTTGCTGGAGTTCCGGGAGGCGTACCTGCGGCGCATCGAGGACTGGGTCGCGTGGGCCGAGCGGGCGCGCGAGTCCGATGCTCCGATCCGGACGCACGTCGATCTCCGCCTCCACGGACACGGGGTCGGCGGCTTCGCGCTCGTCACGACCTGGGCCGAGGTGTTCGGCAGCATCGGGCTGTCGGTACGCGAGCACACGGCTTCGACCCGGTTCATGTTCGCCTGCTGTTGTGGCGCGGCGTGGCCGGATGACCCCGGAACGGCGAAATGGGCGTATATTCCCGGCGCACGGGACCTGGACGGAAACGAGTACATGAGCGCCTTCTACCGCCACACCCGGTACCTGACCCAGTACCGCGCCCCTGCCGGCGATCTGCTGATCGCTCCGGCCGCGGAGCTGGTCGATCGGATGTCCCGTGGCGATGGCGATGCCGGCGGCGCCGATGGACGATAGCAGCCAGCCGGCCGGGGAACGGCGGTTCCGCACCGCGCGCACGCTGCGGCTCGGCACCTTTCACATCGGCTCGGCGATGAGCGACGTGCTGGTCTCCAGCGTGCTCAACCGCGTCCTGATCAGCCACTTCGGGTTCATGGCGTGGCCGGTGGCGCTGCTGCTCGGCCTGCGCTACCTGCTGTCGCCGCTGAGCCTGTGGGCCGGCGCGCGCAGCGACATCTCCGCGGCCGCGCCGTACGGCCGGACCCGCTTCATCTGGGCCGGCCGCGCGCTGATGATGATCGGCCTGGGGCTGATCGGCGTCAGCCTGGCATGGTTCGGCCGCGGCCAGCCGGTGCCGGGCTGGCTGATCGTGATCGGCGGGTTCCTGGCCTACGGCGTCGGCGGGCTGATCTCGGGCAGCCCGTTCCTGGCGCTCGTCCGCCACTCCGCTCCGGCCGGCAAGCAGGGGATGGCGATCGCGATCGTGGAGACGGTGTTGATCGCCTGCTTTCCGCTGGCGGCACTGGGCTTCGGCCTGCTGATGGAGCACTACGAGCTGCGCCTGTTCTGGCGCCTGGTGGCCCTCACCACGGGGGTCGGCGGCCTGTTCTGGCTGGTGTCGATCGCGGGCGTCGAACGCCGCGTGCAGGCGGAGCTGCGCGCCGCCGGCGAGCCCGTGCAGCCGCACGACCGGCCGCTTCGCGAGCGATTGCGCACGTTGCTCGGCGACCGGAGCAAGATCCGCTTCTTCCTGTTCCTGTCGGTGGCTGCCGCGGCCGCGTGGCTGCAGGAGGCAGTGCTCGAACCGTTCGGGGCGGAGGTGCTGGAGCTCAGCCTGGGGCAGACCACGCGCCTCAACACGGTGTGGCTGGCGCCCACGCTGCTGACGCTGGTGGCCAGCATGGCGCTGTGGCGCAACCGTCCCCCGGAGCGGCAGGGCGGCATCGCCGGCGTCGGCCTGTGCTTCATGGCGGCCGGCATGGCGCTGCTGGCGGCGGCGGCGTTCGCGCGCATGAGCGTGCTGGTCATGCCCGCGCTCATCGCCTATGGTGCCGGCTTCGGCGTGTATACCTTCGGAGGGCTTTCATTGATGGCGGCAATGACCACGGACCAGCAGGCAGGCGCGGAGCTCGGCCTGTGGACGATCGCTCAGGTGGTGTTTCGAGGGGTCGGCATCGGCGCCGGCGGAATGATCCGTGACGTGGGCTTGGTCCTCGGCGGTTCGCCGGCGGTCGCCTACGGCGTGGTGTTTGCCATCGCCTCCGCCGGCATCGTGGCAGCGGTTGCGATCCTGACCAGGGTCGCCGAGGGCCTGCGCGCCCGGCCGGGCGGCGCGGCTGCGCCGGTGGCGGTGAGCTGACATGGCCGGCGAGCGGATCGCGTTCGGCTGCATCGCACACGAGACCAGCGCCTTCAGCCCGGTGCCGACCACGCTGGCGAGCGCCGAGGAGCGGTTCGGGTACGTACGAGGCGATGACCTCTTCACGGACTTCCGCGGCAGTAACACTCCGGTCGGCGGCTTCATCGAGGGCGGCGAACACCACGGCTTCGAGTTGGTCCCGACCATCTACTGGGAGGCGCATCCCGGCGGGCCGCTGCCGCCGGCCGAATTCGCGCAGGTGGTGGACGACCTGGTCGAACGGATCACCGCCGCCGGCAGCATCCAGGGCGTGCTGCTGGAGCTGCACGGCTCCATGATCGCGGAGGGCGAAGACGATGCCGACGGCGCCATCCTGCGCGCCGTCCGGCGGGCGGTCGGCGCGCTGCCGATCATCGTCCAGCTCGACATCCACTCCAACGTCTCCGCGGAGATGGTCGAGCTTGCCGACGGCATCATCGTGCGCGAGACTTACCCGGAGATCGATCAGGCCGAGCGCGGACGCGAGTGCGCGGACCTGATGGCGCGCGTGCTGCGCGACGGCGTGCGGCCGGCCATGGCGCTGGCGCCGCTGCCGATGATCTGGGGCAAGAACCAGATCACTGCGCATCCGCCGATGAGGCAGGCGATCGAGCGCCTGCACGAGATCGAGGGGCGCCCGGGCATCCTGTACGCGTCGATCTCCACCTGCTTTCCGCTGGCCGACGCTCCCCACGTCGGCTCCTCGGTTACCGTGATCACCGACGGCGACCAGGATCTGGCGCAGCGCAGCGCCGACGAGCTGGCGGCGTGGATCTTCGCGCGGCGCGCCGACTGGCAGATGGCCATCCCCACGACCGCCGAGGTGATCGACGAGCTCGGCTCGACCGGCCCCTACCCGATCGTGATCGCCGACAGCAACGACAACTGCGGCGGCGGCTCGCCCGGCGACAGCACCGGCATGCTGCGCACCTTCATCGAGCGCTCGCTGGAAGACGCCTGCGTGCTCTACATCGTCGATCCCGAGGCGGCCCTGGCGTGCCATCGCGCCGGCGCGGGAGCCACGCTGCGCATGGCCCTGGGCGGCAAGTCCGATCCCGCGCAGGGCGAGCCGGTGGAAGCGGAGTGGCAGGTGGTGGCCGTCTCCGACGGCGCCTACACCTACGACGGCCCCATGCTCGCCGGCCTCTCCACCACTCTCGGGCCGTCGGCGCACGTGCGCAGCGAAGGCGAGCGCACCGGCGCCCGCTCCGGCGAGCGCACCGGCGCCGTGCACGTGATCATCGTCACCTACCGCGACCAGCCGTTCGACTCCGCGCTGGCGTGCAGCCTGAGCCTCCATCCGCGGCGGATGCGCTACATCGGCCTGAAGTCGACCGGCCACTTCCGCGCCCACTTCGAGCCGTTTGCGGGCGTCATCCGCACCGTGAACGAGCCGAGCGTGCACGACCCGACGCACATCCGCTACCGCAACCTGGGCCGCCCGGTGTACCCCATCGACCCGATCTGAGGTACGCTCGGGGCCGTCGATGTCCCAGCACGCGAAGACGTGGTCGGTCGCCGCAGCGGCCGCGGGCACCGTGATGGCGGGCGCGATCTTCGGGGTCGGCAAGGGATGGATCGTCCTCACGATCTTGTGGGCCGGTTCCGTGTCACTCTCCATGACCGGCTCCTGGCTGCTTGAACGCTACAAGAGGACCCGTACGCGACCCTTCCGGATCCTGGGCGCAGGGGCGATTCTGGCGGCTGCCGGTGTCACCCTCCTGCTAGTGTCGACAGTTCGGTGGTTCGACACGCGGGTCGGCGAAGTCTTCGGTGGCGTCCTCTTGGGAAGCGCATGGGCCGCCGCCGCGCTCGTCAACGTCCGGTCGTTCATCAAGGGACCGGACGCTCCCCCGCCCCTGCGGTGGCGCGACCTGACCGCTCCGCGCCCCCAGCGGTAGTACCCGACTGATCAAGCGCCGATCGGCAGCGATGGTACGCGTGCGCCACCGTTGGAGGACGCTGGCAGCGGCAGTCGGAGTGGTCGCGGCTGTGGCGTCGCCTGCCGCCCAGGCTCCGGCGCTGCCCGTCGAGGTGCTCTACGCGCCCGCCACGCTGGCTCCCGGCGATCCGCTCAGCACCCACGTGACGAGCGCCACGCCGTTTTCCGAGCTGGAGCTTGCCGTGGAGTTGGCCGACGGGGAACGGGTCGCCGGCAACGGGTTCGCGGTGCGTAGAGGCCCGGCCGGGACGACGTGGGCGGCGGTGCTCGGGATTCCCAGCTCCGCCCCCGCGGGCCGGGCACGGTTGACGATCTCCGGACTCCTCGCCGGCAGCGCGTCGCGGGCAGAGACGCGCGTGATGCTGCACGAGCAGTCGATCATCATCGGCGAGCGCGAGTTCGCGGTCGAGGAGATCGCGCTGAACACCAGTCTCTCCAACCTGCGGCGCACGACCGACCCGCGCCGCCAGGCGGAGTCGTGGGATCTCTGGCTGCTCCTGAACGAATCTCGGCCGGTCGAATGGCCGCACTTCGGGCCGTTGCGGCTGCCGCTGGGCGACGTACGGCGCACGGGCGACTTCGGTGACCGCAGGCTTTACCGCTACGCCGACGGCAACACCGCCACCACCATCCACAACGGCGTGGACTTCGGCGTTCCGACCGGCACGGTGGTGGCCGCGGCCGGCGGCGGCACGGTGGCGATGGCCCGCGAACGGATCGTCACCGGGTTCACGGTCGTGATCGAGCATCTGCCCGGGGTCTACTCGCTCTACTACCACCTGGACGGCTTGGCGGTGCAGGAAGGCCAGCGCGTGTTCGCCGGAGACCCGATCGGCACCGTCGGCAGCACCGGCCTTGCCACCGGACCGCACCTGCACTGGGAGGTGCGCGCCGCCGGAGTGGCCGTCGACCCGGACCTTCTGGTGACGGCGCCGCTGGTCGACCTGCCGGGGGATTGACACAAGGAAGACATATGTCTGTCAATGGGCAGGGATGAGCGACGTCGGCCGGCCGATGCCACGGTCCGAGGGGCGCAGGCGCCGCATCTTCCTGTTCGTGCGCGACCGCATCCTGGCCGGCTCGCCTCCCACGACCCGTGAGGTGCAGGAGCATTTCGGCTTTCGCGCCGTGCAGTCCGCGCGAGCACACCTGGAAGCGCTGGTGCGCGACGGGCTACTGGACAAGGAGCCGGGCAAGGCGCGCGGCTACCGGCTGGCCGGCTCCGGTCACCCCACCGTCCTGATTCCCCTGGTCGGCCGCGTGCAGGCGGGCGCCCTCACCACGGCGGTCGAGGACCCGGAAGGGTTCGTCGCGGTGCAGTCGTCCGCCGACCGCGGCGAGCTGTTCGCCCTGCGGGTGCGCGGCGACAGCATGCGCGACGCCGCCATCCTGCCGGGGGACGTGGTGATCGTGCATCGGCAGGACACCGCCCGCTCCGGCGACATCGTCGTCGCCCTGGTGGAGGACGAGGCGACGGTGAAGCGGTTGAAGGTGCACGCCGCCGATCGGATCGAGCTGCACCCCGCCAACCCCGCCTTCGATCCCATCACGCCCGCCCCGGATCAGGTACGGATTCTGGGCAAGGTGATCGAGGTGCGTCGCTATCTGGAGGGGTCCGCGCCGGCTGGTTGACGCCGGCGGCACTATTCGATCCAATAACAGACAGATGTCTTTATAAAGAAAGACATCTGTATTCATACCATGTTCAACAGGTGTCCTCCGGATGGGCTGCAGAGCCGTGACGACCACGCGCGCCCGACATCCCTGAACGGGTTGTCGGGCCGGTTGGTGCGCGCCGCGGACCTCGCGGTCGATTCGGGAGCGCCCGCCACGGACGGACAGACCGGTTGGGGACCGGCGGAGCTGGCGGGCCGCCTTTGCGAGCTCTGCGCGGCCCCGCGGCAGGTCCATCTGACGCTGGCCTGCGCGATCGTCCGTGAGTTCCAGCGCTCGGCGGAGACCACGGCCTGGGTCACGACCAGCGCCGACCTCTTCTTCCCGCCCGACCTGGCACAGGCCGGAGTCGACCTGGCGGCGCTGCCGGTGGTGCAGGTACCCGATCTGCGTGCCTCGGTCACCGCCGCCGAGCGCCTGACCCGCTCCGGTGCGTTCGGCCTGGTCCTGCTGGAGCTGGACGCCGGCCGGATCATCCCGGCAGCGGTCCTGGGGCGCCTGGTGCGCCTGGCCCGGCAGCACGACACCGCCCTGCTCTTCCTCACCACGCCCGGCACCGAGCTGGGATCGCTGGTGTCGCTGCGTGGCCGGGGCGCGCGCCGCGCCACCCCGCGGCACGACCGCTTCCGGTGCCGCATCGACGTGATCAAGGACCGGCGGCGGGGGCCCGACCGGTCTCTGGAGGCCACCTGCCGTGCGCCGTACGGCGTGTGTTGACGTCGGCTCCTTTCCGAGGCGACCCGCCGCGGTCACGCCCGGCCATGCTTGGCACCGCGGTTGGAAGATGGCCTGTGTCGACGTCGGCTCCTTTCCGCTGCAACTGCTGCTCCGCCGTCATCCCGACTGGCATGACCGGCCCGCGGCGGTCGTTAGCGAGGACAAGCCCCTGGGCATCGTGGTGTCGGTGAACCGGCCGGCGCGCGCCGCCGGGGTGCGGGTGGGAATGCGCTACGCCGCGGCGCTCTCACTGGCCGCGCACCTGCAGGCGGGCACCGTCGGCTCCGGGGAGATGGCAGCCGGCGTCGAGCTGATCATCGACCGCCTGCTCTCCATCAGCCCCTTCGTCGAAGGGGCCGGTCCGGAAGCGGATGCGGAGTCGCATGTCGCATGCGCGGAGCCGGGGGTGTTCTGGCTGGACGTGTCCGGCCTGCAGCGGCACCACGCATCGCCCGCGGCACTGGCCCGCACGATCCGGCGCCGTCTGGGCGAGTTGCGGTTCGACGCCACGGTCGTCATCGGCTACACGCGCTTCGGCACCCGCCTGCTGGCGCGCGATGCGCGCCGCGGCTGGCTGGTGGCAGGCGATGCCGCCGCCGAGCGCAGCACCGCCCGGCGCGCTCCCCTGGAGCGGCTGCCGCTGGCACCCGAAGCCCGTGACCTGCTGGAGAAACTGGACGTCACCACGGTCGATGCGTTTCTCAGGCTCCCCTACGCGGAGGTGCTGCGGCGCTTCGGGGGCGATGCGGCTGAGGTGCACCGCTCGGTCCGCAGTGACCTCGAGTTGCCGGTGCAGGGCGACGTCCCGGCATCGCCGTTCCTGCACCGGAGGCGGCTGTCGCATGCGGAGACCGACGCCGGGCGCCTGCAGCGGCATATCGAGAGCCTGCTCGATGCGCTCCTCGACCGCTTGCGGAAGGAGGACCGGGCGGTCGCGGCGCTGCACCTGCGGCTGTTGCTTGAGGACGGATCGCATCACCACGAAATGATCCGTCCCGCCGCTCCCACCTGCGAGCGGCGTCCGCTGGTAGACCTCATCGAACTCCGCCTGCGGGCGCTCGACCTGAGCGCCGGGGTCGATGAGCTGGCCGTCGATGCCGAACACGTGAGAGCGCACGCGGATCAGGCGACCCTGTTCTGCACGCACAGGCGGCGCGATCCGGCGGCCGGTGCCGAGGCGCTGGCGCGCATCCGCGCCCAGTTCGGCAACCACGCCGTGGTGCATGCCGTGCTCTCCGACGAGCACCTGCCGGAAGCGCAGTTCCGCTGGCAGCCGGTGTCAGAGGTCGTGCTGCCGCGGCCGGATGCGCGCCGCGGCCGGGAGCCGACGGCGACGGGTTGGCTGGTGCGGCGGATGCTGCGGCAGCCGGCCGAGGTGCCGCCGCCGAGGTCCGCCGCCTGCGGTCCCTTCCTGCTCTCCGGCGGCTGGTGGCACGCCGGCGATGCCGGGCTGCCTGGAGGCGTCGACCGCGCCTACTACATCGTCCGAGCCCGTGACGGCGCGCTGGAATGGGTCTACCACGACCGTCTGACCGGACGCTGGTACCTGCAGGGCTGGGTGGAATGAACGACGCCGTTCCCCCGTACGTGCCGCTGTGGTGCAAGAGCAACTTCTCCTTCCTGGAAGGGGCCAGCCATCCGGAGGAGCTGGTGCGGCGCTGCCGGCAGCTCGGCATGCCCGCGCTGGTCCTGGCCGACCGCGACGGGGTGCACGGCGTGGTGCGCGCCCACGTGGAGACCGCCGCCGGCCGGACAGCCAAGACAGAGACCGGCGGCACGCGGACGCCGCAGCTGATCGTCGGCTCGCAGATCACCGTCGCCGACGATCCGGACGACCCCGCTGCTCCGACGGCCGCGCTGCTGCTGCTGGCGCAGAGCAGGGCCGGCTACGCCAACCTCTGCCGGCTGATCTCCGCTGGCCGCCTGCGCTGCGCCAAGGGCGAATGCCGCGTCGGCTGGCAGGAAGTGACCGACCGCGCCGCCGGCCTCATCGCGCTGTGGCAGGGGCGCCGTCTGCTGGCCGCCGAGGACGAGGATCTCTGGCGACGGCGTGCCGCCCTGCTCAAGGAAGCGTTCCGCTGCCGGTTGTACGGACTGGTCACGCGCCACCGGCTGCCCGACGACCGGCGCATCGAGCAGCGGCTGACGTCGCTTTGCCGCGGGCTCGTTCTACCCCTCGCCGCCGCCACCGAGGTGCTCTACCACCACCGCGACCGGCGTCCGCTGCAGGACGTGGTCACCTGCATCCGGCACCGCACCACCCTGAACGGCGCCGGTACCCTGCTGCGCCCCAACGGCGAGCACGACCTCAAGTCGCCGCGCGCGTTCGCGCGCCTGTTCGCCGACCGCCCCGAGCTGGTGGACGCGACCCGCGAGATCGCCGACCGCTGCCCCTTCTCCCTGTCCGACCTGCGCTACCGGTACCCCTCCGAGCGGCTGCCGGCGGGGTACACCTCCGCGGAGTGGTTGCGCCGCCTCACCTTCGCCGGTGCGCACACGCGTTATGGAGGCGAGGTTCCGAAGGAGGTCGGCGCGCAACTCGACACCGAGCTGGCCGTCATCGAAGATCTCGACTACTGCGGCTACTTCCTCACGGTACACGAAGTAGTCAACTTCTGCCGCGAGCGGGGAATCCTCTGTCAGGGACGCGGCTCGGCCGCCAACTCGGCGGTGTGCTACTGCCTGGGCATCACCGCCATCGACCCGGTGCGCATGCAATTGCTGTTCGAGCGCTTTCTGTCCCGCGAGCGTGCCGAACCGCCGGACATCGACCTGGACATCGGCCACCGGCGCCGCGAGGAGGCGATCCAGTTCATGTACCGGAAGTACGGGCGCGAGCACGCGGCCATGGTCGCCAACGTCATCCGCTACCGGGCCAGGTCCGCGATCCGGGACGTGGGCAAGACCCTGGGCATGCCGGTTACTGCGCTGGACCGGGCGGCGCGGCTCGTCTCCCACCACGACAGCGATTTCCCGACGGCGGTGGCCGATGCTCTCACGGAGGCGGGCCTCGATCCCGGAGCACCCATCCATCGCCTGCTGATCGCGCTCACTGACCAGATCCGCGACGCACCCCGCCACCTGTCGATCCATCCCGGCGGCTTCCTGCTCGGCAGCGAGCCGGTCTCCACCCTGGTGCCGGTCGAGAACGCCGCCATGGAGGGGCGGACCGTCATCCAGTGGGACAAGTACGACGTGGAGGCGCTGGGCCTGTTCAAGGTGGACCTGCTGGGGCTCGGCGCCCTCACCCACCTGGACTTGGGGTTCGAGCTGATCCGGCGCCACTACGGACGTGACTACACCATGGCCACGGTGCCGTTCGAGGATCCGGCGGTGTTCAAGATGGTCTCACGCGGCGATACGGTCGGCGTGTTCCAGATCGAGAGCCGGGCGCAGATGTCGATGCTGCCGCGCCTGCGGCCGCGAACCTTCTACGACCTGGTGATCGAGGTGGCGATCGTGCGGCCCGGACCGATCACCGGCGGCATGGTGCACCCCTACCTGCGGCGGCGGAACGAGGAGGAGCCGGTAGAGTACCCCCACCCCGCCCTGCGCCCGGTGCTGGAAAAGACCCTGGGGGTTCCGCTGTTCCAGGAGCAGGTGATGAAGCTGGCGGTGGTCGCCGCCGACTACACTCCCGGAGAGGCGGATCAACTGCGCCGCGACATGGCGGCGTGGCGCCGCTCCGGCGCCATCGAGAAGCACGCGGAGAAGCTGATCTCGCGCATGGAAGCCAAGGGGATCTCCCGCGAGTTCGCCGAGCGGGTGTTCAACCAGATCCGCGGCTTCGGCGAGTACGGTTTTCCGGAGTCGCACGCCGCCAGCTTCGCGCTGGTGGCGTACCTGACGGCGTGGCTCAAGCGCCACTACCACGACGCCTTCACCGCGGCGCTGCTCAACGCCTGGCCGATGGGGTTCTACGCGCCGGCGACGCTCGTCGACGACGCCCGCCGCCACGGCGTGGAGGTGCGGCCGGTGGACGTGACCCGTAGCGACTGGTACTGCACGCTGGAGCCGGTGCCACCCGGCCTTGAACCGGTGCCGCCCGGCGCCGACGGCCGCCGGCGCTTCGCGGTGCGGATGGGTCTGCGCTTCGTGAAGGGGTTGACGGAAGCCGACGGCGCGGCGCTGGTCGCCGCGCGCGCCGAGCATCCGTTCACGACGATCGAGGAGTTGCAGGAGCAAGCCGGCGTGCCTCAGGAGGCGCTGGTCCGGCTGGCGGAAAGCGGCGCCTTCGATTCGCTGGCTGCCGGGTCGGGGCACGGCGCCGCGCGGCGCCGTGGCAGTCTATGGCAGGTGCTGGGCGCGGTACGCGGGCGCGGACGCGGGCGATCGACGCCCCTTTCCCTCCACGTCCCGGCCTCGGAGCCGGCCTTCACCCCGCTCGATCGCTTCGACACCATCGCCTGGGACTATGGAGCGTCCGCCCACAGCACCCGCGGACATCCGCTGGAGCCGTTCCGGGGCCGGCTCGCCGAGCGTGGGTTGCCCGATGCCGTTCAGGTCGCCGCCATGGCGGACGGACAGAGCGTTTCCTACGCCGGGCTGGTGATCTGCCGGCAGCGGCCCGGCACCGCGGACGGAGTGGTGTTCATGACCCTCGAAGACGAAGCCGGCTTCGTCAACCTGGTGGTATGGACCTCGGTGTTCCAGCGCTATCGGACGATCATCCTGACCACCTCGTTTCTGGGCGTGAGCGGCAGGATCCAGGCCCGCCACGACGTCGTGCACATCGTCGCCGACCGGTTCTGGAAAGCGGAGTTACCGGTAGAGCCGGACGACGACCGGCCCGGCGGTCCGCTGCCCCGCGCGCGGCAGACGATCCCGCTCAAGAGCCGCGACTTCCACTGACTGAAGTCTCGAACGGATGCACGAACAGGCCACTGCGCAGCTTGGGCTCGATCCAGGTGCTCTTCGGCGGCATGACTCCGCCGGCATCGGCGACTGCCAGCATCTGCTCGACCGTCGGCGCGACCAGCGAGAACCCCACCGCGGCCTCTCCGGAGCCGACGAGCCGCTCCAGGCGGGCCACGGTGTCGCGACCGCCTACCGGGATGAACCGCTCGTCGGTGCGCGGGTCGCCCACTCCCAGCAGCGGCCCCAGGACGGTGCGGTGCAGCCGCTCCGCATCGAGCGGCGCGACCGGGTCGCCGCGCTCCTCCGCAGCCGGCCCCAGGTGGAGCTGGTGCCAGCCGGAGCGCAGCCGTATCGCGAAGCTACCGACTTGCTCCGGGACCGGCCCGGCGGCACGCACCAGCCTGCCGATCTCGCCTAGACGCCGCAGCAGTTCTCCCTCGTCGCGTTGTGGGCCCAAGCCGCGGATCGCCCGGTTGTACGCCAGGATGCGCAACTCCTCGGCCGGGAAGAGAACGGCCGGGAAGTGAGCCGAAGGTCCGCCGGCGGCAACGCGCGCCGCGGCGGCCGACCGGTGATGGCCGTCGGCCACGTAGCAGTGTGGGACGTCGGCGAACGCGGCGACGAGAGCCGCCGCATTGGGGGCGCGCCACACCTGATGGCGCACCCCGTCCGCGTCGGTGACTGCCAGCAGGGGCTCGCCGCGGGCGGACTGGTCCAGCAGGTCGCGCATGCCCTGCAGCGCACGGAACGTGAATAGCACGGGCTCCGGATGGGCGCCCACCGCGCGCATGTGGCGCACGCGGTCATCCTCCTGTGCAGCGCGCGTACGCTCGTGCGTGCGGATCAGCCCGCTCCGGTAGTCGGCGGCGCGCACACAGGCGACGACGCCGGTCTGCCGGTGTGTCCCGTCTTCCATCCGGTACAGGTAGAGTTTCGTCTGCCGTTCCCGGACCAGGACGCCCTGCTCCTGCAGGCCGGCCAAGTTGCGGCGCGCCCGCTCGTAGACCCGTGCATCGCCGGCGTCGACCTCATCCGGCAGGTCGACTTCCGCTCGCACCACATGCAGGAAGTTCCGCCGGTCGGCCTGCGCCATGGCGGCCGCCTCGGCGCGGGTGGGCACGTCGAACGGTGGCGAGACGACGGCCTGGGCCTGGTCCGGTGCAGGCAGCCACGGGCGGAACGGGACGATGGTCACGGCGCAGGTGGGATGATGCCCGATCGGCTGCCGACGGAACAGGACCGGCAGAGGCCGGACCGGGGCATAATGGCCGCGTCATGAACGAGCCATTGCGGATCCTCTCCGTCGGCGCCCACCCCGCCGACATCTTCGACCAGTCCGGCGGCACCATGGCCCACCACGTCGAGCGCGGCGACTGGGTCGGCTGCGTCGTCCTCACCCACGGCGCACGCGTGCACGACGAGGTCATCAGCGAGCAGATGTTCCACCGCGACGTCATCCCGGAAGCGGACGAGCTGCGCACTACGATGCAGGAGCGCGCCGACGTCAAGGAGCAGGAGACCCGCGCCGCCTGCGCCGCGCTGGGGGTCGAGCACATCGTCTTCTTCGGCGCCGACGATGCGGTGCTGCTGGTCACCGAGGAGGTCGTGCGGCGCCTGGCCCGCGTGCTGCGCGAGCTCCGCCCGGACGTGGTGCTGACCCACTTCCCCAAGGAAGACGACGGCCTCACCAGCCCGCACGCGATCGCCGGCCAGATCGTCATGCACGCGCTGCGCCTTGCCGGCAGCGTCGATCCCGGCGACCGCAACCCGCCCCACCGCGCCGCGCAGGTGTTCTACTTCGGCATCGGCGCCGCCTCGACCCGCCACGGCCTGTGGGACCAGACCGGCGGATTCGCCTGCGACGTGTTCGTGGACATCACCGACGTGGCGGAGAAGAAGCTCGCCGCGCTGGACGCGCTGGTCAGCCAGGGCTACGGCGGCGCCTACGCGCGCAAGCGGATCGAGACCTCGGACGGCGCGTTCGGCTTGGCCGGCGACTGCGCCTATGGCGAGGGGTTCATCTCCCGCAACCCCACCACCCACTACTACCTGCCGGTGACCGATCGCGCCCTGCGCCAGGCGCGCGCCTCCGACCACGAGGTGATGGAGTCATACTCGTTCAAGCTGCCGGTGTGAACGGACGCGTCGCCGTGCCGGCACAAGGCGGAACATGAGTATCGAGCGAGACTTCGACGTTTCGATGATCGCCGGCTTGGCGCTCAGGGAGAAACAGATCCAGCAGAACTATCGCCCCGTCATCGGCGTGCACAAATGGTTCGCGCGGCGTCCGGGCACGTTGTTTCGCGGTCTGATCCTTGCCGAGTTCGGGGACGGTGCCCTGCAGGACACGTTCTTTGCTGCCAACGACCTCGCCGGCCGCCGGATCGCAGATCCGTTCATGGGCGGAGGAACGCCGCTGATCGAAGCCAATCGGCTCGGCTGTGACGTGCATGGATTCGACGTCAATCCGATGTCTACCTGGATCGTTCGCGAGGAGATCCAACATCTCGACGTGGCGGCGTATGACCGCGCCGCAAGAGCGCTCGTTGAGCAGCTCCACGACGAGATCGGGCAATACTACCGCACGTCCTGTCCACGATACGGCGACGCAGAGGTTGCCGTGAAGTCGTTCCTGTGGGTGAAGACGATCGACTGCGCGGCCTGCGGCGAGCCGGTCGATCTGTTTCCGGGGTATCTGCTCGCCGCGAGTCGCCGACACCCGACGAACGTCCTGGTCTGTCCGGCATGCGGCGACCTCAACGAGGTCACGGATCCTGGCGAGCCGGGTCCATGCGCCACGTGCAAGGCGCCGCTCCAACAGACGGGGCCTGCGCGTCGAGGCCGATGCCCCTGTTCTCGTTGCGGCTATGTCAATTCATACCCGGCGAAAGGCACCCGCCCGCTGAACCACCGCATGTTCGCCATCGAGTACCACAACCACACGCGGAAAGCAGAGCATCGGGGCCGCTTCTTCAAGCGCCCCGACGCCGAGGATCTCGCCCGAGCCGAAGCGGCCCGCGAGCGATGGAAGCAACTCTCAACGAGGTTCGTCCCCGACGAAGCGATCCCGCCCGGGGACGAAACCGACCGGCTGCATCGCTGGGGATACACGCGCTACCGCGATCTGTTCAATGCACGTCAGCTTCTCGGTCTGGAACTGAGCGCCGACCTCGTTTCCCGGGTCGAAGACCAGAGGGTGCGTTGCGCGCTTGCCACGAATCTCTCCGACTTGCTGCGCTATCAGAACCTGCTGTGCCGGTATGACACCATGGCGCTCAAAGCCCTGGACATCTTCTCCGTACACGGTTTCCCGGTCGGCTTGGTGCAATGCGAGTCCAACCTGCTCGGCATCATCGGCGGGAACGGATCGAACGTCGGCTCGGGAGGTTGGACCAACATCATAGAGAAATACGCGAAGGCGAAGCGCTATTGTCACGAGCCGTTCGAAATGCGCCGCGTCGGCTCACGCAACGTCCAGGTTCCAATCTCGGGCGAGTGGATCGGCGAGCAACTCAATGGACGACGCCGAACGGTCGGCATTCGCTGCGCGGACGCGACGGAGATCGAGCTTCCCGCCCAGAGCGTGGACGCCGTGTTCACGGATCCACCCTACTTCGGCAACGTGCAGTACGGCGAGCTGATGGACTTCTGCTACGTGTGGCTCCGTCGCCTGGTCGGCAACGATGTCGAGGGCTTCGATCGCCTTTCGACACGCTCTCCCCACGAGCTGACGGGGAACGTCACCGAGGAACGGGGCCTCGACCACTTCACCGAGGGACTTGCCTCAGCGTACACGCGCATGGCTCATGCCCTGAAGCCGGGCGGGCCGCTGGCGTTCACCTTTCATCACAACAAGCTCGAGGCGTATTACGCCGTCGGGATCGCGATTCTGGACGCCGGCCTGGTGTGCTCGGCATCCCTGCCGTGCCCGGCGGAGATGGGCGGCTCGATCCACATCCACGGCACGGCATCGTCGATCATCGACACCGTGTTCGTGTGCCGGTCGACAGGTTCCGTGCCGCGTCGGTGGCTCGCCGACACGCTCGACGACGTTGCCTCGATCGTCGCCGACGATCTGGCCCTGCTGGCGGCCGGCGGCCGCACGCCCACGCGCGGCGACACCCGCTGCATCGTGTTCGGGCATCTGACACGCTTGGCCGTGTGGAACCTGCGCCTGACCTGGGACCGCGGGATTACGACGTCTCAGAAGATCGCCGCGTTCGCCGCCGCGGTTGCCGCACTCCCCGCCTCCGACTCGGTCATTGCGGCCGTGCAGCCGGCGGCTCCACCGCCCGGGCCGCTGTTCGCATCGATACGCGACCACGAGGAAGAATATGCCATTCCCTTTTGAGGTCGGCTTCGACGAGCTTCGCGCCGATCCGGATGCCTATGTCGACGCGGTGTTCGATTGTCTCGAATCCGAGTTCATGGTGATGCCCCGAGGCCCGGGATTCGTGGCGTTCCCGACGTTCGAGTCCGGCTACGAGACCTTGAAGAGAGCCACACAGGGGTTCCGAGAAGTAAACCCCGACACAGTCACGTCAGCGGTCGTCAACGCCCCGGTCGCTCTGCTTGTGCTGCGCTGCATGCTGGGCTTCACTCCTCCGGAGTGGGCCGAGTACGCCAAGCGTCACACCGGCGTACAAATCACCCAGGGTGCCGCTCGATCTCTTGATCGCCGTATCCGCATGAACCCGGACCGAGATCTTGCGGGCATAGGAACAGTCACAAGAGCACGTCTTGACGCCCTGATTACCGCAGCATGTCATCTCCTTCGGTCCGGCGTGCCAAGCGTCCCGCGTGACAGCCTTCATCGGTCCGACAAGGCGGACACCAGGGAGGGCCTCGCCAGTCTGCGTTCCATAGCCGCCTTGGGCGCCCCCTACTCCGTTCTATTGTATGAACGCTTCCTCGGGCGACCGTTTGCCGCACATCGCGACTCGGTCAGCGAACTCGTCGGCAACCTCGTCGAGAGCGCAATCGAAGACGTGCTGACCCGTGCCGGGATCAGCTATCGCAAGACCCTCCGAGCGGAACGCGTGACAGGTTTCGATCAGGCGCCCGACTTCATTGTCCCCAACGAATTCAACCCGCAGATCGTTATCGAGGCGAAGCTCACCGAGGATGACGGCACGGCACGCGACAAGGTCACACGCGTTCAGCACCTCGCCTCGCTCAGCATCAGAGATCGAACCGCGAATCAGCCGGCGTTCGAAGTGGTCGCCTGCATTGCCGGACGTGGCTTCGGAGTGCGTCGGGAAGACATGCGTAAGTTGCTCCTCGCAACAAGAGGTAAAGTCTTCACCATGCAAAACATGACTCAACTGATAGACTACACGCGTCTCCGAGTTCCGTACACGACAGACCGTCTGAGACGAATCACTCTGGACGAGAGGACTCGGACCGCTGCCATCCTTGGACATGAAGACTTCCCTAGCCGGATTGACAGATACCTTGGAGCACCTGGGAGATGCGACCTCGCGCAACCTGGAGTTCTCGTATCGCCCCGACGTTCCGGTGAGCTACGGAGAAGAGACCATCACCGAGAGCAATCTCCTGGAATTGAGGCGCCGCCATCCGGATGTGATTCACTTGCATACTTTCTCGAAACACCAGGAGTCCAGGATCGGCG
Organism: Spirochaetia bacterium; assembly: GCA_965202935.1. Lineage (GTDB taxonomy): Bacteria > Spirochaetota > Spirochaetia > SZUA-6 > Bin103 > CATQHW01. The sequence goes on from OZ241879.1 coordinate 363,088, forward strand.
CCGACTGGGAGTGGTACATCGTCGGTCGCAGGCGCACTCTTAGAATGCGCATGCAGGCTAAGCGCATACAGCGCAATGGCGTGTTGAGAATCCGCCATGCCGTGGCCCGGTCCGGCAGGCAGCAGCTCGACCTTCTCATCGAGGCGGCGCAGGAGAGTCGTATGAGACCTATGTACTGCATCTATTGTACGGAGTCTCAACGTTGCCTCTGGAGGCGCTGGAAAGGTTCGATCTTTGAGACAGGATGCCTGGTTGCAGACGCGACTAACCTGTCTTTACACACGCACAGCCTGAGCTCCATCGAGTGGGCGTGCTGGCCGTGGCACTGGCTCGCTGAAGCTTTTCCTCCCATTATCAGGATTGACCACTATGCTCTGCCGGAGGGAGAAGCCGAAAGGACAGGGCACGAAGACCTTCTCCCTCAACCGCTCACATGGGACGCTCCGAGTATTCTCGATCTCAACGAAGACACCGGTCGGGAGTACAACCTTGCCGGCGTCGAGGATACCACTCCACTCGACTTCGCCAGGGTCGATGCAGATGGCGCCGAAGAAGTACAGCGGACAGTCGACCATGATCTCGAACTCCGAGCCGGAGAAGGGGCGCGGGGCATGGTCGCGATAGACGTAAGGTCGTTGGAGCCCGAACATAGAACCCCATCATGACGAAGAAGATGTGGATCTTCGGGCCTAATACGATCGCTGATGCGGACCCTGACGGCGTCGTTCAACGAGTGCCTGGGCGCGACCGGGCAGGCGTCAGAATACCTCCGGGACGAAGCGCTGGCTGTCGATCGGCGGCCGGTCCGGATCGGGGTCGATCTGCCGCTCGGGCAGTTCGATTTCCTCAGGCGCCTCGTAGCGGTACGGAAAGAGGCTCAGCAGGTGGTGGACGCAGTTGAGACGCGCGCGCCGCTTGCTGTCCGACCTGACCACGTACCACGGACACGCGTCGGTGTCGGTGTAGGCCATCATCCGGTCCTTGGCATGGGAGTAGTCGTCCCACTTGACGTATGACTGCAGGTCCATGTCGCTGAACTTCCAGCGCTTCACCGGGCTGTCGAGGCGCTGCTGGAAGCGGCGCGCCTGCTCGTCGGGACCGACCGAGAACCAGTACTTGACCAGGTCGATGCCGTCGCGGACCAGCATGTTCTCGAACTCCGGGCAGGAGCGCAGGAACTCCCAGTACTGCTGCTCCGTGCAGAACCCCATCACCCGCTCCACCCCGGCGCGGTTGTACCAGCTCCGGTCGAACAGGACGATCTCGCCGGCCGAGGGGAGGTGGACGGCGTAGCGCTGGAAGTACCACTGCGTGCGCTCGCGCTCGGTAGGCTTGGCCAGCGCAGCCACCCGGCAGACGCGCGGATTCAGCGACTCGGTGATGCGCGTGATGACGCTGCCCTTGCCCGCCGCGTCGCGCCCCTCGAAGATCACCACCATCCGTTTGTCCTGCTGCACGACCCACTCCTGCAGCTTGAACAGCTCCGCCTGCAGTCGCCGCAACTCCTTCTGATACTTCGCGCGCTTCATCGGGGTGCCTTCCCGTCGGCGCCGAACTGGCTGCGGTAGAGGTCGCGGTACCGTCCACGGCGCCGGGTCAGCTCGCGGTGGGTCCCCTGCTGGACGATGCGGCCGTCGTCGATCACGGCGATCTGGTCGGCCGCCTGCACGGTGCTCAGGCGGTGGGCGACGACGATGCTGGTGCGGCCGCTCCGCAGCTCCTCCAGCCCCTGCTGGATCAGCCGCTCGGTGCGCGTGTCGATGTTGGCGGTCGCCTCGTCCAGGATCAGGATGCGCGGGTCGGCGATCAGCGCCCGTGCGATGGCCAGCAGTTGCTGCTGGCCACGGCTCAGGTTGCGCGCCCCTTCGGTGAGGAGCGTCTCGTAGCCGTCCGGCAAGCCGCGTATGAACGCGTCGGCCCGCGCCCGCTCGGCTGCCTCGCGCACCTCACCGTCGGTCGCCGACAGCCGACCGTAGCGTATGTTGTCGGCGACGGTGCCGGCGAACAGGTACGGCTCCTGCGTGACGACGCCCAGCACCTGCCGCACGTGGCTGCGCCGCAGGCCGGCGACGTCCTGTCCGTCCAGCAGGATGCGCCCGGCCGTCGGGTCGTAGAGCCGCTGCAGGAGCGCCAGGATCGTCGTCTTGCCGGCGCCGGTGGGACCCACCAGCGCCGCCATCGTCCCCGCCTCCACGGTCAGGTCGACGTCGTGGAGCACCGGCACGTCGGGCACGTATGCGAACGAGACGCCGCGCAGCTCGACCCGTCCCGGACCGTCGGACAGCGCCGCCGGCGACGCCGGCTCGGCGGCGACGCGGTGGTCGTCGAGCAGCTCGAAGATGCGCTCCATGCCGGCGATCCCGGACTGGATGTTCGCCCACAGCACGGACATGGAGCGCATCGGCATGAAGAAGCGGCGCACGTACTGGACGAACGCCACCAGCACGCCGATCGTCACCAGGTCGCGCCCGGTCAGGAAGCCGCCCCAGAGCAGCACCACGGCGATGGCGATGACGGCAAGCACGTCCAGCGTGGGCGCGAAGGCGGCGGTGATCGTCTCCGCGGTGACGTTGGCGTCGCGGTTGGCGGCGTTGGCGCGCCGGAACGCGCCGGCGTTGCTCCGTTCCCGCCCGAACGCCTGGATCTCGCGGACGCCCGTGATGTTGCGCTCCAGGTGCGAGCTCACCTCCCCCATCGTCTGCCGCGTGCGCCGGAAGGCGACGCGCGCCTTGCGCGAGAAGAACCACGTGCACCACATCATCACCGGCAGCACGGTGAAGCTGACCAGCGCCATGCGCCAGCTCAGCGCCAGCATCGCGACCAGGATGCCGATGACCTGCAGGAACGCCTGCAGCATGCGCACCGCGCCCATGCGCAGCACGCGATCGATCACGCTGGTGTCGTTGGCCATGCGCGACACCAGGTCGCCGGCCTGGATCGAGTCGAAGTAGCCGAGCGACAGCTCGTGCACCTTGGCGAACACGTCGCGGCGGATGTTGGCCAGGATCCCCTGGCCGATGCCGACCATCTGCCAGCGCGCCACCGCGTTGGCCCCCCAGCCGACCGCGAACAGCGCCAGCGCGATGACCATCGCCACCGCGACCGCGCCGCGCGCCTCCGGCAGCGTCAGTCCGCCGTCCAGGTAGGCGACGATGTCGTCGACCGCCACCTGCAGCATGCGCGGGGCGTAGGAGGTAAGCGCCACGTCCACGACGACCATCAGGACGATGCCGGCGATCGGCAGGCGAAAGCCGCCCAGGTAGTGGTTGAACCGCCGCAGCGTGCCGCGGCGGTCGCCGGCCTTCTGCAGCTCGGCGCCGATCTGCATCGGCCCCGCCGCCCCGGTGAACCCGCCGCCGATGTTCATCATGGGCCGGCAACCGCCTCCACGTCGTCGACGAGCTGCGAGGCGCAGATCTCGACGTACAGGGGACTCTCCTCCTGCAGCATGTCGTGGGTGCCGATCGCGGCGATCCGTCCCCGGTCGAGCACGACGATGAGATCGGCCTCGCGCACGCTCGAGATGCGCTGCGCGATCACGAACGACAGGCGGTTGCGGCGCAGCTCCGCCATCCGCTCCCGGATCGCCGCCTCGGTGGCGAAGTCGACGCTGGAGGTGGAGTCGTCGAGGATCAGGATGCGCGGGTCGACCAGCAGCGCGCGGGCGATGGCGATGCGCTGCCGCTGGCCGCCGGACAGCCTGATGCCCCGTTCGCCGACGATCGCGTCGTAGCCGTCCGGCAGCCCCGCGATGAACTCGTGCGCGGCCGCGGCGCGGGCCGCCGCCTCGACGTCGGCGTCCGTAGCCTCCGGCTGCCCGTAGCTGATGTTGTGCCGGATGCTGCCGCCCAGCAGCTTGGCGTCCTGCAGGACAATGCCGATCTGCCGGCGCAGCGACTCGATCTGCACCGCCCGCACGTCCGTGCCGTCGATCCGGACGCTGCCGTCGGAGACGTCGTAGAAGCGCGGGATCAGGCCGACGAGCGAGCTCTTGCCCGAGCCCGTACCTCCCAGCAGCGCGATCGTCTGGCCGGGCGTGGTCGAGAAGGACACGTCCTGCAGGGCGTAGGCCCCGCTGCGCGTGTAGCGAAAGGACACGCGGTCGAAGGTCACGAAGCCGTCCACCCGCCGCAGCGGCACGGCGTCCGGGGCATCCTTGACCTCGACGGCCGTGTCCAGGATTTCCAGGATGCGCTCGGCGCCCGCCGACGCCTGGGCGATGGCCATCATGATCTGCCCGAGCAGGGTCACCGGAAACATCGCCAGCAGCAGGTAGCTCTGCAGCGCCACCAGCTCGCCGATCGAAAGCTGACCCCCCAGCACCTCCAGGCCGCCGGCCCAGGAGATGACGATCGTGCCGAAGTTGGGAATCGCGTACACCAGGGGTATGGACAGCGCGAAGATGCGGCCGGCCCTGAGGTTGAGCTCCCGCACCTCGTCGTTCTCTGCGTCGAAGAGCTCGGTCTCGTGCGGCTCGCGGGCGAAGGCGCGCACCACGCGGATGCCCAGGATGTTGTGTTCCAGGCGTCCGTTGAGGATGGCAAGCCGATCCTGCGCCAGCCGGAACAGCGGCCGTCCCACCCTGCCCATGATCACGAACAGCGCCCCGACCGCGCACAGGATCGGGATGAACACGGCCAGCAGCCGCGCGTTGGTGGCGATGATGAAGGCGAGGCTGCCGCCCAGCAGCACCGCGGCGTTGACGAGGTGCAGCAGCCCCGCGCCGATGAACTGCTGCACCAGGTCGACGTCGCTGGTGGATCGCGTCAGGAGCTGGCCGGTCTCCGCCTGGTCGTGGAAGCTGAAGGACAGTCCCTGGATCTTGTCGTTGAGGGCGTTGCGGATGTCGAACGCCGCGCCCTGCGAGATCTGGGCGGCGCGCCGCTGCTGCAGGTACGTGAAGTAGGCGCGCGCGAGCGCCAGCCCCACCACCACCAGCGCCCCGATCAGGACGATGGTGAAGTCGCCGCCGATGATGCCGCGGTCGACCACCCGCTGCGTCACCAGCGGCACCGCCAGGTTGCCGGCCGAGCCGACCAGCAGCGCGAATGTGGCAACCGTGATCGCCCAGCGGTACGGGAGCAGGAAGCGCAGGCAGCGGGCCAGCGCGCGCGGAGAGCCCTTCATCGACTGGCCGGCGCCGCCCTGCCCTCCACCCCGCGGTGTCACCGGGGGCAAGCGTACCACGGCCGGCGATCGCCTGACCGTTCGTTCTGCGCCGCCTCCTCGGGCGCCGCCTTCCTCGCGCCGCTGTCGTCAGCCGCGCAAGGACCGGTCGGCGTCCGCCAGGGCGGCGCCCAGCACCTCGGCCAGCACGGCGCGCTCATCCGGCCGGCCCACGGTGATGCGGACGGTGCGGTCGAGCGGCGGCGCCTTCGCCTTGCGCACGAACACGCCGTGCCGGATCAGCGCTTCGAGCAGCGCGTCGGCGCGGTCCGCCGCGCCGGTGTCGAAGTTGACGAAGTTGGTCCCGGATTCGAGCACCGTCAGGCCGTGCTCGGCGGCGATCCGCGCGTATTCGCGGCGGCCTGCCTCCACCGACGCGACGACGCCGGCGATGAAGTCCGGATCGCCAAGCGATGCCAGCGCCACCTCCTGGGCGATGCGGTTCATCCCGTAGTGGTGGCGGATCTTCTCGAACCCCTGCCACGCCTCCGCGGTGCAGATCGCGTAGCCGACGCGGCCGCCGGCCATGCCGTGCGCCTTGGAGAAAGTGCGCAGGCGCATCACGTTGGGGCCCAGCAGCCCGGCCGGCGGGATCGCCGCGGCCGGGGCGAACTCCGCGTACGCCTCGTCCAGCAGCAGCACCACGCCGGGCGGCAGCCGATCGATCAGCCGCTGCACGTCGGCCGCCTCTCGCCAGGTGCCGGCCGGGTTGTCGGGATTGGCCACGTACAGCAGCGTGGCGCCCCCGGCGATGGCGGCATCCAGCAGGCTGTCCAGATCGACGCGGTCGTCCCGGTAGGGCACCGTGATGAGCCGGGCTCCGAAGCCGGCGACGTGGAAGGCGAAGGTGGGATAGGAGCCGGCGGTCATCACCGCGCACCGCTCGGCCGCGAACGCGCGCACGGCCAGCCCGAGCAGGTCGTCGATGCCGATGGCGATGGCGATGTTGTCGGGCGCCACGCCGTGGGCGGCGGCCAGGGCCGCGCGCAGCTCGTGGTTCTCCGGATCGGCGTACCAGGACATCCGTCCCAGCGCAGCCATGCCTGCCTCACGTGCGACCGGCGAGATCCCGAACGCGCTCTCGTTCGCCCCCAGGCGGGCCCGGAACGGCCCTCCCCGCTCGCGTTCCAGCGCCTCGGGACCGACGAATGGCACCAGCGGCGGCAGCCCCGCCATGGTGGGCGTGTACGGCAGCCGTCGATCAGCCACGTCTATATAGGTCAGGCCGGGCTGGCGCTCAGACTCCTGAAGCTCACCATGCGGCCGCTCTCCTCGTCGTAGAGGTTCTGCCGGAAGCACCTGATCGTGTCGAACAGGGTCAGCACCGGCGCCCGCGCCATCAGCGGATGTGAAAGGTGGCAGCGAGGCAGGTAGTAGTACGGGATCCTGGGATCCAGGTGATGGATGTGGTGGAAGCCGATGTTGCCGGTGAACCACTGCAGCACTGCCGGCAGCCGGAGATACGAGGCGCCGTCCATGGCCGCGTGGACGAAGGCCCAGTCTTCGTGCCGGCGCCAGTACACGTCCTCGAACTGGTGCTGCATGTAGAACAGCCACACGCCGATCAGGCCGGCGAGCCCGATCATCGGCAGGTACACCAGCACCAGGTACCGCCACCCGGCGAACAGCAGCATCGCCACGATCATCGCCGCGACCCCGAGGTTGGTGAGCAACAGGGAGCTCCGTCCCTTCCCCCTGGTGATCTTGCGCGGAAGGCGATGGTTGAGCACGAAGCTCCAGATCCAACCGAACAGCAGCAGGACCAGCGGATTGCGGTACGCGCGGTATGCCAGGCGCGCCCATCGTGAGCGGCTCCGATACTCGGCCACGGTGATGGTCTGGATGTCGGTGTTGGTGCGACGGTCGAGGTCGCCGGAGCTGGCGTGGTGGATGGCGTGGTTGTGCGACCAGTCGCGCAGCGGCGTGAGGGCCAGGATTCCGGCGAGGTGGCCGATCAGGCCGTTCATGCGGCGGCTGCGGAACAGCGTGCCGTGGCCGGCGTCGTGCATGATGATGAAGTTGCGGATGTTGAATCCGGCGGCCAGCACCATCAACGGCAGGCACAGCCAATAGGAGATCGGCAATACGAGCGCCGCGGCCGCCATGCAGGCGACGAACGGCAGCACCGAGTTGCCCACGTTCCACAGCGTGAGAAGGGTCGAGGGCTTTCGGTACGGAGCTATGGCATCACGAAGCGACCGGATTTCGTCCGCGCCCCACCCCTGTGCGCCGGAAGCCGGCGCCGCGGAACTCATCTACACCGGACTATAACGAATCCCCGGCGGCGCGGCTACCCGTCATCGCAGGCACGTGTATCATGCCCGGGTGACCGACGCGAAGGTGACCGTGGCCTCGCTGCGGTCGGTGCCGACTCCCAAGACCGTGGACAAGAACATGAACGAGGTGATCCCGTGAAACTGGCACTCTCCGTGCGGGTGGCCGAAGGGTTCGGGGACAAGCGGCGGGCGACCGCCGCCCTGGACGACCTGGCCCGCATCGCGACCGACAACGGCTATGCCGCGCTGTGCATGCGCGCGTCCCAGCTCGGCACCCACTCGCCTCCGGACCAGGTCCGCCGCGGGCGACAGACCCTGGATGCGGCCGGTCTGGCCGTGTCGATGGTGACCGGCGACTTCCCGATCCCGGAGAACGACGACGTGCGCGGGCCGCAGGCGCTGCGCGACATCGGCCCGTACCTCGATCTGGCCGAGGCGTTGGGCAGCGATCTGTTGAGGATGTGCATGAAATCAGACGACGACATCCCGCACGCGCAGCGGGCCGCCGATCAGGCGGCAGAGCGGGGTCTGCGCCTTGCCCACCAGTGCCATACCCGCAGCCTCTTCGAGGAGGTGGACCGGTCGCTGGACGTGCTGTCCGCGATCGACCGCCCCAACTTCGGGCTGATCTACGAACCGGCCAATCTCGACCACGCCGGGCAAGAGTACGGGGCGCCGGCCATCCGCCGTTTCGCCCCGCACATCGTCAACGTCTATCTGCAGAACCATCGCGTCCATCCACAGGGTGCGGACTCGATGGGCACCTGGTGCCGCGGAGCGGTCCCCTTCGATCACGTGCCGATGTGGGAGCCGGGGCTGCCGTTCGGCGCCATCCTGGCCGCGCTGGCCGACGTCGGCTACGACGGCTACGTGACCGTGCACCAAGCCTTCGCCAGCCTGAGCGGACCGGCCGAGGCCGCGGCCCGCACCGCCGACTACCTGCGGTCGATCGCGCCCTTCGACTGATGGCCGCCGCGCGGCCGCTCGGCGTGGGCGTGCTCGGCGCCACCGGCAACATCGGACGGAAGTACCGGGCCGAGCTGCGCGAGATTCCCGAGCAGGCGCGCATCGTGGCGCTCTGCGCACGCCGCCGCGAGCGGCTGCAGCGAGCGCGGGACGAGGACGGCGCCGGGCTGATCACCACCGACTGGCGGGAGGTCGTGGCCCATCCGGAGGTCCACGTGGTGCTGATCGCTACTCCGGATGACCAGCACCTGGAGCCGGCCCTGGCATGCGCCGCGGCCGGCAGGCACCTGGTCTGCGAGAAGCCGGTGGCGCGTACGGCAGCCGAGGTCGTGGCGATCCGGGAGGCGTTTCGCGACAGCGGACTCGGCCACTTCGTGCCGTTCTGGAGCCGCTACGAGCCGCCGCTCGCACGCGCGCGGGCGCTGATCGCCGGTGGCGCGGTGGGCCGCGTGCGCTGGTTCACCTATCGCCGCCACATGCCGCGCACCGCGGGCAGCGCATTCGCCTGGCGCGACGACGCGGCGGTGTCGACCGCGGGAGCCGTCGCCGACCTGGGCGTGCACATGATCGACGTGCTGCGCTGGATGCTGGGCGAGGAGCCGCGGCGCGTGCTGGCGCACGGCCAGGTGCTGGAGTCATCCAAGCCGTACGCGGGCGAGCTGGACATGCAGGAGGCGGAGGCCTGCACCGAGGCGGACGAGGCGCGCCGCCCCACCGTCTGGGACCACGGCGCGGTGCTGGTGGAGCTGTCCGGCGGCATCGCCGGCGTGCTCATGACCTCCGAGTCGGCGCGGGTGCGCGGCGGCCTGTCGCCGGAGCTCGAGATTCACGGCGACACGGCATCGCTCGCCGCCGACTCGACGACCGGACGGGTCGAGTTGCTGCGGGGCAGCGGACCGCCGCAGGTGGAGACGGTGGCGACCGACGCAGGCGTCAACCGGTTCGGCAGCTACGTCCTGCCGGCGCTCCGCGAGCGGGCGGCAGCGCCTGCCGGAGCTGCCGCCGGGCATCCGGGACTCGACGACGGCGTGCATGCGGCGCGCTACGTCGACGCCTGCCTGCAATCCGCCCGTAGCGGTGCCTGGGAACGGGTCGAAGCGCCGCGCACGGGCGACGGTGAGAGCCCCGCCTAACCTCGCCCGAACAAGGGCATGCCGGTGGCCATCACGGTGATGAACGGCACATTTGCGTCCAGCGGCAGCGACGCCATGTAGAGCACGGCGTCGGCCACGTTCTGGACGTCGATGCGCGGCTCCGGCCGCACCGACCCGTCGGGCTGCAGCACGCCGTCGTTCATCCGCTCCGTCATCTCCGTGGCCGCGTTGCCGATGTCGATCTGGCCGCAGGCGATGTCGAAGGCGCGCCCGTCCAGGGCGGTGGACCGGGTCAGGCCGGCGACCCCGAACTTGGATGCCGTGTAGGCGGCGGCGTTCGGCCGCGGCACCTGCGCGGAAACCGATCCGTTGTTGACGATGCGGCCGCCACGAGGGCGCTGGCTCTTCATAAGTGCCATCGCCTGCCGCGTGCACAGGAAGGTGCCGGTGAGGTTGATGTCGATCACCATCCGCCACTGATCGACGTCGAGCTCGTCGACAGGTACGGCCGCCGTGTTGGTGCCGGCGTTGTTGAACAGCAGGTCGAGCCGGCCATGATCCTGCCGGATCCGGTCGAACAGCGCCGCGACCGCGTCAGCGTCCGTCACGTCCGACGGCACCGCGATCGCCCGGTCGGGGCTCCGAGCCCGATCGACGGTCTCCTGGAGCGCTGCTGCCCGCCTGCCCGACAGGTAGACGGTGTAGCCGTTCGCGCACAGCGTCAGCGCCGTGGCGCGCCCCACGCCGCTGCCGGCGCCGGTCACGAGCGCGATGGGGCCGCTCACGACCCGCTCCTTCGGGAACGGTTCACAGAACCGTGACGCTGCTCTACGTTGTGCATGAAGCTGTCCTCTGGATGGTGCCCTCTGGATGGCTGACCGGTGGTTCGGAATGTTGAATGACGATCACGTGATGCACTTTATCGCCTTTGGCTACGTGCCTCTACGCGGGCTGTTCGGCCGTGTGGAGGCGGCAGCCCTGCGCGAGGAGTTCGACCGCCTCGTGATCGAGGACTTCCCCGACTTCGACGGCTCGCAGAGCCGGGAGGTCGCCCACATCTGCGAGCGCGGCGAATGCCACGCGGCGCTGCTGGCAGACGAGCGTCTGCTGGACATTCCCCGCAAGATCCTCGGGTACGACTTCGTCTACGAGGGATCGGCCGGCCACGGGCACGTGGGCGACACGCCCTGGCACGGCGGCAGCGGCGTGGTCACCTGGGGGCTCCCGCACATCAAGGTGTCGCTGTACCTGGACGACCTGACCGCGGATGACGGCTGCCTGCGCGTCGTGCCGGGCGCGCACCGCAACTACCTGCGCTTCGTGGACCCGCGCTGGACGCAGGCCCCCGACTACTACCTGCCGCTGCGCAACCGCAACACCACCGAGGATTTCCGGCCGTGGGGACTGCGCCCGGACGAGGTGCCGCACATTCCGCTGGAGTCGAGCCTGGGCGACGTGCTGGTGTTCACGGAGGACATCCCGCACGCCGCCTTCGGCGGCCCCGGCCTGCGCGTGCAGCTTGCCATCGCGTTCATGGCCAACCCGGTCAGCGCCGAGCAGCAGGGGTGGCTCAAGGAGCGCCAGGCCTCCTCCGGCGGAGCGATCCGGCCGCCCCGCAGCTTCATCGAGAGCGACGATCCCCGCAAGCGCAAGATGGTGCAGCCGCTGGTCGACCTGGGCTTCGAGCCCCGCGACTGAACCGGCACGGACGCGCCATGTCGACCCCGCTCGACGCGCCCGCGCCGGCAGCGCCCTACCCGGCCGTTCCGTACGGACGCGCCTCGTTTCCCAGCGTCCGGCGCGACGGCTGCCTGTACGTGGACAAGACACGGTTCATCCGAGAGTTGGAGCGCGAGCGCTACGCGTTCTTCATCCGCCCGCGGCGGTTCGGCAAGACGTTCTGGCTGGCGATGCTGGAGTGCTACTACGACCGCCGGCAGGCGGACGCGTTCGACGCGCTCTTCGGCGGCACCGACATCGGCGCGAACCCCACGACCGAGCGCAACCGCTACGTCGTCCTGTACTTCGACTTCTCCGCTTTCGACGGTGCGCTGCCCACGCTGGAGGAGCGTTTCCAGGGATATTGCGCCACGCAAATGGCGGAGGCGGTGGAGAGCCATCCCGATCTCTTTTCCGATACGGAAGCGCAGCGCATCCTGGCCCCTGCGGGCATTGATGGAAAGCTCAACGAGCTGTTCCGTCACGTGCGTGCGCGCGGCATCCGGCTCTACGTGCTGATCGACGAATATGACAACTTCGCCAACACGATCCTCGCCGGCGAGGGAGCGGACGCGTACCACGCCTTCACCCACGGCGGCGGTTTCTACCGCAGCTTCTTCGCCACGCTGAAAGCCGGCACGGCGCGCGCCGGCAGCGTGGAGCGCATGTTCGTGACCGGCGTTTCGCCCGTCACCATGGACGACGTGACCTCAGGCTTCAACGTCGGCACCAACCTGAGCCTCCTGCCCGAGTTCAACGAGATGCTCGGCTTCACCGATGACGAGGTCCGGCGCATGGTGGACACCTACCGGACCCTGGGTGTGTTCGACCAGGACGTGGCTGCCGCCCTGGACACGATGCGCGAGTGGTACGACGGCTACCGGTTCGCGCAGGCCGCCGAGAACGTCGTCTACAACACCGACATGGTGCTCTACTACCTGAAGCACTCGCTGCCCAACAAGACCGGTCCGGACAACCTGATCGACGTCAACGTCCGCATCGACTACGGCAAGCTGCGTCACCTGTTGCTCACCGGGCGTCGGTTGAACGGCAACTTCGACCTGCTGCGCCACGTGATCGCCGAAGGACGGGCGGACAGCGAGATCGTGGACAGCTTCCCGCAGGCGCGGCTCGACCAACGCGAGAACTTCCTGTCGCTGATGCACTACTTCGGACTCCTGAGCATCCGCGGGACGGCGGCCGGCGTGCCGCGGTTGTCGATCCCCAACCAGACGGTGCGGCGTCTGATGTACGGCTACCTGCGCGACGCCTACCGGGACGTGGGCGTGTTCTCGCTGGACTTGGTGGAGTTCGACCGGCTCACGCGGCGGATGGCGCTGGAGGGCGACTGGCAGCCGGCCATCGAGCGCTTGAGCGCCGCCGTCGCGGAGCATACCGCCATCCGCGACTACCTGCGGGGCGAGAAGGTCGTGCAGGGCTTCCTGGCGGCATACCTGAGCGCGTCCGGCTACTTCGTGCTCCACACCGAGCTGGAGCTGGCGAAGGGCTACGCGGACATCGTACTGGAGCCGCTCTCGGCTCGTTACCCAGGCATGCGGCACGGCTTCGTGATCGAGCTGAAGTACCTCGACCGCGCCCCCGCGGCGAAGGGGCGTGTGCCGGCCGTGGCCGACGCGGCGGTCAGCCAGCTCCGTCGATATCTGGCGGACAAGCGCCTGGCGCGGCAGTACCCGCACGCGGAGTTCAAGGGTCTGGCGCTGGTATTCCGCGGCTGGGAGCTGGCGCACAGCGAGGATGTCGAGGTCGCGGCGGGCGTGTGACGCGATCAGAACGACCCGCGGTAGCACTCCGGGTCGATCCGCACGCCGATCACGCTGGCGCCGTTACGTCTCAGTGCGCAGGTGAGCTCCGCCCGGAGGTCGGCTGAGGTGGCAACCGTCGCCGCCGGCAGTCCGAACGCGGCGCCGATCCGGGTGATGTCCGGGGCCGGGAACTCGGTCCCGAACGGCTGAGCGCCCTGCCGGCGCTGGTGGGCACGGATCAGGTCCAGGGCGCCGTCGATCAGCACCACCAGCAGTACGGGGGTCGAGAGCTGCGCCAGGGAGGCGAGGCCGCCAGCGCACATCAGCAAACCGGCGTCGCCGGTGAGGCACAGCACCGGCGCGTGACCGGACAGCGCCGCCCCGGCCGCGGCCGCCGGCCCGAAACCCATGACCGACAGCCCGTTGGAGACGAGGTAGCGATTGGGCAACTCCGCGTCCCACTCCAGCGCGGCCAGGATCTTGTGCGAGCCGACGTCGGTGGTGATCACTGCGTCAGCCGGCAGCACTGACCGCGCTTCGGTCAGCACGGCCTGCGGGGCGATCATCCCGGAAGAGGCACGGACGGCGGCGTCATGGCTGCGGCGCCGGCGCAACTGACGGTAGTGGGCGGCGCGATCGGCGCCCCAGCCGTTCCGCGACTCCGGCAGCCGCCCGGTCAGGTCGGCAAGCATCGGCCCGACCGGTCCGATCAGCGCCTGCTCGGCCGTCTCAGCTCCGATCCTGTCGTGCCAGGGGGCGATCCACAGCACCGGAGCCTCGATGGACCAGGGCAGCACCACCTCGACCACGTCCATGCCGATCGCGATCACCCGGTCCGCCTCCGCGATCAGGTCGTAGCCCGGGTCCGTTCGGGTCAGCCCGATCGTCTCCGAGCCCAGCGGATGCGACGCCGGGAACGCCCCCTTCGCCTTGGGAGCCGCCAGGACCGGTGCGCCGAGGCGCTCCGCAAACGCGCGGAGTTCCGCGTAGGGCCCCTCCGGCTCCAGCCCCAGTCCCACGACGATCACCGGCCGCTCCGCGGCAGCCAGACCGTCCGCCGCGCGGGCGAGGTCTGCCGGCGGTACCGGCGGCGGTCCATCGTCGGGTGCCCCTTCGTCCCGGTCCACCTGCTCCGTCCCGAGCGCGGCCACGTCGTTGGGAATCTGCAGGTGCACGGGGCCTGGCATCCCGCCGGTGGCGATGCGCAGCGCATCGCGCACCGCCGTGGCCGCCCCCTCCGGGGTGACGTCCAGGGTTGCCTTGGTGATCGGCGCGAACAGCCGGTGCAGGTCGACGAGCTGGTGGGTGTGCCGATCCTGCAGGCTCGGCGCCATCTGCGCGGTGAGCACCAGCACCGGGCAGCGGTCAAGGAACGCGTGCGCGACGCCGGCCACGCAGTTGACCGCCCCCGGCCCCAGCGTCGTCAGGCATGCGGTGGGCTTGCGCGTGAGCTGGCTGGCGGCTCCGGCCATGAAGGCGGCGGCGTTCTCGTGCTCGCTCAACACGAACCGGAGGCCCGTCTGCCGCATCGCCTCCATCAGGTGGACGTTCTCGCCTCCCGGCAACCCGAACACGGTGTCGATGCCGGCGGCCTGCAGGCCGTCGGCGACGGCGGTTGCAACCGTGGCGCGATGCGCGATGATCGTCGACCCTATGACCGTGGACATGGAGCACAGCGTGATCTATCGCGACCCGGATGCCTACTCACCGTGGCCGGTGCTGTGGCCGCTCCCCGACGGCAGCATCGGCGCCGGGGTGGTCACCTCTCCCATCGGCAGCCACCCGGGCGCCAGCACCTTCGGCCGCTTCCTGGCGATGGCGTCCCGCGACGGCGGGCGCACCTGGCAGCCGAGCGACCATCCCGCGCACCCGGCCAACTGGCCGTTCGGCACCGCGGACGAGCACATGGACCGCTTCGCCGTGGTGCTCCCCGATCCGGGTGGCGACACCTTCGTGACCGTCGGCGCGCACGGGTTCGAGGCGTGGGACGCCGGCCGCCTCGACAAGGCGCGTTCGCAGCACCGCTGGGTGCGCATGCTGCCGGAACGGCCCGGCCGGATCGCCGTGCAGTCCCCCCTGTTGATTTCGCGGCGCTCCGCCGACGGCGGCCGGACCTGGGACGTCCGCGAATGGGAGGTGCCCGGCGTGCAGGGCTTCTGGTGCTTCAACCGCGGCATCGTCATGCACGACGGCGCGCTGGTCGTGAGCGTCTACGCCCACGACCACGACGGCGACGAGCGCGCGTACGTGCTGCGCTCGGTGGACGCCGGCCGGACGTGGCGGCTGCACGACCTGTGCGCGAAAGCCACGGCTGTGCCCGCCAACGAGACCGCCCTGTGCGAAGTCTCGCCCGGCAGACTCATCGCCCTCACCCGTTCCGATGTGGGCCGAGCCGACCACCACCTGCTACAGATGTGGTCCGACGACAGCGGCAGGACCTGGACGGAACCCATCAAGACGCCGATCTGGGGACACCCCGCCCACGTGCTGAAGCTCGCCGACGGCCGCATCCTCTGCACCCACGGCTACCGCCGCGCACCGATGGGCGTGCGCGCCGTCCTCAGCGAGGACGGCGGTGAGACCTGGGACGTTGCCGGCACGGTCGTGCTCCGCGACGACAGCACCGGCCACTCCCCGCACCGGGGCGAAGGCACCGGCGTCGGCGACGTGGGCTACCCCGTGTCGATGCAGCTACCGGACAGCGACATCTTGACCGCCTACTACGTGACGCCCGCCGACAACGTCACCCACTGCGCCGCCACCCGCTGGCGGCCGTAGCCCGTACCGGGATCGAAACAGCTCCCGCCAGGTGTTCGAGATCGACGACTACTATCTGCCGCCGGACTGCCGGCGACGAAGACCGGTTACCCGCTTCGCTTGAAGCGCCTGATCTCGGCATCGATGTTTCCGGGGTCATCGATCGACTCCCCGCGAGCAGCACGCAGGCACAGATTCAGTGAGTACGTGCAGCAGGACGCGATGTACTCGATGAACTGCGCGAGATCCTCGGTCCTGTCTGCTTGCTCGAGTCTGGCGAGGTAGGTCGCTCTGTCGCTGCTGTCAACGATGGCCACGGTGTAGCCGTGCCTGATCAGGATCAGGTTCATGAGCAAGCGAGCCATGCGGCCATTGCCGTCGTCGAACGGGTGGATGCGGACGAAGCGGTAGTGGACGGTCGAGGCGATGATAACCGGATGCTCGCCTTCAGCTTCCTGAACACGGTACCAGTCAAGAAGGTCGGTCATCGCCGGCTTCACCTGCTCCGGGGGCGTGAAATGGTAGATCTCCCCGGTCGAGGTTCTCACGTTGTTCGGCGTGGCTTTGTAGTCGCCGAGCGCGATGGGCCGCATCGTGTGCCGGCCGTCGGGGGTCAGGGCCTCGGTCTCATACGGTTCCTTCAACAGAACCCGGTGCAGATTTCGGATGAAGACCTCGTTCAGCCCCCGTTCTTGATTGGCGGCGCGCTCGATCGCCTTGACGGCATCGTCGTGCCCCTGGATGTCCAGATGGTCGCGTATCGGCTTGGCGCGGGCGGTGAGGCCGTGGAGGATCAGGCTCCGGGTTTCGCCTAGCGTGAGCGAGTTTCCCTCGACGGCGTTCGAATGGTAATCGGACTCGATGCGCAGCTTCTGTTCGACCCTGGCGAGCACGTCAGGAGGGAGCGGACGCAGCGAGTCCAGCTCGTTCTTGAGCCGGTCGATCGTCTTCAGGATGTTCGAAGCCACGTACCCAGACTGACCGGGTTCAGCTTAGTGGATCATCGCCAGATCCTCGAAGATCGGCTGCATCTCGCGGGAACTGACCATCGCCTCCATCTCCGCGTCGGAAGGGCGCTCTCCCGGCGACTCGGCGGCCTGCAGCAGCAGGGGCAGCAGGTCGACGTCGGCCATCGCGTTGATGAACGCGGGGGCGTAGCTCAGGGCGTAGGCTACCGCGCGGGCGATGTCCTCGGGTGCTTCCAGCGGCTGGTACCAGGGGCCGCGGGAGCGTTCGCGTCCACCCCAGGGCCGCCGTGCCGTCGACTTGATGAGCTGCACCGCCACGCCGCGGTCGTCGCACTCCGCCTTGAGCGCGTCGAAGTCGGCGCGGTAGCGCCGGTCGCGGGCCATGATGAAGTTCATGGGCAGCAGCACCGAGTCGAACGGGAAGCGCTCCAGGCTGCGCAGGTGCATGCGCGGCGCGGCGAATCCATGCCCGGTCACCCCGATGAAGCGCACGTGGCCCTGCTCCCGCTCCTCGACCAGCGCCTCCAGGGCGCCGCCGGGACCGAGCGCGGTGGCCTGGTCCTCCTCCGCGGTCAGGCTGTGAAGCTGGATCAGGTCGATGGTGTCGGTGCGCAGGCGGCGGCGGGAGAGCTCCACCTGGGCGCGGGCGCCCGCGGCGGTCCGATCGCCGGTCTTGGTGGCCAGGAAGAAGCGGTCGCGGTGGCGCTCCATCCAGCCGCCGATGAGGGTCTCCGAGTTGCCGCGGCCGTAGCCGTGGGCGGTGTCGATGTGGTTGACGCCGTGCCGGAACAGCAGTTCCAGGACGCGCTCGGCCTCGGCCTCGGTGGAGGTGGGCTTGAAGGCAGCGCCGCCGAACAGGGTCAGCGTGCTGTGGTGTCCGGTGCTCCCGAACGGTCTGGTCTGAATCATGATCGCCGCGTATGATCCCACCGATGTCTGTCAGCGTCGAGTTCGTGGGCCACGCCTGCTTCCGCATCTGGATCGACGGCCGTCCGTCGATCGTCACCGACCCCTACCCGCCCGCCCGGCTCGGCCTGCCGCCGCTGGAGCCGCTGGTCGCCGACACCGTCATCGTCAGCTCGCTCACCGACGATGCGCATTCGCACGTCGAGCTGGTTGCCGGCAGCCCGCGCGTGATCAACGCGCTGGACGTGGCCCGCGGCCAGGAGGCGTCCATCGGCGGCGAGCCGGTCGTCACCGTGGAAGCGACCGAGGCGCGCGACCACCCGCGCGGGCCGGAGGACAACGCGCTGTACGCGTTCAAGGTCGGCGGCCTGTGGCTGATGCACATGGGCGACGTGGGCTACGAGCTCACCGCCGAGGAGCTGGCGCCGTTCGCGGGCAAGTGCGACGTGCTGTTCGCGCTGGCCGGCCAGCGGCTGACGCCGAAATTCGCGGAGCTCGACCGCATGTTCGAGGTACTGGCGCCGCGCTGGATCCTGCCCATGCACTACGAGCTGCCGCCGCTCGGATTCGGGATGACCACGGTCGAGGAGTTCCTGGCCGACCGCGTGGACGACCCGCTGGTGCGGCCGCGGCATCACACCGTCGAGCTGCCGCTGCCCGCGCTCAAGGACGGCCATCCGACCATCGTGGTCCTGGAGCCATCGGGCTATACGCCGGATTGATCTAGCGGCGGGCCGAGACTGCCTGTACTGACTGCAAGAGCGCTGATGCTCGACTACGGCCCGGTCTCCCTGTTCAACACCTTCGGCTACCTGCATCTGCCCGGCTTCTTCGGCGCCGGGGAGGTGGATCGCCTGTCGGCGGAGTTCGACGCGGCCGTGCACGCGGCGGCTCCGGACGGCGACGGGACGCAGACGCTGTCCGTCCCCCCGTGGGGCGCGCAGGACGGGCTGGGCCTGCGGCTGCTGACCGACGAGCGCGTGGCCGACATCCCCTCCAAGGTGCTGGGCCACGGCTGGTTGCTCCTGAACGTGCGCTGCGTCCGGCTTGCCGAGGACCTGCCGTGGCAGGGAGGCGGCGAACTGATCCCCTGGCCGCTGCAGCACATTACCGTCGCCGTGGCGCTCGACCGCGCCGGCGCCGGTGACGGCTGCCTGCGCTTCGTGCCGTGCTCGCACCGTAACTACCTGCGGCTGCTGGAGCCGCGCTGGCAGAAGGCGCCCGACTACCTGTACGGGCTGCGCAACCCGGCGATGCGCTGGGACCACAACGCCCTGGGCGTCAGCGACGAGCAGGTCCCGGCCTTCACGGCGCCCACCGAGCCCGGCGACGTGGTGGTCTACACGCCGGACGTCCTGCACGCCGCGTTCGGCGTCACCGAGCCGCGCCGGCTGATCGAGATCACGTACGTGGCCGAGCCGCGCACCGACGCGCAGCTCTACTTTCTGCGCGAGCGGGACGCCTGCTCCGGCGGCGAGTTCCGGATGCCGCCGGCGGTCGCGGCCAGCACCGAACCTTCCTTGCGGGATGCGGTAGCTCGGTGGGCGGACCTGGGATTCGACCCCGCGTAGGGAGGCGCATCGTGTTGACGAGCGATCAGGTCGACCTGTTCCAGGCGTTCGGATACCTGCACCTGAAGCAGGCGTTCGACGTCGGCGAGACCGCGTTCATCCAGCGCGAGTTCGACGCGGCCATCCGCCGCTCCGGGGTCGATCCCGACACCACCGAAATCGTCGGCGCCGACGGCACGGCGTCGCAGGACCTGCGCGACTGGTTTCTGGCCCACGAGCTGATCCAGGACATCGCGGACAAGCTCCTTGGAGAGCGGTTCCAGTTCGAAGGGTTCAACTGCGGGATCTACGGCACCGACTCGCCGTGGCACGCCGATTCGGCCGTGATCCGCTGGCCGTTCCGGCACATCAAGATCGCGCTGTACCTGGAACCGCTCGACGGCGACAGCGGCGCGTTGCGCGTGATCCCCGGCACCAACCGGGACTGGCACTGGGTCGGCGATCCTGTCTGGCACGACGTGCCGGACTACTTCTTCGGGCTGAAGAACCGCGACGTCATCTGGCAGCACCCGCCGTTCGGGCTCGCCCCCGAGGACGTGCCGCACCAGGTGCTGGTAACCCGGCCCGGAGACGTGCTGGTGTTTCCCGAGAACCTCCTGCACTGCGCGTTCGGCACGAAGTCCCCGCGGCGCCAGATCGCCATATCTTTTCTGCAGTATCCGTGGCGGGAGGACCAGGTCGGCCATCTCCGGGCACGGGCGGCCATGCTGCCCAAGGGCTACTACCAGCCCCGCTCCCTGCTTACGCATCCGGACCCGAAGGTGCGGGCGATGGTGACGGGCCTGCAGGAGCTCGGCTTTCCCGAGGGAGGACCCGGCTCGTGATCACGACCGAGAACGTCTGGCACTTCATGGCCTTCGGTTTTCTGCCCCTGCCCGGCCTGTTGACGCATGACGAGGCGCTTGCGATCCGCGAGGAGCTGGAGCGGCTCGGCCACGAGCGGGGCCAGGTTCCGGACGACGCCGCCACGGAAGCCGGCGGCATCGGCGACGTCGCGGCGATCGGCGGGCGCGTGCGCGCGTTGCTGCTGGACGAGCGGGTGTACGACATCCCCGCCAAGATCCTGGGACACGACTTCACCTACGAAGGATCGGACGCGCAGTGGCACGTGGGCGACACTCCCTGGCATGGCGCGAGCGGCGTCACGCAGAAGCCACTCGCCTCGATCAAGGTCTCCTTCTATCTGGACGACCTGGACGAGGGCAACGGCTGCCTGCGAATCGTCCCGGGCGGCCACCGCAACCTGCTGCAGTGGATGGACTCCCGCTGGGTCGGGGTGCCGGACTACCTGTTCCCGGTTCGCAACCGCTCCGTGCAGGAGGAATTACCATGGGGGATCAGCCCGGAAGAGGTTCCGCACCTGCCGCTGCCTTCCCGGCTGGGCGATGCGTGCGTGTTTACCGAGGACCTCCCGCACGCTTCCTACGGCGCCAGGGGCGTGCGTCGCCAACTGTCCTATGCGTTCATGGCCAACCCGGTCGCCGATCACCAGAAACGGTGGGTGAAGTACCGGAACGCCATGGGTAGCGGGATCACGGCGCCGCGCGCGTTCGCGGAGTCCGGCGACCCGCGGCTGCGCAAGATGGTCGCGCCGCTGTTGGAACTGGGTCTGGAGCCTTCGTAGGAGCAACAGTCCGCCGAGCACACGATCTTATGATACAAATAGTATGATAGGATCAATATTGTGAAGCAGTTCGTCTTCGATCGACTGGTAGACCGCGAGAACATCTGCAACCTCGAGGACGAGCAGCAGGCGCTCCGGCAGGCCGTGCAGCGGTCGGCGCGCGTGGTGGTGTACGGTCCCAGGAACTTCGGGAAGACCTCGGTCGTGCACAACGTCACCATCGAGGAGTTCCGCAGCGCGCACGGACGCAGCTTCGTGTTTGCGGCGGACCTGCTGGGCGTCCGCTCCATGCGGTCGCTGACGCAACGCATCGCCGCCAGCCTCCAACGGTGCTTCGCCGCTTCGTTCCCGGTCAAGGGTCTCCTGGAGAACGCAGGCCGCTTTCTGGGATCACTGCGTCCCGAGATCGCACTTGACCCGCAGACCGGCAATCCAAGCCTGTCGCTGCACCCCGGCGACGCGGAGCCGGTCCGGACGCTGCAGGCGCTGTGGGATCAGATCGCCCGCATCACCGAGCACGTCGACTCGCTCATCGTGCTGGACGAGTTCCAGGACGTGGCGTTCGTCGAGGAAGCCCCGGCACAGATGCGCTCCTGCCTGGAAGCGCTCGGCAACGTGCCCATCGTGCTCCTCGGTTCCAAGAGGCACATGCTGGCCGACCTCTACGCGGCGCCCGGCGCGCCGCTGAGCCAGTGGGGAACCGACCTGAAGTTCAGGCCGATCCCGTACGACGACTATCACGCGTACATGCAGGAGCGGTTCAGCCGGCGCCGGCTCGACATCTCGCGGGAGGCGGCCGTGAGCCTGCAGGACGGCATGCAGCGGGTACCGGAAGCCATCAACCGTCTGTGCGCCCAGCTACTGGAGTTGCACGAAAACGCCGAGATCGACCATGCGATGGTGGGGTCGGCCTTGGTGACGCTGTTGGAAAACAGGGAAGGCCGATACGCGTCCTACCTGTCGACGTTCTCCGGGACGGACGAGACCGTGCTGACCGAGGTCGCCCGCCACGGCACGGTCGAACATCCACAGTCGAAGAGCTTCCTGCGAAGCGTGAACCTGTCGAGCCGGACGGCAGGGCTGTCGGTCAAGCGACTGTGGGACCAGGGTGTGGTCGAGCACGTCGACGGCAGCTATCGAATCGCCGATCCGCTGCTCACCGCCTATCTCCGCCGTTACCGGTAGCCTTCTTCTCCGTTCGTTTCTTGAGAGGACAGCCTGAAAAAAGGTACGGTAGTAACGAGGTTTCCCCGCTGTGGACGAGACTCCCCCATACCCGCGCATTCCCTACGGCGAGGCCGACTTCAGGCGCATCCGCCTGCGCCAATGGCTGTACGTCGACAAGACCCGCTTTCTGCGGCGTCTGGAACAGGAGCGCTACGCCTTCCTGATCCGGCCGAGGCGGTTCGGCAAGTCGCTGTGGGTGTCGCTGCTGGAGAACTACTACGACCGCTGGTGGGGCCACGAGTTCGACGCCGTGTTCGCCGGGACCGACATCGGGCACAGCCCGACGACGGAGCGCCATCGCTACGTCGTCCTGCGCTTCAACTTCTCGGCGGTCAACGACAATCTCGAGACCCTGGAGCGGGAGTTCGAGACGTACTGCCACATCGAGCTCCGGGGCGCTCTGGAACGGTACCCCGATCTGTTCTCCGAATCGGCGCTGCGGCGCATTCTCGCGCCGCCCTCCATCGCCACCAGACTCAGTGAGCTGTTTCGATACGTCAGCAACCACGACATCCCGCTGTACGTACTGATCGACGAGTACGACAATTTCGCCAACACGGTGCTGGCGCACCACGGCGCCGAGGCGTACGAGTCCTTCACCCACGGCGGCGGCTTCTTCCGCAACTTCTTCGCCGCCCTGAAGTCCGGCACGGACCGCAGCGGCGGCGGCATCGAACGCCTGTTCGTCACCGGGGTGTCTCCCGTGACCATGGACGACGTGACCAGCGGATTCAACATCGGCGTCAACATCAGCATGGACCCGGACTTCAACGAGATGGTCGGCTTCACCGCGGCGGAGGTGCGCCGCCTGGTCGAGACCTACCGCGACCACGGCGTCTTCGACCAGGACGTGGAAGAGACCCTGGCCCTCATGGGCGAGTGGTACAACGGCTACCGATTCGCCAAGACCGCCGAAGTCGATCTCTACAACACCGACATGGTCCTCTACTACCTGAAGCATTCGATGCCGAACCGGCCCGTGCCCGACGAACTCATCGACATGAACGTCCGCATCGACTACGACAAGCTGCGTCATCTGCTGGTGGTCGGCCGGCAACTGAACGGCAACTTCGACCTGCTGCGGGACATCATCGGCGAAGAGCAGGTGGACACCCGTATCCAGACGAGCTTCCCGGTGAACCGGCTCACCCGACCCGAGAATTTCCTCTCGCTACTGCACTATTTCGGCCTGTTGAGCATCCGTGAGGTCGTGCGCGGCATCCCGCGGCTGGCGATCCCCAACCAGACCGTGAAGCGGCTGATGTACGGGTATCTTCGCGACGGCTACCACGATGTCGAGGCGTTCTCGGTCGACCTGTTCCGGTTCGAGCAGTTGCTGATGCGTATGGCCAACGAGGGAAAGTGGCGGCCGGCGTTGGAGTTTCTGGCCGAAGCGATCGCACGGCAGACGGGGATCCGCGACTACATCGCCGGGGAGAAGGTGGTGCAGGGGTTCCTGGCCGCATATCTGAGCGTGACCGACTACTTCGTCTTCCGCTCGGAGGCGGAACTGGGGCAGGGCACATCGTGGCCCGGACACGCAGACATCAGCCTGGAGCCGCTGATCGCACGCTTTCCTCACCTGCGGCACGGGTACCTGATCGAGCTGAAGTACTTGAAGCGCTCGGAGCGCATCCAGCGCAGCGAGCCGACGGACAGGACGGGGATGTCCACGGCGGTGCGCGCGGCGACCGATCAGTTGCGGCGCTACCTGGAGGACGAGCGGCTGGCGCGGCAGTTTCCGGGGGTCCGGTTCACGGGCCTGGCGGTGGTATTTCACGGCTGGGAGCTGGCGTACTGCGAAGCGGTCAGCGACCGATCGATGACGGCCGCTCCACCGGACACAGCGGCTCGCTGAACCGAAGTCGGACGCTCGGCGACAGCGGCCGGATGCCACCGCCGCCAGCGGATCTCGCCGCGGTTCGCGGAGCGCCCGCAGATGCAGCCGCCTGCTCCCCGATTACCCGTTGTCGCTCACCAGATTCAGTTCGATCCGTCGAAACCTCGAAGCGCCGCCTTGATCTGCTCTGACTGACGGTCATGCTATCGGGTGATGCTGCGAGAGCCTTGGACGACTCAGGCAAAGGCCGGGTCGACCGGGGTGAATACAACAGCGTCATGGGGACGGCGGGTAGCTCCCGGCGTCCGGCGTGAATAACCTCAGGTACTTGAACACCCCGTCGTAAGATTGGGTTGGCGACGTCCATACCGGCTCTCTATGCCGGCATTGGACCTGCGGTCGGCGCGGTGGGTCAATCGCCGTGCCGGTGTCGCGGACGATCGGTTCGGCGGCGGCGGTCGAGATCCGTCACGTCCCGCCTCGGATTGCGACTGGCCGCCCGCGATTCGTAGCGCGGCGGGATAGTCCCGCGGACGGCCGCGGACCGCGTCGCTTGACGTTGACGTGCTCACTGGCGCATGCTCTGGCGCGGTTCCCGAATCGATCCGGTGGTCGCGATGCGCCAGATGGGGAGAAAGGAAGGAGTTTGTTTCGTGACGAATCGTGGACACCGCGCGGGATCGCCTGCGCATACGTCGACCAGCCGTTCACGAGTGACGTGGGCGCTCGCGTGGGCCGGGCGCCTGCTGCAGTTTCGCGCAGGATGTGGGAGAAAACGCTTGACATCGGCGGTTCGCCGGGACATCCTTAGCCGCAAGCCGCAAGCCGGTTCTGATTGTCCATGCAGGGCGCGAGCGGGCAGCCGTTCGTCCCGTCATGGTGAACGCTCGGCGAGGAGTCGCCCGCGACAGCCGGTTCTTCTTCAGCAGGCGTTCCGCAGGCCGCCGCTTCGGTTCCGAAGCGACGACCACCACCTTCGACGTCCCCATCACGCTGGACCGCGTGGACGAGAACGACGAGACCGTCACCGTTGCCCCGGCGACGGCTTCACTTCACGGGGAACTGGACCCCGGCGACCAGCGGCGCGAACAGCGCCACCGTGACCATCAAGGACGCCGAGACGCTGAGCTTTTCGAGCACCACGGTCAGCGCGAACGAGGGCGATGACGTGACGCTGACGGTGACCCGCAGCGGCAGCACGTCCGGGCCGGTCGCGTTCACGGTGACCCCGTCCGCGGGCACCGCGCAGGCGGGGGACTTCGGCAGCGCGGTTTCGGGAACCATCGCGGACGGCTCGTCCTCGGAGACGGTGACCCTGTCCACCGTCGAGGACGACGTGGACGAGGACGACGAGACCTTCATGGCCACGATCACCACAGCACCGTGGGCTACATCACCGGCGACGCGGCGACCGTCACCATACCGCGGGCCCGGAAAGCGAGGAGCCTCGAAATGGAGGGACACAACCGCGTAGAGACGTCGTTCGACCGTATCGTCGCCTCGCTCCACGAAGCGATGCTCGACGAGACGCGGTGGCAAGAAGCCTCGATCCTGATCGACGAGGCGTGCGGGCTGACCGGTTCACATCTGGTGGTCTTCGGCGGTCATGACAACGACGCCGTCTGGCTCTTCGACAAGGCATACTGGCGCGGCGAACTCCGCGAAGACTTGGCGCGGGACTATGCCCTGAACTACTTCCCCCGCGACGAACGCATCCCGAGCCTGCTTGCGCTCCCCGACCGGCGCGTGGCGCCCGTAGCCGACCTCTATACCGACCGGGAGTTGAGCACCTCTCCGACCTACAACGAATTGCTTGCGCGCGCGGACGCCCGGAACGGCTTGAACATGCGCATGGACGGCCCGAACGGGCTGCACATCGTCTGGGCGCTCGCGAACCCGACCCAACCGGACGGCTGGAACTCCAGGCAGATCAAGCTGATCGAGCACGTGCTGCCCCACATCCGCCAGTTCGTCCGGGTGCGCAATGCGCTGGCCGGCGCCGAAGCGTTGAACGCGTCACTCGCCGATCTGCTGGACAATACGCTGGCCGGCGTGATCTGCCTGGACTGGCGCGGGAAGATCGTCCAGACCAACGACCGCGCCCGCGCCATCCTTCGCGGCGGCGACGGCCTGGCGGACCGGGACGGCTTCCTGCGTGCCCGGCACGCGAAGGACGACGTCACGCTCGGCACGCTGTTGGCCCGCGTCCTGCCGAGGACCGGCGGCGAAGCGGTTACCGGCGGGTCGATCAGGGTCGCGCGACCGGCGGGACTTCCGCAGTACGCGCTGCATGCGATCCCGGTCGCCGCGCACCGCGCCGGCTTCGGTGTGGGACGCATCGCCGCACTGGTGTTGATCGTCGAGCCGGGGGTCAAGCCGGCTATCAGGCCCGAGATAGTAGCCGCGACACTCGGCCTGAGTCGGGCGGAGAGCGAAGTTGCCGCGGCGTTGGCCGAAGGATTGACGGTGCCCGACATCGCACGGACCACGTACCGGGCGGAAAGCACCGTGCGCTGGCAGATCAAGCGCATCCACGCCAAGCTCGGCCTGTCGCGGCAGGCGGACCTGGTGAGGATCGTACTGTCCCTCGCCAATCCCGCACCCCGGCGCTGATTCAGAGCATCAAGCACAGTTCTCAGCGGCTTCGCTCGCGGCGGAGTTCTCTCCATTCTGGCGATGCGTGAATCTGTGGCATGCGGCCGGTAGACCAATGAGCCCAACCAGGAATTCGGCGAGCCGCGCACTCCGGCAGCACCTCAGGAGCCGCCACTTTGTGGAACATGTGCCTCATGCACAATTTTGCATGAGGATGAAAACCCTATCCTCCGACACTCGGAAAGCGCCGCGTTCCTGGCTTCCGCCAACGTGGAACCTACGCCGCTGCCTGCAAAGCAATAGTAGTTACCAACCGGCGTATCGAATGAATATGAGAGGGCAATCGCGCCGTAGGACCGTTGCCGTTCAGCGCTGGAAGCGAACCTGACGCGGCAGCAACAACCACAGCCCAAGCGATTCCACAGCGAGTCACGATACTCTTCGAATTGCTGTTCTCCTCCGGTCACCGATCCGGCTGCCCAGTTGGACGACGGAAGGGGTGTGCAGCTCGTGGATGCGCCGCCGGGTTTGTCGAGCTCAGGCTCTACGTGCAGATTATAGACCATGTAGTGGCGCGTTTCTTCGTTTTCTTCAGACGGCGCGGGGGTGACCTGCACGCTAAAGCTCTGCGTCACCGAAGCGCTCGCGTCCATCGCCGTTACCGTGATGATGGCTACTCCGAGGTCGACAGCCGCGACCGTCAGCAGGGTTCCTTCTATCGCGATGGTCGCCACCACCGTGTTGCTGCTGGACACAGAAAACATCAGCGGATCGCCGTCGGGATCGGCGAAGAAAGCGGGCAGGGCGAAGGTCCGGGTCGCCCCTCTCACCACCTGCAGATCTTCCATCGGCGTAACGACAACCGGAGACCGGTTGGGCGGGTCTGCCTCCTCGACCGTGATGGTGAACGCCAGCACCGCGGCATCGGCGGCGTCGGTGTTGTCGTCAGCGTCTGTCGCCGTGTAGGTCATGGTGTACGTCCCCGCCTCGCCCGGCGTCCCGCTGAGCGTGCGCGTGGCCGCGTCGAAGCTCAGCCCAGGCACCGCCGGGCCCAGCGCGTAGGTCAGCTCGCCGTCGCCGCCGCTTGCCGCAGGGAGCTTCAGCGCCGCGATCGACACGCCTACGGTGTACGTCTGATCGGCCGCCGTCTGTACGCCGAAACTCGGCTGGGTGTCCACGTTTTCGGTCACCTCAATCGTGAAGGACAACGTGTCCGAGTCCCCGTCGACGTCCGTGACCGTGTAGGTCATCGGGTATGTGCCGGACGTCGTTGGTTTACCCGTCAGATAGCGCGTTTGCGGTTCGAATATAAGACCTGGGACATCTGGCGTTAAGCTGAGTGTCAATGGTAGGTTCGTGTCAACGGTTACAGCTACATACGGCAATCGCAGTCGCTTCTGTACGTCACGATCAAAGATCAGATAATGATCAAATTGGTACCCAAATCTAGGCTCACTGTCGTATAAAGCCCCCCCGGGCGGGCACCAATGGTGACCAACCGGCGAGTACGAGTCGCGACATCCTAATGTATTGCATCCGCACTCCTTGAAACGGTACTCGTTCATCACATAGATAGCGCCATACATTTTAGCAGCAATATCGCCATCATTTGTCCTGGCCATGTATAAGAAAAATGTTGGTTTTATTTCATCTCCAGGTCTTCCAGAGATTGCTCCAGTAATTGCGCGTCGTGTTGAATCATACCGTAACCCTTGACCATCATACAGGGTCTCTCGATATACCACATATTGGTTATGACGTGGGCCAGTTCCATCGCCAAACAGTAGTAGATAGGTCAAAGGATCCGCGCGCCCACTTTCTGTCGGCAACACGACATTCACGGGTGTCCCGAACGTATAGAATCTCACAATCGGCCCTTCGTCGAATGATGATGGGACCTGTTGCGGTTCGGTCACCTCAATCGTGAAAGACAACGTGTCCGAGTCTCCGTCGACGTCCGCGACCGTGTAGGTCATCGAGTAAGTGCGGGCTGTCGTTGGTGTACCGCTCAGCGTGCGCGTTCCGGCGTCGAACCGCAGCCCTGGTACGTTGGGCGTCAGGCTGTACGTCAACGGTGGGGCGCCGCGGGTCGCTGCCGGCAGCACCAGTGGCGCGATGGCGGCGTCCTTTTCGTAGGTCTGGTCGCTCACGGTCGCGTCGAACGTCGGCTCCAGGTCGACGGTCACCCTGCCCGGTATCGTCGTGTCGTCGAGACCGATGCTGCCGTTCGCCAGGACGAAGTCGAAGTCGATGTAGTCGTCCGTCTCCGGCGCGTAGGATTCGGCGACCGTGAATGTCAAAGACAGCCGGTCGCCGTCCACGCCGCTGATTCGGCCGGTGATGCTTGGCGTCGACACGCCCTTGAGTACGAATCCATTTGCGGGGACGGCCGCCTCCTTCTCCACGGACTGAGGAATTCGGTCAGCCTGTCGATGCAACCACGCCGCACAGCGCTCACAGAGGGGCTGGACATCAGTGCCGAACTTGAGCAGTTGGCCGCGAAGCTTCGACATCGCGTTCAGAAACGTCTCTCGGAGATCATGCTGTATCCGGTACGCTGCCGTAACGGTGACCGCCAGCGGCTCACCATCGCGAAAGCTCAGCCGGGGGAGAGCCGCCGCCGGCCCTACTTGCGCCGTCTGAATCGAGTGTGCCGGCTGGAAGAATCCGATGACTACGGGACGCACGCAGATGACCGCTACGTATACCGAGTGCTCGATCATCTCCGGGAGCGAAGTAGCTGCTAATGCCACGAGGAGCGTCCCGGCAAACTTTGTCACCAATCCCTCCGGAATATTGAGGAGGAAACCTCCCGCAAGGCCGGCCCCAAGAGCTATGCCATGAAGGTTCGTCCACAATAACATAGCTCGCTCACACATGTTTGCGTCGAGTGCCGCTGCCTGCAAGGACGCCGTCTGCAGAAATCCCGACGACATCGGCTGATCGATCGACGAACCGGTGTTCTGCTTGTACAGTGTCGCCGCTTCGGCGATCTCCTGTTCGCCGAGCGCCGACAAGGACTCTTGCGCGACACGCACGGCATCGGAGAGATCCCGAAGCTCGCTCTCCTGAGCGGCGAGTTCAGACAGGGCTGATGCGAGCTTGTTGATTTCGGTTTCCAGGTACCCCCGGGGGTCAGGGATCGACGGCGCCATGGCGATGTTCAGCGTCATCGTGGCGGACCTGCCCCCGCCGAAGTCGAATGCCAGCAGCGTGGCCCCCGAATGCGACAACGGCAGCAACACGCCGATCTGATCCTCGGAAACCGTGGCGGGGAGCGCCTCCCCGCCGACGCTGATCCGCAGTTCGCTCTCGTCGAAGGCCGGGCCCTCGTAGTCGATGAGAACGACCTTGCCTTGAGAAGGCTCGGGCGTCAGAGCCGAGAGGCTCAGGTCGATCGCGACCGGCTTCTTGTCGTCGTCATCCGGTGGCGCCCCTCGGGGACCAGGGGTACCAGGCGATTGATCGCAGCCGCTCATTATCAGCAGCGCCGAAAGGAGGACGGCGACCGCGGATCTACTGGAAGTCCGCTCCATGCGGTCCCCTGGCGCAACGCTCTTCCACCAGCCTGACCGATCCTGCTCCATCATTGTTCCTCCTTGGCTCTCAGCTCTGCTGTCGCCTGTTGACGAGCCCGGGCCACGTGCTTCTCGTACAGCGCTATGCACTCGCGCGTAATGCGTTCGCAGAACGTCGTCCAGACACCAAAGTCGGCTGCTCGCGCTTCTTCTATCCTGGCGATCAGTCCCGTGTTTCCTGCCTGACGAGCGGCGGCGATCGCCGCTTCATAGTCAGCGAGCGCTTCCGGGATCAACCCCACGGCCGTCTTGGCGGTGGCCCGCCCGACATAAGCCTGGACATGGTCAGGTTCCAGATCGATCGCTCGATCGAAGTCGGCGATGGCGTTCCGGTGCTGGCCAAGTCCTACGTTCGCGAAGCCCTGACCGAGATACGCCTCCGTGTAACCGGCGTCCCGACCGATGGCGTGACCAAAATCGGCGAGCCCCTGCCGGAGTTGGCCCAGGGCGAGCCTCGCTTGGCCGCGATTGTGAAAGTACTCGGCATTCGGATCCATACGGATCGCTCTTTCGAAGTCGGCAGCGGCCTCCTCGTGGAAGCCGAGAGACAGGTATATCTTGCCGCGGTCGTTGTAGAGGCCAGCCGAGTCGACGCCCAGTTCCGCCGCTCGGTCCAGATCGTCGATCGCTTCCTGGTACTCCCCGATGGCGATTCGCGTATAGCCGCGCCCAAGATACGCCTGTGTGTAGTCCGGCTTTATGCTGATCGCCTCGTCGAAGTCGGCGATCGCATCCTGATACTCACCCAAGAGTACCCGCGCCTGTCCTCGACCGACGTACGCCTCGGCGTACGCCGAATCCAACCCGATGGCACGGTCGAAATCCCCGACGGCGTGCTCGTGTTCACCGGTCCCGTGCTGCGCATGGCCTCTTCCTACGTGATACTCCTTGACATCACCATACTCCGGCTCCAATCGGATTACCTCGTCGAAATCGACAAGCGCCGCATCGTATTCGCCGAGGGAGACGAGCGCCCGCCCCCGAGCGAAGTACGCGTCGGCGTACCCGTCATCCAGGCGGATTGCCTCATCGAAGTCGGCGCGGGCTGCATGTTGTTCGCCGAGAGCCGCGCGCACCTGCCCCCGACCGAAGTACGCCTCCTCATACCCTTCATCCAATCGGACAGCCTCGTCGAAGTGAGCAAGTGCTTCGTCGTACCTGCGCAGAATCAGCTTCGCGTAGCCGCGTCCGGCGTGCGGTCCGGCGGCGTATGGGTCAAGGTCGAGTGCCCTGTCGAAGTCGACCAGAGCCTCTTCATACCGATCCTCCGAAAGCTTGATCATGCCCTGATTGTGCAGGTCCCGAGATCCGATCGTGGAACAAGCTGCGATCAAGAATGCGCTCAGCAGACAAGTGACGATCGCCAATGCCGTGCGGTAGTGACGTTTCATGTCAGACCTCACTCCGCTACGCGGATCGTTCGAATCAACTCGGCGACGGCGCGATTCGCCAGCTCCCGCCCGATCTCGTCGTTTTCCGACTCCATCCGACTGGCGGCGTCGCACTTCGTTGCGGACAGAATCCTTGGCTCTGCGACCTGCGTGCTGTAGCTGAACGGCGGAAGAGTCACGTCGTGCCCATAGCGCCTGACGCGCTCGTCGATCCTGTTGTTCCGGTCCACGAAGGCGACAATGGACGCGTAGTTGTCAACGCCGCGCCGATAGCCGACCTCGATCTCGATCTTCTTGTCGTCGAGTTCGGTAACCGCATGATGGCCAACCCAGATCACCTCACCTGACGATACGGCGATCAACTTGGCGCTGATCGTGGCCTCAACGGCATCGCATCTGAAGTCCGCGTACCTCGGATCAGCGTACTTCACCCGTACCGCTTCGTGCTCGTCGGCGAACGCTCGGAATGTCGGATAGGAGAACAAAGGATCACGTATAGGGAGCGTTCGGGGGCGAAGGGCGTTGATCTGAAGAATGTAGTCAGCCCGGTTCTCGCTTACGTGAGCCGCGCGTATGAGATCCGCGGTGTCCGCGATTTCGTCTTCGGCTCGGTTCTCTCCCACCTGGAGTCCCATCCCCAGTCGGCTGCGATACCTGAATACCTGTTCGGCGTACTCGGCGCTCGATAGATCACCGTGGTCGAGCGCCGCCGCCAAGTCGTCCATGGCGGCCTCCACTGCCGGATCCCCGTACCGGCGGGTGATCGGAGCGTCTAACGGCGGCCAATTGGAGCCTACGTCCCGCAGATCTCTCAGTATCGCCTCGAACTTCAGCCTGTCCTTGACGACAAGACCATGATCGATCAGGGCCGTCTGAATGGAGTCCTCGATCTCGTTGTGAAAGTTCCTGGTTCTGAAGAGATCCGCGCCGTGGGCTGAGCCACTCGCTGACATCGCCGTCGGGATGTTGATCACCACCGAACTGCCGCGGCGCAAGTCGCGGGCCTGGACCGACGATCGGTTGGGATCGGAGGATGGCCCCGGCGAGATTTCGAACACCACCGATGCGCTTTCGTCGATCGGTCTCTCCGGGACGGCCAGCGTCGGCCCCATGGCTGGCGCTTCCATCGGGGGAAGCTGTGGTGAAGGAAACGCCGTGGCGGGTGGCGCCACGGGCAGGAATACCGCTGGCGGCGGGGTTGTCGTACATGCTGCTGTCCCGATCGCTATCAGCGACACGGCGCGCACGCGCGCGATTGAACGCACAAGGCGTGAACTCATGACACTCGATCCTCCGTGACTGGGGCTCTGTCGCCCTCCGCGGGACATGTGAGCACGCCGGGTGAGGTGAGGTCGCCCCCAAAATTGGGGGATTTTCAAGTTGTCGACCCCTTGACGTCTTCACACGCGACGGCGGCTGACAAGCTTCTACGGGCCGAACGCCTCGCGGCCGACCTGTAGGAGTGGCTTGGGCCCCGGGCGCGCCGGCGTGCAGGCCGCCGGAGCTGTAGGAAAACGCCACGACGCCGCCTACTCCCCGGTGCCTCGCGTCCTTCTCGTACAGCGATCGTCAAATCGCGCACGGTCGGTCTGCGAGAGGCGGGGCTCGGCAGCCTACTCGCACGAGAGCTCAGCTTCGCTGACGTTCCGAATCGCGCACCGTCTGCTTGCATCTGTAACTGCCGTCGCGTCCGTCGCTCCACTGCAACGGATCACTGTCGAAGCCGGCATTACCGCCGAAGCACACCGCGTAGCCGAACGATATTTCACCACGCAGGAGCCAAGTCCGCCTCGACTTCCCAGGCGAGATCAGAAAGGCGTACGTGTAGTACGGCTGATCCTCTCTCCCGTTGCTGCCACACATGTTCAATGACACGTCGTTTCCGGAGATCTTGCACCAAGCGACCGAGATGTACGTGTGGTCAAATGGCGACGATGCCTTACGAGCAATCCTCCCGCGCCGAGTCGTCCGTGATCCCTATCCAGAGGCAGCCCGGTGCCCTCATTCGACGACGTTCCACCAAGGCGCGTCCTGACAGACGCACGATTGCCGCACGTTGGGAGTCCCGCGACGCTCGAAGCCCGACGCGGGTTCTTGCTTGTCCCATTGGTCGAGGATCGCGCAATACTGTCTGATTCGTACGCTGGCTTCCGATAGCGTGAATTGCCCGGACGCCTTGTAGGCGCACCACGCCGACTCGGCCGCCAGAGCCTGGGACCGGACCTGCAGGTTGACGGTTGCTGGGCACCATTTCAGACCGAAGCTCCCGAGGTTGTCCGGTGGCTCCGGCCAAGTCGGAAACGCGCAGGTGAGGCGGCCCGTGTCTGCTGTCGCCTGCTGCTGTGTCGCGCCCTGTCGCTGTGCCGCTGCGCGGCGCTCGGCGGCTGCGCGGCGCTCCGCGGCCGACATCCCCCTGGGGCATGACTGGCGCCGGCGCTCGCACCCAAGGCCCCCAGTGCCAACCCGAGGGCGATAACCCCACCAGCGGCGAGGGCCGTATTTGTGACGTCGATTTCTTCCTCGCCAGTCTCCGGGTTCGTGGTGTAGCAGCCGAATATCGACACGGCGACCACGGCGGCGGTAACTGCGGTCAGGATCTGTCGTCTCATCATGCGGAGGGAGCTTGCGCGTGCGGCGGGGCGCGTCGGCAGTTTGACCCGGCTTCCCTTGCCCGGTGGGTTCGGCGGGTTTGCCGGCGTGACCCGGTAGTGGTTCAGTTTGACTCCAGCAGCTCGAAGTCCTGATCCAGGCGACGTATCAGCCACCACCGTCCCCGCTGGTACAGTCCGATGCGCGGCCGCTCGATCGACCTCGGCTCTTCTGGCGGTGGACCGACGAGAACGACAGGACGATCTCCGGCTGGCAACCGAGCGAGAATGAGAAGGATGATCGTGTCGAGCTTCTCCTCGATACGGGCCAAGGCTTCCATGACCTCGTCGTGATCGGTAGTGATCTTGGGAATGATAAAATCATCATCACGAGCGGGGATATCAAACTCACAGGCTGGCCAGATCCCTTTCGTGCCAGTTGGGCAGGGGAAGCGGAGTTGCTCACAATACGGCCATCTTCCTGTCCAACCAGTTGGGCAAGGGCGTTCGTCGGCGTATGGAGAAACGGCCCGCCATGTCACGGGGTCGATAATTTCCCCTGTCCAAGGTCCCCATGTTCGCGCCGGCGGCTCCGGGTAGCCGGGCACCACCGGCACAGGAAGGCCGATCTGAAGCATCGCCGTTTCCTGCCCCTCGGCCGCGAGCACGACCAGCAGCGACAGCGCGATCGCCGGCAGACGCTTCGTCATGAACGGCCGACTCCTGAGACTCTGGGCGGGCGCTCGCTGAGCTTGCGAGCTGTCCGGCAGGCACGGCTCGCGTCCGCTTGGTACTCCGCTTCCGTGGTGACGTAGGTGTTCTCGAGAAACTCGATGTAGACGGGCGTCTGAGGACCCTTGGTCCCCGATCCGCGCTTGATGATGGGCATACCGCCCCTCCTGCATCGTCGGGGTTGACAATGCAGGAGCCCTCGGTAGACTACCGAGTGTCTTTGGCTTCGCTGCTCGTCAGCCGACGGCCCCGACCCTACCACGTAGGGATCGGGGCCGTCTTTATTCATCATGAGCCTACGGCGTGATCCGCTGCATCACCAGGAGGCAGCGACCCGCAAAGCGGGATCTGCTACGGTGGAACAGGAGCCTGCGATCGGTCCGGAAAAAAGGGCGCCCGCGACCACGCTGCAAGCTCCTCCAGCCTCATTTGAACGCACAAACACAGGACCCATGGGTGACACTCGACCTCCTGGACTGGGACTCTCTCGCTCTCGTGGGAGTACTGTAGCCGCCGAGGATGAGGCGATTTCGCCCCCAAAATTGGGGGATTTTCGACATATCGACTGTTTGGGTGTCCGCCGCGTGGCGGCGCTCGACCGACTCCTGCTTACGGGCCGAACGCTTCGCGGCCGATCTGCTGAAGCGGAGGGGGCGAACCGGGCTGCGCGGGCGTGCTGGACGCGGAGTCGTAGGCGAACACGACCACCCCTCCCACTCCCCGCCCGCGAGCATCCTCGATTTGCCGCAGCGTCTCATTCACCGGGTTCTTGTATGCGCCGACTCCTATCCAGACACGTTCCCCTGAACCGGCGGACACGCGGGCCTCCTCGACCCAGGCATCGAACTGCTCATGATCGGTCGTGTACGCCATCGGCACCGCGACGTCGATGATCCCGTCGGCCAGCCAGCCCCACCAGTCCTGGTAGCGCTCCACGCGCGCCTTCTTCGGGTCTGCGACCAGCGCGGCCGAGATGACAAGATCGGGGCGGACTTCCTTCACGGAGCGGTAGATGCGGCGGACCAGCGTCGACACCTGATCGCGCCGGAACTGGTCCCAGAGGTCGCCGAGCGCGTCGGCCATCGCGTAGGGGTCGGGCAAGGACTCCCGCACCAGATCGGCGTAGCGGGCGCTCGACAGGTGCGGCCTGACCCACGCACGGAAACGGTCGAGGGTTCCGCGCGAGTAGTCGAAATCCGGGGACGGCAGCCGCACGTAGTCGAAGTGGATGCCTTGCAGGTCGTAGTTGGCGGCCAGCTCCAGCCAGACCGCCTGCACCCGTGCCTGCACCCCCGGATGCGATGGACTGGACCACAACCCGGTGACGGTTTTGTGGTTGTCCCAGGCGTGCTGGACAAGGCGCCGGAGGTAGCGGGGGTCCCGCGGACTTCGGGAGTGGAGCTCCCGGCCCAGGCTGCGCGGCACCGCCAGCCATTCGGGGTTCGCGTTGACCAGGTGCATGGGGCTCAGCGGCGGGTCCACCGGTCCCCACACCAGGTAGGTATTGACCCACGCGTGCACGGCCATGCCGCGCGCGTGCGCTTCGTCGATCACGAGCTGCAGCGGGTCGAAGGTCGGATCGTCGATCAGTTGTTCCCTGCGCGGCTCCAGACTCGATGCGTACAGGGCGTCGCCGCGCCCGCGCACCTGCACCAGCAGCGTGTTGAAGCCGCTGCCGGCGGCCTCCTCCACCATGTCGCGCACGGAGTCGGGGCTGTCGAGCGAGTGGCGGACCACCCACAGCGCGCGCACCTCGTCGAATGCATACCGGTGCGCCGCGTCCGCACCGGCGGCCTGCACACCGGTGCCGTCCGCGCCACTCGGCGCGGATCCCGCCAGCGCCACCGTCACCAGGGCCGTCACCAGCATCGCGGCGAGCCGCGCGATGCGGAGGATCGCGCCCGACGGCCGGAGTCTCGACATTCCCTATCCGGCGCTGCCGGCCACCTGACCATGGATGTCGGTGCCGACCACCTCGCTCCAGCGGTCCAGAACGCGGCGCCACACCGGCCCGGGCGTGCCGTCGCCGATCGGAACGCCGTTGAAGCGCACCACCGGCGCCAGGCAATACGGCGTGGTGGGCACCCATGCCTCCTCCGCGTTGATCGCGTCGTAGGTCTGCAGGTCGTCCTCCATGAAGCCGATGCCGAGGTCGGCCAGCAGCTCGGTGAGCACCGTCAGGCTGATGCCCCACAGGATGTTGCGCCGCCGCGGAGACACCACCTGGCCGTCGCGGTAGATGACGAAGTTGGAGCCGCCGGTCTCCGTGATATTGCCGTCGATGTCCAGGTAGACGGCCATCGCGTCAGGATCCATCTGGCGCGCCTGGTAGTCGCCGATCCACATGTGCAGCCGGTTGCGGTTCTTGATCTTCGACGACAGGCACTCGGGGGGCCAGTGCCGGTTGGAAGGCGTCACGCAGTGCACGCCGCGGGTGAAGAGCGGCTTCCAGAGATGGAACGGCATCGGAAACGTGTGCTGCACGCAGGTGGCCGTTCTGTGCTTCGGCAGCGCCGCGGCTCCGGCGTAGACCGGGTTCTGCCCCGCTGTCACGTAGTAGATCACCCCGAGCTCGGCGCCGCCGGCGACCTGCCGGTTGTGGGCGATCAGCCGGCGCGTGACCTCCATCGACTCCTCGGCGTCGATGGGCGGATCGATGTGCGCGTACCGGCACGACCGGTACAGGCGGTTCACGTGGTCGGACAGCCGGTAGGGCTCGCCGCCGAAGGTACGCAGGAAGTCGGTGACCGCCGCTCCCAGCACGATGCCCAGGTCGTAGACCGGCAGCTTGCACTCCTCGGTCGGAATGAACTCGCCGTTCAGGTAGGCGAGCGGTCCTGCGTGCGCCACGGTCACGTTCGAAGCCCGGAGGCCATGCCGGGGTCGGCTATGCCAGGGTCGGCTATGCTGGGGTCGGCTATGCTGGAGTCGGGATGTGTCATGTCCCGATCATGCCCGCTTACCCCGCCGTTGAGGAAGGAGCATGAGCGCCCCCGACCCACGACGTACCTCGCGTGCGCTGACGTGGGAGTTCCTCTTCCAGAACCTGTTCAGCTACGCGACCGAGGGCGTGGTGTTCACGGGCCTGGCGCTGTGGCTCGGGGCCACGACCATCCAGATCGGCCTGCTGGGCTCGATCGGAGGATTCGGGTTCACGGCGATCCTGGTCGCGCCGTGGCTGGTGCGGGCGGCGCGCGGGTCGCGGCGCATCGTCATGATGACCGTGTACGCGATCCGGCTGTGCAGCCGGATCGGCATCCTGCTGTTGCTGTTCACGCGCCCGCCGGACGCGGTGTGGTGGCTGCTGGCGCTGGCCGGCACCGCCCGCATCGCGTCTGCGCTGTACGCGCCGCTGAGTCGGGCGTGGATCTCCGACGCCGTTCCGCCGGCGGAGCACAGCCGGTTCCTGAGCACCCGGCTGGCGGTCGCCATGATCGGCGCGGTGGTGGCGCCGCCGCTGGCCGGCGCGCTGGTCGATGCGCTGCCCGGCACCGCCGGTTTCGCGCTGGCGTTCGGCACCGGCCTGCTGTTCGGGACGGTGGCGCTGTGGCTGCTGGCGTCCGCGCATGACCCCGCCGCCGGCCAGCCGGCGCGCCGGTCGGTCCGCGGCCAGGTGGCGCGGTCGCTGCGCTTCGGCCCGTTCCGGCGCATGTACCTGTTCCAGACCGCGACGGCGTTCGCCGACGGGCTCGGCACCTCGTTTCTGGACATCCTCTACCTCAAGTACCTGGGACTGTCGTTCTTCCTGATCAACGCGTTCCTGGCGGCGTCGAAGGGCGCGAAGGGCCTGTCCGCGTTCGCCAACCGGTGGCTGCAGAAGCACCACGAGCCGCTGCCGCTGTTCCAGGTGTCGGTGGTGATCAGCGCGCTGATTCCCCTGCTGCTGATCGGCGCCACGCCGGGAGCGGCGGTGCTGGTCGCGGTCGCCCTGATCCTGCAGGAGGCGGCGCGGGGCATCATGAGCCCGGCGGAGCAGACGCTGATCATGCGCTGGGGCACGCGGGGCGATCAGACCGGCGACTTCACGCTGATCTTCTTCAGCCGCGGACTGGTGAGCGCCTTCACGCCGCTGCTCACCGCCGCGCTGCTGCGCAGCGTGTTCGGGCTCGACGTGCAGGCCGACACGATCGATCCGCGGCCGATCCACCTGCTGATCGTCGCCGGCGTCGCGCTGAAGCTGTTGGCGCTGCTGCTCATGCCGCGGCGGGGCGACGCCGCCGTGCGCGACGAGTCGACCTGAGCCCCCGGCCGGCGCGCCGCGCGTGCGTATGGGGTACGATCCACGGACGGCCCCGGCATGCAGCAACGCACGTATCTCCTGCTCCTCCACGACGCCGTCCGCTCGCATATCGCTGCCCTCGGCAGTCGTCAGAAGGAGCGGCTGCGTGAGAAGCTGGAGTTCCTCCGGCACGGCATGTGGGATGCCGGCGTACGGGTCAAGAAGCTCAGGGGAGGCCGCTCCAGCTTCGAGGCGCGGCTGACGCGCGGCGACCGCATCCTGTTCACGCTGGGTCGCGCGCCTGCGGCCAGCGCCCCGGGCGGCGAGGTGGGCGGCCCCGGCGCCACCCGGATCTACGTCTGGGGCGTGGTCAAGCACGACGACGTCACCGCGGCGGAGCGCCGCATCGTCGCCGCCAACGCTCCGTTTCTGGATTTCCGTCCCGACGAGATCGAGCAGCTCCCTGATCTGGTGCTGGACGACCTGCCCGAGGAGCGCCTTGGCGTGCCGTTCGAGCGCCCGTTTACCGCCGCAGCGGACCGTGCCGGCGCCGACTACCCGGTCGGCCACCCCACCGACGGTACCCCGGACGCCGGACCGCAGCGCTGGCTGGTGGTCGACGACGAGGAGTGGCGCCGCATCCTGGAGACGGAAGCGCCGGATGGCATGCGTCTGTATCTTTTTCTGACCGGCGAGCAGGCACGCCTGCTGCACAGTGAGCCGCCGGTGCTGCTGTCCGGGACCGCGGGCAGCGGCAAGACGACCATCGCCGTCTACTACCTGCTCCGGCATCGCGCGTGCCAGCTCGCCGGCAGTGCGGTCGGCACCGCCGAGGTGCGAAACGGTGACCATGCCGGTGCGCGAGATGCCGGTGCACGAGATGCGGAGGCCGATGTTCACGCGGCCGCTGCGGCGGCGGCCTGCGAACGTGCCCTGTTCGTCACGGGCAGCCCGCACCTGAAGCGGTTCTCGGAGCAGATCTATCGCGGCCTGGTAGCGGCGACGGAGTTGGAACACGTCCCGGAAGCGGCGCGTTTCGCCACCTTCGCCGAGTTGCTGGGCGAGATCCTGCCCCTCGACGAACGCGCATCCGCCCAACCGCCCACGGGGTTGCGGGAGTTCCATGCCATCGTCCACAACCACCCGAGCGCAGCCCGCTACGACGCGGAGCTGGTCTGGGAGGAGATACGCTCGATCATCAAGGGCGCCAAGCCGCCGGTGAGCCGGCGCCGCTTCGCGGAACTGACCGATCGCTTTGCGCGCTCACAGGTCACCGTGCGCGAGCGCGCAGAGCTCGCCGAGTACCTGGTGCGCCTGGGCAACCTGGAACTCGGCGCCAAGCTCGATATGGTGCGGGAGCGCAAGACCTCATTCTCGTCGCTCCACGAATTCGCCGCCGGCGTGCGCGACCCCGGCGCAGGCCGGCACGCGGAGCAGATGTTCGTGCTGGACGCGGCGCTGCGCCTGCTGGACCGGCAGGCGGGACGCCTGGATCAGCCGTTGCTGACCCTGCGGGAGTACGAGAGTCTGGGCCGCAAGCGCGCGCCCAATTTCCGGTTCGACCGCCGCGACATCTACGGGATCGCCGAGTACTACCAGGACCGCCTGGAGCAGAATTCGAGGCTCGACGAGATCGACATGACCCGCGCCGCCCTGCAGCGGCTGGAGCGGAACGACGACTCGTTCCGCTATGACCTGGTCGTGTGCGACGAGGTGCAGGACTTCACCGACATGCAGCTCGCGCTGCTGTTTCGGCTGGCGGCCGATCCGCAGCGCACGGTGCTTGCCGGCGACCCCAAGCAGATCATCAACCCCAGCGGGTTCCGCTGGGAGGAGGTGCGCGCCCGTTACTACGAGCGCGGCCTGCGTGTCCCGGATGTGGTCAACCTCAGCGTCAACTTCCGCAGCGTGGGCAACATCGTCGCCCTGGCCAACGAGTTGCTGAAGCTGAAGCGGTCGCTGGTCGGCCTGGCCTCGGGCGAGATCGCCGAGCGCTGGACGTTCCGCGGCCGGCCGCCGCTGCTGGTGGACGGCCTGGCGGAGTCCGAGCTGCTGCGCACGATGAAACAGGCCGGTGCGGGTCAGGTGGTGCTGGTCCGCACGCCTGCCGAGCGCGACCGCCTGCGCGAAGCCCTGCGCACGGAGCTGGTGTTCACCATCAACGACGCCAAGGGCCTGGAGTTCGACGGCGTCCTGCTCTGGCGATTCGCCCAGCCCGAGGGCTCGACGGCCCGCTGGCGGCGCATCGCCCGCGAACACCACCTGGAAGGGGCGGAGACGCCGCGCATCCGCCACGAGATCAACCTGCTGTACGTCGCCGTGACAAGGGCGCGCAACACGCTGGTGATCTGGGACGGCCCCGAGGCGGGTCCGGTCTGGTCGGTCGACCAGCTTGCCGGGCACGTGCTGCGCTCCGGCGACGCGGACGCGCTCGGCACCGTCTGGCAGCGCGTGTCGAGCCCGGCGGAGTGGGAGGCTCAGGGAGATTACTTCTTCGACCGCGAACACTTCGCGGCCGCCCAGGAGTGCTACCGGAACGCCGCCGCGCACACCAAGGAGGCGCTGTCACGGGCGCACCACCTGGAGCGGGCGGGAGACCATCACGCGGCTGCCGACCTGTTCGCCGCCCACGGCCACCCGGAGCGGGCGGCGCAGAACCTGGAACGCGGCAACGCCTGGCGCGACGCGGCGCGGGCTTGGCGTCGCGCCGGCGAAGACCGGCGCGCCCTGATCTGCAACGCCCTCCACTTCGAGGGGTCGGGACGGTACGTCAAGGCCGCCGCCTGCTGGGAGCGACTCGGCGACACGGAGCGGATGGTGGGCAACTTGGAGCGCGGCGGCGAGCACCGCCTGCTGGCCGACCACTACCTGGGCCTCAAGAAGAGCGGCAAGGCGGCGCACCATCTCGAGCTGCTGGGCGACCATGCGGAGGCGGCGCTGCAGTATCGCCATGCCGGGATGATCGACTACGCAGCCCGGGAGTTCGAGAAGGACGGGCAGTACGAGAACGCCG
Organism: Spirochaetia bacterium; assembly: GCA_965202935.1. GTDB lineage: Bacteria > Spirochaetota > Spirochaetia > SZUA-6 > Bin103 > CATQHW01. Next base: position 405,081 of record OZ241879.1, read on the forward strand.
CGCCGCTGTACCGCAGGCTGGACGACGTGCAGGCGTTGCTGCGCTGCCTCCTGAAGCTGGAGGACTACCACGAGGCGGCGCTCGTCTATGAAAAACAGGACGATCTTGACCAGGCGATCGACTGCTTCCGCAGGTATGCAGCCGGCTCGGACGCCAACCGGCAGGACCTGGAGCAGCGGCTGGAGGAGATCGCGGGCAAGCGGCCGGGGGTCAAGGAGGCCATCCGGCTGGCGGGGCTTGGACGGAACCGGGAGGCCGCGGAGATCTTCGAGCGCCGCGGCGGCCACCTGCCGCAGGCTGTCGCGCTCTACCAGGAGGCCGGAGACCACGCCGCCGCCGCTGCCTGCCTGGCCAGCGACAACCGGTACCGTGCGGCCGCGCGCGAGATCGCCCGCACCGGAACGCCGGAGAGTCTCGGGCAGGCGGTGGAATACCTGGCCGAGTACCTGGCCAACTGGGACCGGCGCCGGGAACGGACCGAGCAGTTGAACCGCTCCGCGCGCCGCCTGAGCGCCGCCGGCGAGCACGAACGCGCCTTGGCCCACTGGCTGGCGCTGCAGCGTGTCCACGGCGACCGGGTCGCCGCGACCGTCGTGGACGGGGCATGTGACCAGTACGCACGGCTGGAGCGCCATGAAGAAGCGATCCGCTACTTTCTGGACCAGGCGCGAGCCGGGCCGGCCGCCGCCTACCTGGACGCGCGGCCCGACCTCGTGCTGCCGCTGGAGTTCGTCGAAGGCATGGCGCGTGGCCGGCGCTCACAGGTGACTCTGTGGACGCTTCCCGACGACCGCATGGAGATCGTGCTGCGCCTGCTGCACGGCTGCCTGCATCGCGGCTGCGAATCCGACCGGCGCGACCGGATCGACGCCATCCTGGCCACGCTGCCGAAGCAGTACGGGGTCACCTCACCGCTGTACGAGGAGCTGGGCGAGATGCTCGTCGAGCTGCGGCTGATCAACCCGATCGTGTCGCTCTTGTCCGTGATCTGGGACAGCTCGGAGGACGACCGCTACAACGCGTTGTTCGCCCGGCTCCGGGAGACGGTGGCGCAAACCGGCGACCGGGAGCTGCAACTGTGCCTGCGGATCGTCGAGCCGGAGCTGTTCGACGCGGAACTGGGCGACCTGCAGCCGACCGAACGGAACCACCTGCTGTTCGCGCACAGCCCGACCCGCTATGCCGAGGCGGTCGAGGTGTTGCGCAGGCTCGGCGAAGATGAGGAAGCAGCCATCGTGTGCCGCCGGCATGGCGATGACCGCCTCGCTGAGGAGATCCTCCGGGAGGCGGACGAGGCGGCCTCGGAACCGTGATCCGCACGTACGGGAAGCGCTGATCCCGGTCCGTCATCTCGCCGGCTTTCCACTACACGCCGTCTTCGTCCCTGCCGTCCAGCTCTGCGAGCGTGAACCTCACGCTCACGATCGAGTGTCGCTCCTTCCCTGGCCGGTACTTGATGTAGGTGGTCGCCACGAACGTCCCGTCAGGAAGAAGCTCGATCGCAGGGTATGACGCGTCGGCGCCGGCGTGGGTTCGGAGGAGCCTGACCCGGCATTGTCCTTCTCGGCCCATGACGATGTCGTCGTAGGTACCGATCCAGGCGACCAGGTCGCCGGTGTCCGGACAACCCGGCGCGGTGTTTCGCATGACGACCACCAGCCTGCCGTCGTGGGCATACCGGTGCTTGGGTCGATCGCCGGTGAGGCCGAGCGGCAGTTCCCGCGGCTCCGACCAGGTAGTCCCCTCATCGTTCGATGTCATGAACAGCGAGCGATTCAGCGTCTCCCATCGCCCGCCCTTGTCTCCCATCAGGCACAGGAGTTGCGAGCCATCGGGCGACCGAACGATCTCGGGGTTGATGGGGATGTGAGGCGGGATGTCCAGAACGATGTCCCACGCGCTCCAGGTGAGCCCTCCGTCGCAAGACACGCTCTGAGCGATGCGGTTCCCCTTGTGTCCCGCGGGCGTCAGGGGGGCATCCCTGTCCACCGCCCTGCGGATGTTGCTCATCGCGAGGAGTCGTGAACCGCCGTCCACGGGCTCGATCGAGCAGAACGGCATGACGCACTCCAGGCCGTTGGACGCCATCGGCGACCAGGTCGCGCCGTCATCGGTCGAGTGCGACTGCTGCATGGTGTTCTCCGTGGGAGGATCCTCGATCGCTCCCTCACATCCGGCGAACACGAACAGGCGCGTCCGACCCTGCGGGTCGGGCAGACGGTAGATGGTCGGGGCGTTCCTTACCCTGCTCCAGCTCTCCGGGACCGGCAGCAGATCGCTCCACGTGAGCCCTCCGTCCGTGCTCCTTGCAAGCGGCCCGCACTGGCCCGCGTGCTCGTGGGTCCACACGGCATACAGCGTCTGGTCGTCCGGCAGAAGCACCGTGGTGGGCGCGCAGTGATAGACCGACTCCGTTCCCCGCGCGATGAACACATGCCGCTCCGTCTCTCCGGAAATGTCGATGAGCGGAATCGGAAGACTCATCTCGGTTACTCCTTGCGTACGCGGTTCGCGTTGAAATGGGGAGAGCCCGCCAAAGCGGCGGGCTCTCCGGTCAGCGATCGCGTACTCGGCGATCGTCGCTACATGTCCTGCTCGGCCAGGCTGGCCAGCAGGGTCTCGAGTCCGGCGTCCATCATCGACTGCACGTAGTTATCCCAGTCGGCGTCGATATCGACCTGGCCGGTAATCGCCTTCCAGCCCCACTCGTGCTCGATCGTTCTCACGTTCGCCGCCAGGGCGCGCTCCTCCTCCGACCACGTCGGCCGGAAGCCGATGCCCGGGTTGACCGTCTGGTTGTCCTGCAGGAAGGTCTGCAGGGCATGGCGCGGCGGGTTGATGTAGACCTTGTCCACCGGCTCCACGATCTGCGGGATGATCGTCAGCATGCGCACGCCGAGCAACGTTCCGGTGGCGCTGTCCTTGCCCCCTCCGGTGCCCGGGATGGAGACCCGGTAGCCGTTCGCGTCAAGCTCCCACGTCTCACCCTCGCGGCCGCCGTAATGGTTCTCGGCATAGACGTCGGCATCCGAGTAGATGTCCTCCAGTATCTGCATGATCTTCACCACTTTCTCGTCGCTGGCGTCGATGCCGAAACCGGCGGACGATCCGGTCGGGTCGCGGAACCAGGTGCCGCGGTCTCCGGTCGGGCCCACGGGCGTGATCGTGTAGACGACCTCCACGTCAGGATGCGCTTCCCGCAGGGCACCCCACGGTCCCGCTTCATACTGGGACATCCAGGCATCCAGCTCCGACCAGGCGCCGAACTCGTCGTTCGCCATCGCCCGAATCACGTCGGCGCGTACGGCGGTGGGCGTATCGGGGTGAATGATCTCCATCTCCCACCAGCGGTTGACGAACTTGAGGGCATCCCGGTAATTCGGGTCGACCATCGAATAATAGCCCTTGCCGTCGCGCACGTCCCACGTGAACAGGCGGATGCCGTATGAGCCGAACACGTTGGGCAGGATCGTGCTGTCCATGTTGGGCCCGTTCTTCCACACCATGTAGCCGTAGGTGTCCTTCTGTCCGTCTCCGTCAGGATCCTCGTTGCGGAACTTGAGGAGCAGATCCTCGATCTCCTCGATCGTGTCCGGACCACGGAAGAATTCACGGTCCGCAACCGGCTCCGGCTCCACGCCGACCGCACGCATCCAGTCGGCGCGAAGGCCCATCACCTGCCCCGTCGATGCCATCGACATCGCGGACGGAATGAGGTAGTTCGTGCCGTCGTAGACGGTGGTCCGCCACTTCGTGTCTCCCAGGTAGTGCTCCACCTGCTGCATCCAGCCGGGCATGTGCTCCATGATCAGGTCCTGCGCGATCGACCTGACGATGCCCGCATCGATCCAGGACGTGTTCCGTGCCCAGACCGACAGGTAATCGGGGATATCGCCTGCCGCGATCCGCACGTTTCTGGCTTCCCCATCGTACGCGTCGATGTCGTACCAGGGTTCCAGGTTCACGTTGTAGCGCTCTTCCAGGAAGAGCTCGACCCAGCTATCCGGAGCCAGGGTCGTGCCACGGGCGGTGAACGGTATCATCGAGATCGTGAGCTGCTCCTCCGCTGCCTGCTCTTCCTGGCCCTCCGAAAACAGCGGCGTGGCCGCCACCATCAGCAGCGTCGCCAGCGCGCACAGTCGCACTGCGCTATTCATCATGTCCCTCCTCGGGAATATGGATTGCCCCCTTGCGGGGTGCCGACACCCCGAACCCGGGGTGGCATGGCCGTGATTCGGTCCGGACCGCATCGCAGTCATCCCTTTACCGCTCCCAGCATGATGCCTTTCACGAAGTAGCGCTGGATGAACGGGTAGACCGCGATGATGGGTCCGATGGAAATGAACAGGAGCGCCGCCTTGACGGTCTCCGCGGTGATGTTGCGCACCTCGCGCTCCTCGAACAGTTCGAGCTCCGAGGTCTGGTTCTCCACCAGGACGCGGCGAAGCAGCACCTGCAGGACGGTCTTGTCCTTCTCGGGCGTGAATATCAACGGAAAGAACCAGTCGTTCCAGTGCGCCACCGCCGCCCACAGGGCCACCGTCGCGACGACCGGCGCGGACAGCGGGACGACGATGCGGAACAGGACGTCCGTCAGGGTCGCGCCGTCGATCGTCGCGCTCTCGGTGAGCTCGGCCGGAATCTCGCGGAAGAAGTTGCGCATGATGATGATGTAGAAGGCGTTCGCCAGCGCGGGAAGAAACCATACCAGCCGCGAGTTGAGCAGCCCGAGCTGCTTGTACCAGAGATAGGTCGGCATCAGGCCGCCCGAGAAGAACATCGTGAAGATCATGAAGAACGTGATGATCTTGATGCCGGGCAGCGTTCGGTCCGCCAGGCCGAAGGCGGCGATGAAGCTCACCAGCAGGATCGAGCCGGTGCCGACGATCGCCTTGTACAGCGAGTTGAGGTAGGCCGTGCCGATGATCCCGCTGTCGAACACCTTTCCGTAGTTCTCGAGCGTCATGTCGCGGGGCCAGAGCTTCACCCGGTCCAGGATGGATGCTTCCGGCGTGTTGAACGAGTCGACGAGCAGGTACCAGAAGGGATAGACGATCGACAGGGCGAACGCCACCATCCCCAGGTGGATGACGGCCACCAGCACCCGGTCCGCGAGCGTGCGCTGCCCTGACCGGCTCGCCGTCAGCCGCGCGACGGGTCCTGGCGTGGCGGCGGTCTCACTCATTTCCCTACACTCATGTCAGGGTATAGCTCCCCGCGTGCCCCAGCCTCTTGACGAACCAGTTCGCACCCACCAGCGCGATCAGGCCGACCACGTTCTGGAACAGTCCGGCCGCGGTCGCGAAGCTGTAGCGGAAGTCCTGCAGTCCCATGCGATAGATGTAGGTGCCGATGATGTCACCGACCTCGTAGACGAGCGGATGGTAGAGGTTGAAGATCTGATCGAAGCCGAGCTCCAGCACGTTGCCGAGCTGGAGCAGGAACATGATGACGATGACGAAGGTGATCGAAGGCACGGTGATGTAACGTATCTTCTGTATACGGCCCGCGCCATCGATCTCGGCAGACTCGTAGAGCGATGGGTCGATGCTCGAGATCGCGGCCAGGTAGATGATCGATCCCCATCCAATGCCCTTCCAGATGTCCGAGACCAGAATGATGCCCAGGAACCATCCCGATCGCTGCAGGAACAGTATCGGCGTGTCCATGCCGGCCAATTCCGCCAGCAGATTCATCGGCCCCTGTGCCGACGCGAGCGGCCTGATCAGGCTGGCCACCACGACCCATGACAGAAAGTGCGGCAGGTAGCTGATCGTCTGCACCACGCGCTTGAAGCGCATGTTCATGATTTCGTTGAGCAGCAGCGCGAACAGGATCGGCATGAAGAAGGCGATGCCCATGCGCAGCACGACGTTGATGAACACGGTATTGCGCAGCACGCGAAGGAAGTCCGGAGCGGTGAACAGCCGCTCGAAATACGTCCACCCGGCCCACGGACTGCCGAACAACCCGCCCGATACGGTGAATTTCTTCCAGGCCAGCACGAGGCCGGCCATGGGCACGTAGCGGAACACGAAGAACAGGATTATCGCCAGCACCAGGAGGAGATAACGCTCCTTGTACTTCAGAAAGGTGGCAACGAATCCCCGTTTGCCGAGCGCGTACCCGGACAGCGGAGATGTGCCGGTCTCCGACATGTCCTCCCATGCTTCGGCATCTGCCGACCGCTGTCAAGGAACCGGCGAGGATTCTCACCCGCCGCACGCACTGCGCCTGACGGCCGCCGGCCTCTCTTCCTGCCGCGCGAGGACGGCACGAGCCGCGGCACCGTTCTCCTTGTCAGCCGCCGCCGGACCTGACAGACTCGCACGCCGTGGCTCAACCGGCCGTACCGAGCGCCGCGCTGCCCCGACGCGGCATGCTCGCGACCTTCGACAAGTACAAGGAGCGCTACCTGCTCCTGCTCCCCGCGCTGCTGCTGTTCGTCGTCTTCCGCTACGTACCGATGGCGGGGATCGTGCTGGCGTGGAAGCAATTCAACGTCACCCTGGGCCTGTTCGGGAGCCCCTGGGCCGGCTGGAAGTACTTCGAGCGGCTGCTGGACGCCCCCGACTTCTTCCGCGCGCTGCGCAACACGCTGTTCATCAACGGCGTGCTGCGCATGGGCATCGCCTTCTTCATGCCGATCATCTTCGCCCTGCTGCTGAACGAGATCGCCCATCTGCGCTTCAAGCGCGTGGTGCAGACGATCAGCTACCTCCCCCACTTCCTGTCGTGGGTGGTCGTGGCCAGCATGATCCGGCCGCTGACCGCGAGCAACGGCCCGCTCAACCTGCTGGTGGAGGTGCTCGGCGGCGAGGTGCCGGTGCTGTTCCTGCAGCGTCCGGGATGGTTCCTGGGCATCGTCCTGGTCTCCGACATCTGGAAGGGGATCGGGTGGGGCTCGATCATCTACCTGGCGGCGATCTCCGGCATCGATCCCGGGCTCTACGAGTCGGCCGAGATCGACGGCGCGGGACGGCTGCAGAAGATGTGGCACATCACCCTGCCCTCCATCACCTTCGTGATCGTCATCCTCTTCCTGCTGCAGCTCGGCAACATCCTGGAGCAGGGCTTCGACCAGATCTTCAACCTGTACAACCCGCTGGTGTACAGCGTCGGCGACATCCTGGACACCTATATCTACCGCATGGGACTGGAGGAGCTCCGCTACAGCTTCGCCGCCGCCGCCGGCCTGTTCCAGAACCTGGTCGGGCTGATCGCGCTGGTGGCCGCGAACCTGTTCGTCAAGCGCCTGGGGCAGGCGGGCTCCTACTCGCTGACGTGACGGGACGGATGACCCGATGTCGGAAGCGCTGACGCCCGACGCCGGCGCGCGAAGCCGCTCCGCCGGCCTGCGCCGCCGATCGCTGGAGGACCGGCTGGTCGTTGCGCTCACCTACACCGTGATGGTGCTGTTCGCGCTGTCGATCCTGTACCCGTTCTGGTCGATGCTGGTCGACTCGTTCAACACGCCGGCCGCATCGGTGCAGGACCGCCTCAAGCTGTGGCCGGCGGAGATGACGCTGGTCAACTACGAGCAGGTGTTCGGCAACGCCATCCTGGGCACCGCCTACCTCAATTCCGTATTCAAGAGCGCGGTGGGCACGGCGGTGATCCTGCTGGTCAGCTTCACGGCGGCGTTCGGCCTTGCCGACCGGACGCTCCCCGGCATCAAGGCGATCACCTTCTTCATGGTGTTCACGATGTTCTTCTCCGGCGGCCTGATCCCGACGTTCCTGTGGTACAAGCAGCTCGGCCTGCTCAACACCCGCGTCGCCTGGATCCTGCACCTGGCGGTCAGCGCCTACTACATCATCATCATGCGCAACTTCTTCCGCGAGATCCCTCAGGAGATGACCGAGAGCGCCACCATCGACGGCGCCAGCCTGGCGCAGGTGCTGTTCCGGATCATCGTGCCCCTGTCGACCCCGGTGGTGGCGACGGTGGCGCTGTGGGCGGCGGTCGCGCACTGGAACGACTGGTTCTTTCCTCTGGTATATACCCCGCGCCGCGACCTGACCGTGCTGCAGGTGCTGCTGCGCCGGGTGCTGATCGAGAACCAGGTGACCTCGGAGCTGGAGCTGATGCACGACCTGGACATCCGCAACATCACCGCCGAGACGGTGAAGGCGGCGCTCCTGTTCGTGTCCATCGGGCCGATCGTGCTGGTCTACCCGTTCATCCAGCGCTATTTCGTGAAGGGCATCATGCTCGGCTCGGTCAAGGGCTGACGGAGGAGCTGGTTCTGATACGATGCCGCAACCATGCTCGACCTGAGGAGTAGAGACAGATGAGAGAGACGACGAGAACCGCGCTGCGGCTGTCGGCCGCAGTGGTGGTACTGCTGGCGCTGTCGGCGACGGCGTTCGGCTCGGCGGAAACGGAGACGGCCGCCGACGAGAGGCTGACGATCAGTCTGATCTCGTTCACGCCGCGCGGTACGACCCTGAGCCCGGACACGTGGACGGAGCTGTGGCTCGAAGAGCGCTACAACGTGAACCTGGAGCCGTGGTACGACATCGACGCGTACGACTCGGCCGCCATCAAGGTCCGCCTGGCGACCGGCGACCTGCCCAACATCGGCGCCTGTCAGGGGTCGATCGGCGAGTGCGTGGACACCGGCATGGTCCGGGAGGTGCCCCGCGAGATGATCATGGAGCACATGCCCAACTGGATGCGCTGGCAGGATCACTACACCGGCGACCAGAAGTGGGAGCGGACGACGGTCGACGGCGTCAACTACGCGATCCCGACCGCCCTGTCGATGGCTTCGACCGGACAGGTGATCGGCTTCCGCGCCGACTGGATGCGCGCCGTGGGCCACGAGCCCGAGCCGGTGCCCGACCGCGAGTTCTTCCGCGGTCCTGACAGCTTCGCCGAGATCGAGGAGCTGCTGCTGAAGTTCCGCAACGCCGATCCCGACGGCGACGGCAACAAGAACTCCTACGGCTACATGGTGTGGAAGAACAACGCAGACTTCCAGCGCACGGTGCTGCCCAACCTGTTCGGCTCGTACGGCATCCAGTGGCACGTCTGGGACGTGCGCGACGGCAAGGGCTACTACTCGCTGGTGGACCCCAACTACCGGGACGCGCTGATCTACGTCAACACCTGGTGGGAGCAGGAGATCATCCATCCCGACACGCCGACCGCCGTGCGCGCCGACGTGGTGCGGGCCATGGCCAACGACGAGTTCGGGTCGTGGTCGGAGCTGGACGCCTGGCAGTCGAACTACGGGGCAGGCCCGTGGGGAGCCCTGCGCGACTCCCATCCCGACGCCGACATCGCCTACTCGATCACGCCCGTGGGACCCACCGGCGGACGCGGCACCTGGTACCGCAACCCCAACTGGGGGCCGGTCACGGTCGGCGCGAACACCAGCGACGAGCAACTGATCAAGATCATGGAGATCCTGGAGAGCCAGTTCTCGGACGCAGAGTCGTACGCGCGCGTCTTCTACGGCGGCGAGCAGGGCGAGACGTGGCAGATCGACGAGAACGGCTACCACGTCGCCATCCCCGGCACGGGCGCTTCCAAGGACGGCGCCACGGGGGCGCTGCTCGGCGTGCGCATGATCAGTCCGGCGCACATCGTGCCACCGGTCGACAAGGTGTACATCGCGCCGAACCGGCACGCGCTGCAGTCGTGGATCGAGTCCCATCAGACGCCCGGCCCGGGCATCGGCTTCCGGCCGGCCTGGAACGAGGATGAGCGCGCCCTGGCGGGCAACCTCAAGACCATCGAGCAGGAGTTCGCCTGGACGGGGCTCACCGGCGCGATCGACATCGCCGCCTCGTGGGACGGCTACGTGCAGGACATGATGGACGCCGGCCTGGCGCAACTCCTGGAGTCGCTGGCCAACAAGGGCATGTAAGGGCAGACCCTTTGCCCGAGCCGGGAGCACGGTCGCGCGGGGTCGAAGCGCTGAACCGCCGGGAGGCTGTCGGCCTGCCGACAACCTCCCGGAACGGTCCGGATGGGCGAGAAGCGCCGCCCGAGGCGGCGCTTCTCGGGCGCTACGAGCGCCAGGGGTACGTCACCGTGCCCGGCGCCGTGTCCGAGGCGGTGCTCCGGCCGGCAACCGGGTTGCTGGAACGGGCAGTCGGCGATCTGGCCGAGCGCCTGCATGGCGAAGGCAAGGTCGCCGACACCTGCCACGACCGCCCGTTCCTGACCCGCCTGGCCGACCTGGACCCGACCGGCCGACTCGACCTGCCGATCGGCTGGGGCGGGCTGGCCAGAACCGAGGAGTTCTTCCGCATCGCCACGTGCCCGGCGGTGCTGGACGTGCTGGAAGCCCTCCTCGGCCCGGAGATCACCTATCTCTGGAGCTTCCAGATCCGCTGCAAGCTGCCGGAGGCGTTCGCCGGGAACCGGCTGCGCCGCCTGCACTGGCACCAGGACGCGCAGTACTTCAACAGCGCCACGCGCATCCCCACGGACCGGCTGCGCATCGTCACCGCGTGGGTGCCGCTGGTCGACGTGGACGAGGAGAACGGCTGCCTCTGGGTGATCCCGGGGAGCCACCGCTGGGGCCTGCAGGACGGCGCGCGCGATGCGGACGGCAACATGCGTAGCTCGCAGGCGATCATCGAGCGCGGAACGCCGGTGCCGCTGGTGCTGCGCCGCGGCGACCTGGCGGTGTTCTCCAACCTCACCTACCACTGCAGCGAGTTGAACCGCACCCGCACGGTGCGCTGGAACGTGGACCTGCGTTACATGCCCACGCCGGAGCCGAACGGCGCTGCGGAGACCGACGGGCTGGCCCGCGACTACCTGCGGGAGTTCGGCGAAACCGAAGGCCGGCTGCGGCCGTTCACGGTGCGGAGTGCCGACCCGCGGGTGGTGCCGCGATCGTGGAGCGACCACGTCGAGCGCTATCAACAAGGAAAGATGGACTCATGACCGAATCAGCTCTTCCCGTTCCGTTGATCGACCTGTCCGGCGAGTCCGAGCGGCACGTGATGGTCGCCGCCGGCACCGAGGAGACCTACTACTGCAGCCCGACCACGGTGCTGATGCCGGACGGCGCGACCCTGTTCTGCGCCTTCAGCTACGAGCACGGCGGGCGCTGCGGGCCGCTGGCGAAGAGCACCGACGGCGGACTCACCTGGAGTGGGCTGCTGCCGGTGCCGGACAACTGGGGGACGGTCCAGAACTGCCCGACCATCTACCGCCTCACCGACCCGGGCGGCACCTCGCGCCTGCTGGTGTTCGCCGGGCGCGCGGGCACGCAGCTTCGCGCCGGGCCGGAGAACACCATGCACCAGGCGCACTCCTCAGACGACGGCCGGACCTGGACGCCGATGGTGTCCAACGGCCTGGAGTGCGTGATGCCGTTCTGCTCCATCCTCCCGATCGACGGCGGCGCGCGCCTGCTGGGCATCACCAACATCCGGCGCGACGAGGATCCGAACAACCGCAAGCCGATGACGCCGAGCGGCCATGTCGGCAACCGCATCGCGCAAAGCATCTCCGAGGATGGCGGACTGACCTGGAGCCGCTGGCGCATCACCCTGGACTGCCCGCCGCGCATCCCCGGCGAGCCGGAGCTGATCCGGTCGCCCGATGGCCGGCAGCTCCTCTGCCTGCTGCGCGACAACACCGGCCGCTGGGAGTACACCAGCCGCTCGCTGTTCATCACCTCCGACGACGAGGGCGAGACCTGGTCGGAGCCGCAGGAGTTGCCCCTGGGACTCACCGGCGACCGCCACCGGCACCGCCACTCCCGCGACGGGCGCCTGCTGGTGACCATGCGCAACACGGCGCCCGGCTGTCCCGAGCTCGGCGACCTGTCGCTGTGGGTCGGCACCTACGACGACATACTCGCCGGGCGCGAAGGGCAGTATCGGGTGCGCCTACTGACCAGCCACGCCGGCTTCGACGGCTCCTACTCCTCGATCGAGTTGCTGCCCGACGACACCTTCCTGGTCGCCACCTACGTCAAGTACCGGCCCGGACCCGAGCGGCAGTCGATCGTCAGCGTGCGCTTCAAGCTGGCCGAGCTCGACGCCCGCCTGTAGGGAGCGGCCTCCCTACCCGTCCCGTACAGTCAGCGTGGCGGTGAGCAGGTCGTGCTCGGCATCGCGGCCGATGATTGCGGTGAAATCGCCGGGCTCGACAATCCACTCGCCGTCGGGTCCGTGGAAGGACAGCTCGTGCGGGCCGAGCGGCATGCGCGCCGTACCGGTCTCTCCGGGTTCGAGGCGCAGGCGCTGGAAGCCGCGCAGCAACCGGTACGGCCGCGCGACCGAGCTCACCTCGTCGCGGATGTAGAGCTGCACCACCTCGTCGCCGGCGACGTCGCCGGCGTTGGTCACGTCCACGGATACTGTCGCCGTCCCGTCTGGGGCGATGACGGCGGGCTCCACGCGCAGATTGGAGTACTCGAACCGGGTATAGCTCAGCCCGTGGCCGAACGGATAGCGCGGCCCGGTCGGCAGGTCGACGTACGGGTGCCGGCCCGCGCGGATCCAGCGGTAGTAATGGACGGGGACCTGACCCACGTGGCGGGGCACCGACACGGTGACCCTTCCGCCCGGGTTGTGGAGGCCGTAGAGCACCTCCGCCACCGCCGTGCCGCCCGCCTCGCCGGGGTAGCCGGCGTCGACGATCGCATCGGCGTGCTCGGCGATCCACTCGATGGTCAGGGTCCGGCCGTGCACGAGCACCACCACCAGCGGCACCCCGGTCTCGCGCAGCGCCGCCAGCAACTCCGGCTGCAGGCCCAGCAGGTCGAGCGTCGCGCGGTCGGAGCTCTCTCCGCAGTCGGACTCCGAGGTGCGGCGGCCGCTCCACACCCCGTCCTCCTGCACGTGCTCGGCCGCGCTGGAGCCGCCCACGACCGCGACCACCACGTCGGCGTCGCGCGAGGTCTCGACGGCCTCCGCCAGCCCCGACCGGTCGAGGGAGCGGATGCCGCAGCCGCGTACGTAACGGACGCGCGTGCCCTCCGGAGCCAGCCGTTCGAGGCCCTGCAGGATGGTCGTGACCGTCTCCGGCGGATGCGGCGGGCTGAGATCGCCGAGCTGCGCCATCTCGTCGTGGGCGTTGGGGCCGATCACGGCGATGGTCCGCACCCCTTCGCGGAGCGGCAGCGTGTCGCGTTCGTTCTTGAGCAGCACGATGCCCGCTCGCGCCGACTCGCGCGCCAGCTCCAGGTGGGCGGGGGTGCGCGACGCCGACGCCGCGGCGGAGCGATCGACCGACGGGTCGTCGAACAGCCCGAGCCGGAACTTGACGCGGAGCACGCGGCGCACGGCCCGGTCGATGTCCTCCTGATCGATGAGCCCCGCATCGAGGGCCTCCGGCAGCACGCCGTACATGGTGTTCGTGCCGTCGCCGTCGTCCCGTTCGTCCATGACACCGTCCGGCGATGCCTGGTCGGTGCCGGCGCGCAGCGCCAGGGCCGCGGCCTGGACCCGGTCGCCGGCGACCCGGCACTGGATGATGAAGCGCACCGCCCAGGAGTCGGTCATGGTGAAGCCGTCGAAGCCCCACCGCTCGCGGAGCAGCTCGGTCAGCAGGTGGCGGCTGGCTGCCGCCGGCACCCGGTCGTAGGTGGCGAACTCGACCATGATCGCCTGCGCGCCGGCGCGCACGGCCTCGCGCCACGGCCACAGCGACACCTCCTCCATGTCGTGAGCGCCGCGGCTGGTGTCGGAGAAGTCCAGCCCGCCGTCGAAGTCGCCGGCGCCGGGGTAGCAGCGCAGCAGCGCCGCCATGGTGCGGTCCGAGCGCAGGTCGTCGCCCTGCAGGCCGCGGACGAAGTGAACGCCGCCCAGCTCGCCGACCAGGTAGGGGTCCTCGCCGTAGTTCTCCTCGCTCCGGCCAAGGCGCGGGTCGCGGATCACGTCCAGGTCCGGCGCGAAGTTCAGGGTCTCGCCCCGGCTGCGCGACTCGGCGGCGATGGCAGCGGCAACGCGGCGGTTCAGGTCCCGATCCCAGGTGCAGCCCATGTTGCGCACCGCCGGGAAGATCGTGGCCTGCATGCCCTCGTGGCAGCGGCTGTTGTCGTTGCCGATCGTCACCGGGATGCCCAGGCGCGTGTGCTCGCGCACGAAGCGGTGCATCTGGTTGACCAGGTCGGCGCACTCCTCCGGGCTCAGCGCGGCGTCCGGGTCGATGCCGATGAACGGATCGGCGCGCAGCAGCAGGCCGATGTTGCCCACGGGCGGGTCGGAAAGGAGCCCGACGAGGCTGTCGCCCATCTCCACGCCGCGCTCGGTCCGCCGGTAGAGCTTGTCCGGCCTGCCGATATCGGCGCGAAGCTGCATCACCTTCTCTTCCAGCGTCATGCGCTGCAGGAGGTCCGAAACCCGCTCCTCGACGGGACGTGCCGCATCCCGATACGGCGCGGATTGCAATTCATCCATGCGGCGATCATAAAACGATCACGGCGCGTGGATCGCGCGACGAAGGAGGACCACCGATGAAGCTGCTGTTCATGGATCGCGAGGATGTCTTCAACACCTGGGGGCAGGTCCGGTTCCGCGCGGCGGTGCTGGAGCGGGTGGCCGAGCTGGAGCCCGACCCGGCGGTGAGCCCGGACTTCACGGTGCGCTGCTGCGTGCGGCAGGACGACGGCTCCTACGTCGTCTACGCCTGCGACGGCGGCCGCGACCACAAGCCGTGGCAGATCTATCGCTACCGGACCGAGGACGGCATACACCTGGAAGCGAAGGAGCAGGTGTACCAGAGCGAGCCGGGACGCTGGTCGCAGACGACCACCCTCAACTACAGCCCGGAGCAGGACCTGTTCCTCTGCCTGAAGAACATGAAGGAGGACGACGGCGGCAGCACCTACGCCTATCTGAGCCGGGACGGCGAGCGCTGGGACCCCTGCCTGGCCAATCCCGTCTACATCGAAGGCGACCGCTGGGGCTGCGTCTGGAGCTCGGCGGTGCAGCGCTTCATCACCTACAACAAGGGCATCCAGCGTTACGCGGGCAAGCTGACCCCGGAGCTGCTGTACGGCGGGGTCGGCCTGTCCGAACGGTGGGATGCGCGCCGCGTGGTCACGATCCGCACCAGCCGCGACGGGTGCCGCTGGGAGCCGGACGATCCCGACTGGTCACGCCGCGGCACGCGGGTGGACGAAGGCGTCAAGCGGTTCGGCGGCCCGATGGTGCCGACGGAGTACCAGATCACCCCCGACGATCAGGATCCGCCCGACCTGGAGTTCTATGCCGGCTACGTCTTCGAGTACGAGGGGCGCTACTTCATGAACATGTTGAACTACGCGCCCAGCCTGCTGCCGGCGGGCTCACCCGGCGTCGCCCCCGGCGGCCACGGTCCGAACATCGACTCCGAGTGGTGGATCAGTCGCGACGGGCTGCGCTGGGAGCGCCCGTTCCGCGAAACCAACACGGCCGCGGACCGGGTGGCCTTCATCCAGCACAACCCGATGGTCGTGGACGGCCAGCTCCTGTTCCACCAGCGGGACCTGGGGCGCGTCACCGGCGCGGGGACGGTGCTGCGCCAGGCCCACGACGTCCTGGGCACGCCGCAGGACCGGCTGACCGGCGTGACCTCACGGTCAAACGCCGTGTTCGAGACCACGCGGTTCGCCATGCCCTCAGGTCCGCTCAAGCTGAACGCGAAGATCCCGGGCGACGGCTACCCCGAAGGCGGCGTCCAGTCCTTCGTAATGGCCGAGCTGATCGACGACCGCGACCGCATCGTCCCCGGCTACGAGCGCCACCGCTGCCGGCTCCTGCCGCCGCAGGACTCGCTGGCGATCGAGCTCGACTGGCAGGGCAGGAACGGCGCGGAGCTCGCCGGCCGCACGGTGCGCATCCGCTTCTTCCTGCGCGCGGCCGACCTGTTCGCCGTGACCGGCTGAACGCGCTACTTGATGGCGCCGATGCGTATGCCCTTGACGAAGAACCGCTGGATGAACGGATAGACGACCAGGACGGGCACCATCGCGATGACGACCGCCGCAAACCGGACCCCCTGCACGTTCATCCGGTCGCGGTACTCGTACAGCAGGTCCTGCAACTCCTCGCTCAGGGTCGCCTGCTGCACCAGCCTGATGAGGTACGCAGAGAAGGTGCGCAACTCCTCGGTGAGCACGAAGTACATGGCGTCGAACCACGCTCCCCAGTGATGCACGCCCGCGAACAGGGCGATCGCGGCGATGATGGGCGCCGACATCGGCAGGTAGATGCGCAGGCAGATGAGGAGCGACCTGGCCCCGTCCATCCGCGCCGACTCCTCGATGGAGTCGTCGATGTCGTTGAAGGCCGACATCAGGATGACCAGGAAGAAGAAGCTCCACGCCTGCGGCAGGATGTAGACGGCGAAGGTGTCCAGCAACCCGAAGCGCTTGAGGTTCAGGAACTCCGGGATCAGCCCGCCACCGAAGAACAGCGGGATCGTGAAGATCGCCAGGTAGACCTTTCTGAGCTTCAGCGCCCGCTTGCGCAACGCGAACGCGCACGTCGCGTTCACGACGACCATCACGGTGACGCCGGCCGCCACTCGCAGGATCGACACCATGAGCGAGTTCCGCAGCAACGGCTCCCGGAACGCGAACTCGAAGTTGACCAGCGACCAGCGCCGCGGCAGGTACAGGGAGACGCCGTAGTCGAGCATGCCGTTGAGCGAGTTGATGAGCACGAACCAGAACGGGTAGAAGACCAGCAGCGCGAACAGCGCGAATCCGGCGTACACGGCGACGTGGAACGCCGCGTCGACCGGCGACAGCGTGCGCACGCGTGCGGACGGGACGCGTAACGACGCCACGTCAGAACAGTCCCTTGCCGGTCAGCCGCCAGCTCAGCCAGTTCGCCGACAGCAGCAGCAGCAGGTTGACCACGTTCTTCATCAGCCCGACGGCGGTCGCGAACGAGTGGCGGCCCTGATCCAGGCCGATGCGGACGATGTAGACGTCCAGGATCTGCGACATGGACCGGTTGCTGGGCGTTCCGAGCACGTACGACTGGTCGAACGACGCGCCGAGACCGGCCATGATCTGGCCGCAGGCCAGGATGAACAGGATCATGAAGGTCCCCTTGAGGGCCGGCCAGGTGATGTTCAGCATCTTGACCAGCCGGCCGCCGCCGTCCACCTCGGCCGCCTCATAGAGCTCGGCGTCGATCGAGGCGATCACCGCCAGGTAGATGATCGCGCTCCAGCCGACCTCCTTCCACAGGTGCGACAGGACGAACACCGGCCACACGTAGCCCGGCCGGTTCAGGACGTCGGTGGGCGACTCGATCGCACCGAGCGCGAACAGCACGCGATTGAACGGCGCGTCGGGAGTGCGCAGGAAGAACGTGATCATGATGCCGCCCAGCACCACCCAGGAGATGAAGTGCGGCAGGTAGGAAATCGTCTGGGTGACCAGCTTGAACGGCCGGTTGCCGATCTCGTTCAGGAAGATTGCGAACAGGACCGGCGGGAAGGAGAGGAATACCAGCTTCAGCAGCGCGATCGCGAGCGTGTTGCGGAGCACGGCGGCCACGTTCGGGCTCTGGAAGAAGTCGATGAAGTGCTCGAACCCACCGTCCCTGGCCCAGGGGCTTCCGAGCACGCCCTTGAACACGTTGAAGTGCTTGAAGGCGATCAGGATGCCGTACAGCGGCAGGTAGTTGAAGACGATCACCAGCAGCAGGCACGGCAGGATCATGAGATGGACGTCGCGCTGTGCGTGGAATTGCCGCCACCACGCGGCGCGCCGCCCGGAGGATGAGAGCGGGCCGGCGTCCAGCGCCGGCCCGCTCAGTCGATCGGAGACAGGGCGATCGGAAATGGTCCGCTCAGCGATGGGCCGATCAGTAGTTGTACTTCTCGATCAGCGCATCGAAGTCGATCATGTGCTGGGTGTGGAGGTCGTTGAGGACCCCGACGCCCAGCTCCTCGATCCGCTCCAGCAGCGCCGCGTAGTCGCCCGCCACGTCGTCGGACTGCAGGACGATCCGGGTCGCGCCGTCGCCGAGCACCTCGCGGATCGCCGAGTAGATCTTCAGCTCCTCCGAATCGGTCTCGTAATTGACCGGGGCCGCCTCCGCCGACACCGACGTGTCCTGGAAGTTCTCCAGCGCCGGCTGTATGACGTTCAGCGCCTCCACCATCGACGTCTGCTCCTGCTGCCGCTTCACCATCGCCCAGAAGTCGTCACGGAACGCACCGTGCCAGAGGTTGAAGTTGTACTTGAGGCCGGCCACGGTCCGGTCGGCCTGGTACTCCGCCTGGATCGCAGGCTTCATCGCCGGCCACCCGTCCACGACGTCGTGGTGGACGCCCTCCTCGCCGAACTGCTGCAGCTTCTGGAAGTACTCGGACATCAGGTAGGCCACGTAGGCGGCCGCGCGCAGCGTGTTCTCCTTGTTCTTCGGCAGCGTCAGCCCCAGCCAGCCGACCGACACGCGGCCGGACGGATAGTTGCGGTACTTGGCCGGATCGGCCGAGAAGCGGGGGAGGAACGCGTAGCGCTCGCCGGGGTAGATCTCCTGCAGGCTGCGCGTGCGGCCCCCCACGTTGTCGGCGTCGTCCTCGCCCTCGATGAAGATCTCGCCGCGGTTCAGCAGCGCCAGCTTCTCCTGGCTCTCGGTGGTGGTCCAGATGATGGGGTTGAAGAGGCCCAGGCTCTCCATGTGGTTGAGGTCCTCAAGCATGTCGACGAACGCATCGGTCTGGAAGAAGAAACGGTGCGGCTCCCCGGCCGTGTTGTAGTCCTCCGGGTTGCGCAGGTCGTAGAACACGCGCCAGCGATCGATGTTGTGGGGAAGGTTCCAGCGGTTCTCCACGCCGGCGTTGCGCACGTCCATGACCGGGTGCCGGAAGCGATCCGGATACATGTTCCGCGCCTGCACCGCCGCGTCGACCATGGCGTCCATGGAGTCGATCGGCGGCCTGCCCATCTGCTCGTAGACGGTGTCGTTGATCATCGTGCCGGACATGAACTTGACCACCCACGGGCTGTCCAGGTAGCGGTCGGGGATCGAGTAGAACGCGGAGATGTAGAGATCGTCGCGGCCGTAGCGCAGCCGCTGGTTGAACCGCGTGTTGATGTTCATCTCGGTCATGACGTCGATCCCGTAGAGATCCTTGATCTCGTTCCAGGAGTAGATCACGTCGTTCTCGACCAGGATCTGCGTGGGCTGCGTGGCCTGCCGCAGCAGCATGATGTCCGGGTATTCGCCGGAGGCGATGAACAGGTTCAACCCTTCCGGCCCCCAGCCGGCGCCGGGCCGCAGGTCGACGGTGACCCCGGTGTCCTCGCGCATCTTCTGGCGCAGCCAACTGTCCGGGTTGTTGGTCACCTCGGGAAACGGCCAGCCGCCGTCCACCCAGATGTCGAGGGTGATCGGCTCGTCCTTGAACGCCTCCCAGGGCTTCTGCGGGTCGAAGTCGGCCGGCAGGGCGCCGGATCCCTCCTCGGTCGGCGCGGCGATCAGCATGGCGGGGACGGCCAGGGCCAGGGCGAACACGAGGGCGAGTGGCTTGTGCATCGCACTCCTCCTGCGGAGATTCGGCTCCGGCGGTGCATCGTCGCCGCGTAGCGTCGTCTCGGTCGGAGTTGCGCGGCGCCGCGCGAGCACCCTCGGAAGACCGAGCGGGATTGTCGGCCGGACGCGATGCCAGGTCAAGGTCGCGCATTGCCTCATCAAAAATCCACACGAACGGAAACCGGTGCCTCATCGAAACATCCACACGAACGGCCAGCCCACCATGAGGGCGGAGGTCGGAGGAGATGGGGCTCACCATGGGTCAACGAAAGGCGGTCACCAGAGAGATGGCCAACCGGTACCGGCGCGCCAGCAAGCGTCAGAAGGCGGCGATGCTCGACGAGTTCGTCGAGCTGCACGGCTGCACCCGCCACCACGCCGGGTGGCTGCTGCGCATGTGGGGCAAGACGGTGTTCGAGCGCCGCGACGGCGAGCTGGTCAAGATCGTGGTCGGCCAGCGCCGCCCGCGGCGCCAGAGCCGCCGCATCTACGACGAGCAGGTCCTCGCCGCGCTGACGAAGGTCTGGTACCTGTTCGGCTGCCTGTGCGGCAAGCGGCTGGTGGCGGTGCTGCGCACGCAACTGCCGGTGCTGGAGAAGTTCGGCGAACTCGCCGTGGACCCCGACACGCGCCGGAAGCTCACCCGCATCAGCGCCGCCACCGTCGACCGGTTGCTGCGCACCGAGAAACGCGCCCTGCGCATACGGGGTCGCTCGCATACCAAGCCGACCACGCGGTTGATGAACCAGATCCCGATCCGCACGTTCACCGAGTGGCAGGACGCACGGCCCGGCGAACTCGGCGCCGATCTGGTCGGCCACGACGGCGGGTTCACCGGCGGCGATCACGCCTTCACCCTGGTACTCACCGACCGGGTCACCCAGTGGACGGAGGTCCGCGCCGTACTGAACAAGGCGCAGAAGTGGGTCTTCCAGGCGCTGCTGCTGATCCGCTCGTGGGTGCCGTTCGCCCTGCGCGCCCTGCACACCGACAGCGGCAGCGAGTTCATCAACCACCACCTGCACCGCTACTGCGAGCAGGAGCGCATCGACTTCACCCGCTCGCGGCCCAACCGCAAGAACGACAACAACTTCACCGAGCAGAAGAACAACGACGTGGTGCGCAAGCACGTCGGCTACCTGCGCCTGGAGACCGAGCAGGAGGTCGAGGTGCTCAACGAGCTCTACGATCGGCTGCGGCTGATGATCAACTTCTTCTACCCGTCCCAGAAGCTGGTCTCCAAGACCCGCCAGGGCGCGCGGGTGCGACGGGTCTACGACGACCCGCAGACCCCGTATCAGCGGGTGCTGGCGTGCCCGGAGGTGTCCGAGGACCACAAGGAGCGACTCCGGCGTCAATTCGACACCCTGAACCCGGCCGAGCTGCAACGCGAGATGGTGCGCCTGCAGGGTAAGTTGCTGAGCTTGGTGCAGCAGCGCAGCCATCCAGCCGAGCGTGCCGGCTGACCCTCACCGGGGCCGCGAGGGCACCGTCGGTCAGGTGCCCGGAGCCTCGCTCTCCAATCGCGTGGGCACTCTGGGACCGTTGGCGAGCATCGCGGCGCGCCCGACACTCAGCGCGGCGAGCGTGGCGCCGTGTAGGCAGTCGTCTCCTGAGGCCGTGCCGTTGTCATGGGCCACGAGATCGAGCTCGAAGGACATCGGCTGCGGTTCGTCCCCAGTCCGCGAAGGTGTCACCGCGATCTGGTGCCTTTCAGGAAGATGCCCGGCCTGGTGGGGGGATGCGGCCCTGCGGCGCAGCCGAGCGCGCTCGCGCTGCAACAGCCGGTCCATACAGCCGGTCCATGGTGGCGACACTGATGGATCATGCCGAAGACCGTCGACCGCCACGGGCCTCATCCGGGGGGGGGGATCCGGATACCACCCCGCCGCAGAAAACGCCGTGACGGCGATCCTCGCAGGCCGATTTCTGCGACCACGGCCGTTTCGTGGCTTGCGAGGCCGGATGCGCACGGTGTTCGGCTGCTCACCGACCTCGCCGATCGGACCGTTGGCGAGTATGGCGGCGCCCGACGCTCAGCGCGCCGAGCGTGGCGCCGGCGGTCTCTTGCCGGCATTCAGCCGCAGCGATGGTCGCAAACCGGTGAGCTCGCGCTTGAGGGCAACCGGACTCAGCGCCGTGTACTGCTGCCGGAGGCCGCCGGGGTCTTCCATTCGTGCTGCCGTGATCCTCAGTGAGCAGCAACTCGCGGGCGGTACGACATCAAGGCGGCTCTTGATGCGGTTCTCAGCCCAGCGCCCAAGCGCCGGTGTTCGGCGGCTTGCGCGGCGTGGATCACAGTCACACGTTGCGGTCGCTGAGGTTGTCCACATATCCACAGGGAGCATCACCCCCCTCCCCGCACCCCACCCCCCTTTACCGCCGCCCCTCTTTCGTGTGGATATTTGGCTGAGGCATCCGTTTCACTTCGTGTGGATATTTGGGTGAGGCAACACGGGTCGGCCGCCTCGACGGTTGCGTAATACTCTTCCCTGTCACATGATCCCGGACGGCACTGAAAGGAAGGCCCTGGCCGAGGAGGACGCGATGCTGACAGCGCAGCAGATCGAGCGGTTCCACACCGACGGCTACCTGCTGGTGGAGGACGTCATTCCGCCGGAGCGCTATCTCGACCCGGTGATTCGCGAGTACGAAGGCGTGCTGGACAACCTTGCCGGCGATCTCCACGCCGACGGCGAGATCGACTCCACCTACGCCGACCTGCCGTTCGACAAGCGGGTGACGCGGATCTACGCGGAGACCGGCCGCGCGCACGCGCAGTACTTCGACTTCTCGCTGCCGTTCAGCGACGTGACCGAGCGGACGCCGTTCTGGGCGGGCCAGGCGGTGCTCGACGCGCTGACGGCGGAGCCGGTCCTGGACGTGGTCGAGTCGCTGATCGGCCCGGAGATCTACTCCAACCCGGTGCAGCACGTGCGCATCAAGCCGCCGGAACAGTACCTGCCGAAGACGAACGGCAAGGCCGTGCTCGCCGCCACCGAGTGGCACCAGGACAACGGCGTCGTCACCCCGGAAGCGGACGACACCACCATGCTGACCGTCTGGTTCAGCCTCACCGACACGCCGGTGGAGATGGGCTGCCTCAAGGTCGTGCCCGCAAGCCATCGCAACGGCCTGCTGCAGCACTGCCTGAACCACCCCAGTCCGGGGGCGAGGAGCATCCCGGAGAAGCTGTTCGAGGTGGAGCAGACCATTCCCCTGCCCACCAGGCGCGGCGACCTGATCTGCTTTCACAAGCAGACCGTGCACGGCTCGCTGGCCAACGTCAGCGAGGAGGTGCGGTGGAGCTTCGACCTGCGCTACAACCCGATCGGCCAGCACACCGGCCGCGAGGCGTTTCCCGGCTTCGTTGCGCGCAGCCGCAAGGCCCCGCATCTGGAACTGCGCGACGGCGAGCAGTGGCGGGCGAACTGGGAGGACGCGCGGTCGCGCATGGCCACCATCAACCAGGGCGGCCAGACCGACGTGCCGTTCGGCCGCTGGACCGAAGGCCATCCCGACTGCGCCTGAGCAGCGCCGGAACGACCGTGGCTACATTCCCCAGACCGTGCTCGGGCCGCCGGCGCCTGTCTCTTCGCGTCGGAACAGCTTCTCCTGCCACTCCTTCCCGGGCGTGCGGTCGAAGATCACCAAGTGGCCTTCGACGGCCCCGCATCGGTCCATGTAAGCGCGGGTCTGCTCCAGCCCCTCACGGATGGTGCGCTCCAGGCTGCCGTGCAGCAGCTTGCACTCGATCACCATCCGCCGGGTCTGGTCCGGAGGCGCGCCCGTCGGCCACACGACCAGCAGGTCCGTTCGCATCCGCCCCAGCCCGTACTCCCGCTCCACCCGACCGCCTGAGTTCACGATGCACTGCAGTGCCGCTTCGGCGAACCGTTGGCCGCTCTCCGCGGTGTGCTGGACGAGCAGCGTACGGACCTCGGCCTCGGAGAAGTCCCCGATGCGCAGCGAAGCCGCCTTGACGTTGAAGGCGCTCCCGCCGGTGATGACCGTCTTCTCGGCGGACGAATGGATGCGGTAGTCGCGCACGTCGCGTACGCCGCACAGGATCACGCTCTGCGGGAAGCCGCCCGGCCGTTCGTCGTAGCCGGCGCGCAACTGGCGCAGCACGGCGATCAGCGTGTCGCCGATGAGCGTATCGATCTCGTCGATCAGCAGCACCGCAGGGGTGGGATCGGCCTCCGCCCAGCGAACCAGCACTTCCTGAAGCGCGCCATCGGGGCCGAAGGTGGTCAGGACGTCGGGCCAGAGGCGTGCGAGCGACTCGTCCCCCAGGGTCCTGCGCGCCCGCGTCCCCAGGGCTCCCAGGATGGCGCGCATCCCCCGCTCCACGTCCTCGCGCGCGGTCTGGCCCGACTCGACGTTCACGTAGACGCAGCGGAAGGCGCCCTCGGTTCCGCCGTTCAGCAGGTCGCGCAGTGCCAACAGGGCGGAGGTCTTGCCGGTCTGCCGTGGCGCGTGCAGCACGAAGTAGCGCTTGTCCCGGATCAGCGCCAGCACCTCTTCCAGGTTCACGCGTTGCAGCGGCGGGATGCAGTAATGATCGGCGGCAACGACCGGCCCCGTGGTATTGAAGAAACGCACTCCTGCCTGAGTGTCCCGTCAGCGCCGCGCCTGTCAACCGATCGGCGCATACCTGTTATACCAAGTTGACGCCCCGGGCAGGCTCTACCGCAGCATCAGCTCCGCGATCCGCTCGCCGATCGCCATGGACGTGCAGTTCGTGTTGGCGCGCACGCAGTCCGGCATGATGGATGCGTCCGCGATCCGCAGACGGTCGACGCCGCACACGCGGCCTTGCTGGTCCACGACGGCGTCCGGGTCGCCGGCAGGCCCCATGCGGCAGGTCGAGGATACGTGGTGGCTGGTCCCCGCGACGCGCAGGAGCCAGTCGTCCAGGGCCGCATCGCTCGCAAGGTCCGCGGGCGTAGGCTTGACCACCTCGGCCACCAGCGGCCGGAAGCTCCGGTGCCGGAGCAGCTCGATGGCGATGCGGACCCCTTCCCGCATCCGCTCCCGGTCCACCGCCTCGCCGAGCAGGTTGTAGTCCAGCGCCGGAGGGTCCTCGGGGTGCGGCGATCGCAGGCGGACGCTGCCGGAGGCGGCAGCCAGGTACAGCGCGGGCACCACGTGGAAGCCGATCGGCGCCGAGCGCGCGCGGTGGTAGTACCCCTCCGGGATGGCCCACCCGGTCGGCAGCATGATCATGTCGTTGCGCAGCGCTGATCCCGCGGCCGTGTAGCGCAGGGCGGTTTGCAGCCTGGGAGCCGTATCGGCGTGCCGATAGGAATCGGGGGTGCGCACCGTGACCGCCGCCTGCGGGTGGTCGCGCAGGTTGGCGCCGACCCCGCGCCGGTCGCAGGCGACCGGCACCCCGACCCGGCGCAGGTGCTCGGCCGGGCCGATGCCGGAACGCAGCAGCAGGTGAGGCGTGCCGATTGAGCCGGCGGCGACCACAATCTCGTCGCCGTGCACGGTCAGCGCTGCCCCCTCGCCTGCTCCTCCCCGCAGCGTGACGCCCGTCGCGCGGCCGCGTTCGATCACCACCCGGTGCACCAGACTGTCGGGCAGGACGGTCAGGTTGGAACGGCCGCGGACCGGGTCCAGGTAACCCATGGCGGCGCTCCAGCGGACGCCGTCGAGGCTGTTGAACGGCAACGGGCCGAACCCGGTCGCATCGGGCGCGTTGTGGTCCGCGCAGGGGTCGTAGCCGGCATCGCGGCAGGCGTCGAGGAACGCCTGCTGCTCCGGGCGCAGCTCCTCCGGCCGGAAGCGGCGCACGGGGATCGGTCCATCGCTGCCGTGGTACGGGTCGCGGCAGTCGTGGTCGTTCTCGACGCGGCGCAGGCTGGGCAGCAACTCGTCGAAGCTCCAGTCCGGACACCCCATGGCCGCCCAGCCGTCGTAGTCCTCGGGCACGCCGCGCAGGAAGATCAACGCGTTGACCGCGCTCGATCCGCCGACGATCCTGCCGCGCGGCGCGAACATGTCCGGCTGATGGCGGGTGGCGCGCGCCCGATAGCCCCAGCCGAACCGCGTCTCGTACCCGTGCGCCAGCGCCCAGGCGTCGCGGTAGCGGCCGTAGCCGTAGCGGATCTCCTGCGGCAGGTTCCCGTCCGGGAAGTCAGGCCCGGCCTCGATGAGGAGCACCCGGCGCCGGTCGTCGCGGCTCAGCCGCGCGGCCAGGACCGACCCGGCCGCGCCGGCGCCGACGATGACGGTGTCGTAGTGCGCTGCGCTCGGAGCGCTCATCCGGCCGGAGCCAGGTCCTCCTCGGTCAGGTGGAACGCCTTCAGCACCGGCTGCGGTCCGCCGGTGTTGATGGTCCGGAAGTCGGCGCTGGAGTAATCGGCGACGACGATGGTGCCGTCGTCGGCCTGGGTCCAGTCGCTGTATCCCGAGTCGGAGGTGTAGTCGAGGACCACCACGCGGTCGCGCTCGAACTGATCGGGAAACCCGTTCGCGCTGTCCCAGGACCAATCGATCGAGTGGTCGTCGGGGTTGTGCACGCGCGCGCTCGCGCTGCGCCAGCGGGAGGTCAACTCGCCCCCGGAGCCGAAGCGGACCACGCGCTGACGCAGGTCGGGGTCGTCGCTGGCCAGGGCGACCTGTCCGTCCACCAGCAGGCGGCAGGCGTCCGGGGTGCGCTCCAGGCGGTAGCGGTGGAAGCCGCCGGTGTCCATCGCGCAGTGAGTGGCGCCGCGCCCCCGCCACGGGGTGGTGTCCTCCAGGGATCCGGTCTCGTGCCGCTTCGTCGCGAACTTCACCAGGCGCACGCAGCCGTCCTCGACCCGCACCCCGAAGCCGGCCGACAGCAGTACGGCGCCGCTGCCGCGCTCGCGGCTCAGCTCCACCTCCAGCGACACCTCGGCCTTGGAGGTCATGGCCGGGTACAGCGAGAACTCGACCTCGTGCTGCCGGCCGCTCGCGGTGCGGCAGACCATCACGCCGTCCTCCAGCAGGCAGCGATCGCGGTCCCAGATGTAGGAGGTGGGCTGGAAGCCGAGCTCCTCGCCCGGGTCCCACATGAACACGCAGCTCGCCGGCGTGCCCCAGCGGTGGCGGTAGGTGCAGAGCAGCTTGCCGGAGCGGAGCGCGCGCACCACGGTGCGCTGCCCGTAGATCGGTGACAGCTCCGGGGGCTGCCAGGTGCGGCCGCCGTCGTAGCTGCGCACGAAGCGGCTGGGCTGGCCCAGTTTGCCGCCGGAGAAGCCGATGCGGGTCACCGCCAGCAGGTGCCCGGGCTCGACCTCCACGGTGCCGACCTCGGCATCGCCGTGGTACGGAGCATCGGTCACCAGCCCGCCGGGTGCCCAGGTGCGGCCGCCGTCGGTGGAAATGACGGCCTGGTTGCGGTAGTAGATGTCGTTCCAGGGCTCGGGCGGATCCTCCATCGCGGCGAACCGCTCGGACTCGGTCCGTGTGTACAGCAGCGTGCCGTCGGCGAGCTCGGTGATGTAGCCGGGCTCGCCGCCGACGTCGTCGATCCGAACCGGATCGCTCCAGGTGGCCCCGTCGTCGTCGCTCCAGAACAGGTAGTTGGCCATGCCTCGCGGCGGCCGCTGCTGCCAGCGGGTCAGCATCGGCCAGTCGGCGCCGCTGGTGCGGCGCCCCTCGTCGCAGATGATCACCAGCCGCCCGTCGGACAGGCGGCTGAGCTGTGGAGCGACCCAGCAGGCGTGGTGCTCCCAGACGTTGCGGCAGGAGATCGAGCGGTGCTCGGACCACGTCCGGCCCCCGTCGCGGGAGCGGGCGGCCATGATGTGCGTGTAGACCGCGGTGTGCGAGTCCGACAGCCGATAGGTGGCGACCAGGCCGTCGCCGGTGTTCTTGATGCCGCCGACCGAGTGGTACCAGCCGAGCGGGTTCGGGCAGGGCGGCAGATCGGCGGTCGTGGCGGTATTGTGGTCGGCGATGATGAACTTCTGCGATTCGGGAACGGTACGCATGGGGATGGTTGTAGCGAGGCGGGACGCCGCCGGCAACCGGCCGTCGGTGCAGGGCGTCGGGGCATGATCGATCGCTTCACGGTCGGCGGCTCCGCGTTCGCGATAGCACGGGAGCTGGGCTGCAACCTGTTCTCCTGGGTGGTGGACGGCCGCGAGGTGTTCCACCGGCCCGCCGGCTTCCCGGAGCGCGGCCTCCCCTACGCGGGCGGCACTCCGCTGCTGTTCCCGGCGGTGGGCAGGACCTGGGACCGATCGGTCGAGCCGCCGGCGGCAGACGTCTACCGGCTCGCCGGTCGTGAAGCGTCGCTGGCGATGCCGGTTCATGGCTTCCTGGATCGCTGCCGGATCGGCCCGCCGCAGGTCGATCGGTCGGCGGAGTACGTCACCCTGATCTATGCTGTCGAGGTCACCGAGGCGTTGGCGCGCGAGAGCTATCCGTGGCCCGTCGCGCTGCGCCTGGAGCTGTCCCTGACGCCCCACCGCGTGGAGATCGAACTGTGCGTCCTTAACCTGGGCGGCGAGCCTGCGCCCTATGCGTTCGGCGCACACCCGTATCTGGCGATCTCCGACCTCGGCCGCGACGGGGTGTCGCTTGCCCTCCCCGCCTCCCGGTCCGTCGAGCTCGACCCCGAGTTGCTGGTGCCGTCGGGAAGCACGCGCGCGCTGGCCGAGCCGTTCCGCCTCGACCCGGAGGCGAGCTACGACAACGTGTTCGCGGACCTGAGCGGCGTCGAGGCGGTGCTCACCGACCACGGCGCCGGCCGCCGCATCGCGGTGGGCTACGACGGCTCGATCACGCAGCTCGTGATCTACGCGCCGCGGGCGGCACCCTTCGTATGCGTGGAGCCCTGGACCGCCGGCCTGGACGGCTTCTCACGCTTGGCGGACCCGGCCTGGCGCGACGCGCCGCCCCTCCCGCTGCTGGCCGCGGGGGCCGAAGCTCGAACCACCGTGAGCATCTCCGTCAGCGAGAGCTGAGCAGGCCAGAGTGGTTGGACATCAGAACGCGAGGCGCTGGACGCCCTCCACGGCGTCGAAGTCAGCAATTCTCGGCGAGTGGGTGAGAAGCGACACGGGTGACGCGGTTCTGGCGAGGGCAGATTGATACCTGTCCCCTATCTCATTGCAGTTGAACGAGTTACGGGACTAGACATTTCTCACCATCCTCGCCATGCTATCCGCGCATGGCCAGGGGACTGCGGAGAGGCCCGAATCTACTTCGTTTCCGCTCCCTCGTCGACTCGATCGCCGAGTACGTAACCGGTATCCTCGACGCACGCCAACCAAGCAAGGTCCGCTACGCCCTGCGCGACTGTTACCTCAGCGCTCTGGCGATGTTCTTCGTCCAAGACCCCTCCCTGCTGCAGTTCCAGCGCCGCTTCCAGCAGCAAGTGCAGACCAACAATCTCTCGGTCACCTTCGGCGTCGATCAGCTGCCCTCCGACTCGCAGTTCCGCGATCTGCTCGACCGCCATGACTATGCTCCCATCCTGCCGTGCTTCGCCGAGTGGATCGCTCGCCTGCAGCGCGCCAAGTGGCTCCAGCACTACCAACTGTTCGGCGCCCGCTATCTGATCACCCTCGACGGTTCACGGTATTTCAGCTCCGAGAGCCACTTGCAGAACCCCGTCGATTCGACCCGGGCGCAGACGTTTGTCCGTAGCCACGCGGTGAGACCGCTGCCGTGAGGTGTGAGGTGCCGCGCCAGATGCTGCGGCAATCGGTTTGCGACACCTCAGCGTGGCTGGAATTCGGAGACGATGCGGGCTCCCGGTGGGTTCGCGGACACACCGGAGGATGTCTCGTGCTGCCGGAGTCGCGACCAGACCATTCGTGCGGAAACGAGGTCGGTATCAGCTCAGCATGCGCAGCAATTGGTCCACGGTCAGCGCCAGGACGCCGAACATCAAGTGGCACAGCACCTTGGCGTGACCGCGTACGCGGACGTGGCGGCCACCGAATTCGTCCTTGAGCCGGCCGTTGACCCGCTCGACGGTCGAGCGCTCCCGGTAGCGCATGTCGGCGGGGTACACGTAGTCGACGGCACGCTGCGCCTGCGCCTCGGTGAGCAGCGCCTGCTTGCGCACGGCGTCGCGGCGGGGATTGTCGTCGATGATCGCAACGTGACCGAGCGCTTCGCTGTACTCTCTGATCTCGGTCGCGTCATAGGCTGAGTCCATCAGGTCGTACAGGTTGGTGATGCGTGCGTTGCTCATGGTCGCCAGCGGAATCGCCACTTGGCTGTCATGCAGCGAGGCCGAGCTCAGGATGCAGCTCACCGGGATGCCGCCATCGGCGGCGTCGATGTGCAGCTTGTAGCCGATCCAGGATTCCTGATGGCCCTTGGCGTTGCGCTTGGTGCCGACGTCGCACGCGCGCGGCAGGTCCGCGATCATCTCCGGCAGACTCATGTCCGGCTGGCGCTCCAGACGGCGCGGCTGCTTGGGCGGGCGCTGCTCGTCCTTGCGCGGTCTCCCGCGCTTGCGCTTCGGCTTGGCCGGCTGCGGTGGCTTCGGCGTCGGTTTCTCACGCCCCTCGATAGCCGTCGAGTCGCGCGAGAGGTGCCCGACCAGATGATCGTGCAGGGCGTGCTCGATCAGCGCCTCGTGCAGGCGGCTCGGCAAGGCGCTGTCGGCGAACCCACCGAAGGCGCGTGAGAAGGTCGCCTCGCTGGGGATCTCGCGCACCTCGTTCCAGCCGCACAGGCGACGCAGCGTCCGGTCGATGGCAAGCCGCTCGAGCAGCGCGCGAGTGGTGGTGATGTCGAACACCGCTTTGGCGATGAACGCGCGCGCCAGCGCGGCACGATCTTCCCGTGGTCGCCCCGGCAGCCCGGTGAAGTGCGGCAGGAATCGCTCGACCCGCACGAACTCCAGCACCGCGACGAACGATTGGTAGCGCTCGCCCAGCGGCCCGATCGCTTCTTCGAGAGCCGGGAACCAGCAATTCTCGGCGAGTGGGTGAGAAGCGACACGGGTGACGCGGTTCTGGCGAGGGCAGATTGATACCTGTCCCCTATCTCATTGCAGTTGAACGAGTTACGGGACTAGACATTTCTCACCATCCTCGCCATGCTATCCGCGCATGGCCAGGGGACTGCGGAGAGGCCCGAATCTACTTCGTTTCCGCTCCCTCGTCGACTCGATCGCCGAGTACGTAACCGGTATCCTCGACGCACGCCAACCAAGCAAGGTCCGCTACGCCCTGCGCGACTGTTACCTCAGCGCTCTGGCGATGTTCTTCGTCCAAGACCCCTCCCTGCTGCAGTTCCAGCGCCGCTTCCAGCAGCAAGTGCAGACCAACAATCTCTCGGTCACCTTCGGCGTCGATCAGCTGCCCTCCGACTCGCAGTTCCGCGATCTGCTCGACCGCCATGACTATGCTCCCATCCTGCCGTGCTTCGCCGAGTGGATCGCTCGCCTGCAGCGCGCCAAGTGGCTCCAGCACTACCAACTGTTCGGCGCCCGCTATCTGATCACCCTCGACGGTTCACGGTATTTCAGCTCCGAGTCCGTGCACTGCGAGCACTGCCTGAGCACCACCTCACGCGACGGCACTACCTGCTATCACCATGACATTCTGCAGGCCGCCATCGTCCATCCCGACAAGCGCGAAGTGCTCCCGCTCGCTCCCGAGTTCGTCCGCAACCGTGACGCCGACGGCGGGCGGTACCGCAAGCAGGATTGCGAACTGAACGCCGGCTACCGGATGCTGGAGCGGCTCCGTGCCGACTATCCCCGCATGGCGGCAATTATCGTCGCCGACAGCCTTTACTCCAAGCAGCCGTTCGTCGAGCGGTTGGCCGCCACGCGCTTGTCGTTCCTGCTGGTCGCCAAGCCCGGTGACCATCACAGCCTCTACCAGGACGTCGCCGGCCTGCGCGGCGGCAACCTGCTGAACCGTCACACTACCTCAGACCGTGGCGAACGCCGCGAATACGAATGGGTCACCGATCTACCGCTGAACGGCAATCCCGATGCTCCGCACGTCAACTTCATCCAGTTCCGCATCGTCAAGGCCGGCAGGGTGACCTATCGGAACGCCTGGGTCACCGACCTGGTGCCCACCGCCGAGAACATCGTCGCACTGGTCCGCGCCGCGCGGGCGCGTTGGAAGATCGAGAACGAAGGGTTCAACACCCTCAAGAACCACGGCTACCACCTGGAGCACAACTTCGGCCACGGCCGCCAGCACCTGTCGGAGGCGTTCTTCGTGCTCAACCTGCTGGCGTTCTTCATGCACCAGATCTTTGACCTGGTCGATGGGCTGTATCAGCGGGTGCGCACGTTGTTCAGTTCGCGGCGCGGGTTCTGGGACGAGGTGCGCTCGGCGTTCCGGCTGTTCCTGTTCACCTCCTGGGACCAGGTGCTGGTACGGATGAACTCGCCACCGCAGCAGCTGCCCCCCTATGAGTCTCCGTAGTCGCTGAACCCGTTGCCTGCATGCCGCCTGCGCCTGCGGTACGCCCGCCCACCGCGCCGCGAAACCGCACGCCCGAAGCTTCGGTGCGCCTCCTGCCGGCCACGGCAACCGCTCGCCGCACGGCTTGATCCTGAAACCCGGCTGTGGGTGGCCACTGGCGCGCCTGCCAAAGTGCTCGCTCGCCTCCATTTGGGCCGCGTCACTACCGTCAGACCGCCCTACACGCCGCTACCGCCGCTCACCGAGAATTGCTGGCCGGGAACAAGCGCTCTTGCAGGCCGAACCAGTACTGCGATAGTATTCGACGTAGGGACATGGTCGCTCTCTCCAGGGTGAGTTTTTGGCGAACACATCATAGTACGGAGAGACGGCTTTGTCCCGTTTCTATAGCCTCCTCTCTCCCTCAGTAATTCCGCTATCTCGGCAGTTCTGCAAAAGGCTCCCGAGTCCGTGCACTGCGAGCACTGCCTGAGCACCACCTCACGCGACGGCACTACCTGCTATCACCATGACATTCTGCAGGCCGCCATCGTCCATCCCGACAAGCGCGAAGTGCTCCCGCTCGCTCCCGAGTTCGTCCGCAACCGTGACGCCGACGGCGGGCGGTACCGCAAGCAGGATTGCGAACTGAACGCCGGCTACCGGATGCTGGAGCGGCTCCGTGCCGACTATCCCCGCATGGCGGCAATTATCGTCGCCGACAGCCTTTACTCCAAGCAGCCGTTCGTCGAGCGGTTGGCCGCCACGCGCTTGTCGTTCCTGCTGGTCGCCAAGCCCGGTGACCATCACAGCCTCTACCAGGACGTCGCCGGCCTGCGCGGCGGCAACCTGCTGAACCGTCACACTACCTCAGACCGTGGCGAACGCCGCGAATACGAATGGGTCACCGATCTACCGCTGAACGGCAATCCCGATGCTCCGCACGTCAACTTCATCCAGTTCCGCATCGTCAAGGCCGGCAGGGTGACCTATCGGAACGCCTGGGTCACCGACCTGGTGCCCACCGCCGAGAACATCGTCGCACTGGTCCGCGCCGCGCGGGCGCGTTGGAAGATCGAGAACGAAGGGTTCAACACCCTCAAGAACCACGGCTACCACCTGGAGCACAACTTCGGCCACGGCCGCCAGCACCTGTCGGAGGCGTTCTTCGTGCTCAACCTGCTGGCGTTCTTCATGCACCAGATCTTTGACCTGGTCGATGGGCTGTATCAGCGGGTGCGCACGTTGTTCAGTTCGCGGCGCGGGTTCTGGGACGAGGTGCGCTCGGCGTTCCGGCTGTTCCTGTTCACCTCCTGGGACCAGGTGCTGGTACGGATGAACTCGCCACCGCAGCAGCTGCCCCCCTATGAGTCTCCGTAGTCGCTGAACCCGTTGCCTGCATGCCGCCTGCGCCTGCGGTACGCCCGCCCACCGCGCCGCGAAACCGCACGCCCGAAGCTTCGGTGCGCCTCCTGCCGGCCACGGCAACCGCTCGCCGCACGGCTTGATCCTGAAACCCGGCTGTGGGTGGCCACTGGCGCGCCTGCCAAAGTGCTCGCTCGCCTCCATTTGGGCCGCGTCACTACCGTCAGACCGCCCTACACGCCGCTACCGCCGCTCACCGAGAATTGCTGCGTCGAAGTGGGAGTCGTTGCTGAGCACCGGCAGATCATGCTGGCGGGCCAGCGCCGCGATCCAGGCGTCGTTGACGGGAATGGGAGTGCCGGAGCGCTTGAGTTGCAGCCTGACCTCGGCGTACTCACTGGCGGTTACCCGGGTGATCATGGCGAGTTCCGCAAGGGGCAGGTATCGGCTCAGCCAGCCCTCGTAGCGCGTACGATGGCGCGACTGGCGAACGCCGAAATAGAACTCTCCAAGAACGACGGTAGGGACGACCAACCGGCCGGCCGTGCGATACCTGTCCTTGACCGCCTTGAGACCTTCGGCCCATGCGGACAAGGCATTCGTGTCCAGGATCACGTAATGTCTTCGGGTTCGAGCCGTTCGAACTCCTCTTCGATCGCGGCGAGCACGCGGCGGTTCTCACCGGCGAGGTCGGACAGAGCGCCAAACCCTGCCATCCACGGCGGCTCTTGCTCCGAACCGCCCTCATGCCCGGCACAGCGGCGAAGCTTCTCCTCCAGCGCTTCGGTGAACAGTTGCCTGAGGGTCACGCCACGGCCGGCGGCCACTACCTTGGCCGCTCGGAGCGCTTCGTCAGGGAGCTCGATGGTCGTCTTCATCGAACCATATTCCCATATCTAAGGCGCACCGCCAACATCTCCATCGCTGGTTTCATCGTCATGTCCTCAGACTGAGCACGCGGGCGGGGTTGGCGCGGACCATCGAGTCGATGTCGGCTTGGCTGACTCCCGCGGCGCTCAGACCAGGGATGACGCTCGTGAACAGGTAGTCGAAGCCCCGCCCCCCGCATTCGTGAAGTTGCGAGCGGCGGCACGTGTCGGTCGAGATCAGCAATCGGCCGGCGTGCCCGGCCGCGCAGAGCGTTGCGATCCGCTGCGCCCGGAGCGCATCGGGAGCCAGCTCCTCCCAGCCGAACAGGTCGAACTCCAGACAGACGCCCAGCGCCAGGAGAGCCTCGTAGTAGTCCAGGTCCAGCGCCTCGTCGCCGTGCAGGTGTGCGTCGCAGTGGCCGATGATCACCCGCTCCGGATCGGCGCCGGAGTCGACCAGCAAGCGTGCCTGCACGACTCCTGCCCGCCCCAGGCTGGCGTGGGTGGTAACGGCCAGTCCGGTGCGCCGCTGGGCCCGCGCCGCGCCGGCGAACAGGTCGCGCTCCGACGCGTAGAGCGCGTAGCGCCGCCAGTCGGCGTGGCCGGACTCGTTGTGGCTGGCGATCTCCCCGATCAGACCGCACCCCTCGGCGCCACGCTCCAGGTAGTCGGCGACCACGGGTGCGGGACGGCCGCGCACCTCGTCCGGCTGCGTCCAGGTGTCGTACAGCCCGAGCGCGGAGACGACCGGCACCCCGGACAGCTCGCTGACCGCGCGCAAGGCCGCCAGGTCGCGCCCCAGTCCCAGCGGCGTGACGTCGCAGATCGCCCCGCCGCCGGCGGCGCGGAAGCGACGGCACTCGTCGGCGGCCAGATCCACGTCCAGACAGGCGTTGTCGGCCCGGCCGGAGTGGATGCTGACGCGGTGGATCAGGTGCTCATGGGGCAGCACGACGCCGAGGGAGGCGGCGTCCAGAGCGCCGGTGACGGTCCGGACTTCCTTCTCACTCATCGAACTCACTCATCGACGCGGAAGCGAACCGCGCGGATGTGCGTCACGCCCTTGACGGTCGCGTAGTGGATCAACAGCACGGTGCCGTCGTCGAGCAGCGTCAGGTCCGGCGTGCCAAAGGTGAACCCGCCGAGCGCGGCCCAGATCCCGGCGCCATGGCGATCGCTGGACGCACCCACCGGCTCCGCCAGCGTGCGTCCGGCGGCGGCATCCCACATCCGCACCGAGCCGTCCTGATCCCAGGTATCGCCGCCGTCATGGGAGACGTGGATGAGGATGCCTTCGGGCGCAACGCGCCGGTTGCTGGCCGCCAGCACCGGTCCGCCGGGCAGCGCGAGCGGTGCGGTCACCTGCCCGTGCAGCCCGGTGGGCAGCGGCTCGGTCCACGTGCGGCCGCCGTCCTCCGAATGGCAGCGGTGCACGTCGATCGTCGTCTCGTCGGAAGCCCGGAACGTCCACAGCAGCAACAGGATGCGCCCGTCGTCGAGCTGCGCGCAGTGCCCGTCGCACAGAGCGAGTGCTCCGCTGTCGTCGAATGCGCAGCGGACGAACCCGCCGAAGTTCCGGCCGTCGTCGTCCGAGAACACCATGCCGGTCGCCGGCACGCCGGGCTCCGGGCCCGGGATCTCCAGCGGCATGCAGATGGTGCCGTCCGGCCGCTGAAACGGCTTGGTGGTCGGGCAGGAACCGGGCGGCGCGGCCTCCAGCACCTCCGCCGCCGCCCATGTGGCGCCGCCGTCGTCGCTGCGGGTGAGCAGCGTGCGGACGGGCAACTCACGCGCGTCGTCCGCGAACATGTAGGTCCCCTCGCTCAAGCCCTCGACCACGCCGAAGTTGGCAAGCAACGCGCCGCTGGTCGTGTGCAGCAGACCGGCCATGGACGGCACCCGCGCGGGGCCGTCCGCCGCGCGCGAACCGGCCACCCGGCCGCCGCGGTCCAGCACCACGACCGGTTCGCTCCAGGTCGCGCCGCGGTCTGCGGAGCGCTGCAGCAGGAAGCGGCCGTCGGCGCCGTGCTTGTCCAGGCCCTGCCGGTAGAGCACCAACACGGTGCCGTCGGCCAACCGCGTCGCGACCGGGAACGCGCACACGGACGTCCGGTCGCCGGCCGCCACGTTGGGGGACACCGCGGTGTCGCCGAGGACGGTCAGGCTCACGGGCGCCGCACGGTGTCGGATGCCGCGCTCGGCGCGACGGTGATCACGATCAGTTCGGGGTCTCGTCGGCGGAGGGCCCGTAGAGCGAAGGGACCGCGATGTCGTTGAGCCGCAGGTATACGCCGAGCTGCGCACGGTGGTGGATCAGGTGGTTGAACACGAAGATCCGCAGCACCGCCACCCTGGGCATCGTCATGAGGGTGACGCCGTTCTGCAGCAGCGACCAGGGCCGCAGCAGGTCGGCGTCGCCGGCGCCGGCGATGGCGGCCCGAGCGGCGGCCGCATTGCGGTCGAAGGTGTCCACCAGCTCCGCGCTGTCGGCAGGCGGCGGAGGCTGGTCGAGCGGCTTGCCGCCGGGCAGAAGGTCCAGCTCATCCTGCTGGACGGTCAGCACCGCCCAGGTGGGCAGGTTGGCCACGTGTCCCGCGAGCCATCCCAGGGAACTTGACGCCGGATGCGGCTTCCAGTCGAGCTTGTCGGACGGCACCCGCTCCAGCGTCGTGCGGACCCCCGCAACCTCATGGTCGAACTCCGGTACCATGCTCTCACTGATCGACATGCCCGACACGGTACCAAGCGACAAGGTGTCGAGCACGTCACCGAGCTCCGGCGGCTCGGTGCGCCCCTTGAACGGGGCCAGGCGCTCGTAGATCTCCGCGGCGGCGGCGTGGAAGCCGCCGGGCAGGCCGGATTCCGCGAAGGTCGCAGAGATCTCGTGCATCTCGCCCACGAACCGCCACGCCTTGAGGACGCTGTCGGCGGCGCGCTTGTGCGCAGAGGCGGTCAGGCTCTCGCCCCACTGCCGTTCCAGAGCGTCCCGCACCCCTTCCTGCTCGGCCAGCGCCAAAATCGCCGCGAACAGGGCGGAGGTGCCCTTGGTGTTCGCCGCGTAGCACATCTTCAGCGCGGACGCGGCGCCGATGCGGTCGGAGAGCACCACCGCGTGCAGCGCCTCGGCCGGGAAACAGGCGGCGACCCGGCCTGCGGCCGCGCCCGAGAGGTAGAGCGAGGTTCGCGGCGGCCCGCCGGCAGGAGGACCGCCGACGATGCCGCCGTCGACGTAGGTCGCGCCGGCGGCGGCGATGGTCGTCTCGACGGCGCGCGTCCGGTGGGGCGAGATGGCGTTGCAGTCGGCGTAGATACCGGTGAACCCGCGGGCGGCCACCTGCTCGGCGACGTCGGGCGCCGCGTGCGGGGGACAGATCGACAGGATCACCTCCGCCTGCGCGGCGAGCGCCTCCAGGGTGCCGGCGTCTTCCAGCCCGGCCGCCGCCGCGCGCTGACGCGACGCCGGGGACCGGTCCGTGGACACCCACAGCACCCGATGTCCGGCCTGTGCCAAGGCGGCGCCCACCGCGGAGCCCATCTGGCCCGGATGCAACAGGCCGATTCGCGTGTGTTCCATGACCACGGCATCGTACCCCACTCGGGCGGCGGGATGGTGGGCGTGGCGCGCCGGCGCTATAGTCCGCCCATCCATGATCCAGCATCTGTTGTTCGTCTATGGCAAGAACCTCAAGCGGGCCGAGCTGCTCGTCGACGACCTCACGGACGAGCAGATGGTCGCTCAGCCGTCGGGAGTCATCAATCACCCGGCGTGGACGCTGGGCCACCTGGGCATCACCTCCGACACCCTGGCCGGCATGCTCGGGCTGCCGTCTACTTTTCCAGACAAATGGAAGGATGTGTGCCGCATGGGGTCGATTCCCAGTGGGAACGCCGCCGACTTCCCCGGCAAGGCGGAGCTCCTCCGGGAGCTCCGCGCTCAGCACGCGCGCGTGTCGGAAGCGATGGCGGACGTCGATGAAGAGCGCCTGCAGCAGCCGACGCCGGCCCGACTTCGCGAGCGCTTCCCCACGGTCGGCGACTTCGCGGTTGCGCTGATGACCATGCACGAAGGGCACCACCTGGGCCAGGTGGCGGCGTGGCGCCGCGCGATGGGGTTGGGATCGGCGTACGGTTGAGTCGAAACGGGAGCGGCCCTGCGCCTGCGCTCCGCAGCCCGTAGCGTAGCGGCGCCCACGACCGGCGAGGGCGGTAGCCCGGCACGGCGCAGTTGGTATACTGTCCGCCTTGGCGAGCCTTTTCGGCCGATTCTTCCGTTACCTGCGCCCCTACCGACCGCTCATGGCGGGGGCGTATGCCGCGATGACCGCGCACACCGCCGCGCTGCTCGTCATCCCCGTGTTCGTCCGCTGGATCGTCGACCACGGCATCATCGCCGGCGACCGGTCGGTGCTGGTCAGCTCGGTCATCGCGCTGGTCGCGCTGGCGGCCGCGCGCGCGGTGTTCGGATTCCTGCAGGGCCGCCTGGCGGAGATGGCCGCCCAGCGGCTCGCCTACGACCTGCGCAACGAGCTGTTCCTCCGGCTCGGCGTGGTGGAGATCTCCTTCATCGAGCGAATGGAGACCGGCCAGGTCCTGCAGCGCGCGATCCAGGACGTGGAGCGCCTCCGGTTCGTGGTCAGCAAGGCGCTGCTGCGCGTCCTCGACGCGGCGGTGCTGTTCGCGGGGACGCTGGCGTTCATGGTGGCGATGAACCCGGTGCTCGGCGCCGCGTCGCTGATTCCCGTCCCGTTCCTGGCGGTGCAGGCGTTCATATTCGCCAAGCAGCAGCGGCCGCTGGCATCCCGGCTGCAGCAGCAGCTCGGCGTGATGACGTCGGCGCTGGAGCAGAACCTGCAGGGCGCGCGGCTGGTCAAGGCGTTCGCGCAGGAGCAGCGGGAGACCGTGCGGTTCCAGCGGCAAGTCGACCGCTGGTTCGTGATTTCGGCGCTCAACACGAAGCTCAAGGCCATACACACGCCGCTGCTGTCGCTGATCGCCAACCTGGGCCTGGTGGTGGTCGTGGGCATCGGCGGCCTGATGGTCGTGCGCGGCGAGAGCCTGGGCGTGCTGGTGGCGTTCACGACCTACCTCACGCAGCTCTTCGCGCCGGTGCGCCGGGTCGGGGCCATGCTGCCGATGATGGTGCAGGGGCTGGCGTCCGCCGAACGCGTCGCGGAGATCCTGGACGCCCCGGACGCCATCCCGGAGGCCCCGGACGCCCGGCCGTTGCCGCGCGGCCGGGGCGGGGTCCGGTTCCGGGACGTGAGCTTCTCCTTCGGTGGGGAGGATGATCCCGATGCGCTCTCCGACATCGACCTGACCATTCCCGCCGGGAGCAGGCTGGCGGTGCTCGGCGCCACGGGGTCGGGAAAGACGACCCTGATCTCCCTGCTGCTGCGCCTGTACGACCCGACCCGCGGCGTGATCGAGATCGACGACATCGACATCCGCGGGGTGACGATGGCGTCGCTGCGCTCGCAGATCGGTGTCGTGCTGCAGGACACGGTGCTGTTCGCCGCCACCATCGGCGAGAACATCGCCTTCGGTCGCCCGGACGCCTCGCAGGCGGAGATCGAGGCGGCGGCGGAGGCTGCGCAGATTCGGGCCTTCATCGAGGGACTGCCCGAGCGCTACGACACGCCGGTGGGCGAACGCGGCGTCACCCTGTCCGGTGGGCAGAAACAGCGCATCGCCATCGCCCGCGCGCTGCTGACCGATCCGCGCATCCTCATCCTGGACGACGCCACATCCAGCGTCGACGCCCGTACCGAGGGCAGGATCCTGTCGGCGCTGCGCGACTCCGCCGGCGGGCGCACCATGATCGTCATCGCGCAGCGTGCCAGCACCTGCAAGGACGCGGATGCGGTAGTGGTGCTGGAGGAGGGCCGGATCGCCGCCCACGGCACTCATGAGGAATTGCTGGCAGGCTCGCCGCTCTATGCCGCCATCTTCGCGTCCGCCGGAACGGCAGCACCGTCACCCGCCCCAGCCGGGGGCGACGGCGACGGCCACTTGGCGCCGTCGGCCGCTCATGCACTGAGGAAAGCGCCCCGATGAGCACCTTCTCGACCGGCACCGGCCCCATGGGCGGCGGACCCAGATCCACGCTGGCCGCGCTCGCCGGCGGCGGCGAGGGCCGGGCGATCGATCCACACGTCATCCGCCGCCTGACGGTCTACCTGCGTCCCTATCGCAGGCACATGGCCGCCGCCTCGCTCGCCATGCTGGTGGTCACCGCGCTGAGCCTGGCGGCGCCGTGGCTGATCCAGCTCGCCATCGACGACGCCATCGCCTCCGGCGACCTGAGGAGCCTGGCGCTGATCTCAGGCCTCCTCGTCCTGACGTTCCTGGGCACCTATGCCGCGCACGCACTGCAGACCTACCTGCTGTCGTGGGTCGGCCAGAGGATGCTGGCCACGATGCGGGCTCAGCTCTTCCGCCACCTGCAGCGGCTGTCGCTGCGCTATCACACCGAGCACCCGGTCGGCGTCACCATCTCGCGGGTGATCAACGACGTCGCCACCATCAACGAGGTGCTGTCGCAGGGGCTGGTGCAGATCATCGGCGACTCGCTGGTGCTGATCGGCATCGTCGTGGCCATGCTGATCATGAACACGGAGCTGGCGCTGACCACCTTCGCGGTGGTGCCGGTGATGATGGTCGCCACGCTGATCTTCTCCCGCCTGGCGCGGCGCGCGTTCCGCGCCACGCGGACGGCGATCGCCACGATGGTCGGCAACCTGGCCGAGGCGATCGGCGGGATGCGCGTGATCCGGGCGTTCGCGCAGATGCCGGCGGCCGCCGAGCGGTTCGAACGACGCAATCGCGACGCGAGGGATGCGCAGTTGCGGGCGTTCTCCCTGTCGCTCGCCTTCACGCCGTCGGTGGAGTTCCTGGGACTGCTGGCCACGGCGGCGGTGCTGCTCTTCGGCGGCCTCGCGCACGGCCGGGACGCGGTCTCGATCGGCGTGATCGTCGCGTTCCTGGCCTACGTCAGCCGCTTCTTCCAGCCGATCCAGGAGCTCAGCCAGCTCTACGCCTCCATGCAGTCGGCGATGGCCGGCGGCGAGAAGGTGCTGGAGCTGCTGGACACGGAGCCGCGCATCGTCGACGCCCCCGACGCCCCGCCGATGCGGCGGATCGACGGCCGCATC
Organism: Spirochaetia bacterium; assembly: GCA_965202935.1. Lineage (GTDB taxonomy): Bacteria > Spirochaetota > Spirochaetia > SZUA-6 > Bin103 > CATQHW01. The sequence goes on from OZ241879.1 coordinate 446,297, forward strand.
GAGCTGCGCGGCGTCTCCTTCGCCTACGAGCCCGACCAGCCGGTGCTGCAGGAGGTCGACCTCACCATCGAGGCCGGCCAGACCGTGGCGCTGATCGGCGAGACCGGGGCCGGCAAGACCACCATCGCCAACCTGATCTCGCGCTTCTACGACGTCACCGGCGGTCAGGTGCTGATCGACGGCATCGACATCCGATCGGTGCAACAGCGCACGTTGCGCGCGCAGATGGCGCTGGTCTCGCAGGATCCGTTCCTGTTTCCCGGCACGATCGCCGACAACGTCCGCTTCGGCGCTCCGGCGGCTTCGGAGGAAGCAGTCGTCGAAGCCGCGCGGGCGGTCGGCCTGCACCGCTTCGTCGAACGGCTGCCGGACGGTTACGACACCGAGATCCTGGAGTTCGGCACCAACATATCGGTCGGTCAGCGCCAGCTCATCGCCATCGCCCGCGCGTTGCTGCCCGACCCGCGCCTGATCGTCCTGGACGAGGCGACCTCCAGCGTGGACGTGGTGACCGAGTCGGTGATCCAGGCCGCGCTGCGGCGGCTCCTGCAGGGCCGCACGGCGATCATCATCGCCCACCGGCTGAGCACCGTGCGCGCCGCCGACTGCCTGTTCGTGATCAAGGACCACGGCATCGCCGAGCACGGCACGCACGGCGAGCTGATGGCGCTCGACGGCGTGTACGCCGACCTCTATCGGCGCCAGGCCGGATCGGAGCAGGCGGCCGGCTGAGGCCTCCGCGCCCTACCCGCGCGACCCTTGCCCGGCCTTCGCCCCGGACACGGCGCCGACTACGAACAGCAGCACGCCGCCCAGCAACACGACGCCGACCGGGATGGCGATGGCGGCCAGGCTGACCTGTGAGTAGGCAAGCGCCCAGGCCAGATACGCAAGGGCGATTCCGACCGCCACCATGATGCCGCCGACCCGCATCAGAATCAGCGGCACGCGGCGAACGGCACTCACGCCGGCATCACCAACGTGCCGCGAAAGGGGCCGTCACGAAGCCGGTCCATGCCGTTTCGGGTCATTCCTCGCCACCCGTACGGTACGCCGACATGGTCGGCCAGGCACCGCGAACGCGGCCTCTGTGACGCTTCAACCGATCGAACTGCGGGGCCGTCGCGTCCGGCGTCAGTGGCCTCTGATCCGGGCCGAGATACAGACACCCCACTTCACGTGGCGGAAGCGTGGCCACGATCGCGCGGGCGGCATCGGCCGCGGCGAGCCACCGCTGCTTCAGGTCCCGGAGATCCAGCGGTTCCCGCAAGCTGAGCCGGTCGAGATCCTCCTGCGTATGGGCGACGTGGCGGCCTGCGTACTCGAGAAGAAACTCGGGCGTGTAGCCGGGGTCCTTTCCGCACGCCGCCCATGCCAGGGCACCGAGCGACAGATACGTGTCATGCAGGTGCAGCACATCCACGAAGTCGCGGATCTCGCTTCGCCCCGCCAAGGCCAGAACCTTGTTGGTCGCGGCATCGGCATCGTGCAGTCGATAGCCGCAGAGGGCATCCTCCTGGATCGGAAAGAACCGATACGCGCTGTCGTGCGCCCACTCGATCTTGAGCTGCTCCCCGTCCAGCGTCACCAGCGCTCGATGAAAAGTCGGCGTCCGCAGCAGCCACGAGAACGTGTAGCCGGCAGCGCGCAACGTCGCGGCATCCGCCTCCGCGCACTGTGCGACGCTGTCCTCCACGTCGTGAAACAGATCGAGGTCATCGGAGAATCGCGGCGTGTGGGCGTCGCGATGCAGGACGGTCGCACCGGCGACGTAGCTGTCGGGACTGCGGTTCGCGGCGATTCGACTGAGGATCTCCGTGTGCATGGGCGTCAGCGGCATAGCTGTGCGGCGAGCAGAAACCCTTCACGCCCGCCGTTCTTCCGCAGGCCATCCGCAATCATGGGGATGTCTCCGGCCGTGACCTGCAGATCGGCGCGCAGGTACCAGAAACACTGCGCGTGGTAGCGTCGGAATGCCTGCTGCGCCGCGCACACGCGATGCACCTCCGGCGTGCCGTCGATCTCGCCCGCGCGACGCGGTCGCCTGTGATCGGCCGTCATGATGGCTCTCCCTGAAGTATAGGGACGGCAGGGCCGCGGTCAACGAATCGGGAGCGACGACACGCCCCCGGCGCCTTACGCCGGCAGCAGCAGCAGGCTGCGACTCCGCACCGGCAGCCGCTGCGCACCGTCCAGTCCGTCCAGCTCGATCAGGAACGCGGCACCCGCGACGCTGGCGCCGGCGCGCTCGATCAGCCGGCACGCGGCCGTGGCGGTGCCACCCGTGGCCAGCACGTCATCGACCAGCAGGACGCGCTGCCCCGGGCCGCAGGCGTCCGCGTGCATCTCCAGCGAGTCGGTCCCGTACTCCAGGTCGTAGTCCTGGCGCAAGGTCTCGCGCGGCAGCTTGTCCGGTTTGCGCACCGGGATCAGGCCCACGCCCAGCTCCCGCGCCACCAGCGGCCCCAGCATGAAGCCGCGCGCCTCCACGCAGGCGACCGCGTCGATGCGGTGGTCGCCCGCATCAGCCGCAAATGCTCCCGCCATCCACGAAGCGATGCGAAGCGGCAGGTGGATCGCTCCAAACACCGGCGTGATGTCCCGAAACATGATTCCCGCCTGCGGAAAGTCGGGCACGTCGCGGATCACCTCACGGACCGCTTCCGTCAGCGCACCATCGTCGCCGGTCATTCAGTCTGCCCTGCCATGATCGCGATCAGCAGGTCTCGGACCTCTCCATGGATTATTTGCAAATTATCTAAGGGGTTGCCATTCGTCAACCTGTCTCGTGGACCTCTCGCCCCCCGCTCATTGCAGTGCGCCAGCACGATACTTGCCCCCGCCGACCCCATCAGGAGCGCCGGCACTCGTGGAGGCGCACTCGGGCGGACGGATCAGCAGGGTGTGGCTGGGCAGCGCCAGCCGTGACGAGCGGGCCAGTGTCCAGCATGGCGCATGATAGACTCTCGCCGATGGCACGGCCGTCCACCATGGACCGCTCGTTGGTCCCGGATCCTCGTGGAAAGACCGACAAGGCCCCTGGCCATCGCCGTCTCCTCGATCGATGCCCATCACGTTCGCATGATGTGGTCGAAGGAGCATGAGCGAGCCGGTACAACGGGTATTCACTCCCGGTACGGGGGTCGCTCCGCCGGCGCTGACCGGGCGCGAGCGGGAACAGACGGTGCTCAGGCAGTGCCTGGCGGACCTCCTCGGCGGCAAGGCTCCACCGCACGACGTGGCAATGATGGGGCCGCGCGGCAATGGAAAGACCGTGCTGCTCAACTGGTTCGAGGGCGCCTGCCGCAAAACGAGCCGCATACACATCGTGCGGCTTTCGCCAAGCCGAATACGGACCGGGCAGGACTTGGACCACTTGCTTCTGCCGGTGTCAGTCATCAGCAGGATCCTGCCCAGGAAACTCGGCGTCACCGGCGTCGGCCAAGCCGAGTGGGCTGCGCCAGCTCCGACCTCTCAGGATCTGACGGCGCGGCTGAGCGCCCGCTGCCGGAGAAGGCCGACCGTCGTGCTCGTCGACGAAGCCCACACACTCGACCGTGACGTCGGTCAACTGCTGCTGAACGTCAGCCAGGAGGTGCGCGCCACCGCGCCGTTCCTGCTGGTTCTGGCGGGAACGCCGGGCCTGCCGGCGCATCTCAGTACCATGAACGCGTCGTTCTGGAGCCGGTTGGACGAAGGCCGGATGGGCATCGGACTCCTGAGCGACGCCGCCGCCCGTGACGCGCTGGTCAAGCCGCTGACGGCTCACGGCGTCGGCATCGACCACGACGCCCTCGACGCGGCCGTCGCGGACAGCCAGTGCTATCCGTACTTCATCCAGGTCTGGGGCCGCGCCCTCTGGCAACAGCGCCTGGCCACTGGAGCGACCCGGCTGACGGTCACTCACGTTGATGCCGCGCGAACTGATGTCGACGCGCGGGGCACCGACTACTACCAGGAACGCTATCGGGAACTGGAGAACGCGGACCTGCTGGGAGCTGCGGTGGCGACCGCGCTGCTGTTTCGGGGGGCAACCACCGCATCAGACCAAGCTATCGACGCCGCCCTCGCCACCACCGGGGCCGACTCCGCTACCCGCCTTGTGGCGCGCGAGGAGCTGAACCAGCTCGGTTACATCTGGAGCCCGCCGGGCCAACTGCCACCGGTCGTGTGGCTGGCCGGCGTTCCGTCGCTGATGACGCACATTCTCGAACGCGTGCCGTTTTCCGGCGATGGCGACAGCGCAGGCCCAAGATGACCGCGGTCAGCATCCACGACCGAACGACCGAACCGCTCGCTGTGGTACGTCCAGCGCAGCGAACCGCCCGAAAACCGATAGGGGCTTGCTCCGCATAGCGATCACGAACTGTTCGCCGGCACTCACCTCAGCAACGTATCGAACGTGGTAGACTCTCAAGAGTGGCACGGGCATCGATCATGGACCGCATCACGGTCCGCAACTACCGCTGCTTCCGGGAGAAGCAGACGGCTCGACTTGCGCCACTCACCCTGCTTGTCGGCGAGAACAGTACCGGAAAGACCTCCTTCCTCGCCTTGATCCGAGCACTTTGGGATGTCGCCGTCAGAGAGAACGTCCCCGATTTCAAGGAGGACCCGTACGATCTCGGCTCCTTTCGTGAGATCTCACACGATCGCGGCACGAGGGGCAGCGCCGCCGATTCGTTCGAGGCTGGCTTCTCGTGTGAACCAGGAGTCATCCTTCACCCGCTCACTGTTTCGAGCAACAAACTGTCTTTCGACGTCACGTTCGCCGAACGCGGAGGCGCACCGTTTCCGGTAGCTCGCCGTATTGGCCACGGCGACGCCTGGGTGCGAATACGCGAAGAGGAGCACCAACCTCCCGTCGCCACGTTCGGCACATCACATGAGAGCTGGACACTCCCCGACCATCTCGTGCACGCGGACATGGGCGAGGAACTCGAATCGATCAAGTCATTGCACTGGCACGTGAGGCGGATGTGTTCGGATTCTTACGACGGCGACGCGCAGACGAGCGTCGACAACTGGCGTGAAATAGACAGGGTGTTGGCATACCTGTTCAACATGGGGTCCCAGCGACCCCTCGCGAGCGCACCAGTGCGTTCTCGACCACTCAGAACCTATAATCCCGCCCGGCCGGCGCGCGACCCGGAAGGCGAGTATACCCCCACCTACCTGAACCGTGTGTCGCGCGGAGACGAAGAAGATTGGCAGCGGCTGCAGCGCCGCCTGGAGACGTTCGGTCGTGAGTCCGGCCTGTTCGACGAGATAGTCATGAAGTCCCTCGGGAAGGACGATGGATCTCCGTTTCAAGTGCAGATCAAGAAATACGGGCAAAGGAGGACCGTCAAGGGACCGGGAAGGAATCTTGTCGACGTCGGCTATGGCGTGAGCCAAGCACTTCCTGTCCTTACCGAACTCCTCCGTGAGGACTCGCCGGACATGTCCCTGCTGCAACAGCCCGAGGTCCATCTCCACCCCATCGCGCAGGCGGCGCTCGGAAGCCTGTTCTGCTCAATCGCCGCGACCTCGATGCAACTGGTAGTCGAGACGCACAGTGACCATCTGCTCGACCGGGTGCGGATGGACGTCCGAGACAGGAAGACTGAACTGAAGGCCGACGACGTTTCGATTCTGTTCTTCAAGCCCGGAGAGCTCGACGTGACGATTCATTCGTTGCGACTGGACGATGACGGCAACGTGATCGATGCCCCACCAACCTACCGCCAGTTCTTCATGGATGAGATGGAACGGTCCATCGGGCTCTGATGTGTGCGATCATCGATGCCAATGTGATGTCGGAGGTGTTCGGCGATGACCGGACGCCACGCGGTCGAATCGTCTACGAGTGGCTCACGAGAGGCCGGACCGGCCGACTGGTAGTCGGCGGCAAGTTGTTGCGCGAATTGAGCGGGTCCAGCAGGTTCAGGCATGGCTTGCCGAAGCGATTCCAGCCGGTCGTGCCCGGCGCATCAATGAGTCCATCGTAGAAGAAGAAACCAAGTCCATCCGCGCCGGCGGCTTGTGCAGGTCAAATGATCAGCACGTCATCGCCCTGGCAAGAGTCAGCGGCGCACGCCTGCTATTCACAGACGACCGAGAGCTTGAGCAGGACTTCAAGAATCGACTGCTGATCCCAAGCGAACGCTCACGAGGCAAGATATACAAGTCTCCCGCGCATCGTCCCCTTCTTCGTCAACGTGACCTATGCCCGGAGAGTCGCCCGGCGACACCGTGACACTCGATCGGCCGAGAGCAGTTCACTGACTTGGCGGGCTTACGACGATCGTCGCGTTCTCGCCGACCGCGACGAATCGTCCCTCACCCCAAGCAACGGCATGGAGGCTGTTGGAAGTACCACTTTCCGCTTCTTCCCAGGTCAGACCGTCGCTGCTGTACACGATCGTGCCACCCGACCTTACCGCAACGAACCGTCCCTTACCTGATGCGACGTCGAGAAAATGCATCCGACTCAAGCCACCAGTATCGGGAACAGCTTCCCATCGTTCGCCGTCTTCACTGTACACAAGCGTACCGTTCCTGCCAATCGTAACGAAGCGCATGCTGTGTTCGCCGATCGACGCAATATCCTCGGAAATCGGGTCGTCGGCGCCGCCGCTATTGCCCGCCTCCTCCCAGTCTATTCCGTCGACGCTCAAGAACACGGACCGACCGATCCACGATCGGATTACGAAGTGCCCGTCTCGCCAGAATATACGGCGCGGCATTACACTGCGGAGCTCAGACCAACAGTGGGCGCTCCGGTGGCACGAAGCAGCGCTCCCGCTCCACTCACGCCCGTCCCCACTGTGAAGGACTATGGGCAACAGCGGATAGCCGACTGTCCCGATCGCAACGAAGCGATCGTTCCCCCAAGCAATATCATCGAGACTCCTGCCGTTATGTCGACCGTCGCCGCTGTCGTTCGACATCTCCCAACGAACTCCATCATCGCTGTACGCAATGGTGCCGCCCAAGCCAACCGCAACGAACCGACCGTTGCCCCAAGCAACGGCTTTCAGCATGCAACAAGCGCCCAGAGTTTCCCAATGAACACCATCGGCGCTGTAAGCGATGGCGCCACCGAAACGGTGTGCTACCCACCACCACCCGATTGCAACGAACCGACCGTTGCCCCAAGCGACATCGTGGAAATCCACCCAACTATCCCAATCACCGTTCGCTTTCTCCCACGATGTCCGGTCTGTGCTGTGGAAGATTCCGTCGCCCGACGACCGAACATATCGTTCACCGTTCCACGCGACATCGGCCTCGTCGATTTCACTTGCGTCCCCGTCGATCACATTCTCCCAATGGTCGCCATCGCGACTCCAGAGGGTCGTTCCGTGGGCTCCAACCGCAACGAACTGTCCATCGCTCCATGCGACGTCAATCAGATCCTCCACCCTACTCCCCTGAATTAGCTGCCACTCTATGCCTGCATCATCGGCTTCCGCAGCGACCGGAACTACCGCGATCAGCGTCCAGTACATCAGGACAGAGATCAACAGTCGTACCAGTGAGTCTGATCTCCGCGAACTATGTCCGTACCTGAAACTGCTCAATTTATCGACTCCTATTGACCCTGAACATTCGGAACAGAAGTTCTCCATGACCTGCCCATCTGACTATCATATTGCGGAATGTCCTCCGTATGATTTTCAAAATTGGCAGCAAAATTCAATCTAAAACGCGAAGTTGGCCTTGACGTACTCCAAAATAGCCGCCTCCAATGAAGATTCAATAGATCTCAAGATCGAGGTTCGGGAGCCGGTATTGATCTCTCCGAAATCTATGTCATAAACTAAATGCGCGGCCTCGATCGGAGAAGGCATGCCGAAAACGACCTGCGACTTGAATGCCTGAGGGAGCAAGCCGACTCTCTCATCACAATAGACCGCCGTCCTTAGGTACAGACTCTTTGGCACGACGACTCGCGTAGGTCTGATGCGGCTTCTTATAAACGTCTCCTCAACAACGTCTGCCACGTCTTCCTGCAGGAAAGGACAGTCGCGGTCAACAAGGACGAAGTAACTCAGGGTCTCAGGGTCGTCGCTTCGGATTCCAGTACGAAAAGACTCTGGCGGGCTCGCTGCGGCAGTCACGCACGACAACGTCATCCATGCAAACAGAACCAATAATGACCATGAGCCGCGTGTTATGACTCGGAATATCCTTCCATACAAAAGGTCGCATCGAGAACTAATATTCATATCAATCTCCGATCTGAGCGGCATACGTTGAGGTGCAGCGGTCGACAGGACTCAACCCACAATCACTGCGTAAAAGGCAGCCATCAGTGGGGACAGGCTTCTGATCTTGGCGGCGGCCCACCACGTTGCGAAGCCCTTCCGCACAGCCGAGAATCATGCGCGCCCGTCGCACTAGCCCATGCCGCCTTGACGTCGAAACGGACACCGCTTCCAGTTGTTCCTGCTGCTCGCTGCTGAGCATCAGCTCAGCGAGTGTCGGTCCCCGTCTCATAGTCCCCTCCGAAGCCGAGGCATCCATCAATCATACACGCAATCCGCGGACCATGCAATAGCAGGCGATCGCTGGCGAACTGGGGGTTGATCCGCTGGGACGAACAATCAAGTGGGTCATACGCGAGAAGCCCTCGACCGATTTAGGTCGCCATCACCCAAGTCTGTCTGTATCATATGGAATCAACAGCCATCGGCGGACCAATGATCCTGCCAGTAGTGCTCTACTTATTGTCTTTGGCGAACTGACCTGGAGTATTTCCTTCGTTGTTCCTGATACTCGGATCCGCTCCTCTCTCAAGTAGTACGGCGATCACAGTCGGATTCCTATTGTTAGCGATCGCCATGTGAAGAGGCGTCCGTCCGTCTTCATCTTGTACATTGGGGTCGGAACCTCCGTAAAGTAGAGCACGTATGACGTCAGAGTTATCGTTGCTCGAAGCCGCTATGTGGAGGGGCGTCCGGCTCTGTTCGTCAAGCGCGTTCACGTTGGCTCCAGCATCTATTAGAGCAGTTATGACAGAGCCGCCATCGTTGCGGAATGCCGCAAAATGTAGTGGGCTGATTCCTCTGTCAGTTTGGGCATTAGGATCAGCTCCGCCTTCCACAAGGGCATGAATGGTGGCGGGGTAACTAGTGTGGAGCGCCGCGGCGTGTAGAGGGGTAGATCCTTGTAGAGCGACTAACCCTTCTTCAGATCGTGAATTTGGATCGGCTCCTCCGTTCAGGAGCGCGACGAGCACCGCCAGTTCTTGGTCATGGATCATAGCTGCGTGCAGAGGAGTCAGCCCGTGCTTATTCCGGATACCAGAATCGGCTCCTCGCTCTATGAGTGCCGAGATGACCATAGGTTGAGTGCCGAAAGATGCTGCTGCGTGTAGGGGTGTCGACCCGTCTTTCGCGCGAGCATTGGGATCGGCTCCGTTGTCTATGAGAGCAACGATGACGGCGGGGATCTCGTTGCTCGATGCAGCACCGTGCAAAGAGGTCCACCCGAACAGATTCCGGTCATCGGGGTGGGCTCCCGCCTCAATCAGAGCGACGATCACGGCGGGGTTCCGGCTGTGGACGGCCGCCACGTGTAGAGGGGGCCGTCCGTCCTCATCTGGTGTACTCGCGTCGGCTCCGGCCCGAAGGCAACGCTCGACATCTTGCATGGTGGCGCTCTCAAAGAATTCGGGCGTGTTCCAGCGATTACACGTCGGGGTAGGAGTCGGCCGGTCTAGCGGGACGATCAATCCATCGCTTTCCGACAAGGATGTCGAATATGACACAATGAGAATGGGAATTGCGATCGAAATAATTAGGAAGCAGAAGGCGGGGATGCGGCTGCTACTGTTGGGTCGATTCACTTGCGTCACTAGTGGTCTGTCAACCTCTAACCGTTGGGTATAGATGACGCAACTTGATGCGGGCATCGTCGGTCGTGAAGCGCCACTGCACTGGGCCGCTCGCCCGATTGCGCGCTTCGGTCCAAGCGTCTACTTCGGTGCGCAGGGAGTCGATGTCTGGTATCCGGCGATCCAAACATTGGCGCGCCAGCACGCTGAGCTCACACTCAGCGATGTTCAGCCAACTCCCATGGTTCGGCGTATACACGAACTCCAGCTTGTCCAGCAAGGCGCGCGCCTTGGCCGGCTCGAACGTCTTGTACAGCGACGCCCCGGTGTGCGTGCTCAGGTTGTCCATCACCAGCGTGATCCGCTGCGCCTGCGGAAAGTCTTCTTCCACCAACCGGCGCACCCCTTCGGCCCAGGTCGGCGCCGCATGGTCGGTTGCCACGTCGGTCCGCCGCCAATCTTCAAACGGCGCGTAGTACATCAGCAGATGCCCCACCCCGTTGCGTCGGTACTCGTCGTCGGCGCGGGCTGCGTGGCCCGGCCGCATAGGTTGCGGTGGCCGAATCTCCTGCACGCACTGCTTGCTCGACTCATCCATGCAGACCACCGGATGGGACGCATCGTACGGCCGGGTATACACTTGCAGGACGTTCTCCATCCCGCACACGAAGGCGGCGTTCTCCTGGGGCGGGATGCACCACATCTGCTGTCGCCACGGCTTGATCTTGTTTTTTTTAGCACCGTGCGCACCGTCTCGTGGGAGATCGAGCGTACGATCTGGCGCCGCTTCAACTCATCGCACAGCATATGCAGCGTCCACCGCGCCCGCCCTGCCGGCGGGTCGCTACAGGCGATGGCGATCAACTGTGCCTCTCCCGCACCGTCAAGTACCGTAGTCCGTTCCCGGCTGCGTTTGCGCCGCCCCAAGGCGGCCTCCAGCCCTTCCAGCACACAGCGCTTGCGAATCCTCTCGACGTTCTGCGGGGTGACCCCTACCTCACTTGCTATCTCCCGATCACGCCAAGCAGGCCCATCTTCTCCTTGGTCAGCCAGCAAGAGGATCTTGGCATGCCGGCGACGGTAGGCAGCCACCGTTCCCTTCTCCACCAAATCGGTCAGTTCCTCACGTTCCGTCGCGCTCAGATCGACGATGTACAGCTTCTTCACGATCACCCCTCCCAGTGTGACTGTGGTCTACGCTATACATCGGAATCCAACCTTTTCGTCTTGAATCCCACAGAGGTTTCCTCCAGTCGTCCCAGGATTCCAGCGCACACGGTGTAGGAATTGGCGGCCGCGCGACGCAGGAAGGCGCCGAAGTCGGCCGGTGCGGCGGCGTCTGCCTTGTCGGAGACGGAGCGGATGATCACGAACGGCATGCGGTTGACGGCCGCCACTAGCGCAATCGCCGCGCCTTCCATCTCCACCGCGGAGCAACTGAGGTCTTGTAGCCGGCGGCCGAAGGCGGCATCGGTATCGCTGACGAACTGGTCGCCGGTCAGGATGCAGCAGGCGACCACGTGCTGGCCGTCCACCGCACCGGGCCGAGTTCGAAGCCCAGCGCTGTGCGTCCAGGTCGAGCTGGATGCAGTCGCGCCTGACCGCGAACTCTTCGACGTCGGCACGTAACGACTCAGCGTGATACGCACACTTTCGACCTGCGGACGCGACTGAGATCAAGTCCCGACTTGTCTGATAGCTCCTCTACGCTCATGCAGTCGGACGTCAGAGTATGGATATCCAAAATGTTGCCTTCACAGTCGACTATCCCGTCCAGCAAGAACGCGCCACCTCCCGAAAAGTATCTCTTGTGTTCCTCAACGACAATGAGAAAACACCCATTCTTTCCTTCCCATATTTCGACAATATCTCCATTGGTCACGTAGACCGACTTCGGCTCATCGGCGATCACATGGTACACTCTGGTGTGCGTCATCCCCCAGTTGATCTGTGCTATATAGCTCTTCTCTGACACGCGCTCGACGTGGTCCAACCCATAATCTCCGTATGTGCCAGCGATGATTAGTATTCCTTCTTTGGTGCGAATCAGCGCCTCCGGGACTCTCACAGGGTTAGCGTCTTTAGGCTCGTTGTAATTCGAAAACGGCGGGAGATACATGGTAACCGCTCCAACGTCAGACGAACTCTGCCTCGCGACTCGATCGACGGTAGACAAGAGACATTGAGCGATCTGTTCAAGACCGTCCTCTGCGTCGATGGAATAGAGAACCAAATCCTGGTCGACAACCAAGACAGGAAGATCGGTGCAGCTTTCGATCCAATCTCTGTGCTGCATGAAGGCTGCCGGCAGGTCGCCGTCACTTAACCACAATTTACTGCCCTCAATCGGCTGTCTGCCCTGTCCCTTCGCCTCCGCATTCGATGGTAGTTCTTCTTGAGAGCTCGTTTCTTCCCCGCTAACCAGCGAACGACACCAGGACGGCAGGGCCTCTATCTGTTGGTCGTCGCTTTCCATTGCACGCCACCGGGCGTCGTTGAGGCACCAGTAAGCGGTGGTCCCCATGAGTGACTGGTTTTCCTTGGCGTAATCCCAGGGAGCTTGATCATCATCATCCCGGGCGATTGGATCTGCTCCACCGTCCAATAGCGCGACAAGCACGGCGGGGTTCTCATTCATCATCGCAGCAGCGTGTAGAGGAGTCTCGCCATATTCCATCCTGGCGTTCGGATCCGATTCACCTTCCAAGAGTGCGTTTATGATCTCCACGTTCGGGTTCAGAGCTGCCGCATAGTGTAGTGGTGTAGATCGTTCTTCACCCCTTGCGTTCACATCTGCTCCGGCATCAATTAATGTGAGGGTCACGTCAGCGTTTGAGTTCATGGCCGCCAAGTGTAAGGGGGTGTCTCCGTATTCGCTCCGAGCTAGCAGATCCGCTCCCGACTCCAATAGAACGACGATGACCGCCGCAGTATCGCTGACCGCGGCTGCAAGGTGCAACGGAGCCCACCCCTCATCCGTTCGCGAATTGGGATTCGACCCAGCATTGAGGCAACGGGTGACGTCTTCAGCCGTCGCAATCGAGAAGAAGGGATGAAACGCTCCACCCGTGGCTTCTGACACTCGTTCATCGTCGACAGGTTTGGTCCAGTCCTGGCACGCTGGAGACTCTTCAGCCCATATCGAAACAGGAACCAGAACGATTGTTGCGACGAATGCGCCTATAGCGCGACCAAGGCGTCTCGTGCGTGTCTGAAGCATGCTTTTCTTTCTCCTGGGCGCTACGATCGACTCGACTGCTTTGCGTCGCGAGCCGCATCAATCAACAGTTCAGTCGGCGCAGAATGCCGGCACACGTCGTGTAGGAGTTGGCGGCCGCGCGGCGCAGGAAGGCGCCGAAGTCGGCCGGTGCGGCGGCGTCCGCCTTGTCGGAGACGGAGCGGATGATCACGAACGGGACTCGGTTGACGGTCGCCACCAGCGCGATCGCGGCGCCCTCCATCTCGACGACCGAGCCGTCGAGGTCTTGCAGCCGGCGACGCAGCACGGCATCGGGGTCGCTGATGAACTGGTCGCCGGTCAGGATCCGACCGGCGACCACGCGCTGACCATCCACGGGCGTGACCAGCGCGAGCTCCACCAGCCTCGGGTCGGCGCGAAGGATGCGGTGATCGGTGTACGGCACTTGGCCCAGTTCGAATCCCAGCGCGGTCGCGTCCACGTCGTGCTGAATGCAGTCGCGGCTGACCACCACGTCGCCCAGGTTCAGACCGTCGCGCACGCTGCCGGCGATGCCGGTGACGATCAAGTAATCGGGCCGCAGGCGGTCGATCGCTCGCTGCGCGACCATGGCCGCGAACGCCTTGCCGACCCCCGTGCGCATCAGCACGGCGTCGACCGCACCGACGCGGAACCGGAAGGCAGGGAACGGCGTCCCCTCCTCCACGGGCTCCAGGTCGTGAGCCCCTCGGAACGCCTCGATCTCCTCATCCAGTGCCGCCAGCACCGCGACCATGGGCATGTCGAAGCCTGTTTGCGCTATCGGTTCCGTGGGTCGCGCACGGCGTCCCCGGCCGATCGCAGGCGCTCGACGAACGCGGCGTGCTCGGGCGTGCGCACACCGCTCTGCAGCTCCGAGAGCACGCCTGCGAGATCTCCCTGCAGCAGCGCGCCGACGGCCAGGCGCAGGCCGGGAAACACACGGCTTTCGAGCACGCCGGTCGCGTCCGTGCTTAGCGGCCGGCACTCGTCATCGCTCAGGACGAACCAGTCGAGCTCGCGCTCCAGCACGCGCCACACCACGTATTCCTGCACCCCGTTGCGCCGGTAGGCGCGCAGCTTGTCGTGCAGATCGATCGCCGCGCTGCTGGCCGCGATCTCGACGATCAACTCCGGCGCGCCCTCGACGTAATCGTCGTCGCTCAGCCGCGAACGGCCTCCGGCGTCCGGGTCGATGCTCAGCATCGCGTCCGGCTGCACGTCGTTGTCGAGATCGAGCCGGACCGTCACGTTGTCGTCCGTCCACACGCCCGGCGCGGCGGCGCCATAGGTCCCCAGCCACCAGAGAATCGTTGCGTGCGGTCGTGAGTGACCGGCGGCGCGTACCGGTGACGGCATGTGGACCACCCCCTCGATCAATTCCGCCTTCTTGAGGTCCGGCCGAGCGGCGTAGCGCCGCTCGAACTCTCGGCGCGTGAGCCGGTCGCCGTTCTCCAGCGGCAGCGTTTCCGCAGGGCGATCTCGCGTTGTCAGACCAGTGCGCACGGCCACTGCCGCAACTATGCCACAGGCGTCCGGGAGGGTCGAACGGAAGAAGTCCATGGTCATCAGCCTGGAGGAGCGCGAGCGATGGGGCGCGGCGCTCTTCGGCGCTATCGACGACATGATGCTCACCCGCCAGTTCAAGCGCCGCGGCTCGGCGCAGGCACTCGCCGGTGGCCAACCGCGTCGTGGACCCGCAGCACCGGATCAGCCACAGAACCCAATCCCGCGCTACCAGGCAAGCCTCGGGCCTCCGCCCAGACTGCCCCTGGCCCGCAGGATCAGGGGCACGCGGGGAACGTCGCTCACGCCGACAGCACCAGCAGGCTTCGGCATCGGCAACGTCGCGCGCGGCGTCAACCGGCGGCAACTCCGGGCGTGCCATACTGGCCAGGCATGCGGTTCTTCAACACCGAGGGTCCGGTCGTCGCCGCCGAGCACTACTGCATTCCGCCGCTGGATCGGGTGAACCTCGGCGAGATACTCACCCTGATCAGGCGGAAACGATACTTCGTGCTGCACGCGCCGCGCCAGACCGGTAAAACCAGCGCCCTGCTGGCGCTGCGCGACCTGCTCAACGGCGAAGCGGCGGTCGACTACCGGTGTGTGTACGTAAACGTCGAGGCCGCCCAGGCGATGCGCGAAGACGTGGAGGGCGCCATGCGCGTCATACTAGGCGCGCTCGCTTCGCGGGCGCGCTCGGTCGGCGACGGGTTCCTGTACGACGCTTGGCCCGACATCCTCGCCACCTTCGGTACCGGCGCCCTGGCGGAAGCCCTGACCCGCTGGTGCGAGGCGGAGGCCAAGCCCGTGGTGCTGCTGATCGACGAGATCGACTCCCTGATCGGCGACACGCTGATCTCGGTGCTCCGCCAGTTGCGGTCCGGCTACGACCGGCGGCCGGGGAGCTTCCCGCAGAGCGTCGTGCTGTGCGGCGTGCGCGACGTGCGCGACTACCGCATCCGTTCCAGCTCCGAGAACGCGGTGCTCACCGGCGGCAGCGCGTTCAACGTCAAGGCGCGGTCGCTACGGCTCGGTGACTTCACGGAGGACGACGTGCGCGCCCTGCTCGCCCAGCACACCGCGGAGTCGGGGCAGCCGTTCACCCCGGATGCGCTGCGTATGGTGTGGAGACAGACGCGCGGCCAGCCGTGGTTGGTGAATGCGCTCTGCGAAGAAGCGTGCTCCCGCAGCGAGGCCGGCGACGACCGCCGCCGCGCGATCACCGCCGGCGACCTCCTCGACGCCCAGGAGGAGCTCATCCTGAGCCGGGTGACCCATCTCGACCAGCTCGCCGACACGCTGCAGGAAGACCGCGTGCGGCGGGTGATCGAGCCGTTGCTGACCGGCGGCGACCGGCGCACCGCCACCGCCCGAGACCTGGAATACGTGCGCGACCTGGGCCTGATCGCCCGCGACGATCCGCCGCGCATCGCCAACCCGATCTATGCCGAAGTCGTGCCCCGCGAACTCGCCTCCGTGGTCCAGGCAGAACTCGCCGAGGACGCCGCCTGGTACGTGGACGCCGACGGCGGGCTCGACGTGGACAGGCTGCTCGCCGCCTTCCAGGGATTCTTCCGCGAACACTCCGAGCACTGGCTGGGGCGATTCGACTACGCCGAAGCCGGCCCGCAGCTCCTGCTGCAGGCCTACCTGCACCGGGTGGTCAACGGCGGCGGCCGCATCGAGCGGGAGTACGGTCTGGGGCGGGGACGCACCGACCTGCTGATCATCTGGCCGCAGGGAGGCGCGGACGGGCCGCACGCGGAGGCGCGGTTCGTGATCGAGTGCAAGGTGCTGCACAAGGGCCTGGAGCGGACCGTCCGCGAAGGACTCGAACAGACCGCCGGCTACGTGGACCGCTGTGCAGCGCAGGCAGGCCATCTGATCGTCTTCGACCGGACCGCAGAGAAACAGTGGAAGGACAAGGTATTCCGCCGCGAAGAACCGGCGGCCGGGCACACGATTACCGTTTGGGGGATGTGAGCTATCCGGAGACAAGCGCGACCGGCGGCTCCCCGACCTCTGGTGAGTCGAGTCAGGAAGGAGTGATCGGCTGCGAAGCGGTCGTCTCGCCGGTAACGCAGATCGATCAGGCTCATCCTACCCGCGGGTGACGCCCTCGACGTAATCGTCGGCGCTCAGCCGGACGAGGCCTCCTGCCTGCGGCTCGATGAGCAACACTGCCGGCGATCCGGTGTACCTTTCTGCCATGCCCAAGTCCATGGTCATCAGCCCGGAAGAGGTTCGCCGGCCCGGCAGCCTCGAAATCGACCCGATCCCGTTGAACCGGTACCAGCCCGACATCGCCAGAGAGCGCGAGCGCTGGGGCGACGCGGCGCTGGTCGGCGCCTACCGCGACATGATGCTGATCCGCCAGTTCGAGCGCATGCTCGACAGCGTCAAGACCACCGGCGGCTACGCCGGCGTCGACTACGTCCACGAAGGCCCCTCGCACCTGTCGATCGGACAGGAAGCCGCCGTCGTGGGCCTCTGCCTGCCACTGGCCCGCGAGGACATGATCTTCGGCTCGCACCGCAGCCACGCCGAGATCCTGGCCAAGAGCCTGCAGGGCATCCGGCACGCCGACGGCGCCGACCTGCAGCGCACCATGGAGGAGTACCTGGACGGCGACATCCTGCGGGTGGTGGAGCCGGGCGCGCAGGACCGTGACGTCAAGGACCTGGCAATCGACTTCGTGGTGTACGGCTTCATGGCGGAGGTGTTCGGGCGGCGCACCGGCCTGAACCGCGGGCTCGGCGGCTCCATGCACGCCTTCTTCGCGCCGCTCGGCAGCATGCCGAACAACGCCATCGTCGGCGGATCGGCCGGGATCGCGGCCGGCGCGGCGCTCTTCAAGCGCGTGAACCGGCGCCCCGGCATCGTCGTCGCCTGCGTCGGCGACGCCTCGGCGAGCTGCGGTCCGACCTGGGAGGCGCTGAGCTTCGCCGCCATGGACCAGTACCGCACCCTCTGGGACGCCGATCTGGGCGGTGCTCCGCCGGTGCTGTTCAACTTCATGAACAACTTCTACGGGATGGGCAGCCAGACCGCGGGCGAGACCATGGGCTTCCAGGTACTGGCGCGCATGGGCGCGGGCGTCAATCCCGAGAACCTGCATTCCGAGCGGGTCGACGGCTACAACCCGCTGGCGGTGGCCGCCGCGGTCGATGCCAAGCGCGAGGTGCTGCTCGCCGGGCGCGGTCCGGCGCTGCTGGACACCGTCACCTACCGCCTGGCCGGCCACTCGGCACGCGATCCTGCCACCTACCGTACGCGCGAGGAGATCGAGGCGTGGGAGGAACGGGACAGCCTGCAAAGCTACGGCGCCTACCTGGACGAAGCCGGCCTGCTCGACGGCGCCGAGCGCGATCGGATCGAGTCCTGGGCCGTCGACGTGATGGAGCGGGCGTTCCGGCTGGCGGCGCCGCTCGACACCTCGCCCCGGTTCGGCGGCAGCGCGCAGGAGATCGAGGCTGTCATGTTCTCCGCCCGTCCCACCGAGGCGATGGCGGCGGGCGAGCCCGAGCTCACCGTGCCCGTGGCGGACAACCCGCGCGTCAAGTCGCTGGCCAATCGCTCGCGCTCGGCCTTCGACGCGGACGGAACGCGGCTGCCGATCTCACGGGTGATCACGATGCGCGACGGCCTGTTCGAGGCGTTGCTGCACCGCTTCGCGGAGGACCCGACCATGGTCGCCTACGGCGAGGAGAACCGCGACTGGGGTGGCGCGTTCGGCGTCTACCGCGGCCTGACCGAGTCGCTGCCCTACCACCGGCTGTTCAACTCGCCCATCTCGGAAGCCTCCATCGTCGGCAGCGCCATCGGCTACGCGATGAGCGGCGGCCGCGTGGTAGTCGAGTTGATGTACTGCGACTTCCTGGGCCGCGCCGGCGACGAGGTCTTCAACCAGCTCGCCAAGTGGCAGGCCATGTCGGCCGGCGTGCTGTCGCTGCCGATCGTGCTGCGCATCGCCGTGGGCTTCCGCTATGGCGCCCAACACTCGCAGGAGTGGTCGGCCATGGTCAGTCACATCCCCGGCCTCAAGGTCTACTACCCGGTGACCCCGTACGACGCCAAGGGCATGCTCAACCTCGCCCTGCGCGGCACCGATCCGGTGATCTTCTTCGAGAGCCAGCAACTCTACGGCGAGCCCGAGGTGCTGCACGAGTCGGTACCCGCCGGCTACTACGAGATCGAGGAGGGCGCTCCGTACATTCACCGGCACGGCGACGACCTGACCATCCTCACGGTCGGCGCCAACCTGTACCGCGCCCTGGAAGCCGCGGAGATCCTGGCGGAGCGGCACGGGCTTGAGGCGGAGGTGATCGACGCCCGCTTCCTGAACCCGCTCGACTACGGCCCGATCGCGGAGTCGGTGCGCAAGACCGGCCGCATCCTGCTCACCTCCGACGCGTGCGAGCGCGGCAGCGTGCTGCACACCATGGCCACCACCATCGGGCGCCTGTGCTTCGACGACCTGGACGCGCCGCCGGTGGTGCTGGGCGCACGCAACTGGATCACGCCGCCGGTGGAGCTGGAGTCGGTGTTCTTCCCGCAGGCAGAGTGGATCGTGGACGCCATTCACGAGCAGCTCCTGCCGCTGCCCGGTTACCGGCCGGCGACCGACCAGACCCTGGGCGAGCTCAGCCGCCGCAGCGCGGCCGGCGTATGAGCGCGGGAACGATCCGCGCGATCCGGTTCGAGGCGCCGTACCAGGCGCGCGCCGTGCGGGTAGCGGCTCCCTCGCCCCCGGCCGCGGGCGAGGCGCTGGTACGCACCCACTCGGTCGGCGTGTGCGGCACCGACGTGAGCGCCTATCACGGGACGTTCCCGTTCTTCGACTTCCCGCGCATACCCGGCCACGAGCTGGGCGTCGAAGTGCTGGCCGTCGGCGACGGCGTCACCGCGGTCGCGCCGGGCGACACCTGCAGCGTGGAGCCCTACCTGAACTGCGGGCGCTGCTACGCGTGCGGCAAGGGCCGCACCAACTGCTGCGAGCGCCTCAGCGTCATCGGCGTCATGCAGGACGGCGGCCTCTGCGACCGCTTCACGATCCCGGCTGCCAAGCTGCACCGCGCCGAGCGGCTGACCTTCGATCAACTCGCGCTGGTGGAGACGCTGACCATCGGCTGCCACGCCGCCTCCCGCGCCGCGCCCCGCAGCGAGGACCGGGTGCTCATCATCGGCCTGGGCCCGATCGGGCTGGCGGCGCTGGAGTTCGTGCGGCTGCGCACCCGGCACGTGACGGTCATGGACCGGCTGCCGGCCCGCGTCGAGTTCTGCCGGGACACCTACGCCCCGGCGGGAGCCGTCGTCGCCGGCGACGGCGCGGAGCCGGGGCGCCTCCGCGAGCTGACTGACGGCCGCCTGTTCGACGTCGTGATCGACGCCACCGGCAACCCGCAGTCGATGGCCGCAGCCCTCACCTACGCCGCCCAGGGCGGCACCGTGGTCTTCCTGGGACTCACCCGCCAGGAGATCTCCTTCGCACAGCCGGAGATGCACCGGCGCGAGCTCACGCTGCTGGCCTCCCGCAACGCGCTCCCCGGCGACTTCCGGCAGGTGATCGACGCCATCGCCGGAGGCACCATCGACACCGGCCCGTGGATCACCCACCGCATCGCCTTCGACGAGGTGGAGCAACGCTTCGACGCGCTTACCCGCCCGGAGACCGGCGTGCTCAAGGCGGTCATCGACCTGAGCTGACGCCGGGGCCGTAGCCGGTGCCTTGCAGAAGGTCTGCGGCCGCGCTATGCCGAACGCCGCGCAGCGCCGGTCGATATGCTCCACGTCGGCCTTCAACTGATCGGGCACGAGGGTGCGCATGTCGCGGTGGCCGCGCGTGTGGTTGCCGATCTCGAAGCCGCGTTCGTGCAGCACGCGGATCTCCTCCCAGGTGAGGTAGTGGTCCTTGTCCTCGAACCCCAGGCCCTCGGTGATGTAGAACGTCGCCCCGAAGCCGTATCGCGCAAGCAGCGGGGCTAATTCGCCGTTGGAACGCGTGCCGTCGTCGAAGGTGAACACCACCAGGCGGTCCGGAATCTCGGCTCTCATGGGGTCATTATCCACGGCATCCGCCAAGGCGGCTTGCAACGGCGGCGCATGGGAGCTATCACCCACGCATGGCAGAGATGATGAGCTGGCGCGACCGCATGCGCGGCCGCAACGCGGCGCCGGTAGTGGACCACCCGGGGCTGGCCTGGTGGCGCGAAGCACGGTTCGGGATGTTCATCCACTGGGGCCTGTACGCCCTACCCGCCGGCGTCTGGGAGGATGAGGAAGTGCCGGGCATCGGCGAGTGGATCATGTTCCGCAAGCGCATCCCGCGCGAGCGGTACGCGGCGCTCGCCGAGCGCTTCGACCCCGTCCGCTTCGACGCCCGCGCGTGGGTCGACGTGGCGGTGCAGGCCGGGATGCGCTACCTCGTCATCACCTCCAAGCACCACGACGGGTTCGCGATCTTCCGCTCGCCGTGCTGCCCGTACAACATCGTCGACGCGACGCCGTTCGGCCGCGACCCGCTGGCGGAGTTGGCGGAGGCGTGCGCGGACGCCGGCATCAAGCTCGGCTTCTACTACTCGCAGGACCAGGACTGGCACGACCCCGACGGCTCGCGCAACGACTGGGACTTCGACGAAGGCGGCAAGGACTTCGCCGCCTACCTGGAGCGCAAGGTCAAGCCGCAGCTCCGCGAGCTGTTGACCCAGTACGGGCCGATCGGGCTGATCTGGTTCGACACCCCCTACACCATCAGCCGCGAGCACTCGATCGAACTGCGCGACCTCGTGCACGAGCTGCAGCCCGACTGCCTGGTCTCGGGCCGCATCGGCAACGACGTGGGAGACTACGGCAGCCTGGGCGACAACCAGATCCCGGCCGGGCGCGTGCGCGCCGACTACGAGACGCCGGCCACCCTCAACGACACGTGGGGCTACAAGACCACCGACCACCACTGGAAGTCGGCGTCCACGTTGATCCTGCTGCTGATCGACCTGGCCAGCAAGGGCGTGAACTACCTGCTCAACGTCGGACCCACCGCGGAGGGATTGATCCCGGAGCCCAGCGCCGAGCGGCTGCGGGAGATCGGCGGCTGGATGGCCGTCAACGGCCAGGCGATCTACGGCACCACCGGCAGCCCGTTCCCGTACGAGCACGACGGCCTGCGGATGACGTGCAAGCCCGGCCGGCTGTTCCTGCATCTGCTGCAGCCTCCGGACGGTCCGCTGGTCGTACACGGGCTGCGCTCGCGGGTGACCGGCGCCGAGGTGCTGGGCCTGGATGCGCCTGTGGAGGTGACACAGGACCGCACCGATGCAGGCGAGATCGACCGGCTGGCCCTCACCCTCCCCGACCTGAGCGCCGCCGAGCACGTGCCGGTGGTGGCCCTGAGCATCGACGGCGAGGCTGCAGCCGACGAGCTGACGGTCCAGCAGCCGGACGGCGCCATCCACCTGCACGCCCACCTTGCCGACGTGAGCCTTGGGCCGGACTCCACGCTGGAGATCCTGTCCAACGGCCTGACCGCCGGTTGGATGGACACCGGGAGCGTCCTGTCGTGGCAGGTCCGCGTCTGTCGCGCGGGCACCTTCGCGGTGTCGGTGATCGCAGCGCCCGTGCACGACACGGAGGAAGTGACCCCGCACGGCGTCGAGGTCTCCGTCGGCGGCAGCCACGGCGAGGGTCGCACCGCAGGGCGGAACGCCCAAGGGACTCTGAGCGATACCGAGCGCGCCGCCACGCCGCGCTCGCAGTACTTCCCGGAATTCAGCACGCCGATCGGCCACCTCACTGTCGACGCGCCGGGAGTCCACACGTTCACGCTGCGCGCGATCCGCATCATCCCCGGCACGCTGGACGGCGTCACCGTCTTCGGCGCCTCGCTGCGGCCGACATGAGTGACGGCCCGTGGAGTGGCACCCTGATCGACGTGTCTGCATAGCCGCGTGTTTACGTGATACACTGATTATGTGGAGGAACCGATGCCCAACGTAACGATGTCATTCGATGATGAGCTGCTGAAGCAGGCTCGCATGGTCGCCATCGAGCACGATACCAGCCTTACCGGCCTGATCCGGGCTCATCTTCAGGCTCTCGTCGAGCGGGAGAAGGTGCTCAAGGAGTCAAGCGTAGCGGAACTGCACTCCCTCTATGCGCGCAGCGAAGCCGTCGTCGGGAAGCGGAACTGGTCCAGAGACGACCTGCATGGCCGCGGGTAACTACTTTCTCGACACGAACGTGCTCGTCTACGCAAACGACCGCACAGAAGCGGCGAAGCAGTCCGTCGCCATCCAGCTCATTACCGGCGGTATTCAGTCCGGTCGAGCGGTCATCTCTTCGCAGGTCCTCGGCGAGTTCTGGGTCACTGTGACGCAGAAGATCGAGGTGCCGCTGGATCAGCAAACGGCGGAACGGGAAGTCGAACACCTGCGGGCGATGCGGGTAGTGGGCGTCGAGTACGACACCGTACGGACGGCGATACGGCTGCAGGAGCGGTATCGGGTCTCGTACTGGGATGCCCTGATACTGTCTGCCGCTTCGCTGGCCGGTTGCGGACAGGTGTACTCGGAGGATCTCAACGCAGGCCAGCACTATGGACGATTGGTGGTTCGCAACCCGTTTGCCGCCACCGGCGGGGAGTCCGATGTACCCGGTGACGCGTCGTGAAGCTTGGCTACAGCGCCATATTCTGGCAGGAGCCGGACCTTGAGCGCTGCCTGGCGGCGTTGGCGGAGGCCGGATGGGATGGTTGGGAGTGCCGGTTGCCGCTCGACTGGCTGGGGACGCCGGCCCGCGTGCGGCGCGTCTGCGCGGACGCCGGCATGCCGCTGGCGGTCTTCACCGCGAGCGGCGTCCCCGAGGACCGGAGCTACCGCAACCGGGAGCTGAATCGGCGTCGGATCGAGTTCGCCGCCGAAGTTGGGGCTGACTGCTTCATGTTCATGACCGGCCCCAAGCCGTCCGGCCGGGCGGTGACCGACGCCGACCTGCAGGCGGCTGCCGAGGCGGCCGACGAGTGGGCGGAGCACGGCGCCGCGTGCGGCATCGAGCTCAGCTACCACATCCACACCAACACGCTGGTGGACTCCGCGGCCGACTGGCGCCGTTACATGAACATGCTGCAGCGGGCTCAGCTCTGCATCGACGTCTCCCATGCGCAGCTCTGGGGCGTCGATCCGGTGGCGGCGATCCGGGAGTTCGCGCCGCGGCTGAACTACGTCCACCTGCAGGACTACAGCACGAGCTCGCGCGATGCTGACGGCACCTACCAGCCTGTGTGGTGCGACGTGGGAGAGGCGGAGGCGGTCGACTTCCCGGCCGTGCTGGAGGCGCTGGCCGAGCTGGACTTCCGCCGCTGGGTCACCGCCTGCCCGCGCCGCGGCGACGATCCGCTGACGGAGGCGCGGCGCAGCCGGAGGACGCGCGACTACCTGCGCCGGCTGGGCTACTGATGCCGCCGGCGGCGTGCGCGAGCGGTAGCCGAGAATCGCTGATACAGCCTTGCCGCCGACGCGGCGTTCCGACAGACTCCGACTGGAGGCAATGAGAGCATGGCCGTGACGACCGTACCGGCACCGGCTGCGCCGGCTCCGGCGGACGATCTGGCCGCCCTGTTGTGCCAGGTCCTGCCGGCCCAGGGCTCCTGGAGTGAGGACGCCTACCTGTGGCTCACCGACCACACCAATCGCCTGATCGAGTTCACCGACGGCCACATCCAGGAACTGCCCGTGCCAACCTTCATCCACCAAGCCCTGCTCCTGTTCCTCTACCGCCTGTTCCATGACCACGTTACCCCACGCGGCGGTGTCGTGATGATCGCCCCGTTGCGCGTGCGCCTGCGCGCGGGAACGTTCCGCGAGCCCGACCTTCTCTTGTTCCGCGACTGCGAAGATCCTCGTGGTCTGAACCGCTATTGGCTGGGCGCCGACCTGGTGGCCGAGGTCGTCAGCCCGGACAACCCGACTCGGGACCTGGTGGAGAAACGCGCCGACTACGCCGAAGGGGGCATTCCGGAGTATTGGATCATCGACCCGCGCGACGAGACCATCACCGTGCTCGCGCTGCAAGGAGACGCGTACGTGGAGCACGGCGTGTTCCTTCGCGGCCATACCGGCACGTCGCGGCTGCTCGAAGGCTTCGCGGTAGACGTAGGGGCAGTGTTCGACGCTCCGCCGGCGAGCGTGGCACGCGGGCGCGTGAAGGCGGATCTCGCACGCTGATCCCCGCACGTTGTGACGCATCAGAACTCGCGGTACAATCCCGTGTTCGGCGGTCGGCGGACGCGATGGTCGCTGCCCGGTACTTATAGACCTTTGTTGGAGGTGTCTTGATGAGACGCGTTTTTTCATGTTTGTTGCTGGTGCTGCTGCCGCTCGGCGCAGCGTTCGCGGACGACGTCAAGCTGGGAGTGCTGCTCGGCTTCACCGGGCCGATCGAGTCGCTGGTCAGCCCCATGGCGGACGGCGCCGAGCTCGCGATCCAGGAGGTCAACGACAGCGGCGCGCTGCTCGGGGGCCTGCAGGTCGTCGCCCTGCGGGGCGACACGACCTGCATCGACTCCGCTGCCGCAGTTGCCGCGGCCGAGCGGCTGGTGACCGCCGACCGGGTCAACGCCATCGTCGGCGGTGACTGCTCGGGCGTGACCATCGCCATGCTGCAACAGGTGGCCAAGCCCAACGGCATCGTGATGATCTCTCCGTCCGCCACGTCGCCGGCCCTGTCGACGATCGAGGACGACGGACTGTTCTTCCGGACGTCGCCGTCAGACGCCCGGCAGGGCGAGGTGGTCGCCGACATCCTGCAGGAGATGGACATCCAGGAAGCGGCCCTGACCTACACCAACAACGACTACGGCAAGGGACTGGCCGACAGCATCGCGGCCAACGTCGAGATGCGCGGCGGGACGATCACCATCAACGCGCCGCACGAGGACGGCAAGGGCGATTACAGCGCCGAGGTCGGGGCGCTGGCGGCGGCCGGCGGCGACATCCTGGTCGTGGCCGGCTACCTGGACCAGGGCGGCAAGGGCATCATCCAGGCGTCGCTCGACTCGGGGGCGTTCGACCGGTTCTTTCTCCCCGACGGCATGATCGGCGACAGCATCGTGGAGGCGATCGGCGCCGACCTGAACGGGTCGGTCGGGACGGTCCCCGGCACCGACAGTCCCGGCGTCGCCCGGCTCGAGGAGATGATGGGCGGGGCACCGGGGCCGTTCGTGAGCGAGTCGTACGACGCGGCCGCCCTGATCCTGCTGGCCATGCAGGCGGCGGGATCGATCGAGAGCGGCGCGTTGAAGGACCACGTCATGGCGGTCGCCAACGCCCCCGGCGAGGAGATCTTTCCCGGTGAGCTGGCGAAGGGGCTCGCCATCCTCGCGGACGGCGGCGACATCGACTACGTCGGCGCGTCGGCGGTGGAGCTGGTCGGCGCGGGCGAGAGCGCCGGCAACTACCGGCAGATCGAGGTCCAGGACGAAACGCTCGTAACCGTCCGCTTCCGCTGAGCACCATCGGCCATGAGTGGGAGGCGGCAGGCCCGTTCCCGCTCATGCGCCGGACCTGCACGTCCCTGACCGGATGATCGCCGTACAGGACCTGCACATGCGCTTCGGCGGCATCCGGGCCGTCGACGGCGCATCGCTCACCATCGAGAGCGGCAGCATCACCGGCCTGATCGGGCCGAACGGCGCCGGCAAGACGACCCTCTTCAACGTCATCGCAGGCATGCACGCGCCCACCTCCGGCCGCGTGCACCTGGACGGTGAGGACATCACCGGACTACCACCGCACCGGCTCTTCTCCCGCGGCGTACTGCGCACCTTCCAGATCGCGCACGAGTTCTCCACGTTGACGGTCAGGGAGAACCTCATGACCGTGCCCGCCGCTCAGTCCGGCGAGCACCTGCCGAACGTGTGGCTGCGTCCCCGGAAGATCCGGGTCGAGGAGGCCGCATTGCGCGCCAGGGCGGACGAGGTGATCGAGTTCCTGAAGCTGGACCCTGTGGCGGATGAGCTGGCCGGCAACCTGTCGGGCGGACAGAAGAAGCTGGTCGAGCTCGGCCGCACCATGATGGCCGAGCCGCGCGTCGTCCTGCTCGACGAGGTCGGCGCCGGCGTCAACCGCACCCTGCTCAAGGAGATCGCCGGCGCCATCCTGCGCCTCAACCTCCATCGCGGCTACACGTTCTGCATCATCGAGCACAACATGGAGCTGATCTCCCTGCTGTGCGACCCGGTGATCGTCATGGTGGAAGGAAGGGTGCTGACGCAGGGGTCGGCGCCTGAGGTCCAGTCCGACGAGCGGGTGATCGATGCCTATCTCGGCGCGGGCGCCGTGACCCGGGAAGGGCGTGCGAGTCCGGCATGAGTCTGCTGGCCGGCGAGGCGCTGACGGGTGGCTACGGCGGCCCCGACATCCTGCGCGGCTGCTCCGTCGCCGTGGACGCGGGCGAGATCGCCGTGGTGGTAGGCCCGAATGGAGCCGGCAAGTCGACCGCCATGAAGGCGCTGTTCGGTCTGCTGAACCTGCGTGCCGGGACCGTGCACCTGGACGGAGAGGACATCACCTCGCTGGCGCCGCAGGCGCGCGCGCGCAAGGGCATGGGCTTCGTGCCGCAGACCGAGAACGTCTTTCGGTCGATGACCGTGCAGGAAAACCTCGAGATGGGGGCGTTCATCCGCGACGACGACGTCACGGGCACGATGGACGAGGTCTATCGGCTGTTTCCGGTTCTCGGTGAAAAGCGGCGGCAGGCGGCGGGCGAGCTGTCCGGCGGCCAGCGGCAGCAGGTGGCCATCGGCCGCGCACTGATGAACCGGCCGCGGGTGCTGATGCTGGACGAGCCCACGGCCGGCGTGTCGCCGATCGTCACCCAGGAGCTGTTCGAGCGCATCGTCGACATCGCCGAGGGCGGCGTCGCTGTCCTCATCGTCGAGCAGAACGCCCGAGCGGCCCTGGAGCTGGCCGACACGGGATTCGTTCTGGTGCAGGGCCGCAACCGCCACACCGGCGCGGGGTCGGAGCTGCTGGCGGACCCCGAGATACGCCGCTCGTTTCTTGGAGGCTGACCAATGAAGGACGACCAATGACGGCTGACCGATGACGGACGTCGTCAACGCGGTGGTGCTCCTGGCCAATTTCGTGCTCGTTCCGGCCACCGTGTACGGCTGCCAGCTCGCGCTCGGCGCCCTGGGCGTGACGCTGGTGTACGGCGTGCTGCGCTTCTCCAACTTCGCGCACGGCGAGACCATGGCGTTCGGCGCCATGGTCTCGATCCTGGTCACCTGGCTCCTGCAGTCCGGAGAGGTCGGCCTGGGTCCGCTGCCGACGGCGCTGCTGGCCCTGCCCGCCGGCATCGTGGCCACCGGCGGCCTGTGCCTGCTCACCGACCGATGGGTGTACCGCTTCTACCGCCGCAGGAAGGCGGCGCCCGTCATCCTGCTGGTCGCCAGTGTCGGCGTCATGTTCGTGCTCAACGGGCTCATCCGCTTCGTGATCGGCCCGGACGACCAGGTGTTCACCGACGGCACGCGGTTCGTCGTCAGCGTCCGCCAGTTCAAGGAAGCCACCGGCCTCCGCGAGGGCCTGGCGATCAAGACCACGCAGACCATCACCGTCGCGGTGACGGCCATCCTGGTGTTCTGGCTGTTCTGGTTCCTCGGCAGGACGCGGACCGGCAAGTCGATGCGCGCCTACTCGGACAACGAGGACCTTGCCCTGCTGTCCGGCATCAACCCGGAACGGGTGGTGGCGGTCACCTGGGTCATCGTCGGCGCGCTCGCCGCCGTGGCCGGGACGCTGTACGGCCTGGACAAGAGCTTCAAGCCGTTCGTCTACCTGTCGCTGCTGCTGCCGATCTTCGCCGCCGCCATCGTCGGCGGCCTGGGCAGCCCGCTCGGCGCCATCGCCGGCGGCTTCGTGGTGGCGTTCTCGGAGGTGCTGCTGACCTACCCCTACAAGAAGTTCCTGAGCTACCTGGGACCGGAAGGCTGGCGCCCGGACGGCCTGGTGCAGTTGCTCTCCACCGACTACAAGTTCGCCGTCTCCTTCTTCATCCTGGTCGTGGTGCTGGTCGTGAAGCCCACCGGCATCTTCGGCGGCAAGTCCACATGAGCGAAAGGCTCGGCGCATGGACGGCGCGGATCCCCCGCAAGCCCGTCCTGTTCGCGGCCATGGGGGCGCTCGTCTGCCTGGTGGGCCTGGTGCAGAGCTGGTCGCTGGCGCTGGCGATCCTCAACCTGTGCCTGATCTCGGCGATCATGACGCTGGGCGTCAACATCCAGTGGGGGTACGCCGGCCTGTTCAACTCCGGCGTCATGGGCTTCGCCGCCCTCGGCGGACTGGCCGGCGTGCTGGTGGCGATGCCGCCGGTGACCGCCGCCTGGCGCGCCGGCGGCGCCGGCGTGCTGGTGGCGCTGGGGCTGGCGGCCGTCACCGTCGTCGCCGTGCTCTTCGTCCGCCGCCGTCTCGGCACGCCGCTGTACCGCCGGCTGGCGGTGGCGTGCCTGCTGATCGGCGGCGGCTTGGCGGCCCGCGCGGTGTTCGCACCGGCGGTGAGCGCCATCGAAGCGGTGGAACCGACCGTCACCGGCTACCTCGGCGGGCTCGGCCTGCCGATCGTGCTGTCCTGGCTGGTCGGCGGCGCGTTCGCCGCCGGGGCGGCCTGGGTCTGCAAGATCAGCCTCAGCCTCCGCTCCGACTACCTGGCGATCGCGACCCTGGGCATCTCCGAGATCATCGTCGCCTTCCTGAAGTACGAGGAGTGGCTGACGAGGGGGGTAAAGAACGTCAACGGCCTGCCGCGCCCGGTCCCCTACGAGATCGATCTGCAGAACGCGGCGTGGTTCCAGGAATGGGCGGCGACGCTCGGCGTGTCGCACGTGGACCTGTCCTCGATCGTCGTCAAGCTCTGCTACGCGGGCATCTTCCTGCTCGTGCTGGTGATCCTGACCTGGCTGTCCGAGACCGCCCTGCGGTCGCCCTGGGGCCGCATGATGCGTGCGATCAGGGACAACGAGACGGCCGCCCGCGCGATGGGCAAGGACGTCACCGCGCGCCACCTGCAGGTGTTCGTGCTGGGCTCGGCCGTGATCGGCATCGCCGGCGCCATGCTGACCACGCTCGACGGCCAGTTCACGCCCGCCTCCTACCAGCCGATGCGCTTCACCTTCCTGATCTGGGTGATGGTGATCGTGGGCGGCTCGGGCAACAACTGGGGCGCCGTGCTCGGCGGCTTCCTGATCTGGTACGTGTGGATCCAGGCCGAGCCGGTCGGCCTGCGCCTGATGGAGCTGGCCACCTCCCTGCTGTCACCGGAGAGCGGGCTGCGGAGTCATCTCCTGGACAGCGCCGCACACATGCGCCCGGTCGTCATGGGGCTGGTCCTGCTCCTCGTCCTACGGTTCGCTCCACGCGGCCTGATCCCGGAGGAGCGGCGGTAAGACGCGATGGACCTCTCGAAACAATTCCCAAGGACATGCGATGCCCGAGGAACTCCCACGTGTGCCGCCCCGGTTCAAATCCGGCCAGGAGCTTCTCCATTCCAGAGGCCGTCCCATAGGGCCGAAGCTGTGTGATTACTGGAAGTGGTCCAATTCCGACCTGTTGAGTAACACACTGCGCGGCGTGCTGGCCGAGTACCTCGTGGCGACTGCTTTGGCATTGGGTGACAAGCCTCGCGAAGAATGGGCTGAGTGCGACGTTGTAATGCGCTCGAAGAAGATCGAAGTAAAGAGTGCTGCCTATATTCAATCCTGGGCACAGCATCGTTTCTCCCCGATAAGCTTCGATATCGCCCCGAAAAAGTCGAGATGGAACGCTGAAACGGGAGAATCGACGACGCTGGACATACCGCAACGGGTTGCCGACCTCTACGTGTTCTGCCTGCTGAAGCACCGATGTCAGAAAACGATCGACCCACTCGACGTCAATCAGTGGGACTTCTACGTCCTTTCTACCGCCCGCCTCGACCGAGAGTGCGCGAACCAGCGCAAGATAGGACTCGGCCGGCTCCGCGGGTTGGCAGGGTGTCCCGTGAACTACGCCGAGCTCAGTGTCGCCATCCGGCGTGTCAGCGGCCTGGAACACGAGGGGTGAAGAACGTCAACGGCCTGCCGCGTCCGGAAGCTGCGCTGGCGGGCAGACGGGGCAGGCAAGCGTGGTGGGCTGAGGCTCGTGTATTTCTGGGACGCGCCCGAGGAGACGATCTATCTGCTATTCCTCTACACCAAGAGCGATCGAGAAGATCTGAGTTCTCGACAATTGAAAATCCTGTCGAAGCTGATACGCGAGGAGTTGACATGAGATAGGACGACTTCCGTGAACTGGTGGCAAGCATTGAGGAAGCGGGCGACATCAAACGCGGGAATCGGGAGCCGTCCCGTGTTTTGAGATCAGGCCGCTCGATATCAAGGCGGTTCGCAAGAAGTTACGGCGGTCGCAGTCCGAGTTCGCCCTCATGATCGGGGTCAGCGTGGCCACGCTTCAGAATTGGGAACAAGGGCGACGGCGGCCCGACGGACCGGCTCGCGCCTTGCTGAAGGTCGCTACCGAGAATCCCGAAGCTGTCGAAGAGGCCTTGCGCGCATAGACCGGCCACGCCCTCGAGGAGCGGAGATAGGGCGCGTTGCCGACGCGCACGTCGAAATGACCTTCATCACCGGCGTGAGCACGTTCAGCAAGGTCAGCCTGTTCTCAGACCTGAACAACCTCATCGACCTGACGCTCGACGCGGCCTACGCGGCGATCTGCGGCTACACCGAGGCGGACCTGGATACGGTATTCGCACCGGAGCTGCCGGGCCTGGACCGGGACGCGATCCGTGCCTGGTACAACGGCTACCATTGGCTGGGCGAAGAACGGCTGTACAACCCATTCGGCCTGCTCATGCTGTTCCGCAGCCGCGTGTTCAAGGCGCACTGGTTCGAGACGGCGACGCCGCGGTTCCTGATCGACACGCTGCTGCGGCGCGGCTTCGCCGCCCCGGATCTGGAGAGCGTGCACGCCAGCGAGACGCTGCTGTCGTCGTTCGACGTGGAGGCGATCGCGCCGGAGGCTCTGCTGTTCCAGACCGGCTACCTGACCATCGCCGACGAGCGTCAGGACGACGGATTTCCGCAGTACCGGCTGAGCTATCCCAACCGGGAGGTGCGGCGCGCCCTGAACGCCAGCCTGCTGGACGCCCTGGCGCCGCAGTGGCGGCAGTCGGCGCAGGGCGGCGCGGCGCTACGCCGACAAGTACCGCGCGCCGGATCGCTCGGTCCACCTGATCGGGGTCGAGATCGACGCCGAGTCACGTGACCTCGCGGCATTCGAGACCGAATCCGCCTGAGCGTCCTTGATACGCACCACTTACGGAGTCCAGAGCCGGCCGTAACGCCGGACCATCTCCGCGTTCAGCGTCGCGCCCAGGCCCACGGACGACGGCAGCAGCAGCCGGCCGTTCTCGATCCGCTCGGCCGGGTCGATCAGGTCGGCGCGCCAGTCGACCTCGTGCACGGCGTGCTCCAGCGGCAGGGCGCCGTCCACGGCGGCTGTGACGTGTCCGCTGGCCAGCAGCGAGATCGGTCCCGACGGGCTGTGCAGCGAGACTCCCGCGCCCCGCGCGATCGCCGACCGGCCCGCGCGGGCCGCCTCGGTCACGCCGCCGCAGTACTTCACGTCCGGCATCACGACGCCTACCGCCCGCGAGTCCAGGAGGCTGTCGAAGAACTCGACCCCGTACCCGGACTCCCCGCCCGCGACCGGCATCGGCACCTCGCGGGCGATCGCGGCCAGGTCTTCGGCCGCCGATCGCGGCTGCACAGGCTCCTCGAACCAGCCGACGTCGAGCGCCGCCAGCTCACCGGCTACCGCGGGCGCCGCCTCCGCCGACAAGCGGCTGTGACAATCGACCAGCAGGCACGCGTCGGGACCGATCGCGCGACGCACCGCACGAACCCGTTCCAGCCCCGGGCCCGCTTCACGCAGCATGCGGTCCGGCGCCATCACCGGTGTCGCCTCGTCGAACGGCGCGCACTTGAGGGTCCGGAACCCTTCGCGAGCGGCGCACGCGGCGGCGTGCTCGAAGTCGTCGGGCGTCCGGTCCGTGGCCCGCAGCCCACGGTTGATGTTGGCGTAGAGCTCGACCGAGGCGGTAGGCTCGGCTCCCAGGAAGCGGTGCAGGTTCGTCTCTGACCTGGCAGCTTCGAGCTGGGCCGCTGCGCTGCGTAGCGCGCTGACTGCCGCGGCGAGCACAGAATCCGCCTGGAGCCGGTGCCGATCGAAGCCCAACGCCTCCTCGGCCTGCGCTTCACCTGCCAGGTCGATCCCGTGCAGGGCCTCGACCATCCCGGCCAGCGCGTCGATCACCTGCCGCGGATCGTTGGACAGGGTGACCTCGACCGTCGTGGCGCCGCCTTGGCCGTCGCCCAGCACCGCGAACGTCCAGGTGGTGTGCGGCGTGGCGGTGACCACCGCGACCCGCTCCAGGTGGATGCGCATGCCGCTTCCGCCCCTCACGACTCGGTGGACGACCGCGTCACCAGCAGGTCCACCGAGCGGGCGATGGCCGACTCCACCCAGCTCGCGAACGGACCGGGCAGGCCGTACTCCAGCATGCCGGTGGTGCCTTCGTAGTCGCCCTCGGCCAGCACCCGCCCGGACGGGATGTAGGCCAGCAGCACGTGGTTGTAGCCTGCCACCCAGGTGCGGTTCCAGCCGTAGGCGGCACGGAAGCGCAGCGAGTAGTCGACCACCGGCTCGCCGGCAAGGGCGATCACGAGCTGCCCGGAGCCGAACCGCCAGACACGGATGGGATACGGGCAGTGATCCCGCAGTGAGCCGTCCCGCTCCAGCAGGCCGAGCTGATGCTCGATCGCGCGCCGCTCCACGTCCGAGCCGTCCGGCCCGAGGCGCTGCAGCGCGTCCTGCAGGGCCTCCCGGCCCGGCGGGTCCAGCAGCGACAGCAGCGGCTCGTCGGCGCCGCTGCCCAGAGGACCGGTCACCGGCGTCATGGCGCCGTAGCGTCCATCGAGCACGTCCTGCACCGCCGCGCTCAGCATGGCGCCGCAGCCCTCGCCCAGCCCCTCGCGCCAGCGCGGCAGCGGATTGATGTCGCCGCCGCACCCGGCCGCGAACATCGCCGTGGCGCCCGGACAGGCGGCCTCCAGGAGGCTCTGCGCGTAGCCGGCATAGTCGCCGTTGATGCGGTAGTCGTACACGGCCGTGGTGTGGCAGGCGTAGCCGAACAGGATGCCGCGCAGCGCGCCGTCCGGCGCGCGGACGGCCAGCACCGGCACGTCATGATCGACCGCCTGTGGCCACCGCAGCGTATCGGCGCCGCGGGCACGGCGGCGGTTGACGCCGAATCCGGCCAGCCCGAAACCCATGGTCAGCTCGGCCGGGGCCAAGTCCGCCAGCGCCTGGCCGACGACGCCGACGATCCGCTCCAGTAGCTGCTCGGTGTAGCGTGCGATGACTGCCTCATCCTCCGCAGGCAGGTCGAAGTAGAGATGCAGCAGGTCGCCGACCATCGGACCGCTGTGGTTGTGCGAGCTGCCCAGGATGACCTGGTCCGGGGTCAGCCCGTAGCGTTCCTGAAGGCGCCGCTCCAGCGTGTCGGCCATGGTGCGGCTGTAGCCCAGGATGTCCGCCGTGACCCAGACGCCGGTGTGGCCGGCAGCGTCGCGCAACGCCAGCGCCTTGGCGTAGATCGGGTGGCTCACCCCCTCCGAGGCACGATCGCGGCTGGACCAGCCGGCCATGCGGATCGGCTCGGTGGGGGTAATGTCCGCGGCGCCGATGCCTGCCTGCAGCGC
This sequence comes from Spirochaetia bacterium, assembly GCA_965202935.1. Classification (GTDB taxonomy): domain Bacteria; phylum Spirochaetota; class Spirochaetia; order SZUA-6; family Bin103; genus CATQHW01. The sequence goes on from OZ241879.1 coordinate 480,635, forward strand.
GGTTGCCGGGTCGTGTTGCGCCGAGCCCATCGCGAACCGCCTCAGCGGACGATGCGCGCCGAGCTGCCGCCGGCCAGGGTGCGTACCTGGTCGAGCGTCGCCATGGTCGTGTCGCCCGGAAACGTGGTCAGCAGCGCGCCGTGCGCCCATCCCAGGCGCAGCGCCGCCTCCGGGGACTCTCCGGCCATGAGGCCGTGGAAGAACCCGGCGGCAAAGCCGTCCCCGCCGCCGACCCGGTCGTACACGTCGAGCTGACACGTGGGAGCGGTGACCGTCTCGCCGTCCACCCAGGCTACGGCGCTCCAGTCGTGGCGGTTGGCGGAATGCACCTCGCGCAGCGTGGTCGCCACGACGGAGATGTTCGGGAACGCCGCGGTGACGCGGTCGATCATCTGCAGGAAGGCGCGCGGGTCGAGCTTGGACTCCCCGGCCGCCTCCGGCCCGGCGATGCCGAGGCCCTCCTGCAGGTCTTCCTCGTTGCCGACCAGCACGTCGACGTTGCTGACGATGGCGCGCAGCGTGGCGTGGGCGGTGTCCGCGCCGCCGGCTGTCTGCCACAGCTTGCCGCGGTAGTTCAGGTCGAAGGAGACCACCGCGCCGGCCGCCTTCGCAGCCTGCATCGCCTCGACGATCACCTGCGGGGTCGTCTCCGAGAGCGCCGCGAAGATGCCGCCCGAGTGCAGCCAGCGCACGCCGTCCCGCATGATGCCGGACCAGTCGAAGTCGCCGGGCCGCAGGCGGGCGGCCGCCTCGTTCGCGCGGTTGTAGAACACCTCCGGCGCGCGCACCCCGGCGCCGCGGTCGCTGTACACCGTCGCCATGTTCGGGCCGCGCACGCCGTCGTGCGCGAAGCGCTTGTAGAACGGCCGCACGCCCATGGCGCGCACCGAGCGGTCGATCAGGTCCCCGATCGGATACGACACCATCGCGGCGGCGATGCCGGTACGCATCCCGAAACAGGAGGCCAGGTTGGCGGCGCAGTTGTACTCGCCGCCGGAGACGTGGATGGCGAGCTCCGACGCGTACGGGAACGGGACGACGCCGGGGTCCAGGCGATGGACCAGTGCCCCCACCGCCAGGAAGTCGAGCGCGCCGGAATCGGGGATCGTCAGCATGCGGGTTGTGCTCCTCGCCGCCGATCATGACCGAGGCGCCCGGCCTCGGAAAGCCGCATCTCCGTCGGGTTGCCAGCGCAGCCATGCGTCGCGCATCGTCAGCGCATGGATCAGATCATCGACACCCACACCCACTTCTTCGATCCCCATCGGCCGCAAGGCGTGCCGTGGCCGCCTTCCGACAATCCCGACCTGTATCGCACCACCCTTCCCGAGCATTTCCTGGAGGCGGCAGCCAGCCATGGCGTGACCCACACGGTCGTGGTGGAGGCCAGCTCCTGGCTGGAGGACAACCAGTGGATCCTGGACCTCGCCGACGACGCGGAGCTCACCGGGCACACCGCGATCGCGGGGTTCGTGGGCAACCTTCGCAACGACGACGCCGACTTCCGCAGACATCTCGACCGGTTCCGCGTGCATCCGCTGTTCCGCGGGATCCGCCTGGGCAACGACGCGCTCACCGGACGGGGCCGCGCGATGCTGGTGGACACCGTGCGCGAGCTGGCTGCCCGCGAGCTGACCCTGGACGTGGTTCCGGGAGCCCCGGAGCTTCCGGCACTGATCGACCTGTGTGACGCCGTGCCCGAGGCGCACGTCGTGATCGACCACGTCGGCCAGGTACCGATCGACGGATCGGCACCCGACCCCGCCTGGTGCGACGGCATGGCCGTGCTCGCCCGCGCACCGCACGTGTACTGCAAGATCTCCGGCCTGGTGGAGAACGCCGTCACCAAGCCGTCACCGGCCGACGTGCGCTTCTACGAGCCCACCCTGGACGCGCTCTGGGAGCGCTTCGGCGCCGAGCGCCTGCTGTACGCCAGCAACTGGCCGGTCTGCCGCAGGGGCGGCCCCTATGCGACGGTGTTCGCGCTCGCGCAGGGTTACGTGGAACGGCACGGCGCCGAGGCTCAGTCACGTGTCTTCCGGGAGAACGCCATCGCCGCCTACCGCCTGCCGGCGCCGCGTTCGTAGCGCCCCGAGGGGCCGCCCGGCTATGCGGCCCGGTACAGCTCGATCCCGGTACGGAGCGCGGTGGCGGCCACGGGAATGGTGCTTCCGCAGACTTCCTGCCGGGTGTATACGAAGAGGTCGACCCCTACGCCGATGTCGCTGAAGTAGTCCCGGAAGAGTGCGGCGCGGTCGAGAAACGGCGTGTCGGAGTCTCTCACCACCACGAGGATGTCGGCGTCGCTCGACGGGACGGCGCGGTCGGAAGCGACCGATCCGAACAGCACGACCTGCACCACCTCCTCATGCTGGAGGCTCAAGTTCCTCACCGCCTGCCTGATCCGGCTCTTCAGCAGGTTCCGGTCCAGCCAGAACACCTTCACAGAGCCGAAGGATTGCTTGCGAATGACAGATCGCGGCATTGGTCAGTCGGCGCTTCTCTCGGCCATGGGTCATCATACGTGCCTTCTCGCCGGCGCAGCCAGCAAGATCCGGGTCACAACTGCTCGCGGGTGGCCCAGGCCTTGATCAGGTGGTGGGCGATGGCGATAGGGCCGGGAACTGACAGCCGCTCGCTCTTCTCCTCAAGCGCCAGCAACACCTCCTGCCGGTCGAACCAGCGGACATCGGACATCTCCTCGTCATCCTTGCGGATCGTCGTGGTGGCGGCCTCGGCCAGACAGCCGATCATCAACGAGCACGGAAACGGCCACGGCTGTGAGGAGTGGTACCGGACGTTCCTCACGGCGACGCCGGCTTCCTCCATCACCTCGCGGGCCACCGCCTCCTCGATCGACTCGCCCTGATCCACGAACCCGGCCAGCGCGGAGTACATGCGCATGCGCGACAGGCGCCCGCGCGACTGGCCGAGCAGGCAGCGGTCGGTGGCGGCGTCGGCGACCACGGTGATCACCACCGGATCGGTGCGCGGGAAGTGCTGGGCGCTGCAGGACTGGCACTCCCGAACTTGGCCGCCGCGCTTGCTTTCGGTGGGGTGGCCGCACACTGAGCAGAAACCGTGCCGGGCATGCCAGTCGAGGTTCGACCTCGCCTGCGCCAGGATGCCGGTCTCCGCGGACGCCAGTACCGTCCCCGCCGCGCGGCAGTCCTCGAAGCGCCAGGGCGGATCCTGCCCTTCCGCCCAGGACACGGCAGCCGCGCAGTCGGACAGGTCCACGGCGAAGTGGGCGACGCCCTCCAGCATGCCCAGCAGCAACGGCCGGGCGTCCGGCGCCAGCGAACGGAGCTGATCGGTGCGGAGCCACCCCAGCCGCGGTTGCGGCTGATCGGCCACCAGGACGTCGAGCTTCCGGAACGGCAGAAACCTGCTGCTTTCGTCGCCGGCCGCGGTGTCGATCCACGCCTCGTCCCGGCGCTCCTGCTCGCCGCGGTCGAGGGGATTGCCCGCGAACCTGTGGAGGTGTCTCATGCCCGCGAGGCTCGAGTATGTATACATTACAGCACGATCAGAGGAGTGCGTACCTCGTCAGGGCTCATGCCGCCGTGGATGCCGACGTTCTTCAGCCCGAAGGAGTCCTTGGACCGGTAGTAGCCCACGCTGAGGGGTTCCAGCGTCACGCCGACGTAGTCGCCGAAGCGCCGCCGCGCCTGGTCGCTCAGCGGCTCCGGCCCGAACAGCCGCATGTCCTCCGCTTCGTCCAGACTGAGCACGGCCATCCGGTCGCCGCACCGGTCGGCCAAGCGCGCGACCAGCTCCGGGCCCCTGCCCGGCCGCACGTGGAAGTGGGGCGTGCGCCCTTCCCCGCTGGGCACGGTGCGCAGGCAGTCCAGCACCGGGTCGCCGTCGAAGATCGCCACCTTCTGATCCCGGTTCAGATCGATCAGGCCGTGATCGGCCATGAGCGCCATGCGAGCCCCGTCGGGCAGCGCCGCGGCCAGCTCCAGCAGCATGCCCTGGATGTCTCTCAGGACGCCGCGCGCCTGCGCGCTGGCAACGCCATGGTCATGGCACAGGGTGTCGTAGTCGGGGATGTACCAGAAGGTCGCCGCGCGCAGCCCGCGGCGCTGCAGCCGCCGTGAACGCCGCCGGATCCGGCGCGCGGCCTGCCGCAGCGACCGGTAGCCGCGTGCCCGGCAACGACCGCTCAGGTAGCGGTTGAAGGTGCTGCGCACGTAGCGCGCGGGCATGTGGATCTCCATGTACGCGGTCACCTCCGCGAACCGGGACGGCTCGGGCCAGAGGTCGCCCAGCTCCACGCCGAATCGGCTGAGCGCGCGACCGGAGTGGCGTTCGGTGTACGGCAGCACCGTCACGGACAGATCGCGTTCCTGCAGATAGGCGTACCATCCCGGGACACCGTGGCGCCCCGGCCACAGACCGGTCGCGACGGTGGTGATCGCGCAGGCGGTCGTCGCCGGAAACACGGAGTCGAGCTCCATGCGCACACGGTCGCGGAAGTCGGCGCACGCCGGATCGTCGAGCGCCGCCATGCCCATGCCGTCCACCAGCACGATCACCAGGTGATCGCGGTCGAACAGGTGCTTTGCGATCTCGTCGCCGTGCGGGGTGGATGCAACCGGCACACCGGCTCCCCGGTGCATGGCGTTCACCAAGTCGACGAAGCTGGGCACCGCGGGCGACGGGAGGCGCAGTCGGCCGTCCGACAGTGCCTCCCGGACCAGCGCCGCCTGCGCGGTCACCCCGCGAAGACGACGTGCGAGTTGCGCGGGATGATGCGGGTCGCCGGTCCTTCCGCCGCGAAGGCGGCCGCCCATGCGGCGGGGTCGTAGTCGCGCGTCACGAAGCACGCGTAGTGCGCCGGGCACGCGATGGAGACGCCGCAGCGCGTCGCCATGCGCACGCAGCCGTCGAAGAACGGAAACTCCCCTTCCGTGGGATGGTTGGTCATGAACCCCACCGTGGGTGCGAGCGCTGCGACCGGACCCGTCAGCGACTCGTGCTCGGCGAAGGTGTTGATCGGATCGCCGGTGAAGTAGAGCCGGTGCCGGCCCGCGGAGACCACGTAGCCCAGATGGGGCGTGTCGGGTGGCGCGATGCCGGCGTCCGGGTCGCCGTCCGGCGGCTTCGCGTAGACGACGTTCAGCGCCATGGTGCCGATCTGCACGCGGTCACCGGCAGTGACCGCCGTGCATTGCGCGGGGGTAACGGGCGTCTCCGCGACGATCTGTTCGATCGACTCGCGCGAGCCCACATAGCGGGCGTCCGGCGCGGCCGCGTGCAGTCTTCCCAGGGTTTCGGGATCGGTGTGGTCGCCGTGCGCATGCGTGAGGAGCACGAAACGGGCCGGCCACTCGGCCTCGTCCATGGGAGGTTCCGCGTGGATGAAGCGGTCTGCGGGGCGATCGTGTGGCGAATAGGGATCGACCAGAACCAGGGTGCCCGCGTCATCGCGGACCGCGAAGCTGCTCTGCTCGAACCAGTGAACGGCCGCGGCGCCGTCGGGGACGTCGTGTTGGGTGAACGGATGCATGGGGGACGCATAGCACGCCCCTCGGCGGCGGGCAACGGGTGGCTCCCGCCCGCTACGCTGTCGCCGCCCGCAGGTCCTCGTGATCGAACGCGCTGGCCATGCGATCGATCTCGTCCGGCTTGATGCCAAGGCGAGATGCGGCCTCCCTCCATCCGCTTACCGCACGTCCCACTTCCGCGACGATCGTACGCGCCTCCCGTTCGGCAATGCCGAACATGGGCGTGATTGCCACGGCCGTGTCGAGCGACGCGGTACCGTCAAACTCGTCGATCGCGAGCGCATGAATCCTCGGCCTCACGTCGACCGGCATGGGGTTGAGGTCGTACGCGGGCGACAGCCTCCATCCCTCAGATGCTCGCAGGAGCCGTGGTTGCGCAGGTGGTCGTCGGTGTTGGATACCAAGATGTTGAACACGATCCTGCGCCAGAGCTGATGCAGGTCGTGGTTCACCGCGGCACCCTCTCGCCGCAGGAATTCGACGATTTCCAGATAGCTTCGCGTGTCACTGTCGGACGCTTCGATTGCGGTGAGCGCCGACATGAATGGGACACGTCGGCCGTCCCGGCGGTCGAAGCGTCGGGCGGTGAAGACCTCACGGTTCGCAGCCTGGCGGAGTTGGAACGGCGCGACCTCCACCCCTGCCGACCGGGCGAGCGCCGTGGTCGCCGCTTCCCAGCGGATCACCGGCCACTCGTCGTCCCTATGCGGAAACTTGGCGATCGACAGACGGCCATCGCTGTCGCGCACCGTCGCCTTGGGACGTGCGCCGCCGAGCGAGGTTCCGGGCGCCAGGATCAATCGCAGGTCCTCGTCGGTCTCCCGGTCGTCGATCACGCGTGTCGTTGCGGCGAGCAGCCGCGGCAGATCGACCAGCGGCGGCACCTGCCTGCCGGTGGAGGTGAGGAACAGACCGCCGGCAGCGTCCTTGAAGCGGAGCGCGCCGAGCCGGGTTCCGTCGTCGACCAGAGTCAGAACGTCGATCGCCTGCAGCGTTCTCGGCTGACGCCCTTCGCCCTGCGCCGTCCTGCGCTCGTTACGCCGCAGGAGCAACTGTCCCCAGCGGTCAGGTGCGGGGTCGGTGAAGGCGTTGAACAAGGGCCGATCGATGTGGAACGGGCCGGGTGCCGGCGGGAGCACGGGATCGATGCCGAAAGCATCCCGGCGTGCCAGCCACGACCGATCGTACTCGAAGGAGGCCGTCTGCCTGACGCCGCGCGACCGCGCCCAGAGCGTGCCTACGGGAACGGTCTCGCCGGCCAGCTCGATGAAGACCAGAATCTCACGTTCCATGCCCGGAGCCCGCCGATGTCGACCGCGCCGCACGGATACGCCGCGGCAATCGTTCTTCCTCCAGGTTCAGCCCTACCGGATCGCGAGCCACGTCCGCCAGGTCACCGAGCCGGTCCGCCATCCCCAGGACGAAGAGCACCGATGCGTAGATGCCAAGGGACACGCCGGGATCGCCCTTCTCGACCCGAACGAGCGTCGAGCGGCTGATGAACGCGCGCTCGGCCATGAGCGCTGCCGATATCCGTCTTCGCCTGCGAGCAGCGGAGAGGTCCGTGCCCAGTTTGCGCAGGGCGCGGCGCACGCTCAACGGCAGGGCCTGCTGAGATCTTGAAGCTTTCATGGTTCCAAAAAACGGTCTCTATCAATGATAACGATTAATATATAGACTTTAAACGTAGAACCGATTGACGGCTACCTGCCGCGGATGGCGCCGGTCGGGAGCTACACGACCGCGTTCCAGCGTGACGGCGCAATACCGGCGCTGCTCCGGTCCAGGTCGTCGGGACGGTTCGGGACGTCGTAGTCGATGCGCCGCGTGTTGGGGTCGCGGATGAAGGGCCGCGCCGCCTCCGGGAGCATCGCCAGCTTGTCCGTGTCCCACGGGTCGACCTCCGTCACCGGTCCGGCCCAGGCCGGCCGGTAGGCGATCGCCAGCATGCGTCGGTCGCGGTCGGAGAAGTTGGGGAAATTGCCGTGGAACACCTTCTGGTTGATGACCACCGCGGAGCCCGCGGCGCAGGTCACCATTACCTCCTCGTCGTGGCGGAGGAAGCGGTTGTAGGGGTTGGCGTCGACGTGCACGGACAGGTGCGAGCGCGGCACCACCTTGAAGGGCGAGCACTCCGGGGTCAGGTCGTCAAGGTAGTAGAGCACGCGCATCAGCACCGGCGAGCTCGCCAGACTGCCGAAGATGCGCGAGCCGTACGGCTGCGCGTCGGTGTGGATGGCGATGCCGGGATGGCCGGGCTCGCAGAGCTGATAGGCGATGGAGGTGAACAGCACCTCGTCCCCGAACAGGCGCTCCAGGAACGCGACCGTGGCCGGCAGCGCGATCGTCTCCATCGTCCGCGGCAGATCGTGGCCCAGCAGGTCGTCGGCAGCCTTCTTGTGCGGCGAGTAGTCGGTGGCGGTGAGCGGCAACTCGGCCACCTCCGCGCCGATGGCGTCGATCTGCTCCGTCGTCAACAGATCGGGCAGGACCAGGTACCCTTCCAGCTCCAGGTGGCGGATGCGCTCGCCGGCGGTCAAGGTGCTCCAGTCGGCGTCGGGCCGCCGTGCGCCGGCGACCTCGCTGCGTTCGTTGGTGTTGCGGGTGTCCATGGTGTCCTCAATCGTCGACGACCGATCCGTCTTCGTGCAAGCGGGTCACGAACGGACGCGGGCGCGGCGGAATCCGCTCGGCGCCCGGCGCCAGGTCGATGCCGATGCCGGGGCCGTCGGGAACCAGCAGGTAGCCGTCGCGCACGGTAAGCGGCTGCGTGACGATGTCACGTTTCGGAGACTCTTCCTCGCTGGTCGGCAGCTCCTGGATGGCGAAGTTCGGGATCGAGGCGGCAAGCTGCACGCACACGGCGGTGCTGACCGGACTCAGCGGATTGTGCGGCACCACCTGCACGTGGAACGCCTCGGCCAGCGCGGCGATCTTGCGGGCGTGGCTGATGCCGCCGACCATGCACACGTCCACCCGCGCGAACTGCACGGCGCCGCGCTGCAGCAGCGCCTGGAACTCCCAGATGCTGTGCAGCCGCTCACCGGTGGCGATGGGGATGTTGACGCGGCGCGCCACCTCCACCATCTCGTCCAGGTTGTCGGGCGTGACCGGGTCCTCGTAGAACATCGGGTGGTAGCCCTCGATGGCGTCCGCGAACACGACCGCCTCCGAGGGCGTCAGGCGGCGATGGATCTCCACGCACAGGTCGACTTGGTTGCCGACGGCTTCCCGGCAGCGCGCCACGGTCTCGATGGCGTCGGCCATCTTGGCGGCGTGCGTCCCCGGCGCGTACGGCTTCTCCCGCGGCACGTCGTAGAAAGGCGACAGGTGGCCGACGGCGGTGAAGCCGCGCTCCTTGGCGGCGACGCAGGCGCTGACCAGCTCCTCCCTCGTCTCTCCGAACACGTGATAGTAGACCCGTGTCCGGTCCCGGCAGCGCCCGCCGAGAAGCTGGTGCACGGGCACGCCGAAGTGCTTGCCGGCGATGTCCCAGAGGGCGATGTCGATGGCCGAGAGCGCACCCATGACAGCCGCTCCGCGGAAGTGCATGGATCGATACAGGTACTGCCAGTGGTGCTCGATGCGCAGCGGATCCTGCCCGACCAGGTACTCCCGCCAGCGCTCGATCACGGCGCCTGACGCCTCCAGGTAGCCCCAGGTGCCCGACTCGCCCAAGCCGGTGATGCCGGCGTCGGTGTCGACGAGGGCGTACAGGTAGCGGTCGACGTGCAGCACGCGAACCGCGGTGATCTTCATATGCTTCGGTCCTGGGACGCAGTCGTGGCCGTCCTCCTGCATGCAATAGTAGACGGCCACGTGCGCCCGGCGTCCAGCCCCGGCGCCCTCGATTGCCGGCGGCGGGGCGCCGGTATACGTTTTTTGTCGGCATGACGGCGACGGTGCAGCGCGTCTTTACCCCCGGTGACGGAGCGACCCCGCCGGCCCTCACCGGGCGAGAGCGGGAGGAGGCGGTGCTGACCCAGTGCCTGGCGGACCTGCTCGGCGGCGCCTCCCCGCCGCACAACGTCGCCCTGATGGGCCCGCGCGGCAACGGCAAGACCGTGCTGCTCAACTGGTTCGAGCATGCCTGCCGCGACCACGAAGCGGACGTGGGCGTGCTGCCCCTGACCCCGAGCGACATCCCCACCCGGAACGCGCTGCTCGACGTGCTGGCGCCGCCGTCGGCGATGGCGAAGCTGCTGCCCCGGAAAGTAGGCGTGACGGCGGTCGGCTCGGTCGAATGGGCGCCGCCGTCCGGGGGCGCGCGGAACCTGCGGGAGGAATTGACCGCCCGCTGCCGCAGGAAGCCGCTGGCGGTGTTGCTCGACGAGGCGCACACGTTGGACCTGGAGGTGGGGCGCACGCTGCTCAACGCCAGTCAGCAGGTACGTGCCAGGGCGCCGTTCCTGCTGGTGCTGGCTGGCACGCCGGGTCTGCCGGCACATCTCGCCACCATGAACGTGTCCTTCTGGAGCCGCCTGGGCAAGGGGCGGCTGGGCATCGGCCTGCTGAGCGTCGCGGCCACCCGCGCCGCCTTGGTCAAGCCGCTGGCGACCCACGGCGTGGGTATCGACGCCGACGCCCTCGCCACGGTCGAGGAGGAGAGTCAGCGCTATCCCTACTTCGTCCAACTCTGGGGCGAGGCCCTGTGGGACCAGCGCCTGGCCACCGGCGCTACCACGCTGACCGCCGCCCACGCGGACGCGGCGCGGCCCGACGTGGCCGCCCGGGTTGCGGACTACTATCAGGATCGGTATCGGGAGTTGGAGATCCGCGGCCTGGTGCCCGCAGCCATCGCCACGGCGCCGCTGTTCCAGGCCGGCGCCGGCGCCACCGCTTCCGATCACGCCATCGACGCCGCCCTCATGGAGACCGGTGCCGACGCCACGGGGCGGATGGCGGCACGCGAGGGACTGAACCGGCTGGGCTACCTCTGGAGCCCGCCGGGCCAATTGCAGCCGGTGTGGGTCGCCGGCATCCCGTCGTTGATGACCTACGTGCTCGACCGGACCCGGTAATTCAGTCGCGGATCCCTTCCGCGATCGGCGTCGCCAGCGCCGAGAACACCGGCAGGACACCCATCAGGCCGCCCACGCCCAGCGCGGCGGCAACCAAGCACACCCCTCCGCGAGATGACAGGGTCCGGCGCCCTCGATTGCCGGTGGCGGGGCGCAGGTATACGTTTTGTCGGCATGACGGCGACGGTGCAGCGCGTCTTTACCCCCGGGACGGGCGCCACTCCGCCGGCGCTCACCGGGCGCGAGCGTGAGCAGGCGGTGCTGACCCAGTGCCTGGCGGATCTGCTCGGCGGCACCTCCCCGCCGCACGACGTCGCCCTGATGGGGCCGCGCGGCAACGGCAAGACCGTGCTGCTCAACTGGTTCAAGCGCGCCTGCCGCGAGCACGAAGCGGACGTGGACGTGGCGACCCTGACCCCGAGCGACGTTCCCACCCCGAACGCGCTGCTCGACATGCTGGCGCCCCCGTCGGCGATGGCGAAGCTGCTGCCCCGGAAGGTGGGAGTGGCGGCCGTCGGCTCCGTTGAATGGGCGCCGCCGTCCGGGAACGCGAGGAACCTGCGGGAAGAACTGACAACTCGCTGCCGCAGGAAGCCGCTCGCCGTACTGCTCGACGAGGCGCATACGCTGGACCTGGAGGTGGGCCGCATGCTGCTCAACGCCAGCCAACAGGTGCGCGACGAGGCGCCGTTCCTGCTGGTGTTGGCCGGCACGCCGGGTTTGCCGGAGCGCCTCGGCACGATGAACGCCTCGTTCTGGAGCCGGTTGGGCAAGGGACGGCTTGGCATCGGTCTGCTGAGCGACGCGGCCGGCCGTGCCGCCCTGGTCGAGCCGCTGGCGGCCCACGGTGTGAGCATTGCCCCCGACGCGCTCACCACCGTCGTCGAGGAGAGCCAGCGTTATCCGTACTTCATCCAACTCTGGGGCGAAGTCCTGTGGAAGCGGCATCTGGCCACCGGCGCGCCCCGGCTCACCGCCGCTCACGCGGACGCCGCGCGGCCTGACGTGACGGCCAGAGTCACGGACTACTATCAGGATCGCTACCGCGAACTGGAGGCCCGCGGCCTGCTGCCCGCGTCCGCAGCGGTGGCGCCGCTGTTCCAGGCCGGCACCGGCGCCGCCGCTTCCGATCACGCCATCGACACAGCCCTCGCGACGACCGGTGCCGACCCCGCCGACCGGCTGGCGGCGCGCGAAGCGTTGCATCGGCTGGGCTATATTTGGAGCCCGCCGGGGCAGCTTCCGCCGGTCGTCTGGGTCGCCGGCATCCCGTCGTTGATGACCTACGTGCTCGACCGCAGCCGGTAAGTCAGTCGCGGATCCCTTCCGCGATCGGCGTCGCCAGCGCCGAGAACAGCGGCAGGACTCCCATCAGGCCGCCCACGCCCAGCGCGGCGGCAACTCCGACCAGGACGCCCCCCGCCGAGACGACGGTGCCGCCGAGATCGGCCTCCGTCACGCCGCGGAAGATCGGCATCACCAAGCCGGTGAGCGGACCGGACAGGAACAGGCTCAGGGCGACGCCGATCGCGCAGGCGCCGCCCACCAGGACCAGCGATCGGGCCAGGAACTCGCGGAGCATCGTCCCTTTCGTGGCTCCGAACGCGCGGGCGATGGCGATCTGGCGCGTCCGGCCCAGCACCTCCACCAGCATGATGCTGAGGATCCCGACGCAGCCGGTCACCAGCAGGACGAAGCCGAGCAGGTTCACCACCAGCGAGAAGGTCCGCACGGTCGAGCGAGCCTCCTCCAGGTCGGCGCTCCCGCCGGCCGGCTGCCCTTCCCACACCACCACCGCCACGTCATCGCTGTACTGCTGCGCCAGCGCGGCGCGTACCTGACTCTCGATGGTGTCGAATCCGCCGCCCTCGACGAGCAGCGCGAGGCGCGACATCAGGAATCCGTCCATGAAGTCCACCGCCTTGCCGGGCACTGTCGCGGTCGCCGGCACCAGCATGTCGGCGATGCCGTAGGCGCGGCGCTGCAGCTCGCTCGGGTCGGCGAACACGCCGCCCACCGTGAACGACGGCGACAGGAGGTCCCGCAGCATGTCCAGCGCGCCGTCCGGTAAATCCCCTCCGCCCTGAATCGAGACCTCGGGCATCGGTGGCCGGATGGTCCGACCGATCGCGTCGGCCGGCGACCCGAACAACAGCTCGGCCAGCGTGGCGCTGAGGAGTGCGTGGCGTTCGCCGGTCGCCAGCATCGCCGCGGTGATCGGCGATCCGATGAGGAGATCGAGCCCCATCACGTCCAGGTAGGATTCGCCGACCCCCAGCACGTTGCGGATCTGGTACGTGGCGCCCTCCGCCTCGAAATCCGTCCAGCCCGTCGGCGTCACCGGGCTCGCCGACCGTGCGCCCACCACGCCGTGCAGGAGCGCATCCGGCGCACGGCCGTCGAACTGGAACGGCTTGACGGACTCCAGCGCCCCAGCCTCATCCCAGCGCGCGTTGGCGACCATCACCACGCGCCCGTTCCGTTCCAGGTTCTCCGCGATCAGCCGGGTGAAGGCGGTCGAGATCGACAGCGCGAAGATCAGGACGCCCACGCCCAGTCCCACCGTCGCCAGCGTGATGGACGATTTGAACGGAGAACGGGCCAGGCTGTTCAGGACCGACCGGAGCGTCTGCATGGGGCGCCGCCTACTCGTAGCGGATCGCGTCCGCCGCCGGTATCCGTGCCGCGGCGACGGCCGGCAGCACGTTGCAGGCGGCGACGATGGTCCAGGCGGCGGCGACGCCGGCGATAACCAGTCCGGCGTGCAATGCGCCGAAGCCGATCGTCTGCTCCATCAGGCCGGACAGCAAGGCCGCCAGCCCCAGACCGGCGGCGACGCCGACCGCGCCGACGATGAGCGCCTCCAGGAAGAACACGGCGAACACCTGCCCCATGCTGGCCCCCACGGCCTTCAGAATGCCGGCCGAGCGCTGTCTGCGGACGGCACGGCCGTAGAAGATGTTGGTCATGTTGACCGCCGCGATCGTCAGCGCCGACAGCGCCAGAAACAGGATGATCGCGACCAGGCGCCGGTAGCGGTCGGCCGTCGACTGCGCCTCGGCCCGCGGGATGCTGATCGACACCGCGCCGTCTCCATACGCGGCATCGAAATGACTGGCAAGCTGCGCACGCGCCTCATCCAGATGGGCGGGGTCGGCGACCGTGAATCGCAGGCTGGTGTCCGTGGTCGCAGTCTTGAGGCCGAACCCCTCGACTCGACCCGCGGCCTGTGGCGCCGGCGTGAATGCCTGCTCGTCCACTTCCGTGCCGGTCGGGGAAAGGACTCCCACGACGCGGTAGAGTCGGTTCAGCGACAGGACCTGCCGGTCCAGAGACACCCCGTCCTCGAACAGGGTCCCGCCGAGCTGCGAGCCCAGCACCAGCACCGGTTCGCCGCGGCGCATGTCCTCATCGGTGAACAGGCTGCCGGCCGCGGCGTCGAGACCCCGCGCCACGAAGAACTCGGGGGTGACCTCCAATCCGTGCAGGAACTCCAGTTGCGGCTGCGGGCCGTCAGGTGCCTGCACCAGCGACTGGGCGATGTCGGCCAGTCCCTTGGCGGACACGATCTCCTTCACATCGTCGCCGGAAACCGCCGGCAACTCCTTCGCCCCCTTGGCCTCCGCGAAGGCCGTCCCGGCAGCTTCAGCGGCACCCGGCGAGTCGGGGCGTGACCCCGAACCGGACTCGGTGGCATCGCCCGGCAGGACGAATACCTGCACCGAACCGGCCATGCCGGCCGGCCCGGCTGACGACGCCGACCCTCCGACTGGCCCGGCCGTGGACTTCGACAGACCGCTGGGAAGCGGAATCTCGCCCAGCAGGAACCCGGTCGGATTGGACAGGTACGCATACTGGACTGCCTGGGCCACCGAACGCGCGCGTTCCAGGTCGTCGACGCCGAGCACCAGGCCGTCGGCGCCGCGTACCCGCGCCGGCAGCACCATGGTGGACGTCTCCGCGCGGGTGGAAACCACGATTTCCCGGTAGCGAGGCGATGCCAGCAGCGCCTCGGACTGCGCCCGCGTCGTGCCGGCCAGCGTGACGCCGGCCGCCGTGGCCCCGACCGCCAGCGCCACGCCGAGCGCCAGCAGCAGCGACTCGGCCGGCCGGCCGAGCAGCGCGCGCATGCTCATGCGCAGGTCCTCGCGCAAGATCACTGGACGTGCTTGGCGTCTGCGATGATCACCGTCGCGTCGCCGTCTTTGCGCGGCAGCTCCTCGTCCTTGAGGAGCTCTTTCAACCGTTCCTTCGCCTGGCGGATCAACCGTGTCTGGTCGGCAATCTTGTCGAACAGGTCCGTTCGTGCCTTGACCCCCTCCGCAATGAGGAATGCCGCCGCCTCCGAACGGCTGCGCGTCAGCCCGCATTCGACCAGGTCGTCCAGCCGCTCCAGGCTGTCCTGGCTGACTCTGACCATCACGACGTTCGACCGCTTGCCGCGAACCGATTCGACCGTCTCGTCGATACCCTCGAACATCGCGGCGAGCGCGCTCTTGGGGAGTCCCGTGACGCCGGCCTCCTCGAGCTCTTCGGCAATCCGGTTCAACTCGACTCGGAAGACGCGGGGACGCTTCCCGTGCGCCTTGTCATTCGCGTCGGCGTTCGCGTTATCCTTGGCCATCGATCCACCCTTCGTTCAACATGAGATTACATGTAATTGTATGAATGCGATGAGGGCTGCGTCAAGAACACGAAAAATGACGTCGGGCTAGTCGCGGATCCCTTCGGCGATGGGTGCCGACAGTGCGGAGAAGACCGGCAGCGTCCCCAGCAGTCCACCGATGCCGAGCGATGCCGCGACGCCCGGGACGACCGCAGCCGGCGTGATCACCGGGCCGGTCAGCTCAACCCCCGTCATGCTGCGGAACACCGGCATCACCAGATCGGTGAGCGGCGCCGACAGGAACAGGCTCAGCGCGACGCCGAGCACGGACGCCGCGCCCACCATGATGAGCGATCGTGCGAGGAACTCGCGTACGATCATGACTCTCGTGGCGCCGAAGGCACGGGACAGCGCGACCTGCCGCGAACGGCTCAGCACCTCCACCGCCATGATGCTGAGGAGGCCCACGCTCCCGATCGCCATGAGGAGGACGCCGAGCAGGTTCACCACCAGGGAGAAGATCCGCACGGTCGACCGCAGCGACTCCAACTGGAAGCCCATGCCCGTCCCCCCTTCCCACACCTCCACGGTCAGATCCTCGCCGAACTGCGCCGCCAGCGCGGAGCGCACCTGGCTCTCGACGGTCGCGAGGCGGCCACCTGTCACGCGCACCACGAACTCAAGCGTCAGAAGCCTCCAGTTTCGGTCGCCCGGGCCAAGCCTGAGCGGGACCAGCATGTCGGTGATGCCGTAGACGCGGCGCCGCAACTCGTCGGGGTCGGCAAAGACTCCCCGCACGGTATACAGGGCCGCAGGCATATCCCTTCGGATGAAGTCTGCGGCAGCGTCACCTCGGATCTTCAGTCGAGGCTTCGCCGTCTGCATCGGCTGCCCCAGCGCCGCGACCGGCGATCCGAACAGCACATCCGCCAGCGATTCGCTGATCAGGGCGTCGTGAGTTCCGGCGGCCGGTTCCCTGCCCGCGATCAGTTCCAGCCGCATCACGTCCAGGTACGCTTCGGATGCTCCGATCACGCTCCGGACCTGGTAGGTGTCCTGTCCGACCATGAACGATGACAGGGGACCGAACTCGGTCGGGCTCACCGCCACGGCGCCGGCGATGTCACGGGAGAGCGCATCGGTCACCTTCCCGCGGTACTCGGAAGGGCTGCTCGGGAGCCTCCCGCCGGTGGCCGACGTGACCGTGACCCGGACGGTGACCACGATCTCGTCGCTTCCCAGCCGTTCGTCCACCAGGCGGGCGGTGGCGATGCTGATCGACAGCGCGAAGATCAACACGGCGATGCCCAGCCCGACCGTCGCCAGCATTGCCGACGACTTGACCGGCGACCGCCCCAGGCTGGTCAGCGCCGACCGCAACGTGCGCATCGCCTACTCGTAGCGGATCGCGTCCGCCGCCGGTGCTCGCGCCGCCGCGACGGCCGGCAGCGCGCTGCAGGCGGCGACGATGATCCATGACGCCACCACGCCCACGACGACCGGGGCCGGATCGAAGCCCGAGACGCCGAGCTCCCGTGAAGGGCCCGCCCGCTCCAGCAGGCGCGCCAGCACCGCAAGGCCGCCGACGCCGACCGCGCTCCCGATCGCCCCTACCGCGAGCGCATCCAGCAGGAGGACGGCGCATACCCGCGTGCGGGCCGCGCCCATCGCCTTGAGGATGCCGACCGAACGCCTCCTGCGAAGCGCCCGGTTGGCAAAGATGGCCGACAGGTTCAGCGCGGCGATCAGCAGCGCCGATACCGCCATGAAGAGTATGACCTTCACGATCTGCCCGTAGGCGCCCGAAATCTCCCGGGCGATCGCCCGCGGATCGGCGATGTCCAGGAGATCGTCTCCGTAGACGGCATCGAAGTACGCGTCAAGCTGTGCGAGCGCATCATCCAGCAGGGCGGGGTCGGCAACCGTGAAATGCAGGGAGGCCACATCGCCACCGTAAGAGACGATGCTTTCGCCGGAGGAATCGTAATTCTCCCGCAGGGCACCCGCCGGAACGAACGCCAGCTCGTCAGCGTGTGTGTAACTCCGTTCCAGCACGCCGATGATGCGGTAGCTCTGCAGATCCGCAACCACGGTGCGACCCAGCGCCACTCCGTCCTCGAACAGCGTCGCGCCAAGTTTCGCCCCCACGACCATGACGGGCTCGCCGCGGGCCATGTCGTCAGCGGTGAACAGGCTGCCGTGCGCGGCCGCCAGCTCGCTGGCCGCGAAGAACTCGGGAGTCACTCTCCTCCCATCGACATGCTCGTGCTGTGGGGCTACACCGCCGGCCGCCTTGAGATGGAAGCCGCTCCATTCGTTCAGGTAGGCGTACTGCACCGCCTGCGTCGTGGAGCGAGCTCGCTCCAGGTCTTCGATGCTCAGCTCCACGTTGCTGGGGAGGGTCTTCCACGCCGGGGCGTCCCAGCTTCGGACCGTCCCGGTGACGACGATCTCGCGGAAGTAGCGCGATGACAGCACTTGCTCCAGCGTCGCTGACGCCGTGGCTGCCAAGGTGACGCCGACCACCGTCGCTGCGACGACGACGGTCGCTCCCACGACGAGCAACAGAGACTCGGCCGGCCGGCCGAGCAGCGAGCGGATGCTCAGGCGCAGATCTTCACGATCGAACACGTGACCTGTCCGGCGTCCGCGCCAACCATCAGCAGCACGACAGGAACCAGGGCGGCTCTCTTCATGGGTGTTTCTCCCCTGTGCTGTCCACTTCCGGGGCGGGTCCAGAAACGATTGTGGTTCGTCTCGTCAGCCCACGGCGGCATCCTCCCGGAGGTCCTGCCCTGCTATGCTAAAATTGCTGCCTGTCCTTCACGGTCAAAGACAAGCACGGCTGCTATGACCGCGCAATCCGTAAACGTCGGGAATATGCCGACATGCGGCTTCATTATTGCCGACGCTTGTCCAGGCCCCTGCCACTCCAGCCGAGGTCAATCCCGGTCTTACGGTCCTACTGGTCGCGGATCCCTTCGGCGATCGGTGCCGACAGGGCGGAGAAGACCGGCAGAGTCCCCAGCACGCCGCCGATGCCGAGCGACGCCGCGACGCCCACGGCGACCGCGGCCGGCGTGATCACCGGGCCGGTCACCTCCACCTCTGTCACGTCCTGGAAGATCGGTACCACCAGATCGGTGAGCGGCGCCGACAGGAACAGGTTCAGCGCCACACCCAGCGCCGACGATGCGCCCATCATGATCAGCGATCGGGCGAGGGATTCCCGCACGATCACCCCTTTCGCGGCCCCGAATGCGCGCGACAGCGCGATCTCTCGCGAACGCCTCAGCACATCCACCGTCATGAGGCTCAGGATGCCCACGCACCCCGTCGCCAGCAGCAGGGCGCCGAGCAGATTCACCACCACGGAAAAGGTGCGCGCGGTCGACCGGGCTTCCTCCAACGCGCCACCCATCCGAAATGGGTGCCCTTCCCAAACCTCGACAGTACGACTCCCGAGCTGTGCTGCCAGCGCGGAACGGACTTGGCTCTCGACGGTAGCGAAACGCCGACCCTCCACGCGCAACACCAAGAAAGGTGTACCTACTGACAGTGGGACCAGCATGTCGGCGATGCCATAGGCGCGGCGCCGCAGTTCGTCCGGGTCGGCGAAGACGCCTCGAACCGTATACAGGCGCATGAAATCGCCACGAATAAGCACTGCGTCCGAAGCTCCTCGGACCGCCATGCGGGGTTCGGCGGTTTGCAGAGGCTGACCCAGGGCCGCTACCGGGGATCCGAACAGTATCTCGGCGAGTGACGCGCTGATCAGTGCGTCGCGAGATCCCGCCGCAAAGCGTCTGCCCGCGACTACGTCGAGCTGCATCACCTCCAGGTACGCGTCCCAGACGCCGAGTACATCCCGGATCTCGTAGGTGGTCTGCCCAACCACGAAGAGTCTCGGTATCGGCGGGGGGGCGACCGGACTTGCCGCCGCGGCTCCGACGATGTCGTGCAGCAGCGTATCGACGATCCCATTGCTGTCGACAGACTCGCCGCGGCCCTCTTCGTCGGCTACGCGGACCGTGACCACAAGCCCGTTCCCCCCAAGGCGTTCGCTGACCAAGCGGCCGAACGCCGTGCTGATCGACAACGCAAAGATCAGGACGGCGACCCCCAGCCCGACCGTCGCCAGCATCACCGCCGACTTCACCGGCGACCGGCCCAGGCTGCTCAGCGCCGATCGCACCGTCCGCATCAGAGATGCCCCGTCACGCTACTCGTAGCGAATCGCTTCGGCCGCCGGTGCTCGCGCCGCCGACATGGCCGGCAGCACGCTGCATACCGCGACGATGACCCACGCCGCGGCCACGCCACCTCCGATCAGGCCTGGACTCAGGCCGCCGACGCCGAACTCTCGCTCCATCATTCCAGTCAGCACCGCGGCGAGCCCCATGCCGGCCCCGCTCCCGATCGCTCCTACCACCAGCGCCTCCACAAAGAAGACGGTGAATACGCGGCCGCGGGGAGCCCCCATCGCCTTGAGGATGCCGGCCGAGCGCCGTCTGCGCAGGGCACGGCTCGAGAAGATGTTGGACATGTTGAGGATGGCGATCAGCAGCGCCGACACCGCTACAAGTTGGATGACCCTCGACATGCGCCGGTACCGGTCGGCGACCGCGTGAGCCTCCGGCCGTGGATCGCTGATGTACACGAGGCCCTCTCCGTAGGTGGCGTCGAAGTAACCGGCAAGCTGTGCTCGTGCCTCACCGAGCATGGCACGATCGGCCACCGTGAATCGCAGGCTCCTGCCGTCGTCGCCCACTGAGCGGACGATTGCCGCCGTCGTTTCCCCGCCGGACGGCCGATAGTTCTTCCTCAGGAATCCCGCCGGGATGAATGCCCCCTCGTCTACCGACGTGCCGGTTCGCTCCAGCACGCCGATGATCCGAAAGACTCGGAGATCGGCCACGACCGTGCGGTCGAGCGCCTTCGTATCCTCGAACAGCGTCGCACCAAGCTCCGAGCCCACCACCATGACCGGCTCGCCGCGCTCCATGTCTGCAGGGATGAACACGCTGCCGGCCGCCGGGGTCAGCCCCCTGGCGGTGAAAAACTCGGGCGTCACCTTCGTGGCAAACAGATGTTCCTGCTGTGGACTCGGGTCGCCTACGTCCTCTACGACGAAGAACGCCATCTCGGCCAGGTACGCGTACAGCACCGCCTGTGTCACGGAGCGGGCTCGTTCCAGATCGTCGATGCTCAGCTCGACTCTTCTGGTGATTGCCTTTCGCGCCGGCGCCTCCATCGCGGTCCGGGGCGTCGTGGTGACGGCGATCTCGCGGTAGCGGGTCGATGACAGCAGTCGCTCAGATATGGTCGCGGCCGTTGCTGCCAACGTGACGCCGGCCACGGTCGCCGCCACAGCCAGCGCGACGGCCACCGCGAGCAGCAGCGACTCGGCTGGCCGGGCCAGCAACGCCCGCCTGCTCAGGCGCAGATCCTCATGGAAGATCACGGCGGCTTCTGGTCATGGATCGGCCGGGGTTGCCCGGGATCCCCCACGGGCTCGGTACAGATCGGCGTAGGCGCGGGCGGATGCCTCGGACACCCGGAAGGAACGGACCGGCCAGTACCCGAACGCATCGTGGATGCGCAGGTTGGCGTGCAGCAGGCACTCGACCGGTTCGCCGACCATCGGGAACGCCGGGTTGTCGCGCCTCGACTCCAGGCTCGTGGCGAGCAGGTTGTCGTACTTGTGGGGACTCACCAGGTAGCTGCCGCCGCCACCGTTAACGTGGAGGTAGAAGGCATGGCTGGAGGTCACGGCCGCGTGGGCCAGGCGCTCGAGGCCGTCCACGCTGCTCCTCGCCTTCCCGCCGTTGGCCGGATGGAGAACCAGGCGGGCGCCGAACATGACCGGCAGCGTCCAGGTGTCCGGGTAGCGCGCGTCGTGACAGACGTGGAGGCTGACGGGCACGCCGTGCACGTCGAACTCGTTCAGGGTCTGACCGTGCCAGAAATCGACCTCGCAGGAGTGGACCTTGGCGCAGTCGGCGATAATCCCGCCGTCGGGGTCGTAGACGCGCGACACGTTGTAGCGAACCATGCGGTCGGGGTGCTCCGGATCCCGCTCCCAGACGGGCAGCCCCACCACCAGGAACGGGGCGTCGGCAAGCTCGGCAAGGAACTTCCGCAGCTTGGCCTCTGCCTCTTTGACCGGGTCGGGATCCTGCGTCACCTCGTGCTCGGCAAACAGGCCGGTCAGACTCGTTTCGGGAGTCACGAGAAGCTGGATACCCAGCTCTGACGCCTGCCGCGTTCCGCGGCAGATGGCCTGGAGGTTCTTCTCGATGGAAGGCTGGTTGAGGACCTGGTATCCGCCCACGTGGAGGTACTCCGGCACGGCGGGCTGCGTACCGTAGAGGGCGAAACGGCGCGCCAGGATCGCTTGATTGCGAACCGCCAGACGCACTCCCATTTCGGGGAGCAGGTCCTGTCCGGGTTCGTGAATGACTCTTCGGCCGTCCCAGAACAGCTCCAGGTCGGATAGCCCGATCAGGTTCCCGCCGCCGTCGGTCTTGCGCAACCGCAGCACGTGGTCCCGATCCGGGGCGATGTCGATCTTGACGGTGGCGACCGGTTGGCCAATACGCCAGTCGCTCGTGGACAGGGCGAGCGTCGATGCAGCGAAGTCCACGACCGCCAGGGCACGCTCCGCCCCTCCGAAGTAGCCGAACTCCAACGTGCCGCGCGAGTCGCCCTGCGGGCGGAACGTGAGCTCGATGGCGTCACCGTTCCACGTGTGGACATCTCCTGCCCCTACCGAGACAGCCTCGTCGCTCGTGGAACGCAGGCACGCTCCGCCGGGCGCGGCCTCGATTCCGTCGGCCTCAACGGGCCAGACCCATCCGGGATAGCTCCTGGCGTCGAACGTCATCTCCTGACGGATATCCATGCTCCGACTCTATATCATCATCCTGATGACCATCCCGGCAGCAGCCGACACGGGATACGGACCGGAGGGGCACCCGGTTCTACGCCTCGATATTGTGGCCGTGGATCGAGAACGCGATGCGCGCCGGTGAGGACGGCTCGCCTCCTCCGGGCGGATGACGCG
Organism: Spirochaetia bacterium; assembly: GCA_965202935.1. Taxonomy (GTDB): domain Bacteria; phylum Spirochaetota; class Spirochaetia; order SZUA-6; family Bin103; genus CATQHW01. The sequence continues at coordinate 502,841 of OZ241879.1, forward strand.
GCCGAACTGCCGGCTCAGCCGTCGAATACCCAGCGGTCCAGGAAGTCGTTGCGGAACCGGCCCTGCGGGTCGAGCGCCCGCGCGGCGTCGCGGAAGCGCTGCATCGACGCGCCGTAGACGTGCTCCAGGTAATCGCGCGGGTACGTGAACAGCTTGCCCCAGTGGGGCCGCGCGCGGTACGGCGCGAGCGCCTCTTCGAGCCTCGGCAGCACGACCCGCACCGCCTGCCAGTCGTTGCGCCAGGAGAAGTGGATGGCCAGCGAATCGCGGCCGCAGAAGGGGCTCAGCCAGAGGCGGTCGGCCGCAACGGCGCGGATCTCGGTCAGCAACAGGACCGGCCTGATGTGGGCGCCCAGGGCGCTGACCGCAGCAATTGCGGCGGACGCGTGCTCCCACGGCACGAAGTACTCGGTCTGCAGCTCGTCGCCCGAGGCGGGGGTCCGGTCGGGCCGGAAGTGGGGCAGCCGCACGTGCCACGGCCCAACGGTGCGCTGCTCGGTGCAGGCGTCGGCGGAGCCTTCCGGCTGCGGATGGCGGTCGCGCGAGGCGGCCGGCACCCCGAACAGGGGATCAGCGTCGGTTTCCCCGTCGGTGGCCGCAGCGCCGTCAGCGACCACTCGCTTCACCCAGGCGTCGGCATGCGGCTGGTCCTCCCAAGCCGTGAACAGGCAGACGCTGTAGGCGCGCGTCATGGTCGCCTCCAGCTCGGCGGCGATCGCGTCCAGCGGGACGCGCTCGTGGACGTGCTGGATCATCGAGAACGCGGGCCGGACCCGGAGCGTGAGCGCGGTCACGATCCCCAACGCGCCCAGGCTCACCGCGGCCGCCGGGAAGCGTTCGGCGCCATGCGCCAGCGTCACCACTTCCCCGTCTGCAGTGAGCAGCTCGACCTCCTCGATCTGCGTGGCCAGGCAGCCGAGGCGGCGCCCCGAGCCGTGCGTGGCGGTCGCGCAGGCGCCGGCCACGCTGACATGCGGCAGCGAGGCGAGGTTGTCGAGCGCCCACCCGGCCTCATGCAGCCGTGGGCAGAGATCCCCGTAGGTCCAGCCGCCGCTCACCCGAGCGCGGCGGCCGGCGCTGTCCACGTCGAGGCCGCGCGGCATCTCGGCAAGGTCGATCAGCACTCCCTCGGTATCCGCCACGTCGGTGAACGAATGAGCCGATCCCACGACCCGGACGCGCTCATGGCCGTGCAGCGCCCGCCGCAGCTCGTCCATGCTCCGCGGCCGATGCATGCGCCGCGGCTGGAAGCGGACATTTCCGGCCCAATTGGCGATCATGGGGCCGAGCTCCGATGACCGCTGCCGACCCGTTCGCACTGTTCGACCGCTGGCTGGCCGACGCGCGCAACGCCGGCGCCGTGTTGCCGCAGGCGATGGCGCTGGCGACCGCGGACGCCGACGGCATGCCCGACGCCCGCATGGTGATGGTGCGCAACTCCGGCCGCGACGGCTTCGTGTTCTTCACCGATCGGGAGAGCGTCAAGGGCGAGCAACTGCGCGCCAACCCGCGCGCCGTCCTGCTGGGCTACTGGCGGGAACTGGGCCGCCAAGTACGCGTCAGCGGCTCTGTCGCGGAGACTTCGCCGGCGGAGGACGACGCAGCGTTTCGCGAGCGGCCGCGCGACGCGCAGATCGCTATCGCCGCGTGGCGCCAGGGGACGCGAATCGACCATCCGGCCGCGCTCCAAACCGTCGCCCTGGCCATCGAGGAACGCGCACGAAACTTCGACGTGCCGCGACCGTCGCGGTGGGGAGGGTTCCGTCTGGTCCCGGAACGGTTCGTCTTCTGGGAGGAGCGTCCGGATCGCATGCATCGGCGCCGGGAGTTCCGCCGCGCGGACGACGGCTCGTGGAGCCTCGGCTTGCTCGCCCCTTGAGCGAGCGCCCCTTGAGCGAGCGCCCCTTGAGCGAGCGGCCCTTGACCGAACGGCCAGACCGTCCCGATTCGCCACGAACATCCCGCCGATCAACACATCGCCGCTCCCACTAATCACTCTTCGAGTGAGGTTCGCTCCGCTCACCCACTCCGATGAGGCGCGTTCGTGGCATGCTGCCATGGAATGGCGGAGCGGTTCATCGTCGTCGGCGCCGGCATCTTCGGCATCACCGCGGCACTCGAGTTGCGCGCCCGCGGCCACGCGGTGACCCTGCTGGACCCCGGCCCGATCCCGGCGCCGCTGGCCGCCAGCACCGACATCAGCAAGGTCGTCCGCATGGAGTACGGCCCCGATCCGGACTACATGGCGCTCATGGAGGAGGCCCGCGCCGGTTGGCTGCGCTGGAACGAGCGATGGACGGCGGACGGCACCGGGCCGCTCTACCACGAGAGCGGCGTGCTGATGGTCACCCGCGACCGCATGGCGCCCGGCGGCTTCGAGCACGACAGCTACCGCATGCTCCTGACCCGCGGCCACCGGCCCGAGCGCATGGACGCGGCCACCATCACCGGCCGCTACCCCGCCTGGAGCACCGGCCGTTTCGTGGACGGCTTCTACCACCGCAAGGGCGGCTACGCGGAGAGCGGCGCGGTCGTCGCCGCGCTCGCGCTCCAGGCACGCACGGCCGGCGTCACGGTGTGCGAGGGATCCCGGATGACGGCGCTGATCGAGGAGGCCGACCAAGTCCGGGGAGTGTGCACCGAGCACGGGCAGGAGCTCGAAGCCGACGCAGTGGTGCTGGCAACCGGCGCGTGGGCGGGAAGCATGCACCAGCCGCTGTCCGCCGCCATTCGCGCGAGCGGCCACCCGGTGTTCCACCTGCGTCCCACCGACCCCGACCTCTTCCGGGCGGAGCGGTTCCCGACCTTCACGGCCGATGTGGCTCGCACCGGCTACTACGGCTTCCCGGTCAACCCACAGGGAGTGGTCAAGATCGGCTCCCACGCGCTGGGCCGACCGATCGATCCCGACGCTCCGCGCCACCTGGCACCCGGCGCGGAGACGCGTCTCCGCCGCTTTCTGCACGACACCTTTCCCGCCCTGGCCGACGCGCCCGTCGTGTACACCCGCTTGTGCCTGTACGCCGACACGCAGGACGAGGATTTCTGGATCGCGCGCGACCCGGAGCGGCTCAACCTGACCGTAGCCGGCGGCGGCAGCGGCCACGGATTCAAGTTCGCGCCGGTGCTGGGCCGCCTGATCGCCGACGCGGCGACCGGCATCGACAGTCCCGAGCTCGACAGGTTCCGGTGGCGTCCCGAGGTCACCCTGGCGCATGGCACCGAGGCAGCCCGCTGCCACCTCTCCGAAGTGGACGATTGACCCGGCTGCCACTCAGTCCGCCCGGCGAAACGGCTCACCGGTCATCGTCGCATAGCAGCGTGCTACGATTCGTGTACACAACGAGGACAATCCATGGAAGTTGACGTCTTCAGCATGCGTGACCTGAGGCAGCGTTCCGGTGAGCTCATCAAGGAAGCAGAAGATGGACATCTGGCGCTCATCACGAAACACGGACGGCCCGCGATACTGGCAGTGCCCTTCGATGACCGCCTGCTCGAGCTCGGTGTCCACCGTGCGCTGGCGCTCCGCCTATTCGAGCATCGCCACCTGACGCTGGTGCAGGCGGCGCGGCTCGCCGGAATGACGGCAGAGGAGTTCATGAACCTGCTCGGCGAGGCCGGGGTGCCCGCGGTCGACTATCCGCCGGAGGAACTGAAGGACGAGATCAGCGCGGCCCTGTGACGATGATCGTCGCGGACACCGGCCCGCTCATCGCGCTGGCACGCGTCGAGCGACTCGATCTTCTGACGCGTCTCTTCACACGTGTCGCGATCCCACCGGCAGTGCGGACCGAGCTCGCGATCGAGTCTGGCTATCCAGGCGCGGGCGCGCTCGCTTCTGCGCTGAAAGCGAACCGAATCCTGGTGCAGTCTCCTACCGACCCGGAACTGATCGCAGAGCTGGCGCGGATTCTGGACCCAGGCGAGGCAGAAGCGATCGCGCTCGCCGAGCAGCAGTCACCGCGGTGATGGCTCGACTCTCTATGATTGAGACAGACAATGCTCTTCCATGACGATCTTGCGGATTTCATCGCAACCCAACGGAGCAACCTGAAGAAGTGGGAGGCGGCAAACATCCCTGAAGTGGGACTCATCCGCGATGTCTTTGGGCCCAATGAGAACCAGGACATGGCCAGTAATCCCGGCGGTCATTCGGTCACGCAACAGGTCGACCGGCTCGCCGTCGACTGTCGCGGCATCGCCGGGGATCGTCACCGCGGCCTCACCAGACCCTCCACCGGGCGGGAAGCACCGCTCTACAAGGAGACCGGCACGGCCATCGTGAACCGGCGCCAGATCTTCGCCGTCTCCTCGTACGAATGTCACTTGTTGACCCGGAGTCTCGGGGAGAGGATCACCCCCGAGCTGCTTGGCGCGAACGTCGTCATCGATCGGGATGACGGCGCTGACTATTGCATTTCGGAAGTGCCCCTCAACACCTATTTCGCGATCGCCCCCTCGGACGCCGCCGAGCTTCCGCGCACCCCCATCGCGACGCTGATCCAGTACCTGCAGCAGAAGGGCTGCAGCCGTACCGGGCGTGCCATCGCCAAGGAATACGGAGACGCCTCGCTGACGAAACGGTTCGTCGACCACGCGGAACACCGGCGCGGCATTCTCTGCAGCGTGGAGTACCCGGTGGATGCCCCCGCGTTTCTCGAACGCGGCCAGAAGGTGTTCTTCAGGTTCCCGATGGGTGCCTGTTACTGATCAGTCCAGGACGCGCCGCCCGCTCTGGTGCGCGCGCACCCAGTTCCAGTCGATCTCCACGCCCAGGCCGGGGCCGGTCGGCACCGGCACGTGCCCCCGGTCGTCGATCGCATCGAGCGCGTCCGAGTATTCGGCGTACAACCCGGCGTTCCGCGCCGTCGGAACGTTGGGATGCACGAGCCCCAGCTCGTAGTAGTTGGTGTTGCGGATCGCCGCCATGCACTGCCGCTGCGCGGGTCCGGGCCCGTGGAACTCGATGTCGATGCCCAGCGCCTCGGCGGCGTGCGCGAGCTTCACCACCCCGGTGATGCCGTCGTAGCCCACGTCGCCGCGCACGAAATCGGTGGCATCGGCGAGCGCGAAGTCGATGTGCGGCTCCAGGGTGCGCACGTGCTCGGTCATCAACAGCGGCGTGCGGATGAGCTGGCGCAGCTTGCGGTGCGCGAACTGCGAGATGCCGCCGTCGCGGAACGGGTCCTCGTACCAGTAGTAACGGGCGTCGTCGCAGGCGTGGCCGACCTTGACCGCGTCCGCGAAAGTGCGCAACTCGCAGGCAGGGTCGAGCATCAGGTCCATCTCGTCTCCGACCGCGCGCCGCACGGCCAGCACGTTGTCCACCTCGCGGCTCACCGGTCCCTGCCCCCAGCCGTGGATCTTGAACGCCGGGTAGCCCATGTCCCGGCACTGCACGGCGAAGTCCGCGAACGCCTGCGGGCTGTCGAGGCCGCCGTTCTCGTCGCCGTGGTAGGTGGAGGCATAGCAGGGCACGGACTGCTTCCACCCGCCGAGCAGCCGGTAGATCGGCTGGTCCAGCAGCCGGCCGGCCAAGTCCCAGAGCGCGATGTCCACCGGGGCGACGCCGATGCGGGCATTCTGGCGCTGGGCGCGCTTGATCTCGTCGTAGATGAACTCGCGCTCCAGCGCGTTGCGGCCCTTGAGGAACGGCCACAGGCGAGGGATGACCGCGACGTCCACCGGCTGGATCCCGGCACAGGAACCCGAGACGCCGGCGTCGCTGTGGACCATCAGGATCGTCCCGCCGGCCTGCAGGCGCGCTCCCGGCACGTATACCTGGTTAAACATGTGGTAGTCGGTTCCCAGCTCACGCTGCTCGTAGGAGAAGTCGATCAGCTCCAGGGAGGTGATGACGGGATCTGCCATGGCCCTCACCCCGCGTACTCGAAGGCAGGCACGCCGCGCACGCCCGGGACGGCCCGGAACAGCGACCCGGCCAGCGGCTGACCGGCCAGCTCGGCGGCGGTCAGCCGGTACGAAGCCGAGGTGATGTAGAGCTGATCCAGATCCGGCCCGCCGAACGCGCACGAGGTCACGCATGTCACCGGCAGCTCGATCGTGGCCAGGTGCTCGCCGGTCTCCGGGTTGTAGCGCTTCACCGCGCCGCCGCCGAAGATGGCGATCCACACCATGCCCTCGGCGTCGAGCGTCATGCCGTCGAAGTGGCCTTCCCCGTCGTGGCGGCAGGTCACCCGCTCGTTGGCGATCGCGCCGGTGTCCAGGTCGTAGTCGAAGGCGCGCACGTCGTTCTTGACCGTGTCGATGTAGTACATGGTGCGCGCGTCGGCGCTCCAGACGATGCCGTTGGAGATGCTGATGCGGCCGAGCTTCCAGGCCACCGAGCCGTCGGTGTCCAGGCAGTACAGCGATCCCTGCTCCTGCTCGCGCATGCCGTCGAAGGCCATGGTGCCGGCCCAAAGCCGCCCGGCCGGGTCGCACTTGCCGTCGTTGAAACGGTTGCCGGGGATGTCGGCCTCCGGGTCGGCGATCGGCGTCATCCGCTCGGTCTCAAGGTCGAGGGTCGCGAAACCGTTGTGCAGGGCGACCACGACACCGCCGGCAGTCCGTGGTACAACGGTGCCGACGGCCTGCAGCAGGTTGATCTCGCGATTCTTTCCTGTGGCCGGGTCGTAGATGAACAGCAGATGACCCAGGATATCCACCCAAAGAAGGTACCGATGGCGCGAGTCCCAGATGGCTCCCTCGCCCACCAGGCACTGGCGATCGACGATCACTTCGACTTCATTCGTACCCATACCGGTATCGGAGTCTGGCGGATGGACTGCCGTAGCGGCAAGGCCCGCGGGATGCCGCGGTGAGCGCCGCAGCCCGTCGCGAAGCGCTGATCGTGCAGGGCGGCTGGGACGGTCACGAGCCCGGAAAGGTAAGCGAGGTGTTTCGGCAGGTGCTGGAACGCGAACGCTTCGCCGTCACCGTGTCCGACCGCCTGGAGTCGCTGGAGGATGCAGGGCTGATGGGACGGATCCACCTGCTCGTGCCGATCTGGACCATGGGCACGATCGGCGCGGAGCAAGTGGAAGCCGTGTCCGCGGCGGTGGCTGGCGGCGTCGGCATGGCCGGCTGTCACGGCGGCATGTGTGACGCGTTCCGCAACTCCACGCTCTGGCAGTTCATCACCGGCGGCAACTGGGTGGCCCACCCCGGCGGAGACGGCACCGAGTACACGGTCAACATCCGCGCCTCGTCCAGCGGCATCACCGACGGCATCGAGGACTTCGCCGTGAGTTCCGAGCAGTACTACCTGCACGTGGACCCGGCGGTGGAGGTGCTGGCCACCACGCGGTTCCCGGTCGCCGACGGCCCGCACGCGGCCAACGGCGTCGTGGACATGCCGGTGGTGTGGACCAAGCGCTGGGGCGCCGGCCGAGTCTTCTACAACTCGCTCGGCCACCACGCCGACGTGATCGCCGCGGACGCTCCGCTGGAGTTGATGCGGCGCGGCTTTCTGTGGGCGGCCGGCGACCTGTAGCGGGCGTGACACGCACCGCGCACGAGGTCGATCCGGTACGCATCGGTCTGGTCGGCTGCGGGAAGATCAGCGCCGCCTACCTGCAGGCGGCGCCGGACTACCCGGTGCTGGACATGGTCGCCTGTGCGGACATCGACCACGCCGCCGCGGAGCGCATCGGCGCCGAGTTCGGGCTGCAGGTGATGGATGTCGACGACCTGCTCGCGCGCGACGACATCGAGGCGATCCTCAATCTGACGGTGCCGGCCGCGCACGCGCCGGTGAACCTGGCGGCACTGAAGGCCGGCAAGCACGTCTACTGCGAGAAGGCTTTTGCCGTCGATCCGGCAGCCGGTGCCGAAGTGCTGGCCGCCGCACGCGAGCGCGGGCTGCGCGTCGGCAGCGCGCCCGACACGTTCCTGGGCGCCGGCCACCAGACCGTCCGAGCCCTGGTCGACGCCGGGCGCATCGGCCGCGTGGTGGCGGCGTCGGCGATCTGGATGGGCCACGGGCACGAGGGCTGGCATCCCAGTCCCTCCTTCTTCTACGAGCCGGGCGGCGGCCCGCATTTCGACATGGGGCCCTACTACCTGACCGCGCTCGTGCACGCCCTGGGACCGGTGCGGGCGGTCACGGCCATGACCGGGAGGGCCTTCGAGACGCGGACCGTGGGCTCGGGGCCGAACGCCGGCTCCGTCGTGCCGGTACAGGTGGACACCCACGTGTCCGGGACGCTGGAGTTCGCCAACGGCTGCATCGGCACGATCGCCCTGAGCTTCGACGTGTGGCGGCACGCCCATCCGCGCCTGGAGCTGTACGGCACGGCGGGGAGCATCTCGGCCCCGGACCCCAACCAATTCGGCGGGCCGGTCGCGGTCGCCGACCCCGGCGGCGAATGGAAGGAGGTACCGCTGCGAGCCGGACCCACGGAGAACGCCCGCAGCATCGGCCTGGCCGATCTGTGCCTTGGCCTGCGCACCGGCGCACCTCACCGCTGCAGCGGCGAGCTGGCGCAGCACGTCCTGGAAGTGATGGCCGCTCTCGACCGATCCGCCGGGGAGCGGACGCAGATCGAGATCGACTCCCGCCCGGATCGCCCTGCCCCGCTCGCGGCGGCGCCCTGACCTCTACTGCTTACGGCAGCACGAGATCTCGCGCTTCGCGGACAAAGAACTCCTTGCATCGCTCCCAGTCGAACGGCACGAGCATGCGCGGCATCGGCTCGGCTTCCGCGTCGTCGAAGTAGCGGTCGGGCGAGTCCCGGCTCGCGCCAATTCCCGCCTGCCAGATCGCGGATTCTCCGTCGATCGGAGCGCGGGTGCGCGCACCGACACATTTGCCGCCAACCCGATGTACGATGCTGCCTTCAAGTACCTGATGGACGGTCAGGCAGCGCCCCGCTGCTGGTCAGTTCCGCGAGTATCCGGGCCGCCACTACGCGGACCGCAACAACTACGACGAGGGGGGACGGCAGGGCATAAGCGCTAGCTTGCTATGCTAACTTGCTCGGCGCGCGTTGTCAGGAACGGAGTGGCGAGCCGTTACCGAAACGCGCGATCAACTCCTCGCCCGTGGCGCAGTCGATGATCCAGTCCCGCGCCTGCGCAAGCCGGTCGGCGTCGCCGACCCCGGCGAGCAAGCCCGCCAGCCGCCCGGCCGTCCCCGCGCCGAACTTGCGCGCCGCCTGCCGGCGCAGCAACTCCCGCTCGGCGGCAAGGCCTTGCTCGATGCCCTGCTCGATGCCCTGCTCGATGCCCTCGGCACGGTACCGGTCCTGGTAGGCCCGACGACGCGTCGCGAAGAACTCCTCGAGCTCGCCTGACTCGTGCAATCTGTCCACTTCCGCCATGTCGTCAATCCCCAGATCGAAGCCCAAGTCGCGCTCCGCCACATGCTGCACCCACGCCGACACGGTCTCCAGCAGCGGCCTCAACTCCGGCGCGTCCAGCCGCGCCCGCAACGCCGCCGCCTGCGCCGGCATGTGCTCCAGCGTCGGGTTGCACAGCCCCGCAAGCAACGCCGCCGCGTTGTCACGCCGCAGATCGTCCGCCGGCAGTGCCATCGTGTCAACCGCGAGGTAGCCGTCGCCGGAGAACAGGCGGCTCGCCCGCGACGACACATCCGCTGCCACGCCGTCCGACGCTCCGGGCGTCACCAAGTCGATCACCCACAGCGCCGCAGTCCAGCGCGACGGCCCTGTGTAGATGACGATCGGCAGCACCGGCGCCAAGCGGTCCACCGCCCGAACCGCCGGCCGCGCCAGAGCTCCATGTGGTGATTGTCCACGTAGTTGCGCACCCGCAACGCCATCAGGTGGTCCACCTCGCCCTGCACCTCGATCATCAGCACCAGATGCAGCCAGGCGCGCTCCCCGCCGTCGGCCGCGCGGCGCCGGAACGGTACCCGCCAGACGATGTCGTTGGCGTAGCGGCGCTTGTCGCCGGCGCGGCCCGTGGTGGACTGCTCCTGTACGCGCAGCAGGCGGGAGAAGTCCACCGCGTCGACCAGTGCGCGCCCGCCGTGCACATCGCCGACGAACCAGCGCATCAGTTCCTCGACCATGAAGCGGTAGGCGAAGATGTCCTTGAAGGCGGGGTCTTGCCGCATGCCCATCACCGTAACGCACCCGCGACGGCACGCCAAAGGCGATGCTCGGCGAGGAAGTGGTGAACCTGCAGCCGCTGCCGGAGGAGCACTCCGTACGCCTGTCGTCGCCGGTTCCGTCAGGGGAGATGCTGACAGTGCGCCGCGTCGACTTCGCGGCCATCGTGGGGACGGCCGGCGGCGAGCGACTGCGCGTGCTGGTGTTGGTGGAAGTCCAGAAGGCGAGCTTCATCGACGAGGTGATGCAGTTCCGCGAGAATCCGGGCCGCCACTACGTGGACGGCGACAACTACCACGAGGGGGTCGACAGGAAGCGGCGGCCTCGGCCGCTGCGCGCCATCTACATCCTGAGTTGCAGGTGCCGGACAAGCGGCACCTGCTGGATGTGAACGTGCGCGAGATACCGGAGCGCTACGATCCGGTGCTGCGGCGCATGGAGGGAGCAGCCGCGAGCATCGAGGTGACCGACTCGATGGCGCTGGAGGACGAGGTAGCGGAGACGTGGGGTCGCATGAAGCGGGAAATCGCAGAGAAGGACGCGGCGCTGGCCGAAATGGACGCCATCATCGAGCGACAACGCACGGAACGCGCCGCCGAGGAGCGCATCGCGGAACTGGAGCGCCGTCTGGCCAGTTCGTCGCGCGACTGACGAACCAACAAAATGTCGGCCGGCGCCATCAAGTGAGCCTATCCCACTGCAGCAGCCGGTCCACCGCGGCTTCCGTGACCTCATCTCCGTCCATGAAGACGTTGGGGATACCTCCGCCGTAGTAGCGGACGTTGTCTCTCCCGAATACGTCCCCTGCGGCCTTGACGGTATCATGGTCGCTCGGCAATTCCGACGGACCGAACCAGCGGCGGTCGCCGCCCGTTCCGACGACGACGCTGCATCGGACCCGTTCCTTCGATCCGTCCGCTCCGGCCCTGTGCCGACGGGCAGCGAAAAACGCGCGATAGTCCACGTCATCATCCGGCAGAGAATACCCCATGAACACCACATGGCTCGCGCGTTGCACAAGTACCCGCAATTCGTGCTCGATCTCTGCCAGGAACGGCGGCGGCGCGCCCTTGAAATTGCTTTGCATCCGGATCGGCGTATGGTGCGCGTACGTGAGGGTTTCGCAATCTAAACACTCGCGCGCATCCACTTCTCCCCGCGCCCATGCGCAACGTTCTTTCGGCCGAGGAAAGAGGCGTTCTTGCGTTACGAACGCATTCAGCGGCGGCGGCGGAATCAGCGTATGCGAGTCCAGTTCCCATGATTCGGACTGATAGGACGACAGCTTTCCGCAACTTGGGCATTCTCTCCACCAGAGGCAGCCATGAGGAAGCAGGAACTTGGTCAGCCGGATGCGGTCACTGGCGCCGTGGTGGCAGTCGTTCAACCGCTGCGCCGCCGATTCGTTCATCGGAAATCGAGGGGTCTGCTCCAGGCTCGTGTCGCCTACGCGATACGCAGGCACGAAGTGTCCGCAGTCGTGGAACAATTGCAACCTGCGCGCGGGACAGCCGATATGCGGCACGGCCGCACTGTGGTTCAGATCGCGATTGGCGAGCCATTGGCACCACAGAGCAACGGGATCGTAGTTCATGCTGACGAAACTCACGTCATCAAGGTAGAAATCCCTACTCATGTAAAACGCGCGGCGATCGCCGGTTGCTCCGCGGGCCAGTTCCAGCGCTCGCCGCTGCATGCGCCGTCCGAGCACGTCCGCAAAGCGGCGATGGTGATCCAGGTGTTTTCGGTCGGCCTCCCGGTGGTATTGCCAATCGACGTAGAACATCGCCAACAACAGCATCTTCAAGCAGTTGCGAGCCCCCGAAATCCGCTGTGGCGTCAAGAATTCGTTAACCTCGACCGGAAACCCATGACCGTCGCGCTCATGCATGTCCAGTACGTTGAACAGATCGGCGATCTTGAATCGACTTTCTCCGTTCTCACGGGTTCCGGGGCACGCAGCGACGACGGCGCGCAGGGCATGCCAATCGTACAACGTACGTAGACTGACGATGCGGTTCCGTACGTCGTCTTCGCTGGCGTGAGGACTCAAGTTGCGGCGCATCGCGTCCTCTTGAGATGAGTCGACCGACGCGATATCCGCACCTTTCTTTTCGGACCGGTCTCCCAGAATCGTCAGCAAGTCCTCGAACGCCGAGGTCCACGGCTCCACGGCAGCAGGTTCCAACGCTCTCTGGACGCGCTTCCGGAGCGGACTGGACTTCGGGCCGCTCTCAGTGTCCGCGAGACGGAGAATGAATCCGGCCTGCCCGTTCGTCAACCGCATTCCGAGATCGGCTGTCGCACCGGCGCCCCAGAAGATCACCGTCCGATCGGATGCGCTCATCTGGCCGGAAAAGTAATCCCCACGAGTTCGACGACGGAGGATCGGGGCTCACTTTCCACCCTCAGTGCAACTTTCGTTTCGTTCTGAGCAGCCTGGAGCGCGACTTGCAATACGTCGCGCATCTCGTCGGGTTTCGAGATATTGATCGGCACGGCCTCATCGACGAAGATGCCGCTACTTTTAATATTTTGGAGCGGCACTGCAAGTGCTTCTCCATTGTCGCCATTTTCTGGCAGCGGCACCTCGATGAAAAAAGCATACGATTTGCCCGAGTATTTGAGAAAGTGCTTCGAGTCTGGAACGAAGAATAAGCCGGCTTCCTTGCCCAATACTCTATAGTGTATCGTGCCGATTGATTCGAAATCTGACATTTTCACCTTCCCTGAAGCCTTGTTGAGGAATCGTCGCACGCAGTGGAGCACCTCTATCTGTCGAGGTGCTTGTGGGAGATGAAACCGTGAAGTGTCATGTTTCCCTGGGTCCAGGCGCGACCTTGACGACGTCCATCCTACTACGAAATGGGAGATAGCGCAAGCGTGCGCCCAGAGGAACACGGGAATGCGCCGCGTGGTTGCGCATCAGCGCGTCCCGCCGTGACGTGTCCATCCCGAACCGGCGCCAGCCATCTCTTCGACACCGCCACCGGCTTAATGCGACCGTCATCGCGCCGGCCCCAACCATCGCGCCGGCTCCGGCGGTGGCGCACCTCCATCTCGCACCTCGTCTGCCAGCGCGCAACACTTTGGTCTCCCCGCCGATCGCCACATTCACCACCATCAACTCTCCCACGCTCCGTGGGCATGATCTTCCACGGCTGCCTCCTCGGCGATGCGCGCTGCGCCTCCGGGAACACGCCACCAGACCCCATCGACTCGGAAATCTCACGCCTGCGGATCCGAACCGAGCATCCGGTCGAATTGTCGCTTTGCCTCGGCCGCGGCCCATTCGGCGCAGGCTCGTTCCGCCTGCGCCGTCGGCTCGCGAATACCCGTGGGGACCGATAGACCCAACTCGCCGAGCGTCCGCGTGACGGCATCCTGAAGCTGTTGCTGATCCCATTTCCACTCTTTCGAGTTGAGATACAGGCTGGGTTTCGACATCACTTGTTCACGACCGCCAAGGAGTTTCACCAGTGCCTCACGCGACGCATTCCGCCGATGACGTTCAAGGCCGAGTTCGTAGCGGAGCCACTCGTCACGGCACCTCTCCATCCGCTCCCGGACCAGAGAGCGCTGTGCCTCCCGGTTCGGTCGTACCGCAACGTCCGAACCAGCTCCGGAGCCAGTGCGGTGAGGCCGAGAGGGACTCTTGTTACGAGAAACGAGGATTACCGCAATCACGACGACCACGATGAATCCGATCACAGCCAGCGCGATCACGAGGGTCGCCGTCCCCTCGTGATCGGAGTACGGGTTCATGGCGACATCCTGAACGGCTTCACTTCGCTACCGCAGCTTCGTATTCGTCCTGGAGTGCTTTGACCTGCCGCGCCCGTTCCGATACGTCCGCGATCTCCTGGTTGGTCCGTTCGCGCAATTCCTCGTCCGACGCGTCCTCTTTCTCCAACCCTTCGAGCTGATCGCGCCTCCTCTCGAGGCTCTGCCGACAACTCTCCTCCATCGATCCGACCGCGTCGTCTACGAGCTTCTTCAACTCTCGCTGGGTTTCTCCGGGAATCAAGCGAAGTGCATCGCGAAGACCCCTTGCAAGGGCAAGCCACAGTCTCTCTATCGTCATTTTCTTGGCTTTGGCAGGATTGAAGGTCCGTTGCCACCAGTTGCTGGCTTTCGTGACGATCTTGTCAAGGACTTCCCGTTCAAGTCTCTCGTCAAGTTCCGCTTCTGCGTGCTTGCAGATGCTACGAGCGCTTACGGGCAAGAGATGCGTACGGGCCACACGGTGGCCGAAACCGCTGCGCATGATCCTATCGGAAAGCTCACTCTCCGCCTGGTTGAGCTTCGTCTCGATCCCTTCCACCAACACTCGAACATGGTCCGCCATCGTGCTGCGTTCCTTGTACAGCGCGTCCTGAATACCCCAATGAGCTTGCCCCGCCAGTCCTTGCACGTCTGTCGTGCTGCGCAGCACTTCCAGGAGATTGCGGCTGACGGTCTTCTCTACTTCGACCAGATCCTCGTCCAGGGAGCTATACATCCGGTCAATGTCGTTGTCGATGTCGTTCCGCGTCCCTTGCACATGGTCCGTGAGTGCAAGAACGTCGCCACTCAAGCGTTCCTTTTCCTTCGCTCGTTCGTCCCTCGACGCGGTGACGGCATCGAGCTTGTGGCGCAGGTCATCGTCATCCCCGGCGAGGCGTCTCGCGGCCTCTTCGAACACGCTCGCTATGCGGCTTTGATGAGACCGTATGATCCCCTCGCCCCTGTTGGCGATGATCCGCCGTTCAATGAGGTCCCGGAGCTTCTCGACCCCATGTTGTTCAGGGTCCAAGAAGCCGCTGGCGGACATCTTCTGCTCGTACCACGGCATGTCGCCGGACAAGGCCCGGCCGGATTTCTGCATTGCGGCGATGAGCGCACCAAGCCCGCTTACCAGCACTATCTGGTCCTCGTTCCCGAACAGATTCTTCATCCGCAGGCCGCCGCTGTCCCGAATCTTGCGGATGTGCCTCCGGATCGCCTCCGTGTCGGGTTCATCGTCACACTTGTTGACGGCGATGATACGTTTTGCCGGACTCACATGCGGCAAGTGCTTATCGATGAACTTCACGTCCTCATTGTCCATGCCTGCCTGTCCGGCAAACGTGACGTAAACGACGGCATCGGCACGTTGGATCCACTCGCGCGTGATACGGTCCCGCTCCGGGTTCGGATCGTTGGTGCCGGGCGTATCGGCAACCGTGACCTCTCGAAGCCACGGACGGTCAGCCCGCACGCGCACCGACTTGACGTATGCGTTGTACGTCCCGCCCTTCTTGCTCACCGCCGTGAATAGAGTCAGATCATCAAGACCCGCGCGACGCTCCAGTTGCGCAGGATCGGTGAGCAGTTGCGTTTCCTTAAGGCCGGCGGCACGGGCGGAGTCCCGTGCTTCCGACAGCTCCGCCGCGGCCTGAACGTCCTTCCGGCTTGCCTCCTCCACTCGGCGAAACTCGTCCGGTGTGTACAGAGTCGCCTCTACCGACTCCTCGACGTTCCCTTCCATGAGCGTGATCTTGGCGGTCGTCGTGGTCATGGCGCTTGGAAGCACCTCGTCGGAGAACAAGAGCGCGTTGAGGAGCGTGGACTTGCCGCTGTTCATCTGCCCGCAGATCGCGACGATGAATCGTTCCGCATGCAGGTTATCCTTCGCTTCCCGGAGCGCGGCATCGTCGACTTCCAGCAGGTCGCCAACGTCGAGCACGCGATCGTACCACCTCTCAAGGAGACTCTTGCGTGCCCGATAGTCTTCGATCATGGAGTGTGCTCCTTCAGCTTTGCGACCCGTTCTCGGAGCCTCGTCAGTTCGTCTTGCAGCCCCGCGACCTTGGCCTGGCCCCGTTCTACGTATCTGATTATTGATTCTTGCAGATCGTCTATCAGTGGCTGGAGACAGGATTGAGAAAATTCGAGAACCCACTGGTCTGCATCTGACTCGAACATTCCCACGAGTCTGGCATAGTGCTCCTCCCTCCAGGCATCTTCGTCCTTATACATGCATCGCCATCGTGCTGCGTTCTTACGTTCCCACTCATCGGATTCTTCAAAAATATTCCGTTTGCATTCCAGATATGTACAAGCAATATCGACACCAAATCTCTTGAAATCAGCAGCGATAACGTCGGGCAAATCAGCAGCTATCACGTCGGGTTTCGGAAAGTATTCGACATCGGCTACTCGTTTCAGTGAGTCGATGAGATTGCTCAAAATCGTCCTTATCTGGTTCCAAAATTCATGATCCTCCACTACGCGATATGCCTCGTCAAAACATACGTCGACGATGTAGAAGGTTGTACTCGATAAGAACCGCTCTTCTTTCTTCTCTTTCTTGGAAACTATATCTTTGAAAATGTCATCGGATATACCATGAATCTTCTCAAGCATGACGTCCTTGGCATCGTCGATCTCCTTCAATGCCCTTGTTTCATGTTCATCCAGCGCGTCGCCGGTAGCAGAGGTATCCCCCTCGGCTCGGCGCTTGCAGAGACTCTCCAGGTCGGATGCGACCGTCAGCCAGTCCTTGCGGAGTTGTGAAGTCCTCCGCCGGAACCGTTCCTCAAGCAGGGAGTGCCGCTCCGGAGCCACTGACTGCACCATCTCGACGAGTTGCTCCCGCGACGCCAGATCGCCATCCGA
The DNA here is from genome assembly GCA_965202935.1 of Spirochaetia bacterium. Taxonomy (GTDB): domain Bacteria; phylum Spirochaetota; class Spirochaetia; order SZUA-6; family Bin103; genus CATQHW01. The sequence continues at coordinate 519,559 of OZ241879.1, forward strand.
CAAGACGCTGGAACGGCAGACGTTTCCGTCGATGTCCATCCGATAGCTCGTCTGCCCCTGTTCGATCATGACGCCGGCCGAGATTTTCGCTTCGAATGACTCCTGACGCGACAATGCGCCACGAATTCGTCGCGCGATGGTTTCCAGGAGGTCGAGCGGCCCCGAGTCATCCGTTTCGTTCAAGCTCAAGGCGGAGACCGGGGTCACGCTACGGAACCGGTCGTCGTATCGACTTTCGCATACGCGCTTCACTTCTTCCCGCTGGCTGGGCGGCAAGAGTTCGGCCTTGTTGAGCAGCAGAAAGGCTGGCGGACCGGACCCGGTTTTCAGGTTGGTCCGCAGGCGATCCAACTGTTCCAACAGACTCTTCGACGGGTTGCCCTTGCGCGCGTCAATGATCAGGAACAATACGTCCGCCGTCGCGATAGAATCCTCCGTTACTTTGGTGTCGTTGCTGTTCGGCGGCGGGGCGTTGAATCCCGGTGTGTCCACCAGTCGAACGTGTTCGAGCACCGGAGAGTCGATCGAGACGTGAAAGACGTTCGCTTCCCGTTCCTCGACCTTGCTCTTGCTGTGACGGACGATCGACAGGTATTGCCCTCTCTCTATGGACGTGCGCGTTCCGTCCCGTTCAAGCTCGTACCGTTCCCTGTCGCCGTGGATGAAGTACGTAATGGATGCGGTCGTCGGCTCGTTACCGACCGGGCACAGCTTCGTTCCGAGCAGCGCGTTGATGAAGGTCGACTTCCCGGAGTTGAAGTCGCCGACCACGGCGACGGTCAGGAGTCCGACGCCGTCGCGGAGATCGCGTTCCTCGGCAAGATGGTCCACGAGCCGGTCTTCCAGTTCCCGCAACCGGTCCGCGATCTTGTCGTCGGAGAGGTCGAGCTCCGCGTCCTTGAACTGGTCTCGTACGGATCGAAGGTTCAGAAGGCAATCGATCGTATCGTTGCGGTTCTTCCCGCGGGGCAACTTCGACGAGGGCCCGCCGGCATCCTCACCGGGACGTCCGGTCCGACGTGCATGGCGCTGTCGGCCGCGCGGAACGCCGCGTCGGAGGCGAGCTTGTGTCATGACGCGTGTTCTTGCGAGGCGTTGCGCAGCCTTTCGATGTCGGCGTCGACACGCGCGACCTTGGCGGTTCGGTCGGCCAGATCGCTACGGCGCTCGCTGTCGAGCTGTGCCAGCGTTTGCTGCACGTCGTCGCGCTTGCGCTCCAGTGGTTGAAACACCTCTTGCTCGAAGTACGCTTCGACCTGCCATGCCGCTCGATTCGACAGTTCCGTCCGAATCTGCTCCATCGGCTCCTCGATCTGCCTGTTCTTCCACCACTCGGCGAGAACGTCGCTGACCATGTTGACCGGATTGAGTTCGTGCAGGGCTGTCAACGCGCCTGCCCACACCCTTTGTGCGCCGGTCGCCAACGCCGCTGCGCCCGCCTTCCGGGCGACCGCGCCCGTAGCGGCCTTGCCGGCCGCGGCACGCACTGCGGCGCCGCCCGTCCCCTCCGCTACGCTGGCGGCAGCCCCAGCGCCAGGAATGATCACTGCGGCCAGCGCTGCGCTACCGATCGTCGCCGCCACGTTCGCGACCCTGTTCGTGTCCTTCACCACCCGTTGCAAGTCGGCATCGAGGCCCTCGACGTGTGGTACGGCATCCTGTCCGAACTTGGTGAGGTGGCTGCCGATGACTCTCGCAATCCCGGCGTTGAAGTCGGCGCTGACCTTCTGCAGCGTCTTGTCGTCTGAAGCCGACGCAAAGCGGGCGCCGAAGCTCAGGCATGCAGCCTGGACATCCTGACGCACCGCCTCTTGAGCTTGTGCGAGCCGACGCCGTTCGGCGCCGAGCTTCCGCTCCAGCCCAGCGCCCTTCTCGTCCTCCGCCGCCTTGCGTGACGCGAAGTCTTCATCCGACTCCAGTAAGCCCGTGCGAACGTGATCAAGGAGCGAGATCGCATGCGGGACCAGGCGCCCGGCGCCACGGAGCTCTCGCTCCGCCAAGAGCGACTCGCGGCGTTGCTCGAACACCTCCTGGATGGCAGCGCGCAGTGCGCTCACGTCCCGTTCGGTCGCCTGGGGGCCGGCACTCACCACCACGATACGGCCGGCAGCTTCCGACTCCGAACACCCGATGGTCCGCGAAAGCGTGCCGGCAACTTTCGCACGTACCTCCTGCCGCTCGGTGGCCGGGCGCTTGTCGGCAAACGTAAGGGCGATGAGGAAGCGATGCTGCAGGTGGCGGATTCCCGGTGAGGTGAGAAACGTGGTGACGTCGCGCGATAGCCCGCCTTCACGAATATCCACGCAGATCACGGCGGCGTCCACGAACGGCAACTCTCCCAGCGTGACCTCGACGTGCTCCGTGATGAGGGATCCGAGTCCGGGCGTGTCGAGGAACACGAACCCGGCGGGAAACCCCTCACCGGGCGGCACGCGCACAAACGGTCGTCCAGCCGTGTGCCCTCGGCAGAGGTCATCGAAATCCGGGCGAGCGATCGCCGTCATCGTGCCGTCGGCGTCCACGCGGAGGTACTCGGGGGCTTCGATGTCGGGCGTCGAAACCACTTGGCCGGCACTGGCGGTGGTCGGCTCCAGATCGACCGGGAGCAGATCATCGACCCCCGTGAGCTCGTTGATCAGCGTACTCTTGCCGCTGCTGAATTCACCGAGAAACCCGACGTGGACTGTCTCCTCGCTCTTGAGACGATCGACATCTTCCTGGAGTCCTTGCAGGTCCCAGCGTTTGGCCACGTCACCGAGTGTCTCCACCATCGTTGATTCGCGCCGCTCCGTCGTCATTACTATTCCTCTGCTATCCCGCTATGGCGCGCATCCGCAACTACAGTGCGGAACCCCACATCGCTGATCCCAGGTTCTATGATCGAGGTATCTCGCATCATGGAGCTGCCAGTAGACTTCGGTTCCCCGCAGCTTCTCGTTGTCCTCCGCGAGGTCAATGGGCAACCTTCCTTTGCCATCTTTCAACCTCGGATCGGCGCAATGATCCATCAATACCTTCACGATCTCCGGATTCTTGGTCTTCTTTGCAGCCCGATGAAGCGGCGTACACCCATCCTTGTCCCGAGCATTCACGGCCACTGTCAAGCGCTTCACAGTCGCAGTCTTGTGTGAGTGTCTTTCGCATTCTTTCGTCTGTGTACACGGATCCACGCTACAACACTTCAACAGGATCTTGATCACTTCCGGATTGTCATTCTTCGCCGCCGCCATGTGTAATGGCGTTCGGCCTTTCGCGTCCTTCATTTCCGAAGCGCGAGCATCGGTACCATTCAGAAGCCTTTCCACTACTTCTTCGTTTCGGTTTAGCGCTACGGCCACATGCAACGGTGTCCAGCCATCCTTGTTTCTGGAACTTCGGTCAGCACCCTCTTCGAGCAGATAGTCCAGGACGCCTAGTTTGCTATCGTTCTCGTTTTCATTACAACACGAGCCCTTTCGCGCTACAACGTGGAGCGGAGTCCATCCGTCGTTGTTACTCGCATTTAGAAGTCGCCTTTTCTTGTCTTCTTCGAGCAAGTTCTTTGCTTTAGGCAGATTGTTGAACGCTACTGCCGCATGAAGTGGAGTCCATCCATGTTCGTCGCGTGCTCCAACGCATTTACAGAGAAGCTTCTTGTTGCGCGCGGTCTTCAAATCAAGTTTGATCAGGTCGGTGTTCATGTAACCTCCTACCGCACCGTTACGTCGGTGCGTCGTTTCTCGTGGTGTCCTCGAGGATCGCCTTTGCGGATTCCGCCACCCCCGGGAACAAGGTCTCCTTGGAAATGTTCAGCGACTGCAGTTCGTCCAGGATGGATCGCTTCTTCCCGGACTTCACTGTCAGCCTGTAGTAGTCATACGGCACGTCACAATTGTCCCTTCTGTACCGGACGTTCCGTTCATGCTTTGCATCGCTCTCGAAATCGAACGTCTTATGATCCGCCGAGACAAGAAAGGCTCCGGATTGCGCTCTGACGCGATCGAACAGCAGACGCGGTTGCACGATGAAGATGCGGAACAGGTCCCTTGGGTCAATCAGGTTCTCGACGAAATACGGCTTTTCCTCCTTGATGAAGGTCCAGAGCCGGCCCATGTCGGAATAGCGGCCGGAAACTTCGTTCTCCCGCCGAAGGGAGTCCATGTGATCGGCGTAGTCCCTGACTTCATCGATATTCTTGCCGATTTCCCTTCGCATGATACGGCTCCGATCGATGAAGGCGCCTCTTTTCAACAGAAATTCCTTAGTCTTCTTGAGAATATCCTTCTGTTCTTTTCTGCGAAGTCGAGCGAAGTTGGCGATGATACTCACGGAGTCGCTGTCGTACGGTTTGACGGCACTCCGTGTCGTCGAGAAGACGTAGAGAAGACCTTCGCCTTTCGCGTCGTTGTTGTCGTTGTTACCTCCACAGGCGAAGAACAAGCCTATGAGCGGATTCATGGAGACGTCGAGGAACCGCGTGTAGAGGTCGTGATGTTGCGCGAGCATCCAACGGTCGAGAGCTGATGCGTGCTCGGAAAAATCGTCGGGCCGCCTCGTGATCAGTTCGCGCAGCATGTGTCCTTCGTTCTTGTAGTGCTTCTTGCACCGCATGACGGACGGCTTGAGGTCGTAGTGGGCTTGGCTCAGTCCGCGATAGTACCGTAGCTGCTTGCCGGTGGAGCGCTCGAACTCCTTGATCATCTCGATGTTGGACGACAGCTTCGATACGCTATCTATGGGCTTCAGATCCAGCGGCTTAGCGTGGCGGGACATTCCGTGTGACATGCGCGATTTCTCCGGTAGCGCTCAGGAGCGTGGCGGGAGACTCAGTGCGCGATCGCGTCCAAGCTGGCTGAGCAGACCAGCCGTGCGTACTTGGCGAGCACGCCTCGCTGTCGCTGGCAGGAGATCGGCGGTTCCGGCCAGCCTGACCTCGCGCAGCCGCAGCTTGATTGATCTGGTCCTGCGTGAGGTCCCCCATCGATCGCACCCACCGATCGGCCTATCGGGGCCGATCTCCACGATGGCGCCCGTGAGTGAATCGACGGATCTGATCCCGGGATGCATCAAGGAGGCCGCTTGCCTCGACAATCCTTGTATATTCGACCAGAGGGGAGTCGCGCAATCAGCGCGGAGCAGCCGTGGCTCGTCGGCACTGATGGCCGCTGAATGTGTCCCCGTTTGCCTCACCATGTGATCGGCCAGTGTTGGATCTTCAGAAAGTCCGAGAACAAATCTCGGCCTCTGACGTTGCCGTAACTTCGGGCGGCCGTGTTCCACCAGCGAGTGCCGGGATGGGGCGTGCTGACGGAGCGAATGCCGTACTTGCGCAGTACGCTCTCGGCGGATCGAGCGGCGAAGCGGGAAGTCACGATTGCCAAGTCTGGACAGTGGTGTTGGATGAACCACGTGAGCACCTCCTCGGCTGTTTCGAGGTCCTTGGGTTGTACGTTGCCTTGCATGCTGCCGCCGGCGGTCGGGGCCGGGCGCAGGAAGTAGTTGCAGTAGGCGATGTGGTTGAGGGGGAAGGCGTCGGGCGTCACGCCGGCGTCGGTGAGTGTGCGCGCGATCTCGGTCTGGATCGCGCGGTAGATGGTGTGCGCGCGGTACCAGCGGCCGGTGATGTTGCCGATGGTGGAGGCCCATCTGACCTCTTCCTCGCTCAAGTCGTCCTGGGTGCTGCGGTACCAGCGGTCGGGGTCGTGGTGGATGGTCGAGTCCGGCGGCAGGTAGTGGCTCTCGCCGATGACCAGCAGGCGCTTGTGACGGTCGTCACGGTAGCGGCTGCCGATCCAGGGCTGCATGCAGGGGAACCGGCGCAGGTGGTCCGGGAGAGCAATGGTGGTCACGATGCCGCTCCGTGGTGGGAGGCGAGCGTGGCGCACATTTCCGCCAGGCGACGGCGCAGGGACGCGGGCTGTTCGACGGTGACGGTGTCTCCCCACGTGACCAGGTGCCAGCACATCTCGTGGACGGCGCCGGCAGTGAAGCGTACGGTCATGGAGCCGTCGTCGTTACGATCCATGGTCTGGCCAGGATGGAATACGAATTCCGCGACGTCGTCAACGACGCGTGAAGCGAAGCGCAACACCACGGTCACCGGCGTTTCGTGAAACGTTCCGAATGAACGACTCGCGAAGCGACGCAGGTCGAACGCCGGTTCGCGGGTGAACGACCCATCGGTGATGGAGGCCGCGCGGATGCGCGACAGGCGCCACAGGCGCATCTCGGCTTCTCCTTCGGCGCGTCCGACCAGGAAGGCGCGGTTGCCGTACAGCAGGCCGTAGGGCTCGACGCGGCGGCGGGTGCTCTCCCCTGCGCCATGCGCCGGGTAGTCGAACGCCACGACGCGGCTGAGCTTGATGGCTTCGCGCAGGGTCGCCAGCAGGCCTTCGTCCAGGCGCGGTCGCGGGCCGGGACGCATCGCCAGCCCCTCGGCCTCGGTGAGCGCTTGCACGTCGGGCTCGATGCCGCTCAGCGATTCGGCTTCCAGCAGGGCGCGGAGCTTGTCGTCCAGGCGGCGGAGCATCCCGGCACGCTCCTCCAGGCCGGTGCGTTCCAGGACGGCAGCGGCGGCGTCCAGCTCGGCCAGCTCCTCTGCGGAGACCGAGACCGCGTGGCGGAGGATGGGCGCCCGCAGACGCCAGTGGCGCCGGGTCTCGCCCGTGTCCACCATCTCCAGCGGTCCGAATACGTCCTCCACGGCGTCACGGAGGCGCTCCGCGGTGCGCCGGCTCACGTCGAAGTCGCGCTGGATGTCGTCCAGCGTCAGGCCGCTCCAGCTCCCCTGCAGCCGTATCGCCAGCCGCACGATGTCCGCCGCCCGGTCGTAAGGCACGTGTCCTCTCCTTCGTTGAGTCTACGCTCACCCGCGCCTGGCCATGCGGTCCTTGAATTCCCGGGCGATGGCTTCCGGCTGCGGCGCCTCGCCCTCGGAGGCGGTGAACAGCTTGGCGAGCACGGCGATGTACGCCTCGCCCATCGCGGTGGTGAGGCCGCCCGCGGTCCCGGCCGCGATGACGCCGCCGGCCACCGTGCCCACGCCGGGGATGAACTTCAGCAGGTTGGAGACGACGGCGCGACCCAGGAAGGTCGCACCCGCCGTGCCGGCCGTCGCCGAGATGAGCGTGGCGAGAAACGCCTTGGAGAGCTCGATCCCGAAGACGGCCGAGATCGCGGCGAGCATGCCGATCTGAATCGGGATCAGCAGCGCGGCGTCGGCGAACGGTATCGGGGCTGCTCCCGCGGCAGCAGCAGCAGCCGCGGCCCCCGCCACGACCTTGTGCGCGCGTTTCTTCTTGAGGTCGATGCTCGCCTTCTGGGCTGCCGCGAAGGCGCGCTGGACCGCTTCCGGGATCACCTCCGCCGTTGCGTCCGTGAGATCCTGCAGCCCCATCGGCGGCGCCACGTGGCCGTCGTCGTAGCGTTCGCTCAGCGCCCGCACGCGCACCACGTTCTTCGCCTCGGGCAGTAGCCGCTGCACTTCGGCCCGGAATCCTTCATCGGCACGCGCCTTCGTGACGACGCCCAGCACCGGCATGAAGGCCGCGAGCCGTTCGTGCAGCTCGATCTCGGCGTCCTCGACCCGCCTGCCGTCCTCGGCAATGCACACCCACGCGACGTGAACGTGCTCGTTGACGTCCGGTTCGCCGGACTTCGCTTCCACGAATTCCGCCAACTCGTCGATGACCTGGCGGTACTCCTGCAGCTCCAGCCCCCTGGTGTCGAAGATCCCCAACGGGATGCCCTGCTTCGTGTAGTAGCGCGTCTCCTTCGTGACCGGCTTGCCCTGCCCGGTCTCGGCGAGCCGCCCTTGAAAGACCTCGTTGATCAGCGTGCTCTTGCCGACCCCCGTGCGGCCGGCGATGAGCACGTTGACCTTCCCCGTCTCCTGGGCCGCGTCGCGGATGGTGCGCTGGATCGTGCTCAGGATGTCCCCCGAGTCTTCGAAGCGGTCGAGTGAAGCGAGCGTGTCCTGCATGGCTGTCGTCCTCCTCCCGACCAAGGTACGGGGCGGGTACGTCAGATTCGGACGTGTCCGTCAGAAAAAGGACGACGCTCGGTATCGGCTCCTCAGAGCGAGGCGCGCACGTCGTCCAGCCAGCTCCGCGTCTTGGTGGCGCCCTCGGTGAGGATGCCGAAGTCGCCGGTGGACAGCACGAACAGGAACCCTTCGCGCAGGTGCTGCTCGGCGCCGGGGCCGCCGGTGGCTATGCCGGGAAACCGGCCCAGCTCCAGGCAGATGTCGCGGATCCGAAGGTGCAGGCGCGCCTGCTCTTCCTGGTTCACGGTCGGGCCGAGGGACTTGCTCAGGTCGCTGGGGCCGATCATGCAGCCGTCCACGCCGTCGACGGACAGGATCTCCCGCGCGGCGGCCACGGCCTCTTTCGTCTCGATCTGCACCATCAGGCAGATCTCGTCGTTGGTTTCCTCGCCATAGTCCGCGTCGTAGCTCAGGTAGCCGGTGGGCGCTCCGCTCGATCGCCTGCCGCGCGGCGGATAGCGTACCGCCTGAGCGGCGGCGTCGGCCTCCTCGGGCGAGTTGACCATGGGCACGACCACGGTGAGCGCCCCCCGGTCCAGCACGCGGCCGATGGCGGCGTAGTCGTTGCCGACGACGCGCACCGAAGGGGTCGCCTGGCCCAGGCAGATGCGGTGGAACGCCTGCAGGGCCGTGTCGTCCGTCCACATGCCGTGCTGCATGTCGACCTGCACGAAGTCGAACCCGGCCAGGGAGAAGATCTCCCCCGCCAGGGGATTGCCCAGCGCCAGCTCCGCGCCTATCACGGGCGATCCGGCCCGCATCGATCGCTTCATCGTGTTCGCTTTCATGACCTTGTTTCGTGTCTTGTTCCGTGGTTGTGGAGCCGTGACCGGAAGCGTTTCAACTCCCGGTCACGGTCCGATCCGGTTCGATGATCGATCAGCGGTAGTCGCCGATCTCGTCGGCGAACCGCGTGTGGGCCGCCTGGTGCAGCTCCACGTAGCGGTCGATCTTCATGGCCTTCATCTGCTCGACGTACTCGTCCCACTCCTTGTCGATGTCGCCCGTGCCGGTAATCCAGCGGGCTTCATTGCTCTGCCAGAGCGTGTTGATGTCAGTCCGCAGCTCGTTGACCTCGGTCTGCTCCGCGTCCGTGAACTCCGGCCGCACCCACTGCTCGGCCGCCTTGTAGTCGATGTAGTGCGCGTAGTAGTTGTCGTACAGAAGCTGCGAGCTGGCGTCCATGGCCAATCTCGCGCCGTAGTCCTCGGCCCGGAAAAGCGCAGGGATCGCGCCCACCGTGGAGATGCTCTGCCGACGTTCCGCGGGGATCTCCTGCGGCGTCCACACGCCGTCGATCAGCTTCACTCCCTCGGGAGCGATGCCGAACATGCTCTGCACGCTGTTCTCCAGCGTGTACAGCCGGTCGACCCATGCCATCGTGTGCTCGGGATACGGGTTCACGTCCGTCATGAACCAGACGTGCTTGATCGCCAGCCGGCCGGGATGGACCCAGATCTCCGGCTCGTAGCCGGGGGCGCGGAACGGCGGCACCGACTCGAACTCGGCCCGGCCGTCGGTGCCCTGGTAGCCGCGCACCGCGATGATGAATCCGTACACGTTGCCGGCGGGATCGTCGACCTTGGCGTCGAAGTCCGCCCGCGACTGCGTGAAGCTCTCCGGATCGATCAGCCCCTCGCTGTACAGATCCGCGAAGTAGGTGATCATGTCGCGATAGGCGTCGGTGATCGGTGCGAAGTACGCCGTGCCGTCCTCGATGGCGATGCCGTTCTTGGTGGGCATGCCCCAGATCCCGTACATCGAGCGCAGGTGCTGCGCGTAGCCGTCGGTGGCCATGTAGCCGAACGGCAGCTCGTCGTCCGTGTCTCCGTTCCCGTTGGGATCGTTGTCGCGGAACGCGATCAGCACGTCGCGCAGCTCGTCGGTGGTCGTCGGAACGTCCAGTCCGAGCGCGTCGAGCCACTTCCGGTTGATCATGTAGTTCTGTTCCAGGTAATGCGATTCCTGGAACTGGAAGCGCGCCAGGTTCGACAGCTTGCCCTCGGGATTGAGCATGTAGGCCAGCGACTCCGGCTTCTCGGTGAAGATCTGGTCCAGATTGGGCGTGTACCCCTGGAACAGGTAGGGCCGCAGGTCGAGCGCGACGCCCTCCTGCAACAGCCGGGCGATGAGGTTCTTCTCGAGGCCGGCGGTGCCGAGCATCAGGTCGGGATAGTCGTCGGCGGAGAACGCGATCGTGATCTTTTCCACGTTCTCCATCTCCACGAACTCCAGCGTCACGTTGGTGTCGGCTTCCCACTGCTGCGCCCAGAGATTCTCGTCGGCGCTGCCCCACCGGCCGGAATTCCAGCCGGCCTGCAGCGTGATGCCCGGCTGCACCGGGAACACGCCCGGCTCGGTGAGCTCGCCGGAGCTCATGGACTCCTCCTCGCCGGCGGCGAACAGGAACGCGGGGGTCATCAGCATGCCGACAACCAGCATGGCGATCCCCGGAATCGAAACGAGTGCCTTCTTCATAGCACCCTCCTTGGTGATTTCGGGTCCCATCACTCGGGACCCGTAAGCGCAGCGAACCGCCCCGAAGGGGCCGCCCGTTGCGGCTGAACGGGCCATGGCGGTCGGCATCATCCCTTGATCGAGCCGACCATGATGCCCTTGACGAAGTGACGCTGTATGAACGGATAGAGGATCAGCAGCGGTGCGATCGCGACCACGATGATGCCGTAGCGCAACAGGTCGGACAGGATCTGGCGCCGCTGGATCTCCTCCGGGGAGTAACTCTCCAGGCCCTCTCCCCCGGACAGCAGCTCGTTCAAGATGAGCAGCCTCCTGAGCACAAGCTGGAGCGGGTACTTCTCCGAGTCGTTGATGAACAGCAGCGCGTGAAAGAACGCGTTCCAGTTCTGCACGACGTTGAACAGCACGATGATGGCGACGATCGCCTGGCTGAGCGGCAGGGCGATGTTGGCGAAGAAGCGGGTGTTCGTGCAGCCGTCGATCTGCGCGGACTCCAGGAGCTCGTCCGGCACGTTGCTTGCGAAGAACGTGCGCGCCACGATCAGGTTGAAGACGTTGACGGCGTTGGGCAGGATCAGCGCCCACGCCGAGTTGTTCAGGCCCAGGCGCCGCACCACGACGTAGAACGGGATGATGCCGCCCGTGAAGTACAGGGTGAACACGAAGTAGAACATGATCAGTCCACGCAGCCGCAGGTCCTTGCGCGACAGGGCGTAGGCCGCGGGGATCGTCAACGCCAGCGACACGGCGGTCTGGCCGACGGCGTACAGGACCGAGTTGCGGTAGCCGGCCAGGATGTGGCGGGTGCGGAAGATGTAGGAGTACCCCTCGACATTCAGTCCCCGCGGCCACAGGTAGACGTGCCCGGCCGAGACCAGCGTCGGCTCGCTGATCGAGGCGATCACGACGAAGTACAGGGGATAGACGGTCACGGCCAGGATGACTGCCAGGAGGGCGACGTTGACGCCGTCGGTGACGCGGTCGGCCTTGCTGCGGAAATCTACCACCGACAGCTACCACAGGGAGGTCTGGCCGAAGTGCCGCGCCAGGCGGTTGGCGATCACCAGCAGCGCGAAGTTGGCCACCGTCTCCAGCAGCCCCACGGCGGTGGCGTAGTCGTACTGCGCCTGCTGGATGCCGGACCGGTACACGTAGGTCGACACGACCTCCATGGTCGTGATGTTCAGGTTGTTCTGCATCAGCAGGACCTTCTCGAAGCCGATGGTCAGCAACTGGCCCAGCCGCATGATGAACAGGATCACGATGGTGGGCGTGATCCAGGGCAGGTCGACGTGCCAGATGATGCGCAGCTTGTGGGCGCCGTCGCAGAACGCCGCCTCGCGAAGCTGCGGGTCGACCGCCGAAAGCGCCGCCAGGTAGATGATCGCCCCGAACCCGGCGTTCTGCCACAGCTCGGACAGCACGAACAGCGTCGGGCCCCACGAGGGGCTGGCCATGAAGAAGATCGCCTCGCCGCCGAGCAGCTTGATGAACGAGTTGATCACGCCGATGCGAGGACTCAGGAACACCGTGAGCATGCTTACGACGACCACGGTCGATATGAAGTACGGTGCGTAGGTGGCCATCTGCACGGCCTTCTGGAAGTGACGGTTGCGCGCCTCGTTCATCATCAGCGCCAGCACCAGCGCGATCGGCCAGGTCGCCAGGCTGTACAGGGCGATCACCACCGTGTTGCGGATGACCGGCACGAAGAACGCGGAGTCGAAGAACCGCTGGAAGTGGGCGAAGTTGTTCCATTCCGGCGCCGACCGCCCGGTGCGCAGGGAGAACCCGTCGGTGAAGGCGATGCTCAGGCCGTAGATCGGCAGGTACTTGAACAGGAAGATGTGCACGACCGCGGGGAGGATGAAGACGTACAACTCCCAGGAGCGGCTCAGGTAGCGCGCCGTCTCGTACAGGCGGTCAGTCAGGGCCGGCCGCGCCAGCGCGGACGCGGTCCCGCCCGCCGGCGGTCCGTCAGTGCTCCTCATGCAAGGGGAGGTGGCCCCGAGATCCGGCATCCGGCCGACGCCACCGCACGTCTAACATACTACTCACAGACAGCGCCGGACAGGTTCTGCGGAACGAACCGGGGCCCTTCGGCGTGACGGAGCCCGGCGCGGCCGACCGCCGCGCCATGCGGACCGGTGTGGCCGCCATGCTGGCCGCGACCGTGGTGTGGATGATGATCCCCATCCTGGTGAAGGTCGCCCTCCGCTCGTTCGATCCGATCGTGATCTCGACGACACGGCTGCCGGTGGCGGCGGTGCTGCTGGCGGTGCTGCACCGCGCGCGGGGCGGACGGCTGCGCGACCTGGTGCCCTGCAGCGGCTGGCACCTGCTCGGCGGCATCGCGCTGGGCGTCAACTATCAGCTCTACGCGCTGGGGATGAGCCTGACCACCGCGGGCGCGGGGACGGTGATGATACAGGTTCAGATCGTCACCCTGGTCCTGCTGGCGCGCTGGGTCCTGGGGGAGCGCCTGTCCGTGGTCAAGCTGGCGGCGATCGCCAGCGTGATCGCCGGCGGCGGGCTGCTCCTGGCGGCGCCGGGCGCCATCGACGATCTCACGGCGTCTTCCTACCGGGCCGGCAACCTCGTGATGATCGCCGCCTCCGTCGGGTTCGGGATCTACGGACTGACAAGCCGCGCACTGGCCGGCGGCCACGGGCCGGGCCGCGGCGCCGCGCTGAAGATCGCGGTACCGATCCTGGCGATCGCCTCCGCCGTGAACCTGTGCCTGCTGCCGTTCGCCCGCCGGCCGGACTCGGTGTCCCTCGAGGCGGTCGCCGCGCTGGCGGCTCTGGGCGTGATCGGCACGGCGGCCAACTACGCGCTGATGACCGTCGCCTTCCGGCGCCTGTCGGCGGCGACGGCCGGCACCATCACCGCGCTGACCCCGTGCGGCGTGATCGTGCTGGCCGCGCTCACCCTGGGCGAGCCGGTGCCGGTGTCCGTGGTGGCCGCCGCCGCGATCGTCACCGCCGCCCTGCTGGTCTTCATGTGGGACGAGCGGCGCGCGGCCGGGGGAACGCGAACGCGTGGCGGGCCATGACCCCGGGGCGATTCAGGCGGTGCCGCCCTCGTAGCGCAGCAGGCCGCGCCGGAACACCACGGCGGAGGCCAGCGCGGTGGCCGCGACCCCGACGCCGAACCCCGCCACGTGCCAGCCGAGTCCGCCCCAGAGCACGGCCGCCGGCAGCGCCGCGCTCACCACCGCCGGCAGCAGCACGGTCGCGGCCACGCGCACGGCGACCGGCAGGACCGTCGGCGGATAGCGGGAGAGGTTCAGCGCCTCCAGGTAGGGCATCTGCAGGCCGTCGACCTTCTCGATCCAGAACGCCAGGCACATCACCAGGAACCAGAGGCTGTAGTTGCCGGCCACCGCCAGGAACAGCACGGCCAGGTAGCCGGCCACGCCCGCCGGCGACGGCCACCCCTCGCCGGCGGCGGCTCCGGCGGCCACCAGGAAGATGCCGAGCGCGGCGGGCAGCGCGCTCATCACCGACAGCCGGCGGCAGGAAACCAGGAACCGCGTGCTGACCGGCACGAGCAGGTCGTAGTCCAGGTCCCCCTTGCGGATGCGGTCCTGGAGCCCCGGCAGGTTGCGGATGAACAGCGCCTGCACGATCGCCCGGATGATCTCGAAGGTGCCGGCCAGGGTGAGGATCTGGACGTAAGTCCACCCTTCGATGCCGTCGGTCCGGGTGTAGATCAGTCCGTAGAATCCGATCGACAGGGCCAGGCTGGCGACGCCCTCGCCGGCGCGCGCCAGGAAGGCGCCGCGATAGGCCGTGTCGGCGCGCACGCTCGCCCTGAACACCGCCGCGCCGACAGTCATGGCCCCGCCCCAACATCGTCGCCTGCGGCTCCGCTGTTGGCCCATCCCACCTACCGCTCCGTAGCCTGCTGGACATGGCGCTCCCGCGCCATGTCCAGCAGACTCCTACGCGGCGACATTCGTATACCTGCGCAGGCCGGCGCGGGTCAGCGCCCAGGCGGCCACCAGCAGTAGTGCCGACCACACCAGTTGGCCGAGCAGCACCGGGTGCTCGGGAATGCCTCCCGCCAGCAGCGTCGCCGGCGCGAAGACCAGGTAGTAGAACGGCGTCAACGCCATGACCGCCTCCACCCGGTCGCCGAGCACATGCAGCGGGATCAGGCGGCCGGACAGAACGCTCGCTGCCAACTGTATGGTGAAGTAGACGCCTGCGACGTCGTCGATCCAGAACGACAGCGCCGACACCGCCACGGAGAGCAGGAACCGAACCACGAAGGCGCCGCAGAGAGCCAGGAGCGCGTAGCCCAGGTGGCCGGCGCTCACCCAGTCGCCGGCAAGCAGCAAGCCGGTGACCAACAGCACCAGCCCCGGACTCTTGGCGATGATCTGGCCGGCGCGCATGCCGACTGCCGTCCCGAACCAGACGATACCCAGCGGAGCGCCGGCCAGCGCTTCCAGCTCGACCCCGCCGTTCCGGATCCGCCCCGCCAGCCCCCATTGAAACTCGCCGGTATCCGTGACCTGCTCCACCAGTCCCGCGGCCAGGAAGTACGCCGGCAGGGCCAGGCGCTCGGGGCCGCTGCGCGCCCCCAGGATCGACCACCAGATGAAGGTGAGCATCAGGGTCGGCAGCAGCGACATGCCGATGCCGATCAGGTAGTCGGCCCGGTAGGTCATCGACTGCGTCACCAGGGCCTTCATCAGCGCGCCAAGAACCCTCGCCGTGCGCCGCAGAGCTCTCATCCCAAGTGCCGGTACAGTTCATCGAGCGCCTCCTCGGCGCTCGGCACGTCGGTGCGCACGTCCCGCACGTCGCGGGTCTCCGTGACCGCCGCCAGCACCCGGCGGACCGCCTGCGGGTGCACGGCAAGCTCCAGCTCGTCCTGCGTGTCCCGCATGACGCGCGCGTCGCGCAGTGGCCCCGCCTGCAGGCGCCGTCCCCTCACCTTGATGCGCACCGACTCGCGCGCCGCGGCGATCACGTCGCGCAGCATCCCGTCGTACACCAGGCGGCCCTCCCGGATCAGCAGCACGCGCCGGGCGATGCGCGTGATGTCGGCCAGGTTGTGCGAGGTGAGCACGAGCGCCGCTTCGCGTCCCAGGCCGTCAGGGTGGTCGCTGCCCAGGAAGTCGTGGAGCGCCTCACGCGTGCGCTGGTCCACCCCCACGGTGGGCTCGTCCAGGAACACCACGCGCGGCGCGTGCAGCAGCCCGGCCATCAGCTCCAGCTTGGTGCGCGTCCCGAACGACAACTTGCGCACCTGCGTCCGCAGGTCGCCGGCCACCCCCAGCAGCTCGGCCAGCCGCGCCGTGCGCGCGGCATACGCGGCCGCATCCAGACCGTACAGCGCATACAGCAACTCGAAGTTGTCGTTGGCGGTGAGCTCCGGCCACAGCCGCACGCGGCCCGCCAGCACCAGGCCCATCTGCCGGCGCACGGCGATCCGGCGGCGGATCGGCTCCGTGCCGAGCAGCTCGACCTGCCCGGCGGTGGGGCGCAGCAGGCCGCACATCAGCTTGACCAGGGTGGTCTTGCCGGCGCCGTTGGCGCCCAGCACGGCCACGCGCTCCCCGGCGCGTATCGAGCACGACACTCCGTCCACCGCCCGCACCGTCCGGTACCGGCGCCGAACGAGGTGGCGCAGCGTGCTCATTCGGCCACTTGGCTTCTGCGCGACCCTGAAATCCTTGGTGACCGAGCGTGCCTCGACCACGCACGAGCTCATCGAACGGCTCCTCCACGTGATTCCGCCCTCGGTTCAGGGCGAACCGACAGAATGCCACACGGGGGCAGCACGCTCAACGGCGGCGTGCGTGAGGGGTCTCCTGCTAACCCAGACCGATGTCCCGGAGGTACTCCCTGGTCCGCTTGGCGATGGGAAAGGGGGCGCCGGGCGCCGGCGGATACATGTCCTGCTCCACCACCCCGAAGCCGTCGTAGCCGATCCGGTGGGCGACGTCGCGGAGCCGCTCGAAGTCGACCTCCCCCTCCGACGGCTCGCAGAACATCCCCTGCCCGACCGCGGTCGCGAACGGTATCCCCTCGCGGTGCACCTGCTCGCGCAGGTGGCCGCGGATGCTCTTCAGGTGCAGGTAGGGAATGCGCTCGTGGTGCTTCTCGAAGAAGGCAATCGGGTCGCCGCCGGTGTAGGCGTCGTGGCCGGTGTCCAGGCAGAGCATGACCGACGGATCGGCGTCCGCCAGGAAGCGCTCCATCTGCCGGTGGTTCTCCACGTGGGTATCGGCGTGCGGGTGGTACACCACCTGCAGTCCGTAGCCGGCCGCCCGTTCCTGGGCGCGATTCGTGGTGTCGATCAGGCGGGCCCACGCCGCGTCGTCCAGCTCCTTCGGGCGCTCCTGCTCACCGGTCTGCAGATTGGTGTACACGTCGTCGATGAGGACGATGAAGCGCGCGCCAAGCTGGTTGAACGGGCCGGACACGTGGTCGATGTCGCCAAGCACCAGGTCGGCCGCTCCCTCGTCCTCCAGATGGTGCATGATGAAGCCGCCGCAGAGCTTCAGGGACCGCTTCTCGAGCTCCGCCTGCAGGACGCCGGTATCGGTCGGCAGGTAGCCGATGGGCCCCAGCTCCGTCCACTCGTAGCCGGCCGCGGCGGCCTCGTCCAGGTACTGCTCCCAGGGGGGTTGCTTCGGATCCGACGGAAACCAGACACCCCACGAGTCCGGCCCCGTCCCTACGGTAATCGCCATACGCGGCGATTATAGAGCGCCGTCCGAACGCGCGGCCACGCCGGCGGCTCAGTCCACTTCGATCCAGAGCCGTTCGACGCCGCGCAGCGCCACTCCTTCCCGGTACTCCGGCTCCACGGCCAGCCGCATCGACGAGTACCGGTCCAGAAGACCCGCCAGCGCTATCCGCATCTCCATGATGGCGAGCGGACCTCCCAGGCAGTAATGCACGCCCCGGCCGAACGACAGGTGGCTGTTCCCGCGCCTGCCGACGTCCAGCGACTCGGGATCGTCGAATGCCTCCGGATCCCGGTTCGCCGCGCCGAGCACGGAGATCACCACATCCCCCTCACGAATGAGCTTGCCGCCGACCTCCACGTCCTCGCGTGCCGCGCGCCCGTCGAGCTGCACGGGACTGTCGTACCGGAGAAGCTCGTCCACCGCAGAATCCAGCATCCCCCGGTCGTCCCGCAGACGCTGGAGCTGCCCGGGATTCCTCAGTAGCGCCAGCACGCCGTTGCCGATCAGGTTCCGCGTCGTCTCGTTCCCGGCCACCAGGATCAAGCGCATCACCGACAACATCTCCTCATGCGTCAGCCGCTCTCCCTCTTCCTCCGCCACCATCAGCGCGGTCACCATGTCATCCCTCGGCTCACTGCGCCGCTCGGCGATGACCCCCTCGAAATATGCGGACACCTGCTCGGCAGCCTGCCTGATCGCCTGCACCTGTTTCCCGCCGAGTATCGGATCGACGGCCAGCGCCAGCGTGTTCGACCACGTCTCGAATACCCCCATGTCTTCCGATCGCACGCCGAGCATTTCCGCGATCACCGTGATCGGCAGCGGGTATCCCAGCGACCCGACCACGTCGAACCGGTGCTGTCCTGCAACCTCGTCCAGCAACCGGTCGGTGATCTCCTGCACGCGGCCGCGAAGCTGCCGTACCGCCTTCGGCGTGAACGCCTTGGATACCAGCGCCCGCACCCGCGTATGCTCCGGAGGATCCATGTCGAGCAGGCTCAGCGGTATCGTCTTCACCAGGACCCGGTCGCCGCTGCAGAACCGCCTGTCGTCCCGCAACACCGCCTCCACGTCCTCGTACCGGGTCAGCGCCCAGGCCTTCACCAGCCTCATCCGGTGCACGGGATCCTTGCTTCGCATCTCCCGGTAGACCGGATACGGATCCTGCCGCAACTGCGGCGACAGCAGGTCGTAGGCGACGCCCGACTCCCGCCGCTCCCATGCGACCAGCAGCCGTGCGATGGTCGATTGCAGCCACCCGGTCATCGGATCGTTCCCGATGCTAACACGGGCACCGCGACCGTGTTGCCGCTCTCCAGGGATCGCAGCGCGGCCTCCGCCAACTCCAGCGCGCGCCGGCCGTCTGCGAACGTCACCGAAGGCTCCCGGCCGGTCGCGACCGCGTCGATGAAGTCGCCCAGCTCGGCCTGGTAGGCCGCAGCGTAGCGCTCGATGAAGAAGTGCTGGAGCGGCGCCGGGGATCCGGCGCCGGCCGCCGTGAACAGCCGAGCCTCGTCCTGCAGCCGGTTGCCGGAACAGACCATGCCGAGCGAGCCGTGCACCTCCAGCCGCTGGTCGTAGCCGTAGGCGGCCTGCCGGGAGCAGTTGATGTGGCACTGGACCCCTGACGCCGTGGACATCATGACCATGGCGGTGTCGACGTCGCCAAGCTCGCCGATCGAGGGATCCACCAGCGCGCCGCCGATCGCCGTGATCGACGTGGGCTCGGAGCCGAGCACGAAGCGGGCAAGGTCGAAGTCATGGATCATCATGTCCCGGAACAGCCCGCCGGACACGCGCAGGTAGGCCGGCGGCGGTGGCTCCGGGTCGCGGCTCGAGATGATCACTTGGTGAATCGCGCCGATGGCGCCGTTCGCCGCCAGGTCGCGCACGCGGCGGTGGGTCGGATCGTAGCGGCGGTTGAAGCCGATCTGGATCGGCACGCCGGTATCGCGCACCGCCTGCCAGCACTGCTCCACGCGTTGCAGGCTCAGGTCGATCGGCTTCTCGCACAGCACCGCCTTGCCGGCGGTGGCGGCGGCGATGATCAGGGACACGTGCGTGTCGGTCGAAGAGGCGATGAGCACGGCATCGATGTCGGCGCCAAGCGCGGAATCGACATCCGCCGCGGTCGCAGCGCCGTGGCGCTCGGCTACCGCAGCCGCCACGGCCCCCACCGGATCGTAGACACACACCAGCCGGGCATCCGACCGGGCGGCGAGGTTGGCGGCATGCATGGCGCCGATACGCCCCGCTCCCAGGAGTGCGAAGTTGACCATGGGCCCATCGTAGACCGAGCGGGACGGTCTTGACGCGGTGAGGTTTCTTGCACATGGTGGCATCCATATATGGATACTGATACCGATACCCCGCGCATGACCAAGAAGAGCACCATACTGTTTCCACCGATTCTCTACCGGGAGTTGCAGGTCGCAGCACGGCAACAGGGTCGCTCCGTGGGTGACCTCGTGCGCGAAGCGGTGGAGATCCAATACGGGTCCGGTGGCGTGGCCGCCCGGCTGCGCGCCGTCGACGCCCTGGCTCAACTCGACGATGACGTGCCCGACGACCCTCGCCAGCTTGAATCGGAAATCGTTCGTGGCGCGACCGAGTGGTGAGCGCGACCGAGCGGTGAGGGTATTCGTGGACGCGAATATCCCCATGTATGTCGCGGGCCGCGACCACGAATTCAAGGAGCCCAGCATCCGGTTCATGCGAGCTGTCGCGCGGCGTCATGTCGACGCGGTGAGCGATGTCGAGATCCTCCAGGAGATCCTCTACCGGTACCGGGCGATACGCCGGCCGACGGTTGGCTTCGCCGTCTTCGATACGTTCATGGCCACGATTCCGCACATCTACCCCGTACTGCTGGCGGATCTGCGCACGAGCCGTTCGGTCCTGGTGGCGCACCCGGGCGTGAAGCCCCGAGACGCCATCCACGTTGCCGTGATGCGCCGCACGGGCGTCCGCGCAATCGTCAGCTACGACGAGCACTTCGACGGCATCCCGGGAGTCGATCGCTTCACCCCGGACGCCGTTCCGGCCTGAGCTCCGGCTACCCGCCCAGAAACAGCCGGCCGACCCGCTCGTCCTGCAGCAGGTCGTCGCCCCGCGCGGCCAGCGCCAGGTCTCCCGACACCAGCACGTAGCCGATGTCCGCGAACGCCAGCCCCTTGCGGGCGTTCTGCTCGACCATGACGATCGTCTTGCGCTCGTTGTCGCGCAGGTCGGCCAGCAGCTCGAACACCATGTCGATGAAGCGCGGCTCCAGCCCGATCGACGGCTCGTCCACCAGCAGCACGTCCGGGTCCATCACCAGCGCGCGCGAGATCTCCAGCAGGCGCCGCTCGCCGCCGGACAGCACGCGCGCCGGTTGCGCGTGGCGCTCGGCGAGGCGCGGGTACTTCTCCAGCACGCCGTCGACGGCGGCGCGCACCCGCGCCTTGTCGCCCATCAGGTAGGCGCCCATCTGCAGGTTCTCCTCCACCGTCATGTCCGGAAACACGGAGTTGTCCTGCAGGATGTAGGCGATGCCGGCCGCCCGCAGCTTGTCGGTGGCCGGCATGCGGGTGATGTCGCGGCCCTCCTTGCGGATGGTGCCGCCCGTGATCGTGGTCAGGCCGTAAATCGAGTGCAGCACCGTGGACTTGCCGGCGCCGTTCGGGCCGATCAGGCACAGCGACTGCCCGCGTCCGACCTGCAGATCCACGCCGTGCAGGATCTCCATGCGGCCATAGCCGGCCACCAGCCCCTGGACGCTCAGGAACTCGTCCCCGCCGGCCAGCTCGGCCAGACGCTCGCGCGGCACCTCCCGCTCCAGCAGCGACGCGCTCTCATGCGCCACCTGCTCCACCGAGACCGCCGCACCCAGGTCGCCCTCGCCATACCCGGAGACGCCCCCCGCAGCCGGTCCGGACTCCGTCATCGCGCCTGCAGGTACGCGTCCAGGACGCGCGGGTCGTTGCGCACCTGCTCCGGCGTTCCGGACGCCAGCAGGCCGCCGTGGGCCAGGCAATGGATGTGGGTGGCGAGATTCATGATCACGCGCATGTTGTGCTCGATGACCAGCAGGGTGACGCCCATCTCCGCGTTGGCCCTGACCAGCCGGTCGATGATGCCGTTGATCAGGGTCGGGTTGATGCCGGCGGTCGGCTCGTCCAGCAGCAGCATCTTGGGGGCGCGCATCAGCGCCATCGCGAACTCCAGCAGCTTCTGCTGGCCGAACGACAGGCTGCCCGCGACGTGGTCGCGCAGCGCGTAGAGGCCGGCGAACTCCAGCAGCGCATCGGCGCGCTCGGTCACGGCCGCCGAGAACCGGCGCAGCAGGCGTCCACCGCCGGCCGTGAGGGGCGCGGCCGACACCAGCATGTTCTGCAGGCAGCTCATGCCCCCGTAGACGCGCGTCTGCTGGAACGTACGCAACAGGCCGAGCCGGGCGATGCCCGGGACCGTCATCCGCTCGACGCGGGTGCCGTCGAAGGTCACCGTGCCGCCGTCCACCGGGTGGTAGCCGACGATGCCGTTGAACAGCGTCGTCTTGCCGGAGCCGTTGGGCCCGATCAGGCCGTGCACGGCGCCGGCTTCGACGCCGAGCGTGATGCCACGGTTGGCCGCGACGCCGCCGAACGACTTGCTGACGCCGTCGACCTGCAGCAGGACGCTCATGCTCCCCTGCCCGCGCCCGGAGCCACCCTGCCCGCGTCCAGCGCCACGTTGCCGCGACGCTCCCGGAACCAGCCCAGGATGCCGTCGGGCAGGAACAGGACGATCACGACGATCAGCAGTCCCATCGCCACCCGGTGCCAGCCCAGCAGGAAGGTCCAGAACAGCTCCTGCGTGACGTGGAAGACCATCGCCCCGAGCACCGGCCCCCACAGCGAGCCGCGCCCGCCCATGATCGCCATCAGGATCATCCACACCCCGAACGTGGCGCCGGAGAACGCGGTGTCGAGCGGATCGATGAAGCCGATGAAGTTGCCGTAGGCGCCGCCGGCCAGGGCGAGGAAGAACGCGGCCACCGACCAGGCAACCACCTTGCAGCGGGTGGTCGGCAGTCCCATCGCCTCCGCCTTCTCCTCGTCGTCGCGGATGGCGTTGAGCAGCAGCCCGAAGCGGCGCCGGTACAGGACCTGCAGCACGACGAAGCAGATCGCCGCGACGGCCAGGAAGTAGAAGCTGAAGAACCGGTTGTGGCTGCCAAGGGCCTCCGGGAACAGCGGCGTCACCAGCCCGGAGCCGGCGCCGAGCCAGTCGATGCCGCTGACGATCTCGCCCGCGGCGATGCCGAGCCCCAAGGTACCGACGGCGAAGTAGTGCCCGCGCAGCCGGAGGATGCTCGATCCCAGCAGGAGCGCGAGAGCCACCGCGACGACCGCCCCGACCGCCACGCCCAGCCCCAACCCGCCGAGGTACTGGAGCGGCTCCAGGCGGGAGGCGGCGCCGCCCGAGACCGCCGCGAACTGACCGGCGTCGAAGAACAGCGCGCGCTGCACCACGGCGCTGGCGTACATGCCGGCGCCGAAGAACACCACGTTGCCGAACGAGTTGTAGCCCATCTGCCCGCCGACGATGTCCCAGGTCAGGGCCAGGGTCGTAAGCACCCACAGCACCGCGATCTGCGACTGGAACTGCGGCGCGGCGAACGGTCCCGCAAGGCCGGCCGCCAGCAGCAGCGGCCCGAAACGCCGTACGCTCATCGCAGCACCTTGCGCCTGCGGGCCAGCAGGTAGCTGCGCACCACCAGGATCACCACCAGCAGCGAGAACACGAACGCCGCCTGGAACTCCACCCCCAGGCTGAAGCCCGCGAAGTTCTCGGCCACCCCCAACGCGGTTCCGGCCGCGGCCACCGCGGCGACGTTGCCCAGCCCCGCCACCACCACGATCATGAACGCCCGCACCGTGTACACGATGCCGATGAAGGGGTGGATGACCCAGATCATCGCCACCAGCGCGCCGGCGATCCCGCACAGGGCGGCGTTCAGGGCGAACGCCAGCGCGTAGACGCCATCGGTGCGGACGCCCACCAGGCGCGCCGCGCGCGCGTTCTGGGCCGTAGCCCGGATGGCGCGCCCCGCCCGGCTGCGGCGCAGGAACAGCACCAGCGCGCCGCCGACCAGGAGCGCGGCAGCGAACGCGACCAGCTTCGCGTTCCCCAGCACGACCCTGTCTCCCAGGAGGAAGGTCGAGTCCAGCTCGGCGTTGGCGTTGCGCAGATCGGCGCCGAACACTTGGTTCATCACCTGCTGCAGCACGATGGACAGCCCGAAGGTGGCCAGCAGCGACACGAACAGGTCGCGGTCGATGAGCCGGAACACCACCGTGCGGTACAGCGCCCAGCCGACCACGAACAGGACCGCCGCAGAGACCGGGATCCCGAACAGGGGATGGATGCCCAGGGTCGTCAAGAACCAGGTGACGTAGCCGCCCAGGATCACCAGCTCGCCCTGCGAGACGTTGATGATGTTCATCACCCCCCACACCAGCGCAAGGCCGTAGGCCGCGAGGGCGAAGATGGCGCCGACCAGCAGCCCGTCCAGGAAGAGCTGCAGCGACAGCGACCCGGATTGCAGGAGCAGCGGCCCCTTGCGTGCGACCAACTCTTCCGGAACCGGCGCCGATCCCGGGCGGGGGAACGCCAACTCGTCCGACGCCCACGCGGTGGGCGCGACCACCCGGTACTCCCCGTCCTGAATCTGCAGCAGGACCATCGGCTTGGCGATGTTCTTGCCGGTCTCGTCGAAGCGGATGTTGCCGTAGAAGGTCTGCATGTCGGTGGCGGCCAGCGCGGCACGCACCGTCTCGGTGTCGAACGATCCCGCGCGCTGCAGGGCGTCGGCCCAGACCATGACCGCGGCCGTGGACTCCGCGGCCTGGTACGGCGGGACGTAGCCGAACTCCTCTTCGAACCGCACCGCGTAGTCGGCGGCGCTGCCGAACAGGTCATCCCGGTAGGTCAGCGTGGGCGCCCACTGCGCCGCGCACAGGATGCCCTCGGCCGCGTGTCCGAACCGCTCCGCGTCGGTGACCTGCGCCGACTCGCAGTGCGTGAGCGCGACCATCGGCGCCGACGCCCGCATCTCCTCGGCCTGCCGCACCAGGAGCGCGGCGCCCTTGGAGTGACCGGACACCAGCAGCACGTCCGGGCGCAGCGCCTTGACCTTGATCAGCGTCGCGGCCATGTCGTTGGCTTCGCGCGGCAGCTTGTCGTCGACCACGACCTGCATGCCGTGCCGGCCGGCGTCGTCGATGACGCCGGCGCGGATGTCCTGCGAGAACGGATCGTTGGCGGTCGCCAGAGCGACCCTGAGCGTCGTGGGGTCCCTGCCGCCCGCCTCGGCCTGCTCGGCCGCCAGGTTGATCGCCTCCTGCAGGTACTGCTCGGAGGTGGACAGCACGGCGAACAGGTAGCGGTAGCCCTTGTTGAACAGCGCCCTCGAGGCGCCGTTGCCCTCCACCATCGGCACCTTGTGCTGCTCCGTGATCGGCGCGATGGCCGTGGTCAGCCCGGAGCTGTACGGGCCGAGCATGAAGCGCACGCCGTCCTGGCGGATCAGCCGCTCGGCCAACTGCGCGCCGCGGGCCGGCGTGGATTCGTCGTCGTAGTAGAGGATTTCGAGTCGGTACGCCTTGCCCGCGACGACGACGCCGCCCCGCTCGTTGATCATCGTTACCGCCAGGTCGTACCCGTTGCGCGTGTGGTGCCCGGCGGTGGTATACCTGCCGGTCAGCGACACGGCCGCGCCGAGCACGATCGTGTCGTCCGTGACGCGGGCGAAGACGGCTCCGGGCAGGAGCAGAAGCGCCGCCGCCAGGAGCGGTGTCGGAAGACCCGGCAACCGGCTGAACAGCGTCACGTGGTGAGGAGTGAGAAGAGGAAGTCCTCAACGAGGGCCGTCAGCCGGCTGGTCGTGCTCCACCAGCTTCCCGTCAATCCTGTCGAGACCGGCCATGATGTTCGCGAGCGTTGGCTCCTGGTGTCCATGGTGCCCGAAGGTACCTCGCCTTCCCGGCGCGTGCATCCGCGGACTCAAACCGGACCCACTGCCTTACGGCAGGTTCCACGGGATGTCCACGGCCGTTTGGGGTATCCTGTACGCGCGGTAGGTCCATCCCACCTGGTTTCCCGCGGATATGTTCACGTGCAGGTGCGCGGTGCCGGTCGCCGGGTCGACCTCGCTCACGGCGATCGTCTCGGCGGCGGCTACCGACCTTCCTCTGCCGGCCGGATTCTGGCCCCAACTGATCAACCAGCGGCTGCCGTACACCGAGACCCCGCCGGTGTAGGGAAAGTAGCCGTACTTGTCCGGCAGCCGGAACTCACGCCGGAACACGGCCCGAGTGCCGGACGCCAGGTCGTACTCCACGGCGCGGCTGAACGGCGTCTCGCTTTTCCTCGGCCCGAGACATTGAACGCCATTGTCGTACAGCACGACGGTATTCGAGGCGGTCAGCGTGACCTGGTGCTGTCCGCAGAACTCGCCGGCGGCGTCACCGACGATCTCCAGGTACTCCGTGTCGGAGTCTTCCGGCGGGGGCGTGCCGCCAAGCTTCCACTTCACCGCGCCCGTCGTTCCGTCGATCCGCAGGATCTGCGCGCAGCCGCGAAGCGAGGTCACGATGTCCCCGTTCGCCAGGAGCTGCAGCGAATTGGCGTGCGCATAGGTGTCCGGGAAGACGCCGACGCGACAGTCGGCGCCCACCTGCAACACGTCCCGATGGTCCCAGGAGTTCCACGAGAACTCCTCCGTTCCCGCCGCGTTTCTCCGCTGAATGACCGAGTCACGGGTGACCTGCACGGACAGGTCGCTCGCAAGCTCGCTGAAGTCGCGGGTGGCTCTTCTATAGGACAGCAGCAGGTAGTCCCCATCCGCGGCGATCTGAAAGTCGTGGCCGTCGGTCTGGGTCAGCGGCGGCGCGACGCGAACCGTGGACGTGACCCGGAGCCGTGCATCGAGCAGATCGATCTCCCAGTTTCCGAAGACGGAGTCCTCAAGATTCAGTTCCGGCCGTCTGGCAACCGAGTAGCGGCCCGAGCCGTGCGGCTTGAAGTCCAGAGCCCAGAAGTTGCTGTCGGTGAGCAGGCGGTGAAACCGCGGCACGCCGTTGTTGTCGAGTATCGCCAGAAAGGTCGTTTCGTCGTGGTAGCCGCCATACGTGGGTGTGACGAGCAAAAATCCATCCGACGCCTGCCCGGTCCCCCCGACGACCCTGATGTCCGGGAAGGAGGCCGGGAGACAGTGGACGACGTAGCGGACGGTGTCGGCACCGTCGCTGACTTCGACGACGACGTCATGGTCGCCGTTCACGGCAACCGAGGCGTCGACGGCGCCGGTCGCCGCCTGGTTGTCGCCGGCATCGGCGCGCAGCAGGGTCACGCGGGCACCGGCGCGGCTCGCCTGCGCCCGTACACGCAGCGTCGTGGAGGCGCTGCAGCGCACGGCGTAGTGCCGCACTTCGGCGGCGAAGGCAGGATACATGGCGCCGCCGCCGGTGACCGTCAGGGATTCCAGTTCGAGCGGTCCGATCGGTTGGGGCGGTTGCGCTGGTGTTGCCTCCCGGACCGTCACCTGGAATTGCTGGGACGCGGTCAGATTGCCCGTGTCGGTGGCGGTGACCGTGATCGTGGCGGCGCCCTTCGCTACTGGCGTGACCGACACGGTGCTTCCGGTTGTATTGGCCGCGGCCACGCTCACCTTCGAGGAGCGCGCCTGATAGGTCAGCGGATCGTCGTCCGGGTCGCTGAAGTAGGCGGCCACGTCGACCGGATGGGCGGCACCGCCCGCGTCGAGCGGCGGCGGTGGGGGAATGGAGCCCTGCGCTGCCGGCGCCCGGTTCGTCGTCTGCACGGGCGGCGGGCGCGGTGCCCGCACCGTCACCGTGAAGCGCTGCTCGGCGCTCAAGCCGCCGGAGTCGGCCGCGGTGACGGTGATCGTCGCCGCGCCTTGGGCCACCGGAGTGACCGTCACCCGGCTTCCGGTGGTGTTGACCGTGGCCACGCTCTCCTTGGAGGAGCGCGCCTGGTAGGTCAGCGCGTCGCCGTCGGGGTCGGTGAAGTAGGCAGCCACGTCGACCGGATGGGCGGCAGCACCCGCGTCGAGCAGCGGCGGCGCGGGGATGGAACCCTGCGTTGCCGGCGGGCGGTTCTTCACCGTCACCTGGAACTCTTGCGTTGCGGTCAGATCGTCCGGATCGGTGGCGGTGACCGTGACCGTGGCGGCGCCCTTCGCGCGCGCCGTAACCGACACGATGCTTCCGCTCGTGCTGACGGTGGCCACCGACTCGTCCGAGGAAGCCGCCTGGTAGGTCAGCGCGTCGCCGTCGGGGTCGGTGAAGTAGGCGGCCACGTCGACCGGATGGGCGGCACCGCCCGCGTCGAGCGGCGGCGGTCCGGGAATGGAGCCCTTGGCCGACGGCGGCTGGTTGGACACGAACTCCTCGCAACCTGCCATCGCCAGAATGAGAATGGCCGAACACAGTGCAGTCCGACGTGCGACTCTGTTGCTTGCGTTTGTCGTGGCTGTCCTTCCTCAGTTCCTGGCGCCAAGGGTAGCTCAGCTTCGCCCACCATGCACCGGAACACAAGACGGCGGCTCGATCATGAGACTCTACCGCGCGGACTACGACGAGGCGGCCGACGTCGCCATACCGAGGAGTCTTCCGTAGCCGGGAGCTACTCCGGGACGGGAAAGTTCGGTCGCAGCCCGACGTCCGCCTCGCGCACCCGGTAGACGCGGGCCGTTCCGTACCTCACCCCGTCCCGTTCCATGTTCATGCGCAGGACCTCATTGCCGGCGGCGTCCACCTCGCTGACGGAGATGGTGGGGCCGTTGTTGCCCCAGGTGACCAGCCAGTTCCCGTTGCCCGGCAGCGCCACGACCCCGCCGCCGGAGTCCGCGACGCCGTGTTCCGCCGGCAGCAGGTAGTGGCGTACGAAGCGAGCCTCGGCGCCGGACGAGATGTCGTACTCGACGATGCGGGTCACCTCCGGCTCGGCCTTGCGCGCTCCCAGGCAGTGGGTGCCGTTGTCGAACATCAGGAGCGATCCGGCGGCCGTGGCGGTCACGTGGTGTTGTCCGCAGAACTCTCCCAGCGGATCGCCGACCACCGGCAGGTAGCGGGCGGCGCCGGTCGCCGGCGGCGGTCGGTCGGCGCGCATCGGCAGGCTGCCGCCGAGTTGCCACACCACGGCCCCGGTCGCGTGTTCGATCCGCAGCACCTGCGCACAGCCGCGCAGCCCGGCCACGATGTCCCCTTCCAGTTCGTGCAGCGAGTTCAGATGCGCGTAGTCGTTCGGAAAGCGGTGGATGGTGCAGTCCTGCATCTTCACATGGTCCCAGGAGTTCCACTCGAACACCACTTCCCCGTCCGGGGTCACCTCCTGGATCACGGAATCGGTCTCCGTATCCGCGTCCACCGAGCAGGGCTCGCCATCGCAGGGGAAGTCGCTGAAGTCGCGCGGATTGGGGTAGTAGGACATCTGCAGGTAGGTGCCCCGTTCGGTGATGAGGAAATCGTGGCCGCCCGTGTGTTCCGGCAGCAGGTCGCCGGCCAGCGTAACGGTGTCGATGCGGTTGAAGCCGGCGTCCATGATCACCGTTCGCTCGACGCCCTCGGCGTCGCGCTCGGAGAACGAGTACCGCCCGTCGGGATAGCGCCGGAAATTGCGCGCACGCACGTTGGGCGTGCGCACCCAGCGCGCCACTCCGTTGTTGTCGACGATCGCCAGAAACGAGGCGCCGCTGCGCCGTACGCTCGGCGTCATGAGAAGCAGGCCGTCGGTCACCGCAGCGGTCCGCTTCCGCACCTCGATGTCCGGAAACTCCGGCGGAACGCAGTGCACGTGGTAGGTGCGAACGGCCTGCCGGTAGCGGACCTCGATGGCGACGTCGTGGTCGCTGTCGACGGTGATCGAAGCCTGCACGGCTCCGGTCGCGGTCCGGCCGTCGTGCAGGAGGGTCAGGGCAGCGTCGGCGTCCTGTGCCTCGGCGGTCACCTGCAGCGTGGTTCCGTCCGCGCAGCGCACCGCGTAGTGCAGCACGCCGGGGTCGAAGGCGGGGCGCAGATCTTCGTCCCCCACGCCGGTCACGCGCAGAGCGGTCAGCCGTCCGTGCTCGACCGTGCCCGCGGGCGCGGAGCAGGCGACGGCGATCAGAGACGCGCATACCGCGCCGAGCGCCGCGAGCCGGAGGCGCCGCTTCTGAGTCATCATCGGTACGGCCCCCTCGCTTCGCTAGTCGCAGTAGTACGTCGGGCAGTCCTGGTTGCTCAGCTCGACGGTAAGCCGGTAGTCCCCGGTGGCGCCGTCTGCGCCCGTCACGCGGATGTACCAGGTGCCCGCGTCGAGGCTGCCCTCCCAGAGGAAGTTGCGCGACGGCGGCATGGCATTGAATACGTCGGTGTGGCCAGGCCCGGGCATGATGTCGGCGTCGTACCCCCAGACGCAGGGTGGCGTCGCCTTGTGACGTTCCCCCTCGCACTCCCGGTCGACGGCAGCGCGCTGCGCGGTCTCGACTTGGCCCTCGGTGTCCGTGTCGCCGTGGGTCATTACCACGACGGAATTGTACGGTCGTGGGAGGTCGAGCTGGTAGTAGTCGACCTCGCCCGCGCCGACGATGGCGCCGGTCGCCTCGTAGTCGGGTCCGGAGGCTGCGTCTGGCGAGATCCGCAGCAACGTCGGAGCGAAGGTCGGCGTCGGCGTCATCGGGCTGCAGCCGCTCAACCACAGCGGCATCCCGAGCGCCAGGGCGACCGCGATGCCGAGCAACGTCGTCGGTACGTGTCGTTCGGAATCGGAGCAACGCTTCATGCCACATCTCCGCCCAGCAGGGACAGCGTCAGCCCCGTTACCGGAGCACGCAGGTCGCGCCGACGAGGTTAGCCGGCGCCGCGGCGCTTGGTCCACCCCGCGAAGGAAGACACGGCGCCGGAGTCGGAGACTGTTCCCTCACCAACCGCTCGTCTGCCGGCCGTCATTGTGCCTGCCCGCTTGGCGAACCGGCGCGGAAGTGCTCAGACTGACGCCGCGTGGATCTGACGGGCCGTACCGCCGTGGTGACCGGAGCCAACTCCGGCGTCGGACAATCGGTGACGGATCTGCTGCTGGCCGCGCGGGCCGAGGTCACCCTGGTATGCCGCGACCGGACGCGGGGCGAGCGGGCGCTGGCCGAGATCGAGAGATCCCGTCCCGGTGCCGCTGCCACGCTGGAGCTGGCGGACCTGTCCTCCCAGGATGCGGTGCGCGCGCTGGCCTCGTGCCTGAACGATCGGCTCGCGCGGATCGACATCCTGGTGAACAACGCGGGCCTGGCGCTCGACCGCCTGCAGACCACCGCCGAGGGCTTCGAGCAGACCTTCGCCACCAGCCATCTCGGCCACTTCCTGCTGACCAATCTGCTGCTGGACCGCCTTCGCGGAGGCGGTCGGATCGTGAACGTCAGCTCCACCGCCCATCGCTTCGGCGACCTGCTCCGCGCACCGCTTGAAAAGATCGCCCGCGGCCACGCGTGGAAGGGCGGCTTCCCGGCCTATTGCGATGCCAAGCTGGCCAACGTCCTGTTCACGGTGGAATCGGCGCGACGCTGGCAGGCCGATGGCGTTGCCGCGGCCGCCGTGCACCCCGGCGTGCTGGCCACCGGCATCTGGAACCGCCACCACGGCGCGCTTGGCCTGCTGATGCGGGCGTTCACGATCTTCATGCGCAATCCCGACGTGGGCGGCAACGCGGTCATGGCCGCGATCCGGCGCTCGGAACCCGGCGGGGTGTCGGGCCGCTACTTTCACGTCACCGACGAGCGCAGCCCCCAGCCGCAGGCGGAAGACCGTGCCCTGGCCCGCGACATCTGGGAGCGAAGCCTGTCTTGGACCGGATTGGCGTAGCGTCCGAGGACGGGTCCCTTCAGCGCTCCCGTTCGCCGGTGATGATGTCGGCGATCTCCTGCTCGGTGAGCTCTCCCTTCTCGTAGTCGCCGACCTTGCTGCCGTGCCGGAGGATCGTGTAGCGGTCGGACACCAAGTATACATGGTGGATGTTGTGGCTGATGAAGATCACGCCCAGACCGCGCTCCTTGGCAACCTGGGTGTAGCTCAGCACCTTCTCGGTCTCCGCGACCGACAGCGCGGAGGTGGGCTCGTCGAGGATCAGCAGTGAGGCACCGAAGTGAACGGCGCGGCCGATGGCGACTGACTGCCGCTCGCCTCCCGAGAGCTTGCCGACCGGCTCCGACACCGAACGGTTCCCCGCCTCCGAGAACTTCTCGATGCCCAGATCGCCCAGCGCGCGCCGCGTCCGCTCCTCCATACGGCGCAGGTCCAGGAGCCTGAACACCTTTGTCAGCTCTCTGCCCAGAAAGAAGTTGCGAGCGACGCTCATCAGCGGTACGAGTGCCAGGTCCTGGTACACCGTTTCGATCCCCAGCGCCCGCGCATCGCGCGGCGAGTCGATGCGCACCTCCCTGCCCTCGAACTCGATCGTTCCCTCGCTCGGCGGGTACACGCCGGTGAGGATCTTGATCAGTGTCGACTTGCCGGCGCCGTTGTCGCCCAGCAACGCCGTGACGCGCCCGGCGGGAACGTCGAAGTCGACATGCTCCAGGGCCGTGACGGTACCGAACCGCTTGGCGATGCCCAGCATGCGCACGGTCATGTCCGTGGTCTGAGTCACGGTGGTCTGACTGACGGTGGTCTGATCGGGTGGTTCTGCCATTGCCGCCTCCAAGGAGCCTACAGCCGTCTGCGGATGTACGAGTTGAGGACCGCCGCGCCGACGATCGTCAGTCCGACGATGGTGAGGAAATTGTCGGACGCCGTCAGCCGCACCAGGTAGATGCCGATCACGGGGATCTCGCCGATGAAGGAGTTCTGGATGGGCGTGGACAGCAGCACCACGCCGGATCTGAGCGTGGAGATGGTCAGGATGCCCACCAGGCCGCCGATCACGCTGCCGTATCCGCCGGTCAGCAGCGTACCGCCGACCACCGCGGCGGCGATCGCGAACAGCTCCTGCTGCATGCCGGAGTTGCCCTGCACTCTCCCGAACTGGCTGAACAGGACCACGCCCGCGAACCCGGCGAACATGCCGGTCAGCGCGAAGCCCGAGATCTTGATCCGCTTGACGTTGATGCCCTGCGCCTTGGCGGCCTGCACGTTGCCCCCCACGGCGTAGATCTGGTTGCCGAACCGGGTGCGGGTCAACACGACCTGCATCGCCACCGCCAGGGCGATCATCCAGAAGACCGACACCCGCAGGTTCCGGAGCGGCCCGGCGATGCCGTCGATGAAGTCGCGCAGGCGGCCTGAGAAGATCGTGTACAGCGAGGCGCGCTGCATCTCTTCGCGGGTCGCCTCGAACGACTGGTTGCCCGAGTACAACGATATCAGCCACAGGAAGATGAACAGCGTGCCCAGCGTGGCGATGAAGGACGGGATGCGCGCCGTGGTGACGATCAGGCCGTTCACGACGCCCAGCAGCGTGCAGCCGGCCAGCGCCAGCACCAGCGCCAGCAGCGGCGGCAGCGGTGTGCCGATCTGGATGAAGCCGAGCACCGTGGTGTCACCCACCGACAGCGTCCCGAAGATGTAGCCGCCCATCGCCAGGATGGCGCCGACCGAGAGGTCGAACTCGCCGTTGATCATCAGCATGACCACGGTCAGCACGATGATCCCGGTGAGCACGGAACCGTTGAGGATGCTGACGGGCGTGCGCAGGCTGAAGGCGCCCTTCACGTCGAACAGGAAGTAGAACCCCTGCACGACGCCCGGGATGGAGAGGATGCCGAACAGCGAGAGCAGCAGAACCAGGATGGCGAGCGGGATGCCTTCCGGATTGCTCAGGTAGCCCCGCAACGCGCCGGCGCGCGCCGGCGCCGGCTGCAGCGTCGATGCGGCCGGGACCGCGGGCTCTCGTTTCTCGCTCATCTCACGCTCTCCGGCGAGGACCGCCCCGGCAGGGCCGCACAGCCCTGCCGGGTACGAATCGAACGGGTGGTCCCTAGTTCAATCCCTCGTTCTCGAGGAAGTCATAGAAGGGAGTCGCCGCGTTGGGTCCGAGCGTGAAGAAGATATTGGTGTCCGGGTTGCCGGCGTAGAAGTCGCTGATGATCTGGGCGGATGCCGCCACGTCATCGCCGATGCCGAGCACGCCGTTGTTGCCGGCCAGCGCGATGCCGGCCTCCTTCATCGCGTCGACGAAACCGTTGCAGCGGGCATCGAGGCCGATGTGGCCGACCTGCTGGTTGATGCAGATGCCCTTGGAGCCTGCCGGCGCGGCGCCGGCCAGGCGGCGTCCACCGTAATAGCCGCCGTCGTACTCGCGCTGCCCGATGTAGGTCCCGTACGGAATGCGGTCGGAGTCCGGCCCGTCGCCGGCGTTGAAACCGACCACGGGGATGCCGTCGCCGAGCACCCGGTTCACCGAGTCGCGCAGGATGTCGGCGTTGGTCATCGTGATCGCCATGCCGTCCGGCTGGTCCGCGCGGGCTTGGTCGATCAGCCGCGCCACCTCGTTCACGTCGAAGGCGTCCGGCGCCAGGATCTGCAGATTCACGCCCATGTTGGCGGCCGCGAGCTCCATCGTGTCGCGCATCGTGCACCACCACGAGTCCCAATCGCAGCGCGCGTGCTGGACGACGATGACGTCCACCGGCATCTGTGCCCGCGCCCGGTACTCGTCGGGGCTGGACGGGATGACGTCCAGGTTCGCCTGCGTGATGAAGCCGGGGCCGGTCGGCGTCACCGACGTCGGCGGCACCGTGCGGAAGCGGTGATTGAGGTACAGCAGCGTCACCGCCCCGTAGCCCTGCAGGTACGGCTGCTGGTCGATGCCGAACTCCGTCCTGCCCGACCGGATGTTGGACGCGATCGACTCGTTGAAGTCGAAGGTGCCGTGCACGAAGTCGGCGTCGTCCAGGCCTTCCTGCTCCACGAAGCCGTAGAACGGCGTGGCGCCGTTCGGACCGAGCGTCAGGAAGATGTCGATGTCGGGGTTGGCGGCGTAGAAGTCGCTGATGGTCTGCTGCGAAGCCGCGGCGTCGTCGCTGATGCCCAGCACGCCGGTGCTGCCCGCAACGGGGATTCCCGCCTCGGCCAGCGCGTCGGTAAAGCCTTGGCAGCGCGCATCCAGCCCGACGTGTCCGACCTGCTGATTGATGCACACGCCCTTGTGCGTGCCCTCGCCGGCCGCGGCGAGCAGGCGCCGGCCGCCTTCGTAGCCGCCCAGGTACTCGTCCTGTCCCAGGTAGGTCAGGTAGCCGACGCCGTCCTTCTCCGGTCCCTGGCCGGCGTTGTAGGCGATCACCGGGATCCCGGCATCGAGCGCCCGCTCCACCGGGTCCTTGAACCGGCCGTCGGTGTAGGTCATCAGGATGCCGTCCGGCTGCGCGGCGATCGCCTGGTCGACCAGCTCGGCGACCCGGTTGAGGTCGAACGAGTCCGGGCCCAGGACCGTCACGTCGACGCCGGTGTCGGCCGCCGCCTGCTCGATGCCGGCCTCGACCGTGCACCAGAACGAATCCCAGGCGCAGCGCGCATGCTGCACGGCGATGAAGGACAGCGGCTTGTCGGCATCGACGATGAAGCGGGTCGGCGCCGTGGCCAGGTTGTCCTGGGTCAGGAACGCCGGACCGGTGGTGGTCACCTTGGACGCCGGGCTGATGCCGAATCGCGCCTGCAGCGTGAGCGCCTGGATGGCGCCGTATCCCTGCATCGGCTGCTGCTGGTTGACGCCGAACAGCGTCACGCCGGCTTCGATGTTCTGCCCGATCTCCTCGCTGAAGTCGAACGTGCCGTGGAGTATGTCCTCGGCAAAACCGGGAGCGACGGCAATGGCGCATGCGATGAGCGCCGCTATGAATCTGGATCTCATTGGATCCCTCCTCGATGAAGTGTGGTGTTCCGCCACGTACCACGTGGCGCCGTGCTTGTCATGCGTATCGTCAGTCATCGGCAGCGCGCCCCAGGTACTGGTTGAGCGCCGCGATCGAGATCAGCAGGAACCCGAAGACGGCCTGAAACGTCTCGATCGACAGCCCGACCAGGACCAGTCCCTGCCGCAGCAGCGAGATCATCAGGATCCCCAGGCAGGCGCCGGCGATGGTGCCGAAGCCGCCGCGCAGGCGCAGTCCGCCGATCACGCAGGCGGCCACCGCGAACAGCTCCCACAGGTTGCCGGCCAGGGGATCGATCGAGTTGCGCTCCGCGAAGTTGATGATGGAGGAGACGCCGACCAGCACGCCGACCAGCACGAAGGCCGTGAGCTTGACGCGGCGGGTCGGCACGCCCTGCGCCTGCGCGGCGTCGCGGTTGCCTCCCGTCGAGTAGATCCAGTTGCCGAACCGGGAGCGGTGCAGGAACACGCCGAAGATGACGGCCAGCACCACGAACCAGATGATCGACGTGCGGAAGTTGCCGGCCGGGGTGGACAGCTCGTTCAGCCCCGTGATGCCGGAGTTCAGCATCGAGAACAGGAACGGCGTTTCCTCCGGCGCGTAGCTCACCACCCGGCCGCCGCCGATCGCGCGGGCGATGCCGCGAAACGCCAGCAGCGTGCCCAGCGTGATGATGAACGAAGGGTTGCCGGACCGCACCACGACCGTCCCGTTGAACAGTCCCAGCAGGGCGCCGGCGCCCAGGGCGATGAGCGCGGCCGGCCAGACGCCCATCCCTCCCTCGGTCACCAGGGCGCCGTACGTGAACCCCACCACGGCGAAGGTGGAGCCGACCGAGAGGTCGAACTCGCCGGCGATCATCAGGATCGCCACGCCGATGACGATGATCCCCAAGATCACGCTGAAGGTGATCACGTTGGAGATCGACACGCCCGTCAACAGGGTCGCGGGCGTCAGGATGGCGAACACCACGGCCAGCGCGGCCACGCTGATCAGCGCCACCAGCGCCGAGCGTCCCATCAGCAGCGCTTCCAGTTTCGCGAGAGCCCCTGTGACCGAGTGCCTCATCGGATGGCCGATTATGCAACCTCCCGCGCGGCCGGGTGTCAACCGACTGACTCCGCCGGTGCCGCGGTCCTCCCCCATGCGGGGGCGGCCGGCCGGTCGAAGAGTGGGCGCGGCGCTGATAGTCGCGCTCCAGCCACGTCTCCCGCACGAGCCTCAGCTCGGCCAGGTTGACCGGGTCAGCCGCGAGGAACCAGCACAAGGTCGGTGAACGAAGGCAAGGACGCATCGATTACGAACTTTGGAAACAATCGATTTGTGGATGGTTCATGTTCCTCTAACTAGCAAATTGTCGTTCACGAACACCGTCACGTTCGGAGATGAGCCGGCCCGCTTCTTCAGCGTCGAGATCATCCTCAACCGGCGGGCCGTGACGTGCTGATTACCCAGATCGTCAAGGAGATGCGCTACCCGGCCTGCCGGCTGAGCACAGCGCCACTGCGGTCGTCAACACGCCTTGGTTTCAGAGACGTGCCGACGCGTCCTGTCCGGCTGCCTCCGAATCGAGCGCCGCTTCGGCGCGAAGCCTCCACCCAGAGCGCCGATGGCCCTGAGGACGGTATCCAACGTAGGATTGCGTTCTCCGAAAGAGGTACGAGACTCCACCACGTCAGCCGATGGGTGTATCGTGCCGATGCCGGATCACCGCCGACCGCCGTGCAGTCATGTCGGAAACGCCTGAGCAGCCGCTGTCCAAGCCGGTCATC
This sequence comes from Spirochaetia bacterium, assembly GCA_965202935.1. Taxonomy (GTDB): domain Bacteria; phylum Spirochaetota; class Spirochaetia; order SZUA-6; family Bin103; genus CATQHW01. Next base: position 556,425 of record OZ241879.1, read on the forward strand.
GCCTTTCTGGTGCTCATGTACGCCGTCGGTCACTGGAACTCGTACTTCCCGGCGCTCATGTACATCCACAAGCCCGAATTGGAGCCGCTGCAGATAGTCTTGAGAGATATCCTCATTCTGAGCCAGATGTCGGGCGAGATGAATCCGGGGAGGGACGCCGCGTCATACATGGCGATCGAGGACGTGAAGGCGATCAGCTACCTGATCAAGTACGGACTCATCATCGTGGCCAGCGTTCCGGTACTCCTCCTCTATCCCTTCATACAGCGGCACTTCGTGAAGGGCGCGATGATCGGATCGCTGAAGGGATGATGGCTGCTGGGTCGGCGAACCGCTATGGTGCCGCGGACACGACCCGTCGAGCCTTCTACGGATCGTGGCGCTCCCGTGTGCTTGCAGCGATGCTTGTCGGTGTCGGCCACGGAGGCGCCGCCACACCGGCCGCAGCAGCTCCGATGCATGACCCAACAAGAGCGATCGCGTCTGTCGTGCCGGCGACGGCCGGCTACGGTCCAACCGAGGCGGGCAAGCAAGCCTCGGAGCGGATCGTCGTCACCGTCACCGACTCGATGGGTACGCCGCTCACGGGTGCGACGTGGCGATGGCGGACCGACGAGCGCTCGGGTTGGGTGTTTCCACAGACCGGAACCACGGTCGCCGGCGGCCGCATCGTGGCGACCTGGGTTGCGGGTGCGCCAGGTGTAGGAGCGCTGACGCTGACGGTGGAGAACGCCGTGTCGTCCATGACCGCGGTGTATGCGACCACAAGCGTGGCGTCCCCGCGGCCTCCCAGCAGCGCCGTCAGCGTCTGGATCGGCCACGGCAGCCGGGCCACCGGCTATTCGATCGACATGACGCCGCTCGCCGAGCCCGCCGGCACGTACTACGCGGCCATGAATTGGGACGGAGGCTATGTCGGTTTGCAGCGTGCCGGCTCGCGCTACGACCGCCAGCTCCAGTTCTCGGTCTGGGACGCTCCTGACGGAGGCGCTGCGCGGGTTGTGGCGCGGGGCGACGACGTCGTGTGCAGTCGGTTCGGGGGAGAAGGTTCCGGACGGAAGTGCGAGCTGAACTATCCGTGGCGCGCCGGCAACACGTACCGGTTCGAGGTAACCGAGGAGGCCCTCAACGGCGCCAGTTTGCTGACGCTGCACGTCACTGACCTGGCGACCCGTAGACGGCGATTCATCGGCACGCTCGGCTACGCAGGGCGGGCGGATCTGCATGGGTTCGCGATGTTCGTGGAGGATTTCCGGCGGCGCGCGCCGACCTGTCTCGCGCAAGAGGTCCGTAGCGCGGCGATTCGCCGGGCGATGGCGCGTATCGGGGGGGCGTGGCAGCCGATTAGCCAGGGGCATCTTCACCGTCACCAGGAAGATGCCGGCAATCCGGGCACACCTCCCTGCGCCAATCTTGCCGCGCGGGCTCATGCCGCCGGGTTGGAAATCGTGATGGGCGGGCGAACGGCGAGTGACCCTGGTGCTCCGGCGCTGGTGCCGATCCCGGCCGCTTCGTCGGACGCGGCCGGCCCGTGGTCTCTGACGCCTGCGACGGGATGAAGTCGGCGCCTGGTGGCGGTTAGCGCAGGTGGGTGTAGACGGAGTACCTGGCCATTTCGGAGTCGGTCATCCAGTGCATCCCGTCGGCAGGCGCAGCCTGGAGCGTGAACCAATAGAACTCCTGGTCGATCGCGAGTGCGCGGTAGTAGTCGAGGTACATCCGGTGAGCCTCGGCTTCACGGGCGACGGTGTCGCCCGTCGCGGAGCCGTCGGCCCAGCTATGCACCCCGACCTTGGCGCCGCGCTCGACAATACGCAGGACCCCGGCCAGGAGCAGGTCGGTGCCGCCGGAAGCGACCAGGCCACCGGCCGGCAGGTAGGTGGTGTAGTTCGCCTGGCGCAGCATGAGACCCAGCTCCAGGTTGGTCGTGTCGTGCGCCGAGCCGGGTACGTGGGTCAGCACGACGACACCCACGTCGGGCGCGCTCAGCAACGCCCTGCGTACGCGGCGGGCGCTGCGGCGGTTGACCACGCCCTTGACGTACAGCAGGTCACCGCGTATCGAAAGCCGCAATCGGTCGCCCGCAGGTTCGACAAAATCGGCGCCTGTGAGGTGCTCGGCTACCGACCGAGCCAGTCGCTCCACGTCGGCGTCGGTCACCGGATCGCGGTCCGGCAACGTCAACGCCGCGGCGTGGCCGCCGCCATGGACCGCCACGCTGCAGAGCAGGAGGCCTGCGACCGCAACCACGCGCAGCATTCCTGCCGCGGGCCGAGGCGGACATGGCCAGCGATCCGTGGTGTGAGAGTCGCATGAGTGCACCAGGATACCGCGTGGCAGGCACCGGGGACCAGCTTCGGAGGACCGGGGCGGGAACGCCAAAACCGGCAACCATTGCTCAGTTGGCCAGAACGCGTGAATGGCATTCACGAGGTCGTTGGGAGCACGAATAGACATGGATTCACGAAGAGAATATCTTTCGTGGCCGAATCGCCATGGTCTGTACACGCAGGCCAATATAGGCTACAAGACCAGGTGATCCAAAGAAAGAATGAACGCGCAGGCGACGATCGAGCTACGTGTCGCGGCGGCCCGGTGAACGGAAGCGTGGACCGGCGCGAGAGGATCGGACGGATCGCTGCCGCCGCGTTACTCGCGTGCGCGGCCGTCGCGCACGCTCAGCAGCGCACCGCGGCGGCGGTATACGAATCGGTAGCGCCGGCGGTGGTCTTCGTGGAAACAGCCAGCGGCACCGGCAGCGGTTTGCTGCTGAAATCCAACGCCATTCTGACGGCAGCGCACGTCGTGTATCCGTACCGCTCGGCACGCGTCGTCTTCTCCCACGGCACCGAGCTGTTCGACGTCCCCCTGATCGGCTGGGATCTGATCGCCGACGTCGCCGTGCTAGGCCCCGTACGGAGCGAGGTTCCAGCTCCGCCGATCGGCACGGCGGCGGAGCCGGCCATCGGCTCCGATCTGTTCGCGATCGGCTATCCCGGCGAGGTGGAGCCGTACCCTCAACCCGCGATCAGCCGCGGCGTCCTGTCGCGGTATCGCCACTGGCCGGATCAGGAGATCATCTACCTGCAGACCGATGCGCTGGCAGACAGCGGTCAGAGCGGAGGGGTTCTCGCCTCCGCAGCCGGTGCCGTCGTCGGGATGACGGTATTCGGAGACTTCGGCCACTTCGGACTGGCGATTTCGGCCCGCGACATGCTGTGGCGCGTGGACGCCCTGCTTGCCGGCGAGGATCCGGCCGGGCTCGGTGTCCGTGGCTGGAACGAACCGTGGAGCACGGGGCCGATTTCGTTCGTGCTCCCCACCTACTGGTCCAAGCAGGCGTTCGTCATCGATGCGCATGCGGGCGCGGAAGTGACGATCACCGCACGCAGCGCGAACGACATCGCCCTGGCAATCGTGGATACAGCGGGTGAGATCATCGCGGAAGCGGACGAGACCGAGCAGGACGCTGAGTCGGTCACCGCGACGCTCGACGCCGCGTTCCCGTTTCTCGTTGTCGTGAAACAGTTCATGGAAGAGGCGGCGGGCGTGGTCATCGAGGCCGATGTCGATCTCATGCCCATCGATGACCCGGATGACGGCGGGGTCCTGCAGATACCTGCCAGGAGGCCGGCAGCGCTGGATCACCCGTACGACGTCGACCACTTCGACGTTCCGCTCCGGGCTGGTGAGACAGTCCGTATCCGCGTCGATTCCACCGCGGTGGATCCTTACCTGACCGTCGACTACCTGTTCTCCGACGACGTGATCACTGACGACGACAGCGGCGGCGGAGTCTTTGGGCAGAGCGCGGAGCTGGTGCTGCAGGCCGATGCCGATCGCACCTATCGCGTCGTGGTCGACGATGCCCACGGCGACGGGACAGGCGGCTACACCCTGACCATCGAACCGGCCACGCGGTAGCCGACCCCGCAAACATCTTTCGTGGCCGAATCGCCATGATCCGTACACATCGGCCCTATAGATTGCCCTATAGATTACTGCCTGTTCTGCCTATGTGGCGGTCATGGAGAGGACTCTGAGGAGAGCGGGGAGGTCCACAGGAGAGCTTCCCGGACCATTTCATCCAGCCTTCCCGCTCTCCGTTTTCCGACGAACGGTCGGCCCCTTGGCGGCTATATACGTGAGTGAATGATGGCGACGGCGCGGTTCACCGCCGGCGGTGCGGTCCGTACGGCCACGCACGTCCTGACGCACAATCGTGATGACCCACAATCGTGATGACCCACAATCGTGATGACCCACAATCGTGATGACCCACAATCGTGATGAGAGCGTTCGGACATCCGAAGGGAGGCCCGAACGGCACGTGGAGCGTGGCAGAACGATCGTCAAGGAGATGCGTCGTCAGCCGGCGGCAGGAACCCCTGCGCCCGCGCGCGATGCACCGCATCAAGCCTCCCGCGCGCACCGAGCTTCGTGAAGATGCTGCCGACGTGGTAGCGGACGCCGGCGAAGGTCAGGTTCAGCGCCTGCGCGATCTCCTTGTCCCGGTGGCCTTCCAGAAGCGCCAGCACGTCCAGCTCGCGGCGGCTGAACGGCACCGCGGGCGTCTGCCCGGCCTCGTCGCGCAGGCTCGCGCCCAGCCCCGCCGCCGCCCGGGCGACGGCCGCGTCGGCCGCGGGGGCTGCCGCGACGTCGTCGAGCAGCGGGAGGGCGACCGCGCGCTCGCGCGCCAGCGGCCGCGCGTAGTCGGCCTCGGCGAACAGCCGCAGGTAGGCGGCCAAGTGCGCCCGCGCGCGGGTGTCGTCGCCGGCCCGGTGCTCCAGCACCATGGCCAGCGCCAGGCCGCGCATCCGCGTGCGCACCAGGCGGCGCTCCGCCGCCACCGCCTCGATCGCCGCGGCGAGCTCGCGGGCGTGGTCATACGCGCCGCGCGCGGTGAGCAGCCGCAGCCGCGCGCAGGCCAGCATCTCCGCCTCGCGCCAGCTCTGTGCCTCCAGGTCGATGCACTCGGCCACCCCTTCGGGCAGCCGGTCGAACCGCCACGCGCGCTCCGCATCCTCGATCTCGCCGCCGGCCAGCAGCACCGAGACACGCAGCGCCGACAGGAACCGCTCCAGCGGCGGCCGCTCGGTGCGGCGTGCATACTCGCGCGTGTCCTCGACGAGCGTGAGCGCCGCCGGCGCACCGCCGTGCAGCAGCGCGAGCTCGGCCCCGACGTCCGCGCTCGCCGCGTAGATGTCGAGCCACGCGACGCACTCGCCGAGCAGGCGCGGCGACAACCGCGCCCCGTCGATGTGCACCGCGCCCGCCGAGCGTTCGAGCGCGAGCTCCGCCGCCAGCACCTCGCCCAGCATCATCGCGCCGGCATCGCGCAGATGGCTCGTCCTGGCGACCGTCAGCGCCCGTTCGTAGCACGCCTTCGCCACGCCCGCACGCCCCTGCGCCATGGCGATCGAGCCGACCTGGAAGTCGACGTGCGCGAGATAGGGTGAGCCGCGGCCGAACGCCGCCCGCCCGCGTTCCGCCCACTCGATGGCAGCGTCGAACCCCGTCCTCTGGTTGTGGGTCATGCACAGCCCGAGGCTGAACACGCCACCGAACAGCGGGTCGGTGTCCGGCCCCTCGATCACCCCCATCGCCAGCGGCATCAACTCCGTGGCCAGCTCCCCGTACCGCAGGCAGCCGCACATCTCGACCATGCCGTACACGATCATGTGGTCGACCTGCAGCGCCCGGTCGTCACCGCCCTCGCGGTCGCGCGTGAAGCCGGCCGTCTCCACGCCCGCCGCGCGGTAGACACGTTTCGCGCCCGTGATGTCGCCCGCTACCGTGAGCGCCACGCAGCGCACCAGCGCCAGGCGCGGATACTTCGACAGCACCTCCGCCGTCAGCAGTCCGTCCACGCTGCGCAGCGCCTCCAGCCCCTGTCCGAGCCACAGCCTGACGCCGCCGGTACGCTCCCCGATTTCCCCGATCAACGCCGCGTCGCCGGCCTCCGCCGCGTGGCGCAGCGCCTCGACGAACCGCGCTCGGCGCGCCAGCGCACGGGCGATGCCCCGGTGGATCGCCCGGAAGCGGTCCGGGGTCTCCTCGAACCGCCGCTTCTCGCAATAGTCCTTGATGAGCGGATGAAGCTGCATGGCCGACGCGTCGCCGCCGCGGGTCGACAGCAGGCCGGCCAGCGGGCCCATCGACGCGATCCGCCGCCCCGAGTTCCACCCCCCGGCCACCTCGTCGATCAGCTCCGGTTCGAGGCTGTCGAACAGCGCGATGTCCAGCACGAAGTCGCGCTCCGCGCCCGGGATGCCGCGCCACAGGCGCGTCTCGATCCACGCCGCCACCGTGCGGTCGGCGTGCCCGGCGCCCGCTGCTCCGTCGCGCCTTGCGTTGCGATAGATGCGCAGCGCGATGGGCCACCCCGCCGAGTCGGCGACCACCGACGCCAGCTCCCGGCGCGACAACTGCCGGTCGAAGAACCGCGCGACGTCGGGCCGCGAGAACCGCAGGTCGTCGACCGTCACCGTCTCCTCGTGCCCTTCGAGCGCGAAGGTGGCGATCTCCAGCGCCGGCGGCTGTTCCCGGAACGCCATCCCGACGTGCAGATTACGCGGCGCGCGGTTCAGCAGCGCGTTGAGCGTCCCGGCCGCCTCGGGGCTCCTGACCCGTCCCACCTCGTCGAGTGCGAGCACGCACGGCGCGCCGTGGCGCCGCAGCGCATGCACGAGCTGGTTGATCCGGTAGTCGGCCTGCGTGTCGGCGCCGGGGCCCGTGTCGCGCTCGCCGGCCGCCGCGACGGTCTCGACCCCGGCCTCCTCGAAGGCGAGCGCGAGGTACGCGGCCAGCGATCCCGGCCCGTCCTCCTCGTCGAGCGAGAGCCACGCAACCGCGATGCCCTGTTCACGCAGCGTCCGGCAGCACCGCGCGAGCAGGGCGGTCTTGCCGAACCCGCCTGGGGCGTGCAGCACCGTCAGGCGACGGTCCGTCAGCAGGCAGCGCGCCTCCAGCTCCGGCCGCTCCAGGTAGCCCTCGATGGGGTCCGGCACCTCCACCTTGTGGCGCAGCAGCCACGCGGCGTGCTCCTGCGCCGTCCCCGTCATCGCATCCCCGCAGCCGTCACGCTTCGCGCTCCTCCCTGCGCGGGCGCAACGCCGTCACCCCGCAGGGAATACCGAGTATACCCCGCGAGACCGGCAACCCCGACGGTCACGAGTCCGGAGGGCAGATCAGCACGCGCCCATGGGCTTGGCGGCGGGCGGGCGCCCGGTCCCGGCGCCCGGTCGTTCACGCTCCGCGCGCCCCGGGCGCCGGCAGGTCGATATCGAAGTGCTTCCGGAACAGCCGACACGTTCTCGGCATAGGCGGCGTTCGAGAGCGCGATGTCCAGCGGGTCGGCGTAGGATCCCCCGTACGGTAATGGTGCAGGAAGCCTCCGAACAGCATCCGGCAATCCGCCGCGTACGCCCTCGTATCGAGAATGTGCGCGTGCCAGAAGTCGCCGATCATGCGGGACGGCCCGAGTGTACGGACACAAGACTGCCACCTACCGGGTAGTGCGTCAGATCGGCAGCCGCGCTTCTTACTCTTGCCGGACGTAGCGTAGGGGCCCAACGCTGGTGGTGTAGTCCCCGGTGGCCTTGAACGTGAAGAGCAGCCCGTTGGAGGTTCGCTGCCACCGGTAGATGTACGTCTGCGAGGCGAAGAGCCGATGCGTCACCGTGTACGTGTCGTCGGTCGTCGTTTGCCTGACGCTCCCCGCAACGCCTGGCCCAAAGGCCCTCAAGTTAGAGTCCGGTGTCCCGGTCCTGATGCCATCTTCGACAAACCCGAAGCCGGTCCAGAGGAAAATGGCTGGATTATAGCAATCGGCCCCGGCGTCGCAAATCCAGAATCCGTGAAGCCACGTTGGTGGCCGGATAGTCGAGCTCCCGGAGGATGCTCCAGGTCCCTCGGCGCATGCGGATAGCATTAGCAGGGCAAGAGCGGTCGCGGCGATTGTGATGGTGGTCGTTACTCGTCGCATGGAGAATCTCCTGTGCCTCCGGCCGCTTTTCCGGCGCGCGGGCAATCGTTCGTAGAAGCGAGTCCCACCAACTCCCGTGGCCGATAGGACGATAGGACCCCCGCCTTCCTCACTTGGATCACCATCTGCTGCCTCCATCGTGTGCGTCGTCGGGCATACCCCATCGCGCACACCTCGAAACGGTGGGCATGCCGGTGTCACATCCGACGAGGACGGAAATCATCATCAGGGCTGTCGTCAGCGTTGCGGCGGCGTTCTTCATCTTACAGACTCACTCGAACGCCGAGAGTCAGCGGCAAGATCCATCCGGCTTCGAGGTAGATGGCGAACTGGTCGCCTATGAAGTACTCGAGGCCGCCGGCCGCCATGAGCCTGACACCGCTGGTAAACTGGTCAAGGTAGGCGGAGCCGGTACCCCAGTGGAAATAGCCAAGACCGAGCCGCGAATACGTGCCGAGGTTTCGTACCAGGAACAGACGAGCGGTCGCAAATGCGCCGGCGCTCCATGACACCGGGTCGCCGAACGCGACGTTCCCCGCGGCTCCCGCGCCAAAGGTCAGGTCGATCGGGTCCGACAGGGAGGTGCGACCGATGACGAACTCGGTGTTGGCGGACGCGCCCAACCGGCTCCCGATGTTCGAGAACACGTTTCCGATGTTCGGCGCCGCGTAATAGTGGATGCCGACTCCTGCCGAAATCACGACCTCCCCTCCGGAGAGCGGGCTGTTGCCGTCACGGGAGTCGTCTTCTTGAGCCGACACGCTCAGGGTAGAAGCCAGCAGGATCAACCCGACGATAACGATATTGCGGCGGAAGCGATGGTTTGGTGACATGGATGAACTACCTCCACTTGATGGTCATGTCGTCGCGACTGCTTGTTGATTGGAACGTGCGGTGCGCCGGCGTGCCGCCGGATCAGGCGCCGTCCCTTGTCAGGACGACGTCGACGGCCTCGTCGCTCAGCTCGAGCCAGTTACCGGTAGCGGCATCGACGATCAGGGGGATCAGGCCGGTGACCACGTCCAGGACGATCCACAGGACGCCGACCTCGTTGGACAGCCTGAAGGTCCGGTCGTCGAATCCTTCCTTGCGGAACACGATCGTGTGCGCCCGGTGTACGGAGAGCTCGACCTGGACGGGGGTCGTTCCGACGTGCGCGCCGTCGACGTAGACCTCCGCACCGGCTGGCTGCGAGCCGATGTCGACCAGCGGCTCCTGGTCGTTGAACACCGTCGCACAGTTCGACAACGCGACTGAGGCGATCAGCACGACGAAGCCGATCCCGTACCTGCGCGGTGTGAGCGTATGATGCGTATGAGACGTGAGTCGAAGTAATGGAGGATCGTGGAACATCATGGCCGCCTTTCTATCATTGAGTTCCCTTCTCCGCAAGCATCTATCTTGCATAATTCTATCAATATCGGCATGACTAACAATCTGTTAGTTGGGGCTATGCACACCATTCTCAAACTGCTAGGCCAGGTTCATCGTCGGCCGGCGCGAGCAGACCTGTATTTATATGGGAGATTCGGAGAGATTCCTCGATGTCTCTGTACTCAGCGGTGGCCGAACGAGAGCACGAGCTGCCCCAGGATCTGACCGTTGGACTGACCGGCGACGGCGACCGACAGGTTGGCCGGAGCCAGGATGGCGGACAGGCCGCCGCCGTACTGAACCAGGTGAGCGGTGAAGTCGTCGGTGAGGTAGGCGACGCCGGCACGCAGGTGCAGCGGACCGAGCACCCGGTACTCGGCGCCGACTCCCACTCGGAATTGCGGATCGACCGCGATGCCCTTCCCGAACCGGTAGTGGACGTCGCCCGAGACCGTCAGATCGTCCAGGACGTCGTACGCGGCGCCGACGCGCGCGGTCGGCTTGAACGTGAGATCCTCGACCCGCTCCTTGACCTTGGGGGCGGCGTCGTCATAGGGGTCGCCCCCGCCGCCGGCGATGTCGCCCAGATCGAAGTCCAGGTCGATCTCCGTGTTGTCGATCGAGCCCGACACCCTGTGGGATACGAGCTTCGACGTGTCCCATGCGAAGGTGTTGAACACGTTCCGCACCGACGCCCCGACCGTCAGGTCGCCGAGCGCCTCCAGCGAGAGCATGATCCCCAGGTCCAGCCCGATGCCGCTGCCGCCGTTCAGGTAGTGGGCCAACACGTCACCGCCCTGGACCACCCGCGTGTGCGCGAGCGATGCGCCGAAATCCGCCTGCGGCTTGTCGTGCGGAACGTTGCCGGTGGTCTCGACGACCGCCATGGCGTGGCCCCTGGTATAGGTCACGGTGACGCCGAGCGATAGCTGATCGAACGCCTCCATCAGCTCGATCTGCTCCAGCCACTCGGCGAGCGGAGCGGCGGCGCTCAGCCCAACCGTGGTGGTAGCGGACAGGTCGGCGGCTCCCTCGTCGAAGCTCAGGGTCTTCGGCTGCGGCGTGCAGCCGGGATCGCGGGGCGCGCAACGACGGCCGGCGTTGCCGAACAACACCGCCTCCATCACGTCCGGCGGCAGGCGCCCGCTCGCGACCACGTCGGTCGAAAGCTGCAGTCCCGCGTTCCAGACGGTCAGCGCGAACACGGAGGCGCCCACGCTGGCCGACAGGCGCTGCCCCGCCGCGGCGTCGATGTGGTCCATCCACGCCAGCTTGTCGGCGCGCTCGACCAGCTTGCCTTCGTGCGCCTTCCAGTCGGCCAGCGTGATCGGACCGATCCCCACGTAGGCGCGCACCGGAAAGACCGCAAGGCTGAAGTCCGATCCCGGCATGGCCAGCCCCGCCGGGTTGACGCTGATCGCGCCGAAGGCGCGGGCGACGGCGGTGTCGTTGCCGGCCAGCGCCAGCGAGCGGGCGCTGGCGTTCACGAGCTGCGCAGGCGCCGGGACGGCGGCAAGCAGCACCGCGCAGGCGGCGCCCGCCGTCACGGCCGCCGAGCGGGAGGTTGCGAAACGTGTGGACGGCATGCTCATGCGTCCACCGGCTCCGACGCCACGCTCACGTCGACCGTGACACGGACCCGGATCTCCTGGTCCGGATCGAGCGTCCTCACGCCATCGGTCACGGCGTTTCCGTTGAACGAGAACTGGCCCCGTTCCAGGAACGCTTGCAGTTCCTCAGGCGTGATCGTCAGCGTCTTCACGGTGGTTTCGGGTTCGTCGCGCGTCCCCGCGGCGACCGTGACCGACCGCTCAGCGGTGGTGAGCGGTACCGTGTCGCCCAAGTCCATGGTCCCCCGCACCTCGATCGGAAACGGGTTGGTAAGCGTGACGGTGATCGTCGTCGGCCCCGTGACCCGGTCGACGATCTCGGACACGGTGTCGTCGTCCACGTTGACAGGCTCGGCGATCTCGATCGGCTTGTCGTCGATCAGATCGTCAGGGCCGATGCGGTACTCCAGCGGCGTGACGACCCACCGGTGCTCGACCTTCGGCACGTCCCCGCCGGGGATCGCCAGACTGCAGGCGGCGGCCGCCATCGCCGCGCCGGCCGCGGCGGCGCCCAACGACCGTCGCCGGTTCCTGTCTCTCATCTCATGTCTCCGCTTCCCCGCCGCGCGCGAACGACAGCCCTTCGCCGCTCCGGGCGTCCCGAGTGACGGCCAGCGGGAGCCGGTTTGCGTCCCAGCGCACCCTCACCCGCTGCCGGTCGAGGTTCTCAAGCCGCACCTGCTCCGCTCCAGCCGCGAGCAGGCCATTCCATCGCCACCATCGAGCGCTCTATCGAGTTCCCAAGGCTATCGAGTTGACGCCGGATATTTCCGTTAAGACGACCTGCTCACCGGAGCCGTCGAGGTTCGCCCTTCGGATAGTTTTAGTGCCTCCGGTGCCTTCGGTGGCCCAGGTGGCCCAGTACATCTTCCCGCCGACAGCATCTACCGCAATCTCCGCTTCGTATGGGGAGTCGACTTTGACGAGATCCTCTTTCCCGGAGCCGTCAAGATTCGCCCTTTGAATAAATTTGCTGGAACTATCGATCCAGTATATTTTTCTGCTGACCGCGTCCATGGCAATCGCTTCTGCGGATGCGTCGACGATGAAGTCTTCCTCTCCGGAACCGTCAAGGTCCGCACGTCGGATGTTCTCGCCAACGGACCAGTACACTTTGTCATCAGCAACGGCCAGCGCATCAATCGAACGATGCCCATGATCTTGACCTGCCACCACGATGACATCCATCACACCGGAGCCGTCGAAGTTTGCGCGCCGGATCTTGCTTTGCGAGGGGCGCGAGTGGACTGTCTCGGCCCAGTACACCTTCCCATTGACGACGTCCAGCGCAATTCCTTGAACACGTCCGGCAAACGCAAACGTGTCCAAGGGATCAACAAACGCTGTGTCCAAGGGATCAAATAGTACGCCGCTGCCGTTGAGGTCTGAGCGCCCGAGCCAGAGCGTCGAGCGATCAACGTGCAACCAGTACATCTTCTCGCCGACGGCATCCAGCGCAAACGCCTCTGGCTGTATGTTCACGACCTCGGAGACCAAGAAATCCTGCTGGGTGCTGCCATCCAAGTTGGCACGCCGGATCTTGGCGGTCGCCTCCGGCTCCCCTCCTCGTCCGCTCAACTGGGTCCAGACGATCTTGCGGTCGGCGACGTCCAAGGAAACTCCAACCAACAGATGGCCGGAGGCGGTCAGAACGTCTTCGTCACCGGTACCGTCTACGCCCGCGCGCCGGATTTTGCTTATCCACGTACCGGTGTCGCCGTACACTCGTGCTGGATTCTCTGTCCAGTAGATCGCTTGGCCCGCGGCATCCAACGCGATCTCGAAAATCACACCGTCGGTCGTCAGGATATCTTGGGCACCCGTTCCGTCCACATCGGCGGACGCTATCGTGCCATTGCCGGTGACATAGTACATCTTGCCATCTGCGATCTGCAGTCTCCCGAACACGAACGCGAAGCCTCCTTCGGTCGGCGCCAGAGGTACATTCGTAACGAGGTCTTCCTCGCCGGATCCGTCGAAGTTCGCGCGACGGATCTTGCCACCGGCAGGGGCCCCCACTGAGGTGAGCCCGATCTCGGTCCAATACATCTTGCCTCCAGGCACATCAAGGGCGATTGATAGTATGAGTGTATCGGTCCGTTGAAGAATGTAACCCTTGTCAGTGCCATCGAGATCGGCCCAACCGATCTTCCCGGTCGGCTCCTCTGTCAGGTTGCCTATTTCCGTCCAGTACAGCTTTTGGTTGGTGCCATCGATCTCCAAGTCCAACACAAGGCCCAGTGACGAAACGAGGTCCACGGCAGTGCCGTCGCGATCAGCGCGACGGATCTTTCCTTCTTGCGTGGCGTCAGCTCGCTGAACCAGTTCCGTCCAGTAAACGTGCGATCGCGTGGTCTCGACCGAGACCGGCACAGATACTTCGCTTTGTGACAAAACGTCGTCGCGATTCATGCCGGACAGGCTAGCGCGTTCGATACCGGTATACGTGGACCAGTAGAGCTTCGTGAGCGGCTGGGCTTCGATGCGGAAGGACAGCGCGTCGGTGTCGCCATCCGCGTCCTTGACTTCGTATCGCATCGAATAGGTGCTGGCGGCGGACGGAATGCCGCTGAGGGTGCGGGTGTCCGCCGAGAAGGTCAGGCCCGGCACTTCCGGGGTGAGGCTGTAGGTCAACGTCCCGTCGCCCCCGCTCGCCTTCGGCAGTGTCAGCGGGGAAATCGGAACGCCCGCGACCAACCGCTGATCACTCAGGGACTGGGTGGCGAACGCGGGCTTGGGGGCCTTCGGCTCCACCATATCGTCGCAACCGGCGATCAGGAATGTCAGGATGCCTGCTACCGCAGCCATTCCTGTCACGTTGCTAAAGAGCCGGTACTGGTAACGCGCGGACTCGAAGGAACGGGAAAGGTTCATCATGGCCGCCTTTCATAACATTGATGCCCCTTTCTACGCAAGCATATATCTTGCGTATTTTCTCGATATATATGCGACTAATAATCTGTTAGTTTGAGGTGTGATGTACCATTCACAAGTTGCTATACGCGAAGACGAAGATCACGGGCCACGATGATGTCCCGGGCGTTGGAGCCGTCGCGCCCCACCCCGCACGCATCGCGGAGTTCTTTCCAGCGATACCCAGCGGCCGTGGTGGGCCAGCACGATGCCCAGGCATCCCGCGCCACAGTCGGGGCCTCCAGATGCATCACCACCGGCGTCTGCAGCCGGCGCCGCGAACGAGCCTCCCGCGCTCCGCCACGGCGTCCGGGCGCGCTCTTCACCCGGCGCCCCGACCGGCGGCCACCAGCAGGCCGAGCGGCGTGATCCTCCCCAGAATGATCTCGATCCGGCACGGAGCGCCGTCCGGCGCCTGCAGGTCCTCACCCCCTTCCAGGGCGACCCGGACCATGCGCCCGGCCGCAGGCGACGGATCCGCCGCCGAGACGGCGATCGCGGCGGCCGTGCCCCGCGACCCGGTCCCGCGGGGCACGGCCACCCGCGCTTCCATGCCCACCTCAATGCGCCGCCCCCCCGGCGGGACGACCACGATCGCCTCCTGCACGTGCCGCGCGCCGGCGCGGATCTCGGCGACGGCTTCGCCGGCTTCGACCGCTCGCCCCGCAACCAGGCTGCTGGCGCTGACTTCGCCGCCGTAGGGACTCACCACCTCCGCCCCCGCCGCCGCCAGCTCGATCAGCTCCGCGCGCGCCGACGCGAAGCGCCACTCCCGCCACGCGCCCGCGGTCCCTTCCGCTCGCGCTCCCGCACCGTCTTCGAGCGCCGCTACCTGCGCCTGCACCAGCCGCTGCCGCCAGTCCAGTTCCGGAAGCCGCAGCCGCGCGATCGTCTGGCCGGCTTCGATCCGGTCTCCCACCTCCGCCGCGACCTCTGTCACGATCCCCGACGCCGCTGCCGCCAGCGTGTGGGCGCACGCCAGGCCGCACCAGCGTCACGCGGTGCATCACGGTGCGCTCCACGCCGGCGAACGCGCTCCACGCCACGGCCGCCATCAGCGCTACGGCAATCCCCGCCAGCAGCAACCATTCGCGCGGCGCCGTCACGCGCAGCAGATCGTCGAGCGGTTCCGGCTGCGCGCGCCGGATCAGCGCCCTCTCGCGAAACAGCGGGTTCCTGAACACGCTTACCGCAGGTCGTACCGCTTCAGCTTCCGGTACATGGTCGCTCGATTGACGCCGAGCGCCGCCGCCCGCGTCACGTTGTTGGCCGACGCGCGCAGCGCGTGCGCCAGCTCACGGCGTTCCGTTTCTTCCAGCGGCAGGACCGCCGACGCAGGCGGGCCGTCCGCGTCGGACGCATACGACAGAAGCGACGGCAAGCTCTCCGTCTGCAGGCGTGCTGCAAGGCAGGCGAGCCCGGCTTCGTCGGATTCTTCCGCCCGGACGATCACTATCCGCACGCCGTTCATGCGCGCCGCTTCCTGCCGTCTACGCTCGTCATCGGCGTGCGAACGATAGTGCTCTCGCGGCTGTTCGGTTGCTGCCGCCACGGCGCTTGCCGCGAGTGGTTGGCACTTACTCAATGAACCTCGATTCGGCCCGATCAAGCGGATCAGGCGCCTACTTGGCCATCGGCACGTCGTCATCATCGGGCGTCAGCGGGCGCGTGCGGGGGCGCTTGATCGACCGGTCACGTCGATGCCGCACCATCAGCGCCATGCCAATGAGCCCGGCCGCGAACACCACGGCCAGGAACGACAGCACCAGCAGCAGGTGGGCTTCGTCCGCCGGCACTGCGAGCTAGCTCGCGCGCTTGGTGGGCGCGGCTCGATACGCCGTATCGGACGGACCGGCCGCCAAGGCCAGCAGCGCCGCGGAGAGAAACGCGCACGGCGGCCCCACAGCCGCCCCGGTTACGATGGCTCCCGGTTGTGGACGCGACCTCCACGGGCCGCCGTGCGCGTGCGCCACGTATCGGCTCACAAACTGCTAGTTCTTGATCTGAATACCATCTGCAAGGATGACTATCTTAACTAACAAGTTTTTCCTATTTTGATGTTCATTACCCCTCCTTAGTACTTGCGGTCTCCCTTCATATCTGCACAATAAGATTCATTATCGGCTAATCTGTCAACAGGGAGAGAGAGGTATGGAGGTAGTACACAGAAGCGCCGACCGTCACCGCCGATCGCGCCCGACCCCGTTCGGATACTGCGTGGCGACAACGCGTCACGCGCATGGAGGAGGCCACCATGGCTGACGATACAGAGCGAATCAAGGACAGGCGAATCAGGCGCAGGTTGTCGCGAAGGATAGCGACGATCGCGATCGCCCTGCTGTGTGGCAGCGCGCCGCTCTGGGCGCAGCCCGTGGAGCTCACCTTCACCTTCTGGGGCTCGGCGTTCGAGCGCCAGGCGGTCGAGCAGATGGTCCAGGCGTTCAACGACAGCCAGACCGCGATCAGGGTGCGCGGCCAGCACATCCCCGACGCCTACGATGAGAAGATCAGCACCATGATCGCCGGCGGAACGCCGCCCGACGTGGGCTATCTGTACGAGCGGCTCGTCTTCCAGTGGGCGCAGGACGGCGTCATCGCCGACCTGACCCCCCATTTCCAGGCCGACCCGGAAGCATCGAGCCGCCTGCCGGCCTCGTACTACAACTACAACGACGGCCAGAGCACCATCGGCACCAACACCGCCGCCGAGACCATGATCCTCTACTACAACAAGAGCCTGTTCGATGAGGCCGGCGTGGACTACCCGCCGTCCAAGGCCGCTGAGGCGTGGACGTGGGACGAGTTCGTCGCGGCGGCCAAACAGCTCACCGTCGACCGCAACGGCAACAACGCCGCCAGCGACGCCTTCGACCCCGAGCAGATCGACGTCTTCGGCATCTCCTTCCCGACGTGGTGGGGAGGCTACCTGCCGATGATCTACAGCAACGGCGGCCAGCTTGCCAGCGACGACGGCATGGAGCTGCTGCTCAACCGGCCGGAGGCGGTCGAGGCGCTGCAGGCGCTGCAGGACCTGATCTACGTCCACCACGTCGCGCCGACGCCGGCGCAGTCCGCGTCGCTTCCGTCGGCCGCCGTCATGATGCAGACCGGCAAGGTGGCGATGGCCATCAACGGCCACTGGGCGGTGCTGGACTACAGCCAGCTCGGCATCGACTGGGGGATGGGCGTGCTGCCCTACCACCGGCAGCCGGCGACCATCCTGCTCGGCTCGCCGACGGTGATCTTCGCCGCCACCGAGCATCCCGAAGAGGCGTTCGAGTTCTACAAGTTCCACAACGATCCCTCGGAGGTCGATCTGTTCGCCAAGGGCCTGTGGATGCCGCTGCAGCTTGAGTACTACACCGACCCCGCCAAGACGGCCGAGTGGCTCGACGCCATACCGGGCGTCTATCCGCCGGAGGCGCGCGACGTGCTGGTCGACTACACGCTGAACCACACGATCCGCCAGCCGCCGGGCTACTGGCTGAAGAACCAGACGCAGATTTTCTCGGAGGCGGTCAACCCCGCCATCGGCCTGATCTGGTCCGGCGAGGCGACCGCCCAGGAGGCGATGGACCAGGCGGTCCGCGACGGCGCGCCGCTGATGCAGGGGCGGTGGTAACGGCGCCACCGCACCTGACGCCCGACAGATCCGTGGCGCCGCGTTCCTGACGGCGTGAGCAGGCTGCCCGGCCGGCTCAGCCGTCATCGGCGCCGCGAGGTGGCGTGGGCGCTGGTCTGCGTCGCGCCGGCGGTGCTGGGGTTCGTGCTGTGGCAGCTCGGACCCATCCTCGGCAGCCTCTACGTGGCGCTGACCGATTGGCGCATCGCCGGCACGCCCTCCTGGGTCGGCGCGGAGAACTTCAGCCGGATCTTCGCCGAGGACCGGCTGTTCCGGAAGTCGCTCGCCGTCACCGCCTACTACTCGCTCGGCAGCGTTCCGCTGCGCATGCTGGTCGCCTTCGCCGTGGCGGTGCTGCTGAACCAGCGAATCCGCGCGTTGCCGGTCTTTCGCACCATCTTCTACCTGCCGTCCATCGTGCCGCTGATCGCCAGCAGCGTGCTGTGGATCTGGCTGTTCAACCCGGACTTCGGCCTGCTCAACGCCCTGATCACGCCGCTGGGGTTCCGCAAGTCGGCGTGGATCTACGGCAGCGGCAGCGTGATCCCGGCGTTGATCCTCATGAGCCTGTGGGACATCGGCCCGATGATGATCATCTTTCTGGCCGGCCTTCAGGGCGTCCCCCGCCAGTTGTACGAGGCGGTCGAGATCGACGGCGGCAATCCCTGGCACAAGATGAGCCGCATCACCATCCCGCTGGTCACGCCCACCATCCTCTTCAACCTGATCCTGAGCATCATCGGCGCCATGCAGACGTTCGTGCAGCCGTACGTGATGACCGAGGGCGGTCCCAACAACGCCAGCCTGCTGTACGTGCTCTACCTCTACAACAAGGCGTTCCAGCAGAGCCAGATGGGCTACGCCTCCGCGCTCGCCTGGGTCCTGTTCGTCGTGATCGCCCTTCTGAGCCTGGTCGTGTTCCGGACCTCGTCGCGCTGGGTCCACTACGCCGGGCGGTAGCCGAGCCATGGCCGACGCTTCCCGGTCGGGTCGGACCCGCGCGTGGCCGGCGCGGGTGCGGCCCGGCACGGTCGCCGCCTATGCGCTCCTGCTGGCCGGCGGCGCGGCGATGCTCGTGCCGCTGGCATGGCTGGTGCGCTCGTCGTTCATGGACCTGCGCCAGATCTTCATCTTCCCGCCCGAGTGGCTGCCCGACCCGTGGCGCTGGGACAACTACCCCACCGCGCTCACGACCATCCCCTTCGTGCGCTACTTCTTCAACACCCTGTCCATCCTGGTCCCGACCGTGATCGGCACGGTCGTCACCGCCGCGCTGGCCGCCTTCGGCTTCGCGCGGCTGCGCTGGCCCGGCCGCGACCTGGTGTTCGCGGTCCTTCTGACCACGCTGATGCTGCCGTACGCGGTGACCCTGATCCCGACCTTCCTGTTGTGGGCCGAGCTCGGCCTGGTCAACACCTACTGGCCGCTGGTGCTGCCCGACTGGTTCGGCGGCTCGATCTTCTACATCTTCCTGCTGCGCCAGTTCTTCCTGACACTGCCGAGGGAGCTCGACGAGGCGGCCGTCATCGACGGCGCCAACCCCGTGCAGGTGCTGCGCCACGTGGTCGTGCCGCTGAGCCGTGCGGCGCTGATCACGGTGGTCATCTTCTCGACGCTGTTCGAGTGGAACGACTTCCTGGGTCCGCTCATCTACCTGAACGACTCGCGGCGCTACACCCTGGCGCTGGGACTGGCGGAGTTCACCGGGCTCTACACCTCGCAGTGGCACCTGCTGATGGCCGCCGCGACGGTGGTGATCGCGCCGGTGCTCGTCCTGTTCTTCATCGCCCAGCGCTACTTCATCGAGGGCATCACGCTGACCGGCATGAAGGCATAGCGGCCCCGGACGGCCGATTTCGGTCCGTGCGGTTAAAGCACGGCGGATGCCGCGTCGGTTCCCTGGGCATGAGACACTTACGTCCCTTTCGCATGCGCGTTGCCGGACCGGCAGCGCTGCTCGTCGTCGCATCCCTGGTCGGATGCATGGAATTCATGGACCTGGCCGCGGCCGGTCCGCCGACCGCCGGCCCGCCGCCGGCCGAGGTCCCGCCCGCCGAAACGACGTCGGTCACGGTGCGGGTGGCCGGCCCCCTCACCGTCGCCTCGGCGAAGGGCAGCCATGCCGACATCGCCTCGGTGACGATCACCGTGACGGAAACGAGCTCCGGAACGCAGGTGGCGACTGCCGAACTCAAGAAGTCGCCGGCCGGCGTATGGACGGGCACGCTGTCCGGACTCACCATCGGCAAGCGACTGACGTTTACCGCGAACGCGGTCGACAGCGAGGGCACAACGATCTTCACCGGCACCCATACCGCGACGCTCAACAGCGCCGGCGCGCAGATCACGATCCGGTTGAGCGCGGTCGACGACGGCGCGGCCAGCACCCTGCCCAAGATCACCGCGATCAGCATCGCGAATGTCTCGACCGGCAGCGCGGCCGACGTGACCATCACCGTGAGCGGCGCCGCCACCGAGACGCTCGAATTCGAGTTCGCCGGCGACGCATTCACCCCGAAGAGCGGCAGCGTCACCCTGTCCTCCGGCTCCGGAACGATCACCAGTTCGTACGCCGCGCCGAGCGTGCCCGGCTGGTACGCCGCGCAGGTCGTCGTGCGCAACGCCCAGGGCCATCGCATCCAGGCCGACTTCCAGATCAGAGTGCAGACGTCCGGGCTCTCCGCGACGCTCGGACCGGCCGTGCTGAGTCTGACCGGCAGGCGCACCCCGGCCGGGATTCGCTGGCTCGCCGCCGTCTCCGCCGCCGGCGACGGCACGGGGCTGACTTACGCCTGGAAGTTCACCAAGACCGCCGGGACCGCGGTCTCGTTCACCGACGCCGCGGCCAATCCCGCGATGATGACCGGCTATGCGGCGACGACCGCGGGCACGCTCTCGGTTACCGTCACCGACGCGGACAGCCTGACGTCCACCGCCAGCGTGACGGTGCCGGCCGGCCTGTTCCCGGCTCTGCCGCTCGCGCCGGCCAAGGCGGTCCTGCTGGTCAACGAGGTCGACTACGATCAGGACGGCAGCAGCGACAACGCAGAGTTCATCGAGATCCTGAACCCCGGATCGGGCGCGGTCGATCTTACTCTCTACCGTGTCGAGCTGGTCGACGGCGTCAGGAAGGCGGCCTACAGGGACTACGAGCTCACCGGTTCGCTCGCCGCCGGCGCGTTCCTGGTGATCGCGGACAGGAAGGTCTTCGACGACAACGCCGAACTTCCGCCGGTCGGAACCGAGCCGCTGCTGCTGACGAGCTCCGGCATTCAGAACGGCCCGGACGTCGTGCGCATCGTGGCGGTGGCCGACGATCGCGTCGTGGACGCCGTCCACTACGAGCGGGCGGTGCCGGGCCTCGGCGAGGGATCGCCGGCGCCCGAGGATCCGGCATCCGAGACCGCGACCTCGATCGGCAGGTGCCCGAGCGGATTCGACAGCAACGACAACGGCGTCGACTTCCGCACCATGACCGCGACCCCAGGGGCCGCCAACACCTGCTCCGCGTAGCCTCCCGATCACTTCCCCTCGCGCGCGGCGGCTCGACACCGAGCCCGCGCGCGAGGTCAGCACCGACCGTGCGACGCTGGTCCTACATCCCCCAGACCACGATCGAGCGCCCGCCGAAGCGCTCGTCCCGCCGGTACACCTCGGCCCAGCGTGACAACGCCTCCTTGAGGGCACCGTCGCCAAAGGTCGCAAAGATGCCGGGCCACGCCTCGTACAGGAACCCGTCGCCGGAGGCACGGGCGCGCGACGCGACCTCGCCGACGATCACACGCATGGCCGGCTCCACGTTCTCACGTTGGGCCTGAGCAGCCTCGACGTTGACGTACACGCAGTGCAGGTCGCCGGCAGCGCCGGTGTTGAGGAGGTCGCGCAGGGCCAGCAGCGCGGAGGTCTTGCCAGTCTGCCGGGGCGCGTGCAGCACGAAGTAGCGCAGGTCCCGGACCAGTCCGAGCACCCGGTCCACGTCGTCCAGCCGCGCCAGCGGCGGAATGCAGTAGTGGCGCTCGGGAAAGACCGGGCCTTCGGTGTTGAATCTGCGCACCGGCCGGGTCAGTAGTAGTAGCGCTGCAGCGCGGCGCGGTCCCGTTCGTACTCGGAGCGCAGGGTCTGGGTGACCTCGCTACGGCTCACCTCGGCCGGGGCGACGTCCCACCAGGTGCCGGCGCCCGGCACGTAGCGGTGCTTCTCGATCTCGGCGACGATGACGCAACTCCGCCGCTCGGAACGCGCCTCGCGCACCGCCGCACGCACCTCGTCCGGGGTGGTGCAGCGGAAGCCGCGCGCGCCCATGGCCTCGGCGATCGCCGCCATGTCGACCGCCAGGTACTCGCCGTCCAGGCGGCGGCCGTCGTCGCCGTCGACGCGGGTGCGGAACTCGGTGCCGAACGAGTGGCCGGCGCGCGCCATCTGCAGGCGGCGGATCACCTGGAAGCCGTGGTTGTCGGCCACGACCACCGTGATCTTCATGTCCTCCTGCAGGGCGGTCATCAGCTCCATGGGGTTTAGCAGGTAGTTGCCGTCGCCCAGGTAGACGTAGACCTCGCCTTCCGGCTGCTCCATGCGAACGCCCAGGGCGGCCGGCATCTCCCAGCCCATGCAGGAGAAGCCGAACTCCAGGTGGCACTCGGCGCCGCCGGTGGTGTCCCAGAGTTTCAGCAGGTTCCCGACCGGGCCGCCGGCGGCGGCGACCACGGAGTCACCGTCCTGCGCCTCGGCGTTGAATGCCTGGATCAGCTCGCCCTCCCCCATCGCCTGCCCGGGCTGCGGGGCGTAGGCGTCGGCGGCCTTGACCTCCTCCCACTCGGCCTGCAGCTTCGCGAGCTCCGCCTTGCGATGCGTGAGGTCCACGCCCCGCTCGCGGCACGCGGCCGCCAGGGCGGTGAGCGCTTCGCGCGCGTCGCCGACGACCGGCAGCGCGCCGTTCTTGAAGGCATCGTGGGCGTTCACGTTGAGACTCACGAACGTCACGTCGGGGTTGTGGAAGAGGCTGTTGGACGCCGTGGCGAAGTCGCCGAGGCGCGTGCCGACGGCGATCACCAGGTCGGCCTGTTCCGCGGAGCGCGCGGCCGCGGTGGTGCCCTCGACGCCGTGCCCGCCCAGCGACCACTCGCGCGGGCCGCGGTAGCAGCCCTTGCCGCCGAACGTCTCCGACACGGGGATCCCCAATGCGGCCAGCTCGGTCAGCGCCTCCCATGCCTCCGAGTAGTTGACGCCACCGCCGGCGATGATCATGGGCCGCCGCGAGCGCTCGATCAGCCGCGCGGCCTCCGCGATGCGGCCGGCGGACGGCGGCGTGCGTTCGATCAGCCACGTGCGTTCCTCGAACAGGTGCGACGGGAAGGACCAGGCGTGGGCCTGCACGTCCTGGGGAAGCGAGATCGTCACCGTGCCGGTGTCGGCCGGGTCGGTGAGGACCCGCATCGCCTCCGGGAGGGCGGTGAGGAGCTGCTCCGGCCGGGAGATGCGGTCGAAGAAGCGGCTGAGCGGCCGGAAGCAGTCGTTGACGCTGACGTCGGCCGCCGTCGGGTGCTCCAGCTCCTGCAGGACGTTGCCCTGGTGGCGGGTGACGTAGTAGTCGGACGGGAGGAGCAGCACCGGCAGGCGGTTGATGGTCGCCGTGGCGGCGCCGGTCACCATGTTGGTGGCGCCGGGGCCGATCGAGCTGGTGCAGGCCAGGGTAGCGGCCCGCCGCGTCGCCTTGGCGTAGCCGGAGGCGACGTGCACCATCGACTGCTCGTTGCGCGCCTGGTAGAGCGGCAGGTCGGCGCCGACCGACTCCAGCGCCTGGCCGAGGCCGGCGACGTTGCCGTGGCCGAAGATGCCGAAGATGGCCGGTACGAGCCGGCGGCGGCGGCCGTCGCGCTCGCTGTACTGGACGCTCAGGTACTTGACGACCGCCTGGGCGGCGGTCAGTTGTTCGGTTGCTGCCATGACTCGATCATAGATCGGCATGCGCCAACGCGGAATTGACGGCGGACGCTCGGGCTATACGGCGGCCAGTGCTTGCGAGGCCTGCTCCGGCGTGACGGCCGCCTTGAGGCCGTCCAGCGCCTGCGGGTTGCGGACGAAGCCGGCAATCGCGGACACCAGCTCCAGGTGCGGCTCAGGCGGTTCCGGCGGCGAGAGCACCAGGAAGATCACGCTCACCACGTAGCGGAAGCCGCCGCCGAACCGGAAGGACGTGCCCGGCGGCGCGACGCCCAGGGCGGTCACCGAGCGCGGCAACCCGTCGATGCGGCTGTGGATGATGGCGGCGCCGTGGCCGACCAGCGCCGCGCGCAGCACCGGCTCGTGCAGCAGCCGGTCCAGCACGCCGGCGGCGTCCGGGATCTGCAGGTCGGCGGCGACCGCGGCCAGCAGGCGGTTGAGCGCCTCGTCATCGGTCCCGGCCCGCAGCGGCGCCAGGATCCGGGACGCCGGGATGGACTCGCCCAGGTTCATCGACACGCGGCAACCTCCCTCATGCCGGGACCGGGACGGGCGCCACCGTCTCCCACGCGCCGGAGTCGACCGAGCGGTCGAACGCGGCCAGCACCTGGCCCACGCGGTCCGCTGCCGCCAGGCCGGGCTCGCCCTGCGTGCCTTCCACGGCGGACTTCGCGAATTGCGCCGCCTCGACCACCTTGAGGTCCTCGTAGCTCATGCCCAGCGCCGCGCCGGGATTGAAGTTGGCGAAGAACGGATGCTCCGGGCCGGCCTGCACCCAGACCGTGCCGTCCCGCTCCGGGGTGCCGTCCGGCAGGTAGAGCTGCAGCTCGTTCATGCGCTCGAAATCCCACAGGATCGTGCCGCCGGTGCCCGAGATCTCGAAGGCGAGCTGGCACTTGGGGCCGTTGATCACCCGGCACACCTCGTAGGTGCCCTGCGCGCCGCAGGCGAACTGCACCAGCGCGCTGCCGTAGTCCTCGTTGGTGACCGGGCCGGTGGGACCGCCACGCTTGACCGAGAAGTGCGTCCCCTCGCCCGGCGTGGGCAGCGGCCGCTCCGCGATAAAGGTGTGCCGGTTGGCGACCAGCCGCTCCACGGGACCGGCCAGCATGTGGGCCAGGTCGGCGACGTGCGACATCAGGTCGGCGACCGCGCCGGACCCGGACTGCTCGCGGTCGAAGCGCCACGACAGCACGCCGTGCGGGTCGCGCGCGTAGCCGACCAGGAAGCGGCCGCGAAAATGGGTGATCGTCCCCAGCCGGCCCTCCCGGATCAGGCCGAGCGCATACTGGACGACCGGCGCCCAGCGGTAGTTGTAGCCGACGCCGCTGATGGTCCCGGCCGCCTTCGCCGCGGCCGCGATGGCCGCTGTCTCGGCCGGGCTGCGGCCGACCGGCTTCTCGCAGAAGACGTGCTTGCCGGCATCGATCGCCGCCAGGGCGACCGGTTTGTGCAGAGCGTTCTGGGTCGTGATGTTGACCACGTCCACGTCGGGGTCGGCGACCGCCTCGCGCCAGTCGGTGGTGGCCCGCTCGAAGCCGGCACGCGTCACGCCCTCCTGCGCGCGCGCTTCGACGTTGTCCGCGCACACGACCAGGCGCGGGTCGATGTCGAGCTCCGGGAAGCGCTGCGGCACCAGCCGGTAGCAGCGGGCGTGCACGGAGCCCATCCAGCCCATGCCGATCACGGCGACGCCGATGCGGCGGCTCATCGGCCGCGCTCCGGTCGCCCGGCGGTCAGGGCCGCCTCGGTCGATTGCGTGCGTGCATTCATCTCGATCGAGCTCCTCACGTGTCGAGGGGTGGCTTTCACTCTACCATCGGTGCCGCATGGCTAAAGCGAGAGCGCCACTTTGACCTCTATACATGACGTGGATCTCGACGCCGGACTGAGGCACTTCGGGTTTGACGCATTCCGCCCGGGACAGCGCGAGGCGATGGACCTGCTGCTCGGCAGCGGGCGCCTGCTGCTGGTGGCGCCGACCGGGGGCGGAAAGAGCCTGACCTACCAGCTTCCGGCGGCGCTGCTGCCCGGCACGACCGTGGTGGTGTCGCCGCTGATCGCCCTCATGCACGACCAGGTGGCTGCGCTGGAGCAGCGGGGCGTGCCCGCCACGTATCTGGCCGGCACGCTGCCCGCTGACGAGGTGCGGCGGCGGCTCGGCACGGTCGCCGCCGGCCGCTGCAAGCTGGTGTACGTGGCTCCGGAGCGGCTGGCCTCCGAGCGGCTGCGCTCCGTGCTGGCGCGGGTGGACTGCCCGCTGGTGGCCATCGACGAAGCACACTGCATCAGCTCCTGGGGCCACGACTTCCGCCCCGACTACCTGCAACTGGGGGAGCTGGCGGAGCTGCTGCCGCGGGCACGGGTGTTGGCCTGCACCGCCACGGCGACGCCGGTGGTGCGCGACGAGGTCATCGAGCGCCTCGGCCTGCCGGCGGACACGCCGCAGCTCATCCACGGCTTCGCGCGTCCCAACCTGGCGCTGCGGGTGATCGAGGTGATGACCGGGCGGGAACGCGAGCGGCACGTGGACGCCGTGCTCGCGGAGACGCTGGGCGAGCCGGGACGGCGGAGCGGGACAGCGATCGTCTACGCGCCGACGCGCCGCAGCACGGAGGAGGAGGCGCAGCGCCTGGATCCGCTCGGATGGCGGACCGCGGCGTATCACGCCGGCATGGACGGACGCCGGCGCGAGCGCGTGCAGGGCGCCTTCATGTCAGGCGAGCTTGACGTCGTGGTAGCGACCAACGCCTTCGGCATGGGCATCGACCGGGCGGACGTGCGCTGCGTGGCCCACCTGGCGCCGCCCGGGTCGCTGGAAGCGTACTACCAGGAAGCGGGCCGCGCCGGCCGGGACGGTGAGCCCGCCGTCTGCCTGCTGATCGTGTCGCCCGGAGACATGGCGCTGCGCCGCCACTTTGTGGAGCGCAACGGCGACGGCCAGCCCGCGGCGCCGGAGGTGGCGCAGCACCACTGGAACCTGTTCCTGGAGCTGATGCGCTGGGCCGAGGGCGGCGCCTGCCGCCACGACGCGATCCTGCGCTACTTCGGCGACGAAGCGGAAACCCTGGCCGGCTGCGGGCGCTGCGACGTCTGCCTGCGGCTGGCGGACGACGAGGAGCAGGATCCCGAGCAGTCCGCGCTCGTGGTCCGCAAGGGGCTGTGCGGCGTCGCGCGCATCCACGGCCGCTTCGGCCTGACGGCGGCCGTGAAGCTCCTCAAGGGAGCGTCCGACGAGCGGCTGCGGCGCGCCCGCCTCGATCGGACGCCCACCTTCGGCACGCTCGGCGACCACACCGAGGAATGGCTGATGCGGCTACTACGGCGCTGCGTCACCGCCGGCTGGGTCGACTTCCACGGCGGCGACCGCCCGGTCGCGGTGGTCACCGCCGAGGGCCGGGAAGTGATCCACGACCGGCGCCCGGCGCGCCTGCTGCTGCCGCCCACGCTGCGGGCCCGGCCAGCCGGCGGGGCGAACGCCGCATCGCGATCACGGCCCGGCGGGTACGCGGCTGCCGACACCACGGTGGAGGATCTCGATGAAGCCGGGCTCGAGCTGTTCGAGGCGCTGCGCGCGTTCCGCATCGAAGAAGCACGCCGCCAGCAAGTGCCTCCCTACGTGATCGCCAGCGACCGCACGCTGCGCCACCTCGCCGCGCTGCGCCCCGACTCCCCGGCGACCCTGGAGATGGTCCACGGCATCGGCCCCGCGAAGGCCGAGCGCTACGGCGAAGTGCTGCTCGCAATCGTGAAGCAGTGCTCCGGCACGGATTGAGCCCTCGCACCGCCAGTTGCGCCCTATGACGTTATAGGTGTATAGTACGAGTGTACCCAACCAATCCGAGGAGGACCTGATGATCGCAGATATTTGGAGGAGAAGTACCTATGATTCTGTCCTTTTCGGACGACGACACCGAAGAGCTCTTCGTCGAGGAGCGAAGCCGTAGGTTCGCTGACATTTCACGAGTTGCTCTGAGGAAGCTGATCCAGATGAACCGTGCCGCCGAGCTCAGAGACCTTGCGGTCCCACCGGGCAACCGTCTCAAGGCTCTCAGTGGTCGGCTCACGGGCTTTCACTCCATCCGCGTCAACGAGCAGTGGCGTATCGTCTTCAGGTGGACCGACTCCGGTCCTGATCAAGTGGCAATAGTCGACTACCATTGATGGGCGGTTCACGTAGTCATGAGACTCCGTGGCCGCGTGGCCTCGCGTCGAATTGGAGGACGCTCAAAAGGGAGCATGAGAACAGGTTGAATGGCTACTGAGGCACAGCTCCGGAGGTGTATCGTCCCACCTACTGATCACATGTGCGGCGAGTCATTCGATAACCAACCAATATGGACATAATGATGAATGATCCGATCACACCGGGCGAGATTCTTCTTGAGGAGTACCTCAAGCCGATGGGAATCTCGCAGAATGCCATGAGTCGCGCGATTGGAGTCGCGCCGCGAGCCATCAATGAAATCGTCCATGGCCGCAGGTCGATCACACCGGCCATGTCCATTCGCTTCGGCGCCTTCTTCGGTCAGTCGGACCAGTTCTGGCACGGCATCCAGGTGGAGTGCGACTTCCGAAGGATTGCCGCGGACAAGCAGAGGCTCACGGCCGGGATCAAGCCCGCCTCTTCACTCCAGAACGTATCCTGACACTCGTTCCCGCACTGCCGGACCGGTCGCGGGCCGTTCAGCCCGGCGGCGTGACGGGCCGTTCCAGTTGGCCGCGCTCGCGCAGCGAGTCGACGATCTGCTCGAACAGCAGGCCGTTGTCGCGGGCCACGGTCCGCGCATGGCTGTGGCCGGCCGGAGCCGCGCGCTCGACGCGGAACGTCGGCACCACCCGATGCGCGCCCTCGGCGGGCACTTCGCGGGTGGTCGCCGCCAGGTTGAACGCTCCCGGGACCTGCTCGTCCTCCACCCACGCGGCCAGCTCGTGCAGGTGCGTGGCCAGCAGCGACCGGCAACCGAGCGCGACCAGCACGCGGACGATGTCCAGCATCAGGTAGGCCGCCTCGCCGGGACCGGTGCTGGTGAAGGTCTCGTTGGACAGCAGGATGGCGCTGGGCGTGAGCCGGGTGAGGATCTCACGCAGACGCGCCGCCTCCTCCCCGAAGCGGCCGCTCTGTTGCTGCGGCTTCTCCTCCGCCTGGTAGTGGGTGTACAGGCCGGAGGCGATGCTCATCTCCGCCTCGCGCGCGGGACAGAACAGCCCGGCCTGGAACAGGACCTGGGCGAGTCCCACGGCCTGCAGGTAGACGGTCTTCCCGCCGCGGTTGGGACCGGTCAGGACCGCGGCCCGGCCTCGATCGCCGAGATCGACCTCGCTTGCGACAACCTCCTCACCTCCGGCCAGCGCCAGCGCGGCGTTGTA
Source organism: Spirochaetia bacterium (assembly GCA_965202935.1). Lineage (GTDB taxonomy): Bacteria > Spirochaetota > Spirochaetia > SZUA-6 > Bin103 > CATQHW01. Next base: position 585,241 of record OZ241879.1, read on the forward strand.
GCAGCCGTCGATGGAAAGCACGCGCCGGTCGGTATCGGCCACCCGCGGCAGGCAGACCGGCAGTCCGCGCTCCTGCAGGGCGTGCGCGAGCTTCGTGGCGGAGGCGAACAGGATCAGCTCTTCGCTCGCGCGGGTGATGAACCCCGTCGGCAGCTTCGTGAAGGCGCGCAGGTCGCCGGCGAGCCGCCGCGCCGCCCGGTCCAGCACCTGCGCCAAGTCGTCGAGCAGCTCCCGCACCAACGGCTTGGCGTGGCCGGGGCGCAGCAGGCTGTGCAGGTCGGCGATGCCTCGGCCTTCCGCCGCGGCCGTGCCCAGCACCGTGGACATCAGCTTCGATCCCTTGAAGCGCTCGGGGTTGATCGACAGCAGGGTCGCCTCGACCGGCCTCAACTGGGCGTCCAGGTTCACCCCGATCGTCACGCTGGCAAGCCCGCGCACGTCGGCGAGCACGCCGGGCAGGAAGCTCAGGAGCTGCCGGTGGGCGGCCGTCTCGCGGATGCGGTCGAGCAGCTCCGCGAAGCCGCGCCAGACCGGACCAGGGTCGTCCACGGCCGCGAGCGCATCGGCCAGCGCCTCGCTGGTGGTGACGTACAGCTCCAGCTCGCTGAGGTGGTTGACCACGCGGTACAGCGCGGCCCGGTTGTCCATGGTGGTGAGCGGCCCCGCCAGGATCACGCGCTCCGCCGCCTCGCGCACCACCTCCTCCAGCGGTGAGTGGGCCAGGATCGCCTGCAGCACCGACTGCCGGTGCCGGATCTGCTCGACCGTGCTGAGCTGCGCGCCGAGCAGCCCGGTCAGATAACGCTCGGCGGAGCCGTGGATGGCCATGGCCCGCACGACTTCGGCGAGCTGCAGGTCCTGCCGCGTCCGGGCGGGCAGCTCATGCACGGCCCGCTCGGGCTCGGGGCGGTCCCAGAGGAAGCTGAACCGGTCCAGTTCCTCCTGCGAGGGGCCCGCCGGCGCGTCGCCATCGCTCTGCCGTAGTGCGCGCGCCTGTTCCCTGACGCCGCTCGACTCCGCCAGCAGGTTCTGAGCGACGGCCCGCTTCTGAAGCTCCCGCGAGGCCAGATCGACGAGTTTCTGGAGACCTGCAGCTTCGTTCTGGCCCTCTCCGCCCGGAGCGGAGCTCATCGCCTACGATTCCTGCAACGCGCTCATGAAGCGCTCGAACCGCTCCAGATCGCGCAGGACCAGCGGGTGCGCCTGGAAGAGCTTGGCGACCAGGAAGTCCAGGCGATCCCAGTCGTACTCCAGCTCGAAGTAGTAGCGCTTGAAGTGCCGGAACTTGAGCAACTCGAACAGCGGCGAGAAGACCGCCTGGGACACGGCTGCCGCCCGCACGCCGTCGATCTCCAGCGTCATCTTCTGAAGCAAGTCGCTGTGCCAACGTTCAGGGTCGAGGTTGTTGTCGAAGTATTGAGAAATCCTCTGGAAAATCGTCTCAAGGCACGTGTAGTAATTCTCCAGGAGGCCCGCGACGATGAGCGCCGACATCGGCGTCTTGCCGAGCCGTACGATCTCGTTTTGGAGCGCACCCTCGAGCGACCGGTGAACCGCCACCAGCCGTTGCCGGTGCGCCTGAATCAGTGCGGCGAGCTCACGGATCGCGCTCATGGACCAGCGCGCCCCGCGCGCGGATGCGTTCGGCAACATCGGACGGGACCTTTTCCAGCTCGACGACGTCGACGGGTAAGCCCGTTCCCTCGATGGCGATGCCGAGCGCCGCAAAGAACTCCTCGGGTCCGGTCAACCCCTCGACCGCGATGTCGATGTCGGAAATCTCGCTGAAGCGCTCGCGGTCGAGCAAAGATCCCCACTGGTAGATCCGGCGCGGGTTCACGTGCGCTGCGATCTCCGCGATGATCTCCTGCGCGTCGCGGGTGGCTCGAGCGAAACGCTCGTCGATGCGCCTGCGGCGGCGCTCCTCCTTGGCGGCGAGGAACGCCCGCACGCGGTCCAGATCGACCCCGAATTGCTCGGCCACGCCTTGGAGTATAGCCGCTCGCCGGCCTTGACAGGCCGGGCCGACCCCCTACGATGGAACGCGTGCTGACGCGCGAGCGCCTCAACGGCATGTGGGCCGGTCCGCCGGTGCCGTGGACGGACGACGACCGCTTCGATGAGGACGCCTACCCGTCCGTCACTCCCGGGCACGTCCGCGAGCTCCGCGCCCGGATGGCCGAGCACACGCCGGCTCTCCTGCGGCTGGACTGAAGAGGACCGGCCTCCCATGCGCATCGACTTCGCCGGCCGCACCGTCATCGTCACCGGCGGCACCGGCGCGCTCGGCGGCTCGGTGGTGCGGGGCTTCCTGGAGGCCGGTGCGCGGGTGCTCGTGACCTACGTGGCGGAGGGCGAGGTGGCCCCGTTCCGGCGTCGGTTCGCCGACGCCGCCGATCGTGTGGAGCTGCACCGCTGCGATGTACGAGCGGCGGCTGAGGTGGAAGCGCTCCTCCGCCAGGTCCCGTCCGGCGCGCTGCGGGCGGTGGTCAACCTGGCCGGCGGCTACCGGTGGACGAAGGTCGCTGACGCGGACGACGCGACCCTGGAGCACCTGCTGGACCTCAATCTCCGCACCACTTTCGCCATGTGCCGCGCGGCGGCGCCGGCGCTGGTGGCCGCCGGCGGCGGCGCGATCGTCAACGTGTCCGCCCGCGCGGCGCTGCGCGGCGAGGCCGGCAACGGCGTGTACGGCGCCACCAAGGCGGCGGTCCTGGCCCTCACACAGTCGCTGTCGGAGGAGTTGAAGCGTGACGGCGTCAACGTCAACGCCGTGCTGCCGAGCATCATCGACACGCCCGCCAACCGGCAGGCGATGCCGAAGTCCGACCCGGCCGCATGGGTGGCGCCGGGCGACCTGGCCAACGTGATCGTGTTCCTGGCCTCCGACGCCGCCGCGGCCATCCACGGCGCGGCGATCCCCGTCTACGGACTGGCCTGAGCCGGCGTGGAGGGTCCATACCAGCTCTCCCGCAGCGTCATCGACGCCGTGGTCACCGATACACGTCCAGCGGTCTTCCTGCTGCGCCGCATCGAGGCGACCCCGGAATACGCCCACTACCGCGGCCTTGTCGGGCGCACACAAGACGGCGAGCGCCTGGGACCGGCCCTCACCCGCTGGGTCGGATCCGGCTACCGGGTCTTCTGGTTCGAGCACACGGACTCGGACCGCAACGCCTTCGAGCGCGAGTGTCGCCTGTGGCATGCGCTCGACGGTCACGCGGGAGAGCTCGACAACGACTGCCACCCGCGGCCCGACGGCATCAGCGGCGGGCACTGTCCTCTCTGCGCGGCTTCCGCCCGGGCCGGAGCGGCCTGATGTCCACGTGGCTGCGCGGCGCGCAGCTCCGCGGGCTGGAGCGCGCATTCCGGAAACGCGTGGAGTGCCCGGTTCCCACCCAGGTGGTGTCGAGCGGCGAGTGCCTGCCGCCGGCGCAGACGCGACGGCAGGCGCAGGTCGAGTGGCTGCTGCAGCGCGACGCCGAGGTGCAGGCCGGCCACCAGGGCATCGCGCGCGGCCGGTACCTGCGCTCGCAGAGCGGCATGGCGGCCGCGTTCCTGGCGATGAACCAGGTCTACGGGGAGGTCTACGACGTCGCTCCGGTGGAGGTCGCCGACCGGGACGCTGCCGAGGAGCGGCGCGACGCCACCCGCGGCCAGTTCATCTTCGATGTGCACACCCATCACGTGCACGACGACTACCGCTGGGAGGGGCAGCTCTGGCTGCGCGCCGCCGCGCGCGGCGACCTGTTCGGCGGCAAGCCCTGGAACCCCGAGCTGGTCGGCCAGGAGCTGGACCTCAAGTACTACAAGTTCGACCACTACCTGAAGGACATGTTCTTCGACAGCGACACCACCCTGGCGCTGTTGTCCACCTCGCCGTCGGTCGATCCGCACAAGATGCTGCTTTCGGACGACCAGATGGTGGCGACCCGCAACTTGGTGAACCGGCTGGCCGGCACGCGGCGCATGTTCGCGCACGGCGTGATCTGGCCGAGCGTGCCGCAGTACCTGCCGGCCATGGACCGGGCCGCCACCGAGCTCAGGGTGGACGCCTGGAAGGGCTACACGATGGGGGACGTGCTGGGCGTGAGCCCCACCTTCGAGCATCCGTGGCGGATGGACGACGAGGAGCTCACCTACCCCAGCTACGAGAAGGCGCAGCGCTACGGCGTGCGCAACATCTGCGTCCACAAGGGAGTGCTGCCGGCCGACTACGAGCGCATCCCGACCTGGCGCCACGCCACCGTCGAGGACGTGGGCAAGGCGGCGCGCGACTGGCCGGAGCTCAACTTCCACATCTACCACGCCGCCCTGCGCATGTGGCGCGACCTGCCGCCGGTCGTGGCGGAGTTCGAGGACACCGGGCGGCTGCCGTGGATCGACGAGCTGGCGGAGATCCCGCGGCGGTACGGCGTCTCGAACGTGTACGCCGACGTCGGCCTGTCGTTCGGGGCGCTGGCGGTGAGTGAGCCGCGGCTGGCGGCGGCGATGCTCGGCAAGCTCATCCGGGGACTGGGCGCCGATCACGTGCTCTGGGGCACCGACTCGATCTGGTTCGGCTCCCCGCAGTGGCAGATCGAGGCGTTGCGCCGCATCGAGATCCCCGCCGACCTGCAGGAGAAACACGGCTTCGAGCCGCTCGGACCCGCGGACGGGCCGGTCAAGGCCGCGATCTTCGGCGGAAACGCCGCCGGCCAGTACGGCATCGAGCTGGACGACTCCGGATCCCCGGTCACCGATTATGCCGGGGACGACCTGTCGCGCCTGAAGGGCGAGTACCTGGCGGCCGGCCACCAGCGCGACAACCTGTTCTGGGGCTGGATCCGCACGGCCGATCCGTAAGGAAGCAAGGGGATATCGGACATGGGCAAGACGCTGACGTGGCCCTTCGAGGACCACTACAAGTGCTCGATCGGAAACGAGCGCCACCTGTTCGTCGACGACGCGCTGGTGCAGCGCACCCGCGGCGTGAGCAAGCGCCTGCATCAGCCGGTCAAGCACCCCGCCAATCCGGTCATCCGCGGCGACCTGCCGTACGAGAACGACTACGCCGTGCTGCACGGCACCGTGCTGCGCGAGCCGGACGGCCGGTTCCGCGCCTGGTACCTGAGCGGCACCGGCGCCCTGGCCTACGCGGAGTCGGAGGACGGGCTCACGTGGCGCAAGCCGCTGTTCGACCGCTACCGCATCGATGGCCAGAAGACCAACGTCGTCTACTGGACGCAGCATCCGGAGCTTGCCCGGCGCGACGAGTGGAAGTTCGGCGGCGGGTCGATCATGCCCGATCCCGACGCCCCGCCTGACGAGCGCTACCGGATGTTCACCTTCGAGGTGCCCTTGAGCGACGCCGCGCGCGAACGCTTCCGGACCGGCTACGGCTACTACGCGATCTCCTCACCGGATGGCATCCACTGGCCCACGGGGCAGCCGCCGGTGCTCACCCGCCGTGACGACGATCCGCACATGAGCGACGCCAACGCGTGCATGTACGACCCGCTGCGGCGGCGCTTCATCGCCTTCACCAAGCGCCACCAGGTCCGCCCGGACGCGGTCGGCGATCAGGGCGTCATGTCACGCGTGCGCGGGATCAGCTTCAGCGACGACTTCCGCGCCTGGACGCGGCCGGTCAACTGCCTGTTGCCCGACGACCGGGACCCGCGCGACGTGCAGTTCTACCGGCAGGGCGGCTGGACCCACCAGGGTATGTACTTGGGCCTGCTGGAGATCTACCACTCGGACCCGGACAACTCCGCGCAGCCGCTGATGCGCGACCTGCAGCTCATCTCCAGCCGCGACGGCGAGCTATGGTGGCGCGCCGGCGGGCGGCAGACCTTCATTCCCTGCGGGCCGGCGGGCTCCTGGGACGGGCAGATGCTCGACCTCAACGCCGGCGGACCGATCGACGTGGGCGACGAGCACTGGATCTACTACGGCGGCCGCGCCTACCCGCACGAGATCAACGACGAGCTGTTCCCGTGGGACGGACCGCGCGGCGCCGGCATCGGCATCGCCACGCTGCGCAGGGACCGCTACGTGTCGTACGACGCCGGGGCGGAGACGGGCGAAGTGGTCACCCGCCTGCTGCGCTTCGAGCGGGGCACCGCTCTGCGGGTCAACGCGCGCACCGGCCCGGACGGGTTCCTGCGCTGCGAGGTCCTGGACTCCATCGAGCGCCACGGGATCCCGCGCCGGCAGCTCTTCTGGGACTGGGGGATCGGCGCGCCCCTTGCCGGCTTCGGCGCCGAAGCGTGCCAGCCGGTCGCAGGCGACCACCTCGACGCCGAGATCGGCTGGCGCGGCGGCCGCTCCATCGGCGAGCTGGCCGGCCGCTGGGTGGCGCTCCGGTTCGTCATGCGCGACTGCTCGCTGTTCGCATTCCAGATGAGCGATAGGCGGTTCGTCGAGTGATGGCCACCGTTGTCGAACCCCGGCACGAGACCGTGGCGCCGGCCGAGTTCGGGCGGGCGATCGAGGTGTTCGCGCGCGGCTTCTCGTTCGCGCGCAGCTTCACCCACCCGTATGTGGCGGAGCGCCTCGCCCCGAACGGCGCGGGATCCCCCGCCGGCTCGCTCTGGGTGCTGCGCGACGCCGACCGGCGGAGCGGCGCCTACCGGAAGGAGGAGTGGGTCAGCTACGGTCTGGCACCCGAGCACGTGCACGCCGCCGCCGAGAGCTCGCCCTGGCGCGAGCGGACGCGGGCGTGCCGATCGACCGGGGCACGCGGCGGCTACAGCGTGTGCGCGATCCACGCCACGGACGAACCGGACCAGCCGCTGCGCGAAGGCTTCAAGGCGCTCGGCTACCGGTTGGGCGGCACCGAGCCGTTCATGATCCATCGCCTGCGGCGCATTCCGCGCGTCGCCGCGCCGGCCGTCATCCGCCGCGTACGCACCGAGGCACAGGCCGACCGCCTGGCCAAGGCGGCGCGCAGCCGGCAGATCCTGCCCGAGCACCTGGGCGAGGATTCGCCGCAGCGCCAGTACGTGGCGATGGCCGGCGACGCCATCATCGGCTGGGTCGGCAGCATCGCCGTCGGCGACGCCACCTGGTGCCAGAACATGTACGTGGCGCCCGCCTACCGGCGCCGCGGCATCGCCCGCGCCATGCTGTGCCGGCTGCTCCGCGACGACCGTGCGGCCGGCACGGTGCTGGCCGTGCTGCTCGCCTCCCACACCGGCGCCAAGCTGTACGCGTCGGTGGGCTACGCCCAAATCGGCACGCTGCTGTTCTTCACGCCGAGCAGGAAGTCGGCGGCGGACTGAACCGGGCCGGCGGGGGTCGTCAGTCGGGGATGCCGACGATGGTCAGATACTCCAGCCAGTCGTCGTGTGGATTGCTGACGCTGTGCTCGGTCGCGGCCGGCAGGTGGATGGCATCGCCCTCGCGCATCGGTTCGCGCGCGAATCCGGCCGAGAGCTCGCCCGATCCGCCGGTGACGTAGTAGACGCGCTCGCTCTGCGGATCGCTCCATGCCTCGGTCTCGTGGCGGGGGTGCAGGCGCTGCATGGCGATCTCCTGCACGGTGTCCAGGGGCGCGTCGGCGAACGCCGCGCCCTCCGCCTTGCGGACGAACGCGCGCCAGGCGAACAGCGCCCCGGCCGGTGAGCGGACCGGTGAGACGTCGAGCCAGGAGCGGTGCGCGATCGGCAGCTTCGCGCCCGCCGGCCCGTTGGCGGCGACCGCCGCCTCGTTCGCAACCCGCTGCGCCTCCGGCAGGCGCGCCCCGGCGATCAGCAGGTGCTCGATCCAGTCGTCGCCGTCGTTGATGAGCTGGTGGTAGCAGGTGGCAGGCAGACAGATCAGGTCACCCGCGCGGACCGGATGGATCTCCTCGTCCACGTGCATCTTCCCGGCGCCGCGCAGGAAGTAATAGACCTGCTCCTGGTCCGCGTGCACGTGGTAGTCGCCGGTCTGCCCCGGCTGCATCACGTGGCGGGCCAGCAGGCCGATCTGCCGCAGCACGTGCACGCCGATCGTCGCCGCGGAGCCGCCGGCCGGGCCGAGCAGGTTGCCGACCAGCACGTTGCGCTTGGACACGTGCGGCGCGTGGTCCCGCCAGTTGATCCTGGTCATCATCGGCCTACCATACCCGCTGCGATGGAGAGGAACGCATGAAGATCACCGCGGTCGAGCGCTACCGCGTCGAACTCCCGGCATGAAGACCGTGATCTCGCTTCCCGACGAGCTGTTTCATGCCGCGGAGCGACTTGCCAGGGAGTCGCGACGGTCCAGAGGTCAGCTCTACGCCGACGCGCTCGCCGACTATATCAGGCGACACGCCGACGACAGCGTCACCACCGCCATGAACCGGGTCGTCGATCAGCTCGGTGAAGACGGCGCCGATCCGGCTCTCACAGGCGCCGCGCGCCGGACGCTCACGCGCTCGGAATGGTAGAGATCGTCTCCATGGACCGCTCGTTCTTGAGCGAGTGCGTCGGTCGTCGTGCTCGGCCGCTGATCAGCCCGCCGGCGGAACGTCACGAGAGGCCGGCAGGCGTATGGACGCCTGCTCCACCCGGTCGAAGCGGTCGCCTCCCGCCGTCCACGGTCCGACGCGCACGAACAGCTCCTCCGGCAACGGAGAACTGCGGTCCCAGGTCTGCCGGATCGTGGCGTGTCGGCCCGGTTCGATCGTGGCGATCATCTTCTCGGCTCCGATCGGTACGCCGCCGGCGTCGGGATCGCCGGCGAACCAGTGGACGTGTACGGCTTCAGCGGGTGTGCCCGAGGCGTAGAGCCACCTGCCGCTGATGCAGGCGTTGCGAATGGTGGCGGTGAGCTGCACCGGGCCGGTCCGGTCGGCCGGCTCGGCCAGCAGATAGGGCTCCGAGACCAGGATGCGCGGCGGCTGGCGCACCGGGACGGCGACCGTGCAGGCGTTGTTGTCCTCGCGGCTCTCCCAGAAGCCGGCCATCGACGCCGGCGCACCGGGGCGGTCCTCGGGATCGACGACAACCGCGACCGGCGTCGCCAGGTAGGTCGGACGGTTGTTCGCTTCGCCGCCGTGCGGCCGGTCAGGGATAGCGCGGGCCAGCCAGGACACCTCGGCGACGGCCTCCTCTCCCGGCGCCAGCGAAGGAATGAGCGGATCGCTGCCGATGCGGTTCTCCTGCGGCGGCTCGCCCGCGAAAAAGCGGACCGGGACCCCGGTCTTCTCGGGGTCCCACGGATCGGCCGGCGCCGCGTCGCCGCGGTTGCGCACCCGCGCGCGCAGCGTCACGCGCTGTCCCTCGTATGGGTGTTCGGGGTGCCAGCTCAACGTGTGGTTCTCCCGCCAGCGGTGCACGACCTGCGCTCCAGGCCCGACCGCGGCGGCCGTGAACCGCACGCGGTTGCGCCCGCGCCGCAGCGCCGGCAGCACCCGTGCATGGTACTGGAGGCCGGCAACGACGCGGATGGAGCTGACGCCGACCGCGTGGCCGGCGCACGCGGCGCACATGCGCAGACGAACCCGCAGCACCTGCGGCTGCGGCGGTGGGTGCTGGCTGCCGTGGTGCCGCGGGATGAACCGCCCCAGGTCCGCCGTGATCAGGTGCTCGCCCAGCGCGGCCGACCGCGCCACTTCCGTGAACTCCCCGCCGGCGACCGCCACGTCGACGATCACCAGGTCATCCGGAGCGGTGCGCACGGCGTACAACTCCAACCGGCCGTCGACGATCGGATAGGGGGCACGCACGCGCAGCACGGCTGCGGCCGGACGTCCGTTCGGGAGCGGCTTCAGGTGAGGGCCCCCGCGGTCGCGGATTCCCGTGTCGATGTTGTCGGCGTCCAGCAGGACCGCACCACCGGCGTCTCCCGGACCTGCCGCCGCCAGATCGGGCTCGAAGACCAGCTCGCCGTTGGCGTAGTGGGACGGCTCGGTGACGCTGTGCGACCAGGCGCCGCGATGGTCCCAGCGCCGGGTCAGCCGCTCCCGCCCTCGCAGGGTCGCCCGCGGCGAGTACGCGCTGGCGGTGAGGTCGCGCTCGTCCGGCACGGCGTGTGCGAAGCAGGCAGCCAGAGTGCAGCCGGGGACATCCTCCTTGGCGTCCCCACCGGTCTCGGTCACGTTGCGCTCCACCAGGCCGGGGTCGGCAACCAATTCCTCTGCGGAAGCAGCTCCGTCGCCGTCCGCGCGCGGGTAGCAGGTGCGCAGGTAGGCGCTGAGCAGGTGCCACGATCCGTCGTAGAACACCTCGCAGTTGTAGTCGCCGTGCAGGCGCACGCCCCGCGCCCGGAGCCCCGCCGCCCACCACAGGGCCGGGGCGAGCCGGTTCACGGTGCTGCAATAGCCGTAGCCGTACGCGTTGACCAGCTCCAGGGGATCCGAGGTGGCGTGCAGGGACATGCGGTAGGTGATCCGCCCGACCAGCTCCCAGATGGCCCACGCCTTCTCCGCGTCGGTCATGCCGGGGCGCACGACGCTTGCGGCCAGGCTCTGCAGCGAATCGGTGTCCCAGCCGCCATCCACCGCGACCCAGCCCGACGCCATCGGCCCGACCAAGGTCAGCTCGACGTTCTCCGGGTCGGTGAACCCGTCCACGTCGATCGTGTAGTGCGTCTGCGTCCCGTCCAGCGGCTGCACGTGGCAGCGTTGGACCGGCGCGACGTCGAAGTCTGGCAGGCCCGCCCCGGCGGAGTCCGTCACCGGAAGACCCGGCTGTGCTCCGCTCGGCCCCTACGCCGCCAGTGGCCCGACCACCTGTCCGTCACCCTCGAATACCACTCGCCACGACCCGCCGCGTATCGAGCGCGTGGCGGCGTCCATGTAGCAGACGCTGAACGCCCGGCGCGGGATGTCGGTCGAGTTGGTCCCGGAACGGTGCAACGTCCAATTGTGCAGCAGCACCGCCTCGCCCGCGTCCAGCTCCAGGTGCACCGTCCGGTAGTCGGGGTCGCCCGACTCGATCTTCGCGTTGAGCTCGTCGCGCTGCCCGTCCGTCAGGAAGCCCGATCCCCCACTCGGATTGATCAGCCGCCGGTGCGACCCCGGCACGATCTGCACGCAGCCGTTGGCGATCGTGGCCGGATCGAGCGCCATCCACACGGTGACCTTGGGATCGCGGTCCAGGTCGGTCCAGCGATCCTGGTGCCACACCAGGTCTGAGCCGCCCCGTGCCGGCTTGTTCATGAACATCGCCCGCATGCAGGCCACCCCCCGACCCTCGCCGTACACGCGCCGGCACAGGTCGGCGAACAGCGGGCGCGTCAGGTAGGCGTGGAACAGCGGGTCCAGCTCCAGGTCCTGGATCTTGCGGTACGCCAGCGTCGGCAGCTTGTGTCCCTTCGTCTGGCCGGCCAGCTCTTTCGGCGGACTGGTCGACGGCTCGAGCTGCATCATCATGTCGTCGTACGGCGCGTCCGCGGTGCCCAGCATGATCTGGTCGATCCGCTCACCGAGGGCTGCAAGCTCCCCGTCGTCCAGCAGCCTGCCGAGCCGCGCGTACCCGTCCGCACGGAACCGCCGCATCTCGTCGGCCGTAATCATCGCCTCGTCGCCTCGCCTCATGGCCTTCCTCCTTGCAAACCTGTTTTACTTGGTATCGGCAGGTTGATGCCCCACGTGCAGCACACGGCTGCCGATCTGCGTCTGACCCAGGGTCACCGTAAGCCAATGCACGCCCGGCGCCCGGAACGCGGCCCCCGCCATCGGAAACACGAGCTCCACGTCGGTTGCCGGCGTCCTCACCTGCACCTCGCCGTGCGACCGCACGATCACGGAGCCCGTGTCGTCGTGCACGACGTTGACCGTCACGTCGTGCCGGCCCTTCGCCACGTTGCCGAAGGCGATGTACACGTACCAGGTCGGCGCGACCGTCGGGAACTGCGGGAAGTTGAAGCTCTGGAAGATGCCGATGAGCCCCTTCTTGCCGTTGTTCTCCTCGATCGCCTTGTCGGCGAAGACGATGGCATGGAGGACGATTTCCACGTGCTCAATGTGCTCCGCTGATCATTCGATGGGTACCGCGGCGGGCCGGCCACTTCAGTATCGTCGCCTCCGCGGGCCGGTTTCAATACCTTGGCACATCCCCACCCTCCGCCGGTTGGCCGGGCCCTTCCGATCGGATAGCGTGCCGCCATGCACGCCGTCTCCGGCGGGCTGCGTCCGGAGGACGTGGCGCGCTTCAACGCGTTCGGGTTCCTGGCGCTGCGCGGCCTGTTTTCCCGAGAGGAGGCCGACGCGCTGCGCGCCGAGTGCAAGGAGCTCACCCTCGCCGAGAATCCGGGCTGGGACGGGGAGACCGCCGCCGGCGTCGCCGGTCTCTGCGAGAAGGGCCAGCGTCATGCCGGGCTGCTGGACGACGACCGGCTCCACGACATCCCCCACAAGCTGCTGGGCCACGACTTCCTCTACGAGGGCTCGGCCTGCTCCTGGTACGACGGCGACACGCCCTGGCACGGCGGCAGCGGCGCGGTCACCTGGGCGGTCCCGCACATCAAGGTCGCGCTCTACCTGGACGACCTGGGGCCGGGCGACGGCTGCCTGCGCGTGCTCCCCGGAGCCCACCGCAACTACCTGCGCATGATCGACGAACGCTGGTGCGACCCGCCCGACTACTTCCTGCCGGTCCGCAACCGCAACACGCGCGACGACTTCAGGCCATGGGGGCTGTCCCCGGAAGAGGTGCCGCACGTCCTGCTGCCGACGCGGCCGGGCGACGTGCTGGTCTTCACCGAGGACCTGCCGCATGCCGCGTTCGGCGCACGCGGGCTGCGCCTGCAGGTGGCGTTGTCGTTCCTGGCCAGGCCGAGGACGCCGCAGCAGATCGCCTACCTGCACTCACGCTCCGGCTGGGGAGGCCCGATCAGCGCGCCGCGGGCCCTGCTGGAGTCCGGCAGCGAGCGGCGCCGGCGCATGGCTCAGGGGCTGGTGGACGTGGGACTGGAGGTCTGCTGAGCGAGCCGGCTCCCACTACCCCAGCATCAGCCGCCGGCACACCTCAGCAAGCTTCTCCAGCTCGTCGATCGGCATCGATTCCTGGTTGGTGTGGATGTCCACGTAGCCGACCGAGATCACCACGGTCGGCAGCCCCTTGGCGTTGAACTCGTTGGCGTCGCTGCCGCCGCACGTGGTGGCGCGCCACGGGTCCAGTCCGGCCGCCCGGATCGCCGCCTCTGCGCGCCGCACGGGCGGATCGTCCTCGCCGAACCGATAGCCTTGGGTACCGCCTTTCGACTGCACGTCGATGGTGCCGCCGAATGCTTCCGCGCCCTGCCGGCAGCATGCCACCAGCGCGTCGCGGTGCGCGCGGAACTTCTCCCGGTCCAGGCTGCGCACCTGCAGGGTCAGCGTGGCCTCCGGCGGGATGATGTTGGCCGCCTCGCCGCCGGTCAGCACCCCGGCGTTGGCGGTGGTCTCGCCGTCGACGCGGCCGAGCTGCATGCGGTCGATGGCCCGCGCGGCCATCTGCAGCGCGTTGCGGCCTTCCTCCGGTTCGGTTCCGGCGTGCGCGGCGCGGCCGTGGAAGGTGACGTGGAAGCTCTCCGCCGTCGGACCGGCCATGATGATGCCGCCCACCGGGCCGTCGACGTCGGGCACGAAGGCCATGCGCGAGCGCACCGCGGCCACGTCGAACGCCTTGGAGCCGATGTGGCCGACGTCCTCGCCCACCGTGAACAGCACCTCCACCGGCGGATGCGGCACCCCTTCGGCGGCGATCGCCTCCACCGCCTCGACGATCGCTGCCACGGCGGCCTTGTCGTCGGCGCCCAGCACGCTCGATCCGTCGGTGTGCACGGCGCCGTCGCGGATCACCGGCTCCATGCCCGGAGTCGGCCGCACCGTGTCGGTGTGCGCGCACAGGAGCACGGGCTCCTCGCCGGCCCGCTCCTTCGAGCCCGGCCAGAAGCCCAGGACGTTGCGGTGGGGGTCAACGCTCAGGCGGACCCCGGCGCCTTCCAGCTTGGGCCGCAGGACGTCGATCACCGGATCCTCGTTCGGGTGGTAGCTGTCGATGCGCAGGATCGCCAGGAAGGTGTCGAGCAGTCGTCGGGAATCGATCATCGTGCCTCCTCGGTGGCCGCCGGCGTTCATGCCGCGAACCGGGTGAGGACCCCATCATAGGTGGCGATCAGCATGCCGTCGCCGGTCGGCACCGGCGGCGCGGTGACGGGCGCGGGCAGACTCGACCGCTCCGTCACGGCGCCGTTCTGGGCGTCGAGCACGTAGAGCACGGCGTCCATGCCGCAGACCAGCACGCGGCCGCGAAGAGGGCCGCGATCGACGTACACCGGCGGCGCGATCAGGCTGGCGATCCGCCGCTGGAAGGGGGCCATTTCCAGCACGCCGAGCCCGGTCCGCATCTGCCAGAGCACCTCGCCCGTGTCCAGGCTTACGCAGAGCGCGCGACCATCCAGCGCTCCCAGGAACGCCCGATCGCCGGCGACCGCGATGCCGCTCACGTAGTTGACGTCGAAATCCGTCGGTCCCAGCACATCGCGGCGCCACACCTCGGCGCCGCTCATCGCCTCCACCATCACCAGCTCGTCGGGCTCGCCGCCACTGATCACCCGCTCCCCGATCGCGACCGGGGTCGACCACCAGTCCTGTGTTCCGGTCAGGGCGTACTCCCAGGCGATGCGGCCGTCGTCCAGCCGCATGCCCATGAGCGAGCGGCGCGGCACCAGCGTGATGAGCAGCCCGCCGTGGATGATCGGCCGTCCGAAGTGCCCCCGCTTGTCACCCACCGGATCGGCGATCAGATCCTGGGTGCCGCTGAACCGGGTATACCAGCGCTCGGCGCCGGTGGCCGCGTCGTAGGCGCCGTACCCGGACTTGGCGCCAACGGCGACCAGACCGCGGGCGGCATCGTATGCCGGGGTCACGGCCACCCAGCGGCCCGGATGGCCGGGCGTGTCGGTGTGCCAGCGTTCCTCGCCCGACAACCTATCGATGCACAGCAGCCTGCCGGTCAACGAAACCGCGAAGCAGGAGCCGTCCGGCCCGCCGGTGATTCCCGCCCGTACCGAGGCGTCGCTGCGGGTGTGCCACCGTACCGCGCCGTCGCTCAGGCGCACGCGGCAGATCCCGCATCGCTGGACCCCGTTCTCATCCTGCAGCGGCACGAGCGCGCCTGCGTCGGCGCCCGCGCCGACGACGAACAGGGAGCCTCGATGGGCGTTGCCGGGCAGGCGGCAGCGCCACGCTTCGCGCAGGCCAGCGACGGCCGCCGCGGACGACCGGCGCGGCATGCGGGTGCGGAGCGGCAGCAACTCGCTGGTGAACCGCCCGCCCTCGCAGGTGATGAGCCGGTAGCCGCGCGGTCCGGCAGCGTTGTCCCCGAAGGACACTGACGGCGTGGAGAGGATCAGGGCTCCCCGGTACCGGAACGCCTTGCTGGCATGGGTGTGACCGTGCAGGACCAGCACCACGCGGTGCCCGGTCACCCGGTCGAGCCACTCCCGTGTCGGCGGCATGTGCGTGCCGATCACGATCGGCCGCCCGGGCGGCTGCAGCGTCAGGTCGCTGTCGAGCCAGCGCTGCACCCGGATCCAGTCGTAGGGCGAGAACAGGAACGACTCATTGCTCACCATGACGAAGTGGCATCCGCCGAAGTCGAAGCTGTAGTGCGTCGGACCGCACATCCGTTCGTAGTCGCCGGTGCAGGTGACGCCGAAGCTGCTGTCGGCCATGCCGTGCAGAAGATGGTTGGTGTCGTGGGCGCCGATGCCGGGCAGGATTCGCGTCGCCGCGGCGTCGGCCACGCGCCGGTAGGCGCGCAACTGAGCCGGCGTGCCGTAATCGGTCAGATCGCCGGTGGCAAGCATGAACGCCAGCCCTGGCGCTCGCTCCCGGCCGTCTCGCTCGATGGCTTCGATGCAGGCGGCGAACTCGTCGGGATCGGCCATGCCGTGGCCCGGCTGCCGCAGCGCTTCCTCGTCATGCGTGACCACGTGCGGGTCGGTGACGTGGGCGAAGAGGAAGCGGTCCCGGACGCTCGGCGGCTCGGCCTCCAGCGCGAAGTCCCGCGTGAGGTCCGCGCCGGAAACGGCCTCTCCGCCGGCGAGCGGCAGGCGGCGCCAGCAACCCGCTCCCGGCCGGTATCCGTCGGGCGTGGTGACTGTCAGGTAGCGGTGCACGTCCGGCGCGAACTCAAGCTGGAACGAGCCGTCGGCGGCCGTCCGCGTGATCAGCTCACCATTCGAGACCGGCACGCCCGCCAGTCCGGCCGTACCGTCCCTCACCCGGCCGCTGGCGAGTATGTACCGCCCCATCAACCGTCGCCTCCGGCTCCGTTTACCGGCCCATCCCACCGGTCCATCGGCTTGAGGCCGGCCCCGTTCAGCCCGGGCGTTCGTAGGCGCGCAGCTCTGCCAGTCCCGCCGTCAGCCCGACGGTGCCGAGCGCACCGAGCGAGCCCATGTTGATGAACCGGTACCCTTGATCGTATGCCTCTATGGAGGGCTCGACGCCCGGCCACGTGATGCCCGCCGGCTTGCCGAAGGCGCCGACCCGCGCGGGGAACTCGGCGATGAACTTCTGCACCTCGGGATGCTGAGGCTGCCCGATGACGCCCATCGACGCCGAAAGGTCGGCAGGGCCGGCGAATACGACGTCCACGCCCTCGACGGAGGCGATGGCGTCCAGGTTGGCGATGCCCTCGGGGCTCTCGATCTGCACGATCACGCAGGTCTCGTCGTTGGCCGCCGGCAGGTAGTCGTCCCAGCTCACGTCCAGGTAGGTGGTCCAGGTCGGCGTGATGCCGCGCGATCCCTGCGGCGGATACTTGGCGTACTCGACGGCGCGCCTGGCCTCGTCGGCGGTTCCCACCTGCGGCACCATCACCGTGCTGGCGCCGATGTCGAGCGCCTTCTTGATGACGCTGGCGTCAAGGCCGGGGACGCGCACCATGGGCACGACGCCCTTCTGCCTGCACAGGATCGGCGACCAGCGCACCTCGTGGACCCCGTACGGGCGATGCTCCAGGTCGATCCAGAGGAAGTCCGGGTCGCAGTTGATCGCGAGCTTGGCGGAGTATTCCGATTCGTCTATCGCGCCGACGCCCCACGCCGCCTTGCCGGACGACAGCAGCCGCTTGACGCGGTTCTCGAACGCCGGTCGGGCGTTCCCTTCAGAGTTCATGATGCGCGCAGTGTGACTGCATCCCCGTTCACCGCGCCACCCTACAGGCGTGGGGTACTCCGGTCGTCCAAAACTCGGAGGCCGCTGCTTGACGCGTCCGGCGCTCCATGCCTATGGTCTTACTTTGAGGGATCAAAATAGAATGTTCTGGGTGCAAAAGACAGAGCCGTGGCGGACGGTGCTCGTGACGGCCCTCGCCGTGCTGGTGCTCGCCGCCTGCGGCGGCGGCTCGCCCGACGGGGCATCCGCCGCGCCGGCCGACGGCGACACCGATGAGCGCACCTATCCCTACCGGATCACGGCCACCACCGGCATGGTCGCCGACGTCGTCCGCCAGGTGGCCGGGGACCGCGGCACCGTGGTTTCGATCATCGGCGAGGGCGTCGATCCGCACCTGTACGTCCCGACCCGCAGCGACGTGGCGGCGCTGATGGACGCCGACATCGTCTTCTACTCGGGGCTCCTCCTCGAGGGCAAGATGACCGACACCCTCATCAAGGTGGCCGGCAGCCGCCCCGTGCACGCCGTCACCGAGCTGGTCGACGAGTCGCTGCTGCTGCAGCCGGCGGAGTTCGCCGGCCACTTCGATCCGCACCTGTGGATGGACGTGTCGGGCTGGACGCAGGCCGTGCACGCGGTCACCGAGGCGCTGGCCGCCTTCGACCCGGACGGGGCGAGCGGCTACCGGGAGCGCGCGGCGGACTACAGCGCGACCCTCGGCGAGTTGCACGCGTACGCGCTCCGGGCGCTGGGCTCGATTCCGGAGCAGCAGCGCATGCTGGTGACCGCCCACGACGCGTTCAACTACTTCGGTCGCGCCTACGGGCTGGAGGTGGCGGGCATCCAGGGTATCTCGACCGAGTCGGAGGCGGGGCTCGACCGCATCAACCGGCTGGTGGACCTGCTGGTCACGCGGCGCATCGCGGCGGTGTTCGTGGAGACCACCATCGCCGACCGCAACGTCCGCGCCCTGATCGAGGGGGCGGACGCGCGCGGCCACACCGTGGTGGTCGGCGGCGAGCTGTTCTCGGACGCGATGGGGCAGCCGGGAACCTACGAGGGCACCTACGTCGGCATGCTGGACCACAACGTCACCACGGTCGCGCGGGCGCTGGGCGGCGAAGCTCCGGAACGCGGCTTCCAGGGACTGCTGTCCCACCCGGCCGGGGACGGACCGTGAACCGCCCGGCCGGCAGCCCGCTGACCGTCCGCGGCCTGACCATCGCCTACCGGCGTCGTCCGGTGCTGTGGGACGTCGACGTGACCGCCCGTGACGGGGCGATCACGGGCATCGTCGGACCGAACGGCGCCGGCAAGAGCACCCTGCTCAAGGGGGTGCTGGACCTGGTGCCGCGGGTGTCGGGGTCGGTGAGCATCTACGGCAAGCCGTACCGGCGGCAGCGGCCGCTGGTGGCGTACGTGCCGCAGCGCGAGAGCGTGGACTGGGACTACCCGGTGAGCGCGCTGGACCTGGTCGCCATGGGCCTCTACCGGTCGGTGGGCTGGCTGCGCCCGGTGCGCCGCGCGACCCGCGAGGCGGCCCTCGCTGCCATGGACCTGGTCGGGATGGCCGACTACGCCGGCCGCCAGATCTCGGAGCTCTCCGGCGGACAGCAGCAGCGCCTGTTCCTGGCCCGCGCGCTGGCCCAGGACCCCCGCATCTTCTTCATGGACGAGCCGTTCGCGGGTGTCGACGCGGCCACCGAGCGCACGATCGTCGATCTGCTGCAGCGCCTGCGGCGGGACGGCAAGAGCGTGTTCGTCGTGCACCACGATCTGCAGACGGTCGACAGCTATTTCGACGACCTGCTGATGCTCAACCTGCGGGTGGTCGCCTACGGGCGGGTCGCCGACGTGTTCACGGACGACAACCTGCACAAGACCTACGGCGGACGGCTGACCCTGCTGGACCGTGCCGTCGACGCGCTGGGCCGGCGCGGGAGCGGCGCGTGAGCTACCTGCCGACGTGGGAGCAGGTGCTGCGCGTGCTCACGCTGAGCGACTTCAACACGCGCGTCGTGGTGGTCGGTGTCGGCATCCTGGGCATGGCGGCGGGCATCGTCGGCACCTTCACCCTGCTCCGCAAGCGCGCGCTGGTGTCCGACGCCGTCAGCCACGCGACCCTGCCCGGAATAGCTGCGGCGTGGCTGGTGATGGTGGCGCTCGGCGGCACCGGCAAGTGGTTTCCGGGACTGTTGCTCGGCGCCGCCGCGGGTGGGCTGGCAGCCATCGCGGCCGTGATGGTGGTGCGCACCGTGCTGCGCCTGCACGAAGACGCCGCCCTGGGCATCGTGCTGTCGGTGTCCTTCGGCGTCGGCATCGCGCTGCTCGCGATGATCCAGCAGATGCGGCGCGGCTCGGCCGCAGGGCTCGACTCCTTCATCTACGGCAAGACGGCGTCGATGCTGGTCTCCGACGCCCTGCTGATCGGTGTGATCTCGCTGGTCCTGGTGGTGGTCGCCGCCCTGCTGTTCAAAGAACTGAACATGTTGTGCTTCGACGCCGACTACGCCGCGTCGCAAGGACTGCCGGTCGGAGTTCTGGACGTCCTCATGCTGGGGCTGGTGGTGGCGGTCACCGTGATCGGACTGCAGGCGGTGGGCCTGATCCTGATCGTCTCCCTGTTGATCACTCCCGCCGCCGCAGCGCGCTTCTGGACCTACAACCTGCGCAGGATGACGATCCTGTCGGCGATCATCGGCGCGCTGGGCGGCTTCGTCGGGGCCGCGCTGTCGGCGCTGGTACCGCGCCTGCCGGCCGGTGCGGTCATCGTCGCGACCACGGCGGTCGGCTTCGTCATCAGCGTCCTGTTCGGCACCCGCCGAGGTCTGCTGCGGATGCTCATCGAGCGCAGCCGGAGCGACCGCCGGATCCGCCGCGAGCACCTGCTGAGAGCGGCGTTCGAGCAGGTCGAGGGGCGGCTCGGCGCGACCCCGAGCCGCGCAGATCTGCAGGCGGAGGCCGTCGACCGCGCGCAACTGGCCGATCGCCGCGGATGGACGAGGGGGGAACTGGCCGCGGCCATGCGGATCGGGCACCGGGGCGGTCTGCTGCATCCGGCGCCGCTGGATCCGGACGCGGTGCGGCTGACGCCCACCGGCGCCGCCCAGGCGCTGCAGCTCGTGCGCAACCACCGGCTGTGGGAGCTGTACCTGATCCGCCACGCGGAGGTCGCCACCAGCCGCGTGGACCGCGGCGCCGACCGCATCGAGCACGTGCTGGAACCGGACCTGGTCGCGGAGCTGGAGGCGGAGCTCGACGGCCAGGCGGATTCGGCGGCGGTGGCCGCAAGCCCGCACGAGCTGGCCGGTCCGCGCGAGCCGAGGGGCAGCGACACGTGACCTGGACGGCCCTCGACACCGGCATCGTGGTGGTAGCCGCGGTCAGCGCCATGGCGTCGGCGCTGATCGGCAGCTTCCTGGTGCTGCGCCGCATGAGCATGATGGGCGACGCCATCAGCCACGCCGTGCTCCCCGGCATCGCCGTCGCGTTCCTGGCCACGCTGAGCCGCGACACCGGCGTGATCGTGATCGGCGCGGCGGCCGCCGGCGTGCTCACCGCCGCCTTCACGCAGCTCATCCACCAGGTGGGCAACGTGGACCGCGGCGCAGCCATGGGCGTGGTGTTCACCACCATGTTCGCCGTCGGCCTGATCCTGATCGTGCGCAGCGCCGACTCCGTGCACATCGACGTGCACACGGTCTTCTACGGCTCGGTCGAGCTGGCGCCGCTCAACGACGTGGTGGTGGCCGGCGTGCGCATGCCGCGGGCGCTGCTGATCCTGGGCGCGGTGTTCGCGGCCGACGTGCTGTTCGTCGTGGTGCTGTTCAAGGAGCTCAACCTCACCTCGTTCGACGAGGACTTCGCACGCTCGATCGGCTGCAACGCGCGCCTCATGCACTACGGGCTGATGGTGATGGTGGCGGTGACCATCGTCGCGGCCTTCGAGAGCGTCGGCAGCATCCTGGTGATCGCGATGCTGATCGTGCCCGGCGTGGTGGCAGGGCTGTTCACCCGCCGGCTCTGGTCGCTGCTGGTATTCGGCCAGGGGGTGGCGCTGGTCTGCGCGGTCGGCGGACACGTCGGCGCGATCACGGTGCCCCGCTGGTTCGGGCTGGCCGACACCAGCACCGCCGGCATGATGACGGTGGTGGCCGGCGTCGTGGTCGTGGTGGCGCTGGTGGCTGCCCCGGAACGCGGACTGGCGGCGCGCGCCCTGCACCGCGTGCGATCCGGGAGCCGCCAGGGCGTCGGCCGCCGCCGGAGCGGCGGTCGCCGCGCTCAGGCGCCGCGCCAGTCGAACACGACGCCCAGCATCTCCTTCTCGCGGCGGTAGGCCATCTCATACGCTTCCTTCATGTCCCCGTACGGCATCCGGTGGGTGATCAGGCGCTTGGGGGACAGGCGTCCGTCGGCCATCAGCGACAGCACGTGCGCGCAGGAGTTGTTCCACGAGAAGCGCGCGGGCGTGTCCGGCTCGCCCGGGAACCGGTAGCCGGCGCTGCCGTTGACGGCGATCAGCGAGATGCCCTTGTCGTAGAACCAGTCGAGCACCAGCGGGTTGAAGTCCAGCTTCTCCTCCCCGCGCCCCAACAGGCTCACGATGGACACCCGGCCGCCGTTGCGGACCACCTCCACGGCCGTCCGGTACGCGGGCCACGGGTTGGCGGTCAGGATCACCAGGTCGATCCCGACACCACCGGTGAAGCCGTCCATTTTTTCAGACAGATCGGGGTCGGAGGACAGGAACGCCTCGTGCGCGCCCATGCGGCGGGCCATCTCCATGCGCACCGGGCTGTTGCCCAGCGCCACCACGCGCGCCCCGAACAGCGGTCCCAGCGCCACGGCGCCCAGCCCCAGCACGCCCAGGCCGACCACGGCGACGTTCTCGCCCGGCTCGAAGGCCGCCTTGCGGTAGCAGAAGCCGGACAGCGTGTAGAGATGCGACCACACCGCGTCCTCCGGGTCGACCCCCGGCGGCACCTTGGCCAGGTGGCCGGTTTCGTCGAACACGTGCGCGGACGCATGGCCATGGCGGTCGGCGACGCGGTCCCCCACCGCCACGCGCGTGACGGCGCTGCCGACCGCGCGCACGATGCCGACGCTGCTGTCGCCGACCGGACGCGGGTACTCGATCGGCTGCATGCCGTAGTCCGCGCCTTCGTAGTTGCCGCGGTCGGTGCCGATCTTCAGGGCCGACACCTCGGTGTCCACCAGGACCTCGTGCGGGCCGAGCCCGTCGGGATCGAGCTCCACCGGCTCGATGTGCAGGTCGCGCGGACCGTGCAGAAACGCTTGCAGTGCCCTCATCAGTTCACCTCCTGTCGGTAGGGATACCAGCCGCCGCCGCCCGGCACGATCTGCCCGCGGCGCACAGTCGCCGCGGCGCGCAGGCAGCGCGTGCCGATGCGGTCCGTGCCCATGCTGTCGGTGAACACGAAGCGGCCTTCGCGCTCCTCCAGCACGGCGACGTCGGCGCGCGTCCCCGGCCGCAACGTGCCGATCTCGTGGTCGCGGAGCAATGCCTTGGCAGGCGCCAGAGTCGATCGCTCGACCACCTCCTCCAGCGAGAGGCCCAAGTGCAGAAATTTGGACATGGTGGTAGGCATGTCGAACACCGGGCCGTTGACGTTCAGGGTGTGCAGGTCGGTGCTGATGGTCTGCGGCAGGAACCCCTGCTCGATCGCCGCGTCGGCGACCTCCCACTCGAAGCTGCCGGAACCGTGGCCGATGTCGAAGACGACCCCGCGCTCGGCGGCCTCGCGCACCGCGGGCCAGACCCGGTCGTCGGGATCCAGGATGCGCTCCGAGCCGCCCTTGAAGCAGTGCGTGATGCAGTCGCCGGGCTCCAGCAGCTCCACGATCTCGGGCACCGGCATCGGCGTCTCGCCGATGTGCACCATCAGCATCGTGCGCGCCTCGCGCGCCGCCGCGACGGCGTCCCTGAGGTTGGCCCAGCCGGCCTCTCCCCTGCCCATCAGGCGGCCGGTGGCGCGGATCTTCACCCCGACGGCCACGTTCGGGTGGGCGCGGATGGTTTCCACCACGCCTTCCGGGTCGGCCAGGGCGCGGTCGAGCAGCTCGCCGGTCCGGTTGAATGTGGCCAGCCCCAGCGCCGACAGGTGGATCAGCGCCAGCACCTCCGTCTGCGCTGGGATGATCACGTCGCGCAGGAAGCCGGGGAAGTTGTGGCTGCCCGAGCTGCCCGTGTCGAGCATCGTGGTCACCCCGCCCGCGGCGCACAGCGGGTCCGGGTCCAACCCCAGCGTGGTGTGGTCCCGGTAGGCGTGCACGTGCAGGTCGACCAGCCCCGGCATCACCAGCCTGCCGCGCGCGTCGATCACGTGGCGGGCCTGCTCGGCGGGTATGTCCGGGCGGATGTCCGCGATGCGCTCGCCCGCGACCGCAACGTCGAGCCGGCCGCGCATGCGCTGCGACGGGTCGATCACCTCTCCGCCGGCGATAAGAACGTCGTACTTCACCCTACTTCCTCCGGTGCCGAGTATGGCGCAAAGGCCGACAGGAGTGCTCGAGCACGCTTGCAGCCTGTACTATACAATTGGTTCAACATAATATACCCATATGAAAGCCATACAGGTCATGTTCGACGAGACGTTGCTCGCGCGGCTCGACGCAACGGAGGAGGTGCGACGCGTGGGACGCTCGGCGGTCCTGCGGCGAGCCGCGGAGCAGTTCCTGCATCGCGTGGAGCAGAAGTCTCTCGACGCCCAGTACCGGCAAGCCTACGAAGGCGTCGACGTTCTGGGGGAAGAGTTCCCGGACTGGGAGCACCAGGGCGCGTGGCCGGAGAACTGAAGCGGGGCGAGATCTGGCTGTACACCTTCAAGGCCCCGGACAAACGCCGCCCCGTGCTGATCATCAGCCGGCAGGCGGCCCTCCGGTTCCTGCGAACGGCCCTGGTCGCTCCCGTCACTTCGACGATACATGGTTCGCCGGCCGAGGTGCCGGTAGGAGTCGCCGAGGGCCTCAAGCACCCATCGGCGGTAAATCTCGACCACGTTCAGACCGTGGAGCAGTCACTCCTGCACCAGTTCATCGGGACCGTCGATGCTGACACCATGCGGCGGGTCTGCCGCGCCATGGCCGTGGCTACCGGCTGCGCCTGACCGCCTGCGCTTCCTCAGAATCCGGCGCGCTTGTCGACGATGTTCTCAAGCGGCTGGCCCGTGAGGTAGCGCTCGAGCTGCTGCAGCGCGAAGGCATGGACCTCCGCCGGCCGATGTTGCGAGTAGCCGGCGCGGTGCGGCGTCAGCACCAGGTTCGGCGTGGTCCACAGCGGGCTGTCGTCCGGCACCGGCTCCACCTCGCACACGTCCAGCCCCGCTCCGGCGATCGTGCCCGCGTGCAGGGCCGCCATCAGCGCCGGCTCGTCGATGATGCCGCCGCGGCTGACGTTGACCAGGTAGGCGGTCGGCTTCATCCGCGCAAGCTCCTCGGCGCCGATCAGGTGGTACGTCTCCGGCACCAGCGGGCAGGTGACCGCTACCGCGTCGGCGCGCGCCAGGAACGCGTGCAGGTTCTCCCGCGTCGGCGGCAGCAACTCGGCGACCCCGGCGGGGACCGGACCGGCGCTCTTCACCGGGTCCAGGGCCAGCACGGTCATCTCGTAGCCGGCGGCGCGCTGCGCGGTGTGCATGCCGAATCCTCCCAACCCGATGATCAGGAGTGTGCCTCCGGTCAGGGACATGACCGTGGCCTGCTCCCAGCGCCCGGTGGCCGCCGCGTGCACGACGCCGCGGCTCAGAGCCAGCAGCAGCGCCCAGGCGTGCTCGGCGCCCTGCGCGGCGTACTTGCCGGCCATGTTGGTCAGGGTGAACGGCAGCGCCGCGGCTTCCGGGGACAGCACCATGTCCAGGCCGGCGCTGAAGGAGTGCGCCCACTTCAGGTTGCGCGCCGCCAGGAACACGTCCGGGGTGAGGGTGCCCATGGCTACCTCGACCTCCGGCGCCGCCGCCAGCGCTACCGCCGGATCGTCGGTGTGGATCACCTCGTGGCCGCCGTGGCGCCGGACCACGGCATCGAGCTCCGCGCGTTGCGCGGCGGTGAAGGAAAAGCTGACCAGGATCTTCATGCTGATACCTCAGGGCGCTACGGTGTGAACTTGGCCTGTTCGTTCGACTGGCCGATGCCCCGCACGACGGAGTCGGTCAGCCATCGCTCCGCGGCTTCCGCCAGGTAGGGGGTGCCGGTCTCCGCGCGGAGCTGGTCGAAGAAGTGCCAGCGAGCCGTGGCGGTGGCCTGGCCGTTGTCGGGCGCCAACTCCTCGTGCGGGCAGGCGTAGACGCGGCAGACGTCCGCCGAGCCGTCACCCACCAGGTAGTCCCCCACGTAACTGACCCACGGCAGGTCGCCGCCGAGCTGGGGGCGGGCCGCGCCCATCAACGCTTCGATCACGTTGTCGTCGTCGGTGCCCACCCGCTTCACGGCCGGCTGCGCCGCCCCGCCGGGCACGGTCGGCGTTCCGTCCGGCCCGTCGAGGACGAGGAACCGGTCCGCCTCCTCGACCAGCAGCTTGGTCTGCGCGACGCGGCCCTCAATGCGGTTCTCCAGCAACTCCGCGCCGGCTGCGTCGAACAGCTCCGCCGAGCGCTCCCGGAACAGGTAGGGTCCGCAGCCCGGCGGCGCGCTGCGCGCCCGGTACTTGTTGTAGACGCCGAAGCGCAGTGTCTCGGAACGGTTTCCGAACGCCTGGTGCCAGGTGAACATGTCCATGAACGCCACCTGTCCGCGCCGCAACCGCGTGTCCTGGAACGGCCGGAGCTGGTCGCCCCGCGCCCGCTCCACGTGCGTGATCCGTCCCCGGCGGGTCAGCGTGGGGATCTTGTGCGATCCGGGTGATACCAGCAGCGGGCCGATCTCCTCGGTGTAGTCGACCAGCGGCACGATCACGAACAGCCAGCGCATCGAGGAGCCGACCGGCCGGTACGGCTTGTAGTCGCAGTGCGCGGACTCGTGCGTTCCCTGGTAGTCGCCGCCGGTCCCCTGGCTGCCGGGCGGCATCGCGTAGATCACGAAGGCCGAGATGCGGATCTCGTCCTCCAGCAACTCGGAGACCGCGGCCGTCACCTGCGGATGGTCGACCACGCGGCGCACGTCGGCCAGCCGCAGGCTGTCCTCGGACAGGGTGTACTTGCCCGGATCCGGGAAATGCCTGCCCACGCCGATGTGGCGCTGCGTCACGAACTCGGAGCGGACGGCATCGGCCAGCCCGTCGATCTCGTCGCGGCTCATCAGGTCCGCCACGACCAGGAAGCCGTCGTCGCGGAAGCGGGCGATCTGCGCGGAGCTCAGGACTGCCATGTGAACACCACCTTGCCGGTCGCGCCCGAGTCGAACACCCGAAACGCCTCCTCGGCCTGGTCGATCGTATACCGATGCGTGATCAGCTCCTCCAGCGGGATGTCCCGCTGCAGCACGTGGTCGACGATCTCCTCGAACTGGCCCAGGTTGTAGATCCAGGACCCCATCAGGGTGAGCTGGCGCATGATCATGCCGCGGAACGCGTCCAGCTCGAACGGCTCGCCGACGCCGACCAGCCCCAGCCGCGCCCACTTGCCGGCCGCCGCCACCATCGCCTGCTGCGCCCGCGGGCTGCCCGAATAGTCCGCGGCGGCGTCCAGGCCCCGTCCGCCGGTCACCTCCAGCAGCTCCTCGACCGCGTCCTGGTCGGCGACGTTTATCACCCGCTCGGCGCCCATGCCCCGCGCCAGCCGCAGCCGCTCCGGCTGCAGGTCCAGCCCCACCACGCGCGCCCCGCGCGCGACCGCGAACGCGACCGCGCAGAGGCCCACCGGGCCGAGCCCGAAGATGCCCACCGTGTCGGCGCCGGAAGGATCGATGCGCTGGATCGACTGGTACGCCGTGCCGCCGGCGCAGGAAAGCACCACGGCGCGGTCGTAGCTCAGCGCATCGGGGATGCGCATGCAGTTGCGTGCCGGCGCCACCGTGTAGTCCGCGGACGAGCCGTCATGCACCGACCCGTAGCCCGTACGCTCCGGGCAGAACATCACCTCGCCCCGGCGGCAGTAGCCGCAGCTCTCGCAGCCGACGTGCTGGTAGACGGCTACCCGGTCGCCCGGCGCGACCGAGGTGACGTTCGCGCCGACCGCCTCCACCACTCCGCACGGCTCGTGGCCGGGGATCGTGTCGGGCGACCCGTTGAACGACTGGCGGAACTCCACCAGCTCGTCCCAGCTCTTGCGGTAGAAGTGCATGTCGGTCCCGCAGATGGAGGAGGCGGCCATCCGCACCAGCGCCTGCTCCGGTCCGGGCTCCGGAATCGGCAGCTCGCGAACCTCCAGTCGACGGTCCCCCGTGAAGACGACGCCTCTCATCGTGTTCCTCCTCGCCCCAGGCTCGCTTGCCTGCCCGGCACAGGGTAGCAAATACTGGGGCGGCGCACCGAGACGCTTGATCCATGACACTCGACGACCGACAGCTCGCCTTCTATCGGACCTTCGGGTTCCTGCGCTTCCCGGCGCTGTTCGCCGCCGAGGTCGGCGAGATCACCGCCGCCTTCGAACGCATCTGGGCCGCCAGCGGCCTCACCCACGATCACCAGGAACGGTCGATGCTCATCCCGTTCGCGGACCGGGACGAGTACCTGTGCGGCCTGCTGGACGATCCGCGCATCGACTGCGTGGTCGCCAGCCTGCTGGGGCAGGACTACAACTACGCGGGCAGCGACGGCAACTACTACGTCGGCGACACCAACTGGCACTCCGACCACGACCTGGCGGTGCCGTACCACTCGCTGAAGATCGCCTTCTACCTCGATCCCGTGGACGCCGGCTCAGGCTGCCTGCGCGTGTTCCCGGGGAGCTGCCACGCCGGCGACCGTTACGCGGACGGCCTGCACCGGGCGGTTCCCCTCACCCTCCACGCCCGTAGCGACGAGTTCTGGGGCATGGACGGCAGCGACCTGCCCGGCTACGCCATCGCCTCGACCCCCGGCGACATGCTGCTGTTCAATCACAAGACCAAGCACAGCTCCTGGGGCGGCGGCACCGAGCGGCGCATGTTCACCTACAACTTCGAGGAGCACATGGCGGGTCCGGCGCTGCCGCACTTGGTCGAGCTCCTGACCGGCTCCGTCAAGCGGGGCGGCACGGTCTATGCGGAGCCGTTGCTGCGCACCGCCGGTCCCGAGCGCATGCGGCACCTGGCGCAGCGCATCCGGGTCACGCGGGAACACGGACTCGACCGTGCCAACGGAGCACAAGCCGACGGAGACCAGACACCATGAAGAATCCCGTAGTTCACTTTGAGATACAGTCGCAGGACCCGTCCGCGTTGCGTGCGTTCTATGGCGAGCTGTTCGACTGGAAGATGGACGTCCATGACGCGATCGACTACAGCGTCATCACGACCAAGGCACAGGACGATCCGGACGGCATCAACGGAGGCATCATGCACATGAAGGAAGGCGGCCCCACCGCGCTCACCTTCTACGTGCAAGTGGACGACATCGAGGCAAGCCTCAAGCGTGCGGTGGAGTTGGGAGCAACGGTGATCGTACCCGTGACCACCATCCCGAAGACCGTGACCTTCGCGCTGTTCGCCGATCCGCAGGGCAACTGCATCGGCATGGCCGCAAGCCAGATCCCCGACTGACTCGACGGAGCGCCGGCTCCCCTACCCCTGCGTCGCCAGCCGGTACTCCTTCGTGTCGGCCAGCCCGTTTATGCGGACGGCGGTCGATGCCGTCCCGTCGTTCGCGTCGTACGGCCAGAAGTAGAGACTCACGTCGGCGAAGTCCGGGGCCGTCCCCAGCGCATGCACCACGGAACCTGCGCCCTCCCCCGTGTGGTCGATGACCGCTGCCAGCGGCACGCCGGCCGCCTCGAATCCGGCACGCCAGCGGCGCCAGTGGTCGATGTCCTGACGCTTGCCCTTGGGCGCGACGATGATGTGCTCGGCCGGGCAATAGGCTGACAGTCGGAGCTTCTCCAGGACCCCGATGACCTCCCACCGCGGGTGCGTGGTGACGATGCTGATCAGGTACGAGTCCTTCATCGCCTCCAGGTCGGCGAGAGAGAGGCGGCTCGTGGCGTCGAGATAGCCTTCCTTCAGTTGGCGCTGAGTCTCCGGTATCGACGGCAACTGCGCCGCGGCCCGCGCGCTCAGCGCGATCACTTGCTTGCTCATCGCGCCCGGAGCCTATCGACCCGGAACAGAGCGGACAACAAGACGGAGCGGGCGCCATGGTACGATCCGCGGTTTCCATGGCGACCACGGTGACGGGCACTCACGCGGGCATTCGGGTCCGCGACATCACCCGCGAGTTCAAGCGCCAGCGCCGCCGGCCGGGTCTGGGCGGCGCCGTGCGAGGTCTGTTCGTGCCCGAGTACGACGTGCTCACCGCGGTCGACCGCATCTCCTTCGACATCGAGCCGGGCGAGGTGGTCGGCTACATCGGCCCCAACGGCGCCGGCAAGTCGACCACGATCAAGATGCTGGTGGGCATCCTGGTGCCGACGGGCGGCGAGGTCTCGGTGGGCGGCATCGTCCCCCACCGCCAGCGCATGGCCAACGCGCGCAACATCGGCGTCGTGTTCGGCCAGCGCACCCAGCTCTGGTGGGACATCCCGGTGTCGGACACCTTCAAGGTCATCCGCCACATGTACGGCATCCCGCTGCCGGACTACGAGCGGGCGCTGGCGCGCTTCGCGGACATCCTGGCGATCGACGAGTTCATGGACGTGGCGGTGCGGCAGCTCAGCCTGGGGCAGCGCATGCGCGCCGACTTCTGCTGCGCGATGCTGCACGACCCGGACTTCATCTTCCTGGACGAGCCCACGATCGGCCTGGACGTCGTGGCCAAGGAGCACATCCGCCAGTTCATCCGCGAGGTCAACCGCACGCACGGCAAGACCGTGATCCTCACCACGCACGACATGGGCGACATCGAGAAGCTCTGCGACCGCGTGATCGTCATCGACAAGGGCCGGATCATGTACGACGGCGACCTCGAAGCGCTGAAGCGGCGTTACGCCGCCGATAGCGTGATCACGGCCGACGTACAGGGCGAGATCCGGGACCGGGCACGGTTGGAAGCGGCCGGAGCGAAGAGCGTCGCAGTGAGCGACGGCACGGTGACGATCGCCTTCGACGCCGCGCGGACCAAGGCCGCGGCGATCGTCGGCGAACTGCTTCGAACCAACGAGGTGACCGACTTCTCCACCGAAGAGCCGGACATCGAGCACGTCATCCGCAACCTGTACGCCAGCCTGTAAGAACGGACGCGACCATGTCCCGCCTGCGAGTGTACGTGCAGCTCTTCGTCAATGAGGCGATCTCGCACGCCGCGTACCGGTTCAACACGTTCCTCGGCACGGCGAGCCGTATCGTGTTCATCTTCGTGCAGTTCGCGATCTGGCGGGCGCTGTACGGCGGCCGAGAGTCCATGCCGACCGACTTCGGATCCGTTTCGCTTCGCGAGATGACGACCTACGTGCTGCTCAGCTCGGCGCTTGCCTACCTTGTCTACGCCGACGTGATCGAGCGGATCGATCAGCGCATCAAGAGCGGCGAGATCGCCATCGACTTCATCCGGCCAATCAGCCACTTGCTGTACCACCTGGCCGGTGTGTGGGGCGGGTCCCTGTACAGCACCGTCGTGCAGCTCGTGCCGATGGCAGTCCTGGTGATCGCGATCGTCGGCATCGAGCTCCCGCCGACGACGGGGGCCGGGCTGCTGTGCCTGGCGCTGGTGCCCGGCGCCTCCCTGCTGCTGTTCCTGATGTCCTACACGCTGGGTCTGGTCGGGTTCTGGCACATGTCGGTCTGGCAGCTCGGCGCCTACCTCTGGATGCTGATCAGGCTGTGCTCCGGGGCGTTCATCCCGCTCTGGTTCTTTCCGGACTGGCTGGTCGCGGCCTCCGATTACCTGCCGTTCCGGCTGCTCTACTTCGCTCCGATAGCGACCTGGCTGGGCAAGATCACGCCGGCGGAGGCGGCGGTGCTGGTGGCACAGCAGTGGCTGTGGATCGGCGCGCTGCTGTTGCTGCAGCGCGTTCTCTGGCTGGCCGGCGTTCGCAAGGTCGTCGTGCAGGGCGGTTGAACGATGCGACTGCTGCGACTCTACGGCGTCTACGTCGTCGTCATCCTCAAGGGCCTGATGGAGTATCGGCTGAACTTCTTTCTGGATTTCCTGGCGCTCTTCATCAACAACATAGTCGCCTACGCGTCCGTGTGGATCATCATGAGCCGGTTCGTCGCGATCAATGGCTGGACCCTCTTCGAGGTCATGGTGCTGGTCGGTCTGTACGAGTTCTGCTGGGGGGCGTGCGGCCTGTTCATCCGCTCGCCGCTGCTGACGGTGGAGCACCTGGTGCGAGATGGCAGGTTCGACAACGTCATGACCAAGCCCATCCCGACCCTGGTGCACCTGATCCTGATGAAGTTCAATCACATCTGGTTCAGCAACATGCTCATCGGCGTGGTCGTGCTGTTGATCAGCTTCCGCGAGTTGGGAGTGCGGCTCGGAACGATGGAGATACTCTGGCTGGTAGTCACGCTGCTCAGCGGCGTGATGATCCTGAGCGGCCTGATCATCATGATCGGCACCCTGAGCTTTCGCTTCATTCGAGCGGGATCGATGGGCCAGGAGATCTTCGGTTCGTTCGCGGAGTTCATCCGTTACCCGATCTCGATCTATCCGAAGGCGATTCAGCTCCTGCTGACCGTCGTGCCGTTCGCGTTCATCAACTTCTTCCCGGCCCATCTGTTCCTGGACCGGGCCGGCGACGGCACGTTCGCGCCGGCCTTGCGCTACGGCGGGCCGCCCGTGGCCGTGGCGACCCTGATCCTGAGTGTGCTGCTCTGGAACGCCGGCATCAAGCGCTACCAGAGCACGGGCTCGTGAGGTGGGACTCGGGGAGGCTTCGATGCCCGACCGATTCGGCGCGATTCCTGAAGTACATCTCTTCCTGCTGAACGACGACAGACTTCTGCTCCTGAGGAGATGCAACACCGACTACGAGAACGGCAACTACAGCGTGATCGCCGGAGGCGTGGAAGCCGACGAAGAGGTTACCGCGGCGGCGATCAGGGAAGCGAGCGAGGAGGCCGGCATCGACGTCCGCCCCGCGGACATCGACGTGGTGGGCGTGATGCACCGAAAGGGGGCGGACGGAGTCGTGTCGGTGGTGTTCTTCCTGACCGCTCGCTCCTGGAGCGGAGAGATCGTCAATGCGGAGCCATGGAACCACGATGAAGTGTCCTGGCATTCCGTCGACAACCTGCCGGAGAACATGATCGCGTACGTCAGAACCGCATTCACGAATTATCGCCAAGGCACGTTCTACGATCATGTCGACTGGGTTGAAACGGTGCCGGTGCAACCGAACCCCTGGCCCCATCGTTTCACACTGATCTGTGACGTCTACGTCTTTCTGATCGACGACCGCGGTCAGGTTCTTCTCCTGAATCGACGCGACATCGACTCTGGAGACATGAGCTTCAGCGTGATCGCCGGATACGTGCGGGCCGACGAGGAGATCACCGACGCAGCGCTCCGAAGAGCGAAGGAGGAACTCGGGATAGGGATTCTTCACCGGGACCTTTCAGTGGTGGGCGTCATGTACCGGCGATCCGGCGATGGCCGCGTTTCGTTCTTTCTCGCTGCACCCACGTGGATCGGCGACATCGCGAGTGCCCGTCCGGACGGGTGCGACGACACATCGTGGCACTCTTCGGACGACTTGCCGAAGAACACGATCCCATACGTCAGGCGAGCTCTGAGGAACTATCAAAACGGCACGTTCTACGAGGCCCTTGGGTGGGAAGCGCTGCCGCAGCAAACTGGGAGATCGGGGAGGATTCATGAGTCGTCCTGTTCATCGCGCCTCTGGGCGCAGCCATCTGGCCGCTCATCCGCGGTTCCCGGAGCGAGCGGCTACCACCCGGACTGGATATTCGGGAACAACATGGGACCGAACGCACTTCGGTTTCGAGTCCGATTCCGTCTTCGTCCAGGGCCTCCGAGAAGACGCGGACCGGAATCTGACCTTCGTCCGCGTCGTCGCCCAGCGGGCCGAGTCCGATTGATGACCTTCTGCTGCATACCGTCTCGTTACTGTCATATCACCTGCGGGACCCCGCTGATGTCTATCTCGAGCAGTGGAGACGGTTCGCGCTCCACGAACCAGCGACGGATGTGCATCAACATCGTCTTCTGACCTGGAAACGGAAGCAGATCGATAGCCCGGCCGATGGAGGTCCAGCAATACTCGCTGTGTTCCTCGTTCAACCTGACGGTGGCCTCGGAGTCAACGTACGCAACGAAGATCGGGGCCACCCAGATCGAATCCGTTCCGGTTTCATAGAACTGCTCGCAGAGATCTGCGGAATAGAGGCGACTGGGCACCATTGCAGTCTCTTCCCTCATCTCGCGCAGCGCAGCCTGCCACGCTGTTTCACCTGACTCTATGGAGCCGGCAATCTGGCACCACTCTCCCGCGTTGCTGCGGGTTCTGCGCATCAGCAGAACCTCGTGTTCTCTCGTGGTCGTGCGTAGTGCCACGACCGCTGTTCCTCTCATTCCGAACTCCCTTGAACTGAGCGATTCCGAACCGATCTGCGTCACAGCATCTTTCGGAAGTACGTCGCCGACTCCTCGTAGCCCACGGCCCCGTAGAACTCGGCTGCCCGGCGAGTAGCCAGGGCGACGAGCTTCGCTCCCCGAGCGGCTGACCATCTCTCGAACGCCGCCATCAGCGAACGTCCGGCGCCTTTCTTCCGATGGGAGCTGCTCACCATCATCTCTTCAACCCATGCGACCCTGCCGTTCGCGAAGAACGTGACATGGTCGAAGCCAAGGCAGTAGCCGACGACTTCCTTGTTGTCTTCGACCACGAGAAGCAGAGCGTGGTCATCCGTCAATACCTGTCGATACGACGCCTTGAACGTCCGTTCCTCAACGTCGAACGAAGTGGCGAGATCCGACGCGAGAGAGAATACCCGGTCGCCGTCGTCAGGAGTGGCTCTTCTGACCTGCATCACGGCCCTCACCGCGAATGGTTCCGTGAAATCGCCGACATTGGACCTTTTCGCAATTCGAAGACGATGGTATCCCATACGCACGCCGGATGCATCCGGGCGTACGTGTAGGCAAGGAGACGTCATGGACGACGCAAACGCGACTTCACCAGTTACGGCGGCATGAGTCGCCAGCGGCACAATGAGCTCGGCCAGGTGGTGGGTTTCCCGCTACCGGACTGGAGGTCTCCCCCGCTGCCACCGCACGAGTCGGTCGAGGGGCGGTGGTCGATGCTTGAGCCGCTCGATCCGGAGAGACACGGCGCCGGCATCTATCGCGGTGTGAGCATGGATCCCGAGGGGCGGAACTGGACGTACTCTCCGGCGGGTCCTTTCTCCTGCTTGGAGAATTTCGTTACGTGGCTGCAGAGCATCGGCTCGAGCGAGATCCCGATGTGGTTCGCGATCGTCGATCGGTCGTGCCGGGAAACCCTCGGCTTCGCGAGCTACTTCGAAGCCGATCCGCCGAACGGGGTGATAGAGATCGGTGGCGTTCACTTCACCGAACCGCTGAAGCGCACGGTCGCGGCCAGCGAGGCGATGTATCTGATGCTCAGGACCGTGTTCGAACTCGGCTACCGCCGGTGCGAGTGGCGTTGCGACGCGCTGAACGGTCCTTCGCGCGCGGCGGCGGAGCGCCTGGGATTCTCCTTCGAGGGGATCTTTCGCCAGCACTGGGTTTACAACGAGCGGAACCGCGATACCGCCTGGTACTCCATGATCGACAGCGAGTGGGCTGACACGCGCCCCGCGTTCGAGGAGTGGCTGGATCCGGCCAACTTCGATGAGAACGGTATCCAGCGCTGCAGGCTGCGTGCCGATGATCGAGACGGCCGAGTGGAATTACCCAAGGCAACGACATGAGCACGCGACCGGTGGCGATGGTGACCGCAGCGAGCCGTGGGATCGGCGCGGCCTGCGCGCGTCGCCTGTCCGCGGACGGCCACGACGTTGCGGTGATGTCGCGCTCCGAGGCGGTTCATTCGATAGCCGCGGAAGTCGACGGCTTGTCGTTTCAGGGTGACCTGACGAGCGCGCACGACATCTCGCGGTTCGTGGAGGCGGTAAAGGCCCGGTGGGGGCGGCTGGACGTGCTGGTGAACAATGCCGGCGACGCCGCCAGGGGTGATCTGGAGACCCTGCCGGACGACGCGTGGCTCGGCGGGTTCGAGCTGTTGTTCATGAGCGTGCTCAGGGCGTCGCGGGAGGCACTGCCGTTGATGCGCTCGTCGGGCGGCGGGGTTATCGTCAACGTGTCCGCGGCTGACGGGTTGGAACCGACGCTGATGTTCCCCGTCAGCGGGTCGATGCGCGCAGCCGTCAGCGCGCTCACCAAGCTGATGGCTCGCCGCTTCGGGCCGGAGCGCATCCGCGTCAACTCCGTACTTCCGTGGGTCGTCCTGGATCCTGACAGCGACTGGGAATCGAGCGAGATCCCCCTGTCACGAGCGGCCACCTACGAACAGGTTGCCGCCGTGGTCTCCTTCCTCTGCAGCGCCGATGGATCCTATCTCAACGGCGTGAACCTCCCGGTAGACGGTGGGTGGTCGAAGGGACTGTGATGCAGGACGCTATTCGTCCGGCGCGAAGAGCTGCCGGTACCGTTTACTCGTACGCATGAGCGTTCGATGCGTTCCATCGGCCGAGATCCGTCCGTCGTCAAGGACGACGATACGCGGCATGTCCATGATCGTGCTCACCCGGTGGGCGATGATGATCACCGTCCCTTCGAAACGCGGGTCGAGCAGCTTCTGATTGATCAGTCGTGCGGTGGGGTCGTCGAGCTGCGAGGTCGCTTCGTCCAGAATCAGTATGGGCCTCTCGATCAGCATCGACCGCGCCAGGATGAGTCGTTGGCGCTGGCCGCTGGACAACTGGCGGCCGCGCTCGCCGATGACCGTGTCGAGTCCCTCCGGCAGTTCCTCTACAAGGGGGAGGATCTGTGCGTCCGCGCATACGCGGCGGAGCTCGGACTCCGTGCTGCTCGGTCGTACCATCCTGAGATTGTCTCTGATGGACATGTTGTAGATGACACTGTCCTGGCCGACGAGCAGCGCCGTGCCCAGCGCCGCACCGCCGGTGTCGGTCAACCGTCGGCCGCCCATGCGCAGATCGCCTGACGTAGGCGCGAGCTGTCCGGCGACGATCCGCGCGAGGGTGGATTTCCCACACCCCGAGGAGCCGACGACGGCTATCCTGGTGCCGCCCGGTATCGCGCACGTGATCCCACGAAGTACGGGGTCTCCACCTTCGTAGGAGAGGCTGACATCCCGTAGATCGACGTCG
The DNA here is from genome assembly GCA_965202935.1 of Spirochaetia bacterium. GTDB lineage: Bacteria > Spirochaetota > Spirochaetia > SZUA-6 > Bin103 > CATQHW01. Next base: position 621,653 of record OZ241879.1, read on the forward strand.
GTCGGTCCGCGATGGTCGAGGCGCGCTCGCGGAGGTGGTATCTGCGTCCAACGCGAGACTTCGAAGGACCTGTGGAGCGGAGCGAGCATGCCGCCCAGGAGCACGTTGAGCGAGTTGATCTTGTCGATGGCGCGAAGGACGTGCGCGAAGTATCGGATGAACGCGATCAGGCCACCCAGGGTCATCGTGCCGAGGAAGATCAGGAGGCCGCCAAGGAGATAGAGAGCCGCCTGCGAGACGTAGCTCTCCTGGATACGGCCCATGGTCATCTGCAGAAACTTGAACGTGAACTGAGCTCCACGAAGTCGGTCTACCCTCCTCAGCCACGCTGCCATCTTGGCGTTCTGAGCGCCCTCTGCGGCGAGCAATCGCACCTCACGCCAGCCGAGCAGCGATTCGTGCAGCCACGCCGACCACTTTCCCAGGGCTACCCGGAACGCTTCCCCGCGGACCGTGGCCTTGCGCTTGAACCAACGTCCCAGCATCCAGACGGTCACGGTGAGCACGGTTCCCGCCACCGACAGGCGCCAGCTCACGCTTACGCAGACCACCGCACCCACTGCGACCAGGCACCAGTTGAAGATGCGCTCGATGCGCTGGAGCAGAAGGGCGCCGAGCTCTTCCGTGTCTTCCTCTACCCGCTTCAGGACCTCTCCGGGCGCGCGCTTCATCAGCTCCGCCCACGCGAGCCGTTGCACGGACCGAAAGACCCGCATCCGCTGCCGGAAGACGGTCCGGTGAACGGCCCGATTGGCGGCCCAGACCTCGATGACCTTGAGCAACGTTTCGACGACATATACGGCGACGAGTGCCGCCAACAGGAGGTAGAGTCGATCACCGGTGCCGGCGACGATCACTTCGTCGACGAACACGCCGACGATCGCGGGCGGCAGGAAGGTGGTGGCAACGAGGAGCCCCTTGAGGACAACGAGCAGTACCACGAACGGGCGCGCGCCGCGCATGGCTGCCTGCGCCATCCGGGGGGTGCTATCGGCAGCCAATCGCGTGCCTCATTCCACCTGATCCCTGAACAGGCGTTGGTAGACGTCGCAGTCGCGAATCAGTTCTTCGTGGGAACCCGAGGCGACGACCGCTCCCGCATCAAGGACCAGAATGCGATCGCAGTCGATGATCGTGCTCAGCCGATGGGCGATGATGATCGTCGACCGGCCCCGCGAATCGGCGACAAACAACCGCCGATAGATCGCTCTTTCGGTGTCGGGGTCGACTGCCGACAGTCCCTCGTCGATCACCAGCACGCTCGGACTCCGGAGCAGGACGCGGGCCAGTTCCACCCGTTGCTTCTCGCCGGCCGAGAGCGTTCGCCCTTCCGAGCCGATGAGGGTGTCGAGACCTTCCGGGAACGCGCGCAGGGTTTCGCTGATCTGCGCCGTCCGGCATGCGTCCCACAGGGACTCATCAGGGATCGACTCGCCGCTTCGAGTCAGACCTCCCAGGCAGAGATTGGCCCGCACGGTATCGCTGAAGATCAGGGGGTCCTGCTGAACGAATCCGAACCATCTCCTGACGGATCTGTGGGAGTAGTCGCCAAGGCTGCGTCGCCGGATCATGATCGAACCGTCCTCGGGATCATAGAGACGAGCCAGCAGGGAGACGATGGAGGACTTGCCGACGCCGCTGCCGCCGACGATGGCCACGCGCTCGCCCGCATCGACCCGAAAGGAGATGTCTTCGAGCACGGGAACGTCGGGGCGGTACCGGAACCGCACGCGATCGAACACGACGGAGCCTGGACCGTGCTCAAGGGGCTGTCCTCCGTCGCTCTCCGCGGCCAGCTCGACCACGCTCCGGATCCGGTCCACGCCCACGGTGTACAGACGCATTCTGAACAGCATGCTGCTGAGCTCGGTGACCTCGCCGAGGGCGGTCGCGAAGTAGGCCGCCAGGGCGACATAACCGCCCAGCGAGAGCCGGTCAGAAAGCACAAGCGCACTGGCTACGAGAAAGAATGCGATCTCCAGCACCAGTGCCACGAACTCACGGACCCGATCGGAGGAGAGCTCCACGATCGACGCACGCACCTTGAGGCCGATCAACGCTCGCAGCCGCTCCACGAGCCAGCGTGCCACCGTACCGGTGGCGCCGAGCTGTTGGATGTCGGCAACGCCCCGTATGATCTCGAACAGCCAGCTCGAGTGCGCGCCGTACCTACTGCGATACTCGTCCGCTATCCGGCGCCCTCTCGACGCCATGCGATGGGAAACGAATGCGGACAGTGGAGCTGCAACGGCAGCCATGAGTGCGACGATGGGACTGATCGCCGCCATGAACACGAGCACGATGACCAAGGCGATCAGAGCATCGGGTATCCACACGGCGAAGACGTCGGTGTACCAGGTGATCTGGTTTGCATCCGTCTCGACCGTCTCGGCGAGGTCGCCGGTTCTCCTCCGTTCCAGGAGCTCGGTCTTCGCGTCGAGAATCCGGCCGAACAGCCGCCGCCGAATCTTGGAGTCGAAGTCCGTGATCTTGTAGACCCACGACACGTGGCCGATGGCGAACAGCCCCTCGTTGGCCACGAGCAGGATGCCGAAGCAGAGCGCTATCGCGGGGATGAGCGACAGCTCCCCACGGATGATGACCTCATCGACGATGAGCGCATAGATGATGGGGAGGAGCGCGCGAAACAGGTGAGTGAACAGCGCATTGACGACGGTCGCGAACCATGCCATCCGGTCTCCACGGGCCATTCCCCACGCGAATGCCAACCTGCTCCCGTGACGTGCTCCGTTCGGATCGGAGGCGGCGCGGCTCATCGACCGGTTCCGAATAGCGCTTCGACGGTATGGGCGAGCAGAGTCCGCTCCCCAACTTGGAGTTCGATCGAAGCTTCGCCAATCTCCAGGTCTCCTTCCACGCGGACCCAGACCCGGGTGCTGTCGCCGGACCGCTCGGCTCGGATCAACGTCGCGGCATGCCGGTTCGTCTTGGAATCGACGATCGTCACTTCGGAATCCGAGGTTGCCGGCGCGCCAGGAAAGAGCGCTACATAGACGCCGCCCTCCACCAACTCCGCTTGCGAACGAACGAAGTCACCTACGGTCGTCACCGTCGTCACGTGCCACAGCCCGTATGCGGCCACGGCGGTAAGGATGATGCTCGCTACCGGGGTCTTGGCGACCACGACGCGAATTCGGCGCCGAAGCGTCTCCAAGTCCACTTCTCGAACGACTGTGTCGCCGGCGTGTGTGTCCGTCAAGGAGACCGGCCGATGGCAACGACCGGCTGCCGAACGCTATGCTCGCGTCATGGTTCGCATAGGAGTCATCGGGGCAGGAGGCATCGCCCTGGGAAGCTGTAGCGACTTCGCCGAGCACCCCGAAGCCGAGATCGTCGCCGTGGCGGAGCCCAACGCGGAACGGGCCGCGGAGTTCGCGCTGCGCTACGACACCGTCACGCAGGTGGTGGAGGAACCGGAGCGGCTGCTGGCCATCGACGAGGTCGACGCGGTCTACATCGCCGTGCCCAATCACCTGCACGCGCCGCTGTCGGCCCTGTCGCTGCAGGCCGGCAAGCACGTGCTGCAGGAGAAGCCCCTGGCGCTGAGCCGGGAAGACGCCGAGCAGACGGCCGCCGCCGCGCGCGCGGCGGACACCCACTTCATGCTGGGCATGAACCAGCGCTTCACGCCGGAGGTGCAGCACGCCCGGCAGCTCATGGAGGCGGGCCGGATCGGACGCGCCTACCACTGCAAGGCGTTCTGGCGGCGCCGTTCGGGGATACCGCGGATCGGGAGCTGGTTCACCCGCAAGGAGATTTCGGGCGGCGGCGGATTGCTGGACATCGGCGTGCACATGCTGGACAACGCGCTCTTCCTGCTCGACAACTTCCGGCCGCGCTCCGTGTCGGGGGCGACCTATACCGAGTTCGGCAACCGAGGGCTCGGCGAGGGCGACTGGGGGATGTCCGAGCGGGCGCGCGGGCAGTTCGACGTGGACGACTTCGCCACCGCGGTCATCAAGCTCGACGGCGGCGCCACCGTGCTGCTGGAAGTGGCCTGGGCCATGCACCTGGACCGGAGCAACGACATGAACGTGGAGCTGTACGGCACCGAAGGGGCGATCGACACGTATGGACAGCGGCTCTGCCGGCAGGCGGCCGACGGCTACCACGTCATCCAGTCACCGGACGCGGGCGAACTCACCTACCCGCACGCCAGCCGCATGCACCATTTCGTCAACGTCATCCTGGGCCGCGAGGAGCCCTGCGTGACGCTCGACCAGGTGCTCAGCGTGCAGCGCGTGCTGGACGCGATCTACCGATCGGCCGCCACCGGCAGGGAAGTCATCCTCGAATAGACATGCCACCCGTGACCGCCGGGATGCCGGTCTGGGGGATGTAACCGACGACGGAGAGGGCGTTCTTGACATGAAAGGATCATGTTTTCATGCTCCCAACATGCCCCACATTCAGATTCGCGACGTCCCCGAGTCCCTTCATCGACGTCTGAAGGCACGGGCGGCAATGGAGGGCGTGTCCATGTCGCAGTACCTGATGTGGCAGATCGAGCGCGCGCTGTCACGGCCGAGCCGGCGGGAAACGCTGGACGCCATTCGCCGCGAGCCGCCCCTGGTCCTGGCCCCCTCGCCCGCCGAGGTGCTCCGGGAGGAACGGGACGCGCGCTGATGGTCCTCGACGCCTCGGCTGTGGCGGAGCTGCTGCTGAATACGCCCGCGGGCAATCGAATCTCGTCCGGCATCAAGGACGAGACGGAGATCATCCACGCTCCCCATCTGATAGACATCGAGGTGGCGCAGGTACTTCGCAGACACATGCTCCACGGGCTGGTGGACGATAAACGAGCCCGGCGGGCGCTCGATCGCTGGCGCGACCTCGACGTCGAACGATACGCGCATGAGCCACTTCTGGACCGCATCTGGCAACTTCGGCACAACGTGAGCGCCTACGATGCCGTCTACGTGGCGCTCGCGGAGGCGCTCTCCGTGTCACTGGTTACCGGCGACGAGAAGCTCGCGCGGGCACCGGGGCTCCGCGCCCGGATCGAGCTGGCGTAGCGCCCGCTCGCCTGATCGGGTCGCCTGCGCGCGCCTTCAGACGATGCGGTTCGGCAACTCCCTGCCTTCCAGCCCGGCCAGCAGGTTCCTTACCGAGAGGTCGGACATCGCCTGGCGCGTCTGCTCGGTGGCGCTGCCGAGGTGGGGGATGACGACGATGTTGTCGAGCTCCAGGAGCGGGTGGTCGCGGGGCAGCGGCTCGGGCTCGGTCACGTCGAGGGCCGCGCAGTGGAGCCTGCCGGCCCGCATCGTGTCGAGCAGCGCGTCGTGGTCGATCACCCCGCCGCGCGCGGCGTTGACCAGCACGGCCGATTCCTTCATCAGCCCCAGTTCCCGCGCACCGATCATGCCGCGCGTCTCGTCGGTCAGCGGCATGTTCAGCGCCACGAAGTCCGACTGCGTGAGCAGCTCGTCGAGCGCGACGTAGCGTGCGCCGAGGTCCGTTTCGGCTTTGAGGTTGCGGGTGCGGTTGTGGTAGAGCACGGCCATGTCGAACCCCTGCGCCCGCCGCGCGACCTGGTAGCCGATATTGCCCAGCCCGATTATCCCCAGCGTCTGGTGGTGTACCTCCTGGCCCAGCATGAAGCTGGGGTCGTATTCCAGGAAATCCGGCCCGCGCGCGAAGTGGTCGCCCTTGACGATGTTGCGCGCCCCCGCCAACAGCAGCGCGAAGGTGATGTCGGCGGTTGCCCCGTCGAGGACATGGGGCGTGTTGCCCACCGGGATGCGCCGCTCCTGCGCCGCCGCCAGATCGATGTGGTCGCAGCCCACACCGAAGTTGCTGATCACCTTGAGCCCGGGGATGTCGTCCATCAGCTCGGCCGAGACCGTGACGTGCGCGTACGTGTAGATCCCGTCGATCCGGGGAAGCTCATCCCGCCAGGCGTCATCGTCCGGGTGCCAGCGCACGACCCGGCACCGCTCCGCGATCATCGGAACGATCGCGCGGTAGGGCTCTACTTCGGCCATCACCAATACGCTATGGGCCATCACCAACTCCAGGCAGGCTGAGACTATCCCGCCGGCGCGAGTAGCTCGCGATGGGCATGGCTTCGACGCCCTTGAAGCGGGCAAAGTCTCGATCCTCGGAGACCAGCGTTTCCACCCCGTGCTCGATGCAGAGTGCGACAACCTGCGCATCGAACACGACATTGCCCGCGGCCTGAGACTGGGTGAGCACCTGCTGGAGAAGCGGCCAGTAGCGTTGTCCAGGCCCGAGGATGCTCGCCGTTGGGCTCTTCAGCACCTCGGCCAGCGCAGCGGCCGCGTCGTCGACACTCGTCGGTGGGTCGAAGACGCGCGGATGAGTCACAACGCGCAGAAACTCGCCAAGGGAGAACACCGGCACTGCCCACGGCGCATCTCCTTCCGCGAGTTTCCGCACCAGCGCCAAGGCTTCGCGGTGCTTGGGCAACTCCTCCCGGTGGTAGTGAACCAGCACGTTCGTGTCGATCGCGGTCACTATCGCCCTTCCATCACCCCGTACAGGGCGTCGCGGTCGTCGACGTCGGCGCCCGGCATAAGCCGGCCCCGTTTCGTGATCACCTTCAGCTTGAAAGGCGTGCGCGGCTCGGGAGCGACGTACGCGCGCAACGCCGCTTCGACCACGCGGGTCAGCGTCGTGTCGTCCTGCGCCGCCCTCAGCTTGGCTGCCCGATACACGTGGGAATCGAGATCAAGCGTGGTTCTCACGCATAAGAATGTAACGTGAGAGCATAAATGTGTACACCCCCGGGGCAAGACGCCTTGGTTCGGTGGTTCGCCCCTTACCAAGCGCGGGAATCGGGCACGTCGAGCCAGGCGCCGGCGTGCTCGATGGACTGCTGGCTGACCAGCCCGGGCAGGGTCATGTCCATGGCCTCGTCGATGCCGAGCTCCGGGTCGGTGCCGTCGCGTACCGCGTTGACGAAGTCCAGCATCTGGATCAGGTCGCCCCCGCCGTGGCCGGAGCCGCGCGCCGCGGAGCCCCAGACCCGCCAGCTCTCCGGCAGGAACTCCTCGGCCAGGTCTTCCAGATCGCGCCACTCGGTGCCCGAGGAGCGCGCCCGCACCCAGATGCGGTCTCGCTCGCCTTCCGCCCGCGCCGACTCGTAGCAGCCGTCGGTGCCCTGCAACTGGTAGTTGTGGGCCGCGTGCGGGCGGTCCGACAGCATGTCCACCCGCACCTTGACCAGACCGCCTGAGCGCATCTTGCCCAGCATCACCGAGGAGTCCTCGGCCTCGTACTGCCGGCCCTCGTGGTCGAGGTAGTGATGGCCGGTGCCGGCGCAGGAGACCTGCGCCACGCGGTCGCCGGGCATCCAGCTCAGCAGCGGGCCCAGGCTGTGGGTGCCGTAGGTGATGCCGTTGATGCCCTGCTGCCAGCGCCGCCGCCACGGCGTGGGGTTGTACTGCGGCGCGCCGCGCAGCTCGTGCAGGTACTCGCCGTCACCGAAGTAGACGGTTCCGAACAGGCCGGCGGCGACGATCTCCTTGACGATCTGGTTCTGCCGCATGCAGATGTAGTTCTCGGCCATCATGTAGGTGGCGGAGCTGGCCCGGCACGCCGCCACCAGCCGCCGGCACTCGTCGATCGACACGGCCGCCGGCACCTCGGAGACCACGCTGACCGCACGCTCCAGCGCCGCGATCGAGTGCTCGGCGTGAAACGGCATGGGGGTGCCCACGATCACGGCATCGAGCCGGACCGAATCGAGCATGTCGCGGTAGTCGGCAAACGACCGCTCCGCGCCCAGCTCCCGCTTCACGGCCTCAAGCGGCTCCGCGCGGGTGTCGCACACCGCCCGCACGGAGACGTCCAGCCCCTCCTGAACGTGCAGCAGTCTGCCGCCGCGGCCGGCCGCCCCGATGACGCCGATGGCCAAGCGTTCGCCCATGTTCAATCCCCTTGCTCGTCGGCCGCCCAGTTGCCGGCCCGCTCGACCGCCCGCGCCCACGATGCGCGCAACCCGGCCACCCGGTCCCCGGCCAGCGCAGGCTCGAAGCGCCGCTCCGCCCGCCAGTTCTCGGCCAGCTCCTCGACTCCCTGCCAGTACCCGACCGCCAGGCCGGCCAGGTAGGCGGCGCCCAGCGCCGTCGACTCGGTGACCTCGGGCCGCACCACGGGCAGCCCGCTCACGTCGGCCTGGAACTGCATCAGCAGATCGTTGCGAGCCGCCCCGCCGTCGACCCTCATCTCCCCCGGTGCGGCCCCCGCGTCCGCGGCCAGCGCGTCCAGCAGCTCGGCGACCTGGAAGGCGATGCCCTCCAGAGCCGCGCGCGCCACGTGGCCGGCGCCGGTGCCCAGGGTCATGCCGACGATCGTACCCCGCGCGTGCGGGTCCCAGTGCGGGACGCCCAGCCCCGTGAACGCCGGCACCAGCACGACGCCGGCGGAGTCGGGAACCGACGCGGCGAGCGGTTCGACCTCCTCGGCCGAGCCGATCAGGCCGAGCCCGTCGCGAAGCCAGCGAACCACCGCCCCACCGGTAAACACGCTCCCCTCCAGGGCGTAGCGCGGCTGCCCGTCGGTCGAGCAGGCGATCGTGGTCAACAGGCCCCGTTCCGACGGCTGCGGTGCCGTGCCGGTGTGCAGCAGCGCGAAGCAGCCGGTCCCGTAGGTGGTCTTGACCGAGCCGCGCTCCGTGCAGAGCTGGCCCATCAGCGCCGACTGCTGGTCGCCGGCGATGCCCGCCAGTGGCACACTGGCCAGATCGTCGATTCCCGTGATCTCGCCGTAGACGGCGCTCGACCCCCGCACCTCGGGCAGCAGCGCACGCGGCACGCCCAGCAGGTCGAGCAGCTCGTCGTCCCAGTCCCCGGCATGGATGTCGTACAGCAGCGTGCGGCTGGCGTTGGTGGCGTCGGTGACGTGCAGCCGCTCGCCGGTGAGCTGGAACGCCAGCCACGAATCGACGGTGCCGAAGGCCAGCTCCCCGGCCTCCGCCCGCTCACGGGCGCCGGCGACGTGCTCCAGGATCCAGGCGATCTTGGTGCCGGAGAAGTACGGGTCGAGCAACAGCCCCGTCGCGGCGCGCACGCGCTGCTCGGCACCGGCGCGGCGCAACTCTTCGCAGACGTCCGCGGTCCTCCGATCCTGCCAGACGATGGCGTTGGCGACCGGATCGCCCGTACGGCGGTCCCAGATGACGGTGGTCTCGCGCTGGTTGGTGATGCCCACCGCCGCGACTTGGCTGCCGTCGATGCCGGCGGAACGCAGCGCCTCCACCGCCACCTCGGCCTGGGTCTCCCAGATCTCGCCCGCATCCTGCTCGACCCATCCCGGCTGCGGGAAGTGTTGGGTCGTCTCGCGCTGCGCGACCGAGCGGATGCCACCGCCGCGGTCGAAGACGATCGCCCGCGAGCTGGTGGTTCCCTGGTCCAATGCCATCACGTACATGGGGTCAGCTCCGCTCCTGCCGGTTCCAGACGAGGGGGCTCCGCGCCGGCTGCGCAGGGTCGCGCAGCCAGGCGATCAGCGCGTGGCGGAGCGCCTCCCAGCTCATGCCGGGGTGCGGCGGCTGTACGCCGTCGGCGGCGAGCAGGAAGTGCACGGTGTCATGGTCCTCGCCCGGGTCCGGATCGTCCCACACCAGCAGGCGGCTGCCGCCGTCCGGCGCGTCCGGCAGGAGCGCGTGGCTGCTGTCGCCGGTCCGGGTTTCGGCGCTGAAACCGACCGTCACCCGGTCCTCGCTCACCACGACCAGCCGGTCCGGAGCCATGTGCTGCGGCATGAACACCTCCGTGGGAGCCGCCGACCGGCGGCCGCGCCACAGCACCAGGATAAAGCGTCGGTCGGCAAGCAGCGACGGCCCGTCCTCCGTGGGCCGCAACGCCAGCCAGCGCAGTTCGTTGCCGGCGCGATCGCGAGCCCGCGCGTTGTAGGCGAAGCTCAGCAGATCGCCCTGGATTCTGCGCGGAAAGGCACGCTCCACCAGGAACGGGTCCACCCGGTACGCGGCCTCGTCGCCGGCCACCACCGAGAACGAGTGGATCCCCCACTCCCACTGCGCGGCCGACAGCGGCGGCGCCTCCAGGTGCAGCCGCTCGTCCCGCCGGACGCCGGTCGCGGCCAGCCCCGCGTAGGCGGCGCCGATCATGCGCGCGGGATCGGGAGCCGGGCCGCCGGTCACGCGCGATCCGAACTCGCCCACGAACACCGGCAGATCCAGGAAGCGCCCCTCCGTCCGAATGCGGTCGAAGTCCCGGAAGTAGGCATCGGGCCGCGGCGGGCCGCGCACCAGTCCGCCCAGCCGGGCGATGTCGTAGAAATGCGGCGCGAACGCGAAGCCGGGGCCGGGAGGTTCGGACAGGTGGCCGCCCCCGGTGCGGAGCAGTCCCTGGTTGCCGCCCTGGAACCCCAGGTTGGTGTTCCAGAACGCCGATGGTCCCGCGAACACCAGCTTGGCGCTCCAGCCCGCGCCGTCGAGCACCCCGCGCACGCGGTGGTAGAACGGCCAGAGCCTCCGGTTGTCCCAGGCCGCGGCGCTCATGCCCCGCCGTCCGCCGTCGACCGGCTCGTTCATGGGCTCGACGCCCAGCACACGCTCGAACGCCGGTGCCGGCAGCGCGTCGCGCAGGTAGGCCAGCACCCCCGCGAGCTGCCAGAGGAACTCGTCCTGCAGGCGGCGCGGGCCGGCGGAGGTCGGAAACTCCGCGTTGTCCCAGAAGTTGCGGAACGCCGCGCGGACGGAACGGTTGACCAGGTAGTGCTGCACCGAATCCACGCAGGGCGGCCCGCACGGCCGGCGCGGGAGTCCGGGCGTCACCCAGACCGGCGCACCGTCGCCGTGGCCATGCGGCACCAGGTGGCGGGAGAAGTTGTCCTGATGGTAGTCCAGCACCACGTAGATGCCGCGTTCGGTCACCACCTGGATCTGCTCGGCGATGGTCCGCAGGTAGTCGGTGTCGATCCGGTCGACCTCTGGGTGCGTGCCTTCCCACGAGATGAGAAAGCGCGCGACGTTGGCCCCCGTGCGCCGGCGGAGCAGGTCGGTAAGTGTTCGCCCCTGCTCCAGGTCGGCGAACGGGGTGAGGCCGCCGCGGGTCACCAGCGTCCGCGAGGTGACGTTGTAGCCGCGCAGCAGCACCTCGCGCCCGAACGAGTCGCGGAACACCCGGTCGACGTAGGGACCGGTACGCTTGGCGCCCGCGTGCAGCGGCCCGCCGCCGGCGAGCTGGTCCGCGCTGACACGCTCGGCCCGGGGCTCCTGGGGAAACGGCGTCGTAGCCGGGGAAGCGCTCTGCTGGGGGGTCGAACAGGACGGCAGCAACAAGGCAAAGACCAACGCGGCCAGTACCACATCCATCGCTGCCGGCCGGCGGCGGTGGATCAGCTTTCTCCCTCCAGTCCGCCGCCCGCCTGAGTACTCCGCAGGTCCAGGAGATACGACTGCAGGAGCCGCTCCGAACGCATGACGTAGAGCACCAGCACGGTGTCCCCCTCCACTCGATAGAACACCCGGCACGGAGGAACCACGACCTCCCGGTAGGGAGCGTCGGGCAGATCTGCCGGTCGTTTGCCGGATTTCGGGAACTCCTTCAGGCGATCGACGCTGTCGAGCACCTTCCGGACGTAGCGAGCTGCGGCCCTTCGGTTGTCGAGCGCGATGTACGCGGCGATCTCATCCAGGTCGTTCAGTGCCGGTTCCGCCCAGATCAGGCGAGCCACTTGGCCATCTTTTCCTTCGCCTCGGACTCGGTGTAGGTCCGGTTCTCGAGCACCGCGCGCTCTCCACGCGCGATGCCTTCCAGAATACGCATCTTGGTCTGCATGGCCTCGTACAACTCCACGTTGACGAGGTATGCCGACGGCTTGCCATGTTCGGTGATGAGGATCGACTCTCCTGACTCCTTCAACTCAGCAAGGAGTCGAGTCGCCTCCCGCTTGAGGGTGGTCACGATCTCTGTCTTCATATGGCGATGATACTAAAGTGATACTCGTTGAGCACGAGGCCCAGGTACCGTCCGGGCTACCATGCGGCGCGATGGCTCCAACCGCCGCACGCCGACACATCGACCTGGCCGAACGGCGCGCCCGCCTGGCGGTGCGCCATCACTTGGCCGCGCCCGCGCCGGACGCGGCGACGGCGGCAGCCGATCTGGTCGGGCTACACTCCAGCGATCCGGTCAGCGTCTATCTGAGCGCCCGGAGCCGCGTGCGCGGTTTCGAGGTCGCCGACCTGGAGGAGGCGCTGTACGAACGTCGCTCCCTGGTGCGCCTGCTGGGGATGCGCCGCACCATGTTCGTGGTGCCGCGCGACTTGGCCGCGGTAATCGACGCCGCCTGCACGCGCGCACTGGCTCCGGCCGAACGGCGCCGGCTGTTCAAGCTGATCGGCGAACAGGGCATCGACCCGCACCCGGACCGGTGGCTGGCGAAAGTGACGGAGCGGACGCTCTCGACGCTCCGGGAGCGGGGCCAGGCCACCGCCAAGGAGCTCACCGCCGCCGTCCCCGAGCTTACGGCACGCCTCAGCTTCGGCGAGGGCCGCACGTGGGCCGGAACCGTCGGCCTGTCCACCCGGACTCTGTTCCTGCTGGCCACCGAGGCGCGTATCGTCCGCGGACGTCCGCGCGGCACGTGGATCTCCAGCCAGTACCGGTGGGCGGCAACGGCCGACTGGCTGGGAGAAAACCTGCCGTCCCTGGAGCCCGAGGCGGCCCGGACCGAACTGGTACAGCGCTGGCTCGCCGCCTTCGGGCCGGGCACGCTGTTGGACCTGGCATGGTGGACGGGCTGGTCACAGCGGCAGACCCGCCACGCGCTGGCCGCGGCGGGCGCGGTCGAGATCGACATGGACGCCGGCACCGGCTACGTGCTGGCGGACGATCTGGACCCCGTGGCGCCGCCGTCCGAGTGGGTGGCGCTGCTGCCCGCCCTGGACCCGACGGTCATGGGCTGGAAGGAGCGCTCCTGGTATCTCGGCGACCATCGGGAGCGACTGTTCGATCGCAACGGCAACGCCGGCCCCACCGTCTGGGCCGACGGCCGCATCGTGGGTGGCTGGGGGCAGCGTCCGGACGGAACGATCGCCGTCGAACTGCTCGAATCCGTTTTACCAAGTGTACAAGGAAACATCGAAAAGGAGACCCTCCGCCTGCAGGAATGGCTCTCCGGCACGGTGATCACGCCCCGTTTCCGCACGCCGCTGGAGAAGCGGTTGACCTTGACTGGATAAGGAGTTGGTTCGTGCCTGACCGCATCCGGGACTTCCCTTCCCGAACCGTCCACCTGGACTTTCACACCGGCTCGGACATCCCGGACGTGGCGCGCGACTTCGAAGCGGACGCCTTCGCCGACCGCTTCGCCACGGCGAGTATCGACAGCGTTACCGTGTTCGGGCTCTGCCATCACGGCCACGCGTACTTCCGGACCTCGCACCCGTGCCGCCACCCTGCCCTGCCGGACGACCTTGACCTGACCGGAGCGCAGATCGATGCCCTGCACCGGCGCGGCATCCGCGCGCCGATCTACCTGTCGGGACAAGTGAACGAGTACGCGGCTGACGAGCACCCGGAGTGGGTGGCCGTCGACCCGGAGGGCCGGAGAGTGAAGCGCCTGCCGGCAGACCCGCCGCCGCGGCCGCCGGAGGCGCTCGTCGCCGGCTGGCAGATCCTGGACATGTCCAGCCCCTACCAGGACTACCTGGCCGAGCTGGTCGAGGAGGTGCTGCGCCGCTACGCCCCGGTCGACGGCATCTTCCTGGACATGTGCTGGGATCAGCCGAGCGTCTCCAAGTGGGCGCTGGCCGGCATGGCGAAGCGCCGCCTGGATCCGCGCTCGGAAGCCGACCGCGACCGCTATGCGCGCGAGGTGGCGATGGCCTACATGAAGCGCTTTTCCGGCATGGTCGAGGCCGCCGGCGGCGACGCGGACCACCTGGGCATCTGGTTCAACTCGCGGCCCAAGACCAACCTGCACGTGGAGAAGCGGTTCCTGCGCCACGTCGAGATCGAAGCGCTGCCGACCGGGGGCTGGGGCTACGCCTACTTCCCCTACGTGGCCCGCTTCGTCCGGCCGCTGGGCCTGCCGACCCTCAGCCACACCGGCCGCTTCTTCAAGAGCTGGGGCGACAACGCAGGACTCAAGCCGCGTGCGGCGCTGAAGTACGAGTGCTGCCAGATCCTGAGCCAGGGGATGGCCCTGGGCGTCGGCGATCTGCTGCACCCGCGCGGCGTCCCCGACCCCGCCGTCTACGACCTGATCGGTGAAGCCTACCGCTACATCGAACGATGCCAGGAGGTCGCGGCGGGCGGCCGTCTGCAGAGCGAGATCGCCGTGGTCGTCGACCCGGACCTGGGCGACCGTCCCGGCCCGGCGGGGCTCGGCGCCACCTGCGCCCTCCAGCAGCTCCGGCTGCAGTTCGACGTCGTGCCGCCCACGGCCGGGCTGCAGCGCTACCCGGTGGTGGTCGTGCTGTCCAACACGCCGGTGGACGAGGGGCTCCGAGCGGCGTTGCGCGACTACGTGGCAGGCGGCGGGTGCCTGGTGCTCTGCGGCGCGGCGGCGCTCGGCGCCGACGGGGCGCCCCTGCTTGCCGAACAGGGAGTCGAGACTCACGGCCCGAGCCCGTACCACACCACCTTCCTGAGGCCGGCACGCGCCGTGTCGGACGGGCTGGCCGACTTCGACCACGCCTTCTACGAGCCTGGTTTCCGCATGGTGCCGGCCACAGACGCCCGCTCGCTAGCCCGCGTCGTGGAGCCGTACTTCGAGCGATCGCACGACCGCTTCTCCGGGCACTCGTATACGCCGCCCGGACGGCTGTCGCGCTACTCCGCGATCGTGCTCAATCGCCTGGAGGCCGGCGGCGCCGTGCTCACCGCATCGGCGCCGCTGTTCGCCGCCTACGGCCGCCACGCCGTGCCCGAGCACCGGCGGCTGATCGGCAACTGCCTGGCGCTGCTGCTGCCCCGCCCGCTGGTGCGCGCTCCGGAGGCGCCGAGCGTGCTGGAGACCACCGTGCTCAGGAAGGGAGCCGCCACCATCGTGCACCTGCTGAGCTTCGCGCGCGAGCGGCGCGGCGACCTGGACATCGTCGAGGACGCCCTGCCGCTGGTGGACCAACCGATCTCCATCCGCACGGACCGCCCGCCCAGGCGCGTCGAGCTCGCCCCGCACGGCGAGCTGCTGGACCACGAGTACCGCGACGGCTACGCCACGGTGCGCGTCACCCTGCGCGACGGCCACGGCATGCTGGTGTGCCGATGATCACGATGCGCTTCGACTGGTGGAACGCGGACTCCTACCTGCCGTGGATCGACCCGCTGGTGGAGGCCGCGTTCGGCGCGCAGATCGACCTGCACTGGGACCTGTACCTGCGTACGCATGCCCACCGCCTGCAGCACGGCCCCGAGTGCGAGGCCTACCCCAGCCCGCCGTCCCGGGCGCCGCTCTGGGCCGTCCTGGCCGAACAGATTCCGAGCCCTCCCCAGGTCATCCTGGAGACCGGGACCGGCGTCGGCTACGCGACCGTGCTGATCGCCGAGGCGTTTCCGCGCGCGCGGGTGTTCACCGTCGAGCACGACGCCCAGCACCGCCGGATCGCCGAGCGGACGTTCGCAGACGTCGGCGTCGCAGACCGCGTCACCATCGTGCCCTCGATGGAGGAGGCGCCGTTCGAGGGCTCCGACCTGATATTCGTCGACGGACCGGTCGTGGACCCCGCGCGCCTGCGCAAGGACTGCCTGTTGATTGACGACGCCGTGAAACGGACCTTCCGCGGCGCCGCCATCGCGGCCCTGGAGCCGCTCCGCGAGCCGGCTGGCGACCCCGATGCAGCCCTGCAGCTCGCTCGCCAACGCTACCGGGACGCCGTGACCGTACTACTGGGCGCAGCCGCACGCGAACACTAGCGTCGGTGGAATCAGGCATGCGGTTCCGTCCTATGGTCAAGGTACCGGCGTCCAGCTGCCTGCCGTCGCCCCACCACCCCGCCGCGGCAAGAACCCACGACCTCCTCGTGCGGAGCCAAGGCTCCGTATAATCTACCGAATGCCGCGGCGTCTTGAACGCTGATCGCGCTTCCCTGCAAATTTTCGAATTCTCCTTCCTATCGGAAGGGCCACGGAGAGCTCCCCGGCGTTCTTCCTGTCCACACAATAGCAAAGTGCTGCTTCTAGTTCCTTACGCAGCGTCTCCGACGTATGAAGCTGCAACAGATCCCAGAGCATAGTGCCATGGCAATCTCGAACCACGCGGCCGCTACCACATGGGCAGGGATGATGGCCACGGTACCCGTGCTCATAGAGATAGCAAACGACCGACGCCGCCACCTCTTTACTGTCCAGTCGCAGCGCATCGACGTAATGTTGAAGTATGCCCTCCGCCCCATGCTCCTCTTCCCCGAACGGATGTTCGCCATGCTTCTTCCAGTAGCAGTATCCGTAGAGAAACGGGACTACGAGCCTGTTCACGAAACCCAGCAACCTCGGCTGCTGCAAGAAGATCCTTCGTTCCTCGACCGGAGTCCCAAGACAGAGTGTTCCCCCCGCATTGACATGGTCGTAATCTACGCGAATCCTTCCGGTTGTCTCCAGGACCACGGGTAGTCTCTGCGGATAGCCCTGCGGGACCCGCAATTCGACCTCAAAGCAATCAGAAATCGTCTCAAGTCCGTTCGCTGACGCCTTAAACGCCAACGAACCGCCAAGGACGGTCTCGTGTTCTGTCTCCTCCATCTTCTTGAGATCCTTGTGAATTGCCCTTAGTTCGTCAATCTCATCGGATAGATCTATCACTCAGCTCTTCCAAGGCTTAGCGGCTTCCCCGATTTGAATCCTTGGGCCTCGTACGACGTCCCCCTCAGACTCGATCAAGTGGACGTGGTCGGATGCGGCTGAACCGCCAAGCGCTGTAATCAGCCTAGTGCGCGCTGCATGAGGCCGACTCTCGGCCACCAGATCGACGAGATCCGATTTTAGCGCACCGACCCAGGAGAAAAACGCCCTAGCACGAGCATGATCGTCCTCATGCCAACGATCGGCGAAGTTCTCATCCGGGTTAACCGGGTTTCCTATGTACCACCTTCCGTCCGAAGTCCGTCGAATAAGCGTGGACAAGGGATGGGTCCTGTATGAAGCCCCGTCGTCCATCAACACCGTATAGGCATGCAGCTTAGTGACGATCTCAGTCAATGCCGTGTAGACATCTATTTCGCCCTGATACAGACGCGCAGAGAGCGTCGTGATGATCATCGAGATAGGACTGAAGTCGTTGGCATCATCGTTGTTAAACTTCACGTCGCGGTGACGCTTCATGATCTGAATCACGCGCTGGAGCGGCGTGCGAACAAGCTGGTCGGGAACATCTTCGACAGAAGCATAGACATGAGACGTACGAGCCATTATCGATCTCTTTTGATCCATCGCGACGCGTGCAAACGCCGTGCCGTTTGTGTCGTCAAACCAGATTCCGTACCCCTGTGGATCGCTCGCCGACCAGCTATAGACCGTCCCCTGCTTGTTCGTGATCGCTATCTCTGTGTCGTAGTGCTCCCGCCGCTCTGGAACGGAGGGAAGAATGTCGACATGAAAACCAACGCCATCCTGCTCAGCATACTCGAGGGTCCAACAGCGCTTTCCTTCGTCATCGAGCAACCGGCGGTATGTCTCATGATCTTCAAGACGCTCGCCCACCATCATCTTTATTTCACGAGGAACGGCGAGGTGCTTCGCGATCGGCAATTCACAGACGAGGTCTATGTCATAGTCCGCTTCCATACCTCCTCTTATCGGTCTTACGACCGTCCCCAGTCGAAATGAGCCCTGTGGGTAGATTACGGGTTCACCTACACAGTCTTGATATTCGCCGTTTTCGAGCCATTGTCCAACAGATTGATAGCGATCGACTGCCTGTTGGTATTTGCTCGGTGGAATATCGATGGTCTGCGCGACTTCCTCCAAGAACTTGGAGTACTTTATCTTGTCAATCGCCATGATGTGCCTCGTTGATTTGATAGGTCGGAGTGAACTCCTCCGCTGGTTCGTCAAAAAATACTGATTCGATTACAGGTAGCCGATCGCGTCCTATTGAATGTCCGAGACCTCGCAGTTCTTGGATCGCTTTCGCGTCATCTAGCCTATACGCATTGTATGGGACTTTATGATCGATCCGATAAAACACTTTGCGATCATGCGAGTGGCCGATAAGCAATCGTGCCATCCCCAGAGCCCCATGCGACTGTCCATCCATCAATAGCTTGACAGCCTTTCGGCCAAGCGTGCCAAGCCCACACCGTTTTGGAGTCGTGTAGGCTTCTTCCAGACAGCCAAGGCTAAGGACGCGGAGTGACTCTCGAGGCCAGCACAAAACTGCAATAGCTTCTACGGTGGCAATGGCAGAAGGGTTGTTGGCCCAGATCCCGCCGTCGATTAGTCCGACGTCGCGCTGAGTGACATGCTGCCGGAAGTAGGTGGGCGCCGCCGACGTTGCTAGAGCGGCATCGACAGCTCGGGAGCGATAATCCGTTTTAAATCGAGTATGGTGAGCCGTCTTATAGACGTACACAGACTGAGTCACCGGATTCCATGCCGGAATGACCAAACGAGTTCGTGCGTCACCGAGTCGCTTTTCTCCGAGAACGTGGCGAAGAGCATGCCGAAGGGCATCGGAATCGTATTTGTTCCTGAAGATCCGACGAACGCCGCGAACAGGCTTGCAGAGCGCCGACAACAGCGCCCCGCGATCATCGCCGAATATCTCTGGGCCTCGTTTTTCGTAGAGATTGACGATCTCCGATGCGCTGTGGCCAAGTGACAGCGCAACCGCGATGATCCCGCCAGTCGATGTCCCGCAAATCAGGTCGAAGTACGATCCGACAGGATTCGGAAGATGCTGTTCGATTTCCGCAAGAAATGCCGCAGGGAACGTCCCGCGGATCCCACCACCATCAATGCATAGTATTCGTCGTTTAGACTGATTGGGTGACTCGTTCTGTGTTGCTAACGCCATCTCATCCTCTGCGCTGTCGCTGTATCAGCCGAGCCACTGGGAACGCTGGCTGAACGTCGAACGAATGGGTGATGCGACCGTCTATAGATGGCTCATCCATGGGTCGCCGCAGCCACAGACTTGAGTCACAGCGACTTGACGCCGTTGATCTCGCGACTCGCTCCGTCTCAGATCGCCGCGTGACACACTGGACTTGTCGGACCGGGTCAGTCGTGTAGGGACCTATGACCATTCGGTGCCTCGACATCGAGCTCGTACGCCTCGGCGCTGCGAACGGTGCCGACCCGACTCGAGGCTCGCGCCGGGTCGGGTCGGCACCAAGTGTGCGGCGGGAGATTGTTCCGGCGTGCCCCACATATTGGGCTGGAATGCGTCAGAGAACACTACATCTAAGGTACTGTCTGAAAACCATACCGTCAACCCCTGGTTTTGACATCTTCGGTTCGATGCGTCCAGGATGGAGACTTGGTACCATGGGGATGCCATCGGAGGAGACGGATGATGGAGGCACATGAGCTTGGGCGGAGGCTGCGTGCGGCGCGCGCGTCCCGGGGGCTCAGTCAACAGGCAGTGGCCGACGCCCTCGGGTTGCCGCGAACCGCCGTGACCGGGTTGGAGGCTGGCAGACGCTCGGTATCGACGTTGGAACTGACCAGACTCGCAGAACTCTACGTCCGTCCCGTCGGTGACTTCCTGCACGAAGGCCCGCCCGAGGAGGATGAGGACCTGCTGGTCGCCCTGCAGCGTGCCGTACCCGGACTTGAGCGGGCTCCGGACACCGACGAACAGGTGACTCGCTGCGTGAACCTGTGCCGCGAAGGCGTCAGGCTGGAGAAGCTACTGGGTGCCGATCCTCGCTCGGGGCCGCCGAGCTATGAGGTTCGGGTGCCGCGCACCGCAGGAGAAGCCGTGGCGCAAGGCGAGCGGACCGCGGATCAGGAGCGGCGCCGCCTTGGAATCGGTCAGGCCCCGATCCCCGACATCTCCGAACTGATCGCGTCCCAGGGCATCTGGGCATCGGGAGTCCCACTCCCCGACGAGATGTCAGGGCTCTTTCTGAGGCACCCGACCATCGGACTGGCAATTCTTGTGAATTCATCCCATCCGAGGGGCCGTAAGCGCTTCTCCTACGGCCATGAGTATGCCCATGCCCTGCTGGACCGAGACCGGAGCATCGCGGTTTCCAGCACCGACAACTCGTCCGAGATGGTGGAGACGCGCGCGAACGCGTTCGCCGCGGCCTTCTTGATGCCGGGGAACGGCGTGTTCGATGCGCTGCGAGGCCTGGACAAAGGGCTCCCAAGTCGCCAGGAGCAGACGATCTTCGACGTCGCCGGCGGCGGCCATACCGACACGGAGCTGCGCTCACCCGCCCGCTCGCAGCGCATCACCTACAAGGACATCGCGATGCTCGCTCACCACTTCGGCGTGAGCTATCAGGCAGCCGTCTACCGAATGAAGAGCCTTCGGCACCTCTCCCATCCGGACTCGCACAAGCTCCTTGAGCAGGAAGGCTTCGGACGTGCTTACCTGCGGGATCTGATGTTCAGCGATGTCGGGGAACGAGAGCGGTCCCGGTATCCGGACCGCGAACTCCGCAGTGAGATCGCTCACCTCGCAATCGAGGCATATCGACGCGAAGAGATCTCCCGCGGCCGCGTTCTGGAGCTGAGCAGCGCCCTGAACATCAAGGGCGACACTCTGCTTCATCTCGCCCAGGTGGCTCGTGGGGAGTGATCCGGCACCGTGGGAGACGGCCAACCGTCGGTCATCGTGATGGATGCGTCGGTCCTGATGAACTTCCTCGTATCGACCGGCTGGATCTCCTTGCCCGCCACTCCCATGGATTCGTCGTTACGGATCATGTCGCCGCGGAGGTCGCTGACCGATACCCCCACCAGCGAACGCGCTTCGCTTCGGCAATCGACACGGGCGCTCTCCGGCAGGAGAGCATCACCAGCTCCGCGGAGCTGTCTCTCTTCGGCTCGTTGTCGGCGTCGGGACGCCTGGGAGCCGGTGAGTGCTCTGCCATCGCGGTTGCCGTGCAGCGGAGGATCATATTGGCCATCGACGATCGACGGGCGATCGTGCAGGCGCGGCGCACTGGTCGGAACCTCCGCATCCTGACGACTCAGGACCTGATGCTTTCCATGATCGGCGAAGGCTTACTCGGCATCGAGGAGGCCGACCGGATCAAGGACGACTGGGCCGCGCGGCACCGCTTCCGCCTGAAGCTTCGTAGCTTCCGGGACTTACGCCCGTAGACGTTGCGACGCGTTACTCGCGCGGCGTGACGCTCCGCGCGCTACACCTCGCCGGTTTGACCGGCGCACAGGAGACGAACCATGGCCATGCACAATCCGCCGCATCCCGGCGGCATCGTGAAGCGACAGTGCCTCGAACCTCTGGGGCTGACGGTGACCCGGGCCGCCCAGGGGCTCGGCGTCACCAGGCAGGCGCTGTCCGAGTTGTTGAACGAGCGAACGGGGATTTCGGTGGAGATGGCGATCCGGCTATCGAAAGCGTTCGGCTCGACGCCGGAGGTGTGGCTGGGGATGCAGATGGCCTACGATCTGTGGCAGGCGCGCGGCCGGGCCGGGGAGATTGCGGTGGAACGCTTTGTGGCGGCCTGATCGGATGCCCGTCCAGAGTTGCTGCACCAGCGTGCCACTACCGAGCAGCCACCGAGGATGCGTGCAGCCGCAGGCCCAAGGCGCGCATGACCTTGAGCACCGTGGCGAACTCCGGGTTGCCGTCGGGTGACAGAGCCTTGTACAGACTCTCCCGGCCCAGACCGGCGTCCGCGGCCACCGCCGTCATGCCTTTGGCCCGCGCGATGTCGCCCAGCGCCGCGGCGATGAGCCGCGCGTCGCCTTCATCAAGCGCCGCTTCAAGGTAGGCAACCATGTCCTCTTCCGTCTCCAGGTAGTCTGCCGCATCCCACGGCCGGGTCGGTGTCTTTGCCATATGCCCGTCTCCTGTCACAGCTCCCGAGCCAAGTCACGTGCCCGTCTGGTGTCGCGACGCTGGCTGCTCTCGCCGAACAGACGTTCGCGGACGCCGGCATGGCCCACTGGATCACCATCGTACCGTCGATGGAAGAGCGGTGGTCGAAGCGCCGACCTCGTGTACCGTCGACGGCCCCGTCGGGATGCTACTCCCCTCCACGAGGAGTGCCGGTGCGGTCAAAAGACGCCGTGAAGCGGACCTTCCGCAACGCGGTCATCGCTGGCATGCAGCCGTTGCGCGACCCGGCCGGCGACCCCGAGACGCTTCTACGGATCGCTCGACAACTCTACCGAGACGCCACGGCCGGGCTGTGGAGCGTGGCGTGCCATGATGGACGGGGACAACTACGATAGGCTGAGATTGGCGGACAGATGACGACCGCACGGAAAAGGCGGCTGCTTCAGGCGGTCGAGGACTACCTCTCAGGATTGCGTCGGATTCGCGGGTCCGGAGGCGCGACCGGGGAGCGGTCGAGCTACGGGCCACTGGCGGAACTGCTCAATGCCGTCGGCGCGACGCTCAAGCCGAAGGTGTTCTGCGTCGGCGAGCTTGCCGACCAGGGGGCCGGACATCCGGACTTCGGTCTGTACACGGCGCGCCAAGTGCAGAGAGGCAAGCCGCGCGAAGGACAGATGCCGGAGCGTGGCGTGGTGGAGGTAAAGTCTGTCCATGGGGACACCCATGCGGCGCAGGTTCGCGAGCAGACGACTCGCTACTGGGGCCGCTATCGTCTCGTGCTGGTCACCAACCTACGCGAATTCACGCTCATAGGCCCGGACGCGGCGGGGCGGGAGGAATCGCTCGAAGCGTTCTGCGTGGCCGCCACCGACACGGAGTTCGATCAACGGCTGGAGCAGCCGCGGGCCTTCGCCCGCGACGTAGGTGCCGGTTTGAGCGAGTACCTGTGCCGGGCTTTGTCGCATCGGGCCGCGCTCGCCGAGCCAAGGGATCTGGCATGGCTCCTCGCCTCCTATGCCCGCGATGGGCTCGCGAGGGTCCAGGCCGCAGGTGACTCTTCGTCCTTGGCCGCAGTGCGGTCTGCTCTTGAGGACGCGCTCGGCGTGCGCTTCGAGGGCGAGCGCGGCGCCCGCTTCTTTCATTCGACCCTGGTGCAGACGCTATTCTACGGCGTCTTCTCCGCTTGGGTGCTGTGGTCACGCCAATCAGGTCCGGGCGGAGCCTTCAATTGGCACGAAGCGGTCTGGCACCTGCGTGCGCCGGTGCTGCGGGCGCTGTTTCAGCAGTTGTCCGATCCCGGACGCCTGCAACCGCTCGGTCTGGTCGAGGTGCTGGATTGGGCCTCCGCAGCGCTCGACCGAGTGGACCGGCGTCCGTTCTTCGCACGCTTCAACGAGGGCGAGGCGGTACCCTACTTCTACGAGCCGTTCCTGGAAGCCTTCGATCCCGAGCTGCGGAAGCAACTGGGGGTCTGGTACACGCCGACCGAGGTGGTCCGCTACATGGTGACCCGCGTGGACAAGGCTCTCAAGGACGACCTCGATATCGCCGACGGTCTTGCGGCCGACAACGTGTACGTGCTCGACCCGTGCTGCGGCACCGGCGCGTATCTAGCTGAGGTCCTGCGGCGTATCGCGGCCAACCTCCACTACCGGGGACTGGGCGCGCTCGCCGGCGCGCGAGTGAAGCAGGCCGCCATGGAACGGGTGTTCGGCTTTGAGATCATGCCGGCGCCGTTCGTCGTCGCCCACCTGCAAGTTGGGTTGACGATGCAGGAGCTCGACGCTCCGCTGGCCGACGACGGAGTGGAACGCGCAAGCGTCTTCCTGACCAATGCGCTCACCGGTTGGGAGCCGGAGGTGCAAAAGCCGCTTCCGTTCCCAGAGCTGGAAGAAGAACGCGACCGAGCGGGACGCGTGAAGCAGGAGACACCGATCCTCGTAATCCTCGGCAACCCTCCCTACAACGGCTTCGCCGGAATGGCGGTAGACGAGGAGCGGGAGTTGTCGGTCGCGTACCGCACCACCAAGCGAGTACGACGGCCGGAGGGACAGGGGCTGAACGATCTGTACGTCCGGTTCTTTCGCATGGCCGAACGGCGCATTGCGGAGAAGACCGGCAAGGGTGTGATCTGCTTCATCTCCAACTACTCGTGGCTCGACGGCTTGTCATTCACCGGGATGCGGGAACGATACCTTGAGGCGTTCGACGCGATCCGCATCGACTGCCTGAACGGCGACAAGTACAAGACTGGCAAGGTCGCGCCGGACGGATCGCCCGACCCGAGCATCTTCTCCACCGCCGGCGACCCAATCGGCATCCAGGTTGGGACGGCGATCGCGACACTGGTCCGAAAAGCCGAACATGCTCCAGCCCAGGAAATTGCGTTCCGAGATCTCTGGGGCCAGGCAAAACGAGAGAAGCTCACCGCGACTGCCGACTTAGCACCCGACACACTCTACGGCACCAGCAGGCCGAATCTCTCTCTGGGTCTCCCTTTTGTCCGAACGATCGTCAGCGATCGATGGTTCGAATCGCCAGCGCTCCGTGATCTGTTCCCGGCGGCATTCCCAGGCGTGCAAACTGGACGCGACAAATTCCTTGTAGATATAGATCTTCACCAACTCCGAAGTCGTGTTGCCGATTACTTCAACAGAGCCTTGAGTCACCAGGAGATCGCCCTGCGATATCCGCGCGTTATGACGAACACAGCACGGTTCGACGCACGGAGAGTACGCGACACCCTGCTCGCACGCGGCACACCCCTGCCAGACGGATTCGTCCGTTACGCGTATCGACCGTTCGATTACAGGTGGCTATATTGGGAAGCAGAGACGAAACTTCTGCGCGAGAAGAGCCCTCGATACCCGCAGCACGTATTCGAGGGCAACATGTGGATGGTCACCCAGCAGAAACCGCGACGCGAATGGTCGCCCCCACAGGTAATCTCACACATTGGCTGCATCGACCTCATCGATCGCAGCGCAACCTGTATTTCGGCATGGCTGCACGAAGACGGGTTCAATCCATCTCGTAGGGCCAATTTGTCCGAGCCCGCTCTACGATATGTGAACAACATTGGTGCTACCGTCGAGCACATATTCTATCACGTGCTCGCTGTGCTGCACGATCCCGCGTACCGGAACGCGAACCTCACCGCGCTCGCGATGGAATGGCCTCGAGTCCCGCTCCCCGGTTGGCCAGACGGCACGGCCGCGGGTGCCGCCGCCGCGTTCTTCCGATCTGTGGCGCGCGGCCAAGAGCTTGCTCGGTTGCTAGACCCCGACGCATCAGTTCCTGGCGTGACATCCGGCGCGTTGCGTCCCGAGCTGGCCATGATCGCCATCCCGGACACCGTCGACCATCGTAACATGGCAGGTGATGACTTCGCCCTCACCGCAGGTTGGGGCCACCATGGCAACGGAGAAGCCATAATGCCCGGCCAAGGACGCACCGAAGAGCGGGCATACACATCTGCCGAACGTACCGTCATTGAAGACTATCTTTCTACTCTCGGCGATACTACTCTTGATGTGTACCTGAACGGCCGTGCCTACTGGCGCAACGTGCCGACGACCGTCTGGACCTACAAGCTCGGCGGTTACCAAGTTCTGAAAAAGTGGCTCTCCTATCGCGAACACGATGTCCTCCGCCGTCCACTCCAGCCCGACGAGATCCAGCACTTTACGGACACCTCCCGACGGATTGCGGCAATACTGATAACGCAAACCGTGCCAATTGCCAAATCTGACCGAGAAATAAAGTGAAGCGTTGCGACCCAAGAAAACAGATGAACCGGCGACCCGGCGTAACCCTATCTGCCAAGAGCCGCTTCACGACACAGTCGCCGCGTACCGCCAAGCATAACCTCAGACTTCCTGACCTCAAGCGGAATCAGATGAGACGTTGAGCGGCGAATTGGCGGCCATCTCGTAGACCAGCCTGAGCTCGGTGCCGGGATAAATGGTGGCGGTAGCGTTGAGTTCCTCGATCAGGGGAGCGAGCATGCGGTCGCAGGCATCGCTGCCGAGGCCCAGGAACTGTATCCGCAGAATGCCGGCGCCCGGGTTCGGGATAAGATTGGCGTCGGAGGTCAGCAACGCGCGCAGCAGCCTGCGGGCATTCGGTTTCTTGCCCTGGGCGCCGATCACCGGCGCCATCATGCGGGTCTCGGCGCGATAGGCGATCATGCGTACCACGTCCATGAACAGCCGCCCTGCAACCGGCAGGGCGTCCAGCTTGTCCTGCTCCGACAGGTCGCCGGCGCGGACGTGGGTCGGCAGGTCGGCGCGCTGCTGCTTGAGTTGGTCAAGTTCGCCCGCGAGCGCCGTGGCGTCAGCGTCAAGGCTGGCGGTGTCCCGGCGCTGTTCCTGCAGGGCAGCGGCGAGGCGATCGCGGGCCGCCGCCAAGCGGCTGCGGACCCGCCTGATGGTCTTTTCGAGAGCGCGGCGCACGGGGTTGACCACCCGTGCGTCGGGGTCAAGCGGCTGCAGAAGTACGTGAACGAGTTTGCCGGCCGGCACAACCAGAGGCCGATGAAGCACCGTTCACGACCAACGGCCGAATCAGAACGACATGCGACTGGATGCGGTAGCCAGCACCGGTACCGGCACCAGATCGTGACGGCACCGTACCAACCAGCGCCGGCTACAGTACCGGGGTACGTTCCGGTACTGTAGCCGGGTCAATCACTTCAATACGCAGAATACCACGGAGACGTAAGGCGGAATGTTGTTGGCCTTATCTGTGGTATATTCGTGCTGGTGCCCCTCGGGAGACATGGGAATATCACCGTCGTCTGTATCAATCCGACCGTGACCCGTAGAGGTCCATCCAGCGTGAACATGAGAGGCATCGCCGTAGCTCTTTCCGACTTCTTCTCCGCTTTCGATACCGCGCAGGAAATGTCCTGTTGCTGGCTCATACTCTGTCCAGTAGTCCGGCGGACAGTGGTTCGACTTGAACGGAACAATGATGCCTCCCCCAAGCGCTTCGATCAAGGCTGATACCAGTTTTTCCTCTGCTGGCGTCATATTGTCATGAGCCCAAGAAGCTGCGGCCACCAACGTGACGAATATCAGCGCTGTAACGATTCGTTTCATGAGAATCTCCTTGCCGACCTGTGGATCAGGGCCGGCCCGTGCCGCAACAGGATCCCCCGGCCGGCCGCGTCCCGTCAACGACCGGCACGGTCACGGGTACTGGAACAGGTGCCGGCACAGGGGCCGGTGACGTGACCTCCTGGTCACCAGTGACTTACGCATTTCGAGCACATGTCGAGCCGCCAGCTTGCCATGCTTCCCAGCCATCTGGTACCCTCGAAACCCATGGAGAGCCGGCACGCGGCATCGTCACCAGCACCGGCACCTCTACAAGTGCCCGGTCCTGGATCAGCTACCGAGACGGACGGCGCGGTGCCGGCCGGCGTGCTGACGGAAAAGAGGTAGGTCGAACATGCTACCGGATTATACTGTCGTCAAAGAAAAATATAGTCAGTACATGAACTACTCCATGAGATTTGCTGCTACGCAAGGCTTGATCGACGCATTGAATATCGGCCTTCGGAATACTCCGGAAGGTGATATTTTTACCGTACAACATGGAGACGGTACTACAGAATCAAACCCATTTTTCACTGCTGAATCTCAGATGGAGATACCCATTGATGAGTACAATAATATGAGTCAAGCAGATGTAGATGATAGATTTGCCGAAGCGTTCCAAGATATCATATCCCAACGCGACCGTCATATTATACAGAACTTGGACGACATCGTGGAGAACGCTGGAAATGTAATCAATATGGAAGGAGACCCCGATAAATTGATCGACGGACTATCTGATTCTGGTATGGAATTCGATTTCAGTGATGGAGATCCAAGGTTCACGATACTCGTTCATCCTTCTTCCAAAGAAAGAGCAGAAAAATTGTGGCATCAAATAGAAACCGAACCACGACTAAAAAAGAAGTGGGATAATCTCCTGGATTTGAAGCGTCGAGAGTGGCATGATAGAGAAGCTCTTAGAAAGCTGGTTGGATAACGCTACTGAACGGCAATTCCAACTGCCGTTTTGTTTGATGTTAAATGCCGGCGGACACCGCGTGCTTCACATGACTCGGCACTGCGGTATGGAGTTTGGCAAAGATGTGATTGCGCTAAGTCCCTCTAAGCGTGTTTGTGTATTTCAACTAAAGCGTGTGGACAAACGTCTCACTCAAGCGAAGTGGAGAGAGATGTTGCCGCAGGTAATGCAGCTTATTTCGTATGAGGTAGTTCACCCGTCGATACCCGACGGGCGTACAGCAGACTTCGATTGCAAAATAGTTATCAACGGCGACCTTTCGGAAGAAGTCATCCGTGAGATAGAAGACTTGAATCTTGGCTTCGGAAATCAGATAGGTCGGCAACTGGAAGTGATGGTCCGTGGCGATCTTCTTGAGATGGCTCGCCGGCACAGCCATGCGTTTTGGCCGCACGATTTCAAGGATCTCCGTCCGTTCCTTCGTATCATCGCTCAGGAACCTTCTTCTCCTGTAAATATAGAAGTCATTACAGACTTCTACCAAGCGCAGATACTGAATGTCGCTCTTGATTCGACGCGCTCAGTAAGCGCCCGCAGAACGAGGGTTGTCGGCGCACTGGCTCTGGTCGCGTTTATTTCGAGTACGTATGTTGCCGCAGAGAATTATGATTCAGAAGTGACAGCCTTGGTTCTCGGATTGAGCTACGTCTTGGCAGCAGTTGAAAAGGCAGGTGATGACTGGCGACTATTCGATGAGTTTATTTCTTTGGTCACGGATCGCATTTATCATTCGATAGAACTTCTTGTTGAGGAAGTCATGGAAAAAGGAACGCTAACAGAGGGAGATATTATTACTGATAAGCTCGTGGTCCATCTTCGTGGTACACGCCTCTGCGGACTAACATCCGTGATTGTTATTAAGCGTCTGCTTGGCGAGAAAAGAGGTGACGAGAGGAAGTTTGAGTTGTTACTGCTGAAGCTTGCGAGACACATATTTCTCTGGGGAGAAGGAGCTGTCACGTCCTACATTGCGACGTACTTCGCATTTAGATTGAGCATTGCTGGCACGACCCCGGACAATCTCATCTTCGCGTTGATAGATGCTATCTGTACTCGTAATCGGTATAGGAAGGAAAAAGACGTGGCCCTCGCCAGCCCATACTATGACGGAGATTACGCGGTTTTACGAATGCTTAATTTAGATGAAATACCCATTAGACACAATTTCTCTGGAGCATCGTATAGCCTCGACAGTCTCGTTCGCATGGCTGCTCGTAGACTATGGAAGCAGGGGCTCAAGCACAGATGGGAAGCGATCACACACGTTTCGTTCTTGCGATTCAAACCAAAGGACCCATGGATGTATTATTTGTGGAGAAGCGAGAAGGGAAATAACATCGTTAGCTTCGCCAATATGCCAACTGACTGGACGACGTTATTGCACGAATCACGGTCAAGAGGAGATGATGACGAAGTGCCAGACTACCTTCGTAGCAACCCTCTGTTTCTTTTGCTGTTCTTGATAATTTACCCTCATCGCTTCAATCCGGCAACCGCCGCGCTCTTGGATGCGAGTCTTCGCAGGTAGTCGGTGTGCCGATCCTTTCACATTGAGAGTTGTCATGTCGGCAACTCCTGAGGCCAGACGACACGGATTCGCGCCTCGCGTTTGCTCAGGTGAAGGGCGGAAGGTTCTCGGTCTCGTACCTCCGCTGGTCCGGCACGGCCGAGCATAACCCTTCTGAGCCCTTGGGTAAAAGGTATATAATTCCCAAAAAAGCCGACCGCGGCATTGGCGACCGGTTTGCAAAACTACAGCACGGGGAAGCCGAGCGTCAACCCGCGCATCTGTCTGGCGGCCGTGGGCGACGCATACGCGCGAACGCGTTACTCGCGCTGTGTGACGCTCCGCGCGCTCTCGCCCACTCCCAGGGTGACGTTGGGCAGCCCGTTCAGGCCGGCGACGACCGGGTACGTCTTGCTCGGCGAGTCGCGCTTTGCGGGCATGTAGCGGGCCGTGGGCGGAAAGTACGCGTACAGCGCGGTGTGCCGGGGCCGGTCGGAGTGGTTGGGTCCGGAGCCGTGCACGATGTTGCTGTGGAACAGGACGGCGCTGCCGGCAGGCAGGGGCACGTCGCGGAGCTGTGACAGGTCCACGTCGTCGCGGTCGGTCTGCGCGGCGTCGTCGCGGCGGGAGATGTTCCCCCACTCGCCGACCGGCCAGCGGTGGCTGCCGGGGATGACGTGGATACAGCCGTTCTCCGCGTCGCTGGCCGAGATGGCGATGCTCACCGTCACGAGGTCCGGCGGCTCCAGGGGCCAGTAGGCCACGTCCTGGTGCAGCCCGTGCTGCGACCCGTGGCGCGCCGGCTTCAGCATCAACGTCGATCGGAACAGCAGCAGCTCCGGGCCGAGGATCTCGGACACGACCGCCACCATCCGCAGGTTGCGGGCCATGTCCGCGAACAGATCGGAGACCAGGTCGGTGCGCTCGATCTTGCGCAGCACGGGGCGGCCGTGCTCGGAGCGCACGTCGGTGTGCGGCTCGAACTGGAACGTCGCCTCGCCCGGCGGCGTCTCCTCGCCTGCCGCCAGATCGTGCAGCCGCTCGATCTCCTGCTGGGCAGCATCCACCTCGGCCGGCCCGAGGACCTCGGGAATGACGAGGTAACCCTGCTCCTGATACGCGGTCATGTCGGCGGTCAAATCGAGCGGCATCCGCAATTCACCTCGCGCCACAGTACCGCCGGGGCAGGAACGGGATCAACGATCCACCCGCGCAAGCGCACGCGGAGCGATTGTCACTCTCACAGTGACCAATCAGGGCTGAATTCTCCTTCTGTGAAGGACAATTCGCGCTACTCCAGGCCGGTCCCCTCGGGCAGGTCGCCCTCGATGATCTCCACGCGCAGGTTGTCGGGCCCTTCGATGAAGGCCACGCGCAGGTGCGGGCCGACGGCGGCCGGCTCGGTGTGGAAGCGGGCGCCGCGGCGCTTGAGGTCTGCGATCGCGGCGTCGAAATCGTCGGGACGCATGGCGAAGTGATGGATGATCGCGTCCTCCGGGGTCACGTCCGGGTTGGTCGGCGGCCGGTGGAAGACATTGACGAAGGTGCCGTGGAACCCCAGGTGGGTGATCCTGGTGCCCTTGAACTCCCCGATCCACAGCCGGCGCGCATCGAACATGCGCTCGAACCAGGCGACCGTGGCGTCCAGGTCGTTGGTCTGCAGGTGGACGTGGTCGTACGAGTATCTCATCCGTCTACGGTAGCACGACTCACCGCTCGCATTCCGAGGATGTCCGGCGGTGGCAATGCGGCGGGTTGCCTTGTGCCTGCCTGGATTCGCATGGAATAAGCATCGTATAAGAATCCTCAAGGGGATGACATGGACATCACACAAGACATTCGGCCGCTCACCGAGTTCAAGCGCAATACGGCTCGCTTCGTGTCCCGCCTGAAGGATACCGGTCGGCCATCGGTGTTGACCGTGAATGGTCGGCCCGAGCTCGTCGTCATGGACGCTCGTGCGTGGCAGGACCTTCAGGACCAGCTCGAGTACGCCAGCGCCGTCGCCGGCATCCGCAGGGGGCTGGATCACGTTCGCGACGGCCGCGGCGTTCGGGCGTCCGCCTTCTTCGCGCAATTCGGCGCTCAGGAGGTCGGCGCTCAGGAGGAATGAAGCGCTACGAGGTCATCATCACGTCATCTGCGGCCCGCGACATCACCGAGGCTCACGCCTGGCTGTCCGCGAGAAACCCCGTATTCGCCGAACGGTGGCTTGAGAGGATCCGTGACCCAATCCTCAGCCTCGATTCGTTGCCGGAGTCCCATGCCCTGGCACCCGAGAACGATGCGTTCGATGATGAGATCCGGCACCTGCTCGTTGGTCGCGGCACCCCCTGGCGGGCGTTCTTCACCATCAGGGGGTCGACGGTCCACGTGCTTCACGTTCGATACGGCGGTCGCGACGCGTGGCGGCCGTGACGCACTCGATTGCCGATCCGGGCGAGCGCCGCCTGCCCGGCGCGCGGCGCCGTCCGCGTCAGCGCAGGCCGTGCTCGGCCTTGAAGGACGGCCAGCGCTCCTTGAGATCGAAGAACGCCTCGAAGTCCCCGCAGCCCAGGAACGGGTTGGTGCGCCGCTCCATGCCGATGGTGGACGCCGGCCGGCAGCCGTAGTCGTGGCCGGGCCAGACGGTGACGTCGTCGCCTGCGGCATCGAGCAGCCGGTGCAGGCTGTCCCACTCCGTGCGGGCCGCCTCGCGCCCGGAGGTGCCGCCGACCTTGCCCACGAACAACAGGTCACCGGTCAGGGCGAACCGCTCGTCCGGCTCGAACAGCACGAGGTGGTCGTCGGCGTGGCCGGGGGTATAAAGCGCGCGCAGACGCAACGCACCGACCTCCAGCACGCCGCCGTCGTCCAGGCGCTGGTCGGCGTTCGAGCCGAAGGCGACGAGCGGCGCGCCGGTGAGCCTGCGCGCCTCGTCGTTGCCGTTGGTGTGGTCGCCGTGTCCGTGCGTGTTGACGACGGAGCGTACCGTCAGGCCCTGGGCGGTGGCCCGCTCGACCACAGCGGCGGGATCGAAGGACGGGTCGACGACCGCCGCCACCCCGGCCTCGCGGTCGCCGACCAGGTAGGCGAAGTTCCGGTCGCCGCCGGTCCGTATCTGTTCCAGGATCAATCGCATCGCGCCGAGCACGAGTATGTCACACTGGCGGCGCAGCCGGCACTGGCCGCGTGCAGGAGGAACAGATGTTGAAAGTAGGGATCGTCGGCCTGGGAGGGATCAGCAACTCCCACCTGCAAGCGATCGCGACCCTCGACGACGTCGAGGTGGTGGCGTGCGCGGATCTGCTCGAAGAGCCGCGCGCCCGGGTCATGAAGGAGTACGGCGTCGCCAGGGGCTACGCCTCGCATACCGAGCTGCTGGCCGACGACGAGGTCGAGGCGGTCGCCATCACCCTCGGGCACCAGCTCCACCACCGGCTCACCGTGGATGCCTGCCGCGCCGGCAAGCACGTGATGGTGGAGAAGCCGATGGCGCTCAACCTCCAGCAGTGCGACGAGATGGTCGCGGCGGCCGAAGAGGCCGGCGTGAAGCTGATGGTCGGCCTGACCCAGCACTTCGGCGGGCCGGCGATGAAGGCCAAGGAGATCCTGGACTCGGGCGAGATCGGACCGGTGGTCACCGCCGTCAGCTACATGTGCAAGAACTGGAACCACGCCACGCGCCGGCCGCAGTACCGCAGCCGCTTCCACGGCGGCGGCATGTGGATGACCAACGGCGTGCACGTCGTCGACCGGCTGACCTGGGTGATGGCCTCACAGGCGTTGTCGGTGTCGGCGGCGATCGGCACCCGCGCCCACTACCAGGCGGCCGACGACACGTCCACGGTCTTCATCCGCTACAAGAACGGCGCGGCCGGCATCGCCATCGCCGTGGCCTACGCCGACGGCGCGCCCACGCACGACTGCATCATGTACGGCACGCAGGGGTCGCTGCGCTTCTCCAGCGGCTCGGTGCAGATCGGCAAGGACAACCAGTGGACGGACGTACCGTTCCAGACGCCCCCGGCCGGCATGACCGAACAGTGGCGGGCGTTCGTGGAGGCGATCCGGCTGAACATCGAGCCGCCGGCGCACGGCCAGTGGACGCGCCACATCATGGAGATCCTGTTCGCCGCCGAGGAGTCGGCGCTCACCGGGCGCGAGGTCATGCTGTCCGCCGGACCGGCCTGGGAGACCCAGCGCGCCGGCGTGCCGGTCTCCATCCGCCACGGCTGGATCTGAGCCGGCCATGACCCTGACCTACGACGCCATCGTCATCGGCACCGGCCAGGCCGGCCCCAGCCTTGCCGCGGCGCTGGCCGGCGCCGGCATGGACACCGCCATCGTCGAGCGCCACCGCTTCGGCGGCACCTGCGTCAACGTGGGCTGCATCCCCACCAAGGCGCTGGTGGCCAGCGCCCGCGCCGCGCACGTGGCGCGGCGGGCCGCCGACTTCGGCGTCGTGATCGACGGCCCCGTGCGCGTCGACATGGCGCGCGTGAAGGCGCGCAAGGACGCGATCGCGCGCAAGTCCGAGGTCGGCGTCGAGCGCTGGCTGCGGTCGCTCGCCAACTGCACGGTCTGGCAGGGGCACGCCCGCTTCGAGGCCGCTCACCGGGTCCGCGTGGGCGACGACCTGCTGGAAGCCGAGCGGGTCTTCATCAACGTGGGAGCGCGCGCGTTCGTGCCGCCGTTCGCCGGGCTCGACCGGGTCGACTACCTGACCAACTCGACCGTCATGGAGCTGGAGGTCCTGCCCGAGCACCTGGTCATCGTCGGCGGCGGCTACATCGGGCTGGAGTTCGCGCAGATGTACCGCCGCTTCGGCAGCGAAGTGACGCTCATCGACACCGGCGACCGCCTGATCAAGCGGGAGTCCCCGGACGTCTCCGCGGCGGTGACCGGGATCCTGGAAGCCGAGGGCGTGAACGTGCGCCTGAACGCGAAGTGCCTGGACGTGGGGCGGGACGGCGACGCGGTCACCGCCACGCTGGACTGCACATCCGGGGAACCGAGCGTGGTCGGATCGCACCTGCTGCTGGCGGTCGGCCGGCGCCCCAACACCGACGACCTGGGATTGGACGCCGCCGGCATCGAGGTCGACCGGCGAGGCCTGATCCCCGTGGACGACCGGCTGCAGACCGCCGTCCCCGGCGTGTGGGCGCTGGGCGAGTGCAATGGCCGCGGCGCCTTTACGCACACCGCCTACAACGACTACGAGATCGTCGCCGCCAACCTCCTGCACGACGACCCGCGCAGCGTCACGGACCGCATCGACTGCTACGCGCTCTACGTCGACCCGCCGCTCGGCCGCGTCGGCATGACCGAGCAGCAGGTCCGGGAATCGGGCCGCCCGGCCCTGATCGCCACGCGGGCGATGACGCGCGTCGGCCGCGCCGTGGAGAAGGGCGAGACGCAGGGCTTCATGAAGGTGCTGGTAGACGCCGAGACCGAACGGATCCTGGGCGCGGCCATCCTCGGCGTCGGCGGCGACGAGGTCATCCACTCGATCCTGGACGTGATGTACGCCAAGGCGCCGTATACCGTGATCGGGCGGGCGGTGCATATTCACCCCACCGTCGCCGAGCTGATCCCGACGATGCTGGCGGACCTCAAACCCCTGGAGGCGTGAACATGTGGACGGAACGACAACTCGCCACCTACCGCGAGGACGGATTCCTGGTGCAGCGGGGCGTGATCCCGCCGGACCGGCTCGAGGAGCTGCGCGCCGCGGCGGACGCGGCGATGGCACAGGACGCGGTCAACCCGCCGGAGGTGCACGTGGTGCGGGAGAAGAGCGGCCCGGTGCGCTCGGTGTTCTGCGCGCACCGCAGCATCGAGCCGTTCCGCGACCTCTGCCGGTCGGAGCCGATCGCCGGGCCGGTCAAGCAGATCTTCGGAGACGACGCGTACGTCTTCCACAGCAAGCTGAACTACAAGGAGTCGTTCGAGGGCACGGTGTGGCTCTGGCACCAGGACTACGGCTACTGGCGCTACGACGGCGTCGACGACCGCATGGCATCGGCGCTGGTGATGCTCGGACCGAACACGAGCGCGAACGGCTGCGTGATGCTGATACGGGGCTCGCATCGCTGGGGGGTGCTGGATCACTACAGCGACGAGGTCACCACCAGTTACAAGCAGTGGTGCATCACGCCCGCGGCGCTGCGCGAGCACATCACCGACGAGGCGATGATCATCCCGATCGAGGGCGACGCCGGCGACGTCTGCTTCTTCGACTGCCGGATCGTGCACGGCTCCAACCACAACCTGTCGCCCGCGAAGCGCTACAGCCTGATCTACGCCTTCGCGGCGATCGACAACGTGCCGG
Organism: Spirochaetia bacterium; assembly: GCA_965202935.1. Lineage (GTDB taxonomy): Bacteria > Spirochaetota > Spirochaetia > SZUA-6 > Bin103 > CATQHW01. The sequence goes on from OZ241879.1 coordinate 657,493, forward strand.
CCGGCGTCGAAAACCCGCGCCCGGACTGGGTGGTGGCGCGTCAGTTCGAGCCGGTCACCGCCAGCGTGAGCGGAGCGAACCTCACTCGAAGAGTGAAGGAGCCGGCCACGGCATAGCCTATCCGGATACGACGCGCGCGAGTCGTTCCAGGTGCCGAGCGACGACTTCCTCGATACGAACGTATGTTTTACAGGACATGCTCACTCTGCCCGTGGGACTCCGGAATCGGCGAACAACCTTCGGAGCTCCTGCCGGAGGTCCGCGCTCACCGGGCGGGCCGGCGGACGCGGCGGGCCGGCTGCCAATCCGACCTCTTCCATGGCCGCCTTGATGAACGGCCCCTCGCCTTCGGTCTCCTGGCACACCTTGTGCGTCCACTCGTCCCAGGGCCAACTGAAGCCGGCGAGCCGGGTGACCGCCGCGTCGTAGTCCTTGCGCTCCAGGAGCTCCCAGAGCGACAGCGGGTACTCGGGCCAGAAATTGCTCTGATGCGTGATGAAGCCGACGGCACCGAGCAGGTGCGCCCACACCGCCATGCCCAGGTTGTCGATGATCGCCAGGCGATCGGCGAACCGGTGCAGTCCTGCGGTGTACTCGCCCATGGACGATGACGACCACTTGAGCGCGACGACGCCGGGCAGCCGCGCCAGGCGGTCAACCGTGTCGACGTTCATGTTCGGCGTCGTCCACCAGTTGTTGTAGATCATGATCGGCAGCTCGGTTTCCTCGCTGACCGCCTCGAACAGATCGTAGATGTCCTGCGCCGGCGGCGGATAATACGAGGGGGCCGAGAGTTGCCCGAGACTGGCGCCAACCCGGTGGGCGTAGTGCGCCAGCTCGATGATCTCCCGCGTGCCGTCGAACTGGATGCTGGCGGCGACGGGGATGCGACCGGCCGCCGCGTCGACGCTGGCGCGGATGACCTCCTTGCGCTCCTCCATCGAGAGCATCGGGAACTCGCCGCCCGCGGCGGCGACCAGCAGCACCCCCTTCCCGGTCGCCATCCCGCGGTCGAGCATGAACTCGATGTTGTCCCGTAGCGCATCGAGATCCAGGTCGAAGCGAGGGGTGAAGGGCGTCGCCACCGACACCATGGGTCCTTGGAACAGCTCTTTGGCCTCGCGAACGTCGATCATGCCTCCATGGTAGCGGAGTCCGACAGGAGACGCAGCAGCCGGCCGCGGACCTCCCGGCTGCAGAACGATGCCCGCACGGCGTTCGCCGTGAACTCCCGCAACTCGGGCGGAGAGAAACCCAATCGCGACGCGATCGCATACTCACGCCCGATCGACGTGCAGGCCCGTACCGGGTCGTCGGAACAGATCGCCACCGGAATCCCCCACTCTACGAACCGGCGAATCGGGTGGTCCTCGTAGCTCGCCACCGCCCCGAGGACCACGTTGCAGGAAACCGGACACTCGATGGTGACGCCGCGCTCGGCGATGCGGTCGAGCAGGCGCGGATCAGAGCCGGCGCCGACGGCATGGCCGATTCGCGTCAGGCCCGGGACTTCAAGCGCCTCCGCCAGGTGCAGCGCGCCGAACTCGCCCGCGTGTGCGGCGATTCCCAGTCCGGCATCCCGCGCGCCTTGCGCCCAGCCACACACCACGGACCAGTCCGCCGGCCGATCGTACGTCAACGGAATGATATTGATCCCGGCCAAGCCGCGCCGGGCGCCCGCGATGCAGCGCGGCAGCAGCGTCGCGGCCCACTCTTCGGTCGTCTTGGCGGCGACCAAGGGCACCGCATGCAGGTTCGGGAACCGTTCCCGCACCTCTGCCACCGCCTCGCCGAAGAGATCCAGGAAATCCTCGCGCAGGACGGTCGATGCTCCGAACAGGACCTCCACCAGGACCGCCCCGTCCGTGGCGGCCTCGACCAGGATATGCGCGACCCGCGCTTTGAAGTTGCTCGGGGGCCGGTCCAGCTCGTCGACCGTGGCGCGGGGAAGCGGCAGATCGGGTCCCCATGTTTCCAGCCGCGGGATGCCCGGAGGCAGATTGCGCATCAGCTCGCGCGCGTGCGCGCGCCAGTCGGTCACCGGCGCTCCAGACCGCTCCGCCATCACCTGCTCCAGACGTGGACCCGCTTCCGAATGCAGATGGATATCGACCTTCGGCAGTGCGGCGATCGCCGGCCCGATCTCAATGTCGGTCAGCGGTTCGATCGCTCTTCGAGTGAGGTTCGCTACGCTCACGGGTCGCGCAGGCCCGGGACCTCTTCCGCGCCGGCCTTCACCTGGATCGACGAGCCTTCGAAGTCGTCGCCGACCGGCTCGTGCCGGCCGCCCAAGCAGCGCGCCAGGAACGCCTCGGCCACGGCCATGAAGGACAGGTTGTTCTCCGGCCGCGCGAAGCCGTGGCCCTCGTCGGGGTACAGCAGGTAGGTGACCGGTATGCCGCGCTCGGTCATGGCGGCCACGATCTGGTCGGACTCGGCCTGCTTGACCCGCGGGTCGTTGGCGCCCTGCCCGATCAGCAGCGGCCGGACGATGCGGTCGACGCGCGACAAGGGCGAGCGCTCGGCCAGGAAGCGCCGGCCCTCCGGGGTTGAGTTGTCGCCGACCCGGGTGCGCAGCATCCCCAGCATCGGCTTCCAGTACGGAGGCACGGACTCGAGCACGGTGTTCAGATTGGACGGCCCGACCAGGTCGACCCCGCAGGCGAACACCTCCGGCGTGAAGGTCAGACCCACCAGGGTCGCGTATCCGCCGTAACTGCCGCCCATGATGGCGATGCGGTCGCGGTCGGCGATCCCCTGGTCCACCGCCCACTCGACCACATCGATCAGGTCGTCGTGCATCCTGCCCGCCCACTCGCCGTTGGCAGCGTTCACGAACGCCTTGCCGAAGCCCATCGAGCCGCGATAGTTCACGCTGACCGTGGCGTAGCCGCGGTTGGTCATGAGCTGGTGCACGGGATCGTAGCCCCAACTGTCCCGCGCCCACGGGCCGCCGTGGACCCAGAGGACCGTCGGCAGCGGCTCCGTCGGGCGGTCCCCGCCGTCCTTCCTCGAGCCAACGGGAAGGCTGTAGTAGGACACGATGTCGAGCTGATCCCGCGACCGAACAACCATGGAGTGCATGGGTGCCAGAGCTGTTTCCTCGAGCTCCGGGCGGTTGGAGAACAGGTACTCCAGACTGCCCGACTCCCGGTCATACCGGTAGTACGCCTCGGGGCCGTCGGCACGGTCGTAGGCGACGATCCAGGTCCGATCGTCGAGCGACCGGGAGATCGCATGGAATTCGCCCCGGTCGCCGTCCGCGAGCCGCTCGAAGTCGGCCGCGACCGACTCGTCCAGCACCGTCCATGAGACGCGCTCATGCTCGAACGCGACCGCCTGCGGCCGGTGGGTTGCCGGATGGCTGATCACGTCGGAGGTGTCCGCCCTCGCGTCCGACGCCATCTCCTCCACTGCGCCGGTCTCCATGTCCAGGGCCATCAGCGCCGCCGTGTCCCGGCCGCGGCTGTCGCGCAGGTACAGCACTCTGCCGGTGTCATCGAAGTGGAGCGGACCCGTCGTCACGTCGTCCTCGGGGCCGATCGTCATGAACGGCTCCCACTCCCCGGACCCGGATCGAGACAGGATCTGCACGCCCCCGTCCGGTGGGATCACGGTCGCGAGCCGAGGATTGAAGTCGTGGTCCGTCACGAATCCAGCGGCTCCGAGGTCATTCTCGACGATGAGCTCCGACGCTCCTGTCACGATGTCGACGCGATAGAGATCGTGATACTGCGGATCCCGCCGATTGATCGCGATCAGCACCTCCTGCGGAAACCGGTCCGAAAAGCCGTGATGGATTGCCTGAACGCCATCGTACGGAGTGAGGTCGCGCGTCTGTCCGGTATCGATATCGACGGCGTAGCCGTGCCAGTTCTCGTCGCCGTCCCGGTCCTGACCGTAGAGGATGTATCCCGGCCGGTAGCTCCAGGAGTAGCCTCTGATGCCCCTGCCGCGATCGCGGGTGACCGGCTTCGCATCTCCGATCGCGTCCACCGGCGCCACCCAGACGTTGAGCACGCCGTCGACGGGCGCCAGCCAGGCGACCCGCGCGCCGTCGTGGCTCAACGTGACCGCGGTACGCTCCGGATTTCCGAACAGCTTCTTTCGAGGGATGAGATCCACCCCGTAGTCCTTCATTCACTCTGCTCCTGCAGCTCGGGGCGCAGGGCAGTTGGTGCTGCCCCGATACCATTCACTCGATCGTTACCAGGTGGTGACGCTTGAGAGCGCGGACGATCTGCCGCGTCTCGCTTCCCGACAGCGGTGTGCGTCTCCGTATCTTGGCTTGCAGGGTCTGGATGTTGATGCCCGCCTCACGAGAGAGCGCAGACATGTTGAGAATCTTCGCCAGATCCGCCAACCGGTCGACGGTCAAAACGACATCCGTGTCGAAGTAATCGAGAACCGATTCACCCGCATCGAATCGCTGTTCCAGATTCTCGCTATTGGTTGCGTTCATACAGGTCCCTCTCCTCCATGCGAGACCGCCGAACACTGATCAATCGCACCTTGCCGGCGCGTTCAGTGAAGACGGCGGTGTAGTGATGATCCTTGATCCTTCCGACCGCAAGAAGCCGAGGTTCGGTCTCCGATCTTGCGGGCAAGATCAGAAGTCCGGCGTCTTGCCACAGATGCTGAGCCCGTTCGAAGTCAACGCCGTGCTTGTCCGCGTTCGTGCGCGACTTCGCCGCATCGTACTCGAACTCCACGACCTTCCACACGTTGGCATCAAGTTTTATGCAGATCAAGGCTCGGCTCCTCAGCGCACCACGGTACGCCTGGTTCGCCACCGATTCAGGTGCTATGGTTTCCCATGGAGCCACAGCAGATCCGCATACGGCCGGCGGCCGAATCGGACGCCCGCGGGATCGCTCAGGTCCACATCGAAAGCTGGCGATCCACCTATGCCGGCATCGTTCCTGCGGACCACCTCGCCGGTCTGGATTACGACGAACGGGAGGAGCGCTGGAACCGTCTCCTTGCGGATCGGCGCCAGATCGCCTTCGTAGCCGAGGACCAGGACGGGCGGATCATCGGGTTCGCCTCCGGCGGACCGGAGCGGAGCGGCGCCCCATCGGCGAGCGGCACCTCGTCGTGCTCGGACGATCCGCAGGTCGACGCCGACGCACCGGAGGCGAGTCCCGCCCCCGAGTACTCGGCGGAGCTCTACGCGATCTACCTCTTCGAGTCCGGCCAGCGGCAGGGAGTGGGACGGAGGCTGGTCGCGGCGCTCTGCTCGTGGTTCCTCTCCCGGGGGTGGCACTCCATGCTCACCTGGGTCCTCACGGACAATCCGTCCCGGAATTTCTACGAGGCGCTGGGCGGCGAGGAGGTCCGAGTGGAGACGATCACGATCGGCGGCACGGAGCTGACCGAAGTTGCCTATGGCTGGAGCGACATCACACCGCTGACGACCGGCTCCTGACGCTCCGACCGGTCAGCCCGACGGCGGCTCCACTCCCAGCGACTCCAGAACCACGCGCAGGGCTTGTTCCGCGTCGATCCGGTAGCCGACCTTGGCGTTGGCCGGGTCGCCGCGCAGCCCGCGGCGCTGGTCGACGACCGTCATGCCGCGGGTGAGCGTGCCGTCCAGCTCGACGCTGACCGCGCGCGGCTCGGTCTCGATCAGCTCCGGGTGGGTCACCGCCAGCACGGCACAGGGGTCGTGCAGGGCCGCTTCGCGGAAGCCGGTCAGGGTCGAGATCCGTCCGTGCAGGTCGTCGAACACCTCCGCGGCGAACCTCGCCACTGCCGTTCCGGCTGAGCGCAGCCGCTCCGCCACCGCGTCGGTCGTCATGACCTGGTGGGTGAGGTTGAGGCCGCACATGGTGATGTCCGCCCCGGAGCGGAATACCCGCTCGGCCGCTTCCGGATCGGCGTATACGTTGAACTCCGCCACCCGCGTCACGTTGCCGACGTCGGTGCTGCCACCCATGAGGGCGATGCCGGCGATCCGCTTCACCCATCCGGGATCGCGCTCGATCGCCAGCGCGACGTTGGTCAGCGGTCCCAGGGCGACGACCCACACGTCGGGAGCGGCGGCGTCCAGCAGGAACCCGACCCCGTCGTCACTATCCACCACCCTGTCGTGCGCCATGCGGGTCACGTCGCCCAGGCCGGACTCGCCGTGCACGTGCGGGGCGTGCTGCGGCTCGCCCACCAGCGGCCGCGCCGCTCCCGCGTGCACGGGCGTGTCGACGCCGAGCAACGCGGTGAGCAGCAGCGCGTTGGCCGTCGTGGCCGACAGCGGCACGTTGCCGCTCACGGTGGTGATGCCGTCGACCTGTGCGTGCCGGTGCGCGAGTACCAGCGCGATCGCGTCGTCGTGCCCGGGATCGCAGTCGATGATCATGCGTTTCATGGCTCCCCCTGCCCGCCGCGTCAGTCGATGACCGCAGCGCGGATGGCGCTCTCGAAGTCGCGGACCACGCGCTCGCTGCCCTGCTGCACCATCAGCACCGCCGCGATCTCCAGCTCGGGGTCGGTCCAGGTCGTCGTGCCGAACGCCCCGCCCCAGCCGAAGGACCCGCGTCCGCGGCCGCTCTTCGCGGCGTCCGGGTCCAGCAGGACCGCCACGGCGTAGCCGAACCCCCAGCCCGACTGTTTGCCGTTCTGCCCGAAGAGCTCACCGACCTGGTTGCGTGCCATGGCCGCGACGGACCGCGGGCTGAGGATCCGACTCCCGAACAGGATGCCGCCGTGGGCCAGCATCTGCTCGAAGCGAAGGTAATCTCCGGCGGTGCTGGAGAGCCCGCCGGAGGCCGAGACGTAGCGGGTCGGCTGATGCCAGCCCTTCGCCTTGGCATCGAGACCGTGAATGACCACCCGCCTGGCTTCCTTCTCCGGCGGCAGATGGAAGTGCGTGTCGGTCATGCCGAGCGGCTCGAAGATCCTGGTGCGCACGAATTCGTCGTAAGGCAGCCCGGACACGATCTCGATGACGCGCGCGACCACGTCGTGGCCCACACGCGCGCTGTAGGCCCAGCGCGTGCCCGGTTGAAAGTCCAGCGGCATGCCGGCGTAGAGCGGTACGCGGCTCGCCAGGGTTGCCTCCGGGTCCTGCTCCGGCAGCACGGCGACCGCCGAACCCAGGCCTTCGCTGGCCAGCCCGGAGGTATGCGTCAGCAGGTGATGGATGGTAATGGCCCGCTCCGCCGGCATCAGGCGATGGTCGGGCACCTTGCCCTTCGCCACGTACCGGGGGCTGACGTCCCGGTCCGCGGGCTCATCGAGCACGGCGACCTGCATGTCCCTGAACTCGGGCAGGTACGCTGCGACCTCGTCGGTCGGCTGCAGGAGCCCCTCCTCGATCAGGATCATCGCCGCCACGCCGAGCACGGGCTTGGACGAGGAAGCCATGCGAAAGATCGCATCTTCCTGCATGGCCCGGCCGCGCTCGACATCCATCAAGCCGTACGCCTTGAAGTGGACGACCTTCCCGCGCCGAGCCACCGCCGTGACCGCACCCTGCAGCTTGCCGGCGTCGACGTGGCGCTGCACGGCGGCATCGATCTCCAGCAGGCGCTCGCTCGACATCCCCACCTCCTCCGGTGAAGCCGTCGGAAGCTCGTCGGCGGGGAGCGCCGCCGCGGCGATCGTCGCCATCGCCACGAGGAGACCGCTTCTCAGGATCCCTCCGATCCCGACCATCCGCTGAATCGCTGCACTGATCATGTTCCGGCTGCCGGCGGGAGAGTATCATCGCCGCCGTGAAGGTCGAACCGCTCGGTTGCCTGATCCACGAGTGCTCGCTGCCGGGCGAGCGCCGGGCGGACGACGTGTTCCCGGCGCATCCGAACGGGCTGCAGGCCAGCAGGCGCACGTGGCTGCTGCTGTACGCCACCCGCGGCTGGCGCGCGGTCGACGACGACCGGTCGATCGTCTACCAGCTCCGCCGCGGCGCGCCGGACGGCGAGCTGGTACGCGAGGGCGTGCTGGCCGCCGCGACCGACGACTGGGACGCCACCGGCGACGGCACCCCGTCCGTCCGCCAGCACGGCCACCCGGTGCTGTTCGGCCTGCCCAAGGGCGCCGTCATCGACGGACGGGAACCCGTCCACGCCGGCCTGTTCGTGGCCAAGTGGCGTATCAAGGCGATGGGGCGGTTCGATCCGGCCACCGGCACGGTGTCCCGCGACCACGATCTGTGGGAGCGAACGCAGGGCGTGCAGTGGGCGCAGTTCCGCCTGAACGATCGCGAGGACGACATCGAGGTCGTGCAGCCGGCCGCCGAGTTGCGGCAGGAGGGATACGGGCACGGAGCCCGGTTCTGCTCGGCGGACGTCCGCTGGATGAACCAGACGTTCACGCAGGCCGTCCCATACGCGGACGACGGCAGCCAGTGGGTGGACGTCAATCACTTCGACGGCGGCCGGGTGGCGGCGTTGCGGTACCGCTTCGACGCCGGAGCGGGCGTCTACCGCTGGACCGACACCGGTCCACTGGTCGCCGGTCCCGGCCCGTGGCGGCACTCCGAAGCCTCGATCGCGCGTTCCGCTGACGGATGGATCATCGCGACACGCGCCAGTACCGCGGCTCCGGACGGCTCCCACGCCACCGGCTGGGTCCGTACCGCCGACCCATTCGCCGACGCGGGCGACCTGACCCTGGCCGCCGATCCGCCGACCACCAAGCCCGCGTACCCTGTACCGCTGTCCCGACGGCGTCCTCAGGCTCCTCAGCGGCGACCCGCACGCCTCCCCCTACGGCTTGGGCCGCAACCCGCTGTACCTCTGGGACCTTGACCCACGCACGCTCCGGCCATCCCACCGGCGCGAGGTCTTCGACTGCGTGGCCACCGGCACGTTGCCGCGCGAGACCGATCCGGTGGCCGACATGGGCAAGCTGCTCCCGCACGCCGGCGGACGCGTGCAGTGGGTGGTGTGGCGCGTGCGCACCCGCAACGTCCACCACACCTACGCCGATCCGGCCGAAGGGGCCAGAGTGGCGAGCGCCTACGGCTTCCCCCCGCTCCGCGACGAGTGGAAGGCGCCGCAGGGCATCTACTACGGGCGCATCACCTACCAGGGTGACCTGCCGGGGCTCTGGCGCCTGTAGGGAGGAGCGGGCATGCGGCTGTTACACGAGGACTTCCACTGGAAGCGGCTGATCCTCGACCACGCCGGAACGGTGCCGGACCGACGGCTCACGGCGCGCGTCACGGTGATCCAACCGCAGGGCTACCGCCAGGAGTTGACCGTGGGCGCCGACCGGATCCAGGTCCGCGACGGCGCCGTCGAGCTGGCCATCCTCTATCCCATGATCGACGACGGCCGCTACGACCCCTCGCACGGCACCTGGAACGGCGCGTGGGAGATGGGCGCCTACCGCTTCGCCGCCGAAGTCGCGGCCGGCGGACGCACCGTGGCCACGGGCACCCTTGAGATCGACCCGAGCGATTTCTTCCCACGAGACCACCGCTACGTGATCGCCGTCGACGCCGCCCCGCAGATCATCGAGTGCGCGCCGCGGCAGGCGCTCTACACGGACGAGCCCGAGGCGCGCTTCACCGCCCGCATCCGCCGCCACCGCGTCACCCGCTGCCACGTGAGCGTGGACGTCACGGCCCGCGAGGGCTCCGAGCCGCTCGCCGGCCCCTGGCGACTCAGCCTCACCCACGGCGGCCGGGAGCAGGCATTCCCGATCGACGGGTGGCCCGACGGCGAGTACTGGATCCGCCTGCGCGTCCTGGTCGGCGACAGTCCGGCGGGGCCGTTCTGCGTTCGCAAGTTCTGGAAGCAGGCGCCCCTGACCGCCCCGTGCCCCGCGGTGCGGGATCTGGCAGGCCACCCGGAAGTGCTGGTCGACGGTTGGTGCTTCGACGCGGTGCGCGGCGTGCGGTTCGTACCCGATGCGTTCGAGCGCCCGCCGGCGCCGGTGGTGGACGGCTCCGCCCCGCACGAGGAGGAGGGCCTGCAGTTCACCTCACTGGCGTGGAACGAGGACGCAGGCCGCTGGGAGGCCGAGTACGAGAACTTCCTGGTGGCCGCCGACCGCCTCCACGACCACGAGACCCGCGCCGGACTGCGCATGCTGGCGGTGAGCGGCGACGGCCGCGCCTGGACGCGCCCCGCGCTCGGCGCGGTGGCGTACGCCGGCAGCACCGCCAACAACATTCTCAGCGACGAACGGGGCCCACGCACGCCGCGCGACCGTGAGCTGGAGCACGACATCGAGCACGCCACCTTCCGGTTCTACGACGAGCGCCGCGACGGCCCCGTCGACCTGGACCACGTGTTCATCGCCTCCGGCAAGGGCCGGTTTCCGTTCGCGTGCAAGAGCCTGCGGATCGGCGAGTCGGCGGCCACGCTGTCAGCGGCCGAACGCGACGAGGCGCCGGGCCTGCGCCAGGACGGCCTGGGCGTCATGGACGATGCGACCGCGCCTGAGGACGGCGCCTTCCGTCCGCGGCCGGGCGAGTTCTGGCCGTTCCAGAAGCGCGGCGACGAGTACCTGGTCCTGAGCCGCGAGCCGGTGTTGTACCTCGGGATCGGCATGGACCTCATGCACACCACCGAGTCGATGCGCTGCCACGTCGAGCGCGTGGGAACACGGCCCCGGCTGTTCTGGTACTTCCGGCCGGGATCGCCGGCCTACCCCCCGCACGGCGCGGAGTGCGACAACATGCACATGTGCCTGCGCTGCCTGGGGGTGATGTGGACGGACGACGGCCAGACCTACCACCGGCGCTTCGCGCTGGGGCCGGACGAGTTCGACCACACCGGCACGCAGTTCTACGCGATGGGCCTGCTGCAGCGCTTCGGCACGTCGGGCGACGCCGGCGGCAGGCCGGTGCTGGACAAGCTCGACGGCAAGATCAACCAGGCGTTCGCCGACCGCACGCTGTACTTGGGCTCCGTCCTGCTCCACCACGGGATCGAGCAGACGCAGGACCCGGAGCTGATCTGGACGCGGGACCTGTTGCACTTCCACCGCTTCCAGGACGGACGCCGGCCGCTGGTCGACCGCGGGCCGGGCGGTTCGTTCGACTGCGGCATGCTGCGCGACCGGTACCGCTACGTGGAGCGGGACGGCGAGTGGCTGTACGCCTACGTGGGCGTCAACACCCGGCACAACGGCTACGGCATCATGGCCGGCGATTTTCGGGACGCCGCCGACCTGCGCGACCGCCGGCCAAGCCACGCGCTCGCATCGTACTTCTCGACCTGGGAGGGACACTTGGCCGACGGCCGGGCGACCCGCTACCTGCCCGCCCTGGCGCGCGGCGGGGCCTATCGCGTCGCCCACGCCGAGCCCGACGATGTCGAAGGCACCCTCACCACCGGCCTGCTCCGCGTCGGCCAGCCGGCGCTGCGCATCAACGCCGCCACGGAGCGGGGCGGCTCCATCGTGGTTCGGGTCGAGGACGAGGAAGGCCGTCCGCTGGGCGATCCCGCCCGGTTCGAGGGCGACTCGGTCGACGCCGCGGTCGTTCCGCTCGACGGGCTGCGCGGCCGGCCGGTTCGCGTCCACTTCGAGCTGGTGCGCGCCCGCCTCTACGCCTTTCTGCTGTAAGTACCCGGTCCTGGTACCGGCACGTCGCCGGCGCCTCGGCGATCTTCGAGATGACGGACGGCCTGGTGTTCACCTACCGCGGCTGCTGGTGCGCCAGCGGGCAGATCACCGAGTGGCCGGCCGCCTGGAGGATGGTCGGCGAACTCGGCACGCTCACCTGGGACGGCGAGAACGCCCCCGTGGTCTCGTTGCAGGAGGCTGAACCTCGGGAGGTAGCCGCCACCTACACCGGCAACACCGGCCACCCCGGATGCCTGGACGAGATGTTTCGCGGCGCGGGCAGCCGGCCGCGAGTCCGACACCAGCTACGCGGACAATATCAAGAGCCTGGCGATGTGCCACGCCGCCATCGCCAGCGCCCGCCGCGCGGACCGGATCGAGATCGACGACCCGCTCGCGAACCTGTCCTGACAGAACGCGTGCTCAGCGGAGCACCTCGCGATTGACGAGGTCGGCCGGGGTGCGTCCCTGCAGCACAGAGACCGCCCCATCCGCGCCGTGGTCGGCCATTCGCTCCACCGGCTCGCCGTCGGGCACGAACTGCAACGTGGGTCCTTCCGCCACCGAATACCTGTGAGACGAACCCGAGGCTCTTTCCAAGGCGCTCCGCCAACTCCGCCTTCGTGATCCCGGCGTTGTCGAGTGCCTCGGTGAGTCTTTCGGTTACATCCAGAATCAGTTCCTCCTGGCGCACCAGAAGTTCAGGCGGCTCGCCATTCCCGTTCGACACGGTAGTTTGATTCACTTTGTCGTTACCTCCCCTGGCATTGATGTGCGCGCCCGGTCGATCGCGGCTTCGCAGGCGGTGTAACGCCTCAAGCAGCCCGGCCCGCTGTGAGTTCGGAAGCGTCCGCCGCTGCGCATGCCATCACGGCGACGGCGATCTCCTGTCGTTCGCTCGGACCCGCGGAAGCCAGTCGTTTGTGCGCTCGGCGCATATAGACGTCCACGGCGCGAAATGCCGTCCCATTGTCGGATCCATAGCGAACGCGCCAGTGCTTGGCAGCCTGATCGTCGTCGTCCGTTGCGGATAGGACGCGTAGGAACTCCGTCTCCGGGATAGCCTCGGGAAAGTTGGTCGCCAGATGCCGCCAGCGATCGACGCTCGCCGAGTCCTGCCAATGCCGACATGCGTTCCACGCCCAAGCGTGGGGAGGACACTCCGGCGTCTCCTCCGGCAGCAGCCATTGCGAATAGAAGCCGGCCAACGGGTCGCCTCTCTTGGCTTCCTGCTTGATTGAATTCGTCGGTGAAATTCGCCCCTGAGCCTTAGCGATTTGAGCCCGACTGAACTCGCATGCGAGGGTGCCGCGGCGGCAGAGTTCGTACACAGCGTCGGAGATCCGTATTCGTTCTCCCTCACCACTGATCGCCTCTTTGATCTCGGTATCTCGACCATCGCCAACCGCTTTGGCAGCAGTGCCGATGAATATGCCTGACCGCAACCGATCGAGGGATCGCCGCGAAACCCTGTCGTCGGGATTCCGTTCGAGAGACTCTACAAGCTCGTCCCTGCGACGACGTAAGTTCAGCAGATGGTCCATGTCCTCCTGTGAGCGACCGCCATCCGAGTCTTGCTCCCTTGCTTGCTTCAGCCAGTGCTCGGCCTCGTCCCAACCATCCTCCCCATGGATGATCAGCAGACGCGCCAGCTCGATCTGTGCATCGAGGTTACTGGGGAATAGTCGCAACGTCTCGCGCAACGTCGCCTCGTGCGCGTCGCGTTGGCCCTGATCCCGGAACCAATGTGCCCAGAGCATCCAGCAGTACGGATTCGAAGGCTCCCAGACCAGAGCACGTTCGATCATGAGTCCGAATCGACTCATGTCAGTCTCAACGAGCTGGTAGTTCTCCAGCAGCCTGTGGCCCAGTTTGTGCAAAGTACGGACAAAGAAATGACTCACTCCCGTGGCTGTGGCGTAGTCGTGGTTCTGCTCCAGAATCTCGAACAGCCGTCCGGAAAGCGCCTCCGGAGGATGCTTGAAACTGAGAATGCGCGACTGTAGATCGCTCCATTCTTCTTGTGTTACCGGCATAACAGCCGCCGTCCTTCCGGTTGATGACTTACCGTGTCCGGCCAGCCTTGTCGTCCGCAAGGTGTCGGCTAGGTCCATCGCTACCTGCTCGTTGGTGTAGTTCAGGAAATCCTCTAGAGCTTCCTCCAGAACCCGGTTCCAGTGTTGGGGAGCACGTGGAAAAAGCCCCTGCAGGGCCGCAAAGTGCCGCGTGAAGAGCGTGCGTGCCCCGCGAGGCTCGTGGTGCCTCTTCACCGAGTGGCGTAACAGGGCATGCAGCATCAGTGTCTGGTTCGTTTCAGCGTCGTCCCGGTTTGGCAATAACTGCAATCCCGCGAGTGCCACCGTCAGGTATTCCGGCCGGGGATCCGCGGCGAGGCGCAACCACAGCGCGGTGTGGCCGCCGTCAGGTTGGCCACGAGTAAGCAGCCGAAAACACTCGAGCGCCGGATCGCGTTCCGGCGCCAGCCTCAAAGGCCGCAGCCAGCGCAGCCAGTCGCTCAAGCCCTCACGGATCCGACGCCTGCCTTCCGGCAGTTCAAGGAGTTGCAGCGCAATTAGGGCATCGCCGACGCGCTTGCCATATGTCGCAAAACCAAGGCGCTTGACCTGCGAATCGTATTCGGTCCGCATGTCCAGCATCCAAGCTATGAGCGCTTGGTCAAGCTGCTCACGCTCCTGGATCAGATTGGGCGGGAACGCCTGATAAAGCACCTCCGGCACATCCAGGCGCATGGTGGAACCGACACCCGCGCGCCCGCTGAATAGGTCGGCGACCGCTTCTTCGGGACCGTCGCGAAACGCGTGGAACCATGGATCGGTCATGTTCGCCCTGTGAGGGTCTCGCCGAAGTCATCGCGGCTGCACTCGTCCCGCAACGCGAGAAGGTGCAAGTCGCGAGCGTCGCGGAGTTGGTCGTCGGTCAAGCGAAACGATCGCTTGATCATCCCCAACCGGTAAAGATGTTTGCGCTGATAGTCCATCCGGCAATGGACGATTTCGGCAGTCAGGGTGTCCGCCCGGCCCGGGACCAAGTGCACGGTAGCACCGTAGGGATGTTCCTTTGGCACCGGAAAGAAGAACTCATGCATACCACCGTCGAGAACCGTGGGCAGGGCACAAGCCGCAGAGAGTCCCCGGTGCGCCTGAGCGGCGAGGACATCCCCAAGGGAGTATCGCATCAGAGCGACTGGCAGTTCAGTACCACCGGCGAACCCGTAGTGCCCAAGCCCCAGGCGATCACGAAGTGCGTGCGGCCAATCATCGTCGTCCGCCTCATGCTGCACCTCGTCGTAGAATGCGGCAAACGCGGGGCGGGCATCGCGGCGTTGATTCCACGCGTCGACAAAGGAGCGGACGGCGCGGGCCGCGTCGCCATCTCCGTCGTCAGCCCGCTGCAACAGGTCGATCAAACTGCCAAGGTCCAAGCTACTGCTCTGCAAAGGTCGGGCGAGGGCTTCGATACGGACCAGAGATTGGTTTTCGGACAGCCCTTCCAGCCAAACATTCCGATTGATCTCAAGAAACGCATCGGGCACGCTCAGACTTGGAACATTGCAGTACCGGTCCAGATGCAATTGGTTGGCCTCGGACCAGTCCATCCAATCAATCGTGCCGCCAGCCTCCACCAGTTCGGAAAGGAGGACATCGAACCGGTTCCAGCGCTCGATGCCCGCCCGTTCGTCAAAACGACAATTGTCAGCTACTGCGGCAACGACCGTGTCGAGAGAACGACTGTTACGCCGTAGGAAGTCCCTGTGCGCTGTCATACTCCGGCATCATGGTAACATGACATCGGGATTGACGAGGTCGGCAGGAGTGCGGCCTTGCAACACGTCCAGGACGCCCTGAGCGCAGTCGGTGGCCATGCGGTCCATCGACTCGCGGCTGGACGACGCGATGTGCGGCGTCAGCAGCACGTTGGGTGCCCGGCACAGGGGATGACCGGCGGCGATCGGCTCCTCCTCGAACACGTCGAGCGCGGCGCCCGCGATCCGTCCCGCCTCCAGTGCCCGGACCAGCGCGCGCTCGTCGATCACGGCCCCGCGGGAGGTGTTGAGCACACGGCAGCCAGGCTTGAGTCGGGCGAGGCGCCGGTCGTCGAGCAGGTGGCGGGTCTCCGCGGTCAGCCCCACGTGCAGGGTGAGGAAGTCCGCCACGGCGAGCAGCTCGTCGAGCGACTCCACCCGTTCGGCCGGGCCCGAGTACGCGCCGGCCGCGACGTAGGGGTCGTAGCCGCAGACCTTCATCGCCAGACCCTTCGCAGCGATCTCCGCAACGCGGCTACCGATGCGGCCCAGGCCGACGATGCCCAGCGTCCGGCCCGCCAGCTCGACGCCGATGAACTGCGAACGGTCGGCAAAGCGCCCCTCGCGCAGGGCGACGGAGGCCGGGACGACATTCCGGGCCAGGGCCAGCATCAGGCCGATCGTGTGCTCGGCGACCGAATTGGCGTTCGCCTTCGGGGTGAAGACCACCGGGATACCGCGCGCGGTGGCCGCGTCGCAGTCGATGTTGTCCACGCCCACGCCGTGCTTGGCGATCACTTTCAACCGGGGACACCGGTCCAGGTCCGCGGCGCCGATCTCGAACAGCCGCACGATGACGGCATCCGCGCCACGCAGCATCTCCCGCGCTTCGGCATCGGTCGGCACCCTCCCCTCTGCCCAGGGCGCCATGCAGTGGACCGCCGCCTCCAGCAGCGCCATCCCGCACGGGGCGATCGGCTCGGGCACGAAGACAGCCGGTCTCACAGGCCGCCGGTCTCCCGCAGATATGCAAGCTGGCGGACGATCTGCCGGTCGCGGCGTTCGGCTACTTCCGCCGCGTCGCGGTTGGACCAGTCGTGGAAGCCCGTGCCGCTCCTGGCGCCGAGCCGGCCGCTTTCACGCCGTTCGCGCAGCGCCGGCAGCGTCTGCCCGTCGTCGCACAGCGACGGCATCAGGTAGTCGTGAATGGCGCCGATCAGGTCCAGGCCTACCAGGTCCATGTTCTCCAGCGGACCGAGCGCCGGCATCCGTAGCGCGAAGGTGAGCCGCGCCACCGTGTCGATCTCCTCGGCCGTGGCGACGCCCTCCTGCAGCAGGTAGATCGCTTCGCGCCACAGCGCGTGGAGCATGCGGTTGCCGATGAACCCGGGGATGTCTCGGTTGACTCGGACGGGGATCTTCCCGATCGAGGTCATGACCTCGCACACCCGGTCCATCACGGCGTCCGGCGTCTCTGCACCGCGGACCACCTCGACCAAGGGCATCAGGTGGGGCGGGTTCCAGAAATGGGTCCCCGCCAGCAGCTCGGCGCAAGCACCGCGGCGCCCCAACTCCGTGATCGGGAGCCCGCTGGTGGTACTGATGAAGATCGCCCCGCGCTCCCTGGCGACTTCGAACCCGCGGAGCAGGTCCCCCTTCCGATCAAGGTCTTCGACGATGGCGTCCATGATCAGGTCGGCGTCCCGGTCGAGCGCCGCCGCCCCCGCGGCTGTGATCGTGCCCCCGGTCCGCAAGGCGGGACCGACGTGGCGATCCATCCACTCCTCCAGAGACGCCGCGGTCTGCTCGACCGCGGCGAGCCGCTCCGCGTCCCGGTCCCAGGCAAGCACGTCGTAGCCGCCGCGCTTGAAGGCGACGGCTGCCGCGGCGCCCATCTGGCCAAGGCCGCAGATGCCGACCCGGCGGACGCCTGCCGCGACCATCACGGGTTCGCGGCTCGCTTCGGCGGTGCGGCCGCGACGCCCTCCATGCCGCCGGAGATGCGCAGGATCTCTCCGGTCACCCAGGAGGAACTCGGGTCGCAGAGCGTGGCGACGCCGAAGGCGATGTCCTCGGGCTCACCCCAGCGCCCCAGCGGAATCGCCTGGCGGATGCGCTCGATCATCTCCGCCTCCGTGATCCCCAGTGTCTCGCACCGCTGCGCCATCACCTTGCGGTTGAAGTCCGTGTACACCGGCCCCGGACAGATCGCGTTGACGCGCACGCCGTAGGCGGCGAGCTCCAGCGCCAGCGAGCGTGTGAAGCCGATCACCCCGGCCTTGGCCACGTTGTAGGCGGCGACCCACGCGGCCGGGTTCTGGCCGTTGATCGAGGCCAGGTTGACGATGCAGCCGGACTCCTGGCGCTCCATGATGCGCGCCGCCGCGCGACAGCACTTGAACGTGCCGTTCAGGTTCACGTTCAGCACCTGATCCCACTCCTCGTCGCCGAGCTCGACGATCGGCGCCACGTTCTGGCCAAGCCCGGCGCTGTTCACGAGGATGTCCAGCCGCCCGCGCGTCTGACAGACCTCGGCGAAGAAGCCGTCCACCTCGGCGGTCGACGTGACGTCAACGCGGGCGGCTGCCGCGGTCAGCCTTTCGCCGGCGAGCGCGGCGGCGACCGCCTCGGCCTTGTCTTCCTGCAGGTCCGCGATGATTACCGTGGCGCCCCGGGACGCGAGGGTCTCCGCGATGCCCCTCCCCAGCCCTTGCGCCGCGCCGGTGACCACGGCGATCTGCCCTGACAGCGCCTGCGGAGGGTCGGGCTTCGGATCAGCCATAATCGAAGAGCCGCCTGGCATTCTCGCCGAGGATCGACGCGCGCTCGGTCGCGGTGAGCCAGTCGAGGCCTTCGCGCACCAGGCGCAACTCGTCGGCCAGCGGCGGCCAGCCATGCGCGACGCGGAGGTGGCCGGGATAGCCGGTCCCCCACAGGCAGCGGTCGATGCCGAACGCGTCTATCCCGCGCCTGATCACCTCGTGCATGTCCCGGAACGGGAAGCCTTCTGCCGAACGGCTGTGCACGTCGGAGATCGTCAGGTAGACGTTGTCGTGTTCGGCCAGACGGAGGACCGGTTGGTAGTTACGCCAGTCGTCCATGGCCATCCGTGGCTCCGGGTACATCAGGTGATCGATGATCCACGTGATACCCGGATAGCGGCGCGAGATGCGCGGATAACGGCGTACAGCCTCGGCGAGCTGGTGAGCGTTGGACACGCGGCAATGCACCTTGACGATGCCCTCCCAGTTCTCGATCTCCTTGAGCAGCGGCGCGCTGCGCGGATCGGTGAGGATCTCGACGTCCGGATAGTAGTCCGGGTGGAGGCGGAATCCTCGCATGCTGAACCCATCGATCCAGTGCCGGACAAGGTCCACGCTGCCGGGATCCAGCGGATCGATCAGGCCGATCGAGCGCAGGCGCCGCGGATACCTCGCAGCCGCTTCCGCAACGTAGGTGTTGTCCCAGGTCGACCAACTGGTCTGCACCAGCACTGCGGCGTCGACCCCGTTGGCGTCCATGTCCTCGATCAGCAGCTCGACCGGTCCCGCTTCCTCCGGCAGCGAGGTGAACGAGGACGCGGTCGGACCGATCGGCGCGACCGGCGGCATCTCCCAGACGTGCACGTGCGTGTCGACGATCATGGCTGTCCCATCATGGCTGTCGCGCACCGTACTCTACCCGGACCTCGCGCACGCGCGGGGTGCAGCCGCCGTTGGTCGCTCCCAGCGCCAGCCGGTACTGCATCCAGCGCCCGCGGGTCGCGTCCGCCCGCAGCGGTTGCCGGCGGCCCAGCCACGGGTCCTCTTCACGCCCACCCCGCCACCGCTCGCCGTCGAGCTGATCGGGCGTGGCCGCCGTGCGGATCTGCGCCCGTACCCACGTCGACCGCACGTGCTCGACCTCCCAGTCCAGCCGCTGCACGATCGCCCCCTCCGGCAGCCGGTACGGCTCGGAGACGTAGTACTCCTGCTCCGAGCCGTCGACCTGGTTGCGGGGCTGGGCGAACGCCAGCGAGTGCGGGCCCACCGTCGGCAGGCGCGTGACCCGCTGCTCGCTGAATCCGTCCGGACCGTTCCAGTACACGAAGGACTCGCCCACGTGATCGCCGAAGGTCTTGTGGTTGGCGATGGCGATGTCGACGCGGCCGTCGCCGTCGAAGTCGACCGCGAGACAGCCGGCCGACGAGTGCGCGCGCAGCCGGGTGAAGTCGCCGGCGCGGAATCCGGTGTCGCGATTGCCCCAGTAGATGACCGCGTCCACGTCCCGGTCGACGGCGCTCTGGTAGCCGCAACTCAGCAGGTCCGGGACCCCGTCGCCGTCGAAGTCGGCGACCGCCAGGCCGTGGCCGCAGTTGGAGGGGAGCTGCGTCTGCCGGTCGGCGCGCAACCCGTCCGGCCCGTTCCAGAAGACGTGGTTGAACGAGTCGTGCGGCTGGCCGGGATTGGGCTTGCCGCCGCCGAGCAGCAGGTCGGGATAGCCGTTGCCGGTGATGTCGTGCGCCACCGGGTAGCCGGCGCTGAACGAGGTAGGCAGCACCCACGTTCGTTCGGTGCTGAACCCGTCCGGGCCGCCGCGCAGGACCACGCAGCGGTTGCGCCCGGCCGGCGCGATCGCCAGGTCCAGCCAGCCCGAGCGGTCGAAGTCAGCCAGCACCATGCGCCGGGGAGGGATATAGTCGCCCGGTCCCTGGAGCACGGTCAGAACCGTCGGATCCTCGAAGTCGAAGCCGCCGCTCCTGCCGTGGTAGATCGTGATCGTCGGGTCGTGGAAGTGGGAGACGACCAGGTCCAGGTAGCCGTCGCGGTCGAGGTCCGCAATCGCGCAGGCCCAGCCCAGCCGGGTCGGGATGACCACGTCGGGCTCGGCGGAGAAGCCGCCCGGGCCGCCGAAGTAGACGAAAGAGCCGGCATCCAGGTGGATGGCGTTCTCGTAGCTGTTGATCAGGATGACGTCGGCCCAGCCATCGTCGTCGATGTCGCAAGCGAGGGCCTCGGCGGCCCCCGGGCTGCGGAGATCTGTCCGGCGTTCGGGCGAGAAGCCGTCCCGTCCCCCGTAGTAGAGGTAGCTGTCCACCGCCATGTCCGCGCGCCGGCCGGACTGGTTGGCGAACACCACCTGCGGAAGCGGATCGTCGGAGAAACGGGCGGCGTGCACCCGCCGTGCGCCGTGCGTCTGCAGCGCCACCGGGTCGGCGAGCTGGCGGCTGCCGCCGGCATACGCCGGCGAGTCCACCGTGAACGACTGCGCCGTGCGCTGCTGGCAGATCACCAGGTCGCAGACGCCGCTGCCGCGCAGGTCTGCCAGGGCCACGTCGCACGCCCGGTGCGTGGGCACCGCCAGGCGAGAGGACTCCGCGAAGCCGTCCGGGGCGCCCCAGTACAGCCAACTGCACTCCCGGCCGTCCTCGAAGTCCCGGCACGCGAAGGCAAGGTCGATCCGGCCGTCGCCGTCGAAGTCCCCGGACGCCACCGACAGGGCGTTGCGGCACGCGAACCGCAACGGCGGGCCGAAGCCGCGTTCCGGGGTGACCGGCACCAGGAACTGTGCCTCCCGTCCGGCGACGAACACCAGCGGTCCAGAGCCCAGGTCGACCGCGATCGCCAGCGGCGCCACGGCGCCCACGCGCTCCGTCTCGGACAGCTCCTCGGTCTCGGCAAGGTCGGGCGGCGCCCACCCGCCGGGAGCCGGCACGTCCGACCAGCGTTCCGGGTCGATGCCGCCGGCGCCGCCCCAGTAGATCCGCGGCGGCCGGTCGGCCGCGGTGACGATCAGCTCCGCGTGGCCGTCGCCGTCCAGGTCGGCAGCGCCGAGCTGCACGCCCTCGATCGGCGTGTCCACGTACTCCTTGGCCTCGATGCCCAGATCGGTCTGATGGAACAGGCGCACCCGCCCCTCGCTCAGGAAGGCCAGGTCCGCGCGGCCGTCGCCGTCGAAGTCGCCGGCGGTCACCGACGTGCAGCGGTGCGCCGGCAGCACGGTCTGGTAGCGCTCGCTCAGGCCGGCCGGCGATCCGAAGTAGACGTTGGCGTTCATGCGGCCGGCGTTGCCGCTCTTCTCGTTGCCGATGATCAGGTCGGCGTACCCGTCACCCGAGATGTCGGCCGCCGCCGCCGTGGCGCTGCCGCCGGCCGGCAGCTCGGTGCGCTCGCAGGCGCCGAACACGTCCCGGTACACGCTGGCCGGCGGCGCCTCCAGGTGGACCTGCGCGTTGCAGAACAGCAGGTCCGCATAGCCGTCCTTGTTCAGGTCGAGATGATGGATACGCTGCAGCACCCCGGCCCGCGACACGTAGAGATTCTGCCCGGCATTGCCGAAGGTTCCGCGCCGAAACGCCTCGAAGCCCCGTGTGACCCAGACGCCGTTCATCTTGACAACGGTAGAACTCTACCGCATTCTCGAAAAATGAAACAGAAGGTCGGGACACTGCTCGAGGAAGACCTCGTCAGGGAGGTCCGGCGCGTCGCGGCCGAGGAAGGCAGGCGCATGAGCGACGTGATCAGCGAAGCGCTCGCCCGATACCTCGCCGAGCGACGACCGGACCAGCAACGGGCGATGCGGGCGTACCGCGTGTTCTGTGAGAGCCCGATGCCGATCGACCCGGCCGACCTGCAACTCATCATCGACGACGACATGCTGGCTCCGTGACGGTCCAGGCGATCCCCACGGGATCGCGGTGCTGCATCGATGCGAACATCCTGATCTATGCGGAAGCAGGATACTCCGAACAGGCCAAGGAGGTGCTGGCTCGCTGCACGCAGGCGACGATCATCGGCATTCTGCCCTTTGCGGCGCTCCTGGAAGTGTGCCATCGACTCATGCTCATCGAGGCACGAGCGACCGGGAAGCTCACCGGCTCCAACCCAGCCCGCAAGCTCGCTTCGCGCCCGGAGCTCGTGCGGCGACTGCACGTCTACCGGACCAAGCTGGACGCCCTGAAAGACATGGGACTGAGGATCGCACCGCACAGCGGCGCGGACTTTGACCGAGCGCTCGACCTGCAATCCGAGCACGGCCTGCTCACGACCGACTCCGTCATTCTTGCGACGGCACTGCGCCTCGGGGCCGATCACCTGGTGACCACGGACCGCGCCTTCCGATCCGTCCCTGACATCGACGTCCTGGTGGTCGACGACATCGACATCCCGGAGGACACTCCGTTCCAGGTCCCAACGCGATGACCTACAACGAGTGGCAGGATTCCGACGGCCGCATCCGCGATCATTACGCGCCGCTGGCGCAGACCGCGGATGCGCTCGGCACCGGCGAGCTCGGCCGGCGCTGGGAGGACGCCGCCCGGCACGTCAGCCTGGACGCATTCACCTTCTACCTGGACCCGAAGCGGTTCCGGCCCACGCCGGCCGACTGGATTCCCCGCATCGTCCCACCGGACCACTGGCAGCGGATCGCCGCCGGCGTCGCGCAGCGCCTCAGGGCGATCAACCGGTTCCTTGTGGACCTGTACGGCGGCGGCCAGGACATCGTGCCGGACGACGTGGTCTACACCTCCCGGCATTTCTACCCGGAGGTGCAGGGCTTCCGGCCACCGCGGGACCTGTTCGTGCACATCTACGGCGTCGATCTCGTGCACCTGGGCGACGGACGCTACGTCGTGCTCGAAGACAACCTGCGCATCCCGTCCGGCATCAGCTACCAGCTCAAGACCGTCGAGCTGGCCTCGCGCGTGGTTCCCGAGCTCGCCTCCGGCTACGACATCACCCCGTACGCCATCCGCGAGGCGTACCTGCAGATGTTCCGATCGCTGTGCGACTCCCCCTCCCCCGCATGCGTGCTTTTGACCGACGGGCGGTACGGTTCGGCCTTCTTCGAGCACCGCTACCTGTCGGACCTCCTCGGCATCCCGCTGGTGGAGGGCGCCGACGTCTACGTCGGCCATGACGGACGCGTGTACGCGCGTACCCTGGACGGCGACTACGCCGTCGACCTCGTGTACCGGCGGGTCGAGGACCTGGAGCTGTTCGTTCCCGGTCTGCGCGAGGCGTACCTGGACAACCGCGTGGTGCTGGTCAACGGCATCGGCACCGGCGTGGGGACGACAAGCTGGTCTTCCTGTGGGTCCCGGACATGATCGAGCGCTACCTGGCCGAGCCGCCGGTCCTGGCGCAGGCAGAGAGCTACAACCTGCAGGATGGCGAGAAGCGCCGCTACGTGCTCGGGAACCTCGAGCGCCTGGTGATCAAGGCGCGAGGCGGGTACGGCGGCATCGGCGTGTTCGTGATGCCGGATCTCGGCCCGGCGTACAAGACGCGCGTGGCGCACAGCATCCTGGAGAATCCGGACATGTTCATCGCGCAGGAGGCGCTGGACTTCTCCCAACACGTGGTCTTGAATGAGCGGACCGGCATGCTGGAGCCGCGCCACGTGGATCTGCGGGTGTTCGCCATCCAGGACGCGGACGGAAACGTGACGGTGTTCCCGGGCGGCCTGACCCGGGTGGCGCTGGAAGGCGGACGCATCACCAACAACTCTTCGGGGGGACTGTGCAAGCCCACGTGGGTGCTCAGTTAGCCGCACAGACGCTCACGGCGTCCTACCTCTACGCTGCGCGCTACGGCTACTCCGACCGGGTCCTCCACAACGACAACCAGCTCCGGATCTTCCCCTGTGCCGACGCCGCCCAGGAACCGCTGGACCAGCAGTTGTGGACCCGGCCCGAGGGAAGCTCCGTGGAATACCGGGACCGCTTCGGCAACCGCGTGCGGCGCGTGCGCATCGTCGTCCAGCACGATCTCCTGGTGGTCGCCACCGCGGGGCGGATCCGGCTGGCTGCCGCGGCACCGGCGCCCGACGACGCCGCCGTGGACGAGGTGACCGATCTGCCTGCCGGCCTCGACTTCGCCTTCCGGTCGCCGCTGGTCGATCCCGACGGCGTCGCGGAGGTGGCGCGGGAGATCGCCGGCGACGCGCGATCGCTGCTGGCGGCGGTGAGCGCGACCGTCGAGTGGGTGCACCGCGAGATCGGCTATCGCCGCGGCGCCACCGGGGTCGCGACCACCGCCGAGCAGGTGCTGGCGACCCGGGAGGGAGTGTGCCAGGACAAGACCCACCTGGCCCTGGGCATGCTGCGGGCGCTCCGCATCCCCTGCCGCTACGTCAGCGGGCTGCTCACCGGTCAGGTGGGAGAGACGCACGCCTGGCTGGAGGTGCTCCACCCGCGGTCCGGCTGGGTCGCGGTCGATCCCACCCGCGGCGTTCTCTTCCCGCCCGCCCGCGACTACGTCAAGCTGGCCGTCGGCCGCGACTACTCGGACGTCTCGCCGGTCGCCGGATCGTTCCTGTCGAAGGGAGCGGCAACCGAGTGCGCGGCCATTTCCGCGGTACGGTTTGCCGATACCGAGGCCGTGCTCGATGATGCGCTGGAGTTGCTCTCGACCGCCTACGTGGTCAGGAACGGCGCCTGACCGTCCGAGAACTCCCGAAGGAACGACACGACATGGATCCAAGAACGATGAGCCTGGGAACCGATCGCTGGCTGACCGACTCCCGCGTCTACAACCTGATCTGGCTGGGGCGCTGGATCGAGCGCGCCCAGAGCGTCGCCCGCATGCTCCTGTGGGCGACCGAGCACGAAGCGACCCTCCAGGACGTGCTCGGCATTGCCGCCGATATCCGCGGCATCACCGTGGCGGCGGACGACTCGGCGATCGAGGTGCTGTTGACCCGCGACAGCGGCGGCTCGCTGCGCGGCTGCCTGGAGGCGGCCCGCTACAACGCCACCCACGTGGCCCCGGTCGAGGTGACCCGCATCCTCGGCACCGCCATCGAGACGCTCAACCGGCACGACCCCGCCTCGTCCCCGGCCGACCTGGCGGCGCTGATGCGGAGCATCCTGGCCACGCTCGACGAGCTGCATGGCGCGGTCGAGGAAGCCTGGTTCCACTCCGACGCGCTCTCCGAGGAAGAGGTCTACCGCCGCTTCGTCCAGCAACAGCAACAGCAGTAGTCCTACCAGCCGGGGCCGCATGGACACCCGACCTGACCATCGATCTTGCACACTCACATTGATAATGTTATTATTCATGAACAATGTTAGAAACCATGCGTGACGACCCCAAGCCGCCGCTGGCCGAGGCACTGGATCGCTATATCGGAGACACGCTTCATGATCGCATTCGAGTGAAGCCCCTTCACCATGTGCCGAACTTGTCCTCGTTTCTCGCACGCCTATACCGGATCTGCGACGGCCGCATTGCAGGAAGGCGCTGCGTCTTCCTCATCACCAAAGACCATGGCGCCAAGCCCTCCGACATCGCAAAGCACGCTGGCTTGGTTCGCGCCGCTGTCGACGCCATTGTCGTGCTCGTCGCCCCGGCACTGAGCCCTCACCGCCGCGCACGCCTCATCCGAGACGGCGTAGCGTTCGTCGTGCCGGGCAACCAGCTCTATATTCCTGACCTCGCCGTCGACTTGCGCGAACACTTCCGCGCGCGCAGGCGGCAACGTGAGGACGGCCTGTCGCCCGCGGCCCAGGCGGTCTTGTTTCATCGTCTCTTTCGACTCGACGAAGCCGCAACAACGCCTTCCCTGATAGCCACCCCTCTTCGCTATTCGGCCATGTCGATCGGCCGCGCGTTCGATGAACTGGTTGATACCGGACTCGCGCATACCGAGAGGCGGGGCAAGGAGCGGCATCTTCGGTTCAAGGCCGAGGGGCGCCCACTGTTCGAAGCCGCACGCGAGCTGCTACGTAGCCCGATACGCACCGGGAAGTTCGTCCGGCACATGAGCGACGTCGGCAGGCTGAAGCGCGCGGGTGAGACCGCACTTGCGGAGCTTACTGCCTTGTCCCCGCCGCCCTTGCGCACGTTCGCCGTCGCCGCCAGCGACTGGAAGAAGACGGCCGATGACCACGGGATCTTTGAGACGGACCCGGACGAAGCCCAGTGCATCGTCGAAACATGGACCTATGACCCGGCCGGCCTATCTGCCACACCCATCGTGGACCCGCTGTCGCTCTACGCACAGTTCCGAGATCATCGTGACGAACGTGTCTCCATGGCGGCGGAACGATTGTTGGAGGGAATAGAATGGTAGCAGGAATCGACAGATTCCGCGAGTACTTCGCGGCCCATGAGAATCAGTACGCAATCATCGGCGGTGCGGCGTGCGACCTGCTGTTCGAAACGGCAGGTCTCGACTTCAGGGCGACCCGGGACATCGATGTGGTTCTCTGCGTGGAGGTTGTCGATGTTGCGTTCGCAAGGGCATTCGAAGCATTCCTTGATGCTGGCGGATATCAAGCCCGCGAGCGAAGCGGCGGCACAAGGGAGTTCTACCGATTCCACCGTCCCACAGACCGGAGCTTTCCCTACATGATCGAGCTCTTTTCGCGACGGCCCGGAATCCTCGATCTGCCACAGGGTGCTGTGCGTACGCGGATACCGGTGGAAGACGACGTCATCAGCCTGTCGGCGATCCTGCTGGAAGACAGCTACTACGAGGCGCTCCATTCAGCGAGACAGAAGATTGAAGGCGTCTCGATCATCGACGAGACGCTCCTCATTCCTCTCAAGGCCCGTGCATTCCTCGAACTGACCGCTCGCTCGCACGCGGGCCACGGGGTCGACGGCAAGGACGTCAGGAAGCATCGCAACGATGTGTTCCGGCTGGTGCAACTCTTGCGATCGGATGCATCGATCACGCTGCCGGAACCGATACGCCATGACCTTCAGACGTTTGTGGACCAAACTGCGGCTGACGACTCGTTGGATCCCACAGCGTTTGATGTTCCGTTCAGCCGAGCCGAGGCGGTCGAGCTTCTCCGCTCGGCCTATGGGCTGAAATGAGTCGACTCACCCGCGGCGTCCTTTCCGCCCGCCCGCGACGGCATCAAGCCGGCCGTGTCCATACACAGCATCCTGTCCACGCTGCTCGACGATGCTCCTATCCGTTGAATAGGAGCACTCACGAACTCATGAGTCGTCGAGAGCGGAAACCAAGTCCGCGCCGCTCGTGAACGTTCGCCCCGTAGTGGAAGCAAGTGTACCGTCGTTAATCAGCAAGAGCCAGCGTATCTCCTGGGACCGTGCGACAACCGTCGTGAAGAGCGAACGCACCCGATCAAGTTGATCGAAAACCGCTTTTCCGTGTGCTTTCGAGCCTCCGGATCTTTCGAGCGCGTCGCGGATATCGCCGAGCTTGTCACACTCGGTGCGAAAGTATTCTTCGGCTTCTTCGAGTGCCTGTACTCCGGTGCCTTCCGGATCCATGATCGTGCCCGGAGGCGTGGACTCGATCTCCGCTTGGAGCTTGTCCATCATCCGGGAGGCGACATTCGTAACCGCATCGTAGCGCTCGCGAAGGTTGCTCCTCAATGCGTCGACCGCCGCCCTGGTTTCACGGCTGGATGCCTGGGTCAAATGTATGTACGTGTACCGCCTACCGTCCGGTTCATCCGAGGTGCGAACCAGCCACGGAAGAAGGCGCCCAACATTACGGATCACGTCTGTAGCAGACGCAGCGGCATCTACGCTGCCCATGAATGACTCCCTTTGGCACAGCCACCATACCCATGGCGATGAATGAGCGTCAACCGCGATGCGTCGCTCCAGCAGGGACGCGAGTGTCCCGCGAGGACGCCTGAAGGACGATACCACATGAGTACGGGTCCTTGAAGGCCTGCGAGGCCAGCTCGGAATCGGCCGTCGGCAGCGTCCGGGGAAACGTTGGTGACGGCGCTTCCCTGACGCTCGTGCAGCCGGTTGCCGATCTGAGTGGCGAGCACGTTGCGGCGCCTACCCTCTTGTTGAGTCCCAGTCGCGTACCACAGTCGGGTTCGGCGATCCGACACGTTGTCGAGAAGCACGCAGTTGTGGAACCACGGAACCTGTGCAGCAGCCTGCTGCACGACTTCGCGTTCGGGCCAGGCCGCGCCCAAGGCGCGCATGTACTTGAGGTTGCGGGGCGAGAATCCTCGCATGTCCGGGAACGCCTCCCGAAGGTCGTGCAGGAGGCGGTCGATGGTCCCGGCGCCCCATCCTTCCTCGCGGGCCAGATCGCCTTGCCGATGTCCCGGTGGAGCAGGCGAGCGGGGTCGTCGCGAGCTGCTCCTCGGGCAGTGTAGGGACGACCTTCATGACGACATCGCGGGCGTGGCGGAGGGTGCTGGCATCGAGCATGTCCTCGTTCTCACGGCCGTGGCATCCGCCATCCGAACAACTCGCGCCAAGTCTCGACTGCTGCCCTCTCCTTGCCATCGTACTCCAACTGCAGCGCTTCCTCTGCCACACCCAGCCATCCGCGCACCACGTCCGACAGTTCCCTGCGCCGAGCGACCCCGATCCCCGCGTTGATGTCCGGACCGAGCCCCACCGGATCCGGCCAGTCGTCCAAGATCCGGTCTGCCACCGAAGCCAGGAAGAACCGAATCTCGTCGCGGTACTGTCCGAAGGGTTCGATCACCAGTTCCAGTCCCATAACCTCAAGCAGGAACGCCGGCTCGATCGGGTCTCCTGCCTCCCTGTTTATTCCCTTGACCATCTTTACGAACGGCACGAACTTTGTATCGCACTCCTTGTTCTTCGCGGTCACGAGTTCAGCCTGTTCCTGCGGATCGGTGTCCATCCATCCGGCTCCGTTGGGCATCGAGTAGCCGCCGCCGGTGCGGGGGAACACCGGCGCAACCTCGTACGAAGCGACGTCTTCGTCGCCATAGTTGATCGTCACGACGTTATCGTCGGCATCCAGATCGCTCCAACGACCGGCCAAGAGGTCGCGCAACTCAAGCACGGCGGCCGTTCCTGTACCGTTAGCCAATGAGCCCTGAGGTCCGTCAGGGTCCACGACGACGAATATGTCCACGTCCTTCAGCTTCTTCGTCTTGGTGTGCCGGGCGTAGCTGCCGGTCAGGAAGTGGTCTACGAGCTCCCAAGAGCCCTCGATGTGATCGCGCACCAACTGATGCCGTGTCTGCGCCAAATCGCTTTCTGTCTTTGTGATTTCGAGATTCGACTTCAGTTTGTCGAAAGCGTCGTCCACGTAGCTCATCTCCATTTTACCTCTATTATCGGTAGTAGCGCATGCTAGCGTCCGCGTGCGGCCCGGAAGCGAGTGTACCGAAGCTGCTCGATCTCATACCGTCAACCGACGCCCGCGTACCCGGCGACCAACCGGGCTGTGGCGAGTGCGGCCCGCTGAAGCTGCAGAAAAGGCGGTACGCAGTCCCGCGCGGGACGCGCTGCAGCTTCGCCAGGTACGCGGCCAAGGCTGCGCGATCCGCTGTGAACTTCCTGTTGCCGACACCGCTTACGGTATACGAGACCGGAAACTCGAAGATTGGGTTCACCGTCCCATTCGGCCGATGGCATTCAAGCGCCACGCACTCGAGCGAGCCCTCGGCAATCCAAGCCGAGATGGCCGATTGGTCGGTAGGCCAATCCGCGAACAGTCGCGTCGGATCGATGTCCAAAGTTGCCAAGATGTCGGCGATCGAACCAAGTATCACGTCCGCCAGATGAGTGGCCGTGTGCGTGCGCGTGAAAGTTGAGACGGACGTTCTCGACGACGTCACCATTTCGATGCCTCGTCGCGCAGCGCATCCAGATCTATCGCCGATCCCGCCTCGCGCTTCTTCGACTTCGGCGCCGGAGCCGACTTCGGCGGCGTCTCTACCGAGAGATGCGAGGATCGCTTTGCCGCTGCCACGACGCTCGCATCGAGCGCTCCCGGCAACGGTATGTAGAGGGTCCATCCGTCCGTGGCGCTCGAACCGCCGGGGACGGGGTTCAGATTCTCCTTCACTCCGAACGCCGCATCGGCGGTCACCACAGTTACGGTCACATGCAGGCCAGCGTCGCAAAGCACCAGACCCTTCCGTTCGAGGTGTCCGCCTGCGACAAGCGCTGGACCAAGACCGGCCAGCACCGCCAGTTCAGCGCCTACGCTCCCCGCCGGGACCGCTGGACTACGCTCCAGCGTGTCGGCGATAAGGGTCGTCACCACTTCCCACGCTTTGAAGGCGCTCCGAACCGGTGACGCGGCGATTGTTCTATGTCGCTCCATATCAGCCCTCCACTCCCCGATCTTGAATGCCGCCGTCCTCTTTCGCTCGCCTCGCGCCCGCAAGCAGGTCATCGATCGTCGTGCTCCCCGGATCCGAAACGGTCTCGTGGCGTCCGAGCATCGCCTCCATGATCGTCTTGCGGACCCTCCGCCCGTCCGCGCCCGCAAGGCGTTTCGCGACCCTCTCGATTCCGGCGTCGCAGGCTAGATGACCAAGCGCCGGGAAGGCCGGAGCCATTGACTCAAGCGCATGCTTCAGGATCCTCACGATCCCCGTCTCATCGGGAGCAGGGACATGGATGTGCACGTCGACGCGCGACAGAAAGGCCTCGTCCAGGGCCCCCACGAAGTTGCTGGTCGCAACGAAGACCAGATTGGGGTAGTCGACCGTGTTCGAATCGAGAGCCGCCAGCACCGCGTCCGTCGCGCGATGGACATCCGCGGGATTCGCCGTCAGCGACGCCTCGCTTCTGGCGACAGCCATCGACTCCACCTCATCCAGCAGCACCACGGTCGCCACACCGTCGTCGCCAAGACTTGGCACAAACTCGGTGAGGAGCTGCGTCACCGCCTTTTGGCTCTCCCCATGTTCAGCGCTCATCAAGCCGTGCGGGTTGATCTCGATCAGGCGGGCCTCGCGCCCTTTGGTGATCTTCGCAAGTTCCTGAGCCAAGCCGCGCGCAAGCGTCGTCTTGCCCGTTCCCGGAGGCCCGTGCAGCAGTACGAGCCCGTGCAGCGCCGTCGTTTCGAACGGGAGTTCGGCGCGCAGCCGCAGATTCAGCGCCGTCGCTCGAAGCAGGCGTTCCTTGACCGATCGATCGACCACAATCGAATCCCAGAGCCCTGCGTACGCCGGATCGGGCATCACCCGAACGACCCGCGCCGTCTCCGTGATCTCGCCGTATGCGTGTCTGCTTTGCATTTTTGCTACTGTACTTCGCAATCTCCGTGAAGTCAACCCCTCAAGCGCCAGCCGACCCGATTGACCGATCACCTGCTGCAGCGCATGCCGACAAGACACCGACCCCGCTCCGGACGAGCAACCGATGAGCGGTGGCCGCCGCCGGGTCGGACCCGCCTGTGAGCGGCATCTCGACCTCAGCGGGCCGTGACCGGAGAAATCAGCGCGCGAGGATTCTCCTCACGGGCTTCGGAGCCGGGGCGGTGTCCTGATCCCTGATGATGCCGCTTGCTCACGCGGACGACAGCACCGTCGCGGTCGGCGACCACCACCTCAACGAGCCGGGACGAGGCGCCTCCACCTACCCGACCGGACCGCAGATGACCGACTCGCTGTGCATCGCGGTGGCCATCGTCACAGATTCGCATGCCGGACGGCTGTGCTGCCGTCCCGGGGGCGGGGCCAGAGCACCGGCAGCACTCGGGCATTCGGATCGGGGCCGGATGCTTCCCGAAGGGAGCGTGGCGGCGGCCAGCCTGACCGGCAGCGGACCTATCCGAATATCCACAGGCTCCACCGCTCCTCCCCCGGTGGTACTCAGACCATCTTGGGGGCTACACTGCACCCTATGATGGCACCTCTGATCGACCACGCTTCCGGCAGATCAGCAACCACCGGGCCTTCGGCCAAGCCTGAT
Source organism: Spirochaetia bacterium (assembly GCA_965202935.1). GTDB lineage: Bacteria > Spirochaetota > Spirochaetia > SZUA-6 > Bin103 > CATQHW01. The sequence goes on from OZ241879.1 coordinate 689,392, forward strand.
TCCGCCGCCCGACAGCCCCCCCCACAGATCGGGGGCGTCCTGCGCCGCGCACGCATGCACCGCCAACTCTCTCTCCGCGAAGTCGAACGACGAATCGGCAGGTCGAACGCGTACCTGTCCCAGGTCGAACGGGGTCTGATCAAACAGCCCGACCCCATCGTGCTCCTTGAATTGTCCGAGCTCTATGGGCTGAACTTCCGAACCCTTGCAACTTGGGCACTTTGGCTTACCGATGAGCCGGACTCAGCAAACGCGCGCGCACGTGATACAACTACCGTCCTTGTTCGCCAGGTCATGGAACTCGACGCCAGCGAACGGGCAACGGTGCTTCGCTACGTTGAGTCCATCCTTCGCGAGCGTCGGACATAGTCGCCCCCGTCGGACAACATCTCCAAACGTGCCGCCTTATGCTCCATCGGCCCTGATCCTGCCCTCTGCGCCGCCCCCGTGTCCGCGTCATCCTGCACCACCCACGACGCTCCACCGCCCCACGGGCTCAGGCCTGTTCCTCTCCTTCGTACGCCTTCAACCTGCTTTTGTAGAACCGTTCCGGCACGGTCGGACAAGAGCGCCGATGCTCGAAGATCGCAGCCTGCACGAGACGAACGTCGCACAACGTCATCTGGCCGCTATCCGATTCTGCGCGGGACAGGTGTCCATGGAGATTCTCCACTCGCTTTTGGGCAAGCGATTGTGCACGTTGCTCCAATAACAGCCATGCGATTAGCCTAATTCCCGCCGCCACACCCAACACCACCGTCAGCAGGGTGACACCGACTACCGCGCCCACCGAGACACCGACTACCACGAACGCGCCCACCACGAACCTGACCAAACAGATCCACTCCCTGCGCAACCGATCGTCCCAACGGCAGTTCATCCTCTGGCAGTGCATCCGCGCTGCTACGGCCTCCAGTGGAATGTCATCTGCGCCATACCAGTCCGCCAGTTCCTTCCTCGTCACGCCTGCGCCGCTTGCCTTTTTCTTCAGTTCTGATACCCGATCTTTGGTCGGACGCGCTACGCCGAGGTGCTCGGGCCACGGCATGTCAAGGACGAAACAGTCGAAGTCTTCTTGTATCGCTGCCGCCTCCTCCTTCTTCCTGCCAGCGGACCTCACCAGCACGATCTGATCGACGAACCACAAGAGAACAACCACGATCGTCGCTACCTGACTGAATGATGCCGCCTCGAAGGCCAAGCCCAATATCAGCAAGGCCGCGACCACGAGAACAAGCACCAGCCGCCAGTTCTCCACGGCCTTGACCTGCCGATACAAGTAACGCTGTGCGGCCAGTCTGTCCAACGACCACTCGTCGTTCTGCCGCTCGCGAATATCCACCATTTCACCTCTCCAATCTTAAGGTCTTGGCTGATCCCGAAGCAAGAACACAGGAAGTCTCCGACGCCGAGCAATCGTGGTGCGCGTGAGACCTAACGTCCAGTCGTCCTCACTCACGATGATGACTCTTGCGGTTGGGGGTGACGAATAAAGCCATGCAGACTTCGTTTACGCGACCCGGGAGAGGCCGATTGGAGACATCATTCGCGGTCTGATGCTGCTCCGCGAGGCGTTGGAGGCCGCAGAGATGGCCGGTCATCTTCACGCGTGAGCCACTTCCAGCCCGGCTTGCTCGTTGTCACGTGGTCACCCCGCGGCCAATGCCAAGCCGTGTTGTTGCTGCGTGAGGAAGTGGCCGAAGATCTGGTTCGACTTCATCGTGATCTCGTCGTCGGAGTACGACTCCGGCAACCCCGTTTCGTCGCTGTAGAGAAAGTCGAAGATGGTCTGTTTCACCTGGTCACGCGTTGCCTGCTTCCTGTCCCAATCGCGGATTCGCGCCAGTTCATCCCGCAGCCTCGCATAGAGGTCGACTGCGACCTGCTTGATCCGCTTGATGTCTGCCGGTGTCAGCTCTTCCTTCTTGAGTAAATCGAACAGGGTCAGCGTCGGCTCGTCGAGACCCTCCCTGAGGGCACGCTCCTGCTCGTCGTCGAGCTTGGAGACGAACTTCAGCAGCGCCTCGAAGGTGCTCTCGATCGTCACGCGGTCCTTCTCCCGGTTGTAGCCGGCGACCAGTTGCTCGAAGTGAAGCTGGAAGTCGGTGCGCAGCGGGTTCTCTGCGAGCATCCGGGCAAGTCGTTTCTCGATGGCGGCCTTGAGATTCTGCACGTGCGTGTTCTGTGTCGTGCTCTGGGCGAACTCCTGGCGCAGCCGCTCGAAGTCGATGGCCGAGATGTCATAGGTCGTCTGTGACTCCCGGATCTGTCCCGCGTCGACGGGATTGATGCTATCGCCGACGACGTCGTGCAGCTCGCGGATGATCTGGGAGATGTCGGCGTTGTCGCGGTCCTCCTGAAGGCTCTTGTAGACGATGTTGATCGCGTCATGGGCGTTTCGGTGAACGTGGACCTCCTTCACGGTCAGGCAGGCCCTGAACGTGCGGAACACGACGCGGGCCATGATCTCGAAGCGCTTCCTCGTCTCGTCGTTCTCGTTGACCACGTCCTTGGCGGCGGCGATGGCCGCGTTCCGCTCGAAGCCATGCTTTTCGACGATCTCTTCGAGCCGGAACCCCTGTGTGGCGAGAAACGCGCGCACCGCTTCGATGGCCTCGGCCAGCTCGTCGAGCAATTCCTCGTGGGGCTTCGCGGGAGGATCCTCCTCTCCGCCGTCGTCCGCTCCCGTGTGCCCGGCGAAGGTGGCGAGCGCGCTCCGGAGGTTCTTCAGGATGCCGCAGTAGTCGACGATGAGGCCGTTGTTCTTGCCTTCATGCACGCGGTTCGCCCGCGCGATGGCCTGCATCAGCGTGTGCGCCTTGAGCGGCTTGTCGAGATAGAGGGTGGCGAGGCTCTTCACGTCGAACCCGGTCAGCCACATCGCGCAGACGATGGCGACCCGGAACGGGTGGCCGTCCTTCTTGAAGGCGCTCTCCACGTCGATCCGCTCGCCGTCGGCGGTCTCGAATCCCTCCTTGGCCAGCCGGCGGTGCGGCTGCACGTCGAGACCCCAGTTGCGGAACTTGGCAACCTCGCCCTGCTCTTCGCTCACCACGACGGCGATCTTCGTTTCCTTCATCCAGGCAAGCTGGCATTCCAGAGCCAAGCGCTCCTCTTCGTCGGTCGCGCTGGAAAGCTCGCCTTCGAGTCGTCTGACGTGATCGCGCCAGTGTTTCTCGATCAGGCCGTGCATCCTGACAGCGGTGAGCTTGTCGATGGCGATGAACATCGCCTTGCCGCTCTCCCACGCCGTGGTGTAGTGCGCGACGAAGTCCCTGGCGATGGCGTCGAGACGGTCGGGCGCGGTGATGATGTGGTAGTCGCGCTTCAGCTCGCGTTCGAGGCGCTGTTCCACGTCGACGTCATCGGTCTCGAATTCGTCGAGCTTTTCGGCGATGCGCTCGTTGAGGTCGTCGGTGGCCACGCCGAGCTTCTCACCGCGGGCGTCGTAGTAGAGCGGCACCGTGGCACCGTCCTCCACCGCGCGCTGGAACCCGTAGCGGGAGACGTAATCGCCGAACACCCGGCGGGTGACCTCGTCCTCCTTCATCAGCGGCGTGCCCGTGAACGCGATGTAGAGGGCGTTGGGCAGGGCGTTGCGCTGGTTCAGCGCCAGCCGGCCGTACTGAGTGCGGTGCGCCTCGTCCACGATGACGATGACGTCGTCCCGCTCGGAGTAGGGCTCGTCCGGGAGGACGTCCTGGTTGAACTTCTGAATCAGGGAGAAGACGTATGCCTTGTGCTGGCCGAGCAGCCGTTTGAGGTGCCGGCCGCTTCCGGCCCGTACATCCTCCTGCTCGCTGACGACACCGCAGCCGGCGTAGGTCCGGTAGATCTGGTTGTCCAAGTCGTCGCGGTCGCACAGCACCAGGAAGGTGAAGTTGCCGCCGAGCTTGCGGTGCACCTTGTGGCTGAAGAACACCATGGAGTAGGACTTGCCCGCCCCCTGCGTGTGCCAGAAGACGCCGAGCCGGCCGCCGGCGTTCTGGCGCCCTTCCGCGGCACGCACTGCCCGGTTCACGCCGAGGTACTGCTGGTTCTGGGCGACCACCTTGACGAACCTCTCGCCGCTGTCGTCGAAGAGGACGAAGTTCTCGAACAGATCGAGGAAGTTCGCCTTGGTGCACACTCCCTTGAGCAGCGTCTCCATGTCCACGACGCCGGGTTCGTCCTCGTCGAGTCGCTTCCACTCTCGGAAGTACTCGAAGGGTGCCGAGTAGCTGCCGATGCGAGCGTCCACGCCGTTGCCGAGCACCACGAACGCGTTGTGATGGAAGACGTGCGGGATGGTGTCCTTGTAATCGGCGAGGTTCTCGTCGTAGGCACGGCGAACGTTGCGGTGGATGTTCTTCAACTCCATGAACAGGAGCGGGATACCGTTGACGAAGCCGATCAGGTCGGCGCGGCGCCGGTAGAGCGGCCCCTTGATCCACAGCTCGCGCACCGCCAGGAAGTGGTTGTTCTCGGGATCGTCGAAGTCGAAGACGCGCAGGGTACGCGTCTCCATGGCGCCGCGCGGGTCCCGATACGTGACCTTCACGCCGTTGCGCAGCAGATCGTACTTCTCCTGGTTGGTCTGCAACGTGGACTGGGCCGTGCTCACCTGAACGATGGCGCGGATGGCGTTATCGACTGCTTCGCGCGCCAAGCCCGGGTTGAGCGAATCGAGCGCCTGCCGGAGGTAGCGCGTGAGCACCACCTCTTCCTCGCTCGTCCGGCCCAGCGTCCCGTCCAGTCCGAAGCTCTCGGTGTTGTGGGCGTAGACTGACTGCCAGCCGAGCATTTCCTCGACGTATTCGGCGGTGGTCTGCTGGACCAGGGTGTCCTCGCTGTAGAGCGCCGGGCTCATCTAGTCCCCGTCATCCGAACGGGCCACCTCCACCCACTTCGGTCATGCCGGCCACCTTGCTATGCTATCGTCCACTACACTGAGCATAGTCGTTCTCCGTCGCATTTGCGAAAACGAACATCTCTCGCCCGAGCATCGACGTGCCTGGAAGTCCTTCGGCAAGCCCTCGCCCGAGTGCAATCAAGTTGGCAACGCCGCACGTCTCATACCGCCACATCCCCCGACATCAGGCGCGGGAGGAGAAGATCGCGGACGCACATCAGTTGGTCAGCCATCAGGTGCAGCTTTTCGATCTGCGAGTCGACTGGCCGAATGCGATCCGCGAACATTTGGATTACGTTGCAGGTGGGCTGCATGATCTTGACGCCGTATAGGTCCTTCTTCGTCACGGCCGCGAATATCGTGCCTCCACCAAGGATGTCTTCCCTAAAAAAGTGGGCCTTCAAGGCATAGAAGAGGAAACTCTGAAAGTGGAGGGACCGAATTGCAGCAATTCCTCTGCCGATCACGATCTTGTCAAGCGTGATATTGATTCTTCCTACCGGAGCACGAACGCTGAATAGAATGTCGCCTGGCTCTGCAACGCGGGCGTCCAATGTGCAATACATCCTTTGCGTTGGGTATCTGTCGCCAAAGTCCGCTACACCCTGATGGAATGGAAGACCGTCGCCCTCCTCGTTGTAATGTGTCGATCTAGGGCTCTGTCCCATCGTTATGTTGGCGACCTCACCCAGCTTCTTCCGTTCCCATCCCTCAGGCAGGCCATCGACGATCCTCATGCTCTCATAGCCTGGGAAACGGAACCGAACGAACCACTCCCGGTAGAGCTCGCGCGCCGCTTGCTCTAGCAGTGCAATCCGCCGCCGGTTGTTTTCGATCAGATCGTCGTAGGCAGAGAGGATGTCGGCGATGCGGCGTTGTTCTTTGAGCGGAGGGACAGGTAATTCGAAATTGCGGAGAACCGTCAGATTGATATGGGGAACACCTGATGAAGAGGCGAGGTTGGTGATGCGTCCGACTGCAGTCGGACTGGAGAAGTAGTAATAAACGAATCGACGGTCCGCCTTGCCCTCGTCGACTGTCAATTTCATCTGGCTTTGGGAAACGACATATAGTGGGAATAGACCAGTCTCTGGGATCACTGCAACTTGGCCTAACGTTCCGCGCTGGGTAAAGATCAAGTCGTTTTCGCGAGCCACATTGCTTGCAAGATCCTTGCGGGCCTTCGCTTCCGACACGAAAACTAGATCTGTCGTGTCGAGATAGCGACCGCCACTCATGTTGTTACCACGAATGACGGGTATGCCACTCTCGACATAGTCACGCGTGGTGAGTTTCGAACCAAAGGGGCCTCCAACAAACGCGTGCGGAATATCGGCAGCCAGCTCCTGTAGTTTCGCTTGAGGCCAGCTCACGCTTTCAGAATCCTGTCAGGTTTTCCGTGAACGTCATCATCTCTGAGTTTCAACCGCAGCGACCTCATCTATTCTCCTTTGAGCTCCGCCTCGATCTCTTCGATGGTCGGTAGGCTGCCCCGGAGATCGTCCGGCAGGACCTCGACCAGGCGGGTCTCCCAGTCCGCGACGCCCAGGGGCTTGGCGAGGTCGCGCAGGGCGTACTCGACGACCATCCGATCTCTGCCCTTGCAGAGCAGCAGGCCGATGGTGGGCGCGTCGTCGGGGTGGCGCATCAGGTCGTCCACGGCGGAGAGGTACAGATTCATCTGGCCGACGAAGGCGGGGCTGAACGGGACTGCCTTGAGCTCGACTACGACGAAGCGGCGCAGTTGGAGGTGGTAGAACAGCAGGTCCACGCGGAAGTCGCTGTCGCCGACCTCCAGCAGCACCTGCCGGCCGACGAAGGCGAATCCGGCCCCCATCTCCAACAGGAAGCGCTGAATGTGGTCCACGAGACCCTGCTCCAGCTCCCGCTCCGTGCGCGGTTCGGCGGTGCCGAGGAAATCGAACAGGTACGGGTCCTTGAACGCCTGCGTGGCCAGATCGGAGTCGGCCGGCGGCAGCGTCCGGGGGAAGTTGGTGACGGCACCACCTTGACGCTCGTGCAGCCGGTTCTCGATCTGAGTCGCGAGCACGCTGCGGCTCCAACCCTTCTGTTGAGTCTTGGTCATGTACCAGAGCCGGGTTCGACGATCCGACACCTTGTCGAGGAGAACGCAGTTGTGAAACCACGGAATTTGTGCAGCGGCCTGCTGCACAAATTCGCGCTCGGGCCAGGCCGCGGCGAAGGCGCGCATGTACTTGAGGTTGCGGGGCGAGAATCCCCGCATGTCCGGGAACGCCTGCCGGAGGTCGTGCGAGAGGCGGTCGATGGTCCGGGCGCCCCACCCTTCCCGCTCCTGGCGGGCCAGAATCGCCTTGCCGACGGCCCAGTAGAGCAGCACCATCGCCTTGTTGGCGGCCAGCACGACGCGCACCCGTTCCGTGCGGATGCGCTCCTTGATCTCGCCGAGCAGGACCGCGTAGTCGGCGGGCAGCTCTCCCCTGCCCGGAGGCGCTGGGATCGAAGCGCCCGCGCGCCGGCGCCCCATGGACTTCCGCTCCGTCACAGCCCCAGGGCCTCGAAGTTCCGCTTGATGGTCGCCGCGAGGCGGACGGACTCCGCGTTGAGCTCATCGAGCTCCGAGTGGATGTCCCGCATCGTCTGCTCGAAGTCGAAGTCCTCGTCTTCCTCCTCCGGCGCGACGCCGACGTAGCGTCCCGGCGTCAGGCTCCAATCGTTGGCGGCCAGCTCGTCGTGGCCGACCAGCTTCACGAGTCCTTCGACGTCCCGCAGGGCGGCATCCGGGAACCGCTCCTGAAGCCAGTGTGCCTGCTGCCAGAAGTAGCGCGGCGCCTTGAGATGCTCGACCGTGTCGCCGCGTGCTTCGCCGACCGCCTTGAGCGGGCTGCCGCGGCCGTTCCGGCGACCCTCGGCCACGCGCGACAGCAGCCTGTGGAGATGATCGGCCTGGCGGATCAGGTCGCGCCCTGCTTCAGCCAGAGGCTTGGCGCGGGTGGCGAACGCCGCCAGCCCGTCGTTGTCGCGGCAAGCCGAGTCCCATGCATCGCGGACATCGTCCGCTCGCGACTCGAAAGCGTCCAGGTCGTGCGTGAACGCCTCCCGCGCGTCCTCGAACTCCGTCAGGATCTGCGCGAGATCCTCGGAGAGTTCGCCATCGGCGCACGTCGTGGCCGTAGCGGCAAACTCGGTGACAAGGCGCCGGACCGGCGCCACGGCTTCGGCGGCTGCTTCGACCATGTGTTCCAGGTGCTCGGCCACGAGGGCGAGGAAACGCTCGTTCCGGCCCCGATAGAGCCAGACGATGGCCGCCAGGTTCTTCTGCTGCTCGGGCGTGAAGTCGTAGATCTTGCGCGTCACCTTCCGGTGGACGTTGCGCGCGTCGATCATCAACACCTTCCCCTGCAGCTCGCCGGGCTTGGCCTTGTCGAGGAACCACAGCTCGCACGGCACGGTGCGCGTGTAGAAGAACCCGGAGCGGATCGCCATCATCACGTCCAGGTGCCCCGCCTCGATCAGCTTCCGGCGCACCTTCGCTTCCTCGCCGCCCGCCGACGACGCCTGTGAGGACATGACGAACCCGGCCCGGCCGGTGTCGTTCAGGTAGCTGTCGAAGTAGGAGATCCAGAGGTAGTTGCCGTTGGAGACCTTGCCCTTCTTGTTCACCCCGGGAAGGGCATAGGGCAGGCGCGGGTCGTTCTTCACCTTCTCCGCGTCAACTTCGTCGACATTGAACGGCGGATTGGCCATGACGAAGTCGCAACTGCCGAACAGCTCGTGCGGGTCCTCGTAGTAGGTGATGGCCTTCTGGATATTGCCCTCAAGGCCGTGCACGGCGAGGTTCATGTTGGCCAAGCGGATCGTCGTCGGGTTCTTCTCCATGCCGAAGAACGTCGCCTGTTCGGTCGGGTCAAGGTGCATGCGTTCGATGAAGTGGGCGCTCTGCACGAACATGCCGCCGGAGCCGCAGGCCGGATCGAGGACGCGGCCGTGGTCGGGCTCGATGACGTTGACGATGGTCTGGACCAGCGCGACCGGCGTGAAGAACTCGCCGCCGTCATGCGCCTTCTGGTCGGCGAACTGGGTGAGGAAGTACTCGTAGATGCGACCGAACACGTCGCCGTCCGCGCGCTTCAGGGCCGGATCGTTGAAGGTGCGCAGAAGCTGGCCGAGCACGTCGTTGTCCAGCTCCTGGTACTCGGCCTTGGGCAGGGCGCCGCGCAGGGTCCCGTAGTCCTTCTCGATCTTCTCCATCGCGTCGATGATCGCCTGCGCGCGATCAGCGCCGTCGGGCAGGGAGACGAGGTGGTCGAACTGCGCTTCCGGGTGCAGGAAGATCGCGCCCTTCCGGGAGAAGTCCTCCTTGGTGAGTGCGCGTGGCCTGCCGCCGCGCGTCGGCAGCGAGGGCTCGATCTCGGCCTTGACCTTGAGGAAGCGGCTGTAGGCGTGGCGCAGGAAGATCAGCCCCATGACCGGCAGGAAGTACTCGTTGCTGGCGAAGGGGGAGTTGGCCCGCAGGTTGTCGGCGCTGGACCAGAGCCGTTTCTCGATTTCGCCGATGTGTTCCAACAACCTGTCTCCTGCTCAGATTCCCGAATCCGTCGATGTGACAGTCCGGGTGCAGTCGCCTGGGATCTGGCTACCGCTGATGTGCATGATACCTCGTTCCGCCGGCTCCGCGCGCCATGGCCACTCCACAGGCGCCAGCCGGGTGGGCCACCGTATGCTTGTCAGTCATCGACCTGAAGCCGGTGTCGCACTTGATCCGCAGGGTAGGCCGCGATCTCGTCCGCGGACAACCAAGGACCTTCCATGGCCCTGACCATCGGTCGTCGACCACACCGTCGTTGACGCGCCGTCAGTCTACGCCCCGCGGCCAACCGTCGGATCTCGCCTATTGACCTCCGGGCCGGCATCGACCACGCTGCCGCCAAAGACGAGGGGCCTTCGCGGCCCGACTTATTGGCTTGGGTCGAACGCTCCCCCGCGACTCGGACGACTAATCACCTTACACGGCCATGAATGCGCACGACAAACCTATCCTCAACCTGGTAAGCGGTCCGGGGCAGTTCGTCATTCCGAAGTTCCAGCGGCCATTCCGCTGGAACGACGAACAGTGCCTGACGCTGCTTGATGACGTCGCGGAGGCGGCAGTGGCAGCCTCCGGTGAGCGCCACTTTCTTGGCAGTATCGTGCATTTCCCGCGGATCGCGGAGTTTGGGTTCACCAAGAGCCTGCTCATAGACGGACAACAGCGGCTCACCACGCTGACGCTCCTCCTGTGCACACTACGAGAACTGAGCGAGGACAACCCGCAACGACACGGGCAACTCAAAGACTCGCTGATCAACCGCAACCGCGGCGGCTCGGAACGCTACAAGCTCATCCTGCGGGACGCCGACCAGGAAACCCTCCAGCACATCGTCGACCGCGGCTCCCCACGGGATGACGACACCGGGGCCGTCGCGAGCCGCTACCGAACGATACGTGAAGCCATGCTGAACCGGGATCCGGAACAGATCCTGCGGGGCCTGGATCACACGTGCCACGTAGACGTAGTACTGGAGGCCCAGGACAACCATCAGGCCATCTTCGAGAGCCTGAATGCCAAGTTCGAGCCGCTGTCATTGCTCGACAAGGTGAGAAACTTCGCGCTCATGGGTCTAGATGATGAGGAGATGACCCGTGTTTGGGACAACTCGTGGCGCCGCATCGAAGATCGTTACGGAGGCCCGGATGATGGCCGTAGCAAGGCGGCTGCGTTCGGACTGCTCGCCCGCGACCTGCTGGCCTTGGCCGGCACGCGTGAACGCCGACGAAACGAAGATCCTTACGCGAGAATCAAGCGCTGGGCGCCACGGTGGGAAACAAGCACCACTCCTGGACGAGTCCGTTTCGTGTCCTATCTCGCTGAACAGGCCGAGCGGCACGCGGCCTTCACGCTCGGGGTAGCGGTCCCGGCGGGCATCGAAGAGCCGCTGGCGAAGTGTTCGCGACTAAGTGATACACCGGGACCTGTCGTGCTCCGGCTGCTCGGCGCGCTCGGTGACACGCTGAGCGTGGACGATGTCCGAAAGGCTCTCCATACCATCGAGAGCGTGCTGGTGCGCCGGCGCTGCTGCGGGTGGCTGACCGGTGCGGAACGCGAAGCGTTCGCACGCATCGGAAGAACCCTGAAGCCTCGATGCACGACAGACGACATCGATCAGGCTTTTTCCCGAGTGCTGCGCGGGAGCCGACGGCCACCAAGCGACGTTGAGTTCTCCGAGGCGTTGGTGCATCGCATGATGCCGCGACGCGGGCCACTGGTCCAGCATATGTTGGAAGGACTTGAGAACGACGCCAGTAAGGAGAAAGTGGCGACGGCAGCACTGACCATCGAGCATGTCCTACCGCAGACCCGCAACCTGCATGACGAGTGGCAGAACATGCTGGGCGAGGACTGGAAGGACGTGCATGAGCGCAGTGTTCAGCGCCTGGGCAATCTTACGCTCACTGCCTACAACCCCGAACTCGGGGCGCGGCCGTTCAGAGAAAAGCAGGAGATGCACGGAGGATATCGCGAGAGCAAGGCCGTGTGGTTGAACAGTGACATCAAGGACGCCACGACCTGGAACGAGGCAAGCATCGACGCACGCGGCCGGCGCCTGTCGGAACGCGCGTTACTGCTCTGGCCGCAACTCAACCTTGTCGACGACGAGCTGGAGGACAACCTCGAACACGACCCGGGAGCTGGCGGCCCGATCCTGGCGGCGAGCGACCGACGGAAAGCATGGCGTAACCGGGGTGTTGCGAACTGGACGGTCGAAGAGAGCGGCGTCCGGGTTCAGCAGGCCGTGGCGGTCGCGTTACTGCGAATGGACCGGAGGGGACCGGAGGTCGCATCGAGGTCCCACCCGCTTGTAAGCCAGAAAGGCGCCCACCTGCACGTTGCCCTTGGACACGGAGTCGAGGGATTCATCTATCACGCCCTGAACCAGGACAACCGCCGCGAGTGGCTCGAGGAGTTCGCAGACTCAATCGAGAGGCAAGAGGGACCGCCACCGATCATCGGCAGCGCCGCCACCCCAGGCGACATCGATGTCTGGCTTCCTACCTCGCCGGGTCCGGGGACAGCATATCCGTTGACAGAGAAAAGGCGGAAGGCAATCGATGCGAGCGTAGATTGTTCACAGACGTTGCATCTGAAGGACTCCGGCACAACGCTCCAGGCGTCATCGGGCTCGCGAAGGGCGTGGCGGACCAAGGATGGACCGTGGCAGGTGTTCGGCAACGCGACCGGCGACGTTGGCAAGTCTCGCGCGGTGGCTTGCCAACCAGGATCACCGGGGGCCGGCAGCTTTCTACGCCGCGTGTCCGTGGCACTTTAGCCGTGGCGCTGCGGAATACGTTGGACGCGCCGTGTTGGTGGATCCTGAGCACGACATCAAACTACGATACGAGTATCTCGGCACCTACCCCGCGTGTCGCGACTTCGCGTGGCGATTGTGCGGGCAAACGGAAACAAAGACCGGCCGCAGAATAACGCTCGGAACGGATGTCGATCTCTGGATGCCGGACAGCGCGATCAAAGAGGCTCCGTAATCCGTGCAGCGACCTGCTGCACTAATTCGCCAGCGGCGCGCATGTATCTGACGTTCCGCGGTGAGGGTCCCCGCGCATGTCCGGGAACGCTCCCGGAGGTCGTCCGCCCCGTGGACTTCGTTCCGAACCCGTGCCATCCTGCCGCTTCGCCGTCACAGCCGCACGGCCTCGAATGTCATGGGTCAGCAATTCTCGGCGAGTGGGTGAGAAGCGACACGGGTGACGCGGTTCTGGCGAGGGCAGATTGATACCTGTCCCCTATCTCATTGCAGTTGAACGAGTTACGGGACTAGACATTTCTCACCATCCTCGCCATGCTATCCGCGCATGGCCAGGGGACTGCGGAGAGGCCCGAATCTACTTCGTTTCCGCTCCCTCGTCGACTCGATCGCCGAGTACGTAACCGGTATCCTCGACGCACGCCAACCAAGCAAGGTCCGCTACGCCCTGCGCGACTGTTACCTCAGCGCTCTGGCGATGTTCTTCGTCCAAGACCCCTCCCTGCTGCAGTTCCAGCGCCGCTTCCAGCAGCAAGTGCAGACCAACAATCTCTCGGTCACCTTCGGCGTCGATCAGCTGCCCTCCGACTCGCAGTTCCGCGATCTGCTCGACCGCCATGACTATGCTCCCATCCTGCCGTGCTTCGCCGAGTGGATCGCTCGCCTGCAGCGCGCCAAGTGGCTCCAGCACTACCAACTGTTCGGCGCCCGCTATCTGATCACCCTCGACGGTTCACGGTATTTCAGCTCCGAGTCCGTGCACTGCGAGCACTGCCTGAGCACCACCTCACGCGACGGCACTACCTGCTATCACCATGACATTCTGCAGGCCGCCATCGTCCATCCCGACAAGCGCGAAGTGCTCCCGCTCGCTCCCGAGTTCGTCCGCAACCGTGACGCCGACGGCGGGCGGTACCGCAAGCAGGATTGCGAACTGAACGCCGGCTACCGGATGCTGGAGCGGCTCCGTGCCGACTATCCCCGCATGGCGGCAATTATCGTCGCCGACAGCCTTTACTCCAAGCAGCCGTTCGTCGAGCGGTTGGCCGCCACGCGCTTGTCGTTCCTGCTGGTCGCCAAGCCCGGTGACCATCACAGCCTCTACCAGGACGTCGCCGGCCTGCGCGGCGGCAACCTGCTGAACCGTCACACTACCTCAGACCGTGGCGAACGCCGCGAATACGAATGGGTCACCGATCTACCGCTGAACGGCAATCCCGATGCTCCGCACGTCAACTTCATCCAGTTCCGCATCGTCAAGGCCGGCAGGGTGACCTATCGGAACGCCTGGGTCACCGACCTGGTGCCCACCGCCGAGAACATCGTCGCACTGGTCCGCGCCGCGCGGGCGCGTTGGAAGATCGAGAACGAAGGGTTCAACACCCTCAAGAACCACGGCTACCACCTGGAGCACAACTTCGGCCACGGCCGCCAGCACCTGTCGGAGGCGTTCTTCGTGCTCAACCTGCTGGCGTTCTTCATGCACCAGATCTTTGACCTGGTCGATGGGCTGTATCAGCGGGTGCGCACGTTGTTCAGTTCGCGGCGCGGGTTCTGGGACGAGGTGCGCTCGGCGTTCCGGCTGTTCCTGTTCACCTCCTGGGACCAGGTGCTGGTACGGATGAACTCGCCACCGCAGCAGCTGCCCCCCTATGAGTCTCCGTAGTCGCTGAACCCGTTGCCTGCATGCCGCCTGCGCCTGCGGTACGCCCGCCCACCGCGCCGCGAAACCGCACGCCCGAAGCTTCGGTGCGCCTCCTGCCGGCCACGGCAACCGCTCGCCGCACGGCTTGATCCTGAAACCCGGCTGTGGGTGGCCACTGGCGCGCCTGCCAAAGTGCTCGCTCGCCTCCATTTGGGCCGCGTCACTACCGTCAGACCGCCCTACACGCCGCTACCGCCGCTCACCGAGAATTGCTGGTCATGGGTCCACCGCGTTGCCCGGCGGCTGGTATCGAGCTACGGTACATGGTGGAAGAGCCAAAGAAGAATCGGTGATCGGCTACGAGGGCGCTGCTCCGCGGAGCCGCACCGGCGCACATTTGGAGGTGCATCCATGATTGAGGAAACCGTGAATCAGCACATCGCGATTACGCCGGGCGTGTGCGGCGGCAAGCCTCGGATCGCGGGTCGTCGCATCACGGTTGCGAACATCGCCATCTGGCACGAACGTCTCGGCAAGAGCGCGGATGACATAGCCACGGAGTACGACCTGACGCTGGGCGACGTCCATGCGGCCTTGGCCTATTATTTCGATCACCATGCGGAGATCGACGAGTGGATCGCAGAAAGCAGGGCGCTGATAGCTGTCTTGCGTAAGGAAAACACTTCGAGGCTCGCCGAGAAACTCCTCGAACAGACCAAGCATGGCGAGAGTCCGGTTCTTCACGGATGAGCAGGTCTCAAGGGCGGTCGTCATGGGCCTTCGCCAAAGAGGCGTGGATGTCCTGACCGTTCCCGAAGCGGGAACGCTGGGAGCCTCGGACGGCGAGCAATTGCGACGGGCGCGAGACGAAGGTCGGGTCATCTTCACGCAGGATGATGATTTCCTGCGATTGGCGGCGACGGACTCCAGCCATTCCGGCGTCGTATATGCTACCCAAGAACGTCCGATTGGACAGATCATTCGCGGTCTGATGCTGATCCACGAGGTGCTGGAGGCCGAAGAGATCGCCGGTCGAGTGGAGTTTCTGTGAGCCGGCGATCGACTGGGACAGGGTCAGATTGCTGCGCCAAGGAATCTGTGCAGCGGTGCGTTGCACTATTTGGCGATCGGGCCGAGATGCTCCGCGGCACCGCTGGTGGCGTCAATCAAGCCTTGGCTACCGCGGACCGGAAGGACGCCACCGCATCGTCGATGCCGTCGGCGTGGAAGCGAAAGTCAGTCGGTATCGACCGATAGCGTGAGTCCACGCGAGCCAGCAACGCATCCCTCCGGCCGTCGGACGTGTCCTCGTCCGTCGCGGAAGGCGGCACGGCTTCCCGGAACAGCGTCAGCTCGGCATCCAGGAATTCCTTGAACGCCTGGAACACCTTCTGATGGCGGGTGAACTTCTCGAAGTGATAGCCCAGCGCCGCCAGGCGGATCGCCTCCGCCAGCATGGACGGATGATCCCTGGAGACCGTCGCGATGAACGTGCTGTAGGCCGGGATCTGGCCGGGGGAGAGGCGTCCGCGTACCATCATCAACGCCGCGTAGACCTCGTGCCTGGCCAGGGACGGGCTCACGTGCGGCAGCGGCTTCAGGTGCTTGAACAAGGTCAGGCAGCGGTCGAAGTAGTTCTCGAGGGTGGGGTCATAGACCGCGGAATTCACCCGCAGGTACCCCTCGATCAGTTTCCCCGGATCCATCTGCGGCACGAAGTTCAGGGTGGTCGTGCTGGTTCCCGCGGGCACGTCAAGGAGCCGGCCTTCCGCTTGCATCCGGCGGTAGAGGTCCGTTCCCTTCAGTGCGGTCAGCAGCCCGACCAACGCCATGGGAATGCCCGCGTCCTGAATGAACTGGATCTGGGCACCGAACACCCGCTCGTCATCTCCGTCCAGCCCCAGGATGAACCCCCCCATCACCTGCATTCCCTTGTGCTGGATCTTGCGGACCGCGTTCAGCAGGTAGTCCGGTTCGCGCGTGCTGATGTTCTGTGGTTTCTTGGTGATGGCCAGTGCTTTCGGGTTGGGCGTCTCGATGCCCAGGAACACGCCGTTGAAGCCGGCCTCGATCATCGCGTCCATCACCGACTCCATGCGGGCCAGATTCACGCTCGCTTCGGTGAACAGCCGGAACGGAAACCCGTGCGCCCGCTGCCACTGCGCGATTGCCGGCAGCAGCTTCAGGGCGTCGCGCTTGTTGCCTATGAAGTTGTCGTCGACCAGGAACAGGTAGCCGCGCCAGCCCAGCCGGTACAACGCTTCGAACTCCTCGACCATCTGCTCCGGCGACTTGGTGCGCGGCACGCGGCCGTAGAGCTTGGTGATGTCGCAGAACTCACAGTCGAACGGACAGCCGCGCGAGAACTGCACGCACATGGCGTGATAGTCCTGCAGCTCGACGAGGTCGAAGCGCGGGATGGGCGTCCGCGTGACATCGGGCTTGCGCGGCTCGCGATACATCGGTCTGGCTCTGCCTGCTTCGAGGTCCTGCAGGAACCGGGCGAAGGTCTCCTCCGCCTCGTCCAGAACGAAGTGGTCGACGCCGGCGATCTCCTCGTGGCACGCGGTCGGGTAGGGCCCACCCGCGACCACGGGAACGCCGGCACGGTTGCAGCGCTCGATCACCGTCCGCAGGGATTCCCGCTGCACGATCATGGTCGACGTGAACACCATGTCGGCCCATTCGAGGTCGGCGTCCTCGAGGTCGGTGACGTTCATGTCGACGACCCGAAGGTCGTACTCAGGAGGAAACATCGCCGCGACCGTGAGGAGCCCGAGCGGCGGGAAGGCCGCATTCGCACCCAGCATCTCCAGGGCGTAGTTGATGCCCCAGTACGAGGGCGGATGGTCAGGGTACACCAGCAGGGCCTTACGCATGGCTGAGCTCCCGGAGCCGGCGACGAGCTTCTGATCGGACCTTCACGAGCGCCATGACCGCAAGCTCGATCTACCCCTGGAGGAACAGCCCCGGCACGAAGGGATGGGGCAGGAAGGGATGGGCCGGCATCACGCGCACCGTGGCGGCCACCCTGCCGGTCTTCCGGCACACCGTGCTTGCACGGTAGGTCGCCGATTCCCCGTGCCGTTCGATCAGCTCCATCGGCGTGCTCTGCCCGTCGACGATCTCGTCGTCGCCCGGCTGCAGGTCGATGCTGCCGGGCAGCGCGCCGTGATAGAGCGCCACCTGTACGTCCGACGGCTCCAGTCCGCCCAGCCGGATCCGCGCGGTGACGTCCAGCGCGTCGCCCACCTCCAGCGTGGCAGAGCTGTCGGAGTCGAGCTGCTCGACCGCGATCCCCGGCCAGTGGTGGTGCAGCCGCTGCAGGTGGCCGGCGAGCTCCACGGCGTCCCGGTAGCCCGAGTCGTGCAGCCGGCGGGCGTGCGCGAGCGCCGGCTCGTAGAGGTTGCCGTGATACTCGGCGACCATGCGCTGCGCGCTGAAGTGCTCGCCGATCACGGTCATGGAACGCCGCATCTTGGCGATCCACGCGCGCGGCAGGCCGTCGATGCTGCGGTCGTAGAACATCGGGATGACCATGTGCTCCAGCTCCGCGAATACGGCGTCGGCCTCCAGCTCGTCCTGGATGTTCTCGTCCTGGTAGGTCTCGCCGGAGCCCACGGACCAGCCGATGTCCGGGCTGTACGCCTCGTCCCACCAGCCGTCCAGGGTGGACACCATCAGCGATCCGTTGACCGACGCCTTCATGCCGCTGGTGCCGCTGGCCTCGTGAGGCCGGCGCGGGATGTTGAGCCACACGTCGCACCCCGCGACCAGGTAGCGCGCCACGTTGATGTCGTAGTCGTCCAGGAAGACCATCCGGCTGCGCAGGTCGTGCTCGGTCGCGAACTGGACGATGCGCCGGATCATCTCCTTGCCCTGGTGATCGTTGGGGTGCGACTTGCCGGCGAAGATGATCTGCACCGGCTGCTCGCGGCTGCTGAGCAGCCGCACCAGGCGTTCCGGCTGACGGAAGAGCAGGCCCGGGCGCTTGTAACCGGCAATCCGGCGCGCGAAGCCGATCGTCAGGGCGTCCGGGCGCAGCGCCACCTCGGCCGCACGCAGATCGGCCTCCGCGGCCCCTTCGCGCCGCATCTGCGCCACGATGCGCCGGCGGGCGAACCAGATCACCCGTTCGCGTCGCCGCTCGTGCGTCCGCCACAGCTCCTCGTCGGCGATGTTGTCCACCTGCCGCCACACCGCCACCTCGGGCGCGTGCTTGGCCACCGCCGGCCCCAGGTAGCGCACGAGCAGCTCCTGGACGTCATGCGAGATCCAGCTCCGCAGATGGACGCCATTGGTGATGTGGCGGATCGGCACCTCGTCCGCCGGCACGCCCGGCCACAGGCTGCGCCACATGCGGCGCGACACCTGGCCGTGCAGCTTGCTGACCCCGTTGCAGTGCGCGGCCAGGCGCAGGGCGAGCGGCGTGAGCCCGAACTGGCCGTGCGCGTCGCCGTCGTGCCCGATGCGGCCCAGCGACAGGAACTCGTGCTCGTCCAGCCCCAGGGCGGAGCGCAGCGCTCTGGCCTGGTCCAGGACCAGGTGCGGGTCGAACGTCTCGTTGCCGGCCGGGACGGGTGTGTGGGTGGTGAACACCGTGGTGCTCCACACGGCCTGCCGCGCCTCGAAGTAGCCCATGCCGTGCTCGTGCATGAGCGCGCGGACCCGCTCCAGGGCCAGGAACGCCGAGTGCCCCTCGTTCATGTGGGTCACCGCCACCGGGATCTCCAGCGCGCGCAGCGCCCGTATCCCGCCGATGCCCAGCAGCAGTTCCTGGCGCAGGCGCATGCGGCGGTCCGACACGTAGAGCTGACCGGTGATCTCGCGCGTCGACGGGTCGTTGGCTTCGATGTCGGTGTCGAGCAGATAGAGGGGCACGCGCCCCACGCGGACGCGCCAGATGCACGCATGCGCCCGTTCTCCGCCGAGATCCACGGTAACCGTCACCGGCCCTCCGTCTGCAGAAGTGCACAGCATGAGAGGCATGTTGTAGAAGTCGTTGGCCGGAAAGCTCTCGAGCTGGTGGCCGTCCATGGTGACGCGCTGGCGGAAGTAACCGGTGCGGTAGAGCAGCCCGACGCCCACGACCGGCAACCCCAGGTCGGAGCAGCTCTTCAGGTGGTCGCCGGCCAGCACCCCCAGCCCGCCGGAATAGATCGGCAGGGTGGCGTCCAGGCCGAACTCCATGGAGAAGTAGGCGACCGCGGCGTCGCGAGGTCCGGAGTACCACGGATCGGCCTGCAGGTAATCGTGGTAGTCGGCGATGACCTGGTCCATGTGGGCGAGGAATGCCTTGTCCTGCTCCATCTCGTGGAGCCGCTCCTGCGGCAACTCGCTGAGCAGCCGCAGAGGGCTCTGCTGGGCCTGCTCCCATGCGTCGGCGCCGAACCGCATGAACAGGCGGATGGCGTCGAAGTGCCAGGTAATCCAGAAGTCGTGGGCCAGCTCGGCCAGGGGCGCCAGGCGCTCCGGGAGGTGGGGCTTGACGGTAAAGGTGAGTCGGTTTGCCATTCGTGACCCTCGCAGCGGAACGGCTCCGAAACCGTTTCCAGAGTGAGTATTAGTGCCCGCAACGCGCTCCGCCGTCCACTGTCTGGCGCACCTGCCCCCGGCGGTGGTACCCATTGACCACGGTGCAGGGCACTTCCGGGGCGTCCATGACCCGCCGCGGCCGGCCGGAGCCGCTGGGGGCTACCGTGCTCGACGGCGCCACGCAGTTCGCGCTGTTCAGCCGGCATGCCACGGCCGTGACCCTGGTGCTGTTCGACGACGCCGGGAGTCCCACGCCGAGCGCGAGGATTCCTCTGCAGCGCACGGGGGACGTCTGGCACGGAATCGTCGACGGTGTCGGCCCCGGCCACGCCTACCTGTACCGGGTGGACGGTCCCCTTGCGCCTGCGGCCGGTCACCGCTTCGACCCGGACGCGCCGCTGTTCGATCCCTACGCCAAGGCCTTCACCTGCGCCCTGCCGCCTCGCCTTCGCGCCACGGACCTGCCCGCCGACGGCCCGCGCTGCCTGGTGGTGGACGATGCCTTCGACTGGGGCGACGACCGTGCGCCACGCCATCCGCCCGCGCGGACGGTGATCTACGAAACCCACGTGCGCGGGTTCACCGTCCATCCCTCTTCGGATGTGGCGCACCCGGGCACGTTCCGCGGCCTCATCGAGCGCATCCCGTATCTGACCGAGCTGGGCGTGACCGCGGTCGAGCTGCTGCCGGTGACCGAGTCGGACGAGCACGCCCCCGGATCGGTTTCGGGTGAGCCGCTGGTCAACTACTGGGCCTACAACCCGATCGGCCTGTTCGCCCCCAAGCGCCGCTACGCCGCGGGAACGGAGCCGGGCAGCCAGGTGAGCGAGTTCAAGGAGATGGTCAAGGCTCTGCACGCCGCCGGCATCGAGGTGATCCTGGACATGGTGTTCAACCACTCACCGGAGCGGGGTGCGGACGGTCCCACCTTCTCCTACCGGGGACTGGACAACAGCGTCTACTACCTGCTCGACCCCGACGATCCGAGCCGCTACCTGGACTTCACCGGCTGCCACAACACCCTCAACTGCAACCATCCCGTGGTGCGCGAGCTGATCATCGACTGCCTCCACTACTGGGCCGTGGAGATGCACGTCGACGGCTTCCGGTTCGACCTGGCCTCCGTGCTCGGACGCGACCGGTCCGGCACCCTCAGCGCCAACACGCCGATCCTGGAGCGCATCGGCGAGGACCCGGTGCTGCGCGACACCAAGATCATCGCCGAGGCGTGGGACGCAGCCGGGGCCTACCAGGTCGGCCAGTTTCCCGGCGAGCGCTGGGCGGAGCTCAACGACCGCTTCCGCGACGACGTGCGCCGCTTCTGGCGTGGTGACGGCTCTGCCGCGGCGCTCGCCACGCGGCTGACGGGAAGCGCCGACCTGTACGGGAACGACGGCCGCCGGCCCGTCCACAGCATCAATTTCGTCACCTCGCACGACGGGTTCACCCTCCGGGACCTGGTCAGCTACACCGCCAAGCACAACGCCGCCAATGGCGAGGACAACCTCGACGGCAGCGACCACAACCTCAGCGCCAACTACGGCGTGGAGGGCCCCGCCGACGACCCCGAGATCCACGCCACGCGGCTGCGGCAGAGCAAGAACCTGATGGCGACCCTGTTCCTGTCGCTCGGCACGCCGATGCTGCTGGGCGGCGACGAGATGGCCCACACCCAGGGCGGCAACAACAACGCCTACTGCCAGGACAACGAGGTTTCCTGGTACGACTGGACCCTGCACGCGAGCAACGGCGAGCTCGCCCGCTTCTGCCGCGAGGTGATCGCGCTGCGCGCCCGCCACCCCGCCCTGCGCCGCGACACGTTCTACGAGGACGACGGCTCGGAGATTCGCTGGCTGGACCCGCGCGGCGCCCATCCCGACTGGAGCAGCGGGGAGCCACGGCTTGCCGTGTGCCTGCACGAAGAGGCCTGGGACCTCTGCCTGATCCTGAACGCCGCCGAGGAACCGTGCGAGTTCGCGGTTCCCGCCGCTTCCCGCGGCGGCGCGTGGCGCCGGGCGATCGACACCGCGCTGCCGGCACCGCACGACATCTGCGATCTAGGCCAGGCGCTGCCGATCACCCCCCAGGAGGCCTATCACGCGGCCCCCCGCTCCCTGGTGCTCCTCGCGGCCGCGTCCGGCGAATGAATGCTCACATAAGCATACGACCAAGCTGCGTATCCGCAGGGACCTGGCGTACCGGCCGCGTGAGCGGCCGGGCCGACAGATCCCTGCCAAAGGCGGGGCTGGGCCGACAACCGGAGCCGAAGGCGACGTTTGTCGGCGCGGGGCTCCGGTTATCGGGGCGGCAGATCGGCCGCGGGGACCGTCTCCTGCAGGGCGTGCAGCTCTTCCAGGTAGCGGCGGGCGGCGCCGTCCCAGTACACGATGTTGCGCCGCGCGTTGTTGCGCGCGCGGCGGATCTGCGCGGCCGTGGCGTGACGGAAGAACCACGTGCAGCGCGCCATCGCGTCCAGGAACGCGTCGGCCTGGTAATCGCCGAACAGGACGCCAAACCCGCTCACGGTCGAGCCCCGAAGCTGCAACGGGGTCACCGTGTCGCGCAGGCCGCCGGTGGCGTGCGCGACCACCAGGCAGCCGCAACTCATCGCCTCGAGCTGGGAGATGCCGCCGGGCTCGAACTGGGACGGCATCAGGAACGCGTCGGCGGCCAGCAGCGGCAGGCTGATCTCCTGGTAGCCGATCCGCGTGGCGACCGCGCCCGGATAGAACTCCATCAGGGCGTGCATGCCGGCGGCGAGCTCCTCGGCGCGGTGGTCGTTGGGCGCGATGGGACCGCCCAGGATCGCCTGCACACCGAGGTTGCGGAAGATCCCCTCGGAAGCCTCCAGCAGGATCTGAAACCCCTTCTGGTCGCTGACCCGGTGGATCATCACGTACAGCACCTGGTCCGGATCGACCGTGAGCCCGTACTCGAGCTGGGCCAGCAGCTTGGTGCGCATGCGGGTGACCTCGTCCCGCCGCGCCTGGCTGCGGAAGCGGACGGCGTCCGGGTCGTCGGCCAGCAACTCCGGGAACCGCCGTTCGAGCTTGGCGCGCAGCAGCGGGTCCTCGGCGACGCGCGCGCGCAGGCGCGGGTACTGGTGCTCCTCCAGCCCGGAGCGCGACAGGCGCTGCCGCACGCCGCGCCGGAACCCGCGGGCGATGCCGTTGTTGATGCCGATCACGTCCTCCAGCAGCGGCTCCAGTCCATCGCAGTTCTGCTCGATCTGCCGCGCGTAGGAGGGGCTCACGGTGAACACCCGGTCCGCGAAGCGGATGCCGGCCGCCATCAGGTTGAACAGGCCGTCGTCGCGCGGATCCGTGAACTGCGACGCGTGGTGTCCGGGCAGGTTGAACAGCCCGAACAGGTCGGCGCCGTCTTCGTAGCGGCCGTAGCAGTCGAAGTACTGCCAGCCGCCGTTGTGGATGACATGCACGAAGCTGGTGCGCGCGAATGGTTCGGCATAGTCCGGATCGGCGCGGACGATCCCCGTGAGCAGGCCGGCGGCCGCGTCGTTGGTGGCGACCACCAGGGGATCGAGATCGAAGCGGCAGATCACCTCCGCCGCGGCACGCGCCAGTCCCAGGCGGCGCCGGATGCGCTCGTTGGAGCGATAGCCCCAGTACAGCCCGTCGAACAGCTCGTGGTGGTCGAGCAGGTAGTAGGTCACGCCGTCGACCTCGCCCGAGTGCACGCCCACTTCGTGGTGCTCGTCGCCGAGCTGGAAGCTCACGTTCGCGCCGCTGTAGGTGATGCCGAACCGTTCGATCGCCGCCTGCATCTTCTCCACCGCGCGCGGCTCGCCCGCGCGGTACAGTGGCGTGATCACGTACAGCCGCTCTCCCAGGCGGGCCAGCTCGCGCGGCAGTTCGCAGGTCACGTTGGCCAGTCCACCGCTCTTGGAGAACGGCTCCGCCTCCGCCGACACGAACACCACCGGGCGGCTGCGCATTCCGTCCAGCACCCGTGTCAGCAGCCGGGAGCGCCGCGTGCGGCCTTTGCCGGAGGCACCCAGCCGGGCGACCTCGCCGCCGCGGCCCAGGCCGCCTTCCCGGTGGGCGTGAAACAGCACCCGCTTCAGGCCGATGACGACGGCGTCGTGCTCGGCATCCTCGTAGAGGGGCAGCAGCTTCTCGTCCAGAAACCGTCCCAGACCGCCACGAGTCGCCGCGGCGCGCGTGATCTCCCGGTACGCGAATGAGGGGTCCAGCCGCTCGCGGGCCGGCGCGTCCTGCAGGCGGTCGAACGAATCGCGCAGGAACCGCGGATAACCGGATTCGGCCGTCCCGCCGCCCGGGTCGTCGTCGGCGATCCGGTCGATGCGCAGCAGCTTCACCCGCTGCCGGTAGCTCACGGAGGTGGTCAGCGTGGCGTGTCGCAACTCCTCTCCCGTGTAGTGAGCGTAGCGGCGGGTGACCGGCGAGTAGGTGGGATCCGCCACCACGTAGCGCCCGGCGGGATCGATCGAGCCGGAATCCAGCGAGGAGGCGGCGGCGCGCATGTCGACGCTCACCGTGGCGCTGTCCGCGGAGAAGCTGCATACGGCCAGCCAGAGTCCCTCGCGGGCGGGCTTGATCACCGCGGCCACTTGGTGATGGTCGGTGGGCACCAGCGTGCCGCGGCCGGGGTTGCCGCGGTGGATGGCGTACACGTCGCGGAAGATGCGCTCGACGCTGCGGTCGGCGGCGCTGTCGAACCGGTTCCAGTCGACGTAGACGTTGTCCGGGAACACCTTCCACGCCTCGCCCTCGGCGTTTCCCTCGAAGTCCATCACGACGTTGCTCAGAAACGACGTGAGCGTGAGCACGGGCCGCAGGTTGTCGCGGCCGAAAGTGTTGACCGGGCGGCGTTCGTCGTGGTTGCCGAACAACCCGATCAGCTCGGTGCCGGGCGGCAGCGCGCCGCGGTAGTGCTGGTCGTACAGGTGGTAGATCTCGCCGATCACGGAGGTCCCCTGAGCGACACGCTCGCAGATCTTGAACAGCGCCGAGTTGTACGAAACGATGCCGACGCGGCTGAGGTACTGCTCGCGGCCCCAGTACGCCTCGGCAAGGTGGAGGTAGAAGGGCTTGCCGGCCGCGTGTGCGGCCTGCTCCATCTCGCGCATCAGCAGGTAGTGCAGGGGGCTGGCGATCAGGTCCCGGCACGCCGCGTCGAAGAACCCGGTGGTGACGTAGTGGTCGTCGACGCGTTCGTTGACCACGATCGTGCCCTCGACCTGCTCCTCGTCCGAACGGGCGCCGGCCGGCACCGCCGGGGCGTTGTTGCGCTTCATCATGATCGGCAGGGCGTGCGAGATGTCGCAGCGCACCCCGTCGACGTCGAACCGGTCGATCAGGGTGCGCACCGCATCGACCAGCCACTCCCATACCGACAGGCGCCGGTAGTTGAGCAGCACGCCGTCGTTCCAGCTCCCGTAGCGGCCGTCGGTCGAGGAGCGCGCGACCAGGGTGCCGTCGTCGTCGAAGCAATGCACGACGTCCTCATCCGGCACGTCGTGCACCCGCCGGTTGAGGTGCGGGATCACGTCCACCAGCACCTTGATCTCAAGCTCGTGGGCGGCGGCGACCAGGGTCCGCAGGCCGTCGTTCCCGCCGAGCGCCGGCTCCATCTCGGTCAGGCTCTCCGGCGCGAACGGCGAAGGCGAGGTTGCGTGGCCGGTCCAGTCCTCGCGGTTGCTGCCGCGTTTCTGCGCGCCCAGCACGTAGATGGCGGTGAATCCGTACTTGCGCTTGATCTCCGGGAGATGCGCGGCGATGTCCGCGAACGTGCCCAGGCGGATCACCTGCCCGTGCTCGTTGTACACCAGTCCCGGATGCTCGCCGTCAGCCCAGTAAGCGCGGGTGTGTCCGTGTATGTCGGGAAAGATCTGCAACACCAGCTCGCCGCGGAGGTCGGGCAGCACGTTGATGCGCCCGCTGCACTCGGCGTCCGGAACCCACTCGCGGCGGCCGCTGTCGAATTCCCGCGCCACGCAGAAGTCGTAGTGCCCGAGCTCGTCGAACCGCCAGGTGGCGGTGTGCGGCGATCCCGGCGACGACCGGGCCAGATCGACGTCCACGTAGTCCAGGTCCGCCTCGCTCGGATAGCGCCGGTGGCCACGGCCCCGGTAGATCCGCAGCCGATACCGGCCGCGGCTGCGCGGGAGATCGAAGCTGAAGTGGTGCTCCGTCCCCTGCATGGCGGTCAGGAACGTCCGCGCCAGCGGAGCGGCGAATTCCTTGGGGGCGAGCATGCGCTCCAGCAGCAGGTTGGCGTGGTTGCGCACCTCGTCCAGGTCGTGCCCGGAGGCGGCGACCAGCAGCCGCATCACCTCGCGGCGCACCGAGTCGCCGCCGTACGCCTTGGCGCGCTGCGCGGTGCGCTCCAGGCGGCGCATGGCGGACACGCAGATGGCGGGGTCGAAATCCAGCGGGGCGTCGGCGCGCCGTGCGTTCAACTGGCGCAGCGTCGCCTGCCTGAGCGCCTGCGAGAAGCGCATCGGCCGCCGCTGCCGCTCGGGCTCCGGCTCGGCCGGGGTCAGTCCCGCGATCGGCTGGCGCAGGACGCCGAACAGGCGCTCCAGGGTCTCGCGCCTGGGCGCGTCCAGCGGCTCCACGTGCGAGTAGCCGGTCTCGATCGCACGCTCTTCCAGCCGCAGGATGGAGAGCAGCGCTTCCGGCACCGTGCCGCCGCGATCCACCTGCTCCGCGGCCAGCAGGTCGAACAGGCGCAGGCCCAGGTAGATCGTCGGCTGACGCAGCTCCAGCGGTCCCTGCCCGACGCGCGCGACGACGCCGGTCTCCCCTTCCTCGTAGAGGCAGGTGGCTTCCGGCGCTTCCCGAATCAGCACGAATCGCCGCCGTTCAAGCGCCTGGCGGCCGTCGCCGCCGATCGCGGCGATCGCTTCATGCGTGAGGCGGACGGCGGCGTCCAGCCGTTCGATCAGCCGCGCGTCACGGTTGAGGCGGTCGGCCGTGGTCGGGCTCTTCGTCGCCGCAGCCACCGCCTCCGAACGGACGGCGGCCGTCCGCTCGGCATGCTCCTCGGGGGCGGCGGCGCTCCACTCCGTGTCCGGCAGGAAGGGAAACGCCCGTTGCTCCGCGAACGCGCGGGCGACCGCCGCCCGCACCGCCGTGTGGTCGATGCCGGTCACCGCCAGCGGTGTCGTCAGACAGCCGCCGACCCCGACGACTTCCGTGGCGCCGGGCATCATGCGGCCCCGGCGCGGGGGGTTTCACGGAGGCGCATGGCGGTTTCAAGATAGCCTGCCCCCGGACGGTCGGCCAACTCGGACCGGCGTTCCCGATGCGTTCAACGCGTCGTGAGCTTACGTCCGGCACTGGCCGGTTGGGAATCGGCTCGTCCAGGTAGCAGGGCTGCGACCGAAGTCGAGGCCGTCGGCGAGCACGACGCCGTCGGCGTGCAGGTTCAGGCTCTCCAATGCCAAGAACCAGCCGGCGTCCAGGCGGCCTCGGCGCGCGCGGGTGACAGCCGCGGCACATGGCGGAACAATGGCGGACGTGCGCACGTTCAACACCGCCGGGCCCGTGCGGGCGGGCCGGCACTACCGGATCGCGCCGCTGTCGCGGATCGACCTCGACGAAGTGCTCGGCCTGATCCGCGATGAGAAGTACTTCGTGCTGCACGCGCCGCGGCAGACCGGCAAGACCTCCGCGATGCTGGCGCTGCGCGACCTGCTGAACGGCGGGGTGGCGGGCGACTTCCGCTGTGTGTACGCCAACGTGGAGAACGGTCAGGCGATGCGCGAGAACGTGGCGGAAGCCATGCGCACCGTGCTTGCCGAGCTGGCCTACCAGGCAAGCGTGACGCTGGGCGACGAGACCCTGGAAGAGCTGTGGCCTGCGCTTCTGGAACGAGTGGGACCGGCTCAGGCGCTGCGCCAGGCGCTGGCGCGCTGGTGCATGGCCGCCACGCGTCCGCTGGTGCTCCTGATCGACGAGATCGACGCGCTCATCGGCGACACCCTGCTGTCGGTGCTGCGCCAACTCCGTACCGGCTACGTCGACCGGCCGGAGCGCTTTCCGCACAGCATCGTTCTCTGCGGCCTGCGCGACGTGCGCGATTACCGCATCCACTCGTCAGCGGAGAATCGCTTGGTGCTCGGGGGCAGCGCGTTCAACATCAAGTCGGAGTCGTTGCGGCTCGGCGACTTCAGCGAGCAGGAGACGCGCACCCTGACCGCGCAGCACACAGAACAGACCGGGCAGGCGTTCATGGACGATGCGCTGGAGTTGATCTGGGAGCGCACCGCCGGCCAGCCGTGGCTGGTGAACGCGTTGTGCTACGACGCCTGCTTCCGCCACAAGCCGGGCCGCGACCGTGCGTGCCCGATCACCGCGACGGCCATCCTGGAGGCGCAGGAGCGGCTGATCCTGCGCCGTGACACTCATATCGACGACTTGGCGAACAAGCTGCGCGAGGAGCGGGTGCAGCGCGTGATCGAACCGATCCTGGCCGGCGCCGACCGGCAGACGTGGTCCTCCGAAGACGTCGCGTACGTTCAGGACCTGGGGCTGGTGACGCAGGACGCCGGCGGCCTGCCGCGCATCGCCAACCCGATCTACGCGGAGGTGGTGCCACGCCATCTGAACCACGCGGTGCAGATAGGGCTGCCGCAACGGATGGCGTGGTACGTGGACGCTCACGGCGCCCTGGACGTGGAGGGACTGATCGCGGCGTTCCAGGCGTTCTTCCGTGAGCACTCCGAGCACTGGGTGCAGCGCTTCGAGCAGTACCACGAGGCGGGGCCGCAGTTGCTGCTGCAGGCGCACCTGCAGCGGGTGGTGAACGGCGGCGGGCGGATCGAGCGGGAGTACGCGCTCGGGCGTGGGCGGACCGACCTGCTGATCGTGTGGCCGCAGGGCGGGCGTGAGCGGCGCTACGTGGTGGAGTGCAAGATGCGGCGCGGGGACCTGGAACGCACCATTGCGCAGGGGGTGGCGCAGACGCGCGCCTACGTGGACCGGTGCGCGGCCGAGGCCGGACACCTGATCGTGTTCGATCGCTTCCCGGAGCGCACCTGGGAGCAGAAGATATTCCGCCGCGCGGTATCGTCCGGCAGCGACGTTCCGGTCACGGTGTGGGGCATGTAGGGACCGGGCCGTTCCTCTCGAGGCGCGCCGTTGAAACCGCGAATGGACACCCTGGAGCGGACGGACTAGTATCCGCTCATGAAGAGAGTGACCAGGACCGTCGCGGCGGTGATCACCGCTCTCACCGTGTGCGCGGCCGGCGCCGTCGCCGAACCGATCAAGATCGGCGTGCTGCTGCCTTCCTCGGGCGTCTACGCCGGGCTCGGCGGCGACCAGACGCTGGCCTTGGAGCTGGGCTTCGACGAGTTCGGCCGCGAGGTCGCCGGTCGGCCCATCGAGTTGATCCATGCGGACAGCGAAGCGAATCCGGGCACCGGCCTAGCGCTGATCAAGAGGCTGATCCTCAGGGATGAGGTGGACATCGTGGTAGGCATCATCTCCTCCGCAGTGGCCGGCGCCGTGCGCGACTTCGTGCACAACGCCGAGGTGCCGCTGATCGTCTCCAACGCCGGCAACGACGACCTCACCGGCCCGCTCTGCAGCCCGTGGATCCTGCGCTCTTCCTTCTCCAACGCGCAGATCAGCCGCGAGATGGGGCCGTGGATGGCCGCCCAGGGCTACCGGAACGTGTTCCTGATGGCGTTCGACTACGCGGCCGGGCACCAGGCCATGGAGGCGTTTCGCGGTGGCTTCGTCGCCGCCGGAGGCACCGTCATCGGCGAGGAGTATCCGCCGCTGGGCGAGACCGAAGACTTCGGCCCGTACCTGGCGAAGGTGAAGGCCGCGAACCCGGATGCGGCGTACGTGTTCTTCGCGGGCGGCCCGGCGATCCAGTTCGTCAAGGAGTGGGCGGCCTTCGGGCTGAAGGACGACATCCAGCTCGCCGGCGCCGGCTGGCTCAACTCCGCGCTGTACGTCAACGCGCAGGGCATGGACGCGGAGGGAACCCTGGGCATCCTCAACTACGTGCCGTCGATCGACACGCCGGCGAACCACGTCTTCCAGGAGAAGTTCCGCGCCGCGCACGGCCGTGACGGTTCGGAGTTCGGCGTCGCCGCCTACGACAGCGCCCGCCTCATCGTCGAGGCCCTCAAGGCCACCGGCGGCGACACCGAGGACAAGGCGGCCCTGGTCGCGGCGATGCGCGACACCAGCTTCGACGGCCCCCGCGGGCCGTTCCGCATCGATCCGGCCACCAACAACGTGATCCAGAACGTTTACATCTTCGAGGTGCAGGCACAGGGTGACGGTGTCGCGGCGGTGGTCCAGGATATGGTGGCCGATGTCCAGGACCCGCCCAACGGCTGCGAGCTGTAGGCCGCGTGCAGTACTCGGTATGGCTCGACGCGATCGATGAGCCGGGATTCGAGGGGTATTACTATGCCCACATCCCCGCGCTGGGCCTGACGACACAGGGCAAGGGGATCGAGGGTGCGATGAAGGCTGCCAGGGACCTTGCGGAGTTGTGGGTAGCTGAAAAGCACTCACGGGGTGAGGTAGTTCCTCAAGAATCAGGAGCTCTGGTCGCCCGCATCGAGACCGCCGATGCCGTTCTCAGCCCGTGAGGTCCTCGCGAAACTGAATCGCGCCGGATTCGTCGAGGTTCGACAGTCGGGTGACGTTCCTGGTCTCCGGTTCGATGCGAGCCATGATCTGATAACGGAGTAACCGTGCTCCTCGATCCCGGGTTTCTGATCGTCCAGACCCTCAACGGGCTGCAGCTCTCGGCGTTGCTGTTCCTGCTGTCGATCGGGCTGTCCGTGGTGTTCGGACTGATGAACTTCATCAACCTGGCGCACGGAACGCTGTTCATGGTCGGCGCGTACCTGGCGCTGAGCGCGGTCCGCGCCTTCGACTCGTTCTGGCTTGCCCTGCTGCTGGCCCCGCTCGGCGTCGCCCTGGTCGGCGGGTTGCTCTACCTGGTCCTGCTGCGCCACATGCAGCGGGCCGACCCCATGAAGCAGGTGCTGGTGACCTTCGGCCTGATCTTCGTCGGCATCGAGACGGTCGACATCATCTGGGGCTCGCTGCCGCACATCATCGACGTGCCGGCGCTGCTGTCCGGGCGCGGCTCCGTGCTCGGACAGGTCTACCCCACCTACCGCCTGTTCATCATCGCGCTTGGCGTGGCGGCGTTCGTACTGCTCTACCTGGGGCTGGAGCGCACCCGCGTCGGGGCCATCGTGCGCGCCGGCGTGGACGACCGCACCATGGTGGCGGCACTCGGCATCGACATCGGCCGCGTCTTCTTCCTGGTGTTCTGCCTGGGGTGCCTGCTGGCCGGAGTCGCCGGGGTGATCGCGGCGCCGGTGCTCTCCATCGCTCCGGGGATGGACATGACGGTGCTGATCCTCGCGCTGATCGTGGTGGTGCTGGGCGGCCCCGGCAGCCTCAAGGGCGTGGCGCTCGGGGCGCTGATCATCGGCATCGCCGACACCTATGGCCAAGTCGTGCTTCCCGAGCTGGCGCGGGTGACGATCTACGCCCTCATGGCGCTCATCCTGCTCATCAAGCCGGCCGGCCTGATCCCGGTCCGCGGCGGAGGGCACTGATGAACGGTCGCGACCCCCTCCAGCTCCCGGTGGCGGGGATACTCGCCGGCATCGCCGTCGCCGCCTGGTTCGGGGCCGACTACTTCGGCATGGAGCTGCTGGCCGAGGTGGCGATACTGGCCATCTTCGCCATGAGCCTCGATCTCCTGGTGGGCGCCGCCGGGATGGTCTCGCTCGGGCACGCGGGCTTCCTGGCGCTCGGCGCCTACGCCACCGCCGCCGCCACGGTGCTCTGGGGCTGGCCGCCGCTCGCC
Organism: Spirochaetia bacterium; assembly: GCA_965202935.1. Lineage (GTDB taxonomy): Bacteria > Spirochaetota > Spirochaetia > SZUA-6 > Bin103 > CATQHW01. The sequence continues at coordinate 720,866 of OZ241879.1, forward strand.
GCAGTGGGACTGTCGGTGGCGGTTGCCGCGGCGATCGCCGTGGGCGTCGGCGTCTTCGCCGTCCGTCTCACCGGCGTGTTCTTCATCATGATCACCCTCGCCATCGGGCAGATGGTGCATGCCTACTTCGTCAAGGCGCGCGCCTTCGGCGGGGACAACGGCATGGCCGGCACGCCGCGCCTCGACCTCGCCCCGCTCGGGCTGGACTCGGGCGACCCGGCGGTGTTCGCCGCCTGCGTCCTCATCGCCGCGCTGCTGGTCTACCTGGCGCTGCTGCTCCTGCGCCGCTCCCCGTTCGGAACGATGCTCACCGCCATCCACCGGAACCCGGGCCGGCTGGCCTCGCTCGGGTGCCCGGTACGGCGCTACAAGCTGGCAGCCTTCGGCGCCGCCGGCGCCGTCGCCGGTCTGGCCGGGGCCCTCATGGCGCAGCACACCGGATTCGTGTCCCCGGACCTGGCCTTCTGGACGCTGTCGGGCGAGGCGCTCATCATCGTCATCCTGGGCGGCAGCGGCAGCCTGATCGGCGCCGCCGGCGGCGCGGCGCTCTACATCGTCCTGCGGAATCTGCTGAACGACGCCTCGTTCTGGAGGAGCCTGTCCCTGCCGCCGGAGATGGCCGATCACTGGCATCTCGTCATGGGCCTGTTCTTCATCGCCGTGGTCCTCCTGGCCAGGGACGGCCTGTACGGGCGCCTCACCTGGGCGATCCAGCGCGCGGCGGTCGCGGTGGTCCGGCGGAGAAGCCGAACGTGACGACCGACGCGTTGCAGGCGACCGACCTGTGCAAGGCTTTCGGGTCGCTGCAGGTGACCGACCACGTCTCGCTGCGGCTCCCGCCGGGCGAGCGGCGCGGGCTGATCGGCCCCAACGGCGCCGGCAAGACCACGCTGTTCAACCTGATCACCGGGGAGGTCGCCGCGGACGCGGGCCGGGTGTACGTCGGAGGACACGACGTGAGCGGGGCGCCGCCCGACGTCCGGGCGCGAGCCGGGTTGGCGCGGAGCTTCCAGCGCAACAACCTGTTCGGCGACCTCACCGTCAGGGAGAACCTGGCGCTCGCCTGCGCGCTCAGGCGCCGCATCGGCCACGTGTTCTGGCGCCCCGCCCGCCGGTTCGCCGCGGTGAGGGAGGAGGCGGAGGCGAACGCCGAGCGCCTCGGCCTTGCCGAGCATCTGCCGGTACCGGTGTCGACCCTGCCCTACGGCACCCAGCGCCATCTCGAGATCGGCCTGGCGCTGGTGCGGGAGCCGACGGTGCTGCTGCTCGACGAGCCCACCGCGGGGATGAGCCCGGAGGAGACGGCCCGCATCGTCGATCTGCTGGCTTCGCTGCCCGCTTCCCTGACGCTGCTCATCGTCGAGCACGACATGGACGTGATCTTCGAGCTGGCCGAGCGGATCACCGTGCTCGACTATGGCCGCGTGCTGCTGGAAGGCACGCCGGACGAGGTTCGAGGCTCGGCGACAGTGCGCAGCCGCTACCTGGGGGTGCGGGACTGATGGCGGACGCGCTGCTGTCCATGGAGGGGGTGGACACCTACTATGGACGCAGCCACGTCCTGCAGAATCTGTCGCTGCAGGTGGCGGGCGGCAGCGTGGTCGCGCTGCTCGGACGCAACGGGGCCGGCAAGTCCACCGCGCTCAAGTCGATCATGGGCATCGTCACCGCCGCGCGCGGCAGCATCCGGTTCGCCGACGAGGCGATCGAGCACCTGCCGCCGCACCGCGTCGCCCGACGCGGCATCGCCTACGTCCCCGAGGACCGCGGCATCTTCGCCTCGCTCACGGTGGAGGAGCACCTGAACCTGAACCGGCGTCGGCGAGCCGGCGGCCACCACGTCCGGGCGGAGGAGCTCTACGAGCGGTTTCCCCTGCTGGCCGAGCGGCGCCGCAACCGCGGCAACGAGTTGAGCGGCGGCGAGCAGCAGATGCTGGCCATCGCGCGCGCCATCACCCTGTCACCGCGCATGCTGATCCTTGACGAGCCGACCGAGGGGCTGGCGCCCATCGTGGTCGAGCGCATCGCCGGAATCGTCGGCGACCTGCGGGCGTCCGGCATGACGATGCTGCTGGTGGAACAGAACTACCCGTTCGCCATCGGGCTCGCCGAGCACGTCTACGTACTCGGCAAGGGCCGCATTCGCTGGCACGGCCCCGCGGCGGAACTCGACCGGAGCCCCGAGGTCAGGGCGACCTGGCTCGGCGTGTAGGTCAATCCGCTACACCGAGCTCCGCTTTGACCTGCTCCCAAGGGATCCGTTCCGAGTCCGTCATCGCTTCCTCGATCGCCTTGAGGTCGTCCTGCTGCTCAAGCTGTTCGACGAGTTCTTCATAGACATCGATCGGCAGCACCACGGCCACCTTGGTGCCGGTCTCATCGAGGACGAAGTGGGGTTCGGTCAATTCGACGGTGGTGACTCTACTGGGCCGACGCTCCAACCGAAGATGGAGTCCACCAGCTCACGGTAGTGGAGGCACTGTGTCTCCAAGCGCTCGAATCCTGCCGAGTGCTTTTCGCAATAGCGCCGTCGTCTGTCAGGTTGCTTGTCGACATGCACGAACTGTTGAATGCGACGATTCTCGGATCGGTGCAAGGCGGTCATGAATTCCCGACAGAGATCCTGCCCACTCAACAGTTCTGGATCACCGGGCAACTCACAAGAAGCAGCGACGCACCAAGTCTCCGTGGATTCGACCGCCGGCGCCGGGATGTGCCGCTGTAACTCATGTACCGAGAGTTCCACGAAGTCACCCGCGATCTCGATAATCGAGCGAATCTCACTGCCCCGTTGCATCGGATCCCCCGAGTCGACAACCTTGTAACCGAGGTTCCTCGCAACCCAGTCCCGAAAGCCGTGATCGGAGAGTATGTCCGTGTCCAGATGAAATACCATCACGTCACACCGTTTCGCAGACAAGGGGCCGCCAAAGAGCCCGCGGCCGAGATAGGCATCCACCCGTAATTTGGGCGGATTGTTGTGCAGCCACTTCAACACCGCTCCCCAACCGCCTTCCGGCGGATTCGTCCTGTCGGTCTCCGGCTGAATGTCGATGAAAACCGGTGCAACACCACGGGCTGTCAGAGATGCATCCAAGAAACAGACGATCGCATGCCAATCTGTTGGTCCCTCGCAGACGACGCCAACTCTCATGGGCTACAGTTCCTGACCAAGGGCGCCTCTGATCTCTCCATCCAACCAGAGCTGAGAGAGATTGCGTCCGTTCTTCGCTTGGAACCACTCCTGTCTCGACATGCCGTCAGGTGGCTTGAGCTGTGTCACGGTCGTATGACCATCCTGGTTTCTCTCGACCACGAAAACCCGCTCTTCGTCGTCGAAGAGGTCGAACGCATCCAAGGATGTGGGGTTGTGGCTTGTGAGGAACACCTGCCTGGGGCCACATTCAAGCTGTCCCGAGGATGAATCTTTCGTTGTCTCGATCGTGGCTTCAAGGAGAGACCTGGTCATTCTCGGATTCAGAGCATTGTCCACATTGTCGAGAGCGAATATCCTTGGAGACTCGTCATGCGAGAGCAGGATTGCTACAAAGAGGAGAAAGAGAGTGCCCTCGCTGCTATCGTAAACCGACAGCGTTTTCCTGCTGTCGTGAATATACCTGTCGACGAAGTATACCATGTCTTCGCCGTGATCTATCATGGCTCTGGAAGTCAAATGTCTCTCGATACTGCCCACTCTGACGTGACTCGCCCATCGCGGAAGGCGCGCAAGTTTGATTGCGCGCAGCTTTAGTTCGTGACTCGACGTACTGTCAGCGAACTGTTCGGACGGCGGCGTGGATGTATCTGATGCGCAGATCTGTCCCATCAACCCGCGAACGGCCGCAGGCAGTCCCTCGCCGTGCAGGCCGATGGGAGGCGTATCCACCGTTCCTGACTGCATGCCGCGCAAGAAGCTCGTCTGCGGCGAGTAGATGGCGTATTGCGACAGACCATGCAGCGCTCTTTCGACCGCTATCGGAAACTTGTAAGCCGTGCGGACTTGATCCCAAATGCTTCGATACTTGATCAGGTTCCCGTATATACTCTGATCGAGAACCGTCGCACCGTGTAGGCTTCTCTCAAAAATCCCTGTCTCACGATGTGTACAGCTCTCGCCGATAAAGGCTAACAACGGGTCGTTCTCGCTGCCCGAGAGGCTGATACGATACGCGACGTCACCTTCGAGTTCCGCTGCGAGCTGGAGCGTCTTGGGAAGATCATCAGTCTTGAACGCGGACTTCATCAACTCCGGTGGCGTAAGTCGTACTCCCTTCCTGCGCAGGTCACTGTCTCCTACCCCACGGTCGATGGCGGCGGACAATAGGCCGATCGCTTCGAGTATGTTGGACTTTCCGGCGCCGTTACCGCCGATGAAGATGTTGATCCGGCCCAACTCGAGCATGGCGCTGCGGATCGACTTGAACCGATCGACTTTGAGTTTCCTGACCACTACGGCACGGTACCACGCTCGCACTCGCTTCGCCATGCTGGCCTTTCAGACGGACGGATCGGATGGACCCTCTCCGGCCAGCCATTGAGCACGACCAGCCTCGGCACGTCGTGTGTCCGCCACGTGAAACCGACTATCATGGTGACACAAGGACATGTGCTCATTCTGGGAGCGGGTTCACGGGCACCTCGGTGCGGGAAGCCGAGTGTTCGTCGCCTGCGTGGCCGAGCATACCCGCGGCTCCTCGGGGACCGCCGGCGCCAAGCTGCTGGTTACCGACTCGGACGAGCTGTTCGGGACGATCGGCGGGGGTGCGATGGAGCACCGGCTGGTCGACCAGGCGAGGGTGCTGCTGGAGGACGACAGTCACGAGACCGGGAAACACACCCTGGTCCATCGCGAGGCAGCCGGCGGCGACGCATCCGGCCTGATCTGCGAGGGCAGCCAGACCAACGTGTTCTGCGTGCTCGGCGGGCCGCGGGACCTGGACAGCGTGCGCTCCATCGCCGACACGGTCCGGAACGATCGGCGCGGCTGGATCGAGATCGATGACGCCGGGCTGCGGCTCGTGGAGTACGGGGCTGGCTCCGATGCACCGCGCATCACCCTGACGGAGGCGGACGGGGCTTGGCGGTACCGGGAGGATCTCCTCAACCGGCGCCGGCTCGCCGTCATCGGCGGCGGGCACTGCGCTGCCGCGCTGGGCGAGGTGATGGCGCCACTGGGCTACCGGGTGCACGTCTTCGACACCCGCACGCACGTGGTCAGCCATGGCCGGGCGACCGCGGCCGGCGGGCTCTCCATCGTCTCGGACTACTCCGACGCAGGGCCCGCGATCGCCCATCCCGAGTCGACCGCCGTGGTGGTGATGACCGCGGACTACCGCACCGACGTGCGCGCCCTGCTCGGCGTGGCGGCCCTGCCCTTCCCGTTCCTCGGCTTGATGGGCGGGCGAAAGAAAATCGAGCGCATATTCTCCCTGCTGCGGGAGGAAGGGCTCTCCCGGGAGGCGATCGACCGCATCCACGCGCCGGTGGGTCTGGACATCGGCAGCGAGACCCCGGAGGAGATCGCAATCAGCATCGCCGCGCAGATCCTGCGCGAGCGCAACCGCTGGTAGACCCATGGCGCCGAGCACTCGTTTCATCCTCAACGACCGACTGGTGGAGACCGCCGCGCCGGCGGGGCTGTTGCTGCTGGACTTCCTGCGCATCAGCGAGCGGCTGACGGGGACCAAGGAGGGCTGCAAGGAAGGCGACTGCGGCGCATGCGTTGTGCTGCTCGGGGAACTGGCGGACGACGCCGTCCACTACCAGCCGGTCACCTCCTGCCTGGTGCCGCTGGCGGAGGTGCACGGCCGGCACGTGGTTACGATCGAGGGCTGCAACCTGGACACCGGGCTCACCCCCGCGCAGGAAGCCGTGGTCGAGCACGGCGGCACGCAGTGCGGGTTCTGCACGCCCGGCATCGTCGTGTCACTGCACGGGTTGCTGCTGGACGAGACCAGGGGACTCACCGTCGAAGACGTGAAGTACGCCCTGAGCGGCCACCTCTGCCGCTGCACCGGCTACCGCTCCCTGAAGGACTGTGCCGCCACGCTGGACCGCCGGCTCGGCAGCCGGCTTGACGGGACAGGCAGCGGCGAACGGACCTCGGCGCTGGCCGCCGCGGGAGCGATCCCCGGCTACTTCACGATCATCCCGGAGCGGCTGCGGGCGCTGCGCGACGACGCGCCGGCGCCCGATTCCGTCCCGGAGCCGGAGGTTCGCATCGCCGGCGGCACCGACCTCTACGTGCAGCAGGGCGAGGAGATCCCGGACCGCCGCGTGGAAGTCCTCAACCGGCGGCCGGCGCTGAAGGGCATTCGCGTCCGCGACGACGAGTTCCGCATCGGCGCGCTCACCACCTTCGAAGAGTTCGGCGCCGACCCGCGCGTGATCGAGGCGATCCCTCGCATCGGGGCGTTCAACCACCTCATCGCGTCCTGGCAGATCCGCAACCGCGCCACCCTGTCCGGCAACATCGTCAACGCCTCCCCGATCGGAGACTTCACCGCCCTCCTGCTGGCCCTGGACGCCCGCGTCGTGCTGGACGACGGCAACTCGCATCGGACGGTCCCCCTCAAGGACTTCTACCGCGGCTACAAGCAGATGGACCTTCGACCCGGTGAGTTGCTCACGGAGGTGGCGTTTGCCGATCCGGGTGACGCCCGGGTCAACTTCGAGAAGGTCTCCAAGCGCACCTGCCTCGACATCGCGTCGGTCAACAGCGCCTGCGTGATCCGCTGCAAGGGGGATACGATCGCCGACGCACACGTCAGCCTTGGCGGCGTGGCGCCGATTCCGCTCTACCTGCACCGGACGTCGCAGGCGCTACGCGGCCGCAGCCTCGACCAGGAGACGGCGTGGGAAGCCGTGCGCGTCTCCCAGCAGGAGATCGCGCCGATCACGGACGTGCGCGGCTCGGCCGAGTACAAGCGCCTGCTGGCGCGGCAGTTGCTGATCGCCCACTTCGTGACGCTGTTCCCCGAGCGTTTCGACGCCGCGGCGTTCTACGCGAAGGACCGGTCGTGAAGCACATCGACTCCCACCTGCACGTAAGCGGCGAGTCGCAGTACGTGGACGACGTGCCGCCCCCGCCCGAGATGCTGCACGCGGCGGTGGCGGGCTCGCCAACGGCGCACGGCATCATCACCCGGCTCGACACCGCCGCGGCACGCGCCGCGCCCGGCGTGGTGGCGGTGCTCACCGCCGCCGACATCCCCGGCGTCAACCGCTTCGGCCCGATCATCGAGGACGAGGAACTCCTGGTCGAGCGCGAGGTGTGCTTCATCGGCCACCCGATCGCTCTCGTAGTGGCACGCACCGCCCACCAGGCGCGACAGGCGCGCGACCTGGTCGAGGTCGAAATCGACGAGCTGCCGGTGGTGGTCGACCCGCGCGAGGCGTTCGCGAGCGGCGACCTGATCCATCCGCCGCGCACCATGGCGGCGGGCGACGTCGCCGGCGCCTGGGCCGAGTGCGACGTGGTCGTCGACGGGCGCTGCGAGATCGGCGGACAGGAGCATCTCTACCTGGAGACGCAGCGCGCCCGCGCGGTGCCCGGCGAGGACGGCGCGATGCGGGTCTTCTCCGCCACCCAGGGGCCGGCCGCGGTCCAGCACGTCGTGGCGGCCGTGCTCGGCAGACCCATGCACAAGGTCGAGGTGGACGTGAAGCGGCTCGGCGGCGGCTTCGGCGGCAAGGAGGACCAGGCCACCCACTGGGCGGCGATGGCCGCGCTGGCCGCCGACCACCTGGACGCGCCGGTGGAGCTGGTCCTGAACCGGCTGGACGACATCGGGATGACCGGCAAGCGCCATCCCTACTCCGCCGACTTCAGGATCGGCCTGACCGCTGCCGGCAAGATCCTGGCCTACGAGGCCACCTTCTACCAGAACTCCGGAGCCTTCGCCGACCTGTCGCCGCCGGTGCTGGCGCGCACGCTGTTCCACGCCACCAACGCCTACTACATCCCCAACGTGCGCGTGACCGCCGCTCCGTGCCGGACCAACCTGCAGCCGCACACCGCCTTCCGCGGCTTCGGCGGCCCGCAGGGCATGTACGTGATCGAGGCCGCGATCGCCAAGGCGGCCGACGCTATGGGGATCGAGGCCTCCGCGATCCAGCGGGCCAACCTGCTACGCGACGGCGACGTCTTCCACTACGGCCAGGTCGTGGAGCGGAGCCGCGCCGAGCGGACCTGGGACGAGCTGGTTTCGGGGTTCGACGTAGACGGGATCCGCCGGCGGGCGGTCGCGTTCAACCGCGACAACTTCGCCGTCAAGAAAGGCTGCGCCCTGATGCCGGTCTGCTTCGGCATCTCGTTCACCAAGACCCATCTCAATCAAGGCAGCGCCCTGGTCCACGTCTACGCCGACGGCAGCGTGAGCGTGACGACCGGCGGCATCGAGATGGGCCAGGGCATCAGCAGCAACGTCGCCTCCGTGGTGGCACGCACCTTCGGCATCTCGCGGCAGCGGGTGCGCGTCGAGAGCACCAACACCACCAGGGTCGCCAACATGTCGCCGAGCGCCGCCAGCGCAACCACCGACCTGAACGGCAACGCGGCGACCATCGCGGTCGAGTCCATCCTCGACGGCATGCGCGAGGTCGCGGCCCGCGAGATCGGAGCTGCAGACCCCGCCGCGGTCACCGTCGCCGATGAGCAGGTTCGCGTCGGCGGCAAGCCCGCGGGCATGAGCTGGACCGACCTGGTCGTCCTTACCTACCGGGCTCGACGGCGCCTGTCGGCGCACGGCTACTACACGACCCCGGGCCTCCACTTCGACGAGGAGCGCGAGCACGGACACCCGTTCGCCTATCACGTCTACGGCACCGCCGTGTTCGAGGTGACCGTCGACTGCCTGCGCGGCACCTACGCCGTCGACCAAGTGAAGATCGTCCACGACCTGGGCCGCACCATCAATCCGACCGTGGACCGCGGTCAGGTCGAGGGCGGCCTGGCGCAGGGCATGGGATGGATGACCATGGAGGACCTGCAGTGGGACGCGGAGGGCCGCTGCCTCTCCCACGCGCTGTCCACCTACAAGGCTCCGGACGTCTACTTCATGCCCGACGACATGGCCGTGAAGTTCCTGGAGCCGGAGGACAACCCCTACGGCCCGCTCGGCGCCAAGGCGGTCGGCGAGCCTCCGCTCATGTACGGCATCGGCGTCTTCTTCGCCCTTCGCAACGCCATGAACGCCTTCCGCCCGGACGCCGATCTGACCCTCGACGCTCCCATGACGCCCGAACGCGTCTTGCTCGACTTGCATCAAGGAGTCAACGAACCGAGCGTACCGACGAGTGCTCCTTACCGATCCATCGACGTACGCGCTACCATTTGACCGCCCCGGCAACATGCCACATTGTTGTCGGCATATTGCGGAATGGAGAACCTGTGATGGACGTGACCTGCACGGTAGCGGAGGCCGCAGCAGCACGCCTCGGCGGCGTCGGCGGCGTTGGGCTCGAAGTGCGTTCGGATGAGGACATGGCAGGCGCGGTGGCACGCGGCTTCGGTGTCAAGGCTATCGAAGCGCTCCGCGAGAGCGGCGTCACCGAGGCGGAAATGAGCTCCCTCATCATCAAGCCGCGCACCCTGTCCCACCGGCGGGCGAACGGAGGCACGCTGACAGTGGACGAGTCCGACCGAGCGGCGCGTGTTGCGCGTGGCTTGGTGCTTGCCGAGAGGACGTTCGCGAGCCGGGACAAGGCCCACCGCTGGATGCACCGACGACTCGGCTCCCTTGACGGCCAAGCGCCGATGGAACTGATCCGTACCGATGCCGGCGCCCGTGTGGTCGAGAACCTGCTGGCGCGCATCGCCTGGGGTGCGGCGGCCTGATGCGCCTCTGGCGGCTTTCGGCCGCGGCATACGCAGACCGATTCGATGGCGGCTACGGACTCGAGCACGCTGGACGATGGAATGAACCGGGCCGGCTGGTCACCTACTGTGCCACGGGTCCCGCGCTGTGCGTTCTGGAGAAGCTCGTCCACGTCGAGGAAGCCGGCCTGTTGCCGGACGACACCATGCTCATCCGCTACGACGTGCCGGAGGACCTTCCGGTAGAAGACTCGCTGATTGCCGACCTGCCGGACGACTGGCGGGGCGATCAGCGCGTGACCCGCTCGATCGGCAACGCGTGGCTGGACCGTGTGTCTGCATGTCTCCTGCGGGTTCCATCCGTCATCGTACCGATCCCGGACGCCAACGACAGGAACGTCCTGATCAACCACCGGCATCGGGACGCCGCGCGCATCACGATCTCCGTAGTCGTGAAGTTCGCATTCGACCCGCGACTGCTTTCATGATTTTCGTCGTCGTTCTAAGGCCGCGGCGGAGAGCTGACGATCATCGAAACGTATGCTGGGAAACGACGTGCGGCGCGACGCGAGATCCGGGGACGCCGACGCGCAGTTCGAGTTCGGCTGCATGTACCATGACGGCTACGGCGTTCGCCAGGACTACCAGGAGGCGGCCATGTGGTATCGCCGCGCTGCCGAACAGGGACATGCTGGCGGCCAGTTCAACCTCGGCCTCATGCACTGGCTGGGCGTCGGCGCTCCGCATGACTACGCCGAGGCCGTCAGATGGTTCCGTCGGGCCGCCGATCAGGGAGACGAGAAGGCCCAGTTCGCGCTCGGACTCTCGTACCTCCATGGCCAGGGCGTTGCCCAGGACCTCGTTGCGGCATACACGTGGTTCGACCTCGCGGCGCGCGCCGAATCCGGAGCTGTGCCGCGCTTCATGACGACGTGGGTCGAGTTCGTCGCCTCCGGGGACCATGAGGCGAGCCACATGCGTGACCATCTGGCCGAGCAGATGACCAGAAAGCAGGTCGCGGAAGCGCAACGCGCCGCGCGCCAGTCCATGAAACGGATGGCTGCCGTTACCTGATCAACTGCCGCGATAGGTGGTGTAGCCCCACGGCGCCACCAGCAGCGGCACGTGGTAGTGGGCATTGGCCGCGATGCCGAAGCGGATCGCGACCCGGTCCAGGAACGGCGGATCGTCGGTCGGCAGGTCGGTCGCGGCGAAGTACTCGCCGACGTGAAACACCAGTTCCCACTGCCCCATGCGGAAGGCTTCGCCTTCGAGCAGCGGCGCGTCGCAGCGCCCGTCCTGATTGGTGCGGACGGCAGTGACCGGACGGCGGCCGTCGTTCACGTCGAAGAGCTCCACCTTGATGCCGGCGCCCGGCCTGCCCTGTGCGGTGTCCAGCACGTGCGTGGTGAGCGCGCCCATCATTCCCTCCGGAGTGTCGCTTCGATCTGGCCGCTCGGCTCGTCGGTCGGCAGGAACACCTTGCCGCGTGCGTCCCGCTCGAACGGCGAGAGGTCGATCGGCAGATAGTGGACGTTGGGCATGCGCAGGGTGATCTCGCTGACGTCGGGCGCGGCGGCGAGCGCGGCCTCCCCCATACGGTACAGGCTGTCCTGCACCGAGTGGCTGTAAGTGGTGGCGAAGACCCGCAGCAGCGCCTCGCGGATCGCGCCGGCCACCGCGTCATAGTCGCCGCGGTCGTCGAGCGCACCGCCCTCGAACTGCCAGGCCGCCGCCATGCGGGTAGCCAGGATGCGGTCGGTCGTCGGCGGCAGCGTGGTGTACTCGTCCCGCACGTAGTCTACGAAGCCGGACTCGGTGGTCTTCATGATGGCGAAGTCGCGGAAGCCGGCTTCAACCTCCCGTGACGACCGCGTCACGGTCGCGCAGGCAAACGGCGTCCCGCCCTCCGCGCTCACGAAGCCGTGCTCGTGCTCGCGGCCGTCGATCCGCATGCGGTCCCACACCGTTTCCTCGCCCCGGACGCGCGCGTAGGCAACCTGCTCGTAACGGTCCAGGAAGCACTGCGCGATAGTCAGCGCAAACGACTCGTTGGCCGCGTCCAGGTGCTCAAGTGCCAGCACATTGACGAGGTTCTTCATCGTGTCGGTGGCCACGACCGGCGCGTTGTCGGCGTCCGTGTACGCTCGGGAAAACTCGCCGTCCAGGATGACCGTGACGCGGTTCTCGCGCACCTGGTGACGATTACCGTCGCGCCGCACGCGCAACACGCGGACGTTGGCCTTTCCGTAGCGCTGTCGAACGAATGCCATCGGCGTTGTCCGTCGGAGGGTATGGGAGCGGGGAGCGGGCGTCCAGCGATCCTCGATCGGCGCGATCAGTAGGCTTCGACGATCACCGGGACGTGGGTGAAGCGGGAGACGTCGACCAAGCCCAGGTCGGTGATGCGCAGCTCGGGGATCACGGCCAGCGCCAGCAGGCTGAGCTGCATGTAGCCGCTGTTGAGCGCGCAGCCGCACTCGGTGAGCGCCTGCATCACCCGCGCCGATTTCTCGGCGACCACGCCGGCCGGCTCGTCGGACATCAGCCCGCCGATCGGCAGCTCGACCAGCGCGGTCACCGCGCCATCCCGTACCACGGCCACGCCGCCGCCGGCGTCGACCAGCGTGTTCACGGCCCGCGCCATGTTCTCGGCACAGGTCCCGGTCACCAGGAGGTGGTGGCAGTCGTGGGCGCTGGTGGTGGCTACCCCGCACTCGGCGTCGAAACCGAAGCCCTGCACGAAGCCGTTGACGACCCTGCCGGTTCCGTGGTGGCGCTCCACCAGGGCCAGCGGCAGCACGTCCTGCGCCGGATCGGGCTGCACCAGGCCGTCGCGGACCTCCAGGGTCGCGGTCAGGTGGCGGGTGGCGGCATGGTTCTCGATCACGCCGATCACGTTGGCCGTCACCGGTCCCGCGCGGCTTCCGGCGTCTACCGCGAAGTCCCCGGCGGCCAGCGGCCGCGGCACGCGGACCGAGAGGCGAAAGCGTTCCTCGTGTTTCCAGGGCGGCAGGTCGAGGAGCAGCCTCCCCTCTTCGGCCGCCACCTCGCCGCGTGCGATCACGGTCCCGGCGGCGAAGTCATCGAGATCCTCCACCAGCACCACGTCGGCAGAGCGCCCCGGCGCCAGGCAGCCCAGGTCGCGGTCGACGCCGAAGTTCTGAGCGGTGTTGATGGTGGCCATCTGCAGGGCGATCAGGGGATCGAGGCCGAGCCCGATCGCATGCCGCAGCACGCGGTCCATGTGACCCTCCGCCACCAGCGTGCCGGCGTGCACGTCGTCCGTGCACAGGATGAACTGCCGCGGGTCGAGGCCCCGCTCCGTGATGGCCGTGACCTGCGCGGCCACGTCGTACCAGGCCGAGCCCAGCCGCAGCATCGGACGCATGCCGCGGCGGGCGCGCTCGACGGCGTCCACCTCGCTCGTGTTCTCGTGATCGTCGGCGGGGCCGCCGGCCACGTAGGCGTGGAAGTCCCGGTCCAGCTCCGGGCTCGGGAAGTGGCCGCCGACCGTCTTGCCGGCGCGCATGGCGGCGGCCATCTCGGCGTGCATCTGCGCGTCGCCGCCGACCACGCCCGCGAAGTTCATCATCTCGCCCAGACCGACGATCCCCGGCCAGGACATCGCCTCCTGCACGTCCGCCGGCGTGATGCGCGCTCCGGGCGTCTCCAGCCCCGGCGCCGACGGCACGCAGGAAGGCATCTGCACGAAGACGTGAATGGGCGCCGCCTCCGCCTCGGCCACCATCATGCGGACGCCGTCGAGGCCGAACACGTTGGCGACCTCGTGCGGATCGGTGAAGACGGCCGTGGTGCCGTGCGGGAGCACCGCGCGCACGTACTCCGTGGTCGTGCACATGCTGCTCTCGACGTGCAGGTGGCCGTCGGTCAACCCCGGCACCAAGAACCGGCCTTCGGCCTCGACCACCCGGGTGGCGTCGCCGATGCAGTAGCCGGCGTCCTCGACGATGCAGGCGATGCGGCCCCGGCGCACGGCGATGTCCATGCCGGGCACCACCTCGCGCGTGAGCACGTTGACCCAGCGGCCGCCGCGGATCACAAGGTCGGCCGCTGCCCGTCCGGCGGCGACGTCGACCAGCTCCGCCGCCACCGCGTGCCACGGTTCGCGCTGCGGCACGGCCCGCTTACTGCCAGTCGTCGTCCGACGGCCAGATGTTCGAGCTGCCGGCGCCCGCGCCGACGGGACGTTCGTCCATCCAGTCCTTGACGGTGTCCCGCCACTTCAGGAAGTGCGGGGTCTTGGTGTGGGCCTGGAAGGCCGCCTCGTCCACGTACACCTCGTACAGCCAGATCCGGTTCGGATCGGCGCCGTCCTGGATCACGTCGAAGCGCAGGCAGCCCGGCTCGTCGTTCACGGAGCCGCGCGCGTCCCCGAGCATCGCCTCGATGAACTCGTCCTTGTGCCCTTCCTTGATCTGAATCGGGGCGACGATCACGTACATGCTCTACTCCTTGGCATCCTCTACTCCTTGGCGACTGTGTGTCGCCGAGAGTCTGCCGGATCGGCGGCCGGCTCGGCGAGCCATACCCGGCTGCCGGCGATATAAGTGGCGCGCACCGCGCGGTCGTCGCCCAGGATCGCCAGCGCGAACAGGGTCTCTTCGAGGTCTTCCGACAGCTCGTTGCGGTCAGCCAGCACCGGCGTGGCGGCGGGGTCGAGCACCACGAGGTCCGCCCAGCGGCCGGGTTCCAGGCTCCCGATCTGGTCATCCAGGCCGAGCCGAAGCGCGTTGCCGCGGGTGGCCAGGTGGAACAGCTCGTGGGCGGTCGGCCGGTAGCCGCGCAGCATCGCAACCTTGTACGCCTCGCCCATGGTCTGCAGCATCGAGTAGGTGGTGCCGCCGCCGACGTCGGTGGCGAGGCCGACGCCGACCGCGTGCGTTCCGTTCCTGAGGCGCCGGAGGTCGAACAGGCCCGAGCCCAGGAAGGTATTCGAGGTCGGGCAGTGCACGACCGTGGCGTCAGCCGCAGACAGGCACGCGCGCTCGCGCTCGGAGAGGTGGATGCCGTGCGCGAACAGGCTGCGGGCGCCGACCAGTCCGAAGCGGTCGTACACGTCGGTGTAGTCCTCCGTCCACGGGAAGTCGCGCGCCACCAGCGCGATCTCCCGCTCGCTTTCGGACAGGTGCGTGTGCACGTGGCAGTCGGGGTGGCGGGCGGCAAGCTCGCCGGCGGCACGAAGCTGCGCCTCGCTGGAGGTGACGGCGAACCGCACCGTGATCGCGTAACGCAGCCGCCCGCGGCCGTGCCAGCGCTGCAGCAGCGACTCGCTGTCCTCGCCCCCGCGCTCCGGGTCGTCGCACAGCGCCGCCGGCGCGTTGCGGTCCATCATGGTCTTGCCGGTCACGATCGCCATCCGGCGCCGTTCCGCCGCGGCGAACAGGGCATCGGTGGCGCCGCGGTGGACGGTGGAGAAGACCACGGCCGCCGTCGTGCCGTGCTGGAGCAGCCGATCCAGGAACACTTCAGCCGCCGCGTGCGCATGGGCGGGCGAGCGATAGCGACACTCCTCCGGGAAGGTGAACCGCTGCAGCCAGTCCAGCAAGTCCTTGCCCGGCGCCGCCAGCATCCGGTACTGGGGAAAGTGGATGTGGGCGTCGATGAACCCGGGGAGCACCAGCGACGACCCGTAGTCGTCGGCGCCCATCGCCCGGAAGCGGCCGGGCAGCTCGTCGGCCAGACCGCACCAAGCGATCCTGCCGTCGCCGCCAAGCACCACCGCGCCGCTCGGATGGTACCGGACCGCCGCCTGCGCGCCCGCGCGAGCCGGGTCGTCGCGGTAGCTCAGCACGGCGCCGCGCACGACCCGCCCGGCGGCGGCCGCGCTCATGGCGCGATCCGGTCTTCGATGCGGAAGCGGAGGATGCGCTCCACGTTGGCGAGCGCCGTCGCGCGCTCCGTAGTGGAGTCGTTGCCGATCCGCTCCTCGAAGGCGGCCAGGATCATGTCCTTGTTGGCGCCCTTCACCGCGAAGATGAACGGAAAGCCGAAGCGGGCGCGGTAGCGGGCGTTGAGATCCGCGAAGCGTTCGAACTCGGCCGGCGTCAGCCGGTCCAGGCCGGCGCCTGCCTGCTCCCGGCGCGACTCGACGGCGATTCCCCCGGACCCGGCGTCGTCGGCCACGGCGGCGCGGTCGGCCAGATCGGGGTGAGCGCGGATCAGCTCGAGCTGCGACTCCGGTGGCGCGTCGCGCACCGCGGCCACGAAGGCGGCGGCCACCGCATCCCTGTCCGCGAACGGGCGTGCGGACGCTGCACGCTCCGCCACCCACGGAGAGTTCTCGGCGATGTCGCCGAAGAGCGCGATGAACGCTGCGGTGTCGAGCGCGTTGACCGCGGCGACGGACAAAGCTGTGTTGGATCCTGGCATTGAGAAGCGTCGCCCCTCTGATTATCGGCAGGTCGCGCACGCGGTCCGCTCGGGTCCAGGCCGGCGACGGTCCCGAGTTCGGCCGCGCGCGCTTCGCGGAAGGCGCTCTACGTCGGTATGCCGTGCTCCATGCGGCCGATCAGCGCGATCACCTCGTCTGCGCCGGCGGCGGTGTCAGCCCGCTCGAGCGGTGTCTCTCCGGCCAGCGCGGGGTTGGGATGCTTGAGCCACTCGACCGCGTCACGCGAGTTGCCGTCGAAGTACGCCACGGCCCGACTGCGCACCGTGGCTCTCAAGACGGCATGACCCGCACAGCTTCGCCGGTGCCTTGTTGCGACGGGTTCGGTGCTCACTCTGAATGGGGAGAAGGCTCGGTTGACGGCGTGCGATACGCCGCCACCGAGCCACGGGTTGAGTGCTGGTGCCGCGCTACCCCGGCAGCTTGTCGTCGACGCCCTGCACGTACCAGTTCATGCCCAGCAGCGTGCCGTCGTCGAGCACCTCGCCCTCGTCGATCACCATCTCGCCTTCCTGGTTGTAGATCGGGCCCTTGAACGGGTGCAACTGGCCGGAGGAGATCATCGCCTCGGTCTCCATGGCCAGCGCCTTCACCTCGTTCGGCATGTTGGTGTACTCCGCCATCCGGACCATGCCCGGTGCGATGCCGTCCCAGGTGTCCGTGGACTCCCAGGTGCCGTCGAGCACGGCCCTGGTGCGGGCTACGTAGTAGGGAGCCCACTCGTCGATGACGGCGGTGAGCTGCGCGTTCGGGGCGAACGCGAACATGTCCGACGCCTGCCCGAAGCCGACCACGCCCTGCTCCTCCGCGATCTGCAGCGGCGCGGTGGAGTCGGTGTGCTGGGTGATGATGTCCGCGCCCTGGCCGATCAGGACCTTGGCTGCGTCCGCTTCCTTGCCGGGATCGAACCAGGTGTTGACCCACACCACCTTGAGCTTGAAGTCGGGATTGATCGTCTGCGCGCCGAGCAGGAACGCGTTGATGCCGCGCACGACCTCCGGGATCGGGAAGGAGGCGATGTAGCCGGCGGTGCCGCTCTCCGACATCTGCGCCGCGATCTGGCCGATGATGTAGCGGCCCTCGTAGAAGCGGGCCGAGTAGATGGCCACGTTGTCCGCCCGCTTGTAGCCGGTGGCGTGCTCGAACTTCACGTCCGGGAAGCGCGCGGCCACGTTGATGGTGGGATCCATGAAGCCGAACGAGGTGGTGAAGATCAGGCCGGCGCCCTCACGGGCCATGCGGGTGATGGCGCGCTCGGCATCCGGGCCCTCCGCGATGTTCTCGACGTACATCGTCTCGACGCGGTCGCCGAACTCCTCCTGCACGGCCAGCAGGCCGTCATGGTGCTGGTACGTCCAGCCGTGATCGCCGATCGGGCCGACGTAGACGAAGCCGACCTTCAGCTTGTCCTGACCGAACGCCGCCACGGTCAGCATCAGCGCCAGCGCGACGATGAGCAGTTTCTTCATCGTGCTCTCCTTTCGGGGTCGTTTTCCCCTGTCCGATGATTGATGGATGGCCGGCCGCGGCGACCTACCGATCGGGCACGAACGGCTGCCCAATGCAAGCAGGGGTGTTCGCCTTCGTCAAGAAACGGTTGCCGGAGATCAGCACCAGCGCGGCGATGGTCGCCAAGTAGGGCAGCGCCGACAGAAGCTGCGACGCCACGGCGATCCCCACGCCCTGCGCCCACAGGCCCATGATCCACACGGTCCCGAACAGGTAGGCGCCGATCGCGACCCGCCGCGGCGCCCAGGTGGAGAACACCACCAGCGCCAGCGCGATCCAGCCCCGGCCGGCGGTCATGTTCTCGATCCACTGCGGCGTGTAGACGAGGGAGAGGTAGCCGCCGGCAAGCCCGGCGCAGGCGCCGCCGAAGGCGATACAGGCGTACCGCACGGCGATCACCCGGAAGCCGAGCGCGTGGGCGGAGTGGTGGTTGCCGCCGGTCGCGCGGATCACCAGCCCGATGCGCGTGCGCGCCAGCGTCCAGGCGGCCAGCACGGTGATCGCGATCGAGGCATATACCAGCGGGTCTTGGCCGAACACCACCGGCCCGAGGAACGGGATGTCCGTGAGCACCGGGATCTGCACGTTCGGCAGCTTCACGCCGGGGAGGCCGGTGAAGTTCTCGCCGATCATCCCGGCAAGCCCGAGCCCGAACAGGGTGAGCGCCAGCCCGGTGGCGACCTGGTTGGTCACCAGCGTCTGGGTCAGGTAGGCGAACAGCAGCGCGATCGCGACGCCGGTCCCGAGCGACACGGCCACGCCGGCCAGCGCCGATCCGGACGTGTAGGCGGCTGCGAATCCGCTCACCGCTCCGATGATCATCATCCCCTCGACGCCCAGGTTGAGGACACCGGAACGCTCGACCACCAGTTCGCCGATGGACGCCAGCAGCAGCGGCGTCGAGGCCGTGATGATGGTGAGGATCACCGCCTCCACGCCGGTCATCGCGACAACTCCGCGACCGTTCCCGGACGGAATCGCAGCCGGTACCGGATCAGCGTGTCGCACGCCAGGATGAAGAACAGCAGCGTCCCCTGGAACACCTGCGCCGTCTTGCTGGAAAGCCCCAGCGAGATCTGCGCCCCTTCGCCGCCCAGGTAGCTGATGGCGAGAACGATCCCGGCCAGCAGCACCCCGATCGGGTTCAGCCGGCCCAGGAACGCCACGATGATCGCCGTGAATCCGTAACCCGGTGAGATGGACGGCTGCAGTTGCCTGATCGGCCCGGCGATCTCGCCGATGCCGGCCAGTCCCGCCAGGCCCCCGGACAGCAGCAGGCAGAACCACACGGTGCGCGGACGCCGGAAGCCGCCGAACCCGCCGGCGCGCGGAGCATCGCCGGACACCTGGATCTCGAACCCCTTCAACGTGCGCGACAGGAACACGAACAGCACCAGCACCGCCAGCAGCGCGAACGCGCCGCCCAGGTGCACGCGGCTGTAGCCGAGCGTCGGCAGGAGCTGAGCGCCCTGCAGCGCCACCGACTCCGGGAAGTTGTACCCCTCGGGGTCGCGCCACGGACCGCGCACCAGCCAGTCCAGGACGAGCTGGGCCACGTAGACGAGCATCAGGCTGGTGAGTATCTCGTTCGCGCCGAACCGGTTGCGGAGCAGCGCCGGGACGGCCGCCCAGGCCATGCCGCCGGCGATGCCGAGCGCCATCATCAGCGGCAGCACCAGCGGCGACTGCCACCCCGTGGCCAGGACGGGAATGGCGGAGCCGACGATGGCGCCCATGGTGAGTTGCCCCTCGGCGCCGATGTTCCAGACGTTGGCGCGGAAGCAGACCGCCAGCCCGGCGCCGATCAGCACCAGCGGCGTCGCCTTTACGACCAGTTCCTCGATCGACCACAGCGTGGTCACCGGCTCCACGAAGTAGACGTACAGCGCGGGCAGCGGCTCCAGGCCGCGCGCGGCAAAGAGAATGCCGCCGACGATCACCGTGAGCAGGATGGCCAGCACCGGCGATCCCACGACCATGGCACGGCTGGGATGCGAACGCTTCTCGAACCGCAGGGTCACGCTCGATACCTTCCCGCACCCGTGGCGTCGAGTGCCATGCGACCATACCACCGGCGCCAGGAGCCGGTCAGCATGGCCCGCACGCGCGCGCCATCAGCGCATGCCGGCCACTACCGCTCCCAAGCGGGGCTGGCGACCCGGGATCGCGAGCTCCCGGCGGCCCTGTTGCGTACCGGCCCCAGGGCGCTCACAGGCTGCTCGGTCCGGCCATGCGGTAGCCGACCCCGCGCTCGGTAAGGATGTAGGCCGGCCTCGCCGCGTCATCGCCCAGCTTGCTGCGGAGCTTCTTGATGAAGGTGCGCACCAGTTTCGGGTCGTTCGTCTCCCGTTCACCCCACACCTGCCGCTGGAGCATGTCGTACGTCGATACCCGTCCCGCGTTGAGCGAGAGGACGCACAACAGCTCGTATTCGGTCACCGTCAGCCGTACCGGACGGCCGGCCATGGTCACCTCGCGCTGCTCGTAGTGGATGGTCAACTCCCCCAGCACGAACGGTTCGGCCTCCTCCCTCTTGCGCAGAGCCGCCCGGACGCGCGCCGTCAACTCCGTTGGCGAGAACGGCTTGACGATGTAGTCGGCGGCTCCCATCTCCAGCGCCCGCGCGATCGTCTCGTCCCGTCCGTAGCCGGAGATGAAGATCACCGGCTGATCGGCCAGCTCCGGGACGAGCTCCATCAACTCGATGCCATCGGTCCCAGGCAGCATCAGGTCCAGCAGCACCAAGCGGGGGCGCTCCTTTCGGATGACATCCGACAGCCTCCGGGGGTCGCCGGTCACCAGCGGGGCATAGCCGGCCACCAGGAGCGCTTCCCGAACGTAGCGCAGCGTCTGCGGATCATCGTCGACCACGAGGATGCGCGTCTTCTCCGCGGGCCGTTCCCGGGGCGAGTGCGAACGGCCCGTAGAGAAGACGCCCGCCGCGGCGCCCTCGTCCGCCACCGGGATTGTGAAGGTGAACCGTGTCCCCTGACCCACTCCTTCGCTCTCGGCCCAGATGCGGCCCCCGTGCGCTTCCACCAGCCCCTTGCAGATGGACAGACCCAGACCGAGTCCCTCGGTTTCGGGTCCCCGATCGCTGTCGCCGCGCCCTCCGTACTTGCGGAACAGGTGCGGCAGCCGCTCCGGCGGCACACCCCGGCCCTCGTCCGTGACCGAGACCGCGATCCGTAACCCGTCGCGCAGGCCGGCCACCCGGATCGGGGCGGATCCCGGGGAGTGCGCGGCGGCGTTCGCGAGCAGGTTGTTCAGGACCTGGACGATGCGCTGCCGGTCGGCCATCACCCGCGGCAGCTCCGGCGGCAGGTCAACGAGCACGCGGTGCCTGCCGCCGCCGCTCAGGAACGTGTTCCGGGCCTGGTCCACCAGCGCGCCGACCTCCGATAGCTCGGGGGAAACCGAGAGCGTGCCCGCCTCGATGCGTCCCGCATCGAGCAGGTCGCTGATCAGGCCGCGCATGTGGTCGGCCTGCTCGCCGATGATGCGGAAGAACTCGCGCATCTCGGCCGGATCCAGGGCCGAGGAGGCGTCGAGCACGGTGGAAGCCGAGCCCTTGATCGAGATCAGGGGCGCCCGCAGCTCGTGACTCACCATGCCGAGGAACTCCGACCGCAACCGCTCCAGCTCCTGGAGCGGCGCCAGGTCCTGCATGGTGACGACCACCGAGACGACCTCGCCGTCCGCGGAATGGATCGGCGTGGCGTTGACCAGCGTCGTGACGCTGCGCCCGTCGGGGACCGAGAGCACGATCTCCTCGGCGAGCACCGTCTCGCCCCTGCTCAACTCCTGCGCCAGCGGGAACTCGCCGAGCGCGACGGTGCGGCCATCGGCACGTCGGCAGGTCAGCACCTCCTGCAACTGTTCCGCCGTACGACCCGGCATGCGCAGGCTCTCCACGATCCGCTTCGCCTCCCGATTGAGCGATACCAGATTGCCGGTCGTCGCCTCGAACACCACGACGCCGACCGGCGTGGTCTCGACCAGGGCTTCCAGGTCGGCTCGCGCCCGCTGCTCGGCGCGGTGCGTGCGCGCGTTGGCGATCGCCGTCGCCGCGTGCGACGCGAACAGCCCCAGGACCTCCTCATCCTCGCTCGTGAACTCGTCGCCACCTTCCTTCTCGGCCAGGAAGAAGCTGCCGACATGCGCGCCGCGATAACGCATCGGCGTGCACTGGAAGCTCTTGCACGGCAGGGGGTCCAGGGAATAGCCGAGCGACTGCACGTAGGCGGTCACGTCCGGCAGCCTCAGCGGTCCCGGAAGGTCGCGGAAATGCGCGAACAGCCGCGGCCCGTCGGGCCACTCGGCAAGCCGCCGGTGCTCCTCGGCGGTGATGCCGGAGCTCGTGAAGTCCACGGGCTGGCCCGCCTCGTCGATGGTCGTGATGAAGCCGTACCGCGCGCCGGTCAGCGCGCGAGCGCTCTCCAGGATTTCGTCCAGGACGGTATCGAGGTCAAGACTCGCGTTGACGTGCTGGACTGCCGCACTCAGCCGGGAGATACGCTCGCGCAGCGCCTCTATCTCCCGTCGAAGGTCGTCGAGACCGGTCACTGCGCAATCTTAGACGGCAGTGCACGAACAGGCCATGAGTTCACGAAGAAAACATCTTTCATGGCCGAATCGCCATGGTCTGTACATATAGGCCGGATAGATTACTGCCGTCTCTGCATGTGGGGGCAATGAACGCGAGTCTGGCACTGAATGAGGCGCGAGCGGAGCGGGCAGTCGCTCGATGGAGGCCCTTACGCCCGCGCCGCACAACTCATCGCAAGGCCAGCGGATAGCCGCTGGAGCAAAGGAGAGGATTCTGAGGAGAGCGCGGAGGTCCAAAGAGAGCTTTCAGGACCATTTCATCCAGCCTCCCCGCTCTCCGTTTCCCGACGAACGGTCGGCCCCTTGGCAGCTACCCGCGGAGGTCGCGTCCACAACCACCTCCCATGAGCTGCCGGGGGGCTGTTTTTTGTTGCTTCAGCGCGATATACGAGCCGTTGCGGCTTGGTCGCCTGCCACGCTGATCTGCTGACCGCGCAGGGTGCTTATGGATACCCAACTCCCCCTCCCCTCCAAAGCCGCCGCCCATCGTCTCCCCCTCGAACCTCTCGGCGGTGACCGGGAAGTGCGGACCCCCTGCCGGCGTCGAGTTGCCGAGTTGCCGCCGGGACCGTGAGCCAGCGCAACGGCGTGAGCCGGCTCGTGGACGAGCGGCGCCGGATGGTGCACCGGGCGACGGTCGCGGTGCTGGTCTGGGTGATGCTCGTGGCCGTGGGGGCGCTGGTCTGGCAATGGGTGACGGGACCCTGATCGTCGACGTGATCCACGAGCATCGGCGCTCCCTGCCGCCGACCCGGTGAAGGGCAGAAGAATCTCGATGGGAGTGAGCGGGAGGACCCGGTTCGAGCTGCAGCGAACCGTGCGCATGGACCGCCTCGTGCTGGGAGCGTTGCGGGCGCTCCCGCCGCTGCAGACGGCGGAAGCGGTGCGTGCGTGGCTGGAAGGCACGGGCTGGTCGGGCTCGCCGGAGCGGGTGCGCCACGCGCTGACCGGGCTCGTGGCGACCGGCAAGGTGGAGCGCGTCGAGCTGCGCGGACGGCGCACCGGGTACCGGATCGCCGGCGACGGCGCGTGACGATTGCCTCGGTGTTGATGACAACCACGTAAGGAGCGAATCACCTATGGCGCGCCATCGCCGTCGAGCGTGGCGAGGAAGGTTTCGCAGTTGGTGCGCGACGGGTCGCCGGCCGGAATCGTCGCGCAGAGCTTCAGGACCTCAGCGCGCATTCTCGCCAAGCTCTCCTCGTGCGCGCCTTCGGCGTTCCACTCAAGGAGCGCGGTATCGAGGCGTTCACTTCGCCCATGGAACGCGGTGGAAGAACGCGTCCGGCTCGCTGCTCAGCTCCCGAAATACCTGGATCGTGATGCCTGTCATGTTGCATGCGGAAGCCGCGACCAGTGCGACCACCACGGTCGCCGCCCTCGCCACCCTCATGAGGTCACATTATGCCGGTCGACGGCGGGGACATACTCCCGGTCATGAAGCATCAACGGATCCCTACTCCTTGACCACCACCGTGATGCGGTTGCCTGCATCCGTGTCGATGCGCAAGCGAACCGTCCCGGTGGCGCGCCCCAGCGTGGTGTAGGCGTTGGCGTGCGGACGGTGCACCAGACCCTCCTCGAACTGAGAGAAACGGTACATGCGTGGACCGTCCCAGTAATCGTCCGGTCCCTCGTCGTAGTACCACCGGTAGTTGTACAGGTTGATCGACCCCAGCCGGTACGTCTGGCCCCCGGCGTGCGAGGTGCTCCAGGTCCCGGAGTTGTACCGATACGGGGCGGGCGCTGCCATGTTGTCGGACACCAGGTTGGCGGCAGCCCAGTGCATCAGGACGTCGCCGAACGACGCCGCATGGCCCTGGCCGCGCAGTGCGGCCTCGATCGCATCGATCCCTGAATAACGGGATTGGACGATGTCGCCGAACAGCTCCGCGCCGCCGTAGGTCCGCGCCAAGTAGGCACCCAGGGCGTAGCTGATGGCGTAGTGCTGATAGACGACCTCGTAGTCCCAGGCGGTGACCTGGACATAGTTGAAGAAGTTGTAGACCGGCAGCCGGCCGCGCCAGTTCTCCGGATCGCCTGCGGACGGATCGTCAAGGACGCCGCGAGGCCCATGCACGCTGAGCTTGTCGGCGATCAGGTCCTCCGCGACCTCGGACGCCATCTCGTTCAGCCACGTCTCGCTCAAGGCGTTGTTCATCACAGACTTCTGGTAGTAGTGGATCATGTGCTGAAACTCATGCGCCAAGGCCGCGATCGTCGTGCTGGGGCTATAGTCGGTCACGTTCCAGGTCGAGTCGTCCGGAGTTGCCAGCCAGACGGCATCCACGTAGAACATCAGCCGCTCGTTGGAGGCTTTCAGGGGAAGCGCGGACGACGGGTCCCGTACGAATGCATCCTTAGCCCAAAAGAACGCGACCGCGCCTCCTTCTTCATCGTCACCGTCGATGTCGAAGACGAGGATGTGCAGCTCTGATGCAGCCTCCGGGGGGATCAGGTAGTCCTT
Organism: Spirochaetia bacterium; assembly: GCA_965202935.1. GTDB lineage: Bacteria > Spirochaetota > Spirochaetia > SZUA-6 > Bin103 > CATQHW01. The sequence continues at coordinate 745,679 of OZ241879.1, forward strand.
CTCGTGCGGTCCCCACGGGTCGCCGAACACCGCCACGATCCAGTCATGGATGTCGTTGCCCGCTCCGCTGCGCAGGAACCGCTCCGCGATGGCGTCGACCATCGCCTGCTGCACGCAGGCCGAAAGCGCGCAACCGGTCCCCCAGCTCGCATCCGCTACCCATACGGTCAGCGTTCTGGTGCCGTCGTCGACAACTCGTCGAGCGGTGGCGGGAACGGTGACCAGGTTCCATGCGCTGTCGAGATCAAGGAAGGTGTGCCGATCGCCTGCCTGTGACCGGCTCGGGCGGCTGTAGGAAACCCCAGGAGCCACGGCCCGGCCGAGCGGCGGGTTGTTGTTGAACTCGGATACCTCCGGCCTCCATGCTCTCGGGCCAGACCGTTGCCACAAGCGGCTCTCGTCGACCGCGCCACTGATGTCGGGCGCCCGGCCTGCGTCAAAGCCAACCCACTCGATTGTCGAGTTCGTGCGGTACGCGTTGGTGTTCGTGGCGATCAGGTACACCTCCGGCGAGGCGCTGCCCAGCTCCAGCGCGTAGCCGGCATCGACCAACGGTGCCCCGTCGGGGTTCAGGTGGAACACCTCGTCCCCGTGCCCGCGGTAGGTGTTCGAGATGTCTGGCTCGCCCGGCTCGCCCGGCTCGACGACCCAAACCGTGAACTCCTGCGTCGCGGAGGCGCCGCTCGGGTCGGTCGCCGTGACCGTAATGGTGGCTTGTCCGAGGCCGACGGCCGCGACCTCCAGCACCTCCTCGCCCTCTGGCGCTACTTCCGGCAGCGGCCCCACAACGGCGGTCACCACCGCCTCGTCGCTGCTGGACGCCGTGAAGGTCAGCGGATCGTCGTCGGGATCGGCGAAGTAATCGGGCAGGATGAAGGACACCGCGATCGCCCCTCCCCTCACTCCACTCACTTGCAGGGGCGGCGCGGTCATCGGCCTAATGACGTGCGGCGGCCGGTTGGGCTCGACGACCGAGACCGTGAACTCCTGGCTCGCCGAGGCGCCGCTCGGATCGGTCGCCGTGACCGTAATGGTGGCGTCTCCGAGGCCGACAGACTCGACCCTCAGCACGTCCTCGGTCTCTTCTATGTACGGCTGCGGCCCCACAACGGCGGTCGCCACCGCCTCGTTGCTGCTGGACGCCGTGAAGGTCAGCGGATCGTCGTCGGGATCGGCGAAGTAATCGGGCAGGATGAAGGACACCGCGACCGTCCTTCGCCCCGGCCCTTCCTTCACGTGCAGGGTCCGCGCTGTGATCTGGAAAGTGACGTAGGGCGCTCGGTTGTCAGGGTCTATCTCGACGGCGATGGTGAACGTCAGCGTGGCGGCATCGGCGGCGTCGGTGTTGTCGTCAGCGTCCGTCGCCGTGTAGGTCATCTCGTGCTTCCCCGCCTCGCCCGGCGTCCCGCTGAGCGTGCGCGTGGCCGCGTCGAAGCTCAGCCCAGGCACCGCCGGGGCCAGGGCGTAGGTCAGCTCGCCGTCGCCCCCGGTCGCCGCCGGCAACTGCAGGGGCTCGATCTCCACCCCCACCGAGTAGGTCTGGTCGGCCACCGTGGCATCGCCGAAGCTCGGCGCCGTGTCGTCGGGCTCGTCTGCCGGCGTCACGTTACGGCAGCCGCTCAGGGCCACCAACGCCGCGAGCGCTGCCAGCAGTAGCACCCCCAGCGTCGTCGTCCAGTCGTTGAAGTCAGTGTCGTGCATCGTCGTCGACGGCGCGGCTGTTCGTCTGAACATTTCGTACCTCTCTGTGCCGGCACGGCATAGGTGCCGGGCCGTTTGGAAGCCGCACCGTCAGGTACAGGTTGAGTCCCCTACGTATTCGCCGGCGGCCGGGTAGCTACTCCCGGCCGTTGGTCCGACTGTTGTATTCCGCAGGCGGCCCGACAGGGCCGACGGTTGCGGCTTCCAGAGATCGGACCTTCTCACGGCGCGGCCGTTGCGAGCAACGGGGGAACATCCGTAGGGCTGCAAGCCGTAATGGGATGGGCTCCAGCTCGACCATCACTCACCGCTTACCCCGTCGCCCCCGCTCGCCCTCACCGCGTGCTGATTGCTGCCCGCCGGGGGGCGGTGTCGATCAGGTAGTCCGGCACGCCCCGGTTCGGCTCAGATGCGCCGGAACCATGCTCAATACGACGCCGTTCGGCAGCCGCCGCGTCCGTCAGCGAGGGTGGGGACGTTCACGGGCTGTCCGTGCTGCCGCTCACCTTGCGGGTGGGGTCCGCGTTTGCCGCGGCATGGGTCAGGTCAGCGTCGATCGTGCTGTCGGCAGCGAGCGCGATCGTTCCACCGTTGAGAATCAGCGCGTTGGCTGGGATGCTGATGCCGTCCTCATCGCGGTCCCCCTCCTGCACGCCGTAGGAGAAGGCGATGACGCGGTCGTCGTAGTACCCATACCCGTAGAAGGCCGCGTGTCGCGTCTGGGTCCCGATGGTCAGCGCCATCAGGGGATTGCCGGTCACCGTTACCACCCTGTCGAAACGGACTCCCACCTGCACGGTTTCTCCCGGCCCATAAATGTCACCCTTCGTCGGGGAGGAGAACATGTATACGCGCTTCACTGCCGGCGGCGATGCCAAGCTGCCGTTCACCTTGCGGCCGGCGTCGGCGGCTACCTCCCCGTGCGTGAGATCTGCGTCAACCGTGCCGCTGGGGTCGGTGACGGCTCCGCCGTTGAGAAGAATGGCGTTGGCCGGGAGGCTGATGCCGTCCTCATCTCGGTCAGGCTCCTGCACGGTGTACTCGAAGCGGTACAGATCTTTGTTTCTCCCTCCGGTGTAGGTCGCGTACTGCGTCTCCGCCCCGATCATCAGCGCCACTTGGGGGAGATCATCGCCGGTTCTCTTCACCGGTCCGTCGAACTGGACGAATACCACAACCGTCTCGCCCAGCTCGTACGTGTCACCGCGAGCCGGAGACGTGTCGAGGTACGGGTCACCCTGAGCTGGGGAGGCGCCGAAGAAGATCGAAGAGATCGCGGGCGCGGACGCGGCGTCCTGGGCCTGAGCGGACGTTTCTGCCGCGGAAAGCGACGTATCGGGGGGCGTCGGCTTCGACGTACATGACGCGAGCGCCAGCAGGAAGAAGACACCGATCAGGTTGCGTCCGCCCCAAGTCTCGCTCATGGTCGGATCATAGACCTCCCGGCCGGACGCGACGACCCACCGCGCAGCCCTTGGAGCCCCCGCCTGGAGCCGCGCCTCATCAGCACCATGCCGGCGATCCCGGCAGCTCCGACGGCGGCCATGAACGCCACTACGAGCAATGGGTGCGCTTCGCCGCTGGAATCCCACGGTTCGTTCAGCACGGCAACCAGCACCAGCGCGACCAACGGCACCACGACCAGCACCACGGCCGTCACTTGGCGCACGAGCACGCGGCGGCGAACGACGGCTGGGCTCCTGCCGGCCATTGCGCCGCCCATGCTTTACGGCGCGGAATGCCTCGACCAGTGTCTCATTCGGCGCGGAGCAGGTAGTCGTAGTCGTGCGGCTGCGACACGTCGGCGGCCATCGCCGCAACGCCGGTAGAGCCTGAGACGCATCGGGCCCACGCGAGTCTGCGCGAAGCGCCAAGTGCTCACGGCGAGCGCGGTTCGCGAATTGCCGCGTATGCCTGGCACGAGCATTTCGCGTTACTATAACGACGATTCATGAAACGAACAAAGTCACGCGGGTCCGGGTCGTTCACGCTCGACGACGGCTCGATCTACGAGGGCGAGTTCAAGCACGGTGCGCACCACGGCCGGGGCCGGGATGACGTGGGCGGACGGAACGCGGTTCGTCGGTGAATGGGAAAGGGGTCTGGCAGTGCGTGGGCAGGCGTCCATCACCGACGACGAGGGCAGGAGGTGGGTCTACGCCGCCTCGCAGAATGACAAGGGGGAATGGATCCTCGAACGTCCGTGGCTCCAGTTCGCGGATCCGGGCTATCGGGCCCCGTAGGGTATCGGCCGATCAGACAGACACTTCAGTTTCTAAGGATCAGCGCCCGTAGCGCTGAACACGCTCGGCGTGCGAAGTCGCCGGCTACGACACCGCCTCGCAGTACGCCAGCTCCCAGCCGTGGAACACCACCGCGAGACCCGTGAACCGGACCCCCGGAAACTGCCGCGCCAGCCGCTCGTCCGTCAGATAGCGTTCAAGCTGCCCGGTCGCCTCCCGCACCGCGAACGCCACCCCCGCCTCGTCCGCCGGCTCTGAGCGCTTCAGGTACTTCACAGTTCGATCAGGTAGCCGACCCGCAGGTGCGGAAAGCGCGCCAGCAGCGGCTCCAGGCTGATATCCGCATGTCCCTTCCCCAACTCCGCCTCCGACCGGAACACGTAGAAGTCGGTCACGCTCAGATACGCGGCCAGGAATCCTTGTACCACCTTCTCGCCGGCGATGTAGTCGCGGATCCCCGTCTGCCGGGCGATCGCTGAGCCCAGGAACTCCAGCGTCGGCCGCCACTCGCCGTGGTTCGCCATCCGCACCATCAATTGCTCGAACCGGAACATATCGACCTTGAACACGTCCACGTCCCGGTAGCCGTCGCGCAGGTACCCGTACATCAACTGCTTCACGGTCTGGTTCGGGATCGCCAGCCGCGGCATGCCGTCCACCGCGGCGCGGATGCTCAGCAGCCCGAAGTAGTGCAGCAGCGAAAGGAAGTTCTGCCGGTCGGTGAGTTGCTTCAGCGGGAAGCCCGGCTGGATGCGCAACACGTCCTTCTGCCCTTCGCCGATGATCTCCCGCAGCAGGTCGAAGTTGCCGTTGAGCTGCCGGCCCACCACCAGCAGGTGGCGCAGCTTGCCGTAGTCGATGCGCACGTTGGTGTCGATCAGGTAGTCCGGCACGCCCCGGTTCGGTATGGACTCGTCCAGGTAGTAGAGCACCATGTCGGTGTTGTACAGATCGGTGTCCGCCTGCCTTGCGAACCGGTAGCCGTTGTACCACTCGCCCATCAGGGCCATGGCCTCATCCGCGGCCTGATCGAACACGCCGTGGCCGCGGTAGATGTCGACCAGCCGCCGCACCTCCGCCTCGGTGAAGCCGACCATCTCGTTGAAGTCGGGGTGCAGGCTGATGTTCTTGCCGATGTTGAACCCCGAGGTCACGTCGTCCATGGTCACCGGCGACACGCCGGTGATGAACAGCCGATCGATGCCGCCGCCGCTGCGCGCCGCGCCGGCTTTCAGGGTCGCGAAGAAGTTGCGGAAGAAGCCGCCGCCGTGCGTGAAGTCCTCATACGCCTGCGCGCCGTGGTGCGCCAGCACCGTGTTGGCGAAGTTGTCGTACTCGTCGATCAGCACGTACAGCCGGACGTCGTGATCGCTGGCGTACAGGAACAGCTCGGAAAGCTTGGTGGCGATCGAAGATGGGGCGAGGAGGCGCTGCAACACGGTTTCGGGAAACAGGTCCGGATGGCGCTCCAACGCGTGCCGCAGCTCGATGTGGCAGTAGGTCTCGAACTCCCGCTCCAGCGTCTCGAGGTTGTCGTTGACCGCCGAGAAGTCGAAGCGCAGCACCACGTAGCGGTGGCGCTCCGCCGTCGGGTCGGCGCCGATGTCGGTGCCGGCGAACACGGCGTCGAACTCGTGGCCCCACCAGCGGTCGTAGTAGTTCTCCAGCAGCGACACCCACAGCGACTTGCCGAACCGCCGCGGCCGGATCAGGAAGGCGTAGCGCTCCTGCTCCAGCCGGCGCAGAAAGCGGGTCTTGTCCACGTACAGCCACCGGCGCAGGCGGATGCGCCGGAAGTCGGCCTCGCCTTAGGGAATGGGCGGGTACGCCGGTACTTCACCCACCGCCGAAACCCGTCACAGCCTGCCGCCCTGATGGCTCACGCACCTGTCTCCAGTCCCCTTACGATCCGGCGCATAGTGTATGCCAGGAAACTGAAAACAGCGCGTCGGGTTCCTTCATCCTCGCTGCTGAAGCGTCACCTCTGATCGTGACTTCTGTCAACGTCCGCTCGATAAAGACGCGGCTCGGTAGACGGCGTGCCGGCGCTCTTGGTGAATCACGGCCGTGCACATCGACCGTGACCGCCTCCTGCAGGGTTCGTCGATCAGCAGCGCCAGTCGCCGGCCTCGCCGGAGTTCACGAGATCGCGGAGCGCCAGCAGCGCCGACGTCTTGCCGGTCTGGCGCGGCGCGTGCGCACGAAATACCGCTCGTCGCGAATCAGGTCGAGGATTTCGTCAAGATCGAAGCAGTGCGCAACCGTCCCGCCCGGTAGCTCCTCGCGCTCAACTCAAATAGGCGAACGAAGAATGGCGGCATCGGTCAGGACGACCTGCGCGGTCGGCTTGGCCGTCGCGCATGAGGTCGCTACCGGCCGTCGGGGCGAGACCGTGGACCGTTCAACGCGCGGCCAATGAACGTATGGCGCACGGCCCATGCGTACGTGACCAGCACGACCGCGGTCACGCCCGCCACCACGAGCAGATATTTCACGTGGTGGGACACCGGCAGCCCCAACACGAGCCACTGCGCGATCACCACCAACGGCAGGTGCGCCAGGTACATCCAGTACGCCGCGTCGGACAGGTACTGGGCCACCCGTTCGGTGGTCGTGCCCGCCCTCTCGAACAGCAGCCGGAAGAGCCCGGTCAGCGCAAAGCACATCAGCCATGCGAACGCCGCCTCGACGACCGCGCCGCCGAGCGTGTACGGGTTGGCGACGAGGTATTCGCTGACGATGGCGTCCTCCGCCTGCGCCGCCGCGGTCTGCGCGACGTGCGATTCCCGGTAGCGTTCGATGAGCCATTGGCCGGCTGCGAACAATGAAATCGCGGGCGCCAGAGCCGCCGTCCACCAACGGCGCACCTCGATCGCACGCTGATACACGAGCACTCCGAAGAAGAAGAAGCATACGTAGTGGAACAGCACCGCCGGGTTCGGGACGATTCCCGACGCAGTGTCCGCCCCGAACGTCAGCGGCTCCTTCATGAACAGCGCCGGGAATACGGATGCCGGGACGAGAAGCCACCACCAGGAGCTGCGGAACTGCCACCGCAGCTTCGCCGTCACCCCCATGTAGATGAACGCGATGATCAACAGGTACCACAGAAACCACAGGTGCCCCATGTTTACGACGAAGATGAACGGCGCCGTGAGCGGCGTGATCGCCTCGTAGATCTCGGTGAAGGCGCTCCGCTGGTTCGCGATGAGCTTCAGGAGCCACACCGTCAAGGGGATGACCGTAAGGCAGCCGACCAGCAACGGAAGGCCGACGCGTTGCAGCCGCTGCTTGCGGAAGGCGGCCAGTCCGCGACGCCGGCACAGCAGAGCGCTGAAGAACCCGCTCAGCATGAAGAAGACCGGCATGCGAAACCCGTGGATCGCGTCGATGATGAGCCGGTAGGTATGATCGCCGATTGCCTCGGGGTCGTGCATCGGCCAACGCCGCTCCGGTGCCGGCAGCACGAAGATGGCAGCATGCAGCACGATGCCCAGGAACATCGCCCAGGCACGCAGGGCGTCGAGGTCATAGCGCCGCTGTGACTGCGTCATGGCGGCGCCGCCGGCGCGATGCGCGGATGCATGCGCACCTTGAAGCTCGGCGATGGGCGCACCGACGGCATGTGCTTCACCGTGAGGCGGTACCCCGGCGGACTCATCTCCATCTCGGCGTAACGAAGAAGAGTCGCGAGCGTGGCGACCGACTGGATTTCCGCAAACTGGCGACCCACGCACGTATGGTGCCCCAGCCCGAACGGAACGTACGCTCCCTTCTGCGCATGCTCCCGCCGCGGGTTCGCGTACCGGTCGATGTCGTACTCATATGGGTTGGGGAAGTGCTCGGGGAGGAAGTGCGTCACGGTCATGGCGAACATGACCATGGAGCCGTAGAGAATGCGATGCCCGTCCAGGGTGAAGGAATTCACGACGAATCTCGGCGCGGTCGCCGGTGCCATCGGGCGCATCCGCAGCGTCTCCATGACGGCGTGTTTCGTGTCGACCATCCTGGCGATGGAGTCCCCCGTGAGGGGTCCGTCGGCAAAGACATCGTCGACCTCGCGAAGCACCCGCGCCAGCACGTCCCGGCGTGAGAGGATGTCGTAGAGCGTCATCGGGATCGCCGCCGCAACCGTGTCGACGCCCGCAAAGAATGGGGCGAGCACGTTGACGAAGAGGTCGGCGTGCCCCAGGAACCCGGGGTCGGTCCTGTGCAGATCGAGGACGTCGTCGATCAGGTCTCGCTCCTCCTGCGGTCGCTCGCGTTCGTGGGAGCGCAGAATCTCCGCCGCGAACCCCTCCAGCCGCTGTCGAGCGCGCCGCACCTTCGGCCCCATCGCGAGCGCCGCGGGGATACGCTTGGAGATGTGGGCGTTCATGAGCGCCTGGGTGTAGACGATGATGTCCCGGTAGTACGGTCGTGCCGACGTCCCCGCCGCCAAGGTCCCCAACTGCTCCGTTGCGATCTTCCGCAACAGATCGGCGACGGTTACCGGACGACCGTCAGCGTGTTCCTCCACAAATGCCCGTGCAATGTCGACCATCACGCCCACGCGCCTGTCCGCGTGTTGCCCGGAGAAGCCGTCGCGCAGCGTGCGGCGCAGCGTGCGATGCGGCGCGCCGTCAAGCGCCGTGATCACGTGGCTCGTACCCACGGCCCGCGCGTAGCCCGCCCAGTATGGAGCCGTGCGGAACAGTGTCTTGCCCTCCCGCCCGATCAGGACGTTGGCTTCCTGCCCCGCCAGCACGATGGACCGATGCCCAGGCGCGCGAATCTCGAATACCGGGCCGTGTCTGTGATACTGCTCGACGAAGTACTTGCACAAGTCGCCCGTCAACCGCAGGCCGTTGCCCAGGAACGGCAGGCGCCCGTCGGCGATCGGCCACCCCTTCCTCCCCTCGTTGCGGACCTGCAACTCCTCCAGCGACTCCGCGGCAGTCACCGTGCGCAGCGCCGTGGCGACTGCCTGCGCGGTCAGCTCCAGCCGCGCGAACAGCTCGATACGATCGCGTACGTGCTCGTACTGCGCAGGGGTGAGCATCGACTGGAACAGTCCGCACGTATGCACCAGCGCGATGAGGCAGGCCTCGCGCGGGGACGGCAGAGCATCCTCCGGTCCGAACAGGCAGGCGAAGAGGCGGACATGGACCCCGCGTTCGATCGCCGGACCATCCTCGATCCGCGCCAGAGCCCGCTCCTGCAGCGCGTCGGCGCCGCCAGCCACCTGCCGCACCCACGTCTCAGGAGACTGCGCGTCCGCGGCCGCGATCTCCGCCAGCGTGGGATCCAGCAAGTCGTCGCCCAGCGGCGTCCGGTCGATCAACCACAGCCGCTTCGGATCCGTGTCGATGCGCCGTTCCAGAGCGAGATCGAGCAGCACGGCCCCAGCGAGCGCGAACCGAAGCGTACGGTGGGGCAGCGCCGTCATGTCCCCCCCCCCCCCATCGTTCGCCAGCAGCACCAGTAATTCTTCAGCAAGCCTCATGTTGCTCCGCCCTGCGGCCGCGCGTCGCGGTGTTCCCCGGCTTGGACCTGCCGGCCGCCGTCGCGGATGATGCCCTCCAGCTCGTCCGCGGACATGGCATCCTTGGCAGCGTCCAGGATCTTCTCGCCGTTCTCCAGGATCACGATGCGGTCGGCGATGCGGTGCACCTGGAAGATGTCGTGCGTGATGTAGATCACCAGCAGGCCTTGGTCGCGGAGTTGCTGCGCCAGCTCGTTGACGTGCTCCCGCTCGCGCACGGACAGGTGGTTGGTCGGCTCGTCCATGATCACCACGCGGTTCTTGAACTCCACCGCGCGGCCGATCTTCACCGACTGCCGTTCGCCGCCGGAGAGCTGCGCCACCTCGTCGTCCGGCGTCACGGAATCGCGCAGGCCGAAGGTGCGGATGACCTTGCCGCTGGCTGCCCGCATCGCAGCGAAGTCCAGCATGGGGATGCCGAGCAGCCGCCTGACCGGCTCGCGGCCGAGGAAGAAGTTCCGGGCGATCGACAGGTTGTCGCACAGGCCGACCGCCTGCTGGATCGTCTCGATACCGTTCTCGATCGCCAGTCGCGGATGGAACTGCGCGATGCGCGCGCCGTCGAACCGCACCTCGCCGGCGGTCGGCGTGTGCAGGCCGCAGAGGATGTTGATCAGCGTCGTCTTGCCGGCGCCGTTGTCGCCCACCAGGCCTACGAGCTCGCCGGAGTCGAAGTCCACGGACACGTTCTTGAGCGCATGGAACGTCCCGAAGTACAGGTCGATGTCGCGCATCTCGATCAGGGAGTGGCTGTCCGGCACGTGCTCCTCCTCCTCGGTCTCACCGCTGCCGTATCGCCCAGCTTCGCAGCCGTTGGTCGCCGATGAGTGCCAGCACGACCAGCCCCGCCAGCACCATGAGGTAGAGCTGCGGCGTCACGCGCATGATCACCAGGAAGCTGGAGATCCCCGACAGGATCAGCGCCCCGAGCAGCACGCCGACGATCGTGATCCGGCCGCCCGCCAGCAGGCAGCCGCCGACCACGCAGGTCGCGATCGCCTCGAGCTCCATCGAGCGGCCGCTCGACGCGTCGGCGAAGCCGGTCTTGTTCGCCTCCAGCACGCCGGCGAGCACCGCGCACGTGCCCGACACGACGAACGCCATCAGCCGGACGAACCGCACCGGCACGCCGCGCGCCAGGGCACTCGCGCGATCGCCGCCGATCGCCAGCAGGCGGTTCCCGAAGGGCGTCAGGAACACCACGCCGTGCGCGACCGCGGCCAGCGCCAGCGTCCACAGGATGGAGTTCTGGAACCCGAGCACGGTGCCGGAGCCGAACCAGCCGTAGGCGGCCATCTCCGCGCGGTCGGTCAGCGAGATCGAGAACGCGGCGCCCTCCTCGGTCAGCAGGTAGGTGATGCCGCGGAAGATGAACAGGGTGCCCAGGGTCGTGATCAGCGACGAGATGCCCAAGTACGAGCTGATGTAGCCGTTGACGGCGCCGACCGCGCATCCCAGCACGATCGCCAGCAGCACCGCGGGCACCACGCCCACCACCGGCGCCAAGCCCAGGAACAGGAACGCGCCCACGCCGAAGGTGGAGCCGATGGAGACGTCGATCTCGCCCGTGGCGATCACGAACGACTCGCCGATGGCAAGAATCGCCAACACGGCGACCACGTGCAGCACCGACTGCAGGTTGCCGGCGTTGAGCCAGACACCGCCGGAGATCACCGAGAAGCCGGCGATCAGCACCGCGGCGGCGACCAGGGCGCTGCTCTCCGGGTGCCGGACGAGCAGCCGGGCGAGCGCCGTCCGGTTCATGCCCGTGTCCGGCGCACGCCCATGACGAGGTTGGAGATGAACCGGTTGAACAGCACCGACACCAGCAGCAGCAGCCCGACGAAGGAGATGAACCACGACGGCGGCGCGCCGATGCTGATGAGCTCGGCGCGCGCCGACACGATGATCAGCGACCCGAGGACGGCGCCCACGACCGTGCCCCGGCCGCCGGTCAGGGCGCAGCCGCCGACGATGGCCGCCGCGATCGCTTCCAGCTCGTACTGGAACCCCATCGTCACGTAGGTGTTCGGCCGGTCGGCGATGGTCAGCACGCCGGCGAGCGCGGCCATCACCGAGCACGCCATGAAGGCGCGCGTCTTGACCTTGACCACGTCGACGCCGCGCGATGCGGCGCTGGCCGGGTCCCGGCCCACCGAGTACAGGTGATTGCCGTACCGGGTCCGGCTCAGCAGCAGGTGGAACGCGACCGCCGCGAGCACGAACAGCACCACGGCGTTCTCGACGCTCAGCCACTCCTTGCCCATCAGCAGCACCAGCCAGTTGTCCCGCGCGTCGCGGGCGAGTGACGGGATGGAGCCGCCAGACCACAGGTAGATCACCCCCCGGTAGAAGAACAGCGCGCACAGCGTCGTGATCATCGACGACAGGTGGGCGCGCAGCGTGAGCACGGCGTTGAGCCAGCCGATCGCCGCGGCGCCCGCCACCACCGCCACGAAGGCGACTTCGACGCCGACCGCGCGCTCGATGAGGATGAAGCCGATGCCGGCAAGGCCGTACACCGACCCCACCGACAGGTCGATCTCGCGCGCGATGAGCATCAGGGACTGGCCCACGGCCACGAACGCCAGGATGGCGGCCGTGTGCAGGATGTTGTCGATCGTGAACCAGTCGTAGAACCCGGAGCTGTCGAAGATCGAGTAGAAGACGAACAGCAGCAGCGCGATGACGACCGCGCCGAAGTGCGGCTGCTTGCCGACCCTGGCGAGCGCCTCGGCGTTCACGGGACCGGACTCACCGGCATCACGTTCCCGGAGTGAACCGGACCCGGAAGGAGGAGCGGTGGCCCCGTGCGGGGACCGCCCTCCGGGTCCGGTCCGGTCACGGCCGGCCTACCAGGCGGCCGCCTGCATGTCCCAGGCTTCGTCGCCGAACACGCCCTTGATGAAGCCGATCCACGACTCCGCCGTGGAGGCGTCCACGATCACCGGTCCGGTCAGGATGTCGCCGGCCGGCTTGTAGCCGAACTCCTTGTACCAGTAGAGCCACGCCATCGGCTCGAAGCCCTGCAGCCAGAAGCCCTGGCTGTGCGTGGACAGCAGCCGGCCCTCGGCCACGCCGGTCAGCGAGATCGGGTTGGCGTCGACGCCGATGATGGTCATTCCCTCGCCGTCGACCTCGGGGCCGCGGCCCAGGTCCTCGACGACGCGGTACACGGTCGGGCCGGAATCGCCGGTCACGGTGTAGATGAAGTTCACGTCGTCGTTGGAGCGCAGGTACGAGGTGAGGATGCTGGCGGCGCGCGACGGGTCGGCGTCGGTGATCAGCACCTCGGTCTCGACACCGGCGGCCCCCATGGCCTCGGTCATGCCCGCGCAGCGGGCTACCAGGCCGTTGTGCGCGGGGTCCGGGTTGGCGCACAGCACCTTCGCCGGCTGCGGCACCGTGCCGGCCGCCGCCTGCGCGAGCGCATGCTCGCCGGCCATGAGGCCGGTCTTGAACTCGTCGCCGCCGACGTAGGTCAGGTAGTCGATCTTGTCCGGCTGCGGGCGCGGGTCCGACGTGTTGAAGGCGATCACGGGAATGCCGGCGTCGATCGCCTTGTTGATCGCCCCCTCCAGCGCCTCGGGATTGGTGATCGCCACCGCCAGCCCGTCGGGGTTGGTCGCCACCGCCTGCTCGATGAGCTGGATGTACTTCTGCGTGCTGTATTCGCTGGTCGAGATGTACTCGGTCGTGACGTTCGGGAACTTCTCCTCGAACGTCGCCAGCGACAGCTCGAACCACTTCGAGTTGGAGTCGTTCGGTCCCATGTGGGAAACCATGAGGAACCGGTATTCCTGAGCCCCGGCAGTGGTGGCCAGAACGGCTGCTCCCAGCACGACCAGCAGGACGGCTGCGCTTCTGCGCATTCGCGAACCACGAATCGTATCCATCATGTCCTCCTCGAGCGCGAAGTTCGTGGCCTTCGCCTCATGGCCTGATCGTGGGCTCTGCGCGCTCGCTCTGTCAACGGTTCACGAACCGCACAGGAAGGGAGATCCCGCGTCGCCAATCAGACCGGGCGGTGACCCCCGGCACGTCCTCCCGTGTTCGCCGCTTCTTCCGGCGGCGCGGACTCAGTGGGTATTGATGTGCGCGTGACCGTGGAGCTGACGGAACCGGGTGGGCGTCATCCCGACCAGACCCTTGAACACGCGGCGGAAGTAGCCGACGTCGCGGAACCCGCAGGCATCGGCGACCTCCAGCACGGTCAGCTCGTTCCGGGCGAGGAGCGCTCGCGCCTCCTTGATCTTAAGCCGGTGGATGGCGTCGGTAATCGAGTGTCCCGTCGACGCCCGGTACACCCTGCCCAGGTAGTCGGGGTTGTAGCGCAGCTCGGCGGCGATGCGGGCGGTGCTCAGGCGGCGGCTGACGTTGGACGAGATGTAGCTCTCGATGGTGTCCGCCAATCGTTCCTGGTGGCTGACCTCGTGCAGCTCCTGCGCCTTGCAGAGCTCGCCCAGCATCAGCATCACCATCAGCGCCGCGTCCAGCCGGCGCAGGCAGCCGGTCTCCTGGTCGTCGATGAAGCGACGGAACAGGTCGGCCATCCGTTCCGGGCGCGGCAGGTGCGCCTGCTGCGGAACTTCCAGCCGTTCGTCCTTGCGCCGCGTTCGGAGGCGTGCCGGCTCGACGCCGAAGTGGAGCCAGTAGAACGACAGGTCGCGCGGGTAGTCCTCCACCGGCCCATGCGTGCGGTCGGGCCAGAGAATGAGCGCGTCGCCCGCGCGCAGGGTGAAGCGACACTGCTCTTCCACCAGCCGCAGGCAGCCGCTCAGGACGACGATCAGTTCGTGGGAATCGATACGCCGGCGCGGATGTCGACCCCAGCCCGGCGACACGAACTGTCCCGCGTTCATCGGCTGGACGGCACCCACGCCGGGCACGATGAGAGCCTGCGGCGCCGGGTTCTCCGGGTCGGCGCGGGGTATCGACGCTCCGGTCGGACCGACGCTGGTGCTCAAGGCCTCGCTCCGCGTGATGGGGCGTCAGTATGGCACGTTGCAGTGCGGCCCGGAAGGTCAGTCGAGTATCTGGAAGTGCGCTTCCGTCGGCTCGCGCGCCTTTCCGTTGATCGGCAGGATGTCCTGCGGGCACGCCGAGAAGGCGACGATGACGTCCAGATCGGCCTCGAACAGCACGTAGTCGCCCGCCTTCGACACGGGCGCGGCGAAGGCAAGGCGGCCGGCGTCGTCCCAGGGGATGTTCATGAAGAGGTTGAGCGGCGAGGGCGTCTCCGGGGGCGTCAGGCCGAGCTCGTGGAGGGCGGCGGCCAGGTTGTCCGTGCAGTTGTCGTGGTATTCCGTGCAGCCGAGCAGGCCGTACCGATAGTCGTCGCAGGCCGCCATCAGCGTGTCGTGCACGCCGGACGAGGTGTCCTCGACGAGCGTCAGGATCGGCCGGCGCCTATTGCTGTAGAGCGCGTCGCCTGCCTCCGGGCGCATCTTCGTCAGGGTGGCGCGGGTGTGCTCCATCGACATGAACTCGCGCAGGTCACGCTGCGCGAAGGCCCACGTGTCCACGACCTGCTGCCCGTGGGTGTTGACGACCTTGATCTTCCTGCCCCTGGCAACCGGGACAGCCTTGCCGCTTCGCGCCGGAATCGTCTGAAGCCCCGACATGACGCCTCTTCTATACCGTCTGGAGGCGCCGATAGCAACCCGCCGCCCACGGGATCAGACTCCTACCGACTCTCACGAACGACGCCGATGCGCGAAATTGGCGAAGCGAGAGCTGGCTGGTTGACGCTGCAATCCGCCGTGCGCTACGGTTCGGGACCGAGGCCAGACGGAGGGCATTCGCCCCGGCCTCGCGCCGTGCCCGTTGCGGCACGGCTCAGAGCAACGTTGAGGGTGAAAATTTGACCTTTCCCAAAAGAGCGCGCGCGCTCGTCATCGTGGTTGTCGTTGCAGCGACCCTCGGCTTCTCCGGGGCGTCCGCTTATGCCGATCTCCTGGCGGAGATCAAGGAACGAGGCGAGTTCATCGTCGGGACCGAGGCGCGGTTCCCGCCGTTCGAGTTCGTCGAGGACGGCGAGATCGTCGGCTACTCGACCGACATCATGGAGCACGTCATGAAGGCGCTGCCGGACGTCAAGCTGACCCGGCTCGATCTTCCCTGGCAGGGCATCCTCCCCGGCTTGGCCGCGGCCAAGTTCGACTACGTCGTCACGTCCGTGACGGTCACCAGGGAGCGCTACGAGAAGTACGCGCTCAGCCTGCCGATCGCCGATGCGACCATGGCGCTGGTCAAGCGCAAGGGCGACGACTCGATCGAGGCGCCCGAGGACATCGCCGGCCACACGGTCGGCTCGCAAGCCGGCTCGGCGCAGTTGCAGGCCCTGGAGGCGTTCGCCGAGGGGCTCAGCCCGGCCGTCAAGGAGATCAAGACCTACGTCGACTTCAACGAGGCGTTCGCCGACCTGGCGGCGGGGCGGATCAGCGCCGTGTGCAACAGCCTGCCGAACCTGCTGGAGCTGGTTCGCACGCGCCCGGACGTGTTCGAGCTGGTGCTGCCGACGTTCGGACCCAAGAAGTACTTCAGTTGGGCCGCGCGCAACGACGACGAGAGCGCTACGCTGGTGGCCTTCATGGATGAGCAGCTCGCCGCGCTGAACGAGTCGGGGGTGCTGACCGAGCTGCAGGAGAAGTGGTTCGGCGGCCCCATGGATCTCCCGTCCGACGCGCTGCCGGTACCGGTCGACTGAGCGCCCGCCGGCAGCGGCCCGACCGCCACCGCTCCGACGGTCGAGGGCGCCGGTGCGCACGGTAGCCGGGTATCGGCGATTGCCGGGTTTCGGCGATGGATTTTCTCGGCGTCGTCTCCGACCACTACAAGGCGTTTCTCACCGGGGCGGGCATGACCGCCACGGTGTCGGCGGTGTCCATCGCCGCCGGCATGATCCTGGGCCTCTGGCTCAGCTTCGGCCTGATCTCACGGAACCGGCTGATCCGGCGCGCCTCGATCGCCTACCGCAGCGTCTGGCGGGGCACGCCCATCCTGGTGCAGCTCCTGATCGTCTTCTACCTGCTGCCGGCGATCGGCCTGGACGTGCCGTCGATCGCCGCGGCGATGATCGCGCTGGCCATGAACACCGCGGCGTTTCAGGCCGAGATCTTCCGGGGCGGCCTGCTGTCAATCCCGTCCGGGCAGGTCGAGGCCGCGCGCATGCTCGGCATCGGCGTCCTCGCCGTCAGGGTGAGAATCCTGATTCCGCAGATGATGCGCCTGGTGCTGCCGGCGCTCATCAACGAGACCATCAGCATCCTCAAGAACTCGTCCCTGATCTCCGTGATCGCGGTGACCGAGCTCATACGCACCAGCCAGCACGTGGTCTCCGTCACCTACCGGCCGCTGGAAGCCTACACGATCGCCGCGGTCATCTACCTCGCGATGAACCTGGTCCTGGCCCGCGCCGGGGCCTTCTTCGAGAGGCGCCACGCCCTGGCGGCGGCGCGGTAGCGGGTACGGAGGACAGCCGTGTCGTTCGACGTCGACCTGGTGGTTCGCTACGGTCCGCTGTTGCTGGCGGGACTGGGGACGACGGTGTACATCTGCGCGTTGGCGTCGCTGCTGGCCGTAGCCGCCGGGCTGGCGGTCGCCGTGCTCTACAGCCTGCCGCTCGGCCCCGTGAAGCTCCTGTGCCGGACCTACGTCGAAGCCATGCGCGGGACTCCGATCCTGGTTCTGCTGTTCATCCTGTATTACGGCGGCCCCTCGATCGGGCTGACCCTGGATGCCGAACCGGTCGGGATCATCGGCCTCGGCATCTACGGCGGCGGCTATTTCGCGGAGATCTTCAGGGCGGGGTTCCAATCCATCCCCTCCGGACAGATCGAGGCCGCGCGCATGCTGGGCATCCCGCGCCGGATGATCGTCGCCCGCATTCAGATCCCGCAGATGCTGACCCTGATCATCCCACCGTCGACCAACCAGGGGATCATCCTGGTCAAGGAATCGGCGGTGCTGTCGATCATCACGGTCGCCGAGCTGACGAAGAACACGACGCAGATGGTCAATGAGACCTTCGCCGTGATCGAGCCATACGTGGCGGTCGCCGTGCTGTACTGGCTGATCATCGAGGGCATCGCGCTGGCCGGCGGAGCCCTGGAACGCCGGTTCGGCCGCGCGTCATGAGCGGCGAGGAGGTGCGCGGCGCCGTGGAACGCAAGCCGGTGGTGCTGGTCGAGGGACTGCACAAGCGGTTCGGCGCGGTCCACGTCCTGAAGGGAGTCGACCTCTCGGTCGACGACTCGCGGGTGGTCTGCGTCATCGGTCCGTCCGGTTCCGGCAAGAGCACGCTGCTGCGATGCATGGCGTTTCTGGACCGGTACGACGAGGGCCGGGTGTTCATCGAAGGCCGGCTGCTGGGCTACCGCGAGGTCGGCGGCACGCGGGTGGCCGACCGCGACCGCAACGTCGACGCCGTCCGCAGCGTCGTCGGCATGGTCTTCCAGCACTACAACCTCTGGCCGCACAAGACGGCGCTCGGCAACGTGACCGAGGCGTTGCGCGTGGTCAAGAAGCTCGACCGGCGGGAGGCGGAGGCGATCGGCATGGAGATGCTGGCCAAGGTAGGGGTGGACGACAGGGCCCACGTCTACCCGGCCCAGCTCTCCGGCGGACAACAGCAGCGCACCGCGATCGCCCGCGCGCTGGCGATTCGGCCGCACGTGATGTACTTCGACGAACCGACCTCGGCGCTCGATCCGGAGCTGGTGGGCGAAGTGCTTCAGGTGATGCAGGAACTGGCGAGCGACGGCATGACCATGGTCGTGGTCACCCACGAAATGGGGTTCGCCGCGCACGTGGCCGACGAGGTCGTGTTCATGGACGGAGGCCGGATCATCGAGCGCGGTGCCCCGGACGACATCTTCAAGCGGCCGCAAAGCGAGCGCCTGCGCGAGTTCCTCGATACCTGGCGGTCACGCGCCATATAGCCTTGCCTACCGGACCGAGGGCATCCACACGTTCATCGGACCGGGGTCCCGGTTGGCCCACGCGTAGTAGGGAATGGCGGTGAGCGTGACCGGGGCCGCGGGCGCCTCCTCGTGGGTCCCCCAGGACCGGTACAGCATCCGGTCGGAGGCCGGGGCGGGAGCCCGGCTGCCTGCCAGGCGGAGCGTCATCAGACCGCCGAGCAGGTCGTCGTCCCACGCCGTCTCGGGCGCACGGGCGGCGTCGACCGCACAGTCGAGCACGTGCGCGCCCGCCGCCTGATCGGCCTGTTCGGCGCAGTACACCAGCGGCCCGCGGGTGACGGCGGCGCAGCCGCGGGCAGCATCGACGTACGGGTGCGCCTCCATGAACCGGGCGCGCAGGTCGAGATCGAGGACGACGCGGTCACCCGGCTGCCATGACCGCTCGACGGCGGCGTAGCGGCCGGCCGCCACGGCGGCGGGCGCACCATCGTTGACGGCAACCCGCGCGCCGGTCGCCCACCCCGGTACCCGGAGAGCAAGGCTCCACGGCCGGTCCGGGCACCGCTCCACCGTGCACGATATCCTCCCCTCCCAGGGATAGCTCGTGTCCACCGCGAGGTGCACGGCGCCGGCGTCGAGCCGGGCGCGGACGTGGCACCGGTCGTACAGATGGAGCTGTACCTCTGCGGCAGAGGTGGACGCGACATAGCCTGGAAGGCAGGCCAGCGTGCGCATCACGTTCGGCGGGCAGCAGGCGCACGTGTACCACTCCCGGCGGGCCACGCCGCCTCTGCTCAGCAGCGGGTTGACGTAGAAGTAGCGTCCGCCGTCAAGCGAGATGCCGGGCAGGACACCGTTGTACAGGGTCCATTCCATCAGGTCGGCAAACCGGCTCTCGCCGGTCGTCAGGAGCATGCGCCAGTTCCACATGACGCTTGCGATCTGCGCGCAGGTCTCGTTGTAGCACCGGTCGTTCGGCAGTTCGTAGCTGGCGCCGAACGCCTCCTGCTCGTGGCGGGCGCCGACGCCTCCGGTTATCGCCATTTTGTGCTGCGTCATGTCCATCCACAGCCGCTGCAGCGTCTGTGCCAGCGCGGGTTCGCCGGTCTCGGCGTGGAGGTCCGCCACGCCGCACAGCAGGTAGAGCTGGCGGACGGCGTGCCCGGCTATCTCCGGCGCGTCGCGCACCGCGACGTGGTCCTGGTGTTCGGCCTCGCCGCCGATCAGACCCGTGCCGCGCAGGTCGACGAAGCGCTTCGCCTGCGCGAGATATGCCTGTTCGCCGGTGCAACGGTACAGCTCGACCAGTGCCATCTCGATCTCGGGGTGACCGGGCACGGCTTCGCGCCTGCCCGGACCGAACGCCGCGACCACGTGGTCGGCAAAGCGCCGCGCCACATCCAGCAGCGCGTCCCGGCCGGTTGCGCGGAAGTGGGCGATCGCGGCCTGGAACAGGTGGCCGGCGCAGTACAGCTCGTGGTCGTCGCGCAGATTGGTCCAGCGCCGGTCGGGGCGGACGATCTGGTGGAACGTGTTCAGGTACCCATCTGCCCGTTGCGCCGCCGCGAGCAGGTCGATGATCTCATCGACCTTGCGGCGGATCGTCGCATCGTCCTGCTCGGCGAGCAGACAGGCGGCGGCCTCCAGCCACTTGTAGAGGTCGGAGTCGGCGAACCGCAGGCTTCGGTACTCACCCGAGATGCGCCCGGCAGCGACCGCGAAGTTGTGCAGCGCACCGACGTCGACCAGCTTGCGGTGCCCGTGCGCCAGTGCCTGGTTCCGGTTCATGGCACGCCGGCGCGACCAGAAGCCGTCCTCGAGCGTGACCCCGTTCATGGCCACGCCCCTCAGGCGCGCGTGCGGGCTGGTCGTGGTGTCCACGACGCCGATTCGATCGAAGTGCATGCAGCCCCCGATCATCCCGATCCGGCGCCAACGCGGCAAGGTCAGGATTCCGGACAAATGCGGCGTGATTCCGACACGCCATCGCGCGCAAGCAATGTCGGTTCTGACTATCCAATTCGCAGGAATCGTCACCTTTCTGGGGGCCGCCGCGCCTCCTATGCTAGCCAAGTTCGCAAAGGAGCCGGGCCGACGACGCCTGACCGGCCGACCGTCACCGCCGATCGCGCCCGACCCCGTTCGGATACTGCGTGGCGACAACGCGTCACGCGCATGGAGGAGGCCACCATGGCTGACGATACAGAGCGAATCAAGGACAGGCGAATCAGGCGCAGGTTGTCGCGAAGGATAGCGACGATCGCGATCGCCCTGCTGTGTGGCAGCGCGCCGCTCTGGGCGCAGCCCGTGGAGCTCACCTTCACCTTCTGGGGCTCGGCGTTCGAGCGCCAGGCGGTCGAGCAGATGGTCCAGGCGTTCAACGACAGCCAGACCGCGATCAGGGTGCGCGGCCAGCACATCCCCGACGCCTACGATGAGAAGATCAGCACCATGATCGCCGGCGGAACGCCGCCCGACGTGGGCTATCTGTACGAGCGGCTCGTCTTCCAGTGGGCGCAGGACGGCGTCATCGCCGACCTGACCCCCCATTTCCAGGCCGACCCGGAAGCATCGAGCCGCCTGCCGGCCTCGTACTACAACTACAACGACGGCCAGAGCACCATCGGCACCAACACCGCCGCCGAGACCATGATCCTCTACTACAACAAGAGCCTGTTCGATGAGGCCGGCGTGGACTACCCGCCGTCCAAGGCCGCTGAGGCGTGGACGTGGGACGAGTTCGTCGCGGCGGCCAAACAGCTCACCGTCGACCGCAACGGCAACAACGCCGCCAGCGACGCCTTCGACCCCGAGCAGATCGACGTCTTCGGCATCTCCTTCCCGACGTGGTGGGGAGGCTACCTGCCGATGATCTACAGCAACGGCGGCCAGCTTGCCAGCGACGACGGCATGGAGCTGCTGCTCAACCGGCCGGAGGCGGTCGAGGCGCTGCAGGCGCTGCAGGACCTGATCTACGTCCACCACGTCGCGCCGACGCCGGCGCAGTCCGCGTCGCTTCCGTCGGCCGCCGTCATGATGCAGACCGGCAAGGTGGCGATGGCCATCAACGGCCACTGGGCGGTGCTGGACTACAGCCAGCTCGGCATCGACTGGGGGATGGGCGTGCTGCCCTACCACCGGCAGCCGGCGACCATCCTGCTCGGCTCGCCGACGGTGATCTTCGCCGCCACCGAGCATCCCGAAGAGGCGTTCGAGTTCTACAAGTTCCACAACGATCCCTCGGAGGTCGATCTGTTCGCCAAGGGCCTGTGGATGCCGCTGCAGCTTGAGTACTACACCGACCCCGCCAAGACGGCCGAGTGGCTCGACGCCATACCGGGCGTCTATCCGCCGGAGGCGCGCGACGTGCTGGTCGACTACACGCTGAACCACACGATCCGCCAGCCGCCGGGCTACTGGCTGAAGAACCAGACGCAGATTTTCTCGGAGGCGGTCAACCCCGCCATCGGCCTGATCTGGTCCGGCGAGGCGACCGCCCAGGAGGCGATGGACCAGGCGGTCCGCGACGGCGCGCCGCTGATGCAGGGGCGGTGGTAACGGCGCCACCGCACCTGACGCCCGACAGATCCGTGGCGCCGCGTTCCTGACGGCGTGAGCAGGCTGCCCGGCCGGCTCAGCCGTCATCGGCGCCGCGAGGTGGCGTGGGCGCTGGTCTGCGTCGCGCCGGCGGTGCTGGGGTTCGTGCTGTGGCAGCTCGGACCCATCCTCGGCAGCCTCTACGTGGCGCTGACCGATTGGCGCATCGCCGGCACGCCCTCCTGGGTCGGCGCGGAGAACTTCAGCCGGATCTTCGCCGAGGACCGGCTGTTCCGGAAGTCGCTCGCCGTCACCGCCTACTACTCGCTCGGCAGCGTTCCGCTGCGCATGCTGGTCGCCTTCGCCGTGGCGGTGCTGCTGAACCAGCGAATCCGCGCGTTGCCGGTCTTTCGCACCATCTTCTACCTGCCGTCCATCGTGCCGCTGATCGCCAGCAGCGTGCTGTGGATCTGGCTGTTCAACCCGGACTTCGGCCTGCTCAACGCCCTGATCACGCCGCTGGGGTTCCGCAAGTCGGCGTGGATCTACGGCAGCGGCAGCGTGATCCCGGCGTTGATCCTCATGAGCCTGTGGGACATCGGCCCGATGATGATCATCTTTCTGGCCGGCCTTCAGGGCGTCCCCCGCCAGTTGTACGAGGCGGTCGAGATCGACGGCGGCAATCCCTGGCACAAGATGAGCCGCATCACCATCCCGCTGGTCACGCCCACCATCCTCTTCAACCTGATCCTGAGCATCATCGGCGCCATGCAGACGTTCGTGCAGCCGTACGTGATGACCGAGGGCGGTCCCAACAACGCCAGCCTGCTGTACGTGCTCTACCTCTACAACAAGGCGTTCCAGCAGAGCCAGATGGGCTACGCCTCCGCGCTCGCCTGGGTCCTGTTCGTCGTGATCGCCCTTCTGAGCCTGGTCGTGTTCCGGACCTCGTCGCGCTGGGTCCACTACGCCGGGCGGTAGCCGAGCCATGGCCGACGCTTCCCGGTCGGGTCGGACCCGCGCGTGGCCGGCGCGGGTGCGGCCCGGCACGGTCGCCGCCTATGCGCTCCTGCTGGCCGGCGGCGCGGCGATGCTCGTGCCGCTGGCATGGCTGGTGCGCTCGTCGTTCATGGACCTGCGCCAGATCTTCATCTTCCCGCCCGAGTGGCTGCCCGACCCGTGGCGCTGGGACAACTACCCCACCGCGCTCACGACCATCCCCTTCGTGCGCTACTTCTTCAACACCCTGTCCATCCTGGTCCCGACCGTGATCGGCACGGTCGTCACCGCCGCGCTGGCCGCCTTCGGCTTCGCGCGGCTGCGCTGGCCCGGCCGCGACCTGGTGTTCGCGGTCCTTCTGACCACGCTGATGCTGCCGTACGCGGTGACCCTGATCCCCACCTTCCTGTTGTGGGCCGAGCTTGGCCTGGTCAACACCTACTGGCCGCTGGTGCTGCCCGACTGGTTCGGCGGCTCGATCTTCTACATCTTCCTGCTGCGCCAGTTCTTCCTGACACTGCCGAGGGAGCTCGACGAGGCGGCCGTCATCGACGGCGCCAACCCCGTGCAGGTGCTGCGCCACGTGGTCGTGCCGCTGAGCCGTGCGGCGCTGATCACGGTGGTCATCTTCTCGACGCTGTTCGAGTGGAACGACTTCCTGGGTCCGCTCATCTACCTGAACGACTCGCGGCGCTACACCCTGGCGCTGGGACTGGCGGAGTTCACCGGGCTCTACACCTCGCAGTGGCACCTGCTGATGGCCGCCGCGACGGTGGTGATCACGCCGGTGCTCGTCCTGTTCTTCATCGCCCAGCGCTACTTCATCGAGGGCATCACGCTGACCGGCATGAAGGCATAGCGGCGCCGGGCTCCTCGGTGCAGGCATGCAGTGGCGGCTCCGCAGGCGATGCTCCTGCAACACGTCCTCATGACGGCGAGTTTGAAATGCGGCTCCAAGGCCGGCACATCTTGTTGCCTTTGACATGGAACCAGTAAGTGGTTACACTGGATGTATGAAGTTGCGATAAAGCGGAGGGTTCTGAGACGTATTCAAAGGCTACCTACGTTCGTTCAGCATCGGGCAGCCAATCTTTTCGAAGATTTGCGGGACAAGGGGCCGATCAGGAGCGATTGGCCGAATTTCGGCAGACTTGGAAAAGATCAATATCACTGCCACCTTTTCCCACAGGTGGGTGGTCTGTTGGTCTTGCGCACGAACTTCACAAACCATCGAGGTCTATTATGCAGGCAGTCGTGAAAACGCCCCGTATTGAAATCAACATCAAGGGCGAGATCCCCGAGCGGCTGATATCTGTGCTGGAAGAAGAGTACGGCGAGCAAATGCAGCTGCTGGGTGAGAACGACGACGATATCGTGAACGTCTTCGAGACTACTTGGTACCAGGACGTCAGATCGAGAATGTCTCCGGGTGATGCCCTCAAGATCTACCGGGAGAATCACGGTTTGACTCAAGCCAAGTTGGGCGAGATGCTCGGCGGTGTACCTCGCCAGCACATCTCGAACATGGAAAGACAGGTGAGGTCGATTAGCTTGAAGACCGCACGAAAATTGGCTGAGCTGTTCGACGTATCTCCCGAGAAATTCATTTAGCCGCCCGTCGTGCCGCCGGAGGCTATGTCGTCCCCGCAAGGACGCCGACCCGCACGTCAGCGGTCAAGTCGCCGTCGTCTGCCAGGCGACGGGCATCGGCCTCTCGCACCAGGAGCGACTGCCGGAAGGTGACGTGACCCGAAGTGAAGCCGAGCACCCGGTTCCCGTCGGTATCGAGAGTCCGCTCATCGAGTATGGTTGTGCCGCCACCCACGAGGTCTTAGTGCGGCGCGGCTGCCTGCAGCCAGATGCCATCCCAGCGCGCTATGCCTCGCCGGGAGAACGACAGCCCGGCGCCGCGCATGGCTTCCAGGGCGGTCAGCAGATCCGCCTCGTAGCCACGATGGTGCTTGGTGCGAACGCGCACGTGCCCGCGACCACCACCGCCCCGAGCATCAAGCCCCGATGCTTCATGTCTGCCGAGAGGTCCAGAGCCACCTGTGGGGTGAGCGTCGGGGTCTCCCGGGCCGTGAGGCCCAAGGCTGGTGCCTGCTGCTGATCGGAGGAGGTCGCCGACTCCTGCGGAGCGGTGGTGGGAGATTCGGGCGAAGAGGTGTTCGTGGCCCGCGGCCCGCGCGGTTAAAGCACGGCGGATGCCGCGTCGGTTCCCTGGGCATGAGACACTTACGTCCCTTTCGCATGCGCGTTGCCGGACCGGCAGCGCTGCTCGTCGTCGCATCCCTGGTCGGATGCATGGAATTCATGGACCTGGCCGCGGCCGGTCCGCCGACCGCCGGCCCGCCGCCGGCCGAGGTCCCGCCCGCCGAAACGACGTCGGTCACGGTGCGGGTGGCCGGCCCCCTCACCGTCGCCTCGGCGAAGGGCAGCCATGCCGACATCGCCTCGGTGACGATCACCGTGACGGAAACGAGCTCCGGAACGCAGGTGGCGACTGCCGAACTCAAGAAGTCGCCGGCCGGCGTATGGACGGGCACGCTGTCCGGACTCACCATCGGCAAGCGACTGACGTTTACCGCGAACGCGGTCGACAGCGAGGGCACAACGATCTTCACCGGCACCCATACCGCGACGCTCAACAGCGCCGGCGCGCAGATCACGATCCGGTTGAGCGCGGTCGACGACGGCGCGGCCAGCACCCTGCCCAAGATCACCGCGATCAGCATCGCGAATGTCTCGACCGGCAGCGCGGCCGACGTGACCATCACCGTGAGCGGCGCCGCCACCGAGACGCTCGAATTCGAGTTCGCCGGCGACGCATTCACCCCGAAGAGCGGCAGCGTCACCCTGTCCTCCGGCTCCGGAACGATCACCAGTTCGTACGCCGCGCCGAGCGTGCCCGGCTGGTACGCCGCGCAGGTCGTCGTGCGCAACGCCCAGGGCCATCGCATCCAGGCCGACTTCCAGATCAGAGTGCAGACGTCCGGGCTCTCCGCGACGCTCGGACCGGCCGTGCTGAGTCTGACCGGCAGGCGCACCCCGGCCGGGATTCGCTGGCTCGCCGCCGTCTCCGCCGCCGGCGACGGCACGGGGCTGACTTACGCCTGGAAGTTCACCAAGACCGCCGGGACCGCGGTCTCGTTCACCGACGCCGCGGCCAATCCCGCGATGATGACCGGCTATGCGGCGACGACCGCGGGCACGCTCTCGGTCACCGTCACCGACGCGGACAGCCTGACGTCCACCGCCAGCGTGACGGTGCCGGCCGGCCTGTTCCCGGCTCTGCCGCTCGCGCCGGCCAAGGCGGTCCTGCTGGTCAACGAGGTCGACTACGATCAGGACGGCAGCAGCGACAACGCAGAGTTCATCGAGATCCTGAACCCCGGATCGGGCGCGGTCGATCTGTCTCTCTACCGTGTCGAGCTGGTCGACGGCGTCAGGAAGGCGGCCTACAAGGACTACGAGCTCACCGGTTCGCTCGCCGCCGGCGCGTTCCTGGTGATCGCGGACCGGAAGGTCTTCGACGACAACGCCGAACTTCCGCCGGTCGGAACCGAGCCGCTGCTGCTGACGAGCTCCGGCATTCAGAACGGCCCGGACGTCGTGCGCATCGTGGCGGTGGCCGACGATCGCGTCGTGGACGCCGTCCACTACGAGCGGGCGGTGCCCGGCCTCGGCGAGGGATCGCCGGCGCCCGAGGATCCGGCCTCCGAGACCGCGACCTCGATCGGCAGGTGCCCGAGCGGATTCGACAGCAACGACAACGGCGTCGACTTCCGCACCATGACCGCGACCCCAGGGGCCGCCAACACCTGCTCCGCGTAGCCTCCCGATCACTTCCCCTCGCGCGCGGCGGCTCGACACCGAGCCCGCGCGCGAGGGCGCGGAGGCAGCACTGCTGCTACCGCTACCGGGCCGCTTACCGACACCGGCGCGACGATGCACCACGCGGCAGCGGCGGCGCAATAGTGAGACACTCTGTGGTCGATGCAGTCGTTGCACCAGGGATGTCGAGAGTCGCTTTTCGAGTTCCCGAACGACGCGATCCGCGCCCCCTTAGTTAGGCCACGCCGTACACCCCGGTCCCGCGGAAAGAGCAAGGAGTCTGCCTGCGCCGCTGCGCGGCGCGCCAAGACGATGAAAACGGTGGTATGTGAGGGTTTGATAGCATGGATGGCAGAGCGCAACGGGAGAGGTCGAGTTTCTCTGGTGCAGACAAGCCCGCTAAGGAGTCTGACACGGGCGTCCTGAGTACCCAAGACTGTCGCCCCGACCGCTGGCCGGGAGCACGTGTAAGAGACTTGCGAACCCATTGACGTCCATCGCTGCGCTCCAACGTTCGTGTACAGGAGGGCGACATGGAGATCGTCAATCGTTGCTGTTGTGGCATCGACGTGCATAAGAAGACCGTGGTGGTCAATCTGCTGCGGCAGGGGCTCGACGGCCTGCAGGACCTTGATGAGGTGCGCACCTATGCGACCATGACCGGGGACTTGTTGCGCCTCAGCGAGTGGCTGCAGGAGGCCGGCTGTACGCAGGTGGCGATGGAGAGCACCGGCGTGTACTGGAAGCCGGTGTACCACATCCTGGAAGACGACTTCGAGGTGCTGCTGGTCAACGCCAAGGAGTTCAAGAACGCTCCTGGGCGCAAGACCGACGTCACTGACTGCCAGTGGCTGGCGAAGTTGCTGCAGCACGGTCTGCTGCGCTCAAGCTTCATCCCGCCGCAGGAGATCCGCGAACTGCGCGACCTGACCCGCGGGCGGCGGCAACTGGTGGCCGAGCGCACAGCGGTGGTCAACCGCGTGCACAAGGTGCTCGAAGACGCCAACATCAAGCTGTCCTCGGTGGCCTCAGACATCATGGGCAAGTCGGGCTGGGACATGCTTGCGGCGATCATCGACGGCGAGAGCGACCCGGTGAAGCTTGCCGGCATGGCGCGCGGTCGACTGAAAGCCAAGCAGGCCCTGCTGGAGCAGGCCCTGCATGGTCGGATCACCGATCATCATCGGTTCCTGTTGGGTCAGTATCGCGCTCAGATCGAGTTCCTCAACGAGCAGATCGCCGAGTACGAACAGCGCATCGACGTGCAGGTACAGCCTTTTTTCGACCACGTGCAGCGTCTTGTGACGATTCCGGGCGTCAACGAGACCGCTGCCAAGGCGATCATCGCTGAGATCGGCGTGGACATGGAGCAGTTCCCGGACCAGCACCATCTGGCCTCGTGGGCAGGTATGTCGCCCGGCAACAACCAGAGCGCCGGCAAGCGCAAGAGCGGCGCCACCACCAACGGCAATCACTGGCTTCGGGCGGTGCTCGGTGAAGTGGCGTGGGCGGCGTCGCGCACCAAGGGCACGTACCTCGCCGAGCGCTACCGGCGGCTTGCCGCGCGACGGGGCAAGAAGCGCGCCATCGTGGCCGGCGGCCGTCAGATACTCACGATCGGCTACTTCCTCATCAAGCGCCAGGAGAACTACCGCGAACTCGGCGCCGATCACTACGATCGCCAGCGATCAACGCATCTGATGGACTACTACGCCCGGCGGCTCGAACGCCTCGGCTTCGACGTGGAACTCAAGCTCAAGGACGCGGCCTGAGAGCCCTCGAGATAGTGTTTTCGTAAGAGAACCGCGACAAGCCCGGCAAGCCATAGCGTCCGGAGTTCGCGCACGGCCGGGTGACACCTCCCGGCAGTCACCTCAAGCCCTGGTACCCAGTGTATCCGTTGGTTCAGTCCCGACTGCGGCCTCTTCCACTCCCAGCACAGCCTTCACGTCGGGGAGGTAGGGGCGACTGACCGGCACCTCGCGGTCGTCTGTGAGTCGCAGCAACGTGCGGTGCCCGCGTGTCAGCAGTTCCGCCATCTGCCCGTGTGCCACCCAGTAGCAGCGGTGCACCTGCATCCCGAGCTCGCCGAGCTCGTCCACGGCGTCCGCGAAGCGAACCAGAACGCGGGCGGAGCCGGCGGTCGTATGGACCTCCACGTAGTGGTCTTCGGTCTTGATGTAGACGAGCTCGCAGCCGATCTCGGTGGGCAGGCGCTCGAAGAAGCGGGCGCGGGCCTTCCCTTCGGCGGGATGCTGTTCGACCGCAGGTGTTCCGTCGGCATCGTCGGTGCCGGGGCGCACGGGGACGCGCCCGGGCGTGCCGTCCCCGCCGCCGGCACCTCCCGCCGCGCCACCCATGCTGGCGGTGAGCGCGGACCCGGCAGACAGCTTGAGGCGCTGGCACACGATGTAATGGAAGAGCAGGCAACCTGCCACGGCCATCGACGCCACCAGCAGGTACAGCGTCAGGAATCCGTCAAAGACCGCATGGTTACCGAAGAACAGGGTCTTGAATGCGGACGCGACGGACGCGCACGGCACGGCCGCGAACAGCATGGCCAGCGAGCCCGCCACCGCGCCCGTGGCCGGCGTTCGATCGCGCATGAGATAGAACGTCACCACCGTCACGCAATGACAGACAGGCCACCCGAAAGCGGCGCACACGACGCTGTACACGAAACGCTGCGGCAGCGAGAGGCGGTCGTAGGTTCCGAGCGGGCCGATGAATGACATGATGATCACGATCAGTCCCACGGTCGTCAGCGCAAGCCCGAATGTGCGGAAGTCGAGCAACTCGCGATACGCGAATGCCATGGGGCGCACGTCACGCGCCACTTCGGGCGCCGGTAGCGCCTCGGTCGTGGAACCACCACCAGGGGGCCTGTCTCGCATCCGGCGTATAATCGTCGGCGCCTGCCGGTTCGGTCAATATCAATAGCGCGTCGTTGTCTCCTCGACTCCGGCCATCAGCAGGCCGACGCGTTCCCGGTCGATGCGGCCGGCCGGATAGGTCGCCGACAGTTCGCCGCGGGTGATCACCGCGATGCGGTCGGAGATCTCGAAGATCTCGTCCAGATCCTGGCTGATCACCAGCACCGCCGCGCCGTCCTTCGCCATGTCGGCGAGCACCTGCCGGATCAGCGCCGCCGCGCCCGCGTCCACGCCCCAGGTGGGCTGATTGATCACCAGGACCGCGGGCTCGCGGTCGAGCTCCCGGCCGACCACGAACTTCTGCAGGTTTCCGCCGGACAGGTCGCTTGCCTGCGGGTTCGCCTCGCTGATGCGCACGTCGAACCGCTTGGTGACGCGCCGTGTCACCGAACGGGTTCCGGACCGGTCGACGAAACCGCCGCGCACCAATCCACGATCGGACGCGTGACGTGTGAGAAGGACGTTCTCGGAAAGCTCCATGCCCGGCACGGCGCTGTGGCCGAGCCGTTCTTCCGGCACGAAGGCGGCGCCCAGACGGCGCCTGGCGGTCACGCCGCGTGTCCCGCACGGCTGGCCGGCGATCGTGATCGCGCCGGCCGACGGAGCCAGCCGTTCCCCGGACAGGGCCTCGAACAGCTCGGACTGGCCATTGCCCGCGACTCCCGCGATCGCCGTCACTTCGCCGGCGCGGACCGTGAGCGTGATGTCGCGCAGCGCAACACCGAACGGTCCCTCCGCCGCCAGCGTCAGCCCGTTGACGGCGAGCGCCGCTTCGCCGTCGTGCGCGTGTCCCTCCGCGCGCACGGCGTGGACGTCCTCGCCGACCATCAGCCGCGCCAGGGACGCCGCCGTCTCGGCCTGCGGGTCGACGTTCGCGACGACCTTGGCGCGGCGAAGGATCGTGGCGTCGTGGCAGAGCCGCTGCACCTCCTCCAGCCGATGGGAGATGTAGAGCACCGCGCACCCGTCGTCGGCCAGGCGCCGCAGCGTCAGGAAGAGCTGGTCCGCCTCCTGTGGCGTGAGCACGGATGTCGGCTCGTCCATGATCAGCAGGCGTGGCTCCTGCAGCAGGCAGCGCACGATCTCGATGCGCTGCCGCTCGCCGACGGACAGGTCCGCGACCAGCGCCCCCGGTTCCAGCGGCAGCCCGTACTCCGCGGATACGGCGGTCACGCGCCGGGCCAGCGCGCCGGGATCGAACCGGCCGGGCAGCGCCAGCGCGATGTTCTCCACCACGGTCAGCGCCTCGAACAGGGAGAAGTGCTGGAAGACCATGGCGATGCCGAGCCGGCGCGCGGCGGCGGGACTGGCGATGGAGACCGGGCCGCCGCGCCAGCGCAGCGTGCCGGCCGTCGGCTGCAGCGCCCCGTACATGATCTTGACCAGGGTCGACTTGCCGGCGCCGTTCTCGCCGAGCAGGGCGTGGATCTGGCCGGGGCGGAGCCTCAGGGTGACTCGGTCGTTGGCCGTGAAGTCGCCGTAGCGCTTGACGATGTCGAGCGCCTCCAGCAGGTACTCGCCGCCCGCCCCGCCCGTGTCCCTCATCCGACCGGAATTGTGACCAGCCGGCACCCGCGCCACAACCGGCCGGCGGTTTGACGCGGTGCGCGCTCCGCCGCACCCTGCGGCATGCCCCGGCACCCGCACATCCTGCTGGTCATGTGCGACCAGTGGCGGGCCGCCAGCACCGGTTTCGCGGGCAACCGAACGGTGCAGACGCCGGTTCTGGATGGCCTTGCCGCGGAGGGGACCGTCCTGGAAACCGCCTACTGCTCCTCCCCGGTCTGCTCGCCGGCGCGCGCGAGCTGGCTGACCGGGCTGTATCCGCACGGGCACGGCCAGCTCGACAACTACGGACCCGGGGTGCCGGAGGGCACCGGCCTCCGCCTTCCCGCGGAGACCATCACCATCGGCGACCTGCTGCGCAGCGCCGGCTACCGGTGCGGAATCGCCGGTCCCTGGCACCTCGGTGACGACGAGACCCCGCAGCACGGCTTCGCCACGTGGGACGTGTACCGCTACCACGGAGTCCCCGAGCGGACGGATCCTTATCTGCGCCACCTGCGCGAGCACGGCCTGGAGCCGGCCTTCGATCACGACCACCGGCAACGCGCCATCAAGTTCGCCAGCGCCATGGCCGAAGGCTTCGATCCCACGGCCGTGGCAGCCATCCCGACACCGCACCAGCGAACCACCTGGACGGTGGACCGCGCCATCGACTTCGTGCGCTCGCACGTGGACGGCCCCGACCCGTGGTTCCACCTGTGCAGCGTCAAGGACCCGCATCCACCCCTGGTGGCGCCGGCCGAGACGCTGGCGCTGTACGACCCGGACGAGATGCCCCTCCCGCGCACCTGGAACGACGACCTGGCGGGCAAGCCCGCGTTCCTGCACGGCTCCGACCATCACGCCGGGCCACGGTTCGGCACCGGCATCATGCGGAGGATCGCCGCGCACTACTACGCGCTCTGCAGCCACGTCGACCGCCAGCTCGACCGGCTGCTCGCCGCGATCGAGGACACCGGCGCCGCGCGGGACACCATCGTCTGCTTCATCAGCGACCACGGCGAGAGCCTGGGCGAGCACGGCCTGTACGCGAAGTCGGTGATGTACGAGCAGGCGGTCAGGGTGCCGTGGCTGCTGCGCTGGCCCGGCCGGATCATCGCCGGCGCCCGGCTGCGGCGCCCGGTCGGCGTCGTCGACCTGGTGCCGACGCTGTTGGAGCTGGCCGGAATCCCGGCCCGGACGCCGTTCCACGGCCGTTCGCTCGCCCCGGCGCTGCTGTCCGGAACCGAGCCGGCCGCGGCGCCCGTGGTCTCCGAGATCCGTGCGCTGGAGCGCGCGCCGGATGAAGCCCCGGAGCGGCTGGCAGGCACGATCATGGTCCGTGACGGCCGCTGGAAGTACATCCGCCACCGCTTCGATCCCTGCGAGGAGCTCTACGACCTGAGCGCCGATCCCGACGAGATGACCAACCTGATCGGCACGCATCGCGGCCGGGCCGCCGAGCTGCGTGCCGGGCTCGCCGCCCTGCTCCGCGCACATGGCGCCGGCCCGTATGCCTGGGCCGTCGACGACCGCTGAGCCCACGACCGGCAGGCGCTGAACGAACCGTGATCCCGACCGAGGTGCTGATGGTGCTGCTCGACTTCGCGAAGATCGTCGCCGGTCTGCTGGTGAGCGTCGGCCTGGCCTTTTCGCTGCCGGCGCTCCAGGAGCGGCTCGTCGCATAGTCGATCCGCGGGACGACCCTCCGGTCGCTACCCCTGGTTCAGGTAGCTGCGGTAGTAGGCGAGGCCGGCCAGCACGTTGCCGACCACATTGAGCACCTCCTCCAGGCTCGGTTCTCCGCCGGTAGCCGATGCCTCCGGGAGCCAGCTCCCATCCTTCTGTTGCGACGCCACAAGGTATCGGGCGCATTCACCCGCCGCGGCGCGGTATTGTCGGGCCGGGACGAGCTGCAGCACCTCGGTGAGCGCCCAGAGATACTTGTGGCACTCCACGCACAGGAAGAGCTCGTCCCGCTGCAGGAACAGATCGGCATAGCGGCGGGCGCAGGCGAGGTGGACCGCGTCGCCCGTGAGCCGGTGCAGGCGCACCAGCAACGCGATCGCCGGCCCGAAGCGGGCGGGCCGCTGCGCCGTGCCGTGCAGATCGACGTAGTGGCGGGAGGTGCGCTCGCGGTAGAACGGAGGCGAGTCCCCATCGCGCCCGTCCCAGTGAGCCGGCACCTGCCTGTTGGAATCGAACCCGTCGTTGAGGCTCGCCTGCCCGTCCCAGAGCTCGTCCAGAAACCGCGCCGCCAAGCGCGCGGGCTCGATCCGGCCGGCCGCGAGCAGCGCCAGACCGGCCATGCCGGCGGTCATCGCGCCCTGCAGTCCGTCCTGGGCCGAGCGGGCGGCCGCCGAGTCCCAGAATCCGCCCGTGCGCCGGTCCTGGTAGGCGGTCAGGTCATCCGCCAGCGCCTGCTGCAGATCGTAGCGCTCACAGAGCGCCGCCCCCCACGCCAGCCAGCCGCGGTCGTAGGTGTTCACCGGACGCTCCCGTTCGACTTCTCCTGCAAGCTTGAGCGTGCCGTCCGCAGCCAGCAGGTGATCGGCGACCCGGTCGAGCACGCGCGCGGCGACGCCACGCCTGCCGTTCAGCGCCAGCGCCGCCGGCACCTTGAAGTAGAGCCCCGGTGCGTCGCTCCCGCCGATCGCACCACCGGCATCGATCCGCTCTCTCAGCCACGCGACGCCCTGTTCGGCGGCCTCGACTACCTCAGGATGCGCATCCACCGCCACCATCCTATCCTGAACGCGGGAGACCCGCTGTGAACGATCCGCACCTCCATCTGCCCGTCGACGACGAGCCACAAGGGACCGAGCACGGGGCCGGTCACCGACGCGGTGTGGGCCACCGATGCTGACCACCATCATCGGACGGGGTCACTCCGGCACGCGAGCCATGTCGCACACGCTCTCGGCCAGCGGCGTGTGGATGGGCGAGCCGTTGAACGTCTCGGGTGATCTGCTTCCGCCGCAGGCGATGTACGAGGCGTCCCGTCTCATCGCCAGACACGTTCGCTGGCTGGGAGGGCTGGAGTGGGATTTCAGCGATCTCCACTCGATGCCCATTCCACCTGAGTTCGAACCGCTGATCCGGTCGTATCTGCGCAGCGTGCTGACGAGCCGGGCAGAGCACAAGGGATGGAAGATCCCGGAGACTACGCTGACCTTTCCCTGGATCGTCAGGATGTTCCCGGATGTCCGGTACATCTTCTGGATCCGCAACCCGCGCGACTGCATCATCGGCAAGCACAAAACGGACGACCTCAGCGACTGGGGCGTTGCCTGTCCGACCACCCACGACGCCCGCTTGCGTCGGGCCATGTCGTGGAAGTACCAGTACGATCTGGTCCGCGCCACGCCGCGACCCAGGAACTGGATCGAGGTGCGGTTCGAGGATTTCGTCCAGCGCCAGGATGAGACGCTCGCCCGTCTGGAGTCCTACCTGGGAGTCAAGCTTGCCCGGATTCCCGTGAAGCCCGAGGTGGTGGGGCGATGGAAGGCCGACACGGGGCCCAACTACTACGATTTCTTCGCACCGGCGATGGAGAGGTACGGGTACGAGACGCCCCCGACGGCGGCGGAGGCGAAAGCGGATTGGTGAGGATGGCGCCGGCGGCTGCCGGATGCGCATCCATCGCCACCATCCTATCCTGAACGCGGGAGACCCGCTGTGAACGATCCGCACCTCCATCTGCTCGTCGACGACGACGAAGTCGATGCCCGCTGGCACGTGACGCGGGTGATCGCCCGGCCCGAGGCTCGCACCGCCGAACCGGTGCTGAAACCGGATCGGGCCTGGGAAGGACGCGCCGCCGG
Source organism: Spirochaetia bacterium (assembly GCA_965202935.1). Lineage (GTDB taxonomy): Bacteria > Spirochaetota > Spirochaetia > SZUA-6 > Bin103 > CATQHW01. The sequence goes on from OZ241879.1 coordinate 780,743, forward strand.
GCTCTCCGGAACTGTGCTCCGCGACGGCCCGAACGGCACCTGCCGGCTGTGGTACCGGAGCTTTCACGACGGCAGGCAGGAATCCGACCGGAACTTCCTCAACTACGCGGAGTCGGCCGACGGACTGGCATGGGAGAAACCCGCGCTGCGGCTGATCGAGTACGAAGGCGACCGGGACACCAACATCGTCTACCGCCCCCGCCACACCGGCCTGCGCTCGTTCGAGTCGAACGGCGTGATCGTCGACGAGGTCGGCGCCCCCGAGCGGCGCTACAAGCTGGTCGCCCATCACGGCTTCGAGGACAAGGCGCGCAACGGCCTGTTCGGACTGTTCAGCCCGGACGGGCTGCGCTGGACCGTGACCGACCGGCCGCTGCTGCCGGGTGCGGGAGACCGCCACGGTGCGCTCAAGGATCCGGCGACCGGCGAATACGTCGTGTTCACCCGCAGCCCCCGCTTCAAGGCCCGGGCCCGCGGGCGGGACGATCCGGACAGCGCGCCCCTGCCCTACAAGCGCATCGTCGGCCGCACGGCCAGCCGGGACTTCGTCAACTGGTCGCCGTTTCGGACCGTGCTCCGCAACGACGACTTCGACGCCCCCGGCACGCAGTTCTACTCGATCAGCCCGTTCCGCTACGGCAACCGGCTGCTGGCGTTCGTCGACGTCTACGACACCGACGTGGAGCGGATGTGGGTGACGCTGGCCTCCAGCCTGGACGGCATCCACTGGAACCGCCCACTGCGCGGCCAGCCCATCCTGGACCTGGGGCCGGAGGGGCGCTGGGACGACACCTGGGTGAACGTCACCAACAACCCGCCGGTGCCGGAGGGCGACGCGCTGCGCTTCTGGTACGTGGGCCGCACGACCGGCCACGGGCTCGGCACGCGCACCGGCGCGCTCGGCTCGTTCCTGCTCACCCGCGACCGGTTCGCCGGCCTCACCGCCGGGCGCGCGACCGGCACCATCGTCACCGCGCCGGTCGCGGTGCCGGTGGGCGGAGCCACGCTCTCCGTCAACGCCAACCTGCGCAACGGCCACATGCGCGTGGCGGTAGCCGACGCGCTGGGCGCGCCGATCGCGGGCCTCGGCATGAGCCTGAGCGTGCCGCTGACCGGGGATCGCCTCGACCACGAGGTCCGCTGGGACGGGGGCGCCGACCTGGCGCCGCTCGGCGGACGCACGGTGCGGCTGCACCTCGAGATCACCTACGGCACGGTATTCGCGTTCCGCTTCAACGGACCTTGACGACCAGTTTGCCGAAGTTGGCGCCGGCCAGCAGGCCGATGAACGCCTCCGGCGCCCGCTCGATCCCCTCCACCACGTCCTCGCGGTAGCGCAGCGTGCCGTCGCCCACCCACGCGGTCAGGCGCGCGAGCGCCTCGGCATGACGGGCGGCGAACTGGAAGACCAGGAACCCCTCCATGCGCGCGCGCCGGCTCAGCAACATGCGCGGGATGTTGCGCGGTCCCTGCGGCGTCGAGGTGGCGTTGTACAGGGCGATCTGCCCGCAGACGACCGCCCGGCCGCCGACCGCGACCCGGTCGATGGCCGCGTCGGTCACCGCTCCTCCCACGTTGTCCCAGTAGATGTCGATGCCGCGCGGACACAATTCCTGCAAGCGCCCGGCGACCTCGTCACGCCTGTAGTCGATGGCGGCGTCGAACCCCAGCTCGCCGACGACATGGTCCACCTTCGCCTGCGACCCGGCCACGCCGATCACGCGGCAGCCGCCCCGCTTGGCGAGCTGGCCCACGACCGAACCGACGGCGCCGGCGGCGGCGGTCACCACGACCGTGTCGCCGGCGACGGGCCGCGCCACCTCGAACAGCCCGTGGTAGGCGGTCAGCCCCGGCATGCCCAGAATGCCGAGCGAGGTGGAGATGGGCGCGACGGCGGGGTCGATCCTGCGCACGTCGCGGGCGTCCATCACCCCGTACTCCTGCCAGCCGATCTTGCCCATGGCGAAATCGCCGGCCGCGAACAGATCGGAGTTGGAAGCGACGACCTCGCCCACGGCATCCGCCTCCATGACGCCGCCGATGGCCACCGGCGCGGTGTAGCTGGTGGCGCCGGGGGCGTTCATGCGCCCGCGCATGTAGGGGTCCAGGGAGTGGCAGTGGGTGGCGATCAACACTTGGCCGGGGCCCGGTTCCGGGATCGGCGTCTCGGTGAGGGCGAAGTCGGACGGCTTGGGGGCGCCGTGCGGCCTTGCCGCCAGCGTCCACGCGCGATTCAGCTCGTGTCCCATGACAGGTAGGGACGATAGCACCGCGTTCGCGGACCGGCGTACCCTGTTCGCCTACCGCTTCGGCGAGGCGTGGTCGAGCACGTAGGCCATCAGCGAAGGAATGCCGGGCTCATGGCGAACCGGCGGCGACTGGCCGGGCGGCTGCCAGACAAAGCCGAGGCGCTGCAGAGCGGCAAGGGCTGCCTGCGTCTGCTCCGGGGCGGCGTCCGCAGCAATGCCTTCCGCCACGGCCGACTTCAGCTCCGCGTAGCTCAGCGTCGGCGTGGATCGAAACCGCGCGGCCACGCGCTCGGCGACCGCCAGCCACCCCGATCGATCCAGCTCCAGGTACCGATCCTCGTAGTAGTCCGTGACCCGCGCGGCAACGTCGGGCCGCGCCGCTTCCGCGTGGGCGGACGTCAGCCGCGTCGCGCCGGTGGCCAGGCGCTGCTGCCACAGGGCGCGCCCCCAGACCTGGATGAAGTACGGGTAGCATTGGCTGTCCTCGACCACTGCATCGAGGGCGTCGGCGTCGACGTCCACGCCGTGGGCGGCCAGCGGCTCGACCAGGGCGGCGTGGGCGGCCGCATCGCTCAGCAGGCCGATTCCCAGGCGGCCTTCGTCCAGCCTGCTCCAGAAGGACGCATTCATGGCGCCGAGATGCGCTGGCAAGCCAGGCGTGCCGGCCAGCACCAGCAGAAACGGCGCCTCGTCACGCACCTGCTGACTGGCGTTGAGCAGCGCTCTGCCCACCTCGACGTCCAGCGTGTGCGCCTCGTCGAGCAGCACCGCAAGCGGCTTCCTGTGGCACCGGGCGGTCAGTTTCGCCCGCAGGTTCCGTACGCGCCCGGACGGCGGCGCCCATTCGACCGAGCCCACGGCCGCCACGCCCACCTTGCGCGGCAGCAGCTTCGCCAATCCGGACGGCGGCGCAAGAACGTCGACCAGCGCTTCCCGCGTCGGGATGTCGCTCGGTGTCAGCGCCGCCACGTCCACCGCCGCTTCGCGGCCGCGGCAGGAGCGCTTGAACCAGTTGAGCAGCACGGTCTTGCCGTTGCCGCGCGGTCCCATCAGGGCGACGTCGTGCGGGGGGGAGGCGCCGCCGAGCAGGTCCGCCAGGCACTGCGTCAACACCTCCTGCTCCCGTTCGCGCCCGGTGAGGGCCGGCGGGGCTGCGCCCGTGCCGGGGGTGAACAAGCGTCGCACCGGCGCGTTCATCTCGTCGAGTGTAGACCCACCCGTCGGCGTTGCCAAAATCGCGGCTCACTCACGATCGGCATGAACGATGCCGACCTCCCACCCGCTCAGAGCAGGAACGCGAACAAGCGGGCGCGCTCGACCGTGAAGCGGACGCGTACCGCCTGACCGGAAAGACCGCTCAAGTCGGCGACCTCCGCGTCGGCGTCGTCGCCACGGAACGTGCCGGGGCCGCGGACCACCCGGCCGCCGGCGGCCACCACCTCCCAGGTGACCGCGCCGTCCGGATCCGTCTGCGCGTTCAGGTGCAGGCTCTCCTGCTGTACGCGGATCGGCGCGCTCACCAGCCGCCCGCGCACGTCTTCGGGCTCGGCGAACGCCATCCGGTACGGGCGCATCCGCACCACGGCGGGCAGGTAGGCGGTCGCCTTGCCGTCGGCGAAGTGGCCTTCCCAGGTCGAGAAATAGGGCGCGCGGCGCTGGTTCCAGACCTTCTGCCGCGCGTCTTCGAGGCTCGGGTGGCGGGCCATGATCCCGTAGCCGTTATGGCGGGTGTTGATGCCGGTGTAGTAGTACCACCACCAGCCGTCGAACTGCCAGTAGCGGTAGCGCTCGCGCACCATGCCGGCGTCGAAGCTGCCGCCTTCGCCGAGCGGCACCAGGCTGCGGCGCCGCTCCCGGAAGCGGTGGAAGTTGATGAAGTCGCGCGTCCAGATCAGCTCCGGCGCCTGCGTCTGCGGGACGCCCCAGTGCAGGAGCGTGCTGCCCAGGTAGAGGTTGCGCGGGCGGAAGCTGTGGTTGATCTTCGCGTTGGTCATGTCGATGACCGGGCGGCCCTCCCGGTCGCCGTGCGTGCCGAACCGCTGCAGGAAGCCCATCGAGTAGAACTCGGTGCCGATCGGATCCCAGGCGTCCGGTCCGATCACGAACCGGCGATGCCAGGTCAGACCGTCCTCCGTCCACATCACCGCCAGACAGCGCAGCGACATGGGCTGGTTGTCCCAGTCGGCGTCGTGCGGCGGGTAGGACGGTGAGGCCGGCCGGAAGTAGAACAGGAGCCGGCGAATGCTGCCGTCGACCAGCTCGACGCTGGCGCGGATGCTCTCCGTGGTGTGCCGGAGGTCCATGCCCTGACCGCTGTACAGCAACGGCTCCCGGGTGAGGACCAGGTACTCGTCTCCGCGCCGCCAGAACGGCCAGTACTCGCCGGGCTGCGGATCGAACCCGAGGCTGCGTGCTGCGTCCACGCCCGGCGCCTCGAACGGAAAGGGTCCCTTGTGACCGGCGACGAACGCGCCTGCCAGATCGACCGCGCCGTCGCGCCCGGCGTCGTAGAACCGGAACGACGCCTTCGCAAGATCCGCCGCCAGACGTCCCTCCGCGGTGGTCGGATCGCCAGTCTCGTCGCGCAGGATGTTGTTGTCGGTGCTGCCGTCGTACGAAACGACGCCGAGGCTCGGCTTTTCCCACCGGACGCCGTCCGGGCTGACCGCGAGCATGCGCAGGCCGGCGCGCGAGGCGCCGGTCGGCGCGTCCTCCCAGGTTTCGAGCGCATTGTGGTAGACGCACTCGTAGCGTTCCCGTTCGGCGTTCCAGTCGATCGATTCGACGTACAACCCGCGGTTCTCGTGCGGCTCGGTGCTGGCGATCATAGGGCCGGGGGCGTTGCCGATCGAAGCCGGCAGGAACCGCATGCCTTCCACCTCGTCGAAGCTGTAGCCGTCGACCAGGACTTCCGGCGCGCCGCCCAGCTCCAGGATCTGCGGCCGCGGAGACTGGACCGGCCGCTGCACCCGGAACTTGCGCACGCAGAAGGCGCCGATCGGACGGCCGGCTTCCAGCATGCGCACCCGAACCCAGTACTCGCCGTCGTCCCACCCGTCGATGGAGAAGCGGTGCTCCAGGAGCCGGTCGTCGAGCGTGAAGCGCCACGGACCGGCGTGCGGCTCCGTCCCTTCCGGACAGGTGACGTCGACCGCCACGTGTGCGCCGGAGATCCGGTGGCGGCGGATCGAGAGCACGATCGCCGCTTCCCGCTCGTCGAAGTAGAGCGACTGGCGCGGGGCGCAGCTCAGGCATTGCGTGGAGGCGTCGATCGCCATGACGTTCTTGTGATTGCGCGGGAAGTAGTCGTGCGGATCGACGGCGAGCGTGTCCTCGGCGACGCGGGTCCCGCCGTCGTCAAGGACGACCCGGAACCGGTACTCGCCCATGATCCAGAGCTTCGGCCGCGCCACGCCGTGCGGCGGATCGTAGCGGCCGTCGTCGATCATCGGGTAGCGGAAGGTCGCGCTCACCACGGTGCCGCAGGCGCGGGCGGCGATCGCCCGTGCGCGCTGGCGGTAGCCGCAGGGCTGGGTGGCGTGCAGCGTTGCCTGCAGCCGTGAAGCCGCCCGGGCGGCTTCACGGCCCACCTCCAGGCTGAACGTGACGAGCATGTGCGAGTCGTGCGAAAGCGTCACGGCCGCATCAGTCCAGGCCAAGCGCGCGCAGCCGCGCGGCATCGCCCAGGTGGAAGCCGCGGCTGATCAGCTCGCGTTGCAGCGCCTTCACGTCCAGCGCGCGCGGCGGCACGCCGGCGCGCACCGCCATCGCCGCCGCCAAGCCGCACACCTCGCCGAGCTGCAGCAACGCAGGCCGCGCACGCACGCTGCCGGGATCGTGGCCGCGGCGCAGGTAGCCGGACGCGCGCCCGGTCGCCATCAGCCCGTCCAGCCCGCGCGGGATCAGCGTCCGGTAGGGCGTGTCGAACCCCTCGGGCGCCGCACTCCATTTGGGCTGGGCGGAGTGGGTGTTGACGAACACCACGTCGTCGAAGCGGCGCCCCTCGTACACGTCGTACGGCGTGATCGTGCGTTCGGCGTCGATGTGCGGGCCGCCGCGCGATCCGAAGTAGGGCGCGGTGATCAGCAGGTACGCCTGCTCGAAGCCCGGCACGTGCGCGCGGTAGAACTGTACGGTTTCGAACACGTGTTGCCGGATCGCCGTCTCCAGGAGGGCGTGCTGCCACATGTCGTCGCGGCGGATCGCCCCGCCCAGGTTGATGCGGCTGCCGGCCAGGCCGCCGTCGAACGGCCCCTTCCAGATGTTCGGGGTGGTCAGGTGGACGTGCTCGTCCACGTTCTTGTACAGGCGGAACGAGCCGTCCTGCCACGCGCGGCGCAGCAGCGGCACCATCGGCGGCTCGAACTTCTGCGTGCTGATCGGAAACCGCCGCATCTCATCGAGCCACCGCTCGTCCTCTTCCGACAGGGTCGCCGCTCCCTCGGCGAAGGCACGGAACCGCGCGAAGTCGACGCCGCCGGCCACGAAGTAGATGGCCGTGTCGTTCCAGGGAACGTAGGCCGGGTCCAGCCGGTGCGTGCCGATCACCGGCCAGTTCGGGTCCGGCGCCTGGTCGGTCACCACCGGCACGCCTGCCCGCCGGCACACGTCCGCGTCGGCCGAGGCATCGATGACCACGTTCGCCCGCAGCGCCACGCGGCCGCCCTTGCCCTCCACGAACAGGCCGGTCACCGCGCCGTCCTCGACGATCGGATCGGCCGCCCACACGGGCAGCAGCAGGTCGACGCCGGCTTCTCGCGCCCACCTCGCCCCCAGGTAGGAGATGATGTTGGTCTCGTCGGCATAACGGTGCGCGGCCGGCAGCTTCAGCCGCTCCATGGCCTCCACCAGCTCCCGCGGGATGCCGGCGATTCCCCCGGGCAGGGTGACCGCGGCCTCCCCCGCGACGCTGCCGCCGACGATCATGGCCGGTCCCAGGTTGCCGCCGACCATCCCGAACCGGTCCAGCATCACGGTGGCGGCGCCGGCGCGGCCGGCGGCAATGGCGGCGATCAGCCCGGACAGGCCGGCGCCGACCACGGCCACGTCGTAGGACCCGGCGACCGGGGTCCGCCTTTCGGCCTCGACAACCGTGGCGGGACCGGTTCCGGTCGACTCCGCGGACGATGACGGATGCAGCCTCTTTGACACCGTTCTCCCCCGGCGATAGCCTAACTCGTCTGCCGTGAGCACCACCACGGATCTCCAGATGGCAGCCATGGCAGGCCGGCGGCGCGGCCTGCTTTACCACCTCAGGCATGAGCCCGCGCTGTACCTGATGCTCGTCCCGGCGCTGGTGTACCTGGCGCTGTTCAAGTACCTGCCGATGTACGGCATCACCGTGGCGTTCCAGGACTTCCGTCTGGCGCGCGGCTACTTCGGCAGCCGCTGGGTCGGCTTCGACCACATCGTCCGCTTCCTCAGCGACCCGTTCGCACCGCGCATCATCCGCAACACGATCATCCTCAGCTTCCTGCTGCTGATGACCTTTCCGGCGCCGATCGCGCTGGCGCTGCTGCTCAACGAGGTCGGCAGCGTCGGCTACAAGCGCACCATCCAGACCGTCTCCTACCTGCCCCACTTCATCTCCGTGGTCGTGGTCGTCGGCCTGCTGAAGACCTACTTCGCCACCGACGGGCTGGTGAACGACATGATCGGCCGCCTGGGGGTCGAGCCGCAGCGCTACTTCATCGACCCGCAGTGGTTCCGGCCCCTGTACGTGCTGTCGGACGTCTGGCAGTCGGTCGGCTGGGGATCGATCCTCTACCTGGCGGCGCTCAACAACGTCAATCCCGAGCTGTACGAGTCCGCCTACGTCGACGGCGCCAACCGCTGGCGCCGCATCTGGCACGTGACGCTGCCGGCCATGAGCCCCGTGATCGTCATCGTGCTCATCTTCAGGATCGGCAACCTCATGGACGTCGGCTTCGAGAAGGTGTTCCTGATGTACACGGAGACCACCTACGAGGTGGCCGACGTCATCAAGACGTACACCTATCGGCGCGGCATCGAGGAGCTGCAGTTCAGCTACGCCACGGCGGTCGGCCTGTTCGAGTCGGTGATCAACTTCTTCCTGATCATCGGCGCCAACTACCTGTCCCGGCGCGTGACCGGGAACAGCCTGTGGTAGCGACGGGGGTGATGGGATGACCCGTGCCGCGTCTTCAACGCTGTACCGCTTTGACCGCTCGGGCGGCGCGCTGGTGTTCCGCGTCGCGAACACGGTGCTGCTGGGCGGCGTGGCGTTGGCGATGCTGTATCCGTTCGTCTACGTCGTGTCGGTGTCGATCAGCGACCTGTCGGCGGTCGCCACCCGCGAGGTGCGGCTGCTGCCGATCGGTTTCGACCTGAACGCCTACCGGCGCATCTTCCGCAGCGACCTCCTCCTCGGCTCCTACTGGAACACCATCCACTACACGACCGTGGGCGTCGCCGTGTCGCTGACCATGCTGGCGCTCACCGCCTATCCGCTGTCGATCCGCACCTTCTACGGCCGCCGCGTGATCACGCTGCTGTTCGTGGTCACCATGTTCTTCTCGGGCGGCTTCATCCCGCTGTTCCTGATCGTGCGCGGCCTGGGCTTCATGGACACGGTGTGGGCGCTGGCGGTGCCGGGGGCGATCGCGGTGTTCCACCTGATCATCGCCCGCACCCAGTTCGAGCAGATCCCGGACTCGCTGCGCGAATCGGCGAAAATGGACGGCGCCGGCCATTTCCGCATCCTGGCCGTGCTGTACCTGCCGCTGTCGCTGCCGATGTTCGCGACGCTGTTCCTGTTCATCTCCGTCGGTCACTGGAACAGCTTCTTCGCGCCGCTGATGTACATGCGCGAGCTGACCCGGCAGCCGCTGCAGGTAATCCTGCGAGAGATCCTGGTGCGCAACAAGCTCACCGGCATCCTCGGCGAGTTCCAGAGCTTCGAGTGGCGGCAGGAGGAGTACGTGCCCGGCATGCAACAGGCGCTGCGCGCGGGCGCCATCATCGTCAGCACGGGCCCGATCCTGCTGGTGTATCCGTTCATTCAACGGTACTTTGTCAAGGGTGCGCTGCTCGGCTCCCTGAAGGAGTAGGACTCCTTGAAGGAGTAGCAGCGCAGGCAACCCCGAGTTTCGGGGCATCATCAACGGAGAAGGAGTCTGCCTGCGCCGCTGCGCGGCGCGCCAAGACGATGAAAACGGTGGTATGTGAGGGTTTGATAGCATGGATGGCAGAGCGCAACGGGAGAGGTCGAGTTTCTCTGGTGCAGACAAGCCCGCTAAGGAGTCTGACACGGGCGTCCTGAGTACCCAAGACTGTCGCCCCGACCGCTGGCCGGGAGCACGTGTAAGAGACTTGCGAACCCATTGACGTCCATCGCTGCGCTCCAACGTTCGTGTACAGGAGGGCGACATGGAGATCGTCAATCGTTGCTGTTGTGGCATCGACGTGCATAAGAAGACCGTGGTGGTCAATCTGCTGCGGCAGGGGCTCGACGGCCTGCAGGACCTTGATGAGGTGCGCACCTATGCGACCATGACCGGGGACTTGTTGCGCCTCAGCGAGTGGCTGCAGGAGGCCGGCTGTACGCAGGTGGCGATGGAGAGCACCGGCGTGTACTGGAAGCCGGTGTACCACATCCTGGAAGACGACTTCGAGGTGCTGCTGGTCAACGCCAAGGAGTTCAAGAACGCTCCTGGGCGCAAGACCGACGTCACTGACTGCCAGTGGCTGGCGAAGTTGCTGCAGCACGGTCTGCTGCGCTCAAGCTTCATCCCGCCGCAGGAGATCCGCGAACTGCGCGACCTGACCCGCGGGCGGCGGCAACTGGTGGCCGAGCGCACAGCGGTGGTCAACCGCGTGCACAAGGTGCTCGAAGACGCCAACATCAAGCTGTCCTCGGTGGCCTCAGACATCATGGGCAAGTCGGGCTGGGACATGCTTGCGGCGATCATCGACGGCGAGAGCGACCCGGTGAAGCTTGCCGGCATGGCGCGCGGTCGACTGAAAGCCAAGCAGGCCCTGCTGGAGCAGGCCCTGCATGGTCGGATCACCGATCATCATCGGTTCCTGTTGGGTCAGTATCGCGCTCAGATCGAGTTCCTCAACGAGCAGATCGCCGAGTACGAACAGCGCATCGACGTGCAGGTACAGCCTTTTTTCGACCACGTGCAGCGTCTTGTGACGATTCCGGGCGTCAACGAGACCGCTGCCAAGGCGATCATCGCTGAGATCGGCGTGGACATGGAGCAGTTCCCGGACCAGCACCATCTGGCCTCGTGGGCAGGTATGTCGCCCGGCAACAACCAGAGCGCCGGCAAGCGCAAGAGCGGCGCCACCACCAACGGCAATCACTGGCTTCGGGCGGTGCTCGGTGAAGTGGCGTGGGCGGCGTCGCGCACCAAGGGCACGTACCTCGCCGAGCGCTACCGGCGGCTTGCCGCGCGACGGGGCAAGAAGCGCGCCATCGTGGCCGGCGGCCGTCAGATACTCACGATCGGCTACTTCCTCATCAAGCGCCAGGAGAACTACCGCGAACTCGGCGCCGATCACTACGATCGCCAGCGATCAACGCATCTGATGGACTACTACGCCCGGCGGCTCGAACGCCTCGGCTTCGACGTGGAACTCAAGCTCAAGGACGCGGCCTGAGAGCCCTCGAGATAGTGTTTTCGTAAGAGAGAGAGATGAAACGACTCCTCATCGCCCTATCGAGCGTTGCGCTGCTGGCATCGCTCGGCACCGTCGCCTGGTCGGAAGGCAGCGCGGAGCAGGCGGCCGCCCCGGCAGCCGACGAGGTGGTTACCGTCACGCTGCTGCAGCGCCAGGACCCGCTTGGGGTCGGCGACTTCCGCACGCGCGGCCTGTATCAGGTGATCCTGGACCGGTTCAACCTGGACATCGAAGCCCGGCTGATGGCGAACGAGCCATTCCGCGAGCAGTTCAAGCTGATCATCGCGGCCGGCGACATGCCGGACATGCTGGCCGGCGTGAGCCGCACCACCATCGACGAGCTCAACCAGTGGGGCACCGACGGGCTGCTCTACCCGGTCGACACGCTCATGCACGTGGCGCCCGAGCTGCAGCGCTTCTATGCGCAGTACCCGGACGCCGTCGACTACAACACCGCGCCGGACGGGCACATGTACAACATCCCCGGCGGCTACGACACGCCGATCTTCTACCACGGCACGGCGGTGCGGAAGGACCTGCTGGACTCGGTCGGCTTCGACCTGGACGGCGTCAAGGACTTCGACGACTACATCGACATGTACCGCGCGCTGATGGAAGCCAACGACGGCAAGCCGGTGATGAGCACCAGGTCGGGCGTCGGCGGCCTGATGGCGCTGCCGATGAAGGCGGTCGGCCTGGACGGCCCGTCGACGATCTCCTTCGACGACGAAGCCGACCGGTTCTTCTTCCCGTACACCTCGGATGCCGCCCGCTTCGCGGTCGCGTGGGTCCGGCAACTCTACGAGGAAGGCATCCTGCACCCGGACGCGCTGATCCACGGTGAGGACGACTGGGAGCCGGACATGGGCGAGCTGGTCTACCCCGCCATTTTCCACGACTGCGTGTTCTGCTTCACCTACAACAACGAGGAGCGCTACAAGCGCGAGAATCCCGATTCCACCTCGAACTTCGTCGCCGTGACGCCGCCGGAGTACGAGGGCGCGCTGCAGCCGTGGCGCAACCGCCGCGTCGGCACCGGCCTGGAGATCATCCTCAACTCCGAACTGCCGGAATGGAAGGCGGAGCGCATCATGGGCATGCTCGACTGGTTCCGCGGCGAGGAAGGTCACGCCGTATCCATAATGGGCATCGAGGGCGAGGACTGGGTGCTGCTGGACGGCCTGCCGCGTCAGCTCTATGCCCGGCCCAACAACCAGTACGCCTTTCCCGAGGAGTGGCAGTCCAAGGTCAAGAGCGCCGAGGAGTTCGAGGCGTGGAACGAGAACTGGGGCTACATCAAGTTCGCCGGCGACGTCGCGCAGAAGGCGTGGCAGCTCGGCAGCCAGCACCTGAAGAACGCGGACACCAACAAGTTCCTCAACGACTACGTGCCCAAGTACTCGCAGGTGTATGCCAAGGCGCCGTCCCCGCGGATCACCTTCAACGAGGAAGAGGCGGAGGAGATCCCTTCGCTCCGCAACGCACTCAACACCGCCGCGTACGAGTGGGTGGCGAAGGCGATCGTCGGCCAGGTCGACATGACCGAGTGGGACGACTTCCAGGGCCAGCTTCGGGCACTGGGTCTGGAGCGCTACGAGGAGATCTACAACGCCGCGTACGCGCGCACCAAGTAGCGCGCACTTCGCGCCGGAACCGGCGAGAGCCGGTAGACAGGGCGGCCCGCCGAGGGCCGCCCTTTTCGTTCGCACGGGGCGAGGACCAGGGAGGCACGCGATGAGCGACGCACAGCGAAAGTACCTGTTCACGGACTTCCGCCACATCCGCTGCGGGGACGTGGTGTGGCGCGATCCCGGCGGCGAAAAGCTCGGCAGCCCGCCGGCGCCGCCGTTCCGCAGGCTCATCCCCGAGGCGCGCTTCCTGCCGTGGGGCGTGCGCCTGCAGGCGCAGCCGGCCGAGCAGCTCGGCCCGGACGACGGGCTTGTCAACTTCGGCGGCACCGTGGTCCGGGAAGAAGGCGGATACCGCTCATGGAAGCTCGTCACTCCCGAGGGTCCGGAGACGCTCGGCGGCGTGAGCATTGTCTGCCGCGAATCCGACAACGGCTTCGACTGGCGGACGGCAGCCGAGTGCCCGATCGACACCGGCGGCCAGTTCAAGCTGATGGGCTCGGGCTTCTTCCGCGACGACCACGGAACGCCCGCGGAGCGCTACAAGACGGTCTGGACCGCACGCGCGCCGCGCGAGCAATGGGAGTCGATCTACCGCGAGTACTGCACGGTCCATCCGCGCTACCGCGACTGGCGCATCCATCCGGCCCGCAAGGTGATGTGCGTGTACGGAGCCGTGTCTCCGGATGGCCTTGCCTGGACGGCGCTCCCCGAGCCGCTGCTCATCCACATGAGCGATACCGACAGCGCCATCTACTTCGACGAGCGCCTGGGCCGCTACGTGTTCTACACCCGCTGGTACAACGACGAGCGCCGCTCGGTCGGGCGTACCGAGTCAGACGACTTCCGCCACTGGGACCCGGTCATGCCGTGCCTGGAGGTGCCGCTCGACAACCCCACGGTCGACATCTACACGAACGGCCGCACCAGCTATCCGGGCCTGCCCGGCTACCACCTGATGTTCCCGATGTTCTACGAGCGCTGGACGCAGGAATCGGACATCCGCCTGTACTCCAGCACCGACGGGATCATCTGGAAGGAGGTGCCGGGCGGGCCGGTGATCCGGCCCGGTCAGGCCGGGACCTGGGACGGGTACTTCCTGTACTCCTCGCGCAACCTGGTGGAGCTGCCGCAGGACCGCATCGGCGTCCCCTACGCAGGCACCCGCTACCCGCACAAGTACCCGCGCTGGCCGGAAGTGGTTGACGACATCCGCAGCGGCTGGGCCATCTGGCCGCGCGACCGGCTGTCCGCGCTGGTGGCGGACCGGCAGGGCGAGGTGTTCACCTTTCCCATGCGGCCGGCGGGTCGCGAGCTGCGCCTGAACGTGCGCACGGGGGACGCGGGAGAGGTCCGAGTCGGCGTGCTGCGCGCCGAGGGGCAGATCGCCGACGGCACCGACCGGCTGCCCGACCGCGAAGCCGTGCCCGTGGAGGGCCGCGGCGCCGACGACTGCGTGCGCATCTCGGGCGATCACGCCTCCGCCGTCGTGCGCTGGCGGACCGGCGCGGATCTCGGCGTCGGGCCGGACGATTCGGTGATGCTGCACGTCACCCTGCGCGCGGCCGAGCTGTTCGCCTTCGAGTGGGTCTGAGGCGCGTTGCCGCAGACGGAAGGGGCCGATATACGTTACGTTTCGTTTCGTAGATGACGGCAACGCAGCAACGACTGTTCGCTCCCGGCGACGGCGCCACGCCGCCGGCGCTCACCGGGCGCGAGCGGGAGGAGGCGGTGCTGACGCGGTGCCTGGCGGACCTGCTCGGCGGCAGCGCTCCGCCACACAACGTCGTCCTGACCGGGCCGCGCGGCAACGGCAAGACCGTGCTGCTCAACTGGTTCAAGCGCGCCTGCAGCGGCCGCTCGCGGGCCGTGGACGTGGTGGCGGTGACCCCGAGCGACATCCCTACCCGGGAAGCGCTGATCGAGGTTCTTGCGCCGCCGTCAGGGATGGCGAAGCTGCTGCCGCGAAAGGTGGGCGTGGCGGCCGTCGGCTCGGTCGAGTGGGCGCCGCCGTCCGGGCGCGTACGGAACCTGCGGGCGAAATTGACCGCCCGGTGCCGCAGGAAGCCGCTTGCGGTGCTGCTCGACGAGGCGCACACGCTTGACGTCGAGGTAGGCAGAACGCTGCTCAACACCAGTCAACAGGTGCGCGACGAGGCGCCATTCCTGCTGGTGCTGGCCGGCACGCCGGGCCTGGCGGCGCATCTCGGCGCCATGAACGTGTCCTTCTGGAGCCGGCTGGACGAAGGCCGCCTGGGCATCGGCCTGCTCAGCGACGCGGCGGTCCGCGCCGCCCTGGCCGAACCGCTGGCCGCCCACGGCGTGGGCATCGACGCCGACGCCCTCGATGCGGTGGTCGAGGACAGTCAGCGCTACCCGTACTTCATCCAGGTCTGGGGGCGTGCCCTCTGGCAGCAACGTCAGGCAACCGGCGCAACGCGTCTGACCGCCGCTCATGCTGACGCGGCGCGTGCAGACGTGGCCGCCAAGGTCGCGGACTACTACCGGGAGCGCTATCGGGAACTGGAGACCCGCGGCCTGCTGCCGGCGGCCGTGGCGACGGCGCCGCTCTTCCAGGCCGGCGCCGACGCCACCGCTTCCGATCACGCCATCGACGCTGCCCTCGCCGCGACCGGAGCCGACGCCGAGGCGCGGCTAGCCGCCCGCGAGGGATTGCACCGGCTGGGCTACCTCTGGAGCCCGCCGGGCCAACTGCCGCCCGTCGTCTGGGTCGCCGGCATCCCGTCGCTGACGACCCACGTCCTCGACCACGCCCCGCCGCTTCGGGCTCCGGCGCCACGCGGATCATGAGTCGCCGCTGAGCGCCCCCGTCACCCCTTCGATCGCAGGCGGCGTCACGCCGAGCGCGCGAGCCACGTTCGCGGTGCGCTCCCAGGTGGACGGCTCGATCGTGACCGCGTCGCTGCGCTCCGCCTCCGCGCGCGCCTCGGGCTCTCCGGGATAGAGGATCTCGTCGTGGCCTGCCATCAACCGTGACGACTTCACGTGCGGGATGAGCGCCCCCAGCTCGGCGCGGTAGAAGTCCTCGCCACAGAACGCGGCCGGGTCCAGGAACAGCGCCAGGAACCCGTTCGCCACCCCTTGCACGCCCGTCGTGCTGCATCCGGCGCCGGTGAGCGCCCCGGCCAGCACCTCGCAGAACATCGCCAGGCTGTAGCCCTTGTGCCCGCCGAACGGCAGCAACGCGCCCTGCGGCCCTGTTTCATCAGGACGGCCGCCGTACGCGCGCGGATCGGTGGAAGGCTGCCCGGCGCCGTCGACCAGGTGGCCGGGCGCCAGCGGCTCGCCCCGCTCGACGGCGACCTGCACCTTGCCGGCCGCGATGGACGAGGTGGCGATGTCCATCATCATCGGCGGTCCGTCCGGCAGCGGGGCTCCGGCCGCCAGCGGATTGGCCGACAGGCGGCGCTCGCAGCCGCCGTGCGGGGCGGTGACCAGCCCGCCGCCGTGCGTGTTGGTGAACGAGAAGCAGACCAGCCCGGCCTCGGCCGCCTGCTCCATGAACTCGCCCATGCGGCCCAGGTGCGCCGAGCGCCGGATGGTCAGGATGCAGTGCCCGCCGCGCGCCTTGTCGATCGCCCAGCCGGTGGCGACGCGGCCGACGTACTGGCCGAACCCGAAATGGCCGTCGACCTGCACCACATGCGGTTCGTCGGCCACCCGCTCCGGCTCCGCCGCGGGATCGATCCAGCCGCGATCGACATAGTCGCAGTACGGGGCAAGGCGGATGAACCCATGCGAGTCGTGGCCGCGCCGGTTGGACAGCACCAGCGACTCGGCCACGACCGCGGCGACGTGCACGGGCGTGCCCTTGGCGCGCAGCACATCCGCGACGTAGGCGCGCAGCGCCGGGACCGAGACGGAAACCATGCCGCTCATCCTTCGACGACCGCTTCGGTCGCGGTGGTCAGCTTCTCGGCGCCGCCCTCGGTGACGACGTAGGTGTTCTCGATTCCGATCACGCCATACTCCTGGTCGGTGTACTTGGGCTCCAGGGCGATCACGTTGCCCGGCTCGAGCGGCCGGTCCGAGCGCGGACCGATCACGGGCAACTCGTTGACCTCCAGCCCCACCCCGTGTCCCACGAAGCTTACCCGATAGCCGGGCGGCCCCATGAAGCCCTCTCCCAGCCCGGCCGCCGCGGCCTCCTCCATCGCCGTCCGGTAGATCTCCGACGGCCGGGCGCCGGCCCCGAGCCGGCTCTCCATGCCGCGCAGCAGATCGCCGATGCGCTCCAGGATGGATGCCGCCCGATCGGGAAAGGCGCCGCGCACTGCCATGCGCGAGCAGTCCACGTGATAGCCGGTGGTGCTCATCAGGAAGTCCAGGATGATCGGCACGTCCCGCCGGACCGGCGCGCGCGTGCCGCCGTGCGACACCCACACGTGCGGGCCGGTGCCGCCGATCGGGAACATGGAGTTGCTCGGCACCGCGCCGTCCGGACCGCTCACCGCGATGCCGATGCCGGTCTCCGCGTCCAGGCCGCGCAACCGCACCAGGCCGCAGTGGCCGAGCGCGCGCGCCTCGGCCTCCAGCCGGGCCTGCAGGTCACAGGGCGAGACCTCGTCGGCCAGCAGCCGTCGCAGCGGATCGCCGAACAGCAGCGGATGCAGGCGGGCCGCGTCGCGGAACTGGTCCAGCTCCCACGCGCTCTTGCGCGAGCGCGCCGCCAATAGCTGCGGCGAGCAGTCCACGATCTCCGCGTCGTCGCCGAACACGCCCCGGTAGGTGCGCCAGAGTCCGACCGGCAGCACGTCCAGCTCCATGCCGATCCGCCACGGCGGCTCGCCACACAGGTCCCGGACGTGTCCGGGAAGCTCCCGGAAGCTGCGCAGCGGGACGATGTCCCGGATCGGCGAGTCGGCCTCCGCGGTCTCGCGCACCTTTCTCACCAGCAGGCGCGGCGCGCCTTGGGCCGGCAGCGCCAGGTGACACTGCTGGAGGGTGCCGCTCAGGTAGAACAGATCCGCCTTCTGCACGGCCAGCAGCAGATCGACCGGCGAGTCCTCGCGGGCAAGCTTGTCCTGGACCGCATGCACGCGCCGATCGATCTCCGCCGCCGGGACGCTTGGCATCGCTCAGGACTCCAAGTCGGCGCGCACCACGGCGACGTGGTCGATGGTGGCACGCATGATGCGGATGGTAGTGTGGTGCGTCCGAGCGCGCAACGTCACAGGAGCACTCACGAATGCCAGCCATCAAGATCATGTGCCTCGGGGGCGGCAGCCTCTACTTCCGCAACGTCCTCGGAAACCTGGCTCTGGAAGAGGAATTGGCAGAGTCGGATGTCGTGCTCTACGACATCGACCCCAAGAAAGCAAAGCGCATGGCGGACCTCGGACGGCGGTTGAGTGAAGCCGCCGGTGCGCGCCTGAACATCACCTCGACGGCCGACCCCGATGAAGCGGTCGACGGGGCGGACTACGCGCTATCGTCCATAGGGGGCAGCGGTGCCGAGATGGTTCGTGGGGTGCATGGTTCGTATTACCACAGCGCCGACATGCACATCTGCGCCAAATTCGGAATCCACCTGGCGGTAGGCGACACCGCCGGTCCCGCCGGTATGATGATGGCCCTGCGTTCCATCCCCGCCCACATCGACCTCTGCAGGCGCATGGAAAAACGCTGTCCAGACGTGGTGTTTCTCAATCATTCCAATCCGATGGCGACCATCATGCGGGCGCTGCACAAGTATACCGGCATCAAGTCGTACGGGTTGTGCCACGGCGTCCAGGGCGGCATCGGCGCGGCCGCGGATCTGTTGGAGCTGCCCGCCGAAGAGCTGGAATGCACCTGGATCGGCACCAATCACTACCACTGGTTCACGCGCGTCCGGCATCGCGGCGCGGACGTGCTTCCCGAGCTGATGAAGCGCACCCGTGAAGCGGAGCCGCCCATCGATCATGCGATGTCGGCGGCCCTTTCCCGAACGTACGGGCATCGCATCGTCTACCCTGACGACGGCCATACGCTGGAGTTCTATCCGTTCGCCGCCCACGCCCGCAGCCAGGACGAACTGCCATACAACACGGCCGACTCGGCGCGGCGCCACGGATTCGATACCTCTCACCCCATGCCCGTCAAAGCGCCGCCGACGCGGGAGCTGCGGCAGTCGTTCCTGGCGGACTATCAGGGAATCCTGGACCAAACAGAGCTGCCGGAGCGGAAAGAAGACTCCCGCAGCGGCGAAGGCCCCGTGCAGATCATCGCCGCCATGGCGACCGGCAAGCGTCTGATCTGCATCGTCAACATGGCGAACGGAGGTGCGATCGCGAACCTGCCTGCCACCGCCGAGGTCGAGGTCGAGGCGGTGACCGAGACCGGCGGTGCCAGAGCCCTCACCATGGGAGAGGCGCCGTTGGTGCTCAAGGGGATCCTGGAGAAGCGATTCGTGTGGCACGAGCTGGTCGCCGACGCTGCGGTCACCGGCGACCGCGGCAAGGCCCTGCAGGCACTGCTCGTCGACGAGATGGCGATCGAGCCGCGAAAGGCGGAGGCCATGCTCGACGAGCTGCTGGCAGCGTCGAGGGACTTGCTGCCTCGGTTCTTCCCCTGAGCGAGCGGAGTCGACGCTCGATCTACCCTTTCAGGGACCCGATCATGATGCCCCGCACGAAGTGCCGCTGAATGAAGGGGTAGATCATGATGATCGGCCCCGTGGCCACCAGGATCATGGCCGCCTTGGCCGCCTCCGTCGGTATCTTCATCTCGATCTGCTGTTGCAGGGTGTACCTCTCCAGCTCCTGCAGCGTCAGCATCCGGTCGAGCAGCCGCCGCAGGAGAAGCTGCAGCACCGTCTTGTTCGCGTCCTGGATGAAGATCATCGCGTCGAACCAGGAGTTCCAGTGCTGGACGGTGGCCCACAGAAAGACCGTGGCGATGGCCGGCCGGGCCAGCGGCACGATGATCTTGACCAGAATGGTCCTGACGCTCGCTCCGTCCATGAAGGCCGCTTCCTCCATCTCCACGTTGATGGCCATCAGGAAGTTCCGCATGATGATGACCCAGAACACGTCCAGGGCAACGGGAAGGATCAGAGACCACCGCGAATCGATCAGCCCCAGGCCTCGCACCAAGAGATAGTGGGGAATGAGTCCGCCCGCGAAGAACATCGTGAAGACGAACGTCATGGTGATCGCGTTTCTGCCAGGGAGGTCGCGCTTCGCCAGCGGATAGGCGGCCAGCAGTGTCACGATGATGGCCGTGGTCGTGCCCATGGCCACCCGCAGGATGCTGTTGACGTACGCTCTGCCCACCCGGTTGCTGCTGAAGACGTACCGATACGCCTCGATGTGCCATTCGTCCAGCCAGAAGTGAAACCCCATGGTGACGATGTCGTCCGTTCCCGAGAAGGAAATGATGATCAGATGCCAGAACGGGTAGACCACGGTCACGCTGAAGAGCAGCAGGAACAGGACGTTGAGTGAGTCGAACGCCCGGCCGCCGACGGTCCGTCTCTGCAGTGTCTCTGCCATCGCTCGCTGCCGCTACCAGATCCCGTACTCGCTGTAGCGCTTGATGACGGCGTTCGCGCCGATCAAGAGGATCAGCCCCACCACGTTCTTGACCAGTCCGACGCCCGTGTTGTACGCCCACCGGCGCTCCTCGAAACCCGATCGGTAAATGTAGGTGTCGATGACGTCGGCCACCTCGTAGACCCCAGGGTTGAAGAGATTAAAGATCTGCTCGAATCCCGCGTTCAGGATCTGGCTGACGTTGAGGAGAAAGAGGATGGTTATGACCGGCAGGAGTGAAGGCACGGTGATGCGGACCGCCTGCTGAAAACGATTGGCTCCGTCGATCGCGGCCGTCTCGTACAGGCTGGGATCGATGGAGGAGAGCGCCGCCAGATAGATGATCGAGCCCCATCCGACGCTCTGCCAAATCCCGGTGACCACCAGCACGCCGCGAAAGGTGGGCTTGTAGGTCAGCCAGCTCACCGGCTCAAGGCCCACCAGCGTGAAGAGATGGGCGATCGGCCCGCGTTGTGCGGAGAGGATCTCGACGAAGATCCCCGCCAGCACGACCCAGGAGACGAAGTGCGGGAGGTAGGAGAGCGTCTGCACCGTCTTCTTGTACGCAACCGACCGGATCTCGTTGAGCAGCAGCGCCAGGATGATCGGGGCCGGAGAGCCGAAGATGATCCGGTAGACGCTGATGATGACGGTGTTTCTGGTGATCCGGTAGAAGAACGGGTCCTGGAAGAGGCGCTTGAAGTGCTCGAAGTTGTTCCAGGGACTGTCGTGAATGCCCCTGCCGATGCTGAAGTCCTTGAAAGCGATGATGATCCCGTACATGGGAAGGTATTTGAATACGACCAGCAGGATTACGGGGATCAGGAGCAGGATGTAGTACTCGTGCATCCGCTTCGCCCTGTTGAGGGTCTGCCTGCGGATGACCTTTCTGACATCCTTGTTCGCGAGCGTCGACATCGAACTCTCCCTACCCTAACAAAAGGGGAGCGGTGTCTGCACCGCTCCCCTGCTTGCCGTCTGCACCGACGGTGATCAATAGACGATGTTGCCGTTCATGAACTCGCCGTACAGCAGCCCCTTGGCCTGTTCGGCGAGGAGCTCGGCGCCGCCTGCCTTCCGCCACTGGGCGACGTAGTCGTCCCAGGAGCTGTCGATGTCGACCTCTCCGGTGATCGCCTTGACCAGGTACTCGTCCTCGATGGTCTTCAAGGCCGATCCATAGTTCTTGCGGACTTCCTGCTCGTTGGTCTTGTTCTGCGGATCGAAGCGGAGCGGGAAGATGATGATGTCCGTGATCGAGTCGAACAGCACCGGCTTGACGATCTCGGCGCCGGGCGGAAGCCCGTGCAGCGCGGCCAGCTCCCTGGTCTCATACCCGTGCGGGTACACCATCAGGCCCTGGTCGCCGCCTCCCTGCTCCACGCCCTCCTTCATCCTCGGGCGGGAAGCCCACGGATCTCCGTTCCACTCGAAGTGCACGTCAGGCAGACCGTACCGCAGAAAGACCTGCTGCTCCGGGTCGAAGTTGATCCAGTCGTAGATCTCCAGGAACTTGGCGAGCTTGGCGTCATCCACGTGCGCTCCGACCACGTAGTTGGTCCAACTGTTGACGCTGTCCAGGTCCGACGCGTACGCGCCGACCCGGCCGTCGTGGTTCCTGATGGGCAGCGTCATGAGCACCTTGGCGCTCGGCACGTTCTTGAAGAGGGAATCCCACCGCTTGTAGTAGTAGGTGAGATAGATGTAGTGCATCATGAAGGTGCCGGCGACGCCGGAGCGGAACTTCTCCTCCGCGTCTCCCCGGCCCTTGAGCAGCGTGAACTCCGGGTCGATCAGCCCTTCCGCGTACCAGCCGGCGAGCAGCTTGAGGTAGTCCCGGTAGTTCTTGGAGATCGTCGCCTGGATGAGCTCGCCGTCCTCCATCAGGTTGCGCCCGTAGGAGATCCCGAACATCTCCATGAGGCCGCGGTGCGATGCCCAGTGGCCGTACAGCATGAGGGGGATCGAGTCCTTCCTGCCGTTGCCGTCCGGGTCGTCGTTCAGGAACGCGCGCAGCACGCCCTCGTACCAGTCGAGCGTCGGATGGTCAGGATAGAAATGGTACTTCCCCCTGGCATCCGTCGTCTCCGAGCTGCGGTCGATGACTTCGCTGGCTTCCGGAAACATGTCGAAGGCGCCATCCGGGACCATGCCGATCTTCTCCAGCCAGTCCATGCGGAACTGCGGCGCGTAGTCGATTCCCCCGCCGCAGACCACGCACCACATGGTCGTGGAGTAGTACTCGTCGTCCATCCCGGGAACCAGGTTGTAGTTCCAGCCCCACGGGAAGTCTTCGTCGAGCCGCCTGGTGTACTCGGGAGCGTTTTGCCGGAAGGCCGATTCCGGAATGGAGCGGGTCACCCCGTCGGCATACAGGCTGTATCGGTCGGATGCTGACCAGTACGCCACGTCCGGAAAGTCGCCGGAAGCGACCAGCAGATTGAGCTTGTCGGTCTCACTCCGCAGGATGTTCACGGGTGTGATCTCGACGTCGAACTTGTCCTGGATCTGCTGCTCGGCCCAACTGTCGTCCACGATCTCGGTGTTCCAGCCACCGCCGAGCCACGTGAACGTCATCTTCTCCGCCGCCATCTCCTCCTGCGCGGCTGCGAACAGCCCGCTGGTGGGAATGAACAGAAGGAAGACGATTGCGAGTGTCACGAAGTGCTTCTTCATTCGTTCGCCTCCTCGATCCCGGTCGGAATCAAGGGTTGAGAGTGCCTGCCGGTCGAGTGTTGTGCAACCCCCGCCCGACCGAGTCGTAGACGAAGGCCGCTCAGCTTCGCGAAGGCTCGGTCATCTCCGCGCGCTTGCGGCGCGACAGCTCGGCCAGGTGGCCGTCGTTGGCCATGATCTGCTCCAGGTGGACCATGCGCTCAGGACCGGCGGTGCGCACCATCGCTTCGCCGTACACGCGGTCCAGCCAGAAACGCGCGAAGCTGTCGATGCGCTCCCGCAACCCGTCCATGCGTTCGTCCGGATAGCGGGCGTGGCAGTTGATGGTGAACATCCGCCGGCGCGGGCTGCCGCCGAACGAGGCGTGCTTGGTGTTGTGATTGAAGCAGGCGACGTCTCCCGGTCGTGTCTCCAGCGCGTACGCCGGCACGTCCGGACCCTCGATCCCCCACAGCGACTCGCTCTCCCGGACCTGCTCCTGCAGCGCGTCGGCGTAGGCGTCGCCGGGCCGGTGGCTGCCCGGGATGACCCGCAGCGCCCCGGTGTCGCGCGTCAACGGGTCGAGGTACAGGGCGATCTTGATCGACCGCGGTCCGTCCATGTTCCAGCCGTCCGAGTGCCAGTGCGTGTCGCCCGCATAGTAGTTGCCGTCGCTGCCGGCGTAGTTGAAGTCGTCGCCCAGCAGACAGGCGGCGATGTCGTGGATGCGCGGGTCGTCGATCAGCGCCGACAGGCGCTCGCTCTGGTCGATGAAGGGGACGATGCAGGAGCGGCGCTCGCCGTCGTGGGGCCTGCCGTGGTGTCCGCCGCCGTGCCGGGCCCAGACCGCCTCGAACTCGTCGATGATCTCCTCGATGCAGTCGCCCAGCAGGCCGGGGAACTGCAGGAACCCGAAGTCGGCGAAGAACGCCTTCTGCTGCTCGGTCAGTCCCGTCTGCGCCATGAACCCTCCCCGGTCCGTCGCTGTGTACCACATTGCCCATTCATGAGCAAACCTGCCGCGTACCACGTGAACCAGCACGTCGTAGAGTCGTAGAGTCCCCTGTTGCCACGGGTGCCACGCCCGTGCTATCCGTGTCGGTTACTCGTAACGTCTCTATTGAAGGAGGATCGTGATGAGAGCCAGATTCCTGTGTGCGTTGCTGTTGGTGGCACCGCTGGCGGCATTCGCCGCGAGCCAGGGCGAGGCCGCCGATGCAACGCCCGACCCCGTCGTCGTGATGACCTGGGAGAACGACGATGCCTCCCTGAGCATCCTGGGGCCGCAGCCGGTGATCGAGTTCGTCGAGGAGCGGCTGAACATCGAGTTCGACTGGAGGCTCGTGCCGCTTGCCGATCTCGCCCAGCAGCTCGCCCTGATCATCGCCGCCGGCGGCGACATGCCCGACCTCTTCACCGCGACCCCGCAGGGGATCACCGCACAGGAGATGGCTCAGAAGGGCGTGGTCATCCCGTTCCAGGAGATGATCGACGCGGGGAAGATGCCGCTCGTCAAGGCCAAGCTGGCCAAGCCGGAATACCGGGGCTTCCTCAACGAGATCAGCCACGAAGGGCAGATCATCAACCTCAACACCGTCACTCTCAAGGGACCGCGCCAGCTCAAGTGGGTGCATTACATCCGTTCCGACTGGTACCCGGAGCTCGGCATCACCGAGGATCCCAATACCGTCGACGACTTCGCCGACTACCTCAGGGCGGTGGTGTCAGGCGATCCGAACGGCAACGGCAAGGCCGACGAGATCGGCTGGACCAACTTCATGTCGGCCGGCTTTCCGCGGATGTGGCTGACCTCGTTCGGCATCAACACCTTCAATCACTTCCCGTGGACGGACATCAACTACGGGGTGGAGGCAGGCAGCGAGGTCTACTTCGCACCGACCAGCGACCGCTACCGGGCGATGATCGACTGGATCGGCACCATGTATCGCGAGGGGTTGTTCGACCCCGACATCTTCAACGTCGACTCGCCCAAGTTCAACACGAAGGCGGTCGAGAACACGGTCGGCGCCATCAACAACTGGCCGGTCAACGGCGCCAACCTGATCGGGCAACTGCGACAGATCGACCCGGATGCGCTCTATCACATCCTTCCCGATCCGACCAGCTCGGTCTGGGACGGCAGCGACCGGGTCTACAGCACCTGGGGCACGGCGTTCTTCACGACCTACCTGGCCAAGGCCGGCAAGAACATCGATGCGGCCGTACGCGCCGTGGACTACATGCTCGGCGACACCGAGTTTCCGATCACCCGCGAGATGGGCATCGAAGGGGTCCACTACGAGGTCGAGGACGGTCTCTACCAGGTGATCGGCATCTGCGAGCACTGCGGCAACCGGCCGTATGCCGAGCTGGCCTCGAGCGAGCGCATGACCGCCCTGGGATCACCCCTGGGCCGCCTGCCGGCGGAGGGCTACAGCATCATGGACTCGCAGCGGATCGACACCGAACCGCTCTACGAGGACTTCCGCGCATTCGAGAAGCTGGTCCGCGACAACGGCTGGGGTCACGACGTGCACATCGTCTGGTCGCTGAGCCAGGCCGACAAGGATGTCGTCAGCGCCGCCCAGAAGGCGTTCGGAGACTACGTCGCGGAGATGACCGCGAAGTTCATCACCGGCCAGGAACCGATGAGCGCCTGGGACGATTACGTCGCACAGGTCAACAGTATCGCTGGACCGCAGATCGAAGCCGCGCTGGCCGTGAACCAGGCGCACTTCGACCGCAAGGTGAAGGACATCTACTGACCCGCCCGTCGCATCACCGTTTCGTAACGGGTGGGGAGGAGCATCGCTCCTTCCCGCCCGTCTTCTTACCGGCACAGCCGCCCGAACCGGGGGGAGACCCGCCGTGAACGTCATCCACGTCGACATCGACGACCCGATCGGCACCGTCAGCCCGCACCTCTACGGGTGCCTGTTCTCGAGCTGCTCCTACGGGATGGTGGAGGCCGCCTCACCGATCCCCAACGAAGGCGGATTCCGCACCGATCTGATCGAGGCGATGCGCCGCGCCGGCATCGGCATGTTGCAGTGGCCGGCGGGCGATCAGGCCGAGTACTACCGGTGGCGCGACGGGATCGGCCCCCGCTCCGAGCGGCCGCTGCGCAAGGCGAACAAGTGGTTCCCGGGCTGCGATGACATCGCGTTCGCGCCCGAAGACAACGCCATGGGCACGCACGAGTTCCTGCACGTGTGCGAGCGCGTCGGCGCAGAGCCGTACCTGGGCGTGTCGCTCTGCTACGGCAGCGTCGCCGACTTCCATCACTGGGTCGAGTACTGCAACTGCCCCTACGACACCGACCTGACCAGAGAACGCCGTGCGAACGGGCGCGCGGAACCGTTCCGGGCGCGCTACTGGTACCTGAACAATCAGGGCGGCTACCTCACCACCGAGGAGTATGCCGCACAGGTGCGCCGGTACTTCGGCTTCATGCCGTTCTTCGACACGGACCCGGTGCGGGTCGCGCGGGTCGACCGCGCCGACGGCACGCGCCGCTTCTTTCGCAACTGGCGCGAACGCGGCGAGTACCGGTGGATGGACTACGTGCCCGCGCCGTGGAACAACCTCAACCCCGGCGTGGATGCGCTCTGCTACATCCGCTACGGCAAGACCGGACCCTCGACCGGGTTCGACGCCGGGCAGTGGTACCGCGCCATGGCGTACGGGTTGGGCTTCCAGGAGTGGATCGACGAGAAACGGGAGGAGTTCGAGGAGTCCTTCAACCCGCGGATGGGCGTCGGCCTGAACGAGTGGGGCTGCATGCACGACGCCTCCTACATCGAGGAGAACCTGCTCTCCCTGCGCCAGAAGGACACCGTCAGGGACGCCCTGGCGGCAGCCATCACTCTCAACGTCTTCAACGGCAACTGCGATTTCGTGCGCTTCGCCTGCCTCAGCGACATGATCAACGGCATCCATCACGCCTTCGAGGTCGACGAGACCGCGGGCGGCGCGCTGATCATTACACCGACAGGACTGGTCTTCGAGTTGTACGCGCCGCACCAGGGCGGCACCGGCGTGCGCACGCGGGCAGTGGTGCCCGAAGCCGCGCGCATCGCATCGGCCACGACCTCCACGGTCGCGGACGAGGAGGCGACCGTCGTCATCCCGCGGCTCCAGGCCTCGGCATCGGTGAAGGCGGGGACACTGACGGTGACGGTGGTCAACGCCGACCGGGACCGGGAGGTAGAGAGCGAGCTCCTGGTTTCAGGTGCCGAGCTCGGCGAGGTGAGCGCCGTGGTGCTCGCCCATGACGATCCGGCCGCGCTCAACAGTGCCGATGAGCCCGATCGCGTGCACCTGCAGGATGCGCCGGCCTCGGTCGGCGCCGGCGGGCTGGCGCACCTTTTCCCCGCGCACTCCGTGACCCGTCTGACGGTGGCCCTGCGGTGAAGAGCGCGCGGATCGTGGTCGACGGCGAGGATCGCCTCGGCGTGATCGATCGGACGCTCTACGGGGTGCGTTGCGCGCCGCAGTTCGTCGAGACGCAGGACCTGATCTGGGTCGGCGACTCACCCATCCCGAACCGCGACGGCGTCCGCATCGATACCACCGACGCGCTGCGTGCCCTTTCCATCGGCTGGATGAGCGCCATCGGCGGCACCTACTACCACTGGCAGGACGGCGTGGGACCGCGGCAGGAGCGGCCGCTGCGGGTGAACTGGTGGGCACGCTCGCCGTTCGAAGCAGTGGAGCTGCGCTGGCCCATGGACTTCGGCACCGACGAGTTCGTCCGCTTCTGCCGGATGAGCGGCGCCGAGCCGATGATGATCTGCAACGAGGAGGAGCCGGAGGAATCCCGGCAGTGGCTGGAGTACTGCAACTATCCCGGCGACTCGTCCCTGACCCGGCTGCGCAGAGCCCACGGGCAGCCGGAGCCCTACGGGGCCAGGTACTGGAACGTCTACGGATGGATGGACCTGGACCCGCGCGTATACGCGGAGCGGTACCGGCAGTTCGCGCTTGCGGCGCGCCTGATCGACCCGGAGATCGAGCTGATCGCGGCCGGCGGGGACGACGGCTGGAACCGGGCGCTCATCAACACGCTGGACAGCGCCCGGACGCCCAATCTGGGCGGCTCTTCACTGGTCGATCACCTGGGACAGATCATCTACACCGGCGCCAGCTTCCCCGAGGTCGACTACAGCGACGCGGACTACTACCGGGTGCTGCAGAACTCCGCCGGCCTGGAGGCCGCCATCGACGAGCGGATCGCACTGATCCGCGCGCTGACCCGCGATCGAAAGCCGTGGGGCAGCGATCTGCGGGGCCTCAACTGGATCGATCGCACCGACGTCGGCACGCCCGCGGTCAAGCTGGCCTTCCTGGAGTGGGGCACCCGGCACTCGCTGCACCGCCAGACCACGCGCGACGCGGTGGCCCACGCCGCCATGCTCGACGTGTTTCACCGCCGGCTGGACAGCGTCTCGATGGCGTCGCACTGGATCAACCTGCTGCTGCAGTGCGACGGGACGAGCTTGTGGCGAACCCCGACCTGCCATGTATTCGACCTGTACCGCGCGCACCACGGCAACACGTCCGTGGCGGTGCGGCTGGAGTGCGAGCGGATCGCCGGACGGGAGTCGGGCAGGGAGCTGGACTTCGCCGGCGGGCCGGCCGTGGCGGACCTGGAGCCGCTCCCGCTGCTGTCCACGTCCGCCTCCGTGAGCCCCGACGGATCCACCACGGTGCTCAGCGTCACCAACCGCCACCTTACCGAGGAGGTCCGCGTGACGGTTTCGATCCCGGCCCTTGCCGGTTCGGCGCGGGCGGAACTCGCCACGCTGACGTCGCGCAGCGTGCGGGACTACAACGATGCCACGTGCCCCAACCGGGTGCACATCGAGAGAGCGCCCGTGACCGTCGACGGTGCCGTCGCGGAGATCACGCTGCTGCCGTTCTCGGTCAATGCGCTGACGCTGACTACCCCTTGAGGGCGCCGATCATCACCCCCTTGATGAAGTAGCGCTGCAGAAAGGGATAGATCGCCAGGATCGGCGCGATCGTGACGATGATCGCCACGTATTTCATCTGTTCGGCAGCGCCGCTGCGCGTGGCCAACGATTCCTCCGCGCCGATCAATCCCAATTCCCTCCCCTGTCCCTGCACCAGCAACTTGACCAGGAAGAGCTGGATCGGCTGCTTGTCGGGATCGTGGATGAAGACCAGCGCCCAGAAGTAGGTATTCCAGAAGTTTACCGCCGTCCACAGCGCGACGACGGCCAACACCGGCTTCGACAGCGGCACCACGATGCTTGTCAGGATGCGCAGCTTGCCGGCACCGTCGATCAGCGCCGACTCCTGCAGGCTGTCGGGAATCGCGGACTGGTAGTAGGTGCGCGTGATGATGATGTGCCACGCGAACACCGCGAACGGCAGCACCAGCGACCAGCGGCTGTTCAGCAGACCCAGACTCCGCACGACCATGTAGAAGGGAATGATGCCGCCGTGAAAGAACATCGTGAACACGATGAACGCCATGAAAACGTTGCGCAGGCGGAAGTCGCGGCGCGACAAGGGATAAGCGGCCAGACAGGTCAGCACGAGGTTGATGGCAGTGCCGGTGGTGACGATCCAGACCGTGTTGAAGTAGAACGTGGTGATCCGGGAGCGCTCGAAGATGTCGGCGTACGACTTCAGGTAGATGCGATCCGGCAGGAACATGACCTCGTTGTAGAACACCCCTTCCGGCGTGGAGACCGACAGGAACAGCACGTACAGGAAGGGCAGCAGCGCCACGAGCAGCGCCACGACGGCGATCGTCCATACGGCGATGTCGAGCCCCGGTTCGCGGTTCCGGATCACCATGCGCGTCCCGCTTTACCCTGCCTGGTCCACGCGCATCACCACAGGCTCGTCTCGCCAACCCGCCGCGCCAGGTAGTTCGCCCCTACCAGCAAGGCAAGGTTGATCACGGAATTGAACAGGCCCACCGCGGCGGAGAAGCTGTAGTCGAAGTCGATCAACCCCCGCCGGTAGACGTACGTCTGGATGACATCCGCCACCTCGTAGATGCCGGGGCTGTACATCAGGATGATCTTCTCGAAGCCGACGTTCATCATGTTGCCGATCGTGAAGATCAGGATGATCACGATGGTCGGCATGATCCCGGGGATGGTGATGTAGCGCATCTGCTGCACGCGCCTGGCGCCGTCGATGACCGCCGCTTCGTACAGCTCGGCGTCGATGGAGCTCATCGTGGCGATGAAGATGATCGAGCTCCAGCCGAAGGTCTGCCACACGCCGGAGCCGACGTAGAGAAAGCGGAAGTACCGGGATTCGAGGAAGAAGTTGATCCGCTCCATGCCGAGGTGATCGAAAAGGTTGTTGACCCAGCCGTGCGTCACCCCGAGAAAGTTGTACATCATGCCGACCACGACCACGGTGGAGATGAAGTGCGGCATGTAGCTCACCGTCTGCAGCGAACGCTTGAACCAGCGGACGCGCAACTCGTTGACGACCAGCGCGAAGACGATCGGCGCCGGAAACCCGAAGATCAGCGACAGGACGTTGATCAGCGCGGTGTTGCGGATCAGCCGCCAGAAATAGAAGGACTCGAAGAACTCCTTGAACCACCTGAATCCCACCCACGGCGCGGAACCGATGGTGTCGCCGAATCCGAAGTCCTTGAAGGCGATGACCGCGCCCCACATGGGCAGATAGGCGAACACGACATAGAAGGCGACGACCGGCGCGATGATCAGCAGATACTCGGCATCGGACGCGAGCAGGCGGCGTACGCGCACTGTGATACGAACTCTCCGGCCCGGCTCCTCAGGCATTCCTGGCGAGGGCCGAGATGATGCCGCGCCGCAGGAAGTACTCCAGCTCGCCGCCGCCCGGGGACGGCGCACCGGGGGTCTCCACACAGGCCAGCGAGCCCGTCGACAGGTCGATGGGGGCGGCGTGCAGCCCGCCGATCAGCGCTCCGACCAGCGCCCCGAGCGTGGGCTGATGGCCGACCAGCATCACCGACCGCGGCTCGACGGGGATCGCCGCCAGCACGTCGCCGGCGTAGGCTCCGGGGGCCAGCCGATCGAGCACCCGGATCGGCGGGCGGCTCCGCTTGTCGGCCATGGCCTTCACGGCAAGCTCGGCGGTCTGCCGGGCGCGCAGCGCCGGACTGGTGAAGACCACGCCCGGGACCTCGCCCAGCACGCGCAGGGCGGCGCCGACGCGCCCGGCCTGCCGCTGTCCCCTTGCGGTGAGCTGCCGGCCCGCGTCGG
The DNA here is from genome assembly GCA_965202935.1 of Spirochaetia bacterium. Classification (GTDB taxonomy): domain Bacteria; phylum Spirochaetota; class Spirochaetia; order SZUA-6; family Bin103; genus CATQHW01. The sequence continues at coordinate 811,705 of OZ241879.1, forward strand.
ACGACCCCAGGGCCGCAAGCTCGGCCTCGCCGTGCCTGACGATGTAGATGCGCATCGATCCTCTCCCTCCAGCATACCCGATCGGGAAGCATGCGGCGCACCGCCTCTGCTATCATCGCGGGTATGCCACGGTGCCTGTCGGCCGCACAAGTCGCGTCATTCAAGATCGACGGCTTTCTGCCCGTGGAGAACGTGGTCACCGGCGACGATGTTGCGCACCTTGCCGAGTACGCCGACTTGGTGGCGGCAGGAAAGGTCGGTCACATCCCCGCGGAACGCATCCAGTTTGAACCGCCGTTCCGGCACGGGAGGGAGCCCGTGCTCGATCAGGTGCTGTCGGTGCGCAAGCTCTCCGCGATCGCGTGCCGCGACGAGGTGTTCTGGCGCCACGCGTGCCATCCGGCGATCGTGGACATGGTCGCGGACCTGCTCGGTACCGACGACCTCAAGCTCTACAACGACCAACTGTTCATGAAGGGCCCCCGCACCGGCAGCGAGCAGCCGTGGCACCAGGACTCGGCGTCCTGGCGCGATATCTTTCCCATGGACCTGGTGACGGCCTGGACCGCCATGGACGAGGCGACGACCGAGAACGGTTGCCTGAACTTCGCCGCCGGCACGCACCGGTGGGGAATGGTGCGCAGGGAGCGCCTCCGGCCCTTCATCGAACACCTCGGCAGCGACCCGTGGCCGGTGATGGAGGTGCCGCTGCGGCCGGGCGACGTGAGCTTCCACCACAGCCTGGTGCTGCACCGCAGCGGAGCCAACCGCACCGGCACCCGGCGACGGGGATACGCCGTGCACTACATGCGCGCCAGTTCGTGGCGTGACGAATCGGTCGATGACGCTCCGAAGGTGCCTGCATTCCGGCAGGTCAGGGGCAGATCGTTCCCGGGCCGCGTGTAACCGGAGAAGTTCGCTCCGCTCACTCTTCGAGTGAGGTTCGCTCCGCTCACTCCCGGCCGAGCTCGCCCATCGCCGCGCGGAACTCGGCCATCGTCTGCCGCGCGCCGCCGACCACGTAATCGATGTCGTCGCCGACCCCGAACCAGCGCATGCCGCGTGAGGCCCATTCCTTCACCGAGTCCCAGTCCGGGCCGAGGGAGGCGCCCAAGTAGAGGTCGCGCCCGGCGCACTTGTCGAGCAGGGTGTCGATCATGCCACGCACCTGCGGATCGTCGTAGCGGCCCAGCTTGCCGACCGAGCCGCTCAGGTCGTTGCGCCCCAGGCAGATGCCGTCCAGTCCCGGCGTCGCAAGCAGCCCGTCCAGGTCGTCGACCGCGTCGACGTGCTCCACCTGCACGATCACCATCACCTGCCGCGCCGCCTGCTCCAAGTACTCGTCGAAATCCAGCCGGCCGTGCCCCATGTTGCGGATCGGCCCGAAGCCGCGCACCCCGGCCGGCGGATAGCGACACGCCTTCACGGCGGCCGCCGCCTCCTCGGCGGAGCGGACGAGGGGAACCACGATGGCGGCGGGCGCCATATCCACGTACGGCTTGATGACGGCGGGGTCGTTCACCGGCACGCGCACGATTGGCGCGACGCCGGTGCCGCGTACCGTCAGGATGTGCGCCATCACGTCCCTGGTGGTCTGGTACGAGTGCTCGTTCTCGATCCAGATGAAGTCATAGCCGGCCTCCACCGCGACCTCGCTGACGATCGGGTCCGGCAACGTGATGCTCATGCCCAGGCAGACGTGGCCGTCGTCCATCCGCCGGCGGAATCGCTCGACCGCGTTGATAGAGGTCGGGTCGGGTTGGCTCGGGGAAACGCTCATCATGTGACCTGCCTTTCGGGGGATGCGGCACGTGTCGGAGTCTACCGTCGCAGCTCGGCACCTGCGACTCGATCAGGTATACTCAATGTAGATCCGCAAGCATGAGTCAGATCAAGACCAGAGTTCGGAAATGGGGCAACAGCCTCGCCCTCCGTATTCCGAGGCCACTCGCACCAGGTGCCAACGTCTCAGCAGGAACAACCGCCGACATCGAGTTGCGTGACGGCAGGCTCATCGTCGAGCGGACCCATGCGCCGCACTACGATCTCGACGACCTGCTGGCAGGCATCGACCCCAAAAATCTGCATGCGGAAACCGCGACCGGCGCGCCGGTCGGACGGGAAATCTGGTAGTTCCCGACTCGCGCTCTTCTGCCGGTTGCCCTCCGACTCCGTAATGGACGCCCTCGCAAAGATCCGAACGCTGACGGCGTGAGCGCATGCGGCACAACCACCTGCGCGAGCTCCTGCGGACCGGCAGACCCTCGCTCGGCACGCACGTCATCAGCCCCTGGCCGGCGATCTACGAGGTCGTGGGGCGCAGCGGCGCCTTCGACTACGTCGAGTTCGTCGCGGAAGACGCGCCCTTCGACCTGCATGACCTGGACGGAATCGGCCGCGCGGTCGAGCTGTTTCCGTACATGGGCGCGATGATCAAGGTGGACGCCGCCCTGCGCGACTTCACCGCGGCGCGGGCGGTCAACGCCGGCTTCGACAGCGTCCTGTTCGCCGACATCCGCACCGCGGACGACGCGCGAGCCGCAGTCCGCTGCGCTCGGCCCGAAACCCCGGCGGACTGGGCTCGAAGGCCGGCCGGGCGTTCGGATTCGGCGGGGGCAATCACGAGCACTACGTGCAGGCGCTGCGTGACGTGGTCGTCGCGGTGATGATCGAAAAGCGGGAGGCCCTGGATCACCTCGACGAGATCCTGGCCGTGTCCGGGATCGACATGGTGCAGTTCGGCCCGTCCGACTTTGCGATGAGCGCCGGCGTCGCCCAGCCGCGCCTGGTCGCCGGCGGCCTGCGCGTCTGGGAGGCCGACCAGGCGGTCAAGGACGCCGAGCTGCGAGTCATCGAGACCGCCTTGGCGGCCGGCGTGCATCCGCGCGCCGAGATCAAGAAGCCCGAGCAGTCGCGGTTCGGTACCGTCCTAATTTGAAATCAGGTCCCGGATGCCTGCCGAAAGGTCGGCTACGGGACGAACTCGCTCTTCCAATTGAGGGGAACGCCGCGGGCTCGCAGTGCTGCTCGCAGAGGCGGGATTGCCGAGCGGAGATGGCGTGCAACATCGGCTGCCTCTGAATGCGGCAGGATGGGCTCCACCTTGGAGAACACCTCGTGCATCGCCTCCATTTTCAGTAGCAGCATGAACGGCCTGCCGTTGGCGACAAGCCGTTGTTCTTGGGCGTCCACTGCCTCATCCTCCTCGCTGGGGGTTGACACGATCCGCCTCTACGCCGGATCGTGCGGAAAGGCTGGCGGGGCCGGGGGGTTGATCTCGTTGGCACTGGACCATCCCCCCGACCTTGCCCGCCGGCCAGCTTCCATCCGATATAGTCTACCGCTCCGCGGCTCGGCGATCAAGCCTCACGGGCCGCTACCGGGCGAGCCGATCGCCCCGTGAATCAGGCCCCGGATGCCTGCCGGAAGGCCGGCGAAGCCGCCGGCCGGCGCGAGCTGGACGGGCCGGCGCGCGTCACTGACTCGTGCAGTAGCTCGGGTCGCGCCATTTGACCGGCACCTGCTGCTCACCGAACCACCTCACGATCTGCTCGATAGGACTGCCTTGGGACTTCTGCGAGTTGTTGTACTCAGGCGGCCACTGTCCGGTGGTCAGGTAGTCCTTGGCCGCTGCGATCGCACCCGTCGGGATCGTATGGAGCGGGGCGTTGCAGTCAAACTCAGACACTATCACGAGTTCTGCCCCCCAAGGGGGTTGGTACCCGTACCGCGACACGGGTCCGACCCGCGTCTTCACGGAAAACGTGCGCCTGTTGAAATCCAGCTCAAACCCCGTGCGCGATTCGAAGAACACCTCTTCGGATTGACTGTTGCTCATGCGGCGAAGGGTACGCAGACAGCGCCCAGAAGGGGTACGCCGGCGGCCGGCCGCGCCGCAAGTCCGCGGCTTGACTGTGCTGCACCGACACGGCAACCCAGTGCCTCGCGTAGGACCTTCAAGGCTACCCACGCGCTCATCTTCCCTCTACGTCGAAACTTAGAGCGCGCAAAGACGGCCGTCAACCGCGCCGGTTGACGCGATTCCGATATTATACGCCGTAGGGCGCAATGATTCACACCGGCAGGGGGCCGCTCCCTCGGGCCCGAACTGGAGGTTCCTGTGAGGACCACAACCCCGGACGCTTGGGAGCCGCAACAACACGACCGCTGGATCGGTTGAGCCGTGGCCGCCGACCCGGCCGCCGCCGCTGCCGTTGTTGTCGCTGCGGCTCCGGCTCCATGGCTTACGGTATTGACTGCATCCGTCCTGGCAGCGGCCAGCGTATGCAACGCTATAGCGGCCTGGAAGTCGGCGAGCGCTGCCACGAAGTCAGCGGCATCCGCCACGTCCTCAGCGACCGCCACCTCGAAATCAGTAGATGCCGCCACGCGATCAGCGGATGCCGCCACGGAATTAGCGACATCCATGCAGACGATGGTAGAGATGCAGAGGGTTGAGCACCACGCTCGCCTCAACCAGCTTCAGATCGACGCCACGGTCCTGCCGCTGTTTCAACAGCTCAAGAAGGCTCTCAATGCAGCAAAGTGACGTAGTAGACAAGCAAGAGATGGTTCGGATCATCGGCCGGGAAGCCGGGTACGAGCTGGCGCTCGACATCGCAGCTCTGGCAGACGCCACGCTTTCAAAGGATCAGTGTCTGTCGGAGTAGGAATGAGCATTGCTGATCACCCCCTCCACAGATCCCGGCGTGCGGGACTACCGCACCGGGCTCCTACCTCGGGTATGACGCCAAGGCGCCGTAAGGGATAGGGATGGTACACGTGGGCCGCAGGGAGCCAGCGAGCGACAAGGCGCTGCATGCGCTCCCACGTGAGTCGGGTTTTCTGACTGCGGCGCCGCAGCGAGCGGTACCACAGCCACGCCACCCGATAGCGGAACAGGGCCAGCGCCGGCGAGTTCATGGGCACTCCGTAGTAACGCAGATGCCCGCCCACCACCGAGCGCAGCCACCTTCCCACCTCTGGAACCGGATCGTGCAGACGGCTCCGAAGCTCGGCTTTCACCTGCCCCAGCTTCGCCTGCAACCGTTCACTCATCGTCTGCCTGAGCACCGTGAACCGCCCGTTGCTTCTCTTCGTCCCGCAGATGTGCGTGAACCCGAGAAAGTCGAACGTTTCCGGCTTGCCCTGCCCTCGTCGCCTGCGGTTCTCGGCCGCAAACGGCCCGAACTCGATCAGCCGCGTCTTGGCAGGGTGCAGCTCCAAGGCAAACGAGCCGAACCGCTCGGCCAGCTCCGCCCGGAACCTCTCGGCATCCGATCGGTGTTGGAATCCAGCGACGATGTCGTCCGCGTAGCGAACGACGACCACGTCGCCGCTCGCCTGCGTCCGCCGCCACTGCTGGACCCACAGGTCGAACGCATAGTGCAGGTAGATGTTCGCCAGCAGCGGCGATGCGCTGCCTCCTTGCGGCGTCCCCTGCTCGCTACGCGTCCGCGTCCCGTCCTGCAGCACGCCGGCGTTCAGCCACTTCTGGATGAGCCGCACGACGCGCCGGTCCCGATTCGGTGCTCGACGAACTTCACCAGCCACCCGTGGTCGATGGCATCGAAGAATTCACGGATGTCCACGTCGAGCACCCAGTTCACCTTTCTGGTCAGCAGGCCCGTGTACACGGCGTCCAGCGCATCGTGTGCGCTGCGTCCCGGTCGAAACCCATAGCTGAACCCGAGAAAGTCGGTTTCGTAGATCGCGTTCAACACCTCCGTGGTCGCACGCTGGACGATCTTGTCCTCCAGCGCCGTCACGCCGAGCGGCCGCTGCCGCCCGTCGCCCTTCGGTATGAACACCCTGCGCACCGCCTTCGCTCGATACGCTCCCCGCTGCAAGCGGGCCGACAGGTCACGGAGGTTGTCCTCCAACTCGCTGCCGTACTGCTGCCACGTCACCCGATCCACTCCGGGTGCGGCGTCCCGCTTGAGGCTGAAGTACGCCTCGCGGAGCCTCGTCGGTTCGTAGACGTGGTGCAGCAACGCGGTGAACCGCAGCGTCCTATCCTGTCGCGCTGCTTGACGTATCCGCGCAAGCGCACTGGGCGCGCCGTCCCGGCGCTGTGTCCGGGGCGCGTTTTGCTGGCGCGGATTCCCCTTGGTCAGGCCCCTTCCCTCCACCCGCTCCGCGGTTGGGCTGCCAGCGTCCAGCCTGTCCGTAGGCGTCCCCTTGGCCGTCTCCGGCGTTTCCACCTTCGTGCCCGTGTAGGGTCCGCCATAGCCACGCTGTTCACCACACCCGCCCTTGTTCGCGGGCTTCGCTGGTACTATGGACCTGTCCGACTTCCCATCCCCGTGCATCATCGGCGTACGTCCTTGGACTTTCCGACACGTCCTGTGTCGCCATCGGTCACAGGCGAGGATGGGATCTCCCGGTTCCCGCGCGAGGTGTTTCCGCACGTGCTCGGGGTCTCAGACCGCGCAGGGTCCCGGAACGCCTCGCGATGGCGGCGTCCCGGGTGTTGCCTTCCGCCTCCTCCGACGGCGTCGGCACCCCGAAGTGAGTCTCTTTCGCGGCTCAATACCCAGCCCGCGCGTACCCCTGTCAACGCTTCGTCTCGCCCTCGCGGACTGCCACGCATGACTCGGGGCCGTCGTGGGTCGCTAACCCTTCGTACGTATGACTCTTTCATTCACAACACCTCGCCGGTTTGACCGGCGCACCGGAGGAAACGACAAAGGTCGTTATGTCTATCATCGACGGGAGACGTGCCCAACACGCCGAACTCTCGCAGCGGCCTTACTATGAGCTATTCCTCGACGCGATGATGGAGACCTACAAAAAGGCTCGTCCTCAATCCTCCCGCGCTCTCTCAGGGACCGTCGTCGGTAGCGGCTCATCGGGAGTTCCTCGGGGGCAAGCCCGTGTCAGAGTAGATAATGCTCGGAGAACATGATGAGCGAGGCAAACGAGATGCGGCCGATCGTGCAGATAGCAGCAGCAATGATCTTTATCGCAAGTATCGCAGTCGCAGCACATGAATCTGAGATTCAAGCCTACCATCAATGGACGTGCGACGATAAAGTGTGCCCGCCAGCCCACGCTCCTCATCCTGAAACCTGCGACTGCGTGCCAGTCCTCTATGTCGATCGAGCTGCGTACCTTACCTTCAATCAAAACGCGTTTCGTGATCTGTGGGCATCCAAGCTATTCTATTTTGACGCGGACCCCGAGCTAATCGTATGCGGACAATGCTACGCTACCGCGTGCATCGACGATACCTTATGCTGCATCCCGTGCTGTATTGCAGCAGCACCCGGAGATCCATCACGGCCCGGCTCACCAGGACCGACAAAACCGCCATGGACGCCGCCTATCAATTCACCGTGACGTGGACGAGTGCTGGGCGGTGACGACTGAACCGAGGTCAATCGGGTCTGTAGCGTTCGCTGAGAGATCGCCGGTGGCTGTTGCGGTAGCGGTCCAGGTCCCTGTTGACGCGTAGGTGCTGCGCGTCCGTCGCCGTCCGCAGCTCGACGGCGATCTCCAGTAGCAGATGGTTGGTCATCCTTACCGCGTCACGGAGCTGCTCAAGCTCGTCCTCAATCCGTTGCGTGTCCATGGGGCGAAGGTACTGCAGACGGCGGATCGTAGGCTACGTCGCCGCCGCCGTTGGACACTGCGTTTCTATCAGTAAACCGGCCGCTCCTCGTCCATGAGTGCTTCGGCCAGCTTCCCGGTTAGGTCCCGCCGAACGTCGCCCTTGATCGCCGCGGTCGTCAACTCAACGTAAAACTCCCGCAGCCGCTCCTGCCGCCTCTTTTCAGCGTCCTCTAATCGCTCGATATGCTCCACCAGGGCATGGATGCAGAGCATCGTATAACCAGACGGATGATCCCTGTGGTTACCGTAACGGCCAGACGGGCGGCTGATCGCGTGCTCTATCATCTCCTCGATGATCGCCTCTTGCTCGTCCGAAAACTGAGCGTTGCTTCCTAAGATCAAACGGACTTTGTCGCTTACCGATAGATCATTCATTCCTCCACCTCGGAGCCCTTCTTCCTTGCTAGGCGCGAATCTTCGCGCAATATACGCGCTTGATTTAGGAGGTCTTCCAAGTCATTGCATAGGTACCATAAGGCGCGCTCTACGGCGTGCTCCGCCGACGGCCGTTCGGTGGCTTCCTCGAACCGGACCGGCATTTTTACCACCCATTCTTGAGCGCCTGATATTCTCTATCAGCAACGGCGAAAGTGACGATGTACTCGTCCTTGTCACCAACCCACGACCTTCCTCGCCGGCCAGCCCTTGGTTGCCTAAGCCCTGCTCTGAATAGCTGTAACTCGAAGCGGCCTTTCTCGTTGTCATCCATGAGCCCATGGTGCTGACCGGCCCACGCGTCCGTCAAGCCTTATTCGGGTCGTTTTGCCAAGATGCCCCCTGTTACTGATCCTCTTCGCGATCCTCTCGGTCACGCTCCTCCTGCTCAAGGCGCTCCTCTTGCCGCTGCTGCTCCTCGTCCGTCACGCGGTCGAAGTAGTCGGCGTCGCGGTCGTTCTCGTCTTCGTACTCCGCTCTCCAGTCATCTTCTTCAGACATCTTCCCCTCCTGTCGTGAAGCTCTGGTTCAGTTCCCCCAGGGCCTCCTGCAACCGCTCCAGCCCTTCGTGCTGGATGCCGAGGTGCTGCTCGATCGCGTCCAGACGGACGCTCACCATGCCCGCGTAGATCGCGCGCAACTCGACGCGCCGCGCGGTCGCGCCCTCGATCTGCTTGGCTGCCTCGGCTCGCTCGATCAGTTCAGATACGTCCATCCGCGGGGCTCCTCGACCTTCACACTATATCGGACGACTGACCGCTGACAATCCCCTGCTCGCGTTCAAGCCCACCGGCGTACCCGCACGGAGAGCGAGATCACGCTCCAGAAGCTGCTGGACGAGTGCCGCGACTACTACCGCGGCCCGACCGACGAGGACGCGCTCGACGATCCTGCGCGGCGAGATCGAGCAGTTCGTCGCCCTGCGCTGGAGCGAGCGCAAGATCGCGGTCGAGCTGCAAGCACCCGTCCACCAGATCCGCGAGTACCTCAAGGCGCGGGCCTGCGAGCCCGCCGCCGAGTAGCGCTCCCACTCACAAGCCTGAAAAGTCCGCCGACGAGCGACGCGGTTGACTCGGTATTTTGCGTCGTGATACGAAAATACACTATGAATACAACAAGCCGCTCCTCCGACGTCTTGCGTCTGCTATATAGCCAACAAGGGACCATCCTCTACGGTGCCGTACAGTTTTTCAAAGACAGTGGCGATACTGGGCCACCAAAGCCCAGTCATCAAAGCGCACCGTTCGTCATCAAGCAAACCCTCGACGATAACGAAGCATTCGTATTTGGAAGCGTCAGCTATCTTATTCAAGACATAATACGTCTACTGGACGATATTGATTCGCAGGTCAAAAACCTGGATGTCCAGTTACGTCACCTAATCCCTCAAGGGCATCCCAGGCGTGTAGTAACCATAGACCACCGCGCTGCTGAGAATCGCACCTACTTCGAGTTTACAAGGGCGCTGTCGAGCGCCTTGGTTTTACTATCGACGCAGGTGCGCAATCTCACAGATGTGTTTCCGCGATTCAAGCAAGCACGTAAAATAGAGCTATATGATACCAGTGGAGTCCGTGCCGGAACCATCTCACTAAAGGATCTCCTTGACCAGCTCGTCCATAACCGCTACTTTTTCCTCGATGGTGAATACGTGCACGATCTCTTCTCGTCTAACCCTCGCCCTAAGTCGCCTATTACACGAACTTTCATGGGATACAAGTTCAGCTGGCTAGAATATGTCGACGTAATCAAGGACGTAGCGAAAGACGTCAGCGTACGCGATCTCACCGGCTTGCTTCGTGGCGGCATTAGTAGACTATCGCCGGACTCGCCGCACAGTGATGTGGTATTCCTGATTCAGAACCTCGAATCGTTTTCGTATCTGTTCGGACGTCGCGTACCTGACCGGCGATGGTATAAGATGCTGAGCATCCTATTTGACGACGAGGGGCGAGCGTTGCTTGAATATATGCCAGATGATCTGGATCTTGGAGACGGCGATGCACAGCAGCGTATCGAATTTCAATCTCCGGGTCTAAAGATCAGCGAGGTGCTTAGCGATAAGAAATTCACGATCTATGTGCGTTGTAAGTTTACCTTGCTCGACAGTGACGGTGTGCCTGCTCGCGCAGACAAGACATTCCGGCAGATCGTCAAGACGATAGATCAGGACGATCTTCTTAGCTATGTCGCGGGCAGTTTTGGCGATGACAGTCTTTTGGACTGGATTGTAGGCGGGTCTGGTTCTCCTGGCTGAGTAGTGAACCGGGCAAGGATCATTCGTCGCTTCGTCGGCTCCCGGCAGGCATCCGAGACCTGGTTTCGACCGCCGCGGGCGGGTCGGCCGGCGGTCACCGAGCGGGTGATGAGGTACAGCCGCCGGAGCCGCTCGCTGCCTGATCGTTCTGGCGGTTGCCTCATGACGTGGAATCCGATATAGTGTGCTCGCAGTAGTATCCGGGGGACTCCGCCGCCGATAAGCCGGCCTGCCCCCATGTCACGATCACGGAGGAGAGCAGAGGGGACATGACTCAGGAACTGTTCTGGACTCTCGTGGTGATTTTCACGGGACTTACATGCGCTACCGCGATGGGCTCGTTTGCCTACGCCTTGATAAGCAATCCGCTCCAGCGGATACGAGAATCGGTTCAGGAGGCAGTCGGGCAGACTGCTGCCCTAAGAGAGGAGCTGCGGTCCGAGGCTGCTGCCATCAGAGCGGATTTGGGCAAGGAAACCGCCGCAATACGGTCTGATCTGGCGCAGATAGAAAGGCATGCGCGCAACCATGACGAGACGCTCCGCGTGATCCAGGGAGGACAGGATGTTATCGTCGCATCCCTGGATGGGATACTGCCAAGCGACCGGCAGAAGATCGTCGAGACATCCGTCAAGCGTGACAACGTGATCTCGATATACAAAGCAATGGAGCGGTGAGATGCCGCCACTACTTACTGATGACGGGAAGTTCACCGAGGAGGCACGCGCCCTGTTGGCAGAGCGGTTCAACGCTACGACGGGCCTGCTGAAGTACGCGTGCTGCTCTGAACAGCGGGCGGCGATTGAGGACGGCATAGCGTACGCACCACTGGCCACATATGGGCCACAGCGTCAATTGCTGCCGCTGCCTACAGGCATCCCCTTCGTAATAGTCACTTGCGCTTCGTGTGGATTCATGAGGATCTACGCGCTGAAAACGCTCATCCCCGATCTGGAGGAGTGGTTGGAGCCGGCTCCCCCTTCGGCCTCCGGGCCACCTTGGGGCCGAATTTCACCGGGAATCGGCTCGCCCAGTAGCCCGTGAGGATGGCGATCAGGCCGGCGGATAAGGTCGGGGCGAGATCCAGTGCCAACGAAATCAACCCCGCGGCAAGGCAAGGAGCTACGGCGTCAGCTCCGCACGTCGACCGCCTATGGTGGGAGGTATGACCGCCGCCGTCGAAGCTGGCATCTACATCTTGATCGTCGTGCTGATGGAACTCTTGGCGGCCCTGAGTTTCGCCAGTCCATGGAGGTTCTACGAGGCACCGAGTACGATCGCCCCCATACGCGAGCCGATGCTGATCGAAGCGCCGATGCGGGGCTCACCCCTACCGGCAGCAGAGCCTGCTCAGCCGTGAAGCGCCCGGCCGGCCGTCCTTCGGCAGGCATCCGGGGCCCTGATTCGACCGCCGCGGGCGGGTCGGCCGGCGGTCACCCACCGGGTGATGAGGTACCGCTGCCGGAGCCGCTCGCGCTCGTTCGCTGCCCGATCGTTGCCGTCGAGCATTTTCGCCCCTCCGAGCATGGGGCTTGACAGCAGCAATGTCGATCGGGTGAGATTCGCCCTACGGTCTTGGTGCTGCTGTCTCAGCCCAGGATTGAGAGCCCGTCGTGCTACCGGCGGGCTCTCGTCATGCTTGGAGCAATGAAGAGGCTACCGGGCGGGGACGTTTCAACCCTACGCGGCGCGCCGTCGGCCGGAGTTGCGCGTGGCCGGGGTCTTGGCAGCGGCGCGGAAGCCAGTACGCGCAGGTTTCGCGGGTCCGCTCCCGCCGGCCTTCGGTGTGGCTCACGCCGCACCCGCAGTTCTCCCGCTGCGTCCCACACCCGGTCGACCGCCCGCGCGTGTGCCGCTCGCGGCGCTCCGGCCGTACCCTCAGGGCGTGCGCTCGGCGCGCCGTCCAGCTCGCGCCGGCCGGCGGCTTCGCCGACCTTCCGGCAGGCATCCGGGGCCTGATTTCAAATTAGGACGGTACCCGCGGTTCTACCTGGACCTGGGCGTCCGCCACTTCTCCATGGGCACCGACCTCGGCATTCTGGCCAACTGGCTGCGCACCGAAGGCGGGACGCTCCGCGCCCAGCTCGACCGGCTCTCCTGAGCCTCTCCCCTGAGACGCTTTACCCCACTTCGGCGCCGAAGTAGCCTCGACCGGTCGGTGATGGCCCGTGCCGGCCCCGGCCGACCGGCTGTCACCGACGATCCCTCGCCGAGGAGCGTGCCGTGATCGTCGACGTCCATACCCACTGCCTGCAGCCCGACCACATCAGCGACGCCGCGCACCGGGCCGACCAGCGCGCCGGCTATCCGCCGATGCAGCCGCTGACCACCGAGCGCTACGACGAGGAGCTGTCGGTGGTCGACCGCGCGATCGTGTTCGGCATCCGGGGCGTCGCCACCGGCGTGCGCAGCCCCAACGAGTTCACCGCCGAGTGGGTGAAGCACGATCCGGACAAGCTCATCGGCTTCATGGCGATCGATCCGATGGAGGACGATCACATGGAACAGATCGAGCACGGCATCGAGCTGGGCCTGCGCGGCATCAAGATCTACCCGATGCTGGGGCGGTACGACCCGTCCGATCCGACCAACTTCCCGATGTTCGAGAAGGCGCAGCGGCTCGGGCTCCCGGTGCTGTCGCATACCGGCACGCACCCCAACCCGCGCGCCATGCTCAAGTACAGCCACCCGCTGCTGGTCGACGAGATCGCCCAGGCATTCCCGGACCTGAAGTACATCATGGCGCACCTGTCCCACCCGTGGCAGCGGGACTGCGCCATCGTGCTGCGCAAGCACCCCAACGTGTACGCCGACATCTCCGGCGTGTGGGTCCGGCCCTGGCAGGGTTGGGAAGCGCTGGTCGGCATGTGCGAGTGGAGCGTCACGGACAAGCTGCTGTTCGGCTCCGACTTCCCGCTGTGGACACCGCGGGAGGCGCTGACAAAGATCCGCCGGTTCAACGACCAGGTCTCCGGCACGCGGCTGCCGCGCGTCCCCGACGAGGTGATCGAAGGGATCATCCACCGCGATTCGCTGAAGCTGCTCGGCCTGGAATAGGTGGAGGTCCGGCCATGGAACGCATGAGGATCACCGCGGTCAAGACCTACCTGGTGGGTGGAAGCTGGCGCAACTGGCTGGTCGTGAAGATCGAGACCGACGCCGGCGTGCATGGCGTGGGCGAGGCCACGCTGGAGGGCAAGTCGAAGACGGTGGAGGCGGCCGTCGCCGAGCTGGCCCGCTACCTGATCGGAAAGGATCCGGCCGCCATCGAGCGGCACTTTCAGGAGATGTACCGCAGGGCGTTCTACGCCGGGGGCGAGGTCCTGACCAGCGCCATCACCGGCGTCGAGACCGCGATGTGGGACATCAAGGGCAAGGCGCTCGGGGTGCCGGTGTACGAGCTGCTCGGCGGCCGCACGCGCGACCGGCTCAAACTGTACGCCAACGGCTGGTACCGGCAGGGCATGGGCCCGGCCGAGTTCGTGGCCGCGGCCGGGAAGGTGGTGGCGCTCGGCGCCAAGGGGATCAAGTTCAACCCCTGGGGCGGCCGGCCCGGCATCGACTTCCACCGGCTGGAGAACGACATCCTGAACGCCGGCGTCGAAGTGGTGGGAGCGCTGCGGGAGGCCCTGGGACCGGCCGTGGACCTGTACATCGACTGCAACGGCATCTTCAACACCGTCGGCAACGCGATCCGCGCGGCCAAGGCGGTCGAACAATTCAACATCAGCTTCTTCGAGGAGCCGGTGCCGCACGAAAACACCGACGCGATGGCGTACGTGCGGCGCAAGATCGACATCCCGGTGGCCACCGGCGAACGCCTGTTCACCATCTTCCGCTTCCGGGAACTGCTGGAGCGGGGCGGCGCCGACGTCGTTCAGCCCGACATGTCTCACTGCGGCGGCATGCTGGAGGCACGCAAGATCTCCGCCATCGCCGATTCCCACTACGCGGCTTTCGCCCCGCACAACGCCAACGGCGAAGTCTCGTATGCATCGGCCGTGCAACTCGCCGCCTGCGTGCCCAACTTCCTGGTGCTGGAGCACTTCCCGCCGGAGCCGTGGCGCTTCGAGGTGTGCCGCAACCCGATGGAGGTCGAAGACGGTTGGCTGCAGATTCCCGACCGACCCGGTCTGGGCGTGGAGTTCGACGAAGAGGCGGCCCTCTCCCACCCGTACGAGCCGATCGATCTCTACAACCTGCATCGGCCCGAGATGCAGCTCAAGGTCCCGCGGTTCGGCGACCGCCTGCGCTGACCGGTCCCTGGAGCGGCCGGCTACCGGTCTCCCGTTCTTCGCAGCAACGAGATGTAGAACAGGGTGAGCCCCAGATTGATCAGGAACATGATCACCGACAGGCTCGCGCCCCGGCCCATGCGGTACTGCCGGAACGCCGTGTGATAGATGTGCAGCGACAGGGTTTCCGTCGCCCGCCCCGGCCCGCCGCCTGACAGCGTCTCCACGATGTCGAACACCCCGAACGTGAGAATCGAGCCGTAGATCCAGCTTATCAGGATGGAAAACCGCATCAGCGGCAGCGTGACGCGGAGGAACGACTGCACGCGGCCGGCGCCGTCCACGTACGCGGCCTCGTAGAGCTCGTCGGAGATGGTCTGCAGGCCGGCGAGCTGCACGATCATGTGAAAGCTCACCCCGCGCCAGACGTTGCCGATCAGCAATGCGATCATCGCCGGCGCGGGCTCGTAGAACCACCCGACCGGCGGCAGACCGACGCTGATGAGCAGGAAATTGAAGAGCCCGTAGCGCTCGCTCTGAAAGATCCACTGCCACGTGAAGCCGGTGATGATGCCCGGCACGACCCAGGTGAGAAGCAGAATGCTGCGGATGATCGCGACGGTCGGCCGGTTCTGCTTCAGCAGCAGGGCCAGGCCGAATCCGAGGAGAAACTGAGCCGCCACCGAGCCGAGCACGAACACGGCCGTGTTGCCGAGCACCTGCCAGAACACCGGCTGCTCCAGCAGGATCCGGTAGTTTTCCAGGAAGATGAAGCTGCCCGGCTCGCGGCTCAGGAGGTCCTTGTCGGTGAGGCTCAACTGGAACGACTTGGCCACCGGGAACACGCTCATCACCCCCACGTACAACACCATGGGCAGGATGAAGACGAGGTGTTCCCTGCGCTTGAGGAATCGCGCCAGCGGGTTCATGGGCATCGTCCGTGATCAGCCTTTCACCGCACCCCGCCATCCGGTCACGAAGTACCGGTTGAAGGAGAGGTACAGCAGCACGACCGGCACCATCATCAGCATCGCGCCGGAGGCGATGCCGGCCCAGTTCGTCTCATGGGGCGTCTTGAACAGGTACAGCGCCACCGTCGCCAGCCGCTTCGAGGAGCTGGAGGTCATGGTCAGCGGAATGATGAATTCGTTCCAGGAGAACAGGAACGTGAACACGCCCGCCGCGACCAGCCCCGGTGAGGCCAGCGGCACGACGATGCGGAAATAGGTGTAGAGCCGGCTGGCGCCGTCGACCAGGGCCGACTCGTCCAGGCTGGCCGGAATCGAGTCGAAGAATCCCTTCAGCATCCACACCGCCAGCGGCACGTTCATGGCCGCCAGGATCAGGTATACCGCCGCCAGCGTATTCAGCAGCCCGAAGGCGATCATCATCTGATAGAGCGGGATGATGTTGATCACGCCCGGAAGCATCTGCGTCCCGAGCACGGCCAGGAGCGCCAGCTCCTTGCCGCGAAATCGGTAGCGCGAAAACCCGTAGGCCGCGAAGCCTGCGAGCCCCAGGACGATCAGCGTCGCCATGAAGGAGACCAGGCAGCTTCTCAGGATCGCCTGCACGAACCCTCGGCGTACCAGGAACGGATACCACTCGAACGTGGGCTCGGCCGGGATGATGGTCGGCGGGTACGCGTACAGGTCCGCTTCGGTCTTGATCGACGTGGACGCGACCCACAGCAGCGGAGCGATCGTGACGACGACCGCCACCAGGAGAACCAACGCGCGCGGCGTCTTGCGACCGAACCTGCGGAGCATCGAAGTTTAGGAGCGCCGATACACACGTGGCCGGGCCTGCAGCCCCTGCTCAACCCGTTCGCCAGCAGTCTGTGGGATCTGCCGCGATGAGCGGCAGGTCCCACGGACTGCGCAGCCAAGGTGGGGATGGGCCAAGAGCGAAGCCGCAGGCGACGGTCTTGGGGCTACCGCATCCCCTGGATCATCTCTTCCGTGGCCTCCTCGGGAGTCGCCAGGTCGAGCGCGACCTTGTTGATCGCGATCTGCAGCAACTCGTCAAGGGTCGACCAGAGCGGCGACTTCGGCGTCGGGCGCGCGGAGTCCAACTGTCCGAGCGCCGCAGGGGAGATCGGCGAGGGCCGGTACTTGGCGGAGTCGAACGCGCTCTTGCGCGTCGGGAAGGAGCTGATCGCGCTGGCGTTCTGCGCCATCGCGTCCGCCCTGGTGATGAACTCCAGCACCTGCCACGCCTTCTCCTTCTTCACCGGATCGTCGGTTGCGATCCCGTATCCGTAGCCGCCGTTGCGGGCGGCCGGATTCGCACCGGCTTCCTGCGGCAGGAACCCGGCTGCCAGATGCTCGTAGATGGCGGGAGCGCCTTCGGCGATCGCTCCGACCTGCCATGTTCCGCCGAGGTACATCGCCACCTTGCCGTCCAGGAACGCCTGTGGCGGAGCCCCGCCCTTCCAGTCGGCCGACTCCCTGGTCGATACGCCGTGCGTGTAGATCAGGTCGTGGTACCACTGCAGCACGTCGATCATGGCCTGGCGGTTGTCCGGATCGTCGAGCACGAAGTCTCCCGCGTCATCGAACAGGAGTCCGCCCTGCCCCCAGAACATCCCGAGCATGCCGGTGCTGGCGCCGGCCCACCGCGCGGCCGGGAACATGAAGCCGGTCACATCGCCCGTGTTGAGCTTCATGGCCGTCTCCGTGAACTCATCCCACGTGAGCGCGCGGTCGACCGGCAACGGATCGATGCCCGCCGCCTCGAACAGGTCCGCGCGGTAGTAGATCAGGTAGGTGTCGGTCCAGAACCAGAGCGCGTAGATCTTGCCGTCCGGCCCGATGGCATGGCTGATGGTTCCGGGAAAGAAGTCCTCTCGATCCGCCTCCGACCAGAACTCGTCCAGCGGCTGCAGCGCTCCCAGGCGAATCATCTCCGGAAACCACGAGTTGTCGACGCTGACGATCTCCGGCAGGGCGTCCGCCTGGGCCGTCGCGACCAGCTTGTCCCGGTACTCGCCGTAGCCGAGCTGGTACTCCTCGACGATGTCGACGTCAAACATCTCCTCGGCCTGAGCGTAGAGCTCCGTGAACATGGTGGAGATTTCCTCGATCGGCGACTCGGTGCCGTTGTAGTTCTGCACCCACATGGTGATCGTGACCGGCCCCGCGGCCGCTTCCGTCTCTCCGGTGGCTACCGCAAACGGTGCGATCGACACCGCAAGCGCGGCCGAGAGAACGAGGATAAGCGTTCTTCTGTTCATCCCGAGAACCTCCTGGAACATCGATGATGATGTCGTGGGAATCGGCCCTGACCGTACGGGATCGGCCCTCCCCTTTCAAGCGTCGCGATCCGGGCGGCAGCTCCTGACACCCGCCATACCGGTACCATCGAGCTCTACATGACCCGGCTCGGCGCATTTCTGCCCGACGATCCGTGGCGGTCCCATGCGTACCGGTACCGGATCGATGTGCCGGGGGATGAGCCGGAAGGAGGAACGCCATGAGTTGGCGTGCCGAGGAGCACGACCCCGAGTGGCCGTTCGAGTTGCTCGCCACCGACTTCCGCCTCGACCGCGCCGCGACCGCGTTGCTGGTGGTCGACGTTCAGGGGAGCGACGGGACCATCGATCCCGACAGCCGGATGGGGGTCAGCTACCCGGAGATCGCGGCGTCATAGACCGACGGCTTCCCGGTTCAGTCCACCGCGGACCCGGCAGCCGACCACGGGGGCCAGCGTGCGAAGGGGCCGGCAGTCCTGCCCGAGTAGGCGATTGCGATGAGCCCCCTCGCTTCGTCGCCGACCCCGAGGAGGAGGCCGGACGCCCGCCCGCCGGCGCTGATGGCAATGATGCCGCCCGCATCGTCTCCGCTGATCGCGACGATGCCGCGCGCCGACCCCGCACCGATGGCGATGATGCCAATCGCGCTGCCCATCCCAATGGCGACGACGCCCACCGCAACCAATGGACTCAGCGCGAACACCCCCACCCCGACCACGTACGCCAGGGCAAACCCGTCGGTCCGCACCGCCTTCATGTCGACCACGCCGAAAATGCCCAGCAGCGTGACGACCACGGTGGCGAGCACCGTCAGGGCGGCCAGGATCCCGGACAAACCCTGGTACGCCTTTCCCGCATGCGAAACACTCTGTGCCATCGTGGAGCCTCCTGCGTTACCGACCGTGCGCCGCCGCGCGTGGATCGTCAACCGCGCGCCCGGCTCAGTCGTGATCCAGGGCGCGCTCCCCGTGGAAGGTCAGGTCCAGGCCGGCCTCCAGCTCGTCGGTCTCCGGCTTCAGCCGCTTGATCCAGCCGATCACCTTCAGGACGATCCAGGTCATCGCGAACGCGTAGATCATGCTGATCACCGTGGCGCCGAGATTGGCGAAGAACAGTCCCGTCTCGCCGAAGATCAACCCGGGCGGCGCCCCGGTCTTGGGCGAGGCGAAGACGCCGGTCAGAATCGATCCCAGCACCCCGCCGACCCCGTGCACGGCCCACACGTCCAGGGCGTCGTCCCAGTCCATGCGCTCCTTGAACAGCACGGCGCCGTAGCAGACCGCGCCGGCCAGCACGCCGATGATCGCCGCCGACCCCGGCGTCACGTAGCCGGCCGCGGGGGTGATCGCGATCAGTCCGGCGATCGCGCCGGTGAGCGCGCCGATGATGCTGGGCTTGCCCTTGTGCAGCCACGACATGAGCATCCACACCACCATTGCCGTCGATGCGGAGATGTCGGTGTTGAGGAAGGCGATGGACGCGATCTCGTTGGGTGAGAGCGCGCTGCCGCCGTTGAAGCCGAACCAGCCGAACCACAGCAGCGCCGCGCCCAGGGCGACGAAGCGGACGTCGTGCGGGGGCGTCCGCGTGTGGCGCTTGCCCAGCACGGAGATGGTGGCGAGCGCCGCCATGCCGGCCGAGATGTGCACGACCGTGCCGCCGGCGAAGTCGATCGCCCCCAGCTTGGCGAGCAGGCCGCCGCCCCACACGGAGTGGGCCAGGACCGAGTAGACCACCAGGCTCCAGACCGAGATGAAGATCAGGTAGCTGGAGAACCGGAAGCGGTCGACGAAGGCGCCGGTGATGAGCGCCGGCGTGATCACCGCGAACATCATCTGGAACAGGAAGAACGTCCAGGTCGGGATCGTCGTGCCGGGGAACACGTCGTTCACGTCGATCTTGAACAGCCCGTATCTGAGATCCCCGAAGAGGCCGCCGATGCTGTCGCCGAACGCCAGGGAGAATCCCAGCACGATCCAGACGACCGTAACGACTCCGAGCGAGATCAGGTTCTGGGCCATGATCGTCAGGGTGTTGTGGCGGCCGACCAGCCCGCCGTAGAAGAAGGCCAGACCCGGTGTCATCAGGAACACGAGGGCCGAGCAGATCAGAACGAAACCGGTGTCGACGAGATTCATGCGGTACCTTGACTCCAGGAGGAGCGCAGCAAGCGCACCCAGTTGCCGTGCATGACGTTCGCGACATCCGCGTCGCCGTAGCCGCGCTCCCTGAGGATTCCCGCCACCGTACGCACGTCGGCGATGGTGTACAGGTCGGCGGGAGATTGCTCCCTTCCGTAGCCGCCGTCAAGGTCCGTGCCGATCGCGGCATGCTCGCAACTGCCGGTGACCTGGCAGATGTGGTCGATGTGGTCGGCCACCGTCGCCAGCGTGATGCCGGTGTTGTCCATGGCGTCCCGGTCCCAGAGCGGTGACAGCATCCAGTCGTCGAACGCGGTGCCGATCACCCCGCCGCGCGCGGCCAGCGCCCGGATCTGAGCGTCGTCAAGCTGCCGGTCGTGGTCGCAGAGCGCCCGGCAGCAGTTGTGGGTCGCCAAGACCTGCCCGCCGAACCGGTCCAGCGCCTCCCGGAACGCCTGCTCGGCCAGGTGGCTCACGTCCAGCAGGATCCCCGCACGCTCCAGCGCGTCCAGCATCGGGCCGCCCCGTTCGGTCAGACCGCCCGGCGCCTGGGTCCCGTGCGAGTACGAGCTGATGCCGTAGTGGACGAGGCTGACGATGCGCAGCCCGTGGTCCCACCACGCGCCGACCTGCTCCGGGCCGACGATCGGGTCCGCCCCCTCCATGGTCAGCACGAAGCCGATCGGCGCCTGCCGCGGGTCCCGCTCCCACTCCGCCAGGTGGGCGTCGAGCCCCGCGCGGTCGCGGATCTGGCGCAGGAAGCCACGCTCCTCCATCAGCCGGTAGTAAGCCAGCTCGCCCATCGCCCTGGCGAAGGCGATGTCCTGCGTGCGCACGCCCGCGAACCGCCTGCCCAGCGAGGCCAGCCGGCAGTGCACGGTGACGAAGATCAGGCCGATCCCGCCGCGGCGCAGTTCCTCGAAGCAGACCACTCCGGCTCCCCGGCCCTTTTGGCCCATGCCGGCTTCCGCCTCGCGGATCGCCGTGATGCTCTGCGTCAGGTCGCGATTCCAGTCGAGCGCGTTGTGCGCGATGTCCAGGTGCGAGTCGACGATCAACATGGGCAGGGATCCTCCGGTGCGGGTGTTGCCGCCGTGACAGCGTCGCACATTTTCCGCCGGTCGGCGGCCGTGGCTCGGGGTGGTACCATCCCGGCTCGTGGCTGACATTACCGTACACCACGTCACCGTCCAGTACGGCGACGTGATCGCCACCCATGGCGTGACCCTGCACGTGGAGGAAGGCGAGTTCCTGGTCGTGGTCGGCGCCTCCGGCTGCGGCAAGACGACCATGCTGCGCGCCATCGCCGGGCTGGAACAGCCGGTTATGGGCGAGATCCTGATCGGCGGCGAAGCCGTGTTCAGCGAGCCGCGGCAGATCGACGTGGCGCCGGCCAGGCGGCGCGTGGGCATGGTGTTCCAGTCGTACGCGCTCTACCCGCACATGACCGTGGCGCAGAACATCTCGTTTCCGCTGCAGATCCGCCGCGCCGGCCGGGGCCGGATCGGCAAGGCGGTCCGGCAGGCGCTGGACGTGGTGGAGCTGATCGGCCTGGAGCAGCGCTATCCCAAGGAGCTGTCGGGCGGCCAGCAGCAGCGCGTGGCCATCGCCCGGGCACTGGTCAAGCAGCCGCAGGTGCTGCTGCTCGACGAGCCGCTGTCCAACGTCGATCCCAAGCTGCGCGTCCAGCTCCGCACCGAGCTCAAGCAGCTCCACCGGCGCATCGGCGCCACCACGCTCTACGTCACCCACGACGTGGCGGAGGCGATGGCGCTCGGCGACCGCGTGGCCGCGATGTTCTCCGGCGAGATCCACCAGGTAGGCCGGCCCGCGGAGCTCTACCGGACGCCCGCGACCGTGCCGGTGGCCGCACTGTTCGGCGCGCATGGCGGCGCGCTGCTGCGTGGCGAGATCGTCTCCGCGGCGGACGGCGCTCTCGCCCTGCAGCCCGAGGGCAGCACCTCGCAGGCGGTCCCCTTCTCGCCCGACGGGTCGCTGTTTCCCGGCCAGCGGGTGGTCATGGACATCCGCGCCGAGAACGTCACGGTGCTCGACCCGTCATCCCGCGACACCGCCGGCTCGCTGCAGGTCGAGGTAACCGCGGCACAGCCGGAGGGGGCGGCCAGCGTGCTGCATCTGCGCCTGGGCGATGGATGGCAGGAGCTGGTCGCGCGCTACGACGGACCGCAGCCCCCGCGGCCGGGGCAGCGGCTGGCCGTGCGGGTGCGCTCGGGCAACCTCTACGACGCCGGCACCCAGCGGCTCATCGCCCGTTGTCTCCCGGAGGAGGCTCCGCCGGCTCCGCGCGGCGAGCCAGTATCTTCGGCCGCAGCCGCTCGAAGCTGATCTCGTAGCGGTCGGCGATGTCTCGCGCGTAGCTCGATCCCACCGGCGGCCCGGGAGCGATGCGGTAGGTGCGGCGCATCCGGGCCTGTGCGCCGTCGGCGCCGTCTCCGTCCGCGGCGATGCCGGCGACCAGGCTCACCACCAGGCTGCCGCCGTCCACCTCCGCGTTGATCCGCTCCAGCCGCTCGCCCAGCTCATGCAGGTGCGTGGCGAAGATCGCCCGCGCGCCCAGCAGCCGGAGAGCCCGAACGACGTCCTCGGCCAGGTACAGGCTCTCGCTCGGGCTGGTGCTGGACAGCGACTCGTTGCACAGCACGATGCTCTGCTCGGAGGCGTCTCCGAAGATCGCGCCCAGTCGCCGCGCCTCCTCCGCCAGCCTGCCACCCTCGATGCCGTTGCCCTCTTCCGCCGGGAAATGGGTGATCACCCGGTCGGCCGGACTGATCACCGCCTCGCGCGCGGCCACGTGCAGTCCGGCCTGCGCCAGCACGTGCATCACGCCCACCGCGCGCACGAAGGTCGTCTTCCCTCCCTGGTTCGGCCCGGTCAGGATGGCGATGCGCCCCCGCTCGTCCGCGTCCAGATCGTTGCGTACGATGGTGCGGGCGGGCTCGTCCTGAGCGCCGTTCAGCGCCAGGGAGATGTCGTACAGCTCGCGCGCCTGCGACCGCCGCTCGCCGGCCGGCGCCAGCTCCGGCATGCAGGTCGGCATGCCGCGCTCCTGCAGCGCGAGCACCAGGCGCGCGCCGCCCAGGTAGAAGCGGATCTCCTGCTCCAGCGGCAGCACGTCCCGGACCTGGAGCTGCACAAACTGCCCCAACGCCTTGGCCAGCGGGCGCGCCACCGCGCCGATGACCCGGTCCAGCTCGCCGAGCAGCGGCGCCATCGCCGATGTCCGGTGCACCTTGGTCAGCGGCCGGAACGGATTGGAGACGCCGAACAGGCGCGTGAGCAGGGGCGTGTCCTCGAACTTGCGTTCATGGACGCGCAGCAGCGTCGCCTCCGACGGCCGGAGTTGCGAGTCCAGGTTGATGCCGATCGTGATGCTGGCACGCCGCTTGAGACCGCCGCGCAGCGCCGGCAGCTCGGCCTCCAGGCGCCGGTACACCTCGTCCTGCTGCCGCTCGCGGACGAAGTCGGCCAGCGCCCGCATGCCCGCGGAGCGCACGCCCGGCAGCGCCGCGGCCTCCGCCAGCGCGGTCAGGCACGCCACGTAGGTCTCCAGCTCGCCCAGCCGCCACACGGCCTGCTGCAGCGGCGAGCTCTGCTCCGTGCGCGTCTTCGTGAAGTAGGCCAGCTCGTGCAGCATCGGCTGGAGCTGTGCGAAGAGCTTCCGCAGCTCTTCCGAGGCGACCGCGTCGGCCAGCACCTCCTGACGATAGCGGATGGTCTTCGGGTCGGTGCTGAGCTCGTACAGGAACTCCGAGGGCAGCTCGAAGCGGGTGCGCAGCGAGTTCAGGCCCAGATCGCCGGCTGCCCGGTCGACCACGCCGCGCTGACCCGCTCCGGTCGGCGCCGACCGGCCGGCCGGATAACAGAGACTTACCGCCATCGCGTCCTCATCCCCGAATCGTACCGCACACGGTCACGGAGCCGCCGGTGCGTCTCCCGCGACTCTGCCCCACAGCTCCCGCGCCATGCGTTGGGCCTCCGCGACCTGCTCGGCGGTCATCGACCCGGCCAGTCGGTCGCGGTCCGCGGCTCCGTGCTCGTGGCCCTGTGCAGCCGCGAGGTTGAGCCATGCATACGCGGCCACGTAATCCAGCGGTACGCCCCGGCCCGTGAAGTACAACGTGCCCAGCCGCCACTGACTCTCCGCGTTGCCCTGCTCCGCCGCCGCCCGATACCACCGCGCGGCAGCGGCGTAGTCCTGCGCAACTCCGGCGCCGAAGTAGTATGCGCTCCCCAGTCGCCACTGCCCTTCCGCGCTCCCCTGCTCTGCCGCGGCCCGAAACCAGCGTGCGGCCTCCGCGCGTTCCTGCTCCACTCCTCTGCCGAAATAGTAGGCGTTGCCAAGGCGCCACTGACCCTCGGCGCTGGACTGCTCGGCAGACGCGCGGAGCCACCGCACCGCCGCCGCGTAGTCCTGAGCTATCCCCGTGCCGAAGTAGTACGCGGTGCCGAGCCGCCACTGGCTCTCCGCGTTCCCCTGCTCCGCCGCCGCCCGGTACCAACGCACCGCTTCGGCGTGGTCCTGCGCGACGCCGTGGCCCAGCAGATAGGCGTTGCCGAGCCGCCACTGCCCTTCCGGCGAACCCTGTTCGGCAGACGCACGCAGCCACCGTGCCGCCTCCGTGCGGTCACGCGTCACGCCCAAGCCGAAATAGTACGCGGTGCCAAGCCGCCATTGGCCTTCGGCGTTGCCCTGCTCGGCCGCGGCCCGGTACCAGCGCACCGCTTCCGCGTCGTCCCGGGTCACCCCCCAGCCGTAGTAGTACGCGTTGCCGAGCCGCCACTGGCCCGCGGAACTGCCCTGCTCCGCCGCGGCCCGATACAGCCGGAGCGCTTCGGCATCGTCCTGCGTCACGCCCCGGCCGTGGTGGTAGGCATCGCCGAGCTGCCACTGGGCGTCGGCGTCGCCCCGTGCGACGGCGGTAAGCAGGTCGTCCACCTTCGGCGCATCCTGAGCGCCGGCGACGCCAACCAGGATTGCGGCGAGCGCTACGGCCACGACAAGGCGTGACGTACGGAGGTCAGTCATCGTGGATCGCGCACAGGTGCCGGTGGTCCGCACCAACGACGGACGCGGCCGAGATGCGCGCATCAACGGTCACTCTGTCTGCTCGCGCAAGCGGTCGATGAGTTCATTGGTCACCACGCCGCCCCGTGACCGGAAGGGGTGGAACCCGAACTCCGCGGCGCCTTCCTCGGCCCGTTCGTCGTGGTTGGCCGCGGACATGCCGAGCCTCACGAAGTCGGACACCACCGACCCTGCCGAGCGCCGTTCCCGTTTGGCGATCTCCTTGGCGGCCATCAGCAGATCTTCGTCGATGTCGAGCGTCGTTCGCACTAACGCCATCCTATCGCATCAATCATCATGCAAGATGCGATGGGCTCGCCTACGATGAAGTCAGCCATCGAAGGCTGTCGCGCAGCGCCTGTACCGTGCGTTCGGCGGGCCACTCCTGCACGCCGTGGGGCATGAAATTGAGCAGCGGACCCGGTACGATAGCCCCATGATGCGGGTGGCGGTCTGGGGCAACGACCTTTCCGACGGGTATCTCCGTACGGTGACGCAGCTTGGCGCGGAAGCGATCGACATGGGCCGCGGGGCCTTCTTTCCCGGCGTGCAGGAGCAGGGCTATCCGGACGCCGATGCCCTGTCCGGGCTGGTGCGCAAGCTGCGGCCGTACGGCCTGAGCTTCAACCGCGTGACCCTGCCGGACATCACCGACGAGTTCATGCTGGGCCGTGACGGCGCTGCCCGGGAGCTTGAGAACACCTGCCGGGCGCTGCGCGTGTTCGCCGACGCCGGCGTCCCGATCGCCCGCCAGCGCTTCGCCGGCGACACCTTCAACCACCGGCTGCTGAAGTACGAGTCCGTGCACCGCGGCGGCTACCGATCGCGCGGCGAGAGCCGCGACCTGGGGCCGGGCGACCCCGATCCGGCCACGCACGAGAGACTGGAGGCATGGTGGGACCGCTTCTGCGCGGTCTACGAGAAGCTGGTGCCGATCGCCGACGAGTACGGCATCCGCCTGGCCATTCACCCCTCGGACACGCCGCTGCCCGACACGCCGCTCGGCACCCTGGGCTTCCACCGCGTGATAGACGCCTTCCCCAGCCCCAACGTGGGCTACCTGTACTGCTGCGGCACCCGTGCCGAGGCGGGAGGTCCGCCGCTGGTGATGGACGAGATCAACCTGTTCGGCCGCAAGGGGCGGATCTTCACGCTGCACCTGCGCAATGTCCGGGGCAATCTGGCGACGGCCGGCGGGTTCGAGGAGGTGTTGCTGGACGACGGCGACATGAACATGGCCCGGATCGTGCGCGAGCTCGCACGGGTGGGCTTCGTCGGTTGCCTGAATCCCGACCACCTGCAACCGATCGAAGGGGATGGCGACACAGCCCACCAGGCGCTCGCCTATTCGATCGGCTACATCAAGGCGCTGCTGGCCGGGCTGGCCGCCTGAGGTCGGGACGACCATGAGTGCGGGTGTCTGGGTGGTCGTCGCCATGGTGCTGGCGGTGGCGTTCTACGGAGCCGGAGCGGTCGGCTGGAGGCTTGGCCGGCGGTCGGCCCTCCGGGAGCACGGCATCGACGCGAAGCCGGTCCCGCGTGAGGTCCCGCAACGTGCCCGAGCCGACCGCCTGGTCGATCTGGGCGATCTCTCCGACCTGCTCGACCGGCGCGACGTGTTGATCGTCGGTACCGTTACCGCGGGGACCGGGGTGCGCGAGGAGGTCGTCGAGACGGCGGTGCTCGATACGACGGGCGTCGTGCGACTCGATCATTCGACACGTGCACGGCCCTGGCCGGACATCTATGGCGAGCTGGTCGAGCTCCTGACCGCCGCTACCGTGGTGGTGAGCTACGGCGCCGCGCTGCACCTGCGCATGCTGGCGCAAACCGCCGAACGCCACGGGGTGAAGAAGCTGCCGGGGACGGATTGGGGTTGCCTGATGCGGCGCTACACGGAAGCTGCGGCCGGCGCCGGCGCCCAGTGGATCGAGCTGGAGGCCGCACGCACGCGCGAGGACATCGCCGCACCGACCACGCCCGGCGCCCTGGAAGACGCCCGCACCGCCCTGCAGATCCTGCGTATCCTGGCACGCCGCGAAGCGGCTGAGGCCGAGCAACAGCGCCGCGGCCGCTGAGCGCGGGCCGCCTTCCCAATGCCGTCTCAGGGATCGTGATCGCTGCCCGCCCGCAAGTCGATCACCACCAGCATTGGCCAGCCCACGTAGCGTTCGGCGCGCGGGTAGCGCGCGGCGAAGTCGGCGTCCGGGGCGTACTCCCCGACACCGCACAGGGTGAATCCCGCGCCGACTGCCGCCATGACGATCTCTCCGATCCGATGGGGAAGGCTCCCCGGCATGACCACCTCCCCGGAGATGGGGTCGGTAAAGCGCGCCTGGCTCCCGCGCAGGAACATGGCCGGGTGCATCGCGGATACGACGGCGCGGCCGGCTGGGCGCAGGACCCGATGGGCTTCGGCGAAGAATGCGTGGAGATCCCGGAGGTGCTCGAGGACGAGTCCGCTCACCGCCGCATCGAACGACGTGTCCCCGAAGGGCAGCGGCTCGTGCAGGTCGTGGGTGACGAAGCGGACGTCGCCGGTGGCAACCCTCTTCCGGGCCTGCTCCAGCATCCCCGCCGAGAAGTCGACCGCCGTGGTCCGGGCGCCCGCCTCGACGAGCCACGCGGTGTGCCGGCCGGTGCCGCACCCGAGGTCCAGCACGTCCCGCCCCCTCGGGTCGCCGAGCGCTTCGCGGACGTGCGGCTCCTCCAGGGCTTGCAGCGGGTTGGCATCGTGGTCGTAGACCGCCGACCACCGATCGTAGCCCTCGCGCACCCCGGCGAGCGGGTCACGGTCGCCGGTCATTCCGCACGACCTCCCGGATTCGAGTCCATCCATACGATCATACAGACGGGCGCTGCCGAACCACGAATACTTGCGGGGCAAGTGATTGCATGCAATCATTCATGCGATCGCAGGAGGTTCCATGGCAAGCATCACCATTCGCCGGCTTTCGGACGAGTCGAAGGAGCGGCTCCGCATTCGCGCAGCGCGAAGCGGGTGCAGCCTCGAAGCGCTCGCCCGATCGATCCTCGACCAGGCAGCACACGATACCCCAGAGCCCGAGCGGTTTCCGTATAACCTTATGAGCGTCATAGAGCCCGGTGAAGACATAGACCGATACATACGGGTACACAAACAGAAGCAGCGGCCGGTCGATCTGTGATCCTGCTCGATACCAACGTCCTTTCCGAACTGACCCGGAACCGGCCGGCGCCTCAGGTCACCTCGTGGTACGAGCAGCACGAGCCGCTACTCGCGGTGCCGACGACAGCCCTCGCAGAGCTTCGCTTCGGAATCGTGCGGCTGCCGGCCGGCCGCAGGCGATCGAGCTTGATCCGATTTTGGACCAAGACCCGCGACCATTTCCTGGGCCGGATCTTCTCGTTCGACGAACGTGCCGCGACAGCCTACGGCGACCTTGCGGCCGAATCCGAGCGAGTTGGCAAGCCGATCGACATCGCCGACGGGCAGATCGCGGCCATCGCCAAGACGCACACGATGAGCGTGGCGACGCGCAATATCAGCGACTTCGAAGTCTCGGGCATCCCGTTGGTGAATCCCTGGGACTACATCATTCCCGATCCGGATCCTTCTCCGGAGGCGGATTCACCGGAGCAGAGCAGGGCCACCGAGGCCGGCTGACGGCGGCTACACCTCCGGCGGCTCGTTCTCGTAGCCGGGGACCAGCGCCTGGTACCCCTGGTGCGGGCCGGTCATGCAGGCGCGGTCGCCGGTCTCCTCGATCCAGTCCTTGAGCAGCGCGCGGTGGCGGCCGAGCTCGCCGGCATGGCGCGCTTCCACGGCCAGGTTGACCATCTCGCCCGGGTCCCGCTTCAGGTCGAAGAGCTGCTCGCGGTTCCTGCCGCTGCCGTACAGGCAGTACTTGTAGCGGGCGGTACGCACCATCCGCGCCTGCTGCGCGGCGCCTGCGTCCGGACCGAAGCAGGTTTCGGCGACCACGTGATCGCGCCACCCCGCCCCGCTGGCGCCCGATCCGCCGTCGATCAGCGGCCGCAGCGACCGCCCGCGCAGGTCGCGTGGCGGCTGCACGCCGGCGTAGTCGCAGATCGTCGGCAGCAGGTCGAGCCCGTTGGAGACCAGGTGCTCGTCGTCCACCCGCGCCGGGCAGCCGGCCGGCGGCGTGACGATGAGCGGTATGCGGGTCGACTCGTCGTAGAGGACCCACTTCTGGTTCCAGCGATGCGCGCCCATGCCGTCGCCGTGATCGCTGGTGAAGATCACCAGCGTGTCGTGGCCGTGTCCTGCCTCTTGGAGCGCGGCCATGATGCGTGCCACCTCGGCGTCGACCTTCTCGACCAGGCGGTAGTAGGTATGGCGGTAGATCCGCCACTCGTCCTCGGTGAGCTCCGAGGCCGGCCTCTGGGCGCGCTCCTGCTTGATCAGGGACGGCTCGTAGGCGGGCACCTCGAAGTTGGCCGGCAGGTTCGGGCACGCGCCGACCGGCGCCTGCGGCACCGGCCCCCACGGCAGCCGCTGCCGGCGGGAGTGCTCGCAGATGTTGTGCGGGTTGTCGAACGACGCCACCAGGAAGAACGGGGCGCCGCGCGGCGTTCGCAGGAAGTCGATGCAGCGGTCGGCCAGCGCCCAGTCGTCGAAGCCGCAGATCCTGCTGAAGCCATGCCCCTCGCCGATCTCGATCTCGGGCACGTGCCACTTGCCGCCGTAGGCGCAGTCGTAGCCGGCGTCGGCCATCAGGTTGCCCAGCTCGCGCGAGCGGAACTCCGGTGCGATCGGCTTGTTGTTGTAGTCGGAGCCGACCTCGTGCGGCATGCGCCCGGTGTACAGGCTGGCGCGCGACGGCGTGCACAGCGGAAACGTGCAGTAGGCGCGCTCGAAGCGCACGCCGCTTTCGCCGAGCGCGTCCATGGCGGGCGTGGCGAGGTCCGGGTTGCCGGCGGCGCCCACGGCCAGCGCGGCCTGCTGGTCGGTGGTGATGAGCAGCACGTTGGGCCGCGAGGCGGCACTCAATTGCCGATCACCTCCGTCACGCCGAAGAAGATGGCCCGCAGCCGCCGCATGACCTCGTCGGGGAGCGCGGGTCCGGTGACGGCGGCGACGTTCCGCTCCAGGTGGCGGATGTCGTTGGTCCCGGTCATCACCGTGCTCACCGCCGGGTGGGCGGCGCAGAACTTGTAGGCGGCACTGATCAGGTCCGGCGTGTCATCGTCCAGCAGCCAGCCGAGCGGGTCGCCGGCCGGCAGCGCATCGGCCGCGACGATCCGCTTGCGCTCAAGCTCCGCCAGCGTCTCGCCCACGCGCGCCGGATCGGGAAACAGGCGGCGCACGGCGAACATCACCTGCGTGCCCACGTCGCGCTCCCGGCACAGGGGGAACACCTCGCGCTCGGCGGACTGGTTGATCATGTTGTAGGCCACCATCACCGAATCGAACAGGTCGTCGCGGAGCCCGCGTGTGAGGTAGGCGTGTGCTCCGTCGTACGCGGAGACCTCGCTCGACGAAAGAAAGCGGAACTTGCCCTGCTCCTGCAGCCGCCGCAGCGCCGGAAGGGTCTCCTCGACGATGCGCCGATAGGCGCCCGGTCGCGGCCAGCCGGCCAAGAGCAGCACGTCCACGTGATCGACGCGCAGGCGGCGCAGGCTGGCCTCCACGCTGGCGACCACCTGCTCGACGGGAGCCGGGTGCTCACCGGAAACCGCATCGTCGATCACCACCTTGGTGCTGAGGTGGTACCGGTCGCGCGCGACGCCCGCGAGCGCCCTGCCCAGGATCAGCTCGCTGTCGCTGTAGCCGGGCGAGGTGTCGAACAGGTTGATGCCCAGGCCGAGCGCGTGCCGCACCAGCCGGTGGATGTCCGCCTCCGGAATCCCCGCGCGCTGGCCGAAGCGGTTCGGCCCGCCCGAGCCCAGCGCGATCGCCGACACCCGCAGTTCCGTGCGGCCGAGACGCCGGTACTCCATCCGGCCGGGTAGTATAGCCGGCCTGGAGGGCGAACCATGCGAACGCTGAAGATCTCCGGCACGCGTACCTTCCCGCTCGACGACGGGTCGCTGCTGCTGGAGATGAGCACGGACGCCGGCATCGTCGGCTACGGGCAGCCGCTGAGCTACGGCCACCGGCGGCTGGTGATGGCCGCGGTCGAGGAGCTCACCGGCTACCTGGTCGGGCGCGACCCGTTCCGGATCGAGGACCACTGGCAGGTGCTGTACCGCACCAGCTACGCGCGGGCGATGCCGATCCTGGTCGGCGCGCTGAGCGGCCTGGAGATGGCGATGTGGGACATCGCCGGCAAGGCGGTCGGCGAGCCGGTGTGGCGGCTGCTCGGCGGACCCGTGCGCGATCGCGTGCGCGTCTACGCCGGGTGCCGCGAACCGGGACGGGCGCGCGAGCTGGTCGATCAGGGCTTCACGGCGCTGAAGATGGTCTCCGAGCGCAAGCCGTGGCGCTACCTGGAGCCGCCGGCCGGCATGGAGCCGACGGTGCGCGCGGTCGCCGCCGTGCGGGAGGAGGTCGGCGACGGCGTGGACATCGCCATCGACCTGCACCGCCGGCTGAGTCCCGCGATGTCGCGGGTGCTGCTGCGCGAGCTCGAGCCGTACCGGCTGCTGTTCGCCGAGGAGCCCTGCCACTGGGAGAACGTGGAAGCGCTCGTCGGCGTGGCGCGGGCGTCGCCGGTGCCCATCGCGGTGGGCGAACGGCAGATCACCCGCTGGGGCTTCCGCGAGGTGGTCGAGCGCGAGGCGGCCGCCGTGCTGCAGCCGGATATCCGCGCCTGCGGCGGCATCCTGGAGATGCGCAAGATCGCCGCCCTGGCCGAGAGCCACTACCTGGCGCTGGCCCCGCACTCGGGCGCCAACGGCGGCCCGGTCGGGATCGCCGCGTCGTTGCACGTGTGCGCCGCGATCCCGAATTTCCTGGTCATGGAGGGCGGACTGCAGCGTGGCGAAGGGCTGTTCCGCGAACCGCTCCGCTTCTCCGACGGCTTCCTGGAGCTTCCCACCGGCCCGGGTCTGGGCTTCGAGATCGACCCGGACGCCGTTGCCGCGCGCACCGTCGATCCGGAGCCGCTGGACCGGCCCATGCAGCGGCTGGCCGAGGACGACTCGTACGCGGACCTCTGAGTCCCAGCCTTGCGCCGGCCCGTCTACACATCTATTGACAGGACCTCCTTGTTGTGACGGACATCCTGTGCGACACTGGCTTGCGAATTTGTCTACGGTCAAGATAAGTGTTATCACGAAGGAGGCCCAAGAATGACATCATTCAAGAAGCTACGAGCGTCCATTCCTTCAGTCATTCTGGCTTGTAGCATCTGTATCAGTGTTCAGCCATCTCATTCGGATGACGGCAATAGTCCGCCGTTTGGGAGCGCTATACATGTGAGCCGGTCCATCTTGACCGAGTTCGACCCAACAGCTCTCAAGGAATTGACATACAAAGGAGAAGGCACAAGAAGCATGTTCGACCGTCGATCGGATGCTTTCGAAAACACCAAGGCCTACTTGTTTGATGCAAGTTACATAGATGGTCTGGAGATTGATGTACAGGTAAATGTCGAATTTGCGAGCCCTCTCAAGGCCGAACTACAAGCGAATAAATATGCATCAGCGGTAGGCAGGCTTCCCGCGTTTCTACGAGCTGATGTAGAGACCTTGTGGATTCACAAGGGTTACGGGCCATTTGGCGGAGGGAATAACAATATTCTTATTCATGTGGACTATGCCGAGGAGGACGCGCCCTATCTCGAGGAGTCTCTCATACACGAAGCAACCCATACGTCTATTGATCGGCATCACAAGAACATGAAGAGTTGGCACGATGCTCAGAAGGCAGACGGCATGTTCGTTTCGACATATGCTAGAGACAATCCGGAGAGAGAGGATCTTGCGGAGAGTCTCATTATGTTCTTGGCTGTGGAGTATATGCCGGAGCGTTTGACGCAATCTGTTCTGAAATTGGTGAAAGACACGATTCCGAATCGTATTGAGTATTTCAGAAGCATGGAGTTTGACGGACTCTGTCCCATTGTCATCGAGGAGTGTCCTGAAGGTAGCGCGGTGGGTCAGACGAGTTGGTCGTGATGATTCCTGCCCCGGCGGTCCGGTTGCGCGGGAGCGTCCGCGATGACTACCATCGCGATCGAGGGCCATGCGCACCTACCCTGCCTCTCACCACCTGAACGAGCGCAAGGGTAATCGGCTCAAGCGGCGACTGCACGGTCAGCGTCCTTGAGCACCGCCGGCGACGCGCCGGCGAACCCGAGGGTCGCCTCGCCGGCAGCGGTTCGCAGGACGCTGATCCTGCTCCCATCCCGGGGCAGCGGTCGCCGCGCAATCCAGCAGCGGAACCGGCTCGTAGACGCCGGCGGCGCGATAGTCGTCGACGCCGCGCGCCCGAGTGGCCGGATCCAGGTGAACAGTATCCGGCCGCCCGCAGCCGCAGGAGGTTGCGGTGCTTCACGTTGTCACTCCGTGGTTCTCCTGCAGGGTCATCACGTCGCTCCAGGTACGCCCCCGGTCGGCGGAGACGCGCGCCGAGATCTGGCACGGCGACTCGTCCTGTACGATGGCATCCTCCGCGAACACCGTCTGGTTGATCACGCTCGGCCGCCGCACGTAGTAGGCGCACCAGACGAACAGCAGCCGGTCGCCCGACAGCGGAAAGATGAGCTGATGGTCGTTCCGCGGGTGCGCATGGCTTCACGGCGCCGCCGCGACGGAGTGGATCTCGTTCTGGTACGCGGAAGGGTCGAGCATGATGCTGCCTCCGGAGAGTGGTTCACCGCATGGTAGCCGGAGCTTGCCCGCGGCGCCACATACGCGTAGCGTTGCCGCGTGGCTGAGCGCGCTGACTTTCGCCGTTGGAACATCTCGCGCCTGTCGATGACCGCATGGCGTAACTTCAGCCACGAAACCTCGTTGACGCTCCGAGGCCGGGCGTTCTTCGTCGGTCCGAACGCTTCCGGTAAGTCGAACATCCTTGATGCTCTGCGGTTCATGCGAGACGTCGCCGCCATGGGTCTCGACGACGCCGTTTCCCTGCGGGGCGGCATGCGCGAGGTGCGGTCGCTGCACGCCAGGCAGTTTCGGGGCGTTCGCATCGCTGTCGATGCAGGTCCGCGCGATCAGAGCTCGCGGTGGTCGTACGAACTTCACTTCCGGAACCATCCACAGAGTCATCGCCCGGTCGTCGAACGGGAGCGCATCCGCCTGAACGACCTGCCCATACTGGATCGACCGGACGAAAAAGACGAATCCGATCCGGAGCGGCTCACGCAGACCCATCTGGAACAGGTCAGCGAGAACCAGAAATTCCGCCCGCTCGCTGCGTTCTTCGGATCCATCCGGTACCTGCATCTGGTTCCGCAGATCGTCCGCGAACGCAGGCGCAGCGGTGACACGCGCGACGATCCCTACGGCTCCGATTTGCTCGAACATATAGCGGACACGAATCGACGTACGCGAGAGGCGAGACTGCGCAAGATCCAGGCAGCCCTGCGCGCTGCCGTGCCGCACTTCGACCGATTCGACCTAGAGAGAGACATAAGGGGCAACTGGCATCTGAACGCGACCTACAATCACTGGCGAGCGCACGATGCTCGACAGAATGAAACCGCTCTTTCCGATGGCACCCTCCGCCTGCTGGGGTTGTTCTGGGCTCTTGCCGAAGGAGGTGGCCCCTTGCTCCTTGAAGAGCCCGAACTGAGCCTGCACGACTACCTGGTCTCGCGGTTGGCAGGCATCATGGCGCGCATGCATCGCAAGTCCGGTCGGCAAGTGCTGATGACCACCCACTCGGCTGCTCTTCTCGACGACGAGGGAATCGACCTGCAGGAGGTCTTCTTGCTCAATCCCGGAGACGAAGGAACCACCGTGCAAAGGGCCGCCGACATAGAGGAAGTCCGTCGCCTGGTCGAACAGAATCTCACGCCGGGCGAAGCGATCATGCCTCGCGCCGCTTCGAGGAGCGCCGACCAGCTCGCATTCGATTTCTGATGCTACCGCAGCCGGTTAGCTGCCTTGTGGAAGGGGTGCTCGACGAGGCCGTGGTCCGAAGGGTCTTGGCAACTGCATCCATAGAGGCTGGCGTGTTCTATCGGCGGAGCTTGCCTGCGTTCAAGACATACCTGCGACGGTTCAATCAAGCGGCGCACAACTCGCTCTGGTTTGCGGTGTGCGATCTGGACCGCGTGGAGTGTGCTCCCGTTCGGCTGCAAGATTTCCTTCCGCATCCCGCAGTGGGAATGTGCTTCAGGATCGCCGTACGCACCATCGAAACGTGGCTGCTGGCCGATCGGCAGTCGCTCGCACGGTTCCTCAGCATTTCGATGGCCGCCATTCCCCATCCCGCGGAAGACGAACGAGAACCGAAAGCCCGGCTGATTTCGCTCGCCCGGCGCTCGAGAAGCCGGGCTATCCGGGAGGGTCTGGTGCCTCACGAAGGGGACCTCCGCACGGTCGGACCCGAGTACGCGACGATGATGGGGGAGTACGTTCGCGAACGGTGGAGCCCGGAGCGCGCGAGCGCACACGCGCAAAGCCTGAGCCGGACTCTGGAGCGCTGCCGCACGCTCGCGAGCACCGGTCGCTGGTGAGCAGCTCAACCCATCGCTATTGTTCAACCCGGTCGTGAGGACAGCGCCGCGATCAGGGTGTCGAGGTGCATGACGTATTCCAGGGTGAGCCAGATGCGGTCGGACTCGATCCGCTCCACCCAGGGGTGCCAGTACCCGGCCTCCTCCTGAGTCGCCACGTACCAGTCGCCCATCCGCATCGCCCAGCGGCGGTAACGCTGCTCGCCGGTCACCTGGTACAGCAGGGCGCTGCCCCAGCTCGACTTGCAGACCGAGGGGTACTTGAACTGGGCATCGGTGGCGGCCATCGAGAACGCCTGGTAGCGCCGGGCCAGATCGAGGTACGCCGGGTCGGGATCGGCCAGGTAGAGCCGGCAGAGGAAGCCCGCGCCGATGCCGCCCACCGTCCAGCGCTGCATCCGGTCCGCGCCGTTCTCGACGACCATGTCGGCCTTGAAGTCGGGGTCCGACTCCACGATGGGCCGCTGGCGCGAGCGCGACCAGAACGAGTAGAACCGGCTGGGGAGCCCGCCTTCGGCGTCCAGTGTCTGCGCATCCCAGATCGTGCGCAGGAAGCCGGCGACCCGCCGCGCCGCGTCCAACCGGCCCACCGCCAGGGCCGCGAAGCCGGGGCCGCACGCATACGGGACATCCATGTCGTCCGACATCGATCCGTCCGGGAGACGGTCGTTGGAGAATGCGCCGCTGGCCGGGTCCTGCCAGCGCAGCAGCTCGTCGAGAAGGCGGTAGGACAGGTCGTACTCGCCGATCTGCTGAGCCCCCAGGATGAAGGTGGCGTCCCGGTAGGCCCAGTCGGTCCGGACGACACGCAGCGGGCCGTCGATCCTCCCGTCGGGCGTCACCAGGTTGCGCCGGACGAAGCCGCATACCGCGTGCGCGGCCTCCACCTCGCCAACCAGGCCGAACGTCCACGGCGCCCGGTAGTACTCGAACCCGGCGCCCGGATCCCCGAGCGCACCGTCGGGACGCATCCGCTCCAGCAGCCAGTCGGTTCCGCGCCGTCGCGCCGCGAGGTACCGGCCGATCCTCCTGGAGTCGTCCGCGGTCCCCAGGTCGTGCCCGCGAGCCACTGCCGCCAGGCAGGTTTCGGTCGTCCACCAGTTCTCATGCTCGGCCGGTGTGCTCATGGTCCGCCTCCTTCGCCCGCCAGGGCCTCGTCCACCATATCGAACACGGTCCGCGTGGGCCGGTAGCCCAGGACACGCCCTGCCCGTTCACTCGATACCACCCAGCTCGGCCGTGCGCGCGGGGTCCGGATCACGACGACGGGCACGTGCAGCCGCTCCCCGAGGTAGTGCAGCAGCTCGGCCTCGTCGTGAGGGCCGGCCGGCCCGACATTGAACGCCCTGCCGACCGCGTCCGGGCTGTCGAGCGCTGCCACGATCCCGGCCGCGGCGTCGCGCGCGTCGTTCAGGCTCATCCTGGCCGTCCGTCCCTCCGCGTCCGCCGTGACGAACAGCCGCGGCCGGCCGTCGTCATGCGTGCGCAGGGCCGCGAGCAGGTCCGCGTCCGGGACGCCCGACCGGGAGCTCTCCATGGCGCGGATCGCCGGCGCGACGAACATCCGTGCTCCGAACACACTGTTCGCATCGACGAGCTCCGCGGCGTCGGCGGTCGCGCTCGGCCGCACGACCGTGACCGGGAAGCCATGGGCCCGCCAGAACGCCAGGCCGATCTCCTCGGCCGCCACCTTGGACGCACCGTAGACCGACCCCGGCCGCCGCGGATGCTCCTCGTCCACGGGCAGGTACTCGGCCGGGACGGCACCACCGGACCAGTAGACGGCGTCCGAACTGATGTACAGGAAACGGCCGACCTGACCGCCACGGTCCCTGATCGCGGACAGCAGCCGGTAGGTCCCCGCCACATTGGTCTCGAAATACTCATCGTCGACGTGGTTGCGGGTCGTGAGCGCGGCCGCGAGGTGGATGACCGCATCGGCTCCGTCGACCGCCCTCCGCAGCGACGCCTCGTCCGCCAGAGAACCCTCGACGAAGTCCACACCCGGCCGCTCGATCAGGGGCCGGCGGGGGTCACCCGGCAGGACCAGCGCCCGCACCGCGCGGCCATCGGCCAGCAGCCGTTCGGTGACGTGGCGTCCGATGCGCCCGCTTGCACCGGTGACGAGGACCGTCACAGCTCCGGGCGTGGCTCCGCTTGGGAGAACCAGGCGAGTGGATAGATCTTCAGCTTCACCTCGCCCAGCATGCCTCGCACGCCCGACTTCACCGTCGTGTAGTAGCCGACCAGCGCTTCGTCGCCGAAGAACGTGACCGACGGATAGGCGTTGTCGTAGCCGAAGCGGTCCTCGATGGTGCGCCGGTTGCGCCACGTCTCCCCGTCGTCCTCCGAGATCGCGCTGCGCAGCGGATTGCGCGGCTGGTGCGTCAGCCCCGAGCCGGGGATCGACATCGCGTAAGGCGGCGTGTCGTTCCAGATCAGGAGCAGGTCGCCGCCCGGCATGCGCTTCATGCAGGTGGCCACCGACGGCGAGTCGAGCTCGGTCGCCTCGGGCGTGCTCCAGGTCTCGCCTCCATCGGTCGACCGGCCCCGGTACAGCTTGCCCAGCGAGGTGCGCAGCAGCGCCAGCAGCGAGCCGTCGCGCCGCTCGATCACCGCCGGCTCCTCGGCGCCGCGCTTAGGCAGATCCATCTTCACCCGGCTCTCCCGCCACGTCTCGCCCTCGTCGTCGGAGTACAGGCAGAACGCCTGCCAGTGATTGCCCTTGCCGTAGATCGGCCCGGCGTGGCACGGCAGGATGATCCGCCCCGAGCTGTGCCGCAGGATGTGGTCGGCGTTGGTGAAGTACCAGCCGGGGCCCGGCGTGATGTCGCGCGACGGACCGAAGGTCTCGCACTCGTCGTCGGAAACCCGCAAGCGCACGCGCAGCCGCTGCGCCTCCGCGTCGCGCTCGGTGTAGGAGAACAGGATGCGCCCGCCCGGCAGGCGCAGCAGGTTGGGGTGCTTGACGTTGCTCGCCCCGTGGTTCTCCTGCAGCGTCATCACGCCGCTCCACGTCCGCCCTCGGTCGGACGACACGCGCGCGGAGATCTGGCACGGCGCGTCGTCGAGCAAACCGGCGTCCTCCGCGAACGGCGTCCGGCCGATCGCGCTGGGCCGCCGCACGTAGTAGGCGCACCAGACGAACAGCAGCCGGTCGCCCGCGAGCGGGAAGACGAGCTGGTGGTCGTTGCGCGGTTGCGCGTGGCTCCACGGCGCCGCCGTGACGGCGTGAACCTCGTTTCGGTACGCGGATCGGTCAGGCATGTCGCTACCTCCGTCTCCCCATCATGACATCAGGCCGGCAACAGGCCACACTGCCGGCATGCACGAGCACGCGTGGGACAGCACCCTGCTGGCGGCCGGTCTGGAGCCGCAGCTCTTCGTCGACAACATGTTGGTCGCCTCCGTCCAGGATGCCACGCGGCGCTGGCATGCGCCGCAGCGCTACCAGGACGGCCCGCTGTTCACCGAGGACCGGCCCTGGGAGCACCGGCTGTGGATCGCCTACTACGGCTCCACCACCCTGATCCGCGACCCGGAGGACGGGCTGTTCAAGTGCTGGTACCAGGACCAGGAAGGCGATCCCCGCAAGGGCGAGTCTCCCGGCAGCCGGCCGCCGGCCAACTTCTCCATGAGCGCCACGCTGCTGTACGCGCAGAGCGCCGACGGCGTGCACTGGGAGAAGCCGGAGCTGGACGTGCGCACGATCGACGGCCGGCGCACCAACATCGTGCTGGGCGGCCGCGACTTCGGCGACGCCCACGCCATGACCGTCGTGCGCGACCCGTATCCGCCGCGCCCGGAGGAGCGCTTCCGCGGCATGCTCCGCCGCATCTGGTTCGAGGGCGAGGTCCGCAACCGCGTCACGACCGCCGTGCACTCGCCGGACGGCATCCACTGGACCCTGTACCCGGAGCGGCCCACCTTCGGCAGCCGCGGCGGCAATCCCGGCGACGTCAACATCCTCTGGTACGACGAGCACTCGCGCGAGTTCGTGGTCAACATCCGCGCCCACATCGGCGGACTGCCGGGCGCGGCGAACCTGCGCCATCCCTATCGCGCGCACGGCTTCCTGTTTCCGCATCGGCCGCACGATCCCCTGTCCCAGAACAAGCGGCGCGTGTGGCAGAGCCGCAGCCACGACTTCATCCACTGGAGCGAGCCGCTGCTGATCGCGGTGCCGGACGACGACGAGGACGGCCTGGACGAGGGGTACTACGGCCTGTCGCAGTTCCGCATCGGCCACCAGCACCTGGGCACGGCGGGACTGTTCCGCAGGGTGGACAACACCATGGAGGTGCAGCTCCTGCAGAGCCGCGACGGCCTGCGCTGGCGCCCGGCCGCCAAGCGGCAGCCGTTCCTGGCGCCGCGCGGCCCCGGCCACTGGGACACCTGGATGACGTCGCTGTTCAGCCAGCCGATCGACGTCGGCGACGAGCACTGGTTCTACCAGGGCGGCTTCAACTACCACCACGACTGGTTCCTGGCCGGGCCGAACGAGGAGCTGGACCATGACGAGGCTCGCAATCCCGCCGGCACGTCCGGCGGGCTGGGTCTGGTGACCTTGCGCCGCCACGGCTTCGCCTCGCTGTCTGCCAACGCCGTGCGCGAGGGGATCGTCGTCACCCAGCCGGTGCTGAGCCCCGGCCGCCGGCTGGCGATCAACGCCCGCTGCCGCCCCGGCGGCTCGATCCGGGTCGAGGTGGCCGACCGCCGCGACGCGGTGATCGAGCCATGCAGCCGCGACGCCTGCGACCCGTTCACGGGCGACTCGGTACAGCACGTGGTGCGTTGGGGAGGAAACCCACGCGTGGCCGGGCCCGAAGGGGACGGCGACTGGCGGGTGCTGCACTTCTTCCTGCGCGACGCCGACCTCTACTCCTTCACGTTCCTGGCCCAGGAGTGACGCCCGGCCGGCAGACCCCGCCTGCCGTGCGCTGGACGGCTCCCCGGGGCGGGCGCTGGCAGGACGGCAGATGCTGGGACGCCGGCCGCCCGCCGCTCCCGGACGAACGGGCGTGCTTCGACCGCCCGGTGGCCGGAGTCGTGAACGTCGACGCGCGCGTCGCGGTGGCCCGCGTCGAAGTGGATCTGGGCAACCCGAGCGCAGCGGTCACGCTGGGCGGCCCCGGCACGCTGGTCCTGACCGGCGCGGACCGGCTCCTGGGCAAGCCGGTCGCCCTGCAGGTCGCCGACGGCACCCTGCATCTGGCGGCTCCGCTTCGAGTCGAGGTCGCCGCCCCGCGCTTCGGCGCGCACCCCGGCGGCACGCTGATCGTCGCCACCCCGCACGTCCGTGCGGTCGCCTGTGACCTGAAGCTGATGGTGTCGCAGACCGGTGCGCTGGCGCTGCGCACCGGCTGCTGGGAGCCGGGCTTCGACCTGGACGTGGCCACCAGCCGCACGCTCGGCCTTGGCCCGCACGTCATCGACTTCGGCGCCGAGCGCGGTCCCGAGCCGCGGCTGCTCGCGTTCCGGAGCTTCAAGGAGCACGACGGCGACGAGCTCCTGATCCGCGGCTTCCGCCCCGGTGACCAGCTTCGCTTCGGGGAAGACCCGCACGAGTCGACCGACCCCGGCAAGGAGCTGCGCCTGCACGCCGTGCGGTTCGCCGGTGCCGCGCACCACGGCGCGGCCCGCGTGGAGCGGAGCGGCGGCTTCTTCTACCTGCTGCCCGAGGATCGCAGATACGCGGTGCCGGCCTCGGCTTCGACCGAGCGGCCGGCCACGCGGCCCGTGACGGCCGTGCAGACGGCCGCGCCGGAACCGATCGCACAGACGGCCCGGTCCGGCGATGCGGTTTCGCTTCCCGGCGGAAGGCTGCTGGCTGCGATCGCCGCCGACCGGCCGCCGCTGTCGATCTCGGTGAGGGATGGACGTCGCTGGTCCCGGCCCGCGGCGCTGCCTCTGCCGCGCGGCGCGCTCGGCGCCACGGCACCGAGCCTGGCGCGCCTGCCCTCCGGGGTGATCCTCCTGGTCTACCAAGTGCTGATGCCCGCGGACGCTACGACTGTGGCGATGGCGGCATGTCCCGATCCGGCGCGTGCCGGCACCGCCGCCGCCTGGTCGCCGCCGCGGATGGTCCCGGTTCTGAATCCGAACCTGCGGCTCGCCAACGGTCGGCTGGCGCAGGCGCGGGACGCCCTGCTGTTGCCGTTCACCCTCGGCTCAGAGGCGGGGTTGCTGACCTCAACCGACGACGGAGCCACCTGGCAGCGGCTCGGACCAATGCTGCCCGGCCCGGGCGCCGGCCTCCGTTACCCCGCGGTGGCAGAGGTCGGCCAGGGGAAGCTGCTCCTGTTGGCCGCCACCTCCACCCACCGCATCTACCGCAGCGAATCGGCCGACGGCGGCTCGACGTGGTCCACGCCGACGG
Source organism: Spirochaetia bacterium (assembly GCA_965202935.1). Taxonomy (GTDB): domain Bacteria; phylum Spirochaetota; class Spirochaetia; order SZUA-6; family Bin103; genus CATQHW01. The sequence continues at coordinate 853,682 of OZ241879.1, forward strand.
AAGTCACCACTCTGATCGCTCCGGAGTCGCCCCTCGCTCTGACCTTGATTCCCGGCGCCGGCCTGCTGGTTGCCTGGAACCATCACAGCCGCCGCGGCGACGGCCGCGACCGCACACGGCTGTCGGTCGCCACCTCCGCGGACGGACTGCGCTGGGACCGGCCCCGCCTGCTCACGCCTGACCCTGCGCAGCTCGCCACCTGCCCGACGCTTGCCCCGATCGACGACGAGCCCGGCCGCTTCGTGGCCACCTACGTCCAGCTCGCCGATCCCGAGAGCGGTACGGGTGTGCTGCAGTCTGTCGAGCTCACCATCCCTTGAACCGGAGTCACTGCTCCTCGATGAAGGCATTCACCTCCGTGCGGCAACGGTAGGAGGGAAGGGCGGCGAGCGTCGTGCAGCACAGCGCCACGGCGGCGTCGGCTGCGCGTTCATCGCGTCACGTGAAAGAGGCCGCAGAAGCCTCATCAGGATCGGCCGGAGCCGGCCACGGGTTGATCACCTTGATCCCGCAGTGCTCGAAATCTCCGTCACTCCGCGTTGCAACACGTGCCCCCCGACTGCGGGCGATGGCTGCAATCTGGCAGTCGGCGTGGCTGATCGGTATGCCGGCGGCCCTGCGTGCGGCTCCGATCGCCGCGAATGAACGGGCAGCCGCGCGGTCGAAGGGCAACACGCGCCGTCCGAGCTCTTCTTCCAGCGTCTTGTCGAGTTCGGCGGCCAGCCGAGTCCGACGTCGACCCTCGGGCAGTATCGCGACTCCATATCGGAGCTCCGCCTCCGTGATCACGGAGATATAGACCGCGGAGGCGTCTTGGGCATCGAGCCATGCGACGACCACCGGCTCGGGCGTGCGACGCATCAACTCCGAGACCACGTTGGTGTCGAGCAGGATCATCGGAACGTCGCCGCGGGGGCGGACTCAGTCGAACCGGGGCGGCTCGCGCATCGGCTCACGCGGCGGCGTTTCGAGCTCCATGCCGCCCAGGGACGCGAAACGGGCATGGATGGCACCTGCAAGCCTGGCCGGTTGCGGAGATCGCTCTACCAGCGCGGCACGCAGTATGTGCCGTGCCTCTTCCTCCATCGAGTGGCCGTGCTCGGCCGCCAGCACCCACAGGCGTCGTATGACCCCGTCGTCGAGGTTACGAATCGTGATGCGTGCCATGGGCTCCCATCTCCGATTCGAGGATGCGGCATGAGTCCATCGCGATCAACGCCATCAGTTGTCGAATCGCTCCCTGCCTCGAGACGGACAACCCTCGGCCGACCCGTTAGCATGCGCGCATGGACTGTGATGCCGCGATAGCGAAGATCCTCAAGGCCGAGGGCGTGGAGTGGATGGCCGCCTTTCCGATGCAGAACCTGATCGAGGCCGCCGGCAGGGAAGGCATCAGGCCGATCATCACGCGCCAGGAACGGGCCGGCGTGAACATGGCCGACGGCTACAGCCGCGTCATGAACGGGCGCCGCATCGGCGTGTTCACCATGCAGCGCGGCCCCGGCGCCGAGAACGCCTTCGGCGGCGTGGCGCAGGGCTTCGCGGACAACGTCCCGCTGCTGGTCCTGCCCGGAGGCGCCGAACGCAACCGGATGCGCGCCCACCCCGGCTTCGACGCGGTCGACCACTACGGCGGCATCACCAAGTGGTGCGGCTACCTGGCCGACCCCGCGCAGGTCCCCGGCCACTTCCGCACGGCGTTCACCCGGCTCAAGCACGGCCGGCCGGCGCCGGTGCTGGTCGAGATCCCCTCCGACCTGGGCACCGCCGAGTACGGCGACGACCTGGACTACCGGCCGGTCAAGGTGAACCGCTCCACCGCCGACCCCGACGACGTACGCGATCTGGTGACGGCTCTCCTCAAGGCCAAGGCGCCGGTCCTGTACGTCGGCCAGGGCGTCCACTACGCGGAGGCGTACCGGGAGCTGATCGAGTTCGCGGAGCTGACCCGCATCCCGGCGCTGACCACGCTGGCCGGCAAGAGCGCCTTCCCGGAGAGCCATCCGCTCTCGTTGGGGACCGGCGCCAACTCCGCCACGTTGATGGCGCACCGCTTCCTGGAGCAGGCGGACTTCGTGCTGGGGGTCGGCGCCGGCTTCACCACCACGACGTTCAACGCGCCACTGCCGGCCGGGGTGCCCCTGGCCCAGGTCACCAACGCCATCGAGGACCTGAACAAGGAGCACGCGATCGACTACGGGGCGATCGGCGACGCCCGGCTGGTGCTCGGGCAGTTGACCGAGGAGGTACGACGCCAGGCGGGGCCCGACGGACCCACCGGGCGCGACGGCGTCGCCGGAGAGGTGGCCAAGGTCCGCGCGGAGTTCATGCAGGATTGGACGCCGCACCTGCACTCGGACGAGGTGCCGATCAGCCCGTACCGCGTGCTCACCGAGCTTACCCGCGCCATCGACCCGCGCAACGCCATCGTCACCCACGACTCCGGCTACCCGCGCGAGCAGTTCGTGCCGTTCTGGCCGGCCGACACGCCCCACTCCTACATCGGCTGGGGCAAGTCCACGCAGCTCGGCTACGGCCTCGGCCTGGCGCTCGGGGCCAAGCTGGCCGCGCCCGAGCGGCAGGTGGTCAACGTGATGGGCGACGCCGCCTTCGGGATGGCCGGCCTGGACATCGAGACCGCGACGAGAAACGGCATCGGCATCATGACCGTGGTGCTCAACAACGGCGTCATGACCCACTACGACTCCTACATGCCCTACACCAGCGAGCGCTACGGCACCAACGCCCTGGGCGGCGACTACGCCAAGATCGCCGAGGGGCTGGGCGCTCACGCGGAGATCGTCACGACCCCGGACCAGCTCGGCCCGGCGATCCGGCGCGCCGCCGAGGTCAACCGGACCGGCCGCCCGGCGCTGATCGAGGCCAAGACCAAGGTGGAGGAGACGGTCGCGCGCTACTACCGCCGGTAGGAGGGCAGGGAACTGAGCACCGCATACCCACAGATACCGTACGGATGGGCAGACTTCGAGTCGATGCGCCGCGAGCGCACCCTGTACGTCGACAAGACCCGTTTCCTGCACGACCTGGAGCAGGAGCGGTTCGCCTTCCTGATCCGCCCGCGCCGCTTCGGCAAGTCGTGCTGGCTGGCGCTGCTTGCCTGCTACTACGACCGCACCCGCGCCGACCGCTTCCAGGCGATCTTCGGCGGCACCGACATCGCGCGGCACCCGACGCCCGACCGCAATCGCTACGTGATCCTGCACTTCGACTTCTCCGCGTTCGACGACACGCTGGAGACCCTGCGCGAACGGTTCGAGACCTATTGCCTCACGAGGCTCCGCGCCACGCTGGAACGGAATGGGGACCTGTTTCCGGACGCGGCGATCGATCGCATCCTGACTCCCGACGCGATCGACGGGAGGCTGAACGAGCTGTTCGCGTACGCCGGCGACCACGGCATCCCGCTATACGTGCTGATCGACGAGTACGACAACTTCGCCAACACGATACTGGCCTACCGCGGCGCCGAGGCATACGAGTCGTTCACCCATGGCGGCGGCTTCTACCGCAGCTTCTTCGCCACCCTCAAGGCCGGCGCCGGCCACGGCGGCGGCATCGAGCGGCTGTTCATCACCGGCGTGTCGCCGATCACCATGGACGACGTCACATCGGGATTCAACATCGGCGCCAACGTCAGCCTGAGGCCGGAGTTCAACGAGCTGCTCGGCTTCACCGCCGCGGAGGTGCGCGGCGTTCTGGAGACCTACCGTGACCACGGCGTGCTCGAACAGGACGTGGACGAGGCGCTGGCGCTGATGAGCGAGTGGTACGACGGCTACCGCTTCGCCAAGCGGGCGCAGCAGGCCGTGTACAACACCGACATGGTGCTCTATTACGTGAAGGCGTCGGTTCCGCACCGGGGGGCGCCGGACGAGTTGATCGACCGCAACGTGCGCATCGACTACGGCAAACTGCGCCACCTGCTGACGGTCAACCGGCAGCTCAACGGCAACTTCGACCTGCTGCGCCACCTGATCGGCGAAGGTTGGGTGGACACCGAAGTCCAGGACGGCTTTCCGCTGGCGCTGCTCACCCAGCGGGAGAACTTCGTGTCGCTGCTGCACTACTTCGGGCTGCTGAGCATCCGCGAGGTGCGCGACGACGTGCCGCGGTTGGCGATTCCCAACCAGACGGTGCGGCGGCTGATGTACGGCTACCTGCGCGACGGCTACCGCGACGTGGGCGTGTTCTCCGTGGATCTGTTCACGTTCGAGCGGCTGGTGCACGAAATGGCGTACCGGGGCGCGTGGCGGCCGGTGCTGGAGTTCCTGAGCGCCGCGATCGCCGGCCAGACGTCGATCCGCGACTACATCGACGGCGAAAAGGTGATCCAGGGATTCCTGGCCGCCTACCTGAGCGCGACCGAGCACTTCGTGTTCCACACCGAGCGGGAGCTGGGCGGCGGCTACGCGGACCTCTGCCTGGAGCCGCACCTACAGCGCTACACCGGCATGCGCCACGGCTACGTGATCGAGTTGAAGTACGTCAAGCGCGGTGAGGCCGCGAGCGAGACGCGCGTGGCGGGGGCGGCGCAGGAGGCGGAGGCGCAGGTGCGGCGCTACGTGGCCGACGCGCGGCTGGCACGGCAGTATCCGGCGGTGCGCTTCACCGGCCTGGCGGTGGTGTTCCACGGCTGGGAGCTGGCGCACGCCTCCGCCGTGACAGCATCCCGCCAGGAGGAGCCGCGCGCCGGATCGTGAGTCGGTTCCGGGGAGCCGTACGCTACCTCAGCCCCATGCCGCTCAGGTTGCGGTAGCTCGTGGCCAAGCACGCAAACGGGTCCTGCCCGTAGCAGTCGTCCTGCTCCACGAACGCCCACTCGATTTCCGCTGCCCGGCAGGCGGCCACGATCTTCGGCCAGTTGAGATTGCCCTCGCCCACCTCGGCGAAGCGCTGAGTGCGGTCCGTCGCCATAGCCATGTCCTTGAAGTGGACGATGGTCTGCCTGCCGCTCAGATCCTCGATCCACTGCACGGGGTCGGCGCCGCCGGCCACCAGCCAGTAGACGTCCAGCTCCGCCTTCAGCGCCGCCGCCGGCACGCCGTCGTACAGCTCGGCCAGCCACGTGCGGCCGCCGGACCGAACCAGCTCGTGATTGTGGTTGTGGTACGAGAAGTCGATGCCGGCCGCGGCCAGCCGCTCGGCGACCGGGCCCAGCTCCGCGGCGAAGCGCTCGATTCCTCCGGCTTCGCGGTACTCATCGGGCAACCCGCCGATGGCCGCGTGCCGGCACCCCCAGCCCTGGTGGACGTCGATCATGCGGTCCAGATCGGTGAGGAACTCGTCCCACCCGAAGTGCGTCGCGGCGATCTCCAGCCCGTGCTCGGAGGCGAGTCGCGCCACGTCGGCCGGATCGACCGGACCGAAAGCTGACACCTGCACGCCGGAGTAGCCGGCGGCGCGCACTTTCGCGAACGTCTCCGCCACGTCGGCGGCGGTGTCGGTATGGCCGCGCACGGTAAAGAGCTGCGCTCCGATTCTGAGGTCGTTCACTTCGTTTCTCCTGTATTCACGTGCGCCGCCTGCAGCGCGTCCCGTATCGAGTCGGCGACCAGGGCAGCCAGCACTTCGGCTCCGGCCTCGGTGAAATGGACGTTGCGCGGCGGCTGCAGCTCGGTCATGCGAGGCAGCGCCAGCGCGTACAGATCGTCCACGACGATCCCACGCGCCGCGACGATCCGCGCGGCGGCCTGGTTGTAGCGCACCACGTCGGCGGGCGATCGCGACGGCGTGCCCTCCTGAACCGGCGTCGTGGTCGCCCAGATCAGCGCCGCGCCGGTCGCCGCCAGCCGGTCGAACAGCGTCTCCAGGTTGTGCTCGTACTCCCGGATCCCGACCTGCTGGATGCCCGCCGCCTGCACCTGGGTGATGTCGTGGATACCCCAGTTGCAGTGGATGACCGGCCACCGGCCGTCGCCGAGCCAGCCGTCCAGCTCGGACAGGCTGTGGCGGGTCGACCGGCAATTGGCCGGCGGGCGATGCACGCAGGCCGCGCCGGCCAGTAGCCGGCGCACCGGCGCCGTGTAGGACATCGAGATCGAGTCGCCGAGCAGCAGCACGCGCGGCAGCGCCGGATCGTCGGCAACCCAGGCGAACTCGGGGCGTTCGCGCCACTCCTCGGGCACCAGCCGCCACCACTCCGATTCCGTCATCGCGGGCAACCGTACCCGACCGCGGACACGCATGCCAGACGCAACCCGTGTTGACAGTACCGGCGCACGCCCGTAGAAAGGGTGATCCGCCCTCCCCTTCCGTCATGAGCACGGCCAGCACACTCGACCGCAGGACCCTCCGCGCGCTGCGCAGCGAGCGCCTTCGCCGGGCGCGCCGCTACCTGATGCTCTACGGGTTCTGCGTCATCCCGGTCGCGGCGCTGCTCGTCTTCCACTACATCCCCATCTACGGGATCCTGCTGGCGTTCAAGGACTTCAAGTACAACCTGGGGATCCTGGGCAGCCCCTGGAACGACTTCCAGCACTTCCGCGACCTGTTCACCGACCCGTTCTTCCCCAGGATCGTGCGCAACAGCATCATCATCAGCGTCCTCAAGATCATCTTCGCCTTTCCGGCGCCGATCCTGCTGGCGATCCTGATCAACGAGATCCACACCTCGTCGCTGAAGCGCACGATCCAGTCGATCTCCTACCTGCCCCACTTCATGTCGTGGGTGGTGCTGGCCGGCATCATCGAGGAGCTGCTCTCCCCGCAGCGCGGCGTGCCGCTCTTCTTCGCCACCCTCTTCGGTGCCGAACGGGTACCCGACCTGCTGGCCGATCCCCAGTTTTTCCGCGCGATGCTGGTGATGACCCACATCTGGCAGGCGATCGGCTGGGGCAGCATCATCTACTTCGCGGCGATCTCCACCATCGACCCGGAGCTGTACGAGGTGGCCGCCCTGGACGGCGCCGGCCGCGTGCGCATGGCCTGGCACATCACGGTGCCGTCGCTGGTGCCGGTGATCACCGTGGTGTTCATCCTGCAGATCGGCCGGCTGCTCAACGCCGGCTTCGATCAGATATTCAATCTGTACCACCCGCTGGTGTACGAGGTGGCGGACATCCTCGACACCTACGAGTACCGGGTGGGCATCCTGCGCGGCGAGTTCGGCATCGGCACGGCGGTCGGCCTGTTCAAGAACGTGATCGGCGTGACGCTCCTGGTGGGCGCGAACCTGATCATCAAGCGGTACAACCAGTATGGCATCTGGTGAGCTGACGCCGGCCGCGCCCGCTGCCGGCCGCGGCGGCTCCTGGCTGCGGCGGCGCACGGTCGGGGAGTCGGCGTTCAGCGTCCTCAACGTGACGGTGCTGCTGCTGTTCTGCTTCACCATCGTCTACCCCTTCTGGCGCGTGATCCTGACCTCCTTCGCCGGCCCGGGGGAGCTCGTGCACCTGGGCTTCAAGTTCTGGAACGACACCTGGTCGACCTACGCCTACCAGTACTCGGTCTCCAGCTACGGCAACGTCCGGGTCGGCTACCTCAACTCCATCCTGCGCGTCGTGCTCGGCACCGTGCTCACCCTGGCCTGCACCATGCTGATGGCATATCCGCTGTCCAAGCGCGACCTGCCGGGCCGCACGGTGCTGACGCTGTACGTGGTGATCACCCTGTTCTTCGGCGGCGGGCTGATCCCGCTCTATCTGGTGGTGCGCAAGCTGGGGCTGATGGACACGCGGCTGGCGCTGGTGCTGCCGGTGATGGCCAACGGCTTCTACATCGTGATCATGCGCAACTTCCTGATGACCCTGGACCTGGCCTACGAGGAGGCGGCCCTGATCGACGGCGCCAACTACCTGCAGGTGCTGGCCCGCATCGTCGTGCCGCTGTCGGCGCCGGTCATCGCCGTGGTGGTGCTGTGGGCGTCGGTCCAGCACTGGAACGAGTGGTTCCACGCCATGCTCTTCACCAAGAGCCGCGACAAGCACGTGCTGCAGTTTCTGCTGCGCCGCATGCTGCAGGACATGACCGCCGTGCGCCTGGAAATGGCGTCGTTCGAGGAGGAGGTGGACCTGCTGCCGCTGCCGTCGGTGCGCGCCGCGATCACGGTACTGACCATCGGGCCGATCATCCTGCTCTACCCCTTCATCCAGCGGCACATGGTCAAGGGCATCTTCATCGGCTCCCTGAAAGGCTGAGCGATTCCTGTAGCATGGGACCCTGAACAGCAACGACGTTGCACGCCGGCCGCCCAGGCCGGCACACACCCGCATCGACAGGAGGACCACAGATGCGACACAGAACCGTAGCGATCGCGCTGGTGCTGGCCTTGGCCGTTCCCGCGGCACTGCTGGCATCAGGCGAAGAAGAGATGGCCGCCGCCGAGGACGCCCACCTGGAGATCACCTGGCTGGGCGACTCGCCCGACGAGTCGTGGTGGATCGGCCAGCTCGAACAGATGTTCAACGTGACCATCACGCTGGACGGCACCGCCCGCTTCGACGGCGAGCGCGAGCGCATCATCGTGGCCGCGGGCGAGTTCCCGGACACCGGGGCGCCGTGCTGCCTGAACACCCTGACGCTGTACGAGGACCAGGTGATCCGCAGCCTCCCCGAGGACATGCTGCGCACCCACGCGCCCGACTACTCACGCGCCATGGACGAGCGCTATCCGGCCATCTGGACGATCTACGCGGCGCCGGACATGGAAGGCGAGCAGATGGCGATGGGCGCCATCTCCGAGAGCTCGATGGCGTCGGTGTTCCACCTGTTCACCCGCAAGGACTGGCTGGACGCGCTGGGCGTGGAGCTGCCGGACTATGACGAGACCAAGACCTTCCTGGCACGCGGCATCCACTACTACGAGAACGACGCGCTGACCCTGGACTGGCTGGAGAACCTGCTGGTCGCCTACCGCGACGGCGATCCGGACGGCAACGGCAAGAACGACACGATCCCGTACGGCGCCTACACGCAGGGCGCCTCGCCCTACAACTCCTGGCCGTGGGGGGCGATCCAGGGCGCGCTGGGGGTGCCGACCATGAACCTGGACCGCAACCACTACGTGGACGGCGAGCTGTACATCGCCCACGTCAGCCCGCGCTTCCGGGAATTCACGGAGCTGGTCGCGCGCTGGTGGGACATGGGGCTGATCGACAGCGAGTTCTTCACCATCGACCGCGGCGCGAGCTGGGAGAAGGCGGCGACCGGCGCGTTCGGAGTCTACAACTCCAACTATAACTACGTCGGCCGGATGCCGGCGCGGCCGCCCGACAACCTGATCTCCGACGAGGACGTCGCCAACGGCGTCGAGCTGGTGATGTTCGCGCCGATCGGACCACGCGGCGAGCAGTTCGCCGGCATGTACGGCACCTCCTACGTGCGCCCGCAGGTGCAGGTCATGAACAAGAACCTCGACGACGCCAAGACGGCTCGGATCATGGAGATCGTCAACACCAAGTACCGGCTCAACGACGGCACCACCGAGGGCATCGACCTGTGGATCCAGTGGGAGTACAACCACGGTGAGGAAGGCGTCCACTGGGAGTGGGCGGGCGAGCCCTACAAGTCGCAGACGCGCAGGATCCCTCCCGACCAGCGGCCCGAGGGCGCGGCCGCGCGCGGCGGCTTTCCCACCAACTACCCGAACTACAACCCGGTGGAGAGATTTGCGTTCACCTATCCCCCGCAGCAGACGGACTGGATCCTCAACCACCTGTTCGGCGACCGCGTGCAGGGACAGACGTTCGCGACCGAGTACTTCGACATCTTCAACGAGACCGACTTCCGCAAGGTGTCGGGACGCCGCGGCGAGGCGCTGCAGACCATGGCCGCCGAGTTCTTCGCCAAGGCGGTCACGGGCGAGATCGACATCGACGCGGAGTGGGACGACTACGTCGCCCGCTGGATGGAAGCCGGCGGCGACGAGCTGATGGCGGAAATCGCCAAGATGCCGCGCTGGTCGGACTTCTTCTAAACGCCGATCCGGCTCACGTGATCACCGCGCCTCGCTCCGAGCGGGGCGCGGTTTTCTTTGCCCTCAAGGCAGGTGAATGATGTCGAGCCTGACCCGCGCCACGCCGGCCTTCACCATGTCGAGGTCGTTGGCCGCGGCATTCGACAGGTCGATGACTCGGCCGGCAACGTGCGGTCCCCGATCGTTGATGCGCACGACCGTGGATGCGCCGGTGTCCAACCGGGTCACGCGCACGAGCGTCCCGAACGGCAGCGTGCGGTGCGCGGCGGTGCGCGCGTGCATGTCGTAGACCTCTCCGTTCGCCGTCTTGTTGCCGTGGAACCCCGGCCCGTACCAGGACGCGACGCCCATCTGCTCCACCGGCGCCATCCAGGTCGCACAGCCGGCGACCGCCAGACACGACACGATCCCCGCAAGCAGTATCCCGCGGAACTTCATGTTCTAGTGGTCTGTCAATCTCTAACCGTTGGGTATAGATAACGCAACTTGATGCGAGCATCATCGGTCGTGAAGCGCCACTGCACTGGGCCGCTGGCCCGATTGCGCGCTTCGGTCCAGGCGTCTACTTCGGTGCGCAGGGAGTCGATGTCTGGTATCCGGCGATCCAAACATTGGCGCGCCAGCACGCTGAGCTCACACTCAGCGATGTTCAGCCAACTCCCATGGTTCGGCGTATACACGAACTCCAGCTTGTCCAGCAAGGCGCGCGCCTTGGCCGGCTCGAACGTCTTGTACAGCGACGCCCCGGTGTGCGTGCTCAGGTTGTCCATCACCAGCGTGATCCGCTGCGCCTGCGGAAAGTCTTCTTCCACCAACCGGCGCACCCCTTCGGCCCAGGTCGGCCCGGTATGGTCGGCTTCAACGTCGGTGCGGCGCCAATCGTCAAACGGCGCGTAGTACATCAGCAGATGCCCCACTCCGTTGCGCCGGTACTCGGCGTCGTAGCGCTCTGCATGGCCAGGACGCATCGGCTGCGGTGGCCGGATCTCCTGCACGCACTGCTTGGTGGTTTCATCCATGCAGACCACCGGATGGGACGCATCGTACGGCCGGGTATACACTTGCAGGACGTTCTCCATCCCGCATACGAAGGCGGCGTTCTCCTGGGGCGGGATGCACCACATCTCGTGTCGCCACGGCTTGATCTTGTTTTTTTAGCACCTTGCGCACCGTCTCGTGGGAAATCGAGCGCACGATCCGGCGCCGCTTCAACTCGTCGCACAGCATATGCAACGTCCACCGCGCCCGCCCTGCCGGCGGGTCGCTACAGGCGATGGCGATCAACTGTGCCTCTCCCTCACCGTCCAGTACCGCAGTCCGTTCCCGGCTGCGTTTGCGCCGCCCCAAGGCGGCTTCCAGCCCTTCCAGCACACAGCGCTTACGAATCCTCTCGACGTTCTGCGGGGTGACCCCTACCTCACTCGCTATCTCGCGATCACGGCAGGCAGGCCCATCTTTTCCTTGGTCAGCCAGCAAGAGGATCTTGGCATGCCGGCGGCGGTAGGCAGCCACCGTTCCTTTCTCCGCCAACGCGGTCAGTTCCTTACGTTCCGTCGCGCTCAGATCGATGATGTACAGCTTCTTCACTATCACCCCTCCCAGTGTGACTGTGGTCTACGCTATACATCGTAACCCAATCCTTTCGTCTTGAACAACCACTAGCCTATAGGAATGATCGGCCCCGGGACCTAGCGAATCTGATACGATCCACGCATGACACCGACCACCGACGCCTCCCGTGAGCTGGAACGCCGTATCATGGACGCCTCTCCGCAACAGTTGTCGCTGCTGGAGCACGCGCGGGCCGAGGGGCTCATGGAGCTGGCGCCCGTGGTGCTGCCGGTGAACCCGCTCGGCGACAACGACCACATGGGCTGGCCCGTAGCCACCGCGGTCGACGGCGCGATCGTCGTCATCCACCGCCGCATCCCCGGCCACAACCCCAAGGGGTCCGGCCGCGGCGGCGCCGACTCGACCTTCTCCATGGCGACCCGCTCGACCGACGGCGGCGGCACCTGGAGCGAATCGTACGATCTGCGCGACGCGATGGGAGCCGAGCGCAACCGCGGCGGCGAGCTGCCGCTGTCGCACCGCTACAAGTTCGGCCCCTTCAACCCCGGCAAGCAGGGTTACAAGCTGCACCTCAACGCGATCGGCACGGCACGCGACGGCACGGTGGTGGTGCTCTGCAACTACGGCGCCTTCCGGTCGGAGGACGCAGGCGTCACCTGGGAGCACGAGAGCGAGCCGTTCCGGGAGGACACCACTCCGGGCGACATCGTCTACCTGGGTCCCCGCATCATCGACCACCCCGAGCACGGCCTGCTGGCCTTCGGCAACACCGTCGGCTACGTGCCGGCCGGCACCGAGGGCGCCAACTACTCCCAGAACGCCGTGGACGCTCCCGGCGACCACCGTCGCCCGTTCCTGGTCGTGCTCCGCTCCGGTGACGGCGGCCGGTCGTGGGAGCGCGTCGACCACCGGCTTCCCGACTGGGCGGCGCAGTACGAGCCGGCCGCCCTGCTCCACGAGGACCGGTTGTGGGTGATCGGCCGCGACCAGATCACCGGCACCGATCACGTGCAGATGCGCTTCCGCGCACCCGGCGACCCGGTGCAGACGCAGCGCACCAACATGCGCGACCGCCGCGGCATCGACACGGTCGACCTGGACTTCAACCCGGTGACCGGCCGCCTGGAGGTGGTGCGCTCCAAGCGCGAGGCGATGCGCGTCGACCTGTGGAGCATCGATCCGGCCGACTGGGAATCGGCCGAGTGGCGGCTGGAAGCGACCCTGTACCGCCGCGGCGGCACCCGCTACCGCGACGGAGACGGCTTCCATCCGGCCGGCGCCATCGTCGACGCCGCGGCCGGCGTGCAGCACGTGTTCATCTACATGGGGCACCCCTACGGGCCGGCCGGCTCGTTCCGGCTCACCCGCACGCTGGACACGCCGCGCCTGGCGGAGTTCCTGCGCTCCGCGTAGCACTCCCCGGACCGCGAGCGCATGCTCAAGACCCTGCGCTCGGTTCTGCGCTTCCGCCGCCGCGGGCGCACCCGCAGCGAACGGTTGCGCGCGAAGGCGGTCAACATCGCCGATCTGCGCCTGCTGGCGCGGCGCCGCCTGCCGCGTGGCGTGTTCGGCTACATCGACGGCGGCGCCGAGGACGAGATGACGCTGCGCGCCAATACGCTGGCCTACCGCCGCCGGCGCTTCGCGCCGCGGGTCCTGCGCGACATGTCGGTCGTCGACCGCCACCACACTGCTGGGGCAGACGCTGTCCATCCCGCTGGTGCTGGCCTCCACCGCGTTCACCCGCATCGCCGATCCGCGGGGCGAGGTGGCCGTGGCGCACGCCGCCGCCCGCGCCGGCCTGCCTTACAGCTTGTCCACGGTGAGCACCCGTTCCATCGAGGAGGTGGCGGCGGTAAGCACCGGGCCGCTCTGATTTCAGCTTTACATACGGTGCTGCTGCTGTTCTGCTTCACCATCGTCTACCCCTTCTGGCGGGTGATCCTGACCTCCTTCGCCGGTCCGGAAGAGCTCGTGCACCTGGGATTCAAGTTCTGGAACGACAACTGGTCGACCTACGCCTACCAGTACTCGGTCTCCAGTTACGGCAACGTCCGGGTCGGCTACCTCAACTCCATCCTGCGCGTCGTGCTCGGCACCGTGCTCACCCTGGCCTGCACCATGCTGATGGCATATCCGCTGTCCAAGCGCGACCTGCCGGGGCGCACGGCGCTGACGCTGTACGTGGTGATCACGCTCTTCTTCGGCGGCGGCCTGATCCCGCTCTACATCGTGGTGCGCAAGCTGGGGCTGATGGACACGCGGCTGGCGCTGGTGCTGCCGGTGATGGCCAACGGGTTCTACATCGTGATCATGCGCAACTTCCTGATGACCCTCGACCTGGCCTACGAGGAAGCGGCGCTGATCGACGGCGCCAACTACCTGCAGGTACTGGCCCGCATCGTCGTGCCCCTGTCCGCCCCGGTCATCGCCGTGGTGGTGCTGTGGGCCTCCGTCCAGCACTGGAACGAGTGGTTCCACGCCATGCTCTTCACCAAGAGCCGCGACAAGCACGTGCTGCGGTTCCTGCTGCGCCGCATGCTGCAGGACATGACCGCCGTGCGCCTGGAGATGGCGTCGTTCGAGGAGGAGGTCGACCTGCTGCCGCTGCCGTCCCTGCGCGCGGCGATCACGGTGCTGACCATCGGGCCGATCATCCTGCTCTACCCCTTCATCCAGCGGCACATGGTCAAGGGCATCTTCATCGGTTCGCTGAAAGGATGAGCGATTCCCGTTAGCATGGATGCGCAGAGGACAACGACCTTGCACGCCGGCCGCGAGAGCCGGCACACATCCGCATCGACAGGAGGAATACAGATGCGACACACGACCCTAGCGATCGCGCTGGTGCTGGCCCTGGCCGTTCCCGCGGCACTGCTGGCCACCGGCGAAGAGGAGATGGCAGCCGCCGAGGACGCCCACCTGGAGATCACCTGGCTGGGCGACTCGCCCGACGAATCGTGGTGGATCGGCCAGCTCGAGGAGATGTTCAACGTCACCATCACCCTGGACGGCACCGCCCGCTTCGACGGCGAGCGCGAGCGCATCATCGTGGCCGCCGGCGAATTCCCGGACACCGGGGCGCCGTGCTGCCTGAACACCCTGACGCTGTACGAGGACCAGGTGATCCGCGGCCTCCCGGAGGAGATGCTGCGCACCCACGCGCCCGACTACGCGCGCGCCATGGACGAGCGCTACCCGGCGATCTGGACGATCTATGGCGCGCCGGACATGGAAGGCGAGCAGATGGCGATGGGCGCCATCGCCGAGGGCTCGATGGCATCGGTGTTCCACCTGTTCACCCGCAAGGACTGGCTGGACGCGCTGGGCGTGGAGCTGCCGGACTACGACGAGACCAAGACCTTCCTGGCGCGCGGCATCCACTACTACGAGAACGACGCGCTGACCCTGGACTGGCTGGAGAACCTGCTGGTCGCCTACCGCGACGGCGATCCGGACGGCAACGGCAAGAACGACACGATCCCGTACGGCGCCTACACGCAGGGCGGTCCCTATGGCTCGTGGCCGTGGGGGGCGATCCAGGGCGCGCTGGGCGTGCCGACCACGAACCTGGACCGCAACCACTACGTCGACGGCGAGCTGTACATCGTCCACGTCAGCCCGCGCTTCAGGGAGTTCACGGAGCTGGTGGCACGCTGGTGGGACATGGGGCTGATCGACAGCGAGTTCTTCACCATCGACCGCGGCGCGAGCTGGGAGAAGGCGGCGACCGGCGCGTTCGGGGTCTACAACTCCAACTACAACTACGTCGGCCGGGTGCCGGCGCGGCCGCCGGACAACCTGATCTCGGACGAGGACGTGGCGAACGGCGTCGAGCTGGTGATGTTCGCGCCGATCGGACCGCGCGGCGAGCAGTTCGCCGGCATGTACGGCACCTCGTACGTGCGTGGCCAGGTGCAGGTGATGAACAAGAACCTCGACGACGCCAAGACGGCCCGGATCATGGAGATCGTCAACACCAAGTACCGGCTCAACGACGGCACGAACGAGGGCATCGACCTGTGGATCCAGTGGGAGTACAACCACGGCGAGGAAGGCGTCCACTGGGAGTGGGCGGGCGAGCCGTACAAGTCGCAGACGCGCAGGATCCCCCCCGACCAGCGGCCCGAGGGCGCGGCGGGACGCGGCGGCTTTCCCACCAACTACCCGAACTACAGCCCGGTGGAGAGCTTCGCGTTCACCTATCCCCCGCAGCAGACCGACTGGATCCTCAACCACCTGTTCGGCGACCGCGTGCAGGGGCAGACGTTCGCCACCGAGTACTTCGACATCTTCAACGAGACCGACTTCCGCGAGGTCCGGGGGCGCCGGGGCGAGGCGCTGCAGACCATGGCCGCCGAGTTCTTCGCCAAGGCGGTCACGGGCGAGATCGACATCGACGCGGAGTGGGACGACTACGTCGCCCGCTGGATGGAAGCCGGCGGCGACGAGCTGATGGCGGAAATCGCCAAGATGCCGCGCTGGTCGGACTTCTTCTAAACGCCGATCCGGCTCACGTGATCACCGCGCCTCGCTCCGAGCGGGGCGCGGTTTTCTTTGCCCTCAGGGCAGGTGAATGATGTCGAGCCTGACCCGCGCCACGCCGGCCTTCACCATGTCGAGGTCGTTGGCGGCGCCGTTCGACAGGTCGATGACGCGACCCTCGACGTGCGGGCCGCGGTCGTTGATGCGCACGACGGTGGATGCGCCGGTGTCCAGCCGGGTCACCCGCACGAGCGTCCCGAACGGCAGCGTGCGATGCGCGGCGGTGCGCGCGTGCATGTCGTAGACCTCTCCGTTGGCGGTCTTGTTGCCGTGGAACCCCGGCCCGTACCAGGAAGCGACACCCATCTGCTCGTCCGGCGCCATCCAGGTCGCACAGCCGGCGAACGCAAGACATGACACGATCCCCGCAACCAGGATCCTGCGAAACCTCATGCTCTACCCTATCGGCACGATCGGACCCGAGACCCAGCGAAGCTGATACGATCGGCGCATGACACGGACGAACGACGCTGACCGCGAGCTGGAACGCCGCATCATGGCCGCCTCTCCGGAGCAGGTGTCGCTGCTGGAGCGCGCGCGGGCCGAGGGGCTCATGGAGCTGGCGCCCGTGGTGCTGCCGGTGAATCCCCTCGGTGACAACGACCACATGGGCTGGCCGGTGGCGACCGCAGCCGGAGACGCCATCGTCGTCATCCACCGCCGCATCCCCGGCCACAACCCCAAGGGCGCAGGCCGCGGCGGCGCGGACTCGACCTTCTCCATGGCGACCCGGTCGACCGACGGCGGCGCCACCTGGAGCGAGCCGTACGACCTGCGCGACGCGATGGGCGCCGAGCGCAACCGCGGCGGCGAGCTGCCGCTGTCGCACCGCTACAAGTTCGGCCCGTTCAACCCCGGCACGCAGGGGTACAAGCTGCACCTCAACGCCATCGGCACGGCCTCCGACGGCACGGTGGTCGTGCTCTGCAACTACGGCGCGTTCCGGTCGGAGGATTCAGGCGTCACCTGGGAGCACCGGAGCGAGCCGTTCCGGGAGGACACCACCCCCGGCGACATCGTCTACCTCGGTCCCCGCATCATCGACCATCCCGAGCACGGCCTGCTGGCCTTCGGCAACACCGTCGGCTACGTGCCGGCCGGCACCGAGGGCGCCAACTACTCGCAGAACGCCGTGGACGCTCCCGGCGATCACGGCCGCCCGTTCCTGGTGGTGCTCCGCTCCGGCGACGGCGGGCGGTCGTGGGAACGCATCGACCACCGCCTGCCAGACTGGGCGGCGCAGCACGAGCCGGCCGCCCTGCTCCACGACAGCAGCCTGTGGGTGATCGGCCGCGACCAGATCACCCGCACCGACCACGTGCAGATGCGCTTCCGCTCCCTCGGCGACGCTGTCGAGACGGAGCGCACCAACATGCGCAACCGCCGCGGCATCGACACGGTCGACCTGGACTTCAACCCGGTGACCGGCCGCCTGGAGGTGGTGCGCTCCAGGCGCGAGAAGATGCGCGTCGACCTGTGGAGCATCGATCCGGCCGACTGGGAGTCGGCCGAGTGGCGGCTGGAGGCGACCCTGTACCGCCGCGGCGGCAGCTTCTACCGGGACGGCGACGGCTTCCACCCCGCGGGCGCGATCATCGATGCCGCGGCCGGCGTGCAGCACATCTTCATCTACATGGGCCATCCCAACGGGCCGGCCGGCTCGTTCCGGCTTACCCGCACGCTGGACACGCCGCGCCTGGCGCGGTTTCTGGGCGCCGCTTAAGGCTTCCCGAGGACCGGTCCGGCATGCTCAGGACGCTGCGCTCGGTGATGCGCTTCCGCCGCCGCGCCCGTACGCGGATCGAGCGGCTCCACAGGAGGGCGGTGAACATCGCCGAGCTCCGCCGCCTGGCGCGTCGCCGGCTGCCGCGCGGCGTGTTCGGCTACATCGACGGAGGCGCCGAGGACGAGGTGACGCTGCACGCCAACACCGCCGCCTTCCGCCGCCGGCGCTTCGCTCCGCGGGTGCTCCGCGACATGTCCGTGGTCGACACCGGCACCACGCTGCTCGGGCAGTCGCTCAGCATGCCGCTGGTGCTGGCGCCGACCGGGTTCACCCGTATCGCCGATCCGCGGGGCGAGCTGGCCGTCGCACGCGCCGCGGCCCGCGCCGGCCTCCCTTACAGCCTGTCCACGGTCAGCACCCGTTCCATCGAAGAGGTCGCGGCCGTCAGCGGCGGGCCGCTCTGGTTTCAGCTCTACATGCAGCGCGACCGCGGCCTGGTCCGCGAGCTCGTGCAGCGCGCGGCAGCGGCCGGCTACGCGGTGCTGATGCCCACCGTGGACATCGCCTCACCGGGCCGCCGCGAGCGCGATGTCCGCAACGGCTTCACCCTGCCACCGCAACTGCAGCTCTCCACGCTGCTCGAAGGACCGCGGCGGCCGGGCTGGACCTGGGACTTCATCCGCGCCGAGCCGATCACCTTTGCCAACTTCAGCGGCCGGGCATCTGCCGACGGCTCCACGGCGGTCGCGCTGGCCGACTACATCAAGTACCAGTTCGACCCCACCGTGAACTGGCGCGACCTGGACTGGCTGCGCTCGCTCTGGGACGGCCCGCTCGTGGTCAAGGGAATCCAGAGCGTGGCCGACGCCAGGCTTGCCGCCGAGCGCGGCTGCCAGGCGATCGTCCTGTCCAACCACGGCGGGCGGCAGCTCGACGGCGCACCGGCGCCGGTGGACCTGGTGGCGCCGGTCGTCGACGCGGTGGCCGGGCGGGCGGCCGTGATCTGCGACGGCGGCGTCCGACGCGGCGGCGACATCGTCAAGGCGATCGCCCTGGGCGCCGACGCCTGCATGGCCGGCCGCTTCTACCTGTACGGCCTGGGCGCCGGCGGCGAGGCAGGCGTCGACTACGCCATCGAGCTGCTGACGGAGGAGGTGCGCCGCACGATGACCCTCATCGGCTGCACGGCCGTGGACCAGATCGGCCGCGAGCACCTCATGCCGGCGTAGCCGGCTGCCGGCCGGGACGCCGCTTCGGATCGGCGGCGGTCACCAGCGCCTTGGCGTAGGCCACCGCCCAGGTGGTCGCCAGTTTCTTGTCCCACTCCTGCTCGACGTCCAGGATCGGGATGTGGTCGATGTTGAGCACTCCGTCGTAGCCGGCGGCCGCAAGCGCGGCCACCACCGCGCCCATGTCCATGTCGCCGTCGTCCAGGAAGGTCTCCAGGTATTCGCCGCGCGCCGGGATCGGCCCGATCACGTTGCGGAAGTGGACGTTGAAGATCCGTTCGGCGCCGAAGTGGGCGATGCCGGCCAGCACGTCCTCGCCTGACTCGTAGCGGGTGCCGACGCAATAGGTCATGCCGTTGCTCGGGCTCGGGAACTCGTCGAACAGCCGGTCGAACGCCGCGAAGCTGTTCAGCACGTGCGGGATACCGCGGTACACCGGGATCGGAGGGTCGTTGCCGTGCTGGCAGAGGCGGACCCCCGCCTCCTCCGCCACCGGCAGCGCCGCTTCGTAGACACGGCGGTAGCCGTCCCAGATCCGCTCCGGCTCGACGGCGCCGAGCGGCGCGTCCATCACCCGGGCAGCGCCGGCGAAGTTGATGCCGGGCCGGCCGTAGCCGCCGCGCCCGCGGCCCACGGTGTGGCCCGGCGGCCCGGCCGGCGGCAGGTACTGGGCGTTGTTGGGCTTGATGCCGACCAGCGGGATGCCGGCCTCGGCGACGTTGCGGATCAGCTCGCAGAGCTGGCCGATCCCGCCGGTCGGCGCCGGGTCGGCCGTAGTAGGCGTCCCAGAGGTGCTCGATCGCGGTATTGGCGACGTTGATCCGCAGGCCGAACCCGGCATAGCGCTCGACCACGCGGCGGGCCGTGGCGGCCGTCAGCGACCCGGAGGTGCGGTACTCCTCCAGGTACTCCAGCCGCAGGTCGACGTCGTCGACGCCGATCTGCTTCAGGAACCGCAGGCCCTCGTCGCTGGTGTCCTTGGCGAATACGCCTACGCGCATGGCTCAACCTCCAGATCGGTCACGAGTACGTGTTCGGCCGCCGCCGCGCTGACCAGCAGCAGGCGGTAGGCCGGCTCCTTGGTGCCCATGACGAAGTCCTCCCCGCCCTCCTCCGCCTGCGGCCGCCAGCGGGGCGTGACCGTGAGGCGGCCATGCGGGCCGGCGGTGACCCAGCCGCGCTCGCCCCGCTCCCACGGGTAGCGGCTGTGCAGGGAGAAGCCGACCGCCAGCGGCTCGTGGAGCAGCAGCCGGTCGGTGACCGCGAGGCGCCGCGGATCGTCCGAGTCCAGCAGGCGTTCGGCGCCGGTGACCGGCTCCGGCCAGACGCCGTTCAGGTCGACCCGGCAGTGCAGGCGCTGCTCGTCGCCTTCACCTTCGGCGACGGTCGCGACCGGGCACGGGTTGCGCTGGCGCAGCGGCGTGCCGTCGGCCGCGTGCGGGACGGCAAGGTTGTGGTAGCGGGCGTGCTTGATGATGGCCGAACGCGGATCGACGTAGGGCATCTGGCCGCGGTCGACCGCCAGCTCATCGCCGAACGCCTCCAGCACGAAGCTGCCACGGTCGTCGTGGCCGTGGCCGGCGCCGGCCGGGCCGCCGATGACCTGCACCCGCACCGGCCCGTCGGGCGTCGGCCGGTTCGAGCACAGCAGACCGGTCACGGACAGGTTGCGGAACACCGGCGGCCGTGCGGCCGGCGGCGGCAGCTCGTCCGGTCCGTAGATGATGTTGAGCTCGTGCTCCGGGGCGTAGTTGGCCCGCGGCAACTCCTCCTTGACGCCGGCAAGCAGCGCCGGCATCGCCGGATCGTCCGATAACCGGCACAGCAACCCCAGCGAGCCGGAGGCCACGCAGACGCCGGCACGGCCGCCGTCGGAGTGCTTGATGACCGCGCCCACCGGCGGCTCGGTGCTGAGCATGGCCGTGATGTAGTCCACGGAACGGACGGCGACGTCGGGAACGATCGACTCCAGCGGCACGCCGCGGTGCCGGGCGTACAGCGCATAGCCGGCCAGCGCCTGCTGCAGGGAGCCGGTGGCGTAGCCGATCCCCTCGTAGGTGCCGCCGTCGGCCGCGTAGTAGGCGCGCACCGTCTGGTCGAGCGCATCGCGGAACGGCTCCAGGAACTCGCCGCCGTACGGCCAGTGCCGGGCCAGGGCCACGCTGGCGACGATGCCGCCGAACGCGAAGAAGATCCCCTGGTTGTTGCCGCGCACGTACGGGTGGCGCATCAGCGTCTGCTGGATCCACGGCATCGCCTTGATCGACACCGCCTGCGCCAGCAGCTCCTTGCCGGCGCCGGTCAGCAGCGACCCCGCCCAGTCCCAGGCGAAGATGCCGTTGATCGCGACGCGGTACTCGCTGAAGCAGCGGGTCTCCCAGCTCGATCCGGGCATGCCGCTCATGAAGCCGGGCGTCCAGACGTCGCAATGCGCAGCGGCCAGGGCGTGGTGGAGCGCGATCCGCATCAGTTCCGGGTCGCCGTCCAGCAGGCCGACGAAGGCACAGATCCGCATCGCCGCGATGTCGATCCAGTGGTGGGGCGTGTTGAGCCCGTCGCCGCGGTGTCCGTTGCGTACCGGGAAGTTGTTGATGGTATGACC
This sequence comes from Spirochaetia bacterium, assembly GCA_965202935.1. Classification (GTDB taxonomy): domain Bacteria; phylum Spirochaetota; class Spirochaetia; order SZUA-6; family Bin103; genus CATQHW01. Next base: position 875,290 of record OZ241879.1, read on the forward strand.
GATGCCGCGCCACGGCTCGCTGTCCCGGTAGGACCGGGCCACCTCGCGCAGGCGAGCGTACACCGGGCCCCAGGTGGGTCCCCGTACGCGCGCCCGCAGCCGTTCCAGGTCGGCGGCGTCGAAGAACAGGCCGAGTTGCGGCTCGGCCGCGGCACTTCCGGCGTCAGCGGGCAGCAGCAGGTCGTGCCAGTCGTCGGGATACGGCAGGACGCGGTCGCGGCGTGCGTCGCGCGCGGCGCTGTCGGTCACGCCGAGCCAGAACAGGTCGGCCACGCCCGGCAACTCCCCGGGATCGGTGAGCTCGATCTCCAGGGCGGAGATGCGGCGTCCGCCGATCTTTCCCTCCAGCTCATTGCCGGCGTCGATGCCCGGCGCCCGATCCACGATCACGCGGGGCGAGCCGTCGACGGTCGCCCGTATGGTGATCGCGGTCGACCGCATCGACTGCACGCAGAGCACCAGCAGGTCGTAGCCGTCCACGTCGATGTCGACCTCGCGGCGCATGACCACGGCCAGCGGGCGTCCCCCCGGCCACGCGAGCTGGATCGAGTGGAAGGTCTCCCTGAGCTCGCCGGAGTCGGAACCGTCGATCGACCAGTCACTCAACGGGTGCCGGCGCGGATCGAACATGCGGACCAGGATCGCCTCGCCCTCGCTGTGCGCGATCGGAAACATCCTCTGACTCATTGATTTCTCTTACGAAAACACTATCTCGAGGGCTCTCAGGCCGCGTCCTTGAGCTTGAGTTCCACGTCGAAGCCGAGGCGTTCGAGCCGCCGGGCGTAGTAGTCCATCAGATGCGTTGATCGCTGGCGATCGTAGTGATCGGCGCCGAGTTCGCGGTAGTTCTCCTGGCGCTTGATGAGGAAGTAGCCGATCGTGAGTATCTGACGGCCGCCGGCCACGATGGCGCGCTTCTTGCCCCGTCGCGCGGCAAGCCGCCGGTAGCGCTCGGCGAGGTACGTGCCCTTGGTGCGCGACGCCGCCCACGCCACTTCACCGAGCACCGCCCGAAGCCAGTGATTGCCGTTGGTGGTGGCGCCGCTCTTGCGCTTGCCGGCGCTCTGGTTGTTGCCGGGCGACATACCTGCCCACGAGGCCAGATGGTGCTGGTCCGGGAACTGCTCCATGTCCACGCCGATCTCAGCGATGATCGCCTTGGCAGCGGTCTCGTTGACGCCCGGAATCGTCACAAGACGCTGCACGTGGTCGAAAAAAGGCTGTACCTGCACGTCGATGCGCTGTTCGTACTCGGCGATCTGCTCGTTGAGGAACTCGATCTGAGCGCGATACTGACCCAACAGGAACCGATGATGATCGGTGATCCGACCATGCAGGGCCTGCTCCAGCAGGGCCTGCTTGGCTTTCAGTCGACCGCGCGCCATGCCGGCAAGCTTCACCGGGTCGCTCTCGCCGTCGATGATCGCCGCAAGCATGTCCCAGCCCGACTTGCCCATGATGTCTGAGGCCACCGAGGACAGCTTGATGTTGGCGTCTTCGAGCACCTTGTGCACGCGGTTGACCACCGCTGTGCGCTCGGCCACCAGTTGCCGCCGCCCGCGGGTCAGGTCGCGCAGTTCGCGGATCTCCTGCGGCGGGATGAAGCTTGAGCGCAGCAGACCGTGCTGCAGCAACTTCGCCAGCCACTGGCAGTCAGTGACGTCGGTCTTGCGCCCAGGAGCGTTCTTGAACTCCTTGGCGTTGACCAGCAGCACCTCGAAGTCGTCTTCCAGGATGTGGTACACCGGCTTCCAGTACACGCCGGTGCTCTCCATCGCCACCTGCGTACAGCCGGCCTCCTGCAGCCACTCGCTGAGGCGCAACAAGTCCCCGGTCATGGTCGCATAGGTGCGCACCTCATCAAGGTCCTGCAGGCCGTCGAGCCCCTGCCGCAGCAGATTGACCACCACGGTCTTCTTATGCACGTCGATGCCACAACAGCAACGATTGACGATCTCCATGTCGCCCTCCTGTACACGAACGTTGGAGCGCAGCGATGGACGTCAATGGGTTCGCAAGTCTCTTACACGTGCTCCCGGCCAGCGGTCGGGGCGACAGTCTTGGGTACTCAGGACGCCCGTGTCAGACTCCTTAGCGGGCTTGTCTGCACCAGAGAAACTCGACCTCTCCCGTTGCGCTCTGCCATCCATGCTATCAAACCCTCACATACCACCGTTTTCATCGTCTTGGCGCGCCGCGCAGCGGCGCAGGCAGACTCCTCTCCGGATCCGCGGCCGGCAGCGCCAGCAAGCCGGAGCCGTCGACACGGCCGTCCGCGGTTGCCAGCCGGGTACCGCCCAGCGACGCCGCGGCCGCGACCGCGCCGCCCGCATTGAGGACCGCCGCCAGCACCGCGCCGTCCGTCGCGCAGCCCCAGGCCGCGACCCCGCCGTCACCGCACGCGATACGCACCGTCCGGCCGACTGCCGTCGTCACTTCGACCGCGAACTCCGGTGCCTCGAGCCGGATCGGTGGCGGCGGCAGGTCGGCGCCCGGCGGCGCGGTTTCCACCACCGACAGCAGGCGGTGGCTCCGGCCGGCCGCGGTCGTGAAGGCGGCGCGATACGCAGGCACGTGCTCGCCGCCGTCGAGGCGATGCACGGCGTCCTGAGCGGCGCTCAGCGCGCATCCCGGGTGCCGGTCCAGGGCGAACGTCGTGACCCGCACCGACGCGCCGGCCGCGGTGCGCGCAGCGCAGCTCCCGCCGTCCGCGCGCCACGGCGTCAGGCTGTGCCAGCTCAGCACCGCCGGCTCGTCCGCGCCGAACGCCGCCGTGTCGTCGACGATCAGCAGGCCGGGCCGGACGAACAGCAGCCTGCGCAGCGCCTGCTCCACGCCGGCCTCCCAGGCGCTCGCGGCGTCGCTCTCCGCCGCGGCGAAGGTACCGGCATCGGCGGCCAGCAGCAGCCGTGCCCCGGCGCCGGCGCGACCCTCGTCCTGGCTGCGCCCGGCCGGCGTCAGCGTGTTGTAGGCGGCGGTGCGCGCCGTGTGCTCGTAGCGCGAGTCAAGGTAGGCGACATGGAAGCGGTGGAGCAGCAGCGGAGCGCCCCATCCGCTCACGGCAATGGCGTTCTTGCGCTTCCAGGTGTGGCCGCGCGGGTCCCACAGGCCGCTCTCCAGCTTGACCTCCGGCTGCGCGGCGTCGGCGTTGCGCAGGAACACCAAGCCGCCGTCCCGGTATGCCGACATGGTGCGCCGCCGCGGCGGCAGCGCCTCGGTGCGCTCTGCCGGAGCCCAGAGCGCGTCCAGGCCCAGCACCCCGAACTCCGCCCAGTTGCGCCTCCCGAAGATGTCGGCAAGCGCCGAGGACGGCACGCACTGCTCGCGGAAGCTCCGGTCACCCAGCACGCCGGCCGCGAATGCCGCGGCCACCGGGGCGATGGTCTGATCAATGTCGCGGGAGAACCGGAGGCATTCGCCGGCCCGTTCGAACACCAGCTCCCGCGTCGGGACACGCAGGCAGCGCGCCGCCGCGTGGTAACTGGCGAACGCCGAACCCAGCGTGCCGAGCCCGTAGGCGTCCCCCTCCACGTACGTGCCGTCGGCGCGGGTCTGGTCCATCATGCCGGCCGACAGCCGGTCGACGTAGTCGCCCACGGCCGCTCGCGTAGTGGCGTCGCGGGGGTCGTCGGCGGTGGCCAGCGTGCCCAGGATCGCGCCCTTCATGAAGCGCACCCCCTGGTTCATGGACACCAGCCGGTGCCCGCGCGCAACGTAGGGCTCGATGTACGGCAGCCCCTTGTCGCGGATGGCACGCCGGATCAGCTCCCGCCCCGCAGGCGTCAGCGCGTGCCAAGTGAGGTCGAGGAGCAGCGACGCCTTGATGGTCGCCACGTTCGGGGCGAACGCGTTGTGCCGCCACGCCGAACCCGGAAAGCGGTCGGTGAACCCCTCCGACCAGTGCTCCACGTGGGCCATGGCCACGGCGTAGCAGGCGGCTTGGCGCAGGTAGTCGGCATTGCCGGTCAGAAGCCCCTCGATGGCGATCGCCATGCCGTCGTCGGCCATGTCCACCCGTTCGTCGGCGTCCCGGCCGAACCGGTCCGGCGAGTACAGCCCGTGCTGGCGGATGGTGGCCGCCGGGTCCAGCGCGGACATGGCGGCGGCGCGGGACGCGTCCTCGCCCGCCACAGCGGCGTATGCAGCCGTCGCGCGGACCTGCCGCATCCGTTCGAGGTCGGCCGCGTCGAACAGTAGTCCCAGCCCCGGCTCGCACGCCGTGAGCGGTCCGGCGGCGACTTTCCCGGCGAAGGGATCCGCCGGCGCTTCCCAGGCCGGTTCGTCTCCGCCGACCAGCAGCCAGCGGAACCACGCTTCGCGATTCCCACCGCCCGCCGCGCGCAGCACGACCCGCACCCGTTCCAGCCGCTCGCCCCGGAGCGGCCCCGTGTATTCGTGCTTGCGGTTGCGGCCGGGCTGGTCCTCCACCACCGGCTGCTCGCAACCATCCACCGTGGCATACATGCTGAGACGAGTCTCGGTGTCCAGGCGAACGGCCAGACTCAGCCGCGAGTACTCCCGGACCGACAACTCGTACGAGCGGCTCAGCTCGATGCTGCCGTTGCCGCACCAGCACAGCTCGTTGCCGTGGCCGTGGTGGCTGCGCCAGTACGGCCCGCCCGGCGGCGCGTGCCAGCGGCGGTCGGCGGCGAAGGTTCCGTCCCAGAACACCTCGATCACCGACTCGCTGCCGTTCACGGGCACCGGGGCGTCCGGCCAGCCCGGACTCGCCGTGTCCATGCCGGTCACTCGAGCCCGATGGAGCCGTCTCCCTGCACGATGATCGGCCGGTCGTACGGGCGCGGGGGAAACTCCTCTGCCGCCTGCTCGTCCAGCTCGATGCCGATGCCGGGCGCTTCCGGCAGCTCCAGGTAGCCGTCGCGGATGACCGGCAGCGGCGACAGGATGCTGCGCGCCACCTCGTCGTAGGGGAAGCAGTTGCACTCCTGGATCAGGAAGTTGGGGATGGCGGCGTCCACGTGCGCGTTCACCAGCAGCGACACCGGGCTGCACGCCTGGTGCGGCGCGACCGTGATGTGCGCGGCCTCCGCCATGGCGGCCAGCTTGAAGGTCTCCAGGATGCCGCCGTTGGCGGTCGGTTCCGGCTGGATGATGTGCACGGCGCGCAACTCGATCAGGTCGCGCATGTTCGACCGCGTCACCGCCCGTTCGCCGGCGGCGATCGGGATCGTGGTCTTGTTCTTGGCCTCCAGCAGCGACCGCGGGCTCTCCGACAGCGCCGGTTCCTCCAGGAAGTAGATGCCGAGCGGCGCCAGCTCGCCGGCCAGCTTGACCGCCTCCACCGGACTGAAGCTGCGGCCGTGGTAGTCCAGGCAGATGTCGACGTCCGGCCCGACCCGCTCCCGCACGGCGCGCACGCGGGCGACCGAGCCGCGGATCACCTCCGTCTCGCCCATGGCTCCGTAGTCCGGCGGCTGCGGACTGAACTTGAGCGCCCCGAACCCGCGCGCCACCACCGCGGCCGCGGCGACGGCCGGATCGGGATCGTCCCCCTTCAGCCCGGAGTACAGGCGCACCCGGTCGCGGGTCGGCCCGCCCAGCAGGCGGAACACCGGTGCCCCGAGCCGCTTGCCGGCGATGTCCCAGAGGGCGTGCTCGATGGCGCTCAGCGCCGACAGCTCCGCGGTGCCCAGCGGATAGCGCAGGCCGCGGTAGACGCGCTGCCAGTTGCGGGTGACGGCCGTGGGATCCTCGCCGATCAGCGACCGGGCGAACTTGCCCACACACGCGGCGATCGGTTCGTCCAGGCTGTGGAACCCCTCGCCCAAGCCGCGAAGCCCGGTGTCGGTCTCCACGACCACGAACACGTAGTTGCTGCGCACCATGACGTCGGCGCCCTTGCCCACGGTCACCGTGCGGATCCGTTCTATGCGCATGGCATCCCTTCTCCCGTTCGCATGGCGCGACGTTTCCTGAGCATCAACGGATCAGCGCGAGCGCCTGCTCAAGCGAAACCTCGCCGAACGACTGCTCGGGAATCGAGCCGCCCGTGACGACGCGCAACCAGTGGCTGCGCACGAAGCTGTCGTCGGGCGGCAGAGACTCGATCACGACGCGGGCCCACTCGGCCGGCTCGGCACGTCCGCAGGCCACCGCCAGCGTGGGATGCTCCGTCGATCCGGTCGACGAGTACGTGTAGCACCGCCGGATGGTGCGCCGCGCGCTGGCCATCTGCACGGGTGCGAACTCGGCGGTTCCGGCGGTTCCGGCCGGGACCAGCAGCACGTTGATCGCCCGGTCCAGGATCGCGTCGAGCGTCGGCCCGGCATCGTCGCCGACGGGCACGTTCTTGTGCCCGGGCCAGATGTCGAGCATGGAGTAGGAAGCCGGACGGGTTCGGCGCTGGAACGTGAAGTAGTCGGGATAGGCGAAGAAGTCGTCGCCGGATGCGCGATAGCGGTCGTAGAACGCGGTGGTATGGGCGAGCAGCAGCAGACACGCGCCCAAGCCGTCGATGCCGCCAGGGGCCAGCAGGCCCACGCGATCGGTCGTGCCGAGGTCACCGAAGAACCCGGCGTGAGACACCTCCTCCCCCTGATTCGTGATGCGGAAGTCGGAACCCCGGAGAAAGCTGCTGTGCACGTGCGCCGCCGTCAGTCCGTGTCCAGTTGCTGCTTCAGGCGCCGAAATTCAGCCTCGTCGATCCCGGTAGCCGCCTCGATGGCGGACCACGGGAAATCGTGTCGCAGGAGGCCCTCGATCGTTTGGACCTGTCCTTCCTGCCGGCCTTCCTGCCGGCCTTCCTGCCGGCCTTCCTGCCGGCCTTCCTGCCGGCCCTGCTCGATCAGCTCGTCAACGTAATTCATCAGTTCTCCTCCCCGTCCCGGCACGTTCCTCCGCAATGCCTCGGCAAAGTACTTCCGGTCTTCTTCCGGCTGCGTCGCCAGCACGTACTCCACGTGCCGTGCTACCGCGGCGAACCCCCTGGTGCGATACAGGTCCCTCATCATCCGCGACGCCCGTTCCAGCAACTCGCCCGCCGCTTCCCGAAACCTCGCCATCATCAGGATCTGCAGCAGCCTCGCTGCCACCGACCCGGACACCGAATCCGGGCCCTGCTCGGTCTGGTCGATCAGCAGATGCTCGAACCTCGGCACCCACCGCCAATCCTCCGCATCCGCTACCAACTCCGCGAACTCCCGCACGTGCTCCCATCGCGCCCCTCCCTGATAGAATACCAGCGGCACGATCAGCGGCAACCGCTCCGCCTGCTGGTGTCCGTGCTGCCACGCGACCCATACCTGCGTGCAGTAGTTCAGCATCCGCAACGGCATCCACCGGTCCGGCGTCGACTGATGCTCCAGCAGCACGTACAGCAGCACCGGCATGGCGTCGCTGCCTTCCCGTTCCACCGAGAACAGCAGGTCCGCCTCGCTGTCGTGCCAGTCGTCGCTGACGAAGCGCCCCGGCAGGTGGGTGAGCGTCGACCACCGCAGCGTCCGCCCGATCGCCGGCGGCACGCAGGAGCGCAGCAGGCTGGCGGCGTCCTCTGTGTCGGAGAACACCTTCTGGAAGTACTTGTCGTGCGGTCGGCTGACCTCCGGTTGCGGTGCGCCGGGGTCCGCCTGCTCCGATGCCGGTTCGTCGGCCATGGGCGGACGGCGAACGTAGCCACGGGTTGCCCCGCTGTCAACGTGAGGCCCAACAGTCATGGTGTTGCCTCACCGTAGCACCACTCGAAACGACCGTTGACACGCGCAGCAGCCATGCCGACACATTCGCGAGTTGTCGGGAATTCGCGAGTCGTGTCAGGATGCGCGGGAAGTTGAAGTCCGGGGGCTCGGCCGGGTTTTCGCGTCAAGAAGGACGCGACAGACACGATACGTGGTTCGTGGACGGTGAGAGGCGCCGGTTCGTCTGGACATCGGCAACTGGGATTTCTGCATGAAGGGCTTGACATTGCCGAGTCGTTCGTACAATCGAGCGTCGAGCGTCGAGCGTCGAGCGTCGAGCGTCGAGCGTCGAGCGTCGAGCGTCGAGCGTCGAGCGTCGAGCGTCGAGCGTCGAGCGTCGAGCGTCGAGCGTCGAGCGTCGAGCGTCGAGCGTCGAGCGTCGAGCGTCGAGCGTCGAGCGTCGAGCGTCGAGCGTCGAGCGTCGAGCGTCGAGCGTGCGTTCCGCTAGTACGTGGACTGCGCTGTGTTCGGCCGTTCTCATCCTGGCGATGGCAGGTTGCGAGGAGCTCGTGTCCAATCAGCCGCCGTCGGCCAAGGGCTCCATGCCCGCACCGCCGCCGCTCGACGCCGGCGGCGCCGCCCACTCAGTTGACGCCGCAGCCTACTTCAGCGACCCCGATGGCGACGCGCTGACATACCAGGCACGCTCCTCGAAGGTGAGTGTGGCCACGGTCAGCACCGCCGGAAGCCGGGTGACGATCACCCCGGTGGCCCAAGGCGCCGCGACGATCATCGTCACCGCGGTCGACTCCGGCGGCTTGAGCGCCGAGCAGCGCTTCACGGTGACGGTGCGGGCGCCGCCCGTGCAGACGCCGAACCGCCCGCCGGCGGCCCAGGGTTCCATTCCCGCACCGCCCCCGCTCGATGTCGACGCGTCCGCCCATGAAGTCGACGTCGCTGCCTATTTCACCGACCCCGACGGCGACACGCTCACGTACCAAGCCGAATCCTCGGACGAGTCGGTGGCCACGGTCAGTACCGACGCGAGCACCGTGTCGGTCACGGCGCGCGCGAAAGGTACGGCGACGATCACCGTCACCGCCACCGATCCGGACGATCTGACCGCAACGCAAGAGTTCCAGGTGACGGTGAAGAACCGGGCGCCGGCAACTCAGGGCTCCATCCCCGCGCCGCCGACGCTCGACGTGGGCGGCGCCGCCCATCCGGTCGACGTGGCTGCCTACTTCAGCGACCCGGACGGCGACGCGCTGACCTACCGGGCGCGCTCCTCGAAGGTGAGCGTGGCCACGGTCCGCACCACCGGAAGCCGGGTGACGATCACCCCGGTGGCCCAAGGCGCGGCGACGATCACGGTCACTGCGACCGACTCCGGCGGCTTGAGCGCCGAGCAGCGCTTCACGGTGACGGTGCGGGCGCCGCCCGTGCAGACGCCGAACCGCCCGCCGGCGCCACAGGGTTCCATTCCCGCACCGCCGCCGCTCGATGTCGGCGCGTCCGCCCATCCGGTCGACGTGGCTGCCTACTTCAGCGATCCCGACGGCGATCCGCTGACCTACCAGGCGCGCTCCTCGAAGGAAAGCGTGGCCACGGTCAGCGCCGCCGGAAGCACCGTGTCGGTCACGCCGCGCGCGAAGGGCACCGCCACGATCACGGTCATCGCCACCGATCCGGGCGGCCTGAGCGCCGAGCTGAGCTTCGACGTGAACGTACGGCAGGGGGCTCAACCGCCGGGAGACACGACACCGGCGGCGCCGGTGTCGCAAGGGACCATCCCCAACGTGCAACTCTCGGTCGGCGATCCCCCCCACGCCATCCTCGTCGCCGCCTACTTCAGCGACCCGAACGGCGACGCGCTGACCTACCGGGCGCGCTCCTCGAAGGTGAGCGTGGCCACGGTCAGCGCCGCCGGAAGCACCGTGTCGGTCACGCCGCGCGCGAAGGGCACCGCCACGATCACGGTCACCGCCGCCGATCCGGGCAATCTGACCGCGACGCAAGAGTTCCAGGTGACGGTCAAGAACCGCCCGCCGGCGGCCCAAGGCTTCATCCCCGCAACGCCCCCGCTCGACCCAGGCGGGGCAGCCCACGAAGTCGACGTGGCGGCCTACTTCACCGACCCGGACGGCGACGCGCTGACCTACGAAGCCGAATCCTCGGACGAGTTGGTGGCCACGGTCCGCACCACCGGGAACACCGTGTCGGTCACGCCGGTAGCGAAGGGTACGGCCACGATCACGGTCACCGCCACCGACCCGGGCAGTCTGACCGCGGCGCAGCAGTTTCAGGTGACGGTCAGGAATCGGCCGCCAGTGGTGCAAGCCATCATCCCCCAAACACCACCGCTCGACGCGGGCGGCGCCGCCCATCCGGTCGACGTGGCTGCCTACTTCAGCGATCCCGACGACGATCCGCTGACCTACCGGGCGCGCTCCTCGAAGGAAAGCGTGGCCACGGTCCGCACCGACGGAAGCACCGTGTCGGTCACGCCGGTAGCGAAGGGCACCGCCACGATCACGGTCATCGCCACCGACCCGGGCGGCCTGAGCGCCGAGCTGAGCTTCGACGTGAACGTACGGCAGGGGGCTCAACCGCAGGGAGACACGACACCGGCGGCGCCGGTGTCGCAAGGGACCATCCCCAACGTGCAACTCTCGATCGGCGATCGCCCCCACGCGATCCTCGTCGCCGCCTACTTCAGCGACCCGAACGGCGACGCGCTGACCTACCGGGCGCGCTCCTCGAAGGAGAGCGTGGCCACGGTCAGCGCCGCCGGAAGCACCGTGTCGGTCACGCCGCGCGCGAAGGGCACCGCCACGATCACGGTCACCGCCGCCGATCCGGGCAATCTGACCGCGACGCAAGAGTTCCAGGTGACGGTCAAGAACCGCCCGCCGGCGGCCCAAGGCTTCATCCCCGCAACGCCCCCGCTCGACCCAGGCGGGGCAGCCCACGAAGTCGACGTGGCGGCCTACTTCAACGACCCGGACGGCGACGCGCTGACCTACCAGGCGCGCTCCTCGAAGGAGAGCGTGGCCACGGTCAGCGCCGCCGGAAGCACGGTGTCGGTCACGCCACGCGCGAAGGGCACCGCCACGATCGCGGTCACGGCCACCGACCCAGGCAATCTGACCGCGACGCAAGAGTTCCAGGTGACGGTCAAGAACCGCCCGCCGGCGGCCCAAGGCTCCATCCCCGCACCGCCCCCGCTCGACCCAGGCGGGGCAGCCCACGCCGTCGACATGGCGGCCTACTTCAGCGACCCGGACGGCGACGCGCTGACCTACCAGGCGCGCTCCTCGAAGGAGAGCGTGGCCACGGTTAGCACCGACGGGAGCACCGTGTCGGTCACGCCACGCGCGAAGGGCACCGCCACGATCACGGTCACCGCCACCGACACGGGCAATCTGACCGCGACGCAGCAGTTCCGCGCGACGGTCAGCAACCGTCCGCCGGCCACCCAGGGCTCCATCCCCGCAACGCCGGAGCTCGAAGTCGGCGCGTCCGCCCATGAAGTCGACGTCGCCGCCTACTTCAGCGACCCCGACGGCGACGCGCTGACCTACCAGGCGCGCTCCTCGGAGGAGAGCGTGGCCACGGTCCGCACCAACGGGAGCACGGTGTCGGTCACACCAGTAGCGAAGGGCGCCGCCACGATCAGCGTCACCGCCACCGACCCGGGCAACCTGACCGCGACGCAAGAGTTCCAGGTCACGGTCAGGGAGGCATCATCGCAACCGCAAGTGCTCGGACCGCTTGAACTGGAATCCTTGAAGATCACCGGCGGAAGCGGCTCCATGTATCCGGCGTTCGCGGCCGACGTGCGACACTACGCCGTCCGCTGCGGGTCCTCCACGACGCTGCGGGTACGGGCGCAGGCGAGCCGCGCCGCCGCCCGCCTCACCCTTTTGCGCGCCGATACAAGCGCCAACAAGGTCGCGACCGGCGCCCTTGACGCGTCGGTTGCGGTGCGCGGCAACCACGACGTTGCCATCGACCTCAGCGACGGCACCGACACGACCCGCTACGTCGTCCACTGCATCCCCGCAGACTTCCCGAACGTCCGCATCCTGAAGAAGACCGCGTCCGTAACCGACGGCCTGCTGTTCGTGACCGCGAATAATTCCTACTGGGTCATTCTCGACAACAACGGCGTACCGCGGTTCCAGCACAGAGAAGGCGGCAGAGACTTCCGGCGCCATGTCGACGGCACCTATTCGGTCAACCAGTGGGGCGTGAAGCTGTTCGACCGGCTCGACGCGAATTTCGGCGCCATACCGCTGACGAAGGCGGTCGGCCCGACGCGGAGCACCGACGTCCACGACTTTCTGATCACCCCCGACGGCAATCATCTGTTCATCTCCTACGACTCCGCGGTCACGCGCAAGGTATGCCCGTCGGGGGCCCCCTGCACCGAGGACGAGAAGGTCTCCCGGGGCTTCCGCGATGGGGTCATTCAGAAGGTCACCCCGCAAGGCAACGAGCTGTTCCTCTGGAGCTCCTGGGGCCACCTCAAACTGGCGGATTGCCTGGTGAACCCCGACGGCCATACGCCGGGCGACTACGCGCACCTCAACTCGCTGCAGGTGGTGGACGGCGGCGACATCATCGCGTCGTTCCGCCACTGCAACCAAGTACTGCGGATCGACGGAACGACCGGGGCCGTGGAGTGGCAGTTGGGCGGCAGCCGTCCGCCCCCGGACTCGAACACGGTGTTTCTGGAGATCACCGGGGACAGCGCCGGCAAGAACGAATTCTGCGGACAGCACCATGCCACGCTTACCGCCTCCGGTACGGTGGTGCTGTTCGACAACGGCGTTCTCTGCCACGGGCCGCGGAAGGCCGATGCCCCGTTTTCGCGGGCGGTCGAGTACCGGATCTCGACCTCCGCCGGGCAGGCATCCCACGTGCGAGAAGTCCGGCTTCCGGCCGACCAGGGTTACGGCTATTCCGAAGGAGGCGTTACGGTGCTGGACAACGGACACTGGTTGATCTCCTGGGGAGCACTCAGGTCGAGCGTAGCCGTTCGGGCGGACCGGATGATCGCTGTCAGCGAAGTCGATCCCGACACGAACGAGTCGGTGTTCAAAGTGAACATCTCGAGGCCGGGCTATACCTACCGCGCCTATCGCTATCCCGAGTCCGACGTGCAGATACCGCTGAACCTGCCGTAAAAGTGAGACGGCGACGACCATGCCGGCGAGCGAACGCCGAACCCTGGCACCGCGAATACGCGCAACGCGGACATTCGCTGCGGGGAGATGAGATACCAGAGGAGGCATCCATGCGCGGTAATTGTAATGGCTATGTGAGCAGCAGACGGAACGGGAGCCGGCTCTTGGCGGGTGCTCTCGTGCCGGTCCTGCCGCTGCTGCTCGCTGCCTGCGCCCCGATGGCCACTACGGAGCCTTCGGTGCAGGTCTCGTTCGCACGCCACACCTACGACGGGGTCGAAGGCCATGGCGTGCGGGTCGTCGTGCGCGTGGACCAGGCTCCGGGCCGCCCGGTCCAGATCCCGCTGACCGTGGCCGGCGCGGGCGACCACCGATTGTTCGCGTGGCGCGGCGAACCGGATCCCGCGTCCGCAACGGGCACCGTTCGACCGGCGAGCGCCGTCTCCTTCGGCAGCGGCGAAACCGAGAAGGTAATCTTCGTGCGGACCGAATCCGACGACCACCGGAGCCCGTCGGCCGCCACCGTCCGCTTCGGGGCGCTGCCGGCCGCGGTCGAAGAAGGCAGCCCGTCGCGCGCGGTGATCGAGGTCCATCCCGCCCCGGCAGAACCTCTTGCGTTCATCGACAAGCGTGACACGCCGCGCGCCGATGGAGCCGACTTCGAGACGATCGGCACGCTCCCTGCCGGCGGCGTTGCGTTTGCCGAATTCGCATTCGCCAACGACGGTTTCGCATCGGTGACGTCGATGAGCTGGAAGGAAACCGGCGGCGCGAGCAACATCGATACCCGGGTCAGCTTCGTGCGGATCCTCGATGCGTCCGCGGGAGCGGATACGCTGCGGCTCCAGATGCCGGTCGAGAACCGGTGTCCCGACCGGGAAACTGCGCCGCCGCGGTCGCAGTGGCCGTGCGTCATCGACGACATCGGCGAGCCCGAGGAAGGGCTGGGCATGATCAGCGATTCGAACCACATCCTGCAGGCCCGGCTCGGGGCGGGAACGTATCAGATTCGCGTGGAGGCGGTGTCCGGACCGGGGCCCTACCGCGTTACCATCCACCTGAACGAAGAAGCGCAGTGCTACGAAGAACACTGCATGAATCAGGAGAATGAATGAGGAGAGTGATCGTGCACCACGTCCCGGAACACCGGATCGGTCCCTTGCTCATGGTCTGCGTGGCGTTCGCCGTCGTGCTGACGGCGGGCTGCAGCGTTCCGGTCGCCCACCCGGACCCCTCGCGCCCGCGCCTGAGCGCCCTGGAGGTTACCGGCGGCGGCGCGCTGTTCCCGAGCTTCAGTCCGTACGTACGGCACTACTCGGTGCGCTGCGCGGACGGCACGACGCTGCGCGTGGCGGCGCGGGCGCAGGATGCGGCCCACCGCCTCACGCTGCTGCACAACGAACGGACGGCCACCGGAGCCGTCGAGGACTCGGTCACTGTGAACGACGATCACGACGTCGTGGTCGAGGTCGGCGACGGGAACGCCGCGGTCAGGTACACCGTGCACTGCATCCCGACCGGGTTCCCGGACATCGTCATCGAGAAGCGCGCCGCCGGGGTGTCCGACGGCCTGCTGCTGATGACGCCCGGCGTACGCCGCTCGGATCCTCCCACCTCGTTCCTGGCCATCGTCGACAACAACGGGGTGGCGCGCTGGGTGCGCACGCCGAACGAGCGCGCGCGCAACTTCCGGCGCTATCCGGACGGCCGCTACTCCTTCTCCGAGCGCAGGCCCGACGGCACCGAGCCGACGGTGATCCTGAACGCCCGCTTCGAACAGATCGCGACCGCCACGCTCGCCGGTGACCTGCTGCCGGAGCACACCGGCGGCCACGACTTCCTGGTGACCGAAGACGGCAACTACCTGCTGATGGCCTACTACCCGAATGCCCGCGACTTCAGCGGCTTCGTGTGCGACGGCGAGCCGTGCTCGGTGCCGGCCGGCACCGAGACCGACTCCGTGATCCAGGAGGTGACCCCGGACGGGGACGTGGTGTTCGAGTGGAACTCCTGGGATCACGTGAAGATCGAGGACTGCACGATCCACCGCTTTCCGAACGACTACGCCCACCTCAACTCGCTGCACGAGCTGGACGGCGACGTCGTGGCGTCGCTGCGGGGCTGCGCGCAGGTGGTGCGGATCGACCGGCCGACCGGCAGGCTGGTCTGGCAGATGGGCGGCACCGAGCCGCCGCGCGACCCGACGACCCGTTTCCTGCCGCTGGTCGGCGACCCGGCCGGCGAATTCTGCGGGCAGCACCACGTGACCGCCACCCCGAGCGGGTCGCTGCTGATGTTCGACAACGGCACCCACTGCCTGGGAGCGCGCAAGAGCGAGGACAAGTTCACGCGCATCGTGGAGTATGAACTCTCCTCGGGGACGGAGGCGCGCTTCGTGCGGGAGTATCGGCTGCCGCCGGAGGACGGCGTCGCGGAATCGGGCGGCGGCGTGGTGGCGCTGGACGGCGGCAACTGGCTGATCACCTGGGGCAGCAACGGACCGCAGATCGCGGTGAGCGAAGTGGACACGGACGGTAACGAGGTCCTGCGCATCAGCATGTCCAAGGACGGCGAGCGATTCGGGACCGGCCGCGTCTACCGGGTGAGCGAGGCGGCCCTGGCCCTGCAGCCCAACCTGCCGCAATGAGCCCTTGCATGAAGCGGCGTCGCAGCGCCTATGCGCTTTCCGGATTTCTGCAGATTTCCGTTCCTGCGTGAAGGCTCGACATTGCCGAGTCGTTCGTACCGTCGAGCGTCGAGCGGGCGTTCGGCTTGGTACGAGGACTGCACTGTGTTCGGCCGTTCTCATTCTGGCGATGGCAGGTTGCGAGGAGTTCGTGTCCAACCGGCCGCCGGCGGCCAAGGGCTCCATTCCCGCACCGCCCCCGCTCGACGCCGGCGGCGCCGCCCACGCAGTTGACGCCGCTGCCTATTTCACCGACCCCGACGGCGACACGCTGACCTACCAAGCCGCATCCTCGGACGAGTCGGTGGCCACAGTCAGCACCACCCGGAGCACCGTGTCGGTCACGCCGCGTGCGAAGGGCGCGGCCACGATCACGGTTACCGCCACCGACCCGGACGATCTGACCGCAACGCAAGAGTTCCAGGTGACGGTGAAGAACCGGGCGCCGGCGGCGCAAGGTTCCATTCGCGCACCGCCTCCGCTCGACGCCGGCGGTGCCGCCCATCCGGTCGACGTGGCTGCCTACTTCAGCGATCCCGACGACGATCCGTTGACCTACCAGGCGCGTTCCTCGAAGGAGGCCGTGGCCACGGTCAGCACCACCGGAAGCCGGGTGACGATCACCCCGGTGGCCCAAGGCGCGGCGACCATCACCGTCACCGCGGCCGACTCCGGTGGCTTGAGCGCCGAGCAGCGTTTCACGGTGACGGTGCGGGCGCCGCGCCCGCCGCCCGTGCAGACGCCGAACCGCCCGCCGGCGGCGCAGGGTTCCGTTCCCGCACCGCCTCCGCTCGACGTCGGCGAGTCCGCCCATGAAGTCGATGTCGCTGCCTATTTCACCGACCCCGACGGCGATCCGCTGACCTACCAGGCGCGCTCCTCGAAGGTGAGCGTGGCCACGGTCAATACCACCGGAAGCACCGTGTCGGTCACGCCGCGTGCGAAGGGCGCCGCCACGATCACGGTCACCGCCACCGATCCGGGCAATCTGACCGCGTCCCAACAGTTCCAGGTGACGGTCCGGGATGCAACACCAGCGCAACCGCCTCAACCGATCGGATCGCTCGAACTGGAATCCCTGACGGTCACCGGCGGGAGCGCCATGTATCCGGCGTTCGCGGCCGGCGTGCGCCACTACGCCGTCCGTTGCGGGTCCTCCACGTCGCTGCGGGTGCGGGCGAAGGCGAGCCGCGCCGCCGCCCGCGTGACCCTGCTGCGCGCCGATGCCGGCGACAACCAGGCGGCGACCGGCTCCGTCGACGCCTCGGTTGCCGTGAGCGGCGACCATGACGTCGTCGTCGAAGTCAGCGACGGTGCCGACACCGTCCGCTACGTCGTCCACTGTCTCCCGGCCTCCTTCCCGGACATCAGGGTCGTCGGGGGGACCGGGCAGGCGTCGGATGGGTTTCTGCTCGTCACGCCCACGTATGGCGGCTACCACGACCGAACCACCTTTCTGGCGATACTCGACAACAACGGCGTGCCGCGGTTTCACCGCCTGCTCACCGACAGCAACTTCTGGGCTCTGGACTTCAAGCCGCACGGCTCGGGCCGCTACTCGGTTGCCAGACGGCCGGAACTGAATCTTGAGGACTCCGTCTTCGGAAACTGGGAGATCGATCTGCTCGATGCACGGCTCCGGGTCACGTCCACGGTTCGCGTCGCGCCGCCGCTGACCCAGACCGACGGCCACGACTTTCAGATCGCCGCGGATGGGGACTACCTGCTGCTGTCCTATAGAAGAGCCACCCGCGACTTCAGCGAGTTTGCGAGCGACCTGTCGGTGCAGGTCACCCGTGACTCGGTCATTCAACGGAGAAACGCGGCGGGAACGGAGGAGTTCTCGTGGAACTCCTGGGACCATCGAGACGTGTTGCAGGTGGGCGCCGACTGTCGCGTCGGCGTCTTCCCGGACACCTATGCGCACGCCAATTCGCTGCAGCTCCTGGCGAACGGGGACATCGTGACCTCGCTTCGCGGCTGCGCGCAGATCCTGCGGATCGACGGAACGACGGGCGCGGTGAAGTGGAAGCTTGGCGGCACGCCCCCGCCGGAAGACTCCGACACGGAGTACCTGGAGATCGTCGGCGACGCCGCCGGCGAGTTCTGCGGACAGCACCAGGTCACGCTGACCGCCTCGAATACCGTCGTGCTGTTCGACAATGGCGTTCAGTGTCTCGGGCCGAGGAAGAGCGAGACGCCGTTTAGCCGCGCGGTGGAGTACGACCTGGCGTCCGGCACTCGGGCCGTGTTCCGGCGTGAGTTCCGGCTGCCGGACAAGTACGGCTATTTTCCCTACACCGGCGGGGTTTCGGTGTACGGCAGCCGCTGGTTGATCAGTTGGGGCCTGAATCCGGACGGCAGAGGAAGGTCGGTAGCCGCGGCCGAGGCGATCGCCGTGAGCGAGGTCGACCCGGCGACCGGCACCGCGCACCTGCACGTGAACATATCCGCGGGAAACCAGGTTGGATGGACCTACCGCGCCTACAGGATACCCCAAGCGGCCGCGAATTTCCGGTGGAACCTGCCGTAGGCAGTTACGGCAGGTCACATGGTCACTCCAGCCCGATGGAGCCGTCTCCCTGCACGATGATCGGCCGGTCGTACGTGCGCGGGGGTAATCGGGTTGCCGCCTGCTCGTCCAGATCGATGCCGATGCCGGGCGCTTCCGGCAGCTCTTACGCTTACGGCACGCCGCCATGATTTCCGGCATGATAGGTTGCTCATCATCGAGCAGCCGGCGCAGATCAGGGAGCCAGTCATCCGCCGCATGACGCGCCTCGCGGCAGCTCACGGCGCGATGAACCTAGCACAGGGGTTCACGGATGAAGCGCCGAGCTACGACATGGTATGGAGTGGCGTCGCCGTGCTGCTCGGCGGCACCGAGGAGGGAGGGCGCCGCGTCGAGGCTCTGACCGTGCGCGATCTCCTGCTGGCAACAGGGAACGCTGACGCCGATTCGCTCGATCGTCCCGTGAAGGAGCTGTTCAGGCAGATGCGCGGCTCGCGCGACGAGCTCAACCAGTAGGCATGGCGGCCGCGTTCCGCTCACTGCTCGAGCCGGGCGACGGCGTGGTGGTGATGCAGCCCTATCATGAGCTGTACCCGTCGCAGGCGGCATCTTCGGGCTCGTACCCCGCTTCGTGACCGTGCGCGAAGATCGCCACGCCGCAACGTGGCGGCTGGACCGCGACGAGCTGCGGGCCGCCCTGACCGATCCGTCGGTCAAAGCGATGGTCGTCAACACCCCCCAGAACCCGACCGGCAAGGTGCTGGGCGAGGAGGACCTGGGGCTCATCGCCCAGCTCTGCCGGACGCACGACCGGTTCGCGATCACCGACGAGATCTATGAGCACATCACGTTCGACGGCCATCGCCACCACTGCCTGGCGCTCTTCGAGGGGATGGCCGAGCGCACGCTGGTGGTGAACGCGATCTCCAAGACCGGCCGCGCGACCGGCTGGCGCGTCGGCTGGGTGATCACGCCGCCGGACCGCACGCAGGACATCTACCCGATCACGGGCGAAGTTCCGTCAAGATGTCCCGCCAGTAAAACAACTTGTGTCAGTCGACGCCCGGGGGCGTTCCTCGCATCAAGCGTCTTTTCGGCGATTTGAACAAGAGCCGACAAGAGACATCGGACTCCGATGAGACGGCGATCGGTGCCCGTGGCATCGAAAGAACTCGTTGGGTCGTCTCCTATTTTCGGTGCGAAGACCAGTTCCTCCAATCGAAACATGATCTACGGAGCAGCAGGATCGAGATTCACTCGAATGCTCGGCCTCCAGTTTGTCGTCGGAATGGACCGATCTGTAACCAAATACCATCCCTCGTCCGATGGACCGGATCCCTGAAATCTGCTCATGATCTGGTCAAGACGGCCATCGTCAAACCAAACACAGAGTTCAGCGAGCGTGAGCTCGTCTTCTTCCGTCACTTCAGGACGGCGGCCGCGCTCGGCGCTGTACTCGGCATATGATGGCAACACGAACCCGTTCAGAGTCGACCGCCCACCCCCATCAGCCTGCTCTGTGGAGTCGCGATGCACCAAAGCGACGTCACCGACCGGAAGAGAGCCTCTTCTATCCAAGCTTTCGCACGGAGGACTCTCTCTCACTGCAGTTAAGTCATATCCATAATCAGGCCAACTATCGTGGTGGTTGGCAGGATCGATCAGCGAATACAGTGCTTCGTTTAGCACAACAAAGAACCCTATTTCAGTTTCGACTCCACTCGTGGGAGCAATCCCGAACGCGGAACCGGAACTAGCGTCCTGCGTTCCGCCAACAGTAGTCACAAGCAACGAGAGCACGAATGCGATGCATGACCTCTTCATTTGTGTTCTCCTATGTGAAAACCCGATTGAGGACGAACGCTACGAAGGATGGCAGCAGAAGACCCGAAAGATAAAGGCGAGCCGGTCCATGCTTCAAATCCTTCCAGCTTACCAAATAGGCGAACCAGAGCGCGGAAACCAGCAACACGGCGCCCGATAACAGCGACACCCAGCCGGCGCCCGGATCCAAGACAAGGAAACTGATCCTCTGCGCCAGACCCGTGACCATCGCTGCTCCGGCGAACGTAGCCGATCCCGCCAGCGAGAAACCGAATCGTCTGCGGAAACGCCAGCCCTCCGCGCTCGGCCCGAACCAAGAATCGGTGATCCGGTCGATCAGCCGCGCAAAACTACTCGCTACTTCCTTAGTTTCGGGCTTGTCCTGATCCTCCTGGGCAGAAACGTCTTCTATCTCATCCGATCGCACATTGTACCCTCGTCAATGGACTCACGTCAACGCGCTCCTCTGGGCTGTCGGCAGATCCCTCGACCCAGTTCCCGAACCCATCGCAACAACCCGAACTGAGTGAGATGCGGATACGGAAGGAGCAGTTTCTGGAGCCTTTTCCCGCTCCGGATCCCGTGTGTTCCGACATGGCGACTCCAGACATCGTTGGACCGCTCACCAACATGTTACCATGGGATGACAAAACCGACAAGGTCGCTTCGCTACATCGATCGCCCTGGGTCGGGATGTGGTCGATCCTCCGCCCGTCGATCAGGATCGGCCGCGCGGTGCCCACGCCCTTCACCGGCACAGCCAGCAGGCCGCGGGCGTCCCAGTCCGGGATGCTGTCCAGCCTCTCCGCGGTTGGGGACCGGTACGCGATGAGTCGCCACGAACTCCACATGTTAGGTTTGATTCATCGTGGCGCAGCCGACGCAGATCAGGGAGACGGTCATCCGCCGCATGACGCGCCTCGCTCAAGCCCACGGCGCGGTGAACTTGGCGCAGGGGTTCACCGATGAAACCCCGACCTACGACATGGTGTGGAGCGGCGTCGCCGCGCTGCTCGGCGGCACCCAGGAGGGAGCGCGCCGCGTGGAGGCGCTGACCGTGCGCGATCTCCTGCTGGCAACAGGGAACGCTGACGCCGATTCGCTCGATCGGCCCGTGAAGGAGCTGTTCGAGCGGATGCGCGGTTCGCGCGACGAGCTCAACCAGTACTCCTTTCCGTTCGGGCTCCCGGAGCTGCGGCACGCGATCGCCGACTATACGCAGGCGTGCCACGGCTACCGGCCGGACCCCGAGGAGCAGATCACGGTGGTGCTCGGGGCAAGCGAGGGCATGGCGGCCGCGTTCCGCTCGCTGCTCGAACCGGGCGACGGCGTGGTGGTGATGCAGCCGTATCACGAGCTGTACCCGTCGCAGGCGGCGATCTTCGGGCTCGTGCCCCGCTTCGTGACCGTGCGCGAAGATCGCCGCGCCGCAACGTGGCGGCTGGACCGCGACGAGCTGCGGGCCGCCCTGACCGATCCGGCGGTCAAGGCGATGGTCGTCAACACCCCCCAGAACCCGACCGGCAAGGTGCTGGGCGAGGAGGATCTGGGGCTCATCGCCCAGCTCTGCCGGACGCACGACCGGTTCGCGATCACCGACGAGATCTACGAGCACATCACCTTCGACGGCCATCGCCACCGCTGCCTGGCGCGCTTCGAGGGGATGGCGGAGCGCACGCTGGTGGTGAATGCGATCTCCAAGACCGGCCGCGCGACCGGCTGGCGCGTCGGCTGGGTGATCACGCCGCCGGACCGCACGCCGGCGTTGCGCGCGGTCCATGACAACCTCGTCGTGCAGGCGCCGACGCCACTGCAGAAGGGGGCGGTGACGCTCCTGCGCCAGCCCCCGTCGTTCTTCGCCGGCATCGCTGCGGGGTATCGCGAGAAGCGGGACCTGCTGGTCGGCGGCCTCCGCGACATCGGGTTCGCGGCAACCCCGCCGGAGGGCGCGTACTACCTGTTCGCGGACTACCGCGGCGTGCCGGCGCTGGCGGCGATGACACCGATGCAGGCCGCCATGTTTCTCATCGAGCAGGCCGGGGTGGCGACGGTTCCGGGCGACAACTTCTATGCCACCGGACGGGAGGGAGACCGCTACCTGCGGTTCGCCTTCTGCCGCTCGCTTCAGACGCTGGAGGAAGGCATCGAGCGGCTCCGTGCAGGCCTAGTACCCAGCACGGTTGCGCATCGGTGAATCGAGAAACGGGTTCTCGATGGTCAGATGCTCTATCGTCTGGCCGTGCTGCAAGTCCTCGCTGAGCAACCGCGTGCAGGACGCTTCAAGCGCCGCGGCGATAATCAGTGCGTCGTAGAAGCCATACTGGTAGCGGGATTGAATGTCCAGCCCGCGTCGGTACAGTTCCGCACTTGGCGCGACCGACCACAGCGGGAGCAGTACGGCATGCAGAAATCGTCGCGCGTGGTCTGCGGTCACCGGCGTAGCGAGCTTGCGGGTGATGACGTTGAGCGTCTCCTGGACCACTTGGTAACTGACAACCCAACTCTGAGTCAGGGACAATCGGACGATCTCACGGGCTCGACGTCGCTTGACCGGATCGATCTCGTCGAACAGATAGACGAAGACGTTCGTGTCGACGAAATTCACCGCTCGTTCCGTTCGTCGCGGCTGAAGGTGCGGCCACCCGTGCGGGCGTAGCCGCCGAGTTCATCGATCAGTGCCAACGCATCGGCGGCTTGTCGATCACGCCGTGCATAGCCCGCCAACCAGCGGCGAAACGCATCGTTCAACGTGGTGTTCTCCGCGCGGGCCCGTGCACGCGCGGCCTTGATGAGCGCGTCGTCGGCACTCAGGGTGATGTTGCGCATGATGCCTACTATACACGAACGTAGTGTACACGGCAATGTGTGTGCACAGAAATAGGTAGTGCGGCACTACCTGTCTTGCGCCAGCCGCGCTCTTCGCCGGCATCGCGACGGGCTATCGCGAGAAGCGGTCGCTGCTAACGCGCTGCGGAGCCCAGATAGGCTTTGCGCACCTCGGGTGTCTTCCTGAGGGTGTCCGCCGGCCCCTCCACGACCACGCGGCCCTGTTCGATGACGTAGCCGTACCGAGCGACCTCCAGCGCCATCGCCGCGTTCTGCTCCACCAGCAGCATCGACACGCCGCGCTCGCGGTTGATGCGGGCGATGCCGGCGAAGATCTCCTCCCGGAGCCGGGGCGCGAGGCCCAGCGACGGCTCGTCCAGCACCATGACGGCCGGCTCGGTCAGCAACGCCCGGCCGATGGCCAGCATCTGCTGCTCGCCGCCCGACAGGTAGCCGGCGCGGAGGCGGCGGCGGGCTTCCAGCAGCGGAAAGAACCGGTACACCGCCTCCAGGCCGCCGCGGGGTTGGGCGCGGCGCCCGCTCAGGGCCCAGGAGGCGGCGCGCAGGTTCTCGTCGACGGTCAGGTCGGCGAACACGTGCCGCCCCTCCAGCACCGCGACCAGGCGGCGCCGCGCCCGGTGATGAGCCCGCATGCGGTCGATGCGCCGCCCGTCGAGCAGGATCGCCCCCGCGGTGACCGCACCCTTCTCGTAGGACAGCAGGCCGGCGACGGCGCGGATCGCGGTGGTCTTGCCGGCCCCGTTCGCGCCGAGCAGCGCGACGATGCGTCCCCGCGGCACCCGCACCGACAGGCCGCGCAGCACCGGCGCGGCCTGCCCGTATGCCGCCTCGACGCGGCGGAGCTCCAGCGCGGGGGCGGCAGGCGCTGGCGGGCCGCCGCCAGCCGCCGTCTCGGCCGTCGTCAGCTCAGTCGTCGAGCACGATCCAGTCCGACACCGGATCCATGCGCCCGGTAGCCGCGTTGCCCCGGTAGATGCGCCCGACCGGTATCGAGTTGTTCTTGAAGCTCACCGGCACGCCGATCAGGCCGCCGGTGTCCCAGTCCTGGATCCCGTCGATCGCCGCCTTGAGGTTGTCGCCGGTGAGCTCCTTGCCGGCGTCCAGCGTGCGCTTGATCGCCTCGGTCAGGATCATGCCCGAGAACCACGCCTGCAGGGCGAAGGTCGGCACGTACTCCGCCTGCGTCACCTGCGCGATCAGGCGCAGCGTCGCGGACTCCTCCTGCTCCCAGTAGTACCGGTACGGGAACACGCCCATGTAGCGGTCGGCCAGCGGCCCGAGCTGCTGGATCACCAGCGGCTCCATCGCCCAGAACGTACCCATGAACATCGCGTTCACGCCCGACTGAACCGCCTGCTTCATCACCTCCGGCCACACCGTGGTCACGTAGCCGTGGAAGATGACGTAGTCCGGCTCCGCCCGGCGCAGCTTCAGGACCTCCGGCGCCACGTCGATGCCGGCCGGCTCGGTCTCGATCTCGGCCACGATCTCGACACCGAGCTCCGCCGCGCGATCCCTGGCGGCCGGGATCGGGTCGCGGCCGAACTCCAGGTTGGAGTGGAACAGGGCGACGCGCGGCGCCGCGCCCTCCGTGCCTCCCTGCTCGGCGATGTACTCCAACAGCATGCCGACCATCTCCGCGTAGGTCGGCCCGGTCAGGAACTGGTAGGGGTAGTTGACCGGATCGGCCAGCACGGTCGCCAGCGAGCTGCCGCCCATCAGGACCTGGTAGCGCTCGTTGACCTCCGGCGCGGACAGGATCGAGAAGGTCGTGGAGTCACCGTAAAACGCCACGACGTCCTCTTCGGCCATGATCTGCTTGAAGATGGCGAGCGCCTGTTCCGGCTCGGAACCGGAGTCGCGGGTCTCCATGCGTACGGGCCGGCCGTTGATCCCACCCGTGGCGTTGACGTACCCGACGTAGGCGTCCATGCCCAGCGATCCGAGCGCGCCCGCCTGCGCGTAGATGCCGGTCAGCGGTACGGAACCGCCCCAGACGATCTCGCCGTCGTCGGCCAGCACCGGCGTCGTCAGTCCGGCCGCCAGCGCGACGACCAGCGCCGCCGTCGCGGCGAGACGCGCGGCTCCTCTCGCGATTCGCGATGTTCCTGTCCTCATTCCGCTACTCCTCCTCCCGTGTGCGGCTTCGTACGCGCCATTCTGGACAGCAGGTTCCGCATTCGTCTACCGATGCCCGCCATGCCCTGCGGCTCGAACGTCAGGAAGCCGACGATGAGCAGCCCGAACAGCACCTCGCGGGCGGGCGACAGCAGCCCGGCGACGCGCGGGCCGAACGCCCCGGTGACCCAGGCGAAGATCTCCGGCGTCAACGTGATGAACAGGGCGCCGAGCACGCCGCCGGTCACCGTGCCCATGCCGCCCGCGACGATCGCCGCCAGAAAGAACAGCGACAGGTCGAAGCCGAACTGACCGGGGGTCACGACCCGGAAGAAGTAGGCCATCAAGCCGCCGGCGATGCCGGCGTAGAAGGAGCTGACGCCGAACGCGGTCAGCTTGTAGCGCCGCGGGTCGACGCCCAGCACCGACGCGGCGATCTCCCGGTCGCGCAGCGCGATGAAGGCGCGGCCGACGCGGGTGCGGAACAGGTTGCGCGCGACCAACAGGGCGCCCACCGTCAGGGGCGCGATCAGCAGGTACAGCTCACGCTCCGTGGTGAGCGTGAGCCCGCCGATCCGCGCAGGCGCCACCGGCGTTCCGCCCCGGCCGCCGGTCACCGGCTCCCACTCGTTGAACACGAAGGCGAGGATGAACTGCGCCGCAAGGGTGGCCATCGCCAGGTACAGCCCCTTCAGCCTCAGGGACGGCAGGCCGGCGACTATCCCGACCGCCGCGGCCAGCAGCCCGCCAAGCGGCAGGCAGAGGTAGAACGGCAGCCCCAGATGGGCGCCGAACCAGGCCACCCCGTAGGCTCCCACGCCCATGAACGCCGCGTGGCCAAGCGAGACCATGCCCGCATGGCCGGTCAGCAGGTTGAGCCCGGTGGCGCTGATCACGTTGATGCCGATCATGCAGGCCATGTGCAGGTGATAGCTGTTGCCGGCCAGCGGCAGGGCCAGCACCGCCGCGGCCAGCACTGCCGTGCCGGCCGCGGACCGGCCTGCGCGGGTGATTCGACCCCCGAGAACGATCCGATCGCCGGTCACAGCCGCTCCACCCGGGGGGTGCCCAGCAATCCGTGCGGGCGGACCATCAGGATCACCAGCATCACCGCGAACGGCACCACGTCCTTGTACGACGCGCCCAGGTAGAAGCCGGTGACCGCCTCCAGCCAGCCGATGATCAGGCCGGCGAGGACGGCTCCCGCCAGGCTGTCGAGGCCGCCCAGGATGACGACCGCAAGCACCGACAGGCCGATCAGGCCCATGGACGGATTGAGCGTCGTGATCGAGGCGACCACGACTCCGGCGAGCGCCGCGCTCGCGGCGGCGCAGGCCCAGGTCAGGTTGAACGTCGCCGGCACGTCGATGCCCAGCGAGCTGGCCGCAACCTGGTCGGAGGCGGTGGCGCGCATGGCAAGGCCGATCCGGGTGACCCGGAACAGCACCAGGAACACCCCGACCGCGGCCAGGGCCACCAGCGCCCCGAAGCCGGTGTTGGCGGGAAGGTACATGCCGCCGATGACGATCGGCCGCTCCGGGAAGATCGACGGCAGCAGGTAGTCGCGCGGCCTCCAGATCATCTGCACCAGCCCGTGCAGGACGGCCGCCAGGCCGACCGTCGCCAGCACCGCCACCGTCGTCTCCCGCCGGAGCAGCGGGCGCATCAGGACGCGCTCGATCCCGGCCCCCAGCACCGCTGCGGCGCAGATCGACAAGGGCAGTGCGGCCCACCAGGGAAGCTCCAGCAGCACGGCGAAGGTGAAGAAGAAGTAGGCCCCGACCATCATGAGGTTGCCGTGCGCGAAGCTGACCACCCGGGTGGTGCGGTAGACGATCACGTAGCCCAGCGCGATCAGCGCGTAGACCGCGCCCACGGCAAGGCCGACCAGGCTGATCTCGAGAAGGAACTCCATCAGGACCGTTCGGCCCCGGTGCCGAGATAGGCGGCGATCACCGCCCGATCATCGCGCACGGCCGCCGGCGTGCCGGCCGCGATCACGCGGCCGAAGTCCAGCACGACCACCTGGTCGGAGATGTCCATCAC
The DNA here is from genome assembly GCA_965202935.1 of Spirochaetia bacterium. Lineage (GTDB taxonomy): Bacteria > Spirochaetota > Spirochaetia > SZUA-6 > Bin103 > CATQHW01. Next base: position 902,149 of record OZ241879.1, read on the forward strand.
CACGCTCATGTCGTGCTCGACCAGCAGGATCGTCGCGCCGCGCTGACTCCGGAGGGTGAGAATGAGCTCCACCATCTCCTCCCGCTCGCGGCGGTTCATGCCGGCGACCGGCTCATCCAGCAGCAGCAGCCGGGGGCGCAGCGCCAGCGCGCGTGCCAGCTCCACCCGTTTCTGCAGGCCGTAGGCAAGGGTCGCCGCCGGCACGTGCAGGTCGCCGGCGACGCCGACCAGGTCGGCGAGGTCGTCCTCGATCTCCGACTGCAGACGCCGCTCCTCGCGCCGCGCGCGGCCCGCGTACAGGCCGGCGGCAGGCACGCCGGCGCGCAGGTGCACGTGGCCGCCCAGCTTGATGTTGTCCAGCACCGTCATGCCGGGAAACAGCGCGATGTTCTGAAACGTGCGCGCCATGCCGAGCGCGGCACGCCGCGCCGCCGGCAGGCGGGTGACGTCCGAACCGGCAAACGTGATGCGGCCCGCCTGCGGCCGGTAGCACCCGGAGACGGCGTTGAACAGGCTGGTCTTGCCGGCCCCGTTCGGCCCGATGAGCGCCGTGATGCTGCCGGCCGGGACCTGCAGCGACACCTCGTCCAGCACGGTCAGGCCGCCGAAGCGGAGGCACAGGTCCTCCACTTCGAGCAGGGCCGGCGGTCCGGCGTCGCGCCGTGCCGTGTCGATCCGCCCGCTGCCGCCCGGTCGGCTCCTCAGGCCCCGGTCACATGCTCGCGATGACGCCGCAGGCGATGCGTCCGCCCGCGCCGCCGATGGGCTGGGTCAGGTGGTCGTCCGGATGTTCGTGGATGATCACCGCCGAGCCGTCCTCGTCCAGCAGCGCCGGCATGTCGCCGCCCGCGACCGACACGAGCGTGGTGAAGAACTCCGCCATCGCCGAGCCGTCGGCCCCCACGTACAGGTTGGGCAGGTCGCCGTTGTCCGGTCCCTCCGGGTGGCGCAGGCCGTGTGGCACCCCGTCCGGGTTGATGTGCCCGGTCGCGTGCGTGAAGTCGGGCGTGCAGGCGCCGGCCGCGTGCAGGTGGATGCCGTGGGGGCCGGGGGGCAGCCCCGCCACCTCCACGTACATGAGCACGCCGGTCGGGGTCTGCTCGAACGTGGCCGTGCCGATGACCGATCCGGAGGGATCGACGAGCTCCGCCGCGGCCATGTCGGCGAACGCGGCCGGAGCCGCAAGGGCCGCGACCGCAACGGCGGCGACGGCGAACAGCTTCGTGTGGGTCTTCATGGGTAGCGTCTCCTCGTGATTCTGTGAAGGCCGAGCCGCGTACCGCGCTCGTCTCCCATGGCAGAATAGCCATTACGCTTCGGCGCGTACATCGGTCGACGTGGCCCACATGGGCGTAGGATGATCCACGCCCATGCGGCGGACGGACCTGCTGTCGAGCGCCGGCAGCCAGGCGGCGACCAACGAGGCCGGCAACAAGGTCGTTACCGTCGGCCGAAGAACGCACGTCACCTGGCAGGACGTGACGCCCGAAGGCTACTTCAACCGGGTCCGCACCCTCGATCTGGACAGCGGCGCGTGGTCGGAGACGTACACACTGGGCAGCGCCTACGACGACCACGCGCGGGCGGTGATGGTCGCCGACGGCGACGGGTTCCTGCACGCGATCCTGAGCGGACACAACACGCCCTGCTCCTATCGCCGCTCGCTGCGGCCCAACGACGCGGCCGGCTGGACCGAGCCGGTTCCCGTGGCCGACGGCACCTATCCCTACCTGGTGTGCGGCCCCGGCGGCGACCTGTTCCTGACGCTGCGCAACGCCGAGCGCTGGAACGGTGTCGAAATGTATACAAAACCTCACGATGGATCGTGGCGTCATGTCGACAAGGTCATCGAGCGGCTAGCCGACTACCTGGGATACGCGGCCTTCCACTGCGGGTTCTGCTTCGGCGGCGACGGAGTGCTGCACCTTGTCAGCGACTTCTACGAGGGCTTCGGGGTCTGGGACCGGCGCGGCATCCACCAGGCGGTCGCGTACCTGCAGTCGCCGGACGGCGGGAGTACCTGGCGCACGTTCCGCGGCGAGCCGGCCGCCACGCCCGCCCGGCCGTGCGCGATGGACGTGATCTGCCAGAGCACCGGCCTCCGCCACGAGCCGATGCCGCCGCCGGTGCTGGCCGCGCAGGGCAACATCGCCCTGGACTCCGCCGGCGTGCCGCACGTGCTGTACCTGTACCACCTGAACCGGGCCGGGCAACTCATCCTGGCGGCGCCTGACGATCAGGGGATCTGGCGGCAGCGCTCGATCGACGCGCTGGAGCAGGCCTACCCTCGCCACCGCGCCGCCATCTGCCGCGGCGCGTTCACGATCGACGCGGACGGGGTGCTGCGCGCTCTGGTGACCCTGACACCGGCAGGCCACAGCGGCTGGTCAGGTCACCTGCCCAGCCGGCCCGGGCTCGCCGGCCTGAGCGGCGGCGCCACGCCGGAGCCCGGCACGGCCGGCGACAATCCGGTCGCCTGGCTGATCTCGACCGACGGCGGCGAGACGTTCAGCGTCCACGAGGCCCTGTCCGCGGAGGCCGGGGCCCGGTCTCCCAAGTACGAGCTTCCGGTCTCGGGCGGCCCGGCCCGCACGCCGGAGGACGTCCGCGCCGGGGGGATCCTCTACTTCGACCGCACCTCGCGCCACCTGCCCGGCTTTCCCGAGGACGGCGGCTACCAGAACCGGGTGTACTATTGCCGCGACTCGGCATGGGGAGCGGCATGAACGGCTCGGTGCGGCTCGGCGTCATCGGCTGCGGCGTGATCGGCACCATCCACCTGCGCGCCGCGGCCGCGGCCCGGGAGGTCACGCTCGCCGCGGTCGCCGACCAACTGCCGGGGCGCGCGCAGGAGGCGGCGGACGAATTCGGGGCCGGACGGGCCTACCTCGACGCGGAGGAGCTGATCGGCGATCCCGATGTCGAAGCGGTGGTGCTGGCCCTGCACGCGGCCGGCCGGGCGCAGCTTGCCGTGCAGGCGCTCGAAGCCGGCAAGCACGTCCTGGTCGAGAAGCCGCCGGCGCTGAACGCCGCGGAGGTGCAGACGATGCTGGCCGCGCAGGGCGACCGGGTCGCCGCCTGCTGCTCGTCGCGCCGCCGCTTCTACGAGTCCTACGACGCCGCGGAAGCGTGCGTGGCGTCCGGCGCGCTGGGCGAGCTGCGCGAGATCTACTGCCGCGTGATCGAGGGCGCCGGGCCGCACACCGGCAGGGAGCCGCCGCCGTGGCGGGTGAGCCGAAGCCTGAACGGCGGCGGCATCGCCGCCAACTGGACCTCCTACGACCTGGACTACCTGCTGGGACTCACCGGCTGGCGGCTGCGGCCGGAGCTCACCCTGGCCCGCACCTGGCCGGTCGCCGGTCACCTGGCTTCCCGCGTCGCCCCCGGCTCGGACGGAGAGAGCCACTACGTGGCGCTGGTGCTCTGCGCGGACGGCGCCGCCCTGCACCTGGAACGCGGCGAGTTTTCCGCCCTGCGGCGCGAGCACGCGTGGCAGGTGATCGGCACGCGCGGATCGCTTCGGCTGGAGATGGAGCCGGACGAGCACAAGCGCGTCGTCCTGGACACCGCCACGGACGCCGAGGGCGTCACCAGCCGCGTCATCTGGGAAGGCGCCGAGGATCCGTGGCGCCAGCACCGCTGGCCGGTCGCCGACTTCTGCCGCGCCATCCTGGACGGCGGCCCGCCCAAGACCACCCTACGGCAGGCGCTGGTCATCCAGCGCATCCTGGACAGCGTCTACGCATCGGCCGACCGCGGCGCCGCGGTGACCGTGGGCGCCGCCTGACGACAGCGCCCCTCCCCGCATGACACGGCGAATCCTGGGACGCACCGGCCTGCCGGTCTCGATCATGGGCATGGGCTCGGGCGGCTACGACCCTCTTGGGGCCGCCAGCGGCCGGCCGGACGCCGACATGGTCCGGCTCCTGCGGCGGGCATTCGACCTGGGCATCAACGTATTCGACACCTCGCCCGATTACGGCGGCGGACGCAGCGAGCGGCTGATCGGCGAAGCGCTTCAGGAGCTGCCGCGCGACCAGGTGGTAGTGTCCACCAAGCTGCCGCTTGCGGTCGCGCCGCCCGGCATACCGGTGGTGCCAGCGCGCCCGGAGGCGCTGGCCCCGGCAGTCGAGTCCAGCCTCCGGCGGCTGCGGACCGACTACGTCGACGTCCTGCTGGCGGCGGTGGCCGACCTGCTCGAGCACTTCGGCACCGTCGTGGACGACCTGTTCCCGGTGCTCGACCGGCTACGCCAACAGGGCAAGGTGCGTTTCCTGGGATCGAGCGAGCAGACCCGCTCGGACGGCGCGCACCTGTGGCTGCGCCACCTGCTGCCGGCGGACCTCGCCGACGTGGTGATGGTCGGCCACAACCTGATCAATCAGTCGGCGCAACGCTCGCTGTTCCCGGCCTGCCGGCGGCAGGACGTGGGCGTGCTCAACATCTTCACGGTACGGCGCGTGTTCCGGAGCGCCGAACGGGTGCGCCAAGTCATCGACGAACTGCGCCGCGACGGCCTGCTGGACGCGCCGCTGCCGGCCGACGATCCCCTCGGCTGGCTCACCGCCGACGGCGACTGCGAGTCGCTAGTGGAGGCGGCCTACCGCTACGCGGCATACACGCCCGGGGTGACCACGGTGATGTGCGGGACCGTCGATGCGCACAAGCTCGCCCACACCGCCCGATTGATCGAGCGCGGGCCGCTGGCCGCCGCGCACATCGAACGGCTGGCGCGAACGTTCGCCCGTGTGGCTCAACCCGTCGGCGACTGAGGTTGGATTATTGTCCACAACTTGGTCAAAATGTGGTCATGATCCAGGTCAGTACCGCGGAGTTGAAGTCTCGGCTCGGCACCTACCTCGGGATGGTGAGAGCGGGAGCCACGATCGACATCACCTCTTACCGCCAGAGCGTTGCCATGCTGGTACCGGCCGTCGAAGAGGAGATGCTCATCGAAGAGCCGACCGAACCGCCTGAGGCGCTGGCTCGGCTCGACCGCCTGCCGTCCGGCCGATCGATTCCGGGGGTAGCCGCATTGCTGGCCGACCGCAGGCGATGACGAACGGGGCTTTCTGCATGAGCGGTTCGCCACGTTCTGGAAGTCCGTCCACCGCGTCCGCATATCCGCCGCACTCCTCACGCGGGCAAGTCAGCCCTACCCGACGGTCGTCGGCACGCTGGATGCTCTTCACCTGATCAGTGCGCTCGTGGTCCGCGAACGCCGCAACCACCGGATCGACGAGTTTCTTACCCACGACGGGCAGTTGGGAACAGCCGCTCGCGCAGTCGGGTTCGCGGTGCGGGGCGTGGCGGCCGACGGCGAAGTCGCCACTACCGGCTCTCAGGTGGCCCAAATCACCCGACATGGACCAGCCGATGTTCGAAGACCTTCCGTAGGCCACTGAAACCGCGCGCCGGGACCGACTTGACCAAGTAGACCTGAATTGGTCATATGGATCAGGCGTCAACGAGGAGCATCGAATGACGGTCAACGTGTCCGAAGCCAAAGCACAGCTTTCGAGCTTGCTCGACAGAGTGCATCACGGGGAGACGGTGACCATCGCCAAGAACAATCTCCCGATTGCCGATCTGGTCAAACACCAGCCTCGCGGCAAGCGGCGGCTCGGGCTGCTGCGCGGTCAGATCGTCGTTCCGGGTGATTTCACCGACGAGGATCCCGCGATCAACGAGCTGTTCTATCCGACCGACGAATGAAGCTCCTGCTCGACACGCACGTTCTGCTCCATGCGCTCACCGAGCCGGAGCGGCTCGACCGCACGCGCAGTGATGCGATCGAGAACCCGGCGAACGCCGTATTCGTCAGCGCGGTCTCGATTGCCGAGATCGCCATCAAGGTCTCGACCGGCAAGCTGCGCGTCGACGTGGACCTGCTTTCGGCCGTGGAGGACGCAGGGTTCGAGTGGCTCGACTTCAGCCCGCGGGAGGCGCTCCGGTTGGCCGAACTGCCTCTCCACCACCGGGACCCGTTCGACCGCATGCTGATCGTCCAGAGTCAGGCCAACGGTCTCGCGCTGGTAACCGACGACGCCAAGCTCGCAGACTACGATTGTCGCATCCTGTAGCCGCTCCCGCGCGCCCGGATGTCACGGCCGGTAGGCGACCGAGGCTTCACCGGCTCAGGCTCCTCAACTCCCGACCGCAGGCGGTACTTGCGGAGGTCGATGATGTCCAGGGGCAGATCGCGGGATTCGGTGACGTAGAAGCTCGGCGCCGGCTTGCCCGCTGCCGGCACGATCGCCTCTCCGTGCGGGACATCGGCGAGCATCACGAAGAAGCTCGCCTCGGGGTCGTTGTAACGGCACTCGATCATCACGAAGTCGTCCGCGGTCAGGCGGCCGGTCCTTACCTTCTCGTCGAACTCGGGGCGCAGGCACAGCGCCACGGCGAGGTACATCGGCTGGCTGTCGGGGTCGCCGATCAGCAGGACCTCCTCGTTTCCGGGATGGGTACCGCAACTCGCGCTCGATGGTGGCGGCGTCGAAGCCTTTCCGCCTGCCACATCTCGGTGCTGTTCACCGCCGTGCTCGGAAGGAAGTTGCGGCCGAACGGCAACGGGATCGACGCGAACCACTCGTTGGCGCGCTCGGCGCTCCACTGCACGGTCATCTCTCCTCGGCCTCCGCATCCTGCTCCCGAGTACACGATCGGGTTCATGACGCTGTCGGCGATCTGGCCGGGCAGCAGCCCGCCCACGAAGCGCAGCCCGTCCGGCGAGCGCGACATGTCGGTGATGCGCGCGCCGTCCGGGAAGTAGTTGGCGGTCATCGCCTCGCGGGCCCTGTCGGAGCGGTTCGCCGGAGCGCCGTGCTCGGTCCAGCCCAGGTGCAGGGAGTAGTCGCCCGCCTTCAGACCCGGCACCTGCACCACCTGCAGGCCTTCGCGCTTGACGAAGTCGTCGAAGAAGCGCTTCGACTCGTCGCTGATCGACACGCCTTCCAGATTTCCGTACTCGTGCGAGCCGGCCACGAAGCGCAGCGGTCCCATGTCCGGCGAGCAGTCCACCAGCAGCACCTACAGGCCCAGGGTGAAGGTGTCGTCGAACGGGAAGTAGAACTGGTCCCGGTGCCAGTGCGAATCGATGCCGCCCGGCGGCTTGAACAGCGCCTGCTCGTGGTACAGGCGCACCGCCGGCGCGCGCAGCAGGCGGCCGGCAAAGGCGTCCGAAGCGCGGGCTCTGCACGAAGCTGCGCAACGGGCGATCTCCGGTTCGCTGACGCCACCTCAGGCACCCTTGCGCTTGCACACCTGTTTAACTTGGTAGCCATAGAACCGTGCCGGGTCATGGCTGAGGTCACCCGACATGGACCAGCCGGTGTTCGAAGACCTTCTCGAGTTTGAGTATGGTCTTGAGCGTGGGATTGGACCGTGCGGGATCTTCGATCCGCTGATAGGTCTGATAGGCGACGCCGAGCCGCTCGGCCACCTCCGACTGGGACATTCCCATCGCCTCACGACGCTGCTTGAGCCATATCGCGAAACCGACGTTGGTATCGGGCTCAATCGGGAACACGTTGCTGCCAGTCAGCTCCGACGACGCAGGCACCTTGAGTTTGCGGCTGTCTATCGACTCGAGGTACGCGCTCAGTGCTTCCTTCGCGTTCTCCTTGGCGTCGTCGATCGTGTCGCCGAACGTCAAGCAACCGGGCAGATCGGGGAAGCCGACGTTGTACGTGTCGTCTTCGCGATCGTATTCGATCACCGCCGGATAACAGATCATCGAATCCCAGCCTCCTTGAGGATTGCGTTCAGGGTCCCTTTCGGGCCGTCTCGCGAGCCGTGCACCGGAACCGAAACGGTCGCACTCCCCTTCACCAGAATGTGATGTGAACCGCGGACGCGATCGAGCACCCAGCCGTTCGCCTTGAGGAGCTTGAGCAGGTCGCGGCCCGTCATCTACGAAGGTTACAGCACAAGAGCTGTATGAGCAAGAGTTGCAAGATCACGAACGCAACGACACCGCCTGTCAGTGCAAGCCCGTGATGCGCCCGGTGGCCGTGTCCACGTCGATGCGACGGAACGCCGGGTCGGAGGCCGTGCCGGGCATCAGCTTGATGTCGCCCGCCACCGGCACCGCCAGCCCCGCGCCGTGGTAGAGCAGGATGTCCCGCACGGGTAGCTCCCATCCGGTGGGCCGCCCCTTCAGCGCCGGGTCGTGGCTGAGGCTCAGGTGGGTCTTGACCATGCAGGTTCCGAGGCCGGCCAGCGACGCATCCTCCTCCAGCTCCTTCAGCCGCGCTCGTGCCGCCGGCGCATAGGTCACGCCCGCGCCGCCGTACACCTCGGTGGTGATGCACTCGATGCGCTCGCGCAGCGGCAGCGTGTCCGGATAGAGATAGCGGAACCCGGCCGGCTCGGCGCACGCCGCGGCTACCGCCTCCGCCAGGTCGCGCGCTCCGGCGCCGCCGTGGCGCCAGTGGCGGCTCACCACGCAGGTGCCGCCCTGCGCCTCGACCGCGCGCCGCACCAGGGCCACCTCCTCGTCCGTATCGGTGACGAAGTGGTTGAGGCAGACCACCGGCGAAACGCCGCTCTTCTGGACCGTGGCGAGGTGCGCCAGCAGGTTCGGAATCCCCTGCTCCACCAGCGCCGGATTGCGCTCCGTGTAGGCGGCATCCAGCGGCTTGCCCGGCACCACGCGCGGGCCGCCGCCGTGCATCTTCAGCGCGCGGATGGTCGCCACCACCACCGCGCAGTCGGGCTGCAGGCCGCTCAACCGGCACTTGAGGTTCCAGAACTTCTCGAAGCCGATGTCGGCGCCGAAGCCGCTCTCGGTCACGTGGTAGTCGGCGAGCTTCAGCCCCACCCGATCGGCGATGATCGACGACTGGCCGATCGCGATGTTCGCGAACGGGCCGGCGTGCACGAGCACCGGCTGCCCCTCGACGGTCTGCATCAGGTTGGGATTGATGGCGCGCGCCATGATCGCGGTCATGGCGCCGTCCACCTCCAGGTCGGCGGTGGTGACCGGGCTGTCGTCGCGGGCGTAGCCCATCACGATGCGCCCGAGGCGCGCCCGCAGGTCCGCCAGGTCGGCGGCGACCGCCAGGATCGCCATGACCTCCGAAGAGACCGAGATCTGGAAGTGGCTGCGCATCATCAGCCCGTCCATCCGGCCGCCCAGGCCGATGACGATGTCGCGCAGCGCCTGCGCGCTGAAGTCCATGGCCCAGCCCATGGTGGCGGTGCGCGGGTCGACGTCCAGGCGGCGGAGCTTCCTGCGCGCCAGGCTCCGGTCGCCGTAGTTGGCCTCGTGCTGCAGGCGGCTGGTGAGCGCGACCATCGCCAGGTTGTGCGCGCTGGTGATGGCGTCGATGTCGCCGGTCAGGCCCAGGCTGAGGTCGTTCAGCGGGATGCACTGCGCCAGCCCGCCGCCGGCCGCCGAGCCCTTGATGTTGAAGGTCGGCCCGCCCGACGGCTGGCGGATCGCACCGGTGACGCGCTTGCCGATGGCGGCCAGCCCCTCCACCAGCCCCATCGTGGTGGTGGTCTTGCCCTCGCCCAGCGTGGTGGGCGTGATGGCGGTGACGTTTACGTACCTGCCGTTTGGGCGGTCCGCGAGCCGCCGGAGCACGCTCGCCTGGTCCACCTTGCCGACGTGGTGGCCGTATGGCAGCACCTCGTGCGGTTCGAGCCCGAGTTCGTCCGCGAGCTGCTGCACGCTCTTCATGTCGCGCTCGGCGGCCTCGCTGATCTGCCAGTCCGCCATCGTGACGGGATCGAGGTTGCTCATCGCAGCGGTACCATACCCGCGCACGATCGACGACGCGACCGGCCCGCCGGTCAGTTCAGGAAGCCGAGGTCTTCCGGCACGCGCGCCTGTACGGCGCCCTGCTGCGCGGCGGCGAGGGCGACGCGGACGGCGCACGCGAAGCGGGCGAGCGCCGAGCGTCGCGCCGGTAGCTTGAGACCACTCGGTCGAGAAGCGTGGGCGCCGCCAGGGCCGTTATCCGAAGTGGAGGGAACCAATCATGCTCCACGACGGGAACGACATCCGCGGTGCCCCCCCGCGACAAGGTCGGCAGCGCACGCCGAGCGTCATGATACGATGCCGGAAGCGGACGATAGCCCATGCCAAGCTCCCTGCTCGCTCCCGCCAGGGTTGAGTACCCCTCGTCCGACGGTCGTCCGATGGCGGAAAGCGACGCGCAACGGATCCCGCTGACGTACGCCGTCGAACGCCTGGGGCAGCACTTTCGCGGCCGGGACGACGTGTACGTGACGGGCAACCTGCTGCTGTACTACCGGGAGGGCGATCCCCGCGCGTCGGTGGCGCCGGACGTGTTCGTCGTGATCGGTGCGAAGCCGGGGGTGCGCTCCAGCTACCGGCTGTGGGAGGAGCCGAAAGCGCCTGACTTCGTGCTGGAGGTGACCTCGCCGACGACGCACCGCGAGGACCAGGGGACGAAGCGGGAGTTGTACCGGAGGTTGGGGGTACGGGAGTACTGGCAGTACGACCCGACCGGCGACTACCTGCAACCGGCGCTGCAGGGGCTGGAGCTCAGCGACGGGGAGTATCGTCGGCTGGCGGGGCGGCAGTTGACCGACGGGACGCTGGCACTGGCAAGCGAGGTGCTGGGGCTGGAGGTCCGGCTCACGCGGCGCGGGCTGCGGTTTCACGATCCGCAGACGGGGCGGGACCTGCCGAACCTCGCGGAAACAGACGCGGTGGTGGAGCGGGAGCAGCGGTTGCGAGAGGAGGTGGAGACCCGTCTTGAGCAGGAAGCGGCCGCCCGCCAACGAGCGGAAGCGCGGGTAGCCGAACTGGAGGAACGACTGCGGCAGCCGCATTCCGGCGACTCCCGGTAGCCCGCCGCGCCGAGGGCGGGTGCCGACAGCGGGTGATCATCGCTCCGGCACCATGGCGGCGGACGATCGACGACGCGACCGGCCCGCCGGGTCAGCTCAGGAAGCCCAGGTCCTCCCGCAGCCGCGCCTGCACGTGCGCTTCGTCGGGTACCAGGCCCAGGCCGGGCGTCTCCGTCATCCGCACGTACCCGTCCTGAATCAGGTGACCGTCGGGGCCGAGTGGGCTCCGGGCCGGATCCGCCGCACGGACGAACAATGGCCAGTGCGGGTCGTGGTGGAAGTGGTACTCCAGCACCAGGAAGTTGGGCACGGTCGCGCACACGTGCGCCATCGCGTAGGTGCCCACCGGGCTGCACACGTTGTGCGGGGCCAGAGGCAGGTAGTAGATCTCGCCCAGCTCGGCGATGCGCTTGCTCTCGGCCAGGCCGCCGGCCTTGGCGATGTCCGGACAGATGATGTCGGCGGCCTGCGTCTCCACCAGCTCGCGGAAGCCGTGCCGGGTATAGAAGTTCTCGCCCGTGCAGATCGGCAGGGTGGTCTGGCGCTTCACCTCGCGCATGGCTGCGACGTTCTCCGGCGGGATCGGGTCCTCCAGCCAGAGCAGGTCCAGTCCCTCCAGGCGGTGCGCGACCTTGAGGATGTCCACCGGCGGGTAGTACCAGTGGGCGTCGATGGCCAGCTCGGTGGCGGGATCGATCCCCTCGCGGAGCGCCGTCACCACCTCGACGTAGTGGTCGATCTCGGCGCTCGAGAGCCCCCGGCTGTGCTTGTCGCGCATCTGCGGCAGCGGGTCGATGTCGAACTTGACCGCGGTGAAGCCGCACGCCTCCACCGCGCGCGCCTTCTCCACGTACGACGCCGGCGTCTCCTCGTCGCCGGCGTGGCAGTCGGCGTAGATGCGGATGGTGTCGCGGTAGCACCCGCCCAGCATGCGCCAGATGGGCTGGCCGCAGGCCTGGCCGGTGATGTCCCACAGCGCCATCTCGATGCCGCTGATGGCGCTCATCACCGCCCCCTGGTAGAACCCGGAGGCGGACATGGCCCCCATCATGTCCTTGAAGAGGCGATTGACGTTGCGCGGGTCCTGCCCGATGAGCGCCCGCGTCAGGCGGTCGTCGACGGCGATCTGGTGCACGCCCGCACCGTGATACGCCTCGCCCAGGCCGGTGATCCCGGCGTCGGTGCGGACCCTGATCAGCACCCACCCCGACTCGACCAGCGCCGCCCCCACCTGTGTGATACGCATCGCCGCCGAGTGTAGTCGATGGCGCGTGGCGCTCCCAGTGGCGTCGCACTGCCGCCGTCGCCTGTGTTGCCCGTCCGTAGCCCGTCAGGCTACGGTTTACAGGTGACGATTCGGAACATCGTCCACAAAGGAATCCGTCGGCTGTTTCTCCGAGACGACCCGACAGGGGTTCCGGCGGCCACGGTGGACAGGCTCCGCAAGATGCTTGGATTTCTGCAGGACATGCACACTGAGGACGAACTTCACGCCATCCCTGTGTGGAGTGCACACCGGCTCACCGGCAACCGCAAGGGAACGTGGAGCCTTCACGTCACGAGAAACTGGCGACTCACGTTTCGCATCGACGGCGACGAGATCGTTGACGTCGATTTCGAGGACTATCACTGACAGGAGGACAGCGATGCGAATGCTCAACCCATCCCACCCCGGGGACTTCGTGAAGACCGAGATCATCGAGCCCCTTGGCTTGACCGTTGCCGCCGCGGCGGAGGTACTCGGCGTTTCGCGGCCGACGCTATCGTCTTTTCTCAACGGCCGCTCCGACCTGTCCGGAACCATGGCGCTTCGCATAGAGAAGGCATTCGGCGTGAAGATGGACACTCTCATGCGGATGCAGGCGTCCTGCGATATCGCCCGCGCGCGCAAGCGTGAAGACGAAGTTCAAGTCGAGCGCTACCAGCCGTCCGTAGCTCCCGTCTGAAACCGTTTCCGATCCATCCGTCCATGACGATCACGAGGGTCGGCTCCGTGCTGATGCGCAGTCCGCCCTGGGTGCTGGTGCGCGTATTTACCGATGCCGGCCTGGTCGGACTGGGAGAGGCGTACCATGGGGCCGGCGTCCATCGCATTGCGGTCGACCCGCGCTTCACCGGAGCGCTGCTCGGTCGCGACCCGCGCAATGTGGAACGGCTGGCCCGCGACATGGGCATGGCCATGTCCGGGTCGGGCTTCTACCAGGGCGCCGTGGTGAGTGCGATCAGCGGGGTGGAGATGGCGCTCTGGGACTTGGCGGGACAGGCCGCAGGCGTGCCGATCTGGCAGCTCTTCGGAGGGCGGATGCGGGAGCGGGTCCCGCTGTACGCGACCGGTCACAACGGCATTCCGGACACGCCGGCCGCCTACGCCGAGCGTGCCGAGGAGCTTCAGCGCCTGGGCATGCGGGCACTGAAGCTGAGCGTTCATCCACGGGCGCCGGGCGCCGAGCCGCCGCTGCACCTGGTGCGCGCCGTGCATGACGTACTCGACCGGCACGCATGGCTGGCGGTCGACACGCACGGAAGCTGCGACCCGGCGGGCGCGCTACGGCTCGCGGAGCGGCTGGCGCCGCTGGACCTGCGCTGGCTGGAAGACCCGGTCCCGCCGGAGAACCCGGCGGCAATGGTCGAGGTGACCGCCGCATCGCCCGTTCCCATCTGCACCGGCGAAAACCTGTACGGCGTGCACGGCTTCCGCGAACTTCTGACCCGGCACGGCACCGACATCGCCTCCCCGGACATCGCCAAGACCGGCGGGCTGGCGCAGGGCCGCCGCATCGCCGACCTGGCCGCCTCGTACGGCGTGCTGATGGCTCCGCACGACATCGGCAGCCCGGTGCAGACGGTGGCCGCCGGCCACCTCGCCTGCTCGCTTCCCAACCTGCTGGCGATGGAGCAGCACTTCCCGGACCTGCCGCTCTGGCACCGCCTTGTCGGCGATCACCAGCTCATCGCCGATGGCGAGTTGGTGGTTCCCGACCGGCCAGGACTGGGCATCCGCCTGGACGACGCCGTGGTGGGTCGTCACCTGAGGGAAGAGCATGGTTTCTTCCCTCAGGCGCGCAGACACGGCACCTCATAGCGCGGGATTCCGTTGCGGGATCCATCTCGTGACGGTGTCAGTCGTCGCGAACGGCGAACGCGCTTTTCAGAGCCCCCGGAAGCTGCTCGAAGTCATCGGCGATCCTGACTTGGCCGCGCCACTGCCCACCGCGTCGAGGCGTACCAATCGGGTCGAATGGAACCAGCTTGGCTACCGGCTCCCCGGCTTGGCTGATGACGATCTCCTCACCGCTGCGAACACGCTCGACGAGCCGGGCGAAGTCAGTGTTGGCGTCGTGGATGTCCTGGATGTCGATGGACTAACATTGGTCTCACTTGGCCGCAGCTCACAACCATGAGCTCGTGGCACGCGTCAGGGGGGATTCGGTGAGCGAGTGCGAACGGCAAACGCAGACATGGGGAACGGGCAGCCACCGCTACCGCGCGGTGCCGGGCTGGGGAGCCGGTCCGGACGGCCGCGAGCCCGGCGGCATGGTGACCGGCGTGGCCGTGGGCACCGGCGACGCCGATCGCGACCGGCTCTACGCGTTCCAGCGCGAACCGGTGGGAGAGGTGCTCGTCTACGAGCGCGACGGGCGGTTCGTCGGCTCGTGGGGTGCCGGCACGTTCGCGGAGGCCCACAACGTGTCCGCCAGCTCCGACGGCCGGGTGCTCTGCACCGACCGCAACGACCACACGGTGCGCGTGTTCACCCGCGACGGCGAGCTGGAGCGGACCCTGGGGACGGTCAACCGCACCGGAGCTCCCGGCGAGCCGTTCAACAAGCCGTGCCAGGCGGTCGTCGATCCGGACACGGGCGGCATCTGGGTCGCCGACGGCTACGGCAACGCGCGCATCCACCGCTTCACCGCGGACGGAGTCCTGGAGCTCTCGTTCGGCGCCGCCGGCGATGGCGACGGGCAGTTCAACCTGCCGCACAGCCTGGCGCTGGACGGCCGCGGCCGGCTGGTGGTGGTCGACCGGGAGAACTACCGGCTGCAGCTCTTTGGCCGCGACGGCAGCCTGCTCGCCATCTGGGGCGTCGGCGACCTGCGGCAGCCCATGGACGTCCACGTCGACGCCGAGGGCGTGATCTACGTGGCCGAGTGCTACCAGCGGATCACCATCTACGACCCGGACGGCGCCGTGCTCTCGCGATGGGGGCAACAGGGCGACCCGCCCGGACGCTTCCCGTCGTTCCTGCACGGAATCTGCACCGACTCGCGCGGCGACCTGTATGTGGCCGACGAGCAACGCCTGCAGAAGTTCGAGCGGGTAGGATGATCTGCGGAGAGGCATGATGCAGGTTCGAAGATTCGGAGACACAGACCTGGAGGTATCGCCGATCTGCTTCGGCCCGATGCGCTTCGCGAGCCGGGACGGCAGCGACGACGACGTGTCCCGGAACGGCAGGCGGGCGCTCGAACACGCGCTGGAACGCGGCGTCAACTTCCTCCACTCCAGCTACGAGTACGGGACCCGTTGGTCGATGGCGCCGGTGCTGGCCAACCACCCGCGCCGGCACGACATCCACCACGTCATCAAGGTTCCCGTTCCCGACTTCGACGACGGAGGCCACTTCGATGCGGCGAAGTTGCGCCTTCGCATAGAAGAAGCGCTGGCCGAGCTGCACGCCGACCGCATCGCGGTCGTCCAGCATCTGCAGCGGGCGGAGCCCAACACCGACGAGCGCCGGCTGCCGGACATCGAGGCGATCGACGAGCCGCTCCGCGAGACGTTCGAGACGCTCCGCGCCGAGGGCAAGGTCGGCTACCTGGCCTCCTTTCCGTACACGGCGCCGTTTGCCGAATCCGCGCTCGCGACCGGAACCTTCTCCGGCCTGGTCGCCTACTACAACGTGATCGAGATGGAGATGGCCCGTTTCTTTCCCGCCCTCGAGCGCAGTGGCGGCGGGTTCCTGTGCATCCGCCCGTTCCTGGCCGGGCTGCTCACGGACCGGCGCGCCGACCGCCATGCGCTGCCGGACGACGACCGCATGCGCGAACCGTCGTGGGATGGCGCGTACGATCGACTGGCCGTGCTCCGGGAGCGCATGGGGCAAGAGCCGATGACGCGCTTCGCGATCCGCTTCGCGCTCGCCCACCCGATCGTGGCGAGCCTGATCGTCGGGCTGAACACCGTGGCGCAGGTGGACGAGGTGATCGACGCCGCCGCGGAGCCGGCGGAACGGGCGGTCTTCGACCAGGCGCTGGCGATCTTCGACGAGCTGGGACCCGTCGCGGTCGGTTAGGTCACGCGGGATGTCGAGCGCGGTCACCCGTCCGCGGAGCGGGTCGGGCATGCAGCTCCGCTGGTCCGGGTGCGGCGGCTTCGAAGCTCGCTTCCCGAGCGTCGGTATCGCCTTCGATCCCTACTTCTTCGGCGAGGCGCTGACCGCCGCGGAGCCGGCCTACGACTACATCTTCATCACGCACGAGCACTTCGACCACTGTCATCCTCCCACCCTGGAGCGGCTCTGCCGGGGAGACAGATTCCGCCGGCTCTACGTGAGTCCGGGGTGCGTCGACCCGGCGCAACCGATCGCGCGGGTCTATGGAGACGCGGCCTTCGAGCGCGACCTGCCGATCACGAAGAGCGTCGCACCGGACCGCGTGCAGATCCTCTTCCCGAGCGTCACCAGCAATCTCATCAGCGCTGACCGAGAGTTCCCGTCCAACGATCCACGAGACCTCGCAGGCATCGCGGTCGAAGTCGTGGAGAGCGGCGAGAGCGCCTCCCCCGACCTCCCGACCTGCGGCTACCTGGTCACCGACCTCGATACCTCGGTCTCCATCTACCACACGGGCGACCTGCACGAGCCGTACCCCGAGCTTGCCTCTCTCGCGGGCAAAGTCGACTATCTCATACATATGAAGACCGGTCTCACCGAATGGGAAGGCGACGAGCAGACCGACCGGCTGCACCAGCTCGTGGACTGGGTGCGACCGCGATTTCTGATCCCCACGCACTACCGGACCGACCGGCGCTCGGACCCGATTCCGCACGGCACGTGGCCTCCGGACGTGACCGACGCCAACGCCTTCGTCGAGTGGATCCGGGCTCAGGTGGGCGGCAAGACGAAGGTCCTCCCCTTCACTGCCGGCGCCTGGTACGAGGTCGCCCTGCCCTCCCTGGACGTGATCTGGAAGTGGAATTGGCGCCGGACCTGGGATGTGCCGCCGTGGCGGGTGTAGGGACCCTCGTAGCATAGCAGAGCAGGATGCGCGGTTGCCCGGCAGTTCGACGAGTCCGACATCTTCACCTTCGCCTGCGGCCACAACCTGTACTGGCACGACGGCAGGGAGCTGTGATTGAGGTCCGCATCGCCGCGGACCTCAGGCTCGAGACCATGCCCCTGGAGCGGTGCCGGCTCCGCGGCTTCGATGAGCACTCGCCGTTGGCCGACCCCGGATCGCCGACGCCGAGCACGACCGCCTACGAGTTGCGCGTCGACTCGCCCGCGTCGGACATGGCTTCGAGCCGGTCCCGGTCGACCGCATCGGGCTGGTGGCCGACGAGCATCGCCCGTCCGTACCGCAGCGCACCCCGCGCGCTCGGTGTTCTTTGAGACCGAAACCGAGATCCAGGTTCAGGCACTGCGCGAACGCCACCGCGGAACGGCGAGCCTGAAAGCCGTTCTACCCGTTCCGGTTCCTGTCGACGAGGTGGCGAACAGTCAGCCCATGTTAGATGACATCGAACCGTAGCGACGGCGGTCAATCTCTCAACGGTGGCACTTAGCCACTGAGTCCTTACCGACGCAAGCGGCCCGACCGACGCGACGACACAAAACGTGTTACTTTACATCTGGAAGCACCCGGATGTAGACTCCATGACATGGAACAAGAATCGGAGAACGGAATCATCAGAGTCATGTGCAGGATCGAGACGCAACTCGTAGGCATCAAGAAACGACTTGACAACATCGAGCATGGGATGGTTCCTAAGCACGTATTGGGCGAGAACGCCGCGACCCACTTGCTCGAGTTCCAGAGTCTTGTCAAGGAACACCGCGAACTCATAGAATGTCAGCGCACTTTACTTCAACGTCAAAGCGACAAAGACAGGGAAAGGGTATCGTTGGACCCGTGAACTATCCCCTGAACTCGCGACTCCCGCGTACTCGCAGCAAATCAGTACGGCGATACCTCGCCGTACCACGAAAGATCAGAATCATAGCCTTGGCCACAGCCCTCTCGTCGGCACCCAGCGCCGCCGCCGAGATAAGCGACCAAGTGTGGCGCGAGCGGTGTGTGGTCGGGTCGCACAAGGATGAGTTCACGGATGCCGTTCACGCCGTCGCCCTGAGCTGCCTTACCGAAGATTACAGTGACATTTTCCAATTCAGATACACCTATGACGGCGGGCACATGGACATCCTGCTGAGCGCCTCGGACCAAGCTCTCGATGACGATGCCTCGGTAGATGTGCGGCTGCGTGTCGGCAAGCATCCTTCGATCGATCTGACGGGCGTGTGGCGCAATTCGGATAATGGAATAGGAGGAGCCGTGGTCTCCTTCGAAGACTCCATAGAGTTCTGGGAGATCTTCGCCCAGCTCGCGGACGGGGCGGAACGTCTCATCTACAGGATCGGGGATGGAGGAGTCATCCGAGTGCCGATCGCCGACGACATATCTGAGCTGATAGACGAATTAGTTATCCAGTTTGTCCGAGGATTCTCCGGCGAATCGTCACCGGAGCTCGAGCGTTTGCTCCGGGAGCAGTTCAGACAATGGCGAGAGGAGCCGGATGAGCCGTAGTCAGGGATCCTCACGCTTCTTTCACAAATGGGCGCCCTCGCGGTAACAAGCCGCTGTTCGTGAAGACGCTACTGCCGCCGCCCCTCGGTGTCCTTCGGAACCGAGACCAGACTCCAGGCCCTTCCGAAACGCGCCGCCGACGGCGACGTCACGTCCGGCCGCTGATTCGTTCCCTGAGCGCGGCGTTGATCAGCGATTGATAGCCGACCTTCCTGAGACCGGCGAGTTTCTTGAAATAGAGCACGACGTCATCGTCAAGCCGGATGGGTGTAGCTCTGGAATTGAGCGATTTGGAGGGTCTGGCGTGGGTTGAGAGGGATGAAGGTGGGCGGAGGTGACAGAGTGTCACCGAACGCGATGGCTGGCGCACGGCGAATATGACGCGCGAGCGGGAGAGAGGCGGAAAGGCATCGCTCCTCTGGGGTAAGGTTGACGGAACCCCTCCCGCAACCTGAACCGCCAGAGGAGCGAGCCCGATGTCCCTATCACTATCGCACACCGGTACCGGCCCGGCCATGGCTGACGAGCCAGGATCGAGCGGAGAGTATCTCCAACAGATCATCGCCAAGCTGACCGACGACCTGCGGGTGCTCAGCGAGCAGGGGCGCTCGGAGCAGGACTTCGAGCGCTTCGAGCGCGCCGTGCATGAGCGCTTCGTGGCCGCCGAGCGAGAGGTGCTGGGCGGGGCGTTGCAGGGTCTTGACGTGGATCTGCCGGCCGTCGAGATCGGCGGTCGCCGCCACCGGCGGGTGCAGCGATCCACCGAGACGTACCTGAGCGCGGTCGGCCCGATTACCGTGGAGCGCACGTTGTACCGCGTCGGCAACGAACCGACCGTCGTCGCGCTGGAGGTGCGGGCGGGGATCATCGCCGGATACTGGACGCCGCTGGCGGCGCGGCAGGCGAGCGTGCTGGTGGCGCGCATGACGCCGCAGGAGTGCGCCGATTCGCTGCGCGAGCTGGGCAACATGAGTCCGTCGAAGAGCACGCTGGACCGGCTGCCGAAGCACCTGAGCAGCCGCTGGGAAGAGGACCGCGAGGTGTTCGAGGAGGCGGTGCGCGCCGCCACGTTGTCGGTGCCGGCAGAGGCGAGGACCGTGGCGGTGTCGCTGGACGGGGTGATGGCGCCGATGAAAGACGGGGATCGTCAGGGCAAGCGTGAGGCCGCGCAGGCAGCAGGGCGAGCGACCAAGGGGCCTGCCGGCTACCGGGAGGTCGGGTGTGGGACGGTGTCGTGCTATGACGGCGAGGGGGAGCGGTTGAACACGCTGCGGATCGGCCGGATGCCGGAGGGCAAGAAGGCGACGTTGAAGCGGATGCTGAGCGCGGAGTTGGAGGCGGTGCTGGGGCAGCGGCCCGATCTGGAAGTGGTCAAGCTCGCCGATGGGGCGCACGACAACTGGAGCTATCTGGACGAACTGGCGCCGCAGGCGCAGTGCAGCGAGCGGTTGGTCGACTTCTTCCACGCCGCCGGTCGGTTGCGCGATGCCACTGAGGCCGCCTACGGGGAGAACGATGCATGGGGGCGCATGCAGTACGAGAAGCATCGGCACGTGCTGCGCCACGATCATGGCGGCGTGCAGCGGGTCATCCGCGCGCTGCGCTACCTGTGCGGCAAGCACCCGCGGCGGCAGCGGATCAAGGAAGTGTTGGGCTACTTTCGGCGCAACCGGCACCGGATGGACTACGCGGGGGCGGCTGAACGGGGGCTGCCGATCGGCTCGGGGGTGGTGGAGGCGGCGTGCAAAACGCTCGTCACCGAGCGGATGAAGCGGTCTGGGATGCGCTGGCGGGAGGCCGGCGGGCAGGCAATCTTGACGCTTCGAGGATGGGCGCAAAGCGACCGCTTTGCGGCGGCGTGGTCGTTGCTCTCGTCAACCTATCGAGGCGAAGTCTCGCTCCCCGATGACGTCGAGGTCCTACGTGGTCAGGCCGCCTGACTCGTCAGTTTGAGACCTTCACCCAGCCGGATGATGACGGAGACTTTCTTCGGCGAGTGGAACCTTCCCCGTACCGCCTCCTTCCCCGAAAAGTCGTACTCGGCCGGAAGCTCGTACCCGTCCCGCTCAGACAGCTCGCTCATACTCATGATGTAGGGTAGCCCCTCCAGGTAGTTACGATGTCAATACACGACCATGCCCCGCACGACGTATTCGTCGCGCCCGACGGCGATGACGCCGCCCCCGGAACGCGGGAGGAGCCGGTCGCGTCCCTCCAGCGGGCGCGGGCTCTGCTGCGCGCACGCCCGGCCGCCGAACGGGCGGCACTCGGGGCGGTCACCGTCTGGGTCCGCGGCGGCGACTACCTGCTGCCGGCCGGCCTGCGCCTGACCGCCGAGGACTCCGGAACCGCCGATGCACCCGTGACTTGGCGCTCTTGCCCCGGCGAGCGGGTGCGGCTCATCGGCGGTGTCCGCGTCGACGGCTTCAAGCCGTGGCGGGACGAGATCATGCAGGCCGATCTGGCAGGCCCGCTGGCGGTGGCCGGCATGGACGAGATCCCCCCGCACCTGCCCAAGCGCTACCAGGTGGACCCGGACGCCGCACCGGAGAGCTGCGAGCTGTACCTGGACGGGGAGCGTCAGACCGCCGCGCGCTGGCCCAACGACCGCCGCGAGCCCGGCAAGGCCGGCCGCTGGGCCTACGTCGCAGGCGTCCGCGACGACCTGGACTGGCTCCTGGAGCCGGAAGGCAGCGTCTTCAACGCCGGCAGTGACCGGATCCGCGCCTGGCGGCACAACCCGGAAGACATCCAGGTGCACGTGTTCACCAACCCCAACTGGGCCGACGACGTGCTCAACCTCGACCATGTCGACGCCGGCGCCGACGAGCTATGGCTGCATCCGTCCGCTCCCGGCGGCGGACACGCCCACTTCGAGACCGGCGGCCGCTTCTACGTCAAGCACGTGCTGGAGGAGCTGGACGAGCCGGGCGAGTACTACATCGACCGCCCGACGCGTCGCCTCTACTTCTGGCTGCCGCCCGGATCGGCCGGCGGCCTCGCCATCGTGACGACCGCGGAGAGCGTCATCGTCACCGACGGCGCCAGCCACCTGACCCTGCGCGACTTCGCCATCCAGTCCGCCCGCGGGTGCGCGGTCGTGATCCGCGGCGGCAGCCACGTCACCGTAGCCGGCGGCAGCATCGGCGGCGCCAGCGCCTGGGGCGTGCTGGTCAAGGGCGGCCGCAACCATCGGGTGCTCGGCTGCGACCTGTTCGACCTGGGCCGCGGCGGCGTGTACCTGCGCGGCGGCGACCGCTTCACCCTGGAGCGCAGCGGCCACCTCGTCCACAACTGCGACATCCAGCGCTACGGCCGCATCAACATCTGCTACCAGGCCGGCATCAAGCTGCACGGGGCCGGCAACCGCGCCACGAACTGCCACATCCACGACGCCGGCCACTTCGGCGCGGTGATCCACGAGGGCTGCGACAACACCATCGAGCGCTGCGAGATCGACGACGTCTGCCTGGAGGCCGCCGACGCCGGCGGCATCTACCTGTACACCAACTGGGACAAGGGGCTGGGCAACCTGACGATGTGGGGCAACGCCGTGCGCCACTGCCTCATCCACGACATCGCCGGCTACGGCATGCACCGCCCCTACGGCCTGCAGCGGCGCGGCCAGTTCGAGGCGTACTACGTCACCCCGTACGCCTGCTGGGGCATCTACATGGACGACTTCGCCAGTGGCGCCACGATCAGCGGCAACATCTTCTACCGCTGCCCGCTCGGCGCGATCGAGCTGGGCGGCGGACGCGGCAACGTGATCGAGAACAACATCATCGTCGACTGCATCCCGGCCATCCACATGTCCTCGCGCTGGCACGCGGCCAACCACAGCTATCCGGCCGCGGGGCGGGAAGCGCTGGAGTACGTGGGCTGGGACCGGCCGCCGTACCGCGACCGCTTCCCGATGCTCGAGGTCTACGCCGACATCGACCAGGAGTCGATGCGCATCCCCAAGCACAACACCTTCCGCCGCAACGTCATCGCCTACGCCCACGACAGCTTCAAGGGCTACTGGCAAGCCGTGCACGAGGAGGGTTGCGCGGTCGCCTGGCAGTTCGACGAGTACGACATCTTCACCTTCGCCTGCGACCACAACCTGTTCTGGCACGACGGCAAGGAGGTACGGGTCGAGGTGCGCATCGCCGCCGACCGGATGCTCGAAACCATGTCGCTGGAACGGTGGCAGCTCCGCGGCTTCGACGAGCACTCGCTGGTGGCCGATCCCGGGTTCGCCGACCCGGAGCACGACCGCTACGAGCTCCACTCCGGCTCGCCCGCCTTCACCCTCGGCTTCGAGCCGATCCCGGTCGACCGCATCGGCCTGGTCGCCGACGAGCATCGCCCGTCCGTGCCGTCCCGCACCGCGCGCGAGCGCCGCGAGCTGCTGTTCGCCAAGACCCTGCTGCCGCTGCCGCGCTCGGTGTCCTTCGGCACCGAAACCGGGCTCCAGCTCCAGGCCCTGCGCGAACGCCGCCGCGAAGCGGGCCGCGACGAAGGCTGACCTACCCGCTCCCGCTCCGGTCGGCGGGGCCGCGTACGGTCATCGGATCACGGCGGAAGCGAATCTGGCGTCCGTCGTCTCGAATCCCGCCGTCGCGGCTCCACCCCATCGCCTCGTAGAAGGCGATGCCCTGGCGGTAGCCGGAAACGGTCCACAGTATCCAGGTGCGATAGCCGTCCAATACGAGATGGCGATGAGCAACTGCCAACAGTGCACTGCCGACTCCCATCCGCCAGTACGGCTCATCGACGAAGATGCTGTGCAGCTCGCCGATCGAAGGATCCACCGGATCGCGGCTCGGGCCAATTCCGACGCACCCGACGACCGTGCCCGCCCACTCTGCGACCCACCACCGTTGCGGGACAGGCCGATCGAGATT
The DNA here is from genome assembly GCA_965202935.1 of Spirochaetia bacterium. Classification (GTDB taxonomy): domain Bacteria; phylum Spirochaetota; class Spirochaetia; order SZUA-6; family Bin103; genus CATQHW01. The sequence goes on from OZ241879.1 coordinate 925,670, forward strand.
CCGCCGCCAGCGCGCGAGCAGTTCCGGCGTCACGGTTCGATCCGTTCGCGCCAGCAGTGCGCCGAATGAGGCATTCCAGGAATCGACGTAGATGCGCGCGACCGTCTCGGCATCCGCCGCGCACGCTGGTCGGATGGCGAGGGAGGCGGCGACCTGGCCAGATAGTTTGTTCATCCGACATGGATTAGGATGAGAGCAAGGTGGTTTCGATGTCAAAGCGGACGAACGGACGCCGGCGCATCGCGCGGTATCTCGGCCTGGTGTGCTCGACCACCGAGTGCGGCCTGGCGGCCGCCGCGGAGGACGGCGCGGAGGGATACGTGAGCCTGCCGATGGCCGGCGCGGTCGAATGGCACGGGAGCCCGGCGTTCGACCTGCAGGCGCTGCCGGGGATGGTGCTGGAACTGCTGGCGCGCCTCCGCGACGACGGCTGGGACCTCGCCGGGCCGGGCCATCTCAGCCAAGCGTGGCGCCAGCATGACCTGGCCCTGGTCGGCCGCGACGGTGAGCCGCTCATTCCGGCGCTGAGTTGGCAGTGCGTCCTGGCCGGCGCGCAGACCGAGGCGCTCAACGGCATGCCGGCGTTCCGGGATGCCGTCGGAACAGTCGAGGCGCGCTTCATCGCCGCCAAGCTCCCGTGGGCGCTGGAGCAGGAACCGCACCTGCGCGACGAACTGCACGCTGCGATGACCAGCGGCGACTGGCTGGCCGGCCGGCTCACCGGCGGCCGGTACCGGTTGAGCTCTTCCGATGCCCTTTCCAACGGATTGCTCGACCAGCAGACCAAGGAACTCGCGACGGCGCCTCTCCGGGAGGCCAGCCGGCTCCTCGGCGACAACCTGCGGCCGGAGTGGTTCCCCGCGGTGATCGCTTCCAGCGGCGTGGTCGGCGCCGTCGAACCGTCGGCGGCCCCGGCCTGGCGCGAGCTGACGGAGCGGCTTCGCGGCTGGCAGGTCGCGGCGCTGCTCGGCGACAACCACGCCTCCGCCGCCGGCTGCGGCGCCACCGAGTACGACACCATCGTGCTTTCGCTGGGCACCAGCGGATCGGTCAACCTGCCGGCTCCGCATACAAGCCGTCCCGGCGGGGATGCCCTGGGGTTCGAGTACTGGGACGACCGCCTGTTCCTGCTGATGCTGGCCCGGTGCGGGGCGTGGTACGAACGGTTCCGCGCCGACGCCGCGCCCGGGACGGACTACGATGAGCTGAACCGCCTGGCGCTGGCGGCCGACCCGGACCGCATCGTGCGGGTTCCGGAGCCTGACGATACGCTCACCGGATGGCCGGAGCTCGCCGGCCTCGACGTGGCCGCGCAGACCGCCAGCACGCAGTGCTCGATCTCCCTGGAGATGCTCGACCGGGTGCGCGCGATGCTCCCCTCCGCCGCCGAGCAGATCCGGACCTTCGTGCTGACCGGCGGCCTGTCGCGCGCGCCGCTGATCCGCGACGTGCTCCACACCGGCCTGCGGATGCTCGCCGAAACCGACGACCGGGTGGCCGCCGACGCGCGCATACTCCTCAACGACCGCTCGGGCAGTCTCGCCCACAAGACCGACGCGCTCGGCGCGCTGATCAACGCCCGCATCGCGGCCGGCGGCGGAAGCCCCCGCGACGTGATCGCCGCCGACCGGAGCTGGCGCCCGTGCGACGCCCCGGCACCCGAACGTGGACGGCGCCTGCGCCGCCTTCTCCAGGATTGGGGGCGATCAGCGGCAGGCTCGTATTGACGACTCGCGGCTTGAACGACACCCTATGAGGGTCTCATGAGATCCGCAGGCTGAAGTATGAGTCAGGAGGACACCATGAGCGAGACCTTGACGGAAACGACGTTCGAAGACCAAATCGCCTCGCGTGTCTGGTTAGGGCTTCTGGATACCGACCGGGAGAACCTCTATTTCGTCTCCATCGCCGCCAGAATGCGCAAGCTCAGCAACCTGACCAACGTCTTCATTGCGTTTGGGGCATCGGGCGCCGTCGTGACTACCCTGGGAGGACTGCCGCCTGTCGTAGCGATATGCCTCAATCTCCTGGTGGCTCTGGTTGCCATCTGGTCAAGGGTCTACGGACATGCCGAAAAGGCTGCAACGGCAGCAGGTGTTGCAAAAGAGTGCTCCACCCTCGCACGAGACTGGCGGCGACTGTGGGCTGAAATGAGCCGGATGGACGGCGACGAAGTCCTGAAACGGTGCGAGGATCTGGAGCGCAGAGCGACAGATATCGTCGACGTCGTTCCGCGCGAAATCCCGCTTGATGAGTCCCTCAACCAGGAGTGTGCCGAGAGAGCGTACAAGACGGTACAGCACGAATATGCCACGTCGTGACTTCTCAAGCGAGGAGGGGCCCAATACCCGATCCCTCCCCGCGCCCAACGAGCCCAACTCCACCTGCACGGCCGCCCATACCCGCTCCGCCGACGCCGCCCACTCCGAATCCGTCCCCCCCGCCGCCGAAGGAGTCACGCGAGTGACCAACACCAAGGATCGTCACGATCGGGGTAGGCTGACGGCATGAAGATCACATCGGTCGAAACGCTCTGCCTGTCGCGAGCCCACGAGCCCGAACGCCAGTGGGTCACCGGCTCGATCCGCGCGGTCAAGGCCGACTGCCCCATCGTCGTCATCGACACGGACGAAGGCGTCCGCGGCATCGCCGAGCCCAGCGCCTACGGCACTCCGTCACGCATCCGCGAGCGCGTCACCGAGCTGGCAGCCGGCCTGATCGGCCGCGATCCGCTGGACCCGGAAATCACGCCCCGGCTTACCGGCGGCGACCGCAGCGACGACATCCCGCTGGCCGGCATCGACTGCGCCCTCTGGGACCTGCGCGCCCGCATCGCCGGCCGGCCGGTGAGCGAGGCGATCGCCTCCGCCGGCGGCCCCGCCACCAACCCGCCACTGCGGCGCGTGCGCCTGTACGCCTCCGGCGGCGTCAGCTACGACTGGGAGGACGACCCGGAGCAGCTCGTGCGGGAGGCGCGCGCGCACATCGCCGCCGGCTACACGGCGTTCAAGATGCGCGTCGGCACCGAGTGGAGCCGCTCGAGCATCGACGCCGCCCGCATGATCGACCTGCTGCGCCGGGTCACCGACGCGGTGGAAGGCCGCATGGAGCTCATGCTGGACGGCAACTGCCGGCTGAACGAAGCCGACTCCCACACGATCGCCGGCGCCCTGGACGAACTGAAATGGACGTGGTTCGAGGAGCCCATGCCACGCGATCCGGAGACCTACGCCCGGCTCAACCGCGCCGTCGATCTGCCGATCACCGGCGGCGAGGTGTTCAGCCGCGCGGAGCAGTTCGATCCCTATCTCGAGGCGGGCGCGCTGGCGATCGCCCAGCCCGACGTGGGCGTCTGCGGAATCGGCGAGTGGCTCCGCACCGTCGAGCGCGCCCACCAGTGCGGGGTCGACATCTGCCCCCACTCCTGGCACAACGGCCTGATGGGCGTCGCCCACGCTCATGCGGTGGCCGCGCTGCCGCGGCCGCGCGTCCTGGAACTCTGCATGGTGCAGGGACCGCTGCAGTGGGGGATCCTCCGAGATCCGCCGGCAATCGAGGACGGACACCTGGTCGTGCCTGACGGCCCCGGCTGGGGCGTGGAGCTGGCGGACGACCTGGAAGCGCGTTTCCCCTATCTCGACGGCCACTACACCGCCCCACTCGACTGAGCGCCTCTCTCTGACGGTCTACCCGTCAGCAGCTCACGTCCTTGCCCTCGGAGCCGAACACGGCCATGCGCTCCTCGAGGCTGGTGAGCTCGGCTCCGGCGGGCCGGTAGTGGAACTGCACCGCGCGGCGCCGGTCGTCGCTCGTGTTCGGGGCCGTGCCGTGCTGCATGAGGCTGGAGAAGAACAGGCACCCGCCCGGCTCCAGCGGCACGGCCAGCGTCCCGAGCGGGTCGACGTCCGCATCGCAGATCTGCCAGTCGCGGCGCTTGAAGTGCACGACCGGCCCTTGCCGGTGCGATCCCGGCTTGACGAGCATGCAGCCGTTGCCGGTGGTCGCCTGATCGAGGGCGATCCAGACGCCGACCACCCGCGTCCGCAGCTCCAGGTTGAAGTAGGCGTGGTCCTGGTGCCACGGCTTCTCGCGCCCGACGCGAGGCGGCTTGAGCAGCGCCATGTCCTGGAACAGCATCGGCTCCTCGCCGATGATGCGGCTCACCACGCGCATCAGGGCGGGGTCCTCGGACAGCGCGCGCAGGCGCTCGTCATGGCCGACGAACCACATGAACTTGCGTACGTAGTCCTGGCGCTCTTCCGCGCCCATGCCGTCGAGCGTGGCCGGGTCCACGCTCGACTCGTAGTCCACGCTGTCGAACGTGGGGCTGCTGCCGGCCAGCAGGTCGAGCAGGCCGTCCAGCGCATCCTCCACCCGGTCGATGGTGAACGCCTCGTGCACGACCAGGTAGCCCTGTTCGCGAAAGCGAGCGATCTCCCGCTCCGTGACCGAATCGAACCCCGTCACGCCATCCGCCAGACCGTCGTAGCGGTACAGGCCGTCCGGCGCGGGCCTGCTCGCCTGGATCTCCGTCGCGGTCGCCATGGTCGATCAGTGTAGCAGAGCGGGCGCTACCGGCCCGTATACCACTCGCGCTCGACGCGCGGGTCGGAGGCGACCTCGATGTAGAACGAGCGCTGACTCGGCGTCATCCGCTCCAGCGCGGCCCGGCCGGGGAAGAAGCGGTGAAACTTCATGCCGGCGTGGTGGTACTTGTAGAACAGGGTCACGCGCTCGCGATCGCTGCCCCACGGGGCGGCGCCGTGGCAGAGCGCCTCGGTGAAGATCACCGCCGAGCCGGCCCGGCAGGGCACGCAGCGGACCAGCGACCGGTCGACGCCGTGCTCGAAGGTCTTCATGTCCTCCGGGATCGGGAAGTTGGCCTTGTGGCTGCCGGGGATGCAGGCGAAGCCGCCTTCCTCCTCGTCCACGTCGGTGAGGTTGAATGCCACCACCGTGTGGCCGCTGAAGATGCGGCCATTGGACTGGCGATACATGAGCGTCAGGTCCTGCCCGTTGCTGTCGAACTCCCCGCCGCCGTGCAGCGGCAGGCCGGCAAACCCCTTGCGGCGGATGTACCCGTAGGTGATCTCCAGCCGCAGCTCGTGGTGGATGATCACCTTGAGGACGTCGATGACGCGCGGGATGTCGATCAGCGCGCAGAACGCCGCGCCGGCGCTGGTCAGGTCGCCCAGGCTCGCCTGGGTCGGCTCGTCCTTGCTGCTCACCCCTTCCGGTTTCTCGTCGTCGGGAAGGTCGATGAGTCGCTTCATCTCGTCGACGAGACGCCGGCACTGGTCCCGCGTCAGCACGTCGTCGAGCTCCAGGTATCCGCGCACGTCGACCAGGTACTTCTGACGGTCATCCATGCCGGCATTGGACCGCGCCGGCGCGCGAATGGCAACGATTCGCCCCGGCGTCGAGCGGCGCAGGTTCGCGAGATGCTACGGTCTGGCCCGTCATGTACGGATTCCCGGACGTCGAACGCATCCCCTACGAGGGTCCCGATTCCAAGAACCCGCTGGCCTTCCGCTGGTACGACGAGGCGGAGGTGGTCGAGGGCCGCACCATGCGCGAGCACCTGCGCTTCAGCACCGTCTACTGGCACACCTTCCGCGCCACCGGCGCGGACCCCTTCGGCGCGCCCACGCTGCAGCGGCCGTGGGACGACGGCAGCGATTCGGTCGACAACGCCCGCGAGCGCGTGCACGTCGCTTTCGAGTTCATGACGAAGCTGGGCACCCCCTACTACGCCTTCCACGACCGCGACGTGGCCCCCGAGGGAGCGTCGCTGCGCGAGACCAACCGCAACCTGGACGCGGTGGTGGAAGCGCTGAAGGAGGAGCAGGAACGCACCGGCATCCGCCTGCTGTGGGGCACCGCCAACCTGTTCAGCCATCCGCGCTACGTGCACGGCGCCGCCACGAGCTGCAACGCCGACGCCTTCGCATTCGCGGCCTCGCAGGTGAAGAAGTGCATGGAGGTGACCCGCGGGCTGGGCGGACAGAACTACGTGTTCTGGGGCGGCCGCGAGGGGTACCAGAGCCTGCTGAACACCGACATGAAGCGCGAGCTGGACCACCTGGGCCGGTTCCTGCACCTGGCCGCCGACCACGCCGACCGCATCGGCTTCGACGGCACCCTGCTGGTCGAGCCCAAGCCCAAGGAGCCCACCAAGCACCAGTACGACACCGACGCCGCCGCCTGCATCAACTTCCTGCGCGCCTACGGCCTGACCGAGCGCTTCAAGCTCAACATCGAGACCAACCACGCGACGCTGGCCGGCCACGAGATGGCGCACGAGCTGGAGTACGCCGCCCACCAGGGGCTGCTGGGCTCGATCGACGCCAACACCGGCGACCTGCTGCTGGGCTGGGACACCGACCAGTTTCCGACCAGCTTTTACCTGACCGCGCAGGTCATGCTGATCCTGCTCAACCACGGCGGCATCGCCCCCGGCGGCATCAACTTCGACGCCAAGGTGCGGCGCGAGAGCTTCGAGCCGATCGACCTGTTCCACGCCCACGTCGGCGGCATGGACGCCTTCGCGCGCGGACTGAAGATCGCCGCGGCCATCCGCGCCGACGGGGAGCTGCGGTCGTTCGTCCAGGAGCGCTACGCGAGCTGGGATTCCGGCATCGGCGCCCGCATCGAGTCGGGCGATGCGGACTTCGCCTCACTGGAGTCCTACATGCTCGACAAGGGCGAGATCGCTCCCAACGCCAGCGGTCGCCAGGAGATGCTGGAGCACCTGATCAACCGCTACCTGTAGCAAGGAGTCAACCTATGAACACACATCTGACCGAGGAGCAGATCAACGCCTATCGCGACAACGGCTACCTGGTCGTGCGCGGATTCCTCAGCGCCGAGGAGCTGGCCGAGCTGCGCGCCGGCGTCGACGAAGCGGTCGCGCAACTGGGACGCCGCAAGTTGAGCGGCACCACCGGCGACCGCTGGCTTGCCGGCGAGACCTACTACGACCACGTGTTCCTGCAGCGCATCAACCTGTGGAAGATCAACGCGGCGGTGAAGAAGTACATGCTCGCTGCCGAGCTGGGACAGATGCTGTGCGCGCTGGAGGGCATCGACGGCATCCGCCTCTGGCACGACCAGACCCTGCAGAAACAGCCGTGGGCGAACCCCACCGCCTGGCACTCCGACAACCCGAAGTGGTCCTACCATTCGCCGCACGCCCTCTCCATCTGGATCGCCCTCGAACCGGCGACGTTGCAGAACGGCTGCATGTACTACCTGCCGGGCAGCCACAAGGTGAACGGTTTCGCGGATGCGCCCATCGGTCAGGAGATCGCCGATTACTTCGAGCACTTTCCCCAGTTCCGCGGCGTCATGCCGGTTGCGGGCGAGATGGAGCCGGGCGACGCCGGCTTCCACAACGGCCTGCTGGCGCACGCCGCCGGCCCCAACATGACTCCGACCTGGCGGCGCGCCATGACCGCCGGCTATATGCCTGATGGCTCTGTGTTCAACGGCATCCAGAACGTCCTCTCGGATGCCCAGGTTGCGGCCTTGAAGGTCGGCGATCCGCTCGACGACGACAGCCAGAACCCGCTGCTCTGGCGCCGGCCTATCCCAGGTGCTGCTTGAAGAACGCCACCGTCCGCTCCCACGCCAGGTTTGCCGCCGCCTCGTCGTAGCGCGGCGTGGAGTCGTTGTGAAAGCCGTGCCGGGTGCCCGGGTAATCGAGCATCTCGTAGCTCTTGCCGTGCTCCTTGAGGGCGGCCTCGTAGCCCGCGCGTGACCGGTTCACGAAGTTGTCATTCTCCGCGTAGTGGATGAGTAGCGGCGCCTGGATATTGCCCACTTCGGCCGTGGGCGGCGCCGGGCCGTAGAACGGCACGCCGGCGTCGAGGTCGGCGCCGAGCGTGACCGCCAGCACGTTGGTCATGCCGCCGCCCCAGCAGAACCCGATGGCTCCCAGCTTGCCGGTACAGAGCTCGTGGTTCTTCAGGACGTAGGCGCTGTTGACGATATCCCGGCGGAGCTTGTCCGGATCCAGGGATCGCTGCATGGCGCGGCCGTCGTCGTCGTTGCCCGGATAGCCGCCGATCGGCGCCAACCCGTCCGGCGCCAGCGCCAGAAATCCTGCGACGGCGGCTCGGCGCGCCACATCCTCGATGTAGGGATTGAGGCCACGGTTCTCGTGGATGACCAGCACGCCCGGGAATGGCCCCTCGCCGGTGGGCTGCACGAGGTAGCCGCGCATCTGCCCGGACGTGCCGCCGGGAGACGAGTAGACTACGTAGCGCGCCTTGATGCGCTCATCGGTGAACGAGACCGCCTGCGCCTCGGCGTAGTTCGGCAGGAGCGCCTGTGCCATCGCCAGCGCCGATACCCCGCCGATGGTGATCGCCGCCGACCGGGACAGGAACTCCTTGCGGTCGATGCGGTCGTGTGTGTAGTCGTCGTAAAGATCGTATACGCGCGGATCGATGTCCTTGCTGTCCATCCGTCGCCTCCAACCACGCCAACGTAGCACGGATTGACGGCAAGATCGGCTCTATTGCCCGGATAACCGGTCGTTAGCGCATGCCGTCCTGTCGTGACCCCGAACAGGATCATCTCCGTCACGCACTCCGGGAACCGAACGGCGTAGGTCAACGCCAGGGTGCTGCCCCACGATCCACCCAGGACCAGCCACCGCTCGACGCCCAGATGCCGCCGCAGGGCTTCCATGTCTTCGACGAGATGCCAGGTCGTGTTGAGCGTCAGATCGGTGTCGACAGCGCTCGCGTGGGGCGTGCTTCGCCCACAGCCGCGCTGGTCGAACAGCACCACGCGGTAGACAGCCGGGTCGAACAGGCGGCGTTGCCCCTCCGTGCACCCGGAACCGGGTCCGCCGTGTACGACCACGGCCGGCTTGCCGCGTGGATTGCCGCAGGTCTCCCAGTACACGAGGTTGCCGTCGCCGACGGCCAACATGCCGTGCTCGTACGGCTCGGTCGGCGGATAGAGCGCTGTCACGGCGGCGCGTGGCCGGGGCTCCGAACGCGCCGTCACCGTGCAAAGCGCTGCGCGGACTTCGAATCCTCCAGCGCGAACGCCAACTGCCGGTACGAGTAGTCCATCAGACGTGCGATCACCGTGCAGCGCAGGATGGTCTCGCAGGTCAGCCCGATACGCCCGCAGGTGGCCGAGCCGCCGACGCAGCGGCCGACCATATCGAGCAGTTCGGGATGCTGATCGAGCAACAGGGAGGCGATTTCCAGTTCTTCGGCGACGGGCTGGTCAATCTGCGGCGCCTGGAATACACTTGGTTGTTCGGTGCGTGTCGTGCGCATTGGATCTCCGGGTGTTTCGGTTGTTTCGAGGTTTGCACCAGCGATGATAACCGGAACACCCTCTTTTTCAACCCCTCCAAACCCATCAATTCACGCCCATTCAACAAATTGCACGTTTACGGACAGGAACCAGCTTGGTGACGGTGTTGATGCTGGCGCCGGTCAGACGGGCGATCGCCCGCATGCTCATGCCCTCGACCAGCATCCCGATGATCTGTACTCGCTTGTCCGTGCTGAGCCTGTTCACAAGAGTAATGTGATACAGATGCGGACCCTATGTCAAGAGCGGAAGGTGAGTGTGCTACCTTCCGCCTATGTCTCAACAGGATATATTGACGGACCGACCTCAGGAACAGCCGCAAGATGGTCAACGACTATCCGGGCAATCCGCAACAGTTTTTCTTCGTGATCGTTGGCCGGAGCATGGGCGGATATTACTTTATGGGCTTCGGCCCGTAGAACAGCTCGCCACGGGGTTGGAAACCCTTCGCAGATCTCGCAGAGCGCGGGAAGCACGTAGCGCATCGTAGCGAGCATCAAGTCCTCGTCCGAACGGCCAGAAAGGCCTATGCCGATCGTGTCCCGAATCTTCTGAAAGTCTTCATCTGTTGGCATAGGGTGTAGTTCTCCTGCGCTCGTTGAGAGCTGACGTGCGCTTGCACAGGAGCGGGGGCAAGCGGTAGGGTGCCGATGTCATTATGAAAGAACCAAATCTTCGTTGTTCTGCTCAACCTGCTCTCGGAACCGCTGCAGGACCAATTTCAACAGTTCGCTACTTCCTTCAGGAGCTGGATGCTCTTTCGAATTCAGGACCTCTCTTGCAGCAGATTCTACACTGCCAACAAAGAAAAGCGGCCGAATTGAACGCTCAAGCTTAGCGATAGACTCTATACGCAGGCCGACGGTAGTGATCGCCACGGCCCTGAGAAACACGGCATTTGCATGGATCAGAGCCTTGAGGCGCGGATCATCGTCGATAGTCTTGTCGGGCACGGATTCCTCCTGCGCTCGTTGAGCACATGTCGTGCGCTTGCGCAGGAGCGGGGACAGGCGGTAGGGTACCGCCGTCAGCGGCCCGTCGCTCCTGTGAAGCGCGGTTCGCGTAGAGCCTGCTGGTGGGTGCCGGCAGGCTCTACCTGTCTTCAGGCCATTGAAGGGACCGTGGCGGCTCCTGTCAATCGCGGTTGATCAGCGCGTCAGGGTGGCGTCGAGTATCACCCTGCCGCAGCGGCTTGTACGCGTTGCCCCACTGAGATGCACTGCGTTGTCGGAAAACGTCATGGTGAAGTAACCCCCTTCGGACGTGCCGCATTCATCCGATGAGGACGTTCCCGGCACTACCACCCCCGCGATGCCAGTGGCCGTGAATGTTCCCGTCGCGTCGACGGTACCCTTCATCGCTGCTGGCGGAAAACTCCACGTATAGCCCTCGTACGAGACCGAGCCACTCACCGTCACCTGCGATCCTGCCTGTTCGACGGTCAAACGCATGGGCAATCGCAGTAGCACGCTGCCCACCTGCAGCGTCATGCTGCCGTTGTAGGTGCCTGCCACCCGTGGAACCCCGGTCATGTTGCATGCGGACACGATCAGCAGGGCAGCCACCACGGCCGCTGCCGTCCTTACGTCGCGCATTAGAAGGCGGGCGTTCACCAGACGCCCAGCGCCACGATCGCGAGGGCCGCAACACGTCACGAGTGCTTCAGCGCCGCTTCGAGAAGCTTCCTGCCTAGTGGTTGTTCAAGACGAAAGGATTGGGTTACGATGTATAGCGTAGACCACAGTCACACTGGGAGGGGTGATCGTGAAGAAGCTGTACATCATCGATCTGAGCGCGACGGAACGTAAGGAACTGACCGCGTTGGCGGAGAAAGGAACGGTGGCTGCCTACCGCCGCCGGCATGCCAAGATCCTCTTGCTGGCTGACCAAGGAAAAGATGGGCCTGCCTGCCGTGATCGCGAGATAGCGAGTGAGGTAGGGGTCACCCCGCAGAACGTCGAGAGGATTCGTAAGCGCTGTGTGCTGGAAGGGCTGCAAGCCGCCTTGGGGCGGCGCAAACGCAGCCGGGAACGGACTGCGGTACTGGACGGTGAGGGAGAGGCACAGTTGATCGCCATCGCCTGTAGCGACCCGCCGGCAGGGCGGGCGCGGTGGACGCTGCATATGCTGTGCGACGAGTTGAAGCGGCGCCGGATCGTGCGCTCGATTTCCCACGAGACGGTGCGCAAGGTGCTAAAAAAAACAAGATCAAGCCGTGGCGACACGAGATGTGGTGCATCCCGCCCCAGGAGAACGCCGCCTTCGTATGCGGAATGGAGAACGTCCTGCAAGTGTATACCCGGCCGTACGATGCGTCCCATCCGGTGGTCTGCATGGATGAAACCACCAAGCAGTGCGTGCAGGAGATCCGGCCACCGCAGCCGATGCGTCCTGGCCATGCAGAGCGCTACGACGCCGAGTACCGGCGCAACGGAGTGGGGCATCTGCTGATGTACTACGCGCCGTTTGACGATTGGCGCCGCACCGACGTTGAAGCCGACCATACCGGGCCGACCTGGGCCGAAGGGGTGCGCCGGTTGGTGGAAGAAGACTTTCCGCAGGCGCAGCGGATCACGCTGGTGATGGACAACCTGAGCACGCACACCGGGGCGTCGCTGTACAAGACGTTCGAGCCGGCCAAGGCGCGCGCCTTGCTGGACAAGCTGGAGTTCGTGTATACGCCGAACCATGGGAGTTGGCTGAACATCGCTGAGTGTGAGCTCAGCGTGCTGGCGCGCCAATGTTTGGATCGCCGGATACCAGACATCGACTCCCTGCGCACCGAAGTGGACGCTTGGACCGAAGCGCGCAATCGGGCCAGCGGCCCAGTGCAGTGGCGCTTCACGACCGATGATGCTCGCATCAAGTTGCGTCATCTATACCCAACGGTTAGAGATTGACAGACCACTAGCTCGTGCGCGTCCCGGGGAGTGAGCAGCACCTCTACCGCCGATGATCGCGGGTCGGCCTGCCGTCGATCACATTCGATCCTGAGTTGCATCATCTTCGGAAGGCTCTCCCACCCCTCCTCGGGATGCTCAATGTTCCAATTCTCGACCCTCGGCGTCGCCGGTCGTTTCGGTATGGCCATCAGTCTCCCCTCTCTCGGTCCCAGCGTGCGGCTGCGGCGTGCTGAGCATTGGCACGGCGTTGCTCAGGGTCGAGGTTCGCGGCGCTGGCCTGGCCGCCCTTGCGGCCTTCGGCCTGCTTCGCGGGGTCGACGTACTGCTCTTCGGCTTCGCCGGTCAGCAACTTGGCGACGTGTAGGGCGTTGGCAACCGGGTCAGCCGGTCGCTTCTCTCCGTGCGGTCCTATCGGCATCGTGTGGGCCTCCCTCGTCTCTTCGGATTGACCCTACCCTGTACCACATCGGCCGCCGGGCGTCAAAAGCAAACTGATACACTACCGAGGCATCCGTTCTGTTGATCGTCATGTTCGTTCCATGATAACCTGCGCGGCTTCAGGATCGGATGGAACATGATTCAACAGAAGCACCTCGACCTCCTGCTCGAGCTGGACACCGACAAGAACCCCCACAGCGGCGGAGCCCTGCTGGATCACCTGCGCGGAACGCATGACCTCCTGCAGGCGTGGGGCAACGATCCGGCGGTGTGTGCCGGCGGGTTGTTTCACAGCATATACGGCACGCAGGCGTACCGGACGCAGTCCGCTTCCCTTGAGGACCGTCAACGTATTCGCGCAGTGATCGGCGAGCGCGCCGAACGACTGGCATTCCTTTTCTGCGTTTCGAAACGAAGCGAGTTCTTCGAAGCGGTGGGGAAGGACGGTGCGACGCTCTGGAATCGCATCCATGAAGAGTCCGCGCCGGTCACCCAGGACGAGTTGCGCGATCTCATCGAAATGGAGTTGGCCAACTACGTGGAGTTCATGCCGAGACTGCCGTTCACGGACGATGAACTCACCGGGTTCGAAGCCAAGGTCGAACATCACAGGGGCCTTATCACCCCGCGCTCGTACACCGCCGTCAAGGCAGCCATCGAGAACAAACGCCGATGTATGTCGGGCACCGGTGCCTGACCGGAACGCAGGACGGCAACCGAATTCGATACGCCGATCCGGGACGAGCTCGTACGCGTGAGCCTGGTCAAGGACTTGCCGTAGTCGAGTTCTTACAGCTCGGCGCCCAGTCGGCTCCGCAGCGCGTCGACGGCCGCTAGCGTCTCCTCCGCTCTGGCCACTGAGTCCTCGGCTTCGTCTCGCGTGATAGACTCGAAGTCACCGTAATCGACGTCCTCCCGACGAGAGAGCAGCGTCTTGACGTGTTTGACGACCGAAATGGGGAGCAACTCGGTCTTGATGAAGTGCAGGCTGAGCATGGTGACGGCGCCGGCATGGGAACCCGGATCTACGCCCTCGAGAATGAGCAGGGAGCGGACTGCGGCAAGCGCCGCGTAGTAGCTGCGGTTCACCGAGGTGTTGAGGCGTGAGGTGGTCCCGAAAAACTGGACAGGTGGTTAAGGTGTAATCCTGGCCAGTAGGAGGGCCAACGAGATGGCGACGAAACGGCGTCGGTTCACAGCGGAGTTCAAAGCACGGGTGGCCATGGAGGCGCTGCGCGGCGACCGCCCGGTCCAGGAGATCGCGGCGAAGCATGAGGTGCACCCGAACCAGGTCTCAGGCTGGAAGCGCCAGGCGCAGGAGGGTCTGCGGGAGGTGTTCGCCGGGGGCGTCAAGCGCCGCCAAGCCGACCAGGAGACGATCATCCACGACCTGCACGCGAAGATCGGCGAGTTGACCGTGGAGCGCGATTTTTTGTCACGCGGGCTCGGCAGCTGAGCGTGCAGCAGCGGCGGATGATGACCGAACGCGAGCACCCGAGCCTGAGCCTGAGCGCTCAGTGCCGGCTGCTGGCCCTGAGCCGCTCGACGCTGTACTACCAGCCGGAGGGACACAGCGCCGAGACGCTGGCGCTGATGCGCCGCATCGACGAGCTGTATCTGAAATACCCGTTCTACGGCAGCCGCCAGATGGCGCGCCATCTGGCGCGCGAGGAAGTGACGGTCGGCCGGCACCGGGTGCGGCGGCTGATGCGTCTGCTGGGCCTGGAGGCGATCTACCGCAAGCCACGGACCACCGTGGCGAACCCCGAGCACCGCGTCTATCCGTATCTGCTGCGAGGTGTTGCGATCGAGCGGGCGAACCACGTGTGGTGTGCCGACATCACCTACATCCCGGTGCAGGGCGGGTTCCTGTACCTGGTGGCGGTCATGGACTGGGCCACGCGGCGGGTGCTGACGTGGCGGCTGAGCAACACCATGGACACCGAGTTCTGCCTGGAGGCGTTGAGCGAGGCGCTACAGCGCTACGGTACGCCGCAGATCTTCAACACCGATCAGGGCAGCCAGTTCACCAGCACCGCGTTCACGGCAGCGTTGGAGGACGCCGGCATCCGGTGTTCGATGGACGGCCGCGGCCGGTGTCTGGACAACGCGTTCATCGAACGGCTGTGGCGATCGCTGAAGTACGAGGCGGTGTACCTGCACGAGCTGGCCGACGGCTCCGCGGCGCAGCGGCTGATCGACGATTGGATGGCGTACTACAATGAAGTCCGCCCGCACTCGGCGCTCGCTGGCCGCACGCCGGCCGAAGCGTACGCAGATCGCGGGCGGGAACTAGAAAAGGAGGTGGCATAGTCGACATGGACATCAGGTGGCGCCAGCGGGCTACGAGGGTATCGGCGGGCGACGTGGTGCACGAGTTGTGCAACTTATCCACAGTTTCCACAGGCTCGATCACCCCCTCCCCCGAACCCCCACCCCCTTTTACCGCCGCCTGTTTCTCACGGAGGAGGGGTAGGTTGACAACCAATGGGTTACACCTTAACCTACCCCTTGAGCTGTCCAACGAACCGGGACCACCTCAGCGGCCCTGTTCGAGATTCGCGCGGGCATCGTCGAGTGCGGCCTGTGCCTTCTCGAACCTGATGCCGCTCAGGGCACGCTTGTCGTCAGCGGAGAGGGTCAAACCTGAATACTCTCGGCGCTGACGTTCTGATAGAAAGGGGTATGACGCTGGCGCTCAAGGTCGAACGTGGTCACATCCTTGATCACCGGATCGAAGGAGATGCCACTGCGCTGTTCATGTTCGACGCACAGATCGATAATCGACCGCTCTACTTCGAGCGTGCGTTCGCGCACGACGACCAGGACGTCAAGATCCGAGTCGCCGCGGTGATCTCCCCTCACGCGCGAACCGAACGCGTGCACGGAGACGACGAGATGCGGGAGCGTGTCCCGTAACTCGGCGCCAAAATGGACCAGTGCCGCGCGCGTGTGAGCAAACATGGTGGACCCTTCCAATGTAGCACGGGTTGCAGGTCGGCACGGTCCTGTTCGCTGCACGAACATCCCGGCCCGACTCTCGTCCGATCCGCTGTCGCAACGGGCATCGGCCCGAGTATGATCGGCCATGGCCACCCCCGCATCCGACCTCTTTGCACCGCTGTCCCTGGCCGGCGCCTACAACGCCGACCGCAACGCCCTTCCGGTGGCGCTGGCGCCGCCGTACGACCTGGCCACATCGTTCGGGAGTCAGGCGTTCCGTGGCGTGCCGTTCGACCTGGGCTCTGCCGGAGGTCCCAACGTCGTCCTGGTCGCCGGCTCTCCGGTCACCGTGTCGGCGGGAGGACGGCCCGCCCGCTACCTGGTCTTCCTGCACCAGGTAGCGGATCGCGCCTCCAACTACCTGACCGGCTTCGCCGACACCGGCGTGGACGGCAACGAGCTGGGTGACCACGTCGCCGACTACGTGCTGCGCTACGCCGACGGCTCCGAGCACGTGCACCCGATCCGGCGCCGCTTCGCCATCCAGCAGGCGCGCATCGGCTGGGGGGCCAGTCCGTTTGCCGCCGTGCCGATGTACGAGGATCGCGTGGCTGCGTCCGCCGCGGAGGACCAGGCGGCCGGCAGGCTCTCCACCGTGGGTTACGGCCGCGGCGAGACCCGGCACGGCTCCGGCCGCGACGGCGGACAGGATCTGGCGTGGCTGTACGCGCTGCCCAACCCGCACCCCGAACTCCCCATCGACGCGGTCGAGCTGCGGCCAGGCGCCGAGCGATGCGCGGTGTACGGGATCGCCGCCACCGACCTGGCTGACCATCCGTTGCGTCCCGTGACGCGGCGCAAGCTGCGGCTGGAACTGCCGCCGGGAGCCTCCTTCGGAGCCGACCGCCAGCTTGCCGGCCTGGAGCTGGACCTCGGCACTATCATCTCCGCGCGTCCCGCACTGGACTACGACCATGCCGGGTGGACCGACGGCGACGGTGCGACCGGCCCGGACGTGCAACCCGCCGTCTCCGCCACCCGCGCGCTGGTGGAGTACGCCGCGCACCCGGACGCCAAGCTCTATTCCGGCGGCCGGGCCTACCCGCTGCGCGAGCTGGAAGCCGGCCCCGCCGCGGTCGCCGCGGCGGAGCGACCGGTGAAGATCCGCGTCGTGGAACGCGGCTCGTGTCAGCCGGTCGCCGTGCGCCTCCACCTGCACGGCGCCGCCGGCGAGTACCTGCCCCCGAAAGGGAACCACCGCACCGTCAACGGCAACTGGTTCGAGGACAACTACGGCGAGTTCGTCAATGGCGCCAACCAGTACGCCTACATCCCCGGCGAGTGCGTGGCCGACCTGCCGCTCGGCGACGTCTACGTGGAGATCGCCCGCGGCTACGAGGTGCGCCCGTTGCGCACGCGCGTGACCGTCGCCTCGGACACCGAAGAGCTGACCTTCGAACTCGACCGGGTGCTGCGCTGGCGCGAGCGCGGCTGGGTCACCGCCGACACCCACGTGCACTTCCTGAGCCCGCAGACCGCGCTCCTGGAGGGGGCGGCCGAGGGCGTCAACGTCGTCAACCTGCTGGCCAGCCAGTGGGGGGAGATGTTCAGCAACGTCAGCGACTTCGACGGGGCCACCACGCTGGGCGCCACCGACTTCGGCGGCGCCGGCGAGTTCCTGGTGCGGGTCGGCACCGAGAACCGCATGCAGGTGCTGGGCCACATCTCGCTCCTTGGCTACTCCGGGCCGATGATCCATCCGCTGTGCAGCGGCGGACCGTCGGAGTCCGCGATCGGCGATCCGCAGGAAGTGACCATGGCGGACTGGGCCGCCCGCTGCATCGAGCAGGGCGGCGTGGTGGTGATGCCGCACGGACCCAATCCGCAGTGCGAGCGTGCCGCCGACATCGTCCTGGGCGTGATCGACGCGATGGAGATGATGACGTTCAACCCCTGCGAGGGGCAGATCAATCCGTACGGCATCGCCGACTGGTACCGCTACCTCAACCTCGGATACCGGCTGCCGGTGGTGGGCGGCTCCGACAAGATGGCCGCCGCCTCGCAGCTCGGCGGCGTGCGCACCTACACGCAGCTCGGCGAGCACGAGTTCACCTACGACAACTGGATGGCCGCCACCAAAGCCGGAAACACCTTCGTCACGGTGGGCCCGTTGGCGGAGATCACCGTCGAGGGCACCTCCCCCGGCGGCATCGTCGACCTGCCGACCGGGGGCGGCAATGTGGCCGTAGAGTGGCGAGTCGAGTCGGTGGCGGTGCCGGTCGCTACCGTGGAGCTGATCCGCGGCGGGGTCACCATCGAGGAGTTCGACGCCGGCGGTCAGCTTGCCGCGTCAGGCAGCGCGATGGTACGCGTGGACGGCTCCACCTGGATCGCGCTGCGGGTGCGCGGCAGCTACCGCGGCCGTGCCGCCGACATCGCCGCCCACACCAGCGCCGTGCAGGTGCGGGTGGACGGCGCGCGCCCGTTCTCGGCCCACGACGCCAGCTTGATCCTGGACCAGATCGAGGGCGCCATGGCCTACGTCGACACCATCGCCCCACGCCCGGACGCCGAGCGTTACCGGCAGCTCCGCGCCACCCTGGAGGGGGCCTGGAACCGCCTGCACCAGACCATGCACCGCCACGGCGTCTTCCACGACCACGTGCCGCTCCACGACCATGCCGAGCACCACGAGCACTGATCGCCTGCCGGTGGCGTCTTTGGCAAAACGGCTGACCGGCGACGCTCATGCTCGGAAGATGGCCAGAAAGTACGTCTGGTGGCAGCCGCCCGCGGCGACGCTTGCCGATGCGCCGTTGTTTCTGGCGCAACTGATGACGTTGGGTACCGCAGACGACGTTCTCTGGCTGCTTTCAGTAACGTCCGACGATGATCTGCGTGGCGTGCTGCGCGATCCTCCGGTTGGAGTATTCAACGCCCGTTCCTGGTCGTATTGGCATCTGCGGCTGGGGTTCGAGTCAGTGCCTGACCTCCCGGTCAGGCGCCTGCCGCGGTAGTGCTCGAACCGATCCTGGCAGCGCTCCCCGACGAGCAGCGCCGGCTGTGGCCGGCCCTCGCGGACGTACCCGAGGCGAAGGTGACGCGGTAAACGTGGACCAGGGGACGCGCGATTATTTGGCACGGCACGCCGCAACGTGGGACCGAACGGTCAGCACGATCGACAGGACCGCCGAGTCCCTCTCCGCGATACCGCCCGGCTGAATCGATCCGTGCGGCGCGACCCTACCCGCGCACCGCCTCACGAGCCGCCGCGATGCTTCGGGCAACCTGGATCAGCGGCGCGACCCATAGCTCATCGCGGCAGTGGGCCAAGTGATCGAGTAATGCGCCGAAGTCTTGGCCGGTCACTGGGAGGTGTCCCTCGCCTATCCCGTGAAAGGTCAGGATCGTCCACATCCCCAGCTCCCGTCCCCGCTCGACCGCGGCGATCAACTGCTCGGCGCTCATGTATTCGCACCGTACCGACCGCAGGCACCACAGGTCCGTGTGAGCGGGCGAGTTGTAGGGAGTGGAGTTCTCACTGCCGCCACGGGCCGCGCAGAAACGGCCTGCCACGAGCGGGACGTAGCTGCGCCTGGTCGGGCCTCGACCGACGAACGTGTCGTAGCAGGGGTAACAGAAGCTGAAGGACTCGACGTCGGGGAAGGCCGCGCGCAGGCGATGGTCCGACTCGTCGAGTTCGGCCGCCATGTCGTCCAGCGTCAGGTCCTCGAGGCCACGGGCGTCGGCCTCCGACCGGTGGGCGCGGCTGCACCAGTGATGGACGGTGTGGTTGCCGATCTCGTGGCCGCGTCGCTGCGGTTCACGGAAGCGCCGCAGCCGGTCCGCATCGTCAGTCTTGACGTAGAACGTGCCCGCCAGCCCACGGGCGCCGAGCGCGGGCACGACGACGTCCAGGTGGCTGTCCATGCCGTCGTCGAACGTCAGGCTGACGGCGGATCTCCTGCCGTCGAACCACGCCGGTTCGGGGTTTGTGGTGTCGGTCACGCGGCTCTCCTCTTCGCCTTCAGCGCTCGGTTCTAGTCCGCGCGTTCCGGGTCCAGATCGATCCCCACGCCGGGGGCATCTCCGAGCGTCACCACTCCGTCCCGCAGCCCCATCGGCGTGCGTATCAAGCCGCCGGCGGTGCGCGCCCGGTCACCGCGATCACCGGTCACCCACAGCAGGAACATCGCGTTGCGCAGGGCTCCTATGAGCCCCGCCGCGGCGAAGCCGCCGTTGTCGTCGTCCGGATCGATCTCGCAGTTGACGCCGAACGCCTCGGCCGCGCGGGCGATCTTCAACGCCTCGGTGACGCCTCCGACGTCCGGGATGCGCACCCGGATCAGGTCGGCCGACTGCCGAGACAGGTGCGCGGCCGCCTGACGGGCGGCATCAGGGCCGCCCACGGTCGCCAGGATCGGCGTATCCAGCTCCGCGGCCAGCCGCCCGAGTGCTTCGCCGTCCGCGCCCGGCAGCGGATCCTCGAACCAAGTGTAGCCGGCCTCGTCGAGCGCGCGGCCGATGGCCAGCGCCTCCAGGTGGCCGTCGGCCGGGCCGCCGCAGAGCAGCGGGAAGTCTGCCGGCACCGCTTCCCGCACCGCGCGGATCGCATTCAGAACGCGCTTCCGCACCGCGGCCGGCGCCTTCGCGCCGATCGGAGTGGCGGTGCCCATGACCCGGTAGCCGCGGTAGCCGTCACGGACGGCGCCCGCCGCCTCGGCCGCGGCGTCGTCCGAGTCGCAGGCGGCCTCGCCGGCGAGACAGGCCGGGATCTCGGTGCGGAAGCCGCCGATCGCCCGGTGGAGGGGCAACCGCAACGCCTTGGACCAGAGATCCCACAGCGCGATGTCGACGCCGGCCAGGCCCGCCGGATCGCTCCCGGCCGCGGCGGCACGCAGGTCACGCCAGAGGCGCTCCCGGTCGGCGAGCGGCCTCCCGACCAGTGCCGTCCGCATGCGGTCGACGGTCGCCGCCGGCGGCAGTCGGTCAGGGCAGATGAGCCCCGCGCCGCAGACCTCCTCGCCTGCCCCTTCCGCCGAGATGCGAACGACGCCGGCCGGCGCCTGCACCTGCAGCCGCGTGATCTTCGCTTCGGCCAGCACGCTTCGATCCACCGCCATCACACCACCTCCAGCGCTTCCGACTCGATCCGGTCCCAGTCGGGCTCCGGCACCGGCAGGTCACCACACTGGATGCGCATGTGCCCGTCGTCGATCACCTTGATCCCCTGGAACGTGAGGGTCGCCGGATCCTGCGGCGGCGGCAGCGGCCCCTCCGAGCCGTACTCGTACAGCGGGTCGTTGTGGATGGCCAGCACCACGTGCGAGTTGCCGCCGTGCACGTCCAGGCCGAAGGTCTCGGCGAGCTGCGCCAGCTTCATCTGGCCGGTGAGGCCGATCGCGCGCTGGCGGACGATGTCCGTGGCCTGCATGGCGATGAA
Source organism: Spirochaetia bacterium (assembly GCA_965202935.1). Taxonomy (GTDB): domain Bacteria; phylum Spirochaetota; class Spirochaetia; order SZUA-6; family Bin103; genus CATQHW01. The sequence continues at coordinate 946,736 of OZ241879.1, forward strand.
GGGCGACGCGTTGAACGGCTGCCCGGCCAGCGATCCGATCCACTCCATGGCCATCACCGGCAGGTCCAGCGCCGCGCACAGCTTCTTCAGGCCCATGAGGTCGAAGTCCTGCAGCGGCTCCTCGATCCAGGCGTAGCCCAGGCGCTCCATCTCGCGGCCGATCCTGATCGCCTCGTCACAGGTGTAGTGCTCGACCGCGTCGTGGATGAGGATGAAGTCGTCGCCCATCGCCTCCCGCAACGCCCGGAACAGCTCGGTGTTGCCGGCGACGCCCCGGTAGGAGTGGTCCTTGCCGCCCTTGAACCCCTGCTCGCGTGCCTTCATCGCATCGGCGACGTAGTCGTCGACGGTCTTGCCGCCGATGTTCCGGTAGGCCGGGATCGAGTCGCGGGCGCCGCCGAGCAGCCGGTAGAGCGGCAGGCGGGCGTGGCGGCTGGCCAGGTCCCAGAGCATCTCGTCCACGCTCTGGATCAGGCCGCGGCCGGTGTACATGAACCGCTGCGTGTACCAGAGACGCTGCCAGATGCGCTCGCGGTCGAACGCGTCCATGCCGGTGAGCAGGTGGGCGATCTTCACCTGGAACTCCCTCGCCTGCCATGCCAGCTCGGTGGCGCTGAAGCCGCTGCCGTAGGTGGTGTGCGCGTCGAGGTCGCCGTCGGTGACCAGCCTCAGGATCAGGTCGTAGGCCGGCGCCTGCTCGCGGTATTCCGGGATCTCGGTGTCCGACCCGATCCCCTCGCCGTGGGTGAACAATCCGGACAAGCCCGGCGGCACCAGTTCCATATCGCCGCGCCCGACGGCCGCCCGTTCCCGCTCACCGGCGGCGACGACGTACAGCTTCACGTCCTTGATCAACAACGCGGCGCCCCTCCTCGCCGCTCACCGTGCGGGGTGGTAGCCGGCATGTCAAAGCATGAAGGCGAGGCCTTCGGCCCGTTCCGCCGCGGCGCCGGTGCGGGTATGCTCCGCGCCATGCACGCGATCGAATACGAACGCCGCAGGCTGGGAAAGACCGGTCTGCAGGTGCCGGTGCTCGGCATCGGCGGAGCACAGCTCGGCCGCCGCGGAGGCACGCACGACGAGCAGTTGGGCGTGGACACGACGCTGGCGGCGCTGGAGGCCGGCATCGACCTGATCGACACCTCGGCCGCCTACATCGGCGGCGAGAGCGAGCGCTACATCGGCATCGCCCTGCAGGAGTGGTACCGCCGCGGCCACCGGCGCGAGGACCTGATCATCGAGAGCAAGGCCGGCTCGCGGCAGAGGCCGCACGACTACTCCTACGACGCGATCATGGCCAGCACCGAGCTGAGCCTGCACGCCCTGCAGACCGACTACCTGGACGTGATGCTCGTGCACGACCCGGCGGAGATCGAGCCGGTGCTGGCTCCGCACGCGGCCCGCGACGCGCTGCTGGACCTGAAGCGGCAGGGCGTCATCAGGCACCTCGGCCTGGGCTGCCGGCCTCACGCCTACCACCAGGCATGCATCGCCACCGGCGACTTCGAGGTGTCGCTGACCTTCCGCGACCACAACCTGATCGAGCGCTCGGCGCTGGCCGGCGTGGTGGAGCCCGCCGTGGCGGCCGACGTGGGCCTGTTCAACGCGTCGATCATGCTGAGCGGCCTGCTCGGCGGCGACGACCCGGTCCGGGTGGCGGCGAGCGCGGCCGGCGTCTCGCCGGACCGTGTGGAGATGACCGAGGAGGTGCGCCGCGCCAAGCGGATGTACGACTGGTGCGCCCAGCGCGACCTGGATCTGCACGTCGTCAACCTGCACTACTGCCTGCGCGAGACGCGCTTCGCGTCGGTCCTGCTGGGCTTCTCCACGCCGGAGCGGGTCGCCCAGAACGTCGCCGCTTACCAGCAGGAAGTGGATCCGGCGGTCTGGGAAGAGCTGGACCGCGACTTCGCGGACTTTGCGTGAGGAGGGTGCGTCACAGATGAAGCGAGAGAAACTGCGGGTCGCCGTGGTCGGCGGCTGCGGCGACTGGGGCCGCCGCTACACCTACGCGTACGCCCGCCATCCGGAGGCAGAGCTGATCGCCCTGGTCGACACCGCCCGCGAACGCCGCGCACGGTTCGCCGAGCACTACGGAATCCCGCGGCAGTTCGACACGGTCCAGGAGCTGCTGGCATGGCAGGTGCCCGACGTGGTCGCCAACATCCTGCCGGTGAACGCCGCCCGAGATGCCGTGATCGCGTGCGCGGAGGCGGGCGTCAAGGGGATCTCCTGCGAGAAGCCGATCGCCGCCAGGCTGGCCGACGCCGATGCAATGGTCGCCACGTGCGAGGAGCGCGGCGCGGCGTTCGCGTGCGGCACCGCATGGTGGGAAGTGCACCAGGTGACCCGGATCGGCGTGTGGGTGCGCGACGGCGCCATCGGCCGGCTCACCGGCGCGGCGATCGACGGCTTCCTTGCGGAAGGCCACCAAGTGTCCGGCCTGGGCTGCGTGATCCTCAACTTCCTGCGCTTCGCCACCGGTGACGAGGTGGCGTGGGCGGAGGGCTGGACGGTGCCCGAGGAGGCGGCCGCCAGCGACGACGACTGTTCCGCGTACGGCACGCTGGGCATGACCGGCGGCTACGAGTGCACGGCGGCGCGCGAAGTGTCGGCGGAGGGAGCCCACAAAGTGGCGCTGTTCGGCGAGAACGGCGCCGTGTACCTGGCCGGGGGCGACGGCACCGTGCTGATCAAGGGCACCGGCACCAGCGCGCGTCCGGTCCGCCCCGACTTCCTGGACGAGCCCACCGACGACGAGCGGCTCGGCGGGAAGTTCCTGGGCGTCGTCGACAGCCTGATGAACGCCGTGCGGGACGGCCGGCCCGCGCCATGCAGCGGCCACGACTACCGGCAGGTGCTGGAGATCGCTGCCGCCATCAAGCTGTCGGCGCGCGAGGGGCATCGCCGCGTGGCGCTGCCGCTGGCCGACCGGTCCGCCACCGTGATGCCGATGCCCTACCGCTGGCATGGCGGCGACGTCACCGGCTGGGAGGTGATCAACCGGGGCGAGCCCACCCCCGTCCACCCGGCAGACTGAGCGGGAGCCGGCTACTCGCTGACCAGGTGGACCATGCCCTGGAACTCCAGGACGGTGGTGCCGCCGTCCTCGCGGGCGAGCTCGATCCGGGAGTGGCCCTGAGCCGTGGCCCGTCCCGGCTGGACCACGCCGTCGGTGAAGCAGCCGACGACCTCGCCCAGGAACAGGTCGTGCGATCCCAGGCTGACGACCTCGCGCACCTTGCACTCGTAGCTGATCGGGCACTCGGCGATGTGCGGGGACTTGATGCGCTCGCCGGGCAGCGGCGTCAGACCCGTCTCCTTGAACTTGTCGACGACCGCGTCCTTGGCGCGCGACAGCCGGCCGCAGGCGGCCACCGCCTCGCGCAGCCGGTCCGTGGGCACGTTCAGCGCGAAGTCGCGGGTACGCCGCAGCAACTCGTGCGTGCCGCGCTTGTAGTAGTCGCCGGTGATCTCCTGCACGCTCACTGCCACCCCCAGGTAGAACGGCAGCCGGTTGAGCCATCCCCAGCCGACCGCCGGCATGATGTTGGGGATGCCGGTCTCCTCGTCCAGGACGCTGATCAGCGCCGGGGTCACCGGCAGGAAGCCGGGGGTGTCGAACTCCTGGCCCTGCGCCGGGACGGAGCGATCGTGAGGCGTATAGACTTTGGACATCGGGCGCTGACGATGGCGAAGCGGGTGGGTGCCGTCAACGACATGAGGCCATGGAGAAGAACCGATGACGACTGACGGAATGCGGCACATCGGCACCGACAGGCAGCTCTTCGTCGATGCCTTCTGGATCGCCGACGCCGCCGGAGTTGCCCGAAGCTGCACACTCCGCGGAAGCGCGAGACCGTCCTCGAACGGGACAGGCCGTGGGAGCACGACCACGTCTCCTACATGGGCACCATGCAGGACGGCGACCGGTTCCGGGCGTACTACCGCTGCGGAAAGATCCCGAAGACCGAAAGTGAGCCGGAGATCACCGCGTACCAGGAGAGCGCCGACGGCATCCACTGGCACAAGCCCAACCTCGGCATCCTGGAATACGACGGTTCCAGGGACAACAACATCGTCTGGCTTGGACCAGGCGCCAACATGGCCCCGTTCAGGGACGACAATCCCGGCATCCCCGCCGACGAACGGTACAAGGCGGTGGTCCGCACCAGGGATCTCTGGGCTCTGGCCTCGCCTGACGGCGTGCACTGGCGCCTGTTGCAGAAGGATCCGATCTCCACCGCCGGCCCGTTCGATTCGTTCGATGTCTCGTTCTGGGACCCCTGGCGGGAAGAATACGTCGCCTATACGCGCGGCAAGGCCGGCACCGAAGGCAGCTTCATCGGCCCGAACGGAGGCACGGGCGGCGTGCGCTGGATCAGGAGAACCACGTCGAAGGACTTCCGAAACTGGAGTCCGCCCCAGGACATCGATGCCGGAGACACGCCGTTCGAACACCTTTATACCAACTCGTGCGTCGCCTACCGGCGCGCGCCGGGGACCTACCTCATGTTCCCTTCGAGATTCGTCCCGGAGAGGGAACCCAAGCCGGGCTGGCACGGAGGGTCGGGCGTGAGCGACATCGTGTTCATGTCCAGCCGCGACGGCATGCACTTCGACCGCAGCTTCATCGAAGCCCTGATACGCCCCGGGCCGGACCAGGACAACTGGCATGAACGAGGGCTGTACCTCGACCCCGGATTGATCGAGACGTCGCCCACGGAGCTCTCGGTGTATGGCAGCGAGCATTGGCGCCTGCCGACCGTGCGCATCGTCCGCTACACCTTCCGCACGGATGGCTTCGTGTCCCTGAACGCCGGCTACACCGGGGGACAGGTCCTGACCCACCCGTTCGTCTTCGAGGGCCGCCGGCTCGATCTCAACTACGCGACGTCGGCCGTGGGTTCGGTACGGGTGGAACTACAGGACGATAGCGGCCGCGCGATCCCGGGGTTCGGCCTGGCGGACTGCCCGGAGATGTTCGGAGACCTCATCGACGGCACGGTGACCTGGAACGGCGGAGGAGACGTGGGCCGACTGGCAGGCAGACCCGTCAGGTTGCGGTTCGCTCTCATGGATGCCGATCTCTACGCGTTCAAGTTCAACCGGTAACCGATGAAGAAGGCGCTGATACGCGGCCGCCTGCTGGTCTGGAGCGCCGCGGCGGAGCCCCTCACCGACGCCGCCCTGCTGGTCGAGGACGGCGCGATCACCGCGGTGGGCGAGGACGCGCTGCGGCTGGCCGACGGCGACGCCCGCAGGTTGGACTTCCCGGATCAGGTGATCGCCCCCGGCCTGATCGACAGCCACGTGCACCTGATGTGGAGCGGCGAGCCGGAGCGGAACGGGCGGAACCCGCTGTACGCCGCAATCGGCCAACCCGTCGCGACCCTGACGGTCCAGACGGTGAACAACCTGCGCGCGGCGCTCGGACGCGGCATCACCACCGTGCGCGACTGCGGCGGGCTGACCGGCGTGATCGTCCCGGTCGCGCGGGCCGTACGCGACGGAATGCTCATCGGACCGCGGATCGTCACCGGCGGCGCGCCGATCACCTCCACCGGCGGCCACTGCTGGTTCCTGGAGAACGAGGCCGAGGGCGAGGACGCCGTGCGCCGCGCGGTGCGGCGCATGCACAAGGCCGGCGCCGACTTCATCAAGGTGATGGCCACCGGCGGCGGCACGCGCGGCACCAACCCGCGTGCGGCCCAGTACGGCCTGGCCGAGCTGCAGGCCATCACCCACGACGCCCACCGCCTGGGACTGCGCGCCAGCGCCCACGCGCACGGCACCGAGGGCATCGAGCGCTGCGTGGCCGCCGGCTTCGACGGCATCGAGCACTGCACCTGGCTCTCGCGCGACGACGACGGCGAGGACTACCGCCCGGAGATCGTCGAGCGCATCCGCGACCGGCGGATCTTCGTCTGCAAGACCATCGCCGGCTTCGAGCGCTGGCCGCTGGAGGAGATCGAGGCGGCCGGGGCTGACCACGCCGGATGGGCGAAGTTCCGGACCTTCCGGGACATGCTCGCCGCGGGCGTGACCGTCATCGCCGGCACCGACGCCGGCATCACCGACACCAACTTCGTCGATCTGGCGCGCACCATGGAGACGATGGTCGGGCTCGGCGGCATGTCGCCGGCGGAGGTGCTGCAGTCCGCCACGGCGACGGCGGCCGAGGCGCTGACGCTGGGCCACACGATCGGCACCCTGGAGGTCGGCAAGCAGGCCGACTGCATCGTGCTCGACGGCGACCCGCTGGCGGACGTGCGGGCACTCAGGCAGGTGCGCGCCGTGATCCGCGACGGCGAGGTGGTGGCTCGGGACGGCTACGTGCTGGCGGCACCTGCCGCTTGCGCGGCAGATGCACACACCCCATATTCCACCTCGCCATGACTACCGCGCTGCAACTCAACCTGTCCTGCGGACAGACCGACCTCTACCCGGCCGCGCGCCAGGCGATGAGCCAGTCGCTGCCCAACCCGATCTACTACCCGCCGTTCCACGACGTCGAGGGCGACTGCGTGGCGATGCTCGCCGAGATCCTGCACACCGAAGGCGACGTGCTGCTGCCGGTCGGCTCGGCCACCTACGGCGAGGAGGCGGCGTTCAACACCTTCCTGGAACACGGCGACGTCTGCGTCACGGTCAACACCGGCATGTTCGGCCAGGTCCTCACGGACCTGGTCACGGTCGTGGGCGCCACCGCCGCGGAGATCAAGCTGCCGCGCGGCACCGCCGTCACCGTCGACCAGGCGCGGCAGGCACTGCGCGATCACCCGGAAGCCAAGATGTTCGCGGTGGTGCACCTGGAGACCACCGCCGGCACCCTCAATCCCGTGCGCGAGATCGGCGCGATGATCCGCGAGGAGTTCCCGCACGTCATCTACCTGGTGGACGCGGTCTCGTCCCTCACCTCCGAGCCGCTGCACATCGACGAGTGGGGCATCGACGTCTGCTGCACCAGCAGCCAGAAGTGCGTGAACGCCCCGCAGGGGATCGCCATCGTCACCGTGGGAGCGCGCGCCTGGCAGGCGGCCGAGCGGCGGTCGACCCCGATCCCCGGCTTGTGCCTGGACCTGGTGACGTGGAGGCAGTGGCACGACGGTCAACGGCAGGCCAGGGCGATGGCTCGAGGCGAGGCCGTGCCCGAACCGTCCGCGAACGGCGACTCGGGCGAGGAAGATGGCGCCGTCGACACCTCGGTGACCGAGTACAAGGCCGCGCACGGCCCGTCGCAGTCCTACTCCCTGCTGCTGGCGCTGCAGGGAGCGCTGCGCGAGATCATGGACGAGGGACCCGACCGGGTGATCGCCCGCCACGCCGCCGCCGGCCGGGCGCTACGCGCCGGCGTGCGCGCCATGGGGCTGAGGGTGCTGGCAGACGAAGGGGTCGCCGCCTCCTGCTCGACCTGCGTAGCTATGCCGGGTGATACGTTCCCGACGCAGGACTACATGCGGACCGTCTGGCGCGAGTACGGCATCGCCACCGCCGGCGGCTCGCAGGCGGTGGGCGAGATGGGCTACGCCGGCAGCCGCATCGGCCTGATGGGCTTCGTCGCCAACCTCGACTCGGTGTGCGCGATCCTGAACGCCATGGAGCAGGTGCTGCCCCGATACGGCGTGTCCGTGACGCCCGGACGCGCCGTCGAAGCCGCGCGCAACGTTGTCTGAGCGAACGGCTGCCTGAGCGGACAGGAACCTCCTCTGCGACCGATCAATCCCCGCGTCGCGGCCGTGCCGCGCTCGGGCATACGCGAGATCATGGACCTCGCGCAGCGCCCGGGCGTCATCCACCTGGAGATCGGCCAGCCGAACTTCCCCACGCCAGCGCACATCGTGGCGGCAGCGAACGACGCGGCCGAGCAGGGACATACCGGCTACACCGCCAACGCCGGTCTGCCGGAGCTGTGCGAGGCGCTCGCCGCCAGGCTGCACCGGGACAACGGCGTCCGCGTCCCGAGCGAGCAGGTCATCGTCACCATCGGCGCCATGGGAGCCCTGTATGACAGCCTGCTGAGCGTCCTGGAGCCAGGCGACCAGCTCCTGGTGCCCGATCCCGGCTATCCCAACTATCGGATGACAGCCGAGTTGTGCGGCGCCGAGTGGGTCCCCTACCCCCTGCCGGCCGGGGACGGCTATCAACCGGACGTCGATGCACTGGCCGCCGCCATCTCGCCGCGGACCAAGGCGATCGTGATCGGCAGCCCGTCGAACCCGACCGGCACCGTCATCCACCGCGACCGGCTGGCCGCGATCGTCGAGCTGGCCGAGCGCCACGACCTCTACCTGGTCAGCGACGAGTGCTACGAGAGGATCGTCTTCGGCGGCACGCACGTGAGCCCGGCCAGCTTGGGCGCCGGCGACCGCTGCTTCACGGTCGGCAGCTTCTCCAAGAGCTACGCCATGACCGGCTGGCGGATCGGCTACGTCGCCTGCCCGAAGCCGTTCGCGCCGCTGCTCGTGAAGCTCCAGGAAGCGACCGTCTCATGCGCGCCCGTGCTCTCCCAGCACGCGGCGCTGGCCGCGCTCGCCGGGCCGCAGGACTGCGTCGCCACGATGGTGGACGCCTACCGCGAGCGCCGGAACCTGGCCTGCGAACTGCTGACGGACGCCGGGCTCTGCCGCTATCGGCCGGAAGGGGCCTTCTACCTGCTGGTCGATCTGCCGGGTCAGGTCGCCGATACCTACGCCTACGCCCGCCGCCTGGTCGAGGAAACCGACGTGGCCGTGGCGCCCGGCGAGACCTTCGGCGCCGGCGGCCGAGGGCGGGTGCGCATCTCGCTGGCCACCAGCCCCGACCTCCTGCGCGAAGGCATCCGGCGCCTCATCGCCTTCGCGACCACTAACACCCCTGCGGATTGAAGCGTAGGCGCCGCACGGAGCATAGTAGTCAGCGGAGGCCAGTCCGGTGCGCAACCAAGGATGTTCCATGTCAGAGCAGGGGGCTACGCGACTCTCCGTGAGGTGGTCCCGAAAAACTGGACAGGTGGTTAAGGTGTAATCCTGGCCAGTAGGAGGGCCAACGAGATGGCGACGAAACGGCGTCGGTTCACAGCGGAGTTCAAAGCACGGGTGGCCATGGAGGCGCTGCGCGGCGACCGCCCGGTCCAGGAGATCGCGGCGAAGCATGAGGTGCACCCGAACCAGGTCTCAGGCTGGAAGCGCCAGGCGCAGGAGGGTCTGCGGGAGGTGTTCGCCGGGGGCGTCAAGCGCCGCCAAGCCGACCAGGAGACGATCATCCACGACCTGCACGCGAAGATCGGCGAGTTGACCGTGGAGCGCGATTTTTTGTCACGCGGGCTCGGCAGCTGAGCGTGCAGCAGCGGCGGATGATGACCGAACGCGAGCACCCGAGCCTGAGCCTGAGCGCTCAGTGCCGGCTGCTGGCCCTGAGCCGCTCGACGCTGTACTACCAGCCGGAGGGACACAGCGCCGAGACGCTGGCGCTGATGCGCCGCATCGACGAGCTGTATCTGAAATACCCGTTCTACGGCAGCCGCCAGATGGCGCGCCATCTGGCGCGCGAGGAAGTGACGGTCGGCCGGCACCGGGTGCGGCGGCTGATGCGTCTGCTGGGCCTGGAGGCGATCTACCGCAAGCCACGGACCACCGTGGCGAACCCCGAGCACCGCGTCTATCCGTATCTGCTGCGAGGTGTTGCGATCGAGCGGGCGAACCACGTGTGGTGTGCCGACATCACCTACATCCCGGTGCAGGGCGGGTTCCTGTACCTGGTGGCGGTCATGGACTGGGCCACGCGGCGGGTGCTGACGTGGCGGCTGAGCAACACCATGGACACCGAGTTCTGCCTGGAGGCGTTGAGCGAGGCGCTACAGCGCTACGGTACGCCGCAGATCTTCAACACCGATCAGGGCAGCCAGTTCACCAGCACCGCGTTCACGGCAGCGTTGGAGGACGCCGGCATCCGGTGTTCGATGGACGGCCGCGGCCGGTGTCTGGACAACGCGTTCATCGAACGGCTGTGGCGATCGCTGAAGTACGAGGCGGTGTACCTGCACGAGCTGGCCGACGGCTCCGCGGCGCAGCGGCTGATCGACGATTGGATGGCGTACTACAATGAAGTCCGCCCGCACTCGGCGCTCGCTGGCCGCACGCCGGCCGAAGCGTACGCAGATCGCGGGCGGGAACTAGAAAAGGAGGTGGCATAGTCGACATGGACATCAGGTGGCGCCAGCGGGCTACGAGGGTATCGGCGGGCGACGTGGTGCACGAGTTGTGCAACTTATCCACAGTTTCCACAGGCTCGATCACCCCCTCCCCCGAACCCCCACCCCCTTTTACCGCCGCCTGTTTCTCACGGAGGAGGGGTAGGTTGACAACCAATGGGTTACACCTTAACCTACCCCTTGAGCTGTCCAACGAACCGGGACCACCTCACCGTTCTTGATGAGACGGGAAACTCTCTTTGTGTCGCTTCCGATGACGGGCATGCCCTGTACGAACGCCTTGCTCGCGCGCTCGACACAGGGCGTCGGACGGTTCTGTCGTTCCGTGGCGTGAATACCTTGACGCCGGCTTTTCTGAGTGCTGCGATCGGTCAGCTTTACGGGCGCTTCGAGGAAGAACACGTGCGTACGTTGTTTTCCGTTGACGACCTCTCGCATGACGATCGGGAGCTGCTTAACCGGACAATTGACACGGCCAAGTTGTATTACAGGGACAAAACTGCCTTCGCGCAGGCTATCCGAGAGGTTGAAGACGATTATTGAACTCGGTGAAACGGCGAACTGACATGGCGACCTCTGCTGTGCTGCAGCCGTTGCTCGAAGGACTGGAATCACTCACGCCACCTGACATCGAGGATGATGGTCCCGAACTCTCGGCGAGCTCTTCTCAAAAGAACACCGGCGCGTACTACACCCCGGAAGCCGTTGTTTCGACACTGGTTCGCTGGGTCGTGCGCGCCGATACCGACCGACTCCTGGACCCGTCCTGTGGCGACGGTCGCTTCGTCGCCTGCCATCCAAACAGCGTCGGAATCGAGCGGGATGTACGGTCAGCAACGACCGCAAAGCGTCGTGCGCCGCTTGCACGGATCTACCGAAGCGATTTCTTCGCGTGGGCAACCGATACTGACGAGCGCTTCGAGTGTGCGGCCGGCAATCCACCCTTCATTCGATATCAGACCTTCAACGGGCCGGTACGCGCCCGTGCCTTGCGTCTCTGCAGGTCTCTGGGCGCTCCATTCTCAGGACTCACCTCGTCGTGGGCTCCGTTCCTGGTCGCGACGGCGAGCCTCCTGAGACGAGGCGGCCGTTTGGCATTTGTCGTGCCCGCGGAGATCGGTCATGCCCCCTATGCGGCTCCGCTACTGGAGTTTCTCGCGTCCCATTTCGACGTGGTGCAGATCATCGCCATCCGAGACAAGCTGTTCCCGAAGCTGTCCGAAGACTGCTGGCTCCTCTACGCTGACGGGTTCGGCGGCGCGACGTCCGAGGTGCAACTCACCTCTGCGGACCAGTTCACTCCTTCGCCTCGACCTCCCGGCAACGGCACACGAATCGCCTTGAACGAGTGGCGAAATGGCTGGAACTGCCGCTTGAGACCCTTCCTGCTGTCCAGCGACGTGCGGCTCCTGTACCAGCAGGCGATCGGACATCCTGGATCGAGACGGTTTGGGATGATCGCTTCCGTCGGGATCGGATACGTCAGCGGAGCAAACGACTTTTTCCACTTGCGCCCTTCGGAAGCAGCGCGGTGGCAGATTCCCGCCGACTTTCTCCATCCCAGCGTCCGCAAGAGCCGCATGTTGCCCCCGCGGCGTCTGACCAGAAAGTCCATAGATCGTTGGCACCGTCTCGACGAGCCCATGCTGCTGCTTCGGATCGGAAAAAACGACACAGTGCCGCAGAGCGTCCAGCGCTACCTCGATACCGAAGCGGGACGGCAGGCTCGGACCACATACAAATGCCGCAACAGGCATCCGTGGTATTCCGTGCCCGACGTAAGGACTCCCGACTTCTTTCTCACGTACATGTCGGGTCGAGCGCCGCACCTCGTGCGCAACGCATCGGCGGCGTCATGCACCAACACCGTGCACGCCGTTCATGTACACGAAAAAGAGCTGTTGCGACGGCTCACGCCGATCTGGGAGACCTCATTCGTCCGACTGAGCTGTGAAATAGAGGGGCATCCGCTCGGCGGCGGAATGCTCAAACTGGAACCACGGGAAGCAGCTCGGGTCCTGCTTCCCGATGCATCACTGCTGCCCGCGTTGTCGGGCAAGGAAGTCGAGGACTCCCTGGCGACGCTACGCACCTGGAGGCACTATGCCACCGGGAAGTGATAGTGCCGCCAATCGAAGACGAACGTGCGAGTGGATCACGTTGCGCGATGCGCTCCGCCACTTCGCGACCTACGACGGTCCGACGCAGAGCCAGCAGCACATCAAGCCACTCCACTGGTACGTTACGTGCCGTCTCGTCCTGGAAGGCGGGTTCCATCCTGACGAGCTGACACCCCGGCCTCCGTTCACCGTCCATGTCCGGCGCGGTCGCCATGTCCTCCATTACACGCCGGAGACAGCGACCGGGGCCGAAGCCACGATCTTGGGCGGACTGAAGACCAAGAACGTCGACATCGTTGTGGACAAGCCTGGAGTCGGCCCCGTCCTCGCGGTGTCGTGCAAAGGGATGACCGGCGCCTTTCGGAACCTCACCAACCGTATGGAGGAAACCATCGGCGAATGCACGAATCTGCACATCCGGTACCCGGCCCTTGTCTTCGGGTACTTCTTCGTGATCCGTGCCAATCGGATCTCCAATGTGTCCGAGTCACCACCACCCACCGAGCGCTCACGCCCCCGTCAACTCGGCCCCAACGACATCGCGCTCGACATGGACGGCAAGCCGGTGGAAACGATCTCCCGCTTCCATGCCGCATTGGGCTCGCTCACGGGTCGCGACGGTATTCGCTCCGATCCGAGCCGATACGAAGCGATCTCGCTGTCGATGGTCGACGTACGCAGCGACCAAGCCGGAGATCTCCTCGACACATTCCCTCCGCCGACAAGCCCTCTCCACGTGGAACGCTTCTTCGACGTCCTCTACCGGCACTACGACGAACGTAACGTCGTCAGTGCACCTGATCTGGCAACGCGAAACCGCAGAATCGAATGGTCTCCTGACTCTCCGGCGCTCACGGATCGCCTGCCCGAGAACCTCGATTACGACATTCGCATCTCGGACTGACCCGCCGGTCAGATCGGGCAGATGAGCGCGCCCAGCCGCTCCATCATGCGCAGGTTCTCGGTGTAGTCGACCGGGCAGTCGATCACGGCCGGCCGGCCGCAGGCGAACGCGTCGCGCAGGATCGGCTGCAACTCGTCGGCGGCGCCGACCCGGTACCCGGCGACGCCGAAGCTCTCCGCGTACTTCACCAGGTCGGGGTTGCCGAACCGGATGTGGGAGATGCGCCCGAAGCGGCGCTGCTGCTTCATGCCGATCAGGCTGTAGCTGTCGTCGTGGAAGATGAGCGTCACGAAGGGAATCTCCTCCCTGACCGCCGTCTCCAGCTCCTGCGAGTTCATCAGGAAGCCGCCGTCTCCGGTGACGGCGACCACGTTCTGCCGCGGGTGAATGAGCTTCGCCGCCAGCGCGCCCGGCACGCCGATGCCCATGGCCGCGAAGCCGTTGGAGATGATGCAGGTGTTGGGGCGATAGCACGGAAACAGGCGGGCGATCCACATCTTGTGCGCTCCGACGTCGGAGACCAGGATGTCCTCGCTGTCCATGACCGTGCGCAGGTCGTTCAGGACCCGCTGCGGCTTCATGGGAAACGACGTGTCGGCGCGAAACTCGTCCCGCTCGTGCAGGATGAACGTGCGCAGCCCCTGCGTGTAGTCGTCGGTCCGGCACGGCTCGGCGCGCGCGGCGATCCGGTCCAGCGTGGTCGAGATGTCGCCCAGGACGCCGACGCCCACCGTGTAGTGCTGGTCGACCTCCGCCGGCAGCATGTCGATGTGGATGATCGTCTTGTCGCGTTCCGGGTTCCAGCGCTCCGGGGAGTACTCGACCAAGTCGTAACCGACCGCGATCACGACGTCGGCGCGGTCGAAGCCGCACGACACGTAGTCCCGCGCCTGCAGCCCGCAGGTCAGCAGCGAAAGCGGATGGTCGTCGCGCAGGACGCCCTTGCCCATGAAGGTCTCGGCCACCGGGACGTTCAGGCGCTCGGCGAACCGGGTCAGCGCCTCCGAAGCCTGCCGGCGCACCACGCCGTTGCCGGCCAGTATGATCGGGCTCTTCGCGGCCGATATGACCGCGGCCGCCCGCTCGATCTGCGCCGATGGCGGCTCCCACGGATACGGTGCCTGAGGGAGCAGCGGCTCGGCGTCGATCTCCTCCTCGGCCACGTCCTCGGGGAAGTCGACGTGGGTGGCGCCCGGCTTCTCGGTCTCGGCCACCTTGAACGCCTTGCGGACGATCTCGGGGATGATGGCCGCCTTGGTGATCTGGGCGTTCCACTTGGTGATCGGCTGAAAGGTGTCGACCACGTCGATGTGCTGGTGCGACTCCTTGTGCATGCGGTCGAGCGAGGCCTGCCCGGTGATCGCCACCACCGGGCTGCCGTCCATGTTGGCGTCGGCGACGCCCGTCATCAGGTTGGTCGCGCCCGGGCCGAGCGTGGACAGGCAGACGCCCGCCTTGCCGGTCAGCCGCCCGTACACGTCTGCCATGAAGGCGCCGCCCTGCTCGTGGCGGACGCCGATGAAGCGGATCGGGGAGTCGAGCAGCGACTCCATCACGTCGATGTTCTCCTCGCCCGGCAGGCCGAAGATGAACTCGACCTTCTCGTTCTCCAGGCAGCGAACCAGCAGGTCGGATGCTTTCACCGTTCCCCCTCGAATCCCTGCGGCCCGATCCGGTCCACGGGGATCGGCTGGAAGCCCATCCCGTACGCCGGCGATTCGGACCGCAGCGTGAAGTCGCCCGCGGCCGGATCGGTGAACAGCGGATCGGCGATCACGCTGTTGCGGTCGAAGCCGGCGTCGCGCCAGCGCTGCAGGCTGCCGAGCGGCGTGACGTCGATCTCCGGCGACTCCAGGTCGAGCGAGCCGCCGCGGAAGTGGTACAGGTTGTGGTCGCACTCGCGCAGGATCTCCGGATACCAGCGCCGCGGCCGGCACCAGATCACCGCCGCGGTCCGCTCCGACCAGGCAACGACGTTGCGGCGAAAGATGTTGTCGCGGAGCGTCGTGCTCTGCAGGTCGCTGAAGATCGGCGCCAGCGAGAACTGCCGGCGCTGGCCGTCGACCAGGATGTTGTTCTCCACCAGGTTGCCCCAGCCGCCGTGCATGTTCACGCCGCCGACCACGTTGCCGACGATGATGTTGCCGTGGATGGTGACGCCCGAGCACCAGTCGTCGAGGTAGATCCCCCACGAATACACCGGCGTCACGAAGTGGCCGCGGTCGTCGACCTTCAGCCCCACCGAGTTGACGATGCGGTTGAAGCGGACGATGTTGCCCGTCGGCTTGCGGTCGCCGCCGTAGATCTCGATCGCGCCGGTGTCGCTGGTCTCCAGGTTCAGGTCGACGATCTCGTTGTACTCCAGCACGTTCTGGTGGGCGGAGTGGCCGCCGCCCGACTTCAGCGAGATCCCGTAGCGCGGCATGCGGCGGATGCGGTTGTGGGCGATGCGGTTGCGGCTCGACGCGTTGCCGTAGACGCCGGCGACGTGCGCGTACACGCGGCCGCAGTCGGCGATGTCGTTGGCCACGATCGCGTTCTCGAACGGCTGCGTGTAGTCGTCGCCGGACAGCTCGACGCCGCCCTGCCCCAGGCCGTGCATGGTGCAGCGCTCGACCCGGTTGTGGTGGCTGCGGTTCACCATCCGCACCCCCCAGCCGTTGACGCACTCGAAGCGGCAGTTGACCACGGCGCAGTACTCGGCCCGGTCCAGCTCGATGGCGCCGTCCTGCGCGGCCGCCGGGGAGCCGACGCCGTAGTCGGTGTCGGCGATCACCAGGTCGCGCAGCTCGATGTGGCTGCCGGTGATGCGGACCGCCGTCTTCAGCAGCGCCGCCACCGCGCCGCCGACCGACTCCGTGCCGGGCGGCGCCAGGTAGCGGATGGTGCCGGACGCCGCGTCCAGGTGCCACTCGCCCGGGTCGGTCAGGCAGCCGCGCACGCCGGAGATGGAGTAGCGATTGCCCGGCCGCACGTCGTTGTAGGACTCGAAGTGGATGGTCCGCGACTCCGCGGCGAACCGCTCCACCGGCTTGATCAGGTTGTTCCAGCCCCAGGCGGAGAAGATGTTGATCTCCGCCCCCGTCCAGTCGTCCCATGCCGGCACGTCTTCGGGAGCCATCGTCACCAGACCGGGGCGTCCGCCCGGCTCGGCTCGGGGCGCCCCGCTCGGCTCCACGTCGGCGATGCCCACGCCGGGGCTGGCGCTCGAGAACGACTCCGCCTGGATCACCAGGTAGTCGGTGCCGGGCGCAGGCGGACGCACCTCGTAGGCGCGCGGGTGCCAGATCGTCAGGCGGATGTTATCCGCGGGGTCCCAGTCGGGGTCGCTGCACAGCACCACGCAGTCGAAGTCGATCTGTCCGCCGGAGAGGTTCTCCCAGTACAGGTCGTGCTCGCCTTCCTGCAGTTGGATCTCGCCCGATGCCACGAAGGGAAATGACTCGTGCTGGCCGGACCGCCAATCGAGAGTGGCGCCCAGGTCGGCCAGCTTCACCCGTTCGCCGCCGCGGACACCGAACACGGAGGAGATCTCCGGATGGGTCGTGCTCTCGTCCTTGACGTAGCTGATCCACACCCGGTAGGTCCCGGCCGACGGGACCGTTACCCGCCACTGCAGGTAGTCGCCGGCGCGGCGCACGCGGCTGACCGGCTGCTCGAACCGGCCCCGCTCCCACGGGTGGCGCCACCAGTCCGCGAACAGCCAGCCGCCCTGTATGCGATCCTCGGCGTCGGCCGACGGGTAGCGCGCGCGCTCGGCCAGCCGCTCGCCGACCCGCAGGGTGCGGAACACGTCATCGGTGGGCGCGCGTGCGGCCCAGAGGTCGGTGGAGCCTTCCTCCCGCTGCCAGCCGGTGACCGGACGGCCGCCGGAGAGCACGACCTTCTCGCCGGGTGCCGCCGCGAAGACGACCGGGGTGTCGGCGGTGCCGGAGACGGCGCCATCCAGCTCCAGGGTCCTGCTCAGGTGGTAGGTGCCGGCGTGGATCTGCACCGTGATCGGCCGCGGCGGGCCCTCGCGCAACCGCTCGGCCACCTCTTCGCGGGCGCGCTCGATCGTCGCGAACGGCGCCTCCCCGGTCCCCGGCGCGGCGTCATCGCCGCCCGTTGCTACGTGCAATGTGAGAGGTTCCATCGTTTCTCCTGTGGACGACGCCGCGGCGTCAGTCTGACCTTGCTGGTTGAGGGTGGCTATCTATTCTGCGCGGAGGCCCGGGTCAGCACCGCGGTCGGGCCCCGGCGACGGCAAGCCCGCGGGCCGCATACCCGCGGGGCGATGAATACCGGTACGCGACCTTGGCATGACAAGCGGCCGAGCACCGCTGCGCCGCCGCTGTCGGCCGATCGACGGCAATCAATGCCGGCCGGTGTCGAACACCTCCGTCAGGCTTTGCGCGTCAAGCAAAGCATCGAACCAAGCATCGATCTCCGCCGCAGACCCGACCGCCACCCGTGCCCTAACACTCTCCGTAACGGGACCGAACCGCCGCTGCAGAAGACGAATCAGCGTCTCGGCCTTGCCTTCGGCTCTACCCTCGGCCCTGCCTTCGACTCTACCCTCGGCCTTGGCCTCCCGCACCCATGCTTCCGCGACGGTTGACATCAGCGCCTCCCAGCGTTCCGGCTTCGCCGCCCGCGCCGCCGTCTCCAGCACCGCGGGCGTCAGCTCGTAGGTCCTCACAATATACGAGAGCACCTGCAGCTCCAACTCGCTTCCGTCCGGCACCCCCGACAGGATCCGCCGCAGCACCCCTTCCTCCGGCTGCCCGCGGAAACGCCGCCACCAACGCCGCCAGCGAATCGGGGCGTCCGACAGTTCCGCAGCGACTGCGGGAGGCAGATACTCCCGTACCAACGTGTCCGCCCGTCCGGAGTCTGCGAGCAACGCGCGGAACAGCGCATCATATGGCGCGGCAGGTGGCAGATCGGGCATCGGCTCCACTCTGAACTTACGCGCGTTCGGGACGTGCGGTCTCCTCGGTCTGGTCCAGGACGGCTTGAACGACCGCGTCCGACAGCCTGAAGTCGCTCTTCTCCAGCCGGTCGAGGTGCGGACGAACGCCGTCCGCGATGCCGGCGCGGCAGGCGGCGATCAGCACGCCCGCAAGACCGGTGACGGCAAGCCCGCGCGCGTTGGCATGCCAGCGGCCCAGCGCCTCGTCCATCACTACCAGACACGGCCCCGTGTGTTCTGTCGCCAACGTGAGCGTGCCGGCCTCTCCCGCGTCGAGGTCGCCCAACAGCGCGGTGTCCGCCTCGGCATCGACGACCTGGATCCATCCGGCCCGCACGGCCTCGGCGAGCTCCGCGGCGCCCGGCAGGCCGCCACCGGCCAGCACTTCGTCCCGTACCACCGCCGTCACGGTGACGGTCCCCAAGAGCCTGCGCAACAGGTCGAACGCTCCGGCGGCCGCCAGACCGATCAGCGGGCTCGCGTCGACCGCGACGAGCCTTGCGTCCATGCCCTGATAGCCTGCGCGTCCGTGCCGACTTCGGCTGCCGTGCCGCCTACCACCGGGATGCCGCATCGCGACACGTACCTGATGAACTCCGCCAGCGGTACTTCCGCGAACCGCGCCGCGTGGCCAAGAGACAGGCTCCGGTCCCGGTAGAGCGCGGTCGCCAGCGACCGTCGGATCCCCGGTTCCGCCAGCAGCGAGTCGTCGTCCAGATGGACCAGCAGCGCCTCCGGCTCATGGCGATTGAGCACGATGACCGGGTGCCTGCGCGCCTCTCGCAACGCCTCCGACGGATTGTTCTTCAACTGGCGAACATTGACTGCCTTCATGCCGTGATACGTAGGAACATACTGTAGGAATATCCTGTCGCCCGCAAGGTCGGTCGTCTCGGCTCGACAACGCTTGCAGCGTCTTGCCGTGTTCGGTACCCTCCGGCCCGATCGTCGATGGCATCCGTCCCCACCTACCAGCAGACCGTCGCCAAGCCCCGTGCTCAGACACCCAGCCGGAAGCGGGCGCAGTGGATCCGCGAGGTCTACCGGCACCGTTCCCTGCTGCTGCTGCTCATTCCCGGAACGGCGTACCTCATCGTATTCCACTACCTGCCGCTCTACGGCATGACGCTCGCCTTCAAGGAGTTCGATGTCTACAAGGGAATCTTGGGCAGCCCGTGGGCGGACCCACTCCTCGAACAATTCAACAAGCTGTTCCTGGCACCCGATGCGTTCGTGCGGACGGTGCGCAACACGATCCGCATCGCGCTGCTCACCACCCTATTCGGATTTCCGGCGCCGATCATCCTGGCGATCCTGCTGAACGAGCTCCGCTCACAGCCGTACAAGCGCACGATTCAGACGATCCTCTACTTCCCGCACTTCCTGTCGTGGCCGTTCTTGGGCGCCCTCGTGATCGAGTTCATGTCCCCCGGATCGGGCGTGATGGGGGCGCTGTATCGAGCTGCCGGTCTGGATCCCCCTTACTTCATGATCGATCCGCAGTCATGGCTGGCGGTCTTCGTCATCAGCGGCATCTGGAAGGAGGTGGGCTTCAGCACCATCGTCTACCTTGCCAGCATCGCCAGCATCGACCAGGAGCTGTACGAGGCCGCTTATATCGACGGATCGGGCCGCGCCAGCATGGCGTGGCACATCACGCTGCCCAGCATGATTCCCGTGATCACCATCCTGTTCATCTTCCGCATGGGCGGGCTGATCTCCGTCAACTTCGAGCAGGTGTTCAACCTGTACAACCAACTGGTGTACGACGTCGCGGACGTGATCGACACTTACATCTACCGCCTGGCGTTCGAGGGATTCCAGTACGAGTTCTCAACGGCGCTGACGATGTTGCGGCTCGGGGTCAGCATGATCTTGGTGTGGGGGACGAACGCGATCGTCCGCCGCTACTCGGACTACGCCATATGGTAGCGGGCATGCGCCGCCGCCTCGGCGAGCGCTTCGGCCAGGTCGTGATCGTGTTCGTCATGGCCGTGTTTGCCTTCAGCGTGTTGCTGCCGTTCGCCCGCCACGTCTCGCTGTCGGTGAGCACCCCGCTGGCCGTGCTCACCGGCGGCCTCTACCTGCTGCCGCAGCCTGGCGAGATGACCCTGGAGACGTGGCAACGCGTCTTTCGGCAGCGGCAGACCGTGCAGGCGTACTACTGGTCGCTGTACCGCACCGTGGTCGGCACCGCGATGACGGTGTTCGTCACGGCGATGATGGCGTTCCCGTTGTCGAAGAAGTACCTGCCGTTTCGCCGTTCCTACACGATCTTCGTGCTGATCGCCATGTTCACCTCCGGCGGCATCGTGCCGCAGTTCCTGATCGTGCGCAGTCTGGGCATGTTCAACACGATGTGGCCGCTGTGGCTTCTGCAACTCGTGCCTCTGTTCTGGATGATCATCACGCGCAACTTCTTCATGACCCTGCCCGAGGAGCTGACCGAGAGCGCGCGCATCGACGGCGCTGGGGATCTCCGCGTCTTCGTACAGCTGATCCTGCCGCTCTCCAAGCCGGTGATCGCCGTCCTCGCACTGCACACGATCGTCTTTCACTGGAACTCGTGGTTCGACATCCTGATCTACGTGAGCCAAGGCAAGACCTTCGTGACGCAGCTCCTGCGCCGGATCGTCGCCGACGTCGAGCAGGAGGCCAGAGGCGGCATCGCCGCCGAGATCCGGCTGGCACAGATGCTCCAGGACGATCCGGACAAGAAGTACACGGCCGAGACCGTCCGCTCCGCGATCCTGCTCTACTCGCTGATCCCGATCCTGCTGGTGTACCCATTCCTGCAGAAGTACTTCGCGAAGGGGCTTCTCATAGGCTCGCTAAAGGGGTAGAGTAGAAGCAGACCGTTTGGATCGATCAGTCGTCCGACGAACACAGGGCATCTGGATCGCGGCTGACCGCGGTCCGCATGATGTCCCCAACTTCAACAAGGAGAACGAATTGAAGAAATCACTGGTACTGCTGCTCAGCGTGCTCGTGGCAGGCGGCGCCTTCGCGGAAGGCCAGGGCGAGATGGCCGCGGGTGAGCCGCTCACGATCACGCACATGACCGAGCACTGCTTCAACTGGCCGGAGACCACCCCGCCGCTGCTGGAGGAGATGAACGCGCTCCTGGGCGTCAACTGGGTGCACATCCCCTGCCCGGGCGGAAACGGCTCCTACAGGCCGAAGCTCCAGGTGCTGCTGGCCGCCGCCGACATGCCCGACATTTTCGAGACCTACTGGGTCGAGGAGGTTATCCAGCAGGGAACCTCCGACCTGAGCGTCGAAGAGGTGTCCGAGCACATGCCCACCTACTATGGGGGCTTGGCCGCCTTCTTCCCCAGCATCGGCTTGGACCTGCAAACATCCCTCGGGTTCTTCAAGCGCGACGGCATACTCAAGCACTACCCCATGGTCTGGATGGATGCCTCGAACGGTCACGGCTATCTGTGGCGCAAGGACTATCTGGATGAGCTGGGCATGGATGTGCCGCACACGCTGGAAGAGTGGGAAGCGGTGTTCGCTGCCTACAAGGAGGCCTACCCCGACCGCTACGCGTACGGGGCTCGCTGCTTCGACGAGACCCTTTACCGCTGCTTCAACGCCGCGGCGAATGCGTTCGGACTATCGCTCAGCCGCTTCGTGAAGCGGGACGGCGAGCTCGTGCTGGCCAACGCTCAGCCCGAAATGATACAGGCGCTGGAGATTCTGGCGCGCTGGTACGAGAATGGCTGGCTGGATCCCGAGTTCGTCACCGTCAACGGTGAGAGTGAGCCGTTCGACGCCGGCGTCACCATCATGAAGGGCTGGGAGCACCCCAACTTCCCGTTCGACGACGAGCGATTCCACGCAGGCCTGAAGGAGCACAGCCCCGACGCCGAGTTCGCCCTGACCGGACCGCCGCAGGTTGAAGGGTACTTCCCGGCGACCTACGCCTGGCTCCCCATGCACGGCAACGGCCACGGCATCGGCCGTCACAACAACGACGACCGCGACCGTGTGCACGCGATCATGGAGGCCGTGGACGCGCTGAACCATCGCGACAACGCGTTCCTGGTCAACTTCGGCATCGAGGGCACGCACTGGAACGGCGTGGACAACAACAGGCCGATCTGGACCGAGGCATTCGAGGAATCGGATTCCCGCCAGGGCCTGGGCCTAGGCGTGAACGCGCGCAGTACGCCGCTTTCCTATTGGAGCATTCAAGCTATGAAGGGCTTCGAGGAATACATCGACCCCATCAAGCAGGAATGGCTTGCGGAGGTCCGCTACAGCCCGGACGGCATCCTGGGTCCGAACAACGTCTGCATGCTGACGCAATCGCCCGTCAAACCGATCAACGATGAGGGGAAGGACCTGTGGTCCGTCTACCAGGAGCGCAGAGTTGAGGGGTCCGCGCTGATCACTCAGATCATCGTTGGTCAGAAGCCGGTGTCCGCGTACCAGGAGTGGATTGACGAGTACCACGCCGGATGGGGCCGCGAGATGGACGAAGCTGCAACCAAGCTGTTTGTCGACGCCGTCGACGAGTGCCCCTCGGCCTAACCTCCCCCGTCTGACGACTGATCACGAGCCGGCTGGCATGTTGCCAGCCGGCTCTTTTTCTGGCGTCTCGGCCACCTGAAATAGGGTGCGACCCCGTTTTGTGGATGGGCCAAAAAGGACCTCCCAGCCGATAGCATGATCGCTA
Source organism: Spirochaetia bacterium (assembly GCA_965202935.1). GTDB lineage: Bacteria > Spirochaetota > Spirochaetia > SZUA-6 > Bin103 > CATQHW01. The sequence goes on from OZ241879.1 coordinate 969,590, forward strand.
CGACTGGGAGGTCAAAAAGTGTGTGAGGAATTGGTGGCACGGTTCGTTGAGCACGTCAAGGCTCAGCACGGCGGCGACGGCGCCGGTGACGGGATTGACGCGGACGGGATGTTCCGCTTGGAACTGACGGTGCAGGAGAACTTGGTACGCCTCGGTCGGGCTGCGGTGCAGCGCCTCGTGGAGGAGGTAGGCCGCGGCCACCACGGGGCGCGGGTGAACCACGGCGGCGAGGTGTACCGGTTCAACGGCTACCGGCCCAAGACCGTACACGGACTGTATGGGATCGTGACGGTGCTGCGCGCCTACTACGCCAGCAGCACCGGTAAGGGGCTGGCGCCGCTGGATGACCAGTTGGGAATCGCCCATGGACACACACCGGCGTGCGAATACCACATGGCCCACTTCGCTGGCAGCGAGCCGTACCAGAGCGGGCGGAGTCATTTCAACCTGATCTTCCGCCCCGACGGCGAGCAGAAGATCTCGCTGCACAAGATCGAGGACATGATCGACGCACTTGGCCAGCGCCTGGAGGCGCTGCGTCAGCAGGAGATCGAAGACGCATTCGAGCGCTCAGCACCGCCTGTGGTGGAGAACAAGATCACCGCCACGATGGTGGTATGCATCGACGCGGGGAAAGCGCCGACGAAGGGCAACGAGCGCGTAGATGAAGATAAGAAAAGGAGATACGACCGAGAGTTCCGAGACGTCAAGGTGGCCAGCATCTCGGCTCTCACCTGGGACCGCAAGCGCCGGGAGGCACGCTGCACCAACACGTCCTACGTGCTGGGCATCGAGCATGCCGATGAGTTCTTCGCGCGCATCTGGGTGGAGATGAACCGTCGTTGCCGTGACCTGAGCAAGCTGCGGCTGGTGTTCATCGGCGACGGCGCCGAATGGATCTGGCCGCGGGTGGCAGACGTGGACAACGCCGACAGTTGGCGCATCCTGGACTTCTGCCACGCCGCCGATCACCTCGCGGAGGCGTGCAGGATTCTCTACGGGGACGATACGCGGCGGTTCGGCGCTCACTTCAAGCAGTGGCGGGCCAAGCTGCGCGAGGGCCGGGTTGGCGAGGTGATCGACGAACTCAATCTGCTGCGCGACGCTGACGGCGAGCACGACCGCGACCTGCTGCAGGGCGAGATCAACTACCTCGAAGCGAATCGTCAGCGCATGGACTACCAGCGCTACCGAGACGAACGGCTGCCGATCGGCAGCGGCACCGTGGAGAGTGCCTGCAAGAACGTGGTCGCCGCGCGCATGAAGGGCAGCGGCATGACCTGGACGCTCTCCGGGGCGCAGCACATGCTCCAGATTCGAGCATCCCTGATGAGCGGGCGCTTGGCGAGCGACTTCCAGCGCTCGCTTCCCCCACGGGTCGAGTTCGAGGCCATGCCGGATGCTGCATGAGCCGACCATCCACAGTTTGGGGTCGCACCCCCTGAAATACTTTGTGTTGACAAGTACTTTTCGCTTGTCCGATCATGTCTCCGTGCACACTACGACCATCATCGTTCAGTTGCTCCGCATTGCCCGCCTCTCGCTCGCCGCCTGCACGACACTGGTCGCCACCGCGTGGTTTACCGTCGTGCTCCTCCGCGTCCCCTGGGAATCCGGCTGGCCGATTCTGCAACTCGCCGCGGCCAGCCTCGTCATCGCCATCGGAGTCCTGACATGGCTCTCGCTGCGCGCGAGCCCCGCCGCCCTGCCCCTGATCGTCGGTGGCCTGCTGCTCGTCATCCTCGGCAGCGCGGCGCTCATCTGGTCGGTTCACCTCGGAATCACGACCAGTGACTTCGAGTACTGGGCGATGCTCCTCCACCTCCTTATCGGCTCGCAAGGCGTCGTCATCGTCCTTGGCCTCTACCTGGAGACCGTCGCTCGTTCGCCTGCGAGAAGGTGGAGTCGACTGGGCTGACAGAGGGTTGGCAGTCAACTCCGGATCGTAGCGACGTTGACCGGTCTGACCGGCTGCGTCAGCCGTCCGCCACCTCGAATGCGGTGACGTTGCGCGTCCGGCGGCTGAACTCCACGCCGATCAGGTGGATCGGCTCGCCGTTGCCACGGTACTTGGCCGCGTAGTCCCGCTCCTGCAACTGGGCGAGGGCCGATCCCCCCGGCAACATCTCGGACACCTTGAACTCGAACAGGTAGACGTGCCCGCCCGTGCGCACGGCCATGTCCAGGCGGCCGTGGCTGCTCGACTCCTCGACGACGATCTCGTATCCCAGCGCCGCGAAGTACGAGTAGAACACGCTCGCGTAGTAGCCCTCGTAGTTGGCGATGTCGTTGCTGGTGTGCCATTCGTACGGGATGCTGGCAAAGAAGGCGTGAAACAGCTCCTCCAGGCCGGCGCAGTCGTGGGCGGCGAGCAGCCGCGCCAGGCGGATGCTGTTCGCCGTCTGCCGCTCCGCGTCTTGCACCAGATGGCGCAACAGGACCCGGTTCAGGCTCTGCCGTACCTCCCGATTCGGATAGCCAAGCCGGTACAGCGCCTCGCCTCCCAATTCCTCTTCTCCCGTGATCGTCAGGTAGCCGGTTTGAAACAGGAGCGCTTCGGTGCCGATCGTGCCCACGTCGAACGCCGCCAGCAGATCCGCGGTGCTCATCATCGTGTCCAGTGACACCGAGGCGACGCGCCGCTCCAGCAAGGTGTCCACCAGAAACGCCGGCGTACCGGTCTCGAACCAGTGCGCGGCGAATTCGCGGGTGTCGAGCAGCAGCAGGACATCGTAGGGATTGTACACCTTCTCCTCGCCTCTCCAGCGGTAGCCGTTGTACCACTCGCGGACCCGCTCCCGGTCCAGGCCGACGAGCTCCGGCGCGAACACCGTGTCCAGGTCCCGCTCGGTGTAGCCGCAGATCGACGAGTAGCGCCGATCCAGCGTGAGATCGGTGAGGTTGTTCAATACGGAGAACACGCTGACCTTCGAGAACTTGCTCACCCCGGTCAGAAACGTGAACCGCACGTGCGCGTCCGAGTCCTTGATCACCCCGTACAGTCCGCGCAGGTAGTCGCGGTTGGCGCCCGCCACCTCCGGCGCGTCCACCAGCGCGTCCAGGATCGGCTTGTCGTACTCGTCCACCAGCACCGCGACCCGCCGTCCCGTATGTCCGTGCAGGGCTTCCAGCAGACCGGCGAAGCGGCCCGCCGCCGTCAGGTACTCGGAACCCACCCCCGAGCGCCGTTCGGCGGCGGCGAGTTGCTCCATGACGTTGGCTTCCAGCAGATCGGGATCCTTGAAGTTGCCGCCGCCGAAGCTCAGCCGCACCACCGGGTAGCGTTTCGACCAGTCATGGCGGTCGTGGATATGCAGCCCGGAGAACAGCGCTTGGTTGCCCTCGAAGAACTCCTTCAAGGTGTCCAGGAACAGGCTCTTGCCGAACCGCCGCGGCCGTGACAGGAAGTAGTGCTTGCCTTCGCGGAGCAGCCGTTCCAGGTACGGCGTCTTGTCGACGTAGTAGCAGTCCTCCTCCCGCACCTCTCGGAAGGTCTGTATGCCGATCGGCAGCCGGCGCCGGGTCATCGAGTCATCTTACCCCGCAGCCGGCCCCGTGAGGGGAGTCGCGTCAGCCGTCGGCCACCTCGAACGCGGTGACGTTGCGCGTCTGGCGGCTGAGCTCCACGCCGATCAGGTGGATGGGCTCGCCGCTGCCGCGGTACTTGGCCGCGTAGTCCCGCTCCTGCAACTGGGCAAGGGCCGATCCCGGCGGCGACATCTCGGCCACCTTGAACTCGAACAGGTACACGTGCCCGCCCGTGCGCACGGCCATGTCTAGCCGGCCGTGACTGCTCGACTCCTCGACGGCGATCTCGTAGCCCAGCGCCGCGAAGTAGGAGTAGAACACGCTCGCGTAGTAGCCCTCGTAGTTCGCGATGTCGTTGCTGGTGTGCCATTCATACGGGATGCTTGCGAAGAACGCATGGAACAACTCCTGCAGCCCGGCGCAGTCGTGCGCCGCAAGCAGGCGCGCCAAGCGCATGCTGTTCCCCGTCTGGCGCTCCGCGTCCTGCACCAAGTGGCGCAGCAGCACGTGGTTCAGGCTCTGCCGTACCTCCCGGTTCGGATAGCCCAGGCGGTACAGCGCCTGGCCGCCCAGCCGCTCTTCTCCCGTGATCGTCAGGTAGCCGGTCTGGAACAGCAGCGCCTCCGTGCCGATGTGGTCCACGTCGAACGCCGACAGCAGCTCGGTGGTGCTCACCGTCCGGTCCAGCGACACCGACGAGACCCGCCGCTCGAACAGCTTGTCGACCAGAAACGCCGGCGTACCCGTCTCGAACCAGTGCGCGGCGAATTCGCGGCTGTCGAACAGCAGCAGCACGTCGTACGGGTTGTACACCTTCTCGTCGCCGCGCCAGCGGTAGCCGTTGTACCACTCCCGCACCTGCTCCCGGTCCAGGCCGGCGAGCTCCGGGGCGAACACCGTGTCCAGATCATGTTCCGTGTACCCGCAGATCGCCGAGTAGCGCCGGTCCAGCGTGATGTCGGTGAGGGTGTTCAGCACGGAGAACACGCTCACCTTGGTGAACTTGCTCACTCCGGTCAGGAACGTGAACCGCACGGACGCGTCGTACGCCTTGATCACGCCGTACAGTCCGCGCAGGTAGCCGCGGTTCGATCGCGCCACTTCCGGCTGCTCCAGAGCGTCCAGGATCGGCTTGTCATATTCGTCGACAAGCACCACGACCCGTTGACCGCTGCGTTCGTGCAGCGACTCGATCAGATACCCGAACCGCTCGGGCGCCGTGTCGTAACGGCGACGTATGCCGGCGCGAGCCTCGATGCCGTCCAACTGCGCCGAGAGGTTGGCGTGCAGCGCGCCCGCCTCCTCGAAGTGGCCGCGGGCGAAATCCAACCTCACTACCGGATGGCGCTGCGTCCAGTCGTGGCCGTCGTGCACGGCAAGCCCTGCGAACAGCGGCTCGTTTCCCTCGAACAACTCCTTCAACGTATCCAGGAACAAGCTCTTGCCGAACCGGCGCGGACGCGACAGGAAGTAGTGCTTGCCCCTGGCGAGCAGGCGCTCGATGTAAGGAGTCTTGTCCACGTAGTAGCAGCCCTCCTCCCGCAACTCGCGGAAGGTCTGGATGCCGATGGGGAGCCGGCGCCTGGACATCAGGTCATCCTACCCTGGAGCCGGCCGTGGCGCCGTAGCCGGGTCTGATAGACTTTCCGCACGGACGGCGTGCCAAGAACATGGATCGCAGACTGCTGACCCGGGTCGTGCTGCGCAACTACAAGAGCATTGCCGCGTGCGACGTGTCGCCGGCGCAGCTCGCGTTCCTGGTCGGTCCCAACGGGTCGGGAAAGAGCAACTTCCTCGACGCGCTGCGCTTCATCGCCGACTCGCTCCGCTTCTCGATCGACCACGCGCTGCGGGATCGCGGAGGGATCAACGACGTGCGCCGGCGCTCCGGGGGTCATCCAACGCACTTCGGGATCCGTGTCGAGTTCGCGCTTTCGGGAGGAACAGGCCACTATGCGTTTGCCGTCGGAGCTCGACCGCGGGGCGGATACGAAGTACAGCATGAAGAGTGCCTGGTCGTGGAGGAGCGGCCTCACTACTACCGCGTCGAACGCGGAGAGGTCGTCAAGAGCACCCTCTCGCCGCCGCCGGCCGCCGCGGCCGACCGTCTCTACCTTGTCACCCTGTCGGGCATCGAGTCGTTTCGCCGCCTCTATGATGCCCTCTCCGGCACGGGGTTCTACAACCTGAACCCCGATGCGATCCGCGATCTCCAATCACCCGATCCCGGTGACCTCCTCAAGCGTGATGGAAGCAACGTGGCGAGCGTACTGGCCAATCTCCCGCCCGCGTTCATCGAGCGAATCGAGGCATACTTGGGAAAGGTCGTGCCCGGCGTCTCCGGCGTTGGGAGGCGGCCGATAGGCCCGCGCGAGACTCTCGAGTTCCGGCAGGAGGTTCGGGGCGCGCAATACCCCTGGCGATTCTTCGCCAACAACATGTCCGACGGCACGCTCCGGACGTTCGGTGTGCTCGTGGCACTGTTCCAAGGCGCCGGGAACGGCACTTCCGATCGCCGACTGGTCGGCATAGAAGAGCCGGAAGTCGCGCTCCACCCAGCGGCTGCCGAGGTCCTCATCGACAGCCTCCGGGACGCGGCCGAGCACACGCAGGTTCTGGTCACCAGTCACAGCCCGGAGCTGCTTGACAACCACGCCATCTCCGACGACTCGATCGTGGCCGTGGTCGCCGATCACGGCGAGAGCCGCATCGGACCGCTGGACGAGGTCGGCCGATCGGCACTGAGGGACCGACTGTACACCGCTGGAGAACTGCTCAAGATGAACCAGATAGAGCCGGATCCGGCTCGCTCACGCCTGGAACCGCGCCAGCTCGAACTGTTCGGCCCGGAAGGCTGACGCCGTGCGGATCGTGTCGATCGTCGAAGGGAAGGGAGAAGAGGAAGCCGTTCCGATCCTGCTTCGGCGGATCGCCCAACGGGTGATTCCGGGCTCCCCGGTGGCCGTCCCGCGGCCGATCCGGGTGAAGCGGCAGCAGATAGTGAAGGCAGGAGAACTGGAGCGAGCCGTCGAGTTCGCCGCACGGCGTGCGAGGGTGAACGACGGCATTCTGATTCTGCTCGACGCCGACACCGACTGCCCGGCGGACTTGGCGCCGACCCTACTGCACCGTGCCACCAGAGCACGCGCGGATCGGGCCATCCGGGTCGTGCTGGCGAAGATGGAGTACGAAGCCTGGTTTCTCGCTGCCGCGGCATCTATTGCCGGCCAGCACGGCATCGACTCTTCGACCGCACCACCCCCGGACGCGGAGTCGATCAGGAATGCCAAAGGCTGGTTGAGCAAGCAGATGCCAACCGGACATCCCTACCGTCCGACGCTCCTGCAGCCATCGCTCACCGCGATCTTCGATCTCGACGCGGCTCGGGCAGCGCCTTCGTTCGAGAAGCTCTGGCGGGACGTGACCTCGCTGCTGACGCGCTGCCTCAGGTAGAGTTCTCGATCCTCAGTGCCCGCGCGCCTCGAAGTGGCGACCACCGGATGACGCTCGGACCAGTCGTGCCGGTCGTGGATGTAAAGCCCGGCGAACAACGCCTGATTGCCCTCGAAGAACTCCTTCAGGGTGTCCAGAAACAGACTCTTGCCGAACCGTCGCGGCCGGGACAGGAAGTAGTGCGCGCCCTTGGCGAGCAGCCGCTCGACGTAGGCCGTCTTGTCCACGTAGTAGCAGCCTTCCTCACGCATCTTGCGGAAGGTCTGGATGCCGATGGGCAACCGGCGTCCGGCCATCGGGCCCGTCATCGGAGCATCGAGGCCGCCGCCGTGCCCCGGCACGTTTTTCACCCTCCGAACAACTTCGACAACCCGGCTGGCAGACCATACTCCGGCAACGCCCGGTTCGGCTGCGCGGGGACACCCGACAGAATTTGCCGCGCACGCCGCTCATTGTCGGCATCGAAGCGGTACCCGGTGTGCACGAATTGCTCAGGAAACAGCTCGTCGAACTCGTGACGATAGCCGTCGTCGATGATCACGAAGCGATCGATCTCCGGATGTGAGTCCAGGTACTCCTTGACCTCTCCCGCCCGGTAGTGCGGCGGGCCGTCGATCTCCTTCGTCGCGTCAGTCACGTACTCATGCAGATCGTGTACGCGAAACAACGCCTGGAGCTGACCGACGGACTTGCTTCTGCGCCAATCCGAGCTGATCACGATATGCGCGTTGAAGTCCGTGCACAGCGCGCGCAGCCGTTCGACCGCTTCGCTGTCCCAGTCATGGTAGACGGCCCCAAGGTCGTATTTGTCCATGCTCAGATAGTTTGCATCGTAGAACCTGTCAGCCAGCTTGCGCCGCAACTCGTCCAGATCATGCTTGAACCGCGTTTGTCGCTCTGGTGGCTGCAGAACGCCATCAATGTCGAGGAAGATGACGATGCGTCGAGTCGTTGCAGGTGTTTCGTCTGCCATGCCTACGTACCCCTCCGCTCGGATGATAGCAGCGCCTCGGCAGCCGGCAACCTCAGTAGCCGCGCGCGTCGAAGTGGCGCTTCATCACCGTGTTGTACTCGCGTCCGCCGAGGCGGTAGAGGCCCATGTAGAAGTACGGCACGGCGCCGCGGCGGCACATCTCGTCGGTCATCTGTGACAGGAGCATCTGCGTGAGCACGTTGTCGATGATGCCGCTGGCCGGGCAGATCGGCTCGTCGCAGCCGGCCGCCTCGACCACGCCGCCCGCCTCGTCGCAGGCGTTGCCCAGGTAGCGGTCGCTCAGCTCCTGCATCCGGGGCGAGGTCTCCATGCCGACGGTCACCACGCGGGTGCCGTTCGCCCGAGCCTCCTCCGCCCAGGCGATCTCCTGCGGATGGTCGGCGCTCACGGCGGTGACGATCAGGGCGTCGGTATCGCCGCCCTCGGAGGCCGGCCGCGGCTGATGAGCGCAGGTCAGCATCAGGCCTTGGGCCACGGTGTTCGCGTCCGCCCGCACCCCTTCGTTGCTGCCGTTGACGTCGACGTGGCCGCCTGAGATCACCCGCCTGGCCAGCTCCATCGCTTCCTCGCCGATCGCCTGGCGGTGGCGGCGGTTCACGTCGCCCAGCCGCTCCAAGAGGATCGCCAGGTAGGCGCGCGCCCTGGACCCGTCGGGCGAGCCGCCGGTGCCGAGCGCCTGCATCACCTCCGCGGTCAGGCACCAGTGGATGGCGCAGCTCACGTTGGAGGAGCCGGGAAAGACCTTCATCTCCGGCACCTGCGGCACGTCGACCAGCCCCTGCTCCCACGGGATGTGGGTGTCGATCACCTGGTCGGCCACGTCCGCCGGCATCAGCCCGCCGGGGTTGTCGGTCAGCCAGCCGGGCGCCGCGCCCGAGTTCACGTAAGCGGTGGTGAAGACGATGACATGCACGCCGCGGTCGCGCACCTCCTGCACCGCGGGGGTCACGCAGTTGGTCAGCAGCAGGTCGCCGGCGCGCATCGCCGCGTACTGCTCGGGCGTGTGGTGGTCCGGCCCCTGGAACGCGAACGGCGCCGGGTTGCCCTCGCGCTCGTTCTCGAGCTCCGTGGTCGGCATGTGGCCGGTGGTGATGTTGGCGTGCACGGTGCTGCCGGCGCGGATCGTCCGCACCGCCCGGTCGGCGACCGCCGTCCAGGTCGGCACCTCGTCGAGAGTGGTCCGCAGCAGCGCGCAGGCACGCTGGAAATACTGGTCGCAGAACGCGATCGTGTGGCCCCAGGTGTGCTCGGGGTCGTGCCTCATGCGGTTTCCTCCGGCGCGCACTGTAGGGGTCTGGCATGCCGGCGACAACCGCGGCACGATGCGCGCGCGTGGCCGACCCCGACTACCGAACCGCCTTCCACTACCAGCCGGAGTCCGGGTACATCGGCGATCCGCTGACGTTCGTCCGGGACGGCGAGTACCACGTGTTCTTCCAGTACCACCCGTGCGACGGAGCGGACTGGAACCCGTGGCTGACCGGGACCGCGCACTGGGGCCACGCGGTCAGCTCCGACCTCGTGCGCTGGCGCCGGCTGCCGGACGCGCTGGTTCCTTCGGCCGATGACCCGGAGCGTGAGAGCCCCGACCGCGACGGCTGTTGGAGCGGCAGCATCGTACGAGACGGCGAGCTGTTCCACATCATCTATACCGGCCTGCGCAAGAACGTGGCGGGGACGCATCCGCGCGAGGGAGCGCGCTTCACTCAGAACCTGGCCACCAGCCGCGACCTCGTCCGCTGGACCAAGGATCCAGGCGGCCCGATTGCGGTCGACCCGCCGGCGGGGTGTGGCGAGAACGGCTTTCCCGGGACCTTCTTCCACGATCCGCTGGTCTGGCAGGAGGGAGCGTGGTGGCACCTGCTGCTCGACGGCTACGACGCCGCGAGCGCCCCGCCGGTCAACCGGCTGCTGCTCTACCGTTCGACCGATCTGCGCGACTGGCGGTTCCAGCGCGTGCTGTTCGAGAACGAAGGCGGTCTGCACACGCCCCTCCCCGACTACTTCCCCGTCGACGGCAGGCACGTCGTGCTGCTGCACGGCTACAAGACGGAGGGCGGTCGGCTCGTCAGCGGATACTACAACCGCTGGTTCACCGGCTCGCTCGACGGCGGCCGGTTCCGGCCGGCGGCCGAGGGGTTGCTCGACGGCGGCTACCTGCACGCGCTCAGGACGTTCGCGGACGAATGCGGCCGGCGGCTGCTGCTGGGGATGATCCGCGAGGGCCGCCCGCGTGAGGCGGGACTGGCGGCCGGCTGGGTGCAGGCGATGTCGCTGCCGCAGGTGGTGTCGGTCCGAGCCGACGGTCACGTGGCGCTCGCTCCCGTGCCCGAGCTTCGCGCGCTACGCCGCGAGCACGTGGAGATCCAGGGGATCGAGGTGGCCGGCACGCGGCTCCTGGACGTGCGGGGCGCGGCGCTGGAGATCGTAGCCTCCGTCTCACCGCCGGCCGACGGCTCGTGGGGGCTGATCGTGCTCGGTGCCGAGGATCTCAGCGAGCACACCCGGATCGAGCTCGACGCCGCTGCCGGCCGCCTGCGGCTGCGGAACGTCGCGACGCCCCCGCCGGCGCGGGATGCCGAGGGCTACGACGAGGCGCCGCTGTTCATCGACGATCCTCGCCGTGCGCGACTGCACGTATTCGTCGATCGATCGGTCGTGGAGGTGTTCGTCGACGACGGCCGCACCTCGTTCACGTGGCGCACGTACCCGTCGAGCCCGCGTCACGACCGGATCGGGCTGTTCGCGACCGGCGGCCGGGTCACCGCGGACCGCCTCGACGTCTGGCAGATGGCCTCGGTCTGACGGCGCGAGCAGACGGGCTTCGCACGCCTTGGCATACGGACGGGTGTAAGAATATGGTTACCCATATGAAAACGACCATAGAGATTCCCGACATTCTCCTGGAGGAAGCCAAGGCCGTGGCGGCCGCACGCGGTACGACGCTCAAGGAGTTGGTCGCGACCGGCCTCCACGCTGTGATGCACGATGCGCGCAGCCCGACGCCTGTCGCGTACCGGCGTCACACGGTCACCGGCAACGGCCTTCAGCCGGGCGTGAGCGCCGGCAACTGGGAGACCATCCGATCGCTCGCGTATGAGGGACACGGCGGATGATTGCCGTCGACACGAACATTCTCATCTACGCTCACCGCGAAGACTCCCCGTTTCACGAGCAGGCCGACCTCGTCCTCGAGCGCCTCTTCACGGGGATCGGCGCGTGGGCGATCCCCTGGCCCTGTCTGCATGAGTTCATCGCAATCACGACGCACCCTCGCGTGTGCGATCCGCCTTCCTCGATGGATGATGCGCTGCAGCAGGTCGACATGTGGCAGGAGTCACCGACCCTTCGCCTGATCGGCGAGCAAGGCACTCGCTCGTGGAGCACCCTGCGAGCTCTCCTGGAAGGCGGGAAAGTCATCGGCCCGCGCGTGCACGACGCTCGCATCGCGGCGATCTGTCAGGAGCACGGTGTAGCCCCGCTCTACACCGCCGACCGCGACTTCTCTCGATTTCCCGCTCTCAAGACACACAATCCCCTGCAGGCGTAGTCAATTCGGTGCCGAATGCACGGAAGCCGCGGCAGGCCCCAGGGCATTCACCACACGACGACGCTGCGCACCCGCTCGCGGAACACCGCCTCGCCTTCGAAGCCGATAGCCTGCAGTTGCTCGGCGACCTGACCGAATCCGGCGCCGATGTCGCGGCTGTGGTGGGCGTCGCTGCCGATGCTCACGGCGTGGCCGCCGAGTTCCCGGTAGCGCCGGAGGATCGGTAACGACGGGTACGCCTCGGCCTCGGGCCGGCGCATTCCGGAGGTGTTGATCTCCGGCACCACGTCGGCGTCGATCAGCGCCTGCAGGATGGGATCGAGCACCGCCGGGTCGACCGGGCCCATCGGGACGTCCCAGTCGCGCCGCAGGTAGCGCTTCACGTAGTCGAAGTGGCTCAGGACGTCGAACGGCCGGCTCCCGCCGACAGCCAGCTCGCGGCATAGGTCGGCCGCGCCGCGCAGCGTCGTCAGGTAGGCGCGGCGCATCGCCTCCGCGCCTACCTCCCGCCACTCCCTCGGAGTCCGGCCGGAGATCCAGTGGACGCTCAGCAGCACCAGGTCGAACGGGTGCCGGTCGAGGTAGTCGAGCGTCTCCTCGATCATCTCCGGCTGGTAGTCCACCTCAATCCCGAACCCGACCCACAGCGGCGGTGAGAAGCGCTTGCGCAGCGCGTCGATGGTGGCGGCGATGGCGTCGTAGTCCCACCGGCACCGGTCCCAGTCGCGGGGATGCATGTCGTAGTGCTCGGTGAAGGTCAGGCCGGCCAACCCGGCGGCGACGGCCTGCTCGCAGTTGGCCACCGGATCCGCATTGGAGTCCACGGAGTGGCGGGAGTGCAGGTGCTGGTCGTAGAGCTTCACCGCATGCCCGGCAAGGTCTGCCGGTAGAGCTCCTCACGTTGCTTGAGCGTGTCGTAGGGCGCGTCGTAGGCGCGCTCAAGCTGCTCGCGGGTGTGCACTTCGGCCGTGGGACCGATCAGGGGACCCTCGTCCGGGCAGAACAGCACCACCTGATCCGAGTATTGCTCCGACAGGTCGAGCTCGTGCGCGGAGTAGTACCAGGTGAGCCCTTCGGCGCGCACGTACTCGTACAGGAAGCCCATCGCCGTGCGCTTCTGGTGGTCCTCCATCGCGAACACGGGCTCGTCCATGATCAGCATCCGCGACCCGTACAGCAGGCAGAACGCCAGCAGCGTGCGCTGCAGCTCGCCCTTGCTCACCTCCTGCGTGCGCTTCCGCAGCACGTCCTGCAGCTCGAACACGCGCACCAGCTCGCGGACGAACTCCTCCGAGTGCTCCTCGTGGTAGCCGCTCAGGTAGACCTGCGCGAGTAGGTCGCCGATCGGCTCCTCGGTCTCGAATTCCATGTTCTGATGGATCAGCGACACGAAGCGCTGCCGCTCGTGCAGGTCGCGCAGGTCGCGGGTGTCGATGCCCTGCAACAGCACGGCGCCGGCGTCCGGCAGGGCGATGCCGGAGGCCAGCAGCATCAGGGTGGACTTGCCGGTGCCGTTCTGGCCCACGAAGGCGGCCACGCCGGACGGCAGCCGGACCGACAGGTCGGTGAACACCGGCTCGTCTCCCTCCGGGTAGGTGTAAGTCACCCACTGCAGCTCGACCGCGTGCATCGCCTCAGACCTCGGGCTCGAACGGCAACCGATACTGGCGGCGCCAGTACGCCGGCCCTCGCTGCGACGCGCCGTGCAGCGGGCCTTCGGCGTCGATCAGGCGGTCCAGCAGCGCGCGGGTGAGCCGCTCACGCTGCGGTGCCAGGTCGGGATCGTCGAAGCGGTTGTCCGCCTCGTGCGGGTCGCGCTGCAGGTCGTACAGTTCCCCGTACGGCTGCCCCGGGTAGTGCACGAGCTTATAGCGCTCGCCGCGCACCATCTTCACCGGCCCGGACTCCGCGAACACGTACTCGCGCCGCGCCGGCTCGCCACCGAACAGCGCACTGCGCTGACTCGTCCCCTGCATCTCCGGCGGCACCTCCAGCCCGGCGCATGACAGCAGGGTCGGCGCCAGGTCGACCAGCTCCACCGGCTCGTCCACCACCCGGCCCGCCTCGCCGCCGGGCGCACGGACGATCAGCGGCACGTGCAGCCCCACGTCGTACAGCATCGGGTACTCGTCGATGCTCTTGATCAGCATGCCGAAGTGGCCGAGCAACTCGCCGTGGTCGGACAGGAACGCCACCACCGTGTCCTCCAGCATCCCGCGCTCCGCGAGCGCCGCCGTCACCTTGCCCACCTGCGCGTCGACCAGGGAGATGCTGCCGTAGTAGAGCGCCATCACACGGCGCAGCGCCGCCTCGTCCAGGTGCTCGTAGTTCTCCTTGCGGCCGTAGCGCTTGTAGCCGAGGTGCTGCGGCGGCTTGTTGGAAAGCCCCATCCCGAACGTGGGCGGCAGCGGAAGCGAGTCCGCGTCGTACATCGACGCGTACGGCTCCGGAGCATCGAACGGGATGTGCGGGTTGGGGAGGCCCATGAACAGGAACAGCGGCTGCTCGGCCGGGTGCCGGCGGATCAGCTCGACCGTACGGTCGCCCACCCAGCCGTCGAAGTAGGCGTGCTCCGGCAGCGGGTTGACCGCCGCGCGGAACCCCTCCAGGTACTCCGGGCGGCCGTGCATGGCGAACGCCTCCACCGCCGTCTGCCAGTGGCCGTTGGCCTTCAGCCACGCCTTGTAGTGCGGGTGCAGCACCTCCGGGTCGGTGGAGCCGGAGCGCTGGCCTTCGCTCTGGATCAGCTCGTCGAAGGCGGCCAGCTTGGCGTCCGGCAGGTGCAGCTTGCCGGTGCCGGCGGTGCGGTACCCGTGGGAGCGCAGATACTCCGGCAGGGTGAGCTCGTGATCGCCGACGGCGACGTAGTTGGACGTGCTGCCGTTCACGTGCGGGTAGCGGGAGGTCAGGATCGACGCGCGGCTGGGCGCGCACTGCGGGTGTTGCGAGAATGCCTGTCCGAAGCGCGTGCCCGCGCCCGCCAGCGCGTCGACGTGCGGAGTCCGGATGATCGGATTGCCGTAGCAGCCGACGCAGTCGGCGCGGAGCTGATCCGACAGGATCACCACGAGGTGGGGGGGCCGGCCGGCCGCGCCTCCGGTCACTTCGACAGCAGGCGGCGCACGCCGGCCACGTCGGCGCGGACCGCCTCGTCCACGCTCACGCCGCCGCGCTCGTCGGCCGGGAACTCGATCATGAAGGAGCCGTCGTAGCCCGATTCGCGCGCCGCCGCGCCGAGCTCGCCGTAGTCCACCACACCGTCGGCGATCAGGGTCCGCGGCGGCCGGTCGCCGGCTGCCGCCACGTAGTTCTGCAGGTGCGCGTGGCGGGAGTGCGGGAGCAGGCGCCGGTAGTCCGGCACCGCGCGGGCTGCCAGCTCATCACGCGGCGCCGGGTACACCACCTGGTAGTTGAGCGCCACATTGTCGTGGTCGACCTCGGCGAGCACCGTGAGCGGCGTGTCCCACCCCTCGGTCAGCGAGCCCACGTGCCGCTCCAGCACCACCAGGATGCCGGAGTCGCCGCCGGCGTCGGCGAAGTCGCGGATCTCCGCGTACAGCCGCTCACGCTCCGCGGGCTCCGTGACGTGGCGAGCGGCGCTGCCCGGCCAGATGCGCACGATCGGCGCGCCCAGCGCCCGCGCCGCGGCGAGCTGGTTTTCCTTCGTCACCGGATGGCCGTCGTAGGCCGGGTGGTTGCCGGGACAGTAGTAGGAGCCGAGGGCGGAGAAGCTCAGTCCGAGCTCGGCCGCCTGTTTGCGCAGGTCGGCGCACCACGCCTCGTCCACCGGATACGGCAGGTGCGGCGGCTGCCCCCACAGCTCGACGCTGTCGGCGCCGGAGGCGGCGATGGCGCGCAACGCGCCGGCCGCGCTCCGCTCCTTGAAGGCGATGCTGCACACGCCGACGCGGGGAACAAACTCCATCTTGTGTCGCGGCGATTATAGCCCGGCAGCTCCGGTCATTCCCGTGCGAGGTCCCGGACCAGGTCCGGCGGGTGCCGGGCGTGCCAGTCCGTCAGCTCCTGGAAGGCGGACGCGACGGCCAGCACCACGTTCTCGTCATAGGCTCGGCCCAGGATCTGCAGGCCGGCAGGCAGGCCGTCGTCCGTGAACCCCATCGGCACCGAGGCCGCCGGCAGTCCGACGCAGCTCCCGAACGCCCCCAGCGGATCGGCCGCGCGCTCCCCGTGCTTCTTGACCCAGAGCCGGTCGGCCGCCGGGGCGACCGTCGGCCGCGTGGGTGACAGCAGCGCGTCGTACCGGGCGAGCAGCCGGTCGGCCGCCACCGCGATGGTCCGCCGCAGGCGCAGCGCCCGCAGGTAGTCGGTGGCCAGCATGGCGGTGCGGGGATAGACGCCGATGCGCGCCTCCGGTGCGGTGAGCCCCGCGGTGATGCCGCTGTCGATGATCTCCTCCATCACGCTGGCCGACTCGGCCAGGAAGATCGTGCTGGAGACCTCTGCATACGGCAGGTCCGGGAGCTCCACCACCTCGACCTCCGCCACCTGTGCGAGCACGGCCAGCGCCTCCCGGAAGCGGTCCTGCACGCCCGGCTGCGAGCCTTCGGGCACCCCCTTGGGGACTCCCAGGCGGAACCGGCCGCGTTCCGGGCGGTGCAGGCGGTATTCGTAGGCCCGCGTCGTGGTCGCCTCGTCGTGCTCGTCCTGTCCGGCCACGGCGTCCAGCACAAGCCCGCAGTCATCGGCCGTGAGGCACATCGGCCCCGGCTTGTCCATCCCGTAGGTGAGCGGCATGCCGCCGTGGCGGCTCACCCGTCCGAAGGTGGGACGCAGCCCGGACACGGCGCAGTTCATGGACGGCCCCATGATCGATCCCCACGTCTCGGTGCCGATCGCGAACGGCACCAGCCCCGCCGCCACCGCCGATCCGGAGCCGCTCGAGGATCCGCCGCTCCACGTGCCGGGGTCCCACGGATTGAGGCCGGGGCCGGTGAACGAAGCGTCCGCCCGCCGGTAGCCGGTGCCGCCCGCCAGCTCCACCATCGCCAGCTTGGCCGCCAGCACGGCGCCGGCATCCCGCAGCCTGCGCACGATCGTCGCGTCGTAGTCGAACGCCTGGTCGCGCAGCGGCCCCGCGCCCCAGGTGGTCGGGTAGCCTTCGGTGGCGAACACGTCCTTGAGGCCGTACGGGACGCCGTGCAGCGGGCCGCGGTAGCGGCCCTCGCCTATCTCCCGTTCCGCTTCCCGCGCCTGCTTCTCGGCCAGGTCGGCGGTCAGCGTCACGACGGCGTTGTACCGCGGCCCGAGACGCTCCAGTCGGTCCAGGAACAGCCGCGTCAGTGCCACCGGCGACACCTGCCGCGTCCGCACCCGCTCGGCCAGCTCGCGCACCGGCAGGAAGACGGCGTCGCTCGCCTTCATCGATCGTCACCACGGTACGGCCTGAACGGCGGAAACGGCTCCTGGTCCGCCTCGACCCGGGCAGCGCGGAGCACGCGGGAAGCCCTGACCATCTCCTGCGCGACCTGCCGGCGGACCTCCGCCTCCTGCTCCGGCTCCGCGAACCGGTCGCCGTACCGCTCCCGGAGCAGCGCCATGCGCAACTCCACCTCCCGCTCGTCTTTCCCTTCCGGTGCAGCCATCAGTTTCCCCGTATCTTGTTCTCGGCCAGCCACAGTATCGCGATGATCCGACGTGCGACGACCGAATCCAGACGCCGGAGATCGTCTTCCGCCGTCGGCGTCAGTTCGACCTGACAGGTCACGTGCTCAGCGCGAGATCCTCCGCGACATCGGTCAAGCTTCTCGTCGGCCCGCCAGCGCTGACCTCGTCAAGGGAACCCCGTAGCGCTCTCTCGAGGTCATCACGGAGCGCCAACCCCTCATCAGGATCCTCGAGCAACTCGGCAAGAGACTCGGCTATCGTCTCCCGCACGAGCTGTTTGAACTCGACAACGGTCAGGTCGGATATCCTCTGGCTTGTCATACTCCCGTCTCGTGCACGTTCATGAGTCGCGGACGGAGCCGCCGCTGGCGAGCAAAGGGTACGCGCACGACACCTCTCGGGCAACGGCGCTCTCGCCGACGCCGCTCCGCTACCCTTTCAGTGCCCCGATCAGCAGTCCCTTGACGAAGAACCGCTGCAGAAACGGGTAGACCAGGATGATGGGTCCGATCGTCACCACGATCGTCGCGGCCTTCACCGTCTCCAGCATCGTCCCCTGGAACATCTGGATGTTGAGATCACCGATGTCGCTCGGCCCGCCGGTGAGGATCCTGCGCAGCACCAGTTGCAGGACCAGCTTGTCACGGTCGCTCACGTACAGCAGCGCGTCGAACCAGGCGTTCCAGTGCCCGACCGCGCTCCACAGCGCCAGCACGGCCAGGACCGGAGCACACACCGGGGCGATGACGGAGAACACGGTCCGCAGCGTGCCGGCACCGTCCATGAACGCGGAGTCCTCCAGCTCGCCCGGCACGGTCAGGAGGAAGTTGCGCGTGATCACCAAGTACCATGCGCTGGTCGCCAGCGGCAGGATCAGCGCCCACCGGGAGCCCAACAGCCCCAGCCATCTCATGTTGAGGTAGGTGGCGATCAGGCCGCCGTCGAAGAACAGCGTGAACAGGAAGAACAGGATGATCGTCCTGCGAAACGGCAACCCCTTCTTCGAAATCGCATAGGCGGCGCAATACGTAACGGCGATCAGGATCGCCGTGCCGACCACCGTGCGCAGCAGCGTGTTGTAGTAGCCGATGAAGATCGTGTCCGAGATGAAGATCCGTTTGTACGCGTCGACTGTCAGCGGAAACGCCACCAGGCGAAGGCCGATGTGCACAGCGTTCTCCGGGGTGGTGAACGACAGCACCAGCACGTCCCAGAACGGATAGGCGAACAGCACCAGCAGCACGCACATCAACAGATAGTTCCCGATACCCCAGGGGCGGAACCGCCGACCGCTTGCCGCGCCCCCGGTGCCGTGCCGGACCGTCACCATCGCCCGCTACCAGAGCCCATAGTCGCCGAAACGCCGGACGAAGGCGTGCGCCGACAGCACCGCCGCCAGGCCGATGACGTTCTTGAACAGGCCGACCGCGGCCGCCTGGCTGTACGCGTATTTCTGGATGCCGGTGCGATAAACGTACGTGTCGATGATGTCGGCCACCTCGTACACGAGTGGATTGTAGAGGTTGAAGATCTGGTCGAATCCGGCGCTCATGATCCCCGACAGACGCAGGATAAGCATGATGGCGATGACCGGCATGATCGACGGGATCGTGATGTAGCGCGCCTGCGCGAAGCCGTTCGCGCCGTCGATGACCGCCGCCTCGTACTGCTCCGTGTCGATGCTTGCGATCGCGGCCAGATAGACGATCGATCCCCAGCCGACGCTCTGCCAGATGTCGGTGCCGATCAGGATCCCGCGAAACAGCCGTGGATCGCCCAGGAACAGCCTGCGCTCGCCGCCCAGCAGGGCGACGATGTCGTTGACCACGCCGTGCGTGGGATGCAGCATCTGGCTGACGATCCCGCCCAGGATGACCCACGACATGAAGTGCGGGAGATAGGAGACGCTCTGCACCATCTTCTTGAAGCCCAGGTGGCGCACGGCATTCAGCAGCAACGCCAGCAGGATGGGCGCCGGGAATCCGAATGCGATGCGATAGGCGCTGATGATGAGCGTGTTCTTCAGCACGCGCAGGAAGAAATAGCCGCCGAACAGCCACTCGAAGTGCTTCAGGCCGACCCACGGGCTACCCATGATGCCGTCCACCATGCGGTAGTCCTTGAACGCGATGAGGGCGCCGTACATGGGCCGGTAGTGGAACAGGATGAAGAAGATCACCGCCGGCAGCAGCAGCAGATAGCAGTGCCGGTAACGGTACAGCTCGCGCTTCAGCCGCGGCCAGGTGGAGGATCTCCGAGCCGCCGCGTCCGGCGCGCCGGCGGACAGGTGCACCAGCCCCTCGCCGGGCTGCGGTGTGCTCACGGCCCCCGGTGCGTTGCGCCCCCGCCGGCGTCAGGCCCTCCGCCGCACTCTTGACAAGGCCGACCGTACGCCCGACGGTAAGCGGTCCGACACCGCATCGACGTATGCTCGCATACGTGAAGGAGATGACGCAATGAGGAACATCGAGGTGAGGAAGATCGACGTCACGCTGCTGGCGACGGCGGCGCTCGTGCTGGCGGCCGTTCCGGCACTATCGGCGCCGACCACGGAGACCGCCGAGACGGAGGTGATGGAGCTCAAGTGGCTCGGTCCCTACTATCTCGACAGCGAACCGCAGCCCCCGGAGGGCAACATGATGCAACAGCTCATCGAGGAGCGGTTCAACGTCAAGATCGAGATCGCGAATATCTCCTCGGCCGACAACGAGAAGCTGCCCCTGTGGTTCGCCGAGGGCAACACGGCCGACTACGTCAGCGTCAAGCTGGCCTTCGGGCAGAGCCTGGTCGACCAGGGGTTGCTCCGGTCCTATCCCAAGGAGTGGCTCTGGGAGCATGCGCCGGAGTGGGCGGATCGGATGGAGGCCATGTTCGGCGACCGCCTGGAACGGGAGATGACCTACAAGGGCGAGGCATGGGCGCTCCCCTACAACAACTGGGCGGAGGTCGAGTCATCCTATCTGCCGCTGGTCCGCAAGGACTGGATGGACAACCTGAACATCACCGAAGACCCGGTCACGATCGAGGAGCACTTCGAGCTGCTGCGGAGGTTCACCTACGACGACCCGGACGGCGACGGCAAGGACGACACCTACGGGATGAGCCACATCTCGTTCGTCTACGGGCTCGGCTTCTCCTGGGTGTTCGCCGCCTACGGGTACCAGGACAAGTCGTTCTACGTGAAGGACGGCCAGGTGATCTACGCGAACTCGCAGGACGAGTACAAGCAGGCGCTCAAGACGCTGGCCGAGTGGTACGAGGCGGGAGTCATCGACCCGACCTTCGCCACCAACAAGGGCGGCGAGTTCTACGATGGCTGGGGAATGGGCGATTTCGGCCTCAACTGGCAGCCGCCGGTGGCGCTGACCGCCGACACGCCGCGCGGCCCCAAGCAGCTCGTCTGGGCGCACACGCCCGACGCGGAGTTCGCGTTCCTGCCCCCGCCCAAGGGCCCCGACGGCACGTACGGCGCGGCGATGCCGTATCCCAGCCTGTTCATCTTCGGCAACGGCGGTGCGTTCGGCCACGAGGCCTCGGACGAAAAGGTGATCAAGATCATGCAGATGCAGAACGAGATCCTGGCCGACCGCGAGCTGTTCAACACGCTCGTGTACGGCAGGGAAGGCGTGCACTGGGACCGGGGCCCCGAAGGCGAGATCAAGATCAGGGTCGAGGAGGCCAAGAAGGCCCACCACGACGGCGTCGGCTTCTGGGGGAGGTTCCCGATCCTGCGCGACGAGGATCCGACCCTGACCAGCGCGGCCCGCGAGGTCTACGACTGGGTGGCGTCGCTGCCGGTCAACTACTGGGGCGTTGCCTTCACCCACGACGGCGTGAACGAGGTCTACACAGCCAAGCGGGGCGACCTGAACACGATCAGCAACGAGTTCTACCACAAGGCGATCACCGGCGTGGTCGACATCGACGAAGCCTGGGATCAGTTCCAGGCTGACCTGAACGCGGCGGGACTCGACGAGGTCATCGCCGAGTTCCAGCGCCTGTACGACGCGTTGCAGTAACGCCTGCCCTTCGGGCGTATGACGGAGGCGAGGGCGTAATGCCCTCGCCTTTTTTCGGCGCTCGCCGAGCGTCACGATCAGTGATGAGGATGGATGAATGGCTCGAATGAAGGTTGCCTACAGCGACGACTGCAGCGTGCTCTCCGTACTGGAGCCGGCCGACGCGGTGGATACCGTCCGCCGGTTCCTGGACTGGACCACCGAGCGCATCCCGATCGATTACTGGGCCCTGCTGTCGGCCTGTCCGGACGTCTGCATGTACCGGACGCGCGCCGGCGAGATCATGGGGCAGCGGCTCGAACCGGGCGCGCGATCGGTCTTCACGCGCGGCATGGACGTGCTGCTGCAGCAGGGAACGGACCTGCTGCAGGTGTACCTCGACAACCTGCAGGACAAGGGCATCAAGGTGCTGGCCGAGATCCGCATGAGCGACACGCATCACAAGGACCACCTGTGGGAGATCGAAGGCTGCCCGATCTTCAGCATCGAGCACCCGCAGTACGCGATCCGGCGGCACGACGGCATCAAGGAGGTCGCGCTCGACTACAGCCACCCGGAGGTTCGCGAGCATCGCCTGGCGATCATGCGGGAGCTCGCCACGGAGCGCGACGTCGACGGCCTGGAGCTCAACTTCATGCGCTGGGCCAAGCATTTCGAGCGCGACCGCGGCCCGGAGCAGGCGCCGATCATGACCGGGTTCGTCGGCGCCATCCGCGGGATGCTCGACGACGCTGCCAGCAGGCGCGGGGTCGACCGGCTGGTCCTCGGCGCCCGCGTGGCCAGCACGATCGACGAGAACCTGCTGCTGGGGTGCGACGTGATCGCCTGGATCAAGCGCGGCTACCTGGACTACGTCGTCCCGTCGGAGCACAACTGCACGTGGCCGGCCCTGAACGTCGAGCAGTTCGCCGGCCCCGCACGGGGTACCGGTTGCGAAGTGTACGCCATGATGGGCGACATGATCGGCGGCTCGTGGACGGGCAAGCCGGAGCCGGACGATCGGCCCGTGGGCACAGCGCCGATGTGGCGCGGCTACCACAGCATGCTGAACACGCCGGAGGAAGCGCGCGGCTCCGCCTACAACTACTACGCGGCCGGAGCGCAGGGGATCGGCTTCTGGAACACCCCCAACAACTGCAACCCGTACGGATCCCGCCAGCCGAACAACCACAACCAGTGGGAGCGCATGCTGAGCTGGATGCGCGAGGTCTACGACCCCGAGCGCATCGAGGCCGGCACCAGGCGCTACCACTACATCCCGATCTACAAGGACGACTGGACGGCGGTCGGCGCCAACTACAAGTACCGGGAAAGCGGGCGCAGCATGCACGGCGCGTTCAAGGGCTGGACCCTGTACTTCAACGAAGGACTGCGCGGGACACGGCAGGCCTACCCGTTCCGGATGGCCGACGGCCGCGGCGGCGGCCCGCTGCGCGGCAGCTTCCGCTTCCGTATCATCCACGGTGCTGACGACGACCGCTTCGACACCGACATCAACGGCGCCACGGTCGCCACGCGGCACGTGAAGCGGACCGTCCATGCGCACGATCCGGACATGAGCTGGACGTGGGCGGAGATCGACCTGGGCGACTGCCCGGAGTTCCGGTTCGACAACGAGTTGGGGATCACCTGGCGGAGCGACACCGCCGGCCGCACGGAGGTCCCCTACCTGGAGGAGCTGGACATCCTCGTTCAGCCGTAGACCCGGCCGAGGAGTCGCGCGCTACCAGAGATCGAGCGGCGAATCCGCACGCACCACGCAGCCGGCCGCTCCCGCCGGTTCGCCGCCGAGCTTCTGCGCCCACGTGCGCGCCTGGTCGCCCGTGAAGCACTCGATGTGCAACTCGAACGGTCCGTCCATGCGGAAGGGAGCGATCTCGCCCTGCCGCTCGATCGCGCGCCGGGCCTTGCGCCGGATCAGGTCGCACGCGTCGTCGGGATGCAGCGACACGGCGGCGTGCAGCCCCAGCCCCCGCTTCACGGCGGCCAGCTCGACGTCGCCGAGCAGGTCGCGCGCCTCCCGGCAGCCCGCTTCGTCCGCCGTGACCAGCGTAACCGGTATGCCGAGCGCGCCGAGCTGCAGCGCCTCGATGCCGATCTCCCCGATCGGCGTGCCGTTCAGGGCCATGCCCTTGATGGTCACCGGGCTGAACGTGTGCGCCATGACCCCGCAGGGCGTGTCCGCCATCGCGTGATGGCCGAGCAGGAAGGCCGCATCGAACCCCTCCGCGGCCACCTCCTTCATGAACGCCCGTCCCAGGGCGATGCGGATGCCGCGCGGCAACTCGTCGTAGCGCAGGACCATGCCGATGGGGGTGACGCCGCGGATGAACCCGCTGTCGTGCACGACGATGTCATCGGCCCCTGCCTCGCGGGCTCCCTCGACCGCCGCCGCCGCCTCCCGCGTGGCGACCGTGCGCAGGTACTCGGCCTGGAAGGTCCCGTAGGCGGCAGTGTCGGAGGACTCCCGCGTGATGCACGCCTCTCCCTCGGTATCGACCGCGATGTACAGCTTCATCTCGCCTGTTCTACCACGAGATGGCACCCTTCCTGGCAAGCAGTCATCATGACCGAGGAGTCCTTCGAGGGACGCGAACGTTCATGAGCGAGTCCGCCGCGGTGGGGATCGTGGGCGGCGCGCCGGTACGTGTTTTTCGAGCGTCGGCATCTGTCGTTTCATGAAGCTGTCGAACAGCGGCACGGTGAACGCGGTCTCCCCGTGCCGCTGGCTCCAGACCATGCCCTTGTTCACCAGTTGCTGCCGGACCGTCGCCACCGAGGCCGCGGCGACACCCAGAGTGGTGGCGATGTGCCCGGTCTTGTGCGGCCCCGGTCCGAGCTCGGCCATGGCGCGCAGGTACTTCTGCTGTAGCACGGTCAAGCGATCGAAGCGCACGCGGAAAAAGTTGGCGTCCAGGTGGGCGATGACGTCCGGGGTGGCGTCCGCAACGACTTCTCGGGCGATCGGACTCGACGGTGCGCGGTTCCACACCTGGAATCCCCACTCCTGGATGAAATAGGGGTAGTTCCAGGTGGCTTGCAGGATTGCATCGACGGCGGCGTCATGGAACGAAACTCCCTCATTCCGTGCCGGTATCGAGATGGCTGCTCGGGCCGCATCGGGATCCAGCGGGCCGACTTCGGGATAGTCGAACAGCCGCTCGGCGTACGACTTGTCCTTGCCCGCAAGTGCGGCCACCTGCGGGAGTCCGGCGCCGATGAACAGCAACGGCAGGTTGCGTTGGGCGATCTCATGACACGCCACGACCACGGCCGCGAGTTCCGCCGACGAGAGGTATTGAATCTCGTCAAGGAACAAGCCTACGGCCGAGCGCCGCTCGGCGGCGGCTTCCGCCACGGCCATCAACAGGTGCGGCAGATCTTGTTCGAGGTTGCCGCTGTCCCCTGCACCGGGTGCGGGTTCGACGCTGAACTCGATGTCGCCGATCTTGACCTTGAACGCGTTCGCGAAGCCGCGCAGTACGCTCACCGCTCGCCGCAGGTGCCGCCCACCTGCCTTGCGCAGGTCGAGGGCGTAGAGGATGCGCCGCAGCTCCGGCGCCAGCAGGTCAGGCAGCGCACCCCCTTCGGGCGCCTCGATCTTGGCCGTCTCGAAACCCTTGTCGTCCGCGCACGCACGCAGTCGATTGATCAGCACGGTCTTGCCGACCCCGCGCAACCCCAGCAGCACGAGGCCCTTGGTGGGACGTCGGGCGAGCACGCGATCCATGTCGACGGTCACGTCTTCGATCAGCCGGTCGCGACCGGCCAGCTCGGGCGGCTGCAAGCCGGCACCGGGAGCATAAGGGTTGTTGCGACGGTCCATCGAGTCAGCTCAGCGGGCCAGGAAGGAAGTTACTCAATTTAACGAGTTTAATGGTTACATCATTAATCGCAATAAATCAAGCATCGGCGCCGGCCTGGACCTCGCGGATCTCCCACAGCCACTGCTTGAACAGGCCGGGGTCACCGAAGGTGCCGTCGTCGATGCGGTTGGCCAGGGCCAGGCGAGGCGGGGCGTCCTGGAACGGGGTCCAGACCGGGCACATGTCGGCCGCGCCCACGCCGGGGCGGTCGCTGGTGGTGACGTAGGCGGCGTCGTTGACCAGCTCCCAGTGAAACGGGTCCGCACCGCGGTAGTGTCCGTAGCGGCGCATCCCCGGGCGCCCGGGCGTGCTGTAGCGCAGCACGAACATGTGCCACGCGTCGCCGACCCGGAACACGCGCGGCGACTCGCAGCCGCGCTCGGACCGCAGCACCGGCTCGGGATGGATCGCGTACGGCCCCGCCGGGCGGTCGATCGGCGTACGTGCCAGCCCGATCACCCGGTTGGCGTAGGTCTCTCCCGGCCCGATGCCCTTGAAGAACAGCAGGATCTCTTCCTCCGTGACCACCGGCCGCGGGTCATCGTGCCGGATCGAGCGCCATGGCACACCGTAGTCGGTCACCGCGCCCTGCTTCACGAAGCGGCCGGCCGGCGCGCCGTCGGCATCGGCAGGCGCGATGGCCAGCATGATCTGCCCCGGCAGGTCGGCGCGGTTCATGGTGTGCTCGAACGGCCCGGCCGGATCGGCCGGCCCGCGGCCGGCGTAGAACAGCAGCACCCGGTCACCGGCCACCGTCACGCCGGGGCTGCCGGCGCCCACGCAGTCCGCGTCCGAGGTGGCGGGATCTCCCGTCCAGTGCCCGCGCCCGACCACCACGCCGTGATCGTCGAAGCGCTCGAAATCGTCCGTCGAGTAGTAGCGCTGCACCGCCGCCCAGGAGCTCAGCCGGTCCTGGAAGCGGCCCGGCTCGCTCGGGTCGAACGAGTCGGCGAAGATGTGCACGCGGCCGGCGCGGTCACGGTACGGCGACACCATGCGCGTACAGAGCGGCGCCGTGCTCCATACGGGCCGGTCGCGCGCCGGAACAAAGGTGAACGTCGTACCCATCAGCTGGTGGCGTTCCGAAGAACCAACGACATCGTATCGCCACGGTGCCAAGCGGGCCACATGGTGCGTCAGTTTGCCAGTTTGGTGGTCTCCAGTCTCGCACTCTTCCTTAAGCCAAGAGAACCAGATCGTCGCAACGTACCTGGTGCAGCGCCACTGGAAGCTGCACTGGCTGCGTTCCTCCATTGTCCCGCCGAACAGGCTCAGCAGCGCTCGTATTCATACGACAGCGCGCCCGTGCCGTCTGCCTTGCTCCCGCCCATCGGGACAGGGAGCACCTTCGTCGCGAAGCCGGCAGCGAAGCGCCAGAACGGCCGCAGCCACGAGCCCAAGTATCCGCGGGGCAGCGGCATACGGTGTCGATCGCCGTCTCCGACTCGTGGGACCGGCCCGCGCTGTGTGAAGACGGACTGACGCCGCGGTACGAGATCACAGAGCGTCCGTACAAGCGCTCGCTCGACGCGTTCGTGCACTCGTTCGACCCCAATCTCGACGGTGTCGTCCTCTTCGAACCAAGCTGCTCATGATCTGCACAAGCGCCGGTATGGAAGGCACGAGCCGATTTCGACGGGAAGTGCGACGCCGCCGTCGCGAGCATTTGGAGGATGTAAGCCCACCGACGCGCCCTGGTATAGTATCCCCGTCATGGCTGTTGACGGATGGCTGATCGTGGGCGCGGCCTTGGCGGTGCTTCCCCCGGTGCTGGCCGCCCGCATCCGGCAGAACGCGACCGCGTGCGTGGTGACTTGGCGACGCTCCGCGGCGCGCGGGAGCGCTGGCTATGGAGCGTGCGCTGCTTTCAGTGTTCGACCATCCTTGCCCCCCTCAAAGAGGCCCTTGGCGGCGCTTGGCCAGAGGCGCCGCGGAAACTCCGGATGACTGCCGAAGCCGCCGCCAACCATGACGAGGCATTTGATCAGTGGCTACTCGCGGACCTCTACCGCAAGGGCAAGGACGTGCCGCAGAACTACGCCGAAGCCGCTCGGCGGTATCGCGC
Source organism: Spirochaetia bacterium (assembly GCA_965202935.1). GTDB lineage: Bacteria > Spirochaetota > Spirochaetia > SZUA-6 > Bin103 > CATQHW01. The sequence goes on from OZ241879.1 coordinate 996,690, forward strand.
CGCCGCTGACCAAGGCGACGCCGACGCTCAGTATCGACTCGGCATCATGTACGATGCCGGCGTGGGCGTGGCGCAGGATTACGCTGAGGCAGTTCGCTGGTATCGAGCCGCTGCCGACCAAGGCGACGCCGTCGCTCAGGCGGTCCTCGGGGGCCTGTACCACGAAGGCAAGGGCGTGGCTCAGGATTACGCCGAGGCTGCCCACTGGTATCGAGCCGCCGCCGACCAAGGCGATGCCGACGCTCAGTGGTCCCTCGGGGACCTGTACTGCGAGGGCAAGGGCGTGCCTCAGGACTACGCCGAGGCTGCTCGCTGGTTTCGAGCCGCCGCCGACCAAGGCGACGCCGTCGCTCAGAGGTACCTCGGTAACCTGTACCGCGAGGGCAAGGGCGTGCCTCAGGACTACGCCGAGGCAGTTCGCTGGTGTCGAGCCGCTGCCGACCAAGGCGACGCCGTGGCTCAGTTCAATCTCGGGATCGCGTACCGCGAGGGTGAGAGCGTGCCGCAGGACTACGTTGCAGCGTTTGCATGGCTGAGCATCGCGGCTGGGAGCATAGATGACGGTGGTTACGCGGCCAAGGCACGCGAGTCGCTTGCCAGGAAGATGACCACTGAGCAGATCGCGGACGCCGAGCGCATGTCCCAAGAGCTTCGGGAGTGAATCGACGCGGGCCGTCCACCCGCAACGAGTGCCCGCCGATACGCCCGATAACTGCCGTCCACCGTCGGCAGCGCGCCCGCTCGATCCGTTCAAGCGTAAACGAGAGCAATTGAGCCCGCCAAGGAAGGAGATGTATGTAGTGCGCCCCGGTCGAGTACTTGAATTCTGCGTCGATCCGCGCTATCTTTGATCTTGCCCTGCGGCGATTCGCTGGGCTGATATGGCTTCGGGCCGACATCTCTCCCATATCCTCTTACTCCAATCTTCCATATCCTTTTACTCCAACAATATATAAGCTGATAACCAAAGGAGCGACCCATGAAAGGGGCTCCCTTCCGGAAGCGGCTTGTGGACATGGCGAGGCAGGTCTTCATCGGTGTGGTTAGAGCCACGCTCACGGCCCTGCTGGTACGCACGTTCACGGCCCTACTGGGCATCGAATAGCCGCAGCCGACTCCGCTGGGCCGGGGTGATTGTTCAAGGCGCCGCCCCGGCCCTTTTCTCTCGCCCGGCGTGGTGCCGGGAGTGTCACGGCCGGTACTGCATGGCTTCGCTTACGATCGGATCGCGCAGGGTACCGAGGTCTTCACCGATGACCTGAAGTCTTACGAAGGTCTGCACAATCACCGCTCGGTACGGCATAGCGTCGGCGAGTACGTTGACGGGCAGGCGCACATCAACGGCATGGAGTCGTTCTGGGCCATGCTCAAGCGCGGCTACTACGGCACCTATCACCGGCTGAGCCCGTTCCACCTGCAGAAGTACGTCAACGAGTTCGCCGGCCGCCATAATCAGCGGCCGATGAACACCATCGACCAGATGCGGCTCATGGCCGCCGCCTTGGTCGGCAAGCTGCTCACCTACAAGGACCTGATCGGCAAGGCATAGAGGGACTCCGCGTGTGCGAGGCGGGGCAGACCGCACACGCTCAAGCCCTTACCCACCACCGACTTACCTCGTCAAGCAGCTAGCTTGCCCTGCTTCTTCACCGTCGAGCATGCTTGACCCATGAAGAACCAGGAACCGGCACAGGGACAGGAACTGGATCAGGTGCCGAAGCGAGGCCGGGGCCGGCCGGAGGAGAAGGAGTGGCCAGAGGCCATCCCCGACTCCCCCGAGAACATCGCCAGAGCCTTGATGTTCGGCCCTCCCAAGGCCGAGGAAGATTGGGAGTACCTTAAGCAGCACCGGAACAGGGACCAGTAACCGGTACCCGGATCGGTACTCTCCTATGGCAAAGAGACATTATCTCGCCCGGTGTTACCTAAAGGGTTTCGCTACCAGCGACGATCGATCGCCAGCGATTTGGCGATATCGAAAGTCAACTTCCGAATTATGCAAACGTGGTGTGAATAATGTCGCTCATCGCCCCGATTACTACTCCCGCGAGTTCGGCAGTGAAGTTGACGACTCCATAGAAATGTTCTTCGGGAGAATCGAAACTGATTGGCCATCAGTTTATGATCTTATCGACAGATTTGCTACCATAAGCGGCGATAATGTGAAATTGCCAGAGCTAACGCCAGAAAAGAAAGTTGCCTTACTAAGTTTCATGTTTATACATACGCTGCGGGCACCTAGCACAGTTGAGAGAGTGCGCACCCGTATGGCTGACACGCTGCCTAATGGGGTCGCGCCGAGTGAGTTGAAGAATAAGGTCTTGACGTCGATGGAGGGATTCCGCGATAGGGAGATGCTCACGTTTCTGTGGAAGAACTTTGATAAGACTTTGTGTGTCTACGTGTTACCATCTGGCTCACAACGCAACTTTGTTACCACAGACAAACCGGTGATATACTACACCGACGCAGAAAGCCCTGACAAACCTGAGAAGCTGTTATTTCCAGTAAGTAGAAGAGTGGTGATCGTGTTCGCTCCAATGAGTAACAGCGATCCGGTACGCATGAAAGTTCTTCATAAGACCGGAGACATGGATCAAATAAATAAGATCATCATAAGGAATGCGGCGGATGAGATATATGCGACAGAACCGCTCAATATGGAGAGATTGCTGAAGGGCATGGGATACTCCGTGAATAGGCGTGTGGCTGGGGGCGTGTAGCCCTGATACCCGTTTGCGTAGCCAGGTATATAATTCCCGCTGCCGGTGATTGTGGGCGCCAGCGCCGAAGATCCGAGGGAAGCTGCGGGCCTCGCGGCCCACGGCCGGCGCTTGGGCGCGATCATGGCCATGGTCATGGCGCCGCCGGCCCTCGGCTCCGACCGCGACCGCCTGACCGCGTTCTTCGCACACGTGGCGGCGGAGGGCGGCTTGCCGATCGTCCTGCAGAACGCACCGCCGCCGGCCGGAGCGGGGCTGGCCGTCTCCGAGGTCGCCGCCGTGGCCAGGGCGGTCGCGGCGATCCCCAGCGTGAAGGAGGAGACACTGCCGTCGGGGCAGCGCATCACGCAACTCCTGGCGCAGGCTCCCGCAACCGTGCGGAGCGTGATCGGCGGCGCTGGCGGGCGCTACTTGGTCGACGAGCTGCTGCGCGGCGCGGGCGGGACGATGCCGGCCTGCGAGCTGACCGAGGTGCACGCGGCGATGGTCGCCGCTCACCGCCGCGGCGACGAGCCGCTCCTGCGGGCGCTCTTCGGGAGAGTGCTGCCGCTGCTCAACATGCAGGCGGTGTTCCGCATGAGCATGACCAAGGCGACCCTGAGCCGGCGCGGGCTGATCGACTCGGAGTTCGTGCGGGCGCCGGTGCCGGCCCTCGACACGCGCGACCGCGCCGAGCTGGCGGTCATGCTCGACGCGGTGCGCGACCTGCTGATCGATCCCCTCCCGGCCGCGGAACCGGAGACGGACGCGTGAGCCACCGGGTCGCCCGCGTCGAGTCGTTCGTGCTCACGCTCCCGCGGGACGATCCGTACCTCGGTCCTCTCGGGCCAGGGGAAACGGTCAACGCCAAGGGCTACTTCGTGCGCAGCAGCAACCGCACGGTCTATCCGACGTTCGACCGCTCGGTGCTGGTGCGCGTCACGTCGGCCGAGGGCGCCGAGGGATGGGGCGAGACCTACGGCCTGGTGGCGCCCGGCGCGACGACGACCATCATCGACGACCTGCTCGCCGATTTCGTCGTCGGACGCGACCCGTTCGAGGCGGCCGCCATCCACGACGACCTGTACGACCTGATGCGCGTCCGGGGATACACCGGCGGCTTCTACCTCGACGCGCTGGCCGCCGTCGACATCGCGCTCTGGGACCTGGCCGGGCAGCTCAGCGGACGCCCGCTCGCGGACCTGCTCGGCGGGCGGCGGCGGACCTCGATCCCGGCTTACGTCTCTGGCCTGCCGGCACCCAACCTTCCCGAGCGCGTGGCGATCGCCAGCGGGTGGTGCGCCCGAGGGTTCGGCGCCGTGAAGTTCGCCGACGCCGTGGCCGACAGCGGACCGGTGACCGAGCTCGTCGCGCTGCGCCGGGCGCTCGGCGCCGAGGTGCGGATCGGCGTCGACCTGCACTGGCGCTACCAGCCAGCGGAGGCGATCCGGGTGATCCGCGAGATGGAGCCGTACGATCCGTGGTTCGCCGAAGCGCCGGTCGCCCCGGAGGACGTGGCGGCGCAGGCCGAGGTCGCACGCGCCGTAAGGACGCCGATCGCCCTGGGCGAGGAGTGGCGCACGGCCTACGACGCCAGGCTGCGCTTCGAACGTGGCTGCCCGGCGATCGTTCAGCCGGAGATGGGCCACACCGGACCGACCGAGTTCATGCGCATCGCCGCACTGGCCCATGCCGAGGGGATCGCGGTCATGCCGCACGCCACCATCGGCGTGGGAATCTTCCTGGCCGCCAGCCTGCACGCCGCCGCGGCCATCGACGCGGTGGGCAGCCACGAATTCCAGCACTCCATCCTGCTCCGGCATCGCGGGCTGCTGGACAGTCCGCTCCAGTGTGCCGATGGCGCCTACACGCTGCCGACGGGACCCGGCTTGGGTGTCCGCCCGGGCGCCGACGTACGGCGGATGATCGGACTATCGTGAGAGATTCATCGATGCTCGTAGTCGAGAACGTAGGAGTGTCTCGACCGTCCAGCCCCATGGCAGATTATATAGCGTACCCGCTATGCCGCATCGCGTTGACTGGATCGCGCCCGCATGACAGCCTGTGTCGCAAATGCGATACAGGAGGCTTGGATGGCGACACAGAGTTCGATGCTGCACGTACGGATGGACACCGAGATGAAGCGAAAGGCGACGGCGGCGCTCGCGGCGATGGGACTGACGCCCTCGGATGCCGTGCGGCTGCTGTTCCATCGCATCGCGGTCGATCAGGCCTTCCCGCTCGAACTCAAGGTGCCGAACGCGCAAACCCGCAGCGCCATGGCCGAGGTGGACGAGATGGCGAAGACGCGCAAGGCGCGATTCGCGAGTGCGGACGAGATGTTTGCCGAACTTGAAGAAGCCAGCGGCCAGTAAACGGACCAACCTGCCGCGCCGGGTTGACTACGCCCGGCAGTTCCGCAAGGACTGGGAGCGCCTCTCGCGTTCCGGTCGATACGATATGAATCGGCTGAAGGCGGTCATGCTCGTGCTCATCGCCAACGAGGCGCCGCTCGGTCCCGAACAGAGGGATCACCGGCTCAGAGGCTCGTGGGCGCGCTACCGGGAATGTCACGTCGGTGGCGATTTCCTTCTGATCTATCGCCTCGACGATACGGACGGACCAAGCGGATCCATCTATTTTGCCCGCGTCGGCACCCATGCCGAACTGTTCGAATGACCACCAGCACGCTACCGCCGCCGTCGAGTCCGTGGTCAGCCACGAGTTCCAGCACTCCGTTCTGCTCCGGCATCGCGGGCTGCTGGACGGCCCACTGGAGTGTGCCGATGGCGCCTACTCGCTGCCGCCAGGGCCCGCCCTCAATGTCCGCCCGGGCGCCGAAGTACGACAGATGATCGGACTATCGCCGCGAGGCATTCAGAACGCGGCGGATCTCAGAGGCGGGAGCCGTGCTCCTCGTGCAGCCAGCAGCCGAACATGGCTCGAAGGCGCATGCGTCGGCCCTGAGGCCGAGTTGCCAGCGATCAGAACTTGGCAACGATCTTCTCCAGGGTATTCCAGTTGCGCGCCGTAGCATCAAGTAGCGCGATGGATCGGTGACGACCTCCTGCAACGGATTGCGATCGAGCGCGTGCCGAACCTGCTTGGCCGGTTGCGGGACCCGACGTTGATGCCCCGTGGCATCACGAGATAGCGCTCTTTCATCGATACTCGTACTCGAGCACATAGGAGTGCGTTCCCGCGTCGATGTCGATCTGGAGCGTGCCCGAGATCCCGGCCAACTCGCCGGTGCCGGAGTCCGGGACGATCGTCACCGTCAGCGCAGCATCGCCCCGGTCCATCAGGCCGCTATGCTGCAGGACGAACGAGCCCGACTTGCCGCCGACCGAGCCGGTGAAGTGCTCGATGGCAACGTAGCCGGCCGAGCCCGGCGTGGCCGTGAAGGCCGCCACCATCTGCGCCTCGGACGTTCCGAGCACGTCTCCGGAGAACTCCTTGCGCACCACGTTCCGGTTGAGCTTGATCCCGTCCTGCTCGAGATAGGGAGGCTCGGCCTCCATATTGACGTCGAACGTTCCGCGGGCGGTAGGCATGCTCAATCTTCTCCCTTACGCGCTCTCGCCATCATACAGCCAGCAGGCGACGCGCCGCCCGCCGCCCATCTCTTCGAGACGTGGCACCTCCTGCGCGCAGCGCTCGAAGGCGCGCGGGCAGCGCGGGTGGAACCGGCAGCCGGTCGGCACGTCGGCCAGGTCCGGGACGTCGCCGGCGATCTCCTCCAGCCGCACGCCCCGCTCGGTGCTGAGGCTCGGCAGCGACTTGAGCAGCTCCACGGTATAGGGGTGCTGCGGGTCGTCGATCACCTGCGGGGTGCTGCCCAGCTCGGCGATCTTGCCGGCGTACATCACCATGATCCGCTCGGCGATCTGGGCGATCACGCCGATGTCGTGGGTGATGAAGATCAGCCCCGCCCCCTTCTCCCGCACCAGGTTGGAGAGCAGCGTCAGGATCTGGGCCTGGATCGTCACGTCCAGGCTGGTGGTGGGCTCGTCGGCGATCAGCAGCTTGGGGTCGCACGCCAGCGCGATGGCGATCATGCAGCGCTGCTGCATGCCGCCGCTCAACTGGTGCGGGTAGTCGCGGCAACGCCGCTCGGCAGCGGGGATACCCACGTCGCGCAGATGGGCGACGGCGCGCTCGCGCGCCTCGGCCTTGCTCAACCCCAGGTGCGCGATCAGCACCTCCGAGATCTGCTCGCCGACCGACAGCACCGGGTTGAGGGCGGCCGAGGGCTCCTGGAAGACCATGCTGATCTCCCGGCCGCGCACGGCGGTCATCGCCGGCTCGTCGAGCGCCAGCAGGTCCACCCCGTCCAGCAGCACGCGCCCGGCCGCGATCCGGCCCGGCGGGCGGATCAGCCGCAGGATCGAGCGCACCGTCACCGACTTGCCGGAGCCGGACTCGCCGACGATGCCCAGGGTCTCGCCCCGGTCGACGGAGAAGCTGGAGCCCGAGACCGCCTGCACCACGCCGCGCTCCAGCTCGAACCGGGTGTGCAGGTCCTCCACCACCAGCAGCGCATCGGTCGCGCTCATGCGCGCGACACCCGGCGCAGGTAGCGCGACACGAACTGCAGCGCCAGGATCAGCCCCATCAGGAACAGGCCGGGGATCACGCCGTACCAGACCATGCGCTTCATGTAGTTGCGGCCGGTGTTGAGCATCGCCCCCCAGGAGGGATTCGGGGGAGGAATCCCCAGCCCCAGGAAGCTCAGGCTGGACTCGGTGATGATGGCGCGGGTGGCGATCAGCAGCGCCTGGATGAACACCTCCGTGGTGCAGTTGGGCAGCACCGTCCGGAACATGATGTACAGGTTGGACGCCCCGGCCGAGCGCGCCGCGTCCACGTACGGCAGCACGCGCACCTGCAGGGCCACCGCGCGCGTCACGCGGAAGATCGCCGGCGTGTTCACCAAGCCGATCACCAGCGCAAGGACGATGGGATTGCGGCCGGTCACGGCGATCAGCGCCATGGCGATGATGATGCCGGGGAAGGAGACGAGGATATCGTTGGTGCGGGCCAGGAGCTCGTCCAGCCGGCCGCCGACGTAGCCGGAGAACAGCCCGCCGGTCGCCCCCACGATCACGCTGAACAGCACCGCGATCACCGCCGTGCGGATCGAGGTGCGCGCCCCGTGGATGCAGCGGCTGAACAGGTCGCGTCCCAGCTCGTCGGTCCCGAACCAGTGCTCGGCCGACGGGAACGCCAGTCGGTTGAGAATGTCCTGCTCGATCGGATCGTGGGTGGCCAGGACGCCGGGAATCAGCGTCATGAGCAGGTAGGCGACCAGGACCAGGACCCCCAGCCACTCGGCCAGCTTCATCCGCTTCGCCGCCTGGCCCAGGACGCCCGCCGCACGCCGCCCGGCAGCCACGACCGCCGAGCCCGGTTCCGTTCCGTCTCCGCTGCTCATCAGTCCAGCCGAATGCGCGGGTCCAGCCAGCCGTACAGCAGGTCGGCCAGCAGGTTGGCCAGCATCACCGCGCAGATCAGGACCATGAAGTCAGCCTGCACGACCGCGTAGTCGCGGGCGGTGATGGCGTCCACCAGCAGCCGCCCGATGCCGGGAATGCCGAACACGCTCTCGGTCACCACCGCGCCGCCGACGGTGGTGCCCAACTGCAGGGCGGCCACGGTCACGACCGGGATCAGCGCGTTCTTGAGGATGTGGCGGTACACCACCCGCCGCCGCGGCAGCCCCTTGGCGATGGCGGCCAGGATGAACTCCTTCTTCGCGATCTCGCTCACCGATGCCGAGATGAAGTTCGTGTACACCACCGCGCCGGAGATGCCGCCGGCCAGCGACGGCATGATCAGGAAGCGGATCGACTGGATCGGGTCCTCGGTGATGCTGCGGAACCCGCTGGTCGGCAGGATGCCCAGGAACACGCTGAAGAACAGGATCAGCAGGATGCCCAGCCAGAACGGCGGGATGGCGAAGCCGATGCCGGTGTAGACCGGCAGCACCCGCCGCGCCAGGAAGCCGTCGGGATACAGGCCCATCCTGATGCCGAGCGGCAGGGCGATCAGCACCGACACCAGGAAGGCGCCGGCGGTCACGTGCAGGGTGACGCCGATCTTCTTGGTGATCAGCTCCGCCACCGTCCAGGCCGGCTTGCTCAGCGAGTCGCCCAGGTCGCCGCGCAGCAGCTTGCCGAGCCAGATCAGGTACTGCTCGTACAGCGGCTTGTCGAACCCGTAGGCGGCGCGCACCTCCGCGATCAACTCCTGCGTGGGCGGCGGCGACATCGGCACCAGCAGCACCGCCGGATCGCCCGGGATGAGGTGGATGATCAGGAAGATGAGGATGGAGCCGATGAACAGCGCCGGAATCACGCCGAGCATGCGGCGGACGACGTACGACCTCATGGGCAAAACTATAGCGAGAGAACCAAGTACTTCGCTACCCCAAAAGCCGGTCGGGCGGTCAACCGTCGCCCCGGAATCGGGCTCAGAACGGTCACCTACTCGTGACCGGGAACCTCAAATTGACGGCGGTACGCTGATTCGTCAACCCCCGCTGGTCTGATAGACCGGTGTGCCCGAAATGTAGTGCCGGGAACGTACAGTAACGGAAGACCCGTAAGCCGCAGCCGTACCGCTGCCGCGACTGCCGCAAGGATTCCAGCCCGCAGACCGGAACGGTCGTGCAGTCCAGCACGCTCCGGCTGGACGTATGGGCGATCGCGATCTACGTGCTTGACACCGGGCTGAAGGAGCGCTTCAAGCATGATGCTGCACCGCGACCTGAACGTCACGCAGAAGACCGTTGGGCATCTCGCACACCGCATCCAGGAGAACTGGGACGGCGTGGCCGAGCCCGTGAGTGGATAGGTTGAGCTGGACGAGTCGTATCTCGGCTCCGCGGAATAGAGCAGGACAAACGCGCCAACAAGCAATCCGGGATCGGCGGCGAAACGAAGGGCAAGACCGTGTGGCTAGCGAGAAGCACCGGCAGACCAACACGATCAGCGATCAGGTAGTGCCGAACTTCACGCGCCCGACCCTGCATGGGTTCGCCTATAACCCGATCGCGCAGGATAACCGTAGTCTACACCGGCGATCTGAAGTCATACGCGCGACTGCACAATCGCCGGTCGGTCCGGCATAGCGTCGGAGAGTACTTTGACGGGGAGGTTCACATCAGCGGCATGGAGGCGTTCTGGACGATGCCCAAGTGGGTCTACTACGGCACGGTTGAGCCCGCTTCACCTGCAGCGATACGTGAACGAGTTTGCCGGTCAGCACAATCATGGACCTGCCCCGAACGCCTCTGGGAGGGTCTGGATCGTCGGCACGCCCTAACCTTTCTCTTAGACCCTCGTCAGTCCCTCCACCCCTCACATTGCCGATTCGGCCGATCGTAGGTCAGGGTGTGGCCTCGCCTGCACGATGTCGCCTGTCGTGATGGCCGAGCCGCTCCGTCCTTGCTCTAATGACGAAGCGAGCCGCCGGCGCGAACACCGGCGGCCCAGATTTAGGGATGTCCGATCAAGTTCCCTATGTGATCACTTCTGGTAGCGCAACGTCTCGCCGAACCAGACGCAGGTCGGGGAACCGACCGACCGCAATTGTCTTTGGCATTGCGGGCCCTCGTAACTTATTACAGTTACCGAGCATGCTCGACTCACAGCACCGCCGGCCGCGTCTGCGGCCTTTGCGGCGTCTGTCGCCAGCCGTCTCATATTCATCAAAGGTACTATGACGGGACGAAGGTGTCCACCCCGCCCCCTCACCCCTACTGGACGACGTGTCCGTCGTGCTGGAGCCGTCTCAACTTGTCGCGGAGGCTCTCGAACGACGGCAACACGATCGGCCCAATCACCCTGCCGCCGCGACGGAAGTGGACGCCGAGCATGCCGTCGTCGCGCGGCACCAGGATCGGCGTGGCGTACCGGACGGCCGGCGGGTACTCCGTCACGTCCTTGAGCGCGCTGGCGCTCTGCCGCTGGACCCGCGCGTCCGACTGCAATTGCTGCTCAATCTTGAACGCCTCGGGCCGGTGATCCATGGTCCCACTGGTCGGCGGCTAACGACCAGCGCTTGATCCGTCAGCGGTCCGTGGCGGCCTCGTAGCGCGCCTCCGCGCCTTGCCGTGTGGACCCCCGGTACCCGCTACGCGGAAAAATCACGCCTTGAGGCTGCCACTCCTCTCACTCAGAGAACTTCGCGGGCGTTTCGTTTGTCGGCCACGTCGTTCATCGCGCCGAGGGCCGCCTGCGTTTTCACGCTGCCCGATGCCTGGCTGCAGCCGGCGATCTCTTCCCTATGTCCAAAGCGCCGCTCCAGGCGACGCATCCAGCGCTCGTGCGGAGCGTCCAACGCCGCCCCAGCCCCCTCGCCTCTGCCATCGGACCGGCGGGGCCGCTACTCGTCCTCATCGCGCCTTTTCCCGACCTCGATCATCACGATGATCGCTATACCCAACACCAGGGACAGCACCCCGAGCCATGGGGCGAGCAGCACGCCAAGAGCCACACTTCCCATCAGGCAGCCACAGCCAGCCCCCAGGGGCGTTTCCTGCTTCGCCATAACGAAGCGGACGCTACGCGAGAAAGCCCGCGCGCGTCAAGCTACCTTCTCTTTTTCGATTCCCCGGGCAGTCGACTCGACTGAACAGCGTCACGTGGTGAAAAGTACGAAGAGTAAGTTCTTCATTCCAGGCGGCCCTGGATGAGTACTCATTACGACCGAACCTCAAAAGGTATCCCGCAATCCTCCAATTCCCAAAGATTGACACCTTTGTTCGCCGCGATACACTCCCTGTATTTCAACAATCGAGCGTACTCCGGCGAGCCTATACGAACAAGGAAAACGGGTAGCACGTTCCTTTCACATTCACTAATCAACAGCGCGTTGTTAGTTAACTTCGTTAGAGCGCAGGCATACTGCTTGCTTGTCTGTATTATCAGTCTACCTTGACCGTTCACGTCGTATGCCCATCGAAACTCCCGCACGTCTTGGTATAGATACTCGCTGTCTTTCAACGAATACCCTGTTTCGTCAGCAGGCATCTTAGTGATCCCATCCTTCTGTCGGAATGGATGCCGCATCATAAGATGGAACCCGGCATAGTCTTCATCGAACTCTACCGCAGGCCCCAGTGCCATCGGACCATACCAATCACAGCGTCTTACTGGTATTGGCTGGTTCGTCTTCCTATTTTCCGAATAGTCCCGAGCCTCGAAACACTCCCATCTTCCAATCGGGATCGGACCCGTAAGTTTAGGAAGAACGGCGTTCGGAAGCGTGATCCCCTGCACGACCTCCTGTTTAGGAAGATTTCCGGCGTTGACTAGCTCCCGAGCATCCGGACCTCTAAGGAGATCAGGAAAGCTCTTAGGGCTAAATTCCTCGATCGTAAGGGTCTGATAAACCCTGTACCCCGTTCCGGCTAGCGTAGCCATTCCAAGTAGAAGGAATGAAATGGCGAGCGCGCGAAGAAAGGCCATGTTCTCCCATCCTTTGTTGCCCTTGATACGATCTCAGGGTGTATCTACTTCTTCCTTCTCTTTTCTCTTTGTCAATTAGGGGGCCGAGTTTCCATCTCCCGGGTTCACCGACTGGCAGACCAGGAGCCGGTGCCGCTCCAGGGCGGCACCGGCTCGCATGGCTCCCGTCGGAGCTATTCGAAATGGACGTACTTGAACACCGGCTTGTCGTGCTGGGTCCAGGTGAGCCCCTTGAGCGCGGACGTGCTCACGCTGATGTAGGGCTGCGAGCTCAGGAACAGCACCCAGGCGCCGTCGTTGATCGCCAGCAGCGCGTTCGACCACGCCTCCACCGATTCCGCCTCGGTCGTGGCGGCCATGCCCTTGTTGAAGTTGTCGACGTAGCTCTGGTACTCGGGGATGACCGTCTCTTCCGGGTCGTTGAAGAAGCCGTGGTTGGCCGGGTGGAACACGAAGCTGTCGGTCAGGTCGGCCGGGTGGCCGTTGCTGCCGGCCATGACGGAGGCCATCATCTGGAAGGTCTGGCTGGTGCGCATCTGGATGTAGATGTTGCGCTCCTGCGGGTCCAGCTCCAGGGTGATGCCGACGTCCTTGAGGTTGGCCTGCACCACCTGCGCGATGAGCTCCGCGGAGGTGTCGTTCGACGGGTAGGTGAACTTCACGCTCACCTCCGGGTTGCCGGCCGCGGCCAGCAGCTCGCGCGCCTTGTCCGGGTCACCCTGCGGCGGAATGGCGTCCAGCTCAGGCGTGTAGGCGAAGCTCGACGGAACCGCCGGTGAGGCGGTGGCCATGCCCAGCCCCTCGAAGATGGCGTCAGAAACGGCCGCGCGGTTGATGGCCCAACTGATCGCCTGGCGCACGCGCTTGTCCTCCAGCCCCGGCGCGTTGGGGTTGACCATCAGGATGGAGGCCAGGCCCACGGTCTCCGGGATCCAGACGGTGTAGTCGGAGTCGTCCACGAAGCGCACCGCGTCCGCGTAGGGCGGCCGGTACGCCAGGTCGATCTCGCCCGCTTCCAGGGCGGCCACCATCGCGGCGGCGTCGCCGAAGTAGGTGATCTCCACCCGCTCCAGCGCGACCGAGTCCGCGTCCCAGTGATCGGCGAACTTCTCCCAGTGCATGTGCGAGCCGGGCTCGTACTCCACCAGCTTGAAGGGACCGGAGCCGATCACCTTGTCCTCCTGGTTGAACTCGGCCACGGCGCCGTCATCGCGCATATACATGTCGGGGTCGGTGAGCATGAACAGCGACAACTTGGTCTCCATGTTCGCGAACGGCTGGCTGAGCGTGATCTCGGCAGTCACGTCGTCGATGACGTTGACGGTCGCGTCGACACCGCCGAACACCGGCATGTCGGAGCGGCCCCAGCCCTTGCGGCGCTCTTCGATGTCCCACTTGAGCATGTGGGCGTCGGCCGGCGTGCCGTCGTGGCTGACCATCCCCTCGCGCAGCGTGACGGTGGCGGTGGTGAAGTCGGCGGAAACCTCCCACGACACGGCCGCTTCGCCCTCGAACCCGCCGTTGCGCGGATTGAACAGGAGCTGGTCGTAGAGGTTCTCGATGAACAGGTAGTTGGGGGTCGCGTTGCGGTACGGCTCCAGGCTGCGGATGTCGCCTACCTGGCCGATCCTGAGGGTCGTGCCGTCGGCGAACGCGGTGATCGCGCCGAGCAGCAGCAGGGCCGACGCGATGGCGCCGAGCCGTGTCGTGGTCTTCATGGGTTCCTCCCCTGAGTTGTCGTTCGGCCCGCCGGGCCGTGCGGATCGGCGGGCGGCGGCTCGGCCTCCTCGTGGTGGAGGAAGCAGGCGACCGTCCGTCCTTCCGCTACTTCGTGCAGCGCCGGCGAGCGGCGCTCGCAGATCTCCATCTTACTGGGACAGCGGGTATGGAATCGACAGCCGCGCGGCGGCGTGATGTTGCTGGGTATCTCGCCCGGCAGCACCGTGAACCCCTTGCGGTCGTAGGGGTCGGGCACCGACGCGAGCAGCGCCTCCGTGTAGGGGTGCAGCGGCTCCGCGAACAGCGCGTCGGCCGGGGCGGTCTCCACCAGCTTGCCCAGGTACATCACCGCGATCCGGTCGGAGACCAGCCGCACCACGCTCAGGTCGTGCGAGATGAACAGGTACGTGAGCGCGAACTGCCGCTGCAGGTCGTTGAGCAGGTTGAGGATCTTGGCCTGGATGGAGACGTCGAGGGCGGAGACCGCCTCGTCGCACACCACGATGCGGGGGTTGAGCGCGATCGCGCGGCAGATGGCGATGCGCTGCCGCTGCCCGCCGGAGAAGTCGGACGGCATGCGGCCCGCGTCGCGCGCCGACAGGCCGACGGTGTCGAGCAGCTCGTGGACGCGCCGCTCGATGCGCCGCCGGGAGCCGAAGCGGTTGATGCGCAGCGGCTCGGCGATGATGCGGCCGATCGACAGCCGCGGATTGAGCGAGGTGTGCGGATCCTGGAACACGACCTGCACGTTCGGCATGTAGCGGCGCAACGCCCGGCCGCGCAGGTGGGTGACGTCCTGCCCGGCGAAGGTGATGGTGCCGCCGGTAGGCTCCAGCAGGCGGGCGATCATGCGGCCGATGGTGGTCTTGCCGCTGCCCGACTCGCCGACCAGTCCCAGCGACTGCCCGTCGCGGAGATCCAGGTCGACGTCGTCCACGGCGCGCACGAACTGGCGGCGGCCGCTGGGGAAGTACTGGTGGGCGCCCCGCAGGGAGAGGATGCTCCGCTCGGCGGACGCTTCCGCGTGCCCGTTCCCGCTGCGTGGCTGCATGGATCCCTTGTCGTTGCCGGAGCGGCCTACTCGAAGGCCGAGTCGCCTTCCAGGCGGGCCACGAGGTCGGAGGTGTGCACGACATCGCGGATGTCGTTGATCGGCGTGCTGCCGTCGCGGATCGCCGCGGCCACGTGCCTGTGCATCTCGAGCGTGCCGTCGTAGGCGCGCGAATCGTCGGCCGGCACGCCGGCCAGGTCGGCGCCGTGCTCGGTGCGCGGCTCGCGGTCCTGCTCCAGCACCTCCAGGTGGTCGGGAATCCGGAAGGAGCATCCCACGCCGATGCCGTGCAGCTCCCCCTTGAGCACGCGTCCGCCCGAGGATCGGTGGGCCAGCACGACACCGGTGACGCCGTTCTCGAAGCGCATCAGCGACGTGTAGTCGTTGGTCCACTCCGTGCCGCGGGCGTCCTGGAAGGCGGTGACCTCGGCCACCTCGCTGCCGGCCAGGTAGCGGACCAGGTCGACGGCGTGGCAGACGTCCTGCCACATGGTGGTGCGCGGCGGCTTGGACCGGCCGAGCAGGTTCTTGTGGAACTCGCCGACCGCCAGCGTCGGCCCGCCGTGCTCCCGCACCAGGCGCTTCGCCTCCACGGAAACCGAGGCGAAACGGCGCTGGTAGCCGACCGCGCACGTCACGCCGTTCTCCTCCGCCGCCTGAAGGAGCGCACGCGACTCCTCGGGATTCGCGCCGGCCGGCTTCTCGATGAACACGTGCTTGCCGGCGTTCATGCAGTCGATGGCGATCCGGGCCATCAGCTCCTCGCCCATGATCACGTAGACCAGGTCGAGGTCGATCTCGTCCAGCATCCGCCCGTAGTCGTCGAATGTCCGCGGGATGTCGTATTGCTCGACGACCTGGGCCATGAGCGCCGCGTCGAGCTCGCACACCGCCTCGACGCGCACGTCCGCGAGCGTGGTCACGGTCGGATAGTGGGCCGATCGCGCCCGGCCGCCGGCGCCGATGAAAGCTGCTTTGAGCATGGAGGACTCCTCAGGCGGGCCCGGATGCTACCGTGCCCACCGTGGCCAGCGTGCCAGATCCGGCGTTGGATCGCCACTTGGCATCGAACGCCTTCTACGCCGACCCCTACCCCACCTACGCCCGCCTGCGCGCCGAGCACCCGATCTACTGGTGCGAACCGTGGCGGAGCTGGATCGTCACTCGGCACGCCGACGTGATGGCGATGCTGCACGCCCCGGCCCTCTACTCCAGCGCCGGGCGCCAGACGCCGCTGCTGGAGCGGCTGCCGGCCTCGTCGCAGGCGCGGCTGCGCCCGCTGCGCCGCATCTTCGCGGCGGGCGGCCTGCTGAACAGCGACCCTCCCGACCACACGCGGCTGCGCCGGCTGGTCCAGCGCGCCTTCACGCCGCGCATCGTCGCCGGCCTGCGGCCGACCGTGCGGCGCATCGTCGCCGAGCTCCTGGGCGGCGCGGATCGGTCGGGGCGGCTGGAGGTAGCCGGCGAGCTGGCCTACCCGCTGTCGATGCGTGTGATCGCGGAGCTGCTCGGCGTGCCGCCGTCGGACGGCCCCGGCGCCTACGCGCTGTTCCGGGACTACGCGGAGGCGCTGCGCACCTACTTCGACGGCAACGGCCACCTGAGCGCGGACAACGCGTTGCGGGTGCAGGCGACCACCCTGGCCGTCTACGACCGCTTCCGGGCGCTGCTGGCCGAGCGGCGCTCCGCCCCGCGCGACGACCTGCTCACCGCGCTGGCCGGCGCCGACGAGTCCGGCGACTTCCTGAGCGAAGAGGAGCTGCTCGCCACCTGCGCCATCCTGTTCCAGGCCGGGCACGAGACCACCGCCAACCTGATCGCCAACGGCCTGTTCGCCCTGCTCCGCCACCCGCAGCAGATGGCGCTGCTGCGCGGCGATCCCGCGCTCCTGCCGGCCGCGATCGAGGAGATCCTGCGCTGGGTTGGTTCGGTGCCGGCAGTGCGCCGCGTGGTCACCGAGGAGGTCGAGTTCCGCGGCGCCCGGCTGCGGCGCGGCCAGCTCGTCCACCTGGTGCTCGCATCCGCAAACCGCGACCCCGAGGTGTTTGCCGATCCGAAGCGCTTCGACATCCGGCGCCCCACGGCGGAGCTCCGCCACGTCGCCTTCGGCCACGGCGTGCACTTCTGCATCGGCGCCGCCCTGGCGCGGCTGGAGACGGCCATCGCCCTGCCTGCGCTCCTGGCCCGCCGGCCCGCGCTGCGCACGGGCGAGCCGCCGCGCTACCATCCGGGCATGCTCCGGCCCGTGCTCCGCTCGCTCATCGTCGACCTGGAGCCGAGCCGCGCGGGAGGGACCGATGGCGACTGACCTGATCGCCGACGGCGGAGGCTACCCCGGCCACTGGCGCGGGCGCTTCGTCTGGTACGGCGACGAACGCCACCCGTTCCACCGCTTCCTGATGGCCCGCCGCACCTTCGAGTTGCCGTCCGCGCCGCGTCGCGCCCGGCTGGCGGTCACGGCCGAGGACCGCTACCTGCTCTACGTCAACGGCACCTACCGGGGCCGCGGCCCGGCGCGTAGCGACCCGCGTTGGAAGTCCTACGACAGCTACGACGTGACCGCGGCGCTGCGGCCCGGACGCAACGCGATCGCGGTGCTGGCCTACCACTACGGCTGCCAGAACAACTACTCCCGAGACGCCCGCGCCGGGCTGTTCGTCCAGCTCGACGCCGAAGCCGCGGACGGGACGCGCACCGTCATCGGCACCGACGGCGCGTGGCGGGTGAGGCCGGCCGAAGGCTGGCGGCGCGACGTGGGCCTGGTCAGCGTCACCATGGGCGTGACCGAGGTGTACGACGCGCGGATCGATCCGCCCGACTGGCACGCCGCCGGCTTCGACGACGCCGACTGGGAGCCGGCGACGGTGATCGCCGAGCAGATGGCGTCCTGGGCGTACCTGGAGCCGCGGCAGACGCGGATGCTGCAGGAAGTCGACGAGCACCCCGCCCGCGTCGTCGAGCAGGGCGAGATCATCGAGCTGTCGCGGATGGCGGCCGACGTGCAGGTCCCCGAGCGGATGGCCGTGGAGCCGCACCTGCGGCTGCAGCACGCCCGCATCGACCGGGCCGGCAACGCCTTGGCGCCGGGAGGCGAGCCGGCCGTCCTGCAGCGCTGCTCCTACCGTCCCGGCGACGACCCGCGGCAGGGAGTGCGCTCGCCGTACCTGATCTTCGACTTCGGCCGGCAGGTGTTCGGCTTCCCGCGGCTGACCCTGGAAGGGCCGGCCGGCGCCGTGGTCGAGATGACCTACGGCCCGGTGCTGGTGGCCGGCCGCATCATGCCGCTGGCCAACCAGATCCGCTACGGCGACCGCTACCTGATGCGCTCAGGCTCCCAGGTCTGGCAGACCTTCGAGTACAAGCAGTTCCGATACCTGCAGGTGGTCGTGCGCGGCACGGACGAGCCGGTCAGGCTGCACGCAGCCGGCGTGCGCTCCTACCGCTACCCCGCCGAGCGCACCGGCAGCTTCGCCTGCTCCGACCCGGTGCTGAACGCGGTCTGGCAGGCGTCGATCGACACCGTCGACCTGCACATGGAGGACGGGCTGGTCTGCGACGCCGCGCGCGAGCGCCGCTTCTGGCCCGGCGCCGGCGCCCTGGGCCTGTACGCGGTGTGGGCGGCGTACGGCGACGTGGCGCTCACCGACTGGCACCTGCGGCTGACCGCTCGCGGCCAGCTCGGCGACGGCCTGCTGCGCGCCTGGTACCCCGGCACCGAGGGCCGCTACCGCGGCGAGCAGACCGCCGACCCGCTCACCGCCACCGTGTTCGAAGACCCCAAGAACTACCCCACCGAGACCCTCTACTTCACGATTATCGCCGGAGACCACCAGCGCTACCTGGGCGGCTCGGAGGCGAAGCGCCGCCTGGCCGCCGAGCTCTATCCGTGCTTGGTGCGCGCCGCCGCATGGTTCGAGCGGCAGCGCGGCGCCGACTTCGTGCTCTACCAGCTCCCCAAGGAGACCTTCATCGACTGGATGCCGCACGACATGCGCGGCGCCAGCTTCGCGCTCAACGTGCTGTACGCGCGCTTCCTGGCCGTCCTGGGGGACCTGGCCGAGTCGCTTGAGAAGCCGGACGAGGCAGTCTCCTGGCGGGCGCAGGCCGGCGGCCTGCGGGAGCACCTGCGCGCCAGCCACTGGGACGACCGGCGCGGCCTGTTCGTCGACAGCGTCTACCAGGGCGAGCGCTCGCGGACGGTCTCCGAGCTCTCCAACGGCATGGCGCTGGTCGCAGGCGTCGCCGACGACCGGCAGACCGCGCGCATCGTCTCGAACCTCGAGCAGCCCCCGGACGACCTGCTTCGCCCCACGCCGCTGATCCTCTTCGTCGTGCTGGAGGGGCTGGCGGCGGCCGGCCGCACCGACCTGGCGGTGCGCATCATGCGCGAGCGCTACGCGCCGATGATGGCCGCGACCGACGCGCCGACCATGTGGGAGAGCTGGAGCATGTTCGTGCGCGAGCGCGGCGCCATGGCGCGTGCCGAGTCGCGCTTCACCACCGAGCCGCAGTTCGCCTCGCCCAGCCTACTCGGGCGAACTGACCGGCCTCGTCCACTCCTCCTCGGTCGCCCCGGCCTGGACGCTGTCGCGCCACGTCCTGGGCATCCTGCCGGCCGGCCCCGGCTTCGCCCGCTGCCGCATCGCGCCGCCGGCGGTGCCGGACCTGCGCTGGGCGCGCGGCGTGCTGCCCTCGGCGCGCGGGCCGATCGGCGTCCGCTGGCAGCGGCGGGACGCTGCCCTGACCCTGCAGGTCGCCCTGCCCGACGGGCTCGAGACCGAGGTCGTGCTGCCCCGCGACGCCGGCACGGACCTTCGTCTGACCCTCGACGGGAGCACGACCACGATCCCCGCGGATGCTGCAGCGGCGGAAGGCGCCGAGCTGTCTCCGTCCTCGATTACCGTGCGCCTGACCGGCGGAGCGCACCGGATCGAGACATCACCGGCGCCGTGAACGCCCGTTTGCTATACTCCCTGGCATCATGAGTACCGCCGCACCCGCCCGCAGTCCCGCTACCGGCAGCACCACCCAGGAGATCGTCGACACGCTCGGCCGCCACGGCTACTGCGTCGTCCCCGGCGTGATCCCGGCCGACACGGTCGGCCACGTGCGCGACGAGGTGTTCGCCGCGCAACGCGCCAACCACGCGCAGGCCCTCGCGGAGCTGGAGAAGACGCGCTCGCGCGGCCACCGCGTCGGCTCCCCCGGCGTGGACAACCTGCGCCAGGTGATCAACGAGACGCAGTGCTTCGCCGAATACCTGTCCGACCCGCGCATCCTGGGCGTCGCCACCGCGCTGTTCGGCGACTTCGTGCGCATCTCCTGCACCGACTGCGTGATCACAAACCCCGGCAGCGCCCGCGGCTACTGGCACTCCGACTGGCCCTACAACGCCACCAACTCCACCCACGTCAAGGCGCCCTACCCCGACGCGCTGATGCACCTGTCCGGCATCTGGATGCTCACCGACTTCACCACACGGAACGGCGGCACCTTCATCGTCCCCGGCAGCCACAAGCTCACCGACAACCCGGCCGGCGAGACCCTCACGGGCTTCGACAAGGACGGCCCCCACCCCGACCAGCTCCAGGTCACCGGCACCGCCGGCAGCGTGCTGCTCTACGACAGCCGCCTGTGGCACGCCGTCGCCGCCAACGTGAGCGACGACTTGCGCGTGGCGCTGATCATCCGCTACGCGCCTTGGTGGCTGAACCTCACCCCGTCGATCCGCGGCACCCCAGACCACGACCGCATGGTCCTGGCCACCGGCGGCAAGAACTACGACGCCGTCCCCATGCGCCGCACGGTCTTCGAGCGCCTGCCGGCGGACGTGCAGCCGCTCTACCAACACTTCGTCATCGAAGACTGAGGGCTCGACCGCGATCGACGACCGCTACCGCCCGCGCTACCACTTCCTGCCGCCCTCCGGGTGGATCCAGGACCCGAACGGTGCGATCCACCACCGCGGGCGCTACCACCTCTTCTACCAGTACGACCCCAAGAACGTGGGCGCGTTCGGCTGCGACCCCGAGTGGGGCCATGCGGTCAGCACCGACCTGCTGCACTGGCGGCACCTGCCGCCGGCGCTGACGCCGGGCACCACAGGGCCGGACCGCAACGGCTGCTGGAGCGGCTGCACGGTCATTGCCGACCGCGTGCCGACCATTCTCTACTCGGGGCTGGTGCGAAAGTCGCTCGCGCTCGAGGACCGCGTGTGGTGCCTGAGCCAGTGCCTGGCCACCGGCTCCGATGACCTCGTCTACTGGCGCAAGCACCCCGGCAACCCGATCCTGGCCGACCCGCCGGAGGAGTACCGCGGCCGGCTCAACGCCTGGCACGACCCGCACGTCTGGCGAGAAGGCGACACCTGGTACCTGCTGCTCGGCGGCGCCTACAAGGACGGATCGGCCGGCCTGACCTTCCTGTACCGCTCCGCCGACCTGATCACGTGGGAATACCTGCACCCGTTCTGCGAGGGCACGGTGCCCGGCGAGCGCTGGCTGGTGCCCGATTTCTTCCCGTCCGGCGACCGCCACGTGATGCTGTTCTCCGACGGCGCCACCTATGCCCTGATCGGCGACTACCAAGACCACCGCTTTCTCGCGCGGCGCAGGCAGTGCGTCGATCACGGCCCGCAGTTCGATTCCGCCCGCACGCTGTGCGACGCGTCCGGCCGCCGCCTGCTGTTCGGCTGGATCCGCGAGGACCGCCCGATCGACGCCTCCCTGCAGGCCGGCTGGGCCGGCATGATGTCGCTGCCCCGCACCCTCTGGATCGAGGACGACGATCTCCGCATCGACGTGCCCCAGGAGGTCCGCGCCGCCACGGCCGCGGACGCGGAGGTCGCCGGTGTGGACTTGGCCCCCGGCACCGGTTACCGCTATGACGGCGCGGACGGCGACTGCCTGGAGGTGGAAGCCGAGATCGAGGTGAGGGACGCCGCGTCCGTCGGCCTCACCCTGTCCCGTTCTCCGGACGGCGAGGAACGGACCACCGTCTCCTGGCACCGCGACGGGGAGGTGCTGCGGCTCGACCGGACGTACTCCAGCTTGGACCCGGAAGTCGGCCGCGGCGTGCACGACGCCCCGCTCCCCTTGAAGCCGGGCGAGCCGCTCACGCTGACGGTCTTCCTGGACCGCTCCGTCGTGGAAGCGTTCGGCAACCGCCGCGCAGCGCTGACCGGACGCATCTACCCCACCCGACCGGACAGCACCGGCGTCGAGCTGTTCGCCACCGGCAACAGCGCTCACGTCCGCCGCTGCCGCGTCTGGCGCCGCACATCTATCTGGTAATCAAGCAGGCGACGGAGACGAGGCCTGAGTTCATAACAGAAAGGGCGCCTGCAACAATGAACGCCTCCACCTTGTCGATTGGCGTCGCCCGCTCCATCGCCAAGAAAGCTGGATGGCCGCGATCCGGATGAGTGAATGCGGGGGTACGGCATGACGCGATATCCAGCATGGATCGACGGCGAACAGGGCGCCTATGGGATTTCGTTCCCGGACTTGCCGGGGATCGTCGCGATGGGCACAACGGTGGATGAGGCGCTGATGCACGCCGAGGAGGCGCTCCGCGACTACGTGATCGAGACGGAGCGCGCTGGTGAGGCGATCACGCCGCCGTCAGCCATCGAACGGATCGAGACGCCCGCCGGACATACCTTGGTCTCCATCCCATTGATCCGCCTGTCGGGCCGGAGCGTACGAGCCAATCTCACGCTCGACGAGGGAGTCGCAGCGTTTATCGACGGCGAAGCACGGCGGCGAGGCATGACCCGTACGGCCTACGTGGAGTGGATGGCACGACGCATCGCCCAAGCTGGCGGATGACATCCGCGAGTTCGTCGACGCCATCAGCGATGACCTGTGCCGCACCCGCGTCCTGGAAGCCGCCGCCGCAGTGTCGGCGTCGATAGCGCGTTAGAAGTTCTCGATCGCTACCGGCTCGATCGGGTCGGCCGGGGTGAAGCCGAGGATGCGGGAGTAGAAATAGAGCTCGGCTTCGAGGGCGCGCCTGGCGTTCTCTGCCTTGCGGAATCCGTGCTGTTCGCCGGCAAACGGCAGGTAGGCGACCGGCAGCCCTTTCCTGCGCATGGCGTCGAGCATCATCTCCGCCTGACTCGGAGGCACGACCCGATCCTCCAGGCCCTGTAGCAGGATGATCGGACAGGAGAGACGGTCGGTGTGGTGAATCGGCGAGCGCTCCCGGTAGCGTTCGCGCCGCTCCGGATACGGACCGACCACGGAGTCCAGGTAGCGCGACTCGAACTTGTGGGTTTCCCCCACAAACGCTTCGAGGTCGCTCAGCCCGTAGTAGCTGGCGCCCGCGCGGAACACGTCGCGGAAGGTCAGCGCGGCCAGCGTGGTGAAGCCGCCGGCGCTGCCGCCGGTAATCAGCAGCCGCTCGCCGTCCACCTCGCCGGCGCGTACCAGGTGCAGGGCGGCGTTGACGCAGTCGTCCACGTCCACGATCCCCCACTTCCCGTTGAGTCGGCGCCGGTAGGCAGTGCCGTAGCCGGTGCTGCCGCCGTAGTTCACGTCCACGACCGCGATGCCACGGCTGGTCCAGAACTGGGTGCTCAGGCTCAACGCGCCGGAGGCCGCGCTGGTCGGCCCGCCGTGGCTCATCACCAGCAGCGGCGGGCGTTCCTCCGGCGGGCCTGCGAAGTCGCGGTTGCGCGGCGGGTAGTACAGGGCGTGTGCGGTGTTGCCGTCCGTGGTCTCGAACGCGAGCGGTCGCGGGGCGGAGAGGTATCCCTCGTCGACCGTGACCTTCTGCGAATCACGTAGGCGGGTGATCCGGCCGCTGTCGAGATCCAGTGACAGCAGGCAACTGGGGAGGCTCGCCGAGGCGGCCGCCATCACCGCGCGCCCGCGGGCGGCCTTGATGTCGCCGCGCGACGGCTCGGTGAATGGCGTCTCGACCGGGGCCAGCCGCTTGCTGTGCGTGTCCAGGGTCGCCAAGCGCCAGCTACCACTACGCACGTACCGGCAGACGATGCGGCCGGCCGACTCGAATGCGTAGGTCCGGGTGCCCAGTTGCCATGCCGGCGCCCCGAACTCGGCCTCCATCGGCGCCATCGCCTCGCACTGCCCGTCCCGCCAGCGGTACAGGTTCCACCAGCCGCTCCGATCCGAGACGAAGTGGAGCACGCCGGCGGACGACCACTCCGGCTGGAACAGCGACTCGCCGCCCCCGCCAGCGATCTTCCGCGGCGCGGCGACCGAGCCGCCGGCACGCAGGTCGGCCACCCACAGCTCGCTCTCGTCCCACGGCATGTGCGGGTGGTTCCATGCCAGCCACGCCAGCCGGGCGCCGTCGGGGCTCACCGCCGGGTAGCCGTAGAAGTCGTTGCCGGACACCAGCACCTCGCCGGCTCCGCCGGCCGCAAGGTCCAGCGCGACGACCGTGTTGACCGCTTCGCGCCCCGACTCGCGATGATCCTCGCGGACGCACACCAAGCGGCCCCGCGCGCGGTCCACCATGCCGTCGCCGTAGCGCAGGTCCACGCCTTCGGGAGTGATCGCAACCGGCGCCGCGCCCGGCTCCTGCCGGTAGACACGCTGGTCGGCGAAGTTGGCGAACCACACGACGCCGTCCGCGACCCAGAAGCACAGCCCGCCGTACTCGTGCACCCGCGTGCGCACGTTGAACGGCGCCGGCGTCACGTCCTGCGTCGTGCCGTCCGGCGTGCGCCGCACGATCACGTTGCGTCCGCCCTCGGCGGGCCGCATCTCCGTCCAGTACACGTCCTCGCCGTCGAGCTGGATCGAGCCGAGCTGCACCGCGTCCTGGACGATCAGGTCGGCGGTGATCGGCGACGTCCACGTGCCGTATGGTGCTGTAGCGGGCATGACCGTGATGTTGCCGGATTTACCGGCCACGTCACACCCGCCGCGGGATCCACTCCAGGTCGCGCAGGCACGCCACCCAGCGCTCTCGCACGGGGTTGCCCTCGGCCCCGGCGATCCAGTCGGGGTGCGCGAACGGCGCCTCGGGCGGGTAGTTGAACATCCGGTGATGGTTGCTCTGAATGATGCGCGCTTCGCGGCGCCGGGCTTCTGCCAGTTCCGGCGTTCCTGACGGAGCCCAGTAGATGCTGGAGCCGATGCGCCGGTTGGGAGCGCCGCCGAAGCTGGCGTGCAGCAGCGGCAGCGCAAAGACGATTACGTCACCAGGGACGGTCTCCACGGACACCGGCGGCAGCAGCGCCTGGTCGGGCGGCACGTCGGCGCGGCGCCGGCTCGCGAGCGCGCTCACGATCTGCATGTAGTGTTCCTGGCGCGCGGCAAGGCGTACGGGCTCGACGTCGCCGACCTCGCTCCGATCCGGCTCCAGGTGGGAGCCCGGAACGACGCGCAGGCAGCCGGTCTCCGTCTCCAGCGAGTCGAAGTAGTAGAGGAACTTCAGTCCGGTGTTGCCCGGCACGTCCTGGTCGCGGTGCCAGCCGGTGTCGCCAAGCCATACCAGCATGTCGGAAAAGAGGCCGATCAGGCTCTCATCGAACAGCTCGGTCGCTATGCCGTAGAAGCGCGGGTCCTCGAGCAGGGAGGCACTGAACGGGGTCGACGGGCGCTGGAGCGGTGCCCACCTGCCCCGGTAGCCGCCCTCCCGGCCCTGATAGATCTCCTCGATTGCGACTTCCGCTTCGCGCGCGATGGTCTCGACCTCATCGAGGCTCAGGAGCTTACGGAAGATCAGGAAGCCGAACGTGTGAAAGAACGCGACCTGCTCGTCATCGAGTGGCGCCATGCCCTCCTCCGCTTACATGGCCAGAGCGTGCCGCACTTCCCGTTCCCAGGTGCCGGCGACCTCGACCCCGTACTCCGCGCGGCCGCCCGTAGCGCGGGGGCCGGTCACGTAGGGACGGGTGCGGCGGGCGTCCTCTACCAAGTCCGGGGCCGCGTAGTCGGCGTGCAGGAAGTGGAATGCCATGCCGGCCCGCTCGCGGTCGGTGGTGTTGGCACGCGTGCAGTGGGCGGTGCCGTAGCAGAAGAAGGCGACGCCGCCGGCCTCCATCTCGATCGGCGCGGCCCGCTCCTCGGGCGGCCAAGCGCGGATGTGGTGGTCGGAGTCCGGGTCGCGGCGGTGCTCGTAGCGCTCGCGGTGGCTGCCGGGGATCAGGTGCAGGGTGCCGTTGGCGAGCGTGGCGTCGTGGATGGCGATCCACATCGCCGTGCCCCGCAGGGGATCGGCGATCCTGAAGTAGGCGTTGTCCTGGTGCCAGGCCGTGCCGACGCCGTGACGGGCCGGCTTGAGGAACATCTGGTCCAGGTGCAGCAGGAACGGGTCGCCGATCAGTTGGCTCACCGCCTCCACCACCTTGGCATCGAACGGCAACGCGCGGATCAGGTCGCTCTTGTCGAACAGCGGGATGAGCTGGAGGTTGGCCTTGGTGGTCGAGTGGGTCGTGCCGTCCCCGTCGGTGGCCACGTTGCGGACCAGCCCCTCGCGCTTGAAGCGATCCACCTCGGCCTGCAGCGCGGCGACTTCGTCCGCGCCGTAGAAGCCGGGCGCCACAAGGTAGCCGTCGCGGCGGAAGCGCTCGATCTGCTGGACGCTGAATCTCATCGGGGGCGAGTGTAGTCGCCCGATAACAGCGCGTCTCGCGGATGCAGCCGGCGAAGGAAGCGGTCGCACGGCAGGCACAGGACGCCGTCGATGGACAGTTCCTCGTCCCCCAGGTAGAGCAGCAGTCGGTCCGCCTCCGGGTAGTCGTCGTGGAACGAGCGCAGCGAGCGCAGGTCTGAGCTCCGCACCGTGGCGCTGTGCTTGACCTCGATGGCCGTGAATTGCGCCGGTCCATAGAGGACGAAGTCCACCTCGGCTCCGGCCCGCGTGCGCCAGTAGAACAGGCGGTCGCCACCGCCGCGGTAGGCGAGCCACGCCCGCAGGTGCTGGGCCACCAGCCCTTCCAGCGCGGCACCCGCGATCTCCTCGGGCCGATCGAGCGGTCCGGACGGACGCAGCGAGCGGAACACCCCAGAGTCGAACAGGTAGAGCTTGTCGTGGGCGACGGTGGCGCGCGCGGCACGCTTGCGGAACACCGGCACGCGAAAGCTCAGCAAGAGGTCCTCCAGAACGCTCAGGTAGCCTTCCGCCGTCTTGCGGCTCACCTCGCTGTCGCGGGCGATGTTGCTGACGTTCAGGAGCTGCGCGTGCGAGAACGAGACCGCCTCCAGGAACCGGGAGAACCCGTCCAGATCGCGCACCAGCCCCTCCATCTGAACCTCTTCGCGCACGTAGACGGCGACGTAGCTCTGCAACGTGTCTACGGGGTCGTCGGCACCGAGCACGAGCGGGAGCATGCCGCGCTGCAGCGCCGCCGGCAGATCGAACGAGTCTCCCAACTCCGCGGCCATGAAGGGATGCATGGTCCGCACCACGGCCCGGCCGGCCATGAGATCGACGCCGCTGCGCCTGAGCTTGCGCGCGCTGGATCCGGTCAGCACGAACCGCCAGCCGCGCTGCTCTTCGATGAGGGCGTGGACGGCACTGAGCAGATCCGGGACGCGCTGGACCTCGTCGATGACGATCACCTGCCCGTCGGGCTGAGCGCGCACCAGATCGAAGAGGCGCTCGGGGCGCGCGCGGTAGCTCTGCAGGGTGGCCGGATGGAGCAGGTCGATGCGTACGCTGTCCCGGTAGTGACGTTGCGTCCAGGCCGACTTGCCGGTTCCGCGCGGGCCGAACAGGTAGTAGCTCTGTGCGGGAGGGTCGAAAAATCTACCTACGAACGCCATTTTGAGACTCAATGTGGCGACATCGCCGCCATATTGCAACCTGCATCCTTGGTGGCTGGATAGTGTACCGTGGTGGCCGGTGATCTATAGCTGGTCCTATCACCACGACGCGGCGATCCGGCAGCGGCTGCACCGCCTGAAGCGCGACATCACTGCGCTCTGCCTCTGGCACGTGTTCCAGATGGGGCAGATGGGCATCAGGAGCCTGGAGTCGGGGCTGTTCGACTGGACGATGATCTGGCGGTTCCTGCCGTGGCGGGCGCGGGCGCTGCCGCAGAAGCCGCACGCCGTCACGAATCCGATCTGGATCGAGTTCTCGGCGCTGATCACCGGGATCGCCGCCCGCTACGCGACGCGCGAGGACGCCGCGTCCTTCGTGAAGGAAGCGATGGAAGCGCTCGAACCCTGGTATCTGGCCGAGGAAGCGGCGGAGGACCGGGAGCTGGAAGGCGGCGGGCACCGCGCGATGCTGGCCGCGCACCGGAAGCTGCGCTGGTTCGGCTGCTTCCGCTACACGGTCGGCAAGCCGGCCGCTCCCCCGAACTGGCCCGAGCCACGGGACGACGTGGCCGAGATCCATATCCAGAACCACGTGCCCCCCGACTCGCCGTTCGGCGACCGCCGGCGGCTGGCGGCGTGGATGCAGGAGCTGGCTTCGGACATCAAGGCCCGGGCTCCGCACGTCACGCGGATCGGCACCGGGTCGTGGCTGAACGCCACCCGGCATTTTCTGCAGGTGTACCCGCCAAGCTACGCCGCGTCGCTGGTCCGGCTGAGCGGCGAGAGCAAGGCCGGGCTGGGCACCTGGGGGCAGTTCATCACCCGCGACCTGGGG
This sequence comes from Spirochaetia bacterium, assembly GCA_965202935.1. GTDB lineage: Bacteria > Spirochaetota > Spirochaetia > SZUA-6 > Bin103 > CATQHW01. The sequence goes on from OZ241879.1 coordinate 1,025,213, forward strand.
CTCAACGAGCCGCGCGCACAACTCCTGCGCTCGGAACAGACCTTCGCCTGCGCGCAGTCATACGGAAACTGCTCCTTCGACGAGTTCCGCCGCCACACCCAGACCGCCGCCCGTCAGGCCGGCCTCTGAGGCTGCGCTCAGCCCTCCGAACCCCCGGTCAACCGACGGCGGGCAACTCCGCCAGGGCCTCGGTGATGCGCTCCTGCGGGTATTCGTAGTTGACGAGCTGGCCGTCCAGGAACGAGCGGTACGCCTGCATGTCGAAGTGGCCGTGGCCGCACAGGTTGAAGGCGATCACCTTGGACTCGCCTGCCTCCTTGCAGCGCAGCGCCTCGTCGATGGCGACCTGCACCGCGTGCGCGGGTTCCGGCGCCGGCACGATCCCCTCGGTGCGCGCGAACAGTTGCGCCGCCTCGAACACCGGCACCTGCGGTATGGCCTGTGCCTCGATCACGCCCAGGTCGTGCAGGTGGCAGATCAGCGGCGCCATGCCGTGATAGCGCAGGCCGCCGGCGTGGATAGGCGCCGGCACGAACGAGTGGCCGAGGGTGTACATCTTGATCAGCGGCGTGGTGGCGGCCGAGTCCCCGAAGTCGTAGCGGTACTGGCCGCCGGTCAGGCTTGGCGCGGCCGTGGGCTCGACCGCCACGAAGCGGGTGTCGCGCTGCCCGCTCAGCTTGTCCGGCACGAACGGGAAGATGAATCCCCCGAAGGAGGAGCCGCCGCCCGTGCAGCCCACCATGACGTCCGGGTAGACGCCGGCACGCTCGAACTGAGCCTGCGCCTCGCGGCCGATCACGGTCTGGTGCATGAGCACGTGGTTGAGCACCGAGCCCAGGCAGTACTTCTTGCTGCCGCCGCTGGTGGCGGCGGCCTCCACCGCCTCCGAGATGGCGATGCCCAGGGAGCCGGGCGAATCGGGCTGTGACTCCAGCACCTGCCGGCCGGCGTTGGTCGCGCTCGAAGGGCTGGCGGTGACGCTGGCGCCGTACGCCTCCATCATCGAGCGCCGGTACGGCTTGCCGTCGTAGGAGACGCGGACCATGTAGACCTCGCAGTCGACGCCGAGGAAGGCGCCGGCCATGGCCAGCGCGCTGCCCCACTGTCCCGCGCCGGTCTCGGTGGTGAGCTGCGTCACCCCCTCCTCGCGGTTGTAGAAGGCCTGCGCGACCGCGGTGTTGGGCTTGTGCGAGCCCACCGGCGAGACGCCCTCGTACTTGTAGTAGAGCTGCGCGGGCGTATCGAGCTCCTGTTCAAGGCGCCGCGCCCGGAACAGCGGAGTCGGGCGCCAGAGGCGGTAGATCTCGCGCACCGGCTCCGGGATCGGGATCTCCCGCTCCTGGCTGACCTCCTGCTTGATCAACTCCATCGCGAACAGCGGCGCCAGGTCATCGGGACCGATCGGGTCCATGCGGCCCGGATGGATCACCGGCGGCAGCGGCTCCGGCAGGTCGGCCTGGATGTTGTACCAGGAGGTGGGAATCTCCGACTGCGGCAGATCGAAGCGAATCGTCTCCATGCCTACTCCTCTCGATGTCGATACGTGCGCTGTTCCTGATCGCGCGAATCAGGCCATCACCCTGGTGCGGGCCATGGTACCGTAGCGACCGAAAGCAGGAGAGGCAACGAATTGCTGGTGGTCAAGCCACTCACGGAAGCGGGGGCATGATCCGGTCGGTCCGCATCCGCGGCTTCAAACGGTTCCGAGAGGTCGAGTTCAACCTGCCGGGACACGTCGTGCTCGCCGGTCCGAACAACACGGGCAAGACGACGCTGTTGCAGGCGATCGCGTCCTGGGCGCTGGCCCTGCGGCGCTGGCGCGAGCTCGGCGACTTCAAGCGGCGCAACGGGTACCGGCGCGCGCCGATCACGCGACAGGCGTTTGCCGCGGTGCCGCTGCGCAACTTCGACCTGCTGTGGACGGACCGCCGCTATCGCGGTCAGATCGAGATCGAGCTGCGCGACGACGCTGGCCGGGCCGTGACGATGGAGTTCATCGCCGACAGCACCGAGCAGATCTACGTCCGACCCGGAAGGGACGCGTCGCCGTCCACGTTACGGGATATCGACCTGCCCGTGGTGTTCGTGCCGCCGATGACCGGAGTCGGCACAGATGAACCGGTGCTGCAGGCGCCAAAGGTCGAACAGCTTCTCGGACTCGGCCGTCCGGGAGAAGTGCTGCGGAACCTGCTTGCGGACGCGAACCACGACGAAACGGCATGGGAAACGCTGCAGACCGCGATCATCAACCTGTTCGGCTATCGGCTGCTTCCCCCGGATACCACCGGCGCGCACATCCTCGCCGAGTACGCGATGACCGGGAAGGAAGCGCCGCTCGACGTGGCAAGCGCGGGCAGCGGTTTCCAACAGGTGCTGATGTTGCTGACACTGCTCAACACCCGGCTCGGCGCCGTGGTATTGCTGGACGAACCGGACGCTCACCTGCACGTGATCCTGCAGGATGCCATCTTCCATGAGCTGCGGAGCGCCGCTGCGCGCCGCGGCTCGCAGATTATCGCCGCCACCCACTCCGAGGTGGTCATCAACGCCGTCGAGCCGCGCGAGCTACTGGTCACGCTGAGCCGGCCGCGGCTGGTCGCCGACAACGCCGAGAGGAGCCGCCTCATCACGTCGCTTCGCGTCCTCGACAACGCGGACGTGATGCAGGCGCTCGACGTACGCGGGGTGCTCTACGTCGAGGATTACACCGACATCAACATCCTGCGAGCGTGGGCCGAGACGCTCGATCATCGAGCCCTGCGACTGCTGACATCGGAGTTGATGTGGAAGCCGATCGAGTTTCAGGTACGCGAGGGTCAGCCCGGCCGGGGGATCACCGCGCGCGATCACTTCGCCGGCCTGCAACTCGTGCGAGAGGGGTTACCCGGGCTCGAGCTGCGCGACGGCGACGCGCGGCCGATGATCCCGGACTCCGAAGTCACGGGTGCCGGCCTGCAGCGAGTCCGCTGGCGGCGCTATGAGATCGAGAGCTATCTGCTCCATCCCCACGCTCTTGCCCGCTTCGTTACACGGCAAGTCGGTTCGGCAACAGCGCAGCCGCACATCGAAGCCATGCTTGCGTATTGGCGCGACCAGTTCCCCCCGGCGGTAACGCGCGACCCACTTGGCACCCACCAGTATCTCAACGTCACCAAAGCGCGCACGGAGTTGCTCGAACCCCTGTTGGAAGCGGCCGGCATTCACGGACTGCCGTACACCCGGTACCACGAAATAGCCGCCTCGATGAGGCCGGAAGAGATCCACCCGGAGGTCGTGCACAAGCTCGACGTGATCTGCCGCGCATTCGGAGTCGAGCCGTAAGTCAGGTTACGGCAGCAGGGTGGAGCCCATCAGGTAGCGGTCGCACTCGCGGGCGGCGCCGCGGCCTTCCATGATCGCCCACACGACCAGGCTGGCGCCGCGGCGCACGTCGCCGGCGGCGAACACGCCGTCCACGTTGGTGGTGAAGCGGCCGTACTCGGCGGCGGCGTTGGAGCGGTCGTCCCGGTCGATGCGGAGCTCGTCGAGCAGCGGGCTCTCCGGCCCCAGGAATCCCATGGACAGCAGCACCAGGCCGGCGGGGACCGCCCGCTCGCTACCGGGGACCGGCGTCGGCCTGCCCTGGCTCCACTCCACGTCCACCAGGTGGACTTCCTGCACGCGGCCGTCCGCGCCGCCGGTGAAGCTCTCCGCCGTGACGCTGTAGCGGCGCGGCTCGGTGCCGAAGGCGGCGGCCGCCTCCTCCTGCCCGTAGTCGGGGGTCGAGGTGCGGCCGAACTCCGGCCACGGCAGCGACGGCGGGAATTCCGGGACGATCTCGATCTGGGTCATGGAGGTGCACCCCTGGCGCATCGCCGTGCCCACGCAGTCGGTGCCGGTGTCGCCGCCGCCGATCACCAGCACGTCCTTGCCGGCGGCATCGATGCGCGGGCGCCCCTGTTCGCCGTCCAGCAGCCACTTGGTGTTGACCGTCAGGTACTCCATGGCCTGGTGGACGCCGTCGAGCTCGCGCCCCGGAATCGGAAGGTCGCGCGGGTTGGTGGCGCCGCAGCAGAGCACGACCGCGTCGCTCTGCGTCCGCAACTCGGCCCCGGACAGGTTCCGGCCGACCTCGACGCCGGTGCGGAACGCCACCCCTTCTTCGGCCATGAGCTGCACGCGCCGGTCGACCAGGTGCTTCTCCAGCTTCATGTTGGGAATGCCGTACATGAGGAGGCCGCCGATCCGGTCGGCGCGCTCGTACACGGTCACCCGGTGGCCGGCCTTGTTGAGCTGGTCGGCGCAGGCGAGCCCGGCCGGGCCGGAGCCGACCACCGCCACCCGCTTGCCGGTGCGGACCGCCGGCGGCTGGGGGCGCACCCACCCCTCCTCGAAGCCGCGCTCGATGATCGACCACTCGGTGTTCTTGATCGTGACCGCCGGCTCGATGATCGCCAGCACGCAGGCCGACTCGCACGGGGCCGGGCACACCTTGCCGGTGAACTCCGGGAAGTTGTTGGTCTTGTGCAGCCGGTGCAGGGCGTCGTGCCACAGTCCGCGGTAGACCAGGTCGTTCCACTCCGGGATCAGGTTGGTCAGCGGACAGCCCACGGTCTGCCGGGTGTCGGCGCGGCCGGCCCCGGTATGGCAGAACGGGGTCCCGCAGTCCATGCAGCGTGACGCCTGCGAGCGGAGTTGCTCCTCCGGAGCGTGGCCGTGGAAGTCCTGCCAGTCGCCGATCCGTTCCGCGGGGGCGCGGTCCGGCGGCAGGTGACGCTCTACTTCCTTGAACCCTGTCGGTTTTCCCATGGCTCCGTGCGACCGCGGCAGGCGCGGTCAGTTCCCCGAGATGCGGGCCGCCACGTCGTGGGCGTTTTCTTCGAAGGCCGCCATGACCGCCGCTTCGCCGGTCAGGCCTTCCTGCTGCACCCGCGCCACTGCCTCGTGCATGCGCCGGTAGTCACGGGGATAGATCTTGACGAAGCGGGGGATCATCTCCGCCCAGCCGTCCAGGATCTGCGCGGCGCGCGGACTGTCGGTGTAGCGCAGGTGGCGCTCCACCATCCCGCGCAACTCCTCGACATCCGCCTCGGCCTCCAGCGGCAGCACGTCGGCCATGTCCGTATTGCAGTTCAGGCGAAAACCGCCGTCGATGTCCAGCACGTAGGCGATGCCGCCGCTCATGCCGGCGGCGAAGTTGCGCCCGGTGGCGCCGAGCACGGCGACCCGGCCGCCGGTCATGTACTCGCAGCCGTGGTCGCCGACGCCCTCCACCACCGCGGTCGCGCCGCTGTTGCGGACGCAGAAGCGCTCGCCGGCGACGCCGGACACGTACGCTTCGCCGCTGGTGGCACCGTAGAAGGCGACGTTGCCGACGATGATGTTCTCTTCCGGTGCGAACGTGCTGCCGGGCGGTGGCTTGACGATGATCTTGCCGCCGGACAGCCCCTTGCCGATGTAGTCGTTGGAGTCGCCGGCCAGGACCAGCGTCATCCCGCGCGGGATGAAGGCGCCGAAGCTCTGGCCGGCCGAGCCGTTGAATGCCAGGGTGACCGTGTCCTCCGGCAACCCCTCAGCGCCGTGGCGGCGCGTGATCTCGCTGCCGATGATGGTCCCGACCACGCGGTCGGAATTCGTGATCGGCAACGACTCGGTCACCTGCTCGCCCCGGTCCAGCCTGGGCAGCACCAGGTCGCGCAGCGTCGTGTTGTCCAGCGCCTTCTCCAGGCCGTGGTCCTGCTCGATCCGGCAGTAGGTGCCGACCGCCTCGTCCACCTCCGGACGGTGCAGCAGCGGGGTGAGGTCGATTCCCTGCGCCTTCCAGTGGCCGATGGCGCGGCGCGGCTCCAGGCAGTCCACGCGGCCCACCATCTCGTTGAAGGTGCGGAAGCCGAGCGAGGCCATCAGCTCGCGCGCCTCCTCGGCGACGAAGTGCATGAAGTTGACTACGTGCGCGGGGTCGCCCGTGAACTTCTCGCGCAGGTCCGGGTCCTGGGTGGCGACCCCGACCGGGCAGGTGTTCAGGTGGCAGACGCGCATCATGATGCAGCCCATGACGATGATCGGCGCGGTGGCGAAGCCGAACTCCTCGGCCCCGAGCAGCGCCGCGATCACGACGTCACGCCCGGTCTTGAGCTGGCCGTCGGCCTCCACGACGATGCGGCTGCGCAGGTCGTTCAGCAGCAGGGTCTGGTGCGTCTCGGCGATGCCGAGCTCCCACGGCAGCCCCGCGTGCTTGATGCTGGTCACGGGCGAGGCGCCGGTGCCGCCCTCCCCGCCGGAGATCAGCACCACGTCGGCGTGCGCCTTGGCCACGCCGGCCGCGACCGTGCCGACGCCGACCTCGGAGACCAGCTTCACGTTGATGCGCGCATCGCTGTTGGCGTTCTTGAGGTCGTGGATGAGCTCGGCCAGGTCCTCGATCGAGTAGATGTCGTGGTGCGGCGGCGGCGAGATCAGCCCCACTCCGGGGGTCGAGTGGCGGACCTCGGCGATCCACGGGTACACCTTGTAGCCCGGGAGCTGCCCGCCCTCGCCCGGCTTGGCGCCCTGCGCCATCTTGATCTGCAGCTCCTGGGAGTTGACCAAGTACTGGCTGGTCACGCCGAAGCGGGCCGAGGCCACCTGCTTGATGGCGCTGCTGCGGGAGTCGCCGTTGGCGTCCGGCACATAGCGCGCCGGGTCCTCGCCCCCCTCGCCGGTGTTGCTCTTGCCGCCGATCCGGTTCATGGCGATCGCCAGAGTCTCGTGCGCCTCCTTGCTGATCGATCCGTAGGACATGGCGCCGGTCTTGAAGCGCTTGACGATCTCAGCCGCGGGCTCCACCTCGTCCAGCGGGACGGCTTCCCCCGGCGGCTTGAACGACAGCAAGCCGCGCAGGGTCGCGAGCTTCTCCTGCTGGGCGTCCACCTGGGCGCTGTACTCCTTGAACACGCCGTAGTCAGCGGACTGGCAGGCGCGCTGCAGCTTGTGGATGGTCTGTGGATTGTTGAGGTGGTACTCGCCGTCGTCCCGCCACTGGATGTCGCCGCCCACCTCCAGGGCGCCGTTGCCGCCGTTCCGCTCGGCGTAGCCGCGCAGGTGGCGGGCGGCGGACTCGGCCGCGATCTCCTCCAGGCTGACGCCGGACAGGCGCGCCGCCGTGCCGGTGAAGTAGCGGTCCACCACGTCGCGGCAGATGCCCACCGACTCGAATACCTGCGCTCCCTGGTAGCCCTGGATGGTCGAGATCCCCATCTTGGAGATGACCTTGACGATGCCCTTCAGAAGCGCCTTGCGGTAGTTGTAGCGGGCGCTGCGGTGGAACTCCTCGTCGGGGGCGCTCGCGCCGCTGCCGTTGCCGGACGCCGCCGCGTGTTCGTGTCCGTCGCCTGATCCGTTGGCTGCGCCGTGCCCGTTGGCGCCGTCCTCCGGATCGATGAACAGCCCCTCGTCGATGCCGGCGTCGATGCTCTCATAGGCCAAGTAGGGACAGATGGCGCTGGCGCCGTAGCCGAGCAGCACGGCCATGTGATGCACCTCGCGCGGCTCGCCCGATTCGACCACGAGTCCGACCAGGGTGCGGGTGCCGGCGCGGATCAGGTGGTGATGGACGGCCGACGTGGCGAGCAGGGCGGGAATCGGCGCGTGCTTCGCGTCCACGCCCCGGTCGGAGAGGATGATCATCGTCGCTCCCGAGTCGACGGCGGCGTCGGCCTGCCGGAACATGCCTTCGAGCGCTTCATCGAGCGCGCTGCCGCCGCCTGCGGGCGAGAACAGCATCGGCACGGTGACCGAGCGATGCCCGTTGGCGCCGTCCAGCGCCCGCAGCCGTTCCAGATCCTCCATGGCAAGCACGGGGCTGCCCAGGCGGATCTGCCGGCAGCTCTCCGGCCGCGCCTCCAGAAGGTTCCCCTCCGGTCCCGTGGTGGTGATCGTGTCGGTGATCAACTCCTCGCGGATGGCGTCGATGGGCGGATTGGTGACCTGGGCGAAGAGCTGCTTGAAGTAGTTGTAGAGCAGCTTGGGCGCGTCGGAGAGGGCCGCCGGCGGCGCGTCGTTGCCCATGGAGCCGATCGGCTCGTTGGCGGTGCGCGCCATCGGCGCCAGGATCATGCGCAACTCCTCGAACGTGTATCCGAAGGCACGCTGCTTGTTCAGCAGCTCGGCGCCCGACACGCGCGGCGGTGCCTGCCCGTCCGGCAGGTCGTTGAGGTCCACCAGGTGCTCGCGGAGCCACAGCCCGTAGTCCTCGGCGCCGGCGATCTCGGCCTTCAGCTCGGCGTCGTCGATGATGCGGCCCTGCTCGGTGTCCACCAGCAGCATGCGTCCCGGCCGCAGGCGGTCCTTGAGCACGATCTGGTCGGGCGCCAGGTCGAGCACGCCGACCTCCGAGGCCAGCACCACCAAGCCGCTCTTCGTCACGCAATAGCGGGACGGGCGCAGCCCGTTGCGGTCCAGCACCGCGCCGACCTGACGGCCGTCGGTAAACGCGATGGACGCCGGGCCGTCCCACGTCTCCATCATGCAGGAGTGGTACTCGTAGAACGCCCGCTTTTCGGCGCTCATGCTCTCGTGGTTCGCCCACGGCTCGGGGATGAGCATCATGAAGGCGTGCGCCAGCGAGCGCCCGCTCAGCACCATCAGCTCGAAGGTGCTGTCCAGCTTGGCGGTGTCGCTGCCCGACGGCTCGATCACCGGCAGGGTGGCGGCAAGATCGTCGCCGAACAGCTCCGAGCGCAGCAGCGGCTCGCGCGCGCGCATCCAGTTCTCGTTGCCCTGCAGGGTGTTGATCTCACCGTTGTGCATGAGGTAGCGGTACGGATGCGCCCGGTCCCAGCTCGGAAAGGTGTTGGTGGAGAACCGGGAGTGCACCAGCGCGATCGCCGTCTCGATCGCCGGATGGTCGAGCTCCGGGTAGAACGGGCGGAGCTGCAGCGCGGTCAGCATGCCCTTGAAGACGATCGTGCGGTGGGAAAGGCTGGCGAGGTAGAAACGGCCCACTGCCTGCGGGACGCGCTCCCGCACCCGGTTCTCGATCAGCTTGCGGATCACGTACAGGCGCCGCTCGAAGGCGTCGCCGTCGTCCATGCCCCGGCCGCGGGCGATGAACACCTGGCTGACGTGCGGCTGCTGATCGCGCGCCGCCCTGCCCAAGCCCGATCCGTCGGTCGCCACGTCGCGCCAGCCCAGCAGCGACTGCCTCTTCTCGGCGACCACCTCGGCGACGATGCGGTGAATGCGCAGCCGCAGGTCGTCATCCGTTGGCAGGAAGCACATGCCGACGCCGTACTCGCCCGCGCCGGGTAGCTCGACTCCCGATTCGCGTGCCAGGAGCTTCAGCGCCGCGTGCGGGATCTGGATCAGGACGCCGGCGCCGTCGCCGGTATTGGGGTCGCAGCCCAAGGCGCCGCGGTGGTTGAGGTTGGCCAGCACCTCCAGGGCGTTGTCGAGCAGGCGGCGCGAACGGCGGCCGTGCACGTCGACGACGAAGCCGACCCCGCACGCGTCGTGCTCATACGCGGGGTCGTACAGGCCCTGGCGGGGCGGGACGCTGGAGGATCTCATGGCTCGATGTTCGATGACGGTATTTCAACCTTTATACGGAGCGTGTCATGGCAGGACGGGTTACGCTCCGCGGGTAAGCCCTACCATGGTGCATGATAACGCATAACGGCCGCTGACGGAAAACCCCGTCGACAGAAGCAGCCGGTCAACCCGCGACTCGGAGGTCCAATTCCCATGCCAGCGTCCAGCCCTGATCTCGCCTACACCCCCGCGCACGTCCTGCGCGACATGATCGGCACCCGCCGGCTGTCGCCCGTCGAGCTGATGCGGTTCACGCTCGACCGCATCGAACGGCTCGACGGGTCGCTCGGGGGATTCGTCACGGTCATGGCCGAGCACGCCATGAGCGACGCCCGCGCCGCCGAGCAGGCGGTCATGGACGGTCGCGAGCTGGGTCCCCTGCACGGCATCCCCGTGCCGATCAAGGACCTGGAAGCGGTCGAGGGCTTCCGGCTCTCCCAAGGGTCGCTGGTCGACGACGGAATCGCGACAACGAACGCGATGTGCACCGACCGCGTGCGCGCGGCCGGCGGCATCATCGTCGGCAAGACCAACACGCCCGAGCACGGCCACAACGGCACGACCGAGAACCGGGTGGCAGGTCCGGCGCGCAACCCGTGGGACCCGGCGCGCACGCCCGGAGGCTCCAGCGGCGGAGCGGCGGTCGCGGTGGCCGCCGGCATCACCGCGATCGCCCAGGGCTCGGACGGCGGCGGCTCGATCCGCATCCCCGGCTCGCTGTCCGGCATCTACGGCATCAAGGCAACGCAGGGCCGCGTGCCCCGCAAGCACGTGGACGATCACTCCTGCAGCGTCTTCAACAACTCCTCGGTCGGGCCCATGACCTGGGACGTGCGGGACGCGGCGATCTTCCTGAACGTGCTGGCCGGACCGTCCGACGACGCCGAGTTCGGCACCCTGCCGGACGAGCCGCCCGACTTCACGGAGGCGTTGCCGCGCGGCGTGGCCGGACTGCGCATCGGGCTCGACACCAGCGGCCTGGGCGGCGCCGGCTGCGATCCCGAGGTCCGGGAGGCGGTGGCCGCCGCCGCTCGCGTGTTCGCAGAGCTCGGCGCCCGGGTCGAGGAGGTCGAGTACGCCCCGGACGGGCACGAGGCTATCTTCCGCACCTTCATGGACATGTTCTGCATCAGGGCGTACGCGCGGTGGAGCGTGCAACTCCACGATCCGGAACGGACCGCGCAACTCACGGACTATTTCACGGAGGACCTGGAGCGGGGCCGGCGCGCGCAGGCGCTCGACTACCTCACCTGCATGAACAAGATCGGCCGCTACAAGGCGTACGCCACGCGCTTCTTCGCCGCGCACGACCTGCTGTTGACGCCCGCCACCGCCACCACGGCGTTTCCCATCGGTGAGTATCCGCAGACGGTCGGCGGCAAGCCGGTCGTGCACGGCCGCTTCGGCTTCACGCCGTTCACGTACCTGTTCAACCTGTCCGGCAACCCGGCCGCCACGGTGCCGTGCGGTTTCGACGCGGAGGGCATGCCGATCGGCCTGCAGATCGCGGGAGCCATGGAGGACGAGATGACCGTGCTGGCCGCCTCCGCCGCGTTCGAGGCCGCGCGCCCCTGGGCGGACACCCGTCCCGCCGGCCTGGACACTCCGCCGGATGGTCGGTGACGGGTACCGCTCCGGCGCCGCTGCGATGGATCGATGAACGGTCTTGAGGAGGCATGCGCGCTGCTCCGAGACCGGTGGGGACTGGAGTTCGGCCGTGTGCGGGCGGTGATCCACGAGCTCGGCAACGCGGTCACGCCGGATGACCTGGTCGCCCGGTGCCGGCTCTCCCAACGGGCGGTCACCGAGATACTCGCTCACCTCCATCCGTTCGTGTGCCGGGAAGGCGATCGCGTTCGCTTCACGGACGCGTCGCGAGACACTGCCCTGGAGACGTTCGGCCCGCCGCCTGACCGCCGGGATCCCTGGGACGAAGCGGCGCGCCGGCACCCGTTGCTGCCCGAGGTGGTCGCCGACCTGACCGGGCGCCCCGGCCCGAACCGCCACCTGGACCAGGTGGCCGCCACCGCGGTCACCCTGGTGAAGCGGGCACTGTTCCTGTCGCAGCGGTTCGACCTGACCGGCGCGTCGGTCCTGATGCTGGGCGACCACGACCTGACCGCGCTCGCCCTCGCCCGCCTCGCGCCCGGTGTCGATGTCGCCGTGGCGGACGTGGACGAGCGAGTGCTGGCACTCGTCGACGACGTCCGGCGCCAGCGCGGCTGGCCGATCGAGACGTTCTTCGCCGATCTGCGGCTGGAGCTTCCGCGCAGCCTGACCGGCCGGTTCGATCTGGTCCTCACCGATCCGCCTTACACCCCGGCCGGGATGAAGCTCTTTCTCCTGCGGAGCATCCAGGCACTGAACGAGCGCCCTTTCTCCCGGATCGCCTGCGCCTACGGAGTCGGCGAGCAGCAGGCGGCGCTGGCGCTCAAGGTGCAGACCGTGATCGGCGACCTCCGCCTGGTCATCGAAGCCCTGGAACCGGGATTCAACGAATACGGGAACGCCCCTGCGCTCGGCAACCGCAGCGATCTCTACCTGCTGCGGCCGACGCGGCGCAGCAGCGCCGCCGCGAAGAGCTGGACCGGAGCGGCGAGCATCTATTCCCAGGGACACGCGGCCAAGGAGTCGGCGGCGCCGGAGATCCCGGCTTCCGTGATCGAGCATCTGGCGGGATTCGCCGCCTCCAGGCATGCCGTCGCCGTCGCTGCCGACCCGGCGCAGTTGGCGGCGGTTCGGGCCGCGGAGCGGATGGCCCTGCCGACCTACCTGTCCACCGGCACCCTGGCGCGCTGCCGGCAGGCCGTCATCGCCAGCCTGTTTCCCGACCACGCGGATTACCTGGTCCGGCTCTGCCTGCGCTCCCAGGCCGAGGACCTCGCGGTCTGCTCGGCGCAGCGCGCCGTGGCCGACCTCTTCGCGCACCCGGGAGCGTTGCGCCGGCTCATCGAGTGCCGGTTCGAGGTGGCCGATCGGCTCCAGCACGGGAACGTGGGCGCCGTCTTCCTGAAGCGCAGTACCCCGAATGGAGAGGACGATCCCGTCACCCACGTGCTGCACGGGATTCTCGCCCGGCCCCGGTCCCGCTTGGTCAACGCGTGGCGCGAGTCCCTGATCGCGTGGAGCAGGACACAAGGACACGAGCTCACCAAGAACGATGCCCGCCGGATCATCTCGGAGTCGCGGCTCGTGGCCGACCATCCCCGCAACGACCTGGCCGATCTGCCCGTCGCCGCCCTGCGCGGACTGATCGACGATGTCGCCGGCTCCATCGCGCGGTGTAGCGGACAGAGTACGATAGAGCTATCCGATTGATGAACATCAAGCGATTAGCTATAGTAGCATCCGTTGGCACCGGACACTCCGTATGCGCTGACATTGCGCACCCAAGCTGCTCGGGTTCTACAGAGGATGCCCAGGAATGAGCATGCCCGCGTTCGCGCGGCTTTGAACCGGCTCGCGCAGAACCCCGACGGTCCTGAAGTAGACGTGCAACCGCTGCGTGGTCGAAGCGGTTTCCGTATGTGGGTCGGTGACCGTCGGGTGATCTTTGAGCGAGACGACGCCGCTCTCACGATAGATGTGCTGAGAATCGGTAGCCGCGGAGATGTATACAAGCGATAGGGGGAACGACATGGAAAGCCCGCAAGTGATCGTCGACGAAGCAGGACGGCCGGCGTTCGCGGTGATCCCGTGGAGAGAGTACGAGCGTCTGACCGGCGGCGACGTTCCTGACGAGGATCTTTCCGACGAAGCCCTCTATGACCGTGCTGTTGCCGAGGCCGAAGAGTCGTTCCCAATCGCGATCGTCGACCGAATCGTTGCCGGGGAGAACCCGCTTCGTGTGTATCGCCGGTACCGAGGAATGACGCAAAAAAAAGTTGCCGAGGCCGCTGGCATCAGTCCGCTCTATCTCTCGCAGATCGAACGAGCGACCCGAAAGGGATCGGTGTCGACGCTGGCGGCGATTGCCAAGGTGCTGCGCGTAGACCTCGATGACCTGATTTGAGGGCGAACCGGCTACAACTCGCCCGCATCTGCGAGTCGATTGAGCACGACTGACGCTCTCGCAAGCAGAGGAGAGACCGATGATGACACCGCCGCCGAAGGGACCCGGACTGACTTCGGCCCTGAAACAGGCCGGGACCGTGTTCCGGTCGATGGCGCGCGGGTTGGGACTGGTCTTCCGGGCGTCCGGGTTCTCCGCGTACGTGCAGTTCTTCCTGACCGCCACGGCAGGCCTGGTGCCGGTCGGGGTCGCATGGATGACCAAACTGGTCGTCGACACGATCGGCGCGGCCGCCTCCGACGGCCGGATCGCGTTGCCGTTCGGGCTGGCCTCCGGACCCGGGGGCGAGGAGGCGACGCGCGTCGTCATCATTCTGATCGCGGCGTTGCTGGCCATCTGGATCGTCGACCGGGCGATCGTCGGCATCGGCGGCCTGGTCGACACGAACGTGCGCCTGAGCACCGAGCACTACATCCACACGCTGCTGATGCGCACCGCCGGACGGCTGGACCTTGCATTCTACGAGAACCCGGAGTATCGAAACATGCTCGAGCGGGCCACCCACGGGGCGATCCAGAGCTCGTACCTGGTGGTGTCCGTCGTGTTCCACTTCATTCGCACGGCCCTGCAGTTCATCTCCTTTGCGCTGGTCCTCACCAGCCTGCACTGGCTGGCGACCGTGCTGATCGTCGTGGTCACCGCGCCGCAGATGGTGGCCGCGGGGTACCACGCACGCCGCGAGTTCGCGATGCACTTCGACATGGCCGAGGACTCCCGCCTGCGCCACTACGTGGCCGCGCTGATGAGCGAGCGCGACCCGGCAAAGGACTTCGTGCGCTACGCGCTCACCGCGCGCGAGAACGTGGGCTTCGGCGACATCGCCCGAGTCGAGGACACCCGGGCGACCGAGGCGGCGGCGCGCAAGAGCGGCATCCACGACACCCTGTCCGCCCTGGACGAGGGGTACGAGACCTATCTCGGCAAGCAGTTCGGCGTCGGCACCGACCTGTCGGGCGGCGAGTGGCAGCGGGTGGGACTGAGCCGCGCCTACATGCGCGATTCGGGCGTGCTGATCCTGGACGAGCCGACCGCATCGCTGGACGCGTTCGCGGAGTTCGAGGTCTTCAAGGCGTTCTCGGAACTGATGAGCGACCGCATCTCGGTGGTCATCTCGCACCGCTTCTCCAACGTGCGGCTTGCGGAGCACATCATCGTCCTGGACGAGGGGCGGATGGTCGGCGAAGGCAGCCACGAGGAGCTCATGGCCGCCGGCGGCCTGTACGCGGAGATGTTCGACACCCAGGCCGAGGGATACCGCTGAGTGCCAGGGGTCAGGAATGCCTCGCCGGCCGCTGTGGTAGCGTTGCCAAAGGAGGCGCCCGTGCCTACCCGCAAGCAGGCCGAGCAGTTCGAGACCGACGGCTACTTCATCGCCGATGACGCGGTCGAGCCCGGCATGTTCGACGATCTGGCCGCCGCCGCGCGCCGCGTCAAGCACAAGGTCCGGTCCGGACAGGTCGACGTATACACCCACTGGGCCACGGATGAGAACACCGAGCCGTGGGCGATTCGCGGCCTGCTCGCCCCCGAGTTCGACGAGCCAGTGTTTGCCGAGTACCTCACGTCCAGGCCCGTCATGGACTACGTGCACGCCTTCATCGGCGACGACCTGACCATGGGCTCCATCCTGATCTTCACCAACCCCCACCACGCCGACTACTCGATCGGCTGGCATCGAGACTGGGGCAAGCAGGAGCGTGACCTGGACTACGACGCCGAGATGGCGGTGCTGGACAAGCCGCGCACGACCTGGCGGTGGCACCTCGCCACCGTCGATGACGAGAGCCTGCAGCTCGTGCCCGGCAGCCATCGCCGTTACCGCACGCCACACGAACGGCGCTGCCTGCTGGAGACCAGGCACGACGACATCCCCGGCCAGCACAGCATCGGGCTCAAGGCGGGGCAGGCCGTCTTCTGGTCGGGCGATACCATCCACCGCGGACTGAACCGCAGGGACACGGAGCGGCTGACCGTTTCAGCGGGATGGAGCGTGCACGAGGCAGGGGAGCCGCAGCCGGTCGACGAGCGGCTGCGCTGGCGGCTGCGCGACGACGTGCGCGCGAACCTGCCCGAGGCCCTACTCCCCTACTACGACCGCTGGCGAGCCCGGCAGGTGGCCTGACGGCGCCGGTCGGCATCGGTCAGATACGGCTCCACCTGCCGGTGGAACGACGCGAACGCCTCGTCCGCGGACGCGCCGCCCGTGTCCAGGGAGAACTTCGCCGGGAACAGCGATGCGTCGAACTGTTCCCGGAAGAGCCAGGTCACGCGATCGGCGTCCTGCTCGCGCAGGATGCAGCGGGGGCGACGCCCGCGCGCCATCCGCTCGCGGATGAGGTGCGGCGAGCACTCGACCAGGACGAGCACGATGTCCGGAGCCTGCAGCAGCAGCTCCCGGTCCCACGCGCGAGCCCGCCCCGGGCGATCGGCGAAGGAGCCGGGCTCGCCGTAGCCGTAGTAGAGCGGCGCATAGACCGCCTCGGCGTAGTAGTGGTTGACGAACAGGCTGTCCTCTTCGCGGAACACGTCGGGGTGAAGGTGCCGCCAGACGTTGTGGCGCTGGAGCTGCTCCAGCACCATCGGTCGCAGCGACAGGATCTGATCCTCGTCCGCGGCCGTGTTGAGGTCGGACTCGTCCTTGCCGACCACCGGCATGTCGGCACCGGCGGGCACGATCAGGTGGCGGTCGAGCCGCGGCACGACGAAGTGATCGTGCCAGCGCACGTACGGGAGCCCCATCGAGTCGATCATCCAGCGGGAGATGTGACGGGCCAGCGTGGTCTTGCCGGCGTACTCGCAGCCGACGATCAGCAGGCGCATGACAGCCGTCAGGGCTCCATCAGGAACTTCGCTACCGGTCCATCGGACCCGCCCAGCCGGCCTGCTCCATGTCGGTCAGGTCGTCCCACGGGTACAGAGGACGCGTCGTCTGCGCGAACCGGAACCGTTCCAGATACGGCGACGCGGAGCCGGGAGCGGCACAGAACAGGATGCCGGCCGCGAACGGCTCGTAGTCGTTGCGGAAGCCCTCCGGGCTCTTGGCCAGCACGATCTTGAAGTCGCGGGGATCGGCGCCCGCCGCCTCGTAGAGGAGCGGCGAGCTGCCGGGGCCGCTCTTCTCGACCAGCGCCACCGTAACGTCGCCGGTGCGGATGCGAGCCATGCGCCCCATGTCGACCGGGAAGTTGTGGCCGCCGTGGCCGCTCAGCCGGTAGGCCAGCGTGCCGACCCGCTCCACCTGCGCGCTCACGGCCAGCGGTTCCGAGTACGGGTCGCGCTTGCCGCCCAGGCTCAGGTCCACGCTGGCGCCCACGCCGGCCTGCGCGCAGCGTTCGACCGACTCCTGATCCACGCAGAAGGCCAGCGCTCCCCCCTCGCCCACGGGCTCGGCCAGCAACGCCGCCAGCAGGTGGGTGCTGTCGCCGGGCGCGCCGCTGTTGGTGGCATCGTGAAACTCCGACACCGCCACCGGACCGCCGTCGATGGCGCGCGCCGCCGCCACGAGCTGATCCGGCGTGATGAACCGCTCCTCTTCGGTGTAGGAGCGCGTCGCCCAGCACTCGCGCGCGACCGACCGCGGCTCCATCGGCGGCTCCGCGCCCCAGTACGCCTGGTAAAAGGTCCAGCCCAGGTGCGGGGCGTCGAGCCAGGGCTGCACGGGGTACAGCCCGATCGAGGCCACGTCGTCCGCCGCCTCGGCCGCGACGATGCGTCGCCACAGGTCGCGCTGGATGCCGCGGTCGGTGGAGCGGCCGTCGCCGTTGTGCACCATCGGCATCTTCCACGCGCTCACGGCCGGCCGTTTGGCGGTGTCCAGGAGGCGCGCCAGCACCGCGGCGGCGCGCGCGCCGGTCGTGTCCTCGTCGACGTGCGGATGGGTGTGGTAGCCCACCAGCACGTCCGCCGAGCGCACCATCAGCGGCGTCAGGTTGGCGTGCAGGTCCAGGGTCGCCACCAGCGGCACGGCGGGACCGACCGCCGCGCGGATCGCCTCCAGGACGCGCCCCGACACGTCCGGGTCGTCGACCGCCGACTGCGCCCCGTGCAGGGAGAGCAGCACGCCGTCGACCGCGCCCGCGCGCAGCGGCTGCACGGTCATCTCGATCAGCTCGGCCAGCAGGCCGGCGGCAAGCGGCCCGCCCGACCAGGTGACCGCCCGGCACAAGCCGACCCACTCCACGGGCTCGCCGAGGATTTCCGGCAGCTCCGTGAACCCCGACAGCTCGCCTACGTCTCCGTAGCGCTCGACGATGGCGGCGCCCGTGACCAAGCCGTAGTCCTCGAAGTGGGAGCGCTCGGTGAGGACGGGATTGAAGGAATTGGTCTCCTGGCGTACCTGCCCGATGGCTATGCGTTTGGGATTTGGGCGTTTCATGCTCGATTCATCCTCCGAGTCACTTCGTTGCGAGTTCGAGTTCTGTCAGGCCCTTGTCGAGAAGAAATCTACGAATCCTCGCTACGAAGTCCGCAGCTCGTTCGCACTCCTGTCGTGCTTCTTCGAGTGAGTGGGATGTCCCGACATCGTAGTCAGCCGCCAAAGGGTCATCCAGGCTCTCACCGACATATTTCGCCCATCTGCTCACAGTACGGTCACTCCGTCCCGCTCCACGGCACGTTGGAACGGATAGCCTCGAGCGTTGCCTTCCTGCCACTCCGCCGCCGTGTATGCCATGATCGAGGGCACGGTGTCCGTAGTCGCTGCCAAGTCGTAGCCGACTCGGCGCAACGTCCGCTTCAGGTGCGCCAGGTCGTTCCTGACGATGATGAGAACGTCCAGATCGCTCTCCCGGTGAGCCTCGCGCCGAGCCTTCGATCCATATACGAGCATCCGCACCACGCTGTCCGGGTGGCGCTGCCCGAGCGACTCCCGGTATGCGTCCAGCCATGTGCGTTCGTCCGGCGTCAGGTCGAGTCCACTCACATCGTCAGCCTTCAGCATCGCGACGTGTCACCCTCAAGATCGTCATGGTTCGCTTAGTCTATATTCTCAGCCGACTGGACCGCATCCACCACAGGGAGGACGAGAGATGAGATTCGAAGGACACGCCGCGCTTGTGACCGGCGCCGGTACCGGGATCGGCAAGGCCGCCGCCCTGGAGCTGGCGCGGGAGGGCGCGCGCGTGGGCGTGCTCTCCCGGACGACCGCCGAGATCGAGCAGACGGTGGCCGAGATCGAGGCCGCTGGAGGTCAGGCGACGGCGCTGACCGCGGACGTCTCACAGGCCGACCAGGTGGCGGCCGCGGTCGACGCGCTCGTCGCCGCGTACGGACGGCTGGACATCGTGTTCGCGAACGCCGGCATCAACGGCGTGTGGGCGCCGGTCGAGGAGATCACCCCGGAGGAATGGGACGCCACCATCGACATCAACCTCAAGGGCACCTTCCTCACCGTCAAGTACAGCGTGCCGCACCTCAAGCGCGCGGGCGGCTCGATCGCGATCTGCTCCTCCGTGCAGGGGACGCGCATGTTCAGCGTCACCGGCTCGTCCGTGTACTCGGCGTCCAAGGCGGCACAGGTCACCTTCGCCAAGAAGCTGGCGGTGGAGTTGGGGCCGGCCCGCATCCGGGTCAACGCGATCTGCCCGGGGTGGTTCGAGACCGAGATCGGCGACAACACCTTTCCGCGCAACGTGGACGGCATCGAGATGCGGCCGGACCGATCCGATTTTCCGCGCGGCTCGATCCCGATGACGGGCGGCAAGGCCGGCGACCCGGCTCAGATCGGCAAGCTGGTGGCGTTCCTGGCTTCCGACGACGCACGCCATATCAGCGGCACCGAGGTGTGGATCGACGGCGCCGAGTCGTTGCTGATCGGCTGAACCTCGCCGTGCCCGCATCGACAACTGCCATCCCGACCCCGGCGCTCGTGCCCTGATCCGCGACGCGGATACAGTAAGCCGAGAACCGTACCTGTCTGGAACAGGCGAGGCGGGACATCATCGTCATCGACGAGGCGGACAGTGTCGCCGACCGAGAGGGAACCGTGGGGTCCAGGTGCTCTGCGCCTTGATTGCAGTCGAGCCCTCAAGCCGGGTTGCGTGACGGCCTGCCCCCTCACCGGGTATCTTCGCTGGTCGAAGACAGCCAACGCCGAGGAGTGGGACGACGAACATCAACGCGGCCATAGTGGACCAACGGATATCGGGAATCATCGACGCGCATCCCGATTGGTTTCCCTGGGCGGACGAAAACAAGCAACGGTCGGCCGCCTTTGTGCTGCTCTGCATGTCCACGGCGCTGGAATTCGCTCTTGAAGAGTGCGCCGAGTTGCTGACAGAAGGAGGCAACGACGCCGGAGTCGACGGAGTGCACATAGGCGACGTGGACTCCGATGGCTTCCCCGTCACGCTGTTCCAGGGAAAGTACAAGGTCAGAGACCTGAGCGGGACAGCCAATTTCCCGGAGACAGGCGTGCAGGCTGCCGTTCAGACCATCGAAATGCTGTTCGATCCGCATCGGCGGATCACTCTGAACCCGAGGCTCGAACCGCCTATCGCTGAGGCACGCTCCCTTATCGTGGATGGCTATATCCCGGCGGTTCGCGTAATGCTCTGCAACAACGGCGCGCGGTGGACTTCGCAGGCGGACGCCTGGGTGCGGCACTCCAAGCGCGACTACGGAGACCAGTTGGAGTTCATCCACTTCAACCACGACGCGGTCGTCCGGTCTTTGCAGCGCGGTCCGCACGTCGATGCCGTCATGATGTTGAGCGGCGGCATCGTCACCGAGGACCTGAATTTCAGAAGGGTTCTGATAGGACGAGTTTCGGTCCACGAGCTGCATCGCCTGTTCGACGAACACGGCGATCATCTTCTGGATCACAACATCCGGCGCTATCTTGGCCACGCCAATCGCGTCAACATGGACATTCGCGAGACGTTGCTCGATGACGCGAAGTCCGCCGATTTCTACTTCTACAACAACGGT
The DNA here is from genome assembly GCA_965202935.1 of Spirochaetia bacterium. Lineage (GTDB taxonomy): Bacteria > Spirochaetota > Spirochaetia > SZUA-6 > Bin103 > CATQHW01. The sequence continues at coordinate 1,045,758 of OZ241879.1, forward strand.
ATCACGGTGATCTGCGATCGCTTCGATTTCAACGCCCTGCAACGAACGGACTACGTGGTACGAATGAAGAACGTGCAGGTGATCAACGGCGGCCAGACCTGCAAGACGATCCACCAGACTTTGACCGACAACAGCTCGTGCGCCGCAGAGGCGCATGTCCTGATTCGCATCTATCAGCTACCGGGAGAGTCGCGGGAAGTCGTCCAGGAGATCACCAAGGCCACGAACAGCCAGAGCCCGGCGGACCTGCGCGACCTGCGTTCCAACGACGATCGGCAGAAGACCTTGGCGCTCGGCATGGAACAGCTCGGTTACCGCTACAAGCGCCACCGCGAAGAACGCGGGCTCGCAGGGGAGGTGCTCACCAGCTCCCTGGTGGCGGCAGCGGTTCTGGCCGTGTGGCGGGCAAAGCCACATCAGGCCAGGTTCCATCGGCACCAGCACTTCGCGAAGCTATACGACTTGATTTTCGCGGGTCTTGCCGCGCCGCAGGCGTTGCTTGCGACGCTGATCTTCCGATTCGTCGAGCGGGAGCGGAAACGCGCTACCGACGACTCGCCCGACTTTCTGCCGTACGCGTCGTACCACCTCGCCATGCTCATCGGTCGCGACCTGCTTGCCGGCATGCAGATCGCGCCAAGCGACATTTCGCACCTCAACTTCGGTGCGCTCCGAGCCGCCCTTGAGCGCGACGGCGAGCGCCACTACGCCGCGGCAGTCGATTCGCTGAAAGACGCGCTTCGCCGCTGCTACGGCGATCGCCGGGTGTCGCTGCAGCAACTCGCCGCCACGTTCCGGCGCGGTGACCTGCTGGAGATGCTGAACGCCCCCGACGGCCTCTGAGTCTCACGCGCCCCTACGGTGCCACGGACACCAGGGCGATGCCGGCCACGATCACGACCGCGGCGCCAATGCGCACGACCGGCGCACGCTCCCGCATCAGCACCGCCGCGGCTACCACGCCCAGGACGATGCTGAACTGGCGCAGCGCCACCACGTAGCTGGCGCGCTCCGAGAGCTGGTAGGCCCACAGCACCAGCGAGTAGGCGGCGAACATGCTGAAGCCGACCGCGGCGATGCGCCAGTCGCCGAACAGCCCCCGCCATGACCTCCAGGACGCCGGTGCGCGGGATGCCGGCGCCGCCGCCCGCCGCCGGGCGCTCGCCCGCATGGCCACGACCAGCAGCGGCGTGTACAGGACCGTCGTGATCACGAACTCCCAGAGCCCGTACTGGACCGCGTCGAGCAGCCCGCCGCCGGACTGCCGGCTCAGTGCCTCGGCGGCCAGCTTGTCGAAGGCGGTGTAGCCCACGGTGCCGGCGGCGCCGACCACCGCCCACCCGATCGTGGCATGCAGAAAGCGCGGCCGGCGGCCGCCGGCCGGTGCATCCCTCGGCGGCCGGCCGGCCCAGGAAGTGATCACACAGCCGGCCGCCACCAGCGCAAGCCCAAGCCACCCCATCGCGCTCGGCGACAGGCTGCGGGCCAGGTCGAACCCGCCCAGGAACAGGACGGGCAAGGCCCTGGTCACCGGATACACGACCCCCAGGTCGCCGGCCCGGTAGCCCAGCGTGAGCCCCAGGAAATAGACCGCCTGCGAGGCGCTCGCCCCCAGCAGGAACGGCCACACCAGGGGCAGGATCCCGGCGCCGAACAGCTCGGCCCACACCGCGACCGCGAGCGCCGGCACGCTGACCGTGAACAGGATCTGGCGGAACGTCGCCCACGAGTCGCTGCGCTGCTTGGCGACCAGGTTCCAGCCGGCATGCAGGATCGTCGAGAACAGGACGATCCCGACGGCGAGCGGAGGCACGTCAGCTCATGGCCGCATCAGAGGCTGCCCGGAGCGCTCAGCCGTAGGAGCCGTGCTTGTGGCGGCCGAGCATCCGCTGCAGCCGTGGGCCTGCTCCCTCCCACACGTGCTCGGGCATGTGGTAGTCGATGAACGGGTAGAAACGCTGCGCGACGAAGCGCTTGCTGTAGGTGGCTCCGCCGAGCAGCCGGCTGCGGTCCGAGGCGTTGGGCGCGCCGCGGTGCCAGACCTGGTTGTTGAAGATGTAGGCGTCGCCCGGCTCCGCCAGGATCGACACCGGCCCGTTGCCGTCGAAGTGCGGGCGATCCTGGACCGTCGGGCGGCGGCCCGCGTAGTGGCTCTGCGGCACCACCTGCGTCGGCCCGCACGCGACCGAGTCGATGCTGGTCAGCGGCGTGAAGAGCTGCATGACGTTGCACGGCAGCGGCACCGCGGGGTCGTGACGGGGAACCTCCGGCGGCAGCGGGAACTGCACCAGGTCGTCGAGGTGCCAGCCGCCCGGACCGTCGACCGTGGCGTCGGGACTGGGCTCCGTGAACAGCGCGTTCTGGCCCATGACGTGGCACTGGTCGCCCAGCACCGCCTCCGCCAGACTGGCGAACGGCTCGCGCACGATCAGGTCGCGGAAGGAGCGGTCGTACTCGAACATCCGCATCAGCGACCTGGCCTTGCGATGGTTTCCGGGCTGGTCCTCCTGCATCGCGGGATCGTCTACCATGCGCTCCATGGCGTCGCGGAGCGCCGCCACTTCGTCCTGTTCCAGGATCGACGTGCCCAGGAAGCAGTACCCGTCGCGACTCAGCGCCTCCGTGATCCGCTTCGTCTCGGCCTCCGTGAACCGCTCGCCCGCGTGAATCGGCCCGGCCGACGCGCCGTTTGTGTATGCCATGGCGGCAAGTCTACACTCTCAATTGAATGGGCGCCGCCGCGCGGGCACGCGCCCTTCCCCCGGGAACCACAACCGATGAGACCCCTGCCTTCGCTGCGCCTGCGGCCCTGCCTGAGCACGGTGGCGATCGTCCTCCTGCTCCTGAGCGCGGCCCTGGCCTCGGCGTCCGGGGCAAGCGAGGAGGAGTCAGGCGAGGTCATCGTGCTGATCACCGACCATCGCGAGGCGATCGACGACTTCTCGTCGGTGGTGGTGACCATCGAGGGGGCGCGCCTGCACCTGCGCGGCGCCCGCACCGACGAGGGCTGGCAATCGATCGTGGTCGATCCGGCGGAGATCGACCTGACCCGCTACAAGGACGGCGCCACGGTCGAGCTCGCGCGCCAGCGGGTGCCGGTTGGGCGCTACGACGCGGCCGAAGTCCTGGCTTCCGCCGCCAGCGGCGTCGTGAAGAGCGGCGAGCGCGTGGACGTGCCGCTGGAGCTCACGCCGGTACGGGCCGACATCGACGTGCGCGCGGACCAAGTCACGCAGGTCACCTTCGACCTGGTCGTCCACGACCTGCGCGACCATCCCGGCAAGACCTGGGGCGTGTTGCTCGAGGAGATACGGGTGGAGCACCTGGCGGCGCAAGCGCGATAGAGACGGGTCGGAGGGCGGCCCCGACTACCTCGCGCGGTCGCCCAGGGCAGCGTACATGGTGCGCGCGCCGGTGAACGTCGTTCTGCCGTGCGCCATGAGCATGTTGTCCAGGATGATCATCTCGCCCCGGCCGAGCGCATAGGAGACCTGCGCCGCCGAGCAGAGCTCGAACCAGGCCGCGCAATCCTCCGGCGGCACCTCGCTGCCGTCCTCCATGACCATGGCATCGAGGGTGTCCGGCTCGTCCCGCATGGCCGTGGCGATCCGCAGGGCGTCTCCCATCCTGCCGTCGCGCTCGGCGACCAGGCGCCGGCCCGTCGGCTGGTAGTGAAGGCCCTGGCTGCACCACATCTCACCGTGCACGGGATGCGGCCGGAAGAAGCGCGCCGGCTCCTGCAGGAAGATCAGCGAGTCGTCGGCGGTCCAGGTCAGGTCCCAGCCCTTGCGCACGGCGATGGCCCTCGCCTCCCCCCGGTCGCCGGTGCCCAGGACCTCCTGCCAGCTCCTCTCCCTGCGGGAGACCACCCGCTCGCTCCCCTCGGTGCGCAGCGTGCGGCGCAGGCGGGCGCGCCTTCCGTGGTACTTCCGTCTGAGCTCATCCGGCAGCTCCGCGGACAGCCGGCGCATGTCGCCGATCAGGTTCGTCTTCTGGCCGTTCCCGGGCGGCACGTGGCAGTAGAAGGAGACGTAGTCGGGCACGTCGTCCAGGTAGCTCATCTCCTGGTGGATCATCACGGTCGTGTCGGGTGGCAGGTCGGTCGCCGTGTACACGCCGCGGCCCAGGTCCGTGCGCGGCGCCGTGCCGCCCACGTAGGAGTGGTGGCGGAAGCCGATCGCCGCCAGGAACCCGGCATACCCGCGCGGGCCGTCGATCCCGGCGTCGCGGAACAGCAGAGCCCCTTCGCAGTCGACGATCTCGAAGATCCGGTCCCTGATCCGCCTGCCGGCCCGCGGCCCGTTCGAGCCGCTCAGGTCCATGCGCACGCTCGGAACCGCCACGCCGTTGCCAAGCTCCTCATACTCGTACGTCATCGGGATCTCTCCCGGTAGCGTAGAAGCGAGGGAACCCGTGTCAAGGTCCGCCGTCGCCCGGCGGGGCTTCGCGCGGTTCCGTCGGATCTCCAGCGGGCGGCGGGCTGGTCTGACCGCGGAGCTGCTCTACGCGGTCGATCAACTGCTCCGCGATGGCGATAGCGCGTTCCGCGTCACCCTCGAAGTACGCTTGGTCAGGGAGGATGTCCGGCAAGCCGTTCGGATACCGAGTCGGGATGTAAAGGCGGTCCAACTCGGCGGCCATGGGCACGGCGTCCTGCAACCGGGCGTAGTAGTCCGGGTGGAGTCCTTTCAAATCGTCTATCAGCTTGCGCACCGAGTGACCCCAGGGGTCACGGTCGAGCGAATGCCACAGGCTCTTCATCGACTTCTCGGCAGCTTGCTGTGCGTGAAAGCAGGCGTGCGCGTAGCGCTCGTTGGACAGCAGGACGCGGGCCGTCGCGAGGTCGCCGCGCGCCGTGTCCAGCCACCGCACGGCTTGGGCGTGGTTCTTTTCCTCACTCATGAACGACAACGCCCTCCCGCAGTATCTGCCGCATGAACGGCCGATGCGCGATCGCGCTCAACTCCTCCTCGGTGTAGATCAGCATCTCCACGTGTATGCCCGGCAGGTGATCATGGATGTCCTTGACGTCCTCATACCGGTCGAGAAACCGCTTCTGCGTGTCCATTACGATCACCAGGTCGAGATCGCTCCTCCGGGTCTGCGTGCCACGCGCGTAGGAACCGAAGACGATCGCTCTCGTGATCCCGTGGCCGGCGCAGAACGCAGCCAGCCGCGGGCGGATCTGGTCGAGCGACGCCGGGGCGGCGGGACGGGACGTGGCTGCAGGTGCGATGATCGTCATGGTAGCCGGTCGTACTCCTCACGGTACAGGAAGCCGGTGCGTCAATCCGAGCCCTCGCACACAATTGACACGACGACACCCAGCGAAGAAAATCAGACAAATGGTAGCCGAATCAGACACACCGCGTGGCCTGCACCGGGTTTCCGCTACCGAGGCCAGCCGCTCCTTCTCGCGATTGCTCGATGAAGTCGAGCGGGGCCATCGGTTCCTGGTTCGACGCCGCGGCGAGGACATCTGCGTCATGGCGGCTCCTGCGACGACCGGCCGGCGTGCGTCGGAGTGTCTGCGTCTGCTCCGCGAGCGGCCGCCCGTGGTGCTGGACGGCCGCTTTGGCGACGACCTGCTGGGAATTCTTGCCGGAGAGCCGATCGAGCACCGGCACCCGTGGGACTCCTGATCGACTCGACGGTCGTCATCCACGCCGAGCGGCGCGGCCTGACACCGGCGCAGCTCATCGACGAGCTGCAGGAACGCTACGGGGACATCCTGCTGGCGGTATCGGTGATGAGTGCGGCGGAGCTGTTCCACGGATGCCGGCGCGCGGACACGCCGTCCAGGCGCGCTCGCCGCGAAGAGTTCGTCGAAGCGCTGCTCTCGGCGGTGCCGGTCATTCCCATAACTCTGGCGGTCGCGCGCATCTTCGGAGAGATCGACGCGAACCTGAGAGCTGCGGGTCTTCCAATCCCCACTTCGGATCTTCTCATCGCGGCGACGGCGTTGTCCCGAGACGATGATGTCGTGACCGGCGACACGCGGCACTTTGCCCGCGTTCCCGGTCTTGCCGTGCAGGTATTGCCCAGCGGATCGCGATAGGCCCTTCGGCACCGAACGGGACTCGTGGCATACTCGGCTCCATGATCGAGAGCTTTGGCGAGTTTCGTGTCTCCAACGACGCGCTGACCGACGCTGCTGAGCTGCGGCGGCGCATGGACGACGAGGGCTACCTGTTCTTCCGCGGCCTCCTCGACCCCGGCCGGCTGACGGCGCTGCGCCGCGACATGCTGGAGGTCATCGCCGGCAACGGCTGGCTGGTGCCCGGCACCGATCCCATGGACGGCATCGCCGACCCGGACAGGCGCTGCACGGAAGGCGACCTCGACTACGTGGACGTCTACCACCAGGTCTACCGGCTGGAGAGCTTCCATCGCGCCGGACACTGGCCGGAGGTCCTGGACGTGCTGGGCAAGGTCATCGACGGACCCGTGTTCGCGTTCCCGCACAAGATCGCGCGCATCTGGTTCCCGCAGTTCACGGAGCACACGACGCCCATCCACCAGGACTTCGTCCACTTCCAGAGCAGCATGGACGTGTACTCCTGCTGGCATCCGGTCGGCGACTGTCCGCGCGACCTGGGCGGCCTGGCCGTGCTGCCGGGCTCCCACCGCGTCGGCCGGGTGGTCGACCACCACTTCTCCCTCGGCGCCGGCAGCCTCAGCATCGACCCCGACGAGCACCCGGACGGCTGGGTGTCCACCGACTACCAGCTCGGGGACGTGCTGTTCTTCCACGCCCTGACCATCCACGGCGCCCTGCCGAACGTGACGCCGGACCGGTTGCGCGTGTCGCTGGACAACCGCTACCAGCGCATGGGCTCCCCGGTGACCGACCACATGCTCGACCCCCACCTGTCCGGCCACCAGCCGCTGTCGTGGGACCAGGTCTACGCGGCCTGGAGCGGCTCCGAAGACCTGCGCTACTACTGGCACGACTACGAATTCGAGGTGATCGACAAGGACACCAGCTTCCAGGAGAAGGGCTTCGCGGAGGCGGTCGAACAGGCGCGCAGCGGAGACCCGCTGGCACGGCTGCACCTGCAGCGGATCGTCACCATGCACCCCGACTCCGAGCAGGCGCAGCAAGCCGAGCGGATTCTGGCCGAGGCGGCACCGGTCGCTTAGTTCACCCGGTCGCTCAGTTCACTCGGTCACGCCGGTGATCAGGGAGACGATCTCGTTCATGTCCGTGTCCTCCTTCACCAGCTCTCTCATCTTCTTGCCGTTTCGGAGCACGACGATCCGGTCCACGAGCTCTATGACGTGCTTCAGATTGTGGCTGATCAGGATGATGGTCATGTCGAACTCGTCTCTCAGTCTGCGCACGAGATCCAGCGCCCTCCGCTCCTGTACGACGCCGAGATTGTTCGTCGGTTCGTCCAGGATGAGGATCTTCCCTCCCCAGTAGACGGCCCTCCCGATCGCCACCGTCTGTGCCTGTCCGCCGGAGAGGTCGCGGGTGTCGCCCTTGATGTCCATCAACGTGACGCCGAATCGCTCGAGGAGTTGCTCGGTCTCTCTCTTCATGAAGTCGAAGTCCAGGACCTTGAAGAGGCGGCCCAGGATATCGTCCCTCACCTTCTCCCTGCCCAGGAAGATGTTCGCGGGCGCATCCAGAATCTTGATCAGGCTCTCGGTCTGGTACACCGTCTCGATCCCGTAGTTCTTCGCGTCCATCGGGGTCTCGATGTGAGCGAGCTCCCCGTTGACGTGGATCGTGCCGCTGTCCCTGCTGTAGACGCCCGAAATCATCTTGATGAGCGTGGACTTGCCGGCGCCGTTGTCGCCGACGACTGCCATGATCTCGTTCCTGTGGAGCGTCACGTCCACGTCGTCGACCGCCTTGACGCCGCCGAAGCTCTTGCTGATGTTGCGGACTTCCAGGATGGCGTCGCCGTTCGCCTTCGGGTCGTGCTCATGCGCCATGTCAAGCCTCCGCAAGATTCCTGTTTCTGATGGAGTCGAAGACGATCGCCCCGATCAGAACCAGTCCCGTGAATGCGTCCCTGGCGTTGATCGGGACATGCACGACCGCCAGCCCATTGGCGATGGACCCGACGATGAAGATCGCGACCAGCACCCCGATCATCGCCCCGCGCCCACCGGAGAGAGATATGCCCCCCAGGATCACGACCGTGAGCGCCTTGAAGGTCAGGTCCTCGCCGGCGGTGTAGGACGCCCGCGCAAGCTGTGACATGAGCAGAATTCCGCCGACCGCGGAGAACAACCCGGAGATCACGAAGGTGGAGAACTGAATCTTCCTGGTCGTCACGCCATACAACCTGGCGACCATCTCGCTGGCGCCGGTCGCGTACACATGCCTTCCATACCTGGTGAAGCCCAGCACCAGCGAGCAGATCACGAGGAGAACAACCATGTATGCGAACGTCACCGGGATGTAGTCGAAGAGGTAGCCGCGTCCCAGGAACAGCAGCGCTTCGTTCTCGATTCTGGTGAGATAGGTGTTGCTGCCCAGGATCTGAGCCAAGCCCCTGAAGATCGCCATGGTGCCGAGCGTCGTGATGATCGAGTTGACGCCGAGCACCGTCACCACGAAGCCGTTGAGCGCGCCCACCGCCGCACCGGTCAGGACTCCGACGGCTATTCCCACGGGTATCGGTACGCCGCTTCCCTCCTGGATGAGGATCCCGGCGATGTAGGCCGAGAACGCGAATATCGAGCCGACCGAGAGGTCGACGTGACCGGAGAGCACGACAAAGATCAGGCCGATGGCCACGATGCCGGGAATGCCGAGGTTGAGAATGATGCTGCCGATGTTCTCCACGCTGATGAAGATGGGGTTGCCCAGCGAGAAGGCAGCGATCATCACGACGTAGAACAGGGTCAGAATCGGCAGTACGGACTTCGCGTTCAGCGCTCGCACTGCACTTCGAGCCGTCGGCCTGGTCCCGGACGCAGACGTGTCAGTCACCTGCAACCTGCCGCCGGTCACGCCAGGCATAGGCGGCCACGATGACGACCAGCATCAGACCCTGGATGACCAGGATGTAGTTCGAGCCGACATTCATGGTGGCAAGTCCGTTGTAGAGCACGGTGATGGCGACCGTACCCAGCACCGTGCCGAACACGTTGCCGCTGCCGCCGGTCAGGGCTACCCCTCCGATCAGAACGGCCGACAGCGTCCGGAGCGGCATCGTGTCGCCGAAGAACGGAGATCCGACCCCGGACGCCGAGACCATCATGATGGTGGCGATGCCGGTCAGGAGCCCGGCGGAGGCGTACAGCAGCATCAGGATGCGGTCGGTCCTGATGCCGAAGATGGTGGCTATTTCCGGACTGCCTCCGATCGCCTTGATCCACGCTCCCAGCTTGGTGTAGTCCATCGTCAGCCAGTAGACGACGACCAGCACGACGAGCACCTCAGGACGGATCAGGCATGGTCAAGGCGACGACGCCGGCTGTTCTCCTGCAATCGCGGCCCAGTCGGCCGGCAGCTCCGGGATCGGCCACGCAGGATCGGGCCTCCACGAGATCAGCTTCCCGTCGAAGGGATACTCGCGCCGCGACGCGCGCTCGATCACCCGCTCCCCCTCGCTCCTGACCCGCTGCGCGTCGGCGGCGGAGATCCAGCCGACGTCGACCGCGCGCTCGAGATGGTCTTCGTCCTTCCAACGATGATCGCCGTTCGGGGCGATGACCACGTCGAGCGCCTTGTCCGAGGTGTCGAATCCCCGCGCCGTCCGGGTCAGCGGCGTCTGCAGGTTCACGTACCAGCACCGGAACTCCCAGGTCTGCGCCTCCCACATCAGCCACACGCTGTGCCACGCCCCCGGCACCGTGAGCATCAGGACGTTGGTGTCTGTCCAGGTCCGTGAGAGGTACGGCCACTCGGCGTTCGCGAGTCCGCCGAGTCCCTCGCGGGTCATCACGTCCACGGCCCACACCGTGTCCACGACCATGACGGGCCCGCCGCAGGCCTGATACAGCGCCACCTCGTCGTCCCGGTCATGGACGACCGTCATGGAGCGGGCGAACACGACCTTGCCGGCCCCGACGTCCCGGTGGAGGATCTGCCGGCCGGGAGGACATGCGCGCAGCGCGAAGTACGGCACGCTGTCCAGTGTAAGTACATCGAGGAGGACGATCTCCTCCCCTCGCCGCCACGCCATCGGGGAAACGCTACGCTACCATGCGCGAACCCACCGTCGTCCGGGAGATGCGCCCATGAACATCGACATCGGCACGCGCCGGCAGCTCTTCTTCGACAACCACATCATCGAGATGGTGCAGACCATGACGCGGCGCATGCACCTGCCCGTCAAGCACCCGCGCAATCCGCTGATCCGCAAGGACCGCCCGTGGGAGCAGGACCCCTACATCCGCACCGGCACCATGTGCGTCGCCCACGATCCGGACGAGAAGCTCTACAAGTGCTGGTACTGCGACTACGCGTGGGACTACCGGACGTTCATGGCCAACACGCCAAGGGCGAAGCCGGCGGCGCAGGGCTCCCGGAAGTCGCTGTCGGAGGCGTTCATGGTCTCCGGGTTCCAGTTCGAGACCACGGACAACCGCTGGCTGTACGCCGAGTCCGAGGACGGCATCGAGTGGCGCAAGCCCGAGCTGGACTACCTGGAGGTCGACGGCCGCAAGACCAACATCTGCCTGGGCGGCGGCCGCCACGGCCAAGTGTACGTGGCCTGCTTCTTCCGTGACGAGCTGGAGCAGGACCCGGCCAGGCGCTTCAAGTCCCTGTACTGGCGGCAGCTCTCCGAGCAGCTCAGCGTCACCGAGTCACAGATCCGCGTCGCGCACTCCGCGGACGGCCGCTACTGGGCCGGCGGCGAGGAGCCGATCACGGTCGGGCGCATCCGCGAGCGGCGCCTGGGGGACGAGATGATGATCCTGCCCGACGTCGCGACCGGCCAGTACCTGCTCACCGTGCGGGAGACGGCGATGGGCGACCGGCTGAGCTTCCGCGACCAGCCCGTGCACCTGGCGGGAAGCTGGAACTCGCCCTACTACCCGGACAACCCGCTGTTGATGAACAAGCGGCGCGTGTTCGTGACCAACAGCAACCGGCTCGACGAGTGGCCGACCCTGCGCGAGCTGCTGGTGCCGGACGACCGCCACGACAACCTGGACGAGGGGTTCTACTCCCTGCCGGTGATCCGCGCCGGCGAGTACTACGTCGGCTTCCTGAACGTCTTCCACGCCGTGGACAACACGATGGACGTGCAGCTCCTGTACAGCCGCAACGCCTACGACTGGACGCGGGTGGAGCGCGGGCGCACCTTCCTGGGCCTGAGCCCCGGCTCCTGGGACCCGTACATGGTCGAGGTGGGAGCCTCGGTCATCCAGGGCGACGACGCGATCCGCATCTACTACGGCGGCGCCGCCTGCCACCATGACTGGTACCTGTTCGGCGAGCGCGAGGGGCTGGACATGCCGGACGAGCCCGGCATCACCAAGACCGCGCTGGGGCTGGCGACGCTGCGGCCCGACGGCTTCTGCTCACTCGACTCCACCGTGCGGCCGGCGCTGTTCGTGACCCGCCCGTTCACCAGCCCCGGCTCGGAGTTGATCGTCAACGCGCGGTGCGGCCCCAAGGGTTACGTGGAGGTCGAGCTTGCCGACGCCGCCGACCGCGTCGTCACGGGCTACGAACGCGAGGCGTGCCGGCCCTTCCGCGGCGACGCGACGCGCCACGCCGTGCGTTGGAAGGGCCGCGCCGGGCTGCCGCGGGACGTGCTGGCCCGCGGCGCCAAGCTGCGCTTCTTCTCGCGCGACTGTAGCCTCTACTCTTTCGCGGTCGAGGACGCGCCGTCCGAGTGACCCGCGTCCGTGACGATCAATGAGACGCGCTCCGCCAACTCCCGCACCGGGGCGACGACGTCTGCGGCCGGTTCTCCTGACAGGATGCGTATCGCTTCGTGCGGCAGGCCGTCCGGGATCGGCTCCGGGCCTTCCCGCAGCACGAACGCCGCGGCCGCGTCGGCGTCGTCCGGCTCCGGCTCGCCGCGTGATGCGGCCAGCGCGCCGACCGCCAACCGCGCTGCCTCCAGCGCGGGCGTCTGCGCTTCCTCCGCGAAGCCGGCACCTTCGAGCAGCGCGGCAGCCCCGAGCTTGTGGGTCGCCTGCTCCACGAGCGAGCGTGCCCGAGCCGCGTGTGCGGCGGCACGCTCCTCCGCGGCCCCGGGAGCGGGGTGAATCTCCCGCATCCGCTCCGCGGACATGGTGATCAGCCCGTTCCGCGCGAGGCGCAGCAGAGTTTCATGGGTGGCGGCATCGACCACGTTCACGCGCATGCCGATGGCGTCGGCAAGGCGGCTCTCTTCCTCGGCGGCGCTTGCCGCCGGCACGTCCAGCACCACCAGCATCGTCTTCCGATCTTCGGCTTGATCTGCATCGTCATCCACCAGGATGCGCTGCAGCGACGCGCCGTGGCGGGCCACCAGGTCGTCCCGCAGCCGCTCGACCGCCGGACGCGGCTCCGGCTCGACGACGGCGGCGTCCTCCCGTTCGCCGTCCGTACCCAGGACCGCGTTCAGCCGCTCCATGAACGCGGCGCGGCCCGTGGGCATGCGGATCTCCGCAAGGTCGCCGCGCCGATCGAGCACGCCGTCCGCGAGCGCCTGCTTGGCGTCCAGCAAGCCGAGCATGCGGTGCTCGATGGTTTTCTCGCTCACCAGATTGATGACCGTGACCGGCCGCGTCTGATGCTTGCGCCACGCGCGCGCGATGCGCTGCTCCAGCTTGGCCGGATTCCACGGCAGGTCCACGTTGATCACCGTGTCGGCCGCCTGCAGGTTGAGCCCGACACCGCCCGACTCCGACGAGAGGAACAGCCGGCACTCCGGGTCCTCGCGAAAGCGGTGGATCTCGGCACGACGCCGGACCTGCGGAACGGAGCCGGTGTGCCAGGCGAACTCGACGCCGGCGGTCACGGCGCACTCGCGCACCAGCTCCAGCATCCGAACCCACTCGGAGAAGATCAGGACCTTGCGCTGCGGATCGCTGAGCAGATCCGGCAACAGGCGCTCGATCTCGTCCAGCTTGGGGCATTCGTGGCGTTCGCGGTCGAGAATGGTGGGGGTGTCGCAGATCATGCGCATACACGCCAGGAGCTTCTGCAGCAGCTCGAATTCCTCCTTGGTGAGCGGCCGGGTCTGCGCACGCGCCGCGAGGCGCCGCGCCCGGAACTCGTAATCTTCGTACACGGCGAGCTGGGTGTCCGTCATGGGAACGAAGAAGGTCTTCGTCATCCGGCTCGGGAGCTGGCTCTCCACCTCCTCCCTGCGCCGCCGCAGCATCACCGGGGCGATCCGATCGGCGAGCTGCTCGAGATTCCGGTAACCGACCGGTCGGCCCTTGGCGTCCAGCTCGTAGTACTCCCGGTTGAAGCGGAACAGCGGACCGAGCAGCTCGGGGTCCAGAAACTCGACGATGGAGTAGATCTCGTCGATGCGATTCTCCAGAGGGGTACCGGTGAGAACGAACGCGTAGCGACTGCGCAGCCGTTTGACCGCGTTGGCGGTCTTGGTCTGCCAGTTCTTGATCCGCTGAGCCTCGTCCAGGATGACGACCTCCGGCTGCAGGAGGTCGAGGATGTCGTCGCCGTCGATGAGAATCTGCTCGTAATTGCAGAGCGTGAAGAAGGCGCCGTTGCGGTACGCCGCGCGCCGTGCGAGCCGATTGCCGACTGCCACGTACGCCGGCAACTCGGAGAAACGGGCGATCTGCTCTTCCCACTCCGCCTTCAGCGACACGGGCGACACCACGAGCACGCGCTCGATGCCGCGCAGCTTGTGCAGCAGGGCGCACGCCGCGATCGCCTGCACGGTCTTGCCGAGGCCCATGTCGTCGGCGAGCAGCGCGCGCTCCCGAAACGCCAGGTGCAGCACGCCGTCGACCTGATACGGCAGCAGCGGCTGCTTGAGCAGGGTGGCGTCGGACGCGCCGTCGGTCAGAGTCGCCTTGAGGCGGTCATGCTCGCGCTGCCGGCGCCGGCCCGCCCGCCGCGCGGCAACCCAACTTTGCAGTCGGCGCGAGACGCGCAGGCAATCCGGGTTGGCTCCGGCCAGTTCTTCCAGAGCCTGGAGTGCCCGTTGCGAACCGCGGCGCAGGTTCGCGTAGAGTCGTTGGGCCTCGTGCACGAAGGCAGGTCTGGAGTCCGCGATCGGCGCCGGCGTGGTCATACGCAGGTCACGCCCGTCCCGCTCGTCCAGGAAGATCTCGATGCGGCCGCTGGCCGTGCCGCGGCGCGCCTGCCGTTCCCGCCCCGCCGTCAGACGGTGGACCACCCCTTCGACGTGCTTGCAGCTTCCCAGTTGGTTGACGCGGAAATCCCGGCACTCGCACGAGTTGATGCGCTCGCGGAGCGAGCGGATCTCGACGACGTAGCTGCTGCCGCTCGACGACGTGACGCGATAATCCCCGAAGGGGTGGCCGTGCTCGTCGACCGGATGTACCTCGTCGATCTCGGTGCGCCCGCGCCACTGGCGGCGCTTGATCTCGTCCTCGTCGGTCGAGCTCCAACCGTGCAGCGGCGGCGGCCCCTCACTCGGCCGTCGCTTGCGTCCCTTGTTCGCTGTCCTGCGTGGATTGGCCATGGTGCGATCGGTACGTCCCGTCGGCAGTATACCGATCGCGGCCCCGTCAACCGCCGTCCGGCAGGCGGATGGTCGTGCGCAGCGTACGGAACGAGTAGTGCTGGTCGTCCGGGTAGTTGTCGGTCGGCCAGCCCGGCGGCTGGCTACCGCCCATCACCGTGATCCTGCGGCTCGGCGGCGTCTCGAAGATCGCGCACGACATGCCGGTGTGCGGGAACTCCCGGTAGTGGGCTTTCTGCGAGCCCTCGCTCAGGAACGGATAGCGCTCGCGCGTCGCCTCCGGCAGCGGGTCGTAGGCGACCCCCTTGAAGTCGTCGGCCGGCCGCTCGTCCCGGGAGTACCACTGGTCCACGCGCAGGTGGCCGCCCCACAGGTCGGCGGCGCGCATGCGCACCGGCATCACGCCTTCGAGCTCGGGCGGCTGCCGCCACTCCGGCAGGACGTCGCACTCGATCTGCACGTAGCCCGGCGGCGTGCAGGCGCTGCCGATCACGGCGATGCGGACGATCGGATGGGTCTCCTCGACGACGATGGAGTCGGCGGCCATCGGCGTGTAGCCCTCGACGCCGTTGGGCGAGTTGACCACGTTCATCTCCACGCCGTGGAACTCGCTCCCCCGGTAGAACCGGCGGTTCACGGTGACGTTGGCGTAGTGGAACGGAAACTCGTACTCGTACTCCTCGGTCACCAGCCGCCGGCGCGGCTGCTCGGGCCAGCGTTCGTAGCCGGGCGTCCTGTGGTTCGTCGCGGTCGATGCGTCAGCCATGGATACCTCCTGTAGGGTCCTCAAGGGTCCCTCGGAGCATAGGACGCGCGCTGCGGCGCGGTCCCGCCGTCTCCGCCCGCAGGGCTCTCCTGCCGATCCGACGCGAGCATCAGTCGAGACCGCCGCCGCAGGACCGCAGAAGCCGGGTTGACTCCTATCCCAATACGTGTCATGTTTACGACACATGACTCACTTTGGAGTCACCGTCAGGGAGGCCCGCGAGCGCCTGAAGCGGAACAACCGCCGTTACTCGCTGCGCCAAGTGGCGCAGCGGATCGGGGTCGAGCCGGCCTATCTGAGCAAGATAGAGCGCGGGGACGTGGGGCCGCCCTCGGAGGCGACGACAATCCGGCTGGCACAGGAGTTGGGCGAAGACCCGGACGTGCTGCTGGCGCTCGGAGGCAAGGTGTCCAGCGATCTGCAGGAGATCATCCGCCGCCGGCCGAAGCTGTTCGCGGAGCTGCTCCGCCAGCTCCGCGAACAGCCGGATCACGCCATCCTCCGCGTCGTGCGCGAAGTACGGGACGGCGACTGGTGAGCACACCACAGGGATGGAGGAAGCCCCAAGATGATTACCCTTGAATCCGACCGACTGACGTTCCGGTTCCCGGAGGTACACACGGACGCGACGTGCGAGATCGAATTTCAGCGCACGCTGCGGATTCCTGACGACGGGCGCGACTACCCGCTGCCTCCCGGCCTCGGGAGGTTCCGGCTGCGCCACGTGGACGACTACGCGGACCGGCTCCCGGACGCCTGGCAGCGCCGCGGCGGCGTGTTGCTGCCGATGCATCAGGCCGAGGCACTGTGGATCGAGTTTGACAGCGAGACGGACTACCCGTTCGCGATCAAGGTCGCCACCGGCAAGATGTGCGCGATCACCGGAGACGCCTGGGTCGAGCGGCTGAACCGCGACCCTCAGGACTATCTGGTAGTCCCGGAGCAGCCGTGGCTGGACGGCTACTGCGTGGCGAAGGGGGTGATCCGCCAGTTCGTCGCCATGCCGCTGGGTGCCGGCTATACGGTCGAAGAGCAACTCACCGGCGCTGGCGAGCACGGCGGATTGCAGATCATCGCCTTTCCGATGAAGCGGGAACGCTACGAGCAGATGCAGCGCGACACGGTGGCCTCCTATGACATGCCGGCTCCGGCGGCGGCGGCTCCCGCACCGTTGAAGCAGATGGGCCTTGCCCCCGGCGGGCGCATGAAGCAGGAGATCTACGACGATCCGGACGGTCTGGACGCCTGGGACCAGCGGCACGCGAGCCGCTGCTTCGTCAGCATCGTCAACTCCTCGCAGTGGCGGGCGATCACCGGTGAGGCCACGCCGACCAAGCCGCCGACGGCCGCTCGGTACGCGAAGGCGGGGCTCCCGTGGTTCGACTACTACAGCGAGCTGGAGCCGGTCGACGCCACCGACACGCTGCAGGGCCTCTCCAGCGTCGCCGCCATCGGTGCACAGAAAGGAGAACCGCCCCTGCCCGAGAACGAGACGGCCCCCGTCGGCAACGTCATCCCGCTCGGCGCCCGTCGTCCTTCACGACGGAACCGTCAGGTGCGGGAGATGCAGTGACCGCGGGCCGCAAGGGATCGGTGTCGACCCCGGCGGCGATTGCCATGGTGCTGCGCGTGGACCTGATCGACCTGATTCGAGAGCAAGCGGCTACAACTCGCCCATAATCATCAGGCATCCTTCCGCCACCCTCAGTCGGTGTCTTCGCCCGTACGCGCCAACAGCCTTGGCTCCAACCGGACGACCTTCCGATCGCTGCGCCGCTGGCGTTGCTTTGCATCTTCATACAGCGCACGTACGTCGTAGGCTCTTTGCGAAGCCAATCGATCGCGAATGGCACGGACTTCCGAGATGATATCATCCTGTTTCATCTTCTACTCCCCTAACAGTTCCTCCGGAGTGCATATGACGGGTGGCTCGTATCCCTGAGAACGACATTTACGTTCGATCAGGTGACGTATTGTTGCGTTGGCCAGATGCGCGAAGTTCCAAGTCAACAGGTATTCGATTCCTCCCGTCACGGCAACTGCGATGTGCAGAGCGTCCAAAGCTGCTTTGGGAGGGAGCGGCCCTTGCTCGACCAGAGTCGCGGCAAGCTCGGCAGCGGCATCGTTGAGTTCGATTTCGGCGATACCGGCGAGCGCATCGAGCCGCCGCGCCGCCATTTGGGAGTCACCCGCCCGGACTTCATCAAGAACGAATTCGGAGACATAGAGTTCGTAGTCGAATCGATTCTCGTCCCACCACTGCCTGGTGAGTGCTTGGCGCGCAGCGGTGACAATGTCGGTGCTGGGATCTGAAGTGAGATAACTGACGATAGAACTCTCGAGGTAGAGTCTCGGTTTCATGATACCACGAACTCGATCACACGATGCTCCCCGCTGAACGGGACCCCACGGACCGGCCGATCGCCTGCCATGGCGCGTTCGCTAAGCAGGCATTCGATCCTGCGTACCGTGTCCGGTTTCAGCAGCACGTCTCCACATACGTTGCAGACCTCAGCCGGAACGCGGTCAATCGCTACCACCTGCCCAGCGTGCCGTATCGTGTGCACCGTGCTACCTGACTCGTAGGTGCCGAGACATCCGTCAATGCTGCACGTCATCAGAACTCACTCACTGGAGTCTCAGCGTATCCGATACGTCGGCCAGCAACGCGTTGATTCGCTCCACGGCCTCGGCTGAGGGAGGCTCCTCGCCCCCGAACTCGACGCGGACGTTGAACTTCAGGTCGTTGCCGATGGCGGCCTTGGTGATCTCGGGAATTTGGTCCGCCAAGTCCTGGACTCCGTTAGCTTCGAGGATCGCCTCGGCGGCGAGCAGCCCCGGCCGTGCATTGTTGTCCGGCTGCCGACCTCCGTCACCGATCTTGTCGCCGGCCGGGACTACCAGGAGGACGTGCCGCGCACCGGCGAAGTCGCATGGCCACGCGGCGCCGGTGGCGTCGAGCTCGATCCAGTGGGCGCGGATCGCGTCGTCGATCAGCGCGCGCACGGTCGGCCAGGGCAGGGTCGCGCCGTGCCTCGTGGAGAGTGCGGTGGCGACGGCCAAGGCGTTGGTCTTGTCGTCCTGCCAGGCCTCGGGGATGGACTCGGCCATCATCTCGTCGACCGGAATCCGCGGGGGCGGCGGGCGCAGCGTTGCGGCGGCGCTGAGCACGCCGGCCGGCACCGGCTCGCTCAGGAGCGACGCTGGTCCGCTGGTCAGCCATACCAGGCCCTGCTCGACCGCCTGCAGCACAGCGGCGTCGACGTTGGCGGGTTCGCACCTGGGGATGGCGAGGGTCTCCTCGTAGCCTTCTCGCGGCAGCGCAACCGTGTGGCCGCCGGCGAAATAGTCGTACACGTCCTGAACCGTGATCGCCTCGGACTCCCAGAGTCCGGGGAGCGTGCCCGGCCCGATCAGATCGGCTTCGATGCCGCTCAGCGTTGCGGCTTCCGGCAGCAGCAGCTCCAGAGCGGGGTCGTCGAGCGCAAGTCCGTCGATCGCCGTGCGCCAGAACGTCCGCACCGTTCGATCCGGACGCACGACGCGAGCCACCCAGATGCCGGCCTCCACGCCGTCCGTGACCGTGTCGAGTATCTCCCGTGTCCGCAGCATCTTCGGCAGCTTCGGAAACTGCGCGAAGGCACCGACCAGGTCCTTGACGCGGCGTGACTGCTCATCCTCGCGCCACAGGTCGTAGGGGCCACCGGGCAGCATCGCCTCCGCGCTGATGGCGGTCTCCTGGATGCGCGACCGCCGATCGCCCTTGATGGTGGCGAACAGCGGTTCGTCGCCGACCACGACCCGGAACGCGTGGACGGCGCCGCTCTCGTTGACGGTCACGACCACGCAGTAGGCCGACCTGATCGCATCCGGGACGCGTTTTCTGGCGGCCGCAATCTCGGTGGCGAGCATCTGCTCGCGGAGCGGGTCGATCGGCTGATCCTGCAACTGCGTGCGGACTTCCTCCCAGCCGAGGTATTCCCGCACCCGCGTCCGCGCCGCGTCGAGACCGTCGCGCGAGGGCACGGCGAGGACGACGGCGTTGCGGTGGACCCGCTCGCGGTCCGGCGTCGTGGTCTGCTCGATGAATCGGCGCGCCTCCGCGCTCGGCTTGCCCGCCTCCGAGGCCGCCCGCGGGCCGAGCACGGCATAGTGGAACTCCCCGTCGTCGGCGATGTCCCGCGGGCGCGCCGGCAGGGTGTGCGCCCTCGCGCCGGCCGCCGCGGCGCCGGACGTGAGCGTCCGCTGTTTCTCGATGGCGTCGACGAGCTGCGACTCGACCAGCGCGGGCGGCACCCGGTTGCGGCAGGCGTCGTGATGCATCTGCCGCAGGTTGGGGCGGTTGCCCAATCGCCACGCCTTCGGCAACCGGCGACCGGTCCCGGAGTCGTCGCCACCCGTCGCCACCTCCACCTCGTCCAGGAACCACGACACCTCCGTCCACCGGTGCAGCCCCGTCTCCAGCTCGATCCGGTCGGGGTTCCCCGCGCCGAGCAGCACCAGCAGCTCCAGCGTCAATGCCTTCTGGCCGGTCGGCTGACAGCTCAGGAACACGGCGATCACCGCCTGCTCCAACTCCCGGTGGTGGAGACGGGCGGCGTCCGCCTGGATCGCGCGCGCCTTGGCCAGCTCCCCTTCGAGGATCGGACGCCACTCCTGGTGGGCGCCCGAGTCGGCGTCCACGCTGGCGAAGGAGGCCAACTCGCTCGCAGCCTCGGCCGCGTCGCCCTGTCCCGGCGCGCTCAGAAACACGTTCGGCCCGATCAGCGGGCCGGTATCCCATCGCTCGGCATCCCGCAGGGCGATCGCGAACGTCCGCAGGATGCCGCGCGTGCGCTGGAATCCGTCGAGCTGCGTCCACCGGGCGTAGAAAATCTCGGTCAACTCCGGGTGAAAGGGATAGCTGTCGAGATAGCGCTGCTCGGCGGCCCCCTGCTCCTTGGCGATCTGCTCGTCGAGCCCGGCGATGCTGCCCACGGCCGCCGCCACGTGTGGCCGGAACACGGCAGGATCGCGTATCGACTCCGGGGTGAAGAAGCGCCGCCGCAACACCTGCGCCACGTCCTCCTTGCCGACCGGGCTCGCATCTTCCTCCATCTGCCGGCCGAACACGTCGGACACGTCGCTCAGCAGTTCGTTGCCGAGGGCGTCATGCCTGCGGGGATCGGAGGCGAGCAGCGACGCCACCATGGCGCAGCGGTCCACCTTGACCACCGCCTGCGTCAGGTACTGGAAGAAGCCGATCAACCTGCCGCGCCAGCTCGGGTCGATTTCCGCCTGAGCGCGGAGATACATCAGCACCTCGTCGAGCAGCACCAGCGTCGAGAGACCGTCGGCCTGCGGTCGTGCCAGCAGCTCCGCCAGCAACGGTTCCGCCGGCGAGGTCTCCCGTTCGGCGTCCGTGCCGTCCGCGTGGATCAGGCGCAGCCCGTCGGCCCCCGCGAGTTGCCAGGCCAGCACGCTCCACGGATGCCGGAGCCTCCGCACACTACCGTCCGGCCCCGGCGTGTCGACGCCCGTCTCCAGGTCGATCTTGTCGAAGCACAGCGCCGCGACGCGCGCCTGCGGCATCCTGAACCCGACGTGCGCCTCGAACTCCTGCACTGCCGGCAGGCCGGACAGCGCGGCTGAGGCATGCGCCAGGTGGCGGAGCGCGATCAACGTATGGGTCTTGCCGCCGCCGTAGTTGACGGCGAGCTTTCGGTACGCCTTGTCGCTGCGTCCGGCCAGGCGGAGCGCCACCTCCTTGACCAACTCGCGCAGATTGAACGTCGGATAGGTAAGCGCGAAGAACTCGGCCGGATCCTCGTACACGGGCCGCTGCCCCTGCTGCATCACCACGTCGTACAGGTCGGCGGCAAACACGGCCAGCGACAGCTCGCCGGTCTTCAGGTCGTCGCGGAGCTGCACGACGTCATGCCACGGGCTTGCGGGTCGTCGTGAACCGTTCATGGTGTCAGTGTTCTCCTCATAGCGAACGGACCGCCGCATCGGGAATGACGAGCACTCTCACGAGCCATCTCCGTGGTCTTCATCGTCTTCGGCAAAGGCGACCGCGGTTTCCATCCAGCCTTCAGCAAGAAGTGGCCCCAGTCCGCCTCCTGACCTGCGCAACTCGCGGGCGTCGTGCAACTCGGCCACCGGGCGGATGACCGCATCGTGGGCGTCTTCCGGACGGCAGACAACCGACAGCGATTCGAACGTGCTGTCGTTCGCGTAGGTCAACAGTTCCGGGGAGTGAGTGGTCGTCACCACCTGGATGCCGCGCTTCACGGCCTGGGTTTCGACCAGCTCCAGCAACAGCGACTGGCGCGCAGCATGAATCCCGACGTCAATCTCCTCGAAGAAACACAGGCCCGGCGGGTCCTTGCCGAGCAGCACCGCCAGCATCGCGAGGAAGCGCAATGTGCCGTCCGAGGCGCTGTCTGCCGATATGCTCCTTCCGTTCGTCTCGCGGAGCATCAGGTGCACGAGGCCCCGCGGATCATGCGGGAATTCAAAGCCGGACACTTCCATGGGAGTGAGTTCCTGCAGCCATGCTGCCAGCACATCTCGTCTGTCGCCATCGGCGCACAGGTCCTCCAACACGGCCGACAGGCTGTCTCCCCGATCCCCGAGCGGAGTACCGGGAAACGCGCCACTTCGCATGAGTTCAGGTGACAGATCCCAGAAGCGCATGCCCGCAAGAACCTGGGCCACCCCCAAGTCCATCAATTCGGATAACGTTGCGGACGGCCACGCACTCTTACGAAGATCGAGCTGAGTCAGAGCCGGCTGCAACGGGCCGAACTCGATTTGGGCACCGTCGCCGCAGCGGACCCAATGGGAGTCATCCTTGACCTTCATCGTTTCGTAGATCGTCCGTGACTCGGTGCGGAGTGCCTCCCGGAGCACCCGGAACCCGAGAGGACGCGGATCAAACCCGATCTCGATGGAGTAGGATACGGGCTTGTCGGCCGCGGTCAGGTCGACGTGAAACGAAAACGTCGAAGGCGCCGACGTGGGATGATCGACACGGGCAATCTCCATCGCCGCGCCGCGGATCGGATCCCATTCGCGTTGACCGCCGACCCCCCATTTCCCGCCGACGACTTCCATCAACGTGTAACCGCGGCCGATGCCGTGCAGAAAGCGAAACGCGTCGCGGATGTTGCTCTTGCCACTGGCGTTCGGTCCCACGACTACCGTAAACGGGCCGAGGCGCAGCGTTTCGTCGACAAAGTTCTTGAAATTGATCATTCGAAGCGACGTGATCATTTCCGCTACCCTTGCCGTACGCGATGAGCGTTCGCGCGAAATCGACTCCCTTGCCTCTTCTTCGTCGCAGTCCGTAGCTCGTAGCGGCTCTGCAGATTCAACCAGAACTCCGCAGTGGTATCGAAAAAGCAGGCCAGCCTCCGTGCCACGGACCGGTCGATGGAAACATGTCCGTCGAGAATCCCGGTAATTCGCTTCACAGGCACCCCGATCCTCCCCGAGAACGCGGCGACGCTCATGTCGAGCACCCTCAGTTCTTCCGCGATGTGTTCTCCCGGATGGATTGCGGGCACGGTCATGGCTATCCTCCGAATCCCAATCTATCGAGAGCAACCGAAACGCGACGGCCCCACCGACGGAGTCGCTGGCGATACCGTAGAGTAGTCAACTGGTCAGCAACTCCTTCTGGCGATAGCCTATACCACCACGGCCGGCCACGTGGTTGCTCAAGGCTTCGAGCAGCGAGCGCTCGTCGGAGCCGGCGTCGGCCAGCTCGATGAGCGCCTGCAGGATGCGGTTGAACAGCGCGCTGCGCAGCAAGCCACGGTCGTCGAGGTAGTCGTCGACCTTGACCTGATCCCCGGCACGCCACAGATGCATCAACCGATGCACCTGATCAATGAGCGGCGGGGGCCTCCCGCCCGGCGCTTCCAGGCCGAGGGTGCGGCCTCGCCTCCGGCTCCATGCCTTGAGCCTGACCTTGGCGCCGCCACCTTCCGTTCGTTCCTCGTCCTCGGCTGTGTCGTCGCCCTCCGCCTCATCCGGCCTCCCACGACCCGATTGAGACAGCAGGTCGTGCCGGTGGACCAGGGCGGAGTCGGAGAGGTTGCAGGACAGCGCATAGAGGATGCAGCCGCCCACCGGCGCCTCGCCCATGCCGAAGTCGTGACGATGCAGCAGGTAGTACGTGGTCACGTCGTCCAGACCGGTTGCGGCTTCCCTGCCGTCGTCCGCAAGGACCCTTCCGACCACGAAATCGACCACCATCCGCCGTACCTCGCGCAGGAACTCCGACACCGTCACGAGCTGGTTCGGAGCGTTGGCCTTCTTCACGGCGGGGTACCTGCTGAATGCCTCCAGAGCCGGCCCGGTCGCCGCCCACACGAAGTCCGGCCCGCGAATGCCCGCGTCCCAGAAGTCGCGCAGCCTCTCCGCGATGTTCGTGCGCATCTCGTCGAGGACGCTGCTATCCCATCCGGGGCGGGCAGCCGCCCGCTTCTTGCAGACGATCCACACCGACGACGACAGAGCGGCGGACGCGATCGCCCGGTTGCGGTTTCCTCGCTCCGTCTGGATGGGCCACGAGCCGTTCACGACGAAGCCAGCGCGGATCAGGGCCGCCACCAGCGTCTCCCAGGCGTCGGGGTGCTTGTTGGCGAATACCACCACCATCCGACCCTCCGGCCGCAGCGCTGAATGGCAGGCGCCGAACGCACGCGCCATGCCATCTTCGTAGTTCTGCTTCGACCGCGCTCGGTCACCGCCGAACCGGCTCGCGTCGTCGATCAGCTCGCCATCGCCGGCGTCGTGATCCCACTTGGGACCAAGCGCACCGGAGAATGCGGCGTCGATCTCGGCGGACAGGCCGGCCAGCGCCCGCCTCAGCCAGACGTAGAAGAAATCCATCAGGTCGGAGTACGGGATCGCGTCGTAGTAAGGCGGGTCGGTGACCACCAGATCGACGTCGGCAACCTGACACGTGGTTGCCGATCCCAGCAGGACAGTGCCGCTACGAGCCGTGTCGACGCTGTTCTGGAGATGCTCGCAGACCTTGAACACCCAATCGACGGATTGCAGGAAGCCGCCCGTGGTGTCCGAGAGTGGCGCGTACTCGGAGAAGTCCCAGGTGATGGGCAAGGCGAATCGCGCGAACGTGCTCCTGATCTTCTCGGGATCGTTGGTCCACGTCGCCAGCGTGCTCCCCCGGTCGGCCATGCGGCTGATGATGGGCGCACACAACGCGACGATCGATTCCCTGCACATCGGTGGATAGTCGGTGAGATGCTGCGGCATGCTGCGCAACGCCCGGATGAACGCACCGAGCGCCAGGAGCTGGCGATTGGTGAACAGCTTTCTCCACGTGTCGAAACCGTACAGCGGGACGCGAAACCCAAGAGCCTCTTTGCCCGCCAGCGGTTCCTCGGGCAAGCCAAATGGGATGTCCGCATAGACGGCTTGAAGCTGCTCCTCGGTCACATCCGCCGCCGCACGTTCGTGGTCAGTCGGCAAGCGGTACTCCTTGCCGTGCGGACCATCGACGACCACCGCCGTCATCACCGCGCCCAACCGTCCCGATCGTCCTTCCAGGCGGATGTCTTCCATGGTCATGATGGCGCGGCAGCATGGGCAGGTGGCGCCGGTGCGCGACATGGTGCCCGCCCCGATACGCTTGTCGTGTTCGCGCCGCTGCGCCGCGTTGCCGCCGCTCTGCGGCACGTCGGTCTGCACTCCGAATACGACGCCGGCCTGTGAAGCGTCCGACTCCACCGTCAATAGAACGCGCTTGCGGTCCTTCTTGCACAGCCAACGAGTCTTGAGCAGCGGCAGCGTAGCGCGGCACTGCTTGCATGTGACCGTGCGCGCGTGCAGATAGACAACCGTGGGCTTGGCGATCCAGCGCGGATTCCGCGGGTCGCCGAGATACGCGGCGTCGAATTCGGCGTTCAGCGGATCGAGTACCAAGCGACCCTCGGCATCGGTCTCCAGGAGTCGCGCGGACCGCGGATCGTACTCGATGTCGCGCTTCAGCGGTACGAACTCCGCGTAGGTCGGGTAATACCGAGCCAGCTCCCTTCGCGCCCGCGCAAGGACCCAACGACCCCACGCGCGCACGTGCCACGCGAAACCGGCATCCAGCAGCGGATCGTCAGGGTTGACGAGGTCGAGTTGCATCCCGCCGACGTCGCCGTGCCCGAACCGTTGAAGCAAGGTCCGCAACCTCGCCCCCTTGAATCCCCGCGCCGTCAGAAACGCGGCCATGAACTCCGCGTCGCGCACCGCGAACCCTGGCAGCGGACGAGTCTTACCGGCGAATCGCTGCGGATATTCGAGCGTGCACTTGAGGATGAACCATGCCACCGGATTGACGTCGGTCGCCGTCGCCTCGCAGCCCAGGCGCATCGCTTCGAGCGGAATGGCGCCTCCGCCCGCGAACGGATCCAGAACTCTGGGCGCCCGCCCGCCGGAGCCGTTGCGAATCGCGTCCCGAAACCACTGCAGGTCGCTGTCGTTCTCGCGGCCCCAGTGGAGGACGCCGTCCGCCGTCTCGTCCTTCACCTTCTCCACCAGCTCGCCGTTCACCCGTCGGCGATCCACGTTCTCCACGACGCGCCCGGCCATACGCTCAAGAGTCTCGGTCCGTCGTCCTGAGTCGCCGGGGTCCGGCAGCAGCGTCGCAATCAACGCCGCCCGGCACGCCGCCAACGGTCGCCGTGCCGGCCAGATGTGCAGCGTCGAGACATGCCCGTGTCGCACGTTCTTCTCGTGCACCGAGTCGAGCGATACCTGCTTCAACGGAAAGGCGACCTCAATGAGGCGCCTGTCGTGGCCGTTCATGCTCGCGCTTCACCAATGCGAACTAAGTCAGCCGTCGGCTCCGGGACACTACCCGGACACGACATCATCTCCATGCTCTCGGCGAGACCGTCACGTTGAGTTATCCGGCTTCTCCTGATCCTCGAACGCCTCGCCGATCGTGTGACAGGACGTGTCGCCTCGGTCGATGAGAGCCGATTGATATTCGAGCACGCGGACGATGACATCCTCGACGTCCGCGCGTTGCCCTTCGGCTATCACCTTGCGCGCGTCATCCGTTCGTCCCGACCTGCGCAGGAGATCGGCGAGGATCGCGGTGTCTGCCCCATCCTGTTCTGCGAACGACTGTCCTCGATCCTGGGAGACCATCAGCGTGTTGGCGGCACTGCTGCGGCACGTCACCGACGCTGTTGCACGGCCCTCGTCGTCGCATGCCCATGCCGCGTGGATCAGCGCCCACGCCGCCGCTGCGTAGTCACCGTCCGCACGTTCGATCATCGCTTTACACAGGAACGAGTTCGCCAGTCCATCATACCTCTTGTCGTGCAGTTGCCGGCGGTATTCCGCGCTCTTGACCACGCTCTCGGCTCCCGGACGCAATTCGCTTACGTCTGCAGCGCAATAGCCACAGTCAGGGCACTGGTGTACCAACGTGAAGATGCCGTCCCTCCTGGTTGGCGGCGGTCGCGTATCAAGGTCGTCATATCCGGCCGTGAACGCGCTCATCATGGTTTCATAGCTGTGTTGGGAGCCACAGAGAGCGCACGTCTTCTGCTGGATGTCGGTTGTCATATCGTCGGTCCTCTCGTGATTTGTTTCTTGAGACGCACGGCCGGCAGCCGCTTCAGGCGCTGATTGGCGGGATCGACCTCGATGCCGACGGATTCGAGGGCGGTGACACCCAACAGCGGCTCTGTGTCCGGCTCGCCGAAAATGATCGTTCCGCCGACGATCTCACCCATGAACTCGATGTCCGCCGTCGTGATGTCGAGCTTGACTTCGCTGCCATCGGCCAGCTCGTACACGCGGTGACCCTTCGGCCCAAGCCCGATGGACTCCAACGCCGGCCTGGGTACCAGACAATCGGTCGCTCCCGTATCGACCAGAAACAGCCCTTCCCACGTTCTGTGAGGCTCGGCGGGATTGCGAATGGTTACGGTGACCTGTGTCGCTCCCATGTATTTCTCCTCTCGACTATTTCCTTTCGACTACTCGGCGGCGCCGGCGACGGCCCCCGGTGTCACGGTGTACGCAAGCGATTGTCGGCTGCCGACGAGCAGCTTGGCGAACGGATCTCGCACGCGCAAAAGGCGTGGGCGGGGCGTGGCGCAGTCGTAGACGACGTAGAGCCAGTACTCGTCGCGGAGGTTACACGCTTTGGCCCATTCGTTGTCGCTGACTTCGATGCTTCCACTGCCGGCTCGCCCCTTGACCTCAATGCACCGACGCTCTCCGTCGGCACGATCGGACAGCAGGTCGAAGCCGGGCCAGTCGGACAACCCGGCGCGCCTCGCCCGATCGGGCCGCGATACGTCCGTCACCTTGGCGCCGGCATGCTCTTCGTGTGCGATTGCGATCTGGACGGCGACCGCCTCCACTTCGGCGTCGAAACGGTCGGTCTCCTCGGGATCCTGGGCGGGTACGACGAGGGCGTGAACCAGAAACTCCACGTCTCCGCACCGGATGGCGTCCGCTTCGGCGTGCAGTGCGGCCACGTGCCGTGCGCGGGTGGCCGTCAGGTTGCGTTGTCGTTCCTTGACCTTGGCCAGTTCCGCCGAAGCATCACCGGTGCCGGTGCGTGCCTGGACGGTGAGACGGGCGCGCATCGCGGCCAGCTCAGCGGCCTGAAAGTCGAAGCCCCGGTTGACGAACTCGACGCGGGAGGGCAGATCGGCGGCCACTCGCTGGCGGTGGGACTGCACAAGCCGCTCGGCTACTTCGTGGCGACCGAAGTCGGCGGCAGCGTCGAGCATTCCGCGAGCGAGGGCGGCGAGCGGCGCCCGACTCGGCGCGAAGCCCTCGGCGCCGCGCAGCAACAGCAGGCGCTCGACCGGGGACTCCTCCACGGTACCGTCGTTCCCCTGACGCAGTCCGATCAGGCGTGACTCCAGCAGTCCGGCGGTCGCTGCCGGGCCGCCGGCGTCGTCCTCCGTGCGCCGCGCTTCGACGGAGACCAGAGCGACGTGGAACAGGTACGCCTCGGTTGCGTAGGGATCGATGAACACCGCGCCGCGCAGTGCGTCATGACCGAACCGGCTCAGGATCGCTGCCGAGATGCCGTCGAACACCGGCTCGCCGGGGTGCAGCCAGATCGCGTCGTCCCGGTCAGCCGGCTTGTACACGGTCAGCCGAGCCCGCGCCGGCTCGGGGTAGGTCTCAAGGGCCGGGAGCAGGGCGTCGGCCGCGCCGGGACGGCGCGGCGCCAGCGCAAACGTCGTGTCCGGGTCCCCTTCGATCCTCACGCCGAGCAGCGGCGCGGCCTTCTCCACGAAGCGGCGCACGTAGCCCGGCAGCAGCCGGAGGTAGTGCTCGTGCTCGGCCTCGTCCGCCAGATCGGCAAGGCGCCGCCGCACCTCTCCGCCCTCCCCGTACAGCACCCGCTCCCGTTGCGCCAGCGCCAGCACCTGCTCCTCGGTGAGGCGGCCGTCCAGCCGTTCGGCTACGCCTTCACCGTCGTCCGTGACCGCGTGTTCCAGGTAGTCCCTCACGGACACGCCCTCGAACAGCCGGCCGACGACGTCGAATACCTTGTCCGACCGGAGCTGCCGGCGGATCACTTCCAGCTTGTCGAGCAGGGTCTTCAACACCCGCCCCTCGCGGGTGCCGCCGGCCACCAGATTGACGATGACGACCGGATCGTGCGCTTGGCCGTAGCGGTGGATGCGGCCCATCCGCTGCTCCAGGCGCGCCGGGTTCCAGGGGATGTCGTAGTTCACCATCAACCAGCAGAACTGCAGGTTGATCCCCTCGCCCGCGGCGTCGGTGGCCACAAGGTAGCTGGCGCCGCCTTCGGTCGCCGGTCGGCGAAAGAACTCGACCTGCCGGTCCCGCTCCCGATAGGGCAGCCCGCCGTGGATCAGGGCGACCCGACCCGCGTGGCCCAGACCTTCGAGCCGGCGCACCAGGAACTCGGCGGTGTCCCGGTGCTCGGTGAAGACGATCATCTTCTCGTCGCCGAAGCGCGGATCGCGGAGCACTTCCCGCAGCGTGTCGAACTTGGACTCGTCACCTGCCGCGAGCAGGTTCCGAGCCTTGTCGCGGAGCGATGCGACCTTGAGACGCTCGGCCTCCAGCTCGCTCAGGTTCACCGCCACGGTGGCTCCCAGCACGCGGTCCTCGAACGTCTCATGGCGCTCGCCGTCGCCGTCGGCTGAGGCATCCTCATCGGCGGTCCGCGTCTCGAACTCGTCGTCGAGACCGTCGAGGTTTCGCTGTCGGCGCAGGAGTTGCTCCTCCGAGAGTCGCCCCGCTCTGATGTCCGTGATCAGCGCCTCGATCCTCTCCATGCGCCGTTCGAACGAGCGCATCAGGGCGTACGTCGAGCTGGCGAGGCGTCGCTGGAACACGCTCATCGCCAGACGCGCGGCCGACCGGTTCAGGACTCGTGCGCGGTTGTAGTAATAGCGGATGTAGTCGGTCGTTTCGTCGTAGAGCTCCTGCTCGCTCCCCAGCCCTTGAGACAGGTCGTAGCTCAGGGTGTCGCAGTTCCGCTGGGGATACAGCGGAGAGCCGTCGAAGCGGACCATCTCCTCCTTGGTCCGGCGGATGAAGTGTCTGCTTCGCGACTCCTTCGGGAACCGGTCGAACGCATCGCCGGTCGAGAGCACGTCGGGCAGCAGCAGACGCCAGAGAAAGTAGTAGGGATCGTCCTTGCCCATGTGCGGCGTTGCCGTGAGCAGCAGGAGATGCTGCGCCGACCAGTGCAGCGACCAGCGCTCGCCATCGGCTCCGGCGCCGGCGATGGTCTCCGCGAGCCGGTAGCGGTCCGTCTTGCGGACGCGGAAGTCGGGCTCGCGATGAGCCGACAGCTTGTGCGCCTCGTCGAAGACGACAAGATCGTATGGTGCGGTGGCCGGGTCGGCGAGACAGCCGAACGACCGCTTTCCGGCCAGGGTGTCGACGCTGACGATCACCAGGTCGCCGTCCGGCGCCGTGAAGGGGTTGCCCGAGCGGAGGTCGGAGCCCCCGACGATGCGGAACGGGAGCCGGAACAGGGTGCGCATCTCCCGCTCCCAGTTGCCGACCAGACCGGCGGGCGGCACGATCAGCACGCGACGGATGAGCCGCCGGGACAGCATCTCGCGCACGTACAGGCCGGTCATGATGGTCTTGCCGGCGCCCGCGTCGTCAGCCAGCAGGAAGCGCAGGGGAACCTGCCGTAGCATGTGCTCATACACGGCGATGCGCTGGTGCGGCAGCGGATGGATCGACGAGGTCTCGGTTGCGAAGGCGGGATTGAACAGGTGGCCGTAGGCAAGGCGATGCGCTTCCGCGACGGCCGCAACGGCGTTGGGATCGGCGGCGAAGTCCATGGTCGGCGACGGGCTCGACGCGTCGTACGCGGCCGGCTGTTCCGCGACGCGCTGCGTGGTCTGGCTTTCGAGCTCGACGATGCGCCGCCACGCCAATTGGTTCGGGCGGGACTGCTCGTTCTCCCACCGGTTGACCGTGGCGTACGACACGCCGATCAGATCCGCCAACTGCCCCTGCGTGAGCTCTCTGACGCCGCGGAGGCTCTTGATCCTCAGCGGGTACTCGTCCGGCACCGCGGTCGACACGACGGATGCGTAGCTCATGCTTCGTGGCACAGGGTGCCTGCGGCGATCATCATGTCATCTCCTGCTTGCGCCGTCAACAGGTCTATAACATATGTTATACCCAGCCGGGCGTGGATCTGACGCGCGGGGCGGATCACCGAACGGTAACCCAGCGGTTTCGTGCGATACTCACGACGAACCTCCATGAGCTATCGCACCGAGACGCAAATCACGTGATCGGGCGTCGTGGCGTCGATCCAGCCGCGCATTCGGCTCACGCGTTCGTTCGACCAGCGGTCGCACAGCTACTTGGAGTACGTGGTTCAGCTTGGCGGCGTGGCCGACGGCGAGCGCCGCGCGGTCTCTATCGCCATCACGGAGGCGACGCACGACCAAGCACCGGATTCAGGCAGGCGACGCCTTGAGCGAGGCGAGCGACCCGGTGGCCGCACCCCAGTAGGGAGACGGCCGAGCTCTACAAGATCCCAGGGCTCAAGGTCCTGAGCCGCGGTACGACTGGGAAGAAGAAGACGTGACCCTGGGAGTTCACTGCCGACCGAGCCCTGGATCGTCTCCGAAAGCCAATCCGTGCCCTGACGAGTCCGGTGGGGCGCCTTGGTCGTCCTTCC
Organism: Spirochaetia bacterium; assembly: GCA_965202935.1. Classification (GTDB taxonomy): domain Bacteria; phylum Spirochaetota; class Spirochaetia; order SZUA-6; family Bin103; genus CATQHW01. Next base: position 1,077,292 of record OZ241879.1, read on the forward strand.
CTCGCCGGACGCTCAGATCCACGATCCGCTGACCTGCCAGCCGCTCTCGCTTTCGGAGATGAGCAACAAGCTTCTTGACATCATACCCATGCTCGCGCGCGATGCTGTCCTTGATCTGCCATAGTTCCTTGATGATCTCGTCAGGCATCCTCGACTGTTCCCGCTGGTCTCGCCTATTTACGAGGTAGATTTTCCATAAGCGAGAAGCCTGGCAATATCAGCGAGGTAGGTCTTGCAATGAGATCGGATGGTGACAGATTCCGCGCACGCGGACGAGGTTTCCCATCACGTGTCGTGATCTCTATCTGCTTCGCCCCGGCAAACCCTCGCACTATCTCGTCCACGTCATCAAACCGTGCCGCGGTGTCATTTGCCACTGCATAGCGAAGTCTTTCCATGCTCACTGAACCCTTCGCTGTCAGTTTGTATATTTCCTCGAGCAACGGCTGCCGCAACTGATCGCGCACCCGTTGACCGTCTACGTCGTCGAAGTTGAACAGAGGCAACGTCTCCTCATGCCGCAGCCCGTCCCAGCCGCAAATTCCATAGCCGCCCTTGCCGAAGTGCACGAATGTGTTCCTGCTACGCCAATGCTGCTGTACCATCACGTCTCTTGCCGTTGGGTGTCGCGACAGATGCAGGAACCACAAAGCCCGCCGAGACTGCGCGGGACGAATAAAGAACGGCGTGAAGAAAGTCGCCTTGGTCCAGTGAAGCGTGTGGCTCAGCAGCGTCCTCTGAACGACGGCTCGCCCACCATCGCCATCCCTCCATCCGATCAGCTCGTCAATCTGCGCATCGGTATAGTTAAGCGCACGCTTGGCCGCATTGCGGGTCTGCGGAGTATCGAGAAATCTGGTGAACACTTCCTCCGCGAAGGTCAATATGACCTCGGCTTCTCTCAACTCCCTAAAGACTCGTGCGACTAGATCGAGATCTACCTGCGAGTATCCTGTCTGATCAAGGAGAAAAATAGCTCGGCCGGAAAACGGCTGGCGTCGCGCTATCTCCGAAATGACTCTATTCGCTACATTCTCGAACCTGTCTGTGTAGACACTGATGTCCCCGCCCGTCACTCGATATTCATGATTGTCGAGTACTTTTCGAAGATGGTCCGTATGCGCCTGATTCTTGTCGACGAAGTAATACTTGCAGTCGAATCTGACCGGCTTCTTTCGTCGCTCATTGACGCGCTTCTCGGCCTTGGCCACCTCTTCCAACATGATCAATGGCGTCCCTGATATAGTTTTTTCACCGTCCCGGAACGTACCACCTCCCGCAAAGCCGTCCACCAGATCCAGCTTGAACACATCACGTCGGAAGCCGACGTTCAGACGGTCGATGTAGGCGCTCAGATAGGTGCGGAAGACGTCCAGCTTCGCCTTGCTGGACGTCTCGATTTCAGGCGGACGCTCATCGGGATGCCACTTGAAACGCATCTTCCTATCTATTCCTGAAGAAATTACTACGGATACGCGGGAATGCCGTTGTGCTCGATGCCGTCCAGTAGTCGCCCACCCGACTTCGGCGTCGGGCCGCCCCACTGCTTGAAGAAGAAAGCCACCTCGCTCCGCTCACACGCATCCCGGATGTCAAGAGCCCACTGCTCCTCCATCCGGCGCGCCTTCGGACCGCTTTCTCCGCCCACGATTACCCACTCGATTCCGTCAAGGTCGATCTCAGCCAACGGGCCAAGAAGGGGCTCAAGGGATAGGAACCTCACCCGTGCCGGCGCCTTCTTCAGATGTCTGATGCGTACCGCCGCAGCCTGATCCTCGACGGACACACCACACCAGATGTGGCGCGGCGCTTCGTCCCCCGCGTACCTGCCCTCCAAGTACCTCATCATCCGCGAGCTGCGCTTCGTCAGGATCTGGAACACGTGCCGATCCACCGCCTCCATTGTCTCGAACACACGATCGATGAAGTCCTCCGGGATCCCCTTGTGGAACAGGTCGCTCATCGAGTTTACGAACACCATCCGCGGTCGCCTCCACTTCAGTGGCTGCATCAGCCGCTCAGGCCTCAACTTCAAATCGAAACCGCTCTCGAACGGGTGTCCCGCCGTGCCCCGAAACCTCTCCGCAAAGCGCTCCGCGTAGCAGTTGTCGCACCCACGCGACACCTTGGTACACCCCGTCACCGGGTTCCACGTCGCGTCCGTCCATTCGATCGCGGATTTGTCGCCCATTACCCAAATGACACCCTTGCCTGACCTCGGTTCAATGAACCCCGCCGCATCGTCGAGTACGCCATCGGCCCAGCAACACGCCGCGACCGTACAGCTCTCCGCAAGATTAACGGTGAGATGATGTTCTTACAACTCCGCGCCCCTTGTCTCTTGAGGGACCGTTCCCGCTAGAGCCGGACTGCGGCCGGTGGCGGTGCCGAGTGAGGTTGCTCAGGAACGAAGGGTGCGGAGGATGTCCTTCATCATCAACACCAGATGCAGGTCGTCCGTGGGCGAGGGCTCAAACTCCGGGATCAGGTGCCGGTAGAAGTCGCGGGCCGCCGGAGTCTCGGCGTGTACCAACAGGCCGCGGCAGCCGATCTCTTGACCGACCGCGACCGAGCGGGCGATCACGTCCTGAAGCAAGCCGGCGCCCAACCCTCGGCGTTCGTGGTGAATGCTCACTCCCAGGCGAGCGAGCAGAGCGACCGGCTGAGGGTAGCGGCCCGCTCCCTTCCGCAGCCGCCGCGGCGCGGTTTCCACGGCAAGGCTGGCCATGCACCAGGCGTAGTAGGCGACCACCTCGATACTCCGCACCGGGGTGCCGACGAGGACCTTGGTCGCGCCGGTCGCCGCGGCTTGGCGGGCGTGTCGCCGCAGCCACAGCGTTTGCTCCGGGGAACGGCACTCGAACCGCTCCAACTCGTGGTCACCGGTCAGCAGGGCCGGTGGCAGGTAGCCGTCGGTCACTCTTCGAGTGAGGTTCGCTCCGCTCACTCCGTGACGAAGGGCGAGGGCCGCTTCATCAGTCTCCGGAGGCCGGGAAGGTCGCATGCCGGCCGTTCGTTGATGGCCTCCCACGTGCTGGCGGCCTTGGACGAAAGGACGAACTCGCTACGATCCGCGAGCACCCGACGGGCGGCGGTCGTGACGCTGCTCAGGACAAATGCGGTGGCATTGGTACCGGCGGCGGCTACGGCCCGGTCGATGAGCGCACGTTCCTCCGGGGTTGCCCTGACCTCGATACGCTCACTTCGGCGACGATTCGAGTCGTTCAGCATCGTACGGCCAATGTACGGTCAATCCATCATGCACGCAACCGCGCCAATCTGGCTCTGGTAGTAGAATCGGGATCGGGAAGACGCACCGGCAGCCGAAACCGCCCCGGTTGAATGCGCCCGTGACGGTGAGTACCTTCGTTGCATGGCCGCCGGTGAGACCGGTTCCGCAACCGCCGCCGAAACACTGCCCGCCAAACACGCCGACGGCGCGGTCGTGCAGCCGCGCACCGCTCCCGAGGCGCCGGCGTTCCCCGGCTGCACGCCGGTGCACCTGCCGCGCGGCGAGTTGGAACGGTTCGACCGGCGCCTGGAGTACTGGGATGCGGCCACCGAGACCGCGTGGGTCTGCGAGCCGGTCACGGCATATCACGAACGCCCTGCGCGTCTGCTGGGCAGGTTGGCCGAGCGGATCGCCCAAATACGCGGCTCGCGCATCGAATGCTACGGCTCAATGGACCTGTTGCTGCGCGACGACCGCGGCGAGCCGCACAGTGTCATGCAGGCCGACGAGTCGCTGTACCTGCATCCGGATCGCTCCAGGCTGCCGGGCGCGGCGATGGTGATCGGGGAGGACGATTTTCCCGACGTGGTCCTGGAAGTGGACCACAGCACCGACGCGCGGCGGAGCAAACTGTCGCTGTACGAGTCGTGGGGCTTCCCGGAAGTATGGGTCGACGTGCCGGAGGCGCCGTCTCCGAGCCGCCCGCGTGCGCGGCGGTCGGGGCTGACGATTCACGTGTTGCAGGACGGTCGCTACCGGGAGGCGCCGGAGAGCCGCGCGGTTCCGGGGTGGACGGCGGCGGAGATACACGTGGCGCTGAACGAACCGGAGCCGTCGGAGCAGACGAACGCGGTGCTGGAGCGGGTGGGTGGCGTACTGGGCGCGCGGGAAGGAACGGGACCGGACAACGACCCGTTGCTGCGCTCGCAGCGGCGAGCCGGGTTCGAGCGCGGCCGCCTGGAAGGTCGCGCGGAAGGTCGTGCGCAAGGGCTGAACGAGGGCGTGCAGAGAGCCCGCGTGGAGATGATCCGCCAGCTACTGCGGTCGCGCGGCATCGAGGTCTCGGAGGGATTCTCCGCCAGGACGGCGTTCGCCGCAGCGTCCGAGGCCGAGCTCCTTGCTGCGGCGTTGGCCTGCACGGACGAAGTGGACTTCCTCGCCACTCTTGATCGGATCGGTCGGTGACGGCTGCCCGAGCGGGCATCGGCCGGCTGTCGCCTCGCCCCAAGGGACGTTTCTGGTAGGATCGCGCCCACACAAGGGAGGAACAATTGTCCGATTCGATCAAGATCGCCGTCATCGGCGGTGACGGCACCGGTCCGGAAGTGACCGCCGAGGCGTGCAAGGTCCTGGAGGCGGTGGCCCCGCTGGAGGGGATCTCCTACGAGAGGGTCGACTTCGACTACGGCGGCGACCGCTATCTGGCCACCGGCGAAGTGATCACCGAGCAGCAGATCGACGAGCTGCGCCAGTTCGACGCCATCTACCTGGGCGCCATCGGCCACCCGGAGGTCACGCCGGGCATCCTGGAGAAGGGGCTGCTGCTGGCCATCCGCTTCCAGCTCGACCAGTACATCAACCTGAGGCCGATCAAGCTGTACCCGGGCGTGGACACGCCACTCAAGGACAAGGGGCCGGAGGACATCAGCTTCGAGGTCGTGCGTGAGAACACCGAGGACCTGTACTGCGGCGCCGGCGGCTTCCTGCGCAAGAACACCCCGCAGGAGGTGGCCACCCAGGAGATGATCGCCACCCGCTTCGGCGTCGACCGCTGCCTGCGCTACGCCTTCGAGCTGTGCCGCCGCCGCAAGGACAAGATGCAGCTCACGCTCGTGCACAAGACCAACGTGCTGACCTACGCCGCCAACCTGTGGGAACGAGCGTTCCACGAGATGGGACCCGAGTACCCGGACGTGACGCGGGACTACAACCACATCGACGCCGCCTGCATGTGGTTCGTGAAGAACCCGGAGTACTACGACACGGTCGTGGTGCCCAACATGTTCGGAGACATCATCACCGACATCGGCGCCATGATTCAGGGCGGCCTGGGCGTCAGCGCCGGCGGCAACATCAACCCCGATCCGGGCGGCTGCAGCATGTTCGAGTGCATGGGCGGTTCGGCGCCGAAATACACGGGCAAGAACGTGATCAACCCGATCGCGGCCATCGCCGCCATGGGGATGCTGCTGTCGGTCACGGGCGAGCAGAAGGGGCTCGACAACCTGGCCCGCGCGTCGCAGCGGGTCGAGAACGCGATCCAAGCCACCACGCCGAGGATGCAGAGCATGTCGGCCGGCAGGATGGGCTACTCCACCACCGAGGTGGGCGACCTGGTGGCCGCCGCGCTCTGAGGCAGCCGCCGGCGACCATGGGAGATGACCATAGGAGACTCTGGGCGGACCGGAATGGGCCGTATACGATGAAGACGGAGCACCGCGATGCCCTTTACCGTTGCCGACTTCCATGATCTGACGCGCCTCCTTGAAGAGCGACCCGACTGGCGGGAGGAGTTGCGACGCCTGGTGCTGACCGATCGCCTGCTGGCTCTGCCGGATCAGATCGCCGAACAGCGCCTGGAAACCGACCGGCGCTTCCATGAAGTCGCCGAGCAGATCGCGCGGCTGGCCGAAGAGCTCGCCACGCTGACCCGCACGGTACGCGGTCTCGCGGATGACGTCGGGAAGCTGAAGGGCTCCGACCTGGAACGGCGCTTTCGCGAGCGTTCTTTCGCCCACTTCGGCCGTCTGATCCGCCGGGCAAGGGTCCTGACTCAGGAAGAATTGGCGGACATACTGGACAGCGGGATGGCGCGCGGCGCGATCACGGAGAGCGACGCCGACGAGCTGCAGTGGGCCGATCTCATCGTCCGAGGGAAACGGCGTGACGACGGCGCCGACGTGTCCCTGGTCGTGGAGATTTCCTACGGGGTTGGCGTCCACGACGTGGAACGGGCAGAGCGAAGAGCGCAACTCTACGGCAGGATGGTCACGCCCGTGTTGCCGGTGGTCGCCGGCGAGGCGGTGACCGCTGACGCGGCGCAGTGCGCTCGTGCCGCGGGCGTATGGCAACTGATCCACGGCCGCGTCGTTGCCCCGGACACGGCCTGACTCGACCCTTCGACGCCAAGCTTCCTGGCGCTTCCTTCCCGGGAGTGCTTCGCCGCGATCCCTACGTGTAGTGCGAGGGGTTCCAGCCGTCGACCAGGTGCAGGTGGTGCATCAGCGGGTCGCACGCCTCGGCGGCCATCCGCTGCAGGTCGTCGCGGTGGCCGAGGCGGCGGATCGTGTTCCACTGGCTGCGGGTGATGATGCGGCGGTCGCAGTCCCACAGCGACACCCCGGCCGCCCCCTCGGCGTACGCCTCCGCGGCGCGCCGCAGGTAGTCGCGGGCGGCCATGTTGCGCGGGTACAGGTCGGGGTAGAAGACGCAGCCCGTCCCCTCCACCACCCCACGCATGTAGGCGAACTCCAGACTGCCGTGCTGGGAGTCGCCGGCCGCAGGCGCCAGGATGTCCACCAGCCCCTCGCGCGCCCAGGTGCGCAGGTCCAGCCCTGACGCCCGGTTGGTGTCGTCGTCCGGCCAGACGTTGGCCGCCACCCGCACCCTGCGGCCGGCGCCCACCCCGTCCAGCGCTTGGCGCAGCTCCCGCATGAAGGCGGTGACGTATCCGGCCCACAGGTCCATCAGCCGCTCGTCGTGCCCGTACTCGAGCTGCCACTGCGGGTCGCCGCCGCGATGGTCGACCCCGCCGCGCAGCTCGCGCGGATCGACGCCGTGGGCGGCCCGGAACGCCTCGATCACCGGCGGCTCGTACAGCACGAACGGCGCCCGCCGCGTGTAGATGAGCTGCACGCCCTCCACGCCGTAGGCGGCCAGCTCCAGCAGCAGGTCGACGTAGAAGCGGCGCACCTCCGGGTAGGCCATGCTCAGCCGCGCCACCGTGCGGCCGTCGCTGTCCTGGCAGCGCAACTCCGGATGGTCGCGCCAGAACGGCACGGAGTGCGTGTATTCCGGCGGCGGCCCGGCCATCGTCCCCATGCGGAATCCCAGGAAGACGTCGATTCCCATCGCCTGCACGAAGTCCACGCGCACCCTGACCGGGTCGATCCCCCGCTCCAGGAAGCCGCGCAGGCTGCGCACGGTGCGCGCGGCCCGCTCCGACACGAATGCCTCCTCGCTTTCCCCGTACGGCGTCCCCACCGCGCTGGGATAAAAGGTCGAGCCGGCGCCGGTGCCGCCGGTGCCCAGGAACAGCGTACCCACGTCGCTGTCGGCGAGCGGCGCGTAGATCGACAGCAGGTCGTCCACGGTGCGGGCGCCGTCGAAGAACGACGAGCCGGAGTGCCCGTCCAGTTGCGCGATGATCAGCTTGGTGGCCGGGTCGCTGCCCGCGCCGGTGTACTCGGCCACCTCCTCCGCGCTCATCGGCACCAGCCGCACGAAGGCGAGCTGCGCGGCGCTGGGCGCTTCCACGCCCGGACAGGCGATGACCAGCTCCTCGTCCGCCAGGTCGCCCGCCTTCCAGAACACCTCCTCGATCGCGCCGCCCGACCCGGCGATCGACGCGTTCATCCGCGCGCCGTCCACGACGCTGGGCCGCACCAGCTCGGCGCGCGGCTCGCCGGCCAGCCGCACGTCCAGTCCGAACGGGTCGCTGAACGGCTGGCCCGGCTCGATGCCGCCGCGGTACAGGCCCAGGTAGATCGCGTGCCACCCGGTGACCGGCAGCGGCAGCCGCAGGTCCGGCGGCCGGCTCTGCTCGGTCATGCCGACCATCACGCCGGCCATGCCGCCGGCGGTCTCGTACGGAAGCGTGTACCAGCATCCGTCGCGCAACTCGGCGCCGATCGCCGCGCGCGGTTCGCAGCGCGACAGGTCGGCGAGCAGCACCCCCTCTCCCTGCGGCCGGTGCCAGAAGCGGCCGGCCCGTGCGACGCCCCCCGAAGCCTCATCCATGCGAGCTCACCTTCCTCACCGTGATCGGCACCCCCTCCGCGTGAATCTCCCGCGGCGGGAAGCCGTCCTTCGATATCACGTCGATGACCAGGATCGTATCCGGTCCGATCAGCGCCATGTCCTGCATGCCGCAGTGGTACGGCTCGCCCGCCGCGTAGGAGCCGTCGAAGTGGACGACCTGGTCGCTCCAGACGCTCCCCTGCCCGTCCGGGCTGAAGACCACGCTGCCGCCCGGCACCCCGCGGGCGCGCAGCACCGCCAGCACGCCGCCCTCCGTCAGCAGCAGGCGGGGATAGATGCCGGGGATCAGCTCGCCGTCCACGTAGATCCGCTGCGGGTCGGTCCAGGTGCAGCCGCTGTCGGCAGACCACGCGGTCAGCAGCGGCTGGTCCAGGTGCGGGCGGCCGTGCAGATCGCGGTGGCCGTGGATGCCGGAGCGCATGGCCGCGAACAGCCGGCCGTCGGCCAGCGCGATCAGGTCGGACTCGTTGGTGCCCATGGGGGTGAGCTCCGGGTGGTAGCAGACCGTCGACAGGAAGCGCCAACTGCGGCCGCGGTCGGCCGACTCCGCGACGATCACGCGGTTCTTGAACCAGTGGTAACGGTGGATCAGCTCGGCGGCCACGGGCGAGGCCGTCCAGACGCGGTCGCCCTCCAGGTTGCCGTACAGGGTGATCAGGATCCTGCCGTCGGGCAGCTCCAGGAAGCCGCGCACCGGGATGAAGGTGATGGCGAGGGGGACGTGCAGAGGCGCGCTGAAGGTCTCCACCGTCCGCCACTCGTCGGTGGAGATCGACACCTCCAGGGAGGAAGTCCCCTCCCGCGGATCGGCGAAACGCGCCTGGCCGGCGACCTGCATGACGGTGCCGTCGCGGAGCTGGCCGTAGGCGCCGTCGGCGCTCAGCGGAGGGGCCGGCTCCCAGGTGGTGCCGCCGTCGGTGGAGCGGCGGTCGCACAGGATCATGGTTCCGCTCCGGGGCACGATGAACTGCGCGCTGTTGCCCGGCAGCGGCCCCAGGTCGATGCGGTCGCCGACGGTGATGTCGAGCTCGGGCACGGCGGGGCCGGCCGGCCGTGCCGCGGTGATCGGGGGGCGATCGAGGGCGGGGCGGGCCGAGTCGACGACAGCGTCGGGGTCGGGTTCCGGATCGCAGGCGACCCGGAACCCGACGGACAGCAGCCGCAGCTCGCCGTACTTGAAGGAGCCGAACACGTCGGCGCCGGTCATGTGCTGCGGCGAGTTGAAGGCGCCGCCGCGGGTCAGCGAGCCGTCGCCGTCGACGCAGATCTCCCACACGTTGCCGAGCAGGTCGTGGAACCCCCACGGGTTGGCGGGATAGGAGCCGACCGGCGTGGGATGGCCGATCATGGACACGCCGTAGTTCATGCACCGGGCGTCGGGATGCTCTCCCCAGTGGTACAGGGTGTTCGTGCCCGCACGGGTCGCGCATTCGTGCTCGTGGATGGTCGGCAGGCGGTAAGTGCGGCCTTCGCGCTCGGAGACCCACTCACAGAACGTATGGGCATCCTCGTCCAGCACCCCCGTCACAGGGAGATCGTCGCCGGCGAAGTCGGCGTGCTCCCACGGGGCGGTCTCCGCGATCGGCTCCCAGTGGAAGGTGATCAGCTCGCCGCGGGGCTGCCGGTGGCCGGTCTCCTCCACGAAGCGGCGGTACAGGGCGTTGGTGACCGGGAACTGGCTCAGGCAGTAGGGCTCGAGCTCGACCGGGATAGCCACGTGGGGGCGGTTCTGGCCGAACGCGGCCTCGGGCCGCTCGCCCGCGCTCACCTGCGCGACGTAGCGCGCCATGCTCGGCGTCCAGGCGTCGAACCGCCCCCCTGCCACCGGGATCATCCGCAGGCCGAGCGAGTTGACGAATCCCGTCATGAGGTCGCGGCTTCCGGCCGCCAGTGCACGGCTTCCAGCCGGGTGCGGCCGGCCACGGTATTGGCGCAGACGGTGATCACGCCGTGCAAGCCGCCGGCGATGGTGCCGGGATAGGAGGAACCGGTGTTGGGGTCGTCGCCCTCGCCCTGGCTGATCACGTAGGTCTCCGCCCGCCAGGTGGCGCCGTCGTCGTCGCTCGCGCGAGCGCGGATGCCGGTGTGGGCCAGGTCGTCGGGGTAGCGGTGCAGGTACTGCAGGACCAGGGTGCCGTCGGCCAGGCGCGCCAAGTCCGCCGAGCACTGCAGGAACGAGGTGACCGGCCGCTCGTCGACCCAGGTGCGGCCGCCGTCGGTGGACTCGGTGAGGTGGGTGTTCTTGATGCGGTTGGTGCCTTCGTCGCGCTCGCTCGCCCGCTCCTCGCTGTCGAACTGCGGCCGGTAGCCGGAGGCGATCTTCAGGTCGTAGGGCGCGGGCGGATCCCCGGGTTGCCGGTGCCCGCGTTGCTTGCGCACGCAGGCCAGGAGCGTGCCCGAAGGGAGCTGGTGCATGTGCCCCTCGGCCGCATACATGGCCACGCAGGAGCTCTCCGGCCACGTGCGGCCGCCGTCGAACGAGCGCAGCGCGTAGAGGAAGACCCCCTGCAGCTCGACCGGCAGCGCGGCGGGATCGGCCGCGGGATCGCCGCCCGGCGCGTGAAAAACGTCCACGGTCAGCAGGATCGATCCGTCGGCGAGCTGCAGCAGGTCGGAGTTGGCCGCCTGCATGCGCGTGTCCGGCGGCAGCACGGGGTTCAGGGGAGCGAGCGACCACGTCCGGCCGCAGTCCTCCGAGCGGCCGATCACGCCGCGCCGGGTGGGCAGGTGGTCGTCGACCATGAAGAGGGCCAGGAACGTGTCGTCGCGCAGGATCGTGAACGCGCCCATCCACGGCTCGCTTCCCGGATCGGCCGGCTCGAACGGGGCCAGGTCGAGGACGAACTCGACGGAGCTCCACGTGCACCCTTCGTCGGCGGAGCGCAAAACGCGCGGGCCGATGCCCGGCCCCATCACGAACAGCTCGCCGCTCGCCGACCGCCGGATCGACCGGCACAGCCCGCCGCTCGCCACCTCCGCCACCAGCTCGACCCGCCGCGCCGGTAAATAGGTCACGCTCCCGCCGCGCACCAGCGCGACTCGGTCGGCTCCCGCGTCGGGTCTCAGTTCGAGCATGCGAGCCTCCCGCCGACCCTACACCCGATCGGCCCTAGGGCGATACGGACGCGCGGGACGCCTCGGGCACGCGGCGTTATGATCGGGGTCCATGGGTGCGCTGCAGTATCTCTGGCGCTACCGGTGGCTGTACGTCCTGGCCCTGCCGGCGGTCGCGGCGGTCATCGTCTTCAACTACCTGCCCATCTACGGCATCTCGCTGGCGTTCCGGGACTTCAACGCGTCGCTCGGCCCGTTCCGGAGCCCCTGGTCGAAGCCGCTGTTCTACAACTTCTGGTTCCTGCAGGACTCGGAGTTCTGGTACGTGCTGCGCAACACGGTGCGCATCTCCGTCGTCAAGTTCGTCTTCTCCTGGCCGGCGCCGATCGTCCTGGCGCTGCTGCTCAACGAGGTGCGGCGGCCCGGCTTCAAGCGCGTGGTGCAGACGATCAGCTACCTCCCCCACTTCATCTCCTGGGTGATCCTGGCCGGCATCACCTACCGCGTCCTGGGGTTCGAGGCCGACAGCCCGATCAACTTGGTGCGCGGCCTGTTCGGCCTGGCGCCGGTGGCGCTGATGGGCGATACGTCCTTCTTTCTGCCGCTGGTGGTGATCACGGCGATCTTCAAGGAGGTGGGCTGGGGCACGATCATCTACCTGGCCGCCATGAGCACCATCAACCCCGAGCTCTACGAACAGGGCGAGATCGACGGCGCCGGACGGCTGCGGCAGGCATGGAACATCACGCTGCCGGCGATCCTGCCGATCATCGCCATCCTGCTGGTGCTGCAGATCCCGGCCATCCTGCAGGCCGGCCTCGACCAGATCTGGAACCTCGCCAACCCCGCGACCCGCCGGGTCGCCTACATCACCGACATCTACGTGATCCGCATCGGCCTCATGCAGGGGCAGTACTCGTTCGCCACCGCGGTCGGCCTGGTCTATTCGGTCGTCGGGCTGGCGCTGGCGCTGATCGCCAACCGCGTCTCCAAGGGCTCGGTCGGCCACGGGATTTTCTGAGTTCGAGGAGGAGACGAGGATGCCTTCCGCCGAACCGTTCGAGTGCATGCCGATCGCCGAGGATCTCACCCCCTGGGAAGCGAGCGTGGTGACGCTCGAAGACGACGCGGTCATGCTCACCTACAGCCTGCGGGAGGTGCGCTGCCTGCAGGGCATCGTCTCGCGCGACCGCTGCCGCACCTGGGAGGAGCCGTTCTTCCTCAGGTCGGTATCGGGCGAGCGGATCGCCGGCTGGCGCTCCAGCCCATTGCGGCTGGCCTCCGGAAAGCTCGGCATCTTCTACTCCACCCTGCCCCAGCAGCCGGGCCGCGACGGTCCGCTGGGATTCCGGGTGTCTGCCGACGAGGGGCGGACCTGGTCGGAACAGACCCTGGTGGACTCCCACTTCGCGGTCGTGCGCAACGGCTGCGCGCGGGTGCTCGCCGACGGCCGCATCCTCTGCCCCGCCTACCGCTGGATCAGCCACCACCTGGAGGACGCCGAGCAGGACGGCACGCAGCTCTCCTACTCGTTCGCCTACTTCTCCGACGACGACGGCCGGACGTGGCAGCGCAGCGCCAACGAGCTGATGATCCGCCACAACGACGTCGAGTACGACCTGGTGGACGGCAAGGGGTTCCGCCTGGTCGAGGAGGAGCCGGCCGGCCTGTACGAGTACCTGCAGTTCGAGAAGTACGGCGAGCCGGTGGCCGAGGAGCTGCGCGAGGGGCGGCTGATCAACATGGCCCGCTGCCGGCTGGGCACGCTGTTCCTGTGTTACTCGGCGGACGGCGGCGTGAGCTGGTCGAAACCGCAGCCGAGCGGGCTGGCCGCCGCCGACGCGCCGCCGACCACCGCGCGCCTGCCGGGCTCGGGCGACCTGCTGGTCATCTGGAACCAGGCGTCGCCCGACGAGATCGCCTGCGGCCTGGCCCGGCACCGCCTCTCCAGCGCGGTGTCCTCGGATGAAGGGCGCACCTGGAAGCACTTCAGGAACCTGGAGTCGCTGGACGACGAGTGCCGCCTGCCGGTGCCGCCCCTGCAGGTGTACCAGCAGCCGATCGACGGCTACAAGCAGCCGATCGACCGCGGCCGGTACCACCGCGCGCCCGGCGCGGTGCGATGTGCCTACTCGGCGATCACCTTCGCCGGCACCGACGCCGTGATCTGCTACGACTACGGGTGGCGGCCGGACCCGGTCACCGGCAAACGCAAGCACTTCGGCACCAAGGTCAAGGTGGTGCCCTGCGAATGGTTCACGGAAGGCTGAGGCGATGGGGCAACTGACCGACACGTTCCTGGTGGTGGACGCCCACTGCGACACCCTGATCCGGCGGCAGAACAAGAGCGATGCGGTCGACCTGACGCCTCCCGACCCGAGCTACCAGATCGACCTGCCGCGCCTGCGCGCGGGCGGCGTCGACTGCCTGTTCTGCATGGTCGGGGACAGCGACCTCGACGCCTCCGTATCGCTGATCGACGCGATCTACTGCATGTGCGGAGACCCCGACGGGGAGTACGCGTTCTGCCGATCCGCCGGCGACGTGCGGCGGGCACGCGCCGCCGGCAAGATCGCCATCGTGATGACGATCGAGGGGCAGAAGATGTTCCGCGAACGGCTCGGCCACCTGCGCACGTGGCACCGGCTGGGCATCCGGATCGCCAACCTCACGCACGGCGGCGGCCGGCCCCCGGAGTTGCAGTACTCGGACAGCTACTTCGGCTACATCACCCCGGGTGAGCGGGAGACCCTGCGGCGGCAGTCCAAGGGGCTGACGCCGTTCGCGCGCGAAGCGCTGGCGGAGATGGCCCGCCTGGCGATGCCCGTGGACCTGGCGCACAGCAACGATGCGGCGTTCTGGGAAGTGCTGGAGGTGGCCGACGTCCCGGTCTGCTACACGCACGGGGGGTGCTACGCGCTCTGCCCGCACTCCCGCTCGCTGACCGACGACATGATGCGGGCGCTGGCCGAGCGCGGCGGCGTGATGGGCATCGCCTTCTACCCCGGCTTCATCGACCGGGAGGACCCGACGCTGGAGCGGCTGGCCGACCACGTGCTGCACGCGCTGTCGATCATGGGGCCCGACCTCGTCGGCATCGGTTCCGACTTCGACGGCCTGCCGATGTGGAGCGAGGCGATCCCCGCGGACGTCTCGCGCCTCGACGACGTGTTCCAGGTGCTGGACCGCCGCGGCGTGGACCGCCGGACCCTGGCGAAGATCGCGGGCGAGAACTTCCTGCGCCTGCTGCCTGCGTAGATGAACCGCGGAGTGTAGCGGCGATGGTTGCCGGGTATCGCTTGACGGCTTCGGAGCGGATGTTCGGGATCGCCAACCACCTGTTCCTGACGCTGTTCGCGCTGGCGACCCTGTATCCGTTCTGGTTCGTGCTGCAGGGGTCGTTCACGGACCCGGGCTTTCCGCTCCGCTCCCTGTGGCCGAGGGGCTTCTACTACGCCAACTATCAGCAGGTGTTCACCGTCACCGGGATCTGGAAGGCTTACGTGATCACGATCGCGCGGGTGGGCGTGGCGGTGCCGCTCACGCTGATGGTGACCGGCGGCGCGGCGTTCGCGCTGACGCGTCCGGAGTTCGTGGGCCGCAACGCCGTGATCCTGCTGTTCTTCATCACCATGTTCATCAACGGCGGACTGATCCCCTTCTACATGGTGCTGCGCACCATCGGCCTGATCAACAACTTCCTGGTCTACGTCATACCGGTCGTGTTCAACGTGTGGATGATGATCGTCATGAAGACCTCGTTCCGGAGCCTGCCCGACGGGCTGGTGGAGGCGGCGGTGATCGACGGCGCCAACTACCTGACGATCTTCTTCCGGATCGCGATGCCGCTGTCGCTGCCGATGATCGCCACGATGGGCCTGTTCAACGCGGTGTGGCACTGGAACGACTGGTTCTTCGGCGCGTTCTACGTGAGTGCGCCCGACCTGCGGCCGCTGCAGACGTTCCTCCAGGAAGCGATCCTCGAAGGCGGGCTGTCCGATCACCTGGCGGCGCTCTGGCACCACGGCGGCGGCGCCGGCCGCGACGACCTGCGCCTCGACCACAACGTGCTGAGCCAACTCCGGCGCCTCACGCCGGAGTCGCTGAAGTTCGCCTTCATCGTGGTGACGACGGTGCCGATCCTGTGCGTCTACCCCTTCATCCAGCGCTACTTCATCAAGGGCGTGATGATCGGCTCCATCAAGGAGTAGCGCCCCTCACCGGTCACAGCGCCGTGACGTCCACCGTGCCGAGCTCGATGTCCTCCTTGTTCACGGAGTAGCCGACCAGCAGGCGGCCGGGCTCCTCCAGGCAGCACGGGTACATGTAGCCGGGCAGCTTGAGCAGCCCCAGGATCCGCTGGTCGGTCGGATCGTCGACCAGGATGTACACGTTGTCGAATCGGTATCCGTCCTCGCCGATCAGCAGCGTCAGGTGCATGCGGTTGTGCAGCGTCGCGTTGGCGTTGTTGCACAGGTAGTAGCGGCCGTCGGCCAGCCGCCCCGCGTAGTTGCGCGACATCGCGTCCGGAATGTCCGAGATCATCGGATCGCTGAAGGTGCGCCCGCCGTCGGTGCTGTGGTTGACCCAGACACGGCCCGACTGGCTCTCGTCCCGCCAGAAGATCACGATCGTGCCGTCGTCGGTCTGGTACCAGCTCGACTCGCCGCCGTCCAGCTTCGCCCCGAACGGCTGCGGCAGCGGCAGGATCTCGGGCTCCTGCAGGATGTCGGCCCCCGGCCACAGGAGGATCGCGGGCCCGCTACGCCGGTCGATCGACGCCACGCCGAGGAGCCGTCCTTCGGAAGTCAGGCGGGGCGACTCGTAGGTCGCCGACACCCGCTCGGGGAGCTCCGCTTCCCGCGACCAGGTGCTGCCGTCGCGTGAGGCGTAGACGTAGGTGCGCGCGTTGTGCCAGTCGGCGTAGTAGCCGCCGCCGACCGCGGTCGAGTCGGGATCGCGCACGCGGCGCGCCCAGCGGATCAGCATGTAGAGCGAGCCGCCCAAGGCCGTCAGGCCCACGCACTTGTACGAGTCGCGCGTGTCCTCTTCGCCGCCGATGACCGATGCGGGCGCGATCCACTCGCGCCCGTCGGCGGAGTGGGAGATGCGCACCTGCTGTCCCTCGGTGTCCTCGTCGAGGCGGCCGTTCGTGAACCCGTAGTAGTAGCGGCCGTCCAGCGCGGCGAGCTGCGAGTCGATGTTCCAGGAGCCGGCCTCGCGGCTCGCGGTATACACGCGCGAGCGCTCGAACGGCGCGTAAGGGACGATCGGCGGGACGCGCGCGCGCAGCCCCTGGTCGGTGTAGCGCAGGATGCAGCCGCGTTCCTGCAGGCACTCCAGCGTGTGGAACTTGCGGAGCTGGTCGGCCGCCTCTGGACCGAGCATCGTGACATACGGTCGAGACGCGATCTCCAGGCCTTCAGCGCGCTTCGTCATCGGCACCGCACCTCCTTGGTAGCGTGTACGAAAAAGTGGCCGAGCGGGAACATTCCCGCTCGGCCACGCCATCGGTGAATCCGCGGTCGGATCGTCGTGCGCCCCGCGATTACCAGCCCATCACCGCGGCCCACTCGGGGCGCGGCGTGACGGTGAGCAGCGACTCGCGGTCGTCGACGTTGTTGTCGCTCATCCACTGCTCCCACCGCTGCTGGCGCTCCTCGTAGATGGGCCGCCAGTCGGTGATGTCGATCATGCTGGCAAGAAAGGCATCGTAGTCGGCCTCGAAGTTGCTGGAAGTGACCAGCCCGGCCAGGGCGGCGTCGAACCGCTCCAGGGCCGTGGCCACCGCCGACGCCTCGCGCGGCGGCAGCGTCACCGTCAGTTGCGCATACGACGGGATCGCGCTCACCACGTCCGACAGAACGCCGACGCGCTCGCCGATGATGCCGTTCTCGCGCGCCGACTGCTGGCTGTGGTAGGTCAGCCGCGGCTGCCACGAGCCGTAGTTCGGCGTGCCGAACCAGTGCGCGTGCGGCGTCACCAGCGGCGGCCGTCCCGCCTGTATGGTGATCTCGACCGAGTCCTGCGAGTTGGCGATCTGACGCGTGTCGTGGGGATGCTTGCCCTGCAGCTCCGGCTTCATGCGCCACACCTCGGGGCCCTCCACGAAGTCCCAGTGCACGCCCAGGTAGCCGGCCGCGAACATGTTGGAGATCCGGCCCTCGTCGGTCATGTGCCACTGGATGAAGCTCATCACCCCGTCGGGGTTGGGGATGTCGGCCGAGATCAGCGACGGGTTGGGCTGCTTGTTGACGATCCGGCCCGGCGCGTCCTTGATCGGGTTGGCCATTATGATGAGCTGCGAGTCGAGCGCGGCCTGCGTCTGCGGCGCGTCACGGCCGTACTCCTCGATGAGAGCGGGGACGACGTCGGTGATGAGCGATGCGTACCACGGCTCGCCGGTGGCGACCGCGATGCTGGCCGTCTTCAGCAGGTCCTGGAATCCGGCCGTGTCCATGATGAACTGACCCTTGCCGAGCAGATCCTCGTTCCAGAGCAGGTTGAGGAACTTGAACGCCTCGTAGGTCTCGACCGACGCCCACTCGGGCAGCAGCCGGCTTTCGGCGTCCACTTCCCAGCCGGCTCCCTTGAGCTGATAGATGACCCGGCTGTTGACCGGCGACCAGGCGCTGCGCCACTGGAACGGGATGACCGGATCGCCCTTGAGGTCGGTCAGGCCGGACGCCTTGACCGCCCGCAGCAGGTCGAGCAGCTCATCGGTGGTCTGCGGATTGCCATGCTCATCGTAGATGTCCTTGCGGATGTACCAGAGGACGTCCATGGACACGTCCTCGCACTTCACCGCCCACTCCCAGCCTGGCAGTCCGTAGATCTGGCCGTTGACCTTGTACTTCGACATGTAGGTCTGGCAGGCGCTGGCGATGATCGGATAGTTCACGGAGTCGCGGAAATACTTGTCGAGCGGCAGCAGACGCCCGCCGGCCGCCAGGGCGGCCATGGTCGTGAATGGCATGTTCCACATCAGGTCCGGGAACTGGTCCTGCGCGATCAGGAGCTGCAGCGCCTGGTCGGCGGTCTGCCCGGTGGGCACCTTGTCGACCCGCTCGACGGTGATGCCGAACTTCTCGAGCGCCCATTCGTTGGAGACGTCGAGCAACTCGCCTTCGAAGGGTCCTCGTGGCACCCCCCAGATCCAGATGCCCCGGTCCGGCTCCATCGTCGCGGACTCTCCGCCGCCTTCCGCGAACAGCGGCAGCGCCATGAAAAGAATGATCAGAATTGCGGCGACTTTTCTCATGTGGGTTCCTCTCCTTGTTGTGAGCATCGACTTGGTCGATGATGGTACGCAGATTACACACCCTAGGCAGCATGCCACCGACCGTCAAGGTCGATTCCCGCTGCCGCACCCGGAGCACGACATGGCAGTACCGCCCGCGGAGGCGTCCCTCCTCGACGACCTGGCTCGCATCGATACGCCGACCATCTGCAACATCGTCGAGCTGTTCGACGTGCGCTCACCGGCCGCCGGCTACCTGGACGGGCGCATCCGCTGCGAGTATCCCGACCTGCCGCCGATGGTCGGCTACGCGGCGACGGCGACGTATCGGTCCGCCTACGCTCCGGCGGAGGGCGAGGGAAGCGAGCCCGCCGACCTGCTCGAGAGCTTCGCGTCGCTGCCCGGCCCCGCGGTGGTGGTGATCCAGGATCTGGACGAGCCGCCGGCCGCGGCCTGCTTCGGGGACGTCGCCTGCAGCAGCTACCAGGCGTTCGGCGCGCGCGGCGTGGTCACCTCCGGCGCCGGGCGCGACCTGGAGCAGGTAGAGGCCCTGCGCTTCCCGGCGTTCACCGCCGGGACGATCTGCTCGCACGGGTTCAGCTACCTGGTGGACACCGGCATCCCCGTGCAGGTCGGCGGGATCACGATACGCCCCGGCGACCTGATCCATGGAGACCGCAACGGCGTGGTGACCATCCCGACAGAGATCGCCGCTCAGGTCGCCGCGCTGGCCGACGACTTCATGGCCGCCGAGCAGGAGGTGCTGGCGTACCTGCAATCGGCCCGGCCGCCGACCGTCGCCGGCTACCGCGACGCCGTGGCGAGCATGCAGCGGCAGCAGGCCGGGCTCAGAGAACGAATCGCCGCCGGGCGGGGCTGACCCGTGGCCACCGAGCCTGACCTGAACGCAGCGGGCGGCGACCGTCCCACGTCCGAGGAGGCGGCGCGCAACGTTCCGCTGCTCGCCGGCTACGACTACGACCGCTATCCGTCGTCGATCACGGGGTTCACGGGCATCAACCTGCAGCGCGTGTTCGTGCGGCGGCAGGCGCCCGCCGTGCGCACCCGCGTCGGGCCGCGCGGCAACTTCAAGGGAGCCATCGCGCGCCTGTCCGACGGCACGCTGGTCGCGGCGGCGTGCCGCAGGATCGATGTGCATGGGCTGTTCGGCGTCCACGTCTACCGCAGTGCCAACCGGGGACTGACCTGGCGAGAGATCGGCGAGACGACGCTCCTCGGCAAGGAGATGAGCCTGACCGCCCTGCAGGACGACTCCCTGCTGCTCACGGTGGAGTCGATGGCGATTCCCGGCAATGGGATCCGGATGCAGTACCACCGCTCGACCGACGGCGGCCGGAAGTGGACGACCGACTCACTCGACGGGCTGGGCAAGCCGCGCAACGTGCTGGTGGAAGCGGACGGCAGCCTGCTCCTGGTGCGCCCGCTCGGCTCGGCGTACCTGCAGCGCTTCTACGACGCGGCCGGCAGGGACTTCACACCGAACCCGCATCTCGAGTTGAGCCGCTCGCGGGACGGCGGCCGTACCTGGCAGAGCACGGCGGGGCACGTCGCATGGTCGGTGAGCACCTTCGGGGAGGTCTCCATCGCCCGCCTTCCCGATGGCCGGCTGCTCGCCTCGCTGCGCACCAACCCGCCCGGCACGGTGGGCGAGGGGCAGCAGCTCACCTACCTCACCGAGTCGGACGACGACGGGGCCACCTGGTGCGAGCCGTGGCCGATGACCAATCTGGCCGAGGTGCAGGTGAACCTGCTCGTCCTGCGCGACGGCCGGCTGCTGGCGACCTACACCAACTACCACCTGCCGTTCGGCGTGTGTGCCCAGACCTCCGAAGACGGCGGCCGGACGTGGAGCTTCGACGGGCCGATCCAGCTCGCGGTCTCGGCGGACTGCTACACCGGCTGGCCGGTAACGGTCGAGCTCGACGACGATGAGCTGATCACCTGCTACATGATCACCGCGTATCTGAAGGAGCCGCCCGAACCCACGGGCGTGCAGCGCAACGTGTGCGAGGTGGTCCGCTGGCGGCTGCCCTGACCGAAACCGCCGCTCAATTGCCCACGCCCGACCGGTAGGTCACCGGCCCGGGATTCAGCCAGTCGACGACCTGATCCATCACCGCCCAGCCCGTGAAGGCATTGCCGAGCGGCGTGTGATGACCGATGTAGTACCTTCCCACGAACGTGTCGAGATCGAGCGTCGAGTGCTCGAATTCGTTCGTGAATGACTCGCACAGGTCGATCACCGGGTGGGAGCGCCGCTTGAGCCAGTCGACGAACCCCTGGTCGAAGCGGTCGCTTCCGTCCAGCACCGAGCGGATGACGTCCTCACCGTACGACAGCATGAAGAGCAGCTCCATGCCGTTGTCCGCGCAGAACCGCTCGACCCGTTCCACGACGTGTCTCGTCGAGAACCGGAACGGAGATCTACGGCGGCTCCTTCTTTCCTCACGCCGGCCTGTGGCTGGGTCTGCCGCAGATACACTGCTCGCTGCCGGCCGAAGCCGTTATCGACATCGCCTTCGCACATTCCAGGGATGGCCGGGCATGGACTCGCGAGAACCATACCGTGTTGCCCGCAGGCGATATTGGCGAGTGGGATCGCTTCAACCAGTGCGTCGCTACCGCACCCGTGGCGGTAGGCGACGAGTGGTGGGTGTACTACAGCGGGCGCACGTATCGTCACGGGGAGTACGTCCTGAGCGGCCTTCGTGACACGGGGCCACGCGTCTCCAGTATCGGCCTGGCCACCATCCGACTCGACGGCTGGTGCTCCATGGCAGCGTCGTTCGACGGAGGCACCGTTACCACCAAGCCGGTCTTGTTGCCGGCAGAAGCGACCCGCATGCTGTTGAATGCCCGCTCACGCTGGGGGGCGATCATCGTCGAGCTCCTGGACGAGTCCGGCGCGGCGGTGGCGGAGTCGCGCCCGGTGACCGGTGACAGCGTACGCCTCGAGGCCATGTGGCCGGACGACGCCTTCGCGCGCCTCCCAAGACAGCGCCCGTACCGCATCCGTTTTCGGCTCGTCAATGCCCATATCCATAGCTGGTCGGTCGTCCCCGCCGCCATGCCGCCGTGAAGCAGCCTCAGTCGGTGGGATCGGCCGGGCCGTGCTCGTACTGGACGCGACTCTTCTTCTGGCCTCGCGGCCGCACGTAGTCCTCCGTGTAGCGGCTCAATCCGGCATAGGAATGGCAGCCGCCGACGCTGGCCTGTGTTTCCGGATCTCTCCGCCAGCCGCGAATCATGATGTCCCCGGTCGGCCGGCCGCCCCAGCTCACCCGGTCCTCCGGGCTGTAGGGCACGCGCGGAATCCGCTCGATCATGTAGACGGTCACCAGCGTGCCGTCGTCGAGCTGCACGGATGACGGATAGCCCACGCGGCCGGTCACCGCATCGTCGCGAATGACGATTTCATTCTCGATGTCCCAGGTGGCGCCGCTGTCATGGCTCAGGCACGCGCGCACGCCGTACGGATAGCGGCGATGGGCATAGACGCAGTGGATCGCGTCGCTCGCAAGGAGCGTCAGATGGGGCGGATAGCCCCAGATCGGCGTCGGCTCGGGCGGGCTCCACGTGCGGCCGCCGTCTTCGGAGAAGCACTGCTGCATGTAGGCGTTGAAGCGGCCCGGCACCTCGTATGAGCGCATCATGGCCAGGATCCGGCCGTCGGGCAGCTCCAGCAACTCGTTCTCGTTGAAATCCACGCGCCCGCTCGGGTCTTCCCCGATCGGCGTCAACTCCCAGCTTTCTCCCCGATCGGTGGAGCGCAGCACGTAGGCGAAGTGCCCGCCGTCGGGCGGGCTCGGCTTCCAGTTGCCCCACCCGTGCGCCAGGATCGTCCCGTCGGTCAGACAGAGCGGCACGCCGGTCATCACGCGGCGCGCCATCGGCGGCAGCCCGTCGATCCTGCGGCTCTCCCAGGAGCGCCCGCCGTCGGAGGAGATGCGGAACTCCAGCGCCGTCTCCGTCATCACCGTGCCGGTGAACGCGCCGTACACTTGGTAGCCCCTGCGCACCAGCTCTTCCCGCCGGTCGGCGGGCCAGTAGTCGCAGGTGCCGCGCACCGCGTCCGGGTTGCGCCCGACGCGTGCCAGCACCGCCCGGTTCTCCTCCAGGGACCGCTCGCACCCACGCTCGACCAGCACCAGCGTCCCGTCCGGCATCGCGGCGCCGCGCTCGCCGATCAGCCGGCTGCCCCTGACGGTCTGGCCGCCCGGCAGCGGGCCCTCGTAGCCGTCGGACCACGAAAGCCCGCCATCATCGGACCAGAGGACGTGCAGATCGGGCGGCCGGTCGCTGCCGAAGTCGCTCACGTAGCTGCCCTGCTCGCGATAGCAGGTGACGGTGGCGACCAGCCTGTCCCGCTCCAGCTTGAAGATGGACGGCGCACTGCCGTGCTCATCGATGTCCAGGAGCGTGGTGTCCCACTTCCATGCCATTGCGCTACCTCCTGCCTATCTCCGAGGCTTCGTTTCCCGGACGGCACGCGCGGCCGTGCACAGCATCGCCAGCCGGTCGTAGGCGTCATCCAGGGTCGAGCCCGGCGTCCGCTGCGCCGTCGGCGCCAGGCCGCAGTCGGGATTGACGGTCAATCGCTCCGGCGGGAGAAAGCGGAGGGCCCGCTCGATCCGCTCTTCCACCACCGGCAGGGTTTCCGCGTCGTCGTTCGCCCGCGCGATCGCGCCGTACCCCAGTCTCTTGTCGGCCGGGAACTCGCCAAGAACGTCGAGATGGTCCGCTCCGCCCGCGGCGAACTCCAGGGTGATCCGATGCACGCGCACTGAGATACGCGGCCTCGTGCCTTGCGATCGGCCCCCGACCGGCGATGCGGCCGACGACCACGGGCAGGAACGCGGGACGGCCCGGTATCCGCCGATACTCGCAGCCGCCGATACGGTCCGCCACGACGGTAGAGAAGTAGCGGCGGCGCCACTCCCCGTCGGACACGACGTCGAGACCGGCGCGCTCCTGCAGGCGGATGGCGCTGACGATCGCCTCGTCCATGCAGCACTCCGCCTCGGCAGCGCTCAGGGTGCCGGAGCGCTGCTGCTCCATCACGTCGAACAGCCAGCGCGGGCGCGGCAGGCTGCCGACGACGTAGGTCTCTACCGCGGGTGCGCGCGCTCCGGTCGCGTCATCGGTAGACGACACTGCCAAGCTCCAGCACCACCGGCGCACGGTCCGCTTCCGGACGGAGGACGTTCGCGATCGTCCCCTTGTAGGCGATCGTGGCGCCGATCTCAAGGTCCGCGAACGACGGGACGACCTCGACTTCGCCGGCGGTTCGCGACGTGAAGTTCGTCCTGTGGATGTTCAACAGTACCACGGCCACGCCCTGCCGCGGCCGCAGCGTGACGCGATACAGGGATGGAAACCGGGGCTCCTGTTGCTGATCGATGGCCGCGACGGTTCCTTCCCACGTGATGCGCACTCCCTCGACGTCCTCCGCTCGTCCGACGCTCGCGCGCACCTCGTCGAGATCGGTCGCCGCCAGCTCTCCCGGAGACAGCTTGCGGGCGTTCCAGACCGTGAACGCCTTCCAGAACGACTGCTGAAGGTCGTTGGCGAGCTGCTGGGTCAGGAACTCGAAGCGCAGCCTGCCGAAGGAGCGCAGCCGCAGCTTCACCGTCCTGGCGTCGTCGCGGTAGTACTGGTACAGACGCCCGCCGGTCGTCGGGGCGGTATACACGACGATCCTGTGCGCCGGGAGGACGCGCTCACCGCCGATGTCGTCGTACCAGACGGCGACCACGTACTCACCCCCGCGCCGCTCGATGGAGACGCCGAACGGCATGGTGCGGGCGTGCCGGTCGTAGTGCCGGTCGCGCGAGAACGCGACGTACTTACCCTCATACCGGGCCAGGGCGTCCAGCTCGAGCTCCCGGGCGGCACACGACATCAGCACCGCTGCCAGCATCGCGCAGACCGCAAGCGCCGGCGCGGCGCGCCGATGCCGCTCCGCGGGGCCGCTCCGGCTCATCCCTTTATCGAGCCGATTACGACGCCCTTGACGAAATAGCGCTGGGCGAACGGGTAGATGACGATCATCGGCAGGACGGTGAGGAAGGTCATGACCATCCCCGCCGACTTCCGATAGCCCTTGCCGAACAGGTGCATCTCGAGGTCTCCGAAGAGCTCGCGCTGTTCACGCTCCTCCATCACTTCGCCGAACCCCCTGCCCAGATCGTTCAACATGACCATTCTGCGCAGGAACAGCGTCAGCGGGAACTTCTCCGGATCCTCCAGGTAGATCAGGGCGGGGGTGAACGAGTTCCACATGGCCACCGCCGCGAACAACCCGAAGGTGGCCAGAGCCGGCTTGATGAGCGGCAGGACGATGCGCGCATACACCGTCAGGTCCCCGCCGCCATCCAGGTACACCGACTCGTACAGCGACTCCGGAACGTTGCTCCTGGTATAGACGCGAAAGATGAAGATGTTCCACGGGGCGACCGCGGTCGGCAGCACGATCGCCCAGATCGTGTTGTACAGGCCGAGCGCCCGTATCCACAGGAACACCGGTATCAGGCCGCCTGAGAAGAACATCATGACGAGCAGCATCATCGTGAAGAATCTCTTGAACTGCAGGTGCTTGAGGTTGAGGACGAATCCTCCCATCGAGCTCACCGCCAGGACCAGAACGACCGAGGTCGCCGTGTAGAGGATGGAGTTCCAATAGGCGCGCAGCATCAGCGGCACGCTGGTGAAGACCGACCGAAAGGTGTCGATATGGAAGTCGACCGGGAGCAGGAACACCTCGTTGGTGGCGATCGCCGTGTAGCTGCTGGTCGCGATCGCGAACATGTACAGGAAGGGGATGAGACAGGTGACGCTGAACACCAGGACGAACACGTAGTTGGCCACGTCGAACAGCCGTGACCCGACCGACGAGCGGTACGTCACGGCTACCACAGGGACTCCCCCCTGACCTTCTGCGCGATCTTGTTGCTGACGAAGACCATCAGGAAGGCGGCGGCGCTGTCCAGCAGGCCGACCGCTGCGGCGTAACTGTACTGTGCCTTCTCGATTCCCCGCCGAAACACATAGGTCGCGATGACGTCCGAGGTGTCGTAGGTCGCCGGATTCTGCAGCAGATACACCTTCTCGAAACCCACCGTCACGATGCTGCTCGTGCTCAGGATCAGCAGGATCGTGACGGTCGGCAGGAGCGCCGGAAAGGTGACGTAGAGCGCCTGCTGGAAGCGGCCGGCGCCGTCCATCTGGGCTGACTCGTACAGCTCGGGGTTGATGCCGGCGATCGTCGCCAAGTATATGATCGTACCCCAGCCCAGCCCCTGCCAGACGCCCGAGCCGATGTAGAGCGGCCTGAACATCCGCGGATCGGTCAGGTAGTCGCGCTTGACGCCGGTGATCCTCCCCATCATCTCCGTGAAGAAGCCGTCCCAGTTGAAGAACTGCTGAATCAGCACGACCACGACGACGGTCGACACGAAGTGCGGCAGATAGGTGATGGTCTGCATCGTCCGCTTGAACCAGGACAGCCTGATCTCGTTGAGGGTGAGGGCGAAGACGATCGGTCCCGGAAAACCGATGACGAGGGTGAGAAAGCCGAGGAGGACCGTATTCTTGACGATGCGGAAGAGAAAGGGGTCGCTGAAGAACTGGCCGAAGTACTTGAACCCCACCCACTCCCCCGACCAGAAGCCCAGCAGCGGATGGTAGCGCTTGAACGCGATGGTGATGCCGTAGATCGGCACGAAGTGGAAGACGAGCGCCATCAGGACGATGGCCCCCATCATGAGGTGAGCTGCCGGGTGCTTGCGGATTTCTTGGGCAGCGCGGCCGAAGCCCGTGCGAGCGCTTCCGCCGCCCACCTGCGCGCGGATTGCGGACTGCGCCTGCCCTATCTCGACTCCGTGGCCGACCTGAGCCGAGTCAGCCATGGTCCTTTCTCACCGCGGGACTCGTTCGGGTTCGTCCGGAACGTGAGGGGGCTCGAGCGCCCCCTCACGAGTGAGCAACACGGGTCCCGATGCCGCGGCTACAGTCCGAGCTGCTGCTGCTGCCTCGCGAACGCGGCGTTGTAGATCTCCTGCAGGCGCTCGCCACCCAGCGCCCGGACGCGTGCCACGAAATCGCCGTACGTGTCGAAGGACCGGACGCCGTTGATGAACTTCACCAACTCCTCGTCCACGTACGTGTGCAGTTGGCCCTCGAGCTGGAGCCGCTCATCGTCCTCGGCCTGCGTGAACTGCACGGGGATCTGCGGCGTGTCGATATAGAGCCCAAGCTCCTTGAACCGTCCGGCCACCTTCTGGTTGTTCAGCATGACGGCCCACCGGTCGGGGGTCAGCTCGGGATCGAAGTAGGTCTGAAAGACGTCGATGCCCCAGGTGTCCTGCGGAATCGTCCTCGCCGCCGCGGCGAAGAGCTGCTTGCGGGTCTTGAACTGATGCTCAGCCTGCTCCTCCTCCGTCGTCTCCGGATAGTAGCCGTTGGTGTTCAGCGTCCACCTGCGGCCCCACGAGTTCTTCTCCGGATCGTACGGCTCCCACGCGTAGCCTTCCGGCCCCCAACTGGAGCTCTCCGCGCCTGCGTCGCTGTACGCCCAGTCGGAGACCTCCACGGCCTTCGCCACGTGCTCGGAGTTCGCGTTGATGACCCACGCGCCTCTGCTGGGGCTCCTGACGCGATGCGCCGCCCTCTCGCCGTTGATGGGGGGCGGTATGACGATATATCCCGTGGCGGTCTCGGGGGCGTTCTTGCCGCCCCTCCCCCAGTTTTCGTAGTGACTGACCGCACCCGAGGGGAGCCAGACACCGTTGCGGTGACCCCTCCAGTCGAGCTGACCCTGTTCCTCCTCCGGCATCGTCAGCCACTGCGGGTGGAGGATGCCTTCGGCATAGAGCGCCGCGATGAACTCGAGGCCGATGCGGAAGTTCTCGGTGAGCGGACCGAAGACGTACTGGTCATGCTGGTTGAAGTGGATGTGGTAGTCCGTGCCGAAGGTCTTGAGAATCGGCCGCAGGACCCAGCCGCCCGACAACCCGCGATTGCCGCGATTGTGGATCATGGGCACGGCTTCCTCGCGGTCCCGGTTGATCTCCCGGTATACGGTCCTGAACGTCTCGAGCAGGCCCGGTACGGTGGACGTCTCCGCGTCCATCCTGTCCTGGTCCCAGCCGGCCTGTTCGAGCAGATCCCTTCTGAGGGAGAATCCGACCCGCATCGTGGTCTCGCCGTACATGCTGAGTTGAGGCTGCATGTAGCTGTTGCCGTCGGGCGCGTATTCGAGGATGTACGGAAAACGATCGACGTACCGCTTCAGCTCGGGCATGTTGCCGTGGTCCAGTTGCTCGGTGGTGTTGACGAACAGCCCCTCCGGACCATAGGTCGTATGGATGTCGCGGTGCTCGGTACTGAAGATGAGGGAGATGATGTCCGGCATGTCACGCGAGGCGAGCATGGTGCTCAGCTTCGTGTCGTAGTCGGTCCGGTCCACGTTGATGGGGTGCAGGATGGTCCCGGTGGCCTCACCCCACCAGACCATCGTCATGGCTTCCGAAGTCGCCTCGGGGTTCGGTTCCCAGAAGTTCATGATGCTGAGCTCGACCGGCCCGGACGCGGTCTCGGTCTCGGCCGCTCCCCACGCGCCGATTGCGACGATCGCCGCTGCGGCGGCGACCGCGACCATCGCGGTCATGCGGTTGACTGTCATGAAGACCCTCCTTGGAAAGTCCTTTCGAGGGCTGTGCCCTCACTCATTCGCTGCTCGCTATCCGACTCCTCCTACCTGCCGCGACCGCTTCGCAGGAGCATGAAATTGCCCGACAGCCTGCTTCCGCGCGGCCATGCGCGTCAACCCTTTCACCGGCGTCACGCTGACGCTGGCCGCCAGCGGACCGCCTGGATCGGCCCGCGGTCGCGGTACGGGCAGACGGTGCTCAGGCTGCCGTCGGCCATGGCCACGCCGCCCGGGTAGTTTTCGCCCTCGCCCAGCACGTACTCGTCCGGCTCCCAGGTAGCGCCCAGATCGCGGCTCACACGCGCACGCACGCCGGCTCGCGAGAAGCGGTCGTGGAAGCGGTGGTCGTAGGTCAGGACGAGGGTGCTCCCGTCGGCCAGCAGCGTCAGCTCGCCCGAGCACTGCTCGTAGTCGGTGACGCGGCGCTCGTTCACCCAGGTGCGGCCGCCGTCGGTCGACTCCGAGACGGCGACGTGCTTGTACAGGGAGGTGGTCGCGCCGATCCAGCCGTGCTCGACGTCCCGCGGCATCTGCCGGAGTTCGAACCGCTCCACGCCGAGGTTGTAGCGTCTCCCGCTCCAGGCAGCCCCGCCGTCGGTCGAGCGGAACAGCGTGCGGTCCAGGCCGGGGCCGCAGACGTACAGATCGCCATTGGCGGATCGTCGGGTGTAGCGGCAGCTTCCGGACGCGCCGCCGTGCATGGCGCCGATGTCCACGCGGGTGGCCGGCAGATAGGACACTTCACCGTCGCGGATCACGGCGATCCGGTCGCCGTCCGTTCCAGGGCGCAGGTCCACGGCGTGCGTCACGGAAGACTCCCGACCGCCTGCAGGCGATGCACCTGTCTCCCTGCCGTATCAGCTTCAGCAGCCGCCGGTCGCTCACGCGCCGTTCCATCAGCTTGCCGTGGTCGATGCTCCCAAAGTAGTCCCGGATGTCGGCGTCCAGCACGTGATGGCCTCCCTTCGCCCCTCGCTTGCGCAGGGTCTCCAGCGCCATCTCCGCCCCGCGCTTCGGCCGGAATCCGTAACTGCACGGCAAGAAAATCCGCCTCGAAGATCGGTCTCCGCACCAGCTTCGCCGCCATCTGCACTACCCGGTCCTTGACCGTCGGGATGCCCAAGGGCCGCTTCCCTCCTCCTGCCTTGGGTATGTACCGCCGCTTGACCGCCTGCGGTCGGTATTCGCCTGCACGCAGCTCGGCGCCCAGCTCTTCGATGAATCGTTCGACCCCGTACTGCTCCACGGCCGCCAGCGTCTGGCCGTCCAGCCCTACACCTCCGCGGTTCCGTCGTACCCGCTTCCACGCTTCCCACAGCACGTCCCTCTGTAGATCCGGTCGTACAGCGCATGAAATCGGCGCTCGCTTGGCTGCCGCCCACAGCCGCCGTTGGAGTTGTCGCACTTTACCCACGAGCTTGCGCTCAGCGGGTCGTTGGGTCCGGTCCTGCCGCCCATGCCCTCACGCTTACCTCGGTCGATCTGCCCCGCCGAACCCCTGCCCCTTTTGCCGCCGCCTGTTTCTCACGAAGGAGGGGTAGGTTGACAACCAACGGGTTACACCTTAGCCTACCCTTGAGCCGTCCATCGGAAGCCCGTGGATGGGCATCGCCAACTTCCGGGTGCTCCTGCAGGACTCTTAAAGGTGCTGGCCAACACGGTGCTCATCAACATCTATCACATCGCGATAGGATTCACGTTCGTCATCTTCCTCTCGCTGATGCTGAACGATTCGAAGGTGCGGTGGTTCAAGCGCATGGCGCAAACGGCGGTCTATCTCCCCCACTTCGTCTCCTGGGTGGTCATGGCCGGTATCTTTACCACCACCAGGAGAGCAGCATGAACGCTCGCGACTTACACCGCCTGCACGGAATGCACAATCCCATTATCACACCTTTCACGGCAAAGGGTGAAATCGACGAAGAAACGCTTCGCAAATTGATTCGCCGCAACATCGCAAAAAAGCTCGACGGTCTCTACATGTGTGGAACCATCGGCGAAGGGCTCCTCATGTCGCCCGAGGAGAGGAAGGAAGTGTTCCGTATCGCAGCCGACGAATCGGAAGGGAAGCAGACACTCATTGCACATGTCGGCGCAATGAGCACACGCGACGCCATCGAGATGGCGCAAGGGGCGGAAGAATGCGGCTATCACGCCATCTCCGCGATTCCGCCGTTTTATTTCTTTTACAACTTCGAGGAGGTCAAGTCATACTACAGCGACATCATCGCTTCCGTGAATCTTCCCATGCTCATCTACCACGCACCCGATTACGAGGGCGTACTCCTGACCATCGAGCAGATGTGTGAGATTGCGGATATCCCGGGCGTCGTCGGAATCAAGAACTCCGCGCCGGACGCCTACATGGCCGCACTCATACGCAAAGCGCGGCCGGACATGATCTTCCTGCACAGCTACGAGCACATTTATCTGGCCATTCTGCCGTTTCGTGTGCACGGCGTTATCGGCTCCCACCTGAATCTGATCCCGGAGATCTACCAGCGGATGCTTGCTCATTTCGAAGCGGGGCGGTTGGACGAAGCATGGAACGAGGAAACCAAGATCCTGGAAGTCCATCACACCCTCATGGGCATCGGGGAGATCCAGGCGATCAAGGCCATCCTGGGCATGATCGGTATCGATTGCGGCGTCGCGCGCAAGCCCCACCGTCAGTTGGACGGGCCGACGCTGAAGCGGCTGGAACCCATGATCGGGAAATACCAGATCAGTTGAGGATGGACGAGTCATCGTCTTGTCAAGATCGACAAGCGAAAGTTTCTTGTGTGCCAACGATAAGAGTCGCCTTGATCCAATTTGATGCGCAACCCGGAGACTCGGTCCGGAACCTGGAGAGAATGAGCGAATGGGTGATCGAGGCAGGCAAGCATGGCGCTCGTTGGATCATGTTTCATGAGGCAACGGTGGCCGACTACGTGCCGAAGCTGGCTGACTGCGCAGAGCGCGTCCCGGACGGGCCATCGACACGTGCGATGGGCAAGCTGGCGAAGGGACAGAATTGCTTTATCAGTTTTGGGCTATCCGAACGCAGTGACGAGAAGTTTTTCCTGTCACAGGTATTCGTCGGGCCTTCGGGTCTGGTCCACGTCTACCGAAAGTCGTGGCTTTGGCGAGACCCGGGAGACAGGGGATGTCGTAACGAATGGGCGCGCTACGACCCGGGCGCAGGTCCGGAACACTTTCAGCTAGACGGAGTCGGGGCAACGTGCTTTATCTGTTCGGACGGAGAGGCGCCACGATGCATCGAACGGGCAAGACAACTTGAACCCGAGGTTGTGTTCTATCCGAACAATCGGGGCTCTTTGCCGCCGTTTCGGGTTCTTGGCAGGCTTGCCCAGGAGATCGGCGCACCGCTGCTTGTCACGAACCGCGTTGGCGTGTCCGGCATCCGTGATTGCAAAGGCGGTTGCGTGATTTACTCGGCCAACGGAACAGTCCTGGCGAAATCAAATCGTGCGGGTCAGGAGGAACTGCTGATTCACGATCTCGAAGTGTAGTCGCGCTGCTTCATATGCCGCCGCCGACGAACCCCGGCTCCGCGTTCCGGCCCGCGGGCTCGGCGCCGGTCACTGGCCACGGGTTAACCGGGAGATCTCGAACAAAGCGATGGATTACGAACTGTCTGGTATTTCACAGCCCGAGGAGGCTCCTGATGTCGGGGCGAAGATTCGCCTCGGGCCCCCGCGTGTCGTGATGGCGGCTCCTCTGGGCGACACGAGCTGGGGTTCGTTCAATTTTCCGAACATATGGCGTCTGCGCGACGGACGGCTGGTTTGTGCCGTGACGATCGGCCAGGACGAGATGTCGTCGGATGCCGACTATCACTATCTCTGGTACGTCTCGGACGATGAGGGCGAGCACTGGACGCACGCCGTCGTCGACGAGAACGAAGCGGAAAGCTTTCTCCGCGAGAGGATCACCCTTTCCGATGGACGTCAGCTTTACTACAAGCCCAAGATGGTCTCTGTCGACAAGCTCGGCTGCGAGCCGGTTCCCCACTTCCCGGGGATCGGCTGGAAGGGCATGAACGTTTACTACCGGCTGGGTGAAATGGACGCGGAATGTCGTTCCCTCGACATGTACAGCCGTGGGCCCGGAGAGAGCACATGGCGGAAGGAGAGGGCGATGATGGACCCCGACGTCATCGTTCCGGCCTACAAGGAGACGGTCCTCGAGAAGGACTCGGTCCTGGGACCGACACACTCGGCCATCGGTACGCACCTCAGAAGGCTGATTCAGTACGTGGGAGACGATCGACTTCCCGCTCTGGGAATACACAAGATCCAGGACGATCAGCCGCCGCACCTGGACCCCTTGGATCGCCCGGGGTTCAGCATCCACAACGCTTCGTGGGGCGTCTCCCCGGAGGAGCTCACGGCCTCCCGCGCCCGGAATCTGGCGATTCGCGTACAGATACCCTCGCCGCTCGGTTGCAGGCTGCACGACTACCCCCTGCTGCCGATCATGGAACTCGCCGACGGAACGCTGATGACCACGAGCTACTACTTTCCAGCTCCTGCAAGCGGTATGCGGATCATCCGGAAGAACGGCGAACTGGATACGGGAAGCAGATCCAACCTCTTCAAGAGCGTCGATGGCGGCGCGACCTGGACGTACCATTGCAGTGTTCCGTTCGAGAAACTCGGAGAACGCCAAGTCGTTCTGGCGCACATTACGCCGAACATGCCCCGCGGCAACTGGGCCGCGATGTTGCGCACGACGGGCGATGAGAGCACGGAGAACTCTCCGCTGATGGCGACTCGCTCCTACGACCAGGGGCAGACCTGGAGCACGCCCGAGGCGATTCGGCCCTCCAGCGTGAATCCCGTTGGTGGGCTGCTTCCGAACGGGGTCGCCTTCAGGATGTACGGCAGGCCGGGCCAGTACATGACGTTCTGCACCGACGGTGAGGGGAAGGAATGGGGCAACGATGTCACCCTCACCCACGGCGGATCGTGCGCGAATAGCTGCACCTACATAACGGGCGCGAATCGCCTCATGGTCGTGTACTCGGACTACGCCTATCGAGATGCACGGGATCGGCGGAGAAAGGCCATCGTCTCCCGGCAAATCATTGCCGAGTGATGATCGCATGATCTACCAGAGACTCTCATGCCTGACTATCCGATCGTCGACACGCACCTGCACATCTGGGACACGGGCCGGCTCCGCTATCCCTGGCTCGACGACGTTCTCTGCTGAAACGCTCCTACCTGATCGGCGACTACCGGCGGGCGTGCGGCGACGTGGCGGTGGAGAAGATGGTCTTCCTGCAGGCGGAGGTCGACGTCTCCCTCTTCCGGGAGGAGGCCCACTGGGTATCCTCGGTCGCCGCGGAGATCCGCGGATCGAGGGGATCGTCGCCTGGGCGCCGCTCGAGAACGGCGAGGCGGCCGAGGCGGACCTGGCCGACGTGCAGATGGCCAACACGATCAGAATGGTCGAGCGGTGCCCGGACGTGACCTTCATCCTCGACCACATCGGCAAGCCCGACATCAAGAATCAGGTCTTCGACCCGTGGAAGGACGAAATCAAGACGCTCAGCGAGTTTTCGTCTGGCGCGATGGTAACGCTTGGGAAGTCGAGATCGTCGACTTCCATTGAGGAAGGAGAAATGAATATGGGCATCAAACGCGTATTGACGCCAGTTCACATTCCTGCTAACATGTTACCTGTTGAAGAGGACGATTGAGTTCTGTGCGACAAGAACCGGCACGGTCCCGACTGAGGAGTTTCTCGACACACTTACGGACAAGGCGGTTCAGAAGATCATCGCTGTCATGGAACTCGCTGAGACCGAACGGATCGTCCCGACAAGGTTCTTCAAGAGACTCTCCGGGACTGAGTTGTATGAGTTCCGAATACGGTGGGAATCGAACATCTATCGACTGCTGTGTTTCTTCGATCGCAACAGTAAGGTGGTGATCACCCACGGCTTTGTGAAGAAGGAGCAGAAGACGCCGCAACGCGAGATTCAAAGGGCCGAGAGATTGCGTAAAGACTATTTCACACGGAAGGAAAAATGAGTGACCTGGAGAAATACATCCGGAAACGCGAAGCGAAGAATCCCAACTTTCGGAAGGAGCTGGACGAGGAGCGGCGCAATCTCAGGATCGGCATGCTCATCAGGGAGCTTCGGCTTGAAAAAGGAATGACCCAGGAAGAACTCGCTCAGGAAGTCCGAACGACGAAGAGCGCTATTTCGCGACTCGAGAATCATGCCGAGAACATGACGCTGGCAACCCTCGAAAAAGTTGCCCATGCCCTTGGCAAAGTGGTCCACATCGCCCTCTCCTGAAGCGCTCGAATTTCCTCCGCCTCTGGAAGTTCCGCTTGAACGCGAGATGAACTCGACGTTGTGGAGCGCACGGTCCGCGCTATCCGCTGTCGATCCGCTTTCGGGGACGACGCTAACGGTACCCGCTGGCCTGTGTCTCGAACATCCGTGCGTACAGTCCGTTGACCGCAGACAGCTCTTCGTGCGTCCCCTGCTGGGCCACGCGCCCGGAATCGAGCACGACGATGTGATCGGCCAGGCGGACATTGGAGAACCGGTGGGAGATCATCACCGACGTCTGCTCGCCCGTCAGGTCCAGAAACGAGCGAAAGACCTCGAACTCCGCCAGCGCATCCAGGTGCGCCGTCGGCTCATCGATCACGAACAGCGATCCCTGCCGCATGTAGCCGCGCGCGAGTCCCACCTTCTGCCACTGCCCTCCCGACAGGTCCCTGCCGATCCCGAACTGCCCACCGAGAAACGTCTCGTATCCATCCGGAAGGTCCGACAGATCGTCCTCCACAACCGCGGCGCCCGCAGCCGCACGGATCCGCTCCAGATCGGAAACGCGCGCGACGTCGCCGAATCCGACATTCTCCCGAGCGGTCAGCGCATACCGCACGCAATCCTGGAACACCACCGCGAATCTGCTCTGCAGCTCAGCCAGGTCGAACTCCCTGATGTCCGTGCCATTAATCAGTATCTGACCGTCAGTCGGATCGTAGAGACGCGTGAGCAGCTTGACGATCGTCGTCTTGCCCGAACCGTTCTGCCCGACCAATGCGACCTTCTGCCCGCCCTCTATCGCAAAGCTGACGTCGTCCAACACCGTTTGCTGTACCGATGGATACGCGAAGCTGACATTCCTGAACTCCACGCGTTCGATGGTGGAAGGCACGCTGCGGGTCGTCTTCTGCCGGCGCAGCGAACCCGGCACCGTCGACGGATCGAGATCCAGAAACGCAAAGAGGTTCACCAGCGTCAACGTCTGCTCGAAGAACTGTCCGCCATAGCTGAAGGTCTGCTGCAGCGCCTCCTTGCCTCGCCATGCCGCCTGCGTACCCAGGACGACATCGCCGACCGAGATGGCCTTGGCGAGTGCCCGGAGCACGATGAACACCCAGACCCCGGCTACCGCGGCGTCCGAGAGCAGACCGAGGCTCGCGCGCCACACGGTGCTCTTCCGCATGAAGGACTGCTCGCGTCGCAGCCGCTGTTCGTTGACCTCCCGAAACCGGGGTATGAAGTAGTCCGACAAGCCGAACAGCCGCACCTCGTTCGCGGCCTGGCGCTCGCTCATCAATCCGGTCAGATATTTCAGGAGCCGGAAGTGTGTCGACAAGCTGTTCTCCAGCGCCCAGCCCTGCTTGGCGAAATAGCTCGTGGCGATGAGCTGCGGCAACGCCGACAGCACCATCGCCACCGGAATCGCCCAGTGTATCGTCGACAGGACCGCGACGGTCGCGACCAGCGAGATGGCCGCCTGCATCAGAAAGTAGAACCCCCACATGAAGCTCAGCGCGTTCATCAAAGCGCCCCGCACGGCCCGCTCCAGCATGTCGAGATACGTCGGGCTCTCGTAGAACGCCGCATCGAGCGTGCTGCACTTGCGCATGATGAGCGCGTGAACGTGGGACTCCACCCGATTCGTCGAGTGCGTGCGAACGACCTCCTCCGCGGCACCGGTCGCCTTGTCCAACAGCCAGACCGACAGCAGCACGCCTCCCAGCAGGTAAAGCCCCTGGGCCGGGTCGGCAGCCACCCCCACGACCGGAAGGACCAGCGTCCCGCCACCGATGACCTCAACGGCCGCGTCCACGAACAGCTTCGCGACACCGAGCACGAGCAGCGGGATGACGGCGCGAATCGCCGTGATGGCGAGCTGGGTCAGCGACAGACCCGGAGCAGCCCGAAAGAACAGGAGAAGGGCCCTCGGGATGGTCCTGAGGACGTTCGGCCACTCCCTGGCGACCGTCGTTTCGCGTTTCATGCGCGGAATCGTAGAGGCCCTGGAAGCGCCCACCAAGCGCGCGTGCCCTTACCGCTGCGGAGCGACACCCTCGACGCACAAGAGATAGTGTTTCTGATGGACCGCAGAGTCCGCCGCCCATGACCGGAATTCCTTCTCGGCCAAGGCTCGCTCGGCCTCGGTGAGGTAACCGTCGGCAACCATCTGCACCCCTCGGCTGTGCGCTACCTTGGACCAAAGAAGGATCTGTTCATCGAAGTCCGCGTCGCCTCGGCGGGTCACTTCATGCTGCGGCGTCACGGCGACGGAGCCGAGGCCGGCCTCCCGGAACCATTCCTCAAGGCGATCCGCAACCACGTTCGACATCCCTGCGTCCGCCCGCCACGTGAGAAAGGCTTCGTAGAATCGCGCCGCCGCCGAAGGTGGCGAAGGCTCGAACCTAACCTTCTCGTGGTTGTAGTCCAGGACCAGAACGAGCCCGCCGGGACGGCACGCGGCGATCACCGCACTGAGCGCGGCCTTCGGCTTCGCAAGCCATTGCAAGACTCTGCTGCTCGTGACGACATCGAACTCGCTCGTGAATCCGAGGTCGTAAGCGTCGCGTACCTCGAAACTGAGTCCGGCCCGGCGGTGTGACCGCCGAGCTTCGGCGATCAGAGACTCGTCAGCGTCGACCCCGACCACGCGGCCTTCCGCGCGGACGCGCTCAGCGATCCCCACCGTGATCGCACCGGTTCCACAGCCGACATCGAGCACCGACATGCCAGGCTGGAGGATCTCGCCGAGACGCCGGTGGCTGGTCGCCAGCGTGCGCGACAAAAGCACGGAGTGCGCGCCGCGCGGCACCTTGGCGCGGAGCCGGTCGATCTCCGTGCGCACGTCAGCCCGTTCCAACTCAGCGAGCGGCAATTCCATCGCGCGGGCAGCATCCAGCATTCTGCTGTCGTAGCTGGCAAGCTCGATGCTCTGACCTCGGCTGCGGAGGAACTCGCAGGACGCCAGATGCAGCGCATCCAGGGTGCGAACGGGAATCGGAAACGCTTCGAGCGCGCGCGAGAGCACCGTGGGCGAGAGCTCCAGCAAAGCGATTCGCCTGAGCAGCTCCTGGGCGGCATCACCATGAGAGTCCGTCAGCTTACGGGCGTGCAGCCGGGTCCACAGCTCATACTCGAGCAGCCGGCTGGCCACGAGAGTCTCTCGCCACAGGGCTGTGGGCGGGCGGCGATCCTCCGCGAGGAGTTGAGCGAGCGCCACGGACGTGTCGACGTAGATCAACGTTCGTCTCTATCGGCCTGCAACTCCGCGAGAAGCTCATGCAACGGCGCTACCGGCGCCGGTCTCGGCGGCATCGCTTCGGAAGACGAGACCGGCGGCGTCAACCATCCGTTGCGCACCGCTTCGGCGAGCATCGCGTCGGCGAGCATCGGGCTCCTCGTTTCCCTTGGAGGACCGATCTCGGCGACGACGCGGTCACGGTCGGTGATCAGAACGGTTTCTCCTGACGCCGCCAAGCGCACGTACTCGCTCAGCCGGTTGTTCAGCACCTTTATGCCGACTGATCTCATGGGCGAGAAAGTAGCAACTGGTAGCCACTTTGTCGATGGCCCGTAATCCGGCGCTCAGTGGCGCGTGATGACCGGGGCTGCGACGGGCTGCAGGGCCACGTTGACGCAGGCGGCGATGCCGGACGCATGGGCCGCCTCCAGTGTGGCGGGAAGCTCGGTGGCCGATTCGACCGCGGCGCCGTGGGCGTCGAGGGCGCGGGCCACTTCGTCGTAGCGGCTGGCGCGGAGGTCGCAGCCGACCGCGCGGTCGGCTCCGTAGGTGCGGTGCTGGATCTGGACCTCCGCGTTCCAGCGGGCGTCGTTGCCGACCACGGCGACGAATGGCAGGTCGTGCCGGAGGGCGGTGTCGATCTCCAGCGGGTGGAAGCCGAAGGTGCCGTCGCCAAGGGTCGCGGCGATGCGCGCGTGCGGAAACAGCGTGCGCGCGGCGAGCGCGAACGGCAGCGCCGACCCGATCGCGCCGGCGGGGCCGTTGATGATGCGGTGCGGCGCGCTCACGCAGGCCTGCGCCCACTGCCCCACTTCGCCCCCGTCGGAGATGAATACGGATTCGGGCGAGCCGGCCAGGAAGTCGTGCACGGCGTAGCCGAGCTGCGCTGGGTGCACCGGCGACTCGCTGCCGATCTTGCGCCACTCCGCGGGTCGATATGCGACCGCGGCATCGACAGCCGCCCGCCAACCGGCATCGAGCGAGCGGCCGGCCAGCCGTTCCGCGATCGCGGCCGCCCACACCGCCGGAGCGCCCTGCGCCTGCAGCAGCATGCGGCCGCCCGCGTTGCCCACGGACTGGCGCAGCGCCTCCGGCTCCGGGTCGATGTGCATGAACCGGCACGCCGGCGCGAAGGGTGGCGACGCGCCGAGCTCCAGCATGTGATCGAGCCGCTTGCCGAGGAGCACGACCAGGTCGGCCTCGGCCACCGCCTCCGCGAACGCGCCCAGCGCCGGATCGCGCAGCCCCCGCGGGCTGTCCATCGCCAGCGCCGCCACACCCGCCTCGCGCAGCAGGCGAACCGCATCGGCAGCGTGCCGGCGGCGGTACGGCGGACCGGCGATCATCAGCGGGCGCGCGGCATCGCCAATCGCCTGGCAGACGGCGGCCAGGTCTGCCTCTACCGGCGACGACGGGGACGCGTCCGGCTCGGCCGCCGGCTCCGCGTTCCGCACGTTCGCCTCCAGCACGTCCACGGGCAGAGCCACGTGCACGGGTCCGGGACGTCCCGACGCCGCACATCGCCACGCCCGCGCGAAGTCGGCGGCGATCCGTTCCGGGTCGGTGCAGGTCCACGACGCCTTGCAGACCTTGGCGGCGAGCCCAGCCTGGTCCATCTCCTGAAACGCCCCGGCCCCCGGATTTCCGGCCGGCGAGGCACCGGACAGCAGCACCAGCGGCGACTCCGCGCACAGCGCCACGTACAGCGCCGACAACGTGTTGGCGAATCCCGGCCCGGCCGTGACCACTGCCACCCCCGGCCGGCCGCTCAGCCGGCCGATGGCGTCTGCCGCGTGCACGGCCGGCGCCTCGTGGCGGACGTGGATCAACTCCAGCGGCACGTCGATCGCCGCGTCGAACAGCGACATGATCTGGTTGCCGGAGAGCGTGAAGACGTGCTGCGTGCCCGTGCCCACGATGGCGCGCACCAGCGCATCTGCGGCTCTCATCGAACGCTGGATCGCCTGTTCGTCAGTCGCTGCCGACGACCGGGCTGTCCATGGTCTGCTCGTACAACCGCTGGAACTCGGCGCTGCCGTCGTCCTCGACCAGCTCGGTCACCACGCCGCCCTCATAGGCGGGCTGGTTGCCGGCCGCGAAGTAGTTCCACATCGTCGATCCGGGACGCGCTTCGGAAGAGAAGTGGACGGTCAGCCCGGACGGACGCCGGTAGCGGACCAGCCGCCGCGGCAGGCTCAGGTCCGCCTGGTCGACGCGGTACCGATCGAGGGCCTCTTCGTCGACCTCGACGCCCAGCCCGGGCCCCGTCGGCACCGCGCCGTAGCCGCCGGAGACCGGGATGCGCGCCGTGAGCAGGTTGTGCTCGTACAGCTCGTGCACGGTGACCGCAGGCCAGCGCGCCGATGCGAGCACCGATCCCAGGTGGAGGCAGAGCGTCGTGGTCAGCCCGGTGCCGACCATCTGCAGGAAGAAGGGCATGCGTGCCGCCCCGGCGAAGTGGCCGGCGCGGCTGATGCCGGCGATGCCGCCGCCGACCACGTAGCCGTCGCAATGCTCGCTGCGCGCCACGCCCTGGCGCGCCTCGTTGTAGTGGTGGGCGATCTGCGTGCGCAGCCCCGCGCGCAGCCGCCGGTTGCCGTCGATGTCGTCGGCCGGGATCGGCCCCTCGTAGATCTTGATCTTCGGGAACTCCGTCTCCAGGGCGCTCAGCACCGGCAGCGCGGTCGGCGCGTCGATCAGGAAGTCGTTCCAGTCGGCGTCGATCGCGAACCACGGCGGGGTGGCCTCGGATATCCGGGCGATCGTCTCGTGCACGTCCCACCAGGGCCGGGTCTTGATCTTCATGCAGGTGTAGCCCAGGCGCACCGCCTCGCGCGCCTCCGCCTCGTACAGCTCCGGCGACATGTCGTGGTCCCAGAAGGACAGCGGGCAGTGGCTGCGCACCTGTTCGCCGAGCAGACGATGCGCCGGCACGCCGGCCAGCTTGCCGGCCAGGTCAAGCACCGCCATCTGCAGACCGGCGCCAAGGCTGTCGTCCCAGTACAAGTCGAACGGCGACCGGCCGACCACGCGCTCGTCGATGTCGGCGCGGCCC
This sequence comes from Spirochaetia bacterium, assembly GCA_965202935.1. Lineage (GTDB taxonomy): Bacteria > Spirochaetota > Spirochaetia > SZUA-6 > Bin103 > CATQHW01. The sequence continues at coordinate 1,118,122 of OZ241879.1, forward strand.
CAAGTGTAGTTCTGGACCGTCTCGCCCCAGCCGACGACGCCGGACTCGCTGGTGACGCGGATCACCTCGACTTCCGACCAAGCGTGGATGCCCGCCCGCTCCATCTCGCGGCGGATGCGGTCCACCATCGGCACCCAGTGCAGGGTGCGCTCGACCGAAGCGATTCTGCCGTCCATCTGGCCCCCCATCGAAGCGCCGGGTACTGTATCACGGCCGTGGCTGAAGGATTCGACGCAATCGTGATCGGCGCCGGGGCCTGCGGCTGCACGACCGCCTACGAGCTTGCCCGCGAAGGTGCGCGGGTGGCGCTGCTGGATTCGGGCGAGGTCGGGCGCGAGGCATCCTGGGCCTCCGCCGGCATCGTGGGACCCGGGGCGAGCCCGGAACGCGATCCCTGGTTCGCACGGGCCACCCGGCTGTCAGCGAAGCGGTATGAGCAGCTCGACGGCGAGTTGCGCGATCTCACCGGCCGGAGCATCGGTTACGGCGGCGCAGGCAGCCTGCTGGTGGCGCGGACGGAGGATGAGCTGCCGGCGGTGCGGGAGAACGCGGACCTGTACCGGTCGGCCGGCGTCGAGGCTCAACTCCTCGACGGTGCGGAGGCTCGCAGACGCGAGCCGGCCCTCCCCGAGGACGCGGTCGGAGCAGCGCTCAACCCCGAAGGCCGTCACCTGGACGCGCGCGCCTACACGGCCGCCACCGCGGCCGCGGCGCAGATGCTCGGCGTGGAGGTGTTCCCCGGCCGGCCGGTGACCGGGCTGGAGTGGAACGGCGATCGGGTGGCCGGCGTGCGGACCGACTCCGGCTCGCTGCACGCCGAGGTGGTGGTGAACGCCGCCGGCGCCTGGGCCGGACGCATCGACGATCGTCTGGCCCATCCCGTGTTCCCCGTGCACGGCCAGATCATGTCGGTCGCCGCGCCGCCGGCCGGCCTGCGCCACAACGTGTCCCGTGCCGCCGGCTACGGCTACGCGACCCCGCGCCCCGACGGGCGGATCGTGGTCGGCGCCACCCACGAGGCATGGGGCTTCGCCAAGCGCGTGACCCCGGAGGGCTTGGCGTCGCTGTCCGATATCGTCACGGCGGTCCTTCCCGTCCTCGCCTCGCAGCCCATCCTCGACATCTGGAGCGGCCTGCGCCCGGGCACGATCGATTCGCTTCCCACCATCGGCCCCGATCCGCGCGCCGCCGGCGGCTTTCTCTGGGCGACCGGTCACTACAGCTCCGGCATGATGCAGATGCCGGCCACCGCGCTGGTGGTCACGGACCTCGCCTTGGGGCGCGCGCCGCGCCTCGCTATCGATCAGCTCACCGTCGAGCGCTACCTGGACGGCCGCACCATCGCCGCCTCATCGCAGATCCAGGCCATCGAGCGTCGGCGTCTGCTGATCTGACCGTTCGCGCGCAGCCTGATCAACTACCCGCAACGACGGGTTATCTTCAAGCGCTCACGACAGATACCGATCCGCGCAATCCCCGTCGATACCGAGGTGCGTGACCATCTTGCGGACGTGGAACGCCCGCACCATCGGGCGCCGAGCTCCACGCCGTCCGATCGGCAGCGAACGATACGTTTTCCCCTGATACCGGACCCAGTAGTGATGCAGCTTCTCTTCGACGGCATGGTCTGGGGCGCACTCCGCCAACATGGACCATACGGTCCGCAGCGCGACCTCTCGGAGCATCCGTTTCAGGCCGCAGTGGCGAGTTCAGGCCCCTCATCGATCAGGTTGTCGGCGGGCGTCATCTCCGAACGCAAGACCGCGGTCATCGAAGGCGTCATGCCGGCCGACATGATCGGCAACTGCTTCATCTGCGCCCAATCGAGCGGCTTTCTGCGGTTGGCATCCACCGCCGCGGCCCACTCCTCAAATGCCCTGTCGTCGCGTTCCTCCAGGAACCGGGCGACTTCCGCCTGGAACGCGGGGAAGTCGCCGACGGACGATGCGATATCTGCCAGCACGCCGACGAAAGCCTGCCGAAACGCCACGCGCGCTTCCCACAGGTCCTGTCCTCCAGCCGCAATCCCTCCCGGTTGGACCCCGCTGAGCCAGATCCCATCTTCCTCCTGAATCCCGAGAACGCGACTCACCGCAGAAACCGAAGCGAAATATCCCTGCCCGAACACGTTGCCCCGGTACGAAAAGATCAGCGGCCAAGTAACCCGAGATTGCACTTTCTCAGCCATCGTCGACCCCCACGGCAGAATACCGTACGCGGACACCCTGATCACGTCGACGGCGCCTCCTGCAGCCGGCCCGTGCCCGCCAGGGCTTGGTCCTTGATCGGCAGGTGCACGATCGCCGCGGCGACGCCCAGCACGATCGCGGCGATCCACACCGGGTCGTAGGAGCCGGTGGCGTCGTAGATGCGGCCGCCGAGCCAGACGCCCAGGAAGCTGCCGACCTGGTGGGACAGGAAGACGATCCCGTACAGCGACGACAGGTGACGCGTGCCGAAGATCTGAGCCACGGTGCCGCTGGTCAGGGGCACCGTCGCCAGCCACAGGAAGCCGATGACCGCCGAGAACACGAGCGCCGTGGCGCCGGTGACCGGGACGATCAGGAAGCACGTGATCGCCACGGCCCGCAGGAAGTACAGCAGGCTCAGCAGCCGCTTCTTGCGGAATCGGTCTCCCAGCCGTCCGAACAGGAACGAACCCAGCATGTTGAACAGGCCGACCAGGGACAGCGCGGTGGCGCCGATCATCTGCGCCACGCCGTGATCGAACAGAAACGACGGCAGGTGGGTGGCGATGAAGGCGACGTGGAACCCGCACACGAAGAACCCGGCGTTCAGCAGCAGGTAGCCGGAGTGGGTGCGCGCCCGGCGGATCACCGCGCCGAACGGCATCTCCTCTTCGCCAGCGGACGGCGCGTTCCCGCCGGCCGAAGCCGCCGATCGGACCGGGAAGCCGATGGCGAGCACGGCGATCGCCCCGACCGCCAAGGCGGCGTACAGCAGGGTCGCCTGCCATTGGACGGCGCCGATCAGCCACTGCATACCCGGCACCACGGCGAACGTCCCGAACGATCCGGCAGCGGTGACGATACCGAAAGCCGTCCCCCGCCTCTTCTCCGGGACCACCTGCGCCACGGCGCCGAGGATGACGACGTACGACGTCGCGCTCAGCGCCAGGCCGACCATCACCCCGAGGCCCAGGTACAGCGTGGCGGTCGAGGCAGCCAGCGACAGCAGCGCAAACCCCACCGCGTACAGAGCGGCGCCGACCACGATTACCCAGCGCGGACCGATGCGGTCGGCGATCATGCCGGCCAGCGGCAGCCCGAACATGATGTTCTGCACCGCCATCGACAGGCTGAAGGTCTCGCGCCCGGTGGACAGGGTGGCCGAAATCGGCTGCAGGAACAGCCCGAACGACTGCCGGGCCCCCATCGCGATAGCCACGGTGAGGGCGCCGAGCAGGATGACCAGTGCAGGACGCTTCATGGCGGCGCCGAGCATACCGCACCGGTGAAGTCGGGAGCCGGCGGTCCGTTGCAGGCGCCACTGACGTCGACGCCATTGGCGCCTATACTGCCGATGGTGCATGCGGCTTCAGACCGTCGTTGAGCGGGCGGCACTGACCAAGGCTGCGAAACAGATGGCTCGTGATCACGGGAGGCGAACATGAGCAGAGCATTCGATAAGGTCATGGCCGGACTGACGGATGCGGGTTCCTACCTGGCCGGGGTCCGCGACGGCTTCGAAGCTCATACGATCGAGATTCCGGAGCCCGATGTCGTCGCCATTCGTAGCAAGACGGGATTGTCGCAGCCGGCGTTCGCCAAGAGCATCGGCGTGGCACTGGGGACTCTCAAGAACTGGGAACAGGGCCGCCGCCGTCCGGAAGGAGCGGCGCGCGTGCTGCTCGCGTTGATCGACAAACGGCCGTCCATCGTCGTGGAGGAACTCGGGAGACTGAAGCGATGAAGGTGAGGACGTCCGTGATGCTCTCGGAAGAGCTGCTGCAGGCGATCTCCCACGAAGTGAAGCCGAGGAGTCGGTCGGCGTTCATCGAAGAGGCCTCGTGGATTCTCTTGCGAGAACGTCGGCGTGCCGCATGCGATCGACGGGACCTCGCCGCGATCGCTGCCCACTCAGACGAGTTGAACCGTGAGGCGAATGACGTGCTGGAGTATCAGAAAAGCCCGTGAATCGCTCAGACAACGAGGGCCTGCGAGTGGCGCTGGCACTGGAGCGCTGAGCCCGCTCACGCCGCCGGATACATCGGAAAGAAGTCGCTCTGCGGCGTGACGCCGATGATCTCGTCGCCGCGCCAGTGATACTCCACCTCCATCTCGCCGACCCGTTCGTGGCTGGTGCGGTGCGGCAGCGCGTAGCGAAGCTCCACGGGAGCCGGACCGCAGCTCGGCACAAACGCGAAGTCGCCCACCAGGCGTAGCGCCGCGGGCTCCCCGCCCACGGTCAGGCGGAGCGACTCGCGCGGCGCCCATCGAGGCACCCGGATGCGCACGTTGGCCGCTACCCGCGGTCGTACCGTCACGCACGCCACGTCGCCCTCCGCCGGGTCGGAGCGCACCGAGCGCACCTGCACGCGCTCGTCCTCCCAGTCGAAGTGCAGCCGCACCGTGACGTCCGCGCGGGTGTGCTCGACGACGTGGCCGTATACGTCGGTCAGGCAGTGCAGGGCGGCCGCGGTCACGTCCGTGGTGTGCTTCTTGCCGGCGTGCGGCTCGCGCTGCATGCCGCCGATGGCACCGATGATGCGTTCGTCGAGGCGGGCGAACTCGTCTGCTCCCTGCCCTGCCCGCTCCTCGTCGGCGGCCCGGATCGGCCGGCTCCCGGTGATCTGCGCCGGTACCAGCCGCGCCCGCACCAGCCGCTCCACGTCGTCCAGCAGCTCGGTGGCACCGCCGTCGCGGGCGATCCAGAGGGCGAGCTGGGTGGCGTCCGAGGTCGACCCGACCTCGCCGCGACCGGGATCGTCCTTCCACAGGTCATGGCAGGCGAACCCGGACTCCAGCACGGCCTTCGGCACCGTCACGCGGTACGTGTCGGCCACCCGCTGGAGATAAACGCGTTGGCCGGTAAGCATGCCCCACAGCCACAACCCGCGCAGCGTGCCGAGGTAGGAGTGCGTGTGCGTGGCCGTCGAAGCCGCGGGGAACCGACCGTCGGCGCTCACGGTATGCGCAAGGTGGAAGCCTGCGTACCGATCCGCAAGCTCATAGGCCAGCGGCTCGCCGGTCGCCTGGTAGAACCAGACCAGCGCCTCGATCAGCCGGCCATGGTTGCTCACGTCCGGCTCCACGGTCACGCCCGGCTGGGCGAGGCGACGGTAGTAGTCGAGCGCCGCCACGTCCCAGGTGGCGTCCTCGCGCGTGATGCGAGCCAGAGTTTCCAGCATCAGGCGAGCCTGCCGGCGCGCCCACCTGCTGCCGCGAAACCGCACCAGGGCGTTCAGCGCCAGCAGGCTCTCGCGCAGCGAGTGGAAGTCCAGCTCCGACTTCAGCCACGGATGGTCGAACGCCGGCAGGCACAGGTTGTCGGAGTTGTCGAACGACTCCCGAAGGTTGGCCAGCATGGCCGCCTCCAGGTGCGCGGGGATCTCGAACCCGGTCGCCGCTTCCAGCCGCAGCATGGCGTCCCACCAGCGCCCCAGGTTGTGGATGTTCCCGAAGAACACCATCTCTCCGCGATAGTCGACGTCCATGCGCATCGCCCAGTACGGCTGGAAGTTCATCGCCGGACTCAGGCAGTTGAGCAGGTTGCGCCCGGCGAGCTCCATGGTGCGGGTGAGGTCCATCTGCCCTTTCAGGGTTCACGGCGCACCACACGGCGTCAACGACTGCAGCCGGCAGGATGGGCACGTTGACACCGGGCGGGATTTCGGGACAGTCCCGCGACAGCGTTCCCATGGCACAGGAAGTCGAGACCTCGGGCATCCGAGCAGTGGCGCGCGGGGCGCTCGAAGCGGGAGTCGAGTTCGCCGCCGGCTATCCGGGTGGGCCGATCACCGGGATCATGGCAGGGCTCTTCGCCGAGGCATCGCCCCGCCTGCACGTCGAGTGGTGTCCCAACGAGAAGGACGCCGTCGCCGGTGCGTTCGGTGCGGCGCTGGTGGGCCGGCGGGCGCTGGCGGTGGTCAAGCACGTGGGTCTGAGCGTGGCCAGCGACGCGGTGACCGCCGCGGCCTTCACCGGCATCCGCGGAGCGCTGGTGGTCGCCACCGGCGCGGATCCGGGCGGGCGCGTGTCGCAGAACGAGATGGACGAGCGCTCCTACGCCGACCTGTTCATGCTGCCGATGCTGGAACCGAGCTCGCCGGCCGACGCGGTGAGGATCACCCGCTACGCGTTCGAGCTGTCGGAGCGCACCGGCGCCCCCGTGCTGCTGCGCGTCTCAAGCGCGTTCCTGCAGATTTCCGAGGCGATCCCTTCCCAGGCGAGCACGCCCACGGACGACAGGGAGCGGACCTTCCGCTATGAGCCAACCCCGGAGCGGACCGCCCTGGGCCGCTTCATCCTGGACAGCAACCGCAACCGGCAGCGCCGGTTCGCCCGCGCCGCCGCCGAGTTGGAGGCCGCGGAGCTCGACACGGTCGAAGGCGATGCGACCGCCGAACTCGGGATCGTCACCTGCGGACCCACCCTCGCGGCCGTACGCGCCGCGGTCCGATCCACCGACACGGCACCGCGCATCCTCTGCCTGCGATCGCTCCATCCGCTGCCGGAGCGCGCCATCGCCTCCTTCGCGTCCGGTGTCCAGCGCGTGCTGGTGGTCGAGGAGATCGCCCCCTACCTGGAAGAGCGTCTGGCCCGCTTCGGCGTCGCCGTGCGCGGCAAGCTGACGGGTGATCTGCCCGCCCAAGGCGCACTGGACGAACGGGACGTTGCGATCGCCCTGCGGCGCATGGCCGGCGAAGACGCCCTGATTCGCACCTTTGACGAACGCCGGGACGAGCACCTGGGCCCGAAGCTGCGCTCCCGCTGGGTGGCCGGCTACCCGATCGCCGCCGGCCACCGCGCGCTGCGCGCGGCGATAGACCGCATGCAGGACCCGCTCTGCATCGGCGGCGTGGGCGTAGTCTCCTGGGGATGCGCGCCGCCGTTCGAGACCCTCTACTCCGCCTGCTGTCTGGGCATCTCCCCGTCGGTCGTGAGCGGCATGTTTCACGCCGGCACCGACCACCGGGAGTTGCTGGCCGTGATGGGCGATTCCTCGTTCTGCCACTCGGGCGTACAGTCGCTGATGAACGCCGTGCACAACCGGGCGCGGCTCGCCTTCATCATCTTCGACAACCGCAGGACAGCGGAGACCGAGGAAGGCGGACAGCTCAACCCCACCAGCCCCGCCGACTCAGACGCCCCGCGGATCTCCCTGGCCGCGCTGGTGCGCGCGTGCGGCGTAGACCAGCTCCACGAGCCCGATCCGTTCGACACCGCCGCGGTCCGCGACGCGATCCTGCACGCGGTGTCCGAGGACCGGGTCAGCGTCGTGCTGCTGAGCGCCGGCTGCCCCACTCCCTGCTGCACCGACCCGAGTCCGCTTGCGCGCTGAGCTGTCGCCGACGTGGCCTATGAGCACGTCTGCATCAGCGAGAAGCACGCTGCAGGCCGCATCTCCGTCGCCCACTGCGCCGTCCGCTTCCTCATCTCCTCGCGGGCAAGCCCCAGGATCTCGGCCGCACGGCCGAGAGAAATGTGCTCTCGCTCAAGGGCATTCCGCACCAGCCAAGCGAGACGATCCTCGACGAAGTCATGCGGGGAGAGTCGCTCCGGTTCGCCCGAGCGGCTCCACTGCCACGCGAATTCGCTCCTGGTGAGCGCGAGCGGTTCGTCGGTGTGGCGCAGCGTCTTGCCGAAGTGCTGGTAGTGCTGTCGCTGAAACGAACGCCACACGTCGGCTGTCTGACGTTGGGATTGGTCCAGCCGGAAGAGCACGGTCTTGTAACTCACGCGAAAGATGCGCTTCACCTTGAGTACGCGCGTCAGCAGGGTATGCCCTCGGGTCTCGTCCCATTCCTTCGCGAAGGCAGGTTCCGGCATCAGGAAGTGGCTCGCGAAGGTGTCGGCTTCTCGCTCCGTCTGCTCCTGGAGATCGGTGGCTTCACGGCGATACTCGGTGGGATGGAGCAGCAGATGCCCCAGTTCGTGCGCAGCGGTGAAGATCCAGCGCTCCACCGAGATCCGATCCCAGGTATTGACGACGACGGCTGGCCCGCCGTCGTCCGCGCTGACGCTCAGTCCGAAGAACGAGTCCCGTTGCTTCTCCAGCAGCAGGAGCTTCACCCCGTTGCCTTCGAGGAGCCCGCAGATGTCGAGGATCGGCTCCTCGTCTCCGAGCCCGACGTTACGACGAGCGGCGCGAGCGGCCTGCACCGGTCTCGGCCACCCTGCCGATGGCTCCGAGACCTCGTGACGGGACCCAGGCGTCCCAGGCCGACCGGCGAACCGGAACTGGCGTTGCTCAGCCAACCCGTCTTCGAGATCGGCATACGCGCTCAGCCACTGCGCGACGTCGGCCAGGATCTGCTCCCGTCCGTGGATCCGCGCTCGCGCACGGAATCGGACGCGCGCCAGCGGCGGAACCGGTGTAACCAGCTCACCCATCGGTACGTCGAGCGCCTGCGTCAGACCGGCGAGCGTCCGGGCGCGCGGAACGACAACCCCGCGCTCGATCTTGCCGAGCGCCACCCGCGACAGCCCTGCCTTCTCGGCGAGAGCCGCCTGGGTGAGCTGCCGATCGCGGCGCAGCCGAGCCACGTTCACCGCCAGGCACTCCGCATCCTTCATCGTTCCCTCCGAGGCACTTGACTTCCTTCGCAAGATTATCATATTGTCAAAAACTTGAAAAATGATATCCTTCGAAGGAGAAGGACGGAATCCCGGCAACACGGCCCTCTTCGAGTTCCTGTTCTGCGTTGGCAGTCGCGGTCCCAAGGCGGCACCGCCCAGCGAATCGAGCGCCACATCCTGGAGAACCTGTAGCGATGTCGACTCGCTTCGCAATCGAGTGGACGGAGGTCACCTGGAACCCGGTCACGGGATGCACGAAGATCAGCCCGGGGTGCAAGTTCTGCTATGCGGAACGGCTTTCCAGGAGACTGCAGGCGATGGGAGTGGAGAAGTACCGCGACGGATTCTCGGTCGCCGTACACGAATCTACTCTTGAAGACCCGCTGAAGTGGCGCCGGCCGCGCCTCGTCTTCGTCAACTCCATGTCCGATCTGTTTCACAAGGCGGTGCCGTCCACGTTCATCGAAGCGGTCTTCCAGGTCATGAACCGAGCATCCCGGCATACCTTTCAGGTCCTCACCAAGCGACCGGGCCGCGTCGTCCAGTTGGACCGGCGCCTGCACTGGACGCCGAACGTCTGGCTGGGGACGAGCATCGAATCGGAGCAGTGGCTGGGACGGCTGGAGCATCTGAGGAGGACCGGTGCTCAAACGAAGTTCCTGTCACTCGAACCGCTGCTGGGACCGCTGCAAGATCTGTCGCTTGCGGGGATCGACTGGGTGATCGTCGGCGGTGAGTCCGGGCCGGGAGCCCGGCCCATGGAGGCTGAGTGGGTCCGGGACATCCGCGACAACTGCGTATCGAGCCATGTGCCGTTCTTCTTCAAACAATGGGGTGGTGTATTCAAGAAGAGGACTGGGCGGACACTCGACGGACGAACCTGGGATCAGATGCCAGTACCTCAGGCGGCCTCTACCCCCGCAGGCGCTGCATGAACCACCAGTGGTGGCCCTCGGGGTCCTCCGCCGCGTAGCTTCGGTCCGCCCAGTAGCCCTCGCCGTAGTCCTGAGTCGCCGGCTCCGTCGCGATGACGGCGCCCGCCGCGCGCGCCCGTGCGCAGTGGGCATCGGCGTCGTCGACGAACACGGCCAGGCTCTGTGTGTTGGCCCCGCCGACGCCGCGCGGAGATCGCACGTACGGCCGCTCGGGAGACAAGCCAACCTGTCCGACCATGATGACGCCGCCGTTCAGGACGAGCTGCGAATGCACGATCCGTCCCCGGTCGTCCTCGACGCGCTCCCTCACGACGAACCCGAAGGCGCGCCTCAGCCAGTCGATCGCGGCCGCGGCGTCGTCGTAGAACACGGCGGGCACGATCCTGGGCCAGCCGTCGGGCGGGTTCTTCATGCGCTCCTCCATCGAGTTCCGGTCAACGCATGGTACGCCCACCGCTGGCGGCACGCGACAACAGGGGTCTTGTGCCCGACAGAGGACGATCTCCCGCGCCCTCAACGCGCCATCCGGTATACTCCCTTCCATGGCCGGCTGCACGGACGGCTCGCCGTCGTTCCACCATCGAGCACTGCGGCAGGCGCGCCCGGCGACCGGGACCGCGTCTCCGTTGCGCTCCGGATGATGCGCAGCGGCTGATGGCACGCGCGGGCGCGGAGCGGCTGACTGCCGACCGGGGGCTCTCCTGGACGGCCGCCACCCTGCGGGGCCTGCGCAAGACCAAGTACCTGCAGTTCCTGATGCTGGGCGGGCTCGCCTGGTTCATCATCTTCCACTACGTCCCCATGTACGGGGTCGTGGTCGCCTTCCAGGACTACAACTCGCGCGTCGGCGTCTTCCGCAGCGAGTGGGTGGGCCTGGAGAACTTCATCCGTTTCTTCTCCCACCCCTACTTCTTCCGGCTGATCCGCAACACCTTCCTGCTCAGCTTCTACGACCTGCTGTTCGCGTTCCCGGTGCCGATCGTGTTTGCCCTGCTCCTGAACGAGGTGCGCTCGGGCGCCGTGAAGCGATCGGTGCAGACCATCAGCTTCCTGCCCCACTTCATCTCGCTGGTGGCCCTGGTGTCGCTGGCGGCATTGTTCCTGTCCCCCTCCGAGGGCGTGTTCAACCGCTTCCTGGTGAGCATCGGCATCGAGCCGATCTATTTCATGAACGAGCCTGGGTGGTTCCGCCCCCTCTACATCCTGACCGGCATCTGGCAGAACGCCGGCTGGGGGGCGATCATCTACCTGGCGGCCATCTCGCAGGTCGACCCGCAGCTCTACGAGGCGGCCACGATCGACGGCGCCTCCCGCCTGCAGAGCATGCGCCACGTCACCCTGCCGGCGATCGCCGCCACCATCATCATCCTTACCATCCTGCGGGTCGGCGCGCTGCTCTCGGTCGGCTGGGAGAAGGTGTTCCTGATGTACAGCCCGTCGACCTACGAGACCGCCGACGTGATCGGCACCTTCCTGGTGCGGCGCGGGCTGTTCAAGGCGGACTTCAGCTACGGCGCCGCCGTGGGGCTGTTCAACTCGGTCGTCAACCTGGGCTTCCTGATCGTCGCCAACCGGCTGGCGCGCCGCTACACGGAGCACAGCCTGTGGTGAGGACGGGCATGATCCGCGACACGTCGCCCGGCTCGATGCTGCTCGACGTGTTCATCTACGGCGCGCTGCTGGTGGTCGTGATCGTCACGCTGTACCCGGTGCTGCACGTCGCGTCGATGGCGATCTCGAGCGGCGACGCGGTCCTCAAGAAGACGGTCACCTTCTATCCCAAGGGATTCAGCCTGCGCGCGTTCGAGCTGATCTTCAGCTCGCGCAACATCCCGATCGGCTACCGCAACCAGGTGCTGTACGCGGTGCTTGGCACGACGATCAGCCTGACCCTCACCACGGCGATGGCCTATCCGCTCTCCAAGCGGCGGCTGACCCTGCGCTCCTTCTACATGGTGCTGGTGGTCGTCACGATGTTCTTCGGCGGCGGCCTGATACCGCTCTACCTGCTGGTGATGAAGCTCGGCATGCTGAACACGATCTGGGCGGTCGTGCTGCCGGCCGCCATCAGCGCCTACAACGTGATCATCCTGCGCACCTTCTTCCAGGCCGTCCCGCAGGAGATGGAGGAGTCCGCCTACCTGGACGGCGCCAACGACATCAGGATCCTCTACTCCATCGTCATGCCGGTCTCCAAGGCCGCGCTCGCCACCATCGGCCTGTTCTACCTGGTGTCGCACTGGAACTCGTGGTTCTACGCCGTGATCTTCCTGAAGGATCACGACCTCAAGCCGCTGCAGGTCGTGCTGCGCAACATCGTCCTGGAGCAGGGCCTGATCGCCGAGGAGCTGGACATCAACGAGTCCGACATGCAGGCGATGCGGCTGGTGGCGTCCCGCGACAGCTTCATCAACTACGAGAAGCTCAAGCACGCCACGCTGATCGCGGCGATGCTGCCGATGCTGATCGTCTATCCGTTCATCCAGAAGTACTTCGCCAAGGGCGTCATGATCGGATCGCTGAAGGCGTGAGCCGCCCCGCGTCCGACGGAGGGTACCGCATGTAGCAACCCGATCGCTTTTCACAGATAAATCAGAACATTCAACCAGCAAGGAGAACACACGATGAAACGAATCTTCATAGTGCTATCGATGCTGCTCATCCTCACCGGAACGCTGGCGTGGGCCAGCGCCACCAGCGAGCAGCCGGCCGCGGCGGGAGCCGGGCGCGACATCGTCGAGCTCGACTACATGTACCGCTATTCGCGCGACCTCATCCCTCCGCCGGACAACCTGTGGGTGGACGAGATGCTCAAGCGGTTCGACTTGGACATCAACTTCGAGATGGTCCCGTCCGGCGAGTACATCTCGATCATGGAGCTGCGCCTGGCAGCCGGGGACGAGCCCGACATTCTGTTCCCGTGGCCGAAGGCGACCACCGACCAGTGGGGCATGCAGGGCTACCTGCTGCCGCTGCAGGACCTGCTGGACGAGATGCCGAACATTCGCGCCAATTTCGACGACGCCTCATGGGCGTACGTGATGAAGGCTGCGCCGTCACCGGACGGCAACATCTACTCCTATCCCAGCCCCAACTCCATCTACCTGGCCAACGGATGGGGGTACCGCGACCAGGTGTTCGACGCGCTGGGCATCTCCTTCCCCTCCAACACCGACGAGCTGTACGAGGCGGCGAAACGGATCAAGGCCGAATATCCCGACTCGTGGCCGGTCCAGGGATGGGCCAAGACCAGGGGATACCGCTCCCTCACGGGAGGCTACCTGCTGGCGTGGCGAACCTGGGACGACTGGTTCATCGATCCGGACACCAACGCGGTGACCTACGGTCCGCAGACCGACAAGTACCGGGAGGTCATGAAGTTCATCAACAAGCTGTATGCGGAGGGCTTGGTCTTCCCGGAGGTGGACCAGAAGGACTTCACCAAGTGGTCGGAGCTGCTCGCCGAGGGCCGGCATCACATCATGTACTTCAACGTCGGCCGCATCGGCCACGTGAACAGCGTGGTGGACCCGGACGATCCCACCGCCCAGTTCAAGATCGTGCACGACGGCGTGGTCACCGCTCCCGGCCTGGAACCGATCGTCGCGCGGGGCAGGCCGTTTGGCGAAGGCGGCTCGATCGCGACGAGCGCCACGGAGGAACAGGTGGAGCGCTGGCTGGAGTACACCAACTTCCTCGCCTCGCCCGAAGGCGGCATCTTCATGTACTACGGCGTCGAGGGTGTGACCTTCAACTGGGGCACGGATGAGTCCGGTGAGCGAATCCCGATCCTCATGGACCACATGGCCACCACGGCCAACCCACAGGGCCAGAGCATGTACGAGCAGGGCTTCGTCAAGGGTATGTACTACCCCGCCGAGTACGCCCTGGCCGCCACCGGACAGGGGGACACGATGCCGACGCAGAACGCGCTGTCCGTGCACCCGTTCCTGCGCAACAGCAACCACATCATCTGGAACCTCAGCTCGGACGACTCGGACATGTTGGCCGACCTGGAAGTGGTGGTCCGAGACGTGCGCGACGAGTACGGGTCGAAGTTCCTGATGGGGACCCTGGACCCGAACGACGACGACGACTGGAACGACTACCTGGCCGCCCTGGAGCGCGCCGGCCTGGAGCAGGTCCGCGCGATCCGCGACATCAGCAAGGCGGACTTCGTACCGTATTAGTCCGAAGCATCTCGCCGCGCTATTGCGGGCATCTCCCTCAACGGGGGAGGTGCCCGTTTCGTTTCTTCAGGCGAGGGGGCCCCGGCGCCGGCTCAATCGACCGCGTCGCCGAACGCGAACGTGAACAGCTCCGACTCGGTCAGGCGGAAGCGCAGGTGGACCGGCCGGCCGCGCAGCTCGCCCAGGTCCCACTTCCCGTTCCACGTCACGCGATGGTCGATGCGGTTGGTGCGGATCGGGTCGCAGTCGTCCATCGTGAAACCCGGCACCGGCCGGCCGCCCACCACCGCCTGCCGCGCCGGCAGCGACTCCACCAGCTCGACGCGTATGTCGCCCAGCGCGGCCATGCCGGTCCGGCTGGGGAAGCGCTGGCCGGTGGCGCAGTTGAGGCGCAGCTCGTTGCCGGCGATGCGCACCTCGCGCGTCAGCAGGAAGCCGGGCTCGCCTTCCGCCTTGAGCGACACGAAGCGGTCCCTCGGCAGCTTGGCCAGCCCCACGGCGCTGCCCCGGTCCACGCCGACCTGCATCTGCAGCGGCTGGCCGCCGTAGTAGAACCACATCTGGTGGCCGACCATGACCGGCGCCGACGCCCCCAGGATCCATCCGTCGTCGAAGTGCCCTTCCGGCCCGCGGGGGATGAACCAGGCGCGGTCCGGCGCCTGCTGCCAGCGAAAGCCGTCGCGGCTCCACATGAAGCGGAGCTGGCCGAAGCGGCCGCCCGACGGATCGACGTAGGAGGCGTTGGCCAGGAACAGGCCGTTGTGGAAGAACGGCCGGAAGTGGTCGATGTCCGGCCACTCGGGGTCGAGCTCGTCCGGATGGAACACCGTGCGCACCTTCCCCCAGTTCACCAGGTCGCGGCTCACCGCCACGCTCACGTGCCGCCGGTGGTGGCGGCCCTCGCCGCGCTCCCAGTCCACGTCCGTCCAGCCATGCTCCGGCCGCACGTAACCGAACGCATGCACCGTCGGCCGCGTGTAGCACAGCCAGTGGCCTGACACCGGGTCCCAGACCGGCGTGTTCACGCAGTCGTAATGGCCCTGTATGACCGGGTTGGTCGGCTCCTCCCGCCAGTGGATGCCGTCGGCCGAGTAGGCGAGGCAGACGCCGCTGGTGCCGCGCGGCTGGTCCAGGTACCCCATGATGAAGCGGCGCTCGCCGTCGTCCGGATCGGGATTGAGGACGACGGCCGAGCGGTCGCACTCGCACACGCCTGCCAGCACGATGTTGTTGCGGTCGGTGCCGCGATGGCGCAGCAGGCCGAGCTTCGGCTTGATCCAGTGCACCCCGTCGTCGCTCTCCGCGTAGCGGCAGAAGTCGCCGTGGCCCTCGGCCGAGCCGGGCTCCGGGGCACCCCGATAGTGGGCCTGGCTGTCCGAGTCCTGGTACCACATGCGGAAGCGCCCCCCGTCCGAGCCGGCCCGGTCCTCGCGCACCACGTGCGACTCGTAGCAATAGGACTCGCCGATCTGGTCCGGCACCATCACCGGGTTGCCGGGAAACTTCGCAGCCACCTGCGAGACGCGCTTCAGGCTCCAGACGTCCTCCACCGCGTGCTCATCGAACAGGAACTGTGGAGTGGTCCCCACCTCCAGCGGCTCGCCTCGAAAGTAGTCCAGCGTCCCACTCATCGTTTCACTCCCCAAAGCGCATCGTGCGCACGTCGTTGAAGTGTGCCTCCCGCGGGCCGCTCTCGCAGCCGCCGAACAGCCACATCGTGTCGCCCCACAGCAGCGGCGAGGCGGAGTGGCGGCCCGGCCACGGGAGCTTTGCGGGGTGGCGGTGCCAGTCCGCGCCGTCGCTCGACCACCACAGCTCCGGAACGTGGCGGCCGGAGCGCTCCTCGCGGCCGTCGATCAGCCACAGCCGGTCGCGGTACGGGATCACCGTGGGAAAGTCCCGCGGCGACCACGCCGCCGCGCCGGTCACCTGCGTCCACGCAGAGCCGTCCGCGGAGCACCACACGTCGTTGACCGCCGCGCACTCCCCGGGCCGCAGGAGCTCCATGCCGCCGATGATCCACAGCGCGCCGCGGAAGCTCACCAGCGCCGGGCTCTTGCGGACCGAGAAGCGCGGCCCGTCCGCCGGGCAGCGGTGCCAGTCGGCGCCGTCGGTGGACCACCACAGGTCGTCGTAGTACACCTCGCCGTCCGGGGCGCCGCAGCCCACCCACATGCGGCCGTCGTGGACGGTGGCGGCGAACACGTGGCGCGGCGGCCACGGCGCCGCCTCGGTCACCGGCTCCCAGCTCACGCCGTCGGCCGAGCACCAGACGTCGTTGAGGTTCACGCGCTCCGGCCGGTAGCGGTGCATGCCGCCGAACATCCAGATGCGGTCGCGGTACACGACCATCTGCTGCAGGTAGCGGTCGGACCATGCGGCCGATGCCGACTCGCGGCGCCACACCGCGCCGTTTGCGGACGACCAGACGTCCCCCAGGATCGCCGCCGGATCCTCGCTCTGCTCCTCACACCCGCCGTAGAGCCAGAAGCGGTCGCGGAAGCGCACCGCCGTGTGGCCGTGCCGGGGGGACCACCCCGCCCGCAGCGTCGGCGCGGCGAAGGAGACGTTCACGGCCCGCGGCCGCCGCGGGTCATGCGCTGCCAGACCGGCCCCTCGGGCCTCGCCCCGCTCTCGATGCGCTCGATCGCCTGCTCGATCTGCATGCGCACCTCGAACACCCGGTCGTCCCTGGCGGCCCGCAGGCTCGGCAGCGAGCGCTCGTCCCCCAGCTCGAAGAGGAACCGGGCAGCACGCCAGCGAACCAGCGCACTGTCGTCGGTCAACGTCGCGGCCATCGCGCCGGCGACCTCCGGATTGCCCAGATCGTTGAGCGCATCTCCGGCGGTTCGACGGACCGCAGCGATCGGGTCAGCCAGCGCGTTGCGGAGAGGAGCCACCGCCCTCGCGTCCTTGACCAGCCCCAACAGCACGATCGCCTGCCTGCGCACCGACAGGTGAGGGTCACCGGCGAGCGCGGTGATCCTGGGCAGCAGCTCGGCGTCTGCCCCGAGCTTTCGGAGCGCCCGATAGCGTGCGCGCCAATCGGGATCCTCCAGATCTCCGATCAGTCTCTGGCGGTCGGGCTTGGCCTCCGGCTCATCCTGATCGGAAGAGAGGGCGCGATCGGTCAGCCATGCGAGCCGATCCGAGTCGTACAGCGCGCGCACCTCCGCCACGACGCTGTCGGCAACCTCCTCGGCGTCCCCGTAGCGCGTCCCGAGCTCGACCCAGCGCCGCTCCATCAGCGGGTTCCTGGCGGCCGGCATGGCCCGATTTGCGGCCGCGTCGAAGCGGCGCCCGAGTCCGCGGCGGGTCTCCGCGCCACCGCCGGTCACCTTCACCAGCATCGGGATGTCTCGAAACACCTGCATCGACACCAGCAGTTCCTGTGTCGCGCCCTCCGTGCGCGGCACGGAGACCTCGGCACTCACGCCGCCGGCTGCAGCCTCGAACACGGTCCGTACCTGAGTCAGGATCTCCTGCCAGTCCGTGCCCGGAGTCCGCTGAACGGCCATGAAATCCGAGGTGTGGAAGAGGCCGGCGACGCCGGCGATCGACAGGAGGTCTCGCATCAGCGGGGCCGACACCTCGTCCCCCGCGCGATAGGTCGCCTTCACGCCCGGCGCGAGCGTCTCGTCCAGAACCAGCTTCATGCTGTTGGGATTGGGCGTCGGCTCGATGCCGATGAGCTTCATCGCGGGTAGAGTACACCCCGTCCCATGAAAGTCATCGGCGTCGACTCGATCCCCATCGCGCTCCCATTCGCATCGCGGTACGACGACCCGCAGGCGCAGATCCGCATGCACGACATCGACCGCAACGTCGTCGTGCGCGTCCGCACCGATACGGGGGTCACCGGCTACGGCTCGGAGGAGGACGACGCGAGTCCGATCCCGGAGGAGACGATCGCCCGCGTCGTCGGGCGCAGCCCGTTCGACTTCATCAACAGCGACCTGCGCATGTCGCTGGGCATGGCCCTCTACGACGCGATGGGCAGGCACCTCGGCGTGCCGGTCTACAAGCTGATGGGCCAGAAGGTGCGCGACGCGGTGCCGGCCGCGGCCTGGACCCGCCCGTGCCCGCCGGACGTCTTCCGGGAGGAGGTCCGCCGAGCCGTCTCCGAGGGCTATCGCGTCTTCAAGATGCACAGCAGCCCGCTCTACGACGTGATCGAGCAGACCAGAGCGGCCGAGGAGGTCGCCCCTCCGGGATTCCGCCTCCACTGGGACCTCAACCGCACCCGCACGCTGGGCGTCGTCCTCCCGATCGTGGAGGAGCTGCAGCACCACCCCATCGTCGGCTTCATCGAGGATCCGCTGCCGTGGGACGACCTGGACGGCTGGCGCAGCCTGCGCAGCAGGACCAGCATTCCGCTGGTGATGCACATCCCGCCACTCGCCGTGGCGCAGGGCAGCGTGCTGGCGGCGGCCGACCTGTACATGATCGGCGGGCACGGCATCGGCCGCGCGATGCGGCAGGGGTACGCCTACGCGGCCGCCAACAAGCAAGTCATCGTCCAGCAGACCGGCAACACGCTGATGAAGGCGCTGACGCTCCACCAGGCGGCGGTCCTGCCGACGGCCACCGCGCACACCGTCACCGCCGACGACCAGTACGCGCAGGACATCACCACCACCCGCATCCCGGTCGTCGAGGGCAGCTCGCGCGTTCCGGAGACGCCCGGACTCGGCGTGGAGGTGGACGAAGAGGCGCTGCAGCGCGCGGCACGCCGCGACCCGCTGCCGCGTCCCGAGTTCGTCGGCGTGACCCACCTGCCCGCCGGCGCGACGCTGTACACGCTGGGTGACCCGGACCTGGAGCGCCTGACTGGATTCGAGGAAGGAGCGCAGCCCGGCATCAGGCTCGACCGCTGGGCCGCCGACGGCAGCGCCGCGTACCGTGCCACCCTCGAACGCCTGCGACGGGAGGGACCGTTCATCGAGCCACCGCCCGAGCCCGTCTGAGCAGCCGGACCGAATCGGTCCACATCCATTCGCGTGCGAGCTTGACAAGCCCTCTCGCGTATCCAATAATTAGTTCGTTCATGGAACGAACTATGAGGAAGGCCTCGTGAGCCGCGCCGCCCGCATCTCCCGCGGCATCTCCCTGCGCATGGTCATGGAGGCCGTGATCCAGGGCGGTCCGATCTCCCGTGCGAGCATCGCCAGGCAGACCGGCCTGTCCAAGCAGACCACGTCGGAGATCGCCCGCATCCTGGAGACGGACGGCTGGATCCAGGAGACCGGCCGCACCAGCGGCCACGTGGGCCGGATGGCCACCACCTACGAGGTGGTGCCGGACGCGGCCCTGTTCGCCGCCGTCGACCTGGGCGGCACCAAGGCGCGCACGGCGATCGCCGACCTCTCCTGCCGGATCGTGGCGGAGGAGGTGGAGCCGACCGCGCCACGGGGCGGCCGCCACATCCCGCGCCAGATCGCCCGCATGTGCCGCGCCGCGGCGCGGCGCCAGGACATTCCCTTCGAGCGCGTGCGCGTCGCCGTCGTCGGCGTCCCCGGCGTGCCGGAACGGGACTCCGGCCGCATCCTGATGGCGCCGAACATCACCGGCCTCGACGCGTTCGACTTCGCCTCCGAGCTGGAGGACGTCCTGGACATGGAGGTGTACGTCGAGAACGACGTCAACCTCGCCGTGCAGGGCGAGAACTGGCTGGGCGCGGGCGGCGGCGCGGACAACCTGGCGTTCATCGCGCTGGGGACCGGCATCGGCGCCGGGCTGGTCCTGGGCGGCCAGCTTGTGCGCGGCGCCGCGGGCGCGGCCGGCGAGCTGGGCTTCCTGCCCTTCGGCACAGATGCGCTGAGCCAGCACGCGCATGCGGAGGGCGCGCTCGAACGGATCGTCGCCACCGAGGGAATCCGCAGCCGCTACCAGGAGCGTTCGGGCCGGCAGGCGACGGTTCCTGCGATCTTCGACCGCGCCGCCCGCGGCGACGCGGATGCCGCGGGCGTGCTCGACGAGACCGCCGAGTACTTGGCGCGGGCGATCGTCGCCCTGTGCGCGCTGACCGATCCCGGTACGGTCATCCTGGGCGGCTCGATCGGGGCGCGCGCCGAGCTGGTCGGACGCGTGCGAGCGCTGCTCGCCGGCGCCGTGCCGACTCCCGTCCGCATCGAGCCGAGCGCGCTCGGCGCCCGGGCGACCATCGCCGGCGCCGCCGCCGTCGCCCTCGGCCACCTGCACAACACCCTGTTCGGGCCCGACGTGCCCGAAGCGGACATCGCACTGCCGCCCGCCCACATCATCGCGTTCTCGGATGGTGAAGAGCCTGCCGCCGGCAGCGCCGAAGCGGGCGACGGCGATCCCGGCCGCAGCCGCACCAGCAGCGAGGCCCTCCGATGACGATGAGCCCGCGGCCCCGCCCTGTCCGCCGCACGCGTCAGCCCGAACGAAGGAGGACGAGCCGTGTGCACCTGAAACCCGCCTCATCCACCGGGCCGCCGCCGGCCCGACACATCCGAAGACTCGACCGAAGGAGGACCATGACATGTCCACGTATCAGAACCTGATTCGACGGCTTGCGGCCCTGGCCATTGCGGCTCTCGTCGCCGCGACGCCGGCGGTGGCGGAGACCATCGGCCCGCAGGGAGAATCGGCGACGCCGTCGCAGACCGTGACCGTCTCCGACGCCGGCGCCGAGCAGCTCAAGGGCGGCGGCCACACGGCGGCGCTGCTGTGGCACGACCTCTCGGACTTCACGAACGCCGTCACGGCGGGCGCGACCGACGAGTTCACCCGGCTGGGAATCGAGGTGATCGCCACCACCAACGCCGCGTTCGACGCCGCCAAGCAGCGCAGCGACATCGAGACCGCGCTGGTCAAGCAGCCCAGCATCATCCTGTCGCTGCCGCTCGATCCGGTGACCTCTGCCGAGGCGTTCCGGGCAGCGGTCGCCGACGGCGTGAAGCTGGTGTTCCTGTCCAACCTGCCGAACGGCTACGTGCACGGCGTCGACTACGCCGCGATCGTCACCGACGACCTGTTCCAGATGGGCAAGCAGGCCGCGGACGCGCTGGCCGAGGCCATGGGCGGCTCCGGGACGGTCGGCTGGATCTTCCACGACGCCGCCTACTACGTCACCAATCAGCGCGACAACGCCTTCAAGACCACGATCGAGAACGACTATCCGGACATCACCATCGTCGCCGAGCAGGGCATCAGCGATCCGGCCCGCGCCGAGGAGATCGCCAACGCCATGCTGCTGCGCCACCCCGACCTGGGCGGCGTCTACGTCACCTGGGCCGGCCCGGCCGAGGGCGTGCTGGCATCGCTGCGAGCGGCCGGCAACAAGACCACCCGGATCGTCACCCTCGACCTGAGCGAGCCCATCGCGCTCGACATGGTGCAGGGCGGCAACGTCGTGGCCATCGTCGCCGACGAGGCCTACGAGCTGGGCCGCGCGATGGCGGCGGCCGGCGCGCGGGCGCTGCTCGGCGAGGAGACGCCGCCGTTCGTGGTCGCGCCCGCGATCACCGTGAACGCGGACAACGTCGCCGAAGGCTGGCAGACGTCGCTGAACCGCGATGCGCCCAAGAGCGTTCTGGAGGCAAGATAGTAGCCGGCCGGCCTGCCGCATCGGTGGCAGGCCGGCCGAGCACAACGAGAACGACCATAACGAGGAAAACCGGCGTGGCGAGGATGGTATGGACCACGAAACGCGGAACCGTTCTCGATCCACGCAACTACGTCGTCTACCTCGGCTTCCTGGCGATCTTCGTCTTCTTCACCGTGACCCTGGGCCAGTACGGCTTCGCCAGCGTCCGCAACCTGTCGAACATCGTCCTGCAGACCGCGCCGGCGACGGTGCTGGCGGTCGGGGTGGTGTTCGTGCTGTCCGCGGGCGAGATCGACCTGTCGTTCGGCTCGATCGTGGCCGTGGCGGCGCTGGCCGCGGCGGTCGTCATGGGCGAGCAGCCCCTGGCGCTGGGGGTCATCGCCGGCCTGGGCGCCGGCATCCTGATCGGCCTGCTGAACGGCGCGCTGGTCGCCTACGTGCGGCTGCCCTCCTTCCTGGTGACGCTGGCCACCCTCGGCCTGTTCGCCGGGGTGGCGCGGGCGATGACCAACCTGCGCTCCATCCCCGTGACCAACGACGCGTTCACGGGATTCTTCGGATCCGGGTCGCTCGCCGGCATCCCGTCGCTGGTGCTGTGGACGGTGGCGGTGGTGGCCGCCGGCCACTTCGTCTACCGGGAGACCCGGCTGGGCGCGCACGTGCTGGCGACCGGCGACAACCCGCGCGCGGCCGAGGCGGCCGGCATCAACGTGCCGCGCGTCCGCCTGACCGTGCTGGCGATCAGCGGCGGCTGCGCCGGGCTCGCCGGGCTGCTGTACGCGGGCCGGCTGCAGGCGGCGAAGTACACGCTGGGCGAGAGCGACCTGATGACCGTGCTGGCCGCCGTCATCGTCGGCGGCACGCTGCTGAGCGGGGGCAAGGGATCGGTCGTCGGTGCGCTGGTCGGGTCGCTGCTCATGGGCATGCTGAACAACGGCCTGATCCTGATGGGGCTCTCGGTCTCGGAGCAGATGATCGTGCGCGGGCTGATCATCCTGGGAGCGGTCGCCGTGTCCCTGCGGGAGACGAACCGGTGAGCGAGGGGAGGTCGCGATGTTTCTGGACGTCCTGAGGCGACGCAATCCCGCCCTGGTGGAGGCGGCCATCGCCCTGCACCAGGCCGGCCGCATCCCCGCCAACTGCTACGTCCTCGACCTGGACGCGGTGGAGACCAACGCGCGCGCGTTCAAGGAGCGCGCGGACGCGCTCGGCCTCACCGTGTTCGCGATGACCAAGCAGGTCGGACGCAACAGCGGCTTCTGCCGGGCGCTGCAGCGCGGCGGCATCGACCGGGCGGTCGCCGTCGACATGGCGTGCGCACGTCCCATCCGGGCCGCCGGCATGCGCGTCGGGCACCTCGGCCACCTGGTCCAGGTGCCGCGCTTCGAGGCGGACGCCGCCGCCCGCGACATCGCGCCGGACTACTGGACGGTGTTCAGCGCCGCCAAGGCGAGCGAGGCGGCCGCCGCCGCGCAGCGGGCTGGCCGCACGCAGAAGCTGCTCGCCCGCATCCAGGCGCCGGGAGACACCTTCTACCGCGGGCACGAGGGCGGCTTCGACGCCGCCGGCATCGCGGCGGTGGCCGCCGAGCTGGACGCCCTGGATGGCGCACGCTTCGCCGGTATCACTACCTTCCCCGCGCTGCTGTTCGACCACGAGACCGGCGCCGTCTCCCCTACTCCCAATCTGGCGACCCTGAGCCGCGCGCGTGACGCCCTGGAGCACGCCGGCTACGCCCACGTCGAAGTCAACGCGCCCGGCACCACCTCGTCGGTGGTCCTGCAGGCGCTGGCCGGCGCCGGTGCGACGCAGTGCGAGCCGGGCAACGGGCTGCACGGCACCACGCCCCTGCACGCGATCCGGGACCTGCCCGAGGTGCCGGCGATGCTCTACGTGACCGAGGTGTCGCACCTGCACGGCGGCCGCGCCTACGCGTTCGGCGGCGGCCTCTACATCGACCCGGTGTTCCCGGACTACCAGGTGCGGGCGATCGTCGCGGCCGAGCCGACGGTCGCCGACGCGGCGCTCGCCGAGGTGGAGATGCCGGCGCCGGCGGCCATCGACTACTACGCCATGATCGATGCCGGCGGGCGCGTGCGGCCCGAGCCCGGCGACTCGGTCGTGTTCGGTTTCCGGGCCCAAGCCTTCGTGACCCGCGCCTACGTCGCCGGCGTCACCGGCGTGCGGAGCGGCGACCCGGTGGTAGAGACGCTGGAGAACGGCTTCGGCCGGCCGGAGCCGTGGCCATCATGAGCGCGATTGCCACGACAGCCCCGGTCCTCAGCCTGCGGAACATCCGCAAGACGTTCGGCGGCGTGGTGGCGCTGGAGGACTTCTCACTCGATCTCCACGCCGGCCGGATCGTGGCGCTGGTGGGCGACAACGGCGCCGGCAAGTCGACAGCGGTCAAGGTCATCTGCGGGGTGCATGCGCCGGATTCCGGCACGATGTTGCTGGAAGGCGAGCCGGCTTCCTTCCGGGACGCGCGCGGCGCCCGCGCGCACGGCGTGGAGGTCGTGCACCAGGACCTGGCCCTGGCCAGCCGGCAGTCGGTCTACATGAACGTGTTCCTGGGCCGCGAGGAGACCACCGGTCCGGTCCGGCGGCTCCACCGGGCGCGGATGATCCGCGAGACGCAGCGGCTGCTCGACGAGCTCGACGTGCACGTGCCGTCGGTCAGGTCGGCGGTCCGCGTGTTGTCCGGCGGCCAGCGGCAGGGCATCGCCATCGCCCGCGCCACCCACTGGGCGCGGAAGATCATCCTGCTCGACGAGCCCACCGCCGCCCTGGGCGTCGCGGAGACCGCCAAGGTGGAGCGGCAGATCGACGCCCTGCGCGCCCGCGAGCTGGCCATCCTGATGGTCAGCCACAACCTCGACCAGGTGTTCCGGCTCGCCGACGAGGTGTGCGTGCTGCGGCGCGGCGCCCGCGTGGGCGTACGCGCCATCGCCGACACCGACCGCAACCAAGTCGTCTCCATGGTGACGGGGGTGGACTGAACGTGACAGCCAGCGGTACCGCCATGGCCCGCGAGATCGCCGAAATCCCCGCGGTCGCCTCCCGGCAGGTAGCTCACGCACTCGCCGAGTACCGCGCGGTCGGCGCCCACCTGCGGCGGCGCGCGCCGGCGGTCATCGTGACCTGCGCGCGCGGCAGCTCCGACAATGCGGCTGTCTATCTGAAGTACCTGGTGGAGACCCGCGCCGGCATCCCGGTGGCGGCGATCGGCCCGTCCGTGGCATCGGTCTATGACGCGCGGCTGTCGCTCGACCGGGCGGTCTGCGTGACCATCTCGCAGTCCGGGGGCAGCCCCGACCTGGTCTCCCTGCAGGACCACGCACGCGCGGGCGGCGCCGCGACGCTGGCGCTTCTCAACACGCCCGACTCACCGGTCGGGTCGTCCGCGGACCGGATCGTGCCGCTCCTGGCCGGACCGGAGACGGCGGTGGCCGCGACCAAGTCGCTGGTCGCCTCCCTGGTCGCGATCGCCGGCATCGTCGCCGGCTGGACGGACGACGAGGCGCTGACGCGCGGGCTGGAAGCGCTGCCGGAATCGCTCGCCGCGTCGCTGGCGTGCGGCTGGGAGCACGCCCTCCCGGCCGTGGCGGGCGCGAACTCCCTGTACGTGATCGGCCGCGGCCCCGGCTACGCCATCGCGCGGGAGGCGGCGCTGAAGCTCAAGGAGACCTGCCGCCTGCACGCGGAGGCGTACAGCGCCGCGGAGGTCCAACACGGACCGATTGCCATCGCCCGCTGCCGGCCTCGCGACCGGTTCGTCGCCCTGATGTTCCATGCCCGGGACCAGAGCCGGGCGAGCCTGGAGCAGGCGTGCGCGGCCATGCGGACCATCGGCGCGCCCGTGTTCGTCGCGGATGCCGAGGAGCGCGGAGCCGACGCCCTGGCGGTGGCGCCGGCGGCCCATCCCCTGCTCGACCCGATCTGCCAGATCACCAGCTTCTACCGCTTCGTCGAGGCGCTCTCCACGGCGCTGGGCGAGGATCCCGACCGGCCCGAGCACCTCCGCAAGGTCACGGAGACGCTGTGAATGGCTGACGCGGACGCGGCGGCGATCGTCGCCGACGCGATCGACGCGCAGAGCTTGGTCGACTTGGTCGTCGCGGCGGTCGGAGTGCCCAGCGTCACTCCGAACGAGGAGCGGTTCGCCCACTGGGTCCGGGACGAGCTTGCGCGTGGGGGCTGGGACGAGGTCGAACTCCGCGACGCCGAGCCGGGACGGCCCAACGTCTACGCGGCGAGCGGCGCCGGCGACGGCCGCTCGCTGGTGCTGGCCGGCCACCTCGACACCGTGCACGGCGACGACTGGGCCGCGCACTGGCAGGGCACCGATCGCGCCGATCCGTTCGCCGCTCGCCTGATCGACGGGGAGATCTGGGGCCGCGGCGCCGCGGACCTGAAGGGCGGGATCTGCACCATCATCGAGGTACTGCGCGCCGTCCGCCGCGCCGGCTTCCGGCTGCGCGGCCACGTGCGGGGCCTGTTCGTCTGCGACGAGGAGTCCGGCCAGCCGGGCTGCGGCCTGTCCGCGGGCATGCGCGCGGCCGTCCGGCACCTGTTCGCGGACTCCGGCAGCACGCCGGACTTCGCGGTCTACGCGGAGCCCACGAGCGGAGCCGTCTACACCGCGCAGATGGGCTTCCTGATCGCGGAGATCGCTCTCACCGGCCGCTCCGCCTACTTCGGCACGCCGGAGCTGGGCGTCGATGCCCTGCGCGCCGGACACGCCCTGCTCGCCGCGCTCTGGGAGCACGACCGGGTGCTCCGCGCGGGCGGCGCGCACGACCTGCTCGGCGGCCGCTTCCTGCTGGTGACCCAGATCCGCTCCGGCGAGAGCATCTCCGTGCCGGAGCGGTTCGAGCTGTCGCTGATCCGGAAGCTGCTCCCCGGCGACGACCTGGACCAGGCGGCCGATGCCCTGCGCGCCATCGCTGCCGGCACCGCGGACCGCTTCGGCGTAGCACACGAGGTACGCTTCACCGCGCCGCGTGATCATCCGGTCGGCGGTACGCCCGACGAGGTGCCACCCGACCATCCCGGCGTAGCGGCGCTCGCCCGGTCGATCGCGGCGACCACCGGAGTGGACGCCCGCATCAAGGGCGCTCCCTACTGGTCGGAGAAACCGCTCCTGCATGCCGCCGGCATCCCCGGCGTCTACTTCGCCGCGGGCGACATCGCTCACTGCCACACGCCGTTCGAGCGGCTGCCGGTCGACCAGCTCGTGGCGGCAGCCCGCACCCTCGCCCACTTCGTGGTGTCCTGGTGCGGCGTGACGAAGGATACGCAGGCGACCGTCATGCAGTAGGCTCACGCCATGGCGACCGTGCAGACGCCGCTCGAAGAGCAGACGGACGCGCCCATCGCCGTGCCGCGGGTCGTGAGCGACGCACAGGTGCAGAGCTACCTGCGCGACGGCTTCCTGGCCGTCGAGGACCTGGTCACCGGCAGCGAGCTCGACGAGCTGAAGCGCGACGTGGTGCGGGTCGCGCGCGGAGAGTACGCGGCCGAGGGGCTCGACCCGCTGCCGGCGGACGCCACCGACGCGGAGGTGCTCGACACGGTCCTGTGCATCCACCAACCGCACCACGTCAGCCCGGTGATCCGGGACTTCGTCAGGCACCCGCGGATCAGCGGCGTGCTCGCCCAGATCACCGGCGCCCACCTGCCGTGGTGGGACGGCAGCGTCAAGTGCATGCAGTCCATGTACTTCGTCAAGCCGCCCGGCTTTCAGGGGCAGGCCTGGCACCAGGACGAGATCTACATCCCGACCCGCGACCGCTCGCTGCTCGGCGCGTGGATCGCCGTGGACGACGCGACGGTCCGGAACGGCTGCCTGTGGGTGCTGGCCGGGTCGCACCGCAAGGGGTACCTGTACCCGCAGCGCGAGCACGGGAACCCGGACGAGTTCGACAACGGTCCGGGGAGCTACGGCTTCGACGAGTCGGGCGAGCAGCCGGTGGAGGTGAAGGCGGGCACGGTGGTCTTCTTCAACGGCTACCTCCTGCACCGCTCGCGCCGCAACCGTGGGAACACCTATCGGCGCGTGCTGGTCAACCACTACATGAACGCGTGGTCGCTGCTGCCATGGCACCTGAAGGAGAACGAGCGGCCGGCCAACGCCGATCACCGGACCGTCGAGACCGTGGCCGGCGTGGACCCGTATGCCTGGAAGGGCTACGAGGAGCCGCCGCGCCGGGTGTCCCTGCGCCGCTGCAAGGCGAACGAGGCCGTCGCCGCGGGATAGCGGGGGACGCCGTGCAGGTGGAGATGCCCGGCCGCTTCGGCCGGACCATGACGGCCAGCGGCTGGCCCAACCTGGTCCGGATCGCGGACGCCGCGCTGCGCCACTACGACGAGATCTGCGACCCCGCCTACCACTACGCCCCCTACGTCGGAGCGTCGCTCGGCTGGCCGACGCCCTGCTTCAACCACCACCGCTGGGACTGGATCGAGGTCCTGCCCTACCCGCTCATCGGCCGCATCGCCGCGCGCCGCATCACCGGCTACCTGGGCGGGGCCGAGATCGAGCGCCGCCAGCGGCAGCTCCTGCTGTCGGCCTTCCACAACCTGGACGGCTTCGCCTACCCGCACTACGTCCGCGGCTGGTCGGAGCAGACCCGCCTGTGCCTGTGGGAGCAGGGCCGGGTGATGTTCGCGCTTTTGGCGTGGTTCGAGGAGAGCCGGGACGAGCGCGTGCTCGCCTATGTGCGGGGCATCGTTGCAGGACTGATGCGCATCAGCTACCGAGAGGGAGGCCACCGCGTCATCGATGCCCCCTATGACACCGACGGCGCCTTCTCGGTGCTGTCGCCGGCGTCGATGGTGGAGTGCCTGACCAAGTACGCGGCGCTCACCGGCGACCCCGATGCGCTGGAGCTCTGCGACGGGATCGTCCACTCCCTGCTGCTGCCGGAGACCGGCTTCACGGACTCCTCGCACCGGCTGAGCGGCAATCTGCGCGGGTGCGCGGCGGCCATCTCCGGCCTCACCCGCTACGCCGTGCACGTGCAGGACGACCGGCTCCTGGAGCGGGCCGAAGGGCTCTGCCGGACCGCGGTGTCACTGATCGCCGAGGGCGGCGCCACCCCGGAGGAGGAGCCCTGCTGCACCCTGATGGAGATGACCACGGCCCTCCTGGCGCTCACGGCGGCGGGACGCGGCGACCACTGGGACACCGTCGACCGCTGGTTCCGCAACACCACGGTCGAGTGCCAGTTCCGCGATCCTGCGGCGCTCAACCGCGGCTACGCGCCGGGCGATCCCAAGCCTTGGGACGACACCCGCGACATCGTCAACCGCTCGCTGGGCGGCTTCTTCTGGGCCAGCCCCTACGAGTACCTCTGCTGGCGCATCCGGCTCATGACCTGCTGCAGCGGCCACGCGATCTGGGCGCTCGGCAAGATCGTTGACCACGCCGTCATGGACGAGGGGGCTGCCGGCATCTCGGTCAACCTGCACTACACCCTGGAGACGCCGCTGGCGGCGGTCTGCTGCCACGAGCCGTTCGCCGGCCGGCTGGAAGTGGTCCCCGCCCACACCGGACCGGTGCGCATCCGCCTACCCTCGTTCGCTCCCAACGTGACGGTGTCGCTGGACGGAGCCCAGGTGCCCCACGCCATCCGTGACGGCTACGCGGTCCTCGACCGGATCCCAGGCGACGCCCAAGTGGCACTGGACTACCCGCTCCCCGAGCGCCACGCCGATCAGGTGGTCCGCATCCCCCAAGCCGCCGAGGGCGGCACCGGCGCCTACTTCGGCCCCAAGGCCGACCCCATCGTCGGCCACCGCATCCCGACCAAGTGGCGCGGCAACACCGTCATGGCCATCGACTACGCCGACGGCCGCTCCCGCCGCCCGCTGGAAGGCGTCCCCGGTCCCGCCCCGCAGCAGCCCCTGCACCGCCTGTTCGCCACGCGCGAGATGCGCTTCACCGCCGAAGCCGGCCGCGACGATACCTTAGCCTGTTTCCTCCCCGACCGATCTTGGATTTGGTAGTTAACGCGACAAAGATAGCCACCGAGGACACCAGCCGCGAGGAGTTCCCAAACGATGAAGCCCACCCATTACCCCCATGCCCACGCCATCCTCCACTCTTGCGCACGCTTGACACGGATAACAAGTACCGCTGTCTCCTGTGTCCGCTGCCCCTGGGAAGTACGACCAAGCGGCACTGCCAGCATCACCAATCATCAGGACAAAGCACGTGGCTAGATGGGCCGACATAATGCTGCACTCTCTCCTTGACGAAGACCGCCATGGTCTACTCGTCACGGAGACACGTCAATCAGTTCATGCCGACGTCTATTACGTTCCATCCAAGAACAGATTGATCCTATCTGAACTCGATCCCGAGAAGGCCCACGACTACCGCGTGAGAGTCTTGGCGATCGACGCGAAGGCGCGTACGCTTACGATCTATCCCCTCAACACAATTGGCGGACACAAGAACTTCCGAAAACCTAAACATCTTCAGGTAGAGAGAATCACGCTCACGGACATCGCCATTCCGCCGTTCAGCACGGATAGTAGCGCGCCTCTGACCCAGGAGGAAGTGATGGCTATCCTAGAGGAGCTGCCGGCCTGCTTTTCGAAAGACTACGACTATGGCCTCGGGCTTCGCAAAGCTTACTGGAGTATTGTCAGAGCAGTGGAACGCATCTCTCCTTGTTCTGAGATTAGGATTTCAGCGACACATGAAACAGAGATCGATACTAAGGGCGGGACATTCCATCTATCGGCTTCAGATCTAGACGCGGCATGGAAGGAACTAGATCGCATCGATCGGCACAATCAGAATGCTGCCCGCTCCGTCAAGGAAGCGACGGCCCACAACATCTTGGCGAAACAAGTCGGGCACGCCTCTATGCCCGTGCGCACCGGCCGAGATCCTCTACGAAAAATGTTCACTGAAGTAGCAACCGGTCAAGAGCCTCTTACAGACGATAAGCAGACACAGGTGATCGACCTCATCACAAAAAACGCCAGTTCGATCGCCCACTCAAGACCGGAGCAATTCGCGAAGCTTCGGGGAGACATAGAGCTCGTGACGCTGGAGAGTTTGATCTCTCGATTTGAGAGATTGATTCCCCATCAGAAGGACGAGCAATTCTGGCAAAGCTACTTTAGCAGCAATCCGATAGTCCTGAGCATGGCTTTTGGCTATCCTGTAATCAAGATGCAGGAACAGGCCTCTGTAGGTGGTCGCAAGTTCTCCGGCACTGGAGAGAAGATCGTCGACTTCTTAGCCAAGAACACGTTGACTTACAACGCCGCCATCTTTGAGATCAAGACCCCCCAAGAGAAGCTCATCAACAGCAGATCCTATCGCAACGGTGTCCACGCTCCCACGTCGGGTCTATCTGGCGCGATCAGTCAGGCGCTTGACCAGAAGTATCAACTGCAGTCTGGAATCGCCCAATTGAAGCACAATAGTGATCTTGACCGGTTTGAGGCATATGCTGTTCACTGCTGCTTGATTATTGGCAGAACTCCCGGTGTACGAGAACAGCGTAAGTCGCTTGAGATCTTCCGCCGCAACTCAAAAGATGTCGAAATAGTAACGTACGATGAGCTCTTGGAAAAGCTCAAACAAATCCGCAACTTTCTTGCCTATTCAGATACCGATGTCCACGAGAGTGAGGGACCCAAATCCGTATCAGACGACGTAGATGTCCCTTTCTGAATTCCCCGAAAGGAGACAACAATCGGACCTTCCGGTTCCGGCACGTGTTCGCTGGGAACTTGGCCGGACAACCTGCGGTTCGAGCACGGCATGAACGGAACCGCGATGGGCACCTCAAGCTCGGCCTTGGAGAGCGCACGCCACGTCTTGTTCAGGCACGCACCAGGGCCGATCGACACCATCGGCAGCCAGAAGGCAGCCAGAAGATCGAGCCCACCGACAACGGGAAGGGCCCTCGTGACCGCCTCGACGATCTTCCTCGGAGCTTTCGCCCAAGGCCGTCTCTCTGATGACGTCAGTGTCGGGATTCTCACTCTCGTCCGCGTCCACACGATGCTTGACGTTGGGGCTGGACCGACCTCAGGTCGAGGCCATCGATCGATGGCAAGGGCTGTCAGTTTGAACTTCAGCGCCTGCCGCAGCTCGCAGGGCCACGTCGTGCGGTTCGATCTCGACATGGTATTTCGCGAGGTGGTTGCCGTACGCCTGAGCTCGCGCAACGTGTTCCTGCCTGACCTTGCGTTCTACCGAACGGAGCGGCTCGGCCTGCAACGGGACAACCACATCGACGGCGCGCCCGACCTGGCGGTCGAGATGCTGAGCCCGCGCACGGCACATCGCGACGTGGGCGTGACATTCGTCGAGTACGACCAGCATGGCGTGGAGGAGTACTGGGTGCTGGGCCCGGAATCCCTGGCGCACCGCTTCTATACACGCGATGGCGATCTGATCACCGAGTTCGCCGTTGGCGACGCGGTGGTCCGCTCCACAGTGCTGCCAAGTCTACCGCTCCGCTGCGCGTGGCTCACCCCCGATCAGCCGCCGAAGGTGGAAGCCTGCCTGGCGATAAGCACGGCTCCGCCGGTTTCGTGACCCGGGTGACGGCAAACACCAGCCCATGCCACGCCGGCCGGCGCAAGATCTCGTACTGAAGCCGATGGGAACGGACATCGGGAACCTCGCGCTCCTGCGGAAGCACAGAATGATCGTGTTTGGAGAGGTCCACGGCACCAACGAAGTCCCTGAACTCGTAAGCGCAGTCACGTACGAGCTTGCCAAGGAGGGGGCGCGCATCCTGATGGCGCTGGAAGTTCCCGATCTCCTGAACGGGGAGTTGGCGGATTTCGTGGCCGGCACCACCAGCGACGACCGGTTTCTCGCGGGCGAGGCGTTCTGGAACCGCCCCCTCACACGGCAGGACGGCAGGTCGAGCCGCGCAATGCTCAGGCTCCTGCAGGACGTTCGGGAATATCGAAGCCGCGGTCTGACGATCGACGCCCGCGGCATCGACAGCATTGCCCGTTCGGCAAGAGAGCGGGAAGCGTCGATGGCCCTCAATCTTCGCACGCTGGTCGACAACCTGCCGTACGACCACGTTGTGGTCCTGACCGGCCGGTGGCATGCATGCCGAAGTCCGCGGTTTCTCGGCGTCGGCCCAAGGCCGATGGCGTCGTACTTCCGTCGAGGGGAGCTGTTCCTCGTACACATCAGCTTCTTGGGCGGCTCCTCCTGGCATTGCCGGCGGCGTGGCACGTGCGGAGTCCACGACCTGCCTGCCATCAGCAACGCGCGTCCTCTCAACCGAGTGAATTCATTGCCCCCGAACGACAGGAGAGCGCGGCGTTTCGACGCCGAAATCGTGCTGGCGTCGGCTACTCCATCGTCACCGGCGTGCCGGCTTCCGTCCGGATCTTCGCCACACGGGGGATCTGTGCATACACCATGTCAAGAACTCTCGATTCAACAAGCTGCCAAAGCTGCCGCCCATTCACCGAGGAGTAGTTCGGCAGCTATGTCGGCGGCAGCAACCGCAGCAGTCCCTTCTCAATCAACGTGCGGAAGTGGACCACCGTTGTCTCGGCGAGAGTGCGATCGCGGACCAGGAGTCCAAGCTCGATGTTCCGGTCGAACGCCGCCTCCGTCAGGTTCGCTGAGGTGATGAACACCGACTCCTCGTCCGCCACCACGGCCTTGGCGTGGAGCACGCCGCCGGGGCCGTCGTCCTCGACGGAGCGGGGATCGTAGAACGCGCTCGGGCGCGCTTGCCCCGGCCACGCCTCTCCCCAGAACTTGTCCGCGAAACGGCGGACCACGGTGTCGGCAGCCGTGGTGTCCCCGCGCCGGCGTTCGATGTTGAGCAGCAACCTGACATCGAGCCCAGGGTTCGCGTCCATGCGTGCGGCCAGCGTCGCGAAGGCGCGCGGCCCATCGAAGAAGGCATAGCTGCAGACCCAGATCGAACGTTGCGCCGAGCCGATCAACTCGTCGTACACCCGGCGCGTGTCGCGCGCGTGCAGCCCGACGACCTCCGGGCCGGTCCAGACGAAATCGGGCGCCGGCGCTCGATCCGCCGCGCGCGCCAGGCTGTTCAGCCAAGCGACTCCCGCCTCCGGCGAGACGCCCATGCGCTCCCACTCGGTGAGCACCTCAAGAATCGCATCCTGGTGGTCGCCGCCGACCGTCGAGCGGACGGCAACCGCCGAGTACGGCGGGACGACTTGGCCGGACTCCAACGCCAGCGACAATCGACTGCGCACGTGCGCCGGCAACGCGAGAAGGGCGTCGGTCACGCAGCGTCGATCACGGCGCGGCGAAGAACGCGGCTTCCGAGGCGTGCAGCGCCGGGGCGACCAGCGCGCGATCCAGGTACTCGTTGCGCATCTCGCAGGAGGTCTCCGCGATCAGCGCGCAGCCGTGGCACGCCGCCCCGTGCAGCCAGCGTTCCTCCATGCTCTGCCCCGGCACGTGCTCGGCGCAGACCGGATCGTTGGAGCACAGCGCCGCGGAATCCAACGCATACCGCAGGTGGTCTTCCACTCGGCGCGCTTCCTGGACCAGACCGCCCAGCGTGCCTTCGGCGTCGGGGCTCGCGGTGTACAGCAACAAGGCGAAGCGCTTGCCCTCGTAGTCAGCGTAGATGCGCTCCCGTATCGACGCGGCGGGGTATCCGCAGCGCATGGATAGCGACTGGATCAAAAGGTGGGAGAGCGTGTGCAGCAGCACGTAGGGTCCACCGGGAAAGCCTCGCTCGCTGTTCCGCTGACGCGCCCACGCGACGTGGCCTTCGACGAGCTGGCTCAGCCGTTCCCGCACCGGCTCCCGGCCGAGCCAGTCCATCACGGCGCTCCCGCGGAGCTGGAGGACGATCCCCTCCCCGCGGTTCTCCACTGCCGGGAACCACGTCGGTTCCAGCGCGATGTCGGCCCTCTCGACCTCGGCTTCGTACTCGCCGTCCACGTTCGGCATCACGGGTTCCAGCCGCGTGAAGCCGGCAAGCGCCAGCACCTCGCGCAGCCTGTGCACCTGGATGACGGAGGCGATGCCGTCGCTACTCGCCGACCGGCGCCACACGGACTCCGGCAGACGCCGAGCATGGAAGTCGGGATCGACGGGCACGTCGTCGCCGAAGCCCTCGGGGACCGCGAGCAGCGCATCGAGCTCCGCGGACTTGATCGGCCGCTCTGCCCCACCGCCGCCCGACCGCCGCGCATCGATCGCGTTCAACACCTCGTCATCCGAGAACGCCGCCAGGCGATCGGCTACGCCGGGGTATTGCTTCACGAAGCTGAGCTGGGTCAGATCGTTGACGATCTGAAGCTGCTGCCAGAGCTCTTCGACCGCCTGATCGACCTCGGTGCCGCGGTCCGGCAGTGAGAGGACGCTCAGCACCTGAGGAAACCAGGCGTTCGATGCTGTGCGGATCAGCAAGCGGCTGGGCTGATCACAGGGTTCGTTCGCGTGGCGTCCCAGCCACGGTCTGGCGCCGCTGCAGGTACCGAGCGGGAACTTCGCCACGTCCGCCGCCTCGTGCATGCGGCGCGACTTGCCGCACTCGCAACGCACGATCTGCTCCGCCAAGTCGCCGCTGGTGCCGCGCTCGTCCAACCTGAGCTGCCGGCGGCATTGGTCGTTCGGTCCATGGACGAACCGATGCCAGTCGATGTCGTCCACATGCCCCCTGGAGCAGGCACGGACGAATCGGGTGGCCACCACCGGCCTCTTGTCGAACCTGCCCCGATCGAGCGCGGTCCGGCGCACCATGCGCCGGGAACGCGAGCCGGTCTGTCCCGTCGAGCCGGGGTTGGATTCCTGCACCACGAACCATTCGGGGAACCGCCACGCGCCGATGCCGTGTTGCCGATCCTGCCAGTGCTCGGGCTCCGGCGGCGGTGCATACAGCCTCGGACCGTGCACGCCCGTCATGGAGGTCAGTTTCGATGCGAGGCGTGGCTCTTCGATCGGCTCCAGGTTCGTCTCGGAGCCCCAGGTGTCCAACCCGCCCACGATCGCGGACTCGTCCGGCAAGTCGATCAGCGCTCCCGGCCCGAACGTGGTGATGACCTGGCTGCGCCGCAACTGCCCGTGCGCCTTGCCGTTCACCCGTCGTTCCTGCTGAGCCGGCTGGAGAGATCCCGCAGGAAGAGGTTCACCTGCGGCTCGACGTCGCGCAGCGACCGGTTGGCGCGGAACTTCCTGTGATGAGCCGACTCGAAGTCGGTGTCCAGCATCTCGCGGAGAAGCGGCCTTCTGGTTGCCGCTTCGTACCTCTGGTACTGCATCGGCACCCCGTCAGCGCGGTAGTCGTCGAGGATCGCACGCCACGAGTCGAGCAGGTCGCCGATCCGGTTCTGAATGCTCCGCAGCCGTTCCTCGCGTTCGGCCTCGTCCTGCAGGGGCTGTTCACTGATCCGGGCGCGAAAGATCTCGAGCAACAGCCGTTCCAACTCCACGCGTTCCGACTCGATCGCCTCCACGCCGGCGGGCGGCGTCATCGACGAGCGGGCGTGACGTGCGAGCGTCACCAGCGCCCCCGCGAAGCCGCGGTCCAGGGCGCGCGCGGCGAAGGGGGTCACGCTGGCGACCTCCACCGAGCGATAGAAGGTCTCGTGGTAGTGCCGGAAGCGCTCGTAGTGCGACCGGTCGCGCGGCCGATGCACGTTGTAGAGCATCACCACCAGCCCGGGGCGCTTGTCGTCGCGTCCGACCCGGCTGGTGGCCTGGATGTACTCCGAGTTCGTCTTCGGCTGCCCGTACACCAGCATCAGCCCGAGCCGCTGGATGTCCAAGCCCACCGAGATCATGTTGGTCGCGATCGCGCAGTCGACGCGCTGCTTGCTGTCGTGGAAGGTCGTCTGCAACCGCCGCCGCGCCTCGGCCACCCGGTCGGTGCTCACCCGCGAGGTGAGCTCGACCACGTCGGAGAAGCTCGTTCGGTTGCGAAACAGCCCCTGCGCCTCGCCGAGCCGCTTGCGGTCGCCGTAGCGCTTGAGCGTGTTCTGGACCTCCTCTTCCAGGATCCGCCGGGCGCCGCCGAGCTCGCGCAGGCTGTTGAAGTAACCGAGCACGGTCATGTAGGGATCGGAAGGATTGTCCTGGGTCCGCGGACCGCCGCCGTCGCGCCAAGCCCGCTCTGCCGCGCCCATGAGCGTCAGCAGCACCCGCCGCATCGCCTCCTTCGGGTTGCGGCCCTGCGACGCGATGCCGACGTACTGCCGCGCGTTTCGCTCCGACGCGGGCATGGTGCGGGCGAAGAACGAGTCGTCACGCGACGGCCCCGGGGGCGGGAATATGTGCGTCGCCGGGCGTCCGAAGAGCCCCTGAATCTGTTCACGAGCGTGGCGAACAGTGGCCGTGGACGCGACGATCTTCGGCTTCACCCGCCTGCCGTCGATCTGCCGCACGCAGAGCGCTTCGATCGCCGCCTCGTAGAGCCCCGCCATGGTCCCCAGCGGTCCGGAGATCAAGTGCAGTTCGTCCTGGATGACAAGGTCGGGTGGCGGGAGCGGACGAGCCAGGCGATTGCCGCGGCGGGGTTCGGCCGCGCCGTAGAACCCGTGCTCGTCATGGCGGTCCGCGCCGCCGAGGAGCGCACCGGACTCACCCACCCACGGCAGCGAGGCGAACTTGTCCACGGTGGCGACCAGGAAGGCGGGCAGCCGACGGTACAGAGGCTCGTCCACTGCCACGATCGGCAACGGCGAGTCGCCCGAGAAGTCGCACTCCCAGTCGGCGCATGCGATACGAAGCTCGGTGGGATGGTCCGCGTCCGGCAGCAGCGTGAAGGAATCCGGTGTGAAGTCCTCTCCGCACCAGGGGCACCCCTCGATCGGAATGGGAGCCGGCCTGCCCTGCGGGTTGTTCTTGTACTGACTGACCTTGCTACGCGCGGAGTCCGAGCGGTTGTCGCCCCGTTCGCCGAGCCGGTTCGGCGTGCCCGCCTTGCCCACCCACAGTCCGATCTCGAACGGCCATTCGCCGTACCGGCCGGCGTCCTTGCGCCGCTCCAACTCCAGGGCACACACCAGGCCGGCGGCACGTCCAAGCTGGTCCAGAGTCAGCAGCCGAAGGGTGTAGCGCATGATGACGCTGATCCCGGCACCGGCGCGGCCGCCGTCCTCGGGATTGCGTAACCGCCGCAGCACCATCGTGAACGCCGCGAGCCCGAGATACGCCTCCGTCTTGCCACCGCCGGTAGGAAAGAAGAGGAGGTCCACGAACTCGCGTTCCGGATTCGCGGGATCGGCGAGGCCGGAGAGGTTCAGCAGGAGAAAGGCGAGCTGGAACGCACGCCAACGCGGCGCTTCGGTCACCCCTTCGCGGGCCAGCCGCCGCGAGAGCGCGGCGGCAACGGCGCGGTTTGCGACGCGGAAGGCGTCGAGGGCGTCCGCACCCTGCGATAGCACGCGGATGCCCTGCTCGATGCGGTGGGCGGCAGAGCGGCCGTGGAACACAAGCTCCTCGGCAGTGTCGCGGCGCTCGCCCGTCAGGTCGGCCAACGCGGCGGCCTGCTGGTCGATCCAGGCCCGGTAACCCGTCGCCAGCGGCGTCAACGCGCGCTCGGCGGCGAGGCCGTCGGAGAGGTCGCCGAGCGCCGCCATCGCCAACTCGACACCCGGCACCTCCATTGTCTCCGTCGTCTCCACGTCGGCCGCGGGAATCCACGTGGTGCGCAGCGTCCGGCAGGCGCCATCCGACAGCTCCCAGTCCGCAGCCACGCCGTGGCCGGCTGCATACTCCGGCGTGTCGGCGTAGTGCAGGTCCGCCACGCGCTCGTCCGCATCGTCGCCGGCCACGCCGCGCGGGTCGGGCCGCGGCACGAACGGCACCGCGCTCCGCACGTCCAGCTCGGCCTGAAAGGGGAATGCCTCGTCACGGGCGCGCTCGGCTGCCGGCGCCCGTTCGTTCACAAGAAACACCGACACGGAGCGAGTCCCCGGCGGAATCCTGTCCGCAAAGCTCGCGGCGGTCACCGGACGGGCGACCGCGTGGAGGTTCAGACCGCCGGAGCCGGGGACGCGGCGCCGGCACGAGTGGCCCGAAGCCGGAAGTGGCAGCCGGACGGCCTCGTCGCGAGGCGTGCGCTGCCACCAGGTCGATGCGGTACTGCCGGCGTCCGGGCCAGCCGAGTCGTCCGTACTCTCCGCCCCGTCGGACGAGCGCTCCGCGCCCACCCCATCATCGGCCCTGCGGCCATCCGAGGACTCCTCCGTGCGGGAGCGGTAGTCGCCCCACCGGACGGTCACGTCCAGCTCGTCGACGCCCTCGGCAACCAGGAAGCTCAGGCCCATCGACGAAGGAAAGAAGCCTCTCCTGGCTGCCTGGCGCTCCTCCGTGGAGTCGTCGCCCAGCCCCGTCTCTCCGGCGACCTCCGGGTCGAAGTCGTCGTCCGCGTCGGCGTCCGCGCGCTGCTCGGCCGGCGCGTCGCGCGGCACCAGAAACCCCGTGAGATACCAGTTCGACGGCCGCACCCAGCCGGGAAGCCGCTCGTGCGCCAGCGGATGGCCGACCCCCGGGCCGATCAGGTCCACCTCAAGCGCTTCCCGCAGCCGGGAGCGCACCTCAACGGGTTGGATCACCTGCCCTATGTCGACTCAGGCAGCATCATCGCGGTCGAAAATCGGCGCGCCGCACCGTGAGGAGCGTGAAGAGTGCCTCGCGGGCCGCGTTCGAGCCGTCGCCCAACCGCCTGCGGGCGATGCGGGCGTTCCTGCACGCCTGGACCAGATGCAATCTGACGAACGTCTTGCCGTGGTCGTAGTCAGCCGCATACCGACGCTCCTGCATGCCGTTGAACAACCGCAGGCATTCAACCAGCGCGGCATCATTCGCGACCACGGCGAGCAGAGGACCAAGCGCATCGAATTGCCGCGGCAGCGCAGCATCGGGAGCATGCTGCAGGACTTCCGCCCGGTCGACTATGTACTCGGCAAGCTGTGAGATTTCGCGATGCGACCATGAGCGCCGGATCTCGTTCCGGATCTCCGGCGGAGATGAACCGATCAGATGATTCGCCGCGTGACTGGTCAGGTCATGAAAGACTGCATAGTAGGCAGCGCTGATGCCACGCCTGAGATCCGCGTCCGTCGGGCTGCCTCGATCCATCTGCGCAAGCTGCTCCGCATGCCGGAGAAGGCCGTCGGGGTCAATCACCTGACGATGGTCTGGGGCGACCGGTCACGGTGACCACGAAAACACCCCATTTATCAACCTTGGTGCCGACAAGCCGTCTGCGCAGGTCCGCGGTGGCGGCGTCTGCCGCTTCGCCGGGGTAGTCTCGTATATCGAAGTCGTCACCGTCGAGATCGAGTACCACCGAGAACTCGAAGATCAATCGGTCCTTACTGCCGTACCCGGTGGTCCACTCCGCGTCGTACGCCGGAGAGCCGGGCGGCAGGCTCTCGACGAACTCCTTCCTGACCCGCTCGGCGTCCTGCTTCGCCGCGTCCAGCGCCGCCTGGTACTCGACGGCACTGAGCTCATCCTGCCACGCATACACACTCGGGAGGCTCATCGTCGTGCAGGGTACCGCACCGTCCCGCCGTCCTCAAGCTCAAGCGCCTCTCGTATCCGGAAGCGCACTCCGCGCGCAACGCGTCGAGGATCAGGTTGAAGTCCTCCAACTCAATGCTCACGTCACGCAGAATGCGATGTTTCTTCGCCTTGAGGACATGAACCCACCAGATGGCTCGCCGCGTGACTGGTCAGGTCATGAAGACCTGCATAGTGGGCAGCGCTGATTGCCACGCCTGAGATCCGCGTCCGTCGGGCGGCCTCTTCCCCGTCCACAGGTTCTCCGCGTGTTCGAGGAGTCCATCGGCGTCAATCATCGCATGACGGTTTGGGGCGACCGGTTACGGTGACCACGAAGACTCCCCATTTAGCAACCTTGGTGCCGGTCAGCCGTTTGCGCAGGTCGGCGGTGGCGTTGCGCGCCGCTTCGTAGGGGTAGTCGCGTATGTCGAAGTCCTCGTCAAGGTCGAGCACCACCGGCAGGATCGAATCCACCGGAACGGACTCGCGATCCAGGAGATCGGCGCTGTGGGTGGTCACGATGACCTGGACGCGCTGGCTGGCATCCAGCAGCACGTCGGTGAGGACACCGGCAGCATCGGGATGCAGTGCGGTCTCGGGTTCCTCGATGCCGACCACGCGAACCCCGCCCGCACCACCGGAGCTCTGGAAGAGCGCCAGGAGAATGCCCAAAGCGTGCAGTGTGCCATCCGACATGTTGTCGCCGAAATAGCGTACCGGGTCGGCAGCGCCGTTTACCCGGCAGTGGAACACGAGGGCACGTCTGTTGCCGAAGACAGTGGAATCCACCTCAGCTATCTCAGGAACGACCGCGCCGAGATATTCGGTAAGGCGTTCGAGTGTCGCGGGATTCCGAGACTTCAGGGTCGCCAGCACTCCCGCGGCATTACTGCCGTCTCCCGCCAGCATCCGCTCTCCGGTCGGAGCGTGAAATCCGCCGAGCCTGCGCGGGTCGATATGGTAGAATCCCATGTCACACAGCGCTTGGTATACCGGACGAAACTCCGGAGCGCTGGCAGCACGTACCAGATAGAGCAACCCGCTGTCTGTCACCGGTGGGTACGTGAGCGACGTAGCGACGCAGCGGCCATTATCCACCTGGAAGAATGCTTCCACCTCGCTTCCCTCGGAGCTGACTCGGCATTCCTCCCGCCGCACTACGTAGCTGCCGTCCGCTCGTCCACCGATGGTGAACGCATACCAGCCACGAGTTTCCGTCAACCGAAACTCGAGACGGATGCCGAAGTGCTCCACGGCTCCTCCTGCCCGATGGCACACTTCCCCAAAGCCGCCCCGTTCCCGCAAAGCGCGATCCAACGAGAGATGCAGCGCGTCCGCGGTAAAACGGAGTACGTCCAGAAAATTGCTCTTCCCCGCACCATTGCGGCCGACGACTAACGCCAACTTCCCCAGCGGAACATCGCACGCGGCGACGCTCCTATAGTTGAGCGCCGCGACGCGTGTGATCGTGACCGGCTCAGTCATCGGACGTTGGCTCCGTGGCTGCAGGGATCATCAGGTGGCTCGCGTAACACGGGGAATAGCTGAGACCGTCGCTCCGTAACGGGTTCTTCTCAAGCGATCTCCACGTGAGGGTGGGCGTTGCCGGGCGTAGCCAGGTTCGCCGAGGGTATAGGTGCAGTGCATGCGAGAGGCGATTTTCCGAACGTCAGATGCTGTGTGACTGCCAATCCGGATCCGGTCCGTCACGCCGGATCCCCGCTCAGTCGATCGCCGCTGCCGTACCGGTTCGTCCTCTCGGCGTCGTAAGCCGGCGAGCCTGCCGGCAGGTTCTCGACGAACTCCGCCGTGACCCCGTTCGGCGTCCCTCGCCACTGGTCCCCTCCCTCTTCGATCTCCTCTCCTGTTCTGTCCGTCACGTAGCCATAACGCGATAGCCCCCATCCGAAAGCCATACCAATCTTTCACCTATTCACCTACGTCACTCCCGCTACGAGTTCAACGCATCCCTGCGACTCGATAAACTGAAGCTCCTTCTCCTCGTCTCTCGTAATCAAGAAGAGATGGAGAGGAAGCCTAATGCACAATTCTCGAAGCCCCTCTCGCACAAGAGCAACAGAGTGGTCGGAGTCACACAGAACCAGAACATCGACATCTTGACCACACTCAGACTCATCAGACGACGAACCAAACAAATACCAATCGGTGTCACCCGCAAATCTACGAAGGCGTCGCGCCTCAGCGCGAAGACACTCCACCACTTCTTCCTGCTTCACGGCAGATTGAGCCGCCTGAAGAACGGTCCCCACTTGAACACCTGGCATTCCATAGACTCCGCAGCTCGTATCGCTGGTGACGTGGGTTTACCGTTGGGATTCGTGATCAGCACATCGGTAAACGCTCCGTAGCGATCGCGCGCCGTGCGAACATGATCAGCAGTCAGCTCGTACTCGTTCATCAGAACCACAATCACATTGTCGTAAGCGCATCGCGTGATCACATATTTCCGATCATGGACCCGATGAAGACTGAACACATTAGTATGTTGACGCAACCCCCGTTCCACAAAAGCGAATTCTTCCCTCTTGTAACAGCGGACATCTGGCCAATTGACAGCTGACAGTAAATCGCCCAACCCACCATGCCCAACGGATCTCCGCTCTGCAAATTCCATTGCTTCCCCCGTCCAGTACGATTCCGCAGGAATGTTAGCAATGAACTCAACCACGGGTTGACTCTCAAAGAACCGATAGATTGACGACGGCTTCACGCACGTGGTAGCGATTGTACCAGCCAGAAACGGGCCATTCTCTCTCCTGTATATTTCTAACAGTTGCGGCTCAAGAAGCCGCACACCTACAACCTCGTTGTGTTTATTGAGTGACTTCTGTGCCCACTCACCCGTCCACGATGCTCCATCTTCTACCATGGCGTCACGACAGCATTGCGTTCATCGCCGCAGGAAACCTCTTACCTACTGTTACTTCTCTGTCTCCCACGTGTCTTGACTCCAAGTCTTCAACATGTTGCCTGAATTCTTCGAGGGTAGTGTCTTCCTGTCCTTTCAAATGACATCGATTTCTATCGACAATGGCAAGAATCTTGCGGTTGTTGGGTATAATCTGGGAGAGCACCTTTCGTTGCCACACATCCGCCAACTCGCTCTCCGGATTGTATCTGTATTGGTTATCCGGACCGTATTCGAGAAATATTGACAAATTGGCAGCCATCATAGGCTTGATCGCTTCATGTGCAGCACGACGGCTTGGGTATCTCACCGCGCCGAACGTTTCTGCAATTAGTTCGACGTGTTCCCGCTTCCACTGAGTCATTAAGGTATCGGGATACCAATCGGGAGCCTTATCGACGATTGCATGGCACGAAGGGCACAGAAGAATAAGGTTTTCGTAGGAGCTCCGCTCCGGACCCGAGAGAGCGGAATTAGTTCGTGGCCCGTTATCGCTAGCCGCGAACACATGCGCCATCTCCGCGATATGCAACTTCGAGTCACCAACATCAACAAATAGCGCTCGCTGACAGTCCGGCTTCTGACAGAATCCTGCAGAATCTGCAAAGAGACGTAGCTTGGTGTTCTGACTAGGAGTGGCGTTTCCCCGGCGGCAAGACATCGCTAAGTTCACCTCCTGAGAGTAAGCTGGCTCTGAGTCTGCTCTACACACTTGAACAGCAGGGATCCTCGGACGGTTCTTGGGAAGTAGTTGACGGCACCAGATTCAGAACGCGAAAAGAATACCATATCGGAGGCAGACCGTCAATTGTAGTTTAGCCCACTCCGTCATCTTTCTGCCACTAGTAGCGGCGTGTCGTACGTCCACTCTCCCGCAGCTTGATTAGCCGTAGCTTCGCAGACCACTCGTCCGAGGACAGCGCGTTCGTTCACT
This sequence comes from Spirochaetia bacterium, assembly GCA_965202935.1. GTDB lineage: Bacteria > Spirochaetota > Spirochaetia > SZUA-6 > Bin103 > CATQHW01. The sequence goes on from OZ241879.1 coordinate 1,161,953, forward strand.
GCACCGGCCGACTGTCGGCGGCGACTCGTTTCGCGTTAACGGAGAGCAGCCGGGCGAGGATTTCGTCGCGGACGGTGTCCGGCCAGCGGTAACGGTAGGGTTTCTTCTTGCGCCCCCAGGTAGCCTCGTCGATTTCATAGTCGAGGAGGAAATCGCAGTCGGTCGGTATGTCGGTCCAGCCGTAGGCGTCGAGGACAGCCCGGTCCATGGCGGCGTGCAGCTCGCGAAGCGTCTCGATGCTCGGGTCGGTCTCGTAGATGTCGTGGAAGCGGTTATAGGTCTTGGTCATGCCCTCGTCGTTGTCGACCATAAGTGCCGCTCGATACTCGTAGTAGGACTGACCGGCGGCTTCGAGGGAGCGATCGGTGTCCCAACCTTCGGGGAAGGGGAACGTTTCGAAGCAATCGGAGGGAGTGTAAGTTAGGTCATCTTTTAGAGATGATCCGAAGGAACGGACCCAAGTCTCGTGGATGCGTGATTGAAGGATGCAGAAGAAGCCGTATGACTCGAAGGGGAAAATAACGAGCCGGTCACTGTAAATCATGCCCGATCGAAGGAACGCAAACCCAGTGTGATGACTGACACGAGAAATCGCCAGTAATCGGTCGAGTCCTGTGATGGCTGCATAGAGCGCTGGCTGTCTATCGCCAAATTGCCACCATCTCGATTGCCGGACTACCCTGTTGACCTTCACTCGTTCTGGTTTTACTCTCGTCTCTACGATTCTCATCAAGTCCGGCCATCGTTGTCGACATTCCTCCGCACTCCGCTCGCCGAAGCTGATCACGTAACGATGATGGGAATGCGTCGGGCTGGTGTTGATTTCCTCTCCACCGATGTATGGGAAAACGACTTCGTGGTTGCAGGGATTCGACTCAATGAGTCGCTGCATATCGGCAAGTGGTGATGCAACCCCTTTCCGGTCCGTGTCGTCAAACGTGAAGCCCATGCCGAGCACGATGCTGCCTTGGAAGCTTTTGCCAGAGTTAGCCGCAAGCCGTGCGGGATCCGCGTGGCCGCCGCGATGGAACAGGAATGCCGTTATCCTGTCCACCGTTTCGTCATCAAGCACCTTATCGCCGACACACTCTCCTCTGATCACGTGGAGAACGCTTACGATCACCGCTGCGTCGCCGGGCCACTTGACTCGCTTGGTGGCGCGGTATATCTCACCACGGTGCTCGCAGATCCAGCGCAATCCGGTGGAACGCGTGTCGCCCTGAGCAATGGTGTTCGTGGCAATCAGGCCCAACGTGCCACCGTCGCGAAGCAAACTGAACGTGCGGCGGTAGAAGTGTGCTACCAAGTCGGCGTTGCCGTGGCTCTCCTCATGCAGCTCCTTGAGCCAGTTCGGGTAGCCGGGGACGTTGCCCGCCGCGACGTTGTTCTTGCCCGCGAATGGCGGGTTGCCGACGAAGGCGTCGAAGCCTGGGGTCTTGCGCTCGAACACCTCGGGAAACTCGATCTCCCAGTGGAACGGAGCGAACGGCATCTCCGCGTTGTGCCGTCCCTCCAGCTCCGCCGCATAGCGGCGCGGCTCGCGATTCACGATCGCCTCCTGGTACTCCCGAAGTCGCGATTCCCGTTCCTTCGGCTTGGAGCCATCGAAGAACCCAGCCAGCACCAGATCGCCGAAGAGCCGCACGTCGATGATGGCGTCCTGCGCGTCGCGCCAGAGGTTCTGCAACCGGCGTTCGGTGACGGTGTCGTCCGCCTCGCGAATCTGGCGCCGTCGCGCGGATGCCTCTTCCAGTGCCTTCTGCACCCCGAAGCCTGTCAGGACCGGCAACTGACCGCGCTTCCAGTGCAGGGCTTCGATCTGCCGGCGGGTTAGCCCGACCAGCGAGTCGCCGTGGCGGAGTGCGTGGTCCACGAAGGTGAGCGGATGGTCGCGCGCCAAGGTGCTGAGCCAGAGCGAGACCTTGGCAAGGTCGACGGCCATCGGGTTCCGGTCGATGCCGTAGAGGCACTTCTGGGCGATCAGGCGCCGGGCGTAGATCACCTCGTCCTCGTCAGGCGGGATGACCGGCATCGCGCCGTGCGCGCCCCACGCATCGATCAGGGCGTCAGCGAGCTGGCGACAAGTCTCGACCAAGAACGCTCCGGAGCCCATGGTCGGATCGCAGATCTTGAGGTCCAGGATCTGATCGGGGGTCGGAGCCCGGCCGTCCTCGCCTTTCAGCCGATCGAGGAGGGGCTCAAGGGTGTGGCGGACGATCGGCTCGGTCAGTTCGCGGGGCGTGTAGTGGGAGCCGGAGCGCCGCCGCTCCTCGTTGGGCTGCAGTACCAGAGCGCCGGGCGGGGCGATGTCTGGCGTCGCGTCCTTGTCCAGCACGCGGTCCAACGCCGCGTGCAGATCGTCTACCGTCTCCGCTTCCCGGAGCCCCTTCGCGACCTTGTCCGTGATGGTCCGGTCCGCGCGCTCCTGAAGCCATTTGCTGCGGCGGGCATTCGGCTGCGCCACCAGCGCGTCGAGATCGATCGTGTTCGGCGCTCCCAACTTCTTCGCGGGCTTGATAGCGACCGAGCGGCCAGTGGCGGTCTCCAGGCGAAAGCCCATGGTGGTCTCGTACACGGAGCCGATCTGCTCCACGTCGAGCGTGCGGTAGGAGATGCGCTCGCCGTCGAGGACGAGCAGCTTTTCCAGCACGCGGTAGACAACGCCGTCGGAGATGTGGGGTGGCAGGACGCGCTCGATCGTCTGCCGGACACCGCCGCCGCTGCGACCTTCGAGGAATCGGAAGCGGTCGGGGTCGAACAGCGCGCCGCGGCGTTCCGGCAGGCTTACGGCGCCTCCGGTGCGATGGGCGCGGGCGCCATCGTGGATGAGGCGAAACAGCACCAGAAGCTGCGCCCAGGCGCCGAAGCGCTGGTCCATCGTGTCCGGGTTGAGGGCGGCATCCTCGCGCAAGCGCTGGTAGAGACCGGTGAGTGAGTAGTACCGCGCGAAGCTCTCGTCCTCCGGCAGCATGCCGCGTTCCTCCGCGTAGAGCAGAAAGACCAAGCGCAGGATGACGGAGAGCAGGCCGCGGTAGATGTCGTTGCGGTCGCCGTCCTCGGAAAGCGGCTCGCGCAGGAGCTCGCCGCCGGAGGCATCGTGAGCAGCCTGGAAGCCGCGGAGGAGCTCGTACAGGGCGTGCAGCACCTGCTCCGAGAGGCGCTCGGATACCTCGTTCTGGTATTTGCGGCTGCTTTCGAGCAGGGCGGCGAGACGTTGCTCACGGGGAAGCGCCAGCAGGCGCTGTTCGGATAGCAGCAGGCGCAACGCGGAGCACAGCGGCCGCCCGGCGGTATTGATCAGGTCCGCGAATCGGAAGTCCATCCAGCCGGAGCTCTCGCCGCGAGGGGCGGATATCAGGCGGAGCGCGACGCCGTTGAACAAGACACCGGCGGGGGCTCCAGTGCCGCGGAGCAGGCGCTCTGCCCGACCCTGGGGAGATGCCTCCAGTCCGCCGGCGCCGGTCGTCGCCTTGTCGAAGTCCTGTCCGGCGTCGAGCACCTGCGCGAGCAGTTGCCACGGCGATGCGCCGTTCTGCGGATCGCGCTCTCGAACCGCGAAGTTCGGGCGCAGCGTCTCACCGTAGTCCGGGAGAACGACCGTGAGATCAGTCGGGATGGGAGCTTCTTCCGTACCGGCGTAGCCCTTGGGCGAGAAGCCCCAGCCGAGCGCCGCGCTCGCGAACTCTCGAAAGTCTTGCACGCACGGCTCTGGATCTCGTCCCGGGAACACCTCCCGGTGGTCGACGCAGCCGGCGAGTCGCCCCTGCCCCTCCGCATCTTGACGGTTCAGGATCGCTCCTGCCTTGACCAGCGCCGGAGCCGAGACCACCAAGCCGTTCGGTTGGATGAATCCGAGCCATTCGAGATGCGCGCAGGTGTTCGGGTCTTGCGCAGGCATGCTTGTCAGCCTCGCGGCACTCGACAGAGATCGCGCGCCGCAAGGAGTCGCCGATGCGCAGCAGTCACGGCGGTGTTCCTGGCCGTCGTGTAGATCTTGCCGCGCGGTCTCGCGACGATCGCCCGACTCCCGAAGTCATCGATCAGCGCCGTGTCGTTGGTGTAGAGCAACCGCGCCCCGCTCACTAGGGCGAGCGCAATCACATGCACGTCGTTCGACTTGCAGACTCCTTCCCTGCGGAGTCCCGTTGCATGATCGTCCACCGCTTCGTCGGTCACCGAGCGAGCTCGTCCATTTCTCAGAGCGGTTCTCAGCCACTGGACGAATCGCCGGTCCCGGCTCAACTCCTCCCGGAGTTTTCCGCCGACCACCAACTGCCCGCGTGGGCTCGACAGCCAATCGAAGAATCGCTTGCCGGCCGGCGGGCGGTCGTTTCCGAATACCTCGTATGCCACGTTGGCATCGACGATGGCGCACATTACAGGCCGATAGACCGTCTCGTCTCGTCCATGAAGAACCGGCCGTAGCCGTCCGGTGCATCCAGCAGGTTGCCTTGTTCATCGAATCTCAAGGAGTGGACATGAACGTCGAGATCCGTTCTCTCGAAGAACAGTAAGGAGACATCATCTGGCTTTAGTTCCGTCGCGCCGTCGCGGATGTCCATCCGCACGCGATCGATGATGTATTCGCTGTGTGTTTCGACGATGAGTTGCCGGCCGGACGCGGCAATCGTGCAGAACAGGCTTGCGAGAGCTGCCTGTGCGCTCGGATGGAGATGGACCTCGGGCTGTTGCACCAGAAACAGTGAGGCTCCGTCCGGTTCAAGGAGATCGACGAGCAAGGGCAGCACCTGACTTACGCCATAGCCGACGTCTATCAGATTGCGCTTTGCGCCCTTGCGTCGCTTGCCCCACTTGCGCACCTCCACCTGAAACGGCTCGAATTCGTAGCGCCCGAGCCGTCTTATGAAGATCTCGTCGAACAACCCGGACGTGCGGCCAAACTCCTCCAGATCACCCTTCATCTTCCGCCACTCATCGGGATTCCTGGCATGCAGGTTCGCCAGGAACGCTGGAGTCGAGCCCCCCTGCGGATCTTGCACCAGGCGTACGGGGTCGTACGTGCGCAGCGGGCTCGATCGAATCGGCGCCCCGGCAAGAGCTCCCGATGCGAACTTGTTGCTCTCAAAAAACAACGCAATCAGCTTGGCGACGTCACGCTCCGTGGGCACCAAATCAGCATCGCCGCGCAGCGGCTGCAGCTTCCCCGGAATCCCGCTCTCCACCGCAACCCCCAGGAGCAGGTTGACCGCGGCGGTGTCCCTGCCGTAGAGATAGCGACGATCGCGATCCGGGACCGGCGGCAGACGCCATGAGCCGCTCGCGCATCCGAGGTCGGTGTAGGATCCTTCTGTGTCGCGATGCTCTCGCACCCACACGTCTGCGGCGCTCCAGCGTACGGTTGAGAGCTTCGGAGCGGCTCCGTCACCCAGCGTGAAGGTGGCGTCCACGCCGACTGTTTCGCCCTTCTCCCCAGCGTATCTGAACCCTACACCAAACGACTCGGTTTCGCCACGATTGACTTTCGGGTCCTGGCGATAGGCAATCTCGCGGAACGAGCCGAGGTCGTAGGGCGGGGCGCGGAAGTCGGGGGCTTCGATTGCGCTCCCCACCTCCAGCATCGCGCGTATCGCCGCCAGAAACGAGGTCTTTCCGGTGCTGTTCTCACCGACCAGCAAGGTCAACGGCGCCAACCGCGCAGACTGCTGCTCCCGAAAGCAGCGGAAATCCCGCAGTCTGAGCTCCTGGAGCGGTCGCTGATTCATCGGATTCTCGTCATCCCGTGTCCGGCCAAAGATACACCAGACCAACCGGCTCCACGCGGCGCGCCCGAACTTGGTAGAACTCGCGAATCCGGGACGGCTCGGTCTCGAGGTCGCGGTCGAACTGGGTCAGGCGCCTGCGCCACGCGGCGACGTCGGCCTGCCGCTGGCGTTTCTCTTCGTCGTTGAACTCAAGGGTGAGCTGGAGTTCGGCGTCGTGCCTGCCGAGTTCCGTTTCGACGCGCTGGCGCTGGCGCTCCAGGGTCAGGCGGAGCTGTCGCGCCTCGCTCTCGCCGCGATCGCGCAGAGCGTCGGCCGCGCTTCGTGCGACGAGCTCGGCTCGCGCTTCGAGTTGCGGCAGCAGGTCCGTGATGTCCTGGAAGGCGGTTTCGAGCAGACGGCGATGAATCGTCTCGCTCGGAGCGTGGGCATCCTGCAACGCGGACTCCAGGCGTTCGAGAGTTCGCGCTTCGGCCTCCCCGGCGTACGCCCTGAGCGGTCCGGTGCGTCGCGACGGCTCGATCCAGCGGGCGGCCACTGGAGTCAGGATCTCGTGCAGGCGTTCGGCGCGGCGGCCGTAGAGGCACAGCCGGCCGAGCAGGATCACGCGCGGGATGGAGTCGGCGGCCTGGACCAGGCAGGCGCGCGACAGGTCGTGATGGACGAAGCCTTGGGAGCGGAATCGAGCCAGCAGGCGCTGCGCCATGCGTTGCTCCAGGTGCAGGTGCACCGTCTCGTCGGTGAGGACGCCCGCGTCCTCGAAGACTACCGGGCGGATGGGAGCTTCGCGCCGCCACTCGGCCAGCTTCTGGTTGCTCCTGCGCGGCACGCGCAGCGTATCCAGGGTAGCGGTCCAGCTCGCATCGGCCTGCGTCTGGCCAGTGAGCTGCGGGAACATCCAGACCGGGGAGCCATCCTCGACCCGCTGTTCCTGCAACGGCTCCGCTCCCAGCAGCTCCAGCGAGCAGGACATGGCGTCGCGGAACGGCTCCGGCTCGAAGTCGACCCAGCGGCGTGATCGATCCAGCAGGACCCGGCAGCGCTCGATCTGCTCCTTCAGGTCCTCCTGGCGCTCTCGGGCCGATTCGAGCTCCTCGGCGGCGACTCGCTTCTTCTCCTGGTCCAGATCCGCCGCTTCGATCTCGCGCGCGAGGCGCTTCGCGTCCCGGTGACGGATGCCCTTGCGCAGGCGGCGTTCGATGTCGTCGTCGATGACCTTGGAGAGGCTGCCGAGCTCACGCTTGATGGTCTGCGTCTTCCCGACCAGCACTTCCAGGACGCGGTCCTCGGCCCGCTGCGGGAGCGCGAAGTAGTGGCAACGGACCTCCGCCGCGGGTTGCAGCTTGCGGTCGATGCGGCCGTTGCGCTGCTCGATCCGGCCCGGGTTCCAGGGCAGGTCGAAGTGGAAGAGGTCGGTGCAGTGCGCCTGGAAGTTCAGGCCCTCGCGGGCGGCGTCGGTGGCGATCAGGATGCGGAGCGGATCGTCCGCCGGGTCCGCGTTGAAGCGGCGCTGAATCTCCTTGCGGTTGGCGCCCGCGGTCTGGCCGTCGATGGTCTCGATCCGCTCGTCGGCGAGGTCGGTGCCGGCGATGGCCTGCTCCAGCATCTCGCGCAGGTAGCGCTTCGTGCCGATCACGTTCTCGGTGAAGATCAGCACCCGCCGGCCGTTCCAGCGCGGCCGGTCCGGGCACAGGTGGTCGTTGATCCAGCGGATCAGCTCGCGGGTCTTGGCGTCCGGCCGGCCGCGGGCGGCGGAGGCCACCTTCTCCATCCGGTCGAGCAGGTCCTGCTCTGCGCGCCACAGCGCCTCGACTTCCGGCCCCCTGCCCGATGCGCTCTCGGCCGCGGCATTGATTGCCGCGATCTGGGCTGCCTCTTCCGCCGCGTTCTCCTGGTCCGTGTGCTCCGCGCGATCGTCGTCGGCGTCGGGGGGTGTGGCGAACAGGGATGCGGCCCTGGACGCGAAGGCATCGCTGCCGGCGGCTGCGTCCTGGCCGTCCCCGGACGCGAAGCGCTCCCACTGCTCGCGGGCCGTCTTGCGATGCCGGGTGAGGGAAATGGCGAACGCCTCGATCGATGACAGCAGCTTCTGTTGCAGCCCCACCACGAGCAGTCCGGCCGCGGCGCGGGTGCGGGCGGGCACGTGCTCGAACCGGGCTTCCCGGACGCTGCGGTACTCGTCGAGCAGCCGCGACAGCACGAGCTCCGGGGCGTCGTCCGGCAGGCCGTCGATCACGACCCGGCACACCTCGCGCTTGGGGAATCCGCCCTGCACTTCGCGGATGTCTTCCTTGATGCGGCGCACCATGACGTCTTCCAGAGCGCTCTTGCCGCGTACCGGCACGCCGCGCGTGAAGCGGTACGGGTCGAGCAGCTCCAGCAGGGTGGCGAAGCTGTTGGAGTGGCCGTTGTGCGGGGTGGCGGACAGGAACAGGCGGTGCTCGAAGCGCCCGCCCAGGTCGCGGATGGCGCGGGTGAACTTGGTCTCGATGCCGTAGCGCCCGCCGCTCGACGGCGCCGCGTGGTGGGCCTCGTCCAGGATCAGCAGGCTGCCCGGCGACAGGTCGCCGAGCCACTCGCACATGGGGTCGGCATAGGCCGGGTCGATGAGGAGGTTGTGCGAGACCAGAAACCGGCTGTGCGTCCGCCACGGGTTGACGCCGAAGCCCCGGTCCCGGCGCACCTGCGCCAAGTAGGCGCGGTCCAGGATCACGAACAGGAGGCCGAAGCGTTCCTCCATCTCCCCCTTCCACTGCTCCAGCACGGATGCGGGGGCGGCGACGACCACGGTGCGCGCCTTCTTGCGGAGCAGCAGCTCGCGGGCGATGAGGCCGGCCTCGATGGTCTTGCCCAGGCCGGTGTCGTCGGCGATGAACAGGTTCACGCGGGCGAGGCGAAGCGCCTTGCGCAACGGCTCCATCTGGTAGGCGTCGATCTTGATGCCGGCTCGGAACGGAGACTGGAAGAGGTTCGGGTCGGTGGCCGTGACGCAGTTCCAGCGCAGGGTGTGCAGGAACGCGCTGAAGCGGCGCGGCGGGTCGAAGCCCTTGGAGCCCAGGTCGCACCACGCCTCCTGCTTCAGGATGCGGCGGTCGATCTCGAAGTCCCAGTAGACCTCCAGGGTCTGACCCTGGGCATCGTCGTCGGCGCAGGCCAGGCTCACCCGAGCGGACTGCTCGGGAGGCTCCTCCACCGCCTCGACCAGCCAGCGGCGCGAGCGCACCTCGACCAGATCGCCGATGCACGGCGCGTGTTCCGGTAGCAGTTCGGCAACGCGATCCAAGGTCTACGGCCTCCGGCCGACCGGCGGACCGGCCGTCCATGATCAATGATGCATGAACGAGGTTCTGTGTGGCGAACACGGACCCATGCGGACGCGGACGGCCCGCGATGACACGGATCATGATAGGACCGAAGCCAGTCCTTGACTCAGAGCCAAAGCTCCGAGGGGATTCTCGTAAGTCCATGACTGCATAAAGTAACGAAAATTGTTGCCTTTCGCTTCCATGGACACAATCATTGGAAGGTTCCGTGCGAAAGACGTCAGATTACCTTGATAGCCTGCAAGCTGGAGGACATATCGTCTTCACTACGGAGGACGCGGTTGAGGCCCTGGGCGCGTCCGTGACCGCCGCACGGGCCAGACTGCGCCGGCTGAAGCAGAAGGGCTCGGTCGCCGACCCGTACCGGGGGTTCCATGTCGTTGTGCCCCCAGCCTACCGGCGGCTGGGCTGCCTGCCCGCGGACCAGTTCATCCCCGACCTGATGGCCCACCTCGGAGAGCCATACTACGTCGGGTTGCTCAGCGCAGCGAAGTACCATGGGGCCGGCCATCAGGCGCCGATGGTGTTTCAGGTCGTCGTGCCCAAGTCGAGACGGGGACTGCAATGCGGAGCTGTTCGAGTGGACTTCGTCTCCCGACGAAACATGCACGACACCCCTGTCGTCGAGCGGAACACGCAGACTGGAACCATCCGCATCGCAACGCCGGAAGCAACAGCCCTGGAGGTCGTTGGCTACCCTGAGCGTTGCGGCTACCTCGACAACGTCGCTACCGTGCTTGCCGAACTCTCCGAATCGATGAATGGCGACCTGCTGGCAGCGGAAGCCCGGCGCGCCCCGATGGCGTGGGTCCAACGCCTCGGCTACCTGCTGGAACTCGTTCAGGAGACGGATCTGGCAGACTGCCTCGATCCGGTGTTGGCAGAGCGCACGGCCTTTCCCGTCGCTCTCGCCCCATGGAAGGAGATGACCGGAACTCGGCGCGCCGCTCGATGGAACGTCGCCGAGAATGTCGACGTGGAGCCCGACGTATGACGTCGCCCTTCGATGACGCACTGGACATCGTTCGGGATCAGCTCATCACGATGCTGCCCGGGAATCCGTGGGCCGGAGCCAGTGGCTGATCCGGGCGCGTCTCGGTCTGGTACCCTGTCGCGGGGGCACATGAGTCTGAGCCGGGAGCACCTCGATGGGTTCGTCGAACAGGGGTACGTGGTGGTCGAAGGGGCGCTGTCCGACGCGGACCTGCAGCCGGTGATCGACGACTATGCGGCGATCGTCGACGGCATCGCGCGGCGGCTGCACGCGGAGGGCCGGATCCGTCAGCTCTACGCGGACGAGCCGTTCGACACGCGGCTCGCGCGCATCTGCGATGAGGACTCCGCGACCTACTTCGAGTCGGATGCGGCCCTGGACATCGGGCGGACGCGCACGCGCGGCCTGTTCGAGGTCATGCGCAACCCGAACCTGCTCGACCTGGTCGAGGGCTTCATCGGCCCGGAGATCTCGTGCAACGCCATCTCCCACGTGCGCGCCAAGCTCCCGTCGGACGAGGCCGAGAACAAGGGCTCCAACATCGCCCCCTGGCACCAGGACGCGATCTTCACCACCCCCGAGGCGCGCGAGCTGTTCGTGCTCACCGTCTGGTTCCCGCTCACCGAGGCGACGGCGGACAACGGCTGCCTGCAGCTCTGTCCCGGCGTGCACCGCCGGGGCACGGTGTACTGGAGCCTCGACTCGCAGCCGCCGTGCGAGCCGGTCACCGTGCCCATGCGCAAGGGCGACGTGATCCTCATCCACAAGCTCTGCCCGCACGGCTCCGGCCCCAACCGCACGGACGGCATCCGCTGGAGCATGGACCTTCGTTACCAGACGCTCGGCACCCCTTCGCCGCGCCCGGAGTGGCCGAGCCTGGTCGCGCGCAGCCGCGCCGCGCCCGACTCGCTGACTACCTACGGCGAGTGGAGCGCCGCCTGGAAGGCCGGCATCGAGAAGCACCCGCAGAAGCTCTCCTACCCGCGCCCCAGCGAACCGACTCCCTTCCTCGGCCCCATGTATCCCTGGATGCAGGCATAGCGTGTGTCGGTCAGGATCCCCCCATGTATGACGAGCTGCACCGCCCGCAGTTCCACTTCAGCCCGCGGCACTCGTGGATGAACGACCCCAATGGGCTGGTCTGCTATCGCGGCGAATACCACCTGTTCTTTCAGCACACGCCGGGGTTCATGAACCACGCGGCCAACTCCTGGGGGCACGCGGTGAGCACCGACTTGGTGCATTGGCGCGAGCTCGACACTGCCATCGCCCCGGACGAATACGGATTCATCTGGTCCGGGTCGGCGGTGGTCGACACCGACGACAGCTCGGGCCTTGCCGACGGCGGCGGTGAGCAGGCCCTGGTGGCGGTCTATACCACCGGGGGCTTCGGAGCGCCGCGGCCCGACCAGCCGGGCGCTACCCCGTGCGTGCAGGCGATCGCCTACAGCACCGACCGCGGGCGTACCTTCCAGCGCTATGCCGGCAACCCCGTGCTCGGCCACGTGCGCGCCAACAACCGCGACCCCAAGGTGATCCGGCACGCACCCACGGGGCAGTGGATCATGGCGCTGTTCCTGGACGGCAACGACTTCGCCCTGTACGGATCGCCCGACCTGAAGCGGTGGCGCCACCTGGGCGACCTGGAGGTGGCGGACACAAGAGAGTGCCCGGACCTGTTCGAGCTGCCGGTGGACGGCGACCCGGGCGACACCCGCTGGGTGTTCTGGGGCGCGGCCGGCGTCTACCGCCTGGGCCGCTTCGACGGCACCGTCTTCACCCCCGAGACCCCGGCGCTGCGCAGCGAGCTGGGCGCCAACGGCTACGCCGCCCAGACCTGGAGCGATGTGCCGTCCGAGGATGGCCGCCGCATCCAGATCTCGTGGCTGCGCAGAGGGCACTTCCCGGCGATGCCGTTCAACGGCCAGATGTCGTTCCCGGTCGAGCTGACCCTGCGCACCACGCCAGAGGGGGTGCGCCTGTGCCGTCAGCCGGTGCGCGAGCTGGAGGTGCTGCACCGGCGCACGCTGCGCTGGGACGACCACCGGCTCAGCCCCGGCCTGAACCGGCACGACCTGTACCACGTGCACGGACCCGGCTGGCGAAGCCGCTTGGCCACCGAGTACGGCAACCTGGCGCCCGACACGACCTGGGACCTGTTCCACCTCGAAGCGGTGATCGACTCCGATGACGCTGCCGCGTTCGGCATCATCATCCGCGGCCACGACCTGCGCTACGACTGCGCGGCCGCCCGGTTTACCTGGCTTGGCCACACGATCCCGGCCCCCCGCGACGCCGACGGCTACCTGCGCATGCAGCTCCTGGTGGACCGTACCTCGCTGGAGCTGTTCGCCGCCGGCGGCCTGGTGTCGGCATCGTTCTGCTTCCTGCCGGCCGCCTGCGACATGCCGCTGGAGCTGTACGCCGACGGCGGGAGCGTGCGCCTGGTCTCGCTGGCGATCCACGAGCTGAGCTCCGCTTGGCCGCAGGCGGACGGGACCGGCGGATGAACGCTCCACACCGACCGCTTGCCGGACAGGTTGCCGTGGTCGCCGGGGCCACGCGCGGCGCCGGCCGCGGCATCGCCCGCATGCTGGGGGCGGCGGGGGCGACCGTCTACTGCACGGGCCGCAGCGTGGACGGGAACCCCGCGACCGCCGGGCGCACCGAGACGATCGACGAGACGGCGGCACTGGTCACCGCGGAGGGTGGCCGCGGGATCGCCGTCCGCACCGACCACACCGTGGAGCCGGAGGTGGAACGGCTGTTCGGACGGATCCGCGCCGAACAGGGCCGGCTGGATGTGCTGGTGAATGACGTCTGGGGCGGCGATGAACTGAGCGAGTGGGGATTGCCGTTCTGGGAGCTGTCCACGGCCAAGGGGCTGAAGATGCTGGAGCGGGCCGTGCACAGCCACATCATCACCAGCCGTCACGGCGCGCCGCTGATGGTCGAACGCAACGCCGGCCTCATCGTGGAGGTGACCGACGGCGACACCCTCGGATACCGCGGCAACCTGTTCTACGACCTGGCCAAGAACGCGGTGATCCGCCTCGCCTACGCCATGGCGGCGGACCTGCACGCGCAGCGCGTGACCGCGTTGGCGATCACGCCGGGGTTTCTGCGCTCCGAGGCGGTGCTCGACGGACTCGGCGTCACCGAGGCGAACTGGCGGGACGGCATCGAGGCCGACCCCTACTTCGCCGAGTCCGAGACCCCCTGCTACGTCGGGCGCGCCGTGGCGGCTCTCGCTGCCGACCCGCACGTTGCGGACAGGAGGGGCGGCGTGTTGTCGAGCTGGGCGCTGGCCAAGGAGTACGGCTTCACCGACCTGGACGGCCGCCGGCCCGACTGGGGAACCTTCTTCGCGCGCAAGGTGCACGAGATCGTGCACCGGGACTCACCGCCCGACGAGATGGACGTATTCGTGGTCCGCACCCGGCTCCAACAGGCCGAACTCGACCCGTCCACCGCCCAGGAAGCCGCCTACCTCCGCGCCTGGCTCAAACAGTTGTCAAATACGGGGGCATCCGCTGGAGCCAACCGCGGGCTCCCGGTGCGCGCCGGGACCGTGGCGAGGGGCGACGTCGCCGAGGAACGCGACCGAATCTGCGATTGACCTCTCCTGCTTCGCCAACCATCCTCTCGCCCATGGAGGCTCCGACGCCCACGGGCACGACGTACAGGTACCGACTCAAGGTCCAGGGCCGGGTGGTCCACCACGGGATCACCACCGATCTGCGACGCCGCGAACGGGAGCATCAGCGCCGTTGGCCGGGTGCGCGTATCGAGCAGGTCGGCGAACCCACGTCTCATCGGGAGGCGTGGGAGTGGGAAAGACAGCAAGCGAATCGCGGTTCCGTCCCGGCGGCCTGATCGTCGGCGCCCCAGTCTCAGCGATCTCCCCCGGGCTGTGCCGTCAGCAGATCTGCCACGCCAAGTGTTCGTTACGGGCGCCGGGTTCACCCGAGCTTTCGTCCCGGATGCGCCTCTGCTCGTCGACGACTTCGACAACGACGGCCTCGTTGAGAGGGTTCGCGGCCTGCCCAAGGCGAGCCAACTGCTCGAATCGGAGCGGAACCAGCACCGTCAGGGGTTCATCGACATCGAGCGCCTGATGACCCGGCTCGACGAGTTGATGCCATATGACTACAACGACAATGCGGTCGACGAGTTCGGGTTTCTGCTATCAGAACTGAAGCGAGCGTTTCTCGACCGGCTCTCCCGAGCGAGAGAAAGTGAAGTCGCCAAGAACGACATCGCGGCTTTCGCGAGTCATTGCGCTGTGAACAATGCCACCTGCATCACGTTCAATTACGACGACTTTCTCGATGAAGCCCTTTGGGCGACCGGCGACTGGAACCCGCATTGGGGCTACGGGTTCTTCTGCCGCTCGTCGTTGGACGCAGTCTCCACCTATGAGAATGCGCCCGGAGGATCCTCCCTCCTATTGTTGAAGTTGCACGGCTCCATCAACTGGACTCGGAGCCTCGCGGACGACCGGCGGGTCCGGGAGGCTCCGTCACCGTCCGTCTAGATCTGGTCACAATGCTACGACGCTGCCTTCTCGATGGCCTGGTGCACGTCCCAGTCCGCCTGGAGCCTCATCCAGAACTGCGGCGACGTCTTGAACAATCTCGACAATCGCAGTGCGGTGTCCGCCGTGATTCGCCGTTTTCCGCGCACGACTTCGCCCAGGCGGTTGACCGAAACGCCCAACTCCTTCGCCGCATCTGCTTGGCGTAACCCCAGGGGCTTGATGAACTCTTCCAGCAGCATTTCCCCAGGCGAAATCGCCGGTCCGAGCCAGCTCGGATTTCTTTCTGTGACGGTCATGACGGTCTGTAGTTTACGAGCAGTTCGATTCCGTCGATCCGTAGCGGTGAGTCCACTTCTCCGTGCCGAACTTCCAGCGTGATCCGCAACCGGTTGCTGCCCTGGCGGGCCGGCACGTCACCGCAACTGAGCTGCTGGCCGCTCGCCTCGCATGCCAGCGGCTGACCATCGAGCTCGACGCGCAGGCGGTCGCTCCCTTCCCGGTAGCCGTCCAGGGTGATCCTGACGACCACGCCCGCGAGCGTCCCGTCGCTCCTGGCTCGGTCCAGGTCGTCGGCCACGGACACGTCGATCTCCGCGGCCTGACCGGGCTCGGCCAGGTCGACCGGGAGTGGCTCGTCCGGCCCGCCGCTCCTGCGGTCGACGTCGTGCGCGACCACGTAGTGCTTGTCCCTGCGCGCGATTCCTTCGCGATCGCCGATCTCGGTGAGGATCCGGTACTCGTCGGGGTTGAACAGCGGCACGTCGTCGAGGCCGATGTGCTCCTCTACCGAGTGGTGCTGGATGCCGGTGCAGTGGCAGTCGTAGTTGAACACGTGGATGGCGTCGACGCCGGCGTGCCACAGCCGGGCGGCCGCCGCGCGGAACATCGGCACCGAGGCGCGCGGGTTGCGCTTGCCGTCCTTGTCCGGGTAGGCGGTGTAGTACGGGACCCAGAGGTCCGACGTCCCGCCGTACACCTCGCATCCGTGCTCGTGGCCGAGCGCCACCATGCCGCTCACGTCCGGGGTCATGTTCAGGTAGCCGCGCACGGCCGGCGCCAGCACGTCCACCAGGCCCTCGGCCGCCCAGGTGCGCACGTCCATGCCGATCGCCAGGCACTGCTCCTCGGTCGGCAGGACCCGCGCCAGCAGCGTCAGCTCCTTCCCCTTGGCGGCGCCGGCCCGCCGCACGACCGCGCGCACCTCGCGCATCATCTCGGTCAGGTACGGCGCGCCGTCGCGCTCGCGTCCTTCCTTGAAGTACATGGGGTGACTGAGGAAGTCGATCTCGAAGCCGTCGATGTCGTAGCCCGTGCACAGCTCCTCGATCACGTCGACCTTGAGCTGGCGCACCTCGTCCACGGAGAAGTCGAACGCCCAACTGAAGCCGTCCGACGGCTGTCCCGGACGTGGATAGCGCCGCTTGTAGCGCTCCGGCGCCTCGTCGCCCAGGCGCACGTGCGGGCGCGCGAGCTCCCAGCGGGTGCGCAGCGACGGCCACCGCTCCGACCAGTCCTTGTGGATGTCGTTCATGCGCATGCTCGGCCAGAACCGCATGCCGGCGGCATGGGCGCGGTCCGCCCACACGGTCGCCGGATCGTTGCCGGACTGGATGAGGCCGCGCACGTTGTCCGCCCAGCGGCGGAAGTTCTGGCTCTCGAACTCGTCGTCGGCGGTGTCGAAGCCGTACACCTCGCCGATCTTCGTGTCGTGGCAGAAGAACGACCCCTCGGAGACGCAGCCGATGTACACGTCGACCTGCGTGCCGGCGAGCGAGTCGATGACGCGGCAGAGCTGGTCGCGGGTGATCGGCGGCTCGAACGCGTACAGCGCGGCTGAGCCACCGTCGCTGTTGAACAGGAGCCGGGGGCGGTCAGGATCGGTGGACTGCGACATCGTATCCCTCCTGGTCACCGAACGTGCCGGTGGTTCGCGGAACGGAATCATGCTACACCGGGACCCGGAGGGTAGCGATGTCTGCATCCTGGCCGCCTCGCCTGATGTTCAATTCGGACGGCAACTGGGTGAACAATTACCAGGAGCGGCACGACCCATCCGACCTCACGCGGATGATCGGCCCGCTCCGCGACGCCGGCGTCGACCTGCTGTCGGTGCTCATCGGCATCGACGACGACCTGTCATGGCGAGGCAGCCCGCACGGCCAGCTCTGGTGCGACAACGTCACCGAGTGGGACGTGGACGGCGTGCCGACCGACATCCACGGCAATCCGATCTCTGGCGGCGCCGTGCACATCCACGGCCGCGCGACCGCCAACCGGAAGGCCACCAACGCGCACGAGGAGCTGTTCAACACGATCGCCGGCGTGATCGACGACGGCCACGACCTGATGCAGATCTACGTCGACGGCGCCCGCGAGCACGGGCTGCCGGTGTTCGCGTCGATGCGCATGAACGACGCCCACACCGATATCGAGGATCGCATGTGGTACGGGCGCTCCACCCTGAAGATCGAGCGGCCCGACCTGCTGATCGGCTCGGCCCTGCCGGAGGCCAGGCACGGCGCCGAGTGGACCTTCAGTTGGATGTGGGACTACGCGCAGGACGAGGTGCGGCAGCGCTTCCTGGGCATCGCGGACGAGACCCTGACCCGCTATGACTTCGACGGCCTGGAGTTCGACTTCTGCCGGCAGCCGCCCTACTTCCGCGGCGGCCAGGTCGTGCAGAACATCCCCGTCATGACCGACTTCGTCCGCCAAGGGCGCGACGTCGTGCGGCGCCATGCGCAACGGCGCGGGCGCGACCTGCGCTTCGTCGTGCGCGTCCCGACCAGCATCGGCGAGTCGCTGTCCATCGGCATCGACACGCTGGCGTGGATCCGCGAGGGGCTGGCCGACGCGTTCGTGATCTCCTCGCCCGGCTACTGCGTGACCAGGGCGGACGTGGCCGCGGCGGTCGAGGCGTCCGGCGGCGCCGTGCCGGTCTACCGTGGCTTCGACGGCAGCACCTACGCGGTCTCGCCGCAGGAGGGCTACGAGCGCAACGCCCCTGCGGTGCTGCGCGGCGCGGGTCTGAACGGCTACCGCGACGGCGCCGCGGGCATCGCGCTGTTCAACTACGACTACGGGACCCACCGGGCCGGCCCGGTCCCGGGCGACTACCACGACCTGACCGAGGACCACCTGCAGACCATCAGCGACCTGCGCGAGCCGGATGCGCTGGCGCGGCGCGACCGCTGCTACTACCTGGGAGGCCCGGTGGCGCCGTCCGGCTGGGGCGACCACCGGCCGGTGCTGCCGCGCAAGCTGGCGCTGCGCGGGCGCGGCGCAGGCTCCGGCCACGCCCTGCACGTGACGATCGTCGACGACCTCGACGCGGGGCGCGTCGGCGGCCGCATCAAGCGAACGGAGCTGCGGCTGCGCCTCACCGATTACGAGCCGTCCAAGGAGCGCCTGCACCTGGCGGTCAACGGCCGCCGCCTCCCCTTCGCCCCGGACCGCACCATCGCCAACAGTGCTGGCGACGAGTGGCTGGTGTTCGACGATCCCGGCCTGCAGGCCGGCAGCAATGCGGTGCTCCTGATCCTGGACGGGGCTTCGACACCGAAGCCGTGGCCGGTGCTGCACAGCGTGGAAGCGATGGTGGTCTGCTCATGAACGGCGTGATCGACATCGGAACGCAGCGGCAACTCTTCATCGACGGGCGGTTCATCGAGTCCAGCGAGGGCGTGGCCCTGACCATGAACCCGCCGGTCCAGCACCCGGAGCCGGTGGTCGTCTCCGACCGGCCGTGGGAGGAACTGGGCATCGGCGCCTACAACACCGTGTGGCGGGAGCCGGACGGCGCCTTCCGCATGTGGTACGACGCCTGGATGAAGGCCGGCCTGCCCTCGGAGGGCGCCCGGCGCCTCGCCTATGCCGAGTCGGACGACGGCATCCATTGGACGAAGCCGGAGCTCGGCCTGATCACGTTCCGTGGATCGAAACGGAACAACATCGTCGCGCCCCACGTCGAGCGCCAGAGCATGCAGGGCGCCACCGTCTTCCGCGACGACCGCGCCCCCGCCGAAGAGCGCTACAAGCTCTGGACCAAGTTCCGCCCCACCGACGAAGAGGTGGAGGCCGGCGCGCTGCAGGGGCTGTGGGCCATGCACTCGCCGGACGGCATCCACTGGGAGACCTATCCCGATCAGCCCAACCCGCGCGACGCCATGTGCGACGTGCAGAACATGCTGTTCTGGGACGACCGGCTGCAGCTCTACGTCGGCTACATCCGCGTCCGGGACACCCAGATCGTCGACGAGGCGGCGCAGGCGGCCGGCCGGGGCAGCTACCGGTGCGTCGGTCGCATCACCTCTCCGGACTTCCGAGAGTGGTCGCCGCTGGAGGTCGTCTTCGAGGCGGACGCGCAGGACCTGGGCATCCCGGTGCCGTGGCAGCGCGACGATCCGCGCCCGAACATCGACTTCTACACCAACTGCGCGATGAAGTACCCGTGGGCCGAGGACGTCTACCTGATGCTGCCGTCGGCCTTCTACCACTGGGGCGAGAACGACTTTCCCGCAACCATGGACGTGCAGCTCCTGACCAGCCGGGACGGGGTGCGCTGGAGCCGCGCGGGCCGCCGCAAGCCGTTTCTCCGCCGCGGGCTGGACGGCACCAACACCAGCGGCATGCTGTACGCGAACCCGTGGCTGATCCCGGTCGGGGACGAGCTGTGGGTGTACTACGCCGGCATGAAGCGGCTGCACGGCGGCCCGGTGGAGAGCGAGGACGAGCGCAAGCTGGGCAAGCACTCGGGCATCTTCCGCGCGTCGCTCCGCCGCGACGGGTTCATCTCCGCTGACGCGGACTACGGCGGCGGCGAGCTGATCACGCCGCCGGTGCGCTTCTCCGGGCGCACGCTCACCCTCAACTGCGACGCGGGCGCAGGCGGCTGGCTGAAGGTCGAGCTGCTCGATGCGGAGGGACACCCGCTGGCGGGTTTCGATCTCGGCGCCGCTGACGCCGTGCTCGGCAACGGGGTGAGCAAGCCGGTCACCTGGCAAGGGTCGGACGATCGGAGATCGGGCGATGTGAGCAGCGCCGCCGGCCGGCCGGTGCGGCTGCGCTTCGTGATGCGCGACGTGAAACTGTACGCGTTCCAGTTCGGGGACTGACGCGGTGCCGCGGGCGTCGATGCAGGGAGGATGACGATGGACGCACCCGACTCCGGTCCGCAGCCGGCGGCATGGCCGCCTCGCCTGCTCTTCAATACCGACGGCAACTGGATCAACAACTACCAGGAGCGGCACGAGCCGGCGGACATCACGCGCCTGGTCGGCCCGCTGCGCGCGGCGGGGGTCGACCTGCTGTGCGCGCTGATCGGCATCGACGACGACCTGTCGTGGCGGGGCAGCCCGCACGGCCAGCTCTGGTGCGACAACGTCACCGCGTGGAACGTGGACGGGGTGCCGACCGACATCCACGGCAACCCGATCACCGACGGCGGCGGCGTGCACATCCACGGCCGGCCGGCCGCCAACACGCAGGCCACCAACGCCCACCAGGAACTCTACGACACGATCGTCGCGGTCATCGAAGACGGCCACGACCTGCTGCAGATCTACATCGACGGCGCCCGCGCGCACGGCATGGGCGTGGTGGGATCGATGCGCATGAACGACGCCCACACCGACTCCGAGGACCGGATGTGGTACGGACGCTCAGGCCTGAAGATCAAGCGGCCCGACCTGCTGATCGGCCCGGACCTGCCGGAGGCCGTGCACGGCATCCCGTGGACCTATAGCTGGCTGTGGGACTACGCGAAAGACGAGGTGCGGGAGCGCTTCCTGGGCATCATGGACGAGGCGCTGACCCGCTACGACTTCGACGGGCTGGAGCTCGACTTCTCGCGGGCGCCGCCGTTCTTCAAGGGCGGCGAGGCGGTGCGGAACATCCCCACCATGACCGGGTTCGTGCGCCAGGCGCGCGCGATCGTGCGCCGCCACTCCGCCGAGCGCGGGCGCGAGCTGCGGCTCATCGTACGGGTGCCGACCAGCATCGGCGAGTCGCTGCTGATCGGCCTGGACACGCTGGCGTGGATCCGCGAGGGGCTGGCCGACATCGTCGTGCTCTCCTCGCCCGGCTACTGCATCACCCGCGCGGACGTAGCCGAAGCTGCCGCCGCGGCGGGTGAGCGCAGCGAACCACACTCGAAGAGTGCCGGCCCGGTCCTGATCTACCGCGGCTTCGACGGGGCCACCTACGGCGCTTCGCCGCAGGAGGGATACGAGCGCAACCCGCCCGCCGTGCTGCGCGGCGCGGCGCTGAACGGCTACACGGAGGGCGCGCAGGGCATCGCGGTGTTCAACTACGACTACGGTAGCCACCGCGCGGGTCCGGTCCCCGGCGACTACCACGACCTGACCGAGGACCATCTGCGGGTGCTCACCGAGCTGCGCGACCCGGATGCGCTCGCGCGGCGCGACCGCTGCTACTACCTGGCCGGTCCTCCGCAGCCGGGCCCCGCCGCCGACCACCGGCCGGTCCTGCCGCGGCGGCTCGCCCTGCGCGGCCGCGGCGCCGGCGCCGGCCACGCGCTCTGCATCACGGTGCGGGACGACCTGCGCGCGGGACTGGCCGACGGCCGCATCCGGGGCGTCGAGCTGCGCCTGCGGCTCGGCGACTACGAGGGATCGATGGAGCGGATGCACCTGGCGGTCAACGGCCGCCGGATTCCGTTCACGCCTGATCGCACGCTCACCAACTCCCGCGGTGACGAGTGGCTGGCCTTCGGCGATCCGGGTCTGCAGCAGGGCGAGAACTCGGTGCTGCTGATCCTGGAGGGAGCCTCGACGCCCAGGCCGTGGCCGTCCCTGCTGGACTGCGAGATCGTCGTCACCTGCGGGGACGCGTCATGATCGAGGTCGGTACCCGGCGGCAACTCTTCATCGACGAACGCTTCATCGAGTCGCGCTCGGGGGTCACCCTGACCATGAACCCGCCCGTCCAGCACGCGGAGCCGGTCCTCACCCCGGACAAGCCGTGGGAGGAGCTGGGCATCGGCGCCTACAACACCGTGTGGCGCGAGCCGGACGGGACGTTCCGCCTGTGGTACGACGCGCTGCTGAAAGGCGGGTTGCCGCAGGAAGGCGCCCGGCGCCTCGCCTATGCCGAATCGGACGACGGCATCCACTGGCGGAAGCCCGAGCTCGGACTGGTGTCGTTCCGCGGCTCGACGCGCAACAACCTGCTGGTCCCGCACGACGAGCGTCAGAGCCTGCAGGGCGCCACCGTCATCCGCGACGACCGCGCCCCGGCGGAGGAGCGATACAAGTTCTGGACCAAGTTCCGGCCCACCGACGCCGAGATCGCCGCCGGCGCCGCGCAGGGGCTGTGGGCGATGCGTTCGCCCGACGGCATCCACTGGCAGCCCTACCCCGACCAGCCCAACCCCGCGGACGTGATCTGCGACACGCAGAACATGCTGTTCTGGGACGAGCGGCTGGGGCTCTACGTCGGCTACGTCCGCGTCCGCGAGACGCAGCGCCTGGACGAGGCGGCGGTGGCCGCCGGCAGGCGCTCCTATCGCTCGGTGGGCCGGATCACCTCCCCGGATTTCCGGGAATGGTCGCCGCTCTCCATCACGTTCCAGGCGGACGCGCAGGACCTGGCCATCCCCGTGCCGTGGCAGCGCGACGACGCGCAGCCGAACATCGACATCTACACGAGCTGCGCCATGCCGTACCCGTGGGCCGAGGACGTGTACGTGATGCTGCCGTCGATCTACTACCACTGGGGCGAGGACGCCTTCCCGGCGACCATGGACGTGCAGCTCCTGACCAGCCGCGACGGCGTGCGCTGGAACCGCGCCGGCGGCCGCAAGGCGTTCCTGCGCCACGGCTTCGACGGCAGCTCCACCAGCGGCATGCTGTTCGCCAACCCGTGGCTGATCCCGGTGGGAGACGAGCTGTGGCTCTACTACGCGGGCATGAAGCGGCGGCACGACCCGGGCAAGGACCCGGCGACCGAGCGCGAGCTGGGCAGGCTCTGCCACCTGCGGCGGGCGACGCTGCGGCGCGACGGGTTCATCTCCGCGGACGCCGATTACGGCGGCGGCGAGCTGACCACCCCGGTGGTCAGCTTCGGCGGCCGCGCGCTGGTGGTCAACTGCGACGCCGGCGCCGGCGGCTGGCTGAAGGTCGAGCTGCTCGACCGCGAAGGGCACCCGCTGCCGGCCTTCGAGCTGGACGCCGCGGACGCCGTGCTCGGCAACGGCGTGTCCAAGCCTGTCACCTGGCGGGGCCGTCGCGACGTGAGCGCCGCCGCCGGCACACCGGTCCGCCTGCGTTTCCTGATGCGCGACGTGAAGCTCTACGCGTTCGAGTTCCTCGACACCACCGGTTAGCTTCCGCGGAGCCCGCTGCTTCCCGGCCCGCTACCATGGCTTCCGTGGCCGTCTTCTCCTCCGCTCGGGAGCGCCGCCTGTGGCTGTGGACGCTGGCCGTCGTTCTGGCGATCTACTCCACCCTGGCACTCGCGCAGGTGCTCACCCGGGCACTGCTCGAGAGCCGCCTGCTGGGCGCCTCCTTTCCCCTCGTCTCCTTCCTCGTCGCCATGTCCCTGGTGACGGCGACCGTGGTCGCACACGGCCTCAAGGCCCGGCCGGGGGGAGTACAGATCGCCGTCGCCCTGGGTGTTACGGCCGCGTACCTGCTGGTGTTCCTGCGGATGGCGGGTCCGGAGGAGCGATCGCACCTCATCGAGTATGGCGTGGTGGGCGTGTTCATCTACGAAGCCCTTACCGAGCGCGCCAGCCACGGACGACGCGTGCCGGCGGTGCCGGTCCTCGCAATCCTGGCCACGGCCGCGATAGGCCTGCTGGACGAGTTCATCCAGGTGTTTCTGCCCAGCCGCGTTTTCGACCCGCTGGACATCCTGTTCAATCTGCTCGCGGCCGCGATGGCGGTCGGAGCGAGCGCCACGCTGGCGTGGGCGCGCCGGTGGACGAGAGACCGCCGGGCACATCGGCGCCAAGCGACGAGTCGGAGAGCAGGACGCTAAGGTATCCGCGCCCGCTCGCGCATGACAGGGCCGGGCTGCAGGTTCTTCGGTCTGTCGCGTGGCTATTGGTTGCGCGTACAGGCTGCCCACGACACCGAGGTTGCCGAACGCGACATCGGGCCGGCGCTGGACAGAATCAAGCCCTGGGCAACCTCCGCCGCTGCCGTCCACGCTCCCGCGCGCGGCGTGGCGGAGTCTGGCGAGCGTCGTTACACGACCTGACGCTCTTCACGCAGCACGGAATCTCTCGTAGCGCCACGCCAACCGGTCGCGATCAGGACGGTCAACCCGCCGGCTGGGCAGGACAACCGTCGATTCATGCAACTCCTGCAAGCCATGAAGAAGCATCGGGCCATCCGTTTCCTCACGGACGTCCGGGCGTACGTGCACGGTGTACTCGGGGGAAATCCCGATCAGGTCGTTGTCGTAGGCCGCGTGATGGATCTTGCACAGGCACAGACCATTCGGGACGACCGGATCACCGCCATCCTCGCTGTCCGGCACGATGTGCGCGGCGTCAAGCAGGTTTCGATGGCGAAGTCGACACAGCGAGCAACAACCGGAGTAGGCATCGACCACGAGTTCGCGAAACGCGGTCTGGTGGAGGCGGCGCCGGGTTTCTTGCGTGATGTACCGACGGATCCCGATGATCGAGTCCGATCCCATGACATCGGACGAGCCCTGCGGCGGGCTCAACCCGTAGGCTGCCTCGACCGCCACCATGCAGCAGAGTTCGTGAGGACGATCCTCGACGATGATCACGGGCGACACTGGCATGTATCGGCCGCGCGCCACCCCGTGAAAGTAGATCAACGGCGTCCGGGTGCGACACAACACCCTAAGGCCGACATTGTCCCGATGTTCAGGATCCGTGCCACGGTAGCGATACTCAAGAAGCCCCTCCTGGTTAAACGAGTCTCTGTAGGGGCCGTTGGGCACCGATGTGATGGAGAGGGGAAGCTCCAACACACGCGGTGTCCAGATGCCAGATGGTCCCACGAACGTGATCCGTTCGCCTCGATGCACAAAGCCGACCTCAAGAATTCTCCTCCGTATGACGTACCCATGCTGCGGAGCTTGCTCGGCGAGCCATGAGAATGCGGCTGACCTGAAATCGGCGTCCACGGGACTATCTGTAGACTTCCCGCCGATGTCCGATCTTCTTGACGAGGATCTGCCGGCTGCTTTGCCGGTATTCGAGAATGATCCGCCAGTCACCGACTCTCAGTCTGAAGGTATCGGGAATACCGGAAAGGCGGACGACATCGGTTGCGACACCGGAAGCGAGCCCGTTCAAAGCGGCGAACACCCTACGCCGCGTCTGTGTATCCAGGCGTCGAATGTCACGACTTGCGCGACGGGATAGAATGACGACCGAGTTCAAGCTCCATATTCTCGTCGGAGTTCTTCCAAGGATACGACCCGGCCTGCGGCGATGTCAGCATCTGACTCCTCGATAGCCGAGAGGTCATCGTCGGTAACCGGTTCGTCGTCCACCGGCACATCCTCAAGAAGTGAAGCGACAGGATCGTCCGAGGGGTGAAGGGACTGGATATAGTGCCTCACGGCATCCAGTTCGTTGTCCGACAGGTCGTCGATGAGGCTCTTCAACTCCTCTCTGGACACCGTACTCTCCTGCGAAGTCATCCCCGCAACTCTATCCTGGCTCTTTTTCAGGGGTCAATGCTTCCAGGACCGCGGAGTCACGTCGCGGTCACCGCACGGTGAACGAGTAGAGTTTCGACTCGTACAGATAGAACCGGAGCCGCACCACCTGGCCGGCGAGGTCGCGCAGCGCCGCGTCGCCGTTCCAGGTCACCGCCAGGCGCAGCCCGTCCCGTTCGATCGGCCGGCAGTCGCGGACGGCCAGTCCGGGCAACGGCGTCCCCATCGGGTCGGCGACCTCGACCTTGATGCGCCCGCGGGAGGCGTCCGCGTTGACCTGCAGGCGGTCGCCTTCAAGCCGGAACGGCTTGGTGATCAGCACGCCCAGCTCGTCGGCAGCCGCGCGCGCGACGAACCGCCCCTTCGGCAGCGTGGCGAGGCCCGTCCCACTCGTCCGCCACGGGGCGTTGTGGGAGCCGGAGTGTCCGGAGTAGTAGAAGCGCAACTCGTCCCCGTGCTCGATCATGCGGGCGCCGGCGATCATGCCGCCGTCCCAACTGCCGATCACGCCGCGCGGAAGGAACACCGGCCGGTTGGCCAGCCGCTCCCAGCGGAAGCCGTCCCGGCTGAAGGTCAATTGGACGTCCATCGTGTCCGCCTGCGACGGGTCGCCCAAGTACCCCTTGAGCCCCCACTTGTTGAAGACCTGCAGCAACCCGATATACACGCCCTCGCAGACGGTGACGTCGATGCCGTAGAGACGCGGCGGGTCCAGCTCGTCGGGTCGGATGATCACCTCCGGCTCGGTCCAGTTCACGAAGTCGTCGCTCTCCGCCCTGGCGATCCTGCGGTTGCAGCCCATCCCCTCGTGCGCGTGGTCGGTGGCGCCGATCGCCGCGCGGGTGTCCACGTACGGCTGTGCGCGCAGGTAGCGATGCAGGTAGTCCTCCGCTTCCGGGTGCCGGTACAGGCCCTGGGCGTCCCCGGCGACCTCGGGAAACCCCAGGTCGCCGGGCACCTCGCCGCGCGGGCCGGCCAGGATGGTCGGCCGACGGAAGTTCACGTAGCGGCCGATCCGCTCGTCGTAGAGGAAACAGCCGTTGCCGTCGTTGGAGTCGCGGATGATGGACCGCTCGTCCGGGTACATGCGCCAGTGGATGCCGTCGGCCGAGTACGCGGCGAACAGCCGGCCGCCGCCGCGCCGCTCGGGGTCGACGTGGTGGTACCAGCGCTTGATCGTCCCCTTGTACCGCTTGCCGGGATCGGGATCGTGCGGGTCCTTCATCGCCACCCCGAACTCGCCGTGCATGGCCGAGACGTCGATCAGGTTGTTCCGCTTCGATCCTTCGTGCTCGACGATGCCGAGCTCCGGCTTGTGCCAGTTGAAACCGTCCTCGGACACGGCGTACGCGCGGGCGTACAGCGCCTCGTTGCCGGGGTCGTCCTCGGGGTCCTCCGGGACCGCCGGATACCACGCCTTGAACAGCTTCTCCTCGGCGTCGTACAGGCTGGGAGCGATCGCCAGCGGGTTGTCCGGATGCTTGGCCGGCATCTCCGGAACCCGGCGCAGCAGCCAGATGTCGTCGACGACGTGATCGTCGATCAGGAGCTGCGTCGCCGTGCCGACCTCCGCCAATCGATACCGATCCCGCATGGTCACCCCCTCCGTGGTCGCCGTCCATTCTGCGCACGCCGTGGGGGAGGCGTATACTGGTTGGCATGAAGGAACCGGCGCGGCGGGTATTCACTCCGGGCGCCGGCGCCGCGCCGCCTGCGCTCACCGGGCGCGAACCGGAAGAGGATCTCCTGTCGCAATGTCTGGCAGACCTGCTCGACGGCAGCGCGCCGCCGCACGACGTAGCGCTGATGGGGCCGCGCGGTAACGGCAAGACCGTATTGCTCACCTGGTTCGAACGCGCCTGCCGGCGAGCCGACCAAGTGGACATTGCGCGCTTGACGCCCAGCCGCATGCGGACCGAGCAGGCGCTGGTCGACCTTCTGCTGCCGGCGTCTCCTCTCAAGAGAATGCTGCCCGTGAAGGTGGGCGTCGCGGGCGTCGGCGAGGCCCAATGGGCGACGCACGCCCCGTCCCCGCAGAACCTCACGGAGCGGTTGATCGCTCGGTGTCAGACGAAGCCCGTCGTCGTCCTGCTCGACGAAGCGCACACGCTCGCACGCGAGGTCGGCCAGCTCCTGCTGAACGTGAGCCAGGAGGTCCGGGCGAACGCACCCTTCCTGCTGGTGCTGGCCGGCACGCCCGGCCTGCCAGCGCATCTCAGCACCATGGACGCGTCCTTCTGGAGCCGCTTGGGAGAGGGGCGCCTGGGCATCGGCCTGCTCAGCGACGCGGCCGCCCGCGCCGCCCTGGTCAAGCCGCTTGCGGCCCACGGCGTGGGCATCGATGCCGATGCCCTGACCGCCGTCGTGGAGGAAAGCCAGCGCTACCCGTACTTCATCCAGCTCTGGGGCGACGCTCTCTGGAAGCAGCGCCTCGCTACCGGCGCGACCCGGCTGACCGCCGCGCACGCGGACGCGGCGCGCCCCAACGTGATCGCCCGCGTAACGGACTACTACCAGGACCGCTACCGGGAACTGGAGGCCGGCGCCCTGCTGCCTGCGGCGGTGGCGACGGCACCGCTGTTCCGGACCGGCGCCGCAGCCACCGCTTCCGACCACGCCATCGACGCCGCCCTGGCCGCGACCGGCGCCGATGGCGCCGCCCGGCTGGCGGCCCGTGAGGCTTTGCACCGGCTGGGCTACCTCTGGAGCCCGCCCGGCCAGCTTCCCCCGGTCGTCTGGATCGCCGGTATCCCGTCGTTGATGACACACGTGCTCGACCACGCCCCGGCCTGACCCGTGGTTGCCCCGGCCGGCGGCGGCCCGTAGACTCGTCGGATACTCCCAAGCCCTAAGAGGAGGGTTCATATGAGACGTATACGGAGATCGCTGCTCACCGGCGTCGTGGTGGGGCTCATCATGGTCATGGCGACCGGCGTGGCGTTCGGCCAGGACCACTTCGCCAAGCACCTGGAGATCGAGTGGCTCGGCTGGACCATGCGCTTCAACGAGGAAGAGAAGGCCGACACCTACGTCTACCTCCAGGAGATGACGGAGCGGTTCAACACCACCTTCATCTGGCCCGATCTGCGGGACTGGAGCAACACCGAGGCGGTGGCCGCGCAGCTCGCGACCGGCCGCATCCCCGAGTTCTGCGCGGTGCTGCAGGCCAACATGGACGAGCTGTACCAGGACGACATGATCCGCGTCTGGACGTACGAGGACATCCGCGAAAAGATGCCCAATACGGCCCACCTCATGGATGAGACCGGCGCCTGGTCCTTCCTGCGCGTGCCGGGTGAGGACGCCGTCATGGGCATCCCACAGCTCTACAACAAGCCGTTGACGATGATGGTGTCCTACTACCGCCTCGACTGGCTGGAGAAGCTGGGCATCGAGCCGCACGGTGAGTTGGTGGAGATCGCCCCGCGCGTGTTCTGGAGCTCGGAAGGCTTCGACACCGAGGAGATGCGCCAGATCCTCAAGGGGTTCGTGGACGAGAACGTCTCGGGCGCCGAGCGCACCTACGGCCTGGGCGCCTACTTCCCGGCCACCTTCACCAGCTTCGGCCAGGCAGGCTCGCTGTTCGGAACCGAGGGACGCGGCGTCGACATCAACGTCTTCGAAGACGGCGAGATGAAGTTCATGTACGCCACGGACGCCTACCGCGAGGCCCTCAAGTGGTTCAACCGGCTCTATGAGGAGGGCATCCTCACCAAGGAGACGGTGATCGACTCACAGTCGTCCGGCGCCGCCAAGGACCTGTGGGACTCCGGTCACCTCGGTTACATGCAGTACCACTACAACTACATCACGGAGAATGACACGACCGAAGTGCCCTTCCAGATGCTCCTCGCCCACCCCGACGCGAAGGTGCTGGTCGTGCCGACCGAGAAGAATCACATGACCGGTCTGTACGGCACCTCGGCCGGCGGCGCGGCGATGACGCCGGCTATCCCCACCGGATTCAGAATCGGCACCCTGGGACGCGCCGCCCTGGCATCGAGCGAGCTCAGCGATGAGAAGTTCGACCGCGCCATGCGCATCTTCGACTGGCTGCACTCCACCAGAGAAGGTGCCTTGCGCAACTGGTGGGGCGTCGAGGGGGTCAACTTCGACTGGTCGGGCGACCCCTGGAAGTCCCCGTTGATCTATCACGACGCCGGTCCCGAGAATGCCACCAACCTTCTCGGCGGCTACTGGCTGCCGTGGCTGTACGAGGTCCGCAAGCTGGGAACGCCCTACGAGACGGTCGAGAACGATCTGCTGGCGAAGCCCGGATACATGGACCACTACGTCCATCAGTACCGCTACGACTTCCTGAACGAGACCAACATCATCAGAATGCGCCAGCGTTACAACTCGGGCCTTACCACCACGGCCCTGGAGTACACGGCCAACTTCATCCTGGGCGAGCTCGACATCGATGAAGGCTGGGACGACTACCTGGCCGAGCTCGAAAGGAACGGCATGAGCCGGTACCTGGAGGAGTTCGAGAACGCACCGTTGGTCGACGCCTACCTCGACGGCAGGCTCGAGTACTGAGCTTCGCGGCTCGGAGCACCAGCTCCGGGCACGTTTTCAGGCAGGGCTCGCAGGGGCCCTGCCTTTCTTTTGCCCGCTCGGTTACGCCTTCAGGGAGCCCACCATGATGCCGCGCACGAAGAAGCGCTGCAGGAACGGATAGGCCAGCACGATCGGCCCGATGGTGATGAGGATCACCGCCGACTGCACGTTGTCGCGCTGGATCTGCCGGCCGAACTCGTCGTTGAACCGGTCGATGACGGCGAGCTCCCGCTTGTTGAAGACCTCCTCCATCATGCGCCGGATGAACTCCTGCAGCACGATCCAGTCGTTGCCCGACGTGAAGATGAGCGCCTCGAACCACTCGTTCCAGATGCTCACGGCCGTCCAGAGGGTGACCGTCGCCAGCACCGGCGTGCTCAGCGGCATGACGATCGACACCAGGATCCGCAGGTAGGTGGCGCCGTCCATCAGCGCCGACTCCTCAACCCCCTGGTCGATCGCCATGAAGAAGTTGCGGATGATGATGATGTTGAAGGCTTGCACCACGCCCGGCAGCACCAGGACCCAGAAGGTGTTGTACAGCCCGAGCGCCCGGATCAGCAGGAACGTGGGGATGAACCCGCCCGAGAAGAACAGCGTGATCAGCAGGATCGCCATCAGCAGGCCGCGGCCGGGCAGGCCCCGCTTGGACAGGGTGTAGGCGGCCAGCGAGCAGACGAACACGCTCATGGCGGTCCCCACCACCGTTCGCAGGATCGTGTTCCGATAGGACCGCAACACCAGCGAGTCGAACAGCAGGTACTGATACGCCGATGCCGACCAGTGGGTGTTGGTCAGCTTGAAGCGCAGCACCTTTGCCTCTTCGATGCCCTCCAGCGACACCAGGATCAGGTTCCAGAACGGGTACAGCACCGTGATGCAGAACGCGGCCATGAACAGCACGTTCAGCCCGTCGAAGGCATGGCTGCCGATACTCCTGCGTATGGTCACGGTACCGGCCCCCCTACCACAGGGCGTACTCGCTGTAGCGCCGCGCCAGGGTGTTGGCGATCAGCACGAACATGACCGCCACCAGGTTCTGGAACAGGTTCACCGCGGCGCCGAAATCGTACTGCCGGTCGACCAGACCCACGCGGTACACGTAGGTCTCGAAGATGTCGGCGACGCTGAACACCAGCGGGTTGTAGAGGTTGAAGATCTGGTCGAATCCGGCCTGGTTCAGATCGCGCACGGTCAGGATGAGCATGATGACGATCACTGGGACCATCGCCGGCAGGGTCACGTGCATGACCTTCTGCAGGCGGTTCGCGCCGTCCACGTCGGCGGCGTCGTACAGCCCGGGATCGATCGAGGTGATCGACGCCAGGAAGATGATGCTGCCCCAGCCGATGCTCTTCCAGATGTGGGTGATGACCACCGAGAACAGGAACCAGTCGGGCTCGGCCAGGAAATAGATCGGCTCCGCTCCCAGGGCCGTGATGACGGCGTTGATCGGGCCCCGCTCCACCGAGAACAGCACCTTGAAGATGGCGCCCAGCACCACCCACGACAGGAAATGCGGCAGGTAGGAGATGCTCTGCACGACGCGCTTGTAGCGGCGGTTGGTCAGCTCGTTGAGGATCAGCGCGAAGGCGATCGGCGCCGGGAACCCGAAGGCGAACTTGAGCAGGCTGATCCGGAACGTGTTCAGGAGCAGCTCCGGGAACTGCGGCGTGGAGAAGAAGAACTTGAAGTGCTCGAAGTCGTTCCAGGAGCTGCCAAGGATGCCGGCGCGGGCGCTGTAGTCCTTGAACGCGATCATCACCCCGACCATGGGGACGTACTTGAAGATCGCCAGCAGGGCCAGCGGGATCAGAAAGAGCAGGTACAGCTCTCTCATACGGACGATACGGGATCGGGTTTGCCTGCGCAGCGTCTGTCTGACGGCCGCGTCGATCGCGCCGGGGGCCGTCGCACCGGACGGCTTGTCCATGGTCAGATCATCGACTCAGGCTCGACACCATGTCAATATACGGCTGCTGCGCCTCCGTAACCGTTGTTGCGGCGATTCGAGACACCGCGGAGCGCACCCGACGGCTTGCGCGCCGCCCGGAGCGAAGGGGCGCGTTCGGCCCGCCATTGAACAGACAACGCTATCCTCCTTCAAGGTTCACCACTGCACAAAAGAGAATCGAGCTCTTCGTCGTATACGACAGCCTCTCGTTCTATGTCCTGATATGCCTGCTGTATCGCGTCGGTTTCCTCAGGCGACTCCGGCTCATCGTCCCAAGGAGCTGCCATCAGCGAAGCATGCAGGCAGTCCGTCCGATTCCCCGCAGGAACTGCCGGTACCTCTTGGCCGCTATGAGCTCGCGCCCTGGCAAGGCATCGGTCAGGTGGTGTGTCTTGCGACGTGTCAGGTTTCATGCCAGTGGTCTCTCGGGGGGCGCGGCTCCCCAGGAGCGGTCGGTTCGTCTTCGCCAGCCAGCGCGAGCACTCTACGCCGGATCGCAGTTGACATCCACATTCCGGCAGCTTCCAACCGATCGACATGGTTAACGACTCGGTCGATCAAACCACTCGACTTTGCTTCGAGGAGAATTCGCAACGTGCCCCAAACGCTCAACCACACCCTCGTTCCAAGTCGGACAACTCGGCCTCAAGCGGAAAGACCTGATAGCGAGCGATCTCCAACAGGAACTCCACGCGCGCCATTCCCGCCAGCTCGGCAGCTCGCCCCGACGACAAGCGGCCGAGCTCGTACAGTTTGACCGCCGCCAGCATACGCAGCTCGCGGGCGAACAGGCGCTCATCGGTCTTCTCGGCAAGGAGTACACTCTCTGGAATGTCAACTGCGATCTTGCGTGTTGCCACTGCTGTGTTCCTCTGCGTGAGTATCGCATGGATCGGGCTCAATCGCCGCGCCCGGCGAACAATCCACCGGTGCTGGCGCATCGCCGCCTCGTGGGCTTGGGCGGGCGCCGCCCAGCGTCGGGGGCAGGCATCGCAGTCACACTGATCAACGCCCGCCGGCCGGCAGCCGGCTACTCTCCCGTCATGCCGGAGGTGCCCATGGTCTCCACGATCCTGCTCTGGTTGAAGATGAACACGCCGATCGGCACCGCCATGATGAACAGGGTTACCACCGACGCGGCGCCCACGCGGGCGATGCCGCCGCCGGCGACTTGCGACAGGGCGTAGGGAAGCGGCTTCAACTGCTCGGAGTAGATGAATATGTCACCGGTGTTCCGCCACATCACCTGGAAGTTGATGATGATCAGGGTCAGCCACGCCGGCTTGACGACCGGCATGACCACGCGCGCGAAGATCGTAAGCTCCCCCGCCCCGTCGATGCGGGCCGCCTGGATCAGCGAGTCGTGCACCATGGAGTCGATGAACTTCTTCATCAGGTAGAGGCCGAGCGTCTGCGCCCATGCGGGCACGACGATCGCCCAGTAACTGTCGATGAACCCCAGCCACGACAGGGTCAGATAGTTCGGGATGACGGTCACCGCTCCCGAGAACATGAGGCTGAGGATGATCACCTCGTTGATCAACTTCCTGCCGGGAAAATCGTGCTTGGAGAGCACGTAGGCGGCGATCGAGCAGATCGCCAGGTTGCCCGCCAGCGCGAAGGACACGATGAACACGGAGTTGAAGAAGTAGCGGGACAGCGGAATCCAGGACTGCTCCATCAGCAGGAACAGGTCGGTGAAGTTCTGCAACGTCGGCCGGCGCGGGACGAAGCGGGGCGGAAACAGGAACAGCTCGTCCAGCGGCTTGAAGGCGTTGCCGGCGGCGTAGACCAGCGGCAGCGCCATGAAGACGCCCCCGCCGCAGAGGAACACCAGGATGACGATGTCGCCCGCCAGCGAGCGCGACAGGTTGCGGTTCCGCAGGATGGTCGCGACGTTGCGCCTCATGCCGTCACCCCACCTTGGCCAACAGCCGTTGGACGATCTTCTGAGCCGCCACCATGGCCAGGAACAGCAGGAAGATGATCGCCGAGGAGTAGCCCAGCTCGAAGCGCACCAGGGCGTGGTCGTTCGAGTGCGCGACGATCGTCCAGGTGGCCCAGTCGGTCGGCTCGTCGCCGGTCAGCGCCGAGATGATCGTCGTGTTGGTCATCGATTCCGTGATGGCGACGATCGCGCCGAACAGCAGGTAGCCGCGCATGGCCGGCAGCGTGATGTACCACAGCTCCTGCCAGCGGTTGTCGATGCCGTCGATGGCCGCCGCCTCGTAGAGGAACTCGTCGATGCCTTTAAGCCCCGCTATGAAGACCAGAAAACTGGTTCCCAGGCTCATCCAGAGCACGACCCCGATCACGATCGGCATCATGTAGTCGGGGTCGATCAGCCACTGGACCGGCTTGGTGATCATGCCCAGGGCGATCAGCGTGCCGTTGATGTAGCCGTGCGCGTCCGGGCTGAAGAGCAGGACCCAGATCATGAAGGCGTTGCCGGCGATCGCCGGCGCGTAGAACAGCAGCGTCAGCACGATCCGCAGCCGGTGGCGCATCTCGTTGATGAGCCAGGCGAAGAGGAAGGAGAGCAGGTAGCCGACGGGGCCGGTGATCGCCGCGTAAATCAGGGTGTTCTGCAGCGCGATCAGGAAGATCCTGTCGTCCAGGAACATCCGCAGGTAGTTCTCGAACCCCACCCAGGTCGGGCGCTGCACCATGTTGAACTGCGTGAAGCTCAACACGAACGAGAACAGCACCGGCACGACAACGAACACCGTGAAGGCGGCCAGGAACGGCGCCAGCATCGCGTAGGAGACCCGCGCCTGCCACAGCTTCGCGCCGGTGAGCCGCAGCCGCTCGCCGAGAGTCATGCCGGGAACGGGCACCGCCGACATCGCCTTCAATCCGCCGCCGCCAGCTCGCGCACGATCTCTGCCGGCACGAAGTCGCCGACGGCCGGCACGTCGGCATCCTGGAGGCGGTCGATGCGGACGAAGCGCTCCCAGTACCGGTCGCGGTGCTCCGCCGGGAGCGCGTCACGGTCGGTCTCCAGCCCGAACTCGGCCCGCTTGCGCGCCAGCTCCCGGTTGATCGCGTCGTCGTAGCGCCGGACCGATTCCCGCACCCCTTCTCCGTCCACGACGATGGCGCGGATCATCCAGTTCAGGTTGCGGAACACGTAGTAGCTGCCGACGATCGGCGGCAATCCCTCGACCCAGTCCGCCTGCTCGAACAGCACGCGCCGCTCGGCCGGGCTCCACGGGATCTCCGCGAGCGCCTGCAGGTTGGCCGGCGCGTAGCGCGCCGCCTCCCCCAGCAGCGACTCCAGCTCGGTGCCGTACAGCACCTGCGCTTCGCGCCCCGACCACCACTTCAGGAACTCCCAGGCGCCGTCCGGGTTCGCCGAGCCGCGCACGATGGACGATCCCGTGACGCCGACCGCCGTCAGCGACGACACGTCCCAGGTGTTCTGCACCGCTCCCGGACCGGCGACCGGCTCCGGGATGATGCTCGGCAGGACGGTGACGGTTCTGTTGACGCTCCCGCCGGCCAGCCGCGTGCCGGGGACCATCGCCATCCCCCACCGCCCGGCGAGCTCCGGCGCGAAGACGACCAGCGTGTTGTAGAAGCTGAACGGCTGGATGGCCAGTGGCATCTCGCCGAACCGGAACCGGTTGAAGAAGTTGTAGGCGTACGGCACGTCGTAGCGGATGAACAGTTCCGTGAACTCGGAGACGGTGCCGATCACGGTCTCCGAGTCGAGGTTGGTCTCGACGCTGTCCTCCTTCATCAACGGGACGCCGCGCTGGTTCACCATCATCAGCAGCGAGCCCGGATCCATGCCGAGCCCGAAGTCCAGGTGGTGCGCGCGCAGCGTCGGCAGCAGGGCACGCACCTCGTCCCAGGTCGCGGGGATCCCGATCCCCAGCGAGTCCAGGATGTCCGTGCGGTAGAACAGGACCGGAAAGCTCATCGTCTCCGGGAGGGCGTAGACGCCGTCGCGATGGCTGAACGGCGCCAGCGCGCCGGGAGCGAAGCGGCGCGCCACCTGCGCGTAGCCGTCCATCGCGGACAGGTCCGCGAGCATGCCGCGGAAGGCCAGCTCCATGTTGGCGTGGCCGATGACGGCGTCCGGCGCCGTGCCGGCCAGGTTGGCCGGGATCAGGATGGACTGGATGCTCCGCACCAGCTCCAGCTCGACCGGGATGCCGGTCGCGGGCGTGAACAGGTCGTCGATGATCTGCCGGAGGATCTGGCTCTGATCGCGGCCCGTGCCCATCCACACGGTGACCGGGGCCACGCCGGCTCCCGTCGCGGACTCGCCGCCCTGAAGCGAGAATGCCTGGTGGTAGTTCGGCGAGAACGACGCCACGAACGCCTGCAGCTTCCTGAACCACCGCACGAACAGGCTGACGCGCGCACGCGGGAGCTCCCGGTCCGGCGATGCCACCACCAGGTAGTCGACTTGCAGCGGCTGCTCCCGGTTGCGAGCCGCCCAAACGCTGAGCGCCGTGATGGCGTTCTGCAACTCGCTCAGGACGAACGGGATGACCGCCGGGCGCTGCGCCATCCGGTCGATCAGGACCACCAGCTCCTGCACACCGGCCGACATGCCTCCCTCGCCGGTCATCCCCTCGACCCGCTCGACCACGGATACCAGCCGCTCGCGGAGCGCAGAGAGCTCGCCGATCTCGCGCGGAATGCGCTGCTGGAGCTGATAGCTCCGAAACGGGTCGGGATTCGACGAGGTGATCATGATCACATCCCGGTAGAAGGCGAGGAGATCGGCCACGATCGCATCCACCTCGGCCACCGCCGCGGCGAACTCGCCCAGCACGGCCTCCATGCGGATCGTGTGCTCGCCGGCCTCCAGGTGGAACAGGTAGGGCTCGTCACCGCCCAGCGGCGCCACCCGGTAGGCCGAGGAATAGGGAAACGCGACGGCGTCCACTTCCCGAAACGGGACGCTCCCGTCGATCGAGATCCGCCGCCAGGATCGGGAGCCGCGGTTGATGTCCTGCTTGGCCTTGACCGCGATCCGGTAGCGTCCGTTCGCCGGCACCGCGAAGGTCCACTCGATCCAGTCCCCGGCCTGCGCCCAGCGGTAGCCGCCGATCGAGTTCATCCTCACCTGGTGCGGGTGGTAGGGCTCGATCGACGGATCGCCCTTGTCGTGCACGGGGAAAAGCGTCGAGGACGAGCGCGGCCCCGCGTCCTCGCCCTGGATCTTGAGCAGGAAGCCGGACACTTCCCCGGCGGCGGGGGCCGCGGCGCGGTACTCGGCGTAGGACGGAGGCTCATCGAGCTGCGTCACGGCCAGCGCCGCGATCGCCATCGGCTCGACGATCCCGGTCAGGGTGATCGTATTGTCCCCGCGGCGCAGGAAGAACGCGAACGGCTCGGCGTGATCGCCGTCGCGGAGATTCGCCGTGGTCCAGCGCGGACGCTCCTCGATCCGGGGCCGGATCTGGTTGCCGCGGACGTCGACCCGCATCTCGCCGCTGTCGTCCCAGGTACGCGGGAAGCTCAGGCGCCGCGCCTCGTCGAACGGCACCTGCCCGTCGATCGCGGTCTCCCGCACGGCGGGGATGCGCCTGCCGGACAGCGGGTGCCAGGTGACCTGGATCCGGTAGAGCCCGGACCGCGGGACGGATACGGCCCAGCTCACCGATCCCCGCTCCGGGGTCAGCAGCGCCACCACCCCGTCGATCTCCCCCGTGCGTGGCTCCGTGTCGGTCGCCGTGAAGTCCACGCCCCGCACGACGATCGGCCGGTCGAGCCGCACCTCCGGCCACTCCCCGTGCCGGCGGAGGTAGTCCCGGTACGTCTCGGCGACCGCAGGCAGGCACGCCACCAGCAGCAGGATCGCCGGAACGCGCCGCGCTGCCCCGCCGATCAACAGCCGTTCACCCGTCTTGCAGGTACTCCCACGTCAGGAGCATGAAGACGCTGGCCGTCCAGGTGTAGCCGGGAGCGCGCAGCCCTACCCCGGTCAGCGCGTCGAAGTTCTCGTACTGTCCCTGGGCCTTGTGCTCGGCCATCCGGCAGAACGACGCGGCGATCCTCCGCGCCAGATCGTCACGGCCGCCGCGCCGGAGGCCGTCCACGATCAGGTACGTGCTCGGCGCCCAGATCGGCCCGCGCCAGTAGCCGTCGCTCTCGTAGCGCGGGCTGTCCGGCGCCTCCGTGGCCGGGCCGTGCTCGGTCAGGAACCGCTCCTCCAGGATGCCCGCCAGCACCGCCATCCTGTCCGGGTCCAGGTGCTCCCCGAGCGCGATCGGCATCAGCGCCAGCAGCGAGGTGGGCTCGGGATCGTACGTGTGGCTCCCCGACCGCCTGGCGACGAACCTGCCGCCCACCCAACTGTGGTCGTAGAGCCGCTCCAGCAGCTCCTCCGCGGAGCGCCGCCACCGGTCCGCCTCCTCCGTTCTGCCGAGCCGCTCGGCGATCCGCGCGCAGGTGTGCATCTGCAGGACCAGGAACGCCGACAGGTCGGGCGACTCCAGGAAGAAGCCGTCGTCGAACAGGGTCGAGTTGTCCCAGCCGCTGTCGCACCCCTGCGGGTACTCGGGGATGCCGTCGCCGTCGGAGTCCCGGTAGTCCATCCACCAGTCCGTCCACGCGGCCAGGTGACCCAGCACCTTCTCCAGGACCTCGGGCTCGAAGTCGAAGGCGTCCATCATGCGGCCGAAGCACCAGCCGTGAATCGGCGGCTTGGTCACCGCCCAGATCACCTCCTGGTTGGGGTTGGTCATGTCGAACAGGGTCCCGGAATCCGCCTGCAGCTCGAAGGGGAGCAGGAACTGCTCCAGCGCCGTCCGGCGGCTCACCTTCATCATCGCCAGCGCGTTGAAGCAGTGGTCCCACGTCCACACCGAGCTCATGAACTTCTTGGACATGAGCATCGCGTCGTACCGGTAATGGTCCCGCGCCCGCACGAAGCAGGACCACAGCGTGTACCACGTGGCCACGGCGAAGTCGTAGCGGCCCTCCGGCGCCGGCGGCATCCTGGCGAGAAACCGCTCCCACTCCGCCCTGGCGGCGGCCGTCTCCCGCTCCACGTCGACCGCCGAGTGCTCGAGTTTCCGCTCCACGTTCATGATGGTGAGGGTGACCGTCGCCGAACCCGGGCCGGCGCTGCCGGCCTTGTCCGCGCGCACGGTCAGGTCCCGCTTCCAGTCGAGGGCCTCGTTGCTCTGGAACGGCTTCACGGGCCCGTGGAGCACCCCTGCGCCGCAGAACACGCGGAACCGCGAGGTCGTGCGCTGGTTCACGGAGATCACGCAGAAGTCGTCCGGCCCAAACTCGGTGCCGTATCCGTGGCCGGTGATCGCCCGGAACTCCAGGTCCAGGCCGTGCGACTCGAAGGCCAGCGTGTGGTCGTCCCGGACGAAAATCGTGGCGCTCCCCGGATCGCTCGCTACCGTGATCCGGTCGGGGCGCATCTCGTAGGTGTAGTCGACGCTGCTTCCGCCGTGGGTGAACTGCAGCGTGAACGCCTCGTCCTCGCCGAAGCGCCGCTCGACGTTGTGGATGACGAACACCCCTTTCTCCCGGTCGCGGTTGACCGAGACGTAGGCGCCGTAGCGGCTGAACGGGATGTGATCGAGGTTGATCGTGACGTCCTTCATGGGCGCCCTTCCTGCAGCAGGTCGATCGTCTCACCCAGGTCGCTCTCCCAGTCGGTGAGCTCCCCGATCGGGATCTTCTTGTAGACGATGCGGGAGTTCTCGATCATGAACACGTAGCCGGTCCCGTTCCTGATCACCATGCGCGGCCAGCCGATCCAGTGACTCTGGCCAGACTCCAGTGCGGGATTGCGCGGATGGTACTCCCAGTTCCTGAGGTCCTTCGAGCGCGCCAGCCCGACCGTGTCCCACCAGCCGTGATGCTGCTTGCCGTGCGGCTTCCAGGTGTTGCAGCCCTCGTACCACAGGTACCAGGTGTCGCCGATCTTCGTCAGCGACCGCGTCCGCACGTGGATGGCGTCCCAGTCGTCCGGCGTGTCCGGTCCGAACACGGGGTTGTCCCCGTCCGGCACCCAGTGGACGAGGTCGTCGCTGTACAGTGCGTAGCCCCGGTCCCCGGCCGGCCCGCGCGGGGGCTTCGGCGTGAAGCCGGCGTACATCAGCAGGTACTTGTAGCGTCCCCCCTCCAGGGCGACCACGTCGAACTCGTGCGCGGCGTCGCCGTGGTCGAACACCGGGTTCCCGGGGTGGTCGACGAACGGCCCCAGGGGGTGATCGGCGACAGTGAGGCAGAACCCGTTCCACTTCGGGAACATCTGTGACGAGTACAGCAGCGCCACCCTGCCCTCGGCGGTGACGATCGCGCCGTTCGGATAGAGGTTGTCGTAGGGCACGTTCGACTGCGTCACCACCGGCTCCGGGTGCAACTCCCAGCGCTCCAGGTCGTCGCTCATCGCCACGCCGATCACGCGCTGGAGCCCTCCTTCCTGCTGCCCGGGCCGGGAGCCCATGACGTACAGGTAGTAGCGGCCTTCGTACTCGATGATGCCGCCCGGCAGCACGTGCCCGGCGGTCCAGCTTCCTTCCTCGCCCGTGGGGATGGCCAGCGTCGTCTCCTGGAACCAGGTGAGCCGGGTCAGCCGGCCCTCGTCGATCCGGTAGTGCTCTTCGTCGCAGTCGACGAACAGGTGCGCTTCCGTCGGCTCGAAGAGCATGTCCCACTGCCCGGTCGGCCCCTTGATGTAGCCGTGCGGGGCATCGTTGATCCGGAAGCGGAAGAATGCGCCGCGCTTCTGCAGCCGGATCCGCCAGGGTGGATGGCCGGCGTCCGCGTAGGTGCGCAGGATCTCTTCTGTCCCCTGCCTGCGGCGCCCCAGGTAGGTGCGCCCGCTGCCGACGTTCAGAAACGCGCAGTTCTCCCGGCCGGCGTCCGAGGAGAACCAGATCCTCACGTCGCTGCCGGGCAGCGGCCGGTCGGTCGCGACCGATACCGTCAGCTCCCAGTTCCCGTTGACGAATTTCCCGATCATGGTCGTTTCACTCCTTCAGCCGACCAGTCCCACGCGGTCGACACTCTTGATGAACCAGCGCTGCACGAACAGGTAGAGCACGAGCACCGGCAGTATGAACACCAGCATGGCGGTGTTGACGATCGCGGCCACGAAGCCGGGATGCGGCCGGGCGCCGGCGTTGAACGCGACGTACCAGTCCTCGTACTGAAAGCCGAATCCCACCATCACCGTCGACAGCAGCTCCTGGTTCGGCAGGAACAGCTCCGTGAAGGTCAGGTCGCTCCACTGCCAGACGAACGCCAGCAGGAACACGACGAGCAGTCCCGACGTGGCCGACGGCAGGACGATGCGCACGAACGTGTTGAGGTACCCGGATCCGTCCACGTAGGCCGCGTCCTCCAGGTCGCGCGGGATGCCCTTGAACACCTGCCGCATGATGTAGATGAAGATGCCGTTCTTGTAGCCCATGCACGTCAGCGAGGTAAGCACGAACGGCAGGATGCTGCCGGTCAGGTTCAGGCCCTCCGGAAACAGCCCGAAGAAGCTGAAGTAGCGGAAATTGAAGACCAGCGGGACCATCAGCAACTGCGGCGGAATGACCATGCTGAACACCGCGATCACGAACAGGACGTTCGTGAGCCGGTTCCGGAACCGCGCCAGGCCGTAGGCCACGAACGTCGACGAGGCCATCTGCGACCCGCACACCAGCAGCGTCAGGCCGAGCGACCGCAGCGCGTTGTGGAAGTAGTCGAGCGAGACCATGACGATCCGGTAGTTCAACAGCGACAGCTTCGACGGAATCCACACGCGATTGACGTCCATGATGTCGGCCTCGGACATGAACGACTGGACGAGCTTGTGCAGCACCGGGAAGAGGACGATGAACGATACGCCGGCCAGGAACGCGAGCCGGAAGATCCGGAAGAGCAGGATCCGCCCGTCGATCCGGTTCGCGATCCGGTACGCGGGAATCGTCCACCTCGCCAGCGCGGAGCTCATACGGCCACTCCGCTGTTGCGCGTGCCGCGGGCCACGATCGCTCCCACGATCGCCAGGATCGCGGCCATGGTGAGGAAGAACGCCCACGCCATCGCCGTGGCGGTGCCGTATCCCGCGCCGCTCCGCATGCTCTCGAAGATGTACCGCAGCAGTTCGCTGTCGGCGGCCGTGAACGAGTCCACGATCATATAGATGACGATCGGGAAGACCAGCGGCGCCGCCAGCGGGAGGGTGATATAGAAGAAGGTCTCCCAGGCGTTGGCCCCCTCGATCCGGGCCACCTCGTACATGGAGTCGGGAATCCCCTGCAGCCCGGCCAGGAAGATCAGGATGGGGATGCCCGCCGCCGCGGCGATGGCGGGGAGGCGGGCGGTGGCGTCGACGAGGTAGGCAAGCGCGCCGTCGACGGCCGGCGAGTCCACCACCCAGCCGCTCACCAACTGACGCGTGAAGCGCTCGAAGAGCGACCCGATGCTCAGCTCCTGCGTCAGCAGGTACGACTGCTGCAGGGTCACCAGCACGCCCGACGACAGGACCACCGGGAGGAACAGAACCGTTCGCATCACGCCGCGTCCCCGAAATGGGCGGTTCAGGAGGGAGGCGCAGATCAGACTGAACACCAGCACGACCGGCACCTCCGACGCCAGCTTCACCACGGCCGCCGCCAGATGCCGCGGAAAGAACGTGTCCACCCGGAGCATGTGGTGGAAGTTGGCCAGCCCGACCGGATGCAGGAGATAGCCCTCGTCGGTTATCTCGATCTCACCCACACTGAACGAGATGGACTGCGCGATCGGCATGATCAGGAAGAAGACGATGCCGACCATCAGCGGCAGCGTGAACAGGTAGCCCATGCGCGCCTTCTTCCGGGCCAGGTCGACCCGTCCTCCTACCATGGCAGGGCCTGCCACGCCACCCGCTCCGGCACGCGCAGGTAGTCCTTCGGGCCGACCGTGATGCCGGCATGGGTATACGGCTCGTCGCCGTAGTTGACCACGATGTCCACGCCGTTCTCGTAGCGGGTGACGCGCACGCCGTCGGCCAGCGTCGCATGCGCGCGGATGGGCACCCTCGCCACGCCGGACAGGGCGCGGTTGAGGGTGCCGTGCATCTCTATCATCGTGTCCTTCCAGCTCCCGTAGACCGATGCGTACAGGTCGACGTCGTGGAGCGGCTCGGGCAGCGCCGGCGCGTCGGCGATCAGCGCGAACGCCAGGCTGCTCCCCGACTCGATCGCCCGCAGCAGCGCCGTCCGCGGGTCGGCCTGGTAGTTGATCGGCTCGGACGAGTACGGCACCGAGCCGTGCAGGACCATCTGCATGAAGGGAATCGTGCGGGTGACGATGTCGTAGTCCGCTTCCCGGTAGGGGACGTGCATGACCACCGCCGCGTGCGGAATCAGGTGGGCGTTCGCGCCCTCAATCAGCAGCCTGTAGCCGCCGTCGGCGAGTTGCGACGCGGTCTCGCCCAGCACGTGCAGGGTCTCCTCCGGATTGAAGATCCGCTCCGGATCGGCCCCTCGCCGGTAGTCGCTGAAGCTCAGGACCCCGAATCGGTCGAGCCCCAGGTAGGGATGATCCATGCGCCCGTAGCGCCCTGCGAAGGAGGCGACGAGGTTGGGCAGCGCGGCCGGTGAGATCAGGTACGCGCCCGCCGGTACGTCCTCCGTGAGGGCCGGGTTGCGGTCGAGCAGCCTGACCGGAGCGCGGTCCAGGCCGCGCGCCGCCTCGCGGCTGGCGCCGAACCCGTCGAAGAGGCCCCGCTCGTTGACGGCAAGGAAGTCCACGGCGGGGTAGAAGCCGATCCCGTGCTGGCGGCAGAAGTCGAGCAGGCGCAGGAGCTCCCGCCGGCTGCCGAGCTTGCCGTTCAGGGACACGCGGCCGGGAAAGCGATGGGCCGTGCCGCCCGCCAGCCAGCCGGCGTAGCGGACGATCAGGCCGTCCGGGTTGTCCAGGTCGGAGAGGATCCGCCGCGCATCGCGATAGCCGGTCGCCACCGCCGTCGAACGGTACGGGACGCCGGCCACGGTGGCCGTCGTGGGCACGGACGCCGTGACGTCCAGGAACAGAGGCTGTCCTGCGACGCTCGCCTGCCGCGGCAGTCCCCGCTCGAGCAGGTGCTCGCGGTAGATGCGCGCCATCGACGAGTAGTCGGCGCTGCCGGCCGACAGCAGGTGATAGCGCGCCACGACGTCGCCCGCGTACGACTCGGGGGCGTGGATCGCGTAGGCCCCGAACAGGGCGTCGCCGGTCTCCCGCGCCTCGGTCCGCGCTTCGGTGATCGTGTAGTCGGCGAAGACGGTGTGGTACGAGTTGTAGACGCCGGCCTTGAGCACGGACACGGACGCGATCGAGGCGCCGGACTCGATGATCGCCAGGAAGCCCGTGTCCTCCCGCACCGCGCCGAACACGGGCAGGTAGCCATGCTCGCCTGCGCCCGGCTTCGGCTGGAGGCTGAAGTCCCCGCCGTAGACCGGGACGGTCAGCGACCGGGCGCCTGCCTTGCGCTCGGCCAGGTCGATGAGGGCGCCGGATCCGGACGGCACGAACAGGTAGCCGGGATCGTCGAGC
Source organism: Spirochaetia bacterium (assembly GCA_965202935.1). Taxonomy (GTDB): domain Bacteria; phylum Spirochaetota; class Spirochaetia; order SZUA-6; family Bin103; genus CATQHW01. Next base: position 1,206,213 of record OZ241879.1, read on the forward strand.
CGCGCCGCGAAGAAGAACGGCAGCAGCTCCAGCGACAGCACCGGATACGACACGGTCGTGAGGGCCGGGCCGGCGCGGTACGGGACGTCGACGCCGTACTCGATCTCCCGGCCGCGCACCCGTACGACGAAACCGCGCCCGTCGAGCACGACCTCCAGCGGGATGACGAACCGCTCGTGGTTCTCTTCCGGGGCCGTCATCCCGAAGGTGCCGTGGTCGGCCACGATGTCTTCCGGCGTGTAGCCGTTGTCGCCCAGCGCCGCGAGCAGCGCCTCCGTCTTGAAGCGCGGATGCCTGAACTTCAGGTAGAACGTCCGCCCCAGGAACGGCTCCATGACCGCGGGCTTCAGCGACCGGATGTCGACGTACTCCTCCCGGTCGGCGACGATCATGTCCACGAGCGCCCTGGCGTAGTCGGTCTTCCGCTTCACCAGGGAGCCCTTCACCTTGAGGAGTTGCCCGCGCAGCTCCTGCTGCGCCTCGCCTGACGCGCGCTCCGCCTTGCCGCGGAGCTCGGCGAGCTGGTCGAGCCCGGCCAGGTACGCCTCGTCCCGGATGACCAGCGTATGCCCGGCGAGCAGCGTCTCGATCCGCTCCGTGAACACCTCGCCGAGCGGTCCCGGCACGCTGATCTCGATCGGGAATGGCTCGTCCTCGACGGGGACCAGCGCCGCCGGCACGTAGTAGGTGAGCAGCGTCTGCTTCTCGCTGTGGGTCGCCGCCGCCAGCACGGTCGACGCGAACCGCTCGCCGTCGACGACCCTGGGCATGAGCCCCGACTCCAGCCACTTCCTTCCCAGCCGGAACTCCACCCGGAACCCGCCGTCGATCCGGCGGATCTCGTGCTGATCGTGCAGCACGCTGTCCGTGTAGCTGTCGTACGCGACCCTGGCGCCGTTGCCCCGGACGTACGACATGCCGAGCAGCGCGCGCAGCCGGTTGCGTTCCTTGCCCGCTGCGATCCGGTCGTAGCGTCCTGCGTCCTGGGGGTTCGAGTGCCAGAGCGCGCCGCTCTCCTTGTCCTCCAGCGCGAAGTTGGCGGTCGACCGGTCGACGTGGAGGCGCAGGTAGGCGTTCTCGGCCACCGTGGCGAAGGAGTCTCCCACGCGCGCCGGCAGCGGCTCGGCGGCCGTCGCCAGGAAGACGCCCACCACGGCGAGCGCCCGGAGTCCCCTCGTTACGGGTGCCCTCGTCATCGAGTGAACAGGTACTCCCTCCAGACCCCGGCCGCGAACCTGACGATGGTGTTGCCGACGCTGAACAGCACCAGGAACACGAACACTGTCACGCCGATGCCGGCCAGGATCAGCAGGATGATGAGGATGCTGCGGAACAGCCGGTCGTAGTCGTGCGTCATCATCGTCGACGTCAGCAGCAGGAACCCGCTCCAGACGAACGCCAGGGAGAGCACCCCCTGGTAGAAGCCGGCCTCCTCGCGCACCAGCACGTGGCTGAAGGGAATCAGCACGACCATGGCAAGGAGCACGGGCACCGTGGAGAAGACCGTGGCGACGTACACCTGACCCAGGCTGCCCTTGCCCTGCAGGATCGTCGTCAGGGCCCAGCTCACCACGCACCAGAGGGCCAGCGGCACCAGGATGGTGGGGATGACCCGGACCAGGTCGAATCGGGCAGGGTCGAACCCGCCGGTCGCCGTGTTGAACACGAAGCCCGTGCCCTGCCGGAACACCACGTAGACGAAGCAGAGGACGGCCAGGATCACGCTGGCAGCGGGAAGGGCCGCCGCCTGACCGCCCTTCAGCTCGCGGAAACCCCTGATCGGGTGGATGGAGGTGTGCAGAGCGAAGCGGAGGGCGCGCACCAGGTCACCCCCGTTCACCCGCGCCAAGGGCAGTGTCCGGGTCATGGCGGCCGTCCGGCCGAGCCGGGCCAGCAGTGCCCGGCACCGCTCGCCGATGCCGAGCTTCACCAGGACCGTGAGCAGGACCGCGACGGTCACGGCGGACAGGACCACCGGCAGGAAGATGCGCCTAGCCACGTCGCTCCGCAGCTCCGCGAACGCCTGCGAGTACCCCTCCCGGTCGTTGGCGCGGCGAAACGAGCGCAGAGCCGCCCGGTAGTCGCCGGCGGCGAGCCGGGACCGCCCGATCGCCGCATAGGCCACCTCGGACTCGCTGTCGTAGGCCAGCACCTTCTCCCACAGCCGCACCGCCTCGTCATGGAAGCCGTTGGCCTCCAGCGCCAGGGCAGCAAACACGTACCGGCCGTAGGCCGTCGGCTTCATCACGACCAGGCTCCTGGTGCCGCTGTCGAGAACGACCAGGTCGTTGCCCCGCGCATCGATGCGCACCGGTGTGCGGAACTGGCCGACCCGGTTGCCGAGCCCGCCCACGACGGCCAGCAGCGAACCGGCGCCGTCGTAGGTGAAGATCCTGCCCCGCCGCTGGTCCAGCGCGCTGAACACCCCCCACGGCTGACCCGTCACGTCGACCAACACCGAGGGCCCTTCGTCGACGGAGTAGAGGAGGTCGCCCCGCGGCTCCGTGCGGTCGCCCCATGCGATGGGCACCTCGAACCCGGAGTTGCTCAGCTTTCTGATCGGCTCGCCGCTGTACTCCTCGCCCGCCGCGACCGTGGTGAGGAGGTAGCCGTCCGAGGTGAAGTCAATGGTGCGGTAGTCGATGGGAAGAGACAGGGTCATCCGGCTGCGTTGCTCAGGGCTGAAGATGCGCGCCCAGAGCAGGTCCACCGGGCTCACCACGACGCGGGGCGCGCCGACGAAGCCCTCGAACCGTCCCTGCTCGTCGAGTTGCATGAACCCCTCGAAGAGGTTCCTGACGATCACGTAGATCGTGCCCAGGGCGTTCACGCCGATTTTCACCGGCCGGTATTCGTAGTCCGCGGACATGATCCGGAAGGAGGCGTTCGCGGGCTCGCCCAGGATCCTGACGAGGCCGCCGGCGGAATCGAGCACCACGATCCGCCGGTTGTCGGTGTCCGCAACGTAGATCGTGCCGTCCCCGGCGACGAAGACCCCCTGCGGGTGGTTCAGCGTCTCGGTCCGAGCACCGTCCGTGAACTCCTCCTGGACCCGTACCAGCCGGTACTCGGCATCGAGCCAGACGAGGCGGCTGTTCCCGGAATCCAGCACGACCGCCCCGTCGCCGGTGACGGCGAAGTCACGGGGATCGTCGACCGTGATCCCCAGGTCGCTGAAGTGCACGACCCGGTCGACGTGGTAGAGCGGCGAGGTGCGGACCACGCGGTCGCGGCTGTCGTATCGGTACGCGGTGTCGGCCCACGCGGACGGAACGGCGAGCGCGAGCAACGCGAGCGCCGGGAAGCGCAGTCCCACCTTCCGTTACGGGGTCTGGCAGACCTGCCGCGCGGCGCGGCAGGTCTGCCAGACGGCTACTCCCAGAGGTCGTCCACGAGCGCCTGCATGGCGGGCGTGATCTCGGCCAGGGCCGTCGATGCCGACACCTCGCCGGCTATCGCCTCGCCCAGCGTCGCAAGCAGCAGCTCGTACCCTTCCCTGCCGATCATCTCGGCACCCGGGATGAGGACCTGGTTCGCCTCGGCGTCGCGGAGGAACTGCGAGGTCCGCTCGTCCCCTGCGCGCTTTTCGTCCCAATTGGCGTAGTAGTTGGCTTCCACCTCGTCGATGTCGGCGTACGGAGCCATCACCTTGTAGAGGGCGGAGAACACCTCGATGACCGCCGCCGGATCGAGCTCGGAGTTGCGCGGGACCAGGAAGGTCTCGCCGATCACGCGTTGATAGACGTGGCCGTCGGCCTGCGGCCCCATGGGCAACGGGACCAGCCCGACCGGCTCGGACATCTTCTCGGGATTGACGAAGTGCTCCATCCAGCCGGAGTCGATGACGCCCATCGCGACGTTGTTCTCGAAGAAGAGCTGCACCTGGTCGTAGCTGGCGCCCCGGACCGCGCCGGCGGCGTTCAACTCCGCCAGCAGGTCGACCGCCTCCACGGCGCGCGAGTCGTTGAGGGCGAACACCTTGCTGCCGTCCTGATCCTCGACCACGGACGCGCCATTGGCCATCGCGAACCAGATGGCCTGCCGCTGCAGGATGTGCGGCTCGGGATGTCCCCACTGGCCGAACGTCAGCCCCCACTGATCGATCGCCCCGTCGCCGTCGGCATCCCTGGTGGCCTGGAGGGCGATCTCCTTGAACGCGTCGAAGTCCCATTCGCCCGCGTCCATCAGGTCGTACGGAGACGGCAAGCCCTCGCGCTCGAGCAGCGTCTTGTTGAACACGACGCCCAGGAAGATGGCTTCGTGGTTCATGTTGACGCCGTAGGTCCTGCCGTCGTAGCTGCCCATCACCTCCGCGTAATTGCGGGAGAAGCTGGGAGTCCTGTCGAGGTAATCGGCCGGCAGCACGTCGTCGACGGGCAGGATCACGTCGGCGCGGGCGAGCTGGATCGTCTCCGCGATGCCGGCGTTGCGGAAGATGTCCACGATCGGATTGCCGTTCAGCACGCTCGCCGTGAGGTCGTCCGCGAAGGTCGCGAAGTTCCGCTCCGAGAACTCGATCTTGACGTTGAACTCCTGCTCGACCCACTCGCGCCACTCCTGCTGGGAACCGCCGTCGACGTAGTCCTGGTAGGTCCAGCCCCAGTGGTTCTGCAGTCGCAGCGTCGCGCCGTGCAGATCCATCCCGTCGGCGCCGGCCGCCAACGGCAGCGCCAGCAACGCAAGGGCCGCGAGCATCCCCACGACCATCCTGTTCTTCATGGAAACCTCCTGTTCGGGAAGATTCACGATTATGGCCGGCCGCCGGACGCGCTGCAAAGGAGGGCCCTGGCCGGGGCTACCAGGAGATGGAATACGGAGCGATGTAGCGGGTCATCCGCCGGATCGGCGCCCGGTCGGCCCGGTAGTGGTCGCGCAGGTAGATCGGGTACGGCTCCTGCTCCGGACGGCTCAGGTGCTTCCTGCCGTCACGCGGCGCGATGTCGACCAGGGTGTTGCCCTTGAAGCGGCACCGGTAGCGCGTGGCCGGCAGCTCCGGGCCTCCCGCTCCCTCGGCGTACACGCCGTCGGCGACCGTGTACTCGACCGTCTCTTCCATCATCGGGAACTCGACGGTCAACTCGTCCTCCTCACGCACGCCCTCGAACACCAGGTAGTTGGCCACGCGGCCCGGCGTCGCGCGCCGCCGCCCGACGCGGCTCTCGACTGCTTCCCGGTCGGCCCAGCCGGGCAGGCGCACCGCCACGATGCGCGCGCACTTGTTGCGGATCACCACCCTGCCCTCGTACGGCAGGTGGCTGTCCACGTCCAGCCACGGCGAGGCGCGGTTCAGCAGCAGGTTCACCTGCGCGGCGCCGTCCGTGCAGCTCACGATCCCGTCCCAGGCGCGGTACAGGCCCTGGGCGCCGTTGCCGCGGCAGCAGCGCGCCGGGTAGCCGTTGTTGAGCGAGGTCACCCGGCCGGGGCCGCAGAATCCGCCCAGCCAGTTGCGTGACGTCGGGTAACAGGTGCTGCGCGCCCGCTCGATCCGCTCCGGGTCGGCGAACTGCTGCTCCACCAAGTGGTTGCGGACGTAGCCGTCGACGTCGTCCCAGTAGTCGCCCAGGCCCGCCTGCGAGAGGCGCACCGCCAGACCGACCTGGCCGGCGATGCCGCACGACTCGCAGGTGCGCTCGTTGCGGTGCAGGGGATGCGGGCCGGTCCAGCCGGGGTTCCAGCCGATGCGCGCCAGGCCGTAGTTGCGCGTGTGCTCGTAGCTTGCGCGAACGAACTCCTTGAGGCGCCAGTCGCCGGTGGCCATCGCGAACCACAGCAGCGCGCGCAGCGTGATCATGCGTTCGTGGAAGTGGCCCTGCCAGTGGCCGCGCTCGGCGCCGGCGACGTCCGGTGACTCGCCCGCGTGCCAGAAGCGCGGCTGCAGGACGAAGCGGGTGATCCTGCGCGCCAAGTCGAGCGCCCGCTCGTCGCCGCTCGTCGCGTGCCAGAGGCACAGGGCGCCGATCTGGTTGCTGTTGTAGAAGAGCGCCGCACCCTCGAATCCTTCGCCCGCCGAGGCCGGCTCCTCGGTATTGCGGTAGCCGGACTCCTTGAGGTAGCTGAAGTCGAAGGCGACGCCGCCGTCGGGGTAGTAGGCGCAGTCGTCCTTGAAGACGGCCACCTTGCGCAGGCCGTCGGCCATGCGCTGCACCCGCCCGAGCCACGCCGGGTCGCCGTCCCGCTGATGCCAGAACAGCATCGCCTGCATCATCCGCGCGTTGCCGTAGGGGCTGGTGTGCGCCTCGTCCGTCTCCGCGTACTCCCTGCCGTCGGCCGCTCCGCCTCGCCGCGCCGGCGTGTTGGGTGGCGTGTAGAGCAACCCGTCCTCGTCGATGAGAGAGACCAGTGAGGTCATCATCGCCTGCTCCACGTCGAGATCGGCGTCGTCCCCGCACATCGCGCGTACCATCGGCAGCGCCTCGGCGAACTTCGCGGCCAGGTAGAGGCTGCCGGCGTCATCGCCGACGCCGTAGTCTGCCTCGGGGCTCAGGTGCCGGGTCAGCGCCCGGACCGCCAGCCGGGCGCGGTCCGCCAGGTCCAGGGTGTCGGGCACCTCCGCCTCGTACCGGCTGCCGGCGACGCTGATGTCCCTGATTCTCGCCATCATCACCCTTGCCCTACGACGAGACGGTATAATACGCGCGCTGGCGGTCGCACGATGAGCGCATTCCGGGTAGGCGTAGTGGCGGTGAATCCGAAGAACGAGAAGATCGTAACCGAACCGATCACGGCACTGGTCGATACAGTATCCGAGTTGACGTGGCTGCCGGCGGCCAAGCTGGACGCAATCGGCATCACGCCGCGGCGCAAGCGCACCTTCGTCACGGCTTCCGGGGAACGGCTGCAACGCGAGATCGGGTACGCGATCGTGCGCGCCGAAGGGTTCGAAACCACCGACGAGGTCGTGTTCGGCCGGCAGGGCGACCAAGTGTTGCTGGGCGTCCGCACGCTGGAAGGCTTCGCCGTTACGGTCGACCCCATCGGCCACCGAATGGTCGCGCAGGCCACTCTGGCATGCGCCATCCGAACCGAGCATGCCATGAAACGACCGGAACGCGGGCCGGCGGCGCCTGCTCCTGCCAGCGACGATTCTCGAGCAGCTATGACGCCATGACTGTCAGTGTAAGGAATCTGGGCGTCCTCCAGCAGGCCGAATTCGAGCTCGGAGATTTGACCCTGATTTGTGGAGACAACAATACCGGAAAAACCTATGCGACCTATGCGCTATACGGCTTCCTTTCGCGCTGGAGAAACCTGCTGTCCGTCGCGATTCCGGAACCCACGATCGACGCACTGCTGAAGCATGGTTTGACACGAATCGATATCGCACCTTATGCTGAGCAGGCGAGCGAGATCATCCGCATCGGGTGCGGGGAATATCAACGCGAGATGTCGAGCATCTTTGCGTCGAAGCGCGATCACTTCGAACGTACCGAGTTCCGAGTAATCCTTGACGATCACGCGCTCAACTCCGCCACCGAACGGGCCTTCGAACGAAGACGATCTGGATTCGAGAGTGACACAATCTTCTCCTTCAGCAAGTCGACAGGGGACTCCTGTCTGACGATTTCGCTGTTGACCGGCGAGAGGGCTGCGTGGCCTCCTCAGACCATTCGCGACGTGATCGTCAGCACAGTCATCGATCTGCTCTTTGAGACCATTTTCCCACGGCCCTTTATCGCCAGCGCCGAACGCACCGGGGCTACGATGTTTCATGATGAATTGGACATCAACTCGTTTGATGAAGACGCTTTTTTCGACAAAATTCCCGACTATCCCCTGCCGGTCGCAGCCAACGTTGACTTCGCCAGAAAGGTGGCAAATATCGTCAAAAGATCCAGTTTTCTGGCAGATCACCATCGTCACGTACTGCGCGCGTTCTCTGACGTCATCGGCGGGGATTACGTCGTAGACGAAAACGACAGCGTCCGCTTCCGACCGACTGACCAGGAGGTATCGCTGAGCATGGACGAGAGTTCCAGCGCGATACGTGCCCTGTTGAACATCGGCATCTACGTGCGACATGTCGCAAGACCCGGAGACCTGCTGATGGTGGATGAGCCGGAGTTGAACCTGCACCCCAGAAATCAGTGCCGTATTGCACGACTGTTCGCTCGATTGGCGAATCTCGGCATCCGCGTGTTTGCGACCACGCACAGTGACTATGTCGTCAAGGAATTGAACACTCTTCTCATGCTGAGTCACGACAAGCCGCACCTGCGTCGAATTGCCGAGAAAGAGGGCTACCAACGCGAGGAACTTCTGACTCCCGATCAACTCCGGGTATATATCGCGGGGCGCTCGGAGATCGGAAAAGGCGATCGGACCGTGCAGGACCACACGTTGACACCTGCTACAATAGATCACGAACTGGGGATCGAGGCGCGGAGCTTCGACGAAACCATCAACAAGATGAATGAGATCCAGGAAGCGATCGTGTGGGGCGATGATGAATGACGTCGAAGTCCTTCGTGACCTGCTTAGGGAAGACGCGTTGGCAGCCACCGAGCAATCGAGCAGAGGAAAAACGACTGTCGTCCTGGAGGAGTCAGAAGAACCGCCATATCAACTGAGCATAACGGGCGTCCCGTACGACACCGTCGCGTTCAAGACAGATCGATTTCCGCCGCCGACAAGCGTTTTCAACAATCGCCGTGGAGAATGCAAAAGGGCTGACTATGTGATCGTCGCACTGGACGAGGGAAAAGGCTGGATAGTTTACGTCGAGATGAAACGTGGACACGGTAATCGGGCTGCTATCGAGCGGCAATTGCGTGGCGCCAAGTGCGTCGTTTCCTACTGCCGCGCGATCGTTGAGCAGTTTTGGCGTGAGCGCAGATTCCTGCAGGATTGCGATGAGCGCTTTGTCAGCGTGCGGGATGTCCGAACTGACAAACAGCCGACACGGCGACGAAGGTCCCGCCACGACAATCCCGAAGACATGCTGCTACTGACCGCACCCACCGGAACGCTTCGGTTCGAGACACTGCTGCATGGACGGCCGGCGGATTGGCTGCAGCGCAAGGAGCATCTGAGATGAACGACCAGGAGGCGGGCCGAGCGCGCGAGCTTCCTCGCCTGATCTACAACTCCGATGGCGACTCGACGACCTTCATCACTTTTCCCCCGCCGATGACGCCCGAGCAGGCGTGCCGGGACGTCGACGAGGTCGCGGACACCGCGGTCGAGGTGTTCACCAACTCGATGGGCCGCGGCGACGAGACCTTCTCGCATCGCAGCGAGTTCGCGGAGGTCTACGGCTCCAACGTGACCCGGTGGCCTGAAGGCGAGGGGCTGGAGTGGGTCAAGTGGATGGCGGACAGCACCAAGGCGCTGCTCGACCAGGGGGTCGACATCGTGGAGCTGCTGGCTTCGAGGGCGCACGAGCGCGGCATGCAGTTCTGGCCCGCGCTGCGCATGAACGACATCCACGAGGACGACACCGAGCGCTTCGGCGCGTTCCGGAGCACCTTCAAGAAGGAGCATCAGGAGCTGCTGATCGGTTCGCCCTACCCGACCGTGGCCGGCTACGGCTATGACCAGGACGACTTCACCTGGGCGTATGACTTCGCGCGGCCGGAGGTGCGCGAGCGCAAGCTCGGCCTGATCCTGGAGACCTGCGAGCGCTACGACGTCGACGGATTCGAGATGGATTTCCAGCGCGGGCGCTGGTTCTTCAAGCAGGGGCAGGAAGCATCCGGCATGCCCCTGATGACCGATCTCATGCGCAACGTCAGGACTGGCATCGCGGAGATCGCGCGCCGCAAGGGGCGGCCGTTCACGCTGATGCTGCGGGTCCCCGCGACCCGCGAGGGGTGCCGTCGCATCGGGCTGGACGTCCCCACGTGGATACGGGAGGAACTGGCCGACCTGATCATCCCCATGAACGGCGGCTACCTGGAGATGGGAGCCGAGATCGCGGCGTTCACGGAGATCGCCGCCGGCACCTCGTGCCGGATCGGCGGCGGCCTGGAGCGGCTGGCCAAGGGGTACGGCTACGCCGGCAACGACATGCTGTACGCCGCCGCTTCAAGCTTCTGGCACCAGGGGTCAAGCTCCATCTACCTGTTCAACTACGACTGCCATCGCCAGACGAGCGGCGACCAGCCGTACACACCGGACGAGATCCAGCTCCTGCGCGAGATCCAGGACCCGAACCTGATATCCCGCAAGAACAAGCGCTACACGGTAGACGTGGACATGCGGCTTCGGACCCCGGAGCAGGGCGGCGAGTTGCCGCTTCCCTGCGAGCTGGATGCCGCGGGGCAGAGCCGGACGTTCGCCCTGCACGTGGGTGACGACATCGAGTCGGCGCGGCGCGACCAAGCGCTGGCCGACACGTGGCTGCGGGTCACCTGCGCGGGGAGCGTCCCGGACGGAACGGCGTCGGTATCGCTGAACGGCCGGGCGCTCGACGGAGGCCGTCGCCTGGAGTTGCCCGCTACCACGACCCTGACGTGGCGCGACGTGCCGGTGGTGCGGGGCGAGAACCGGATCGAGGTGGCGCTCGACCGAATGGACGGTCAGGACCGTCTGCGCATCGAGGGCATGGAGCTGGTGATCGCCTATGAGTCCGGCGGACGAGCCGTGCCAGCGGCTTGATCGCCGGAGTCATAGGGAGGTTGGGGATGGGGGCATGAGCGAGGCCGAAGGCCTCGGTCTTGCCGGCGCTACCGCTGAGAGCGAACCGCGCGCACCGTTCCGTCGGCGTCGACGGACAGCGCCGGAACCAGATCGGACCGGCCGGATTTGGGTCCGTACATGACCGCGCGCTGCTCCGGGGTCATCCCGTCGACGAACGCGGGATCCCAGTAGGACTCGGGCTCGGCCTGCGCCGGGTCCGGCCAGTGGCGGACCGCCCACCGGGACGCGTACTTGAACAGGATCGAGCGCCGCTCGCCCGCGCCGCGCCACGGCAGCGTGCCGTGCGTGAGCGCGCCGTCCATGAAGAACAGCACGTCGCCGGCGCGCATCGCCGGCTGCACGACGGTGCCGCGGTGATCGTCGGCGGTGCGCACCCCGTCCGGCTTCGGATAGCGGGACTTGTGGCTGCCCGGCACGCAGGCGAAGCCGCCGTCTCCGGCGGCCACGTCGCGGAGCTGCCACGTGACGGTCACCCCCGCGCAGTAGCTCGCGCCGTTCGCGGCGTGATAACCGACCCACGGCCGAAAGGGCTCGCCCTCGCCGTGCAGGGTGAAGCCCTCGGTCCCCTTCACCCCCGCGATCAACAGCGGCCCGTGGTCGAGCCGGAATCCTGATGAGCACATCGCGTTCAGGCGCATCACCACCGCCGGGTGGGCCAGCATGCGGCGGAACGGCTCGCAGTGCGGGGGCGCGAGCCGGAGCAGTCCGTGCAGGGTCGGCCGGCCGGTGCCGCGCAGGCTGCGCGAGTCCTTCGCAAGCGTGTTGTCCGCCCCGCGCTCGATGCTGGCGGCGTAGTGGTCGATCGCGGCGTTGGCCGCGTCGATCTCCGACTGGTCGAGCACGCCCTGCAGGATCAGGTAGCCGGACAAGTCCCAGAAGTAGCGTTCCTGCTCGGTCATTTCGTGCCGCCCTGAGGCGCCCGGCAAGCTTCGCGCACCCGCGCCACGGCGCCGTCCGACTCCAGGAGCGGCAGGCGCCCGGCCGCATCCACGCCCGGCCCGTACAGCACGGCGTGCTGCTCGGGGGTCAGCTCCCGCGTCCAGTCGCCCCAGACTTCCTCCGGCAGGAAGGCGCGGCCGGCGTGCGCGACCACCGCGCCGACGGTGTAGGTGTACAGCACGATACGCCGATCGTCCGCTCCGTTCCGCGGGCGCGCGCCGTGCGTGATGGTTTCGGCGAACAGCAGCAGATCCCCGGCCCGCGTCGGCAACTCCCGGACGACATCCATGGCGGCGTCCCGATCGCCGCCGGCCCGCACGCCCGCGGGCGCCGGCTCCACGGCCTTGTGGCTGCCCGGCACCACGCACAGGCCGCCCTCGCCGCCCAACTGCCACGCCGCGGTGACGGCGCTCGCGAAGATGCGGCCGTTCTGCTGGTGGTACCACGCGGCGGGCGAGAACGGCTCCGCGCCTCCCTGCAGCTTCGCCCCGGTCCCGTCGCCGCCGGCGAGCAACCGCGGGCCGTGGTCCAGCCGGAAGCGTACGCCGCACAGCTCGTTCAGCCGCGCGACCACGGCCGGGTGCACCAGCAGGCGGCGGAACGGCTCCCGGTGCGGCTCCGGCCAGCCGAGCATGCCCGCGGCCGCAGCCGCGGTCCCGGCGACCGTGTCGACGGCTCGATTGCAGGCGTCGACCTCAACGGCACCCAGCGCACCCGGGACCAGCAGGTAGCCCTGCAGGTCGAAGCGGTACCGCTCCTCGTCCGTCAGGTGGAACCGGCCGCCGGCCATGCGTTCGGCCGCGTCAGTACACGATCTCGCCGCGAAGTGCCGGCTCCAGGAGCGGCAACAGCTTGTAGCCCTCGATCAGCTCGGCGCCTCCCGCCTCGCTCCAGCGCGTGACCCAGTCGTCCCAGCTCGCGTCGACGTCGAGCTCGCCGACCAGCACCTTGGCGAAGTACTCCTGCACCATGGTGTCGATCCCGGGTCCACGCCGCCAGAATTGGCTCATCGAGGCGCCGACGCGGCTCTTGATCTCCGCGAACTCAGCGTTGTTGAACAGGTCGTAGCGGATCGGGATCTGCCGCGCCGGTGCATCCGGCCCGAAGGTGTACTGGTTGTGGAACGCTTCCATCAGCGGCGTCATGATGTATTTCAGGTCCTCGACCCGCATCCCCTTGGGCGCCGCGGGCTCGAACTTGCCGACCTTCGGGTAGCCGGCCGGCACGTTCTCGAAGTCGCGCAGCAGGATCCGGGACTCGCCGGGCTCGCCTTCCCAATCGAAGTGCACGTCGGCCAGTCCGTAGTGGGACTCGACGAACGTGTCGGGATTGAAGCCCATGTAGTCGATGATCTGCAGGATGCGGACCAGCTTGGCGTCGTCCACCTGGCGGCCGGCCATGGCGACGTTGTCAGGTGAGCCGGGGATCGGGTTCTCGGTCTTGAAGCCGCGTTCGCCGTTCGGGCCGACGATGGACGGGAACACGAGCGCCTCGGCTCCCTCCTCGACGATCATCGAGTTGGGAGGACGCGCTGCCGCCCAGCCCTGGTCGACGTAGCCCATGTTGGTGCCGGTAGCGGCGACCAGCCCGGCCTCGACCTTCTCGAACAGCTTGGTGCGGTTGATGGTGGCGAACTCCTTGTCGATCAACCCCATGCCGTACCAGCGCGCCTGCAGGCGCAGCCAGTTGCGGAAGTTCTCGGAGATCTCGCCCGAGGTGAGCTGACCGTTCTCCATCACCGGGCCCCAGATCCAGCCGTAGACCCCTTCCAGGCCCAGGTTGGCCCAGTAGAATTCCTGCGAACCGCCGAACGGGATGGTGTCGACCTTGCCGTTGCCGTCCGGATCGCCGTCGCGATAGGCGACCAGCAGCCGCTCCAGGTCCTCGATCGTCTGATCGACCGGGTAGAAGAAGATCTTGCCGGTCTGGCTGAGCGAAATCTTCGTCTCTTCGTAGTCCGGGAACTCGATGCCGACCTTGCGCGCCCAGTCGACGCGCGTGGTGACGCCGTAGGGCGGGATGTCCTTGACCGGCGTGATGCGGGTGATGTTGAGGTACTCGTCCTCGTCCTCGAGGTTGGTGTAGAGGATCGGCCAGACGTGCGGATACCGCTCATCGAGCAGCCCGGTAAAGAACGGCATGTGCTCGGCGACCATCGCCTTGGGAATGCCGCGGATCAGGCCGTTCTCGTACATGTCGACCGGGCTCACCCGATCGCTGCCCCAGTAGCCGAAGTCGGGCCAGTCGCCGGCGGCGATCATCACCTGCATCTTCTCGTTGTCGTAGGCGCTGACGCCCGTGGGGATGATGTCGACGTTGAACTTCTCCTCGAGCACCTCCATGAACCAGGTCGTGTCCTCTTCCGACCTGATGCGCATGAGCCACTCGATCTCCATGAACTCGTCGGCGGCTTCTCCCGAAGCATCGTCCTGCCCTGCAGCGAAGGCGCCGGGCGCCATCGACAGCACGATCAGCGCGGCGAGTAGCTTCTTCATCCGATCCTCCTCAATGGTATGACGGGCATATCGTCGCACGCTCTTCGATGCGGCGCTATCCCTTCAGCGAGCCCGCGAACACGCCCTTGATGAAGTGGCGCTGCAGGAACGGGTACACCAGCACGATCGGACCGATGGTCAGCACCGTGATCGCGGCACGGACGCTCTGCGACGGCAGCGTCGCCTCCCGCGCGGTCTGAAACTGCCGGACCGCCTCGTCGATGAAGAACAGGTCCTGGATCATCCGCCGCACCAGGAGCTGCAGCACGATCTTCGACTCGTCGCGCGTGTAGATCATCGCCTGGAACCACTCGTTCCAGTGCAGCACCGCCAGCCACAGGGCGATCGTTGCGAGCAGCGGCTTGGCCAGGGGCATGATGATCCTGACGAGCACCTGAAAGTAGTTGGCGCCGTCCATGAACGCCGACTCCTCGTAGGCGTCGTCGATGGTCATCAGGAAGTTGCGGGCGATGATGATGTAGAAGCCGACCGCCAGGCGGGGCAGGATCAGCGCCCAGCGAGTGTTGAACAGTCCGAGGTTCCTCACCAGCAGGAACTCCGGAACGATGCCGCCGGAGAAGAACATGGTGATCAGGATGTAGATGGTGACGACGCTGCGGCCCGGCAGGTTCTTCTTGGACAGCGGATACGCGGCCAGCAGCGTGAAGATCAATCCTCCGGCGGTGCCGACCGCGGCACGAAAGATCGAGTTGCCGTACGCGCGCACGACGTTGCCGTACTTGGACAGGGCGAACTCGTAGGAGTGCAGGCTCCAGCCGCTGTTCCAGAGACGCAGGCCGAGGCTGGAGGCGTTCTCGGCGTCGGCCAGGGAGAGCAGCAGCACGTACCAGTAGGGATACAGGATGGTGACGCTGAAGGCGGCCAGGATCAGGTAGTTGCAGGCGTCGAAGATCACGTCGCCCGCGGTCTTGCGTCGCAGGTAGCGCGGCAGCCGCCTGGGCGTCAGATCGACCTCCGCCGGTCCGATCTCGGTCGAGGACAGGCCGCGGGACCGCGGGCCATCACCAGATCGCATAGTCGCTGTACCGGCGGATGATCAGGTTCGCGCCGACGATCAGCACCACGCCCACCACGTTCTTGAACAGGCCGATCGCCGTGGCGAAGTCAAAGCGCAAGTCCACGAGACCCACCCGATAGACGTAGGTGTCGATGATGTCCGCCACCTCGTAGACGCCCGGGTTGTACAGGTTGAACACCTGGTCGAAGCCGGCGTCCATGATCGACCCCAGGCGCAGGATGAACATGATCGTGACCACGGCGACGATCGACGGCACGGTGATGTGCACCGCCCGCTGGAGGCGGTTCGCGCCGTCGATCAGCGCCGACTCGTGCAGTTCCGGATTGATCGCCGAGATGGCCGCCAGGTAGATGATGGTGCCCCAGCCGATCTCCTTCCAGATGTCGGTGGCCACCAGGAGTGGGCGGAAGAACCGGGCGGTGCCGAACAGGTTGGGGGCCTCCTGCCCGAACAGGCCGTACGCCGCCGCGACCACGCCCCGCTGCGGGGACAGGATCTCGAACAGGATGCCGGCCAGGATCACCCACGACATGAAGTGCGGCAGGTAGGAGACCGACTGCACGGCGCGCTTGTATGGCTGCGATCCCACCTCGTTGATCAACAGCGCCAGCACGATCGGCGCCGGGAATCCGAACAGGATGCGCAGGGCGCTGATGATGACGGTGTTGCGCAGGATGCGGCCGAACAGCGGCGATTCGAAGGCCAGCCGGAAGTGCTCGAAGTCGTTCCACGGGCTGCCCCAGGCGCCCTTGATGATCTTGAAGTCCTTGAAGGCGATCAGCACGCCGTAGATCGGCAGGTAGTTGAAAATGAACAGCGCGGCGACCGGAAACAGCAGGAACAGGTAGAGCAGGCGCATGCGCTTGGCGCGACGCCAGCGCTCGTTGGCCAGCAACGGCTGCAGGCCGGCGTCGGTGCCGATGCCGCTCATGCTGCCTTGGGCGGCAGCCGCAGCAGCGGCCGGCCGAAACCCACCGGCATCGCCTCCACGCGATGCGACCAGGTTCCGGGACGCATGTAGTGGATGGCGGATGTGTGCCGCTGGCGGTCGGTACGGTTCGGCGGCGTGGAGTGGAAGGTCTGACAGTAATGGAACATCACCCCGCCGGCCGGCAGCTCCACGGTCACGGCCCCGGAGGTAACGACCAGGGCACCGGCGTCGAGCAGCGACCCGATCCGCAGGCACCCCTCGTTCCGGAACCGGTCGAGCTGAGATTCGCTCAGCGCGCCGCCCGGCATAATTCGGTGCCCCTCAGTCTCCAAGCGGATTTCGCCAACGGAGTCCGTCGAAGCGCGCGAAATCGCCGTCGTTCGAGTACAGCGTACCGGCGTGCTCCATCTCATATGCCGCGATGTGTGCATCGGTCGTCAGGTTGGCGCCGACGTCGACCTCACGCAGCAACCCCGACAGGATGGACCAGTGACGGCTCCGTTCATGAAACGGACTCGCCTCGTCCACCGCATAGACGAGCAGATTGACATCCGGCACCGTCACCGCCGCAACTGGATTTCCCGCGCCGATCGCTCGTCCACCTCCAGTTCGTCGACCAACTGGTTGAGCCGGGTCGCATCGAAGCCGGGACGCAAGCCAAGCGCATGCGTCTTCGTGCGGTACGGTTTCGCCCCGGGCTTCTGCCTGCTGCTCCGCAGTCCCTCGCGCAGCAGCAGGTTGACGACCTGCTTCAGCGACAGTCCGTCCCTGCGCCGCCTGTCTTCGATCCCGGCAGCGATGTCGTCGTCGATGGTGAGCGTCGTACGCATCACGACACCATACCAGAGCACCTGATGATGTCAATGATGCGAGCCATGTCCGGCGCTGCTGCCGATCGGCTCGTCGTCGAACAGCGCCCCGATCCGCGCCACGGACATCGAGCTGCGTGCCGTCGTCAGTGTCGTGCGCGGCTGACGCGTCCTGCAATAGCGGACAATTCGTCAGCCTGGACTCTCCATCGATCGATTTCCAGCATCAGCTCCCGGCGCTCTTCCCGCGTGAGATTGCCGAGTTTCTCTCTACGCCAAAGCTCATGTTCAGCATGGCGATGGTACGATTCCGCCAGGAACAGGTCGGCATCCTCTACGAACCCGAACTTTCGGTGCCAGGCTCGGCTCGCGTCGTTACCGAGGTTGTATCGACTCTTCAACGTACCATGTCCGCGATCATGTAATTGATCGACAACCGATGATACAAGGGCTGTCGCTACCCCCACTCGATGCCATTCCGGAGTAACGAAGAGTACATCCAACAGCGCGGAGCCGCCTCGCATCCCGACCACGAGGGCAGCACCGACAACTGACTCCCGTTCGCCTTCTGGCCGGGAAACCAGCGCCAGGCGCGACGCCGGAAGAGGATCTCCGCGTTCGCCGGAGAAGAACCCTATAACATTGTTTCTGGCCGAATCGAGGATTTTCTCATCATCGCAGTCGCAATACTCGATGGTATCGCTGAAAGCTGCCACGAAAGCTTCAATCATGCCCGGCTGGTACCTGCTCTCCACGGGCCTGATCTGACAAGGAGATCAGTATGAACGCGGCTCGGTATCGAGGGAGGTAGTAACCGTCCAGTGCGCCGGCGAGATATGCGCCTTACCGTCCCAATACTCATACTTCCATCCTGGCTTTCTGGCCATGACGCGAAACTCGTCAATCGTCATCGGCAGGTGTCTGGAACGCATCGTTGCACCTCCACACATCGGAATCTCATGTTGCTGACGACGCGTGCGGATCCGGGATCAGGCGAGACGTAGACATCAGAAACCCGCGTTTGGCCAACTCCTGTTGCAGCCGGCCGCTCGCGGCGAGCTGCTCGATACGTGCCCGCTGGTCCCGGCGAGCACGCCCGTCCACGGCGCGCGGGTCGCAGAGGCCGTGGAGCCGCTGCCGCAGGCGGTCGAGCGCAGCCGCGGCAACGCCACCGGCGCCGGCAAGGTCGTTCATCTCGCCCGGGTCCTCGGCGAGATTGAAGAGCAACGGTTGGGATCCCAGGGTCTCGATGAGCTTCCAGTCTCCCTGCCGGACCGCGAAGGAGGCGGCGCGGGGGAACATGTGGCACTCCGCGATCGCGTGATCCGGGCGCGAATCGCCGTCGCCGCGGCCGCCCGCCAGGGCGAGCAACGAGGCGCCACGCGCGAAGCCGGGCCGCCGCAACCCTACCGCGTCACCGATCGTGGGGTACAGGTCCAGCAGCGACACCGGCTGCCGGCACACGCCGCCGGCTGCTACGCCGGGACCCCGGATCAGCAGCGGTACCCGCAGGCTGTCCTCGTACATCGAGATCTTCCCCCATGCGCCATGCGCGCGCGCCTGCTCGCCGTGGTCCGAGGTGTAGATCACCAGCGTATCGCCGGCCAAGCCGTTGGCGTGCACGGCGTCGAGCACGCGGCCGACGTGGCGGTCCACCTCCTCGATCTCCGCGTGGTAGGCGCAGTGCGCCCGCGCGATCCCGTCCGGCCCGCCGGCATAGCCGGCCGTCCACAGGCTGCGGACCCGTTCGGCTTCGGACAGGTCCTCGAACGGCTGCAGGTACTTGGGCGCGAGCGGCGTGACCCCGTCCAGGTGGTGCCGAAAGCGCTCGGGCTCGGGGCGCCACGGCGGATGCGGCTTGTAGTAGTGGACGGCCAGCACCCACGGGCGGTCCGCGGGGCGCCCGGACTCCAGGAATTGCACCGCTTCCCGCGTGATCCGTTCCTCGGTGTCGTGCGGCTCGCCCGACGCGTCGGCAGGCTGTACCTGCCAGCACTGCTCGACCGAGCCGGGGCGGGTCACCGGTGGGCTGTCGCGAAACAGGCCGGTGACGTCCCAGTTCCGCCTGATCTTGACCGTCATCGGCCGCTCGACCGAGGCGGTGCCGCGCTCGGTGAAGTCCAGCTTGCCGGTCACCGCATGCAACACGCCGCAGTCCCGCAGGTATGTGCCCCAGTCCGGCCCGCCGCCGTCATACGGGGTCGCGTTGTCCCAGCAGCCGATCTCGTGCGCGTAGCGCCCCGCGAACCAGCTCGCCCGCGACGGTGCGCAGATCGGATACGTGCACCAGCAGGAGTCGAACCGGGTCCCCTCCGCAGCCAGCCGGTCCAGGTTGGGGGTCCGGGTCCGGCCCCCGTAGCACCCGGTGAACTCGGCGTTGTGCTGGTCGGAGACAATGCAGACGATGTTCACAAGAGAGTCACGCTATCCAACCGGCTGCTTCCGTCGACGCAAGTCGCCACTCACCGAAGGAGACCACCCTCCGTGCCGACCCTTGTCAAGCCACTCCCCAATCGAGTCTCTGCTATGATCCCGCTGGCGAGCCGTCGAGACCGACCACCTCGCCCTGCGGCCTCGCCAGCGAGGCCACACACCACTGTCAAAGCGTACAGGAAACCTTCTTGACCGATCTTCCGACACTGGCGTTTCTCAGCCTTCGACAGCGTTTCTTCGACAACCACGGAAAACCCGTACCGTTCCAGTTGCGCGACAAGCGCAATACACAGGATGACCCATTTGACGAGTTCATCACGGATGATGTTCTTGCGGGTCTCGATGACGTATCCTGTGTTCCTGCGCCCGGGCCACTCATCACTCTGGACTTGGTGCTTCATCGATCGAGCGGCCGTATCGATCGTGCCGATGACGTCAAGCAAGTGGTAGGCATCGAGGTCAAGAAGATCGAACGTACAGCAGGTGGTGTTGTGGCGCGAGCGTCAGGCATGGACTACAATACCACGCCACCGTGTGGTCGCATCCGTGTCTACGACGCGGCAGCGGCTCCGCTCGACATTCGGGGATTCTACTTGTTTGTGTGTCTCGATCAAGTGCCCCGGACCGAGAATGTGATGCTCTCGGCTCTCGCCCTCGTTGATGGCAACGTCCTGAACGAAGACTTCGCCCTCTACTTGAGTATTACGGGCGAGCGCACGAAGCGAATCGATCTCGGCACGTTCTCCGACGGCGCCGACCGAAACCGTCCCATGCTGATCTTCTCCAACCCCTGGGCATACCCGAACTCGACCGAGCGGCAACACTGATTCACAAGGACAGTGCTCTATCTGAGTCGGCCTCCAGTCTCCACAAGGTGTTCGTAATCGAGCGATCCATCTCCCAAGGCGAGTCTCGCGAGTTCTCTTGTTACCGCCATGTCATGGACGTAACCCAAGACCCGATGCGCAAGCTCGTAAATCCCTTCCCGTCGCCGAAGCGAGACAGCAAGACCAGCCGAAGAGGACGCTTTCTTCTTCCATTCACGCTACAGTAGACGTCTCGAACATCGAAAGCTGCTCGGACTTGACGCCTGCTTCTGCCGGATCTGACGGAGTCTGGGCAGTCTGACGATACCACGCATCTACCACGAGACGATCTGTCTCCACGAGCAACGAATCCAGACTCAAGCGGAGTTCCTGCCGGTTCCTCCCTGCGCTCAACTCGACCAGAAGCTGACTCAGGAAACCCACCCTCACATCGTTCTCCGACAGTTCGCGACCGACCATGTTGAACCGTCGAACTCGCTCGGCACAGAGCTTTGCAACGTTTGCGAGCGCAGACTCCTCCGTCATGCGCTCCCGTAGATCGGACTCCTGCTTTCGGCAAACGATCAATATGTCCAAGTCAATCGGCTGCTTGGCCTGACTCTTGGGCGTCGCCACGGACATCTCCGATTTCACCGGCTGAGACTGAACGATCGAGAACCCCGCACCGAGAACGGCCTCCGCGACGGCGATCCATCCGCTCTCCCTCGAATGATGATAGCTGAAGACGAGCAGTCCATGATTCCGAAGTACACGATTGCACTCTCGGAAGACCGCCTTCAATTTCTCTGCGAACGAGTCAACCTCGGTATCCTGGACCTCCGCGGGAGAGCGAGTTGTTCTCTGTCTGGCATTGCCACTTGAAAAATAGACCTGCTGCCACGCGAAGAAAAAATCCGCTAGTTCCGAGTAGTGAACATTGTCGAAGAACGGAGGATCGGTAACCACGAGGTCCACGCTCTTGTCCGGCAGATCGGTCTTCGCCGAATCCCCGCATGACAGGTAGGTCGCTCCCGGCTTCAGCCCGGACTTCGGGTACCGGTCTAGAATCTCCCCACCCATGTACGGACTCACCCCAAAGACCTTTCGGCCCGACTTCCTCCGGCCGTTTTGCTCCACCGCGATCTCGAACGGCGCGTCTCTGTAGTCGAATGCGCGCATAAGGCGACTCTTGTAGAGCGTTGAGAACGCTCCAGAGCTCTTTGGCGTCCCCCAGGGGTTCGCCTCGATGGGCGCCCGCTCGGGCTTCAGGATGTGGTGCGAGAACATATGGCGCACGGCGCCCGTTCCCTCTCCCTTGTACGACGCGAACATGTTGTTGAACTCGAGTGCGCCGGAGAACAGCAGCGCCAGAGCATCTCGAGCGGTGCCTTCCGGCAGGTCCCGGATCGAGGCTGCGAGCGTCGTCAGCGCTAGAAGCTGACGTTCGTTGAACAGTTCATGCCAATAACGATAGCCGTAATTAAGGATCTGTCTGGTGTTGTACCCGTCTTCTATCGGGATCGATGGCACCGGCGGCGCCGTCTTCCTGAGACGTCTGCGTGCCGCCTCGAACGCACTCAGATCCTCATCTGTCGCCGGCAGGTACTCCTTCGTGCCGTCGGCTCGAAGTACCAGCTTCGCGTACATCCGATGAGCCGGCGGTCTGCCGGCGGCTGCCGCGGTTCTTGCAATCGCGAACTCATGCGAGCAGCTACCGCATACGGCCGAAGTTCGCCGCGCGGGCCCGGCCTGGGGATTGAATCGAACACCACATGCGCACGTCACTGCCGTCGCGTCGTAGCGGCAAGAAAGCACGTCGCCGCAGTCAGGGCAGACCACCTTCGATTCTGGATGGCGCGCCTTGTAAGCATGAGACGCAAACACGTAGCTGGAGAACAGATCGACGCGTGCACCGCACTCGGGGCAGGGCAGAATCTTCACCCAGAAGAAGTAGAGCGCTTGAGATGGCTTCCCATCACTGTCCTTGGATCGGTAGAGACGCTGGATCTCGCGTCCCGCCCTCTCTTCGACCTGTCTGAAGAGCGAGTGGACTTCGGACCGATCGACGGAACCAAGAGCAACACGAACCGACCGGTAGGCAACGGGATTGATGTCGCGGCCAATTGCGGTGCAGCCGAGCTTCTGTGCCTCTCCCACCGTGGTGCCGCTTCCCATGAACGGGTCGAACACGACCATTCCAGGCAGGTTGAACGGCTCGTAGAAGAGGTCCATCACCGAAGTACCTCGAGGCACGGCAGCCGCAATGATCGCCGCCCTAAATACCGATCCCAGCCGTTGCGCCCACCACTTGTGTACGTGGTACACAGGTCTATGGATCTCTTTCCTCCAGCTTTCGACCTCCGCGACGTCGCTGACCTGCTCGAACGGAAATCCGTCCTCTATCGCCCGTCGACCTCGGCGGGCAAACAGCGGCTGACTATACGCAGTGCCTGGCTCGGCTATACATGCCTCGGCGATCGTCCTCAGCGCCGCCGCGGCCCGGTACGGGTGCCGTGAAACCATGTCTCGAACCGGCTCCGGCAACCTTCCGGATAAAAGCAAAAGCTCGTCCTCGCCCTGATCCAGGACTGTTGCGAGCCTCCGCAGCATCTGCTCCGACGGGGGAACCCGCTCGCTCTCGACCCGCGACAAGTAGGCCGCGTCGACATCGAGTTGCTGAGCCAGAGAGCGTAACGACACGCCCAGCACGGAGCGACGCTGCCGAATGAACGCTCCTACACCCACGTAGCCAGATGATGGACCTCGTTGACTGTTTTGTCAACAACCATCCCCGATCGCGAGCGCGCGCCGTCCACGCACGGGCCCCCCTGAGTGCGGCCGACTCTGGGTCGCTCCCTCAATCCAGACCGAGCACGTCACGTTTGATGTCATGCCAGTCCAGAACCGGATCGGTCGGATCACGCAACCGTTCCAGGGCTATGCCGAGATCGTCGAAGTCCTCCAGGTAGCGTTCTATTGCCTGCCGGACGAGATCGGCGCGACTGCGGTTGAGCTCCCTGGCGGCAGCGTCCAGCGCTCCCACGAGGTCATCCGGCACCCTTGCGGTGATCTGGCTCACGGCATCTCCCCTCCTCCTTAGTTCGTCGCCGAAGTCAGACGCTGTCAAGGCACTCCGATGACTTGGCGCAGGGACGTCCCATGCGGTTCCGCCCGGTCGGCTATACTTCGATGACGATGAGCACCTCCGGAATCCAGCGCCTGAGCGCCCTGCCGCAGCGTCCCTATCTCACCGGCCCGTCGCCGCTGCAGCGGATGGAACGGCTCTCGGCGCTGTTCGGCGGCCCGGACGTGCTGATCAAGCGCGACGACACGCTGCCGCTGGCGCTGGGCGGCAACAAGGTGCGCAAGCTGACGTACGTGGTGGCGGACGCCCTGGCACAGGGCGCCGACACGCTGATCACCACCGGCGCCATCCAGTCCAACCACTGCCTGCTGACCTTGGCCGCGGCCAACCGGGAGGGCATCGCCTGCCGCCTGGTGCTGGAGGAGCGGGTGCCGGGCACGTACAACCCGGAGGCGAGCGGCAACAACTTCCTGTACCGGCTGCTCGGTGCGGAACGCATCGACGTCGTCGACCGCGGCGATACGGCGGACGGCCTGCGGCGGGCGGAAGCCGCCGCCCGCGCGGAGGGGCGTACGCCCTACGTGATCCCGGGGGGCGCCTCCAATCCGCTGGGCGGCTGCGGCTACGCGTCGTGCGCCGTGGAGCTCCTGGAGCAGTGCGAGGAGATGGGGCTGACCGCGGACCGCATCGTGTGCGCCTCCGGCAGCGGCGGCACGCATGCCGGCCTGGTGGCAGGTCTGATCGCCGCCGGCTCCGATGTCGAGGTCACCGGCATCAACGTGAGCCGGTCGCGGGCCGAGCAGGAGCCGCACGTCACGGAGCTCACCGAGGCGATTCTGGCCTTCCTTGGACTCGACGCCGCGGCCGCGGCGGGCCGGGTGACCTGCCGGGACGAATGGCTGGGGCCCGGTTATTCCCTTCCGTCCGCGGAGATGCTGGAGGCGGTCACCACGGTGGCGCGCACGCAGGGGATCGTCCTGGACCCGGTGTACACGGGCAAGGCCATGGCCGGCCTGATCGGCATGATCCGCGGCGGCGAGTTGCAGGCCGGTCAGACCGTCGTGTTCCTGCACACCGGCGGCACCTCCGCCCTGTTCGCCAACCGGGGCATGTTCACCGCGGCCCTGGCCGACGCCGGCCATGACGGTCGTGGCCAACCGGCAGCGGCCGCCGGCCGGTAAGCGGCAGCGAGCCCTGACGGACTGGACCATCCACCTGGGTCCGCGCGCCACGCGTGCGGACCGTAGCGCGGCGGAGCTGATCGAGGCGGCGCTCGCCGCCGCGGGGGCGGCAGCCCGGGTGGCCGGATCCCGCCCCGCCGGAGACGTGGTCGTCGCCGGCACCGCGTCCAGCAATCCGTGGATCGCCGACCTGGCGCGAAGCGGCGCCGTCGATCCGTCTCCGGTGCGGGCGTCCACCCCTGCTGAACGGTTCCACCTGCGACTGTGGGCGGAAGGCGGCAGGCGGCTGCTTGCGGTGGCGGGCAGCGGACCGCTGGGCGTGCTCTACGGCGCCGACGAGCTGGCCGCCCGCATCGCCGAGGCCGGCACGCCCGACCTCGCCGCGCTGGAACGGCTGGACGTGCGCGACGGCCCGCACTTCGCCCTGCGCGCGTTCAAGATGGTGCCGCCGCTTCGCGACGACTACGTCGCGTCGCGGCGCCTGAATGCGGTCTACCTGCCGACCTGGATGCCGGTGGGCACCGACTTCGCCGGCGTCTACGCCGGCCTGCAGGTGATGGGCGAGCTCGCCCGCGTCACGCCGGACGACTGGCCGGAGCTGCAGTGGTGGGAGCAGCGCAGCTACCGCGGCCGGTTCCCGCACCTGCGGCAGCCGCAGGCCGAGATCGAACGGCAGGTGGCGGCGTATCGACGCCGGCTGGCCGAGCTTCGCGAGCTGGGCGTGCGCGTGTTTCTCAGCCGCTACGAGTGGGGCTTCCCGATCCTGACGCTGGCGCGCGCGCATTTCGCAGACGAGGTGGTGACGAGCGGGATCGACGCTACCAAGGAGATCTCGCTCTGTCTGTCCTCCGAACGAATGCAGCAGATCGTGCGCCTGACCTACGAGCGCACCTTCGAGCTGTTCCCGGAGCTCTCCGGGGTCGTCGTGTACACCTCCGCGGAGGGCGGCTTCGGATCGCCGTGCGGATGCGAGCGATGCACGGCCGCCCTGCAGCGCTACGAAGCGGAGGTGCCGGCCGGCTTCCGCATCGCCGGGCCGCGGGCGGAGCGCGGCAGCTCCGCCGTGCGCTTCTTCCACACTTGGGCGTTCGATCTGGTCTATGACGCCGTGAAGCGCGTGCGCCCGGATGCCGAGGTGGTGCGCAACGTCTGGGACTTCCAGCCGATCAAGTCGCCGCTGGCCGCCGAGTACGTCGACCGGCAGACCCCGCGCGACGTGATCTTCATGCCCTACACCGTGTCGACCGACACCAACCTGCGCGAGGATCCCAACCCGCAGATCACCTTGTGGACCGGCCGCGGGCGGCGGGTCGTCCCCAAGATGTGCCAGTTGGTCGAGCTGCATCCGCGGTCCGGCTGCTTTCCCAACGACATGGTAGACCGAGTCGCCCGCTTCTACCGCGACTGGGGCCGGGCGGGCGTGCACGGCGTCGTCCTGCACGGCGGCTGGCTGCCGGGCGAGCGGTTCGGCGACTACGCCGCCATGGAGGACAACATCGGCTTCGGGATCAACCTGGACCTCCACTGGAAGCTGCTCTGGAATCCGTTCCGGGACGACGTGGACCTCCTCAAGGAGCGCTGGCTGGAGCGTACCTTCGGCGCCGGAGCGCGCGACGTGGCCGGCCGTTGCCTGCAGCGGGCCGGGCGGATCTACCGCCTGGGTCCGCCGGTGCACGTGGCCGGCGATCCCACCTACCGGGACTACCAGGGCTACGCGGCCAAGGCGGACGGGGTGGGCGGCGATGCCGGGTTCCTCTACCCGTTCGGCTTCGACATGCTGCTCCTGAACGACAAGCTCACCCACAAGTTCCTGGCCGACCCCGCGTTCATGCACCGCGAGTTCGTCTACAACTACCAGGAGTATCCGCGCTTCCGGCGCGACCTGGCCGATGCGCTGGCGTGGCTCGACCGGAACGTCGCCGAGCTGGAGGAGCTGCCGGGCGCGGGCGCTCGGGACTTCGACCGTGATCGGGTCTCCGCGCTGGCCGAGTGGTTCCGGGTCGAGCGCCGGTTTCTGCACGGCCTCGAGCTGCTCTACCAGGGAGAGGAGCTCTACCTGATCCGCGGCGCGTGGCTGGAAGCAGCGGAAGCCTACGGACAAGCGCACGACGTGCTGCGCGAGGCGCTCGTCCGCTGGGGCCGGATCGCCATCGAGCAGGGGGTGTGGCCGTTCTCGGCCGGCGGCCACTTCTATCCCTATCGCGGCGCGCCATTGGACCCGGACGGGGCATGGCTGGAAGGCGACGTCTTCGGCGTGTTCCTGCGCTGGCTCGCCGCCAGGAGCGAAGACCCGCGCGGGCGGGACGTGATCGGTACCTACGAGTCGGGGCCTCGCCACTTCCTGGCCGGCCTGCGCCGCTTTCGCTGGCCGATGGAGTAGTCCTCCGCTTGCCGGCCGCGCGGATGGTGGATAGGGTCACCTATTGTCCGCTTCAGGAGGTAATCGCATGCGTATCCGCTCCTTCCCGTACGTTGCGGTGGCCGTGGTCGCCGCCTTCGCCCTGCCCGCCCTGGCGCTGGCCAATCCGTCCGCGGAGACCACGCAGACGGCTGGCGCCACCGAGTTGGCCGCGAACAGTTGGGAGACCGACACCAGTCCCGAGACCCTGTCGGTGTACGTCGACTCACCCACCCAGCTCCGCCTGACCACGTTCTGGGGCATCGACCCGGTGAGCGTGCGCTGGCAGGAGGACACCGGCCTCGACTTGGAGTGGGTCATCGCCCCGGACGACTCGCAGGCCAAGCTCAACGTGCTGATCGCCTCCGGCGACCTGCCCGATCTCATCCACCTCAGCCAGGAGTTGCCGCAGATCCGCCAGCTCGCCGACAACGGACTGGTCTGGAACATCAAGGAACTTTCGGAGAGTCACGCTCCCGGCGTCTGGGCCTACCTCTGGGAGCGCAACAAGCACGTCATCGTGCACTTCCGCACCCTGTTCGACTCCATGGACCTCTTCATGGTGCCGTTCCAGCACCTGCCGCAGGACTACTTCGACAGCCCCTACGCGATCCGCGCGTACCAGGGGACGACCGCCCAGGACGTGATCCTGGACGGCGCCGGCAACCCCAACGTGGCGAGCGCGTCCGACTACGTCGAGCTGCTCCGCACGGTCAAGGCGGCGCACCCGGATCTCATCCCCGTCCAGTCTTCGCGCAACGCCAGCCCGAGCCGCGACGGTGATCCACAGCTCGTGCAGTCCGCCCTGCCGATCGCGGGACTGAGCCAGCGCTACTTCGACCTCGACGGCACCTGGGTCAAGTACTGGGAGCACCCGAACTTCGTCGCGCTCCTGACCTTCGCGAACACGCTCTACACCGAGGGGCTGCTCGACCCCACCGAGTTCACCGACGCCAAGAGCGCCCTGAAGGCCAAGGGCTTCACCGGGCAGGTGTTCTCCGAGCTCTCGCAGGACGCGGACAACATGCCGCGCTGGACCACCAAGATGCAGGAGGTCCACCCGGACCGGAGCTACGTCATGCTACCGCACTTCACGATCGATCCGGCGGCGATGCGCTACACCACCGACGCGCTGGGCGGAGGGACCGGCGGCAGCGGCATGATGGTGTCCACGTCGTCGAAGCACCCCGACCGGGCGATCCGCTTCATCGATTACCTGTACCAAGACGACATACAGCGGATGATCGCCTTCGGCATCGAGGGCCACGGCCACACGATGGAGGACGGCATCCCGCGCTACACGCAGCCGGCGCAGGCAGCGATCGACGCCGCCACCAACGCCGCCGACTTCGGCATTTTCGCGTACAACATCTGGCGGGACGCCTACTGGAGCGGGGTCCGCACGTTCACCAATGCATCGCCGGAGCTTCAGGACATCCTGGCGACGACCAACGCCACCTACGAGGACCTCTCGTTCTATCGCGGCGCGGAGAACTTCCCGTCCAACTCCGAGGAGGTGAAGGCGTTCTCGGTGATCAAGGACTTCTACGCCACGGAGATCATGGAGGTGATCACCGGACCGCCGGACCAGGTCGAGACGCGCCACGCGGCGATGATCGAGTCGATGCACGACCTGGGGCTCGGCGTGTTGAACGCCTACTGGACCGAGTTGTTCTCCGGCAAGCTGTCGGTGCAGGAGCGGTACAGCTCGGACTTCTAAGAGGTTGACGGCGGCACCGACATTGACGGATAGCCGGGGCAACCGCCGGTGAGCGCGCCCGCGTATCGGCCGCTCGCCGGCATCGGTCCCCGCGCGGGCGGCTGGGCGGCGCTGCGCGAGCGGCTGGCGCGGGAGCGCAGCCTGCACCTGATGGTGCTGCCGTCGATCCTGGTGGCCGTCGTCATCCACTACCTGGCGATGTACGGGCTGATCATCGCCTTCAAGCGCTACGACATCTTTCAGGGCATCCTGGCCAGCCCCTGGGCGACACACGGCGGGTTCGAGCACTTCATCGACTTCTTCCGCGCCCCCAACGCGTTCCGCGTGCTGCGCAACACGGTGGCCATCGCGCTGCTCAAGCTGGCGTTCCTGTCGCTGCCGCCGATGATCCTGGCGATCCTGCTGAACGAGATCCGGGTCATGGCGTTCAAGCGCATCAGCCAGACCATCTCCTATCTTCCCCACTTCATCTCCTGGGTCGTGATCGGCGGGATCATCTACGACCTGCTGAACCCGTCACGCGGGCTGCTCAACAAGCTCCTGCTGGGCGCCGGCATCGTCGACGCGCCGGTCGACTTCATCTCCACCGACCTGTACTTCTGGCCCCTGATCGTCCTGTCGCACCTGTGGAAGGAGGTCGGCTGGGCGTCGATCCTCTACCTGGCGGTCATCGCCACCATCGACCCGAACCTGTTCGAGGCCGCCGAGATCGACGGAGCCGGGCGCCGGGCGAAGATCAGGTGGATCACGTGGCCGCACCTGACCGGCATCTTCATGATCCTGTTCATCCTGCACAGCGGCAAGATCATGTCCGGGTACGGCGACACCTTCGACCAGGTGTACGTGCTGGGCAACGTGAGCAACCGCGGCGTCTCCGACATCCTGGACACCTACGTGCTGCGGATCGGCCTGGAGAACCTGCGCTTCTCGTTCGCGACCGCCGTGAACCTGTTCAAGTCCGTGCTCAACCTGGGACTGCTGCTGGCCGCCAACGAGCTGAGCAAGCGGCTGACCGAGAAGTCGCTGTTCTGATGGCCGGCCACGAGCGCGCCGGCGACGCGCTGATCTACGCGGCGATCACGGCGTTCTGCATCGCCGTCCTCTATCCCTTCTTCTACACCGTGATCAACTCCCTGAACGCGGACCTGCCGTTCGGCCCGGCGTTTCTCTGGCCGACGCGCTGGACGCTGACCAACTACCGCGTCGTGTTCCGGGACCCCAACCTGGCCGGCGCATTCTCCGTGACCATCGCCCGCACGCTGGTCGGGGTTGTGCTGGTCACCTGCAACTGCGCCATGGCCGGCTTCGCCCTGCGCAAGAAACGCCTGTCGTTCCGGAAGATCTATTTGGCGATCCTGCTGATCCCGGTGTTCTTCCAGGGCGGCCTGATCCCCACCTACCTCAACTACCGGCGGCTGGGGCTGCTCGACACCTTCCTGGTGTTCATCATCCCGCAGCTCTTCGCCTTCTTCTACCTGGTGATCTTCATATCCGGCTTCGACGACATTCCCGACTCGCTGGAGGAGTCGGCCAAGATGGACGGCGCCGGCTACTTCAGGATCTTCGTCCGCATCTACCTGCCGCTGGCCCTGCCCATCCTGGCCACCATCTCCCTGTTCGAGGGGGTCGCGCAGTGGAACTCCTGGTTCGATTCCGTGTACTTCACCAACTCGCCAGGGCTGATGACGCTGCCCGCGCTGCTGGTCCGTGTGGTCAAGGGGGGAGAAGTCGAGGACTTCCTGCGCGACCCCGAGGCGTACCAGATGCAGAACCCGGAGGGCCTCAAGCTGGCGACGATGGTGGTGGCCGTGCTGCCCATCACCCTCGCCTATCCCTTTCTGCAGCGCTTCTTCATCAAGGGGCTCACACTGGGGTCGCTCAAGGGATAGGCTGTCCACCGGAACGACATCCCATGCCGACGAACATCCTCTTGATCATGGCCGACCAGCTCCGCGCCGACGCGCTGGCCTGCAACGGCAACCCCGTCATCGACACGCCCAACCTGGACCGGCTGGCGACCAGCGGCGTCAATTGCACCGCCTGCTACACGCCGGCGCCGATCTGCGTCCCGGCGCGGGCCGCGCTCGCCACCGGCTGCTACCCGCACCGCTGCACCGGCACCAAGAACAACGAGGGCGCCATCCTGCCCGGCTTCCCGCTGCTGCCGGCCGAGCTGGCGGCGGCCGGCTACCGCACGTATGCCACCGGCAAGCTGCACTACCTGCCCTACGCGCCGCCCGGAGAGCCTCGCGTCACGCACGGCTTCCAGGTGGCGGAAGTGGCCGAATCGGGCCGGGCGCTGGGCACGTGGGACCCGGAGGGGCGGCTGCGCGGCCTGGAGGACTACCTGGACTACCTGCACGAGGTCGGCTGGGGCGGCTATTCCCGCGCCAACGGCCTGGGCAACAACGACGTGTACGCGTCCGCCAGCGAGATGCCCCCCGAGCACTACGTGGACGCCTGGGTCGCCACCCGCGCCATCCATCACCTGGACCGGCACCTGGACGAGCACCGCGACCGGCCGTTCTTCCTGTTCGCATCGTTTCCCAAGCCGCACAGCGCCTTCGATCCGCCCCGGCCGTTCGACGCGCGCTACGACCCGCGGCAGATGCCCGATCCGACAGGCAGCGTCGATCTGCTGGCCGAGCGCGGCCTGACGGCGCTCGCCAGCCGGCCGGCGGAGTACGAATGGAACAAGCTCTCCCCGGAGGCGAAGCGCACGATCAAGGCGCACTACTACGGGCTGGTCACCTTCCAGGACCTGCAGGTGGGGCGG
The DNA here is from genome assembly GCA_965202935.1 of Spirochaetia bacterium. GTDB lineage: Bacteria > Spirochaetota > Spirochaetia > SZUA-6 > Bin103 > CATQHW01. The sequence goes on from OZ241879.1 coordinate 1,237,463, forward strand.
CTGCTGGACTTCCTGGAGCAGCGCGGCCTGCGCGAGGACACGCTGGTGGTGTTCACCGCCGACCACGGCGAGATGCTCGGGGACTTCGGCCACTACTTCAAGGAGACCTTCTACGAAGGCTCGGCGCATGTACCGCTGATCGCCAGCCAGCCGGGGACGCTGCCTGCGGGCCGGCGCGAGGAGGGGCTGATCGGGCTGCACGACCTGATGCCGACCCTGCTGGCGGCTGCCGGGGCGCCGGTGCCGGCTGGGATCGACGGCCAGGACCTGTCGGCGATGCTGCGCGGCAACGGGCCGGTGCGGGAGGCGCTCGTCGCCCAGTGCCACGACGCCCCGCGGCAGCAGTACATGGTCCGTGACCGGCGCTGGAAGTACGTCTACCACCAGGACGGCGCCGTCGAGGAGCTCTTCGACCTGGAAACCGACCCGCACGAGCTGTGCGACCTGTCCGGATCGGCGTCCGAGCCGGCAGCGTCCCAGCTTCGCTCGCTGCGCTCCTGGCTGATCGACTGGTGCCGCCGCAACGGCGACGGCGCGATGCTCGACGGCGACGGCCTGGCCGCGGCGGAAGCGCGGCCCCACTTCCGCCGGCCGCCCCCCGTCTACTCGCCGTTCGGGCGCCGGTACTACTGAGGAGAAGCCCCCATGACAGAGCATTCCGTCGTCTACCACGCCCCCGGCTTCTGGGCCGCGACGCCGGCCAACAACGGCGGCAACGGCCCCACCTGGCAGACGCACATCGCCGCCACCGTCTTCATCCCACCCGACCGATAGGAGTACCACGATGCTGGATGTCGCCGACCGCAAGCAACTCTTCATCGACCATCGCTTCATCGACACGGCGCGGGATGTCGAGCTGACCGTCAACCCGCCGGTCAGGCTGCCGGGCCCGGTGCTGGTCTCCGAGCATCCGTGGGAGGCGTTCTCCATCGGCTGGAGCTGCGTGCTGGAGGACGACGGCCTGTTCAAGCTCTGGTACAGCGCGTGCGGCGCCGACCAGTGGGCCGGCGGCGCGTGGCACCTGTGCTACGCGACATCGCGGGACGGGCTCACCTGGGAGAAGCCGGATCTGGGCCTGGTCGAGTACGACGGTTCGAAGCGCAACAACATCGTGCGCGCCGCGTGCAAGCTCGCCTACATCTTCATCGATCCCAACGGCGGCGAGGCCGACCGCTACAAGATGGTCGAGCAGGTGCTGGGCGAGGGCATCCGCGTCGGCACCTCGGCGGACGGGCTCACCTGGGACATGCCCGACCGACTGGTGAGCACCCTGAAGCCGGACACGCCCAAGCAGGCGTATTGGGACGCGCGCATCGGCCGCTACGTGGCGTGGCTGAAGCTCATGGTCGCCGACGACGGCACGCCGATGTTCCCGTTCGTGGACCCAGCCGCCAGCGATCCTCCGGCGATCGCGCCGAAGATCCTGCGCCGGGGCCGCTCGATCGGCCGCATCGAGGTGGACGACCTCACCGCGCCGTGGCCGGAAGAAAGCATCCGCACCGTGCTGGCCGCCGACGAGCACGATCCGCCCGACTCCGACATCTACCACCCGGACGTGCTCCCCTACACCGAGGCCGAGGACGCCTACTTCATGTTCCCGATGACCTACCAGCACTTCGGCGAGGGCGAGACCACGGTGCGCAACGACGGGCTCAACGACGCGCAGTTCGCCGCCAGCCGCGACAGCATCCACTGGATGCGCTACGACCGCCGGCCGTATATCGGCCGCGGCCTGCCGGGCACCTTCGACGGCGGCACCATCCACGCCTCGCCCGCTCACCTGCGCCGCGGCGACCGCTACCTGCAGATGTACACGGGCAGCCCCTGGACCCACGGCGGCTTCCGCGCGCTCAGCGACGAAGAGCGGCGCGACCGCGGCTACGGCAACGGCATCGGCCTGGTCGAGCAGCGCCTGGACGGATTCGTGTCGGCCGACGCCGCCTACACCGGCGGCACGCTCACCACGCCGCCGCTCCGCTTCTCGGGCGAGCGGCTGGAGCTGAACATCGACGTGGCCGCGATGGGGCAGGCGCAGGTCGAGGTTCAGGACGAGGCCGGCCGGCCGCTCCCCGGTTTCGAGCTGTCGCGCTGCCGCCGCGTGATGGTCAACGACGTCCGCCACGCCGTGGCCTGGGCCGGCTCACCCTCGCTCGGCAGCCACGCCGGCCGGCCGATCCGCGTTCACTTCAGCATGCGCTCCGCCAAGCTCTACGCCTTCCAGTTCCGCTGAGTCCGATAGTCGCTGATCGATGAGCTCGTTTCGCGGCAACCGACTGCGCGATCGCCGGCTGCGTTGAGCGCCGTGCGGCTGCCCACGGGCGCGGAATTACCGGAGTTCGAGATCCAGACGCATCCCCACGGCAGCCGCGGCGCGCTTGAGCGTATGCAGCGTAACACCCTCGTTCTCGGGATCGAGCAATCGGTCGAGTTGCGAGCGGCTGGTCTCCATACGTTCGGCCATGCGCGCCTTGGACAGGTTCTGATCCTTCATCGCTTGTTCCAGCTTGTAGGCAAGGACTGACTTGACCGCGTCGTTCTTGGCGTCTTCATAGGTGCCATCGTTTCTCAACAGACTCTCAAGCGTCGATCCCAAGTGCGGGTTCTCGTCAGCCATATCGGTTGTACTCCTTCATCCGACGCTCGGCGAGCTTCAATTCCTTCGCCGGTGTTGCCTGGCTCTTCTTTATGAAGCCGTGCAAGAGCACCATGTTCTGGTTCGACACGGTGAAGAATACCCGGGCGATGCACCTGCTCTTCAGACGGCTGCGGACTTCGTATAGACCCGGATAAGCCGACAGCGAGCGGCAGAGCGGAGCGCCGCACGGCCAACCAAATTCGACCTTCATCAGGTCCCCGCCGATGCGTCTTCTGTCCTCCAAGATCTGTTCTCCGAGCCACTCACGAACGGGCTCTCGACCACCGGGCAACCGATAGAAACGAGCCACAATAACCTTCCCGGGTGGCTTCATCTCCGGAATGTACCATAAATGGTACTGCCCTGCCAAATCTGGAACCGTCGGCGCGCGCCGATCAGCACCTCGGTGTTGAGCTTCTCCGTGGCCCAAGCCCAGTCACTAGGGAGGCGTCCGGCACCGCCGGCGCCACCTACGGCCCGATCGCGGCACGGTTGCGTCAGTGCCGGGGCGTGCAGGCCGCGTGGCCGTGAGATCACACCCTCGAATGGCGACACCGGCCCTACCAGCGCTTCGGCGAGGGTGAGACCACGGTGCGCAACGACGGGCTCAACGACGCGCAGTTCGCCGCCAGCCGCGACAGCATCCACTGGATGCGCTACGACCGGCGGCCGTACATCGGCCGCGGCTTGGGCACCTTCGACGGCGGCACCATCCACGCGTCGACCGCCCACCTGCGCCGCGGCGACCGCTTCCTGCAGATGTACACCGGCAGCCCCTGGACGCACGGCGGCTTCCGAGCACTCGGCGACGAAGAGCGGCGCGACCGCGGCTACGGCGACGGCCTGGCCGAGCAGCGCCTGGACGGCTTCGTCTCGGCCGACGCCGCCTACACCGGCGGCACGCTCACCACGCCGCTGCTACGCTTCTCCGGCGAGCGGCTGGATCTGAACATCGACGTGGCTGCCATGGGCCAAGCAGGTCGAGGTCCAGGACGAGGCTGGCCGGCCGCTCCCCGGGTTCAAGCTGGCGCGTTGCCGCCGCGCGATGGTCAACGACGTACGCCACATCGTGAGCTGGGACCGCTCACCGTCGCTCGGCAGCCACGCCGGCCGGGGGATCCGCGTGCACTTCAGCATGCGCGTGGTGATCACGGCAGGGTTGATAGCCGGTGGGTCCTCCACAATTCGCGAGTTGATGGCTCTCATCGACGATTTCCTAAGAGCCAGCAGGAAGTGTGCTAACCACACGGGATCCAGGAGGGCTTCGTCGTAGAGCGACGTCGTCCTGAACGCCCTTGATTCCAGGGATAATCCACGTTAGACCCACGTGGGATTGAGGACCACGCGCAGACCATGGCTGAGACTCACCATGTGTGAGCGAATGGCGGGTGGGTGGACCGCGTTGCCGGCGATCTTCCGCCTTGAGGGCTAAAAGCGGCGACTCGATCTCACCGTGGTCGTCTTGGTGGGGCTCGGGCTGCACCGGCGAGGACACCGAGCTCGTTCCTGTCCGGGAATACCCGATTTGGACCGATGTCGGCAGCAGAGGGTCCTGGAGTGCCCGTACGGAGCCCGTGACAGATCGCGAATCGGTCGCAGACAGCTTGGAAGCAACCACACCCGAGACGCTATTGGTGGTCGAGGTGTCCCGATATATGGGCTCTATTGGGAGATAAGTACGCACCTATCCCGCAGATATTCCCCGAGACAGGCAACCGATAATGTCAGAACCGCCGATGGCGGTCGTCAGGTCGGCAGTAAGCGAGCCAGCCTTATCAGATTGTGCGCGAACACCGCCGAGTGCACGTACGCGTGGAAGCCGTCCCGGCCGCGCCAATTGCAGCGGTCCAGCCCAAAACAGCGCTTCAGATACGAAATGCCGGCTTCCACCCCAGCCGGAAAGTGCCTCAACTCGCCGTAGATCCACGCCGACGGCGTCATCTCGTCCTGCTCCATCCCCCGCTTCTTGTGGAACATCACGTGCTCCACACCCAGCTTCTTCGCCTCGTCCAGATTCTCCCGCGACGCATAGCCGCCATCGAACGCCGCCCGCTGCGGCGGCTCCCCGTAGGTGACCACATGCCGCTGCAGCATCGGCAGGCAGCGTGTGCTGTCGGCAGGGTTGCCGTCTTCGACCACCATGTCGATCACCAGCGCACTGCGCCCCGTCGTCAGGTTGATCTTGTGCCCGTAGTGCGTGCGCCGCCCGCCCTTGACGATGATGTCGACGTGCGGCTCGAACAGACTCACCACCTTCTCTCCCGCAGGCACCGTTTCGCCGTCGAACACCCGCCGTTCGGTCTGCCGCACCACGCGCTCGATCAGATCCAGATACGAGCGCGTCTCAGTACACCAACTCTCAGCCCACGGATCAGATACGCCGCGCTCGACCGCAAGCAGCGCATCCTGCGCGTAGCCGCTCGTCCGCCTCACCACGCGCAGCAGCCGCCGGTAGGTGGCTGCTCGCCGCCTGGCGTCGCGCTGCGAGCCGATCTCGCGATGCCGCCGCTTGGCCGCACGGCAGTGGTCGCGAAACGACACCCTCGCCAGCCGCTGGCGCGCCTGCCGCAGCAACTCGGTCAGCACCCGCACCCCATCGAACAACAGGCGGCTGTCCTGAGGCTCCAGGATGTCCGCGTCGGTGGCCGTGGAGTCGATGCGCACCTGCGTTCCCGACTCGATCCCCTGCTGCTTGGCGTCCTGCACCAGCACGCCGTTGATCGCTTGCCACGTGGCCGCGTCGATCTCGCTGATGGCGCGCTGCAACGCCGATTTCTTCGGCGGGTTGAACGGATCGATCCGCGCGAAGCGCTTCGTGGACGCCGAATCGATCAGCTTGAACTCCAGCTCCCGATACGAGTAGCCCATCAGATGGATGAGCACCGCACAGCGCAGGATGGTCTCGCAGGTCAGCCCGCGGCGACCGCAGCAGGGAGAACCGGCCACACAGGCGCCGACCATATCGAGCAGTTCGGGATGTTCATCCAGCCATGCCGAAGCCCGTTCCAGTTGCGTGCCGCGCGGATGGACAACTTCGTCCGGTTGGAATACGCTGGGCTGAGCGGTGCGGTTGAGACGCATCGTGACCTCCGGTGTTTCGGTTGTTGTTGGTTTATCATCACGATGATAGCCGAAGCACCGGTTCTTTTCAACCTGTCTGCAGAACCCCAATTCAAGCCCATTCAACAAGTTGCGAGTTTACGGACAGGAACGAGCTCGAGTATCTGGTGCGGACGCAGAGCGCACTGCTCGTGCTCGCTCACGTCGCGTTCGGCTGGCACCACGGAACGTTGTGCCGAAGGCCGGCATCCGAAAGCGCGGGACCAGGAGCTTCCGCGGGGAAGCTCGCGTACCTCATGTTGAGGAACACGGGCGGGTACTTCGCGGACTGCTACGCGGAACCGCAGTACGGAAACGGCGCGGCCTGGGGTGTCAGCTTCGTGGACACCGGAGGGACGGAGTACCTCATCCGCTACGACATGGACCTCCGCGCTCCCTGAGCGGGAAAAACGGCGGAACCGGTACGTCACCTCACACACGACGAGGCCCCGACCCTGCGGTCTGCGGTCGGGGCCTCGCATGCGATTCACGTGAGCCGCCGGTGCGCCTCGTACCGGCGATCCAACCGAGCCTACTGAGCGGAGGTGTCACCCCCGAGGCCGACCTTGAATCGGTCGTACACGGCCTGCTGGACTTCGATGAGCCGGTCCAGGCCCATTCGCTCGACGGTCTCAACGTACTCGTCCCATCCGGCCTCGGCGCCGCCGTTGAAGATGAACTCCGCTATCTTGCGATTGGCGAACTCAATGATGTCGGTGCCGTACTGCTGCATGATCTTGCCTTCCTCGACGGTCGCCTTGGCAAGGCCGGTCGGAAAGTTCTCCTGCGGCGTGAAGGGATGGACCATCAGGCTGTATGCGGTCCGCTCGTCGACGCCCAGGGGCGGATCGACGACCGTGTACTGCTGCCCGATGTAGGCGGCCGGCATGATGTTCTTGGGCGTTACCGTATTGTTGCGGAACGCTGCCGCCTGCTGTCCGGGTGGGATGTCCTGCATCTTGAACGTCGTGTCGCCGGTCCATTCGATCGGCCCCCACGAAATCTCGATGTTGACCCTTTCGTCGTAGAGGTGGTCCAGGTAGCGCATGGCGACCTCCGGGTACTCCGCGTCCGCCGTGATGAAGCCCAGGTCCGCTCCCACTATGCGGTCGATGAAGGCGCCATGGTGGCGCTGGCCATCCGGACCCTTGAGCGGCGGCATGTGGGTGTATTCCCCGTTCAGGTACGCATCGTCGCCCACCACGTTGACGATGCCCCAGCCGTTGAACACACCGACGATGCGGGGCTCCTTGCGGGCGCGGGAGAGCAGGTCGCTGTAGGTGATGGAAAAGCCATCTTCATTGATCAGACCCTGTCGGTACAGATCGTGGAGCCAGATGACCGCATCCTTCATTCCCGGGTGGGTCCAGGAGAAGACGACTTCGCCGTCTTCCACCTGCCAGCCGCCCGTATCGATGATGACGCCGAACGGATGCAGAAGATGCGCGAGCGAGGACTGGCTTGACCAGGCGAAGATGACCGGAATCTCGTCGGCCTCGCCGTTGCCGTTGGCGTCCCGCTCCTTGAAGGCGCGCATGGTGTCGGCGAACTGCTCGATGTCATCGGGCATCGGCAGGTCGAGCCGGTCCAGCCACTCCTGGTTGATGCCGACGGTGAATCCGGGCTGCCAGAACTTCGGCGGCCATGGGTGCACGGCAGGAGTGCTGTAGATATTTCCGTCGGACTCGGTCGCCGCGAACTTCGCGGCCGGAAAGATCTCGAACACTCTTGCGATATTGGGACCGTAGGAGTCGATCAACTCATCCATCGGCATCAACAGACCGTCGTCGATGAATTTCTGTTTCTGGGCCGTGTCGATGGTACTGCGGAAGAAGACGTCCGGCGTCTCCCCGGCGGCGAACATCAGGTTCACCTTCTGCGCCCGTCCATCGCCGGATGGGATCATCACCCACTCGACCGCCACGTTCGTGGCCCGCTGCATGTCCTGGATTACCGGGAAGTCGTTGAGCTCCTTGGTGAACCACGGCAGCGCCAACGCTCCCACCCTGAGGGTGAACTCCTCGTTCGTAATCGGCAGCCCCGACGCATTGAACCCGATATCGGAAAGCCGGTCCGCTCCCGCGGACTCCTCGACGCCTTCGGCTACCACCGCCATCGACGGGACGAACGCGAGAATCGCCGCGGCGATCACGAACTTTCGGATGTCGTTCATACCTTACCTCCTGTGTATAAAGTAAGTATGGTCTGCTAGCGTGCGGCGCCATGCGCCGCTTCAACCCTTGAGCGAACCGATCATCACCCCCTTCACGAAATAGCGTTGAATGAACGGATAGAAGATCAGCACCGGAAGGCTGGCCACTACCAGAATCGCGTACTTGATGAGCTCCGCCTTCTTGAGCGCATCCTCGAACGACTCGACGTCGTCGGCGAACAGCGACTCGGATAAGCTCATCTGCTGCACGGAGAGTATCTCCCGGAGAACGACCTGCAGGGGGAACTTGCGTTCGTCCTGCAGGAACACCAAGGCCACGAAGTAGCTGTTCCATTGCGCCACGATCGCCAGCAGAAACAGCACCGCGATGAGAGCCGACGAGGTGCCGAGGACGATGCGAAAGAAGAACTGCAGATCGCCGCAGCCGTCGATCCTGCCCGAGTCGTACAACTCGTCCGGGAGCTGCATGAAGAAGGTACGGGAGATCAGGATCCACCAGACCGTGGTCGCCGAGTGGATCAGGATGTAGAGTCGGGAGTCGTACAGTCCGAGGCTCTTGACCAGCAGGAAGAGAGGAATCAGTCCGCCGCCGAATATCATCGTGAACAGCAGTCCGGCGGTAACCACGCCGCGACCCATCAGCTCCTTGCGCGACAGGGCAAAGGCGGCCCCGATCGTCACGGCCACGGCGATGGCGCCGCCGGCGGCAGCGTAGAAGAAGGTGTTGCCATAGCCGACCCAGATCCGCCGGGCGCGGAGCACCTCCCGGTACGCCAGCGTGTTGACGCCCTTGGGCCACAGGAGCACCTCGCCTCTGTTCACGGCGAACGGATCGCTGAAGGATGCGACGATGATGAAGTACAGCGGATAGGCGACCGCTAGCGTTGCGATGGTGACGCAGGTGTAGTTGACCGCATTGAACAGGAGGTCGCCGCCGCTCTGCTTCATCGCCTCACCACAGACTCGTCACTCGCGCACTGCGCGCCAGGTAGTTGAACGTCACGATCATGAACGCGTTCACCACGCCCAGGAACAGGCCGACCGCGGTCGCGTAACTGACCTGAAAGCCGGCGATTCCCCGCTTGTACACGTAGGTCTGGATGACCTCGGAGGTATCGAGGTTCAGCGGCGTCTGCATGAGCAGCGCCTTCTCGAAGTTGATGCTCATGGTATTGCCGAGGGTAAGCAGGGTCACCACCATGACGGTCGGCAGGATCGTCGGCAGATCGATGTTCCGGATGAGTTGCAGCTTGGTCGCCCCGTCGATTCTCGCCGCTTCGTAGAGCTCGGGGTTCACGCCGCTCAACGCGGCCAGGAAGATGATCGTGCCCCAGCCGGTCTGCTGCCAGACCGTCGACCACACGAACAGATGTCTGAACAGGCCGGCCTCGCCGAAGAAGTAGATCGTCTTGCCGCCCAGTTTCGAGATGAGCGCGTTGACGACGCCGGAGGTCGGGGAGAGCAGCACGGACATGATCCCCACCAGAACCACCATGGAGATGAAGTGCGGCGCGTAGACCACGGTCTGCACCACCTTCTTGTAGGCCAGCACGCCGATCCAGTTGAGCATGAGGGCGAGGATGACGTTGGTCGGCATGTTGGCGGCGATCTCGTACAGGCTGAGGATGAAGGTGTTGAAAATGATCTTGCTTGCGCCCCAGCTCGCGAAGAACTGCCGAAAGTTGTCGACGCCCACCCACGGGCTGCCCCAGATGCCGCGCGACAAGGAGTAGTCCTTGAACGCGAGCTGAATACCGTACAGGGGTACGTAGTGGAATACGACGTAGTAGAGCGCCGCCGGCGCGAGCAGCACGTACAGGCCCCAGTGGTTCCTGACCGCCAGGGCAAGGCGCCGAGGATAGGTCCTTCTCCCCTTCGCGATGACGGACGGTAACTGATCGAGCGCCGACGACATCAATTCATCATGGTGACCGATGCCGTTGCGGAGCGACAGGGCCGTCTGTCACCGGATTGTCATCACGTTGTCCTCGATTCGTCCCGGGACAAACGCGGTTCCCGCTTCAGACAAGACCGTGTGCCTGCGCCCAGATGAGCGCCGATGCCCGGTTGTGAACCTGCAGGACCTCGTAGATGTGGCTGATGTAGTTGCGTACGGTCTTCTCGCTCAGGTGCAGCGAGCCGGCGATCTGCCGGTTGTCGTGCCCGTGGATGAGCAGGAAGAAGACCTCCTGGTGCCGGGGGGAGAGTGCGTTGACCAACCGCCGGCCTTCCTCGACCGGTGCGTTGTCTTGCCCATCCGCCGGTCTGGAGGCCAATACCTGTGCGGCCGCCTTGCTGATGATCACGTATCCATCGTGAACCTGCCGGATCGTCGACACGATCTCGTTTTCGTCGGCATCCTTGAGGAGGAACCCGTCCACCCCTGCGGCTACGCTCGCGCTGATGAGTCTCCGGTCATCGAAGGTCGTGAGGATGATCGTCTTGGTGGGCCGGTGGACGCGTTTGATGGTCCGGGCCGCCTCGATGCCGTCGATGTCCGGCATCTGTATGTCCAGGAGTGCGACGTCCACACCGCCGTCGGCGCCGATCAGCGCGAGGACCTCACGGCCGGTCGCCGCCGCGCCGACGATCTCGATGTCGGGAGCCGCCAACTCGATGAGCATGCGCAAACCCTTCAGAAAGACCGGCTGATCGTCGGCGATGACGATCCTGATCCTCTCAGCCACCTGGCCCGTCCGCCGTTGCCGGTCCCCGGTCGCCTTCGAACGGCAACTCCACGCCGATGTCGAAGCCTTTGCCCGGCCTGGTACGCCACGCCGCGCTCCCGCCGAGGTTGCCCACCCGTTCCCGTATCCCCTCCAGGCCGATGCTCGGGTTCACGACGTCGGCTCCTCTGCCGTTGTCGGATATCTTGATGAGGAGCCTTCCCTCGCTCTCCCGGTACACCATGGCAAAGTCGACGAACGACGCATAGCCGTGGCGGATGGCGTTGTTCAGGGCTTCCTGCAGTATCCGGGCGATGGAATCGCCGATGCGGTCGTCGACGAAACCCAGATCGTCGGGAATGCTCGCCCGTATGCGAACGCCGGTACACTCGGTGAAGATCATGCAGATCTTGCGCCACCGGAGTTGCCAGCTCAGGTTGGCCTCGGCCTGCTCGCGCAGCGCGTACACGGCCTTGCGCACCTGGGCGATGGCGTCCTGCAGCAGGTGTTCGGTTTCCGCGATGAGCTGCTGCACCCGGTCAGGGTCCTTTTCAGAAGCCAGCCGCTGATTGCGCGTGTGCATCAACGCGGCGGTGAGGGTGTGTCCGACCACGTCGTGAATCTCCTGGGCGATGCGGCTGCGCTCACGCACCTCGATGGACGCTTCCGTGAAGTACAGCGACCGCTGAACTCGCACGTTGGCGTCGGCGAACTCTGCGGCGGCGATGCTCGACTGCCGTGCCGACTGCGACAGACGTTCGGCGGCGTCCAGCGCAAGATCGTACAGCAGACGCAACAGGCAACCAGCGGCGAGGAGAGCGGCAATCGCCAGGATCAATGCCTCCGTCTGACTGAGCAGGGAGATGACCGCATAGGCAAGGACGAGGACACCGTTGAGCCCCAGACACACCGTCAGGGGAAAGGACATCGCGTTCGACACCAGCACCAGCGCGACGACGACGAACACCAGGTGTATCGATGGCGACAGGACGTAGATGAACGCGGCGGCTGCGAAGACGGCCAGTACCCCTGTGACGGGAAGGAGCCGCCGGTCCGCCGCCCGGCGAGCTCGGAGGAGGCCGAATGCGTGTGTCGAGATCAGGACGAGCAGACAGGCCAGACTCCATCCGAGCTCCTGAGCCGAGAGCTGGACCGGCAGCGAGTCGCTCGCCCATGCGTTGGCAAGGTAATAGCCGCACAGGGCGAGTATCGCGAGGATCGAGGCGTAGGCACTCCGGTACACCGTCTGGATTCCGCGTATTCGCACCGAGGCCCGTTCCTCGCTGTCAAGTGCCACGTGATCGCCCTGATCGCCCGTGAAATCGGCAGTCGCCTGCGCAAGCCTACACCGAATCGGCGGCGGTCCCGGCGCTGCTGGTTGGGTGGGCACCGGATGCCGTGCGTTGGCATGCCGGTGGCGGCGGTCCTGGCCGCACTGGATGTGGAGATCGAGGCCTTCCGAGGCTCGCGCGCTGGTGCCCGCGGAGGAGGCGACGCCGTTCGCCGCGATGCGCGGTCTCCGTCTCCCCCATCCCCACATCTACGCGACAGGTGACGGTGAGACTGCACGGCGGACCGCCAGCGCTCTGTGCTACGGTTCAAGTCCTATGAACTCCGCTCCTTAGCCTTAGCGACCGTGATCCGAGGCCGATCACGGGGCGCGCAGGTCCACGTCGTAGCGGATGAGGTACTCCGTTCCCCCGGTCTCCACGAAGCTGATGCCCCACGTGCCTCCGCTTCCGTAGTCCGGTTCGGTGTAGCAGTCCGCGAAGTAGCCGCCCGGGTTTCTGAGCAACTCGCCGGCCAGCGCGATCTCGTGGGAAAAGCCGACCCCGTCGGGGGCGAAGAACAGGTCACCCCGCACCGTGCCGGGGTCCAGGCAGTGGTAACCGTACACCGCAATCCCGTCCTCGTGGGGCCACACCATGATCTCGTGCCCGACGTCGATGACCGGACTCCCGGCATGCCGGCGCCACGGCCCGACCGGGGTCTCGCTTACGGCGAGGCCGACCTTGGTGTCGCAGACCGTGACGCCGATGCCACGTCCCTTGTAGTACATCCAGTAGCGGCCGTCGCGCGGAATGACCGACGCGTCATCCACACGGTAGCCGTCGAAGTCCTGCTGCCGGCCGCTGGGAGAGAATATGGGTTCCAGGCCGTGTTTCTCGAAGGGTCCTTCCGGCGACTCGGAGACACCGACGCCGATGTGGATGGGAGTCTCCGCGGCCTGGCACGCCGGCTGACCGGTAAAGTAGAGATAGTACGTGCCGTCCGCGACCAGGATGTTCGGGCAGTACGTCGTCCAGCCGTCCCACCTCCCGTCGGCCCCGGTGGGGATCATTTCCCCGACCTCCTCCCAGGCACGACCGTCCCTGGAGCGGGCGCCCCAGACGCTGCCGCGCCACTCGGTGAGGAAGTGTTTCCACGCCGGCCCCTTGTTGTAGTACACGTAGTAGTAGTCGCCGGCCTTGATGACGTTGCTGTTGTCCCGCCGGTAGCAATCCTGTTCGTGGCCAATGCCGGAAATTTGAGTATATCGGACGCCGCAATAGTGCGGAAAGTGGCGGCTCATGTCCTTGCCCGTCGTGACTCCTGCTGATCCCATGGATCGAGAGTCTACCGTGCCGACACCGCGCGCGGGAATGCGATGGTCTTTATGAAACTCTCCCTGATGGCTCTCAGGCTGCCGTTGAAGCGAATCTACCAGCACATGAACTACCACCTGTACCGCGAGGACGGCCGATCGGCAGCGGCGCGGTGGAGCGCGCCTGGAGAGACGTACCAAAGCCGGTATACTGGAGCCGGGCACCACTCCCCGCTGCCATGAATCGGCCCGACGTAGTGCTTTTCATGCTCGATCAGCTCTCGGCAAAGTGGCTGGAGAAGCCTTGCAGCGCGGCCACGGGGTGTTGACCAACGGCTACCGGCTCGATCCCGCGCTACCCACCTTCATGCGCCTGCTGCAGGGGGCCGGCTACCGTACCGGCGTGGCCGGCAAAGTGCACTTCCGGCCCCACTTCGCCGGCCTCTACCCTGATTACACCCGCTACGGTTTCGACGACGCCCACGTCACCGAGGACGCCCGCGGCGGCGAGTGGCTCGACTGGGTGGCGGAGCACCATCCACAGCACTACGAGGCGGTGTTGGCCACCATCTGGCCCACCGCCATACCCGAATTTGCCGCCTACGGTCCGCGACGCGAGAACCTCAAGGCGCGCATCGAGTCGATCCGCGCCAGATTTCAGTGGACTACCCCGGAGTACCCGCACAGCCACGCCGGAGCCTACACGCTGCCGTTTCCGCCGGAGGTGTCGCAGACCGAGTGGATCACCGCCCACTGCGTGGAGTTCCTGCGCGATACGCCGGCCGACACTCCGCTCCTGCTGCAGGTCAGCTACGTGCAGCCGCACGGCCCGTTCTGTCCGCCGGCGGTCCGCAACAAGCTGCGCGACCGGCTGCTGGATCTGGTCATCCTGCAGGACTATCCGCACACCCGGCGCGATCTGTACGCGCTGGGTGTCCACTGAGTCCCGCCCACGCGGCTGCACAAGGAGCATCGCACGCCGTGGGGTCGTCGACGAACGTGAGCGGCGGGCCGCTCAGGTGCCCTGCGGCAGGTAGCAGACCTTGAGCGCCTGCTTGTCGAGCAGGAGTTGGACGCCCTCGTCGTAGCTCTCGAAGGGCAGTCGCGCGCCGATCAGCACCTCGGTGTTGAGCTTCTGAGCGGCCCACAGCCCGGTCACGAAGGAAGCGTCGGGCGCTGCCGGCGCCACGCGCTGTGCGATCGCGGTGCGGTTGCGCCAGTGGCGGGTCGTGTAGATCGCCTCACCGTGGATCACGCCGAACGGCGACACTGGCCCGTCCACGGTGTGGTCCAGCGCCACCTGCATGCCCGCGGCTGCGCCGGTGCAGTCGATGCTGGCTTCGAGCGGTTCCCGCTCCAGCTCCGCTGGGGGCGTGCCCGGCTCGATGCGCACCACCTGGTCCGCACCCAGGGTGCCCGCCAGCTCCAGACGCTCCGGCACCACGTCGATCGCCACCACGGCGCCGGCGCCCTGGGCCCGCACCATCTGCAGCGCGATGATGCCGGCCGGCCCCAGGCCGACGATTCCCACCCGCTTGCCGGCCACGTTGCCGAGCGCATGCACGTACGGCGACATGTGGAAGGCCATCTCCATCGACGCCGCCGCCTCGAACGAGGTGTTGTCCGGGATGCGGACGACCAGGTCCGCCGGCCGGGCGATGAGCTCGCTGTAGAATCCGGGGTTGCTCTCGCCGCCGGCCTTCAGGGTGGCCACGCGGTCCCCCACCTGCAGCGATGTGACGCCCTCGCCCACCGCCTCGACCCTGCCCGACACCTCGTGGCCGGGGTAGCCCACCGGGATCGGGTACTTGGGGTGGCCCGGCCGCTCGAAGATGTCGACGCCACGGAACAGCGTGGTGTCCCAGTGCGGGCAGGTCACGCACGCCTGCACGGCGATCAGCACCTCGCCCGGCCCTGCTTCGGGCTCCGGCGTGTCGACGACCTGGAAACGACCAGGCTCCGTGATTTGAATCGCTCGCATGACCGCCATGATACGACGTCCACCGCCAGCCGGCAGTAGCGCGCCGTCAGCTTGCTGCTACGCCCGTGGTTGCATGCCACCGAGAGGAGGCGGAGCACGGTCGAGCACGTACGCCATCAGCGACGGGATGCCCGCGCTCCAGACGACCGGCGGCAGTTGGCCCGGCGGGCTCCACACGTAGCCCCACAGGTTCAACTCCTCGCGCGCCGCCAGCCGAGCCGCGGCGTCGGCGCCGGTCGTGGCGAGCGCCGTATCCAGCGCGTGGTCGGACGCGGTGGAATCGGCCTGGAACAGCCGTCCCACCGCCACGGCCGCGGACAGCAGGCCACGGGACTCCAGCTCGCGATAGCGGTCCTGGTAGTAGTCCGTGATGCGAGCGGCCACGTCGGGCCGCGCCGCATCGACATCTGCGACGGTCAGGCGGGTTGCGCCGGCGGCAAGGCGCCGGTCCCACAGGGCCTCGCCCCAGAGTTGGATGAAGTAGGGATAGCGCTGGCTGCGCGCCACGACGGCGGCGAGGGCACCGGTGTCGATGCCCACTCCGTGCTCGGCCAGCGGCTCGACCAGGGCGGCCCGCGTGGCGGCGTCGCTGAGCAGGCCGATGCCCAGGCACCCCTTGCCCAGGCGGCTCCAGAAGGACGCGTTCATGGTACTCAGGTGCGCCGGCAGACCCGGCGTGCCGGCGAGCACCAGCAGGAACGGCGCGTTGGCGCGCACGTCCTGGCTGACGTTCAGCAGCAACTCACCGACGTCACGATCGAGCGTGTGCGCTTCGTCGACCAGAACGACAAGGGGGCATCTGCGACACCGGGCGGTCAGCCGCTCGGTCAGGTTCTGCGCCGACGGAGCCGACGCCGTCCACTCGGCCTGGCCGACGCCCGCGACGCCGAGCTTCCTGGGCAGGATCTTCCTGATGATCGTCGCCGGCAGCAGCGCGTCGACGAGCGCCTGCCCGGTGCGCGTCCGGCTCGGCGACACGCGCGCGATGTCTACCCGGCCGGCCTCGCGGCAGGCGCCCTCGAACCAGTTGAGCAGCACGGTCTTGCCGTTGCCGCGAGGCCCCATCAGCGCCACGTCGTGCGGCGGAGCCCCGCCGCCGAGCAGGTCCGCCAGACACTGCCGGAGCACCGCCTGCTCGGGCTCGCGGCCGGTCAGCGCCGGCGGAGCCGCACCCGTCCCAGGTGTGAACAGGCGCTGCTCCGTCGCCTTCATGGCGCTCGTATGATACGACTTCCCGGGCGGCTCATCAGTACGAGGGAGGGACATCAATGGGCAGCGAACCGATCCACGTCGGCGGCGACAAGCAGCTCTTCATCGACCACCGCTTCATCGAGCGCTCCGAGCAGGTCACCCTGCGCGTGAACCCGCCGCGCAAGGACACCGTGGACCTCTTTCCCCGCGACAAGCCGTGGGAGGCGTTCACCACCGGCTGGTACAGCATCGACTGGGACCCGGAGGCGCGCAACTACAAGAAGTGGTACGCCGCCTGCGACGGCGACCAGTGGGCCGGCGGCCGCTGGCGGCTCTGCTACGCGGAGTCGTCCGACGGGCTGACCTGGGAGAAGCCCGAGCTGGGGCTGGTCGAGTACGAAGGCTCCCGCGACAACAACATCCTGATCGACGGCGAGAAGCTCACCTACACCTTCCACGACCCGCATGGCAGGTCGGAGGAACGCTTCAAGATGATCCGCGGCTTCCCGGAGAAAACCAAGGTGGGCACCTCACCCGACGGCATCCGATGGGACCTGCCCGACCGGCCGGTGAGCGACCTGCCGCCCGGGTGGGACACCGCCAAGCAGGCGTGGTGGGACGAGCGCATCGGCCGCTACGTCGTCTACCTGCGTGTTCAGATCGAAGAGGAGAACGAGCTCCCCTACCCGTTCGTCGACCCGATCGACAGCGACCCGCCGGTGGTACGGCCCACGCTGGCGAGGCCGATCCGGGCGATCGGCCGCCTGGAGACCGACGACCTCACCGCCCCGTGGCCGGACGACGAGATCCGCACCGTGCTGTGCGCGGACCAGGACGATCCGCCCGGATCCGATATCTACCACGCCGGCGTGTACCCCTATCCCTACGCGGCCGACGCCTACTTCATGTTCCCGCTCACCTACCACCACTTCACGGAGGCGGAGAGCCCGGTCGTCCGGAACGACGGCGTCAACGACTGCCAGTTCTGCGCCAGCCGCGACGGCATCCACTGGATGCGCTACGACCGCCGGCCCTACATCGGCCGCGGCATCCAGGGCGAGTTCGACGCTGGCGGGATCCACGGCAGCCCCTACCTGATCCGGCGTGGCGCCGAGCTCTACCAGCACTACGGCGGCGAGCCGTGGACGCACGGCCAGTACCGCCGCCTGAGCGACGATGAGCGGCGCGACCAAGCCAACTGGGCCCGCGGCCGAAGCTGCGTGGCCGTGCAGCGGCTGGACGGCTTCGTGTCGGCCGACGCCGCCTACGCGGGCGGAACGCTGCTGACGCCGCCGCTCACCTTCGACGGCGACCGGCTGGAGCTCAACGTCGACGTGGCAGCCATGGGCGAGGCGCGGGTCGAGCTGCGCGACCGCGAAGGCCGGCCCATCGACGGCTTCGGCGCCGCCGACTGCGACCGGCTGACGTGCAACGACGTGGCCGCCCGCGTGCGCTGGCTGGGCTCGGACGATCTCGGTCCGCTCCGTGGTCGGCCGGTCCGGCTGCACGTGCGCATGCGCTCGGCGAAGCTGTACGCCTTTCAGTTCGTGAGCGCCTGATCGGCGGGCGCGCTCAGACCCCCTCGGCCGCCAGCGGCGACGGCATCGGCCCTTCGTCGAGGTCCACCGTAAGCATGCGGTCGCCCTTGCTGGCCCAGCTCCACGACAGGCCGTTGACGCCAGGGATCGCGCGCAGCAGCTCGTTCGTGTACTTCCTGCCGTACATCTTCGCCAGCCGCTCGCGGATCATCAGGCTCGCCCAGAGCCCGACGCCATGCTTGGTGCAGAGCGGGCCGTACTGCTCGCCCAGCATCTCCGGCAGCGGCTGCAGGCCGAATTCGCCGTCGAAATAGCTCTGCACGTAGCCGTAGCCGGTGCGCAGGTGTTGGCCGACCACGTTGGCGTGGCCGATGTTGATACCGTCGATGATCCTCTCCGAGATCCAGGTGCGCCAGTCCAGGTGGATGTTGCCGACCGGCCGGCCGAAGTGGTCGCCGGGCGGCACGCCGATCCCGAGCGTCAGGCCGCGTTCGTCGCAGAGCGCCCGGACGTCGCGCAGGTACTGGGTGATGGACTCGCCGCGCAGCCGCCGCCACGCGTCCAGGTCGAAGTTCTCGGTCCGGATGTCCACGCCGTAGCGGTCGCGGAACGCCTCGGCCACCGGCAGGTTGAACCCGTACTGGTCGCCGTGATCGGCGTTCAGGCGGTGGCCGCGCGTCGAGACGTAGACGCCGTCCCAGCGGTAGTTGTCGACCAGCCACGCCAGCTCCTGCCGGCACTTGTAGTCGCGCACCTCCGGGTACCAGTACTCGGGGACGCCCCAGTGGCGCTTGTCCCAGGTGCGGTCGCACGCGTAGTACTCCGGATGGTTGGCGAAGAACTCCGACTCCCAGGAGAACGAGCCGTGGGTGTACGCGTCGGAGTGCGGCGGCTGCCCCTCGTCGTACAGGTCGACGTAGCAGTAGATCTTGACGCCGGCGTCGCGCGCCGCCTCGGTGGCGGCCGCGGCATCGTCCACCCCCTGCACCACGTCGTAGACCTGGGGCTCCTCCCGGCGGGCGCGGTCGGTGACGCGGGCGAACCGGGCGAGCCAGCGCTCCTGGCGCCACAGCACCCCGGCGATGCCGTAGGTCTCCTTCCAGCTCACCAGCGCGTCGCGAATGCGCTCCGGCGAGTCGAGCACGTGCTCCGGGCGCTCGGCGTTGAGCGTGTCGCCCCAACTGCAGATCATCAGGTCGCCGTTCAGGTCATGCATCTCGATTCCTCCTACAGAGTTCGCGGTGGTCCGCCCGGCCTACCGGAAACGCAGCGCGAACAGGTCGGCGTCCCGCATGAGCAGGCGCAACCGCACCGTCCGGCCGGCCAGCGCGGCCACGTCGGCTCCGGTAGCCCAGCTTACCTCTCGATCGATGTGATTGCCGATCAGCTCGCGCGACTCGCCCAGAGTGTAGCCCGGAAGTGACCGGCCCCCGGCGTCCTGCAGCTCGACGCGAATGCTGCCGGCGGACGAGGTGGAGAAGTTGAGCAGCAGCCGCGTCCCCGCGAAGGTCAGCGGCCTGGTGACCATCTCCCCGCCCGCGTAGGGGGCGTGCACACTGGCGAAGCCGTCCAGGCGCAGGGAATAGCGGCGCAGGTGCGCGGTCGCCTGGGCGTTATCCTGCATCAGGTACAGCGACATCTCATGCGGGCCGGTCGGCACCAGCCCGGTCGCCGGATAGTTGGTACGCGTGATCCAGTTGTTGGGACCGATGCCGGGGCGGATGAAGCTCTCCGGAAAGGTGCGGTCGAAGTCCAGGCCGCCGCGCGAGGTCATGAACACCGCGTCCGAGCAATCCTCGACGTAGTCCGGGGTCAGGCCGAGCCTCCGGCACTCCTCGGCCGTCACCACCTGCCGCCCGAACTGGAAGCGCGCCGGGAAGGCGATCGACAGGTGCGGCGCCCGGAAATACGGCTGCACGTTGCTGGTGTAGAGGTGCTCCACCGGTGCCGCGCGCACCTTCTCCAGCGGGGTCCAGGCGAGGAGGTCAGGCGAGGTGGATCGGGCGATCCACCGGATGGAGCCGGCATGGCCGGGGCGCTTGGGCGGACCGAGCCAGTCGCGCAGGTAGGCGACGTAGCAGCCTTCCACCACCGACCAGAATGTCGGCACCGAGGTGGTGTCGCTGATCGTCGGGCCGCGGTGCGACTGATCGATCACCGGCTCGCCGTGGAGCTGTTGCCAGCGTGTGCCGTCCTCGGAGCCGAACAGCAGCATGCCGCCGGTGGTGGCGTCGAGCTTGTCGTGATCGAACAGGCCTGCCAGCGCCTTGAGGCGGAAGCTCCCGGCCGCGGGGCCGGTATCGAGGAACGGGCCGAAGTTGTGGCGTACCGCTGGCGATTCCGGACCCAGGATGACGTTGTTGTCGCGCGAGCCGTCGATCTCCACCAGACCGAGGTCGGGCTTGGTCCACTGGCTGCCGTCTGTCGACTCGGCGTAGCAGGTGCTCTCGTCGGGTCCGCCGTCGGGGCCGTCGCCGCTCTTGCCGCGGTAGTAGGCGCGGTACGTGTCGCCGTCCTTGAGCACCGTGAAGTAGCCGATCATCCCCTCCCACGGCCTGTCGCTCCGGAGGACCGGCCCCTCGTCACGCGGCTGCTGCAGCGCCAGGCGGGTGCCGTCCAGGCGGTCGATCAGGTAGCGGTCGACGATCGGTTCCAGGCGCGTGCCGATGTCAATGGTCGGGCTCATGGTTTGTCCTTGCTAGCGGTGGCATTCTATCTCATTCTCGGACCGTGAGACAGACGGCCTCGGACGATCTGTCCGGACAGTACGACGCCATCCTGCGGCGGCAGACGTTCGCCCGCGCCTACCGGATGCGAACGTTCTACGTGCTGCTGTCGCTCTCCTTCAGCCTGCTGATCCTCTTCAAGTACGTGCCGATCTACGGCGCGCTGATCGCCTTCAAGAACTTCAACGTCGTGCAGGGCATCGTCGGCAGCCCGTGGAACGACTTCGCCTACTTCAAGCGCCTCACGAACGACCCGTTCTTCCTTCGCGTCCTGTGGAACACGTTCTGGCTGAGCGTGCTGCGTATCGTCTTCGCCTTCCCGGCGCCGATCATCCTGGCGCTGCTCCTCAACGAGCTGCGCAGCGTCTTCTACAAGCGCGCCGTGCAGACGGTCAGCTACCTGCCCCACTTCATGTCGTGGGTCGTGCTGGGAGGCATCATCAAGGAGGTGCTGTCGCCGTCGCGCGGCGTCGTCGGCTTCCTGTTCCAGGCGGTCGGACTGGAGCCGGTGGCGTGGATGACCAACATCCCCACGTTCCGCGGCATGCTGGTCGCGACCGGGGCGTGGCAGAGCGTCGGCTGGGGTACGATCGTCTTCCTTGCCGCGCTCTCCTCCGTGGACCAGGAGCTCTACGAGAGCGCCGAAATCGACGGCAGCGGCCGTTTCGCGAAAGCGGTCTACATCACGGTCCCGGCGATGATCCCGGTGATCGTGATCGTATTGCTGCTGCAGGTCTCGCGGGTGCTGGACGAGAGCTTCGATCAGATCTTCAACCTGTACAACCCGCTGGTGTACGAGGTCGCCGACGTGTTCGACACGTACATCTATCGATCCGGGATCGTCGACGGCAACTACGGCTACTCGACCGCCGTGGGGCTGTTCAAGAACGTGGGCGGGCTGGTCATCGTGCTGGGTGTCAACGCGATCGTGCGGCGCTACAGCGAATACGGGCTCTGGTAGCTCCAATGGCGGTCGTACGCGGCAGAGAGTCGCCCGGCAGCAGGTTGTTCGACGCCGCCAACGTCATCTTCCTGCTGCTGCTCTCCATCACCTTCGTCTATCCCTTCTGGACGACCTTCCTGAACTCGTTCGCGCCCGCCGACGACGTGTACCGCAGCGGGCTGCACATCTGGATCGACCGCTGGCGGCTCGACTCCTGGGCGTTCGTGTTCGGCCACGAGCCGGTGGGGCTGGTGTACGCGAACACCCTGTTCCGCGTCTTCTTCGGCACCCTGGTGACGCTGGTGGTGACCTTCACCGGCGCGTATGCGCTGTCCAAGCGCAACCTGCCGTTTCGCACGCCGCTCACGGCCGCGTACCTGATGACGCTGTTCTTTTCCGGCGGCCTGATCCCCACCTACCTCCTGATCCGCGCCCTGGGCATGTACAATACCCGCCTGGCCCTGATCCTGCCGATCGCCATCCAGGTCTTCTACATCATCATCGCCCGCAACTTCCTGATGACGATCGATCAGGCGATGGAGGACTCGGCGGTCATCGACGGCGCCGGCTACTGGCGGGTGCTGTTCACGATCATCGTGCCGCTGGCAAAGCCCGTGATCGCCGTGATCGCGCTGTGGACGGCGGTGAGCCACTGGAACTCCTGGTTCGACGCCATGATCTACGCGCCCAGGCGGGAGCTGCGGGTGCTGCAGATGCTGCTCCGGAACATCCTGTTCAGAGCGCAACTGTTCAACCAGCTCACGGAGTTCGCGGGGGAGATGGCCGTGGACCTGGAGGAGGCGGGCCTGGCTCAGATTCCGCCGGAATCGGTCAAGGCGGCCACGATCATGCTCACGATCGGGCCGATTATCCTGTTCTATCCGTTCATCCAGAAGTACTTCGTGAAGGGCGTCATGCTCGGCTCGCTGAAGGGGTAGCGCCCGGCTCCGGCGACCGGTGTTGGGCCGGCCGTCTGACTGCCGCGGGCGCACCACTCCGAAAGACCCTATAATCGGCGGATGGACCGTACCGACCCGCGCACCTTCGCACGCGAGTTCGTCGACCGATCCCGGCAGATCGCCCTGGACGAGGTGCAGCCGACGCCGAGCCAGCTCCAGCAGGGGCTGGAGCTGCACGCGGACGCCACCGTCGTCGACGTGTACTGCGGGAATGCGTTCACCAACTTCCGCGCCTGGTTCTACACCGCGCCGATGCTGCGCTGGGCCGTCGATCGGATGGATCCTTCCCTGGACGAGGCGGCGCGACGGCAGCGGGCGGTGGACATCCGCGACGGCCTGACGTCGTGGCGGGCGCTGGAGTACACCGCCGAGGCGCAGATGCAGGAGGCGTTTCGGATCGCCGTGGACGCCGCCGGCGTCGACCTGGGCTCCGACAACGTCATGCCCAAGACCTTCTCCGGCCGCGACGACGCGCCGGCGCCGTCCCGCTATTGGTACGAGGCGGTCAAGGCGGTGGCGCGGTCGACCTGCCTGTACGACCGGATGCCCGCGATCGAGAAGCTCACCGATCTGTCGCAACTCCCTGCGATCCGGGCGCGCGGCAACCTGGCCGTGCACTGGCACTTCGCCGACACGCACATGATCTACGACGTGGCCGCGGACGATCCGGCCGCGCAGGCCGCCCGCGGCTTCGCGATGGCCGATCCGGTGGAGAACCTGAACCTGTTCTACGGCATGGGTTTCCGCCTCGCCCAACTGGTCAACGGGGGCCACAGCGTCGTGGGGTCCGGCCACTATGCCGAAGGGGACCGCGGCCTCACCGACCAGGGCCGCGCCGTGGTCGCCAGGATGAACGAGCTCGGCATGGTGATCGACCTCTCCCACTCGGGGTCCCGGACGATCCTGGACATCATCGCCGCTTCCTCGGAGCCGGTGATCGGCACCCACTTCGGCTGCCGCAGCGTGACGGTGTCCGGCAAGAGCCCCAGCCGCAACATCACCGACGAGGCGATGAAGGCGGTGGCCGACCGCGGCGGCCTGGTCGGCGTCACCGTGGCCCCGAACCTGGTCGGCGGCTACGAGGTCGGCAACTTCCATCGCCACCTCCAGCACGCCGTGGACGTGATCGGCGTCGATCACGTCTGCATCGGCACCGACGAAGGGCCCCTCGGCCCCGCCACGGAGCCGGACGAACTGATCGCGTACGAGATGCCGTCGAGCTTCGCCGAGGAGCGCCGCAGCGGCGACGGCCTGCTGCAGATCAAGGATACCCCCCGGTACCTGTCGTACACGCGCGAGCCGCAGGCGATGGCCTGGACGAACTGGCCGTACTGGGCGACCGTGGCCATGGTGACGCGCGGCTACGCCGAGGCGGACATCCGCAAGATCGTGGGCGAGAACTACCTCAGGGTGGCAGGCGCGATCACTGACAAGGCGCCGCGGGGACCGCTGATCTGAGGTGGGAGCCCCCGCGGTAGCTCCCGGAGTCGTCCAGCTCCTGGTGGACGACGCGCTGCTCGCCGAGACCCGGGGCGTGTGGCGATGCCTGCATGCGGCCGTGAAGGCCTCCGAGAACCCGATCCTGCGCGCCGACCGGCCGTGGGAAGGGTACTTGGTCCTGCAGCCGGGGACCGTGATCTTCGACCACGCGGATCGGCGCTTCAGGATGTGGTACAACACGCAGCCCGCGCGGGAGCGGCCGGACATCCCCGGTTACGTCTGCTACGCCGTCTCCGACGACGGGGTCCGGTGGCGGAAGCCGGAGCTCGGGCTGGTCGAGCACTCAGGCTCCACCGCCAACAACATCGTGCTCGCGCACGCGAAGTGGACGGTGTGCGTCCTGCACGACCCGGAGGACCCGGCGCCGGAGCGGCGCTACAAGATGGTGTACTGGGGGGAGCCTCCGGACGGCGCCCGCGGAATCTACGCGGCGTTCTCAGCGGACGGCGTCGCGTGGCTACCGCACGGGCGCAACCCGGTCGTCCCCGCGGTGTGGGCGACCGGCGACACGTTCAGCGCGATGCGCGACCCCGCTTCCGGGCGGTACTGGATGTACCACAAGACGCCGTTGGAGCCGATCCGCACCGTGTCGCGGATGGTCTCGGACGACTTCGTCCACTGGCGCGACAGCCGGCGCGTGCTGGCACCCGACGCCCTCGACCCGCCCGACACCCAGTTCTACGGACTCTCCGCGTTTCCTCATGCCGGGCAGTACCTGGGCTTCCTCTGGGTCTACCACACCGACGCACAGACCGTCGACGTGCAGCTTGTCTCCAGCCGGGACGGCCTGCGCTGGGAGCGCACCGCCGGCCGCCGGCCGTTCCTGCCCCTGCTGCCGGAGAGTCGGAGCGCCGGCGAGGAGTTCGACCGCCGCATGATCTACCCGTCCTCCGCGCCGGTCGAGCACGACGGCAGGCTCCTGATCTACTACTCCGGGTTCGGCGTGCCGCACAACGCGTTCGCGGAAGACCACGACGGCCGCATCGGCCTGGCCCACCTGTCGCCCGACGGTTTCTGCTCGCTGCAGGCGACCGCTCCGGGATCCGTGCTCACCACGCCGTTCACGCTCGGCGGCACCCGGCTCACCGTGCGGGCTCGCATCCACGGGCCGGGCTCCTCGACAGGCCCTGCGGAAGCGGTCTGGGCCGAGGCGTTCGCCGGCTGCGAGTCCGGGCGCGGCAGCATCGCCGTTGAGGTACAGGACGCCGGCGGCGGCCCGATTCCGGGCTATGCAGCCGCGGAGTGCGAAGGGCTCACCCATGATCCGGCCGCGGATGCCGCGGACGGTGGACTCGATCTGCCGGTTCGCTGGCGCGCCCGCGGCGATCTGACCGAGCTGTCCGGCCGCACCGTACGACTCAGGTTCGAGTTGCGGCACGCACGGCTCTACTCGTGGTGCATCCGCGGGTGAGCCGATGCGGATGGTCGCGTCCCCACATGAACGAGGGGCGCCCGCAGGCGCCCCTCTTGCTCGTCGACGAAGGCTCCGTCGTTACGGAGGGGTCACGCGGCCGGCGCGGATGTCCGCCACGGTCGGCGCCTTCGCGAGCTCTGCGAGCACCTCGCGGCCGCCCGCGTTCATCCAACCATCGACGTAGCCCGGCCACTCCGCGTCGATGTCGAGGTCGGTGGTGATCGCCTTCCAGAAGAACTCGTCCCGGAGGGTGTTCAACGCACTCCTGGACTGCGCCCGCAGGACGGCGTAGTCCGTCTGCTGGAAGATGTCCTCCCGGTACGCGTACGGTGACAGCCCGGCGTACTTGCCTCCCGGCACCCGGAACTCCGCGTAGTCCCTGGCGCCGAACTCGTCGTAGTTGTACTGCTCGAGCTCGGAGGGGCGGCTGTATGCGTTGTAGAACAGGATACCGCGCGCGCTCTGGTCCGTGTCGCCCAGCGTCGTGCGCACGGCCCGCGAGTTCCAAGGCTCGCCGGCCCACTCGAAGTCCTCGCCCGGCATCCCGAAGTAGCTGATGATCATCCCTTCCGGATCGAAGTTGGTGTAGTCGTAGATCTGCAGGATGCGGGCCAGCTTCTCGTCGGATACGTCGTGTCGGACCGTGAACCCTCCGGCCACGGCGTTCAACGGCATCGCCAGGCTGCGCTGCCGGCACGTGGTGGTCCCGTCCGGCCCGAGCGGCGGCAGCACGGTGACGAAGCGGGCGTTCGGGTTCTCGTCCACCGCCGTGTTGCAGAGCTGGGCACGGCCGCCGATCTCCAGGCGGCGGCCGCAGTTCTGGGTGACGACGCTGGCCGGGCGGCCGTTGATCGCGATACGGCCCTCGACGAGCTGCGTCTCCACCTGCTGGCGGTTGACCGCGGGCAGCTCGCCGTCGATGTAGCCGGCCTGGAACCAGCCCTGCAGCACCTTCAACGCCGCCAGGCTGCGTGACGAGGTGTCCACCCAGACCGTGTTGCCATCCGGCTCCGAGTAGTTGTCGACGCCGGAGATGCCGTGCGGGTTGAAGACCAGGCCCGTGCCCCACGTATGGTCCCAGGGCAGCTCGCCCATGATGCCCACGGCGACGGTGTCGTTGCGCCCGTTGCCGTCGGGATCGCCGGTGGCGAGCGCGTGGATCAGCGTCTCGAGCTGCTCCCACGTGTAGTGGTCGAGCCAGCGCAGGAAGTGACCCGGCCCCGTGGTCGGCGCCAAGTCCTCCAACGGGACGTCGGGATTGAGCGCCTCCGGCAGCAGCTCCGGCGCGACCGCCTCAATGTAATCATGACGGATGGTGTACAGGCGGCCGCAGTTGGCGGCGTAGTCCTCGCGGCGCGGGAGCGCGTAGTACTCGTCGCTGGTGCCCGGCGCCAGGCCGTAGTACCAGGAACCGGCGCCGAGCTTGTTCATCGACGCGGTGTACAGCGGCATGTGCTCCTCGATCATCGACCGGGGAATGGTGCGGAACGCTCCCTTCAGGAAGAACTCCAGCCGATCGTAGCCCCAGGTGTACATCGCCTCCGGGTGCTCATCGGCGGCCACGCGCAGGCGGTTCGCCTCCTGCTCCCGGTACTCGGCGAACGTGTTGATGAACTTGACGTCGAACTTCTCCTCCAGGAGCGCCTGGATCGGGTTGCCCTCCTCGACGTTGTGGGCGTAGAGGCCCATCCAGGTGATCTCCATCGGGCCCTCGGGCTCGGCGGCTTCCTGCCCGGCTGCGAAGCCGGCAGCCGGCCCCAACGAAACGAAGGCGAGCGCCCATGTCACGGTGAGTGCTGTCATGGTGTGCGCTTTCTTCATGTGACCCTCCTGTCGGGTGGTAATCCGCCGAGCTTAGCGCGGCCCCTCGCCCCGGACAACCGAACCGGGCGGCAAGCTCCGTCGTATCATGTTCGCCATGTCAGTGCCGATGAGCTACTTCCGGGGCGAGCCGCTGCGGATCGGCACCGAGCCGCAGCTTCTCGTCGACGACTACATCGTCGAGGACCGCTGGGGGCTCCGCCGCGTCCTGCACCCGCCGGCGAAGCACCTGCGCAACCCGATCCTGGTCATGGAGAAGCCGTGGGAGGGCGACACCGGGATCGGCGCGCACGTGCTGTGGGACGACGACTTCGGCCGCTACCGCATGTGGTACCAGTGCTTCTCGGAGAGCAACTACTGGGGCGCCGGCGGCCCCCCGTATCACGTGGCATACGCCGAGAGCGACGACGGCATCAACTGGGAGAAGCCTGCGCTCCAGGTGAGCGACTATCCCGGCTACCCGGTATCCAACGTCGTCTACACCGGCACCTACCGCAAGCGCACCCAGGGCACGCAGGTCATCAGGGACCCCGAGGAGCCCGACCCCGCGCGCCGCTACCTGATGGTGCACGTGGAGGCGCTGCCGCACCCGCAGGAAGGGCTGCGGAGCGTCGTGACCGTCGCCTACTCGCCCGACGGGCTGCGCTGGAGCCTGCCCGAACCGCCTCAGCAGATCCTGGACTACCACAGCGACTGCATGAATCACGTCGTGTACGATCCGCGCGCGCGGCAATGGCTGCTCTACTGCCGGCCCATCCACCTGTACGGCTCCGGGCGCAGGGAGCTCCGGGGCGGGCAGAGCGGTGAGCGCCATCAGCGCCGGCGGGTGGCGGTGATGACCAGCCCGGA
Source organism: Spirochaetia bacterium (assembly GCA_965202935.1). GTDB lineage: Bacteria > Spirochaetota > Spirochaetia > SZUA-6 > Bin103 > CATQHW01. Next base: position 1,265,542 of record OZ241879.1, read on the forward strand.
CTTCGAGCACTGGTCCTACCCGCGGACGTGCCTGTTCCCGGACGAGCTGGACACCCCCGACTACGACTCGTGCACGGTCTTCCGCCATGGGGACCTGTTCCTGATGTTCTACGCGGCGATGGAGGGCGACGTCACCGGGTCGAACGAGGTCCGGCTGGCAACCAGCAGGGACGGCGTGAACTGGGAGCGCTTCCATACCCGCGAGCCCTACCTGGCCCGCGGGCGTGAGGGCGACTGGGACGCGGGACAGGTCGTCGTCACCTGCCCGCCCGTCATCCGGGGCGAGGACATGCTCGTCTACTACTCGGGCACCCCCAAGCTCCAGTACGAGGCCGAGAACCAGGCGGGGATCGCCGTGGCGACGGCCAGGGTCGACCGCTTCGTCGAGCAGCGCGCCGGCGACCGGCCCGGCTACCTGCTGACGCGCGAGTTCATCCTGGAGGGCAACCGGCTGCGGCTCAACACGGCGATGCCGCAGAAGCCGTGGCACGAACAGCTCATGCGGGTGGAGATCGCCCGCCACCCGCCGCTGGGCGGGCACTACGGATCGTCCCAGCCCTACCCCGGCTTCAGCCTGGACGACTCGGACGCGCTGCGCGGCACCAGGGCCGACATGCCGGTCACCTGGAACGGCAACCCCGACCTGTCGGCGCTGGCCGGCAAGCCGGTCTACCTGCGCTTCGAGATCCTCAACATGGGCCTCTTTGCGTTCAGGGTCGCGCACGAGTAGGCAGCCCCCTTCGCGCGAGCTCTTACCCCGGTCCGATCCTCCGCAGGGTTGCCGCCTCTTCGTCGTCGGGAAAGCCGGCATACGCGTCGTCGATGCCGTGGAGGAGCACCTGATTCTCATCGTCGACGATGGATAGCGAGTACAGGTCGCCGCGCTCGACGTACACCTTCAGACGAATGGTGCGTTTCCGCACGGAATCCAGGTCTGCTCCGGATGACCACGCCGCCCGCGCGCGAAGATGGTCACCGGCGATCGGTTGCGCCTCATCACGCGCAAGACCCGGCATGGGCCGGCCTTCCCCGTCGAGCACCTCGACCCGCAGCGCGCCGCGGACGTCGGCGTTGACGGCGACCGCCGGTCCGACGGCGGTGAACGGCTCGGTGACCAGGACGCCGGCTCCCTCGGTGGAGAGCGAGGCGAAGCCGTCCAGGCGCAGCGTCGCCAATCCCGTCTCGATGTTCCACGGCTGGATGCGCTCCGGACCGGTCGCGTCCGGCGTCGGCGTGGCGCGGCCGTAGCCGGTGTAGTAGAGGTAGACCTCGTCGCCGTGCACGAGGGGACGGGCGGCGAGCAGCAGCGTCTCGTCCCAACTCCCTTCCGGGCCCAGCGGGATCAGCGGCTCGCGGTGGATGCGGTCCCAGCGCACACCGTCCCGGGTTGTCACCAGCTCGGTGTGCATCTCCCGGCAGCGGACGTTGTTCATCTTGATGGGCGGCCCGAAAAAGCCTTGCCGCTTGTTGCGCTCGACGATCCGCCGCCACTCCTCCCGGCCCGGCTCGGGCAGGTTGCGGGCGACCCAGAGCATGCCGACGTGGGTCCCCTCGTAGTCGGTGGCCGCAAGGCCGGCCGCCTCGGTGCCGGGCGGATCATCGTCGTCCAGCACGAACACCGGCGTGGGCGGCAGGTCCCAGCGAACGAAGTCGTCGCTCTCGCTGCGGGCCGTGACCCGCATGCCGTAGCCGTCGGCGCTGGAGTACATCACCAGACGCCCGCCGGTGCGCTCCAGGCCGAACGGGACAGCGACCTCGGCGTCGCCGAGCCACACCGGGTTGTCGGGATGCTCCTGCCAGCGGATGCCGTCCGCGGAGAAGCCGACGCAGTGGCCGAGCAGCCAGCCGCCCTCCCGCGCAGCGTCGCGCCGACCACCCCACCACACCGCCTTGTAGCGGCGCCGCGGATCGGGGTCCGCCGGATCGATGATCGGCGCGGGATCGTGCATCATGCAGGTCGCCGACAGCACGATGTTGTTGTCCGTGCTCCCCTCGAACTCGACGACGCCGAGCGACGGCTTGTGCCAGTCGATGCCGTCCACTGAGGTCGCGTAGCACATGTTGGAGCCGTCGTCCGGGCCGTAGCAGGCGCCGCCCTGGTACCACGCGCGGAAGCGGCCGGACGCCTCGTCGTAGACGACCATCGCCGAGTCGATGAAGGCCGCGTCTTTCTCCCACGGCCGGTCGGCGCAGATGACCGGGTTACGTTCGCACTTCCGCGCCTCATGGAAGCGCCGGGTCAGCCCGGACGTCTCCGCGACGAAGCGGTCGTCGATGAACAGGTGCTTTGCCACGGGTGCGATCCTCCTCGGACCAAGCCATCATACGGTGCCGGCGAGGTCACGGGCGGTCACTCGACCAGGGCCGGCGCGCGACGTACGGTTCGCAGCATGCCGCGCGCGCAGGACAGGCCGGATTCGTTGGACCTTGTGGAACGCGCCGAGCTCGCCCTCAACGCGTTGACCCGCAACGTCGATCCCGCGCTGCGCTTCACTCCGTACTTCGACTGCCGGCTGCAGCTCGACCCGCCGGTGCTGAGCCATCACACCTACTGGGACCACTGCGACGGCGCCGGCCGCGCCGTCGACGCGCTGGTGTTGGCGCGCGAGATGACCGGATGCGACCTTGGAAGCGACGTCGACGTCCGCCTCAAGGAGCTGGTCGCCTCGTACCAGGGGGAGCAGGGTCTGTGCTGGATACCCGAGCCCGACTTCCGGCCCCGTCCGACCAGGCGGCCGCGTCCGCCCGTGGCCGAGTTCTGGGGACAGCGCGCCTGCCTGATGGCGTTCGTGACCTGCTACCAGCAGAGCACCGACGCCGCGGAACGCGCCGGCCTGCGCCGGCGGATCGACGCGCTCATCCACGGCCTTGCGAGCATCGCGGTGTGGCGCGAAGGCTCCTGCTACTACCCGGTGCCGGCGCGCGACCGCCCGACGGATGCCGATGAGCTGTTCTACACGCGGGGCGGGTGGGACGGCGACGCCGAGCCTGCCGGCACCGGCGCCATGTGCGCGGCCGCCCCGATCCTGCGGCCGATCGTGCAGTACCTGGCGACGGGCGCCCGCAACGACGAAGCCGCGGCGCTCTGTGACGGGATCGCGCGCTACGTGGTCGAGCAAGCCTGTGACTTCGGGCCGGACGGGAGCTTTCGCGGTCACTTCCACAGCCGGGTGGCCACCGCCGCAGGCGTGCTGCAGTGGGGCCTCTTCTCGGGACAGGCCGACCTGGTGCGGTGGGCAGAGACCGTCTACCGCTTCGCCTGCACGACCGGCACCCGCTTCGGCTGGTTCCCGGAGTTCGTCGGCCTCAACGCCTGCGAGACCTGCGGCATCACCGACATGATCGACATCGCCATTCAGCTCGCCCGTTCCGGACGGCACGGATTCTGGGGCGAGGCCGAGCGCTTCGGGCGCAACCACCTGGTCGAGTCCCAGTTCGTCGACGCCGCCTGGGAGCGACAGGTACCGAAGCTGACCTCATCCGAGGCCGCCGATTTCATCGCCGCATGTCCGCCGGCGCAGCTCAAGCGCGAAGGTGTATGCGACGTGCTTCCCGGCGCGTTCTCCGGCGGCAGCGCCCCCAACGGCGTCGTCGACACGCGGCGCGGCCACTGGTGGATGGGCTGCTGCAACGCGCACGGGGTACACGGGCTGTTCCTCCTGTGGCATCACGCGGTGCGAGCGACGCGAAACGCCGTCCGCGTCAACCTGCTGTTCGACCGTTCGACCCCGTGGGCCGAGGTGCGGAGCCACATTCCGAGCGAGGGCGCGGTCGAGGTGGTCATGCGTCAGGGTGGATCGCTTGCCGTACGCACCCCCGACGGCGTTGCCGCAGACGAGATTGCGGTGGATGCGCCCGGCCGCTGGCACTGGAACGACGGCTACGTGCACGTCGGCGGTCTCGCGCCGGGACAGGTGGTCACGATCCGCTTCCCGCTGCGCGAGCATGACGAGCGGGTCGGCGTGCTCGGAGACGAGTATCTGGTCTCATGGCGCGGCGACACGGTGATGGCCATCGACCCGCCCGGGCGCGTCGGACCGCTGTACGGACGCGGGAATCGCCGGCAGACGCGGGGGTGCATTCCCCACACGACGCAAGCCGCCACGCAACCCGTCTTCCGCGTGCCTCGCGCATCGAGTGGTGATGCGGCGCGTCGTTTGCCCGCGATAGCGCAGGCCGGTACCGTGTCGCGATACCCGCTATGGCTGACCATGGAACGCTGATACAGGATCGGCGGCCGGCGGTCGGCACCGTGCGGCGTCCCGGGCGCCGGGCGGAGCTGATCCGTTCGATCAGAGCAACGCCCCTGCTCTACCTGATGATCGCGGTCGTCATGGCGTGGGCGGTGCTGTTCCACTTCATCCCGATCTGGGGCATCAGCTTCGCCTTCCGGCGTTTCAACCTGGTCAGCGGCTTCTGGAGCGCCGATTGGGTCGGATTCAAGTACTTCGCCCAGTTCCTGAGCGATCCGTTCGCGTTCCGGATCATCAGGAACACGGTCCTGCTGGGCTTCTGGAGCATCGTCTTCACCTTTCCGGCGCCGATCGTCTTCGCCCTGCTGCTCAACGAGATCGGCAACTCCGCCTTCAAGCGGTCGATCCAGACGCTCACCTACCTGCCGCATTTCGTGTCGACGGTGGTGATCGTCGGCATCATCTTCCAGCTCTTCGAGTGGGAGCGCGGCATCGCCACCGACATCATCGAGCTGTTCACCGGCGAGCGGCGCGACGTGTTCATCGATCCGCGCTGGTTCCGTCCGCTCTACGTCGTGTCGAGCATCTGGCAGGAGCTCGGCTGGGGGACGATCATCTACCTGGCGGCGCTTGCCGGCGTCAACGCCGAGCTCTACGAGGCGGCGCGCGTCGACGGCGCCGGGCGCTGGCAGCAGGCGCTGCACGTCACCGTTCCGGCCCTGATCCCGACCATTACCATCCTCTTCATCCTCAACACCCGCAACCTGGTGCAGATCGGCTTCGAGAAGGCGTTCCTGCTGCAGAATCCCGGCACCTACGAGACCGGGGACATCATCGCCACCTACGTCTACCGGCGGGGGATCGAGGGGCTGCAGTTCAGCTACGCCACCGCGATCGGCCTGCTCAACAGCATGATGGCGTTCGCGATCGTCCTCTCCACCCACAAGATCGTGCAGCGGCTGCGCGGCGAGGGACTCTGGTAAGGGAGGCGCGGCCAGTGAAGGGAGTCCGGCAGCCGCTCTCCTCGCGCCTGTTCGACGGCTGCAACTACCTGCTGTGCGCGCTCATCGCCGCCGCCGCCCTCTACCCGTTCCTGTACATGTTCGCGCTGTCCACCAGCGACTACATCCAGATCTCCTACGGCAACGTGCGCGCCTTTCCCGTCGGCTTCCACATCCGCTCGTACCAGAACGTGCTGCGCAACACCATCATCCTGCGCGCCTACTGGAACTCCATCCTGTATACGGCCACCTACTCGATGCTGGTCATCGTGCTGTCCTCGGTGGCCGGCTACGTGCTGGCCGACCGCCGCTTCCGCCTGCACGGGCTGGTGACCGTGCTGCTGCTGGTCATGATGTTCTTCGAGGGCGGCATGATCCCGACGTTCCTGTGGGTGCGGCAGCTCGGCCTGCTGGACTCGATCTGGGCGATCGTGCTGCCGACCGCGGTGGTGCCGTTCTACATCTTCCTGTTCCGGGTCTACATCAAGGAGAACGTCCCCGACGAGCTCAAGGAATCCGTGCACCTGGACGGCGGCAACGAGCTGGTCGTCTACTCCCGCATCGTCCTGCCGTTGATCAAGCCGATCATCGCCACCATCGGCCTGTTCGCGGCGGTGTCGATGTGGAACGAGTTCTTCCGCCCGCTGATCTATCTCAACGATCTCCAAAAGCAGCCGTTGACCCTCATCCTGCGCCGCTTCGTCGTCCTTTCCGACTTCGGCGGCGACCTGCAGAACTTCACCGACGAGAACTACTACACGGAAGCGGCGCGCGAGGTCACCGATTACGACCTGTTCACGTTCGGTTTCCTGAAGTCCATCAAGATGGCCATGACCATGATCACGGTCATCCCGATACTGCTGGTCTACCCGTTCGCGCAGCGCTACTTCGTGCGCGGCATACTCGTGGGCTCGCTCCGTGGCTGAGCCGAAAGGAGGTGAGGACCGGACCTCAAACCATCGCTTCGCACTCACTATCTGGAGGAGGAACCAGATGAGAACGAGAACGATACGCATCGCCATCGCCGCCGCCCTGCTGTGCGGCGGCGCGCTCGGCGCCGGGGCGGCGGGCCAGACCGGCACCGCGGCCGGGGAGTTGCCGCTGGTCGAGTTCGTCAACGACTTCGCCTACGACGGGGTCGCCGAGACCCGATTGGCAGAGCTCTGGGGCGAGCTGACCGGCACCAACTTCGTGCCGATCAACATCCCGCGCAGCGACTACGACGCCAAGATGGCCACCTTCATGGCGTCGGGCGACATGCCCGAGATCGCCAGCGTGCTGGACCAGACCCTGACCAACGCGGTCGACCAGTTCAAGGGCGCCCTGTTCGTCGACACCCTGGCGGAGATCGAGGCCGGCGCCATGCCGGGGCTCGGGGCCCTGGTGGACGAGATCCCGGGCATCCTGCAGTACTCGGATGACGGACGCGTCTACACGCAGCCGTTCGTGAACATGGGGCTGCGCGCGCCCAACTCGAACATCCTGCTGCGCACCGACCTGCTGGCCGACGCCGGCTACGACGCGGACACGCTCGACGACGTGGCCCGCACGCCGGGAGGCCTGTTCGAGCTGTTCCGGGCCAGTCACCTGGCCATGAACGGCGGCTCCGAGCCGATCCTCACCAACCGGCGCGGCATCGGCCCGCGCGGCTGGATCGTCTCGCCGATCGCGCTGCAGTTCGGCACCTACAACCGCATCTACTTCAACGAGGACAACCGCTACGAGTACGGCCCGACCATGGACCGGTTCCTGGTCGCGATCGACTTCATCCGGCAACTGCACGCCTCGGGCATCCTGTTCCCGAACTGGGCCACCATGCCCGAGGAGGATCAGAAGCGCATCTGGCTGGAGGAGGAGCGCGCCGGCGCCTTCATCGGCAGCATGCACGGAAGCTGGATCGGCTGGTACAACAACGGGCAGCGCCCCGCGTACCAGGACGCCGGCGACTTCCACGTCATGCCGCCGGTGATCTTCGGCACCCGCGGCAGGATCCGCACGCCGTCGCGGTCAAGCGGCGCGTTCGTGATCAGCGCGACCTCCGAGAACAAGGACGCGGCGGTACGCGCCTCCGATTGGGCCTACACCGACGAGGGGGCCAACCTGCTGCGCTTCGGCGAGGAAGGCGTCGCCCATGCCGCCGACGACGACTCGCCCTGGGGCGGCATCTGGCTGATGAACCTGGTGGGATGGCCGGAAGACGTGCGCCAGGCCGACCCGGACGGCACGCGGGCGACGGAGTACGGGTTCGGCCGGCTGTGGCGCACCTCGCCGCGCATTATGTGGGGCAAGTCGGACCTGATCGTGTATCGCGACCACACCCTGCCGACCTACACCGGGGAGTTCATCGATGCGATCTGGATCGAGAAGCTGCGGGAGTTCGGCGCCTGGAACGACACGCCTGAGCCGAAGTTCCCGTTCACGGCGGACGAGCTCGATGAGAAGATCCAGCTCGAAGGCGTGCTGTCCACGCTGGTGGACGAGAACGTGGTCAAGTTCACCCACGGGCAGCGGCCGATGAGCGAATGGGGGCAGTTTCAGCAGGAGCTGGTGAACGCCGGCGCCGATCGGCTGGTGGAGATCTACAACACCGCGCTCGACCGCTTCCTGGAGCAGACCGGGACGAAGCTGTAGTCCGTTCGCGGCGACCATAGGGTCGCACTGACCCGACGGCGGGCCGGGCCCGATGGGTCCGGCCCGCCTCGCTATTGACGGGAGAGAGAGCATGAAGAGCGTTCCTGAGACCGGGACCGCGTTCGTGGCGCGCGATCCCGACACGTGGCAGGGATTCCCCGGCATGTGCCTGACCCCGGCCGGTCGGCTGGTGCTGGGCGTCAAGCAGGCATATGGCCACGGCGCGTCCCGCTGGCAGCGGGTGGTGACGATGGTGAGCGACGACCGCGGCCGCACCTGGACGGCGCCGGCCACCCTGGTGGAGGGCGACTTCGACCGCGAGCTGCCGTTCGTGGCCACCGGCGGCCTCTACCTCACCGCGCTGCGCGACGGCCGCGTGCTCATGCACTACTTCACCGAGGAGTGGCCGGAGCGCAAGCCCACCACGCCGGTGATCCACTTCAGCGATGACGCCGGCATCACGTGGTCCGCGCCGATCCGCATGGCGCGGGACCTGGAGTTCCGCCAGGACGGCGCCGTCCTGGAGCGGCGCGCCGGCGACCTGGTGGTCTACAGCGGCCTGAACCGGCTGCTGCGCTCGACCGATCGCGGCGAGACGTGGGAACCGTACGGCGACCCGGTGGTGCCGGACGACTGCCCGCTCCAGCTCGCCGAATCGTGCCTGGCCGAGCTGGCCGACGGCCGCCTGATCATCCTCATGCGCGAGAACCACTACGCCAACTTCCCGATGTTCGCCGCGGTGTCCGCAGATGGCGGACGCACTTGGGGCCGGCCGCTCCCCACCCCCTTCATCGGCCACTGGCCGGCCGCGTTCGACCTCGGCGGCGGGACGCACCTGCTGGCCTACCGCAACGTCGGCGGCCGCGCGAACAGCGTGGCTTGGCGCGGCGACCTGGGCGCGCTGCCCGACTACCGCGTGTCGTCCTGCCGCTACGGGGAGGGTGGCGCGGCGGCGGAGCTCACCGGCGACGGGCTGGTGCTGGACACCGAGCGCCGGCCGGGATCGTTCGTGCAGTTCTACCTCATGCCGGCCGACGACCAGTCGGCGCGCGTGGTCATCGAAGCGGAGTTGCGCTGCCTGGCCAACGCCGGACAGGCGTGCAGCATCGGCCTGCGCGGCGCCGGCTGGCTGCGCGTCTTCCCCGACCACCTCGACCTGGAGCACAGCCCCGGCCACAGCCGCGTACCGGTCGACGGCAGGTCGTGGCACCGCTACCGCATGGAGCTTTCGCGGGGGACGCTGCGCGTCTCCGTGGACGGCACGCAGGTCCTGCACTACCCGGCGATCGACCTGGCGCCGGTGAGCCATGTCCCGTGCAACGCCTTCGGCTGCGCATTCGCGTACCGGGAGTTGCCGCGTCCCGAGCACTACCCGATGCGCGTGCGGCTGCCCACCTACGTGCGTCCCGGCAACGCCGGCCGCAGCGTGTGGCGGTCGGTTCATCTGGACATCACAGGCAACCGCTGGCTGCCCGACTACCGCTACCGGTGGCGCCACGACCGCGACGGGTTCCCGGACGCCTTCCAGGAGCGCGACCTGCTGGAACTGGAGTACTGCCGCGACGCCGGCGACTGGGGCAAGCCGATTCCCGTGGCGTTCGGCGACGGCGAGTGCTTCGCCGTCGACTACTTCGGCAACGGCATGCCGGTCGGCTCCGACGCGCTCGCCTGGCTGCAGCCCGACCGGGGCCACAACTGCTACGTGAACGGCTACCGCTTCCGGCTGGAGGATCTCCCGGCCTCCGCGCTACCGTAGCGCTCGCGGAGGCAAGTCCATGCAGGATCTGGACGGCGGACCCAAGGGCCGCGAGATACTGCGGCGCTTCTACAACCGGGCCCGCGATACGCGCGGCTCCTTCAAGGAGAGGCAGTGGAGCCTGCCGCTCGCGCCGGGACCTCACCTCTTTACCGACTGGCGCTACGTCCTGTCCTCGGAAGTGTCGGGAGGGTTTACCTGGGTCACGCGGGAAACAGGGGAACCGGTACGAGTCACCGACGAGCACGGCGAGTACACCACCGACCCGATCGATGCGGTGATGGTCCCGTACGACGTACCGGAGGGTGTCCGCATCTCGGTTTGCAAGGCGGAACGAGGCGACACCATCCCGAACCATGAACCGCCGGGTCAGGTCTGCCATTCGCAGGGCTTCTATCGGACCTGGTACCGACCGATTCCCCTCGGGCAACCCTACGCGAGCCTGCTCGACGGCGGTGTGTTTCACGCGGAGTCGGACGACGGGTACTCCTGGCGGAACAGAACGGCATGCACGTTCGACCTGTCCGACTGCCCCGACGTCGAGGCATGGGGCCCCTTTCCGGGAGTATTCGAGGATCCCGTCGCCCCGGAACGCCAGAGATTCAAGATGGTGTTTCAAGGGCGTTCCACCAAGCCCGAGTTTGCCGGGCACCGGCAGGAAGTGTTGCGCGAGTTCGAGGAGAACCACCCGGAAGGCTTCGATCCGACGGCGCTGTCCTTCGACGGACCGAACCGGACGCCTGTCATTCGGCTCGCCCGGTACGGGGCCGTATCTCCGGACGGCATCCGCTGGAACGTGCTGCGTCAACCGCTCATGATCCTCTACAGCGACTCCCAGAACGTCGTCTCTTACGACACGAACCGCCAGAGCTACGTCTGGTTCCTGAAGACCCAGTGGTACGACGGACGGAGAAGCATAGGCCGGTCCGAGACCAGGGACTTCAGGCATTGGCCGCTGGCGGAAACGATCATCCATCCCGGTGCCGACCTGCACCCGTCGGATGACTGGTACACGAACGGCAAGACCCGGTATCCCGGCACCACCGACCACCACTTCCTGTTTCCCGCCCTCTATCATCACGCCGACGACTCGTCCGACATCCGCGCCTTCAGCAGCGTCGACACGGTGAGCTGGACCCGGATTCCCGGCGGTTCCATCCTGCCGGCGGACGATCCGAGGTCCTGGGACGCCGGCTTCGTGACGGCGAGCATCGACCTGGTCCCGCTGCCGGGCGGCAAGGTCGGCTTGCCCTACGGCGGAGCCCGTTACCCTCACAAGTACCCCAGGAACCGGCACACTTGGGACGCGATGAAGAAGGCCTACGCGCTCTGGACGAAAGAGCGCATCACGGCGCTCATCGCCGACGAGGCCGGGAGGTTCACCACGCTGCCCCTGCTGTTCGACGGCCGCAGGCTCCGCCTCAACTACCGCACGACCCAAGGGGGAGAGATCCGGGTGGAGGCGGCCGAGAGCCGCAGGTCAGGCGGCCACGGCAAGGCACTGCCGGGCCGCAGCTTTGCCGACTGCGTTCCGTTGGCGGGAGACGAGACCGACCGCATCGTCGCGTGGAAGGGCGGCGAGGACCTGGGCCACCGCGACGGACAGGCGGTCACCCTGCGCTTCAGGATGAGATCGGCCAGCCTGTTCGCCTTCGAGCTCATCGCCAGCCCTTAGCACTGACGAATCTGAGCAATGAAGACCCGACGTGCATACCTGCAGACAGGATTCGTGGCCACGACTCTCGCGGTTGGACTGCTCGTGAGCTCGCCGCCGGCTCTCGCCCAGGAGGAAGACACGGCGCTCACGAACGGTGAGTTGCGGCGTCTGACGCTTCAACAGCTCCGTAACGGCCACTACCAACTGCCGCTACTCGGCGACGAGGAGACGCCGATTCGATTCCGCGGGGGACAGGGATCGATCAGGTATGGCGTGGGTGCGGCGGAGCGGGTGGAAGCCGGCCTGATCGGCGATCTCCTCGCCTTTGGCGACCTGGACGGCGACGATGTCGCCGATGCGGCTGTCGTCGCCTTCGTCAACACCGGCGGGAGCGGCACGTTCATCCACTTGATAGCGGTGGGCGACCGGGAAGGCACGCCGGTACAGGCGGGACGCCAGTTCCTGGGTGACCGCGTACGCGTGAAGAGCCTCGCCATCTCGGGCGGCCACATCTTCGTGGCGATGGACGCGCACGGTCCGGGCGACGGGCTGTGCTGCCCATCGATCGCAACCAGCCGCGCGTTCACGCTGAGCGGGCGCCGGCTGGTACCGACTCGGGCCGTCGTGATCGCTTCTCCGCTGCCGGGGGAGACGATCGCGACGGGCATCGAGGTGCGGGGCAGTACGACGCACCCGTCCGCCGATGGCCTGGCCTACCTGGTTTATGACGCTCGGGGCGGTGTGATCGGCTTGGGGAGGATCCCCGTCGACGCGGATTCGGTCACTCTCGGGACGTTCGCCTCGCCCGTCAGCTTCGTCGCGGGCGCCGCTGGACCGGGACGCATTGAAGTGGTCGACGTGCGCCAGGGCGACGGCTCTGCGCTGGCTCGGGTCTCGGTACAAGTCCAGCTCGAAGCTTCGGAGGCGGCTCGGCGTCCGCTGCAACCGCAGATCGTGATCGAGTCGCCGACGAGCGGAGCTGTCGTGGGGACGAACGTCGAGGTCCGCGGGTGGATCAGCACGGTACCGTTCGAGAACAACCTGACGTATCGGGTCTACAGCGACGGCGGTGCCGTAATCGACCGGGGTTGGATCATGGTGGAAGGCGATCTGGGCGCCCACGGCACGTTCTCGAAGTCGATCACCTTGGCGAACTCCCAATCCATCGGGCCGGTTCGCATCGAAGTTCGGGACGTCAGCGAGGCCGATGGCTCGCTGTTCACCAGCACGGCGGTGCAGGTGGTCTTCAGCAGATGAGCCATCGCGCGGACGGCAGCATCGCATACGCAAGGGCGACCGTCAGGACAGTCCTTGGTGACGACGCACGTTGAGTGCCTTCCATGCGAGCAGAGGCTGGGCATGGATGCGCTGCTGCAAGGCCGCATCCGAGGTGAGCATCGTCGCGTCGATTTCTCCTCGCTCCAGCAGCAGATCGAGGAATGCGCGCTCCGCAGCGGCAAGGGGCAGCACGGCCGACAAGGACTGGCGAAGCTCCTCAACGAGCTTCGTGCCGAATGCCGTCATCGAGGTTTGATCTTGCGGTGTACGTGAGCGAAGCGTAGGACCAAGCTGCCGCGCCAATTTCAAGCCATCGTAGTCCACATCATCGACCGATACGGTCCTCCAGTCCTTCCGGTTCGCTCCTCCGAACACAACGAAAGCGATACGGAGCCGGTCGCGATCGAGATGGCACGCACGGAGAATCCGATGACAGTCGAACAGATCTCTCGCCTGTCTGCGAGACAGGAGCGCTGCGAGCTTGCCCGCTGCGAGTTCGTGCAGCTCGAGCACAGGGACACGCTTGGCTTGAAAGTTCCCCAGCGGATGAGAGTCGATGGTTCAAGGCCGTTCCGCCCTTCAAGACCCACTTACCCCGAAGCCACGGATGCGAGCCGAGGACGTTCAAGAGGTGCACCAGATGCAGGGACTTCTCAACGACGGTCGCGTTGAACGCGCTGGCTCTGGCCGTCGCCAGGATTTCCGATGTAGAGAATCTCACGGCACGTCCGCCCACGTTCGATTCAGGATCTCGGCAGGGATCATCAGGTTCCAATCTCTGACCCAGTGACAATCCCTCCGCCTGCTGCGCAGCAGATAGTGAGGCTGACGCGGGCACAGCTTGCGTAACGAAGCGAGATGGACCTCCTCGACCATCAAGGCTTCCCGGCGTTGTTCCAGGAAGAACCCCACCTTGGCGGCCGTGGTCGCATTCTCCAGCAGACGGGTGTATTCAATGACTTGATCCAGATCGAAGAATTCCACCGATTCCAGAGATCGCCAGATCTCTTCCCAACCTCCGGCCATATCCGGCTGATCCAGCGCGTCGACCAGGGTTCGTTCGTGGTTGGTCACTCGGAGATCCACCCCGGACCGACTGTGTCGTGCGACGCCAAACATCTCCGCGCCCTTCGCCATGAGCGGTGCCGGCACCGGAGCCCGCCGGAATTCGTTCGATCGGAACACCACCGGAAGGGACTTGGTGATCGAGACGTACACCAGTCTCCAGTGGACGGAGTAGGCTCTGCCGTGAAACTCCAGCGCCGTGTGGTAGGCCAGCACCGCGTCCTCGGTCATCTTCGCCGCCAGCAGATACGGATCTACGGGAGCGGATGCCGAGTCGGTTCCCATCGGTACGGTCGCATACAGTCCGCGGCGCACCGGAATGATCCGTCCTTGCCTGCGGTGGTAGCTCAGCAGCGACTTCCGGCTGGTGGGGCTTCCGGATCCCCTGTTGGCGAGGAAGCGATCCAGTTCTGCAACCGTGAACACCGCGTGCTGCGCCAGGAACTCATTGAACTTCACGAACCCTCTCTTGACGAACAGTCGACATAAGGTCTATTTCTTGAGCCCTTACTATAGATCTTGTCAAGCAAGATGGCACGTTGATCTCGTACAGCGTCAGTCCACGGCATCATGCTACGCTCTACGCCTCCAGATGGCTCTGTGGGTGGGGATCGCGCTCGCCTCGGCGTTGCTGTTCGGAGCGTCGACGCCGCTGAGCAAGCTGCTCCTCGATCACGTCAGCCCCTTTCAGCTCGCCGGCCTGCTCTACCTGGGGGCCGCCGTGGGCGTGGCGCCGTTCGCCGTGCGCCAGCGGCTCGTGCCGCGGGTCAGGGGCCTCGATCGCGGCAACGCCGGCAGGCTGCTCGGCGCCGTGTTGCTGGGCGGCATCGCCGGGCCGGTGCTGCTGCTGTTCGGCCTGCGGGCCGCCGCGGCGGCTTCCGTCTCCCTGTGGCTCAACCTGGAGCTGGTCGCCACCGCCGTGCTGGGCGTCCTGTTGTTTCGCGACCACCTCTCGGGCCGGGCGTGGCTGGGCGCCGGCCTGGTGGTGGCATCGGCCGTGCTGCTGTCCTGGGATGGCGGGACGGCGGGCTTCCTGCCGGGACTGCTGGTTGCGCTGGCCTGCGTCTGCTGGGGGTTCGACAACCACTTCACGTCGCTGATCGACGGCCTCGCGCCACAGGAGACCACCTTCTGGAAGGGGATCGCCGCGGGTACCGCGAACCTGGTGATCGGTCTTGCGGTCGCGCCGTGGACGGCGGAGCCGCTCACGGTTGCCGGCGCGCTGCTGCTGGGGTCCGCCGCCTACGGGGCGAGCATCGTGCTGTACATCGCCGCCGCCCAGAACATCGGCGCCACGCGCGGGCAACTGGTGTTCTCCGCGGCGCCGTTCTTCGGCGTGCTGATCGCCGTGATCGTGCTGGGCGAACGGATGACCGCGCTGCAGATCATCTCAGTCGGCGTCCTGCTGGCGGGATTGGGCGTGCTGCTGCGCGAGGGACACGCTCACCGGCACCACCACCCGGCCGCCGAGCACGAGCACTGGCACCGCCACACCGACGGCCACCACGGGCACACCCACGCGGGGCGCCCTGCCTGGCTGGGCCACGTGCACCGCCACGCCCACGACGAACTGGAGCACGCGCACCCGCACGTACCCGACGTCCACCACCGCCACGAGCACCACGACCACGACTGAACGGGCGGCCGATGGGGCCTCCGGGCGTCAGCCGGCTGGCAGCTTCAGCCGCGACTCGTCCATCACGCTCCACTGATAGCGGTCTGGCCGTCCGGCCGCGTCCGGCATCTCCGGACTGAGCACCGTCGTGCCGGATTCGAGCGGCGTGCCGTGGGTGGTCCCGCCCTCCGGCGTGCGGAACACGTTGTAGTCCTTCTCCGCCTCGGCCTGCGCCAGGTCGATCAGGTCGCGCATGGCGAAGCGGCGGGCGACCGCGTTGCCGACCGCGGCGATGCCGACCAGCTTCTGCTCCTCCAGCATGCGCCCCATGCGGTTGAAGTCGGGACGGCGCGTGCCGGTGTAGCTGTGCGGCTGATAGTCGGTCATGGCCTGCGGCACCTCCGTGCCGTCGGACTTCCGCACCTTGACGTCGAGTGGGATGATGCGCCGGTAGGGCACCTCGCACAGCCATTCCGCGAAGTGGAAGCTCGTGCAGCTCCCATAGGTCATGCCCAGCATCAGGACCTGCGCGTTCAGGGCGAGCATGACCCCGAAGGCAGAGCGCAGGTCGAACACGGACAGCGCCGGGTCGACCCCGGCGAGCACCTCGGCACGGCGTCCGATGGCGGCGAAGCTGTGCCGGTACGCGGTGCTGCGCAGCGCCCGCGGGTGGGTCGGGCCGCCTCCGTGATGGCCCCCATCTCGGACGGATCGCTCCGCGGATCGATGACCGGATCGTCCTCCACCTCGTGAATGAACGTGAAGGTCGGCACCACCAGCGTGCCGCGCTCGCCGATCACCTCCAGCAACGCGGAGACCACGGTGTCGGCGCCTCCCTGGACGCGGCCCAGCGTCCGCATCGCCGAGTGGACGAGCACCACGTCGCCGTCGTGCAGGCCGGTGTCCCAGAGCCCCCGGGTAGATGTCGTCGCGGGTCACCTCGTCCTGACTCATCCGCCAGCCCCCAGGCGCTCCAGCTCCGCGACCATCTCCGCCGGCATCGCCCCCATTGCCGAGGCTTCCGCCACGTCATCGAGCTGCTGTACGTCCGCCGCTCCGCTCGACACCGTGCTCACCGCCTCGTCGGCCATGATATAGCACGATAGAGGTGACCGAGCTTGTGCGTGCACCGGATGCAGCAAATCAAAGAGCCCCTCCACAGGACGCACCGCAACCCTTACCGAGCGAGTTGGGCTTTCTTGGCCCCACCGCTCCACAATGAGCCAAGTTGGAAGACCTCGGACAACTGATTACGCGAAGTCTCCTCGCGTCAGATCGTTCTCCTTCTCCAGGTCGTCACCTTCAATGTCGCTGCAAATAAACCTCGCTTCCGTATCCCGTCATCCCTGGAATCGCATGATCTTCACGTCTACGCTGCCAATCCTGTGTACCTCGTACGACGGGATCCCTGCGTTGCGAAACTAGTTGAAATTGTGATAGCTCGTTCATAGTGATCGATGCTCTGCCGCCAGTGGCTTCGTAGAAATTGAACGTCTGGCTATACTCGTCCATGCCTCGATAACTGAACCAGGAAATGTTATTGCTTACAGTTTCCAAGATCTCTCGGGTTGCAGGATTGTCTCTGTCAATCAGCAGAATGGCTGCAGCACGGAACTCCGTCTGAGCCGAAGAGTGATCCGGATCGCGCGGTCCGTGCTCAGCGATGATGTCCTCTATCGTGTAGGTTCTAACCCGACTCGCCGTGAACATCGGAAACCCATTTTCTGCGACAACGATGTTGCCATCACCGTCGCGTAGAGCCTTACCGTCCTCCGCAACCCAGAGATCGGGAACCTCTTCTGGCGGTATGAGTCCGGCCAAATACAGCTCGATTGCGCTGAAAGGTTGTATGTTTAGTGCATATCCGGCCGTAGTGAAATCCCCGGCGGTGTACCGCCCGTCTCCGTGATCCACAAGGTTGGCAATGTCGAATCCTCCGAGCTGCCCATCGGCGCTCGTGAATCCCCAGTGAGGCTGTTGGTTTCCTACGATATAGTTCGCCCAGCGATGCGTCATCTCGTGCAACGTCGGCCCATTAGCCATAGCATAATAATAAGAAAACCCCAGCACCGATTGAAGCTTATTTCCAGATCCCCAGCTAGCGCTCGAGGAAACTGGCAGACCAATGCCTAGCACGTCATTTCTCACGAAATAGTGAGTGCCTAAAGGATCATTAGACTCGCCGAAGTCCAAATTGGAGATGAGTATTAGGAAATCGAAGGCATCTTCGAATTTCTCATAGAATCGCGTTGCGTACTCTTGCAGCGGCAGGCGGCCCGCGGCGAGTGGCTCTTCGACCGGCAATACAAACACGTTGTCATTGTATATTAGCGGGTCTCCATCAACCGTGACCACGATGTCCGGCGGCTCGGAGAAGGAAACGTCGACTCCTCTCGCCTGGAGTGCGGGGATGTGTGTGTGTAACGATACGGAGCTTAACGGATTCTCCGTCAAATCAACCTCATCGCCGTTGCCTAGCCCCGCGTTGTCCACCAGCGCAGCGATGTTCGAAATAAGGTTGTCACGGAGATCCAACCACGTCAGCTCCGTCAAACCGGAAAGCGGGGATACGTCTGATACTTCACCCCTCCGTATACGAAAGTACACCAGTTCTGTTAACCCAGACAAGGGAGACAAGTCGTATGGTCCACTTCCTCGATACCCGTATATATATAGGTTGTGCAAACCTGTTAGTTGGGACAGAGGCGTGATATCCTCAAAGAATTGATATCCGCCGACAGACAAGTGTTTCAGATTGGCAAGACCGGACAACGGCGTGATATCCGAAGCGGGGTTGGCCACTACGCTCAATTCCTGCAAGTTGTACAACCCAGACAGCGATGTGAAATCCGTAATATCGTTGACGTCGAGAATCAAATACTCAAGGTTGACCAGCCCCGCGAGTGAAGTGATGTCGGCGATGGAATTATAATAGAGTGACAAATGTGTCAGTTCGTACAGGCTGGACAACGGGGATAGGTCCGCCAAATGGTCGTTGCTACCCAAGAATAACTTCGTCAGGACGGTCAAATATGACAGCGGCATGAGATCTGTGATAGCGCAATTCCAACAATAGAATTCCTTGAGATTGGACAAGCCGGAGAGTGGCGACAGATCTCGAATTATGTCGTTACTGCCGCTTAGGTTAAGAACTGTGAGTTTGGACAGGTCGGCCAAAGGCGTAAGGTCCGAAAGATCATTCAAGTTGATCCATTGTCTATTATCTTCGTCCCAATAATTGGAATCGATATCTAACACTTCCAGATTCGTAGCGAATTGTATTCCCTCCAGGCTGCTGATGCCTCCCGAATCGTAGATCCTGATCATCCTGCCCAAACGCGAATCGAAGTACCATGTGTCGATGGACTTCAAGGTCGCCATTTCGTGTGCATAGATCGGCGCATCAGGGGCCTTTCCGAGATGATGCTCAATGGCCGATCGTAGGTTGCTGTCTGGGATGGAAACTCGTTCAATCTGGCTGGGAGCGAGCACGGTGATGGTGAAGTTCAGGGTAGCGGCGTCGTCGCTGGTGGTGTTCTCGTCGGAGTCCACGACCTCGTAGGTCATGGAGTACGCGCCAGTCGTCGTCGGGGTTCCGCTCAGGGAGCGCTCTTCCGGATTGAACTTCAACCCGGGGACCCGTGGCACGAGCGTGTAGCTGAGGTCGCCCTCGCCGCCGGTGGCAGCGGGCAGGGTCAGGGTGCGGATGGGCTCCCCGACCGTATAGGTCTGGTCAGCTACGGTGCCCTGGAAGCTCGGCTTCGTGTCCGGCAACTCGAGCACCGTGATGGTGAAGTTCAGGGTAGCGGTGTCGTCGCTGGTGGTGTTCTCGTCGGCGTCCACGACCTCGTAAGTCATGGAGTACGCGCCAGCCGTCGTCGGGGTCCCGCTCAGGGAGCGCTCTTCCGGATTGAACTTCAGCCCGGGGACCGTCGGCGAGAGGGTGTAGGTCAGTGCGCCCTCGCCGCCGGATGCTTCGGGCAAGGTCAGCGCAGTGATCTCGACTCCCACCGTGTAGGTCTGGTCAGCTACCTGCTGGCCGCCAAAGCTCGGAGCGGTGTCCGGCGGAGCCGGCGGAGCCGGCGCGATACTGACGTTGAAAGTCAGGGAAGCGTCGTCCCCGTCCGCGTCTGTCACCCCATAGGTCAAGGTATGAGTGCCCAGTCCCGCCGCGGTGGGCGTGCCGCTGAGCCGGCGCGCGGAGCTGTCGAAGGAGAGTCCGGGGACCGTCGGCGAGAGGGTGTAGGTCAGTGCGCCCTCGCCGCCGGATGCTTCGGGCAAGGTCAGCGCAGTGATCTCGACTCCCACCGTGTAGGTCTGGTCAGCTACCTGCTGACCGCCAAAGCTCGGTACCATGTCTGGAGCGATAGGTTCCTCGCACCCGACGAGCAGAAGGATAGGCACAAACACTATCGCCAATCGATAGCAAACACCCCTGTCGAGCAGGATCGAGAGTGCCTCGCTTCTTGGCTGGGCCGTGATCACCTTCTTCCTCGAGAATCGATGTTCATTCATTCAAATACCGTTCCGTCCGACAGCGAGATATAGACATCTCTCCATGGCTGTGTCAAGAAGCATTTTGCGTCTCGCTCCACGCGCCCGTGCAACTAACAATTTGCTAGTATTGGGGATCATGGACCATCCTCAAATTGCTAGGCGAGGATTCGTCATCAATACTTTGCGACTCAACGGAGCCGCCGTGTAGGTATTCGTCCGTCCGATTATGGCGGGCAACGGGTCAGCGGCACCGCAGTTCGGCCGAATCCAAGGAAGATTGATGGCTTCTGTTGCGGTGCGCGCCCAGACCGATCCTTATCTGGTTGCCGGAGGGGAGCGAGGGCGCCGGGTGGGTGAACCGCTGTCGGGTCAGTTCAGCAAGCGCAGCATCCGGTCGACGGTTAACGCCAGGATGCCGAACATCAAGTGGCACAGCGCCTTGGCGTGACCGCGCACGCGGACGTGGCGGTCCCCGAATTCGTCCTTGAACCGGCCGTTGACCCGCTCGACGGTCGAGTGCTCCCGGTAGCGCCCGAGGGCGGGGTACACGTAGCCGACGGCGCGCTGCGCCTGCGTCTCGGTGAGCAGTTCCTGCTTGTGAGCGGCATCGCGGCGGGGATTGTCGTCGATGATCGCAACCTGACCATGCGATGCGCTGCGCGCTCTGATTTCTGATTTCGGCCGCGTCGATGTGCAGCTTGTAGCCGATCCAGGACTCCTGATGCCCCTTGGCGTTGCGCTTGCTGCCGACATCGCACGCGCGCGGCAGGTCCTCGATCATCTGCGCCAGGGTCATCTCCGGCTGGCCTCCAGACGGCGGGGCTCCTTCGGTGGCCGTTGTTCGCCCTTGCGCGGTCGCCCGCGCTTGCGCTTCGGCTTGCCGGCTGCGGTGGCTTCGGCGTCGGTTTCTCACGCCCCTCGATCGCCGTCGAGTCCCGCGAGAGGTGCCCGACCAGATGATCATGCAGGGCGTGGTCGGTCAGCGCTTGGTGCAGGCGGCTCGGCAAGGCGCTGTTGGCGAACGCACCGAAGGCGCGTGAGAAGGTCGCCTCGCTGGGGATCTCGCGAATCTCGTTCCAGCCGCACAGGCGACGCAGCGTCCCGTCGATGACAAGCCGCTCGAGCAGCGCGCGCGTGGTGGTGAGGTCGAACAACCGCCTTGGTGATGAACGCGCGCGCCAGCGCGGCACGGCCTTCCCGTGGCCGATAGTATTCGACGTAGGGATACGGTCGCTGTCTCAGGGATGCGTTGTTGGCGAACACATCATAGTACGGAGAGACGGCTTGTGCCGTTGATATAGCCTCCTTTCGCCGTCAGTAATTTCCGCTATCTCGGCAGCTTTCAAAAGGCTCCTCCTCTACTGCGTTTCCACAGAGAAGGAGGCCGCTTGGTTCCAAAGAGCGGCACTTGTGTGCGCAGGACCGCCACCAGCCGCCCGCACAGGCAGCCGAACAGGTACCAGACCTTCCTCGGCGCCGTATCGCCGGTTCTCTTTCGGCATGCCGGCCACTACTCCCGGCCCAGGCGCTTCACCCTTTCGGCTGCTCCGTCGCCGTGAAATGCCACAGTAACCGGCTGGAGAAGGGGCAAACGTCGCCGTTCAGGTAGTCGCCGTCGGACGATGAGCAGGCGTGAACCACGGTGGCCTCCACAGAGCGTGCGCGGCTGACGGCTGCCCAGGATCAGCCGGCCGGCAACGTCAGCCGCGACTCGTCCATCACGCTCCACTGGTAGCGGTCGGGCCGTCCCGCCGCGTCCGGCATCTCCGGGCTGAGCACCGTCGTGCCGGATTCCAGCGGCGTGCCGTGGGTGGTCCCGCCCTCCGGCGTGCGGAACACGTTGTAGTCCTTCTCCGCCTCGGCCTGCGCCAGGTCGATCAGGTCGCGCATGGCGAAGCGGCGGGCGACCGCGTTGCCGACCGCGGCGATGCCGACCAGCTTCTGCTCCTCCAGCATGCGCCCCATGCGGTTGAAGTCGGGACGGCGCGTGCCGGTGTAGCTGTGCGGTTGATAGTCGGTCATGGCCTGCGGCACCTCCGTGCCGTCGGACTTCCGCACCTTGACGTCGAGCGGGATGACGCGCCGGTAGGGCACCTCGCACAGCCATTCCGCGAAGTGGAAGCTCGTGCAGCTCCCATAGGTCATGCCCAGCATCAGGACCTGCGCGTTCAGGGCGAGCATGACCCCGAAGGCAGAGCGCAGGTCGAACACGGACAGCGCCGGGTCGACCCCGGCGAGCACCTCGGCACGGCGTCCGATGGCGGCGAAGCTGTGCCGGTACGCGGTGCTGCGCAACGCCTGCGGGTGGGTGCGGGCCGCCTCCGTGATGGCCCCCATCTCGGACGGATCGGTCCGCGGATCGATGACCGGATCGTCCTCCACCTCGTGAATGAACGTGAAGGTCGGCACCACCAGCGTGCCGCGCTCGCCGATCACCTCCAGCAGCGCGGAGACCACGGTGTCGGCGCCTCCCTGGACGCGGCCCAGCGTCCGCATCGCCGAGTGGACGAGCACCACGTCGCCGTCGTGCAGGCCGGTGTCCCAGAGCCCCCGGTAGATCTCGTCGCGGGTCACCTCGTCCTGACTCATCCGTCAGCCTCCAGGCGCTCCAGCTCCGCGACCAGGTCGGCCGGCATGGCGCCCATCGCCGAAGCCTCCGCCACGTCATCGAGCTGCTGTACGTCCGCCGCGCCGCTCGACACCGTGCTCACCGCCTCGTCGGCCATGATATAGCGAAAGGCGTGCTGGGCGAGCGTCCCCGGCTCCCGACGCAGCCGGTCGATCACAGACTCAGCGGACCTCCGCTCGCCGTCGGACAGCGTCGTCAGCGTCTGGGCGCGCTTCGCTTCGTGGCCGAACAGCGCCCCCAGCGGCGTGCCGACGACGATGCCCATGTCCTGCTTCGCCGCCGCGGGAATGACCGCCTCCCGTGCCAACTGCGATGCCGGATGGTAGTCGTGGTAGACCAGCACGGTGTCGAACTCCCCGGTCTCCGCCAGCCGGGCCAGCAGCGGGATCGCCCGCCCGGTGATGCCGATCGCCTCGCAGAGCCCGGCGTCGCGTGCCGCGCGCAGGCCGTCGAGCGCCCCGCCCGGCTCCATGATGCGCTCCCAGCCGACCAGGTTGACCTCGTGGATCTGCGCCACGGCCAGCCGGTCGATGCGCAGCTTGCGCAGGCTCGCCTCCAGACTGGCCACCACGCTGTCGCGCCGGAAGTCGATGTCCTCAGGGACGAAGCCGACCTTGGTCGCCACCAGGAACGGCCGGTCTGTCTGCTCCAGGGCCGGTCCCAGCAACGCCTCGCTGGGGCCGTACCCCGGCGCCGTGTCCAGGTAGTTGATCCCCAGCTCGGCCGCGCGCCGCACGACCGCCGCCGCGTTCTCCTCGTGCCGCTCGGGATCGGGCCCCTTCAGGTAGGCGCCGCCCAGGCTGACCTCGCTGACCGACAGGCCGGTGCGGCCCAGCGTGCGGTATCTCACGCGCCCGTCCTCAGTCGACGCCGAACAGGCGCGCGGCGTTGTTCCAGAAGATGTCCTCCACGGCGCCGTCGCCGAGCCGCTCCGACCAGCACGCCCACTTGATCGAGCGCAGGTGCTCCAGGCCGATCAGCACCGGTTGGATGCCGATGTGCTTCTCGTCCCAGACCGGCGAGTCCTCGTACAGCCAGAGGAAGGCGTCGGCCGCGCCGGCGTGGCGGCCGCGGCCGTGGCTGACCGGCAGGTCGGTGCCATACATGAGCTTGTCGTGGCCGATGATGCGGATGATCGCCTGGTGGGCGATCGGCTCGCAGTTGGCGCTGGTGTCGAAGTAGAGGTTGTCGAGCCCCGTCAGGCGCGGCAGTCCTTCCAGGTTGTGCGCCGGCTGGAAGCCGCGCGCCGAGTGGGCCAGGATCAGCTTCATGTCCGGGTAGCGCTCGCAGTAGTGGCGGATCCAGCGGATGTTGGTCGCATCGGCCGCCGCTCGCGAGCGCACCATGTGCAGGGTGATCACCCACCCCTCCTCGTGCGCGACGCGCACCAGTTGCTCCGGCAGATAGTCCGGGATCTCCGCCTCCCAGGTGGGCTTCACGGACGCCATCGTGTGGTAGCACTTCAGGCCGTGCAGGCCGAGGCGGCGGACCTCCTGGCGCACCCACTCCGGATCGTCCTCCGGCCGGATGAAGAAGATGCCCCGGAACGAGGCGTCGGCGGCGACCGCCCGCGCCACCCACTCGTTCTGGTCGGTGAACGATCCATCCCCGCTCGGACTCACGGACGGAATGAACATCGCAGCCATGCGCCGCCCCGGATGCAGGTCGTCCATCAACTGCCGGTACTCCGGGAGCCCCACGTCGTCGGGACAGCCGGGCAGGTCCCAGCCCGTGTCCTGCCGTCGCCACAGGTGGGTGTGCGCGTCGAAGACGCGGTCGGGCAGGAACGAGGCGAGCTCCCGCTCGTAGAAATCCGCGTCGTGGGGCAGGAGCCGGTCTGCGGCCCCGGTGTCGGTGGTGGGCATGTTGCTCTCCGGATGGACCGCCGCGGGCGGCCAGTGGTCGCCGGGAGTCTGTCCGATTTGGCGCGTCAGCGGCAAATCCGACAGACCCCTGGCGGAAGGTGGGGATGGGCCAATAAGCGGAGCCGGAGGACCCGATTATTGGGGCGGCTGGAAGCGAGGCTGCCGGGGCGCCCGGTCGCGGTCGAGTCGCACCGTGCTGCCGGTCAGCGGCAGGTCCACGCGCGCCCCGCCCCGCAGGTGGGACTCGATCGCGGCGAAGATCAGCTCGGTGCCGGCGCGGGCGGCGCGCACGCCGCCGATGGGCGGCTCGCCCGTGTCGAGCGAGCGGACCAGGTCCTGCACCAGCCGCAGGTTGGCGCTGAACGGCTGCCACTCCGGGAACGGCACGTCGACGAACGGACTGCGCTGCTGGCCGAGGTGCTCCCGGCGGCGCATGGAGAAGACCTGGTGGTTGGTGACGCGCAGCGTTCCGTCCGCGCAGCGCGCCTCGAACTCCACGTCGCGCCCCGACGGGATCGCGTAGGCCACGACCCCGTTCTCGAACCCGATCCCGCCGTGCGCGGTGGGGTCGTCGGTGAGCCGGTCTCCCTCCATTGTCCAGTCCCCGTCCAGGAGCTGCATCTGCACCCAGCAGGCGCGGCGGTCGCCGTTGAGGAACAGCAGGTTGTCGAAGTAGTGGCTGGACCCGTTGAACAGGGGGTTCGACTGGAGGATGACCGAGCGCAGCTCGCCCAGCTCGCCGCTGTCGATCACGCCCCGCATCGCGTGGAAGCCCGGATGCCAGCGCCGCTGCGTGCCCAGGTTGAAGAACACGCCGTTGCGCTCGCACGCCTCCACGATCGCGTCCGCCTCCGCCATGGAGGCGGCCATCGCCTTCTCCGCGTAGATGGCCCTGGCCCCGTGCTCGGCGGCATGGACGGCGATCTCCGCCCGGCCCTCCGGCTGCGTCGCGATGCTGACGATGTCGGGCCGCTCGGCCTCGATCATCTCCCGGTAGTCCAGGTACTGCTTCTCGGGCGGGACCCCGTACTGCCGGCCGACCTCCGCCATCACCTCGGGGCGCAGGTCCGAGCACGCCACCAGGTCGGTGCGATCGCACGCCGTATACACCGCGGCGTGCGAGTACGGATGGACGATGTACTTCAGGGCGACGACCTCGTGGTCGATGAATGCGCCCATGCGGCTGCAGCCGATCAGGACGGCCCGGTATGTGTCCTTCATGTTTCCGCTCTCCCGATGGACTGACGCCGGCGGCCAGTCGTCGCCAGGAGTCTGTCCGATTTGGCGCGTCAGCGGCAATCGGACAGACCACTGGCGGAAGGTGGGGATGGGCTGATGAGCGGAGCCGGAAGCGACGGTTATTGGAGCGGCTGGAAGCGAGGCTGGCGCGGCGCCCGGTCCCGTTCGAGCCGTACCGTGCTGCCGGTCAGCGGCAGGTCCACGCGCGCTCCTCCCCGCAGGTGGGACTCGATCGCCGCGAACGTCAGCTCGGTGGCGGCGTACGCGACCCGCACGCCGCCGGCCGGGGGCTCGCCCGTGTCGAGCGAGCGGACCAGGTCCTCCACCAGCCGCAGGTTGGCGCTGACCGGCTGCCACTCCGGGAACGGCACGTCGGCGAACGGACTGCGCGGCGTGCCGGGCTGCACCCGGCGGCGCATCGAGTACCCGTGCTGTTGGGTGCAGCGCACGGTTCCGTCGGCGCAGCGCGCCTCGAACGCCACGTCCTGCGCCGACGGAACCGCGTAGGCCACGACCCCGTTCTCGAACCCGATCCCCCCGTGCGCGTCGGGGTCCCCGGTGAGCCGGTCCCCCTCCAGCGTCCAGTCGCCGTCCCGAAGCTGCATCTGCACCCAGGAGGCGCGGCGGTCGCCGTTGAGGAACAACAGGTTGTCGAAGTAGTGGCTGGCGCCGTCGAATACGGCGGTCTCCTGGATGATGACCGAGAGGAGAGCACCCAGCCGCCCGCCGCCGATCACGTCCCGCATCGTGCGGAAACCGGGATGCCAGCGCCGCTGCGTGCCCAGGTTGAAGACCACGCCGTGCCGCTCGCACGCGTCCACCATCGCCCGCGCCTCCGCCAGGGAGGCCGCCATCGCCTTCTCGCAGTAGATCGCCCGCGCGCCGTGCTCGGTGGCGTGGACGGCGATCTCGGCCCGGCCCTCCGGCTGCGTCGCGATGCTGACGATGTCCGGCCGCTCGGCGTCGATCATCCGCCGGTAGTCCAGGTACTGCTTCTCGGGAGAGATACCGTACTGCCGGCCGACCTCCGCCATCACCTCGGGCCGCAGATCCGAGCACGCCACCAGTTGCGTGCGCTCGCACGCGCGGTAGGAGGCAGCATGCGAGTACGGACGCAGGATATACTCGCGGTTGCCGATCTCGTGGTCGATGAAGGCGCCCATGCGGCTGCAGCCGATGAGGACGGCCCGGTACATGTCCGGCATGGCGTGTCAGCATACCGCCGTTGCGCGCAGCGTGCCACGGATCATGCGGCGACTCGAAACGGCGAGGAGTGAGCCATGGGAACGACCTATCGTGCAGCGATCATCGGCACCGGCCGCATGGGCGGGCTGATCGAGGACGAGATTCCGCCGGACAGTTTCAGCCGGCCGTACGGACACTTCAGCGCGTACGCGGCCATCGACGGGGTGGAGGTCGTGGCCGTCGCGAACCGCGGCGAGGAGCGCCTGGAGCGGTTCGTGAAGCGCTTCGGCGTCACCAACACCTACCTCGACTACCGGACCATGATCGAGCGGGAGAAGCCGGACATCGTCAGCGTCACCACGCCCAGCTTCGCCCGCGCCGAGCCGATCATCTTCGCCGCCGAGCACGGGGTGCGCGGCATCTACGCGGAAAAGGGGCTCTGCGCATCGCTGGCCGAGGCCGACCGCATCCGCGACGCCCTGAAGGCCAACGGCGTCGCCTTCAACTGGGGGGCCATGCGCCGCCATCATGACGGCTTCAAGCGGCTGCGCGCGGCGATCGGGCGCGGCGCGATCGGCGAGCCCCGGTTCGCGACGCTGCATTCCCGCACCGACCTGATCAAGCATCACCCGCACACCCTCGACCTGGTGGCGATGATGCTGGGAGATCCGGTGCCGGAGTGGGTCGAGGGCCGGCTGGAGGAACCGGAAGACCCCGGCGGCCCGTCCACCAAGCAGCACCCGCGATACGATGCAGCGAATCACCGCTTCGAACGGCCGCCCGGCGGCGAGATCGGCGACCCGATGGTCGGCTTCTACCGGGTCGGCTACCGCGGCGGAGCCGAGGGCCACTTCGTCCCGCGTCCCGGTTTCGACCTGGACGTGCAGGGCACCGGCGGCCACGCCCACGCGTGGGACAACGGCGAGTTGATCTTCCTGCACCGCACCGGGGGCGACGACGTCGAGCAGACGTTCATCCGGCCGCGCGGGGAGAGCCCGACGATCTGCACGATCCGGGACATCATCCGCGAGATGGAGACCGGCGAGCCCACGGCCGGCCGCATCGACATCACCATGCAGTCGGTCGAGGTGCAGTTCGGGGTCGCCTGCTCGCACCTGCAGGGAGGAGCGCGCGTCGCCCTGCCCGTGGCCGACCGGAGCCTGTACATCCCGGGCGGATGAGTCCGAACGTCGTCTTCATCCTCACCGACGACCAGGGGCCGTGGGCCGGCGGCTGCTACGGCAACCCGGAGATCCGCACGCCCAACATCGACCGGCTGGCCGCCTCCGGGGTGCGCTTCGACAACTTCTTCTGCGCCTCGCCCGTCTGCTCACCGGCGCGGGCCAGCCTGCTGACCGGCACGATCCCCTCCGGTCACGGCGTGCACGACTGGATCCGCGACCGCAACATGCCGCCCGACGCGGTGTCCTACCTGGAGGGGCAGCGGACCTCTACCGAGGTCCTCGCCGGGCACGGCTACCGGCTCGGGCTGAGCGGCAAGTGGCACCTGGGCGACAGCCTCACGCCGCAGGCCGGCTTCACCCACTGGTTCGTCCATCAGCGGGGAGGCGGGCCGTACCACGACGCGCCCATGGTGGCCGGCGGCCGCGCGGTCACCGCGCCCGGCTACGTCACCGACGTCATCACCGACGACGCGCTGCGCTTCATCGACCAGGCCGGCCAGGAGGGAGCCGGCGATGCGCCGTTCTACCTCGGCGTGCACTACACCGCCCCGCACAGCCCCTGGGAGGGCCACCCGCAGGACATCGTGGACTCCTACGACGACTGCCCGTTCCGGTCCTGCCCGCAGGAGCCGATGCACCCGTGGGCGACGTCGCTGACCCGGCAATGCCAGGGCAACCGGGAGAAGCTGAAGGGCTACTTCGCCGCCGTCACGGCCATGGACCTGAACGTCGGCCGGATCCTGGACCGCCTGGAGGAGCGCGGCCTGCGGGACGACACGCTGATCGTCTTCACCAGCGACAACGGCTTCTCCTGCGGCCACCACGGCTTCTGGGGCAAGGGCAACGGCACCTTCCCGCTGAACATGTACGAGAACTCCGTGAAGGTTCCGATGGTCATGAGCCACCCCGCCCGGCTGCCGCGGGGCGGCAGCGCCGGCGCGCTGGTGAGCCAGTACGACGTCATGCCGACGCTGCTCGACTACCTGGGCATCGAGGAGCCCCCGCGCGCCGCAGGACGACCCGAGCTGCCCGGCACCAGCTTCGTGCCCGTGCTGGAAGGCGAGGCCGAAGAGGCGCGGGAGGACGTCGTCGTCTTCGACGAGTACGGCCCGGTGCGCATGATCCGCACCCGCGAGTGGAAGTACGTGCACCGCTACCCGTACGGCGCGCACGAGCTCTACGACCTGAGCGCCGATCCCGGCGAACGGAACAACCTCGCCGACGAGCGCTCGCGCCGAGCGCTGGTCGACGAGATGCGCGACCGCCTGAGCCGCTGGTTCGACCGCTACGTCGATCCCCTCGTCGACGGAACGCGCTTTCCGGTAACCGGCATGGGCCAACTGGACCGCATCGGCCGCCGCACCGCCGGCGAAGGCTGCTTCCACGACGGCGGGTTCCGCATCACCGCATCCGGATTCCCGGCCGCCTCCACCGACTAAGCCCCGCTCCCGACTGCATATCCCGTCGGTTGCGGCCGGAAGACCGCGCCCCTATTGTAGGCGACCGGACGGAAGAGGCGTGGCGGAGGACATTTACGATCACCTTGGCGTCGCGCGGCTGGTGAACGCCGCGGGCGGCTTCACCGCCTTCGGCGGATCCCGCATGCGCGAGTCGACGCTGAAGCGCATGAACGAGGCGGCACGGAGCTACACCGATATCCGGGCGCTGCAGGCCGCCGTGCACGGGCGCCTGGCCGAGCTGACCCGCAACGAGGCGGCCTTCGTCTCCAACGGAGCCGACACCGGCCTCTACCTCTGCGCGGCCGCGGCCGTCGAGCGCCGCGCCGGCCGGCCGATCCGCTACCTGAGCCCCGAGGAGATCGGCAGCTACGAGGTGATCGTATTTACCGCCCACCACAACCCGTACGACTTCGTGCTGCAGCAGCTCGGCGTGCGGACGAAAACCCTGGGCTATGCGAACTTCATCGAGCCGATCACGCCGGAGGCGCTCACCCACAACATCACCGACCGCACGGCGGCCATCTTCTTCTTCCAGGCCGAGCACGGCTGGACGACGCAGGGCGGCCTCCCCTTCGAGGACACGGCCGCGGTGGCACGCATGCACGGACTGCCGCTGGTGATCGACTGCGCGGCGCAGCTCCCGCCGAAGGAGAACCTCTGGAAGTTCACGCAGGCCGGCGCGACCGCGGCGCTGTTCTCGGGCGGCAAGGACCTGCGCGGCCCGCAGTCGAGCGGCCTGCTGGTGGGCGAGCGGTGGTTCCTGGAGATCGTCACCCGCATCGGCTTCCCGAACTACGGCCACGGCCGGATGATGAAAACCGGACGCGAGGAGATCGTCGGCCTCTACTGGGCCGTCAAGGAGTACCTGGAAGCCGACGAGGCTGCACGGCTGGCCTGGGCCGACGAGGCCGTGGCGGAGATCTGTGCCGCACTGGCCGGCAGCCGGCTCTTCGCGGCAGAGCGCGACCCCTACAGCGAGGCGGGACAGCCGATCGCGCGGGCCAGACTGCGGCTGCTCGGCGGAATCGGCGAGCAGCAGGTGCTCGACCACCTGCGCGCCCAGGACCCGCCGGTGGTCTGCGGCAGCGAGACGCCAGGCGAGGTGACCGTGGCGCCGATGTGCATGGAGCCGGAGGAGGTGCCGGTCGTGATCGAGGCGCTGCGGCGCTGCGAGCGCGACTTGGCCCCCGTCGGGTAGCCCCTCTCGCCTGCATTAAGACGCTCGCCGGCGTGTTGCCGGTGATCCCGACGCCGTTCGCGGAGGACGAGTCGATCGACGTTCGGTCCCCTCCGGGGGTGGTGGAATGGGTGGCACACACCGGGTTCGGCGGCCCGTGCCTGCCGGCGTGTGCAAGCGAGTTCCTAAAAGCTCACCGAGGCCGAGCAGGCGCGGGTGAGAGGTTGCGGACGAGATCAACGACGGGCGCGTTCCGGCTCGCCGATCGAGCCAACCACGGCTCGTCCAGGATCGCCTGCGAGCTGGCGCGCACGTAATCAATCAAGGGTATCGCCGCCGACTTGGTCTGGTTCGCGCTGCCGCGGCAGTTCGCAAGCATCCGGCGAGTCGGACCTGTTCCGGCTCGCCGACGCTTCTGTCCGTGCCGGTCCTGATCCATGACCGCAACCGAAACAGTAAGTCACAGGTCAAGAGAAACCGCGTCCGGGAGGCGTACCTCTGTGTTACTACCAGTGCCCTACGTCATGTACGCCGTCCCGCGCTAGCCACTTGGCCGAACACGCGCGACAGGCTGATCGCGGCTCACCACGCCACTCTACGGCAAGATACGTAAACAAAGCCCCGCACGTACAGGTGTGCCCGCACCAAGGGAGCATGACGTCCCGTTCTTAAGCCGCGCCGGGAGCAAGCGTCCGCAAACCGGCCATGCCTACGGTACGACCCCACGTCGGCAAAGCGCTCAACTCAAGCAGGTTTCAGCGCGATCAATCGGCGATAACATACTTGACTAAGCCGGCACCGGCAACTACCCTACGATCCCAACAGAGAAGGTGACCAACGCGGCGCGGCGCATGCCGGGTCGCTGGTCGAATACAACAGCTCCGCATGGGCAGGGGAGTAGCTACCCCGGCCCGGAGTGAACAGGCCGGGATCTAGGACACATCCGCGCTCAGCGTGGGTCGCCTTCTCTGAACGGCCCGGCACCTATGCGTGCCGGCAAAGGGAGGCGAGACAGTGAAGACGTTCAGGGTTCTGGTAGGGCTGGCGGTTGTGCTGGCGGTCGCGGGGTGCGAAGACATGGCGAAGCCACCGGCCAAGCCGCCGCCGGAGCCGGTGGTCGATCGCTCACCGAAGAAATGGACGGTGCAGGTAGGCGAGCTGGCCGACTGGCCGGGTGCTCGCGCGACAGTCGACGGGCAGGAACGCGCTGGCGGTGACGCGATCGCGGATGCCACGGCGTCCGTCCATCGCTCAGGCGTCGGCCCAGTGGATGGCGACGTGGTGACGCTCCGCTTCACGTCGGCGTGGTCAACGTCCCGAACCTACGGGGCGCTTTTCAGCACACCGGGCGGGTGGGGAGTCGGTAGGTACATCGGTCCAGGTACTTGGTCCGCCACCGTGGAAGGCGCGGACTGGGAGAGTGCCCGCGCGACGATCGGCGGCACCGAGTGGATCGGCGGGAAGACGGTCGCGATGGCCGTGGTGTATGACAACCGGCCCGATCACGGCCCCGTGGTCGGCGATGTGGTGACGTTGCGCGGGCCTTCGTGGTCGGAGTCGGTCATCTACACGTCGCGCGGATGGTAGGTTGACGCGCAAGCCACGGCTTACAATGAATTTTACGGCATGAAGTGAGCGCTTAACGACCTGCGCCGGCTGCCCTACAGCCGGCGCACGCTCGCCGCAGAGGACGAAGACCGAAAACTCAGTACGGTCTTCCTACCCCTCCGGGTACCTCTGCGTCAAGCGTCACGGCACGAGGAGGTGCCCAATGAACGACGGATTATCAGCGGTGCTCGACATGGCGTGGCGGGACATAGAAGCCGCGCAGCAGAAACAGTTCGCCGCCATATCAGAAGCGGCATGGGCGCCGCTTCGGGCACTGGCCGACATGCCCAGTCGGCCCGTTCGTGGCCCTGGACGGTCTGCCCAGGCATGCGTGGCGCCCGAAGCCAGAGCGGCCATGTACCAAGGATGAGATGCGGCAGTTCATCCTGCAGCAGATGATCGAGGCGAAGGACGAACCCGCCAAGGACGCGTGCCGTCGGTATGTGCTACGGAACGGGCTGCTTGTCGTAGATTGACCGCATGACCGAGTGGGAGCGCTTCCAGCAGGCGATGCGCGACATCGCGGCGGTGCCGCCGGAGACGGCCGCCGCGATCAGGCGGGGTGAGGTTTCGGCCCCCGCGCCGGCCGAGGCAGGCAGTCCAGAGTTTCCGGAGTGCGGTAGCGATCCCGTCCCCGAAGCTGGTCGTACGTCAGCCGCCGCCCGAAGATCCCGAAGACGGCGCTGAGGAACCGCTCGCCGTTCGTCAGCTTCCGCTGGTTGTACCGGTAGGCTTGCTCGTCAAGGTACCGGTGCAGCTGGAAGGGCTCGACGCTGACGTAGGTACCGCTGAGCGCCCTCTTGAGCAGGCTCCAGAAGTTCTCCATCCCGTTGGCGTGGACCCGGCCCCGGACGTACTCGATCGCATGGTTGACGGTCTCGTGGGCATAGCTCCGGCTCAGGCCGTCGTAGGAAGCCAAGTCCGTCGCTGTAGAGCGCTGAGCCGGCCGCCACGGTCGCCTTCACTGCCTTCTGCAGGGTCCGCTTCTTCCGATCACAGACGACCTTCGTGGTGACGACTCCGCCACGCTATAGCATCCCGAGCACGGCCGTCTTGTCGTTCGGCCCGCGGCCGGTGATCCGCCGCGCCTTCACGTCGGCGTGCATGTTGCGGGCCTTCCCGCCGATGAACGTCTCGTCAACCGCTACCTCGTCGCCGTCTTCACCAAGCAACCGATCGAACGACCCGACATGGATGGCGGTACGGATGCGGTGACCCATGAACCAGGCCGTCTTCTGTGTCACGCCGATCTCCCGGTGGATCTCGTACGAGCTGATCCCGTTCTTGCAGTTGACGATCATCCAGACGGCCGCCAGCCACTTCCGTAGCGTGATGGGCGACTCCTCGAAGATGGTGCCGGTCTTCAGGCTGAACTGCGGCCGCTCATGCTTCTCGTAGCACTGCCAGCGGCGCACGCTCGGCATGTACTTGACCACCGGGGATCCGCAGTGCGGGCAGCGCACGCCGTCGGGCCAGCGGATGGCGACCAGGAAGTTGTGGCAGTTCTCGTAGCTGGCGAAGTAGTCGAGGGCTTCGATCAGCGTCTCGGGATGCTTGGCGTCTTCCATGGATAGAAGATACCCCCGGTACTCTACTTAGTCAAGTATGTTATTTGCCGATCAATCCACAACAAAGAGCGAGTCTTTGTCACCATCATACGCGATCGTCACCCGGGAGCGCGTATTAATTGCGTCAATAATTGCCCTATACTTCCTCGGATAGCGGCCGGAACTATATGCTGAAAGAAACTCCAATATGACCCTGGGAGTAGAGACGTAATTGCTCTTGGAATGTTTAGTATTAAATGCAAACTTGACTCTGCAATTCCCGACCTCAGTCAATATGGAAAGGAGTATGGAATACTCCTCTGGCTGCTGAACCCCCTTCGACCCGACGATAGCAGTTTCTTTTTCTCTATGAAACAACTTTTCGGATAGCCGCCTCAGCGCTGGTTCCAATATGACGCACAGCTCTTCTCCGACTCTCCTCAGGAACGGGGCGGAAATCAAAATCACGATGATCGTCGGCAAGTCTAGTGCCATAAATACCGGAGGCTCATCTCGTATTAGACGTTCGACAACAAGCTCATCAGAGTGAATGTCGTCATGGAACTCGTCCATAAGAGCGGTCAACTTTGAGCCTTGTTCAACAGACCGAATATCGGGAGATTGTTCTACCATTACCTTCCAGCTTTACAAACTCTGAGTCCGCCGTCAATACGCCGACATGTGTTTAGTAGTTGCAAAGAGTAGGTTCCTTTCCGGGCTCGCCACTCCCAACAGCTCCAGCGGTCGCCTCTGCCTGATGCGGCGGGCTACCGACCGAGAATTCACGATCTTGACAAAGGATGCAGAATTGGCTGATTAAATTTGGTCACCCGCCGCGGTGTCGGCCTCTTATCTTGCTTATAGTCCGCGGTCAAGCCCACAGGCACCGTTCAACGTACTACAGGCCGCCTCACCGCTTGCTGCAGCTACGCTCCTCTGCTTGTCGCGCCTTGTGAGACTTCGCAATCAAGGTCTCTTGCAAGCTCCGCGGTATTTCGTCGCCACGGCCGGTTCATTCCCGAAATGCGGTTGACGTTGAGCCACGCGAGTATCGGCGCCGAGTACATCGCCGCCCTGCACCGGCAGCACTGAAACTCCGCGCTACGTCAAGCTAGGGGAGCCGTTGACGCTGCTCTGGTGTGAGTGTGTCGGCGCGAGCTCGGCCGCCGTCGGACCGCCACGCCGCTCGCCCGGGTCGACGTATCCCACTTCGGCCTCCCAGTGGCCACGCGTATCACGTGTACGGCGTTGGCAATCGGATCGGCCGGTCGCTTCTCTCCGTGTGGACCAATCGTGGGACGAAGCCTACCTCCGAGTGCGCGCAGCATGCGTCGCGTGCTACCTTCAGCCCAAGCACGAACCGCTGACCTCGGACTGATGCCGGGTCACTGGTCGAATACAACAGCTCGAGAACGGCCGCAGGGTAGCTCCCAGCGGTCAGGGTGAACAGATCGGATGAAACAGCGTGTACCAGAGGTACAGCGGTTCGTGCAAACGGCCCGGCACCTTTCGGGTCGGAAGGAGCACGAAGATGGTACGAACCGCACCCGCTCTACTGGCCGCCTGCGTCTTGCTGGCCTGCGACATCACCCAGGACCACATCGACCAAGCAAGCGAACGGCTGGCCCAAGCCACTGTGGCGACCGGGACGGCACCGACGGCCGCGCAGATAAAGGGACCACTTCAGAAGTCCCATCTCGCGGGTTCGTCCTGGCGGTTGGTCGAGGTGGCGAACTGGCCACACGCCGAAGCCGTGGTAACCCTCGGGACGAACGGGCGTGTAGTCTGGCATGTCGCGCATTCCCGATACGCCGACACGACGCACTGGAGGGTTCAGGCCGGTGCGTTTGAGGTAGGGATCGGAGGCACCGACTGGCGATCGGGCGGCACCGGCGGTTTCGTCAACGCCAACAACGTGTGTCTGGAGTACGCCGGGGACCGCTGCGCGTGGGTGCTCCAGAGAGTCACCCCTTGATTTCAACTTTCAACTGACGCACTACCCGCGGCCGTTGATGGTCGACAAGGTGATGGCGATCCGCGAGCGGCTTGGCGACGCGATGGGCGTTCTCGAAGGCTGGGGCGACTACCTGCTCGAAGGGATCCCGGCCGGCATCTCCGGCGTCATGCCCGGCGTGGCGATCGCCGATCTGTTCGATATGGTGTTCGGTGTTCGCGCCCGCGTGGCACGCCAAGGATGGCGCGTCTTCCGGTTGTTCGCGGCCGCGCTGCCAATGATCGCGTCCGGGCTGCACAACATGGGTAAGCGTCCGCGAAACCACTGCACAAGAGATGTAACGATAGTAACATCGTCCACTGATAGGAGGTCGTTCGCTGCATGAGGGTCTCGCCGCGACCCGAGGCGAAGGCGATTGAAGCGCCGCGCTCAGAGCGCTACGTAGACACGCCCTTCAGACGCCTGCGCCGGGCGCGCATCTGCGCCTCGGATTCGGGCGAGCCGTCGCAG
The DNA here is from genome assembly GCA_965202935.1 of Spirochaetia bacterium. GTDB lineage: Bacteria > Spirochaetota > Spirochaetia > SZUA-6 > Bin103 > CATQHW01. Next base: position 1,301,593 of record OZ241879.1, read on the forward strand.
AAGCTCCCGAACCACTTGTCGAGCGGGATGTTCTCGCCGCCGTAGTTGCAGTCGAAGTACTTGTGGTGGAGGTAGTGGAAGTACCGTAAGCGTCCGCTGAACCCCACCTTACGAAGGCTGAAATAGCGAGACATCGTCCCTGTCAGGAGGGACGAAGTGAACGAGAGGCGCGGACGCGAGTATTGGAGCGAGCAGGTCGCGCAGTGGCGGCGCAGCGGTCTGACGAAGAGGGCGTACAGCGAGCGGCACGGCCTGCCGTATTGGTCGCTGTGCCGCTGGGCGGGCAAGTTGTCGCAGCCGCAACTGCCGCGGGGTGAGCAGTTGGTGGAACTGGGGCCGATCGCCGGCATCGACGGTGGCGCCGAGCAGCGAGCGGCCATGGAGTTGGTGGTCGGCGATCGGTACGTGCTGAGGCTGTGGCGGTCGGTGCGCGCCGAGCATCTGCACGAGGTGCTCGCAGCGCTGGAGGACGTGAGGTGATCCGGCTGGAGCTGGGCGGGGCGCGGATCTTCGTACGGCCCGGGGCGACCGATATGCGCAAGCAGATCAACGGGCTGGTATTGCTGGTGCAGGAGCAGATGCAGCTCAGTCCGTTCGAGGCGGCGCTGTTCGTATTCTGCAACGCACAGCGGCGGGTCCTGAAGGCGGTGTACTGGGACCGCACGGGATTCTGCCTGTGGTGCAAGCGGCTGGAGAAAGGGCGATTTCCGTGGCCGCGAACGGCGGCCGAGGCGCGCCGGGAGATCGATGTCAAGCAGCTTCGGATGCTGCTGATCGGGATCGATTTCTGGCACGAGCACGAGGAGCTTCGGTACCGAGAAATCGCCTGACAGGGGTTGACTTGCTCGGCCTATTTCGTGCTATGGTATCGACATGTCCAGCGCGATAGCGGTCGCCGAACAACGCGATGCTTTGCGCGTAGAGAACCGCCGCCTGATCCTGGAAAAGGACGAGTTGACGGCGAAGAACGGTGAGCTGGACACGAAACTGCGAGCACTGAACAAGAAGCTGGACCTCTACGAAGAACAGCTTGCCTGGTTCAAGAACAAGCTGTATGGACGCGGCAGCGAACAACTCACCGCCGCCGAGCTGCAGCAGATCCGGCTGTTCGATGAGATCGAACACGCCGCCGACAGCGCCCCCCCGGAGGACCAGGCGCCCGAGGATGAGGCGCCCCCGGATGAGGCGACCGTCGAAGTACTTGAGCGAACCCGCCGTCGCCCGCGGCGCAGACCACTGCCGCAGGCGCTGCCGCGCGTGGACCGGGTCATCGACCTGCCCGAGCAGGACAAGCAGTGTGAGTGCGGCCACCGCCTGGTGCGCATCGGCGAGGACACCTCCGAGAAGCTCGACGTGATCCCGCCGCAGGTGCAGGTGATCCGCACGGTGCGGCCCAAGTATGCCTGCCATCACTGCGAGGGCTCCGGCGACGAAGAGCATCCGGCGGTGCGGATCGCGCCGCCGCCGCCGGCGCTGATCCCGAAGGGGCTGGCCTCGGAGGGGTTGCTGGCGTTCATCGCCACGGCGAAGTTCTGCGACGCGTTGCCGCTGTATCGGCAGGAGCGGCAGTTCGCGCGGCTCGGGGTCGAGCTGTCGCGGCGCACGATGTCGGACTGGATGATCGCGGTCGCCGGCGCCTGCCGGCCGTTGATGCAGGCGTTGCTCGACAAGCTGCGCAGTGGGCCGACCCTGCAGATCGACGAGACCACCGTGCAGGTGCTCAAGGAGCCCGAGCGCGCCAACACCGACACCAGCTACGTGTGGGTGGCCCGCGGCGGCCCGCCTGATGAGCCGGTGGTGGTCTATCGCTATGAGCCCAGCCGCGCCGCGCGGGTGGCCTTCCAGATCATCGGCGACTACCAGGGCTACGTGCAGACCGACGGGTACGACGGCTACACGCGCCCGTGTGCGCAGCCCGGCATCGTGCACGTGGGCTGTTGGGCGCACGTGCGGCGCGCGTTCAAGGAGGCCGCCGACGCGCTGGGCAAGGTGTCCAGCCGCGCCGGAGCGGCGCTGCAAGCGCTGGGGTTCATCGCCAAGCTGTACCGCGCCGAGTCGCAGCTCGCGAAGCACCGCAAGGAGGATCCGGCGGGGTTCGTGGCCGCGCGGCGCGCGCAGGTGCAGCCGGTGCTCGACACGTTCCACGGCTGGCTGCAGGACAAACGTGATCAGGTGCTGCCCGGCTCGGCGCTCGGCAAGGCGGTCGCCTTCGCGTTGGGCGAGTGGCCGAAGCTGATCCGCTACCTGGACCACCCGCAGCTCACGCCGGACAACAACGCCTGCGAGCAGGCGATCCGGCCGTTCGTGGTGGGCCGCAAGAACTGGCTGTTTTCGGGAAGTCCGCGCGGAGCCGCGGCGAGCGCGATCCTGTACAGCCTGATCGAGACCGCCAAGGCCAACCGGCGCGAGCCGTACTGGTATCTGCGCGAGCTGTTCGAGAAGCTGCCCCATGCGCGCACCCGCGCTGACTACCTCACACTCCTGCCCACTCCACGTCCACCGCCGCCGGATTCATAGAGACTGGTTTCACCGGTCGCTTACGAAGTACCCGCCGTGCTTGATCGCGTGCTCGTCGCCGACCTCGATCTTGAAGAAGCCGGCATGAGCGGGAACCGGCGCGATGCCGGCGTGCATGAGGTGGAAGATTCCGTGCAGCGGATGCGAGGGGATGATCCAGTGCAGGAGCACGCCGCTGAAGTACAGCAGGTGCTCGATGGGATGCATCGAAAGTCCCGACCACGGGCCGGGATTGACGTTCTTGTGATGCACGTAGTGCGCTGCCCTGTACAGCGGTTTCCAGTGGGTGATCCGGTGCGTCCAGTAGAAATGGAGCGTGCGCAGCCACGGGACCGCCAGCATCAGAAGCACGAAGTAGACGGGGCTTGCTGCGAAGCTGATCATCGGCAGCGCGCCGTTGGCGTACATCCACAAGGTGACCGCCTCGTACCCGGTCCAGATCAGGCCGCCTGAGACCAGGGTCCAGAACATGTTGTCCCGCGTCTGGTTGTTGAACAGGAAGGTGCGATTGTTGGCGATGGGCCAGCGACTGTTGTACTTGTAGCGATCGCCCTGTGCACGCTGGACGTAGAGACGCAGGTGCACGGCACCGTAGAGGACGACGATCAGCACCGCGTTGCGGGCATAGATCTCGGCGATCCACCCGATCGCGAAGGAACCGGTGCGGCTCAGGTCGGGCGTGAACCACAGCCACGCCACTACCGCGAGGGCCGCATAGAAGATGTTGTACGGCCAGTAGAAGTTGATCAGGTATTCAGCGTCGGAAGCAGCCGAAGCGGCCAGGAGAACAGTGGGGACGGCTCCGGCAGCGAGTCCGGCAGCCACTCGCCCCGGCGGTCGCGTTGCTGGAGGTCGGCTTCAGCCATGCTGGCTGAGGGTAAGCGCCGGCCCGGCCGGTTGTCCATCGGGGACCGCCGGGCGTATCGTCAGCCTCGTGGGATCGCAGACGTTCCGGATCGAGATCGGCGGCGTGGTTCTGGAGGGGCGCCTCAACGACTCGGTGACGGCCACTGCCATCGCCGCGTCCTGTCCCCTGGACATCCGGCTCTCGCGCTGGGGGGACGAGTACTACGGCGACTGCGGCGTGGCCGTGGGCGCCGACCCGGATGCGCGCGAGGTCATGGAGATCGGCGAGGTGGCATACTGGCCGCCGGACCGCGCGCTCTGCGTGTTCTTCGGCCCCACTCCTGCCAGCGACGGTACGGAGCCGCGCGCGGCCTCGCCCGTGAACCCCGTGGGCACCCTCAGCGGGAAGAGCGACGCCCTGGTGGCGGCGCTGTCGTCACTGCCGGCGAGCGTCGGCGCCCGGATGACCGTGGGATAGGCGCCGAATCGTACCCGCCTACGATCCCAGCCTCGAAGCGTCGGAGGACGGTCTGAAGACCAGGAGAACTCCATGAAGTGCAATCCGTATTGCAACGCGCTCGGGATCGGGATTCCGCAGCTCGAGGTGGCCAAGGACCATCGGGACGCCAACTACTACGGCCTTCTCATCGTGGTCCTCCTGGAGCGAGGCGAGCCCGTCACCTTGCAGCAAGCCGCGGCTCGCTTCGAGGAGGCCGGCGTGGCGCCTGCCGCGCAGGCCCTGGCTTCGCTGAAACGGTGCAAGCCGGCGCGTCCTCCGATCTACCGCGACGGCGACTGGTACGCGCTCGACCCGTACGACGAACAGGCCGATCTCTGGGCGTTTCGCCTTGGCCTGCTACCGCCGAAGGCAGCGTCGCTCCCTGCGGACCGCCCCGCGGAAGGACCGCTGCCCACCGTCGATGCTCCGCTGAGGACAGCGCATCTCGACGAGGCGTGGCGAGACGGACTCTCAAGCAACTGGTCGGCGCAGCGCGTGGCTCTCTGCGTCCTGGATGCGCACGGCGGGGCCATGAAGCCGCAGGACGTGATCTCGTTCGTGTCGGCTCGCAGTCGGTGGAGTCCCGTATCGGCCAGGTCGGCCGATTACTGGCGGCGCGGCTCCGCGATTCGCGTGCGCGAGGACGGCCGTTGGGAACTCGACCCCGACCACCAGGCGCTTCGATCTGCGCGGCGCGCTGTCATCGACAGGATCGAGACGCGCAGGAAGTCGGCAATCCGGCACGGCGATCCGGCGGTGATCGCCGCCAATCAAGAGCGCTTCGAACGTGAGCGCGAGGCGCACGCCGAAGAGCTCGGTCGCATGCGACGAGTCCTGCTCCACGCGTTTCCGGCCGGAACGCCGCAGGCGCTGGTGCTGGTCGACGTCGCCGAGCGCGCTCTCGACACCTTCGTGGGAGACGAGATCACACGCGCGGTGGAGAAGCTCACCGCCTACGACATCATCGCCGCGATCGACGTGCGCACGCTGCTGCGAGCGCTTCGCTTCGACCCGGAGACCCGTCGCCTCGGTGAGCTGGGGCCTCCGCAGAGGACACGCACGATCGACGGACCCGGGCGGACGCTCAAGATCACGACGGGTTTGCTGGTGCAGGGCTCGTGCGGCATCGGTCGCCCGTTCGGCGACGAAACGAAGATGGGAGAGTACCTCGCCGCCGGCGAACTGACGAAGCTGCGACGGCGGCTCGAAGCCGACGCCAAGTCGCTGTACGCCATCTATCAATATGGGCGGCTGCACGGCACCGTGCGGCTGCGCTGGGGATTTCTGGACGAGCGCCTCCCCGCTCCGTGGGTGCATCGCGACGAGGTAACGCTCCGCAACCTCAAGGATGAGGCCCATCGACTCGGCGTTCCCTTGGAGATCGTGGTTGGCAGCGCACCCGGCTGGGCCGATCCATGGTCGCGTCTGCGGCGTGCCCACGTCATGAATGAGCCGGACGGCTGGCGGTCGTGGCTGGTCGACGACACGGGCTCCGTGATCCCGGAGGACGAGATTCAGCTCGCTCGGTTGGCGGGTCGCAGATAGGGCCCCGTGCTGCGCTGGACCTCCGTGGAGCGCCGGGCGAACGCCTCCGCGACGAAGCTCCACACCCGTTCCTTGTAGTAGCGGTGGCCGCCGTCGCCGACGTACAGCTCGCACCGTTCCGGGACCGCCAGCGCTTGGTAGACCTTCACGAGCTGCGCGAAGGCCGCCTCCGTGTGGGCGATGGGGAAGATCTGATCTTCCCTGCCGGTGACGGCCAGGAAGTGGCGGGGCGCGATGAGGCCTGCCACGTCCGGCATCTCGCCCAGGCGCAGGATGCCGGGCACGTAGTTGCAGTCGCAGTGGGCGATCGAGCCGATGCTGCCGGCGAACGTGCAGAAGTAGCTGCCCGGAACCGAGACCGCGATCCGCGTGTCGCAGGCGGCGGCGAACAGCGACACCGTGCCGCCGCCGGAGTTGCCGGTGATGGCGATGCGCGCGGCATCCGCGCCCTGGTGCGCGATCGCCCAGTCGATGAGCCGCGCCATGTCCCACACGCGGTCGCCGATGGGCGTCCGCCCGACCAGCAGATCGTGCATGAGCTGCTGGCGGCACGAGGATGTCTTGTTCTGTTCCCTGTCCGCCGAGGATCGCGTCTCACCGAAGGCGCGCGTGGTCGGCGCGATCACCAGGTATCCCTGCTCGACCGCCTGCACGGCGATGTCGCGCTCCCCCTCGCGGATCTGCGCCTCCTCCTCCGGGCTGTCGAAGAGTCCGACGTAGATGTGCGGATGGCCGTGGCCGTGCGGGGTGAGCACGAGCGGGCGTGTTCCGACCGCCGACTTTGGCCTCAGCAGGTAGAAGGGCAACGGAACGGTCGGCTCGGTGAGGATGCGCCACGACTCCCGCGTGTACGATCTGAGGTCCTCGCTCGCGAACCGCTCGGCGCTGGGCACGAACCCGGCCAAGTCCTCATCGAGGTGCTCCAGGCCCAGGTGCGTTCGCAGCCGGTTCCGAAACGCATCCTGCCACTGGCGGATCTCCGTCTCCGTGCCGCCCCGGAAGCGGAACTCCCCCTCGCACGCGTGCATGATGCTCCCGAAGTGCCCGTCGAAGTCGAACTTGAAGCTACCGCTCACCTTGCAGGCGCCTCCGTGACGTACGGTGATCTGCGACCGGTGGCGACATCGTAGTCCTGAGATCGCCACAACTGCTTCCCTCGGCCGGCCACAGACCTACGATAAACCGGCGGAGGCCCGGTGTCAGGGGTTGCGACGAGCCGGCTCGAGGACCATGAGAGTCCGTGCAGAGGTCTGCCTTCATTGCGGAGAGCGCCTCTATTCGAAGGAACCGGTCAGCCGCTTCGAGCAGATCCGCGACAAGCGTGCCAACCACGATGTCGCAGAGTTCGATCCGCTGGGGCGATCATTCCAAGTCCCCGTTTGACTTCTGCTGACGGCGGTCTGGTCGCGAGCGGCAACGACATCGACCGAACGGTAATCGCTGCATCAGTACCGGCGCGCACCGGTAGTTCAGAGGACTGCGTCTCGGCACGCTGGGGGCTGTAAGCTCCTCATCTGATTCAACCCCGATCTCCGGCACCGGAGCACACGTCGAGATCGAGATCAGTCATGGAACTCCAACCCCAAGACGTCATCCGCTCGTGTTTTGGTCGGAAACGTGTCCTCATAAACAAGCTTGGCAGCCTTTTTGTCCATCTCACAGGGTTTGGTGCATGTCTCTTCACCATAAAGACTTGAGAGAGATGTAACCGATTGACTTTCTCTCAGATCAAAAGTGTGTGAACCTATCTCTGCACCTCTGGTATAAAATCCTACATGTCCCAGTTCATGGGAAAGAGTATTTGGGCTATCCATAAAATCTCCATATTCAGTATCCTCATTTGTTTCTAAAGAAATCCGCCCCCGAGAAAAGTACCCTGTTTCATGATCAATGCCAGTCCATGCGCTGCCAAAAGCGTCCCAATCAACTTGAGGAACGATAACAATCCAGCCATCATGAGGTTCAATACGCCTACGCCCGAAAGTAGGCTCTATATCATAGATATCATAGTGTTTCTCCGAGTCGGGTGTCGAAGGGCTATCGATCTGAACAGGAACCTCTTTTCCGTTGAAATAGACTCTGCCGTCTTCCGGATCCGTCAAGACTTCATCGATGTGGTCCAGCTCCTCCTGGGTGAAATAGGCCGTGTCATTCGTTGGATTTTCGTCGATGACTTCTATGCCCTGCAATCTGTCCAGGTCCCATTTGTGAATTCCTCCCCCGCCATCCATAGTGTCTATTATGAATTCCCTAAATTGCTGGTGAGTTACATCTGTCTGAATCTGACGGAAGGTGCAGTCACCGACGAACACGCACTGCAGCATGTTCCCGTTCAAGTTCGTGTAAGGAACGCTACGAACCAAATAATCAGATTTGCTCTCTCCCGGCAGTGTGACCGTGCGCACGAAACCGGCGTCGACCTCGCCGTCTTTCAGCCGCGCCTGCAGATCGAATTCCGAGACGCTTTCACTGAATGACAACGTGAAGTTTCCGTCGGCATCGGTCCTGTCCGAGTCCAGCAAGGTGTACGTCCCGTCGCCGTTTTGCTTGTACGCCCGCACTTCTCCCTCACTGCCGGCGTCCGTCTCGCTGTCCTGCAATGTTCCCCTGATCGTCGTCGCATTCGGGTCTATCGGCTCGTCGACGTCTCTGATGAACAGCTCGTACGGCTGCGAAACAGAGGCCGAACCGTCGGAAACGACGACTTCAACGCTGACTCTCTCGTCGTCATCGACCTCGGGAGCTCGGCCTTGTACCAGACCCTGCCTATCGACGGACAACCACGGCGGATTGTTGTTCAAGGAGTAGGTCAACTCGTCCCCGTTCTCGTCGGTCGCCTCGACCTGGTATCGGTAATCGGCGTTTTCCTCGACCCTCGTCACGGGAGTCGACGTTATTCTCGGCGGCCGGTTGACCTGCCCGTTCGCGCCGGGCATTCCAGTCTCACTGCAAGAACCCACGGCTAACGCGGTGAACGCAATGATGAATCCAACGGCGATCTTGTTCTTGAGTTCGAGAGTTCCGAAGCAGCGGGTACTCGACATGGCGACCTCCTTGAATCGTGTGGCCGATCTCATACTTCCTGACGACCTCGGCCGGAAGCCGCACTACTGGGTTTCAGGATCAAGCGCTGCGGCGAGCTGTTGCCGTCGCGGCAGGACGCGCACCGGATTCTTCCCGGCCAAGGTTCGCGTTCCGGGCGCCTCCGGAACGCCGATCGCTTGCGAGCCGGGCTGGCAGTAGCTTGGCTATCGGGTAAGCGGTACATCTCAGCGACTGATGGCAACAAGCCCGCACACACGCGCTTCTTTCTGCCGAACGCGTACCGCACCTTCCTCACCGATCGGAACGCGCCACGCTCCACCTGACTCGGTGGGCTTCTTTCCCGCACCTCCTCTCGCGCACGGCGGGATGATCCTACCGTTCATGCCCGAGCTTGGTCAAGTCAATCAAACGCTACGGGCAACGACCCACCATGCCGGCCGATTCGTTGCGCTGCAGGAAGCCTCCGCCACCCGCCGCAGTCCTCGCGGTACCGGCTGCGGAACGCCCGTCTGCGGATTACGGTACCAATCGTGCTTGGCCCCATGGCGCACGAGAACGCAGCCGGCGGCCTCTATCTCTCGAATCAGATCGCGCCGTTTCACGACACGACCAATTCCTCCACTTTACGAATTCCAGACACGGCCCCCAAGCTCAGGTCGCGGTAGAGATCACGCAAATGGTCCTTGAGGTCGTCCAGCGTCTCACCCTGCGTCCAGTAGTCAGGATAGTCTTGAAGGTAGCCGATCCATACGCCGTCCTGTTCCCAATAGACGAATCTCACTGTTTTCATCACCAAGTCCTCCAACCCATGCGCTTGGGAAGGATCATGCCCCCACAGGTCCACGCGCGGACGACACAATCCGCGGCCCCTTCGTCCTTGCACTCGTCGAGCGCGGCCTGCGTTGCCGGCGCTTGGCTATCTTTCCCTTCCCGATCACGGTCTGGGGCATGTGACGCGCCGTCAAGAGGCTCGCAGCCGCGATCACCAATCCTCGAAGGCACGCAGCCATCTCTCCTGCGGATCATCGAACGCGACCGCGGCGGGATCGAAGTCTTCCGGATCGTAGGGATGGTACGGACCGACGTGGCCGATCAGCCACGTCACCATATCGTCGTGCTCCTTGTGGTCCGGATCTGCGAGAGCGTCGAGGAAACGGCGAAAACCGCCCACGCCGCCGCAGTCCTCCGGCGGACACGCTCGCTCGCCGGCGCGGCACACCGGATATCGGACTCCCGGCTCGCGCGGGAGCACCCCGCTCAGAGCCAGTTCGTGCTGCCAGCCATCGCCGAAGTCGTAGACGTACGTGGCTGTGTCCCCGGGAGACCGGAAGTAGTCGGCCACGGCGCACTCCGAGTCCGGCAGTACGTCGTCGCCGTAGCCGTCGGCCATGCCGATCGTTACGGGCATCCCGCTGTCCGGCGCCGTGATGGAGAACTCGTGCAAGTGATAGTCGAGCCACCCCATCGCATCCTGGATGGCGACGTGCAGGTCCCAGAAACGATACTCCCCGGGGACGTCGATCAATCGCCAGATCGGCGGGTCGGTCCCTCTCAGGTGCAGGCCGAACCGGTACACGACGTGTGCCGGATCGCGGTAAGGGAGATCAACGGGCGTACTCGCGCTGTCCGCGCCTGGACGTGCGCGTGCGGCGCCGCGCGGCCGCCGTTTGCTGATCGTCATGCCGCGCACTCTATCATCCGTCCACGCCCAGCGTCGCTCAGGAACTCGCGCTGCAGGGGTTTCCAGCGGCATCCAGAGGCCGGAGATGACCTCACGGCAGCGGTCCCAAACACCTCTACCGGAGGTCCTGCAGGTGGGTGATGCGGCCGGTGGTGCCGAAGCCGAGCTCGATGGCGCGTGCCAGCATCCGCTGCCGGCGCGGAGGGGCCGTGACTACCAGCCGCTCGCTGTAGAGCCGGCCCCAGGCCTCGGTCTCGCGGCCCAGGAAGCCGGTGAGCCACTCGACGTGGTCCTCCCGGTCCGGCACCGCATTCTGCACGGCGTTGATGTGGATCGCCCGCCTCCCGGGGCGGTCGCCGAGCGCGGCGTGGAAGGTCTTGTGGTTCATGAAGATCACGTCGCCCGGCTCGTTCACGAGCGGATACCGTCCGGGCAGCTCCTCCGGGGGCAGCCCGAGTTCCTCCACCGATGTCTCGAGGGCCTCGCGGAACGGGGTGAAGTGGCTGCCCGGAATGACGCTGAGACAGCCGTCGTCCGGACCGAGCGGGTCCAGGTAGATCGCCGCCCGCATGCTGAACATGCCCTCGGGCGCGCAGGCGTCGCGATGCCACGGGCTGCCGCCGACGTGGCTGATCCCCTCGGTGGCGGTCAGGATGAAGTCCTCTCCCAGGAGTGTGTCGAAGACCCCGACCAGTCGCTGGTCGTCCAGCAACGGGTAGAACGCGTCGGGGTCGTAGTCGAAGAACGGCACGACCTGCTGCCGTTCGCCGGATGGTGTCGGCCGGTGGCGCTCGGCCTTGGCCATGGCGAGGTCGAAGGCGGCGGAAAGCGCATCGATCTCCCGTGGCGACAGCATCTGCCGGCAGTGCAGGAAGCCGAACGTCCGAAAGCGAAGCGCCTCTTCCCGATTCATGACCGGGCGACTATAGCCCCTGATGGGTTTGCTGCGATCCGATCGTGATCTTCACGTCGGCAGTTCGCGGATGCGATGACGCCAGTAGCCTGGTGATCGGCTGTCGTGCGCAAACGCGATCACGTGAATATGTTCGCCAAACTCAAGATAGACGACGTGGAACGGGAACCGCTGCACGCGCGCCCTGCGCACCGGAAGCTCGGCGGACACGTCAGGGACTCGAATGCCTCCTTGCGGGAACCGCGCGATGAAGGCGATGGCGTGATCGACGGCCCGCAGGAACTCGACTCCAAGGCCGCGTTTCCGTTCTTCGTACCAGATTGCAGCCTCTTCGAGTTCAGCGGCGGCCTCCGGCTCGGTGAGGAGTCGGCTCGTCAACGCTCCGCGAGACGCCGTGAGACCTGGGCCCGAACGTCGCTCCACGGCTTCGCCGTAGACTCGCCGGCGACGACCCGGCGGGCGCGTGCCTCGATCTCTCTCGCCCAAGCCGCCTGCACCGCTGCCGTATCCTCCGACGCGCACTCATCTAGGCTTGCCAGGAGCTGGACCGCCATGTCGGCGCGCTCGTCGACGGGAAGGACAAGCGCGTCACGCAGCAACTGGGTCCCTCGGCCGGTCATAGAGTGATGATAAGCCGATCGAACCCACGCGCGCCACCGCTCTTCGTGTTCTGCGTGCTCCGTGGAGTCTGCGGCGCTTCATTCGCCTGGACGGTATCGGGTATCGTCCCGTCACCATGCGCATCGATCGACTGGACGTGCACTACGTGGTGATGCCGCTCATCTATCCGTGGCGCACCGCCTACGGCGAGGATGCCGACATCCACTCGGTGCTGGTGAAGCTCGCAAGCGGCGAGCACACCGCCTGGGCGGAGAGCACGCCGTTCTTCGCCCCGCACTACCTGAGCGAGTCGGCCGGCTCGGTCTTCTACCACGTCACCGAGGTGTTCGGGCCGCACGTGGTCGGCCGCGAGTACGATACCGCCGCGGCCATCAACGAGCGGCTGAGCCCGTTCAAGGGCAACTCGTTCGCCAAGGCCGCGATCGAGATCGGCTGGTGGACGCTGGAGAGCCGCATCACCGGCACGCCGCTGCATCGGCTGCTGGGAGGCGCCACGCGGGACGTGGTTGCCGGCGCCGACTTCGGCATCCAGGACTCGATCGAGATGCTGCTCGGCAACATCGGCCAGGCGGTCGACGCCGGGTTCCCGCGTATCAAGCTGAAGGTCGCCAGGGGATGGGACCTGGAGATGCTCCGCGAGGTCACCTCGACCTTCCCGGACATGACCTTCCACATCGACTGCAATTCCGGATACACGCTCGACGACCTGCCGTTCTTCCGCGCCATCGACGACCTGAGGCTCGCGTTCATCGAGCAGCCCCTGCACCACGCCGACATCCTGGACCACGCGGAGCTGGCCAAGCGGATCGGCACGCCCATCTGCCTGGACGAGACCATCGTCGACCCGCGCACCGCCGAGCAGGCGATCCGCATCGGCGCCTGCCGCTACATCAACATCAAGCCGGCGCGGGTGGGCGGGCTTGCGAACTCGTTGGCCATCCACGACATGGCGCGTGATACCGGCATTCCGGTCTGGATCGGCGGCATGCTGGAGAGCTCGGTGGGCGGCGCCGTCTGCGTCGAGCTCGCCACCCTCGACAACGTCACCTACCCCGGCGACCTGTTCCCGTCGTCCCGCTTCTACACGCGCGACCTGGCCGCGCCGCCGCTGGAGTACGACGGGCCGCACATCTTCAGGCCGTTCGGGACCGACCTGCCGGAGCCGGATCCCGAGATGCTCGCCGCGTGGACGCGGCGGCACGCCGCCGTGACGGCCGGGGCCGGGCGATGAGTGTGCAACCGGGGGACGCCGGCCTGTCGGCGCAGCAGACGGAGGACTTCGAGCGCGACGGGTACGTCGTCCTGGAGGGCTTCCTGGAGCCCGGGTACAACGACCGCCTGATCGCCGAAGTCGACGAGCTGATGGCCGACCGCGCGAAGGGCGCCAGGCCGCTGCTCACCTCCTACCGGGAGATGGGGCTGCTGACCTCGCATCCACCGATGATGGCCATGGTCGAGTCGCTGATGGGGCCACGCTTCGCCATGCATCACATCCATTCGAATCGCCACGACCCCGGCGAACGCGGCGTCCACTGGCACCAGGACTACGAGCAGGAGCCGCACACCAACCGCTCGCACGTGATGGTGCACGTCTTCTACTACCTGAACGGCCTCAACGGAGAGGTCGGCGACCTGCTGGTGCTGCCCGGGTCGCAGACGACCGTGGTGGAGAGCAGCCTCGCCCTGTTCGGTACGGAGGACCTTCCCGGATCGGTGTGCGTCGACCGCCTGCCGCCGGGGTCGGCGGTGATCGTGCACTCGGCGGTCTGGCACGCGCGGCGCGCAAAGCCTGGGGGCGAGGAGCGCGGGCGCTACTTCATCGACATCTCCTACTGTCAACACGGCATCCTCTGGCCGGCGTACGGCACCGTGGAAGAGGTCAACGCGGAAGCGCTCCGACAGGGGTTCGACCGGGGTGGCCGCTACCGGCACGTCTACGACTCGACCCAGTTCTTCGACCGGCGGCCGTTGAAGCAGCGCTTCGACGAGGGCAACCAGGGGAGCATGCTGCTGCGCCTCAAGGACGAGTAGCGTGGCGGACCGGTCGCAGAGGCTCGTCCTGATCACCGGCGCCACCGGCAAGGTCGGGCAGCACTTCATCCGCCGGTTCCTGGCCGACCCGGCCTGGGAAGGCGCCCGCCTGCGCGCGCTGTGCCACAACCGGCAGCTCCCGGCCGGCGAGCGGCTGGAGGTGGTGCGCGGCTCGATGGCCGAGCGGGCCGACGTGGCGCGGGCGGCGGAGGACGTCACGCACGTGCTGCACCTGGCGACCTGCAAGGAGACGCCGGAGGACGTCATCGACGTGACCGTCAAGGGGCTGTTCTGGCTGCTCGAGGAGTGCCGGCAGTCGCCGGCCTTCGAGCGCTTCGTGCTGATCGGCGGCGATGCCGGCGTCGGCCACTTCGTCTATCCCCATTCCATTCCGGTCACGGAGACACAGAAGCACTCCGCCTACGCCGGCTGCTATGCCCTGTCCAAGGTGCTGGAGGAGGCGATGCTGGAGCAGTACTACATCCAATATGACCTGGACGGCTGCTGCCTGCGCGCCCCGTGGATCATGGAGAAGGACGACTTCCGCTACTCGCTGTCCTTCGGCGAGGACGTGTTCGGCGGCCCGCGGTGGCGCGACCTGGTCGCCGCGGAGAAGGCCGAAGCGTACCGCGAGGCCGGGGCGGTGCCGGTGATGCTCGACCCGCAGGGCAGGCCGGTGTTGCGCAACTTCGTCCACGTCGACGACCTGGTGACGGCGATCATCACCGCCCTGGACCACCCCGCCGCACGGCAGCAGCTCTTCAACATCTGCATGGACGAGCCGGTCGACTACCGCGAGGTGGCGCGCCATCTGCGCGAAACGCGGGGGCTGCCGAGCGTCGACGTCCCGACCGAATTCCACGGCACCTGGCTGGACAACAGCAAGGCGAAGTTCCTGCTGGGCTGGCGGCCGCGCTACGACCTGCGGCGCTTGATCGACGAAGCGTGGGACTATCGCCGCGCCGCAGACGACCAGCGCAGGATCTGGTATCCCGGATAATCGGGTACACGACACACACGACCACGGAAGGTAAGACATGAAGACGATACTGGGAGACGGCGAGTACCGGTACGAGGAGATCGACGACTGGGCACAGCTCCCGGACGGCTGGAGCTTCCTGGAGGTGGCCGACGTGGCCGTGGACGCGGAGGACCGCGTCTACGTCTTCAACCGCAGCGACCACCCGATGATGGTCTTCGAGCGCGACGGCACGTTCGTGACCTCCTGGGGCGAGAGGCTGTTCACCCGTGCGCACGGCCTGACCATCGGGCCCGACGGGATGCTGTACTGCGTCGACGACGACGGGCACTGCGTGCGCCGCTGCACGCCCGGCGGCGAGCTGCTGGCCACCTACGGGACCCCGGGGCAGCCTGCACCGCTGCACGGCGGAGAGCCCTTCAACCGGCCCACCAAGGTGGCATTCGCCCCGCGAACCGGCGACATCTATATCTCCGACGGCTACGGCAACGCCAGGGTGCACACGTTCAACGTGGACGGCGAGCATCTGTTCTCGTGGGGCGAGTACGGCACCGACCCCGGCCAGTTCAACCTCGTGCACAGCGTCTGCACCGACGACGACGGCAACGTGTACGTCGCCGACCGGGAGAGCCACCGCGTGCAGATCTTCGACGAACGCGGCGCCTACCGGGAACAGTGGAACGACCTGCACCGCCCTTGCGGCCTGCACATCGCCGGCGGCCTGGTCTACATCGGCCAGATCGTCACCGAGCTGACGGTCAACGCCGACTACCCCAACCTGGGCTGCTGCGTGAGCGTCCACGATCTGTCCGGACGGCGCTTGGCACGGCTCGGCGACGTCCGCCCCGGCGAGGGACCGGGCCAGTTCATCGCCCCGCACGGACTGGCGGTCGACTCGCACGGCGACATATACGTCGGCGAGGTCTCCTGGGCCGCGTACGGCAGAAAGCAAACCCCGCCCCGCGAGGTCCGCAGCTTCCGCAAGCTGGTGCGAGTTTGATGAAACGGCGTCGACGATGACCTTTGCCGAATTGATCGACGCGATCGATGAGTTGTCTCAAGATGAGCAGCAGGAATTGATCGATATCGTCCGAAAGCGTCTGGCAGAGGCTCGGCGAAGGCGCTTGGCAGCAGACATTTCGGAGGCGCGGAAGGAGTACGCTTCCGGTCAGTGTCGGACCGTTACTCCTCACGAGCTGGTTCGCCAGATCCGGGAGTGAGCATTCGTGGCTATCCCCGACTTCCAATCCATCATGCTGCCTCTGCTTGATCTGTCCGGCGACGGCGAGATCCGCCACGTAAGCGCGGCGGTCGACACGCTCGCTCTTGGTTTTTCGTTGACGGACGCCGAGATGAACGAGCTCTTGCCAAGCGGCAAGAAGCCGAGGTTCCGGGACCGCGTGAGCTGGGCTGCCCACTACCTCAAGAAGGCCGGGCTGCTGGAGTCCCCGAAGAGAGCTCATTACCGCATCACTGCCAGTGGTCGCGGTGTTCTCGCCGACTCTCCGCCGAAGATCGACGTCAAGTTCCTCGAGCAGTTCGATGAATTCGTCGACTCTCGAACGCAACGTCGCAAGGATCCTTCGCGGATCGATCGCAGCGGCGCGCAGCCAGTCGTTCCTCCAACCAGTACGCCGGAGGAAGCACTACAGGATGCCTATCAGACGCTTCGATCGAGTCTCGTCGCCGAAGTGCTGGATGCCGTCAGAAAGTCACCGCCGACGTTCTTCGAGAATCTCGTCGTTGACGTGCTCGTACGGATGGGCTACGGAGGCTCGCGCCAGGAAGCCGGCCTAGCCATCGGTAGGTCGGGAGATGAGGGGATCGACGGCATCATCAAGGAAGATCGCTTGGGACTGGATATCATCTACATCCAGGCGAAACGATGGGAGAGCGTAGTCGGCAGGCCGGAGGTTCAGAGATTCGCAGGAGCGTTGCAGGGTCAGCGGGCGCGAAAGGGCGTCTTCATCACAACGTCAACGTTCTCCCGTGAAGCGACTCGGTACGCAGCCGAGATCGAAACGAAGATCATTCTCATCGGGGGAGAACAGCTCGCCGAGCTCATGTTCGATCATGGTGTCGGCGTGAGCACGGACGCTACCTACGAGGTGAAGAGAATCGACGCCGACTATTTTTCGGACGAGTAGGCGCCGGCGCGTGTCGATGAGAGTCGCCTGAGCACTGAACTCACGCGGATGTATCACGCCGCTCGCTTCCCCGAGAACCCGATCCTCCACGCCGGCATGGACCTGCGCATCGGCACCAATCTCAACGGTCCGTCGCTGATCCGGGTTCCCGACTGGGTGAGCGATCGCCTGGGGCGCTACTACCTGTACTTCGCGCACCATCAGGGGACCTTCATCCGCATGGCGTACGCCGACGACGTGCACGGCCCATGGACGGTGTACGGCCCAGGCGTACTGGACCTGGAGCAGACCGCCTGCCGTTATCACATCGCCTCCCCGGACGTGCACGTGCTCGACGAACACCGCCGGATCGTCCTGTATTTTCACGGCGTGACGGAGGCAGGGCAGCTCTCCTTCAGAGCGTCGTCAGCGGACGGTCTGGGCTTCGAGGCCGAACGCACCGCGCTCGGCCCCTCCTACTTTCGGGTGTTCCCGCACGACGGAGCATGGTTCGCCATCGCCAGGGTGCCCGATCTGAGCGGCGGCGGGATTCTGCTGCGTTCGCCCGACGGGCGCGACCCTTTCGTGCCGGGGCCGGCGATCCTGCCGAGGATGCGCCACGCCGCGGTCGTCAAGGAACGCACCACGTTGCGGATACTCTACAGCCGAGTGGCCGACTGCCCGGAGCGAATCGTCGCGTCCAGCGTGCGCCTCGAAGGCGACTGGCGGCGCTGGCAGGCCTCCGAAGCGGTTGAGGTGCTGCGCCCTGAGCTGCCGTACGAGGGCAGCGACCGGCCGCTACGGCCATCGAGATCAGGATCCGTGCACGAACCGGTGAACGAGTTGCGGGACCCGGCGATCTTCGAAGACGCGGGCAAGACCTACCTGCTCTACTCAGGATCCGGCGAAACCTCGATCTGCGGAGCGGAGCTCACCTGACCAGCACGCCCACGTCGCGCGTGCCGGCGTCGCAGTACCAGATCTCGTGCCCGTCGCGGACCGTCATGCCGTGCACCTCGGCCGGCTCGGCGACGCGGAACACGTCGTGGATGCGCCCCGTATCCGGGTCCATGGCGTGGACGGTTCCCGCGGAGGTGTCCGAGACCCACAGCCGGCCGTCGTGGTTCCAGCCCAGCCCGTGCGGGCGGAGACCCGGAAGCGGCAACGTCCGCACGGGCTCCCAGGTGGCCGCGTCCATCACGTGCAGGCGCTGCGTCGGAGGCGCCGTCAGGTAGATCCTGCCGGCGCGCCACTCGATGCCGTGCGACCCCGTCCGCTTGCCGTTGGGATCGGTCTGCTCGGCCTGCGCGGTGAGGCCTGCTCCCGGATCCGGATACCGGGCCAGTTCCATGCCGGTGCGCGGATCGATCTTCGCCACCTCGAGCTGAAAGGTCGAAGTGACCCACAGGTTCCCGTCGCCGTCCAGGGTGATGCCGCTGGAGTGCTCGGTGGCGGTCTGGAACTCCTGCAGCGTCGCGCCGGTAGCCCAGTCCAGCAGGTACGCCTTGAGATCGACCTGATCGATGCACCACAGCCCAGGGCCCGTCGCCTGTATGCCGTTCGGCTGGGGACCGGGACTCTTGAAGCGCTTGTCGACCGCTGCCGTGTAGCGCAGGTCCGATGCGCCAGCACTCATCCGCATCACTTTACCCATATGAGCAGTCGGCAGTCATGGCACGTCGGCCGGCGGCATCGAGGTCGACGGGTTCTGACTCTTCCGAGAGCGGCTCGGCAGTGAGCGCGCCGGAAAAAAGTCGAGAAATCGTGCCGCAGGGTCTTGACGGCAATGTGCGCCTGCGAGGTGGCACGCCAGCGCACGCTGCGGTCCCTTCCGGCCTCCCGGAAGCTCGGGCGCCCGTTCGGCTGACCAGCACCCCCTTCAGCGCCCTCTGCGCGCGAATCGTCCGCCTGTCCCGGACTGGCCAATGAGGTCTATCTGAAAACCAGTATTACATTTACTGCATGAAGACCGCCACTCTTGACGCCCCCGCCCGCGCCACGGTCACCTCCACCGTCGGCGCCCTCTCCGACCGCGAGCTGCTGCGTCAGACCAGCACCCTGGTCCGACACGAACGACACCTGCAGGGCGCCGTCATCGACCACCTCGCCGAGATCGAAGCCCGCCGTCTCTTTCTGCGGCGTGGCTGCTCCAGCCTGTTCGACTACGCGGTGCGCGAGCTCGGCTACAGCGACGCTGCCGCCGGGCGGCGTATCGGCGCCGTGCGGCTGTGCGCCGATCAGCCGGATGCGCGCGAGCGGCTGCGCGACGGGTCGCTGACGCTGAGCGCCGCCGCCGAGCTGCAGTGGGCGTTCGACCGGCAGCGGCGGCGCGGGTCCATCTCCGGGACCGCGTCGCGTGCGCCAGCGGGCTCAGCGCCGGAGATCGCTGCGGCGGAGGCTTCCGCGCCGGCCGTACCGGCGGGCTCGGTGCGGTCCGGGACTGCGGCGCTGGACGATTCCGCGGCCGATGCCACGCCGCCCCGGACCTCAGCTATTCCCGCTTCGCCGCCGCTGGTGCTCGATGCGGCAGGAAGGCAGAAGCTGGTGGAGGACGCGGCCGGCAAGAGCGCGCGGCAGGTCCGCCGCATGCTGGCCGACCTGGACCCGGAGCTGGCGACGCCGGCCGACCGGTTGCGCCCGCTCGGCGACGGCCGCTACGAGCTGAAGGCGGTCATCGACGCCGACTGCCACCAGGGGCTGGAGCAGCTTCGTGGGCTGCTCTCGCACGTGGACCCGCGCATGACGATCGGGCAGCTCGTCGGGCGCATTGTGCGGGAGGCGCTCGACCGCCACGACCCGAGCCGGCCGCCGCGCCGGGCGCGCACCGGCAGCCGGCTGGCGAAGGGCGATGCCAAGCCGGCTCCGGCAGCGAAGGAGCCGGCTGGCCCGGAGCCCGGTCACACCCGGACGGCGCCGGATGCGGCGACTCCCGCCCGCGCCACTCCGGCGCCGGAGCGGGCGAGACAACCGACACTGATCTCCGCACGCTCGCCGGGCCGTCAGGAAGCGACGGAACGCCAGGGCGCTGGCGCGCGAAAGCCGACCGGCGCCGTTACTTGGACGGCGAAACCGCGCAATTCCGGCCGCGTGATTCCGGCGGCGGTGCGACGACAGGTCTGGCAGCGCGACGGCGGCCGCTGCTGCTACATCGATCGAGAGACTGGACGCCGCTGCAACTCACGACATATGATCGAGATAGACCACATCCTGCCGTATGCACTGGGCGGCGGCGCCGATCCCGGGAACCTAAGACTCCTCTGCCGAGCCCACCACCGCCATCGGCACCCGCCGCATGGCTCAACGCGTATTCCTGAAGGATGAGCCCTGCAGCCGCCCGGGTCACCCCTCCCGCGGTCTCGCACACACGAAGCCCGGAAGACCCCGGTTTCGCGCTAGCAGCTCATCCCTATCCAGCGGTGTCGCCGGTCCTGAGGCTTCGCCCTCCAGCAACGCCTCGCGCAGCGCTGCGCACTTCGCCTCTTCGTCCTCCAGGAGGCGCAGCCCGGCACGCACCACTTCGCTGGCGTTCTGGAACCGGCCCTCCCTGATCTGCTCGTCGACGAAACTGACGAAGCGCTCGCCGAGGGTGACGCGGGTGTCGCTGGGCATGCTTACCTCCGAGTCCACCGCAATGTGGTCTTCATCAATCGTGTGCTCACTGACAGCCGTCCTGATGCCGTGGCCGCCAGTGCACGGCCTGGATGGGGCCGCGGTTGCGGTAGGGGCAGATGGTGATCATGCCGCCGTCGTCCGTGGCGATGCAGCCGGGGTAGTTCTCGCCCTCGCCGAGCACGTACTCCTCCGGCTCCCAGGTGCGGCCGGAATCGTAGCTCACCCGGCCGCGAACGCCCGACCACGCGAACCGGTCCGGATAGCGGTAGTCGTAGGTGAGCACCACGGTGGAGCCATCCGCCAGCAGCGTCAGCTCGCCCGAGCACTGCTCGTAGCCGGTGACGCGCTGCTCGTTCACCCAGGTGCGGCCGCCGTCGTGCGACTCCGACACCGCCATGTGCTTGCAGGACGCCGGCCCGTCCTCGATCGGCTCGTGGAAGCCGGTGTACTCCGGGTCGTAGCCGTTGGCGCGCATCGTCACCGTGACGTCCTGCGGGTCGCCGGGCAGCTTGGTGTTGCGCTGCTTGCGGCTGGCGACCAGGAGCGTGCCGGACGGCAGCTCCAGCAGGTGGGCTTCGCCGCCGTAGAGCAGGTGGCAGTGCGCCTCCGGCCACGTGCGGCCGCCGTCGGTGGAGCGCAGCACGTAGCCGAACGAGCCCTGCCGGTCGAACGGCAGGGTGGCCTCCTCCTCCATCTCCACGTAGTAGTAGAAGTGCAGGGTCAGCAGCAGGGTGCCGTCGGCCAGCTCGATCATGTCGGCGTTGCCGGCCGAGATCGAGCGGTAGCGGCCCAGCGGCAGCTCCATCGGCTCGGTGGACCACGTCTTGCCCAGGTCCGTGGAGCGGGACAGGTATCCCTCGGTACTGCGCCGGTGATTCGAGGGAGCGACGAAGATCAGGAACGTGTCGTCCCGCAGGATCGTGAAGGCGCCTATCCAGCCGTACTCGGAATCCCGTTCCATCTGGCGGAGCTCGAACCGCTCCATGCCCAGGTCGTAGGGCGTGGCCGACCACGACCGGCCGCCGTCGGTTGACCGGAACATCGTCCGCCGCAGGCTCGGCCCGGTGACGTAGAGGTCGCCGTTGCTCGCGCGCCGAATGTAGCGGCAACTCCCCGATGCGCCCTCGTGGGTGTAGCCGATGTCGACGCGGGTCGCGGGCAGGTACGAGACCTGGCCGTCGCGCACCAGCGCGATACGATCGCCGTGTTCGTCGGGACTGAGGTCAACGAGAAACTTGGATGCCGCCATGGCGCTCCATGATACGCGCCGGGCGCCTCACGTGCAGCCGACGTAGTTGACCCGTGTCGGCCGGCCGCCCTGCTTCGCCAGCAGGTCGCGGCAGGTCAAGGCGAGCTCGCGGGCGATCGCCGCCAGCAGGGCGCGCCCCTCCTCCGCGCTGGCGGTCACCACCGGCCGGTCGCTCTCCGAGATGCCCTCCAGCGGGTCGTCGTACAGGTTGTCGGGATGCCGCCGGCGGATGCGGTCCAGGTCCACGTGGTCGGGCAGCAGGGCCATCATCAGCGACGTCTCGACGAATCCCGCGTGGTCGCCGGTCCGGCCGGTCGCCTCCACCGTGCGCTCCATGAACGAGCGCACCTCCATGTCGGTCGCGTAGTCCTTGGCGACCAGCTCCGCCAGCCGCGCCGCCGGGTAGTGGCCTCCGTAGAAGAGGACGACCTTGAAGCCGGTGCGCTCCAGGTTGACCAGCGTGTCCTCGATCACCCCGCGCGAGGTCAGGTGCATGGTCATCAGGCTGCCGAAGTGCTGCGGCTCCTTCTGGTACATCGGGGTGACCAGCCCGGTGTCGTAGCACGGCGGCAGGACCACGCCGCCGCCCAGCCTCCTGGCGGCGTGCAGGCAGACGCCGTGCGCCTTCAGCGCATCCAGCCCGATCGGGTTGTGGTGGCCGTGCCACTCCAGCGTGCCGAGGGGCACGAACGCCACCGGACAGGCATCGATCCGCCTACGCAACTCGTCCGGCCGCAGGAACTCGATCTTGTAAGAGTCCAGGCTGGCATCGAAGTACATCGGCCGCTCCAGGTCAGGGATCGCCGGCCAGGATGGGATGGAGCGGATGGTCCCATGGGCCGCCGGCGGTCATCTCGTCGGCCCCGCCGGCAGCGTCGTTGCCGCCGGTGAACGTCACGTAGTCCGGTATGTAGATGATCGCGAAGGCCCGCCGCGGAGTGCCGGTGCGGTTCGGTCCGGCGTAGTGGAAGGTGCAGCCGTGGTGGAAGGTGACGCCGCCGGCGGCCATCTCCATGGTGACCGGCTCGGCGACCGCGAAGCCCTGCTCCTGCATTCGGTCGATGATGCTATCGCCTTCGTCCGTGAGCGAGATCGGCTCCTGGCGGCCGTAGCGATGCGATCCGGGCACGAAATGCAGGCAGCCGTTTTCTGCTTCGACGTCGTCCACGGCGATCCAGGCCGAGAACGAGCCGACCGGGTCCATGCGCCAATACGGAGCGTCCTGGTGCCAGTTGGTCGCCCGGCTGCTCTGACCCGGCGGCTTGACCATGGCGTGGTCGTGGTAGATGCGGACGTGGCGGCACCCCGAAAGGCGCCGTCCGGCCTCGGCCAGATCGGCATGGAACGCGAAGGTCTTCGCGGCCGGATGGTCCGTCCACAGGTTGACCATCTGGTTGAACACCCGCTCGTACTCTTCCGAAACCCGCCCACCGCCTTCCGCACCCCTGATGCGCTCGCGGTTCCGTGCGATCGCGCGGTCGATCGCGTCGCGCAGCTCGCTCATCTCGTCCGCGGAAAAGAACCCCTCGTAGCGGATGTAGCCCTGCTCCTGAAAGAACGAGATGTCCTGCTCGGTCACCCTGCTCGATCGATCCGTCATGTGCCGCCTGTTCCTCCGGAGCCCGATCTTACGTAGGTCGGAGACGAGTACGCCACCAGTGGCCCGGCCGGCAGATCGTCGCGATCGGCAGCCGGCCGCCGTCCGTGCCGGGCCCGTCGGCCACCGCGCCGGTCGCCGGGTCCACGGTGCGGAGCTCGATCCAGCGCATCAGGTCCACCCGCTGGTGCAGCCGCCACGCCGGCGCCGAGCACCAGACCACGTGCACCCGCCTGCCGTCGCGCACCGCCCGCGGCGCCATGTGCACCGCGTGCCGGCCCGACACCCGCACACTCGGGCCGAACCGCCCGCCTTGCACGACGCTCAGGTCGACGTGCGACACGACGCCTTCAGGGGACTCGTACAGCACGGCGAAGCAATCCGCCAATCCGACGGCGGACGGCAGCCGGCCGGCGGGACCCTGGACCGCAGGGCAACGCTCCGCGGGGTCGACCGCCGCACGGATGGTCTGCCCGTTCGCATCCCGCGCGCACCACGCGCACAGCAGGACGCCCCGATCGTCACGGGCAAGAGACAGGTCCAGCAACGGATCGGGCGACGTCGCCACGACGACCGCCCTGCCCTCCTCGAACAGCTCCACGCGCCACGCACCGCCTGAACGGCAGGTCCACGCCCAGGCGGGCCGGTCGCCGCCGACCACGGAGACCCCGGATACCGCCTCCGCGTCCGCCTCGTGCACCACGCGTACGCGCTGCCCGTCGCTCGCGATCAGCCAACGCGTTGCCGCGCCGCGGCGCAGGCGTCGATCCACTCGGCCACCGACACGCCGGCCCGCAGGATGGCGCGGTAATGCTCCCACTCGCGGTCGGCGGCGTCCATGTTGGCCACGAACCGCTCGTCGACCGCCGGCAGGCCGGTCGTGAGGAGTCTGACGTCATGGTCACACACAGCGAGATCCTTCGTGTCCCTGTGCCGGTCGAGATGCCGGAGTTGGTCGCCGAGTTCCGACGCCGAGTGGTGGTCGCGGCAGGCGGGACGGGCAAGACCTCTTAGGACCGGAGGTCGCCAACCGCTCGACCGGGGCGGCCTGCGCGGCCTTGGCCGTCAACCTGCCGCCGCAACTCGCGTCGGCGCGCCGGGTCGGGCTCGGCCGGCCCGCGCGGCGTTCGGTCCCACGGCAACTCGCACCCACCGCTGGCGATCCACGTGGTCGCGTATCCTCTCGTCTATACCAAGACAGCGCACACTATGGCAGTCGCGCTTTCCGCCGAGGACACCCACCTGCCGGCTCGAACAGGTTGTCAGCTCGGCGGATTGACTGTCGTTCCGGGCGAGCAACCCGGCAACCGGCCGGAAACGTCACAGCCCGTCACGCTGACCAGAACCGCGTCGTCCAAGATCGCACCGGTCAGATCGGTACCGGCCAGATCCGCGCCGGCCAGAACGGTGTCGGTCAGGTCCGCATAGCTCAGGTCGGAGTCAGTCAGAATGGCGCCGGAGAGGCTGGCGCCAATCAGGACGGCGTGGCGCAGGATCGCGCCGGTCAGATCGGCCCGGGAGAGGCTGGCGCCAAACAGCTCCGCGTGGCTCAGGTCGGCGCCGGTCAGATCGGACCGCGCGAGGCTGGCGTCAAACATGATGGCGTGGCGCAGAGTCGCACCGCTTAGGTCTGAATCGTTGAACATGGCATTCGCCATGCCGGCATCGCGCAGGTTGGCCGCAGCAATTCTCGGCGAATGAGATGAGAATCGACATGGTGACACGGTTCCGATGAGGCAGATCAGATCCTGTCCTGTAACTCATTGCAGTTGAACGAGTTACGGGACTAGACATTTCTCACCATCCTCGTCATGCTTTCCTCGCATGCCCAGGGGACTGCGGAGAGGACCGAATTTACTTCGTTTCCGCTCCCTCGTCGACTCGATCGCCGAGTACGTAGCCGGTATCCTCGACGCACGCCAACCAAGCAAGGTCCGCTACGCCCTGCGCGACTGTTACCTCAGCGCTCTGGCGATGTTCTTCGTCCAAGACCCCTCCCTGCTGCAATTCCAGCGCCGCTTCCAGCAGCAGGTGCAGACCAACAATCTCTCGGTCACCTTCGGCGTCGATCAGCTGCCCTCCGACTCGCAGTTCCGCGATCTGCTCGACCGCCATGACTATGCTCCCATCCTGCCGTGCTTCGCCGAGTGGATCGCTCGCCTGCAGCGCGCCAAGTGGCTCCAGCACTACCAACTGTTCGGCGCCCGCTATCTGATCACCCTCGACGGCTCACGGTATTTCAGCTCCGAGTCCGTGCACTGCGAGCACTGCCTGAGCACCACCTCGCGCGACGGCACTACCTGCTATCACCATGACATTCTGCAGGCCGCCATCGTCCATCCCGACAAGCGCGAAGTGCTCCCGCTGGCCCCCGAGTTCGTCCGCAACCGTGACGCCGACCGCGGGCGGTACCGCAAGCAGGATTGCGAACTGAACGCCGGCTACCGGATGCTGGAGCGGCTCCGTGACGACTATCCCCGCATGGCGGCAATTATCGTGGCCGACAGCCTTTACTCCAAGCAGCCGTTCGTCGAGCAGTTGAGTAAGCGTCCGCTGAACCCCACCTTACGAGGCGGATAGGAACGGGCGATCGTCCCCGGTAGGAGGGACGAACGATGCAACAAGGACGCGAGTACTGGAGCCAGCAGGTCGCGGAGTGGCGGTGCAGCGGTCTGTCGAAGAAGGCGTACTGCGAGCAGCACGGCGTGCCGTATTGGTCGCTGTGCCGTTGGGCGGGCAAGCTGTCGCCGTCGCCGACGCCTGCGGGGCAACGGATGGTGGAACTGGGGCCGATCGGCGGCGGGAACGTCGAACAGGGGGCGGCGATCGAATTGGTGGTGGGCGAGCGGTACGTGCTGAGGCTGAGGCCGAATCTGCGGGCGGACCATCTGCGCGAGGTGCTGGCGGTGCTGGAGAGCTTGAGATGATCCACCTGGAACTGGGTGCGGCGCGGATCTTCGTACGGCCGGGGGCCACCGATATGCGCAAGCAGATCAACGGGCTGGTATTGCTGGTGCAGGAGCAGATGCAGCTCAGTCCGTTCGAGGCGGCGCTGTTCGTATTCTGCAACGCGCAGCGGCGGGTACTGAAGGCGGTGTACTGGGACCGCACGGGGTTCTGTCTGTGGTGCAAGCGGCTGGAGAAAGGGCGATTTCCGTGGCCGCGAACGGCGGCCGAGGCGCGCCGTGAGATCGATGTCAAGCAGCTTCGGATGCTGCTGATCGGCATCGATTTCTGGCACGAGCACGAGGAGCTCCGGTACCGAGAAATCGCCTGAGAGGGGTTGACATGATCAGCGTATTTCGTGCTACTGTATCGACATGTCCAGCGCTGTGGCGGTCGCCGAAGAACGCGATACGTTGCGCGAAGAGAACCGTCGCCTGGTCCTGGAAAAGGACGATCTGAACGCGAAAGTCGGTGCGCTGGTCACCAGGAACGACGAACTGGACGCGAAGCTTCGGGAGTTGAACAAGAAGCTGGAGCTCTACGAAGAACAGGCGGCGTGGTTCAAGAACAAGCTGTACGGGCGCGGCAGCGAACAACTCACCGCCGCCGAGCTGCAGCAGATCCGGCTGTTCGACGAGATCGAACACGCCGCCGACACCGCCCCTCCAGAGGACCAAGCGCCCTCGGATGAGCCGCCCCCGGATCAGGCGGCCGCCGAAGTGCTTGAGCGAACCCGCGGTCGCCCGCGGCGCAGACCGCTGCCGCAGGCGCTGCCGCGCGTCGAGCGGGTCATCGACCTGCCCGAGCAGGACAAGCAGTGTGAATGCGGCCACCGCTTGGTGCGCATCGGCGAGGACACCTCCGAGAAGCTCGACGTGATCCCGCCGCAGGTGCAGGTGATCCGCACGGTGCGGCCCCGGTACGCCTGCCATCACTGCGAGGGCTCCGGCGACGAAGGGCATCCGGCGGTGCGGGTGGCCCCGCCGCCGGCGGCGCTGATCCCGAAGGGACTGGCCTCGGAGGGGTTGCTGGCGTTCATCGCCACGGCGAAGTTCTGCGACGCGCTGCCGCTGTATCGGCAGGAGCGGCAGTTCGCGCGCCTTGGAGTCGAGCTGTCGCGGCGCACGATGTCGGACTGGATGATCGCGGCGGCCGGCGCCTGCCGGCCGTTGATGGAGGCATTGCTCGACAGGCTGCGCAGTGGGCCGACGCTGCAGATCGACGAGACCACCGTGCAGGTGCTCAAGGAGCACGAGCGCGCCAACACCGATCTGAGCTACGTGTGGGTGGCGCGCGGCGGCCCGCCTGATGAGCCGGTGGTGGTCTATCGCTATGAACCCAGCCGCGCCGCGCGGGTGGCCTTGCAGATCATCGGCGACTACCAGGGCTACGTGCAGACCGACGGGTACGACGGCTACACGCGTCCGTGCGCGCAGCCCGGCGTCGTGCACGTGGGCTGTTGGGCGCACGTGCGGCGCGCGTTCAAAGAGGCCGCCGACGCGCTGGGCAAGGTGTCCAGCCGCGCCGGCGCGGCGCTGCAAGCGCTGGGGTTCATCGCCAAGCTGTACCGCACCGAGTCGCAGCTCGCCAAGCACCGCAAGGAGGATCCGGCGGGGTTCGTGGCCGCGCGGCGCGCACAGGTGCAGCCGGTGCTCGACACGTTTCACGGCTGGCTGCTGGCCAAGCGCAACCAGGTGCTGCCCGGCTCGGCGCTCGGCAAGGCGGTCGCCTTCGCGTTGGGCGAGTGGCCGAAGCTGATCCGCTATCTGGACCACCCGCAGCTCACGCCGGACAACAACGCCTGCGAGTAGGCGATCCGGCCGTTCGTGGTGGGCCGCAAGAACTGGTTGTTTTCGGGAAGTCCGCGCGGAGCCGAGGCGAGCGCGATCCTGTACAGCCTGATCGAAACCGCCAAGGCCAACCGGCGCGAGCCGTACTGGTATCTGCGCGAGCTGTTCGAGAAGCTGCCCCACGCGCGCACCCGCGCCGACTACCTCACACTCCTGCCCACTGCACGTCCGCCGCCGGCTTCATAGAGACTGGTTTCGCCGGTCGCTTACGCAGTTGACCGCCAAGCGCTTGTCGTTCCTGCTGGTCGCCAAACCCGGTGACCATCGCAGCCTTTACCAAGACGTCGCCGGCCTGCGCCGCGGCAACCTGCTGAACCGTCACGCTACCTCAGACCGTGGCGAACGCCGCGAGTACGAATGGGTCACCGATCTACCGCTGAACGGCAATCCCGACGCTCCGCACGTGAACTTCATCCAGTTCCGCATCGTCAAGGCGGGCAAGGTGACCTATCGGAACGCTTGGGTTACCGACCTGGTGCCCACCGCCGAGAACATCGTCGCACTGGTGCGCGCCGCGCGGGCGCGTTGGAAGATCGAGAACGAAGGGTTCAACACCCTCAAGAACCACGGCTACCACCTGGAGCACAACTTCGGCCACGGCCGCCAGCACCTGTCGGAGGCGTTCTTCGTGCTCAACCTGCTGGCGTTCTTCATGCACCAGATCTTCGATCTGGTCGATGGGCTGTATCAGCGGGTGCGCACCTTCTTCAGTTCCCGGCGCGGGTTCTGGGACGAGGTGCGCTCGGCGTTCCGGCTGTTCCTGTTCACCTCCTGGGACCAGGTGCTGGTACGGATGAACTCGCCACCGCAGCAGCTGCCCCCGTATCAGTCTCCGTAGTCGCTGAACCCGTTGCCTGCCTGCCGCCTGCGCCTGCCGTACGCCCGCCCACCGCGCCGCGAACCTGCGCCCGCAAGCTCCGGTGCGCCTCCTACCGACCACGGCAACCGCTCGCCGCACGGCTTGATCCTGAAACCCCGGTTGTGTGGCCACTGGCGCGCCTGCCAAAGTGCTCGCTCGCCTCCATTTGGGCCGCGTCACTACCGTCAGACCGCCTTACAAGCCGCTACCGCCGCTCACCGAGAATTGCTGGGTTGGCCGACGACAGATTGACACCGATGGCCCAGACGTGGTCCATGTCAGCGCCATCAAGGTTCGCGCCGGACAGGTTCGCGTTCTCCAGGCTTGCACCGACCAGCACGGCCCCGCTCAAGTCTGCATCACGGGCCACGGTCCGGTACAGGTTTGCGGCACGTAGGTTCGCTTGGCGCAGATCGGCGTCAAGGAGCAGGGCGAAAAACAGATGAGCGTGACTCAGGTCGGCGAACCGCAGGTCAGCGGCGCTTAGGGTCGCGTAGGTCAGGTTAGCGGCGCGCAGGATCGCGTCGCGCAGGTCGGCGCGGTATAGGTCCGCATTGGCCAAGTCGGCGCCGCGCAGGTTCGTATCGGACAGGTCGGCACGGGCCAGGGCCCCGTCGGTCAGATCCTCGTATTCGCAGTCCGGCAGACATTCCGGCAGCGCCGCAACGGCGTGGCCGGCCAACACCAGCAGCAGCGCGGCGATCGAGCGGACCGCCGGCCCCATCGCCGCGCTGCTCACACGCCCGGCGGCCCCGCGATCGTGCGAAGTCGGCGGGCCTTCTTCTTCCGCCCGGCTTCGCGGCTCCGTTCGGAGCCGCGGCAGATGCACTCGGGCCACGCTGGAGCCTGATGCCCCAGCATCCTTGGCGACCTCCTCAAGGGCCGGGTGTCCGCTCCAGACTGCACAGCCCACGCGGCGGCCAAGGCGCTTCCGGTCGAACATAGCCCCTCCAACGGGATAGATCCCCCCGACTATACAGCAGGCACGGTATCCGGCATCTCTTCAGCAACGGACCGGGGCTGTGGCTACGAATGCAGCAGCACCATGATCTGTGAACGCCGAGAAGACGCTGCGGGAACAGCTCGGGATGATTCAGCCCGCCGCAGCGCCTGAGGCTTGAGAGGGGCGCCGCCTGAACACCGTGCGCCGGGCGCGGCATCTCGGATAGGATCGGCGGCTTGAGCCGGTTGTCGTTGGCGGCCGCAGCATGCCGTGTCCCAGTCGAGCGAGACGAAGCGTGACCGGTCGGCCATCTTCCTACCTGGACCAGGAGCGACTGGGTATCCTCCGCAGACTCGGCCGGTTCGTCAGCATCCGGACACCGCTCCTGGCACTTGAGGTGACCATCGGAGCCTCGTAATGCCGATCTCGGGGCGCGGGGCGGCGCGCGTGGCCATCGGCAGCCGGCCGCCGTGGGTGCCGGGCCCGTCGGCCACCACGCCGGTCGCCGGGTCCACGGTACGGAGCTCGATCGACCGCATCTGGTCCACCCGCTGGTGCAGCCGCCACGCCGGCGCCGAGCACCAGACCAGGTGCACCCGGTCTCCATCACGCACGGCCCGCGGCGCCATGTGCACCGCGTGCCGGCCCGACACCCGCACGCTCGGGCCGAACGCCCCTCCTTGCACGACGCTCAGGTCGACGTGCGACGCGACGCCTGCAGGGCACTCGTACAACAGGCGAAGCCGTCCGCCAGCCCGACCACCGACGGCAGCCGGCCCTTGGGACCCTGGATCGCAGGGCAATGCTCCGCGGGGTCGACCGCCGCACGGATGGTCTGCCCCCGTGCATCCCGCGCGCACCACGCACACACCAGGACGCCCCGATCGTCACGGGCAAGAGACGGGCTCAGCAGCGGATCGGGCGAGGTCGCCACCACGACCGCCCTGCCCTCCTCGAACAGCACCACGCGCCACGCACCGCGTGAACGGCACGTCCACGTCCACCCTTCGCCGGTCGCCGCCACCTCGCACTGGTACCCGTCCGCGTGGCTGTAGAGATGTGGCTGTAGAGATGACGTGCCTCCACGGCGCTACTGACTCAGCTCCGAGCTGTTGCCTCGTCAAGCACGTGCGTGATCCAACGGTTGATGCTCATCCCGCTGCGGGCGGCTGAAACCGAGACGCGCTGATGCAACTCCGGGCCGAGTCTGAGGTGGAGCTTTCCGGACAGCGGCTTTCTCGGCGTGATCCCGGAGTCCTTGCAGGTCTCCAGGTAGTCGTCGATTGACAGACGGAATTCTCTCCGCAGCGTATCGACGTCCTTTGCTTCGCACGTCGCGATGGGGTAGTCGCCGCTATTGATGACACTTCCGTGCAGCATGCCGACGGAGTCGTCGTATTCAACCTTGGCGATATAGCCCTTGTACTCCATCATGGCTCAACTCCCAATGATGCCAGGAATCTTGCCAGATCCCTGACCGTGGCTTGACCTAGCTCCGCTCGTGGATGAGGACGATGAATGACCATCGCTTTGGCGTCCTTGACGAGACGCACTCGCGATCCCGAGCCCTCGGACACTTCTACACCAATCGAGGCCAACATGGCCATGACGTCCGTCCACCTGATGTTTGTGGGTGTGCGCTTCGTGAACACCAGACGCAGCGTGTTGCGGTGTTTGGTGCGCACATCGAAATGATACCATCTCACGGTATCAAGTGTCGACGGATACATGTATCGGAGATCCTGATTTTCCGACTTCATCGACGCACCAGGAGGCTGAAGCGATGACTTCCGAGAACGGTCCGACGATCGACGACCGCACGCACGATCCGGGGCTGCACCTGTTACTGGACGATCACGAGGTGGCGAGCGTCACCAACCTCACGCCGGTCAGCGGCCGCCCGCGCCGCCGGCCGGAGCCGGTGGTCCGTCCCGACCGTCCCTGGGAGGGCGATCAGATAAACGCTTGGGGCACGGTGCTGCGGCGCCCCGAGGATGGCATGCTGCAGCTCTGGTACAGCACCGGCTACATGGCGAAGGACGAGCGGATTCCCGTGACGCTGTGCTACGCGGAGTCGCGCGACGGCATCGCGTGGGAGAAACCCGACCTGGGCATGTGGGCGCTCGGCGAGCATGTCGCGACCAACATCGTCCTGATGGTGGACGGCGACGTCTCGCACGTGTACGGCGGCGAGTCACGAGCCGGCCTGACCGCGGAGCGGGGCGGCCGCTACCTCGGGCCGGGTACGCCGGCGACCGGAGACCTCACCCACTTCGACAGCCCCAACGTCGTCATCGACCCGGACGAACCGGATCCCGAGCGCCGCTACAAGCTGCTCACCTGTGCCTGGCGGCTCGGCGAGAGCCGTCACGTGCACGTCCTGCTGACCAGCCCGGACGGAATACGCTGGACCGCTCCTCCCACGAAGGTCCTGGAAGGGATCAACGACGCGACCTGCCTGCGCCGGGACGCCGTCAACTCCCGCTGGCTGCTCACCTGCCTGCGCGGACAGACCAACCGGCACGGGCTGCGCGTGCGCACCCCGCACCTCACCGCCAGTCCGGACCTCCTGCACTGGAGCGTTCCGTGGAAGCCCTTCCCGCTGGACGAGGGGGACGACTACGGCTCGACCATGCAGGGCCACTTCATGAACTGCTTTGCCTACGGCAACCAGCACGCCGGCATCTATTCGAGCGTCAGCACGCGCGAGGGATGGTGTCAGGCCTACCTGCTCTCAAGCCGCGACGGGACCGTGTGGGAGCGGCCGCGACGCGAGGAGCCGTGGCTGGCTCGCGGCGACGAGGGAGCGTTCGACGAGGACCAGATCGACATGGCCGTCAACAGCCCGATCTTCGTGGGCGACGACATGCTGCTCTACTACACCGGCCGCCGGTCGCCGGCCGACGGCAAGTTCGGCGCGCTCGGGGTAGCGACCATCAAGCGCGACCGGTTCGCCGGTCTCGGCGGCGGCTCGGCCTTCTCCTACGGCGCCGGCGGTGGCGGCCTGGAGTTGCGCGAAGGGGAGATCGTGACCACGCCGGTGACCGTCTCCGGCCGGCGCCTGTACCTCAACGCCCGCAGCTACTACGGGTACCGCTGGCAGGCCGGGCTGGAGCTGGGCGGCACGGTGCGGGTGGCCCTGCTCGACGGCGACGGGCGCGAGATCGACGGCTTCGGGCTCGCGGCATCCGAGCTGTTCTACGGCGATGCCGTGCGCCATCCGGTGTCCTGGGAAGGCGGCGGCGACCTGTCCCGCCTGCAGGGGCAGCGCGTGGCGCTCAGGCTCGCCGTGAACCGTGCTACGGTGTACGCCTACCGGTTCGCAGACTGATCCTCATCACCGGACGACGCCGAAGGAGGCTCGATGCGGGAGTTGTCGATCGACGCGGCGGGATCCGGCACGCCGCTGCCGAAGTTCTGGCAGGCCCTCGGCTGCGACCACCTCTACCAGGACACCCGCTCCGGCGCCGCCGAGCACCTGTTCGAGCGCATCGGCGAGACCGGCGCCATCCGCTACCTGCGCAACCACCACGCCCTGTCCGACGAGATGGCCGACTTCGCGCCGCTCGGCGAGCGGGAGACCGAGCGCATCCCGATGGGCGGCGGCATCTACCACGAGGACGACGCCGGCCGCGCGGTCTACGACTTCTCCATCATGGACCAGGTCTACGATCGGTGGGTCGCCGCCGGCATCAGGCCGATCGTGGAGATGGACCGGGTGCCGGCGCTGCTGCGCGCCCCGTCGGGCCCGGTTCCCGTGAACGACTTCGCCAGGTGGACGGCCCTGATCAGCGCCTACACCGAGCACCTGCTGGAGCGCTACGGAGAGGACGAGGTCCTCTCCTGGTACTTCGAGTGCTACAACGAGCCGGACCGGATGCCGAGCTGGGTGCACAACCTGCTCTACGACCACTTCGTCGCCGCGGTCACGCGCGTGCACCCGCGGTTGCGGGTGGGCGGCCCGGCGATGTGGACCGCCGCCCTCGGCCAGTTCCTGGAGCACGCCGGGCGCGGCTGTGACCAGGTGAGCGGCGGCCCCGTCCGCATCGACTACGTCTCCTCGCACCGCTACGCCATGAGCGCCGACGAAGCCCGCAACTTCCCCCTGGTGTTCCCCTACGTGGGCGACCTGGTGCGCTGGGTCGAGGAGTACTGGGCGTACGCGCGCACCTTCCCGCGGCTCCTGGAGGTGCCGTACCATCTCAACGAGTGGGGCCTGATCGGCCGCTACGCGTGGGGCACCCGCCACTTCCGGGCGATGGAGCTGCGCGACACGGAGTACGCGGGCCTGTTCCTGGCCAAGCTGGTCACCGGCCTGGTGGCGCTGGAGCACTGGCGGCCGGAGCTCGGCCCGGAGCGCGGCAAGACGCCGGACCTGATCCTGTACTGGGGCTTCGCCTACGAGGCGAGCCGCGGCACGTTCCTGGGCAACCGCTCGGTGCTGACCGCGGGCCCGGTGCTGAAGCCGATCTGGGCCGTGTACGAGATGCTGGCGCGCCTCGGTGACGAGCGACTCGACCTCGGCGGCGCCGGGGCGGGCGACCGCGTGGCGGGGCTCGCCACCCGCGACGCCGGCGGCTCGCTCCGCATCCTGCTCTACCACTTCGTCGAAGGGCCCGAGCCGGCATGCTCAGCCGAGGAGGTGCGGGTCCGGCTCGATGGGCACGGCGCCCTGCGCCCCGACGAAGCGTCCTGGTGCCTGCTGGACCGCGAGCACGGCAACACCTTCCGGGCGTGGGAGGCGATGGGACGGCCACCGCGGCTCGCGCCGGAGCAACTCGCGGAGCTGCGGAGTCTCGAACGTCCGCGGCGGCACGCGGGCGGCATCGGAGTGGAGATTTCCGGCGTCCGGAGTCATCTCACCCTGCGGCTGCCGGCGCAGAGCGTGAGCCTGCTGGAGATTCCGGCGGCGGCGTAAGGGCACCTGGTCAAGGGCACGCGGTATGGATGCGCGGCGGACGGGAATCGTCGAGCTCGGCATCCGGAGCACCCGGGGCGCAAGCCTGCGGGCGGACCTGATCCGCGACCGCTGGCTCTACCTGATGCTGCTCGTGCCGCTCGTGCACATCCTGGTGTTCCTGTACATCCCCATGTACGGAATCACCATCGCCTTCAAGGAGTTCAACGCGTTCCTGGGCTACTGGCGCAGCCCGTGGGTGGGGCTCAAGCACTTCATCCGCGTGTTCGAGGACGACCACTTCTGGGTTGCGTTCCTCAACACCCTCAAGTTCGGGATCAGCAGCCTGGTCTTCGGCTTCCCGGCGCCGATCCTGTTCGCCCTGCTCCTGAACGAGCTGCGGCACAGGATCTACAAGGGCACGGTGCAGACCTTCCTGTACATCCCCAACTTCATCTCCATGGTGGTGATCGCGGGCATCATCATCGACCTGCTCGACCCCAACAGCGGACTCGTCAACGGGCTCATCGTGGCGGCCGGCGGACAGCCGATCTACTTCATGGTCGAGCGGCCGTGGTTCCTGCCGATCTACATCGGCTCCGAGATCTGGCAGACGACCGGCTTCGGCATGATCATCTACCTGGCGGCGATGTCCGGCATCGACCCGCAGCTCTACGAGGCGGCCACCATCGACGGCGCCAACCGGGCGCGGCGCGCCTGGCACGTCACCCTGCCCGGCATCCGGCCCACCATCGCCATACTGCTCATCCTGCGCATCCCCGGCATCGTGCACGCCAACTTCGAGAAGATCCTGCTGCTCTACCGGCCGATCACCTACGACGTGGCCGACGTCATCCAGACCTACATCTACCGCAAGGGGCTGCTGGGCGCCGACTGGACCTTCGGCACTGCCAGCGGCTTCTTCCTGGCCGTGCTGAACCTGATCCTGCTGCTCACCGCCAACACCGTGAGCCGCCGGGTCAGCGAGTACCGGTTGTGGTGAAGGAGCGCCGGCGTGCGGCCTGAAGTCAGATCGCGTGCGCTCTCCGGCGGGTTCGACGTGCTCAACGCGACGCTGCTCGGCGTCTTCGCGCTGCTCACCGTGTACCCGTTCGTGGAGATCCTGCAGATCTCGCTCTCCCACCCCGCGCAGGTCGAACCGGAGTACCGCTACGCCCTGGCCGCGTGGGCGAAGACCGCCAGCTTCGACATCTACGGCTTCATCCTGGGGTGGAGCAGGACGCTGCGCGGCTTCGGCTACAGCATCTACTACACCGCCACCGGGATCTGCGCCGCGCTGGTTCTCAACACGCTGGCGGCCTATCCGCTGTCGAAACGCCGCCTGCGCTTCAAGGGGCCGGTGGTCGTCTACATCGCGCTGACGATGTTCTTCTCGGGCGGACTGATTCCCACCTACCTGCTGGTGCTCAACCTGGGGCTGGTCAACACCGTGTGGGCGATCGTGCTGCCGACCGCGTTCTCCGCCTGGCACATGATCATGATGCGCACCTTCTTCCAGCAGATCCCGAACGAGATGGAAGAGTCGGCGCAGATCGACGGCGCCAACGACCTGGTGGTCCTGGTGCGGATCTACCTGCCGCTGTGCTCGGCGCTGTTCGCCACCATGACCGTCTACTTCTTCATCATGAACTGGAACGCCTGGTTCGCGGCGCTGATCTACCTGGACGATGCGGCCAGGTATCCGATCCAGCTCGTGCTGCGCGACTTCGTCATCCAGGGGGAGGCCGCGTACGAGATCACCGGCATCGGTTTCTACAAGGGCTATTACCTGAGCGAGCCGCCGGTGCAGCGCATCCTGGGCGCCTCGATCATGGTGCTCACCCTCGTCCCGATCGTACTCATCTATCCGTTCGCCCAGAAATACCTGATCAAGGGCACGATGATCGGTGCAATCCGCGGATGACCATGCAAGGGCCGACGCGATGACGTCACCCGGATTGCCGAGGGGGCCTCCGCGGTGGCGCGCCCGACTTCGAATCCACTCCAAACCATCTGACAGGAGGTGCGACATGATCGCTCCCCGATTCCGAATCTTCGTCTTGATCGCCGCGGGCCTCGTGCTCGCCGGTGCCGGCGCCTGGGCCGACGGCCAGGGCGAGTCCGCGACGGAGGCGGCCGCCGGCATGGGCGTGGACCTGGCAGACGTCTCGATGCCGTTCGACGAGACGCTCGAGCTCACCATGCTCGGTCCGAAGTACTGGTGGCCCTCCGGCACCCAGCTCTTGTGGATCGACGTACAGGACGCGCTGAACGTCCAGCTCACCTTCAACGAGGTGCCGTATCCGGAGAAGAAGCAGATCACGCTGGCCATGGGCAACATCCC
Organism: Spirochaetia bacterium; assembly: GCA_965202935.1. GTDB lineage: Bacteria > Spirochaetota > Spirochaetia > SZUA-6 > Bin103 > CATQHW01. The sequence goes on from OZ241879.1 coordinate 1,338,693, forward strand.
GGACCTGGCGCAGGTCACCGCCAGCGAGAGCTTCGAGTACGGGACGGTCGGCGGCTTCCTGAACCTGGCCGACTACCTGGACTGGATGCCGAACCTGCGGGGCTGGCTGGACCGCTACGAGCAGTACCGCTTTGCCTACACGCTGCTCGACGGATCGCTGTACATGGCTCCCAAGTTCTCCACCCAGAACGACAAGGACATCCAGTGGGGCTACAACGAGGACCAGCTCGTGGAGCGCAGCGGCCTGCCGGTGCCCGGCTCGCTCGAAGAGCTGGCCGAGGTCGCCACGCAGTTCCGGGACATGGAGCCGGACATCTACCCGATCGTCGGCCTGTACTGGCCCGGGATCGCGAACGGCGCCAACACGGCGCTGCAGGCGACGCTGAACTCGATGGGCATCGGCGACATCGACATCAACTACTTCCGCGACGAGGACCAGTTCCTGTACACGGCGCTGCATCCGCGCTTCAAGGAGGCGGTCGAGTACGTCAAGGGACTGTACGACGAGAAGCTCATCTCCCAGACCTACATCACCGAGAACTACCGGGATTGGCAGAAGCTGTTCGAGGCGGCCCCGAACAAGGACGGCCGCCACACCCTGGCGCCCTTCTCGGCCTACCAGATCAACCGCCACGCGAACATCCTGCGCTGGCACGAATGGTCCGTGAACGGCCTGCGCGAGCAGTGGTGGCCGGAGGTCTATCCGCTGTTCCTGGGCGACGGCATCAGCCTGCCGCTGGCGCAGCCGCTGTCGGGCAGCTCGCTGGACCCGGACGGCCTGGCGGTGAGCAAGGCCCTGGAGTCCGACCCCACGAAGCTGGCCAAAACGCTGGCGTTCGTGGACTGGCTCTACTCCGAGGAGGGGGTCCGGTGGATCAACTACGGCCAGGAAGGCGAGCACTACGACCTGGTCGGGGGCGAGGTGGACGTGCGGCCGGAGTACACCGGCAACACGCCCGAGTTCTACGAGCGGGACGGGCGCTGGAACGCCGCGCGCGATCGCGACGACGTGAAGGGGGACGTCACCAAGATCACGCCGGAGGAGAAGCGCGAGATCCAGTACTACAGCCTGTACCAGGTGTGGCCCCGCTGGGCGCTGTACCAGATCCACGTGTTCGACGGCGACACGCAGCGCTGGCCGTCACCGGCCTTTGCCCATACCACGGCGAAGATCGCCGAGCTGGAGCAGGACAGCAACGTGATCGGCAAGTTCCCGCTGCCGTTCACGGTCGACGAGCAGCGCAAGGTGGCCGACTTGAAGACCAGCACGCTGGACACGGTGCTGGAGAACGTCGACCTGTTCATTACGGGCCGCCGGCCGATGGATGAGTGGGACGCCTTCATCAAGGAGGTGAAGAGCGCCGGCGCCACCGACCTGGAAGTGATCTACAACCGCACCTACAACTTCAAGGTCAAGCGCTAAGTCGGTCGACCCGTCGCCGGGTTCGGCCGCGAAGCTGCCTCCGGGGTTCTCCTGCCTCGGGGGCAGCTCTACTTCTTGGAGCGATGGCGACAGCGCCTCAGTCGGGGTTGCTCCCGTGCGTGCCTTGAGCGGAGCGGCTGACGGCCTCGCGCAGGCACGGATCACAAGTTACGGCTGCGCGGCGGGCGTAAAGACGAAAGTCCCGCTACTTGCTCTTTCATGCACTGGACGATGCCCAGCGTGCGCGCCAGCGCTCGCACCCATTGGATCGGAAACTCGTTCTTCTGCCGTGACCGACGCTAGGCAAGCGACCTATCCTTCCGTTCCAGCGGATCTGGATCCGATGGTCGGTCAGGTGCTCTTTCCAACCAGGAGCGCAGACATCCAGCGCTCTTCGCACCTCGCGGATCGTGACGACAGCCAATCAGGCAGCGTGAGCCAGATTCGATGATGTGGCAGGCCGAGCATCTTTTGACGTATTTGTTGAGGCTCTCGTCCAGGGCAATCGACTGAACAGCGTCACGTGGTGAGGAGTGAGAAGAGGAAGTCCTCATTCCAGGCGGCGATGTGGCGACTGGATCGCATGCTGTGCTTGCCCTTGCCTCGGCGCAGGAGATTGCTGGCCATGTGCTTGACGGTGGCGAAGTTCGCCGGCGCGTTCTGGCTTCGTATGCGGCACTCATCGTCACGGAACACCATGTCCATCACCCAGTGCAGCCCATTCTCGACCCCCCAGTGCTCGCGCACCGCCGCAGCGATCTGCTTGGCATCGGCCGGCAGCGAGCTGATGTAGTAGCGCGTCTCCTGTTCAACCTTCCCCTCGACGATCAACTCACGCCGGCTTTCCACCTTGGCGATGCTGCGCAGCCCAGGCCAGTCGTGGTTGTCCTGCAGCCACGCGATCTGCTCAGTCGCTACCACGCGCCTGGTTTCCCAACGCCCGTGGTTCTTCTCGCGGCTGCGGTGCTCGCTGACCTCGTGCCCGGCGAAGCCGTCGTGCTGTTCGTCGAACAGCAACGCCACCTCCTCGTGCAGGGTCCCCTGATTTCCTTTCAGTCCCAACACATAGTCGGCTCCCTGGGCGGTGATCTGGGCGGCGATGGCACGCTGCGTGCCCATCGCATCGATCGTCACCACCGCGCCCTGCAGCTCCAGCAACTCCAACAGCTTCGGGATCGCGGTGATCTCGTTGGACTTCTGCGATACCTTGCGTTGCCCGAGCACCACGCGCTGCGCTGAACTCCACGCCGAGATCAGGTGGATCGGCCCCTGCCCGCCAGCGTGATCGAAGGAACGGCGCAGGGTCTTGCCGTCTACCGCCACCACCCCGCGCACCGCTGCCGTGAACCGCTGCACCCAGGCGATGAAACACTGCTGAAACTGCGTGCTGTCCAGCTTGGCGAACAGGATGCCCAGTTGGTCATGCGACGGGGTGCCGTGCTGGAACGCCAGGAAGCGGCGCAGGAACTGCAGCCGCTGCTGCCCATAGACGGCGACATCCACCCAGCAGTCGGCACCGCTGAGCACCGCGCACAGACACAGCAGCAGGATCTCCTCCAACGGATAGAGGACCTTGGCCTGCTGGCGCGGGTCGTCCAGATCAGCGAAACTGTCCAAGAACTCGATGGGGTGCTCGGAATCTTCGGAATCTGCGCTCATCATCTCCTTGCCCCTCCCAGAGCTATACGCTTGTTCGGTAAGGAGAATCCAATCAGACTCCGTTTGTCACCCCTTGAGAAAATTCAGTCGATTGCCCTGGGCTCTCGTCTCGATCGCCTTGACAGACGGGCTCCATCCTTCCGAGCTGCGAACGCCAACGCTTCGTACGGGGACACCTCCAGCGCGAACCTTCTGCACGCCGCGCTTCCATGCCGACAGGGCGCATGCGTCGCCTGGATAGGTAGCAAAATCATCGAGGGCCGACTTGAACTCGTCAAAGCGGGTCGCCTCCCTGGCGATGTCCTCCAGGCAGCCCGTCATGAACGTCTTGACGTTCTCGTAAGCTTCCTTGAGGGACGCGCCTTCACCCACCACCGCATACGGGTATACGCCATCAATCCAGCAGCGATCATCATCCGCGATGGTCGCGACCAAGGCTCCGTCAATCGTGACGCTTGCCGCAAAGCGCGGCCCGCGGACTTCGAACGTGTGCACGAAGAGCAACGACCACTCTTCGCCGGGGGGATCCCACAGCTCGAAAGCCTCGCAATCACCCGGCTTATTCATGATGTGGATTACGGTAGCGACCCCGCTCTATCAGCGTCAAGAAATCCATCCGCCATCGCGGAATCATACCCAGCGTGCCAGCGGGCCGCCCCTACAGGCAGCGAGTCCGGGCCGGGCGACCTTCGCCGGCCTCGCTGCGTCGCCATGTCGCCCACGTCATCGACGGTAAATGCGGCGCGCCGCTCCGCGTTCGCCTGGCAGTGCGGCGATACCGCCTCAGCGGGCGCCGGTTTCGCTGAGTATCGCCCGGCAGGGGCGCCGCTTGAACACGTGCGGGATGCGCTCCATCTCCGAGCGGATCAGTGGGTTCAGGCAGTTCTCGTCGCCGAGTCCGCGAAGGATCGACTCGTCGTAGGAGTAGTACACCACCATGACGCGGCCGTCGGGCAGGTTGCACACCGACGGCTCTCCCGACTGATGGTGGGCGCTGTAGCGCAGCCCGCTCGGATCGGGAAGCGTGAACCGGTAGCGCCATCGTGAGCCGTCGGCGGGAGCCTCCGCCGTGAAGAAGTGGATCCCGTAGCCGGACTGATCGCTGTACCGGCGGCTCTCGGGCCGGATCTGCTCCTCCCGCAACAGGCTGGTGCCGTCGATCCCGCGGCAGGCGGCGATCAACGTCCCCTGCGCGGTGACCCAGGCGTTCATGTTCTGGCCGACCACGTCGGTGCGACGCGGCTCGCTCCAGGTGCGTCCGCCGTCCTCGGAGTGCGCGTAGTCGACCCAGTGGACCTTCGGCGCGGGCAACTCGCCCGAAGAGGTCGGCCGTTCGTCCGGGAACCCCGTCGTCCGGATCAGCGCCAGCAGCCTGCCGTCGGGCAGCAGGGTCACGTCGGTCTCGCTCGCACCGTTGGCGTGCTCGTGGCAGATGAAGATAGGGTCGCCCCAGGTCACGCCGCGATCGGACGAGCGCAGCACGAAGCAGGTGCCGAGATAGCCGCCGTCACTGCCGGTCTGTCCATGGGCCGGGCAGAGCAGCGTGCCGTCGGCAAGCTCCACGATCGTGCCGTAGGGCGACACGCGGTGGAACGGCAGCATCTGCTCGTCCCACCCCTGCCAGCTTCGGCCATGATCGTCCGAGCGCAGGCACACGAAGCGGGTCCGGCCCGTGGGGTTGTGCTTGAGGCTCTCCCCGTGAGTCCACGGCAGCAGGATGCGGCCGTCACTGAGCGTCTGCATGCCGAGCGAGGTGTGAGTCCCGCCCCGCCACCAGCGCGGCCGCAGCGCCAGCTCCGGCTCGCCCCAGCTCTCGCCGCCGTCGCGGGACCGGACCAGGTAGCCGGTCTGGCCCTCCATCTGGTCGGTGAAGTCGCCGTACATCGCCAGGATGTCACCGTTGCCGGCGCGCGTGACCGCGGTGTGCTGGCCGAGCGTGTGCCGGATCTCGGCTACGGAGTCCACAGAGAACGGAGCCATCGTGTGAACCCTACCCGACTTCGCCCCTCGAATCGTCCCGGCTTCCAGGCCCGCGTTGGAGCGGTTCGCTCGACTTCGAATACCATTGAGCCGATCACGGTGGAGATGGCGCTCAGAGTCGGCAGGTTGGCTGGCAACGGACCGGGGCTGTGGCTACGAATGCAGCGGCACCATGATCTGTGGTACGCCGAGAAGACGCTGCGGGAACAGCTCGAGCTGATTCAGCCCGCCGCAGTCCCTGAGGCTTGAGAGGGCGCTGCCTGAGCAGCGTGCGTCCGGCGCGGCGTCTCGGATAGGATCGGCGGCTTGAGCCGGTTCCCGTGGGCGGCCGCAGCATGCCGTGCTCCAGTCGAGCGAGGCGAAGCGTGACCGGTGGGCCATCTTCCTACATGGACCCGCAGCGCGTGGGTGTCCTCCGCAGGCTCGGCCGGTTCGTCGGCATCCGGACACCGCTCCTCGCGCTCGCGGTGACCATCGGAGCCTCGTACGGACTGTACGCCCTGGCGACCAGGGCGGTGCTCACGGACTTCGAGACCGCCTCGGCCCGGATCACCCGCGTCGACTCCGACGGCACCGTCGAGATCGTCGCGCGCGTCTCCGCATCCGTCGAAGCCGGCACGAAGGCCGTGTGGCGCCATGACGGCGGGGTCATCGACGCATCCGTGACGGACATCGCCCGCGACGGCGTCAGGTGGTCCGCCAGGATCCTCGCCTCGATCGATCCGGACAGCGCCAGCCTGCCGAAGGTCGATACCGCGACCGAGATCGACGTCGCGGTCGGAACCACCTCGGTTCTGCAGGCGCTGCGCGCGCGAAGGCTCTGATGCCGGAACCGCCAGCCGGCCAGGGCCGTCTCTGGCGGATCCGCGGCGTCTGGAGATGGGTCCGCCCGGCGCTGTTCACCTTCGTGAACCTTTTCGTGGCGATGGTGGCAGCCTCCTTTCTGCGCGGCGCCTACCCGTACGTGTTCGGGCTGATCATCGACGAGGTGATCCTGCACCGCCAGGTGGAGCTGCTCGGCGCGATCGCCGCGGGGTTTCTCGTGCTCTTCGCCGCCGACCAGGTGCTCTTCCTGCTGGAGCGGTTGACGCAGGTGTCCCTGCAGCGGGACTTCTGGTATCGGTCGCGACTCCGGATTCACGACATCGTGCTGCGGCTGGAGTCCCACGTCCTCGACGGGGCCAGAACCAGTGACCTGTTCACGACGATCCACCATGACTCCGGTCATGCGCATCGGATGCTGGGGGAGGTCATCCGCATCATCAGCGGCTGCGTGCTGATCGCCGTGTGCACGGCCGCCGTCGCGACCATCAGCTTGCATGCGCTCGTCCTGATGGCCGTGGCGCTCCCGGCGTCGGCGTATGCCACGCGGCGCTTCGGCGGGCAGGCCGGGAGGCAGGCGCGCGAGCTCCGCAGCCGCTACGGAGTCGTGGGATCATGGATCTACGAGATCGTCACCGGGCTGCCCGAGATCCGGCTGCTCAGCGCCGAGGACACCGTCAATCGGCGTTTCGTCCGCCACTGGATGCAGCTCATCCGCTTCAAGGTGGGCGTCGCCCGGGCGACGTTCACCTCGGAGCGATGGACGGAGGCAATCTCCCTGTTCGCCCACCTCGCCCTCCTGGCAATGGGAGTTCTGCTCATCGGCAGCGGAGAGCTCACCGTCGGCGGTTTCGTGGCGCTGGTCGAGTACTTCGCGATGACCACGGCCGCGCTGGTCCGGATCAACTTCGCCGGCGTGATGAGTCAGCAGCGAGTGGCCGGCATCGACCGCTATCTCAGGACGCTGGAGCTGCCCGCCGAGGTCGACGGCGGCTCGCCAGGCCGGCGGGTCGAACGCGGGGCAATCCGGTTCGACGAGGTCACGTTCGGCTACGCGGGGCGCGACGACGTGCTGACCGGACTCAGCCTGGACGTGCCGGCCGGCGAGAAGATCGCGCTCGTCGGGGCAAGCGGCGACGGCAAGTCGACGCTCATCAGCCTGCTGCTCCGGTTCTATCGCCCCGGCGCCGGCAGGATCGCGCTCGACGGCAGCGACATCGCGTCCTATCCGCTCGTGCCGCTGCGGCGGGATGTCGGCGTGGTCAGGCAGGAGCCCATCCTCTTCACGGGGACGCTCCGGTCGAATCTCTGCCTGGGGATCGAGAACGACCCGGCCGACGAGGCCCTGTGGGCGGCGTGCGAAGCGGCGAAGATCGACGACTTCGTCCGCTCGCTTCCCGACCGGCTGGACACGGTGGTCGGCGCCGGCGGCCGGCAGATGTCGGGCGGACAGCGACAGCGTCTGGCGATCGCCCGCGTGCTGCTCCGCGACTCCCGGATCCTGGTGTTCGATGAAGCGACGTCGGCGATCGACCACCAGGCCGAGACGGCCATCCATGCCGCCCTCACGCAGGCCAGTGCGGGGCGCACGACCATCGTCATCGCCCATCGCCAGTCGACGATACGGTCGAGCGAACGCATCGCGTTCCTTGCCGGCGGGCGCGTCGCGGCGGTCGGCGCCCATGAAGAACTGCATGCGACCTGCCCGGAATACCGAGTCCACTTCGGAGCTGCCGAATGAACGGCGTGGTCCTGGACGCGATGAACCGGCGCGTGGTGCTGCGCTCCCTTGCGCCCTACGTCAGGCCCTACCGGCTCGGCCTCGCGCTGGCGCTGCTGCTCAAGTTCCTCCTCGTGCCGCTCGGCCTGGTGCCGGCGTTCCTGTTCCAGGCATTCGTCGACGAGGTCCTCGTGGGTGGCAGGATCGGCTACTTCGTCCCGCTGATCGCCGCGTACCTCGCGGCGTTCGGGCTGGAGACGCTGCTGCACACGCTCTCGGCGCAGCAGGCCAATCGCGTCTACAACCGGGTGGCCCTGGAGGTGAGGAGGCTCATCTGGAGCTCCTACCTTGCCGCTCCGGACGACGCGGCGCCGGCCGCCTCGGCAGGGGAGATGCGCACGGTCGTGGACGAGGACGTCGAACGGATCGAGTCGTTCCTCAGCGGGCACGTCATCGAGACCGGGTTCCAGGCGACGCGGGCGGCCGTGACCGCCGTGGTCATCGTGGTAATCAGTTGGCAGCTTGCCTTGATCAGCCTGGCGCTGGGGGCAGCGTCCTTCGGATTGGCGCGCTGGCTGAGCCGGCGGATGCGCGCCAACGCGGAGCTGCGTTGGCCCCGTTACTACGAGTACGTCGACTGGCTGCACGAGCGCATCCAGGGATGGCGCGAGCTCCGCACGATGGCGGCGGAGGCTCGCCACAAGCGGGAGTTCCAGGAGTTGAACAGGGAACAGACCTATTACCGCGTCGTCCAGGCGCTGGTGAACTCCGCCCAGCAGGGGCTTGCGGAGATCAAGGACAACCTCGTCACGCGCGGCGCGACCTACTTCGTCGGCGGGCTGTTCGTGCTCACCGGCCAGATGTCGGTGGGGGTGCTGCTGGGGTTTCTCCGCCTCTACACCAACCTGATCGAGGCGACGCAGGTGCTGGCGGAGATCACCGTGCGCACCCAGGACTCGTATCCCGGTCTCCGGCGCGTGATCCTCCACCTGCGCGGTCGGCACGACGTGCAACGGTCGCCGTTCGAGCACGCCAGATCGGGCGAGATCCGGCTGAGCGACGTCAGCTTCGCCTATCGCGCCGGCGCCCCGGTGCTCCACGACGTGAGCGCTGCCGCGCCGCGCGGGGCGGTGACCGCGATCGTGGGTCGCAGCGGCAGCGGCAAGTCGACGATGGCGAAGCTCATGATCGGCATGGAGCGCCCGACATCGGGCACGGTCACCCTTGCCGGACAGGACCTGCACGGCATCGAACGGAGCGAGCTCCTGCGCTCGTATGCGGTGGCGTGGCAGGAGAGCATGCTGTTCAATCTCACCATCCGGGAGAACCTGACGCTCGCCGATCCGGCGGCAGACGACACTGCCCTCGCGAACGCCTGCCGGCGCGCGGCGATCCTGGACTTCATCCTGTCCCTGCCCGACCGCTGGGACACCCTCATCGGCGAGCGCGGGATCAAGCTGTCGGGCGGTCAGAAGCAGCGGCTGGTCATCGCCAGGGCACTCCTCAAGGACGCGCCGATCGTCGTGCTCGATGAAGCGACCTCGCAGGTCGACTCGGCCACCGAGGTCACGTTGCAGAGCACCATCCGCGAGCTGGCGGACCGCCGGACGGTGATCGTCATGGCGCACCGGATGTCCACCATAGAGCTCGCCGACCACGTGCTCGTGCTCGAAGGCGGAGTCATTGCCGGCCGCGGCCGCCCCGCCGAGCTGATGCGTACGAACCCCGCGTACCGCCGCCTGTTCGCCGATCAGTCCGCGGAGCGTCGCTGACCGACCCACGCGCGCGGCTTCGTCGATCCTGTCAACCGGCGTCGACGACCGCCACCTCTTCGCCGTACACGAGCTCCCAGCCGCGGAACACCAGCGCCACGCCCTTGAATGCCACGTCCGGGTACTGCTGCGCCAGCCGGCCGTCCGCCAGATAGGCACGCAACTGCGCGAGGGCATCATCGGCCACCGCTGTCACCCGCGCCTCGGTTTCGGGACCGCGGCTCAGGTACTTCAGCTCGATTACGAAGCCGTGCCGCATCCCCGGATAACGCGCGACGAGCGGCTCCAGCACGATGTCCGCATAGCCCTTCGCCAGCTCCTGCTCCGTGTGGAAGACGAAGTACTCCGATGCGCCCAGGTAGGCCGCCAGGAATCCTTGCAGGACCTTCTCTCCCCGGATGTAGTCGCGGATGCCGGTATGCTCGGTCACGGCCTTGGACAGTCGCTCGACGGCCGGCCGCCAGTCGCCCTCCAGCGCCATCCGCCGCGTGAGCCGGTCGAACTCGACGAGGTTCAGCGAGAACACCCCAACGTCCCCGTAGGCGTCGCGCAGGTAGCCGTACATCAGCCGCCGCACGGTCTGGTTGGGGATGCCCAGACGCGGCACGCCGGCGGCCACGTCGCGGATGCTCAGCAGGCCGAAGTAGTGCATCAGGGACATGAAGTTTTCCGGATCTGTCAGCCGCGCCTGCGGAAACGTCTCCACGATGTCGCTGTCCGCCCGTCCCTCGGCGATCACGCGGCGCAGCAGGTCGAAGTTGCCGTTCAACTGCCTCCCGGTGAGCAGCAGGTGGCGCAGCTTGCCGTAGTCGATGCGCACGTTGCTGTCGATCAGGTTGTCGGGTCCGCGCTTGTTGGGAACCGAGTGCTTCACGTAGTGGAGCACCATGTCGGTGTTGTAGATGACGGTTTCGGCGCTCTTCGCGAACCGGTAGCCGTCGTACCACTCGCGCATGGTGCCCAGCGCCGTCTCGACGTCCTGGTCGAACACGCCCAGGTCCCGGTAGGTCTCCAGCATGCGCCGCACCTCGCCCTCCGTGAAACCGAGCATCTCGTTGAACTCGGCCCGGAGGCTCAGGTTGGCGCCGATGTTGAAGCCGCTCGTGACGTCGTCCATGGTCACCGGCGAGACTCCGGTGACGAACAGCCGCTCGACGCTGCCGTTCTCGGTGCCCGCCTTGAGCGTCGCGAAGAAGCTGCGGTAGAAGCCGCCGCCGTGGGTGAACGCGTGGTACGCCTCCGCTCCTTCGCCTGCAAGGATGGTATTAGCGAAGTTGTCGTACTCGTCGATCAGGACGTAGAGCGGAATCCCCTGGCGCCGGGCGTGCAGGAACAGCTCGTCGAGCTGGCCGTTGATGGTGGGCGGGGCCTGGATGCGGTCGAACGCCGCATCGGGGAAGAGGTCGGGATTGTCCTCCACGGCGTCCCGGACGTGCCTGCGGCAGTACTCGTCGAACTCCCGTTCCAGTCTGGCCGGATCGCTGCCGAAGGTGGAGAAGTTGAAGCGCACCACCACGTAGCGGCCGCGGTTCGGGGTCGGCCGCCGGCAGATGTCCAAGCCGCCGAACACCCGGTCGAAATCTTCCGCCTGATTGCGGTCGTAGTAGCTCTCCAGCATCGACAGCCAGCAGGTCTTGCCGAAACGCCGCGGGCGGATGAAGAAGACGAAGCGCTCCTGCTCCAACGCGTGCAGGAAGCGCGTCTTGTCGACGTACACGCAGCCCTCCAGGCGGATGCCCTTGAAGTAGGCCCGCCCGTAGGGGATCGCAGGGAACTGCGCGAGACCGTCTGGAGAGGTGCCCGGTGAGGACATGCGAGTATCCTATCAAACGGTACATACCTCGCTCCGGCTGTGCCGTTGGACTCGCGGCGTCCAACCGGCGAACATGGCCGCAGCCCACCGGCGGCGAGGAGGAGCCATGATTCCCGCCTACTTTCGCGGCACGCCCGACGATCCCGGACACGACCTGCACCTGTTCCTGGACGACTTCGCCATCGAGGACCGCTGGGACGCGACGCGTGTCCAGAACGAGGCGGTCCGCCATCCGCACAATCCGGTGCTGGTGGCCGACCTGCCGTGGGAGCGGACCGCGGCCGGCCCCAACGTCCTCTACGACGAAGAGGAGAACCTGTTCCGCATGTGGTACGTGCTGGCCAGCTCCAGCGTCTGGACCAAGGGGCTCTCCGGCATTCCCAAGGCGGCCGACGAGTACGGTCCCTACCTGATGTCCTACGCGGAGAGCGACGACGGCGTGCACTGGCGCAAGCCGCTGTCCGACCGCTTCCCCTACCGCGGCTTCGAGCGCACCAACATCGTGCTGACCGGCCGCGAACGGTGCCAGGAGTTCTCGGTCACCTGGACGCCGGCGCCGATGGCCGACCGCGGCCGCTTCATGTGCGTGTACAAGGACGTCGCCCACCGCGAATACGCGCAGGCCGACCTCAACGACTACCCGGTCAAGGACGCGGTCTGCCTGGCCTTCAGCGACGACGGCGTCGACTGGCGCATCTACGAGGGCAACCCGCTGCATCCGGCGCTGGACAGCAAGTACAACCTCTACTGGGACGAGCGCCTCGAGCACTGGATCATGAGCGGCCGCCCCTTCGCGCGCGCGGCCACCGAGCAGCTCCAGGGACTCATCGGCCGCGCGCTGCGCAGTGGCCGGGCGCTGACCCTGGCCGGCGGCATCGGCGCGGGCGAGGAGGTGCCCGGCAGCGCGGAGGCCGGTATCGCCGGCATCGGCCGCGCCGGCGCGGTGGAGAACGTGCGCACCCGCATCAGCATCCACGTCAGTCCCGACCTGAAGACCTGGTACCCGCCGCGGGAGGTACTGATGCCTGACGCTGCAGATGACGAGGAACAGATGTTCTTCGACCACATGACCATGCAGCCGTACGGCTCGCAGTACTTGGGCTACCTGGGCGTGCAGCCGCGCGACGGCACCGGGCACTCCTGGATCGAGCTCACCGCCAGCCCGGACGGCATGCACTGGTACCGGCCGCGCGACCGAAAGCCGTTCCTGCCGCGCGGTCAGGAGGGAAGCTGGGACGCCGGCCATGTCTGGGCGCTCCGCGCCGCGATCCCGTACGGGGAGTGGCTCTACATGTACTACTCCGGGTCGTCGCGTCCGTGGCGCTACCGCTTCCCGGACAACAACCGCTCCATCGGGCTGGCGCGTATCCGGCGCGACCGCTTCGTCGGCTACCACGGCGGCGTCACCGGCGGCCACCTGCTGTCGCGCGAGGTCAAGGTCGGAGGGCCGCGGCTGCTGGTGAACTGCTCCGCCGAGCACCGCGCCTTCAGCCGCGAGTGGCATGGATCGTTGCACACCGAGCTGGTCGACCGCGCAGGCCGCGCCATCCCCGGCTACACCTTCGCGGAGTGCGACCCCAACCACGTGGACGACACCGCCACGCCGATCACGTGGGGCGGCAAGGACCTGAGCGCGCTGGTCGGGCAGGCGGTCTACATCCGCTTCTTCATGCGCAACAGCTACGTGTTCGGCTTCCGCTTCGCCGACGCCGACTGATCGGAGGGCGCCACGACCGTCCAGTCGGTGCCGACCTGAAAACCGAGGGCTGACGCCACGTCCCGCTGCCGGCCGTCGAGAGTCATGAAGCTGATCTCCGCCGGACTGAGCGCGACGAACAGCGCCGTAGCGACGTGCCACAGATCCGCACCCCGCAAGTAGCCGGCCGCAAGCGTCCGCTCCAGTTCGGCAGCCAGCGGACGATCCGGCAGTATCCAGTCGATCCCTGATAACACGTCAGCTTCGAACTCCCTCTGCTCACGGGCGAACGCGGCGCGCAATTCCGCCTCCAGCAGATTCGAGGACAAGCGCCGCGAGAAGCCCTTCAGTCGCTCTCGGAGGTCGCTCCCGTGCGGCTCGTCGAATGCGATGGCCACCAGCGCGGAGGTGTCGACGTAGGCGATGCTCACTCGTCACGCTCGACAAGGAACCGGTCCAGCGCACCCGATCTGCGGGCCACCGGCTGGAGAAGTGCACGCGGCTCGCGCGAGCGCACGAGCACGCCCCGGCGCTCCAATTCGTCGAGCCGCTCATCGATGGTCTGCGGCTTCTGCTCGATGGGATGGATCTCTGCCACCGGCTCGCCGTGGTGCGTGACGGTGACCGGCGTGCCGGAGCGCACCAGCCTCAGCACCTCCGAGAAGCGCGCCTTGGCTTCGTACGTCGAATACACGGTGCTCACGGCCTCAGTATGACTAGTCAGACTATACTCCGGCAACCGGTGACTGCCGTCTCGGCTCACCCCTTCAGCGACCCGAGCATCACGCCCTTGACGAAGTACTTCTGTATGAAGGGGTAGACCATGACGATCGGGCCGATCGTGATCAGGATGGTCACCGCGCGCACCGATTGCGGCGGGATGTGCTCCTTGACCGGGAGATCCTCCACGTAGTCGAGCAGCTCGTCGAAGGTGACGAGCTGGATCATGTCGCGCACCAGCATCTGCAGGACCCGCTTGTCGGCGTCGTTGAGGTAGATCAGCGCGTCGAACCACGCGTTCCAGTGCGACACCGCCGCCCACAGCGCGATCGTCGCCAGCACCGGCTTGGAGACCGGCAGCACGATCCGGAACAGGATGGTCCAGTAGCCGGCGCCGTCGATGATCGCCGAGTCCTCCAGCGACTGGTCGATCGTCATCATGAAGTTGCGGGCGATGACGATGTAGTAGACGTTGAGCGCCACCGGGATGACGAGCACCCAGCGGCTGTTGATCATCCCCAGCGATCGGATCAGCAGGTAGGTGGGGATCAGCCCTCCCCCGAACCAGAGGGTGAAGATGAACAGCGTCGTGATGGTGCCGCGGCCCGGCAGGTCGCGCTTCGCCAGCGCGTAGGCGCCGCTGAAGGTGACCAGCAGCGTGGTCAGCGTGCCGAACACGACGCGGTGGATGGTGTTCAGATAGGCCTGCAGCACGTCGTTCTCCTGCAGCACGAAACCCCAGGAAGAGACGGTCCAGCGGTCGATCCAGAGGTGCATGCCGAGCGAGGTCACCTCCTCGACCGGCGAGAACGAGGTCAGGAACAGGTTCCAGAACGGATAGATGATCGACAGCGACAGCAGCAGCAGCAACCCGTAGTTGCAGGCGTCGAACGCCAGGCCGAGCGCCGAGCGGCGCCCCAGCGCGGTCGCTACCATATCGCGTACTCGCTGAAGCGGCGCAGGATCCAGTTCACCCCGATCAGCACCACCACGCCGACGGTGTTCTGAAACAGGCCGACCGCCGTGGAGTAGGAATAGCGCGCCTGCTCGATGCCGGAGCGGTAGATGTAGGTGCTGAACACGTCGGCCACCTCGTACACCGCCGGGTTGTACAGGTTGAAGATCTGCTGGAAGGACTCCTCCAGGATGTTGCCCACCTGCAGCAGGAACAGGATCACGATCGCGGGAATCAGCGACGGCAGCGAGACGTACCGCGCCTGGTGGTAGCGGTTCGCGCCGTCGATGGCCGCCGCCTCGTAGAGCGTGGGATCGACCGAGCTGAGCGCGGCCAGGTAGATGATGCTGCCCCACCCCACCCCCTGCCAGATGCCGGTCACCACCAGCAGCCCGCGAAAGGTCTCCTTGCGCGCCAGCCAGTTGACCGGCTCCCAGCCCAGCAGGGTCCAGAGGTAGCCGGCGATGCCGCGCTGCGGCGACAGGATCTCGGTGAGGATGCCGCCCAGGATCACCCAGGAAATGAAGTGTGGGAGATAGGAGATCGTCTGCGAGGTCCGCTTGTACAGGCTCGAGCGCACCTCGTTGAGCATCAGCGCCAGGATGATCGGCATGGGAAAGGAGAAGACGATGCGCAGCACGCTGATCCAGAAGGTGTTGAACAGCACGCGGAAGAAGAACGGATCGCGGAACAGCCAGCGGAAGTGCTCGAAGTCGTTCCAGGGGCTCATCATGATGCCCCGGTGAATGGTGAAGTCCTTGAAGGCGATCAGCACCCCGTAGATGGGGATGTACTTGAAGACCACCAGCAGGCCGAAGGACAGCACCAGCAGCGAGTAGACGTGGCGCATGCGGATCGCCCGCGCGATCTTCTGGCGGCGCAGCGCCGCGCGGTGCACCTCCGCGGGCGCACCCGGCGGGGCCGCCGCGGGCGCCGGTCCCGACACCGGCGGCCTCAATGGGGGAAGCCCGGCCGCGGAGCCGGGCTTCCCGTGTCGGTGTCCTGGTTCACGTCAGGAACCGTCTTCGCTCAGTAGACGAACTTTCCCTCGCGGAGCGGCAGTACCTGCGGCATCTTCGCGAGCTCGTCCAGCAGCTCCTGGCCGCCCGCGGACAGCCAGCGCTCCACGTAGGCGTCCCACGCGGCGTCGATGTCCAGGTCGGTGGTCACCGCCTCCCAGGTGAACTCGTCGCGGAGCGTGTTCAGCGCGCCGCGCAGCTTCGCGGACAACTCGATGTAGTCGGTCTCTCCCAGCACGTCCTGGCGGAACTGCGGCACGGCCCAGTCGGCGCCGGGACCGAGCTTGAAGTACTGCTCCAGCTCCTTGTTCAGGACCGGGATCTGGTAGCGGCTGTACAGCTCGGTGTGGCGGGTGTTGGCGTTGTAGTAGCCGAAGCCCCACTGGCCGCCGAACCCGCGCTGACCCTCGATCGCGGTCGGATAGGAGTTGCCGGCCTCGCCGTCCCACGTAAAGTTCACGCCCTCGGTGCCGTACTGCGTGTACAGCATTCCGTACTCGTCGAAGTTGACGTAGTCGTAGATCTGCAGGATCTTGGCCAGCTTCTCGTCCGACACGCCGACGTGCACGGCGCTGATGCCGTTGGCATCGATCGGGAACGCGGCGACCCCGGCGGCCGCGTACTGCCTGCCGTCGTAGCCGATGGTCGGCGGCGTCACCACCACCTTGGCGTCCGGGTAGCGGGCGATGATCGCCTGCGGGATCTCGTGGTCGCGGCTCGTATCGCCGCTCAGCCCGATGTTGCCGTAGGCGAAGGTGTAGGTGCCGTAGATGCCGGCGATGATCTTGTCGTACATCGTCGGCTTGCGGTTCACCGCCGGCAGCTCCGAGTCCATCAGCCCGTCCTGGAACCAGCGCTGCGCCGTCTTCAGCGCCTCCCGGAACTGCGAGTGCACGGCCTGCTTCACGGTCGTGCCGCCGTCGTCGTAGTTGTCGACGCCGTTGAGGCCGTGCAGGGAGAGGATGTAGTGCAGCCCGAAGGCGTTGGACTCGTTGGAGATGCCCAGCGGGATCACGTCGTGCACGCCGCCGGAAGGATCGCCGTCGCGGAACAGGTACAGGATCTCCTCCACCTGGTCGGCGGTGAACGCCTCCTTAGTCCAGAAACAGGCGCCTTCGCAGTGCCGGGCGCCGACCGGAATCAGCCCCGGAACCTCGACGCCGACCGCCTCCAGGTAGTCCAGCCGGAAGAACGGCTCGTAGGTGGTGCCGATCTTGTAGTCCAGCGCCCGCACCAGCCCCATGTACTCGTCCTCCGATCCGGGCACCAGCCCCAGGTGCCATGCCACCGGCCCGCTGGCGTCCAGCCACGCGGTGTAGCCGGGCGCGTGCTCGCGGATCATGTCCTGCGGGATGCTGCGGAACGCCCCCTTCGTGAAGAAGTCCACCATGTTCACGAAGGCGTAGGTGTAGTCGGTGTGCTCGCCGGAAGCGATCATGAGATTGATCTTCTCCCGATCCTTGTAGTCGATCTGCTTGTTGACGAGCGTGACGTCGAACAACTCCTCCAGGTGCTGTTGCACCTCGTTGCCGTCCTGGATCTCGGCCCCGTAGAGCCCGAACCAGGAGATCTCCATCGGCTCCGCCGTGGTGGCGACCTGTTGGCCGGCCGCCATCAGCCCGAGGACCGGCAGAACCATCAGCGCAAGAACGAACGTGGTCAGCTTTTTCATTGGACCACCTCCTAATGACGGCATGATGCACCCGGGCGAGGGGCCGTTCAAGTTCGCACGAGTGCCAGCGTCAAATCCTCCACTGCGCGATCGAACAACTCGCGACAAAGGCGTGAACGACAGCCTCTTATGCAGGTGTATCATGGGTCCATGAAACCTCTCCCCGCCGCTGCCTTCGGCGACACCGGCCTGAGCGTGACCCGGCTCGGCTTCGGCACCGCCCTGGCCGGCCCCGACAGGCCGCACTGGACCGATGAGACCGCAGACCGGCAGCTCAACCAGGTGCTGGACGCCGGCATCAACTTCATCGATACCGCGTACGACTACGCCGAGTCCGAGCGCCGCATCGGCGCCTCTCTGGGCAGCAGGTATGGCGAGTTCATCCTGGCCACCAAGTGCGGCTGCACCGACACCCTGCCCGGACTGAACGCGTCCACGCATGAGTGGACGCGCGACAACCTGTTCCGCGGCCTGGAGATCAGCCTGAAGCGCTTGGGTCGCGACAGCGTCGACGTGATGCAGCTTCACAACCCCAGCGTCGCGGAGTGCGAGGCGGGTGGCCTGGTCGATGCCCTGCAGGAGATGCGTCGCAACGGTCAGGTGCGCTTCATCGGCGTCTCAACCATGCTGCCGGACCTGCCGACCTACCTGGATTGGAGCGTGTTCGACGTGATGCAGATCCCCTACTCCGCGCTGGAGCGCGGCCACGAGGAATGGATCACCCGCGCGGGCGAAGCCGGCGTCGGCATCGTCATCCGCGGCGGCGTGGCGCAGGGCGAGCCGGGCAGCGGACGCGGGTCGGCTGAGCGCTGGGCGGCCTTCGAGCGAGCCGGCCTGGACGAGCTGTGCGAAGCCGGCGAGAGCCGCTCGGCGTTCGTGCTGCGCTACACGCTGAGCCACCCGCACGCCCACACCATCATCGTCGGCACCACGCGGCCCGAGCACCTGCAGGAGAACGTGGCTGCCGTGCTGCGCGGTCCGCTGCCCGAGGACACCCTTGCCGAGGCGAAGCGGCGGCTCGACGAGGCCGGCGAGCGGGCCGCGCCAGCCGGGTAGCCCCCGGACGTGCTGGAGATCACGCCCGAGCTCGTCATCCCGGACGACGAGCTCGACGAGCGCTTCATCCAGGCCAGCGGGCCTGGCGGCCAGAACGTGAACAAGGTGGCCACGGCGGTGCAGCTCCGCTTCGACGCGGCAGGGTCGCGGGCACTGCCCCCGGAGGTGCGGGAGCGCCTGCTGCGTGCAGCCGGATCCAGACTGACCGTCGACGGCGCGGTGCTCATCACCGCACGCCGCTTCCGCACCCAGGAGGCGAACCGGCGCGATGCCCGCGAACGGCTGATCGCGCTCATCGCACGGGCGATGCAGGAGCCCCGGAAGCGGCGCCCTACCCGCCCGTCCCGCGCCGCCCACGAGCGGCGGCTGCAGGAAAAGGCACAGCGGGCCGCCATCAAGCGCCAGCGCGCCGAGCGGCCGGACGACGATGCTTGAGGCCCGCAGGTCACGATGACCGCTGAACGCAAGGCGCTCGCGCAACGGCGCCGTCGACTGATTTTCAACAACGACGGCGACGACCTGTTCTCGATGCGGCCCGACGAGCACGGCAGCGCAGCCGAGGCGCTGCTCGCCGAGCGCACCACGGCGCTCTGGGGCTCCCAGGTCGACTCGATCTGGTACTACTCGACCCACGGCATGCGCCTGCACCACTCGGGCGGCCCGCTCGGCCGGCTGTACGGCTGCCCGGATCCCGACGGCACCGCCACCGCCAACTACCGCCACCTGCTGGCCGAGGGCAGAGACGCCTTGGAGGTGATGATCGACGCCTGCCGGCAGCACGGCGTGGAGATCTTCTACTCCAACCGCATGAACGACTGCCACGACGCGTTCGACGACGCGATCCTGTACCACATCCGCCGCCGGCACCCCGAGTGGTCGCTGTCCACGCGAGAGGAAGGCCGCCGGCACCGCTACCCGGAGATCCGCTCGCTGTGGACGGCGTGGAACTTCGAAGTCGACGCGATCCGCGACCTGACCGTGGAGGCGATGCGCGAGGTGTCCCGGACCTACGACATCGACGGGATCGAGCTGGATTTCTGGCGATTCACCTGCTACTTCCCGGAGAGCATGCGGCACGAGCCGGTGACGCCGGAACATCGTGACCTGATGACCGACCTGGTCCGCCGCATCCGTCGGGCGGTGGACGAGGAGACCGACCGCCGCGGCCGGCCGGTCCTGCTGGCCGGCAGGTGCGTCGGGGACCAGGAGATCTCGCGCAACGCCGGCCTGGACGTGGAGGCGTGGCTTGAAGAGGGGCTGGTCGACCTGCTGTCGCTGGCGTACGGCGCCGAGCACATTCCGCCGATCGGCCCGCTGGCCGCGCTGGCCCACCGCCACGAGACGCCGCTCTATCCGATACTCGCGCCGCACCGCAAGACCCCCGCAGCCGCGATCGGCCGCGAGCACGCGTCGAAGCTCGAGCACTACGGGAATCTCCCCGCCTGGCGCGGCGTGGCGGGTGCGCTGCGCGTGCAGGGCGCCGACGGGTTTCAGCTCTTCAACTTCTTCAACCCCACCCGCCCGCAGTGGTGGCAGGTCGGCGAGGAGGAGACGATGGCCGGCAAGGACACCGTGTACGAGTGGGACTTCCTGCCATCCCAGCGGGGCGGTTGCCGCACCTTCGCGGACCTGCGCCTGACCCGCGACCGCTGGCCGGTGGAGGCGGACGCAGAAGGCACCGAGCCGCTGCCGCTGTTCGTGGGCGAAGAGATCGCGCCGCCACCGGCCGGCATCCAGAAACGGCACGCGTCGCTCTGCGTGCATATCACGGGCGGTCTCACCCGCCATCACCAACTGTGGCTGACCGTGAACGGCTCGCGCCTCGACCGGTGGAGGCCGGCGGCGCTGCAGCTCCTCACCGACGATCCGGTCGCCGCCTGGATCGAGTTCCACGACGGTCTGCAGGCGTTCCGCAAGGGCAGGAACGAGATTCGCGTGTTCGTGCGCTCCACCTCGCCCGCGGCCGCAGCCCGCCTGACCATCGACCGCATCCAGCTCGAACTCACCTACTGACTGTCATGAGTGACGCTGAAAGGCGTGCGATGCCGCGCCGCATTCTTCTCGACGCGGGATGCTCGACGCCGGAACGACTGGCCGCTCGCGAACTGCAGGAGCACCTCAGGCTCTTGGGTGTGGATGCCCCGGTGACCGAGTTGCACCACGGCGAGAGCGTACCTGGCGGATCGGTCTGCCTTGGCGCGGCGCTGTTGCCCGACGACGCCATGGATGCCCTGTCCCGCGTTCGCGACGACGGCTTTCTGCTCTATCGAGCGAACGACACGATCCACGTCGCCGCGCACCTGCCGCGCGGAACCCTGTTCGGGTGCTATCACTACCTGGAGTCCCTGGGCGTCCGCTGGCCGGAGCCCGGCCAACCGGCGGAGCTGACCCGGCGGACCTTCGATCTTCCTGCCGAGCCCGAGGTCGGCGTCGACAACCCCGACTTCCCGATTCGCGGCAACAACTGCTATTGCCCGACCAATGCGCGCGACCTGCAGATCACCATCGACATGATCGAGTGGTTCACGCGACAGCGCTGCAACCTGCACTCCCTCCTGCGCGGAGACACCCCGACCCTCACCGGGTTCGACGAGCTCTGGTATGCGGCAGCGGACTACGTCCATCAGCGCGGGTGTGAATTCGCGCTCGGCTCACACCTCGCCTGGCCCGCCCTGCTGATGTACGAAGACCGTGACCTGTTCGCAACGCATCCGGAGTACTTCCCGCTCCGCGACGGCGAACGGCAGCAGACCGGGCCGTATGGCCCGCCGACTCGCTACGGCCCGGACGCGGTCCCGGCCATGACCGGCAGCGGGATGAGCCTGTGCGTTTCCAACCCGCACGCCGTGGCGACGGTGATTCGCAACCTGCAGAGCTTCCTCGATGAGCACCCCGAGATCGATGTGATGGGACTGTGGCCGCCGGACACCAAGTGGGAAGGGTGCGAGTGCCCTGAATGTCGGAAACTGTCTCAGCCGGACCGAATGTGGAGCAACATTCCGTACCATGCGAACCGGTGGCGTGCGACGTCGGACCACCTGGCTCACCTGATCGGTCAGGTGGCACGTGCGATCGAGGGATCGCATCCGCAGGTCCGTGTCCTCAGTTGGGGTTGGTGCACGACCGAGCATGCGCCGCAAAACGTCACGCCGGCAGGGCGATTTCAGTGCGATCATTTTCTCGTGCCGTGCTACGCGCATCCGCTGGATTCCGACAACTGTCTGAATCGACACGTTCACCCCGAGGCGCTGGTGAAATGGGCCGCAACGGAGAACGTCGACCTCGGCTGGATCTTCGCGGGGACGGCGTTCACGGCCGTGACGGCGGAGTACCCCTTCGCCTGGTTGATCAAGCGAAACGTCGAGTTCATTCGGCAGATCGGCGGGCAGGCCGTTACGACCTGTCTGGAGATCGGCGAAGCCGACGATCGCTCCGTGCGCGGCGACATGACCGACCATTACCTGTTCTCGGCCTGCGGCGTGAACTACCTCGCGATGAGCCGGCTGGGCTGGAGGTCCACGGCATCCCTCGAGGAGCTGTATCGCGACTATGCCGAAGCCCGGTTCGGCCCGGCAGCCGGTGCGTTGATCGCCGAGCACTATGGACGGATCGTCGAACGCTACGAGGCGTGGGGGCGCTCAGAGCCCACCGCGGACTTCTACGACGTGTGGGGCGGATCGCACATCCGCTGCAGACCGGGCTGGGAAGTGCCTCTCGACCTCTTGACCGAGGAGCTGATCGCCGGCGCACGCGAGCTGCTGCGACGAGCGCATCGCCGCGCCCGTCGGGACCTCCACAAGCACCGCGTGCAAGCCGAGCGCAACGTGTTCGAGCATACCGTGCGGATGCGGGAGCTCTTCAAGATTCATCAGGCACGACAGACGCTCGAAGCGGCGGGACTGACCGAAGAGTCCGAGCGGCTCTCCCGAGCGCAGCGGCGAATCCTCGCTGCCGCCAGGGACATCGACGTACCCAAGCACCATGGGGAAACGATGATCGCCGCCGACAAGACCTGGGTAGAGCTGATGTGGATGTGAACTCAGGCGCCCGTTGTCAGCGCAACAGCTCCAGCCGCACCTTGTGCGCTACCAGGTGGCGGTACGGCTGGCTGCGCATGTCGTCGCGTTCCGGACGCCACAGCAGGTCCTCGCAGACGACCAGCAGCTCACCGGGCGCGATCTCCACCGCCGACACGCCCTGCCAACCCGGGGCGGTGGAGACGATGATCTCGTACGGCCATCCCTCGCCGCGTCCGTCCAGGCACACCGCGATGCGGTTGTCCGGCCGGCCGTAGGTGGCGACGATCATGCCGTTCGACATGGTCAACAGGCCCGGCCACTGGCCATTCAGACGGCTGCGGACCGGGTCGCTCCAGGTCCGTCCGCCGTCCGCCGAGCGCGACAGGTACAACGGCGCGTTGCCCTCCCCGTTACGCAAGATGGTCAGCAGCTCGCCGTTGGGCAGCAGCGTGATGCCGGGTTCGGCCCAGCCTTCGTCGCCCATCTCCGGCAACGGCGGCACGCAGCCGGCATACCGCCAGGTCATGCCGCCGTCCTCGGAGCGCAGGCACCAGCTCGAATACTTGTAGATCTTGAACGCGTGCGGGTACTTGTCCCACCCGTCGGACATGATGTCGGTGTAGACCAGGTCGTGGTCGCAGAAGCCGTAACACATTCCCACCATGCTGCCGTCAGGCATGACGACCGCGCCGCGATGCAACGTGTTGATCCGCACCACCCCGTCCTCACCCATCGACGGAACGTGCGCGCCGAGATGGAACGTCAACTCGATGTCCTCCACCGTTCGCCACCCGTCGGCAGATCGATACGCCGCGCATGTCGCCACTCCCTCTCCGGACGCCGTTCCCGTGGAGCTGACGACGAGGTCCGGTCCGCCCGGGAGGTTCACGGCCACCCCCGCGATCGAGGCAAGGTGCTTCGGACCTGATTTCGTCCAGGTCGCTCCTTCGTCCCGGCTGATATAGTCGCTGACCAGCAGCGTCCCGTCGGAGCACCGCATCAGCGCCGGTGCGAAGTCGCTTACGCCGATGTAGATCGGTTCGCTCACGCTCACGTGCAGCCTGCGCTCCGCAGCGACCTGCTCGCCGCGTGTGCTGTGCACGGAGACCCGGGAGCGGTCCGGCTTTTCCAGCCTGGCGCAGAAGCAATGTTCACCGTCATGCGAGGTCGACAGGACCGTCTTGGTCACCACGTGATTCCAGCCGGCCTGCAGGCGCACCGGATCGGAGAACAGGTCCCACTTGCGGGTCCGGTTCGTGCCGATGAAGAGAAAGGGACCGTCGAAGCGGGCCGCATCCGCGCCGTTGACCCAGATGCGGCAGGGCGTGGTGGAGCTCCAGCGCAGGGCATAGTCTCCCCCTTCCTGCGCGTGCACCAGGGCCGCCAGATAGGTCACCGAGTAGTCGTACGGATACGACGGCCGCGCCCACGCCCGGCGGGGAAACCCCCAGGAGCTGTAGGAGGTGTAGGAGCCGATGCGCTGACCGCACGCGCGGCAGCGCTGCGGCCGCTCCGGTATGGCTGTTTCACAGCGCGGGCAGTACGGCTCCCGCGGCCTGCCTTCCAGTTCCGATGTCCAGCACGGCATCAGCTCGTCGTCGACCGTGAACCGATCGATCGTCACGTGCACGCCGCCGGGCGGCTCCAGCACCGGATCGCCGCTGCGCATCCGCAACCCATGATGCTGCTTCAGCAGCACTCGCTCCGGGGCCAGTTCCCACCACTTGCTCATCACCGCCACCGCCGAGTACCGCCGCCAGGTGCGCCCGGCCACCTCCTGGTCCTCGTGCGGCACCAGGTCCGCCTCGTCATCCAGGAAGGCCTCATCCAGCGCTCGGGCCGGCTCGGACTTGGCATACTCACGATCGGCGAACGAGAACGGCCCCAGCACGAACCACTGACGCAGGAAGTTGCGCCAGTGCACGTAATCGCGGTGCGGGTCCGGCGCGGCGAAGAAATTGGCGACGACCCGTTCCGGGATGCTCTTTTCGTTCATCTCATTCCTCCTTGACGTTCGCCTCAACCTTTGAGAGAGCCTATCAGGATCCCCTTCACGAAGTACCGCTGCAGAAACGGATACATCAGGATGATCGGTCCTATGGTCACGATGATGGTCCCGGCGCGTATGGACGGTGTCGTCGTCCCCTGCCTTTCCAGGAGAAACGGCCTGCGCGTTATCGCGTACTCATCCACGGTCAGCCTTCGCAGCAGAATCTGCAGAACGACCTTGCTCTCCTCCCGCATGTAAAGGAGGGCGTCGAACCAGGCGTTCCAGTGCATCACCGCCGTCCACAGCGCCAGGACAGCCAGCACCGGCGTGGAGATGGGGAACATGATCGAGAAGACGATGCGCAGCGGGTGCGCCCCGTCGGCCAGGGCGGCGTCCTCCAGCTCTCGCGGGAGGGCCATGAGGAAATTGCGCGCGATGAGCAGATTCCAGGCGCTGGTAGCGAGCGGCAGGATGAGCGCCCACCGGCTGTTCATGAGCCCCAATTGGAGAATGTTGAGATAGATCGCGACCAGCCCGCCGTTGAAGAACATCGTGAACACCACCAAGGCAGTGATGCTCTTGCGGAACGGCAGGTCCGCCCGTGCCAGCGCATAACCTGCGCAGTACGTAACCAGCAGGGTAACAGCGGTGCCTGCGACCGTGCGTAGAATCGAATTGTAATACGCTACCGCGAGTATCTGCGAGCTGAAGATCACCCCGTACGAATCGAAGGTGATAGGACTGGTGAAGAACCTCACGCCCAGCCGCATCGCGTTCACCGGCGTAGACAACGACAGCATGAGCGTGTCCCACAGCGGATAGAGACAGAGCAAGGCCAGAACGCCGACAAACAGATAGTTGAAGATGTCGAAGACGACGTTCCCTCTTGCCCTCAGCATGCTCTCGTTTCCCCGAAAGATGTTTCCCCGAAAGATGAAGGAGCGCGGATCGGAGTCGTTCCAACCCGCGCTCCCCCGATTCAGCGCGTCACGGTGTGATCACGCTCACCCGTCGGCGTGCATCCGTTCATACTCGGCCTTGATCTCTTCCACTCCGGCATCCTTGAGCCGCTGCTGGAAGTTCGGCCATTCGGTATCCAGGTCGACCTTGCCAAGGACCACGTCGAAGTAGAACTCCGACTTGATCGTCAGAACATCGACCCCTCGCTCGATCGCGTGCTGATTGGTGCTCGGATACGAGAGCTTTACACCAACAGCCTCATTCGGATCGGTATTGAGGGAGAATGCGTGGGCGTAGATCTCCTGCGACGGCTTGTCGAGGGTCAGGTACGCCTCGTCCAGCAGCGCCGGAATCCACGAGTAAAACACCCCAACACCCTGTTGTTCCAGCTCTTCGCGCGATACGTCCCTGAGCGTGAGAACGCCGTCCTGCCAGTCCCAGTGGACTCCCTCTTCGCCATATTGCCCCCTGAGCCAGAAGTCCAGCTCCGAGGAAAACGCATCCTGGATCTGCATGATCCTCTTGACTTTCTCATCGCTGGTCTTGGCCCCGAAGTGGGCGCTGCCCTCGGTGTACAGCCCGAACGGCTGTGACGTCAGAGGACCGCGGCCGTGATCCGGTCCCTGCAGGTGCCCTATATAGGCGAATTCGGCCTGCGCGTTCTGGGCGCGCACCAGGTCCAGGACGTTCCCCTTCGTCGACGATACCATCCACCAGGCGTTGTCCAGGAGTATGCCGAACATGCCTGCGGCCCATTTCTTGCGCTGCTGATCCCGCTTGTCTGTCAAGGACTCCGGGTCGACGGCCCCGGACGCGTACAGGTCCCTCACGAACCGCAGCGCCTCCTTCCAGTTGTCCGTTTGCGGCGGGAACGTGACCTTGCCGTCGACGAGCTCGTAGCCGAAGTAGTTGACGCCGTGGGCAGCGAATATGTACGTGAATCTCGCCCGATCTCTATCGCTGCGGGAGTGCACCCCGTACGTATCGTTCTGGCCGTTGCCGTCAGGATCGTCGCGCGTGAACCTGATCGCCAGTTCGCGGAACTCGTCCAGGGTCTGCGGTGCTTCCGCCACCCCCAGTTTGTCCATCCAGTCCTTGCGCACGACCGGGAAGCTGGGAAGGAAGTCACCGTAGTTGCCGTACGGAACTCCGTACACCTTGCCCTTGTAGTGCGCCTGGTCGACGACCAGGTCTCTGCCGAACAGAAAGACCATCCGATCCATCCAGGCCGGCATGTATTCCCACATCCACTCCTCCGGGAACTCTCTGATGATTCCCTGATCGATGAACTTGTAGAGCGTCTCGCGCGGGAAGATGGTGATCTTGTCCGCCGTGTTCCCGGACGAGTAGTACAGGTCCCGGGCCTCGATCGAGGGGAAGGCAAGCGGCGTGATGCTCACGTCGAAGCGTTCCTCGATCAGCAGCTCGAGCGGATTGCCATCCTCGGGTCCAAAGCTCATCGGTCCGGCGACCCCCTGCCAGACGATCTCCAGAGGAGCGTCCGCTGCCGCCGCCTCCTCGGTCGGCGCAGCGAACGCCCCGCCACCGACCAGGGTCAGCCCGGCCGACAGCAGTGCGAAAATTTGAAGACTCTTCATGAGAATCCCCCTTGTGAGTGATGCGCCTCCTCTTCGGAGGAGGCTCTTCGCGGTGGCAACGCCACCATCCGGAGGAGCTTGCGGGTCGAAATCCCGCGAGTCCCTCCGTCTTCTCTCCGTCGAACGCCCGCTACGACGCCGTCTACCACAGCGCATGCTCGCTGAAACGCCGGACAAAGGCGTTCACCACCAGGAGCAGCACGAGCCCGATCACGTTCTTGAACAACCCGACGGCGGCGCCGAAGCTGAATTCCGCCGAGAGGACGCCCACCCGGTAGACGTACGTGTCGATGATGTCGGCGACCTCGTACACGCGTGGATTGTAGAGGTTGAAGATCTGTTCGAATCCCGCGTTCATGATGTTCGACAGGCTGAGAAGGAAGAGGATGATGATGACCGGCGCGATCCCCGGGATGGTGATGTATGCCGCCTGCTGCAGCCTGTTTGCTCCGTCGACGTACGCGGCCTCGTACTGCTGCGTATCGATGCCCGAGATGGCGGCGAGGTAGACGATCGAACCCCACCCGATCTCCTGCCAGATGCCAGAACCGACCAGGATGGCGCGAAAGTACTCCGGGGTGGCCAGGAAGAAGATCGGCTCGATACCGAACAGACTGAGCACGGAGTTCACCGCGCCATAGCTGGGCGACAGGATTTCGCGGAGCATGCCACCGATCACGACCCACGATATGAAATGGGGAAGGTAGGAGATGGTCTGCACGATCTTCTTGTAGCGTACGTGGTATATCTCGTTCAGGAGCAGGGCGAGCAGTATCGGTGCCGGGAACGCGAATACGATCCTGAGCACGCTGATGATGACGGTGTTGCGGAACACGCGATAGAACAACGGACTGCTGAACAGCCGGTCGAAGTAATGAAACCCCGCCCACGGGCTCCCCAGGATCCCATCCATCATCCGGTAGTCCTTGAAGGCGATGAGCACGCCGTACATCGGCTTGTAGTGGAAGAGGATGAAGTAGGCGATCGCGGGGATCAGCAACAGGTAGTAATACCTGTTCTTGTAGATCTGCTTCTTGAGGGGTGTCGCCAAGGAGAAAACGGTACGTGCTGGAGACTGTCCGGGAGCCGTCGTGGACAACGCCTCACCTCCTGGTCCCAACTCTTACACGACGGCCGCGGATCCTGCAAGCGGGAGGTCGCGCGCGCTTCCCCCGGATCGACGGCCGCTCGGCGCTCCACGGCAAGCCCCGACACGACGCCGAGCACGTTGACGGTACCGTTGCGCGCCGCTATGGTCACGGACGGCGGCATGGCATGCTGAAGACCGCACGGATCAGGCCGCTGACGGACGGTCGCTCCCTGCTGACCAAAGCAACGCTTCGTGTTCACCACGGGACGGCTGGGCCGCGCCTATCTGGTCACAGCATTCGCTGGTTTCCTCGGAAGATGAAGGAGCGCGGGTCGGCGTCGGTCCAACCCGCGCTCCCAGATTCACCGCGTCACGGTGTCAGCACGCTCACCCGCCGGCGTGCATCCTTTCATACTCGGCTTTGATCTCTTCCACGCCCGCATCCTTGAGCCGCTGCTGGAAGTTCGGCCACTCGGCATCCAGGTCGATCTTGCCGAGGACGACGTTGAAATAGAACTCCGACTTGATGGTCAGAACATCGGCCCCTCTCTCGATCGCAGGCGTGTTGGTGCTCGGATACGAGAGCCGTACCCCGACCGCCGCATTCGGATCGGGATTGAGAGAGAACGCGTGCGCGTAGATCCCTTGCGACGGCTCGTCGAGCGTCAGGTACGCCTCGTCCAGGAGCATGGGAATCGGAGAATAGAACCAGATACCCTGCTTCTCGAGCTCCTCGCGCGACACGTCCCTGCGCGTGAGAATGCCGTCCTGCCAGTCCCAGTGGACTCCCTCTTCGCCCCAGTGTCCCCTGAGCCAGAAATCCTGCTCGGAGGAGAACGCATCCTGGATCTGCATGATCCGCTGGACCTTCTCGTCGCTGGTCCTGGCCCCGAAGTGGGCGCTGGCGTCGGTGTACAGCCCGATCGGCTGCGACGTCAGAGGACCCCGGCCGTGATCGGGTCCCTGCAGGTGGCCGACGTAGGCGAACTCGGCCTGCGGGTTCTGGGCACGGACCATGTCGAGGACGTTGCCCTTGGTGGACGATACCATCCACCACGCGTTGTCCCAGAGAATGCCGAACAGGCCGGCGGCCCACTTCTTGCGCTGCTGATCGCGCTTGTCCGTCAGGAATTCCGGGTCGATGGCGCCGGCCGCGTACAGGTCCCTCACGAACCGCACTGCCTCCTTCCAGTTGTCCGATTGCGGCGTGAAGGTAACCTTGCCGTCGATGAGCTCGTAGGCAAAATAGCTGACGCCGTGCGCGGCGAATATGTACGAGAATCTCGACCTGTCGTAGTCGCTCCGGTCGTGCACCCCGAAGGTATCGTTCTTGCCGTTGCCGTCGGGGTCGTCGCGCGTGAACCTGACCGCCAAGTCGTGGAACTCGTCCAGGGTCTGCGGTGCCCCTGCCACCCCCAGGTTGTCCATCCAGTCCTTGCGCACGACCGGGAAACTGGGAAGGAAGTCACCGTAGTTGCCGTAGGGAGCTCCGTATACCTCTCCCTTGTAGTGCGCCTGGTCCACGACCAGATCTCTCCCGAACAGAAAGACCATCCGCTCCATCCAAGCCGGCATGTACTCCCACAGCCACTCCTCCGGGAAGGCTCTGATGATCCCCTGATCGATGAACTTGTAGATCGTCTCGCGCGGGAAGATGGTGATCTTGTCCGCCGTGTTCCCGGACGCGTAGTGCAGGTCTCTGGCCTCTATCGACGGGAAGGCAAGCGGCGTGATGCTCACGTCGAAGCGTTCCTCGATCAGCAGCTCCACCGGATTGCCGTCCTCGGGTCCCCAGCTCATCGGTCCGGCGACCCCCTGCCAGACGATCTCCAGAGGAGCGTCCGCCGCGGCCGTCTCTTCCGTCGGCGCAGCGAACGCCCCGCCACCGACCAGGGTCAGCCCGGCCGACAGCAGCGTGAGAAACTTGAGACTCTTCATGAGAATCCCCCTCGTGAGTGGTGCGCCTCCTCTTCGGAGGAGGCTCTTTCGCGGTGGCAACGCCACCGTTCGGAGGAGCTTGCGGGTCGAATCCCGCGAGTCCCTCCGTCGTCTTTCCGTCGAACGCCCGCGGCGACGCGCCGCCCGTCGCCGGCCGCCCGCCACGGCGCCGCCTACCACAGCGCATGCTCGCTGAAGCGCCGCGCAAGGGCATTGACCAGCAGGAGCAGCACGAGTCCGATCACGTTCTTGAACAACCCGACGGCCGCACCGAAGCTGAACTCCGCCGAGAGGACGCCCACCCGGTAGACATACGTGTCGATGATGTCGGCGACCTCGTACACCTGTGGATTGTAGAGGTTGAAGATCTGTTCGAATCCGGCGTTCATGATGTTCGACAGGCTGAGAAGGAAGAGGATGATGATGACCGGCGTTATCCCCGGGATGGTGATGTATGCCGCCTGCTGCAGCCTGTTTGCTCCGTCGACGTACGCGGCTTC
The DNA here is from genome assembly GCA_965202935.1 of Spirochaetia bacterium. Lineage (GTDB taxonomy): Bacteria > Spirochaetota > Spirochaetia > SZUA-6 > Bin103 > CATQHW01. The sequence continues at coordinate 1,369,095 of OZ241879.1, forward strand.
GTACCGCTGCGTGTCGATGGCCGAGATGGCAGCGAGGTAGACGATCGCGGGGATCAGCAACAGGTAGTAGTACCTGTTCTTGTAGATCTGCTTCTTGAGGGATATCGACAGGGAGACAGCGGTACGTGCTGGAGACTGTCCTGGAGCCGTCGTGGGACAACGCCTCACCTCCCTAGTCCGACCACTTTACATGAGGATCGGGGATCCTGCAAGCGGCGGTAGCGCTCCCCCAAAGGCCGACGGCCGCTCGGAGCTGCGCGGCAAGCCCCGACACGACGTCGAGCGCGTTGACGGTGCCGCCGCGCGCCGCTATGGTCACGCGACGGCGGCATGGCATGCTGAAGACCGCACGGAGCAGGCCGCTGACGGACGGTCGCTCCCTGCCGACCAAGGCAACGCTTTCCAAGGAGCTGTCCGCCATGTGGGCGGACCGGTGGCTGTATTTCCTGATACTCCCCTCGCTGATCCTGGTGTTCGTGTTCAGGTACCTGCCGATCTACGGCGTCACCCTGGCGTTCCGGTTCTACGACCCCGGCCGCGGGCTGTTCGGCAGTCCCTGGGCTCAGCCGCTGACGTACAACTTCTGGTTCCTGCAGGACCCCGAGTTCTGGCGCGTGCTGGTGAACACGCTGCGGATCACCTCGGCGAAGATCATCTTCGGGTTCCCCGCGCCGATCATCCTGGCGATCCTGCTCAACGAGCTGCGGGGCCAGGCCTACAAGCGAGTAGCGCAGACGATCACCTACCTGCCGCACTTCGTGTCATGGGTGATCCTGGCAGGGATCATCTATGCGATCTTCGATCTGGAGCCCGGCAGTCCCTTCAACGCGCTGCGCGCCCTGGTCGGATTGGAGCCGACCAATCTGATGGGCAATCCCGGCGCGTTCGTGCCGGTGGTCGTGGTCTCCGACATACTGCGCAACATGGGCTACAGCTCGATCATCTACCTGGCGGCCATCGCCGGCATCAACCCGGAGCTCTACGAAGCCGCGGTGGTGGACGGCGCGCGCCGCTGGAAGCAGACGTGGCACGTTACCGTGCCGTGCATCCTGCCGACGATATCCGTGCTGTTCATCCTGCTCCTGCCGGGGATCCTCTATGCGGGCCTCGATCAGATCTACAATCTGATGAACCCGGCGACGCTGAAGATCGCCAACGTCACCGACATCTACGTCCTGCGGGTCGGGCTGATGCAGGGCCAGTATGCCTATGCGACCGCGCTCGGTTTGGTGTTCGGAGCGGTGCAGCTCTCCCTGGTGTTCGTCGCGAACGCGCTGACCAGACGTTCCACGGGCTACGGACTATGGTAGGCGGGGATTAGCGGGGCTGGGGGAGCATGCCTGCCGGATTCGGTGATCGGGTGTTCGCGGTCGCGAATGCGCTCGCCATCGGCCTGCTGTGTCTCGTAACGCTCTATCCGTTCTACTACATCGTCATCACGTCGCTGTCGGATCCGGTGGTCGGCCGCGGCTCGTACCTGTGGATCACGGAGATCTATACGGTCAACTACTGGATCGTGTTTACCACCGGAGGGCTGGGCCGCGCCTATCTGGTCACGGTGCTCGCGGCGGCCTGCAACGTTCCCCTGATGCTGCTGGTCACCGGCGGCGCAGCGTTCTCGCTCACCCGCAAGCGCATGCGATTCCGCGTGCCGATCATCGTCTACTACCTGGTGACCATCTACTTCACCGGCGGGTTGATCCCGCTCTACCTCGTGCTGCAGCGCATCGGCCTGCTCAACACCTTCTGGGTGCTGGTGCTTCCGGAGGCGTTCAGCGTCTTCACGCTGATCGTCATGAAGACCTCCTTCCAGTCGATACCGGAGAGCCTGGTCGACGCCGCGGTGATCGACGGCGCCGACTATCGGCTGATCTTTCTGCGCATCATGCTGCCGCTGTCGACCGCCACCCTGGCGGCGCTGGGACTGTTCCGGGCGGTCAGCGTCTGGAACGACTGGTTCGCCGGAGCCTTCTTCATCACCGATTTCCGGCTGAAGCCGCTGCAGACCTTTCTGCGCACCAAGGTGCTGGAGGGGGGCGTCAGCCAGCTCTGGTGGAACGTTCGTACCGCGGACCCGGAGACCTACAAGCGCCTGGGGCTGGATCCGGACTTCGTCGAGGATCTGTTGAACATCACGCCGCTGTCGCTCAAGTCCGCGTATCTCGTCGTGACCACCGCACCACTCATCCTGCTGTATCCATTCCTGCAGAGACACTTCGTCAAGGGGGCGCTGGTCGGCGCCGTTCGAGAGTAGCACGTTCGGGAGTAGCACTGGGATCGAGGCTCCTCCGTCCCGACGTGAGGGCTGAGGAGATCGCACGGGGCCGTTTTCTTTTCCGGAGGGAGTGATGAGAAAACTGATAGTACTGAGCGTGATCTGCGTTGTGGCGCCGTTCGCCGCGATCGGCGCAGGCCAGGAGGCTACGGCCGCCCAGGAGGATCAGCCGGTCTGGATCTGGGGACTTCCGTCCTCGTACGGCGAGTACCCGGAGGAGTACCTGGTCGAAGCCAACGAGTGGGCTAAGGAAGAGTTCGGAGCGACCTTCAGGATCACCGGCTTGCCTGAGGGCTCCACCGCCATCCAGAGCCTCAACCTGCTGATGGCGGAAGGGAAGTTTCCGTGCGCGGTCAATCTGAGCGGCAGCGGCGGCATGGAAGGCGTGGCGATCAAGACGCTCATAGAGAGCTTGATCGAGCAGGGGAAGATCCAGTCGGTCGACCGGTACTTCAACGACCCGGAGCTGGAAATGCTCTACAACGCCGATCGCGACTATCTCAAGGCATATACGTTCAACGGCGAGATCTATGCCTTTCCCGGCTATACGTGGAAGATCAACAAGGCCGACGCGGCGCTGTCGGACCCCTACTACTTCGTTCGCATGGACGTCGCAGAGGCATTGGGTGGACCGGAAGCCTTTCCGAAGAGCTCGGACGACTTCCACGAGTACCTGAAGCGGATCGACGCCGGCGGGTTCGTGGGCGAGGACGGCAACCCGATCTACGCGGCGAGCCTGGCACCGGACGACGAGCTGGCCAACCTCACCGGCTTCCTGAAGCAGCTCAAGGGCGCGGGCTGGCAGGTCGACAGCGAGTTGAACCATGGACCGTTCTGGGGCTCCGAGGAGATGTACGACTCGCTGAAGCTCGTCAACACGATGTGGAGCGAGGGTCTGATCGATCCCGGGCTGTTCACCATCCCGGAGGAGGCGTTCAGGCAGCGCCTCATCGACGTGCGCGCCGGCATCGGCATCGGGCAAAGCGGATACTCGAACCTGGCTGCGTCGCAGGTTCTGTACAAGCTGGTCAACCAGCACGGCACCGACAGTGCGCAGGCGAACGCATTCCGCCCGAAGATGTACGTAATGATGTACCACCCCATGCTGGAGGAGGACGGCAAGGTCGGTGTCTTCTATCCGGGACTGGCGAACCCCTGGGTCGTGTCGTCGGACTGCCCGAATCCGGATGCGTTTGCGAAACTGCACAACTTTGCCGCAAGCCCCGAGGGGATACTGACGACCAGGGCGGGCGTCGGCTTCCAGGGCGTGGATTGGCAGTGGATCGACCGCGACAACCTGGAATGGATCCGGATCGACGCGGCGCCGGGAGAGGAGCACAAGCGGACCTATCTCCTCGGCACGTATCGCCCACCCGAAGACGTGGAAAAGGACGGCCTCCCGCAGGTCATCCCCGGCATTCCGTACGTGGGCACGCCGAGCAAGTCCAACTACTACGAATGGGCGTACTCGAAGGGCTGGATCCCCACAAGATGGGAGAAATATGGCCAGCCGATGGGACGATTGACGGGGAGCACGTACAACTTCCTGCATACCGGCGCAGGCTGGGAAGAGGGCACCCTGGCATATACGTCGGCCCGACCGTCATACGTCAACTTCATTCCCGAACTCGACCCACGCAGCGAGAACGCGCTGATCACGGTCATGCAGCGCTGGACCGAAGGGCTGCCGGGGCTCATCAGCGCCGACCCCGCCGACTTCGAGTCCGCCTATGCAGCGTTCCTCAGCTCGCTGTTGGAGATAGCCGACTGGGGACCGGTCTACGCAACCCTCAACCAGCAGTGGCGTGAGTGGATGGAAGCCAACGGCGACGATACCGCGCAACTGCGCAAGATCGTGTGGAGGCCGGAGGTGAAACAGGAGATGGGATGGTGAGGTCCGCTCACCGTTGACATGACGCGTTTGGTCGGGATCGCGGGCCGCCGCGATCCCGACCTCGCCTACCGCTCTCGACCACCCTTGCGAGGAGGCCCATGGCTGAGGAGAGAACGAACATACCGGCCGGCGGAGGTCTGCTGGATCCGGACTACACCGTCATCTATCACAACGACGACCGGAACCTGTACGTGGAAGGGTGCGGACTGGCGAAGCTGCCCGAAGGCGCGCTGATCGCGGTCGTTCCGGTGGTGCCCAGCGCGAGCAAGGGCGGATGGGCGGCACGCCCCAGCACGACCCGCATCATGCGGAGCACCGACGCGGGGCGAACCTGGAACCAAGTCTACGACCTGCCGTTCTACACCGCGACGCCGTGGGTGTACGACGGGGCGTTGTACCTCTTCGCGTCCTCCGCCGGGACCGCCTACCGCAACGACAACCTGTTCCTGCTCCGCAGCGGGGACGGAGGCGTCTCCTGGACCGACCCTGTCCTGCTGTTCGCCGGCCACTACTGGAACTGCCCCACGGGAATGGTCATGCGGGACGGTCGCATCTACTGGGCGCTGTGCGAGTTCTACGGGTCCGCGGGAACCAGCCCGCGCGCACCGCGCGTGGTCGCAGGCGATCTGAACGATCCGCTCGCCCCGCGGTCGTGGCGCATGTCGAACCGGCCGGAGTTTCCCGGAGTACCGGAAACATTCCTCGCTCAGGGCGGGGATGGCTTCCGCGAACCGTGGCTCGAGCAGAACGTGATCGAGTCCGAGGGCCGCCTGCGGGTCATCTGCCGCGTCAAGAACGGCACGGCGCTGATGGACGTATGCGGCGTGCTGGATCTGGAGGATGACGGCACGGCGCTCGACCTCCGCTTCAACCGGTTTCATCCGATGCCGGGCGGCCACCTGAAGTTCAGCATCGTCCACGACCCGGTTTCCCGCCTGTTCTGGACGCCGGCCAATCCGGGAACGAAATATGCAGACCGCCGCTACCTCATGCTGCTGCACAGCCTTGATGGGCTGCACTGGCTGCACGCCGGCCGCATCGCCGCGGCGGCTTCGCTGCAGCAGTCGTTCATGTACGGCGACTGCGTCGTGGACGGTGACGACCTGCTCGTGGCGTCGCGCACGTCAAGTGGTGCGGACGGAATGCACAATGCCGACTATGCGACCTTTCACCGCATCGCCGACTTTCGGCGGCTGGCGCTGCCGGGAATGACGGCGACCGGCGATCGATGAGCGCCTGCATGGAGTCTCGGGAAGGGCTCATCCGCCGGGTGAGCCGGAGGCGATCCTTCGGGGTCGAAGATGCAGGCGCCGCGGCGTGGAGCTATTGCTTCCGGGGCGCGGACGGCTGGATCTACCTGCACGGCGACCGGAAGTGCAGCCCCGACGGCAGCGAGATGCTGGCATATACCGGCCCCTCGCTTGCGCCCATCACCCGGAGACCCGAGGGCGCGACCCTGGTGCGCGGCGGGTTGTTCTACTCTGCTGCCGGCAACCCTGAATATTCGTCGCCAGGCCGGTACGCGGGCACCGCGTGGCGCTCGACCGACGATCTGGCGACGCTCGAAGAGGAGGCAGTCGAGCTGCACGTTCTGGAAGGCGCCCGGCCGGCGCAGGACCACGGGTGGCACGGCGTCTACTTCTCGTCCAGCCGCGGGATCCTGACCCTTTCCGACGGCACGTGGCTGGCGGCGATGACCGCCAGCTTCGAGGAAGACACGCTTGCGCCCACCGACCGGCAGAGTGCTCTGGAGACGAAGTACCGGAATCGGTCGATCGTGGTCTCCTCCTCCGATGAAGGGCGCACGTGGCGCTACCGTTCGACGGTAGCGGCCCCGGTCGCCGGCGATCCGGTCGGCGAAGGCTTCGGGGAGCCCACGATCGAGCGGCTCGCGGACGGCCGGATCCTGTGCGTGATGCGCACCGGCCATTTCTCGCCGCTCCATGCGTGCTGGAGCAGCGACGATGCCAGGACGTGGAGCCCCCCGGTATACACCGGGTTCGAGCGCGGCTGCTGCCCGAAGCTCACCCGGCTCGCGGACGGCCGCATCCTCCTGAACTACGGGGTGCGCTGGCCGCCGGGCTCGCGGCTCGATCAGAGCGGTCCGCGCTGGCAGGATCACTCACTGCTCAAGCTGGCCGTCAGCGGCGACGGCGGTGGCGACTGGGACGCGTGGCGGGTGGCGACCTTGCCTCCCGGACTGGGCTCGACCTATGCGACGCTCATCGAAGTGGAGCCGAACCTGCTGTTCTGCCAGGTCGACGCCTGGTACCTGCACGTGCACCTGGAGGCTGCGGATGGCGCAGAGCCGCGTCGCTGACCTGATCGCCGCCCTGCGGCCGGAGGAGAAGGTGGCGCTCCTGATGCACGAGTCGCCGGCCGTACCGCGGCTCGGCATCGCCGCCTACGACTGGTGGAGCGAGTGCCTGCACGGCGTGGCGCGCGCCGGGGTCGCCACCGTCTTCCCGCAGGCGATCGCCCTGGCGGCCACCTTCGACACGGGGCTGGTCGCGGAGGTGTACGAGGCCGTGGCCGCCGAGGCGCTCTACAAGCATCGGCTCGCAGGCCGCCGAGAGCGCTACTGGGGCCTCACCTTCTGCACGCCGAACGTCAACATCTTCCGCGACCCGCGCTGGGGCCGCGGCCACGAGACCTTCGGCGAGGACCCGTTTCTGACCGGCGCCATGGCGCGGGCCACCATCCGCGGCCTGCAGGGGCCGGACCCCGAGTCCCCGCGGGTCGCCGCCTGCGCCAAGCACTTCGCCGTGCACTCAGGCCCCGAAGCGCTGCGGCACGGCTTCGACGTGCCGGTCACGCCGAAGGACCTGCAGGAGACCTACCTGCCGGCGTTCAAGGCCTCGGTCGACGCCGGGGTCGCCGCGGTCATGCCGGCCTACAATGCCGTCAACGGCGCACCGTGCTGCGCCAGCGCCGAGCTGCTGCAGCGGACGCTCCGGGGCGACTGGGGCTTCCGGGGGCTGGTCATGAGCGACGCGTTCTCGATCGCCGATTGCCACCAGGGGCACGGATACACCTGCGACGAGGCCGAATCGGCGGCCGCAGCGCTGCGCGCCGGCTGCGACCTGGAGATCGGCCGTTGCTACCGGTCGCTCGCGGAGGCGCGGCAGCGGAACCTGATCGCCGAGCCCGACGTCGATCGCGCGCTCACCCGCGTCCTGTCGCTCCGCGAACGCCTTGGCGTGCTGGGCGACACGACCGACGACCCGGGCGCGGTCGACTTCGACGCGCACGCGGCACTCAGCCGGCGCGCCGCCGCCGGCGCGATCACCCTGCTCAAGAACGACGGCATCCTGCCGCTGCAGCGCGACGCCCGCCTGCTGGTCACGGGACCGCTCGCCGCCGACGTGCCCGTGCTGCTCGGCAACTACCACGGGATCAACCCGGCGCTGACCACCGTCCTGGAAGGGATCGCCGGCGCGGTCGGTCACGCCGCCGCGGTGCAGTACCAGCCCGGTTGCGAGCTGCACGGCGACACCAGGGCCGGGATCGCCGCAGCCCGGCGCGTTGCCGCCAACGTCGACGTGGTGGTCGCCGCGGTCGGCATCAACAGCACGCTGGAGGGGGAGGAAGGCGCGGCGATGGGCTCGCAGGCGAACGGCGACCGCGCCGGCATCGAGCTGCCGGCGGCGCAGCGGGAGCTGCTGGAAGCGCTCCACGAGACCGGCACGCCGCTGGTCGTGGTGGTGGGCAGCGGCAGCGCGCTGGCGCTGGGCTGGGCCGCCCGGTACGCGGACGCGGTGCTGTGCATGTGGTACCCCGGCCAGGAGGGCGGCCGCGCGGTCGCCGACGTGCTGTACGGCGACGCCAATCCGGCCGGCCGTCTGCCGGTCACGTTCTACGGCGCGACACGTGACCTGCCACCGTTCGAGGACTACCGCATGGCGGGGCGCACCTATCGTTACTTCGCCGGCGAGCCGGTCTTCCCGTTCGGCTTCGGACTGAGCTACAGCCGCTTTACCTATCACGGCCTGGAACTGGAGGAGGACGCCATCGCGATCGGCGGCCGGCTCACATTCTCGTTCGAGATCGGCAACGACAGCGACGTCGCCGGCGAGGAGGTGATCCAGCTCTACTTCTCGGCGGAGGACGCGGGTATCGACGCGCCGCAGTGCCAGCTCGTCGGCTTCGAGCGTACCGTCGGGAGCGACGAGCTGGCGCTGGTGGACGCGGACGGAACCCGAGCCCCGCGTCCCGGCCGCTACACGCTGTACGTGTCCGCCAGCTCGCCGGGACGGCGCGCGCGGGCGCTCGGTGTCCCGCAGCTCAGCGCCTCGTTCACGATACGGAGATAGCGCCCCGAAACCGTCGCCTGCCGAGGACGGCGCGCGGCGAACGGCTCCCTTTCGGCCCATCCCTCATTTCGCGTCGCTCACACGGCCGGGAGCGGCGCGTCGTCGCCGGTCTCCACCTGCCACAGGCGGATGCGTGCCGCCAACTCGCGGACCCGGTCGCGCTGCGCGGGGTCGTCGAAGCGGTTGGTCTGCTCGTACGGGTCGGCGTTCAGGTCGAACAGCTCCGACTGGTCGCCGGCGCACAGGTTCAGCTTCCAGCGGTCGCCGGTGACGATGCTGCGCCACGGCAGCGTGGCCATCAGGTTGGTGACCGGGTTGCCCAGGTCGCGGTCGCCGACGCCGTTCCACTCCATGAAGGCGCATTGCTGCCGCAGGTCGAGGTCCCCGTTCAGGGCGCCGGCCAGACTACGGCCTTCCAGCGCGTCGGGTCGCGGGACGCCTGCAAGATCCAGCAGCGTCGGCACCAGGTCGACGTGGCCTGAGACGCCGTCGATGCGCCGCTGGGTCCGCGTCAGCCACGGCGCCGACAGCAGGAACGGGACCCGCGCCGACTCCTCGTAGAACGCGCGCTTGCCCATCATGCGGTGGTCGCCGAGCATCTCGCCGTGGTCGCTGGTGAAGGCGAAGACGGTACGCTCCATCTGCCCGCTCTCCTCCAGGACGCTCACCATCCGCCCCACGGCGTCGTCGATGATCCTGACGTTGCCGTAGTAGTTGGCGCGTTGCGCACGCAGGTCCGCGTCGTCCTGCCACGACTCGTCCAGCGCCCGCGGGTTGGGGTGATGGCCGGCGCGCGAGCGGTTGAACAGCGAGTGACCCTCCGGAGACGAACGGAACGTCGGGCGGTCGGGGATGGCCGCTGCGTCGTACATGCCGTCGTAGGGACCGTGATGCGGCGGATGCGGCTCGAAGGTGCTGAACACCAGCAGCCAGGGGCGTTCGGTGTTGGCGCGGATGAAGCGCTCGGCATGGCCGGCCACGAAGGCCGCCATCTGGTGCTCAGGTCCCAGCGTGGAGCGTTGCGCGGGCGAGAAGATCAGCTCGCCTGACGCAGAGCGGTCTTCCGGTTCGATGCCCTGCTCGCGCATCCAGTGGTAGTAGCTCGAGAACGGCAGCCCCGGCCGCGTGTAGCGGTCGCGGTGGTCGTCCTCGGTGCTCACCCATTCGTCGAAGCCGTGCTGGCGTACCGAGTCGTCGCCCAGGTGCCACTTGCCGAAGTGGGCGGTACGGTACTCGTCCGGCAGCATCTCGGCCAGGGACGCGATGCGGTCGGCCAGCTTGTCCCGGTTGATGAGGCAGCGGTGGGTGTGTGGGTAGAGGCCGGTGACCAGCGAGCCGCGCGCCGGCGTGCACACCGCCTGGGTGACGTAGGTGTGCTCGAACACGAAGCTGCGAGCAGCCAGCGCGTCCTGGTGTGGGGAGCGGATCCACGGGTTGCCGTAGCAGGCCATGGTGTCGGTGCGCTGCTGGTCGCTGATGAACAGCAGGATGTTCGGCTGGCGGGCCATGTACGTCGTCCTTGCGGTCAGCCGGCCGCTGCGGCGCCCGCGCCGGCGGCCGGCCACGGGTCCAGGCCCAGCAGCCGGCGTCCCAGCTCGGTCAGCGTCGCCGGTCCCGGCTGCCGGAGCTCCCAGCCGCGCGGGTCGCCAGGCCAGCCCGTGGCCGGCTTCCGGGTGCGCCAGGCGGTGATGCGCTCCCGGCGTTGCTCCTCGTCGTCCGGGCGCGCCGGGCTCATGGTGATGTACTGCGCCAGGCGGGGGCGGTCTGAGGTGTTGCGGCCATTGCCGTGCGGGAGCAGCGAGTTCCAGATGAGGAGGTCTCCGGCACGGCCGGGAATCGAGCGCACCTCCAGCCCGGTCAGGTCCGGAATGCGCGGATTGCGGTCGGCTGGCTGGGTGCGCACCCACTCGGGGAAGCGCGCGGGAAAGCCGGGCACGCACTGGAAGCCGCCCTGGTCGGCGGAGGTGTCGGTCAGGTACAGCACGCCCTGCACCCGGAACGGCACGGGGTCCAGGTCGGTCTCGAGGTCCCAGTGGATGAACCCGGGATGCTGCCACGCCGGGTCGTCATCCCGCACCGGCGGCTTCATGTTGGCCCGGTCCAGGCTCACCTGGAGATGCGGCGTGCCCCAGATGTCCACGAACGCCTGGTACACCCGCGGGTGCTGGCGGTTGTCCCACAGCGCCTGGTGATGGTAGACTTCCACCATCCCGGACTGCGACAGCGGCCCCACGTTGCCGGTGGTCTCGCGCGGCGGGATCCGGTACCAGCTCTCCGGGTCGTCGGGGTCGGCGCCCAGGAAGTCCCAGATCACGTCGATGACCGCCTGCAGGTTCGCAGGCGGCACCGCCTCCGGCACCACCACGTAGCCCTGCTCGCGGAAGAAGGTCAGGTCCGCCTCGCTCAATACGCCCATCGCACGTGTCCTCCTATGCTCCCGGCGCCGGCGGCGTTCCCACCGCCGGAACCTCGACGTCCAGCAGAAAGTCCCGGCGATCCGCCGCCCCGGCGACACCGCGGAAGTAGGTCTCCGTCACCTCCGGATCGCTGAATGGTACCACCGGCAGCGGCACGCGCCGGCCATCGGGCAACTCGGCGTCGAGAATGCCGTGTCCGGCGCCATTCTGCATCCGGCTGCTCGTCACGTCCGGCGCGGCGTCCGCGGGCGGCGCACCGTCATCGCCCAGCTCCGCTGCGGTCGTCGCATACAGCAGCGGCCCGCGCATGATCGCCACCCGGCCGCGCTGCCGGCGGAATCCGCGCACCAGGTGCCAGGGCATGTCGAACGTGATCTCCACGCGGTCGGCCGGCTCCCAGGTGCGGTCGATCGCGATCCAGCCGGCACGGTCCGCGGCCGACATCTCGGCGCCGTTCACCGTCACGACCGCCGACTCCGCCCAGCCCGGCCGGCGCAGCCGCAACGCGAAACGGACCGGCTCGGCCGCGGCGACCTCGACCGCGGCCGTACCGCTCCACGGCAGACCGCCGTGCACGTTGAGCTCGACCGCAACGCCGCCGATCCCGGTCCGCAGCCGGCACGTCTCGTAGAGATCGAGCGCCAGGCCATCGGACGTCCTGCGGGCGATCAGCGACGGCAGCTCGGCGACGATGCGCCGATAGTTGCCGGGGCAGCAGTAGGTGTCCCGCGGGAACCAGAGCCTCGGGCCGGATGCGGGCGAGTAGTAGCGGATCCTGCGCCCGTCGGGACTGTTGGCAGCGAACAGGGCGTTGGACATCGCCCGCTCGATGAGGTCGGCATACCAGGAGTCGTCCGTGCTCCGCAGCAGGTGGCCGGCCCAGCGGATCAGGTACGCGGTCGCGCAGGTCTCGCCGTGCTTGCCGTCCACCCGCTGGTCGGAGTGCCAGCACTCCTCCTGTCCGCAGGTTCCGCTCACCGTCAGCCCACCGCCGCTGCGCAGGTAGCCCAGCGCGGCGGCGGTCGCCCGCGGCAGCGCGGCCACCGAGTCGTCCCGCTTCAGCTCGAGCTGCGCCAGGCAGCGCGCCAGATAGGCGTAGGCGTGGCCGTCCACCACGCCCTCGCGCCCTTCGACGACCGGCTCGAACCAGTCGCGCACGCCCAGGTCGTCCTCCACGAAGCGGCGGAATCCGCGGTCGCCGGTCACCTCGCCCACCGCCAGCATGCCGCGATCGACTCCCAGGAGCACGATCGGGTACCAGATGGCGCCGCCGCCGACCCGCCGCCAGCCCCCGTCCGCCAGCCGCGGCAGCAGCCACGCAGCCAGGCGGCACGCCCCGTCGCGGGCACCGGCGTCGCCGAACCACTTCCACGCCTCCGTGAGCGCCTGCAGCAGGTAGCCCTGCTCGTGCGCGTCCCAGATGCCATGGGTGCGATGCTCCTCGGCAAGGATCCCGAGGTACCCGGCGTCCTCCTGCGCCGCGAGCAGTCCGGCGGTCACCCGCTCCCGCAGCTCCGCCGCGGCGCCGCCGTACAGCCGCGCCACGCCGTTCAGGGCGGACAGCGTCTTGCCCATGCCGATGTAGCCGCCCGCCTCCCGGCGCTCCCGGAACGGAGCCAGGAAGTCGCGCTCCCAGTCCAGCCGGCTGAGATTGCCCTCCCAGAGCGCGCGCACGCGCTCGCCCAGATGCCCGCTCAGCTCCAGGACGTCGATGCCGCCAGCGTCGGCCATGTGCCGCAGAGTCTACCAGTCCCGATTCCGCTCGGACGGCGCGTCAGACGTCGAGCCGAAAGGCGCCGCGCCGCGCGCCGCGCTCGATGCCGGCCAGGTCCAGCGTGTCGGCGAAGTGGCATGACACCAGGTGCTGCTCCGAGCCGTCACCCACGTCCACGAGGGGCGGCTCCTCGGCAGAGCACTCCGCCTGCGCGTAGGGGCAACGCGGGTGGAACAGGCACCCCGGAGGAGGATCGGCCGGATCGGCCACGTCGCCGGGCAGCACGATGCGCGTGCGGGCGCGGCGCTTGAGATCGGCGGACGGGACCGCGGACAGCAGCGCTTCCGTGTAGGGGTGCTTGGGGTCGAAGAACAGCGTCTTCGTACGGGCAAGCTCGACGATCCGCCCCACGTACATCACCGCGACCCGGTCGGCCAGGTACTCGACCACCGCCAGGTTGTGCGACACGAACAGGTAGGTCAGGTCGTGCCGCCGGCGCAGCTCCTGCATCAGCTCCAGCACCTGCGCCTGCACCGACACGTCCAGGGCCGACAGCGGCTCGTCCGCCACCAGGAACCGGGGATCCAGCGCGAGCGCGCGGGCGATGGCGATGCGCTGCCGCTGGCCGCCGGAGAACGCGTGCGGATAGCGTCGCAGGTAGGCCGCATCCAGGCCCACGTCCTCCAGCAGGGCCGCCACGCGCTCCTCCAGGTCCCGCCGCGAGGTGATCACGCCGTGCGTGATCAGCGGCTCGCCGACCGACTCCAGCACGTTGAGCCGCGGGTTCAGCGACGAGTAGGGATCCTGGAACACCATGCCGGCGCGCCGCCAGAACGACTTGAGCTCCCCTTCGTTCAGCGTGGTGACGTCCAGCGGCGCCTCCCCGTCGAAGCGGTAGACGACGCTGCCCGCGGTCGGATCGATCGCGCGCAGCACGCAGCGGCCGGTCGTGGTCTTGCCGCAGCCGCTCTCCCCCACCAGCGCCAGCACCTCGCCCGGCTGGATGGAGAAGCTGATCCCGTCCACGGCGCGCACGTCGCCGACGTGGCGGCGCATCACTCCCCGCGTGATCGGGAAGCGCTTGACCAGGCCGCGCACCTCCAGGATGGGCTCGGCCGAAGACGGAGCCCTGCCGCGGCTCTTCCCGCGGTCACTCATACAGGTAGCAGCTCACCAGGTGCTCCGGGCCGACCGGACGGGCCTCCGGGTAGGCGCCGTCACACACTTCCGCGATGGCGTGCGTGCAACGGGGATGGAACGGGCATCCGGGCGGCGCGGCCAGCGGCGACGGCACGCTGCCGCCGATCGCCTCGATCCGCTGGTCGTGGCCTTCGCCGAGCACCGGCACCGAGTTCAGCAGCGCCACGGTGTAGGGGTGCTTCGGAGCCTGGAACACCTGCTCCACCGGGCCGGATTCCACGTCCCGCCCCAGATACATCACCATCACGCGGTCGCACAGCTCGGCGATCACGGCCAGGTCGTGGGTGATGATGATCAGCCCCATCCGCAGTTGCTCCTGCAGCGCCTTCATCAACTCCAGCACCTGCGCCTGGATGGTGACGTCCACCGCCGTGGTCGGCTCGTCGGCGATCAGCAGGCTGGGCCGGCAGGCCAGCGCCATGGCGATCATCGCGCGCTGCCGCATGCCGCCCGAGACCGCCCACGGATACGCGTCGATGGTCTGCTCGGGCTTCGGCATGCCGACCTGCTGCAGCATGTCCACGGCACGTTGACGCGCCTGGCTCGCCGAGCAGCGCTGGTGCTGGCGGATCACCTCCGTGATCTGGTTGCCGATGGTGTACACCGGGCTGAAGGCGGCCATCGGCTCCTGGAAGACCAGCGAAATCTCGGCGCCGCGGATGGCCCGGATCTCCCGCCCTCCGGCATCCAGCCCGGTCAGCTCGACCGGGCCGCCGGGACGATGCAGCACGATGCTGCCGGAGACGATGCGGCCGTTGCGGGGGACGATCCGCATGATCGACTGGGCGGTCACGCTCTTGCCGCAGCCGCTCTCGCCGGCGATGCCCAGGGTCTCCCCGCGGTGCAGCTCGAAGCTCACCCCGTCCACGGCCCGCACCGTCCCCTCGCGGGAGTCGAAGTGGGTGCGCAACTCGCTCACGTCCAGCAGCAGCTCGCCGGCGCGCCGGGCCTCACTGCCACTCATATCCGGGCTGCTCATACGTGCGCGTACGGGTCGGCCGCGTCGCGCACGCCGTCCCCGACGAAGTTGAACGTCAGCACCACGGCGATGATGAACAGCCCCGGAATCAGCAGCCACGGCGAGAGCGCCAGCACATGCGTCTTCTGCGCGTCCGCCAGCAGCACACCCCAGCTTATGGCCGGCGCCTGCAGCCCCAGGCCGATGAAGCTCAGCGCGCTCTCGCCCAGGATCATGGCCGGAATCGACAGCGTCAGCGACGCGATGATGTGGCTGAGAAAGCCCGGCAGCAGGTGCCGGAAGATGATCCGCTTGCGGCTGGCGCCGTTGAGGCGCGCCGCGGCCACGTAGTCCTCCTCCTTGAGCGCCATGAACTTGCCGCGCACGACCCGCGCCAGGCCGGTCCAGTCGATCAGCGACAGGATCACGACGATGGCGAAGTAGCGCATCGTGATCGACCACCACTTGGGCAGCGCCGCGCTCAGTCCCATCCACAGCGGCAGCGTGGGCAGCGACTGCACGAACTCGATGACCCGCTGGATGACCAGGTCGACCGTGCCTCCGAAGTACCCGGAGACGCCGCCGATGATGATGCCGAGCACGAAGGTCACGGCGATGCCGACCAAGCCGATGGTGAGCGACACGCGGCTGCCCACCAGGATGCGCGTGAGCAGGTCGCGGCCCAGCCGGTCGGTGCCGAACAGGAAGATGCGCGCCTCCGGGTCGTCCAGGCCGAACAGGTGCAGGTCGGTCTCGAACAGGCCCCACAGCACGTACGGGTCGCCGCGCGCGAACAGCCGGATCGGCACCATGCGGCTGCGGTCCTCGGAGTAGACGGTGCGGAACTCCGCCAGGATCAACTCGGACCGGTACGGATAGACGAACGGGCGCAGCCGGAAGCGCCCCTCCTCGTCGACGAAGTGGATGGCGGTCGGCGGCGCGTAAACGAAGGCGGCGTCATGGCGGCGCGGATCGTAGGGGCCGACGAAATCGGCGAAGGCGGCCACCAGGTACATGCAACCGAGAAACACCAGCGCGGCCACCGCGAGCTTGTGGCGGGTGAAGCGCCAGCGCATGAGCTGCCACTGCGAGGCGACCGAGAGCTCCTCGGCGGCACCGCCCGGAGCGGCCGCGACTTCGGCTTCGGGACGCACCATGCCGCTCACACCGACTGGCGGATGCGCGGATCCAGCCACGCCAGGACGATGTCGGAGACCAGCGTACCGATCACGGTCAGGGTGCTCAGGATCATGATGATGCTGGAGGCCAGGAACAGGTCCTGACCGAGCAGCGCGTCCAGCAGGATCGGCCCCAGGGTCGGGAAGCCGAGCACCAGCGACACCAGCACCTCGCCGCTCACCAGGCTGGGCAGCAGCCAGCCGATGGTGCTGGCCCAGGGGTTGACCGCGATCCGGAACGGGTACTTGTAGAGCACCCGCGTCTCCGACAGCCCCTTGGCGCGCGCCACCGTGACGTAGGTCTTCTGCAGCTCGTCCAGGAGGTTGGCGCGGATGCTGCGGATGGTGCCGGCGGTGCCGGCCGTGCCGATCACGACGGCGGGGATGATCAGGTGCTTGAGCAGGTCCCAGATCTTCGCCGGACTCCACGGCTCCATCGCGTACTCGCGCGAGAACAGGCCGATCTGCACCTGGCCGGTCCAGGCGAACCACGCCCACACCATCACCAGCGCCAGCAGGAAGTTGGGCACCGCCAGGCCGATGAAGCCGATGAAGGTCGCGACGTAATCGCGGATCGAGTACTGCTTCGTGGCCGACAGCACGCCGATCGGGATGCCGACCACGTGCACGAACACGAACGAGACCGCCGTGATCAGGATGCTCCAGGGCAGGCGATCGCGCACGATCACGATCACGAGCTCGCCCGAGAGCGAGCGGCCCAGATCTCCGCGCACGATCTTGCTCAGCCACTTCAGGTACTGGACGGCGAGCGGCCCATCGACGCCGTACTGCAGGCGCAACGACTCGATCAGGGCCTCGTCGATCACCTCGCCCTGGGCGTAGAGCTGCTCGACGTAGTAGCTGAAGTAGTCGCCGGGCGGCAACTGGATGATGATGAAGCTGAGGAGCGAGACCGCCAGCAGCACCGGCACCATGAGCGCCGTGCGACGGGCAATGAACGGCAGCATCCGCCTTGAGAAAGCGAAGGAGGGGCGCGCGCCCCTCCTTCTCGCCTATTCCGTGAGCCCGGCGGCTACATGCGCAGGTAGAACTGCGCCGGAATGTTGAAGATGCCGGTCCCCTGCTGCGGATTCGGCACGTTGCGCAGGCGGTTCGTGGCGATCTGGTAGCCGCCCAGGTTGGGCGGCACCACCGTGCCGAAGGTGACGAACAGCTCGTCGTAGAGGATCCCTAGCATCTCCTGCACGGCCGCGATGCGCTTGGCCTCATCCGGGTCCTGCACCGCCTGGTCGCGGATCGCCCGGTAGCGCTTGAACGCCTCCGGCGGCTCCTCGCCCTCGGCTCCGTCGCTGGCGATCCACTTGTACCACTCCTGAGCGAAGCGCCAGTGCTTGACGGCGCCGAAGTCGGGCCGGAACAGCGGATTGACGATCCGGCCGCCCATGCAGTTGGCGTGGATGGCCACGTCGTGCTCGCTGTTCTCGAGCTGTGACCAGAAGGTCCCCCACTCGACGACGGTGGGCTGCACCTCGACGCCGACCGCCTCCCAGTAGCCGTCGTACAGCTCCGCCGCCTCGCTGGCCAGGTTCGACCACTTGTTCGGGATCGAGAGCAGGATGCGCATCCGTTCGCCGTCCGGACGCAGGCGGAAGCCGTCGGAATCGCGCTTGTCCAGCCCCGCCCCGTCGAGCAGGCTGTTGGCCAGTTCCACGTCGTACTCCAGGCCGACCTGCGCGAAGCGCTCGCCGTGGTAGGGAGGCCCGAACATCAACGTCGGGTTGGCGACGGTTCCCGCGCCCTTGAACAGGAGCTGGTTGACCTCGTCGCGGTTGACCGAGTGGGACAGCCCCAGGCGGAAGTCCTTGTTGCGGAGCACCTCGCGCATCCCGGGGTCGGGGTGGAACAGGTTGAACCAGGTGGTGCCGACCGAGCTGGCGCAGTTCGGGATCGGCTGGATGATGCGGAAGTCGTTCTCGATGCCCTTCTGCAAGGCCAGCGGCAGACTGTCCAGCCCGCCGAAGGCGCCGGTGAGGAACCAGTCGACGTCGCCGGAGATCGACTTGAGGAAGAACACCTCGCCGGCGCCCTGGAGGCTCTCCATGTCGATCTGGTCGATGTACGGGAGCTGGTTGCCGGCCGAGTCCACCTTGAAGTAGTAGGGGTTGCGCTTCAGGGTGAAGATCCGGTCCTTGTAGGAGTTGGCCGGCACCCAGGACGACAGGTACGGCCGGTTGACCGACAGGCTCTCCTGCTTCCACTCCTGGTTCATCACGTCGGTCCAGGTCTCCAGGCCGCGCGCCTTGATCTCCTTCTCGATCTCGCTCATGTCGGTGTAGGTGGGGTGGAACTGCTTCAGGTAGTGCGCGGGCAGGTAGGGCGTGGGCCGCAGGAAGGTCATCTGCTCGATGAGCGTGCCGCGCGGCCCGTCGAAGGAGATCTGAATCGTGTAGTCGTCGATCTTGCGAATCTCGCCCGGCTCCTCGGCGCCGTCCACGAAGGAGATGCCGCTGGCGAACATGTCCGTGTTGAGGGCCATGTCGTTCCAGTAGAACAGCCAGTCGTCGGCGGTGTGCGGCGTGCCGTCGCTCCAGCGGATGCCCTCGCGCAGGTAGAGGGTCCAGGTGCTCGCGTCGTCGTTCGCCTCCCAGCCGGCCAGCGTGTTGGGCACGATCTTTGCGAGGTCCGGGGTCAGGACTGCCGGGAACTCGTACAGGAACCAGTTGTCCGTCCAGCCACTGCCGCCGTCGGTGAGGAAGTTCATCGTGCCGCCGTAGCTGCCTACCTCCTCGGTCGGCACGATCACGACCGGTTCGGCCGGGATGCGCTCGGCCAGCGCCGGCAGGTCACCGGCGTCGACCATGGCCTGAGTCATCGGCGACTCCGACAGGGTCAGCGGGCCGGACTCCGCCTCCCAGGCGCTCAGCTCGTAGACCTGTGGGAAGCCGTCGGCGGATGCCGCGAGCGGCGTCAGCAGCAGCGCGATCGCCGCGATGAGTAGAAACAACGGGTTTCTACCTCGAGAGTATCGTTCTAGCATTACGGAACCTCCGGTGAGAATGTCGTTCAAGAGGAGGTTGTACCCCGTCCCGGACGGCCGGATCAACCCGCGGCGACAGGCGGTGCCGCGACGCCGCCGGCGATCAGCCGTCGCCGGGGGGGTCGATCACCAGCCGGCCGTCTTCCTCCACCAGCCGCACCCGCCCGCCGATGCCGTAGCGGCCGCGCAGCTCCTCCGGGACCTGCATGCGGCCGGCCGAGTCGAGCAGCACGAAGTGGTCGTGGCTCGGTGCATCGGCGTCGGGTGGGGCGTCGGCTGTCTCGTCCGGGTGCGCGGCTCCCTCCCCACCGTCCTCCGCGACTTCCCGGGTGGCCAGCCGAGGGTCCGACAGACGCACCGCCTCGGCGGCGGTCTTGCCGTCGCGGATCGCCACGTAGCGGTCCAGCGATCCGGCGACGTTGGTGTCGTGGGTCACGATCACGACCGTGACGCCGAGCTCGCGCCGCACGGTGTCGAACAGGGTCAGCAGCCGGTCGGCGTTCTCGTCGTCCAGCGATCCGGTCGGCTCGTCGGCCAGCAGCACGTGCGGCTCGTTGGCCAGGGCGATGGCGACCGCCACGCGCTGCTGCTCGCCCGTGGACATGGCCTGCGGCAGGTGCCGGGTGCGGTGCCCGAGTCCGACCAGGCGCAGCAGCTCCAGCGCGCGCGGCCGGTCGAAGCGGCCGGCCACCATCATGGCCAGCTCGACGTTCTCCACGGCGGTCAGGTACGGGATCAGGTTGCGCGCCGTGTTCTGCCAGACGAAGCCCACGTCCCGGCGCCGGTAGCGCAGCCGCTGCCGGTCGTTGAGCGCCACCAAGTCGATGCCGGACACCCAGGCCCGGCCGGCAGACGGCGTGTCCAGTCCGCCCAGCACGCTCATCAGGGTGGTCTTGCCGCTGCCGCTGGGGCCGATGATCCCCATCAGCTCGCCGCGCCCCACCTCCAGGTCCAGCCCCTGCAGGGCGACCACCTCGATGTCCTCGATCTTGTAGATCTTGATCAGGCCGGCGCAGCGGATGGCCCTGGAGTCGCTCGCCTCGCTCACGGCTCCTCTCCCAGGCGGACGGCGCCGGCCACCTGCCGCCGGCCGATGAACATGGCCACCGCCACCACCGCCGCCGCCAGCGCGGCGGCCACCACCAGCAGCAGCGCGGTGAGGTCGGCCACGTCGGTCACCACCAGGTACGGCGGCACGGTCGACACCTCCGCGGCGCGGTCGCGCAGGAGCGGCAGGAACAGCAGCGACGCGATGCGCGCGCCGGCCACGCCCAGCCCCACGCCCACGCCGACGGTCAACAGGCGCTCCACCGCCAGCACGCCGGTGGTCTGCAGCGCCGACAGGCCGTTGGCGCGCAGGGCCGCGATCTGCACGGACTGCTCCCGCGTCGAGGAGATGGTGGAGACCAGCAGCGCCAGCACGGTCACCGCCGCCGCCGCGACGAAGCCCAGCGACAGCACGCCGAAGAAGCCGCGGCGGTAGGGCTCGCGCTGCAGCTCGGCGAGTTGCCCGCGGGTGTCCATGACCCGCTCGGCGATCACGCCGATCGACGAGAGCTCGTCGACCAGGAGGTCCACCCCGGTCACGCCGTCCGGTGAGGTCATCTCCTCCTCGTTCACGGTGTACCAGCTCTCGTACGGTTCCAGGACCGTGAAGTCCTGCACGTGGGCGAGGTTGGCCACCACGAACGCGCGGTCGGACGGATCGAGCGCCGGCCAGTAGGGGATCACGGCCACCACGTACACTTCGATCGGCTGGTTCTGGTACTCGATGGTGAAGGCGTCCCCCGGTCCCAGGTCGTAGCGGCCCGCCAGCCACCGGCTGATCAGCACGCCCTCCCGGTGCCGGGCCAGCGCCACCAGGTAGTCCGTGAACGGGTACGGCAGCAGGTCGTCCCGCTGCCATGCCGCGTGCACGAACTCCTCCGGAGTCAGGGCCATCAGGTTGAACGCGCTGAGCTGCGTTGATCCCCTGCGACCCTCGGCCCGGCGGTAGAGCACGCGCGCCATCGCCTCCACGCCGGGGATCTCGGCCCGCGCCACCCACGGCGGCTCGCTCGCGGCGACCGGCCGCGGGTCCTCCCGCCGCCGAACCGGTTCCGGGTTGTCGGGATCAGGCGGGATCCACGACTCGATCACCACCACCTCCGCGCCCACGAGGTAGCGGATCCGGTCGGCGATGTTGAGCTGCAGGGTACGCGCCGCCGAACCATTGTAGATGCCCATCGCCACGGTGACGATCAGCAGCACCACCACGGACACGAACGGCCCGGTGTTGCGCGCCAGCCGGCGGAAGCTGAGCTGCCACACCACCCCGCGCACGACGGCGGTCAGCCGGCTCAGCGCCGCCATCGCCAGCGGAAACAGCCGCAACAGCAGCAGGCCGAAGCCCAGGAAGAAGAGCACCGGGACCACGAACAGCAGCGGGTCGGCTTCGACAGTGGCATCCGGCGCCAGGCGGATCGACTGCCAGCGCAGGCTGGAGTAGCCGTAGAAGCCGACCCCGATCACGATCACGTCGATGAAGTAGCGGTGCCAGAACGAGCGGCGCATGCCGCGCGCGCGAAGCTGCCTGAGGGTGACTACCGACAGCCGACCGCCGGCGGCGGCCGGCCCCACCGCGGCGGCCACCGCCAGCACGCTCGCCAGCGCCGCGAACCCACGGGCCTGCCGGGTGACGGCCAGCGGCAGGCCTGAGCCGGCGTCCGTGCCGGCGCCGGCGGCGATCGCCGCGAAGCCCAGGAACCCCTCGGTCGAGCCGACCGCGCGCGCCGCGATCAGCCCCACGTGCGGGCCGATCAGCGCCGCCACGGCGGCCAGCACCGCCCACTCCAGCGCGAAGCTTGCCAGCACCTGCAGCCGCCCGGCGCCGCGGCTGTGCAGCGTGGCGACCTCCGCGATGCGCTGCTCGACGCTGAGGGCCGCCATCAGCATCACGTACGCGACGATCATGGCCAGCGTCGGCGCCGCCAGGGACAGCAGGAACAGCGACACCTGGTCCAGGATCCGCTTGAAGCCGCGAAAGAACTCCAGCGGCGACAGCCAGAACTCGGTGTCGGGGATCAGCTCGGCCATGCGCACTTCGATCGCTTCCAGGTGCGCGATCAGGCGGCCGACGTCGGCGACCTGCACCAGCCGGTCGTCGAACACCCACTGCCAGTCGGCACGATCGACGCGCAGGCCGGCATCCTGCATGCGCTCGAACGGCTCGCGGCGGATGAACAGGCGGTCCGGCAGCAGCGGGTAGATCCATTCGCGGGAGGTCAGGCCGGGCCGCGGCCGTACCAGGCCGACCACCTCGACCGGGACCACGGCGAAGCGCTGTCCCTGCAGGGTGCGGATGTCGATGCCGGACGCGGGATCGATCTCCTCGTCTTCCCGCAGGCTGTACGCCCACCAGTAGCGCGCCCCGACCAGCAGCTCCAGCTCGTCCAGGGTGCGCCCGCCGACCACCACCTCGACCACGCCGTCGGAGCGGTCGCCGAACCAGCGGCCGTCCGCCAGGTCCGCGTGCTCCTGCAGGTTGCTCATGACGCCGAGCTCCGCGCGGGTCACGCGGCCTCCCGGCTCGGCATCGGCGGAGAGCATCAGGAAGTCGACGCCGAACGTCTTGTAGGACGAGACGCTCAGCGGCGGGTGGCCCGCCGCCGCCTGCAGCGCGTCGCCGAGATAGCGCTCCAGCTCGTTGATGCGCGCGGGATCGACCGCCAGCTTGCGGCGCGGATTGCGGTGCGACGGGATCACCGCGAACGGGGCGCGAAAGCTGTCCTGCTCGCGCCAGTGCTGGATGAAGCTGCGCTGCAGGCTCGCCGCGGAGTAAATCGGCACCGCGGCCACGAACGCCGACGCAAGGACCAGTCCGAGCAACAACGGCGTCACCAGCCGCCAGTTCTTGGCGATCCGCTTCACGGTGATCCACAGGAGCGCCAGCGCGTACCGGCCGATCCTGGCCGACTGCAGGATCACCTCATCCTCACCTGCACCGTCACTTGCCGATGACGGTCTGTCCGGACTCCAGGCCCTCCAGGATCTCCACGCGCGTATCGGTGCGGACCCCGACCTTCACGTCGACCTCGCGGCGCTGTACCCCTTCCAGTACGCGCACGTAGGTCCGGCCCTGGAACTCGCGCAGGGTCGAGATGGGAATCAGCAGCGTGTCGGGGCGGAAGTCGACCAGCACGTTGGCCGCGTGGCGGGCGCCCATGCGGAACGATACCGCGTCGGCCTCGTCTAGCCGCAGGTGCACGACGTACTCCTCGCGCCGCAGCGCGGCATCGCGGCCCGAGGTGCGGCTGGTCAGCCGCGACACCGTGCCCGCTGCCCACGTGCCCCTGCTGACCTCGACCTGCGCCGACTGTCCGACCTCGATCCGGTCGAACTGGTCGATGCTGACGTCCATCTGCAACTCCAGATCCTGTGGGTCGGCGATCTCGATGATGGTGCGGTAGCCCTCGACGATCTCGTCCACCACCGGGTTCACGCGCGTGATCACGCCGTCGTAGGGGGCGCGGATGGTGTGCGCTTCCACGCGCCGCCGCAGGAAGTCGACCGCCGCCTCGCGCTTGGTCACCTCGAGCTGCCGGATCTGCCGGTCGACGCTGGAGGAGCCCGGACTCTGCGAGGCGGCGCGCAGACGGTCGATCTCCAGGTCGATCTCGGCCAAGCGCAGGCTGTGCTGAAGCGGGCCGCTGGCGACGCGCGCCAGGATCTGCCCCTGCGTCACCTGGTCGCCGGTGCCGACGTTGAGCTCCGCCAGCCGGCCGCCTTCCTGGAAGTACAGCTCCTGCAGCCGCACCGACTGCACGCGCGCCACCCGTTCGATCACGACGGCGAGGTCGTCACGCTCCACCGGGTAGGTGGGCGCCGATGCGCGGGCGCCCAGCTCCGACAGCTCGGCCGGCAGCTCCAGGTCGTCGGCCTGCCGGCCGCATCCCGCGAGCACGGCGAAGACCGCCACGCCGAGCACCGCGAGCGCCCCGCGAACGGCGAGCAGGACGAAGCGGCGCGGAGAC
Organism: Spirochaetia bacterium; assembly: GCA_965202935.1. Taxonomy (GTDB): domain Bacteria; phylum Spirochaetota; class Spirochaetia; order SZUA-6; family Bin103; genus CATQHW01. The sequence continues at coordinate 1,393,054 of OZ241879.1, forward strand.
GCCGCGCTCACCCTCATGACGTGCCGGCCTCTGCCGGTTCGACCTGATGCAGCATGCCGTCGGCGATCGCGTACACCCGGTCGGCGTAGCCGGTCGCCAGGTGGTCGTGGCTGGTGACCACGGCGGTCATGCGGCGCTCGGCGACCGCGGAGCGGAGGAGCTGCAGCACGGTGGCGCCGGATCCCTGGTCGAGCTCGCCGGTCGGCTCGTCGGCGAACAGCACCGCCGGCTGCTTGACCAGGGCGCGGGCCACGGCGACGCGCTGCTGCTCGCCGCCGGACAGCTCGAACACGCGGTGGTGGGCGCGTGGCCCGAGGCCCACCCGTTCGAGCTGCTCGCGCGCTCTGGCGGCGGCGGTGCGGGGATCCACTCCCGCGATGCGCAGCGGCAGGTCGACGTTCTCCAGCGCGGTGAGCCCCGGCAGCAGGGCGAGCGCCTGGAACACGAAGGCCGCGGTGTCGCGCCGCCAGCGGTTGCGCTGCCCGCCGCTCATGGCCTGCAGGTCGCGGCCGTTGACCTTCACGGTGCCGCTGGTGGGCCGGTCAAGCCCGCCCAGCAGGTTGAGCAGCGTGGTCTTGCCGGAGCCCGAACGGCCGCGGAGCAGCACGAAGCGGCCGGTCTGGATCGAGATCGACACGCCCCTGAGCGCGTTCACCTCCTCGGCGCCGGCGCCGAACACCCTGGTGAGGTCCTCGGCTTCGATCATCGTCTCCCGCGGTTCGCTCGTCATCGTGCTCTCCGGATCGCGGCGCATATTAGCACCGCCGCCGGTGCCCGGCGCCCGCCGGCGTGGGCGCCGATCACCTGCCGCCTGCGCCGGTACCCGGTTCCGTCCGGCCGTTCAGCTCGGCGGCGCTCGGATACATCGGCGCGCACTCCCCCTTCGGGTCCATGGCCACCACCTGGTCGCCGTCCCGGACGACGCGATAGGGCCGGTGGTTCACCCACTCGGTGCCGTCGCGGCGCGTCACCGGGAACGTGATCTCGACAGTAGCGGGGCCGGCGGCCGGGACGATCATCCAGCCGTCGGTCAGACACGGCCGCTCCGGCACGCCGTCGCGCCGCACGGCCAGCCGGCCGGCGTCCAGCCAGCTCGGCCGACGGATGCGGAGCGTGGCCGGAGCGCGGCCCGTCCCCCGCGCGGCGATGCGCAGGCGGCCGTGCTCCGGCAGGCCGCTGTCCACCTGCAGCGACGGGGTCCGGCTCGAGAACAGCAGGTTCACGGCCATGCCGAGGTCGTCCTGGGCGATGCCCTCCCGGATCGCTGCCCACAGGCACTGGACGCCGCCCTGGGTGATGTCCAGGACACCGAAGCGCGAGCGGCCGTAGCGGTCGTTGACCGCCGGGCACCCCCAACCGCCGTCCTCGCTGTCCGGTACCTGTGGCGGCGGGTTCTTCGGGTCGTCGGCCGGCCGGCGGTAGGGCTGGCCGATCCGCCACTGCGACGGCAGCACGTGGCTTCGGATCATGCGCTCGGCCGACTCGAAGAAACCCGGCCACCCGGCGCGGCCCAGGATCAGCGCGGCCTGCACCATGTCGCCGGTGTTGTTGACCTCGCCCCGGCCGGGGATGCCCTCCCGCCACGCGCCCTCGATCGACCAGCCGAAGCTGGAGCAGGTCGGCGGCAGCCCCACCTGCATGATGCGGCGAGCATGGTCGAGGGTGTCCAGATCGCCGGCCAGCAGTCCCCATTCGGCCAGCCCGTGCACGGTGCCGGTGATCGAGTGGGTGTGGTTACCGGCGAAGTGAGTCAGACGGCCGTCCTCGGCGAACGCCTCCGCGCGCACCAGGCGGACGAAACGCTGCGCCAGCTCCAGGGCACGGGGGTCGCCGAGCGCCCGGTAGGCCTGGGTGAGCGCCATGATCAGCCTGCCCCGGTTCTGCGTGCAGGACTGGTAGAACTCGCCGATCACCTGATGGTCGGCGAACGGAACCGCGCCGCTCAGCAACGGCTCCGCCGCGATCCGGTCGGCGCGGAACAGGCCGTCGTCGTCGGTGATCGCCAGCAGGGAGTCGAGCAGCGTGCCGAGCCGGCGCCGCGCCTCCGGGTCGCCGCCGGCGCGGTACAGCTCCACGAGCGCCTGCACCGCCTCGCGGATGTTGTGCGGGGAGCAGGTCATTCCGGGACGCTGGCCGTCGTAGTAGAAGTCGGCCAGGCGGCACCAGGCGGCAGGGAAGCCGGTCGGGTTGTCCAGGGTCGCGAACAGGACGCCGCGCAGGGCGGCGAGCACCGTGCCGTCGACCGTGCGGCCGGTCGCTTCCCGCCCCTTGAGCAGGGCGTCGAGGGCGCGGCCGGCGTTGTGGGTGAGGTCCTCCGCGATGTAGCGGTCGTCGCCGCCGGCGACCGCGGCGGCCGCGTCCAGCTCCGCCAGCGGCGCCGCCCAGCGATCGACGTAGCCCATGGCACGCTCGATCGGCTCGCGCAACTCCACGGTGCCGTCCTGCATCGCGGCCGCCTACGCCGCCACGTGCAGGCGGTGCGTGAGGATGCGCCCCTGCCCGTCCTCGACCGCCCAGTGGGTGGCCAGCACCTCGGTCTCCGACAGGCGCAGCAGCGACGGCTGGCCGAACTTGAGATTGACCCCCATGGTCGCGTAGGCCGCGATCTGCATGGCCGGCGCGTTCTCCCACAGGCAGGACTCGGCGATCGTCCGCCACCGGTCGCCGGCCAGGTCGGCCAGCCGCGCGTAGACGCCGATGTCGCTGCCCTCGCGCTGCGAGTGGACGGAGAGCACTAAGTCGCCGTCCCAAGAGATCAGGTTGGAGGCCTGCGCCGCCACGCCGGTGTCGATCGGCGCCGACCAGGTGGCGCCGCCGTCGTGGGAGATCGTGACGTGGTTGGTCAGGTTGGTGCCGCCGACGTGGTCCATGATCCACGACAGGGCGACGATGCGGCCGTCCGGCAGCTCGCACAGCCTCGGCTCGGACGGAGCGTAGCGGCCAGCCGGGTCGACGAAGAAGTTGGTCCGGTCGTCCCAGGTGGCGCCTCCGTCGTCGCTGCGCAACAGGGCGCCCACGCAGCCGGACGGGTTGCTCCCGTCCCAGCGGGGGAACATCGAGCCGGCGCCCAGGATGGCGCCGCCGGCCACCTGGATGGTCGGCCCGGACAGCTCGATCAGCTCGGGGCGGGTGCGAGGGATCACCGCGGGCGCCGACCAGGTCCTGCCGTCGTCGTCGGAGAACGACATCAGGTTGTCGCCGCCGCGGACGCCGTCGGTGGCGGCGTTGGTCACCGGCTCGTCCCGGCCGCTACGGTGGAAGTTGTAGCCCGCGACGATCAGCCGGCCGTCGGCCAGCAGGGTCGCCTTGAGGTAGTCGGAGTAGTGCGCACCGGCGCCGCTCGCCGGCCGCTCGTGGAGCGGCCCCTGCAGCTCCCACGTTCGTCCGCCGTCGGCCGAGCGGGACACCATGGTCGTGCCGTCCGTGGCCTCCATCGCCTCGCCGAGCATGAACAGCGCGAGCAACTCTCCGGACGACAGCGCCACCAGTCCGGGGAAGTAGGCGTGCCGGCTGCGCAGGCTCGGCACCGGGTTGTCGTACACGGTGTGATGGTCGGTCGTCCGGATCGTGGGCATGGCGGTTCCTCCTCCGTGGGCGTAATCATGCCTCGTTCCAGCCCGAAGACAAGCGTTGTCGGACACTCCCGAGAGCGCTAACGTTCCGCATGAGCTTTCGCCGCAAGCTCGTGAGCGCGGCGGTGCCGGCCGGAGCGGGCCTGCTCTTGGCATGGGTGGCGCAGGCCCAGCAGGAGCCACCCGGACCCAAGTCCTTCACTCGGCCCGAGTTCGTCGAATCCCCCTGTCCGTGGTCGGATCGGGCGCACGGTGCACACATCGACTGCGGGTACCTGTCGGTGCTCGAAGACCGCGCCAGGCCCGGCGGCAACGTGATCCGGCTTGCGGTGTCCCGGCTGCGCGGATCGGTCCCCTCTCCGCATCCCGATCCAGTGATCTACCTGGCGGGCGGCCCGGGCGAGAGCGTGGTGCAGAGCACGCATCGGTTCGTCCACGACGCGCAGTTCATCTGGGAGGAGCGGGATCTCATCCTCCTCGACCAGCGGGGCGTCGGCCGCTCCGAGCCGCGGCTGGAGTGCCCGGATTACCAGGGCCGGAAAACGGAGCTGCGGAAGCTCGAGCTGCACCCGGACGAAGCGCTGCGGCGGGAGGTCGACGCGCTGCTGGACTGCAAGCGCACCCTCTCGGAGCAGGGCATCGACGTGAGCGCCTACTCGCCGCACGCGGTTGCGGCGGACGTGGCGGATCTCGCAGGAGCGATGGGCTATGAGACCTACAACCTTTACGGCACGGGGTTCGGCACCAACCTGGCGCTCACCGTCATACGCGACTTCCCGGAGGACATCCGTGCAGTGGTTCTGGACGGAGTGTGGCCGCTACAGGTTAACGCCGCTGAAGCCCGGCATGCGAATGCAGCCTCCGCCATTCAGGCGCTCTTTCGCCGCTGCGAAGCGGACCCGGAGTGCGCCGAACGCTATCCCCATCTGGAACAAGAGCTCTGGGACGTGGTCGGCCGTTATGAAACGCGCCCGACGACCACCTGGAGATTCGACCAGGACCCGTCCGAGCACTTCGAGGTGAAGGTCGACGGCCCCTTCATTCTCGGGAGAGTGGTGGAGTCGCTTCGCAGCCACTCGTGGATTCCGTATGTACCGTTTCTGCTGCACCGGATTGCCGGCGGTGACTGGCATGTCGCCGGCGCATTCATCAGCCCGGGCCGGTCGCGGCCGATGCTGCCCGAGACCCCGGCGGCGTGGGCATCGCTGCTCTGCCACGCCGAAGGCCACTTCACCGACCTCTCCGGGACCACCGCGGATCGCACCTCATACCCCCGGATGGTCGACTCGGACGCGCCGGATCTGGTTCCGGCACTCTGCGCCGCCTGGCATGACCCGACGGACGAGCTCGCCGACAGAGCTCCGGCCGTCAGCGACATCCCTACCCTCCTGCTGTCGGGCGAGCTCGACCCGGACACTCCGAAGAGCTGGGCCGATCTGGCGGCGGAAACACTGACCCGCAGTCACTCGATCGCGGTGCCGATGGCCGGTCACGGCGTGGGCATGGAAATCCCGTGCGGACGCAGGCTGACCGGAGCGTTCCTGAACGCGCCAAGCGCCGATCCCTCGCCGGCGTGCTCCCAGGCGGCGGCCGCGAAGAGATCCGGCTTCCGAACGATCCTGCTCAAGGAGCGGCGGCCGATTTCGTTCCTGTGGCACGACAGCACCCTGCTCAAGAGTCCGCTTTCGCTGGCAGTGCTGCTGATCGTGGTGCTCCATGTCTCGGCGCTGATCCTCTGGCCGGTGGCCGCCGTGATCCGCCGCGTCGGATCCGGCACGGAACCGGCAGCGCGGCGGGTCAGTCACCCGCTGCTGACCGCCGCCGCTGTCATCGCGGTCAGCCTGGGCTTTTCCGTATCGGTGGGGGCGGCGATCGACATCCTCTTTGCGGTATCGGAGTTGGGGCTGTCTCTTTGGCTGCCGTGGTCGGTGTTTTCCGTGGTCACGGGCGAGCGGGGGTGGCTGACGGACGACGTGGTCCGCAACTTCGGCTACTACCCTTGGGCGCGGCCGCTGTTCTACATCCCGTACCTCACCGCCGCCGCCACGGCGTACGTCCTGTATCTGGCGTTGCGATCGTGGCGGAAGAAGTGGTGGACGGTGCTCGGGCGCGTGCACTACAGCATCGTGGCGATCACGCTCGCCTGGTATCCGTTGCAGATGGTCTACTGGGGCTTCCTCTTCTGACTCCGGCGGGCAGGGCCGTCAATTGTCGGCCCCGGCCGCGGTCTCCAACTTTCGACATGAGCTCCGGGGTTCCGGGCTGCGCTGCGGGAGGTCTGTCGCGGCCGTGAGGAACCGACCTGTTGGTTCCACACGTCAGGCAACGTGCTGGACAACATGCCCAAGGCGGTGCAGAGTAAGGCCACGTCCGCACCACCAACCCGATTGAGTCCACCTATGCCACGGTGCGACACCGCACGCGGCGCACCTAGTCGTTCCTATCATTAGGTTGAGGGAGGAAACCGGAATGAGCTTACCAATTCCACTTATTGATATTTCGAGCGAGACAGAACGCCACGTGTTCATAGCCCGTGGAACGGAGGAGATCTATCACGCCCACCCTACCACGGTGTTGCTTCCGGATAACAAGACTATGCTTGCCGTCTGGACCTACGAGCATGGCGGCTGGTGTGGCCCGATGAAAAGGAGCACCGACGGCGGTCTCACGTGGAGCGAGCTGCTGCCGGTTCCCGAGAACTGGAGCAGTGCGCGGAACTGTCCGACCATCTATCGACTCGTGGATCCGGCTGGCACGGCACGGCTGTTTGTCTCTGCCGGAGGCTGGGGACCGCGAGGAGAAGATCCACCGCCGGGGAATACCATGCACCAGTCTTTTTCAGAAGACGACGGCGAGACCTGGTCACCGATGGAGTCCAACGGGCTCGAAAGCGGCATGCCATTCTGCTCGATCGAGCCTATACACGGCGGGTCACGCCTCCTCGGTATGGCCAATATCCGCACAGCGATAGACCCGCACAAGTCTCTAACACCGGCCGGCCATAAAGGAAACCGCATCGTTCAGAGCGTGTCTTCGGACGGCGGCTCTACTTGGAGCCGCCCGTGGCACACCGTGCTGGACAACCCCGCCAATATCCCCGTCAACCCCGAGCTCATCCGGTCCCCCGACCGCAAGCAGCTGCTGTGCCTGCTGGGAAACAAGGCGGGGCGATGGGAGACAACCCGCCGCGGTCTATTTATGACCTCCGACGACGAGGGAGCTAGCTGGTCGAAGCCGGCGGAGGTTCCACTCGGCCTCACTGGAGATAGGCCGAAACACCAGCGCGCGCATGACGGCCGGCTGGTCGCAGTCATGCGCAACACCGCCCCCGGATGTCCGGAAATTGGCGATTTCGTAGGCTGGATCGGAACATACGACGACATAGTCATGGGCCGTGAAGGTCAATATAGAGTAAAGTTACTCCGGAGTCACGCCGGGGGAGACGCTTCATATCCAGCCATCGAGCTGCTCCCCGACGGCACATTCGTGGCCACCACCTACATCAAATACCGGCCTGGTGCAGAGAGACATTCGATTGTGAGCGTAAGGTTTACGCTTGAAGACCTGGACGCAAGAGTTCCCCAACGTACGCGCCCTGACTGAGAAAATGACCAGAGCTGTCCATTACCAGATGGCAGATCCCGGTACCAGATGGATCAAGGACGCCGAAATCGCGGTCGACTCCGATGGTCCGCTCGACGCCGAGCGGGTCCTTACCCCGAACGTGATACGGGTGGGCACGGCATGCCGGATGTACTATGCCGGATGGGTCGCAGCCCCGGAGGTTCCGGCGGGATCGAAGTATCACGGCAGAATCCTCAGCGCCCTTTCGCGCGATGGGCTTGATTGGCGCAAGGACCGGGGCATTTGCCTCGACAACGGGGGGCGCTGGGATACCGCCAAGGCGTCCGAGCCCTGCGTGATCGACCTGGCCGATGGCCGCTTCCGCCTGTTCTATGAAGCCTGTGATCTGGAGGGCCGCTGGCGCATCGCCAGCGCGACTTCTGCCGCCTCTATCCATGCTACAGATCCTTCAGGCGATCGACTCCATCCTTAGTGACGGTACATCTCCCATCGGGATGATTTCGCACGAAGTGTCGTGTTTCGTACATGATGAAGCCACTGAAACGACCGTCATCCCGCACTGAACGGTATTCATCCATAAGGGTTTCCGGCTCGAGTTTCCTGACGTATCGGTTGACCGCTAGGGAGATGTTGTGCCGCTCGCATGCGGCAATCACCTCCTGCGTAACCTCATCGTTGAAGATGCAGTCGAAGGGCAGATGGTAGAAACGTATGATTCCCTCGTCGCATAATCCCTCTTCGATCCAACGCAGCCACTCGAAGTTCAGGTTCGCGGGATAGGCCAGCCGCCGGGTGGCTGCCGGTTCCGGTCGATACCAATCCACCTGAAAGTTGATTCGCATGCGCTTGCCGCGTGCAGCGATCATCTGCTTCGCCTGCCGCAAGAACTCGGTATACGCTTCGCCACGGACCGCCGCAACGGTCGCCAGGTCGACGCCCCCCCGCTGTTCGCACGCCTCGATGACAGCCGGATTGAACCCGTATTCCTCGGGGTAATCGGTGTGCGTGCTATGGTTTTCCTCGCGAAAATCGATGCCATCCACACCCGCGTCCAACATCTCTTCGATGCACGAGAGCCAGAATTCGCGCACCTGCGGCTCGGTCTCGCACAGTGCACCGGGCAGGTATTCGTTGCGACCGCGCGTGTAGGCGACCAAGCCGCTTTGGCCATCCTGATTGTTGATGTCCAGATATTTCTTTTCGCTGCCCCAACCATGATCGAAGACCAGCCCCCAGTCACGAAAGTCCACCATCTCCGCCGCCCAGATGCCCCTTCCATTGGCAAACACGCCCGGAACTTCCCTTCCATCGGCGTCCAGGGCCACCAGCATCTCAATGGAAGTGTTCTCGAAATCGGGAGGCCCGTCCGAGAAGTCGGTGGTGACTAGGATAAAGGGATCGTTCAACTCAAATCCGGAGAGGGTCAACGTCCGTACCGGATCGCCCTTCCTGGTCAGCAACTCATCGCTGACATCGTAGACATCCTTTTTCGCAGGCTCCACGTTCTCGGTGACATCAAAATCGATATCCAGCCGCTGGTAACGACTGTTCAGGGCGCTCGTCCAGATCTGCAGATGTTGCTTGCTGACCCGGGTGGGGGAATCGTCCTTCTTGACGAGCTTGAGCCCACAGATCGGCACCGTCCTGATGTCCGCGCGCAGATCGTCGCTGCGGCGTTTGATGCGGAGATGCGGGCTATCCACCACGAAGCGATCGAGCCAGGACAAGCGTCCTCCCAGATGGCTCAGCCTGCCCACCATGGCCGCCTCGACAGATCCCTCAGGGCACAGATGCGCGGCGCCGGTCTCATAGGGCTTGAAACAGGCATGCAACTTCAAACCTTCTTCATGTGCGGCCTCCGCTGCAACGCGCAAGGGATTACCCAGCAGGTTATAGGTGCTGCATAGCTTCTGGCTTTTCACGCTGGTATCGCGCACCATATGCCCACCACGACCATCGCCGTAGTAGCACCAGATGACGCGCCTGACCCCACACCCGGCCAGGGTGGCCATCATGGAACCAACCTGATCGGCAGAGATAGGGCCTTCCGCAGTCATGGCGTCGTCCGGGAAATCCGAGAGGGCCTCAAGACTGAAATTGCTGCGCCGTTCACACGTGTTCCTCTGCATAACTACTCCAACGGCAGTCGCCAGGAATACCGATCCATCTTTTCGTGATCCGATAACCTGGCTGTTTCGAGGGAACGTTCCGGCACGGGCAAAAGGTAGTGCGCTTCCGCCCCGGACCTGATAAACCCTTCCGCGTAAGCGTACCCGCCCCCGACCCCGAAGGCTCCGTCCGTGACTTCCAGGCGCTTGCGAGCGTACTTGCCCGCGTAGCCCTGGCTGACCAGGCATTCCAAAGCTGAAAGCTTCTGTTCGATCACATCGGTAATGTCGACGAACACGTCGTTATAGCACCCGCGGTTTGCGTCGAAAACGGTCTTTGGAATGCCGGTCGCACCGGCGCCAAAGAAGAACACCTGCGCAACGCGAACGGGAGGGTTGCGATCACCCGGATCGACCGCGTTCGCATAGCGCAGTGCATGCAGGACGATCTGGCCCGTAACTGCGTGCGGGTTCGCCATGCCATCCTTCTCCTGCGGCCAGTGTGTCAGGATGACATCCGGTCTGATCTCCCGCATGATGCGCGAGACCTCGTAGACCGCCTCCTTGGTTACCGTCAGGACATCGTCATCGAGGCCCATGAAGTAGATGTCTTCAAACCCGATGATCTTTCCCGCGGCCCGGATTTCCTCGGCCTTGACGTCTGTCCGTTCCGAAATGAGCTTGAGGAGCTCCGGCCCCTCCGGAATCGAGGCGGCGCGTTGCATCGCGTCGCTGATCACCGCATCGTGTACACGCGCCCCGTGCGTCAACGACAGGCAGGCGATATAGTCGCCGCGCGCGGCATGATGCGCCAGGGTTCCCGCGCATTGGTCAAACACATCGGCCGGATGCGCGCCGATCGTCAATATGCGTAACGTCGAGCCGGCGTCAGTTTCGATCGTCTTCTTGCTCAAGGGTCGTTTCACCTCCGTGCGCACCATGACCGGCGTCGGTCCAACTGGAACCGATGAACGCTGTAGACGCCCGGGCTATTTTACCTGGAGGTCCCGCTTTGTCAAGGTCGTTGTGATCGGCTTGGATGTGGTGCATGGCCAGCCACCATCAGGATGAGAATGCGCCAGGTCGCCACACCGGACACGGGAGGATGTTCGGTCTGTTGGCTGTAGTAATACGTCCGAGGTTCGTGGAATCGGATGCATCTTCTATGCGGGAGGCGTCAAATTCCAGACGTCCAGCAATCGCAGCGTGGCTGTTCCGCCCCAGCAGTAGAAGGCCGCGTCCAGGTCCTGCGGATCGGGGTAGATCCGCTTGGTCAGGCATTGCCTACCATTGGCGAAGACTTCGATCACCGAGCGATCGAGAAAGACGCGCAACTCCAAGGGCCGCTCCGGCGGGAGATCGACCGGCGCGATCTCCGCGTGGAGATCCGCTTCGACACCGGGTGCATGCGACCGTTCCAGGTTAATGGCCAGGTGACGCCGATCGCGGCTGTAATGCACCAAGGTCTGCCGATTACCGTCCGCGGACCGACGAAAGGCCATACCCACGTCGGTCGCACTGCCGGGATCGATCACGGCGCTGATCTCCAGGCAGTCTCCCCGCACACCTTCGAGAGGCCGCATCTCGTCCGGCCGCATCAGGGAGGTCCGCCGTCCCGGTCCGCCCGGTATGTCTCGGAGACGCCTGTGATTCGATCGCAACCGGTCCAGTTCGGGCAGCGGCTCGATACGGACCACCCCGTCGTCACCCAACGAAAGCACACGGGGCAGGGACATGATTCCCGCCCAACCCGCCGCCCGCTGCACGGCCTCCGGGCGGCCCTCGGTGATCCAGGCGATCATGATCCGTCTACCGTCCGGGGCGCCCCAGGAAATGGGGCAGATCAAATCCCCGCAGCGCATGTAATCTCTATGCTGCCATATCGAATGCTGCATACGGCCGTGTTGCTCAATGGTGAAGCGGTGATTCGCATAGGTTCCGACGTAGTACTGGGCGCCGCGTCGGTGACTGGTGAACAACAGCATGTGCTTGTCGCCGAGCGGAAAAAAATCGGGACAGGCGCAGTCGCTCTCCTCGCCCGGCTCGTAGAGAAGATGCATGTACTCCCAGTGCACCAGGTCTTTGGAGCGGAACATGAAGCAGGCGTCCCGAGAAACCCCCAGCGCTTTGCGTGCCGCACCGACGCCGAATCCCGAGAGCAGGTACCAGGTGTCACCTTCCCTCCACACGCCGCAGGCATGCGGTGACCACGGATCGCCGGGGCTCGGCTGACCGATGACAGGGTTCTCGGGAGACTTCTCCCATGTCCGCAGGTCGTCGCGACTTGTGGCGAGGCAGATGCCGTCCGGCACGCCGTGATACACGAGCGTCGGTATGCCGTCATGATCTACCGCCGCCCCCGAGTAACACCCGTCACGGTCGGGACCGCCCGGCGTAGGCGCCAGGGCAATCGGCAAGTGCCGCCAATGCACGAGATCCTCGGAGACCGCATGTCCCCAGTGGATTGTGTCTTGCGCCGCGTCGTACGGGTTATGCTGGTAGAAGAGATGATAGCGTCCTTTCCAGTAGATCGCCCCGTTCGGGTCGTTCATCCAGTTGGCCGGCGGCACGAAATGGTAGATGGGCCGCTGCGGGTCGTCTAAAACACACTTCGGGGAGGAAGGTTCGAGATTCTGTTCAGTATCGGGCATGGCGTCTTCAATCCATCGCCATCAACGCCAATGTATTGACCCCGCCTGTCGCGATCTGAACCGCACCACTCGAGTCAACCAAATAGCTTGTGGGCAAGGTCCCATATCCCAAATGGAGATAATGCTCCCATGACACTCTCTCACCTTCTTTGACCGAGACCTCCGACTCCCCCTCATAAGTCAATACCTGCTTGGGTTTGAACACCTGCGTATTCTGAAGCAGATCAAACTCGAAGGCCTTTCCACTCGCTTTGACTTCAGAAAACACATCCGGCAGAGTCCATTGGGTGTGCACACAATTCGTGTGTTCGTAGGTGATTTCCTTGTCTCCCTGTCGAATGACAATGGTGTCGTCTGTGACATGACCGGTTTCCCGTGTTTTGCTGCAGGCAAGCAACTCCGGATGCACGGGGGAGAAGGTGGCTTCCACATGCCAATGCATCAGTCCTTTCAAGGGCTCATCTGACACGGTCAGGGTAGCCTGAATCGCGGCCATATCTCCCGGCTGCCTTCTATATGAAACGCCAAATCGCTTTCCTGCGGTCGCCTTTTCACTGCAAATAACCAGATGCCCTGATGCCTTGACGGTCGGCACCTGCCCGCCTTCCAAGCCCAATACTCGATAACTGTGACATGCTTCTTGATGTGCCTCACCCACGGAACGCGCGACTGGCGAAAAGCTGCTGAGATATTCACGAAACAAATCGCCAATCGGATATGAAGTCCGCTTACGTTTGCGCATAATCCACCTCCCCCGATGCTATGTTTGCGTACCATTGAAGATAGTCTGCGAGCTGTGATGCCTCTTGCTCTCTTTCTTCAGCAGTACATTTATTATATGCGCTTTTGCGGAACGCTATCGTCCGTCCATGATATGGTTCTATCTGGTTAACGTAGTCTCGCAAGCACTTCCAATGGTTCTCCGTGACGTCTTTTCCAATGTCTTGCGCCGAGATATCTTCTGTCTCCCCCGGATCCCGATCCATGTCGAATACTCGCACTGCTCCATCCAAGAAAAATGTCGTTTTGTAGCGCGCATCCCGGATGGCTGTACCTCGCTCGAAATTCAGGGTTTCGCCAACGACATAGTCCCTCCACCCGGTGCTCCTGTTTTCCATTACCGGACGCAGACTCTTCCCGACGGTCATCTTGGGCAACATTGGCACTTCAGCATAGTCACAAATGGTGGCAGGAATATCAACGCCTGACACAAGGTGGCCTTGATCTTGAACGTTTCCCTGGATGTGACCTGGCCAAACGGCAATTGCTGGCACTCGCCATGACTCATCATACAGAAGTCCCTTGGTGATCGTCGCATGGTGGGTCGCACCTTCTCCATGATCTGCGGCAAAAATAACCAGGGTGTTTTCAGCAAATGGCGAGCTTTGCAGTGCATCCAATATGCGGCCGATTTCCGAGTCGACCATCTCCACCATTCGATGGTACTCATAGCGATAGTACTGCCAATCCTGCAGAGCCCACTCATCGTACCAGTCATGCATGGTTCCGATGCCCGCCTTTTGGTCACCTGCGACGGGATTGCGCCTATAATCGAAATTGAAATTCTTGGGCAATTCCGGCAATTGGTCTCTGATTCTTTCCGCCAAGAGGATCAGACCACTTCTGAGGCTATAGCCCTGGCAATCGTGAGGATTCAGCAGACCAATAGTCAAGAAGAACGGCTTGGAGCCCGTATGGTTTTGCAGGAACGACACCGCTGATCGAGCTTGGTACGAATCGCCCAAGAACATGTCTGACGCAAGTGGCGCTTCCGGCTGGGAGAGTACTTTGAAGCTCTTTTCTTGTGGCCGTCCGTTGACATGCCATTTCCCGATGAGGAAGCACTCGTACCCACCTTGACTCGACAGCCACTGACCCAGGTCAGGTATATCAGGGGATGCGCAAAAATTGTTGCGAATACAGCCGTGCTCCAAAGGCATTCTGCCGGTAAACCAGCTCGTACGCGCGGGCGCGCACAACGGGCTTGTTGCATATGACTTCATGAATGAATGCCCTTGTTTCACCAATCGATCCATACATGGCGTATACACATCCCGATTCTGCCCATATGCAGCGATAGCATTGGGGTCCATCTGATCCACATGAAGAAACATGATATTGGGAACATTCATACCAAAGCCTCCGTATGGAAATTGCTAATATCAATCTCTGATGTCTTCTGCAGAGATCCAGGCATCGCCGAAGCAGATGGAGCCCGCCTTTGCGGCGGGCTCCATCTAGGTTCTGACGGCATGAAGCAGAGTTACATGCCCTGCTTCGCCACCGCCGCCAGGAGCGTGTCGAGTCCAGCGTCCATCATCGCTTGCACGTAGCTGTCCCACTCGGCGTCGATATCGATCCGTCCCGTGATCGCCTTCCAGCCGAACTCCTGCTCCACGGTACCCACGTTGGCGACCAGCGCACGCTCGTCGTCCGTCCACGCGGGCCTGATGCCTGTACCCGGAGAAGCGGTCTGATGTTCCTGCAGGTAGCTCATGAGAGCGTGTCGCTCCGGAGCGAAGTAGGCTTTGTCAATCGGCGGAACAATCTGCGCACCAAACGTGAATATGCGAACTCCCAGCTGGGTAGCTGTGGCGGGGTCCTTAAGGACGCCGGTGCCGGGAATCCCGATTCGATAGCCGTCTGGGTTCACCTCCCAGGTCTCGCCCTCGTCTCCGCCGAAGTGGGCCCTGGCGAACTTGTCTATGTCCAGGTTGATGTCTTCGAGCATCTGCATGACCTTGATGACGACTTCATCGCTGGCATCTTTGCCGAAAGCCAATCTCGAAGCGGCCGCAGGGCGAAAATAGCCTCCTCTTCCTCCGGTCGGTCCCTCTGGGGTGATAACGACCGCAATATCGGCGTCAGGATAGTTCTCGAAGTACGCTCCCCAAGGTCCGCCGGTACGAGTCGCGTGCCACCCATCCCAGTCAGACCAGGCGCCGAACTCGTCGTTGGCCATCGCGCGGAGAATGTCGGGGCGCACGAAGGCAACCGTATCCGGGTGGATGACCTCCATTTCCCACCACGAGTTGATGTACTTGAGCGCCTCCCGATAGTTCGGGTCCACCATCGAATAGTAGCCCTCGCCGTCCTTCACGTCCCAGGTCTTCATCCGGATACCGAAGGAGCCGAACACATTCGGGAAGGCCTCATCGCCGAGGTTTGGGCTGTTCTTCCAGATCATGTAGGCGTAGGTGTCCTTCTTCCCATTGCCGTCAGGGTCGTCGTTCCGGAACTTGAGGAAAAGGTCCTCGATCTCTTCGAGGCTGTCCGGGCCCCTAAAGAAGTCCTTTCCCGGAACCGGCTCGGGTTCGTAGCCGACAGCTCTCAGCCAGTCCCCGCGGATACCCATCACCATCCCGGTCGTAGCCCCGCCAAACACCGTCGGTATCCTGTAGTTGACGCCGTCGAAAACCGTGTTGTTCCACTTGCTGTCTCCGAGGTAGGAATCTACGATTTGCATCCAGTTGGGCATGTGCTCCATGATGAGAGCCTGGGACAATGGTCTCACGATGCCCTGGTCTATCCACTCATCGTAGTGGCCCCCCCAGACCCCCAGATAGTCCGGGATATCCCCCGCCGCGATTCGCACGGCCCTCGCGTCCGCGTCGTACGAATCGCTGTCGTACCAGGGCTGCAGGTCAACGTTGTACGTCTCTTCGAGGTACAGCTCGACCCAGCTGTCCGGCGCCAAGGTCGTGCCCTGATTGGTGAACGGTATCAACGTGATCACCAGTCTCTCTTCCGTCGCGGCCGCCTCTTCTTGACCAGCCGCGAACAGGAATCCCGTGGCCAGGGCCAGCAGCGTCGTCACCGCCACCAGTCTCACTACCGTTTTCATCTTTCCCTCCTTGGGAAATGTCGTTTCCCCATCCTACCGGGGTCTTCGCCCTGAATCCAGGGCGATGGATGCTGAATCGAATACCTCTAGGGAGCCTCCTTTCATCCCTTCACGGAGCCCAACATGATGCCTCTAACAAAGTAGCGCTGGATGAACGGGTAAACCGCTACGATAGGTCCGATGGAAACAAACAGCAAGGCTGCCTTGATCGTCTCCGCGGTGATGAGGCGTACTTCAGCTTCCTCGAGTATGTCCAGCTCCGAGGTCTGATTCTCGATCAAGACCCGGCGCAGGAGCACTTGCAGAACGGTCAGATCTCTGCGCGGAGTGAATATGAGCGGGTAGAACCACTCGTTCCAGTGGGCGACAGCCGCCCACAGCGCTACGGTCGCGACTACCGGCGCGGACAGCGGCACGACGATTCGAAACAGGACCTGCACGAGAGTTGCTCCGTCGATCGTCGCACTCTCCGTCAGCTCTTGGGGTATCTCGCGGAAGAAGTTCCGCATGATGATGATATAGTATGCGTTTGCCAGTCCGGGGAGAATCCAAGCCAACCGCGAGTTGATCAGCCCAAGCTGTTTGTACCACAGGTAGGTCGGAATGAGTCCGCCGCTGAAGAACATCGTGAATATCATGAAGAGCGTGACGACCTTTATGCCGGGCAACGAGCGATCCGTCAAACCGAACGCAGAAGTGAAGTTCACCAGCAGTATCAACCCGGTACCGACAACCGCCTTGAACAACGAGTTCAGATACGCGGTTCCGATGATTCCGCCGTCGAACACCTTCCGGTAGTTGTCGAAGGTAAGATCCCGCGGCCAGAGCTTCACCCTGTCCTGAATCGAGGATACAGGCGTATTGAAGGAGTCGACCAGGAGGTACCAGAACGGATAGATGATCGTGAGCGAAAACAGCGCCATGGCGAGGTAGACGACGACGGTGAAAAGCCTATCCTGGACGGTCCACCTGCCAACGCGCCTGACGGACGGCGATGCAACGGTCCGCGGAGTAACGGCAGCTTCGCTCATGTCAGGGTGTAGCTCCCGGCTTGGCCGAGCCTCTTGACGATCCAGTTCGCACCGACCAGCGCGAGAAGGCCGACCACATTCTGGAACAGTCCGACAGCCGTCGCAAAGCTATAGCGGAAATCCTGAAGTCCGATTCGATATACGTACGTGCCGATGACATCTCCCACCTCATAGACCAGAGGATTGTACAGGTTGAAGATCTGGTCGAATCCCAGCTCGAGGATGTTCCCGAGACTCAGAAGGAACAAGATGACGATTACAAAGGTGATAGATGGCAGGGTGATGTAGCGCATTTTCTGGAAGCGTCCGGCTCCGTCGATCTCGGCAGATTCGTACAAAGAGGGATCGATGCCGGTGATCGCCGCCAGGTAGATGATCGAGCCCCATCCGACACCTTTCCATATGTCGCTCACGGTAATGATTACCAGAAACCACCCGGGCTGCTGGAGAAACAGAATGGGCGTTTCGAACCCTGCCGCTCCAACCACCAGGTTCAGCGGCCCGCTGCTCGCGGCCAGCGGTCGGATCAACCCGGCCACCACCACCCATGACAGGAAGTGGGGAAGATAGCTGATGGTCTGCACGACCCGCTTGTAGCGCATCGCGTAGACCTCGTTGAGCAGCAGCGCGAAGATGATCGGCATGGGAAACCCGATGCCCATTCGCAGGACGCCGTTGATGAATACGGTGTTCCGCAGCACTCGGCCGAAGTCCGGCGCAGCGAAGAGCCTCTCGAAGTACTTCCAGCCTTCCCAGGTACCGCCGAACAGCCCACCGGTGACGGTGAACTCCTTCCAAGCCAGCACGATGCCTGCCATAGGCACGTATCGGAAGATGATAAAGAGCGCAATTCCCGGAATTAGGAGAAAGTATCTCTCTTTGTACTTGAGGAAGGCTCTTCCCGCACGTTTTCCGAGTAGTGAAGCACTCCGCGTGTTCTTGTCTTCTCTACCGGCAACAGCGTCCAGTGGGGATGCTGTCAAGTGTTGTGGCTGAGTTGGAGAGCGCATCCTCATCCTCTCCTTATGCAGCTGCCTACATCAACTCACCGTCGACGAGTTTGGTTTGCTACCACGACGCGAGGGATGTGGTCTGTGGGTTCCAGAGTACAGCGTATGAGACCATAGTGACGACTGTCAACCCCCGTCGCATGAACATGGGCTTCATCTTCCAAGCCCCGGCCGGACCGCCGTCAGTCCGCGATCACCGCGGGCGCCAGGTCACCGATCGATGCGCCCAGCTCCTCGCCCGAACCGCTCGTGCGGGCCGGCCTGCCGCGCGCGGGAGAGGACTGGTCGAGCCGGTTCGCGGTCGGCGGCAGCGGGACGTCGTACTGGTAGTCGGGATCGGTCAACTGCCGCCGCCAGATCGCACGCATCTCCCGCCACGCGCCCACCAGCGACTTGCGCTCCGGCAGGTCGGCAGCGATCACCTTGTTGAGCTTGCGCAGGTTGTAGCACGGCACGCCGGCGTACATGTGATGCTCCAGGTGCCAGTTCATGTGCGAGTAGAGCAGGCTGCTGACCGGATCGAGCTTGATGCTGCGCGTGCACTTGCGGAAGTCCGGGACGTTGGTCCGCAGCCCGCAGTGCATGGGCAAATGGGTGAGGTAGCGCCACCAGTTGGCGATGAACGGCGCCGCGCTGATCACCACCGGCAACAGCCAGAGCCCGAAGACGATCGCGACCGCCAGCACCGCGCCGTGGAACAGCAGCACCGCGCGGGCCCAGCGGACGGACCTGCGCCGCTCCTCCGGATGGCCGGCGTAGACGGCCGCCATCCACTCCAGCTTGTCCTTCCTCGTGTTCGTGCCGGCGTAACGGGCCAGGGGTCTGCCGAGCGCCGTCCGGAGGGTCATGCGCAGCAGGGGCACCATCCCGCCGGTGTGGGGACCGCCGGTGAAGTTGACGGTCAGGAGTTGCAGCACGTACAGGAACCGGAATGCGGGCGCGTGCGGCAGCACCTCCTCCCGGTCGCCCATGGGGTGCAGGGTGTAGCGGTGGTGGTAGGTGTGGCTGAGCGCGTAGTCGTAGGGGTTGAACCAGTTGAGCAGGGCGAAGACCCGCAGGAACAGGCGGCCCAGCCACTTCGTGCGGAACACCGTGCCGTGGGTCAGCTCGTGGTTGGCGGAGCCGTACAGGCCGGCCATGCTGCCGTGCAGGAAGAGAGCCGCGGCGAAGCCGACCCACACCTGCCGCTCGAACAGCACCCAGGTCAGCACGCCGCTGGCCGCGACCAGGCCGAGCGATCCCAGGACCTGCGCCAGTCCCTTGAGGTCGCTGCGCTGCATGAGCTTCCGCAGCACGGCCGGGTCGATGGGGCTGCGGTACCACTTGACGCGGAGCGTCCGGCGCACCTCCTCGAGCGGCCGGTAGGAAGGCGCGGCCGCGGCGCCGTCAGCGGTCAGTGCCGGTGCCGCCATGGCAGTTGATGAGGATTGCCTCTGCCCCGTGCCGTGTCAACGGCCGTGGTATCGTCGCGCCATGAGCGAGCGCCGCCGGTGCGACTGGTGCGCGGGCGACGAGCTGATGCAGGCGTATCACGACACCGAATGGGGCACGCCGATCCGGGACGACGACCGGGCGCAGTTCGAGTTCCTGGTCCTGGAGGGGGCGCAGGCGGGGCTGAGCTGGCGCACCATCCTGCACAAGCGGGCCGGCTACCGGCGCGCCTACCAGGGCTTCGACCCGGTGCGTGTGGCGCGCTACGGCGACGCCGAGCGCGCGGCGCTGCTCGGCAACTCGGAGATCGTGCGCAACCGGCTGAAGGTGGCCGCCTCGATCGACAACGCCCGTGCCTTCCTGGCGGTTCAGGAGGAGTTCGGGAGCTTCTGCGCCTACCTGTGGCGCTTCGTCGACGGCCGCCCCGTGGTGGGCGGCTGGCGTGAGCAGGGCGAGCTGCCCGCCCAGACCGAGCTGTCCCGGCAGTTGAGCCGCGACCTCAAGTCGCGCGGCTTCCGCTTCGTCGGTCCCACCATCGTGTACTCCCACCTGCAGGCGGTGGGCGTGGTCAACGACCACGTGACCGATTGCTTCCGCTTCGCCGAGCTGACCGCCGCGGCCCTGCGCTGACCGCTGCCGTTCTACACGTGAAAGATGTACAGGTCGCGCGCGTCCAGCGGCAGGTCGACCCAGGCGCCGCCGCGGCGGTGGCTGTCGGCGACGGCCACGCAGGCGTCGACGACGCGGGCGCTGAGGTCGACCGGGCTGCGCGTCGTCCGCCCTGACTCATACGCCTCGACCAAGTCCTCCAGGCACGCCACCACCGGGCTCCGTGCCTCCGGGACCTCGATCGGAGCGGGCACCACGTCCGGTCGGCGGCCGGGACCGGCCGCCCTGCGCAGCGTGATGCCGGCGCCGTTGTTCTCCGAGCGGATCACCCCCTCGCTGCCGAGCACCTCGAACTCCCAGTTGCCGGCCGGCACCGACCACGCTTCCACGCCGCCGGCGAAGCGGAGCTGAAAGGTCGCGTCCGGGTCGCTCGGGATGTGGTCTCCCTCGACCGTCCGGGGCGCGCCGCCCGCCTCGCGCGGCAGCAGCTCGCCGCGGATCGCCTCGATCGGCGGATCGCCGAGCAGGAACGATAGCGTGTCGATGGAGTGCACGTGGCCGTGCATGAGGTTGCTGCGGGCGTACTGGACGGCCGCCTGCGGCGTGCCGATCGCGCCGTCGGCGATCGCCTGCCGCACGGCGTCGTAGCGGTTGTCGAAGCGGCGCAGCACGCCGGTGTTGAACAGCGTGCCGGCGGCCATGCAGGCGTCGCGCGCGGCGTCGGCCATACGCGGCGAGCTCGCCATCGCCTTCTCCATGTACAGCATCGGCACCCCGAGCTCCGCGAGCGCGATGCTGAGCTCCGCGTGCGAGTCGCCGCGGAAGCTGGCATCCGGCGCCTGGTTGGCCGGCTTCTGCAGACCCGAAGCGGTGGTGCAGACCGCCACCAGGTCGGGGCGCTGCTCCGCGACCATCTGCCGGTAGTCCTCGTACACGGCCTGGACTCCCCAGCGCTCGCGGAACGCCTCTCGCCGCTCGGCCCGCAGGTCGGCGGCGGTCGCCACCTCCAGGCGGTCGCTGGCGCGGCAGGAGGCGGCGATCGAATACGGCTGCCTGCTGTGGCCCTCGTCGTCGATGGTGCTGCCCATGCGGCCCAGGCCGATGATGCCGACGCGGTACCGCTTCATGCCGCGCTCCCCTGCGGCAGCTCGAAGTAGCCGAGCTCCGCCATGCGGTTCAGCCAGCGCTGCCGCTTCGGGCTGCCGCCGGGGTTGGCCAGCCACTCCGCCGGATACATCGGCTGCCCCTCGCGTCCGTACTGGGCCGGGCTCTGCCGCGCCTTGATGGCGCGCTTGCGGGTAGCCGCTTCCTCCACCGCCCCGCGCGGATTGTTGTAGTAGACGCAGGTGGACATGCGGCGGCCGGTGGCGCCGCCGTGGCTGGCGTGCCAGCAGCGCATGTCGAAGGCGACCACGTCGCCGGGGTTGGAGGCGCACACGTAGGCAGGCACGCCGGCCACCCGCAGCTCCAGCGACTCCAGGGAGTCGCGGATCTGGTCGTGGAAGATGCGGTTGTGCGACCCGGGGATCACGCGCAGGGCGCCCGTGTCGCCGTCGACCGGGTCCAGGTAGAACGCGAACTTCACCCCGTAGCAGTCCTCCTCGCGATCGGCCCGGTGGTCGGGATGCCAGCGCGTGTCGCCCACGTAGCGGAAGGCGTCGGTGGCGATGCCGATCACGTCGCCGCCGTAGAGCTGCTCGGCCACGCTGCAGAATCGCTCGTCCTCCAGGAGGCTTGAGTACAGCGGCGTGCGCGGATGCAGCATCGTGGTCCAGTAGCGCTTTTCGCCCGTGAACGGCGCGTGCGCGTAGACCCGGTCGAGCTCCTCCTCGTACTCGGCGCGCAGCGTCTCCACCTCCTGCGGCGTGAAGAAGCCGCGCAGGACGACGAACCCGAACGTCCGAAAGTGCTGGAATTGCTTGTCGGTGAGCATGGGGCCTCCCCAGTGGCGGTCTGAAAAGCTAGTATGGTCCGTCAGCGCGAACTCGGCCAGCATCCGATGAGATGCCGACGCGATGCCGCTTCATGCCGCGCTCCCCGCCGGCAACTCGAAGTAGCCGAGCTCCGCCATGCGGTTCAGCCAGCGCTGCCGCTTCGGGCTGCCGCCGGGGTTGACCAGCCACTCCGCCGGGTACATCGGGTGCCCTTCGCGCCCGTACTGGGTCGGGGTCTGCCGCGCCTTGACGGCGCGCTTGCGGGTAGCCGCTTCCTCCACCGCCCCGCGCGGATTGTTGTAGTAGACGCAGGTGGACATGCGGCGCCCGGCGGCCCCGCCGTGGCTGGCGTGCCAGCAGCGCATGTCGAAGGCGACCACGTCGCCCGGGTCGGAGGCGCACACGTAGGCAGGCACGCCGGCCACCCGCAGCTCCAGCGACTCCAGGGAGTCGCGGATCTGGTCGTGGAAGGCGCGGTTGTGCGATCCGGGGATCACCCGCAGGGCGCCCGTGTCGGCGCCGACCGGGTCCAGGTAGAACGCGAACTTCACCCCGTAGCAGTCCTCCTCGGGATCGGCCCGGTGGTCGGGATGCCAGCGCGTGTCGCCGACGTAGCGATTGGCGTCGGTGGCGATGCCGATCACGTCGTCGCCGTAGAGCTGCTCGGCCACGCTGCAGAATCGCTCGTCCTCCAGGAGGCTTGAGTACAGCGGCGTGCGCGGGTGCAGCATCGTGGTCCAGTAGCGCTTTTCGCCCGTGAACGGCGCGTGCGCGTAGACCCGGTCGAGCTCCTCCTCGTACTCGGCGCGCAGCGTCTCCACCTCCTGCGGCGTGAAGAAGTCGCGCAGGACGACGAACCCGAACGTCCAGTAGTGCTGGAACTGCTTCTCGGTGAGCATTTGGTCCTCCTCGGCGGGGGTTTGAGAAGACGAGTATGGTCCGTCAGCTCGGACTCGGCCAGCATCCGAGTGGGCGCGGACCGTACTCCGGCGCGGCCGTAAACCTCATGAGCGGCGGCCCGTTGCCGGGGAACGCTCGTGCCCGGTCGGTGCCGCGACACGTATACTGAGGCGTGCGCTGAGGTTCGCCAATGAAGTTGCCCAACCGGTTCTTCTTCGTCGGCCTGTTGGTCGGCCTCGCGATCGCCTGCGGGGCAGTCCTCGCGTTCCCCTTCTCCGCCAGCCGGGTCCTCTCCTACGCCTTCCGCCTCCACGGGTGGGAACGTGCCGGCCTCCCTGTCCCGCGATTCCCGGAAGGGCCTCCGGTCGGCATCCTGAATCAGCGCCTGCAACGCCTGGATGGCAGCGAGGCTTCTCTGTCGGAGTTTCAGCACAAGATCCTCTTCGTCAACTACTGGGCAACGTGGTGCGGACCATGCGTGGAGGAAATGCCGTCCATCGAAAGTCTCGCAGAGCGATTTCGCGACGCGGACGTGGCCTTCCTCCTGATCTCGGAAGAACCGGCCGACACCGTGCGCGAGTTCGTCGAGGAACACGGAGTGGCGGTTCCGGTCTACACGACGAGCGAATCGGACGGTTCGCTGTCCGTCGGGTCCATACCGGCGACCTTCATTTTCGATGAGACGCGCCAGGTGGTGTTCCAACGAGTCGGCGCCGCCCAGTGGGACGACGAGTCCTCCATCTCGTTTCTCCAAAACCTGCTGACGGACGGAGCTTCGCTCGGCGATGAACCCGGCAGCTAGCTGTGATAGGGTCCCGCTCGTGAACGGCTTGGAACACAAGGATCACGAGGCTTCCGCCGCCGCCCGCGTGGTCGATTTCGAGAAGCTCGGCGGCATGGTCCCGGTGATCGCCCAGGACCATGAGACCGGCGACGTGCTCATGATGGCGTACATGAACCGGGAGGCGTTCGAGGAAACGCTGCGCACCGGCCGCGTGTGCTACTTCTCGCGCAGCCGCAACCGCCTCTGGCGCAAGGGCGAAGAGTCGGGCAACGTGCAGGAGGTGCACGGGATCTACGTGGACTGCGACGCCGACGCCCTGCTGGTCAAGGTGCGCCAAATCGGCGGCGCGGCCTGCCACGAAGGCTACCGGAGCTGCTTCTTCCGCCGGGTCGCGGACGACGATCTGGAGGTCGTCGCGGAGCGCGTGTTCGATCCTGCCGACGTGTACGCCAGCAAGACATAGCGGCTCCGTGGACCGGACAATCCTCAAGCTCGGCATCCCCGCCGGCAGCCTGCAGGAGGCGACCGCGGGCCTGTTCCGCCAAGCCGGCTACCGGATCACCTTCCGATCGCGGTCGTACTACCCCGAGATCGACGACCCGGAGATCCAGTGCATCCTGATCCGCGCGCAGGAGATGGCCCGCTACGTGCAGGACGGCGTGATGGACGCCGGCCTGACCGGCCACGACTGGATCGTCGAGAACCGCGCCCAGGTGGTCGAGGTGGCCGAGCTGGTCTACTCGAAGGTGAGCCGCCGGCCGACACGCTGGGTCCTGGCCGTTCCCGAGGACTCGCCCATCCGCGGCCCCAAGGACCTGCAGGGCAAGCACATCGCGACCGAGGCGGTGAACCTCACCACCGACTACCTGAAGGGCCACGGCGTGGAGGCGCACATCGAGTTCTCGTGGGGCGCGACCGAAGTCAAGCCGCCGCAGCTCGCCGACGCGATCGTGGAAGTGACCGAGACCGGCAGCTCGCTGCGCGCCAACAACCTCCGCATCGTCGACACCATCCTGACCAGCACCCCGCGCCTGATCGCCAACCGGGACTCCTGGCAGGACCCCTGGAAGCGCAAGAAGATCGAGAACATCACCCTCATGCTGCGCGGCGCCATGGCCGCCGAGGGCAAGGTCGGGCTGATGATGAACGTCCCGCAGAAGAGCCTGGACGCGATCCTGGGAGCGTTGCCGGCGCTGTTGAAGCCGACCGTCTCCCCGCTGGCGGACGGCGGCTGGGTCGCGGTCGACACCATCATCGACGAGTCGGTGGTGCGCGACATCATCCCCCGCCTCAAGGAAGCGGGGGCCAGCGGCATCGTCGAGTATCCGCTGAACAAGATCATCAATTGAGGCGCGCGGCGACCGCCGCGCGCCCCTGTGGTGCTACCCCTTCCGCGGCTCGGTCGCAACCCCTTCGGCCGTCGAGATCGCGCCCAGCGCCTGCAGGGTCAGCCGCGCCTTCTGCTCCTCCACCGGGTGCGGATGCACGCCGGAGATCGGCGCATGCGACCCCGCCGCCCCGGAGATGACCGTGGCGTGCTTGGCCGGAAACAGCGACAGCGTCTGCGAAAACGGCTCGATGAACTTCTCGAAGTTCTCGATGATGTAGGCGGCCAGGCCGGCCTGGCCTCCGTGCCGGAGGATCTCGATCGTGCGGTTGAGCTGATCGATCTCACCCTGCGCGCGTCCGCGCCGTTCGGCCGCTTCCGCCTTCGCCTGCAGCGTCATGCGCTCCTGTTCCGCCTCCGCGGGGACCAGGATCTCCGCCCGGTAGCGCTCCTTGAGCATCGCGATACGCTGCTGCTCGGCGCCGATCTGCGCCTTGATGCCTGCCACCTTGGCCTGCGCGTCGCGCTCGGCCCGGCGCACGCCGATGGCGCTGCGCTGGGTCTCCTGCGCCACCTTCACGCGCGTCTCCGCCAGCAGGCTCTCCTTGGCGTTCTGCGCATCGCGGACCGAGACTTCCGCCCGCCGCGTCTCCGACTCCTCCTTGGCCGCCGCGTGCGCCTGCGCCTGCGCGGCGCGCGACTGCGACTCGGCGTTCGCCGACTGGATCCGCTTCAACAGGGCGATGTAGAGCTCCGGCTCGCGCACGCCGTCCAGGCGATGGTCGTCCACGTCGGCGATGTTCATCGCCGTGATCTCCAGGCCGATGCCTTCCAGGTCGCTCTTGCAGACGCGGATCATGTTCTGCACCAGCCGATCCTTGTCCTGCATCACCTCCTCGGGCGTCATGGTCGCGATCGAGTCGCGCAGGTGCCCCTCGATGATGCCGGTGGCGATGCCCGTGAGCTCGTTCCAGTCGCGGGTCATCAGCAGGATCCTCCGGATCGCGTTGCGCAGCCCCTCGCCCGATGAGGCCACCGCGAAGCTCACGGTAGCCACGACGGTGAGCGGGACGATGCCGGCGGCGATGGCCGACTCCACGCGCACGCTGGTGGTGCGTGGCCGCATGTCCATCCGGAAGAAGCGGTGGATGAGCGGGAACACGAACACGCGCCCGCCGCGCAACCACGAGAACGCCTTGCCCTTGCCGGCGACGATCGCCAGCTCGTCGGCGCCGACGATCTTCATCTTGGTGACAAGCTGGATGATGAGCGTGATGGCGACCAGAAGGATGAAAACGATGATGAAGACGCTCATGCCCGCTCCTCCGGCGTGTCCGCCGCGGCGCCGTCCGCGCCGGCCTGGGTCATCAGCTCCTTGACGCTGATGCCGAATCCCTCCTCGAACTTGTGCAGGAAGTCGACGAAGGCCTCCGGGCCGCGGTTCAGCAGCCCGTTCATGCCCCGCTCGTCATCCATGATCACCACGTTGTCGATCGCCATCTCCCGCGCATAGCGCTCGTAGGCCGCGAACAGCCCGGGAAGCTGCTGCTGGACGAACAGCGCGATCCTGCCCACGTCGGCCTCCGCGACCAGCAGCGCCTTCTGCTCCAGCAGGTCGTTCTGGGTGGACTCGACGATCTGCACCGCCTGGTTCTGGCCGCTGGCCAGGATCTCCGCAGCCTGGCGCTTGGTGTCCGCCTCCAGCGTCACGTCGGAGACGTTCTTGAGCTTGCGCAGCTCCACGGCGATCTCCTGGACCGACCGCTCGCCTTCGCTCTCGGCCCGCTCGACCGCGCTGTCGGCCTCCAGGCGAGACTGCTCCACCTCCGCCTCCGCGGTGCGCCGGAGCACCTCCAGCTCCTGCTGGGCGGCGATGATCTTCTCGTTGGCGGTGTTCTCGGCCACGGTCTCGCGCCGCTTGGCGTCCGACTCCGCGCGCTCCGCCTGCGCCTTCAGGCGCGCCTCCTCGATCTCCACCTCCTGGCGCTTGCGGGACAGCGTCTTGTTGGCCAGGTTGGCGATGTAGTTGGAGGTGTCCCAGATCTTCTGCAGCGACACCGACACCACGCGCATGCCGAAGGTGGCCAGGTCCTGGTTGCTGTCGCGCAGCAACTCCCCCCGGAACTGCGCGCGCTCGCCCTCCGCGTCCTCGCCGCCGGCGCGGGCATCGCCTTCTCCGACCCGATCCTCCTCGTCCACGCTCTCCACCATGCCGATCGCCTGCAGCGGCGTGGTCTTGTTGAGCGCGCCGCGGAAGTTGCCGACCATGGTCTGCTGGATCTGCTCCTGGATCTCGCCGCGCGACTTGCCCATCAGCCGCTCGACGGCCGAGTACAGGAGCCCGTCGTCCTCGTGGTCGACGCAGACGCAGGCGGTCGCGTCGGCGCCGACGGTGATGCCGTTCGCGGCGTTCACCCCCTCCACGCGCACGTCGATCGGGATCGTCGACAGCTCCAGTCCCTGCGCGCTCTGAAAGAACGGGATCACGAACGTCCAGCCGCCGCGCTGCAGCCGGAAGCCGTAGCTCTTGCCGCCGACCTGCGTCTTGGTGCCGGTCACCACCAGCACCTGGTTGGGGGGACAGACCTTGATGAGGGATCTGAGCCCCCCGACGATCACGAAGAACACGGCGACCGCGGCGATCGCGCCGCCTACAAACCCTTCCATGGCTCCTCCAGCCTTATGTACGGTGCGATCGGCGCCAGCGCTTCGATCCCGTCGTCACGGAAGCTCTTGCGGAGCATCCATTGCACGCACGTACACGCACCGGTCGGTGACCTGCGCCACCTGTACGCGCGCGTCGACGGCGAAGCGCTCCTCGGGATTCTCGGCCAGCGCGTAGCGCTCCGCCACCGACTGGCCCAGGCTGATGCGTACCTTGCCCATGCCGCCGTCGGCGATCGGGGCGATCACGGTGGCCTGCTCGAACAGCAGTTCCTCTTCCTTGATGCTGGAATCGAGGTCGGTGCGCTGCAGCCGGAAGAACAGGCGGGCCAGCACGGCGACCGCGCTGCCTCCCGCCAGCGCCCAGATCAGGCTGCCGACCGGCCCGGAGCCGAACGCGGTCGACGCGAGCCCGAACGGCCCGAAGCCCAGGCAGAAGTAGATGGCCGTGCGCACGTAGCGCAGGAACGACAACACCGGGGCGCCGCCGCCCGACTCGCCTCCGCCTTCCTCACTGGCTCCGTCGTCGGCGGCCTCCGCGGCAGAGCCGTCGTCGCCGCCGTCGGCCTGGCCGCCGGAGCCGATCAGGCCCAGCAGATCGATCAGCGTCACACCGACGCCGAAGATCGCGGTGAACCAGAACAAACCCTGCAACACAATTCCAGCCTTGACGGCTTACCTGCAGTATAGGGTGAGCGCTTCCCGCGCCCAAACGTCCCGGATATGGTAGCGGCATGATGTCGCCCGACGGATCGACCGGGATGGCGAACCCACGGAGGCCCTACCGGGTCATCGACAGCGACGTCCACCACACCCTGCCGGACTGGAAGGCGCTGCAGCCCTACCTGCAGGAGCCGTGGCGCTCGAAGATCCTGGAGGCCAACTCGATCGTGGGCGGCCTGGGGCTGGGCGCGGGCCGCAACCGCCTGGACAGCGTGACCCCGGACGGCGGCCGGCCGGCCTCCGATCCCGAGTTCACCATCAGGCAGCTCATCGTCGAGAACCACATCGACCTCGCCGTGCTGACCGGCGACATGTACGGGTGGAACGTCCATCCCAACCCCGAGTACGCCAACGCGGTGATGGCCGCCTTCAACGACTGGACCATCGAGCACTGGCTCACGCCGCACCGGCAGTTCCGGGGCTGCATCACCGTCAACTCCAACGATCCGGAGGCGGCCGCGGCCGAGATCGACCGCCTTGGCGAGCGCGACGACATGGTGATGGCGATCATCGGCGGCACCTCGACCGCGCCGTACGGGCAGAAGTTCTACCACCCGATCTACGAGGCGGCGGTCCGTCACGACCTGCCGATCGGCATCCACGTCTCCGCGGCCGGCACCGGGCTGGCGCCCGCCGTGAGCCCGGTGGGCACCCCGCGCACCTTCTTCGAGTACCACTCGGGCCTGCCGCGCATCTACATCACGCAGTTGATCAGCCTGGTCGCCGAGGGGGTGTTCGAGAAGTTCCCGCGCCTGCGCTGGCTGTTCATCGAGGGCGGCATCGCCTGGCTCCCGCACGTGGCGTGGCGCCTGGACAAGGAGTGGCGGGCGCTGCGCCGCGAGGTCCCCTGGGTCAAGCGTCCTCCCAGCGAGGTGATCCGCGACCACTGCTGCTTCACGACGCAGCCGCTGGAGGAGCCGCCGGCGCCCGCGCTGCTCGTGCAGATCCTGGAGATGATCGACGGCCGCAACTGCCTGCTCTACTCCAGCGACTACCCGCACTGGGACTACGACGCCGTGCACGTGCTGAACGCCCTGCCCGCGGACTACCAGCCCAACATCTTCCAGGGCAACGCCGAGCGGCTGTTCGGTCTGTGATGGTCGGGCTCTGATGGCGCGCCACGTGGTCGGCCCGGCGGACGCGATCCCGCCCGGCGGGCGGCGCGTGGTTACCGTTGCCGGGCGCAGCATCGGCATCTTCAACGTGGAGGGCCGCTTCCATGCGCTGCGCAACTCCTGCCTGCACCACCAGGCGCCGGTGTGCCTGGGCGAGGTCGGCGCCACCTACCTGCCGTCGGAACCGGGCCAGTACCGCAGAGGCCTGGACGGCCGGGTGCTGCGCTGCCCGTGGCACGGCTGGGAGTACGACATCACCACCGGCCGCAACCTGATCGATCCCGGCCGCAAGCTGACGACCTATCGCGTCACCATCGAGGACGGCGACCTGGTCGTCCACATCGGCGGCCCGCGCCCGGACGCGCGACCGACAGCGGCGCCCGCACGATGACGCGAATCCGCCCGTGACAGGCTACATCAGCAGGCGATTCCTCATATTCGTCCCGACGCTGGTCCTGCTCAGCATGCTGCTGTTCCTGGGGCTGGAGGCAGGACCGGGTGACGCCGCCAGCTTCATGATCAACCCGGAGTCCCCTTCGGATCAGGTGGAACGCATTCGCGAGGAGCTCGGCCTCAACCGCCCCCTCCCGATCAGATACGTGAGCTGGGTCAGGGAGCTCCTGGCAGGGAACCTGGGCTACAGCATGCTCGACGGGAAGGCGGTGCGGGATCTGCTCGCCGCCCGCGTGCCCCGCACGCTGTGGCTCATGGCTTTCTCGATCGTGTTGGCGGTCACGTTCGGCGTCGTGCTGGGGGTGGTCAGCGCGCTCTACCAGTATTCCGTCATCGACAACGCGCTCACCTTCGTGGGCCTGCTGGGGATCTCCACGCCCGCGTTCTTCACCGGCATGCTGGGCATCCTGCTGTTGTCGCTGCGGTGGAAGCTGCTGCCGATCGGCGGCGTGGGGACCGAGCCCGGCATCCTGGTCGCCCTACAACATGCCCTGCTTCCGGCCGGCGTGCTGGCGTTCCGCTCCGGTTCCGAGTTTCTCCGCTACACGCGCGGCGCGATGCTCGACGCGCTGAACCGCGATTACATGGCACTCGCCAAGAGCAAGGGCCTCACCGTTCGCCGCGTCACCGTGGTCCACGGCCTGCGCACGGCGCTGATACCGGTGGCAACCATCATCATACTGAGGCTTCCGGTGCTGGTCGGCGGATCGGTCATCGTCGAGCAGGTGTTCTCCTGGCCCGGCATGGGCACGATGCTGATCAACGCGGCGCGCGCCCAGGACTTTCCGGTGGTGGTGACCGTCGCGCTGCTGATCGGCACGGTGCTGCTGTTCTCCAGCCTGCTGGCCGACGTGCTGCTCGCGATCATCGATCCGCGCGTTCGGCTGCGGTGATGGCCGGCTCCCGGCCGCAGAGTGCGACACCGGCAGCCGCTGCCGGCGGGCCGCCGCGGCGTTCGCTCCTGCAGCGATTCGGCGAGAGCAAGTACGCCCAGAGCCTCAACTGGATTACGGCGACCAGCATCATCGTCTTCCTGCTGATCGTCTGCGCCTCGCTGATCGGGCCCGCGCTGCTGCCGCACCAGCCCGAGACGGTGAACCTGAGCGAACGCCTGGACGCCCCTTCGGCAGCGCATCTGCTCGGCACGGACAACCTGGGACGCGACGTGTTGGCGCGCCTGCTGCTCGGGACGCGCATCTCGCTGTTCGTGGCGATCAGCGGCGCGGCCCTGGCCGGCGTGGCCGGCCTGTTGCTGGGCACGCTGTCCGGCTACTACGGCGGGGCGTTCGATCAGATCTGGTTGCGCGTGTCGGAGATATTCATGGCGTTCCCGGCCCACGTCATCCTGCTGGTCATGGTGGCGGTCGTCGGACCCAGCCTGGAGAACATCATCATCATCTTCGCGATCACCAAGTGGGCCACGCTGTATCGCCTGGTCCGGGCGCAGTTCTATTCGCTTCGCGAGGAGGAGTTCGTGGAGGCGCTGCGCGCGCTCGACATCGGCAACGCCTCGATCATCTTCAAGCACATGCTGCCGAACATGCTCGGGCCGATCACGGTCTGGTTTACCCTCGAAGTGGCCACGGGGATCATCCAGGAGGCCGGCTTGAGCTTCATCGGCCTGGGCATTCAGGCGCCGACCCCGTCGCTCGGCAACCTGCTGAGCTCCGCGCAGGACATCCGTATCCTGCGCAGCTTCGTCTGGCTGTGGATGGCGCCGGGTATCACGATCGCGGCGGCGACGCTGTGCGTGAATTTCATCGGCGACTGGCTGCGTGACGTGACCGACCCGCGCACGGCGGAGTGAGGCGGCACCGGGTGGCGACCACACCGGACCGGAACGCGGACCAGCCCTCCGAGCTGCTGTCCGTTCGCGACCTCAAGACCCATCTGCAGACCAGGCGTGGCACGGTCAAGGCGGTGGACGGCGTCTCCTTCTCGGTCCGCAGTGGCCGCTCACTCGGGATCGTCGGCGAGACCGGCTCGGGCAAGAGCATGACCGCGTACTCCATCATGCGGCTGCTGCCGGCCAGGACCGCACGCATCGTCAGCGGAGCCATCCGTTATACGACGGCTGACGGTGAGGTCGTCGACATCGCAGGCTTGGAGCCGTTCGGCGCACGGATGCGCCGCCTGCGAGGACGGGAGATCGCCCTGATCTTTCAGGATTCGCTGAGCGCCCTGAATCCCGTCCACACCATCGGCTACCAGATCGCCGAGAACCTCCGCAACAACACCGCGTTGACGCGCTCGGACGTGAAGGACCGGGCGACCGAGCTGCTGGCAGAGGTGGGAATGAGCGCTCCGCAGCGACGGATCAAGCAGTTTCCCCACGAGCTCTCAGGGGGCATGCGGCAACGCGCCCTCATCGCGATCGCGCTCGCGGCGCAGCCGCGGCTGCTCATCGCCGATGAGCCGACCACGGCGCTGGACGTCACCGTTGAGGCGCAGATCCTGAAGTTGATCACCGGGCTGCAGAACCGGCACGGGATGGGCCTGATCCTGATCACCCACGACATGGGCGTGATCGCGCAGACCGCCGACGAGGTGGCGGTGATGTACATGGGCGACATCATCGAGTACGCCGACGTGTCGACGATTTTCGCCCGCCCGCAGCATCCCTATACCGTCAAGCTGCTGGAGTCGATCATCGAGCTGGGCTCGCGCGGCAGGGAGCTGCAGCCGATCGAGGGCAGCATCCCCGACCCGACGACGCTGAATCCGGGGTGCAAGTTCTTCTCCCGCTGTCCGCTCAGAAGGCAGAAGGCCGAAGCAAGCGAGCCGCCGCTCGTGGAGGTGGAGCCGGATCACTACGTCAAGTGCTATCGATTCGACGGATCGGACTATTGACCGCGGACTCCCGTATGAAGCGCGATGTCCTGTTCAGGGTCGAGGCACTGCGCACCTACTTCCCCATCAGGAAGGGCATCTTCCGCAGGGTGGCGGGGCATGTGCGCGCGGTCGACGGCGTCGACCTGACCGTGGCGCGCGGCGAGACCCTGGGGCTGGTCGGGGAGAGCGGCTGCGGCAAGACCACGCTCGGCCGCAGCCTGCTGCGCCTGGTCGAACCGACATCGGGCCGGATCCGCTACCGACTCGATGGGCGCATGCTCGGCATCGATGAGCTGAGCCGCGCGCAGATGCACCGGTTCCGCAGCCAGGCGCAGATCGTGTTCCAGAATCCGTACAGCTCCCTCAACCCCACGAAGACCGTGTTTCAGACCCTGGACGAACCGCTCAAGGTGTTCGGAATGACGGTCAGGCACCGGCGGCAGGACCGCATCGCCGAGCTCCTGGAGGCGGTCAATCTCAGGCCCGAGTACATGACCCGCTATCCCCATCAGTTCAGCGGCGGACAGCGGCAGCGCATCGCGCTGGCCAGGAGCCTGACCGTCGATCCGATCTTTCTGCTCTGCGACGAACCCGTCTCGGCGCTGGACGTGTCGGTGCAGACCCAGGTTCTCAACCTGCTGCGGAGGATCCAGCGGGAACGCCGCCTGACGATGGTCTTCATCGCCCACGACCTCAAGGTGGTCGAGTACGTCAGCGACATGGTTGCCGTGATGTATCTCGGCAAGATCGTGGAACGGTTTCCGGCCGACGCGTTGAGCCGGGCCGTCCATCCCTACACCCGCGCACTGATCTCGGCCATTCCGGTCGCGGACCCCACGCGGCGCGGGGCGAAAGCCATCCTCACCGGCGAGGTGCCGGATCCCGCCAGTCCGCCGCCGGGTTGTCGATTCCATCCCCGCTGTCCGCTCAGGCAGGCGATCCTGAGCGGCCACGTGCAGGCGGACGGCCAGCGGTGTGTCGACGAGGAGCCGCGATGGCGCCCGGTCGCCGAGGGCCACCACGCGGCCTGTCACCACCACGAACATCATGGAGACCCCACGCGAAGGCAGCGATAGCGGGCGGCAAAGGCGGGCGTGCGATCGGCATCGCTCGCTTGCCAAGCCGGCAGCCGTACCGATACAAAAGGCGGCGCAACGCTGGTGGAGGGTGCCATGACCCAGACGCTTTCGGCTCCGGACTTCGATTACTATCCCGTCACCCGAACGCTCAGTGGCGCACGCGTCGCGGACGGCGACGTAGATGTCCGCTGGGACGACGGCAGCGCCAGTGTCCTGCCAAGCCTGTGGCTGCGCGAGTTCAGCCCGGACCTCGGCACCATTCACCCGGTCACCCGCGAGCAGGTGATCATGCTCGTCGACCTGCCGGAGGACCTGCGCGCCGCCGATGCCGAGGTTCTGCCGGATGGCCGCCTGAAGGTGACCTGGCAGCCCGAAGGTTTGGTCAGCCGGTACGATCCCGGCTGGCTGTGGGCGCACCGCCCCGACACGCCTGCGGCCGACGCGCTGCCGCCCCGGCGCCTGTGGATGCACGGGGAAGCGCCGGGCACACCGATCACGACCGTGGACGGCGCGGCGCTCCGCTCCGGTGACGGCGCAGCGTTGGGCGCCTGGCTGACGGCCATCCACATCGACGGAATAGGGTTGATCGAGAACCTCCCGCAGGATCCTGACGTCGTACCGGACATCCCGGCCCGCATCGGCTGCCTGCGCAACTCCAACTTCGGCGCGATCTGGGAGGTCGAGAGCCGCCCGGACGCCGACAGCAACGCCTTCACGGACGTCGCCCTGCCCGCGCATAACGACCTGTGCACCCGCGAGCACATGCCCGGCCTGCAGTTCCTGTTCTGCATGCACAACTCGTGCGAGGGCGGCGACAGCATCTTCGTGGACGCCTACGCGGTGGCCGAGCAACTCAAGGCGGAGTCCGTGGAGGCCTTCGAGGTACTGGCCTCGGTCGCCGTGCCGTTCGGGACCCGCAGCCAGGACTCCGATCACCGCTTCCACGCGCCGGTGCTGGAGCTCGACGCCGCGGGCGAGCTCTCCACGGTTCGTTACACATGGTGGCTGCGCAACCCCATGTCGGGCGACACCGCGACGATCAAGGCGTTCTATGGCGCCTTCCTGCGCTTCCAGCACCTGGCCAACGATCCCGGCAACCAGCGCCGCCTGCGCCTGCGCCCCGGCGACCTGGCCGCCTTCGACAACCGGCGCATGCTGCACGGCCGCACCGCCTTCGACACCGGCTCCGGCCGCCGCTGGCTGCGCGGCTGCTACGGCGAGCGCGAGGAACTCGAGTCCCGCCTGCGGATGCTCGCTCGCGCGGAACGTCAGCGCCTGGTCGAGCACGCCGCCTCCTGACGCGAGCGCGGCCCAAGGAAGGTAGCGATGCCCCTTGCCATGTCACGGGAAGTCTTCATCACGGCCGCGGTCACCGGCGCGGGCGCCACCCAGGACCGCAGCCCGCACGTCCCGCGCAGCCCCCGGCAGATCGCCGACAGCGCCATCGACGCGGCCCGCGCCGGCGCGGCGATCGTCCACTGCCACGTCCGCGACCCGGAGACCGGCGTCCCCAGCCGCAAGGCCGAGTACTACCGCGAGGTCACCGACCGTATCCGCGCCGCCGACGTCGATGTGGTGCTGAACCTGACCACCGGCATGGGCGGCGACCTGGTCCTGGGCTCCCCCGACCGGCCGCTGCCGCCGCGCGAAGGCACCGACATGGCCGGCGCCGCCGAACGCATGGCGCACATCCGG
The DNA here is from genome assembly GCA_965202935.1 of Spirochaetia bacterium. Taxonomy (GTDB): domain Bacteria; phylum Spirochaetota; class Spirochaetia; order SZUA-6; family Bin103; genus CATQHW01. The sequence continues at coordinate 1,428,401 of OZ241879.1, forward strand.
GAGTGCCTGCCGGAGATCTGCACCCTGGACTGCGGCACCATGAACTTCGCCGAGGCCGACTACGTGATGACCAACACGCCCGCCATGCTGCGCGCGTTGGCCGCGGCGATGACGGAGATCGACGTGCGGGCCGAGATCGAAGCCTTCGATACCGGCCACCTGTGGTTCGCCAAGGCGCTGGTGGACGAGGGCATCCTGCCGAGCCCGGTGTTCGTGCAGCTCTGCATGGGCATCCCCTGGGGCGCGCCGGACGACCTGTCCACCTTCCTGGCGATGGTGGCCAACGTGCCGGAGGACTGGGTGTTCTCGGCGTTCGCCCTGGGACCCAACCAGATGCCCTACGTCGCGGCCGCCGTGCTGGCCGGCGGCAACGTGCGCGTCGGCCTGGAGGACAACCTCCATCGCAGGCGAGGGGTACTCGCGACCAACGCCCAGCTCGTGGAGCAGGCCGTGACGATCATCGAAGCGATGGGCGCGACCGTGATCGGGCCGGACCACGTGCGCGAGCGGCTGAAGCTGACGAAACGAGCCCCGCGATGAGGGCCGCCATCATCGGCGGCGGCGTGATCGGCGCCGGCTGGGCGGCGCGCTTCCTGCTCAACGGCTGGGACGTGGCGGTGTTCGATCCCGGCCTGGAGGCGAGGCGCCGCCTGACCGAGGTGCTGGACAACGCCCGGCGGAGCCTGCCCGCCCTGTACGACCGCGCCCTGCCGGCGGAGGGCGAGCTGGCCTTCCGCGACTCGGTCGCCGCCGCTGCCGCCGGTGCCGACTGGATCCAGGAGAGCGTGCCCGAGCGCCTGGATCTCAAGCAGCAGGTCCTTGCGGAGATCCAACGGCACGCGCCGGAGCACGCCGTGCTCGCCTCTTCGACGTCCGGGTTCAAGCCGTCCGACCTGCAGGGTAACGCCCGCCGCCCGGAGCGGATACTGGTCTGCCACCCGTTCAATCCGGTGTACCTGCTGCCGCTGGTGGAGGTCGTGCCCTCCCCCGCCACGGTCCCTTCGATCCGCGGTCGCGCCGTCGAGCTGCTGCGCGCGGTCGGCATGCATCCGCTCGTGATCCGCACGGAGATCGACGCACATGTCGCCGACCGGCTGCTGGAGGCGGTGTGGCGCGAGTCGCTGTGGCTGGTGGGCGACGGCGTCGCCACCACGGCGGAGATCGACGACGCGATCCGCTACGGCTTCGGCCTGCGGTGGGCGCAGATGGGCCTGTTCGAGACCTGTCGAATCGCCGGCGGCGACGCCGGGATGCGGCACTTCATCGCCCAGTTCGGGCCGGCCCTGCGGTGGAACTGGAGCCGGCTGACCGACGTCCCGGAACTGACCGGCGACCTGGTCGAGCGGATCGCCGAGCAGTCGGACCGGCAGTCGGGCGCGCACGAGGTTCGCGACCTGGAGCGTCTCCGCGACGACAACCTGGTCGCCATCATGCGCGCCCTGAAGAAGAACGACCACGCCGCCGGCAGGACCATCGCCGCCCACGAGCGCGGCCTTCCCTACCCGGAGTCGGCCGAGGTCGCCCTGCCGGTGACGGTCTCGCGCCAGGTCCCTGCGAGCTGGACCGACTACAACGGCCACGTGAACGAAGCGCACTACCTGGAGGTGTTCGCACAGGCCAGCGACCGCACCATGGAGCTGATCGGCGCCGACGCCGACTACGTCGCCGGCGGCAGGAGCTACTTCACCGTGGAGACCCACCTGCGCCACCTGGGCGAACTGCGGGCCGGCGACATGATCCGCGTGACCACCCAGTTCCTGGGCGGCGACGGCCGGAAGCTGCACATCTTCCACCGCCTGCAAGACGCCACCGGCCGGCTCGCCGCCACCGGCGAGCACCTGCTGCTGCACGTCGACCTGCACACCCGCCGGAACTGCCCGCCCGACGCCCCGGTTTCCGCGCGCCTTGCGCCCCTGTTGTCGCTCCATGCCACCCTGCCTCGCCCCGAAGCAGCGGGTCGTCACGTCGGAGCAGAGCGATGACGTTCCGCTTGACTCCACCGGTCGGGAAGGAAATGATCTTCGGTTACCCTGCACTTGGAGGTACGAACATGGTTCCCAGAATCGTGACGAAGACGCTCGTCGCCCTGCTCGCGGTGGCGCTGAGCGCGACCGCGTTCGGAGAAGGCCAGACGGACTCGGCCACCGAAGCTCCAGAGACGGTCCTCAACTTGGTGTCGCACGGTCAGGAACGCGGTCTGACCGGCTGGGCACGGGGCGGCAACTTCGGCATGGCCGTCACCAATAGCCTCGAGGAGTCGCTGCCGTTCGACACGCTCCTGTTGTTCGATCCGACCTACAGCGAGCTGCGACCGCACATCGCCGAACGATGGGAGGCGTCCGACGACAACCTCGTATACACGTTCCACCTGCGCCAGGACGTGTTCTTTCACGATGGCGAGCAGATGCACGCCGATGACCTGGTGACCAGCGTGCACCTCGGACTCGGCACCGGCAAGGCGGCCGGCCGGACCGTGGCACAGCTCGCAAAGCTCGAAGGCGCTGTGGACTATCGCGAAGGGGCCGCCGACAGCATCACCGGCATCGAGATCGTCGACGACTTCACCGTTCGGTTCACCCTCACCGAGCCCTCCTATACGTTCCTCACCGCCATCGCCGCACAGCCGATCATGCCGGAGCATCTGCTCAGCGAGGATCTGCGCGAGAACCGCACGCTGATCTTCCAGAGCGAGTATTGGCAGCACCCCATCGCCACCGGCCCGTTCATGTTCTCACGAAGCGTTCCCGGCGACTTCGCCGAGTTGCTGGCCCACGACGGCTACTTTCTCGGCCGGCCCAAGATCGACAAGGTGATCATCTGGGAACGCGACCCGATCCTCGCTGCCGAAGACGGCACGCTGGACTTCATGTGGGGGCGGGATCCTGCGCAGATCGACCAGCTCCTGCAGACGCCCGGCATGACCGGATACCCGCTGCAGAACGGCGCTTACAAGCGGGAGCTCTGGTCGAACATGGAAGATGGGACGATGGGGGACCTGCGGCTCCGGCAGGCGATCGCCTACGCGATCGATCGCGACGAGATCGCAGCGGAATTCTTCAACGGATACGCGAACGTGTGGCACACGGTGGTGCCGCCGACGTTCTGGTCGAATCGGGATCTGCCTCAGGTGCCGTACGACCCCGACCGATCCAGACAACTGCTCAGCGACGCCGGCTGGGACCCCGACACCGAGCTGACCCTCATCTACTACTACACCGACCCGCAAACCTCGGATTTCATGGCACTCATCCAGAGCTATCTGGCCGAGGTCGGCATCAAGGTGAGCCCGCGGCTGGTGGAGCGCGACGTGGGCACGGTGTTGCACGACAAGACGCAGCCGTGGCAGTTGGCCTACGGTGCGCGCAACTCGATCGACACCGGCGTTCTGCACCAGTACGCGACCGGGGCGGGCAACAGCCCGACGGAGTACTCGAATCCGACGATCGACCGCATGCTGGCGGAGATGGAAGCATCGCTGGACACCGATGAGCGCAAGCGGCTCGGGGACGAGATTCAGGCGATCATCATGGACGATATGCCGACGATTCCGCTCTACGCGACCAAGGAATACATCCTCCACAGCGAGCGCTTGAAGATGCCGGTGAAGTGGCTGAATCGCTACAGCCATCCATTCGACCTGCGGTTTCACGAGTGGACGATCGAGCCATAGACCGACCGCACCACGACGGTCCTGCATCCGAACGGATTCCCGGAGGCGCTTCTCCGGGAGTCCGCTCCATCATCGCCGGGGCGCCGGTAACGGCGGAAGTGTCCTACACGGGGCAAGCCTGTGGCTGAGGTTCAGCGGGAACTGGCCCAGCTCTCCGCGGCCGGATACTGCGTCGTGCGGGGCGTCATTCCGCCCGATCGCATCGCAGCGCTGCGCGAGCACGTCGTCCGGGGCCGGCAGGCCGCTCAGAGCGAATATGCGGCGATCGGCGGCAACCTGACGTTCCAGCAGACGGCGGACGGCGGTCCGGGAAAGAGCGTCGCGGCGTACGTGCCCGCGTTTGCCGCCCATCTGGCAGACGAGCGGATCCTGGCGATCGCGCGCGCCGCGCTCGATCCCAGGGTCCGTGTCGCTCAGATCGAGTTCAAGTTCCGCCCTGCCGACGACGACAACGAGGCGTGGCGTTCGTGGCACTCCGACTGGCCCCACGACCTCCTGGACAACGAACAGGGCGGCTCCGTCCGGCAGCCGTTCCCGGACCTCACCATGGCGCTGACGACGGTGTGGATGCTGTCGCCGTTCGGCCCCGACTCGGGCGGGACGTGGGTCGTGCCCGGCACCCATCGCAATTCGAAGAACCCGCGCGGCCCGTCCGACCGGATCGACGAGTTCGGCCCGCTGCCGGGAGAAGTGCAACTGGCCGGCGATGCCGGCGACGTGGTCGTCATCGATTCGCGGATCTGGCACTCGAACGCGCACAACCCATCGCGTGATGACCGCGTCGCCATGGTCGTACGCTACGCCCCGTGGTGGCTGAGCGCCGAGTACGGCGGCCGCAACCGCTCGATCGTTCCGCGCGACGCCTACGCGGCCTTTCCCCCTGCCGTCCGCACCCTGTTTCAGCACCGCGCGGAGGGCGCGACCGATCGCCGCGTGACCGTGCTCGGTTAGCGCTGGCGGTGCCGTCCCTCCTGCACCATGCCGCCGGAGGGACGGCATCCGATCGAGGCTTCGAGCACGTGAAGGGACAGACCTACCGGGTCGGCATCGCCGGCCTGGATCAGGAAGTGGAAGGAACGCAGGAGATCGAGATCTCCTACCACCTGGATCGGCCGCAGGCCCGTGGCCGTGGAGTGGGCACCACTCTTGTCGAAGCCGTACTGCCCATTCTCGGATAGCCTGCGCACTCTGCTGGCGGTGCCGCCCCTGGTGCGCCATGCTGCCGCTGGATCGCATCCGATGGAGGCTTCAAGCACGTGAAGGGACAGACCTATCGGGCCGGCATCGCCGGCCTGGGCATGATCGGCGGCGCCGACCAGGTGTCCGCCGAGGCGATCGGCCAGTCGGTGGACGGCATGGACGGCACCCACTTCGCCGCCCTGGCCGGCCACGAGCGGGTCGACGCGGTGGCCGGCAGCAGCCGCGACGCCGGCCGGCGCGAGCGATTCGCGGCGCGCTCGGGCGCTGCCGTCCACGAGCAGCTCCAGGAGATGCTCGACCGCGAGCGGCTGGACATCCTGAGCATCGCCACCTATGCGCCGGCGCACGAGGAAGCGGCGCTGGCCGCCGTGGCAGCCGGCGTGAGGGTCGTCTACTGCGAGAAGCCTATCGCACAGACGGTCGCCGCCGGCCGGCGGATCGCCGACGCCTGCGAGCGGGCGGGCGCACTCCTGGTCGTCAACCACCAGCGCCGGTTCGCGCCCGGCTACCGGCGGCTGGCCGCGCATGTGGCGGCCGGCGGGCTCGGCAGCCTCACCTCGGCCTACGTGCAGTGGGGCAGTGGCCGGCTGGGCAACGTGGGCACGCACACGATCGACGCACTGCGCATGGTGATCGGCCGGGAGGTCGAGGCGGTCTCGGGGCTGCTCGACCTCGCCGGCCGCGAGGACTGCCGCGGGCCGGAGTTCCGGGACCCCGGCGGCTGGGGGATGCTGAGGATGGCCGGCGGAACGATGGCGCTGCTGGACGCGCCCGACTACGCGACGGCGCCGATGCGCTTCCTGCTCAACGGCACGGAGGCGCAGGCGACCATCGCGCCGGACGCCGTCACCGTGGACTACGCCGACGGCCGCAGCGACTCCTGGCCGATCGGCGAAGGGGGCCTGAGCTCCATGGACCGCGCCGTCACCGAGATCGTCGCGTGGCTCGACGGCGACGGAGGCGAGGTCGCGGGCTCGGGCGGCGACGCCGCACGCACCCTGGAGGTGATCGCGGCGCTGCACGCCTCGCACGAGCGCGGCTCGGCCTGGGTCGACCTGCCCCTTTCCGGCGCGGATCTCGATCGCGCGGTTCGCTCGGGATAGCGCGCGCCCTTGTACCGCGGTTACCCGATCGCGGTGGTGGCCTTCCTGTCGACGGGGCTCACCATCGGCACCAGCCAGTATGCCTTCGGCGAGTTCGCCGCTCCGCTGCGCGAGGCCTTCGGGTGGAGCCAGACCGCGCTCAACCTGTCGCTCTCGCTGGCGGTGGTGTCGGGCCTGGTGGCGCCGTTCGCCGGACGCGCCATGGACCGCTGGGGCGCGCGTCCGGTGACCGTCGTCTCGCTGCTGCTGGTCGCCGCCGGCTTCCTGCTGCGTCCGCTGATCACCTCGCTCTGGCACTGGTACCTGTTCAGCGCCCTGGTCTACGCCGGCTTCCCCGGCGCGACGGTGATGCCGGCGGGCAAGCTGGTGGGGCTCTGGTTCCCCGCCACCCGCGGGCGGGTGATGGGGGCGGTGACCTCCGGCAACAACGTCGGCGGCCTGACCATGCCGGCGCTTGCGGCCGCCCTGGTCGCCGCCGGCGGCTGGCAGTGGGGCTACCTGGCATTCGGCATCCTGCTGCTGCTGCTGGCGGTGGCGGCGCTGGTGATCATCCGCGAAGACGAGGCGCTGGTGACGCGGGAGATGCACCGCACGCGCCGCGGCGGCGCCGCACGGGAGTCGCGCCGCCTGATGGAGAGCGGCATCACCCTGCGCCAGGCACTGCGCACGCGGAGCTTCTGGCTGATTCTCTGCGGCCTGTTCGGCGCTACCTTCACCTACCAGGGGGTGCTGACGCAGTTGCGGCAGCATTTCGCCGAGCAGGGCTTCGAGCCGGCCCTGGCCACCACCGGGCTGGCGGTGATCGCGGCCATGGGGATCGGCTCCAAGCTGGCGTTCGGCAGGGCCAGCGAACGCTGGACCGCCCGCCTCTGCTGCGTCCTGTCGGTGGGGCTGCAGGCCGTGGGGCTCGTGATCATGGCGCTGGCCCCCTCGGCGCCGGCGATGTGGATCGGGATCTTCGTGTTCGGGCTGGGTTTCGGCGGACTGGGCGCCCTGCTGGTGCTGATCGTCCAGGAGGCGTTCGGGATGAAGGAGTTCGGCAGCATCCAGGGCGTGGTGCAGGTGGCGATGACCGGCTCGATGGCCGCCGCGCCGGTCCTGGCCGGCTGGATCCACGACCGCACGGGATCGTTCTCGGCCGCGTTCCTGATCATCGCCGCGGTGTTCGTCGCAGCGATCCTCTGCCTGCTGGCGGCCGGACGCTCAAGAACAACGCCACGCGTCACGGCTCGATAGACTTGGATGGTTGGGATCGTCCGTGAAGCGGCGGTAGGCTTCGCGTGCGCGGCGTCGAACCTGCGCGGGAAGCCGCCTATAGGAATCGCGGAATCGGCGTGTGGTCCGGGAAGTCAAAGTTCATTGGGATCGAGAATCTCGGTCCTGCCCGACCGATGCTCTTCGAGCGCCTCGTTCGCAAGCAGCTCAAGCGCCGATTGCGATTCTTCGAATGCGACATCCCAGCGCCTGTCAGCCTCAAGCTCCTCCAGGATGGCCGATGCCAGCTCGTCCTGTTCTGCGTCAGGGAGGTGAGACGCCGCCTCGAACGCTCTTCTCAGTTCCGTGGTCATGGCCGAATTCCGATGGGAATGGTACCAACACTCGCAGACGACTTCCACGGGACCAGCGGGCCTAACGTGGTCGCGCGCAAGCGCTGGAGCTTCCGCTCCACGTGGGATTCGCCCAATGTCTGCGCGTGGGATCGGTCGAGGTCGCGGTCATGCCGACGATACTCGGTGGGGGCATCCCGCTCACTGCCGAGCCCTCCGGCCACATCTCGCTGACGCTGATGAAACGCAGAACCTACGAGAGACCGGTACCGTCATGCTCGTGTACGCCGTGAAGAACACCCGCGCGCGCGAGGAAGGTCGGCGATGATCGACTCCCGGCGGCTGCTCGACACCTTTCTGACCATCCTGCGCATCGACAGCTACCACCCGAACGAGGATCCGGTCATCGACGCCCTGCGGCCCAGGCTGGAGGCCGCCGGGGTGCACCTGCACGCCGACCCGCACCGCAATGTCCTGGGCTTCTGGCCGGGGTCGGGCGCGCGTGCCGGCGAGGCGTCGATACTTCTGTGCGCGCACACCGACACCGTGCGGCCGACCCCGGACATGGAGCCGGTGATCCGCGACGGCGCGGTGCACACCGACGGCTCCAGCGTGCTCGGCGCCGACGACAAGGCGGCGGTGGCAGCGATCGTCGAGGCCGCGGAGGCGATCGCTGCCTCCGGCGCGCCGCATCCGCCGGTGGAGGTGCTGTTCACGGTGGGCGAGGACGTGGGCCACATCGGCTCCAAGGCGTTCGACGTGGCCGAGGTGCGCTCGCGCATGGCGTTCGTGCCTGACATCGACGGCCCGGTAGGCGGCATCGTCATGGCCAGCCCGTGGACGGACACCCTGCGCGTCACCTTCCAGGGCCGAGCCGCGCACGCCGGCACGGAGCCGGAGGCGGGGCGCAGCGCGCTGCAGATGGCCGCGCGCGCGATACAGCGGATGCAACTCGGCCGCATCGACGCCGGCACCATCGCCAACGCCGGGATGCTCAGCGGCGGCGAGGCGGCCAACATCATCCCGCCGGAGGCCTCGCTGACCCTGGAGGTGCGCAGCCTGGACCAGAGCCGGTTCGTCGAGCACCGCGACGCGTTGCTGGAGTGCTGCCAGCAGGGCGCCGCCGCGTTCGGCGGCTCCGTCGACGTGGAGTCCCTGGACGCGATGGAGGGCTACCGGTTCGGCGAGGGCGACGCGCCGGTCGCACGCGCCGAGGCCGCGATCCGGGCGGCCGGCCTGGAGCCTTGGCGCACCACCACCTGCGGCGTGAGCGACGCCAACGAACTCAACGCCAAGGGGCTCCCCACGGTGGTGATCTCGGTCGGCTACGTGGGCATCCACACCGACCAGGAGTCGATGCCGATCGGCGAGCTGAACCGGCTGGCGGAGGTCTGCCGGGCGCTGATGCTGGGAACGTAGCCTGACTATCCGCGGACGTACGTGGCGTACAGGGATTCGATCTCGTCCGACTCGGGCTCCCGGTCGAGGATCGCGAAGCCATACCGCAGCCGGAGCGGCTGCCGCCGGTCCACTTCCAGGTCGCCCTCCATCAGGAGGCCGGCGCCGAGCAGCTTCTCGCGCGTGAACCAGGTCACGGGATGCCGGGGATTCTCCGGGTGGTCCATCATCACCACGGCACCGCCGGCGGCTCCCGCGGCGACCACCCAGCGCGCCCGTTGTCCCATGATGTTCTCGTGGCCGGCGAGTCCCTCGCTGCTGCGGTGCCGGGCCGGAGCGAACGGCGGGCCCATGCGCAGCTCCAGGCCGCTGTAGCGGGCAGCCCTCGACGCTCCCAGCACCAGCCGCTCCCCCGCCGCCGCGATCCTCGTCTCGATCGTCCAGAAGTACCCTGCCCCGTCCTCCAGCGCGCGGAAGGTGTACTCCCGCTGCTCGTCGGCGATGGGTTCGTCCTTGCCGCCCAGCCACGTGAGGTGCTCGGCGATCGACACGCCGCCAGCGACGGCGCGCTCCCCGGCGAACCGGTCGTGCCGCTGCACTCCGTGGCTGTCCGGGACGTGCTCGTACGTGCCCGTCTCCGGCAGGAACCAGTTGCCGCCCCACAGGTTAGCGTCGTTGGCGTAGACCCAGCCGAAGTAGAGCCCCGTGTGCCAGGCGTGATCGGCGGGCCGGTACTCGGTGACCAGGACTCCGGACCGAGTGTAGATCGGCGCGAAGCACGGCTTGGGTGACTCGTTCCGCGGCAACTCCTCCCGAGCCCGGTACAGCGCCACGAGGCGGTCGCCGTCGTGAAGCTCGAAGCCCAGGCAATTCTCACGCAGTTCCAGGGTCGTCACTCCCTTGGGGGCTGTTCCAGGCCGAGACCGGCCGAGTCCACGCGTGCCCGGATGAAGCTCTCGGCCTGCACCGGAGCCCCGGACAGGCGGCGCAGCATCGCGAGCTGCCCGACATGAGTCAGCGCGTCGGCCATCGGCCCCTGCAGGAGTTGCTCCTCGGTCATGCCGCTGAGCTCCGCGCGCGCCCTGACGTGCCGCGCCACGTCCTCGACCATGGCGTGGAACCGCGTGGTCTCCGCGGCCAGATCCGGCAGCGGGTCGATGCGAGGCCGCTCCGTTCCCTCGAAGCACGAACGCGCGTAGCCGAACACGCTCGTCATGTGCCGCACCAGCTCGGCCGGCGTCCACACCTCGTTGCCCGCCTGGAACGAGCCGAACGACTCCGGCGCCCCCCTGAGCGCATACCGCGCCCGGTACGCGACCGTGGCGAGCAGATGAAGAAGGATCGCGCGAGTATCGTCCATGTCTACCGACTCTCTCCCCGGTTCCCCAGTCTCTCACGCAGTCCTGCAGGATGCGAGTGGGTCGGGTGCCTCGCATCCCCCGCGCTGGCACTTGGCGTCGATCACGGCCTTGAGCTCCCAGCGCCGCTCGCCGAGCGGTCGGATCCGATCCGCAGGATGTTTGGACGGCCTCGGATCAGGCCAGCGCGGCGGGGATGATGACCGTGCCGTCGTCGCTTACGACTCGGCAGGAAAAGGTGAACGCGCCCCAACTGAGGCGGCTCTCGGCGTTGTCCAGGTGGATGACCAGCGTGTTCGCCCCTCGCCGCAGCGTGACCGGCAGAGCCCGATAGCCGTAGGTCTCCCGCAGGCCGAGGTGCTGGGGCGGCTCGTCGTTGAGGCGCACGCGCAGGTCTCCGTCCCAGCTCAGGTGCACGGTCGCCGCGGTCTCGCGCTCCACCGTGAGGCGGCCGGCCGCGGCGGCATCGCAGGGCCACGTCTCGTTGGAGCCGGTGCTGCGCACGTTGAACACGTGCGAGAAGTCGATGAAGCCGTGGCAGGCGCACGCGGCGATGCCGGGGCCGATCGACTCCGGCGGCTGGTGCAGCGCTTGGTCGCCGCGGTACAGCGACCACGTGCCGTCGTCGGCGCCGGCCGGGACGGCGCCCTCCCCGGACGCCCCGCACGGCAGCAGCAGGTCGTAGGTGCCGCGCGGGACCTCGACCTCGTTCTCCCAATCGCCGTAGCGCAGATGCTCGGCCGAGGCCATGCGCACGAACGGGCGGTGCGGCTCGGTCTGATACCAGTAGGCGGTCGCGCACATGTCGTTGGAGTGGCTGCCCCAGCGGAAGTGCAGCGAGCGGTGGAACGGCAGCAGGTCGTGCACGTAGAAGCGGTAGGCGCCGAGCACGTGGCGCGCTAGCGCGGGCCCCGCGTCGCGGTACTCCAGGTACGGGATGCCGCTGTACAGCCCGGTGTCCGGCGCATGCAGGACGCCGCCGAAGCCGGCGTCGAAGGTGTTCTCGCCGCCGCCGGCACGCAGGTAATGCGGCACCACGCCCCCCTCGCCCGTGGCCTCGCCGTCGAGGTACAGGTTCTCCGAGCCGGCGTGCGACCAGCGCTGCTCGTCGCTGCGCAGCCGCACCCCGAGCGAGAATCCCGCCAAGTAGCCGCTTCCCAGCGCATCCATCACCAGGAAATCCTCGCCCCACGCCGGCGCCGGGTTCTCGCGCCGCCACGACGCGTGGAAGCGCAACGGCTCGTCGAGCGCGCCGTCCAGATAGCGGTGCCAGTCCAGGGTGTAGATGAAGGTGCCGTCCACCAGCGCCTCCACCTCGACCCGCGCCGACCGCGCGAACGGCATCGGGAACCAGCACGCCAGCCCGGCGTCGGCCTTGGCCGTCACGTAGAAGCTGTCGATCGGGTAGTAGGAGACGTTGTGGTGCACGCCGAACAGGTCCGCCAGCGGCGCCTCGACGCTCGGCCGCTCCTCTCTGTCCCAGTAGCAGCGGATGATGAAGGCGCGGTTGCGGTTGGACAGGTCGCCGTCATGGCCGCCTCGGCTGCCGACGCAGTAGAGGTGGCGGACGCAGCCGGGGCCGGCCAGGTCGGCGATGACCCGCCGGTCTCCCGCCCGGTAGTCCTTGGCCTTCCTGACGACCCGCTCGTAGCGGAAGCGCTCCGGCAGGTTCAGGCGGGACTCGATGCCGATGCCGTCACCCATGAGCTCAGACCCGCGGCGCAGCCGGCTACTGCAGCAGCGTGCCGCCGACCTCGAGCGAGTAGAGCCGGCCGCGCTCGAACAGGACCTCCACCCGCACGGTCCGGCCGATCAGATCGTCCAGGGTCCGGCCGCTGCTCCAGGTGGGCGACCAGCGCAGGCTGTCGCCCGTGAACGGCCGGCACTCCGCGGCCGAGAACCCCTCGGCTACCTCCTGGACCGCCGGCGGCTCGCCCGGATCCCTGTCGGTCTGCACGTGCACCTGCGCCCGCACCTCCCCGATCGGCGCCTCGACGTTCACGGCCAGGCCGCCCTCGGTGAGCTCGAACCCCTTGGTCAGGATGCTCGCCGCGCCGGAGCGGCTCTCCAGGTACATGAAGCCGTCCGGCCGCAGGGTGTGCAGGCACATCGCGTGGCCGTGCTGCCCGGCGGGAATCGGGCCCTTGCCGCCGTGATCGGTGCGGCCGCCGCTGGAGTAGATGCGCAGCTCGTCCGGGAGCTGCACCAGGCTGCAGGGATAGAACCCGAAGCCACCGAACTCGCCCGGTTCGGCCGGCTCCACGAACTGTTCGCGGAACGTGCGGTTGATGTTGCGCCCGTTGATGCTGTAGACGAGGTGGTTCGACACCGGGCCCGCGCCCTTGGTGGTGGTCTCGTTCGGGTCGCCGACCAGGAGCCACAGGAAGCCGATGAAGTAGTCGCCGTACGGGAACATCGGCATGCCGTACGGCTGCGACAGCGGCGGATCGCACGAATCGGGGCGGACGATGACCTCCGGCTCGCTGTAGTGCACCCAGTCCTCGGTCTCGATGCTCGCCACCAGCCGCTGGCTGAACGGCGGCTTGATGTCCTTGGCGCGGCACATCACCTGGTGCCGGCCGGTGAGCTTGTTGAAGAACACGGTGTGGCAGGTGTCGCTGGACCAGTCGCCCCAACGCGCTCCCGGCAGCTCGTGCCACTGGTAGCCGTCGGCGGACACCACCACCGGGTTGCGCATGGTCGCCGCCCCGCTCCGCCAGTCCCAGTCGAGGTAGAGGATCTTGTACGGATGGCGGGAGTCGCGCGGGTCCTGGTACACCTGCCCGCTCTCCGCGTTCCTCCTCGCCTCCATCAGGCAGTGCGGGAACGAGCCCGACCACGAGGTGTGGTCCTTCCCTACCGGCTCGATCTCCCAGTGGACGCCGTCGTCGCCGATCGCCCCGAACAGGGCGTTGCAGATGAAGTCGTCCGGGTCCGGCGCGCCGGTGTAGATCACCCGCCACTTGCCGCGGTTCTCGTCGTGGAAGACCGAGGGGTAGGCGTTCCCCAGGTCGTACGGGTCTGACCAGGTGCCCTCCGGCACCGGCTTCGGCCGGCCCAGCCGCCGCACCACGTTGTGCGTCGTCTCCAGGCACCAGTCGTCAAGAAACAGGATCTTCTGCATGGGTTCGGGTCATTCTGGCATGTCGTGGCTATGATGGTCTCGAAGGAAGGCGAGGATGTTGGACAGCCCGATCGTCGACGTCGCCCTGGGCATGGTGTTCTTCTACGTGACGCTGAGCCTGGTGTGCAGCTCGATCCAGGAGATCATCGCCAGTCTCCTCGGCCTGCGTTCGCGGAACCTCAAGAAGGGGGTCCGGAATCTGATCGGCAGCGAATACGCGGAAGCGATGTACGATCACCCACTGATCAAGGGCCTGCGCAAGCCGAAGAAGCTGCCCTCCTACATCAAGCCGGAGATCTTCAGCACCGCGTTGATCGACATGATCTCCCGAGACAAGACGGACGAGAACGCGATCGACACTGCCGCCGAAGACGTCCGTGCCCTCATCGACAAGATCGACGCCAATAACCCGACGCGCGAGCTCCTGATCAGCTTGATCGACAAGGCAGATCCGAGGATAGAAGACCTCAGGGAGCGGCTGGCCGAGTGGTTCGACGCTGCGATGGACCGAGTCGCCGGCTGGTACAAACGCCAGGTGAAGTACTTCCTGATCGGCGTTGCCGCAGTCGTCACGGTCGCGGTCAACGCCGACTCGATTCGCATGGTCGAGCAACTCTGGCAAGACGACGCGCTGCGCGCCGCGATCGCCTCCGCCGCGGAGCAAGCGGCCACGAACGGAGACCTCGCCGCGGTCGACGAGCGAACCGCGCTCAGGGCATTCCCCATCGGCTATCCCAGATCCTTCCCGGGCATCAGCTTTCGGATGATCGTCGGGTGGCTCCTTACCATGGCCGCGATCAGCGTTGGCGCGCCGTTCTGGTTCGATCTCCTGAGCAAGATCTCGCACCTGCGGGCGTCGGGAACCAGGGAGGCCGAACGCGCCAAGAACAGAACGTGAGGATTCCGATGGTGTCCGCTGGGCTCTCTACCAGCCGAATTCCGAGTACGGTGTGCCGGCCAAGGACAGCGCGATGGCTTCTCGGACGTAGCGAACTGTGTTGTCCGGAGCGCCGTCACCGGGAACCAGCGCAGGTCGTCACACCGGTGCGGTTCCCGATTCCACAGCTCTCCCGACCACTCGCGGCAGAGGAAGAAGACCTCTACGCTCTCGCGCCCACCACCCTCGCGATCCAAGCGGTGCATGACGTGGCAGACCTCCAGGTTGGACGCCTTGTTGACATGCATGAGCATACCAGGATCGTATATCGGGTGTGGCGGGACCGCCGGCAGAGAGTCAATCGATACGACCACGTTTGACACACGAGAACCGGCGAGGCGTCACGAGTTTGCGCGACGTGAAACGGTATCGTGCCCAGAAAAATACGGGAACTGATCCAGGACCTGAAGAAAGCTGGATTCTACGAAATCCGAGGACGCGGACGAGGATCACATCGCATTTTCGCGCACGACAACCACCGAGGAGTCGTCACACTGAGCGGTAACCCGGGGCATGACGCGAAATCGTATCAGGAGCGCCACGTGCGCAATGCGATTCAAGGGATTGCGGATGAAGACCATTGATCGATACCACAAATGGGTAGAGTGGAGCGATGAAGATCGCGTGTACATCGGCAAGTGTCCTGACTTGATTTCTGGCATTCACGGCGATGATCCCCTGCAAGTCTACAAGGACCTGTGCGAAGTGATAGCGGATGTCATTCGCGACTTCGAGGCTCGCGGCCGTCCACTTCCGGAGCCTCGAGTAAGACCGATGCAATACGTCACCTAAAGCCCTGCGCAGTGTCTACGCAGTCCTCCACGTGTCGACGATCCTCGCGACATCCGCCTTGCTGATGATCGAGCTCCTGGCCGGCTGTAGCGCCGAGGAGCAATGCTAACGATGGCAACAGCTACTCGTGTTCGAAGCCGTGGTCGGTGAACTTGAGCGTGCTACTGTTCTCGTTGACGGTGCGCACGACGTTGTCCGGGAAACCGTCCGGTAGCTCGGCTTCGATCTCCAGCGTCACGGTGACCTTGGCTCCCACCAGACCGTCCATGTGGGCGATCACCTCGTTGGCGATCGTGCTGGCGTCGAGGCCGACCCGACCGGCGTCCAGGGTCACGGCGCCGTGGAAACGCTTCAGCCGCGGTGGCGGTGGCTGTGGTGACGGCGGTGTCGGGCCAACGATCGGCGGCGGTTTGGGCACGGAGCCGGTGCCTCCGATTGGTGGCGGATCCGCTATTGTAGCTATCTGCCGCCGTGCCACCTCCGGCTTGACGAGCACTCCCGGTGCGCTTGCTTCGCAAAGCTCGATCCGCTCCGCGAAGCGCAGCCCGCGATAGCGGGCACCTTCATCGTCGAAGCTCTCCGCATACGCGAATGTGTCCTGTTCCCAGGTGATGAGGCCCAAGCCGTCGGCGATGCTGCCTAGCAACACGTGCGGGTCTTTGAGCCTTGGCAGGTACGGATAGCGGGCATAGTCCTCGACAAGCTGGGCGATGGACACGTGGTCGTCCCGCCAAAGGGGGACACGGTCCATCTCCATCCGCAGCAGCGTGGAGGCATAAACAGTGACGAGCCCTTCCTGCCCCTTGAGCTTGCGGGCAGCGCGTACGGCCAGAGGATCCGTGCCCGTCACGCTCAACGCATCCCACGTGACCGGATTCTGCGGCGTGTTCTGCACCGGCACCAGCAGCCAGCGGTAGGTCTCGGGGATCCGTGAGGTGGCCTCGGCCGAGGCCGTGTCGCGCCGCGTCTCCGCCTGACGCACCTGCTGGGGGGCAAGATTGAGTTGCTCCCGCTCGGCGACGATCGACTCCCACGCCAGGAAGCGGCGCACCGCCTCGTCCAACTCCTGCAGACGCGTCGTGTCGGCGGCGAGGAACACCAGGGCGTTGCGGTAGATGCGGGGAGTGGTGCCGCGTGACTCCACGATCTCCTGCGCCTGCTTCTCTGCCGCGCTCTCGCCGCCCTTGCCATATGGGTGTTCGATCCCCAGCACGACCAGCCGCGCGTCGGGATCGTCCGGCACGTCATGACCGGAGTGCGGCCACGCATGCACACGACTGAAGTCACCGAATTGCCTCAGGTCGGCCCGCATGCGCGCACCGATCTCCTGCACGATGCGGTCCTGGTTGCGCCGCATCTGCTCGGCGCGGTCCTCCGCCAGCTTGGTGACCGTCGGCTGGGTGGCGTACCAGTAACGGGCGTTGTCCTCGTACAGGTAGGTCGCGGCCGTCGCCAGCCTTCGTAGCGCGTCCCCGAACACGGCCGGCGACTCGCCCGGCATCACGCAGCCGAGCTTCACGCGGCGGTCCTCGATGCCCCGATGCGCGGCCCCCGTGGTCGGCGCGGAGCCCAGGAAGATCGCCCGCGCCACCCGGCGACCAGCCGAGAACTTGCCCAGGTTCGGCTGATCGGAATCGATCCGCAGCGGCAGCGAGTCCGCGCCGTCGACATCCCGCTCGATGATCGGCGCCCAGTTGTCGTCCAGGTACCGCGTCAGTTCCGACTGCACGCGCCCGTCGTCCAGCGCCAGATCGCCCGGCAGGATCAGCGGGCTGCGGTTGCCCTGCTCCCACAGGTGATGAATCACCGACGCCATGAGGCGCAGCACGCCGCGGGTGCGCTGAAACTTCGCGAGCGCCGACCAGTCCGTGTACAGCCGATCGAAGATCTCCGGATGGATCGGATACGCCGCCTTGAGCCGCTGCTCGTAGTCGGCCTCCCGGCACTCGGCGGGGAACTCCTGCTGCTGCGAACGGTACAGTTCGGAGAATCCCCGCGCCACCACGTCGCGCGTCTTGAACTGCTCTGCGCCCTGGAACGGCTGGAACAGCCGCCGCCGCACGATCTCGAAACTCTCCTCGGCGGTGGCCGGCCGCCAAGCGGCCTCCACCCGGCCGATCACGTTGCGCAGCCGGGTCAGCGCCTCGCGTCCCCGCTGGCCGCCGACCTCCGCGTCGTCCGCCTGAGTGTGGGGCGAGCCATCGGTATCCGACGCGGGCAGGCTGATGACCAGCAGGCAGTTGCCCGCAGATTTGGCCGACTCGGTCAGCGTCTGCGCGAACGTGAACTGAGTCTCGAAGCTGCCGGCCGGCAGGTCGCTCTCATCGTGCAGTTGCCGCGCGTAGGCCACCCACTCGTCGATCAGCACCAGACACGGGCCGTGTTCGACGAGGAGCTCGCGCAGCCGGTCGCCCGGGCTGGTGGCACGCTCATCGTCGGCGGCCACGCGCGCGAACGCCTCGGTGCCGCCGAGCTGCCACGCCAGCTCGCCCCAAAGGGTGCGTACCACGGTGCCGTCGGACTTGGTGACCGGATTTCCGGGCGAGATGCGGTTTCCGACAAGCACGACGCGACGGACCGTGGGCAGTTCGCTCGTGCCGGCGCCCTTCAGCACCTCGTCGATACCGGCCAGCCCGGACGCGCGCACGCCGGAGAACAGGTGGTAGAGCGCCAGCATCGAGTGGGTCTTGCCGCCGCCGAAGTTGGTCTGGAGCTGCACGACCGGGTCGCCGCCGGAGCCCGACAGCCGCTGCACGGCGCCGGTCAGCAGCCGCCGCAGGCTGTCGGTGAGGAAGGTGCGGCGGAAGAACTCCACCGGGTCGCGGTACTCGTCCGTCCCCTCGTTCAGGTAGATCTGCCACAAATCGGCGGCGAATTCCGCCTGCTGATACTGGCCGCTGGCGACGTCCTGGTGCGGGGTCACCACCTCTCGCCACGGCCTCAGACCGGCAACCGCGCCGACGGTGGACGCGCTCCTGGCGGTGCGACGCCGCTCGTCACGGACCTGTTCCTGGAAGCGAACCCGCAGCAACTCCTGCTTGAGCGCGTCGACCTCGCGGGCCTGCGGCGCCGATACCGAGGTCAACAGCCGATGTGCAGAGTCGAGGGCACGGTACGCGTCGTCGCTCGAGAACGCCTGCTGGTGCGCCCAGTTGTTGCGGTGTTCGCGCAACTCGCTGACCAGGCTGCGCTCGGCGTGGCCCAGGATCTCGCGAAACACCTCGTTCCACGTGTCCCACATCACCCTCAGCAGGACCTGCACGTCCAATTCCGACGAGCGTCCTCGCCGACCAGGATCGCTCAGGATCTGCCGCAAGCGAAACTCGTCCACATCGCCTGCGTGCACCGCCCGCTTGAGCTCGCGCTGGACGAACGGCTCCAGTCCCGCGCGCAGCAACTCCAGACCCTTGCCGACTCGTTCGTGATTCGTAACTGCCATTTCTATCCTCGTCGATCAGGTGGGGTCAGCGGGGCTTGCCGCCCAGATGACCAAGCGTAGCTCGCTGTCATCTATCAGCGTATACTCCGGAAACCGTCCCGACAGATCCTGACTCTCCCGCAGGATGATCGGCACGCCGTCGCCACGCCGGTCCATAATGAGCGAGCGCCCGAGCCCCTCTGGCGCAGGACAGCGTCCGAGCAGTGAGACGATCAACTCGTTTCGGTTGGCCTGCCGCAGGTGCAGGCTATCCGTCGTCAGGGTATTGGCGAGTTCTCCGGGTACATACAGTTCCAGCCGATCCCCAAACAAATGGAGGCGTACACGAGCCTCAGCCATCGAGTAGTCCCGATGAGCCACGGCATTCGCCAGCGCCTCGAACACCGCCCGCTCGCTGAACTGTGGGCGTTCGACCCGCGCGGTCGCCTTCGTGGCGCGGACGAACATGTTCCTGCGCACGAAGTGCAGCGCCTCCGAGATCTGTGTGTCCAACGGCCCGTTCACGTCGCGGGCGTCGTTCTGATAGTTGACGTCGTGGCGTTCGCCCGCATAGCTCACCGCTTGTATCTGAGCGTGCGGGAGCCATTCCTGAGGATCGGACGTGCAGAGGAGAACGCCTGCGAGCGTCAGTCGCGGTACGCCCTCGGAATCTTCGCCCACGATCCTCAGTTTGCGTAGCGTGTCTTCCGTCGCGGCGACATCGTCGCGCAGGAACCGCTCCGTCAAACTGCCGTCCAGGTGCTCGGGCGTAGTCCAGGGTACCACGGACTCGTCAAACCTGATCACCCGACTCTGGCTGCGCTCCTGAAACAGCCGTGCCAACGACTCGGCTTGAAGTCGGCGTGTCGAGTCCCCGAGTCGACGAAAGTAGCCTCCCGGGCTACCGTGAACGAACAGACTGCGGGGCACGTCGACGCGGATCATCGGCGTGAGCTCTCCGTCGTCTCCACGTACTTCGACTTTGCGAATGTCAGCGTTATCCAATGGCGGCTTGATCAGATCGTTGCAGATCTCCCTGATCCAGCGTCCGGCGGTTTCCAGCCGTGCCACGGGAATACCGAGGATCTCGCGGGTCTTGTCATCAATACCCAGCACGAAGGTCCCCCCACGGCCGTTCGCCAAAGCTGCGAGGGTATCGGCAATCTCGTCCCTCTTGGGCTCCGTAACGCGGTTGCCGGAGAAGAAGATCTGCTTGTACTCCAAGCGGCCGTCCTCACCAAGACGGATCTGTCGAACGAGATCGGCGTCAGTCATCGGTTGCGTTCATCGCTGGCCATGATCCGTCGATACCGTGCCTGAAACGCATCCCGACCTCCCTCCATCACACGGCAGATCTCGTCTCGTACCCTTCGCTCCTGGAGACCGCCCGAACAGACCACCGATGCTTCGCCGTTCTTGGTGTCCAGCGACATGGCAAGTTCGGCATCTCCATGTACGACGATATTGGGATTGTGCGTAACGACGATGATTTGCCGCTGCGCCTTCTGTTCTCGCAGTCGCTGGACGAGCAGCTCGTAGATGAGAGCATTGTCCAGGTCGTCTTCCGGTTGGTCGAGGATGATCGGCTCGACGCCGTAGCCCAGGACGAAGGCCAGCAAGGCAGCGGTCTGCTGGCCGGGCGACCCGTGCGCGAGCGGTTTCCACGGCGTACCCGGTTGGCGTTGGTCACGAAAGCTTACCGTTACGGCATCTTCCGCAACGTACAGCGCCAGCCGGTCGAGCTGTTCCGGCTGGAGCCGCTTCAGCGCCCGTTCGAACCTCCCGTCCTTTGCGGCCCAAGAACCCGTTGCCGCGACAACCCGATGCAGCTCGTCTACCGTGTCGTCCAACGATCGATAGGTCCACGGCTTCTGCCGCCGCGGATCTATTCGCTGGACGATCGCGGCATGATCTTGATCGAAGTGGTCGATTCCCAGGGTCTTGCGAAGGAACTCCGCAAGGTTGCTCCGGTCACCGGCAGCATCGATTTGGATACGAACCAATTCGCTTGAAGTCTGATCAGCAAACTGCTCTCTCCTGCTACTCAGTTCAGCGCGTACCGAGCGGTACCGTTCAAGGACCGACACGGCGCCGTCCTCACGCTCCTGGGCCGTTGTTCTTTGCTGTTCCAGGTGTTCTATCTGTCCCTGCAGTGTGGATTGCTGATCCAGAAGCTCGCGGTACTCGGCCGGATTCGAGATGCCTGCGGCCTCCAACTGCTTGCTCACCGCCTGGTATTGAGCCACGCTCGCCTGAACAGCCTGATTCCAAGGGTCTTCCGGATCGTTTCCCAAGGCCTTGATTCGCTGCTCGGCTGTCGCGACGGCCTGTCGCACAGCGTCCTTGAAGGATTGGACGGACGCGGTCAATTCGTCGTGAGCACGCCGAAGGCCAGCATCTGCCTGATCGTGCGCGCTTTCGGCTCCTTGATCCAGATCTGCCACAACGAGGTCTTCCACCGTCCGACCAACGGCCGCAACCCCATCGATCACGTTCTCCCTGATCGACTGCCACGCCCCTTCTTGGCGGCGGAATCTGCGATAGTCCTTCAGGGCTGACGCGTGTTCTCCGGTCTGTAGCACGTTGAGCTTTCGCCGTACGTCGGACAGCGCGGCGTTACGCGCAGGCAGGTCGGCGGCTTCCGCCCGCAAAGCACGCGCCTCCGCCCGCAGTGCCAAGTAGCGCGCCGTCAACTCCGTGCTCCGTCGGTGCAGACCCGCACCGTCCACCGCTTCGGTGTCATCGATCACGTCGAGCAATGCGTCAGGTCTTCGAGCGACATCGAACAGTTGTTTCTGGCTGTAGATACGAACCGGGAACCGCTCGCGAATGTCGCCATCCTCAGGAATGAGGACATCACCGTCGTACCGCGCGACGGAAGGAACGGATCCGTCGCGATTCCAGGATAGCTCAAACCGGGCCCCATCCTTGCGGTAGATGAGATGGAGGACGGTAGAGTCCGTCAGCAGGCCCTCCTGTCCGCGTTCGCGCGGCACCTGGAGGCGTTGCTGAAGTGCACGCCACAACTCGTCGTAGCCATCGAGTTCGAGCTCTCGGCGAAGAGCCGTCCGGCAGAAATCGACCAGCGTCGACTTTCCCGTACCTCGTCCGCCGATGATCGTGTTGAACCAGGGGTTGAACCGGACGGTCAACGGGTTGGCTTGACCCAGATACCTGGCCTTCTTGACGGTGATGCTCTCGATTGCCGATGCGGCATGGATATTCGGATCAGTCGCGTCGCCGACGGACGCCGGCCGCACTGAATCGTCACCGTCCAGAAGAGCAAGGCGAAGACCGCTGGCATCTGGCTTGGTCATCTTTATCCACGTGAAGCGCCGTCCGAACTCATGGAGACCGTGGCTGTCCGAGCTCCAAAGCCTCGGGATACGGTGCCCGATCTCGGGCTTGCTGCCATCGATCCAGGATTCATCGATCGCCAAGCCGGGAACGACTTCGACTGCGGCAAGGCGCGCATGACGCAACTCGGCGATCCGCTGCTGTCCGGAATGGCTGAGCAAACCGGCGGGCTGATTGATGTGTGCGCCGATCATGAGAGCGTCATCTGGACACTCCTCCAGGATTTGCTCCACGCTGAAAGGCGAGCGGGCCGTCTCGTCGCCTCGTTTGTCTACCGGAATCTCTATTTTCGAGAGAAAGTCCTCGACATGTTGCTCCGTCCGATCTGGATCGACCACAACCAGTATGTGAACCCCGTCGCTCGCGGTAATCTCCACCCCCGGGAACAGAACGGGACTGCCCTCCACTTGTAACGCGGCATGCTGAAGGGCGTCTATCCCACCGGCTGTATTGTGATCCGTAATGGCGATCGCATCGAGGCCGGCGTCACGGGCAGCGGTAATCCACGCAACCCAGTCCGGATCGTCGCGATCGGCTTGGCTACCGTAGTCGTGCGACGCCGGAGAGTGAGCATGAAGATCGACTCGCCACCAGCGCGAGCCGGGCCAGTTCCATTTCGTGTTCATTCGAACCTCGTGCGGCAAGCATCGGAATGCTGTCCCGCCATGTCCATCGGGGGCTTCTCCATCCGCGTACGCAAGCGGGCGACCGATGTGGCAAGCAACTCCGCGGCCTTGGCTTCGGAGATCACCCTCTCGGCCAAGGCACGACAACAGAGGCGCTCCAGCCGCATCGGCTGCTCGCGTGCGATCGGCTGAGGCTCCGCGTACGGAGGGCTCCGCCAGCCAAGCCTGGACATCTCCCGAAAAAGCCCTCTGAACAGCGACTCGTTGATGATGCCGAGGTCGCGGCACCGATACACGAGCGCCTGCACGCTTACGCCGAAGAGGCGCTTCAGGCTGAACAGTTCGCTCCAGCCGATGGACGTGCGCCGTCTACCGATCTCCATGCGCAGGGCATCAGCCGGCATGAGGAACGCACCGGCGAAGCGCTGAGCCGCAGCCTCCTGTTTGACGTCTGCGCCCACAGCCAGGACCAGGTGCCCCAACTCATGGGCGAGAGTGAAGCGCTGGCGCTCTCCCGAGTCCTTGAAGTTTACAACTATGACGGAAGCGACACGCGTGCCACCGCGTCGTGCGTAGGCGATCAGACCGCCGATGGCGCTCAGGTCGAACGCAAGCACCTTGATCCCGAACTCCTCCAGAAGCTCGACCATGCTCGGAATCGGATTCCGCCCGAGATCCCAGTGTGTGCGCAGGCTGAGAGCTGCGTGTTCCACTTCCGCGAGTTCACCGACCACGGGATAGGGAGCATCGCAAGGCTTGTTCCACTCCGCGCTCGGAAGCGCAAGCAACTCCTCAACGGCAAGATAACGCTCCACAAGGTCGACTATCTGCGCCTGAACGCGTATTTCCTCGCGTTTCCGAGAAATCGCCTTCTTCCGGAACTCGACCGCCTCAAGGACGAGATCCTGATCGCTGGTCAGGTACTCCACGGAGACGCCCAGGCCGTCCGCCAGCGCGATGAGCACTCCCGAGCTCGGCATCGATTTGTTCCGTTCGTACTTGCCGATCGCCTGAGCTGTGACCCGACCGCCGATCCGTCCCTCCAGGGCACGGAGGGAGAGGCCGGCAGCACCACGAGCCAGTTTGAGCCTGCTGCCGATCAACGGGACTTTGCCTTCATCTTCGAAGTTCACAGAATAGCATGTATCGACTTGTTTTGTAAACTTCGGGAGCCGATCGCGTCTACCTATGCAGGCGCAGCAGCGAAAGGACTACGTCAGCGCGGGGGTTCGGCGCGGGCGAGGAGGTCCTTGAAGGAGTAGTTGACGCTGGCGGCGTCGAAGTCGGGCTCGCGACGGAACGGTTCGCGCAGGTAGTGGACGCGGTGGGCGCCGTCGTCGAGGAACTCGACGATGGCCAAGCGGTAGTCCTCCGGCTTGTTCATCGAGTAGAGGATCTCGTTGCGGGTCACCGTGATGGTATCCGCGCCGTGGACGCGGCCCTTGACCTCGATGAAGCGCAGCCGGCCGGTGCCGGGGATGCGGCTCTCGATGTCGTAGCCGAGCTTCTCGGTCTCCCGGTCGGTGGGCTCGAAGCCGAGCGTGCGTTCGGTCTCCATGATGATCGCCCTCGCCCGCGCGGCGGATTCCTGGGTGTCGGTGGCCTGGCGCTCGGGCTTGTCGGGCTTCCCGCTGATGGCCGCGATCAGGCCCCGCGGGACGACCAGCACGCCGCCGAGGATCACCGGCGGCAGCGCCGAGAGCTTCGCCTCCAACTGCAGCCGTTCCAGCCGCTGACGGAGCCGCGTCCGCAGATCCTCGGCCCGGCGGCGCGCCTCGCCCGAATTCAGCCGGGCGCCGGGCTTGCCGGCCTGCTCCTGCGCCTGGATCTGCAGGAAGCGGTGATCCCAGTAGGCGATCTCCTTGGTGAGCCGGTCCTTGACCGCGGCCTCCGTCCTGTCGATGAGGTCGGTCCTGGCCGACCGGATCTCCTGCAGATGCTCGGGAACGACGTGCACGACCGCGTGCTCCTGCGCCTGGCGCTCAAGGTCGCCGGCAACCCACCCGCACTCCGGCCGCTCCAGAATAGCATCGATGCCGGGCTCATCCTCAGCCAACGGCCGGTAGTCCAGGTACGGCGCATAGTGCAGGTGGCGCGGCGGCTCGGCCTCGGCCAACTCCACGTAGAGCAGCCGCTTGGACACCACCCGGCGGTCGCCGCTGCGCGTACGGCTCTCGTCCTGGACCGCGTGCTCCAGGTAGAACAGGACGCGCGGAGCGGTTCCCCCGTCCCGGTCGTCGACCAGCACCGTTCCCCGCTTCAGCAGGTCGCGATGGCGCTCCAGCGTCAGGTCGATCACGGAGTCCAGCAGCGGATGCCCCGGACAGAGGAACTCCGCGGGCGCCTTGCCCGGCGGCGCCAGCAGGCTCTTCTCGAAGGCGATGCGCTCGTAACGCGCCACCACCGGCTCACCGGTGCCGATCAGCCGGTCGCGGCTGCGCACCGCGCCGGGCACGTGCGTAATCTCGTAGCGCCGCGGCTCCCGCTGCCGGAGCGAGCCACCCAAGCGCGCGAACGCCGCGCGGAAGAACGACTCGATGTAGTGCGGCTGCAGCCGCCGCGCCGCCGCCCGCTCCATCTCCTCCCGCACCCGCTGCACGCGTGAGGCGTCCATGGCATCCGGCGCCAGCGCCTGATCCTCCAGCAACTCCTGCAGCTTCCCGCGGTCCAGGGCGTCCTCCAGCACCGTGGTCAGCCGCGCCCGCACCTCCGGCTGCTCCCCGTAGCGGATCGCCTCCAGCAGCAGGTCGCGCAGCGGCCGGCCGGAGAACTGCAGCTTGCCGAGCACGTCGAACACCTGCCCGCCGAGCGCCTCGCGCGCCTGCTCCAGCTTCTCCAGCAGCCGGCGGTAGACGTCACCCTCGCGCGTCTCCTCCGCCACCAGGTTCCACAGGTGGCACACCTCCGTCTGGCCGATCCGGTGGATGCGGCCGAAGCGCTGCTCCAGCCGGTTCGGGTTCCACGGCAGGTCGTAGTTCACCATCAGGTGGGCGCGCTGCAGGTTGATCCCCTCGCCCGCAGCGTCGGTCGCCAGCAGGATCTGCACGCCGGGATCGTGGCGGAACGCCTCCTGCGCCTTGCTGCGCTCCTCGCGGCCCATGCCGCCGTGGATCACCACGATCGCCTGCTCGCGCCCGAGCACCGTGGCGATGCGCCCGCGCAAATACGCCAGCGTGTCGCGGTGCTCGGTGAAGATGACCAGCTTCTGCGCATGTCCATCCTGCGCGGTCGAGGGCGCCGTGCCATCGGACGGAAGGATCTCGTCGAGCAGCCCCGTGAGCTGCCGCCACTTCGCGTCCTTGCCGCTGCGCCGCACCCGGTGCGCGATCTGCTCCACCTGCCGCAGCGTCCCGATCTCGGTCTTCAACTCCGCGATCGACCGGGCCGCCGTCGCCTGGTCGAGGATCTCCTCGGCCGCCTGCTCCTGCTCGTCGGCCGGCGCGTCCTCCAGATCCTCGAATTCGTCGGCGTCCAGCTCGATGTCGCGCGACAATCCGATGCGCGGCACGGCCTGACCGCCCCGGCGCAACAACTCCAGCTCACGCAGCCGGCTCTCCAGCCGCTCCCGGCGCCGCCGCAGCGACTGGAAGATCGCCTCCGGCGAGGACGCCAGCCGTCGTTGCAGCAGCGTCAGCGCGAACCCCACGGCGCCCGCGCGCTGGTTGTTCTCCAGCGCCTCGGCGCGGTTGAACTCCTCGCGCACGTAGCTGCTCACCTCGTTGTAGAGGTGCGCCTCCTCCTCGGAGAGCCGGTATGGGATGGTGTGGGCGACGCGCTCGGGAAACAGCGGCGTGCCCTCGAACTTGAGCAGGCGCTCCTTCACCATCCGCCGCATCAGGTCGGAGACGTCCGCCGCGTGCACGCCATCCCGGAACCGTCCCTCGAAGCGGTCGCCGTCCAGCAGGGCCATGAAGAGCTGGAAGTCCTCCTCCTTGCCGTTGTGCGGCGTGGCGGTCAGCAGCAGGAAGTGACGGGTCAGCCCGCCGAGCAACTGCCCCAGGTGATAGCGCTTGGTGTAGCGCACCTCGCCGCCGGTGAAGGTCGCCGACATCTTGTGCGCCTCGTCGCACACCACCAAGTCCCAGCGGCAGTCGGGCGCCTGCAGCTTCTCCTGCGGCGCGTTGTCGCGCGCCAGCTTGTCCAGGCGGGCGATGGCGAGGTCGGTCTCCAGGAACCAGTTGCCCGTGCGCGCCGCGGCCAGCTTGTCGTTGGTGAGGATCTCGAAGCCGAGGTGGAAGCGCCGGTACAGCTCATCCTGCCACTGCTCGGCCAGGCTGCCGGGACAGACCACCAGACAGCGCTGCAGGTCGCCGCGGGCTATCAGCTCCTTCATCAGCAGGCCGGTCATGATCGTCTTGCCGGCGCCGGGATCGTCGGCCAGCAGGAAACGCAGCGGCTGCCGCGGCAGCATCGCCTCGTAGACCGCGGTGATCTGATGCGGCAGCGGGTCCACTTGCGAGGTGTGGACCGCCAGCGCCGGGTCGAACAGATGGGCGAGCTGGATGCGCAACGCCTCCGACACCAACCGGAAGAGATCGCCGTCGCCGTCGAAGCTCCATGGCCGCCCCTGCTCGACGATCTCCAGCCGCGCTTCATCGTCGCGGTAGAGGATCTGACTGCCCAGCTCGCCGTCAGCCGTCCGGTAGACGAGTTCCACCGCGTCCGCGCCGATCCAGCGGGCGCTTACCACCGTCACCAGGGAATCGGCCACGATGCCGCGCACTGCGGCCGGCGCTTGCAGGTCTTCCAGCTTCACGCCGACGATGATACCCGCTTACGTGCCGAGCATCCCGGCATCGGCGCGCACCACCGGGGTAGCGCGCCATCGCTCCGGTGTAGGAAACTGCGGACCGGCGCCCGATGCCGCTCGCGGTCGTCGTTCGGTGACGCAGGCGCTAAGGGCGCTCGGAGTTCCAAGTGAATCGAAACGAAGATCGCGCCCACGATGGAGACTACCGGATCGAAGTAGCCGACTTCGGTCCCATCGTGCGTGCGAGCGTCGACGTGCGCCCGCTCACCGTGTTCGCCGGACCAAGCAACACCGGCAAGTCCTACCTCGCGATGCTCGTGTACGCCCTACATCGGTGCTTCGGCCCGCCCGTTCGGTCCGAATTCGATCTTCAGCGGCGCACGTATTGGCTCTCCGATGCGTCGGCCATCCCGCGGCCGGACGAAGGGAAGCTTGCAGCCCGCATCGCTGAATGGTGGTCTACCGGCGGCAAGGAACAACGCCGTCCGCTGCCTGACGACTTGGCCAGAGCCATTCGCACGGCGCTGGAGGAGCTTACCGGCGCCGAGGAGTACCTGGCGCGGGAAGTGAGCCGCGACTTCGGGGTCAATGACATAGACGAATTGGTCCGTCGCGGAAGCGCCGAGGAAAGATCCACGGCGATTATCAGCATCCCGGCGTCGGTCGATGACGAGCAGACGCAATATACCTTCGAGTTCGGCCGAGGACCTGCACGGCTATTGGGACATGTCCCGTCGCTGCCGGTGACGACCAGCGCCATCCCGGATGAGGAACGAGGTGGACTATTCCTGCTGCACGGACTCCTTGATGTCATGTGCAATTCGGTGTTGAATCCCCTGAATCGCAGCGCGTACTACCTGCCAGCCGATCGCACCGGAATGATGCACAGTCACCAAGTGGTCGTCAGCACGCTGATCCAGGGCGCAACGACAACCGGGCTGCGCGGTTCGACCAGTGCCCCCATGCTGTCCGGGGTACTGGCCGACTTCCTGAATGATCTCATCGGCATGGGACAACGAAGGAAGCAGGCGCCCGACAGGATGGCCCGTCGTCTCGAAAAGAACCTGTTGGCGGGAGCCATTCGGCTGAAGCAGTCCGATACCGGTTATCCGTCGTTCGCCTATCGTCCAACCGATTGGGATACCGACCTGCCGCTGACGCGTACGTCTTCCATGATTTCCGAACTGGCTCCTGTCGTGCTGTATTTGAGGTATCTGGTTCGTCCCAATGACGTTCTGATCATCGAGGAGCCTGAGTCACATCTGCATCCCGCGATGCAGGCAGCGTTCGCCCGCGAGTTGGCCCGCTTGGTTCGCTCGGGCGTGCGCGTGGTGTTGACGACCCATAGTGAGTGGATGTTGGAGGCTCTCGCCAACTTGGTCCGGCTGTCGGAGCTTCCCGAGAGTACGCGGGAGGGGATCGTGGGATCAGATATCGCCCTCTCGTCAGCCGAAGTGGGCGCATGGATGTTCACGCCGTCCGACGACGGCGCGGGCTCCACCGTCGAGGAGATCGTTCTGGACACGGAGGCCGGCAACTTCCCGGCCGGCTTTGGCGAGATCACCGAGTCGCTCTACAACGACTGGGCGAAGATAGCCAACCGGATCGAAGCGATCAGGACAGGCGTCGAGTGAGCTCGGTGCTCGCTCGGATCGACCAGTGCGTCGATGCGAGCTGTCTTGTCACGTCAATGAGCAAGAACGCCTGCTCGGTCGAGACTTCGGGAGCCCCCAGTCTGTCGCGGATCATCGACATGGATAGTCCCATGGCCCCGGTGAAACCCAACGCCGTGAGGTGTGACTATCTGTTTCTGGCTGAACCCGGAAGCCGTCGGCCGTTGTGGGTCGTCCCGCTGGAGCTGAAAGGCACGGGGCTCAATCCCGGCACGGTGACGTCGCAGTTGCAAGGCGGCGCGCATGTGGCCGAGCGCATCCTGCGGGGCGTAGCGTCGGTCCGGTTCGTCGCCGTCGCCGCCCATGGCCGCAGACCGCATCGACGATCGTTTCAGGAGTTGGCCAAGAAACGGATCAGATTCCGGAAATCCCTGTACACGATCGAGACCATCCCGTGCGGTGCATCGTTGACGGAAGCCGTCGCATAGCCTATAGCCGTCTCCAGGCGTTGATCTGTTCGGTCAGGGCCGCCAGCAGTTCGGGAATGGCGTTCGCCTCGGCTTCTCGCTGGCCGACGATCCGGGCGAGGTCGGGAACGGTTCGACCGAGATCGGACGCCAGTGCTCCGACGGTCGCTTTCGCGGCGTCGCGCTGCCGCACCGATCCCTCCACGAGTTGCTCCAGGTCCTGCATCGCGCGTTCCAGGTCGGACCCGGTCAGACCGAGCCTACTTGCATAGTCGTCCCGTCGCCGGCCGATCGTCTCCCAAAGCCACCGCTCGGGAGGATCATCCCCGGGAAGAAACAGCGGCGCCACGTAGTGTCCATACTCCTCGGCAGTTGACTGCAACGTGCCCTCCAAGTCGCGGGAGTCGCCGTCCAGCACGAGGATGAAGTCCCGGAGCTTGGCGAACTTGCCCAGCGTGCGGACGTGGCCCGCAAACTCGTTCCGGCCGGTGTTCCTGCCGATGATCACGTCCTCGTGGCGCAGTCCGAGCTTGACGTTCAGCACGTCGAGCACGCCGCGTATCACCCCCTCTGCAACCTCATCCTCACAGAGCACCGACAGTTGGTCCCGCGACTGTCCGTAGAGAGCCTTCTGAAAGATGTCGCGGTACAGGGGTGCACGGCGAACCTGCCCGGCGGTCTCGTCGCGTTCCAGAAAGATGCGAGCGCGAGGAGGCACGCTGTCCAGGACTACGGGACTGTGCGAGGCGACGATGATCTGCAAGTCGTTGCGGAGAGCGCTGCGCTGCAACTCAAGCATGGTCTGCTGCTGGGTATAGGGATGGAGACCGGTGTCCACCTCGTCGATGAGGACCAGCCCGTTCCGAAGGAGGGAGATGTCCTTGGAGATACGCAGGATGCTTCGTTCCCCCGACGACATGTGGAACTCGGAGTATCCGGTGTTCGCGGCATCGTCCAGCGCCGCGAACAGAAGATCGTTCGCGGCGCTGGCGCTGATGACGGACAGGCTGCGGTAGCGCCACGGCAGGATACGATGGGCGAAGATCAGCATCTCGGGGCTGAGCGTCCCGGTCTGGAACTGCTTTCTGGCGAGCTGCAGGATGCTCCGCACCTCCGACGGATTGGTCAGGTTGGCGAGCGTCCGCAGATAGACGGCACGCTCCGGCTGCGTGCCACCTCTGCGGCCCAAGAAGCTCCGGTTCCAGGACTTGCCGCGCCGCCACGCCATGGAGACACGGTCGCCTCGGTGCAGGTAATGGAACTCAAGCTCGGTCTGCGGCGCGCTGTCGGAAAGTGCCGGCTGCTCCCGATTGGTGAAATTCGGAAGGAGCGTACTGGGAACGAACTCCCGCGGTCCGCGACCGGGCACACGGTAGGCGCACGCGCACGCCACGAGGACCGTCGATTTGCCGCAACCGTTGGGTCCGGCAAGCACGCATACGGGATAGTCGAAGGGCACGCGCAGATCCCGGATGCCGCGCAGGTTCTTGATTCGGACCTCCGTCAGCGTGTCGTCGCGGTGGCCGTTGCCTGCTCCCAGCGCGTCCCAAACGTCCTGCAGCTCCTTCGAGATCAGCGACATTTCCTCAGCTCCCGCGTGCAGCGTCTTCGGGGACGGCGCATCTCAAAGCGGCGCACATCATCATCCTGTCCCTACCCTGCACCGTCCGCAAACAGCTCAGCCTGTTCGGGTGTTGCTTCCGATCGCGCTAGCCGGCTGATCTCCGGCCAGCTCTGCACCAGCCCGTTGTACGCCAGCGCCTCCGCCGCGCGCTTCTTTCGCTCACACACGGTGTAAAGGCGATAGCACAGCTCGCGGGCGACCTCGGCGAAACCGCCCAGCTTGCGAACCAACTCGGCAGCGGCCTCCTCGCCGCTCTCCAGCACTCGGATCACCTGATGGACGGTTTCCCATGCGGTGAGACGGTCATCCCGCGTAGGATCCCAGTCCGACGGCAACTCCTCCGGGCGCAGCAGCCGAACCTTCCCAGCCCCTGAGTGGAGGATGCCTGCCTCCACCATGCCTGCCACGCTGGTGTTCTTGGCCTTGGACAAAGTCTCGGCAACCCCGTAGTCACCGGCGTCGAAGCCGTGTTGCTCGAACCAGGCCAGCGCCCAGCGACTGTCGGCATCGAAGTCCCCCTCCTGCTCGGCAAGGACTTCGTCCAGGGTCTGGTTGATCAGCGCCAGCGCATCCCCCACCGACACACGGCTTCCCGAAGCGTCGAGTACCTTCGCGTAGCGTGTGTATACCGCCATCCCTGGCCCGATCGCCGCCTGAGCGAGATCGACCGGCGCGATGTTGCCACGCTGCAACTGAGCAATTGCCGAGGGCAGCTCCTCCTTGAGGCAAGAAATCACGTCGCGACGCGTAGCAATCGCGGCCTCGGCGGGTCGCTTGCGGCAGATTAGGACGATACTGGTGGCGAGCGCATTGGAGTTCATACCACGCATGCGACTGCTATTCTCCGTTCGCATTGGCCACGTGCCTGTGACCATGAAGCCCGCCTGAATCACCGCGTCGAGGAAGGTCGCCCAGCCGGTGCTTGCCTGCCTTGCGTCGACGGTACTCTCCGATTGCTTGAAGGCATAGTAGATGCTTACGGGAAAAGCCTGATGTGCCTGCTCAGCGAGCCGGTTCATCGCCTTGGTCATGCCGGTAAGAAAGAACCTCTCTGCTTCCTCCCTGCCCCCGTACCGGCCGGGTGTGGCAACCAACTCCTCCGTCTTGGGCACTGCGACCGTCGTGAAAAGATCCGGAAACGCGGATTGCAGCGATCGGCGCAGCCAGACGTAGAAGAAGTCCGACAGGTCAGCATAGCCGATGTTGTCGTAGTACGGCGGGTCGGTGGAGACGACTTTGTCGCGAGAGACACCCTGCATCCCAGCGTCTGCTTGTCGCGAATGCCCAGAAGCGCTCGCTGTAACGCGCTCGAACGCCTTCGCGAACGCCTTGACGATTCCGTCGACAAAAACGGTCCAACCACCGGAGCTATTGCCAAGAGGATTGCCCTCGGCGTAGTCCCAGACCATCGGGATCGCCTGCCGTCCGAATAGCTGCCGTGGGCACTGCGCAACGGGCTCCCATCTGCAAAGGCTGTTCCCGAGATCGGCCTGCTTGCTCACGGCGAATCCTAGATAGACACTCACAGCCTCAGCGTATGCCGTAGCTCCCAACCCGCCGCGGCACAACGGCGTTTCGCAATCGAGCAAACCCGCGACGATCGCGTCACGCTTTGCCCGCTCGCGCGCTTCATTCACTAACCCGGACAAGCTGGAGAGCATCGCAAGTTGCCGCGGATTGAAGAGGTCGCTCCATTGCGTCATGCCGTAGTTGCCGACGCGGAAGCCGAGTGCCTGCGGATAGAACGCCACATCCGGTGTCCATTCCGTGTCCAGCTCATGGGGCATCGCCCCATGCTCCGGCGTCGGCGAGAGGTACACCCGGCTACGTGCACCCTCGGCCACGATCGCCATCAACCGGGTACCCATGCGGCCAGCCTGAGCCTCGGCTTGGATATAGTCAGAAGCGATTGGCGCGCCGGACATCAAGCAGCGAAAATTCGCCCCGCGCGACAGTTTGGTTCCGGCTCTGGTAGCCACCGCGTCTCGCGGGACACCCACCTGAACGGCGAACCGGTAGCCGTGCGCCTTGATCACGGGCTCGACGTACGCCTCCTTACCCTTCTTCGTCGACAGCATGAACGTCGACGCAAGCGGCACGTCCACATCCGCGAACGCGGGGTTCGGGCTCTTCACCGTCCGCCCCCACAGCCACGCGATCACCGTCAGCTTCCGCCCCTCGTATGGCTTGAGATCCGGCCGCTCCCGCACCATCTCCGCCGTGACCTCAATCTTCGGGTACAGGTGCCCGATCCGCTTCTCCGCCTCGTCTCGCATCCACCGCCCGTAGAAGCGCACGTCCTCCGCTAGCCCCTGCGCCCCTCGCCACTCTCGGGACAGCAAGCCGGAATCCACCCGTGCCTCCGGGTTCACCGGAGGCCGCCCGGCGAACTTCGGCGGGATCTCGATCATCGCCTTGTTGATCAGCACCGCCACCGGGTTCAGGTCACTCGCATGCGCCTCCAGCCCTAGACGTTGCGCCTCCAGCGGCAGCGCCCCGCCTCCGGCAAACGGGTCATGGAACGCCGGCGGCCGCTCCGGATCGAACAGTTCGACGGCACGTGGATGGTCCGCGTTGTCCGCACACGTCCGCCGCCAACTCGCCCGGATCTCGTCGCGAGCCGCCCGCAACTTCGTCTCGTTGGTCGTGTTCTTCCACTTCACCAATTCCTTGATCAGCAGGAACAGCCGCTCGCGCTCGCAATGCTGTTCCTCAACGGTTACGAACAGCTCCGGCCGGCTCGCTGGATCGTCCACCATCTGCGCAAAGAGCACCGCCCGCGCCGCCGCCAAGGGGCGTCGAGCCCACCACAGATGTAGCGTCGAGGGATGTCCATGCCGAATCGACTTCTCTTGCACCGCCGCAGCGTTGATGGCATCCAGCGGAAGGGCAACCTCGATCAGCTTTCTCCGCTCCACGTCGTTCTTCCCTGGATCGTCCACTCACTCAATCTCCCGCCGCACTGTCCACTCCACGACAAGAGTCCAGAGTCCACTCTGCATGTTACTAATCGAGAACCCATGAGATGCCTGAGATTGTCGCTTCTGGCGAGGATCGCCGACAACCGCTGGGGTGCCCGGGCAACCCCAACTGCACAAGAAACGGGGATACCGACGAGACACCCGAACCGAGGTGGTATTAGGCAAGGAAGCTCCCAGGCTGCGCAGTATGAACTCTCTCTCCCGTGATGCTCTCCAGGAATTGCTCGGGGAGGACACGCTCCCAGACCGCCAACGCCGCCTTTACCAGGGCCAGAAAATGATCTTCATCGCCACCTTCAAGACGCTGCCAGGCACTCGGCATATAGCGCGCCATTATCGAAAGCGCATACAGAATCACTGCGGCTATCGTCCTATACTCACGGAGACCACCTATTGTAGGAACAATTAGCGCTTTCCCGGACATGAACGGCGACGAATATATTGGCAAAACTCCCCACCAATACTTGTGACCAACATGATCTACACGGACCCTAAAAACCCTTCCATTCTGTTCCTCAACAGCTTCTCTATCAACTTCTAACTCGTCATCTATTTGCCTAATTTCTGCCAAAGGCCAACCGGCTTCTCGCAATTTGTCCACGGGTATTCTCTCCGACCGATCGGCTATCTTTATATAGGTGCTATCTGCCTGCCTTCCCGAAAATGTGCTGTAACTTCGCGCCTCGGAAATGTCATAGTATGCCAATACCCATCCAGCAGGTCCGCCAAACACCTCTGCAAAGAGGTCATGTATCTCTGGCACTGCTGCGAACAGGTCGCGCACGGGACACACCATGTTCGCATACTCCTCTTTATTGACGTCTTTCTCTCGCGCTTTCTTGCTGGGATATTTTGTAGTGTCCTGCCCCAGGAAACGCACCCATCGAGGCATGAATCCGGTCGCGATAATTCCAACGCGTAGATCGGAAAACCCGCCGTCCTGGCCCGGCAACGTATAGAGCCCATGGCCTTGTTTCGTCATGTTTTCGACTTCGTCCAGATCGACTGGTCCCGACGGCGACGCCAACATCTCCGCCTGAGCAAGTGCCATGGTGCCGTAGTAGAGACTAATCACCCTTTTGTTCAGCCTGTCGCTTGATGTGGACACAAGGTAGTCCAGGGCGCTGCGCATCGAATAGGCGATGCCAAGTGCCTTGCTCTTAGTTGC
Organism: Spirochaetia bacterium; assembly: GCA_965202935.1. Lineage (GTDB taxonomy): Bacteria > Spirochaetota > Spirochaetia > SZUA-6 > Bin103 > CATQHW01. Next base: position 1,463,534 of record OZ241879.1, read on the forward strand.
ATCACAAGATATTGGGAAACTCTCTGCGGCGGCCCGTCTCTCTACGACCTTCGTTGCCAAATGGACGCTGGTGAACTGCTGTAGACGTGCGATAACGGCGTCAATTGGATTCTCCGCCGTAAGTCGTAGAACACCTGTCTTACGATGAGTAACTGGCCGTGAACGATCTGACTCCACCTGCTTGTTCAAGCTTACGAGAAAGGGGAAAAAGTCGTCTAGGGGCTCGACCGGTATTTTGACATCCCTTGCGAACGTATCCAACATGTATGCTTCGCCTCGGAAGAAGATACGGTTGACCCTCTTCGACAGCTCGACATATTCTTCGTTCGAAATCTCGCTGCTGCTATATAGCACAGCGATCCGTGCGGTCACGCTCTCCCGGCTTGCCGCTATTTCGACATAACTACCTTGACCATTGTCTCGCACAATAGCTGCCGACCAATCATGCGACCGAAGAGGCTCGATCACCTTCTGCTCGACTTCTTTCCGAAGCAGTGGTAGGCGCGGATTATCGGACCAGTCCAAGTCTTCCATAATAGCAAACTGCCGACCTCCTATCGGGCGAGCCACTGACCGTCGCAATCGATTAGTGACTACTTTAGGAGCCATCCGTCGTGCATCACGATCGGTCGGTAGCAGTGTGGCACGTAATGTGGGGTGCCATCAAGCTGAGATCCACACTAGGGTGCTGGCATCGCGAATCAGGGATAACTCTCGTCTGAATAATAGTTTCTTACTTCTGTCGCGTGTGGCTCCTTGCGGAGTTCGAGGGTCGCCAGCGCGCCAGCCCCCCTCGCTGATCGGTATTCGACGAGTGGACGACACCCTTGGACGGCGCAATTAGCACGGTGGGCGCAGCATCGGCTCTTGGGCGAGTAGGTTTGCGTTGATTGATTGATTGTCGCGTGTGTGCCCACAGCCGCCGTTGCACTACTCCCCCGTGTTGGGACGGCGGCGCTGGATGGTCCGCGTTGTCCGCACACGTCCGCCGCCAGATCTCCGGATCTCGTCGGGAACCGCCTGCAACGCCGTCTCGATGCTCATTTCTCCCACTTCGCCAGTTCCCGTCTTGTTCCAACAGACTGGTACCATGGCGGGCGTGACGGTCCATCTGGTTGGCGGGTTCCTGGGCAGTGGCAAGACCACGGCCATTCGTAGCGCCTGCGAGCTGCTGCGGCAGCGTGGAGAGGCGGCGTCCGTCATCACCAATGACCAGGGCACGCTTCTGGTGGACACGGCGTTCCTGAAGGGCTCGCATCCAACCCGCGAGGTGACAGGCGGCTGCTTCTGCTGTCGCTACGATCATCTGGTCGAGTTGCTGGCGGAGGCGCGCCGCGACGGCTCGCAGCACGTGTTCGCGGAGGCTGTGGGGTCCTGCGCCGATCTGGTCGCGACCGTGGTGCGGCCGCTGCTCGGGTCGGCGTCCGGGCCGGTCGATCGGGTGTCATTCACGGCGATGGTGGACGCGCGGCTGCTGATCCGGCTCCAGGCGGGTGAACCGCTTCCGTGGTCCGGAGACGTCGCGTATCTGTTCCTGGAACAGCTCCGCGAGGCGCCGCTGCTGGTGGCGAGCAAGTGGGATCTGGTGACCGATCCGCCCTCTCTGGCCGCATCCGGCAGCGGGTCGGGCATCCCTGTGCCGGGGCAGACCGTACTCTGTCAGGACGGGCGCACGCCGGCTGGAGTGACTCGATGGGTCGATGCGCTCTGCGATCCCGGTCATCCGGCGACCGCTGATGCCGGCGCGTGCGAGCTCGGCATCGACTACGCGCGCTACGGCGCGGGCGAGGAGGCGCTCGCCTGGCTCGACGCCGAGGTTCGGGTGGACGCAGCCGGGGGAGGCGCCCGCGCAGCCGCCGCCCGCTTGGTGCGCACGGTCGGCGCCGAAGTCAGCGACGAGGCGGACGCGATCGGCCACGTGAAGTTCCTGATCCGGGATCATCTGTACGATGTCAAGGTCAGCCACACTGCCGCAGACGAGGCACCGGCGCAGGCGCTGCTCGATGAGTTGGGCCAGCTCGACCGGCTGAGCGACCGTCAGCTCTACGTCGTAGTGAATGCGCGTGCCGAGATCGGTGCGGAGCGCGTGCAGCGGATCCTCGAACGGGCCGTCGTCGCGCCCGCCGACGGTGCGGACCTCACAATCCTCCGCTCGGCGTCATTCCACCCGGCCGCTCCGCAACCACCGCTTGCCACAAAGGCAATCGTGCGGGGCCACAACCGAGATCGTCAGTCTCGCGCGCCGTCGTAGACCTCCAAAGTCGGCGCATCGTCCTCGAACACTTCGGATCCGAACGTCTCGATGTGAAACGCGATCGCGGACTTGACGTCGGTTACGGCGTCTTCATAGGTGTCGCCCTGACCGACAACTACTCCCTTCAGTCCCAGCGGATACGCGACATATCCGTCGGCGTGCTTCTCGACGATGAGCTTCACCTGCGCCGTGTCCATGGTTCCTCCGTCATAGCGCCTTCGGAACGCGCCAGTTGGCGTGCCAGCGGGAGTCGGGTGGGACCGTGCCGTCGCCGTCCTGCATGCAGGCGAAGGTCGGGAACTGCGGGGCGACCACCTCGGACCAGAGCGACTCGACCTCGGCGTAGGTGAGGAGCCTCGCCTTCGGGGCGAGCCGCTCGTGCTCGGCCAGCAGGCCGGCGGCCACGCGGCCGAGATAGGCGGTCTTGTGGCGGAGCAGCGCCTCGCCGCTGCGCCGGGAGGACTCGGGCGCGCTGGGATCCATGGCGAAGTGCGGTCCGGGCTCGTCCGGCGCGGGCAGGCGCGACAGGTCGACCGCGTCGGGCTCGACCGCCCAGAGCTGCGAGGTCTCGCCCTTGCCGGCGTGGTCGGCCCACTCGCCGTGCTCGAACGGGCTCGACGGGTCCTTCAGGTCGTCGCCCTCGACCACGAACGCGAGGCGTGCGCCGACCCGAGGCTGGATCAGCTCCAGGAAGCGCGCGACGTCCTGCGCGTGCGGGCCGCCGTGGCCGGAGTAGAGCACGGCGGCCCGGAAGCCGAGCTGGTCGGCCGCGCGCACGTGGTAGCAGAGAGTCTTGAAGAACAGCCATGGCGGGACCGCCGTCAGCCACGGGCGCGCCACCTCGCCCACCTTGCGGTTGGCCCAGATGCCGAAGCCGCCGATCTCGTGGATGTGCCAGTAGTGCGGCGGAGCGACCACGCCGCCGTGCGCGGTGGCGGCGCGGCGGCAGATCGCGTGCGCGCGCAGCCCGTCGCAGCCCAGCGCGCTCTGCGGGCCGTGCGGCTCGCACAGCCCGTACGGCAGGTAGAGGACCGGGCAGCGCTCGAACGCCTGGTCCAGCTCGTCCGGGAACATGCGCTCCCACCGCACTTCAGGTACTCCCAACGGTCTGCTCATCGAGCCGCCTCGGGCCTGACCGTGCGACGATTGCCGTCACTCGCCTTGCTGCCCTCGTATTCGCGCCAGAGCCGGAGCGCCAGCGGAAAATCCCGCTCGCGCAACGCGACCACGGCGCGTACGGCCAGGGACTCGGAGCAACGATGCAGCGCGCAGGCGCGCTCGGCGTCGTCGCGGGCCTGGCCGGCGCGGCCGTCCCGGAGGGCCTGGCGCGCTTGGCGCCGCAGGGCGGCCGCGGCGCGTTCGATCAGCAGCACCTGTCGGACGTCCGTGTGACAGCGGTGACATCGCGATCCTCCGCGGTAGCCGGCGCCGCAGGTCGGGCAGTGCGTCACTCCGGCTACTCCAGGTAGAACAGGATCTCGTCCAGCTCCTGCCCGGCCTTGGCCGCCCGCTCCGTGTCCCCCGCCTTCACGGCATCGCGCAGGTCTTCCATCAGATCGACGATCTCTTCCCGGTCTTCTTCCGGGGCCGTTTCGAGGGCTGATTCGGCCCGTTTCAGGGTGTCCCGGATCTCCGGCGGCGCCTGCAGGTCGTCGGTCTGCGCGGGCACCTCGGTGTCCTCGTCCTCTGCGCCCCAGCGGGCGGCGACCCGCTCCTTCGAGGCGCTGAGCGCCTCCTCGGTGGCTCCTCCGATGGCCCGCTCGATCACGCCCCTGAGCTCGCGGCCGGTCGCCCGTTCCACGGCATGGACGTTCAGCATGCCGTCGAGGTCCAGGTGGTAGGTGAACTGGATGCCGCGCTCGCGAGCCCCTTGCTGCTGATTCAGGCCCTCGAACAGGAAGGTCCCGATCTCCACGTTCTTCAGGGCGTCGGGATCCTCGCCCTGATATACCCGGTGCTTCACGGTGTCCTGGTCTTCGAACACCGTGTAGAGCGTCTCGGTGTGCATGGCCGGCAGCTTCGCGTTGCGCCGGATCAGGGGCACGAACATGTCCCGGTACGGACGCCCGTCGAGCTCGCCAATGGCGCTGGTGCCGAACGTGTACGGGGTGATGTCGACCAGCACGGCCGGCATGTCGTATCCCATTTCGATTCCCGCCTGGATGCCGGCTCCGAGCGCCACGCACAGGTCCGGATCCACTTCCCCATGCGGCTCGTGTCCCAGACGCTCGGCGAGGAGTTGCGTGATGCGCGGAATGCGCGTCGATCCGCCGACCAGCAGCACGCGATCGAGATCGCTCGGGCGGATCGCCGCGTCGTTGAGCGCGGTGGTCACCGCCTGCATGGTCCGCCCCAGCAACTCCTCGATCGCGCCCTCGAAGTCGGCGCGACTCAATTCCCAGGAGAGGTGCTTCGCCGCGCCGCGGACCGTGGTCACGTGGTCTTCTTCCACGACCGCGTACGGCTGACGGGACAGCTCGACCTTCGCCCGCTCCGCCGTCCGTCGCAGCCGGGCCTGCAGCAGGCGGTCCCCGCGGGCGTCGCCAAGCCCCAGCTCGGTTTCCAGGTGACCGTTCAGGCGATCCAGGACGATCGCGTCGAAGTCGTCGCCGCCCAAGTGGTTGTCGCCGCTGGTCGCGAGCACCTCGACGACCCCGCTTTCGACCCTCACCACGGAGACGTCGAATGTGCCGCCGCCCAGGTCGTAGACCAGCACCCTGCGCTCCCCTTCGTCACCGGCATGGTATGCCAGGGCGGCAGCGGTGGGCTCGTTGATGATCCGCACGACCTCCAGGCCGGCGATCTGTCCCGCCTCGCGCGTGGCCTGCCGCTGGGCGTCGGTGAAGTACGCCGGCACCGTGATCACCGCCTTGTTGACCGGCCGGCCCAGGGCGCCGGCCGCCCGCTCCCGGAGCGCTTTCAGGATGAACGCGGAGATCTCCGGGGGACGGTACTCCTCCGGCCCCATGCGCACGCGGGTGTCGGAACCCATCAGCCGCTTGATGGACAGCACGGTGCGCTCCGGGGCGACGGCATGCTGGTTGCGCGCTTCGCGCCCGACGATGATGTCGCCCGACTCGTTCAGTCCCACGCACGAGGGCAGGATCGCTTCGTCGCCGCTGCCGACGATGCGCGGCGCTCCGCCGTCGATGATCGTCACCTCCGAGTTGGTGGTGCCCAGGTCGATGCCGATGACCGGCTCCCCATTCAACGCCATCACTCCGCTCCCTGCACACGGTTCACCGCGACCTCGGCCAGGCGCAACACCTCGCCGTCGCGCACGAAACCGCTGACGAATTCGTCCACGACCACACCGTCCTCGCGACCCGCCACCCGCCGCGTCTCCACCGCGTGCATGGTGCGGGCATCGAACCGAAGCCCCACGGCGGGCACGCCATGGACGCCGAACCGTGCCAGCGTTCGATCGCAGCGCCTGAGCGCAAGTTCGTAGCCGTCCACGACGCCGGCGATCGCCGGCTGCAGGCGGCGAAACGGCTTGCGCGGGAGCGCCCGCTTGCGTCCCGGCTTCTTCCCGGCGGTCTTGCCGGCCTTCTTCCCCGCCTTGCGCAGCCGCCGCGCCGCCTCGCGGCCGCGCACCAAGGCGTCACGCAGGTCCAGCACCGACAGCAGGCAGCGGTCCTCGGCGGCGCGCGAGACACGTCGTTCGAGCGCGTCCAGCTCCTCGTCACGACGCCGCGCCGTGCGGTCGATCGCGTCGTAGCGCGCCGCGGCGTTGGCCAGCTCCCGGCCGGCCCGCGACTGCTCCCGATTCTGCAGCCGCACCTCCTGGCGCAGGGCGGCCAGCTCGGAGAACAGGTCGTGCAGGTCGCAGGACGGCGGCTCCCCTTCCGCGGCCGGCGGAATCTCCTCCAGCTCGTCCAGCCACCGCCTGAAGTCGTCCAGCGCCCGCTCCTTCCAGGTGCGAGCGGCTTCCTGATCACGGTTCCCGTCCTGACTTCGGTCGGCGCCGGTCGCCCGGATGTCGGCCCGCCTCATCACGACGGACCTTCCGCTGACGGCCCTTCCGCGGCCAGACCTTCCGCGGCCAACAGCGCCTGCAGGCCGGGTGCCATGCGCGAGCCCTGCCGAGCCTGCACCAGCGCGTCCAGCGCCAGCTCCCAGTCGCCGTAGGAGGCCATCCCGAAGATGGCCGTCCGCACGCGCGTACGATCGTCCTGCAGCGCTTCGTAGGCGGCGGCGATGCGCCGGAAGCGATCGGGATCGCGGCTCGGAGGATGGGCGCGGGTCAGTTCCAGGTACCGCCGGCGTATCTCTTCCTGCGAGGCGCCGGGAGAGAGGTCCAGCGTCAGGTAGTGCGCCAACATCAGCGTCGCTCCTTGCCGGCGTCGGCGCCGGTCGGTGTGGTGAACAGCATGGCGGCCAGCTCCGGCGACACGTCGCGCTGCCCGGCCGTGCACCAGTCGGCCAACTCGTCCAGCATGCGACCCATCTCCGGATCGGTACGCGCGGCGCCGGCAACCTCTCGCATGACCTCGGGCGGGGCTCCGCGCAGGTCGGCGCCGTCGATCATGGTCTCCAGGCGGTCGACGATGGCCATGATCGCCTCGTCCGCGAACAGCAGCCCCTGCGCCGACGGGTCCAACCGTCCGTCCCGCGCGGCCTTGCGCAGCGCCGGCACCAGCTCCGGGAGCGGCGACTCGGGTTCCGCCGGTTCCTCGGGTTCTTCGAGTTCCTTGGGTTCCGGGGACCCGATCGCGGCAGGGCCCACGGGCGGCTGCGTGCGGTTGATCTCTTCCAGAAACGCCGGCAACGGAGGCAACGGCGGCAGGACAGTGTCCAGAATGTCGAAGTCGAAGCGCTGCAGCGCAAGCCGCAGCGGTCCGACGACGACCTGCGCGAGTCTGGACGCCGCGGCCCGCATGCGCTGGTGTTCGCCGGGTTCGGCCTGGTCCAGGACCTCGGCAAAGAGCAGGGAGTGGCGGTCGGCGCCTTCCAGGTAGCGGACCACCGCCAGGTAGAACTGCAGCAGGGAGTCGCGTCGAATCGCGCGGTTGCCGGGCATGCGGCGGTACAGTTCCGCCCGCACCGCTTTCTGCCCGCCGCAGGCGATCAGCGTGTCGAAGCACGCCAGGAGGCGGTCGCCTTCGAGCCGGGCCATCACCGCGCCCCACCAGTCGGCCAGCACCGGCGCGATCCGCAGACTCCCGTAGAGCACGCGGTAGTCGGACGGCAGATCGGCGATCAGGCCGAGCGCCTCATCGGGTGCGAGCTTCTTGATGGCGCGCGCACCGCGCGCCAGAACCCGCCGCAACGCGGAGGCCATCGTGGGATCGGGGTTCGACAGGTTGCTGTTCTCCTCCAGATCGTGGATCGCCACGGCCAGCATTCTCAGTCGCTCAGCGGGCGGCAACGCCCGCAGGTGCGGCGCGGCTGCCGCGGCGACGTTCCTGCCGGCGCGGACCACGTCGAGCACCAGGCGCTTGACGCCCAGGATCGGCTCCAGCCGCCGGCGCCGCAGGTTCGCGGCGCGCTCCAGGTCCCGCTCCGCGAGCTCGAACCGACCTCGCTTGCAGCTCTGATCGGCGGACTTGAGAAACCCCGCCGCCTGCAGGTCGAGGATCCGCTCGTCGTACGGGGCGCGCCGCCGCGCCTCGGCCAGCGCCCTCTCCGCGCGCCGGTACGCATTCCGGGAGTAGTCCAGGGTGACCATTTCCAGCCACGGATCGGGGTCGTCGGGTTGGCTCTTCGCCAGCTCCTCGAGGATGCCCCGCACCCGTCCGGTGCTGCCGACCGACGGACGGCGCAGCAGATCGAGCAGAAAACGGTACGCGGTCGGCGACTCCGGATCGGCGGCCAGGCTGGCCATCATCAGGTCGACCAGCATCGTCGCCGGGTCTTCGGGGCGCGTGCCCAGCAGGACCGTGAGCGACTCCACCGCCTCGGGATCGAGGAGGTGCGGACCGATTCCCGTACTGACGCCGGCGCGCGCGAGCGACTCCAGCACGCTGGAGCGCGCCAACGCCCGATCGGCCAGGCGGGGGAACGCGATCGGCAGCAATTCGAGGTAGTCCTCGGCACAGTCGGGCTCCCACAGGTCGGCGTCCAGTTCCTGCATCAGGAGGCCCGACTGCGCCATGACGAGCTCCAGACGGTCCAGGGGCACGATGCCGCCAATCATGCGACCGAGCGCAGCCATCGACAGCGCGTCCTGGGTCGTCGCGACGCAGGCGATCATCAGCAGATCGATCCGCGCCAGGACGGGGTCGTCCGGGTACACGGCGTCGGCCAGACTGACCAGGCGCCGCTCGATCTCATGCGGAGCGCCGGCGTGGATCGCCTGGGTCATGCTGGCGGCGCAAGCCGCGACCGGCGCGGTCCGGGTGCCGAGCACCCTCCGCACCGCCTCCGGTCCCCCCGGCCCGGCACCGGTGGCGGAACGCCTGAGCTCGGCCACCGTGCCGCGCAGCGCGAAGTCTTCCGGCAGCAGGTCGATGGTGCGCCGCAGACCGTGCTCGTCACCGGCGGCGAAGCATCCCATGGCCTTGCAGAACAGCCGCCAGGGAGCGAACGGCGAGCGGCGCGCCACGCCGGCAAGGAGACGTGCGGCGCCCGCCCAGTCACCGCGGTCCATGTCGTCCAGGCTGCGCCGTACCGGCTCGGCGTCCCGCCGGAGCGGGTGATCCGCGGCGAGGTGCTCGATGCCATCCCAGGAGCGGTCGATCACCAGGCGATCGGCCACCGCCCGCTCGGCCGCGGGCAGCGGCGGCCCGACGGCAAGGTGCTCGGCGTAGACCGCCACGGCGTCGCGCGCCTCCAGACAGCGCAGAAAGCGGATCAGGTCCTCTTCCGCGAGAGTCCCGACGTCGATCGCCGCGCGATGCTGCTGGGCGCGGCTCCGCAGCGCCGCGGCCTCTTTCGCCGATCCCTTGCGGTGCAATTGCCGCGCGCGCTCGACGCAGGCACAGAAGAGCCACAGCGGCGGCACCGCCGGCGCGCCGTCCTGCCGTGACACCCGCCGGAGCAACTCCAGGGCCTTGCGGGGGTCGCCGTCGTCCAGGCTCCGGCGCGCCTCGGCCAGCGCACGCCCGGGATCGAGGCCGCGCTGCTGGGGCCGCTGCTGGGACCGCTTCTTCTGTTTGCGGCTTCGTCGTCGCTGCCTGCCCGGCATCGATCCGCGGGCGTCCTCAGAATACCTCAGACCGGGCGGGGGCAACCGGCGCGTCCGAGACCGGCTCGCTGCCGGGCACCACCGCCGGCACCTGGTGCTCGCGCAGCAGGTCCGCGAAGGGCGGCAGCCGGCTGTCCAGGGTCTCCTTGAGCCGGGCGAGCTGCGCGTCGATCTGGCCGGCCAGGTGGTCGTACACCTCGTACGCCTGCTTCGGCGGCGCCGCGTCGGCGTTGGTCACCACGCTGGTCAGGGCGCTCAGCTTGGCGACCAGCTTGACCGGGTAGTTGAGGCGGTTCAGCGCCCCCTCGGCGCGCGGCTCGACCAGCTCCTCCTCGATCGCCGTGAGCTCCTTCTTGAGCGAGCACGCCGCGTCGGCCACCGGCTGCTCGCCGGGGCCGTCCTTGGCACGGCCCGCCCACTCGTCCGTCTGCCGGCAGGCGCTGCGCAAGTCGCTGACCGCGTCATTGGCCTCCGAGACCTTGTCGCGGATCCTCACCGCCAGCTCGAACTGCGCATCCAGGTCCTCCTGCGTCGCCTCCAGGCGCGGGTCCCTGCGGATCTCGAACGGCTGCCGGTGGGTGGTGTCCGCCACGGTGAGGCGCGCCTCGTAGCGGCCGGGCGCGGCGAGCGGCCCCGGCGGTCGGTCGGTGGTGCCGGTGATCGGGTGCGAGCCGGGGTAGCGCATGTCCCACGCGAAGCGGTTCATGCCGGCCTTGGCCGGCACCACCGGGTCCTTGGGAGGCTGCTCCTTGCCTTCCTCCTCCTCGGGCGTCTTCGGCTCGACGCTGGAGAAGCTGCGGATCTCCTGGCCGTCCGCGTCGTGGAACGACAGGGTGACCTCGCCTTCCGGCTCCTCCTGGAAGTGGTAGTGCAGGACCACGCCGGAGCGGGGATTGGCCCCGCAGTCGAGCATGCGGCGCTCGAAGCCGCCGCCGGGTTTCTGCGTGACGTAGAGGGTGCCCGGCTGGCCGAGCCCGACCATGTACTGCTTGGGCGAGACTGCGGTGGGGTCGGCGTCACCGGCCATGCGCAGCGTGGGGGCAGGCGCGAACAGGTGCACGGGGGCGACCTCGCCTGCCGCCAACTGCCGCAGCAGCGCCAGGCCGTCGGTGATCCAGAACGAGCGGCCGTGGGTGGCCGCGATCAGGTCGTCGCCGCGGATCGCCAGGTCGTGGATCGGCGCGACCGGCAGGTTGCACTGGAACGGTTGCCAGGAGGCGCCGTCGTCGCCTGAGACGTAGAGGCCGCGCTCGGTGCCGGCGTACAGCAGCCCGGGGCGCTCCGGGTCCTCGCGTATGACGCGCGTGAAGTCGTCGTCGGGCAGGTTGCCGGTGATCTGCGTCCAGGTGGCGCCGTGGTCGGCGGTCTTGAACACGTACGGCCGGTAGTCGTCGAGCTTGTAGCGGAAGGCGGCCACGTAGGCGGTCGCTTCATCGTGCGGGGACAGCTCGATGGTGGCCACGGTCGCCCACTCGGGGAGCTCGGGCGGCGTGATCTCCAGCCAGTTGGCGCCGCCGTCGCGGGACAGGTGCATGAGCCCGTCGTCGGAGCCGGCCCAGAACAGGCCCTGCGTGTGCGGGGACTCGACGAAGGCGAAGATCGTGCAGTAGTGCTCGGCGCCGGTGGTGTCCTTGGTGATCGGGCCGCCGGAGGCCTCCTGCTTGCTCGGGTCGTCGCGGGTCAGGTCGGGGCTGATGACCTCCCAGCTCGCGCCGTCGTCCGTGGAGCGGAACAGCACGTTGCCGGCGATGTAGAGCACGTCGGGGTCGTGCGGCGAGATCAGGATCGGGTACGTCCACTGGAAGCGGTACTTGAGGTCCTTGGGGCCGTAGCCGGAGTACTCCTCCGGCCAGGCGGTGATGATGCGAATCTGCCCGGTCGCGTGGTCGTAGCGCAGCAGCACGCCGCCGCCGCCGGGGGCGCTGCCGATGGCGCCGGAGTAGACGATGTTGGGGTTGTCCGGTCGCACCTGGATGTGGCCGCTCTCCGAGTTGCCGACCGTGTAGCAGTCGCTCATGCGGATGATGCCCTTGTCCGAGCGGCTGGGCACGCTGATCGCGGAGTTGTCCTGCTGCGTGCCGTACACCCGGTACGGGAACTGCGTGTCGGTGGTGAGGTGGTAGAACTGCGAGGTCGGCTGGTTGTAGATCGACGACCACGTGTCGCCGCCGTTGAAGGAGACGCAGGCGCCGCCGTCGTTGCCCTCGATCATGCGGCGCGGGTCGGCCGGATCGATCCACAGGTCGTGGTTGTCGCCGTGCGGCATCGACACCGCGGTGAAGGTCTTGCCGGCGTCGGTGGACTTCCAGGCGGCCAGGTTGAGCACCCACACGGTGTCGGCGTCCTGCGGGTCGGCGAACACGTGGTGGTAGTACCAGGGGCGCTGGCGCAGCTCGCGTTCGGTGCTGGCCACCTCCCAGTTGGCGCCGCCGTCCTCCGAGCGCAGCAGCGCGCCCTTCTCCGCCTCGACGATCGCCCAGACGCGTCCGGCCCTGGCCGGCGAGCAGGCGATGCCGATGCGGCCCTTGATGCCTTCCGGCAGGCCGGGGTTGGCGGTGATCTCCGTCCAGGTGTCGCCGCCGTCGGTCGACTTGAAGATGCCGCTGCCGGGGCCGCCGGATTCGAGGATCCACGGCCGGCGGATCACCTGCCAGAGGGCGGCGTACAGGACGCGCGGGTTGGTGGGGTCGATGACCAGGTCGATGGCGCCGGTCTCGGCGTCGCGGTGAAGCACCCGCTCCCAGTTCGCGCCGCCGTCGCGCGAGCGGTAGACGCCGCGCTGCTCGTTGGGGCCGAAGGCGTGGCCGAGGGCGGCAACGTAGACCAGGTCCGGGTCCTCCGGATGGATGCGGATGCGGCCGATGTGGCGCGTGTCGGTCAGGCCGACGTTGCTCCAGGTCGCGCCGCCGTCGGTGGAGCGGTAGACGCCGTCGCCGTGCGAGACGTCCACGCGGATGCACGCCTCGCCCGTGCCGGCGTAGACGACGTTGGGGTCGGCGCCGGCGACCGCGATCGCGCCCACGGCGGCCGTCCCGAAGAAGCCGTCGGAGACGTTCTCCCAGTAGGTGCCGCCGTCGGTCGTCTTCCAGACCCCGCCCGCGCAGGCGCCGAAGTAGAAGGTCTGGGCATGCGAGGGGTCCCCGGCGACCGCCACCACCCGGCCGCCGCGGTGCGGCCCGATGCAGCGCCAGTCGATCGTCTCGAACAGTTCAGGTGCGAGTTGAGTTCGTCCCATGGCTGCCCGCATCATACGACGATCGGTCCGGCGCTGTAGGGGCGCTGCCGCTACCGGGGTTTGAGGGGCATGACGAACGCCAGCGTCGGCTTGTCGCGCTCCATCGGCTCCACGGCGAACCCCATGGCCAGCTTGAGCTGCCGGTTCGCGGGATGGTCTGCGCCGCTGACCGATCGCACTTGGTAGCAGCCGAGCGCCCTGGCTCGTCGTATCACGTACTGCTGGAGCGCCCTGCCGACGCCCTGTCTGCGGTACGCCTCCTTCACTCCGAACGCTATGATCTTCGCTTCCGTGAGTTTCCGCCCGTCGACGACCAGAGGCGGATGGTCGCGATCATGGGGACCGATTTCCCAGACGACATACATCATGAAGCCGACGATGTCGCCTTCCTGTCTTGCCAGAACATGGTGGCGCGGAAACGGTTTGAAGTGCGCGTCGAACGCCCATCGTCCCTGACCTTCGCCGTCGATCAGGTCAACATAATCGTTCCAGTCACGATGCTCCGGCGTCAGCTCATGGATCGAAAGACGAGACCGGCTCACCGTGGGCTCTCCTTGTGGTGACTCGGTCGCCATCGCCATCAGCCTCCGGCCGCGTTCCCCGTTGTCCATGACAGCCTTCCGCCTACAAGGCGATGACCTCGCCGGGCCGCATATCGGGCTTCAGGTCCCAATACCAGGAGCCGTCGGCCAGCTCGATGCGGCGAGAACCGAGCTCGCGCAGGCGTGCGCGCAGGCGTGCGCGCAGGCTCGCCAGCTTGCGCGCCAGAACCTTGCGTGGATCGAACAGGATGATGCCGTGGTCGCAGACGTCCAGCAGGAGCCATGGCGTATCCGCCAACTCCTCCTCGGAACGAAACACGGGATACGGCTCGGTCGGGGCGTCGCGCGCCTGCAGCTCCGCTACCAGCGGATGGCCCCGCAACCGAAGCGCCACCTCGAGGAAGACCTCGAATACGGCCGCCCGCTCGCCGCAATGGACCACGAACAGGTCGATGTCGCTGGCCGCGTGCGCCTGGCCGCGGGCAACCGAACCGTAGAGGGCGACCGCGGACACGTCCGCCCCGAGCCTTTCGCGCACCTCGGCCAGGTACACGTCGAGCAGCGGTTTCAGGTCGGGGTATCCGGCACCCCGAAGCTGGCGGGGAGACGACACCGTACGGACAGAGTAGCACGTTGGTGGATTGAGTGACCGCTCCGAGCCGTGTGCCGTCGTTGAATCAGACACCAGTGTAGGCCGTCTCCTCGACGACCGTTACCGCCCCGACCATGTTTTCACCGACCGCGAGAAGCTGACCGAACAGGTCGTCGCGGTCCAGCTTCCGCTGGCGCAGCAAACCTTCCAGCATTATTCCTTCCGGCAGGAGGCCCTCGAAGAACGGCGGGAAACAATCGAACGAATGCTCACGCCGCGCGACCGGCATCGACAGCGAGACCGGCGGACCGGAGTAGGTTTCCAGATAGCGGAAAACGAAGCGGCCCGCCTCGTGCTTCTCGAGCCACCCTGCCGCCTTGTCCATCACGCATACCCTGGCCCGCCTCACCGGTTGTTCTCGGCCGTAGCCCTCCTCCCGACCCTGGCCGATTGATGCTCCCCGCCTTGGGGGTCGTAGTGGGCGCAGTCGGCGGTGAACATCGGCAACAGCCTCGCTCGGGCGGCCATTTGCCACTGTCGTGGATTCAAGGTACGGTGATCTAAACCTCCCCGCCGTCCGGGTCCTCAGTGGCTCGAACTGGCGGGCTTTTTTTGTCCAAGAACGCTATGGCGAAACGCGTGGTGCTGTTCGTGGATTACCAGAACGTCTATCGGCGAGCCCGAGGGATGTTTCACGACCACGAGACCGCCCCGCACTGGGCGGGTCAGATCTACCCCGACGCTCTTGGACGGCTCATCGTCAGGATGAGTCACGGCTCGGATCGCGTTCTGCACCAAGTCCGCGTGTACCGCGGACTGCCGGACAGTTCCAGGGATCCCAAGGGGTACGGTGCGGCCTCGCGTCAGATAGCCGCCTGGAGAAGGCTGCCTCTTGTGGAAGTGACGACGCGGCCGTTTCGTTATCCCGCTGACTACCCCGCGTCCAAGGCGCAGGAGAAGGGAGTCGATGTTCATATGGCCCTCGACTTTGCCATGATGGCGGTCCGAGGGGAGTACGATGTCGGGATTCTGATGTCCAACGACACCGATCTTCGTCCCGCTTTGGAGCAGGTGATCCGCCTTGGTACGGCCATGGTCGAGGTCGCGGCATGGAGACCTCCGACGGGGCGTCCCTATCGGCTCAGACTCCCGGATGTCGCAGTCTGGTGCCATCTGATCGACCGACACGACTACGCGACGATCCGCGACGACACCGACTACACCCAGGCCCGTCAGCGATAACAAGGAACCAAGAAGCGTTACCGCGCCGAACTCCAGGCCGAGGGACTGAGCATGCGGCTCGCCCCGGCAGCGGTCACACTCCGATGCGGGGGTTGAATCGGATGCGGTTCAGGCCGGCGGTGGAGACCACGATGTTGGCGGCCGGCGGCATGTAGTGGTCGACCCAGAGGCGCTGTGCGGCCGCGCTCTCCAGTCCCAGGTGGATCATCCAGTGGTCGGTGTCCCAACGGCTCAGGCCGGTGGCGCCCTGGCGGTAGCAGCCGTCGGCGCGCGTGCGCAACTCCCGGACGGTCATCGCGTGGTCGGCGAAGCTGCCCAGTGACGGGACCAACTCCACGTCGGTCCCTTCCATCGCCTTCGCGTACTGCCCCACTCCGTCGACCAGGAGCTCACCGATGTCCTCCCGGCGCTCGATGCCGCGCGGGTACGGCGCGACGACGTCGACCAGCCCCGCCCGGCCCCAGGCGCCCACGTCGATCCCGTAGCCCAGGCACCACTCCATGTCAGGACCGGCGATCAGCGCCAGCTTGCGCCGCTCGTACCGCTCGGACGGCCCGAATCCATCCAGCAGCTCGCGGATCTCCCGGATCCACTCGGTCGTGATCTCCGCCCAGACGGCACGCAGCCGCTCGTCGCGGTCGTCCAGCTCGCGCGCGTCACCGCCGTAGCGCTCCCGGTAGCGGTCCAGCACCGGCTGCTCGTAGCGCACCAGCGGAAAGCCGCGCGCGAAGCACAGGGACACGCCGTCGGCGCCGCGCTCCAGGGACTCGCGCATGATGCCGTTGAGCTGTCCGCGCACCTCGGGAAACGCGACGCTCAGCTTGCTGTGGTCGGCGACCCCGTCGGCCTCCACGCAGCAGTACTCCGGGTGCGCGGCGTAGAAGCGGGAGCGGAACTGGTGGTCCAGCGGCGGCTCGCAGGTCCAGAGCTGCACGCGCAGGTAGACGATCAGCGCCAGCCCCGCTCCGTGCGCGCTGTCGATCGCCACCTGCAAGGGGTCGAGCCCCTGGGCCATCATCCTGGTAACCACGTCGTAGCTGCCCAGGTAGCCCTCCTCGGCATCCCACGCGTCCTGGCCGTTGATGTTCCCCACCTCGGTGGGGTAGTCGACGCAGTCGGCGCCGCACACGCCGTAGCAGCCCGACGTCCACGCGCTGCCGGCGTACGGCCGGAACAGCCGCTCGATGGCCTCCGCGCCCGGCTCGGCGACGGCGCTGTCGTGGATGAACATCGGCGGCCGCGGCTGCTCGGCCGCAAGCTCCCGCACGTGCTCGTCGCGCACGGGAACGGCCCGCACCGAGCACAGGCGCGCCAGCACCGGCCCCCGTCCCTGCTGCGGGAAGCGCACCTGCAGCGACCGGCCGGTGAGGTCGGCGATGATCCACGGCTCCTCCACGTAGTCGATCCACCCCTCGGCGCGCAGGTACTGCCAGTGCTCGTCGCCGTCGAGCCGCACCTCGATCGAGGCCGGCCCCCGCTTGACGCCGGTGCCGGCGATGCCGATCGACACCGCGTGCCAGCCGTCGCAATCGAGCGGCACCGTCAGCACGGCGGCCTGCCGGTCGGATGCCTGCAGGAACCGGCCGCTGAACAGCTCGGTCTCGTAGTCGATCAGGCGCCACGCGCCGGGCTTCGGCCTGGAGATCGGGCCGAACGTCGTCCGGTCGTCCGTGATCAGCCGGGCGGACGGCTGCGCGATCGAGAAGTCGGTGATGAGGGTCACGGGTTCACACGCCGATGCGGGGGTTGAAGCGGAGGCGGTTCAGGCCGGCCGTGGACACCACGGCATTGGCGGCAGGCGGCATGTAGTGGTCGACCCACAACCGCTGCGCGGCGGCGCTCTCCAGTCCCAGGTGGGCCATCCAGGGATCGGTGTCCCAGCGGCTCAGGCCGGTGGCGCCCTGCCGGTAACAGCCGTCGGCGCGCGTGCGCACCTCGCGGACCGTCATCCCGTGGTCGGCGAAGCTGCCCAGTGACGGCACCAGCTCCACGTCCGTCCCTTCGAGTGCCCGGGCATACTCGCCCACTCCTGCGGTCAGCAGTTCGCAGATGTCCTCCCGCTTTTCGATGCCGCGCGGGTACGGCGCGACGACGTCGACCAGCCCCGCCCGGCCCCAGGCGCCCACGTCGATCCCGTAGCCCAGGCACCAGTCCATGTCAGGACCCGCGATCAGCGCCAGCTTGCGCCGCTCGTACCGTTCCGACGGGCCGAATTCGTCCAGCATCTGCCGAATCTCCCGGATCCACTCGGTCGTGATCTCCGCCCACACGGCGCGTAGCCGCTCGTCGCGGTCGTCCAGCTCGCGCGCGTCACCGCCGTAGCGCTCCCGGTAGCGGTCCAGCACCGGCTGCTCGTAGCGCACCAGCGGGAAGCCGCGCGCGAAGCACAGGCACACCCCGTCGGCGCCGCGCTCCAGGCACTCGCGCATGATGCCGTTGAGCTGCCCGCGCACCTCGGGAAAGGCGACGCTCAGCTTGCTGTGGTCGACGACTCCGTCGGCCTCCACGCAGCAGTATTCGGGATGCGCGGCGTAGAAAGAGGAGCGGAACTGCTGATCCAGCGGAGGCTCGCAGATCCAGAGCTGTACGCGCAGGTAGGCGACGATCCCCAGGCCCAGGCGATGCGCGCTGTCGATCGCCACCTGCAGGGGGTCGAGCCCCATGTCGATCATGGCGGTGACCACGTCGTAGCTGCCCAGGTAGCCCTCCTCGGAATCCCAGGCGTCCTGGCCGATGATGTTCCCCACCTTGGTGCCGTAGTGGACGCAGTCGGCTCCGCCCACGCCGTAGCAGCCCATGGTCCACGGGCTGCCCGCGAAATAGCGGAACGCCTGCTCCACGATCTCCGTGCCCGGCTCGGCGCCGTTGAACATGTTGCCGTCGTTCGAGAACACCAGCGGACGCGGCGGGTCGTCCTGGAACTCGCGGACGTGCTCGTCGCTGACGGGAACCGCCCGTACCGAGCACAGGCGCGCCAGCACCGGCCCCTGCACCTGCTGCGGGAAGCGCACCTGCAGCGACCGGCCGGTGAGGTCGGCGATGATCCACGGCTCCTCCACGTAGTCGATCCACCCGTCGGCGCGCAGGTACTGCCAGTGCTCGTCGCCTTCGAGCCGGACCTCGATCGAGGCCGGGCCCTGCTTGACGCCGCTGCCGGCGATGCCGATCGACACCGCGTGCCACCCGTCGCAGTCGAGCGGCACCGTCAGCACGGCGGCCTGCCGGTCGGATGCCTGCAGGAACCGGCCGCCGAACAGCTCGGTCTCGTAGTCGATCAGGCGCCACGCGCCCGGCTTCGGCCTGGAGATCGGGCCGAACGTCGTGGGGTCGTCGGTGATCAGCCGGTCCGCCGGCCGCGCGATCGAGAAATCGGTAATGAGAATCATGAGTTGTTCCGTGAAGAGAATCGGGAGGCCCGATGCGGAGCCGGCCGTGCCGGCTCCGCCCGGGCGTCCCAAGATGTCCGCCGCGCGAAGCGGCGGTTTCCGGCGCTACGGCGCCAGGGTCGAGCGGCCGTCCTTGTTCGGTACGGGCTCGATGATGTGGCTGCCGGCGCGCTTCAGCGTGTCGGCACGCAGCGCCAGCAAGTCCTGCAGGCCGGCGCGGTCAAGCGCGGCCAGGTAGTCGCCCCAGTCGTCGTCCACGTTACGCCTGCCAAGAATGAAGTTGTCCTCCCACTCCTGGACGACCGGATTGATCTGCGCGACCAGGGTCGCCTCCTGCTCCTTCTGGGCGTCGTCCATGGCGAACACGTCCACGCGGCGCACCGCGGTCTGGCCGCTGTGCTCCATGACCTGCGGAAGGGTCGGGAAGTCGTGGTTGAACCTGCGAAACAGCAGGAACGCGCGCTCGTACGTGCTGTAGGAGGCTTCGATCTCCTCCGCGGTCGCCGGCCGCCGCTCCACCATCGCGTCGCCGAACGACGGCCACATGACGTCGCCGGCGGCGGCGTTGGCGTTGACCCACTTCACGCCTTCGGGCGAGGAGATTCCCGTCCATGCGGCTCCGTACTCGGAATAGAAGAAGTCCAGCCACTTCGCGGCCACCTCGGGCATCTCGATGTTGGCGTTGAAGCCGATGCCGAACGGGTTCACGTTGCTGGACGGCGGGCTCACGCGCTTGGCGCTGCCGTGCGTGGGAATGCTCATGAACGCGAATTTCGCGTTGAGCTTGTCCAGCACCGCCTGGCCGGCCGGCCCGAAGGGATCGGCGGCGGCTGCCGCGTTCTCCTCGCTGCTGATGCCGAGCAGCGTCGGCGCGTTGCCGTGGAAGGAGTAGCCGTGCGTGCCCTCCATGAAGGTCGTCGCTTCCTCGTTGAGCGCCTTGTTCCACTCCGCGTACTGGCGGGTCGGAAACTCCTGGTCGACGGCGCCGGCCGCGTACAGGTCGGCGATGTAGCGCAGCGCGTCCTGGTAGGCGGTCTGGTGGTAGTAGTCCTCTCCCTGAGGATAGTCGTACACGCCGAACATCACGAAGAACGGCCACCACCAGTCGCGGAACGTCATGTACGGGATGCTGTCCGGATAGAGCTCCTTGAGCTGCTTCAGCACGTCGGCGAGCTCCTCGCTGGTCGTCGGCACCTCGATGCCGTGCTCGGCGAAGATGTCGCTCCGGTAGATGATCGCGTTCTTGATGTTCTTGTACCAGCCGCCCAGCGTCGGCGACACGAAGTAGTCGCCGTCCGCCGTGCCGGCGCGGGCCAGGAACGTGTCGAAGTCGAACTTGTACCGTTCGATGGTATCGACGAAGTTGGGCCGGTGCTCCTCGAGATCACGCAGCCCCATCAGCAGCCCTTCCAGGCCGAACTGCAGCGACAGGTTGCCCGGCAGCCGGGCGGCCAGGTCGGGCAGGTCGTCGGCGGCGGCCATCAGCGCGTAGTGATTGGGAATGTCGTCTTCCGGGAACAGCCGCGGCTCCAGGCGCACGCCGGTGATCTTCTCCAGCTCGACGAACATCGGTTCCTCGAAGGTCTTCCCGAGGCTGTCGCTGACGACCGTGTAGGTCACGGTCTGCGCGACCGCCGGCGCCGCCAGCAGCGCCAGCAGCGCCGCGATCGGCAGCAGTCGTCTGACTATCGTTTGCATGGTTGCTCCTTGTGAGCGTGTCAGGTGTGAGTGTGTCAGGATCGGATCATCGATCCTGCCGGGTTTCTTTCTGTCTTTTCGAGTCTATTTCAGTGCTCCGATGATCACCCCCCTGACGAAGTATCTCTGAATGAACGGATAGACCAGCAGCAGCGGCACGATGGAGACGAACAGCGCCGTCCACTTCAGTTTCTCGAGTTGCAGCATGACCGAGAAGTCAGTCAATTCTTCGGCGAACGGGTTCCTGTTGGAGATGGCCCGCTGCCGCATGATGTCCCCCCAGATCATGTCGCGCACGATGATCTGCAGCGGCATCTTGTCGATGTCGCGCAGATAGACCAGCGGCGCGAAGTACTGGTTCCAGAGGCCGATCGCGTAGAACAGGCCGATGGTGGCCAGCGCGGCCTTGGACAGGGGCATGATCACGGTGCGCAGGGTGCGGAGCACGCCCGCGCCGTCGATCCGGGCCGCCTCCTCCATCTCCTCCGGCAGGTTCTGGAAGAAGGTGCGCAGGATGATCAGGTTCCAGACCGCGATCGCCGGCGGCAGGACCAGCGCCCACATGGTGTCCAGGAGCCCCAGCGCCCGTACGAGCAGATAGGTCGGGATCAGGCCGCCGGAGAAGAGCATGGTGAACACGATCATGAACGTGATCGGCACGCGCGCGAACAGCCGGCGCCTCGACAGCGGATAGGCGGTCATCGCGGTCAACGCCACGCTGATGAAGGTGCCGGTCGCCGTGTACAGGATCGTGTTGGCGTAGCCGCCGATGATGCGGTTATGGGTGAGCATGAACTTGTAGGAGATCAGGTCGATGTCGCGCGGAAACCAGGTGATGCCCTGCACGATCGCCTGCTCGCTCGACAGCGACAGCGACAGGACGTGCACCAGCGGATAGAAACAGGCCACGCCGATCAGCAGCAGCAGCAGGTGGTTGAGCACGTCGAACGCCTGCAGGCGCCGCACGCCCTCGTGCGCTACCACAGGCCCGTTCCCGCGATGCGCCTGACCACCGCGTTGGCCGTGACCAGCAGCGCGAAATTGATCACGGTGTTGAACAGGCCGACCGCGGTCGCCAGATCGTAGTTCCCCACGGTCGTCAGACCGACCCGATAGATGAACGTGCCGATGACGTCGGAGACCTCCAGGTTGGTGCCGTGCTGCATGAGCAGCACCTTCTCGAAGCCGCTGCTCAGCATGTTGCCCATGTTGAAGATGAACAGGATGGCCACCACCGGCAGGATGCCGGGGATGGAGACGTGCCAGATCCGCTGGATGCGCCCCGTGCCGTCGATGATCGCCGCCTCGTACAGCTCGGGATTGATCGAGGCGAGAGCCGCCAGGTAGACGATCGCCCCGAACCCGGCCGTCTGCCAGATCCCGGAGATCACGTACAGCGGCCGGAACCAGCCGGGCTCGATCATGAAGTAGATCGGCTCGATGCCGACCAGCCCGAGCAGGCGATTCACGCTGCCCGAGCCCGGCGAGAGCATCATCCGCATGATGCCGATGATCGCGACGATGGAGATGAAGTTGGGGAGATAGGTGACCGTCTGGATGCTCCGCCGGAACGGCGCGCTCGGCGACTCGTGCAGCATGATCGCCAGCACGATCGGCACGGGAAAGGCGAAGATCAGCGAGTAGAGGTTGAGCAGAAAGGTGTTCGCGATCAGCCGGCCGACGTTGTAGACCGAAAAGAAGCGGATGAAGTTGGCCATGCCGAACTGGTCGGCCCAGGGGCTGCCCAGGATGCCCCCGCGGAACGAGAAATCCCTGAAGGCGACCTGCAGGCCGTAGATCGGGACGTACTGGAAGATGACGAAATAGGCGATGCCGGGCAGCAGCAGCGCCAGGTAGTAGCGGTCGCGGTAGAAGCGCCGGAACAGGGACGACTCCCGCAGCCTGGTCGCGCGTGCGCGCGCTGCCACGGAAATGCCTGCCATGCCCTGCCTCCCTTGCCGGCGCCCCGCCTCCCTCGAGACGATCCGTCGAGGGTCCCATGCTACCCGGCCGGAACGAGACAGAGCAATGGAGGGTCTCGGGATTTCGTGTGGGCGAGACCGAGGGAGATGGGGGCTCGGCGGGCTCCGGGCTGGCCGTCCGACGACCGTTCAGCCGTGCGGAGCGTGCCGATGATGGTGATGGGCGTGACAGAGCAATCGGAGATTTCCGGGATCGGCGCCGCCGCCCTGCGCATACGGCACGATATGGTCTATCTCGATCAGATGTCGTGAGTTGCAACGGCGTCCGGTCCGCCGATCAAGGTAGCAGCAGCGACCGCCGTCCCGCTGCCACACCTGCCGTCTCACCGCCGCCGGAATCGCGCGGCCCGTAACGCGCGGCTTCGCCGCCGGAGTGGCGGCGCCGGCCGGCTTCGTGCCGGCAGCGGCTCGGCGGGCGGTCGCTTCACGTCGGGGCTGCGAGGACGCCGACGTCGGCGTAGGGTGCGGCGTCCCCTCCGGCGTCGGAGTGGTGCCGGCGGGGATCGCCGCGTCGTGCACCGTCACGGCGTGACCGCGTTCCGGCGCTGCCTGCTCCTTCGCTGCCGGAGCGGGCTGGAATTCGTCCGGTGCCGCCCCGCTGCCGGTGCGCGCTCGGCGCGGCGGGCGGCGCGGGTCGTGGCGGTCGAGCGCCTCCTGCACGATGCGGCCCACGAGCTGCCCCACGGTCATGCGCGGGTCTACGTGCGAGAGCAACCCCCGCAGGTGCTCCAGTCCCTGCTGGCAGTCGGCGTCGATGGTCGCCTTCAACTCGTAGCGCCCGTCGCCGAGCGGGCGCACGCGGTCGGCCGGCGGCGCCAGCTCCGGGTCCAAATCGGCGAGCATGCGGCGTACCTGCCGTGCGCTCTTGCCGGCCGCTTCCTCGACCAGTTTCTGCCTTCCTGCCGAATCGAGCACCAGCGGCGGCGCGCCGTCCGCCGCCGCATCGTCCGCCGGAGCAGCATCGCCAGGCGTCGAGCCCAGCGCACCGCCCCCCGCCTCCGTCGGCACTGAGCCCGGCACGCCACCCACGGCCGCCGTTGCCCCCGGCGCCACGGCCCCTGACGGCGCGGTCGACACGACCCCGGAGACTGCCCCGCGACGCCGCTGCCGGTCGAACGCCCACTGCAGCTCCGCGGCGGCGCTCAGCGTCAACGACCCGTCGCGCAGCCGCTCGCGCGCGCCCGGCTGGTCGGCGCACAGCCGCACCGCGCCAAGGCGCCGCCCGGCGGCAGCGTCGCTGTAGCCGAGCTCGCGCACCGCGTAGTCGAACAGGCTGGAGCAGCCGCGCCGCAGATACAGGCTGCGGGACTCGATCTCGGCCAGGTGGTCGATGATGGCGCCCTGCAGATGGCGTTCGTAGCGGACCAACGTGCTGGTCTGGCGCAGCAGCTCCCGGTCGGAGAGCACGCCGATGGTGGAGGTGATGGCGGGGCGGGCAGCGGTCGCAAGAGTGGCGGTCTTCATGGGTGAAATATAATCATGGTTTCTAAATGTCCCTTTATGACCGGTCCGGGACGGGCCGGCCATCCGCGATCAGCGGGCGCTGAAGGGGGTGCCGGGCGGCCGAACGGGCAACCCAGCTTCCGGGAGGCCGGAAGGGACGCGTACGTGCGCTGGCGTGGCACCTCGCAGGCGCGAACCCCCCGTCAAGACCCTGCGGCAAGAATCCTCGATTTTTTCGCGGCACGCTCGCTGTCCGGCCGATGCCGGCAACATCGGGGACCGGTCGACCACCTGGCGCTGGGCTGCCGAGCCGGCCTGGGTAGCTGGCCTCGCCGCCGCTGACCCAATGGCCTCTCATCCACGCGAAACCGGAAGAGCCGCATTGGACAGGTGGCGGCTGGCTCGTACGAGGAGCCAACCGATGAGCGCGCTGCGTGCCGCGCCGTTTCGGATGTGGTGCGACGCCGGGCAGGATCGCGGTTACCGGCTAGCGTCGTCGTCTGCTCTCGGGATGAGGTCGTCGACGGTGACGCTCAGGACATCGGCCAGCTTTCGCAGGGTGCGGACCGAGCCGCTGTTGCGGTCTGCCTCGATGTCCACGATCTGTACGCGGTTGACACCGCTGGCGCGAGCAAGCTCGGACTGGCTCAGGCCGCGGAACTCCCTCCACACCCGCAAGGGGGGCTCTCCATCCAGCAGCCGATCGACTACATCGGCCGGAATGAGCTCTTCCTCGCCCTTGGCCAGCCGAGCCTCCACGGCCAGGGCCGCCTGTACGTCCGCGAGATCCTCTTCCAGCGCTCGCAGCCGGTCGTATTCGACCTTCGGGATCGTCACCGTTTCGCCCATCGCATTCACTCCCTGTACGCGTCGCCTCGGCTGGACACATCCAGTATCGTCAGGACCGATTCGTTACGCATAATGACGCGCCAGCCGCCCACCCGCAGACGAATCAATCCGGCCTGGCCCTTCAGTGCCGTGACGTTGTTCGCCTGCGCCGCCGGGTCTTCGGCATAAGCTGTGATCTTGTCCCTGATGCGTCTTGCCCAGTTCCGTGGCATCCGAGTCAGTGCCTTCTGCGCCGTGCGGCTGTACGCAACGGCCTTCACGCCTCAACCTGTAGCCCATAACTACACATTTCGTCAAGCGGGAAGTGACACACAGATCTGCTGCAGTCCTGGTCCACGACCAACTTGGCGAGGGCATTCTGGTAGCCTGAGGCGCAAGGAATCGCGAAGAGAGGCGCTCCCGTCTCGAAGGAGGATCTGATGAACGACGCGCGGCGTGGACTGCCGGGGCAGCCGATCGAGCTGGCCGGTGGAACCCACCTGTTCATCGACGACTACCTGATCGAGCGGACCAGCGCCCTCACCCGCACCGCGCACCGGGCGCGCCGGCTGCCGCGGCCGGTCCTGGAGTCCGGACCCGGCACCCGGCACACGCAGGTGCTGTTCTTCCCCAAGGTGTTCCATGATCCCGGCAACCGCTCCGCGCCGTTCCGGATGTGGTACGACGCCGGCTTCACCGGCTCCGAGCGCCGGAGCTACGGCTACGCCGAATCCGACGACGGCCTGACCTGGCGGTTCCCGGAGCTGGGCATCGTCGAGATCGCCGGATCGCGCGCCAACAACATCGTGCGCCGCGGCGCCTACTGCCTGTGCCTCGTCGACCATGCCCGGCACCCGCAGAGCGGCACCTCCGACCCGGAGCGGCGCTTCGTGCTGCTCTACACCGGCGGCGACCGCTTCTCCGCCGCGTACTCCCCCGACGGATTCCACTGGACCGACGATCCCGACAACCCCGTGTACCTGGACACCGAGCACCGCATGGAGGACCGGCTGAACGGCTGCTGGGACCCGCTGCGGGGCCACTACCTGGTCACCGCCGGCTACTCCGGCCGGCCCGACGACGGCTTCACCGGCAAGCCGCCGTTCCACCGCGACGGCTACCGTCGCCTGGTCGCCCAGACCACCAGCACCGACCTGCGGCGCTGGACGCCCTTTCGCCCGATCGTGGTCTGTGACCCGGAGGAGGAGGGGCCGATGCGGGAGTTCTACGGCATGCAGCCGATCATGCGCGGGTCGCTCTACCTGGGTCTCCTGCGCGTGCTGCGCGACGACCTGCCGGCCGACGCGGGCGGTCCCGTGCACGGCATCGGCTGGACGGAGCTCTGCACCAGCCGCGACGGCGAGCATTGGACCCGGCAGGACGGCGTGCTGCTGGACCGCGACCGCCGGCCGGGGAGCTGGGATCACGCCATGGCGTGGGCGGGCGAGTGCGTGACGGTCGGCGACCGCGAGCTGATCTACTACTCGGGCTACGCGCGCGGCCACAAGATGGGCATCTGGGACGGCGACCGCCAGCTCGGCGTGGCGACCCTGCGCCGCGACGGGTTCGTCTCTTACGACGCGGACGCCGAGAAGCCCGGCACGCTGCGCACGCGGCCGTTCGCCTGGAACGCCGCGCGGCTGACGGTCAACGCGCAGGTCCGTGGCGAGTTGCGCGTGCGCCTGCTGGACGAGGCCGGCCTGCCGGTGCCCGGCTTCTTCTTCCGCGACTGCGGGCCGCTGACCGGCGACGGCGTGACCCAGGAGGTGCGCTGGACCGGCACGCCGGCGTCCCTGCGCGGCCGGGTCGCGCGGCTGGAGTTCCGCCTCCGCGACGCGGAGCTGTACGCGTTCACGTTGATCGAGCCCCCACGTTGATCGAGCCCTGACCCCGGTCGAGCCTGTATCCTGAGCGAGCAAGCCTCAGGAGGTCCCCGTCCATGCCACCCGTGATCGACGCCCACATCCATCTCATCCAGCCGTTCGACGCGGCCGGCCGCCCGCAGCGCTACAGCGTGTGGAAGGAGGACGGCACCCCGAAGCCGACCAGCGCCGAGGACTTCATCGCGTTGATGGACGCATGCGGCATCGACCAGGCGTTCTACATAAGCTGGAGCCCGGAGGACATCCCGTCGGACCTGTCGCGCAAGGGAATCGCCCAGGAGAGCGTCCGGGCGACGATGAACGTGACCTACCCGCTCGACGCCATGCAGCGCTGCGGGGAGCGCTTCTACTGGTTTCCCTGCCACCTGGGGCCGGCGGTGCCGGACCACATGGCGCAGGCGCGCAGGAACCTGGAGGCCGGGGCCGCCGGGCTCAAGCTGGTCACCTCCTTCTGGGGCGAGATCGCGGACGATCCCCGCTGCCGGCGGATCATCGCCCTGGCCGCCGAGTTCGAGGCTCCCGTCATCATCGACACCTCGTTCTGGTACCTGGGGATAGACGAGCCCGAGCCGCTCGAGGCGATCGCGCCGGGGCACCGCGAGGTGCGGCCGCGGGTGCGCGACTGGGAGGACTACGCCGGCCACCTGCGCCGGACCTTCGATGCCTTCCCCTCGATCAACATCTCCCTGGCGCACGCCGGCGCGCGCACCTTCACGCCCGAGCACGCGGCGGAGGCGGGCGCCCTGATCGCCGAGTATCCGCACGTGTACGCCGACCTGGGAGCGCTGGACCCCGGCTCGCCGGCCCTGGAGGCGCTGGTCGAGGCGGCCGGCGCGGACCGGGTCATGTTCGGCACCGACTGGCCCCACTTCGCGCAGGGCTCCGACATGGCCGCGCGGATCGCCGCCGTGCGGGCGCCCGGCAGGTTCAGCCCCGAGACGGCGGCAGCCATCCTCGGCGGCAACGCCCTCGCCTTCATGAAGGGCAGCCCGCCGGGCCTGACCCCGCGGCGATGAGCGACGCCGCGCGGGCGGAGGACCTCCACCGATCCTCGCCGGTGTTCGTCGGGCACGACCACTACTGCGACGAGGAGCACCTGCTGGCCATGCACCGCGCCGGCCTGGCCGGCAAGGTGACCCTGGCGTCCGTGGACGCCCGTGTCTTTTCGGACGTCGAGGACCGGGAGCGCTCCCTGCACGAGTACACCGGCTTCGCGGAACCGGCGTGGCAGGAGATGCGCAGCATCCGCGCGATCGTCGACGCCCACCCGGACGCACTCCTGCTGGCGCGGGGCGCCGGCGACATCGTGCGCGCCCACGAGACGGGCCGCTCCGCGGTGCTGCTGGGCTTCGAGGGCGGCAAGCCCATCGAGCGCGACCTGGGCCTCCTGCACGAGGCCTACGGGCTGGGACTGCGCGTGCTGCAGCTCACCTGGGCCGGCGGCAACGACATCTGCGACCGGCGCGACCCTCCGGTGTGCGAGGGCCTGACCGACTTCGGCAGGGAAGCCGTGCGCGAGATGAACCGCCTCGGCGTCCTGATCGATCCCGGGCACTGCAGCAGGAAGACCTTCTTCCAGGTCATGGAGCTGAGCACGCGGCCGGTGGCCTTCCTGCATGGCACGCCGCGCGGCGCCATTCCAGGGGCGGGTGATCTGGACGACGACCAGCTCCGTGCTATCGCGGACACGGGCGGCGTGGTCGGCCTGCACTTCTTCAGCCACTACCTGCACCCGGCGCGTCCGGCCACGGCCGCCGACCTGGTCACCCACGTCGAGTACCTGGCCGAGGCGATCGGCCTGGAGCGCATCGCGCTCGGCTGCGACTACCTCCACCTCAGCGACGACTTCCGCCGCGCCCACGGCCTGCCGGCGAGCGGCTACCTGGGCATCCCGGAGGAGCTCGATGGCTACGACAAGCTGGTCAACGTCACCCGCGAGCTCTGCCGTCGAGGGTTCGGCGACGAGGAGGTCCGCGGAATCCTGGGCGGCAACCTGATCCGGCTCTTCCGCTCCGTCATCGGCGACTGAGGCTGCCGAGCGGCGCGCTACGGGTAGCGGACCAGCACCTCCACGCTGGCCAGGCTGAGCGGACAGCCGACGCGGTCGTTGCGGGCGACCACCCGCACGGACAGCGCGTTCCAACCCTGGCGCAGGTGCCCGGTGACGTCCAGGTCCAGCCAGGCGTCGTTGAAGTGGATTCGCCGCCGCGCCCGATCCGGGTCGAGGGCGGCGCCGTTCAGCTCGACGGCGACCTCGTCCGGCGCCGTGAGCTGCTCGATCAACAGGCGCAGCGTGGCCTGTCCGCCGTCGGCAGGGTCGTCGGCGACGTCGATGCGGAGCTCGGCGCGGTCGCCGGGTCGCTGCAGGGCGATCGGCAGCGGCCCGCCCGCCGTCTCCTGCTGGTCGACCAGGTAGTGCTTGTCGCGGCGGGCGATGAGCGCCGGGTCCGCGATCTCCCGCCACGGCTGGCGGTCGTAGCCGGCGTCGCGGGTGACCGCGAGGTAGTGGTTGTTGAACAGGTAGAGGCCGTGCGCCCCCGCGCGGTGATGCACGGCCGCCACCGCCCGGCACATCTCGGTGGAGTAGTAGTCGCGCTCGCCGAACAGCAGCCCGGCCCAGTGCGGACGCGGCTGCATGAACAGGCCCAGGTTCTGGGCGATCACCTCCACGTCCGTGCCGCGCGCCGCGGCCACGTACTCCTCCACCGGCAGCCGGAACCGGGAGCCGGTGGCGTGGCCGACCACCACGACGTCGATCAGCCCCCGCTCGATCCAGGTGCGCACGTCCAGCCCGGCGGCGAGCGCCGCGTCGAGCGATCCCGGCACCCGCGCCGAGAACAGCACCGGCCGCCCTGCCCGCTCACTCTTGCGCGCGAGCGCCGCCTTGAGCCGGCCCACCAGGTCGGTCATCAGCGCCGTCCCGCGCCCCACCTGGCCGGGCTGGAAGAAGACGGGCACCCGGCAGAAATCCCAGTCCAGGCCGTCCAGGTCGTAGCGGTCGATCGCCTCCTCGGCCAGCGCCAGCTTGTAGTCGCGCACCGCCGGCACCGCGAAGTCGCAGGCGGTTTGACGCAGGCCGTCGCCGCCCAGGATCCAGTCCCGGTTGCCGCGCTTCATCGGCGACATCAGCGGGTCGTCCAGGCCGCCCGGCAGGTTGCGGTCGTGCACGTCGTTGACCCGCATCGACAGGAACACCTGCAGGCCGGCGCGGTGCCCGTGCTCGACCAGCACCGCCGGCGGGTCGGTGCCGGTTTCGATCAGCTCCCGCGTGTTCTCGTACACCCGCCACTCGGACGCCGTCGCGAACCGCTCCGTCCCGGCCCCCCAGCGCGGACCGACTGCCGTGTCATGGCTGTAGTGGTCGGTGAGGCGGTGCGTCGGCGTGCCGAAGTACGGGTCGGTGCCGAGCTGCCAGTACAGCGTGTCGACCATCGTGTCGCGCAGCGGGTCGATCGCCAGCTCCACCAGCCCCTGCTCGCCGAGCGGCGCCTCGCGCGTGGGGCCGGCGATCGCGTTGCCGTCGTTGCACAGGATCAGCCGATGCGGCCGGCGCGTGTTCATGAGTGGTCTCTCCTCGGTTGAGATCATAGACGGTGCCCTTCCGGCCGTGAGAGAGCTATTGTCAGCGCACGCCGATTGAGACCGGCGTGGCACGCGCCGAAGCCGTAATGTTGCTGGCGAAGGCCTCCCGGCTTAGGATTCGGTCTTGATGGCTGATCGCAGGAGAGGTGGCGCGATGCGTCGGATCGTTGCTAATCCGGAGATTCTTGGCGGTAAGCCAATCCTGGAGGGCACTCGGCTCAGTGTCGAGCAGATTCTCGGCCTGCTTGCTCATGGCATGTCGCAGAACGAGATCGTCGATTCCTACCCCGAATTGTCCGTCGACGACGTCAACATCGTCGTCCAATACGCGGCGGGCGCGTTACGGAATGATGTGCTCATCGAGGTAGACCACGCCGTATAGGGCCGTGGGATGCTGCCGTCGTTCGTGCGGGCCTGGCCACGGTGAAGATCCTCGCGCATGCCGGCGCCATCATCGGTCTGTATCTCGCGCTCTCGTTCGTCCTGTTCCTGGGACTTCAAGTCAACCCTCTCTACGGGAACATCGGTCTCGTGGCCTTCGGCATCCTGGTGGCGTCCTACGTCTACTTTGGCTTCATCAGGAAATAGCCCCGCAGGACGGTGAGCGGAGCACCATGGCATTACGGTCACAGCCGGCCCCAGTGCCGGCGGAGGAATGGGACCGTCCTGCGGTGGTTCCAGGCGTGAGGGCCGTTGAAGAAGTCGCGTTCCAGGTTGCCCGGCGCGCCGAGCAACTCGTAGACCTCGGCCAGCTCCCGGAAGGCTCGCCTGGTGGCCGCGATCGGAAAGATCTCGTCGCGGGTGCCCGAGATGATCAGCATCGGCTTGGGCGCGAACACGGCCGCGACCTCGCGCATCTCGCCCCATTGCATCAGGTCGGGCACGCAGTTGCAGATGCAGTGGTAGATGGAGAAGACCGAGTCCCGGAACGTGCAGTAGTAGCCGCCGATCATGGCCAGCCCGATCCGCGGCTCCAGGGCGGTCAGGAACAGGCCGGTCGTGCCGCCGCCCGACAACCCGGCCACGCCGATCCGCTCGCGGTCGACCGGCTCCTGGGTCTCCAGGAAGTCCACCAGGCGGGAGGCGTCCCAGCACCGCAGTCCCACCGGGGTCATGCCGAGCAGGAAGGCGTCCATGGTGACGCGGTGGCAACTGTGAGTGCCCCTGGCCCGATCTTCCGGCAGCGCGGTCTCGTTCCAGCCGCGCTGCACCGCCGCCAGCGTGACGTATCCGTGCTCCGCCAGATGCACGGCGTAGTCCAGGTCCCCCTCCCGGCACTTGCGGCGCTGCGCCGCATCCCCCTCCCGGATGTAGGGAACGATGCCGCTGTGGCCGTGCAGGCAGATGATCGCGGGCGTCCTGTCCCGCACCTCCTTGGGGACGAAATAGTACGCGGGCACCCAGTAGTGGGCCTCCGAGCGCACGTAGATCTTGCGCCGCACGACGGTCCCGAGGTCGGCGACCTCGCCCCACCTGACCTCCAGCGGTACTCGCTCGGGCCGCTCTCCGACCAGTCGTTTCAGCCGTCGCGAGAAAGCTCGGCGCCAGCCGGCATGCTCCGCCGGTGACCCGGCCGCCCACCGGAGCGCGGGCTCGACCCGGTCAGCGGCCAGCTTGAAGTGGCGCTCGATCGTGCTGTTGGCGTCGGTAGCCACGGTCTTTCTCATCCCGGTACCCGCTGAAAGTGCAGCGCCTTCCCACGGCCCACGTCAATCGAGAGGATACACTCGCACATAGTGACCGGGGAGCAGCGAGTCGAGCAGATCTCGCAGTTGGGGCACGAGCTCCGCCAGATCGTCGAGACTCTTGCTGCGAGCCCTCAGGACCGCAACTGCGATGTCGAAGTTGTGGATAGGTTGCTGATCGGGAAGACTGTTGTCCGTGGTTACGAACACATCGAAATGATATTGGGCTGAACGCAGCAGTTCTCCGTTCTTCAGGCCCTTCCAGCCGCGATATTCTACGGTTTCGACCTCGATGTCATCCCGACGACAATTCAAGGTACGACTCAACCTGCCAACGTTCGACGCTGGGAAAGTCCTTCAGGAATTCCTCCACGGAGTGATCGCTCTTGAGATAGTCGATGAGCGTGTCGACCGGCACACGGGTAGCCGTGAACACCAGATCGCCGCTGTGAATCTCGGGATCACGAGAAACCACTTTTCCCGGCTGCACCGAACTTTGGTTCATTCGACCGCAGTATGGCCGAGTTTGCCAGCCATGCAAACACGCCTCCTGTCCGAGCTCCTGGCTGCACCGAAGCCAGCTCCACCCGTAGCAGTCTCGTTCCAGTCGTTTCATCCGTCGCGAGAAGGCTCGGCGCCAGTCGGCATGCTCCGCCGGTGATCCGGCGCCCACCGGAGCGCGGGCTCAACCCGGTCAGCGGCCAGATCGAAGTGGCAGCGGGCAGCACCAGGAAGAACCCGCGTCCGACCAGACACCGCTTCGGCAGCGGACAGGCGCCGGCAATGGTCACCCCTAGGGCCAGCGCGGTATAAGATGACGGTGACTGATGAGGCTCTGTGCATGGCGCTGATGCGGTCGGACGCCACGGTGCCGGTACACGTGCTGTCGGGGTTTCTCGGTTCCGGCAAGACGACGTTGCTGAACCGGCTGCTGGCGGCACTTCCGGCAGGAACCCGGCCCGCCATCGTGGTGAACGACTTCGGCGCCGTGACAGTGGACGGCGCGCTGGTGGACCGTGATCGCTACGCGGTCGCGGAGTTGGCCTCCGGGTGCGTGTGCTGCACCCTGAGCGCGCCGCTGAAGGAGGCGCTGAGCGCAATGCTGGACGAGCAGCAGCCGGACACGATCCTCATGGAGACCACCGGCCTGGCCGAACCGGCTGCGTTTCCGGCGCTGTTCGCGGCACCGGAGCTGGCCGACGACATCCACCTGGGAAACGTGGTGTGCGTGGTGGACGCCAGCACCTATCTTCGCTACGCCGATCACCTGCTGGTGCTGCCGCGCCAAGTGGAGCAGGCCAACACCGTCATCATGAACAAGGTCGACCTGGCCGACGCGGCCACGCAAGAAGCCGTGCGGCAGCGCCTGCTGGCGACCTGTCCCCCGGGGACGTTGCTGCTGGCCGCCGAGCGCTGCGCCGTCGACCCGCGCGTGATATACGACGAGCGGCCGTTCTACTTCGCCGGCGGCGGCCACCACGCCGGCCACGACCAGGAGTTTCAGAGCCTGACGGTCGAACCCGCGCGGCGGGTGCCGCTGGCGGCGCTACGGAAGCTCCTGGAGGGGCTGGCCGGCGGAGTGGAGCGGGCCAAGGGAGTGATGCACACCGACGCCGGCCCGAAGCTGGCGCAGCTCACCCTCGCGGGGGTGGAGATCGAGGATTGGCCGGAGCCGCCGGCGGACTCGCGCCTCACCTTCGTCGGCCGGGATCTCCAGGCACTCGATCTGCCGGCCCGGATGGCGGCGCTGGGCCGATAGAACAGCGCCAGGGTGCCCAGCACCGGCTTGAACAGAGGCAGGTAGATCCGCAACAGCGTCGTGGCTTCAGGGCTGGCGCGGTCGCCGTGTGGATGCTTGAGCGCCGCCGGCTCCGGGGTAAGATGACCCGATGTCCAGGCGCCGGCTCCCCATCGGCATCCAGACCTTCCGCAAGCTGCGGGAGCGGGACTGCTACTACGTGGACAAGACCGCCTACGTCCAACGGCTGCTCGACGAGGACACGCACTACTTCCTGTCGCGGCCGAGGCGGTTCGGCAAGAGTCTGTTCCTGGACACCCTGAAGGAGGCGTTCGAGGGCAACGAGGCGCTGTTCGCCGGGCTGTACATCCACGACCGCCACGACTGGTCAAAGCGGAACCCCGTGGTGCGGCTGAGCTTCGGCGGCGGCACCTTCAAGGAGCCGGACAGCTTGCACGCGGACGTGATGGCGCAACTGGACGGCTTGGCGCGAGACAGGGAGATCCCGGTGCGGTACGACACCGCTCCGGCGCGCTTTCGGCATCTGCTGCAGGCTCTTCACGAGGGGACGGGGCGGCGGGTGGCAGTGCTGGTGGACGAGTACGACAAGCCGATCCTGGACGCGCTGGTGGACGAGCCGGAGGTGGCGCTGGCCAACCGAGACTACCTGCGCGGGCTGTACGGGGTGATCAAGGACTCGGACGCGCACGTGCGGTTCACCTTTCTGACCGGCATCAGCA
Source organism: Spirochaetia bacterium (assembly GCA_965202935.1). Classification (GTDB taxonomy): domain Bacteria; phylum Spirochaetota; class Spirochaetia; order SZUA-6; family Bin103; genus CATQHW01. The sequence goes on from OZ241879.1 coordinate 1,497,493, forward strand.
AGTTCTCGAAGGTCAATCTCTTCTCCCAGTTGAACAATCTCACGGACCTCACGCTGGATCCGGTCTATTCGTCGATCTGCGGCTATACGGAAGACGACCTGGACACGGTGTTCGCGCCGGAACTGGCCGGCCTGGACCGGGAACAGGTGCGCGAATGGTACAACGGCTATAGCTGGCGCGGCGCCCAGAAGGTGTACAACCCGTACGACGTCCTGTTGCTGCTGCGCCGGCGTGAGTTCGGGGCGCATTGGTTCGAGACGGGTACGCCGGCGTTTCTGATCGACAAGCTGTTCGAGCGGCGGGTCTCGTCGGTGTCGCTGGACCGGACGGTGAGCACCACCGAGCTGCTTTCGGCGTTCGACGTGGACCATATCGGCACCGAGGCGCTGCTGTTCCAGACCGGCTACCTGACGATCACGGGGGAAGAGCGTCTCGGCGGTAAGGCGCTGTACCGCCTGGGCTACCCGAACCGGGAGGTACGGCAGAGCCTGAACGAGCACGTGCTGTGTCACTTGGTGCAGGACGTGGAGCGCCAGACGGGGAACAGCATGCGCCTGGCGCGCCTGCTTGCGGCGCACGACTGCGCCGGGCTGCAGGAGTTGTTCCATGCGTTCTTCGCCAGCATCCCGTACGAATGGCACACGAGCAACGACATCGCGAACTACGAGGGCTACTACGCGAGCGTGTTCTACTCCTACTTCGCGGCGCTGGGCTACGACATCGCCGTCGAGGAGTCGAGCAGCCACGGCCGGCTGGACATGGCCGTGCGCACGGGCGGGCACGTGTACCTGTTCGAGTTCAAGGTGGCCGAGATGTCGCCGCCGGGATCGGCCCTTGCCCAGTTGCAGGAGCGGGACTACGCGGCCAAGTACCGCGGCAGCGACGAGCCGATCCACCTGATCGGCGTGGAGTTCAGCCGCCAGACGCGCAACATCACCGCATTCGAGGTGGCGGACGGCTGACACATGACGGCGGAAGCCTCGCTTGCTGGCGCGCTCAGCCCCCCGGAGGGCTCGCGAGCTTGCCGACGAAGAGGATGGTGCCCGAGAGGCGCTCCCGGATGAGAAAGAGGAACGGGCGGTCGGCGCGGAAGACGGAAGCGGACGTTTCACGCACCGCGACCACGGTTGCGGCGGCCGCCTCGGTGCCCTCCTCGTTGACGTCCACCCAGGACTTCTGCTTCACCTCGGAGATCGACAGGCCGTCGACCGGCGAGAGTCGTGCGAAGTCCGCCCGGTGATCGAATGCGTCGACCATGCCCAAGGCCGCCAGATCGTCATTCAGCGTCCGTTCGTAGGCCATCCGAAAGCGCGGCAGGAAGAGCTGCATTTCGGTTTCGCGGAAGCCCTCGGCAATCTCCTTCCACTCCTCTGCGCTGAGGGACGTGGCCAGGTCGTCCACGCTCACGCCGTGCTGCGGAAGGAGCACGGTCATCGAAAACGCGCGTCCCCCGTACGGCAGGTCCACGGCCTGGAACCGGCTGTTCTCCTGATAGGAGAGGTCTCCCCGGAGGGTCATGAGCGGCACCGTCCGAGTGGACCCGTCGTCCAGGTGGAAGGGCTCGGGTCGAGTGTCGGCAGGATCGAACCGGAGGGTCCAGGGCCCCTTGAAGGAGATCGCATTGATCAGGTACATGACGACGGCGGCCGGGATCGTGGCGGGAACGATGTCCGCGATTCGACCGCGCGTGGCGGCCTTGACCCACTCGTTGATCCGCTCGGACGCCGCAGGACTCGCGAAATCGAGCTCCGCCGCCTCGGCGTGGAAGCTCTGGCGCACGGCGTCCAGGAAGTCCGAATGCACCGGAAAGCCCTGCCGGGTCCACACGGAGTTCCCGATCGCGGTCTCCACGGCGGGATCGAGTCCGACGAGGAGCCCGAGCAGGGACTCGTAGGCGGCGTTGATCTCTTCCTCGGCGAGGCTCCCGACCCTCAGCACGTCCCGCATCTGGCTCCAGGTGTCTCCCTTGGCTCCGTTCATGGTCATCCCGAGCGCCATGGACGCTGAGAGCGGCGAAAGGAGGAGATTGCCGTTCGGGCGATTGGCCTGCGCCAGGAGGTCGAAGGCAAAGCGGTTGTTCGCCGTGATGATCTCGACCTCCGCCGCACTCAAGGCGCGCGGCAGGCTGGTGATCCGGTCTACGCCGTCGGACGGACCGGGGACGGGTCCTCCGCATCCCGCCGCGGCCAACAGGAGCAGTGCTCCCGGAATGGAGAGAAACCGGTGGCGACACGCGGCGTGGCGGGCACCGTCCGCCGGACCGGTACGTTCGTGCGTGGTCGTGACCCCCATCGTCCGTTGCAGGGTAGTGAATCCCCCGATCGCGGTCGAACGGACATCGTCCCACCGTCGTCGGCGCCTATGTGCCGTTCTGGGATGGCGCCTACAAGTGCCTGCAGAGCATGTTCGTCGTGAAGCCCCCCCGGCGGCAACGGCAGTCCGTGGCACCAGGACGAGCACCCGACTCCGACCCGCGACCGCTCGCTGACCGGCGTGTGGATCGCGCTGGCCGACGCGACGGTGGCGAACGGATGCCTGCGGATCCTGCCGGACAGCCACAAGTCCGGGGTCATCTACGAGCGCTACGCCCACGACCTGCCGGACCTCGTCGACGTGGCTGACCTGGGGCGGCGAGCGGAACTTCCGCGGCGTCGTACAGGTACGCGGTGAGGACCCCTATGCCGATCTGGGATACAACCTGAGAGTCACGTCATGCGGTCGCGGCCACCGGGACTTCTTTCTCGATCAACTCACCGCGTTCGCTGATGACGACAGAGACGTCGTGCCTGCTCTGGAGGTTCATCCAGAACTCGGCCCCGGTGCCAAGGTACCGGCCCAGGCGCAGCGCGGTCTCTGCGGAAATCGCCCGGTCTCCGCGAAGGATTGACGTGATGCGATTCGCGGGTACGCGGATGGCGAGCGCAAGCTGATTTGCGCTCATCTCTCTCGCCCGGAGCTCCTCTCGGAGGACGACGCCGGGATGCGTTCGTACTCTAGCCACGTCTCATCTCCCTGGGACTAACCCCTATGATAGTCCTCAATCGCTACGTCTTGCGCGTCGCCGTCGGCAAACCGAAAGGTGAGCCGCCAGCGTGCATTCACCGTCATTGCCCACACCCCCTGACGCGCGCCGGACAGCGCATGGAGGCGTACTGCCTGCAACCTGCGCAGCGGCTCCAGCGACGGCGCGGCGTCAAGTGCGTCCAGGAGGATCAGAGCTCGATCGTAGTCGAGCCCTCGAAAACCTCGGCGCCGGTCATCCTCGAACAGCCGGCGGGTCCTGCCGTCTTCGAATGATCGGATCACTCCGATCAACCGTAGGACGTTCCGTGTAGTACGTCAAGCGTCTCATGGTGCCACCCTGCGCTGGAGTTCCCGCGCGTGGTGTCGAGCGAGCTGGTCGAGATCGAGTGCCGGCGGGTGCTGCATCGCTGTCGCCTTGCCGGCGAGCTCACCGACGAAGCGCTCACCGTGGCCCGCGAACGGTTGGATGAGGTCCTCGCGGGGATCGACCTCCTGGAGCTGTCGAAGCAGATCAAGCAGCGGGCGATGGACCCGTTTCCCGTTTCCCGTCAACGTTCGGACTCTGGACGCGTTGCACGTCGCGACCGCACTGATGGTCGGCGAAGACGCCGGCGGGGTGGCCCTGTTCTCCCACGATGAGGGCATGAACCGCTGTGCCAGGAGCCTTGGCATCACCGCGGCCTTGCGGTGAACTCGATCGATGCCTGCGTGCCGACTCAGGCCATCGTTCGGGCGGCTGCATCGTCGGCGATCCAGCGTTGCCAGTTCTCTTCGTCCGGATCCAGGAAGCCGCAGTTGGCGCGCTGGACGAACTGGTCGTCCACACCGAGCGCGCCCACGAGACGGGCCGCTCCGCGGTGCTGCTGGGCTTCGAGGGCGGCAAGCCCATCGAGCGCGACCTGGGCCTCCTGCACGAGGCCTACGGGCTGGGACTGCGCGTGCTGCAGCTCACCTGGGCCGGCGGCAACGACATCTGCGACCGGCGCGACCCTCCGGTGTGCGAGGGCCTGACCGACTTCGGCAGGGAAGCCGTGCGCGAGATGAACCGCCTCGGCGTCCTGATCGATCCCGGGCACTGCAGCAGGAAGACCTTCTTCCAGGTCATGGAGCTGAGCACCCGACCGGTGGCGTTCCTGCACGGCACGCCGCGCGGGGCCATCCCGGGGGCGGGTGATCTGGACGACGACCAGCTCCGTGCTATCGCGGACACGGGCGGCGTGGTCGGCCTGCACTTCTTCAGCCACTACCTGCACCCGGCGCGTCCGGCCACGGCCGCCGACCTGGTCACCCACGTCGAGTACCTGGCCGAGGCGATCGGCCTGGAGCGCATCGCGCTCGGCTGCGACTACCTCCACCTCAGCGACGACTTCCGCCGCGCCCACGGCCTGCCGGCGAGCGGCTACCTGGGCATCCCGGAGGAGCTCGATGGCTACGACAAGCTGGTCAACGTCACCCGCGAGCTCTGCCGTCGAGGGTTCGGCGACGAGGAGGTCCGCGGAATCCTGGGCGGCAACCTGATCCGGCTCTTCCGCTCCGTCATCGGCGACTGAGGCTGCCGAGCGGCGCGCTACGGGTAGCGGACCAGCACCTCCACGCTGGCCAGGCTGAGCGGACAGCCGACGCGGTCGTTGCGGGCGACCACCCGCACGGACAGCGCGTTCCAACCCTGGCGCAGGTGCCCGGTGACGTCCAGGTCCAGCCAGGCGTCGTTGAAGTGGATTCGCCGCCGCGCCCGATCCGGGTCGAGGGCGGCGCCGTTCAGCTCGACGGCGACCTCGTCCGGCGCCGTGAGCTGCTCGATCAACAGGCGCAGCGTGGCCTGTCCGCCGTCGGCAGGGTCGTCGGCGACGTCGATGCGGAGCTCGGCGCGGTCGCCGGGTCGCTGCAGGGCGATCGGCAGCGGCCCGCCCGCCGTCTCCTGCTGGTCGACCAGGTAGTGCTTGTCGCGGCGGGCGATGAGCGCCGGGTCCGCGATCTCCCGCCACGGCTGGCGGTCGTAGCCGGCGTCGCGGGTGACCGCGAGGTAGTGGTTGTTGAACAGGTAGAGGCCGTGCGCCCCCGCGCGGTGATGCACGGCCGCCACCGCCCGGCACATCTCGGTGGAGTAGTAGTCGCGCTCGCCGAACAGCAGCCCGGCCCAGTGCGGACGCGGCTGCATGAACAGGCCCAGGTTCTGGGCGATCACCTCCACGTCCGTGCCGCGCGCCGCGGCCACGTACTCCTCCACCGGCAGCCGGAACCGGGAGCCGGTGGCGTGGCCGACCACCACGACGTCGATCAGCCCCCGCTCGATCCAGGTGCGCACGTCCAGCCCGGCGGCGAGCGCCGCGTCGAGCGATCCCGGCACCCGCGCCGAGAACAGCACCGGCCGCCCTGCCCGCTCACTCTTGCGCGCGAGCGCCGCCTTGAGCCGGCCCACCAGGTCGGTCATCAGCGCCGTCCCGCGCCCCACCTGGCCGGGCTGGAAGAAGACGGGCACGCGGCAGAAATCCCAGTCCAGGCCGTCCAGGTCGTAGCGGTCGATCGCCTCCTCGGCCAACGCCAGCTTGTAGTCGCGCACCGCCGCCACCGCGAAGTCGAAGGCCGTGCGACGCAGGAGGTCGCCGCCCAGGATCCAGTCCCGGTTGCCGCGCTTCATCGGCGACATCAGCGGGTCGTCCAGGCCGCCCGGCAGGTTGCGGTCGTGCACGTCGTTGACCCGCATCGACAGGAACACTTGCAGGCCGGCGCGGTGCCCGTGCTCGATCAGCACCGCCGGCGGGTCGGTGCCGGCCTCGATCAGCTCCCGCGTGTTCTCGTACACCCGCCACTGCGAGGCCGTGGCGAAGCGCTCCATCCCGGCGCCCCAGCGGGGACCGACGGCCGTGTCGTGGCTGTAGTGGTCGCTGAGGCGGTGCGTGGGGGTGCCGAAGTACGGGTCGGTGCCGAGTTGCCAGTACAGCGTGTCGACCAGCGTGTCCCGCAACGGATCGATCGCCAGCTCCACCAGGCCCCGCTCGCCGAGCGGCGCCTCACGCGTCGGGCCGGCGATGGCGTTGCCGTCGTTGCACAGGATCAGCCGATGCAGCCGGCGGCTGCTCATGGAAGTCTCCACCTTACCCCGTTCAGATGAGCGCACGCCGCGGCATGTCGCCGATCGAGGAAGTGGCGCCTCTCGACCCAACATTGCGGATCATTTCGACGCCGAAGTTCGCTCGACACCTGCACCGCGGCGCCGTGGTCGCACACGGCCGCGCGCGTCGGGGCCGAGTTCGCGCCCAGGCGTCATAATGAACGCGAGGAGGGACCTGGTCACGGTAAAGATCCTCGCGCACGCCGACGCCATCATCGGTCTGTATCTCGCGTTCTCATCCGTCCTGTTCCTGGGACTTCAAGTCAACCCTCTCTATGGGAACATTGGTCTCGTGGCCTTTGGCATCCTGGTGGCGTCCTACGTCTACTTTGGCTTCATCAGGAATAGCCCCGCAGGACGGTGAGCGGAACACGTCGCCCTGACGGTCACAGCCGGCCCCAGTGGCGCCGGAGGAACGGGACCGTCCTGCGGTGGTTCCAGGCGTGCGGGCCGTTGAAGAAGTCACGGTCCAGGTTGCCCGGCGCGCCGAGCAGCTCGTAGACCTCGGCCAGCTCCCGGACGGCTCGCCTGGTGGCCGCGATCGGAAAGATCGTGTCGCGGGTGCCCGCGATGACCAGCATCGGCTTGGGCGCGAACACGGCCGCGATCTCGCGCATCTCGCCCCACCTCATCAGGTCGGGCACACAGTTGCAGATGCAGTGATGGATGGAGTAGATCGAGTCCCGGAACGTGCAGTAGTAGCCGCCGATCATGGCCAGGGCGATCCGCGGCTCCAGCGCGGTCAGGAACAGGCCGGTCGTGCCGCCGCCCGACAGCCCGGCGACGCCGATCCGCTCGCGGTCGACCGGCTCCTGGGTTTCCAGGAAGTCGACCAGGCGCGAGGCGTCCCAGCACCGCAGGCCCACCGGGGTCATGCCGAGCAGGAAGGCGTCCATGGTGACGCGGTGGCAACTGTGGGTGCCTTTGGCCTGGTCCTCGGGCAGCGCGGTCTCGTTCCAGCCGCGCTGCACCGCCGCCAGCGTGATGTATCCCTGCTCGGCCAGATGGACGGCGTAGTCCAGATCCCCCTCCCGGCTCTTGCGGAGCTGGGCCGCGTCGCCCTCGCGGATGTAGGGAACGATGCCGCTGTGGCCGTGCAGGCAGAGGATCGCGGGCGTCCTGTCGCGCACCTGCTTGGGAACGAAGTAGTACGCGGGCACCCAGTAGTGGGCCTCCGAGCGCACGTAGACCTTGCGCCGCACGACGCTCCCGAGATCGACGACCTCGTCCCACCTGACCTCCAGCGGCACCCGCCGGGGCCGTTTTCCGACCAGGCGCCTCAGCCGTCCCGAGAAGGCCCTGCGCCACTCGGCATGCTCCGCCGGTGACCCCGCCGCCCACCGGAGCGCGGGCTCCAACCCGTCGGCGGCCAGCTCAAAGTGGCGCCTGATCGTGCTGTTGGTGCCGGCATCCGCCGATGTCTTCTCCATGGGGCCGCTCCTGCTCCATGATCGCACGGGCCGACGCGTTGAGCACCGGGAACGACGGCCATTAAGATGACGGTGACCTGATGAGGCTCTGCGCATGGCGCTGATGCGGTCGGACGCCACGGTGCCGGTACACGTGCTGTCGGGGTTTCTCGGTTCCGGCAAGACCACGTTGCTGAACCGGCTGCTGGCGGCGCTTCCGGCAGGCACGCGGCCCGCCATCGTGGTGAACGACTTCGGCGCCGTGGCAGTGGACGGCGTCCTGGTGGACCGCGATCGCTACGCGGTCGCGGAGCTGGCCTCGGGATGCGTGTGCTGCACCCTGAGCGCGCCGCTGCAGGAGGCGCTGAGCGCACTGCTGGACGAGCAGCGGCCGGACACGATCCTGATGGAGACCACCGGCCTGGCCGAACCGGCTGCGTTTCCGGCGCTGTTCGCGGCACCGGAGCTGGCCGGCGACATCCACCTGGGAAACGTGGTGTGCGTGGTGGACGCCAGCACCTATCTGCGATACGCCGACCACCTGCTGGTGCTGCCGCGGCAGGTGGAGCAGGCCAACACCGTCGTCATGAACAAGATCGACCTCACCGACGCGGCCACGCGCGAAGCGGTACGCCGCCGCCTGCTGGCGACCTGCCCTCCGGGCACGTTGCTGCTGGCCGCCGAGCGCTGCGCCGTCGACCCGCGCGTGGTGTACGACGAGCGTCCCGTCTACTTCACCGGCGACGGCCACCGTGCCGGGCACGACCGGGAGTTTCGGAGCCTGACGGTCGAGACCCCGCGCCCGGTGCGGATGTCGGCATTGCGGCGGTTCCTGCAGGGACTGTCCGGGGAGGTGGAACGGGCCAAGGGCATGGTGCGCACGGACGCCGGCCCGAAGCTGGTGCAACTCACCCTGGCGGGAGTGGAGATCGAGGACTGGCCGGAGGCGCTGGAGGACACACGCGTCACATTCGTCGGCCGGGATCTCCAGGCACTCGATCTGCCGGCCCGGATGGCGGCATTAGCGGCCCGTGTTGGAACCCGGCGTGGCACCGAGAGCGGCGAGGCGCCCGGCCGGTAGACATCCCATGTACGACTACGGGGCCATCCTGGCTTCCCAGGCCCGTCGCGTCGAGCGCGGCTATCCGACCCAGATTACGGACCGGTCGCATCCCGCGCACGGCGCTTTCCTGTCCGAGACCAGCGGCGCCCATCCCAACGCCGACCACGGTGCCAACGCGTCGCTGCTGGCCAGTGCCTGCTTCGTCCTCATGGCCGACGGTTCCAGGCTGGAAGGTGACGCAAAGCTGTTCGACCGGGTGCAGTGGAGCATGGCGTTCCAGCGCCGCTGGCAGAGGCCGACGGGGCTGATCGACCTGGTCAGCATGAACTGGGAATCTCCGCCCGACACCGGCTTCGCGGTACAGCTCCTGGCGCCGGCCGTGGAGCTTGCCCGCCGCCTTGCCGCGCAGGGCAACAGCCAGGCGGAGACGATCGCCGTCTCGCTCGGGGCGTTCGTGCGGACGGCTGCCGCCGGGATGATCGACCGCGGCTTTCACACCCCCAACCATCGCTGGGTCGTGTGCTCCGCTCTGGCGCAGGCCATGACGCTGTTCCCCGAGGTCGAGGCCGGAGCCTATGTCGAGCGCATCCTCGCCGAAACGGTCGACATCAACGAGGACGGGGAGTACACGGAGCGCAGCACGGGCGTCTACAACGCGGTCTGCAATCGGTCGCTGCGGTTCATGGCCGACCACCTGGGAAGGCCGGACCTGCTCGACGCGGTGAGACGGAACCTCGACCTGATGTCGCACCTGTTTCACGAGGATGGGACCATCGACACCAGCTTCTCCAACCGCCAGGACCGCGGCCAGTGCATAGTCCCGGTCGCGATCGCCGATTCCTTCTTCGACATGGGCCAGCGCGATGGCAACGGGGGCTGGGCCCGGATCGCCGACGATCTGGTCGCGGCCGGAGAGGACGCCGAGCACAGTCCCTGGCTGCTGCAGCCCTTCCTTGCGCATCCGGAATACCGGCGCGAGCGGCTGGATCGCAAGCCGCGTCCGGACCACTTCGCGCGGCACTACCCGGCCAGCGGCCTGTGGCGGGTGCGGCGCGGGCCGCTCTCCGCCACCGCCGCAACCGGCAGCCGGACCGCCTTCGCGGTGCGCTACGGCGACGTCAACCTGCGTTCCGTCAAGTTCTCCGGGACCTACCTGCGCAGCGCCAACTTCGCCGCCGACACCATGGCGGAGATCGCCGGCGGGGTGCGGCTGGAACGGGAAGGGCGGGCGCACCCGCTGCCGGGATACGAGCTGCCCCTGGGGCGGCCGCTGCCGGTCGGTACGGTGCATGCGGCGCGATCGTCGCGCGAGCGGTGGACCCTGCCCGCGATCGATCTGCGACTGGAGATCCGGGAAGTCGAGAACGGGTTCGACCTGCGCTACGTGACCGGCGGCGGACTCGACCGGATTCCGCTGGAGATCGAATGTGCCTTCGCCGGACCGGGGGAGTGGGAGACGGCCGACCAGGTCATCCAGGTGGCCGACGGCATGACCGCGCTGCTCAAGTCAGGCCACGGCATGTACCGGTGCGGAAGGCAGGCCATCAGGATCGGGCCCGGCAGCGGCGTGCATTACCATTGGGAGATGCGGGAGTCCGAGCCCGGCCTGGACAGCTTCAGAGTGCTGATCACCCTGCAGACGCCGGTCGACCGGACCCTCGAGATCCGGTACGGAACCTGGTCGCTGGCGACCCGCTCTCTGGAGCGCGCCAAACGCCGGTAACCGTCACCCCTTGATCGCGCCGATCATCACGCCGCGGATGAAGTACCGCTGCAGCCACGGGTACACCAGCAGGATCGGCACCGTGGCAACCATGATGGTCGCCGCCTTGATGCCCTCTTCGGCGACGAACTCCGCGATGCCCTGCCCCCGCTCCTGCTCCATGATCGCCCGCGCCGAGGCGTTGAGCACCAGGAACGACAGCTTCATCTGCAGCGGGTAGATCTTTGGCTCATTGATGTAGAACAGCGCGTCCTGGAAGGTGTTCCACCGCGCCACCGCATAGAACAGCGCCAGGGTGGCCAGCACCGGCTTGGACAGCGGCAGGTAGATCCGCAGCAGCGTCGTGGCTTCCGAGGCGCCGTCGATGTAGGCGGAGTCCTCCATCTCCGCGGGCACGCTCTCGAAGAACGTCTTCATGATGATGAGGTTGAAGGCGCTGATCAGGATGGGAAAGATCAGCGACCAGGTCGTATTGAGCAGTCCCAGGGACCGGACCAGCAGGTACTGGGGGATCAGCCCGCCGGAGAAGTACATGGTGATCAGGATCAGCATCAGGAAGAACCCGCGTCCGGCCAGGCGCCGCTTGGACAGCGGATAGGCGCCGGCAATGGTCATCCCCAGAGCCAGCACGGTATAGATGACGGTGACCCGGATCGTCACCAGCAGGGAGCGCAGGATGGTGATGTCGCCGAGCGCTTCCCCGTAGAACTTCAGCGTCGGCTCCACCGGGAGCAGGCCGACCGCGCCGCGCAGGATGGCGCTGTTCGAGCTCAGCGACAGCGCGATGACGTGCACGAACGGCAGCGCCGCCGCCAGCACCGCCAGCGCGACCAGCGCCGTGATCGCGACCCGCCCCGCGGTCAGCCTGCGCCCTACCATATGCCCCGGCCTCGCATGCGGCGGATCACCGTGTTGGCGGCGACCAGCAGGATCATCCCCACCACCGACTGGAACAGGCCCACCGCCGTGGCGATCTCGAACTGCGCGGTGCGCAGCCCGATGTTGTAGACGAAGATGCTGATGACGTCGGCGAACTCGGCCACCAGCACGTTCTTGAGCATGTACGGCTGCTCCAGTCCGATCTGGATCAGACGCCCGACCGTCAGGATCAGCAGGATGACGATGGTGGGGGTGATCTCCGGCAGCGTCACGTGCCAGGTCTGGCGCCAGCGATTGGCTCCGTCGATGGCCGCCGCGTCGTACAGGTCCACGTTGATGTTCGACATCGCCGCCAGGTAGAGGATGGTTCCCCAGCCGGCCGACTTCCAGATGGCGATGCCGGTATAGGAGAACAGCCAGGCCCACTTGTCGGTAAGGAACGGGACGGGGCCCAGTCCGAACGCCACCAGCGCGGTATTGACCAGCCCGGTATTGGTGGCCAGCATCTGCACGGCCAGCCCGCCGACGATCGTCCACGATATGAAGTGGGGGAGGTAGAGCGTGGTCTGCGCCGCCCGCTTGAACCGCCGCGAGGTCAGCTCGTTGATCATCAGCGCCAGGATGATCGGCGCGGGAAACCCCAGCGCCAGCTCCAGCCCGTTCAGCACGAACGTGTTGCGCACCACCTGGCGGAAGTAGCTCATCCCGAACACGGTGCGGAAGTGCTCCAGGCCGACCCAGGTGTCCTGTTCGAGAATGCCCTTGAAGATGTTGTAGTCCTGGAACGCGACGACCACCCCGTACATCGGGCCGTAGTGGAACAACAGGAAATAGCCGATCGGCAGCGCCAGCAGCGCGTAGAGAAACCAGTCGCGCCGCAGGCGGACGGACAGGCGGGCGCGCACGGGTCCGGCGTTTCCGCCGGCGGTCGCGGCCTGTGTGGTTTCGCTCATCTCCGTATCGGGTCGAAAGAAAAGCCCGGCCACCGAGTCTCGGAATCGGTGGCCGGGCGAGCAGGCTGACTCAGGCCAGGTCGGGCCTCGTGCGGCCTAGTTGCCGTAGGTCTGATCGTACAACGCCGTCAGCTCTTCGTAGATCTTTCCCGCGCCGAGCTCGTCAAGCTCCTCGACCGCCCGCGCGTAGAGACCGTCGACATCCTCCGGTGCCGCGGCGATGATCCTGACGACCCACTCAATCTGCTTTTCCCTGATGGTGCCCTGCATCCGGGCTTCGGTCTCGCTGACGCCGTCGAGTTTCACCTCCGGTCGGCCATCCCGGACCGAGATGTCCATGTTGAGACGAATGCGCTCGGCGTATTCGGGGAATCTGGCGGAGGTGTCTTCGACATACGTGTCCGCACTGAATGCCCGGCCCATCACCACGAAAATCTTGTCGAACCACATCAACTCGGGGGAATCTCCGCCAGAAGCCCTGGTCTCCCCATACGGCAGGAAGAGCTGCGGGTCGTCCTGAATCAGGAAGGTCAGGTACTTGATCACGTTGATCGCCGATGGGTCGCTCGACGTCGCCGGAATGAAGTTCCGTACCTGCGCCGAGGTGTAGGTTTGCTTGACACGCTTGCCGTCGGCGTTGCGGAAATCGAACGGCCACCACTCGGCGCCGGGAAGATCCCGTGCGCCCGCCAGGGAATCACCGCTGAACAACGTCCACGTTTGATCGCTGAAGACCGCCGCGCGCCCGGCGTTGATGTGCGCCCAGTAGTTGCGTGTCTCGTAGTTGTCGAGCGCCCAGTCGGGGTGGAACAGACCTTCGTTGTGGAGCTTGTTCAGGAAGCGGAGGCCATCGAGATAGCCGGGCGCCGTCATCAGGGTGTTGCCCGGGTAGAGCCGCCATCCGTAACCCGCTCGTTCTCGGGCGTCGTCGCTGACACTCGGGTCGATGAAGGAGGACATGAGGTTGGTGAACGCTTCCCCCCACAGGCCGGCGTTCATCGCCATGGGCACCAGGTCACCACCCAGATTGCCCGGATCCTGCTGCTTGATGGTCAACAGCGCCTGGTGGAGCTCGTCGGCGGTTTCGGGGACGTCGAGCCCCACCGCGTCGAGCCAGTCCTTTCTGACCCAGAATCCGTGGTTGCCGATGGTCTCGCGCGGAGACGGTATGGCGTACTGGACACCGCCGACCTGCCCATACGAAAGCACGTGGTCTCCCAGCCACGCCGCGATCTCCTGGCCATGCTGCTCCAGGAGATCGTCGACCGGCCGCACGCCTCCGTCCTGGACGAACTTGAAGATGAGCGGCCAGGAGTACGTGAAGCTGAGATCCGGCGCATCGCCGGCCGCCATCCAGAGGGTGAGGCCGCTCTCCTCCTCGCCGCGAGGCAGCACCTTCCACTGGAAGTCGATGTTGTTCGGCTCGGCGAAGTTCTCCAGGATGTACTGGGTGATCGGCCCCTCGGTCAGCGAGTTGCCTTCCATGTTGCCGCGGTCGAACAGCTCGACGGTGAGCGTGGTACGCTCCCCGGCCGCCCCTTCGGCAGCCCCTTCCGCGAACAGCGGAAGCCCGGCCAGGGCAAGGGCTGCAGATACAGCCAGTATTTTCGTCCTCATTCTCTCGTTTCTCCTCACGTTCGGAATTGCTCGGACGCACCGTACCTTCCTCCGGGGGGGGGGGGTCAACGGCTGCTGCTCGCCTGCGGTGAGGACGTGCGCATGGGATCGAGGTTAGAGTCGCAACGCGAGGAGGCGAGCATGGGACCGCGGTTGACCGACGAGGTCTTTGCCCAGCTCTGCACGCGGGGCTACGCCATCGTCCCTCGCTACTTCCCCGAAGAACAACGGGCTGCCATGGCAGCGGCCCTGCGCCGTCTGCTCAAGCCTTGGGTGCAGGTGAGGGACGACCCGCCGGCCAACCGCCGCGACAGCTCCTTCTTTCCCTATCCGGAACAGGTGCTCAACCGCGCCATCGTCGACCGCGAGGCCATCGCCTTTGCCCGCCGCTGGCTGGGCACCGACCGGATCCAGTACCGGCCCGGCCTGGGTCTGGTCACCTACCCGGGGTTCCGCGGCGACGGCGACCGGGCGCACATCGACAACGGCAACAACTCGCTGCTGCCGCCGACCCTGGAGGACCGCGGCCACGGCCAGATCATCTTCTGGTTCTACCTGGAGGATGTCGACGAGGACCAGGCGCCCACCCGCTTCCTGGCCACGGCCGACGGGCAGGACATGAGCCGCGCGGTGCCGATGGTGGCGCCCGGCGGCTCGGTGGCCATCTTCCACAACTACACCTGGCACGCGGCCACCGCCTACACGCGGCCGAGCGGCCAGCGCTACGTCTGGAAGTTCGCCTTCGGCCGGGCCGACCACTACTGGGAAGGCACGGCCCACTATACGCAGGTAGGCCGGGATCCCCACTTCCGCGCCTTCATCGGCGGCCTCGGCGCCCGCGACCGTGAGCTGTTCCGCTTTCCGCCCGCCGGCCATCCCTACTACACGGCGCAGACGCTGCAGGCGCTGGAGGAACAGTACCCGGGCTGGAACCGGGACGGCGCATACGGGCCAACCTGATGCCCGATCCGACCGCCACCGTCGGCGTGATCGCCAATCCGGCAGCGGCCACCGACATCCGGAGGGTGATCGCCAACGCGACCAGCATGCCGATCGCGGACCGCGCCAACACCGTGCTTCGGGTCATGGCCGCGCTGGGCGCGTGCGGGGTGCCGCGAGTGCTGATGATGCCCGAGGACGGAGGCATCCGCAGGCACCTGACACGCAGCCTGAAGCGCGAGCGAAACCTCGGCCGCGCCGGCCTGCCGGCCCTCCACTTCACCGACACCCCCGTCACGGGCACGGTGGAAGACACCTTCGCCGCCACCCGGGCGATGGTCGCGGACGGGGTTGCCGCGATCGTCGTGCTCGGCGGCGACGGGACGCACCGGGCGGTGGCCAGGTTCTGCGGCGAAGCGTGGATCGCCGGCATCTCGACCGGAACCAACAACGCCTTTCCCGAACACCGGGAGCCGACCGTCACCGGGCTGGCGGTGGGGCTGGCCGTGACCGGACAGGTCCCTCCGGAGACGGCGCTGCTCCCGAACAAGCTCCTCAGGGTGTCCATCAACGGCGGGCAGCACTCGGACATCGCGCTCGTCGACGTGTCCGTGACCGCCGAGCGGTACGCGGGCGCCCGCGCGCTCTGGCGCAGCGAGAACCTGCGCGAGATCTTCGTCACCTTCGCCGATCCCGAGGCGATCGGCCTGTCCGCGGTCGCCGGACTCCTGCAGCCGGTGGGCCGGCGCGAACCGTTCGGCCTGCGGGTGCGGCTCCGGTCCCCGGCCGGCGCGGGCACGGTGATGCGGGTTCCGATCGCACCCGGATTGATCGCGCCGGTCGGCATCGGGCACCATGAGACGCTGGTCGCGGGCCAGACCATTCCCATGCACCACCAGTCGGGCATGATATCTCTGGACGGGGAGCGGGAGTTGTATGTCCAGCCTGACGACCGGGCCGAGATCACCCTCCTCCGGAATGCGTTCCAGACGCTGGACGTGGGGGCGGTGATGCGCTACGCCGCCGAGCACCACCTGCTTCGGGAGGACCTGCTTCCGAAGGAGCAGTCACAGGAGACCCGATGAGCAACCATGACTTTCACCTCGGCCGGGAGGAACTGCTCCAGGCCTACCGGACCATGAAGACGATCCGGGAGTTTGAGGAACGCGTCCACGTGGAGTTCGCCACCGGCGACCTGCCCGGCTTCGTGCACCTCTACGCGGGCGAGGAAGCCGCCGCCACCGGCATCATGATGCACCTGCGCCGGGACGATCACATCGCGAGCACCCATCGCGGGCATGGCCACTGCATCGCCAAGGGGGTCGACGTCGGCGGCATGTTCGCGGAGCTGTACGGCCGCGCTACCGGCACCTGCCGCGGCAAGGGCGGCTCCATGCACATCGCCGATCTGGACATGGGCATGATGGGCGCCAACGGCATCCTCGGCGCCGGCGCGCCCTTGGTGTGCGGCGCCGCGCTGGCATCCAAGTTCAAGAAGGACGGCACGGTGGCGGTCAGCTTCGTCGGCGACGGCGCCTCCAACGCCGGCAACTTCCTGGAGAGCCTCAACCTGGCCGCGGTGTGGGACCTGCCGGCCATCTTCGTGGTGGAGAACAACGCCTACGCCCAGTCCACCTCCCGCGACTACGGCGTGGCGGTGGACAGTTACGTGGACCGCGCCTCCGGCTTCGGGATGCCGGGGGTCACCGTGGACGGCACCGACTTCTTCGCCGTCCACGAGGCTGCCGGCGAGATGATCGCCCGCGCCCGCTCCGGAGGCGGTCCGGCGCTGCTGGAGTGCAGCATGATCCGGTTCTACGGTCACTTCGAGGGGGACGCGCAGACCTACCGCACTCCGGGCGAGGTGGAGGAGATCCGCGCCACCCGCGACTGCCTGACGAAGTTCGTGCAGCAGGTCACGCAGGCCGCGGCGGTCGGGCAGGGCGACATGGACGGCATCGACCGGGAGGTCGCGGCGCTGATCGATCGGGCGGTGGCGGAAGCGCAGCAGGCGCCGCAGCCCACCGCGAAAGACCTTCTCACCGACGTCTACGTCAGCTACTGAAGCGAGGACACCATGGCAGAGCTCTCGATACGCGACGCGGTCAACCAGGCATTCGACCAGGAAATGGAACGGGATCCCACCGTCATCCTGATGGGCGAGGACATCGCCGGTGGAGCCGGCGGCGGCGGCGAGCAGGAGGCGTGGGCCGGAGCCTTCGGGCTCTACAAGGGCCTCTACAAGAAGTACGGCGACCGCGTGCTCGACACGCCGCTGTCGGAGGCCGCGTACGTCGGCGCCGCGGTCGGCGCGGCCACCTGCGGCATGCGTCCGGTCGCGGAGCTGATGTTCATCGACTTCATGGGCGTCTGCTTCGATCAGATCTTCAACCAGGCGGCGAAGTTCCGCTACATGTTCGGCGGCAAGGCGGAAACGCCGGTGGTGATTCTCACCATGTACGGCGCGGGACTCTCCGCCGCCGCCCAGCACTCGCAGACGTTGACATCGATGTTCACCCACGTCCCCGGCATCAAGGTGGTGTGCCCCTCCTCGCCCTATGACGCGAAGGGGTTGATGATCGAGTCGATCCGGGACGACGACCCGGTGGTCTTCTGCGGGCACAAGAAGATCTACGACGTCACCGGCGACGTGCCCGAGGAGCTGTACACCATCCCCTTCGGCGAGGCGAACATCGTGCGTGACGGGGACGACTGCACGGTCGTCGGCTACGGGATGATGGTGCACCGGGCGGCCGAGGCGGCAGAACAACTCGCCGGGGACGGGATCGAGTGCGAGGTGATCGACCTGCGCACGCTGTCCCCCATCGACACCGATACCATCCTCGAAAGCGTGGAGAACACCGGCCGGCTGGTGGTGGTGGACGAGGCGAGCCCGCGCTGCAGCATCGCCGCCGACGTGGCCGCATCCGTGGCGCGCGAGGGGTTCCAGGACCTGCAGGCCCCGGTCGGGATGGTGACGGCGCCGCACACGCCGGTGCCGTTCTCGCCCGAGCTGGAGAAGCACTTCGTGCCGTCGGCCGACAAGATCGCCGCCTGCGTGCGCGAGACCGTCGCATGATCAAGGCGATCACCATGCCCAAGTGGGGGCTGAGCATGACCGAGGGCGTGGTGGGCGACTGGCTGGTGGCGGAGGGCGACGCGCTGCAGTCCGGCGCCGAGGTGGTGCTGGTCGATACGGAGAAGATCTCCGGCGCCGTGGAGGCGGCCGATGCCGGCACCCTGCGCCGCGCCGTGGCCGCGACCGGCGACACCCTGCCGGTGGGCGCCCTGCTGGGCGTGGTCGCCGGCGATGAGATAGCCGACGTGGACGTCGACGCCTTCGTGCAGCAGTTTCAGGAGAGCTTCGTGCCCGAGGAGACGGGCGCCGAGGAAGCCGGCGACCAGGTCGAGACGGTCCAGGTCGGCGAGCTGTCGATCGCCTTCGCGCGGCAGGGGTCCGCGGCCCGGACGGCCGTCCTGCTGCACGGCTTCGGCGGCGATCTCGACAACTGGCTGTTCAATCAAGGGGCGCTGAGCTCGGACCGCACCGTCATCGCGCTGGAGCTGCCCGGACACGGCCGCTCCACGAAGGCGGTGGGCGACGGCAGCTTCGCGTCCATGGCGGAGGTCGTGCACGACACGTTGCGGGAGCTGGGCGTGACGGAGGCCGACCTGGTCGGACACTCCATGGGCGGGGCGATCGCCCTGCACCTGGCCCGATCGCAGCCGCACCTCGTCTGCTCGCTGACCCTGCTCGCGAGCGCCGGCCTCGGCCCGGAGATCGACGCGGAGTACCTGCAGGGGTTCACCAGCAGCCGCAGCCGCCGGGAGCTCAAGCCGCACGTCCTCAAGCTCTTCGGCGATGAATCGCTGGTCACCCGCCAGCTTGTCGAGGACCTGCTCAAGTACAAGCGGCTCGACGGGGTGCCGGAGTGCCTGGAGGCGCTGGCAGGCCGGCTCACCGGCGCCGGCGATCAGGCCGAGGACTCCCGCCGCATTATCGACGCCGTCCCGACCTTGGTGATCTGGGGCGCGGACGACCGCATCATCCCGGCCGCCCACGCCCGCGATCTCCCGAACCAGGCCCGGGTGCACATCCTCGACGACACCGGTCACATGGTGCAGATGGAGCGCGCCTCCGAGGTCAACCGCCTGATCACCGCCTTCTGGAACGACCGGGACTGACGGCGCGGACGCACAATACCCCGTACAGATGGGCGCGCAGAAACCGCAGGACTTCCGCCTCGCGGACGAACTCCTTGGGCTCGCCGGGGTAGGCGGCGTTCATGGCGAAGTGGCCGTCGGACAATCACTGGCGATCACGGATAGTGTCTAATGAAGTAGGTGCATTCGATGAATAATCCTGATATATCACAGCGTATTACGTCCAGCAAAAGCAACAGAAACGCCTCTACAAGCGATCCCCACCAGAGCTTTAGCGTCGGCCTCGTAAGCATGCGTGGGTTTCCATACGCTATCGAGGAAAATTACCGTCGCCTAGAGTCTTATGTCCGCGAAGCAGCGCACCTTGGGGCAGACCTCATAGTGGCGCCCGAATCAGTACTTGATGGATATTGCTGCACATATCCTACTTCACGACGCCGTATGATTACCATTGCCCAACGCATTCCTGATGGCCCCTACCTGGTGAGAGCAGCGTCTATGTGCCGACAACTAAACATCCACCTCGTATTCGGTTTTCTTGAACGAGTAGATATTCGCGGTCGCCAACCGAGGCTACGTAACAGCTGTATGATGCTATCTCCTTTGGGAAATGTCATCTATAGATACAGCAAGATATTCCCTCAGACCGAGCAGTGGATCGATGCTGGTCGTAATATGCCGTGCGAGAACACTCCTTTCGGCAGGATAGGCATGTTGATCTGCGCCGACCGGACAATAGCCGAGCATTTTTCGCCATATGCTGCGCAAGGGGCTGAGATCGTCGCGATTCCAATGGACGGAGGTGGCGGTCCCATCAATACCCGCGTCATGAGGAAGCACGCAGTTGAAGGAGGTTTTGCGATTCTGATCGCTAACACCTGGAGTCGTGTAATCGTATTGCAGGATGGGTCTATAGCCCTAGAGGAATACCAAACGGAAGGAGTCTCGGTAGAGAAAATCGGTGTCCAACAGCAAAGTCCTCCGCTGATACACGCCTCCTCGCTTGTGGAACACACGCTGACTCGTTTCTCCGATCATTGGGACCAAAAAGGACATCCAACCCGCAGAGAACGTCAATCAAGACGTATATCTCGTCGTAAAAAGTCGATTCAACAGCGCCGGATTGACACGCTACTTGCACAAGAAGACTTTGCAATCGGAGATGGCATGATCAACCTGAGCGGCACTAGGGTGACCGACACGGGTATTCAACACCTAGATAAATTCAAGGAAAGAGTCCAGTGTTTGTGGCTTAGAGGTTGCGCCATTACTGACGCGGGAGCAGAAATACTGACTCGCTTGCACCGACTACGAGCGCTTGACATCCAGGGCACGCGCTGCACAGATCTGTGCTTGAAGTACATAGCCAAGTGCTCTCTCCTGGCATTTCTTGATCTATCGCATACAAACATCAAAGGAATCAACTTCCAGGCCTTATGCAGGCTCAATCAACTCACTCGCCTACGATTGGTAGGATGCCCACTTCAGGAGGAAGCTATTCTTGTTCTCGCCTGTATCCCTCAGCTACGCTTGCTAGAAGTGTCCGGTAATATGATCGGAAGTCGAACGCTCGGCTATCTATCTGATAAGCGCCGTGATCTCGAAATAGCCATCGCCAATAATACATAAGCACAGAAACTGTTATTGATTTGCATTGTAACAGCTCGAATTTGAAGATCTTTAGTGGCTGGCAAATACTCTTCTCGAAGCCGTCCCGCGGCTATCGGTCCGCCGGAGCCCCCTCGCCTGCCTGCATGAACGAATACAGACGCGCGCGGTCGAGGTAGAACTTCAAGCGGATCGCCTGGCCGCGCAGCTCGTCCAGCCGCACGTGTTGCCGCCAGGTGACCCGTTGCCGCACCGAGTCGCCGTCGATCACGGCGCAGTCCGCGCGGCCGAGACCGGGCTTCTGAACGCCGTCCGCGCCCAGCACGGCCACGGAGATCGCCCCTCCCCGCGCCGCCGCGTTCACGTACAGCGCGCCGCCCTCGCACCGGAACGGCCTGGTCACCACCGTGCCGCCGTCCGCCGCCGGGCAGAGCGACACGAATCCGTCCCGGCGCAGCTTGGCCAGGCAGATCGGCCCGCTGCGGCCGGTGATGCCGTGCTCCTGGGCGCACGTCGAGTAGTAGAACCAGAGCTCGTCCCCCACGGCGACCGGAGCACGCGCGGCGTAGATCTCGCCGGCGTCGATGCTGCCGGGAGGGCCGTTGGGGAGCAACGGCTGGCGGTCGCAGGCCCGCTGCCAGTGCACGCCGTCGCGGCTGACCGTGAGCTGGACGTCCACCCGCCCGGAGAACCGGATCTGCGGTTCCTCCGGGGGCGCGCGCAGCACCAGGAGCTGGCCGAGGTAGAGCCCCTCGTAGATGAACACGGGCATGCCGTAGAACTCCGTTCCCGGAGGATCCTGCGCGTCAGGCTCCAGGACATCCACCGGATCGCTCCACGTGACGAAGTCGGGGCTCGTCGCCCTCCCGATGCGCCGCGTCCGGTTGCCCTCATGCACGGACGGGCGGCAGTAGCCGACGAAGCAGCCGTGGCGCTCGTCCCAGCCCAGCAGCGCGTGGGTGTCGCTGGAGCGCCGGATCACCGGGTTGCCGGCGTACTTGGTCCAGCGCAGGCCGTCCGGGGAGAAGGCCACCGACACGCCGTCGCCCATGTTGGGCGTCCCCGCGGGGTCCCGCGCCTCGAAGAACAGCGACTTGTAGCGGCGCTCGGGATCCTCTTCCCGCGCGTCTTCGATGACGTTGGCGTACGCGGCGTCGAGGAGCACCAGGTTGTTGGCCCGCGACCCGCCGTACTCGATCAGGCCCAGGTTGGGCCGCTCCCAGAACACGCCGTCGGGCGAGGTGGCGTAGCCGATGGTATACAGCAGGTTCCGGGCGTCGAAACCCGTCCACGGGGAGCCCGCCTGGTCGAAGTCCAGCGCGGGGACGCCCATGCCGCCGTAGCCCTGGTACCACATCCGGAACGTGCCGTCGCGCGGATCGCGCATGACCGTCCCGTACAGTGCGACCCGGCCCTCCCACGGGTAGAGCGGGCTCAGGACCGGGTTGCCCGCGTACTTCGCCGGCTGGTGCAGGCACCGCGTCATACCGTGCATCTCCTCCACGATGAAGCCGTCGACGAACAGTTGCCGGGTCGTCCCAATCCGGAGGGGTACGGTCACCTCAAGCCCACTCACGAGGAGGTGTCGACGGTTCCGCGGTGCAGTTCCACGGCGAACAGCCGCGTCCCCGTCAGGCGCAGGCGCAGCCGAAAGCCGCCGTCGGGGAGCCGCCGCCGGCCCTTCCAGACGATCGGCTGCGCGAACCCGGATTCGCGGATCGGGAAGCTGTCCGCACACGTGTATCCGGGCAGCTCGGCCAGTCCGTCCGCATCCAGCAGGGCCGCCTGCAGGTGGCCGCCCGGCTCGATCGCGACGTTGGCCGCGAGCGAGGTCTCAGGCCCCGCGCCGATCACGGCCGTCACCACCTGTCCGTGCGCGGCGTCCGGGACGGTGACCAGGCTCCCGAAACGCTCCCGCGGCATCCGCGCGACGCCCAGATTGCTGCGTCCCTCCATGCGGTCGCCGGTCGGCGTGAACGCGGTGTAGTAGATGAAGGTCTCCTCGCCGGCGTTGACCATCGGCCCCTGGATCATGATCAGGTGATCGCTGGAGGTGTTGCCGCGGAAGTCGCGGTCCCAGCCCATCTCCTGGTCGCGGGGGACAAAGGTGAAGCCGGGCGCCGGCTCCATGAAGTGCACGCCGTCCTCGCTGTACGCGAACCCCAGGTCGGCGGAGACCTGCCCGGCCAGGTAGTCGGGATGCTCCGGCGGCGCGTCCGTGATCGGGTGGTGCCACTGGCCGGTCACCGCCAGGCAGACGTTCGGGTACGGCGTGACGTAGGCGCCCAGGTGGTTCTCCTCCCGGTCCCAGCCGGTCCGGAAGGGCGAGGATGACTGCATCGGCTTGAAGAAGCCCACGCACATCTCCAGCGGCCAGGAGTCGACCGTGGGCGACCGCCACACGGCCAGCATCTTGGCGCCGACCATCCAGATCGCGGGGTGGCGCTGCAGCGGGGCGTACGCCATGGGCGGCCCGATATGGCCGGCCACGTGGTAGTTGCCGCGGTAGCGGTACAGGCAGGAGCACTCGAAGTGCTGGCCGATCGCGCCCGGCTCGTCCCGCAGCATCGTCCAGTGGAAGCCGTCCGGGCTGGCCGCGAACATGGTGATGGACGGCCGTTCCAGGGCCGAGCCCGCCCGATGCCGCCACGCCATGTACTCGTTGACCATCAGGTAGCGGCGCTCCGCCGGGGCGTCCGGCTGGTACAGGATGTCCATGTTGCCGGAGCCCGGCGGCAGGTCGACGATGTTGTTGCGGCGCGACCCGCCGTACTCCACCAGTCCCAGCTCGGGCCTGGTCCACGTCAGCCCGTCGTCGCTCTCCGCGTAGCAGATCCGCCCCGTGTCGTAGGAGTGGACGACCGCCGGATCGACGTCCGAGTACCGGCCTGCAGCGCGCCCGCCGCCGGCCCGTTCGGAAGAACCATCGTCGCGGGCGATGTACCACATCCGGAACCGCTCGCCGTCGTGCACGACCGGGCAGCACTGCATCCGCCGGGAGTCGACCGCGCCGGCCGGCCCCCGCGCCAGGATCGGGTTGCCGGCGTGCTTCTCCGGCCGGTGCATCTGCAGCCGCACGCGGTAGCGCCACGGCATGGCGTGATCGTCGAAGGCGAACAGCACCGCCCGGTCCCCGGCGCCGAGGCGCGCCCGGTCGGCCACTTGCTCCCGGCTTGACAATGCCTTCAACCTGCTCGACAGGATGCGCCGTTATTACCATCGCTTCAATCCACCGGCCCGGGTGACCGGGCGGTGACCGAATCGGAACGACGGCCAACAGGGACGGAAATGAACGTACTCGTCGTCGATGTCGGCGGCAGCAAGGTGAAAGTGAAGGTCACGGGCGACGACCGGCGGCGCGCCGTCCCGTCGGGGCCGGACATGACGGCGGCGGACATGGTGGCGGCGGTCAAGACGCTCGCCCACGATCGGCACTATGACGCGGTCTCCATCGGCTATCCGGGGCCGGTGCTGGACGGCATGATCCTGCTCGATCCGAAGAACCTGGGAAGCGGCTGGGTCGGGTTCGATTTCGAGGCCGAGTTCGGCCGGCCCGTGAAGGTGATCAACGACGCGGCGATGCAGGCGCTCGGCAGCTATCGCGGCGGACGGATGCTGTTCCTGGGGCTGGGTACCGGCCTGGGCTCGGCGATGGTCCTGGACGGCGCTGTACAGCCGCTGGAGCTGGCCCATCTACCGTACAAGAAGAAGCGGACCTTCGAAGACTACGTCGGCGTGCGTGGGCTGCAGCGGCTGGGAAAGAAGAAGTGGCGCCGCGAAGTGGCTGCCGTGGTCGCCTGTCTGCGCGCCGCGCTGCTTTGCGATTACGTCGTCCTGGGCGGCGGCAATGCCGCCCTCCTCAAGAAGCTGCCCGAGGACACCATCATCTGCCCGAACGAGAATGCGTTCGTGGGCGGGTTCCGGATGTGGGAATAGCTCGGCAGGGGCCACCACGATGGTGAATGGAACGGCGGAACACGCGCGCCTCGCGGCCCATCAGGCGCGTACGGCCAACTGGAAGCAGTGGGGGCCGTACCTCAGCGAACGGGCGTGGGGCACGGTACGCGAGGACTACAGCGCTCAGGGTGCGGCGTGGGACTACTTTCCGCACGATCACGCGCCCAGCCGCGCGTACCGCTGGAACGAGGACGGGCTGGCCGGCATCTGCGATCGCTCCCAGTACCTGTGCTTCGCCGTCGCGCTGTGGAACGGACGCGACCCGATCCTCAAGGAGCGGCTGTTCGGCCTGACCGGCGTCGAGGGCAACCACGGCGAGGACGTCAAGGAGTGCTACTTCTACCTGGACAGCACGCCCACGCACAGCTACCTGAAGATGCTCTACAAGTATCCGCACGCCCCGTTCCCCTACCACGAGCTGGTGACGGAGTCACAACGGCGCGGCTACCACGATCCCGAGTACGAGCTGCTCGACACCGGCGTCTTCGACGAGGACCGCTACTTCGACGTGTTCGTCGAGTACGCCAAGGCGGATCAGGAGGACATCCTGGTCCGCATCACGGCAGTGAACCGCGGCCCCGAGGAGGCGTCATGCTGGACGCTGCCCACCCTGTGGTTCCGCAACACCTGGAGCTGGGGGTACGAGGCCGGCCCCATGAACGATGTCGCGGCCAAGCCGGTGCTCCGCCTGCTCGACGCGCCGGACGGGACGGACGGCGTCGCCGCGGTGCAGGTCGATCACCCCGCCGCCGGGCGGTACGTGCTGCATGCCGCCGCGGCGCCGGAGCTGCTGTTCACGGAGAACGAGACCAACGCCGTGCGCGTGTTCGGGACTCCCAACCCGAGTCCGTACGTGAAGGATGCCTTCCACCGCTTTCTCGTCGACGGGGATTCCGACGCCGTGAATCCCTACGGCCTGGGAACCAAGGTGGCAGCGCTCCATCGGCAGAGCATCCCGCCCGGCGGATCGGCGACCTGCTGCCTGCGCCTCTCCCGCGCGGCCCAGGACGACCCGTTCGGGCGCTTCGGTGAGACCTTCGAACAGCGCCGTGCGGAAGCGGACGAGTTCTACGCCGCCCTGCACTGCCCGGGCCTCAGCGCCGATGAGCGGAACGTGCAGCGGCAGGCGCTCGCCGGCATGCTCTGGTCGAAGCAACTCTACTACTACGACATCGAGCAGTGGCTGACAGGAGATCCCGGCGCCGACCCGCCGCCGGCCGGCCGCAGGCGGGGACGGAACACGGACTGGGGCCACCTGACCAACTTCGACGTCATTTCCATGCCCGACAAGTGGGAATACCCGTGGTACGCCACCTGGGACCTGGCGTTCCACTGCATCCCGCTGTCCCTGGTCGACGCCGACTTCGCGAAGCGGCAGTTGGAGCTGATGACCCGCGAGTGGTACATGCACCCGAACGGCCAGCTCCCGGCCTACGAGTGGGCGTTCGGTGACGTCAACCCGCCGGTGCACGCGTGGGCCGCGTGGCGCGTCTACAAGATCGACGGCCACGCCACGGGCAGTCCCGACCCCGCGTTTCTGGAAGGGATGTTCCACAAGCTGCTGCTGAACTTCACGTGGTGGGTCAACCGCAAGGACGAGGACGACAACAACGTGTTCCAGGGCGGCTTCCTGGGGATGGACAACATCAGCGTGTTCGACCGCAGCGCGGTGCTGCCCACCGGCGGCCACATCGACCAGTCGGACGGCACCGCCTGGATGGGCGCCTATTGCCTGACGCTGCTGAAGATCTCCCTGGAGCTGGCGCGCCGCAACCGCGTCTACCAGCACACCGCGACCAAGCTGTTCGAGCACTTCCTGCGCATCGCCCATGCCATGACCGAGGGCGGCCACCACGGTCACAGCCTGTGGGACCACGCCGACGGGTTCTTCTACGACACCCTGCACCTGCCCGACGGCCGCACCCAGACCCTCAAGGTGCGCTCGCTGGTCGGCCTGCTGCCGCTGTTCGCGGTCGAAACGATCGAGCCCGACATGATCGACGACCTGGAGGTCTTCGACCGCCGCGTGCACTGGTTCGTGCACAACCGCCCGCACCTGGCCGGCAGCATGGCCAGCGTGGACGTGCCCGGCGTGGGCCGGCGGCGGCTGCTGTCGCTGCTGACCCGCGAGCGGCTGCTGCGGGTGCTCAAGGTCATGCTCAACGAACAGGAATTCCTCTCCGAGTACGGCATCCGCTCGGTCTCGAAGTTCCACCGGGCGCAGCCGTACACGTTCCACCTGGACGGGCAGGCGCACACCGTGGAGTACCAGCCGGCGGAGTCGACCAGCGGCCTGTTCGGCGGCAACTCCAACTGGCGCGGCCCGATCTGGTTCCCGATCAACTACCTGATCATCGAGTCCCTGCAGAAGTTCCACCACTACTACGGGGACGACCTGAAGGTGGAGTGCCCCACCGGCTCGGGTCGATGGATAAACCTGGAGGAGGTCGCCACCGACCTTTCATGCCGCCTGATCCGCCTGTTCCTGGCCGACGGCGACGGCAGGCGCCCGCTGCACGGCGACCGGAGTCCGTTCCACCGCGATCCGCACTGGCGCGATCTGCTGCTGTTCCCGGAGTACTTTCACGGCGACGACGGATCGGGCCTGGGCGCCGGCCACCAGACCGGCTGGACCGGGCTGGTCGCCAAGCTGATCCAGCAGTCGGGCGCCACGCTGGCCGACGCCGAGCGCTGCGAGTGAGCGAGGTCGATCCCGCTCCGGAACCGGCCTGATGGGCCTGCCCGGCGTGCGCCCGGTTCCGGGCGAATCCCTGAGCGTCGGACAACTGCGCTGGCGCAGGGCCAAGCGCTACCGGCTGCTGTACCTGCTGCTCCTCTTTCCGCTGGCCAGCCTGTTCATCTTCGACTACATCCCGATCTACGGGGTCACCATCGCCTTCAAGGACTACCGCTTTTCCAAGGGGATCCTCGGCAGCCCCTGGAACGATTTCTTGCACTTCCGGATCTTCTTCCAGGACTACTACTTCGAGCGCATCCTGCGCAACACGATCGTCATCAGTCTGCTGCGCCTGGGCTTCGGCTTCCCGGCGCCGATCATCCTGGCGATCCTCCTCAACGAGGTCCGCAGCACCACCTTCAAGAAGTCGGTGCAGACGATCTCCTACCTGCCGCACTTCATGTCGTGGGTGGTGCTGGCCTCGATCGTCATCGAGGTGTTCTCGCACCAGCGCGGTCTGCCCGCCTACCTCTACCGGCTGCTCGACATCGAACCGGTCCCCGACGTATTCAAGAACCCCGCGCTGTTTCTGCCCATGCTGATCTCCACCGGCATCTGGCAGGGCGTGGGATGGGGCTCGATCATCTACCTGGCGGCGATGTCGTCGATCGACCCGGAGCTGTACGAGTCGGCGGCCATCGACGGGGCCAGCCGGCTGCAGGCGGCGTGGCACATCACCGTGCCGTCGCTGCTGTACGTGATGGTCATCCTGTTCATCCTGCAGCTCGGCCAGCTTCTGAACGCCGGGTTCGACCAGATCTTCAACCTGTACAACCCGCTGGTCTACGAGGTGGCCGACATCATCGACACCTACGTCTACCGCAAGGGTTTCGAGGAGTTCAAGTACGACTTCGCCACCGCCGTCGGCCTGTTCAAGAACGGCGTCGGCGTGGTCCTGATCGTCGGCGCCAACGTGATCATCCGGCGGCACAGCGAGTACGGGTTGTGGTAACCGGATGACGCTGCTCCGCTCGCGAACCTCGCTCGGCACCGCCTTCGAGGCGGTCAACCACCTGCTGCTGGTGCTGTTCGCGCTGAGCATCGTCTATCCGTTCTGGAATACCATCCTGCTGTCGTTCTCCGGCAACACGGCGGTCTCCTCGCTCGGCTTCACGATCTGGATCGACGAGTGGAACACCAGCGCCTACCGGTTCGTCTTCACCCGCGACGACGTGGGACGCGCGTACCTCAACTCCATCCACCGCACCACCATCGGCACGCTCCTGATCGTCGTCTTCACCCTGTGCGCCGCCTACCCGCTGTCCAAGCGCGACCTGCCGGGCCGCACCTTCGTGACCATCTACATCCTGATCACGATGTTCTTCTCGGGTGGGCTGATCCCGAACTTCCTGCTGATCCGCTCACTGGGCCTGATCGACTCGCGCTGGGCGCTGATCCTGCCGCTGACCACCAGCGGCTTCTACATCATCATCATGCGCAACTTCCTGATGGCGCTCGACCGGGCGCTGGAGGACTCGGCGTTCATCGACGGGGCCAACTACCTGCAGATCCTCGTCCACATCATCCTGCCGGTCGCCAAGCCCGTGGTCGCCACCGTGGCGCTATGGGGGGCGGTGTCCCACTGGAACGCCTGGCTCGACGCCCTCATCTATACGACCGACAACGAGCTGCGGGTGCTGCAACTACTCCTGCGCAAGATCGTGTTCGATGCGGAGGAGCGCTTCCGGCGCATGCTGGAAGGGTTCATCCAGATCGAGGAGGACGTGGAGGAGCTGCCGATGGTGTCGGTGAAGAGCGCCGTGACGCTGCTCACGATCGGCCCGATCGTCCTGGTCTACCCGTTCGTGCAGCGCTACTTCATCCGGGGGATTCTGGTCGGCTCGCTGAAGGGTTAGACTGGCCCCATCACGCTGTGAGGAGGTCGTGCGAGCGCGACCGCCGTGAGTCGTCGCCTGCACGTCGTCCCGCAAGGAGGACACGCCGATGAAGACCATGCCGATGAAGAAGGTCACGACGATTCTGCTCGCACTGCTCGTCGGGCTCGTCCCCGCTGCCCTGCTGACCGCAGCCGGACAGGAAGAGGGGATGGCCGAGGAGGTGATGACCATCACCTGGATGTCGCGGTTCCCGGACTCGGCCGGAGAGCAGCATCTTGAGGAGAAGTTCGGGGTCGTCATCGAAAGCAACGGCGTCTGGCCGTTCCATGAGAAGGAGAAGGAGGACATCCTGCTGGCCACCGGCGAGTTGCCCGACGCGTTTCCGATCGGCCAGCTCGACCAGTTGGTCGCCGACGGCTACATCCGGCCGATCCCGATCGCGCTGATCCGCGAGAACATGCCGCGCTACACGGCGCTGATGGACGAGCGCCCGCTCGGCTGGCTGCTGAGCCGCAATCCGGACAACCCGGACGAGATGATGCGCATCAACGGCTTCCTGGAGAACGCCAACGGCATCCTGATCTGGACGTCGTTCCGTGCCGACCAGGCCGAGAGCCTGGGCATGGGCCTGCCCGGCTATCACGAAGGCAAGGTCCCGTTCGACACCTGGGGCGCCGTGTTCTCTTACGACATCGACCTGCCGCTGAGCTGGTTCGAGGACCTGCTGGTCGCCTTTCGCGACGGCGACGTCGACGGCAACGGCAGCGCCGACACCATTCCCATGAGCGGCCACGACCGCATGGCCTGGATGTGGGCGCCGGTGCTGGGGGCGTTCGGCCTGCACCACAACTTCGGGGTCGGAGCCAGCGGCGTGACCAACTACTTCGAGGACGGCCAGACGCACCTGCAGCCGATCTCGGAACGCTACCGCGACTTCCTGCGCAACGGGGCCAACTGGTACGAGATGGGCCTGATCGACACCGAGTTTCCCACCCTGTCGATGGCCAAGGCGTGGGAGAAGATCCACGCCGGCCAGGTCGGGCTCACGTTCGGGACCTCCGCCGGGTACGCCGGCAACCCCAGCATCAAGAACCGCCCGCCCACCGCGTTCGTGCGCGAGGAAGACTTCGGCACCGGGCCGGAGGTGGTCGTGGTGCCGCCGCCGATCGGGCCGGCCGGCATCCAGGGAGGGGGCAACTACCTGACCAGCCACGACGGCATCGGCTTCGGCGGCGGCCTGTTCATCAACAGCTCGGTGAGCGACGAGAAGCTGGCCGTGATTCTGCAGATCCTGGACTACTACAAGCTCGATCCCGAGGGGCGCTTCCTGGGCCAGTACGGGATCCCGGACGTGCACTTCACCTGGCAGGGAGAGCCCTTCAAGTCGGGCGTGACCCGTACGCCCAAAGAGGATGTTCCCGAAGGCGACTGGCCCGAGGACGGCGAGTTCGCGATGTATCCCGGCATCGCCCCGTGGACGGACTCGCAGATCAGCCTCCGGCGCGAGACGGCCATGTTCTACAGCCACTACGTGGTGGACGGCCGCGGGCCGGATCTGCAGATGCGCACCTACCGGTGGGACCACTTCCGCGAGACCGACATGCCGACGGTCAGCCAGCGTTACGGTGAGACGCTGAACACGATGTTCAACGAGTTCTACCTCAAGGCGATCACCGGCCAGGCGGATCTGGAGGGCGAC
The DNA here is from genome assembly GCA_965202935.1 of Spirochaetia bacterium. GTDB lineage: Bacteria > Spirochaetota > Spirochaetia > SZUA-6 > Bin103 > CATQHW01. The sequence goes on from OZ241879.1 coordinate 1,528,215, forward strand.
TGGGACGAGTACGTCGCCCGCTGGAAGGCGAACGGCGGCGACGAGATCATCTCCGTCGCCGACGGGTGGCCGATCGTCGAAGAGTACCTGCAGGGGCGCATGACCTACTGACCAACACCAGGAACATAATTGGAACGGGTGGCGCGATGACGCGTCACCCGTTCCCGATTCGTCGAACGGAGGGACAGACATCGTGGCGATGACCCAACAACAGGAGAGTGACTTCGACGAGAACGGGTTCATCGTGCTCGAGGACTTCCTCGACCCGGACGAGTTGGAGCGGCTCCTGGCCGCGGTGGACGAGGTCGCCGCGAAGGTACGGCGGGCCAAGGGCCTGGGGCCCGGCGACCCGTTCGCCGTCCGCAACGCGCTCGCCCATCACGAAGCGTTCCTGGACCTGATCGATCATCCCAGGATGCTGCCGCTGGTCGTCGACGCCATCGGCTGGAACATCCAGATCCGCACCAGTCACCTGGACTACCGTCCCCCGTATCCGCGGGACCTGCAGGCCGGCGCACTGGGAAGCGGCGCGGGCGCCGACCACGAGGCCGGCTACCGGAACGTGGTCTGGCACCCCGACCTGGCCGGCGCCCACCTCTTCGAAGCGCCGTCGCTCGACGGGCGGCTGCCGTTCATGGAGGTCAAGGTGTTCTACGTGCTCTCCGACCTCACCGAGTCCAACGCCGGCAACCTGTGGCTGATGCCGGGCAGCCACCGGCGCACGCCGCAGGAGCTGCGCGACCTGAACAACCAGGTGGACGTCGACGAGGCCGTGGAGCTCCGGCTGCCGCCGGGCGCCGCCGTGCTGTGGCGCACCGCAACCTGGCACACCGTGGGACCGAACCTCTCCGACAAGACGCGCAAGATCATGCACGTCGGCTACCACTACCGGTGGCTCCGTCCCACCGACTACATGCGCCAGGATCCGGAGCTGGTCGCCCGCAGCTCACCGATCCGCCGCCAGCTCCTGGGCGAGCTGGCCACCGGCAGCGATCCGCTGGGCGACGATCCCGAGTTCCACCCCGCGTCCGTTTATTGGACCCCGGCAGGTGCCGACTGGGACGACGTTCCTCTGAAGGCTTGGGCGGAACAGCGGACATCGGCATGACCGCAGAGCGGATTCGATGGGCGACTCCGCGCCGTTCCGGCCACAGTCTTCCGGCCTTGCTGAGCCGGATCGACGACGCCCCTGTCTGCACGCGGCAGACGACGGTACCGGTGTCGCGAAAGGAGCGGCGATCCGCTCGACCTGCTTGGAATCGTGTTCGGAGTCAACTCGTCGGCCCGGAAGAACTCGATCCGGTCCGCCTCGTTACTCAGCGCGATGAACCGGGTTAGCCGCCGGCCACCTCGAACGCTGTCACGTTGCGCGTCTGGCGACTGAACTCGACGCCGATGAGGTGGATCGGCTCGTCCCGGCCGCGGTACTTGTCCGCGTAGCCCCGCTCCTGCAACTGCGCCAGCGCCGACCCCGGCGGCGACATCTCCGCCACCTTGAACTCGAACAGGTACACGTGGCCGCCCGCCCGCACCGCCATGTCCAGCCGGCCGTGGCTGCTCGACTCTTCCACCGCGATTTCGTAGCCGAGCGCGGCGAAGTAGGAGTAGAACACGCTCGCGTAGTAGCCCTCGTAGTTCGCGATGTCGTTGCTGGTGTGCCATTCGTAGGGAATGCCCGCGAAGAACGCGTGGAACAGCTCCTGCAAGCCGGCGCAGTCGTGCGCGGCAAGCAGGCGTTGCAGCCGCAAGCTGTTCGCCGTCTGCTGCTCGGTGTCCTGCACGAGTTGACTCAGCAGCACCCGGTTCAGGCTCTGGCGCACCTCCCGGTTGGGGTAGCCCAGCCGATACAGCGCTTGGCCGCCCAGATCCTCTTCGCCGGTGATCGTCAGGTAGCCGGTCTGGAACAGAAGCGCCTCGGTGCCGATCTTGCCCACGTCGAACGTCGACAACAGCTCCTCCGTGCTCACCGTCCGATCCAGTGACACCGACGAGACCCGCCGCTCGAATAGCGTGTCCACCAGGAACGCCGGAGTCCCCGTCTCGAACCAATGCGCTTCAAATTCGTGACGGCGCAGCAGCAACAGCACGTCGTACGGGTTGTACACCTTCTCTGCGCCGCGCCAGCTATAGCCGTTGTACCACTCGCGCACCCGCTCCCGGTCCAGGCCGGCCAGCTCCGGGCCGAACACCGTGTCCAGGTCACCCTCCGTGTATCCGCAGATCGACGAGTAGACCGGATCCAGCGTGAGATCGGTAAGGTTGTTCAGTTGCGAGAACAGGTTCACCTTCGAGAACTTGCTGATACCCGTCAGGAAGGTGAACCGCACGTGCGCGTCCGAGTCCTTGATCACCCCGTACAGCCCGCGCAGAAAGTCGCGGTTGGCTCGCGCCACGTCCGGAGTGTCCACCAGTGCGTCCAGGATCGGCTTGTCGTACTCGTCGACCAGCACGGCCACCCGTTGCCCGGCATGCGTGTGCATCGTTCTGAGCAGATGCGCGAACCGCTCCGGCGCGGTGGCGTAGCGGGCGGTCACGCCCGCCTGTTCCGCCGCGCCCTCCAACTGCGCCATCACGCTCGCCTGCAGGTGCGCGGGCTCCGTGAAGCTGCCGCCGCCGAAGCTCAGCCGAAGCACCGGATGGCGCTCCGACCACTCGTGGCGGCCGTGGATGTAGAGCCCCGTGAACAGCTCCTGGCTGCCCTCGAACAGCTCCTTCAGGGTGTCCAGGAACAGGCTCTTGCCGAACCGCCGTGGCCGCGACAGGAAGTAATGCGTTCCCTCGTGGAGGAGCCGTTCGATATACGACGTCTTGTCCACGTAGTAGCAGTCCTGCTCGCGCAGCTTGCGGAACGTCTGGATGCCGATGGGCAGCCTGCGTCTGGTCACCGGGGTTACCTTACCCTGTCGCCGAAGCCTGAGCCGTCGGAGGCGAAACGGCTGGCCGCGCTACAGCTTCCCTGCCTTGCTGAGCTGAATCGACGACGCGCCTGTCTGCACGCGGCAGACGACGGTGCCGGTGTCGCGAAAGAAGTCGGCGATCCGTTCGACTTGCTTCGGGATCGTGTTCGGAGGCAGCTCATCGGCCCGGAAGAACTGGATCCGGTCCGCCTCGTCACTCAGCGCGATGTCGCCGCCTGTCCGCCGGCAGAGAAACGAGAACACCAGGTCGTTGGCCTCGGGCTTGCTGTAGACCCCGGCCAGCCGGGAGACCTCGACCTCGAGCCCGGTCTCTTCCCTGACCTCGCGGATCACCCCGTCCCACGGCGCCTCGCCGTGCTCCAGCACCCCGCCGGGCAGGTTCCAGAGATCGTGATCGCGGCGATGACACAGCAACACTCGGCGATCGTGGTCATGGATGATGGCGAAGACGCCAATGGTGAACGTGGGTTTCATGGAGGGAGAGTATACGGCGATGCAGGGGGCAGACCGATCCTGCCGCAACTTGCGTAGACTCGGTTCCCGACCGGCCGTCCCTGCCCGAAAGACTGGCGGATGCGAATCTATGCGCAAGAATGGTTGCGCGCAGACTTGAAAGTTGCGCACTCAGCCTCTATAGTTGCGCATAGAGACTTTCGCGCAACTATAGAGGGGGCCGCATGGCACGGCACGTGCCGGAAGAGCACCTCCGGGCAATCGAAGAGGTCTTGCGAGAACACCCGGACGGCATGACCGCATCGCAGATCGAGACCGACCTGACAACTGCGCCGCCGCGGCGGACCCTGCAATACCGCCTGAAGTCTCTCGTCGGCAGCAAGCGCCTGATCATGGAGGGCACGGGAAGCCGGGTGCGCTACCGTCTGCCACCGCCGGTCTCGCTGGCGTTTCAAGCGACCGCCGGGTTTCCCACCGCCAGTTTTCGGCTTGAAGTCCTGCCGCCGCTGTCCATGCCCGGCGTCGAGATCCAGGAGTATGTCCGACAGCCGCTGACGGCACGCCACCCGGTCGGCTATGACCGAACGTTCCTCGACTCGTACCGGCCCAACGAGAGCTTCTACCTCTCGCAGGCGGAACGAGAGCACCTCGGGGAGGTGGGCCGGCCGGCGGTCGCCGACCAACCCGCCGGCACCTACGCCAGACAGATACTGAACAGGCTGCTGATCGATCTGTCCTGGAACTCGAGCCGCCTCGAGGGCAACACCTATTCGCTGCTCGATACCACGCGCCTGATCGAACTGGGCGAGGAGGCGGAAGGAAAGCAACGACTCGAAGCGCAGATGATCCTCAACCACAAGGACGCGATCGAGTTTCTGGTAGACGAGGCAGGGACGATCGGCTTCGATCGCCACACCATCCTCAGTCTCCACGCACTGCTGGCGGACAACCTGCTTGCCGATTCCCGTGCCGCGGGTCGGCTCCGCCATATCGCAGTCGGTATCGACGGCTCGGTCTTCCACCCGCTGGAGACGCCGGTTCGGATCGACGAGTGCTTCGATCAGATTCTTGCTACCGCCGCCGCGATCAGCGATCCGTTCGAGCAGGCCTTCTTCGTATTGGTGCAGCTTCCGTATCTGCAGCCGTTCGATGATGTCAACAAGCGAGTGTCGCGGCTCGCTGCCAACATTCCACTGATCAAGGCAAATCTGGTGCCGCTGTCCTTCGAGGACCTGCCGCGGGAGTTGTATACCGAAGCACTGCTTGGCGTGTACGAGATGCAGCGGATCGAGTTGCTGCGCGACGTGTTCATTTGGGCCTATGGGCGATCCGCCGCCCGCTACGCCGCGGTAAGGCAGTCCCTGGGGGAGCCCGATCCGTTTCGATTGCAGCACCGCTCGGCGCTGCGCGAGGTGATCGGCGCGGTCATTCGCGAGCGCATGGACAAGAAGCGAGCCACCGCCCACGTCGCCGCATGGACCCAGGAGCACGTCGAGCTGCCGCAACGCGAGCGGTTTCAGGAAGTCGCCGAGAGAGAATTGCTGAGTCTGCACGAGGGCAATTTCGCGCGCTACCGGGTCCGGCCGTCCGAGTTCGAGGCGTGGCAGGCGGTCTGGACCAGTGAGAGGGCGCAATGAGCCCCTCGCCGAACATCCTGTTCATCATGAGCGACGACCACGCGTCGCATGCCATGAGCTGCTACGGCAGCCGTATCAACCGGACGCCGCAGCTCGACCGCATCGCCGCCGGCGGGATGCGGTTCGACAACTGCTTCTGCACCAACTCGATCTGCACGCCGAGCCGGGCCACGATCCTGACCGGCACCTACAACCACATGAACGGCGTGACCACGCTCGCCACCATGATGGACAACCGGCTGCAGACCTTCCCGAAGCTGCTGCAGGCCGCCGGCTACCAGACCGCCCACGTCGGCAAGTGGCACCTGGGGCAGGGCCCGGCACACTGGCCGACCGGGTTCGACTACTGGACCGTGTTTCCCGGTCAGGGGCGCTACCACGACCCCGAGATGGTCGAGATGGCCGAGCACAAGGTGATCCCCGGCTACGCCACCGACATCGTGACCGACCACTCGCTGCGCTGGCTCCGGCAACGCGACCGGTCGCGCCCGTTTCTGCTGATGTGCCACCACAAGGCCCCGCACCGGCCGTGGGAGCCGCATCCCCGGCACGCGGACCGCTACGCGGACGAGGAGATCCCCTATCCGGAGACCTTCGACGACGACTACGGGCACCGGGCCCACGCCACCGCTGCCGCCCAGATGCGGATCGAACGCGACTTCGTGGCCGGAGACGTGAAGGTCGCGCCTCCGGATCCCGTCCATCCCCGCCGCCGCCTCGGCGCCGGCTCCGCCTCGCTCACGCCCGTCGGCGGCGCGCCGGTCGAGTTTGCAGCGCCCGACGAGCGCAAGCGCTGGCTCTACCAGCGCTACATCAAGGACTACCTGCGCTGCGTGGACGCGATCGACGAGGGCGTCGGGCGGCTGCTCGACTACCTCGACGACAACGGGATCGCGGACGACACCATCGTCGTCTACACCTCCGACCAGGGCTTCTTTCTCGGCGACCACGGCTGGTACGACAAGCGGTTCATGTACGAGGAGTCGCTGCGCATGCCGTTCATCGTGCGCTACCCGCGCGCCGTGCGGCCGGGCGCCGTCAACGGCGACATGATCCTCAACGTGGACTTCGCGGAGACCTTCCTGGACTACGCCGGGGTGGCGATCCCGGACGACATGCAGGGCCGCTCGTTCCGTCCGCTGCTGGAAGGCGCCACGCCCGCCGACTGGCGCACCGCCATGTACTACCGCTACTGGATGCACGGCACCGATCACAACGTGTGGGCTCACTACGGGGTGCGCACGCACACCCACAAGCTGATCTACTACTACGCCGATCCGCTCGCCATTCCCGGCAACACCGGCCGCCGCGAGGAGCCGGAATGGGAGCTGTTCGACCTGCAGCGCGACCCGTGCGAGATGCGCTCCGTGTACGGCGACCCGCGCTACACGGCGCTCACCGCGGAGTTGACCGATCTCCTGCACGAGCTGCAGGCGGCCGTCGGCGACCGGCCGCACGTGCCCGCCTGAGGCGCCGGCGTCCGCCGGGTAGCGCGGCCGGCCGGATCCGCGTCACTCTGAGGCATGGCAGCCGGCCGCGTAGCGACGGTGCGATCGTGATCGGGTCGCGGCTGGACTTGAACGAAGGCGGCTACCGCATCCCGCACAACTACACCGCTACGCGCAGAGTGACGACGTCACCATCGTCACCCTTGCCTCTTCCGACCGAATCCAGGGCCAAGGTACCACCCATCAGCACTGGAGTTGACTCGCCATTTCTCATCCTATACCGTACGCGCCTATCCTTGCTATCATAGGATGAATCTACAACCCCCATGAGCGACGACGAACCACAGATCGGGATCCACGGGCTTTCAATCCAAGGATTTAAGTCCATAGCTCACGAAAGCCGCATTGAAATCCGTCCTTTGACTATTCTTGCCGGTGCTAACAGCTCTGGAAAGTCAAGCATCATGCAACCCTTGTTGCTGATGAAACAAACACTCGGCTCCAGCACTGACCCTGGCCCCCTTCTCCTTGACGGCGCTAATGTGAAGTTCACGTCCGTTGACCAGTTCACTCCTCGCGGCACGAACAAGAACCTTAGAATCTCGATCACGACCGATTTCAACATTGCATACACGTCCGAATTCGCCGTGGATGACACCGGGGATATCACCATACAGGAGACGTCGATTATCGACACTGAAGACAAGGGTCGGGACCCACTTCGCTTGCCCAGCACCGGCGAATATGAAAGACCTCATCTGCGGGAAGCCATGTTTAGATTCGCACCCGAACTGGCAGAGACACTTGAACACGTGTTCAAGTCCTACTATTTTCAGATCGTGCGTCGCCGATGTTTCCTGGACGTGGCTATCTTTGGACCCAATAGGAACTTGCTAGTAGAGTCCCTTTACACCAGGACTGCGTCTGACGCGATTGGCAATATAATTCACATACCGGGACTCCGTGGTCCGCGCGATCGACTCTATCCGAAGATTTCCCACGACCCCCCGTTCATCGGCTCGTTCGAGAATTACGTAGGTTCCATCATTTTTGAATGGGCAAAGCAGAGAGACGATCGCTTGCAGACACTCGAACGCTGGCTGGCCGCGCTTGGGATGACCAGCGCGGTTATCGCATCCCGCATCGACGACACACAACTTGACGTTCTTATAGAACGCCTTCCCGAAAAAACAGCCATGGGATCATCCGACTTAGTCAGCATCGCGGACGTTGGGTTTGGCGTATCTCAAGTGTTACCAATGCTTGTTGCGTGCTTGGTAGGCGAACCGGATCAGATGGTCTACATTGAGCAACCGGAACTACACTTGCACCCGAAGGCCCAATACGTCCTTGCCGATATTTTGGCGAGCGCGGCAGCCGAGAAGGGAATGCGCTTGGTTGTGGAAACCCATAGCGCGTTGTTCCTCCTGCGAATTCAAACCTTGGTAGCAGAAGGGACAATTGATCCAAGAACAGTCAAACTACACTGGTTCTCCCGAGACAACTGTGGCAATACCTCGATATCCAGCGCCGACCTTGACCGAGCCGGAGCCTTCGGAGACTGGCCCGAAGACTTCGGCGATGTTGAACTGATGGCTTCTGGTGCATACCTCGACGCGATAGAAGACCAAACCTAATGTCTTCCAGAGGATGCCAACACTTGGTCATTGATGCCAACATAGTCCAGTCCGCTGGGGAACGATCCGCCCACCGGCTTTCAAAGTCATGCCGGTCGTTTCTTATCGCTGTTCGAAACGGTAACTTCCAAGTAGTCGTTACCACGCCAATCTTGGAAGAATGGAAGCGTCACGAAACACAGTTCTCAAGAACTTGGCATAGGAGCATGGCTGGCCGCAAACGGATTTGTCGGCGTCGCGACATAGGCCAGGACGTGCACCTTCGAAGACGAGTATTGTCGAACGTGCAACGTCAGGAATTGGAAACCACCGCGAAGGATGTGCATCTTCTCGAAGCCGCACTTGCAACCGATAGCCACATCGGGTCAAGTGACGAAGTAGCCCGAAACAGATTTGGCCGAGTATCCCGTGAAGTTTCCGAATTGGCAACCGTAGTCTGGATAAACCCGACTGCCCCTCAGGAAGACGCCGTCAACTGGTTGAAGAGTGGTGCTCCGAGTGAGCGACAACGAATGTTAGGTCCGGAAAGGCGGAAATAGTCAGGGAGGAAAAGGAACTATCCGCCCCTTCTCCCCACCCGGTCTGCGCTTCCCGGTTCCGCCGACACCACTCCCAGCACCGCTCGGTACGCGCGTCGAGGTCGGCACACGCATCCGGTAGATCGGTTGATCCAACCGGAACCCAAGTAGACCTCGGTCCACCACCTCGCCGAACACGCCGGACCGGCCTATCGCCCGAAACATTACCGCGGGTGCCTTACCCTGTCACCCCACGCCTTCGGGGTGCTTGCCGATTCGCGTGCGACGGGGCGGCTCTGCCACATCGCCGTCGGCATTGAGGGATGGGGCTTTCATCCGCTGGAGACGCCGGCCCTGATGCTCACCGCGGAACTGACCGATCTCCTGTACGAGCTGCAAGGCCCCCGTCGGCGACCGGCCCCACGTGCTCGCTTGAGGCGCCGGCGTGCTCCGTGCCGGGTGGCGCGGTCGGGCGGATCCGCGTCATTCTGAGGCATGGGCAGTCGGCCGGGCGGTGACGACGCGATCGTGATCGGGTCGCGGCTGGAGCCGCTGTTCGATCGGTTCCTGGTCGAGGTGACCCGCGGCGCGGTGCGGCTGGAGCTCGGCACGCCCGTCGAGCGCGAGCTGGTGTTCGTCCACGACCGGCCCTGGGAGGGGAACCGCTCGGGGCTCACGACGATCCTCCGCGACGGCCCGGTCTGCCGCATGTATTACTGCGGGTCCCAACTTGATCTGCACGAGGGCGGCTACCGCATCCCGCACAACTACACCTGCTATGCCGAGAGCGCCGACGGCCTGACCTGGGACCGTCCGCACCTCGGGCTGGTCGACCTGCCGGGCGGGGAGCCGAACAACGCGATCCTGACGGGACAGCCTCCCCTCACCTTCACGCCGTTCCTGGACACCAACCCCGGCTGCCTGCCCGAGCAGCGCTTCAAGGCGCTGGCGCTCAGGTACGACCCGCCGCCGCGGGCGTTGTACGGCTTCGCCTCCGCGGACGGTATCCACTGGTCGCAGATGGGCGACCGGCCGCTGATCACCACCGGCTACTTCGACTCCCAGAACATCGCCTTCTGGGACGCCACCCGCGGCGAGTACCGGGCCTACGTGCGCGATTTCCACGGGACCCGCGATGCGGCCGCCCGCGAGGTCGCCGCCCGCGACGTACGCACCTGCACCTCGCCCGACTTCCTGACCTGGACCGAGCCGCAGTGGCTGACGTACGAACCGGAACGGTTCGCGGAGATCTATACCAACCAGGTCAACCCCTACTACCGCGCGCCGCACCTGTTCCTCGGACTTCCCATGCGCTACGTCACCGGCCACGGCCACGTGACGGAGCTCAACGAGCGCATCTCCCGGTCACAGGAGCGGTTCGGCACCAGCTATACCGACACGGCGCTGATGACGAGCCGCGACGGGAGCACCTTCGACCTGTGGGGCGAGGCGTTCATCCGCCCCGGACCGGTAACGAAGGGGCGCTGGCACTACGGAGCCAACGGCACCGCGCTGGGGATGATCGAGACGCCGGGCGACGGGGGCACCACCGAGCTGTCGCTGTTCGTCGACGAGGGCGGATGGGACCACCCGTCGCGGCTGCGCCGGTATGCGCTGCGGGTCGACGGCTTCGCCTCGCTGCGCGCGGGCGCCGCCGGCAGCGAGGTGCTGACCAGGCCGCTGATCTTCGACGGCCACCGACTGGTGCTGAACGTCTCCACCTCGGCGCTGGGGTGGCTGCGCGTGGAGATCCGGGACCGGGAGGGACGCCCGATCGACGGGTTCGCGGCGGATGACTGCGTCGAGGTGTTCGGCGACGACATCGAGCACCAGGTGCGCTGGCAAGGCGCCCCGGATCTGGGCAGCCTGGCCGGCACGCCGATCCGACTGCGCATCACCATGCGCGACGCCGACTTGTACTCGCTGCGGTTTTCGTCAGTCAGACGAGAGTGACCACGCGATTGACGAACGACCCATAATGGCCAATATGGGTCGCCTGATGACGGAAATCGCTGCCAGGGAAGCCAAGAATCGTTTCGGTCGACTCCTGGATGCCGCGCAATCCGCGCCGGTCCGGGTGACGAAGAAAGGCAGGGCCGTCGGCATCCTGATGTCGATCGAGCACTATGAACGCCTGCGCGGCGTTGCGTGGGCGCAGCTCAGCGCAACCATGGACCGAATGGGGGCGGCTGCCGCGGCGAACGGCTTGACCGACGCCAAGCTGGACGCGCTCCTGGTCGATGAGAGTTGAGCGTCTCGTCGTAGACACCAACGTATTGATCAGTGCCGCGCTGCGGCCGCACAGCACATCGAGGGCCGTCGTGGAGGCGATACGCACGGCGAGCGGTTCTCTGCTGTTCTCGGACGAGACATACGAGGAGCTGAGGACGCGCATCCAGCGTCCGAAGTTCGACCGATACGTGAGCCGCGAAGCCAGGGCGGTGTACGTGGCCCAGCTCGAAGCGGTCGCAGAATGGGTGTCGATCGTCGGGGCAACGCTAGGCTGTCGGGACCCGGAAGATGACAAGCTGCTCGAGACGGCCCTTGTGGGAAATGCGTCATGTATCGTGACGGGTGACGAGGATTTTCTGTCGATGTCGCCGTTTCACGACATACCGCTCATGAAAGGACGCCGATCTCTGTTCGCTGCGCTTTCGCTGATGCTCCGGTAGCGCGATGCGGTCTCGTGCGCCATCCTGAGGCGTGAGCGCCGCATCCGGCACGACCGAACCGCTTCGCATCGGTTCTCGGCAGGAGCCCATGCTGGACCGATGTCTGATCGAGGAGACCCGCGGTGCGGTCGACCTCCGACTCGGCCGGCCGGTCGAGCGCGAGGTGGTGCTCGTCCACGACCGCCCGTGGGAAGGCAACCGATCCGGCTCGTCCACGATCTTCCGCGACGGCCCGATGGTCCGCATGTACTACCGCGGATCCCGCCTGGACCGGCACGCCGGCGGCTACTCGATTCCCCACAACTACACCTGCTATGCGGAGAGTGACGACGGCTTGGCCTGGACCCGCCCCGATCTGGGTATGCATGCGCTGGAAGAGGCGGAAGCCAACAACATCATCCTGTCAGGCCAGCCGGCCCTCACCTTCACGCCGTTCCTCGACACCAACCCCGACTGCGCCGCCGACCAGCATTACAAGGCGCTGGCGCTCAGGTACGACCCGCCGCCGCGCGCGCTGTACGGCTTCGCCTCCGCGGACGGCATCCGCTGGTCGCAGATCGGCGACCTGCCGCTGATCACTACCGGCTACTTCGACTCCCAGAACCTCGCCTTCTGGGACGCCACCCGCGGCGAGTACCGGGCCTACGTGCGCGACTTCCACGGCAGCCGCGACGCGGCCGCCCGCGAGGTCGCTCTGCGCGACGTCCGCACCTGCACCTCCCCCGACTTCCTCGCCTGGACCGAGCCGGAGTGGCTGTCATACGAGCCGGAGCGGTTTGCGGAGATCTACACCAACCAGATCAACCCCTACTACCGCGCCCCGCACCTGTTCGTCGGCCTGCCGATGCGCTACGTCACCGGTCACGGCTACGTGACCGAGCTCAACGAGCGCATCTCCCGGTCGGAGGCGCGGTTCGGCACCAGCTATACCGACACGGCGCTGATGACGAGCCGTGACGGCCGCACCTTCGACCTGTGGGGCGAGGCACTCATCCGTCCCGGTCCGGTGCAGAAGGGACGCTGGCACTACGGAGCCAACAGCGCGGCCCTGGGCATCCTGGAGACGGTTGATGAGGCCGGCGCCCCGGAGCTGTCGCTCTACGTCAAGGAGGGCGGCTGGGACGTGCCGTCCCAGCTCCGTCGCTACACCCTGCGGGTCGACGGCTTCGTATCGATGCGCGCGGGCGCGGCCTGCGGCGAGGTGCTGACCAAGCCGTTGATCTTCGACGGCGACCGGCTGGCGCTGAACGTCTCCACCTCGGCGCTGGGATGGCTGCGCGTGGAGATCCGGGACCGGGAAGATCGCGCGATCCAAGGGTTCGGGGCGGATGCCTGCGTCGAGGTGTTCGGCGACGACATCGAGCATGGAGTGCGCTGGCAGGGCGCCGCGGACCTCGGCCGGTTGGCCGGCACGCCCGTGCGACTGCGCATCACCATGCGGGACGCCGACCTGTACTCGCTGCGCTTCTGTGACGGAGGAACGAGATGACCCGGATCGAGCCCGGAGGGAGGGCGGTGCTGTTCGCGTTCGATGACCAGAGCATCCCGTGGCGCTATCGCGTCCGGCTGGAGATGCACCGGCCCGAGAAATACGACGGCAACCCCATCATCGCGCGCGGCCCGATGAGCACGGTCGACGAGCGCCGCGCCCAGAACAGCCCGGTCGTGCACGACGGCGAGCGGTTCAGGATGTGGTACATCGCCCGCGACGACGGCACCGGCTCGACCTCGCCCGGTGAGCGCGAGTGCTACGAAGCATCGCGAGGAGGCCGCGACGGCATCAGCGAAATAGGCACGACGAGCGACATCGTCCACTCCTACGACACCGGCCGCATCTGCTGCGCCGAGAGCGACGACGGCTACCACTGGCGCAAGCCTGACCTGGGGATCGTCGAGTATCGTGGCAACACCCACAACAACATCTGCGACCTGGAGCCCGGCACCGGGTCGATGGACGTGCTGTTCCAGCCCGACGCGCCGCCGGAACGGCGCTACCTGATGGTGATCGAGTTCACCGCCTGGCGGCACCTGAAGAAGCCGCCGCCGCTGGAGATGCCGTCGATCACCCGCTTTGCCGCCAGCCCGGACGGCTACCGGTGGACCATGCTGCAGGAGGAGCCCGGCGTGGTCGGCCAGCATCACGAGGTGTTCTGCCTCTACCGGTACCGGAATCGCTACCACATCGCCGGTCACCAAGCGTCACCACTGCTGTACCTGCCCTTGCAGCGTCACCGCGCCCTGCCGTACTGCGGCCCGCGCACCATGGTGGTGTGGCGATCGCCGGACGTGGATCGCTGGCCGCTGGAGACCTGCCACGCCTTCTTCAAGCCGATGCAGTCCTCCTCGCCCTACCGGACCGGCTGGGACCGCGAGGAGGTACACATGGGAGCCTACGTGACGCCCTACTCCAACGTGTGCCTGGGCGTCTGCGGGCAGTGGCACCACCCGATCACCGATGCGCCGCCCGAGAGGCCGGACTATCAAGGCGAGGAGGTGGCCGTCGACTTGGGCTTCATCCTCAGCAACGACGGCGTGCACTTCCGCGAGCCGGCTCCGGGGTTCACCTTCATCGGCCGCGACCAGGAGCTGTCGTGGGATCGCGACTGGCGAAACAACACGAACCGCGACCGGATGCTCCTGGAGCAGGGGCCGCTGCTCAACATCGGCGACCGGACCGTCCTCTACTACACGGCCTGCACGCCGCACGGCAACCTGATGGGATCGATGAGCAACATCGGCATGGCCACCCTGCCGCGCGAGCGGTTCGGCAGCCTGACCCCGGTGGAGGGTGCCGCCTACGGCCAAGTGGTCACCGACACGATCCAGGCAGGATTGGCGACCCAACTCTCCGCAAACGTGGAGATTCCGCCGGGCGGCCGGCTGGAAGCCGCGCTCACCGACCCCGACGGGCTAACTGAGTTGCCCGGTTACGAGCTCGAAGCCAGCCGGGCGGTGATCGCATCGGGCTTCGACCAGCGCATCACCTGGCGCGGCCGGCCGGAGTTGCCTGCCGGCGCTTTCCGCATCCGCGCGCGCATCACCGCCGGATCCCGCCTGTACGCGCTCTACGTGGAGGGATAGCCGGCCCGTTCCAAACGCTCCGCGACCCCCGTCTACCAGCTCGAGACGATGCGGTCGCGGTTGGGGATCGGGGGGCGGACGGCGGTGCCGCCGCGCAGGTGCGACTCATAGAGGCCGAAGCCGATCTCGGTGGAGAGCATGGCGATGCGCAGGTTGCTCACCGTCGGCTGGCCGGTGCGGATGGCCTGCACCAGGTCGCGGATCTTGCGCTCCGTGCCGCACCAGTGCTCGACCGGCTCCATCGGAACCGGGTCGAAGCCGGAACGAGTGTCCTTCCGGCGCACCTCCATCTCCTCGCCGTCGTTGTGGACGCGGATCAGGCCGCCTTCGCAGACGACCTCGAACTCGAGGTTGCCGGTGCCGACCACGGCGATGTCCGGGCCGTCGGCGAACTCGATCAGGGCGCTGCGGATCGGCGTGTCCTTGACGAAGTGCATGTGCGAGGTGTCCCCCGGTGCCGGACTGAGTTCGTCCAGCGTGCCGCGGATGGAGGTGACCTCTTCCGGGTCGCCGGCCAGGTACAGCACCGTGTCCAGCCCGTGGCCGCCCACGCTGTTGCCCCAGAAGCCGATCACGCGCTGCACGCGGCCGAACTCGCCGCTGGCCGCGATGGCCCGCGCCTGCTGGTAGACGGTCCAGTTGCGCCGCGGCGGGCCGAACTCCAGCATCACGCCGGCGCGCTCGAACGCTTCCCGGATGGCGTCCGCCTCGCGCAGGGTGCAGCACAGCGGCTTCTCCGCGAACATGCCCTTCACGCCGTGCTCGGCGCCGTAGACCATGGCCTCCGCGTGCTGCTCGGGACGCGTGCAGATGCTCAGGATGTCCGGCCGCTCGGCGTCGATCAGCTCGCGGAAGTCCGCGTACCCGCGCGGGACGTTCCAGCGCCGCTGAAACTCCGCGAGCTTCGCCTCGTCCACGTCACAGGCAGCGACCATCTCGGTGACGTCGGTGGCCTGCGCGTAGCCGCCGGCGTGCGCGAGCGGCAGCACTACCCCGCCGCGCCCCTGCGACGTCCGTTCGTCGTCGATGGTGCTGGCGATCCGCCCGCAGCCGATCATGCCCACCTTCAGTCTCATGCGCCTTCCTCCTCGCTTTCGCCCTCGTCCGCGCTCAGCCTTCGGCACACTGCCGCCGCCGCTTCCTCCGGCGAAAGCTCCGGCGGCAGGACCAGGTCGGCCTGCACGCCGTGCCGGTCCTCTCCCGCCCGCACGATCAGCATGTCGTTGGGCTGATTGAGGATACGCAGCGTCTCCGCCTCGTAGACGTCGAGGTCGGCGACCGTCGTGATCACGATCTGACCGGAGTCGGTCAGGAAGTGGGCGATCTCGCCCAGATGGCGGATGTTCTCGTCGCGCGTCTCACCGCTGGACGACTGGTGCTCCCGCTCGACGTCGGCATCCAGGCCGCCGGCGAGATTGGAAAGCCCGAAGTAGTAGACGTTGCTGCCGCCGTGAAAGAGCTCCCGCTCCACGTCACGGGCTACTCGGACCAGCAGCGGATGCAGCGAGCCGGTGAGCACCAACAACCGCGGCTCCTGGCCATAGCGGTCGGCGCGCTCGCCTCCTGAGACGGCGCCATTCACCCATGCGTAGTCGCGGCGCCGGACGTGCTCGCGCAGCGACTCGCTCAGGTCGGACAGGTACTCGGTGATGATGCCGCCGCCGGCGATCTCGTACTGGTCGACCAGCACGAAGCGGCCGGTGGCGACCAGGTCGGCGTCGATGCCGAGGTCGAACGCGATCGGCTTGTGGGTCTCCAGCACGCACTCGGCCACCTCGTGCCGCCCGACGTGCTGCTTGGCGCCGCTGCGCTCCAGGGTGTCGGCGTCGAGGACCTGGACGATCTCCTTCACGTGCACGGTCACCCGGGTACTGGCCAGCTTCAGCAGGTAGCGCCGGCCGCGGACCAGCGGGTTGCGGTCCAGCCAGAACAGGTTGGCGCGGAACGTGGTGCCCACCCGCGGCGGAGCCTCGCCTTCGCGGTACATCACCTCTCCCGGCCGCACGTACAGTTCCTCGGCCAGGGTGATGCCGGTGGCGGAGCCGGCCGCCGCTTCGCGCGTCGGGGGGATGTTGAAGCCTTCGATGCTGCGCACCCGCGACCGCTTGCGCGACGGCAGGAACTCCACCGCGTCGCCGACGGCCACCGTCCCGCTGGTGATGGTGCCGGCGATGATGCGCGCGTCGTCCCCCCGCACCGGGAACTTGTAGACGTCCTGCACCGGCAGCCGCAGCGCCTGCTCGGTCTCCGGGCCGGCCGACTCCAGGGCGTCGATCCGCGCAAGCAGCGGCGGCCCGTCGTACCAGGGGGTGCGGGGCGAAGCCGCGACGAGGTTGTCGCCGTGGCGCCCGCTCACCGGCACGAATCCGAGCGGCGTGGCCTGGATGTCGGCGAGGAAGGCCGCGTACTCCTCGTGAATGGCTTCGAAGACCGCCTGGTCGTAGCCGACCAAGTCCATCTTGTTCACCACCACCAGGATCTGCCGGATGCCCAGCATCGCGGTCATGAAGCCGTGGCGGCGGGAGTTCTCGCGCACCCCTTCGCGGGCGTCGATCACCAGGATCGCCGCCTCGGCGCGGGCGGCGCCGGAGATCATGTTCTTCAGGAACTCCACGTGCCCGGGCGCGTCGATGATGATGTAGCGGCGGCGCTCCGAGCGGAAGAAGACCCGCGCGGCGTCGATGGTGATGCCCTGCGCCTGCTCGTCGCGGAGGGCGTCGATCAGGAACGCGTACTCGAAGGGCTTGCCGGAGCGCTCGCAGTTGCGGCGCACCTGCTCGATCCTGCCGTCCGGGAGCGAGCCGGTGTCGTGCAGCAGGCGGCCCACCACCGTGCTCTTGCCGTGGTCGACGTGGCCGACGATGACGATGTTCATCGCCGCCAGCTCGGCCGGCGGAGGCGCCGTGGTGCCGGTGGCGAGCGCGGCGGCCGGCTCGGAAGCCGGACGTGCCATCACATGTATCCCTCGCGCCGCAGGGTTTCGAGGGTGCCGTCGCCCTCCTTGTCCTGCTCGCGGCCGGCCCGCTCGGCGATCTTCGAGAACCTGCCGGTGCGGAGCTCCTCCACGATCTCCCCCACGGTGGAGGCGGTCGACTCGACCGGCGTCGTGCACGGGTAGCAGCCCAGCGAGCGGTAGCGGGTGCCGTCGCCCTGGTCGAAGTAGAGCGGCACCACCGGGATCCGTTCCGCCTCGATGTATTCCCAGATGTTGAGTTCCGTCCAGTCCAGCAGCGGGTGGACGCGCACGTGGGTGCCGGGCGCGAAGTCGGTCTTGAACTGGTTCCACAGCTCCGGAGGCTGGTCGCCGATGTCCCAGTCGCTGTGCTGGTCGCGGGGCGAGAAGTAGCGCTCCTTGGAGCGGCTGCCCTCCTCGTCCGCGCGGGCGCCGACGATCACGCCCGTGTACGGCTCGGTGTTGGCGTCCCGGACGTAGCGGTCCTGCCCGTGATCGAACCGGTAGCGCGGCCAGGCGCCCGAAAGCGTGTTGACCAGCGCGTCCGTCTTCAGCGCCTTGCAGCAGGCGATGCGCGACAGCGCGCCCGCGGGGAAGGTCTGCTTCGCGTCCAGGGCGGCGCGGTTCTCGCCGTAGATCAGGTCGAGCCGCCAGTCGCGCACGAGCTGGTCGCGGTAGGCGATCATCTCCGGAATCTTGAACGAGGTGTCGATGTGCACCAGCGGGAACGGGACCGCGCCGAAGAACGCCTTGCGGGTCAGCCACAGCAGCACGGTCGAGTCCTTGCCGATCGACCAGAGCATGCAGAGGCGCGGGAACTCCCGGTACGCCTCGCGCAGGATGTAGACGCTCTGCGCCTCCAGGCGCTGCAGCGCCGTCATCGGGGCGGCGGTCACGAAGCGCCCGCGGGAACGTGCAGCCCGCACTCCTTGACCGTCTCCTGCTCCCACCACCAGCGCCCGGCGCGAGGATCCTCGCCCGGCTCGACCGCGCGCGTGCAGGGCGCGCAGCCGATGCTCAGGAAGCCGCGGTCGTGCAGCACGTTGCAGGGCACGTCGTGGGCGCGGAGGTAGTCCCACACCTGGTCATCGGTCCAGTCGGCCAGCGGATTGGCCTTGATCGCGCCGTGCGCGGAGTCCCACTCCACGAACGGGGTGTCGTCGCGGTCCGGGCTCTGCGCGCGGCGCAGCCCGGTGATCCACGCCGCGGCCCCGCTGAGCGCACGGCGCAGCGGCTCCACCTTGCGGACGCCGCAGCAACGGTGGCGATGCTCCACGCTCTCGTAGAAGAGGTTGGGGCCGGCGTCGCGCACCATCTCCTGCACCGCGCCGGCCGCCGGGAACAGCACCTCGTAGTGCATGCGGTAGCGGCTCATCGTGCGCGCCATCAGGTCGTAGGTCTCCTGGTGCAGGCGGCCGGTGTCCAGCACGAAGATCGACGCGTGCGGGTCGATGCCGAGCAGCATGTGGCTGAGCACCTGGTCCTCGGCGCCCAGCGAGGAGGCCAGCTTCACGGCGCGGCCGTGCCGCTCGACCAGCGCGCGCAGCAACGCCTCGGCTCCGCCCGCGGCGACGGCGTTCAGCCGCTCGATCTCCGCCCTGTCCACGCTCATCCGTCGTATCTCTTATCGGCTCCAGTCGATCACCACGCCCAGAACATCCGCATCGTGCTGCAGCATCCGGTAGGCTTCCGCGGCCTCGGCGGGCGCGAACCGGTCCGTGACGAGCCCGTCCACCTCGATCACTCCCTGCTCGATCAGGGCCAGCGTCCGCTCCATCCGGTCGCGGCGCTGGCCGTTCGGGAAGTGGGTGGTGGTCTCCCCCGCCCGCAGCCAGTGGATGTCCACCTCGCAGGCTCCCGGAGAATAATACCCCAGCACGACCAGGTGGCCGTCGCGGACCAGCAGCTCTGCCGCCGCGCGGATGAGATCGGTCTTGCCGGTGGTTTCCGCGGCGATCCGCAGGCCTTCCGGGACGCGGCTCCGTACCCACTCGTCCAGGTGCTCGGCATGGGTGTCGACCACTTCGTCGGCGCTGTGCTCGGCCGCGATCTCCAGCCGGCGGCGGCGGTGCCCGGCCAGCAGCACCCGCGCGCCCCGCTGGCGCAGGACCTGCGCCGCCCACTGCCCCACCAGGCCGTCGCCGATGACCAGGGCCGCGTCGCCGGCGGCCACCGGCGGACGCGCGCCGCCGTTGTAGCCCACCTGCGCCAGCAGCAGGGCCGACGCGCTGCGCGTGCTGACCGCCGCGGGCACGGATATCACGTCCGACGCCGCCGCGACATGCCAGGCGCAGTGGCCGGCCCACCAGCCGCCCTCCCACCCCGGAGGCTGCTTGCAGCGCGCGCTGAACACGCGGTCTCCCACGGCGACACCGGTCACCGCGGCGCCGGCCGCGCGCACCCGGCCGGCCGCCTGGTAGCCGGGCGTGAACGGGTAGCGGACGGTGCCTGCGCCCAGGCGGATGGTCCCGTGCAGGCAGTGCAGCTCGGTGCCGGCGCTGATCGTGGTGTGCTCGACCTCGACCAGCACGTCGTCCGGCCCCAGCGTCGGCAGCGGCACCTCCCGCAGTTCGATCTCGTCGCGCGCGGGAAAGACGATCGCGGCCGTGGATGCCGGAAGCCGGCTCATCTTCGGGACTGTATAGGAAAAGACAGACTGCCGGTCGCCCGGGGCGTCATACGCCGTACAGGGAGACGTGGCTGGTGCTGGACGAGGTGAACCGGGCGCCGGACCAGCCGCTCCAGCGCTCGCGCAGGCGCAGGCCGGCCAGGCGCGCCATCAGGTCCAGCTCCGAGGGCCAGGCATAACGGAGTTGCGCCGGGAACAGCCGGGTTCCGGCCGCGTCGATCACGAGGTGCTGGCAGGTCACCCGCTGGCCGGCGGCATCGTGGCGGGACAGGTCGAGCTGCACCGCGTCGGACTCCAGGTGCGAAATGCCCACGCTCTGGCCGTTCGTGAAGCGCGTCGGGTCGGGCACGAACGCCTCGATCAGGAAGACGCCGCCGGCGCCGAGATGCTCGGCGACGCGGGCGAAGCACCGCACCTGCTGCTCCTGGTCGGTGAGCATGAAGAAGGTGTTGAACACCACGAAGATCAACTCGAACGTGCCCTCGACTCCAAAGTCGGCGAAGTCGCCGACCGTCACCGGGATGGCGTCGCCGCCCGGCTTGGCGCGCAGCTTCGCCACCATCGCCTCGGAGGATTCGATGCCGTGCACGTCGACGCCGCGCGCGGCCAGGGGCAGGGCCACCCGGCCGGTGCCGATACCCAGCTCCAGCGCGCGGCCGCCGCCGGCCAGCCGTGCCAGCGTCTCCACGGGGGCGGTGCCGGTCACCATCCGGTCGTACCGTTCCGCGATGCGGTCCCCATAGGTCGCCGCGGTGTAGTCCTTCATCACGTCCCCCTTGGCATGCGGCTACGGGTGCCGGGCCCAGCGCGGGTCAGGCTGCGCCGATCCAATGCGCCCACGCCACGCCATGTTCAACGAGCGCGTTCCTGAGACGCTCGTCAGCGGTCCAGAACTGCGCTTTCAGTTCTTCGGCGAGCGTCACGTAGTGGCCATCATATGCCTTGCTCTGTCCGAGCCGGTCCGCCCAACGGAGAGCCCCCCGATTGAGCGAGGGCGAGGGATCTATCGTCTCCAGCTCGAGGGCCTCAAGCAGTGTGAGAGCCTCCTCCAACTGGGACTGTGTGATGAGCCTGCGCCACAGCGCCCGGCGCAGGCCGCTGGTCACTTCGTAGTCCCACAGTCGTGGCGCCACCATGGTCGCCCGTTCGGCACGCCACTCATCGATTCGGCGATCTGCATGAGAGCTGTACGGGAGCGGCAACGCCAGGGCGAGGGTCACGTTCGCATCCACCACTACCGTCATGGTCACGGGCGCTCCTTCTCTCGCTCGTCCCGTGCTTCGCCGACCAGATCGACGGTGATCATTCCGTTGGTACCCTGGATGGACGCTCTGAGAGCACGCAGCTCGATCAGAGCGACCTCCCGCGCTGCCCAGGCTGCGCTCTGATGCGCGACGAGCGCTTCGTCGATGAGCGTTCGAGTGACCTCGGAGATGCTCTTTCCCTCCTCCCGAGACATCAGCGCCAGCCTGCTGTGCTGCTCGGGACGAAGCAATATCTGGGTCCGATACAGCCGTTCAGCCATGAACCATAGGTATACACCTACACATCCATGTGTCAATCCACCCAGCGCCAGCGAGGTGCGCATCGGGTGCCGTGCTTGAGGTACGGCGCGACTCGCTTCAGCATGGAAGCCAGCCCATGTTCGTTGCGGCCGATGGTGTCGACTGCCTGGACTACGGGAGCTCCTACCTGTGCCCGTACGACCGTCCGGTTGACCGGCGGGCGCGCGCGTAGTAGCACATTCAGACGGCAGGGAAACCATGAGCGACCAGGGTCAGGTGGCGAGTTCGGCGCCGGCCACTCCGGTGACCACCCCTGCGCGCGCCGTCGCCGGCCCGAGGCGGGACCTGTGGGCGCGCGTGCGCCGCCACTGGATGCTCTACCTGATGATCGCGCCGGCGATCCTGGGCTTCCTGCTGTTCAAGTACATCCCGGCCATCGGCGCAGTCACCATCCCGTTCACCCGCTACAGCATCGTCGACGGCTTCTTCGGGTCGGACTGGGTCGGGCTGAAGTGGTTCATCTCCTTCCTCAACGGCGCGTTCTTCCCGCGGCTGCTCAGGAACACCTTCCTGCTCGGGTTCCTAGGGATGGTGATCTTTTTTCCGATGCCGATCCTGCTGGCGCTGTCGCTGAACGAGATCAGGAGCCAGCCGTTCAAGCGGTTCGCCCAGACCATCACCTACCTCCCCCACTTCATCTCCGTGGTGGTGGTGGTCGGCCTGATGTACTCCTGGTTCTCCCACGACGGGTACATCAACCACTTCCTCGGCCTCTTCAAGCTCGATCCCATCGACTTTCAGCACGATCCGCGCTGGTTCCGGCCGCTGTACATCGGCTCCGGCATCTGGCAGGGGATCGGCTGGGGGTCGATCCTCTACCTGGCCGCTCTCGGCGGCGTCAACCCGGAGCTGTACGAGTCCGCCTACCTGGACGGCGCCAACCGCGTGCGCCGCGCCTGGCACGTGACGCTGCCGGGCATCGCCCCGACGATCACCATCCTCCTGATCCTGGGCATGCAGAACATCATCGAGGTCGGCTTCGACAAGGCGTTCCTGATGCAGAACCCGGCGAACATGAGCACCTCCGACGTGTTCGCGACCTACATCTACCGCCGCGGCATCATCGGGCTGGACTTCTCGTTCGCGGCCACCGTGGACCTGCTCAACTCCGCGGTCGGGCTGCTGCTGGTGGTGGGCGCCAACTACCTGAGCCGGCTGGTCAACGAGCACGGCCTGTGGTGAGGGCGGCGGGCCGATGATCAAGTACAAGGCGACGCCGGGCTCGGTGGCGTTCGACGTGGCGAACCACGCGGTGATCATCCTGCTGATGATCTCCATGGTGTACCCGTTCGTGTTCGTCATCTCGGTGTCGGTGAGCGACTTCGAGGCGATCACCTTCAACCAGGTCAAGCTGCTGCCGGTCGGGCCGCTGCAGACCACGGCGTACAACGTCCTGTTCGGCGCCACCAACATCCTGACCAGCTACCTGAACAGCATCTTCTACGCGGTCGGCACGGCTACCATTACCCTGGTGGTCACCAGCCTGGCCGCCTACGTGCTGGAGCAGCGGACGCTCCCGTTCCGCAAGGCGCTGATCCTGTTCGTCGTGCTGACCATATTCCTGCCCGGGTACTTCATCCCCACGTACCTGCTCGTCAACCAGCTCGGATTGGTGGACACCCGGCTGATCGTCATCCTGCTGCCCAGCCTCAGCGCCTGGTACATCCTGGTGATGCGCGCCAACATCCGCACCGTCGTCACGCGCGAGCTGCAGGAGGCGGCGCTGATCGACGGCGCCAACCACCTGCAGATCTACGTCTCGCTCGTGCTGCCGCTGATCAAGCCGATCCTGGCCACCATCGGCCTGTTCGCGGTCGTGGGGAGCTGGAACAACTTCTTTCTGCCGCTGATCTACCTCAACGACCGCGACAAGCACCCGCTGACCCTCATCCTCCGGCGTATCGTCCTGGAAGGCGAGATCGGCAAGTACAGCGGGGGCGGCATGGCCCAGCTCTGGGACGACCAGGGCGTGCCGGGGTTCGTCGCCGTCGGCTTCTTCAAGTCGTTCAAGTTCGCGGCGGTGGTGGTCACGGTGTGGCCGATCATCGTCGCCTACCCGTTCGTGCAGAAGTACTTCGTGAAGGGCATCCTGGTCGGCTCCGTCAAGGACTGACCGTTGACACCGGTATCGAATACGCCGACGCTCGGCGTACCAGACCTGCGCGGGAGCGCAGAAGGAGGCACGTGATGAAGACAACCTCGCTGATCGCCGCCGCGGCGATTCTGGCCCTGTCCGTGACGCCGGCGTTCGGATCCGGCGAAGAGGAGGGCATGGCGACCGGTCCGCCGACGATGCAGATCTACGCGAACTACTGGGACCGCAATCCCAACTGGTCTCCGGAGACCCTCGTCCTTGCGAAGTTCGCGGAGGTCGCCGGCGCCGACATCGAGCTGGTCACCGGTGACCCGCAGAAGGCCAAGACCCTGGTCGCGAGCGGCGACCTGCCAGACATGATGTGGAACAGCTTCAATCGCCTGGAGGCCATGGACTTCGGCACCAAGGGCGCGCTGTTCCCGATCGACACCCTGTTCGACATGATGCCCAACCTGAGCACGTGGCGGGAGAAGTACCCGGAGTACGACGCCGCCATGACCGCCCCCGACGGGCACCAGTACGCGACGACGTCGGTGTACAACTACACGCAGCTCCGCCGCGCGCCGTCGATCTCGCCGGCCGTGCACGAGCTGGGCGTCGATCCGCGGGCCGACATCCAGACCATGCAGGACCTGCTGGACGTGCTGGGCCAGTTCAAGGCCCGGTGGCCGGAGAACCATCCGTGGGTCACTCGCCGCGGGCTCCGCGACGGCTACCACGTGATGTTCGGCACCAACCACTCCATCTACCTCAATCCGGAGACCGACCGCTGGACCTACGGCGAGCTCGAGGACAACTACCGCGGCATGATCGAGGTGCTCAGGCAGGCCTGGGCCGCCGGGGTCATGCATCCCGACTTCATGTCCATGAGCGAGGATCCGTGGCGCGAGATCATGTCGCAGGGCAAGGCCTACTTCACGACCGGTCCGTACAGCCAGATCTCATGGCAGGGCACCGACCGCGCAGATCCCAACACCTGGTGGATCCCGATCCTGGCGCCGGAGTTCAACGGCACGCGCCACTGGTCGACGATCCAGAATCCACGCGTGCTGGACGCCGCCAGGTGGACGCTGGGCGCCAAGACCGAGGTGGCCGAGAACGCGGCCGCGCTGATCGACTGGCTCTACAGCGACGAGGGCGTCTACTACATCTACTTCGGCGAGGTCGGCGTGACCAGCGAGCTGGACGACCTGGGCTACGGCTACTACGCGCACTTCCCGGAAGGCCAGCGCACGGAGTGGATGTGGGCGCAGGGCTTCCACTTCTTCCGCTACAACGTCGCGCACTCCCTGTGGGAGCTCAATCCGACCAAGGCCGGCAGCGTGCCGGAGAAGGTCTTCACCGACGAGGTGGCCGACTTCTACATCAGCAACGACTCCGTGCGGCCGCCGGAGCCGGTGCTCACCTTCACCGAGGACGAGCTCGACCAGATCAAGCAGATCAAGGCCGACGCCGACGCCGCCGCCCTGGAGGGGGCCGCCACCTTCATCCGCGGCAGCCGGGCGATGAGCGAGTGGGGCGACTTCACGGCGCAGTTGGAGCGCATCGGAGTCAAGCAGCTCGAGGACATCTACAACGCCGCCTACGCGCGGATGCAGTAGATCCTGCAGCGCGCGACAGACGCGTTGGACGCGATGGGCCGTCGGCCGGCAGTTGCCGGTTCGGCGGCCTCTTTCATTGACCTGCCGTGACGCGACCTGCCCTGACGTCCGCCCCGGTCTGCTGGACGGTGCTGGTGGACGTCCTGCTGGCCGGCGCCGTGACCTGGGCCGCGCTGTCGGGCGAACGCGGCCTCGTGGCCGCGCTCGTCCCCGCGTGTGCGTGCATCGTCTGCTGGCAGGCGGTCGTGCTCATCAGAGCGAGGCGTGGCGAGCTGGCGCTGCGGATCGAGCGCAACATCAGGCTGCCCCACTACTTCCAGGCCGGCGTGCAGGCCTGCCACTACCTGTACCTGGGGCTCTACTACCCGGCGGTCCGGGAGCACCTGCCGCTCATCGCGATCCAGGTCGTCGTCTTCTACGCGCTGGAGATGCTTCTGCAGTGGTCTCGTGGCAGGAAGTGGCGGGCCGGCTTCGGCCCCCTGCCCGTGGTGGGGAGCATCAACCTGTTCCTGTGGTTCGAGCCTGCGTACTTCTTCGGCCAACTCCTGATGATCGCGGGCGCCCTGGCTACTCGGGAGTTCGTGCGCTGGCGGCGGGACGGCCGCTCGTCGCACGTCTTCAACCCGTCGGCGATCGTCCTGGCCGCGGCCGGCGTGTTCCTGATGGCCACGAACACCACGACGGCCACGACGGGCATCAATCACATCCTGGCCTTCGAGCTGCCGCCGAGCTTCTTCGAGCTCATGTTCGTGTTCGGCATCCTGCTGCAGATCTTCTTCGCCACCACCCTGGTCACCTTCGGCGCGGTGCTGGCGCTCGCGCTCATCCACTACGGAGGCATCCTGCTGCTGGGCGCGTGGCCGCTGTTCAACATCTTCCACATCAGCGTCTTTCTGGGTCTGAACCTGCTGGCCACGGACCCGGCGACCTCGCCCCGTACGCCTGTCGGCAAGTTGCTGTTCGGGCTCACGTGGGGGGCGGCCATCTGGTGCTGCTACGTCGGGTTGCGCTGGCTGGAGCTGCCTCCCTACTACGACAAGATCCTCACGGTCCCGCTGGTGAACCTGCTGGTGCCGCTCTTCGAGCGCGCGGGGCGTGCGCTGACGCTGTCGTTCCGGTTCGACCGGGCGGCCTTCATCGCCGCCTACGCCGGCCTGTTCCTGCTCATCCTGCCGACGCTGAAGCTGCAGTACCGTTCCGCCGAGTACTTCCTGCAGGATCGGCTGCCCCCGATCACCTCCCCCGAAGTCTGGAAGTCCATCCCCCTGGTACAGGAGAAACGGCTCTTCTGCGAGCGCCACCGGCGCGCGTGCGAGCCGTGGGGCATCGCCGAGGAGATCCTCACCTACGCGGCGTTCGCCCGCGAGCTGCGCCTGCGGTACACGGTCGTCCAGGACATCGACCGGCTCCGCAAGGCCGCCGAACGCGACGTTTCGTAGTCGCCTCGGGAAAGCACGCCCCTGCGGCCTCCTGTTGCGCGCACACCGCTCGGTTGCTACCCTGCCGCCGGCCGCTGTGCAGCGGCCGAAACCCTCCCAAGGAGCACGAAATGAAGCGAATCGCAACGTACGCTGTGCTCGCGGCGGTGGCGCTTGCGCTGCCATGGGCCGCGGTCAGCCAGCAGTACTCGGAATCGCCGATGCTCGCGGCGCAAGTGGCGGCTGGAGAGCTGCCTCCCGTAGAGGAGCGCCTCCCGCCCAATCCGTACGTCAACGTCGACGCGCCGGAGATCGGCACGTACACCACCACGGTGATGACGCTGCCGCACGAGTCCGACCTCGACCTGCCGGTCAACTACTTCGTCACCGGGCAGCACGCCCGCAGCGTCCTGCACTGGCAGGAGCAGCTCGTGCAGTGGAAGGTCGATGAGACGATCGGCCATCCCGCCGGCATCCACCCGGACATCAGCATCGAGCCCAACCTGGCCGAGAGCTGGGAGATCTCCGAGGACGGCAAGGAGGTCATCTTCCACCTGCGCCCGGGCGTGAAGTGGTCGGACGGCGTGGAGTTCACGGTCGACGACATCATGTTCACCTGGGACGACGTGGTCCGCGGCGGCGTGATCGCCAGCACCCAGATCCCGAACATCGAGGGTTTCTACTTCGCCGAGGGCGGCATCCTGTCCGGCGCCGGCGGGGTTCCGGAGTTCGAGAAGATCGACAAGTACACCTTCAAGGTGACGATGAAGAACTCCTACCCGGAGATCGTCCCGATGTTCTTCTCGCCGGCCATCTGGCCGTCGATCTCCATCCCCTGGCTGCCCAAGCACCAGATGGAGAAGCTGCATCCCAAGTACAACTCGGAAGCCACCATGGAGGACTGGAACTCGGCGCGCTTCCCGCGTGACCGCCCGCCGGTCCTCAGCGCGTTCCAGCCCACCGGCGTGGTCGGCGACAAGCTGATCTTCGAGCGCAACCCCTACTACTGGAAGGTGGACGCCGAGGGACAGCAGTTGCCGTACTTCGACACCGTGGTGATGAAGTACCAGACCACCGGTTCCGACATCGCGCTGGGCCTGGCGTCCGACGAGCTGTGGGGCGACTTCACCAAGGCCAGCACCCAGGAGGCGGGCGTCATCCGGCAGAACGAGGAGCGCGGCAACTACACGCTGCTGCCCCTGAGCAAGGTAGGCGTCTACCAGGGCCTGCGCATCAACCTGGACACCCCGAAAGACGGTCTTCGGGAGCTGTTCCAGAATCGTGATTTCGCGCTGGCGCTGAGCATGGGGCTCGATACCGACGCCATGGGCATGCACACCTGCATCGTCTGTCCGGCCCACAAGCCGCTTCACTCGACGTCCATGATCATGGCGTATCCGCAGTACGCGGACAGCCACGTCGAGACCTTCGACCGCGAAGCCGCGGCCGCGGTGTTCGACGAGCTGGGCCTGAAGGACTCGAACGGCGACGGCTACCGCGAGTATCCGGAGGGCTCGCCTCAGGCGGGCGAGAACATCGGCTGGCTGATCGTCGCGCCGTCCCACGACTGGATGCGCGTCCGCTGGATCGAGGGCGCCGGTGAGCAGTTCAACCAGATGGGTTTCGAGGTTGCGGTGCAGCCCATGAACGAAGTGGTGATGAACGAGACCCTGACCGTGACCGGGCAGTACGAGATGCGCGGCAACAGTTCGTTCCTGTGGGGCGGCTGGACCAACCAGACGGGCTTCGAGTCCACGCTGCGCAACGGCGGCGGGCTGTATCCCGAGAACGAGGGCGACCCCAACCCGATGCTGCCCCGCACCAAGTCGACGGAGCTGTTCGACTGGCAGGTCGAGGGCATGAAGATCCGCGACGCCTACTTCGCCGGCGACCTGGATCTGGAGACGGCGATGGACCAGTTCGTCGCCTGGGGAGCCGAGAACGCACCGCGGCAGGCGTTCGCCCGCGGTGGCGTGACCGAGACCGTGGTCGTCGACAACACGCTCGGCAACGTTCCGTACTTCTACGTGCCGGAGCTCAGGACGGGCGGCATCATGCGGCAGAGCTGGGATCAGTACATCGCGATGCGCATGTGGCAGTGGTTCGAGATACAGTAACCCTCTGCTGAGTCGTCTTTCGGCGGTGGGGGCGAATCGCCCCCACCGCTTCTAAACACACCATGGCGCGCTACATCGTCCGGCGTCTGATCTACATGCTGCCGGTGACCCTGGTGCTGTCGTTCGTCTGCTTCCTGGTCATCGACCTGGCGCCGGGCGACTTCGTCAGCGTCTACGAGTCGAGCATCCGCGCCAACCTGAACATGTCGGAGGCGGAGAAGGAGGCCCAGCTCCGGGCGCTGGGGGAACTGCGCGTCCAGTACGGATTGGACCGGCCGGTCCTGGCCCGCTACGCCGTCTGGATGTTCAACATCGTCACCCGCGGCGACTTCGGCTACTCGTTCCAGGTGGCGCGGCCGGTGCATACGCTGATCCTGGAGCGTGTCGGCTGGACCATCCTGATGAGCCTGCTCGGGCTGATGGTGGGCCTGACCGCCAGCTTCACGCTGGGGATATTCTCCGCCCGCCGCCAGTACTCGCTGTTCGACTACGTCGCCAACGTCGTGGCCTTTCTGGGAATGGCGACGCCCGGGTTCTTCCTGGCGCTGATCTTCATGACGGTCATGGTGTTCGTGTTCAACGAGCAGGTGGGCGGCCTGTTCTCGTCCGACTACGTCAACGCCCCCTGGAGCCTCGGCAAGGCGATCGATCTGCTCAAGCACCTCAGTATTCCGCTGGCCGTGGGGCTGGTGACCGGCGCCGGCGCCGGCATGCGCATCATCCGCGGCAACCTGCTGGACAAGCTCAACCAGCCCTACGTGCAGACGGCGCGCGCCAAGGGACTGCCGGAGCGGCTGGTGGTGTACCGCCACGCGCTCAGAAACGCCCTCCACCCCTGGGTGATGGGCATGAGCAACACCCTGTCGGAGCTGATCTCGGGCGACACCATCATCAGCATCGTCCTGGCGCTGCCCACCGTCGGCCTGATGTTCTACGACGGGCTGATCCGTCAGGACAGCTACGTGGCCGGCACCTTCCTGCTGATGGCCACGCTGCTGCTGCAGGTCGGCACCCTGCTCGCCGACATCGTGCTGGCGTGGCTCGATCCCACGGTCAGATTCGAATAGGCGGATCGAGTAGATGCAAGGGTCCGCACCGGGAACGCCGGCGGCAACGACGGAGCCGCGGACGGCGGAGCAGGCACCCGCGCGACGCACTCGAAGAGTAACCGGGCGCACGCTGGCGTGGCGGAAGTTCCGCCGGCACAAGCTGGCGCTCGTGGCGCTGACGTTCCTGACGCTGAGCTACACGGTCTACATCTTCGCCGGCTTCTTCGCACCGTATCCGCCATCGGAGTCCTCGGAGCGCGTGTACCTGCGGCCGCAGCCGATCCAGTTCTTCGACGGCGAGGGCCGGCTTCAACGCCCGTTCGTGTACGGCACGAAGCAGGCGGTCAACCAGGACTTCCAGCTCGTCTATGAACGGGACGAATCGGCCCGCTATCCGATCCGCTTCTTCGTGAAACGGCCGCGCGCCCAGTTCGGCATCGGCGCGCAGCGCCTGCGCACCAAGCTGTTCGGCGTCGAGGGAGAGGG
The DNA here is from genome assembly GCA_965202935.1 of Spirochaetia bacterium. GTDB lineage: Bacteria > Spirochaetota > Spirochaetia > SZUA-6 > Bin103 > CATQHW01. The sequence goes on from OZ241879.1 coordinate 1,558,492, forward strand.
CGCGCACATCAACCTGCTCGGCACCGACTACCGCGGCCGCGACATGCTGAGCCGCATCATCTACGGCGGGCGCATCACCCTGAGCGTGGGCGTGTTCGGCGTCGCCCTGAGCACCCTGCTCGGCGTGATCATCGGCACCATCTCCGGGTACTACGGCGGCCGCACGGACATGCTCATCCAGCGCCTCATCGAGATGATCAGCTCCATTCCCACCCTGCCGCTGTGGTTGGCGCTGGCCGCCATCCTGCCCCCCGACTGGCCCTCCACCTGGCGGTTCTTCGGCATCGTCACGGTGCTGGCCCTGATCGGCTGGACGGGGCTGGCGCGCCAGATCCGCGGCATGGTGCTGAGCATCCGCGAGCGCGACTACATCCGCGCCTCCGTCGCCGGCGGCGCCGACGCCCGCTTCATCATGCGCAAGCACGTGGTCCCCAACGTGATGAGCCACCTGATCGTGGTCAGCACCATCGCCCTGCCGGGGATGATCCTGGGCGAGAGCGCGATCAGCTTCCTGGGCCTGGGGATCCAGCCGCCGCTGACGAGCTGGGGCCTGCTGATCAACGAGGCGCAGAACCTCAACGCCATCCTGCTGTCGACGTGGATCATGCTGCCCGGAGTGGCGATCATCCTCACGGTGGCCGCGTTCAACTTCCTCGGAGACGGGCTGCGGGATGCCGCGGACCCCTACAACTGATGGCCCCTGCAACCGGCGGGTCTCCGCTGAGTGACGCGGCGCCTCTGCTGAAGGTGGAGGACCTGCACGTGGAATTCGCCACCCACCTGGGCGTCGTGCACGCCGTGCGCGGGGTGGACTTCAGTATCGCCCGCGGCGAGACCGTGGGCGTGGTGGGCGAGAGCGGCTGCGGCAAGAGCGTGACGGCGCTGTCAATCATGCGCCTGGTGGCCCGTCCCTACGGGCGCATCAGCGGCGGCCACATCTGGCTCCACGACGAGCACGGCAGCGCCACCGACGTCACCACCCTGGGCTTCGACAGCCGCGAGATGCGCGCCATCCGCGGCGGCGACGTGACCATGGTGTTCCAGGAGCCGATGACCTCGCTCAACCCCTCGTACTCGGTCGGCTTTCAGATCATGGAGACCATCCTCCACCACCAGGCGGTCTCCAAGCACACCGCGCGGGAGATGGCGGTCGCGGCGCTGCGCGGCGTCAACATGCCGGATCCCGAACAGGTGGTCGACCGCTACCCCCACCAGCTCTCCGGCGGCATGCGCCAGCGGGTGATGCTGGCCATGGCCATGGTGTGCAACCCCCGCCTGCTGATCGCGGACGAACCGACGACCGCGCTCGACGTCACCGTGCAGGCGCAAATCCTGCACCTGGTGGAAGAGGGCCGCGACAAGCTGGGCATGGCGATCCTGTGGATCACCCACGACCTGGGCGTGGTGGGCGAGCTGTGCGACCGCGTGCTGGTGATGTACCTGGGTCAGGTGGTCGAGGACGCCCCGGTCGCGGCCATCTTCGAGGAGCCCAAGCATCCCTACACGCAGGGCCTGCTTGCATGCTCGTTCATCGTCGGCGAGAGCGCCGACCAGGATGTCGATCCGATCGCCGGCAGCGTCCCCGGACCGTTCGAGGAGGTCACCGGCTGCCCGTACGCGGCGCGCTGCCCGCGGGCGTGGGAGCAGTGCCGGGAGACGCCGCCCGAGATCACGCACGGACGCAGCAAGGTGCGGTGCTGGCTCTATGCCTGAACCCACGTCCCCGTCGAACGGATCGACCCTGCTGGAGACGCAGGACCTGCGCACCTGGTTTCCCGTCAAGCGCGGCTTCCTGCAGCGCGTGGTGGGCCAGATCAAGGCCGTGGACGGCGTCGACCTGGCCATCCGCCGGGGCGAGACGCTCGGCCTGGTGGGCGAGAGCGGCTGCGGCAAGAGCACCCTGGGACGCACGCTCCTCCGGCTGGAGCGGGCCACCGGCGGGAGCGTCCGCTACCGCGCGGACGGCTCGATGATCGACCTGCTGGCGCTGCCACGCGAGCGCATGTTCGAGATGCGGCGCCGGGTGCAGATCATCTTCCAGGATCCGTTCTCGTCGCTGAACCCGCGCATGCCGGTCGGCGAGGTGGTGGGCGAGTACCTGCTGATCCACAAGCTCCCGAACCGCCAGCAGCGCATCGAGGCGTTGCTGCAATCGGTGGGCCTGAGCAGCGAGTACCTGTACCGATATCCGCACGAGTTCTCGGGCGGGCAGCGGCAGCGCATCGGCATCGCCCGCGCGCTGAGCCTGGAGCCGGAGTTCATCGTCTGCGACGAGCCGGTGTCGGCGCTCGACGTCTCCGTGCAGGCGCAGATCATCCGCCTGCTGCGCAACCTGCAGCGCGAGCTGGGACTGACCTTCCTGTTCATCTCCCACGACCTGACCGTCGTCCACCACCTCAGCGACAGGGTGGCGGTGATGTACGTCGGCAAGCTGGTCGAGTACGGGCCGGCCGACCGCGTCTACCGGCGCCCCCGCCACCCCTACAGCGAGGCGCTGCTCGCATCCATCCCGCGCTACCGTCCGGCGGCGGCCGCCCAGGAGCGGGTGCTGCTGGAAGGGGACGTGCCGTCGCCCGCCAATCCCGCGCCCGGCTGCCGCTTCCATCCGCGCTGCCGCTACGCGGAGAGCATCTGCCGGCAGGAGGTGCCGCCGCTGGTGCCCGTGGACGGAGAGCCCGGCCACTTCGCGGCGTGTCACTTCGCGGAGCAACTCCGGCTCAGCGGGATCACCCCGCCTTCCGCGGGAAGTGCGCCAACGACCAAGGAGGAATCACATGGTACGTGATCTGCAACACGTCACCGTCTATCGAGATCCCGCAGGCGAGTGGAACGCCGCGTTCCCGGAGATCGCCCGGCTGGCCGACGGCGACCTGCTGGTGTCGTTCCGGGAGGCCCGTTACGGCCCACCCGAAAAGGGCGCCGGCCACAACCACAGCGAGCCGCAGTGCCGGGGGTCGCTGATCCGCTCGAGCGACGGCGGACGGACCTGGCCGCTTTCGGGCTGCCAGCACCTCACCGACACCTTCCCCATGGAGCAGTGCTCGGTGAGCGCCGCCAGCGACGGCCTGGTGCTGTTCATCTACGCGCTCAACGTCCTGCAGACGGACCCGTTGACGGCCACCCTGCAGAACGGCTGCGGCTGGCGCGCGGAGCGGAGCTACATCGACCTGGCGCGCCGCTCCCTGGACGGAGGCCGGACCTGGGACGAGCCAACGCCGCTGACCCCGTCGCCGCTCAGCCACGCGGCCATCCACGCGCCGATGATCGAACTGGCAGACGGCACGCTGCTCGCTCCCCTGTGCGGCAGCCTGGGCTCCGATCCCGCCGCGCCGCAGCAGCATCCGCAGTGCGTGGTGCGCTCCCACGACCGCGGGCTGACCTGGGGCGACGGCTCGATCGTGGCCCTCGACCCGCGCGGCCGGCGACGGTATCACCAAGCGTCCCTCGTGCCGCTGCCCGATGGCGAGATCCTGGCCGTCATGCACAGCGAGGAGACCATCGGCCTGCCCGACGGCCGCGAAGCGCGGGAGGTGAACGCCTGGCTCTCCCGATCGCACGATGCGGGGCGCACCTGGAGCGAGCTGCAGTCGCTGCCGTTCCGGATTACGGGATCGGCCACCAGCACCATCCGCCTGCAGGACGGGCGCCTGCTGTTCACCTGGAGCGACCGCCACATCCCCAGCATGCGCGCGGCGGTGAGCGAGGACGATGGGCGCACCTGGAGCGACCCGGAAGGCTGGTCGGTCCGGGACGGCGATTACATCCCCGGCTCGCGTCCGATGCTGCAGGCATGGGCGCACGACGGCTCCGTGTTCGGCGGGACCTACTCCGACATCGGGGAGCCGTGCACGGTCCAGCTCGACGACGGGCGCATCATCTCCGTCTACTACTGGGGCGACCCGGGCGAGACGCTGCGCTACATCGAAGCGGCAACGTTCACCCTCGACTGAGCCCGATCGTGGGCGAGGGAGCCGAGCGCCGGGTCGGGCGCCGCTACCGGGTGGCCGTGAACGACGACGGCGCCTCGCTGTGGCAGTACCGGCAGGTGCCGCTGAGCGCGGAAGGATTCCTGCGCGCCGCCGTGGACCGCATGGCCGGCGTCGACCTGCTGTGCTGGGGCGCCGGCAACACCCGCTTCTGGTACGGCTCGGACGTCGCCGAGGACCTGGACACCGGGCAGCAGGTGTTCCCGACCGTCCAGGAGTGGATGGCGCACACCACGCTGCGCAGCCTGCGTGCCGCGGGCAAGGAGCCGCTGGCGCTCGTGTGCGAGCGCTGCCACCGGCACGGGATGCACCTGTACGCGTCGCTGCGCATGAACGACGGCCACTTCGCCTTCCCGCCGCCGGCGGACGCACCGAAGCCCGGAGCGCCGGACTTCAGCGTGCCCCATCCCGACCAGTTGTGGAACCACCAGCGCGGCGCGGCGGCCAGCCCCCTGACCTCGGAGTTCTGGCGCCGCCATCCGCAGTACCGGATCGGCCGGAACTGGCCGGGCAGCGTGTTCTCCGCGGACCTGCTCGACTACTCCCACGCCGAAGTCAGGGCGTGGTGGCTGAGCATCATCACCGACATCGCCACCCGCTTCGAGGTCGACGGCGTGGAGCTCGACTTCATGCGCAACCCGTTCTTCTTCCATCCCGCCCGGGTCGCCACCGGCCGCCCCCTCATGACCGCCTTCCTCCGGGAGGTGCGCGACGTGCTGGATGAGGCCGGGCGGGGGCGTGGCCGGCACTTGGGGCTGGCGGCACGCTGCCCGACCGCCCTGGCCGGCTGCGACGCCATCGGTCTCGACGTCGAGACCTGGGTGCGCGACGGCCTGGTGGACGTGCTGATCCCCAGTCCCACGCGCACCAACAAGTTCGAGACCGACCTGCGCCCGCTGGCCGGCATCGGCCGCGGCTCGCGCTGCCAGGTGCTGGCCGGCGTGGACACGGTGATGCCCAATCAGACGTGGGAACAGGTCCGCGCACTGCAGGCGGAGGATCGGCCGGGAACGCCCCCCGCCGCCGAATCGGACGACGACCACCTGCTGGCGACCAGCCGGCACAGAGTCGAGGGCAAACGCGGCGTGCTGGAGGGGATGCCCCTCAACCTGTGGCGCGCCCTCGCCGCCAACGCCTATCTGGATGGGGCGGACGGCGTCTACGTGTTCAACCTGTGGGACCAAGTCGCCCGCCACGGCCGCCACCTCGACGGAGCGATCCTGCGGGACGGACGCTCGCCGGAAGCGCTGGCGCGCCGCGACAAGCTGTACGCCCTGGACTTCGAGGTCGCCGGCGCCGGGGTCGGCCACCCGCACGCGCACCTGGCGCAGCCGGCCTCGCTGCCGCTGGTGCTGGCGGAGGGCGATCCGGTCGACCTGCGCCTCAAGGTGGCCGACGCGCTGGCGGAAGTGCCCGCCGCCGACCTGGAGGAGGTGCGCCTGCACCTGCTGCTGGTGAACCTGACGCCGGTGGACGGGCTGCGCGTTCAGCTCAACGGCAGAGACATCGACCGGCTGCGCGACGCCCCTACCCTGCAGCCGGGAGCGCCGACCGGTCCCAACAGCGCCTTCGTCGACCTGATCTATGATCTGCGCCGATGCGCGCCGCGACAGGGGGTCAACGTGTTCACCGTTGAGCTGACGCACAAGAACTCCCAGGTGCAGCCCGCGGTGTACCTGCGCGAGCTGGAGCTCTCGATCCGCTATCGGCGCGAGGAGGCTGCATGAGGCTGGAGCGACACCCCGCGAACCCGATCATCCCGGTGGTGCCGGGAACCTGGCATAACTTCGTGACGGCCAACGCCGACGTGCTCCGCGTCGGCGACCAATGGCGTCTCTACTTCCGCGGCAACTCGAAGCAGACGGACGGCACCGTCAACGCGGCTATCGGGCTGCTCACCTGTCCGGCCGACCGGTTCGACGGGGTGACGTGGCAGGCGCACGCCGGCAACCCCGTGACCCGGCCGGGGCCGGCCGGCAGCTTCGACGACCTGGGCGCCCTGGACCCCGCGATCGTCGAGGCGGACGGGAAGTTCCTGCTGTACTACACCGCGGTTCCGCAGGAGCGACCGGACAGCGTGGGGCGCGGTTGGGGCCACACCGTCAAGAGCATCGGCCTGGCGGTGTCGGACGACGGGCTACGCTTCGAGCGCTGGGGCGACGAGCCGCTGATCCCGGCGTTCGCGGCCGCGCCGGAGGTGGTGTTCCACGCCGGCGAGTACTGGATGTTCTACTCTGCTCTCGACCCCCGCGGCGGCACCGACATCTGCCTGGTGCGCTCGTCCGACCCGTACCGATTCGACCACACGCGGCGGCAGATCGTGCTGGGCGTCGGTGAGGCGGGAAGCTGGGAAGGGCATACGGTCACCACCCACCGGATCTTCCGCGACAACGGCCTCTGGTACATGGTGTACGCGGGCAGCGACCGGCACGAGGACACGCCGTGGCACTTCGGCGTCGCGGCATCGCACGACCTGGTCACCTGGACCCGTTACCCCGGCAATCCCGTTTTCGAACGCGGCCCGGAGGGGACTTGGGACGACTGCGGAATCTGGTACGGCACCGTCGTCAAGGTCGACGGGGTGTACTACATGTGGTACGAGGGGCGCTCGGCCGGCGAACCGCGCCGCATCTCCGACACCAGACCGGGAGGCCGGGGACGCGGCGGCATCTCCCAGATCGGCCTGGCCACGATGCGCTCCGACACGTTCTTCTTTACGCTCTGAAGTCCCATGGCGGACGCCACCCCGTACGACCTCCTGATCAGCGCCGGCCGCGTGCTGTGCGCGGCCACCGGACTGGACGGCCCCGGAGCCGTCGCCGTGCGCGGCGATCGCATCTCCGCGGCCGGACCGGACGTGAACGGACCCGCTCGGACGCGCCTGGACTTCCCGGACGCGCTGCTGCTGCCCGGCCTGGTGGACCTGCACGCCCATCCGGCGCGCGGCGGGTCCCGCTACGGCATCGACCCGGATGAGCACCTGCTGCCGCGAGGCGTGACCACGGTGGTGTCGCAGGGCGACGCCGGCGCCGGCAACTGGCCGGACTACCGGGACACCGTGATCGGCGCCAGCCGCACGCGGGTGCGCCTGGCCATCCACCTGTCGCGGCGCGGCGAGTCCGACCCCGACCGCCCGTACGGCTCGCTGGCTGACGCGGACGTGGACGCGTGCGCCGCGGCCATCGAGGACGGCGGCGAGCTGATCTGGGGCATCGCCGTGAACACCGGCCCCTCGGTCGGCATGGACCCGCACCCCCTGCTGGACCGTGCGCTGCAGGCCGCCGGCCGTACCGGCCGCCCGCTGCTGTTCGGCACGCGCATGCAGGACGACTGGCCGCTGGACCAGCAACTCCCCCTGCTGCGTGCCGGCGACGTGGTCACGTACTGCTTCAACCCGCTGGCCGAGGGCCTGGTGCAGGACGGCCGCGTGCGAGCCTGCGTCCGGGAGGCGCGGAGCCGCGGGGTCCTGTTCGACATCGGCCACGGCATGGCCTCGTTCAGCTTCCCGGTCGCGGAGGCTGCCATCGGCGAGGGGTTCTGGCCCGACACGATCTCCAGCGACCAGTACCACCGACACGTCGGCTCGGACCCACAGCATGACCTGGCGCTCACCGTCTCCAAGGTGATCGCGGCCGGGATGCCCGAGCGGGAAGCCTTCCGCCGCGCGACCCTGCGCCCCGCCGAGGTACTGGGACTGGACGGCGAGATCGGCTCGCTGCGTCCCGGGACGTGCGCGGACTTGGCGGTGCTGGAGCAGGACGCGGGCGGCGACGCGGTGTCGCTGCGCGACGTCGACGGCGTGGAGCGGCACGGCGTGCGCTGGAAGCCGCGCCTGACCGTCCGCGCCGGCGCGGTGGTGGCCGGACCGGCGGCCTGACCGGTATCATCCGGGGCATGGAACAGATCTACCGGGCCGCGGTCGTCGGCCTCACCGGAATCGGCGCCAGGCGCGCAGAGGTCCTCACCGGCGGGTTGCGCCGGCCCATGGGCCGCTCCCACGTGTCCTGCTACGTCGAGCACCCCCGAACCGAGCTGGTCGGGGTCTGCGACCTGCGCAGCGAGGCGCTCGATGAGTTCCGGGAGACGTGGCCGGACCTGACCGATGTCGCCATCCACACCGACTTCGGCACGCTGCTGGCCGAGCAGAAGCCGGACATCGTCAGCGTCGTCACCGGCGATCACGTCCACGCCGACCTGACCGTGGCTGCCGCCGAGTCGGGAGCACGGGCGGTCTTCTGCGAGAAGCCGATCGCCACCACGCTGGAGGACGCCGACCGCATGATCGAGGCGTGCGAGAGCGCGGGCGTGCTGCTGTCAGTCGACCACACCCGCCGCTGGTCGGCCGCCCACACGGAAGCGCAGCGCATGGTGGCCTCGGGCTCCCTCGGCGCGGTGCGTACCGTGTCGGTCGAGCACTACGGCCCGCGCGCGATGATGTTCCGCAACGGCACCCACATGATCGACCTGCTCTGCTTCTTCGCCGGCGCGGAGCCGCGCTGGGTCACCGCGAAGCTGGAGCCCGGATTCGACCACTTCGACCGCTACCGCGGCGACGGCGGCAAGGACCCGGCCCAGGACCCTTACGCCACCGCCCTGATCGGCTTCGAGGACGACATCCGCGGCATCTTCAGCGGCTACAAGACCGAATTCAACGCCGGCATCCTGAGCATCACCTGCGAGCGCGGACGCGTGGAGTTCTACAACGAGCACGGCCGGATCCTCACCAGCGACGGCAGCGGCATGCACCGCGAGCTGCGGACGGCGGATCTGGTACCCCGCGACTACCTGTACGCCAACCAGCTCGCCGCGGTCGACGAGCTGGTGGCGGCGCTGGACAGCGGTAGCGACACCCTGGTGTCGCCCGGCACCGACGCGCGCTGGACGCTGGAGATCCTGCTGGGAGTCCTGGCCTCCCAGCAGAACGGCCACAACCGCGTCGACCTGCCCCTGCCGCGGACCTGATTTCGTTCCGCCGGCACGCCGGACTGCGCGACGGTTCGCCGTCCGACCGATCGGCCCGAAGCGGGCAGACTCGGTTTCAGTCCGTGACCGACCGTCTCGCGACGCCCTTGGTGAACCACCGCTGCAAGAACGGATACACGACAAGGATCGGCATCATGGCGATCACTGCGGCCGAGGACTCCATCGACTGCAACAAGCCGGGCTCGACCCTCGTGGACGCGTCCATGATGCCCTCCGGCAGGATGAGATGATCGGCATCGTTCGGGGAGATCACCGACCACGATGACGCCTTCCAACTGGCCGTCGCGGCGAACAGGCAGATCGCGGCCAGGATCGGCTTGATCAGCGGCACGGCGACCCTGGCGAACACCTGCAGGTGGTTCGCGCCGTCCATCGCAGCCGCCTCGCGCAGCTCCGTGGTGACGGCGGCGTGGACATTGGCGCGCATCACCAAGATGTACCAGGCGTTGAGACTGGACGCCGGGATCGCCGCCAGACGCGCGCCCCTGAGTCCCACCTCGTCGAACAACAGGATCGTCGGCACGACGAAGCCCGGCAGAAACATGGCCAGGACCATGAAGAAGACCAGCGACGTGCGGAACGCGAAGTGGCGCTGATTCAGCACGTAAGCGGCCAGGCTGGTCAGCGTAAGAGTGAGGGCGACCGTTCCTACCGCGTGGATAGTGCTGCTCACGTAGGACGCGAGGATGTCACCATCGTGCAGCACCAGCCCGTACGAAAGCGTCTGCAAGGGTCCCCTTGGCCACAACCAGACCCGGTTGGCGGTGATCTGCCCCCAATCACTCACCGACACCGACAGGACGAAGATGAATGGGTAGATCATCAGGATCATCAGGACGATGAGCGCGACGTGGTTGGCCACGTGGAACGTGACCGGTCCCCGCGTCGCCGGGTTGCCGGTCATGTTGGGGGCCCGCTCGCCGCGCCTACCACAGGCTGTGCTCCGTGAGCCGGCGACTCAGGTAATTGGCGGTGACGATCAGCAGCAGCCCGACCAGTGAATCGAGCAATTCCGTGGCGGCAGCGAAGGAGTAGTATTCCCCCGTAGGCCGAGACGGGAGATCGGCGAATGCGTCGAGGTCCAGCAAGGGATGCATCAACACCGGGTCGATACCCACGTTGACGATGGCGCCGACGGCGAAGATGAGCAGGACGGTAACGGTAGGAGCGATTCCCGGCAGCGTGATGTGCCATGCCCGCCGCCACCGATTGGCGCCGTCGATCGAGGCTGACTCGTACAGGTCCGGGTCGATGCCGCCCAGGGCCGCCAGGTAGATGATCGCCCCCCAGCCCATCCCCCGCCAGATGTCGGAGCCGATGTAGAGAGGTGTAAACCAGTGCGGATCGGCAAGAATGACAATCGGTTCCATGGAGAACCGGACCAGGACGTCGTTGATGACGCCGTCATACGCGAACCAAGTGCGCTGAAGGTTCGTGACCATCAACACCCCGACGAGATGCGGCAGGCAGGTGATGGCCTGTACGACGCGCATATGGCGCTGATTGCGCACCTCGTTGAGGCCCAGGGCCAGCAGGATCGGCATCGGAAAGCCGATCACCAGCCCCAGGAACCCGCGCAGCAACTCCGCGCGCAAGGCACGCCAGAACAGCGGATTGGTCAGCGAAGCACCAACCCGCTCGAGGCCAACCCATTCGGACCCGAAGACACCATCGACGATGCGGTGATGGGTGAGAGCGATGGTAACCGTACCGATTGCCGGCAGGTAGTGGACGATCAGGAAGCCGATCACCACCGGCAAGATCATCAGATACAGCAGCCAGTCGCGCCGGAGACGCGCCAGACTATGCAATGAACACCGCCGGGGAGACGCCGAACCGCTCGCTGAGCGCTCGCACCTGGCGGACGTTGAGCTGCCGCCTTCCGCGAAGGATCTCCGAGATGACACCCTGACTGCCCACCTCCGGCAGATCAGACTGGTTCAGCCCATGTTCATCCATCAAGACCCGCAGGACGGCAGTGGGACTGCTCGGGAGCTCCCTGACGTGTTCCCGCTCGTATGCATCAACCAAGGCACCCAGCGTCTCCATCATGGAGGATAGCGGATGCGAGTCGTCCTCCCCCACCTCGTCGACCACGAGGTCGAGAAAGGCGCTGATCCGCCGGTAGTCGGCTTCGGTATAGGGAACGGACAAGACCTCGCTCATCTGTGTCCATGCTGTGCACAGTCGTTCCAACTCTGCGATCATCCGACTACTCCTTCCAGGTTCCCCGGTCATACTCGTATCTCATAACGCGATGGCCGGCCAGCCTTGCGTGCGGCTTGCCGCCCTCGTACGCCGAGGCCATGCTGACTGCATGACAGTTCGACGAGGTGGCATGATGGACGACCCGATCACGCTCGGAACGAAGGCGCAGGCGGCCGCCCGGCGGGCCGGAACGCCGTGGATCGCCGGCAACGAGCTGAGGCTCCCGCCCGGGCCGCACCTGCTCCTGGACTGGCGGTACGTGCTGCCGGGCGAGGTAGGGGCGATCGGTCCGTACTGGGCCGAGCCCGACGGCACGCCCATGCAGCTCCGGCTGTGGAAGGACCCCGAGCGCGTGGACACGCCGTTCACGGCCCGCTTCATGCCGCGTGACACTCCGCACGGCATCCGCGTCGTGCGCGAGCCGGCGCGCAAGAGCGACCCGCTGCCGGCCGGGGCGGCGCCCGGCGCGCGCATCATCCATGCCGGCGGGCGCTACCTCACGTGGTACTCCACGGGAGAGAACGAGGCGACACGGCCCATTCACTACGCCGAGTCCGCCGACGGCTACGAGTGGCACGGCGACACGGAGTGCACGTTCGACTTCAGCGCGGCGCCGGGCGTCGCCGGCCTGGAGCGCACCGAGATCTTCCTGGACCCGTCGGCGCCGGACGCGGAGCGGTTCAAGATGTTCTTTCGCGGCGGCATCCCCGGCAGCGACCAGGAGCGGCGCGCCGTGGCCGAGCGTTTCGTGCGCGAGCGGCCCGAGTCCTTCTTTCCACTGGGAAACGACCTGACCCACCTGTCCGGCATGTGGGGCGCCGTCTCCCCGGACGGGATAGCCTGGACGGCGCTGCCGGGCCCGCTGGTCATCCACTACAGCGACACCACCAACGTCGTCTACTACGACGAGCGGCTGGAGCGGTACGTCTGGTACGCGCGCTGCAACTGGTTCTACGGCCGGCGCTGCATCGGCCGGGCGGAGACCGACGACTTCCGCCGCTGGCCGGGACCGGAGATGCTGGTATGGCCCACCAGCGGGCGGCGGCCGTCCGACGACTGGTACACCAACTCCAAGACCATCTATCCGGGCACGGCCGACCAGCACCTGATGTTCCCGTCCCTGTACCACCACCACGACGACACCTCCGAGCTGCTGCTGTACGCCAGCCCCGACGGCATCGTCTGGAACGAGGTCCCCGGCGGCTCCGTCCTCGACGCCGGCCCGGAGCCGTGGGACGCCGGCTGCGTGTTCGGCGGCACCGACCTGGTGCCGCTGGGGGCGGACCAGGTCGCCCTCCCCTACGGCGGCTATCCGCAGCCGCACAAGTACCCGCGCAACCGCCACTCGTTCTGGCGCACGAACGCGCTGGCGATCTGGCCGCGCGAGCGGCTGGGCGGCATCCAGGCCGACGAGGAAGGCGCGTTCGCCACGCTGCCGCTCATCGCCGGGGGCACGACGCTGCGGCTCAACGCCCGCGTGAAGGCCGCCGGCCACGTGCTGGTCGAACTGGCCGGCCGTGACCGCCAGCCCCTGCCCGGGTATAGCTTCGCCGACGCCGATCCGGTGCTCGGCGACTCGCTGGACCACACGATCCGCTGGAACGGCCGCGCCGAGATCGCGCGCGATCCGGCGCAGCCCCTGACGATCCGTTTCCGGCTGCGTTGCGCCACCCTGTTCGCTTTCGAGCTCTGCTGACCGTCCTGCTCGTTGATACGCAGAAACCACCTGCGAGAGGTCAGGCGTCGGCTACTTCGAACTCGGTGATGTTGCGTGTCGTGCGGCTGAACTCGACTCCGACCAAGTGGATCGGTTCGCCCCGGCCCCGGTACTTCGCCGCGTAGTCCCGCTCCTGCAACTGCGCCAGCGCAGACCCGGCCGGCGCCATCTCCGCCACCTTGAACTCGAACAGGTACACGTGCCCGTGCGCACGCACCGCCATGTCCAGCCGTCCGTGGCTGCTCGACTCCTCCACCGCAATCTCGTACCCGAGCGCCGCGAAGTACGAGTAGAACACGCTCGCGTAGAATCCTTCGTACTCCGCAATCTCGTTGTTCGTGTACCATTGATACGGAATGCTCGCGTAGAACGCCTGAAACAGCTCCTGCAGCCCCGCGCAGTCGTGCGCCGCCAGCAGCCGCGCCAGCCGCATGCTGTTCGCCGTCTGCTGCGCGGTGTCCTGCACCAGGTGGATCAGCAGATGTTCGTTCAGGCTTTCACGCACCTCGCGGTTCGGATAACCCAGCCGATACAGGGTCTTGCCCCCCAGCCGCTCCTCGCCCATGATCGTCAGGTAGCCGGTCTGGAACAACAGCGCCTCGGTGCCGATACGATCAACGTCGAACGCCGACAGCAGGCCCTCCGTGCTCACCATCCGGTCCAGTGACACCGACGACACCCGGCGCTCGAACAGCTTGTCCACCAGGAACGCCGGCGTGCCGGTCTCGAACCAGTGGGCGGCGAATTCGCGACTGCGGAGCAACAACAGGACATCGTAGGGATTGTACACCTTCTCGTCGCCGCGCCAGCGATAGCCGTTGTACCACTCCCGCACCTGATCGCGGTCCAGGCCGTCCATCTCGGGACCGAACACGGTGTCGAGGTCGCGCTCGGTGTAGCCGCAGATCGACGAGTAGCGGGGGTCCAGGGTGATGTCGGTCAAGTTGTTCAACTGCGAGAAGAGATTGACCTTGGAGAACTTGCTGATGCCGGTCAGGAACGCGAACCGCACGTGCGCGTCCGAGTCCTTGATCACCCCGTACAGGCCGCGCAGGTAGTCGCGGTTGGCCCGCGCCACTTCCCGATTCTCTATCGCGTCCAGGATCGGCTTGTCGTACTCGTCCACCAGTACCACCACCCGCTGCCCGGTGTGCCGGTGCAGGGCTTCCAGCAGGTGGGCGAATCGCTCCGGAGCCGCGGGGTAATCCGACTTCGCCCCGGTCCGCCGCTGCACCGCATCCAACTGCGCCATCACGCTACGTTCGACCGAGTCCGAATCATCGAAGTGGCGGCCGCCGAAGCTCAGCCGTAGCACCGGATGACGATCCGACCACGTCCAGGTTTCGTGGACGTGCAGTCCTGCGAACAGTGCCTCGCTGCCCTCGAACAGTTCCTTCAGCGTGTCCAGGAACAGGCTTTTCCCGAACCGCCGAGGGCGGGACAGGAAGTAGTGCGTGCCCTCGTCGACCAACCGTTTGGCGTAGGCCGTCTTGTCCACGTAGTAGCAGTCCAGTTCGCGCAGCTTGCGGAAGGTCTGGATGCCGAGCGGCAACCTGCGCATGGCCATCGCGTCACCCTACCCAGTCCATGGGCGGGTCTCAATCCCGACACCGAGCCGGCCGGCCCGCGCGTCGCCTCTCCGACAAGGAAGGGCACGGCGGTGCGGCGTTGTCGCCTCCGCGCGATTGTCGGAGTATCGAGGAGTACCGGCGAGAGACGAGTTGCGTGCGACCGTCGGCACTACAGGACCGCTGGGTACGAACAAGGCAGCGGAGGGCAAGACCATGAGCGAGTACCAATACTACGAGTTCCAGGCAATCGACCGGCCACTGAGCGAGACCGACCAGCAGGCGTTGCGGGGGCTGTCGACGCGGGCGCAGATCACGGCCACGAGCCTCACCAACGAATACCACTGGGGCGACTTCAAGGGCAATCCCGCACGGTTGATGGAGCGTTGGTTCGACCTGCACCTGTATCTCGCCAACTGGGGAACGCGACGACTGATGATCCGGTTCCCGCAGCGGCTCGTCCCGCGGTCGCGGCTCGATCGCTTCCTGCACTGCGTCGACATGGTCCGGGTCCGCGAATCGGGCGAGAGCCTCATCGTCGACATTCACCACGATATTCACGACGACGAGCCGCCTCATACCTATGAGGAAGACCACACCCACTGTCTTGCCGCCATCGCCCCCCTGCGCGCCGACGCGCTGGCCGGCGATTGGAGGCTGTTCTACCTGCTGTGGCTGATGGCGGCGGAGAGCGGTCGGCTGGGCGATGGCGACACCGAGCCGCTGCCGGGGATCGGTCCGCTCACCGGCGCTCTCAAGGCGTTCGCCGACTTCTTCGGCATCAATCCGGATCTGCTGCAAGCGGCTGCCGACGCGCCCCTGCACGCGAGCGGCGAACTCTCGGCGGATGAGGTCCGCGCGGTGGTCGCAGCCATCTCCGACAGGGAGAAGACGGCGTTGTTGTGCCGTCTCGTCGCAGGCGACCCGCACGTCGCGGCGGAGGTCCGGCGCACGGTACGTGAGGCCGCTGCCGCGGCTGGCGACGCGGATCCCGGCCGCCGAACGGTTGCGGATTTGCTCATGCGCGCAGCGGAGATTCGTGAACAGGTGAAGGCCGCCGCGGCGGCGCGGCACGAGGCCGAGCGACAACGGCGCGCACAAGCGGCCGAGGCGGCTCGCCGGGCACGGCTCGTTGTCGTCAGGCGGCGGGGCTCGGCAGTCTGGCGTGAGGTCGAAACGGAGATCGAGAAGCGTCACGCCGCCGGCTACGGCCGGGCGCTGGAACTCCTGTCCGACCTGCGTGCGCTGGCTCAGGAAGATGGCACGTCGGCGACGTTTTCGGACCGTGTTCGCGCCCTCCGGGCCCGCCACTCCCGGAAACTGCGCTTCATCGAACGGCTGCGCCAGCTCGACCGGCAATGACGGCATCGACGAGCTGCGAGTGCCATTCGGTTACCCCTTCAGCTCAAGCGCGGGCAGGAGAGTCGATCTCCACTTCAGCGCTTTATCAGCCCCTCGACGAATGCGCGGCCGGCCTCGATGGAGGCGATCACGTTCTGGTTGAAACGGAACAGCAGGTGGCGCTCGGTCTTGTCGTCGCCGTAGGCGATCATCTGCCCGGCCACGGCGCGGGCGCCGCGCTCGGCGCACTCCAGCGCGGCGCGGCAGCGCTCCAGCCGGTCGTCCGCCGCGGCCTCGTCCCCATCCAGACGGGCCAGCAAGGTCCGGTCGAGCTCGATCCGTGCCTCCTCGCACGCCTGCAGCACGTCGAAGTATCCGGCGAAGGTCTCGGTCTTGAAGATGACGTAGTCCAGCTCAGCGCGTGATCCCGCCGGCACCTTTGGCCGCGCCTCCCGCAACAGCTCCAGCACCTCGCGGTATTGCCGGGCGCGGAGCTGCCACAGCGCGTCCGGGCGTAGTGCCCGGTCTTCCTCGTGCTGGGCACCGACCGCCTCCCGGCGCCAGTACCAGAAGCTGCCCGTAGCGTCCCAGGGCGCCTCGATCGCCCGCTCCAGTTCCTCGCGGTCGACGGCCGGCCTCGCCGCGCGGAGGTCGACGTCGGTGCGCAGCGTGCACGGCGAGAAGTCGTGGAACGAGACGAAGATCTCGCTCCGCCCCCACCACACCAGGTCGCGCTCAGCAGCCTCCAGGAGGCGGTACGCCTCGATCAGCAGCGGCGCCGCGTCCGCTCCGTAGAGCCGCGGCAGGTAGCCGGCGTAGAACGACCCCGAGTCGATCCCGGGGTCCCAGCAGCCGTCGGCCAGGAAGCGGGTGCTGCACTCGACGCCGCGCTCCTTGTCGAGCTGGCCGATGATGCCGGCCACGCCGGCCGCTTCGGCCCCGGTGACGATCTCGTCCCGGTCGTACATGGTGGCGTTCATCTGCATGTGCAGCTCGCAGCCGTCGTCGACGATGCGCGGGATGACGATCAGGTCGCGGCCGGCGATGCCGCCGTAGTAGTCCATCTGCGGGCCGCCGTTGCCGCAATTCTCCATGTTGGCGATCCACGCGTCCTTGGGCAGCAGCCGGTCGAGCGCCCGCATCAGGTAGCCGCGGAACAGCAGCGACACGCCGAGCCTCGCGCCGGGGTGGCGCCGCTTCACCCGCCCGATCAGCTCGGAGGCCAGGTGCATCTGCAGGGCGTCGAACTCCAGGTCCTTGTCTGTCTTGGGAATGAAGTTGCCGCCCGCGTGGATCTCGTCGAGCGACGGCATGTGCTCGCGGATGGCCGTGGCGCGCTCGCGCAGCGCGCGGGTGGCTTCATCGTCGTCGAAATCGGGGCTGTGCTCGGGCGCCCAGACGCCGTAGGCGTCGGCCTCCGGATAGGTCTCGATCACCGCGCACAGCGCCTGTTCCCAGATGTCCAGCGCCGCCGGGTCACCGGTCGGCACGGCCACCCCGCAGTAGCGCTGGTAGCTGTAGCTCTCGCTCGGCGCGACGCCGTGGTCGACCCTGGCGCTCTGCGGGGCCAAGTTGGGCGCAACGAACGGCAACTCGCCCGAGGCCAGCCAGACCTGCACGCAGCGCCGGTGCGCATAGCGGATGATCTCGCGCAGGAACGGGACGGCGACGGCAAACGCCTCGTCCTCGGAGCCGACCTCCCGGAACTCCTCCGCGCACAGCCGCTCGTGCGGGAAGCACTCCCGGCCGACGCGGACCTCGGAACGGGTACCGGTGGTAGTGTGCACGCTGCGGCCCCAGGAGCGGCTGTCCCTGCCGATCGCCAGGTAGCCGGACTCCCGCGTGGTGGTGAGCTCGCCGCGCACGCCCTCATGGAACACCTCGACCCACGGCGCTCCCATCCCCCAGTAGAACTGCAGGACGTTCATCTTCATTTTTGCGAGCTGATCGATCAGGCGGCGGTAGTCCTGCATGCCCATGTGCCAAGTGTAGGCGTGCCAGACGTGCACGCCGCGGAACTTGCGCGCGGGAGCCGCCGTCACGTCCAGCTCCGGCAGCTCCAGGCGGGCCGTGTGCTCGGGAACGATGTCGCCGGTGAGCTGGAACACCACGCCCAGCCGCTCCAGTAACTCGTACGCTGCGTACATGGTGCCGGCGTCGTCCCGTCCCGCCGCGACCACGCAGCCACGCCCGTCGAGCTCGGTCGACTTCAGCAGGTACGCCCCTTCGGCCGACAGCCCGCCGAGATCCAACGCGCCCCGATCCACCAAGCCGCGCACAGTGTCGTTCGCCTGCGGACCGCCGACCAGGATCAGGCCGCCCGCCGGCGCCGCCTGGGGTTCCGTGACGATCGGCAGCCGTCCGCCGCTCAGCAGCTCGACGTAGCGCTGGATCTCCTCCGCCACGAACCGGTGGAGGTCGCCGGCAGCGGCGCTCACGTGAATCGCCCCGCACGGGATTCCGTTCTCGACCAGGACCGCGTTGGTCATCGCATCCTCCTAGAACAGACTGTAGCCCAGCCAGCGCCGGGCGATGGCGTTGGCGGACAGCAGCAGCGTGGTGTTGACCACGGAATTGAACAGGCCCACCGCCGCCGCGAAGCTGAGATTGGGCAGGCCAACGGACGCCGCGATCCCCTTGCGGTAGACGTAGGTGGCGATCACGTCGCCGGTCTCGTAGGTGAGCGGGTTGTACAGCAGGTACACCAGCTCGAAGCCGACGTTCATCATGCCGCCGATCTGGATCAACAGCAGCACCACCATCGTGTTCTTGATGCCCGGGATGGTGACGTGGCGGATCCGCTGCAGCTTGGAGGCGCCGTCGACCGTGGCGGCCTCGAACAGCTCCGGGCTGATACCGGCGATGGCCGCGAGATAGATGACCGCGGTAAAGCCGAATCCCTTCCAGATCTCAGTCGTAACGTAGATGCCGCGGAAGTACTCGGGCTCCACCAGGAAGAAGACCTTCTCCAGGCGGAACACTTCCTCCAGGACCAGGTTGATCACGCCGGTCTGCGGGTTCACCAGCATGTTCACCATGCCGACCGCGATGACGTTGGAGATGAAGTACGGCAGGTAGCTGACCGTCTGGATGCTCCGCTTGTGCAGGGTGTTGCGCACCTCGTTCAGGGCGATCGCGAAGACGATCGGAATCGGGAAGCCGAACAGCAGGCTGTAGAAGCTGAGCAGAAACGTGTTTCTGACGATCTGGAAGGAATAGAAGGAGGTCCAGAACTGCCTGAACTGCTCCAGGCCGACCCAGGGGCTGCGGAAGAACCCCAGCGACACGCGGTACTTCTGGAAGGCGATGACCACGCCGAGCATCGGCAGGTAGTGGAAGGTGACGAAGTAGACGATGGCGGGAAGCAGCAGCAGAAACAGGTACTTGTTCCTGCGCACCTCGGCGAAGAACCCGCCGAACAGCCGCTCCGCAAACCGGCCCGCGGGCCGGGCGGTGGCGAGCCGCGTCATCGGCCCGTCACCGGTCTCGGAGTCTGTCGGACTTGCCGCGCGAGCGGGAAGGCCGACGGACTCCGAAGGGACCGGTGGGGATGGGCCGAGCGCGGAGCCGAAGGCGACGGGCTCGGGGCGCTCGGCCCCCGGGGCAGGAAGGGGTCGGGGCGCTGCCGGTCGTCCCGACCCCTTCCGATGTAGTTGCGCGTCAGTTTCCTACGAACGCCTGGTAGTTCTCGTACCAGCCCTGCACGATCTCCGTGCCGCGGTTGGCGCCGAGGCGATCGAGCCGCTCCACGTAGCCGTCCCAGTCCGAGTCGACCGAGAGATCCCCGGTGATGAACTTGTTGCTGGACTCCTGCACGTAGGTCTGCAGGTCCGCAAACAGGTTGGTCATCTCCTCGAACTCCGGCCCGCTGGTCTGCAGGCTGGGATAGCCGATCATGATCGGGATGGTGCGCTCGAAATGGTCCTTCATGAGGACGGCGCGCGGTCCCTGCAGGAACCGCGAGAGAAAGATCGGGCTCACGAACATGCTGGGATAGCCGATCTCGTAGCGCTTGCTGCCAATCAGGCGGTCGTCCCAGCCGTGCACGGTCGGGTTGCCGTCATCGTCACGTCCGTAGCTCACCCCCTCGATCCCGTACACGTAAAATTCGGCCCCTTCATCGGTGTAGAAGTAGTCGAGCAACGCCATCGCCTCGCGCTGGTGGTCCGACTCGGCGGAGATCGCCATGGCGAAATCGCTCCAGGGGTTGGCGACGCGGGTCATGGCGCGCTTTCCCGTGGCCGGATTGACCGGGAACTCCGCCGTGTCGTAGTCGACCGAGACGCCGACGTTCTCGGCGGTGACGTTGGCGGCGTTCGCGCGCCACGTGTTGGTGAGCTGCATGAACTCCTTGCCGGTCGCGACCTTGCCGTTCCACCAGTCGTTGTAGGCGTTGGTGATGTACTCCTGGTCGAGCAACCCTTCGGAGTACAGCCGGTTCATGAACGACATGAGCTGCCGGAAGTTGTCGGTACCGGGCAGAAACGTCACCTGCCCCGCGTCCATCTCGCTGATCAGGAAGCCCCAGTAGTTCTGGTAGAGCCCGAACCCCATGTCATACGAGGGGCCGAACATCATCTGGTAGCCGCCTTCGAACCACGCCGAGTTGGTGCTCAGCGGAATCAGGTCCGGCCGGCCCTCCTTGACCGCCTTCAACACCTCGTACCAGCCCTCGATGTTGTCCGGCTCGGTCAGGCCCAGCTCGTTCAGCACGTCGACGCGATACGCGATGCCGTTCTCCGGGGAACCTGCCAGCTCATTGAAGCGCGGAATCATGTACAGGTGCCCGTCCGGTGCGCGGTGGTGGTAGTTCTTGGCCGCATCGGAGTAGTAGTCGCGCAGCATGTCCGACTGCACCACCTCCAGCGCCAGCTCGTCGAGCGCCTGGAACAGGCCGTCCGGGCCGTAGGTGTTGGCGATGGCGGACTCGACGCTGACGATGTCCGGGATGTCACCGGAGGCCAGCACCAGGTTGCGCTTTTCCTCGTACGTGTCGGCGGGGAACACGATGAACTCGATCTCGGTATTGGTCCTCTCCTGCCACTCCACGTACCAGGGAAGCTCGAAGTCCAGGGTGTCGTCCGGGTGGGCGCGATACCCGACCGTGATCTTCACCGGACCGGTGTCCGCCATGCTCTCCTCCGTGGGAGCCGCGAATCCGAATCCCGCGACGAGCGCCAGAATGGCGATGGATGCGATCGTGCGCTTCATGTGGGCCTCCTTGACCTTCTGCAGTCGAGCGATGCTGAGGGGTCACGCTACTGCCGGCGCGCTGCGGCGGTCAACCGTGGGCCGGTCGGCACGGCCGTCAACCCTTGACGCCGCCGAGGGTGATGCCCTTGACGAAGTAGCGCTGCAGGAACGGATAGAGGATCAGGATCGGCACGGTGGAGATCACCAGGATGGCCGCCTTCAGGGCCTCCGGACTCGGCAGCGGCCGCAGGAGCGCATCCATGCTGGCCCCCTCCTGCACCAGGCGCAGCTCGGCCAGCTCCGCGCCGATCACCAGCTCGCGCAGGTACACCTGCAGCGGGAACTTCTTCGCATCGATCAGGAACAGCAACGGATAGAAGTACGAGTTCCAGATCTCCACCGCGTAGTACAGGGTCAGCGTGGCGATGATCGGCTTGGACAGGGGCACGATGATACGCGCGAAAATGCCCAGCTCGTTCGCACCGTCGATCAGCGCGGCCTCGCAGAGCTCCCACGGAAGCTGCTGGACGAAGCTCTTGGCCAGAATCAGGTGGAAGGCGAAGATCGCCGTCGGCAGCACGATCGCCCAGATCGTGTTGATGAGCCCCAGGTTGCGTACCACGAGATAAAGCGGAATCAGGCCCCCCTGAAACAGCATCGTGAACACGATCATGCGCATGAAGAAGCCGCGGTACCGGAACTTGCGGTGTGCCAGCGGATAGGCGGCCATCATGGTCAGCGATACGCTCAGCGTGACCTTCACGCTCGCGTAGAGGACGGAGTTCCTGAACCCGGTCCAGATGCGCGGGTCGCCGAGGGCGCGCTCGTAGGTCTCCACGGTCGGCCGAACCGGCCACAGCACGACCTCGCGCAGCGTGACGGCGGCCGGGTCGCTCAGGGAAACGGCCAGGATGTACAGGAACGGAAACAGCGTCACGAACGCGACCGCGGTCAGGGCCAGCGCATTGGCGGCAGCGCCGGGATTGAAGGTGAGCCTCCGTGGTCCGATCGCGATCCGGGTCATGTCGCCGTTCTCACGACGCGCGTCTCCGACGCCCGTCTCCGGACGGCCGGAACCCGAAGCAGTAGAAGCGTGCGCCGTCGCCCACGAGGTGGAAGCGAACGCGGACGGCCGCCGCCGGGGCGGCCTCGCCCGCCCCAAGATCGTCGCCTACGGCTCCGCTCTTGGCCCATCCCCGCCTGTCGGCTACGGAGTCCGTCGGATATGCCGCTAACGCGCCAATCCGACGGACTCCTACGCCATTACCGTTCCAACGAACGACCGCGGCATCGGCGTCGGTTTCGACCGGCGTGCAGTCCGCGGCGGAGAATCCCGGCAGTACGGCGCCGTCCGGTTCGCGGATCAGCTCCGCCAGCAGGTAGTCGCGGCCGGGCCGCAGGTGATCGGCCTTCACGGTCAGGTCGAGCCCGGCGAGCTCGGACACCTCGATCGGGTTCGTGGTGACCGAGCCGGACGAGCGGTCGGCGCGCACGCGCAGATAGGTCCAGCCGTCGACCGGCACGCGCGCCAGCCCGGTCTGCCCGTGGGTAGCGTCCTCGATGACGTAGTGGGTGGCAGGATGGCCGATCAGGTTGGGCTGCCGGGTGCCGGCGTAGTAGATGAGGATTTCGCCGCCGGCGGTGACCAGCGTGTTGGCGTTGGAGACGAACTGCGCGTCCCACTCGCCCATCTCGCCGCGGGCGATGAGCTTCTGCCCGTCGGCAACACGCACGAAGTGGTAGCCGTCGCGGCTGACGGTCAGCTCGTCGTCGCAGGAACGGCTCTCCGGCCACACATCGGGGACGCCCAGGTAGTACTCCCGGTACGGCCAGACGCTCAGCAGGTGGTCGCCCAGGTAGCTGCCGCCGCGGGGGTCGAGGACCGGACGATCCCAGTCGACCGTCCAGCGCCCGCCGTCCGGGCTGTGCGCGACCACGCCGACCCGCACCTCGCCGCCCGGCCCGGTGCGGCCGGCCGCCTGGCCGTAGATCTTCCAGCGCCGCGCCGCGTCCGGTTCCAACTCGTCGTGGAAGAACGCGTTGGCCTCCATCAGCTCGACCGTGCCGCGCTCGGCGCGCATGAACGAGGTGCGGCCGGTGACCTCGGGGTGCGGATCGGCGGGGGTCCAGTGGATGCCGTCGGGCGAATGGAACAGCAGGCAGAACAGCTTGACGTCGTGCACGTACTGGGAGTTGAGCATCATCTTGTAGCGCCGGGCGGGATCGGGCTCGCGTTCGTCCTTGACGACCGAGGGATTGGGCGTCGGCCGGCCGCTACGGATCGGCAGCTCCCGCGGCGGGATCTCGCCGAGGGCGCAGATGTTGTTGTCGCGGCTGCCGTGGTACTCGAACAGGCCGAGGTTGGGACGCTTCCAGGTGATGCCGTCGTCGCTTTCAGCGTAGCAGCAGACGGCGCAGTCGGTGGTGCCGGAACGGGCCGTGTACCACATCCGGTAGCGGCCCCGGTCGTGCAGGACGGTCCCGTAGCAGATCGCCTGCGAGTCCCAGGAGCCCGGCTCTCCCTGCAGCACCGGGTTGCGCGGGTCCTTCCTGGCGGTGTTCACGACCAAGTCCACGTGGCGGCGCTCGGCGAGCTCCCACAGGTCCAGGAACAGCACGTTGTCCCGCCGCCGCGGGTCGATCGCCGGCACCTCCACCCGGCCGAAACGGACCTCGCCGCCCGCCGTCTGGTAGAGCAGGCCGAGGACGCCGCCGTCCGCCGGCATCCGCTTCTCCACGCTCAGCGCCGGCGCCAGCTCCCAGGCCCAGCGGATGCCCTGCGGCGCCGCCATGCCGCCGCCCATCCACCGGCTCATGAACACGTGGTGGCGGTCCCGGTTCACCCATGCCAGCCGAGGCTGCCCGTAGCGGTCGACGAACGCGACCGGCGATGCCACCTCCTGTGACTCGTCCCGGTTGAGATTGATGTGCATCTTCCAGCGGCCCGTGTCCGCGCCGTCGCCCGAGCTTCGGTACGACGAGTAGAACACCCGGTCGACCATGCCCGGCCAGTTGCCGCGCGCCATGTAGCCCACCAGGATCGTGCCGCGCGACGCGGCGATCGTCGGGTGATCGCTCGCATACGCGACGAGCTCGGCGCCGGAGGTGCGCCCGTCGGCCCGGGTCCAGATGTCTCCATCCCGGCTCTGCGTGTAGTAGACGCCGTAGCGCTCGGCGACACCGCCCGGATCGCGCAGGAACTCCTCCTCGAACTCACCGAAGTCGACAGAGCAGATCCTGTCCGCGTAGCCGCGCGGGTCCGGGCCGTAGGCGAGGTGGAGGGTGCCGCCTTCGTCCACGTCCAGCACGGGGTCGCCGTAGTCCCAGCGCTCGGTCATGCGCGTCCGCTGCCAGCCGTCCGAGGCGGGGCGAGCCAGCACGACGCGACGGGCGTCCATCTCCCCCTGGCTGAAGGCGATGCAGACCGAGCCGTCGCGAGTGACGACGATGTCGCCGAGACCGGCCGGGCCCTGCCCCTCCCGGTCGACGCGGCTTGGACATGGGTTGTCGCCGGGCCCGTGCCAGCTCGCCGGGTCGGCCGGGTCGCCGTCGCGCAGCGGGCACCGCGCGTACCACAGCGCCCCGGTTCCGTCGCGGGCCGTACGCCGCCAGACGGCGTGCGCGACGTCGCCTGCGTCGACGACGACGCTGCCCTGATCGGCCGGACCGGACGGAGCGCCCAGCAGGCCGGCCGTCAGGTTGCCCGCCAGCTCGATCGGCGCCCCGAAGTGCTCGTCTTCGAGAGGTACCGGCCCGGCGCTCACGCGCAGCACCACCGAGGCCCTGCCGGTCACCCGCTGCTTGACGTCCGTGATGACGAGCCAGCGGCCGTCGCCGGCACGCGCGAGCTGGCGGCCGTTGGCCAGCGCAACGCTCAGGTCCCCGGTCTCGCCGAGCGTCAGGTCTCTCACACGACAACCCTCCCGCCCATCCTCCACTGCACGGGTCCCCGCCGTCACATGCCCCAGACGTGGACGTCGACCCCGCCGGCCGACACGCGGCGGCAGTGGAACACTTTCTCGTCCCAGCTCCGGCCCTCATCGCGGTCGAACACCACCAGGTGGCCCGCGTCGGCCGCATAGCGGTCCACGTAACCGGCGGTCTGCTCGATGCCCTCGTCGACCGTGCTCTGCAGACTCCGGCGCGGATGCAGGACCTTGCACTCGACCACGATCCGCTGCAGGCGCTCGCCTTTCGGCCAGATGACCAGGAGGTCGGTGCGTCCGCGTCCCAGGCCGTACTCCCGCTCGATGCGGCCGCCGCTGTTGACGACGCGCTGCAGGAACGCTTGCAGCAGAAGTTGCGGTCCCGCCTCCCGGTACTGGAAGCGCTGCACCCAATGCTCGGAGTGCTCGCGGAAGAAGCGCTGGAAGGCGGCGAGCAGTCCGACCACGTCCAGACCGCCCTCGGCATCGACGTACCAGGCTGTCTCCTGTACCAGACCCTCCTGGGTCGCCCAGGTCAGTTCGCGCGGCACGACTTCCGCATAGATCGGATTGGCCATCCGCGGCGGAGCATCGCGGGCGACCAGACCGAGATCGCGCGCGTACTCCAGGTCGCGGGCCGAGTGGCCGCTCTCGTCCGCGCCGCTGAGAATCGGCTCGACGACACGCCGCACGCGCTCCTCTTCGAGCTTCCGGGTCAGATAGTCCAGGTGCGTCTCCCGGCGCACGACGAGCCGCTCCCGCGCTTGGAGCACGTCGGCACCGCGAACCGGGCGCGACCGGTCGCTGCCGACCTGCCCGGAACCGCACGTCTCGCCGGCCAACGCGTTGACCAGCCACGGCTGGCCCTGCGTCTGCGTCCACACGGTGTCCAGGGCGGCCGAAGTGAATGACTGCCCGGTTTCCTCCGTGTGCTGCACCAGCAGCGCCTGCGTCTGGTCCCGCGTGAAGTCGCCCAGGCGGAGCGACGTGGCGGCGATGTTGAACGGACTGCCGCCGGTAAGGGCAGGCCTGCCGGCAGGCGAGTCGATCCGGTAGTCGGCCACGTCGCGCAGCCCGCACAGCACGACACTCTGCGGGAAGCCGTCCGGGCGGCGATCGTAGCCGGCGCGCAACTGGCGCAGCACCGCCAGCAGCGTGTCGCCGACCAGAGTGTCGATCTCGTCGAGCAGCAGCACCAGCGGCGTCGGATCGGCCTCCGCCCAGCGGGTCAGCGCCGCGCGCAGGGCGCCGTTCGGACCCGACTTCGCCAGGATGGCGGGCCATCGCTCGTCCAGAAAGTCGTCGCGGAGCGTCGAACGAGCGCGCGATGCCAGCTCGTCCAGGATGGCGCGCATCGCCTCTTCCTTGTCCTCGCGCGCGGCCTGGGCGCCTTCGACGTTGGCGTACACGCAGCGGTACGAGCCCGCAGAGCCGCTGTTGAGCAGGTCACGCAGCGCCAGCAGCGCGGAGGTCTTGCCGGTCTGGCGCGGAGCGTGCAGGACGAAGTACCGCTTGTCCCGGACGAGCGTTCGGACCTCGTCGAGATTCAGCCGCTCCAGGGGTGGGATGCAGTAATGGTCGGCGGGAACCACCGGGCCGGTGGTATTGAAGAAGCGCACGCGCAAGTATTGCCAATCCGATACCGCATGGCCAGTTTCGCCCGCTCATCCTCCACTATAATCGCCGCATTCGCGCCGGCACGCGGCGTTTCTCAAGGCGCCGCACAGGAGGATCGCGATGGCACTGGTGGACAGGGCGCTGCTGGAGACGGCCTGGGGCCGCCTGCAGTCACGCGGGCAGAGCATCGTCCGGGAGTGGCCGGACGCCGGGCCGGGCGAGTACCTGATCTTCAACCAGAACAACGGCAGCGTGTTCGCCGGCACCTTCAGCTTCGACGGCTACGGCGCCGTCGGCCTGCTGTGGCTGCTGTACGCCGCGACCGCCGACCCGCGTTACCGGGAGTACGCGCAGCGCGGCGCGCTCGTCTTCGCCCCACTGGCCGATGTCCTGTCCAGCCACTGCGGGGTCGCCGCCTACCGGAGCGCCGTCTGGGGCTACCAGCTCACGGGCGCAGAGGAACTCAAGCAGCAGGGGTTGCGCGCCGCGGCCACCATGAGCCGCTTCTTCGATCCGCAGAACGAGGTCTTCGGCCGCCATCCCGGCGCGCCGGCGGAATCAGTCTTCCCCGGCGAAGGCGTCAAGCATCGGTTCCACAGCGTGCACGCTCCCGCGAACACGCCCGCGCGCTGCACCCACATCGACTGGTCGGGGTTCTGGTTCGAGGTCCTGTGGTGGGCCGGGCGCTTCGAGCCGCGCTTCAGCGACCAGGCGCGCCGCCACTGCGACGCCTACCTGCGCCTGGGATTCCAGCGGCCGGACGGCTCATCGCATCACGGCCTGAGCTTCGATGAGCACACCGGTGAGCCGCTCGAGTTCCACTCCAACCAGGCGTATTCGGCCGACACCGCCTGGTCGCGCGGCCAGGCGTGGATGCTGATGGGGTACGCGCAGGCGTTCGAGGCGACCGGAGAACGTCGCTTTCTGGACACGTACCTGCGCTGCGCCGACTACTGGATCGCCCACCTGCCGGACGACCTGATCCCGTTCTACGACATGAGCGATCCGGCCGTGCCGCACGTGCCGCGCGACTCGTGCGCGGCGGTGATCGCCCTCAACTCGATGCTGCGCGTGTGCCGGACGGATCCGTCGCTGGAAGACCGCTTGCGCGAGGTCGCGAACGCCACGCTCCGCGAGCTGCTGGAGTTCTACGTCACGCCGGGCGGCATCGTCCTGCACGGGAGCTGGGGCGCCGACCACGTTCCGTTGTTTCAGGGGGTACTGATGTTCAGCAACACCTATCTCGCCGACGCGGTGTTCATGGGCCTGTGGCCCGACCGCTTCGACGAAATCCGGGGATTCTGACCCCATGGGGAGTCCACTGTTCGAGAACGGCGTCCCGCGCGGGGCGGTCGTCGTGGGCACGGATGCGGACGAGTTTCACCGCTTCGTGGCGGGCGAGCTGCAGGCGCACCTGGCGCGGCTCAGCGGCGGGCGGCTGCCGGTCATCACGGACGAGGAGCTGCTGCGCAGTACGGACCGCGACCGCCCCGGCCTGATCCTCGTCGGCGGCCCGGATGCCAACGCCGCGGTGCGGGGGCTGGCCGATCGGGGCGCCGTCGACTTCACGGTGCTGCGTGCGGAGGGCGGCTACCTGCTGAAGACCGTCGCACTCGACGGCCGCGCGGCGGTCGTGGCCGGCGGCAACGATCCCGCGGGCACCATGTACGCCGCCTACGAGCTGCTGGAGCGGCTGGGCATCGTGTTCCAGCTCTCGAACGACGTCGTGCCCGAGCGCAAGCCCACCCTCGACCTGCCGGAGCTGAATGTGGCGGTCAATCCCGCGCGGAAGTACCGAGGCGTGCACGTCTGGCACGGCTATTCCTGGTACATGGGACTCGACGAGTACCGGCACCTGATCGACCAGCTCGCCAAGCTGAAGATGAACGTCCTGCAGTTCGCGTGGGGCATGGGGGCGGCCTGGATCCGGCTCTCCTACCGCGGCGTGCAGGGCGAGCTCACCACCACCGTCGAATCCGGACACCTGGCGATCGGCAGGGACTCGCGCACCTGGGGCCGCAGCGTGCACACCACCACCGGCACCCGCGCCGACCTGCGCGTCGGCGCCGACTGCTACGACCACGAACGGCTGTGCGCGCCGGAGTTCCGGGACGTCCAGTCGGAGGAGGACGCCTACCGCGTCGCCATCCCGTTCCTGCGCGAGATCATCCGCCACGCGCACCGGCGGCAGGTGCAGGTGCGGCTGGTCACCGGCGAGCTCCCCTTCGTCCCGCCCAACCTGGCGCCGCAGACCGCCAAGGTCGATCACGGCCTGGCGCCGAGCGAGAGCTACAGCTTCCAGCGCTACTGCGGCGTGGCGGTGGCGCCCGGCGACCCGGCCGCGCTCGACATCTGGGAACTGGCCATGCGCGCGATCATCGAGACCTACCCCGAGGCCGATTCCTACGGCTTCTGGGCGCCGGAGCACAGCCCGGACTTCGACGACCCGCGCACGCGCGCACTGCTCGGCGAGTCGGCGGCGATCCTGGAACACATCCCTTCCCTGGAGGAGATCCACGCCACGGGCAACCTGATCCCCCGGACGCCCCGCGACCTGGAATGCGACGCGCTGCAGATGTACCTGGCCGCCGAGCTGATCCGGCGCCTGAAGCGCCATCACCCGGAGGCTCAGATCGGTGTGGGCGTTCTCTTCCGCGGCTACCTGATGCGGGCGCTCGACGCCGTGCTGCCCGCGGACGCCTGGATCGCGAACATGGAGAACTGCGGCAACGCCGGCCCCCTCATGGAGCGGTATGAGGGCATGCCGGGCCGCGACCTGGTGGTGGTCCCGCGCATCGTCGACGACGGCTGCGAGCTGCACATGCAGATGCACGCGACCATGTTCGACCGCGACCAGATCGTCACCGGCGCGGAACGGTTCGGGGCGACCGGGATCATCGGCCAGCTCGGCAAGGAGCGGGGACAGGAGTGCACGACCCGCTTCCTCGCAGACGGCTGCTGGACTCCCGACCTGGACTGCGAGTCCTTCTACACCGGCTACCTCGAACGCCTCTATGGACGCGATGCCGCCGAGCAACTCACCGAGGCGTACCTGCTGCTGGAGGAGCACGAGCGCGCACTGGTCTGGTGGGGGCGCAGCGAGATCTTCGTTTCGTTCCACGACTTCTCCCCGTGCCGGTTGCGCACGGACGTCGACTACGCGTGCGAGCCGCTGGAGGTCGGCAGGGAGGAGCTGGAACGCAACATCGCCGCGTCCTGGGACCAGTCCGGAACGTTCTGGTTCTGGCGCCGCAACGCGGTCGGCGCCGAGCACGAAGAGGACCGCGCGCTGCGCCCGGACCTGCTCTGGCAGCGCCGCGCCGCCCAGTACCGGACCGTGGTCGGCCTGCTCCGATCCGCCCGGCCGCGGGTGCTGCCGGGGTCACGCAACGAGCTGGCCTACGTGATCTTCAAGACCGGGAACTTCGCCGCCTACTTCGACGTGCTGCACTCGTGCGAGGAGGCCCGGATCGAGTTGGACCGGGCCTACCTGGCGCGGCTGGAACGGGATCGGGCTGCCGCGGGCGACCGCCTGGAGCGCTGCCGGGCGGCGCTGCAGCGCGCCGACCGCCATGCGCGCGGCGCGGCGGGGCAGATGCTCGCCTACAGCGACGAGAAGGCGGAGCGCCACCTGCTGTTCCGGTTCAACCAGAACGTCATCGCCTCGATCGAGTCGGGCCGGGAGTTCGTCGACGGGGTGATAACCACTCACAGATCGCAGATCATGTAGATCTGTTGGTGCGAGCCGCGGTCCTGCGGCGGCTTGGCCGGATCGTGCCGGAAGCCGACCGACTCGTAGACGTGGATGGCGCGCGGATTGTCGTCGTTGACGCCCAGCCGGATCGCCTTCAGGCCCATGCGGCGGCCCACGTCGAGCAGGGCGCGCAGCAGCAGCCGGCCGATGCCGCGCTCGTGCCAGGCGTCGACCAGACCGATGCCGAGCATGGGCACATCGGGACCGCCCAGGTCCTGGAGCCACGCGTAGCCGACGATCGCTTCGCGTCCCTCCCGCTCGACTGTCGCGACGATGCGGTACCACTCCGGCGAGTCGAGGTCGGAGGTGACCGTTTCGGCGCTCGCCCGCTCGAACGCGAACGGACGGAAGAAGTGGCGGCTGAGCTCGGACAGCCCGTCGAAGTATTCGACGAACCGGTCGGTGTCGGCAGCCAGCACCCTGCGCAGCGTGACGGTCGCCCCGTCGCTCAGCCGATGCGGCCCGGCCGCCTTGAAGTCCTGCGCCATGCGGGTGAAATCCGTCAGGCGACTGGTTCGTCCGCCTCGGGCGGTCTGCTGCCCAGGAAGCCGCCGATGATGGCGAGGATGGGTTTCAGCCGCCTGGAGACCGGATCGACGTCCACGCCGAACGCCTCCAGCGCCGTCGCCCCCAGCAGGCACAGCGAACCCGCCGGGGCGAAGATCACCTGGCAGGTCAGGGCATCTTCGAGACCCTCGATCGCCAGCTTCGCCTCGCCCATGAGGCGGCGGTCGCGGCGGCCGTCGGCCAGGAGCAACTCTCGGCTCCGCAAGGGCTCGACGCCGATCGCGTGCAGCCGGTCCTCCGGTATGAACGTGTAGAGTGCCCCCGTATCGACCCGGAAGCGCTCGGTGAAGCTCCCGGCAGGCTCGCCGACGTTGGAGACCGTCACACCGACCTGGAACATACCCACTCCGCTATTGAGGACCCGCGGCCCGGCCGCGTCAACTGGACGCGACCGGCGCCGGCCTGCATGCTGTCGCCAGCGTTTGATGAGGCACGTATCCGCCCCGTGACAGGCCAGCCTGCGCGCAATCGCTACACCGAGGAGTGGGTCGCCAACCTGCTGGACGGCGACAAGCGGTTCGGCGATGCCGATCCCGGACCGATGCTCGGCGACCTCGGCGTGACCGCCGGCAGCACCGTGGTGGACTACGGCTGCGGACCGGGCCTCTTCACGCTGGCCGCGGCCCGCCTGGTGGGGCCGGGTGGGACGGTGTACGCGGTCGACCTGGAGCCGCGCATGGTCGAGCTCGTGAGGAGGCGGGCGGCGGAGGTCGGCCTGGCCAACGTCCGTGCCGTCACGTCGGACGGCGTGCGGGCGGGGCTGCCCGACGGCGTGGCGGACTTCATCCTCTGCGTTCAGATCATGCACTACCACGCGAAGCGCACGGACCGGGTGGCGGTCGCCCGCGACCTCCGGCGCCTGCTGAGGGCGGAGGGACGCGTCATCATCATGCAGTGGGCCCCCGAGCGCGGGGACACGGGGATCTCCTACCGCGCGCTGGCCGGCATCATGCGCGACGCCGGGCTGATCACCGACGGCGCCCATGCGGTGACCGACGATCTGTACCGAACACTGGCCCGCAAGCTACCCGGAGACTGAGACGGCCGGGCCGACCGGCCTTCAGTTCAGACCGCAATCAGACAGCGATCACCAGGATCACGCCGGCCACCGCCAGCAGAGTGCCGACGGCGGTCAGCGGACTCGGCGGTTCCCGCAGCAGCAACGCGCTCAGAGGCGCGGCGTAGAGCGGTGCCGTGGCACCGATGGTGGCCGTGAGCGTTACGCCCACCAGCTTGATCGACTCCACGTAAAGCGTGCTGGCCACCACCCAACCCAGCAGACTCGCCAGGATGAGCCACCACATCGTGTTGCGGTTGCGGAGCGCCTTTTGGGCGACATCAAGGCACCCGGGCGCCGCAGCGCGACGGTCAGCGAGAGGAGCGCGGCGGCCGGCACGCGCACGGCGTTCACGGCCAGGGGGGTCGTGCCCTCGGCGGCGATGGCGGTCAGGACCGTCTCAAGCCCCAGGCAGCGGCCGTGGCAGCGGCAAGCAGCAGTCCCAGGGAGCGATGCCGGCGCGCCACCTCGACCCGGACCGCCGATCCGCCCTCCCGTGGCCGGGCCGGTCCCGGGTCGCGTTCGGACGCCGACAGCAACGCTGCGCCCCCCACGACCAGCAGGGCGCCGAGGATCGCCAGCGGTGATGGCGCATCGCCCCACAGCAGGAACGCGAACAGCACGGTGAAGACCGGGAAGCTGCTGGTCAGGGGCACGGCTCGCGACACGCCGACCAGCCGCAGCGCCACCATATTGCACGTGTCTCCGAGCAGCCCGCCCACCACGATGGAGGCCACGATCACCAGCATCTTCCCGGACGTGAGCGTCGCGCCGCCAGGAGCGCCGGCTGCCAGGAACCAGGCCACCACGACCGCAGCGCCCAGCAAGGCGCGCAGACCGTTGAGCACGAACACGTCCAGCCGCAGCGACAGGTGGCGCAGCAGGACGCTCGTGGCGCCCCAGCTCACGGCGTGGGCAAACGCGATGAGGAGGCCCCAGGTAGTCATCGCCGCATGCGCGCGGGATACCGCCGGTGCTCGCTCTTAGCGAAGACGCCCATGTCGAGCGATTCCGTGTCGTGGTCGCACTCTGACGCATCTCCGTCTGGCCGGGTTATACCCTGAGACTATACCCCGCTCAGCTCGCGGCCGAACGTCCGAAGCGCCGGCCTGCCCGTCCCACTCGCCCCTCTGCTACGCTCCGAGTGAACCGATGGCAGAACCGGCTCGTCTCGCCGCGATCACGACCACCTTCTTTCCGAACAGCCACGCCGGCGTGCTGGCGGCCAAGTTCCTCGCCGGCTTTCCGACCGACGAGGGGCTGATCCCGCCACGCACGCGCGTCGTCTCTCTGTACATCGACCAGATCCACCGCAACGACGTGGGACTGCAGCTCGCGCGGCAGTACGACGTGCCGGTGTACCAGAGCATTCCCGCCGCCCTGACCCTGGGCACCGGCCATCTGGCCGTGGACGGGGTGCTCCTGATCGGCGAGCACGGCGACTACCCGCGCACCGCCCTGGGGCAGGAGATGCTGCCACGCCGCTGGCTTTTCGAGCAGGTGTGCGGGGTGCTCGCCGAGCACGGCCGGCCCGTGCCGGTGTTCGTCGACAAGCACCTGTCCTACCGGTGGGACGACGCGCGCTGGATGTACGACACCGCGCGCGAGTTGCGGGTGCCGCTCTGGGCCGGCTCCTCGCTTCCCGTCCACTGGCGGCGGCCGAACTTCGAGCATCCGCTCGCCGCTCCGCTCGACGAGGCACTCGCCACCGGCTTCCACATGCTGGAGCGCTACGGGTTCCACGCCCTGGAGTCCCTGCAGTGCCAGGTGGAGCGCCGCGCGGGTGGGGAGAGCGGGGTCGTGGCGGTGACGTGCCTGTCAGGCGAGCATGTGTGGCGGGCCGCGGACGATGGCCGCTGGCCGACCGACCTGGCCGACGCCGCTCTGGCCGCGACGAACCCGGGACCCGACCGGCTGGCGCCCGAGCGCGTGAGAGATCCGCACGTGTTCCTGCTCGAGTATGCCGACGGCCTGCGCGGCACGGTGCTGATGCTCGGCGACGACGGCTACGTCCGCAAGTTCGCCTACGCCGGCCGCCGTGCGGGACGCGTCGACGCGTTCGAGTTCCATGCGGACGAGGGCCCGAACCACGCCCACTTCAGCTACTTCGGCCTTGGCGTCGAGGACTTCCTGCTGTCCGGCCGGCCACAGAGTCCGGTGGAGCGGACGCTGCTCACCACCGGCGTGCTGGAGGCAGCGATGATCTCCCACCACCGCGGCGGCCGGCGCATCGAGACCCCGCACCTGGGAATCGCCTACGCGCCGCTGACCGGCGCGGTCCGGCGCCCAACGGGCTCGGAACCGGGCGGCGCCTCGCTGGTGCCGGTGCCGATGCCCGAGCCCGGCGCCACTCCAGCGGCCGAGCCGGTCCCCGTCGACCGGGACGGCACGACTCGGTCAACACCACATGAACGGTGAGTTCCGGGGTACGGCTCTGATCCTCAGTCGTCCAGCCGTACCCCGACCCACTCTTTGCGGTTGGAGGTGATGTCGACCACGTTGCCGTCGGGGTCGAGCACCTTGAAGGAGGCCGGCGGCGGCTGGGTGGGGTCGATCGGCTTGCGCTCCTTGACGCTCTCCTTCGAGAACGACACCCCCAGGTCGTGCAGCCGCTGCCACACCGCGTCCAGGTCGTCGACGACGATGCCGAAGTGGATGAACTCCTCGCCCTCCTCGTACTGACGGCGGTTGGTCGGGTCCTGGTCGATCAGCGTGACGTTGAGCGTGCCGTCGCTGAGGTCCAACGCGCGCCGGCTGGGCCGGTAGCCCACGAACCGCCAGCCGAACACGGTCTCGTAGAAGTTCCGCGAGCGCTCCATGTCGCCGCAGCGCAGTGCCAAGTGCCGGAGCTGTGCCATGTCGTGCACGGTACTGCCGGGCGCGAATCCGTCGCAAGTCCGGTGCCGCGCGTGATACGTTGCGACCATGGCGACGGACATCGAGACCGAGCTGCAGGACCTGAAGACCGACCCGGCGATACTCCGGCACTTCGAGGAGCTGGACGAGCACGGCTACACCATCCTCGAAGACACCCTCACCCAGCGTCAGGTCGACGAGGCGATCCGGGAGATCGCCATCACCTACCAGGAAGTGAGTGCCACCGAGCATGAGCCCGGCACGCTGCGCACCCACAACCTGACCGCACGCGCCGAGGTGTTCCGGGAGATGCTGCAGGTGCCGCGCGTGATGGCCTGCCTGGCCTACCTGCTGGGCGATGACTACATCCTGTGCGACTCCGGGGCGCGGTCGCCGATGCCGGGAATGAAGGCGCAGGGGCTGCACCGAGACGGCGACGACTTCATGCCCAACCCGCCCTACAAGGTGCATGCGGTGGTGCCCACGTTCGCGCAGTCCCTGTTCGCGCTGTCCGAGTTCACGGCGGAGAGCGGCGCCACCCGCTTCGTGCCGGGCTCGCACGTCAGGGACCTCGACTCCGCGAAGATCCCGCCCGAGGACGAGCGCCAGTTCATCTGCAAACCGGGAGCCTGCCTGGTGTACGACGGACGGCTGATGCACGGCGGCGCGCCCAACGACACGGACCAGATCCGCTACGCGGTGCTGAACTTCCACTGCCGCGCGCGCATGAAGCCGTTCTGCGACCACACCCGCTCGATCCCGCACGACATCGTGGAAGCGGCCTCGCCCACGCTGCGCCGGCTGTGGGGCTTCGAGTGCCAGTCCGCGTGGGAGGAGTCGCCGCGCAACTACCAGATCATCGAGGTCACCGGCGCCAAGCCGCGCTTCGAGTACCGGGGCATCGGCGCGGTCAAGGAACGGGAAGAACGGCAGAAGCGGGAACGGGCGGAGGCGGAGGCCCGATGAGTGCCGACGACGACGCCGCGCTCCTGGAGACCGTGACCGCCAGCCTGCCGGAGCTCGCCGAGATCACCGATGCCGGCCTGCGCGACAAGGTGGCGCGCGCCTGGGCGTACTCGCTGGCGCACAGCTCGTTCAACGCCATCGACGAGATCCGCGGCTCCGGCGTGCCCGAATCGCCGCGCATGAAGCGCGGCACCCAGCTCGACCACATCCGCGGCGTGACCCGCCTCGCGCTGGCGATGGGCGACGAGATGAAGGGCCGCTTTCCGGAGCTGCCGATCGACCGCGACCTGCTGGCCGCCTGCGCGCTCTGCCACGACGTGGGCAAGCCGTTCGAGTTCGACCCGGACAACCAGAAACGCTGGCGCGCCGACACTGTCGCCACCGGCCGGCCGGCGCTCCGCCACACCCTGTACGGCGTTCACGTCTGCCTGACCGTCGGGCTCCCCGAGGAGGTGTGTCACGCGGCCGGCTGCCACTCGGGTGAGGGCGAGCTGGTGCAGCGCTCCCTGCACGTGAGCATCGTGCATCAGGCCGACGTCGTGTTCTGGCACACCCTCACCGACGGCGGGGCGATGGAGGATTCAGCCTGAGGCGTCCAGCCTGATCCAGCGGATGCGGGTGGACCAGTCCTCGAAGCACCAGAACACGACCAGGACGTCGCCGCCGTCACGCTCGATCATCTGCGGAAAGCCGAACTTCAGCGCAGCGAGCTCGTCCGATGCGCCGCCGGCACCGGTCATCCCCGAGTCGGCCAAGCCGCCGTTCCAGAGCAGGAGATGCTCCCCGTACCGCCACTCACCGCCGTTCAGGGTGCCCGGCACCGCCCACAGCCCCGGGGGGTCGATGCGGCGGTAGACGAACAGCACGCGGCCGTCGCTCAGCGCGAGCGCCTTGCAGGTCTGGCCGCTCAGGCCCAGCTCGGCCGGCGACCCGAAGCTGCGCCCGCCGTCGCCGCTCAGCGCGTACCGGTTCGGCCGATGGGAGCCGGACTCCGTGTGGCACACCCAGCTCACCGCCAGAACCCGGTCGCCGCCGAGCGGCACCACCGACACCTCCCAGTGCTCCACGCCCTCCGCGGTGCCGTCGAACATCACCGCGTGCCGCGGCCACGTCCGCCCGCCGTCGTCGCTCTCCAGCACCACGGTCTTGGCACCCTCCGGACGCTCCCCGTCCCATCCGGCCCAGGTGGCCGTCGGCGCCAGCCAGCGGCCATCAGGCAACTCCACCAGAGCGTGGCAGATCTCGAACGCGGGGCCGGTCAGCGGCGTGTCGATGATCTCCGGCTCGCTCCAGGTCGCCCCACGGTCATCGGAACGCACCAGGATCAGGTTCATCGGCACCATGCCCAGCGTGGCGTGGTTGACGATCCCCTCGGCGGGATCGTCGCGCCGGTGCAGCGCGCCGAAGCCGACCAGGCCGCCGGCGGCGGCGCTCAGCCTGACCGAGTGAGTGTACCCGTCCGCGTAGCGGTCGGGCAGTAGCGCTCCCTCCTGCTCCCAGGTGGAGCCCCCGTCCCGCGACCGGGCGAGGTGGGTGCGGTAGTCCAGGGCCTCCACCGCCGCCCCCACGTCGTGGCCGCAGAGCAGCTCGCCGCCGCCCAGGTCGACCAGCGTCGGGTGAAAGGCGTGCCTGGTATGCAGGTGGGGCTTGGGATTGGCGTAGACCAGACCCGTGTCCAGGATGCGCATCAGCCGTCCCTCCTCCCCCCGCTCACAGCAGCGACAGCTCCTGCAGCCCGGCGCGCAGCCGCTCCAGCTCCTCGTCGGTGTAGTCGGACAGCGGCGGCCGGCGCCAGCGGCCGGAGATGCCGGCGAGCTCCATCATGGCGTGCTGGGCGGCGTCGCTGCCGGCCGGCGAGGCGGCCATCAGGTCGAACATCGGCATGTCGTAGTCCCGGATGACCGACGTGGCAGCCGCCAGGTCGCCACGCTCGATCGCGCTCCAGTACGCACGGGTGATCTCCGGCTTGAATACCACCAGCACCGACATGAAACCGGCGCATCCGTACGGATGCATGTCCATGTGCGTCTGCTTCTGGCCGCCGGCAAAGTTGCTCCACGTCCCCTGCGACAGCAGGCACGCCGGCCGCGCGAATTCCGGGCCGTAGTCCTCCTTGAACCCGACGATGCGGTCGCACTCGGCCAGCAGCAGCCGCACGGCCTGCAGCGCGCCGCCGAGGCCGAGCGGCGCCAGCGTGGCGCTCAGGATCACCGTCGGCAACTCCCGCGAGACGGTCAGGAAGTAGTCCGCGCAGTCGCGCACCGTGACGCCCCGGTACGGCGGGGAGGCCAGCACGCCGTCTGCGCCGATCTCGGCCGCATAGTGGGCGAACGCCACCGCCTGGGCCTGCCACCACGGCCCCGCGGCGGCCAGAAACATCGCCCGGCCGCCGACGTGCTCGCGCGTCACCCTGGTGAGGTCGGCGATCTCCTGCTCCGACAGCACCGCGTAGAGGCTGTCGCCCGGCGTGAACAGGACCGTGCGCGCCCCGCCGGCGATGGCGGCGTCGACGAACCGGCGCAGGCCGTCGTAGTCGATGGCGCCGTCCGATCGGAACGGCGTGTTGATCGATGCAAGCGGTCCGGTGAAGTGATGCTTGAAGCGTGCCCGGTCCATGGCGGACAGAGCATACTCCATGACCTGGCCACGCGTTGACGGCCGGCGCCGGCGCGCTATCGTTGCCGGCCATGGAGCACGGGTCATGCTGACGATCGACGGGAAGCGGGTCTGCGAGACCCTGGCCGAGGTGGTCGATCCGCGCCGCGCGGCGCTTGCCGTGATCGACATCGAGAACTCCGGGATGTGGGACGAAGGCCCCGACCGCGCCATCCTGGAAAGGGTGAAGCAGCTCACGCTTGCGGCGCGGGATGCCGGCGTGCCGGTGTTCTTCTTCTACAACTTCCGGGGTCCCGGCCTGCGCAATTTCTCCGCCGCCTACCTGCGAGCGCTGATCAACCTGGGCCATCCGGCCGAAGACCTGCAAAGCCGCTTCGAACCGGCCGCGGACCGCATGCGCGTGCATCCTCGCCTGGAACCTGCGCCGGAGGACGTCGTCATTCCCAAGGACCGCGGCAGCGCATTCAAGGGGACGGACTTCGATCTGCTGCTGCGCACCCTGCAGCGCGAGACCGTGATCGTGACCGGCTGCTCGACCGACTGGTGCGTGGAGGCGACCGCCTGGGACGGCAACGGCCTCGACTACTACCTGGTGATGGTCTCGGACTGCCTGCGCTCCCCCCGCCCGGACGGGCACCGGGCCGCGCTGCGGCAGTTCCGGGCGATCGGCCTGGACCTGACCACTGCCGCCGAGCTGCAGCAGCTCTGGGAGCTCGCGACCCCGGCTCCGTAACCTCCGGCCGCAGGGCCGTTTTGGAGCGCATCAGGCTCCCATGATTCACTCAACGATGATTGTGTAAATTTGCATAATGGATATTATGCAAATCCGATGACAGGCGATCCGCGCTTCGCGCCGCACAACCTCCATCTCGACGATCCCGAGGAGTTTCGCGCGATGGATCCGCAGCTACGGGAGTTGCAGAGGCTCCCCATCGCCTACCGCTACCCCATGCTCGAGCACCTGCCGGTCGATCGGCCCGGCGTGTACTCGATCACCGGGGGCCGGCGCGTGGGCAAGTCCACGGTCCTCAAGCAGTGGATGGCCGACCTGTTGGACGCCGGAGTGCGCCCGGAGCGGATGCTCTACCTCACCGGCGAGCTGATCGACGACCACCATGCGCTCGTCTCCCTGCTCGGCGGGATCATCCCCGACCGCTCCCGAACCCGGCCGGCGTACCTGCTCGTGGACGAGGTCACCTACATCCGGGAATGGGATCGTGGCGTGAAGTATCTCGCCGATGCCGGCCTTCTCGAAGACGTGATCCTCGTTCTGACCGGGTCGGACTCGGTCATCATCCGCGAAGCTCGCGCGCGACTCCCCGGACGTCGGGGGCGTGAGGCGCGCGTCGACTTCCATCTCTACCCGCTGTCGTTCTCCGAGTACCTCGGGCTCGGGACCGCCGGCCGCATGGAGGGCGCCGGAACTGACGCAGCGACGGTCCTGATCGCCGCGTTCGAGCGCTACCTCATGCACGGGGGATACCTAAGCGCGATCAACGACCTGGAGGCTCACGGTCGCATTCTCCCGGCGACGTTTGCCGTCTACGCCGACTGGATCCGTGGGGACATGCTCAAGCGTGGGAAGCAGGAACGCTCTCTGTCGGAGATCGTCGGCAGCATCATCCGGCGCTACGGGAGCCAGGTGACGTGGCCCACCCTTGCAGCGGATCTGTCGATCGATCATCCCATGACGGTGGCCGACTACCTGCAGTTGCTCGCGCAGATGGACGTGCTCATCATCCAGCACGCGCTGCGCGAAGACCGGCTGGCCCCGGCGCCGAAGAAGGCGCGCAAGGTCGTGTTCTCCGACCCGTTCATCTTCCACGCCCTGCGGTCCTGGATCGAGCCGGTGAACGATCCGTTTGCCGCTCAGGTCGAGTCCGTCGTCGCCGACCCGGAGTGGGCCGGCAAGCTGGCCGAGGCTTGCGCGGCCGTTCATCACCACCGCATGCACCCCACCTACTACATCAAGGGCGACGGAGAGGTCGACATCGCCATCGTCGAGGGATCGACGTTCCGGCCGATCGAAGTGAAGTGGACGGGACAGGTCCGATCGACCGACCTGAAACAGGCAAGGAAGTACCGCAACAGCGTGATCTGCTCCAGGCTTGCCGTGAACCATCTCCACGGGCTGCCGAACGAGCTGCTGCCCCTCCACCTCCAGCGCCTCGGGCCGTCGCCCCACTACGTCACCTGGTAGACCGCGATCCGAACGCATCGCCGGCGGCGCGCCGATTTGACAGTGACGGGGCGCTCTAGGCACTTTCGGTAGCAGTGTCTATTGAGGAGGACTACCCATGAATCGAGCACGCATGTTGCTCATCGGAGCGGCGCTCTGCGCCATCGCAGCCGCGCCGCTGGCCGCCGACAACCCGTGGACCGACGGTCAGGACCTGTCCGGGGCCACGGTCAACGTCTTCGGCGCCTTCGTCGACGTGGACGCGGAGCGCTTCGAGGCCAGCATGGCGCCGTTCGAGGATCAGACCGGCATCGACGTCGTCTACGAAGGATCAGGCGACTTCGAAACGCTGGTGGTGATCCGCGCCGAGGGCGGCGATCCGCCCGACATCGCGGCCTTCCCGCAACCCGGCCTGATGGCCGACATGGTACGGCGCGGGTTCATCGTCGACCTCTCCCAGTCGTTCAGCATGGACTACCTGCAGCAGCAGTACTCCGACGCCTGGATCGACCTGTCGCGCGTCGACGGCACCATCGCCGGTGTCTGGTACCGGGCATCTCTGAAGAGCCTGGTGTGGTACGCCAAGCCCGTGTTCGAGGCCGAGGGCTACGAGATCCCGGAGACCTGGGACGAACTGGTCGCGCTCTCCGAGCAGATGGTCGCCGACGGCCACGTCCCGTGGTCGATCGGCATCGAGAGCTCCGGCGCGACCGGTTGGGTGGCCACCGACTGGATCGAGGACATCCTGCTGCGCACGGCGACGCCGGAGCAGTACGACGCGTGGACCCGCGGCGAGCTGCCGTTCGACTCGCCCGAGGTGCGGCGCGCGATCGAGATCATGGGCGACATCTGGTTCCGCGACGGCTTCGTCCTGGGCGGCCGCAGCGCGATCCTGACCGTGCCGTTCGGCGACGCGGCCACGCCGCTGGTGCAGGACCCGCCGCGCGCCCTCATGCACCGGCAGGCCACCTTCATCGCCGGCTTCCTGCCGGAGAGCGCCCAGGAACAGGTCGGGGAGGTCATCGACGTGTTCTACCTGCCGCCGATCGACGACGAGGAAGGCCGCCCGGCGCTCGGCGCGGGCGACATCCTGAGCGCCTTCAACGACGACCCGGCGACCCTCGCGGTCATGCGCTGGCTGGCGTCGGGCGAGTCCACGCGCGTATGGGCCGGCTTCGGCGGTTTCGTGGCTCCGCACAAGGACGCCAAGATCGAGTGGCACGGTTCCTACGTCGATCAGAAGGCGGCCGAGATCATCCAGAACGCGGACACCTTCCGCTTCGACGGCTCGGACCTGATGCCGGGCGCGGTCGGCGCCGGCACCTTCTGGACCGGAATGGTCGACTACGTCAGCGGCAAGGAGCTGGGCTCGGTCCTCGCGAAGATCGACGCATCGTTCCCGCGCTGACCTGAACCGCAGCACGCGCTTCGGCGCCGGCCGTGGGCTGACCGCCCGTGGCTGGCGCGTGGCGCACGCGCCACGATGAGCCAACGCATTCGCGCCGAACGGGTCGCGCTCCCCGCGTTGCTCCGCGCCGCGGGGCTGTTCGCGGCCGTCGCGGCGCTCCTGCTCCTGGCGTTCCTGTTCATGCGGGACAGCCGGGCCCCGAAGGCGCTGATCGCCGTGATCGCGCTGGTCATCGGCATCGGCGGCGTCTGGGGGCTGTTCTACGCCGGCAACGGCGTGGTCGAAGCCCTGCCGCGCCGCCTGCGCGATGCGGCGCGGCCCTGGCTGTTCGTCGGTCCCGCAATCCTGATCCTCTGCATCTACATCGTCTTTCCGGCGGTGCGCACGATCTGGATCAGCTTCTTCGACCGCACCTCGCAGGTGTTCGTCGGGTTTGCGAACTACGCCTTCATCATCACGGACCCGGAGATGCTGCTGGTGCTCCGCAACACGCTGCTCTGGGTGCTGCTGGTGCCGTTCTTCTCGGTCGTGCTGGGACTCTTGATCGCGGTCCTGATCGATCGCCTGGGGCGGGTCGTCGAACGCGTCATCAAGGCGCTGATCTTCCTGCCCATGGCGATATCGTTCGTCGGCGCCAGCGTGATCTGGCGCTTCGTCTACTACTTTCAGCCGGCCGGCTACGACCAGGTGGGCCTGCTCAACGCCATCTTCACCGCGCTCGGCGGCGAGCCGCAGGCATGGCTGACGCAGATCCCCTGGAACGCGATCGGCATCCCGTGGATCAACAACCTGTTCCTGATCTTCATCATGGTCTGGCTGCAGACCGGATTCGCGATGGTGATCCTGTCGGCCGCCGTCAAGGGCGTCCCCCAGGAGCTCCTGGAGGCCGCGCGCATCGACGGCGCGGGCGAGATCCGGGTCTTCTTCCGCATCACGATCCCGCGCATCAGGGCCACCGTGCTGACGGTGTCCACCACCATCCTGTTCCTGGT
The DNA here is from genome assembly GCA_965202935.1 of Spirochaetia bacterium. Classification (GTDB taxonomy): domain Bacteria; phylum Spirochaetota; class Spirochaetia; order SZUA-6; family Bin103; genus CATQHW01. The sequence goes on from OZ241879.1 coordinate 1,601,426, forward strand.
GCTGAAGGTCTTCGACGTCGTGTTCGTCATGACCAGCGGCAACTTCGACACCGACGTGGTGGCGTCGCGCATGTACGCGGAGGCGTTCCGCTTCTTCGACTTCGGCCGCGGCAGCGCGCTCGCGGTGCTGCTGTTCATCATCGTCGTCCCGTTCATGATGCGGACCGTCCGGCGCATGCGGAGGGAAACGGCATGAAAGCCGGCAAGCTGGTCATCTGGATATTCGTGGGCGCGCTGGTGATCATCTGGACGGCCCCGACGCTGGGGTTGCTGGTGAGCTCGTTTCGCTCCGAGGACGCCATCCTGAACAGCGGCTGGTGGACGGCGTTCGCCAAGCCGTTCGCATCCGGACAGTGGACGCTGGGCAACTACGAACGGGTCATCCTGGCGGACAACATGGGCAACGCCTTCCTGAACAGCCTGCTGGTGACGATCCCGTCCACGGTAATCCCGATCACGATCGCGGCGTTCGCCGCCTACGCGATCGCCTGGATGGACTTTCCCGGCCGCCACCTGATCTTCATCCTCATCGTCAGCCTGCTGATCGTGCCGCTGCAGATGGCGCTGATCCCGGTGCTGCGGCTCTACACCGGCCTGCGGCTGAACGGCACCTTCCTGGGTATCTGGCTCGCGCACACCGGCTTCGGCCTGCCTCTGGCCACGTACCTGCTGTACGGATATATCGCCACGTCCATCTCCGGCGAGATCATCGAGTCGGCGCACACCGACGGCGCGACCCCGTGGGTCACCTTCACGCGTCTGGTGCTGCCGCTCGCCACGCCGGTGGTCGCGTCCTTCGCGATCTTCCAGTTCCTGTGGGTGTGGAACGACCTGCTGGTGGCGCTGGTGTTCCTGGGCACCAGGGCGGAGTTCGCGCTGGTCACCACCCGGCTCGCCGAACTGGTAGGATCGCGGGGACAGGACTGGCACGTGCTGACCTCCGGAGCGTTCGTGACGATCGTGATGCCGCTGGTGGTCTTCTTCTCGCTGCAGCGCTACTTCGTGCGCGGCCTGATGGCCGGATCGGTCAAGGGATGAAGCCACCGCGGCCGGACGGGGCCGGCGTGCGCTCCGTGATCTGCGTGCACCGGCAGTTCAAGCGCAGTTGGCCCTACACCGCCGATCACTGGCAGCGCCGCTGGGACGAGAGCGGCAGGTGCGAGTTGATCCGGACCGAGGCGGAGGACGCCGCCCCGGCGCGCTTGGTGCGGGATCCCGGTTCGGTGCAGCGGCTGGTGCTGCTGGGGTTCCAACTCCGCGCGCACGACCTGGACCCCTTCGCCGCTCTGGAGGAGTGCTACCTCGACCGGAGCGACGGCTCCGAAGAGGCGGTCGCGGCCGCCGAGGCGCGCGGCGTGGGCTTCATCCCGCACCGCGCGGACGTGTACTGGGGCCAGACGGTGGCCGAGTATGCCCTGGCGCTGACCATCTGCGGGCTGCGCCGCATCCCCCAGAACCACACCGCCATGCAGACCAGCCAGGCGCCGTGGGACTACTCGCCGGAAGCCGGAGCCGGACGCGTGCGCGGCTTCCAGTTCTGCGACGACCCGCGGTTCTGCAACGGCACCGTCGCCGGCAAGCGGGTGCGGGTGGTCGGCGCGGGCAACATCGGCGCCCGCTACGCCTCCTGGTGCGCGGCGCTGGGCGCCGACGTCGCGGTCTGGGACCCGTTCGCTCCGGATGCCTCGTTCGTGGCCGCCGGCGCCGAGCGGCGGTTCCACGTGGAGGAGCTGGTCACCGACGCGGAGATCTTCGTGCCCATGGTGCCGCTCACCGACTCGACCCGGGGGCTGATCACCGCGGAGCTGATCGACGCCCTGCCCATGCACGGCCTGGTGGTCCAGGTCACCCGCGCCGCCGTGTGCGACACGCCGGCCCTGTACCGCCGCGTGCTGAACGACGAGCTGGCGCTGGCCGCCGACGTGTTCGACGCGGAGCCGGTGCCGCTCGACTCACCCCTGATCGGCCGCCACAACGTCGTGCACACCCCGCACGCGGCGGGCCGGACGCGCGACGCCAACCACGCCTTTGCCGACGACGTGATCGCCCGCTTCAGGCCTCGCTGAGGCCGGGGCGGGTCAGGAGCGCAACCCGCTCCAGGGCGCCTGCTCGTGCACTTCCTCCAGCTCGTACCCCTCGTCGCCGATGCAGGGGGCGAGGATCGCCAGCAACCGGGCGTCGGCCCCCGACACGTTGAACGATGCGTGCACCATGGCGGCGGGGATGAACGCCGAGTCGCCGGCCCGCAGCGTGCGGCTGCGGCGGTCGACCCATTGCTCGATCTCGCCGTCGATGACGTAGATCACCTCTTCCTGGTTGGGATGGCGGTGGAAATCGTGGCCTCCGCCGGGCTCCAGCTTCACCTCGATGACCACGAGCTCCCTCGCCGCGGTGGTCGCGGGCCGGCTGTGCCAGCCCAGCTCGAACCCCTCCATCGCCTCGCGCTCCACCTCGTCGCGCGCAAAGAACCGACCTTGGCTCATGCCTCACCGTAGTGGCAGCCGCCCCTCCTGTCGACCCGGCGTCGCGACCTCAGTCGGCGGGGACCTGGCTGCCCCACCAGTCGGCGTTCGGCTGCCAGTCCGGGTCGAGATAGGCCGCGTGCTGCGCCTCCAACTCGGGCATCAGTTCATGCTCGAGCCGATGCACACGCGCCTGATCCTCGGCCGCATCGTACTGCGGGTCGGACGCCGGAAACTTCGCCTCCACTTCGTGGAGCCAACGTTCCAGGCGCAGCCACAACTCCTCGGCAGTGTCGCGCCGGTCGCTCAGGACGTCATGCCGCTCTCCGGGATCGGCATTCAGATCATACAGCTCGTTGTGACGGTCTTCGTGGTAGTGAATCAGCTTCCATGGCCCGCGTCTGACTATCGATGAGGGATCGCCGCCCTGGTTGCCGTAGTGGGGGTAGTGCCAGAACAGGTCGCGTTCCGAAATGGCCGGGTCCGGCCGGCCCCGCAGCAGCGGGACCAGGGTGCGCCCGTCGATCACCTGCTCGGCCGGTATGCCCAGACCTGCCAGCTCCAGGAGCGTGGGATAGAAATCGATGCCCGATACCGGTACCTCGCAGGTCGTCCCCGGCTCCACCACTCCGGGAAAGCGGACATGGAAGGGCTCGCGAATCCCGCCCTCCCACTGGCGCCCCTTGCCGCCGCGCAGGGGCAACATCGACGCGGAGTAGGAGTCGCCGGAGGAGGCGCCGCCATTGTCGGACGTGAAGCAGACGATCGTGTTCTCGGCGAGCCCGAACCGATCCAGGGCATCGAGCACCAGGCCGACTGCCTCGTCCATGGCGGCGATCATGCCCGCATAGACCGGGCAGTCGGCCACCTGCCGAACGGGCAGGCTCCCATCGAACCGGAACCGTCGCCGCGGCGCTCCGAGAGCACACGCCTTTGCACGAAACCGCGCCCAGCGCTCCCGGCTGGTCTGGATCGGTCCATGCACCGAGTAGAAGGACAGATAGGCGAGAAACGGCTGGTCCCGATGATCGCTGATGAAGCGTGCGGTTTCCCTGCCGAGCCGGAGCGGCAGCGATTCGCCGTCGGGGCCCGACTCCAGCTTCGGGTTGTCCCACGGGGCGAAGTACCCGCCCTTGGGCGATCCGACCCTCCACCCCCCCTTGTTGATCTGAAAGCCAAAGTCCTCCGGATCGGCGCCGGTGTCGCCGAGGTGCCACTTTCCGGCGAAAAACGTGCGGTAGCCGGCTCTCCGGAACACCTCGGCAAAGGTGATCTCGCCTGCTCTCAGGCTGCGTTCATACTCGGGAGGCAACAGCTTGCTGTGCCGGCCCTGCTCACGCCACGCTGCGCCGGCCGGGGCGCCGATCCAGTCGGTAACCCCGTGGCGCGGTGGGTACTTGCCGGTCAGGATGCTGGCACGCGAGGGGCTGCACACCTGACAGGCGGCGTAGCCCTGGGTGAAGCGCATCCCGCCACCGGCCAAGCGGTCGATGTGCGGACTCTCGTAGAAGCGGCTCCCTTCAATGCCGAGATCGCACCACCCCAGGTCGTCGGCCAGAATGAAGACCACGTTGGGCCGGTTGGCGACGCTCTGCCATCTCGCCATGGCCGCGCGATGCTGGCACGCGGCAGCGCGCCCTGTCACTCGCGCACGCGCGGCGGGTCGATCCGGTCACCGTGCGTGAGAGCGAGGGCGCGCCGCCGGCTCACGGAGGCGGCGCGGTCGACGGCTCCGGTCGCGGGATCGATCACCACGCCGTAGCGCTCCGCCGCGGCCTGAGCCGACACGTAGCCCTGGCGCACGTCCTCGGCCACCGCAGCCGGGTCGCGCTGCCACGGCGGATGGTAGCCGCCGCCTCCCGGCAGGCGCAGGATGAACCGCTCCCCCGGCCGCAGCGTGTAGCGCCGCTTGGCGTGCAGCGCGCGGCCGTCGCTGTGCACGACCTCGCCCACGCTGCCCGCCTCGCCGCCGGCGAAGCCGTGCGCCGGAGTGCGCGTGCGGTCGTACATCGGCGAGTGGACGGCCGGATGGCCGGTGACCACCTCCAGCTCCATCTCCTGGCCCAGTCCGCCGCGAAACCGGCCGGGGCCGCCGGAGTCAGGGATCAGCGCACGCCGGTGCATCAGCACCGGCGCCACCGCCTCGATCGCCTCGGCCGGCACGCCGGTGATGCCCGACGGAAACGCCGTCGCCGACAGGCCGTCGCGGTGCGCCCGCGCGCCCATGCCGCCGGCGGAGAAGAAGATGTAGGCGAACAGCTCGCCGTCCTGCCCGGTCCTGCCCTCCAGCATCGTGTTCCAGAGCCCGGCCGATCCCTCGGCCATCACCCGCTCCGGGACCGCCTGCCCCAACGCGGTCAGGATCGGCTGCGACACGAAGTGCCCGATCAGGTGGCGGGCGGCCACCGCGGCCGGCCGGCGGCAGTTGAGGATCGATCCCGCCGGCGCGGTGATCGTCATCGGCCGGAAGGCGCCCTCGTTGTTGGGGATGGCCGGCGCCACCACGGTCATCACCGTGTAGGTGGAGTAGGCGTGCGTGTAGTTCATGACCACGTTGATGCCGCGCTCCACCTGCGGCGAGCTGCCGGCGTAGTCGATGGCGATCGTGTCGCCGGCTACCTGCACGCGGCACTCGATCCGCAGAGGATCGTCGAAGCCGTCGATGGCCACGGCGCTGCGGTAGGTGCCGTCGGGAATCTCCCGGATCGCGGCGCGCACCGCGTCCTCGGTCCGGTCGAGGATCGCCTCGCCTACTGCCTCCACGTCCGGGAGCCCGTACTCGTCGAGCATCTCCACGAGCTTGCGCGCCCCGACCAGGTTGCCGGTGTATTGGGCGTAGAGATCGCCGATCACCATGTCCGGCATGCGCACGTTGGCGCGGACGATGTCCAGCAGCTCGCGGTTGGGCTCGCCGCCGCGGAACAGCTTCAGCAACGGCACCGCCAGCCCCTCCTCGAACACCTCGGTGGCGTCCGCGCCCATGCTCAGGCCGCCGATGTCGGTGGCGTGGCAGGTGTTGGCGAACCAGCCGACCCCGCGGCCGCGGTGGAACACCGGCGTGACCACCGTGAAGTCGAACAGGTGGCCGGAGGCGGCCCACGGGTCGTTGGTGATCAGGGTGTCGCCGGGACTCAGGGATGCGAGCGGATGGCGGGGCACGACGTAATCGCGCACGCAATTGGCCATGGTGTTGATGTGGCCGGGGGTGCCGGTGACCGCCTGCGCCAGCATGCGCCCGCGGGCGTCGAACACGCCGGCGGACAGGTCGCCCGCCTCGCGCACCACGGTCGTGAAGGAAGCGTGGATGAGGGCCGCCGCCTGCTCGTCGACGATGGAGATCAGCCGGTTGCGCAGCACCTCCAGCGTGATGGGATCGATCATGACGCTCCTCCCGCCGCGGCCTCGGACCTCACCAGCAGGCAGCCGCCCGCGCCGCGGGCGACGCTCCATCCCGGCGGCACCACGGTGGTGGACTCCGCCTCCTCGATGATCGCCGGCCCCTCGGCGGCGAAGTCCGCCGGCAGCCGGTGGCGCTGGTAGACCGGCGTCGGCACGAAGCCACGGTCAGCGCCGAACAGCGCCCCACGACGGGGCGGCTCCGCGGCACCGCCGTCGGGCACATCGGTCGCCGTACCGTTCGCCGCCATGCGCTCCGGCACCTGCCCCAGATCCGGACGCGGCCCCTCCACCGAGACCCGCCAGTTCACGGCCTCCAGCGGCACGCCGTCGCAGAGTTGCCCGTAGAACGCCGTGTAGGCGCGCTCGAAGCTCTGCCGCACGCCGTCCAGCAAGGCGGCGTCCGGCGCGCCCGGCGGCACCTCCACGCGGATCTCGTAGCCCTGCCCCGCGTAGCGCATGTCCGCCGACCGCTGCACGGTGATCTCCGCGTCCGCCACCCCGGCGTCGCTCACCCGTGAGCGGCCCTCCCGCTCCAGCTCGCCCAGGATCACGGCCAGCGTCGAGCATTCGATCCGGTCGAGCCGCGCCACGTAGCTACGCGTGATGTCGAAGGAGAGCGGTGCCAGCAGCAGCCCGAACGCCGAGCCGACCCCGGCCAGCGGCGGGATCACCACCGTGTCCAGCCCCAGGCGCCGCGCCACGCCGCAGGCATGCAGCGGGCCGGCGCCGCCGGTTGCCACCAGGGCGTAGCGCCGCGTGTCCAGGCCGCGTTCTGCCGCGTGCACGCGGGCGGCCGCGGCCATGTTCTCGTTGACCAGGTCGTGGATCCCCCAGGCCACGCGTTCCTCATCCATCCGCAGACTCGACGCGAGCTTCGCGACGGCTGCGCGGGCGGCGTCGACGTCCAGCGTCATCGTGCCGCCGGCGAAGGAGCGCGTATCGAGGTAGCCCAGCAGCAGGTCGGCGTCGGTGACCGTGGGCTCGCGCCCGCCGCGCCCATAGCAGGCGGGGCCCGGCTCCGAGCCGGCGCTCCGCGGCCCCACGGCCGGCAGTCCCAGGTCGCCGAGCCGGGCGATACTGCCGCCGCCGGCGCCGATCTCGATCATCTGCATGGTGGGCATCAGCAGCGGCAGCCCGCTTCCGCGCTTGAAGCGGTGCACGCGTGCCACCTCCGACTCGGCAGTCACCGCGAACTCGCCGTGCTCGGTGAACACCGCCTTGGCCGTAGTGCCGCCCATGTCGAACGCCAGCACGTCCTCGTGGCCGGTACGCCTGCCCCACCAGGCGCCGGCAAGCGCGCCGCCGGCCGGTCCCGACTCCACCAGGCGGATGGGGACGTCGGCGGCGGTCCGCACCGTGGCGGTACCGCCGGTGGACAGCATGATGTGCACCGGTGCGGCCACGCCGGCGCGGCGCAGCCCGTCCTCCAGCCCGCGCAGGTAGCCGGCGGCGAGCGGCTGCACGTAGGCGTTGGCGACCGCCGTGGAGGCACGCTGGTGCTCGCGCAGCGCCGGGGCGACCCGGTGCGACAGGGTCACCGGCACCTGCGGCAGCCGCTCCCGCAACTGCTCCGCGGTGGCGACCTCGTGCGCAGGGTTGGCGTAGGCGTGCAGGTAGCACACCGCCACCGCCTCGATGCCCTCCTCCTGCAGCGCGTCGCAGATCGGCTCCAGCGCCGCGGGGTCCAGCGGCTGCAACGGCGCTCCGGCCGCGTTCATCCGCTCCGGCACCTCGAAGCGCAGCCGCCGCTCCACCAGCGGCACCGGCTTGATCAGCCCCAGGTCGTAGATGTCGTAGCGGCCCTCGGTGCCGATCTCCAGCGCGTCGCGGAAGCCGGCGGTGGTAAGCAACGCGGCGCGCGCCCCGCGCCGCTCGATCAGGGCGTTGGTCACCAGCGTGGTCCCGTGAATGACGCCGCCGACCGCGGGCGGCGCGATCCCGCTCGCCTCCAGCAGGGCCGCGATCCCCTGCAGGACGCCCGTCGACGGGTCGGGAACGGTGGTCAGCACCTTGCCCACATGGCAGCGCTGCCGCTCCTCGTCCAGAATCAGCAAATCCGTGAAGGTGCCGCCGATGTCCACGGCGGCACGGAAGCGTCCGGGCGGTTCAGCCATCGCCGCATCGTACCCCGCGGCGCAGGAAGTGCACTCGCGTCGAACGCCGGATCTTGCCGCTCCGCGCGCTTTGCGCGAAGCTCGGGTGAATCCGTACGAGGAGCGTTCCATGTCCGCAGACCGTCCCGCGCCGCTGCGCGGCTACATCATGCCCCTGCTGACCCCGTTCAACGCCGACGGCAGCGTCGACGAGCAGGGCATGCGCACCAACATCGCCTACCTCATCGGCGAAGGCATCCACGGCATCACCCTCACCGGCTCGTTCGGGGAGTTCCCGCTGCTCAGTGAGCCGGAGCGCATCCGCCTGTACGAGGTGGCAGTCGAGGAGGCGGCCGGTCGCTGCACGGTGATCGCCGGCACCGCGCACGCGCGCACCGACACCGTGATCGAGCTCGGCGACGCCGCCGCCCGTGCGGGAGCCGACGGCGTGATGATGACGCCCCCCCACTACCTGCGCCCCTGCGACGACGACCTGCGGTGGCACTTCGGCCGCATCGCGGCGGAGAGCACGCTGCCGATCACGATCTACAACAACCCGCCGCGGGTCGCGATCAACATGTCGGTGTCGCTGCTCGTGGAGCTGAGCCAGCTCGACAACGTGGTGACCATCAAGCAGTCCAGCCTGGACCTCACGGAGCTGATCGACCTGATCGACATCACCGACGGCCGCGACGGCTTCTTCGTGACCAACGGGCAGGAGCCGCGGGCGCTGCCGGCGCTGATGATTGGAGCTGACGCCAACTACGGCATCTCGCCGCTGATGCTGGGCCGCGAGTGCATCGGCCTGTACGACTGCGTCCGCGCCGGCGACCTGGCGCAGGCGCGCGCGATCCAGCGCAAGGTGAACAGCATCCGGCGCGCGTTCGCCGCCGCAGCCGCCACGCCGGCCGCCGCGCTGCGCTACCTGGCCAACAAGCGGGGTCTGGCCGGCGGGTGTACGCGCGCGCCGATCTCGGCGCTGTCCGACTCCGACATGCGGCTGCTGGATCAGGCCGCGGCGGACGCCGGCATGACCAGCGTCTGACCACCGGCCGAAGGGAGGCGAGGATGGAGTTCCGCACGCTCGGCCGCACCGGCCTTTCGGTCTCGCTGGTCTCCTTCGGCACCGGCGGCCCCAGCGGATTCGGCGCCCCGGAGGCCGCCGAGCGCCCGCAGCGCGCCGCGCTCGTGCACCGCTGCCTGGACCACGGCATCAACCTCTTCGATACCTCGGAGAACTACGGAGAGAGCGAGGCGTTGCTCGGCGAGGCCCTCGTCGGGGTGTCGCGCGACCGCTACCTGCTGCTGACCAAGTGGGCGCCGTCGCCGCGCTGGTCACCCGCAGGAGTGGGAGGCGCCGACGCGCCGATCCAGACCGACCCGGAGGCGCTCACCCGCGGAGTCGAGGCGAGCCTGCGGCGGCTGCGCACCGACGTCATCGACGTCATGGAGTTGCATGGGGTGCGTCTCGAGCAGTACGAGGAAGTGGCCGAGCGGTTCATCCCGGTGCTGGACCGCCTGCGTGCCGAAGGAAAGATCCGCTACCGCGGCATCAGCGAGCGCTACATCGTCGACCCTTGTCACGAGGCGGTCTCGCTGGCGCTCGAACGCCACCCCGAGTCCTGGGACGTGATCTCGCTCAAGTACGGGATCCTCAACCAGTTCGCGGCCAAGCGGGCGCTGCCGCTGGCCCGGCAACACAGCGCCGGCGTGGTCTGCATGAGCGCCGTGCGCTCGAAGCTCTCCCAGCCGGCCCAGCTCCGCGCGCTGATCGCCGAGTTGAAGCGGGACGAGCTGATCACCGACGACGCCCTGGACGACGACGATCCGCTGGGGTGGCTGGTCGGCGGAAGCGTCGACTCCGTGATCACCGCCGGCTACCGCTTCGCCGCCCGCCATCCGGACGTCCACACCGTGCTGACCGGCACCACCAACCTCCAGCACCTCGACGCCAACGTCGCCTGCATGGAGAGCCTGGAGCTCCCCGAGGAGCACGCCGAGCGCCTGCACTCGGTGTTCGGTGAGCTGGCCGTCTGGGCCTGACCGGGCGCAGTGCTACACTGCGTGCCGGTGAGTGACTTCGACTACGGATCGGCACGGCGATTCCTGCGCCGCCGAGAAGAGACGCGTCGCGAGGCGCTCCGCACGCGACTTCAGACTGCACGCCGCGACTTCGACCGCATCGTCGATCTGGCGGTCGAAAAGTACCGTCCGGCAAGGATTTACCAGTGGGGATCGCTCCTGCACCCGCGTGCCTTCTCGGAGCGGTCCGACATCGACATCGCGGTCGAAGGCATCGCCTCATCCGAAGACTTCCTGGCGCTCTATGGGGAGGCCTGCGAACTTACCGGGTTCGAACTCGACCTGGTGCAGCTCGAGAGAGCGTACCCGGCCCATGCCGCATCCATCCGTGAACGGGGTCGCCTGATCTATGAGCGAAAGTGAGTCGATAGCGGTTCTGCGCGGCCATCTCGCGCAGGCGCGAGAGATTCTGAACGATGTCGACTCCTACTATCGCGACTTCCGTGAGCGCGAGTTGCCCAAGCTCGGGCGTGGTCGGACCAGCGCCATCGTCATCGCCGAGGTTCTGGACGACACTTACACCGCCCTGGAGACCCTGTTCCTCAGAGTGTCGCAGTTCTTCGAGAACCGTCTGTCGGCTGACCGCTGGCACAGCGACCTGCTGGAGAAGATGACTATCGAGGTCCCCGCTATCCGCCAGCCTGTGATCGCACGCGAGACGTACGGTCACCTGGCGGAGCTCATGAGATTCCGTCACTTCAAGCGCCACTATGTGGAGCAGCAATACGACTGGGATCGAATCGATTCTCTGACCCGAACCTACGAGAAACTGCAGCCGCTGATCGCCCGCGACCTGGACGATTTCGACCGGTTTCTCGTACGGCTGGCCGGCGACACGTAAGGTCCGCGACCGAGGAGGAACCATGAACGACAAGACGCCGGGGCGCCCCGTTTTTCGCAAACCACCGCCGGAGGGCGTGGTGGAGTTCACGGGCATCGGCCGAGAGTGGAGCATCGAGCAGCTCGCCGACGGCGCGCTGCTGGCGGCACGCAAGCGGGAGTTCCGTATCTCCCACGACGGAGGTGAGTCGTGGGAGGAGGAACGAGAGTTTCCGGAGCCGGTGTGCGCATGGGGGCTTCTGAGGCTGCAGTCCGGCGCCCTGGCCGCGTTCTCACGGGACACGCTGTGGCTTTCCCGCGACGACGGGCGGAGCTGGGGCGAGGGAAAGCCGATCGAACTGTTCGGCAGTCCCTACTACGACACCCTGATCCAGTTGTCGAGCGGCCGCCTCCTCTACCCCAACCGGACGTGCTTCGCCAACCAGAACCACCCCGACCTGCCGCTGGACCAAATCCGCAGCTACGGTATCTGGAAGGGAATCCGGCGCCTGGTGGACGGGCACTACCACTGGCCGGAGATCGACATCGCCTCGGTGAGCTACTCCGACGACGAGGGCGCAACCTGGCAGGCCTGCGACGGCGAGTTGATGGGCTGGTTCGACCGCAACGGCATCGCGAACGGCTACGGCGGCATCACCGCCTGCGACGAGCCGAGCGTGGTCGAGACCGCCGACGGGCGCGTGCTGTTCCTGGCGCGCTCCACGGTCGGCCGGCTGGTCGCCAGCTACAGCCGTGACGGCGGCGTGAATTGGTCCACGGTGCGCCCTACGGCGTTGGCAGCCTCCTACTCGCCGCCGGCCGTGACCTCGGTCCCGTCCACCGGCGACTTGCTCTGCGTCTGGAACCAGACGTCGCGGGAGGAGATCCGCCGCGGCTACCGGCGCGGACGGCTGTCGGCTGCCATCTCGCGCGACTCGGGCGCCACCTGGGAGCAGTTCCGCACCATCGAGGTCAGCGCGGGCATGGACGACGTCGAGCGGATCCCGGAGGAGTATCCGCTCATCCCCGTGATCGGGGTGCCAGACCTCGGCCAGCTTCCCGACGACTTCGCCGTGTTCCGCTACCCCAACGTGCGCGTGATCGGCGACCGGGTCTTCGTCCTCTACGCGCGCGAGTGGTTCGAGTTCGCCGGTGGCGCAAAATCTGGCTTCGAAGACGAAAGCAGCAGCGAAGTGGTGCTGGGCAGCGAGAAGGTGCTGCGCATCTACCCGCTCGCCTACTTCTACCCGTAGTTTCACACCCACGGATGTGCTTTCGCTCATGCTGAACCAATGACTAACCCATGGTCCTGATTCCTGATTCTCACCGATCAGCAACGCAAAGACCCGCTGGGTATCGAGTGTCATCCGGTGCGTGGCCCTCAGTCTCGACTGTCCGTTCAGGGAGGAGGTTGGTATTAGCGGCGATGGTGAGTGGTCGGAGTAGGAATGAACATTGCTGATCACCCCCTCCACAGATCCCGGCGTGCGGGACTACCGCACCGGGCTCCTACCTCGGGTATGACGCCAAGGCGCCGTAAGGGATAGGGATGGTACACGTGGGCCGCAGGGAGCCAGCGAGCGACAAGGCGCTGCATGCGCTCCCACGTGAGTCGGGTTTTCTGACTGCGGCGCCGCAGCGAGCGGTACCACAGCCACGCCACCCGATAGCGGAACAGGGCCAGCGCCGGCGTGTTCATGGGCACTCCGTAGTAACGCAGATGCCCGCCCACCACCGAGCGCAGCCACTTTCCCACCTCTGGAACCGGATCGTGCAGACGGCTCCGAAGCTCGGCTTTCACCTGCCCCAGTTTCGCCTGCAACCGCTCACCCATCGTCTGCCTGAGCACCGTGAACCGTCCGTTGCTTCTCTTCGTCCCGCAGATGTGCGTGAACCCGAGAAAGTCGAACGTTTCCGGCTTGCCCTGCCCTCGTCGCCTGCGGTTCTCGGCCGCAAACGGCCCGAACTCGATCAGCCGCGTCTTGGCAGGGTGCAGCTCCAAGGCAAACGAGCCGAACCGCTCGGCCAGCTCCGCCCGGAACCGCTCGGCATCCGACCGGTGTTGGAATCCAGCGACGATGTCGTCCGCGTAGCGCACGACGACCACGTCGCCGCTCGCCTGCGTCCGCCGCCACTGCTGGACCCACAGGTCGAACGCATAGTGCAGGTAGATGTTCGCCAGCAGCGGCGATGCGCTGCCTCCTTGCGGCGTCCCCTGCTCGCTACGCGTCCGCGTCCGGTCCTGCAGCACGCCGGCGTTCAGCCACTTCTGGATGAGCCGCACGACGCGCCGGTCCCCGATTCGGTGCTCGACGAACTTCACCAGCCACCCGTGGTCGATGGCATCGAAGAATCCACGGATGTCCACGTCGAGCACCCAGTTCACCTTTCTGGTCAGCAGGCCCGTGTACACGGCGTCCTGCCGTACTGCTGCCACGTCACCCGATCCACTCCGGGTGCGGCGTCCCGCTTGAGGCTGAAGTACGCCTCGCGGAGCCTCCTCGGTTCGTAGACGTGGTGCAGCAGCGCGGTGAACCGCAGCGTCCTATCCTGTCGCGCTGCTTGACGTATCCGCGCAAGCGCACTGGGCGCGCCGTCCCGGCGCTGTGTCCGGGGCGCGTTTTGCTGGCGCGGATTCCCCTTGGTCAGGTCCCTTCCCTCCACCCGCTCCGCGGTTGGGCTGCCAGCGTCCAACCTGTCCGTAGGCGTCCCCTTGGCCGTCTCCGGCGTTTCCACCTTCGTGCCCGTGTAGGGTCCGCCATAGCCACGCCGTTCACCGCATCCGTCCTTGTTCGCGGGCTTCGCTGGTACTATGGACCTGTCCGACTTCCCATCCCCGTACATCATCGGCGTGCGTCCTTGGACTTTCCGACACGTCCTGTGACGCCATCGGTCACAGGCGAGGATGGGATCTCCCGGTTCCCGCGCGAGGTGGTTCCGCACGTGCTCGGGGTCTTCGACCGCGCAGGGTCCCGGAACGCCTCGCGCTGGCGGCGTCCCGGGTGTTGCCTTCCGCCTTCTCCCACGGCGTCGGCACCCCGGAGTGAGTTCCTTTCGCGGCTCAATACCCGGCCCGCACGTACCCCTGTCAACGCTTCGTCTCGCCCTCGCGGGCTGCCACGCATGACTCGGGGCCGTCGTGGGTCGCTAACCCTTCGACCGTATGACTCTTTCATTCACTACACCTCGCCGATTTGACCGGCGCACGGGAGATCGTTCGATGAGTACAGGTTCCGAGTCGCCCAAGGCCTACCTTGTCAGGGGTGGTCGAAGCGGAGAGGACGAGGAGTACGCGCTCCAGAACAACATGTCCATCATCGGCTTCCATGAGACTCCTTCGCTCGAGGGCGCGCCGGACTACCACGCTGTATTGCAGTTGGTAAAATCGTCTTACCCCGATGCCAAGAGCCGTAGGGCTGGCAACTTCGCAGGTCAGCTCTGGTGCTTCGCCATAGCGATACACGAACAGGACCTGATCGTCCTTCCGCGGAAGCGCACGTCCCAGATTGCGATCGGTCGTGTCGCAGGCCCGTATCGATTCCAAAACGTGGGTGGGAGCGTTCGCCACACGCGTGCGGTTGAGTGGCTCAAGACGGATCTGCCGAGGACGATGTTCCGCCAGGATCTCCTGTATTCATTCGGGGCATTCATGACTGTGTGCAATATCTCCCGGAACGATGCTGTTCACCGGATTCAAGCCGTGCTCAAAGGGGGCCAGGATCCGGGAATGAAGCGACCTCACGGGCAGGACTCTCAGCCATCACCCGAGGATGAGACCGATGCGGAGCCTGATCTCCGCCAACTTGCACTTGACCAGATCGTGAGGGAGATTCAGAGTCGGTTCTCTGGACACTCGCTCACTGATCTCGTCGACGCCGTTCTTCAGGCGGACGGTTGGACGACAAACGTGTCCCCACCCGGGCCGGACGGCGGCGTTGACATCCTGGCGGGACGAGGGCCGCTAGGACTGGACCCACCGCGGCTCTGCGTCCAGGTCAAATCTCAAGCCAACCCTGCGGACGTGACCGTCTACCGGACGCTGCAAGGCACGATGCAATCGTTCAAAGCCGAGCAAGGGCTTCTGGTTTGTTGGGGAGGATTCAACAAGGCAGTGCTCCAGGAGTCAAAGCAAAGCCACTTCACCGTGCGCCTCTGGGACAGCGGCGATCTTGTTCAGGCAGTCTTTCGAACCTACGAGTCCCTTCCAGAGGAGATCCAAGCGGAACTCCCATTGCAGCGCGTGTGGATGATGGTCCCCGACGAACCAGATGAGTAGCCGGAAACGTCAGGATGGGAGCTCTGACCGCCCGGGACGACAGTCTCCAGGGTTCCTTGGTCAGTAGGCTCGTGATGGAGAACAAGGCAGCGCTGGGTGCCCGACGAGCGCCTCCGCGAGAGCGCGCGAGCTTGTTACGCTCTTCCCGATGAAGAAACACCTCGAGGCTACACTCATTGTGATTCCATGTTCAGCGAATAAACACCGAGGTGGCGCCGAGGATCGAGACGGCGTCTCGATCCTCGATTTCCTGCCGGAAGACCTGTCGATGGAACTACGGAGCGCGAGACAACGCAATGCGCGAGAGTGTGGGATAGACGAGTCATTACTGATGCCGGCTTCGAAGCGTTACTGTGGGCGTCTGTACGCAGCCGCCGGGAAGGCGTTGGAGCACGTTGAACGGGTCAGTGCTGGGCTGGCGATCGTGTCGGGCGGATACGGCGTCACATTAGCTGGCGAGCATATCGGTTGGTATGATCAAAGGTTCGACTTTACTATGTGGTCAAACGGATTGGTAGGGCGATGCTTAGCGGCCTACGTTGAGGCGATTCAGGCAAGAACCGTGATCGGGTTATTTGGCAGGACGACGCGCTACGTCAAAGCGTTCCGGCGTACCAAGTGGCCCGCGCATGTCCACGAGGCGCTGCTATTGTCGCCGGAGCTCCGCGGAGGCGGTGCCCTGATAAGGGTCCCGAGCGCCCTTGGGGAGGCATTAGCTGAAATAGCATCGACGGGAGCGGTAGCTGCCGACTGGACGAGCAGCGACAACGTGCCGGTGCGGATTACGCGTGTTGGCACTGGGTCTGCCCGTGGCCCGTGAGGGGGACATCAATGTCAAGGTCGGACCGGTGACGGCATGGCACGAAGGGTCGCACGAGTGTAGCATAGTAAAGTCTGCTCTTGGCCGATGAATCGGACAGAGACTCTGGCTCACGCCGTGGAAAGCGAGAGGGGACCCGTCACGGACCTGTTCCGTAGCGATCGATAGGATGAGTGGATATGACGAGTGAACAACTGGCAAACGCCGGACGCCTCGCCGAGGAGATCGCAGTTGATTTCTACGAAGGTGGACTCGACCTCACCGCGAGAGCCGTCGCGACAGACACGGGCTGGTCCGCCATGCCCGAGGTGATCGTCACCGATGAGCTTCGACGCGGCGGGGCAACTGAACGATCGATCCGACAGTTTCTGACCTTCGTCTCGGCGATGGACCGAGCTCGAGATGCAAGCAGGCTGTGGCGTGTGAGCGGCGAATTGTTTCACAGCCATCCAGAGGTGTTTGATCCTGTGACGGCGTCGTCGATGACGCCCGCCCTACTCTCGGATCGGCTGTCGGCCAGCGGCGTCAGCCAACGTCATGGTCCCGACTCAGATGCGTGGCGGACGATTGGAAGAAGTCTGCTGCAAGGCGAGACCGCAGTCTGCCGACTGGTTCGCTGTGGCGTTGGAGATGCCGTGGAGCTCTTGGCGGATCTACGGAGCGTCGACGCGGCGAGGCGACCGCGTTCCCGATGCTCAAGGGGCCGAAGGTAGGACCCATGTGGGTCCGCATCATGGCCAATCCCGGCGCCGCGAGGATAGATCGGATGGCGACGATTCCCGTGGCGGTGGACATCAACGTTCGCCGTGTGACCCGGAACCTTGGCGTTGTCGTGACGACTCCTGAAGGCGCAGCAAGACGACGAGTGATTCAATCCGCCTGGCGCGACGCTATGACGGACCGGCATATAGGGGGTCCGTCGGGTATTTCCAACACATGCGCGGCGTTGGACCCGGCGCTTTGGTTCTTCGGCAAGTACGGTTGCAGCCACTGCGAGACGATCTCCAGACGGGTCCCGATCGGTCGAGCATGCCGCGCCTGCCGCTTAGAGCCATGGAGGCCGGACGGACGTGCAACGTCCGCCACATCGGCGATCGGGGCTTCATCCTCTTACGCGCGCGAGTGGTTCAAGCTCGCCGGTGGCACAAGACTGGCTTCGAGGACGAGGGCAAGCAAAGTGGTGCCGGGGCAGCGAGAACGTCCTCGGCATCTACCCCGTCGCCTGCTTCGACCCGTAGGAAGGCCGCTGGGGCGCATCACGGCGTGCTCGCTCTACCGAACGATGCGGAGCCCGGGTCTCTCAAGAACGCGATTGGCCTGCCGGTAGCGCACCCCGGGGAGTACGGCGCATCAGACCACAACTTCGGTCTCCATTTCCTTCGGCCACGGACGCTTCTTTTGCCTCGACCGCCAGCCAGTCATGGATGGCCTCCTTGATGTTCTCGAGCGCCTCCTCGACCGTGGCTCCTTGGGAGTGGTACCCCAACTGCGGACAACTGACGGCGTACCCCTCTTCGGACTCGATCAGTCCGACTTGGTACCTCATGTGCGTTGGAGCGCAGTGCGCCCACTATCATCCGGCAAACAGCTCCGAACGAGAACGGCGCTTCCAGCCGTTCAGCAGGGTGCCGATCGGCGTGTAGCGGACGAATGCCTGATAGGTGAGCAGCAGGACCGCTGTCACCCCGCCGGTGATCAGCAGGAACTTGATCCCGGACGGCAGGGCCCAGTCTCGGAGGACGATCTGCGCGCCGATCACCAGCGGCAGGTGAACGAGGTAGATCCAGTACGAGGCATCCGCCAGGTAGCGCACGCTCGGCCGCTCGCGGGTCAGGAGGACCCGGAACAGCCCGATCAGTCCCAGGCACATGCCCCAGGCATAGAGGACCTGCAGGACCTGGGATACCGCCCACGAGCGGACTTCCGGCAGGTAGGTGACGGCGAGCCCCACGGGGAACACCACCAGGACGGAGACCGGCAGCACGACCGGCCAGCGTCTCCCGAGCGTGTCGGCCAGGAGCGCGCCAGTGCGGTCCCGGCGGCCGTACGCCAGCGCCCCGAACGCGAAGAACGCCGCATAGTAGGCCAGCAGGTGGAGCGGCGGCAGCAGCCCGGTGTCGGTGTCCGGACCGAACATCGGGTAGGCGCCGCCCTTGGCCATTCCGAGCTGCGGCAGCAGCGTCAGCGGGATCAGCAGCCACATCACCCATCGCAGCCACGCGGGCTGCGCGCCGCGATCGCCGCGCGGAGGTTCGGGTCGAACCCGATCGGCGACGAACGCCACCACCGCGAAGCCGGCCAGCAGCCACAGCAGCAGCCAGAGGAACCACAGGTGATGGAACTCCTCCAGCCGCGGCGCCAGTTCGTGGACGGAGAAGCCTTTCGCCCTTGAGCGGAGCGCCCGGTCGACGACCCAGTCCATCGCCGGCCCGACCGTCACCATGGCCAGCGCCAGCGGCAGGGCCACCCGGCGCAGGCGATGGCGGATCAGCGCCGGCAGGCCGCGGCGCCGCCACAGCATGGCGGTGAAGAAGCCGCTCAACAGGAAGAAGACCGGCATGCGGAAGCCGTGCACGGCGAGGACCAGCTCTTCCCACGGGCCGTGAAAGCCGGCCGTGCGGTCCTGCACCGGCCAAGCCTCCGGGAAGAACGTCATCGCCGCGTGCAGGACGACCCCGAGCAGCATGGCGAAGGCGCGCAGCGCGTCCAGTTCGTGCCGGCGCGGCTCCTCGTCCGGCCGGACGCTATGGGTGCGAGGGCGTGCCGTCCGCCTCATACGCCTGCAGCACGGGCCGGTGGCGGTATGGGTGGGCGGCGATCACCTCCTCGTCCAGATCGACGCCCAGCCCGGGGCCTGCCGGCGGCGCGTAGCCGCCTGATTCACCGATCCGCATCGGCTCCACCTGCAGGGCGTCGAACAGGGGGTTCGCGTGCGCGTGCTCGAGGATCAGGAAGTTGGGAATGGTCGCGCACACGTGCAGGCTGGCGGCCGTGGCCACCGGCCCCTTGGGGTTGTGCGGCGCCACGGTGATCCCGTAGATCTCCGCCAACGCGGCGATGCGGCGCAGCTCGGAGATGCCGCCGCAGTGGCAGATGTCGGGCTGGATCACGTCCACGAGCTGGCGCACCACCAGGTCGCGGAACGCCCAGCGGCTGTGCAGGCGCTCGCCGGCGGCCAGCGGCGTGGACAGGCCCGCGGCGCGCACCAGCGCCAGCTCCTCCGGATTGTCGGGCGGCAGCGGCTCCTCGAAGAACAGCAGCCCCAGGTCGTCGACCGCCCGGATCTGCCGGATCGCATCCGGCGGCCGCGAGTGGCCGTGGTTGTCCACCATCAGCTCCGCGTGCGGCGGCAGCGCGTCCCGGATGGCCACCAGCTCCCGGCGGAGCACGTCCGGCGCGTTGCGGTCGTCCACGGCGTGGTCGGCGCCGTGCCAGCCGCCGCCGGTCTTGACGCCGGCGAAGCCCTCGGCGATCCGTTCCCGTGCCTGTTCCGGGTCGCCGGCACCGGCATAGACGCGGATCGTGTCGCGCACCGCCCCGCCGAGAAGCTGGTACACCGGCGCGTCCAGCACCTTGCCCTTGATGTCCCAGAGCGCCTGGTCGATGGCGCTCAGCGCGGAGGTGATCACCACGCCGCCGCGGTAACGGTTGTGCAGGTACATGATCTGCCAGAGCCGTTCGATCCCGGCCGGATCCTGACCCATGATCTGATGGCCCAGCAGCTCGATCGACGCCGCGATCGCCGGGGTCTGGTTGACCAGGGACGCCTCGCCCCAGCCGTGCACGCCGGCGTCTGTCTCCACCTTGACGAACAGCCAGTTGCGCCCCGCTCCCCGGCCCCACAGGGTGGAGGAGAACTGGAATCCGCCCGCATCGCCGCCCCACATGATGTGCGGCGTCACGGCCGTAATCTTCACTGCGCGTCCCCGAACGCCGGACCGATCGCGAACAGGCGATTGGTCGCGGGCAGCGAGACCAGCTTCGAGTAATGAAAGACCTCGGACGCGGCATCGCCCTCGCCGATCGTGGTCGGCGCCTCGATCACGAAGTCGGCGAAGTGCGGGGCGTTGAAGGCGATGAAGGCGAGCGACAGCAGGTCCGCCAGCCGCTCGCGCCTCTCACTCAGGTCCGGCCACGCCACCGGCCCGGTATCAACTTGGTAGATCCGGTCGGGCTCGTGGATGTTCATGGTCTTCACCGGATACTGGATGGTCGCGGTGAGGCCGGTCTCCTCGTTGCGGATCTCCGTGACCCCCACCAGCGGCTTGGCCTGGTGGGTGGCCGCGGCGATCTCCTCGAAGGTGGTCACCTCCTGGACGTCGGCCGCAGGGACCAGGCGATACACCTGACCGGCCCACCATTCACCGGCCGGACGCGTCTCGCGGTACCCGTCGTGCCGGGCTGACTTGCGCCGGAAGACGATGCCGTGGTCCTGCCCGAAGATCGGCAGGAAGTCGTAGTTGTCCTCCACGAACAGGTCGCGCTCCGCGAAGGTGTGCTCGCTCTTGCAGGAGGCGCACTGGTAGAAGCAATCGCTCCTGCCGGTCGCGCTGTCGAAGATGCGGGTCCGCGACTCGATCCAGAACCGCACCCGGTTCTCCGCGGCCCTGCCGGAGATGAAGGAGAGGCCGTAATCGAGGATGTCGCCCATCACTCGACTCCCGCGGGTGCCAAACGCTCGACGTTGATGCGGTCAGCCTGCTTCAAGGCCTGTGCAACGTCGTAAGCGGCCTGCAGCCGATACCAAGTGGCCGCACCACCGCCGAAGGCCTTATCGAGGCGGATCGCCATTTCCGGCGAGATGCCCGAGCGGCCATTCACGACATCGGACAACTGCTTGCGGCTGACTCCCAGCCTCTGTGCGGCTTCCGTCACGCTCAGCCCCAGAGGCTCCAGACAATCGTGGCGGACGGATAGACCCGGGTGGGGAGGACTCTTCATCGGCATGCCATTACCCTCCGTCAGTTTTCTTGATTCATCAACTCGCTTGAATTCGTCGACGCCCTCCGCAGAGTATGCTGCAGAGATGAACAACAACTCCGCCGTACGGCGGGCGCTCCGGCTGGAGCCCGGGCCGGGCAACACGCGCAACAGCGAGGGGGCGTTCGTCGAGTTGCGCGATGGACGGATCATGCTGATCTATTCGCGGTTCTCCGCGGGCCGCGGCGGCGATCACGATCCCGCGGAGCTGGCCGCGCGGTTCTCGGCCGACGGGGGGCTCACCTGGTCCGGCCAGGACGAGATCGTCCTGGGCAACGAAGCCGGTTTGAACGTGATGTCGGTGAGCCTGCTCCGACTGCGCAACGGCGACCTGCTGCTGTTCTACCTGCTCAAGAACGCGCTCTCCGACTGCAAGCCGGTGGTGCGGCGATCGAGCGACGACGGCGCGACCTGGGGCGATGCAGTCGACATGGTCACCGACGACGACGGCTACCTCATCCTCATCGCCGACCGCGTGGTGGTCTCCGCGAGCGGGCGGCTGATCGCCCCGATCGCCGACCACGGTCCCGAGTGGACGAACGACCCCGTGGCCACGGGCGAGGCGGTCTGCTACCTGTCCGACGACGACGGCCGGATCTGGCGCCGCGGACGCGGCAGCGCGGCGGTGGCCGACGACCCCACCGGCACCGGGCTGCAGGAGCCGGGCGTCGTACAGCTCCGGGACGGCCGCTTGCTGATGTTCAGCCGCACCGTGCTGGGCAGCCAGTACCTGTGCCATTCGGACGACGACGGCGAGACCTGGACGCAACCGGTGCCGAGCGACATCCGCTCGCCCCGCTCGCCGGCGTCGATCAAGCGCATCCCGTCGACGGGCGACCTGCTGCTGGTGTGGAACGACAGCTACGATCCCGCTCACCGCGGCCACGGCCGCCGCACGCCGCTGACCACGGCGATCTCAGCGGACGACGGCCGCACCTGGCGGCACCGCCGGGTGCTGGAGGACGATCCGAACGGGCACTACTGCTACACGGCCATGCACTTCGTGGCAGGCGACCCGGAGCGGGTCCTGCTGGCGTACTGCGCCGGCGACTCCCGCCGCAACGGGCTCGCCACGCTGCAGGTGACCAGCGTCGAGGTGCCGTGGCTCTACGCCGACGACACGACAGGAGGACCGCGATGATCTACGACATGAGGATCTACGACGTGCAGCCGGGCGCCGTGCCGCGCTACATGGAGGCGGTCCGGGACATCGCCCTGAAGATCAGGGAAGACCACGGCGTGAAGCTGGCCGGCTGGTACTACACCGACATCGGCCCGCTCAACCGGATCGTGCACATCTGGGCCTACCAGGACTACGCCCACTTTGAGGTAGCGCGCGAGAAGGTGCGCAACGATCCCCGCTGGATCAACGAGTACCTGCCGCGGGTGAAGGGCCTGGTGGTGAAGCAGCAGGACATGATGATGCAGGGCGCCGACTTCTTCCCCGGCCCGGCGTAACGGCGCCGGATCGGTGCGGTAGGCAGGAGCGGCCGAACCGATCATCCTCGGGGCCATGAAGCGCGCGATGCAGAACTGCGTGGCGGAGTGGTCGTTCCCGTCCGCACGGGAGTACGGCGATCCGTGCAATGAGATCGAGTTGTCCGCCGTCGTCACCGATCCCGACGGGAAGCAGACGGTCGTTCCCGCGTTCTGGGCCGGCGGCAGCTTCTGGGGCATCCGCTACTCCTCGTCCACGATCGGCAGGCACGTGCTGGAAACGACCTGCTCCGATGAGACCAACGCCGACCTGCACGGACGCCGGGAACTCCTGGAGGTAACGCCTTACCAGGGGGACAACCCCCTGCTCCGGCACGGTCCGCTGACGGTGAGCCCGGACCGCACGCACCTCCGGCATCGTGACGGGACCCCGTTCTTCTGGCTGGCCGACACCTGGTGGATGGGCCTCACCAAACGGCTCACCTGGCCGGCCGGTTTCGACACGCTGACCGAGGACCGCGTCGCCAAGGGATTCTCCGCGGTCCTGATCGTCGCCGGCCTCTATCCCGACATGTTCCCGTTCGACCCGCGCGGCGCCAACGAGGCCGGCTTCCCGTGGGAGGAGGACTACTCGCGCCTGAATCCGGCCTATTTCGACCTGGCGGATCGTCGCATCGGCCGGCTGGTCGCCCGTGGACTGCTGCCGTGCATCGTCGGCGCATGGGGCTACTTCATCGAGTACGCCGGCGAGCACGTGATGAAGCGCCACTTCCGGAATCTCGTCGCTCGTTACGGAGCGTACCCGGTGGTGTGGTGCGTGGCCGGAGAGGCGATCAGCCCGAAGAACCCGGACGTGCGGTATCGCATCTATGGCGGAGACGACGAGCGTTTCGCCGCGAAGGCTCGCGCGGGCTGGTCGAACGTCGCGCGCTATCTGCAATCGATCGATCCTTATGATCACCCGGTGACGATCCACGCGGGATTCGTCGAGGAACTGGTCGACGACCCGTCGATCGTCGACTTCGAGCTCTTGTCCGGCTCGCACAGCCCCGTGCAGAGCGAGAGCGTGCCGGCGACCGTGAGCGCGTTGGCGAAGGCAGCCGCCAGGAATCCGCGCATGCCGGCCCTGATCGGCGAGACCAACTACGAGGGGATCCTGGGCGGCAACTGGGAGTACCAGCAGCGCCTGATGTTCTGGACGAGCGTGCTGAGCGGCGCGGCCGGCCACAACTACGGCGCGAGCGGCGTCTGGGAGGTCAGCACCAGGGCGCAGCCGTACGGTCACTCGCCGCAGTTGATGGACGAGCGGTGGGCGGACATCCCGTGGCAGGAGGCCTACGGGTCGCCCGGCCAGGCGTACAGCGCGCATCCATGGGAGGATTCCTACCGGTTCGCGGGCTCCGCACAGGTCGGCATCGGCAAGGCCCTGCTGGAGCGCTACGAGTGGTGGCGCTTCGAGCCGCACCCGGAGTGGGTCGAGCCCCACTGGACCGAGGCTGACTACTTCGACCCGTACGTTGCGGGGATCCCGGGCGAAGTGCGGATCATCTACGCGCCGAAGGGGATCTCGTCACAGCGAGCGGACCAACTGACCGTGAAGCGACTCGAGCGCGACATCGCGTACCAGGGGTCCTTCTACGACCCGCGGACCGGCGCGGAGCACGACATCGGCGAGATCCGACCCGACCGCGAAGGCGATTGGCGGCTCGCCGACACGATCCGGGGGATACCGCCGATACGCCAGGACTGGGTCGTGGTAATCCAGTCGGGCTCGCCCGAAGGCGTTCGCGCTCAATCCGCTCCCGCCGCCTGAATGGCGGCCTTCATGTAGCCCAGCGCGAACGCCTTGGCCGGCCACTGGTCGGGGCCGCCGGCCATCTCCGGCACGTGGTCCTCGACCATGGGTCCGTCGAAGCCGGCGTCACGGCAGGCGCGCATCGCCTTCACCATGTCCACGTGGCCTTCGTCGATGAACGTCTCGGCGAACGCGGGCACCGTGCCGGTCACGTTCCTGAAGTGTACGTGGTGGATCTTGCCGCGCGTGCCGAAGTACTCGATCGCTTCGAGCACGTCCCCCGGCATGGCCCCGATCGTTCCCACGCAGAAGGTGAGGCCGTTCGCGTCGCTGGGCACGATGTCGACCACGCGCTTCAGCGCGGCGTGATCGCGCAGCACCCGCGCCACGCCGGCGATCGGCGACACTGGCGGATCGTCGGGATGGAGGGCCAGCTTGACGCCGGCGTCCTCGGCAACCGGGACGACCCGCTCCAGGAACCAAATCAGATTGTCCCAGACCTGCTCGTCCGTCACCTCCAGCGACCGCTGAACTGGCGGGTCCCAGAAGTCCTGGGTTGCCGACCTGATCTGGTCGTAGTCGAAGCTGGTCACCTTGGCGCCGCCCCGGCCCGGCGTGCTGCGCGAGGTGCGCAGCCCGTAGTGGCCGATGGAGCTGCGCAGCGCGAAGCAGTAGTGGAGGACCGGCACGCCGGCCGCTCCCAGGTGCTCGATGGACCGGCACCAGCTCGTGAGCTGCTCGTCGCGGCCCGGCAGTCCCAGCTTGATCCTGTGCGTCCACTCCTCCGGGATGCCTGCCACCGTCCACTGCAGGCCAGCGTCCTCGACGCGGTTGCGGGCGATCATCAGCTCCTGGAAGCCGTAGTGGCCCCTCTCCTGCGAGATGTCGGGCGGACCGCCCACGTAGTCGGTCGCGCCGATCTGAGCGCCGAAGGCCAGGACCTCGTCGGTCAGCGGTCCCGATATCGCCAGTCTCATCGTCAGCCTCCTGAGGGCGAGTGTAACGTCAGCCGCGCTGGATGTCGTCGGTGGGGGTGCTGATGATCCCGTACGCCTCCGGGCGCCGGTCGCGGAACATGAAGTGCATGCGGCGCGCGCGCAGCAGGTGGTCGCGGTCCAGGTCCACGCGCAGCACCTCGTCGCGGTCGTAGCTGGCCATCGCCAGCTCCTCGCCGTACGGGTCGATGGCGATGCTGTGGCCGCCCATCACGATCGGCATGTCCGGGGCCGGCACGTAGCCGGTGTTGTTGGCGGCGGCCAGGTAGACGATGTTCTCGAACGCGCGCGTCGCCAGCAGCTCCTTCCAGATCGTCTTCTTGGTGTCGGAGATCCCGAACGGCGCCAGGATGACCTCGGCCCCGCCGAGCGCCAGGCAGCGCGCGGCCTCCGGGAAGTAGGTGTCGTAGCAGAGCATGATGCCGACCCGCCACTCGCCGATGCCGAACACCGGGAAGCGCATGCCGGTGCGGAAGTAGATGGACTCGATGCCCAGGTCGGTGGCCAGCTCGCCGTCGACGACGATGTGGCGCTCGCCGCCGATGTGGGTCTTGCGGTACTTGCCGGCGATGCGGCCGTCCGGCCGGACCAGCATGGCGGTGTCGTAGCAGAGGTCGCTGCCGTCGCGCTCGAAGATGGTAGCCACCACGTGCAGACCCAGCTCGACCGCCTTGTCGCGGACCGCCGTCATCGCCGGCCCGTCGTCGGGCGCCGCCAGGTCGTAGCGGCGGTAGTCGCGGCTGGCCGGGAAGAAGCCGGTGCTCCAGTACTCGGGCAGCAGCGCCACTTCCGCCCCCGACGCGGCGGCCTGGTCGAGCAGGCGGAGGGCGGCGTCGATGTTGCGGCTCACCTCGCCCATCACGCTTTCCATCTGCACGATCGCCAGCTTCATCGGCGTCTCACGCGAACGAGCCCGCCGTGGGGCGGGCGTGCGGCAGCGCCAGGTCGGCCACGGTCAGGTAACCGGGCCGTGCCTCCACCAGCCGCGGCATCACGTTGGCGATCATGGCGGCGGTGCCGAGCTGCGGCTGGCAGCCGGGATTGATGGCGAGGTTGAGCGCGTTGTAGCCGTCGATCTCGATCGAGTCGGACGGCTCGTGGCCGGCGGGCGGCGGGTCCACGTGGGCGATGAACTCGGCGGACATCCACGCCCGGCCGCCGCAGATGGCGCGGTAGCGCTGCACGAAGCCGGCGGTGGTGCCCGGCTCCACGCGCAGATGCTCGCCGTCGAACGGCCGGTCGGCGACGAGCGGCTCGAAGCCGCTCTCGATGCGGTCGATGTGGACTCCCAGGCAGCGCGCCACCAGGTGGAACGACTGCGGGAAGCCGATGTGGCCGGTGATCGAGCCGGCTTCTACGCCCTCCGTGAAGCGCTCGGCGGTGAAGCCGATCCCCAGCCGCCGCTGGATCGTGGCGCTGAAGCGCGACACGTCGACCACGCGGCGGATGCGGATCGCCCGCACGTCCCACGCAATGCCGCTGGCGGTCAGCAGCAGCGCGTCGAAGATGAACCCAGGATTGAGCCCCACGCCGATCACGGACACCCCGCGGTCCCGCGCCACCTCGTCCAGCTCCGCGGCCAGGTCGGCGTCGATGATCCACGGGAATGCCGCCTCCTCGGCGGTGGTGATGACGTTCAGGCCGCGCTCCAGGCCGGCGCGCACGTCGGCGGCCACTTCGCCCAGGAACGAGGTGGTGGCCACCAGCAGCAGGTCGGCCGGCTCGCTCAGGGCCGTGCCGAGGTCTCCTCCCACCGCGACGCCAAGCGGCGGGCCGCCGGCCAGATCGCCGAGATCACGGTCGGCCAGGTCGGGGTTGCGCGAGCAGGCCGCCGCGATCCGGTAGTCGGGGCGCGCCCGCAGCAGGCGGGTCACGTTGCGCCCCACCCCGCCGACGCCGCACAGCACGACCCTCATCGCCGAACCGCCACCCCCTTTGGCCGCATGGTAGCATGGGCGGGACGCGGTGCCGGGCCGGAACGGACCCATGAAGCGGCACCGGCAGGAGCAGATCGTGGCCGATAACACCCTGACCGCCGGGACCGCCCGGGTCGACATCACCCCGCCCCTGGGCTTCCGCATGCAGGGCGCGATGCGCCGCATCGAAGGCGCCGTGGGCGTCGAGCAGCCCCTCACGGCGACCGCCCTGGTGCTGGCCGACGACGACCACAAGGTGGTCATCCTGGACTGCGACCTGATCGGCTTCGACCTCCCGCTGGCCCAGACCATCCGCCGCCAGATCGCCGACCGCGTCGGCACGACCACGACCGGGGTCACGCTGGGCTGCACGCACACGCACAACGGCCCCTGCACGGCGCGCCACTCCCTGGGCGGCCCGCACCACGTCGCACCCCGCGACGGCGAGGTCGAGGCGCTGGACCACTACATCGAGGTGCTGGTGCAACAGCTCGTGGGTGTCAGCGCCATGGCCAACGCCGCCCGCGGTCCGGCGCGCGTGGCGGCAGGCCACGGCCACGCCGCCGTGGCGGTCAACCGCGAGGAGGTGGCCGCCGACGGCCGCGTGCTGGTCGGGCGCAACCCCGACGGCGCCAGCGATCACGCCGTGGACGTGCTGCGCGTGGACGACCTGGCCGGCAACCCGATCGCGGCGATCGTCGGCTACGCCGCGCACCCCGTGGTGATGGGCTACCAGACCTACGAGCTCAGCCCGGACTTCCCGGGCACGGTGCGGCGCATCGTCGAAGGCGCCACCGGCGCCACCTGCCTGTACCTGACCGGCGCCGCCGGCAACCAGGCGTGCCTGTCGTTCCTGCAGAGCGACTGGGGCGAAAAGGAACGTATCGGCGGCCAGGTAGCGGCCGGCGCGCTGCAGGCGTACTACGGGATCGAGACCCGGCCGCACCGCGAGGTCCGCGAGGAAGGCACGTCGCTGTCGTCCATCGCGCTGTACCACAAAGAGTTCTCCGACGGCCCCACGCACCGGATCCTGCGCAGCGCCGAGCGCAAGGGCACGGTGGCGCTGCAGCCGCTGCCCTCGCCCGCCGAAGCGGAGCATCAGGTCGCCGCTGCTGAGGAGAAGCTGCAGGATCTGCGCGACGAGGGTGCCTCGACCGTGCTCACCGCCCCCCAGGAGATCGAGGTCTACTGGGCGCATACCGTCCTGGACCGGGTCCGTGCGGGCGAGACGCAGTGCTCGGTGGACTACGACCTGATCGGCCACCGCATCGACGACTTCGTGCTGCTCGGCATGCAGGGCGAGCCGTTCGTGGAGATCGGCCTGGGCGCCAAGCAGCGCTCGCAGGCCGCGCACACCATGTTCGCCGGCTACGTCAACGGCGTGCTCGGCTACGTGCCGACCGCCCAGACCGTGCGCCAGGGCGGCATGTCCGTCTCCTCGGCGGTGCGCACCTACGACCTGCCGGCTCCCCCAACCGAGGACGCGGTCGACACCCTGGTGGCCGGCTTCGGCGAGCTGCTGGCGGAACTCGGCCTGTGACCCAACAGCGGCCGCCGCGCAGCGCGCTGATCACCGGCGGCGCCAACGGCTTCGGGCTGGCCACGGCTCGGGAACTGCTCCAGCGCGGCGACCGGGTGACCATCGCCGACATCGACCGCCGGCAGCTCGACGCGGCGCGTGCCGCTCTGCCGCCGGAAGGACTGCATGCGGTCGAGCTGGACGTCACCGAGCCCGCGTCGGTGCGGACCGCGGTGGAGGCGCACGTTGCCGCCCACGGCGGCCTCGACTGCCTGGTCAACTGCGCGGGCATCATCCACCTGGCGCCGCTGGCGGAGATTGGCGAGGAGGACTGGGACCGGACCATCGACGTCGACCTGAAGGGCACCTTCCTGTGCTCGCAGGCGGCGGCGCCGCACCTGACCGCGAGCGGCCGGGGCCGGATCGTCACCATCGGCTCCGACGCCTCGCACGTCGGCTTCCCGATGATCCCGCACTACTGCGCCGCCAAGCACGGCGTCATCGGGCTCACGAAGGCTCTGGCCGGCGAGCTGGCGCCCGGCAAGGTCACCGTGAACTGCGTCTGCCCCGTCGGCGTGCCCACCACCGGCATGGGACAGCAGGTCCTGCGCTGGAAGGTGGAAGCCACCGGCTCGACGGAGGAGGAGATCCGCGAGGCCACCGCCGCCGGCATCCCGCTCGGCCGCAACGCCACGGAGGAAGACATCGTGCAGGCGATCCTCTTCTTCCTCAGTGACGAAGCCGCGTTCATCACCGGTTCGGCGCTCGACGTCGACGGCGGCATGATGAGCACCATCCCGGTGCCCGGCACCTGAGAGACGCGGAGGACGGCATGAATAGTCCAGGCGACGAGGCGCAGGCGATGGAGGAGCTGCAGCTCCAGGAGTACCTGTTCGACCTCAACGGCTACCTGGTGGTACGGGACGTGCTCGCTCCGGAGGAGGTGGCGGCGCTCAAACAGACGGTAGACGAGCGGCTGGCGGCCGAGGGAGAGGTACTCGGCGACCACATGGTCCGCTTCGGCGCCGCCCCGCCGGGGTCGGGGTTCCTGGAATGGGGCGACCCTTTCTGCGCCCTGCTCACCCACCCTCGCATCATGCCGATCCTGCGCTTCCGGCTCGGCGACTGCTTCCGCCTGGACCGCATCTACGGCATCTGCATGCGACCGGGGATGTCACGCGGCGTATTGCACGCCGACTACGGCGCCAGCGCGCCCGTGGGCGGAGCGGCGCCCGGGATCTACTTCCCGTTCCGGGAGAACCGGATCGCCGAGGGGTTCGTGGTGGTCACCTTCAACCTCACCGACGCCGGGCCGGAGCACGGCGGCTTCTGCTGCATCCCCGGCAGCCACAAGAGCCACTTCCGGCTGCCGCAGCGGATCGCCGATTCCCCCGAGGACTACCCGTTCGTGGTCGTGCCGGAGGTGCCGGCAGGCGCAGCGGTGCTGTTCACGGAGGCACTGACGCATGGCACGGCAGCGTGGAACGGCCCCCACGAGCGCCGCTCGCTGCTCTACAAGTACTGCGTGTCGCACGTCGCCTGGACCGCCAACCGGGTGGCGCCGCCGCCCGCCACGGAGCTCACCGAGCAGCAGCAGATCCTGTTCCGCGAGCCGGCCGACCCGCATCGGCACTTCCCGTCCCTGTTCCCGGAGACCGACCGTCCCCTGGAGCGCGGCTACCGCTGAGGACGAACGATGGACACCGACCCCCGCACCCCCGGCCGCACGCCGGACATCGAGCGCCCGCCGCGCGCGCTCATCGAGCGCTTCGCCGGCGTCTCCGCGGCTACCGCCGCCGGCGATCTCAACGAGCTCGGAATCCGCGACCCCTACCTCCGCGGCCCCACGCCACGCACGCCGGGCGCCACTATCGTCGGCCCCGCGCTGACGCTGCAGTTCATGCCGAAGCGGGAGGACCAGTACGCCAAGGGCGCCTACGACGATCCCGAGCAGCAGCTTCACCGCCACTGCCTGTACCACGCACAGCCGGGCGACGTCGTGGTCGTGGACGCCCGCGGCGACCTGCAGAGCGGGGTGTTCGGGGAGATGATGCTCACCTTCTTCAAGGGGCGCGGCGGCATCGGCGCCGTGGTCGACGGCTGCATCCGGGACTTCCCGCTGGCGCGCACGCTCGGGCTCGGCCTGTGGCTGCGCGGCACCACGCCGAACTTCCACACCCAGACCAACATCGTCCCGTTCGCGGTCAACGTGCCGATCGCCTGCGGCGACACGCTGGTGATGCCGGGCGACCTGATCGTCGCCGACGACGACGGCGCGGTGGTGGTGCCGATCCAGATGGCCGGGGAGCTCGCCGAGCGCGCCAACGAGCACGCCGAGTGGGAGGACTTCAGCCGCGAGCGCCTGGGCGAGGGCGGCGACCTGCGCCGCTACTACCCGCTCACCGGCGACGCGCAGGCCGAGTACGAGGCATGGAAGGAGCGCCGCTCGTCCGAGTGACCGGCTACGGCTCGAGCGTGAAGATCCGCCTGATCCGCTCCATGTCGAACTTGACCGAGCGGTCGTAGAAGTAGATCCCGTTCCGTTCCTGCTCGACGTCGGTGAGCTGCGTGTAGCACCAGCCGCAGATGTGGCCGTGCGCGATCACGGCGCGCACCAGGCCCTCCAGGCGGCGGTAGAACTCCTCCAGGGACGCCGGCGCCTGCCCGTAGCCCCATGACACGAGGTTCTGGCCCTCGCCGGACGCGGCGTCCGCCTGCGTGGCCGGGTCCCACTTGATGCCGCCGAACTCGTCCACCAGGTAGGGCTGCCCTTCGTAGGGCGCATCGAGGTCCGGATGGTTGCGGAACGGGCCTGCGCCCGGCCGGTCGGCAAGCTGCTCGGCCAGCCGGGCCGGGTCCTGCTCGTAGGTGTGCACGGTGTACAGGTCGGTCACGTGATGGACGGAGCCGGACGCGTCGTTGACCGGCCGGGTGGGGTCCAGGCTCTTGCAGACGGCGTAGGCGTCCTCGTGGATGCGCTGGTGGGCGCGGGGCTCGCGCACGTCATGGGTCTCATTGAAGGGGGTCCACGCGATGATGCTGGGATGATTGCGGTCGCGGCGGACGATCTCCCGCCACTCGGCCAGGAAGTTGCGGTGCGGGGCGCCCTCGTCCAGGACATCGAGCCCCCAGCTCGGCGACTCGCCCCACAGCAGGTAGCCCAGGCGGTCCGCCCAATACAGGAACCGCTCCTCGAACACCTTCTGGTGCAGCCGGGCGCCGTTGAAGCCGGCCTCCTGCGCCAGCTCGATATCATGCCGTAGCGCCCCGTCCGACGGAGCCGTCCAGATGCCGTCCGGATAAAAGCCCTGGTCGAGCACCAGCCGCAGGTAGCGGGGCGTGCCGTTGAGGAACACCCGGTTCCCTTCGACGTGCGTCTCCCGCAGCCCGGCATAGCTGGACACGCGGTCGAGCTCGGCTCCTTCCTCACTTGTGACGAGCAGTTCCAGGTCGTAGAGCACCGGCGACGCCGGCTCCCAGAGCTGCGGGTCGGCGATGTCGAGCGACAGCGGGATGCCGTCGCGCGCCGGGCGGGCGGCGCGGCCTACCTCCCGGCCGCCGAGGCTGGCGACGACCTCGAAACGCTGGCCGGGGCCGATGCCGTGGAAGGTGGGCGCGATGAGCAGCCGTCCCGCTTCGATGTCGGCGACGATCCGCACGTCCGCCAGCGCGCGGCGATCCACGGCTTCCATCCACACCGTCTGCCAGATCCCGGTGGTGCGGGTGTAGTGGCAGCCGTACGAACCGTAGGTCCTGGACTGCTTGCCGATGGGCTGCGCGCCGCTCCACAGGTCGTTGGTGACCGCGACCATCAGATCGTGGGTGCCGCCGGCCCGCACGAAGCGCGTCACGTCCAGTGCGAAGGAGACGCTGCCGCCCACGTGCTGGCCGGCGTAGGCGCCGTCGACGTAGACCTCCGCGCGATAGAACACCGCGCCGAAGTGCAGGAGCACCCGCCGGCCGGTCCATTCGGCGGGCACCTCGGTCACGCGGTGGTACCAGATCACGCCGATGAACTCCGTGTTCCCCACGCCCGACAGCGGGCTCTCCGGACAGAACGGAACCGTGATGGACGATTCGAAGCCGCCGGTCGCCGCCATGTCGCGGTGCTTTTCGGCATCGACCTGGGCCGGCCGTACCGGCTCGGTCCGCCAGGTCCACGAGCCGTTCAGGTTGATCCAGTCAGGGCGCCGGAACTGCGGGCGGGGATGCTCCGGGCGTGGGATCTCCCCACTCGCTCGGGCGTTCATGGCGCGAGTATGGCAGTTGCCGGTGGGCCCGTTCAGCGCCGGGTGATCCGGAGTGCCACCGCCTCTTCGGCCGCGATCTCGCGCGGGGCGCGGATGCGGAGCTCGCGGCGCGTCTGCAAGAACGCCAGCGGCTCGTCGGAGCCGAGCGCGGCGACGGCGGCCACCTCGCCGGGGTGCAGGTACTCGGCCGCGTTGCGCAGGACCACCTCGCCGGCCGGCCGGCCCAGACAGATGGCGTACAGCTCGTTTCCCTTGCACGTGTAGCGAACGTCCGCGCCGGTGTAGGTGATCGAGCTCCGCTTCTCGGAGATGCGATCCCCGCCCGTCACGGTGTTCGGGCCCTCGCCGAACAGCTTCCAGGGCGTGGTGTCGAAGATCGCCTCGCCGTTGACGGCCAGCCAGCGGCCGATGCCGCGCAGCACCTGCTGCGCCTCCTCCGGGATGCTGCCGTCCGCACGCGGGCCGACGTTGAGCAGCAGGTAGCCGTTCTTGGCCACGTTGTCGATCAGGTTGTGGACGATCTGCGCGGTCGTCTTGAACGGCACGCCTTCCACATACGCCCACATGCCCTGCGCGTCGATCGAGGTGTCGGTCAGCCAGTCGTGGTAGGTCAGGCCCGCGAACCGGCCCAGCTCCAGGTCGACCACGGCGCTCCCCGGAACCAGGTGGTGGTGCTTGTAGGTGACCGCCACCGCCCTGCCCCAGTCGACCGCGCGGTTGTAGTAGTAGGCCAGCATCTCCAGCACGTAACGCTCGCGGACCCAGTTGATGCCGAAGTCGAACCACAGCAGGTCCGGGTTGAAACGGTCGATCACCTCCCTGGTCTTGGCCAGCCACTGGTCGCAGAACGCGGCGCTCGGCTGATCCTGGACCCACCAGTGCGCCATCAGGTCGCCGGCCGAGCGCTCGAAGTCCACCTCCGGGACGCCATCGGCGAACTCCAGGTTGTGCCGCTCACCGTAGAGGCTCGACGCGTCCGGTCCGCCGGTGTCGTAGTCACGCCGCCAGTGCGGGTAGAACCACCAGTGCTCGGCGTGGTGCAGGGCGACCAGGTAGCGCAGGCCGGCCGCGCGGATCGACCGCTCCAGCGCGGCGACGATGTCGCGCTTCGGCCCAAGACGCCCGGCATGCCACTCGGTCTGGTCCGTCGCCCACAGGGAAAAGCCGTCGTGATGCTCGCCCACCGGGCCGGCGAAGCGCGCGCCGGCCGTCCTGAACAGCTCCGCCCACTCGTCGGGGTCGAACTTCGGCGCCGTGAACCGGGGGATGAAGTCCTTGTACCCGAACCGGTCCAGCGGCCCGTAGGTGTCGATGTGGTGCCGCTGGTGGGGGCTCCCATCCACGTACATGCGGTGCGGGTACCAGGTGGCGTTGCTGGCGGCGCCGGAGCTGCCGAAGCCGGGAATGGAATAGACCCCCCAGTGCGTGTAGATCCCGAACTTGGCGTCCCGGAACCACTGCGGCGTCGTGTGCTCGCGCAGGCTGCGCCAGGTCGGTTCGTACTGGGTCGAGGGCATCGGCCCGCGTTCCTACACCGGCGGCCGAGCGGCAGTCAAACCATCCCGACGGACCTAGTTCCGGGTCATGAACTGCACGCAAGTATCCCGTCCTCGATGAGCCCCTCTTGTTCATCGATCGGCTGAATCCGTAATCGGGCCACGAGTAAGGTAAGCTTCCAGGTCGTACCGTCGACTGGCTCTTCGAAACACTCACGTTCCTTGTATGCCAGCCAAGCGGATCCCGCGTTTATCAGCGTGCGGTCACGAAAGCGCGGATGGAATGTCCAGGGGCACGGCCGTTGTGTACTCGCGGCGCGTGCCCCAAATAAGAGGCGAGATCGAGGCCGTCGAGCCGCCGCCAGCCGAGAGCGAGGCACCAGCCCAGGCGGGTCTCGCTCTACTCCCGTTCCAGCCCGAGCTCGACTTGGGCGTCGTCCCGAACCCGAGGCCAAAGGCATCATAGCCGTAGCCAGCACGCACGTCGAGCCCGCTCTCCAGGCCGTCCACAAGGCCCATTGCACCCAGCCACAACCACCAGTCCGGTCCCATAGTGCTCCAGAAACCGTGCGGCCACGGCCGTGCGCCTTGCCTTGCACCGAACCGCCTGCCTCTTCTCAAATGCTCAACTCTCGACAATTCCACAGCCCGGAGCACCGGCCCAACGCTGCGCTTTGTTCTTCAGCCCGTGCAGCTCGACCCAGCCGGTGTCGACATCGGTGAGGGTCAGCGTGTGGCAGAACTCGCCGGAGGCATCGCCGCCCTCATGGCCCACCAGGTCGATCTCGAAGAAGCCCGACTCCTGTTCGTTCCAGTCGGCGAAGGTGCGGATCGGGATCTGGTGCTTCAGGAGGCTGCCCGGCTTGGTGTGGGTGCGGCCCTTGAGCTGCAGCCGCGCGCGTTCGGGCTGCAGAAGCCGGTCGATGGTGGCGGCGCTGATGCTCAGCAGCTTGGCGCGCACCTCATCGCTGAGCGGGATCTCGCCGAACGAGTCGAGCACCGGCAGCATGGTGCGCAGCACGACCACCAGGGCGCTTGCCGCACATGAAATCGAACACGTACCAGATCTGCCTGAGGGCCTTGAGCACCTCCTGGTCGTAGCGACGTGGTCGCACTCGGCGCTTGGCGCGCCGGGGGCGTGCGACCACGAGCCTCACCGTCTGTCCGTCGATGCGCACCACGCGGGTGCGTCCCCAAGAGTTCAGCAGATGGATCGCGTACTTGCGTGTGTAGCCAGTGGCCTCGACGAACTCGCCAAGGATGACCGTCTTGTCCTTCCTGGCGGCGCTGCGGTACCGCCGCGCCACCTGCTCCGTGAGAGCCCTGCGCTCACCCATCGTCAGCCCCATCTCCTCAGAACCTCCTCCGCGGTGTGCGAGGGGCTCCGGACCGGACCCGCAGGTCCAGCCGCTACGGTTAGATTCTTAGATGAGGCACGCTTTCCGCAGGGTTAGATTCTTGGTGACGCAATGACGCAATCGGGGCCCCCTTGCAGACACCGACCCAAGCTATTACACTGTGCTCTCGCCAATATGCTCACCACGCAGCCACACACCTTTTCTGCATGTGGCTGCACTCCGTCACTCCACCGCCACAGATCCAAGGCCCAACGGAGGCAACAGATGCGAACCGCTCCCACGACGCCCGACAGTTTCTGGCTTCCCGCATCACTTCTATTCACCATCTTCATCTTCTCCCTTCTAACCGCAGGACACGTCAACGCTGCCCCTCACGATGAATCAGTTATTGCGGAAGAAAACGGTGCCGATATCTCTAACTCGCTTCCCTCCGAACCTTTCGTTGATCATGCGTCGATTGGCACCTACTCCGATCACATTACGCTGGTTGGCGTCGGCCAAATCACCATGCCCGACGACAACTGCCCTTCCTACCCACGGCCTCGGTCAATCTCGACGGATGAACGCCTTACGATTCAATCCAAGGATGGTTGGATACCCAATCTGGCCAAAGAAGTCCGTCACTTGGATGACAATGCACTGATAGTCGAATTGCGCAGGGCAGAGTGGTCCGACGGGACGCCGTTCCTAGCCAGCGACGTCGTCTTTTCCGTCGATGTCGCACGTGAACATCCGGCGATCTCTCCCCTTTTGCCGCTCGCAGAAGTTCACGTAGAAAAGCAGGGCGACTACCGTGTCAAGTTCGACTTACCAAGTAATATTGATGCTCCTCTGGCGTTTCTTCATTACATTCGACTTCTCCCGAAGCATATATTCCCAGACGATGGCCAGTTAGGCGAGTCAACCATCTCATGTTTGACTCAGGGCACCAGTGGGTATCTGGAGTGGCCTACAGTGGGGGCATACATGCTCACCGATATAGACATAGAGAATCGAACAATCCGCTTTCGGCGCAACCCGAGCTTCTTCAAGATCGACAAGGATCAGCAGCGACAGCCATACTATAATGAAGTTATCTACACGCTATCCGATGCACTCACGGACTTGCATCAGGCGATCATCAACGTGGAGACTCGGACTGACCGCCCTGTAGACGTCGTGGAATTGCCCGGTGACTTCATGATCACACTCCTCTCAGGCTTGGAAGGGAGTGACGGTTGGCTTCTGAATGCGGAGATCGACGTGCAGCGATCGGATGCCCGTGGCAGCGCTGTCGCCTACTACTTCAACTACCGGCACGGTGAATTGGGACGATTGTTTCGTCAGCGCTCATTTCGAGAGGCAACTTCACTCGCAATCGATCGGACTCGCGTCTTGAATACGGTGTTTCACCGACCCTACACACTTATGCGAGCAACAACCATGATCGTAGGATCGCAGTGGACCAGCTATTCGCTGTTCGAGCCGCCAGAGCACGATTCTGACCATGCAAGAACACTTCTGGACGCGGCGAAACAGAGTGCCGAGGTTCAAGATAACATAGTATCCTTGCGGATACTTGCCTCTCGTGATGACGTGCTCTTGCAGCAGGCAATGGAAGCGGTCATCGAAGATTGGAATACCATCGGTATTGAGGCTACGTTGGCGCTGGTTTCCAGGTCTGAGCTCCGGGCCAAAGAGAAAGAGGAGGAGTTCGAGATTATAGCCCGATCATTCTGGCTGCCGGAGCGTTGGGTTTGGGAAAGCCGTTCAGGCGGGCTAGTTCCACCGTTCTTTGACGACGATCTGGACGCTACCGGTCAACTGTTGACCGGCCTCGCCTGCGATGACGACTTCTGTGAACACCTGACAATCTATCGACAGTCATTGGAAGATTGGGAGAATAGCGATCCGGAAGATGATGCGGAAGATTACAAAGAAAGCACCGTGAACATGCTGATGAGTCATACCTACTATTTGTTTGCCGTAGGAGCGGTTAGTGACTTACCACGAATGGTCTTTCTATTGAACGAAGTACGTAGGTGCTCCTCCGATCACCGTGATGGGAAGTACATGACCGGGGGAGATCGGTACTGTTCAGATGCCTCCTCCTAACGGACCTAGGGGCTCTAAGGGTTGTGGGTCAAGCGTTGGTGCAGCTATTGGTACTATCGCCGCGATTGTCGTCATCTGGCAGTTCATTATCGACCCGGTACGTGAAACAAGAGTGGCTGCGAAGGAAGCTATCAACGAGCTTTCCAAGTATGATCCGGATCTGGAAAGAGCCGGATCGATGCTCGCTCAGGTCAGGAGACCTAACAACAAGCTATATTTGCTCGCTTCCGCTCTCCTAGACCTCCAATCAAACGGGAAATATGAGATTACAGGGAGCGATAAGCTATCGCGTGCGGCTCGTCGCTTGAGAAGGGACGGAAGACCGTATTTTCTAGTGGGTATAGTCCTCTTTGACGGGGACGAGCTATGCCCAGCGATTGAGGCATTCCGAGAGTCGCTTCGTCGGGAAAAGTCGTTTGGCCCATCAAGAAGTCTGCTGGGTACGGCGATCCTGGCTCACACTTACAGATTCAACGGCGTCTCTCAATGCAGTAAAGCGCGAATTCGGGATGACACCGCGATTGACGAGGCTCTCGGCATGTCTCGCGATGCCGCACGTGATTGGGGAGGAGCATCGCTCTATTATCACCTGGCCGATGCGCTACTGCTGGCGGCCAACATAGAGGTAGAGACGGACTCAAGAGACGAGTATATCGAGGAAGCGCGTAGCAGACTAATGACCGCACAACGCTTGGATAAATACCAGAAACGCAAGGCAAGAATGACGGCCAGGTGGCATATGGCACTATCCTCTTCGGCAGCTTTTGACAGGGAGATTAGGCACGAGCTCGCGAAAACCGAAAATGAGGCATGGGGACTCTTCGATCTCGCGGTATACGAACGTTGTATTATGGACAACGTGTCGGCAGTCTATGACATCTGGGGACTTTGGATTCGCATGAGTTCGGATCGTTCGGGCGTCGCTGAAGGCGTAGCGGAAGCCGGAATGCATTGGCTCAGAGATAACGTGTCAAACAAGTCATTGGCGTGTGAGTCGATCATGACGCAGACGGCGCCTTTGCTATGGTCGGCGAGTCAGGCGCTTACAGCGATGGGAGATCGCGGCTTGCTGTAGCCGTCCACACGCACACTCTCGGGTCGTTCTTGGGAGACGTAGACCGATCAGCTCGCTCCGAGCATGTACAGACGGTGCTACGGCGGTTAAGTCGCGCGGGCCCCTCGGGTGGTCGTATCCGTCACCGAATGGCCTCCACCACGACCGAACGGCCACGGCTGTAGGTGCCCCGCGCGGTCGTTCGGACGGTCGCGGCTACCGTCCGGTGCGGTCTACTTCACCACGGTCGGGTACCCCGCCGTCGAGTGCCGCGTCTGGAATGCTTGAGAACGATATCGGGTCGCCCAATCGCCTCGCGGCCGCGCTGGCGGACAGCGTACGGCGACCGGTCAACTCAGGAGATGCAGTCGTCGAAACTGCCGCCTCTGAACGGCTCGACGTGTCGACGTGTTGCTACTTGGTGCACGTGAAGCGCACCCCAGGAGCAACACGAGCACGACGCTGAGACAGCCAAGGCTGGCGGCCTCAAACTGTGAGACTTCCGGCGAGTCTCCAGGCCGCCGCGGCTTGCATGTGCAGTCGCGCTGTGACAACCTCTCGACTGGACTGGTTCAGAGGGTCCCACCTCCCCAATGACGGTCCGTGCAACATCTTTTCCATTAATCAAGGAGTGACTTCGTGAAGAAGCTCTTTCTCGTTCCGTTGCTGCTGTCGGTCAC
The DNA here is from genome assembly GCA_965202935.1 of Spirochaetia bacterium. GTDB lineage: Bacteria > Spirochaetota > Spirochaetia > SZUA-6 > Bin103 > CATQHW01. Next base: position 1,640,951 of record OZ241879.1, read on the forward strand.
GGCCCTGCTGTTCGCGACCGCCACCACGGAGACCGATTCCGAGGACGGCGGACCGGTCGTGCTCAGCGCCGCTGCCACGCAGCCGCCCTGGATCGCGTCCATCGAGGACAACCGCCTCACCGACCTGCTCGAAGAGACCTTCAACTTCGAGTTCGATTTCACCGTCATCCCGCTGGAGGGCGCCAAGCAGCAGATCACCCTGCTGCTGACCAGCGGACGGTATCCCTCCGTGTTCATGAACGCCCCGTTCGTCCCGGCGGACGAGCTGGAGTTCGGGGTCGAGGGCAAGGTCCTGATCCCGCTCAATTCCTACCTCACCGAAGACGCGACCCCGCACATCCTGGCCGGCTTCGAGGAGTTCCCGAAGCTGCGGCAGGAGATCACCGCCCCGGACGGCAACATCTACGTCCTGACCGGCGGCGGCTCGGGCGGCTGCTATCACTGCTCGATCTATCAGAAGTTCTGGATCAATCAGGCGTGGCTCGATGCCCTGGGACTGGACATGCCGGCGACTCCGGACGAGTACGCGGACGTGCTGCGCGCGTTCAAGACCCGGGATCCGAACGGCAACGGCCAGCAGGACGAGGTGCCGCTCACCGGCGCCACCAACGGCTGGTACACCAACCCCATCTACTTCATCGGCCAGGCGTTCGTCCCCTACGCCGCCGCCGGCTCCGGCACCAAGCTGTTCGGCGTGGACGGCACGAGTATCTACTTCCCGTACGCCGACGGCCGCTGGCAAGACGCGCTGCGCTTCATGAACGGGCTCTTCGAGGAAGGCTCGCTCGACCTCAACGCCTTCGTGCAGACCGGTGACCAGCTCAGCGCCATGGGCGGATCGAGCGATGACCCCAAGGACAACGTCATCGGCTCCTTCCCGGCCGGCGGCCCGATGGTCGCTTTCGGCGGGGGCAACCCGCGGGCCGAGGACTACTCCCCGCTTCCGCCGCTCCGGGGACCCACCGGCATCCGGACGGCGGCCGGCTACCCGTTCGGCACCCGCCGCCTCGGCGGTGAGGCGGGCACCTTCTCCATCACCGACAAGGCCAGTGACGCCGAGATCGGCGTCGCCATGCAGATCATGGACTGGGCCTTCTCGTTCGAGGGCTCCAACCACGTCACCCACGGCGCCAACCTGTGGCGCAAGGCCGAGCCGGGCGAGGAGAACGTCCTGGGCGGGCAGGCCGCGGTCGTGGCCCTGGAACGGCCCGGAACCGGCGACGTCAAATGGGAGTTCCCGGTGTTCTTCCCCACCCCGGATTTCGGCTTCGGCATCGGTTTCGAAGGCGAGGTGAACGTGCTGGAGCGGCTCCTGAACACGTCGACGCGGGACGTGTACGAGCCGGTCAAGGACGCGACCGGCATCTCCATGTTCTCGGACTTCGTCTACCTGGATCCGGACGCTGCCCGCCGGGTCGCGCAGATTTCCGCGGAGCTGCGCACGTTCGTCGAGCAGCAGGCCGCCCTGTTCGTGACCGGAGAGCGCAGCCTTGACGACGACTGGGACGCCTACGTCAACGATCTGGTCAAGATCGGCCTGGCCGAGGTCACGTCGATCCTGCAGGCCACTCTACAGTAACGCCCTACTCTCCGCACGTGTCTACGGGGGCCGCCGTCCTACGCGGCGGCTCCCGTTCCTTGTTTCTGCCGCCGTGAGCGACGCATGACGCTGTCCGAGCGCCGGCGCCCACTGAGGAGGCCGCGCATCGGCAAGCGGCCCTTTTCGACCGTTTTCCGGAAACACTGGCAGCTCTACCTGCTGATGGCGATCCCGATCGCCTGGATGCTGGTCTTTCTGTACGCGCCCATGTACGGCGTGGTCATCGCGTTCAAGAACTTCAGCGTGCTCAAGGGAATCCACGGCAGCCCCTGGGTGGGCTTCCGGGAGTTCGAGCGCCTGTTGGGCTCGTTCCAGTTCTGGAACATCGTCCGCAACACCGTCGTCATCGCGTTCGTCCGCGTCGCCTTCGCGTTCCCGGCGGCGATCGTCCTGGCGCTGGCGCTGAACGAGATGCGGTGGATGAAGCTGCGGCGGTCGATTCAGACGATCGCCTTCGCCCCCCACTTCATCTCGACCGTGGTGATGGCCGGGATGATCCTGACCTTCCTGGATCCCCGCTTCGGGTTCATCGGCTTCTTCTTCGACCTGTTCGGCATCGAGTCGGTGAGCCTGATAGCCGATCCCTCGAACTTCGCGATCATCTACGCCCTGTCCGAGGTGTGGCAGCACATGGGCTTCGCCGCGGTGATCTACATCGCCGCCCTGTCGGCCGTCGACGTCGAGCTCTACGACGCGGCGCGGGTCGACGGCGCGTCGAAGCTGCAGAAGATCCTCAACATCGACCTCCCCGGCATTCGCGCCACCATCGTCATCCTGCTGATCCTGGAGGTCGGCAACGTGATGACGCTCGGGTTCGAGAAGGTGTACCTGCTGCAGAACCCCCTCAACCTTGCCTCTTCGGAGATCATCGCCACCTACGTCTACAAGATCGGGCTGGAAGCCCGCAACTACAGCCTCGGGGCGGCCGTCGACCTGTTCAACGGCGTGTTGAACCTGGTGCTGATCGTCTCCGCCAACCTGCTCTCACGGCGGCTGTCGGAGATCAGCCTGTGGTAGGCGCCGTGCGCCGCGCGATCCGCACCAACGGCGCCGGAGACACCGCGTTCGACGCGATCAACACGCTGCTGCTGGTCTCGGTCGGACTGGTGATCGTGATCCCGGTCCTGAACGTGATCGCATCGTCGTTCTCGAGCTCCGACCATATCCTGGCCGGCGACGTCACCATCTATCCGCGCGGCTTCACGCTGCTCAGCTACGAGCGCATCTTCCGCTACAAGCTGGTGCTCTCCGGGTTTCTCAACAGCCTGTTCTACGTGACGGCCGGCACCTCGCTCAACCTCGTCCTGACGGTATGCCTGGCCTATCCCCTGTCGCGCAGGGACCTGCGCGGGCTGGCGGTCATCGGCATCTTCGTGCTCATCCCGATGTTCTTCCGCGGCGGCATCGTGCCTACCTTCCTGCTGGTCAATTCGCTGGGCCTGGTCAACACGCGCTGGGCGGTCATCCTGCCGGCCGGCCTGTCCATCTGGAACACCATCGTCGCGCGCACCTACTTCGCCAACCTGCCGCAGGAGCTCACCGAGGCATCGGAGATCGACGGTTGCTCGGACCTCCGCTTCCTGGCACAGGTGGTGCTGCCGCTGTCGCGGCCGATCCTGGCGGTGCTGGTGCTCTGGTACGCCATCGACCACTGGAACACCTACTTCAACGCCCTGCTGTACCTGTTCGACGAGTCGCTGTTCCCGCTGCAACTCGTGCTGGCGCGGATCCTGATCATCAACGAGAGCATCATCGCGCAGGCCATGGCGGGAGGAGACATCGACATCCGCACGCTGATGGAAAGCACGGAGATCTTGCAGACGCTCAAGTTCGCGCTTATCGTCGTGGCCAGCGTGCCGATGATGATCCTCTATCCGTTCATCCAGAAGCATTTCGCCAAGGGCGTGATGATCGGCTCGATCAAGGGATGACGGGCAAGGGGTGACAGGATGAGGCTGGCACTGCACATGCCGGGCGAGCCGGGCGAACGCTGGGACCTGGCCCGCCAGATGGGCGTCACCGACCTGGTGTGCGGAGTCCCGCTGGGCGCCGACGGGACGCCGACGGCCGACCGCGAGGCGCTGGACAGGCTGTGCGACCGGGCCGCCGGCGCCGGGTTGCGCCTGTCGGTGGTCGAGGGCCCGACACCGATGGAGGACGCCAAGCTCGGGCTGTCGGGGCGGGAACGCGAGGCCGAGCGCTTCTGCCGGATGCTCGAGCACCTTGCCGCCGCGGGCGTCGAGGCGGTCTGCTGGAACTTCATGGCCGTGTTCGGCTGGCTGCGCACCGACATGGCGGTGCCGGTACGCGGCGGCGCGCTGTCCTCTGCCTACGACCACGCCGCGATGGAGGCGCGCGGGCGCGCCGCCGCCGAGGGACTGACGCCCGGCGCGGACGGGCTGCTGATCGGCGAGGAGCAGCTCTGGGAGAACTTCGCCTGGTTCACCGAGCGCGTCGTGCCGGTGGCGGAGGCGAACGGCGTGAAGCTGGCGCTGCATCCCGACGACCCGCCGCTGTCACCGATCCGCGGCGTGGGGCGGATCATGCGCAGCGTCGAGAACATGGAGCGTGCCATCAACTTGGTGCCGAGCTCGTGCAACGGCGTCACCTTCTGCCAGGGCAATTTCACCGCGATGGGGGCCGACATTCCGGCGGCGATCCGCCGCTTCGGCGCGGCGCGCAAGATCTTCTTCGTGCACTTCCGCGACGTGCGCGGCACGGCGTCGCGCTTCGTGGAGACCTTTCAGGACGACGGCCCGACCGACATGGTCGCGGCCCTGCGCGCCTACCGGGAGATCGGCTTCGCCGGCCCCGTCCGCCCCGACCACGTGCCGACCATGGCCGGCGAGCCCAACGACCACCCCGGCTACATGATGAAGGGCCGCCTGTTCGCGATCGGGTACCTGCGCGGCCTGCTGGACGCGCTGGACGCCGCCGGATGACGCTGTCCCGATGCCGGTGAACCTGCAGGGCCGCGGCGTCAGGGTCGCGATCGACGACGCGCTGCGGCTCACCGTGTCCGCGCCCGACGGCGAGCCGCTGTGGGAGAGCTCGCGACGCCAGCCGCCGGCGGTCTGCATCGCCGGCGAGAGCGGCGCATCCGGCCGCTTCGACCTGGCCGCCGCCCGGGAGCGTTCGGTGCATCCCTTCGCCGACGGGCACTACCGCGGCCAGCGGATCACCCTCTCCGGCTACCCCGGCGCGGACGTGGCGCTGGAGCTCGTGGTCGCGCTCGACGCCGAGGACGACGAGCTCCTGATCGGGATTGAGCAGACAGGCGGGGAGCACGCCGTGCAGCGTGTCGAGCACCTGTACCGCTTTGAGCGGCCCGTCGCACAGGGCGGCTGCCTGGTGCTGCCGCACGGCTCCGGCTACCTGGTCCCGGCCGACTGCCCGGACGCGCTGCCCGGCCGCGGGCCGGAGCCGATCCAGGTCGGCGGGCGCTGGTCGCTGCCGATCTTCGGCCTGACCCGCGACGGCGCCGGGCTGTGCGCCACGGTGGACACGTGGTGGGATGCCGAGGTCCGTGCCCACCACGTGCCGGGCGACCGGTCGATCCTGGACTTCTCGTGGGCGGACGAGCTGGGCACCCTCGCCTATCCCCGGCGGCTGCTCGTCCACTTTGCGCCCAACCTGGACTACGTGGCCATGGCCAAGCGCTACCGCGCCGCAGCGCGGCGGCAGGGGCTGGTAAGGACGCTGGAGGAAAAAGCGGACGAGTCGCCGCGCATCCGGGAGTACGCGAACAACGTCCTGTTCCGCTGGACGGAGTGGAACGGCGCGGACGCGGAGCGGGTGCTCGGCGACCTCCGCCGGCTGCGCGAGCACGGCATCGGCGCCAACCTGTTCTACCCCAAGTGGGGTGGCCCGGACGGACGGCCGCCGATCCAGAACCACCAAGCCTTTCTGGTCGACGAGCCCGGCGACGGCGGCTGGGGGCCGATGGTCGACTTCGCCAACCGCGCGCGCGAGCTGGGATGCCTCACGCAGGGGTTCATCCGCCCGTGCGAGCAGAGCCCCGGCGTGACGGGCTACGACGAGTCGTTCTGGGCCGTGAACGCCGACGGTTCCCGCTCGGACCATCTCGGCACCCACGCGGCGCTCGCGATCACCTCTGCGGCGCTGGACGGCCTGGAGGAGCACGGCCTCCGCTTCGACGTGCTCTACTTCGACGGGTACACGGCGGCGAGCATCCCGCCGCGCAACTTCTCGCCCGACCATCCGGTGACGCGGCGGCAGGTGTTCGAGCACCAGCAGGCATGTTTCGACGAGACCCGCAGGCGGGGGATCATCCCGGCCGGCGAGTTGCGCCAGTTCTGGGCCATCCCGCACTGCGACCACTTCTTCTTCACCGACTGGAGCGGCCACCGGCTGAGCGCCCGCGTGGACGCAGAGGACACCGAAGACTCCGAGTCCGAGCACCGGCCCGTGGGCGAACCGATCCCGCTGTGCCAGCTCGTCTTTCACGACTGCTGCATGTCCGGCTTCTCCGGCGACCCCGGGCAGGGAGCGCTCTACGACTGGTTCCCGAGCCGCTCGCACCGGCTGTACGAGCTGATGTACGGCGCGCCGCCGTCCTGGAACTGGATGCTGTCGCCGCGCGACGGCTACCCGGTCCCGGTCGACGACTGGCGGAGCGGCCGCACGGCACGCGTGCTCGCGTGGCTGCGCACGTGGAGCGCGTTCTACCGCTCGATCGCCACGTCGGAGATGACCGCCCATCGAATGCTGTCACCCGACGGCACGCTGCAGCGCACGGAGTTCGCCTGCGGCGTCGCCGCCGAGTTCGACCTGCCCGGCGAGCGCTTCCGGATCCTCGGATCGCCCGACTTCGACGGCACCTGGCAGACCCCGGTGTCGCCTTGACGGCGTCATTGGGAACACTCAAGGATTCCTTCAGAGTATTGGCGCTCCGAGCCGACATGGATGTATGACGATCACCATCGATATTCCCGAGAACGAGCTCGATGAAGCGATGCGGTTCCTGAATGCCAAGTCCAAGCGTGAGGCGGTGGTCACTGCGCTGCGGGAGTTCAACCGCAGGCGCCGCATGGCAAGTCTGATCCGCTTCTCCGGGACCTGCGACTTCGTCGACAATACGACGCTGGAACAAACCGAGATGAGCGAGACTTGGCACGTCGGCTCGGATCAAACAGCTCAGGCGTGACGGGAGGTTGACGAGATGAGAATCGTCGACGTGCGGATCCACCAAGTGATCGTGCCGATGCGGCCCGGAGTCGTGCACTCGGAAGGGGTCGATGACAAGCTGTGCGCGCCCGATCCGGTGACCGGCCGGTCGCTGAACTTCTGGGAGTTCCCCAAGTGGATCATCGAGGTGGAGGCCGACAACGGACTCATCGGGCTGGGTGAACCGCGACGGGGCGACCTGTACGGCCCGCTGCGCGAGCAGGCCGACCTGCTGATCGGCAAGGAGCTGATCGACCTGCCGGTCGGCAACCTGCCGCTGCCCCACTCCGACGACTACGAGTCGTACATCGTCTACGAGGCATACGAGATGGCGTGGTTCGACCTGCTCGGCAAGCACCTGGGCGTGCCGGCCCACCACCTGCTGGGCGGCAGGAAGATCGACCGCGTCCCGGTGGACTTCTGGATGGGCCGCGGCACGCCGGAAGACACCGCCGCGCGGGCGCAGACCGGAGTAGACCTGGGATTCCGGGGCATGAAGATGAAGTGCGCGCTCGGCGACCCGATCGCGGAGCGCGTGGCGGCCGTGCGCGAGGTGGCCCCGCACTTCCCGATCGTGCTCGACCCCAACGAACGGTTCCACCATCCGGAGGGCACGCGCGAGGTGTCGCGCTCGCTGGACGGCCTGGACCGCGTCACCTTCGAGAGCCCCATGCCGCAGGATCGCCTGGACTGGTACGCCGAGGTGCGCGGCACGATCCCGCAGCCGGTCGCCCTGCACCTGACCTCGATCACGGACCTGCTGCCGGCGGTGCGGGCGGAGGCGGCCGACTGCTACAACCTGCTCGGTCCGCTCAAGGAGTTCGTGGAGTGGGCGACCCTCACGCGCAAGTGCGGGCTGCCGACGTGGCGCGGCACTGGCGTGGACCTGGGGATACGCGACATGTCGAGCGTGCATGCCGCGGCGGCGGCCGGGTGCGAGCTGCCGTGCGACATCATCGGCAGCCTGCTGCGCGAGGACGACCTGATCGTCGATCCGATCCCGTTCGAGGACGGCCTGCTGGTGGTGCCCGACGCTCCCGGCCTGGGGATAGAGCTGGACCGGGACGCGCTGGCCCACTACAGCGCGCCGATCGAGGGGGCCGCCGCATGAGCTCAGCCAATCTCCGGGCAGCGTACCTGTTCTGCTATCCGTGGGACTTCGCCGACGAAGGGATCGGCCAGCTCGTCGGACGGGCGCGCGACCTCGGCGTCACCCACCTGGCGGTCGCCAGCCTCTACCACGCCGGCTTCTTCTTCTATCCCCACAACCCGCGCCGCAAGGTGCACATGCTGGAGGACGGGGTCGCCTACTACCATCCGGACCCGGAGCGCTATCCCGAGGAGCTCACGCCGCAGATCGCCGCCGTCAGCAGCGGCCGTGACCTGTTCGGCGACATCTGCGAGGCGGCTACGGGCGCCGGACTGCGGATGTGCTCGTGGACGGTGCTGCTGCACAACTCGCGCATCGGCCTGGCCCACCCGGAGCTGACCATCCACAACGCGTTCGGCGACAGCTACCCACACGCGCTCACCCCCGGCCATCCCACGGCGGCGGCGTTCGCGCGCGGCGTGATCCGCGACCTGTCTTCCCGCTATCCGCTCGACACCATCATGCTGGAGGCGGCCGACTACCGCGCCCGCGCCCACGGCGGCTCCTGGGTCGGCGGCCACCACCACGAACGCCAGGGAACGCACCTGCGCGATCTGGAGACCGCCCTGCTGGACGTGTCGTTCAACCCGGAGGACATGGCCGGCGCGGAGCGGGCCGGCGTCGACGCGACCCGGCTGCGGGCGGCCGTGCGCGCGCACCTGGACGCGTACCTGGCCGCCGCGCCCGAGGTGCCGGCCGATCTGCCCGACTCGCTGGAGTCGTTCCGCCGCCTGCACCCGGAGCTGGACGACTACGAGCGCTCGCTGCGGGCGAACGAGGCGCGGTTGCTGCAGGAGTTCAGGCAGGAGGCCGAGCCCCACGGCGTGCGGCTGATGGGCTCGGCCGATCCGTCGGTGCAGTTGGTAATGGGCGGCGCGTACGGCCAGCCGCCGGACCGGACCGCGGCGATCGCCCGCGACGCCCGCGACGGGCTCGGCCGTGGCCAGGAACTGATCGTGCTGCTCCGCATGGGCTTCTACGGCGGCCCGCAGTACGGCACGCCGATCGTCACCGAGCAGGCGATGGTCGACAGCGTGCGCGCCGTGGCCGATGCCGGCGCCCACGCCGTGGGGTTCTACAACTACGCCGAGGCGCCCTCCCGCTGCGTCGACTGGATCGCGCCGGCGTTGCGCGCGGCCGGACTGACGAGCTGACCGGGCGCGGACAGCAGCCGTGCAGTACACCCGCCTGGGCACCTCGGACCTGCGTGTGTCCCGGCTCTGCCTGGGCACCGTGTTCCGCAGCGAACCGGACGAGGCTACCGGCATCGCGACCATCCACGCCGCCGCCGAGCACGGCTGCACCTTCCTGGACTGCGCCGACTTCTACGGCACCGGCCGCTCCGAACGGATCGTCGGCGCGGCGGTCAAGGGGCAGCGCGGCCGGTTCGTCATCACCACCAAGGTGGGCTCATCCATGCCGGACGCGCCGCGCGGCGGCCTGAAGCGCGACTACATCCTGCGCGCCTGCGAGGCGAGCCTGCGGCGCCTGGACACCGATTACATCGACTGCTACCTCTGCCACTTCCCCGACCCGGACGCCCCGCTCGACGAAACCCTGTCGGCGTTCGACCGCCTGGTGACCGAAGGCAAGGTGCGCTACCCGGGGGTGAGCAACTTCAGCGCGGCGCAGGTGCTGGAGTCGGCTCGGATCAGCCGGGAACGCGGCTGGGTCGGCTACGTCTGCAACCAGGTGGGCTACAGCCTGCTCGACCGCCGCATCGAGGAGGATCTGCTGCCGGAGATCGAGCCGGCAGGCATCGGCGTCACGGCCTTCGCGACCACGGCGATCGGCCTGCTGGCCGGCCGCTACCGCTACGGCCGGCCGCCGCCGGCCGGCACCTCCTGGCACCGCGGCCCGTACAACTACCGCGCCGCCATGACCCCCGCGGTCGGCAGCGTGATCGACACGGTGCTGGACATCGCCCGCCGTTGCGGCACCTCCCCCACCCGCGTCGCCACCGCCTGGTGCCTGCGCCTGCCGGTCGTGAACGCCGCCATCATCGGCACCGACACGCCCGAGCAGGTGCGGCAGAACTTCCGCGACGCCGACTGGGAGCTCCCGGCGGAAGCGGCCGCGGAACTTGACCGCTGCTCGGCCGGGCTCAGGCTGGCGATCCGCAAGGACTGCCCGCAGGGGTGGGCGCCGGACGACTACTGACCGCTGCGCCGCCGCCCGCTACTTCAACGACCCGATCAACGCTCCCTTCACGAAGTAGCGCTGGATGAACGGATAGATGCAGACGATCGGCACGATCGAGACGATGATCGACGCCGCCTGGAACGCCTGCACCGGCACCGGCTCCTGACGCTCCCGCTCCATGATGCTGCGCTCCATCTGCTCCCGCAGCGACTGCACGTCGACCTCCACCAGCAGGCGCCGCAGGAACAGGGTGAGCGGCTGCAGATCCTCGTCGTTCATGAACAGCAGCGGCCGGAAGAAGTCGTTCCAGATCAGCACGACCTGGAACAGCGCTCCGAAGGCGATCACCGGCTTCGACAGCGGCAGATAGATCCGGAACAGGATGTAGAGGTCGTTGGCGCCGTCGATGTGAGCCGCCTCGCGCAGCTCGGTCCCCAAGCCGAGGAAGTAGGTCCGGAAGACGACGGTGGTGAACACCGCGATCGCGCCCGGCAGCACCATCACCCACATGGTGTCCACCATCCCCAGCGACCGGTACACCAGGTACGTGGGAACGAGCCCCCCGGAGAAGAACATGGGGATCACGTGGAAGACCATCACGCCCCGGTTGAGCCAGAAGCCCCGCACCGCCAGCGGATAGGCGACGATCGAGGTCGCCAGCACGAAGATCACGGTCCCGATCGCGGCGTACCGCAGGGAGTTGTAGTAGGCGCGCACCATGCCCTCGTCGCTGAACACGAACCGGTAGGCGTCGATGTTCAACCCCGACGGATACAGCGCCACGGCGCCGCTGGCGATCCCGGCAGCGTCGCTCAACGACACGGCCACGATGTGGACGAAGGGATACACGGTCAGCGCCGCGAGCAGGAACAGAACCGCGACGTTGCCGTAGTCGAACAGGCTCACCGGGAACAGCGCCAGGTGTCTCTCCTTCATCCCATGCCGATCCTTACCAGAGGCTGTGACCGGTGATGCGCCGCGCCAGCAGGTTGACCGCAACCATGAAGACCAGGCTGACGGCCGAGTTGAACAGTCCCACCGCCGTGCCGAAGGCGAACTGCCCGCCTTCCAGCGCCAGGCGGTAGACGAAGGTCTGGATCACGTCGGCGGTTTCGTAGGTGGCAGGCGAGTACATCAGGAACACCTTCTCGAAGCCGACGTTGATGATGCCCACCGTGCTCAGGATCAGCAGCACCATCACGAACGGCAGCAGGTGCGGGACGGTGATGTAACGGGCGATCTGCAGCCGGCCCGCGCCCTCCACGATCGAGCTCTCGTACAACTCCGGGTCGATCCCGGAGAGCGCCGCCAGGTAGATGATCGTGCTGAAACCGATCCCCTGCCAGACCCCGGAGCCTATGTAGATCGTGCGAAACCAGCCGGGTTTGGCGAAGTAGCTGACCGGCTCGCCGCCCAGAACGGCCACCAGCCGGTTGACCACGCCATCGTATGACAACAGCTCCTTGAGCATGCCGATGATGACGACGACCGCGATAAAGTGAGGGAGGTAGGTGATGGTCTGCACCGTGCGCTTGTAGCCGCTCGAACGAACCTCGTTGAGCAGCAGCGCCAACAGGATCGGCGGCCAGAACCCCCAGACGATGGACAGAAAGCCAAGAAGCACCGTATTGCGAATGAGGCGCCCGAAGAACGGGTTCTTGAAGAACAGCTCGAAGTTGTGGAAGCCGACCCAGGGGCTGCCCAGGATGCCGGCGGTGAAGTCGTAGCGCTTGAACGCCAGCAGCACGCCGTACATCGGCAGGTAGCTGAAGAGGAAGACCAGGACCACGCCCACGGCGGTCATCAGGTAGAGGTATTTCTCATGGCCGAAGTCGCGGGCGATCCGGTCGAACCGGGCGCGGCTCTTGGCCGCACCTCCAGCCGCTGTTACTCTCGCCGCACTCGTGTCCGACGCCATGTCAGCGCTTTCCGCTCCGCCGATCTGGATGGTGGTGATCCGTGTCTACGGCAGCATCCTGTACACCACCCGCCGCTGGCCTGACGCCGCCGCGGCGTCCGCCGCGGTGCCGCTCACCGAAGGCCACATCGACGCCTGGTTCGAGGACTGCGCCCGCCATGGCGTGACGGCGGTGCTGTGGCAGGCCAACTGCGGGGGCTCGCTTACCTACCCCAGCGCCTGTGCGCCGCTGGCCGGCGAACCGCCGCTGCCGGCGCGGTTTCGCATCGGCGCCGAGCTGCACCAACAGGGCTGGACGGCCGGCGACTGGGACTGGCTGGGCGAGCAGTGCGGACGCTTCGACACGCTGGAGGTGGCCGTGAACTCCGCGCACCGGCACGGCCTCGCCCTGATCCTCAACTTCAGCGTGTTCGACGTGGTCGGGCTCTGGTGCACGGCGGAGAGCTGGCCCGACGGAGGGCCGTTGTTCGACCGGGACCTGTGGCTGTGGTCTCGCGACCAGCGGACGCGGCTGGAAGGGATCCCCTGCTACGCCGATCCGCGCGTGCGCGAGTTGCGGCTCGCGGAAGTTCGCGAGGCGCTGGACTACGGCATCGACGGCATCGCCCTGGGCTTCTTCAGCCACTGCGACGCCGCGTCCGGGGACGAACCGCACCGCTTCGGTTTCAACCCGTGCGTGGTGGAGGAGTTCAGGCAGCGTTTCGGGGTGGACGTGCTGCGCGAGCCGTTCGATACCGCCGCGTGGTACGCCATGCACGGCGAGCATTTTACCCGGTTCGTGCAGGCGGTGAGCGCCGAAACCCGGCGCCGCGGCCGCGTGCTGCTGGGCTACGCGCGCACCGACGGCATCCACGGCTGGGCCGGCCCCGCCACTCCCGTGATCTCCCAGGGCATGGCCACCGGCGGCGTGCACCGTTTCGACGCCCGGACCGGACGATCGAGCGATCAGCCGGCGGCCGGCTTTCACGTCGAGTACGAACGGTGGGGCCGGGAGGGGCTGGTCGACGCGCTGGTGGCGCTGCCCCCGCCGCATCCGCACGGCCTGGAGGCCGCCGCCGCGATGCGGGAAGCGGCCGGCGTACCGGTGCTGGTGTGGCGCAAGATCGTCGCCTCCGACCCCGATCTTCCCGACCACGCGCGCGCGGAGATCGCCGCCGTGCGCGACGGCTCCGTGGACGGATACGTGCTGCACTTCATGTACTGGACCGACTGCCGCCACCCGCGCGGCGACTACAACCACCCGGCCTCGCTACTGTCCTGAAACAGGACGGACCAGATACCAAGACGGCGAGGCCCCCGTGCACGGAAGCCTCGCCGTTGCGATCGCCACGCCGGGCGTGCGGCTACCCGCCGGCCGCTTCCTTGTAGAGCGCGATCAGATCACCGGCGCCGAGCTCCTCGAGGCGAGCCTTGTAGGCGTCGTAGTTCGACAGCGGCTCCTCGCCGAAGATGAACTTGATCGTCATCTCGTGCGCGTACGTGTCCAGGATCGTCTTGAGCTGCCCGGCCTGCTCCTGCGCCTCGGCGGCGAAGCGCACGATCGGCTGCGGATCGGTCTGCGTGCTGCCCTGCTCCTGGTACATGAAGCTCTCACGGATGAACTGCGCGTAGTCGCCGTCGGAGGCTCCGTCGTGCAGCTCGAAGAAGATGCCGTCCACGCTGATGGAGCTGAAGTTGTTCTCCGACCGGAAGAAGTTGTAGACGTTGCGGTAGTAGTCGATCGACGCCCACTTGCCGTCCGGATTGTACGGCGTCTTGATGTCCGGATGGATGAAGCGGTACGTGCCGTCGACGATGTCCCACTCCTCGCCGGGCGCGCCGAGCGTCATCTGGATGCTGACCGCGGGATCGGCGATGAAGTCCTTGAGGGCGATGATCTCGCGGATGTAGTCGGACTTGGCGTTGATCAGCCACGGCGGTCCATGCACGTTGGTCGGCGCCTTGTTGCCGGTCCAGCCGCGCGGCCCGTCGGCCGAGATGCGCGGCACGGGATGCGCCTCCACCCAATGCTTGCCAGGGCCGTAGTTGGGGTTGTTGCCGGGATTCTCGATGAACCAGTTGCCGGTCGCCGACCACCACCAGGCGAAGAAGGTCTTGTCGTTGATCCAGTCCTGCACCCACTGCTCATAGGAGGTGGTGGTGGCGTCGGGATTCAACAGGCCTTCGCTGTAGAGCCCGGCCATGTACTCGATGTAGTACCGGTAGTTGTCCTCCGCCGGGCCGTACACCCAGTCGTCCACGTCGTGGTTGAAGTAAATGGTGGGGCCGGTGCGGAACGTCGGCGCCGCCAGATTGATCAGCGTGATGACCCCGCCCTGGGTGAAGGGACCGACCGGGAACGAGTTGGGGAACTCGTTCTTGAGCAGCGTGAAGGCGTCATGCATGTCGTCCCACGTCTCCGGCTGCAGGTCGTACTTCTGCCACAGGTCGTGCCGGTACGGCAGGAACTGGTTGAACGGGAAGTAGAACTGGTTGACCTGCCAGAACCCGTACAGCTTGCCGTCGTAGAGCAGCAGGTTGAGGTTCGGCTCCTCCTCGACCAGCTTGGCGTAGTTGGGCATCAGGTCCCGGTATTCCATGATGTCGACGAAGATGCCCTTGTCCCCGAACGATTCGAAGTCGGCACGCGTCCACCCCGAGCCCTGCGGAAACAGCATGTCCGGCAGGTCGCCGCTCTGCAGCATCAGGTTGTACTTGGCCTCTCGCGCTCCCTGCGGGATCTGCGTGACGTCGAGCACGATGTTGGTCTGCTCCTGGAGCCACTGAAAGCCGAGGTGCCCGTCCTGGGCCCACTCGTAGGCTCCCTCGCTGGGATGCTCGGTCAGCGCGACGGTGATGGTGATCTGCTCTTCCAGGGGAAAGGTGATCGGTCCGCCCTCCTCCATCGCCGTGCCTTCGGTTTCGCCGGCGGCCCAGCCGAGCACGCTCGCGAATGCGAGCAATGCCACGATGTAGAACGCTCTCTTCATGCGTCTCCTCCTCGTATCGAGTTTCGGGCGTTCCCGATCAGGAGAGCATGGACCTCCCAACGTTCAGGCGCAAGCGCACCCCGACCGTCAGCCGGCGACGTCGTGGACCACGGCGGCGGCGATGACCTCCCGGAAGCGGTCGAGCGGCATGCCGGCGGAGCGGACCCAGCGCCAGATGCACTCCATGAGCTCCATGCTGTAGTCGCAGACCAGCTCCGGCTTGCCCTTCTCCCACGGCGCGGGCGGCCACACGGTGTGGCCGAGCTTGGTGCACACCTGGATGCGCCGGTCGTCGAGCCTGAGGCCGATGCGCCGGCGGTCGATCCACTGCGCGTGCCGCCGCGCCTGGAACATGGCGGCGCCGGTACCGTCGGGCAGCTCGAACAGCCATGCCTCGACGTCGGTGCCGGGCAGCGGGATCACCTCGTACCCGCGGTGGCCGTACAGCAGGCGCGAGTCGTGCACGGTCATCTCGAAGCGCATGCGCGGCGCCCGCCCGAGCGGCAGGTACTGGGCGAACGCGCCTCCGTAGCCGGGTACGCAGCCCTCGAACGACTCGCCCCAGAGCTCGGAGTCGACGGTGTCAAGGTCGAGCGCCAAGCGGTTCGCCGCGACGTGGCGATGGAACTCGGCGGTCAGCCCCTCGTAGAACCGCGTGATCGATCCGTCGAACTCGGTAATGAAGCGCAGCGCGTACGGCACGCCGAGCGCCTCGACCGCGGCGTCGGTCAGGTACGCCGGACCGCCGAGCTGCACGAACAGCGTCGGCTCCCGGCGGCCGCGCAGATCCGCGAGCCAGCGCTCCTTCACCTCCCGCTCCATGCGGACGAAGAGCTCCAGGTTGTCGGCACGCACCTGCTCGTTCGACAGCCCCTCGTAGCAGCACGGGTGGATGAGGAAGATGATGGAGTCGCAGGGATGCTGGCCGTTTCCGCCGCTCATCGGCCGGACAGGCTACCATGCCGGCCGTGGCGTGCACCCGCGTGATCGACCGCATCGTCTTCCTGTTCCATCCGGCCTGCTGGGCCATGGCCGAGGCGCCCGATTCCGAGTACCTGGCGACCTACGGCGTGCGCCACTCCTGGTGGTACGCCGCTCGCAACCGGGAGCGCCGGGTCGTCGCCCTGCAGAAGGAGTTCATCTCGGCGATGCAGCCGAACGAGCTGCTGTACCTGCACCCGATCGGCGACAGCGGCCTGATGCGCGACCTGGAGCGGCACGCGCTCGACACCCTGGGTGACCGGTGCCTGGTCGAGCGCGGCGCCGTGATCACCGAGCCGGCCGGCCTGGACGGCGCGCCGGAGCCGGTCCGCCACGTGCTGCACGACCGGGACCACGCCGGCTGCGCGGCGTACTGGGCGAGCATCCCGCCGGATCTGCGCGCGCCGATCCGGGCGGAGATCGAGGCCGCCTGCGCGCGCGACGGCTACGCGTGGGGGACCGGCGCGCTGAAGGTGATCGCCAACAACTACCTCTACGCCCGCTTCCTGGAAACCGAGATGGCGGCGCGGGGTTTCACCTGCGACCCGGACACGGTCACCGCCGTGGCATTCGGCGAGGGGTTCGAGCAGTGCGCGATGACCTGGAAGTCGATGATCCCGCACGTCCTGGGCTGGCGGCACCCGGTGGAGAACGACTACGACCTGTCGGTGAGCGGGGCGCCGGTCCTGTGGGGCGCGCGCTTCGTGGAGCGCCTCGCCCTGGACCACGACGTGCGGCTGTTCCTGTGGGAGCTGCCGAACGGGCTGCAGCTCGGCTTCTACGCGCGGGCGCGCTGCCGGCTCGCCGACCCGCACTACGCCGCCCACGTCGACCCGGACGGCGAGGTGCTGGAGGTGCGCGACATTCGCGACCGGGTGCTCATGACCGGCGGCGACGGACCTCTGACCGTTCCCGTGCTGTCGGGCATCCGCAAGTGTGCGGAAGACTCCTGCTACGTCGTCGGCTGCAGCACCCGGTACGAGCGGTTCCGCGACCTGCTGGCGGATGCGGCGGTGCGCGAGCACCTGCCGCCGCCGGAGGGAGCGAGCGGCCGATAAATTCGCCGATCTCGTCCTGTGCGCGCGCTGCCGCCTGACATACACTGCGCGCATGGCCACCACCACTCCACTCACGATCGGCGACGGCTCGGGCTGGCACTTCGTCAACGGCGTCTGGACCGACGGCGGCGACGGCGCGCTGGCGATTCCGCCCGGTCTGCTGAACGCCGAGGTCGCCCCTCTGCAGGGGGCGCACTTCGCGTTCGACCGGACCCGCGCCTTCCAGGACTGCCGGGTCAGCCTCGACTTCCTGCTGCGCGGCCACAGCGACGCCGGCATCATCCTGCGCGCCCGCGACGAGTACCACTTCTATCTCGTGCACTTCCCAAACTGCGGTCAGGCGTCGCGCGCCCAGCACTTCTGGGTAGCGCTGTCGAAGATGGACGACGCCGGCTACCTCCAGCTCATCAAGCTGGAGATGATTCCGCGCGTGCCGAGCACCAACGGCATCCGGCTGCGCTGCGAGATCACCCTGCAGGGCGACCGCTTCACCGTGCGTGTCGGCGACTACGGCCGCTTCGAGGCGCGCGACGCCACCTACGGCGGCCCCGGCGCCGTAGGCGCCTACCTGTTCGGGAAGGCGGAGCTCGGCAACGTCCACGTACAGGGGCAGGCCGCCGCGCCGATCTGGCGCTCCGGGTTCGAGCACCCCACCAACTGGTGGCACCCGCTGCCGGCCGGACCCGGGTACTGGCAGCAACCGATCGACATGAAGCGCTTCGACGACGGGGAGCTGCTGATGCTCGTGAACGTGCAGGACGACACCTCGGCCGCCATGACCGCACACGCGCAGCCGTTCCTGACCCGTTCCGCCGACGACGGCCGCACCTGGTCGGAGTTGCAGCCTCTCGGCCTGGGCGAAGTGGCGAGCTCCTGGTCGCCGGCGCGCATGCACCTCACCCCGCGGGGGCGCCTGATCGCCATGCTGCCCGGTACCGACCACAAGCTGGTGTTCGAATCGAGCAACCGAGGCCGCACCTGGACCGAGGCCGGCACCACCAACCTGCACGTCGGGCCTCCCAAGGACCCGCCGGTGCAGAGCCTGGCGCCGATGGGCTTCCTGAACCTGGCCGACGGCGGCATGCTGTCCTTTCTGCTGCTCGGCAAGGACATGCACGACAACCCGTTGCCGCTCCACACCTGGGGCTCCTGGCACTGCCAGGCGTTCTGCGCGCGAAGTGACGACGACGGCGCCACCTGGACGCCGCCGGTGAACGTCGACACGCCCGGCTTCCACGACGACGGCACGCCGATGGAAGGCAACCTGGACCTCACCGAGTGCACGGCGGTGGAGCTCGGCTCCGGCCGCGTCGCCGCCTACATGCGGCCGATCTACTCGCACGTGATGTGGGAGAGCTGGTCGGACGACGGCGGCCGGAGCTGGGGACCGGCCGTGCGCGGGCCGTTCACGGGCTACGCCTCGCCCAACATGGTGCGGACCGCCTCCGGGGCGCTGCTGATCGCCCACCGCATGCCGGGGCTGACCCTGCACTGCAGCCACGACGACGGGCTGACCTGGGACCAGGGCACGATGATCGACACCGGCCTCTGGGCGATGGGCACGATGGTCGAGGTCGCCCCGGACGAGGTCCTCTACGTGTACTGGGACACCTTCCAGACCCTGGCCCGCGCGCAGCGGATCCGGGTCACCCCCTCCGGGCTGGACCCGGTCCGCCCCGCCTGACTACGGGATGTTGTTCTCCAGGAACATGGTCACTCCCATGTCCTGGAAGTGCGACGCGTCGTCGCCGGCCGCCACGCGCATGCAGGGGCGCACGCCCGTGCCCTGCAGGTCGTGAGCCACGTAGGCGACGCAGTCCTCGACCGTCTTGAGGGCGTGATTGGGGTAGCCGCGGATGTTCACGGTGAGGTCTGAGGGGCCGAAAGTGACGAAGTCGACCCCGGGCCTGACGAGCTTGCGCGCGGCCGTGGCGGCGGTGATCGACTCGATCTGCATGGCCAGCACGCCGGTGCGGTGCCAGAGCTCGATGTACTCGTCGAGTGACTGGTCGGCGAAGCCGTAGCGGTCCTGGCCGCCCAGGCTGCGCACGCCTTGCGGCGGGTAGTAGAAGTTGGCCACCGCCTCGTCCACCGTGGACTCCAGTTCCACCTGCGGCACCTCGATGCCGACCGGACCCAGGTCCAGCAGGTTGCCGATCAGGAAGGTGAGGCGCGTGTGCTTGATGCGCAGCACCACCGGCATCGACAGTTCACCGGCGATCTGGCAGAAGTCGCGCAGCCTGACCTCCGCGAATGCCGAGTGCTGGGCGTCGACCTGGAACCAGTCGTACCGGTGCCGGGCGGCTAGCTGGGCCAGCCGCGCGCGGTCGGAAAACATCGGCACCGCGGCGCCGAGGAGCGGAGCGCCCGAACGGACCTTGTCCTTGAGGGTCTGATCATCTGCCATGGCGCGGACATCAGACACCCGCCGCCGGCCCCAGGTCAAACCCGGTGCGCGCGCCGGCTCGGAGGCGCAGACGCCGGAATCGCTTCCCGAAATGCACGGGCGCCGTTCGTTGCGTTATGGTTGGCAAGGATGGCTGAACACCGCGTTGACACGGTCGCGCGACCGGCGGAGTACGCCGAGCCGGCGCTGCTGGAGTTTCCGGGCTGCCAGCCGGTACGCATTTCGCGGGAGGAGATCGCCGACTGCGATCGCCGCATCGAGTACTGGGACGCCACGACGGAAATCGCCATGGTGTGCGAACCGGTCAGCATCTACCACGAACACCCGGGGCAACGGCTCCGCGAGCTGCTGACGCTGATCGCCCAGACGCGCGGATCGCCGATCGGCACTCTGGGCGCCGCCGACCTGCTGATGCGCGACGAGCAGGGCGCCTATCTGCGCATCCTGGAGGCGGATCAGACGGTGTACTTGCACCCGCGCGCCACACGGCCGGCGGGTCCCGCGATCGAGGTGGGCAGCGACGTGCTGCCGGACGTCGTGCTGGAGGTGGACAACACCACCGACGTACGCCGCGGCAAGCTCTCGCTGTACGAGTCGTGGGGCTTCCCGGAGGTCTGGGTCGAGGTGCCGGACGAGTCGTCGCCGAGCCGTCCGCGGGGACTGCGGCCGGGCTTGACGATCCACGCGCCGGGGGATGGCGGCTATCGCACGGTGCAGAGCAGCCGGACGTTTCCGGGGTGGACGGCGCAGGAGATTCACCGCGCGCTGAACGAGGCCGAGCTGTCGGACGCCACCACGGCGGCGCTGCGCCGGATCGGGCGGACGCTGGGTGCGGCGGAGGGCACGGGTCCTGATGACGATCCGTTCCTGCGCGCAGAGCGCATGGAGGGCCGCGCCGAGGGCCATGCGGAAGGTCACGAAGCAGGCCGGTTGGAGGCGCAGAGGGCGGCGGTGTTGCAGGTGTTCAAGTCGCGGGGGCTGCCGGTCTCCGCAGCGCTGCCGCGGCGCTTGGCGGAATTGCAGGGCGTCGCCACCGCGGCGCTGGTGCAGGCCGCCCTGGAGTGCCGGGACGAGGAGCACCTGCTGCGGCTGGTGTCGGATCGGCAGTAGTTCTCAGCGACGCGGGGCGTCGTTGGCCGCGGCCAGGATCGCGTTCTCCGCGGGCAGCTCCCAGACCTCGTTGAAGGCGTACGGGCGAGGCCGCCGCGGCGGGTGGTCCGGCGGCGCAACCGCGGGATCGATGAGCTCGAAACGGTCGCGGCCGCGCGGCCGGTCGAGCCACCGCCGCTCCTCCGGCGCTGCGTCCACCTGCCGGCGCAGGATGAACTCCACGTGGTCGAACGCCGAGAAGGCGGCGTGCGCCAGGAATACGCGCGCCGGCTGCTGCCCGTCCCAGGTGGCCAGGTCGGGCAGCAGGACGGGCCCGGTGCAGACCTGGAACTCGGCGTCCTCCTCGTTGAGGTTGATCAGGTTGACCGGGTACTCGACCGTCACGGTGAAGCCGTCGCGGACGTAGCGGCTCTGCGCGTTGAGCAGGTCGTGACGCAGGGTCGCCCCGACCACCCCGCCTGCGTCCGTGATACGTGTGGGGTGGGCGAACGCGCGGACGTCGATGGTGTGGTCCTGATAGCCGGCACGCAGCGGCTCCGTGCTTGCCGGCTCCGGCTCGGTCGAGGGTCCGGTGGCCAGGTTCAGCTTCGCGGTGCGGCTGAACGCCATGCGGTACTCGCCGCTCGGCACCTGGAACAGGTTGCGGCTGGCGATCGTGTACTCGCTCCGGCACGGCGCGCCCAGGAACAGCTCGGCCGTGGTGCCGGAGGCGTGGTGCTCGACCGTGCAGGCCGCCTCCAGCGTGAACCGCACGTGGTACGCCTGCCCCGGCACGCCCACGAACCCGCCGTGGTACCGGTAGTACCGGTGCGTATGCCACGGCTGCGACTTGCGCGTGAACAGCGACCTCGGAAAGTCGATCATATGGCTGCGTCGCCCTCCTGCCGGCGGTCCAACGAGCATGGCACCGAACGGCCGGCACGTCACCGCAGGACCCGCCCCATCGCTCCGAGCGACGACCGTTCCACGCGGATGGTGGCGCTGCTACCATCGAACGCGCGTTCGGGCAGCAACGCCGGACGGTAGGGAAACGCCGCCTCTGGGGATAGTCTGAGTCCCTCAATTTGAACGACCAGCGCAATCGCTACGGGATTCAGGCGCAAGCGCTGGCCGAGAGGCAGCTCCTATGCGGCGCGGCTCACGTGGCGAGACTCACGGCGCAGTGCCTGGATCATCGCCGCCAACTCGTCGATGCGCGCGAGCAGCTCGTCGATCGTCCCGGACAGGTCGAGCGCGGCGATCTTCAGCCGTATCCCCACATGTTGGACCTGATGTACCGCCCACTCCGCCTCGCCCTACGCATAGATCAGGAGCCCGCCCGGCAGGTCGAGAGCCGTCGCATAGGCGAGGAGTTGATAGAGGTCGGCGTTGGGTGCGTGCTCATACCCGATCCGCTTGTATTTTGCGTCGCCCACGAATGTGCAGGTCGAGCCGTCCCACCACGATAGGTCGGGTTTGAGCGTGACGTTCCCCGCCTCGTCGAGGGTGACACCGCGCACGTGTTCGTCCGAGCGGAATACGTGATCCGAGACCCGGAGCGCGTCCCGCAGCGCCTGCGTCACGAAGCCCTGGAACACGGCGTTCATGTCCATCAGGAATCCCGGCGCCTGGACGCGGCCGCGGTCCGTTTCGAATGAGGTATGTCTCAGGATGAGCCGCGACAGCGCCACTACCTCGCGGTAGTGATCACTCAGTCGATCGAACGTGACCTCAGGAGCGCCGGGGAACTCGACCAGCGACACATGCTCCAGCCGGGCACCGATCCACCGGAGACCTTCGCGGGAACGCGGCGAGCGCAGCCGCATCCGGCCCAGCCGTGCAGTGGCCGCCTTCACCAATCGGTTCACGGTGATGTCTTCGGTGAACTCGTCGTAGCGGACCTCGACAGGCACGGGGACGCCGAACCGACGCCGAATCTGGTCGTCGATGCGGATGCGGCCGCGCACGGTGTGCAGCGCCTCCTCCTCGATCCGATACCCGTGGAGCAACCCGCGAGCGAACGTCCGCCGGGCGGCAGCGGCCAGCGCCGACGCCAACGCCTCCACCAACGTCGGCGCCTCCTCGAAGTCGAAGCGCTCCTCCCGGATTTCGAACGCCCCCATCGCGTAGGAGGCCAGAAACAGCACGCGCGAGATGTCCAGTTTGGGCCGGATGGACACCGCCAGATCGCCGATGTCGAGCGACCCGACGGTGGAGCCGGGCGTCAGGTGGTATGCCCCCTCGGCGCCAGAAGCCGGCTCGATCGTCAGTGACGTGAGGATGTCGCCGAGCTTGTCGCGCTCGGCCGGCAAGAGCGGCACCGGATCGCTCCGCACGTACTCTTGCAGATCAAGTCGCCGCATCGTCGTTGTTGTCGTCCGTCAAGTGTCGGCTCGCCGCACGGTAGTCGGTTCCCAATTGCAGATGATGCTCTGACAGCCACGCCTCAATCTCCTCGCGCGAATCTCGCCCCAAGCCAGAGATAGTGTCTATCTCCTCGGCGTTCTTGCGGGTCAGGTCTTCGATCGTACGGATGCCGTGCGTACTGAAGCAGTTCTGGACGCGGGTCGTCCGGTGTTCCGTCGACAGTTTCATTTCCGTCACCGGCGTATCCAGGACCTTGCGCATCGACTCGTCCGGCTCTTTGTCGCCGCCGTCCGGCTTCACCTCGCCGCGGAGCTTGTCGAGGCGGAACTCGTCGACGCGGTCGTGCTCGCCGTAGAACCGCTCTTCGACGTAGGGGAGCACGTTGTGCTCCCAGACCAGGCCGACCATCTCGCTGTCGAGGTCAGGTTTCATGAAGTAACTCGGCCCGATCGCCGCTTGTCGGTCGCGCAGCTTCGCGTTGGCGCGGTCGACGACTTCCGCGATCCACGCCATGTCGGGCGCGTGCCTGTCCAGCCAACGACGCAGCAGTCCTCGGATCGGCGGCTTGTCGGGGTGGAACTCAAAGAAATGGAAACGACGCCGCAGCGCCAAGTCCACCAGTGCGATGGAACGGTCGGCAGTGTTCATGGTGCCGATGAGATAGAGGTTGCCCGGCAGGGCAAACCGCTCGCCGTCGTCGGCATACTGCAGGCGCATCTGCTCGCCACGGTACTCCAGCAGGAAGTAGAGCTCGCCGAATACCTTGGCCAGATTGCCCCGGTTGATCTCGTCGATCACCAGGAAGTGCTTCACATCGGGCTTCTCGCGCGCGGCCTTCGCCGCCTCCAGCAGCGGCCCGTTCCTGAGCACGAAGCCGGGCTGCCCTCCTTGCAGGCCGGGGCGAAACCCTTGCACGAAGTCCTCGTAGGCGTAGGACGGATGGAACTGGACGATCCACACGCGATCCGGCGACCCGGCGAGGTGTTCGGCCAATCTCCGCGCGACGTAGGTCTTACCGGTGCCCGGCGGTCCCTGAAAGATGACTTGGCGCTTGTCGTCGAGCAGTCTCCCTATCGTGCGAAGGGCGCCGACGTCGAGCAGGAGCTCCTTGGCCAGCGATTGCAAGTCGGGCTGAGGGTCCGGTCGCGGTGGCCCAGGACCGAACCGCTCGTCATATTCCCTCTCACACGCGCGATAGCGATCCGAAAACTCCCTGTGGCGGTTCACGGACTCGTGCTCCTTCAACCGGTCGAGCAGCCGCGCCATCTTCCCGAGATGTTCCTGTGCGTCCTCCTTGTTGCCCTTGGACATGGCCGACGAGAAACTCTTCGCACGCGCACTGAATTGGTCCAGGGGATACCATATCCCGAACACTACCGACTGCGCTTCGAGGCGGGTACGCGGCCTGTCGAGCTTGTCCGACTCCTCAATGAGCCGGTCGAGGAAACCGAGCGCGTGCTGATACAGCGCTGCCTCGTCCGCGTCCTTGAGAGGACCCTGATACTTCGTCAGTTCGTAGGCGGCGGCGAACACCGTCGTCATGAACGGGGGAAATCGCTCGGCGTCCAGTCCCATCAGTAGGAAGGAGATTGGCCTCATCCGTGTTCCACCGCCGCTGATCACCTCCTGGGGCAATCGCCCTGCGAACGCACGGACGCGCTCGATCACATCGGCTGTGGGCGGCCCGGACGCCTGCTCGTACCGTGCCCAGAGCTTCGCCAATGCATCCGACGCTCCATCCGGATCCGCACCGAACCACTTCAGTAGACCGTCGCGGCCCCTGAAGCCGCATAGGTTGTTCACATGGTCAGGAGTGACCTTTTTCAGGAGATCGAGCCAGTTGCCGTTGCCGGAGAGCACGGCCGCGCGTACGGGTCCGAGCTCTCGCGCTACCTCACGTTTGTAATTCAATTCGTCGCTGTCGATTCGTCCAGTGGTCAGGTACCGCCGCACGGACTCGATATACTCGTCCCACGTGGTTGTTCCAATCATGTTAGACATGCCAACGTAGATTCATGGACGCAATGTGCCGATTCCGTCGCTTGGCGTCTACCCCTCGTTGCGGCGTCGACGCGCCATCCGGTATCCTCTCGCCGTGGCTTGGTTCCTTTTCGTCGACGAAAGCGGTCACGACTGCTCGGCATCGCCTTATGAAGTGCTGGCCGGAGTGGCAATCCAGGATCGGGCCGTGCGCCAGATCATCCAGCGCCTGCACCAGGAAGAGGTCCGTTCGTTCGGTCGCCGCTATAGCGCTGGGCCCGAGCCTTTTTTCGTGCACAGCGACCTCACCACCGGCGTACAGATTGCTGATTTAGTCGCTTACGTCATATCATGGGGCTTTCGCACGTCCCGGATGATCAAGCCCGCGCGGTCCGAATTGTCGCAGTTCTCGGCCCAAGTCGCCAATCTGCGCTACCGGGCCACTCGGAGCCGGATGGACAACCCGGAATTTGGAATCTGGAGCTTCGCGCGCATCACCGACCTCCGTACACAGGCCGAGTGCGATGGCGTGCCGTGAGAACAAAAAGGCAATGGAGCGCCGAAGCGGCCCCAAAGCCTCCACAGCAACAGTGATCAACTCGATAGGGACCTGTCAAGTCCTAGCCTTGGTTGGAGAGCGATCGCGCTGTAGGGGCTCTGGAACGCCCTGCGAGCCGGAACTGACCCGACGGGTGTGACCAGCAAGTGCCCCCGATCGACGGCGCTCTGGGCGGTCGGTTACAGTAACGATGGTCCGTCCCTACGTGATATGATGTCGTTCATGCCTGCATACCGCGAATTCGACGCGTCTCTCGTCATCATTGAGCCGCGCATCTGGCGGCTCGGCTGGGAGAGTTACCACCTGTGCAGCCCATAGTCGGTACCAGCAAGGCGCCAGGAGGATAGTGACATGTCGCTGATCGAGCATCTGGAAGATGACGGTTGGGAAGAGTTCTTTCGAGGCAGTTTCGGGTATGCGCTCGAAGTCATGAAGCACGACCGCTTCCGATCGGTCGGCAGCTCCGTGGACGATCTGAGAAGCTGGCTTGCCAGGGGTGGGATCGCCAGGGTCCGGGAGCATCTCGACACGCAGATGGAAATGCGCCGGTTCAGCCAATCCCGAAGGGCGGCTGTCCGCAACTGCGTCGATCGATTGGTTCGAGAGAATCGACGCGCGCTGCTGGACTTGATCGCCGATGGTGTCATCCCTGCCAGCGGAGAGGTGCAGCTCGATGCATGCGGCGTGTCGGAGTCCGACTTTCGGGATCTGCTCAGCCGCATGATTGCAGGTGAACGACCGTTCGAGGAGTGGATGCATGCTCACGGACATTCAGACGAAGAGATCGCGGAAATCTACAAGCTGATCGACGAGTGGTTGATGCAGAAGGGAATCGTCCCGCCGCCACCGTCTGCCCCGAGCCTTAACTGACAAGACAAGCCGACCGCGCGGGTAGCTGCCGTTCACGAAGGCGCTCCGCACGCCGCGGGGTCGGACGCTCGGAAGCTCGCGGCGCAAGTGCTCCACGCATGCCCTGGCGACGGCCCGTGTACGGGCGGAGGCCATGGACCGATCCTCTCCGCCGGGTCAGCCGCCGGTGGAAGCCGTGCTGGTCGAGTCCTCTTCGTCCGCCTTTGGTGAGCTGTTCGTTTCGGTGGCCGGGCCCAGCAAACGCTCGGTGAAATCCTGCCGCTCTTCGATCAAGTGGAGCCGGGCGTCCATTTGCTCAAGGAGCTCGCGCGTTCGTCGCACGTCCGCTTCCACACCGGAGCGGCGTTCCTTCGTGATCAACTCCAGAATATCTCCAAGACGCTTCGCGAGGGGTCGCAGCACCAACACTCCTCCTGCCGTCACGAAGAAGGCGACCGCTACGACCATGCCTGCGACTGATGGATCAAGCGGATACATCTCTCACTACCTCCAGCTCATGGATTTCCGCGAGCGGTTTCGATCGACGACGGCATCTGTTGCGCTGCCTGCTGGAGCAGGCCCAGCGCTGCCGCCGTGACACGCTCCGCGGAGTCCGGGCGCAGCGCGACCGGCATGCTGTATGCCTGGAAGAACAGGTCCGGGACCGCGTAGCGGGCATCGATGTCCCAGCCGCCGTCCGGGTAGTCCTCGGCGCGCGGCAGATAGGTCCGGCAGCCGGCGCTGAAGCCGAACACCTGCGTGTGGGCGATCGGCGATCTCGCCTTGATCGTCAGGCCGGTCTCGAAGAACACCTCGGCGCCGATGCCAACCCAGGCGATGTCGCCGACGCGCAGCACCTGCACGGGCATCGGCAACCGAGGGGCGCCGTCGCGCACCGCCGCCACCAGCCGCTCCGACCAGTGGGCGAACCGCTTCGCGATCTCCACGTCCCAGCGGTGCCCGCCCGCGGACTGCGCCTCCGCGAGCTCCCGGTGCCAGTGGTCGTGAATGGCCTGCGCCTTTTCCGGCGACGGCAGATCCACGAAGTCCAGGTTCAGCGTGCACTCCGTCGCGGCCAGCGCGCAGTCCGACTCTCCGCGCACCGGCTCCCACGGCCACACCGAAACGGAGGCCAGCGTGTCGATCGGGCGCTTCGCACCGCGCCGCACGTGCGTGCGGATGCCGGCCGCCACCTTGACTACCTCGCCGCCGAGCATGGCGCCGATCCGGTTCTTGTTGTCGCGGCAGTCGACCTCCGCGCCGATGCCGGTGACCGGGTTGATGTTGCCGCCGCACGCCTGCAGGAAGAGCGCCGTGCCGTCCAGCGCCCCCTCCACTACCTCACGGGCGGCCCCGGGGAAATCCGAGGAGGCCACGTGCGAATGAGGACCCATCGTCACCGGGTGGCAGCCGTAGCTGAACAGGGTGGCGATCGGCCGGCCGCCGAGGTCGTCGACGCGCACCACACCCACCGACGGGTCGGTCGGCGCTCCCGGCACCTCGGCCAGGTGATCGCTGCCGTCCGCTCTCCGCTCGCGCCGATAGGCAGCGATCGCGCACTCGCCCCAGCCGGCACCGATCCGCGCCGGTTGCAGGGTGGCGCCCGCCTCCTGGGCCGCCTGCACCACCGCCTCCTCCATCGTGTCCTGGTACGCCTGCTGGACCGCGGCCTGCTCCGGCGGCTCGGGGATGAACTCCGGAAGCGCCGGCCCCGAGTGCGTGTGACTCTCGTTGATCAGGACGTGATCGACCGTCGTGTCGAGCACGGCGGCTATCCTCCGCCGCAGGCGATCGACCACCGACACCGGGATCGCGCACAGGTCGCAGGCGACGATCGCCGCACGGCTGTCCCCGGCCGCCAGCACCAGGACGGTCGCGGTCAGGTCGCTCTCGATCGCCTGGATGGGGTCGGCGAACAGCCGGATTCCCGGCCGCTTGATGCCGAGGGGCGGGTTGATCAGCCGCCGCGCCACCCCGGCGCGCAGCGCGCTCATTCAGCCGGCGTGAGGCGGAAGATGCGGTCGGCGTTGCCGGAGAACAGCGCCACCTGCTCGTCGTGGCTGAAGCCGGCGATGATCTGCCGGTATGCCCCGATGACGTCGGTATAGGACGAGAACAGCCGGTCCACCGGCCAGTTGGTGCCGAAGAACGAGCGCTCAACCCCCCAGGCGTCGATGCACTCCAGCACCCAGGGGCGGATCGAGTCGACCGTCCAGCGGTGGTCGCACATCCCCAGCCCGGAGATCTTGACCACCGTGTGGTCCAGGGCGGCCAGCGAGCGCATGCCGCGCTTCCACTCCTCGAAGTACTCGGGATCGCGCCGCCGCGGGAAGCCGGTGTGGTCGATGCAATAGGTGATTCCGGGGTAACGCTTGACCAGGTTCACGGCGTCGCCCATGACCGGCACCAACGGATCGTCGCAGCAGACCAGCCCGTGCCGCTCCAGCAGCGCATACCCCCGCTCCCAGCGCGGGTCGGTCAGGTAGTCGTCGTAGCGCAGGTCGCGGATCCCGCACACTCCCGGATACTCGACGTGCCGCTCGATCACGCGCTCGGCGTCGGCTGAGGTCAGGTCGCAGAAGGCAACGATGGTAAGCGGGAACCCCAGGCGGTCGGCGAACCCCTGTACGAAGCGGGTCTCCTGCACCGGATCCTCGATGCCGATCGCCGCCTGAACGTGCACGGCCTTGGTCGTGCCGGCCAGCCGCGACTCCGCGATGAAGTCGTCCGCCCAGTAACGGACCGCCTTGAGCGCGTCGTGGTTGCCCAGGTCGGGATCCTCCTCGGCATCCGGGACCAGCCACGAGTAGTGCAGGCCGGGGTCGCGCAGGTCGTAGAAGTGTACGTGCGTGTCGGTGAATTCCAGGTCGCTCATCGGTTTTCCCCCGCGGAATCATACCGCGAACGGCGCGACTCACTCTTGGAGTGAGGTTCGCTTCGCTCACTCCTCGCCGAGCTTGAGCGCCTGGTGAACGGAGACGCGCGCCACGTAGAGCTGGAACACGACCGACTGGACCAGCAGCGAGGCGGCCACCACGGCGTACACGCGCAGGAAGTCGGCCCGCAGTGCGGTGACGCGGAACGGTGGCACCTGTGCGGCGCCCTCGGCCACCTGCACCAGCGGTATGAACAGGTCGGCCGCCAGCCGGCCGGCGGCGAAGCCGATCAGCGCCGCGCCCGCCGCCAGCACCAGCAGTTCCGTGATCAGCATCGCCGTCACCTGACCGGGCCGCAGCCCCATCGCGCGCAGCACGCCGAACTGCAGCGTCCGCGTGCGCAGCGCCATGACCCAGAAGACGATGAAGCCGGCGACGCTGGTGAGCATGGCGATCGCGAAGCCCAGGGTGAGCGCGCCGTTGGTGGACTGCACCATGGCGTCGTTGCGGGCGCCGAGCAGCACCTGAGCCGTGTCGTACAGCCGCTCGACCACCAGCCCCTCGTCCCGCATGGCGGCATACACCGCCGCGCTCGAGGCGCCGTCGCGCGTGTCCAGCCAGACCTCGTAGGGCTCCAGCGCCAGCTTTGCGTGCAGGTAGGCGAGGTTGGCGACGACCAGGTTCGTCGGTCCCCGGCGGTCAGGGATGCCGGTCAGCCAGCGCTCCTCTCCGAGTGGGTTGAAGGTGGGCCAGTGGTCGACGAAGCCGACGACGAATCCGGCCAGTGCCGGCTGCCCGCTCCAGCGCACCTCGATGCGGTCGCCCAGGCGCACGCCGTGGCGGTCGCGCAGCGCGCTGCCGGCCAGCAGCGCCAGCGGGCTGGAAGCGAGCGCCTGGGCGTAGCGGTAGTGGTGCCGCGGCAACAGGCCGGGCGGGAAGTAGGCGACCTGTGCGAACTCCGGCGCCACCACCCCGAGGACCTGCGCATGCGTGGTCGCTCCGTCCGGAAGGCGCACCGTGGCCCGCGCTCGGCGGAAGACGCGCGTGGCCCGCTCCACGCCTTCCAAACGGCCGAAGGCGTGGTAGGGAGGCTCGCGGAGCGCCCCGGCCGCGACGCCGGAGACGGCCGCGGACACCGGGGCGTCGATCGGCGCGGCCGTGGCCGGCGCCGCGCTCGGGAAGTACGGCTCCACCACGATGTCGGCACCCACGCGATACGCGACACGGTCCACCAGGCTGGCGTTGATCGTGCGCGCCGCCTGGCTGTTGAAGATGCCGAGGGCGACCGCCAACAGCAGGAACAGGGCAACGAGCTGCCCATTCGCGGGCGCGCGGCCCACCTGTATGAGGGCCGCGTACAGCGGAGCCGGCCAGCGGCTGCCGCCTACCGCCGCCAAGGCCCGGACCGCCGGTGGCAGCAGGCGCAGCAGCGCCAGTCCGCAGCCCAGGATGAAGGCGACCGACACCCCGAACAGGAGCGGGTCGAGCGGCGCGCTCTCCTCCGTCCCCGCCGGTGACATCCCCTCGCCGCCGCCCGTGAAGCGCAGGTACCCGTAGGCGGCGACCGCCAGCAGCGCGCCGTCCAGGTAGAGGCGGTGCCAGAACGGGGCGCGCGACTCCCGGCGTGCCTGCGCCGCCTTGCGCTCGACGATCGACCCGCGCGCGGTGACCGCCGCCGCCACGGTGGTGAGCACGAACAACGCCGCGCCTGCCGCCGCGAACAGCCATGCGCGGAGCGAGAGCGCCACCGGCAGCGACGCGCGGTCCACGAAGACCAGGAAGCCGTCCGCGGCGCCGATCACGGCCGAGATGAACAGTCCCACCGGCGGCCCTGCCGCCAGCGCCAGCACGCCCAGCACCGCCGCCTGTCCCAGGTAGACGCCGACCACCTGTTCGGCGCCGGCGCCGCGGCTGCGCAGCGTCGCGATGGCGTCGCGCTCCGACTCGACCAACAGGCGCGCGACCAGGTAGGTGAAGAAGCTGAGCAGCAGCGCCACCGGGACCAGCAGCAGCGTCAGCGTCAGGCGGAGCTGCTCCGCGCGCACCAGGTAGGTGTCGATCACTTCCCGAAGCGGGAACTGCACCTGCACGCGCGCGGGCTCCGCCATGCGCAGAAACTCGTGATGCCGCTGCAGCACCTCGCCCAGCGCCGCGACGCGCAGCTCGTGGTAGTCCAGCGCGTAGTGCCAGCGGACCTGCGCGACATGGGAGGCCGGACCCGCCAGGAATCGCCTGCGGAACTCGCCGGAGTCGACCAGCAGGCTGTCGTCGTACTGGCGCAGGCCGTACGGCCAGAACAGCCGGGAGTCGGCGGCCGGGCGGTAGACGCCCACGATCCGCACCGTGAAGGCCGGTCCGCCGGGCGCGATCGAGCTCACCTGCAGCTCGTCGCCGAGCAGCACCGGACGGTCGCGCAGCACGTACTCGGAGATGATTGCCTCCAGCACCCCGTCGTCCCTGGCGCCGAAGGCGCGCCCGTGCACCAGCTCCACCTCGTCGAGCAGCCCGTCGAGCGCCTCCACCGACATGAACAGCCGCGCCCCGTCGCGCCCGTTGTCCTGGCGGAGGTAGGAGAGCGTGAGCTGCGTGGTGTGCGCCAGGACCGGCAGGCCGAGCGACGGGATCGCGCCCCCGATGGCGGCATCCAGCTCCCGGAACCGCTCGCCGCGCTCCTCGGCAGACGCCGCCCGGAACAGGTTGATCATCGCGCTGGTGCGTCCCGGATGGCGGCCGCGCTCGCGTTGCCGGGCTTCCAGCTCCTTGACCAGCAGGCGCTGCAGGACCGCGTCGGTGTAGATCGGGATCGCGGCCAGCAGGCCGGCGGACGTCACCGCGCTGCCGAGCAGGGCCACGGCGAGCCAGCCGGAGGCCAGCGTCTTGCGGATCAGCAGCGACAGCGTGGCCGGCCTACCTCAGGACGACGGCCTCGCCCGCGCTCAGGCCGGTCCTGATCTCCGCGCGGGTCGGCGTCTCGATGCCGACATCCACGTCCCGCTCGACCGGGAGCCCGTCCTCCAGCACCTGCACGTAGGTGCGGTTCACGTAGGTCTCCACCACCGAGCGAGGCACCACGACCACGCCTTCCCGGCGCTCCAGCACCAGGTGGACGACCGCGCTGGCGCCTGCCGTGACGCGCGCCGGCAGCCCGTCCACCCGGATCAGCACCCTCGCCGCCTCATCATCGGTCGCGTCCGGCGGGGCCGAGGCCGGCGTCGCGATCACCTCGCCCGCGTAGGTGTCGCCGGCCATCACCACGCTGACGGCCGCACCGGCGACGAAGTCACGCCGCTGCTGACCGTGGTAGCTGAGCACCAGGTCGCTCGGATCGGCCACCTGCACCACCGTGCGGAAGGCGGCCACGTGCTCCCCCGGCTGCACCGATGCGACGTACACGACCCGGCCGGCGATCGGGGCGAACAGGCGCGACCGGCCCAGCTCGTCCCGAAGCTGGCTGAGGACGAGCCGGGCGCGCTCCAGGTCGAGCCCGGCCAGCGCCACCGTGAACCGGTCCGCGCCGGTGGCCAGCGCCCGCTGGTGGAGCAACTCGGCGCGGCGCAGATCCAGCTCCTGCAGTGCGATCCGGTCGAGCAGCGCCTGTGTGTCGAGCTCGGCCAGGAGCTGTCCCGCCTCGACCGCATCGCCCCAGTCCACGTGCAGCGCCCGCAGCGGGCCGGCGCGGTCCCGGAAGAAGACCGGGTGCTGTTCCCGGTAGACGAACTGGCCGGTGACGATGGTCTTGCGCTCGATCGCCCCGAGCTCGGCGACCACGGTGCGGAAGGTGATCTGCGGCGCCTGCAGCAGATCGGGCGAGAGCACCTCCTCCTCGTCCGGCAGCAAGAAGCAGCTCAGCGCGGCGAGCGCCACGGTCGCGCCCAGGGCTACCCGTGCGCTGGCGCGCATCATCACCGGACGAGTGTACGAGACCATGCCCGGCCAAGGTAGGTCCTCCGGCATCTCCCGCAGACCGCCCGAGAATGTGTTCGGTTGAAAAAATATCCCATGGACTCAACAAATTATGTTCGGTAACTTTGATGCTCCATGAGCGAACACATTTCCCGAGGCCGCGGCCGGCCGCGGCGCACGGACGTGTATCGCCGGCTCGACGCCCAGATCGCCGAGCTCCGCGAGCGCATGGGCGGTCTGCCCGCTCCCGAGGACGCCGCCGGCATCTGGCGTGACATCTGGTACGAGGAGGCCCATCACTCCACCGCCATCGAAGGCAACACGCTGGTGCTCAAGCAGGTCGCGGAGCTGCTCCGGGAAGGCCGGGCGGTCGGTAACAAGGAGCTCCGCGAGTACCTGGAGGTGCAGGGCTACGCCGATGCATCGGACTGGGTCTACCGGCAGGCCATCACCCCGGCCGGGCTCACGCACCCCGGCAGCGTCCTGACCCTCGCCGAGATCCGGCAGGTTCACCGGACGGCCATGGGCTCCGCCTGGAGCGTTGCACCGCACGCCGACGCGACACCGCGCGAGGCGCCCGGGAGCTTCCGGGAACACGACATCCATCCCTTCCCCGGCGGCATGACCCCCGTCTCCTGGCCTTTCATCTCCGCGGAGATGGCAAGCTGGATAGACCGCGTGAACGCCCTCGATCCCGGCGGAGCGATCTTTCCCAAAGCCCTCGCCGAGATCCATAGCCGTTTCGAGCAGATTCACCCGTTTCTCGACGGCAACGGCCGCGCCGGACGGCTGATCCTCAATCTGATCCTGGTCCGCCACGGCTATCCGCCCGCCATCATCTACAAGCGCGACCGCGCACGGTACGTGCGCGCTCTGCAGCGAGCGGACACGGGAGACGCAAGCGCGCTCGGAGAGATGCTCGCGCGGGCGATCCTCGACAGCCTCCACCGCTTCGTCATCCCGGCAGTGGCCGACCCTGACAGGCTCGTGCCACTCGCCGCGCTGGAGACCCCCGGCATGAAGGCCTCGGCCCTGCGCGTGGCGGCCGACCGAGGACGGCTCCGCGCCACGCGAACCTCCGACCGTCAGTGGCGCAGCTCCCGCAGATGGGTCGAGGAGTACCTGGCCAGCCGCTATCGCCGCGACGAAACGACACCGGGGACAGGGTGAACGGCCGCAGCGCGGCTACCGATCGTGGCGCCAGACCTCGACCACGCAGTATGGGCCGGGCTCGCAGTTGCCGGTAGCGAAGTCGCGAGCCATCGGGATGGCGGTATCCAGATCGTCGACCAGGCAGTACCGGTTCACCGGGTACTCCGCCGCCATGTAGTTGCATGACAACGGCGAACAGCCGAATCTCGGGACCATCGGCCAGCCTTCCGAGCGGCGCCCGCCCGGGTCGCGCACCACGGCGTCGTACCCCAAGCACGAGAACCCGTCCGGAGTGGGGACCGCCGCGAGCTCCGGCAGCGGATGGTGGGTCTCCCGGCCCGACTCGTGGAACAACGTCGGCAGAAGACGGTACGCGTAGAGCCGGTACCGCTCCAGATCCGTGGCCGGCACGACCGTCCAAGCTAACTCCGGCGCGTCGAACAGCCACGTCTCCGTGTTGTGGGCCCACTTGTCCACCCAGTCGGGCGGCGATTTGGCGAAGCACTCGCTGACGCTGCAAATCTCCTCGACACCCGCGTACGCCGGCGCGTGGATGTCCCCCGCTGCTTCGGTGAACCGCTTGGAAAGGTATCCGATGAGAACCGTCTCTGGAGCCATGGCCGCTTGGTTGGGGTCCGATCATAGCTCACGAGCGACCTGTCAGGCATCGCGCATCTCCCGCCTGATGCACCCGCGGAGCGAGAGGCTCTACTCTCCCGGCCATGAGGTCGCTCCCGTCGGATATACTCGGCCGACCCATGAGACGCAGTGAGCGTTGCACATGTTGCTCCATAGATTGAGGGTCTCGGGCCTCCTGTCCTTCGGCCCAGAAGGAGTCGACCTGCCGATGGAGCCCTTGAACGTCCTCATCGGCCCGAACGGCTCGGGCAAGTCGAACTTCCTGGAGGCCATGGCCCTGCTGCAGGCCGCACCGCGTGACATCTCGGAGCCGATCTCCCGTATGGGCGGCGTCCGCGAATGGCTCTGGAAGGGGCCAGAGGCGCCCGCGTCCTTCACGCTGGAGGCCTCTATCGGGTATCCGCCCGGTGGGCTCGTTCACCACTCGATGACGATCGCCGACCGAAACGGTCGTCCAGAAGTGATCGATGAACGACTTGAGCCCTCGGAGGCACACGCGAACGAACGTACCTCGCTCTCCTACTATTGCCCCCCGCAGGATGAAAAAGCCGCGATGGAATTCTCGAAAGCCAACGCGGAGGCAGCCCGATTGAACGCCGAGAAAAGGAGAAAGGTCGGTGAATGGTCGGCGCCGAGTATGGTTGCGCGTTATCGCCCCGGCGCTATCGACTTTGCGAGCGACGCTCAGCCCGATCAATCGCTTCTGTCATGGGCTGCAACGACAGGTTATCCAGCTCTTTGGCATCTGAAGGAGCAATATCGCCGCATTCGCCTTTATCGAAACTGGTCTTTCGGTCCCTCCGCGGAGTTTCGTCGAAGTCAGAGCGCCCACGACCGTGCCGATTTTCTGGACGACCAAGGCACGAACCTGGCACTTGTACTGTCGCATTTCCAAGGTCAGAACAAACGACAACTCGTCAAGGCGTTGCAGAATCTTTACCACGGCATCATTGACATCACGTGCCCAGTGACGGGCGGCACCGTGGGGCTATACCTGGAAGAGACCGACAACCGGACGATTCCGGCCACGCGCCTGTCCGACGGGACACTCCGCTACCTGTGCCTGCTGGCCGTTCTATTGCACCCCGATCCTCCCCCCTTGGTCGTCATCGAGGAGCCGGAACTCGGTCTTCACCCGGATCTGCTACCCAAGCTGACTGATCTGCTTCGCGTGGCCTCCGAGCGCATGCAGCTCATCGTGACGACTCACTCCGATGTGTTGGTCGATGCGCTAACCGAGGTGCCGGCAAGCGTCGTCGTGTGCGAAAAACACGACGGACAGACTCAGGTGCGACGGCTCGACAAAGACGAACTGGCACATTGGTTGGAAGACTATCGCCTCGGCGAGCTTTGGACGTCAGGAGAGCTTGGCGGAAACCGATGGTAACCGCCAAGCTGTACATCGAGGGCGGCGGTGACAGTCGGGAACAGAGCATCCGATTCAGAGAAGCATGGAACGGTTTCTTCGCATCGGCCGGTGTCGGAACCAGGACCCAGATAGTCCGCGGAGGCGGACGCAAACAGACGTTCGATCGCTTTGTCACCGCCACCAAACGAAGGGCTCCAAGCGTCATTCCTCTGCTCCTCGTGGACAGCGAAGAAGCGGTTGCGAGCCATTCGGTCTGGCAACATCTCCGTTCACGAGATCGCTGGAACAAGCCCGCTGGCGCCCGAGACGATCAGGCGTTTCTGATGGTCCAGGCTATGGAAACCTGGTTTCTGGCCGATGTCGTTGCGCTGAGAGGGTATTTCGGAGCGCAGCTCAGGCAGAGCGCGCTCAAGCAATGGCCTCGGTTGGAAGACGTCCCCAAAGGGACTGTGATGGAGGCGCTTCGAAGAGCGACTGCGGCATGCTCCAAGCCCTATGCCAAAGGCCGGATCTCGTTCGAGTTGCTCGCGACAGTTGATCCTGCCCGAGTCGAAGCCGCCTGTCCTCACGCCAAGGCGCTCTTGGATCGTCTCCGGGCGCTGTAACCGAATCTGAAGAAAGACCGCGGGTCGATGCGGGTATCATGTCGCAGCCAGGAGATCGCTCCCGTCGGAAATCTGTCGAGTTGCGGCCGGCGCGGCGTGAAGGAGATCAAGACCTTCGATCAGGCTCTCCACGCCGCCGCGGGCAGCAGGTAGCGCTGAGCTCAAGCGAGGTTGTCCGGCCCGAAGGACGACGGCAGCAGGTCGCCGAGCGTGAAGCGCCGCCGAAGCCCGTCGGGGCCGCACACCAGGACCGGGGTGATGTCGGCGGCGAACTCCCGGATCTTCTGCCGGCACCCGCCGCAGGGGGTGCACAGGTGCTCACCGCCGCCGGCCACCGCAATCTCGACGATGCGGCGCTCGCCGGCCATAACCATGGCGGCAATCGCCGCCGCCTCCGCACAGATGCCCTCGGGATAGGCGGCGTTCTCGACGTTACAGCCTGTGTAGACGGCGCCGCTCTCGCTCCGTACCGCGGCGCCCACGCGAAACTCGGAATATGGTGCGTACGCCGCCTGGCGAGCCGCGATCGCCGCGACGATGGTTCGGTCGGACGAGTTCCTCATGGGACTCACGCGCGAGACTGCGGCTGGTTCCAGACTCGCAGCAACAAAGCGCCTTTGAGCACGAATCGCCGCGCGTGCAAGGATTTCGACAAGCGGTAGAGGAATCGCTCCATGGCGAAGTATTGGAGCAACTCGCTGAACGGTCGGCAGTCGCTTCGTGCCCGGTTGAGAAGCCGCTGCCGGACGGACGCCGACACGTTGCGGAGGGACCTCATAGCGTTGCCTCCAGGTAGGGCTCCATCACTCGCTCCACCCGACAGATCTTTGCATAACGCGAAAGCTCCCCGAGACGAAGTCCGTATCGTGTTCTGTGAAGCTTCAGCGCCTCCAGCACCACGTCCATGCCGATCCTGTTGCGAAACTTGAAGCAGTCAGCCAGCGTCTTCTCGCGGCTATAGACTCTGACGGGTACACCGTCGATCAGATCGGTTTCGACACCTGCTCCATACGCGTCACCCGAGAATCTGTGCGCCCGTATCGGCGGATAGTCGAGTGACGGGACCCGGGATCCCCTCGCCACCGCAACGGAAACTTCGTGTGGAATCTGAGTCGTGATGCCGTGGTGGGCGAGCGCCGAAACCAGGCAGATGACCGCGTTCGGAAACCGCAGGCTCACCGTGACCAGATCGGGATTACCGATTGGAGGCAGTTCCCGGAGCCGATAAATCCCTCGACTCACCTCCTCGATGACGCCTCTATCCCTGAGTGAGTAGAGCATGTAGCGTGTGATCCCACGAGCGACGGCTTCACTCATTCGAAGGTGCCCGCCATGCTCGCGGAAGATCTCTTCAGCGTGCGCTGCCATGCTCCTGGTCCCAGACCGAACGCTGCCACTTGTTGGCAACATGGTAACAATATGTCTGATTCCTGACCTGGCGGTCAAGTGTTGCGCAACGGGGTTGGTCAGTGCCTTGACTCTCAGTCCGCGACGAGCAACGGGATCCGGCCGAAGTCGTCCGGCGTCAAGCCGTCGATCGAGCCGGTGGCGGCCGGGTAGGCGGAGAGCATCTCCTCCTGCACGCCGGCCTCGGGCCACGCGGCGTCCAGGATCCTGGTCTGGTTGGCCGCGGCCGAGCCGCCGCCGATGCGCCACTGTGCCGCGGACGGCTCCACGTCGCGGACGCGGCGCACGCCGGAAGATGGGAACCCTTCCTGCGACATCAGGGCGGCGGCGTATCCCCACGCCGCGGGATCGCCCTCCGGGAACAGCCCCCGCGGCAGCCGGACCACCATCCGGCCCTTGGCGGGGAACACCACCAGGTCGAACGACGGCTGGCGCTCCTCCGGAACTCCGTCCGCGCCGGCCAGGTAGAGCGCGGAGGCCCACCCCTCGACCGTGACCGCGTACTCCCAGCCGTACCCGGCCGGCAGCGCGGCGTTGCGGCCCGGCAGCAGCAGGCGAGCGCCGCCCCCGGTCCCCGGATCGGTGTCGACGTAGACGTCGAAGGTCTGCACCGACAGCCCGCGCGGCGAGCCCCACGGATTGGCGATCGGCGCGCGGACCTCGAACGCGAAGATCAGGTGCTCCGGTTCGGTGCCGACCTGGAAGCGGCGCAGGTCGTAGCTGCCGGGCACGAACACCTCGTCGAGCGGATAGGTGTAGGTGCCGGGGCCGTGGTCGTCGCCGACCGGGTCCTCGACGTCGATCACGACGGTCGTGGTCGAGATGTCCGGGACCTGCAGGGCGTAGACCGCACCGCCGCCGAGCCCCTCGTCCCGCTCCGGGAGGTCGGCGGCCACCCGGACCAGGTCTCCCGACTCCAGCGCGCCGAGCTGCGCGAACGGAATCTGCACCTCCACGCCCCCATCGGAGTCGGCAGCGGTCAACGGCTCGCACGTGTCCGGCTCGGCGAGCGGCGCCAGACACGCTCCCCCTACCCCGTCGAAGCGGGCCGCGTGCGTGGCCCGGAAGCCGAGCACCCGTCCGTTCAGGCTCAGACCGGTCGCGGTACCGGCGCCCCCGAGGTACACGTCCACCGGCGCGCCGCTCGCCGGTCCTTCCAGCGCCAGGTACAGGCTCGACTCGTCGAAGGCGAACCGCAGCCGCACGGCCTCCGCCTCGAACGCCACGCCAGTGCGCTCCGCCACCTCCCACTCGCCGAGATCACCGTCGATGCTCACGGCCGCCGGCTCGTCGGGCTGGCGCACTACCGGCACGGGTGCGTCCGGGATGATCGGCACCTGCAGGAACGGAGGCCGCTCGCGGCCGAGGTGGTCGTACACCTGGCCCAGCAGCTCCCGGAAGGCGAGGTCGAAGTAGCCGTCGTCGCCGGACTCCTGGTCGGATCCGTACCACCAGAACCAGTCCGAGCCCTCGGCGAACAGCATGCTCTGGTAGGCGGCGGCCAGCGCCTCGTCCTCCACCTCGCCCGACCGCTCCGCGCGGCGCAGGTCGTCTCGCACCCGCCACAGGTAGTCCCAGGCCAGCGCCTCCTCTTCCTCCCCGAACCAGGTGGCGAGGTTGGGCTGGAACCAGGATGCCGGGAACACCGCGTCCAGCGGCTGCGGCTCCGCGAAGCGCTGCAGGTACTCCGACGGCGTGATGGTCGCCACCCAGCCGGCCTCGGAGAGCCGGCGGTAGAGGGCGTTGAGAAAGTCCTTGCCGTCGTTGGGGTAGTGCTCCCACGCGTTCTCTCCGTCCAGGATCACCGACACCACGGGCGGCTGCTCGCCGCCCAGCCGGCCCTCGGCGTCCAGCCGGTCGCGGATGTTGCGCAGCCGGCGCATGAAATCGGCCGCCGCCGCGCTCCCCGCCATGCCCGAGTACTCGAAGCCGATCAGGTCGGACAGGCGCACGTCGCGGAAGAAGATCGGCACCGGCGGGTTACGCCGCAGCGTCGCCTGCCAGGGGCGGTACAGCTCGCTCTGCTCGACCGTGTCGTCGCCGTCGCGGGTGATCGCGATGCCCAGGCTCATGGCCAGCACGTCCTCGCCGGTCGCCACCCAGCGCACGCCGTTCTTGGAGAACAGCGACATGACGAGCTGCGCGACCGCTCCCTCCGCCGGCCACATGCCCACGGGACGCCGGCCGAGCAGCCGTTCGGCGACATCCAGGCCGCGGATCACCTGCTGGTCGGCGTCGACGATCTCCCGGTAGCGGTGTTGGGGTAGCAGGGCGCCGGGGTCGCCTTCGATGCCGAAGTCGGTGTCGGCGATCAGCGGCAGGATCGGGTGCGCCAGCGGCGTGGTGGTCACCTCGATGCGGCCTTCCTCCCATAGGCGCCGGTGCAGGGGGATCACCTCGCGGACGATCCGCCAGTGCTCGGCCAGCACGACGGCCTTGTCTGCCTCGGCGTAGCCGTGGCCGCGCTCCACCAGGTCCAGCAGAGGCTCCTCCTCCAGGAAGTCCGGGTCGGTCCAGGCGAGGTTGAACAGCACCTGCAGGTCGCGGAAGTCCTGCGCGGACCATGCCTCCAGCGCCGCATCGATGCCGCGACGGGCGCGGTCGTCAGCCAGCTCCCGGTAGCGCGGAAAACGGGCGATCACCTTGTGATTGACGTCGAAGAAGCGCTCCAGCAGCAACCGCTTGTCGTCCGCGGTGAGCCGCTCCGCCGGCATCTCCGTGGCGACCCAGTAGCGGTCCCTTGCGCCGGCAGCGAGGTCTTCGAGCTGCAGCAGCAGGGCCGGCGTCAGGTTGAACACCGCCCGCACGCCCGGGTACTCGGCTACCAGCGCCGCCATGTCGTGGTAGTCCTTGGTCGCGTGAACGCGCACCCACGGCCGGGAGTACACGCCGGAGGCGTCCTTGGGATAGAACGGCTGGTGCTGATGCCACATGAGCATCAGGTAGAAGCCGGGATCCTCCGTCGCCGGTTCGGCTTGCGCCGCCGCCGGCAGCACGGCTGCGGCGGCGACCACGGCGGCCGCCAGCGCCTGGCGCCACCTCATGCGCGGACGATCGCGGCGTCCCTTCCCGCCACGCGCAGGCGCCCTTCTGCCACCGTGCCGCGGCCCCAGAGCAGGCGCGCCCGCGAGCTGCCCAGCTCCACCACGGCGGCGGTGCGGCCGCGGTTGATCGCCACCAGCACGCGGCGCCGGCCGAGCCGGCGCTCGAAGGTGACCAGCGACGCGCGCGCCTCGCCGGCACGCCACTCGCCGTCGCGCAGCGCCGGCTCCGTGCGGCGCAGCGCGGCCAGCTCGGCGACGGTCCGGAACAGCGGATGGCGCTCCGGGTCGCTCGGGCTGCCGCCTGCCTGATCCTCGCCCGGCCACGGGAACGTTCCGCGGCAGCCGGGATCGCCGCCGCCGGTCATGCCCACCTCGTCCCCGTAGTAGAGGCCCGGAGCGCCCGGGAACGTCATCTGCAGCACCACCGCCAGCCGCAGGCGCCAGAGCTCGCCGCCCGCCAGGGTGAGGAAGCGCGGCGTGTCGTGGCTCCCGACCAGGTTGTGCGCGGCCTGCATCACCGGCCACGCGTGGCGGGCCCAGAGCCTCGCCAGGCCGTCCATCACCTCCCGGCCGTCGATGGCGCCGGTCGCAAGGAAACGCAGCGCCAGCTCGCGCAGCGGGTAGTTCATGGAGGCGTCGAAGGCGTTCCCCTGCAGCCACGCCCCCGCGTCGCCCATCACTTCGGCGAGCAGGTAGGTGTCGGGCCGGACCTCGCGCAGCACGCGGCGGAGGTCGCGCCACACGTCCGGGTCGACGTAGCGCGCCACGTCCAGCCGCCAGCCGTCGACCCCGTAGTCACGCACCCAGCCGGCCAGGGCCTGGAGCATGTAGGCGCGCGCCTGCGGGTTGGCCAGGTTCACGCGCGGCATGGTCGGCACGCCGTACCACGCCTCGTAGGTCGGCTCCACCGCGGGGCCGTCGCCGGTCACCTCCTCGATCGGCAGCGCGGTCTCCCGCCGCCACACCGGCAGCCACTCGGCCAGGCTCCGGTGCGCCTTCACCTGCGGGCGGTAGCGGATGCGCAGCGGCCAGTCGTCGACCACGAACCAGTCACGGAACTCGGAGCGCGGCCCGTTCCGGACCAGGTCGGCGAAGGCGAAGAAGCGCGGGTGGACGTGATTGATGGAGACGTCCAGCACCACCCGCAGTCCGGCCAAGTGCGCAGTGTCGACCATCTCGTGCAGCGCCTCGTTGCCACCCAGCAGCGGGTCCACGGTCAGGTAGTCGACGGTGTCGTACCGGTGGTTGGAGGGTGAGGCGAAGATCGGCGTCAGGTAGAGCACCTCCACCCCCAGCCGCGTCAGGTAGTCCAAGCGGGAGGCGATCCCGGCCAAATCGCCGCCCCAGAAGCCGCGCGGCTCCGGCTTCGTCCCCCAGGGCCGCACGTCCGGCGGATCGATCGACCGGTCGCCGTTCGCGAAGCGGTCGGGGAAGATCTGGTAGATCACCGCGCCCTGCGCCCAGTCAGGCACCGCGAGCGGCGCCATCTCCTCGCCCTGATCCGGAAACCGCCAGCGGTCCAGCCGTTCGATGGCGACGGCGATGCCGGCAGGCGTCAGGTAGACCCCCTGCCCGCGGCCGCCGTCCGCCCGGAACGCGAACGAGTACCGCGCTCCCGCGGCGAACGGCCCGGCGACCACCTCCCAGAACGTGAAACGCTCGCTCGCGGCGACCGAAGTCATGGCGTACGAATCCACCCGCCTGCCCGACCGCACCACCAGGCGGGCGGCTCCCAGCTCCGGCTCCGTCCAGACGCGCAGGCGGACCTGCCCGTCGGCATCGACATCGACGAACGCCCGGTCGCGGGCGTCGAAGCGCACGTCCCAGGGAGACACGTCCCCGGGCAGGCCGTAGATGCCCAGATCGTCGTCGTGGCGTCGGCTCATGGATCCCCGCTACGCCAGGCCGCGAATGATAAGCACGAGGCCGGCTACCAGGGGCAGCACCGTGTAGCCGATGACATGAATCCTCATGCCCGCTTTCTCGCCCCACTTCTTCTTCATTCGCTCCAGCTTCCAGAACCGCTCGGGCGCAACGTTGCGCAAGATCAGCGTGACGATCCCGTACACCATCATCAGGGCTCCGAGGAAAAAATTGGCATCCATTCCGATCTTCTCCTACGAAACCGTTCCCGCGCGGTCAACCCTTGACCGCGCCGCGGGTCAGGCCGCCGATGATCTGCCGCTGCGCGAGCAGGAAGGTCAGCACGATCGGCGCCGCACCGATCAGCGCGGCGGCGGACAGGTTGCCCCAGCGCGCCGAGTAGTCGCTGCTCACGAAGAGCTGCAGGCCCAGCGCCAGGGTCAGGTTGTCGGCGCTCCGCAGCAGGGTGCGGGCCAGGATGTACTCCGAGTAGATGCCGATGAAAGTGATGATGAAGATCACCGCCAGCACCGGGCGGCTCAGCGGCAGGATGACGCGGGCGAACACCTGCCACAGCGACGCCCCCTCGACGGCGGCCGATTCGTCCAGCGAGCCCGGAACGGTGTCCATGTATCCCTTGATCAGGAAGGCGTTGAACCCGACCGCGCCGCCCAGGTAGACCAGGATCAGGTAGCCGTGGGTGTTGAGGCCGACGAAGTCGGCCACGTCCCCGATCTGCTGGCCCAGCAGGAACAGGGCGATGAAGCCCAGGAACTGCGGGAAGACCTGCACCAGCACCAGGCTCAGCAGCCCCACCCGCCGCCCGCGGAAGTGCAGCCGGCTGAACGCGAACGCGGCCAGGGCGGCCAGCGCCACGTTGCCGAGCGCGGCAACGACGGCCACCTTCCACGTGTTCCAGATCCAGGTCCCGAACGGCGTCAGCGGGTTGGTGAACAGCTCGACGAAATTGTCCACGGTGAGGTGCCGGGGGATGATCCGCGCCGTGCTCAGGTTGTCGACGGCGTTCACGGACGACGAGACGATCCAGACCAGCGGGAACAGCGCGAACACCGCCGCGGGGGCCAGCAGCAGGTGACGCCACGCCAGCTCGCGCAGCCAGCGGCGCACCGACAGCCGCGGCATGCGCATGCTGCGCGCCTCAGACGTTCCCATACACCCGCTCCAGGCGCCTAGTGAAGCGGAAGCTGAACGCCGACAGCGCTGCCACCACCAGGAAGATGACGATCACGATGGCCGAGCCCAGCCCGAAGTTCTGGCCGCGCCCCGCCTGCAGGGCCAGGTTGAAGGTGAAGGAGATGAGGATGTCGGTATGGCCGACCGGCACCGAGGCGCCGGCCACCGGCGGCCCGCCGGAGGTGAGCAGGAAGATCAGGGTGAAGTTGTTGAAGTTGTAGGCGAACGATCCGATCAGCATCGGCGCCGTGGCCACCATCAGCAGCGGCAGCGTGACGGTGGCGAACACGCGCGCCGCCGAGGCGCCCTCGACCCGCGCCGCCTCCTTCAGCTCGTCCGGGATCGACTGCAGCGCGCCCGAGGTGATCAGGAACATGTACGGGAACCCGAGCCAGGTGTTGACCAGCAGCACGGCCACCTTGGCCCACCACCGGTCCTGCAGCCATGGGACGCCGGCCAGTCCGACCAGCTCGATCACCCGGTTGACCTGCCCGAACTGGTCGTTGAGCAGCCCGCGCCAGACGATGGCGGAGATGAA
This sequence comes from Spirochaetia bacterium, assembly GCA_965202935.1. Taxonomy (GTDB): domain Bacteria; phylum Spirochaetota; class Spirochaetia; order SZUA-6; family Bin103; genus CATQHW01. Next base: position 1,685,797 of record OZ241879.1, read on the forward strand.
CCCCGGCACGGCGTAGGGGATGATGAAGATCGAGCGGTAGAGCGGCCGGCCGCGCAGGCGCGTGTCCTGCAGCGCGTTGGCCAGGGTCAGGCCGACGGCGAAGGTCAGCGCCACCGAGGCCACGGCGAAGACGATGTTCCAGGTGAATACCCGCACGAACGGGCCGCGGAAGCGGCCGTCGGCGATGACCCGCACGAAGTTGGTGAAGCCCACGACCTCCCGCCACCCCGGATCGAGCTGCCGTCCGTCGGGACAGGAAAACGCGCCCACCACGGTGCTGCAGGTGGATTGCGTCTGCGTGTCGAGCAGGGTGTCGGTGGCGGGGTCGTAGCGGTAGCGCTGGCCGGACGCCACCAGCCGCACGCTGGAGGTGGTGAGCACCTCCGCCTGGCCGCCGGGGAGGTCCAGCACCAGATCCTCCATCACGCCGGCCACGCCGATCACCTGCAGCCCCTGCAGGCGCGTGTAGGCGCCGATCGACTCCGGCAACCCGTCGCCGTCCTCGTCGGTCACGCCCAGCTCCGCCGGCTCCAGCAGCCCGGCCTCGCCCGGATCTTCTCCGCGCGGGCGCGGGAGCCCGAACCAGGCTTCGCCGTCGCTGCCGGTCACGTGGAAGGCCAGACCGCCCTCGGAGTCGCGGAACACCGCCAGGTCCAGGGTCACGGGATCGCCCGCCGACTCGACGGCGATGCTCTCCAGGCGCTCGATCGCCTGCTCCTTGCTGAGGATGTGCCCGGTGCTCCAGTTGGTGAGCCCGACGTAGGCCGTGTACAGCACCGGCCACAGCACGAACAGACCCATGAACACCAAGCCCGGCGCCAGCCACGGCAGGGCGACGGCGCCGGGCCGCAGGTAGGCGTAGTTGATCAGCAGCGCCGCCGCGAGCAGCAGCGCCAGCAGCGTCCACGATCCGGACGCGATCAGGACCGGGATCAGCCACACCACCCCGGCGTCGAGCAGGCCGACCGCTGCCAGCTTGACCCAGAAGCCCCCGCCGAGCGCGGGGTTGGCCCGGCGCCCGGCGGGGCTCGCGCGGTCGATGATCACCGGTGGGCGGTCAGCCCTCTACCGCCTCCCGCACGCCCTCTGCGGCGGTCTTCATGGCCGCCTCTGCCTCCGACTCGCCGTTGCGCACCAGCAGCAGCGCGTTGCCGAGCGGTCCCCAGACCGCCCCCATCTGCGCGATGTTGGGCATCGGCACGCCGTCGGCCGCCGACAGCGCGAAGGTCTGCGCCACCGGGTTGTCGGCGAGCTGATCGAACACCTCGCGATAGGCCGGGTTGCGCGGGTCGGCGTCGTAGAGCGCGCGCATCGTCTCCGGCGTGGCGACGAAGTCCAGCAGGAAGGTCCGCGCCAGCACCTTGTTCGGGCTGAAGGCGCTCATGAACATGCCCTGCGAGCCCACGAACGGTGCCGGCGCCTGACCGGCGATGGTGGGCAGCTTCGCCACGCCCCAGCTCACGCTGTCCTGCGCGTTCAGGCTGCCCAGCTCCCACGGACCGGTGATCCAGAACGGCTGCTTGCCCTCCAGGAACAGCGTCTTGGCGGTGTTGTAGTTGGTCGGCCCGACCAGGCCGTCCGCCACCAGGCCGGCCAGGAACGCGACGCCGGCCACGGCGCCTTCGCTGTCCAGGCCGACGTCGCTGGGGTCGTAGCCGGTCGCCGGGTCGTACTTGAAGATGTAGCCGCCGAGCGCCGACACGAACGGGTAGTTGTGATAGGCGTCGGCGCCGTCACCGCCGCCGGGAATGCCGACGCAGTTGTCGATGCCGTCCAGGGCCGCGCAGATGGCGCCGATCTCCTCGAACGTGGCGGGCGCCTCGGTCGCCATGCCGGTGTTGTAGTAGAGGGCGATCGTCTCGGTCACGTAGGGCACGGCATAGAGCTTGCCCTCGAAGCTGAACGCGGTGAGCGCCACCTCGAAGAACTCGCCGGCGCGCGCGCCCAGGTCGATCGGCTCGACCAGGCCGTTGACCGCCAGCTCGCCGGTCCAGTCATGCGCACCGACGAACAGGTCGGGCCCCTCGCCGGCGGGTCCCGCGACCCCGGCCTGGGTCCTGATGTCGCCGAAGCCGACGACCTCGATCTCGACCTCGACGCCGGTCGCCTCCGTGAAGGCCGGCACGACCTGCTGCAGGGCGGTGGCCCGGTTCTCGTCCGCCCAGATCAACAGGCTCGTCTGTGCGGAGGCGCCGGCCGCAGCGATCAGCAGCGCGACGGCGCCAAGGATGAAGACTCTTCGCATGTCTGTGGATTCTCCTCGTGAGTTTGCGCCAGTATCGCACGCAGCACGCGCAAGCGTCCGCGCGATGGAGCGATGGAGTCTGGTACTGAGCCGACTCGATACCGCCGTTCGCAACATCAATCAGGAACGGGGCAAGTCCTGGTGAGCTCCAACCTGCCGGCCTGGGACCACTATCCGCTGCGCGAAACGCTCGCCGGCCGCCTGCGGCTCCCCGTCGCGCTCGACAACGACGCCAACATGGCAGCCCTGGGCGAGCATCGCTACGGCGCCGGCGGCGTCAGCCACCTGTGCTACGTCACCTTGAGCACCGGCATGGTCTCGGCGTCGTGATCGACGGGAAAGTGTACTCGGGAGCCCACGGCACCGCCGCGGAGATCAGCGTCCTCAGTGTCGACTGGGACGGCCCGCGGAACGCGACGGCGGCCCCTGGGCCAGAGAGTCTATGGCCGCGGGCCGTTGGAGGGGGCGATTCCCAGCGCGATCGCCTGGGGGCAGTGCATCAACCTCAGGGAACAATCAGCGACCGCTACCCTCGAACACCAATGACGGTGGCCCTCCTCGGGGGCCGGGAACGTGGGCGAACGAGCTCGAACTCAAGTACCCCAACGGTCCCGGGAGGAGCACCTACCGCCAACCTGCCGTGGAGGGTGACCGCTTGGATCGGCTCATGGCTCTCGTCCGTGACGGTAACGGTCACACGGAACTCACCTGCCCGGTCAAGGTTACCTCCGCGATAGTTATCTATTGTCTCCGTTGTGATGAAACGAACGGCATAGACCCCCACCGTCGGTGGCGGCACGGAGTCGCCTGCGTCAGGGAACCATATGTCAGGGAACCATATCCTACCACCTAACACAGAAGGGTCTGAGTCTTGCGATATCACGTTGAACACGTCGCCGCTCGGAGTCACTATCTCGACGTTGGGCAGGAAATAGGAAAATACCTCGACGTTCATGTAGTCGATCGAGGTGCGAGAGATCCAGAGTGTATGAGCGACCGACGGACCGATCTTCCCATCCCACGTGGCGACCTTGATCACGAAGTCGGCCACTGCTCCCACCCACCCATCGAGCCGGGGCTCATCGACTCCCAGCTTGCGTTGCAGGTGGAGAAACAGGCCTCTCGTCTGTCTGGCGACGTCCTCGTTGCTCGCGATGGTCAGCGTGCGGGCGGGCAGAGTCAGCTCGTAGTAGCCGTCCTGCCCATCCAGGCCCACCAACAGCTTGGTGAAAGGTTCGTCCGACGTGACATTCAGAAAGGCCTTCTCGCCATAGACGGCCACGACGTCCCCGGACACGGAGATCATGGGGCCGCCATTCGACGCCGGCAGCGGCCCGCTCCTGAGGACGCCGTCGACGCCTTCGGAGGAGGTCGCGGCCACCAAGTCTTCGAGAGACGGCATGTCGCCCTCTCTCGGCGTGGTGCCGGTGTCTTTCGGTGTACTCGGACCCACGTCGCAGGCCGCGATCAGAACGACGTACAGCACGGCCGCCGCCATGCGTAGGGCCAGTCGTGTCGCGTGCGGTAGTCGCGAGATCCTTCCCATGATTCTCATCGGTCCGTCCTCCATGTTGATGTGGCAAGGCGATGCTGCCGCGCCCACCGGATTGTGTCACCCCCAAAATTGGGGGGATGGATGTCTTGATCGCTGCGGCGACGCCGGCGGCGACAGCTCACCGAATCCGGTATCGGCAACGTGCAGGCGCCGGGCTTCGATGACAGGCTGTTCACCGGTCAACGGCAGCGGGCCTCGACCACTCTCGACGGGCGGCCCCATTCCTCCCCACAGACGTATACGCCGCATGGCTCACAGCGTACCGCATGCCTCCTGAAGGCTGTCGGATGTTCCGCGCCTAGCGGGAAGGCCGACAGACTCCAACACGGGAAGGTGGGGATTGGGATAGGGGAGCCGCAGGCGACGGTATTGGGTATTGGGGCTAAGATCCGGAAGATGAGCGACACGATCATCCGCCTTGCGGCAGCGGACTTCGAGGAGGCGATGGATCTGCTCAACTACGCTTTCAGCTACAACCACGGCGGCCACGACTTCCCGACACTGCTCCCGAAGATCTACCGGCCCACCGACGAGCTCATGGGCTGCAACTATGCGATTCGCCGCGACGGCCGGCTGGTGGCGGCGGTGGGCGTCTTCCCCGTGACCTGGCACGTGGGCGGCGCGGCGCTGCGCGTGGCCACCATCGGCGGCGTGTCGACCCATCCCCGGTACCGCGGCCGGGGCCTGATGAGTACGCTGATGCGCCACTGCGTGGAGGAGATCCGCGCCGCCGGGTATCCTCTCTCCTGGCTCAGCGGCATGCGGCGCCGTTACCGGCACTTCGGCTACGAGCAGTGCGGGAACGAGCTGTTGTTCACGCTCAAGCGGGACGACCTGCAGGCGGCCGGCATCGACGGAACGGGCATCGAGTTCCGGCGCCTGACCGAGGACGACCCGCTACTCGCGGACGCACGGCGCCTGCATGCCGCGCAGCCCGTGCGCTGCGAGCGGCCGGCCGCCGAGTTCGTCGCGATCTGCCGCAGTTGGAACAACCGTCCGTACGCGGCGGTGGCCGGGAACGGGCTGGCCGGCTACCTGATCGCGGGCGGCGACGGATCCCGTGTCACCGAGCTGGTGGCCGCCGACGTACGGGCCACGCTGCGGATTGCCGCCGCGTGGTGCGCCCACCGGGACATCGCCGAGGTGACGATCGCGGTGTCGCCTGCGAATACCGAGCTGGCACGCGGCCTCGACGCCATCGCTGAGGCCACGACCATGCGCTTCGCCGACAACTGGCAGGTGTTCGACTGGCAGGCGGTGCTGACCGCCCTGCTGCGCGAGCGCGCCCGCACGGGCGACACCGAGCCGGGCCGCATAGTCCTGCAGATCGGCCAGACGGACCGGCTGCGCCTCAGCGTCAACGGCACCCGTGCCAGCGCGGTGCCTACCGAAGAACCGGCCGAGTTCACGATGGACGAGATCGCGGCGATGCGCGCGCTGTTCGGCCCCCTGCCGCCGCTGCCGCTCTCGTGGTTCCCGCTGCCGGCACACCTACCGCACGCCGACCGGGTCTGACCGCGAACTCCGACGTGCAACAAGGTCACCGACCGCTTGACCGGAGCCCGCTACGGGCCACGCAAGGACTTCGAGCCGTACGCGGCGCAGGCGGGGATACAGATAGGCTACGCCCAGCTTGGCGTGGATCTGTTTGATCAGCCAGCGCACCGATGCTTCCTTGCGTCCCGTCGCAGCGGCGATCGCGGGCACGGAGGCGCCTTCGGCCAGCGCCTCTGCCACCCTGCTCTGCGCTCGCGTCAGCCCCCAGCGCTTCAGCCACGCGCTCGGCATCGATGCGCGGCGCGCCGGCACGATCGACCACGAGCACCAGCGCAGCCGCGTCACCGATGACGAACGCCTCCCGCCGGACCGGCACGGGGTCACGTGCACCACCAAGCGCGACAGCCCCGGCCGCTGCACGGTCATCGAACCGCCCGTGCCGGGGCCGCCCGCGTCCCGGCAGGACGCGCGTCAGCAGATGCCCAAGCCGCTGTTTCCGCTGGTGTTCGCCAGCTCCCCGGTGTTCGTGCCGACCGAGACGCTGCCGAACTGGCTGCGCGCCTTCGCAGACCATCAGCCGGTCACCCGCACGGGCCAACGCCGTGCGTGGCCTGATGCTAGGCGAGGGGTCGTTGGCCCCCACGCAGACGCTTGCCGGCGAGGTCACCGCCGCGGTGGTCTGGGCGGTCGCCATCGTCGTGATCACCGCGCCGCTGGCCGTTCGCCTCTACCGCCGCACGGTCAGCTTCAACGCGAGCTTCGAGGGCTCCGCCGAAACCGCACTCAGCAGCAGCCCCGATCGGGGATGAACACCGTTCAGCAACCTCAGCAACCCTTGACCTGCCCGACCTGCAGCGCCTACGCGGCAGCCCGCCGCCGTCCCGATCGCCATAGACCAACCCCGGGACGCTTAAGGGGGTTCCGGCGGCATCCAGATGAGAAAGGGATCACCTGACGGCAGAGCTCCGTCACTGCTCAGACCCGAACAGGCGTTCGCACTTCGCCCCCATATAGTACTTTCGTGACCTGTCATCGTCAACGTCGGCGACCTGATTAATGAGAAACTGTGCAGAGACGTAACATGAGCGGCTTCGAAACGACTTTCCAGAACGCTTGTTTGCAGAGTGCGTGTCTATTTCGAGCCATATCTCTATCTTGCCATTCGACGACGCGAGCGTGTTGAGCTTCTCTTTGAAAGAACTCCAACCAACGGCATCACTCAACTTGACAAAGACCACTTGGGCGGATCGTACCTCGCCGGCCCCTAATGATGCGGGTAACCTCGGCACCGTCTCGCCCAGCCAGCTAGAAAGCGATCGTGGTACAATCATTGTCTCGTACGCGGCGTGAAATTCATGCACCTCATCGTTGATCTTTACTTTCATTCGTTCCATTGTAACGAGATAGTCCTCGCCTACATCTCCGCGGTTGATGTAGCTTACGGGGAGAACTGCATAGGTCGGCATCAACTCCGTACTTTCCTTGACGACGACAGGGGTACTGTCGTTGTGCCCAAGCAACTCCCCACTCGGATTTCTCCTGATCACCAGTGCCTTTGTTCGAAAGTCTATGGAGTAAGGAGACAGAACCTCAACACGCGGGAGATTGAACAATCTCCCCACATAGTCGATGAACGACGGAAGAGCGATAAATAGCGCTGCGAGCGCGATGTAGTCGCCAATGGAGGCGCGCGGAAGCCCAGGCGTCGCTATTGCGAGGTTCTGTCGATTCAATTCCGAGGTCCGGCGGGAGTAAGGACGGCGTCGGGTGGTATTGACTGAAAGAACTGTTGGATGTCGAGGTGTGAGACGCTGTCTTCGCTGCGGAAGAACCGCGGATCCTTTGTGACATCACTCACCCAGGTGTCCACCTTGATAGAATAGTTGTAGCGATCCAGATCGATGTACTCGACCCATGCTCGTGGCATGTAGTTTCGCCACTTCCAGAATCCCTCGGCACAATCCTCGGTTGAGCAGAGTTCGCTGAAGCGTCGCAGGATCGATTCCAGGCAGATTATGTTAGCGGCAGGATCGGATGAATGGCTACAGGGATTGATCAGTGTTGGTGACGATGGCAGCGTAATGTATCCAGAAAGATCGGCCTGTTCCGTGGGTCCGGGCTCAGCTTGGGACGTGGCAAGCGCAATAAGCAGGTCGTGGAGGCAGAGCACGTTATTGTGTATTGTCTCTATCTCCTTCCCGTCAGGCAACTCAGTTTCGATGTCGCACGACTCCGCGCCGATGATGTCGACGATCGAGAAAGATAGAAAGAATGCGATCAGTACGTAGGTAGGGTTGCGAGAGAACATTGTCAAGCACCTCCGGTCAGCAGATTAGCACATGACGCGGCGGGGGTCCAGCCCTCGTAGCAGCTCCAACAGGAGCCATAGCGCTTCCTCGGCGAGTGGGTGTGATCGTTGCGTTGCTGACCACCTGGAGCGGCAGGCGGAGCAGGAGCGGCGACGGGCGAAGCGGGCGGAGCAGGGTCAGCACCGCACAGAGCATCGTCGTTAGATGCGGCGGCTCTGGCGCCGCTGGCGGCGCTGGCCGACCACGATCTTGACCAGCTCGCCGTCGCGGCGCTCGAACACCGTCTTGCCCCACATGCGCAGTAGCCACCCGGCGTGGTGGCGGGTGCAGCCGTGCAGCTCGACGAACTCGTCGAGCATCGCCGCCTTCTGACGTTTGCTGGCGCTCCGGTACCGGTTGGCCAGCTCTCTGGTGACCGCCTTGCGTTGACCCATGGTGAGCCCCATCTCCTCCGACCTCCGCCCTGAATGATGGGCTGGCCGTTCATATGGATGTTTCGATGAGTCTAGCTCGCGTTACGAAGCGCGTGGAGACGATGAAACGTAAACTTTGGGGTTCGATATGGTCTTGTGGGAGCGTGACGGCAGAGATCGCAGTGCCTTGGTGCTACGAGCCCGGGATGAGTCTGATCCCGGGTTATTCACCCTCCAGTGCGAAAGTTGGCTGAACTGAGGATTCGAGCCGGTTCGCGGGGCGGGATCGGTGAGAACACGGACCTCGGTTGACGCTGGTGACCGGATGAGACACTCGGTCAGCGATCCGCGGGCCATGATCGGCCGCGTCTGACGATTCTCGGAGTTTTGAGTGGATGGGCCGGACATGGTAAGGCCCGTAGGAGAACGTTCGGAAATAGCTCGGAATGCCGCGCTGAGCGTCAGCCTGGCGCCCAGTCGAGCGCCGCAAGCTTGCCCCACAGCCGCTGCCAATCGGGGGCGGAGTCCTGGGCGATGACGAACGTCAGCCGCCGCCCGTGGCGGACCACGCGGCTGGCCACCCGCAGCACCCGCTCGCGCAGCCGGCGCAGACTCCAGCCGCTGCCGGTGGCCCGCTCCATCACGCGTCGCCCGGCGTGCAGCACCTCGTAGGCCAGCAGGTTCAGCAGCAACAGCGTCTCGTTCTGCGCCCGCACGCCTGATTCTTGCGGCTCGGTGACCGCCTCCAGGCGGCGGCCCCGGTAGTGGCTCTTCGCACGCGGCGCCGACGACAGCGCCGGCGCCAGCACGTCCATGAACTCTCCCATGTGCCCTTCGGCCTTGCCTCGCATGCGGTACAGCCCCAACAGCCGCGCACCGCTGTAGCGGTTGCGCTTGAGGTTGGTGATCAGCCAGAAGGAGTCGAGGAACAACTCTCCGGGCCGCTCCACCACCACCAACACCACCCGCCGCGGGTGCTCCCAGGAGTCGGCCTGGTAGCGCAGCTCGTGGCACCACGCCCGCCCCTCGCGCGGCGGACGCCCCGGCGGTCGGCGCAGATACGGCTCGGCCATGCGGTCAAGCACCGCGTTGTTGCGGATGCGCGCCACGTAGTCGATCCTCGCTGACTCCAGGCCCGTGAGCGTTTTTCCGTCGGGAAACCCGGCGTCCATACGCACCAGCACCGACTCGCACACCCGCGGCCGGCAGCGCTCCACCACCCGCTGGATAAACTCAAGCGCGCCGTCGGCCGAGCCGGCCGCGCCCGGCCGCAGCGTGCCGTCCAGCAGGTCTCCGCTCTCGGCACAACTGGCGATGAGCGCATGAAACATCCGCTGCCCGTAGTAGCCGTTGTACTCGCTGCCGACCTGCTGCCCATGCACCTCGAACGGCAGGCCGTCCATATCGATCACCAGCCGCTTGCGCCGCCGGCCTCCGTTGTCCTGCAACAGCCGCCGCACTGCCAGCTCGATGATCCCCTCACGCACCACCTCCTGGTTGGTCGGCGCGCTCAACAGGCCCACCAACCGCGACAGCGTCGGCTGCGAGGGCAGCACGCTTTCGGGCTCCAGTGACGCGGTGCCGCGGCGCGTGTCGTTGGCCACCCGAAAGCTCGGGTCGTGCCGCAGCCGGTCGGCGTCGTCCTGATCGCGCCAGCCCTGGCCGAGCAGCAACACGCTGGTCCGCAGCAGGTCGGCCAGCGGATAGGTGATCAGCAGCGGATTGCGCGGATCCAGCAGCCGCTTGTCCATCCAGTTGACGATGCCGGTGCGCTCCATGATCTCGCGCAGCAGCAACGCGCCGCTGTCGGCGCTCAGATGATCCGCCCGCGTCTCGACCTGCACCGAGCCGTTGAAAGTCGTCGAAAAGATCGGTAGAGTCTCACCCACGGCGTGTCCCGTCCTTTTGCGGTGGTGTTTGTGTAACGCCTTGACTCTACTGCAAATCGGCGGACGCGCCTACTCTTTCTCCACTCCTACGGCGAATAAGCCGGGCTGATCCGGACATCACAAGTACTGAAGACTGTAGCGCCCGCCGGGGGAGCACGGGTACGAGATTGTTGATCGATCGATGTCCATCGTCGCGTTCCGATCTTCGTATCAGGAGGTGACGTATGGAGATCGTTCACCGATGCTGCTGCGGCCTGGATGTCCACAAGAAGAGCGCGGCCGCCAATCTGCTGCGCCGTTCACCGGCTGGCGCCGAGGAGATCGACGAAGTACGCACGTTCGCGACGACGACCGATCAGTTGCTGGAGTTGGCCGACTGGCTCAAGAAGGCCGGCTGCACGCACGTGGCGCTGGAGAGCACCGGCGTGTACTGGAAGCCGATCTTCAACATCCTGGAGGCGGACTTCGAGGTAGTGCTGGTCAACGCCAAGCACATCAAGAACGTCCCGGGACGCAAGACCGACGTGCAGGACTGCCGCTGGCTTGCGCAGTTGCTGCAGCACGGGCTGGTGCGGGGCAGCTTCATCCCGCCGAGGCCGATTCGTGAGCTGCGCGATCTGACGCGCGGGCGGCGGCGCTTGGTGGGCGAGCGCAGCTCGGTGGTCAACCGCGTGCACAAGGTCCTGGAGGATGCCAACGTCAAGCTGGCCTCGGTCGCCACCGACGTGATGGGCAAGTCGGGCTGGGACATGGTCGGCGCGATCATCGAGGGCGAGCAGGACCCGCAGAAGCTGGCCGCGCTGGCCCGCGGACGCCTGAAAGCCAAGACCGAACAACTGGAGCAGGCGCTACACGGCCGGGTGACCGACCATCATCGGTTCCTGCTCGCTCAGCACCGCGCCCACATCGAGTTCCTTGACCGGATGATCGCCGACTACGATCGGCGCATCGACGCGCAGGTACAGCCTTTTTTCGCACTCATCCCGCTCCTGGACCGGGTTCCCGGCATCAACGAGGTGACCGCCAAGGCGAGCATCGCCGAGATCGGTGTTGACATGTGGACCAGTTCCCGGATCAGCACCACCTGGCTTCATGGGCGGGAATGTGCCCCAGCAACAACGAGAGCGCCGGCAAGCGCCTGAGCGGCACCACAGCGAAAGGCAACCGCTGGCTCCGCGTGACTCTCGGTGAAGCGGCGTGGGCGGCATCGCGCACCAAGCACACCTACCTGTCAGCTCGGTACCGGCGGTTGGTCGCCCGTCGCGGGAGGAACCGAGCGATCGTCGCGATTGGCCATCAAATCCTGACCATCGTGTACTTTATCATCAAGCACCAAGTGACCTACGACGACCTGGGCGAGGACTTCTACGATCGCCAGCGGGTGGACCGCCTCAAGCACCATCACGTGCATCGGCTGCAGCGGCTCGGCTTCAGCGTGGAGATCACTGAGATGCGGCCTGCGGCGTGAACACTATTTCGTACGAGGCACGCTTTCGGCAGGGTTAGATTCCTGGTGAGGCAATGCGAGCCCTTGACAATTCACCCTGAAGGAGATAAGCTGCCTACATGAAGAAGTAAACAGGAGAGGGTGAGACGATATGAAATTCGAAGACGCAAGAGAGTTCGTGGCGGGCCGCGGTGTGAAGATCGTTTTGGATCCGGCGAACGGCGTCAACGGCGTTGCCATCGGGCAAAAGGACGGCGGAGGTTTGAGCGCAGCATCCGAGTACTGCGTCACTGCTTTCGTAACAAGGAAGCTGACACGGGACGAGTTGCAGAGTCAAGGCGTGCAACCCTTCGACCAAGCTTTCCAAGCTGCCGCAGGAGACTCACCAAACCGCAAAGACGATCTGGATGTTGTTGAATCTGGCGGCGGGTTCGAAATCCAGAGTCCGTACGACATTCCATCTCCGCAACGCGGTAAATACGGGGGTATGCCGCCGATACTGAATGCACAGAGGTCATTCACCTCGCTTCGTTGTGGAATTGGAATCACGAATCCTGTGGGTGCTTACCCAACTATTCTGTCGGTCGGCACAGCGGGATTCTTCATGTGGGACGATCAGGACAACCTCTACGTAGTCTCCAACAACCACGTGATTGGGGGCTCAAACAGCGCCGCCCCGGGCGACATGGTGGTTCAACCGGGAACTTTAGACCTCACGGCTCTGGAGTTGGTTCTGATGCCCAACTTGGCCTTACTCTCGCGGACGCGCATTGCAGACTTGACCGCGTTTGTGCCACTTACGTTCGGCACCTCTCTCACTGGGCCGATCAATCGCGTTGACGCAGCGATTGCACAGGTTGACAAAGCCGAGAGGAGCGTAGATGACATAGAAAGATTGACGTTCGGGGGCTGTATTCGCGGGGTAGCTGCCCCGTACCAAGTGGACGCCAACGGAATTCTCAGGGGCTCTGACCGGGTCTACAAAGTAGGTCGTACCACCGGGTATACAGAGGGCAACGTCACCAACTTGGCGTTTGTCGGGTCCATCACATATCCTGACGGTACGGCGGTATTCTCCGATCAAATGGTCGTGAAGGCAACATCAGACAATGTCGGACCGTTTAGCGATGACGGTGATAGCGGCAGCGGTGTACTGAGCGATCGCCACGAGCTGGTAGGGCTTCTATTCGCCGGGAGTCCAAAACGGACCCTCGTGAACCCCATCGACAGCGTTGTCTCTGAACTGCGCAAAGCCGCCAATATTCCGACGCTACGAGTCGCGCAAACATAGCAGGGATGCCGAGTAGGAGACGACGATGAGGCCCGCCACATGTAGCGAGCTGATGGACTTGCTGATTTCGGAGCCAACAAAACTTCTACGAATAATTGGCAACCCCGACGCTCAGCTTTCGATACCACTCGACGGACGAGGGATACGAGTCCTCGTGGAGACGTGCGTGGGGCGCTCTAACGAGGTACCGAGTTCGGTGTGCGTTAGAATAGGGGACGAGGATGTTGGTGTCCGTATGGAGGCACGTGAGAGCGTGCAGAACTACACTCCACAGCGAGACTAAGGCTGTCGTATACGGCTGGGCTGCGGCTTAGGGCTTAGCGCGAAACAAATGATACATTTGTGATTTAGCTGACGGATATCGGCTCGATCGCATAGTCCCAGTCGCCGTGAAACTCGCGCCGTGACAGATTGATGCGCTGCATTTGCTCGTCGGTCCACCTTCACCCCTTGAGGGTACGAGCGTATCGATCTCCGAGCGCACCCGCAGACCGCTGCGTGTCGTCGTGGCGCCATCAGATTGACCACGGTTGGCCAAGCTGACCAGCGGCTTGCCGCGCCAGTCCATGGCGATGTAGGAGAACGGCCGGTGCTCGATGCGGTTCCATTTGCTGGCGGCCGGCGGATAGTGGCAGACCGTTCTAAACCGGCAAGGTTAGCGACCCCTCCTCGGCATTCAAAACCCCCCCTCTCGACACTGAAACGACCCCCCTCACAGCCGACGGTTCGGGTGAACAACCAACGAACCGCGTGAGGGGGTCAGATGAAGAGGACGTCGATGATGGATCTGCAAAGAGAGCGTGCGGCGACTGAGGATGAACCAGTCGGATCAAGGCGATCAAGCGGCGAGACCGGCAAGCACCGCAGCGTGATCCGCAGGGTGCGGGAGTTGGCCGAGCAGGCTGGCTGGATGCCGCAGACCTGCCCGGCGAGCGGCAGCTCCGAGAGCGGTACCACGACTAGCAGCAGGCCGAGCGCGCTACTCGGCTCTATGCGAGCCATGATCATCGGCTATTTTGCCGGCTATCTGCCGATCGAGACCGTGCTCAGGTCCCCGATAGATGGTCGATTATCCTTCGATCTCTACCGCTATTCCAGGTGATATTCCCTCGTATAGTGACCTCATGAATCACGAGTGGATAGCCCTGGCAACCCGAAAGCCGCCGTAGTGATCGGAGGCCGAGGCGGATGTCCGATGAGCCGAGCGCACGGCCTCCGGAGGGTAGTATTCCCAATGGCTGCGTTGTATCCGGTCGGAGCAATCGCTACTCTCCCAGGCGCTGCCGTCAGCTGGCGCTCCGACGTAGTTGAAGGCATTGCGGCAGTCCTGTACCCACTCTGCCACGTTGCCGTGTACGTCGTACAACCCGAACGCGTTGGGCGCAAAGGAACCAACCGGGGTAATCCCACCATAATGGTCACCGAAGTTCGCTTGGTCCGTCGATATCGTGTTCCCCGTATGGTACAACGTGGTCGTTCCCGCTCGCGCCGCGTACTCCCACTCGGCTTCGCTCGGCAATCGGTACCGCACTCCCGTTCTCTCGCTCAACCATGCAAGATAAACCTGTACCTCATTCCAACTCGCGAACCACACGGGATGGTTGGGTTCCGTTGCATCAATTGCGTAAGGTGATGGGCGGCATGCTCCACCTGCGACACACGCATTCCACTGCGCATTTGTTACCTCGTACACCCCCACCGCGAACGACGGTACGGTTACCGTATGCACTGGAAAGGTATAGCACCCATAGTCTATCTCATCGATCTCAAGATTAGCACAGTATTTATATGGTCCATGAGCCAGGTAATTCTTGCCTCCTTCACCCCAGTCGTTGAGCGAACCCATACGGAACGTGCCGCCGGGCACCACGACCGTCTGCGGAATCAGGACGTCGCCGCTCGCCGCAGTTACGACAAGCGTGAAGGAGAGCGTATCGAAATCGCCATCGTCGTCCGTGACCGTGTAGAGCATCGGGTACGTGCCCGCGGTAGTCGGCGTACCACTGAGCGTGCGTGATGCCGGGTCGAACAGCAGCCCCGGTACTGCTACGTCCGAGAACAGACTGTACGTCAACGGAGGGTTGCCGAGGGTCGCCTCCGGCAACACGAGCGGCTCGATGGCAGTGTCTATCTCGTAGGTCTGGTCGCTCACGGTATCGAGGAACACAGGTTCCACGTCGATGAACACTCTGCCTGGTATCGCCGTGTCATCGAGGCCGATGCTGCTGTTCGCGAGGATGAAATCGAAGTCGAGTGAAGCATCGTCCGACAGCATGGCGTCATCCGCCAAGAGGTCGACGGTGAACGTCAGCGACAGCCGGTCACCGTCGACGCCGCTGATCGTGCCGGTGACCGCGGCGTTCGACACGCCCTTGAGGACGAAGCCGCTCGCCGGGACGCGTTCTTCCCTCTCCACCGAATCTGGATGAGGAATTCGTTCAGCCTGTCGATTCAACCACGCCGCACAGCGCTCACAGACAGGCCGCGCGGCGCCGGTGAGCTTGAGCAGGTGGCTGCGCAGTTTCAAGATCGCGCTCAGAAACCCCTCTCGGAGATCATGCTGTATCCGGTACGCTACCGTGATGTTGACCTCCAGCGGCTCTCCGTCACGAAAACTCAACCGGGGAAGAGGGTCGGCGACGGCCCCAACTTGCGCTATCTGAATCGAAGACAAAGGCAGAAACGGCTCGATTGCGCCGACTCTGGCAAGCATGCAGTTGCCGAAGGTTTCTACTATGCTTCCCAGTGCATCTGGAACACTGAAGGCTGCATATACGAGCGCAACGCCGCCCATTGGGACAAGTACCACTGATTGAGGACCTGGAGACGCGGTCCATAACAAACCCCCGAATAGACTAATCGCAGTGGTTTTAGCCACAAGCCTCACCGATCTTATCATGGATGAGTTGCACTTAGTTGCGTCGAATCCCGCTGTCCGCAACACCGCCGTCTGCAGAAGTCCCGACGACGCCAGCTGTTCGAGCGACGGCTCGATGTTCTGCTTGAACAACGTCGCCGCGTAGGCGATCTCCTGTTCGTCGAGCGCCGCCAATTGCTCTTGGGCGCGCAGCACGGCTTCGTGGAGTCCCTGAAGCTCGCTTTCCTGAGCGGCGCGCTCCGACAGGGCCGATGCCAGCTTGGTGATCTCGGTGTCGAGGTACTGCCGCGGGTTCGGGATCGGCGGCGCTTCGGTGGCGTTGAGCGTCAACGCGGCCGCCCTGCCCCCGCCGAAGTCGAACGCCAGCAGCGTGGCTCCCGAATGCGACAACGGCAGCAGCACGCCGATCTCGTCCTCGACGACCGTGGCGGGGAGCGCCTCCCCGGCGAGGCGGACCCGCAGGTCGCTCTCGTCGAAGGCCGGCCCCTCGTAGTCGATGATGACGACCTTGCCCTGGGATGGTTCGGGCGTCAGAGCGGAGAGACGCACGCTGACCTGAGCAGCAGGCGGCTTCGGATCGCCCGGCATCTTGGGAGGTGCAGGCCCGTCCTCGCAGCCGGCCAAGGCGAGCGCCAGCAGCACCAGCGCCGCCGCTCCTGTCGTGGTAGCCGCTTTTCTTCTGGTAGTAACGCCTTTCAAGCCTTTCACGAGCGATCCTCCGTGTACAGCAAACTTGAGTTGACCCAGAGCCTGCCCGGTGCCCACGGCGGATTCACCCCCAAAATTGGGGGGATTTCAGAAAAAGTTCGTCTGGGTGGTTTACCGGCGCAGGGGATCCAGCGGCTCGGCGCCCCAAGCGGTGGTGAGCACCATCCGTACCACGTCCGTGTTCCGGGACACCCCCAGCTTGGCGTGGACCTGCTTGATCAGCCAACGCACCGATGCTTCCTTGCGTCCCGTGGCGGCGGCTATCGCGCGCACGGAGGCGCCTTCGGCCAGCGCTGCCGCCACTCTGCTCTCCGCTCGCGTCAGCCCCAGCGCTTCGGCCATGCGCTCGGCATCGATGCGCGGCGCGCCGGCCGGATCGACCACGAGCACCAGCGCAGCCGCGCCGCCGATGACGAACGCCTCCCGCCGGACCGGCACCGGGGTCACGTGCACGACCAGGCGCGACAGTCCCGGCCGCTGCACGGTCATCGAACCCCCGGCCCCTGGGCCGCCCGCGTCCGGCAGGACGCGCGCCAGCAGATGCCCAAGCCGCGTGTCGTCCGCCGCCAACCGGACGCGCGATCTCCTTGATCGGGGACCGGGGTGCCATTTACGGACGACGGTTGACGCGGCCCGCGGGCCGCATTCTGAATGAGGGCATGGAGGTCGCCAACCCGATCTACGACGTGGTGTTCAAGTACCTGATGCAGGATCACCGCGTCGCCCGCCTGCTGATCGGCAAGATCACCGGCTTGGCGGTGCAGTCGCTCACCGTGAGCCCGCAGGAGACCTCCGTGCACCGCACGCCGGACGCCCCGGAGGAGCACGACCTGCCACTGACGCTGCTGCGGATGGACTTCGCGGCGCGCGTGCAGACCGCCGACGGTAGCGAGCGTCAGGTGCTGATCGAGATCCAGAAAGCGAAGGCACCGACGGTGGTGGAACGCTTCCGGCGCTACCTGGGGCAGCAGATCAGCAGCCGCGACAACCTGCTCACGCACCCGTCGGGCCGCACCGAAGCGGTGCCGATCGTGACGATCTACTTTCTGGGGTACGATCTGGGTCTGTCGGACGAGGCGGTCATCGACATCTGTCCGCGGGTGACCGAGCGGCGCACGGGGCGTGAGCTGCAGGCGAGCCACCCGCTGGTGGAGGGGATCCATCACCGCAGCCACATCATCCAGATACCGCGCCTTGCCCGTCGTCGGCGGGACGACCTGGAGCGGGTGCTGGCGATCTTCGACCAGGGTCTGGTGAAGGGCAACGGCCGGGGCGACGCGCACGTGCTGTCGATCGCGGAAGCGGACTATCCGGCGGAATGCGGATTCGTGCTGCGGCAACTGCGGGAGGCGATGGCGGAGGAGGAGGTGCGGCGCAACATGCGGGGGGAGGATCTGGCTGTTGCGGGATTCGATTCTGTTGGCCCAACAGGTGGACCATCAGGAGCGGCAAGCGGAGCAGGAGCGGCAGCGGGCGCAGCGAGCGGAGCAGGGTCAGCAGCGGGCGGAGCAGGAGCGCCAGCGCGCAGAGCAGGAGCGGCAGCGGGCGGAACTGTTGCTCGCGCACGCCATCCGCCGCCTGCATGGGCTGGGTCAGGATGTCGAGGCGATCGCTCAGGCGCTGTCGGTCGATGTGGAAGAGGTGCGGCGGGTGCTCTCGACGTAGCCATCAGAAGCGCATCGTCCCGCGCATCTCGACGCCGTAGTCCGGTGCGCCGGGCGGAGCCTCGCGGCGTGCGCCCTTGATGCTCAGGCTCAGCGCCCTGCCGACGTTGAAGCGCCCACCCAGTTGGTACGGCCGCGCCCCTCGTTGGCCACGGGCTCTCCGCGCACGACTACGTCGCCAAGGTGTCGATCCTCACCAGCCTGCACCGGGCGGTCACCGAGGGCCGGATGCCGGAGTACGGGGGCGGCGGAGGCACGCAAGGACCTGGAGGTGTAGATCGGCGCGCGCGCGCGCTGCAGGGGTCGCGCTGGATGGAGATGCCCCTGCGAGAGCAGACCGAGCTGGGAGCGGCGGCTGCACGAGCGGTACGTGGCCACCTACGGGGGCCGACCCCACGACGGACGCGGCGCGCCTGCCCGACCGCTCCTTCGGGCGCGAAGGCGTGTTCTGGACGGTCGCCGGGCGGTTGCGAAACGCGCGTGATACGATCTCGGCCTGGAGGCTCACATGGCAGGGCAGCTTCTCTCCTCGCACGGCTGCGGATCCTCACCCTCGACAGC
Organism: Spirochaetia bacterium; assembly: GCA_965202935.1. Taxonomy (GTDB): domain Bacteria; phylum Spirochaetota; class Spirochaetia; order SZUA-6; family Bin103; genus CATQHW01. The sequence continues at coordinate 1,704,254 of OZ241879.1, forward strand.
GCGAGCGGGACGTGGTCTGAGCCCAAACCATCGGCGAGGCGTACGACAACCACGGCGGCCCGGCGCTGGTGAACGACAGCCACGGGTACCTGCACGTCGCCTACTACCCGCACCACCGCGCGATCCGCTACCGCTCCAGGCGCCCCGGCGACGCCTCGGAGTGGACGGACGAGGAGTTGATCGGCGACGGCTACAGCTACCCGAAGCTCGCCGTCGGCGGCGACGACGAGTTGCTGCTGAGCTGCCGCCGGAGCTTCCTGCGTGATGGCAGGCTCGGGCACGAACGGCCCTTCGAGCTCCGTAGCGGCCACCGGTCTCGTCGAGATGTGCCAGCAAAGGTCATCTGAACTCGTCACGCACGCCGGCGTACCACTTGGCTAACGGCATGCACAGGCTCACGGATCCTCGGTTTCTGTTTCAGAGATTGCCGTGGCTTGCCGTTTCACTGGCACTGGCTACTGCTGCATTCTTGGGCGCCTCGTTGCAGCGACCAACGCCTGATCCTTATGGGCCAATTCGGGGCCTTGACCGCCTTCGTTACCCAATCGAGCGCAACCCGCATCTCCGACTGCCAGTCATTTCCAGTCAGTTCCACTCAATCAAATTCAACGCCGACGGACGAACTGGCTGGGCCATGGGGGACGACGGCACGATCTTCAAATCGGTCGACGGCGGCGAAACCTGGACCCCGCGCACCAGCGGCACATCGGCGGCACTGTTCTCGGTCGCGTTCAGCGCCGACGGACGCACCGCCTGGGCCGTGGGGGGCGACGGCACGATCCTCAAATCGGTCGACGGCGGTGAAACCTGGACCCTGCACACCAGCGGCACATCGGCTTCACTGTTCTCGGTCGCGTTCAGCGCAGATCGACGCACCGGATGGGCCGTGGGGGACGACGGCACGATCCTCAAATCGGTCGACGGCGGTGAAACCTGGACCCTGCACACCAGCGGCACATCGGTGTTGCTCTGGTCGGTCACGTTCAGCACCGACGGACGCACCGGATGGGCCGTGGGCGACCGCGGCACGATCCTCAAGTCCGTTGACCGGGGCGAAACCTGGACGCCCCGCACCGGCACCTCGGTGTTGTTCTGGTCCGTCGCGATCAGCGCAGACCGCACCGCTTGGGCCGTGGGGGACCACGGCACGATCCTCAAGTCCATTGACGGGGGCGAAACCTGGACCCCGCGTACCAGTGGCACCTCGGCGTTGCTCTTCTCGGTGGCAATCAGCGCCGACGGCCGCACCGCCTGGGCCGTCGGGCGAGGCGGCACGATCCTCAAATCGGTCGACGGCGGCGAAACCTGGACCCCGCGCGCCAGCGACACATCGACGTCACTGTTCTCGGTCGCGTTCAGCGCAGACCGACGCACCGGATGGGCCGTGGGGGAAGGCGGCACGATCCTCAAGTCGGTGGACGGCGGCGAAACCTGGACCCCGCGCACCATCGCCAACGCGCCGTTGCTGGAACTGTCCTCAGTCGCGATCAGCGCCGACGGCCGCACCGGATGGGCCGTCGGGTTTGGCCCGATTCTCAAGTCGGTAGACGGGGGTGAAACCTGGACCCCGCGCACCCGCACATTGGCTTTGCTCTACACGGTCGCGTTCAGCGCCGACGGCCGCACAGGATGGGCCGTCGGGTCGCGCGGCGAGATTCTCAAGTCGGTGGACAGCGGCGAAACTGGACCCCGCGCGCCAGCGCCACTTCGGTGGCGCTCCGGTCGGTTGCCATCAGCGCCGACGGCCGTACCGGATGGGCCGTCGGGGATGGCGGCACGATCCTCAAGTCGGTGGATGGCGGCGAAACCTGGACCCCTCGCACCAGTTCCACCTCGGCGGCGCTCTCTTCGGTCGCGTTCAACGCTGACGGCCGTACCGGCGGGGCAGTAGGTCTGGACGCAATCCTAATTACCTCTGATGGAGGCGACAATTGGCGCCTGCTGACCGCCGATCAGGACTATCGAAAGTATCCGGCACCCTGGACGTGGATTATCTTAGCTGCTTCCCTCCTTACATCGTGGCTCCTGAGTCGCCCACTATCACCGGCCGAGCCAGAGACACCAGATCGGAGCATCGCTGACGAATTCGCGTCCGATAGTCCGATCGCCAATTACGGTCAGGATCAGCTTGGGAGAAACTGTATTGCCCGCACTATATCCGCATTCTTGCGTAACAACAGCACTGAACCACCGCTGACCATTGCTATCACGGCCGATTGGGGACAAGGCAAGAGCTCCTTGATGAACCTTGTAAGGGAGGACCTGGAGCGACATCGCTACAAGACCGTGGAGTTCAACGCTTGGCATCACCAGAAGGAACAGCACTTGTTTGCGGCTTTGATGCAGGCTGTCCGCGAGCAAGCAATTCCGCCGTTGTGGGGATTCAAGGGTGCTCGGTTTCGCAGGCGCCTTTTTTTGTCGAGAGCCCGCCGTCAGCCGTGGTGGGTGATAGGCGCACTAGCGTTTTTTGGTTTGGCGATTGGTGCGTTTGCAGCGCCCAAACCGAACCCTGTTTCAGCATGGATGCTCCGCGTGGTCGCGGATCTGCCAATCCTCGACGCCCTAATCTCTGACGATTTAATCAAGGATTTTCCCCCGTCTGTTTTGCTTATCATCGGCGCCTTGCTGGCACTTCCATCCTCTTTCGCAACTCTGAAGCAACGTGGAGTCAGTCCGGGCCGTCTGATGGTGTCTGCCTCCGGTGCCTTTCGGGTGAAGGCGTTCGACGATCAGCTCGGATTCGTCATCGATTCGCCTTGGCATTTAGGGAAGTAGCAGAAGCATTGAAACCATATACGTTGCTAATCCTTGTGGACGACCTCGATCGGTGTCGACCGGAGCAGGTGGTTGAGGCGCTTGAAGCAATCAACTTCCTGGTCAACGCGGGCCCATGCTTTGTTGTAATTGGATTTGCGCCGGAGCAGGTCATACGTTGCGTTGGCATAGGGTTTAGAGACATCGCCCGAGAAATGTCCCCTGCGTCCGTGGCTAAGGACGACAACACCGCCAAATTTGAGCAGAAGGAGCGCGAGAACCGATCTGATTACGCCCAACAATATCTTGAGAAGATTGTCAACATCGAAGTGCCGCTCCCGAGACTAACCGATCGTAATGCCGAGGATATCACTCAGACGACGACTATCGACGGCCAACAGGATAGAAGTAAGAAGCACTGTCGGCTTGTCGCCAAGCGGATTGTAATCTGGATGGTCGCATTCGCAATTGTTACTTCTGCGTTCTGGGTTTCCTCAAATGCCCCTAGGTGGATCAACGTTATCGCCATGCGACTGCCGTCCGATGGCGTGACATTGTCGAGGACGAGTATGACCGTCAAGGAGGGTTTTTCCTCGACCTATACGGTGAAGATAGATACAGAACCCATGGCCGACGTGACGATCACCGCAACGAGAGACAACGGTGGCGATCAGGACCTCACGGTGATCGCAGGCTCGCCGATAGTTTTCACAGCGAGGAATTGGAACATCCCGCAGCAGGTGAACATCGCCGCAGCACCGGACGACGACGGGCTGGACGGCACTGCGACCATCGTTCATGACGTGACCAGCACGGATCCGGGCTACCGCGGTATTTCGATCGACAGCGTAGTGGTCACGGAGGACGACGACATCGGCGTTACCGTCTCTCCGTCCAGAATCACCGTTGAAGAGGGATCATCGGCACGCTATACCGTCGTGCTGGACTCCAAACCCATCGCCGACGTGACAGTCGCTGCGACGAGCGCTGGCGGTGATCCGGACTTGACTGTGAGCAGGGGCTCGTCGCTGGTCTTCACGCCAGAGAATTGGAACGCTCCGCAGCAGGTGAACATCGCCGCAGCACCGGACGACGACGGGCTGGACGGCACTGCGACCTTCGTTCATGACGTGACCAGCACGGATCCGGGCTACCGCGGTATTTCGATCGACAGCGTAGTGGTCACGGAGGACGACGACATCGGCGTTACCGTCTCTCCGTCCAGAATCACCGTTGAAGAGGGATCGTCGGCACGCTATACCGTCGTGCTGGACTCCAAACCCATCGCCGACGTGACAATCGCTGCGACGAGCGCTGGCGGTGATCCGGACTTGACTGTGAGCAGGGGCTCGTCGCTGGTCTTCACGCCAGAGAATTGGAACGCTCCGCAGCAGGTGAACATCGCCGCAGCACCGGACGACGATGCGCTGGACGGCACCGCGACCTTCGTCCATGAGGCGACCAGCGCGACATCCGACTATGATGGCGTGTCGATCTCCAGGGTCATCGCCATTGAGGATGACTTTACCTACTCTGATGGCCAACCCGTAGTGCCGTGGAGGCTCGTGCTCTCAGCCGCATTCTTGGTCCTCGTGAGTCTCGCCGTTTTTACGCATGTCCTCCGCCGAGAGGACGATCACACGAGCGATTCTGCCGACTTCGAGAGATCTCTGCGCATCTGGCATTCGTTAGTGCGGGCTAGAAGAAACTCACCTCGCCACCTGAAGAGGTTCATAAACCGGGTTCGCTATCTGGCCGTCTTATCCAGTTCTTGTCCGGCGAAAGAGGACGCTCACAAAAAGCCCGCACGATCTCAGAACGGTACACCAGCGTCTCGACGCCACGATAACCAGAACCTGAGTGAGCCTACGATGGTCGCACTTGCTGCCTTGCAGGATCTAAACATCGGGGGCGACAACGACGATGATTCTCTGCCATTGTGTCTCGTCAGCGCATTCAGCGAACCCACTGACACAGAGGACGACGTAACCAAGGAATACAACGCGTGGGTCAACAAGACACTCGATAAGCTGGAAAAAGAGCGTCAGTCAGCGGAATCAGACGAATTCCGAAAAGAGTTCCGTCACATCCTCGACAAGGCTATTATGGACCATCGAGATACCTTCAGCGCAGAGAATCACCTGATAACGGAAGCACAGATCAAACGATTTGGCGAGATTACTCAAGGTATCGTCGTGCGTTCATGAACGAATCGGTGAGCCGATGTGGTGCCTGCCCTGCCCGAATGTTCTACGCGACTAAACCGTTTTCCGGGAGCCAGCATCATGTGTGGCGTACTCAGGGCACCCAGTACGCTCGACGAAGACATGCACTCATGCCTGCCAAATCGTCTTTGGTCCGAGAGAGATCTCTCCCAACACCATGACACGAGTGCGCCGACGGAACATTGGTTCGTGAATTCGAAACGTGTCGTAGCATACTCGTGTGGCTATAGCCTTCATGGGCGGCCAGCGGCACTATGCTTGCTACAATGCCACAAGTCACCGCGCACGCGATCGCAATTGTCCGAGCTGAGCTATCTCTGTGACCTTCTGTTCGTGTCTGCTGCGCCACCTCCTCTGTGTTGCGACTGCCGGCACACCGCATCCGTTCTTACGCCGCAACCCCACGTTGTCCCGGAACCTACTCAGTGTGCACGGCGGCTTCGCCCCCAAAATTGGTTGGGGGGCAGAAAAAGCTCGTCTGGGTGATCACCGGCGCAGGGGATCCAGCGGCTCGGCGCCCCAGGCGGTGGTGAGCACCATCCGCACCACGTCCGTGTTCCGGGAGACGCCCAGTTTGGCGTGGACCTGCTTGATCAACCAGCGCACCGATGCTTCCTTGCGTCCCGTGGCGGCGGCTATGGCGCGCACGGAGGCGCCTTCCGCCAGCGCTGCCGCCACCCGGCTCTCCGCTCGCGTCAGACCCAGCGCTTCGGCCACGCGCTCGGCATCGATGCGCGGCGCGCCGGCCGGATCGACCACGAGCACCAGCGCAGCCGCGCCGCCGATGACGAACGCCTCCCGCCGGACCGGCACCGGGGTCACGTGCACGACCAGGCGCGACAGCCCCGGCCGCTGCACGGTCATCGAACCGCCGGCGCCGGGGCCGCCCGCGTCCGGCAGGACGCGCGCCAGCAGATACCCCAACCGCGCGTCGTCCGCCGCCAGCCGGGCGCGCAGCACGCCCGCACGGTCCGCCAATCCGTCGCCGCGCCGCAGGATGGCGCGGGCGCGGGTATTGGCCTCGACGATGGCGCCGCGCCGGTCCAGGTAGATCACGCCGACCTGAGCGTTGTCGAGCAGCGCGGTCAACGACGCGTTCAGCGCGTCGCCGCCGACCAGCGCCTGGCGCACCCGCACGAACTGGCGAATGTGGGGCAGGAGCCGCTCGATCATCGCGAGCTGAGCGGAGCTCCAGCCTTCCGGCCGCGTCGGGTTGGCCAGCGCCCAGACGATGTTCGCTCCCCGCGGCCCGTCCATGCGGATGTTCAGGCCGTCCCGGCCGCCTGAGCGGACCAGCAGCTCGTTGTACGTCGGTGAGGTCTTCCGTTCCCGTGCGGTGAACAGGTCGGGCACGCGCGCCAGGCGCGAGTCGGGCAGCCGCAGGATACGCGGGATGCGTTCGTCGCGCGGGAAGTAGTTCTCGACGTAATCGTCGCCCAGTTCCTTGCGGAACTCGCCGCGGTAGTACATCTGGTCGAACAGCATCCGCGAGTCGTTGTCGATGATGCAGAAGTGCGTGCCGGTGATCCCGCAGGCGTCGTCGATCAGGGCGGAGGTGGCCCGCCAGTGGGCGTCGCCCAGTGCCGCTTCGTGCAGCGAGGCGAGGATCCGGTCGAACGCGTCCTGTTGGCTCATGATGCCTCCCTGTCGCGTCGCCGCCCGGCCAAAGCGCCGGGCCGTTTTGCAACAAGACCGTGCAGACGCACTACTTGGGTTCCCTGACTATTCACCCCGGGCGGGAGGAGCTACCTTCCGCCACCGATGGGGCTTTTGTATTCGACCAGGCGACCCGGCATGGAATCCATGGCCGCGTCTGCCACCGGTCTTGTTGCCGGGTCTGTATGCCATGCATCCGTTCTCCCTGTCTACCTTGATCGAACGCGATCGCGGCGCCGAGGGGTGGCGGCGTTGATCCGAGGTCGTTGCGGTTCCCGGCGCTCAGGCGCGCGACGCGCCGTGTAGTCCTTGGCGGCCGGCGTGCTCAGGCGGTCCCGTCCGCCATCATGAATGAACAGGAGACCAATTCAGGCATCTATTCTTGCGCCGGCCCTTAGCCCTTCAGAGACCCCAGGAAGATCCCCTTGATGAAGTAGCGCTGCAGGAACGGGTACAGGGCGATGATCGGGCCGATCGTGATCACGATCACCGCCGCCTTGGCCGCCTCCGACGGCACCTTGGCCGCGTAGGTGGAGAGGAACATGTCCAGCGCATCGGTGGCCTCCTGCTCCCAGGCGCGCACCAGCCGGCGCAGCAGCGTCTGCAGCACCACCTTCGACTCGCTGTTGAGGTAGATGAGGGCGTCGAGCCAGGAGTTCCAGTGCTGCACCGCCGACCACAGCGCGATGGTCGCGATGACCGGCTTGGCGAGCGGCACGATGATGCGCACCAGCACCTGCAGGTAGCTGGCGCCGTCGATGAACGCCGACTCCTCGTAGGCGCTGTCGATCGTCATCAGGAAGTTGCGCATGATGATCACGTAGTAGGCCTGCGCCATCAGCGGCAGGATCAGGGCCCAGCGTGTGTCGAGCAGGCCGATGCCGCGCACCAGCAGGTAGCGCGGGATCAGGCCGCCGGTAAAGAACAGCATCAGCAGAAAATAGAGGGTGATCCACGTGCGGCCGGGCAGATCGCGCTTGGCCAGCGGATAGGCGGCCAGCAGCGTCATGGCGAGCGCCAGGGCGACGCCGAGCACGGTGCGGTAGATGGAGTTGTAGTAGGCGACGCCGGCGTTGCCGAACTCCGAGAACGCGAACCGGTACGCGTCGCCGGTCCACCGCTCGTTCCACACCCGGAAGCCGAGCGTGCCCGCCTCCTCGGCCGGCGCGAACGACAGCACCAGGGTCGACCAGAACGGATAGAGGATGGTCAGGCTGTAGAGGGACAGCAGGGCCAGGTTGACGGCATCGAAGCCCACGCCTCCCCCGCTCCGGCGCCTCCGAACCCGGGCGAGGCGAGCCGGCGCGCTACCAGAGGCCATAGTCGCTGTAGCGGCGCACGAAGACGTTGACGCCGAGCAGCAGGGCCAGCCCGATGCCGTTCTTGAACAGGCCCACCGCGGTGGAGAAGTCGTAGCGCCGGTCGATCAGGCCGACCCGGTACTCGTAGGTGTCGATGATGTCGCCCACCTCGTACACCGGCGGACTGTACAGGTTCAGCACCTGGTCGAAGCCGGCCTCCATGATGTTGCCGATGCGCAGCAGCAGCAGGATGGTGAGCACCGGAACCAGCGACGGAATGGTGATGTGCCAGGCGCGCTTCGCCGACTGCTGGCAGGTGTTCGACTGGCCGGCGGTGCTGACCGCCCTGCTCCGCGAACGCGTGCGCTCAGGCGGTGTCGAGCCGGGCAGCCTGGTCCTGCAGATCGGCGAGGCGAATCGGCTGCGCCTCAGCGTCGACGGCTCCAGCGCCGCCGCGATGCCCACGGACGACCCGGCGGACTTCACGATGGCCGAGATCGCGGCGATACGGGCGCTGTTCGGCCCCCTGCAGCCGCCGCTGCCGGTCTCGTGGTTCCCGCTACCGGCATACCTGGCGCACGCCGACCGGGTCTGACCGCAGACGCAATCCGTCAGCCGTCGGCCACCTCGAACGCCGTGACGTTTCGGGTCCGGCGGCTGAATTCCACCCCGATCAGGTGGATCGGCTCGCCCCGGTCGCGGTACTTCGCCGCGTAGTCCCGCTCCTGCAACTGCGCCAGCGCCGAACCCGGCGGCGACATCTCCGCCACCTTGAACTCGAACAGGTAGACGTGCCCGCCCGTGAGAACCCCCATGTCCAGCCGGCCGTGGCTGCTCGACTCCTCCACCGCGATCTCGTAGCCCAGCGCCGCGAAGTAGGAATAGAACACGCTCGCGTAGTACCCCTCGTAGTCCGCGATGTCGTTGCTGGTGTGCCATTCGTACGGGATGCTCGCGAAGAAGGCATGGAACAGCTCCTTCAGGCCGGCGCAGTCCTGCGCTTCCAGCAGGCGCGCCAAGCGGATGCTGTTCGCCGTCTGGCGCTCCGCGTCCTGCACCAGATGGCGCAGCAGTACCCGGTTCAGACTCTGTCGCACTTCCCGATTGGGATAGCCCAGCCGGTACAGCGGCTCTCCGCCCAACTCCTCTTCCCCCGTGATCGTCAGGTAGCCGGTCTGGAACAGCAGCGCCTCCGTGCCGATGTGGTCCACGTCGAACGACGACAGCAGATCCTCCGTGCTCACCGTCCGGTCCAGCGACACCGACGAGACCCGCCGTTCGAACAACTTGTCCACCAGAAACGCCGGCGTCCCGGTCTCGAACCAGTGGGCGGCGAACCGGCGGCGGCGCAGCAGCAGCAGCACATCGTACGGGTTGTACACCTTCTCCGTCCCCAGCCAGCTATAGCCGTTGTACCACTCCCGCACCCGCTCCCGGTCCAGGCCGGTCAACTCCGGCGCGAACACCGTGTCCAGGTCATCTTCCGTGTACCCGCAGATCGACGAGTAGACCGGATCCAGGGTGAGGTCGGTGAGGTTGTTCAACTGCGAGAACAGGTTCACCTTCGAGAACTTGCTGATGCCGGTCAGGAACGTGAACCGCACGTGCGCATCGCAGTCCTTGATGACCCCGTACAGCCCGCGCAGGTAGTCGCGGTTGGCGAGCGCCACATCCGGTGCCTCCACCAGCGCGTCCAGGATCGGCTTGTCGTACTCGTCCACCAGCACCGCGACCCGCTGGCCCGTCGCCTTGTGAAGGGCCTGCAGCAGATGCCGAAAGCGCGCCGGAGCGATGTCGTACCGCACGGGAATCTCCCTGTCACGCGCCAGACCGTCCAGTTGCGCCATCACGTCCGCGTTCAGCGTGACCGGCTCCTTGAAGTTGCCGCCCCCGAAGCTCAGTCGCACCACCGGATGGCGTTTCGACCAGTTGTGCCGGTCGTGGATGTACAGCCCGGCGAACAGCGCCTCGTTGCCCTCGAAGAACTCCTTCAGCGTGTCCAGGAACAGACTCTTGCCGAAGCGCCGCGGCCGTGACAGGAAGTAGTGCTTGCCTTCGCGGAGCAGCCGTTCGAGGTACGGCGTCTTGTCCACGTAGTAGCAGTCCTCCTCCCGCAACTCTCGGAAGGTCTGTATGCCGATCGGCAGTCTGCGCCGGGACATCGAGTCATCTTACCCCGCAGCCGACCCCCCGTGAGGGAATCTCATCGCCCGTCTTCAGCCCTTCAGAGACCCCAGGAAGATCCCCTTGATGAAGTAGCGCTGCAGGAACGGGTACAGGGCGATGATCGGGCCGATCGTGATCACGATCACCGCCGCCTTGGCCGCCTCCGACGGCACCTTGGCCGCGTAGGTGGAGAGGAACATGTCCAGCGCGTCGGTGGCCTCCTGCTCCCAGGCGCGCACCAGCCGGCGCAGCAGCGTCTGCAGCACCACCTTCGACTCGCTGTTGAGGTAGATGAGGGCGTCGAGCCAGGAGTTCCAGTGCTGCACCGCCGACCACAGCGCGATGGTCGCGATCACCGGCTTGGCGAGCGGCACGATGACGCGCACCAGCACCTGCAGGTAGCTGGCGCCGTCGATGAACGCCGACTCTTCGTAGGCGCTGTCGATCGTCATCAGGAAGTTGCGCATGATGATCACGTAGTAGGCCTGCGCCATCAGCGGCAGGATCAGCGCCCAGCGCGTGTCGAGCAGGCCGATGCCGCGCACCAGGAGGTAGCGCGGGATCAGGCCGCCGGTAAAGAACAGCATCAAGAGGAAGTAGAGCGTGATCCACGTGCGGCCCGGGAGATCGCGCTTGGCCAGCGGATAGGCGGCCAGCAGCGTCATGGCGAGCGCCAGGGCGACGCCGAGCACGGTGCGGTAGATGGAGTTGTAGTAGGCGACGCCGGCGTTGCCGAACTCCGAGAACGCGAACCGGTACGCGTCGCCGGTCCACCGCTCGTTCCATACCCGGAAGCCGAGCGTGCCCGCCTCCTCGGCCGGCGCGAACGACAGCACCAGGGTCGACCAGAACGGATAGAGGATGGTCAGGCTGTAGAGGGACAGCAGGGCCAGGTTGACGGCATCGAAGCCTACGCCTCCCCCGCTCCGGCGCCTCCGAACCCGGGCGAGGCGAGCCGGCGCGCTACCAGAGGCCATAGTCGCTGTAGCGGCGCACGAAGACGTTGACGCCGAGCAGCAGGGCCAGCCCGATGCCGTTCTTGAACAGGCCCACCGCGGTGGAGAAGTCGTAACGCCGGTCGATCAGGCCGACCCGGTACTCGTAGGTGTCGATGATGTCGCCCACCTCGTACACCGGCGGACTGTACAGGTTCAGCACCTGGTCGAAGCCGGCCTCCATGATGTTGCCGATGCGCAGCAGCAGCAGGATGGTGAGCACCGGAACCAGCGACGGAATGGTGATGTGCCAGGCGCGCTGCAGGCGGTTGGCGCCGTCGATCGACGACGCCTCGTACAGCTCCGGGTCGATCGAGGCGATCGCCGCCAGGTAGATGATCGCCCCCCAGCCGGCCTCCTTCCAGATGTCCGACGTCACCAGCAGCGGGCGGAAGAACGCCTCGTCCGTGAACAGGTTCACCGCCGGGGTGCCGAACAGGTTCGCGGCCAGCGCCACCAGCCCGCGTTGCGGCGAGAGCACCTCGAACAGCATGCCGGACAGCACCACCCACGACATGAAGTGCGGGAGGTAGGAGATGGACTGGATCGTCCGCTTCACCGGCATCCTGGCGACCTCGTTGATCAGCAGCGCCAGCAACAGCGGCGCGGGCACGGCGAAGCCGATGCGCAGCAGGCTCAGGATGACCGTGTTGCGCATGATCCGGCCGAAGAACGGGTTGCTGAACAGCATCTCGAACTGCAGGAAGCCGGCCCAGGGGCTGGCCCAGATGCCACGCCCGATCTGGAACTCCTTGAAAGCGATCTGCACGCCGTAGATCGGGATGTAGTGGAAGATGAAGACGGCGGTCATCGGGAACAGCAGGAACACGTAGAGCGGCGCCATGCGCCTGGCCTTGCGCCACTTCTCCCGGCGCTGCCGCTCGGCCAGCGCCCGCTCGCCTATCGCGCTCGCCATCGCCCAACCCCCAGATGGAACGAGGGGGTGAGTCGACTCACCCCCTCGGCTGATACACCGTCAGATCGGTCCGGTCAGTAGACGATGTTGCCCTTCAGGAACTCGGCCCGGATCGGCATCTTCTTCATCTCGTCCAGCCACTCCCGGCCGCCCGCGTCCAGCCACTTCTGGACGTAGGCGTCCCACTCGGACTCGATGTCGACCTGACCCATGACGGCCTTGTACAGGAACTCGTCCTCGATCGTGGTCAGCGTGTCGCCGTAGCGGCGGTTCAGCTCACCGACGCGGGTCTCCGCCAGCCAGTCCATCCGGTAGGAGTTGGTCTGCAGCTCGCGGCCGCGCCCGTCGATCGCGTAGTTCTCCAGGAAGCTGGCGAGCTGGAACGGCAGCAGGTACTTGAAGCGGGTGCGGGTCTGCACGCCGGGATAGGACTCGCCCCAGCCGCCGACCTGGTAGTTGCCCTCGGCGACCTCGGCCATCGGCCGCAGCATCGCCGCGGAGTTCCACGGCTCGCCCTGCCAGTCGAAATGGACGCCGGGCTGCCCGAACTCTGCCTGCACCCAGACGCGGTCGTCGCCGTAGCGAGCCCAGTCCAGCACCGCCAGGATCTTGGCCAGCTTCTCGTCGGAGACCTTGGCGCCGATGTTCATGTAGCTGGCGCCGATGTTGCCGGTGTCCTTGCCGGACGGCGACCCCTGAATGCCGGTCGGTCCGATCGGCGGGGGCACCATCAGGACCTTGACGCCCGCGGCGGCTTCTTCCTCGGTGGCGAAGGCGTTGGGCGGACGCGACCAGAAGCGCTCGTTCTGCCCGCCGGCGTACCAGGCACTGGACATGCCGGCGCCGATGATGCCCTGGCCGACCTTCTCCCAGTACTTGCCGACCGAGAGGCTCGCGAACTCGCTGTCCAGCAGCCCCTCGTTCCACCACTCGTTGGCGTGCAGCAGGAAGTCCCGGTAGCGGGGCGAGACCGCCCAGAAGTAGAGCTCGCCGTCCACCTGCGAGTTGCCGCCGCCCGCCGGCCGCGCCCAGTTGGGGGCGTAGTGCACGCCGTAGGCGCCCATCAGCGGCGACCAGGTCCAGAAGATGTTGTTGCTGGAGCCCCACGGGATCGTGTCGTTCTTGCCGTTGCCGTCCGGGTCCTGGTCGCGGAACGCCTTCAGCAGCGCATCGAGCTGGTCGAGCGTGAAGTCCTCGTCCAGGTAGAACACGCGGCCGATCGGATCGACCTGCATCGCCTGATCCAGGTTCGGCACCGCGAAGCCGACGTTCTCGGCCCAGTCGCTGCGAAAGGTGGCGAAGGTCAGCAGGGTGTCGGCGTTCTCGCCGATCATGTGCAGCGCCACGTACTCGTCGGGGTCGTCGGGGCTCTGGCCCAGCAGCCAGCCGATCGGGTAGAAGTCGTTCAGCAGCTTGGTGTATTGCGGTGCGTGCTCGTGGATCATCTCCACCGGGATCGTGCGGGTGAGCCCCTGCGCCAGGGTGTCGTAGGGATCGCCGGGGCAGAACAGGTCCGGACACTCGCCGGTGGCGAGCAGCAGGCTCACCTTCTCCTTGTCGCCGTGGTAGACGCCGTTGGGGACGATGCGGACGTTGAACTTCTCCTCCACCTGGTCCAGGAACCAGGTCGACTCCTCACCCGAACGGATCTCCATCAGGAACGAGACCTCCATCGGGGCGTCGCCGGCAGCGCCGGCCGAGGTCTGTCCGGCCGCACCCGCCAGCAACGGGGCGAAGGCGAGCAGCCCGATGAGCGTGACGAAGCGAAAACGTGTCGGTTTCATGGCGTACGCGACCTCCGTAAGTCCCATCGAAGCATCGCTCCGTGGGTAATCCGAAGAGCCTACTCCCCGCAGCCGTTCCCTGCAAAGCGATTCACGGCTACCGTGCGGCATGGCACGCACCGGCACCCGGCCCAACATCCTGTGGATCTGCACCGACTCGCAGCGCCCGGACACGATCGGCGCGCTCGGCAACCCGCACATCCGCACGCCGACCCTGGACCGGCTTGTTTCAGGCGGCGTCGCTTTCACCCGCGCCTACGCGCAGAGCCCGATGTGCACGCCGTCGCGGTCCAGCTTCCTCACGGGCACCTACCCCAGCACCGCGCACGCCTGCCGCAACGGCGTGCCGCAGTTCTCCGACCGCTTCCCGCTGGTGACCCGTCTGCTGGCCGACGCCGGCTACGACTGCGCGCTGGTCGGCAAGCTGCACCTTGCCAGCGCGTACGGCCAGGTGGAGCCGCGGGTGGACGACGGCTACCGCTGCTGGCGCTACAGCCACGCACCGCGCGACGACTGGCCGGAGGGCCACGACTACGCCGATTGGGTGAAAGGCCACGGCACCACCCTGGCCGAGCTGATCAAGGACCCGAACGGCGTACCGGCCGAGCTGCACCAGACCACGTGGTGCGCGCACGAGACCATCGACTTCATCAGGGAGCAGCGCGACGGGCCGTGGCTGGCGAGCGTCAACATCTACGACCCGCACCCCCCGTTCAATCCGCCGCTCTCCTACCGCTGCCGCTACGACCCGCAGGCACTGCCCGGTCCGGCGTACCGGGAGAGCGACCTGGCGCAGCAGGAGCGGCTGGCCGCGGTCGACTTCCAGTCGCGCGCCCGGCCGCCTGCGGAGCTGGACATGGCCAGTCCCGTGCTGCCGCGCACGCCGGGCCCCGGCGGCGTGTGGTATGACCCGGCACCGCCGAGCGACGCCCCCGCGTTCCTGGAGGCACGCGATGCGCGGACGCTGAAGGCCGCCTACTACGCGATGATCGAGCAGATCGACGACCAGGTCCGGCGGATGCTTGCGGCGGTCGAGGAGGCCGGCCAGCTCGACGACACGCTGGTGATCTTCATGAGCGACCACGGCGAGGCGCTCGGCGACCACGGCCTGATTCAGAAGGGCTGCCGCTTCTACGACAGCGCGGTGCGCGTACCGCTGATCCTGTCGTGGCCGGGCCGTCTGCAGGCCGGCCTGCGCTCGCAGGCACTGGTGGAGCTCACCGACCTGGCGCCCACGCTGCTGGAAGCCGCGGAGCTGGAGCCGCCGCACTGGATGCAGGGCCGCTCACTGCTGCCGCTCCTGACCGGCGAGGCCCCGAGCGACCACCACCGCGACTTCGTGCGCAGCGAGTACTACGACGCCGTGGACATGCCGGACAACACGCACGCGACAATGTACCGCGACGACCGCTACAAGCTGGTCGTCTACCACGGACACGACCAGGGCGAGCTGTACGACATGCAGGCCGACCCCGACGAGCACGACAACCTCTGGGACGCCCCCGACCGGCAGGCGCTGAAGACCGAGCTGCTGCTGCGCAGCTTCGACGCCACCGTGTTCGCGGTCGACCACGGCGAGCCGCGCATCGGCCCGATTTAGGATCGACCTGTCGCCGCAAGGTCGCGGAGCGTGCCTTCTATCCATGGCCACATGAGATCGCCATAGAAGCGGTGCCCGCCCTGTCCAAAACGGTGCTCGTAGCAATCCGTAGCGCCCGCGGCTTGGTAGATCTTCCGCAATCGCGAGACGGCATACGTCACCTCGTCGACCGGGTGGAGAACATCAAGATCGCCGGCGACGGTGAGCATGCGGCGGGGGGCGACAAGGCCGGCGACATCCCAGAACTCGCCGAACTCCATGATTCCCGGAACGGCGTTGCACGGGCAATGCCGCAGTGTCCCGAACGGGCTCACATAGTTGGAGTATGCACAACACGGAACCACAATCGTGACGCGCTCATCGGCGGCGGCGGTATGCAGCGCCGCCATTCCGCCACCCGAGTTGCCCAACATCAGCACCGTATCGCCGTCGACTTCCGGAAGCGCCAACGCCCAGTCGAGGAGCCGCGTCAGATCCCACACCCGTTCGCCCAGCATGGTGCGGCCCGCCATCAGCACCTGCCAACTGTGGCAGCGACAGTCTGCCCCCCCATGCCGGTTGGCGATGTCTGCCACCCGAAAACTGCTTGCATTCTGCCCGATGCCCCGAGTCGCCGGTGCGATCGCCAAGAACCCTCTCCTTGCCGCCTGTACCGCTACGTCCCGGTCTTCCTGCTCCATCCGTTCGCGCGCCTGTGCGTCGCGCGCAATACCGGCCTCCAACTCGCCGCTGCCATGCCCATGCGGCGTAACCGCCAGCGGAAATGGCCCGCGACCCTTCGGTGTGAACATCCAGAACTGAATCCGGACGTCCGGCTCTGTCTCGATCCACGCCTGTTGGCGAAAGCAAGAGATCTGGTCTTCCTTTTCGGAGGATATCTCGACCCGGGCTCCCTGTCCCTCACACTCCGCCGCGATCACCGGCAGTCTCAGCAACCGCCGAAACGCTCGCCTGGCCGCCCGCTGCCATCCGTCGAACTCCCGGCGGGTCCCAGCGCGACACTCGTAGCGCCGTCGCCCACTGCCGTACAATCGCTCAAGGTATCTCTTGACGTGTTGCGGATGCTGCTCCATTCGAGTGTTCCCCATTTCCCACCTCGCACATATCCGCCCCCCACGGCTGCATGAGATCGAGCTTCTTGTCCAAAGCGTGCATCAGGTCGGGAAGATCGAACGATCTCAGGACGCCCCTCGGCATATTGGCAGCCGGCCAACTGACCAGCGCTGTCTGCGTCCACTCGTGATAGGACGCCGGATAGTTCTTGAGCGTGACGGTCGTCACCGCGGGATGCAGAAACCCTGCAAACAGCGCGTGAATCGCACCCTGTCCACGACCGTAGAGGTGAATCTCTTCCGCGCCTTCATGCGCCAGCAGGTCCAGCGCCGACAGGACATCGTGCACCCGTCGTCCAAGGTAGCATTGACCCAGCATCAAACCATAGCCATGGAACATGTAGTCGGTGCCGTAAGGATGGAAAAAATCGCGCTCGTCATCCCCCATGGATTCCCCCACGCCGCGCACATCCAGTGCATACAGCGGGTGCCGTTCCTTCAGGTATCTTGCAAGCGGATCGTCGATCAGATCCGCCTCCGACGAAACATGCGGCAAATAAAGATGCACTTCGCGCTCGACGTCCAGCGTATGCGAATGAGATGGGTCCCTCAGGCGCTTGCGCATGATGGCGCGAATACTGCCCTCGGTCTCAACCGCATACCGCGCGTGCGCAACGCCATCTTCCGTCACGCTGCGCAAACAGCGGTGGTGGGGCAGGTCGCGCCTGCCCGGCAGGTTGAGGACGTCCTGCACGCATCGCTTGAGCTCCTCTGTACCCAACTCCTTGCGCTCCGATGCCAGCACACCCGCCCGTTGCCCGATCAGGTCGTAGATGGGCGTCGCCCCCTCGGCCACGACCTCCCCGCTTGGCGTGACGCGCAGGACATCGCTCAAGTCTTCGGTTTCCTCCAGAAGCGTAGCTTCTCTCATGCCGGCCTGCGTTGCGAAGAACCGTACCATGGCCTCCTGGTTGTCGCGGAAAAACCCGTGGGTTTCTCCTCCGATGAAGATCTCGGTCGCATCGGCCGGCGCCCCGATGACATCGTAGAATCGCCGGATCTCTGCATAGGCCTGTCTGAGACCACGCCGGTCGAAGAAGCAGTAGTACTGACCGATCAGGATCACCGGCGCCGGTGCTCGGGCGATGAAGAAATCGGCCATGTCCAGACCCGCACCGATCACACCCGGCGGATACTGCTCCGCGTCGGCGGGAAGCTCATTCTCGAGATTGGCGGCAAACGTGGTGACGAAGCAACTGGGGGCAGCCATCGTGAAGCGCGCATCCACCGGCCAGATCCAACTGGTCACGGTACCGCCGCCCGAATTGCCCGTAAGCCCAATGTGCGCCGGATCGACTTCCGGCCGGGTAAGCAGATAATCGAGCGCACGGATACCGTCCCACGCGCGCCAAGCGCCGAACCACTCCCCCACGAGCTCGAGTTGCTTGCCCATCATGTTGTGCGCATGGGTCGACGCTCGCACGCTCTCCCGCTTGTCCAGGGCATAGTACTGATCGCGTTCGCCCTGATTGAACGGATCGTAGATCAGGACGACGAAGCCGGCGCGGGCCAGCCGCTGACAGAATGCCTGATAGAGCGGTGCGCTCTTTCCTTCTTCAGCATGGCCGCAGGCGCCGACGATGCCGGGTACCGGCCTATCGAGCTTGTCGGGCACATACAGGTGAGCGGTGACCAGACAACCCGGACGGCTCTCGAAGAGGACTTTCTCAATGCGAAAATGGCGGCGTTCTACGGTACCGGCCACCCGCGCTTGCAGAGGCGTCCTGCTCGGCCACGGGCGATACGCCTCGTCGATCGCTTCGCGCACCGCATCGCGATATGCGACGGCTTCCTTTCTTGTGCGGATGGATGACAGGCGACTTGCGCGCTCGGCGTTTACCTCCCGCACGCGCCCTACATAGTCGTCCGACACCATGTGTCCATAGCCGTTTCTCGGCATAAGAGCAGCTCCGGGACTCGAAGATTGAGAGGACCCCTGCACGGCACTCCACACTATTCACATCCGCCGAATGAAGTCAACGATCACCTCACACGTCGGTCCCAATGGCCTGGAAGAGCTGGCCCCGCCGAAGCGGGGCCAGCTCAAGAACGCGGAGCCGCTGGCGTCTGCCTTGACGCTACCGATAGTCCTGCTCGTATCGTTCGACGGAGATCTCCATGAACTTCTCTATCCCAGCTCGCTCCATCTCGGCCAGATATGCGTTCCAGTCGGCATCATTGTACGGATCCAGTCCTCCGGTAATGAACTTTCCGAGATGCTGGTCGTAGGTGTCCTTTATGATGGCTGCCAGGTTGCTGTACTCGTCTCGCGCCATGTCGCTCTCGAACAGGAACGGATACCTCGTCCGGAATGGCTTGATGGAGGGATCGCCGGTGATCATCTCGTGCCAGTCCACGGGGTTGTTGTTTCCGTATGTTGCAAGGATTCCGTCCCAAGACCATTGCATCCAGCGGATGATGCCTATCGCAGCCGGTCTGATCTTGTCCGGATCGCTCCAATCGAGGGTGTCGACATATACCTTCTCTCCGTCGACGACATTATAGGTCTCCCCCTCGACCCCGTAGTTCCCGAAGTCGATTCCCTCGTCGGTGCCAAGCCAGTCGACGTATTCCAGATACCGGTCCAGTGTCTGGTCATCGATCTTGTTCGTAAAAGCCGGTCCCCACGGCTGTCCGTTGGTGGCCGGATAGTACGCTTTCGAACCAGTGGCCGATATGACCGTTGTCGACATCATCCATTCGGCGTCGGGATTCGTCGGCTGGTTGAGGATGTTGAATCTGTTCGTCCAGCCCACGAAACTGGCAGCGACCATGTACACCCGGTCCTGCCGGATCTTGTCCTCGAACTGGGTGGTGGTCACGGTTGCGTACTCCGGATCGATCAGGCCCTCCTCGTACATCGTGTGCATCACCTTGATGACCTCCCGCATCGAGTCGGTAATGCCCCCGTAAGGAACCAGCTCCTCGGTGAACGGATTGACATGCAGTTCCTCCGTGCTCTGATACGCCATCTTCAGAGGAAGCAGTATCTGGTTGACGCCCCACTTGTTCCCCCAAGGGACGGAATCCGGATGCGCATCCTTGATGGCGCGCAGGTTCGCCAACAGCTCGTCCACCGTAGCCGGCTCCTGCAGCCCGAGACGGTCGAACTCGTCCTTGCGGTACACCGTGCCCGCGGTCACCGACCATGGCCGGAACTGCGGCATGTGATACAACTCGTTGTTGCTGGCTCGGAGTGCCTGGAATGTCAGGTCCCATTGAAAGTCGGTGTAGAAGTCGCGGTAGTTCGGGACTCTGTCGAGCAACGGAATCACGTTCACGAGGTAGTCGTCCATCCCCAGACTCTGGTAGAGCGCCAGTTGGTTGTGGTTGCCCAGGGTGTCGGGGTGATCTTCGCTGGCGAACATCACCGTGAGCTTCTCCCGAGCTTCCGCGTGCGGTATCTGCGCCACCCAATCCATCTGTATATTGAACTTCTCCAGCAGGAACGGGTCGAGGATGTTGTCGTCCCGCAGTTCCTCGGCCGGGTGCTGGATCGCCCACGTTGAGGTGATGACGATCGGCCCGTCCCCCGCAGCGGAGGCTTCCCCTTGCTGCCCCTCTGCCGCGAGCACCCCCGGTACGACCACGATCAGTACCGCAATCAAGATATGCGGTACATTGCGAAACGATGCCATGCGTCTCATCGCTCTCCTCCTTGAAGGAAGTTTCTTGGCCGGCACCAGCCGGCTTTATCATCCCTTTATCGAGCCGATCATGATCCCTCTTACGAAGTATCTCTGGACGAACGGATACAGCAGAAGCATAGGCACGATCGAGATACAGATCGTGGCGTACTTGATGGCCTCGTCGGTGGGGCGCTGAAACTGTTGCTCCAGCGAAGCCATGTCGCCCATGGTGCTGAACTCCCGCTCCATCTCACCCTCGATCACGATATTGCGCAGCACCAGTTGCAGGGGATACTTCTCCGGCTTCCACAAATAGATCAGCGCGTTGAACCAACTGTTCCAGTGACTGACAGCGTAAAAGATAGCGATCGTAGCGACACCCGCCTGCGCGACGGGAATGATGATACGAAAGAAGATGGTGATGTCGTGAGCGCCGTCGATGTGGGCCGATTCGTCCAACTCCACAGGGATCGAGATGAAAAACGTGCGCAGAATGATCAGATTCCAGGTCAATACGGCGTTCGGCAGGATCATGGCGAAGATGGTGTTCACCATCCCGAGTTGCTTGACGAGGATGAAGGTTGGGATAAGCCCGCCCGAGAAGAACATGGGAATCACCGCCACGATCATGTAGAAATTCCTGAACGTCAGCCGGGACCGTGACAGGGCGAATGCCATCATGCCCGTCACCACCACGTTGATGGCTGTGCCCGTCGAGGCATAGAGGAGCGAACGGAACATGGCGTTCATGACCGTTCCGGCCTTGAACACGATGTGGTAAGCACTTAGATCGATGTCCCTGGGATAGACGGAGATGCCCGTCGCCTGCGCGGCCCGGCTGCTGAGCGAGTATGCGGCGATATGCAGGACGGGCACGACGGTGACGAGAAACACGAATACCAGCGTAGCATGGATCACGACGCTGAGGACCCTCGCGTTTGCCGTGTCGTCTCTTATCATGCCGGCATCCCGCGCCCGCGCTTACCAGAGACTGTAATCGGTCATCCGCTTGGCCAGCGTATTTGCGACTATGATCAGGATGACGTTGATCAACGAATTGAAAAAACCCACCGCCGCAGCGTAGCTGTACCGCATTTCCGTGAGGCCGAGGCGGTACACGTAGGTGCCAAGAACGTCGGACACTTCGTACGTCGCCGGCAGTTGCATCAGCAGCACCTTCTCCAAAGAAACGTTCATGAGCCTCCCGATGGACAGGATGAGCAGGATGATGATGGTAGGCAGGATGCCCGGGATGGAGATGCGGAGCATCTGTTGGGTGCGCGTCGCTCCGTCCATCGACGCGCTCTCGTACAACGAAGTGTCGATGGCAGAGAGTGCCGCCAAGTAAATGATCGCGGAAAACCCGAGATGCTGCCAGATCTCGGATATGACGTATAAGGCACGAAAGTATTGCGCCTGCGCGATGAAGTAGATGGGTTCCCGCCCCGTCAGCGACACATATATCAGGTTGACGATGCCGCCCTGCGGCGACAGGACCACGAAGAGGATGCCGACCACCGCCACCGTCGAGATGAAGTGTGGAAGATAGCTGACGGTCTGGATCGTCTTGCGGTATGCCCGGGGCATCGGTTCGTGGAGGAACAGCGCGAAAATGATCGGAGGAAGAAATCCCCAAATGAGAGCGTAGACGCTGAGAAGCAGAGTATTGAGAACGAGCTGAGCGAAATTGGGATGCGACAGAAACAGTTCGAACTGATACAGGCCTACCCATTCGCTCCCGAGCACGCCCTTGCTGAACTTGAAGTTCTTGAAGGCGATGAGGACGCCGTACATGGGAACGTAGTGGAAGATGATGAAGTAGACGAGCCCCGGCACGACGAGGAGTTGGAGAGAGAAGCTCTTCCTGAATCCGCGATAATAGCGACTCAGGAGTGTGCCAGTGCGATCGAGAAAGGACTTAGGGAGATCGATCTCCATCTGACCGGGGAGCATGGGGGCTGTTCCTCAAGTGTCAAGCATACCGAGGAGGTGGTGGAGGGGGTCAAGTGCAATCGCCGCGGAGCCGCTGAAGGGACACCTGCCCGGCTGGAGCCGCCGGTTGAGCTTGGGCTCGTCGGTCGTGGCGCGGGTGGGCAGTCCGGGATCGCGCCGTGGAGCGTCCCGTCCCGCGCGCCGGCCGCGTTGGCGGCTCCACCAGCCCGAGGCTCCCCGGTCGACTCGCCGAGCATGCGCGGCTCGGCCACCAGACCGGCAACGAAGGCCGCAAGGAAGGCTTCGCCGCAACCGGTCGATCGACCACTTCGGCGGCGAAGCCAGGAACGCCGTCCGAGATCCGGCCGTCGTCGGCGCGCGGACGACAGAGCCACGCCACGAGCGGCGGCGCTCAGCGCACAATCCGTAGGTGAAGAGCCGCGCATCCAGCTTCGACGCCACCGTGTTCGCGGTCGATCACGGCGAGCCGCGCATCGGCCCGATCTGACCGAGTTACCGGACGACGAGTGAGCCACGCTCCATTCAACCGAGGGCCGCGGAGATCCGGGACGCCATGGCCGTGATCGTCCCGGACGCGGATGTCAGGCGCGGGGAACGGTCGACACGGAGTGCCCGGGAAGGTATCGCGCGAGCTGTCGTGGTACGGACTTGTCAAGCAGAACGCGCACCGTCGGTCACGATCTGCTCTGCGACCTCAAGGAGAGAAACTGCCTGCGCGCGAGACACGCTCGGATAGGCGTCGAGAAACTCGTCAAGTCTGTCGCCGGCTGACAGGAACTCGAAGAGTATGCGAACCGGCACGCGCGTGCCCGTGAATACCGGCGTGCCATTCAGAGTCCTGGGGTCCGAGCGCGCAACGCGGCTGACGTCCAGCATGGTCGACACTTCGGCGCGAGTATATCGGACGCTAACTGCCGTCGGCCAACAGCGCGTCGATCTCGTCGCGGGTGGGGAGCCCGGAGATCGCGCCGTGGCACCCGGCGTTGAGTGCGCCTGCCGCGTTGGCCGCCTCCACCAGCCGGAGGAGCGCTCCCCGGTCGAGCTCGTCCAGCGTGCACGGCTCGGCCACCAAGCCGGCAAGGAACGCCGCCAGGAACGCGTCGCCGCAGCCGGTCGTATCGACCACTTCGGCGTCGAAGCCGGGAACGCTGCCCGAGACGCGGCCGTCGTCGAACCATGCCCCGTCGGCACCCAGCGTGATCAGGCACAACCGCAATCCCCGGTCGAGGATGCGCCGGCTGCCGGCCCGCAGGTCATCGGTGCCGGTCAGCAGCTTCAACTCCACCTCGTTGAGCTTGGCGATGTCCGCGCACCTCAACGCCTCCACGATGGCGTCGCGGGCGGCCGCTTCTCCCGGCCACACCCCCGGCCGGTAGTTGGCGTCGAAGGCCACCAGTACGCCGTCCTCCCGCGCCCAGCGCGCGGCCTGCAGGGCCGCGTCGCGTGCGCCGGCGCTCAGCGTCACCGACCCGTAGGTGAACACCCGCGCGCCGGCCAGGTAGGCGCGGTCCAGATGCTCCGGTTGTAGCAGCGTATCCGCTCCGCGGAACAGTACGAAGTCCTGATCCACGGGGCTGGAGGTCGCCACCAGCGCGATGGTCGTCTGGCCGCCGGCGACCGGCAGGCAGTGGGCGGTATCGACGCCCTCCTCGTGCAGCAACTCCAGCAGACGGCCGCCGAACGAGTCGTCGCCGACCCTGCCCACGAATCCGGTGTCGATTCCCAGCCGGGCCAGGCCGACGGCGACGTTGGCCGGCGCCCCGCCCGCTGCCGGCGTGAAGGTTCGCGCCGCCCCCAGCGTGGTTCCGGGAGGGCCGGCGAACAGATCGAACAACACCTCGCCCAGACTGATGACATCAGGCACTGAACGGCCTACCGCCTCCGCCCGTAGACACCTCTGCGGTGACCGACGTGCAGCACAAGCTCCAGGAAACGGTCTTCTCCCAGACTACATGTCAGGAGGCGGAGCTCTTTGGCGGCCCGATCATCGAACTCAACCCTCCATGTCAAGGCCCTGCTCCAGTTCGTCCAGGGTCCAGCGCTTGGCGGCATGCTCCAGGCGACTCAAGGCCAGGTACTTCTCTTCCAGGTCGTCGAGGTACTCCAGGACGGCCTCCGTGATGCAGAACGTCTTGGTGTGGCCGGCACGCAAGACGAGATCGTCACTCCGGCGCTCGACATCGGGCGGCAACCGTATGGCGATCATGCGGTTCCTCATCATATCACCGAACCCGCCCGCCCATCACCGGACACGCCGGGCGCCGGGGGTACCCGGCGTGTCCGGTGTCGACATCCGGATCGCGCTCGGATACGTTTCGTCAGGAGCGCATCGGCATGACCGAAGCCATCACCGCGACGCGTCCCGGAACGCAGACAGCGAGCACCTGCCGGCGGAGACTCTTCACGCGTGAGGAGTACCAGGCCATGGGACGGGCGGGAATCCTCGACGAAGACGAACGCGTCGAGCTGCTGGGAGGTGAGATCATCGTCATGGCGGCTATCGGCAATCGTCACGCCGCGTGCGTGTTGCGGATGACGAATGCGCTGAACGTCTCGCGACTCACTGGCAGGGCATTCGTCCAGGTGCAGAACCCGGTTGCCGCGGACCCGATGTCCGAACCGCAGCCCGATCTGATGCTGCTGGCCCATCGGGATGACCACTACGACTTCGACCACCCGAGCCCGGAGGAGGTGCTGCTGCTGGTGGAGGTCGCCGACTCCTCCCTCGACTACGACCGCGGCACGAAGGTGCCGTTCTACGCCACGTCCGGCATCCGTGAGGTGTGGATCGTCGACCTGGAACGCGACCGGATCGAGTCGTACCGGAAACCCGACGCAGGAAGGTACCGGGAGTTGCGGCGCTACGAGCCGGGCGAGGTCCTGGCGCCGTCGGCGTTGCCCGACCTGAGACTCGACGTGGCCTCGCTCATTCCCGCCCGGTCTCGGCCCTGAAGCCGGACCGGACGCAGCCAGGCGGCAGACCGGTGAAGGCGCGAATCGGCGTGATCGGCACCGGCTGGTGGTCGACGGCGGCGCACCTGCCGGCGCTGGTCGGCAACCCGGACGCGGACGTGGTGGGGATCGCCGACCTGCGGCCGGAGGTGCTGCGCAAGGCGGCCGGCCACTACGGCATCGGCACCACCTACACCGACTACCGCGAGTTGCTCGACGGCCACGAGCTGGACGGCGCGGTGGTCGCGGTCTGGCACGCCGCCCACTACGAGGTGGCGCGCGCCGTGCTGGAGCGCGGCCTGCACCTGCTGCTGGAGAAGCCGATGGTGCTGAGCGCGACCCACGCCCGCGAGTTGATCCGGCTGGCCGAGCGCCGCGGCCGCCAGATCATCATGAGCTACCCTTGGCAGTTCATCGACATGAGCGTGCGCGTGCGCGACGTGGTGGCGGGCGGCAGCCTCGGCCCCATCCACTACGTGTCCAATACCTTCAGCTCCGAGCCGCTCTACCTGTACCGCGGCGACGACCGCGCGGACGACCCGGCGATGGCCGCCGCCTACCCCGTGGTCGGCCCCGGCGACGTGTACTCCGACCCGGAGCGATCCGGCGGCGGCCAGGGTCACCTGCAGATCACCCACTCGGCGGCGCTGATGTTCTTCCTCACCGGCGGGCGCGCGGCGCAGGTGACGGCGATGATGAACCACCTGGACGTCGCCGTGGACGTGGCCGACGCCATCGCGGTGCGGATGGAGGACGGCTGCCTGGCCACCGTCGGCTCGACCGGCGGCGTCACCCACGCGGAAGGCAAGCTGGACCTGCAGCTCTACGGCACGGAGGGGTGGATCGACCTGGACTACATCGAGGGCACGGGGACGATCCATCACGCCGACGGCACGGTCGAGGCGCTGGCCTGCGACCCGTCCACCTACGCCGGCCAGCCCGGCTCCGACTGCCCCGGCGCCGGCGCGTCCTACCCCGCCCACCTGCCGTCGGCCAACCTGGTGGACGTGATCCTGGAACGCGACCGCAACCGCTCGCCCGGGACCTGGGGCTGGCGCTCGGTGGAGTTGCTTGACGCCGCCTACCGCTCGGCCGGCCGCGGCGGGCAGCCGGTCACGGTCGCCTCGCTCTACGACGACAGCCAAGGAGGAAGCCAATGAAGATCGCATCGATCGAGGCCTTTCCCCTCGAATACCCGGAGCCCCACTACAAGGGGACGCTGCGCTACATCACGCTGGCCAAGGTCACCGCCGACGACGGCACGGCCGGCTGGGGCGAGTGCATCTCGCAGTTTCCGGAGGCGGCGCTCGCCACCGCCACGATCATCGAGCGCGGCTACGCGCCGCTGCTCGTCGGCGCCGATCCGCTGGACGTGGAGGCGCACTGGCGCACGATGACCGGACGCACCTGGTGGTACGGGCCGGAAGGGATCGCCGCGTTCGGCCTGAGCGCCGTCGACATGGCGCTCTGGGACCTCAAGGGCAAGGCGCTAGGCCAGCCGGTGAGCCGGCTGCTCGGCGGCCAGGTCCACACCGAGGTGCCGGCCATGGCCTCCATCATCTTCGACATGGAGGACACGGCCTGGACGGACGACGAGTTCCGCTGGATGCGCGACCAGGGCTACCGCATCGTCAAGGGCGGCTGGGGCATGCGCCCGGAGGCGGTGTTCGGCCAGGACCGCGCCGCCGACCTGGCGCTGGTGGAGCGCATCCGCACGATCATCGGCGACGAGCTGGAGCTGGTGGTCGACACCCCCGGCGCCCGCGCCCTGTGGGACGTGCCGACCGCCATTCAGCGGTTCCACGACCTGGAGCCGTACCGGTTGAAGTGGATCGAGCAGCCGCTCCTGCCCGCCGACCTTGCCGGCCACGCCCGCCTGCGGGCGGCCGTGCGCACCGCGGTCGGCACCGGCGAGGACGAGTGGGACCGCAAAAGCTACTCCCGCCTGATCCGCTCGGGCGGGGTGGACGTGGTGCAGATGGATCCCGGCCGCTGCCAGGGGATCACCGGCTGCCGGGAGGTGATCCGGATGGTCGACGCCGAGCACCTGTACTACAGCATGCACACTTGGTCTAGCGCCCTTAACACGGCCGCCAGCGTCCACCTGATGGCGGTCTCCGACCGCGGCGTTGCCATGGACTTCAAGCCGCACGAATCGCCGATGCAGCACGAGCTGGTCGCCGACCCGTGGGTGCAGCAGGACGGCATGCTGGCCGTCCGCGACGCCCCCGGCCTGGGGGTCGAGGTGCTGGACGAGGCGGTGAGCAAGTACCGGTTTACGTGACGGTGGCCTGAGGGAGCCGATGGCTGATCAATCCTGCGCACCCCGCGCGAACGTCCCGGTGCCGGCCAACCCCGACCTGCCAGGCATGCCGCTGGACCTGCGCGTCAACCGCGCGGAGTTCCACCTGGTGATCCTGCGCACCCTGGGCTCCGGCGACTGGAGCACCTTCGCCGGCATGGAGATCGAGGACTTCGTCGACTGGGTCGCCGACCTGGGCATGGAGGTGTGGTATACGCAGCCCGGCGGCATCGGCGGGCACACCTCCGACCGCCTGCACACTTGGTACGCCGACCCCCTCAAGTCGGCGCTGACCTTCGACACCTCGCCGCCCGACCTGGCCGAGCGATTCCTGCGCCGCGCGCACGCGCACGGCATCCTGGCGATCTGCACCTTCAACATGAACCTCTGGGAGACCGTCGGCATGCTGCACCCGGAGTGGCGCATCCGCGACCTGCCCGACGGCCGCGCCATCCGGCCCAACACCTCGTTTATGTGCCACAACTCGCCGTTCGGGGACTTCCTGGTCGACTACCTGGAGGACTACGTCAGCCGCTTCGACATCGATGGCGTGTGGTTCGACGACTGCAACTACGGCTCGCGCGGTGCTTCTCCCTTTCCCGCCGGCTGCACCTGCCGCTGGTGCGCGGAACGGTTCCGCGCGGAAGCCGGCGCCGAGCTGCCGGGGCGGGTCGACTTCGCCAGCCTGGACTTCAAGCGCTGGGTGCGCTGGCGCTACTGCAACCTGCGCGAGTACCAGAACCGGATCGCGTCGAGCGTGCGCGCGATTCGCGACGTGGAGACCGTGCGGTTCAACAGCTACCCGCGCCCGCACATCCCCTGGACCTCCGCCAACGAGCTGGCGCCGATCACCGGCGGCGCGCAGTTCTTCATCGAGACCGAGTACCCGCTGCTCGGGCCGCACCTGACCGCCAAGGTCGCCCGCGCCCGCGGCGACTGCGAGATCTGGGGCCACGCGCCGCAGCCGATCGGCCCGGTCGGCTGGGCGCCCTACCAGGAGCCCACCTACATGGCGCGTGTGACGCTGGGCGCGCTGGCCAACGGCGTGCACGTCCAGAGCCCGGTCGACTACCACCACCCCGAGCAGCAGCGCTCCGTGTTCGCGGAGCTCGCCCGCCGCCGCGCCTTCGTGGGCGGTGACAGCCTGAGGCAGTGCGCGCTGCACCTGTCGCAGCGGACCCGCGACTTCCACTACGCCGCGCACCCGCCGGTCGGCCGCGACCTGGTCGAGCGGCTTCGGCAGGCGCTGGACGCCGACCCGGAGTTCAAGGCGCTGTCCGAGGGGCCGGTCGTGGCGCCGGCGCTGCGCGAGCTGGCGCAGGAGTGCGAGGGCTCGGACCGCTACTGGAAGCAGTGGGCGGGCGTGGCCGAAATGCTGGAGCGCAGCCACATCCCGTTCGACGTGCTGTTCGACGACGGGCTGACCGCCGGGGGCCTGGCCGGCTACCGCGTGCTGGTGCTGCCCGACTCGGTCTGCCTGTCGGACGCCGAGTGCGCGGCCATCACCTCGTGGGTGGCGGACGGCGGCACGCTGGTGGCCACCTACCAGACCTCGCTGGCCGACGAGTGGGGCGACCGCAGGGACGGGTTCGGCCTGGGCGAGGCCTTCGGCCTGCGCTACCGCGGCACCTACGACGCGGGCGGCGACGGCGGCACCATCTACGTGCTGCACGACCCGCTGCGCCGGCACGGCGCCTGGATCGGCTTCGACGGCCAGCACACGGAGGTGGCCGCGCCCGGCGCCGATACCGAGACGCTGGCGACGCTGTCGGTGTACCGCTCGCTCGTGCTGCATCCGCTCGGCGCTGCCGTGGACGAATCCGACACGGACCGGCTCGACTCCGGGCACGCGGCCATCACCGCGCACCGGCATGGCCGCGGGCTCGCCATCTACGTCTCCGGAGACGTGGGCGCCGCCTTCTGCGGCCACCCGGTGCCGCGGCTTGCCGCGCTGTTCGCCGACCTGGTCCGGCAGGCCGGTCTGGCCCTGACGATCGACGCGCCGCCGCGCCTGCTGGCAGCCGCACGCACCCGCGCCTCCGGTGACGGCGGCGACGGCTCGCGCATCGACATTCACCTGTACGAGCGGATGCTGCCGCTGCTCCCCTGGGACCGCCAGCACCCGGACGTGCAGACCTGGGGCGCGCTCGATCCGCCGACCGAGTTCCGGGACGTCGCCATCACGCTGCACGAAGGCCGGATCGCGCGCGCGCGGCTCCCGCTCTCCGGCCGTGAGCTGACCGTCACGGACGGGACGGTCGTCGTGCCGGAGGTGGTGCTGCATGAGGTGGTCGAGCTCACCCTCGCGCCGTAGCGCCGGCGCCGGACGATGACGCCGGACTGCCGGGTCACGGTCACCGCCGACCGCCTGCCGGGGCGGATCGGCCCGTTCCACTACGGCCAGCTCTTCGAGTACCTGTGCGAGTTGGTGCCGTCGCTGTACGGGGAGAAGCTCGACGACCCCGGCTTCGAGGGCATCGTGCCGTGCGCCGCCCACTTCCTGCCCGGCGCCGACCGGCAGCCCCGGCCGTGGCGGCTGACCGGTGCCGTCCACCGCGGCGCGTTCGACCTGGACGGCGAGGCGCCCTACGCCGGCTCGCGCTGCGCCAGGATCACCATCGGCGGCCATGACCCGGCGCCGGTGGGAGTCGCCCAGCCCGGGATCGCCGTTTGCGCCGGCGCGCGCTACCGCTTCGCCGTCTCCGCCCGCTGCCGCGGCCTGACCGCCGGGGTGACCGTCCGCCTGGCCGCCGCCGGCCGCGTGCTGGCCGCCCGGCGCTTCGACGCGGTGGGCGCCGACTGGTCGCGGCTTGCATGCGAACTCCGCGCCGAGGCCGACGCCGACAACGCCACGCTGGAGATCGTTGCCCGCGGCCCCGGCACGCTGTGGCTGGACGCCGCCAGCCTCACCGGCGTCGACATCGTCGACGGGTGGCGCCCCGACGTGGTCGCCACGCTGCGCGCCCTGCGTCCCGGCATGCTGCGGTTCGGCGGCACCACCATCCGCAAGCACTTCGAGTGGAAGGACGGCGCCGTGCCGCCCGACCGGCGCGCCCCGTTTCGCGACGCCGGCGGCAGCACTCAGCCGGGCAACGTCGGCGTCGACGAGTTCCTGGACCTGTGCCGGGCGATCGGCGCGGAGCCGCTGATGTGCGTCCGCTTCAGCGACCGGCGGCCGGCCGACGCAGCCGAGCTGGTCGAGTACTGCAACGGCAGCGCGGACGCTGGCTGGGGCGCCCGCCGGGCGGCGCTGGGCAGGCCGGAGCCGCACGGCGTGCGCTACTGGCAGATCGGCAACGAGGTCCGGGGCGAGGCGTACGAGCTCGGCCTGCCGGCGTTCTGCCGTGCCATGCTCGCCGCCGACCCGGGCATCCAGCTGCTCTCCTCCAACCCCACGGCGGGCGTGCTGGCCGGCGCCGGCGCGCACCTCAGTCACACCTGCCCGCACCTCTACCACGGCGCCGACCTGCAGCGCTGCGCCGCCGAGCTGCGCGAGCTGGCGGGGCTCATCGCCCACCATGCGCCGCAGCGCCCGAACTCAGCCGTGAAGGTGGCGATCACGGAGTGGAACGCCTCCAACCCCGACTGGGGACCGGGCCGCGGCGAGCTGATGACGCTTGGCAACGCGCTTGCCTGCGCGCGCTTCCACCACCTGCTGCACCGCAACGCCGCGCTGGTGGACATCGCCTGCCGGTCGAACCTGGCCGACAGCTTCTGCGGCGGAGCGATCGAGACTGACGCCGACCGCCTGTACTGCCGGCCCGTCTACTACGTGCAGCAGCTCTACGCCACGCTGGGCGGGCGCCTGCCGCTCGCGTGCCGGGCGTCGGCAACGGCCCCGGACGTGAGCGCCGCCCTGACCGAAGACGGCAAAGACCTGATCGTCCACGTGGTGAACGACAGCGACCGCGATCGACGCTGCACGATCGACGTGTCGGCGGTTGCGCCCGATCCCGGCCCGGCCGACGCATGGCAGGTGGTCGACACTCGGCACGCCGGCAGTGCGGACGCGATGAACTCCTTCGACGACCCGGAGCGGGTCAGGACCCAGGTGATGCCGGCCGTCGATACGGGACCGGTGCTCGACTGCGAGCTGCCGGCGCTGAGCGTCACCGCGCTTTCCGTGCGCCGATCGGACCGCGCCCGATCCCCTTGACGCTCAGCGATTCGTCGTACAACTGTAATGCGCATGAGGATGATCGCGTCACGGGCACTTGCGGCGAAACCGGGCAAGGTCTGGGAGGACCTCGATCGGGAAGGCGCCGTCGTGATTACCAAGGACGGGCTGCCGCGCAGCATCATGATCCCGACGAGCGACGCCACGTTGCTGGAGGACATCCAGGAACTGGTGTTCGCACGTGCGCGAAGAGCCGTACGGGAGATTCGGTCACGAGCCGCTGAAGCCGGTACCGAACGCTTGACCGGCGCAGACATCGAGCACGAGATCAAGGAGGCGCGGCGCACGCGCACTCGCACCGCCGGGGGTGAGTGAGCGAAGCGAACCTCACTCGCAGAGTGAGGCTCCGGTCTGGGTGCTGGACACGAACGTACTCATCTCCGGACTGCTGTCACCATTCGAGCCGCCCGGACGACTCGTCGATGCGCTGCTCGCCAGGCATCTCCGGGTCGCGATCGACGACAGGATCGAGGCCGAGTATCGCGAGGTGCTCGCGCGGCCTCGCCTGGACACACCCGCCGTTCGGCGTGCGGCGGTTCAGGCAGTCTTCCAGTTCCAATACCACCTGACCGCCTCGCCCTGGTCAGGCTCAGCACCGCCCGACCAGGACGACGTGATGTTCCTGGAGGTCGCACTGCAGACCTCTGCGCGCACGCTGGTGACCGGAAACCTGCGTCACTTCCCGGTCGGTTGCCGCGGGCCGGTGGTGGTGTCATCCCCGCGAGAAGCGTGGGAACGCTTTGTCGCCATCGGCCTGCGCGGCGGCGATGTACCATGACGGCGGCCCGATCCATGTACGCCGATCCTCGCACCGCCCGCGCGCGCCGAGCACGAACGCTGGCCGAAGCGTACCAGCGGCGGCGACTGCGGAAGCCGGCGGTGCAGGTCACGGCGTTCGCATTTGGAGTCGTCTCCGTCGCGATCAACTGCAACCTGCTGCTGCAGGGCACCGACTACCTGATCGACGCCCGCGACTTGGTCGGCCGGTTCACGCTGTTGACCCTCCAGACCGCCTATCGGCAGCGGCTGTTCTGGGGCCTGCTGCTGCCCGTGACCCTGGGCGTGGGCTGGCTGGCGTCGCTACTCGTGATCGGCCGCGCCTACGCCGGCTATGCCATGCACCGGCGCTGGTGGGAAGCGCAAACCGGCTCGACCCCGTTCTCGTGGCTGTCGCCCGGGTCAGGCTACCAGGTGCTGCTGTCGCGCTTTCTGCTGACCACCGCCATCCAGGGCGGCGTCAGCCTGCTGATCGTGCTGGTGCGGGTGCTGTCCGTGCCCGCGGTGCTCGTCGCCGCCGATGAGCTGTGGCTGGCGGTGCTGATATACGCTGGCGGCGGAGCGATCGCCTTGCTGGCGCGGCTCGCAATCCGCGGCCGCGTGCAGGCGGCGCTTGGGCGCCGTCAGGGTATCGTGGCGGCACAAGGAGAACGACGATGGCGATCTGTCTGATCGGAGCGTTCGACACCAAGGGGGCGGAGTACGCCTTCGTCCGCGACCGCATCCGGGAGCGCGGCCACGGCGTGCTCACCGTCAACACCGGCGTGCTCGGCTCCACCGACCTGTTCGATGTCGACCTGGAGGCAGACGAGGTCGCCCGCGCCGGCGGCACCGAGCTCGAACTGCTGCGCGAGCGGCGCGACCGCGGCGAGGCGATGCGAGTGATGACCGCCGGGGCGCCGGCCGTGGTCGCGGGCCTCCACGATCGCGGCCGCATCGACGCCGTGCTCGGCATGGGCGGCACCGGCGGCACCACGGTCGTCACGGCGGCCATGCGGGCGCTGCCGCTGCCCGTGCCAACGATATGCGTCTCCACCGCCGCCGCCAGCGACGTCGGCCCCTACCTCGGCACCCGCGGGATCACGATGATCCCGTCGATCGTGGACGTGGCCGGCATCAACCGCATCTCCCGGATCGTGCTGACGCGGGCCGCCGCCGCGGTGTGCGCGATGGCCGAGGCATCGCCTCCGGCTGATGAGACGGACCGGCCGGTGATCGCCGCGTCGATGTTCGGCAACACCACCGAGTGCGTGGACGCCTGCCGGGAACGGCTCACGGCGCAGGGCTACGAGGTGCTGGTGTTCCATGCCACCGGCACCGGCGGCCGCACGATGGAGAGCCTGGTGCGCGACGGGCTGGTCGACGCCGTGCTCGACATCACCACCACCGAGTGGGCGGACACCGTCTGCGGCGGCGTGTTCGACGCCGGCCCCGAGCGGCTGGACGCGCCCGGACGGATGGGGCTCCCCCACCTGATCGTCCCCGGCTGCGTGGACATGGCCAACTTCGGCGGCATGGACACCGTCCCCGAGCGCTACCGGCAGGCGGGCCGCACCTTCTACGAGTGGAACCCATCGGTGACCCTGATGCGCACCGACGCTGAGGAGAACCGGCGCATGGGCGAGGTGTTCGCGCGCAAGGCCAACGCCGCCGCCGGCCCGGTCGCCTTCCTGGTGCCGCTACGAGGCGTCTCCATCCTGGACGGCGACGGACAGCCGTTCTGCGACCGCGCCGCAGACGCCGCGTTCCTGCAGGCGGTCAAGGCGGGCCTGCGCGACGATGTCATCGTGGAAGAGCTGGACGCCAACATCAACGAC
Organism: Spirochaetia bacterium; assembly: GCA_965202935.1. Taxonomy (GTDB): domain Bacteria; phylum Spirochaetota; class Spirochaetia; order SZUA-6; family Bin103; genus CATQHW01. The sequence goes on from OZ241879.1 coordinate 1,738,370, forward strand.
ACCGCCTTCGCCGACCGGGCGGTGGCGATGATGCTCGACTTGGTCGCCCGCGGGCGGGGATAGTCACGCCATGGCATTCACCCGACAGCAGATTCTCGAGCGGCTGCGCGGCCGCAGCGCCGCCGGCCAGCCGATCATCGGCGGCGGCGCCGGCAACGGCATCAGCGCCAAGTGCCAGGAGGCCGGCGGCGTCGACCTGCTGGTGATCTACAACTCGGGCCGCTTCCGCATGAACGGGCGCGGATCGCTGGCCGGCTGCATGCCGTACGGCGACGCCAACGCGATCGTGATGGAGATGGCCGGCGACGTGCTGCCGGTGGTGCCCGACACGCCGGTGCTGGCGGGCGTCTGCGGCACCGATCCGACGCGCCTGATGGACCGCTTCCTGCGCCAGGTCCGGGACGCCGGCTTCTCCGGCGTGCAGAACTTCCCGACCGTCGGCCTGATCGACGGCCTGTTCCGCGCCAACCTGGAAGAGACCGGCATGGGTTACGCGCTGGAGGTGGAAATGGTCCGCCTGGCGCGCGAGCTGGACCTGTTCACCTCGCCCTATGCCTTCGATGCGGACGAGGGCGCCGCCATGGCGGAGGCGGGAGCCGACGTGGTGGTCGCCCACATGGGCCTGACCACCAAGGGAACGATCGGCGCGGAGACGGCGCTGGAGCTCCCGGAGTGCCCGGCTCGCATCCAGGCGATCGCCGACGCCGCGCACGCGGCGAGGGACGACGTCATCGTGCTGTGCCACGGCGGCCCGATCGCCATGCCGGAGGACGCGGAGTACGTGCTGCAGCGCACCGAGGGCGTCGACGGCTTCTACGGCGCCTCCAGCGTCGAGCGCCTGCCGACCGAGGTGGCCATCACCGACCAGATGAAGGCCTTCCGAGCGATCCGGAGCCGATAGGAGTCTGTCGGATTTGCCGCGCCAGCGGGAAGGCTGACAGATTGTTTCGACTATGATCGAAATTGTCTCGCAATTCATGACGATTTCGAATACACTCGAAATCGATGGAGATCGCCAGGACCTTCTACCTCGACCGCCTGCGGCAGTTCCTCACCGCGCCAGCGATCACCGCCGTCGTAGGGCTGCGGCGCGTGGGCAAGAGCGTCCTCCTGAGCCAGTTCGCGAACACCCTCCGCCCGGAGCGTCAGGTCGTCTACGTGGACAAGGAGTCATTCGAATTCGATGACATCCGCACGGCGCGGAGCCTGGTCGATTACGTAGACAGCAGAACCCGTGCCGGCGAACCCCGCGTGGTGATCGTCGACGAAGTCCAGCAGATCGACGGTTGGGAGCGGGCGACGGCGGCGCTGAACAGCCGCGAACACACCAAGGTGATCATCTCGGGATCCAACGCGTCGCTGCTCGCCGGCGAGCTTGCCACGCGCATCGCAGGCCGCTACGTAACCGTGCAGGTATTCCCGCTCACGCTGGGTGAGCTCGGCGAGTTGCATCGTCTGCGCGGCGACGACCTGGACACCGATGCGCTGCTGCAACGCTACCTCCGCTACGGAGGACTGCCAGGGCTCATGCACACCGATCTCAGCGACCTGGTCCTGACCCAGATGCTGCAGGACGTCTTCAGCACCATCGCCGTCAAGGACATCCTCCGCCGGCACCGGATCCGCAACGTCTCGCTGTTCGAGGCGGTGACGCGGTTCGCGATGGACAACGTCGGCAGCCTGGTGTCGGCCAAGCGCATCGCCGACTTCCTGAAGAGCCAGCGGCGGTCGACCTCGGTCGACACCGTGCTCAGCTACCTTGCCCACCTGGAAGAAGCCTTTCTCGTCAGCGCCGTCCCTCGCTTCAATCTCAAGGGGAAGAAGCGGCTGGCCGTGAACCACAAGTACTACCTGGGCGACATCGGGCTGCGGAACGGCACCATCGGGTACCGGGACACCGACATCGGCGGCCTGCTGGAGAACCTCGTGTACCTGGAGCTCCGGCGCCGCGGCTACGACGTGACGGTGGGATCGGCCGGCGGCAGGGAAATCGACTTCGTCGCCCAGGACCGGCGCGGCATCGTCTACGTCCAGGTCGCTTATCTGCTCGAGTCGCAGGCGACCATCGAACGGGAACTGACTGCCTTCTCGACGCTGGATGACGCCTACCCGCGCGTGTTGCTGTCGCTCGACCCGCACCAACCGTCCGACTTCGCGGGGGTCAGGCACCGGTCGCTGGCCGAGTTCCTCCTGGGCGGCGATCTGCTGACGTAGGGTGGACGGCATGCAACCTTACCTCGATCCAGTCGCACCGCGCCGCCGCGGGTGGTTCAGGCACCTCCGCTCCCACGCGGCCAGTCCCAGTGCACGAGGTCGTCGCTCCAGGCGAGGCCGAGCGAGGCATGCCCATGGACCTCCCGCAGTGCGCAGCCGGCGGGACTGCTGCCGTGGAAGAACATCAGGTAGCGCCCGATCCCCGGCTCGGCGCGCAGGTCCAGCACGTGGCCGGCGGTGATGCGCCCCTGGGCCCACGGCCACTCCTGCTGCCCCAAGGTGAGCAGGCCGTGGTCCGTCCACCGCTCCAGGTCGCGCGAGCGCTTGACGCCGATCCCGTTGGCGGGTGAGTGGAACATCGTGTACTCGCCCTTCTCGGCCAGCAGGCACACGTTCTCTCCGGCATCGAGGCGGCCGGCATGGGTCCAGTGCCGCAGGTCGCGCGACCATGAGCGGCTGGCGCCGTTCTGCTTGTAGAAGCACCACCACGTGCCTGGTTCCGCCTGGTCCTCGATCAGGTAGGGGTCGATCATCCGCCCCATCTCATCCCGCGCCACCTCCGGACCCTTGACCCGCAGCAACTCCGGCTCCGACCAGGCGGCGAGATCGCGACTCTGCATGGTGAATATGCGCGCCGTGTGGTCGGCCGGCCTGCCGTCGCGGCTGGGATAAGTCTGCAGGCACATCAGCCAGCGGTCACAGTAGCGGATCACGTTCCCGGGGCTGGAGTAGTTGAGCGCCCGGTCGCGCGGGGTCACGTCGCGCGGCTCGCTCCAGGTGATCAGGTCGCGGCTCTCGGTGACTGCCGTCGCCGCGGTCCAGCTCGAGTCGGCTGCTCCATGGACGCTGCTGTGCCACACCCGGAACACGCCGTCGTGGTAGTGCCCGCAGGGGTCGCGGTGCGCCTGCTGCGGGCTGCCGCGCAGAATGATCGGGCTCGGGATGGCGGTGAAATCGATACGTGCCAGCCGCACGTCCGCGGCCCCATCGTCCTCACTTCTGTTCATCTCTGTTCCTTTGGGCCGGGCGATGCCCGTTCCTGGTCGGTCGCCTTGAGCCGGTACGCGTTCGCTTGCCGGAGCACAATCACCTGACGAGTCCTGAAGAGGCCGACGACGACACGTCCATCAACACAATGACGTCGTCGCCCTGCTGGAGCAAACGTCAGCCAGCGGTGATCATTGAAACAGGTCCTCGAGGGCGTTCCGCTGTACGAAGTGTTTCTCGGGATTCTCGCGTGCCAGCTTCCGCACATTCGCCAACTTCCAGCGTACCGCGGGAAGTCGTTCCGCCTCGGGAAACCCGATCAAGTCGAAGGCCGGTCTGGAGTCGTGAACGGACAAGAGGAAGGCGGCAATGTCTCCCGTCAGGCGTTGTCTGATGTCCGCATGGAGTCGGAGCCGGGTTGCGTCGAGCGTTCCCTTGCTGACGCCGTCGCGCGTCATTCCCGCAAACTCATCACCGTAGCGATCGTCGGGTGGAAGTGCACCCGGTGCCAGGAGTTCGTGCATCGGGCGGCTTGAGCCCGCCACGTAAACCATGAACACGCGAAAGATGTCTTCGGTCAAGCCTTCGTTCTCATATAGCAGCTTCACGTCAAACAGGTCGCGCGGATGCTGGCGATCAAGGGCGGCATGGAGCTTTCCGCCGTACAGATCCTGGAAAGAGAGAACCGTCGTCTCCACGAACCCGAACCGATCGATCACAGTCCGGCACGCTGTCATCGTCACGGGTGGCAGAACCGCGCCACGGGTAACTGGCGACGTCTCGATCTTTATCTGGGATCCGCCGTCACGGATCATGATGCGAGTGTCGGTGTTGCCACCGCCAGCGAGACGCCTCACTTGGTAGCGCGGCCGACGCCGGGAAACCGCTCCGGCGATGCGATCAAGCGCCTCATCGATGTGCCGGAGTGAGGGGGCACGATCCTCGACCGGCAGATAGGTGAGGTCGATGTCGACGGAGAGCCTCGGCATGTCCCGATAGAACAGGTTGATCGCCGTGCCGCCTTTCAACGCGAAGACATCTTCCTGCGCGATGTGCGGCAGCACGTCAATGAGCAGGCGGGCTTGGTCGACATAGCGATCAATCATCGACTTCTGAGACGGCATCCGGTGTCGAGAGCAGGGCAGCCGGTACATAGATCCGGTACGTAGGATGCAGTTTTCCTCCTTCGACCAGAGCCCGAGGACCGGAGCCAAAGTCGATCTTCGACGTATCTACATACCTGCGCCATGCGTGCCGGTGACGATCGGCGAACACGAAGAAGAGCCGGCGTACCTTCACGCTCTGGCACGCGGCCAACAAGGCGGTGAGTTGCGTGGGCCGTAGCGAGACCAAACCTCCAAATATCATGTCCAGATTGTGGAAGCTCGCATGGTTCGGCAGCTCATCAAGCGCCTCGAGGATCGCTCGCTCTGGCGACGATGCCTTGAGCGGCCACCGCCACACATCAATTGCCAGCCCGGCTGCAGTCTCGGATCTGTGGGACTTCACTTCACGATCCGCATCGATGATCCCAGTACGGTCGTCGCCGAACAGCGTGCGACGGTGCACGACAAGTCGCGTACGCGTCGGGAGACGGCCAAGCCAGGAAGGTACGTCGCCGTAGGCGTGGACATGGGGCTCGTCGCCAAGAGGCAGGTAATGTGCAAAGCCCGCCAGGGCTAGCGCGCTCTCGCCGCCTAGATGGACATCATGGTTCAAGATCCACTGCAATGAGAGGAGCGGGACCTGCCATGCCGAATCTGGCCCCTGCGACGCACCATCGGGGAGCGGGCGACGGTACACGCCGCGGACAACTCGCTCCAGCCAACCACGGACCACGTAGCCGTGAATGGACTTGGGGTCGATCCCCTGCCCCCTGAGCCACGGCGTATCCACCATGAAGCCTGGAGGGACTTGATTCAGCAGATTTTTCAGCCTTGGTGTTCTTTCTTGGCTCATAACCATCAAAATAGATAAGATTCAAAAGATACGTCAACAGTGGAATTTGATTTTGTTTCTATGACATGGCTATCGGCCATCCAATCACATGTTCTTCGAACCGATGCGCAGTTCTCCAACACTCAACGTCGTCGGCCGGCGCAAGCGACTGCCTGACAGCCTCCTACTGCACAAAGGTGAACGAGTACAACTGCGCCCGGCCGTAGAGGTGGAAGCGCAGGCGTATCGGCCCCACGCCCACGCCGGCCAGGGTCCGGTGCTCCCGCCACGCCACCGGAGCCGCGATCGAGTCCGCCATCAGCGGGCGGGCGTCGGCGGCGCCGTAGCCGGGGATCGACTGCAGGGTCCGGGCGTCGAGCACCTCCACCTCGATCCAGTCGCGCCAGGGAATGGCGTGGTCCAGGTTGACCGTGAGGCGCACCACCCCGCCGTCAGCGACCTCGATCGGCTGCGTGGTGACCTCACCGGGGGCGATGGGATCGGCTGCGCGCAGGCTGGCGAAGCCGTCCTTGCGCAGCGTGGCCAGTCCCGTGCAGACGCGTCCTGACGCGGGCCCGGTGAACGTCGCGGCGGTGTTCTCATTGAGGCCCGTGTAGAACAGCAGGATCCGGTCCTCGTGCTCGATGGCGCTGCCGCCGCCCAGCACCAGGAATCCGGAGTCCCACTCGCCGCGGCCGCCGCGGGCGACGACCGGCACGCGCGGCTGCACACGCTGAAACGGCCCGAGGGCGGAGGCGCTCACCGCAAGTCGGATGTCTCCGGTATAGATGCCGTACGCGTCAGCCACCGGCTCGTCGGGCAGGTCGCCGCGGCGCAGCGCGACCCTCGCCTTGATCCGGTCCTGGCGGGTCATGTTCAGGTTGCCCTGGTTCGTGTAGCCCAGGTGGCCGTGGAAGGGCCGGTAGCGGTTGAAGTCGTAGAGCATCACGTAGCGGCCGGCCTGCGGCAGCACGTAGACGAAGTGGATCTCGTGCTCCGCACCCTCCTGCGGATCGATCGGCAGGTGCGCTTGCTTGACCAGGTGCTCGATGTCCGGCCCTTCACCGACCGAGTGCTGGCCGTATGCCTTGATGCGGCCGTCGGCCGGAGCGTTCGGGTCGATGAACAGGTGTCCGGTGTCGCCGTCCGGCCACTGCACGCCGTCGCCGGATCGCTGCCAGTGGATGCCGTCCCCGGAATAGTGGAGGACGTAGCGCATCCGCCGGGTCACGCCCTCGAACACGTTGCCCGCGGCCGCGCCGCCGCCATCCGCCACCGGCATCCAGGTCAGCGCCTGGTAGCGGCGGTCATCCGGGGCGTCCGGGTCGATCAGCACGCAGAAGTGGCTGGCGTCGGCCCCGTCAGGCCGGAAGCAGATGTTGTTGTCCTTCGATCCCCGGTAGTCGTAGAGGCCGAGCCTTGGCTTCTCCCAGACCACCCCGTCGTCGCTGACCGCGTAGCCGATCGAGGAGTGGCGCTCCGCCTCGAACGATACGGTCGAGCCGCGGTCGGTCCCGTAGTACCAGGCGGTGAACTGGCGCTGCATGGGGTCCCAGGCGATGCTCGCCGCCCAGTTGGAGGCGCGGTCGGAGTCCCACGCTTCGGCGTCGCCGGGAATGATCACCGGATTGGCTGGATGCTTCTCCGCCCGGCCGACCACCTGCTCGGCGAGCAAACAGCCGTCGACGGCGCCCAGATCGACAAAGGTGACATACGTGTCTGGATGAGTCCGCATGCGGATCATTCTCGCCTTTGTGCCCCGTGGAAGATGGCGACGACATCGACACTCACTTCATCGTGGGTATAGACGACGATAAAGGGAAGGCCAGGCACGACAACCTCTCTCGTGCCCTGAACTTGGCCGATACGACCGGACCTGGGGAACGACCTCAGCCGCTCAACGGAACGAAACACGCGATCGACCACGGCCCGTGCTGCTGATGGATTATCGGTCGAGATGTAATCGCGTATGTTGGCCAGATCGCTGATCGCAGGCACCTGCCATCTCAGCGTCATCCCATTGCCTTGCGCCCAAAGAAAGCAGCCACCTCTTTGTGTGTGGCGAATCCCGCTGGAGTATCGAGCCGGCGAGCGACCTCCTGAGCCTGTTCCCGGGTTAGCTGCACGTCCATGCGTTTTTCGATCACGTTCAGGAGCACTTCCGCAGCCTCATCCTGAAGGTCGCTGGGCAGGTCTTGGAGCTTCGCAATCGCCCTTTCGAGCAACTCGGTCATAAGACGATTCTATCAGCCGTCAAGTTTGGAACAAACCTGACGCACTCCGCCGGATCTCGGGCAACCCGCCGGCAGCCACGGCGTGCTTACTGGTCAGGACCCGCAGGCCCGATGCGACCGAGCGTGCTACGCTGGCGGGCGATGGGGACGATCCGGGCGCTCGCGTGGTCGGGACGGGCGGGGTTTCGGAGTCACGAGCAGTGGTTGGAGCACTGTCGCCTCTATCCGGACGGCATCGGTCCTTGGCTCGCAACGGCTCTGAACGCGCTCCCCGGGGTGCGGGCAACCGGCGTGCACGGCTTCGGCGTCGATCGCGAGTCGGAGTTGGGAGCGCTGACGACGTGGACCGGCGATGCGAAACGGTTCACCTACGTGGACGGCCACCAGCTCGGCCTCAACCCGCCTCGCGCCCGCCTGGAGACGGCGTTCCCGGACGCCGGCGAGATCGAAGAGCTGAACCGCCTGGACCGCTACCAGGTGTTCGTCGCCTGGGCGCACGGCGGCCCTCCGCCCGCGTGGGACGCGGCGGTGGGCGAGCTGGTCCGCGCCGGCCGCCTCGGGCTGGTGGCCCTGCACAGCGTCTGGAACCACAACGCCTACCCGCAGATTACCGGGCTGACGGGCGCCGTCTCCGGCATCGGCAGGGTACGGGAGGGAGTACCGATCGACGTCGAGGTGCTGTGCGACCACCCCGTCACCGCCGGCGTCGGCGACTTCGCGATCCGGGACGAGATCTACTTCGAGCCGCTCGAGATCGCGTCCGACGTGACCCACCTGCTGCGCGGCCGCTGGCAGGAACACGCCTCGCCGTTCGGATGGGCCCGCGAGGTGGGCGCCGGGCGAGTGGTGTACCTGCAGCCCGGCCACGAGGACTGCCCGGTGTACGCGGCGCCGGCCGTGCGCCGCCTGCTCGCCAACGCGGTCCGCTGGGTCGCCCCACGCTGATCCACAGCCGATGATCCGCACCCGCCGCTTCGGTCGCGCCGCCGTGCAGATCCCGGAGATCGGCCTGGGCTGCTACAACCTGACCGCCGACCGCGGGGTGGACCGCGACACCGCGCTCGCCACCCTGCAGCGCGCCCACGAGCTGGGAGTGCGCTTCTTCGACACCGCGCCGATGTACGGCGACGGCGAATGCGACGATCTGCTCGGCCTGGCCTTCGGCCACCTGGGCGCCGGCGACGTGCTGATCGGCGCCAAGCTGTCCGGCCCGCCCGGCGAGCGCCTCGGGGACTACCGCCGCGACTCGGTACTGCGGGCGTTCGACCGGACCTTGCGAGCGTTGCGCCGCGACGAGGTGTTCGCGCTGCAGGTCCACGGCTTCGCCTCGCCGCGCGACATCCCCCGCCAGACGGCGGAATGGCGCGCCATGTACGGGCCCGGGATGGCATTCGAGGCGCTGCTGGAGCTCAAGGAGCAGGGAGCGTGCCGGTACATCGGCGCCACCAACCACAACTCCGTGCTCCTGGCGGACGCCGTCCGCCGCTTCCCGCTCGACGTGGTGGAGATCGCCAGCCACTACAACATCACCAGCCACGTAGCGCCGCTCACCCTGCTGCCGCTCGCCGAGGAACGCGGCGTGGCCACCGTCATCGCCAACCCGATCGGCGGCGGCCGCCTGGTGAGCCTGGAGACCTACCGCGCAGCGACCTACCTGGGTGCGATCCCGTTCGACGAAGCGGTCGAGATCCTGGAGCGCTTGATGCGTGACACCGGGCTCGCGCTGTACGAGCTGGCGTTGCTGTACCTGCTGCACGACCCGCGGGTGACCTGCGTGATCCCGGGGCCGCGCAACGTCGCGGAGCTCGAAGCCGACGTGGGCGTTGCGAATCGTCCGCCGCTCTCCGGGGAGCAGGCGGAGGAGCTCGCCCGCATCGGCAGCCGGATGCTGGCCAGGAAGGAGGCGACCGAGAGCGGCACTGAGGTGGTAGGCGTTCCGCTACGTCCCGAGTGGCTGGCAACCACCTGACCGAGCTGCTTCATAGCGGCTGAGTCCGCCGACATGACGGTGAACTGCATTGACAGTTGGCATTTTTCCCGGAAATATGCCAGCTATGTTTGCACGTCTCCTGCGACGACCACGGTCATCGTGCTTTCTGTTCGGCCCGCGCGGTACCGGCAAGTCGACGTGGATAGGGCAACACTTCGCGGGCGCTCGAATCTACGACCTGCTGGACACGTCCGAGGCCCTGCGTCTGGCGCGCGAGCCGGCCACGCTGTTTCGCGAGGTCGAAGGTTTCGCGCCCGGGACCTGGGTCGTGATCGATGAGGTCCAGCGCGTACCCGATCTGCTCGACGAGGTCCATCGCCTGATCGAGAGTCGCCGTCTTCGGTTCGTCCTGTCCGGATCGAGCGCCCGCAAGCTGCGGAGCGGGGGCGTCAACCTGCTTGCAGGACGGGCGGTGGTCGAACACCTCTACCCGTTGGTATCCGCTGAACGGTCGTTTCAGGTGGATCTCGACGATGCGCTCCGCTACGGCACCCTGCCGCTGTCGATTACCGGTGACGACCCTGCTGCATACCTGACCGCGTATACGGAGACCTATCTGCAGGAAGAGATCCGGGCCGAGGCGTTGACCCGAAGCGTAGGCGGCTTCAGCCGTTTCCTGGAGATCGCGGCTCGGCAGAACGGTCAGGTGACCAACGTCTCGGCCATCTCCCGCGACGCCGCGGTGAGCCGGTCCACGGTGCAGAACTACTTCGAGATCCTCATCGACACGCTGATCGGCACGTGGCTGCCCGCATGGAAGCTCAAGCGCTCGACCAAGCAGGTCGCGCATCCCAAGTTCTACCTGTTCGACTGCGGCGTGGCTCGCGCACTCTCGGGCAGAATCGCCTATCCCCCGCTGCAGGAGGAGCTCGGCTCCCTGATGGAAACGATGCTGGTCGGCGAGATCCGCGCCTACGTCGCGTATGCCAAGCTGCGATACCCGCTCCATTACTGGCGCACCCATGACGGTGCGGAGGTCGATCTCCTGTGCGAGACCCGCGACGGATTCGTCGCCGTGGAAATGAAGGCGTCGAAGCGGTGGGACAGGCGCTACAACCGCGGACTCAGCCGGATCCGCGAAGAGCTCGGCGCCAACCGGGTCACCTGCTACGGCGTGTACACAGGCGAGCGGCCTGCGTCGTGGGGCGCCGTGCAGGTCCTGCCGGCGCTGCAGTTCCTGCAACTCCTCTGGAACGGACAGGTTGTGCGCTGACGGGTGCATGCAAGCGCACGGACAAGAAAGCCCCGGAGCCAGAAGACCCCGGGGCTTGAAGAACGGAACGAAGTCCGGGCGGATCAGCCGCCGAGCGTCTTGGCGCGCTCTTCGGCGTCCCGGTGGAAGTAGATCGTCGGCATCTGGATGAACCATTCCTGCACGTTGCCGATGTCCGGCCCGTAGACGCGGAAGCGCGGCGCGAACTGAACCAGATCGATGCCGATCAGGTACTCGGCCTGCAGCTTCTGCAGCGCGATGATCTTCTCGGTCAGTTCCTCATCGCTCTCGGCCGACTTGGCGCCCTGCGCCAGATCCCACATCTCCTGCGCCCAGTCCGGCGGCTGCTCGCCGCGCTCGCCGCCCGAGGTGATCCACAGGTACCAGGGCCTGGACCACGAGTTGGACGGGTAGAGGCTGTTCCAGCTCCCACCGAAGTTGGACGGCCAGTCGCGGTTGGCGTAGCCGGTCAGGCTCTGCCAGCCGATGATCTCCCAGTCCAGGGTCTCGATGATCTCGGTCTGGCCGCCCCAGCCGACGCCGCGGAAGTTGCCCTTGAAGCCGATCTTGGGCAGCTCCTCGACGAGCAACGCCCACGTGTCGTCGAACCACGTTGCGATCGAGAAGATCGTCAGCGTGATAGGCTGGCCGTCCGGGCCGAGCCGGAAGCCGTCGTCGTCCTTGTCGGTCAGACCCATCTCGTCGAGCAGCGCGTTGGCCATGTCCAGGTCGCGCTCCACCGCCAGGGTGGCCAGCTCCTCGACGTACCACGGGTTCGACGGATCGCTCACGCCGATCTGGCGCAGCGGCGCCAGGCCCTCGAACTCCAGGTCGCTGATGAGCTGCCGGGGCACCCAGTAACTCATCGCCAGCCGGAACCGCTTGTCGCGGAACATTTCCGCCTTGAACGGATCCTGCGCAAACCAGTTGTATGCGAGCGTGCGCTCCGCCAGGTCACCGCGGAACGGGAACGAGATCATCTGCAGATCACCGCGGTCGGCGGCCTGCTTGTGGATCTCCACCTTGGGCAGCCCGACGGACGCCACGGAGATCTCACCGGCCAGGACCCGCAGGTCGCGGGCGTTGGCGTCGGGAATGATCTGCGTGTGCTGCTCGTCCATGTACGGAAGCTGATTGCCTTCCGAGTCCACCGCCCAGTAGTACGGGTTGCGCGTCCAGATGACCGGCGTCGCCTCGATGCCGGTCGACGGCGCAAACGGGACCATCGTCGGGTTGTCCGGATTCGCGTTGACACGGCGGTCAGCCTTGGCGTTGAAGAGCTGCGTCCAGTCCTCGAAGCCGCCCGCTTCCACCTTGGCTGCCAGCTCGTCCGCATCGGCATACGACTTGTGGAACTGCGTGAGATAGTGCTTGGCGTGCCCCATCGCCTGCCGCTCCTGGCGAGCGCCGAAGGCGATGTCGAAGCCGGGATACGGGTTGGGGAACTCGAAGCGGAGCGTCACGTCGTCGACGGCGGTCATCTGGACCACCGCATCTCCCTGCGTGAGCCAGCCGGGGATCGCCGCGCTCAGCTCGGCGTTGCTCGCGACGTCCTCGAACCAGAACAGGTAGTCCTCGGTCGTGTAAGGCTCACCGTCGGACCACTTCAGGCCGGTGCGCATCGTGATCGTGAAGACGCGGTTGCCGTTGGAAGCCTCGATCGACTTGAAGGCCAGCGGCAGCACTTCCGGCCGCTCCATCTTCGCCTCGCCCCAGAACGGGATGGCGACGTTGGTCAGCCCCTGCGCGTTGGCCGCGTCCGGTGCCTGACTCGCATAGATGCCGCCGAACAGGCCGATCTCGGTCATGCCGTACGTGCCGGGGGAGATGACCAGCGGATCCACCGGTACGCGCTCCTCGACCGGCGGCAGGTCCATGCCGTCCAGGTAGGGCGACTGCTGGTACTGGCCGAACAACGGTGCCGCTGCCAGGGCAGCGATCAGTACAAGCCAAAGTGCTCTCTTCAAAACGAACCTCCTCGTGCGCGTGCCGAGCGCCGCTAAGGGAGCGGGCAAGCGCTACGGGTACGAGAGTACCCGCCCCGATCCCAGATCGCAACCGGCGATTCTACCGGTAGGGGTCCAGGGCGTCGCGCAGGCCGTCGCCCAGGAACTGGAAGGCGACCACGGTGAAGATCACCATCAGCGCCGGGATCAGCAGCCAGGGACGCAGTGCGACGACGCTGACGCTCTGTGCTTCCTGAATCAACACCCCCCAGCTTATGGCTGGCGGACGCATGCCGATGCCCAGGAAGCTCAGCGCCGTCTCCCCCAGGATCATCGCCGGCACGCGGTTCGAGCCCTCCACGATCAGGTGGCTGGCGAACGACGGCAGCATGTGGCGGAAGAGCTGGCGACGGACCGGCGCACCGTCCAGCTTTGCGGCGATGACGTATTCCTCTTCGCGCAGGGACAGGAACTTGCTCCGTACCGTCCGTGCCAGCCCGGTCCAGCCCAGGATGGAGAGGATGATCGTGATCATGAAGTAGACCCTGACGGGGCCCCAGTCCAGCGGCAGTGAAGCGCTCAACGCCATCCACAGCGGCAGCGTGGGAAAGGACATGAACACCTCGATCAGGCGCTGGATGATGTTGTCGACCGTTCCGCCGAAGTAGCCGGAGATGCTGCCGATGGTGATGCCCATCACCCAGCTTATGAGGATCGAAACCAAGCCGATGGTGAGCGAGATGACCGCCCCGCGCACGATGCGGGAGAACAGGTCACGGCCCTGGCTGTCGGTGCCCAGCGGAAACCAGAGCACGTCCTGAGTCCCGGTGCCGACGAAGTGGAGGGTGCTGGGAATGAAGCCGAACAGGTCGTATTCGTGGCCGTGGACGAACAGGCGCAGTGGCGTCTCCGTGTCCAGGTCGGCCGTGAACTCCCGTTCCAGCGTCTCCCAGTTCAGCTCGCTGGTGATCTGGTAGACGACGGGCCGGAAACGGCCTTCCTGGTCGAACAGGTGTATGCGCGCGGGCGGCAGGAAGCGGAAATCGGGGCGCCGCTCCACCGGGTCGTTGATCTCGATGAAGCCGCTGAACGGCACCATGCTGTAGAGCACCGCCAGCACGACCAGGGCTGCCCGCGCCCAGCGGTGTGCCCGGAACTTGAGCCAGATCAGCTTCATCTGGCCGGCGTTGAAGTAGGCTTCCCGTCTCTCGGCGTCCCGGTCGCGCGGGCCCCGCGTGTCGCCCCGGTCGAGCGGTTCGCCCTGCCTGATCGGTCGGTCCCGGGTCGCCATGGTCAGTTCTGCAGCCGGATGCGCGGGTCGAGCGCGGCCAGCGCCAGGTCGGAGATCAGGGTGCCGATGACCGTCAGGGTGGCCAGCAGCATGATGATGGCGCCCGCGATCTGCTGGTCCTGGTTGATCAGGCCCTCGAACAGCAACGGGCCTATCGTCGGCAGGCCCAGCACCAGCGCGACCAGAACCTCCCCGCCGACCAGGCCGGGCAGCAGCCAGCCGATGCTCGATATCCAGGGATTGGCGGCCATGCGGATCGGATACTTCACGAGTAGCCGCGTCTCCGGCACGCCCTTGGCGCGCGCGGTCGTGACGAACGGCATGCGCAACTGGTCGAGCACGTTCGCGCGGATGGTGCGCACGCCGCCGCCGATCGACTCGAAGCCCAGGATCACGATCGGCATCCAGATGTGCTTGAGAAAGTCGATGAACTTGGCGACGCTCCACGGCTCCTGAGCGTACTCGCTGGAAAAGACGCCGCCCGGCGCGTAGTTGATCAGCTTGAACGCCGCGTACATCAGCAGCAGAGCGAACAGGAAGTTGGGGATCGCCATCATGAAGAAGGCGATGAAGCTGAACACGTTGTCGAACAGCGCGTATTGGCGGATCGCCGCCCCCACCCCGGCCGGCCAGGAGATGGCGGTGGCGATCAGCAGCGTGATCAGGCCGATCATGACCGTCAGCAACAGCCGATCGCCGATCAGCGCGCGCACCGGCTTGCTCCATTCGAACGACCAGCCCCAGTCACCGCGGAACCAGCCGGCCCCCCACTTCAGGTAGCGGACCGGAAACGGATCGTCCAGCCCGAGTTGCGCCCGGATGTTGGCCACCATCTCCTCGGCTTCCTCGCTGCCGATGCGGTCGCGCATCTCCTCCAGCCGGCCGACGTAGGCACTGGCCATGTCGCCGGGCGGCAACTCGATGATGATGAAGGAGATGATGGAAATCAGGATCAGCGTCGGGATCATGTGCAGGACGCGACGTCCGATGTACCCGAGCATTGCCGGCCACGGTGCCAACCGGCGGCGCTCTTGTCAATCTGGCGGGCGCCGGCTACCAGGCTGGGCGCCAGCTTCGCGCTCATTCGGTCAACCGGATGCGAGGGTCCAGCACCGCCAGGGCCAGGTCGGAGATCAGCGTGCCGATCACCGTCAGGCCCGCCATCATCATGATGATGGCGCCGGCCACCTGCTGGTCCTGGTTGCTCAGGGCGGTGAACAGCAGCGGCCCGACCGTGGGCAGTCCTATTACCAGCGCGACCAGGACCTCGCCGCCGACCAGCCCGGGCAGCAGCCAGCCGATGCCGGAGATCCATGGGTTGGCGGCCGCCCGGATCGCGTACTTGACGATCAGCCGGGTCTCCGGGACTCCCTTGGCGCGTGCGGTGGTCACGAACGGCATGCGCAGTTGATCGAGCACGTTGGCCCGAATCGTGCGCAGCCCGCCGCCGATCGCCTCGAAGCCCAGGATCACGATCGGCATCCAGATGTGCTTCAGGAAGTCGATGAACTTGGCGATGCTCCACGGCGCCTGCGCGTACTCGGTCGAGAACACGCCGCCCGGCGTGTAGTCGATCAGCCTGAAAGCCCCGTACATCAGGAGCAGGGCGAACAGGAAGTTGGGGATCGCCATCATGAAGAAGGCGATGAAGCTGAACACGTTGTCGAACAGCGCGTATTGACGGATGGCGGCGCCCACGCCCGCCGGCCACGTGATGACGGTGCTGATCAGAATCGTGATCAAGCCGATCATCACCGTCAGCAGGAGCCGGTTGCCGATCGCCTGGCGGACGGGCTGATCCCAGTGATACGACCAGCCCCAGTTTCCCTGCAGCCAGCCGGACGCCCAGCGGTAGTAGCGCACCGGCATCGGGTCGTCCAGGCCGAGCTGCTTGCGGATATTGGCCACCATCTCGTCCGCTTCCTCGGTGCCGATGCGGTCGCGCATCTCTTCCAGCCGGCCGACGTAGGCGCTCGCCATGTCGCCCGGCGGCAGCTCGATGATGATGAAGGAGACGATCGAGATCACGATCAGCGTCGGGATCATCACCAGGATCCGGCGGCCAACGTAGGCGAGCATCGCCCGACACGTTGCAAATGCGGCGCGCTAGTTGTCAATCTGCGCGGGTGTCCGGTCGTATCGCCACGCTTGCGTGCCTCTGCTGGCTGCTGAACGCGTCCGGCGGATTCGCGGCCGGCATGTTGGAGGGCGGGGCGGTCGAGGAGCGGTTCGAGGTCCCGGCGCGCGGCGAGCTGGTGGTCAAGGGCTCGTTCTTCTCGCTGGACATCACCGGCTACGAGGGCGACATGATCGCCGGCCTGGTGGTGATGTCGGAACGGGTCAGGCGCCGCAACGCGGTGGCCATCGTCACCCGCGACGTGCCGGAGAGGGTGACGGTGGAGGTCGTGACGAACGACCGGAACGTGCTGCGTTCGTCCATGCTGTGGTACCCGCAGATCCGGCTGCGCGTGCCGCACGGCGTGTCGGTGGCGGTCACCGCGGCAGGCGACCTGATCCTGCAAGGCCTGGAAGCGCCGAGCGCCGATCTGTACACCTTCGAGGGAGACATCGTCGTCCGCGACGTGACCGCCGAGCTGTACACGACCAACGCCGCCGGCGCCACCCGCGTGTTCGACAGCGACGGTCCCAAGTGGCTGCTCTCCTCCGACGGCGACATCGCCGTGGACGGCGGCACCGGCGACCTGCGCGTGCAGACCATCGGCGGACGCCTGATGCTCCGCGGGGTCGCAGGCGACGTGGTGACCAACGTCGCGGTCGAGGACATCCGGATCGAGGGTCTGGACGGGACGATCACGCAGGCCCCGGCGCCGGTGAAGGGGGGCCCGGGCGCGAGCGGCGGACCCGGCGCGGGCGGCGGCTGACTCAGTCGACCGGCTTGCGGGCCATCCGCGCCAGCAGCTCCAGCAGCCCGGCTATCGAGCGCCGGTCGATCAGAAACATGGGCGCCGGACCGGAACCGCCCCGGCGTACCGCGTGGAACTCGCCGTCACGCGGCAGGACCTCGATCGACCATTCGGGGAGCTCGGGCTTGGTGAGCCGCCAGGTGACGGTCAGCACGGGCTGGATTCCGGCGGCCCGCGCGTCGCCGCGGACGTCGTCTTCCACTCGCAGGCCGTTCAGGTGCTCCAGCAACTCGGCGGCGTCCACGGCGGCCAGAGGCGTCCCGCCGAGCCGGTAGACTGCCGTGCCCGACTCCCCGTCCCGGTCGATCGTCACCCGGTAGCTCGCCTCGCCCGCCGTGAACACCATCTCCTGCACGAGGTCGTAGTCGACCTCGGCCACCGCCCGCGCCACCAGGTCGAACGGCCGCAGCCGGTCCAGGGTGGCGACGCGGCTGTTGCCAAGCCGGTACACCGTCGGCCGGCCGGCGCGCGCGGCGTAGCGATGGGTGGCGCCGGCGGGCGCGCCGATCAGGAGGTGGTAGGTCCCTTCTGCATGCTCGACCTCCAACTCGAAGGCGGGCTGGGCCAGCCCCAGCGCCGGATCGTCGGCCGCGGCCTCGGCGACGATGCCGTCGGCTACGTCACCGGTCAGATCGTCGCGCAGCCGCGCCAGCACCCCGCCTAGCGCCATGTCGTCGACCAGCACGGGGCCGGCGT
Source organism: Spirochaetia bacterium (assembly GCA_965202935.1). Taxonomy (GTDB): domain Bacteria; phylum Spirochaetota; class Spirochaetia; order SZUA-6; family Bin103; genus CATQHW01. The sequence goes on from OZ241879.1 coordinate 1,755,803, forward strand.
ACGGCGACGTGATGAGGTAGGCGGCCCGCTCGGCCGCCTGCGACGCGTCGTGGAAGGCTTCGTAACGGACCTCCAGATCGCCGTGGGTGCCCCGGACCCGGAGCCGGCGAACCAGCACCGGCTCGAAGGTCGGCAGCGTCGAGTCGATCAACGCCGTCGGCTCTCTGATCAGCAGGTACACGGCGTCGCCGCTGACGGTGTACACCGCGTCCCGGCCTTCCACCATGGCGTAACTGGTGCCGGTGGCGCTGGCCGACCCCAGCAGCACCGTTATACGGTCGCCGCCGTCCGAAATCAGCTCGATACGGCCACGCGGATCGTCCAGCCCGTAGGCCGAGAGGTCGGCCGGATCCTCGGCGATGAGGCGCAGCGGTCGTAGGCCGATCGCCGCCTCCGCCACCTGCAGCACCTGCGGCTCGCGCAGGGGAGCGCGGGGTGCCGCCGGGTAGATCCATGCGAGCCCGGCATCGGTTTCGAGGATGGAGCGGCGCTGCAGGGTCAGCCCGGTGTGCTCGATGGTGATCGTGGCCACCGACTCCGGATCCCCGGTGTAGAACGGCGGCAATGCCTGCTCGTCACCTGCCTCCTCGCCGGCCGGTTCGCGGCCGGCCAGCAGCAGGTAGCCGGCGATCAGCACGCCGATCGCGGCGACCGGCGCGATCAGCCGGACCCAGCGACGCGTCGCCCGCCCCTCCGATGCCGGGCCGCTCACCGCGCCCGCCCCAGATTCAGCCAGTTGAGCAGCCGCTCCGCGCCGCGGTCGCGCAGCTCCTCGCGAAACGCCTCGAGCTGCGTCAGGGGGCGGCTGCCGGTGATGAACTTGCCGGCCTCCGCGGCGATGTGCTCGATCAGAGGACCGGCCAGCGCGTCCACGAAGTTGCGGCTGTGCGTGGCGATGGCCGGCCACGGCTCCAGGATCACCGCATCGTCATCCAGGTAGGTCGGCACGTCGTGGCGCTCGAAGTAGCGTGCGGCCGGCGTGTCTGCCGAGCCGCCCTCGCCTTCAATCCAGAGCGCGAAGTCCAGGCGGTCGGGTCCATCCGACGCCGCCGCGACCTCGCCCGCCACTTCCTCTTCCAGCAGCAGATCCAGGAACGCCACCGCGGTCCCGGCGTGCGGGGACGCCGACGTCACGGCCCAGCCCGGCGAGATGGCGTTCCACGCACGCGGCGCGATCCAGCCGCGCCGGCCGCGGTTCGCAGGCAGCCGCAGCGGTCCCACCCAGGCCCCGGCGCGATCCCAGTCGCCGTCCTCGGTCAGCCCGCCGTACCCGCGCGAGCCGGTAAGCTCCGGACCGGTCCGGCCCGCCCAGGGGACCGCGAACGCGCGCTCGGAGCCCAGCAGGCGCAGCAGGTCCAGGTCGCCGGAAGCGGTCCGCTGGTCGAGCGCCTCGGCCGCCATCAGCCCTTCCGCCACCAGGCGATGGAACCAGCGCAGGTAGTCCTCGAACTCCCGTTCGAGCGGTCCGAGCCGCCACTCGCGCCGCTCGCGATGGTAGTAGGCGGCGACCCGCTCATCGACGCCGGAACGGAACCACGACGGGGCCCGGAACAGCAGCGCCCGGCGGGTGGCTGCGAACGGCGTGCTTCCGGGGAACTCCGACTGGAGGGCGCCGAGCGATGCCCGCAGCTCCTCCCATGTGTCGGCGCCGAGGCCACGTGCCTCGAACAGGTCCTGCCGGTAGGCGATGGCGCCCAGGTACGGGCTGGCGCCCGCGTCGAACACGCCCAGCGCGTACAGCTCCCCCGGCGCCAGCAGCCGGCCGTGCGTGCTCTGGCGGAACCGCTCGTGCTCCGCCAGCAGGCGGTGCAGGTTGGGCGTGAGCTCCGGCCGTTCGAGCAGGTTGACCAGCCACTCCCGCTGGCGGATGAAATCGAGCGGCGCCACCCCCTCGGCCAGCAGGTCCGGCAACTCGCCCGAAGCGGCCAGCTCCGCCAGGCGGGTGCTGCGAGCCGCGGCGCTGGCGCCGGCGATCGCGACCGGCCGCAACGTGACGTTGGTGCGCCGCTGCAGTACCTCCCAGGCCGGACGGGCGGCAGCGGGAAGCGACGACTCCGGCACGCCGACGGTGAGCGTGATCGGCTGCGCAAGCGGGAAGGACACCGCCGGAGCGACACCGGTCTGGTCGCTGGCCGACGCACCGTCGCCGCAGCCGGTCAGGCCGATGCCAGCCGCAGCCACGAGCAATGCCGCCGACATCACTCTGCGAGTGAGGTTCGCTTTGCTCACTCTGCGAGTGTGGTTCGCTTCGCTCACTCTGCGAGTGTGGTTCGCTTCGCTCACTCGCGTCGGATGCGCTGTTCGATCCAGATGCGTATCTCCTCGACGCCGATGTGGGCCGATGCCGCCGCCATCGTCAGCTCCTCCAGAGCATCGGTGTCCGCCGACAGCCGGAAGCCGTTGGCGAGCAGGAACAGCTCGGCCGCCGCGACCGCGACCCTCTTGTTGCCGTCGACGAAGGCGTGATTGCTCACTATGGAGTGCATCAGAGCTGCCGCCTTTGCCGGCACCGATTCATACAGATCCTGGCCGCCGAAGGCGGCGGCGGGACGAGCGAGCGCGGACTGGAGCAGCCCCCGATCCCGCACGCCGGCGCTTCCGCCGGTGGCGCTGATCATCACCCGGTGAAGGTGCAGGACCTGTCGTTCACTCAGATACTCGATCATCAGCGGTGTCGGGGGCAGGAGTGCTGTCGTCAGGATCCGCGCCGGAGGATAGGCGTTCGTACAGCTCGCGACGCTCCCGGACGAGTTGGTCGACCATTTTCCTGAAACGTGGCGACGCCTCGCCCGCGTCGAAGTACTTGACGCCCGTGCGGACGACGAAACTCCCATCCCGTGGGTCGACGCTCGCATCCACCTCCATCCCGGCCTGCAACGCGAACTCCTTGACCAGCTCGTGAGGCAAGGTCACCGCGATGCTGTTACCCACCCGCACCAGCTTGCGCGTCATACGTACATCGTACTAACTAGCAGCTCACGTGGCCAGCGTGCGCACGCCGTACTTCGCGATCACGCTGTCATGGGTGACGATGGTAAGCCCCTCCACCTGGGCCTGCGCCACGAGCATCCGATCGAAGGGGTCCCGATGGTGCGAAGGCAGGCCGCCGGCGTGATCGGCATGGACGAACGTCACCGGCAGCTCCCGCAATCCGGAGGCTTCGATAGTGGAGAGCAGGTCCTCCGGCGCCTTCAGCTTGCCGAGCGAGCGCTTGATGGAAATCTCCCACACGCTGACCGAGCTCACGAACACGTCGTTGCTCGGGTCGACGATCGCACTCCGAGCCGATTCGTCGAGCGCGGCGGCGTCTTCGAGCACCCACAGCAGCGCGTGCGTGTCGAGCAGAAGCCGACGCACCTTACCGGCCCTCGAACGCCTCGATCACATCCATCGGCGTTTCATCGAAATCGGGAGCTATCCAGATACGCCCCTTCAACAGCCCGAGCTTGCGTGGAGTCCGAGCCCGATGTGGGACGAGATCCAGATACGGCTTGCCCGCCTTGGCGATGACGATCTCCTCGCCCTTCCAGGCCAGCTCGCCCAGCCGCGAGAGCTGAGACTTGGCTTCGTGCATGTTCACTTGCATGTCGCTTCCTTCCAATCAGATTAGCTCGCCTAAGCTTAGCCAATTCAGTCGCATGAGTCGAACCGTCCCCTGAACTTCCCGCTCTGGCGACAGGAGCCCACCTTCCACTACGCTCAGCGGCCATGTGGCGGAAACTCGCGGCCGTGCCGCCGGTCGGTTGGATGACCGGGGCGCGGCGGATGCCGATCGTGGCAGGCGTGCGCACCGCACTCGGCACGGCGGCCGGCAAGCGCCGTGTCATCGGCGTGGTCCTGCTGCTGGCGATCCTGCTGCCCTTCGCCGCGTTCAACCGCCTGCCCAAGCTCGACACCGTGCGCGCCGACCTGCAGGCGGCGCTGGCGCCGACGGCGGAGTGCTTCCAGGGCTTCTGCGTGGAGGCGGAGCCGCAGTCGAGCTTCCTGACCCGCTGGTGGCGCTTCTCACTGACCTACCTGCAGCTCGTCGCCATCGGCATGGCGTTCGCGTTCCTGGCCGGGGGCATCGCCGAGGCGTTCCTGGCGCCGCCGGGCGCTTCACGGCGGCAGGCCTCCGGTCCGGTGGGCCGCATCCTCAAGGGGCTGGGCCTGGGGCCGGTGGTGAACCTGTGCTCGGCCTGCATCGTCCCGGTGTCGAGCGCCGTGCGCCGCCGCGGGCTTGGCATCGAGGGCGCGCTGGCGCTCGTGCACGGCTCGGCCACCCTCAACGTGCCGTCGCTGCTGATGATCGCGGTCGTGTTCTCGCCGCTGCTGGGCGCCAGCCGCGTGCTGCTGGGGCTGGCCGCCGCCTTTCTGCTCGGCCCGCTGGTGGTACGGGTGGCAGGCCACTCCACGGAGCCGGAAGCATGTGACCTGAGCCTTCCGGCCGCAGCCGAGCCGGACCTGGGCTGGGCCGCGGAGGTGCGGCATGGGCTGCGGCGCTGGGCACGCGCGACCGGTCGCATGGTGGTCCGCATGGGGCCGATCATGGTCGTGGCCGGCATGCTGAGCGGCGCCGCCATTCAGTTCCTGCAGCCGGAGACCGTCGACGCCTTCCTGGGCGACAGCGTCGCCGGCATCGCCGTCGCGGCCACGCTCGGGGTGCTGATCAACGTGCCGCTGCTGTTCGAGATACCGCTGGTAGCGCTGCTGTTGCTGCTCGGCGCCGGCAGCGCACCGGCGGCGGCGTTGCTGTTCGCGGCCGCCGCGGGCGGGCCGATCACCTTCTGGGGCCTGTCGCGGGCGCTGCGCTGGAGGGGGATCGGCACCTACGCGCTGGGCACCTGGGCGATCGCGATGGCCGGCGGTCTTGCCGTGCTGGGAGCGAGCCGGCTCCTGCCGCAGGAGGCGCCCGCCCTGCGCATTCGCGCCTCGGCATCGCTGACACACGTCGAACGAACCTCCCCGGATCCGGCCACGGTGGGGGACACGCCGATTCGCTTCACCGACGCCGCCGCCGCGGCCGGCGTCGGCGCCGATCGGTTCTTCTCCAGTTCCACCCACAGCCTGGGCGTGAACTGGATCGACGTGGATGCCGACGGCTGGCCGGACCTGTTCGCGGTGGGCGGCGACCCCGGCTTCCCGCCACGGCTGTACCGAAACCTGGGCGATGGCCGCTTCGAGGCGGCCCACCACCTGATCCCCGAGCTGCCGGCCTACGAGATGTCCGGCTCCGTCTTCGCCGACTACGACAACGACGGCGACCCCGACATCTACGTCTACACCGACAACACCCAGTGGGCGCTGCACGGCGATAACCTCCCGGATGGCCCGCCCAACCTGCTGCTGCGCAACCTGCTCGTCGAGCACGGCGGCCGCGTTCCCGCGCGCCGCCCGTTGTTCGAGGAAGTGGCAGCCGCTGCCGGGGTGGACGACCTGGCCGCCACGCCGTACGGGCCGTTGCCCGGCCACCGGTCCAAGGCGGCGTCGTGGCTGGACTACGACCGCGACGGCTGCGTCGACCTGTACGTCTCCCACCTCGTGATCAATTCCCCCGGCACTCACGCCACCCGCGACCGCCTGTTCCGCAACCTCTGTGACGGGACGTTCACCGATGCGACGACCGCCGCCGGCCTGTACCAGGGCATCACCGCCTACCGGGCCGCCTTCCTGGTGCTCGGCGCCCATCTCGACGCGGACCTGTGGCCCGACCTGTACGTGGTCAACGTAGCAGGGGACAACGCCAACCGTTCGAGCCACTTCGATCAGGTCTTTCGCAACGCGGAGGGCTCGTTCACACAGGTGTTCCGCGACTGGTACTGGATCGGCGACGACGCGCAGGCCGGCATGGGCATCGACACGGCCGACATCGACGGGAACGGCACCTGGGACCTCTACATCTCCGACCTGAAGAGCGGCGGCACGCCCCTGGAGGACGAGCCGTGGGGGAACGTCCTCTACCTCGGCAAACCGCGTGGCTCGTACGCGGACAACGCGGCCGCGCACACCGGCGTGGAAGGCGACGACTCCTGGGGCGTCAACTTCCTCGACGCCGACCACGACGGCGACGAGGACCTGTTCGTCGTCACGATGGCGGGCTCACGGATCGACCTGTTCTTCTCCAACGACGGCGACGGCACCTTCCGGAACGTCGCCCGCCAGGCGGGCGTGCGGATCCCCGACGGGCGTGGCAGCGCGATCGCCGACTACGACCGCGACGGCGACATGGACGTGGCGGTCGTCAACCAGGACGGACCGTTGCAGCTTTTCCGCAACGACACCGACCTGCTGGGCGAGGCGTTGCAGCTCGACCTGGTCGGCACGGACAGCAACCGCAGCGCGATCGGCGCGGTGGTCAAGGTCCACGCCGGCGATCGCGTGCTGATGCGGCAGGTGAAGGGCGGATCGAGCGGCCATTCGCAGAGCTCGCTCGCCGTCCACTTCGGGCTCGGCGGCGCGACGCGGGCCGACGTGGTCGAGGTCTTCTGGCCGGCCGGCGGCGTCGTGCGCTGGCACGGCCAGCCGGCGGGGCAGCGCCTGCGCCTCGTGGAAGGCTCGGCATGCGCCGGATTCCCGGCCGAAAACCGCTGCAGTGAGACGCCCGCGGAGCGGACGGGGCCGGCCGAGCGCTGACCCCGATCGGCCGCTCAGGCCGAATACGCGAACACCTTCGCCTGGAACATCCGCAGCCGCACCGCGATCTCGTCGCCGGCCGCGCTCAGGTCGGTGCTGCCGCGCCACGACACCGGCCGGTCCAGGTGATCGCCTGAGAGCAGATCGCAGTCCGCGAAGCTGTAGCCGGGGATCGCCTCGGCGTCCGGGTGGATCCGCGACGGCACGGTGCGGATCAGCTCCACCTGGATGTGGCCGCCCGGCGCGCAGCGGTAGTTGAGCCGCAGCGCATCCCGGCCGCGCTTGACCGTGGGGATGGTGAACCGCCCCTCCATCTCCGCCTCCACGCCGCAGAAGCGGTGCGGGAGCCAGCGCGCGAGCTGCAGCACGCCCGGACGGTGCGGGATCTCCGGGTCCGAGGCGCGGTAGTTGTGCAGACCGACGTGGCCGCGGTACATGGTCGCCCAGTAGCCGTCCGGCAACTCGATCAGGCCGCCCCACGGCCGCGCGCCCCCCGAGTCCGGGCTGCCGGGCTCACCGCACGGGATGATCGGGCTGCGGTCGGGCCGGAACCAGTGGGTCATGTCGCGGCTGAAGGCGATCTGCGCGTCGTTGTAGTCGCCGACCTGGTGGTAGGTCTCCACGAACGCGCAGTGCAGGTCGGGGTTGCCGGGATAGCGGAAGTACGAGCAGCCGTAGAAGGAGAGGTCCGGATCGTCCTGGGGGTCGGGCGCCAGCACCAGCGATGCGGGCGGCCAGTGCCAGAAGTCTTCCGTCCGCGTCAGCCCGGTGGCGCGCCGCCCCATGCCGCCGACGCGGATGTAGGCGTAGTAGCCGCCGGTCTCCTGGTCGTACTGCGCCGCGCTGCCGCCGTCGGAGCTCATGTCGCCCACGCGCCCGACCGACGTCCAGCGGACGCCGTCCGGCGAGGTCCACCCCTCGACCCAGTGGCGGGACTCCGCGCGCGGTCCGGTATAGGCGTCTCCCTCGTACTCCTGGCGCCGCCAGCGGTTGTACGCCTCCACCGTGTCCAGCTCCTCGCCGGTGTCGGGATCGAAGCTGGCGCCCACCTGGCCGATCGCCTTGAAGCGCTCCTCCGGGGTGCCGCGGGGATCCTCGAACGGCGTGCCGGTGGGCGGGTTGGCGATGATGTTGTTGGCGCGCGAGCCCTGCCACTCGACCTGGCCCAGCTCCGGGCGCTGCCAATGGTAGCCGTCAACGCTCTCGGCATAGCACAGGTGGTGACCGCCGCCCAGGCCGGGGTTCTTGTCCTCACTGCGGTGCGCGTACGCGGCGTACAGCATCTTGTAGGTGTCGCCGTCGCGCCAGACGCGCAGCGGCACCATGTTGCCGCCTCCTTCCCAGCGGTCGTTGGAGATCAGCGCCGGCTCGCTCTTGGCCGCCTGCTCGACGCGGATGCGCACGCCGATAGGTGCGTCGTACAGCTCGTAGCGGCCCCGGCGGTTGACGCCGCGGTTGCCCGGGTGGGTCTGCGACCAGTCGATGAACGGCACCCATTCCTGGGTGGACAGGTCGCGGGCGATCGCCGCCGCCTCGCCCTGGGCGTAGTCGGGTTTCTGCTGCTTCGCCATGGCCCCGACTGTGTCGGCTCCGCGTCCGGGCCGCAAGCAGGCCGTCACACGCCCGTTGTCGTGGCGCCGCGGACCCGGTACGCTGCCCGGAAGGATGGCGCTCTCCGTTGAGGAACTGCGCTTCTTCAAGCGCAACGGGTACCTGATCAAGCGCAAGGTGATGGACCCCGACCTGATGGCGCAGGCGCGCCGCCGCCTGTGGGACGATCCGCCGTCGTCGCTGAATCCGGACGACCCGCGAACCTGGGTCGGGCCGCTGCCCGAGGCGGACCACTCTCCCGACCCGGACAACCATCGCAAGGAATACCGCTGGCAATACCGGCGCATCGGCTCCGAGCCGTGGATCATCCGCATGCTGGCGACCGATCCGGCGATCTTCGCCATGGCTGAGCAGATGCTGGGACCCGGCGAGCTGCTGGAGCCCGACCGCATCCGCGGCATCTACTGCACCCTGCCGTTCGGCGACCGGCCGCGGCCGCCGGTCGGCTGCCACTGCGACGGCCACGCGTTCCACCTGGGGGTGGTCGGCTACATCGACGACGTGGGCCCCGACGGCGGCGGCTTCTGCGTGTGGCCGGGCAGCCACCGGCGCTTCTATCACACGTTCACGACCGGCTACCAGAGCGACACCACCCCGGCGCAGGAAGGGGTTCGGGACGAGGTCAACCGGGACGCCCCCGTCGACTGTCACGGCGAGGCCGGGGACATCGTCTTCTGGCACCACCGCCTGGGCCACATGGCGGGCCACAACTACACCGGCCGCATCCGCCAGGCGGTGCTCTACGACTACAAGAAGGGGGACCTGGAAGACGTGCAAGGCCAGCCGCCGTGCGCGGACATGTGGGAGCACTGGTCGCCCGCGCTCCGCGCAATCTGAATCTGAGGCCCCGAACGTAAGGAGGCCGCACCCTGTCAGGGTGCGGCCTCCTGCATCACGTGCCGCTTGACCAGCGGCCGAGCCCGGTTACTCCTTCAGGAAGACCGCCGGCTTCGGGGCTACGTTCCACCTGGCGTTGAAATTGCCCAGCTTGGGGTTCACCAGGAAGATGCGCGGCGCGAACGCCGTCCAGCCAACCGACCAGACGTCCTCGATCGCGCGGCGCTGCCATTCCTTGTACGCCTCCGCCAGCTCCTCGGCGGTGGCGGCGGCCTGGATCTGCTTCCACACCTCGTGATTGTCCTTGATGCGCTGCGGCGGCTCCTCGCCCTCGGCGCCGTCGGTGCGCAGCCACGCCTGCCAGCCCTTCGCCCACGGGCGGCCGAAGTTCGAGGACGGAGAGGCGCTCGACAGGCGGTCCGGCACCTGGTTGTCCCAGGCGTCGGCGCTCTGCTGCTGCCAGATCTCCCACTCGTTGGTAGCCGCAAAGTCACCGGACTGCTCCCAGCCGACGACGCGATGGTTGCCCATCAGGCCGATCTTGGGCAGCTCCTCGGCCAATAGCTGCCCCGCGATCTCCCACTCGCCGGCGTGCGGCTCGGTGGTGATCAGGAAGGTGATCGGCTTGCCGTCCGGCCCCAGCCGGAACCCGTCGTCATCCTTGTTGGTCAGCCCGATCTCGTCCAGGAGCTGGTTGGCCGCGTCCAGGTCGTTGTTGAGCAGCGGCGTCGACAGCGCTTCCGGCACGAACCACGGGTGGTCCGGCTTGATGATGCCCTGCACCTTGAGGGGCGCCTGGCCGGCGTACAGGATGTCGTTGAGCTTCTGGCGCGGCACGAAGTACGACCACGCCTGCCGGAACCGCTTGTCCCGGAACAGGTTGCGCTTGAACTCGTCGTCGGTGTCCATGTTGAAGAAGGTCAGGTTCGAGCTGTAGGCGGCGCCGGGACGCGCCACCAGCTCCATGCGCACCTTGCCCTCGTCATGCGCCCGCTTGGCCAGCTCCAGGCTGTCCAGCGGGACGGTCGCTACCCAGCTCTGTCCCTGCAGCGCGCGCAGCTTGCGCGCCTCCGCATCGGCGACCAGGAACACGCGGTTTCCGCGGATGTACGGAAGCTGCTGGTCAGCCTCGTCGACTGCCCACCAGTACGGGTTGGCGATGTACACGGTAGGATCCGCCGGCGGCGGCTCGTGCGCGACGAACGGCGCAAGCTGAGGCGCGTCCGGATTGGCGTTGATCGTCCCGTCCCGTGACCAGCGCAGCAACTCCTGCCAGGTCTCGAACGGCGACGCCTCCACGCGCGCCGCCAGGGTGGCCGCGTCGGTGTAGTCGGGGTGGAACTGGCTGAGATATGCCTTGCTCTGCGCCAGGAAGTGGCGCTCGGCGCGGTCCCCGGTCAGGATCAGGTGGTAGTTCGGGGACGGCTCTTGCAGCGTGACGCGCATGGTGTAGTCGTCGATCGCCTCCACCACCGATCCCGGCATGATGCCCTGATGCGGGGCCGCGGCCCCGACGGCCTCCATGTACAGGTCGTTGAGCTGCAGGTCGTTCCACCAGAACAGGACGTCGTGCACGGTGAACGGCGACCCGTCGGAGAACTTCATGCCCTCGCGGAAGTAGAACGTCCAGACCGTGGAGTCGTCGCTCGACTCCAGGTCCAGCAACCCGTACGGGTTGTTCTCGCGCGTAAGGGGCAGCGTGTAGTCGGTCGGTCCCTGGATGTTGGCCTGGTCCGGCGAGTCGCCGGTCGACCAGGCGTCAGTGTAGCGGCCGACCTCGACCATGCGCATGTCGCCGCCGTTCACGTACACGAACGGCTCGTTCGGCAGCCGTTCCTCCACCGGCGGCAACTCGCCGCGGGCGACCTGCTCGGCATGCCAGGGCGCCTCCTTGTATTGTCCGATGGCGGTGCCGCCGACGACGATCAGCAGCGCGGCCACCACTATTGCTGTGGCTCTTTGCACGATTCTCTCCTCTCTTCGGATTGGGATGTAGACTTCGTGATCCAATCAGAATCGACGCCCGGCGGCAACCCCTCGGATCGGCTGCCCCCTTACTCGGTGACCCGTATGCGGGGGTCGAGCACGCCCAGCAGGAGGTCGGAGATCAGGGTGCCGATCACGGTCAGCGTCGACAGCAGCATGACGATGGCGCCCGCCACCTGCGTGTCCTGGTTCATCGCCCCCTGCAGCATCAGCGGGCCGATGGTGGGTATGTTCAGAACGGTGGACACCAACACCTCGGCGCTCAGCAGCGCCGGCAGCAGCCAGCCGATGCTGGAAACCCACGGGTTCGCCGCCATGCGGATCGGGTACTTGATCAACAGCCGCGTCTCCGGCACGCCCTTGGCGCGCGCGGTGGTCACGTAGGGCTGGCGAAGCTGGTCCAACACGTTGGCGCGGACGGTGCGCAGGCCGCCGCCGATCGACTCGGCGCCAAGGATCAGCAGCGGCATCCAGAGGTGCATCAGCAAGTCCAGGAACTTTTTCAAGCTCCAAGGCTCGTCGATCATGTCGGCCGAGAACAGCCCTCCCGGCACGAAGTCGATCAGCTCGAACGACGCATACATCAGCACCAGCGCGAACAGGAAATTGGGCACCGCCATCATGAAGAAGGCGATGAAGCTGAACACGTTGTCGAACAGGGCGTACTGGCGGACCGCGGCGCCCACGCCCGCCGGCCAGCTCACGGCCATGCCGATCAGCATGGTCAGGAACGAGATCGCCACCGTCGTCAGAATGCGGTCCTGGATCACCGCGCGCACCGGCAGGTCCCAGTAGAAGGAGTGCCCCCAGCTTCCGCGCAGGAAATCGCGCGCCCACTTCACGTACCGCACGTGAACCGGCTCTCCGTAGCCGAAACGCCGCCGCAACGCCTCCAGCATCTCGGTCGCGTCGCCGCGGAACTCCTCACCCATGCGTTCCAGCCGGGACACGTAGGCGCTGGCCATGTCTCCGGGAGGCAGCTCCACCACGAGGAAGGAGAGCATGGAGATCAGGATCAGCGTCGGGATCATGATCGCGACCCGGCGAATGATGTACCCCAGCATCCCGAGTCTCTCGACCTACCGGTACGGATCGACGGCGTCGCGCAGGCCGTCGCCCATGAACTGGAATGCCACCACGGTGAAGATCACCATCAGTGCCGGCACCAGCAGCCACGGATGAAACGCGACCGACTCGACGTTCTGTGAACCCTGCAGCAGCACGCCCCAACTGACCGCGGGCGCACGCAGCCCGACGCCCAGGAAGCTGAGCGCCGTCTCGCCCAGGATCATCCCAGGAATGAGGTTGGAAGCGTTGACGACCAAGTGGCTGGCGAACGCCGGCAGCATGTGCCGGAATAACTGGCGGCGCAGCGGCGCGCCGTCCAGCTTGGCCGCCAGGACGTACTCCTCCTCGCGCAGCGCCAGGAACTTGCTGCGCACGGTGCGGGCCAGCCCGGTCCAGCCCAGAATGGACAGGACCACCGTGATCGCGAAGTACACCTGCACGATGCTCCACTCCAGCGGCAGCGCGGCGGCAAGCGCGATCCACAGCGGCAGCGACGGGACCGACATCAGCACCTCGATGAAGCGGTTGATGACGTTGTCGACCACGCCGCCGAAGTAGCCGGCGATGGAACCGATCAGGATGCCCAGCACCCAGGTGATGATGATCGACATGATGCCGATCGACATCGACAGGATGGAGCCGTGCACCACGCGCGAGTACAGGCAGCGGCCGCTCTGGTCGGTGCCGAGCGGGTACCAGCGGACGTCGGGGTCGCCGGTGCCGAGCAGGTGCAGGTCGGCGTCGATGAAGAAGAAGAGCTTGTACGGATAGCCGCGCACGAACAGCCGTAGCGGCCGCTCCGAATCTTCCACCCGCACGTACACGCGCGTGAAGAGCTCGAAGTCGAGCCTGCTGGTCACCTGGTAGACCACCGGGCGGAAGTTGCGCTCCTCGTCGAACAGGCTGAACGACACGTCCTTGCGACTGAACACCCACGGCTGGAGCTGGATGTCGGTGTTGCGCTCGATCGGGTCGTTCATGGCGAAGAAGCCGTTGAAGATCGCGATGAAGTAGACGACGAGGATGACGCCCAGGCCCCACATCGCCCAGCGGTGCGAGCGGAACTTCAGCCGGATGAGCCGCCACTGGGTCGCGGTGAAGTACGCCTCACGCCGCTCGGCCTCGGTGAGCTGCTTGCGGCGTAGAATGCCGACCGCACGCTGTTTGGCAATATCGTCGGCGACGCTCTCGGGAGCGTCGCTCAGGGTGGGTTCGGCCATCGGCGACGGCACGGATTAGAACACCGCGCCCCGGTCTCGGTCAAACCGGAGCGCCTTTGTGGTGTCACCCAGGGGCACTACGATCCGGTCCCATGCGTGTTCCGGCACTGCTCGCTCTCCTGGCCGGCGGGGCGCCGTTCGGCTTTGCCGCGGGCTTCCTGGAAGGCAAGGCGGTCGAGCAGTCGGTCCGCCATCCCGGACCGATCCAGCGGGTGATCGTCGAAGGCCGCTACCTGGACGTCGACGTCGACGGCGTCGCCGCCGACGGCATCGCGGCGCGTGCGGTGGTGTCGAGCAAGTTCCAGGAGCGCAACGACTTCGAGCTCCAGATCGCCGTCGACGACGGACGCGCCAGCATCGGCTTCGCGGTCAACGACCGGCCTGTCTCCGGCTACTCCGTGCTCTGGGGCCCACGGTTGACCCTCGCGGTGCCTGATGCCGCCGAGGTCTACGTCCGTACCACCTCCGGCGACGTGCTGGTCACCGGACTCGGCACGACGTCGGGACGGGCAGCCGTCCATGTCGAGTCGGAAACCGGCATGGTCGTCGTCACCGACTCGGCCGCGGATGTCCGCCTGGTGGCGGGCTCAGGCGACCTGGTGATCCGCCGGGTCGCCGGCGACGTGCACGTCGCTTCCGGAACCGGAGACGTCACCGTCACCGACAGTCGCGGCGACGTCCGTGCGCACACCGGCACAGGCCGGCAGCGCTACGCCGACGTCGACGGCTCCGTCACCGTCTCATCGCGCGAGGGCATGACGCTGTCCGGCGAAGTGGGCGAAGTACGCGCCGGCGCACCGGGCCTTCCATCGCTCCCCGAGTGGGGCGCGGAGACCCCCTGGAGGCGCCGTTGACCGTGGGCGCTACGTGGCGCCCGTCTCGGCCTCTTCCCTCTCGGCCTGCGCCAACTGGTCGAGCAGAAAGCGGTGGATGGAGCGCAGCAGGTCGAGCGCGTGGTCGCGCCGGTCCGGGCCGATGTGGTGGGTCGAGAACTTGGCAACCTCGAACAGGCCGGTGAGCTCCAGCAGCTCGCGGCCCGGCAGCCCGGGGCCGGCATCCAGGATGCCGTGCATGTACTCCAGCGGCGTCTCGTGCAGGGGGTGGGGGAAGCCGTGCGCGTCGAGCACGTCGCCCACGCGGGCGTAGCACATCTCGACCGCGCGCCGGTGGTCGGGCTCGGCGGCGATGTCGTCGATGGCCAGCCCCGTGGCGTGGGCAAGGTCGCGCTTCAACTCCTCCGTGATCGGCGAGGAGTCCTCCAGCGCCTCGGGCGCCTCGCGCAGCAGCCGTCCGCCGAAGACCGCCACCGCCGCGAACAGCGCGACGATGGCCCCAAACAGGATGAACGGCCGGCGCTGGCGCACGATCCGCCGGCGCTCGTACTCCTCGACCGTCAGCAGCTCGCCGCGCTCGGCCTGCCGGTCGACCTCCTCCATCTTGGCGGTGAGTTCCTCCGCGTAGCTCGGCCGGTCCTGCCCGGTCCCGACGACCACCGACAGGAACACGATGAACAGGCACGCCACGATCAGCGGGGCGGTGATGAACATGATGACCGCGCGCGGGATGCGGTTGCGCTGCAGCCCGCGCTCGGCCTCTGCCTGGCGGCGGAGGCGCTCCTGCAGGTAGACGAAGGTGAAGCCGCCGGCGACCACGGCCGCGCCCAGCAGGATGAAGCCGGCGACCTCCGATGCGGTGGAGTCGAGCCGCGGCACCAGCAGCATCTGCACGGCGCCGCCGTCGTCGTCGCTCAGGCCGCTGATCGAGCTGATCGAGACGCCGATCAGCGCCACCAGGGCGACCACGGCGAACAGCAGCACCACGACCTTGCGGCGCTCCTCGTCCGTGCCCGCGCGCAACCGGCGGTAGTAGTCCCTGAGCCCTTCGTTTTCTGCGATAGGCCATGAGTCTGACGGAGGAGCCGTGTGAGCGGCAAGTCCGTCAGGCGAATGAGGTGGGGATGGGCCAGATACGCGGAGCCGGTCGCCGCGTGCCGTCCTCGGCAGGCGACGGGTATCTGGGGCGCTAACGGACTGAGGGCGGCCGGCCAACGAAGTCGCCCCGACCGAAGGCGGCCTCGCGGGCGGCGAGCAACCGTGCGATCCGGGCGCGCACCCGGAAGGAAGCCGCGAACGCCGCCGCTCCCACCGCCGCATAGGCGGCCGCTGCCGCGAGCAGCAGGCCGTATCCGGCCGCGGGAGACCGAAACAGCAGCGTCTGGAGAGCCAGCACCGCGACTCCGGTGCAGCCCTGGATGCCCAGCACGAACAGGAAGCGGCCGACCAGCACGGCGGCTCCCGACCCGGGCGAAAGCTCGCGAAACGGGGTGGCGGCCGTCCACGGCCTCCACCAGCGCGTGTGCAACCCGTATGCCTCGTAGTACTTGGCCATCACCAGCAGCGATGCCAACCACGTCCCACCGGCCGCGAACGGCAGGATGAACCCGTACAGGAAGCGGTTCTGGAACGCGGCCGCGAACGACACCACGATCACCTTCATGGAGTAGTCGCGCGCCCATTCCAGGTGGTTGACCGCCTGCATCAGCAGGTAGCTGCTCACCGCCGCCGAGAGCAGCCACAGCAGCAGCGCCAGCGCCCGTACCGCGGGTGAGTGCAGTCCCCGCCGCGCGTGCGCCTCCAGGTAGGAGCGGCGGTAGCGGACCGCCGCAGGCGCGTCAGTCGGCAACCGTCGTCTCGATCCGCTCCAGCAGCTCCGCGACGGCGCGGCTGTCGACCAGCAGGTCGATGCTGTCGTCCAGCACGAGCAGATTGAAGTCCTGGTCGTAGGGGAGAAACCGCGCCTCCAGCGTGTACCGTCCGCCTCCGCGCAGGTGGTACGCGATGGTCAGCACCGGATCTCCGCCCGGAGCGTCCCGCCCGGCCGGCGCGGGCGCGTCCACGGCAAGGTTGGCGATCTCCCCGGTGAGCAGCGCGAAGGCGTCCTGGTCGAGCGGCCGGCCATCGACCGCCAGGGTGACCTGCTCGGCGCCAAGGTCGTCCGTGGTGCGCCGCAGGTCGATCCGATGCTCGCGCTCGCCGCCAATCCGGAACTGGATCGAGTTCACGCGCTCGACCGGGACGTTCAGCACGCGCGGCTCCGAGAGCTCGAACGGAGTCAGCGAGAGAAAGTCGAGCGCGGCGGCCGGCACCGTGTGCACCCCGCGGGCGGCGGGCATCTTGACGTAGACCTGCCCGTCGGCGGTGGCGCCGAGCAGCAGGTGCAGCTCGTCCTCGAAGTCACGCACGCGCAGCTCGCCGCGCGGAGGATCCAGGCCGAACTCCGCGTACCCGCTCGGGTTGTCGGCGACGGCGTCGCTGATCGGCATCTCCGCCACCCGGCGTGCGATCGACGCGAACCGCTCCGCGTCCGCCGGGGCCAGGTACGGGATGCGCAACACCTGCGCGCTGCCCATGTGCGCGTAGCGCGCCTGCCCGCCGACGGCGACCAGCTCCACCTCGTGGTCGCCGTCGCGGAACCAGATGCGGTTGACCCGGTCCGCGGTCAGCGCCGGCACGGTCTGGTCGCGCAGGTCGGCCACCGTCCACGAGAAGCGCTTGCCGTGCACGGCGTGCACGGTGAACACGGCGCGGTCGTCGCGCGAGCTCAGGAAATAGGCCTCGCCCGAGGAGGTCGGGTTGCCGAGATGGAACTCGAAGGTCTCCCCCGACTCCAGCCGCGCGCTGGCCACCACCACCGGCGGGTCCAGGCCGTACTGGACGCGGTCCTCGGGGTCCTCGACCACCAGCCGCTGCGCGAACAGGCTGGCGAAGCTGGCGCGCAACTCCTGCAGGCGCGGCCAGTCCCAGCGGAACGGATACGGCTCGCGCACCAGCCAGACGGCGCCTTCGCGCTCCAGCAGGACCGTCTCGCCCCCGCGCGGGGCCAGCTCCATCGCCACGATCAGCTCCTCGTCGACGTCGGAGAGCTGCTGGCGATCGGAAGCGACCGGACCGGAGTACTCCGGCTCCGGCCGGTTCGCCAGCAGCAGATAGGCGCCGACCAGAACGACGATCCCGCCGCCCCCGGCCAGGATGAGCAGGCGGCGCACTCGCCTACTCGCCGGCCAGAACGAGCTCGATCACCGGCACCTCGGCCGGCGGCTGCGGGACCGGCAGGTCCAGGATCAGGTCGTCCGCGCCGGCGGTCTCCATCCGCGCCTGGTGCTCGTGCATGGTGGTGATCTGGACCTCCGACGCGTCGTTCAGCAACTGCGCGTAGGCCACCTTGCCGCGGTAGCCGCGCAGGTGGAGCTGCCGGAACGGCCACGCGAACACGTGGATGTACAGCCGGCGGGTGTCCGGGTTCCAGGTGAGCCGGCAGTCCTGCGGGACCGCGAACTCCGGCGGCGCCTGGGTGCAGCCGTAGATCGACCGCCCGTGGCGACTCATCCACTCGCCCATGCCGCGCAGGCGGTCCAGCGCCCGGTGGTCCAGCTCGCCACGGCCGGTCGGGCCGACGTTGAGCAGCAGGTTGCCGCCCTTGCTGACGGTGTCGGACAGCATGCGGATCAACTGGCCGACGCTCTTCCAGGAGGACTCGTCACGGTGGTAGCCCCAGGAGCCGGAGAAGGTCTGGCACGCCTCCCAGGTGACCGGCATGCCGTCCACCTCGATCCAGCCCTGCGGCTGCCACTGCTCCGGGGTCTTGATGTCCCAGCCGTCGTCCAGGTCCATGCGGTCGTTGAGGAGCACCTGCGGCTGCAGCTCGCGGATGGTCCGGTAGAGCCGCGGGCTGTCCCACTCGTCACGCCCCTTGCCGCCGCGGCCGCGGCCGGGATAGCTGAAGTCGCACCACAGCACGTCGACCCGGCCGAACCCGGTGAGCAGCTCGCGCACTTGGCCGTGCAGGTACTCGATGTAACGGCTCTGGTCGCGGGTGCGGTTCAAGGCCTCGCGCTCCGGGTGGTTGCGCTGCGAGTGCACGTCGTCGATCACGAAGTCGGGGTGGTGCCAGTCGATCAGCGAGTGGTAGAAGCCCACCCGCATCCCGCGCGAGCGGAAGGCGTCGACCATGGGATGCAGGAGGTCCTTGCCGTAGGGGGTGCGCGTCGCCTTGTAGTCGGTGAGCGCGCTGTCCCACAGGCAGAAGCCCTCGTGGTGCTTGGTGGTGACCACGAAGTAGCGCATGCCGGCGCCGACGGCGGCGTCGGCCCAGACGGCGGGATCGTAGAGGTCGGGGTCGAAGCGGTCGAAGTAGCGCTGGTAGACCTCGTCCGGGATCTCCTCCTGGTTCTTCACCCACTCGTGCCGGGCCGGCAGCGCGTACAGCCCCCAGTGGATGAACAGACCGAAGCGGTCGTGCACGAACCACGACGTGTCCCCCGGGCTCGGTCGGATCGCGGCAACGTTCATGGAGCAACCTCCTGCACCTGTGCGGCCGGCTGAGGATCGGGCGCGAGCCTGCGCTCTGCGGCCGGCGCGACGATCGAGCGGCGGTGCGGCGTCAGCCGGGCGAGCAGCTCAGCCGACGGCTGGTAGGCGTGGCGCAGCCGGCCCCAGGACGGGCCGTACCGGTAGATCACCACGCGCCGCTGGCCGGCGTTGCGGCGCCGGGCCGAGCCGTGCGTGCAGCAGTCGACGAACAGCAGGGCGTCCCCCGCGCGCATGTGGACTTCCACCGAGCCCTCGATCAGCGCCGCGTCGGGGCGAACGTCGCCCATGCAGAAGCGCTGGAAGGACGGGTGCTCGAAGTTGGACTTGTGCGAGCCGGGGATCAGCACGGTCCCGCCGTCGCCGGGGCCGATGTCGGTCAGGGCGACCAGCACGTTGATCTGATTGCAGTGGAAGCGGCCGGCGTGATAGCGGAACTGGCAGCGGCTGATACCCAGGTGGCCGCCGTTGTGCACGCCGATGCTCTGGCCGGCGGTGCGGACGTTGGCGAACGCCTCGTCTATGAGCAGGGGGCCGTGCTGCTCGTCGAAGGAGTCCTCGGAGCCGACGAAGTAGCGCACCTTGTCGAACCAGGCCGGGTGGTCGATCAGCGCCTCGAACGGCTCCCCCGCCTCGTAGATCTGCTGGTAGTTGACGCCATCATGGTCTCCGAAGGTGTGGGCCTGCACGTAGCCATGCCACTCCTGGTCCACCAGCGGCGGGATGGCGTCCAGACCCTCGTTGCACGCGCTCACCTCCGCCGGGGTGAGCGCCCCTTCCAGGTGCACGTAGCCGCGCAGGTCGAAGAAGTAGATGTCGTGGTCGGTGACCATGCGGCGATGGTGGTCGGAGGCGGCGCGCCCGTCAACGCGCCGGCGACTCAGAGCGCGGAGCGCAGTTGATCGGCCGTCAGCTCCGACCCTCGACTTCAAGACAAAGCTCGATGGCCTCGCGGATACGGACCATGAGCTCGTCGAGTGATGGAGCCTGCGTGTGGCAGCCGCGAAGAGCAGGCACCGATGCCACGTAAAGACCGTCCGGGTCACGCTCTACGACCACGTCGAAGCAATGGCTCACGCCACCATGGTAACTCAGAATCCGCAGCGGACGCCACGACCCGTCCGGCCAACCGACCGAGCCATCGAGTCACCCTGTCGACACGAGCCGTCGTGTTGTAGTCTGCGGGCCAGACGCATAACCGGGCCAGACTCATAACACGGAAGGAGACCACCCATGGCGAAGAAGACGAGCGGCCAGGAGCCGTTCCGGTTCTCACTCTGCGACGACCTGTACACCCTGCCGGAGCGGGCGCGGCCGCACGAGGTCGACCTGCACGGCGGCTTCGCCGACGACACGGCCGCATCGGGCTATATCTACTACGGGATGCCGGGCTGCGGCATCATGCGCATCAGCGCCGACCTGAGCGCGCAGGACATCATCGAGCTGCCGTCCGACCTGGCTCCCCTCAACTTCCACAGCACCAAGATCATCGAGTTCGACGGCAAGCGGCGCCTGGTGCTGCCGGCCAACAACGACGCCCAAGTCGCCGTCGTCGGGCTCGACGGCAACCTCGACTTCATCCTGTCGCGACCGGAGTTCGACGAGTACCGCGACGAGCAACTCGAGTTCAAGCCGACCGACACCGCCTTCGCGGACGGGACGCTGTACGTGTCCGACGGCTACGGCGCCAACTACATCTCCTCGGTCGATCCGTCCACCCACAGCTACACCGGCATCTTCGGGGGCAAGACCGAGGATCCTCACGCGCACGGCCTGTTCGGGACCGCGCACGGCCTCGCACCCGCGCCCGACGGCCACCACCTGTCGATCGCCGACCGCCCGCACTCCCGCTTCCAGCTCATGGGACTGGACGGCCACTTCCACTCCTCGCACTCCATCCCCGACGGCTCCAAGCCGTGCGGCATCGACTTCAAGCAGCACGGCGACGGCTGGTACGCCGTGGTCGGCAGCCTGGACGACCCGCAGGAAGGACGGCCCGCGCCGATCTACGTCCTGGACGGCCACACCTACGAGGTGACGTCGACCATCCGCCCCAAGGAGGACCTGGGCGTCGAGCTGGCCGACCACATCCACAACGCCGTCTGGTACGAGCGCGACGGGCAAATCTACCTGATCTGCCAGGCGTGGAACCCCGGCCACTACTTCGTGCTGGCCCGGGAGGGCTAGGCGCGCGCCGTCCGAATGAGCTACGGCGAGCTCACGGCGATTCGAGTCTGGGGCACGGGAGTCGACCGGTCGTATGGCATCGATCGGTCCAGGGCCGTCGATCCCGGCGAGCACCTGGATCGATTCGCCGGCTATGCCCCAACGCACGCGGACTGGTGGGTCACGCGCCACACCGAGATCGCGGACCGAACCTGACCCGGTCAAAGGGGATGACCGAGAACGCGGTGTCTTTGCGTGCGGCGGGAACGGCCGTACCTTCCCGGCGCGATGAACATCAACACCTACCTCACGTTCAAGGACAACTGCCGACAGGCCTTCGAGTTCTACCGCTCTGTGTTCGGAGGCGACTTCACGGACATGCAGAGCTTCGGCGACGGGCCGCCGGACATGGACGTTCCGGAGGCGGAACGGGACCTGGTCATGCACGTGTCGTTGCCGATCGGCAGCGGCGTGCTGATGGGCAGTGACAGCGCCTCGTTCGGCCCGCCGCTGACGACCGGCAACAACTTCTCGCTGTCGATCGCCCCGGACAGCAAGGAAGAAGCGGACTCACTGTTCGCCAAGCTGTCCGACGGCGGCCAGGTGACCATGCCGATGCAGGACCAGTTCTGGGGCGCCTACTTCGGCACCTGCACGGACAAGTTCGGCATCAACTGGATGATCAACCACCACACCGGCTGACGCGAGGACCCGATGGGGCGACGGCGGATCGCCTGCCGCCATGCCGACGCAGCAGGTCGGCCATCGCCCCCTTGCCCTGTTCGATCGCCAGGTCGAGGGCCGTCTTGCCGTCGTCGGAGAGGGCGTTGACGTCGGCGCCGCGGTCGAGGAGGAACCTCGCAGCCGGAAACGGATCGTAGTACGTGGCGACATAGCCTCTCCCCGGCTCGACCAGCGCCTGGAGCGGTGTCAGGCCACGATAGTCCTTGCTGTCGATATCCGCTCCGTGGCGCAGCAGCACCTCCGCCGCTTCGAGTCGCCCGAAGAGCGTCAACTCCCCAACTTCGTTTTCGGTCCCGTCGAAGCTGGCTCCCGCCTTGACGAGCAGCTCGACAAGCTCCGGGGATACGTCATCCCATGCGACGGTGAACCACCCCACGTTGGGGTCGGCACCGGCGGAGAGCAGGTACTTCGCGACCTCAGCTTGGCCGGCCCGGACCGCCCACGTCAGTGGCGGCGCGGGGTCGCCGCCCACAGGGCGGCTGACGAACCCGGGCTGGTTCCGGACGAGATCCCTGACCGAATCCAGCATCCCCAGGCAGATCTTGGCGACAGGAGTCACTTCCGCACCCTGCTCGATCAGGTAACCGGCGACCGCCTTCTGCCCAGGCGTGTCGTGCCTGCGAAGAACGTTCCATTCGAGCGCGGTCCTGTTCCGCACGGGGTCAGGCTGGCTGAGTGCCTGTGACCTGAAACGCGCGGTCAGCAGCGGGAGCTGCTGCTTCAGGAAGTCGAGGTCGCCCACGATGGACGCGCTGTAGATGTCGTGCCTCGCGCCATGTCGCAGCAGGCTCTCGATCTTCGGCGGGTCCCAGTGTTCGATGGCGGAGTGCAGAGCCGACACCCCGAAGAACGGGCAGACCGACGGGATGTTCGGGTTGGCTCCCGCGTCCAGGAGCACGTCGACGGTCTCCCTGGTGCCTTCCCAACAGGAGAGCACGAGAGCAGGAGCCCATCCGTGGTTGTCTTCGTACCCCAGAGCGTCGAGGTCTGCGCCGTACTCGATGAGCATCTTCAGAAGATCGGTGTGACCGAAGGCGGCATAGTGTACCGCCCTGCACGTCATCCAGTCCTCGGGATCGCCCCAGCTTGCGCCCCAGCCCCAGGTACCGTCCGTCTGCGAGCGGCCCCTGACGTCGGCATTCGCCAGCGATGGGTCTGCGTCCAGCAACTCGCGCACGCGTGCGAGATCAAGGGCGCCGACCGCCCGGAAGAACTCGTGGTTCTGATCGAGCGGCGCCGGTCGTTCGGGCCTGGCTGACGGCATCCGGCCACCCTACAGGCGGTCAAGCTCAGCCGGCAAGCGAGCCCTCATCGTGTAGACTCGGCTCGGCCCGTGTCTCCACGTGCACGGCGGCAGGGCGAGTCGGGGTCTGAGAGAGAGTTCCATGGACACCACGCGAGCGATCGCAGAGTTCCGGGGCAACTGGTTCCTGCGCGATGAAGCGAAGCCGGATCTCACGCTGGCGGAGCAGGAGCTGATCGGCGCGGCGATAGGTCCTGCGCCCGATCGTTGGGACGGCCGGCCGGACGTGGTGCGGATGCAGGAGACGGTGGCGGCCGAGCCGGCGGTGCTGGAACGGATCGGCCCATCACTGTTGACGGTGGTGATCGGCAAGCGCGGCTGCGGACCGGCCGCGGCGTTCCTGCTGGCCCACGACGTGCCGCTGGCGATCGATCATACGGCGTACAACGTCCTGCACGAGGCGGCGTGGGCCGCGGCGGCCGATACGCTGCGGGCGGTGTTCGAGTCGGGAGCGGCCGATGCGACCGGCGTCTCGGTCCGCCCGCACACCGGCTGGCCGGACAACCTGCCGCTGATGTACTGGGCCGCCTGGGGAGGGTATCCCGAGGTCGCCCGGCTGCTGCTCGAGCACGGAGCCGGCGTGCACCATGAGCTGCCGATCAAGGGCAACGGCGAGCGCGGCACCACCTCGCTGCAGGAGGCGCTCGCGCCCAGCCACTGGGACCAGACGGCGGACGCGGGCGAAGGCCCCGTCGGCGAGTTGCGCCGCAACGCCCGGCAGGGCAAGCTGGCCGTGGCGCAGTTCCTCATCGACGACGGCGCGTACTACGACGTGTATTCCGCGTGCGCCCGCGACGACACCACCCGACTGCGGGAGTTGATTTCGGACGACTCCGGGATCGTGAACGCGACCGATCCCTACGCGATGGCGCCGCTGCACTGGGCCGCACGCGCCGGATCGACGGCGTGCGCGGAACTCCTAATCGCCGCAGGCGCACCGCTCGACGCGCTCAACAAGGCCGCGCGGGCGCCGCTCCAGTTTGCCGCCGAGCAGGATCGGGCCGCCATGATCCGCCTGCTCGCCGAACACGGCGCCGATTTGAACACGCACGACCGCAAGGGCCGCACGCCCCTGCATCGCGCGACCTACGAGGGCAGGGTCGCCGCCGTCGAGGTGCTCCTGGAGGCCGGCGCCGACCCCGACGTGCGCAACAAGAGCGGCAAGACCGCCTTTCAGATCGCCCGCAAGGATGCCAGGCGCTTCAAGCGATGAGCCGTCATTCCGATCCGTAGCGACCTTTGACGTTGCACGGTGGCTGCGGTAATGGTGGCGCCATCCTGTCGATGACTGATCCGCGGCTGGCTACGATGGTGACCTGGAACGTCGAGTGGGCTACGCCTCGTTCCTGGAGCCGCCGTGACGAGATCCTGCGCCGCATCGAACGACACGGGCCCGACATCGTCTGTCTCACGGAGACGGACGTCAGGCTGCTGTCCGACCAAGCCGGCCATACGATCCACTCGCAACCGGACGGAGTGAAGGCGACCGGCGAACTCAGGAAGGTGGTTCTTTGGTCCCGAGAGCCTTGGGAGCAGGTCGATGACCGTGGGGTCGCCTCGCTGCCTCCCGGGAAGTTCGTATCCGGCGTTACGCGAACCCCTCTGGGCAGGGTGACCGTGATCGGAGTCTGCATCCCCTTTCACGGAGCACGGACGCGGTGGACCAACGACGGTGTGATACGCAAGGCATGGGAAGATCACGAACAGTATCTGGCCGGCCTCTCGGAGGTGCTCGGCCGAACGTCGCCGAGACGCTTGATCGTGACGGGGGACTTCAACCAGCAGGTAGGGCAGCCCGGCTACGCCCCCGTCGCAGTGCGCGACGCGCTGCGGGCCGCCATCCCGCCGCACCTGACGATCGCCACCTCGGCGCTTGGCTTCGGCGGACGGAGAGTTATCGACCACGTTGCGCTGAGCGAGGATCTGTCAGCCCGGTCGCTGACGCTGATCGACCGGTTCCACGGGGATCGAACACTGTCCGACCACCCGGGGATTGTTGCCGATCTTTCGGCGCAACGATAGGACCAACCGCTTGTCACTCCGTGGAATCGGCGGCGCCGGCAGTTTCGAGCAGCTCGATGACGACCGCGAGCCGCGCCTTGTCCTTGACCGTCGAGCGCCGGGCCGCGGCGAGCGGGGTCCGGCTGTCATCGTCGACAGCATGCACGTCCGCACCGCGGTCCAGCAGCAACGCGACAATCTCCGTGAACCCGGCCCTGGCGGCGCAGTGCAGCGCCGTCTGGCCCTTGTAGTTTCTGACGTTGACGTGAGCTCCCCGGTCGAGCAGGTCACGCACGCGGTCGACGTTCCCGCCCCGGTCGCCGCGCGCCTGAAACACCAGCGGAGGCCAGCCACCCTCGGTATGGTCGACGCTGACGCCGGCGCCGTGCGCGGCAAGCACCGCGGCGATCTCCGCCGACACCCCCGACCGCGGCGCCTCGGTCCGGGTCGGGTCCGCGCCGCCGTCGATGAGCGCCGCGAGGATGTCCGCCCGGTCTCGCCAGATCGCAAACCGGATCAGCCAGCCGCTGTACGGCCGCGGGTCGGCGCCGCGCGCCAGCAGCGCCGTGACGATGTCGAGATGCCGCGCGCTGACGGCATAGTGCAGCGGCGTCGCTCGCAGGCCGGCATCGTGCTGCGGCTTCTCCGCCGTCGCCAGCCGCGGTTCGCGTTCCAGGTATTCGACGACCGCTTCGCGATCGCCAAGGAACGCGGCGGTGTAGATGTCGGTCGCGGCGCCCCGCTCGATCACGCGGTCGGCCACGGCCTCATGCCCCCGATACCGTGCGGCGCAGTACGGGGAGATTTCGACCAGGAGCGGTGTGAAGTGGCAGCCGCAGGCGTCGATGTCGGCACCCCGATCGAGCAGGTAGTCCACCATATCGAGCCGTCCCCGGTACGCCGCTTCCCACAGCAGCGTGCGGCCGTGCGAGCCGATGCGTCCGACCCATGCGGGTTTCTCCGCCAATACGGCCCCTACCGTATCGAGATCGCCCCGGCCCGCGGCCGCCGCGGCGATTCGCAGAAAATCACTGGCCTTCCCGGTCAGGATCGACATCGCGACGAGCATGCTACGCGTTGCCGTCGCGCGGTACCATGAGTGAACGGATGAGCAAAGCGCCGCCCTTCATGGTCCTGCTCATGCGCGCCATCAAGGCGCGCGACTTCTCCGAGGCGAGCAGGCTCATCGCAGCGGAAGTCGAGCGGCGCGGAGGCAGCGACTGGCTGTGGGAGCGCGACCGGTACGGCCGGACGGTGTTCTCGATCGCCGGTGGCGCAGGCATCCGCGATGCTCTCGACCTGTTTCACCCCTATGGCATCCGGTGGGATGCCTGGTCGGCCGCGACCTGGGGTGAGATCCCGCAGCTCAAGGCGATCGCACGGCAGCCGTTACCGCCCTGGAGTGAGACGCTGTGCTACGGCACGCCGCTGCATTGGGCGCTCATGGGCGGGCACGAGGCGGCGGTTCGCTATCTGATCTTCGACGTCGGCATCGACGTTGCGGCGACTGACGACGGGTACGTGCGCAGCGCGGTATGCGGGCGCAACGCCGAGCATCTGGTGCCTCTGTTGATCGAGCAGGGCGCGGACGTCGACTGGGACGCGTCCGCCGACACCGCGCTGCAGCACCAGTGCAACCATGGCCGCACCTCACACGTGGCGCTGCTCATCGCGCACGGGGCCGACGTCAACCGCCCCCGAAAACGCGACGGACGAACGTCCCTGCACTGCGCGGCCGCCACCGGTATCGCCGGCAAGCTCGTGCGCATGCTGCTCGACGCCGGCGCCGATCCCCACGCCCTGGATCATGCAGGCGATCGGCCGATCGACCTGGCGCGGCGCGCCAAGCGACCGACCGCAGCGCGTGTCCTGCAAGAGGCCGGCGCGGCCTGAGTCGCGACGGAGCCCCGTGAACACGGATCCGCGCGCACGCGGAGGTGAAGCGCCTGTCGGAGATGGCCCGAGGCGACGGCGCCGGCCGGCCCTTTGACCGGGAAGAGATCCATCGGCGTGCGTAGCTTCTTCGACATGCCCTGTTTCGGCGCCGAAACGGGACGCGATCACCGTGCTGCAGACCGGCGTGCGGCCAGGGCCGTGCCGAGGTAGACGATAGCAGCGAGCACGACGAGCGCCGGGATGCCGACGTCCCAGGCGATCTGGGGCGCCAGGGCCGCGCCGACCACGGACGCGGCGCCGTTGGCCGCCCACGCCCGAGCTGTCGCGTACGGCTGCCGGGCGAGGAGCCGCATGCCGGCCGGGAACGGCAGGCCCAGCGGAATCGCCACGGCGGCCAGCAGGAGCGCGGCGCCGGCGACGCGGAGCACCGCCGGCAGTGCCAGCAGCCAGCGAACCAGCGGGAAGGCTGTCAACGCCGCCACCGCAAGCAGTGCGCCGATCAGGAGCAGCACCACCGGCAGCCGCCCGATCGAGATGCGCCCGGACGCCAACCCGCCGAGGCCCGACAGCGTGAGCATGGCCGACAGCACCACCACGACCGACACCACCGGATCGCCGACCAGCAGGGTAAACAGGCCGATCAGGGCAAGCTCCGCCCAGATGTAGCCCGCCCCCACCGCCAGGAAGTACGCGAAGACGCTCGGCGAGAGCCGGCCGTCCCCGCGGCCGGCCGCGGCCGGCATCGCCAGCAGCATCGCGGCCGCCAGGGCGGAGATGCCGATCACGGCCGCCACCACCACCTCGGCGGACAGCAGGAACCCGAACCAGCGTCCGCCGAGCGCCGTGGCCAGCTCGCCGATCCGCGTCCAGCGGAGCGTGTGGCTGAAGAACGGCCGGCCGTCGCGGCGCGGCGCCACGTCCAGCACTTGCTCGCGGAGCCAGGCGCTCGCCCGCCCTTCCCGCCAGGCGGCGACCATCTCGCCGACCGCGACCTGGTAGTGCGGCTCCACCAGGACGGCGAAGCGGTTCGCTTCGTCGCTGCTCATGCCGCTCAGGTAGACCAGGTCGAAGCCCCGCTCGTCCGCGAACGAGCGGACGGCCGCCAGCCGTTCGGCCGACAGAGGAGCGCGCGACACGGCCAGGACGAAGCTCTCGAAGGAGCGGAGCATCACCAGGTGCCGTTCCGGCGTCTGCGTCCGGCCGTCGAGCGCCGCCAGAGCCGTCGCCGCGGCTCGCACGCTGGTCGACGGCGGCAGCGACAGCTTGCGGCCCAGCACCAGCACGCCGTCCTCGGTCAGCAGGTCCAGGTAGCTCCGCAGCGCGTCGACGGTCAGCGTGAACTGGCGGCTCAGGCTCTCCACGCCGGGCACCGAAGCCCCGGCGTGATCCAGGTAGATCAGGTCGTAGCGCTCACCGGCGCGCGCAGTGAAGCCGCGCAGCGACGAGCGGCGGACCGAGACCGGCCCGTCCCAGCCGAGCTCCGCGACCGAGGCCCGCACCGCCGCCGCACGCCAGGCCGACGGATCCACCACCGTGATCCGAGGCACGCCCGCCTGAACCACGATCGGCAAGGCGGTCCCGCCACTCGCCTGCAGGACCAGCACGTTGCGCGCATCACGCACCAACGCCGCACCCACCGAGCCGAGCAGATGCCCGGCGTAGCGGGGGTCAGGATCCCTCGGGACGAACAGCGACGCGTCGCCGTCGGTCAGCAGCGCGTCCTGGCGCGGAAACCGCTCCATCCAGCGCAGGCTCAGCCCCGGGGCGAAGCGCAGCGCCGGCCCCTGCAGCCGCTCGTAGCGGCCACGGATCGTGGTTCGGCGCTCGACTACCTCCGTCTCCGGGAACTGCAGTGCCTGGTAACCGAGCTTGTACGATGACGGCGTCACCTCGCCGATCAGGCCGGTGGCCAGCGATCCGATCGCCACCACTGCCGCCACGGCGCCGGCCAGAGCCCCGGGCATCCGCCTGCCGCGCCCGCCTCGCCGCCCCGCGGTCGCGACCGCCAGGAGCGCGGGGAGTCCCGCGATTGCCGCGACGGCGCCGGCGATGCCGAACGCCGGCAGCAGTCCCACCGGCGCGACGGCGCCCAGCCCGGAGCCGGCCATCGCCGCCACGTAAGTGCGTCCGGCCGGGATGTCCGGGTCGGCGTAGGCGAGCGCGGTCACCAGTCCGGCGATCGCGAACGGACCCGACAGGACCAGGAACGACACCGCCAGCAGCGCGAGCTGACCCAGCTCCAGCGGGATGCGGAAGTAGTCCAGATCCATGGCGCGGAGCGCTGCGAAGGACCCCAGCACGGCCAGCGACAGCCCCGCCAGCAGGACGGCGATCCCTGCAGGTCGGCGCAGCACGGCGACCGCCCGCGGCCCGCGGGACACCAGAACGGCCAGCACCACCCCCGACGCGGAGAAACCGAGCAACGCGACGCCCAGGACCAGGAAGGTCAGATGGTTCCACTGCGAGAGCGAGAAGAAGCGGACCAGGAGCGCCTCGTACGCCAGGGCGGCGAAGGAGGCGACCGCGGCGGCGATCAGCAGCGTCAGCGAACCCTCAGTTCACGGTGGCACGTGGATCGACCACGGCGGTGATCATGATGTGCCCTCTACGTCCCGTTTCCGCTGTCGACGATGCCCTTCATGATTACGAAAGGCTGCATGAGCGGATCGCTGAACCGATAGCGGTACCGATGCTTTTCGCCCTCTTTCCTGAGCACGCATCCACGCTCAGGTTGGCAGAACCGGTTCAGATGCCGGGCGAAGCTCGGAATCTCGTATCGCTTTCTCATGATTCTCGACATCGGCTTTCTTACGTCAGCCGCTGCAAAGTAGCCGAAGTCGTCGGTCTTTGCTCGCGCGCAGGCCAGCAATACCTGCCCGAACAGGTTTCCGGTCTGTGGGCTCGATATCGCCTTCCTGTAGTTTTCCCGCAGGCTCTGCTGCGCATTCTCCACGGCATCCTTGATGGCGTGCTTGACATCGGCTTCCGTGATGGTCCGTCGTTGCGTTCGGATCGCAGCTCTCGTTGCATGGAGAGCGAGCCGGTGCGTGTAAGGTGGCAATCCCTGTGACAGGTCGATGATCCTCTGCCGAGCCTTGAGTTCCAGCTTCATGCCCAGCTTCCGCATTCCCTTGTCGAGCAGTTCGCCGAGCTCGTCGGGTTCCATGCGCGGCATTGGGATCTGGATGAGTGACCGGTCGATGGATTCGTGCTCGGCGATCAGATCGCTGACCGTATCCGCGACGCCGACGACGACGATCGTCGCGGGGACGGCGTGGTCGGAAAGCGCCTTGATCGTGTCCGCCATCGTGCGCCGGGTCGGTTGATCCGTCAGCCGGTCGAACTCGTCGAAGATCACCAGGAGCGCTCGGCTCTGTCCCATCCAGGTCAGGAAGCCGCGCACAGCGTCAGGCGTGACGTCCGAGTCAGGGAGCGCATCTGCCGCCGTTCGCGTTGTTTCGTGCGGGACGCCGGTGAATCCCGCCGTTCGCTCCGTCTCCGTCATCTCCACCTTCGCCAGCACCTTCCTCCACAGGAAGGAGAAATCGTCGGTGGCATCACAGTTGACGCGCGGTGCAATGGCCTGCTCGCCCGAGTGACTCACCAGCCGGGAAGAGAGTACGTTCGCCAGCGAGGTCTTCCCAACGCCGCGTTCTCCATACACGACCGCGTGCTGGCCGAGTTGATTGATCGCGTCGATCGCCTTGTCGATTTGGTCCGCCCTTCCCGCGAACAACTCGTCTTCACTGATTGGAACCGCTGGCGTGAATACCTGGCTGACTCGCCAGGACAGCTCTCCCCAGTCGGTTCCATCAGCCATGTGGCCGTCGACATCCGGTCCCTGGGCCAATCCGCAACCTCCTTACAGGCTACAACTACCTTATCATACGCTCCGCGAACGCTTCACCGAGGGTGCTAATCACGGACCTTCGACTCAGGGCTCCAGGCTGCGATCAGCAGCGTCAGCGAACCCTCAGTTCAGGGCGGCACCGGTCATCGGCACGAACAGCACCCCCAGGATCTCCTGCATGCGGAAGCCGTCCTCCAGCTTGGTGACCACCACCAGGCTCTGATGCGCGAACGGATTGCCGAGCGGCAGGATCAGCCGGCCGCCGGCCGCGAGTTGCTCCAGCAGCGGCGGCGGCACGTGGTCGACCGCGGCGGTGATCATGATGTGGTCGAACGGCGCCGCCTCCGGCCAGCCGTAGTAGCCGTCGGCGTGCATCGTCTGCACGTTGGCGTATTCCAGCTCCTCCAGCAGCGCCGCCGCCGACTCGGCCAGCGGGCCGCGGATCTCGATCGAGTACACCTCCGCCACCAGCTCCGCCAGCACCGCCGCCTGGTAGGCCGAGCCGGTGCCGATCTCCAGCACGCGGTCGTCCTCCTCGACCTGCAGCGTCTCGGTCATCAGCGCGACGATGTAGGGCTGGGAGATGGTCTGCCCCTCTCCGATCGGCAGGGGATGGTCGTTGTACGCCGAGCGCGACAGGCGCTCCGGCACGAACCGATGGCGCGGCACCGTGCGCATCGCCTGAAGCACGCGCGCGTCGCTCACGCCACGCGCGGCGATCTGGCGGTTCACCATCTCGTCCCGCTCTTCCTGCCGCTCCTGGGCAATCGAAGCCGCGGGGAGAGCCAGCAGCAGGACCACCCAGCCGGCCATCGCCGGCCACGGTGACGCCAGCCGCCCGTGGAGCCCCCTCGGCCAAGTTTTCGCAGCGGCATGGACCATCGCTTTACCTCTCACACTTAAGTGCGAAGGGCATCCCAACCGGCGGGATGCCCTTCGTGCGAATACGATCAGCGCATCGGCACTACTCGTACCACATGCCTCCAAACTCGAACGGCCGGCCGGTCCGGGGGTGGACGCCCATGAAGTTGGGCTGCCACACGTCGAACTCCGGCGGGAACGTCAGGTGCGGAAGGGTCCAGACCTGCTCAGCCTGGCGGCGGTACCACTCGTGGGTCAGCTCGGTGAGCTTGTCGGCGTCCGCCTCCCGGATCATCTGGTGGAACAGATCCCAGTTGTCCTTGATCTCCTGCGGCGGCTCTTCGCCCTTCTCGCCGCCCGAGTCCAGCCACTCCCACCACGAGTAGGCCCAGTTGGGACCGAACCGTCCGGTGGGAACGATCAGCGACTGCCGCTCCGGGAGCTGGCTCTTCCAGCCCTCGGTGCTCTGGTCGACGATGATGTCCCACTCCATCGAATTGACGAATGCGCCCCAGCCGCCCCACGCGGTGGCGCGGTGGTTGGCCTTGAAGCCGATGAGGTGCAGGTCCTCCATGATGATGTTGGCAGCCTGCTCCCACTCGTCGTGGGTGACGGTCGCCAGGAAGAACGTAACAGGGTCGCCGTCGGGGCCGAGACGGAAGCCGTCGGCGTCCTTGTTGGGCAGGAGTTCGTCCAGCAGCGCGTTGGCGCGGTCCAGGTCCTGCTCGATCAGCGGCGACTGGCCCAGCTCCGGGAGGTACCACGGATGGTCGGTCTCGTACATGAATCCGCCCAGCGTCGGCAGCGGGGCGCCTGCGTACATGATGTCGGCGATCTTGCGCCGCGGGATGAACAGAGAGTACGCCGTGCGGAAGCGCACGTCGCGGAACAGCTCAGCCTTCCACTCCTCCATCGCGTTCATGTTGAACAGCGTGACCGTGGACTTGTAGGCGTCGCCCTTGGGCGTGAGCTGGAACCTGATCTTGCCGTCTTCCTGCGCGCGCTTGGCCAGCGGCAGGGACTCCAGGGTCTTGATGATCCCCCAACTGTCTCCGCCGGCCAGCAGACGCAGCTTCTGCGCCTCGCCGTCGGAAACCAGGAAGTAGCGCTGCGTCTCCAGGTAGGGGAGCTGCTGGCCGCGGTCATCCACCGCGAAGTTGTACGGGTTGGCGCTGAACACCGACGGGTTGGCCGGAGGCGGATCCGACGGGCCCCACGGCATCAGGTGCGGCTTGTCCGGGTTGGTGTTGCCATGACGGTCGCGCCGGTCCTCGAAGAGCTGCATCCAGGTGTCGAACCCGCCCGCCGATACCCTGGCGGCCAGCGCCTCGGCGTCGCCGCCGGCCGGGTGGAACTGCGGCAGGTAGTGGTCGTCGACGTTCAGCAGCTCACGCTCGGAGCGCTGTCCGACCAGCCACTCGAAGCGCGGGTCCGGAGCCTTGAGATGGAAACGCAGCGTGTAGTCGTCCACCTTCTCCAGGCGCTCGGTCGCGTCCGCCACCGCGTTCTTGTTCATCGCGCCCGCTTCCCGGTACTGCACCGCGGCATCGCCTTCGCCGTGCACGTTCTCGAACCAGAACACGATGTCGTCGGCGGTATAGTCCTCACCGTCGGACCACTTCATGCCCTCGCGCAGGTAGAACGTCCAGGTCATGTTGTCGTCCGAGCCTTCCCAGCCCTTCCAGGCCCACGGCAGCAGTTGGACCTCGAACCGGTGATTGCGGAACGGCGTGGAGGTCAGCCCCTGGATGTTGGGGAGGTCGGTCGAGCTGCGGTCGTACGAGCCCTCCGTGTGGCGGCCGTCAGCCGGGAACGCGTAGCCGGCGCCCGGCGCCAGCACCAGCGGCTCAACCGGGAGCCTCTCCTCGATCGGCGGCAAGTCGCCGCGCGCCACCGCCTCCGCGAACCATGGTCCTTCGATGTATTGCGCAGACGCAATCGCACCGATGACCATGAGGCCCGCGATCAGTCCGATGAATCTCTTCACGTTTCCTCCTCGACGGGAGCGTCGCGGGACCCCCCGACATCGCTCAGATCTTTCTGGAACGTAGCGTGCAGGTCAAGACAGACGCGAACCGTCGCGCTGCACCACATTCCGATCGACAAGCGGTGCGGGACGGAAGCGGTACTCCATGGTCTGCAGCACCCCAACTACTGGGATGCGGTTGTGCGTGTAAAGAGGTCTGCCGTTCTGTTGACCGATATTCGCACAACGATCATCTTGGCATCATGAAGACCACCATCGATATTCCCGATCGCGAACTTGAGGATGCCATCAAGTTCACGAATGCGAAGACCAAGCGCGAGGCCGTCGTCAACGCCGTTGCGGACTTCAACCGCCGCATGCGCATGGCGGAGCTCACCAGGTACGCGGGCACCTGCGACGAGCTGATCACGCCGGAGGAACTGCAGGCTGAGCGACGCCGGGGTTGAGCCGTTGATTCTCGTCGACACGTCATCCTGGATACACTTCCTGCGTCCGCAGGGTGACCCGGAGGTCCGCAGCCGCGTCGACGCCGCGCTGAGGGCCGGGCAGGCCTGCTGGTGCCCGCCGGTGCAACTCGAGCTGTGGAACGGTGCTCGCGGGGCGCAGGAACACCGGGTCCTGCGCCACTTCGCCCGCACGCTTCCCGAGGTACCCATCGACGGCGGCGTCTGGCAGGCCGCGTACGATCTCGCGCGGCGAGCGCGCGCCGGCGGCGTGACTGTTCCGGCGGCGGACGTGCTCATCGCCGCCTGCGCCCGCCGCCACGGCGCTTCTCTCGAATACGCCGACTCGGACTTCGACCTCCTGGAGCCGGTGGACGAGCCGACGGAGTAGCGCCTCGCCGGCCTCGTCCCTATCGCAGGCCTCCGTAGCACTCGCTGTCGCGGTAGCAGAAGGTGTTCCAGAAGTTCATCGGATACGGCGCCGGCAGGCGGCTGACGCGGTCGAGCTCGGCCAGCTCGTCGCCGTCGAGCGTCAGCTCCAACGCGCCCAGTCCGTCGTCGAGCTGCTCGGGAGCGAATGCGCCGAGGAGCGCCACGTCGCAGCGGCCGCTCTGCAGAAGCCAGCCCATGGCGACGTTGGCCAGTGACCGGCCGTGGCGGGCGGCCACGCCTCGCATGACCTCCTGGGTGTCCCACACGCGGTCGACCGCCAGCCGCTCCCACGAGCTGGACTCCTCGGGTTTGCTGGAGGTGATGCGCGATCCGGGCGGCGGCTCGGCCATGTCGCGCGTGTAGCGGCCGGTCAGGAAGCCCTGCGCGTAGGCGCCCCAGACCATGATCGACACGTCCTGGTCGCAGCAGGCCGGGATCAGCGCGAATTCCGCCGTGCGGTCGGCCAGGTTGTACCAGATCTGGTTGGACACGATCGGCGTCAGCCCGTAGCGGTCCGCGTGCATGTTGGCCTTGACCACCTGCCAGCCGGCCCAGTTGCTGACGCCCACGTAGCGGATCTTGCCGGCCCGCACCGCGTCGTCCAGCACGCGCATGGTCTCCTCGATCGGCGTGTACGGGTCCCACACGTGGCACTGGTACAGGTCGATGTAGTCGGTGCCGAGCCGGCGCAGGCTGTCGTCGATCGCGCGCGTCAGGTAGGTGCGCGACAGGCCGAAGCCGTTCGGCCGCACCGCGTCGGTCATGGTCCAGGCGCCCTTGGTGCCGATCACGAACCGGTGGCGGCGGCCGGCCACCACCGCGCCCACCGTGCGCTCGGAGGTTCCGGCGTCGCGCTCGTGCGAGCCGCGCCTGCCGCCGCCGTACACGTTGGCCGTGTCCAGGTAGTTGCCGCCGGCGTCGAGGTAGCGGTCGACCATGCGCCTGCTGGCCTGCCGGTCGATCGTGGTCCCGAACGGGATGCAGCCCATTCCGATGCGCGCGACCTGCAGCCCGGAGCCGCCGAGTTGGTGGTACTGCATCGCCCGTCGGGTAGAGCACTGGCGCGCGCACCCGTAGGTGGAGGGTTTCCAGGCCCGCCCTTTCGGTTGCGAGGTGGGTTCACAGTTCCACCATAGGCCACGTTTCCAGCGCCCCCCCTGTGATTCCGGACATCGGGTTTTCCCACGGTCCGGCTCCAAGCTCAGGTGCCCGTAAGCTCACCACAGCCCTTCCCGATGCGACCACCTCCACGCTCAGCCTGATCCACGGCTACGGGCACGCGATCCCCGGTTTGACCGTCGCTTCGAGTCAGCGGTCGTCGCATACACCGTTCCCCGGCTCAGTGTCCGGGTAGTGCACTCCCACTGGCTCCTCCTGAGCCCTGAGGCCCTCGCTCCAGCCGCGTTCTGTTGTCGCGCCCATCTTCGCTTGTCGGCCTCATCCGCCAGTCTGCTGCTCTCCGTTCCACTTCCCGCCACCAGCGGTTATAGGTCCGGTCCTTGGCATTCCAGGATCATCCTGCCTGAGCAGCACACCTTCCGGGCTTTCTCTGCTGAACTGTTCAGAATTGCCGCCTTCAACTTCCGCCGGGAGCCCGGTGCGTGCACTTCCCAGTTTCTTCCACACCAGCACTGGCCATCGCGTAAGGGGAGGAAACGCTTGGCACTCCAAATACCCAGCCACCAACTCCAGGCTGGAACGTAATTTCGGCGATTGGTCCGTTCGCTCTCGCTACGGCCCTTCTGATTGCTAGCCTCCTGGGTTGGTCAGGCGTCTTTCGATCCTCCTGAGTACGTTTACGTCCGGGCTTTCAGCCGTCAGGGTCGCCCCCGTCGACTGCCGGATATGACTACGGCGCCACACTGGGATCTGCGCCGGCGGGACTTCCACCCGCAAGTTCAACAGATAGCCTCGCTGCACTCCCCTACTCCTGTTCAGATTAGGTAGGCGAACACCTTGGTAAGCGACCGGTGAAACCAGTCTCTATGAATCCGGCGGCGGTGGACGTGGAGTGGGCAGGAGTGTGAGGTAGTCAGCGCGGGTGCGCGCATGGGGCAGCTTCTCGAACAGCTCGCGCAGATACCAGTACGGCTCGCGCCGGTTGGCCTTGGCGGTCTCGATCAGGCTGTACAGGATCGCGCTCGCCGCGGCTCCGCGCGGACTTCCCGAAAACAGCCAGTTCTTGCGGCCCACCACGAACGGCCGGATCGCCTGCTCGCAGGCGTTGTTGTCCGGCGTGAGCTGCGGGTGGTCCAGGTAGCGGATCAGCTTCGGCCACTCGCCCAACGCGAAGGCGACCGCCTTGCCGAGCGCCGAGCCGGGCAGCACCTGATCACGTTTGTCCTGCAGCCAGCCGTGGAACGTGTCGAGCACCGGCTGCACCTGCGCGCGCCGCGCGGCCACGAACCCCGCCGGATCCTCCTTGCGGTGCTTCGCGAGCTGCGACTCGGCGCGGTACAGCTTGGCGATGAACCCCAGCGCTTGCAGCGCCGCTCCGGCGCGGCTGGACACCTTGCCCAGCGCGTCGGCGGCCTCCTTGAACGCGCGCCGCACGTGCGCCCAACAGCCCACGTGCACGATGCCGGGCTGCGCACACGGGCGCGTGTAGCCGTCGTACCCGTCGGTCTGCACGTAGCCCTGGTAGTCGCCGATGATCTGGAAGGCCACCCGCGCGGCGCGGCTGGGCTCATAGCGATAGACCACCACCGGCTCATCAGGCGGGCCGCCGCGGGCCACCCACACGTAGCTGGTGTCGGTGTTGGCGCGCTCGGGCTCCTTGAGCACCTGCACGGTGGTCTCGTCGATCTGCAGGGTCGGCCCACTGCGCAGCTTGTCGAGCAACGCCTGCATCAACGGCCGGCAGGCGCCGGCGACCGCGATCATCCAGTCCGACATCGTGCGCCGCGACAGCTCGACCCCGAGCCGCGCGAACTGCCGCTCCTGCCGATACAGCGGCAACGCGTCGCAGAACTTCGCCGTGGCGATGAACGCCAGCAACCCCTCCGAGGCCAGCCCCTTCGGGATCAGCGCCGGCGGCGGCGGCGCGATCCGCACCGCCGGATGCTCTTCGTCGCCGGAGCCCTCGCAGTGATGGCAGGCATACTTGGGCCGCACCGTGCGGATCACCTGCACCTGCGGCGGGATCACGTCGAGCTTCTCGGAGGTGTCCTCGCCGATGCGCACCAGGCGGTGGCCGCACTCACACTGCTTGTCCTGCTCGGGCAGGTCGATGACCCGGTCCACGCGCGGCAGCGCCTGCGGCAGTGGTCTGCGCCGCGGGCGACGGCGGGTTCGCTCAAGTACTTCGACGGTCGCCTCATCCGGGGGCGCCTCATCCTCGGGCGCCTGGTCCTCCGGGGGGGCGCTGTCGGCGGCGTGTTCGATCTCATCGAACAGCCGGATCTGCTGCAGCTCGGCGGCGGTGAGTTGTTCGCTGCCGCGTCCATACAGCTTGTTCTTGAACCAGGCAAGCTGTTCTTCGTAGAGGTCCAGCTTCTTGTTCAGTGCTCGCAGTTTCGTGTCCAGCTCACCGTTCTTCGCCGTCAACTCGTCCTTTTCCAGGATCAGGCGGCGGTTCTCTACGCGCAAAGCATCGCGTTGTTCGGCGACCGCTATCGCGCTGGACATGTCGATACCATAGCACGAAATAGGCCGAGCAAGTCAACCCCTGTCAGGCGATTTCTCGGTACCGAAGCTCCTCGTGCTCGTGCCAGAAATCGATCCCGATCAGCAGCATCCGAAGCTGCTTGACATCGATCTCCCGGCGCGCCTCGGCCGCCGTTCGCGGCCACGGAAATCGCCCTTTCTCCAGCCGCTTGCACCACAGGCAGAATCCCGTGCGGTCCCAGTACACCGCCTTCAGGACCCGCCGCTGTGCGTTGCAGAATACGAACAGCGCCGCCTCGAACGGACTGAGCTGCATCTGCTCCTGCACCAGCAATACCAGCCCGTTGATCTGCTTGCGCATATCGGTCGCCCCGGGCCGTACGAAGATCCGCGCCCCGCCCAGCTCCAGCCGGATCACCTCACGTCCTCCAGCGCTGCGAGCACCTCGTGCAGATGCTCGGCGCGCACCGACCGCCACAGCCTCAGCACGTACCGATCGCCGACCACCAACTCCATGGCCGCTCGCTGCTCGGCGCCACCGTCGATGCCGGCGATCGGCCCCAGTTCCACCAACTGCTCACCCCGCGGCAGTTGCGGCTGCGACAACTTGCCCGCCCAGCGGCACAGCGACCAATACGGCAGGCCGTGCCGCTCGCTGTACGCCCTCTTCGTCAGACCGCTGCGCCGCCACTGCGCGACCTGCTCGCTCCAATACTCGCGTCCGCGCCTCTCGTTCACTTCGTCCCTCCTGACAGGGACGATGTCTCGCTATTTCAGCCTTCGTAAGGTGGGGTTCAGCGGACGCTTACACACCTTGGCCTGGAACATCCTGATGCGCACGGCGACTGTCTCGCCGATGCCGGAGATGTCGTTCCGGCCGCGCCAGGTCACCACCCGGTCGAGCTCGTCGCCGGTCAGCCGGTCGCAGTCGGCGAAGGTGAATCCCGGCAGGCCGTCCATGTCCGGCTGCAGCCGGCCCGCCACTAGGCGCACCAGCTCCACCTCGATGAAGCCGCCGCTCCGGCAGCGGTAGTTGAGCCGCAGCTCGCCCCGGCTGCGGCGGATGGTCTGCGTGGTGAAGCGGCCCTCCAGCGCGGTGTCGATGCCGCACAGCCGGTGCGGCCGCCAGCGCGCCCAGCGGATGGACGCCGGCTCGTGCGGTTCCAGCGTGATGGCGTCGGCGGCCGCCGGGTTGGCGATGATCTCCGGAAAGTGCCGGTACCCGCCGCGGTTGTGCAGCCCCGGGTTGCACTCGTGCGAGACCGCCCACCAGCCGTCCGGCAGCTCGACGATCCCGCCGGAATAGGTCCGGCACATCCCCTCGTAGCCGGAGCCCACCGGCCCGCGCGGGATGATCGGGTCGTGGTGCCGGTACCAGACCAGCCCGTCCCAGCTCACGGCGATCTGGTCGTCGATCTGGTCGGCGTTCTGGTGGTACACCTGCAGGAACAGCAGGTGCAGATCCTCCCGCCCCGGGTAGCGCGAGTAGTTGGCGCCGTAGAAGGAGACGTCCGCCGGGTCCTGCGGCGTCGGGTAGATCACCAGCTTGGGCGGCGACCAGTCGAAGAAGTCCTTCGTGCGCATCAGGCCGATCGAGCGGCGGCCGATCGACCGCTCCGGGACGCCGGTGCCGATGCCTCTCGGCGACTCGGGATCGCGCCCGTGCACGCGCACGTAGTCGAAGTAGGTGTCGGTGGCCTCGTCGTACTGGGGCCGGTTGCCGCCGTCGGACGGGAACGGCGCCGCCGGCCGCTCGATGCGCTTCCAGTGCAGCCGGTCGGGCGAGACCCAGGCCACCACCCAGTGGCGCATCTCCGCCTGCGGCCCCTGGTAGCCGGGCCCGCCCTCTTCCATCGCCTTCTGGCGGGCTTCGCCCTCGCGGCTCTCCAGTTTCTCGCCGGTCAGGGGATCGAAGTAGCCGCCCTCCTGGCCCAGCGCCTTGTAGCGCTCCTCCGGCGGCGCCTTCGGATCCGCCAGGATGCCGTCGGAGGGTCCGTCGGCGAGGATGTTGTTGGCCAGGGACCCGTTCCACTCCGCCTGACCGAGCGCCGGCCGATGGAACTCGTATCCGTCGGGGCTGCGCGCCAGGCAGATCGCGCCGTCCCGGCCGGAATAGGTGATCCCGTAGATGCCGTTGTCCTCCCGCCACGTCGCCCGGGGCTGCATGTTGGCGGGGTCCTCCCAGGGCTTCTCGACCACCAGCAGTGGCTCGGAGGGCTCGCTCGGCTCCACCTGGAGCGCGATGCCGGCGGGAGCGTCGAACAGGTTGTAGACGCCGTGCCGGTCGACGCCGCGGTTGCCCGGGAACACCTCGCGCCAGTCCAGGAACGGTATCCAGTCGCCGGGGTTGTCGCGGGCCGACCTCCCCGAGCTTTCGCCGGGCAGGTCGGTTCGTGCGCGCGCGGGCTCTGACATCGTGCCCTCCTGTACCGGCCCAGTGTAACGGGTCCGTGGGCCGCGGGCCGCCGATCCGATACGCTCTCGCCATGCCAGAGATTCGACGCCCCCGCGGCGGCTACTACCCCGGCGACTGGGTACGCCCGCGCCCGAACCCCGGCGGCTGGACGCCGATCGCCGACACCCAGGAGATCCACACCGGCAACCGCAGCACCAACCGCGCCGGCACCTTCGAGCTGTACGACGCCCCCATCGGCGTGCGCCTGCGCGTCGAACAGGCGGCCAAGAGTGCGCCGTTCCGGCTGGAGGGAGGTTCGGGCTCCGACCACATGAAGCCGGTGCGCGCATGGCGGGAGGATGGAGCGCTGTGCATGCTCTACGACGCGAACGGCAGCATCCTGCTCGCCCGCAGCGACGACGGCCGGCGCTGGCGGCTCGTGGAGCGGGTGACCGAGCGCGGCGGCGACCGGCTCAAGGCCGTGTTCGAGGATCCCACCGCGCCGCCCGAGGAGCGCTTCAAGGGGATGGGCTGCGACGGCGGCTGGTACGACCCCGACACCGGCGAGCGCATGGACACCGGTGGCGAGGACGCCGCCAACGAGGAGGCGGTGCGCCGCTGGAGAGCGCAGGAGTACCAGGGGCCGGCGT
This sequence comes from Spirochaetia bacterium, assembly GCA_965202935.1. Lineage (GTDB taxonomy): Bacteria > Spirochaetota > Spirochaetia > SZUA-6 > Bin103 > CATQHW01. Next base: position 1,796,837 of record OZ241879.1, read on the forward strand.
ACCGCGGCCCACGCGTCGAGCTGGGCGGCGAGGTCATCGGCTGGACCTCGCCCGACCGCAGGCGGTGGCGAGCGCTGGACGCGCCGATCGCGCCGTTTCCCATGGACGGCGGCCTGTCCGCCGGCTACGACGAGGCCACCGGTCACTACTTCGCCTACTGCCGCGTGCACGGCGTGGAGATCGAGCCCGGCGCGGCGCCCGGCGTCGGCGCAGGTTCCGCCGAGGTCGGCCTGGTGCGGCGCGCCATCGGCCTGACCCGCACACGCGACTTCCGCTCGTGGCCGCCGCCCAAGCTGATCCTGGCCCCCGACGGTCAGGACGGCCTGGACGTGTCGTTCTACGGCTGCGACTACTTCCCCTACCCCGGCCGCGACGACCTGCACGCCATGCTGATCCAGGTCTACCACCAGGCGACCGACCACGTGGACAGCCAGATCGCCTTCAGCCGAGACGGCCTGTTCTGGCACCGCCCCGAACGGCGGCCGATCATCCCTCTGGGCGCCCCCGGCGAGGGCGACAGCGGCATGGTGTATTCCTGGGGCTGCGGCGTGATCGAGTTGCCGGACGGCTCCTGGGGATCGCTCTACGCCGGCTCGTCCTGGGTCCACAACGCCGGCCGGCCGGAGGGCGCCCGGCCCGCGGAGCTGCGCTGGGCGACGTGGCGCCCGCACCGCCTGTGCGGGGTGGAGGCGCCGGTCGAGGGCCGCTGCACGATCCCGACCGTGTACCGCACGCGCGACGAGCTGCGCCTCAACTACCGCTGCCGGCCGGGCGGCTGGGTCTCGGTCGAGCTGCTCCACGCCGTGCCGTCGCGCATCCACTCCGACGTGGAGCCGGTGCCGGGCTTCACCTTCGCGGACTGCGGCCGGCTCACCGGCGACGCCGAGGATACGCTGGTCACCTGGAACGGCCGCAGCGACATCTCGCCCGTCGGGGAGATGGTCGGCATCCGGCTGCGCCTGTTCCAGGCCACCGTGTTCGCCTACGCGGTGTAGGGTCTCCCATGCACGATGACTGCTTGCACGCGATAGAGATACGCCGCTTTCGCGGCCTGGCTCAGCTCGAACTCGATGGGTTGGGGGCATTCAACCTGCTGTTGGGAGCCAACGACGTCGGCAAGACCTCCGTCCTGGAGGCGGTGTTCCTCCTGGCCGGGTTCGCCGACGTGCAGTCGCCGGTCCGGCTGCAGAATTGGCGCAACCTCCTGGTGCAGGACTTCGATGACCTGGGCCTGCTGTTCCACGGGCTCGACGTCGACACGCCGGTCGCGTTGACGGCGCACTCGGACGGGCCCGTGAAACGGCGAACGCTGGAGATTTCCGCGGCAGCGACCGCCGGCGGCATCGAGGCACACCAGGCCGGCAACGGCAACGGCAGCGCGCGCAGCATGACGAGCGCCGTTCACAACGGCGATCAGTCGTCGTCGACGGTCGCCGACGGCGCGCGCGTCCTGCGCTATGACGCCACCGTGGAACACCGGCAGGGCAGCCCCACGTACTTTGCGGCGACCCTTGAGGTGAGCGACGGCGATCTGCGCGCCGCCTCGTCCGGAACGCCGGCCGCCGAGCCGACGATTCCTGCCCGCTACGTGGGGCCGAGAACCGAGTACGACGGGGGCGCGATCGCCGACGTGGCGGTCGCCAAAAAGGCGGACCGGCTGATCCGGTATCTGCGCGCGATCGACCCGCGCGTTCAGGGCGTGGCCACGAACGGCAACGTGGCGTACGTGGACGTCGGCCTGGAGCGGATGATCCCGTTGAACATGTACGGCAGCGGCGTCACGCGCGCAGCAATGATGCTCGCGCCGTGCATCCTGGGCAACGAACGCATCCTGTTGATCGACGAGCTGGAGAACGGTCTGCACCACGCCGCCATGGTGCCGCTGCTGCAGGCGTTGCTCACCTTGGGGCGCGAACAGCACATGCAGGTGTTCGCCACCACCCACAGCCTCGATCCGCTGGAGAGCCTGCGGCTGGCGCTGAACGACGAGCGGTTTTCCGCGTTTCGGGACACCACCAATTGCTACACGCTGCAACGGGACCAGGACGACCTGGTGCGGCCCTACCGCTACGACTACGCGCAGTTCGAGCACTGCATTGCGCAGGGAATCGAAATCCGGTAGTGGCCGACGGTGGACGCTGCTCACATTCGCCGACATAGCAGCACGGTGCGTTGCCAGAGGGGCTGACGAGCGCGAACTGCTGTCTCTGGCAGCGACGGTGCCGTTCGACGACCGGTACCATCAGGCAGCGTCGCTGGAGGACCTGTCCGCGCGGCTGATCGAAGGGTTTCTGCGGGACGTGGGCAGCGACCTCGCTGGGGAGACGGAATTTCCCACGGAGACCCTGGGGCGACGCATGAACATCGTCGGCGGGCCTGCCGAGGCGTGCTTTCCCAAGAACGTCGGGTTGCTGTTCTTCAACGAGGCGCCGCACCGCTTCTTTCCGGCGACCCAGATCGACGTCGTGTGGTTTCCCGACGGTCCCGGCGGCGATCGCTTCGAGGAGAAGGAGTTCCGCGGCCCGTTGTCGGTCATCCTGCGTGACGCGATCGACTTCATCGCCCGGAACTACCTCAAGGAGACGGTCGTCAAGCATCCGAACCAGGCGGAAGCCGAGCGATTCTGGAACTTTCCCCTCGCGGCCATCGAGGAGGCTCTGGTCAACGCGATCTACCACCGCTCGTACGAGGTGCGCGAGCCGGTCGAGGTACGCATCACCCCGCAGGAACTGACGATCCTGAGCTTTCCCGGCGCCGACCGGTCGATCCGCATGGAAGACCTGCAGAGCGGCCGCGCGATCTGCCGCCGCTACCGGAACCGCCGCATCGGCGAGTTCCTGAAGGAGCTCGACCTGGCCGAGGGGCGGTCTACGGGGATTCCCAAGATCCTGCGGGCGATGCGCGGGAACGGGTCACCGGCACCGGTCTTCGAGAGCGACGACGACCGCACCTCGTTCCTGACCCGTCTCCCGGTACACGAACGAGCCCGAGTCGGGCCGACCGCTACCGGACATGAGACCGGGCAAGTCACCCCGCAAGATACCCCGCAAGTCACCGAACACGTCCGGCAACTGGTGACTGCGCTTGCCGGAGAGATGAGTCGCAGCCAGATGCAGGCGGCTATAGGGCTTAGAGACCGCAACTACTTTACCACCGAATATTTGCGTCCTGCCCTCGAAGCCGGCCTGATCGAAATGAGGCTCCCCGGCAAGGCAACCAGCGGGAACCAACGCTATCGGCGGACTGCGGCCGGCAAGGCTCTTGCACAGGAAGTCGAGCCCACGCCGCAAGTCACCCCGCAAGTCACCCCGCAAGATACCCCGCAAGTCACCGGACATGTCCGGCAACTGGTCGCTGTGCTCACCGGAGCGATGAGTGGCGCTCGATTACAGGAGGCACTGCGCCTGAGAGACCGCAACCACTTCACCAACACCTACCTGCGGCCCGCCCTCGAAGCCGGGCTGGTCGAGATGACGCTCCCCGACAAACCAACGAGCCGAAACCAGCGCTACCGGCTCACCGCCGCCGGCGAGGCCTTGGCGCAACACACAGGGGCGAAGGACGCCTCCCCATGAACACCGCACCCATCGTCTCCAGAGTCTGGAGCTTCTGCACTACCTTGCGCGACGACGGGGTGAGCTACGGCTACTACCTGGAGCAACTCACCTATCTCATCTTCCTCAAGATGGCCGACGAGTACGGCAAGCCGCCCTACGACCGCGACGTGGGCATTCCCGAGATCGACGGCGGCGGGCCCATCTCGCCGAACGACTCGCCGGTCGCCGACGGTGAGCGCTACGACTACGTGCTGGCGAATCCACCCTTCGGCAAGAAGAGCGCCCCGAGCTTCACGAACGAACGAAGAAGGCGAGCAGCAGACCGACGACCTGCCCGAGCCCGAGGACCTGGCCGCACAGATCATCGAGAATCTGGAAGCGGGCATCGACAGCTTCCGTAGGGTGCTGGCCGGCCTGGAGTCGGAGTAGCGACGCGCGGACTCGCTCCGGCACCGTGAAACCGGATCTGTTCTGTGACGACCGGCAACCGAACGCTTGTATGCACCGGCAACGGAGAGCTACCTTGGTGCATGGCCGCTACCGAAACCGCCTCCGAAACTCGGCCTGTCAGGCACACGGACGGCACAGCCGTCCGGTCGCGCGCCGAGCCCGCGTCGCCGGCGTTCCCCGGCTGCACGCCGGTCCACCTGCCGCGCGCCGAGCTCGAACACTTCGAGCGGCGCCTGGAGTACTGGGACGCTGCCACCGAGACCGCCTGGGTCTGCGAGCCGGCCACCTCCTATCACGAACGCCCTTCGCGTCTCCTGCCGCAGTTGGCGGTCTTAATCGCCAAAGTACGCGGTTCGCGCATCGAGTGCTACGGCTCCATGGACCTGCTGCTGCGCGACGAGCACGGCGAGGCGCAGCTCATCATGCAGGCCGACGAGTCCCTGTACCTGCATCCGGACCGCGTCAGGCTCCCGGCTGCCGCCATGGTGGTGGGCGAGGACGACTTCCCCGACGTGGTGCTGGAAGTCGACCACACCACCGACGCCCGCCGCGGCAAGCTGTCGCTGTACGAGTCGTGGGGGTTCCCCGAAGTATGGGTCGACGTGCCGGACGCGCCGTCGCCGAACCGGCCGCGAGGGCTGCGGCCGGGGCTGACGATCCATCTGTTGGAGGACGGCCGCTACCGAGTGGCGGACGAGAGCCACGCTTTCCCCGGCTGGACGGCGGTCGAGATTCACGCGGCACTGAACGAGCCTGCGCCATCGGCGCGGACGAGCGCGGTGCTGGAGCGGGTCGGTGGAGCGCTGGGCGCGCGGGAAGGAACCGGACCGGACGACGACCCGCTGTTGCGCTCCCAACGGCGAGCGGGGTTCGAGCGCGGCCGCGCGCAGATGGTCCGCCAGATACTGTTGTCGAGGGGCATCGAGGTCTCTGAGGAGTTCGCGGCCGGCGCGGCGGGGGCACTCGCGACGGCGTCCGAGGCCGCACTCCTTTCGGCGGCGCTCGCCTGCACGGACCAGGAGGGCTTCCTTGCCGCGCTTGCGCACAGGTAGCCGGTATCGGATTGCTCCACCGTCACTTCGGCGTCTGCCGGTTGCGCACGGTGACGGTGCCGCTGTGGTCGCTCAAGGTGAGGTCCTCCGCGGAAGCGACGCTGACGGCGCCGTCGATGCGGCGCAGGCGCTGCTCGCCGCCGGTGTCGGTGAAGAGCGTGCCTCGTGAATCTGACACCTCGATGGAGCCGGAGTCGGCAGTGATGCGTTTCGGGCCGTGCACGCGCTCCAGCACGATGAAGCCCGCGCGCGCCGAGATTGCGACCGTGGCGGACACGTCGCTGAGATAGAGATCGCCGGCGGTCGTGGTGATCGTCACGTGTGGCGCCGTCACGTCGTGGATCCGCACGTCGCCGGCCGTGGTGGTGACCGTCAGCGCGGTGCGTTCGGGCACCTGCAGGAGCAGCAGCGGTCCCCACGTCACGGCGGCCCGCGACAAGGGACGGCCGTCGTAACGGACCGAGATGGAGGCATTGCCGTCGCTCCGCTCGACGGCGACGTGTCCGTCATGGAACCGGTGGAAGCGCGTGGACATGCGGCTGACCACGGTGACCGTTTCCAAGTCCGGAACGCCGAGCACCTCGACCGTGAAGTGCGCGGCGTGGATGTCGATCGCGTCGACCCCGGAGAGATCGATGCGCCGCTCGACCGGGGCGCCCTCCAGGAGCCCGCCGCCTGCGGCCATGCGGGCGGCCAGCAGCAGCACGGCGACGGCCACGGATCGCCCGAGCCCCATGCTGCTATGGTAGATGACCGGGGGAAGACCGATGACCGAGTCGTTGCAGGCTCGCCTCTACGTGGCCACGAACGGCAGCGATGCGTGGTCGGGACGGCACCCGCAGCCGGTCACAGACGGCACGGACGGTCCCTTCGCGACGCTGGCGAGGGCGCGCGACGCCGTGCGGGAGCTCACGGCGCGGATCCGCAGCCGGAATGCCACGCCCGAAGGCGAGATCCGCGTCGAGGTCCGGGCCGGCAGGTACTATCTGCGCGAGCCTCTGTGCCTCGGCCCGACGGACAGCGGCAGCGCCGGGTGCCCGGTAACCTACGCGGCCTACGCCGGAGAGGAGCCGATCCTCAGCGGAGGCGTGCGGCTCGCTGGCTGGCAGCCGTTCGCGGGACAGATCCTGCGCTGCGAGCTGCCGGCCGGCGTGCGCGGCGAGCTGGCTCGCTTCCGCCAGCTCGTGCTGGACGGCACGCGACAGCGGCGCGCCCGGTGGCCGAAGTTCGAGCCCGGCAACCCCATCCACGGCGGTTGGGCATTCGTCGAGAGACCGGCCGAGGAAGACAGCCACAACGCCTTCGTGTACCGGCCGGAGACCTTCCGGCACCGCTGGGCGAATCCCCGCCAAGTCGAGGTCAACATCTACCCGTACAAGGGGTGGTGCAACTGCATCGTCCCGCTGGCCTCGATCGACGAAGAGAGCCGCACGATCCGGCTGGCCCACGATGTCTGGGACGTCCGCACGCGGCCACCGTGGTACTGGTCGATGCCGCTCAGCCCCGGCAACCGGTTCTTCGTCGAGAACGCGCTGGAGGAGCTGGACCAGCCGGGTGAATGGTGCCTGGACCTGGACCGGCGCCACGTCTACTTCTGGCCGCCCGAGCCCCTGACGCAGGACAGCGAGGTGGTGCTGCCGGTGCTCGATCGTCTCATCGACCTGCAGAACGCTTCCCATATCAAGCTTTGCGGCCTGACCCTCACCGAGACGACAAGCGGCGACAACATGCACCGGACCGGGCTCGACGGCTACGGCGCGCAGTTGCCGACGCCCGGCTGGCCCTACGCGGGGGAAGTCATCCACCTGCGGGACACCCACCACGTCACGATCGATGGCAACCGCATCCACACGGTGGGCGGCAACGCCGTGTACCTGGAGGGATACAACGCCCGGAACGAGATCCGGGGCAACGAGGTGGCGGACTGCGGCGCCAACGGCATCACGCTGATCGGCACGGCGGACCGTCACCCCGTGGACAACCGGGTGGCGGACAACGACATCCACCACTGCGGCGTGATCAACAAGTTCGTGGCCGGCGTGTTCCTGGGACTGAGCGACGGCACCACGGTGCAGCGCAACGCCATCCACGACGTCCCGCACCACGCGATCAACCTGGGCAGCAACGGGTACGGGCGCAACGTGCTGGAATACAACGACATCCGCCGCGCCTGCCGGGAGATATTCGACACCGGGGCGATCAACTCGTGGGCGGACACGCTGGACGTCACGCGGACGTACGTCGCCAGAAACGTCGAACGGTCCGGGCACGTCATCCGCCACAACTTCATCGGCCAGACCTGGGGGCTGGCCCAGGACGAGCGCGGCAACCTGTCGGCCGGCAGCGTGACCAAGACCAGGGGCGTGTACCTGGACGACTTCACCAGCAACTGCTTCGTGTACGGGAACATCGTCGTCGGAGCCGTCATCGGCATCCAGGTCAACGGCGGCAGGAACAACGTGGTGGAGAACAACTTCCTCATCGACTGCACGAGCTGCGGCCTGCGCGTGATCGACGGCTGCGCCTACTACCCGGCCGCGCAGGAGATGCGCAACTTCACGCGCGGCAACCGCTTCCGCGGCAACATCGTCTTCTCCGCCTCGGAGGCTCCCCTGCTCCTGGTGCTCGGGGTCAGGGCCGACGACCCGATCACCGATTCCGACCAGAACCTGTACTGCGTCGCGGGCGGCCGCTGGGCCATCCACGACGAGCTGGCGGACGGCCGCACCGCCGCCGAGCACCTGACGCTGGCGGAGTGGCAGCACCGCGGCTTCGACCGGCACTCGGTGACCGGCAACCCGCTCTTCGCCGACCCGCGGCGCGGCGACTACTCGCTGCTGCCAGACTCGCCCGCGCACGCGCTGGGCATCGCCGGCATCGACCAGGCGCGGATCGGCCCCCGCTCAGACATCGCACGGTGAAGAACGGCCGGGCCGACCTCACCGCGGCCGTATCGCTTGCGAAAATCAACGGCAGCGCTCCGGCCCGGTACACCGACGCTCTCGATCCCGACAGGACCGCGCTCGTCATCGTCGACATGCAGGGCAGGCCGGAGCAGTGGCGGCAGGAGCCGCTGCGCAGCACCGCGGCGAACTGCCGGCGGCTGCTTGCGGCGTGCCGCGCACGCTTGATCCCGGTCATCCACGTGGTGCTGGGCTGCTGGACCGCCGACTCCCGCGAGCTGTCGCGCGAGAAGAAGCGCTGGACGGCGCTGGCCCGCAGCAGGGGCAGAAGGAGCCTGCGCCACATCACCGACCACCCGGTGCTGCCGGGGCTGGAGCCCCGCCACGGCGAGATCGTCCAGCAGAAGACCTCGGCCGGCGCATTCGCGACTACCGGCCTGGCCGGCCTGCTGCACAACATGGACATCCGCGACCTGGTGGTGTGCGGCCAGATCAGCTACGGTTGCGCAGGCGGCACGGCCATCGAGGCGGCCGGCTGGGGCTACGTCGTGACCATGGTCGACGACGCCAGCGCGGCTCCCCGTGACCGGCCGGGACACCTCGCCTTTCTCAGGGTGTTCCAGCAATTCGTGGGCAGGGTGTGGTCGTCCGACGACGTGATCCGCGGGCTGACCGGACATCCGGCGGCTGATACTCCTGATCCAGCGCCGAAGGCCGACCTGACGCGGACCATCAGCCTGGCCGACATCACAGGCAACAAGCATGAGGTCTGGGACCACCGGCCCGCGTCCGACGCGACCTGCCTGCTCGTCGCGGACATGCAGGGGCCGCCGGAGCCGTGGGAGTGCCAGCCGCTTGCCTCCGTTCTGGGAAACTGCCGCCGCCTGCTGGAGGCGGCCCGCACCGCCGGCCTTCCCGTGTTCCACGTCCACAGCCGCGATCCGGAAATCGGCGGGCAGGCGGGTGCCGGACCGGTGCTTCCCGGTCTTGCTCCCGCCAGCGGAGAGACCGTGCTGCAGCCGGCGGCGGGCGGCGCCTTTGCCACCACGGGGCTTGCCGGTCTCCTCCACACGATGGGCGTGCGGGACCTGATCCTCTGCGGCCAGCGCACGTACGACAACTTGCTCAGAATCGGCAACGAGGCGGCCCACTGGGGATACGCGGTGACGCTGACCGAGGACGCCAGCACGGCTCCCGCGAGCCGCGAGGCTCACCTGGTGGTGCTGCGCTTCTTCGATCAGGTGTGGGGACGCGTGCGCTCCACGGACGACGTGATCCGGGAGCTGGCGCCCGGCCCGGTCAGTCGAGTCTGAAGAACGTGCCGTCCACCTGCCGGACGACGGCGTGTTCGGGCACGGGCTCGCCGCCGTCGTGCGCGGTGATGTAGTAGGCGGTGAACAGCCGCCCGTCGTTCAACTCGGTCATGACCGGGTAGCCGCAGTCCCAGGTGTAGGAGTCGCCGCGGAGCACGAACTCGCGGCTCCACGTCTCGCCGAGATCGTCGCTCGCCACGCCCAGGATGCCGCGTGGACCGCCCACCGATCGCCTGGCGAACACGATGACGATCCGCCCGCCGCGGGTGACGAGCGCGCAGGGGGAGCGATACCGGGGACCGCCTCGATCCAGCGGCGCGCGAGGCGGATCGGCAGTGTCCAGGGGGCAATGCGTGGCGGGGCTCACGACGTAGCGCGGCTCCGACCAGCTCATGCCGTCGTCCGCGGAGAACGCCACGCACGGCCAGTTCTCCGACATGCGGTGCATGCAGGTCATCAGGCGTCCGTCGGGCAGCCGGTGGACGCCCATGTAGGTGTAGCCGGCATCCGGGTCCCCGGCCATGCCCCGCGCCACCACACTCACGTACTCCCACGAGATGCCGTTGTCATAGCTGACGTAGAAGCAGGAGATGTTTCGATGGTTGGTCGTTCCGACGATGCCGATGACCCCGTTGTCGAACGCGACGTGGCCGAGGTTGGCGACCAGCAAGCCGGTATCGGGCGAGATCGACGGCCCCTCGATGAGGGTCGGATGCCGCTCCCACGTGCGTCCCCGGTCGCTGCTGCGCAGGCAGAAGCTGGGCATGGTCATGGGGGGTCTCTTGCCGAGATGGAAGTTGCCCTCGGGCGCCAGGTGCGGCCGCAGGGCCCCGCCCAACGGCCAGCGGAGGTGCTCGCCGGCGGGTGAGAAGTGCATGATCGCATCGCCGTCGGACAGGTCGATCCGCTCGCGCTGATCCGCCTCGCGGGGGCGCAGCCACTCCAGGAGCTCGTCCGTCGACCGCTCGTTGTTCCAGATCCACGCCTTCTCGCTCTCCGGCCACGTCACCCCGCCGTCGAGTGACCGGTTGAGCATGATGCCCGACGTGGCCCCGGCGGGCAGATGGGAGAAGTCGTGCGCGCCGGCCGCAAGCCAGTCCGCGTTCCGGTAGTCGGCCGTCTTCACCCGGTGCGCGACGGCCAGCTCGCCGTCGCCGAAGTTCCAGATCCCGCCGCGGTTGACGTGACCCGCATAGCGGTTCGGGTCGTGGAAGATGCGGACGTGCCGGATGTCGCGCACCGCCGCGTCGTACGCCTCCAGCCGCCGCCGGTCGGTCATCTCCATGATTCCATGGAACCCGCTCCGGGGATCGATGTCTACCCCCGCATTGACCTCACGCCGCTCCCGGAGTAGCCTCGGACTCTCGCCGTATCGTCGTCCAAATCCAGGAGGCGCCGTGGTGTACGAAGCTCAGACATCGTCGACCGCTTCTCCGCCGGTGACGCTCGACGCCGGTCCGCAGCTCCTGATCGACGACCACTTGGTGGACGACATCTGGATGATCAGGCGCTCTCCGGAACTGCCGGTCAAGTCCCTGGACAATCCCATCTTCACGACCACGGCACCATTCGAGGACGCCAGCTACGGCGTCAATACGGTCATCCACGACCAGGATCGGGGCGTGTTCCGGATGTGGTACTCGATCGCCATGAAATCCCCGCCATGCAGCTCGCTGGCGTATGCCGAGTCCGGCGACGGCCTGCATTGGGAGACGCCCAGCCTCGGCCTCATCGACTACGGCGGCTCCACGGACAACAACCTCTGCATGGAGTTGGACCAGGGCGGCGGGTCCGTCCTGCTCGACCCCGACGACCCGGACCCGGCGCGGCGCTACAAGCTGATGCACAAGCGCCCCTGGAAGGAAGGCATGGAAGGCCGGGTGACCATCTCCTTCTCGCCCGACGGGCTCCGCTGGACCCCGTACTTCGACGACTGGAGGCGGGCGATCCGGCCGCGCTCCAACGATGGCGTGAACATCACCTTGTACGATCCGAGCCTCGGCAAGTACGTCCTGTTTTGCCGCCCCAATGTGCTGGCGGCGTACCCGAAGCTAGACCCCAGGGACATCGGCTTTCCGCCGTCATGGGTTCGTGAACGGGATCTTGCCGCCTCGGAGGACGAGGCGGCCGCGGCGACGGCCGCCGCCATGGAAGCTGCCGACGGAAGCGGGGACGGGGCGCCCAGGGAGCTCGGGTTCCCCGGCGAGGACGACTTCGTCATGCACCGCGAGGCCGAGGACTACCTGCACCGCTACCTGAAGGTCCCGCAGTACGTGCACACCCGCGCGCTGCGTCTCTACAAGTACCCGTTCGTCTCCTGCAACCGGCGCGTCGCCAGGGCGGAGAGCGACGACTTCATCGACTGGACGATTCCGGAAGTGGTGATCCGACCGGACGAGCTGGACCCTCCCAAGCTGTACAACCTGAACGGAGCGGGCACCTACCACGGCCTGTACGTCGCGGCGCTCCAGCTCTACTACGGATGGAACTACCGCAGCATGCCGGGGTGCCTGCAGGAGTCCGAGACGATCGACCTGCAGTTGACCTTCAGCCGCGACGGCAAGCGGTGGGAGCGGCTGGCCAACCGGCCCATCTTCCTGCCCCGCGGGCTCATCGGCGCCTTCGACGGCGGCATGCTCTCCACCGCGTCGCCGCCCCTGGTCGAGTACGGCGACGAGCTGCGCATCTACTACGCCGGCCAGCAGCACTCCCACCTGGTCCCGGGCGGCACCTGCGGCATCGGTGTGGCACGCCTGCCGAAGGAGCGCCTGGTGGCCAGGACCGCCGGCGACGAGATGGGCGTGCTGATGACCAAACCGCTGCTCATGGACGGCGACCGCCTGCAGGTCAACGTCGACGCGCGGCGCGGCCTGATGAAGGTCGAGCTCGCCGACGTCATGGGCAACCCTATTCCCGAGTTCACCGCACACGACGCCGCCGAAATCACGGAAGACGGATTCCGCGTCGCCGCGAGGTGGAAGAACCGGACCAGCGTACGCGAATTGCGCGGAAAGCCCGTGCGGCTGCGGTTCTACCTGCTGCATGCGCGCCTCTATTCCTTCTGCCTGACCGGGTAGGACGCGATGCTGGGCTACGTCGCACGCCGCATCATCATCTCGATACCGACCCTGCTGATCATCTCCGTCCTCAACTTCATCATCTTCAACGCACCGCCCGGCGACTTCGCCACCTACCGCATCCAGCAGATCGAGGAACAGTTCGTCCGGCAGGGAGGCGCCCTGGCATCGGACGAGATGAAGAAGATGGTGGCCGATCTGAGAGACCGTTACGGGCTGGACCGGCCGCTGCACGTCAAGTACCTGAAGTGGATCTGGGCGTTCGTCCGCGGCGACCTGGGCGAATCCTTCGAGTTCTTCGTGGGAAGCGGGGAAGACCGCCACGAGGTCCGCCTGATCATCAAGGACCGATTGAGCTACACGGTACTGCTGGCGCTGCTCAGCCTGGTCTTCGTGCACGTCATCTCCATTCCGATCGCGCTGTGGGTATCCACGCACCAGTACAAGATGAGCGACTACGTCTTCACCCTGATCGGCCTCATCGGGCTGGCGACGCCCAACTTTCTGCTGGCGCTCATCTTCCTGTGGATCATCTACGAGAACACCGGCGTCGTCATGATGGGGCTGTTCTCCGACCAGTACCTCGGCCCCGGGTGGTCGCTGGGCAAGGTCGTGGACCTCATCAAGCACCTGATCATTCCCGTCGTCATCATCGGCACGGCCGGCACGGCCGGTACCATCCGCGTGCTCAGGGCGACGATGCTCGACGAGCTCGGAGCCGAGTACGTCAGGTTCGAACGGGCGAAGGGGTTGCGCGAGGTCACCACGGTGCGCCACGCGTTCCGCGTCGCCTCCAACCCGATGGTGGCCGGCATCGGCAGCGTGCTGCCCGGTCTCATGAGCGCCGGCCTGGCCACCTCGATCGTGATCGGCCTGCCGACCCTGGAGCCGCTGTTCTTCCGCGCGTCTATGGCTCAGGACATCTATCTTGCTTCCAGCTATCTCATGATCGTCACGATGCTGCTCGTCATCGGCAACATCCTGGGGGACATCCTGCTGGCATGGCTGGATCCCCGCATTCGATTCACGTAGCAGGGAGGTGAAATATACGGAGACCGACAGACCCGTCGCAACTCTTGAGTTCTCGTAACAAGGAGATGAACATGCTCAAGAAAATACTTGGTTTCGTGGTTCTACTCGCGGTCCCCCTGACGGCGTTCGCCGGCCCCACGGCCGAGGAGACAACGGCCGCCGGCGTCGAAGGCTACGTGCGGGGGAACTTCAACGAAGCGCCGCTGCTGCAGCAGATGGTCGTCGATGGCGAGCTGCCACCGGTCGATCAGCGCATACCGGCCAACCCGCCCGTGTCGCCATGGGGCACCGAAATAGGCACGTATGGCGGCATGCTGCAGCAGACGTACATCGAGGGCGATGCGGAAGGGCATTCGGAAGATTTCATAGGGCTGGATGCCTTCTTCGAAATGGGACCCGACGGACAGTACCACCCGTTCATCGGCGAATCCTATGAGATATCCGCCGACAACAGGTCCATAACGATCAAGATCTTCGACGGAATACGGTGGTCGGACGGCGAGCCGCTGACCGTTGATGACTTCCTCTTCGCCGCGGAGGTGGTGCAAAGTCCGAATTTCCGCAGGAGTCGTTCGTGGTGGGATGAAAGCTGGCAGTTCAGCAAGGTGGACGACCTCACCTTTACCATCACAGGCGAGAACCCGCGTCTCAACTGGCTGAACTTTCTCTCCAAGAGCCCACATTTGTTTTTCTTCCCTCTCCACTACTACCGCGACATGCACCCCAAGTACAACTCGAATATCACGGAAGATCAGTTCAAGACGACGTTCATCGACCTGTACAACAAGGTCCGGGTCTCCGGTGACGTTCCCACCCTCGGCATGTACAAGAAGGTCATCCAGTGGGATGCGGCGACCAGGATCCTGCTGGAGCGCAATCCGTACTTCCACCAGGTCGACAAGGCCGGCAACCAGCTCCCGTACATCGACTACTACCAGGCAAAGCTGGTTCAGGGCGGGCACGAGTCCCGCGAGCTGCCGGCCATCGCCGGCGAGACGACGTTCCACCGTATCTCTGACATGACCAACTATCCGTTGGCCAGGGAAGCCGAGCTGGAAGGAAAGGTACAGACCCGCACGATCGACTACGGATTCGCCGACCACGCGTCCATCGGGTTCAGCTACAACACGGACGACCCGGCGCTGCACGCGCTGTTCAACGACATCCGTTTCCGGCAGGCGCTCGCCTACGGCATCGACCGCGACGCGGTGAACGAAGCCCTGCTGCAGGGCCTCGGTGAGGCGATCGGCATCACCACCAGCACCACCGAACCGTTCTACGACCCGGAGCTCGATGCGCTCTACAGCTCGTATGAGCCGGAGAAGTCCAGGCAGTTGCTCGACGAGATCGGGGTCGTCGACACGGACGGCGACGGCTATCGAGAGCTGCCGGACGGCAACAAGCTCTCGCTCGAGATCGAGTGGGCATGGCGGCAGAAATTCCTGATCCTGGTCGCCGACCAATGGCGGGAGATCGGCATCAAGGCGGAGTTCCGGGAGCGCACGAAGCAGTTCCTGAACAACAAGATCCGCTTGGCCGACGTGCCCGACTTCCAGCTCGTCGGCGGCGCTCACATCAACAGCATCGCCCGTCTGCAGCCCCCGCTGGGGCTCGGTCAGCCGTACTGGTACCGGGCGTGGGGAAAGTGGTTCGAATCAGGCGGCGCCGAAGGGGCAGAGCCCCCGGCGTTCGCCAAGGAGATGAACGGGCTCTACACGGAGATCATCACGGCGACCACGTCGGAACAGCAGAATGCCGCGATGAAGCAGTTGCTCAGGGTCGCCGCGGAGAACGTTCTCTACGTCGGGATCGTCGGCCGCAACAAGCAGATCCTGTTGTTTCAGGGCAATCTGCGCAATCTTCCCGACGAGGTCGTATCGTTCGGCCACCAGATCTGCGGACCGCCGTGCTATGGCCAGGCGGTAGCGTTCTTTGTAGATGAGTGAGCGAAGCGAACCTCGGAGAGTGCGTCGCCGATTTGCGCATTCCGCTGATTGATCGCACGTCGATCACGCACCGGAGCTTGATCCTGCCTTGCCAGCGCGCAAGGCAGGATCGGGCGTCCTTGGCCGAGCTGACATGATAATCGATTCCTTCCGAGGACTGAGAGAGGCCATCTTCGGCCGCAGGCGCGTCGACGATCGGCGCAGGCTGATCGAGCAGGCGGCCGCGATCCATGCGCGCCGCGAAAGCCAGTCGTATCTCATGTGGATGAGATTCAAGCGCCACAAGCTGGCCATCGTGTCCGCGGCGGTCATCGTCCTGCTCTACTTCGGGGCCGTGTTCAATCGCTTCATGTCGCCGTACGAGATGGAGTCCTCGAACACGGACTACATCCATGCGCCGCCGACGAAGATCCATTTCGCCGGCGACGGCGGGTTCTCGCTGCGGCCGTTCGTGTATGCCACGGTGCAGGAAAAGGACGCCTTCACGGGCAGAAGGCACTATGTGGAGGACGAGACCCGCAGGCACTACATCCGCTTCTTCGTGCGCGGCTACCGGTGGCGCATCCTCGGGTTGTTCCCCACCGACGTCCACCTTTTCGGCGTCGGTGAAGGCGCCCACCTCTTTCTGTTCGGCACCGACTTCCTGGGCCGCGACCTGTTCAGCAGGATCCTCTATGGCAGCCTGATATCGCTGTCGATCGGCTGGGTCGGCATGCTCATCGGGCTGACGCTCGGCACCATCCTGGGCGCAGTCTCCGGAATCTTCGGCGGTGCCGTGGACATGGTGATCCAGCGCTGGAACGAGGTGCTGATGTCGTACCCCGATCTGCCGCTGTGGATCGCCCTGGCCGCGGCGATCCCCAGAGAATGGAACTCGATCCAGGTGTACTTCACCGTCAGCGTCATCCTGTCGATCATCTCCACCGGCAGCCTGTCGCGCGTGCTGCGTGGCAAGGTCCTTTCCCTGCGGGAGAACGAGTACGTCCTGGCTTCCATCGCGCTGGGCGCCAGCACCGCCCGGACGGTTCGCAAGCACATCATTCCCGGCCTCACCAGCTACCTGCTCGTGCGCCTCACCCTCAGCATTCCCGGCATGATCCTGGGCGAGAGCGCGCTGGGTTTCCTGGGGCTGGGCATCCGCCCGCCGATGGCGAGCTGGGGGACGCTGATGCAGGAAGCTCAGAAGATCTCCAGCGTCGCCCATCATCCGTGGCTGCTGCTCCCCGGCCTGTTCATCGTCGTCACCGTCCTCGCGTTCAGCTTCGTCGGCGACGGGGTGCGCGACATGGCGGATCCCTACGTGGCCAAGTAGCGCGGAGTCCCCATGGACACCCTCCTGGAGGTGCGGAACCTGACCACGTCCTTCAGGACCGAGCTCGGATTCCTCAAGGCCGTGGACGACATCGACTTCAGCGTCGGCCGGGGTGAAACCCTCGGCATCATCGGCGAGTCCGGCTGTGGCAAGAGCGTCACCGCCCTGTCGATCATGGGGCTGATCCAGCAGCCACCGGGCGCGGTGTCCGGCAGCATCCGCTACCAGGGCAGGGAGTTGCTGGGCATGAAGAGACGGGAGATGGAGGATCTGCGCGCGGACGAGATAGCCCTGATCTTCCAGGAGCCGATGACCGCCCTGCACCCCATGCACTCCTGCGGCTACCAGGTGGCGGAGACCCTCCGCCGGCACAAGACGATGGACAAGCCGAGCGCGTTCCGGGAGGCGGCGCGCCTGTTCGACCTGGTAGGGATGCCTGATCCCGAAGGCATCGTACGTTCCTTCCCCCACCAACTCTCGGGCGGGATGCGGCAGCGCGTCACGATCGCGATCGCCCTGTGCTGCAGCCCCAACCTGCTGATCGCCGACGAGATCACGACCGCGATCGACGTCACGATACAGGCGCAGGTCCTGGAGCTGCTGCGGTCGCTGCGCGATGAGCTGCGCATGTCGATCATCATCATCACCCACGACATGGGCGTGATCGCCGAGATCGCCGAGCGGGTGATCGTCATGTACACCGGCAAGATCGTGGAAGAAGCCGACACCGGATCCCTCTTCAGGCACGCCTCCCACCCCTATACGGAAGGATTGCTGCAGTCGATACCGCGCATCGACGCCGAACGGCATCGGACGCTGGCCACGATCGAGGGGAAGGTCCCCAACCTCTTCGAGCTGCCGGCGGGGTGCCATTTCCGACCCCGCTGTCCGCACGCCATGGACATCTGTCACCAGGATCCCACGCGGCTGTCGGTCCGGCAGGGTCATCACGTCTCGTGCTGGAGATACGCGGAGACAAACGGCTCGGACCTGCCGCGCGTTACGCCATGACGCGGGACGCCGACTACCTCCGGATCAGCGGTCTCGTCAAGCACTTCGAGCCGCGCCGTCAGCTCTTCCAGAGCAGGCCGCCGGTCATCCGCGCCGTGAACGGCGTCAACCTGACCGTCATGAAGGGAGAGACGCTGGGACTGGTAGGAGAGAGCGGCTGCGGCAAGACGACCACCGGCAGATTGATCCTGCGGCTGCTGCAGCCCACCTCGGGGGCGATCCACCTGGCCGGCGTCAACGTCCTGGAGTACGACAGGGAAGGCCTCAAGGAATACCGCAAGCGAGTGCAGGCCGTGTTCCAGGACCCGTGGGGATCCCTCAATCCCAGGATGACCGCCGAGCAGCTCATCGCCGACGGCATCGAGATACACGGACTGCACCACGGGAAGGCGAAGCGGGAGCGGGTCAAGGAGCTCATGGAGACGGTCGGCATCCCCTCCGACAACCTGCAGAAGTACCCGCACGAGTTCTCGGGCGGGCAGCGCCAGCGCGTCGGCATCGCCAGGGCGCTGGCGGTCGACCCGGAATTCATCGTCTGCGACGAGCCGGTCTCGGCGCTCGACGTCTCGGTGCAGGCACAGATCATCAATCTGCTGGAACGGCTGCAGCAGGAGCTTGGCCTGACCTACATCTTCATCGCCCACGACCTGGCCGTGGTCAGGCACATCAGCGACCGGGTCGCCGTCATGTATCTGGGCAAGATCGTCGAGCTGTGCGGGTGCGACGAGCTCTTCAGCGACCCGCAGCATCCGTACACGCAGGCGCTGCTGTCGGCGGTGCCGGTCCCGGACCCCGAGCACGGGAAGAGCCGGATCGTCCTGAAGGGCGACGTGCCGACGCCTGCCAACATACCCCCAGGGTGTCCCTTCCACTCGCGCTGCCCGCACGTGATGGATCGATGCCGGCACGACGTGCCGGTGCTGAGCGACACCGGCGGCGACCACCTCGTGTCCTGTTGGCTGCACGACGGGGATGGTTCATGATGGGCTCGACGCTGGAGACTCCGTCTCCGCAGGGAGGTCGCCATGGATGCCGACGGCGCTGACCGGAAGCTCCGCATCCTCGTCTTCGTCGCTCACCCGCACGACTGCGTGCACTGCCTGGGCACCTGCGGACACCACGTCCGCGACGGCGATACGGTCACCGTGGCGGTGCTGTCCGACGGCGGCAGCACGCACAACGAGAAGCTGTGGCGCGAGCTGCTCAAGCCGGAGAACGAGCGGGATCCGTCGATCCTGCAGGAGTCCAGGGAGCAGTACATCGACCTGAAGAGGAAGGAGCTGGTCGAGGCCTGCGGCTACTTCGGCATCACCGACGTCAGGCTGCTCGGCTATCCGGACAAGCCGATCACGCGGACCGACGCGATGGTCGAGGAAGTCGCCGCCCTGTTCTTCGAGACGCGGCCCGACATCCTGATCACGGAGCTGCCGGCCCACCTCGACCCCGGCAAGGCCGAGCCGAACGACCACACCACCTGCGCGGCCGTGGTCACGGAGGCGAAGACCCTGGTCGAATCACCACGTCCCGGTGCACGTACGGGATACCACAGGATCGCCAGGACCTACTACCGGGCGTCCAATCTGCGCTACGACGAGGTCACCTTCCACGTGGACATCTCCGACCAGTACGAGAAGCGCATCAAGGCCGAGATGGCGTTCACCTCCCAGGGACACTCCGCGGACTTCGCGCGCATCCGGTTCGAACGGACCTACGGATACCACGGGTGGTTCGCGCGGGTGAACTTCGCGGAGAAGTTCGTGACCGATGACCTGATCGTGGTGGATCGCCTGCCGGTGACGGATCACGATCTCACCCTGAGCCGCGACACCATCTACGAGCAGCACGATCGCCTGGGCTGGTCGGAGGATCAGGAGCGCCGGGACGAGGCCGGCGACGGCTGACCGACTGAGCGAAGGGTGCGCGGACCATGAGCCGGCGCGGACTTCCCAACATCGTGCTCTGCCTGTGCGACCAGATGCGTGCGTTCGAGCTCGGTTGCTATGGCCATCCCGTGGTCCGTACGCCGAACATCGACCAACTCGCGTCCGAAGGCACCCTCTTCGAGATCGCCTGCTCGAACGCCCCGCTGTGTGTGCCCGCCCGGAGCTGCCTGCTGAGCGGGCAGTACGCGCGCTCCTGCACCGGCACGACGACGAACTTCTGCGGGTTTCCGCCGAGCCGGCAGCGCACCGTGTGTCCAGACCCGCTGCTACCCGAGGTGCTCCGCGACGCCGGCTATGCGACCGGGCTGGTGGGAAAGTGGCACCTGCATCCCGCGCCCGACGTCTGCGGCTTCCGGGAAGGCACCATTCCCCACAACCATCACCAGCACTACCACCAGTCGTTCTACGACCTGACCGGCGGCGACCGGCGGATCGTCGACGGGTTCTCGCTCGACTACGAGATCGGACGGGTGCGCGAGTTCGTGCACGCGCATCGCGCAGAGCCCTTCTTCCTGGAGTACAGCATCTCGCCTCCCCACTCCCCGCTGGCCGACGCTCCGCGCCGCTACCTGGAGATGTACTCCCGCGACGACGTGTTGCTCCGCGACAACGTCCGCGTCGACGGCGTCCAGGCGTACGACCGGGAGTGGCTGTACCGCTACTGCTTCGACTACCTGGGCGTGCTCATGATCCTGGCCGAGGAAGACGACTGGCTGATGGACGACCGGCAGCACGTGCGCGAGACGCAGTCCCTCCCGCACGCGGTCACCCGGCTGATCGACGATCTGACGCGGCTCATGGACGACGACCGGATCGGCGCGAGGCTCAGGGCACGGCTGCGCTACGTCGACGATCGCTGGCTGGAGGGGTTCGACCTGCGCGACCTGACCTCCCTGTACTACGGCATGGTCACCTGCGTGGACGACTACGTCGGCGCTCTGCTGGAGACGCTGCGCGCAGAGGGAGTGGCGGACGATACGCTGATCGTCTTCACGTCCGACCACGGCGACAACCTCGGCAGCCACCACCTGTGGAACAAGGGCCACATCTTCGACGAATCGATCCGCATTCCCCTCGTCATACACGGCCCGGGTCGGATCCCCGCCGGCCGGATCGTCGATCGGGTCGCCTCCCTCATCGACGTCATGCCGACGGTTCTCGGCCAGGTCGGAGTGCCCATTCCCGCATCCGTCCAGGGCACGGATCTATCTGGCCTGCTGTCCGGGGACGCGGAGGGGAGCGACGGGGGCATGGCGTTCATAGAGGGGAAGTTCCCGCAGATCGGCGTGCGCACCCCCACCCACCTGTTCGGCACGGAGATGCTCGGCGACGAGGAGGCGAGCCGGGAGCCGGCGGAATCCGCCGAGGATCACTACTTCTTCGACCTCCGGACGGACCCGTTCCAGATGGACAATCTCGCCACCGGTGGAGGGCACGCGGCGCTGCGGACCCACCTGCACGATCTCCTGTGGGACTGGCACCGGACGACCCCACGCCATCTATCTATACCACCCTGAATGTGTACAGTTTGGCGGCTTGCATGTGGAAAACGAACCGCACCGCCTTGCCTGCGAGCGCGCGCAGACTGTCCCCGGTCTTCCACGTGATCATGCCTTGCACATCGTCTGCCCGAAACGGCCGGCAGTCATCTTTCGTGAAGCCGGCAATCGGGACACCGTGGGCGTCGACGATCTCGACTCTGATGCAGCCGTTCTCCGCATCGGCATTCAGCTCCAGGTGCCGCCCGGTGAACGTCACGAGCTTGGTCACCGCACTGCCCTCCGGGTAGATCGCATCGAGGGAGATGAATCCATCGCGCCTGAGGGTTGCCAGATTGAGTGAGGACCCGTTGTATGGCAGCTTGGAGTGAGGTTTGGGCAGTAGACCACGAATCTCATCCCTGGACTCCTCCTCTTCGCGGGCCGCATGGCACCCGTCGGTACCCGTGTAGTAAAACCATAGTTCGTCCCCGACCTCGACGACGGTATGTGCCGTCTTGACCATGCCGGCGTCGTAGTCGCCCTCGCTGCCACATGAGAGGAAGTCCTGCCGGTCGGCGGCGCGGTGCCAGAAGCCATACGGATTCGGGTCTCGCGAATACGCCAACTGGATGTTTATCGGACCCTCCTCGTTGCCGCCCTGCTCCTTCGGCCGCGCCGCCGACCGGTCGAACAACCAGATGAAGCCGAGATGCAGGCCTTCCTCCAGGTGGTACCCCGTCATGCCATACATGTCCGCCCGGTAGTAGCTCGGGTCGTCGTACCGCAGAATCGGCCGAAACCTCGCCAGCCGCTCGCCCACCCGCGCATCGTCCACCTCGTCCGCCGACAGGATGATGTCCGCCATCGCGCGATGCGCGCCCCAGGTGATGAAGTCCTGGCTCATCGTTACCCCCACACATCGCCGGAACATCCCGCCGTCCGCCCGATGCACCTTCGGGTACGCGATATACTCCTTCGTAAACGGGTTGTAGCTGCACGTCGAGATGTCCCCTCCCTGCACCACCGGGCTGTTCTCGTACTCCGTCCACCTGAGCCCATCCGGGGAGAACAGCACCCCATAGCCACTCCTGAACGGCGTCTTCCTCTCCGGCTCCCCTGTCACGCCCAGCACCCCCAGCAACTCCGGCCCCATGAACACGAACATCCGGTACCGCCGCTGCGGATCCGGATCGTCCGGCGTGTAGAACACCGTCGGCCCGATGTACTGCCCCACCAGCACGGCGTTGCTCAATCGCATGCCGTCGTGCTCCAACCGATTGACCGGAGTACGCTGCCAGTCGATGCCATCACTGGAGGTCGCATGGCACACGCAGTTCACCTTCTTCGTTCCGCCATCCGTCATGAACCGCGACGAATACCACATCTGGAACAGCCTTTCCGCCTCGTCGTAGATCACATTACCGTAGAGTTGCACATAGGTTTGTTCCCACGGCTCCAGCGACGTCAGAACCGGATTTGCCGGGTGCTTCCTGGGCTGATTGAGCTGCTTGCGCGCGCCACGCAACTCAGCCAGGCAATGGTCATCGATGAAGGACTGCCTCCTGGATCCTATGTGCACCATATCTGTCCCTTTCGATCGTCCCAGCCGCTTCCGGGCGTTCTCAGACCATTCGCTTGAAGCCCACCTCGGTTTGACGGGAGCCCAGATATCGGGAAGCGTCCCCGTCATCGAGCGCTCGTTTCACTACCTGCAACGCTTCGGTCCCAGCCTCCACCGTACGTTCTACGTCTTCCATGGTGTGCGAGTAGCAGATGTAGAACATGCCGTCGGCGCAGATGCCGCGCCGCAGCAGCTCCTGTTCCCAGAGCGTCGAGATGCCCTTCGCCAACACCGGATCGTCGATGTCAAAACGGACGTAGGCATTGCACGGCTTGCCCGGGAACCTGATCGGCACACCCATCTCCCTGGCGGCGCCGTCCACGCCGTCCACGATCGCCTGCCCGATCGACCAGATGTGCTCGATCACGGGATTGTCGCGAATGAAGGTCAGCGCGGCGACTCCGGCCGCCAGACTCGTGGTCTCTCCCCAGAAGCAACTGCTGATGAAGCTGTCCTTGCACGCCATCATCACGTCGCCTGTCCCAGCCACGCACGTGAGCGGGAACCCATTGCCCATCGCCTTGCCGAAGACGCCCATATCAGGTGTGACGCCGAAGTGCTCCTGAGCCCCGCCGCGGCTGTACCGAAACCCGGTTACGGTCTCGTCGAAAATCAAGACCACGCCGTATTCGTCGGCGATGTCCCGCACCTTGTGCAGGTAGCCGTTCTCCGGCTGGAACGTACGCGCCGGCTCGATGATGATGCACGCCACCTCACCGCGATTGGCGTCCAGCGCCGCCTTCAACGAATCCACGTCGTTGTACTCGAAAGGGATCGCGGTGCCGGCGAGCGCCGCGGGCACACCCAACGGATCGATTCCCGGCCGCAGGTGGTCGTTCAGGGTTTCGCTATCCGACAAGTTGGCGGAGATGTACCAGTCGTGCCAGCCGTGGTATCCGCAGAAAAGGACCTTGTCCTTGCGGCTGTAGCTGCGCGCGATACGGACGGCGACGGCGCACGCCTCGCCCCCTCCGCGGGCATACCGCGCCATCTCCGCGCACGGAACCAGCTCGATGATCAGACGCGCGAGCTCCAGCTCCAATGGAGAGCTGGTCGCATAGAGCTGCCCGAGTGGCAGCTGCCGCTGCACGGCTTCGATGACCGGCGGGAAGGCGTGACCCAGCATCACCGGGCCGGCGCCCAGGTTGTAGTCGATGAATTCGTTCCCATCGACGTCCCAAAAGTGCCCTCCTTCCGCGCGTGCGACATAGGCCGGCCAGAAGCCTGACGCGTGAAACTCGCTTCGTTTGCCGTACAGATGCGTGCCACCCGGCACCAGTTGAACGGCCTTCTGATACAGGTGCGTCGACTCTGGTGTCCCTTTGAACTCGTACATCCCTTCCTCCGATTGTCGATCAGCCTATCACAGGCCCGTCGAACCTATGTGATCCGGAACGAATACAGCTTCGCACTTTGCATGTGGAATATGAACCGCACGGGCTTGCCGGCCAGGACCGCGAGACTGTCACCGGCCTTCCATCTGACCCTTCCCCGAATGTCATCTCCGTCAAACGGCACACACTCGTCTTTCGCGAAGCCGGCAATCGGCTCACCATCGGCGTCGACGATCTCGACTCTGATCCAGCCGTTCTCCGCATCGGCGTTCAGCTCCAGGTGTCGACCGGTGAACGTCAGGAGCTTGGTCACCGCCCTCCCCTCCGGGTAGATCGCATCGAGGGAGACGAATCCATCGCGCCTGAGAGTCGCCAGACTGAGCGACGGACCTGAGGTTGGTACCTTGGATCGAGGTTTCGGCAACCGTCCCCGCTCATCGTCCGGGCGCTCCGCTTCTTCTGCCGCGGCATGCCCGCCGTCAAAACCGGTGTAGTAGAACCACAATTCATCACCGACCTCGACCACCGTGTGGGACATGATAACCATGCCGGCATCGTGGTCACCTTCGTCGCCACATGAGAGGAAGTCCTGCCGGTCGGCCGCACGGTGCCAGAACCCATACGGATTCGGGTCTCGCGAATACGCCAACTGGATGTTTATCGGACCCTCCTCGTTGCCGCCCTGCTCCTTCGGCCGCCTCGCCGATCGGTCGAACAACCAGATGAAGCCGAGATGCAGGTCCTCCTTCAAGTGGTACCCCGTCATGCCATACATGTCCGCCCGGTAGTAGCTCGGGTCGTCATACCGCAGAATCGGCCGAAACCTCGCCAGCCGCTCGCCCACCCGCGCATCGTCCACCTCGTCCGCCGACAGGATGATGTCCGCCATCGCGCGGTGCGCGCCCCAGGTGATGAAGTCCTCACTCATCGTTACTCCCACACATCGCCGGAACATCCCGCCGTCCGCCCGATGCACCTTGGGATACGCGATATACTCCTTCGTAAACGGGTTGTAGCTGCACGTCGAGATGTCCCCTCCCTGCACCACCGGGTTGTTCTCGTACTCCGTCCACCTGAGCCCATCCGGGGAGAACAGCACCCCGTAGCCACTCCTGAACGGCGTCTTCCTTTCCGGCTCCCCCGTCACGCCCAGCACCCCCAGCAACTCCGGCCCCATGAACACGAACATCCGGTACCGCCGCTGCGGATCGGGATCGTCCGGCGTGTAGAACACCGTCGGCCCGATGTACTGACCCACCAACACGGCATTGCTCAATCGCATGCCGTCGTGCTCCAACCGATTCACCGGAGTTCTCTGCCAGTCGATGCCGTCCCTGGAGGTCGCGTGGCACACGCAGTTTACCTTCTTCGTGCCCCCATCGATCATGAACCGAGACGAGTACCACATCTGGAACAGCCCTTGGTCCTCGTCGTAGATCACATTGCCGTAGAGCGACACGTACGTTTGCTCCCACGGCTCCGTCCGTCTCACCACCGGATTGGCAGGATGCTTCCGCGGCTGATTGAGCTGCCTACGCACGCCGCGCAATTCGGCGATGCAATGGTCATCGATGAACAACTGCTTCGCCGCGTCCACGCTCAATGCTATCTCTTCCATAACGACCTCCCCGCCGCCCCTGCGACGGTCTATCCCCTGAGGGCTCCGATCATCGCCCCCCTGACGAAATACCTCTGTATGAACGGATACACGCAGATGATCGGCACGATCGCTACCACGATCACCACGTACTTGAGTTGAATGAACATCGCTCCCCTATCGGACCAATCCGCCAAATACTGAAGTCCTCCCGACGACTGAATCAGCACATTCATGATATAGAGCTGCAGCGGCTGCAATCGCTTGTCCGGAAGGAACAGCATGGCGTAAAAGAAGGAGTTCCAGTGTCCCACGGCGTAGAACAGCGCCAGCACCGCCACTACCGGTTTCGACAACGGCACTATCACCCGCCGCAGGACCACAACCTCGTTGGCGCCATCCAGCGTCGCCGATTCATGCAGACTCTCCGGGATCGTCGACATGAAGAACGTTCTCGCAACGATCACGTAAAAGGCGCTCATCGCCGTCGGCAGCACCACGGATCCCCTCGTGTTGTACAGGCCAAGCTTGTTCACGAGTATGAAGAGCGGGATGAATCCGCCGCCAAAGAACATCGTAAATGCGATGAAGAACATCAGCGGTTTCCTGATCGCGAACGTCGGGCGCGACAGCGCATAGGCAGTCATGACCGTCAGGCACACGTTGATCGAGGTTCCTACGACAGCATACCAGAGCGTGTTGTAGTACGATATCCACAGCCACCGGTCCGCCACCACCAGCTCATACCCGGCAAAGCTCAAACCCTGCGGCAACAGCCAAACGGTTTGCGACATCACGTTGAAAGGATCGCTGATCGACATGCTTACCACATATATAAACGGATAGAGGGTGATCGCCGCCGCGACCACGGACATGCCAACCGCGATGAGCAACATGGCCTTGTCCTCCGCCGACTCCCTGATCACGATGCTACACCCCTCAGAACAGCGATATCTGCGACACCGCTCTGCTGATCTTGTTCATCGTCAGCAGCACGGCCATGTTGATGACTCCATTGAAAAGTCCAACCGCCGCCCCGAAACTGTATTCGAAATTGAGAATGCCCCTTCGATACGTATAAGTGGCGATGACGTCAGCCACACTGTACGTCGAAGGATTGTACAGCAACAATATCTTCTGGAATCCGACGCTCATCAGGTTCCCAAGAGCGATTATGAGTAGAATCATGGTAACCGGGAGCACTCCCGGCAAACTCACATGCCACATCTGCCGCACGCGGCTGGCGCCGTCGATCCGCGCAGCTTCGTATAGATCGGCGTCGATACCGGCGAGGGCCGCAAAGTATATGATCGAGTTCCAGCCGAATGTCTGCCAGATTTCCGAACCGACATAGAGCGATCTGAAGTAGCGAGGATCCATGAGGAAATTGATCCGTTCGCCGCCGAAGTACTCGATGACGTTGTTTACGATCCCTCCGCGCATGGCGAACAGGTTGACCACCATCCCCACGACGATCACCACCGAGATGAAGTGTGGCAAGTAGCTTATGGTCTGTACGACTCTCTTGAAGCCCGGCCTTCTCAGCTCGTTGAGTATCAGCGCGAACACGATCGGTACCGGAAAGCCGAATAGAAGCGTATATGCGCTGAGGAGCACGGTATTCCTCACCACTCTTCCGAAGTACACCGATCCGAAGAACTGTTCGAAGTACTTGAGGCCAACCCACGGGCTCGCCAGTATTCCCTTCGCGGGGGAGAATTGCTTGAAGGCGATGATCACGCCGTACATCGGCAAGTAGTGAAAGACGACATAGTAGACGACGGCGGGGACGACGAGTAGCAGGAGGAATCTGTCCCGCACTATCGCCTTGTGCAGTCTTTGTGGAATGGTCCGTGAAGCGATCATCGAGTTGTGGACCTTACGCTCACTGCCCCAGACCTCGAACGATGCGATCGACACTCGCGACCCGGATCGCGACCATGGTCATGCGAACGGGGCACGACATGCCATCCGCGGAAGACGCCTGAACAATCCCACCCGTCCTTGCGGAGGGTGGAATTGTTCAGTGCAGTGAAGCCCGTCTGGGTGGTCGCTATTCAGCTCTTACTGAACCTGCCGATATCGATCCCACTGAGCCTGCTTGATGGCACGCGCTCTATCTATATCCATGTCCGTGAGCGTTTGCACAAAATCGTCCCACTCTCCTTCATCCGCGGAACCGATGACGAATCTTGACAGGAATTCATCCCGGAACGTGTCTATGTCCGTCATCACCGCCGGTAGCTGGTCGGACTCTTCCGAAGTGGGAAGAACTCTCGGAAAAG
The DNA here is from genome assembly GCA_965202935.1 of Spirochaetia bacterium. Taxonomy (GTDB): domain Bacteria; phylum Spirochaetota; class Spirochaetia; order SZUA-6; family Bin103; genus CATQHW01. Next base: position 1,824,751 of record OZ241879.1, read on the forward strand.
CATCCACGATATAGGGTCTCGTCTTGATCGTGAATTCAAGGATCTCCGGAAACTCCAGGTTGAGCAGATCATAGGCTTCCTGGGTTTGTACATACGGTACATTCGGCCAACCGCCAAGGCTGCGCAGGGATTCGAACGTACCCATGCCGTCGGGGTTGTCCAGGACGAAATCCGTATACCTGATCTTGCCGTCCTCTCGCACGTAGCTCTGGCCCTCTATTCCATACATGAACAGGTCGTTAGCGTCGGGATGCGCATACACGTAGTCAAGCCACTCCATCGCCAGTGCAGGATTCTCGCTCGCTGCCGTTATCGCATAGCCTACTGAAACGATTCCGCCTGTCTCCGATATGCGGTCGCCGTAGGGTCCCTCCGGAGGCACCATGGGCTTGTAGTGGGCCTCGGGGAACCCTGCCTCCTGGATGTTATTGGTCCACTGGATGGCCTTGGCCCCAAAGTCGAAGAACGCGCCGGTGATGTTGGTCGTCCGTCGCGCTACGGAGATGTCCCCAGTGACGGTCAGATCGGGATCCAGCAGGCCTTCGGAATAGAGCGTCCGTAGCCACGTGTAGACCTCCCGTGCTCTGGGGTCGAGGTAGTCGTAACGCACCATGTCGTTCGCATCGACGGACCATCCCCGGCTGTATACGAAGAGACGCAATCCCCATGCTTCTCCCCATCTTCCCAGCCAGCTCAGTCGATACCCATGAAAGGGGATTTCGTCGCTCCTGCCATTGCCATTCGGATCGCCATCCTTGAATGCGCGGAGAACGTCGTCCCAGTCATCGATCGTGTCGGGCTCCTCCAACCCCAGTTTGTCGAGCCAGTCCGTTCTTATATGGATGGTGAACGGATTGGCCGTCACCTGACCGGGGGTGATGGATGGCAGAAAGTAGATGTGACCGTCAGGAGCGGTTATCAGCGGCTGCACCGAAGGATACTCCGTGAACAGCCGGACCGTATTGGGAGCGTGCTGCTCGATGAGATCCTCGAGAGGAAGGATGATTCCTTCCGCGCCCCACTTTACCGGATCGCCGCGCGGGAGCCTTATGATGTCCGGAAGAGTGTCCGGACTGGCTGCGATCCTGGCCTGCATTGCGGTGGTGAACTGGTCCTGCGGCAAGGCCTCCCATGTGATCTTGATTCCGGTGTTCTTTTCTATCTCCTGGAAAACCGGAAGGTTCGATGCATAGGGAAACCGCACATCCTCTTCCATCGTGGCGATGGTGAGCACCCTTTCGGGCGGCGCGGCGGCCTCCTGGGTGCCGGCGGCTGATGCCGCCATCGGAACGAGCAGCGTGAAACCAACGATCAGGAATAGATACCGTTTCATACGATCCTCCTTGAACGATGTCTGCGGTCTGGAATCGATACGACGCTAAACTACCTCCTCTCCTCGCGAAGTGGTGAGCGCGACTGACAAGGCAGGCGCAAAATGGATTCAATGGGAACAAGGGAGGAGCGCCGAGGGTTCAAGTGGAGGGAGGTCACCAAGTACTGACCGCCCGCCCGGAGGCGGCCGGTCCTGCCGGCGACGATCGTCGGTGGGGCGCTCTTCGCAGCGTCGGTGGGGGGCGTGACATATTCGGCGTCGCGCTGCCTTCGGCGGCCGTGCCGTGTCTTCGATGCGATCCCTTGAAGCCTGCGCTCCGGTGCATCGAGCATGTTCCTGAGCCTACCTCGGATCTGCGGCACGATGTCAAGGTCAGACGGGAAGGCATGCTCGACGATCTCGTCCGGCTGCGGCGATGCACCCGAACGCGTTACTGTGTAGACGGCAAGCTACAGGAGTAACAGATGGCACTCTACATCAGGCACGCCGAGACCGAGCGACTGGCGAGCGAGTTGGCTGAAGTGACCGGTGAGAACAGGACCACGGCCGTCCGCGAGGCGCTCCGCGACCGTCTGGAGCGGCTGCGAGGGGAGCGGTCCGGGCGGTCTCTTGCTGCCGAGCTGAATGCCATCGGTCTGCACTGCGCGCGACAGCCGCTCCTGGACAGTTGTTCGCCTGATGAAATCCTCGGCTACGATGCCACCGGCCTGCCCTCGCCACGATAATGGTCATCGACACGTCGGCGCTGCTCGAAATTCTGCAGGACGAACCGGAACGGGAAATTTACGCCCAAGCCATCGCGTCGCTGCGCTCGCGCACGATCTTCGAGGTGAGGTCGACCGGCGTGCGGACCGCGGTCGTCACCGCCAAGGACACGCTGCGCAGGCAGCTCGGCAGGGGTCTGGACGTGGGCGCCGGCAACGTCTGCTTCTCCTCCCAGCACGCCGACCGCGGCACGGCGGCCGAGCACGGCATCGACGATGCGCTCGGCTTCGTCGGGCAGCCGCTGCCGGACATGTACTCGATGCAACCAATCGCCTTACGAGGCGAGCTTGGTGGTCCGTCAGCACGACGTTGCGCGTAGGCATGATCCGCAGAGCCTTTGTATGGCATAACATGCCAATGATCCCGATTCACACTAGTCTTCAAGGCTCGATGCCGTGACACGCTGCACCCACTCCTGGACCGACGACACGGCGACGATCGGAGTCGCGGGCATCGAGCGGCCGCTGCGCGTCCTGCATGTGACCGACTCCCACATCAGCGTTCCTCACGAGGAGGTCGATCAGCCCTACGTCCACTACGGGGCGCGCATAGATGGGCTGTTCGCCGAGTATCCGACCCTGCAGTCCTTCGCGGCGCAGATGGAGCGGGCACGGACCGAGGCTCCCGACCTGATCGTGCTCACCGGCGACCACGTCAACTATCCGTCTCCTACCGCCGTCGCCGCCGTCGAGCGGCTGATCCTCGCCACCGGCCGCCACAGCATGTTCACGGCCGGCAACCATGACTGGCGGTACGCCGGGCTGCCGGGGAGCGACGACGACCTGCGCCGCGAATGGCGCGAACGGTCGCTGCTGCCGCTCTACCGCGGCCGGGCTCCCCACGCGGATTCGCTCGACCTGGGCGGCGTGCGCTTCGTCGCGATCGACAACAGCACCCGCCAGGTGGACGCGGAGCAACTCGCCTTCTTCGAACGTGCCCTCGCCGCCGGCCTGCCCGTGGTCCTGCTGACCCACATCCCGTTCCGTCTGCCCGGCGATACCGCCGCGCACTGCGCGCCGCCGCCATCGAGCGGGCAACCTATCCCGCTGTGCGGGGACCCGGAGTCGGAGTCCGCCACGGACGAGTTCATCGAACGGCTGCTGACCGCGCCCAACCTGGTCGCCGTGCTGTGTGGACACATCCACGTCGCCGGCGCCTATCGGATCCACGAAGGCGCCGTCCAGTACGTCACCGGCCCGTGCTTCCTGAACCAGTCGCGCACCATCACGATCCGGCCGCAATAGAAGCCTGTCGGACGTGCCGCGCAGGCGCTGGCGGGTTGCGGGCAGGCCTCGCCGGTGATTGAATGACCTCTCATACCCGCACCAACCGGAAGGAGGAGTGGATCCGTGAGAAACGTCACAGCACTGCTGGCGGCCGGACTTCTGACCATCGTCGGAGGCCTCGCCACCGGCCAGCAATACCAGGAAGCGCCGTGGTTCGCGGAGATGGTGGCACGGGGCGAATTGCCGCCGGTCGCCGAACGGCTGCCCATCGAACCGCGCCGCATCGGCCCGGACGACCCAGGGCCTCACCGGCGAGGCGCGCGCAGGGCGCGAGGACCAGGACGGCAACATCGCGCCGTGGAGCTTCAAGGGCTGGGAGGCCAGCGCCGACAACACGGTCTGGACCTTCTCCATGCGCGAAGGGCTCAAGTGGTCCGACGGCGTGCCGTACGACGCCGAGGACATGCAGTTCTTCCTGGAGGACATCCAGCAGCGTCCCGAGTACTTCGCCGCCACCGGCTGGTCCCCCCTGAACGGCATCGTCGACGGCATGCAGATCGACTACCTGGACGACTACAGCTTCCGCATCACGCTTCCGGACGGCAACGCCAGCTATGACGGCGACCTGCTCGGCCAGTCCTCCGAGCGCTGGATCGGCGGCTATCCCAAGCACTACCTGGCGCAGTTTCACGAGGCGCATACGGCCGCCAACGAACTGGCCGCCAAGGTGTCCGCCGCCGGTGTGGAGAGCTGGTTCCACCTGCTGGGCGACCGCAAGGACCACTACGGCTCGACCAACCCGGACATCCCCGTGCTGATGCCCTTCGTGGTCGAGAACGGCGTCCCGGCCAACCCCACCACCTGGAGACCCAACCCGTACTACTTCGTGGTCGACGCGGAGAACAAGCAGCTCCCCTACACGCGGGGCCGGCGCAGCCTGCTGGTGTCCGACACCGAGGCGCGCAAGCTGCGCGTCCTGGCCGGCCAGGTCACGATGAACCGGTTGCCGCTGGACGCGATCGAGCTGGCCAAGGCGGAAGCGGACAAGGGCAGGATCCAGATGCACGTCATCAAGATCGTCCGCAACGACGGCCTGTCCTCCGGCATCACCGCCTTCAACATGAGCGCCGAGGACGAGTTCAAGCGCAATCTCTTCCGTGACCGGCGCTTCCGGCTGGCGTGGTCGTACTTCGTGCCACGGCAGAAGATCGGCGACATCGTCTACCAGGGGCAGGCAGTGCCGCTGGCGACCGGCGGCGGCATCATCAACCCGGAGCATCGGTGGTACACGCCGGTGATCCACCAGCACGACTGGCTGAACCGCGACGTTGAGGCGGCCAACGCCCTGCTCGACGAGCTGGGCCTGACCAATCGCGATGACGACGGATTTCGGCTCGGTCCGGATGGCAAGGCGATCAATTTCGCCATCACGGTCCATCCCCTGGAGACCGAGTGGATTCCGGCAGCGAACATCATCCTGGAAGAGTTGCACCTGATCGGGCTGAAGGCCACCGTGCGCGTTGTCGACTGGGGCGGCGCTCCGCAGATCCAGAAGGAAGGCAACTGGGAGATCTGGGTCGCGCAGTCGTGCGACGTGCAGATCCACCGCTGGCCGGAGTCGATGCAGTGCGCGGCGCCGACCCACGAAGGGGGCTCGTTCCCCGGACAGCAGCCCACCTGGGCGATCGACTGGCACGACTGGCTGGCCTCCGGCGGTGCCAAGGGCGAGGAGCCGCCCGACCGCATCAAGGAGAACTACCAGATCTGGCAGGGTCTCAAGAACGCCACCGGCGACGAGCTGGCGGCGCTGTACCGGGCGTGGCAGGAGAACGCCGCCTACGACCTGTGGGTGGTCGGCCATCACGCGTGGCCGCCCGAGCTCTGGGTGCTGCAGCCCGGCGCTCACGGCATCAATCCCGAGACCGGCGATCGCGCGTGGCTGGGCATGTGGTTCGAGTAAGGGAGGAATAGACCCGTGAGAAACGTCACAGCACTGCTGGCGGCCGGACTTCTGACCGTCGCCTGCGGCCTCGCGGTCGGGCAGCAATACCAGGAAGCGCCGTGGTTCGCGGAGATGGTGGCGCGGGGCGAGTTGCCGCCGGTCGCCCAACGGTTGCCGCTGGAGCCGCGCCAGATCACCCCGGACGACGAGTTCAACACCTTCGAGACCGGCCGCTACTCCGACCGCTGGGTAGAGCTGATCGCCGGATCGATCGAGGAGACGCAGGGCCTCACCGGCCAGGCGCGCGCAGGGCGCGAGGACGAGCACGGCGGCATCTCGCCGTGGAGCTTCAAGGGCTGGGAGGCCAACGCCGACAACACGGCCTGGACCTTCTACATGCGCGAAGGGCTGAAGTGGTCCGACGGCGTGCCCTACGACACCGAGGACATGCAGTTCTTCTTCGAGGACATCCAGCTTCGTCCCGAGTATTTCGCCGCCACCGGCTGGTCACGCCTGAACGGGACCGTCGACGGCATGCAGCTCGAGTACCTGGACGACTACAGCTTCCGCATCACGCTGCCTGCGCCCAACGCCAAGTACATCGGCGACCTGCTCGGTCAATCCTCGGAGCGCTGGATCGGCGGCTACCCCAAGCACTACCTGGGGCAGTTCCACGAGTCGCACGCCGACGCGGACGAGCTGGCCGCCAAGGTGTCCGCCGCCGGCGTGGAGAGCTGGTTCAACCTGCTGTATGACCGCAAGGACCACTACGGCTCGATCAACGCGGACATCCCGGTACTGATGCCCTTCGTGGTCGAGAACGGCGTCCCGGCCAACCCCACCACCTGGAAACCCAACCCGTACTACTTCGTGGTCGACGCGGAGAACAAGCAGCTCCCCTACACGTCCGGCCGGCGCAGCCTGATGGTCACCGACTCCGAGGCGCGCATTCTGCGCATTATCGCCGGCAAGGTCACGATCTGGGACCTGCCGCTGACCGCGATCGAGCTGGCCAAGGCGGAAGCGGACAAGGGCACCATCCGCATGCTCGTGCTCAGGCCGCCGCACAGGGACGGACACTCCAGCGGCGCCACCGTCTTCAACCAGAGCGCCAAGGACGAGTTCAAGCGGGACCTGTTCCGTGACCGCCGCTTCCGGCTGGCGTGGTCGTACTTCGTGCCCCGCAAGAAGATCGCCGACCTCGTCTTTCTGGGACAGGTGGAACCGGTGGCCTCGGGCGTCGCCGTCACCAACCCGGAGCACCCGTACTACACGCCGGCGATTTTCCAGGTCGACTGGCTGAACCGCGACCTGGACAAGGCCAACGCGCTACTGGATGAGCTGCTGCCCAACAAGGACGACGACGGCTTCCGCCTCGGCCCTGACGGCAAGGCGCTCACGTTCACATTCACCGTCCACCCGGAGCAGACCGGCTGGATCCCGACGGCCAACATTATCGCCGAAGAGTTGCACCTGATCGGGCTGAAGGCCACCTTGCGCATCGTCGACTGGGGCGGCGCGCCGGCGATTCAGAAGGAAGGCGATTGGGAGATCTGGATCGCGCAGTCGTGCACGACCCTGATCCACCGCTGGCCGGAGTCGATGCAGTGCGCGGCGCCCACCCATGAGGGAGGCTCGTTCCCCGGACAGCAGCCCACCTGGGGGATCGGCTGGCACGACTGGCTGGTTTCCGACGGCGCCAGGGGCGAGGAGCCGCCCGACCGCATCAAGGAGAACTACCAGCTCTGGCTGGACCTCAAGAACGCCCCCGCCGACCAGTTGCCCGCGATGTACCAGCGGTGGCAGGAGAACGCAACCCACGATCTGTGGGTCGTCGGACACAACGGCCTGGAGCCTCAGCTTACGGTTATGGTGCCCGGCGCCCATGGCGTCGATCCCAAGACGGGCCAACGCCCGTGGCTGGGCATCTGGTTCGACTGAAGGACGTCGCTTGACGCAACGGGAGAAGACCCGCCCGCCGGGCGGGTCTTCTCGTCTGTGAGGCCGGCCGGATCGGCTCATGGCTGACGATCGAGGGGTAGAGACCTCCCGCGAGCGGGAGCAGGACTACTACACCGCCACCTACTGGCGCCTGATGTGGCTGAAGTTCCGCAGCCACCGGTGGGCGCTCTGGGGAATGCTGGTCATCGGCTGGTTCTATTTCGTGGCGATCTTCGCCGGCTTCTTCGCCATGAACGACCCCGTGGATCGCCGCCCCGACCTGCAGTACCTGCCGCCGGCAGTCGGCGGCAAGCTGGGAGCGTTTCGGCTGTTCGACAGCGAGGGACGCTTCCGGCCGGTGGTCTACCGCGTGACCAGCAAGCTCAACTTCACGACCTTCGAACGCGACTTCACCCCGATCCCCGAGAGCGAGGCGCCGCTGCGGCTGTTCACGCGAGGGGATCCGTACAAGTTGCTGTTCGTCATCGAGACCGACGTCCACCTGCTCGGCACCGGCAGCGACGAGACGCGCTGGTTCCCGCTAGGCACCGACGGCTCCGGCCGCTGCCTGTACTCGCGCATGGTGCACGGCTCCACGCTGTCGCTGTCGATCGGCATCCTGGCGATCATCATCACCTGGGTGCTGGGCATCGTCATCGGCGGCATCTCCGGCTACTTCGGCGGGGCGGTCGACACGGTGATCCAGCGCATCATCGAGGTGCTGATCGCCTTTCCCACCATCCCGCTGTGGATGGCGCTGTCGGCCACCCTGCCCCTGCACTGGACGATCATCCAGGTCTACTTCGCGATCACGGTGATCATCTCGATCATCGGCTGGACCGGCCTGGCGCGCCTGGTCCGCAGCCGCTTCCTGGCGCTGCGCGAGGAGGAGTTCACCCTCGCCGCCAAGCTGGACGGCGCCCCGACGCCGCGGCTCCTGTTCCGGCACATGCTGCCGTCGTTTTACAGCCACCTGATCGTGGAGGGCTCGAACCGCATCCCCGGCATGATCCTCGGGGAGACGGCGCTCAGTTTTCTGGGCCTGGGCCTGCGGGAGCCGGCGATAAGCTGGGGCGTGCTGGTGCAAGGGTCGCAGAACGTGCAGTCGATCGCCACCCGTCCGTGGCTGCTGCTGCCGGCGCTGCTGGTGATCGCGATCGTGGTGGCGTTCCAGTTCCTGGGCGACGGGCTGCGCGACGCCGCCGACCCCTACCGGTAGCGCCGATGCTCTCCTTCATCGCGCGCCGCCTGCTGATCATGATCCCGACGCTGTGGCTGGTGTCGGTGGTGTCGTTCATCATCATCGAGTTGCCGCCCGGCGACATCGCCACCACCATCGTCGGCCGCATGCAGGCGGCGGGACAGGAGTTCTCCGGCGACGAGATCAAGGCGATGACCGAGAACCTGCGCATCTCCTACGGATACGGCGAGCCGCTGCCGATCCGGTACGGCCGCTGGATCAGCCGCTTCATCCGCGGCGACTTCGGCTTCTCCATCGCCTACCGCAAGCCGGTGCGCGACCTCATCGTGGACCGGATCGCCATCACCACGGCGATCTCGCTGCTGGCCATCCTGCTGGCATCGAGCCTCTCCTGGCCGGTCGGCGTGGGCGCGGCGATCCGGCAGTACTCGCTGTTCGACAACCTGTTCAGCTTCGCCGCCTTCTTCCTGATGGCGGTGCCCAACTTCCTGTTCGCGCTCATCCTGATCTACCTGGCATTCCGCTGGTTTCACTTCGTGCCCGGTGGGCTGTTCTCGCTGGAGTACATCGATCAGCCGTTCACCTTCGCCAAGTTCCTGAACCTCCTCGCGCACATCTGGCCGGCCCTGGTGGTGCTGGGCGCGGAGGCGCTGGGAGGCGAGATCCGGGTGATCCGTGCCAACGTGCTGGACCAGCTCCGCATGCCGTTCGTGACCACCGCGCGCGCCAAGGGGGTGCCGGAGGCGCGCCTGCTGATCAAGTATCCGATCCGCATGGCCGGCAACCCCTGGGTGGCCAGCATAAGCTGGCGCCTGCCGGCCGTGTTCTCGGGCGAGATCCTGGTGGCGACGGTGCTGAGCCTGCCGACCATCGGACCGCTGATGCTGGCGGGACTGCTCGCGCAGGACATGTTCCTTGCCGGCGCGGTGGTGATGATCCTGGCCGCCCTGACCGTGGTCGGCACCCTGATTTCCGACCTGCTGTTGGCCATGCTGGACCCACGCATCCGCTTCCAGCGGTGAGCGGAGCGAACCTCACTCGAAGAGTGAGTCGGCGCGCGACCGGTGCGGCGCTGGCGCTGCTGGTGGTCGCCACATCCGTCGCCGGCGACCCGCCTCCATTCGCGACCTGTCCGCGAGAGCGGAGCCTGTGCCCGGAGGCGACCGGACTGGTGCATCTGCACGCGCCGCTGTCCTGGAGCCGCACGGCCATGTCTGGAGGCGGCGCCGTGCTCGACTTTGACGGCGACGGTGACCAAGACCTGTTCATGGTCACGAGCGGCGGCGCTCCCGACCGCCTGTACCGCAACGACGGGGACGGCACCTTCACCGACGTGGCGCGGGCCGCGGGCGTGGCGCGCGTGCATCGCGGTCAGGGAGCGGCGGCCGCCGACGTCGACGGAGACGGCGATCCAGACCTGTTCGTGGTCAGCCAGGGACCGGCCGGCGAGCCGCTGCCGGGATTTCACCTGCTGTACCGCAACGACGGCCCGGCCGGTGCGGACGGGATGGTCCGCTTCAAGGAGATCGCCCGCCCCGCCGGGGTCGCCGTCACGTCGGCCGGCCTCGAGTCGGGCATGGGCGCTTCCTTCGGCGACTACGACCTGGACGGCGACCTGGACCTGTTCGTGGCCGCCTGGTCGGGCGAGGTGGACGGCAACACGCTGTTCCGCAACGACGGCGTGGTCGACGGCGTGCCGCGCTTCACCGACGTGACGCATGCGGCGGGCGTGGCCAGCGCGGGGGTCCGCGCCTTCACGCCGATCTTCGCGGACGCGAACGGCGACCGCTACCCGGAGCTGCTGCTGGCCGCCGACTTCGGCACGAGCCGCTACTACGTGAACCGCGGCGACGGGACCTTCTCGGAACGGACCGCGGCCGCCGGCGCCGGGCTGGACGAGAACGGCATGGGCGCCACCGCCGGCGACTTCGACGGCGACGGTTCCCTGGACTGGTACGTCACCTCCATCCACACCGCGCATCCGCCGCCCAAGTCGGGCGGCACCGGCAACAAGCTCTACCTCAACCGCGGCGACGGCACGTTCGCGGAGACCGCCACCGACGCGAAGGTCAAGCGCGGCGGCTGGGGCTGGGGGGCGGTCGCGATCGACCACGACCTGGACGGCCGGCTGGACATCGCCGCCACCGGCGGCTGGAACGAGGCGAACGGTGAGGGCTTCCCGGAGTGGGCGGACCAGCGCAGCGTGCTGTTCGGGAACATGGAGCGGCGGCTCGATCCCGACCTGCCGCTGTTCGCCGACCGCACCGGACCGGCCGGCTTCGCGCACCGCGGCCAGGGCCGCGGCATGGTGCACCTGGACTACGACGACGACGGCGACCAGGACATCGTCATCTTCAACAACGAGGGCCGGCCCGCCCTGCTGCGCAACGACGCCATTCACCCTGCTCGGCCGCCCGCCGGCGGCTGGCTCCGCGTGTTCCTGGACACCACCGGCGACCCCGCCGCGGCGCCCGACGGCTTCGGCGCGCGCGTCGTCGTCACCGCCGGCGGCGTCGAGCAGGTGCGCGCCATGTTCGGCGGCGCCGGCTACCTGACCAGCTCCGAGCGCTCCGCGCACTTCGGCTTGGGCGCCGGCCACGCCGCCGGCGATCCCGTCGACGAGCTCCGCGTCGAGTGGCCGGACGGCCTCGTCACCCGCTTCTCGGCCGTGCCGGCCGGCGCGACCTACACGGTGCGGCGCACTCCGGAGGAGGTTTCCCTGATCCCGCGCTGACGCTCTACTCGATCCCCCTGCCGAGGAGTTGGAGCGTCTTGGTGATCTCGCGCTCGTCGACCAACTGATCGTTGACGTACTTGTGGAGAATGCTGGAGATGAGGGTCTGATAGGGCAGCCCCTCTCGTTCCGCCTTTCGCTTCACCGTCTCCAGGTCGTGCTCGCTGATACGGATGTTGATGCTGCGTGTCTTCCGGCTCTTCTCCAGGATTCGGTCGATGCGGCTGCGCTCCTCGCCGACCACCGGTACGTACCGGTGCGCGTCGTCTTCGATCTGCTGCTCCAAGTCGTCAAGTTTCGCTCGACTCATCTGATCCTCCGTATCTTCCAATGTCGACGAGTTCCGGGTCGAGTAGCCGGATGGCCCGCGTCCCGCTATGCGGCCGTGAGGCCGACGGAGTTGCGCGCTGCGACAGGGGTTGGTTCAATGCGCCGAGTGATGAGTGAAGACATCGGCAGTCACTACCGGGTGTATGGGTATGCAATCCTCCGGGGCGCCTACGACCAGGAGCGCGTCGCACGACTGATGGCCATCTGCGATCGCGTGCTGGAGCAGTGGCGGCGTGCTCCGCAGACCGACAACCCGCCGGTCGGGCCCCAGTCGAACTACATGCGCCACCTCAACCATCCCGAGTACCACCGGGAGTCTCCCGGCGAGCTGGCGTACCTGCTGGACTCCGTCGCCGCGCCCAGGCTGATCGAAGCCGTGAAGGCGGCGCTGGGAGAGGAGTTCGTGTTCTCCGCGACGAGTCTGTACTTCAACCCGACGGGAGCGAGCGAAGACGGGTTCTGGCACAAGGACAGCCTCGGCGAATGGCCCGATCCGCGCGACAAGGAGACCGGCATCGGCGTGTCGGTTCAGATCGCGCTCGCCCCCAGTGATGACTTCGAGCTCGTGCCGGGGTCGCATGCCCGCGATTACACGGACGCCGAGCGCCGTATCTGCGTGGATGACGACCGCGCCCACAATCGCTCAAACGAGATGCCGAACGCCGCGAAGATGGTGCTCTCCCGGGCGACGCGGTGTTGTTCAACGCGCTCACGGTGCATCGCGGGCGCTATCACACCGACAAGCCGCGCCGCACCTTCATGGTCGTGTACCGCAAGATCCGAACGGCTCGCGAGGATCTCTCCCGGCACGGGCTGCACCAGTACACCGACCAGCCGTGGTTCCTCCTCCCGGGCTATCTGGACGGCGTCAGGCCGGAGACGGAGGCGTGGTTCCGCCGATACGTCGAGTTCTATGCCGCAAGCTGGCGTTCGCGTCTGAGCGAAATGAACAAGTATCTGTGGCTGGCGGCCGCGCTGAGGCAAGGGGGCGTTTCCAATCCCTTCTTCGCCCCGGATCCCAATCCCTCGCCGTCCGGGGACACGATTTCTACAGAACCCGATCGACGGCGGACGGAGAGCTCCATCGATCATCTCCTGGCGATGCCCGAGGTTGGAGACGACGCCGATTTCGAGCCGGCAGGCGATCCTGATCCGCCGGACCGCTCCGAGTAGGACCGTACCGGCCTGCCACCGAACGCCGAACGCTTTCCCTTGACACGCTGACAACCACGGTTGACACTGGTGCTGTGATCACCGTGGTCGAAAGCGACGCTTTCGAGCGGTGGCTTGGCCGACTGCGCGACTACCGCGCAGTGGCCCGCGTCAACGCTCGCCTGAGACAGATCGCGGCCTTCGGCCAGCTTGGTGACACCAGGGCGGTTGGGGATGGCATCCATGAGCTGCGGGTCCGTTATGGCCCCGGCTATCGCGTGTACTTGGTGCATGCAGTCGCGACAGTCGGGTGGACCGCGGCGCTCGCTCCAAGCGCGCTCGAACGGTGGGCGCACCTGCCGCTCGTCGAGGATGGGGCTCCTGTAGTGGTACTGCTCTGCGGCGGCGATAAGGGCAGCCAGAATCGAGACATCAAACGTGCCAAGCGATTGGCACAAGACTGGAGGTAAACCATGCGTGGCAGATACAGCCAATGGGATGCAGCAAAGTACATCCGCACCGAAGAGGAGGCGCGCCTGTATCTCGAAGCGTGTGCCGAGGACGATCCGGGCGACGGCAGCCTCATCCGCGTCGCCCTCAGCGACATCGCCCGAGCACGCAATATGAGCAGTTTGGCTCGTAAAGTCGGCATGACCCGCCAAGGTCTCTATAAGGCGCTGTCTACGGAAGGCAACCCGTCGTTTGCTACCGTCATGCGAATTACGCGAGCGCTGGGCATGGACCTGCGCATTACGATCGGCGCTGATCCGGACGACGAAAAACAAGCGGTCACCCCTGCTCCAAGTCCGCATCCCGTTCGATAGGCGTCACTGCGCTAGCCCAAGTTTAACGGGCTCAAAGTGATCCTATTGTGACTAAACGATTTAGGGGATCCCGTTTTCGCCGTGTGGCACTACATTCGGGGCACAAGTGGTGAACATCATCGTTACGACGGCCGTGTTCTTGATCCCACGAAGAGCGGGGCAACGCCCGTGCACGAACATGGCTGAGCAGAAGGTAGAGGCCCGGCAATGGGATGGTCAATGGGTCGGATGACGCCCGTATGGCACTACTTTGGAGAATTCAGCCGTTTTGGAGGCAGAGACCCTCATAGATTCGCGGAAATCACTTCAACCCCGCGAAATCGCCCCCGTTCGTGTTAAACTTGGGCTAGATTCAGACTCCGGCGTGGATCGCGGAACGACTCGAGCCGGAAGCCGATCCTGCGCAGCACGCTGCCCCGATACGCGTTCAGTGGTTGGCGTCGATGGACACCTCGCCCATCGCGTCGCCTGCCTCTCGTACCGCATCGGCGCGGTCCAGGATGACGGCGCCGTCTTCGACCAGCCGGCGCTGCAGCCCCGGCACGTCCAGCTCGCGTGATGCCGCGCCCGCCCGCGCCGCCAATGCCGCGGCGGTGCCGGCGGCCTGGCCCATCGCCATGCAGGTGACGGTGACGCGGCTGGAGGCGAGCGCCGCCTGTTCGGCGCCGTGGCAGCGCCCGGCTACCCAGACGTTGTCCAGCTCCTGCGGGACCAGCGTGGCGTAGCCGATGTCATAGGGGCGCATCAGAAGATGCGGGTGATAGCCGGAGGAGCCGGCCGGATGGCGGTCCAGCCACCAGCCGCCCAGGCAGACCGCGTCGTCGCGCGGTTCGGCCGCCGCGATGGCAGCCGCCCGCAGCGGATCGTCGCAGCGGATACGGCGCGACTCGCGCACCCCGACCGCCGGCCCGGTGCCGACCAGGTAGGCGTCGCGGAATGCGGGCAGCCGCTTCTTGAACAGCTCGAATATCGTCCGTACGTCGCGGCGGCCCTGCATCTCCGCCGCGGTCAGGTCGTCGGGATCGACCGGGTTGCCCGCCAGGCGGGTGGCGTTGAAGTAGATGTCGTCATCTTCGACGCGGCCCATCCACGGGCCGCCATACAGGCCGATGCGGCCGGCCGCGTGCGCCTCGGCCAGCACCGCTCCGCACGCGTCGCGCAGCTCGGCGTCGGCCGGCAGCCTTCCGATGCGGAAGTGCAGGCTCATGGGCTGCGGCGCCGACGCATCCAGGTCGAACGGCGCCCCCGCGAACGCCACCACGTCGGCGTCGCCGGACGCGTCGACCACCGCGCGCGGGCGCACCACCTGCAACCCCGCCTTGTTTGCGATCACCACGCCCGTGACCCGCGGGCCGTCCCGGACCACGTCGGCCACCGTGGTGTGGTACAGCACGCGCGCACCGGCCTCCGTGAGCAGCCGGTCGGCCGCCAGCTTGAAGCGCTCCAGGTCGAAGCGGATCGCGTGCCGGTCGGCGACGGTCCGATTGTGGCCAAGCTCGGTGTTGAAGCGGAACCTCGTGGCGGCCACCCGCCCCGGATCGTCGAGCGGCACGTCTGCGCGCGCCGCCTCCCGCACCAGGTCCAGCACCACCCCACCCACGATCGGCAGGCCGGAGCGGAGGTCGACGAAGCCGTCCAGCGACGGGCCGACCACGTTGGTCACGTACCCGCCGCAGTAGCCGGCGCGCTCGACCAGCAGCGTGCTCGCGCCCGAGCGCGCGGCGGCGATGGCCGCCGCGGTGCCGGCACAGCCGCCGCCGACCACCAGCACGTCCGGCCGCGCGACCACCGGCAGAGTGCGCTGCAGGATCACGCCGGCAACCAACGGTAGCCGCGGACCTCCAGCGGCTGCATCTCCGCTACGGCAATCGCTCCCGTGCTGGAACCGGCCGCCACCTCGTGCACCGTGCCGTCCCCGGCGAGGTCCTGGCGCAGCTCGGTCACCTGCCCGGTCCCCGTGACGCCCAGCTCGTCGAGGTCGATGCGGAGCTCGCCGGCGAGTGGGCGCTCGCTCAGGTTGGCGCCAGTGAGCAGCAGGCTCCCGTCGGCCAGGTGGTAGAGCGCGAAGTGCAGCCCCGGCGGGGAGTCCAGGATCTTCCTGCCGTACGCCAGCGGGACGTACAGGGCGGCGGTGGAGAGGTCGGCGCTCGACAGGAGCTGCCAGAGCGGCATCATGAACTGATTGCGCTCGTCCTCCGGGTCGAGCGGATAGCGGCTGCCCAGGACGATTTGCGGGCCGGTTCCGAACGCGGCCTCGTAGGCGGTCGCCTTCGGCCCCCTCGTCACCGGGTGGGTGTTCGTCCAGGCCAGCGCCCCGCACGCCGAGTGCGCGCCGTAGTAGACGTGCTGCTCGGGGCTCTGCAGGAAGGTGGTGCCCGCGCTCTCGCCGGTCAGCATCGCGTCGAAGTAGCCGAGCGCGAACCCGGAGTACTCCTTGTGCTGGCAGCCCGGGTGGCCGATCAGGAAGCCGTCCCGGCCGACAAGCTGGCGGAGCTTGCGCGTGTACAGGAAGTGGGTGAAGGCATGCGCGCGGCGCGTGCTGTTCTGCCGGTGCTGCAGCTTCTCCCCGTACACGGGAACGGAGGCGGGCAGGTAACGGTGCGGCTGATACAGGAACGACGACCAGTCCACATACACGCCGTCGAAATCGCGGGTCAGGAAGTCCGTGAACCATCGCGTGTCGCGGTCGAGCGCGTAGTACTCCAGCCCGCGCAGGTACAGTCCCACCCTGATGCCGGCGCGGTGCGCCCGCGCGACCACCCGCGACAGTTCCGCGCGGTCCGCGACGACGTAGTTCCCTTCCCAGCCCGCGCCTTCGCCGCCGGCGTCCATCCAGCCCGTGTGCAGGAGCAGGACGTTCGCGCCCTTGGCCGCCATGACGTCGATGTCCCGGTCGCGCGGATACCACGCCTTCTCGCCCATCCGGCCGTGCCCGACCCCGTCGTTCTGCCACGTATAGACCCGTGCGCCGATCAGGCTGTTCTGCGCCGGCCGCCGCCCGCGCTCGTTGTTGCGCGGGCCGGCAAGCGACAGTCCCCACCGGTTGGCGTAGGCGTACGGCGCCGCGACCTGCAGGGGCTTGCCGCGGTAGAGGTGCCACCGATAGGCGAGCGAGTCCCCCTGGCGCCGGCCGAACGTGTGCGCGAACGCCGCCGGATGGTCGGTCCCGAACGGCCTGCCTTCCTCCAGCACGAAGCCGGCCCGGCTGGTGAACGCCGCGTGCTCCCGCACCGACCACGCCACGTCGAGGTACGGATGGAAGCTGCCGGCGTCGTCGACGGTCCGGTCGGCCGGCAGGTAGAGGACCGGCCGCTCCACCTCCACGCCGGGGTCCGGCACCGGGCGGTCGTGCCCCCACCGGTACTTGCCCAGGCTGGCGAGCTCTCCCGCCAGGCGCAGCGCCAGCGAGGCCCTGGTGATCAGCAGCGACTCGCCGGGCCTGACCCACAGGTGCAGGTCGCAGAACAGCACGCCGCAATCGAACACCCGGATCGACTGCTCGACGTCGACCGGCGCCGAGCCGTCCTCGAAGGCCAGCCGGCCACGCACGGTGAAGCACACCTCGTCCGGCGTCTCCTTCGACACGGCAGTCTCGGCGCCCTCCAGCCGCGGGAGCGCCGCCCCGCGCCGTTCGTCCACCAGCTCGTATGCCACCAGCGCGGACCCGTCCGCCGGCCCCACGGCGACCGGCTCGCGGCCGTCGTCGACCGCCGCCGCGGCCGGCAGCCCGTCACGGAACCGGATCTCGAAGCTGCCGCCGTCCACGGCGAGCTCACCGTCCCGCCGCACGACCCGGAGCGCGCCGCGCAGTCCCTGCGGCGAACCGTCGGAGTTCATCAGTGTCCCTCCACGACTCTTAGGTGCAGCGCCCGCCTACCCCTGCGCACGCCCAGCGCGCACGCGCCCGGCTCGTCGAGGCGAACGGGCACCGCTTCCACCGGCAGCGGATAGCGGGCGGGCGGTCCCTCGCGGCCGCTCACGCACAGCCACCGTCCGGCGAGCTTGATCGTGACGACGGCGGAATCAGCGACTGCCCTGCCTGACCGGGCATCGGGCCGGCGCTTCGCCGCCTCGACCAGCTCGTACCACAGGTCGTCCGCGCCGTCCGCCGACCAGCCGGCGCGCGCGTGCACGACCTCCAGCACGAACCGGTAGGCGGTGATGCCGCGGCAGGCGTTGTACACCGGATACACCTTGCCGTGGCGGTCCTCCATGCCGACCGCCTGCTCGATCATGCCCAGCAACGCGCGATCCAGGGCCGGCTCATTGCGTTCCGGCGGGACGGTGCCGCGCGCCGACGCCCGCAGGCGGAAGTAGCACTCGGCGATCCATCGCCACAGCCGCGCCGTGTCGTGCAGCAGCGCGAACCGCCGCCGGAGCTGCCGCATGCGCGGCCCCGGCAGCACGGCCGCCGCGCGCTCGACCTCCCCGGACGCCGCGGCCGCCAGCGCCACCGCGCGGTCCTTCTCCTCGATCACCTCCCGGATCGTCTTCTCCGCGGGGTCGAGCAGCTCGGCGGTGAGCCACTCGATCGCGGGCTCCCCCGGGTTGAAGCGGCGCAGGAAGTTGTCATCGATCTCCCACGTGATCTGCTCCAGTTCCGCGACCTGGTCCAGTTGGCTGAGCGCGTGCAGCCCCTTCACGTAGTAGATGCCCTGCGTGATGGTGCGGGTGCTCAGGAGGGGCGCCGCCAGCAGGTCGGGCGCCCGCTCCCCGTACCGCGCCACCGCCCACTCGCGCCACAGCTCGTCCGTGTCCGCTCCGGGATCCCACAGCAGCCGGCTGAACAGGTGGACGTTGAAGTCGTTCTCGGTATCGAAGGTGAGCACCGGCGGGCCGGCGGTGAAGAACGCCGCGTGCGAGTTCTGCAGGTGGTAGTCCACGCGGCCGACGCAGCCGGCCGCTCCCTGCCCGCGCGCATAGGCGATCCGGTCGCGGTAGAAGTCGCCGAGCAGCGCCGGCACGTAGCCGAAGCCGTTGCACTCCGGCGTCAGGGTGAACTCCACGATCTGCGGGACGGCCGGGAACCTCCCGATCAGCGGGTTGTGTGGGTAGTCCACGCCGCGAAAGTCCGCCGGCGTGTACTTGGTCATCACCACGGCGTCCGTGAGGCGGCCGGCGGCCGCGACCATGTCGCCCTGCCGCTCCCGCTCCAGGGCGTAGGTCCTGGCCTCGAACACCCGGCCCAGCCGCGCGCACACCCCTTGGAAGGCGTCGAACACCCGGCTCAGCTTGTCGGCCACGGACGCCGCCCGGCACGCGCCGCAACGGCAGCCCTCGTCGCGCAGGATGTTGTAGCCGCGCAGCGTCTCCTCGAACGTCAGGTTGACGCCGTCCACCTCCGGCACCAGGCGGAAGAACTCCTCCAGCTTGCCGGCGATGAAGTCGTCCCAGAACGGCTGGGAGAAGCACACCGGGAACCCCGTGCCGCCGCACTCGGGATAGCTCGCCTCGATGTCATCCGGGAACACCAGCTCGTGGTCCCAGACGAGCAGCTCGAGTCCGTGCGCGTGCGCCCGCGCGGCGATGCGCCGCAGCATGTCGCGGCGCTCGCGCAACGCCGGCGTGTCGGCCCTGCCCAAGCGGGGGAGGAAGCGGTAGGGAATGAGCCAGTCGATGTCCATGCCCTCCCCCGGCCGCCCCGGAAGCTGCAGCCGGTTGATGCCGTAGAACGGCGCCCGGTCGATCACGCGGTTGACGGCCGCTTCCAGCTCCCAGAGCGGACGGTCAAACGCTCCGCCGGCTGGCAGGTTGAACCCGCCCTGCAGCATCAGCGTGCTCCATTCGCGGATGGCGAGCTCCGGTGCCGTCCGCACGCGGAACGAATCCGGCAGGGCGCGGCGCCGGCGGATCTCCTCCACGAGGCGGCAGACCCCGTAGAGCAGGCCGCGAGAGGTGGGCGAGCTGACCGCGACCGTGGACCCGGTCGCGGCATCCGATGCGGCGATCTCGTATGCCTCCCGCGCCGGATCCGGCACGAGCTGGCGCGCACCCGCCCCGTCGCCGTCGCCGGACACGCGGCAGTGGATGACGGCCTGCGCCGCGGCGCCGCGTCCCGTCCTGAGCGTGCAGCCGATCTCGCGCAGGCACTCGCGCAGGTACCCGGCGGCCGTCCGGCGGATCGCGGAGCCGACGCCCTCGAATACGGCCGCCACCGTCCCGGTCACGGCGCCCTCACTCCTCCTGGATCGTCGTGTCCTGCACGCGCAGCACCGGCGTGTCCGCGGTGCCGTGGTACTCGTAGAACCCGAACGAGTAGAGCGACGCGTCGGTCATGTCGAACCGGACTCTGATCGGCCGCGAGTACACGTTGAGCGCCCCGACGTCGCTCACCCCCCGCCAGCTCACGCGCGCATGCAGGTGGTCGCCGGTGATGACGTCGGCGTGCGCGGCGTCCAGCGGCAGCTTCTCGCGCGCGACGATGCACGCGCCGTGCTGGTCGAGGATGCTGACGCGCAGCTCGCCTCCCTTCCGGACCGCTGCGTTCACGAACAGCGACAGCGTGCCGTCCAGCGGAAAGGTGTCCCGCGCCGGGCAGCGGAACGGCCGGGTGACCACCGTCCCCAGGTGGTCGCCGGCGTCGAGCGACACGAAGCCGTCCTTGCGCAGGTAGGCGGCTCCCTCCACCCGCGGGGAGACGATCTTCATGTTGTGCGTCTCGCGAACGGCGGAATAGGTGAGGCGGAGCCGCTCGCCGTCGAACACGGGAAATCCGCACCAGATCATGCCGCCTTCCGGTCCGCCCTCGGGGCCCAGCGGCAGGAACGGCTCGCGGAACGAACGGGAGAACCGGTAGCCGTCGCGGCTGGAGGCGAGCTGCGGGAAACAGAGGCCGGACTCGGTGCGGTAGAGGTGGACGACCGCCAGGTAGATGCCGGCGTAGATGCCGGCCTCGACGTTGTAGACCTGCGTGTCCTCCGGGTCGTCCGCGTCCTCCGTGAGCACCCGCACCGGCGGCGTCCAGTGCAGGCCGAAGTCCGGGCTCTCACCGCGCCCCATGGTGCGGCCGTGCGGGTAGTTGCTGCCCATCCTCACCATGTCCACCAGGCACCCCTTGCGGTAGTCCCAGAAAAGGGAGTGGCATTCGCCGGGGCCGTCGTTCAGCCGCGGCCAGACGAGCTGCCAGGGGCCCCAGTCGGCACCGTCGTAGCTCACCGCCCGGTGCAGTCCGTAGCCCTCCTCTCCCCTGGCCTCCCAGCAGAATCGCACGTGGATCGGCCGGCGGGTCGGGGTGCGCGGGTCGTACAGACCGGGAATGTCCTCGGGCGTGAAGGTCCAGGCGGGCGGATCGGACGCGTGGCCCGATTCGTCGGTGTGCTGCAGCGCCGGAAAGGAGTAGTGGCCCAGCTCCCGTGGCGTCACCACGCCGCCGCCGGGCACGGCCGGCGCCGAGCGCACCTCGGCCGCCTGCTCCGGCGGCACCTTCTCCGGTTGATGCAGCACCGGCGTGATGCCGCTCATGGTGTCGATCAGGTGATCGTCCACGAAGAGCTGCGGGCACTCCGGCTTGATGTCCAGCCGCTCTCTGTCTCCGTACGTGGTCCCGTACGTGCTCCCATTCATGCTTACTGCCTCCCTCGGTACGTACAGCACGAGAATAGCGAACAGCTCCGGCTCATCCTGCCTCCCCGGCGTCCTCAACGGTCCAGCCGATCCAGCCACCGGCACAGGACGTCGGCCGACAGCTCGGACACGTCCGGGCCGGGGGTGTGGCGGTCGCCCGCCTGCATGGTCCCGTACAGGCGGCCCGCGAAGCCCAGACCGCCGCGGCGGGCGCCCATGAGCAGCAGCGGGCGCGGCGCCAGGGCCGCCGCCAAGTCGGGGATGTCGAAGGCTTCCAGCGCGCCGGGCAGGAACGCGATCTCCGCGCAGTCCGGCACGCGGCACGCCTTGTCGTCCAGGAACTCCCGGAACGACGCCAGCAGCGTACAGGCCGCGGCGCCGGCGGCGCGCTCGTCGAGCAACGCCGCGAACAGGGCGGCGACGCCGGCATGCCCGTCCGCGCCCACGTAGATCAGCCGCTCGGGGTCGATGCCGTCGCAGGCCCGCAGCACCTCGGCGGCGCGCAGCAGGTCGGCCGCCTTCATGCCCAGTGGATAGCGGCCGGCGTAGACGGCCGAGGTGCCGCGCTCGGCGCGGTTGCAGCGCGCGTGCACGGCCAGCACCGCCCACCCGCTCGCCAGCACCGGCTCCAGCCACGCCGCGTCCGCACCGGTGGACCGCTGGTTCAGGTACACGAGGGCGGGAGCGCGCGCGGCGTGCGCCTCCCCGGTCGCGGGCATCCACAGGTCCGCCGAGATCCGCATCGATGGCTCCGTGTCGAACCACATGCGCTCCACCGCCGATCCGGGCGCAAGGTCGCCCTCCGCGGCACGGTCGCCAGGAGCACGGTCGCTTGCGACGCGGACCACGTCGCCGCAGTCGCGGCTCGGGGACCCGATCTTGAGGACGCCGCGCACGGCGTCGCGCACCTCCGCGGCATAGCTCCGCGCCCGGCCGGGAGAGGACAGCGCGTCCCGGCGGCGGCGCTCCAGCGCGCCGACCTGCCGCTCGACGATGGCGGTGCGCAGGCTCCACACCGACTCCGCGCCGGCGAAGTCGGTGTCCACCAGCCCCGACGCCGTGACCTGCAGGTCCCGCTCGTCCAGGACCCGGACCGGCGGATCGTCCAGGCCGGCGGCCTCGTTGTCGAGCCAGCGGTTCAGCCACCGGTACACGTTGCGCCGCATCGCGCGGTTGACCTCGTGGCCGGCGTCCGGCGCATCGCAGGAGAGCTGGTCTTCCGCTCCGAACGCCGCCCACACGCCCTTCACGTCCCGGTAGACGCGCTGCCCGCTGCCGACCGGGAACCCCGCATCGTGCGCGCCGTTCTGGATCACGAACCCGCGCGGCGCGATGCACGCCACCAGGTCCGCAGTAGTGCATCCGTATTCGCGGATGCCGTCGTCGAAGGTGCCGTCCGGATCGTAGCTGCTCCACAGCAGGCACTCCATCTGCACCACGGAGCCCATGGCCACCGCCCCCGTGACGCGCCGGTCCCAGGAAGCGAGCAGCATGCTCTGCACGCCGCCGCCGGAGATGCCGGTCACCCCGATGCGGGTGCCGTCCACCTCGGGACGCGAGCGCAGGTAGTCGATGGCGCGCACCCCGTCGTGGATGAAGTACATGGGATTGAGGTCGCGCGGCAGGAACCCCTGGATGCCCTGGCACTCGTGGTTGTTGCCGGGCGCGTAGTACGGCCCGCGCTCGCCCTGGCCGACGGGGTCGATGTTGAGCACCGCGTAGCCCTTGCGCGCCAGGCACTGGCAGATGACCTGGTACGGCTCGTTCGCCTTGCCGTTCGCGGCGTGGCCGGGCAGATGGAGGACGGCCGGCAGCGGCCCGGCGGCATCGTCCGGCAGATACAGGTTGGCGGTCACGTAGAGTCCCGGCCGGCTCTGGAACCAGAGCCGTTCGATGAGGAGCCCGGCGTGCCGCGTGACGCCGGTCGTCCGGCTCGGGAGCTCACCCCGTTCCGGCAGCGGTCCGACGGTCCGCTCGAAGTTGGCGCGCACCCGCTCCTGGTAGCGCCGCGCCTCATCCGCGGTGCGCAACTCGGCACGAATCTGCCGATTCGCGGCCAACCCGGACCGGTACCCCTCGCTTATGCCCCACCGCCAGTCGGTCGCCGTGGTCGCCGTCGGGCGCAATTCCACGTGGTCGAACAGGAACAGCGGGCAGTACCCCGGCTCCATGGGCTGGTGCACCCATACCGTGTGCTCGCCGGCCGTCAGCTCGGCGCGCAGCACCATGCACCAGTGGCCTCCGGGAGCCCGCGCGGCCGCGGTACGGGCCGGGGAGCGCCGGCCGGTGAGGATGGCGGGGGCGTTGGGATCCCCCTCGGAGAGCGTCCGGTACGTCTGGTACTCGATCCACGGCCCGCCATCGACGCGCACCCGGACCAGGGAGTAGATCGACGGCCAGTACCCGGTCTGCCGCAGGTAGAGGTCGTACGAGCCCCCCTCGCAACGAAACGGGTAGGCGAGCGTCCGGAACCCGTCCGCGGCATGCCGCCAGTGGCCGATGCGTATGGCGCCGGGGGCGCTTGCAAGTCGTCGCATGCAAAATGGGCGATGGTCCCCGCGCAAGGGGACCATCGCCCGAGGCTATCGCGCGGCGGCGGTGTGGCCTATCGCCCGAGAACCGTCGCCTTCGGCTCCGTTTCTCGCCCAGCCTGACCGCTCGATAGGAGCTGGTCGGGAGGCCCGACCAGTTCCTATCGCCACGGATACCGGTCGCCGACGATGTCGATGAAGCGGTCGGCCTGCTTCTGGCGTACGGCGATGATCTGGTCGATGCCGAGCTCCTTCACGGTCGCCACGAACTCGTCCCACTTGTCCATGCTCTGCTCGCCGATCATGAACTTGGCGACGTTCTCGTCGACGTAGGTCTGGATGTCGGGCATGTAGCGGGCGACCACGGAAAGGTCCTCCAGGTCCGTCTGCAGCCCCTCGGTGAACGGAATGTCCACGCGGTGGAACGGCCGCGCCGCGCGCATCGGCGCGAAGCGGTCGGACGACCACTGCGCCTCCCAACTGTCGTAGGAGTGGCCGCGCAGGAAGTTGCGGCGGCCGCCCATGGCGCTGAACGCCTGCCCGGTGCTCAGACCGTCGGGATTGTTGACGAGCTTGTCCGTCCACTGCCGCGTGCCGTCTTCGCCCCACTCCCAGGTCTCGCCCTCGATGCCCCACAGGTTGTTGACGCCGCCCTCCGGGCTGCGCGCCGTGTCGTAGATGATGATCGCGGCCACCGGATCGGCGTCGCGCGAGATCGAAGTCGGGATGTCCACGCCGGGTGCCAGCTCCATGAACTGATCCCCGTGCGGCCCGATCAGGACCGGCAGGCTGATCAGCTCCGCGCCCGGCGCCGGGTCGTACGTCTCGTTGTAGGACGCGGCCGTGCCCATGTAGCCGATGGTCGCGCTTGCCAGGTTGCTGTTCATGCGCGCGACGAACTTCTCCGTGTTCATCTGCATGAAGTCCGGGTCCAGGACGCCCTCGGTGTAGAGGTCCTGCATCATCTGCAGGTACTCCTTGGCCCGCGGCGAGATCCAGGCGTAGGAGACCACGCCGTCGCTGTCGGCCTGGAAGCCGCCGGACCGCCAGAGCTGCAGGCCGTACCAGGCGCCCATGGTCAGGTGCTGCGACCGGTTCACGGAGATCAGCAGCTCGTTGTTCTTCCCGTCTCCGTTGACGTCGTTGGCGCGGAAGGCGCGCACCGCCGCCAGCAGGTCCATCGACGTGGTGGGGGGCTCCAGGCCGAGCTTGTCCAGCCAGTCCTTGCGGATGTTGACGCCGCCGCCGTTGATGTACTGCGGCGGGCTGACCATGGCGTAACCGTACATCTTGCCGTCGGGCGTCATCGGCACCGCCTTGAGGATGGGGCGCTGCGCCATCTCCGCCCGCATGTTCGGCGCGTGCTCCTCGATCAGCGGCAGCAGGTCGACCAGAACGCCGGCCTCACCCCACTTCTGGTGGTCCTGCACGTTCCAGATGAACCAGGGCAGATCCGAGCCGGAGGCCAGCACGATCTCCTTCTGCTCGTCGTAGTTCGCCCAGGTGTAGGTGATGAACTCGAAGACGATCGGGAACCCCAACCGGTCTTCGGCCATCTCGCGGTATGCCTCGATGATCGGCAGGCCGTTCGAGTACGGGGCCGGCGCGTAGTAGTTCTCCACCGTCATGATGGAGACCTCGACCGGGTCTGCCATCGCCGCCTCCTCGGTGCCGGCGGCATGGCCAAGCGCTGCCACGATGACCAGCAGCGCGCAAATCGAACGCAGTTTCATGTATCGCTCCTCGTGCTATCCGCACTGTCGAAGTTGCTGAATTCAGGATTCGGTCGCCTCCGTCACCTCCTTCTTCACGTGATGGCGGTATGGATCACGCCTTCAGGGCGCCGATCATGGCGCCCTTGACGAAATATTTCTGCAGGAACGGGTAAAGGCAGATGATGGGCAGGATCGACACGATGATCAAGGCGTACTTGAGCTGCTCGTAGATCGCCGAGGTGTTGACGTGCCGCACCCACTCGTCGACCGAGTCGATCAGCGCCGGGTCGTTCATGATCACCACCCGCCGCAGATACACCTGCAGCGGATGCAGGTCCTGCTTGGTGATGAACAGAATGGCGTTGAAGAACGCCTGCCAGTGCCCGACGGCGTAGAACAGCACCAGCGTGGCCAGCGCCGCCTTCGACAGCGGCAGGGCGATGCGGACCAGCACGGTCGCCGGCCCTGCGCCGTCGACGATCGCGGCGTCCTCCAGCTCGTCGGGCAGCGAACGGAAGAAGGTGCGCAGGATGATGATGTACAGGAACGAGACGGCGGTCGGCAGGACCAGCGCCCAGCGGGTGTTGAACAGGCCGATCTCCTTCACCAGCCGGTAGAACGGGATCAGGCCGCCCGAGACGTAGACGGTCAGCACCATCATGGTGATGAACAGGTTCTTGCCGAGCAGCTCGCGGCGGGACAGCGGGTACGCGGCCAGGATCGTCAGGGTGATGTTGACGGCGGTGCCGACCACGACGTACCAGACCGTGTTGTAGTAGGAGCGCCACATGCCGGGGTTGTCGAGGACGATCTCGTAGGCCTTGACCGACAGACCGGCCGGCACGATCCACACCTTGCCCTTGAAGGCCTCCTCCGCATCGCTGATGGAGACCGACAGGACGTAGACGAACGGGTACAGCGCCACCGCCACGGCGACCAGGCAGACCAGGAGGATGACGCCGTCGAACGCCAGGTCGGCGCCGCGCCGGGAGGCTACCACAGCGAGACCTCCGTGATGCGCCTGCTGACGCGGTTGAAGACGACCAGAAAGACCAGGTTGATCGTCGAGTTGAACAGGCCGACCGCCGTCGCGAAGCTCACGTCGGCCTGCAGCACGCCCCGGCGGTACACGTAGGTCTGGATGACGTCGGCCACCTCGTAGGTGGCCGGGTTGTACATGAGGATGATCCGCTCGAACCCCACGGCCAGAATGCTGCCCATCCTCAGGATGAGCAGGATCATGATCGTCGGCAGGATGCCGGGAAGATCGATGTGCCACATCCGCTGCAGGCGCGAGGCGCCGTCGACGGTGGCCGATTCGTACAGCTCCGGGTTGATGGTCGTGAGCGCCGCCAGGTAGATGATCGACCCCCAGCCGAAGCTCTGCCAGATCTCCGAGCCGACGAACAGCGGCCGGAACCAGCGCACGCTGTTGAAGAAATGGATCGGCGAGCCCCCGAACGCCTCGATGAACCGGTTGACCACGCCGTTCACGGGCGACAGGAAGTTGACCATCATGCCGACCACGATCACGGTCGATATGAAGTGCGGCAGGTACGACACCGACTGCACGAAGCGCTTGTAGTACGGCCGGCGAATGCCGTTCAGGGCGAGCGCGAACAGGATCGGAATCGGGAAGCCGAACAGGATGGAATAGAAGCTCAGCACGAACGTGTTGCGGAGCAGGCGCCAGAAGAATATCGAGCTGAAGAACAGCTCGAAGTTGGCGAACCAGATCCATCTTCCCGCCAGATATCCCTTGCCCGGCGCCACCTCCTTGAAGGCGATCAGCGCCCCGTACATGGGCACGTAGTGGAAGATGACGAAGAAGGCGATCACCGGGACCAGCATGAGCAGGTAGACGCGGTCCCGCCGGAACCGCTTCGCCAGGGACGTGCGCCGCTCTGCGAACGTCGGCTTCACGGGCGACTGTTCGGCGGTGCGCAGCATGCAGCGCGACTCCCTGTTCCGCGGCGGTGGTTGCAGATGAGCCTGTCCCCTGGGCCGACCGTGGGTCAACCGCGTCGCGGGCGACGGGCTCCTTGACATCCGTGGGCATGGGCCGCTCCGGTAGTATCCATGGCTGAACTCGTGAGCGACGGCGCCCGGCATGACCGCCGGCCGGCCGAGGGCCGCTCGGCGACCTGGCTGGAGCTGTTCTTCGACCTGATCTTCGTCATCAACATCGCCGGGCTGACCCATCACCTAGTGGCGCATCCCGGCCTACAGACGCTGGGACAGGTGACTGCGCTGTACCTGCCCCTGTTCCTGGTGTGGGCCGGCCACACCACCTACGCGACCCGCTTCGACGACGGCAGCGTCCTGCAGACGATGCTGACGCTGCTGTTGATGTTCGCGCTGGCGGGGTCGGCCGTGTACGTGCAGTCCGGGATGGACGAGCACGCCGCGTCGTTCACCCGCACCCAGCTCGCCGCGCGCGTCCTGCTGGTGCTGCTCTACCTGGAGGCGCACGTCCGCGTTCCCGCCGCGCGGCGCTTCACGTGGATTCTGATGGCGGGCTTCGCGCTGTCCGCGGCCGCCTGGGGAGCGCAGGAGCTGGCGGCGCCGGAGTGGCGCCGCCAGCTCTACCTGATCGCCATCGGCGTCGAGCTGCTGGCGCCCCTGCTGGCGGTGTCCGGGCTCGGGCACTGGCCGGCGAACCCCATCCATCTCCCCGAACGGCTGGGGCTGTTCACCATCGTCGTCCTGGGCGAGGCGGTGCTGGGCGTGGTGGTGGGCGGCGTGCACGCGGAAGCGGTGCGGCCGGCGTTCGCGATCGGCTTCGCCCTGCCGGTCGGCATCTGGTGGTTCTACTTCCGCCTGCTGGATCGCGCGGAGCTGCGCCAACGGGTCGGCGGCGGCCAGGTCCTCACCTATCTCCACCTGCCGATGACGCTGGCGGTGGTGGTGATGGCGGCCGCCGTGGAGGTGAGCCTGTCGGCGCTGGGCCACGTCGAGCCGAACGGCGCCGGCAGGCCCGGCCTGACGGGCGCGCGCATGCTGTTCGGCGGGCTGGCCGTGTGGCTGACCTGCTTCCTGGCGATGCGGGTCCACGTGGTGGGCATTCGCCGCCTTGGCGCGGCGGAGTGGACGACCGCGGGCGCCGTCGCCGCGCTGGTGGCCGGAGCGCTCCTGATCGGACCCGTGAGGACGCTGGGGCTGTTCATCTTCGCCGGCGGGCTGATCCTCGTGCTGGCCGCCCTGGGCTCGCTGCTGAAGGAGCTGCGGCAGCGCCGCGCTGACCGGGAATCGCGCGCCGGTTGACGTCCTCGCGTCGGCAACGGCTGTCGCCCCGATACCCGCCGCCTCCGGCTCCGTCTATCGGCCCTTCCCCACCTCCGCCGGGAGTGTGGCCGACTTGCCGCTCTCGCGGCCGATCCGCCACACTCCCCGGCACCCTCCATGAACCTGATCAGCGCCTTCGCGGACGAGATCGACGACGATCCGGACGTCCAGATCCGGGAGCTCGCACGAAACGACGTGGGCAACATCGAGCTCCGTGGCGCCTGGGGCAGGAACGTGCTGGGGCTCCGCGCCGGCGAGGTCCGCGACATCAAGCAGCGGGCGGCCGATCATGGGATCGGCTTCTCCGCGGTCGGCTCGCCGCTCGGCAAGTTTCCGCTCACCGGCGACTTCCAGGAGCAGCTCGACGGCTTGCGCCGCGCCCTGGAGTACGCGGAGATCCTGGAGGCGCCCTATATCAGGATCTTCTCCTTCTATCCTCCCGAGGGCTCCGACGCGGCGGCTCACCGCACCCAGGTCCTCGACTGGCTCGCCCGCCTGGTCGAAGTGGCGGCGGCGACGCCGACCAAGCTGGCGCACGAGAACGAACGGAACATCTACGGCGAGACCGGCGACCGGGTGCTGGACCTGCTTACGTCGATCGACTCGCCGTCGCTGGTCTGCGCGTTCGACTTCTCCAACTTCGTGCAGTGCGGCCAGCAGCCCTACCGGGACTGCTGGGCGAAGCTCAAGCCGTACCTGGGCTACTTTCACGTCAAGGACGCGCTGCCGGACGGTACCGTGGTCCCGGCCGGCCGTGGCGCGGGCGACGTGGCGCGCATCCTGACCGAGGCGTTCGCGGACGGCTTCGCGGGCTACCTCACGCTCGAACCGCACCTGAAGCCGGCGCCGGGTCGCCCGCTCCAGTCCAAGGCGGACCGGTTCGGGATAGCCGCACAGGCGCTGCACGGACTGCTGGCGGACATACCCGGGAGCGCCGCCGTGCTCGGGGAGCGTTCGGACTCGTCCTGATCGAGCCTTGCCCGGTGCGCCTCAGGCGCCGGCGCCGGGTCCCGCGCTCCGCTCCTGGAGCTTCTCCAGGAACAGGTCTTCGTCCGGAGGCACCGGCACCCAGTCGTCGAGCCACGCCGACAGGTGCATCGCGTTGGAGATCGACAGTCCGCGGATCCCCTCCTGGCCCGGGGCGAGCAAACAGGCGCCGTCCGTGATGGCGTCGACGAAGTTGCGCATGATGCCGGCGTGCCCGGTCGTCCGGCCCGCGACCGGGACGTCCACGCGGGTGTACCCCGGCTGGTCAAACCCGGTCCGATGCTCACGCCTGAAGCGCGGCTCGGGCACGTCGAGCCGCCAGAAGGTGAGCCGGTCGTCCTCGACCACGAGCTTGCCGTTGTCGCCGGTCACCTCCAGGCGGTTCGAGCCCGGCGCGTCGCCCGTGGAGGTGACGAACACGCCGGTAGCGCCGTTCGGGTACTCGACGAAGGCCGTGACGTCGTCCTCCGCCTCGATGTCGTGGTGCTTGCCGAAGTAGCAGAACGCCCGCAGGCGCGCGGGCATCCCGCAGCACCACTGCCACAGGTCGAGCTGGTGCGGCGCCTGGTTGATCAGCACGCCGCCGCCCTCGCCCGCCCAGGTGGCGCGCCAGTCGTCGCGATCGTAGTAGCTCTGTGGCCGGTACCAGGAGGTGATGATCCAGTTGGTGCGCTTGATCTCGCCCAGCTCGCCGCCCTCGATCATCTCCTTCAGCCGGCGATAGAGCGGATCGGTCCGCTGGTTGTACATGATGGCGAAGACCTTGCCGCTGGCCGCCGCGGCGCGGTTCATCTCCCCCACCTGCTTCGTGTACACCCCGGCCGGCTTTTCGGTCAGCACGTGCAGGCCTCCGGCGAAGCAGCGGATCGCGATCGGTGGATGCTCGTAGTGGCGGGTGGCGACGATGACGGCGTCGGCCGCGCCGGCCTTCAGGAAGGCATTGAGGTCATCGAAGCAGGCGAGCTCGGACGACAGATGCTGCCGCGCCCATGCCAGCCGCTCCGGCCGGACGTCGCAGACCGCGGCGAGCGCGGCGCCGGGCACCTCCCCCGCCAGGAGCGTGCGGGCGTGCCTGGTCCCCATGCCGCCCAGGCCGACGATGCCGATCCGTACCGTGTCCATGCGCGCCGCGGCCGTCGCGCCTACTTCCTGAACAGCGCGAACGAGAAGCCGGGAGCCGGGGCGTCCATGTCGGTGCGGCCCTGCAGGTAGCGCTTGTCCGCCTCGTCGGGTGAGACGCTGTCGGCCTCCTGGAAGCCGACGCGCGCCATCTCCGCGTTCATCGCGTCGGGCGTGAAGGTAGAGATCATCGGCTCCCCGCGGCCGGCCACGAACTTCTCCAGCTTCTGCACGAACTCCATGCCCTCCGCCGGGACGAGGTCGTGCGGATACTTGTAGTCGCAGACGATCCGGCTGCCGGGGGCGGCGAGCGAGGAGATCCGGTCGAGCGAGTCGCTGATCGCCTCGCCGGTGAGGTAGTAGGTGACCCCCAGCCAGGAGAAGAACGTCGGCGTTTCGGCGTCGAAGCCGGCCTTGCGCAGTTCCTCGTCCAGGCGGTCGGTCTCGAAGTTCACCGGGACCAGCGTCAGGTTGTTGGGGACGCTGCCGTTGATGGCGACCAGGCGCTCGCGCTTCATGGCCTGCGAGGCCGGCTGGTCCACCTCGAAGATGCGCAGGCCGTCGGCCAGGTCCCCCTGGCGCAGGGAGAAGGAGTCGAGTCCGGCGCCCAGGATCACGTATTGGCGCACGCCGTCGGCGATCGCTCCGCGGAGCCGCTCCTCGGTGAAGCGGACGCGCAGGATCGCCTCGGTGTGGATGGGCTTGAGCACCCCCAGCACCACGTCGGCGATCAGCCACTTCAGCCACCGCCGCTTGGCGACCTGCCGCCAGAACGGCGTCACCATCTGCAGGGCGTAGGTGTCGGAGAACAGCGGCGGATCGTTCCAGATCAGGTGAGCCGCACGGACCGCCGCCACCAGGATGGCGGTCGTGCTGGCTTTCGGTTTCTCGGCGTCGTCCTTCTTGCCTTTTGCCATGACGAATGTCAATCAGTACCGGAATTTACGGTCTTTGTCCAAGGCCGGCACGACACGTCACATCCCCCAGACGGTAACCGGCGCGCCGCCGTCGGATTCCAGACGGCGGTACAGCTTGTCCTCCCATGGCGTGCCCTCGCTGCGGTCGAAGATCACCAGGTGCCCTTCCGCCGCGCCGCAGCGGTCCATGTAGGCGCGCGTCTGCCTGAGTCCTGCCCGCAGCGTCTCGTCGAGACCGCCGTGCAGCACCTTGCACTCGATGACCGTCTTCTGTTCTACGCCCGCCCCGGGGAGCGGCCAAACGATCAGCAGGTCCGTGCGCATCCGGCCGAGCCCGTACTCGCGTTCGATGCGGCCGCCGCTGTTGACGATCCGCTGCAGAAACGCCTGCAGCAGCAACTGCGGGCCGGCCTCCTTGTACTGGAAGCGCTCGACCCAATGCTCCGAATGCTCCCGGAAGAACCCCTGGAACCCCGCCAGCAGACCATCCACGCGCAGGCTGCCGTCCTCGCCGACGTACCAAGCCGGGTCGTGATGGATCACCGTCTCCTGGGTGGTATAGGTGAGCTCACGCGGGATCACCTCCCGGTACACGGGGTTGGCGATGCGCAGCGGGCGATCGAGCGCCACCAGGCCCAAGTCCCGAACATACTGTATGTCATCGATCAGGATCGGCTCGGGAGCATGGGAGCCGCTCAGCAACGGCTCGATGACCCGCCGCACGCGCTCCTCCTGCAGTTGGTCAGTGAGCTGATCCAGGTGCGTCTCCCGGCGCAGGATCAACTGCTCGCGCGCCTCGTGGATGGCGTCGGCACCGATCGGCCGGCTGCGGTCGCGCCCGGCCCTGCTCTTGAAACAGGCTTCGTAGGCCAGCGCGTTTACCAGCCACGGCTGTCCCTGGGTCAGCTCCCAGATGGCGCCGTGCGCGTCGTCCGTGAACGTCTGGCCGCTCTCGGCGGTGTGTTGCGCCAGCAGGGATTCGACCTCGTGCGGTGAGAAGTCGCCCATCCGCAGTGACTCGGCGCGGATGTTGAACGCACTGCCGCCGACGATGATCGCGCGCTCTGCGGACGAGCGAATCCGGTAATCGCGCACGTCGCGCACGCCGCACAGGAATCACGCTCTGCGGAAAGCGGCGCGGGCGCTCGGGGTAGCCGGCCCGCAGTTGCCGCAGAACGGAGATCAGGGTGTCGCCCACCAGCGTGTCGATCTCGTCGATCATCAGCACCAGCGGCGTGTCGTCCGCCTCCGCCCAGCGCGACAGCACTTCCCCAAGGGCGTCGTTGGGGCCGACCTGATCCAGGATGGCGGGCCACACCTCACCCACGAACCCGTCATCGAGCGCGTGGCGAGCCGCCCGAGCCAGGGCGCTGAGGATGGCGCGCATTCCCTCTCCGACCCGCTCCCGCGCCGCCTGACCGACTTCGACGTTCACGTACACGCAGCGGAACTCGCCAGCCTCATTCAGCCGACCCCGCAGCGTGAGCAGCGCCGATGTCTTCCCGGTCTGCCGCGGCGCATGCAGGATGAAGTACTTCCGCTGCCGCATGAGCAGCAGGACCTCGTCCACGTCCAGCCGCGACAGGGGCGGGACGTGATAGTGCAGATCCGGATCGATCGGGCCGGCGGTGTTGAAGAATCGACTGATGTTCATGCGATCGTACGGCTTCCATCCGGCAGTGCCGGCAGTGTCGCTACTTCACGCGTGGGCTCCAGCGCATCGCGCAGCAACGCTTCGAGTACGCGGCGGCGCCTGTCTTCCGCAGTGGCGAGGCTCGTCTCCAGTCGGTCACAAAGCCCCATCAGTCCATCGACCTTTGTGACTATACGACGCTGCTCGGCGAGCGGCGGGAGAGGGAATGGCGAGTTCGCGAAGTATTCGGCTGGCACGCGCTTCTGTCCCGCCGTACCCGTCATCTTCGGTATTCCAGTTTCGATGAAGTGCGAGCTCTTGAAGAACAGCACGACGTACCGCGGATCGACGAACAGGGGACGGACAACATGCAACTCTGTCGTTCCGCATCCTATCCCACCGATCAGGTTCTGAAAGACCGTCGATTTTCCATTCTCAAAACAGGGAGTGATCTTGGCCAAGCCAACATCTCCCTCGGCGAAGTGTGTATAGCCACTCTTGACATCCACCCATCGCCTGATCTCGTGGCGATGCGATGCACCGTATTCGGCTGCGATCATGGACATCGAAACGAAGGACACCTGAGTTTCGTCTGGTGCGTTGTTACGCGGGCTGAGCACCCCGATCTTTGCAACTTGACTCCAAGTCCAATTCGGCGGCAAGGCGAACGGTATCTCATCAGGAGATAAAGACGGTATCGGCTTGGGGTTCCTGATCTCTCCTGCCTCTACCAGACATCTCTTCTTCTCGGCAATGCGTCTCACCAGCTCCGACGCTGGCTCATCGTTCGGAGTGTGCCGCACGAGTTTGCCACGTACGGCGAGATCAATGATGGCCTGCCGGACGGCATCGATCTGATCGGGACGCGTGGTGAGATCTGTGAAGTTCTTGATAGCGAATGTGCCAATGAGTTGGAACGTATCCGGATCGGGATCGCTGAGGCGAGCGAAGGTCGCTGCCAAAAAACGGTCGCGTGCCGTTTCCTGCTCCGAGATCGACGCCTCCAGCCGGTCGCACAGCGCCATCATATCGTCCACCATAGTGACTATTCGAGATTGCTCTGCCAAGGGCGGCAGACCAATCCACATCTTCAACAAGATGGACTGATTTAGATTCTGCATGGTAGCACCTACAGCAGCCCCCCCGAGATATTCCCGAACCAACGTCGACCCTAGTAGCATGGCCAGATACCACGGATTGATGCACTGAGGCAGGCGGACAATCAAACTGCCGGTGCCGCAGAGCCAGCCGTTCTCGCGCTCCGTCACCACCGCACAACGCCCCATCTCACCACGTCGAGCCATGACGATATCACCGACTTCGAGCTTGAATCGTGCGAGCCTCTCGAGAGTACCCTCAGGCACTGCCATTTGCTCGACTGGAACAATTCTCCCGTCCAGCATCGACGCAGGATTGATCACCGGCGTTCCACCCACTTCATAGTCGTTCTGATGCAGAGAGCTGCCGAACGGACCGGTCTGCAATTCGGTTACAACATCAGCAAACATCGCCATTGCCCAGCCGGAGGGGAGTCCGAAGGATAGACCATTCGGCTGCGATGGCTTCACAGACCGTTGTCTACGGATCCCTCCTGTTTTTGCCAACTGTGCTCGCTCCGTCGAGATTCGACTCAACAGCTCCGATGCCGGCTCGTCCGACGGGTACTGTGGCACGAGCTTCCCGCGGACGGCAAGGTCAACGACAAAGCGGCGCAGGCGCGGACCGGCTTCCAAATCGACCGCCACGCGTTCGTAATGCGCGAGCAATTGTTCGGCTTTCATCGGTTCATCGGGTGAGTGCCTCAGTCAGAATCTCCTTTAGCTGATTGCGCACACCTGCCGCATCTGCCTCGGCAGCGGTCAGTTGCCGCAGGAGCGCCTCTGGATCGCCGTGTTCGTCTTCCTGTGTATTCGGATTCTTGATGTCGAGGTTGTACTCGCGTTCCTTCACTTCCGTCGCCGCTACCTTCCAGGAACGTTCAGACTCCGTACGACCTTGGCGTTCCGACCCGCCCCACCAGTCGATGCAGCCTTGCAGGTGCTCCATACGGATCGGCTTCGTCATGGAGTAGGCCTTCTGCCCGGACGGCACCGTATGAGCGTAGAACCAGATGTCGCGAGTCGGTTCACCCTTCTCGAAAAACAG
Organism: Spirochaetia bacterium; assembly: GCA_965202935.1. GTDB lineage: Bacteria > Spirochaetota > Spirochaetia > SZUA-6 > Bin103 > CATQHW01. Next base: position 1,860,094 of record OZ241879.1, read on the forward strand.
CAGATTGGTGCCGATGGAGGCATACGGCCGGAACACGGAGTTGGGCAGGCGAACGATGGTATGCAGGTTGCACTCCTCCATCAGGTGCTCCTTGAGCCGTGTCTTGACGCCTTCGCCGAACAGCGATCCGTCGGGCAGCACGACGGCGGCGCGGCCACCCGGCTTCAGCACGCGTACGATGAGGGCCAGGAACAGGTCGGCCGTTTCCTTGGTGCGGAAGTGCTGGGGGAAGTTGTTCTCGATGCCGTCCTCTTCCTTGCCGCCGAAGGGAGGATTGGTGAGCACGACATCGACGCGATCGCTCTGTCCCCAACTGCCGTAGGGTCGGGCCAACGTGTTGTCGTGGCGGACGAAGCCCGGGTCTTCGATGCCGTGCAACAGCATGTTGGTGACGCAGAGCATGTGCGGAAGTTGCTTCTTCTCCACGGCGCGCAGGGCGCCCTGCATGGTTCGCTCATCCTCGGGCCGCTTGACGTAGCGCTCGCGCATGTGGCGCAGCGCGCACGTCAGGAAGCCTCCCGTGCCGCACGCTGGGTCGAACAGGATCTCGCCCGGCCGGGGGTCGATGCGATCGACCATGAAAGCGGTGACGGCGCGGGGCGTGTAATACTCGCCGGCATTGCCTGCCGATTGCAGGCCGCCCAGAAGCTGTTCGTAGATGTCCCCGAAGTGCTGGCGATCGGTAAGGTCGTTGAAATCGATCCCGTTGATCCGGTTGATCACCTGCCGCATCAACTGGCCCGACTTCATGTAGTTGTAGGCGTCCTCGAACACGTCGCGCACCACGCGGCGCCGGCGGCCAGCCCGGCCGGATACCGCCAGCGTCTTCAGCGTCGGAAACAGGTCGCCGTCGATGAAATCGAGCAACGCTTCGCCGGTGATCCCTTCCGGGTCGGCCGCCCAGACGCGCCAGCGGTATTGCCGTGGGATCGGTGACACGTAGTCCGCGTGCATCAGTTCCAGTTCCTGATCCTGGTCGTCGATGATCTTCAGGAAGAACATCCAGCACAGTTGGCTGATGCGCTGGGCATCGCCGTCGATGCCGGTGTCCTGGCGCATGATGTCCTGGATGGACTTGATGAGCGTGCGAACGGACATGGCCTAAGCGATCTCCTGATAGAGGGCGGCCTCCAGCTCTTTGGCGGCGTCGACGAAGCCCTGCTTGCCGCCGAATGCTCTCGCGAGCTGCACCGGCGTGCCGAGATCGGTCAGGGGCGGAAGAGTCAGGATGCGGAGATCGTCAAGATCGAGCACGGCGTCGTCCGCGTACTTGACAAGCAAAGCTTCGAGTACCGAGCGCGCCTTTGCACCGTACTTGCCGAACACGTCGCGCTTCCTTACCTGCTCGGCCCGCTCGCGCCGCGTCAGCGGCTTGGCGTCGAAGGCGACATGGCAGATCAGGTCGAAGGGGGCGAGATCCCGGCCCAGTTCCTCCAGGAGCACATCCACGCGCAATCCCTCGGCAGCCAGTTCCTCGACGATCGCCTGCTTGCGATCAGCCGCCCGCCAGCGGTTCAGGAAGTCATCCAGACTGGCGAAGCGCTTCCGCAACGCCTTGCGCATGAAGTCGCGCAGGGACTCGGTGACAAACCGGCCCGATGGATCCAGGTACTCCACCCGCTCGGCCAGGATTTGCGCGGAGACGCCGTCGACGAACACCTTCGTACCGACGCCCTCGGTCGGCTCCGATTGCGTATCGTCAGCCGAACTCTCGTCGCTGTCATCCAGATCAGGCGGCGCGATGGGCTCGCCTTCGCCCGGCTCGTAGATCTGCGCCGGTTCGCCGTCGAACTCGGGGTCGGCGAAGTGGTTGGTCGCCCCGCGAAAGTCGATCAGCGTGAAGTAGAGCTTGTCCGTCTCCTCGTGGATTCGGGTACCGCGCCCGAGGATCTGCTTGAACTCGGTCATGGAGCCGACGATGCGGTCGAGCACGATCAGCCGGCAGGTCTGAACGTCGACACCGGTGGAGAGGAGGCGCGACGTGGTGACCAGCACCGGATAGCGGGATTCAGGGTCGATGAAGTTGCCCAGCTCTGCCTGCCCCGCAGTGTCGCCGCCCGTGATCCGCATCACGTAGCGGTGATTTCCGGCAATCAGGTCGGCGTTCTCGTTGATGAGCGCCTGGCGCATGCGCCCCGCGTGTTCCCGATCGACGCAGAAGACGATCGTCTTGGCGAAGCGGTCTCCGCTTTCCTTCAGGTACTCCGTGACCTTTCGCGCCACCTGCTTTGTGCGCTCGTCCAGTACCAGCACGCGGTCGAAATCGGTGGTGTTGTAGATACGGTCCTCGACCTCGATGCCCTCACGATCGAGCTGCCCCTGCTCCGGGCGGTACCCTTCCACGTCCCGGTCGATGTGAACCTTGACGACCTTGTAGGGAGCGAGGAAGCCATCCTGGATGCCCTGCTTCAGGGAGTAGGTGTACACGGGTTCGCCGAAGTAGTCGATGTTGGAGACGTAGTGCGTCTCCTTGGGCGTGGCGGTGAGTCCGATCTGCGTGGCGGACGAGAAGTAGTCGAGGATCTCGCGCCACGCGGAATCGGCTGCGGCGCTGCCGCGATGACACTCGTCGATCACGACCAAGTCGAAGAAGTCGGGCGACAGCTCGCGGAACACCTTCTGGCTTTCGGCGGGTCCGGTAATCGCCTGGTACAGGCCGAGATAGACCTCGTACGACGTGTCGATGCGCCGGTTGCGGGCGCGCGCGGGGTTCGTGTCCGCCGGCGAAACGCGTTCGAGGGTCCCTGATCCGGTCGACAGCTTGGTCATCGCCCGGCCGAACGGTCGGAAGTCGTTGACCATGGCCTGATCGACCAGCACGTTCCGGTCGGCCAGAAACAGGATGCGTTTCTTGCGACCGGCCTTCCATAGCCGCCAGATGATCTGGAACACGGTGTAGGTCTTGCCCGTCCCCGTCGCCATGACCAGCAGGATGCGCTCGCGGCCCTTCGCGATGGCTTCGATCGCGGCGTTGATGGCGTTGACTTGGTAGTATCGCGGTGTCTTGTCGCCACCGTCGTCGAAGTAGTCCTGGAGGAAGACCGACTCGGCCGCTGGATTGAGTCCTTTCCACGCACGATAACGCGCCCACAGGTCTTCCGGGGACGGGAAGGCGTCAAGTGCGAGCGTCAATTCCCGTTCGGCGCCGGTCCCCGTCCGGTCGTGGAAGACGAAGCCTTCGCCGTTCGAGGAGAACGCAAATGGGATGTTCAGAGTCTCGGCGTAGTCCAGCGCCTGCTGCATGCCGTCGCCCATGGCATGGGTGTTGTCCTTGGCTTCGACCACGGCGATGGGAACGTTGGGCTTGTAGTAGAGGACGTAGTCGGCTCGCTTCCCCTGACCACGGCTGACCAGCTTGCCACGAACCGTGATTCGGCCCTTCGTGAAGGAGAGCTCTTCTCGGATCTGTCTCTTCTCTCCCCAGCCGGCGCCCCGCAGCGCGGGCGTGATGAACGTGGTCCGGATGTCGCGCTCAGGAAGCTTCTTCTTGCCCATGGCCATCGGCATGCCGCGCGGGTGGTGACTTACGGCGCTGGCCGGCGAATCCGACCCAGGGGAGAACTCCCACCCACACGCCCCTTGAGTATACTACTTCCATGACCCGACGGTTCACGGTGCTGCATTGCAGATGTCCAGAGTCATGATCGAAGGGGCGCACGGTCGCCGCGCCCTGCACCTCGCCGCCCCGGGCTCAGCCGACACTGCGGCGCCGGATTGCATGACAAGATCATGAGACCGAGCGCGCCGGCATCCACCGGCCCCGCGGGCGCCCACTTCGAGGGTCAGGTCGGCGCCCACTACTTACTCGCGATGCTCGTCGGTAGTGAGCCACGCGGCTTGCCCGGCACCACAATCGCTCGCATCGAGTTCCAGCGCGGTTCCGAGGGCCATCCGCTCGACGACATCGTCGTCCACACTCACGACGACCAAGGTTGCAGCGCTGTCTTGGAGATTCAGGTCAAGCGGACTGCAAGCTTCGCGCCGTCGGATCAAGCCTTTCGTGACGTTGTTGTTCAGATCGGCGAAGCGTCTCGACAATCGGAGTTCCTGACGAATCGCCATGAATTCGCGGTCGCGGTCGCCCGCAGCTCCCATCGGATTGAGGCATTCTATCAGCAGGTCCTGACCTGGGCACGAGTGTTGGGCAATCCCAGGACTTTCATGGACCGGATTCGTCGTCCCGGATCAGCCAACGAGCACATGCGAACATTCGTCGAGACGTTTGAAAACAACCTGCGCTCTGCAAGAGCGGCATACGACGACGAAACGGTGTGGGGCCTGTTATCGCGCTTTCACATTCTCCCATTTGACTACACCGCGCCAGGGTCTATAGCCACAACCTTGGACATAGAACGCGCGGCCCGCGCATTGCACCACGACGAAGTGTCTCGCGCGGATGATTTCCGGCGCGTTCTCGTCGAGGCTGCAATCGAGACCGCAACCAGCGGAGGAGATTGGACACGCGAACGATTGATCGATCGCGTTCGCAAGGGAGCGTTCCGGCTTATCGGTATCCGGAGGTATCAGGAGGCGCGCCGGGCAATCGCCGACGCGTCCCGTCTTGCGCTTGAAGACATCGGAGATCGAGTTGGGGGTGCGGCCCTGACACGGGTCGAAAGGATGACCGCAGTTCGCACTGCGCTGGATCAAGGACGCTACGTCGAGATCCGCGGCGAAGCCGGCGTCGGCAAATCAGCGCTCCTGAAACACGTAGCGGAGGAGCTGTCGAAGGACGCGACGATCATCGTCCTCAGCCCACGCCGCACACCACGCGGAGGCTGGATGCGAATGCGAGCGATGCTCAACTTCGATGGCACCGCCCACGACCTGTTGCTCGACATGGTGGCCAGCGGTAGCACTATCATCTTCCTCGACGGTCTCGATTTCTTTACTCAGGAAGAACGTCTCACGGTCAAGGACTTGGTTCGCGAAGCGGCGACCGTTCCCGGCGTGAGCGTAATCGCGACAGCACGGAGCGACTTCGGAGGCTCCGATGACCCCAACTGGCTGCCGGCCGACGCGCTCGACAGCCTAGGGCGTACTGACGCTGTCACCATCGATGAACTGAGTGGCCCGGAAGTGGACGAGCTTCGAAGCGCAGTCCCGGAACTTGGCCCGTTGCTCGCGGAGTCGCACGCGGCCCGCGCGGTGGCTCGTAACCTGTTCCGTCTCTCGCGTCTGGCCGACCGCCCAAGCACCGAGACGTTCCGCACCGAGGTCGACATGGCCGAGCAGTGGTGGCGAACCGCCGACGGGGGGATTGATGGTCGGCGCGACCGGGCCAGGTTGCTGCAGGACCTTGCCGAGCACGCAATCGCGGGAACAGAACTGACGAATCCGCGTGGGCATCCGTCACAGGCCATTGATGCCCTAGTCCAGCGCCAAGCTCTGCGCGACCTCGGCAGCGACCGTGTGGAGTTTCGTCACGACATATATCGTGACTGGGCGATCGCCAATGTACTATACTCCCAGCCGGCAATCAGAAAGCGTTTGGCGTTGCAACGGCCTGCCCCCGCCGCTCTGGTCCGCGGCGTCGAACTTGCGGCGCGCTTGTCGCTCGAACGTGGCGACGATGACTCCGGTTGGCGGTTGCTGCTCGACGACGTCAGTCAAGCCGGTTCACACGGCTCCTGGCGTCGGGCCGTTCTTCTGGCCCCGGTCCGATCGGAGGTCGCCCTTGATTGTCTGAGACGGATCTCGCGCCACCTGCTGGCCTCGGACGCCTCTCTCCTGCGCGAACTCATCCGGACGGTCATCGCCGTTGACTCTGTTCCTGCCCGTGAGTTCGCTAGTCCGGGCGTCGACCCGGCCACCATTCCTGAGCATCTGCACTTTCCGCACGCTCCCTCGTGGTGGCGCCTGATCTCCTGGCTGCTCAGTGTGGAAGGGCGTCTTCCACCAGCGGTTATCCCCGACGTGGCAGATCTTTACGCCGGCTGGTGCCTTCTCCGCGAAGATCAACTCACTCCTAAGCTGGTGTCGTCCCTACACCGCTGGCTCACAGAGATCGAGAGCGCCCACCATTCAGTTCACCATCGAACATTTCGCCGACCGTTCGGTGGCGCGCTGAGCAACGAGCACGTGTTACTGCTGGAGACCAACCTTCGAACCGCGTTTCTGTCACATTGTCACCACATCCCCTCACTCGCCGCCACGTATTTGACGTCTCTGAACGGACGCCGCCATGGCGATACATTGGTCGGCGAAGTTCTTAAGTTCCCAGGCTCTCTCGCGCGTGCCGTCCCTGCAGCGCTTGCGAAATTCGTGATCGGTGCGCTGAAACCAGACCGTGCACCCCAGGAGGTCGATCCGTCCCCCAGTTTCCGTGCTGCCTTCGGATATTCGAATCACCTATTCATGTTACCGTCGCCGGAACTCGGACCGTTCCACGATCTGCTTTGCCACGCACAGCCTACTGGTCTGAACCTGATACGCCAGATCGTCGACCACGCGGTGTCCTTCTATAGCCGTGACCAATCCGGCACCGCGGACGCGATAACCATCACGTTCGCCGACGGAAAGAGAGAGTTTCCATACCCACAGTCTTACGCGTGGGCGCGAGCATTTCGCGGCCGGGACACGGTCGTCACCACAGCACTGATGGCACTTGGCAAGTGGGGACAAACCCGCATAGAGAATGGTGAATCAGTCGATACTGTGCTCGCCGATTTGCTCGGTTCATCGAACCCGCCGGCCGCGTATCTCTTGGTCGCCGTCGATCTCCTGCGCGTGCACTGGCCACTGTCGCGCGGCGCCGCGGTTGCGTTCGCGGCGTGTCCCGAACTCCTGTGTCTTGATCAGGATCTGGCCCAGAGTGAACGTCACAGAGGTGACATCGTGGGGGACTCGGCCGGTCGCCCCGTCACGCTCTGTTCGCTCTACGATCTCCTTCCGCAATACGCGACTTCCCCGCCATTGGAGCACCGAGACCGTTTGGCTTCTCTTCTGCGAGCCGCGGCCGCGCGGCTCGGTCCGTACGGCGAACGGTCTCACCAAGGCCACCCCGACTTCATGGTGTTCCATGCGCTCAACATAGTCGATTCGCGCAACTGGAGATCAGTGGCTCGGCCCGACGGTACGCAGGTTATGGAGTACGTGGTTCCGGAGGACGAAGAGCGCCATCTCGCACATCTGAGCAAGGAATTCGAGGATCAGCATGCCGATGAGTTGCTGCAGTACCGTATCATGTCGGCGCTGGAAGATCCGACCAACTCTTCGCCAGAGCTAGTTGAAGCAGCGGTCGAGTGGGCTCAACGCCAAGCAGCATCTGCGGCGAATCTCCCGAAGACTCACCAATGGGTAGTGGCGGCCGCTGCTACGCTCGCGATGAGAGATGGCGATCACGGTCTGCGCAGCCGGACCGATACTTGGGCGCGGACGATCTTTGAGAACGCCTTGCATAGCCAGCAAAGCCCGTTCGGGCCAGAAGGCAGTCTATCGTTCAACTCAGTGGCGATCGCCTTCACTGGATGGACTCACTTGCTGAACCATAGCAACGCTCAGGGGGACCGCCGAGCCATTCTTGAACTCGCAGCACGAGATGATTGCGCCGCGATACCTGGCTTTCGTGCCGTATCCGATCTGCTTACGGCGATAGATGAACGTCTCCCGATCGCGATCATGAGGACCGCGTTCGCGGCGTGCGTTCGTACGCGTAGCGAAGGTCAGCATTCGGCAACTCGCGTTGACGCAGATCAGCGCCGAGTGAACGCCGCCATCGATACCGAGCTGTCGTGGTTAGATCGCGCCATAGAGGAGCCTACGTGGCCTCAGTTTCCCTTGCGACAATTGCGCATACGGACCGGAATCTCGTTGCGCGGTTCCGATGTTGAAGCAGAGTACGATTTGCCCCAACCTCCACTGCCGAAGGACTACGCGAACCTCTATGTTGCAACGCCGTGGCTCAACAGTGCGTGCGACCTCTTCGACGGCGTTGCTGACCCTTGCTTGCACAGCGTCGCAAAATCTTACGGGACCTGGACGACGCTAGCGAACGGCGCACAATGGGACGAAACACCCGAATACGACTCTGAGTTGTCTAATTGGAATGCCGCTTACTTCAAGTTGATAGCGCACTGCCTTCCTGGAATGGAGCAGCCGGAGATGGACGCGTTCGCGTTGAACCTGATCACGTCTTTGCCCGACGAACCGTTCTTCGACGTCTGCGACGTGTTGCTCCGGTATGTCGACAATCTTTATTTCGGCGGACAAGACATTAGCGAGCAGCAGGCGGTTCACATTCGGTCGAGGCTTGTCGACCGCCTGAAACAAAGTCGCGGCTGGCGTCAGTTTGACCTCGGATCGATGGCTGTGGAGATCAACCTTGGCCGCGCGGTCGCTGCGCTGTTTCTGGCCGACGGCTACTCCCGGCCTCCACGCTGCCGCCTGACGCCAGACGGTGTCGACCGTATGGCTCCGCTGCTACCTATCCTCCAGCCGCTCGCTCGCCGATTCACTGCGTACCATGTCGCTTTGAGTCTGTTTGAAGTGGAACCACGACCTACCCACCTGGATTTCGTCATCTCAGCCGCCGAATCATGGCTCACGACGCATCCCGATAGCGGCATGTTCTGGGTCGATTACGACGCTGGCCGGCGAGTCTGCGCCATGATTGATGCAATCCGACAGCAGCAACCTCCATCACTCCGTCGGCGTAGCGAGTTACGGACCCGTGTTGACCACGTCGTTTCCTCTCTCGTGAGAGTAGGAGTCCCGGAAGCTTCCCAGCTTGAAGAGGAGCTTCAAGCGATCGAGTGTAACTGAAGCATATCCGAAACGGATGGGTACCGGCCGGCTCGCGCTCGCGATGCGGGTTCACGCAGACCTCTTTGCAGCACTTTCGCGTTGGAGCGGGCGGTCTTGAGCCGCTCAGCCCAGGACGTGTCACCGCGCGAGCAGCTCATGCCCGCGCTCGGAGAGCCTATCGTACTCGGCGTACCGGCGTACCACGGCAACGAGTGCAGATCAGCCCAGCTCCAGCCGCGGGTGCTCGGAACGGTTCGGCGTGCCGCGGTGGAAGGCGCGCAGGTCCGTACCAATTGGTGCCCTTGCCCAGGTTGAGGCACCGGCCGGGGAAGTCGCCCGCCTCCAGGACCTCGTAGCGGCCGTGGTGGAACTCCGGATGAGCGCTGTACTGCCTCCACGGCATGACCTCGACTTCCGGTCTCCTTGATGGTGTCCACCAGCGGGATCTTCAGAGCCAATGGGGGCCACGGCCGGACGCCACCACGGTGGGGGGATGTAGTGGCCCCACGTCCGTGTCCTGCACTGCGGCTAACCTAACGCCAGAATCCGCAACCGGTCGCACTGTTCCACGATCCACTGCGCAGCTTCCGGCCACTCGTCTTCGTCATCCCGTGACCAGTGCCTCTGCACCGGCACCGTCCTGCCTTCTTTGACGTGCTTCTCAGGATTCGCTGCAAGTTCCTGATCGCTCATCTGCTCACCGATCATGCGGGAGTAGTGCCGCATTCGGGTCGCCCGCTCATCCGATCTCTCAGATTCGCCAGCCCGGATGTAAACCGAGTGGCGCTCGTCTCCGACGTAGATGCCGATTCTATCGCCCAGGGAGTTCACGCGGGCTGTCCACTGATTAGGCCCCCGCCAACTGTCCACTTGTCCCGGAACACCGCCCGCGTGTTGCTTGAGGAACCTCCAGAAGGCTTGGAGGCTGTTCGCTCCATCAAGCTCCACATCGACCCTGACGCCGCAACGATCCCCCATCTTCCGGCAACGTTCCGCGCACGCGTCACGGTTGTCGTATGGATAGAGCACGAAACTCTCATGTCCGGGTATCGCGTACATTGTAAGCGTCCCGGCTGTTCTCCCGGGCGGGTAGAGCGTGGCAGGGTGCACGTTCGAGCTCAGTGAATCCCCTGCCAATCGTTCAGCGTTGGCCGGATCGCGGCTCAGGAGCGCCCCTGCGACGTTCAGAACCAACTGGCTTGCGGTATTCTCGGTGTGCCAAGGGCCGTCGTGGATACGCCACCTGATGGCTGAATCGATCGGCGGGGCACTCCCCTGATCCGGCCACGGCCAGCGATTCAGCACTTGACGCGCGAGGTCCGCTGCTCGATGTTCGAGCGCGCCCATATCCCAATCGGGCTCGTCCGCGATGCGCCGCGTCATGCCGATCGGACTGCTCCGGTACACCTCCCGTTTCTCGTCAAATGTGCCGGAAGCCATGCTGGGGTTGGTCGAGTCGCCGCTCAGAGTCAGGTTCGGGAGTCGGTCGCAATGCCTCCCGTGTATCGATTCGGCATCGTCACCAAGCGTACGTGTCCAGCTCTTCGTCAGCTTTTGTGGCATGACGTGTTCGATCGTCAACCGGTTACGCGACGGAGCCTCATCGGGGCGTTCGGCTTCCATCAACGCGCACAGCACTGCGAATGAAGAACGACTGGCGCTTCCGCCGTAGGCCTTGCGCGTCCGGATCCCCTCGGCGACCTCCTGGTCATTCGGGACTCCGACGCGCGTATTCCGGAGCCTGCGGATCCGCGCATGCCAATACTCGGCCACGTCCTCGCCGTTTCTAGGCCCGGGCGCGTGCGCCATCTCCACCACCGCCTTGTTCATCCCGGCGGTCGCACGGTCGGCCACCCACAGCCTGGTGGTCCAGGTTGCTATCCCCGCCAGGGTCTTCGCCAACTCCGCGTTTGTCATGCCCGTTGCATCGCCGGATGCATCGTCCAAGAGCCGCAGAGTCAGCGGACGGTGGATGTCGATGCCCATCGCTCGCAGGTGGCGCAGTTCTCGCTCGACCTCGCGGTCGCCGTGTTCTCCCGTCGTGCCGGTCAGGATGCCGTACAGCGTTGCAAGCCGAGCGAGGTCACGACACAGCGCCGGGCGATCCGCTGCGTGCCCGTGCCCGACGGCCCATCTTCGAAGTCCCTCATAGACCCGATCGATGCCGTGGATCTCGCCCGTCCGCCAGCGCAGGAGGTCTCGCAGGAACAGGTCGATCGGCTCCGTCGTATCCCGCGCTTCGAGCACTCGCTCGATCTTAAGCCAGTGACTCTCGTACAGCTCCTGTTGCTGTTCGTCGCGAAGTCCCATCAACAGCCAGTTCTTGACTTTCTCGCTCTCCGTAAGCGGGCGGCCAGTGGCGTTCAAGCTCTCGAAGATCTGCTGAGGATCATCGTTCTTGCCAAGCCCGATGCTCACCACCCGAAACGCTGTGAGTCCCTTCAGCAAGCGCTCCGCTCCGTGGCTGCGGACGAGCCTGCGCGCGACTCGCCACGCTTGTGCCACGGCGCTTGAGCCCGCCGTGTCGCCGTCGAGAACGCGCCGGTATTCTTCCTCGTCTCCATCCTGCAACCGTAGCTTCCGGCGTTTTTCCTTCGGCTTGCCCGGGTTCGTCAGGCGATCGTCGCGGATGAGCTGAGCGGTCCAGTCGCCACACTCACCGTCCGGACCAAGGTAGTCGGCGATACAGGCCAACAGGATGCTCACCGTCGTCAGCCGCTGCTGGCCGTCGACCACGCGGATCGTTTTGACGACCCCGGCCGGCCCCGGCTCCGGGAACGTGAGCAGTGTGCCTCCGTAGTGCGCTGCACCATCGCCGCGATCCGCAACGGTAACGAGGTCTTCGACCAGACGCTTGATGTCGGCTTCTCCCCATCGATAACGTCGCTGCCAGCGCGGCACGACGTACTGCACCTGCCCGTTCAGGAGTTCCAGGAATTCGATGTGTTGGGACTGCATGGAGTTGGAGTGTACCGGAGACTGGACATTTCGCTTCGGGACGGCTCGATACCGCCTACGGAACGTCCCCGCGGTAGACGGCGAGCAGCCGTTCGAAGCGGCCGGTGCTGTCATGCAGGCCGCCGGGCCGGTCGCGTGTGAGCCAGAGGCGCCGGAAGTCGTCGACCAGGGGCGCGAGCTCCGCTGCCAGCGCCGCGCGGTCGGGCGCCGGCAGCGCGGCGTACTCGGCGTCGATGCTGCGCCGCGGCCACGCTTCCGCGTCGCTCGAGAGCTCGCGCTTCGCCACCGGCGTGCCGTGCGCGCGGATGCGTGCCGCCCACAGGTGCAGCGCATGCCGGTACAGGCCGGCGCCGTTGCGCAGCTCCGCGGCGATCGTCTCCGCGTCCGGCCGTTCCATGCGTGCCGCGGCCAGGGGCGCCATCACCTGTTCCAGGCGCTCCCCCGCCATGCCGAGCGCCTCCTGGGTCAGCCCGGCGAGCTGCTCCAGAATGCCGGGCAGGCCGATGAGGATCCACGCCGTCAGCGGCCCGTGCGAGCCGGCCAGGGCGTCGTGGCAGCGGGACACGTCGCCGAGCTCGCAGACCAGCCGGCCCATCACGCCGGCGCCGTCGCGGAAGGCGTGCGCGTCCAGCGCGGCCGGCAGGTCCAGGTCCGCGTTCGCCGCCGGCGCCCAGCTCATGGCCGCACCGTACGCGTAACCCGGGAGCGCGACCGGCAGGTGCTGCCAGTGGCCGTTGTCGCCCCAGTGGGTGTTGAGCAGGCCGGCCGCGCCGTGCCGCACCGCGCAGTCACCGGCGCGGCGGATGTTGGTCAGCGCGGTGGCCGTGTTGCCGATGATCGTGCTCCAGCAGTTGATCCCCGGCGACAGGTAGAACGGCAGCCCGGCCTGCACGCAGGTCTCGGCATAGGTGTCGAACGGCGCGTCCGCCGAGTAGTTCTCCATAACCGGGATCGCGCCGTCCGGCAGCTCGGCGGCCAGTTCGGGGTGGCTGATGAGCACGTCGCCCCAGAGCTGCGTCGTGAGCCCGCGCCGGCGGACCAGATCGTGCACCTGCCGCACGTAGTCCAGGTAGACCGGTCCCGCGCCCCGCTCCTCGACGATGCGCCGCGACCGGACCAGCCCGATGCGCGCCTCATCGCAGCCGATGTGCACCTGCCGGCTGGTGAAGTGCGGGAGCAACTCCTCCAGCAACTCGTCGACCAGCGGGATCGAGCCGGGATCGGTCGGGCAGAGGGTACCGTACAGGCCGCGATGCGGGTAGAAGACCGCGGGATCGTCGTCCTCGCACAGCGGCCGGTAGCGCGGGTGGACCAACCAGCGGGCCAGGTGGCCGAAGGTGTTCTGATTCGGCACCAGCTCGACGTAGCGCTCGCGGCAGTAGGCGTCCAGCTCCATCACCTGCTCGCCCGTCATCGGCGACCAGTCCGCCCAGACCTCACGGTGGTTGCGGTACGCGAAGGTGTGCTCGGTGTAGAGATGGAGTTGGTTGACCTTCCACTCGCTGAGCAGGTCGACCAGGCCGTACAGGCTCTCCATGGTCGGCACCCGGTCGCGGCTGATGTCGAGCATCAGGCCGCGGTGGGCGATGTCGGGGTGGTCGGCGATCCGCAGGCACGGCAGGACGCCGCCCCGCGCCTGGCGGGCGATCTGCCGGAGCGTCATCGCCCCGTAGAAGGCGCCCGCCTCGTCATGGCCGACGATGTCGATGCGCTCACGGCCGACGGCGAGCACGTAGCCCTGTGCCCTGGTCACACGCGCAGGATCGATCGCGACCGTGGCGCCGATCTCTGGTCCCGACCCGCCGTGCGCGGTGAAGTGCCAGCCCGCCCCGGCACCGGCGAGCGCGTCGCGCACCCCCGCGCCGATTCGCAGCAGTGCCGCCGAATCCCCACCTGTCAGGTGGATCAGCCGGCTTGGTCGGAGTATGTGATCTCCCCGCTCCCGCCGGAGACGCTGCGGCACCGGCATGACAATCATCCGGGCCCCGCATCTCTCGGTGTTTCCGCATCAACGCGCTGCCGATCCCGCATCCCCGCAACTCACGGTTGCCCGGTTCCCGACATTCCCGCCCCTCCCGACCTATTTCAGATCCACTCTAACCACACCCATCTCATGCGAATGAGTCAAACCTGCAGGTCCATTCCATTAGTCGCTGGCACCTGTCAAACCCTCCTGTCGCTCCCCGGTCCGCGGATTCCAGTAAGCAATCTTCGTATCACCCCCGAACGAACTCACCTGTTCTGCGAGAATCAGAATCTCTATGCCGTCGTTCTCATACGCATACGTCAAATGGAGGTTTCCGCCTATCATTAGCAAGTAATACCCAGTTACAATCACCTCATGAGTCTCCCCGATAGCGTCCTCGAAGACCACCTCACTTCCCACATCAAACACCTCGACCCATCCCTCTCCGACATCGAAAACACGATCGCTTTGCTCCTGCTCCCAGCATATATCATCTATAATCAATTCCTGACCACCAATCATCATACTCTCTATGCTCTCCGCTGAGGTCGCTCTGAACTCCAGCATCCCAATTCTGTGGTTGGTAAAGTCCGCCTCCCTAATCACCATATCGACTCCGGGAAAAGGGTGATCTCTAATGTCGGCGAACGTCGAGTAGCTCCGAAAGTCGGCGTTGATCGAAAGGTTGATATTGCCGCCCCAGTCGCCGTACCGGACCGTGACGTGCCGCGTGCCGATCGGGAAGCCCAACGACATGTTTATGTTGTCTGTCATTATGTCGTGGTCGGAGCCACCTATATCGCCCCATCGGCCCACCCTATCCACTATAGCGACCCCCTCCTCGTACACTGGCTCGTAGGCCTGTCCATACCGCCAGACAAACCCTTTGAATTCTACGTTTGTTCCGGAAAAGGAGCCAACTTCTCCTACCACATATTCTTTCCCAGCAGGCGTGTCCACAAATGTAATGCAATCTGCCCTCGACAAGTAATTCCCGTAAGTAGATTCAATATACATTTCGCTAATCCGAGCATTTAGTCGCGCCATCTCACCCCTTGCATTGATCATCGTTTCTCGCAACGACTCAATCTCCTCTTCTTGTCTAACGATTTCCTGATCGCGAAGACCCAGCATTCCGAGCACGGCCACGAGCCCAGACGTGAGCGCCACTGCATTTACAGCGAGCACAAATGCGAGAACTGACTTTCGCATTACTCTAACTAAGTCCCGGACCACTTGACGACTTTGGGCGCCTAAACACGAGCGTGGTTCTCCTTCTGATCACCCCTTTTCTTCTGTTACGATCTTCGTTAGATGTAAGGGCAAGTTCATGAAACAGCAATCCGGCAATCCTAGCTGTTATCAGAATGACGAAGCTCGAAACAAGCGCAGCACATGTTGCCACGACATACATCAATTGCGTGTATTTGTGCGGAGCAGCGCCTCTCCAATCGGCGGGATTACCGACAACAAAGACCAATACCAACAGGGTTATCAAGTCTAAGACAAGCGCTGCGAGCAATAACGGTATCCAATCGGGGGCGCTTCGTCGGAACGTATGAACGTACGAGAATTCAAGAGTAATTAGCACACCGATGCACGCAAGACATAGATGGTAGAGCCATGTGGGATACAGCATTTCTGCTCTCTGGGACAACCCCTCAAGTTCCTTTGACTGCTCGCGGCGTCGCTGTTCGAGCACTTGGACCCAAATGTTCTGAAGCGATGATATTCGGCCCCTTATATCCGGCATTCGGGTCTCTACAGACGCCTTAATTTCTTCCAAATGCGTCGTGTCGCCCCCGGGCTCGACAGCTTCGAGAGCGCGATCTACCGAAGACAGAACTGCCACTTCCAGATCGCGAACGGAACTCGACATTTCCGGTATTCCATCATTGGTTAAGCCGATACGATCCTGAGGTCTCGCCAACTCTAACACCCGCTCCTTAAGACCAATTAGGGGAATCAGACCCGACAATGAGTTTAGGAATACCGGAAGAAGAATCGCTAGCACGAAAAACACCCATGCATCACGAAGGCCGTGGTTGTAGTCTCTCAGGTGGCTCCAGAGACGCACCCTTACAATAGTATTGTCCGACCTCGTCATAAGAGTTAACTCGGCTCCTCGATAGATTGCGAATACCAGCTGCAGCACATATAGACCTGAAAGAACAGATAAGATAACGATCGCAGATCCGCTGATAAACTCAGCGGTGGCGGTGATTGCCGCACTGTAGGCGTCTTCTGCTCCATTCATCACAAACTCCTTCTACTTCAGATTGTTCATGCAACGACGATATGAATGCAATAGCAGCGATAGATCCATGTCGGCGTTGGCGACAGAGGACCAGCCCACCCCCGCCCTCAAGGGGTAGCTCCCGAAGCGCTAGTGGACTGTAACGAGACGGTCATTTATGTACCGATATGGAGTGACGGATCAACGTAATGTCACTTCACCACGCGCCGATCTTGTTGTGGATGTATCGCATCAGCTTGCTCTTCAGATCGGCCGCCGAGCTGAAGATTCCGCACGTCTCGCGAATCTTGCAAACCACAGCTCAACCTAGTCCAGCCACGATGAGTAGGTCGGCGTAAAGTGCAGCCTCACCGTCGGGTGGTCGCTCAGAAAATCCCGCACTCGCTTCGTCTTGTGCGCCGACAGGTTGTCGGCGATCACGTGAGTCTCCTGCCCAGCCGGCTGATGCGCCAACGATGTCGCGCAGGAACGCCACGAACTGCTCGGAAGTGTGCCGCCGCAGCTTTTGGGCCGAACGGCATGGGTCCGAGTACTACCAGCGCGGCACCCTGGCGCTGTACGCGGCGGTTCGATACGAAGACCGGCGAGGTTGCTCGTCAGACTCGCCGACAGCGGCAGCACCGGATCGCTGCGACCAACCGCCTGAATCGCGGTCTTCTCATCCACGGAGAACACGGCCGCGTGCACAGGCGGGTTCAGGTACAGCCCGATGATGTCGGCGGCCTTCCGCTTGCAGTCCGGATCGTTGGAGCTCATGTAGCGCTCCAACCGGTGCGGCCGCAGCCCGCGCTTGCTTCGCACCCGCGCCACCATCATTTGCGACACCCCAGCTTGGCCGCCAGGCGGCGGGTGCTCCCGTGCGTACAACCATCGGTTGGCGGCTTGCGGGTAGCGTTGAGGATCGTGGCCTCCGCGCTCAGCGTGCAGCGAAACGGCCTCTGACCGCGGTGCCGGCTGTACAGTCGGGCCAATCGCTCGGCGCGAAAGCGGCGTGCCCACATCGCCACGAAGCCGCGGTTGCACTGCGCGCGTTCGCGCACCACGTCCCACGTGAGTCCTTCAGCGAGCAGCAGAATGACGCGCGCGCGGCGCGCATCATCGGCCCGACCGGTGCGACCTCTGGCCCAATCAGTGAGTTCGCGAAGCTCGGCCGCCGTCAAACAATCCCCTCTCCCATACTTCCGATTATAGTACGAAGTCAGATGGTACGACCCACTACCAGCAGCGCTCCAATGGCTGTTGGCGCCCCGGTCGGTGTCGAACAGCCTTAGCACAACTCTGCTGCGGCGCCGCGGACAGGCCATCCAGCAAGTAGTGGCCATCGCAGTGGCTGTATCGCCGACGGCGACGGTCCGGCAGGGCCCGGCGGCCGAGAGGTAGGTCGGCATTCGCTCCACGCACGGAAGTTCGGGAAGGTTGAAACTACATCCCGAAGAGCCGCATGGTGACCTCCGTGCCGACTCGCCAGCCCGATACTCGGCGGACGTAGCCCAAGGGGATCTGTCCGTGGCCGGGTTCATCCGCGAGCGCGTCGGGCACCGATGCTGATGCGCGGCGGCGCGGCCCGATCCCCTCCGGTCAGGTGGATCAGCCGGCCGGACCGGAGCCTGTGACCGCCTTCCTCGCTCCGGAGGCGCTGCGGAGCCGGCAGCAGGATCGGCGCCCAGACATCGGGGTCGAGACTCGGCACGGCGTGCTACCAGCGGCAGCTCACCGGATACGCGTGAATCGCTTCATCCGGCGTGAGTATCGTGGCCGCGGCGCCGAGCGCGGCTGCCACCAGCAGGCGGTCGAACGGGTCGCGGTGATGCGCCGGCAACTCGGAAGCGCGATAGATGTCGGCCCGCTGCAGGCTCAGGCTGTCCAGGCTCCAGGCAGCGATCTGTTGCTCGATCCAGTGCCGAGGCGGATCCGGCAGGGTGATCTTGCCCGCGTTCCACTTCAAGGTGACTTCCAGGGCCGACACGTCGCTCAGGAGCAGAACGGTGTCCGGGGCTTCGATCGCGTCCGTCGCCGTCGCCGAAAGCCGCTTCGGCTCGGTACACAGCCAGATCAGCGTGCAGGTGTCCAGCAGGTAGCGGTTCACAGACCCCACTCACGCATGTCCTCGTCGGAGAGCGGCTGGAACGCGTCGGCCGAGTACCGCACCGGCGACGAGGTGAGGGTACCTACCTTCGGGCGCCGTGGCGCCGGGCGGTCGATGGCGGTCAGCCGTGCGACCGGCGTCGTGCCGTTGAGGATGACGATGGTCTCCCCCGCCTGCACCTCCTTGAGCATCCGGGAGAGATGGGTCTTCGTCTGATGAACACTCGCAGTCTTCATGGGCTCGATATACGACTTAGTTTAGACTAAGTCAAGTTCCGCCAACGTAGTTGCGAGCTGTTTCGCCGTCGAAGTGAGCCCACCGCACCGGAACGATGTCCGCTATGATGACCGGGATCCCACTGTGAATCCGCTGTTGGAGACGGCCGTCGATGCCGAGCCTGCCCTGCTGCAACGCCGGCTCGCCGACGACGGCTACGTGTTCGCGCGCGGGCTCCTCGATTCCGATCTGGTCGGCGAGGCGCGCGAGTTGGCGGTACGTCACCTGGAGGAGGCCGGCCTGGCATCCGGCACGGACCGTCCGGTCTGGTCGGGCCGCGCGCCGCGCGAGAACGAGCTGGCCTCGGACGGGCCGCTGGTCTCCGCGGTCGCGGACGACGGCGTCATCTGCCGGCTGGCCCACTCGGCCGAGCTGGTAGCGTTCCTGAAACGGCTGATCGGCGACGAGGTGTTCATCTGGAAGGACTGCGCGGCGCGCCTGCGCATCATGCTGCGCGACCGCGCCGACGACGCCGGGGCGGGTGGACCGCTGCGCTTCTCCTTCAGCACGCCGGCGCACCAGGACTTCTATTTCTTCCGTCCGGTGCGAACGCTCACCTGCTGGATCCCGCTGATGGACATAGACGAGTCGGTCGGCGGCCTGGCGCTGCGGCGCCGCTCGCACCGCGACGGACTGTGGGCGACGTGGTGGAAAGGGACGGAGTTTCTGGGCGTGCCCGCCACCGCGGTGCAGGCCGATGCATGGCGGCGGGACGGCGCCGTACCGGTGACCGGCACGGTCGAGCCGGGCGACGGAGCTGACAGCCCGGAAGGCGACTGGCTGCGCTCCGACTACCACCCCGGAGATGCGCTGATCTTCGCGGGCGAGACGCTGCACGCCGGCGTGCCCAACCGCTCCGAGGCGGTCCGCCTGTCGGCCGACGTGCGCTACCAGCGGGCCGACTCCGCCCTGCACTGGGAAGCCAAGCAGCCGATCGCCAGCACGCAGGCATACTTCGGCGAGATCCTGTCATCGCTCAACGAGTTGCAGGCCGGTCCCGGCCACTTCGAGCGCGCCTGGGAGGCGATGCGCGTCGCCGGCCCCGACCCGGACCGCGGCGTGCGAGAGCGGGTACAGCAGACGCTCGCCAAGCTGCGCCCGCTCTGAGCGGAGGGGGGCCGCGCGCTTCACCGCCCAGTACTCGCCGGACATGGTCCTCTTGGCGGTCGGATGCCCGCGAGGGGCAAGCGACGGACTCCCTGGGTGTTACTCCTGAGCCTTGTGTGCCCTTTCGGCACGGCGGAGGTCGTATAGCTTCACGCTGCGCCCTGCCTGCTTCGCTTCGAGCCAGCGCTTGAACGATCTCTCTCCTTCTCCCGACGGACGACCGGCAAGCAGCCACTCCACACTCAAGTCCTCGTCCAGGTCGGGCCAATGGATGTGCTGATCGTCAGCGTGCAGTTCCCAGTGGTTCCGCTCTTGCGGCGTAGCATGGACAAGCCTGGGATACCAAGCGAGCGGTACGGAGATGGTACGTCCGTCGGCGAGCTCCACCGTAAGGGTGTCGTCGGTGACCGTGACACTCGTTGCTCCGGCCGGCATCTGCCGCGCAGATCCTATCACTTGCAACCGCGCGTCGTCGCGGCTCGCACGACGCCGCCGCGAGCGCGAGGCCCGACGACGAGCGTTGGCGATGGACGATCAGCGGGCATGCCCACCGCTGGCGTATACTGGTTTTGGAGACGATAGTCTCACCGTGACTCATGCAGTTCGACGCTCAGGGCAGCCAGGGGATCCTGGCGGGCCGGATCACCGTCTCGTTCCGCAACTGGAAGCGCCCCCATGCAGCGGTCGGCGGCGTCTACCGGCTGCGCCCGTCCGGAGCAGTCAACGTCACCGGCGTACGGTCCGTGCGTCTGCCCGACATCGGACCCGATGACCTCCGCCGCTCCGGTTTCGACAGCGTAGTTGCGGTGGCCGACTTCCTGCGGCTGCCGGAGTCCGCAACGGTCACACGTGTCGAGTTCGAGCTGACCGACGAGCCGGCCGGCAAGCCGCTTCCCGAGCTGAGCGCCGACGAGGTGGTCACGCGCCTGCAGGCGACCGACCGGCGAAGCGCGGCGCCCTGGACCGCCGGCGTGCTGGCGCTCATCCGGGCCCATCCGGCCACCCGCGCCGGCGACCTGGCGCCGCGGATGGGCTGGGAGACCCCGGCCTTCAAGGCGAACGTGCGCAAGCTCAAGGCGCTCGGCTTGACGCAAAGCCTGGAGACCGGCTACCGCCTCACCGACCTGGGCGAGCAGGTCGCCGCCCTCATGGACGATGGTCGTACGCCCACTTGAACCGGTGGGGCATACGGAACGTCACCTCGTCTACAACGTAATCCGCACGCGCATTCCCAACGCCCGCGTGATGCGCATTATCGTAGCGAACGTGGGATTCCCGTTGTCCGACAACGCCTTGTAGATACCCTCACGGGTCATCCCGATATCACGGGCGAGTTGGCTCACATTCTGCGCTCGCGCGATATCGTTCAATGCGGCCCGAATCAGGCTGCCGTCCCCCGGATCCTCCTCCGCGCAGGCTTCGAGATACAGACGCGCGTCCTCCTTGGTACGAAGATGCTCCGTCACCTCCCAACGGCTAAATGTCTCAGCCATATCTACCTCCAGTCCCGTGCCAACCGTTTGGCGCGATCGATGTCTCGCTGCTGACTCCCCTTGTCGCCGCCACACAGCAGAACGACGATGGTTACGCCGTCGCGGACGAAATAGAGCCGATAGCCCGGTCCGTAGTGGATGAGCATCTCGGACACCCCATCGCCCACGGCCTTCGTGTCACCGAAGTTGCCCAGCGAGACGTTTCGCAGGCGGGCGTTGATCCGGGCGATCGCACGCCGATCCCGCAGCCGGCTCACCCATCGCTTGAAGGTGGCGCTCTCGACCACCTCGATCATGTCCTGACTGTAAACCACGGTTCACAGATTGGTCAATTGATCCGACCGGTGGCCGCCAGCCTGCACTCGCGACTCCCTGACTCAGATGCCGGTCTCCACCTCCGTGCAGCCGGCAAGGTCGCCGGAGCGGCAGGCTTGCCCCTCGATGACCTCGATCCGGCGGTTCGCTTCCTGGCGGCGCCAGCGGGTGCGCAGGCCGGAGGGCCAGTCGATCTCGACCACGTCGGCGACCTTCGCCTGGCCCAGGCCGAAGTGGACGGTCAGGGTGCTCTGCGAGTGGCCGCCGGAGCCTCCCTTTACCTGGCGCATCATGGTCAGCTCGCCGGCACGCACCCGTACCACGGCGCCGATGGCGTCGCGGTTGCTGCGCGTTCCGGTCAGCCGGAGCTGCAGCCAGCCGCCGTCGGAGGGAGTGTCGTTGCGCAGCAACTGCAGCGAGCAGGTCGGGCGGGTGTTGCCGCATATGTGCTGGTTGATCACGGCGATGTCCAGGTCGCCGTCACCGTCGTAGTCGGCGACCGCGCTGCCGCGGCTCTCGCCGGTCTGGTAGCCGGCGACGGCGGCGACGTTGATGAAGGTGCCGTCGCGGTTGTTCGCGAACAGCAGCTCGGACGCGGCGCCCATCATGGTCGCCACGTACAGGTCTTCCCAGCCGTCGTGGTCGGCGTCGAAAAAGTTGACTCCCCATGAGTCGTCGCCGGCGACGCCGGCCGCGACGGCGACGTTGTCGTCGAACAGTGCCTCCTCGCCTCCCAGATAGAGCACGTTCCCGAACGGCGGGCTCTCGTGCGGGGTGCCGTCAAGCAGGTCGGAGATGTACAGGTCCCAGCGGCCGTCCAGGTCGACGTCCGCCACGTCGATGCCCATCGCCGCCTGCGCGTCGTCGCCCACCCCCGGGATCGCCTCCGCCGGCAGCTCCTCCAGCACGCCGTTGCGGTTGCGGTAGACCTGGTCCCAGTGGTGCGGCCACGACAGGTCGAAGCTCACGTTGCCGACGTACACGTCCGGCCACAGGTCGTCGTCCAGATGCGCCGCCAGCACCGCGAAACCCGACCGCAGCGCGCTCGTGGGCACCGCTACCGGCTCGAAGGTGCCGTCGCAGCGGTTGCGGTAGAGCCGGTCGCGTTGCGCCTCCAGGTCGGCCCGGTTCATGACCGTGTGGCCCACGTACAGGTCGACGCAGCCGTCGCGGTCGTAGTCCAGCCACGCCGCCGCCTTGGTCCGGTACGCCGGCTGCTCCCCGAACGGCGCAGGGGCAAGGTCGTCGACGCCGGCCGCCGCGGCCACCTCCTCGAACAGCGGCCGGCCGGCCGGGATGCGGCCGCCGTGCTCGGCGAGCAGGTTCTTCAGCAGCAGGTTGGGCGGGCCGTCCGGCACGTTGGCGCCGTGCAGGTACCACTCCTGCCGGTCGGTGTAGACGTAGATGTCGGGATCGCCGTCGTTGTCGTAGTCGGCGAACAGCGAGCCCGACATCTCGTACGCGGGGAGCTCCGGGAGCAGGTGGTGCGCGGCCTCGAAGGTGCCGTCGCCGAGGTTGCGGAACAGCCGCGGCGGGAACTCCGGGTCGCCGCCGACGGCGAACAGGTCCGGCCGGCCGTCGCGGTCCACGTCGACCCAGTTGACGCCCAGGCTGTGCGTTGAGCGCGAGTGGTACGTGTCGCCCGACACGCCCGACTCGATGCTGACGTCGGCGAAGCGTAGCGGCGGGAAGCGGGCGAGCACCGCCGGATCCGGCGCCTCGGCCGCGGCCCTCTCGCCTGTCTCCGCGGCGTGCAGGCGCAGCGCGGGGCGCTCGGGAAGCAGCGCGCTCACGGCCAGGACCAACAGGCCGCCGGCCGCCGCGATAGCCCACGTTCCCCCAGCATAGGCGCCGATCCCCCGCCACGGGATCGCACGGGACAGGCCCCAGAAGGTGACCGGCCCTCCTGCCGCGGCCGCGAACAGCAGTGCCGCCGCGGGCCCACTGCCGGCGCCCAACAGCAGCAGGACGGTCACCAGCGGGATCTCGAACAGCAACGGCACGTTGATCAGCACGCCGAGCGTCGCCGCGACCAGGACCCCGGCCAGGTTGTCGCCCAGGAACGCCTCCACTGTCTCCGGGCGGAGCACCTGGATGGCGGCACCCGACACCAAGCCGGCGGCCACCATGATCGGGCCCATCTGCAGCACCATGCGCCCTGAAGCGCGCCCCCAGGCCGGCAGCCTCTCGGCCAGCACCTGCCCCCAGGTGGCGGCGGGGTCGGGCACGGACGGCGGAGCCAGGTCGCACGCGCCGCCCGCTACGCCGTGGCCGGCCACGCGCCGCCCGGCCACGGCGACCACCAGCGGACCGAGCAGGAAGGCGGCCGCGGTCCCCAGGAGCAGCCGGCTGGCGCCGATGGCCGGCGTGAAGATCACGGCGATCATCAACAGCGAGGGCACGTTGAGGACCGCCGAGCCGTGCACGAGCGCCAGCGCCCCCTCCACGCCCAGCCCGCCCCGCCGCACGGCGCTGGACACCGGCACCACGCAGGCCGAGCAGAGGTTCACCACCGGCCCCATGCCCAGCCCCGCGAGGATGCGCCGCAGCCGGCCGGGAGCACGCGCGGCCGGGATGTGCCCGGCGCCCACACCCGGCACCAGGAATGCCTCGGCGATGCCGGCGGCGGCGAAGGCGAAGGCCATGCCGACCGCCACCAGGCGCAGGTAGGTCGTCGAGAACCGCCACCAGCGCGCCAGGAAGGTGGACTCGGGATCGGCTTCGACGCAGAAGCCCTGGAAGCACTCCGCGGTGGGCGCCAGCGCCGCCGCCAGGTCGGCCCGCACCGTGTCCAGCTTGGGCAGGCGGTTGAGCCCCGCGAACGGCACCAGGATGGCCAGCAGCAGGGCGACGCCGATCACCCGGCGCTTGCCGGCCGCCGTGTGCAGCGCAAGGGCTGCCGGGAGTCGTCGCGCCGCCGCCGTCACCATGCCGAGAGCGCCCGTCGCCGGGCCGGTGCGAAGATACCACGCGGCATGACCGGCCGTGCCACGGGCGGCGACGCGCTACACGATGCTCATCCAGTCCGGCCTCGCTGCCAGAACGGCTGCAGATCCGCGTAGGTGATCAGCTCGATGCCCTCCTCGGCGACGATCGCCGCCGCCTCCGCGGAGGTGATGAAGTCGAAGTCGGACTGCCGGTCGGCGGGCACCGCGGTGACGCCGGGGATGCGCGGGTCGACCATGATCGCCTCCAGCTCCGGGGTCACCACGGCGGGGTGGAACGCCCACTCGCTGATCCCCTCCGGCAGCTCGCGCAGGAGCTTCGCGAAGGCGACCGGTTTGTCCGCGGGCGGGTGCCTGCCCGAGTCCAGGATGTCGTGGTCGTTGGTCGGGTAGCCGCGGTCGCGCAACGCCCGGATGTGCGCCGGGTCGCGCGTCCGCAGCGCCAGCCCGTACTCCAGCGCCAGGTCGACCGTCAGGTCGAACAGGTCGTCGCGCTCTTCGTGCACGTGGTAGTGGCTGTCCAGGTGCGCGGGCGTGATCCCCTGCGCGAGCACCCACTCGATCTGCGCCCGGAACTCGCGCTCCGCCTCGTGCAGCAGCAGGTTGCCGACCAGCTCCGGGATCCGGTCGTCCGGATGGAAGGAGCCGGACTCGTCCACCAGCGAGCCGACCTCCTCGGGCGGCAGCAGCGGGCCCCAGCGGTAGGCGCGGAACTCGCTCACCAGCGTCAGGTGGACGCCGAACGGGACGCCGGGGTTCTCCCGCAGGAGCTGCGCCCCGTGCAGCCCCCACGGCGGCGGCGCCATCAGCGAGCAGGAGCGCACCAGTCCCTCGCGGATCGCCCGGAACGTGCCCACGTTCTGGGTGTGGCACATGCCGAAGTCGTCGGCGTTGACGATCAGCAGCCGCGCGTCCGGCGGGTAGCCCAGGATGCGGTTGGCCGGCGCTCGCTCGCTCACCGCACCCCGCCTTCCAGCGCTCCGGCGGCTGCCGCGGGCAGTGCCCGTCCCGTGTCGATCGCGCGGCGTACCGCCCGGAAGGCATGCTCGCTGGCCTCCAGCGTCTCGGCCAGCTCCGCCTCGCCGTGCGCGGCGCTCACGAACCAGTGGTGGTGAGGGTGAAAGAAGATCCCGCGCCGCACCGTCTCCGTGAAAAAGATCTGCCTGGCCGCCTCGCGCAGGTCGGGGTCCCGGTACGTGAACTGCAGGTACGGCGTCGGCGGCAGGCTCACCGCCCTCGCCTCCACCTCGTGCGCCTGAGCCAGGCCGTCGAGCCCCTCCATGAGCCGGCGGCCGATCCGCCAGATGTGGCCGATACCGTCGGTACGGCGCAGTTCCCCGACCGTCGCCAGCGCCGCCGCCTGGTCGATCGAGCTTGTGTTGAACGTGGAGGAAAACCACGACTCGCGCACGTGCCGCATGACGTCGGCGCGGCCGGCCACCACCGACAGCGTGAAGCCGTTGGCCAGCGCCTTGCCGAAGGTAGCCAGGTCGGGCACGACGCCGAAGTGCTGCTGCGCCCCGCCGAGCGCCAAGCGGAACCCCGTGCGGATCTCGTCCAGGATGAACAGCGCGCCGTGCTCGTGCGCGAGCTCCCTGACCCCTTCCAGGAAGCCCGGTTCCGGGGTCTCGATCTCGCACGGCCACATGATCACGCAGGCGACCTGGTCGCGGTGGGCCTCCAGCACGGCGCGCAGGGAGTCCAGGTCGTTGTAGTCGAAGGTGAGGGTGAGGTCGCGCACCACCGTCGGGATGCCGGCATCGCGCGTGCACGACCAGTCGTGCCAGCCGTGGTAGCCCAGCCGCACGACCCGGTCGCGGCCGGTCGCCAGCCGCGCCAGCCGCACGGCGGCCGAGGTCGCCTCCGAGCCGGCCTTCATGAACAGGACCTGCTCCGCGCACGGGATCAGCTCGACCAGCGTCTCCGCCAGCCCGGTCTGCACCGGCCGCGTCAGCGGCAGCGCGAACCCCTCCTCGATCTCCCTGACCGCCGCGGCGTTCACCACCGGATGGCTGTGGCCGAGCACGATCGTGCCGAAGCACAGGATCCAGTCCACGTAGCGGTTGCCGTCCACGTCCCAGATGTACGCGCCCTGCCCGCGCGCCCCGAACGTCGGATAGACGCCGGGAATGAGCGTCGCCGGTGTCCTGGACTGGGTCGTCCCCTCGGCCACCGTGCGCAACGCCCGCGCGTACTCCTGCTCGGAACGCTGCAACCTCTCGTCTGCCACCACGCCTCGCCTGCCGCCCGTACTATGCACGAACGCCCCAGGCAGTTCCCGGAGCCCGGCGGTCACGAATGTCGCGCAACGGATGTTCGTGTCATCGTGCCGTCATGAACTTCGTCGACAGCAGCGTCTTCGTCTCCCTCTTCGACGAGAGCGACCCGGCACGGCAGGGCCGGGCCCGGGCCATCGTGCGCTCGGCGCTGCAGGAGAGCTGGACGATCAGCCACCAGGTCGTGGCGGAAACGCTCGACATCCTCACCCGCAAGACTCCGGAACCAATGACGGCCGAGCAGGCCCGGCGCTTCCTCGACGACGTGCTCCTCCCCCTCTGCTCCGTCGCACCGAGCCAGGAGCTCTACCGCCGCGCTCTGGACATCCAGTCGCGCTATCGATACGGATTTCACGACGCCCTGAACATCGCCGCGGCGCTGGAGGCAGGCTGCGTCGGACTGCTCACTGAACGGCTCAGTCATGGCCAGA
Source organism: Spirochaetia bacterium (assembly GCA_965202935.1). GTDB lineage: Bacteria > Spirochaetota > Spirochaetia > SZUA-6 > Bin103 > CATQHW01. The sequence goes on from OZ241879.1 coordinate 1,886,949, forward strand.
ACATCGAAGGCCTGACGATCGAGAATCCCTTTCCGCAACCGCCCGAGAGCTGAACGCGCCGGCTGACGGCACGGACGAAGCAGCACGCGTTGCCCAGCCCGCGCTCCGTTCATATCGTCCAGGTCAGGAGCGGCACGTGGACGCAGCGGGCATCAGTCGCATGCGCGAACGGGTGGAACGGTTTCTTGCCGACGGTTGACAGACTCCACCTGTAGCTACATTATGGTAGCTATATGGTGACAGCGCCTTGCTCTGGACATGGGACGAGATGATCGTCGCGCACACATGGCCCGAACCGCAGCCCTCCACGGGTATCGAGGTTGGCCGCATCATCAGCGCCCGCAAAGCAACGGCGCACGAACGGAGAGCATATGAAGAAGGAGCCTTCTAAGGCACTTACGGAGGAGCAAGAAGCCGAGATCGGCGCCCTTGCGTCCCTGCCGGATGAGAAGATCGATACCAGCGATGTGCCTGAGATTCTGGATTGGTCAGGAGCCAAGCGCGGGCTGCTCTATCGGCCGGTCAAGCAGCAGATCACGCTCCGACTGGATGCCGACGTGGTGGCATGGTTCAGGGCCAACGCTCCGAACGGTCGGGGCTATCAGACCGAGATGAATCGCGTCCTCCGCGAACACGCTCGACAGGCCGTGCGGGGGGCATAGAGAAATCAGGGAGGCCAACGGAGTGCCCATGGACCGAAGTCACACAAGCCGGGTACGCGAACGGGTCGAACGGTTTCTCGCTGAGGACCACCCGGAGTGCCTGAGCGACCTGCGTGACTTCCAGCGCCGGCATCCGGAATCCCGCCTCGTCCGCAGCATGACGAAGACGCAAGCCGGGATCGACGGGGCGGTCGAGACTCTCATTCCGGTGCTGCACCTCATGCGCGCGCGCCGAGGCGTCCCTGCTCCGCTCGAAACGCTGCGGCGCCGGTGCTGGGCGATCGGCTTTCAGGCCGGGATCGAGGTCGATGCGCGCCACGACTTCGAGTGCGTGCTTGACCGCTGGGCTCGGAAGGGCCCCGACGGCAACGGCCTTGACGCGAGTCGCCCCGAACCGGAGGAGCTGGCGGAGGCGGTGGCCCGCCGACTGCGCGCCTCCCGCTTCTGGAAGATCGCTTTGGGATTCGTGCCGGTCGTGGGCCCGGTCGCCGCGTACCGGATCGACGCGGCACTCGCGCTTCGATTTCACGATCGTGCAAAGGCGTACTTCCGCGAGCTCAGGTCCGCCGGCGTCCGGCCCCGGCCCGACGACTTCGTGATCCCCGCTCCACCGCGCCCACGTCGGGACAGGAAGAAGAAGCGCTCCCCCGTGTCGACGCGGCGAGAGGTGCGGCGCTACCTGTCAGAGCACCGGTCCGAGGAGCAGATGCGCCAGGTCCGCAGGATGGCGCGGCTTGGAACCTCTCTGCGCATGTCCAGGATGATGGCGGGATCGTTCGGATTCGGGGTCAATCTGATCCCGGTGGTGCACCTGTGGTTCAGCCGAGTGGAGACCGGCATGTTCCTGAGCCTGCTGCAGGGCACCTGCTGGCATGCCGGCGTCACTGCTACCCCCGAGCACGAGCACGCCGACGACTTCGAGCGCCTGCTCCTGCGCTGGGCAGGAAGGGGTCCGGACGACGACGCTCCGATGCTTGAGGATTTGGTCGCCGCGGTGTCGGCGAAGCTGCGGGGACCCCATCTGTGGAAGCTCGCCTTGGGCTTTCTCCCGGTGATCGGTCCACTGCTGGCCCTCATGATCAACGGATCGATGGCGGCCCGCTTCTACCGCCTCACCCAGCGGTTCTATCGACAACGGAAGTCGCCCGTGCAGATCCATTTGTGATCCGAGCGCGGACGATTCGATGACCCGCGACCGTGTCAGCCGGGTCCGCGACAGGGTGGAGCTGTTTCTCGCCGAAGATGGCGCGGAACGTCTCAGCGAGTGGCGCGATCTCCAGCGGCGAGCGGTTCACGATCGCAATGCCCGCAAGCTGGAAATGTTGTCCGCGGGGATTCCCGGCTCGATCGACAACCTCGTTCCGGTGGTCCATCTCTTGCGCGCGCGGCGAGATACGCCCAGGCCGCTGGCAACACTCCGGCATCAGTGCTGGACCAGCGGTTATAGGAACGGTGTCGAGGTCGATGCCCGCCGCGATTTTCCGAACGTGCTGATCCAGTGGGCTCGCCAACGACGCGGAGAGTGGGACCTTGACAGCGATCCTCCCCAGCCCGACGAGCTGGCCGACGCCGTGGTTTCCCGACTGCACGCGTCCCGATGCTGGAAGGTCGCTCTGGGATTTGTACCGATCGCGGGGCCGATCGCGGCGTACCGTATCGACCGGGCACTGGCGATTCGATTCCGCGATCTTGCGACCGAGTACTTCCGGAGACTACAGGCGTGCGGCGTCCGACCCTTGCCGGCCGATTTTGCGATCCCTCCTTCATCGCGACGAGATCGAGACGAGAAAGCAGACGACTCGACAGAATCCACGCTGCGAACCGTCGAGCGCTTTCTCGCCGAACACCGCTCCGAGGAGCACCTCTATCATGTCCGCGGCATGGCGCGAATCGGACAATCGGCACGTTCCGCGCGCTGGATCGCCGGATCGTCCGGGCTGTTCACCAACCTGATTCCCATTCGCCACCTTCACCGCCGATTTCGGGACCTCGATACCAACATGTTCCTGACGACGTTGCAGGCGATCTGGTGGCAAGCCGCGGCGAACGCCGGCCGCGATGACGACACCGGCGACGACTTCGAGCGTGTATTGCTGCTATGGACCGGCGGGCGTCAGCACGACGAAACGCCTTCCCGCGGTGAGTTGATCGCTGCCGTATCGTCCAAGCTGCAGGCCGCCTCTCTCTGGAAGCTGGCGTTCGGGTTCCTGCCGCTGATCGGCGCCGTCATGGGCCTCATGATCGAGGGATCGATGGCCGCACGCCTCTACCGCCTTGCCAAGCGGTTCTACGAGCAGCGAGAACCGCTTGCTCGGATCGGGCGGTAATTCGCCACCAACGTCTCTCTCACGGCACGTGCAGCCGGCACAACACGAGATCGAGGTTGTGCGACCAGATGAAGTCGGCACGCCCGAACTCGCGCCGGTAGTCCCGGTAGGCCCGCTGGTTGGTCACGGCGCGCGGCGGATACGTGGATGCCTGATGCCATGCCGAGTCGTACTCCGGGGAGGCCCAGTCCTCGGGCACCGGGAAGTGCAGCGCGCGGCACGACGCCGGATCCCGCCTCACGCAGGGCGGCCGCTCGGGACAGGCCGACGAGTCGGGACCCGGGCGGTGTTCGCCACAATGAGCGGAATCAGGATCCGGGCAGCCCGCATGAAACCAATGCCATGATGACGAGATCGGCGGGCCGTGCAACCGGGGCTGCCGTGGACGGCGAGCACACGGAGTCCGTCACGGACGCGGCCGGGCGTCCGTGCGGAAGACGGATCGTCTGTCTGGCGCGCAGGTCGCCGATCGCCGCTACCGCGGCCCGCGCTCAGTGCGCGCGGGCGTGCACCTTGACCGAGTCCTTGAACTCGTACTCCTCGCCGGCATGGTGCTTCGCCGCGCGCAGGACCGCCTGGTGGTCCGGCTCGGAACGCACCACGCCGAATACCTCGAGCACCTTGCGCCGGTTCAGGAGCCCCTTGCCCCGGCGGATCTCGACGCCGAGGTCCGACGCGTCTATGCCGCTGTCCTCGATGTCGCTGAGGATGGTCTGTTCAAGCGTTGCCATCGCATTCCCTCCCTGTCTCCGGCTATCTCCCACGTGCCGGATCTCTATACTATTGTAACGGCGGATTCATCGTTCCGCAAAAGTGAACGCGATCGATCCGGGAGGTTTGCGATGGCCCGAGACCGCACGCTGAGTGCCGCGCAGCGGGCCCGGTGGGCCGGCGACGGCTACCTGCTCCTCAAGGGTGTGCTCACGAAAGCGACCATCGCCGCGCTCATCCGGGAGATCGACCGGCTCCACAGGCAAGAGGTCCGGCGCAAGCGGGACGAAGCGGCGCGCCCGGGCATGGACCGGCGCAACATCCTGCCGGACAGCCAGGTCTTCATCGACCTGATCGACCATCCTGCCACCTTCGGACCCGTGCTCGACCTGATGGGGCCCTACATCCAGCTCAGCATGGCCGAGGCCGTCGTGCGTCCGCCCAATCCCGAGGACAAGGGCTTCATCCACACCGACGGCGGCCAGGCGCTGCGCCACATCCGGGTGAGCGAGACGAGCTGGCCCCTGCAGCTCAAGGTCCAGTACTTCCTGACCGACCTCCGCAGGCCCGGCAGCGGCAACTTCACCCTGTTTCCCGGCAGCCATCTGCGCCCCTATCCCGAAGACGACACCCCCGTCACCACTTCCACGCCCGGCGCCGTGCAGCTCTGCGCCGAAGCCGGCGACGCCGTCGTCTTCCCCCACTCGCTCTGGCACGGCGTGTCGACAAACCACGCCCGCCGCGCCCGCAAGACCCTGATCTACTGCTACAGCCAGATGTGCTTCCGCACGTTCGACTTCGACGGCCACGCCCCGGAGGTGCTCGACCGCTGCACGCCCCGGCAGCGCCGTCTGCTCGGCGACCTCGACAAGGAATGGCAGCCGGGCGCCTATTTCTACAGCCCCGAGGATCAGGTCGAGGTCATCGACAAGCCGGCATGACCGGACGCTGCCCCGCATGACGCCGCGCATCGAGCATCGGGGCAAGCTGATTCACGAGTGCACGCTGCCGGGCCATACGCGGGCCTGCGGTCTGTACCCCGGGCACATCAACGCCGCCCAGCTCAGCGCAAACCGGTTCCTCCTTATCTACACCACCCGCGGCTGGCGCGGCACGGACGACAACTGCAGCGTCATCTACCAGCTCCGCGATGGCGCCTACGACGGGCGGCTGCTGGCGGAGGGCGTCCTGGCCACGTCCGTCGACGACTGGAACGCGCTCGGCGACGGAAGGCCGCACGTCAAGGGGCACTTCCACCCGGTGGTGTTCGGCGTGCCGGCCGGAGCGGGAGCCACGCCGGCCGCCGGCTGCTTCGTCGCCATGTGGGGGCGTCACGCGCGCTCCATCGATCCCGGCACGGGATTCATGCGGAACAGCGATCCCGCCACGCACCGGCGCACGGGCGCCGTCGAGTGGGCCCAGTTTCGATTGCGCGCCGACGGCGCCGACGTCGAGCTGACCGCACCGCCGTCCATCCTGCGCCAGCAGGGCTACGACGCCGGTTACCTGCTGTGCTCGACCGACGCGCGCTCCATGCACCAGACCTACACGCCACCGGTGCCCTACACGGAGTCGGGTGACGAGTGGGTGGGGGTCAACACGTTCGACGGCGGCCGCATCGGCGCGCTGCGCTTCCGGTTCGACCCCGCAAAGGGCCTCTACGAGTGGCTCGAGAGCGGGCCGCTGATCGGTGCAGGGCTGATGGAGCCGAGCGTCTCCCGCTGGCGCGACGGCTGGGTGGTCTCCGCGCGCATCGTGAGGGCCAATCGCAACGACCGCGGCGGACTTGCCTGGGCCCTGTGGGACGACCCGTTCCGCGGACCGGCGCCGGAGCTGGCCTGGCCCGGGGCGCCCAACACCAAGTCGCCGCTGACCTCGTTTCACTGCGCCGACGGCCGGCTCAGGCTGCTGACCGGCGACCCGGCCGTGTCGCCGTACGGTCATCCGCGCAACCCGCTGTACCTCTGGCCGATCGACCCGGCCCGCGGGTTTCGCGCCGGGACGCCCCAGGTGGTGTTCGACGCCGTCGCCGCGCGCGTGCCGTTCCGGGAGCAGGCGCGGTTCGTCGTGGACCAGGCGAAGGTCCTGCCGCACGCCGGAGGACCGCGTCAGATCATCGCTCACCGGGTCCGGCCGGTCGCCACCAACGATCCGGCCAAGGTGGGCGTGCCGGTGCTTCCCGTCGAGCAGGAGGCGGCCGGCATCTACTACGCCGAAGCCGTCTTCCCGGAGTCGCTTCCGGCGCAGTGGCAGATCTCTCCGTAGGCGGCTACGATCGATGGCCATGGCACAAAGCGGCAAGCCGGCCGGCCCCCTCGGGCGCCATTACCGGCTCATGTGGGACATCAACCATACCTTCGAATCGACCTTCCATCCGCCGATGACGCCGGAGGCGGTGGAGTTGGCTCAGTTCGGGGAGTTCTCCGGCCGCGCCGTAGACGCCTACGTGGCCGGCATCGGCCCCGACGCCGGCTACGTCACCGCGTTCAAGTCAGAGAAGACGCGGATGGAGTACCTGGTCGACCGCTACGAGCGCGGCGCGGCGCTCGGCGACCTGCGCTACTTCAACCACGCCGAGAACCTCAAGCAATCCCGGCAGGCCGGCCTCGATCATCTCGCCATCCAGGTCGAGGGAGCCCGGCGCATCGGGGTCGATCCCTGGTTCCGGATCAGCATGAACGACTGGCACCACGTCGACACCAGCAGCGGGGACGTCTACCGGCTCGGCGGCAGCGCGTTCTACGAAGAGCGGCACGACCTCCTGATCGGCGCGGAGGGAGCGGCCGGCTGGAGCGACCATCCCTCGCTGCAGCAGACCATGACCTGGCTGCAGGACTTCGCGCACGACGAGGTGCGTGCGCTGCGCCGCGACATCGCCATCGAGGTCTGCGAGCGCTACGACTGCACCGGCTTCCTGTTCGACTTCATGCGGGTGCCCGGCTACTTCCGCTTCGGAGAGGAACGGAAGAACGCCCACCTGATCACGCACATGCTCCGCGAGACGCGCGCGGGCCTGGACGAGGTGGGCAGGACCCGCGGCCGCCACGTCGGTCTTGCGGTGCGGGTACCGACCACCATCGACGGCGCGCGGCGGCTGGGCCTGGACGTGGACGAGTGGGTGGCCGAGGAGCTGGTCGACGTGCTCGTGACGGCACCCTTCTTCGCCCAGGAGATGGAGCACGACGCGGGCGAGTGGGTGGAGCTCGGCCGGGACTCCCGCGTCAGCATCATCGCGTGTCTGGAGGAGGGGTACCTGGCCGGACACACCGACGGCCACAACCGCTGGTTCTACAATCCGCCGATGATGACCGGCATGACCACCGAGATGGTGCGCGGCCTGGCCGCCCGCCACCACGCCCGCGGGGTCGACGGGCTGTACGTCTTCAACTGGTTCGGCAGCGCCCTCACCTACGGGGCCAAGCACGACTTCGGGCCGAACGCCGTGAACGACGTCGCCGATCCGCAGCGGCTGCGCCATCGCGACAAGACCTTCGCGCTGATGCGTTCGAACCAGAGCTTCCCCAACTGCCTGCGCACCGAGTGGCAGATTCCGGCCCCGGTCACGCGCGAGGTTACCGAGCTGACCTTCGATGTCGCCGACGACGTGGCGGCGGCAGGCGACGTGGTCCGTTCCTGCCGGCTGCTCCTGCACGTCGACAACCTGAGTGTCGTGGACCGCCTGGAGGTCACGTTGAACGGCAGCGAGGTTCCCCCGGTGAACCCGATCCGGCCGAGCACCCGCATGGGGACCATCAGCCGCTGGCAGATCTACGACCTGATCGGACACCGCCCGCGCGCCGGCGCCAACACCGTGACCGTGCGCGCCCTGCAGGTGAACGAGCGGACGGCTGCCGAGTTGCCGCTGAGCATCGAGGACGCCGAGATCGAGGTGCGCTACGAGCACCCGACCGGCGACGTCGCCAACGGTTCCGGCAGCCGCGAGCGGCTGCCTCGCCTGGCGCTGGCGGGCAGGTAGGCGCAGGGGCCAGGGCGAACAGGGCCGGCGGAGATCAGGTTCGGGGAATGTAACCCGGCGGCTCGCGGAACGGGCCGTCAGGGTACCGGTAGCGGACGGCCAGCTCCAGGTCGGTGAGCACCAGGGGGATCTCCGCGGCAAGGCGAGCCGCCCGCCTCACCGACACGGCCACCTCGTTCCGGCCCTGCCTGGGCGGGGCACCGGCGAGGTCGTAGACCAGCCAGACCCTGAAGTCGGGAGCCGGCTTGCCCGCTTCCAGCGGATTGAGACACGGCAGCGGCGTGCCGTTGAACGTGACGGTCAGCTCGTCCAGGTGGCAGGGCGCTTTCAGCAGCAGCTCCAGGTGCACGTGGTCGATCCGCGCGCCGGCGCCTGCCACGTCGTCGGCGACGTCGATCGGGAAGATCGCGGGCTCGGGCCCGAGCTCCGCGGGCAGCAGGTACTGCTGCGGATAGCAGTTCGGGAACGACCCGGTACGGCGCATCACGGCGTAGCGCTTGTCCCGGTGCCGGAGGCTCCGGGGTGAGCCGGCCTGGTCGAGCACCTCCCTGGCGTCGACGTCGTAGCCTCTGAGGACGCCCGGGCCGTTGAAGAGGTAGATGCCGTCGACCCCGGCGCGCCAGTGGCGGGCCGCCATGCCGCGGATCAGTTCCGGCGTCAGGCCCTGCATGTACGAGTCACGCACCTGGTAGTAGGGGACGCCGCGGCCCAGCACGTCGCCCGTCTGGTAGGCGGAGTCCATGCCGTGGTGGATGCGCACCGTGGTGTCGGCGGCGGCGGCCACCCACGGCGCCGCGTCCTCCTCCATGTGCTGGACGAAGAACGAGCACGGCACGACGATGTCCACCAGCTCCTCCTCCATCCACTGTACGACGTCCAGGCCCAGCATCGTGCAGCCCTCGATCGTGTTGGGCACGCGCACCGAGAAGCCGAGCGGGCGTCCGCGGCGGCGCGCCGCTTCGTCCAGCATGGCGCGCGTGTCGCGGATCAGATCGGTGACCAGGCCGGCTTGCGCGCGTTCCTGCCCGTAGCGGAACAGGCCGGGGCAGCGCACGAAGTCGTACTCCCAGCCGTCGACGTCGTAGCGCTCGACGGCCTCGGCGGCGACGGCGAGCCGTATGCGGCGCACCGGCTCGTGCGCGAAGTCCTGGAACCACCGCAGGGAGGTGGCCAGCTCGTCGGGCCACCCGGCTGCCCCCGCGTCGCCGATCAGGTATTCGGGGTGCCGCTCGTACCACTCGCTGCCGATCAGCCGATAGATCTCGCCGGACGACGTGTCGACGTGGTGCCAGTCGTTCATCCTGAGCTGCAGCCAGAAGTCGATGCCTGTGCGCCTGCACTCGTCGAGCACGAGCTGCACGGGGTCATGGCCCGCGGCCCACAGGGAGCGCAGGTTCTCGGCACCGCGCCAGAGCTCCACGCCGCCGAGCTTCGCGCCCGCCTCCAGCCGGTCGACGATGAACTCCATCCCGTCGACCTCGGTCGGGTAGGAAGTAGTGTACCCGGCCCCGTTGCCGACCGTGCACACGAACGCGTCGATCTGTGTCCCCGCAAGCCCGCCGACGATGACGTGACGAAACCGCTGCGGGGAGACCGGCGGGTTGACCATGTGGGCGCCGATGCCGCTGTCGTCGACCCAGGTGATGCGGTAGTTGCGTTCGAGCCGGCCTTTCGTCTTGTCCGCTGCCATGACGCTTTCTTACATCGGATGAGGCCCGGTCTGCATGCGGCGTGCCGGACCCCAACCGCCGTCCCACGGCGTGATCGCCCGCGCTTCCTGCTCGTACAGCCCGGCCAGCTTGGTGAACCGCTCCTCGACGCCCTCCCGGCCCTGCGGGATGTTGGACATGTCCCACAGCGGGACGAAGTCGTGGCCGAGCTCCCGCAGCTCGCGCGCGAGCCGGCCGGCGGCGCCGGTGTCCGGGTCCGCGACGAAGCGCACGCTGTCGAACAGCCAGGCGGCGCGGCGCAACTCGTAGGCCACCAGGTCGGCGACCGCCCGGTTGCGTGGAAGCGACGGCGCGGCGGCGGTCACCTCGCGCTGGAGCGCCCGCGCCTCACCGGCCAGCCGCTCGGAAGCCTTCGCGTCCGCGGCGCTGCCGGCGCCGGGAACCGGCTCGTTCCAGAACACCGCGTGCGCGGTCATCGGCCGCCAGTTGAACTCGCGCGGGTAGCGGTGGTCGTGGCGGGCGGCGGCGAACGCCTTGGCGTTGAGGCCGCCCAGCCACTGGTGGGCGCGCGCGATCGCATCCGCGGGCGCCCCGAAGAACTGCTGTGCCCAGCGTGCGATGAACCCCTCGTCGGACTCGACCCGCGGGGCGCCGTTCCACTGATGCTCGGCGGCGAAGGCGTCGTTCAGCCAGTGCAGCTCGCGGAAGCAGTCGCGCGTGTCGTTCCAGGCGCAGGTGATGCTGTCTGTGATCCCCTCGTCGAACGCGAGCCGCGTGAACACCGGCAGCGTCTCCCGCGTCTGCGCGAAGCTCGGAAAGAGCTGCCGCCACGTCCACACGCCCGGCGAGATCACCTGGTCGACGCCGTGCCGCTGCAGCCGGTGCAGGAACGGGAAGTACTCCTCCGGAGTGAGGTCGTAGTAGTTCCAGTTCACGAACGACAGGCCCTCGTCGCGCAGGGCGCGGATGTCGTCCTCCGAGCCCTGCACGGGCGGCCGGTAGCGGCTGTCCGCGAACTCCGCGAAGAACAGCACCCGCCGCCAGTGCCGGCGTGCCAGGCGCGCGACCGCCCGCACGTGGCCGACGTACACCGCCCCGGCGCCGCGCTCGCGCACCATGGCGCTGGAGCGCAGTCCGTGGTCGCTCAGAGCCACCTCGTCGCAGCCGACGTGCACGGTGTCGCCGTCGAACACCTCCGCCAGCTCCTCGAAGAGCTCGCCGATGAAGTCGTACACCGCCGGGACCGCCGGCGAGTAGTGGCTGGCGCCGCCTTCCAGGTCGGAGAGGTGGTTGAACTCCGGCATGCCGGTCACCCGGCCGGCGTGGCCGAACGTCTGGAAGGTCAGGAACAGCTCGACGCCGTAGCGCCGGCCGTACTCGACCAGGCGCCGCCACTGCCCGGCGTCCATGGCGCCGTGCGCCCGGCCCAGGGTCGGGTAGCGCTCGAAGGCGAACAGGTCCTCGGTGTGGAAGGTGAGCAGGTTGTACTTCAGGCGGGACAGCTCGCGGATCAGGCGCTCGTAGCCGGCGACCGTTGCGACCTGCCCGCGCGCCGGGTCGTCCTGCAGGCCGCGCAGGCGGAAGTCGGGCCAGTCCTCGATCACGCAGCACGGCAACTCGACCGTTCCGCCGCGCGGACGCGCCAGGTGCAGCAGCGTGTGGATGCCGTACACCAGGCCGGCGTGCGATGCGGCCCGCACCTCGATGCCGCCCTCGCCGGCCACGCCGAGCCGGTACGCCTCCGGGCCGTGGTCGCCGGCCGGGGGCGGCGGCGGGCGCAATGAAAGGTGGACCGGGATGCCCACCTCGCCTGATCCGGCCTCGCCCGAGCCGGCCTCGCCTGATCCGGACTGACCGGTTCCCAGCAGCTCCGCCGCGCACTCGGCGTAGACCGCCGCGGCCTCCGCGCATTCCGGCCCCGCCTTCAGGTCCAGCACCCCGCGCGCCGTCCCGGGCAGCCACCGGACCGACTTCGGCCGCGGGATCAGCACCAGGTCTTCGCGATCGTCCATGCGGCTACTCCGTGGTCCTGTCATTCGGTGATCCTCATCACTCTTCGAGTGAGGCTCGCTTCGCTCACTCGGTGATCCTGATGCGTGGGTCGAGCACCGCCAGCAGCAGGTCGGAGATCAGCGTGCCGATCACGGTCAGGGTGGCCAGCAGCATGAGGATGCCGCCGGCGAGCTGCATGTCCTGGTTGACCAGCCCCTCCAGCATGAGCGGTCCGATGGTGGGCAGACCGATCACGATCGAGACCAGCACCTCGCCTGCCACCAGACCCGGCAGGATCCAGCCCACCGTGGAGATCCACGGGTTGGCCGCCATGCGGATCGGGTACTTGACCAGCAGCCGCGTCTCCGGCACGCCCTTGGCGCGCGCCGTGGTCACGTACGGCATGCGGAGCTGGTCCAGCACGTTGGCGCGGATGGTGCGCAGGCCGCCGCCGATCGACTCGAACCCCAGCACCACCAGCGGCATCCAGATGTGCGCCAGGAAGTCCAGGAACTTGGGCACGCCCCACGGCGCGTCGACCATGTCCGGGGAGAACAGGCCGCCCGGCTGGTAGTCGAACCACTCGTAGGCCAGGTACATCAGGATCAGCGCGAACAGGAAGTTCGGGATCGCCATCATGAAGAAGGCGGTGAAGCTGAAGATGTTGTCGAACAGCGAGTACTGGCGCAGCGCCGCCCCCACCCCGGCCGGCCACGTGATCACGCTGCTGAGCATGAGGGTCAGGAACGCGATGGATGCGGTGAGCAGGATGCGTTCCTGGATCAGCAGCCGCACCGGCTTGTTCCACAGGAGCGAGAAGCCCCAGTCGCCACGGGCGAAGCGGCTGGCCCACTTGAAGTAGCGCACGAAGAACGGATCGTCGAGTCCGTAGCGGGCACGCAGCTCGGCGATCATGTCCTCGGCCTCGTCTCTGAAGACCTCCTGGGACTGCTCCAGGCGCGCGACGTACGAGCTGGCCAGGTCGCCCGGCGGCAGGTCGATCACCAGGAAGGAGATCACCGAGATCAGGACCACCGTCGGGATCATGATGAAGACCCGGCGCACCAGGAAGGTGATCACGGGCAGGCGCCCTGGGCAGCCATCACCGGTACGGGTCCATCGCGTCGCGCATGCCGTCGCCCAGGAACTGGAACGCCACCACCGTGAACACGACCAGCAGCGCCGGCAGCAGCAGCCAGGGGCGCAGCGCCACCGACTGCACGTTCTGCGCCTCCTTGAGCAGCACGCCCCAGCTCACCGCGGGCGCCCGCAGGCCGACGCCGATGAAGCTCAGCGCCGTCTCCCCCAGGATCATGCCGGGCACCTGGTTGCTGGCGACCACGATCAGGTGGCTGGCGAACGCCGGCAGCATGTGGCGGGCCACCAGCCGCGGCCGCTGGCAGCCGTCCAGGGTGGCCGCCAGCACGTACTCCTCTTCGCGGACGGCCAGCAGCTTGCTGCGCACCACTCGCGCCAGACCCGTCCAGCCCAGCACCGACAGGATCAGGGTGATCGCGAAGTAGACCTGCACCACCGTCCAATGCAGCGGCAGCGCCGCGGACAGCGCGATCCACAGGGGCAGCGTCGGAAACGACATCAGCACCTCGATGATCCGCTGGATGACGTTGTCGACGATGCCGCCGAAGTAGCCGGAGATGCCGCCGATGAGGACGCCCAGCACCCAGCTAATGGCGATCGCCAGGATGCCGATCGACAGCGACAGGGTGGCGCCGTGCACCATGCGCGAATACAGGCAGCGGCCCGAGCCGTCGGTGCCGAGCGGAAACCAGCGCACCTCGGGGTCGCCCGAGCCGAACAGGTGGATGTCGCTCTCTATGATGAAGAACAGCGTGTAGGGGTCGCCCCTGGCGAACAGCCGCAGCGGCCGCTCGTTCTCCAGGTCGGGGAAGACGTCCTGCTCGAAGGTCTGCAGGTTGAGCTTGGTGCGCACCGGATAGACCACCGGCCGGAAGCTGCCCTCCTGGTCGAACAGCCGGAACGAGCGCGCCTTGCCCAGGATCGACGGCGGCAGGTATTGGTACTCGGGCCGGCGCGTGACCGGATCGTTGGTGGCGAAGAAACCGGCGAAGATCGCCACGAAGTAGAACACGGAGATGACCAGGAGCCCCCAGAGCGCCCAGCGGTGGCTGCGGAACTTGAGCCACATCAGGCGCCACTGCGTGGCCGTGAAGAAGGCTTCGCGCTTCTCCTCCTCGGTGAGGCGCCGGCGGCCGAGCAGGCCGCGGCGCGCGGTTCGGACCTCCGGTGGAGCGGCCTCCTGCGTGGTGGCCATGCAACTCCGACGGTACCACGCGACCGGCACACGGGGAACCGGAACGGATGGGCCAAGCGGCGCCGCAGGCGCCGGGAGACACCGTATCCGGCATTGAGCGCATCGGGACCGATGCGCTCAATGCCAAAGGAGGGGCTGAGCCGAGGTTCCGGCGCCCGTGGCGCCGGAACCTCGGGGCGCTAGTCGCGCTCCTCGACGATCAGGCGGCCGCGATGCTCGGAGACTGCGAGCGCGGTGCCGCGCAGCACCGTGAGGTCGCCTTCGATACGGTGGAACCGCTGTGAGCCGCTCTCGGTATGTGCGATCACCGCACCGCGAGCGTCCGCCACCTCGATCGCGCCGCTGGTGGAACTGAGCCGCAGCTCCCCGTCGCAGCGCGCCACCCGCACCGAGCCCGACCCGCCGGCCACCAGCAGCGGCCCGGCGCAGTCTCCCACGAACACGTCCCCCTCGGCCGTGAACACCTCCAGCCGATCGGACCGGAGCCCCTGCACGACGACCGCGCCGCTTCCCGTGCGCACCGTCAGCGCCACCGCCGCAGGCACGGAGAGCGTCAGCTTCGGCCCCCATTCCACCGAGGCACGGCTGATCGGCAGGTCGTTGCCGCCCACGCGCAGCGTCACTGCGGTACCGACCCGGTCCACGGCCAGCTCCGGCCGGTTGCGGCGTGACATGCGCGCCGACACCGACAGCTCCGCCTCCACGTCCTGCCGGTCGGCGGCGAACACCCGCACCTCCTCGAAGTCGGTGCGGATCGTCAGGTCCGAGACGTCCGCGATCGTGGAGCGCTGCGTGGCGGCCGCGCCCTCCAGGACTCCTACGGCGAAGGCCCCTTCGGCGCCGACGACCGCGAAAGCGCCGAGCACGGCGGCGTGTGCCGCCTTCAAGCCGCGCTTCAACGCGGCGCTGAGACCTCGAGCGCGGCGGTGCCGCGGCCGGCACACGCGAGCGAAGACCCGAACCCGTTCACCCGCAGCGTCGCCGTATGCCCGTCCACCGCGACCGTGACCACACGCTGGCCGTCGATCCCGGTTTCCGAGCCGCTGTGTTCCACGCCGACGGGCGGCAACTTCTCGCCCTCGCGCGCGACCTGGATCACGGTCACCAGCAGCCGCTCGCGGCCCGCGGCGTCGAACGCGGCGGTCAGGTGCCACTGCAGTGGGTATTCCTTCTCATGGGAGCGTTCCGGGTCGACCGGAAAGCGGTCGGTGCGCGCCAGTCGCGGCGCGGCGGCACCGGGCTCCGCGCAGAAGGTCAGCCGCGCCAGCGCCGGCGGGTTGCCGACCGTCGCGGTCACGCCGCCGTCCGCCTCGAACGGCACCGGCGCGTGGAAGGCGAGCTGGACCGGCCGCGGCTCGCGGGTGACCACGTCGTCGACCACGACGAAGACGGCGGGACGCAGGAAGATCACGTGGCGGATGGCGCGCTCGACGCCCAGCTCGGCCGCACTGCGCTCGGACAGGTGCAGCGGGCGGTGGGTGTGCTCGAAGGACTCGAGCCGGTACGCCGCGGTCGCGTCGCCGGCGCAGTAATCGTAGTCCGGCCCGGTCGCGAAGGCGATGATGCGGCCTGATGCCTCCATCTGCCAGACCGCCTGGCCGCGGTCGTCGACCAGCACCGCGTTGTGTGCGCGGGTGTGGCGGGTCCAGGCCAGGTCGTGCGGGCTGCCGTACCACGGGTAGAAGCCGCTGTCGATCAGCAGCGGCCGGCCGAACGCCTCCAGCACGAAGCTGTTCTGGTCGGCGTGGCTGTGGCTGAACGAGCCGAAGCGGCTGCTCTTGAAGCAGAGCATGACGTTCGCCTCGCGCGTGGCGAGGTCGCTGTGCAAGGCGACCCAGCCGGTGTCGGCGAAGTGGATCGACCGCGGCAGCCCGTGCGGGGGCGTGGCGGCCGGCGGCTCGGGCCAGGTGACGCGGGCGCTCAGCTCGGCCAGCGGGTCGCTGCCGGGCGCGCCGCCGCCCTCAACCTGCTCTGCGTACCAGCGGTAGACCGGGTCCCCGTAGACGCGCCCGTACATCCCCATGATCTGCCGGTTGAGTGCCGGATGGGTCGAGTAGGAGGCGTCCCCGAAGCTGGTGCAGGTGCTCCACGGCGGCCGGAAATACAGGAAGTGGCGGCCGTTGTTGCGGCCCCACGGCCGGTCGAAGTGATCGGCGCCGGTGGCCACGTGCAGCAGGTGCGCCATGCGCTGGAAGTAGTGGCTGTAGACGTAGCCGAAGCCCTGCCCCCAGCCCCCGTCCGCGCCGCCGTAACCCGGGAACGCCTCGGCCAGGAACCGCTCGACGTCGGCCAGCCAGCCGGCCGCCTCCGGCACGTGGTGGTACAGCGCCAGCGCCGCCACCGTCATCTCCGGCGGCCCGTAGACGATGCTGTGGCTGTCCAGGGGATTGTCGAAGGTGTTGAGCACGCTGTGCGTGTGGAACTCGCGGGCGCGTGCGGCCAGCCCGGCGACCACGGATGAGCGGTCCGCGCCCAGGTCGTCCCACAGGTAGTCCAGCGCCTGCGCCACGGACGGCACCACGCCGTGGAACTGGTGCGTGTTGAGGTACGAGGTCCTCTCCAGGTCGAGCCCGGCCAGGTGCAGCATCCCGGCGGCGGCGTAGTCCCGGCACGCACGGTCGCCGTCGAGCATGGCCACGAAGGCGGTCGCCGGCAGCGCACCGTACAGCGCGCGCAGCGGGTACATCATCCGCTCGTGCGCTTCGAAGGTCGCCTCGTCGCGCGGGTAGCGCTGGTCCCAGGTAGGCTCGCCCGGAAGCAGCAGGTCGTCGGGCAGCACGACCTCCGGCATCGGCTCGGCCAGCGCCGCCTGCGCGCGCTCGCGCACCTGCGCCAGCAGCGGAGCGAACGCCTGCGAGTCAGCCTGCGCTCGCAGTCGGTCGAGCGACTCCGCGGTGAAGTAGATGCGGGGATGGCCGGCCGCGGGTGCCGCGTTCGGCTCAGAAGCCGCCGGTGCCATCGTTCACTCGAACCAGAACGAGAAGAGGTCGGCGTCGTGCAAGTCGATCCGCAGCCGCAGCCGCTGCCCCGCCAGCGCTCCGATCTGCCGGTCGGGCCAGGATACGGTCACGTCGGTATGGTCGCCTGAGACCGGCCGCGACGGCTCGAAGCCCTCGATCGGCACCCCGTCGTCGTCACACAAGGTGACCACCGCCCGCCCGCGGGCGTTCAGGTTCAGGTGCAGGGCTACCTCGCCGTCGCCTTCATGAACCGCCACCGGACGCGTCAGCAGCCAGCCGCCGTCGCGGTCGCCGCTCATGGACACGAACCCGTCGCGGCGCAGCAGCGCCAGGCACAGGCCGGTCGCCCGCGAGGCTCCGCCGGAGAACTTGCGTCCGCCGTGCGGCCCCTGCACAGCGCCGTAGTACAGGTAGATCTGATCGCCGCGAACGATGAACCGCTTGCCGACCCGGCACATGCCGTCCTCGGGGCCGCCGGGCGCGCCGAGCGACACGAACGTCTCGCGCGCGCCCACCCGCTGCCAGCGGATGCCGTCGCGGCTGACGGCGAGCTGCGTGTCGATCGTGCCGTCGACCCCCTCGCGGTAGATCCACGGCATGCCCAGGTAGAGCCCCTCGTAGAGGTCGATCGGCACCCCGTAGAACTGCGTCTCCTCCTCGTCTCCCTCGTCGCACTCGAACACGAGCTCGGGCTCGGTCCAGTGCACGAAGTCGTCGCTCTCGGCGCGCGCCATCTTGCGGCCGCCGGCGTTGAAGCGCCCGAAGGCGACGTAGCGGTGCAGGGCCGGGTCGCGCAGCACGGTCTGGTCGGTGTCCGAGCCCAGGGCGATGGCGGGGTTGGTGGCGTAGTTGGTCCAGCGCACGCCGTCGGGCGAGTGCGAGATCCACATGCCGTCGCCGTCGCCGGTGCCGAACAGCACCCGGCCGCCGGGCAGCTTGGTCAGCGTGCCGTCGCCGCCGTGCTCCCAGTAGAACGCCTTGAAGCGCTTGTCGGGGTCAGGGTCGTCCGGATCCTCGATGACCGAGGCGCCTTCGCAGTTGAGGCGGCCGATGTGCAGGATGTTGTTGTGGCTGTCGCCGGCGATGGCCATCTGGCCCAGGTCCGGCTTCTCCCAGTGCACGCCGTCGGTGGAGGTGGCGTAGCCGAGCAGCGTCACGTTGCCGGGGATGCTGAGCGCCCGGCCGCCCGCCGGTCCGACCGAGACCCGCTCCTCGTTGCTGCCCGGGCTGGTCAGGTACCAGCGGCGGAACATGCCGCGATCCTCGTCGTACAAGGTGGTGCCGTAGACCGACACGTGCGTCTCCCACGGCGTGTCGCCGTCCAGCACCGGGTTCTCCGGATGCCGGCGCGGCTGATGCACGCGCCGGTACAGCCGCTCCACCCGCGTGAGCTCGCCGTCGTCAATGAACAAATGTCGCATGAGGCGTGACGGTAGCACGGCAGCCCGTGCGGCCACTAAGCTGCACGGTGATGAATGATCCCGACCTGCACCTGTTCGTCGACGACGCCGAGATCCAGCACTACGTGAACCTGGTCCGGGTGGTGAACAAGCCATCGCGGTTTCCGCGCCCGGTGCTGCGCGCCGACCGGCCGTGGGAGGGAGACCGCGCGCAGGCGTGGGGGAGCGTGATCCGCGAGCCCGGCCACCGCCTGCGCATGTGGTACTTCGCGATGAACACCGCGCGCAAGCCGGGCGAGCTGGACCGCGGCGGCTACGCGCTGGCCGAAAGCATGGACGGCCGCCACTGGACCAAGCCCGACCTGGGCGTGGTGCGCTACCGCGGCAGCTCCGCCAACAACCTCTGGTACACGTTCGCGCCCGACGGCGACAACCTGGTCGAATTCGAGCTGGCGCGCCGCGGCGAGGGCTTGCCCGCCACGGACGAGAACGGCGACGTGATCGGCGTGCTCAACAACATGGACGGCCTCACCGTGATCCGCGACGAGGACGACCCCGATCCCGACCGCCGCTACAAGCTGATCGCCAACATGCAGGACCACCGCATGTGGGCGCCGGCCTACCCGGAGCAGTACCCGGACGTCACCCCGGAGCAGGTGGAGCAGGCGCGGGCGGTCTGGGGCCAGTACCTGGACACCAGCCCGGACGGCGTGCACTGGACGCGGCGGCCGCGGCGGCTGCTGCCGATGCGGCACGGCGACTACATGATGGTCACCCGCGACGAGCGCAACCGCCGCTGGTGGCTGAACGAGCGCGCCCTCAACCTGTTCGGCCGCAACGCGGCGCTGCGCACCAGCGCCGACCTCGTGCACTGGACCGACCCGGCCGAGATGGCGGTGTTCAACCAGCCCGACTCCGGCTTCGGCCGCGCGTACGAGTGGCACGGCGGCATCACGCCGTTCAACTACGGCAACCTGAACCTGGGATTCCTGGAGCGCTGGTGCAACGCCGGCTACGGCGACGGCTGCGAGCTGGTCAGCAACCGCGACGGCCAGCCGTGGCAGCGGGTCTGCCCCGGCACGCTGTTCCTGGACACCGGACCGGCCGGCTCCTTCGACCGCGTGCTGGTGTACCCGACGCACAACCTGCCGATCGAGAACGGCGAGAAGATCTTCCTGTTCTACACCGGCGGCGCGGCCGGCACCGGCGCCGGCATGCCGATGGCGATGGGCCTGATGTGGATCATGCGCGACCGCTTCGCCGGCATGGCGCACTCGCGCCGCGAGCCGGGCGAGCTGCTCACCAAGCCGCTCCGGATCGAGCGGGACAAGCTGGAGGTGAACGCCGAGCGGCTGTTCGCCAGCGTCGTGCAGGTAGGCGTGCGGAGTACGGACGGCGAGTTCATCGACGGCTACGGCCTGGACGACTGCCGGATCGAGCTGGCCGGCGGCGCGCGCACGGCGGTCCGCTGGAAGGACAAGGCCGACCTGCGCGAGCTGCGCGGGCAGACCGTGTGGCTCCACTTCCGAGTGGACGGAGCCGCGTTGTACGCGTACCGG
This sequence comes from Spirochaetia bacterium, assembly GCA_965202935.1. GTDB lineage: Bacteria > Spirochaetota > Spirochaetia > SZUA-6 > Bin103 > CATQHW01. The sequence continues at coordinate 1,906,499 of OZ241879.1, forward strand.
CTCTACGACTAGGCGCAGGGAGGCAGGCATGGCAGAACCCACCGGAGCGAACGACCGCGTCGGCATCGCCTTCGTGGGGGCGGGCCTGGTCGCGGAGTTGCACGCGCGCGCCGTCGCCGCCTGCGAGCGCGCACGGTTCATCGGCGCCTACGACGCGGAGCCGGGCAAGGCCGGAGCGCTGACCGCCCGCCACGGCGGGCGCGACTACCGCACCCTGAAGGAGCTGGTCGGCGACCCCGACGTGGATGCCGTGCACGTCCTGACCCCGCCGGAGGGGCACGTCGCCGCGGCGCTGGCCGCGCTGCGCGCCGGCAAGGACGTGCTGGTGGAGAAGCCGGTGGCCCACCGCGCGGCCGACATCCGCCGCCTGATGCGCGCCGCCGAGCGCGCCGGCCGCACCTGCATGCCGGGGCACAACTACCTCTACGTGCCGGCGCTGCGCCGGGCGAAGGAGCTGATCGAGGAAGGCAAGCTGGGCCCGGTCGCCGCCTTCTGGATGCTCTACAACCTGTTCCACGACGCCGACCTGATCCGCAAGTACGGATCGATCCTCCGCGTGGTGTGCGTGCATCACTGCTACTCGCTGCTCTACCTGCTCGGCCGCCCGGAGCGACTGAGCTGCATGGCCGTCCCGGGCGTGCACGCGCCGGGCGTGCCGGACCCGGCGCAGACCGCGATCACCTGCCGGATGCCGGACGGCGCCCTGGCCAACCTGTGGGCGAGCTTCGCGGCCACCGACCCCACCAACGACCCGTGGCTGGTGCAGTACAAGGTGCTGGGCACGCGCGGCGGCGTCAGCTACTCCTGGAACGAGGCGGTGTACGAGGAGGACGGCGGCCCCGGTTTCGGCATGCCGGGCTACGTCGACGCGTTCCGCTACGAGGTGGCGTACTTCGTCGAGCAGTGCGTGCTCGGCGGCTCCCCGCCGCTGTCCACGCTTAGCGACGCGCTGGACGCCCTGCGCATGGTGGAGGCGGCCGAGCGCTCGGCCGCGCACGGGCGGGAGGTCACGCTGCGCTGGGAGTGAGCGGACAATCTCTTATTCGTATCGACTCGTTGCCACGGCCGAGTCGCGCGGGTAGAATGAGCATGTCACATTACGGGGGGTGCGGAAGCGCCCGTAGAACCATCGGAGAACCAAGGAGGAGCGGGAATCTGATGAAAACACCAACTCGAATCAAGGCGGTCGGACTGGCCGCCGTGTTCGCGGTCATGGGGGCCGCCGCGCTGCAGGCGCAGCAGACGCTTGCCGCCGTGCAGGCCGCCGGGGAGCTGAAGTGCGGGATCAACACCGGTCTCGTGGGCTTCGCCAACACCGACGACGAGGGCAACTGGGAAGGCTTCGACGTCGCCTACTGCCGGGCGCTGGCCGCGGCCGTGCTGGGCGATTCCGACGCGATCGCGTTCGTCAACCTGACCGGCGCGAACCGCTTCCCGGCGCTGCAGGCGGGTGAGATCGACGTGCTGTCGCGGAACACCACGTGGACGTTCTCGCGCGACGTGGACCTGGGCCTGACCTTCGTGGGCGTCAACTACTACGACGGCCAAGGCTTCATCGGCCGCACGTCGCTGGGCATCACCAGCGCCACCGAGCTGGACGGCGCTTCGGTGTGCATCCAGACCGGCACCACCACCGAGCTCAACTTGGCGGACTTCTTCCGCACCAACGACATGAGCTACGAGCCGGTGCCGATCGAGACCAACGCGGAAGCCCGCGCCGCCTACGAGGCGGAGCGCTGCGACGTGTACACCACGGACGCATCGGGTCTGGCCGCCACCAAGGCGACCTTCGACGATCCGGACGCGCACATGGTGTTCCCGGAGATCGTCTCCAAGGAGCCCCTGGGGCCGTTGGTCCGCCAGGGTGACGACCACTGGGCGGACATCGCGCGCTGGGTGCTGAACGCGCTGATCATCGCCGAGGAGCTCGGCATCACGCAGGACAACGTGATGGAGCTGGCCGCCGGCACCGATCACCCGGAGATCAACCGCATGCTCGGCACCGAGGGCAGCTACGGCGAGATTCTGGGGCTCGACGCCGAGTGGGCCGTGCGGGCGATCGCGGCGGAAGGCAACTACGCCGAGATCTTCGACCGGTACGTCGGCCCGGACACCGCGCTGGGCCTGCAGCGCGGCTTGAACGCGCTGTATACGGATGGAGGCATCCTCTACGCGCCGCCGTTCCGCTAAGCCGTCGGGCCGTCGCGGAGTACCGCTGATCAGCGGTACTCCGCGCAGCTTCGCCCTCCAGCTCCTGCTGGTGCTGGGGGCGGCGCTGTTCATCGCGATCGTCGTCTCGAACACGATCGCCAACCTGCAGCGCGCCAATCTCTCGCCAGGCTACGGCTTCCTGTTCGACACGTCCGCCTTCGACATCAACCAGCGGCTGATCGCATACGACTCGACGCACACCTACGGGAAGGCGTTCATCGTCGGCGGCCTGAACACCGTCCTGGTGGCGGCCCTCGGCATCGTCGCGGCCACGATCGTCGGCTTCCTGGCCGGCGTGCTGCGCCTGTCGAGCAACTACCTGGTCAGCCGCATCGTCACCGTCTACGTCGAGTTCACGCGCAACGTCCCGCTGCTGCTGCAGATCATTTTCTGGTGGGTGATCCTGCTGGCCCTGCCGCGGGTGCGCGACAGCATCTCCATCGCCGACACCGTGTTCCTCAACAACCGTGGCGTGCAGTTGCCGGCGCCGATGTTCGAAGCGGCCGCGATCGGGATTCTCATCGCCCTGATCGTCGCCATCGGCGCGACCGTGATCCTGGCGCGCTGGGCCAGGGCGCGGCAGGAGGCGACCGGTGAGAAGTTCCCCGCGGGCTGGACCGGGCTGGGGCTGATCGTCGGGCTGCCGCTGATCATGTACTTGATCCTGGGCCGGCCCATCGCCTTCGACGTGCCGGTGATGGGCCGGTTCAACCTGCAGGGCGGCTTCAGCGTCACGCCGGAGCTGGTCGCCCTGTGGATCGCCCTGTCCACGTACACCGGCGCATTCATCTCCGAGATCGTGCGCGCCGGCATCCTGTCGGTGAGCAAGGGACAGACCGAGGCGGCCGGCGCGCTCGGCCTGCCGCCCGGACTCACCCTGCGCAAGATCATCCTGCCGCAGGCGCTGCGTGCCATCGTCCCGCCGCTCACCAGCCAGTACCTGAATCTCACCAAGAACTCGTCGCTGGCGGTGGCGATCGGCTACCAGGACCTGGTGTCGGTCGGCAATACCATCCTCAACCAGAGCGGACAGGCCATCGAGGTGATCTCCCTCTTCATGGTCATCTACCTCTCCCTGAGCCTGCTCACCTCCACCTTCATGAACTGGTACAACCGCCGCATCGCTCTGGTCGAGCGATGAAATCGCCTGGATCGATGAATCGTCTGGATCGGTGATGAGCGAACCCGAGGCGCGACAGGCCCCCGCCGATCACTCGTTCTACCGGACGCGGGCACAGATGGTGCCGGGCCGCCCGGCCCCGGTCACGACCGTCGGCGTGCTGGGCTGGCTGCGCACCAACCTCTTTTCGAGCTGGCTGAACACCGTCCTCACCGTGGCCGGGCTGCTGCTGCTCTGGCGCATCGTGCCGCCCCTGCTGGGTTGGGCGTTCTTCAACGCCGATTTCAGTGGCACCACCGGTGAGGAGTGCACGGCAGCGGGCGCCTGCTGGGCGTGGATCGACCAGCGCATCTCGCAGTTCCTCTACGGCTTCTACCCGAACGACTCCTACTGGCGGGTCAACCTCGCCGTGATCCTGCTGATCCCGGCCGTGGCGTACGTGCTGTTCGACAAGCTCCCCTACGCCCGCTACGGCCGCCGGTTCTCGATCGCGTACGTGGTGATCGCCACCTTCCTGCTGGTCGGCGGGCTGCCGATCTACAACGAGCAGGGCGAGGTCATCGGCAGCCTGTTCGGCATCCGCAGCATCTCCACGGACAAGTTCGGCGGCTTCATGCTGAACCTGGTGGCCGGCCTGTCCGGCATCGCGATGTCGCTGCCGATCGGCATCCTGCTGGCGCTCGGCCGGCGCTCGACCCTGCCGGTGATCCGCTTTGCCTCCATCGGCTTCATCGAGGTGATACGCGGGATGCCGCTGATCACGCTGCTGTTCGTGGCGATCATCATCCTGGAGTTTTTCCTGCCTCCCGGTGTCTCGCTCGATCAGCTCATCCGCGTCATGGTGATGGTCACCGCCTTCTCCTCGGCCTACATGGCGGAGGTCATCCGCGGCGGCCTGCAGGCGATCCCGAACGGCCAGTACGAGGCGGCCCAGGCGATGGGCCTGAGCTACTGGAAGATGATGCGCCTGGTCATCCTGCCGCAGGCGCTCAAGATCTCGATCCCGGGCATCGTCAACACCTTCATCGGCCTGTTCAAGGACACCACCCTGGTGGTCACCATCGGGCTATTCGACATCCTGGGGCAGGCGCGGCTGCTGCAGACCAACCCGGACTGGATCGGCAAGGTCGATCACGAGACCTTTCTGATCGCGGCGCTGTTCTTCTTCGTGATCTGTTTCTCCATGTCGCGGTACTCGATCAACCTGGAGAGACGCCTCGACACCACCCGGCGCTAGGGACAAGGGAGCGAAGCATGTCAGACACCGAACAGTCGGCTGAGAAAGAGCCGATCATCCGCATCACCGGCCTGAACAAGTGGTTCGGCACGCTGCACGTGCTGCGCGATATCGACCTGACCGTGGCGCAGCAGGAGCGCATCGTCATCTGCGGCCCGTCCGGGTCCGGCAAGTCGACCCTGATCCGCTGCATCAACCGGCTGGAGGAGCACCAGCAGGGATCGATCGTGGTCGAAGGCAAGGAGATGACCGCCGACCTGAAGAACATCGACGCGATTCGCCAGGAAATCGGCATGGTGTTCCAGCAATTCAACCTGTTCCCGCACCTGACCGTGCTGCAGAACTGCACGCTGGCGCCGATCTGGGTCCGCAAGATGTCGCGCGCCGATGCCGAGCAGCAGGCGATGGATCTGCTCGAGCGCGTGAAAATCCCGGAGCAGGCGCACAAGTATCCCGGGCAGCTCTCCGGCGGACAGCAGCAGCGCGTGGCCATCGCCCGATCCCTGTGCAAGCAGCCCAAGATCATGCTGTTCGACGAGCCGACCTCGGCGCTCGATCCGGAGATGATCAAGGAGGTGCTCGACGTGATGGTCGACGTGGCGGCGTCCGGCGTGACCATGCTGGTCGTCACCCACGAGATGGGCTTCGCCTCGCAGGTCGCCGACCGCGTGATCCTCATGGACGAAGGCCAGATCGTCGAGCAGAACACCCCGGACGAATTCTTCAACAACCCGCAGTCCGACCGCACCAAGCTGTTCCTGAGCCAGATACTCAGCCACTGACGCACGGTCCGCGCTATGCTGTCGTCATAAAGCGGCGCAAAGTGACGACGGACATGTCATTTCCCACATCGAAGATCGATCCCGGCTTGGCACGGGCAGCCGCCGGTCGTTTCCGAGAGCTCGGCCCAACCGACGGCTCTGGTAGTGCTCAGGATTGCTATGATGGCGCCATGGCGGCCTACCGAACGGTCGAGCACCTGAATCGGGCGCTTGCCGGGCGCCATGACGCTGCCGCCGCGCGAGCGGACGCGGAACGGATTGCCGCGCATCTCCGTGACAGGTACCAGGCCGACGTGATCGGCATCGGCAGCCTGTTCGATCCCGCCCGCCCGTTCCTGGAGCGCTCGGACATCGACCTCGTCGTGTCGGGCCTCCCCAAAGGGAAGTACTTCGCCGCCCTGAGCGAGGCCGCCGACCTCACCCGGTTCCACCTCGATCTGATACCGATCGAGGACGCAAACGACCTCCTCCGCGAGAGAGCGTGTCGAGGGGTTCGGCTGTGACCGCCGGCGAGATGACGCTCATCCGCGTCCGGCGCGAGATCGAGACGGAGTTGGAACAGCTCCGGAGTCAGGAGTCGCGCACGGATCCGTCGTAGCCGAGCGGGGTTGAGAGCACCTTGTCCTGCACCGGGTGGCGGGCAAGCGCCTCTTCGTTCAGTTCGATGCCCAGGCCCGGGCCGTCGGGGACCAGCAGGTAGCCGTCCTCCAGGACCAGGGGCTTCCTCAGCAGGTCGCTCTTCGGCGGCTCGGACTCGCCGGTGTACTCCTGCAGCGCGAAGTTCGGGATGCAGGCGTCGAGTTGGACGCAGGCGGCGGTGCTGACCGGGCTGAGCGGGTTGTGCGGGATCACCTTCACGTGGTGCGCCTCGGCCAGGGCGGCCACCTTCTTGCAGCCCGACATGCCGCCGCACAGGCACAGGTCGGGGCGCACGTAGGCGGCACCGCCCGCCTCCAGCACCTGCTGGAACTCGAAGATGGTGGTGAACCGCTCGCCGGTGGCGATCGGCAGGTTGCAGCGCTCGTGCACCTCGCCCATCACCGCGGGGCTGTCGGGCAGCATCGGGTCCTCGTAGAAGTACGGGCTGAAGCGCTCCAGCCGGCGGCCCAGGGCGATGGACTCCGCGGGGGCCATGCGGCGGTGGATCTCCACGCACAGGTCGATCTCCGCGCCGACCGCGTCGCGCACCGCGGCCACCGCGCGCACCGCCTCGTCCGCCCACTTCGCGTAGGAGTGGTAACGGGGGAAGTCCGGCCCGAACGGATCGAAGCGGACCGCCGTGAAGCCGGCGTCGGCCTTGGCGCGCGCATCGGCGGCCAGCGCGTCGATGGTGTCGCCGGCCACGTGCATGTAGCACCGCACGCGGTCGCGGGTCCGGCCGCCCAGCAGGTCGTGGACCGGCACGCCCAGCCGCTTGCCCTTGATGTCCCACAAGGCGATGTCGATCGCGGACAGCGCCCCCTGCACCACCGAGCCCATGAAGTGCGAGGACCGGTACAGCCACTGGTAGTGGTGCTCGATGCGGTCCGGGTCCTGCCCCACCAGGTAGCGGGCCATCACCTCGATCATGGTCGCGGTGGGCCGCTGCCAGCCGTGCACGCCGCCCTCGCCGATGCCGACGGTGCCGTCCTCGCAGTGGATCTTGAGCAGCAGCCACCGGTCCCAGAGGATGGGCTCGACCCGCTCGATCCTGGTCTTGTTCATCTCTCGGCCTCCTCGAATCCGAACGAGTAGAGGCGCGCCCGCCCCCACAGGTAGAAGCGCAGCCTGAAGCGCCGCGGCGCGGCGCCCAGGTCGGCGTGGGCATCCCAGCGAACCGGCACCGAGAGCCCTTCGGTGATCACGTGCCGGCAGTCCTCGCGGCCGTATCCCGGCACGACGCGGCCCGAGTCGGCGTCCAGCACCTCCACCTCGATCCAGTCGCGGTACGGCCGCAGGTCGGAGACATTCACGTGCATGGCAGCCGGTCCGACGCCGGCCTTGATCGACGCCGTGGTCGCCGTCGCCTGCGTGAGGCCGTCGCGGTTGCAAAGGTGGGTGAAGCCGTCGCGGCGCAGCGTCGCCATGCCCATCTCGCACTTGAAGTAGGGGTAGGACAGGAAGCCGGTTCCGAAGTGCGAGAGCGCGGTGTAGAACAGCACGACCCGGTCGTCGAACGCGATCATGCTGCCGCCGCCCAGCACCAGCAGCTCGTCGTCCCACGTTCCCCAGTCGCCCATCGGGATCACCGGCAGATCGGGCCGGATGCGCCGGAACGGGCCCAGGCCGTCGCGGCTCACCGCCAGCCGGCAGTCGCCCGCGTAGGCGCCGGCCGCCAGCGTGCGCCGCTTGCGGGTGCCCAGGGGCTCGGCGTGGTGCGGCCACGGGATCACGGCGTCGAAATCGTACAGCATCACGTACGCGCCGCGGTACGGCAGCGCGTAGATGAAGTGGATCTCCTGCTCGCGTCCGTCGGCCGGGTCGATGACCGCGCGCGGCCCCTGCCGCAGGTGCTCCAGGTCGGGACCGTACCAGGCGCCGTGCTGAGTGTAGACCTTGATCCGCCGCTGCGGGTCGGGGTCGGCGGCATCGTCGATCACGTCGGCGGTGTCGCCGATGGCGCGGGCGCGTTCCGGGGTCGGCGTCAGCGTCCAGTGGATGCCGTCGGGCGAGTAGTACGGGAAGTTGCGCTTGCCGTCGATGCCCGGCGCGTCCGACCAGGCCAGCGCCTGGTAGCGCCGCCCGGCGGGAGCGTCGTCGTCGACCGTCAGGCAGAAGTGGCTGGTGGCGCCGGTCACGGGGCGAAAGCAGATGTTGTTGTCGGTGGAGCCGCCGTACTCGTGGAGCCCCAGGCGCGGCTTCTCCCACAGCACGCCGTCGGCGCTCAGCGCGTAGCCGATCGAAGCCGTGCCTTCCAGGTCGGAGGCGTAGTACCAGCACTTGAAGACGGACTCGCCGGCGTCCCAGTGGATGTCGCCCGCCCAGTTGCCGACGCGCTTGCAGTCCCATTCGCGGGCGTGGCCGCGGGCTGCAGCACCGGATTGGCCGGGTGCTTGACGGCCTCCGTGGGCCGCAGGTCCGCATTGTCGCGGTCTTCGAGCTCGCCAAGGTCCAGGAACGGCACGATCGTGCCGGGCGTTGCGGTCATGTGTGTCTCCTCATCTGTCAACCTGACGCCCGGAACGCGTACAGGTCGGTGTTCTCCAGCAGGAATCTCAGGCGGACGGTCTTGCCTGCCAGCCGTTCGATGCCGGCCCCGTCGCCCTGCCACTGCTGTTCCTGGCGGACGCCGTCGCGCGACAGCGGGTCGGCGTCGTCGGCACCCAGCCCGTCGATCTCCGAAAGGTCCTCGCGCAGCACGGCCGTGCGCAGGCTGGCAGCGCCGCCGCCGCCCAGGCCGACCGCGTTGATCAGCAGCCTGCCGCCCGGCCACGTGAACGGCCTGGTGACCACGGTGCCGGGAAAGCGGCGGGCGCGTAGCGAGCAGAATCCGTCGCCGCGGAGCTGAGCGACACCGATCGTGGCGCCGAAGGTGAGGTGGCGGTCGCCGTGCATGGCCGGTCCGCCCCACGAGTAGAACCACAGCGTCTCCATGTTCGGCGCGGGCGAGTTCGCCTCGTTCTGCTCCGCGGTGCGCACCGGCGGCGACAGCGCGGTGTCGGTGCGCGCCGCGTCGTAGGCTCCCACACGGCCGCCGCCGGGCGTGGGTGAGAAAAAGGGGCTGCGCGGCCGCGGGCGCTGCCAGGTGACGCTGTCACGGCTGGTCAACAGCTCCATCTCCGCCCACGGCTGGTCGTGCTCCCAGTACCACTGGAACAGGCCGACGTAGGTGCTCTCGTAGCGGAAGCCGTAGGCGTGGTAGATCTGCCCGGCCGGGTCGTCCTCCAGATCCGGGGTCAGCACGCGTCGAGGCGCGCCGTCGGCGGCGTCCGGGTTGATCGCCACCCGGTGAGCGCTGCGCACCAGCCCCCAGCGCCGGGCGTCCTCGCTGCCGCGGCTGAGCAAGACGTACGGGAACTCCGGGTCGGGCCCGCGCAGGGCCGTGCAGCGGTCGTGCATGCCGTGATCGACGCCGTGCGGCATGGGCCGCTCCCACCGCCAGTGCACGCCGTCGGCGGAGCGCAGGATATAGCCCTTGTAGTGCCACGTGCCGGCCTCGCACGAGCTGATCACCAGCGTCCACGGCTCGCCGCCGTGCTGGGGCTCGTGCAGGATCGTCGCGGCGCCGGTGCCGCCCACGTCTCCCATGTCCAGCACGATGTTGGTCCAGCCGCCGTCGTGGGAGCGCACCACGTCCAGCTCCGGCCGCTCCCAGTGGAAGCCGTCGGTGGAGGTGAGCATGCAGACCGCGTAGGTGATCTCCGGATAGGCGGGCGGATTCAGCGTGGCATACCAGAGCTTCCACAGGCCGTCGGCCGGATCGATGTAGACGCCGGCCAGGTAGACGACGCCGGTGCCCTCCCAGGGCGCGTCCGGCGCGTACACGGGATTGCCCCAGTAGCGAAACGGCTGATGGATCACGCGCTGCACGCGCACGCTCTGCTCGATCACCTCGTCGTCCAGAAAGAGTTGCGCTTCGCGCGCGTCGATCTCCGTTTCCATGCCGTTCACCTCGTTCAACGATGCTCGTCAAGCACGACCACGTCCATCGCGCACCCGGCGGGGCGCTCCAGCCGCAGGCGCCGATTGACCGCGACTTCGTGCGCGGCCGTGTCGCACCCATCAGGCCACTCGACGCGCAGCTCGTCCACCACCGCCGCGTCGCCCAGGCCGAAGTGGGCACCCAGCTCGGAGGAGCCCAGGTACCCGCCGCCGGTCTCGATGTGGCGGGTCTGGGTCGTGTCGCCGGTGCGGACACGGACCACGGCGCCGACCCCGTCGGCCGGCACCGGCAGGTCCAGCGCGGGGCGCAGTTCGACCCGAAGCCAGTTGCCGGATGCGGTGCCGCCCGTGTTGGCGACCAGGGTCGGCACGTCGCTCCTGTTCACGATCAGGAAGTCCTGGTCGCCGTCGCCGTCGTAGTCGAAGCGAACCAGTCCGCGGCCTTCCGCGCGGTGGTCCAGCCCCGCCTCCGCGGCGACGTCCCGGAAATTGCCGTCGCCCCGGTTGTGGAAGACGCGCGTCGGGTCCTTCAGCCACTCCTGCTGACCGTCGGCGTTCTCCCCTTGCCAGCCGTTGGTGGTGACCAGGTCCACCAGGCCGTCGTGGTCCAGGTCGGCGGCCACGACGCCCCATCCCCAGCCGCCGCGCGCCGTCGGCCCGCGGGTGCGCGGGCCGGGGTCGAAGGCACCGCCTCCGAGGTTGCGGTACAGGTAGTTGCCGGTCCCCGGCACGGGTCCGGTCAGGTCCTCGAACGGAGTGCCGGTCCAGACCGAGGTCACGTACCAGTCGAGCAGGCCGTCGTTGTCCACGTCGGCCAGCACGCTGCCCATGCCGTTGCCGTCCAGCCCTACCTGCGCCTGGCGCGTGACGTCGGCGAAGGTACCGTCGCCGTTGTTGTGGTACAGGCGGCTGGTGCGGTAGTCGGCCGCCACCAGCACCTCCGGCCAGCGGTCGCCGTCGACGTCGACGATGTGCGGGGTGAGGCCGTGCAGCTCCGTCTTGAACAGGCGCGCCCGCGGGGTCGCGTTGGAAAAGCGCGGCAGGCCGGTGCGCTCGTCGATGCCGTCGTTGCTCAGCAGCAGGCTGCCCTCCGCCCAGGTCAGCCAGGACACCACGAGCAGGTCCAGATCGCCGTCGCGGTCGTAGTCGCCCAGCGCCGCTCCCATGCCGGACGGCTGGCCGAAGGACGTCGTGTCGGCGCGCGCCTCCCGAGCGATGTTCCGGAAGGTCGGCGTGCCGTCGGCCAGCAGACCGCCGGGCCGCCCGCCCTGATTCAGCCATAGCAGGTGGTGGCCCGGCATGCTCCACTCGTCGGACATCGGCCCCAGGCTGGTGACGAAGATGTCCAGCCACCCGTCCTTGTCCACGTCGCCCACGACCGAGCCGTGGCCGCGGTGCAGCTCGGCCACGCCGGCCGCCTCCGCCACCTCCCGAAAGGTGCCGTCGCCCCGGTTCAGGTAAAGCCGGTCCGGCCCCTCGCCGCCGGTCACCAGGAACAGGTCCTGCCGCCCGTCGCGGTTGAAGTCCCCGACCGAACCGCCGCCGGAGAAGGTGAAGAAGCTGTCGATCGCCGGCGCGTGGGGATGGACGAGGCCCGTGGCCTCCGGACACAGGGCCGGGTCGGTGGCACAGGTGGCAAGCCGCACCTCGGCGCCCGCCGCGATCGATGCGGCGCTCAGGCACGCCATCACGGCCGCGCGGACCGACCGCGGGACGCGCCGCATGTCCATCCCCTTCATGCCCTGGCCATGTCATAATAGCCGCGCCATGGACACCACCGCGACCGCCGGGCTTACCTATCAGGGCCGTTCACTGGTCGACGAGTCGTACGCTCCCGGCCGGCTCGCCGTCACCCCGACCGACGCCGGCGGAGCGGAGTTGCGCGAGCGCCTGGACACCGACGGCTACGTCCTGCTGCGCGATGCGCTGCCGCGTGACCAGGTGCTGGCAGCCGGACACGAGCTCTATCGCCGCATCGCGGCGACCGGCCAGCTTCATCCCGACCATCCGCCGGAGGAGGGGATCGCTGCTCCGGGGCTCTCCGTCCTGGCCGCGCACGACGAGGGCCGCCACAACCCGCCGCTGGAACGGGTGGTGTTCGGCGCACCCATGCTGGCCGTGTTCGAGCGCATCTTCGACGCGCCGGTGCGGCACTTCGACTACATCTGGGTGCGCGCCAAGTCGCCGGGAGTCGACACCCCCACCCCGCCCCACTACGACATCGTCTTCATGGGCCGCGGCACGAAGAACCTGCTGACCGGCTGGACGCCCCTGTGCGACGTGCCGCTGGAGATGGGCGGGCTGATGATCCTGGAAGGCTCGCACCGCATGACCGAGGTGCAGGAGACCTACGGCCGCATGGACGTCGACACCTACTGCTCCGGCACGCCGGAGGCGGACCCGGTCCTGTCCGGCGCGTCGCGCTGGGTGGACCGACACAACGGCGGCCACTTCACCAAGGACGCCACCTCGCTCCCCGGCCGGCTGGGCGGCCGCTGGCTGATGAGCGACTACCGCGCCGGCGACCTGCTGGTCTTCACCATGCATACCATGCACTCCGCCGGGGACAACCACACGGACCGCGTGCGCATCTCCTCCGACACGCGCTACCAGCGCGCCGGCGAACCGGTGGACGAGCGCTGGATCGGCGAGGATCCGATCGCGCACGGCCCGGGGGCGAAACGCGGCCTGATCTGCTGAGCGCCCCAACAGACCGTCGCCTCCGGCTCCGCTCTGTTGGCCCAGCCCCTCCTTCCGCTACGGAGGCTGAGGGATTGCCGCTCCCGCGCCAATCCCTCAGCCTCCGACGCGAGGACGCTTGAACTGGCGGGACCATCACTTCGTGCGTAGCCTCCGGCGCGGTGCGCGGATAGCCGTTCCGCTGGGCGCCGCGGCGCTCGTGGTAGCGCTCATCCTTTTGCGGCCGGCCGGCGGCGGCACGGAAGCGCCGGCGGCCCCCGACAACGAGGTCCGCCTGCCGTCGCAGGGCGAGAACGTCGTCGCCGTAGCCATCGACCTGTCCGCGCGCGGCGGCGACGGGCTGGACCGGGCGAACCTGAGCGTGATCGCCCGCGTGGACGCGTTCATCCGCGGTCTGGAAGGAGTCCGCGGCTACTCGTCGCCCCTGCGCGCCACCGTCGTCAGCGCCACGGCCGACGACATCTCGGCGCGGCCATTCGTGCCGCCGGGCCTGGTGGAGGCCTACGACCCCGCGGCGGCGGCGGATCTCCGCCTCGCCTACCCCCTGTTTCCGGAGATCCGCCCGTACTGGAGCGCCGACCTCCGTACGGTGGCGTTCTACCTGGAGCTGGGGTCGCGCCTGCCGCCGGAGGAGCTGGTGGCGCGGCTGGAGGAACTGCAGCGCACCCTCGCCGGGGAAGACGTCACCGTGCACTTCACCGGACTGCGCCCGATCGCCGTCGTGGTCGCGCGGCTGATGGCCCGCGACGTGCGCGCCCTGCTGCCGTTCGCGGGTGGCCTGATCGCCGCGGTCTTCCTGCTGACGTTCGGCACCGCGCGCGGCGTGCTGCTTGCCTTCGCCGCGACCGCCACCGCGGCCGGCATCGGCTACGCGTTGTTCACGCTCCTGGCCGCGGCGGCCACCCCTCTCCTGGTTCTGCTTCCCGTGTTCGCCGGCGGGCTGCTCAGCGACTACGCCATTCACTCGGGCTACCACCTGGGCTCCTTCGGAGACGGCTCGGCGCGCCACGTGCGCGCCTACCTGGCACTGCCGCTGGCGTTGACCGCGGCCACGACGGCCATCGGTTTCCTCAGCTTGGTCGGGCTGGGCAGCGGCGCCCACCTGTTCGTCGGCGTGACGGTCAGCGCCGGCGCGCTGGCGGCGCTGCTGCTGGCGCTGTGGTGGGTGCCTGAGTTCGGCTCCGTCCGCGGACGCGCGCTCCGCGTGCCGCGCCTGACCACCCGGCGCATCCGCCGCCTGCTGGTGACCGCGGTGCTGGCGCTCGCGCGCCATCGGGTCGCGGCTACGCTGGTCCTGGCCGTGATCGCGGGACTGGCGGCGCTGAATCTACCCCGGTTGCGCCCGGAACCGTACCCGCTGCACCAGCTTCCGGAGGCTTCGACGATCGTGCAGGCGGAGCGGATCTTCAACGCGAAGTTCGCCGGCACCGTGCCGTTCGCGATCGAGCTCGACGCCGGGGAGCCGGGCGCGTTCGTGCGGCGCCCATCGCTGGAACGGCTCGCGGGCGTCCACGCGGCGCTGGCCGGAAGCGCCGACGTCGGCCATCACCAGTCGCTGCTGACCGTGATCGAGCGCATCAACTCCTATTTCACCGACGGCACGCCGTCCTCGCGGCGCCTGCCGGACGAACCGGATCCCGCCGCCTTCGAGCGGCTGGTTTCGCAGTACCTGCTGTTCTTCGCCGCCTCGGCCAACCCGGCCGCATACGACGCGCTCACCGACGCCGACTTCAGCGTGGCGCGCGTGCACGGCATCCTCCGCTACGGCGACTTCGACACGCTGCTCGACTTCCGAGACCTGATCGAAGGGCTTCGCAGCGAGTTGCCCGGCAGCTGGGCGCTGCGCGTTACGGGGCCGGTGCAGGACCTGCTCGGCCATGCGGCACGGCTGCGCAACGGCTGGCTCCGCACCTTCGGCAGCGGCGCGCTGCTCATCTTCCTTACGGTGCTGGCGGCGTTCCGGGACCTGAGACTCGCCGCGTTCAGCCTGCTCCCGCCCTGCGTGATCCTGCTTTCCGTGGCCGGCGCCGCGCCCCTGTTCGGCGTGCACCTCGACGACTACACCGTGATCGCGATCGCGGTCACCCTGGGGCTCACCGTCGACTACACCATACACATGATCAACGCGCTGCGCCGCTCGCCGGCGGCGGCGCGGCGCCGGGAGGCCGGCGCCACCGCCGGGATCCGGCTGGCGATCGCCGTCGCCCGCGGCAGCGGCGTGCCGGTGTTCATGAGCTTCCTGACCTCCGTGGTCGCCTTCCTGAGCCTGGCGCTCTCCTCGTTCGCCGGCGCCGTCCACTTCGGTATGATGATCGCCGCCGCCATCGCGGGCGCCTTCGTCCTGAGCCTGTTCGTCGCGACGTGGGAGTTGCCCGCACGCCAAGGGAGGAACCGCTGAACGACCGCCATCGCCTGCCTGCGCCGATCCTGTCGACGCTGATGCTCGCCGCCCTGCTGGCGGTGCCGGCGCCGCTGTTTGCCCAGGACCTCGAGCAGATCCTGGAACGATCAGGCGCCTTGACCCGGATCGAGAACCTGAGCGCCGAGCTGACCCTGACCGTCATCTCCCCCGGCGGAGACCGGCGCGTGACGCGCGTCACCGCGTACCAGAAGCGGCGTTCCCCGGAGCGCGAGGACCGGCTGTTCGTGTTCACCTTCCCGCCCAACGTGCGCGGCACGGCGCTGTTGGTGCACTCCTACGTGAACCAGGGCGAGGACGGCATGTGGCTCTACCTGCCGGCCGTGGGCAGGATCAAACGCGTCGACCTTGGCACAGCCGGCGGCGGCTACTTCATGGGCAGCGACTTCACGTTCCGCGACCTGATCAGCCGCGACGACGCGGAATACGTCCACACCCTGCTGGAGGACGCGCCCGGCAGCGACGGGCACTACGTCGTCGACGTGCGCGGCAGGACGCCGGAGTTGCAGCGCGAGTTCGGCTACTCGCGCGAGGAGCACTACATCCGCAAGGACGACTTCGTCGCCGAGCGGATCCTCTTCTACGACCTGGCCGGCGACCTGCTCAAGGAGCTGACAGTGCTGGATCTGTACCGGGAAGGCGAACTGGCCTACGCGTCACGAGCCCGCATGCACAACCACCAGACCGGTCACGTCTCGGAGATCGTCGCCGAACGGCTGTCGTTCACGGACGACATCCCCGACCGCTACTTCACGCACCGCTACCTGCAACGGCAGTGAGACCCATCCGGGGGCAAGGCGGACTGCGACTGACCGCGCTGCTGGTCGGGCTGGCCGCTTCGATCCCGCACGCGGCGGCGGACGATCTCGACCTGACGCTGGGCGGCTTCGTGCAACTCGATGTCTACGAGCTGGTGGCCGAGGAGCGACTCTACAGCCTCGAGCGGCTACGGCTGACCGCCGCCGCGCAGGTCGAGGCGGCCAGCGCCGCCGACGATCTGGCGGCGTTCGCGGAGCTCTACGCCTTCGCCCAGATCGGCGCGCACGAGGCGGTGCCGAAAACCGTTCTCGTCCAGAGCAACGACGTATTGGTGATCGACCCCGAGTTCATCGTCCGCCAGGCATACGTGACGCTGCGCACCGACGCCGTCGACGTCGACATCGGCCGGAAGTTCGTGCATTGGGGGAAGGTGGACCTGCTGAGCCCCCTGGACGTGGTCAACCACACCAACACCGCCACCCTGGGACTGGGCGACGCGTTCGAGAGCCCGCTGGCCGACCCCATGGTCCACGCGACCGCCTATCTGGACGACGCGTTCAGCCTGGAGCTGGTCTACGTGCCGTTCCTGGCTCCCGACCTGGTGGGCATCGACGAGCTGGATTTCGATCTCACCCTCGGCAACTACGACATTGACGCCGGGTTCGAGAATCCGCGCATTCCCCTGTTCTCCGAATGGGCGCATTCCGTCCACGCGGCCCTGTCCTACACGTCGTTCGCCGTGGACGCGCAGGTCACCTACTCGTTCTTCCGAGATCAGACGCCGGACTTCGACCTGAGAGGGCTGCGGGAAACGCACCGCACCGTGGAGGGGGAGACCCGCTACGACCTCAGGGGCACCGTGGTGCCTGGCTATTATCGCGCCCACAACTTCGGCGTCGGCGCGAGCGCGGCTCTGGCCGGGTGGGTGGTGTCCGCCGATGGCGGTCTCAAGCTCACCGAGAACGCGGACGGCACCCGCATCGACGTCAAGCGGCCGGAGATCCTCTACGCCGTGCAGGCCGACCGTGCCGTCTCCATCGGCCGGCAGCCGTTCAACGTGTCGGCAGGCCTGTATCACCGGCTGATCCTGCATCCGGACGCGGAGCCGAGGTCCAGGTTCAGCCCGCTCGTGGAGAACGTCGTCGCCGCGCTCCGCGACTTCTACCTGCTCCAGGAGGACCCGTCGACGGTGTACGTGGTCGGGCGGGCGGACACCAGCCTGTTCCGGGAAGCGCTGAACGTCGGGGTGATCGGCGCCTGGGGGATCACCGAACAGGCGCTCCACCTGGCGCCGCGTGTCGGGCTGCGCCTGAGCGACTACGTCTCAGCCGCCGCCGGCGCCAACCTGTGGTTCGAGTGGGCCCCCGGCATCGCCTCCGGCCTGCTGGGCCGGGACGACGCCAAGGACAACGTGTTCGCGCAGCTCGTCGTGCGCTATTGAACCAGGACGACGCGCAGCTCGCCGCCTCACATGGAGGGGCTGGTCTCGGCCTCGTACATCCCCGGGTCCATTCGGCCGAGCAGCGCCATGCCGACCTTGTTGACATGGGCGAGCGCGTTTTCGCTCAGGATCTTCTCATGGCCCGAGCCCGGGTAGTGGGCGCAGTACGAACTCATGGGATCCGCCGTGTTGCCGTCTCCCGCTGCGATCCGCATCAGCTGGCAATTCAACGACTCCCACCACGCGCCGACACTGTCGAAGCTGAGGTGTCCGTTGATCTTGGTTGCAGCCAGGTCCACCAGATACGTCGTGGCGAAATCGAGATCCGCGTGCATCTTCTTTGCCGCCGCGGCCTGCTCCTCGGTGGCCATGTCGCCGTGCAGCGCCGCCACCATCTCGTCGGGGGTCAGCGTGTTCCACCAGCGCACCGCGTACTCCGGCGAGGCGACCATCTGCTCTGCGTGGCCGGAGACGGCCGCGACCAGCATGACGCCCGCCGCCACGAACAATAGCGTCTTTCTTGTCATCAAAGTCCTCCTAAGGCTCGCAGAGGAATATTCCGGCCCTACTCGTCAACCTTCGCTGCGCCACGCCTATGGGTCGAAGAAGCGCGGCAGCCAGCGGCGGTTGGCGGTCAGCAGCTCGTCTGCCAGGTCGCCGACCTCCGCGAAGTCGGCGCCGGCGCACAACGGGTCCAGCGACAGCGCCTCGACCAGCAGCTCGCGGTCGCCCTGCAGGGCCGCCTGCACCGTCATCTCCTGCACGTCGACGTGCAGCCGGCAAAGCGATCCGACGGCACCGGGAAGCTCCCCGCACCGCTCCGGGCGGATCTCGCCGCCGCTCACCGTCGCCAAGGTCTCGACGATGGCGTCACGCGGGAGGTTCCCTACCTGGCCCTCGTTCGGCAGGTTGAGGATCGCGGTGGTGCTGCCTCCGGTGAGGATCGCGTGCATGACCTCGGTCATCTCCTCGCCGCTGCGCGTCCAGTCCATCTCCTCCGTGCCGGCGGCGATACGCTCCACGCGCGCCCGGTTGTGCTCGCGGCGATGGCGGCGGGAGTCGACGGTGGTCTTCTCCACCGCGTAGCTCATCGCGTAGCCGTTGCGCACGTTGCACAGGTGGGGCCAGAACTCGACCAGGTGGCGGTCGCCGGCCAGCGGCAGGTAGCCGAACGTCCGGCACAGCGCCAGCTTGGCGGCGTGCCGGTTGCTCAGGCTGTACGGCGCGCCGGCCGGCGCCAGGTCGCGGTGCTCGCATGCGAAGCGGCGGATGTCCGGCAGCACGTCGCGGCCGTTCAGCTCGGCCCCGATGATCCAGATGAAGTGGTTGATGCCGGCCACCGTGTAGCGCAGCCCCTGCTCGGGCAGCCACTGGTAGAGCTGTTCGACCACGTTGAGCTCCGGCGGCGGGTGCAGGTCCAGGATGGCGGCGGCCAGCGCCGGAAAGGCGTGGAACTCGTGGCAGAGCCCCACCACGCGCACGCTGTCGGCGGCCAGGTTCATGGCCCGCGTCACGGCGCTCATCGGATTGGTGACGTTCAGCAGCCAGGCGCCGGGGCAGTGCCGCTCCATATCCTCCACGATCTCCGCGGCGACCGGCACGGTGCGCAACGCCGCCGAGATGCCGGCCGGCCCCACCGTCATGGACACCGGCTGCCGGATGCCGTAGCGGATCGGGATCTCCAGGTCGTACTCGAAGGCGTCCATGCTGCCGGGGCTGAAGGTGGTCATCACGAAGTCGGCGCTGCCGAGCGCCGCCGTCCGGTCGTCGCAGACCGAGATTCGATAGTCCTTGCCGCGCTCCGCGTTGAAGCGGGCCAGCATGGACGCCACCGCCTCCGCGCCACCGCGGTCCGGGTCCACCAGCCGGATCTCGCCGCCATCCACGGCGTCCAGCAGGTAGACGTCCTTCATCAGCGACATCATCCACTGCGAGCTGCCGCCCCCGATGACCGCCAGCACCATGCTCTTGCTCAGCCGAGGAACTGAATGAGCGACACCAGAATCATGATGAACGCGAAGGCCCGTGCCGACGATCCACTGCATCCCTGCGAGGCGTCGCTGCACGTCCTCGAACCGCTTGTCCATCGTTTCGAATCGCTTGTCGACGGCCTCGAACCGAGCCGCCATCAACTCGCGCTGCGCCGCGAACTCGCGCTCAAACCGCGCACCCATGCCCTTCAACTCTTCCTCGACCCGTACCATGCGCTCCAGAAGCTTGGGGCCGATCAGCGAGTCGCCGTCGACCTCCCGCAGCCAACCCGGCAGGTTGGCGCGCACATAGTTGCCGATGCGCTCCAGGTCGTCCGCCACCACCTCGCTCTTCGTTCCTTCCATACTATCCCATACGCGCAAAATCGGCGCTTCCGCTTCATCTGCGGCATGCCGCCCGCAGCTCGATCAACTCCCCGTCATGCAGTGGGTCGTCGCGCTCGGCGGAAAGCGCATCGGCCAGCTCGGCACGGTTGCGTACGCCGATCGCGACCGTGGCCACTTCCGGCAGCGACAGGGCGTAGCGATAGGCCAGCCGCGCGGCCGGTATGCCACGCGCCCGAGCCAGACGGCGAAGACCGGCCGCACGCCGGTAGTCGACGGCGATGGGATGGCCGTCGTCGACCTGCTTGTCGAGCACGTCGGCCAGCGCGCCGCGGCCGACCGCGCGGATGCCGATCACGGGGACGCCGGCAGCAGCGGCCGCGACCGCGATCGATCCGGTCGGCGGTCCGCCGAACGGCACCTCCTCGCCGGCCGAGCTCAGCACGTTGGCGATCGCCTGCACGGCCGCGGGCTGCGGGCACGACATCAGCGCCTGCTGTACGGTCACCGGCGCGCCGATGCCGCTGATACCCCAGGCGCCGATGCGGCCGTCCGCCACCAGCCGCTGGAGCGCCGGCCGCACCTCCCGGACATGGTCTCGCAGCGGCAGCCCGGAGCGGCCGGTCCCTTCCTCACCGTCGGGCAGCAGCCAGCAGTGGGTGAGCAGCAGATCGACCCGCGGCAGCCGCAGGCGCTCCAGGCTGGCGGCCAGGCTCCGCTCGATCAGGCCGGGCGCTGCGCCCGGCGCTGGCCGGTCCAGCGGCACCTTGGTCGATATGCGCACGCCGGCCGGCAGCGCGCCGTCGAACGCGGCGCCGACCGCCCGCTCCGCGCCGCCGTCGCCGTAGGCCGGCGCCACGTCGATGTGGTCGATGCCGGCATCGACGGCGGCGCGGATGGTGGCGACCGCCTCGCCCAGATCGGGAGGGTGGCCCCAGCCGCCCATCAGGCCGGCGCCGCCCAGCGTGAGCGCGCTCACCTCGCCCAAGGTCCCGAACGGACGCCGCGTCATGGCGGTCCGCTTGCTGGCGGCGCGGCGGTCCCACTACCCTCGCCTGCATGCTGTACCAGCGCATGGTCGAGCGCGAGCGACAGGGAACGCCGGTCAGGATCGGCCTGATCGGCATCGGCACCTTCGGCGCCCAGATCGCCGGCCAGATCCGGCACATGCCCGGCATGCGGCTGGCGGCGATCGCCGACCTGCGCGTGGAGGCGGCTGCCGCGGTGCTGGGCGCGGGGGCGGACGGCGAACCGCTGCGGGCCGCCTCCGCCGATCAGGTCGCGGAGGCCGTGGCTGCCGGCACGCCGGTGGTCACCGACGATGCCGGGGCCCTGATCGACAGCCCCGTCGACATCGTCATCGAGGCGACCGGGCTGGTCGAGGTGGCGGTGCGCCACGCCTACCGCGCGATCCTGGCCCGCAAGCACCTGGCCATGGTAACGGTCGAGGCCGACGTGCTGGTAGGCTACCACCTGCGCAAGCTCGCCGAGGCCGCGGGCGTGATCTACAGCCTGGCCTACGGCGACGAGCCGGCGCTGGCCGCCGAGCTCTGCGACTGGGCGCGCACGCTCGGCTTCCGCCTCGTGGCAGCCGGCAAGGGCACGCGCTTCACGCAGAGCTTCCGCAAGATGAACCCGGACGACGTGCCGCGCGTGTACGGCTTCACCGGCAAGGACTACAACGCGCAGATGTTCGGGTCGTTCCTGGACGGCACCAAGCACTCGATCGAGGTGGTGGCGCTGGCCAACATGACCGGGCTCGAGCCCGACGTGCGCGGCCTGCACTTCCCGACCGCCGACCTGCGCGAGATCCCGGACGTGCTGGCTTCCAGGGAGAAGGGCGGGATCCTGCACCGGGAGGGAGTGGTCGAGGCGGTCAGCGCCATCCACCCGGACGACACCTTCGTGGAGCGCTCCATCCGCGGCGGCCTGTTCGCCGTGATCGACGGCCCGACGCCCCAGATCAACGAGTCGCTCGCCTCCTACGGCGACATCACCGGCATGATCATCGGCAAGCGCTCAGGCTACGCGATGATCTACCGGCCGCAGCACTTCGTGGGACACGAGATGCCGCTCGGGCTGGCGCGCATGGTGGTGCTGGGCGACGACGTGGGCGCCCCCACCTGCCGCGCCGCCGAGGTGGTGGCCGCCGCCAAGCGCCCGCTGCGGGCGGGCGAGACCCTCGACGGCGAAGGGGGCTACACCGTGTATGGCATGGCCGAGCGCCACGACGCCTCCCGCGCGGAGAACCTGGTGCCGATGGCCCTCACCCACGGCGCGGTCGCCACGGCCGACATCGCCGAGGACGAGATGATCACCTTCGACAACGTCGAGGTGCCCCCCTCCCTGAGCCTCAGCCTCTGGCAGGTGCAGGAACAGCAGGAACCAGCGTCATCATTTCGCACCTCTGGCTAACTCGTACCGCCGATTCCGCAGTATGGAATCAGCCTCCCGTGTCGTTCCAATTCTGACGCAGTGCTTGCACGACCAATCTTCGCGGGTGTACCTTTGCATGGCCTGTGACGGAGTTGACATGCACAATACCAAGATGACGCCATGACCGACTCATCGAACAAGGGAGTCGCTGAGGAACGGAAGGACCGCATCATAGAGATCATCAGGGCCGAGCTCGACAGACGATTCAAGGGCAAGTTCGTGTTTGATCCGATCGTAGTTGAGCATGATGTCGACGAGTTCGGAGACGGTGACGGTGACGGTGACGGTGACGGTGACGGTGAACCCTATTTCCGAATCGCAATAGTATTCAAGGGCGACCAGAGCTTGTTGGACCCCGATTGGACCGCCGGTCTGATCACTCGTATCAGACCGAAGTTGCAGGAGGCGTCCATCGACGAGTTTCCGAGCCCTTCGTTCATCGAGGAGTCGGAATGGAACGCGACCTACGCGTAATTCTCACCCGGAATGGATCCCTCAGTGTCTCAGGTGGAACCGTACCCCCCCCTTTGAGGTACTGCTCAATGAGGTATGCGATCGACTCAGCGAGGACTCCTAGCCGGTCCTGAAAACGGCTACGCGGTTACGTTGTAGAACGCCTCCGCGTTGGTGCGGAACAGCTTGACCTCGACCTCCGGGTCCAGGGGCCCGAGCAGTTCGCGGTGGGTGGCGAGCATGCCCGCGTAGTCGGTGGTCAGCAGGGCCACCGGCCAGTCGCTTCCGAACATCAGCCGGTCCGGTCCCAACTCCTCCAGATAGAAGGCGGTGTACCGGCGCATCGCCTCGATCGGCCAGCCCTGCTTCGGGCTGTCGAGATACTCCTGTATGCGCGTGACCTGCGGCGACAGCGACAGCTTGCAGAACGCGCCCGTGTCGCGCGCGATGCGCCGCATCGCATGCTCCCACGCTTGCTCCAGCGTGCCGTCGAAGTCGGGCTTGCCGTAGTGCTCGATGATGCACTTGAGGTCCGGCACCTGCTCGATCGCGGCGGCGATGCCGTCCAGGTGGCGCACCAGCGGCAGGAAGTCGTGGATGAGGCCGCGCCGCGCCAATTCCCTGAGCCCCTCGATCACCGCCGGCTTGGTGGCGATGTCCGGGTCAGGATGCGCCTCGAAGTTCATGCGCATGCCGCGGAACTTGGGCAGCTTCTGCCACTCGTCGAGCTTGTGGCCCAGGCCGGGGTCGTCGAGATCGGCCCTCAGGATCAGGCCGCCGACGAAATCGAACTCGGCGGCGAAGTCGATGATGGTCTGGTTGTCGACATCGGTGTCGCCGGCCTCGACGATCACGCAGCGGGTCACCCCCACCGGGCGGGAGGCGGCCTGATGCTCGACCGGGGTGTAGTCCTGGTAGAGGACCTCCCAACTGGAGTCGAGCCAGCTATTCGTTTTCCGCCACCAGAAGTGGCAGTGCGTATCGACTATGCGCTCCATGCCGCAATGATAGCAGGCCGGCGAGTCCTTGGCGACATCGATCCGTTGCGGTCCCCACACATTCGGCATCGGTCGAGGCGCCCGCAATCGGGCTCCGTGGCGCTCGTCTCGAACCTGTGAGCCGCACGAAGGCTGGTGAGAGCATCCCGGCGAACAGAGGAGAGCCGCAATGGCACTACGAGCCACCATCACTTTGATCCCCCAATCGACTTTCGTAGCGCCGCCTTGCCGTCGGGACGACAATCGACCATGATAAGTCTCGCCCATCGAGCTCTGCACCCGAACGACAACATCAGATACTGAATTAACAAATAGCCGCGTCATTTCTGACGCGGCTATTTGTACTCATTGCCAAGGTTAGCGACCGATGCTGTTCCCCTGAATCAAGGGGAAGCATTCTTGTCTCCACGCCTTTAAGCCAAGATAGCTAACGAGGAGAGGACGGGCCCGCCCAAATCCCCGATCTGGCCTCTTGACCACGTCCCTTGAACTGGTGCAACGCGACCAGAGATCAAGGAACTCCGCAAGGGAATATCCGCTCCCACGATGAAACTTCAATGTCCGCGCGAAACCTGAACGTAGTATCCCCGTGTGGCCCTGGGATGTCAAGCATTCGCATCGTCTCGTGGATCCGGCAGAAATTGTAGTTCATGAAGTAGGCCGACAGCGCGTGCTCGTGGTTCTCGGCCTTCTTCGAGTGCCCGTTGGTCCGCCGCATCGACATCCTCATCGTCAGGTTGTGCCGCTCCATCAGCGACGTGCTGACCTCGGCCGCCGACCCGCCACGACGGCACCAGCTTCGTATCGACGCACAGCGGGTCCACGTCCAGATGTCCCCGGCCTCCGGCGGTGGCCTCTTGGCCGTCGGGGCGTTCTTCTCCTTCGCGTAGACAAACGACGCTCGCCCCTTCGCAGAGGCACCGCAGGATCATCACCCGCTTCTCGGGCGAAAGGACGTTCATGACTCGCCTGGAAGTCCGTCAGACATCCCCCTAGTCACCGGCCGAAGGATCCCAAACCAACTCGCCCATCTGATCGGTGACATCGCCACCGGCCAAGTCGAGGACGGCGAGCGGCCCGCAGAAGACCCCGATCAGCGGATCGCCCGTGAGATCAAGGCCCAGAAGGCGCGCCGGAAGGGCTAGTCGGGCGACTTGTCCCGCATGAGGATTCCCATCCCTTCAATCAGATGGTCCACCTTCACAGTGAGGGAGTCCACCTTCACAGTGAGGCCCGCGAGATCGGTCTTCACGTCCGCGAGCCCCCGTTCGAGGGAGTCGAACCGCTTGGTGTGACCGTCGGCAAGCGCCTGGATCATCTCCTCGGCGGACATCTGAGCCTGTGCAGTAGCCATGCCTCCATCATCGACACCCGCCCCCGATCAGTCAACGATCCATACGTTTGACTCGTTCCTGTCTATGACAGCCTGAGCACCGTAACCAGTCGATCCGCCCCTGTCGGGTCGCCTGTGAAATACAACAGCCGCACCAAGGACGGGGAGTAGCTACCGACGGTTGCTCTGCCGCAGAACCCGCCCATGACGATCGAGTTCAAGGCCGAGCTTCACGGCGGCAGCCTCACGATGTGGATCCCGCCGGGCATGCAGGTGTACGGCCCCAACAGCCCGCCGGTAGGACCCGACGGACTCACGCTCAACGGAACCTACAGCCCGGCCGGCGCTCAGGCGGCGAACTGGAACGCGTACAGGCGGGCGGAGCGGAGCCGCACGTGGAGCTGCACCGGCCGGCCCGCCAGCTCGGCCGGCAGCCGGTCGCGGCCGCCCCAGCCGATCACGCCGTCGAGCGCGTCGGTGCGCAACGGCCGGCAGTCGCCGAAGCCGTACCCTGCAACCGGCTCCCCCGAGTCCACGGAAACGAGCTGCGCGGTCAACTCCGCCTCCGGCCCCAACACCTCCAGGTTCACCTGGAGCTGCGAGCCGGAGAACGTCAGGGGCCTGGTGATGAACTGACCCTGATCGGCGCCCGCCTCGATACCGATGATGCGGTCGCGCTTGAACGTGACGCGGCTCACGCGGCTTCGGGACTGGTAGCCCAGCTCGATCGGCTTGGCGCCGCCGTGCGGGCCGTCGCCCGAGCGGTAGTAGAGCGCCAGCGTGTCGTCGTCGACGGCCACGAAGCCGGGAGCGACCGACACGATGAAGCAGTCGAACTCGCCGGGCGCGCCCAGCGGGACGAAGGTGTCGCGGTTGGCGCGGAACCAGTGCCGGTTGTCGCGGCTGGTGCAGACCTGCACCTCGAAGGTGCCCTCGTAGTGGCGGTAGAAGGACGGGAACAGGAAGTGCAGGTTGGGCGAGTACGGGTAGCGCGCGTAGGCGCTGTTGTAGATGTCGGTGTCCAGGGTGTCCTGGAAGTCGGCCTGCAGCGCGATGCCGGTGCTCTCCCAATTGCGGTAGTCGACCGACTCCAGGCGGCCGACCGCGCGCCCGCGCCGCTCGCCGCGGATGCTCACTCCGCCGGCGGACAGCGACGCGTGCTCGGCGGTGGCGCGGTGATAGGCGACGTAGCGGCCCAGCGTCCGGTCCCAGCAGGCGCTGTTCTGCGAGTCGCAGTACTTGCCCAGGAAGTTGTCGTAGTAGCGGGTCCAGGAGAGGCCGTCGGGTGAGGCCGCGCCGCGCAGCATGCCGACGTTGTGGGTGAACGGCAGCTCGTGAACCTCCGGGCCTGCCCAGTCGGTGTAGATCAGCTTGTAGCGCTCGCCGTCGAGCGCGTTGGGGTCGATGAAGACGTTGCCCGACTCGGGCGAGACGCCGTTCAGGCCGCCGTCGAAGACGACGTTGTTGCGCGTGGAACCGGCCACCTCGACCAAGCCCAACTCGCGGCGCGTGAACGCCACGCCGTCGTCGGACTCCGCGTAGCTCAGGAACAGGCCGCGGCGCGCCTCCGGGTGGCCGGAGTTGTACCACATGCGGTAGCGCCCCTCGTCCTTCAGGACCGTCAGCCACGCGGAGCTCTCCTCCCACGGCTGCTCCCCTTCGAACAGCGGCGCGCCGTGCTTGTCCACGCTGCCCAGGGTCCAGGCGATGTTGCGCGGGTACTGCTCGTGGCCGCGGCCCATCGCCAGGAAGAAGTCGTCCACCAGGAGCTGGCGGTCGGCGCCGACCGGCACCGCCTCCACGCGGCGCGGGTCGACGTGCGTGTTCACCGCCAGGTTGAAGTTGTCCATGTCGTGAGAGATCACTGCCATACGCCGAGTATAATCGCCCCATGCAGACCCATGATTGCGAGCCGACGCTGACCGACACGGAGGTCCTCGAATTCTGCAAGAACGGCTACCACATGATCGAAGCCGCCGTGCCGCCCGAGGTAAACGAGCGGGTGGTGGCCGCCATGGACGAGCAGTGGGACCGGGGCGGACGCCAGATGCACTCCTTCACGGAGCAGGACTGGTTCGTGGAGTCCGTCTTGTGCAACCCGGCGGCGGCGGGCGCGGCGCGCTCGCTGCTGGGCGTCAACTTCGCGCTGCCCAACTGGGCCACCTGGTTCCGGGAGGCGAGCCCGGTGGCCGCCAACCAGTGGCACATCGACGGCGGCTCCATGTTCGACGGGCAACTGAACACGCTGAAGTGGTTCTACTACCCGACCGCCTGCCCGGAGGAGATGGGGCCGACCGAGTTCGTCACCGGCTCCCACCACGTCACCAACCAGGTGCGCTTCATGGCCCACTACGACTCGATCCGCGGCATCTGGAAGTCGACCGCTCCGGCCGGCACCATCTACTTCACCGCCTATGCCATGTGGCACCGGCGCGCCAAGGCGACCGCCACCGGTATGCGCCACATGCTCACCGCCACCTATCACCGCACCGCGCCGCCCACGCGCGACTGGATCCGCGAGCCGGACTTCGACTTCGCCACCGCGAACTACTGGCTGGAGGAGCCCCGCTTCGGCGAGCAGTACCGCAGCTCGCACGATGCCGCCCGCCAGTTCATGTGGCTGTGTGGTCTGGGCGACAAGTTCGCGGTGCGCGAGGGCCCGGTGTGGCCGATGCCGGCGGTGATCGCGGGACGCCCGTTCGGCGTGCCGGCCGGCGTGTAGGCTGAGGCTCGCCCGTGATCACGGTACGCAACGGCAGCACCAACGGACCCGTCGGCGAGGCGGTCCTGTTCGCCTTCGACGAGTACAGCCTCCGCTACACCACCGGCCTGAAGCTGGACCTGGTGCCCGGCAAGGAGCCGGGCGAGGCCAGTCCGATCGTGGTGGGCCGCGGCCCACAGGGCGCCCCGGACGACGCCGGGGTGCGCTACTACGGCGCGGTGGCGGAGGTCGATGGCGAGCTGCGCATGTGGTACGAGAGCAGCGGATCGCTCGATGAGGGCGGCCGGCGGATCTGCTACGCGGTCAGCCAGGACGGCGAACACTGGGAGAAGCCGTCGCTCGGCCTGGTCGAATACGGCGGCAGCCGCGACAACAACATCGTCGACGTGTTCGGTGGAGAGCCGGTGATCAGCGCGGCGCCGGTGATCCACGATCCGGACGATCCGGACCCCTCGCGGCGCTTCAAGATGTGCATCGAGACCGGGGTGTACGGAAACGGGCTCGCGGTCGCCTTCAGCGCCGACGGGCTGCGCTGGGAGGTGCCGGACTTCAATCCGGTCGGGCCGCCGATGGAGATGGCCGGCCTGATCAGGTGGGGCGGCTGCTACTACGTCAACGGCCAGGACGAGTTCGGCTGGCACGGCTCCCAGTGGGGCCGGGCGCGCAAGCTGGTGACCTTCGCCTCCTACGACTTCGAGCACTGGACACAGGCGTCGGCGCTGGGCTTCCGGCGCGACAACCTGCCGCCGCGGCAGGTGATGCACAACTGGAACACTGCCGAGGAGGTGCACCTGGGCACCTGCTGCTGGGACCGCGGCAACGTGATTGTCGGCGTGTACGGCATGTGGCACGGCACGCCCAGCGGCAACCGCCGCTTCATCACCATGGACATGGGGTTACTGGTCAGCCAGGACGCCCTGGATTTCCGCGAGCCGGTCCCGGACTTCCTGTTCATCCCGGCCCTGGAGGAGCCCGGCCTTGCGCCCGGCAGCGCGCCGGCGCTGATGCAGGGCCAGGGCATGCTCAACCGCGGCGACCGCACCCTGTTCTGGTACGAGCTGTGGGCGGGCAGCGACGTGCGGCTGGCGACCTGGGAGCGGGACCGGCTCGGCTCGCTGTCGGTCTTCCGCGAGAAGACGCTGCTGCCGCTGCCGGCCCCGCACGCGCTGAGCTGCGCCCTGGAGCCGTCCGGCGACACGGCGGTGAGCCTCAACGTGAGCGGCCTGGGGCCGCACGCGCAGATCGCCGTCGAGCTGGTCGACGAGCGCTTCCGGCCCATCGCCGGCTACTCCGGCAGCGACGCCGCCGTCATCGACCGCGACGGACTGGACGTGCCGGTGCGGTGGCCGGCCGGCGCGACGGTGCCGGCGCGGCTCGGCCCGTACCGGGTCAAGCTGGACTTCCGCGGCATCCGCGCCGAGGACGCCCGCCTGTTCGCCGTCTACGTCCGCGACGCCTGAGGAGCCAAGAACTCGGGGAATCCGCAACTCTCCTGCGGAAAAACACTACGTTCCCGCATCTGAGTTGCGGAAACAGCGATGTCTGCGTCCGTCACAGCCGTGGATCGACCGGTTCGGATTCGAGGGCGAGCACGGCGAAGGCGCACTCGTGCACGCGGCGCAGCGGCTCCTTCCGCACGAACCGCTCCAGGCCTTCGATGCCAAGGGCGAACTCGCGCACGGCCAGCGAGCGCTTCTTCCCGACGCCGCGCTCGCGGAGGCGCTGCAGGTGCTCTTCCGCCGTGTACTCCGGGCCGTAGATGATCCGCAGGTACTCGCGGCCGCGGCACTTCAGTGCCGGCTGCAGCAGGCGTCGGCCGTGCATGGCGGCGAAGTCCCACGGCTTGACTACCATCCCCTCGCCCCCGGCCTCGGTGAGCGACTCCCACCAAGCGGTCGCCGCGCCGCGCGCGGCCTCGTCGTGGAGGTCGACCGTCCGGTACGACGTGGCTTCGAGGAGCTGGTCCCGGCCCGCGCACAGGTCGGCGAGCGTCTGCATGTGCCAGCCGTGGTCCCGTTCGGCGTGCACGGCGCCCTCGGTCGCCAGCAGGTGAAACGGAGCGATGCGCAGGTCGTCGACCGAGGAGACCGGCCAGCAGTAGCGGCGGTACGCCCGCGCATAGGCGTCCGCCATGCCGGCCCGGGAGCGATACCGTTCCAGCAGCCCGCGGGTCGTCTCACCGCGCGCGCCGGCCCGCTGCAGCGCCTTCACCGCAGCGCCCAGGCCGATGCGTGACGCGCTGGCTACCGGGCCGTACTGGGCGCGCAGCAGCGCCGCGGCCTTCGCCGACCACGGCATCAGCTCGCAGTCCAGGCAGATCCAGTCGGTGTCGAACCGATCCCAGAACCCGCGTTCGCTCAGCGCCGCCCTCACCCGCTCCAGGACCGCACGTTCGACGGCGGCGTCGCCGAAGAAACGGCGGCCGGTGCGGGTGTAGACGATGCCGATCCCGGCGTCCGGGATGCCGAACCGCCGAGTCGCAGCGCGCTCGTCCCGGCAGGCGATGACCACCGCGCGCGAACCCATGTGCTTCTCTTCGCACACGACCGTGCGGACGCCGTGCTCGGCATAGAACGCGAACGCCTCCGCCGGATGCTCCAGCAGGCCGGCGGCGTTCGTGGTATTGCTCGGCGCCATGGTGGGCGGCAGATAGACGAGCCACCGCGGGTCGACCGCGAAGCGGCTCATCACCTCCAGGGCCGCGGCCGTGTGCTCCTCGCGAACGGTCACCCCGCCGTGCAGCCGCGTGGTGATGAACCGCTTCCCCTGCACGTCGGCGATGTCCAGCAGGTCGTCGTGCGCCTGCTGCGCGCTGAGGAGCGCCGTGCCCGCCGCCACCGGGCGGCCGCCCGGCTCGGAGTAGACGCGGGCCGCGGGTACCGAGACCAGCTCGTTCTCCGGGTAGCGGAGCGCGGTCAGACGCCCGCCGAACACGCAGCCGGTGTCCAGGCAGATGGTGCGGTTCAGCCACTCGGCGGCCGGGACCGACGTGTGGCCGTAGACCACCTGCGCCCGGCCGCGATAGTCGGCGGCCCACTCGTGGCGAACCGGCAGACCGAACTCGTCGGTCTCGCCGGTGGTCTCGCCATACAGGGCGAACTCGCGCACCGCCCGCGAGGCGCGCCCCTGCATCTCCTCCTTCATGCCGGCGTGCGCGACCACGAGGCGCCCGCCGTCCAGCTCGTAGTGGCTGGCCAGGGAGTCGATGAACTGCGCCACGCGATCGCGCCACTCCGGTGGTTCGGCGGCGAGCTGCGCCAGCGTCTGCTCCAGCCACCGGTTCAGCTTCACGTCGCGGCCGCGCAGCTTGCGCCCCAGCTTGTCGTCGTGGTTGCCGGGCAGGCAGAGGGCATCCCCGGCAGCGACCGCGTCCATCACCAGCCGCAGGCAGTTCGCGCTATTCGGTCCGCGGTCCACCAGGTCGCCGAGAAAGATCAGCCGCCTGCCGTCGGGATGGGTCACCCGATAGCGAGCGCCCGTCGCCTGATCCCCGCGTTCCACGGCGTAGCCGAGCTCGCCCAGCAGCTCGTTCAGTTCGTCGAAGCAGCCGTGCAGATCGCCGACGATGTCGAACGGCCCGCGATCCGCGCGGCGGTCCGTCTGCAACGGCCGGCGTTCGACGACGGCCACGTCGACCTCCTCCTGCGACGGGAAGCGGTGCTCGCGGAATCCCTCGCGGCGCAGCCGGCGCAGCGAATGGCGTAGCAACTGGCACTGGTTGCGGATCACGCGCCGGCCGATCGCGCGGTCCCCGCGTGCCAGGTTGCGTTCCTGGCAGATCCGTTCCGGGATGTCGAAGGCCAGCGCCACCGGCGTCGCGTGGTACTCGCGGGCGATCGCGACGAGCTGCCGGCGGTTCTCGGGGCGCACGTTGGTGGCGTCCACCACCGTGAGGCGGCGCGCGGCCAGGCGTTTGCGGGCGATGAAGTGCAGCACCTCGAAGGCATCGGCGGTGGCTTCCTGGGCCGTCTCGTCATCGCGCACCAGGGCGCGGCAGGCGTCGGACGACAGTACCTCGGTGGGCGCGAAGTGGGCGCGGGCGAACGTCGACTTGCCCGACCCGCTGGCGCCCATCAGCACCACCAGGCAGAACTCGGGGATGGTCACCCTCCGGGTGAGGTTCGCTGCGCTCACTTGCATCGCCGGAAGATCCCCATCTGCGTGGGAGCCCCGTGCTCGGGATCGACGCCGCCCACCGACTCGATCGTGACGCGGTAGCCGTGCGCGCCGGCGACCCGCCCGGCCCAGGCGGCGAACTCGGCGCGCGCCCACTCGAAGCGATGGTCGGGGTGCCGCAGCGCGCCTTCGGCCAGGCCGGGGAAGTTGGCGTTGAATTCCCGGTTGGGCGTGGTCACGACGGCGGTCGCGGGCCGCGCGAACTCGAACAGCACGCGCTCGAACGCCGCCAGCCGATCCGGGTCGAGGTGCTCGATCACCTCGACGGCCGCCGCCCCGTCGTAGCCGGCCAGGCGGGCGTCGCGGTAGGTCAGCGCGCCATGCAGGAGCCGGATCCGCTCCCGTTGCCGTTCCGGGAGCTGCGCCAGCTTCAGGCGCTGCGCGGCGATCTCGAGCGAACGAGCCGACACGTCCATGCCGACGATCTCGCGGAACTGATCGATGCGCAGGAGGTTCTGCAGCAGCCGCCCTTCGCCGCAGCCCAGATCCAGCACCCGCGTCGCGCCGTCCGCCCGGAGGACTGTGGTCACCGCCTCCAGCCGCAGGTCATGCAGGCGGATCGGCTGCTCGATCGCCTCTTCGCCGGTGTCCTGCCACGGCGTGGCGCCGGGATCGGTGTCGCCCTCACCCTCACCTTCGGTGAGCCGCGAGATCGCCTCGCGCGTCAACCGCCTCTGATGTCGCAGGTACCGCTGCGTGATGAACCGGCGCCCCGGGTGGTCGGCCAGCCAGCCTTCGCCGCGCCGCAACAGCTTCTCCAGCTCGTCCTCACCGACGTAGTAGTGCTTGTCGTCGTCGAGCACCGGGATCAGGACGTACAAGTGCGCGAGCAACGCGGCGAGCGGCTGCTGCCCTGAGAGCGTGAGGTTGCGGTAGGGGCCGCGCTCCCAGTCGTCGGCCGGCCGGTCCGCCTCGGGATCCTCCAGGTCGACCCGGTAGCCCAGCGGCTCGAACAGGCGGCGCACGGCCGCCTCGCCTCCGCGACAGGGCAGTGCGGCGATCGTCGCAGTGAGCGGCAACGCCCGCGCCGCCAGCTCCGGCCGATCCTTGCTGCGGCCGCCGAGCGCGCTCCCCAACACTTGGGCGATGGCGACGCTCAGCAGCGACGACGCCACGTAGGGGCGGTCATTGATGTACTGCCGCAGCAGCGCGCCACCGCCGCGCCTGCGCACCAAGGCGACGGGATCCACGTCAAGCAGCAGCGCGGCCGTGCAGCGCTCGACGCCGACCTCCGTATAGAACACGTGTGCGGAGCCGAAGGGCAGCTCGAATGCCTGCACCCGATCCGGATGCTTGTGCAGCAGGTACCCCAAGTCGGTCGCCGGCCGGTGGGTGGTGGAGATCGTCAGCAGCACGTCGAAACCGATTCTGGCACGGACGGCCGGTGGTTCAGCCCGGAGGGCGCAGATCCTCCAGGTCGATGGGCTCCGGGTTGATCTGCCCCGAGCGCCGGTGCTCGGCGGCCGGCTCGATGGCCGGCTCCTTGCCCTCCACGTCTCGGATACAGCCGAGCAGGCGCTGCCGGAGCAGGGCCGCGACCTCGGCATGCTTGGGGTTGCCGGCAAGGTTGCACAGCTCGTAGCGGTCGGCGCGCAGATCGTAGAGGAACTCCTCGACGTAGCGGTCGGCCGCCGGCACCTGGCCGCCGTCCAGTTCCGGCGCACTCACCGAGTACTTCCAGCGCTTCGTGCGCAGCGCGCGGCCCACCTGGGACTCCGAGATCTGCACGAACACCTGGTCCGGCCACGCAGGATCGACCGGGCCGGCGCCCGCCAGCGGCAGCACCGAGCGGCCCTGCATCGCAGCCGGCACCTCGATCCCGGCTGCGTCCAGCAGCGTCGGCGGCAGGTCGATCAGGCTCACAAGCTCCTCGACGCGGCCGCCGCCCTCGAAACCGGGGCCGCCCAGCGCGGTCGGAACGCGGATCGCCGACTCGTGGCAGGCGCGCTTGTACTCGCCGTTGCGGGTCTTGAAGTGGTTGCCGTGGTCGGAAGTGTACAGCACCACGGTGTCGTCGGCCATCCCCAGGCTGCAGAGCGCGTCCAGCACGCGGCCGAACGCCTCGTCCAGCCGCTTGACCATGCCGTAGTAGCCGGGCAGGTGCTGCTGCGCCGAGCCGCCGAGCGCGGCCAGGTCGGGCGGTACCCACGCGCCCGTGTAGCGCTCCTCGTAGCCGTCGGGCGCGGGGTAGTCGTCGCGGTGGTTCTGGTGGTGCGGCTCGATGAAGGACAGGAACAGGAAGAACGGCCGGTCGCGCGGTCCGCCGTCGCGGCCGTCCAGGTAGCGGATGGCGGCGTCGGCCAGAGCGTCGACGCGGTAGCCGGGCAGCTCCACCGGCTGCTCGTCGCCGTCGTACAGGGTCGTCCGGTACGCGTCCGAGGTGTACTCCAGCACGTTCGATGCCAGCCAGTAGTCGTAGCGGGCGCGGTGCTCCGGCGGCACGGGGCCGATCCGTTCGCGCGGACCCAGGTGCCACTTGCCGATGTAGCCGGTCGTGTAGCCGGCACCGTGGAAGTGATCGGGCAGCGTGGGCAGCGCCGGGTCGAGGGTGATCGCGTTGCGGAACACGCCGGTCTCGGTCGCGTACAGGCCGGTCTGCAGGCAGGAGCGGGCCGGCCCGCACACCGGCTGGCAGGTGAAGCTGTGGGCGAGGTGCGTGCCGCGCGCGGCGAAGCGGTCGAAGTTGGGCGTCAGGCCGGCCGGGTTGCCGTGGATGCCGGTGGTGTCCCAGCGCTGCTGATCGGTGAAGAAGACGATGACATTGGGTTTGGGACTATCGGGGCGGTCGCTCATGGTCGGGGCCTCGGGCTCAGGCGAAGTGTCGGGCGACATCGTAGCCGCGGGTGCGCTGCGGCGGAACCGGCGGGGCCGGCGACAGAAGGTCGGGCCGCTCCCGGCAGCGCCGCGCCTCGGCGTCCAGGGTCGTGACCTCGTGGCCCCGCTCGCGCGCCAGCCGGAGCAGCAGGTCGATGCAGGCGCCGTCGGGGTCCTGCCGTCGGATCATCGTCCACGGGTGGAACACGAAGCAGCAGAACGGCAGACCGGCCTCCTCGGCGGCGTCCAGGGTGCGCCGGTGCACGGCGAACTCCTCCTCCGGGGTCTCCACCAGGCGCTCGGGGTAGGCGAACGGC
The DNA here is from genome assembly GCA_965202935.1 of Spirochaetia bacterium. Taxonomy (GTDB): domain Bacteria; phylum Spirochaetota; class Spirochaetia; order SZUA-6; family Bin103; genus CATQHW01. The sequence goes on from OZ241879.1 coordinate 1,941,313, forward strand.
GACGGCCAGCGCACCGCGTACTGCAGACCGCGGCCGTAGTCCTTGACCAGCGCGTCCTGCCAGCCATGCCCGGGGAGCTCCAGCAGGTCGTCGTAGCCGTCGTCGGCGTAGGTGAACGGCCCGTGGAGGTCGCCCGGCAGCGAGTCCTCGAAGGCCGACTTGAGGTAGGCGGAGCTCCACTCGCAGCCGGCGTCGCGCAGCGCGAAGAGGTTCTCCGGGCAGCCGCGAAAGCCGCAGCCGGCCCCGGAGCGGGGGCGAAAGCCACGGCAGGGCCGGTCGAACCGGTCGCGGACCGCCGCTACGCCGCGCGCGGTCTCGTCATGGATGAACTCCGGCGTGGGAACCGGCAGCGACCACGGGTTCTTGCAGATCAGCCGCGAGTGGCTCCAGGTGTGGCTGTTGACGTCGTGCAGGTCCGGCGTCTCGTCGAGCAGGCGCTTGAGCGCCGGCCCCTCCTCGCCGGCTGCCAGCTCACCCACCACGAACAGCGTCATCGGCGCGTCGAACCGCCGGTGCACGCGGGTGATCACGCGCAGCGCCGGGATGCACAGGCCCGGCTCCTCGGTGTCGTAGGTGAAGACGACGCGCATCAGGCGAACAGGGTGCCCGGGTCGAAGTCGGCCGCCCGGCTCGGCGGCAACTCAGGGGCGGCGAGCGCCGCCGGTTCGCCGCCCGCGAACCGCCCCGCCAGCTCGTCGAGGGTGGTGAGCGCCAGACCCTCCGTGGCGGCATGGTCGACCAGCAGCTCGACGACGCGCGCCTGCGGGTCCTGGGGCCGGACCGTGGAGTCGGCGTCGAAAGCAAGGCAGCAGTACGGCAGGCCGGCGTCACGGGCGGCGGCGATCGTGGCGCCGTGCACGGCGAGCTCATCCTCCGGCGTCTCCACCAGCCCGTCCGGATAGGCGAAGGGGCTCGGCCAGCGCACGATGCGTTGCTGCGCTCCGGCGTCGGCGCGCGCCTTGAGGGCCGCGTCCGGCCAGCCGTGGGCGGGCAACTCCAGCAGGTCGGGGTAGCCGTCGTCGGCGTAGCTGAACGGGCCGCACAGGTCGCCCGGCGCGGTGTCGCCGTAGTTTGAGCGCACGTAGGCGGAGGACCAGAGCAGGCCGGCTTTCCGCATCGCCGCCAAGTTCGCGTCCCAGCCACGGAAGCCGGCGCCCGCCCCTTCGGCGGGCCGCACGCCGCGGCAGGGCCGGTCGAGAGCCCGGCGCACCGCCAGAGCGCCGTTCGTGATCTCGTCCGCGATCAGCCGGTCGGACGGCTGCGGCACCGACCACGGCGGCTTGCGCAGCACGCGGGCATGCCGGTAGGTGGCGCTGTTCACGTCGGCCAGCTCGCCGGCCTCGTCGATCGCCGGCAGCAGCACCTCGCGCTCGACCTCCGCGACCCGGCCGGCCACGAAGACGGTGGCCGGCGCACGCCGGACGCGGTGCACGTTCAGGACGGTGGCGAGCTTGCCGGCCGCAGCGGCCGTGGCGGCGGTGTAACTGAGGACCAGCTCCATCCGGCTGAGTCTCCAGAGGAAAGGCTACGGCCGCTCGGGCTTGCGCAGCACGGGCCGGTCGCCGTGCCACTCGATCTCGGCGACGTAGATCCCCTCCTCCAAGGTCTTCTCGTCCTCGTAGGAGCCGCGATAGCGCAGCACGCCGGCCACCCGGTTGAGCTTGCGCGTGTGCTCCTTGCGGTCGGTGGTCAGGTAGGTGCGGCCGTCGTGCTCGACGATCTCGGTCGCGTGGTACGGCCCCATCAGGTAGGCGCCGGTGCCCACGTCCCAAGTGTTGCCGCGCGCGGCGACGAACCCGCTCGGCGACGGGCTGACGGCGTGATGGAGTCCCTCGCCGTACGTGTAGAACAGGTGCCACATGCCGGCCCGGTGCAGCACGAACGGCGACTCGATCCCCATGGTGCCGCGCAGCGACGGCGGCAGGGCAAGCACCACGCCGTGATCGTCGATCGTCCGCCAGTCGCGGGTGCTGGCCAGCGCGATGCAGGCGTAGCCGTACCGGTCCATGGCGATGTAGTACAGCAGGTAGCGGTCCCCGAAGCGCATCACGTGCGCGTCCTTGCAGGTGGAGCCCTTCTTGCACCACGCCGGCGGCCCCCACACGGGGTTGGCGTCGCCGGCGGTCCAGGTCTCCAGGTCCGGTGACCAGGTGAGGTTGAAGCCCACGAACGGAGTCCCGTCCGCTCCGCCGCCGCGCACGCCGTAGAGGAGTCCGTAGCGGCGCGGGCCGCCGGCGTCGAAGTCGAACACCTGCGCGTTGGAGCGGCTGGCCAGGTCGAAGCGGCCCTCCGGCTCGAACAGCAGCGTGTCGCGGTACTGCAGGCTGAACAGGTCGGGACCCACGGCGTGGCCGCATCCCGGCTCCAGGCAGACCCGGTTCGCCTTCTCGTAGTCGCCCGCGCGATAGGCGGCGATCCACGCCTCGGTGTTCCGCATGTCGCCGGTCACGTAGTACAGGTGCAGATTCCGCCCGTCGTGAAAGAAGCAGTGATCGACCTGGTAGCTGCCGGACGGCGGCGCGTAGGCGTGCACGGTGACCGCGTCGAAGCCCTGCGTGTCGGACGCGAAGAGCTGCTGGTGCAGGGTGAGAAAGCGCTCCTCGAACGCGGCGGGCGTCAGACTGACGCCGAAGTCGGGGTCGAGCGGCGTGGAGCCGTCGGCGACGCGGTCGGCGGTCATCGGGCGCCTGGCGTAACGGTGGGGCGCCTACCAGCGCACGCCGCGAAGCTCCAGCTCCTCGGCGCGCAGGCAGGCGACGGTGTGGTCCGAGCCCTCCTCGAGCGGCTGCAGCGCCGGCACCTCGCTCTTGCAGCGCTCCTCCGCGTACGGACAGCGGGTGTGGAACGGGCATCCCGGCGGCGCGTCCGCCGGGTCGGGCACGTCTCCCTCCAGGATGATGCGCTCCATCTTGGCGCGCGGGTTGGGCACCGGTGCGGCCGACAGCAGCGCCTCGGTATACGGGTGCAGCGGGTCGCGGAAGATCGTCTCCGTCGTGCCCATCTCCACGATGCGGCCCAGGTACATCACGCCGCAACGGTCCGAGAAGTGGCGGACGATGCCGAGCTCGTGGGTGATGAACAGGTAGGACAGCCCGTGCTCGTCCTGCAGCTTCTGCATGAGGTTGAGGATCTGCGCCTTGACCGAGACGTCGAGCGCGGAGGTGGGCTCGTCGGCCAGGAGCAGGCGAGGGTTCATCGTCAGCGCGCGGGCCAGGCCGATGCGCTGGCGCTGGCCGCCGGAGAAGGCGTGCGGGTAGCGGCCCATGTGCCGGGCGTCGAGCCCGACGTCCTCCAGCAGCTCGCCGACCCGCTCGCGGAGCCCCTCGCCGTCGGCGACGCCGAAATTGCGCAGCGGCTCGCCGACGATGTCGACGACCGTGAAGCGGGGGTTCAGCGACTGGAACGGGTCCTGGAACAGCATCCGCACCTGCTGGCGCAGCAGGTTGAGCTGCTCCCGGTCCACGTCCGTGACCTCCAGGACGGCGCCGTCGCGCGCGTGGAACCGCACTTCGCCGCCGGTCGGATCGACCGCGCGCACGATGCTGCGCGCCGTGGTGGACTTGCCGCAGCCGCTCTCGCCCACCAGGCTGACCGTCTCCCGTTCGCCGATCTCGAAGCTGATGCCGTCGACCGCCTTGATCCACCCCACGTGCCGGCGGAAGAAGCCCTTGCGGATCGGGAAGTAGGTGCGCAGGTCGTCGATGGAGAGGACCGCGGCTCCCGTGGTGCCGCGCCGCACGGCGGTCCGCTCGCCGGCAGCCCCGTCCCCGTCCTCCCCTTCGGGTGTGCCGGGCGGCTGTGCGCCGGGGCGCCGGTGGCGGCCGGTGGCGGCGCTCGATGCCGCCGGCTCGTCGGCCACGCCCGTGTCCGGCTCCGCACCCAGCTCGATCTCCTCCGAGTGCAGGAAGCAGCGGGCGTCATGGTTCTCCTCCAGCTCCACCAGGGCCGGCACGTTGCGGTCGCACACCCCTTCGATGAAGTGGTCGCAGCGGTTGCGGAAGGCGCAACCGGTCGGACGCGAGTACGGATCGGGGACGGTGCCGCGGATGCTGGCCAGGGCGCCCCGCTCGTGCTCGGCGCTGGGCAGCGATCCGATCAGCGCCTGCGTGTAAGGGTGCCGGGGGTTCTCGAACAGGCGCGTGACGGTGGTGCGCTCGACCACCCGCCCCAGGTACATGACCACCACCTCTTCGGCGATCTCGGCGATGACCGCCAGGTCGTGGGTGATGAACAGCACCGACATGTCGTAGCGCTGCTGGATGTCGCGCATCAGCTCCAGCACCTGCGCCTGGATGGTCACGTCGATGGCGGTCGTGGGCTCGTCGGCGATCAGCAGGCGGGGATGGTTGATGAGCGACATGGCGATCATCACCCGCTGCCGCATGCCGCCCGAGAAGTTGAAGATGTAGGAGTCCAGGCGGGTCTCGGCGCGCGGGATGCCGACATCGCCGAGCATCTTGACGGCGATCTCGTTCGCCTGGTCCTTGGACATCTCCGGGTTGTGCACCAGCACCGCCTCTCGGAGCTGGTTGCCGACCGTGTGCAGCAGGCTCAGCGCCGCCATCGGCTCCTGGTGGATGTAGGCGATCTGGTTGCCGCGGATCTGCCGCAGCCGCTCCGCCTTGGGCAGGTGATCGGTCAGGATCTCCGGCTCGGCGCCATCCTCGCCGTGCAGGATGACCTGCCCGCCCTCGATCTCGCCCGGCCACGTCTGAATCTGCAGGATCGACTGGGCCAGGACGCTCTTGCCGCAGCCGCTCTCCCCCACCAGGCCGACGGTCTTGCCCTTGTCGATCGACATGGACACCCCGTCCACGGCGCGTACCACGCCCGCCTTGGTGCGGAAATAGGTGCGGAGGTCCTTGATGTCGAGGAGGGTCTCAGCCACCGATCGTGCTCCGGCCGGTGCGCGGCACGACGGGCGACCCGGCGAACGCTCCCATCAGGTCCACGATCGTAGGAGACCGGGTAACGGGAGTCAAACTGCCGGGAACGGACTGCCGGGAACGGAGCCGTTGACGCCACAGGTTGTATTACGTTTGACTATCGATGTATGACGTTGATCAGTTTCCGCGTATCCGATCAGGACGCGGCAGCCGCAGGTGAATGGGCCGGTCGGCTGGGCATGAAGCGCTCGCGATTGCTCCGCGAAGCGCTCCACAGCTACCTGGTGCGACTGCGGGCAGAGGAGGACGCCAGTCGTTGGCTGGCTGATCCACCGAGCGAAGACGAATCGTCGCTGTCGCGGATCGCCGACTGGGGACCGGCCGAGGACTGGCGCGACTGGGACGATGCGGCGCGGTGACATCTGGTTCGCCGCAACGCCGGGCGGCGACCGCCCGGTGCTGGTCCTCACCCGCGATCCGGTGGCGGCGCGCATCGGCGCGGTGGTGGTAGTCGCGCTGACGCGAACACACCGGGGGCTGGTGTCCGAACTCTGTCTGACCGCCGATCGGGACGGCGTGCCGACCGACTGCGTCGTCAACTTCGACAACGTGCATACGGTGGCGCGCAATGCGTTCCGGCGCCGGGTCACCACGCTCTCCAAGGCGCGGCTCGCCGAAGCGTGTCAGGCGCTGCGCGATTCGTTCGACTGCTGAGAGCGGCGCCGCAGCGTACGACCGAGCACGAAGGCCGCGGCCGCCGCCGCCATCAGCGCGGGAACGGTGATCACGGCCGGGGTCAGGCTGCCCGCCTCCACCTCCAGGGCGACCAGCAGGGCGAACACCGCCTGCACGACGCTGCCGCCGCCGAGCGCCACCCCGAGCGCCATGGCCGCGCGGGAGTAGACGGTGCCGAACCGGTGCGACCACACGTAGCGGAACGAGACCCACACCGCGTAGGCCCAGCCGCCGGCCAGCACGATCATGATCAGCGATCCGGCCGCCGAGCGGCGCGTCGTGGTACGGGTCGGCGCTTCGGCTCCGGTGTCGACCGCGGCGAACACCACCGGGCTCACCATGTCGTACAGCAGCACGAAAAAGTACGTGGTGGTCAGCGCAACCGCCGACGACAGGATGCGGCCGGCGATGCGCTCGTTGCGCGTCGCCGGTGCGCGCGGGCGTGGAATCTCCACCCCGGCAGTCTATGCCGCGGGCCGGGACCGTAACCACCGCGCGGGCGCCGCGGATCGCTTGCCGCGCCGGGGCGCACCGACGATGCTGTGCGACCGGAGGCAGCGATGAAGATCACCGGCATCTCCACCCACATCACGGCCCTGGAGGCACGTTCCCGCGCGCTGGTCAAGGTCCACACCGACCGGGGCATCCACGGTTGGGGCGAAGCGTACTCCACCGGCCCCGACCTGAGCGTGGCGCCGATCGCCGACTACCTGTTCGAGCTGGCCGGTGGCGAGGACCCGCGGCGCATCGAGTACCTGATGATGAAGATCCACCAGCAGTTCCGGTTCCCGCCCGGAGGAGTCGGGCTGGCGGCCATCTCCGCCTTCGACCAGGCGCTCTGGGACATCGCCGGCAAGGAGGCGGGGCTGCCGGTGTACCGCTTGCTCGGCGGCGCCGCGCGCGACCGCGTGCGCGTATACCACGCGATCAAGGGGCGGGACGGGGCCGAGGCGGCCGAACGCGCGCACCGGCTCCACGACCGGTGGGGATTCACGGCCTTCAAGACCAGCCCCTACCTGCTCGACCCGGAAGCCGACCGATGGGGTCGCGTGTGCGCCGCGGCCGCGCGCTACTTCCAGGAGCTGCGCGAGCACACGCCCGAGGACTGGGAGTTCGCGTTCGACCCGCACGCGCGCATCCTGGAGCCGATCCGCGCGCTGCAGTTGGCCAACGCGCTGGCGCCCTTCGATCCGTACTTCTACGAAGAGCCGCTACGCCCGGAGCACATCCCCGCCTGGGCCCGGCTGCGCGCGCAGATGCAGGTGCCGCTGGCCACCGGCGAGTGCCTCTACGGCCGCTTCGAGTTCCTGGACCTGCTGGCCGCGCAGGGCGCCGACATCATCCAGCCGGACGTGTGCGTCTGTGGCGGGCTGCTGGAGATGCGCAAGATCGCCGCCATCGCCGAGGCGCACTATGTGCCCATCGCCCCGCACAACCCGATGGGACCGCTGGCAACCGCGGTGAACGCGCATTTCGCGCTGGCGACTCCCAACTTCAGGATCCTGGAGTATGTCCTGCCGAGCGCTGAAACCCGCCGCAGGTTCGACGGCGCGCTGCTTCCGGCCGGCGGCTTCCTGCAGGTAAGCGACCGGCCCGGCTTCGGCATCGAGGTGAACGAGGAGGTGATCCGGGCCGACCGGTACCAGCACTGGGAACGCCACTCCCCGACCCGTCCGGACGGGTCGACCGGCTACAATTGACGGACGAGTATCATGGCGCTGATGAGGCTCTGCCATGAATCGGTCCGGTGACCATCTCGATCACCTCGGCTCATTGGAGCACGCGCTCAACGGCCTGAACGTCGATGAGCTCAAGGGGCTCTTCAATCTGCTGCCCACCGCGCTGCTGCCCCGGACCAAGCCGACACGCAAGGCGGAGATCGTGGCGGCGATCGAGCGCTGTCTCATCGGGAACGCCCTGCGGGAGGTCTGGGGCCGCCTGGACAAGACCCAGCAGCTTGCCGTGAGCGAAGCGTTGTACAGCGCCGACGGACGGTTCCGAGCACGGCAGTTCCAGGCCAAGCACGGCCTCGTCCCCAAGGGCCTGTGGGCGGACAGCGCGCAGCGAAGCAAGCCATCGCTCCTGAAACTGTTCCTGTACCTCGACGACTACGGCCGGAGCGGGACGGCCGTTCTCCCCGACGATCTGCGCGAGCGGCTCCTCCCTTTCGTACCCGTGCCCGCGGCCGCTGAACTGGCCGCCCTGGATGATCTGCCGCAGACCGTGGACCGGCCACGACGGGTCTACGTTGCCGAGGGGGTTCCGTGGCCGATCGACCGCGTACCGCTGGTCCGGCGCGACATGGAGCGCGCCGCGCAGCAGGATCTGCACGCCGTGCTGAGGCTGATCGACCACGGCAGCGTCGCCATCAGCCCCAAGACGCGGCACGCGACGGCCGCCTCGGTGCGGCGCATCGCCACGGTGCTGTACGAGGACGACTTCTTCGATCCGGCGACGGTCAAACAGCACTCCGGGGAGCAAACGGTCGGTCCGATCAGGGCATTCGCTTGGCCGTTGCTGGCGCAGGCCGGCAACCTGGCCGAACCGCACGGCAGCAAGCTGGCGCTGACCAAGTCGGGACGCACCGCGCTGAGGAAACCGGCGGCGGAAGTCCTGCGCCGGATCTGGCGACGCTGGCGGGTGAGCACCGGTTTCGACGAGTTCAGGCGCATCGAAGCCATCAAGGGACAGCGCGGCCGCGGTGGGCGCGCGATGACCGCTGCCAAGCTCCGCCGCGCCGTCATCGGCGATGCGCTCGCGGAGTGCCCGGTCGACCGGTGGGTGCGCTTCGACGATCTGTCCGGCTTCATGCAGGCCGCGGACCTGGAGTTCGCCGTCACGCGGGATCCGTGGCGTCTCTATCTCGAGGAGCCCGAGTACGGAAGTCTCGGATACGACGGCTGTCACGACTGGAGCATCCTGCAGGGGCGCTATCTGCTCTGCTTCCTGTTCGAGTATGCCGCCACTTTGGGCATGGTCGACGTGGCGTTCATCGACCCGGACGGAGCACGGCTGGACTACACCCACATGTGGGGTGCGGATGATCTGAGGTTTCTGAGCCGCTACGACGGGCTGCAGTACGTGCGCCTGACCCGGCTCGGCGCCTACTTTCTGGGGGTCGCCGAGACGTATGAGCCCGGAACCCCCGCCGTGCACGCGTCGCTATCGGTGTTTCCCGACCTGCGGCTGCAGGTGGCGGGAGGGAGCCTGACGGCGGACGAGACGTTGCTGCTCGAGACCTACGCGACCGTCGACACGGAGGACGTCTGGCGACTGGACCCGGACAAGACCCTGGCGGCCATCGAGAGCGGACATCCGGCGAAGGAATTGCGCGAGTTCCTCAGTTCCCGCGACGACCAGCCCCTGCCGGAGAAGGTCGAGGGGTTCCTGCGCAGCACCGAGCGCCGGGCGCGAGCGCTCGCGCTGCAGGGCACGGCGCTGCTGATCGAGTGCGCGGACGCCGACCTTGCCGACCTGCTGGCCCGCAACGAGCGCACGGCCGACCTGTGCCAACGCGCCGGGGAGCGTGGCCTGGTGGTGCCGTCGGAGTCCGAGGACGCATTCCGCAAGGCGATCCGTGAACTGGGCTACGGCATGCCGAAGTCATGAACCGGCAGACTGCAGCGCCGGCTCGCAATCCACGAAACGAGGTAGAACGAACGAGGTAGAACGATGGCGAAGAACGACTATGACCAATACGAACGGGACTGCGAGAAGATTCGCGAGGAGAACGACGAACTGCTGGACGACTTTGCGGTTTGGCTTCAGGAGAAGGGCCGCTCCGCTGCCACAATCAACCGGCATCTCAGCAACATCGACCTCTACGTGAATTACTTCCTGCTCGAAGAGCAGGCAACCCCGGCTGCCGACGGCTACCACTCGGCGGGGACGTACCTCGCCTACTGGTTCATTCGGAAGGTTTCGGCGTCGGACTGGGCGATCAGGTCGAATGCCGCAAGCTTGAAGCAGTTCTATGGATTCATGGTCGAACGCGAGCTCGCGGAACCGGCCGACCTGGCCGATCTGAAAGCGGAGATCAAGAGGGCCATCCCGAGAGCCTCGGGCCGGGTGGCACGCTACAATGATCCGTCGATCACCGACCCCGCGGAGGTGTGGGGGCTCTGAGACACAGCAACCTCGCGCCTCCCCTCGGTCCAACATGCTTCCACGGATGCGCCGCAACCGCGCTGAACGTGCTTCAGTTCCGTCGTGCGATGGTGATGATCTCCGGGCTCGCTTCTTCGAACGGGCTCCGATCCCAGTCGCCGAACTGCTCCTCGATCACGAATCCGGCGTCCGTGAGGAACGCCGACAGGGCGTCCGCGCCGAGGAACCGCAGGGTACTGCGGCTCGATTCCGGTCGATCCCATCGGGCGCTCGCGTACGTGACGGTGAACCGCACGACATCGCCGGCGGCCGGCGTCTCGACGTCCGCGTGGAACGATGCTGCCGCGCCGTCGGCGGCGACGAACTCGACCCGGCGTTCGGGAGTCCACCGCTCCCATTCCCGCGCGAACGGGTTGCGGGTCTCGAACGCGAAGACGCCGCCGCGGGCGAGCGAGGCGTGGACCGCGGCGAGCGACGCGCGGATCTCTTCATCGTCGATCAACTGCTGGAACGCGTGCCCGGTCATGACGGCCACGTCGAACTCCCGGTCCCACGCAACCGTCGTCGGATCGCCGAGAATCCACTCGACGTCGGACCGTGTCCGCGCCACGTCGAGCATCCCGCGGGCAGGGTCGAGTCCGACCAGCCGGCCGGCATGGCCGCTCTCACGCGCCCACTTCAGCAGCGCCCCCGTGCCGCAGCCGACGTCGAGCACCGCCTTCGCCGACATCACCAGCGGCAGGTAGAAGCGAAAATCGGCCCGGCCTTCCCGGCCGCAGAGAGGATCATACAGGGCGGCCAGATGCGGCTCGAAAAACTGACGCTCGATCACTTGTTTATCGAAGTTAGCACATTTTTCTACTTTCAGTAAGACTTGTAATTCAAGTATAATCGGCCGATGACTCCGTTGGACAATCCATTCGCTCCCGGCGCCGGTGTTCCTCCGCCGGAGCTCGCCGGGCGCGATGACCTGCTCGACGCCATGCAGATCGCTGCGGAGCGGACGCGCCGTCGCCTGCCGGCACGAAGCATGCTGCTGCTTGGGCTGCGGGGCGTCGGCAAGACCGTCCTGCTCAACCGCGCGCATGAACAGGCGGAGGCAGCCGGACTCGCGACGGTCACGATCGAGGCTACCGATCGGAGCGCCCTGCCGGCGCAACTCGCCGCCGAGTTGCATGGCGTGCTCCTGCGGCTGTCGCGCGAACGCCGGGTTCGTGACCTGGCGTCCCGCGCCCTGCGGGTGCTCGCGGGCTTCGCGTCCGCGCTCAACGTGAAGTACGGCGACGTCGAGCTTGCCATCAACGCGCCCGCCGAACCGGGAGTGGCCGACAGCGGAGATCTGGAGCTCGATCTCGGCGCCCTGTTCGACGCGATCGGCACGGCCGCGTCCGCCTCGGACACCGCGCTGTTCCTGATCGTCGACGAGCTGCAGTACCGTCCGAAGGTGGAGCTGGCCGCGTTGAGCGCTGCCCTGCACCGCGCAGCGCAGCGGCGGCTGCCGATTCTTCTGGCCGCCGCAGGGTTGCCGCAATTGCGCGCTCGGGTTGCCGAGGCCAAGACCTACGCGGAGCGCCTGTTCGAGTTCCGCGACATCGGCCCGCTGGACGCACCGGCATCAGTGGACGCGGTCGCGAAACCGATCCGCGCGCAGAATGCCGACATCATTCCCGACGCCGTGACGATGATCGTCGCCGAAACCCAAGGGTATCCCTACTTCCTCCAGGAGTGGGGCAAGCATGCCTGGGACATCGCCGAGAGCTCGCCGATCGATGCCGGAGACGTGGCGCGCGCGTCGAACGAAGTAGTCGCCTCCCTCGACGCGGGGTTCTTTCGCGCACGCTTCGACCGCCTCACGCCGGCGCAGAAGCGCTACTTGCGCGCGATGGCGGAGCTCGGCCCCGGCCCGCATCGCTCGGGGGAGATCGCTCGGGTTCTCGACCGCAAGGTCACCTCGCTTGGCCCCACGCGCGCCCAGTTGATTGCCAAAGGCATGATCTGGAGCGCGGCCCGCGGTGACACCGCCTTTACCGTTCCCCTGTTCGACCGATTCATGCGCCGCATCATGCCGGCGTAGATTCGCTCGGACTGAATCCGTCAGCGTGGCGCTACCCGCAGGCTGCGCAGGCGGTTGAGCGCTGCCGCGATCTCGAATCGCCGGGCATATGCCCGGTCTCCGAACCCCGGCTCGGCCAGCGCCTCGATCCCGCCGGCCTGCATCTCTTCGTCGAGTGCGGCAAGGATGCGCTGCAGATCGCGGCGTCCGTCGCACAGCCCGCGTGCAAGCCGCAGCAGCGCGTCGCCGATCATCCGGCACTGCGCCGGGTCCACGATCTGGTAGAGCAGGCTGACGTCGATCTCCTCGCGCCCGAACTCGATCGACCGGGTCTTCATGGCACGCACGCGCTCGGACCGGCGGCCGCGGCGAGGATCGAGACCGCCCGGCAGGGGGACGCGCGGCGCGGCATTCGGCCAGTCGTCGGGTGCGCGCGGCTCGGCCTCGCCCAGCGGCTGGCCCGCGGCGACCTCGCGCGCCCGATCGGTGACGTCACGCGGCTGGTATTCATCCATCTGAATGACGCAATCGGCGACGTCCAGGTAGTCGCCGGCCCCGCCCACCACCAGCACCGACGACACGGCGCGGGTTTCCCAGAGCTGGCGCACGCGGTCGATGAACGGGGTGATCGGCTCGCGGTCGCCGGGGACCAGGCGGCGCATGCGCGCGTCGCGGATCATGAAGTTGGTGGCGGCGGTGTCCTCGTCGATCAGCAGGCCGGTCGCCCCCGCCTCCAGCGCCTCGACGATGGTCGCCGCCTGCGAGGTGCTTCCCGAGGCGTCGTCGCTGTCGAAGCAGCGGGTCTCCCGGCCCAGCGGCAGGTCGCGGATGAAGGGCGTCAGGCACACGCCGCGCACCGCGCGGCCGTCCTCGGCGCGCACGGTGACCAGTTCCTCGACGGATACGCACCGCTCGCGCCCGTCGCCGGGCACGTGGTCGTAGACGCCCAAGGCGAGCGCCTGCAGCAGCGTCGACTTGCCGTGATAGCCGCCACCGACGATCAGGGTGACGCCGGCGCGGACGCCCATGCCGCGCAGCGTTCCGGCGTGCGGGGCGTGCAACTCGACGGCGAGCGCGTCGGGGACCTGCAACGGCAACGCGTCCCGCAGCGGACGTGGGTCGACGCCGCTACGGCGCGGCAGCACGCTCCCTTCCGCCAGGAACGCGATCAATCCGTGCTCACGTAGCTGAGAGCGCAGTGCCACCTGGTCCTCCACGGTGTCCACGTGAGAGCGCACCGCGGGAAGGTCGAGCCCGTCCGTCACGGCCCGGAGCGCTGAGGGGAGGCGGCGCGTCAGCAGCTCCGCCGCCGCCCGGCCGAGAATGCGGCGCCCCGCTGCCGGCAACCCCGCGCACAGGCGAACGCGGGCGCTGCCGTCCGCGTCCACGACGACGCCGGTTCGCTCCAGCACCTCCTGACCGATCGGACTGATCTCCAGCAGCCCGCTCTTGCCGCTCCCCGCGCCGCCCGACGACCGGGACAGCGCAGGATGCAACGCCCGCTGCAGGTAGTCGGCGGTCGCGCGCCGCGCGTCCCGGCCGCTCCGAGCCCAGTCAGGCAGTCTCAGCACGGCGGCAGGGACGTCCACGCGCAGTCGGCTCGGCGCGGCGAACGGATCGCCCTGCACATGGTCGAAGCGCAGCGTGCAGCCTCCCAACGGATAACGGCGGCCGCGCAGGTCCTTGTAGTAGCCGTAGGATCGACCGTCGATCCGGCTCAGGTCCTGCGCGAGGCTGTCGTCACGTGTGCTCGGATACGGCATGGTCGAGCACGTAGTCCATCAGCGAGGGGATACCGGGCTCGTAGCGAACCGGCGGAAGCTGACCGGGCGGGCGCCATACGAAGCCCAGGCGCTGCAGGGCGTTCAGGGCCGCATGCACTTGCCCCACGTCCCCGGCCAGGCCGTCAGCCACGGCGACCTTCAGCTCCTCGTAGGTCAGCGTCGGCTGGGATCGAAAGCGTTCGGCTACGCGCTTGGCAACGGCCAGCCAGCCCGATTGATCCAGCTCCAGATACCGATCCTCGTAGTAGTCGGTGACCCTGACGGCCACGTCGGGCCGCGCTGCGGCCGCGTGGACGGCGGTCAGCCGGGTCGCGCCCGTGGCCAAGTATTGCTGCCACAGAGCGCGGCCCCAGACCTGGATGAAGTACGGGTAGCCTTGGCTGTCCTCGACCACCGCATCGAGGGTGGCGGCGTCGACGCTCACGCCGTGGGTCGCCAGCGGCTCGACCAGCGCCGCGCGGGCGGCCGCCTCGCTCAGCAGGCCGATGCCCAGGCGACCTTCGTCGAGCCGGCTCCAGAAGGACGCGTTCATGGCGCCGAGATGCGCCGCCAGACCCGGCGTGCCCGCCAGCACCAGCATGAACGGCGCGTCGGCACGCACCTGTTGACTGGCGTTCAGCAGCGTCCTGCCCACTTCCAGGTCGAGCGTGTGCGATTCGTCGATCAGCGCAGCCAACGGCTTCCTGCGGCACCGGGCCATCAATTCCGTCCGCAGGTTCCGCACGCCCCCGGGCGGCGGCGCCCATTCGACCGAGCCGACCGCGGCCACGCCGAGTTTCCGAGGCAGCAGCTTCGCGATCCCGGACGGCGACGCCAGCGCCTCGATCAGCGCGTCCCGGGTCGGGATGTCGGCGGGAGTCAGCTTCACCACGTCCACGTCCGGCTCGTGGTCGCGGCAGGTCCGCTCGAACCAGTTGAGCAGCGCCGTCTTGCCGGTGCCGCGCGGACCGGTCATGGCAACGTTGTGCGGCGGCGACGCGCCGCCAAGCAGGTCCGCAAGGCACCGCTCCATCACCGCCTCCTCCCGCTCGCGTCCGGTGAGGGCTGGCGGCGTGGCGCCGTCGCCGGGAGTGAACAGGCGCTGCTGCGTTGCCTTCACGTCGGTCAACGTGACGCGCAAGCGCGAGCCGGAATCAGTCTGACAGGCACAGGCTACACCGGGCTCGAATCCGAAATGGAATCAGATGCTGCAGCGCCTGCCGCGCGGCCGGCCTATCCGCGGACTCTCCGGGGTAGCGGACGGCAACCGCATATACGGAAAGCACCTCAAGATGAGATCGAGTGTTCTCGCACGTGCGGTCATGACGCACAAGCAGATCGAGAAGAGCAACCAGATTGTGGCGCTTACCGAACGGGATAGACCGCTCTTGCAGCATTGCCTTCAGATACTTCTCCGCGCATTGCTGAGCGTGGAAGCATGCAGCGTCGTAGTTGGGACTCTTCCTTGCTCTCAGTTCACGGCCAGCCGTGGCGAAATCCCCTTCAGCCTTCCGTATCCACTCAAGAGTGAGCGGATTCATAGAGCACGTCCCCCTGTCCCACGACTTCCTTGAGAAAGAAGTCGTTCCACGCCAGGCGCTGCCGCATCTCCTGTGGAGTCCTCACGACGAGGTCGATCGGGATTCTCGACTTGAGTCGTTGCACGATCTCCAGCGCCTGCGCTACGCCGCTACCATCGTGTTCCATGATCACCAGCAGGTCGACGTCCGAATCGCGGGAAGGAGTACCGTATGCATGGGAGCCGAAGAGGATCACCTTCTCCGGACTGAACTCCTCACCGATCCGCTCAGCGAGCGCATCGATCTCGTTTCTGGTCACCACCCCGGCATCGTAACACGGCGCTCACACGGAATCACCGGTCCACAGCCTCGACGTATCGAGAGCGCTGCGGACTTCAGGACAGTACCGCTCCATGTTGGATCCGCAGATGGAGTTGGATCGTCTCATCGATGTAGGCCGGGTCCATCAAGGACTCGATCGCCGCGCGATCGGGCTCATGCGAAACGCGATAATTGGCGGTCAACAATCCGGCGAGTGACGCGGTGCCGGTCTTGGCCTGCCCGACACAGAGCGCCTTCACGCGGGCCGCACGGCCATGAGCGATCACGTCAGGCGCCGCTCAGCAGCGCATCCACCTCATCGGCGAGCCCGGCCAGCTCGCCCAGGTCCCGCAGTCCGGCTACGGTCGCGCCGCGCAGCGGCACGCCGTTCTGCCGTGCGTCGCGTTCCCGCCCGTGCTCGATCTCGCCCGGCAGATAGATGCGCTCGACGCCGGGCGCCCGCCGCGCCCCATGCACCTGCCCGGCCAGGCGCGCCATGCGTTCCTTGAACTCCGCCAGTGGCAGCAACGGCTCGATGTCGATGGCGATGAAGCTGTGCGCCTGGTTGCTGCGCCCTTCCGGGTCGCCCACCCAGTCGCGCATCTCCGCCATGATCGCCGCCCCGCCCAGCACCCCGGTCAGGCACTCGATCAGCACTGCCAGCCCGGAGCCCTTGTAGCCGCCGACCGGGACCAGCGACCCGCCCTGCCTGACCGCACCCGGATCGGTCGCGGGCGCTCCGTGTGCGTCGAGCGCCCAGCCCTCGGGGATCGGGCGCCCCTCGCGCGCGGCGATCGCCAGCTTGGTGCCGGCCACGGCGCTCATGGCGATGTCCAGGTAGACCGCCTGACCGTCGGCGCCGGGAACGGCGCATCCCAGCGGGTTGTTGCCGACCGTGCGCCCGGCTCCACCGGCGACCGCCATGTACGGATCGGCGTTGGTCATCGCCACGCCCACCATGCCGGCGTCGGCAGCCATCTTGGCGTAGTACCCGGCGGCGGCGAAATTGTTGCCGTCGCGGGCGACGACGAACGCCACGCCGTGCCGGCGGGCCCGCTCGATCGCGAGCTCCATGGCGCGGCAGGAGATGAGAGGGCCGAGCCCCCCGTCGCCGTTCAGCACCAGCGTTGCGCCCACGTCGCGCTCGACGGTGATGCGCGGCGCAGCGGTCATGCCGCCGGCCTTGATGTGGCGGATGTACGGCGCGAGCAGCGCGACGCCGTGGCTGATGCCGCGCATCTCGTTGGCGACCATCACCCGCGCGACGATGTCAGCGTCCTCGCCCGGGACCCCGGCCGCACGCAGCGCCCGCGCCCCCAGATCGCGCAGAGCCGCTTCAGGCACGCGCGGTTCGTTTCCGATGTCCGTGTTCATGCGAGCTCCTCAGCGTCCGGTGCCGGCAAGGTAGGCCAGCAGTGACGGTACGTAGCGGGTCTGGCTGGCCCAGTCCTTGCCGAAGCCGGAGTGGTCGGAGTCCGGGGAGGCTTCAGGCAGATCGCCGAGATCGCGCAGGCCACGCTCGACGATCTCGCGCAGCTCGCCGTCGCCGTTCAGCGCGTGGGCGTAGGCGATGCCCTCGACCACCTGGCGGGTGAACACCGCCTGCGGACCACCGCCCCGGTGCAGGCACGGCGTGTAGCGGAAGTGGCCGCTGCCGGCGTCGTAGGTGCGGCGGATGAGCCAGCGCACGCCGCCCAGGATGGCCTCCGCGACCCGGTCGTCGCCGGTGAGCTCGTGATACCGGCGCAGCCCGGACAGCAGCACGCCCACCATGAAGCCGGCCTCGCCGCGCTCGCGCGGCGGCTCGCACCCGCAGTGGCCCTCCTTGAGAACGCGCTCCCAGCCGCCTTCGGGCTCCTGCCGCGCAAGCACCCGGTCGACGATCAGCGCGGCGGCGTTGAGGTAGCGGGGCGAGGCGCTCATGCGCGCCAGCGCGGTGAGGTGGATGAGATGCCAGCCGCACTCGCGGCAGTTGGCGAAGTCGTAGTGCTGGATGCCGCCGGCGAAGTCCTTGAGTCCCGCCCCGAGCAGCCAGCCGGCGGTGCGGTCGAGCGACTCGCGCAGGTTCTCGTCGCCGGTCAACAGGTAGTGCAGCACCGGCCCCTCGACCCAGGTGTGCGACGGCACGCTCGATGAGCCGCTCATCTTGCTGCGGAAGTACGGCGGCAGGTAGCCGCCGGCGTGGCCCGGCATGTGGGTGTACTGAGCGCCCACCTGGTCGGCGTCCGTGGAGGCGTTGACGGTGTCCACGTCGGTCAGGTGGCGCGCCGCCTCGGCGCCCAGGATGGACCACCGAGGATCGCCGCCGCGCAGGAACTCGCTGTAGTGCGCGAAGGGCGGATCGTACTCGTTGTTGCCCCACGACCAAGCGCTCTCGCCGTACCAGTCGCCGAAGTTCACCCAGCCGTACTGGCGCCAGATGTCGCGGTCGGCCATCCACTGCTCGTACCCGGAGTCCAGCGCACGTTCGTAGGCATCCAGCACGCCGGTATCCTTGGCAGCCAGCGGGCCGAGCACGCCGCATTCGTTGAGCCGCGCAAGGGACGGACGCACCGCCGGCGGCTGCTCGAACCAGGCGAGCAACGCTTCGTCACGCGGCCCGCAGGCCAGCAGGATGTCGCTGGTGAGGGCCATTCCCGCCTTGAGCAGGTAGCCGTCGTCCCGCAGCCAGAAGTAGATGCGGTGCCAACTCTCCGCGTCGGCAGGGCGCTCGGCGCCGGCCGGTGTGGGCAGCAACTCGACGGCGACCTCGTCGCCCGTCACCCGGATGGCGCGCGGCCAGGTCTGCCAGAACCGCCTCAGCGCCACCGTGAGCGCATCCGCGGTCCCGTCCCCGCACACCGTGACGTGACCGGCAACGCGGCCCGCGACCTCGCGCGGCGCGTCGCCGTTCTCGACGCGGTGTCCCTGGTCGTGGTCGTGGACCAGCCGCACGGCGCCGCCCTCGGCGACCGCGGCGCCGTCCGCGGGGCCGTCAGGCCAGCGGACCGCGCGGGTGCCGGCGCGGCGAATCGCCAGCGATGCGCCGCGTACGGTCAGCAGCGTCGCCTGCTCCCCGTCCGTGCCGGCGATGGCTTGGCGCACCGTGCCCGCCTCCGCGGGGATGTGGTCGGCGGTCCCGCCGGCGGCGGGCGGCAGGTGCGGCGACGTCACCTCCAGGCGATGCACGACCCGGACCGCCTGCAGCCCGCGGCAGACGTGCACGCGGACCGTGCTGAGCAGGTGTGCGACTCCGTCATCGTCGAGATGGCCGAACCGATAACGAATCACCGCGCGCTGCCACCCGTGCTCTTCGAGACACAGATCCCGTACCGGTCCCTGGCGCAGCGCGATGCCACCGCCCAGAGTGAGCGCGGCCGTGCTGCCGGCATGGGCCGGGCTCCACGGACCGTCGCCGGCACGGGTCTCGATGACCGGCAGCGGCTCGACCGCTCCGGCGGTCACGCTCACACGCAACGAGCCCCCGCACACGGTCACGGTGCCGTCGTCGGACGTGCAGCGCAGACCATCGGCCGGCGGCGGCCCGCCCGTCGCGAGACCGATCGTCACGGTGCCGGCCTGTGCCGCGCCGGGTGCGACGGCCCGCGGCAGGCGCCCGTCGACGAGCACCCAGCTTGCCGACCCATCCGGCCAGAAGCCGTGCGGACGGCACTGGACCGGCTCGACCGCGCCGTGCAGATCCCAGCGTCCTGCGGCGGCGCCCATCACCCGGCCGCGCGGCACCGGGACCCCGAAGGTGACGGGCTGGCCCGCCAGCTCCGCGCCGGCAAGGTTGCACACTTCCACGGGCACCGTCACCGGGCCGCCCGTTGCGCCTGACTCATCGGTGACGGCCACTGCCGCGGTCTCCGCGAGCCCTTCGTCCTCGATCGCCTTGATGCTCGCTCGATACCCGGCCGCGGGCGGCGCCGGCATCCCTGTCATCTCGAGCGAATGCAGGCTCAACGAGTCCTCGTCCTGCGCATCCGCGACCGTCTGGCCGGTGTCGGCGCGGGTCACCACGACGCTGCAGCGGGTCACCGGCCAGGTCGTGGTATCGACGGCCACGGCGAACGATCCGTCGGGGCTGCGCCGCAGGCGCGCGGTCAGCCGCTCGATGCGCGGCCGGTAGCAGGTGGGCTCCGGCCGCTCCCCCAGCAGGACCACGTGCTCCAGGCGGTACGACGCATCGCCGGTGCCGGTGATGCGCAGCACCTCCATCTCCCCCATGAAGTCCACGGGACGGTCCAGCACGTAGAGGTGGCGCCGGTTGTCGTGCCGGAACGGCACGATGCGGCCGATCTCGTCCGCTCCCAGGGTGACTTCCAGGGGACACTCGCAGCCGTGATCGTCGTACATCACCACGCCGATCCAGCGCCGCCCGGTATGGTCGGCGCTGCCGTCAAGGGTGTCCCAGAAGCGGTGCGTGAGCGTGGCCGGCAGGCCGGCGCGGGCGAAGCTGCGCGGCCGGTACACGCTGCGGAACGGATACTTGCCGGTCAGCCCGATGTCGGGCACCAGGCCGTCCAGATTCTCGGCGGCGTCGGCGCGGAACGCGAAGGTCTCGGGCGCGGCGGTCAGGGTGGCGATCCGCTCCGGCTCGGCGACGTCGATCAGCGGCAGTTGCTTCATGGTTGGTTCCTCTGTGCGTTCGTCGGCAAGAGACGCGATGCATCGATCGGATCCGCCTTGGTCGACCGGACTTCGTCCATACGCAAGCACACTGACGCAAGTACGGAGCAGGATTCAATGGACGTAGGCCGGAGGTGGACTCGGCCGACGCGCTGCGCCACCGTGTGGCCATGAGCGCGGACAACGGCTTCGAGATACGGCGCGCGGGTGACAACGACGCGCTGGGCAACATGGTCATGGAGACGGCCACCGGCCGCCTGCTCGGCGGAGTCGGCCACAACGACCTGCGCTCCTGGTGCTATCCCCTCAACACCCCGCGCGGCCTGGGCGTGACGCAGGAGTACGCGTTCGATCACGCGTTCCACAACGGGGTGTTCGTGGCCCAGGCGCGGGTGGTCTGTCGCGGCGTGCTGTCCAACTTCTGGGTCGTGCACCCCGACTGGCGCTCCCCGGACTCGCACGTCTACAACCACCTGGGGCAGATCCGCTATCGCGAGCGCGCCGACATAACGCCTCTGGAGTCGGGCTTCCGGTTCACCTACCACAGCACCTGGAACGGCTGCGACGGCGCACCGGTGCTGGACGAGGTGCGCCACTTCGACCTGTACGCCGCCGCCGACGCCACCATCTGCGACCTCATCTCGCGCAAGACCGCGGCTTACGGCGAACTGCGCTTCGAGGCCAACAAGCACGGATCGCTCGGAGTGCGGGTCCAGCCCCAGCTCCTGCCGCCGTTCGGGGGCGAGATGGTCGCGGGCACGGGCACGGAGATCCATCGAGGCCTCGCCGACGAGGTGGCGTTCGGCAAGGAGCGCGACTTCGTGGCGTACGAGGCGGAGCCGGCCGGCCTGGGGCGCTTCGGCGTCTGCCTGCTGGTCCTGGACAACACCGCGAGCGACCGGCGCACCGGGCCGTGGTTCGTCCGCGACTACGGGATGGCGATGTTCAACGCGACCATGGACGATGACGTGCTGGTCGCGGAGGGCGAGACCTGGGACACGGCGCTGCGCGTCGCCGCGTATGACGGGGCGGTGTCGGCCGAGCGGGTCCGTGCCTGGGCGGCCGCGCGGAGCGGCATCCGGTGACGACCACCGTCGTCGGCAGCTACCCCGTCCCCGACTGGCTGAAGCAGTGCTCGGACGAAGAGGCGCTGGGAGATGCGCTGACCGTGGTCATGGACGCCCAGCGGCGCGCCGGCGTCGAGGTGATCTGCGACGGCGAGCTGGGGCGCTGGGACCTGGAGCGGCGCGCGCCCGGCGGCATGGTGGAACGGTTCGTGCGGCCCCTGGAAGGCGTCAGCACCCAGCCTACCCGCGGCCAGATCGAAGCCTGGCGGGCACGCGACGAGATGGCCTTCCGCAGCGCGCCGCCCGGCGTGGTGGTCGGGCCGCTCGGCGACGGGCGCCTGAACCTGAAGCGGGAATGGGACCGCGCCCGCGCGCTCACCGACGCACCGCTCAAGTTCACGGTGTCCAGCCCCTACCTGATCGCGAAGACGGTGGCGGACGCCCACTACGGCGACCTGGAGTCGCTGGCGATGGCGTTCGCGGAGCTGCTCGCCGGCCAGCTCGCCGGCATCGACGCCGCCGTGGTGCAGGTCGACGAGCCCAACCTTCCCGGCTCCCCCGGCGACGGCGCGCTCGCCGCCGCAGCCATCAACCGGCTGCTCGACGGCTGCGAGCCAGGCGCCGAGCGGGCCGTGCACCTGTGCTTCGGCAACTACGGCGGGCAGATGATCCAGCACGGCGCCTACGGCCGGCTGATCGACTTCATGAACGCGCTGCGCTGCGACCACTTGGTCCTGGAGACCACACGCCGCTCTCCGGAAGAGCTGGACCGCCTGACCGAGGTGCGCGCCGACATCCGTATGGGACTCGGCGTGATCGACGTCAAGGACCTGCAAGTGGAGACGCCCGACCAGGTGGCGCGCCGCATCGAGGCGCTGGCGCGTCGCGTCGGGACGGAGCGTGTCGCCTACCTGCATCCCGACTGCGGCCTGCGGATGCTGCCGCGCGCCGTGGCGGACGGCAAGCTGCGGGCGTTGGTCGAAGGCCGCGATCGGTTCCTTCGCTCCGGCTGACTCGGCCCCCTTGACGGGGCTGCGCGCATCGCCCAGCATGCCGCCCAATCACATTCAGAATCCATAAGGGGGATACCCATGGGTAAATGGACCGGCATCGCCGGTATCGCACTGGCACTGCTGCTCGCGTTCAGCATGACGGCCTGGGCCGAAGGCTCCTCGGAGGAAGCCGCGGCCGCCGAGGACATGGTCATCGCCGATCCGAGCTGGACCACCGACACCAGCCCGATCGTGCTGACCTTCTTCTTCGACAGCATGGCGGGCAGCGACAGCAACCTCAACGAGCACTACGGCGACGACGAGCTCACCAAGATCTTCGTGGAGGAGACCGGCGTCGACTTCGACATGACCTTCGCGCCCGACAGCGATCAGACCATGCTCAACGTGCTGCTCGCCTCCGGCGACCTGCCCGACATGATGCGGCTGAGCCACAACCTGCAGCAGGCCACGCAGCTCGTGCAGCGCGGCCTCGTCCATGACCTGGATGCGCTGAGCCAGAAGTTCGCGCCCAAGTACATGGACAACTGGGACAGTCGCATCCGGCTGTACTACCGCATGCACTTCGACGACATGGGCTTCTACTTCCATCCGTCCTATTACGTGACCGACGAGCAGATAGAGAGCCCTCTCGTGCTCAAGGCGATGCAGGGCGTGACCGTGCTCAAGGAGGTGTACGAGCACCTCGGCGCACCGGAGATCAACAACACCGACGACTACATCGACCTGCTGCGCCGCGTGAAGCAGGAGTTCCCGGAGCTGACGCCCGTGCAGTCGCTGCGCGGCCCCTCACCGGACAAGGACGGCAATCCGCGGCTGGTCGAGCGCGCGCTGCCGCTGGGCGGCCTCAACCAGCGCTTCTTCCAGCGCGATGACGGCGTGTGGTACAAGTACTGGGAGCACGAAGACTTCGTGAAGGTGCTGCAGTTCGCCAACACCCTGTACAACGAGCAGCTCATCGCGCGCACGGAGTTCACGGAGAAGCAGCCGCAACTCTGGGGCAACATGATGACCAAGATCTTCTCCGAGCTGAACCAGGACGCCGACAACGCGGCCGGCATCCACAACGCCACGGATTTCAAGCAGGCGCGGGCGCCGCTGGCAGAGAAGCTCGGCGTGGAGAGCCTGCGCTTCATCATGCTGCCGGCATTCACGATCGAGCCGCACATGAAGTATGAGATCGACGACCTGCGCGGCGGCGTCGGCGGCTCGGGAGTGATGGTCACCACGCAGGCGGAACGCCCCGACCGGGCGATCCAGTGGCTGGACTGGCTGGCTCAGGAGTCGACCCAGAAGCGCATGATCTTCGGGATCGAAGGCGTCCATTCCGACCCCAGGGACTTCAGGGGGTACGACATCCCGGTGACGAAGCAGCACCTCAGAGATTTCCAGGCGGAGAATCCCGGACCTCAGCTTTACCGCGCAAAATTCGGGGTGGGATCGATGTACCTGTTCCGCGACAAGTACACGGCCGAGCAGGGCGGCTGGCCGAACCTCGACGAAGTCGGGCAGCAGATCTATGATACCGCGCTCGCCAACTATACCGACCTGATGAAGTTCCGCGGCGTGGACAACTACACGGCCGGTTCCGAGGAAGAGAAGATCGCCGCGACCATCAAGGACTACTACAGCACGCAGATCTTCGACATCATTTCCGGACCCGCCGATGCCGTGCAGGCCGGCTACGACGAGATGATCGCCACCATGCATGACCTCGGCCTGGACACGCTCAACGCCTGGTACACCCAGGTGCTGAACGGACACGCCGAGCGCGTCGCCAAGTACAGCGTCGGCCTGTAGAGGTCGATTCGTCTACGACCTGACGAGGGGTGGTGCCGCGCGTAGCCGACGCGTGGCGCCGCCCCTTTTGCGAATAGTGCGATGAGCGAGCTCACCCAACGGACCCTGACCAGGCATCTCACGCGCAGGCGGCGAACGTGGGCCGACCGCGGCATCCACATGCTGCACCTGATGATCCTGCCGTCGCTGCTGGCTACCATCCTCTTCAACTACCTGCCGCTGTACGGGATCATCATCGCCTTCAAGCGCTACGACGTGTTCACCGGCATCTGGGCCAGCCCGTGGGCATTCAACAACGGCTTCGAGCACTTCATCGACTTCTTCAAGGCGCCCAACTTCAGCGTGGTGCTGCGCAACACGCTGGTCATCTCGGCGCTCAAGCTGGGGCTGCTGTCGCTGCCGCCGGTGCTGCTGGCCCTGATGCTCAACGAGGTGATTCACCGCGGCTTCAAGAAGACGGCTCAGACCGTCTCCTATCTCCCGCACTTCATCTCCTGGGTGGTGGTGGGCGGCATGATGTACAACTTCCTGCGGCCAACCCCGGAGTCGCCGTTCAACGCCTTGCTGCTCGGCCTGGGGCTGATCGGCGAGCCGGTGGACCTGATCGCAGACAAGACCTTCTTCTGGCCGCTGCTGGTCCTTTCCGACTTCTGGAAGGAGGTGGGCTGGGGGTCGATCATCTATCTGGCCGTGATCGCCGGCATCGACCAGGAGATGTATGAGGCGTGCGAGATCGATGGCGGCGGGCGCTGGACCAAGGCCATCCACATCACCTGGCCGCACCTGCTCGGCACCTTCATGATCCTGCTGATCCTGCGCTGCTCGCAGATCATGCAGGGCACCGGCGACACCTTCGACCAGGTGTTCGTGCTCGGCAACCCGTTCAACCGCGGGGTGTCGGACATCTTCGACACGCTGATCCTGCGGGTTGGGCTGGAGCACGGCCGCTACTCGTACGCCACCGCCGCCGGCCTGTTCAAGTCGGTGATCAACCTGGCGATCCTGCTGACCGTCAACAACCTCAGCAAGCGGCTCACCGGCAAGGGGCTGTTCTGATGGGTTCAAGAGCCCAGCACGGGATCCTCGCCCACCACCGGCGGGTCACCCCGCTGATGTACGCCGGGATCTACGCGCCGCTCGTGCTGCTCGGCATCTCCATCATCTATCCGTTCTACTACTACTTGATCAACTCCGTGAACATCAAGCTCCACGCCGGTCCCGCGTACCTGTTCCCCCCGGAGCTCACGCTCAGGAACTACCAGGTGATCTTCGCCAACAATCGCCTGCTGACCGCGTTCACGACGTCGACGGCCCGGACCGTGATCGGCACCGTGCTCACGGTGTTCAACTGCGCGATGTGTGCATTCGCGCTGCGCAAGCCCAACCTGCCGTTCCGCAACTGGTACCTGGTGATCTTCGCCATTCCGCTGTTCTTTTCCGGCGGCCTGATTCCGATCTACCTCAACTTCCGGTTTCTCGGGCTGCTGGACACCTTCTGGGTCTACATCTTTCCGCAGCTCTTCTCGTTCTTCTACGTCATCATCATGATGACCAGCTTCAACGACCTGCCGGTCTCGCTGGAGGACTCGGCGCGCATCGACGGCGCCGGCTACTTCCGCATCTTCGTGAGGATCTACTTCCCCATATCGATGCCCCTGATCGCCGCCATCGCCCTGTTCGCCGGGGTCGCGCAGTGGAACTCCTGGTTCGACACGCTGTACTTCACCCGTTCGGAATCCCTGGAGACTCTGCAGGCCGTTCTGCTGCGCGTCGTCAAGCAGAGCAGCCTGGGCAGCTTCGTCCAGGAAATGGCGGCCTTGCAGGATGAACAGATCCAGAACCATCTCAATCCGGAGGGCGTGCAGTTCGCGACCATGCTGGTCACGGTCCTCCCGATCGTGATGGTCTACCCGTTCCTGCAGCGCTACTTCATCAAGGGCATCCTGATCGGCTCCATCAAGGGTTAGCGCCCATTCATGACCCGGCGGCCGACGCTGGCGGTGTACCTGGGCATCTACGTTCCGATCCTCATCCTGGCGCTGGGCATCCTTTATCCGCTCTATTACTTCGCTCTCAATTCCCTGAACGGCGGGCTCATTTTCGGTCCGGCATGGCTGCTCGCGGAGGATCTGACCCTGCGCAACTATCGGATCATCTTCGGCAACGGGCGGGTGCTGGACGCCTTCCTGATGTCGGTCAGCCGGACGGTCGTGGGCGCCGCGGCCACGGTGCTGACCTGCGCCATGTGCGCGTTCGCGCTGCGCAAGCGGGAGCTTCCCTACCGTAATCTCTATCTGGTCCTGTTCACGGTCCCGTTGTTCTTCTCGGGCGGCCTGATCCCGATCTACCTCAATCTGCGGGCTCTGGGCCTGCTCGACCGCTTCGCCGTCTACATCCTGCCGAACCTCTTCTCCTTTTTCTACGTGATCATCTTCATGGCTCAGTTCAACCAGATCCCGATCTCCCTGGAGGAGTCGGCCCGCGTGGACGGCGCCGGCTACGCGCGCGTCTTCCGCGCGATCTACCTGCCCATCTCGACTCCGGTGATCGCCGTGATAGCGCTGTTCGCCGCGGTCGCGCAGTGGAGCTCGTGGTTCGACAGCGCCTACTTTACGCGCTCGGACTGGCTGGATACGTTGCAGGGGGTGCTGGTCCGGGTCATCAAGCAGGCGAACATGGGCGACTTCACCACCGAGGCGGCGCGGACCATGGTCGATGAAGCCAACTCCCACTACCTGCATCCCGACGGGTTGCAGTTCGCGACCATGATGGTGACGATCGTTCCCATCGTTCTGGTCTACCCGTTCCTCCAGCGTTACTTCATCAAGGGCATCCTGGTGGGTGCGGTGAAAGAATGAGCGGCGCGAACCTCAGTCGAAGAATCAGCGCAGCGAATCTCACTCGAAGAGTGATCGGGTTCCTGTTCGCCGCCATTCTCGCCTGCGTCTCGGCGGTGCCGGGGTTGGCGCAGACCTTCCACGACGTGACGGACGCCGCCGGCATCGACTACGTGCAGTTTCGGCGGGGGAACGACATTCCGGCTGCCATGCAGACCTATACGACCGGCGGAGTGGCGGCCGGCGACTACGACGGCGACGGACTGGTCGATCTGTACGTCACCCGCCTGGACGACAGGGATATCCTGTACCGCAACCGCGGCGACGGCACCTTCGCGGACGTCACCGCCGCCGCCTTCGGCCCCGCCCACCTGGCCGGCGTGCAGTCCAACGGCGCTGCCTGGGGAGACATCGACAACGACGGTGACCTGGACCTGTACGTGACCAGCCTGTTCTCGCACCGCTTCCACCTGTTCGTGAACGATGGCGCGGGCTCTTTCTCGGAGGAGGCGGTGGAGCGCGGCGCCGCGACCGAGGGTGACGACCTGCACTTCGGCTTCAGCGCGGTGTTCGGGGACTACGACCTGGACGGCTACCTGGACCTGCATACCACCGAGTGGCGATTCCTGCGCCAGATGACCGTGGGAGCGCAGAGCAACGCGCGGCTGCTGCGCAACCTCGGGGCGGAGGCGCCGGGCAGTTTCGAGGACGTGACCCGCTACGCGGGCGTCTCCCAGCACCGCGTCATCGCGGTCAACCCGCTGGCCGAGGGCCAGAGCCTGACGTCCACCTTCGCCTTGCTGGACGACGACCTTTATCCCGAGCTTGTGATCGTCGCCGATCACAACGCCAGCCAGCTCTACTGGAACCGCGGCAATGGGCGCTTCGCGCACGGCACGACCGGGGCGCGGGTCGGCACCGACCAGTACGGCATGGGCTCGGCGGTCGGCGACTACGACGGCGACGGCCGCATGGACTGGTTCGTGAGCGCCATCTACGAGGAGGGGGTGCCCTACCGCGACGGCAACCGGCTGTACCGCAACATCGGCCGCGGCTTCTTCGAGGACGCCACGGACGCCGCCGGCGTGCGGGACGGCTCCTGGGGATGGGGCACCACCTTCCTGGACTACGACAACGACGGCGACCTGGACCTGGTGCTGGCCACCGGCGTGGACTACGCCGACGAGGTCCCCTACACCGCCAACACCACCGGCTTCGAAGACGACCCCATGCGGCTGTGGCGCAACGACGGCAGCGGCCGCTTCACGGAGGTGGCGCAGCAGGAGGGGCTGACGGCCACCGGCGTCGGCACCGGGCTGGCGGCCTTCGACCTGGAGCCCGACGGCGACCTGGACCTGCTGGTGGTGCACAACAGCGGAAGCCCGGTGCTGTACCGCAACGAAACCAACCGCCCCGGACACGCAGGGCCGAACCGCTGGCTGCAACTCCGGCTTCAAGGCACGGTGTCCAACCGGCACGGGGTCGGCGCGCGCATCACCGTCATCCCTCGCGCGGCCGAACCGGAACGGCGCCTGGTGCAGGTGCTGGGCGGCAGCAACAACTACCTGGGCCAGAACGAAGCGATCGCCCACTTCGGCCTGGGACCGGACCTGGAGCAGGTCGCCACCGTCCAGATCGAGTGGCCGAGCCGCGTCCGCCAGAGCCTGGACGAGGTCCCAACCAACCGGCGCCTCCTGGTCGTCGAACCGGTTCCGGCTCCCTGAACGGCAGAGGACGCCATCCGCGCGATCGGTTTCCGATCGGAGGCTACGTCGGCGCCGCGTGCGAAGCAGCAACCTCCATCCCGAACCGCTCGGCGGCCTCCAGAGTCTCCCGAACGTCTTCCCACGTGGTGGTGTGATTGATGATGCACATCCTGAGCGCGAACGTCCCGTGGAGCAGCGTCGACGACAGGAGCGCTCGGTCTTCCCAGAATAGTCTGGCGAGGACCTTCCGGTTGATCTCCTCCAGGGCGTCCTCGTCCATTCCGGCGTCCACAGGGTTGACCCGGAAGCACACGATTCCCAGGGACACCGGAGTCAGGAGCTGCAGAGCGAGGCTCTTCCGCACCTGCTCCTGGGCGCGGACAGCCAGTTCCATCCCATCGGCAACCGCGCTGCGGAACGCCCCCATCCCGAACGTCTGAACCGACATCCATACCTTCAAGGCGCGAAACGAGCGGCTCAACTGCAGGCCGCGGTCCGAGATGTTGGGGTGATTGGCACCCCAGATCGTGTCCTGGAGAATGTCATGGTGCACCTTGAACGCGCGCTCCAGAGTACGGGCGTCCTTCACCAGTAGCGCGCCGACGTCATACGGCTGGAAGAACCACTTGTGCGGGTCCAGCCCGACCGAATCAGCCCGCTCGATACCGCTCAGAAGCTGTTTGCCCCGTTCGGTCACGGCCGCGAAGCCGCCGTAGGTGGCGTCGACGTGCAGCCAGATGCCTTCCGCTTCGCAGTAGTCGGTCACCGCCGTCAGGGGATCGATGGCCCCCGTGCTGCCCGTACCGGCGTTGGCGCACACCGCGACGGGGTTGAGGCCTGCAGCGCGGTCTTCAGCCACGGCGCGCACCAGCCGGTCCATGTCCAACCGGAAGTGTCGATCGCTCGGCAGCAATCGGATGCGGTCCGCTCGAATGCCGATGGTCCGCGCGGCGCGCACGTGGGCGCTGTGGCTCTGGTCGCTCATGTACACGGTCGGGCGGTCGGGATGGCCGGCCGCTTCGCGCGCTGCCACGAGGGCGTCGACGCTGGCCGCAGAGCCCCCGCTCGTCAGCAGGCCGCCCGCGCTGTCCGGGTACCCGATCCAGCGACTGAACCAGTCGAGGACCATGAGCTCGATGTGGCTCGGACCGCTCGCGACCAGCCACGTGCAGGCATTGACATTGAATCCGGCGGCCAGGAAATCTGCAAGTATTCCCGGCCAGGTCGGCGACGACGGGATGAACCCGAAGCAGCGTGGATGGTCCAGCCGGGTCGCGAACGGGAGGATCTCGCGCGCCGCCTGCTCCAGCACCTCCATCGGTGGGCGGCCCTGCTCGGGAGGCTCAGCGACCAGCCGATGGTCGAGTGCCTTCCTGAACTCGCCGTCCCAGGCCGTCTCGCCGGACAGGCCCCGGATGCGTTCCACCAGAAGCTCCGCTGTGCGACGAGCCAGGTCGAGCATCACGTCCGGCGCCAACGTCAAGGCATCTCCGGTCTGTTCGACGGTTTCGGAACCCACCGCTACGCCCTGCTCCAGGTAATGGCGGTCAAGACGGATGTGGCTTGCATGACGGGCCTCATCTTGTACTTGGCAATCCATTCATGTCCATGTCGATAACGCGGAAAATGGTTGACTTGTATGTCTTTGATATCACCGGCCGCTCCACCTCCTTCTCGTGACAGTGGTGGTTGCACTATCATCGACCGATGCCGCGATGGCGAGGTCCCGAGGAATTGGTCGAGATCGGACTGGCGAGAAGTCGCGTGCTCATGGTGAACGAGGGACATGACGGCTTGAGCCGCTGCACGCGTACGCGCGACATCGGCGTCCGCATGATCGCGCCGGCACATGCAGCCGGCGTTCGTCACTTGGCGATCGAGGCTCTCACGCCGGATTTTGCGGCGGCGGCGAACCGGGAGCGACGCCTCGGGCCGGGCAGCGGCTATCTGGCCCAACCCGATCTGCGAGCGCTGATGACGGCGGCGCTGGAACATGATTGGTCGCTGATCGCCTATGAGATCGATGTAGAGCGCATCAGTCCCGCGCGCTTGCCCTCCTTGAACGAGCGTGACGAACAACAGGCCCTCAACCTGGCTGCCGCGTTCAACGGAATCGCCAGTCGCTCCAAGATGATGGTCTGGTGTGGAGGGGCACATCACCACAAGAGATCCATGAGATCCCACGAGGGCGCATATGAGCCGATGGGTTCACGGTTCCGACGCGCCGCCCGGGTCACGCCGTTCTGCATTGATCAGACCGTGACCATCCGCTCGAACGCTCCTGACCGCGAGTCTCCGCTGGCGACACGCAACCGTCGCGTGCTGCAGCGATACGGCGGTACCGCCGGGTTCCTCCTTGAAGAGCCCCGTTTGCCTCTGACTCCCGTGCGCTGGTTCTACCGGGGCGTCGACGCGGTCATCTACTCCCTCCACAACAAGCTGGCTTAGCGCGTTCTGTCGTACCAGGCCGCCTGCGCGGCGAACATCTCGTGGTAAAGCCCGCGCCGTTCGAGCAGCCGCTCGTGCGTGCCGTCCTCGACGATGCGGCCGTCCCGCATCACCAGGATCCGGTCGGCCAGCCGTGCCGAGCCCAGGCGGTGCGTGACCAGGATCGCCGTGCGGCCGGCGGCGATCTCCATGAACCGCTCGTACACCGCCTGTTCCTCCAGCGGGTCGATCGAGGCGGTCGGCTCGTCGAGCAGGATCAGGTCGTGCTCCCGGAACAGGCCGCGGGCGATCGCCACCCGCTGCCACTGCCCGAGCGACAGATCGCGCGTCCCGAACTCCCGCGACAGCATGAGGTCCAGTCCTTCCTCGCCCTGCCACAGCTCCGCGGGCACCCCGCCCCGTTCTAGCGCCCGGATCACCGCCTCCTTGTCCTCCGCGCGGATCGCGTCGGCCAGGACGACGTTGTCCCGCAGCGTCATCCGGTAGCGCTAGGAGTCTGTCGGATTTGACCGATCGGGGCGGCGCAGTGCGAAGGAGGGGTGACCGGCAAACCTGACACGCAGGTGGAGGCGGCGCGGCGGTCGGGGTAAGGTGGCGCAAGCCGTAGCAACACGCACCGAGGGCCTATGTCAGCCGAATTTCGAACCATCGATCGCGACACGCCGATGCTCATGCCGGCGTCGATTCAAGAGTGGCTGCCGGAACAGCATCTGGCGCGCTTCGTCGTAGAAATCGTCGATCAGCTCGATCTGAGCGAACTGACCAGTCGCTACGGGGGCGGCGGCAAGCAGGCCTATCATCCGGCGCTGCTGGTGGCGCTGTTGTTCTACGGGTACGCGACCGGGGTGTTCTCCAGCCGCAAGCTGGAGCAGGCGACCTACGACTCGGTGGCGTTTCGCTACATCAGCGCGGACCGCCATCCGGACCATGACACGATCGCGAGCTTTCGCAAGCGGTTTCTGAGGGAGTTGGAGGGGCTGTTCAAGCAAATCCTGGTGCTGGCGTCGAACCTGGGGGTGCTGCGGCTGGGATCGGTGAGCCTGGACGGGAGCAAGATCCAGGGCAACGCCAGCAAGCACAAGGCGATGAGCTGGGGCTATGCGAACGAGTTGGAGAAGCAGCTTGAGCAGGAGGTGCAGATGCTGCTTGAGCTGGCCGAGCGGGCTGACGGCGACAGCGAGGCGCCGCAGATGGAGTTGGACATCCCGGAAGAACTGCAGCGGCGCGAACAACGGCTGGCGGCGATCCAGGACGCGAAGGACAAGATCGCCGAGCGGGCGCAGGAGCGCTACGAGGCCGAGCAGGCGGAGTACGAACAGAAGTTGGAGCAGCGGCGCGAACGCGAGGCAGCAACGGGCAAGAAGCCCAGAGGGCGCCCGCCGCAGGAGCCTGAGGCACGACCGAAGGACAAGGACCAAGTGAACTTCACGGATGAACACTCGCGCATCATGCCGTGCGGCGGCGGCGAGTTCGTGCAGGGCTACAACGCGCAAGCGGCCGTCGAGCACGACAGTCATCTGGTGGTGGGCAACCACGTCAGCCAAGCGACCAACGACAAGCGCGAAGTCGAGCCGGCGTTGAACGAGTTGGCGAAGGTCGCCGAGGAACTGGGCGCGCCGCAGGTCATGGTGGCGGACGCCGGCTACCACAGCAAGGAGAACGTGGAGCGGTGTGAGCGGGAGGGGATCGAGCCGTATATCGCCAGCAGCCGCGAACACCACAACCAGCCGCTGGCACAGCGGATGCAAGCGCCGCCGGCGTGTCGTGCGGACGCGGATGCAGTGACGGCGATGCAGTACCGCCTACGGACCGCCGAGGGCAAAGCGATCTACGGCAAGCGCAAGGCGACGGTGGAGACGGTGTTCGGGGTGATCAAGGAGGTGCTGGGATTCCGGCGTTTTCATCTGCGCGGACTGCAGGCGGTGCGGGGAGAATGGAATCTGGTGTGCACGGCGTGGAATCTGAAGAGGCTGTATGTTCTGGCAGGGTGATCGCACGCTGGTGAGGGCAGACCATGGACCCAAGAACTTGGCGCCAGCGATGAAAAGTGGCGAGCATTCCGGGATCTGCCCACGTCCTTTACCCCCGCAGCCGCTCTTGGTCGCGAACCAGAGCGCTTGGCGGCCTCATCGCCGGTATCTCACCGCCAGCCCGGATGCATGAATCCGACAGACTCCTAGAAGTTCTGGAACACGGCGGAGGTGCGTTCGCGGATGTCCTGCCTGGTCGCATCCCTGGTGTTGACGGTGCCGCGGATCACGTCGCCGCCGGTCGGCACGAAGAGCCCCAGGAACAGCTTGGCCAGCGTGGTCTTGCCGGCGCCGTTGGCGCCGACCAGCGCCACCGTGGTGCCGGGCGCGAGGTCCACGTTCACGTCGCTGACGGCGGCCATGTCCGCCCCGGGATAGGTGAATGACACGTTCCGCGCCGTCACGGCCCCGCCGGTCCCGCGTCCCGCACGATCACCGGCCGGCCTTCCTTCGCCGCGATCCAGGAACTCGACCAGGTGGGATGCCTTGATGCTCTGGCGGTACGACACCCCGAACCCCTCCATGATGCCCTCGGCCATGAGCATGAACCGGCTCATCGCGTAGACGACCACGGCAAACGCGCCGACACCGATGCTGCCGCCCGCCAACAGCAGCGCCGCCAGCACGAACGAGCCTCCGTACCCGAGCAGCATCAGGACCCCAAGCCCGAGATCGATGAGCCCAACCTGGAGATCCTCACGCCAGCGCGCCGCGTTGAAGCGGCTCAGGACCGCTCGATACCGCCGCAGCAGGCGGTTTCCCGCGCCCAGGATCCTCGTCTCCTTGAAGTACTCCCGATCGTTCAGGCAGCGCTCCAGAAATTCGAACTCCCTCTGCAACGGAACCGTCCTGCGCTCGAACTGGTAGTACCGGCTGCCACGGATGAGGTGACTGGCGATGCGGGGCACGAAGACGAAGGGAACGACCAGCGCCAACGGTGGGGCGAGTGAATGGAGGTAGACTCCAGCCGCCGCAACCAGCGTCAACATGGCGATCGGGTCCAGGAACGCCACCAGCATCCGAAGCGCTCCCTCAGGCCCCGTCTTCGCCAGCTCCAGGCGCTCGTTCGCATCCAGGGTCTCGAAGTCGACGACTTCGAGCCGCGCGGCTTTCCGATTGAGGGCCTCGGTCAGCACGCCGATGCCCTTGCCGCCGAGGTACGCGGCAATGGGACGATGTACGGCCTCGACGAACTCCCGCGCCAGGATCACCAAACCGACCAGAACGATCGCGCCGGCGATCTCGGCCCACCGTTGGTCGGCCAGTGCTGACAGGACGCTCTCCAGCAGGTGGAACACCAGCACTTCGGTGCCGACGAACCCCAGGTCGACGACCGCCATGGCCAGCAGCGGGAGCGGTGCCTTGCGGCCGACCAGCCACGTCACCCGGGCGAGAAGCCGGAAGTAGGAACGGCGGCTATCCCGCTTCATACCAGTACCTCTGCGCCGCGAACATCCGCGCGTACAGGCCGTCCTGACCCATCAGTTCCTCGTGGGCGCCGGATTCGACGATCGCACCGCCGTCGACCGCCAGGATCCGGTCCGCGATCCTGGTCGAGCCCAGACGATGGCTGATGAGCAGCGTCGTCAGTCCGGTCGCGGCGCGCGAGTAGGACCGGTACAGGTCGCTCTCTGCCAGCGGGTCCAGGGCCGCCGTTGGCTCGTCCAGGATACGCACCGGCGCGTCAGCGGCCAGTGAACGCGCCATGGCGAGCCGCTGCCACTCCCCGCCCGACACGTCCACGCCACCGCGCAGTACCTTGCCGAGGGGAGTATCGTATCCCTGCGGCAGCCGCAGAACGAAGTCGTCGCCGAGGCCGGCCCGCGCCAGGCTCGTCTGCACCGTGGCATCGTCAAGGCGGCCGGCAGCAGCGACTTCGACGTTGTCGCGGACCGTGAGCGAGTAGCGCGCGAAGTCCTGGAACACCACGCCGAACAGTCCGTTCAGGGCGTCCTGCGGCCACTCGGCGATCGGGATGCCGTTGATCAGGATCCGCCCTCCGTCCGGGCGGTACAGGCCCATCATCAACTTGGCGATGGTCGACTTGCCGGACCCGTTTGCGCCGACCAGCGCGTAGTGTCGGCCGACCTCCAGCACAAAGCTGACATCCGTCAGGACCGGCCGCTCGGTGCCGGGATACGTGAAGCTCACTCCGGCGAACTCGATCGATCTGAAGGTCTCGGCCCTCTCGCCGGCGCGGGCCGGGACTCCGATTCCGGTCCCGCCGTCACGCGGCGCAGCAGGTCCCAAGTCTCGGCGCTCTCGATGTAGCGACACTCCAGGCGCGCCCGCTTGCCGGTCAGGTCGGCGCGGAAGCCGCGGCGCAGTCCCGCTTCGATGCGGGCGTCCGCCAGCCCGCGCATGACCGACTCGACGATCTGGACCGCGAACAGCGCGGCCAGCGCGATCACCGGCGCGGCGATTGCCGCCGCCGGAACTTCCCCGCCGGCCACGTCGAGGGCTGTCGCCACGAAGCGCTCGGTAGCCAGCACAAGCAGTGGCCCCGTCGCGGCCCCGGCCGCCAGCGTCACCGCGGCGCGAGTGGCTGCGGCCAGCGGCGCGTCCTGGAACACGATCCAGATCCCGCTCACGAGCCCGAAACGGCGGTCGTCGAAGCGGCGGCGAACTGCGGGCTCCGTGGTTTCCATCATCTCCATCAGGTGCGCTCGGAAGTCCCCGGGATTGCGAGTCACGGACCGAACCTGGAATCATCCGTGATCGGGGGATCTCACCGTGAAATACCGTTTTGCCCAGATGACCATGCACGAGGTCAAGGACGCGGCCCGACAGGATCGCGTGGCCGTCCTGCCCGTGGCAACCTACGAGGACCACGGCGCGCACCTGCCGGTCGACACGGACGTCGTGCTGGCGACCCGGATCTGCGACCGGGCCGTGTCACGGATTCCGCAGGAAGCCATCCTGGTGCCGGCCGTGCCGCACGGCTACAGCCCGCACCACATGGACTACCCTGGCACGCTCACCATCGGCTGGGACACGTTCATCCGCTACGTGCGGGACGTGTGCTGCAGCCTCGCCCACCAGGGCTTCGCGCGCATCCTGATCATCAATGGGCACGGCAGCAACGCATCGCCGCTCGACCTGGCGGCGCGCCTCGCGAACGTGGAGTACGAAAGCCGCATCCTGTGCGCCTTCGCCAGCCACTGGGACCTGCGGCGCGTGAAGGATGTGGCGCGGACCCTGCGCGACTCCGACTTCAACGGCGCTGCTCACGCCGGCGAGTACGAGACGTCGCTCTACCTGGCGCTTGAGCCTGACCTGGTCGACATGTCCAAGGCCGTGGACGAGCGGACGCCGCTGCCGCCGAGCTTCAGCATCGACCTGCTGGAAGGCGCCCACCCGCAGGGGTCGGCCGCCCGCCTCATGCCCCACTGGAGCAGCCTCACGGCCAGCGGCGTGATGGGAGACGCGACGAAGGCGACGAAGGAAAAGGGTGAGCGGTTCCTGGAGGCGGCCGTCGAGGGCCTGATCGAGCTCATCCGCGAGCTGAAGGCCACCCCGATCCCGATCCGCCGCGACGGACACGGGGGAACGCCGCCGCGCTCGACGGCCTGGACCTGAGCCGCCAGATCAGGAGTCCAGCCCCTCCGGCACCCCATACGGCGGCGCGATGAGCGCGTGGTTGTCGGAGTTCGGCACCGGCCACCCCTGGCCGCCCAGGACGCGGAACTCTTCGGCCTTGCCGCACAGCCAGCAGAACATCTCCGCGTTGTCGATGGTGTCGCGGTGCTGCTGTCGATACGTGAGCGGCTCTCCGAATCCGTAGTCCGCGGTCGCGAAGTCGAAGCTCTCTTCGCGGATCCAGTCGCGCTCCGGCGTCACGGTGCGGAAGTAGTTGTACTTCAGGTTGTTGCGGACCCCGGAGCCGGTCGACGTGCTGCGGCGATGCCAGATCGAGTAGACCGTCAGGAAGATCGTCCCCGCCGGCGCCGTGGTGTAGTGCGACCCGCGGATCCCGCCGTAGTGGCCCATGTAGTTCTGCGGGAGCTGGCCGTTGGTGTAGAGGAAGTGGGAGCCGGGCAGCACCTCCGTCGGGCCCATCTCCCGCGGGACCTCCTGGGGGTAGTAGAAGACCTGCAGGTACTTCAGCGCCGGGCCATGCGGAGAGTTGCCGTCCCGGTGCCACTGCTGCCGAGGCATGGGACAGGTCACCCGGTGATTGCTCACCAGGACCGGCAGGCCGAAGTCCTTGCCGAGCAGCGAACGGACCGCTCCGGCGGCGTCGGGCTGCAGGATGACGTTGTCCATGAACCAGTCCTGCTCCAGGATCTCGCTCGGCTCGCTCCCTCTCGTCTCGACGAACTCGACCGTGCGCCGGTTGATGTCGTCGCCGACGACGGCCTCCAGCATCAGGAACCCCTTCTTGCAGAACTCCAGAACCTGCGTGTCGGTCATGGTCGGTTTGCAGTCGTGCAGCCTCATGTTGCCTCCCTCCACTTCTCCAGGATGAACTCGCAGCCGAGCCCGTAGGTGCGCCGATCGTCGAGCAGGATCGCCATCTCCGGGAACTTGACGATCCGCCACCCGTCGGCCATCGCCTCGCCGACCGTCTGGTACGGCCAATCGTCCGGGTCGTCCGGTCCGTCCGAGAACTCACCGTCGACGAACATGCTCATGCCGATCACCCTGCTGGTCATCGAGGTCTGCTCGGCCTGCAGGTAGAGCAGGTCCTGCCGGCCGCCCGCGAGCCCGTCGGCCAGCTCCGCGATGCGCCACAGGCTCTCCTCGCGGAGCGCGCCGTGTCGCAACTCGCCGACGCACGCCTCCACCTGCCGCTTGATCTCGTCTCTCATGTCACTCCTTCCGCGCGGGGTCACCCACGACCGGGAACTCCGCGATGCGCAGGTTACTGCATCCGTAGGGGATCAGCGTCAACTCCTCGGCGCCGGCGGCGGCGACCGGGCTCTCCGGCATCGGTCCGGCCGACCCGCCCTCCGCCGCCCACCCGGCGACCCGCCGGCCGGAGACCGCGGCCGTCACCGGCGGCGCGTCCGGGGAAAACACCGGCGAGCCGATGCGGTGCTCGGTAAAGCGAACGGCGTCGCCCACCTCCCCATCGCCCAGCTCGAGCGCGTAGTTCCAGGCGGTCGTGGGATGGACCTCCCAGTCGGCGTGGGGCGGCTCGCGATGCGGCAGGTCGCGGTTGATCCGCTGCCACCGTTCGCCGATGCGCAGCGCATACAGCAGCGGTCCGCGCGCCACGCAGACCGCGCCTCTCGGCCGCGGGACGATGCGCGGCGCCATCGGCAGCGACAGCACGACCGGCGTCTCGCCGCTCCAGGCGCGCTCGATCGCCTGGAACGCTTCGGTCCGCGGGACGGGCGCGCTCCGGCCGCCGACCTCGATCGTGGCGCCGTCCGCCCAGCCGGGAATGCGCAGCAGCAGCGGGAAGCGTACCGGCCGCTCCGCGCGCACCGTGAACCGCAGCTCCTCCCGGAACGGGTAGCCGGTGCGCAGGTCGACTCGTACCGGAACGCCGTCGACCTGAGTCTCGAGCATCGACGGAGCGTAGGCGGCCGCGACGATCCCCCCATCCGCCGAGCGCATCCACAGGTGCGCCGCGAACTTCGGCCACGCCTGGCTCAGGTTGGCGGTGCAGCAGCCGAAGTTGGGCTCCAGGCCGAAGACGTTGGCGTCCGGCCCGTTGGTGGTCCACTGGCGGTCGTTGCGCACGCTGCACTCGATCTGGTTCACCTGCTGGTCGTACTGATGGGCCCACATGTCTGGAGAGAAGGTCGCCGGCAGGGCGTTGAAGGCGATGCGCTCCAGCCGGTCCGCCAGCGCGGAGGCGCCATGGATGCCGATCAGCCACTCCAACGAGTACAGGTACTCGGCGACCGCGCACAGCTCGGTGCCGTGGCTGGGATCGGTTCCGGCCAGGCACTCGTCTCCGGTGAACACGCCGGTCGCCATCCCATGGTGGCGGTCGAGCGCGTCCATCATGGTCCGCGCGGCCTCCCGGTCAGCATCCTCACCGGTCAGCCGCCACCACAGGGCGCCCTCCTTGAGGGCCATGGCGTTGTTCACCACATGGCCGTCGAAGCTCCAGCGGCCCTGCTCGTCCGGCACGGTACGCGGCCACTGCCGGAAGTACCCGCACCAGTCGAACCCCTGCGCACGCAGCCGCACCGCCAGATCGATGAGCCAGCGTTCGCCGGTGCGCTCGTGGAGCCACCAGATCGCGATGAGGAACTCGAACCACCGGTACTGCCCCCACAGGGACAGCGGGTGGCGGTCGATGTGGCGGTCCAGACAGCGGAGCGCCCGCTCGACGCATCCGGGAACGCGCGCGTCACCGGTCGCGTCGTGGTATCCCACCAGCATCTTGAGTGCCAGCGCCTGCGACCACAGGTCCGCCGCATCCGCACGCTCGGCCACCCGCGGCCCCAGCCAGCCGTCGTCGTGCTGATGCTCGATGATGTAATCGAGATACCCCTTGATCCGCCGTTGCAGCGGCTGGTCGCGCAGCAGCCATGCCAGGGGAACGACGCCGTCGAGCCAGTAGGGCATCCGCTCCCACCCCTCGGCCGCGCCGCCGATCCAGGCGCTGTCGGCGATGTCGGGCCAGAACCGGTCCAGGTGGCCGGAGAGGCCGTTCGCCTGGATGCGGAGTTGCTCGGCCAGCCAGCCTCGCGGCCGGATGGACGCAAGCGGGACCGGGCGAAACGGAGGCTCGTGCAGGCTCACGCTTCCTCCTCAGCCACGCCCAGGCTGGCGGGCGGCTCCAGCGGCAGCTCGATCACCATCTCCGTGTATTGGCCGGGCTCGCTGTTGACCTGGATCGTCCCGCCGTGCTCCCGGATGATGTCGGCGGACATCGCAAGGCCCAGCCCCGTGCCCTTGCCGGCCGGCTTGGTGGTGAAGAACGGCGTGAAGATCTTCTCGACGACCTCCGGCGGCATGCCGTCGGCGTTGTCCTTGATGCGGATCACGGCGCGCTCGGAGTCACGCTTGCTGGAGATCGACAAGGTGGGATCGTACGAGCTGCCGTCCTCGTCCCCGGGCCCGCCGCCGCGCCGCTTCTCGTCGGTGGCGTCGCAGGCGTTGGCGACCATGTTCAGGAACACGCGGCCCAGGTCCTGCGGGATCACCAGCAGTTCCCCCATCTGCGGGTCCAGGTCGTACGTGATGTCGATCTGGAACTCCGGGTCGCTGGCCCGCGCGCTGTGGTAGGCGAGCCGCGCGTACTCCTCCAGCAGGCCGTTGATCTCGACCTTCAGCACCTCGGCCGAGTGGCGGCCCATCATGAGCATGTCGTGCACGATGCGGTTGGCGCGGTCGCCGTGCGAGCGGATGCGCCCCAGGTTGTCCACCAGGTCGCCGGTGACCTCCGCCAGCAATGAGCGCTGCTCGTCGTCCAGCTTCCCGCCTTCCTCCTCCAGCACCTCCTTGAGCTCGTCGATCAGCTCCTCGGACGCCTCGGAGAAGTTCTTGACGAAGTTCAGCGGGTTGCGGATCTCGTGCGCGACCCCGGCGGTCAGCTCGCCCAGGGCGGCCAGTTTCTCGCGCACGACGATCTGGTCCTGCGCACGGCTCAGGTCTTCGAGTGCCTTCTCCAGCTCCTCGTTCTTGCCCTGCAGCTCCTGGGCCAGGCGCTCCACCAGGTTCAGCCGCTGCACCTCCAGCGCGTGGCGGCGGAACACCTCCAGCGCGGCGGCCATGTCGGCCACCTCGTCACGGCCGCCGATGTCGACCCGCGCCTCCAGGTCGCCGCCGGCCATGCGGCGCATCCAGTCCGACAGCATGCCCAACCGGCGCAGCAGGACCCGGCCCACGAACAGCCAGGCGATCAGCAGGGCGCCGACCAGGCTGACGGCGCTGATGAGCAACAGCAGGGTACGCGCGGTCTGAATCGCCTGCGTGGATGCCTGCGTCGCCTCCCGGGTGTGCGCGTGCGCGGTGTCGACCAGCTCGTCCACCACGGCGACCAGCTCCACCGCCAGGTCGCGGTTGCGCGCCAGCAGGTCGCGTTGCCGCTCGGCGAGCCGCAGCTCGCGCGTGCGCAGGTCGAAGCCGCTGCCTTCATCGAGCCCCAGGGCCAGCAGGCGGGCGAAGATCGGCACGACCTCGGCGCGCAGCGACGACTCCTCCAGGGCCGCCAGGCTGCGCTCGATGCGGCCGGCGGCGGACTCGAACCGTTCCCGCAGAGGCTCGATCGAGGAGGCGTCCTGCAGGTTGAAGGCGCTCGCCAGGAGCTGCGAGGCGATGCCGCCGTCCGCCTGCAGGTCGGCCAGCCGGCGGTAGCGGTCGAGCTCCTGCTCGGACAGGTGCTCCGCGCGCGGCGCCGGGGGCTCGCCGAGGGTGTGGTAGCCGGTGATCGTGTAGAAGAGCTGATCGTCGATCGCCGGGATCACCAGCTCATCCAGGCTGGCGCGCAGCGCGGCCAGCTCGGCGCGCAGCGCGGCGCTCCGCTCGTGCAGCGGGAACAGCTCGGTCATGCCGCCCCGGATCTCCTCGATGTTGGCCAGCAGCGCGTCGGCATGGGCGCGGACGCGGCCGATCGTCTCCGCGTCGGCGCCGGCCTGCTGCAGTGCGTCCAGGTCGACCTGCAGCGCGTCGTGGGTATCCGTGATGCGGGAGGCGGCGCCGGCGAACTCCTCCAGCGTCGCCGCAGTGGTCAATCGCGGGGCGGCGGCCACCAGGTTGCCGGCCGACTGCGCCACCCCGAACGCGGCCACCATCCGCGGGACGCTCCCTTCGTTCACCCGTCGCTGCACGCCGGCGACGCGATCGAAGAAGAACCAGCCGACCAGGCTGGCGGCCACGGTGAGCGCCACCGCCGCCCCGATCCCCAGGGAGAACTGGCCCGACAGGCGGGAGCGGAATTGCAGCAGCCGCTGCAGGTGCCCGGTCATCGCCCGTGCAGGGTGGCGGCGGGCCGGTAGCGGCCGTCCGCACCGATCCGCGTCAGGAACACCGCGTCGGAGCCCTGGTTGTCGGCGTCGCCGTAGCGGAGCCGGAAGCCGTCGATGTCGATCGCGTCGCCGGCGCGCAGGCTCCCGAGGAAGCAGTCGCGCGTGACCTCCAC
Source organism: Spirochaetia bacterium (assembly GCA_965202935.1). Classification (GTDB taxonomy): domain Bacteria; phylum Spirochaetota; class Spirochaetia; order SZUA-6; family Bin103; genus CATQHW01. The sequence goes on from OZ241879.1 coordinate 1,983,253, forward strand.
GCCGCAGCCGGCGACCCCGGCGGCCGCCAGCCGGCCGGCCAGGTACCCCTCGAAGGACACGAAACCGGGCACCGCCTCCGGGTCGTGGGCCGCCAGGGCGCGCAGATAGGAGCCTACCACCGGCAGTGAGTCGTCGGTCGGAAACGGCACCACCTGCGTCACGTATACCCCCTCGCCTGCCGCTCCGAGCTCCTGGGCCAGGGCGTTGCTGCCCACGAAGGAGACGGTGAGGAAGGTCGGGTCCATCCCCACGTGGCGCGCCCAGGTGATCAGGGCCGCCACCGGCTGGTAAGCGCCGATCATGATCACCGCCTCCGGGTCGCCGCGCCGCAGGTCGAGCAGTGCGGTCTTCACGGCCGTCGTGTTGCGCGGGTAGAGGCCGATCGACACCGGCTGCATGGCGCGCCGGTCGAGCGCCAGCCGCACGCCGCGGTAGCCCGCGCGGCCGAACGAGTCGTCCTGGTACAGCACCGCGATGCGGGTCACGCCCAGGTCCTCGGTCAGGCGCGCGACCATCTCCTCGGTCTCCTGGTAGTAGGAGGCGCGCAGGTTGAGAACGTTGTCCCACGCGGGGTCGCGCAGGAACTCGGCGCCGGTGAACGGCGCGATGTACGGGACCCCCGCCTGCGCGGCGACCGGCGTGGCGGAGCGCGAGGTGGGCGTGCCGACCGCGCCGATCAGGGCGAACACGCGATGCTCCTCGATCAGGTGGACGGTGTTGGCGATCGCCGCCTCCGGCTCGTAGGCGTCGTCGAGGGTGACCAACTCCAGCCTCCGGCCATGGATGCCGCCGCCATTGGCTTCGTGGAACGCCGCCTCGATGCCCAGCCGCATGTTCCGGCCCAGCTCCCGGGCCGGGCCGCTGAAGGCGGCGGACTGACCGAACAGAACGTACGTGGGCGATACGCCGGGGACCGCGTCATTCGGAGGTTCGGCGGGCACCGAGGCGCTCCCCTGCTCCGTGCGGCCGGCCGGAGCCTCCGTGGCGGCCGGCTCGTCGGCCGCGCTGCACGACAGCAGCATCGCGAGCAGCGCCGTGCCGGTGAGGATCGCGGCCGTCGCCGTTCCCGCGCGGCACCGGGGTTTCATGCGTTCCCGCGGATCACCCGCGCCGATTGCCGCTTGCCGCTCACCCCTCGAACTCGCCCCTGGACAGCGTCAGACAAGTCACGTCGTCCGACTGCGGCGTGTCGCCGGCGAACTCGTGCACGGCGTCGAACACCGCCTGGCTGCTCGCCCGGCTGTCCCCCGGGGGAGCGCTGGCGAAGATCGCTTGCAGGCGCTCCACCCCGAACTCCTCCTTGGCGCCGTTCATCGCCTCGGTGACTCCGTCGGTGTACAGGACCAGGGTGGAGCCGGGCTCGATGGTGACGGAGTGCTGGCCGTAGTGGTAGCCGGGCATCACCCCGAGCGCGAGCCCGTCGGTCAGCGGCAGCAGCTCCGAGCTGCCGTCGGCGCGCACCAGCAGCGGCGAGTTATGTCCGCCGTTGGCGTACGTGAACGCCCCGCTCGCCGGGTCATAGGTCGCGTAGAAGACCGTGACGAACATCGCCGCCTCGTTGTCGTCGTTGAGCAGATCGTTGACCTCGCCCATCACCTCGCCGGGTTCGCCGAGGCCGACGGACGCGCCCTTGAGCAGGGTACGCGTCGACATCATGAACAGGGAGGCCGGCACGCCCTTGTCCGAGACGTCGGCGATCGCCAGGCCGATGCGGCCGTTCTCCAGCGGCATGACGTCGAAGAAGTCGCCTCCCACGGCGCGCGCCGGCTCCATGTGGCCGTGGATCCGGAAGTCCGGCCCCTCCGGGAACCGCGTGGGAAGGATCGACTGCTGCATCTTGCTGGCCAGGTCCAGCTCGTTCTGCAGCACGACCAGCTTGTCCCGCGACGCCAGCGCCTCGCGCCACTCGGCCACGCGGCGCAGCGTGCGGTCGATGGTGACCCGCAGATCCGCGAAGTCGAGCGGCTTGGTGACGAAGTCGAAGGCCCCCCGGTTCATCGCCGTGCGGATGTTCTCCATGTCGCCATACGCGGAGACGATGACGCAGCGCAGGTTGGGGTCCACCTTGGCGATCTGCGCCAGCAGGGTCAGCCCGTCCATCTTCGGCATGTTGATGTCGGACAGCACCATGTCGATGTCGTCCTGCTGCTCCAGCAGCTCCAGGGCTTCCACGCCGTCGCGGGCGAACACGAACTCGTACTTGCCGGCACGGACGTCGCGCCGCATGCGTTGCCGGATCAGCGGCTCGACGTCCGGCTCGTCGTCGACCACCAGGATCTTGTGGGGCTGCTTCACCACGCTCATCGCGGTTCGAACTCGCCCTACGCCTTGCTCCAGGTGCACTCGGCGATCACTACCACGACGCCGCCATCCAGGTACTCGGTGCGATACGTGCCGGCGCCGGTGATGCCTTCGTACTTGCCGGTGCCGCCCAGCAACTCCCAGACGCCCTGTCCGCCGCCGCCGGCGCCCATCGTGCCCTGTTCTCTCACACCGCGCGTATACATGACGTCGCCGGCCGTGTCGGTCTCCACGCACGGCGCCTCCAGCGAGATGCCGTCATCCGAGCTCCTGGAGAACACCAGGCACTCCGTATGGGTGCTGGCTCCTTCGACGAACGGGCCGCCGCTGCTCTCGATGATCGTCTGGGTGCCCGTCAGCATGCCTCCGGTAAACGTCTGCCAGCCATGATCGATGGTGACGTAGTCATGATGAAAACTCCGGATTGAACGGTACGTCCCGCTCTCGTCGGCACATGCGGCCTGCACCGCCATCATCGTCATCGTCGCGGCCAGCACGGTGACCGCAGCCTTTCCAAAGCGCATTTCTCTCTCCTCTCGGGATCGGTCACGTGATCGATCCTGATTGGTCGCAAGCATGGCTTAAGTCCATGCCCGGGACAACGGCTGACCGTTCTGGCGCGCGTGCCGGGCCGGCCTGGATTCCGATGCAAGCTTGGGGCTACCGGCCTCGCTGGTACCAGTCGGCCTGAGCGGTGAACATCTCGTGGTACAGCCCACGCCGATCGAGGAGTTGCCGGTGCGTGCCGTCCTCGACGATCCGGCCGTCCCGCATCACCAGGATCCGATCGGCCAGCCGTGCCGAGCCCAGGCGGTGCGTGACCAGGATCGCCGTGCGGCCGGCGGCGATCTCCATGAACCGCTCGTACAGCGCCTGCTCCTCCAGCGGGTCGATCGAGGCGGTCGGCTCGTCGAGCAGGATCAGGTCGTGCTCCCGGAACAGGCCGCGGGCGATCGCCACCCGCTGCCACTGTCCGAGCGACAGGTCGCGCGTCCCGAACTCACGGGACAGCATGAGGTCGAGCCCTTCCTCGCCCTGCCACAGGTCCGCGGGCACGCCGCCCCGTTCGAGCGCCCGGATCACCGCCTCCTCGTCCTCCGCGCGCGTCACGTCGGCCAGGACGACGTTGTCCCGCAGCGTCATCTGATAGCGCTGAAAGTTCTGGAAGACGGCGGAGGTACGCTCGCGGATGTCCTGTCTGGTCGCCTCCCGCGTGTTGACGGTCCCGCGCAGCACGTCGCCGCTGCTCGGGACGTAGAGCCCCAGGAGCAGCTTGGCCAGCGTGGTCTTGCCGGCGCCGTTGGCGCCGACCAGCGCGACGGTGGTGCCGGGTTCGAGGTCCACATGCACGTCGTCGACCGCGGCCGTGTCCGTTCCGGGATAGGTGAACGACACCTGCCGTGCGGTCACGGTCCCGGTCACCTCACCGGCACGATCACCCGGAGGCCTGCCTTCGTCGCGTTCGAGGAACTCGAACAGATGGGAAGCGGTCGCACTGGCGCGGTACGACTGCCCGAGCATGTCCATCACGGCACGCGTCATCATCATGAGCCGGCTTACCGCGTAGATGACCACGGCGAAGCCGCCGACACCGATGCTCCCGTCCGCCAGCAGGAACGCCGCCAACACGAAGGAGCCTGCGTAACCGAGCAACACCAGGACGCTCAGGCCAAGATCGATGCCGCCGATCCGGAGGTCTTCGCGCCATCGCTCCACGTTGAAGCGGCTCAGCGTACTTCGGTACCGCTGCGCGAGACGAGAACCAGCTCCCAGGATACGCGTCTCCTTGAAGTACTCGCGATCCGTCATGCAGCGCTCCAGGTACTGAAACTCCCGGAGCATCGGCACCGTCTTTCGTTCAAGCTGATAGTAACGACTTCCTCGAACGAGATGACTCGCAATGCGAGGCAGAAACGTGAGGGGAACGACCAGGGACAACAGGGGAGACAGCGAATGGAGATAGATCGCTGCTGTCGCAAAGAACGTCATCTGGAAGACAGGGAACAGAAATGCCATCAGCATGGAGATCGCCCCCATGGTCCCGGCTTTTGCCAGTTCCAGACGCTCGTTCGCATCCAGGGTCTCGAAGTCGATGACTTCCAGCCGCTCGACCTTCTGATTCATGGCCTCTGTCAGCACGGCGCTGGTCTTCCCAAAGACGTAAGTCGCAATGGGATCCGCCACCATCTCGAGGAGCTCCCGGATCAGGATTACGGCTCCGACAACCAGAATGGCTCCGACAATCTCACTCAACCGCTCGGGCTCGGTGAGCTGCGACAGCACGGCCTCCAGCAGATGGAACACCAGTACGTTCGTGCCCATGATTCCCAAGCTGACGACCACCATCGCAAGCAACGGGAGGGGTGCCCCGCAGCCGACCAGGCCAATCACCTTGGCGAGGAGCCGGACGTAGGCAGGGCGCCTATCCTGTTTCATACCAGTGCATCTGTGCGGCGAACATCCGCGCGTACAGGCCGCCGGGCCGCATCAGATCCTCGTGGCTGCCGGACTCGACGATCGCACCGCCGTCGATCACCAGTATCCGGTCCGCGATCTTGGTCGAGCCCAAGCGATGGCTGATGAACAGCGTCGTCAGCCCGGTCGCGGCGCGCGAGTACGACCGGTACAGATCGCTCTCGGCCAGCGGGTCCAGGGCCGCCGTCGGCTCATCCAGGATGCGAACCGGTGCGTCAGCGGCCAGCGAGCGCGCCATGGCGAGGCGCTGCCACTCGCCGCCGGACACATCCACGCCGCCGCGCAGCACCTTGCCGAGGGGCGTATCGTACCCCTGCGGCAGCCGTCCGACGAAGTCGTCACCGAATCCGGCCCGCGCCAGACTCGCCTGTATCGCTGCATCATCGAGGCGGCCGGCTGTGGCCACTTCGATGTTGTCGCGGACCGTAAGCGAGTAGCGCGCGAAGTCCTGGAACACCACGCTGAACAGCCCGTTCACGGCGTCCTGCGTCCACTCGGTAATCGGGACATCGTTGATCAGGATCCGGCCAGCAGTTGGACGGTAGAGGCCGAGCATCAGCTTGGCGATGGTGGATTTGCCGGACCCGTTGGCACCGACCAGCGCGTAGTGGTGCCCGGCCTCCAGCACGAAACTGACCTCGCTCAAGACCGGCTGCTCGGTGCCGGGATAGGTGAATCTCACCCGCTCGAACTCGATCGACCTGAACGGCTCCACAGGCGCGCTGCGCGTGAGCGAGCGCGGCGTCTCGGCCATCGCCGAGAAGGCGGTCAGGTCGACGAAGAACTCCCGGTGCTGGGAGAGCCGCGAGGTGATGAATACCAGTTCCATCGCTACGAGACGTTCCGCCTGCAGGAGAGCCATGGTCGATGCGACGTAGAAGGCTACGTCGATCGCACCCGCCTGAAGCGGCCGAAGCAACGCCAGCATGGCGGCGATGACCAGGGCGATCGCAGGAACTTGCGCGCCCTTGTAACGGATCCAGTTACGGAGATTCACCAGCACGTTCGCCCTGACGACCCCGACGTACACGGCACGCCACCGTGCATTCAGGTAGCTTGCATAGCCGAACAGTCCCCGCTCCGCGGCGGCCTCCCTCGCCTGTAGGACCTCGTCCGACAGGTACTCGGCGCGGCGTCGCCGGCTCGCCGCGCGGCGCTCGAACTCGTAGAGACGGCGCCCGCCCCGGATTCCGAGCAGCACGTACAGGACCATGAGTGCCACCGCGAAAGGGAGGATCCACCACCCCAGCCGAGCCAGCACGGCAGCGATGCCGATCACCCGCACGGCGATGGCTGCCAGTCCGATGCCGTCGTCGAACGCCTGCTTCACCGGTCCCCGCTCGGGCGCCGGCTGGGACTCCATCTGCGGACCCGCGGCGACACGCCGCAGCAGGTCCCACGTCTCTTGATTCTCGATGTAGTGATACTCCAGGCGCGCCCGCTTTTCGGTCAGGTCAGCTCGGAAGCCGCGACGCAGGCCGGCTTCGATCCGAGAGTCCGCCAGGAAACGTACGACGGTTTCGAGGATTTCCACGGCGAACAGCGCGGCCAGCGTGATGACCGGCACGGTGATGGCCGCCATGGAGAGTTGACCTCCGGCGACTTCAAGCGCTGTGGCGATGAAGCGCTCGGTTGCCAGCACCAGCAGCGGGCCGGTCGCCGCGCCGGCCGACAGCGTCACCACGGCACGGACCACGGCGGCCAGCGGGGCGTCCTGGAACACGATCCAGGTTCCGCTCAGGAGCCCATGGCGGCGCCCGTCGAAGCGGCGGCGACCATGCTCCTCGTGCGGCACATCGCGGCCGTCGGGATACGTGGAAACTGACCCGTTCACCGAACAGCTCCCGGTACCACGGAGCCTACAGGGCCAGGAAGCCGATGTTGTTGATTCCGGGTGACTCCTCTTCCTCTTCCTCGGCTACCGTGCTGTCGACCAGCGTGCCGCTGTTGCGGTCCATGCGGGCGCGCAGCGCGCCCATCTGCGCCGGCGTGCAGCGAATGGTTCCGAAGTTGTGGACCTTGGCCAGCTTCTCCACGAGGATCTCCGGGTCAATCGCTTCGTCGATCGTCAGCTCTCCCTCGACCAGGAGAGTGGCAACCCCCTCCAGGAACGCGAAGCGCTCCGCGTTGAGCTCGGTACTGCCCTCCTCCAGCCACAGGGTGCCATCGCAGAACAGCACCTGATCCCGCTCCAGGTCGCACTTGGGGGCCAGCGAGTCGCGCAGGGCGGCGGAAGCGACGATCATTGCGGCGCAACGCAGCTCCCGGATACTCCGGTCTATCTCCTCCGAGGTGACGGCGGGATCTACGATGATCCTCCCATCCACGTACATCTTCGGAGCGGCGCCGAACCGAAGGAATGTGCTGTCGATGGCGAGTGCTCGCTCGATGACCTTGAACCCGGCCGGCAGCAGCGTGAATGTTCCTCCCGGATCAGGCATCAGAGCGCGCAGGAACGAGGCGTTCTCCTCGTGACACCGTACCCCACCTTCCACGCTGAGCCACAGGACTTTCCGCGCCAACAGATCCGCCGGCAGCGGCTCTGGCACCGTCAGACGGCCCGCCACGTTGAGCGCCGTACCATCCTCCAACGTGGCGAGCGCATCGTGATCGAGCCTGAACGTTCCCATGATCGAGACCAGCCTGGTACCGGCCGGGTAGCTTGTGACCGGTCCCATTTGCTGCTCGGTCTTCGAGCGCAGGGCTGACACCACGTTGTCCGGGCAGATGACCGGGCCCATGATGGCCAGGCGTTCGATACCCTGCTCGATGTCCTCGACCGATACATCCGCATCGACGGTAACCGGACCCATGATGACCATCCCGAGCGGCTCGGACCGGTTGCGCAGCGCCTTGGCATCGAACCGGACCGGCGCCATCTCCAGCTTGTAGTGCGCCGGCGCTTCGACGGTGCAGCCGAGATTGCCGACGGACAGCGTGTTCACCAGAGCCGCATTGTCCGGGCCGTGCAGCAGCAGCCCGAGATTTCCGATGCGCCTGATTCCGCGGACCGCCGCCGCATCCGCCGCGCGGATGTCCAGGACGCCGATGTTGCCGTAGTCGATTCCCTGATCCTCGGTGCTCATTCGTTCCTCCTGAATTACAGATATCGTTCCACTTGCCCGCGCAGACGCCTGCGCGCGGCATGCAGTCTCGAGCGCACGGTGCCGTGGGGAATGCCCAGTTGGCGGGCGATCTCCGCGGCGTTCATCCCCTGCACGTAGCGGCGATACCACAGATCGCGCAGCGACGGCGGCAGGATCTCCAGGAGCTCCTGCACCTGCAGGGACAAGGACGGATCGACGGCGCCGTCCTCCGGATCGTGATCGAGCGCGGCGATCAGGGCACGTTCCCGCACGTTCCGCCGGTACTGATCGATGAAGATGTTCTTCAACACCCGACGCAGCCACGCCCGCCGCTGCGGGAGGGACAGCACGCCGAGCAGCGGCAGGTGGCTCCAGGCACGGATGAAGGTCTCCTGCACCAGGTCGTCGGCCCAGTCCCGGTTGCGCACCAGCAACATCGCGTACCGATGCAAGGGGTCCTCAAACTCGTCGAACAGTTCCGCGAACGTCACCGCTCCATCCCACTGCCATGCAACCGCTCCTCGCTTGTATCCCTCTTCTGCATCAATAACGAACAGGCGGCCAATAGTGTTCGGACACGGCACCCGATTCGTCGACCGACGCTCGGAAGCCGCATTATGCTGCCGGCATGACGATGCTGAACGTGCACGAGGCCGTGCCGCAGCTCGCCCGGCTGGTCGACCGGGCGTTCGCCGGGGAGGAGATCGTGATCGCCAAGGCGGGCGTTCGCTGCGTGCGGCTGGTGCCGCTCCAGGCCCCTCCGCCGCGCGAGCTGGGCCGCCATCGCGATCGCGACGGAGCGGTGCCCGACTCGTTCATGAAGCCGCTCGACGAAGCCGAGATCACGGCCTGGGACGGGGGTGGATGAGACTCCTGCTGGACACCTGCACCCTGCTGTGGGCGTGGGCGGAGCCGGGCAAGCTCAGCAGCCGTGTCCACGCCTTGCTTGAGGACCCCCACAACAAGGTGTGGGTCAGCGCGGCGAGCGCCTGGGAGATCGCCACGCAACACCGGCTGGGCAACTACCCGGCCGGCAGCCACGTCATCGAGGAGTGGGACGACCGGTTGGCCCAGGACGGCTTTCGCCAACTGACCATCGCCGGCGCGCATGCGCTGCGCGCGGGCTCCCTCCCCCACCATCACCGCGACCCCTTCGACCGGATGATCGCCGCTCAGGCCATGGTCCAGAAGATCGGGGTCGCGACGCCCGATCCCGCGATCGGGGCGCTCGGCGCCGACACGATCTGGTGATCTCCGCGGACGCGCGGACCCGGGCTGTTGACAGCGCGCCGGGCAGGGCGCAGCGTGATCGCATGAACGCGGACAAGCTGGCTGACGAGCTGCAGGAGTGCGTCCGGCTGCTGGAGTCGGACCGGCTTCCGGCGGATCGGCTGCGCGCCTGTGCGGAGGCCGCCCGCGGGCTGACCGGCAACGGACAGCGACAGGATGTCCTCTACCTCTGGACGCTGTTCTCGTCGGTCACCTCCAAGGTCAACGGCATGGCATTGGTCGAGGACGGCGAAGTCAGAGCGTGCCCGGAGGACCCGGAGGACTGGCCCTACCAGAGCGTGCTGGAGGCGATGAACGACGGCTGGCGGATCATCAGCTTCCCGAACATGGCGCTGATGATGGACGAGTCGAAGACCTACGGCCTGGGCAACGAGTTCATCCTCGAAAAGCTGCGCGGCACACCGGCCGAGGAGTAGACCGATGGCGCTCACCGGCGAACAGCTCGATCGATTCCGGGCCGACGGCTACCTGCCGCTCGGCGCGGTGATGAGCCCCGCGGATCTGGAGTCGCTCAGCCGGCGCACCGACGACCTGACCGCCGGCCGCGTCCCTCCCGGCCGGGTCGGCTTCCAACTTGACAAGAAGTGGCACCATGCCGGTTACGACTCCACCGGTTACGACTACGCCGGTCCGTCCGACGGCTACCGCAAGATCGGCGGCCTGGAGTGGGATCCGGTCTTCTACCCGGTGATCACCGGGCCGGCGATGCTCGATGTGATCCACCAGCTCGTCCCGCAGCCGCTCGCCATCCACCGGGCGATGATCCTGATGAAGCCCGCGCACGGAGGCACCGCCCTGGGATGGCACCAGGACACGGGCACCGGCTTTCCCGTGCCGGGCACCCCCTACTGCACGATCTGGACCGCGCTCGACGACGCCGGTCCCGACAACGGCACCATGTATATCCTGCCGGGCAGCCAGCACTTCGACGCCGACGGCCTGCCGTGGCAGGAGGTCACGGCCCGCGCCCGTTCCCGTGCGACCGCACGCGAGAACGACGGAGAGAAGGTGGCCCTCACCGCCGCGGCCGGCGAGTCCTACTTGCTGAACCCGCGCGTGCTGCACGGCTCCGACCCCAATCCGACGGACCGGCGGCGGCGGGCGATGAACGTGATCTACATGCCGGCCGGGGCAGCGATCACCCCGGACCCGGACGGCAGCAAGCAACACGAACGGCGCCGCATCGAACCGGCGGTGGCCTGAGGCAGAGCCGTCCGCGATGGCCCAGAGGTCCTCGTCCACGTCTCCGAACCTGCTGCTGATCGTCACCGATCAGCAGGCGCGCTCCACCCTGGCCGCCTACGGCAACGACCGCATCCAGGTGCCGCGCATGAACGCGCTGGCCGAGCGCAGCACCGTCTTTCGCCGCGCCTACTGCGCCCAGCCGGTGTGCGGTCCGGCGCGCGCCTGCCTGTTCACCGGCACGTGGCCGCACTACAACGGCCAGGTCACGCTGGGCCAGCATCCCATGCACGACCACATTCCCTGTCTGACCGATCTGCTCGACGATCGCTGGGTGTGCGGGTTCTTCGGCCGCAGCGGCAGCCACCGCTATGCCGGCGGGCCGGCCCCGCGCGCCTGTGGCATCGACGAGCTCGACTTCAACGACGTCGCGCCCGACCACCTGCTGCGCGCGCACGGGCTGACGCCTGCCGACGGCGTGCGCTTCGGCAAGGCGGACCGGCCGGCCATCCCCGAGCACTTGGGCGGTCCGTCCAACATCGCCGCCAAGGCGTGCGACTTCATCCGCCGCCACGCGGACCGGCCGTTCGCCCTCACCCTCTGCTTCTACGAGCCGCACGATCCGCTGTCCGGCCCCCTGGATGACCTGCATCCCTTCGACCAGGTGCCGCTGCCGGCAAACTGGCACCATCCACCCGGCCCGGATCAGCCCCGCAAGGCGCTGCTGGAGCACCTGTCCGTGCTGCACCACCGCAAGGACGGCATCGCCCTGCGCTCGGAGCTGGCGTGGCGCCTGCTGATCCAGCGCTACTGGGGCCTGTGCACGCAGGTCGACCGGGCGCTCGGCCGGGTGTTCGACCAGCTCGACGCCTCGGGCGCGGCCGAGGACACGCTGGTGATCCTCACCGCCGATCACGGCGAGCTGGCCGGCAGCCACCAGCTCTTCGGCAAGAACCTGATGTACGAGGAGTCGATCGGCGTGCCGCTGCTGGTCAGCCGGCCGGGGCAGCGCGACGCCCGGCACGTGCACGCGCCGGTGGGTCACGTGGACGTCGTGCCGACCGTGATCGAGGAGCTGGGCGTTGCCGCGCCCGAGCACCTGCAGGGCACGTCGCTCACCCCGTGGCTGGACGGCGCGAATCCGCCGCCGCGGCCCGCGTTCGTGGAGTGGACGGACATCAACTACCTGGTCCACGAGGACCTGAAGCGCGACCCGCTGCCCGACTACCTGGCCGAGGTGACCACGCGCGAGGCCGGGCTGGCCGACCTTGCCGACGCCGTGCGCTGCATCGTCACGCCCGAGGGGTGGAAGTTCTGCCTGAGCCCCGCCGGCCAGCACGAGCTCTATGACCTGAACCACGATCCGGGCGAGACCGCCAACCTGGCCTTCCGCCCGGAGCAGACCGAGCGCTGCCGTGACCTGACCGCCCGCATCCGCGACTGGCAGGCCACCACCGGTGACATCGGGTCCGCAGAGGAGGTGGCCGTCCGTGCTGGCTGACACCGCGGCATCCCGCAAGCCACGCGTGCTGCACCTGCCCGCCCGCGAGCACACCGAGAAGGTATTCACCCCCGCCGCCTGGGCGCGCCTGCAGGGCGCTTTCGAGGTGACCCGCAACGAGGGCGACGGCGACCTGACCGAGGCGGAGATCTGCTCCCTGATCGGCGGCCACGATGCCCTCATCACCGGCTGGGCGGCCCCGGCATCCGGCGGACCGCCGCCGATCACGCCCGCGATCATGGAGGCGGCCGACCGGCTGCGGATCATCGCCCACTCGGCCGGATCGGTGCGCCGAATGCTGGACCGCGTGTGGGCGGAGCACATCGTCCCGCGCTGCATCTGCGTGGCCACGGCCACGGTGCCGATCGCCTACAACGTGGCCGAGACCACGCTGGGGCTCATCATCATGAGTGCCAAGCGCCTGATGGAGCACGCGCTGCACGTCCGCGGCACCGGCGGCTGGCGCACGCCCGAGATACCGGTGGGCGAGCAGTACCTGACCGGCGCCATAGTCGGCATCGTCGGCGCCAGCGACGTCGGACGCGAGGTGATCCGAGTCCTGCGCCCGCTCGCGGGACGCATCCTGGTCTACGATCCGTTCCTCGACGCCGAGGATGCCCAGCCCCTGCAGGTCGAGAAGGCGGAGCTGAACGACCTGTTCGCCCGCTCGGACATCGTCTCGCTGCACGCGCCGAGCATTCCGGAGACCGACTGCATGGTGGGCGCGGAGCAACTCAGCCTCTTGCGCGATGGCGCGGTGCTGGTCAACACCGCGCGCGGCAGCCTGATCGACCACGACGCGCTGATCCGGGAGGCGGCCACGGGCCGTATCCGGGTGGCGCTTGACGTCACGACGCCGGAGCCGCCGCCCGCCGACAGTCCGCTGCGCGCGATGCCGAACGTGATCCTCACCCCGCACGTGGCCGGCCACGGCCGGTACGGCCATCGCCGCATCGGCGATGCCACGGTGGCCGCGCTGGAGGACTTCTTCGCGGGCCGGACCGTGGCCGGCGCTATCGACCCGGACCGGTGGGAGCGACTGGCATGAGCGGCGGTCCAGGTCTCCCGGTGTAGAACGATGGATGCGATGGCAGCCGCCGATGAGATCGCCGCGGCGGTCGGCTCGGAGCTGCAGCGCTTTCCACACCTGGCGTTCGCCGTGCTGTTCGGATCGGCCTGCTCCGGCAGGCTGCGTCCGGACTCTGATGTCGACGTGGCGGTCTACGGCGAGTCCGACGGCCGGCTTGAGATCGAGCGGGAACGGGAGATCGACCGCGAGACCGAGATCCAGATCGCCCTGGAGCGAGCGACGCAGCGCAACGTGGAGCTCCTGGTCCTGAACCGGGCTCCCGCGACGGTGAGCGCCGCGGCGCTCACGTCCGGGCGCGTGATCCTGATGCGCAACGGAACTCTCTACTCGCGATACTTCCTCGCAGTCACCTCGGTGGCCATCGACTTCCTGCAGACCGAACGCGAGTACCGGGCGATTCGCGACCGCAGCCGCTCACTGTCGCCGGTCGACTGCAGCCGTCTCGAACGCATCGTCGACTTCATCGACACCGAGTTGGAGGATCGCGAGCGATTCCGGGAGGTCACGCAGCATCGCTATCGATCCGACCGCGACCTGCGGCGCAACCTCGACCGCTGGGTGGAGATCCTGATCAACGCCGCGATCGACATCGGCAAGATCGTGCTGTCGTCCGCGCTACGCCAAGTCCCCTACACGTACGGTCAGATCCTCGCGGACCTCGAGACGCTGCCCGGCTTCGCCGCGCTGTCCGGACGCCTGCAGCCGCTGGCCGCGCTGCGCAACCTGATGGCGCACGAGTACCTCGACCTGCGGTTCGGGCGGATCACGCGCTTCGTGGACGACGGCTCCGGAGCCGTAGGCGAACTCGCGCGGCTCACGCGGACATGGATCAGCGCCGCCGAGGAGCCATCCGGACCGGACCAGGAGGCGGCGCAATAAGAGCGCTATCTCTCCGGTTCATGCACCGCTTCGACGACGTAGCAGTTCTGTCGTTCGACGGAGCCACCATGACGCCCACGGGCGTTCAGCCGTCGCCGCCGCCTCCTGCGCCTCCACCGCCTCCTCCGTCGCCAAGGTCACCTCCACCGAAGCCGCCGCCTCCGCCGTCGCCGCCTCCATAATCGTAGGCGCCCACGTCAGCGCCGCCGGCGTCCGTGCAGCCGTCACCGTACCGGCCTCCACCTTCACCGCCGATCATCCGCCCTGATCGGTCCCGACGGAGTTCGTTCTCGCGGTCGCGTCGCCAGGACACCAACGCGTTGAACGCCACGACGAGCAGGAAAGTCACGAGCAGCACTATGAATACATCCACGAACTATCCTCCGATCGGTCGACCGGAAGGGCCGCCTCGCCGTGCGTACGGGCGAGCCACTTTCACACTACCTTTCTCCGCCTGAATCGGCGGATGCCGCGCACCATCAGTCCCCAGTCGTCCTCGGTCTTGGCGGCGACCGGCGCCTGCTCGGCGCGTTGCCGGTCAGCGACGTTGGCCACGTCGATCACGCAAAAGTCGTCCGCGCGCCGGTAGCGCTTGATGAACACCGGGCGCGGCCGGTCCGAGCGGTTGTCCGGCGAGCCGTGAATGGTGCAGGTGTGGAAGATCACGGCGTCCCCGGCCCGGCCCTCGATCGGCACGGCGCGCTCCCACCACACCGGATCGTTGAGCGCGAAGCCGGCCCAGCGGTCGTCCTCGTGCCGGATCAGCCCCAGCTCGTGCGAGCCGGGCACCACGTAGAGCGGCGCGTTGCTCATGTCGACGTCGACCGCGTAGCTCAGCACCGCCGTGGGGCTCTGCAGCTTGTGCTCGAAGTAGTAGCCGTCCTGGTGCAGCGACTTCGGCACGCCCGTCCTGGGCTGCTTGTAGACGCACTGCCCCCACTTCCACAGCTCGATGTCCGGACCGATCAGCGCCGCCAACAGCTCCAGCAACTCGGGGTTGACCAGCGAGCGGAGGAACGCGCCCGAGATCATCGCGTTCAGCCGCAGCGTGTTGACGACCATGCGCCCCGGATCGCTGGGGTCGGCGTTGAACAGCGTCCCGTCCGGCGTCGTCACGGCGTTGGCGTGATGCTTGGCGGCCGCCGCTTCGGGAAGAAGCGCCTGGCTCTGCTCCAGGATCGCCTCCATGTCCTGCAGCAGGTCCGCCACGTAGTCCTCGGACAACCCGCGCACCACCACGGCGCCGTGCCTGCGGTACGCCTCCGTCATGGTGTCGACGTCCACCTGCCCTGCGGTGAAGTCGAAGTCTTCGACGGACGTGGTCGAAGGCGAGAACGACGCGGGCGTCAGGACTTCTGCACTCATCTGGCAATCATGGCGGATACGAGGGCTCAACCGCCACCATAGTGCGTCCACATTCGCAGCACCTTGACGATGCGCTCGCGATCGAGGACTTGGTACACGAGGCGATGCTGGATGTTGATCCGTCGAGAGAACGCCCCCGTCAGATCGCCAACCAGCTTCTCGAACGGCGGCGGGCTTTGAAATGGATCCTTGCGCAGAGTCTGGAGGAGCCGCTTCACGTTGGTGCGGAGTCCCGCCGCTGCCACCTTGCGCGCGTCCCTCCGGGCCTGTTTGGTGAAGACCAACCGGTACATCACCAACCAGGCTCTGGGTCGCACTCCTCCACGGGGGTTTCGAGCCCTTGCCGTATCGAGTCGGTCATGCCCGGGATGGAGGACAGATACAACGTCTCCTGAATCGCGTTCCAGTCCTCTTCGCTGACCAGCACCGCTGACCGCTCCTTTCCCGTGATCGTGATCGGCGTGTGCGTCTCGCTCACTTCGTCGATGAGCCGATACAGATTCTTCCGCGCGTTGGTGGCGTTCATCGTCCCCATACGCTGTCTCCCGTACGCTATACCGTACGCTGCCAACCTCGACGAGGTCAAGATAAGATGCCGCAAGGCAGGGAGACGACCATGATCAGACCATTCGGCGACGGGCGCGACCGGTACTTCACGGAGCGGCTGGGGATGTTCATCCACTGGGGCCTGTACGCGATCCCGGCGTGGCACGAGCAGATCCTCTGGCGGTCCGACATGAAGCGGCGCGACTATGAGCAGCTCGTCCACCGCTTCGACCCGGACCGCTTCGATCCCGACGAGTGGCTGGTCGCGGCCGAGAGCGCCGGCATGAGCTTCGTGGTGATCACCACCAAGCACCACGACGGGTTCTGCCTGTGGGACACGAAGCTGACCGACTACTCGGTGATGCGCACCCCCTACGGCCGGGACATCCTGGCCGAGCTGGCCGAGGCGTGCGAGCGGCGCGGCATCGCCCTCGGCTTCTACTACTCCTGCCCCGACTGGCACCACCCGCACTACCCCAACCTGGGGCGCCACCACGAGATGTTCGGTCCGCGCCCCGGCGACCAGCCGGACTTGGCCGCCTACTGGGAGTTCGTCCGCGGCCAGGTGCGGGAGCTCTGTACCAACTACGGCCCGCTGCGCGACTTCTTCTGGGACGTGAACGTGGCCGAGCACCACGACCCGAGCCTGAACCAGATGGTGCGCGAGCTGCAGCCGGGCATCCTGATCAACGACCGCGGTCCGAGCCCCGGCGACTACGGCACCCCGGAACGCCATGTGCCCGAGACGCGCGAGTTCGACGCGCCGACGCAGGCCGTGCAGGCGCTTGGCCGCGAGAGCTGGGGCTATCGCTCCGACGAGGACTACTACAGCGACCGCCACATCATCGAGAGCATCGACCGCGTGCTGGCGATGGGCGGCGACTACATCCTCAACGTCGGCCCCAAGGCGGGCGGCAGCCTGCCGGTGGAGAACGTGAGCACGCTCGCGCAGGTGGGCAACTGGTACCGCAAGGTCCGGGAGGCGTTCGATGGCACCATGCCCGCCTCGACGCTGATCGAGGACGACGCGATCGGCATGCACGGAGGCGAGCACCACGTGCCCCGCGACAGCATGCTGGTCACGCGCAAGGGCAACACCGTCTATGTCCACCTCCCCGAGGCCGCGCAGAGCACCGGCCTGATCCTCAAGCCGCTGCGCGTCGCTCCCGAGCGGGTCACGCTGCTGAACGACGGAAGCCAGCTCCGAGCCACGGTGGAGACCACGCCGTGGCACTGGCAGGAGCCGCCCTACCTCCGCCTGAGCGGCCTGCCGGTCAACCGCATGACCGGCACCGTGATGGTGATCCGCCTGGACTTCGGCGACGACGTGGTCGCGTAGCGTGCTCGATCGAGGGCTCGAAGGCGGTCACTCTCGACACGCGCTGTCTGTGCCGACTACGTTCTTCCGGCTGTGGACGAGGAACGGAAGCGCTTCCTTCGTGGCGTAGCCGAAGGGCTCAGAGCGCAAGGGCGGAAGAGATCGGCTCACCTCGACCACATGCGCCGAGAGTGGCGAGCCGCCGGGCTCGCTGAGGCCCACCGGCTCACGAAGTGCTTCGTCGAGGCGGATCCCGATCTCCGCAAGGTCGTCCTCTTCGGTTCGCTGGCCACCGGCGACGTTGGTCACAGAGAGCCGGACATAGATCTGGCCGTTGACTCCCTACAGTATCTCCGTCTGGTCTCCATGGCGCTCGACAGCCCGTTCAAGGTCGACGTCGTCGATCTACCGAACGCCCGTCCGGTGATCAGCCGGGCTGTCGAGCATCACGGCAAGGTGATGTATGAACGACAAAGCGCGCATCGCAACGCTGATCGCAGAACTGAGCGGTGAGGTCGAGGTTCTCGGCGACCTTGCCGAGACCAACCTGAAAGCCGACGGCCGCATCCGGCACGGAGCGACCGACGAGTTGGACTGGGCGGCGCTGGGCTACACCATTCACAACATCTACAACGCGCTGGAGTCCTACTTCCTCCGGGTCTCCCGGTTCTTCGAGAACGACGTGCCGCCGTCGGCATGGCACCGCGAGCTCGTGGAACGCATGACGATCGAGATCGAGGGCCTGCGACCCCGCCTCCTGGATCGATCGCTCGCGCAGGACATCCATGAGTTGCGTGCGTTTCGCCACGTGTTCCGCAACATCTACGGCACTCGTCTGAACCCGGATCGCACTCGCATGGTGCAGAATCGTGTTCCCTCCACTGTGTCGGCCTTCCACGCCGCACACGCCCGATTCGTCACCGAACTCCGCGCTGTCGCAGAGGTGCTTGAGTAGTCGAGGCGGGAACCTCCGACGGAGTAGCTTAGCTTAGCTCAGCTTGTTACCGTGCGAGTTCAGAATGGAATGAACGCTACACGGTCTCGGTATTCGTCAGACGTCGACGCCTGCCATGTGTTCATCCAGCAAGAAGCGAATCACTCAGCGGTCTTGAGTCGAGATCTTTACGCCGAACGTCGTCGATAACGATCGAGCTTCTTGCGCAGCGCGATGACGAACTCCGGCGGGTCCTGCTGCTGCTTCCGCCAGTCTTCCTCCTGTAGCCCCTCGATTCGATCAAGATACTCGTCCACTTCGTGTTTGTTAGCCAGGTAGTAGCGAATCGTCGCGTCGATCTCTTCGCGTGTCAGCGTTGGATACCGCAGCAAGATCTCGGCTGGGCTCGCGCCGTTGCAATAGTCGCCCAACACATGCTCGATCCCAATGCGATGCCCCCTGATTCGGATGGCGCACTCATTGACGAAGTCGAAGTAGCTGTCCAGTTGCATTGACTCACTCGTTTCAGACGCTTCTGCCTCTGAGGCAACTCCTTTGCCCGGGACGTGACGACGCCGGCCACTCCGACGCCGACTGGATGTGATTCTACGGTGTGCCGGCGAGCTTGTGAAGAGCGTCGAGCGTCGCCGGTTTCCGGGCTTTGCGCGCAAGCCCCATGCGTGGCCAGCAGGCCCTCAGCCGAGAGAGCTGGGGCTATCGCTTCGACGAGGACTACTACAGCGACCGCCACATCATCGAGAGCCTCGACCGCGTACTGGCGATGGGCGGCGACTACATCCTCAACGTCGGCCCCAAGGCGGACGGCAGCCTGCCGGTGGAGACCACGCCGTGGCACTGGCAGGAGCCGCCCTGCCTCCGTCTGAGCGGCCTGCCGGTCAACCGCATGACCGGCACCGTAATGGTGATCCGTCTCGATTTCGGCGAGGACGTGGTCGCGTAATACCACCACGAAGCTCGGCAGTGCGCGCGCGCGTCCAGGACGCGGCCGAGGCTGCATCCCGCTACCAGAGTGACGCTTGACGGCATGTATCGCCTTATGATACATCGATGATCGCGATGTGCGGGCGGAGCGTGGTTACGCTGTCCGAGGACTCCGAGTGCCGACCGTCGTCATAGAAGGACAGTTTCGGTTCGTTATCAACACGCGGGAGAACAGCTTCGAGCCGCCACACGTACACGTTTGGGTTGGCAACGAAGATGTGTGCCGCATTGAACTGAACGGTGGAACCTATATGGACGATCCGCCACCCGGAAACTTCAGGGACATCTTGAAGGTATATGCGACACACGCCGAAGACATCAGGAACACGTGGGAAGCCATTCATGGAGGATAGGCGATGGATGCGGTTTTGGTAAAGAACGCCGATCGGATGATGATGGTCGCCACCATAGTGGCCAATGGAGTCCAGTTGAGCTTCGCCGATGGGTGCAAAGGAATGATACCCTACAGCGATATCGACGAGATCAGTGATGCTACGGACCTGTCCAGTCTTGAATTGCCGAACCCATACCAGATGATTCTCAACACGGTCAACGGTGAACACATTGAGATTCCCTGGGATTTCGCACGCCACTACTGTGACGAATCCTACCGGTCCACCGTTGAGGCGATAGCCATGCGCGGCAGGCGGACCCTCGGCGAGCGGCTCAGGACGTTGCGAGACTCGGCGGGATTGACTCAAGAGCAGCTAGCACGAGCGGCTGACATTGGACGCGTTACGCTGGTACGGATCGAGAACGGCGAACAGACGCCCCGGGGCAAGACATTGGCCGCAATCGCTGAGGCTCTGGGGAAGCGTGTCTCGGACGTGCTTGTTGAGCCGGAATCATTGGTGCGGCAGATGCTCGACGGCCCCGCAGAGCACCGGCCTGATCCTCAATCCGCTGCGGGTCGCTCCTGAGCGCGCGACGCTGCTACACGACGGAAGCGAGTGGTCAACCGAATGACCGGCACCGTGATGGTGATCCGCCTGGACTTCGGCGACGAATGTCGTCGCGTAGCGCGTTCGATCAGAAGGTGTTCAGGCATCGCCGGCGATACGGTTGTCCGGCCGCCTCACGTCAACCGCACACGGGCCACGGTCGTTGCTGCCGAGCATGAACAGCACCAGGTCGCCTATCCCCAGCTCATCGAAGTCTCCGTCCTTCACGGCGCGCCAATGGAAGAACAGGTTGTCACCACCGGAATCCGGCGTAATGAAGCCGAAGCCGTCCTTGAGATTCTGTATGACACCCTCCTGCAGCTCATCCGAAGCGCCACTGGGCCGGGCGGAGCGTGCAGCAGATGGATGGGGCGGAGCGACGAACAGGTTGTTCACGACCCGGTCGCCGCTGCGTGATCGATCGTCGATGATGCTGTCCATCATGACGGCATACGTGACTTCGTTGATCAGGAACTGAGAGGCTCGCGTCTCTCGTTCCTGACCGTCGACGCCGCTGGTCTTGAAGTCCCACGCCGTGACCATCGTCCGGGTTCCGAGAGTATTCAGCTTGCGAACCAGCGGGACGTAGTCACCGTCCCCTGCGACCAGAACGACAACGTTGAACTTCTTGTAGATAGCGAGCTCGAACGCTTCGAGGGCGAACCAGACGTCGACGCCCTTCTCGCCGCGTGGTGTGGACGGAAGAAAGTGAGTCGTAACGCCCTCGCTGATCAGCACATCCTCGAAGACCCGCTCCCGATACAGCGCGTCACGATCCTGGGCATCGGCAGCCGAAACTCTCGCACGGAAGTAGTGTGCGTCGACGATCTGGCAATAGCGGGCGTCCGCCTGCTCGTTCTTCGCAACCTCCTCTCGTATGAAGTCGTGCATGCCCGAAATGCTGATCCGGGCCCGCCGCTGGTGGTCGTAGCAGTAATAGTTGCTCACGTGAGAAAAGTAGCTTCCGTCGTAGAACACTCCGATTCTCGTCAATTTCGTGTCCATTGCACCTCTCTGCAGTCTCTTGGATAAGAGATCGGGACGCGCGCTCAGCGCGCGTAGATCGCGTAGAGCTGGCCGTCCTCGGGGCGGATTCCGGCGAAGGTGACCTGCAGGCGCAGCGCGCCGGCGTCGGCCGGCACGGGGCGCTGCCAGCGGACCGGCTCGCGCAGTCCGGCGGCCGGCGCGGCCTCCCGCTGGCTCTGCTGGCCCGGCACCAGGTCCTCCTGGCCTTCTCCCGCTCCCTCCAGCCCGGTGAGCACGGCGGCGTCGGCGCCGCTGAAACCGGGCAGCGGATGGAAGCCCTCGTCGAGCAGCTCGAAACGCAGCTCCGTGTACGGGCCCAGGCCGCCAACGTTGGCGCTGAACTCGGTGGCGCCGGCCAGCGGACAGGTCACCAGGTGGCCGCCTTCGCCGCGCATCGCCTCGAAATAGCCGATGCGGTCGCGCTCCCAGGTGGCAAGGCGCACCTCCACCGGCAGGTTCCCCCACGCTTCGTACCACAGCATGGTCTTGTCGCCCCAGTTGATCATGCCCTGGCCGTGGCTGACCGTCGGCGGCTTGCCGACCACGGCGCCGGCCTCCTCGTAGGCAGGCAGGATCGGGAAATCCTTGATCGGCTCGATGAAGTGCAGGGCGTCGTGGCTGACCAGCAGGCCCAGGTCCATGGAGATGAGCTGGCGGTCGCTGGTGGGCGTGCCGTGCCAGATGTCGTAGATGCCCAGGATCACGTTGCCGCGGTCCCAGAGGCCGGCCCCCAGGTGCACCTCCTCGCTCTGGTTCCACTTGGCCTTCGGCGCCGAGGACAGCGGGTCGTAGAGCAGCGGTTCCGGCGGCACCATGTCGCGGCGGAAGCCCAGGCAGGACGCCTGCGTCCAGGTCTCGAAGTCGTAGGAGGCGAAGGTGGCGAGCGCGCGCCCGGTGGTGTAGTGCGCGCCGCCCTGGCCGTTGACGTAGTAGCAGCCGTTGTGGCGGAGCAGCCCGGTCTGCTCCAGGCCGGGTCCGACCGGATTGTTCGGCGACTCCGTCCAGTTGAGGCCGTCGGCGCTGTAGGCGACGGCGAACTGGTTGCCGTACGCCTCGCTCTCGAAGACGCACTTGAAGCGCCGCGCCGGGTCCGGGTCGTCCGGCTCGTACATCACCGGCAGGGCGGCGAAGTCGCAGCGGCCGGAGCGCAGGTTGACGATGTTGTTGTGCGTGCTGCCTGCGAATTCGATCAGGCCCAGATCGGGCTTGTCCCAGTTGACGCCGTCGGTGCTGGTGGCGTAGCAGCAGCGGAGCTGGCCGCCGTTGCTGCCGTCCGCGTCAAGGGTGCTGCGGGCCAGGTACCACATGCGCAGCTCGCCGTCGATCGGGATGACCGTGCCGTAGAAGCGGGTGCAGAAGTCGTCGGGCGCCCCCGGATCGCCGGTGGCGACGACGATGGGGTTGCCGCGGCCGGGGATCTTTCCCGGGATGAGCTGCAGCCGGAGGCCGGCCGAGAACGGGCAACTGTAGGTGTCGAACGGGAACAGGACCGCCTCTTCGACGACGGGGTTGGGGACGCTGTTCTGGACGGTGATCATGCGGTGCTCCTTGGTGGGGTTCGGGGTAGCCCGGTGGTTCGAGACCTCACTGCAGCCAGTAGCTGTACAGGCGGGAGTTGGCCATGTGGAAGCGGATCCGCACCGGCGCGGCGATGGCCGAAAGCGGCCGGCCCGCCGCGTCTCCGCGCCAGCGGATGACCTGATCGGTGGCATCGGCGCTGACGGCGATGCAGTCGTCGGCGGCATGGCCCGGGATCGGCCGGTACCCCTCGTCCAGCAACTCCGCGGCGATGCGGCCGAAGTCGCACTTGGCGTTGACGTGCAACTCGGCCCCGGCCAGCTCGAACGGCACCGTGGTGATGGTGCCGCCGTCGTAGCTGGCGTCGATGGAGGCGAAGCCGTCCAGCCGCAGCGTGGCCAGCCCGATGGACATGCCGCCGCGCTCCTGGTCGGGGTCGATCCGCGGCTCGAACTCGCCCACCACCTTGTTGTGGCGGCGCGAGGTGCCGCGGTAGTAGATGTGCAGGCGATCGCCCACCGGGACCGGCGGCGCGCCGGTGAGCATGATCTGGAACCGGTCCCAGTCGCCCACCTCGCCCAGTCCCACCAGCGACTCGGCCGCCGGCGCCCGCATCCACACGTCGCCGTCGCGGCTGGTCAGCAGCCGCAGGGTCTGCGACTGGTGGTCGGCGCGGCGGTCGAAGTGGGTCATGATCCCCAGGTACTGCGCGCCGTAGACGAAGCCGTTGTTGTTGTACAGCGACTCCTCTTCATTGAGGTAAAGCAGAAAGCGCTCCGGCCTGGTCCAGGTGACGAAGTCCCGGCTCACCGACATGACCCGCCAGCCGGGATGATCGCCCGCACCGCGCAGCATCGCCACGTAGCGCTTGCGCCGCGTGTCGACCATCATCGCCTGCGCGTCACCGATCGGCCCCAGGTCGGCGGTGCCGGGCCGCGGGTGGTGGCGGACGATCGGCTCCGGCGTGAAGGTCCAGCGCATGCCGTCGGGCGACGTGCCGGTATAGATCCCGCTTAGCGGCCCGTCCCAGTCGTAGCTGGCCCAGCCGATCGCCTTGTAGCGGCGCTCCGGGTCGGGATCCATGGGATCCTTCACCATCGTCTCGAAGTGGTCCCTGCCGTCGTGGTACTCGGCCGGCACGACGATGTTGTTGTCCGTGTTGCCGAGCGCCTCGTGCAGACCCAGCACGGGCTTGGTCCAGTTGATGCCGTCGTCGGACAGCGCCAGGCACTGCACGTGCTCCTTGTCGGGGGCGTACATGCCGGCCATGTACCACGCCTTGAAGACGCCCTCCTCGTGGTCGTAGATGACCGAGGCGGTCATGCCGCCCATCCGCTCCCACGGCTCTTCCTGGGCTATCACCGGCAGGCCGTGCTTGCGGGCCTGGTGGAAGGTGCGGCTCACGTTGTCGCGGCGGGCGACGTCGAGCAGGTCGACGAACAGGCGCCGCTCGGCGTCGAGCCGTTCCGGGCTGGTTCCGTCACTCACGGAAGCGGAGGGTAGCACGCCGGATACCCTCCACACGCCCGCTGCCGGAAGGCGGACGCGGCGGCGCTGAATGACCCGTCCAGGGGTTTACATCCGGCGGGCAGATGCTATCCTGCAAAGCCATGGCTGAGGCGGATCCGGGCGTTCGCGACGCAAAGGGCGAGTGGCAGCCGGCGAACCTCCCGCAGCCGTCCCCGATGTGGGACCGGCCGGTGCGGCTGCAGGTGATTCTCAAGGCGATCTTCGGCCACGACGGCATCCTGTGGCCGAAGAACCTGGTCTACATGGGCATCGCCGTGGTGGCGTGGCTCTTTCTTACGCCGTCGCTGGAGCGGACCGCCACCTTCCAGGTCGGCTGGATCGCGGAGATCTACCTGCGCAACGTCGCGCTCCTCGTCCTGATCGCCGGCGGCCTGCACCTGCGGCTGTACATCAAGCGCGCGCAGGGGAAGCAGTACAAGTACAACGGCCGCTGGCTGGCGAAGAAGAACCGGGCGTTCCTGTTCGGCAACCAGACCTGGGACAACATGTTCTGGTCGTTGGTCTCCGGCGCCGGTATCTGGACCGCGTACGAGGCGGTGACCCTGTGGATGTACGGCAACGGCTGGCTGCCGCGGGTCGAGTGGCGGTCGCCGGCCGGCATCGCCTACTGCTCGCTGATGATGATCGCGGTCCTGTTCATCCGGCAGATGCACTTCTACTGGACGCACCGGTGGACGCACTGGAAGCCGCTCTACAAGATCGCGCACTACCTGCACCACCGCAACGTCAACATCGGCCCGTGGTCGGGGCTGTCCATGCACCCGATCGAGCACCTGATCTACTTCTCCGGCGTGCTCGTGCACTGGGTGATCCCGTCGCATCCCATCCACGCGGTGTTCCACCTCATGCACACCGGGCTGAGCCCGGCGGCCGGCCACTCCGGCTTCTCGGAGTTCGTGCTCAAGGACGACAAGACCTTCAGCAACGGCGGCTACTTCCACTACCTGCACCACCGCTACTTCGAGTGCAACTACGGCAACGAGGGCGTGCCGCTGGACAAGTGGTTCGGCAGCTTCCACGACGGCTCGCCGGAAGCGCACGCGGCCATGCGCGGCCGACGCAAGCGGCTGGGTTTCCGGGACGGACAGGGGTTCCGGGACGGGCAGGCGCAGGAGAAGAGCGCCGTTCGGGAGAAGACCACCGCGGCGGCGGGTTAGCGACCGTGGCGCCCGCGGGCGGGGGGTAACGGTGAAATATTCGGACATGGGCGACTGGCTCGCCGAGGCGCTCGGACTCGCGGGTTACGCGGATGGGGCCATCCACGCCGGTGCGGACGGCGCGGTGGCGGTCGGCATGCAGCAGGGCCCGCGCCCGGAGCAGCAGGACTGCGGCGTGGCGCTGCTCTGGGTTCCCCGCGGCGGCGTGTTGTCCCCCCACGGTGCGGCCGTGGTCGCCGACGGCATGGGGGGCATGGAGGACGGCGGCTGGGCGAGTCGCCGCGCCGTGCAGATCGTCGTCGAGCGGTGCCTGTCAGGCGATCACGACACGCCCCGCGACGTGCTCGCGGACGCCCTGGTCGCCGCGCAGCGGGACGTGGTGGAGACGCTCCGCGGCCGGGGCGGCACGACCCTGACCGCCGCGGTCTGGAAGCGGCGCAGCGGGATGCTCGTGCACGTCGGCGACACCCGCGCGCACCTGATCGAGCCGGGGCGCCCGTTCCGGTGCCTGACTACCGACCACACCAGCGCCGGCCTGGAGGACGCGCTGGAGCGGCTGGCCACGGGCCGGCCGGCGGAGCCGTACCGGCCGACCGAGCCGGACAGCAGCCTGCTCGACGCGATCGGCATACCGGAAGGAATCCTCGCCGAGCGGCACATCCTGCACGCCCCGGCTGAAGGCAGGGTCGTCATGACCTCCGACGGTGCGCACGACCCGATCCGCTGGACGGGGACCGCCGCCTTCGAAGAGGAGGAAGGCGAGGAGCGCTGGACCGCGCAGCGGAGCGTGGAGGCGATCTGGGACCGCTTGGCGGAACAGACGCTGACGGACAACGCCACCGCCGTCGCGATCGAGCCCGGCCGGGCGTTGCAGCAGGCGGAGGACGAGCTCCGCTTCGGCGACGTGCTGCTGGTCGGACCGACCGGCGTGCTGCGCGAGACGCTGGAGCGATAGGAGCCGGCCGGCCGACGAACGGCGGCGCTCATCCGGCGGCGAAGCCTCGCCTCAAGCACCGATCGCTTCCAGGTACAGGTCCACCGGCTTGCGCTCGAACGGCGCGGTATGCTCCGCCACGATCCGGCCCTGGTCGATCACCACCAGCGCATCGGCGATCGCATCGAACACCTCGGCCAGGTGGCTGGCCACGAAGACGGTGCGGCCTTCGTCGCGAAGGGCGAGCAGCGTGCGATTCAGGGCGATGTTGGCCATCACGTCCAGGCCGTTGTGCGGCTCGTCGAGCAGGATGTTGCCCGGGTCGCCGATCAGGGCGCCGACGAGTTGCACCTTCTTCTTCATGCCCGTGGAGTAGCTGTCGAACGGATCGTCGATGAAGGCATCCACCTCCAGCTCGCCGATGAACGGCTCCAGCGCCGCGTATGCGTCGCGCCTGCCGGTCTTCAGGATACTCAAGTACTCCAGGTTCTCGCGGCCGGTGAGCCGCGCGAAGAAGTAGTCGTCGTTGGGCAGGAACCCCAGCTCGCGTTTCAGCGTGTAGATGTGGTCGTACTGCCACAGGTCCCGCCCGTCGATGAGCACCGCTCCCCGATCAGGGGCCAGCAGCCCCATGATCAGCCGCATCGTCGTGGTCTTGCCCGATCCGTTGCGCCCCAGGAAGCCGGTCACCCCGGGTTCGAGCCGCAGATTGACGTCGAACACTCCCTTGCCGTTCGGGTAGGTCTTGCCGGCGCCCCGCAGCTCGATCATGCCGCCCCCCAGTCCTCGATGGTCACGTCCTGGTACTTCCGCGATGCGCCGCCATACAGGACCCACGGAATCGCCACCACGAAACCGGCGTAGGCGGCCGGCCAGGCAACGCCCTCCAGGGACGACGCGGCCAGCGCCAGGATCAGCCCGCCGCCCATCACCAGTCCCATGAAGATCACCGCGAGAACCCGCGCGACGAACAGAAACCGGAACGAGATCAGCCACACCGCCAGCGCCACGAACACCCCCTGCGACAGCAGGATCGGCAGCACGTCCGCGCGCATCCCGTTCAGCACGGCCAGCGCCCCGACGAATGCCGCGGGCACCAGGTAGCCCACGCAATGCGAGCCCAGCATCGACACGGTCAGGCGGCCGAACGTCACCGGCGTCATCTTGACGAAGAACAGATGCCGGGCATCGAAGGCCCCGAGCGCCGTCCCGGCAGCCACCGAGGCCCCGTAGGTGCAGACGATGACCGTGGGCGCGCGCTGCTCGTCCGGGATGCCCAGGATCAGCGCCACGATCAGGTAACCGAACAGCCCCGCCGCGATCAGGAACACGACGGCGAGCTCCCGGCTCAGCAGGTACTCCTTGACGTACAGCCTCGTCTCCATCGGCAGCGCCCGCAGCAGCCGATCGAGCTTCGCCCCCGGCGCTCTGCCCGGTATCGCGCTCACCAGGACACGCTGCACGTGTGCCGCGTCCAGACGGCCGATCGCCACGGTCCAGCAGGCGGCGACGGCAGCCGCGTTCACCGCCATGAGCACCGGATCCGCCAGGTGCCACGCCCTGAACAGGAGGATCTCGGCACCGACAAAGGCAGCGAACCCGGCGGCGGCCAGCGCTCCGGCGCTTCTGCTGCGCTGCCAGACAAGGGCGATGAGCGTGGCTCCCAGATAGTGCAGGATCACCGCGACCGCGTCGCTCGCCACGTGCAGCACCGCGCGCTCCGGCGACGGCGACAGCAGTACGACCACCGGCAGCACCGCGGCGACGTAGATCGCCCCCCAGCGCAGCGGCGTGCCGGCGTTGCTGAGGAGCAGCAGTCTGAGCGCGTTGGCGGGTTCCAGGCGCGTCAGCGAACAGAAGGCGACGAGCCCGCGCCGCTTGCGTACGCCGGCCAGCAGGAACCCGGCGACGAACAGCAGCGTGGCCGCACGCAACACCGGCAGCGATGCCGCGACGTGCAGCCTCCCCTGCACGACCGACGTGAAGAACTGCACGTAGGCGTAGCCGGCCACGGCTCCGAACACCGCCGCGGACAGCACGGAGACCGGCGTGATGCTGGCCAGAAGGCGCCTGACCGCCGGCCGGACGTGATACCGGAGGAACAGACCGATCACCGCCGGACCATCGCCCGGCAGGCGAGCGGCTTGTCAAGACGGCGCACGCCGACGTTCAATCGCTCCGGTATGGAACACGGCACCGGTCTGACCGAGTCGCAGTGCGCGGAGCTCCACGAACGGGGCTACCTGATCCTTCCCGGGCTGCTGCCGCGGGCGGCGATTCAGCCCCTCGCGAACGACCTGGCCGCCGCCGTGGAGCAGGCGGTCGAGCAACTCGTCATCTGGGAGCGCCTGGAGCCCGCCGCCACCTTCGCGGCCGAGCCATTCGACCGGCGCCTGGCCGCGGTCGCCGCGGAGCTGGACGAGGAGGCCCTCGCCTGGATCTGGCGCCGGCTGCACAGCAAGCGGCACAAGACGGCCGGCATGTACGCGCTGCGCACCCATCCGGCCCTGCTCGACGCGGTCGAGTCCGTGATCGGGCCGGAGATCCTGGCCCATCCGCAGACGGTGCTGCGGGTGAAGCTCCCCGAGCACGACCCCGCCGACGTGCCGTGGCACCAGGACGACGCATACCTTGCCGAGGACATCGGCGACACCGTGATCCTCAACCTGTGGATCCCGCTGGCCGCCGCCCGGCGCGAGAACGGCTGCCTGGAAGTGATCGCCGGTTCCCACGCGCAGAGCGTTCCGCATCGGCTGGAGACCAGCATCCCCGGCGTCGTCGCGTACCACGGCATCGAGGACGAGGACCTGCCGGACGGCGAGCGCGTCACCTGCGAGATGCAGCCGGGCGACGTCCTCATGACCATGGAGCGGGTCGCGCACCGCTCCCTGCCGAATACGTCCGACACCGTGCGCTGGAGCCTCGACACCCGCTACTGCCGCCTCGGCGGACCGACCGGACGCAGCTACGTCCCCGGCTTCGTGGCCCGCAGCCGCGCGCACCCGGAGTCGGTGACGCGCAACCATCGCGAGTGGGTGAGCCTGCTGCTGGCGGCCGGCGTCAATCCGGGCGAGACCGGAGAGCCCGCGCCGCTGCCGGACGCGAACCGCCTGCACGGAGAGTGGCGGACCGAAGCCCCCCGGGCGGAGCTCGCGCCGCGCGCCCGGATCGAAACGGGCGCGGACGCGGAGCAGGAGCTGGTCCTGGAAGGAACCGGCGACCTGCACGCCTTCGGCTGCTGGCACCGGCCGGTGCGCCTGGTCCCCGGCTGCTGGTACCGCGCGAGCGTGCAGGCCCGCCCGGAGAACATCGAGCGCCCCGCCCTCTCCGTGTTCGCCCAGTGTGCCGGCCACTTCCTGACTCCGCGGCTGCTGCGTTCCGCCGAACAGAGGGCCGCGCCGGCGGGAACGCTGTCCCTGGAGTGCACGTTCCGGCACGAGCCTCACCCATCCGAGCACGAGCGGATGGAGCTCTACCTGCGCGCCGCACCGAGCGGCCGGATCGCCTGGTCGCGCGCCGTGGTCACGCAGGTCCCGCGCCCGCCGGCGCGCATCGCGCGCATCGCCACCATCCGCTTCGGCGATCCGCCCGCGCCGCTGACCATGGCCGGGCAGCGCGAGCGCATCGCCGCCAAGCTCGACCAGGCCGGGTCGATGGGGGTGGACATCGCCGCCCTCACCGAGTTCTCGCCGGTACAGGGCGTCCCCGAACGCGCCTACGGGTCATGGGCGGACGCCGCGGAGCCGGTCCCCGACGGCCCCGTGTGCCGAGTGCTGGCCGAGGCCGCGCGCCGCCACCGCATGTACGTGATCGCCGGCGTCATCTGCCGGCGCGGCCGGCACGTGTTCAACACGGCGGTCCTGTTCGACCGCTCGGGCGAGTTGCTGGGCTCTTACGACAAGACCCACCTGACCTTCGGCGAGCTGCGCGGCGGCATCTCCTGCGGCACCGAGCACCCGGTGTTCGACCTGGACGTCGGCCGCGTGGCGCTGCACATCTGCTACGACGAGTGGTTCCCGGAGGTGGCCCGCTACTACGCGCACCTCGGCGCGGAGATCCTGTTCCTGCCGGTCGCCGGCGGCAAGCCGATCACGTGGCGCACGCGCGCGCTCGACAACCGCCTCTACTTCGTCGCCGCCGCGACCGGCCCGCCGAGCATGATCATCGACTCCTCCGGGGCGATCATCGCCGAGATCCACGGCGACGGCGTGGCCTGCGCGGACATCGACCTGGGCGACCGGCAGACCAACGTGTACCGCGACCCGACGCTGAGCCGCGGCATGCCCTGCATCGCGCCGCAGATGCGCATGACCACCGACGACCGCCTGCTCACGGACCTGCATCGGCTGATGTACGACGCCTCCGGCGACATCACCGCCCCGGATCCGCCGCGATGAGCGCCCGCAACCTGCGCTTCGGCCTGATCGGCTGCGGCAGCCTGGGCGCCGTGCACGCGCGCTGCGTGCGCGAGGTGGGCGGCGCCCGCTTCACGGCCTTCGCCGACGTGGTGCCGGCCGCGGCCGAGCGGCTTGCGGCCGAGCACGGCGGCGGCTACGCGACCACCGACATCCCGCGGCTGCTTGCCGATCCCGACCTCGACGCCGTCTACATCTGCACCCACCACGACTCGCACGCGCCGCTGGCCATCGAGGCGGCGCGGGCCGGCAAGCACATCCTGATCGAGAAGCCGCTGTCGCTGTCCGTGGAGGAGTGCGAGGCGGTGGCCGCCGCGGTCGAGGAAGCCGGCGTCCGGCTGATGCCGGCGTTCAAGATGCGCTACTACCCGCTCCTCCGGAAGGCGCGAGACTTCATCCCCGAGCCGCAGGTGATCGTCGGCCAGATGATGGACAGCCGCTGGCGCGACGACGCCTGGGCGCAGGACCCGGTGCGCGGCGGCGCCAACGTCTACAGCCAGGGCTGCCACACCACCGACGTCATCCGCTGGATGGCGCGCAGCGAGCCGGAGCTGCTGTGGGCGGCCGGCGGCGCCATGACCCACCCCGGCCACCCGCGCATCGACCAGTGCGTGGCCTCGATCCGCTTCGCCTCCGGCGCCGTGGCAAGCTGGATCCAGGGCGACGCCGCCCTGGGCCACATGACCAGCAAGTTCTTCCTGGAGCTGTTCGGCGGCGGCCGCAGCGTGCAGCTCCACGACCGCTTCAAGGCCGCCACGTTCAACGACGGCGAGCGCCAGTGGTCGGAGCGCGTCGAAGAGGAGGAGGGTTTCCTGCTGGAGAACCGCGAGTTCATCGCCGCGCTGCGCGCCGGGCGCGCCCCCGAGCTCGACGCCACCGACGGCATCCAGGCCACGCGCATCGTGCTGGCCGCCGACCGGGCCATCCGCACCGGCGAGGTGCAGCGGCTGTGAATGACACTCCCGACCTCGACCCGTCCGATCTGGACTTGACCGACCTGGACTTGAACGCCGTCGAAGCGCGTTGCCGGGACGCGAGCGACCAGCTCGCCTCCTTCGAGCTCGATCTGCTGGACTGGTGCCACCGGCGGCACAAGCCGACGGCGTTCCGTCGCGACCTGCGGCGCCTTCGCGCCGTGGCGGACAAGATGCCCGACTGGTGGCGCGGCCCGGCCGAGGCGCAGGTGATGGCGGCCGCGGTCATGCGCCGGCCCGACCAGATACGGAAATTCCGCGCGGGGATCGACGACTCCCTGGGAGCCGGCGCACGGCGACTGCTACGCCACTTCGGGAAGACGCCCTGGTTCTGGTCGGTGTTCTCGGTGATAGAGCCGCTGCGCGGCGACTTCTACCACGTAACCGAGCATCTTTCCGAGAGCGATACGCTGCTGTACTCGAACGCTCTGACCACGACCTATCGGCAAGGCGCTCGCCTGTTCTTCACGCTGTCGTTCTGGAATGGCGTGTGCTGCCAGACGTTCGGTCCGCTCCACTACTATCGCGGATTCGAGGCGTCCGACTTCACCTACCTGGCCAAGGCGTTGCTTCCCGACCTCCTCGAGAGCCAGGGACTGGAAGCGGTCGTCGCAGCGAGGCCGGCTCACTTCCTCCTGCTCGACCGCTGGGCGGAGATACCACTCGTGGCTCATGCCGGCGTCCCACTCCACGTCTGCGCGCACGAGGCGCGAGTGGACGCGTTCGACCTCAGCGAATACGCCGGCGACCTCGACCTGTGGGAAAGCAACGCCGCAGAGGGCCTGTTCAAGGCGAGCCTGGAGGACAGCAACCCGCCGGTGGAGTGCGCGGACATCTTCCACGACCGGCCGAGACGACGGCTGCTCGTGGTCACGAACGCGTTGGAGGACTACCGGGACATCGCTCGCCTGCTGAGCGACAGGGTCGGCCTTCCCGACGATCCAGACTGGTATGCCAGCATGAACATGGTGCTGGCGGCCAGTCAGATCGCCAACAAGGAACACCCGTCGATACCCTACGAACGACGACTCGACAAGCCCGATGGACACGTCCGGGAGACCGATCTGGAGCCGATCAACGCCCTCATGCGTGAGCTGGCCCGCTGCCGCAACTTCGGGGAGGACTATGCGCTTGACGAGCTCGCTGCGCGCTTCGGTCTGACGCTGGAGACGGCACGCGAAGTCGAGGCTCAACTGAAGGACCTCGATGAGATCCAAGAAGTCGACATCGACGGAGGAATCCCCGATTTCCACCCGCCTCCGCCGGCTCGGCGGCGGGAGCTGCAGGTGCTGCCGGCGCAAAGCGACGTGTTCGTTCTGGACTATGGAGCCGCCGCGCAGCACGCGTATGCCGAGCGCCGCGAACGCGTTCGCGACTTGGTAGCCGAGCAAGAATCGGCCGGCGATGGCGAGCCGTCGTTGGCCGGGCTGCCCCGGCTCCTGGAGGACCTGTTCTTCGCGAGCTGGCAGGCGCGCGATCCGATCGTGCTGACGTATACCCTT
The DNA here is from genome assembly GCA_965202935.1 of Spirochaetia bacterium. Taxonomy (GTDB): domain Bacteria; phylum Spirochaetota; class Spirochaetia; order SZUA-6; family Bin103; genus CATQHW01. The sequence goes on from OZ241879.1 coordinate 2,016,220, forward strand.
TTTCTCCTGTGTCGAGCAGGTGACACGCCGCGCAGCGTGCGCGACTACGCGGTCGAGGTGCTGCGCACGTTCTGGCAGGTGCTGCTCCCGAGCAGGGCGAGATCGCAACTGGAGGGCTTCATCGACAAGTACGGACTGTTCTGTTGGGAGGTGCTGGAGCCGCTCGGTCTGATCGAGATCGAGGATGCGGTGGATCGAACCGGCGGGGCCGAGGCTGCCTATCGCATGTCCGGCGGTCCGTTGCTCAAGGCGTTCATTCGCCTGAGTCCGGAGTGGCAGTAGATGCGCCTGGTTCAGTATCGATCGGCCTCAGGCACACGGCGGGTGGGTGTCGTGCGCGACCGCGACCGGATCGACGAGCTCGCCGGCGTCGCGTCGATTCTGGACCTGGCCCGCGAAGCGGACGCGTCCGGGCGTGGGCTGCTCGACCTGGTGGCCGGCTGCGAACGCGACTCCTGCGTCGACTACCAGGCGCTGGTCGACGAGCGGCGCCTGCTGCCGCCGATCGACCACCCCGATCCCGCCCACCTGATGATCTCCGGCACCGGCCTCAACCACACGGGCAGCGCCATGGCGCGCGACGCCATGCACGGCGGATCGGGCTCGGGGAACGACGAGGGCGTGACCGACTCGATCCGCATGTTCCGGCTCGGCGTACGCGGCGGCAAGCCGCCGGCCGGCACCATCGGCGTGGCCCCGGAGTGGTTCTACAAGGGCGACGGCAGCATCCTCATCCCGCCGGAGCACGAGCTGCCCCTGCCCGGCTTCGCCGGCGACGGCGGCGAGGAGGCGGAGGCCGTGGCCATCTACCTGATCGGCCGCGACGGCCGCCCGCGCCGCGTCGGCTTCGCGCTCGGCAACGAGTTCGCCGACCACGTCATCGAGCGCCAGAACTACCTGTACCTCGCCCACTCGAAGCTGCGCGCCTGCTCGATCGGCCCCGAGTTGCTGCTCGGCCCGGTTCCGGAGTCGGTTGAAGGCGAGGTACGCGTGCGCCGCGACGGCGCCGTGCTCTGGCAGGCCACGTTCCTGACCGGAGAGGCGAACATGACCCACACCCTGGCCAACATGGAGCATCACGTGTTCAAGTACGACCTGTTCCGCCGCCCCGGCGACCTCCACTGCCACTTCCTGGGCGCCCCGATCCTGAGCTGTGCCCACGGGGTCGAGCCGCAGCCCGGCGACCGCTTCGAGATCGAGTCCCATCACTTCGGCCGCCCGCTACGAAATCCCTTGGCGGCCCGTGGCGAGGAGCGCCTGATCACGGCCGCTCCGCTCTGAACCTGCATGAAGCCACTCGACCGGACGTACGGGGAGCTGATCAGGCTGGATCCCAACGACAGCGCGTCGGCGGAGACATTGCAACGACTACCGCTCGGCGCGTCTGCTGCCCAAGGAGGCGTTGACGAGGCGTTCCTGCAGGAGTTGCTGTTTCGCTTTCCGGAGACGCTGCCGACCGACGCCATCGACGCGGCATACGCGGGGGCCGTCCCGGTATGCCGCGAGCTGAGCACCCAGGCTGGTTACGTCGACGCGCTGTATGTGAACCGTCTCGGCAGGCTCACGCTCGCCGAGTTCAAGCTCTGGCGCAACCCGCAGGCACGGCGCGAAGTGATCGGGCAGATCCTCGACTATGCCAAGGAGCTTGCGTCCTGGGGCTACGAAGACCTGCAACGCGAGGTGTCCAGAACGCTCAAGAGAACCGGCAACGTCCTGTACGAGTTGGTACGAGAGCAGACGCCGGACGAAGCCGCGTTCGTCGACCGCGTGACACGCCATCTGAAACGCGGCGAATTCCTGCTGCTGATCGTCGGCGACGGAATCCGGGAAGATGTCGAGCACATCGTCGATTTCGTGCAGAGGCACAGCGGCTTGCACTTCAATCTCGCCCTGGTGGAGGCCGCCCTGTACCGCGACCATACCGGTCACATCATCGTTCAGCCTCGGATCCTTGCGCGAACCGAGATCATCCGGCGAGACGTCCTCGAGCCGGAAGTCGGTCCGCATCCCGTCGGTGGCGATAGCGACGACCAGGATGAACCTCTGTCGGATCAGGAAGCATTCAATCTTCGGTTCTGGAAGGCCGTGGTACATGATTACGCGTTTTCGGATCCTACCGTTGACGTCCTCGAAGCAGGCAAGTACGCAACGATAGGCGTAAAGGTGCCGAACTCCGGATTTGGTGGTTGGGGGCTGCAATTCGTCGGGTTCCTCGACCGCAATCGATCTCTTGTCGGTTGTTATCTGTCCTGTCGAAAGGACCAGCCACGCGCCGTGCGAATCTTTGAGGAGATCGAAACGTCCTTGGAGGAACTGCGAGGGGAGCTCGGAAGTGACCTCACTCGATGGGTCACGCAGGGCCGCCCACGAGTCGGGTTCCATCGGCGGACCAAGCTCGCATTTCTGTCCGAGGACGAACGCAGCGCTGACTTTCTTGAAGCCGTCTCCTGGATGCAGGAGCATCTGAATACCCTCGTCAGCACGCTCCATCCCCGCCTTCAGCGCATGATCTCCGCCGCAAGCTGACGATTACCGGGATCGCCTATGCCGGGCATCCCGCAGCCCCGTGATACAGTCAGCCGTGGCGGAGGATCGATGGCACCCCAGACGTTGACGACTTCGGCGGCGCTCTCCGCCACCGAAATCGAGCGGTTTCGCCGCGACGGGTTTCTGGGTCCCTTCTCACTCTGCTCGCCGTACGAGATGGCCGCGCTGCGGCCGGCCATCGAACGGGTTCTGGAGACCGATCCGCCAGCGTCGCACAACCGTGTCCACAACCGTCATCTGGACAGCCGAGCGGTGTACGACCTGGCCACCGATCCGGCGATCGTCGAGCGCATGGTTGCCCTGTACGGACCCGACCTGCTGCTGTGGCGCACCAACTTCTTCGTCAAGAACCGGGGCAGCAAGGCGATCCCCTGGCACCAGGACTTCCACTACTGGCCGCTGGAGCCGCCGGTCATCATCTCCGCCTGGATCGCCGTGGATCCTTCCACCCGACAGAACGGCAACCTGCAGGTGATCCCCGGGTCGCACCGCACCATCGTCCCTCACGTCGAGGCGACCCCGGACATGCAGTTCAAGGTGATGGCCGATGCCGGATACTACGACCCGGCCGACCTGACCGACCTGGAGATGCAGCCCGGCGAGTTCATCCTGTTCAACGAACGCACCCTGCACCACTCGGAGGCCAACCGTTCCGACCTGCGACGCATCGGGCTGGCGGTTCGGGTGATCATTCCCATCGTCAAGGTCCTGGAGTACGACTCCCCGGACCATGCCCTGCAGGTCATCCACGGCACCGACACGATGGGCCTCAATCACCTCGCTCCGCCGCCGGCTCCATAGCCGACGCGCAGAACCAACGGCGTCTGCCGTCGAAGCCGCCGTCCCTGCGGCAGGCACGAGCCCGCCATGGTGATAGACTCGCTCCTGATGGCTGACCAGGATGAGAGCATGAACACGCGAAGGCGCAGGAGAGGCTTCCGGATCGGCGTGGGCGTGCTGGCGGCGCTGTGTGCCGTCATGCTTGCGCTGACCGCGCTGTCCGGCTGCACGGTCTACGCTGGTTACCGTCCGCCGAATCCGTTTGTGGGGGAGTGGCACACCGAGTTCGAGTCGGCAGGCACCCGCTTCTCGGCCGAGTACGAGTTCCGGAGCAACCGCAGGTACTCCTACATTCGCCAATCGGCCAGCGGCGTGGTACGTGTGATCGTCAGGACTCAGGGCACCTATCGGTACGACGACGAAGCTCTGTTACTCACACCGGACGCCAGCGATGTCGATCCCTCCCGGTTCAGGTACGAGTTCACGATCGACGGCGATCTGGAGCTCGAAGAACAGATCAGCCCGAGCATCACCCTTGTGCTGACCTATCACCGCCACTAACAGCGCATCCATGCCTGTCGACGCCGCCACGCTCGGCGCGCGCTTTGCCGAGGAGGGGTACGTGATCGTCCGCGGCGCGTATGCCGGTCAGGTGCGCGAGCTGCGGAGGATCTGCGAAGGGGCGCTCGCCCGCTACATCACCACCGGGACCGAGGACAACCAGCCGAGCGGCCGCAACTACTCGGCACGGGCGCGCATGCTCATTCACCTCAACCACCCGGACTACCACCGCGAGCGTCCGGCGGACCTGTCCACCCTGCTGAACGCCGTGGCAGGCGAGGACGCGGTGGCGTTGGCCACGGCGATCCTGGACGAGCCGCCGCTGTTCCTGCAGTGCAACCTCTACGTCGAGCCGCCGCGCGAATCGTGGGTGGGCGGCTGGCACCGCGACTGCCAGTACGACAAGTTCGACCTGCGCCCGGACGAGGACACGGAGCGCATCGTCCTGAGCGAGGCGGTGCCAGCGCGGGAGGTGCACATGCACATCTGCCTGTGCGACTCGGCCGCCACGGAGATCGTGCCCGGGTCCCACAAGCGCTGGGACAATCCCGAAGAGTACGAGGTCCGCGTCAACGACTACTGGTCGGACGACATGCCCGGCAGGCAGCCGATCAGGCTGCAGGCGGGCGACCTGGCGTTCTTCCACGTCAACTCCATCCACCGCGGTCTGTACAGCCGGCGCAAGCGGCGCCGGACCATCGCCGTCACCTGGGGGACGGCATCGCGCCCGCGACCCGCTACCCGCGAGGACATGGATGCGCTCGGCGGCTACGTCGCCAGTTACCAGCCGTGGTTCATGGATCCGGCCTACCTCGAGGCCACCACCCCGGCCGCGCGCGAGACCTTCGCGCGGTTCACGGCAACCTATCGGGACAACTGGGACGATTCGTTCACCGCCGGCCTGAACCCGGAGTTGCGCCGCTTCTTCGCCGCACGGCTCGCGGGGCGTTGAGGACACGTTCTCCAGAGTTCGGACGTCCTCACTTCGGCGCCGAAGCTGAGCGCACGGGCGGACCCCGCGGAACCGGCTCGCTTCGCCTTCCCGCACCAGCGGCTATTCTTCGACGCCCTGTTCACCTTCCTGCGCGGGAGTGAACCTCAGCTCCGCGCGAGCCGCGGCAACGACTTGCCGGGCGATGTCAACGGCCGCCGCTGCCTGATTCTCGGTGTACACGTCGGAAGGAATGCCGCCCGGGAGTCCGTTCGGATATCTGGTGGGCACGTAGTACTGGTCGAGGACCGCGAAGCTCTCGCGAAACTTCTCCATGGCATCCAGCGAAGCCGCAAGCTCGACCAGCGCGTGACCGAGAACGGCTCGCTCGCCGCGTGCGTAGCGAACCGCCTTGATCGCCTTCTCGCAGACCTGCTGGCACTGAAAGCACGCCTGGGCGAAGAACCCCTCGCGCAGTCCGAGCTCGGCGTACGCGAGGTCGCTCTCAGCCTGCTTCAGCCACCGCTCGGCTTCTCTGCTGGGTTCCTTCAATTCGGCATCCTGTATCGACGGCGCGCTTGAAGAAGTAGCGGCCCTCCTCCCGGAGCATTTCTTCCAGCTCGGCAGGAGTGTAGATCAGCAGGTCGGCCGCCCCGAACTCCAGGCGAAGATCCATGACTTCCCGAATGCGGTCGAAGAACGGCAGGCCGGTATCGCGCACCAGGATGACGTCGATGTCGCTGTGCTCGTCGGCCGTACCGTCAGCGACCGAGCCGAACACGTAGGCCGTGATGAACTTGTCCGAGTAACGGGCAAAGATCGCCTTCGCCGTGTCCAGATTCACCGGACAAGGCTACCACGTCCGGTGACGGCACGTTGGACCGCAGGCCTCATCGTCAATCAACACGACGCGGCTCGGCAGCCGGTCCCCCCAGCGCCACAGCACCAGATTGAGATCGTTGTCGGCGCTGCCCGGAGCAAAACTCCGTACTTTCATTCCCACGTAACCGGCCGCGATCAAACGATCGGCCAACGCCTGAGATGCCGGCACCGATCCGCCATGCATGTCCCCCTCCCATCCGGGACAGCGCAGCTCGGCATCGGTCACCGCGTGGACATCGCGTTCACGTGAATCGAGGCTGTCGAAGACCGGTTCGGCATCGATCTCGTACGCGCACAGGAGGAGCGGCTGCAGCGGATGTCCCAGCGTTCCCGCCTCCCGCAGAGCGGTAACCGGAGACAGCGAAGTGTACAGCGCCGCGACACCGATACGGTTGAAGCGCCCGCCGTGCAGACGCGCTCCCTCACCCGATACCGGCGGCCAGGACCATCGTGGATTGTGTGCCCGGTAGACGATGCCCCGAAGTCGCATCAAGGGGTGAGACGATCAGGCATACCCGCCGGCCATGATCCGATCGAGGTGGGCATGGACGTACCTCGCGTTGCCCTCGCGCACCAGCCGATCGGGCGTGAGCCCGGCGAACCCCGGCAGGGCCTCGGAGCGGAACCAGGCATACGCTACGAGCGCAGAGCAACCCGTGTAGTCCTCGACGCGGCGAAGAATCTCCACCATCTCCCGGAGCCGGGTCTGCGTCTTCCGTGCGCGGATCCGCGTGGTCCGCGACAGCGCGTCCTGGCTGAGCCCGAGCGTGACGGCGATCTCGCCCTTCGTGGTGCGCAGCGCGCCCGCGATCAGGGTGGGCGAGAACGCTTGATCCTCGACAACCTCCTGGAGTTGCATGCCGATCACCTTGTACCGTGTACATAGAATATCACGGCTAATCCTGTGATTTCAAGCGACGCTTGCGGTCGTTCGGGCATCTCGGCTTCAGGTCGATGTCATTCACCGCGTCCGTATTCGTTGGTGAGGTTGCGGTAGATCGAGTGGTAGTGGCCGCCCTCGGCGCCGAGGGAGCCGCGGGTGGAGAACTCGATGAGGAGCGTCGGGCCCTGGATGCGGTAGTAGACGGAGCCCGTCCCGTCGGTGCGTCCGTTCCACGCGAAGCGCACGTCGGGCAGCTCCGCTTCGATCTCCGCCAGCCTGCGCTCGGCCGCCGCCGGTGGCATGACGCCGACCCACAGAGCGATCAGGTCGAGGAGTTGCCGCTGCCGTTCCGCCGGCCAGCCGGCGACGCGGCTCCCTGCCACGGGCGGGATCACACCGTCGCGGCCGGCACCCGCGTACAGGTCCCGCGGCCGGCCGCCCACGATCGCGGCGTCGCGTTGTTCGCCTGACAACGCTTCCAGCAGGGCGACGCCGCCCGCAGCGTAACCGCGTAGCGGCGCACGCTCCGTTCCGTCCAGCACGAATGCCGCCGGTTCGATGCCGATGAATGACGGAGACATGCTCATGACGCCGCCGGTCACGGCGACGTTGATCGCGAGGTGGTGGCCGCCGAACTGCCAGCTCCAGTCGCCGGCCGCAGACGGCTCGCCGAAGAAGGCAAGCCAGTAGTTGTCGGGATGCCAGCCGACCCGCGACGCGCGGGAGGCATCGGCCAGTACGGCCTCCGCGGCGATCACCCCGTATGCCAGTTCGGCACCCGAGCGGCTGAGCGCTTGCGTCAGGAAGTCGTGCAGGGCGGCCCGTTGCGCGTCTTTCAGGTCGCCGATGCGCACACCGTTGCGTTCGAACCCGGCCATGCCGGCCGGCAGGTTCGACCAGTTGACGATCAGCGGGCTGTCCGGCGGAAGCACGGCGGCGCGGGCCTGCGCCGGATCGAGCGTCGACAGGAACCGGTCCGCCGCGGCGGCCGCGGCCGCGATCTCGTCCCGAGCCGGCGAGTCGGCCATCGCCGCGGACGCGGCCCACAGCGCCACGCCCGCGGCCAGCAGGGCGGCTCGCAGCCCGCGGGAAGTCATCACCGCGCGCTCGGCGGGGGCTGCAGCAGCTCCAGCGGGATGCCGTCGAAGTCGTTGAAGTAGACGGCGAAGCCGCCCTTGTTGCGACCCTCCTCGATCGCCACCGGCTCGCCCTTGAAGCGCACCCCCTCGGCGACCAGCCGGTCGTACATCGCGTGGATGTCGTCGACCATGAATGCCAGGTGCGCCACGCCCGGGCGGTTGGTGGCGGTGTCGATCGGCGCGCCCGTCGGGTGGAGGTACTGCACCAGCTCCAGGTGGTGGCCGCTCACGTCCACCGGGCAGTTAGGGAGGCGCAGCATCGCCACGTCGATGTCCGCATCCGCATACGCCACCAGGCGCGCCGTGTAGGAGTTGGCCCCCCGCTGCCGGTGGACGAGCTCCATGCCGATCAGACGGCAGTAGAAGTCGATGCTGCGGTCCAGGTCGCGGACCGTGTAGCTGAAGTGCCAGAGGCCTGTGGCCACCGTGCTCATGTTCTCTCCCCATCCGACCTGGCCAGATCCGGCTTGCCCAGATCCGGCCTGGCCAGTAACGGCTGGTCGCCGTCCCACTCGATCTCGCTGAGGAACACCCCTTCCTCAAGGACGATCTCGTCCTCGTAGGTACCCCGGTAGCAGAGCCGCCCCTGCCGGCGGTTCTCCAGCCGCGACTGCTCCTTGCGCGTGGTCGACAGGAACCAGCGGCCGTCGCGGCCGAACACCTCGGCGGCGTGGAAGTGGCCGAGCAGGTAGCTGCCGGTGCCGACGCGCCAGTAGGTGCCGCCCTGCAGGAACCCGGTCGGCCGGTCGCTGACCGCGTGCCACGTCCCCGGCCCGAGCGTGAAGAACAGGTGCCACATGCCGTCGCGCTCGACCACGCACGGCGACTCCAGGCCGATGGTGCCGCGCAGGATCGGCGGCGTTCGGAAGACCGGCCCGAGCTCCACGAAGGTGCGGAAGTCGCGCGTGGCGTTGAGCCCGACGGCGACCTGCCCCTCGCCCGCCCTCGACTTGAAGAAGATCAGGTACAGCCCGCCGGGCCGGCGCAACACGCAGACGTCCTGCGCCGCGCCGCCCGGATTCGGCCCCCACGACGGCAGCCCGAACGCGGGGTTGTCCGCATCCTGGGTCCAATCCTCCACGTCGTCCGACCACGCCAGGCTCTGGTGGTCGCCACCCTCGCCGCGCACCTCGTAGAGCATCCCCCAGTGTCCCCGGTAGCGGAAGCAATACGGCACGCCGCGGGTCACCTTGTCGAACGCGCCCTGAGGAGGCAGCAGGAGGTTGCGGTGGAAGGCAAGCGCGCCGAGGCTGTCGCCCCTGGCATGGCCGATGCCGATCTCCGGGCTCTGGGCCGCCGCCTCGTCCAGGCGGCCCGCCTCCATGTGCCGGCGGTAGGCGTCGATCCTGCTGATGTCGCCGGTCACGTACAGCAGGTGCCAGCGGCTCCCGTCCCACAGGAACTGGTGATCGGCGATGTGATACGGCGCGGGCGGGCGGTAGACGTGCGTGGTGACCTCGTGGAAGTCGGGCTCGTCGGTACGGAAGAGCTGGCGGTGCAGCGCCAGGAACCGGTCGTCGAACTCGCCCGGCGCCAGCGTCGGCTGCAGGTCGGGGTCGTCCGCGAGCAGCTCGGCGGCCTCGGGTGCGTCGTGCCGGATCAGGACGTGGCTCATACCCGGTAGACGGCCCTCATACCCGGTATCCGAACAGCGTGGCGGCGAACATCCTGATGCGGATCACCACCGTGGAGCCGGCGGCGTCCAGGCCGCTCTGCCCGTTCCAGGTCACCTCGCGGTCGACCTCGTCGCCGGTGAGCGGGTCACACTCCTCGAACGTGTAGCCGTCGAGGCCCCTCACGTCCGGGTTCAGGCGGGAGGGGATCGAGCGGATCAGCTCGACCTTGATCCAGCCGCCCGCCCGGCAGCGGTAGTTGAGGCGCAGCGTCCCGCCCGAGCGGGTGATCGTGGGGATGGTGAAGCGCCCCTCGGTCTCCGCGGCGATGCCGGCCAGCCGGTGCGGGCGCCAGCGCGCCCAGCGGATGACGCCGTTGGCGCGCGGCATGGTGTCGCCGGCGTTGTGCAGCCAGGAGCCGGCGTCGTACGGCACCGCCCACCAGCCGTCCGGCAGGGTGATCAGTCCTACGCCCCACGGCCAGGCGATGCCGGCCTCGTCGCTGCCGGGCGGCCCGACCGGGATGGCCGGCCGGCGTTCGGGCCGCGTCCAGTACAGGCCGTCGCGGCTGAAGGCGAGCTGCGCGTCGCCGTCGTCGCCGATCTGGTGGTAGACCTGCACCACGCCCACGTGCAGGTCGTCCCGGCCGGGATAGGGGAAGTAGTACATGCCGTAGAACGAGGTGTCCGGCGGGTCCTGCGGGTCGGCGGTGAGCACCAGCCGCGACAGCGGCCAACGGCGGAAGTCGGCGGTCTTGGTGATGCCGATGCTGCGGCGGCCGGTGCCGCCGGGACGCACGAAGGCGAAGTAGCAGCCGGTCGCCGGGTCGTAGCCCGGCGCGATGCCGCCGTCGGCCGGCATGTCGGCCAGCGGCTCGTCGATCACCGTCCACTGCAGGCCGTCGGGCGAGGTCCACCCTTCCAGCCAGTTGCGGTTGACGATGCGCGGACCGTCGTAGCCGGCGCCCGCGTAGTCGGCCGCCGCCATGCGCTTCTGCCACTCGCCGGACGGCAGCAGTTCGTTCGTGTCGGGATCGAAGTAGCCGCCGGCCATGCGCATCGCCTTGAAGCGCTCGGCCGGTCCGGCGGTCGGGTCGATGAACATCCCGCAGTGGGCGGGGCCGCCGGTGACGTTGTCGGCCCTGCCGCCCACCGGCGTCTTCTCGAAGCGGTAGCCGTCGGCCGAGCGCGCGTAGCGCAGCGCGGAGCTGCCGTCCGGCGGGAAGGAGCCGTACAGGATGTGGTAGTCGCCATCGTGCCAGGCGAGCACGTTGTGCAGCCCGCCGCCGCCCTCCACCGCGGGGTCGGAGCGGATCAGCGCCTCCGACTTGCAGGCCGGCTCTACCGCCAGGCGCACCCCGACCGGCGCGTCGAACAGCTCGTAGCGGCCGTCGCGGGTGACGCCCCGGTTGCCCGGATGGACCTCCTCCCAATCGATCAGCGGGTTCCACGCGGCGCGCGCTTCGCGCGTGCGCAGCGTCTCCCGCCCCTGTCCTTCGTCCCGCCACTCGCCGGGCCGGAACGCGTACGTCCCGATGCCGGTCAGTTCCTCGGTCATGGTGCGGACCATAGGGGGTTGACCCCGAGGCGACAACCGCTGTGCCGGCGCTTCACCCGCACCCCGCCCGGTGCTACTCTCCTGCCCCGGATGAGCAGTTCCACTTGGGGACCGTCGGCGTTCCGTGCCCGCAAGAGCGGGCGCAGCCGCACGCGACGCCTGCTGAGCACGGTCGGCCTGGCGGCACTCACCGCCGGCCTGGTGCTGCTGGTGACCTTCACCTCCGGCGTGCAGGACCTGGACGAGGTGATGCTCGCGATCGGCGCCACGGTCGCCTCGCTGGCCGCCGTGGTGGCCGTGAGCTCGGTGCAGAGCGAGCTGGCATTCCACGAAGCCCCGCGGCTGGAGCGGGTGCTGAGCGAGCAGGCCGCCCGGCGCGGACAGCCCGCGGTGCCGACGCCGTTGACGAAGATCACTGCGGAGATCGAGCTCTCGCAGACCAGCAAGCGCTACTACCGGCGCGTGTTCCTGCCCCGGCTCGCGGCGGTGGCGTCCGGGCTGGTGAGCACCGCCGACCGGACGCGCATCAACGGGCGCATCGAAGCGATCGGCCGTCCGGGCGACACGCTGGCCGATCGGCTGCCGGAACGGCTGACGCGCCGGGGGGTCCCGCTCGCGCAGCTCGGCGGCGTGATCCAGGAGCTGGAGCAGGCGGATGCGGGCGACACCACGTGACACAGGAGTAACGCAGTGAGCATGGAACTGAGACAGGTCAGCGAGACCACGCAGCGGGCGGTCGAGGAGGTCGGGCGTTTCATCGTCGGCAAGGACGACGTCCTGCGCCAGATCCTGATGGGACTGCTGGCCGACGGGCACATCCTGCTGCAGGACTTCCCCGGCCTGGCCAAGACCATGATCGCGCAGTCGTTCGCGCAGGTCCTGGACATCCGCTTCACGCGCATCCAGTTCACGCCGGACCTGCTGCCGGGCGAGATCACCGGCGGCTACATCTACAACCAGCGCGATGCCGCCTTCGAGTTCCGCAAGGGCCCGGTGTTCGCCAACCTGCTGCTCGCCGACGAGATCAACCGCGCCACGCCCAAGACCCAGTCGGCGCTGCTGGAGGCCATGCAGGAGCGGCAGGTCACCGTCGAAGGCGAGCGCTTCGCGCTGGAGAAGCCGTTCGTCGTCATCGCCACCCAGAACCCGGTCGAGTTCGAGGGCACCTACCCGCTTCCGGAGGCGCAGCTCGACCGCTTCATCATGCGCACCAGCATCGGCTACCCGAGCGCCGACGACGAGTACGAGATCCTGCGGCGGCGCCAGGAACGCAAGGAGGACACGGTCGATCTGACGCAGGTCGTCTCCCACGAGGAGCTCCTGGCCATGCAGCTCGCGCTGGAGGACGTGCACGTCTCGGCGCCGATCGGCAAGTACATCGTCGACCTGACGCGGGCCACGCGCGAGGACTCCAAGGTGCAGGTGGGCGCTTCGCCGCGCGGCGTGTATGCGCTGTTCAAGCTGGCGCGGGCGCACGCGGTCCTGAACGACCGCGACTTCGTGACCCCGGAGGACGTCAAGGACGTGGCGGTGGTCGCCCTCGCTCACCGCATCGTGATGAAGCCGGAGTACTGGGTTCGCGGCATCTCCGACGAGTCGATCGTCACCGACGCGATGAACGAGGTGCCCACGCCGCAAGCCGAAGCGTGACCAAGCATTTCGGCGCCCGCTTCGTCACCTACCTGGCGCTGACCCTGGTCAGCCTGGTGTTCGCGGCTCTGCTGCGGCGCATCGAGCTGGTCATGATCGGCACCACGTTCGCGGTGGCGATCGTCGCCGCGCTGCTCGGCGACCGCCAGCCGCGCCTGCGCTTCAGCCACAGTATCTCCCGGCTCACCCTGTTCGAAGGGGACGAGGTGGACGTCGAGTTCACCGTCCACGCCGGCACCGCGGTGCCGATCGCGGAGGTGGTCGATCCGCTGCCGGCCGGCGCCTCGCTGGTCTCCGGCCGCAACGGCGTGATCGTGTCGCTCGGCCCCGGACAGACCGAGACCTGCCGCTACCGCCTGCGCATCGACCGGCGGTCCCGTTTCACGCAGGGGCGGCTGTTCCACCGCGCCTACGCGGGCTCCGGCATGATCATGTGGGAGGCGGAGTGGAGCGACCCCAAGATCTGCACGGCCTACCCGCGGGTCGACTCGGTCAGCCGGCCGGTCCGCCCGTTCCACACGCAGGTGAACGTCGGCAACTACCCCTCGCGCGAAGCCTCCGAGGGTCTGGAGTTCGCGAGCATGCGCGAATACGTGCCGGGCGACCGGCTGCGCACCGTGAACTGGCGCGCCACGCAGCGCAACGGCCGCATGTACGTCAACGAGTACACGCGCGAGCGCAACGCCGACGTCGTGCTGCTGCTGGATGCATTCGAGGACGCCGGCGCGTTCGGCTCCACGGTGCTCGACCAGGCGACCCGCATCGTCGCGTCGCTGGCGCGCTACTTCCTGACCGGCAACAACCGCGTCGGCTGCATCGAGCTGTCCGGCCTGCTGCGCTGGGTGAGCCCCAACCTGGGCACCCGCCAGCAGTACCGGATCCTGGAGTTCCTCACCGACGTGCGCGCTCGCGAGAGCGACGTCGACCGCGACATCACCAAGGTGCCCCGCCAGATCCTGCCGTCGCAGGCGCTGATCGCCGCCTTCACCCCCCTGATCGACGTGCGCTTCACCGACACGCTGCTCAACCTGGCCAGCCGCCGATTCGACGTGGCCGCCGTGGTGATCAACCCCGCGCTGGCGCTGGCACCCATCTACGGCGCCACACCCGGCGAAGCCGTGGCGGTGCCGCTGTGGCGCATGGAGACCGACACCGCATCCCGTCAGCTCGCCGAGGCGGGCGTGCCGATCATCCGCCTGGAGCCGGACGAGCCGGTCGAGCTCCTTGCCGCCCGCATCGACGCGCTGCGGCGCCGACGGCTGCTGCTGCAATGACCCGGCTCGTCCTGCTCGGGCTGCCGCTGGTCCTGGGCGCGTGGAACCTGGCACTGGCGGGCATCACCATGGGCACGGTGCTCGCGTCGCTGGCAGGCGTGGCCGCGGTCGTCTACGGCGCCCAGCAGCACCGCTCCGGCTTCATCACCGCCGGCGTGTTCGCGTTGCTGGTGGCGCATGCCGGGGCGCTGGTGACCGCCGGCACGACGGTGCAGGTGTGGCCGGGCCTGGCGTACGGGCTGGGGCTGCTGATGATCATGGAGGCGTCCTACGACCACCTGACCATCCTGCGCGGCCGCGCCGCCGGCCGGCGCTACGCGGTCAGGCGCGCCTATCTGACGAAAGTGGGCATCGGCACGGTGGTCGCCGGCTTCGTGGTCGCCCTCCTGGGCGTGGGGTACGCGCCGCGTCTGGCGGACCAGACCGCGCCGGCGATCTTCTGGATCGGCGGCCTGAGCGTGGTCGCCCTGTCGGTGGCGGCGCTGATGATGCTGCGCTTCTGGCTGAAAGAGCGGTCCACTACGGATACCGACAGCGGCGGCGAAACGTAGTAGACTCCGCCCGTCCGGCGGGCATCCCGTGCCTGCCGGGCGTGGAGGGGAACGACATGCGAAGGACGATGCACACGCATTTCGCATGGTTGGCAGCGGTCGTCGTGTCGCTGAGCGTATCGGGGCTTGCCGTCGCGCAGGACAACCCGCAACAGGACCTGCTCGCGGCCTTCTACGGGCCACCGGACCTGACCATGCTCACCTACTACAGCGCCGGCTGGACCCATCTCGGGTTCGACGAGGAGTATCCGAACCTCCTGGAGCGGCTGAGTCAGAGCCGGGACCCGAACCGGAACAGCTTCTCGCACGGCTGGGGGGCCCTGGTCACCTACGGGCAGTTCGTCGCGATGCTCGAGAGCAGCCACGCAGGGTCCGCAAGCACGCGGAACAGCCGGTCCGTGGAGCTGTCCAGCGACGCGCTGTCCCTGCAGGTCGGTTACGCTCCGATCAAGCTTCCGGCCGCGATCGGCTTCGTTACCGCCGGTGCGGGCGTGCAGACGGTGGGGTTGCGCGGATACCCGGACAGACCTGGCGGATTCGACGAGGTGGTTTCGTTGGACGGAAGTCCCAGCGTGTTCTCGGTCAGCACCAACACGCTCGTGCTCAGGGCCTCGGCCGGCTTCGAGCTGGCGGTGCTGCCCCCCGGCGACCCCTGGGGACTGCACGCCGGCCTCATCGCCGGTGTGGCCTACGCGCCCCTGGAGCCGACGTACCGGCTGTTCGGCGGCGCCGGCCTGCTCGGCGGCGCACCGGTGCTGGAGGGCAGCAAGCCCAAGCTCACGCCCTGGTCGTTCAGCCTCAGCCTGCTCGTGGGCGTGGGCGGAGGATTGTAGCGAAGCGGCTCAGACCGCCAGCGGGGCGGCGCGCTTCATGGCGCGCATCCGCTTGAAGTACGTGCTGCCGGCGACCTGATCGCGCCACTCGGGCCATCCCTCCTCGGCCGCCGGATCGGCGCGGCTGCGCGCGATGAAGCCAGGCAGGAAGTCCGGCTTGCGCGGATGCTCCATGCCGGTCCGGTGGTAGCGCAGGTCGATGCTCCAGCGGGTGTGGTCGCTGGCGTTCATCAGCGACCGGTGATAGGTCAGGTTGCTGAAGAACAGCACGTCGCCGACCTGCATCGGCAGCGTCACCGGCTCCCCGAACCGCGTGGGATCGTCCAGCGGCCGCAGCGCCTTGTGGTCGGGGTCGATCTCCGCCGCGTGATAGCCGTGCCGGTGGCTGCCGGGGATGACCTGCATGCAGCCGTTGTGCGCGTCCGCGGGGACCAGCGGGAACCACACGCTGACGATTCGCTGTGCCGCCGTCTGCTCGCCGAAGTAGTTGCTGTCCTGGTGCCAGAGCACGGTGGTGCGCTTGTCGTTGGGGATCTTCGGGCGGACCGCGATCATGCCGGTCGCTTCGATCTCCCCGCCGATGAAAGACTCGACCACCTCCAGCACACGCGGGTCCGACATCAGCGCGTGCAGCTCCGGCGTGATCACGTCGGCATCCCAGCTCCGCCGTTCGTGCTCGCCGCCCAGGGCCGCGATCGCGTGCTGCCAGCGCGCGACCATGGGGTCGTCCCCGAACCGCGACGGCAGCCGGCCCTGCTCGAACAGGTCGTCGATCAGCCGCCCGGCCGCCTCCAGGATCACCCGCAGGACCGGAGCGAGATCCTCCGGCGCAAGCAACCCTCGCGCCAGGAGGAAGCCGTCCCTTTCGAACGCGTCGCGATCGATGCTCGCCATCCTCTCCCTCGCCATGACCGGTTTCTGCCCATATTACGGCACGGACGCGCATGGTACGATCCGCGCCCCTCGTGCTCGATACGGTCATCGCCTGGATCGGCGACCTGGTGACAACGACCCGGGAACGTTACGCGGTCAATCCGTACGTGTTCCTGGCCCTGTCGGCGGTCTGCGGTCCCCTCTTCTACTACTCGCTGTACCGCATGGCGCGCGCCCTCCGGAGCGACCGCCGGGCGGTCGGGCGCTGGAGCATGATCTTCCTGGCGGCGACCGTCGTCCCCTACCTGTACGTGCTGGTCTTCGGGCGCAACCTGCCGTGGTGGGTGTACGGCGTGCTCGTCGCCGCGGTCGGATGGGGTGTCCATCAGCTCGTCGCCCGGCTGCGGGCCCGCGGCGGCGGCTGAGGGTCCGTCAGAGTCGGAGGATCAGAGTCCGAGGATCAGAGTCGGAGGAGGCGTGCCGCGTTCTCGCCGAGCACCTTGCGCTTGGCGGTTTCGCTGATGTCGGCGGTGAGCACCTTGGCGATCTGGCTGCGCGGGTCCATGAGCGGGATGTCGGAGCCGAACAGCACCCGGTCCTCGCCTCCCTCGGCGACCAGTTCCTCGATCACCCCAGGCGTGCGGAACGTGGAGCAGGTCTCCAGGTAGACGTTCGGGTATGCCTGTGCGGCGGCGAGCGCCTGTCCGCGGTACGGCTGCTCGTTCCCGGTGTGCCCGGACACGAAATGCGCGCCGGGGAACAGCGGCGCGACCACCGAGAGGTACTTCGGGTGACCCTGCCACTCGCGGCCGGTGTGGCTGATCACCGCCAGCCCGCGGTCGTCCGCGAAGCGGTAGATCGGCCAGTAGCGCTCGTGGTCGAGCGACCACGGCACGTACGGCGGGTAGATCTTGATCGCGACCAGGCCCAGGTCGTCGACGGCGCGGCGGAGCTCGGCGGTGATGTCCGCGTCCGGAACGTGCGGGGACACGAACGCGAAGCCCACGAAGCGGTCCGGATGGGCGGCGCAGAAGGCGGCGGTCTCGTCGTTGGCGCGTACTCCGGTCGGATGATAGATGTTGAACAGGCAGGCACGGTCGACGCCGGCTCCGTCCATGGCGCGCAGCATCTGGTCAGCGGTGGCGCCCATGCCGGTGTGGCCGTGGAAGTCGATGATCATGTGGTGATTCCAAGCAGTCCTTCGAGCGTCCCGGCCAGCAGGGCCGCGCGGTCTCCGTCCGACAGCTCGATCGTGCGCAGGAAATGGACGATGGGGCCCATCGCGTAGCGCGGATACCACGATCCGTAGAGAAGACGCGAGGAGCCGAACTCCCGGCAGAGGGCCTCCACCCCGCCCAGCGGCTCGTAGCGGCTGAGCTCAAGGTGCATGCCGTCGACCGCGCGCAGCATGGCCGGCACGAAGTGCTGGTGCGTGGGATGGGCGCCCACCACGATGCTGCGCAGGTGCGGGAACTCCTTGAGCGTGCGCACGATGTCATCCGGTTCCAGCTCCGTCAGGTCGATCACGGCGGGCGCGCCGATCTCGGCCAGCCACGCCAGCAGCTCGCCGTACAGCCACGGAGTGAACGGCGAAAACACGCGCTCGCCCGCGCAGATGCGCACGCAAGTCAGCTCACCGGCCGCGTGGCGCTGCTCCAGGCGCTCGATCGAGATGGGTACCGGCAGTCCCGTCCACTGCGGGAACAGCCGATCGTTGCGCCATTCCTCCAGCTCCTCGTCGGTCACGACGCCGTCCACGAACGGCTCGTGGCTGTTGGGGTGATGGATCAGCGCACGGCCGACGCCGTGGCGGTCCATCTCCGCCAGGAGTTGCGCGCGGTCGCGGAGCGGCGAGAGGCTGACCTTGGTGTCGCCGACGGCGATGTTGGCGTCGAAGACCGGAGGACTGTCGGTGTCGTGCACGATTCAAGGCACACCATAGCAGATCCGCGCGCGTCGATCCGCGGAGCTCGGGACCATGCTACCCTCGGCCGCCGAGGAAATGAGCCCATGAAGTGCGTGATGCTGATGTTCGACTCCCTGAACCGCCACATGCTGCCCCCCTATGGCGGCAGCGGCGGACCGCCCGTCCATGCGCCCAACTTCGCGCGGCTGGCCGAGCGCACCGCCGTGTTCGACCGCTCCTACATCTGCTCCATGCCGTGCATGCCGGCGCGGCGCGACCTGCACACCGGCAGGCCGAACTTCCTGCACCGGAGCTGGGGCCCGATCGAGCCGTTCGACGACTCGGTGCCGGACTTCCTGCGCGAGCACGGCGTCTACACGCACCTGTCGTCCGACCACTACCACTACTGGGAAGAGGGCGGCGCCAACTACCACGCCCGCTACCGGAGCTGGGAGTTCTTCCGCGGCCAGGAGGGCGATCCCTGGATCGGCATGGTCACCCCGCCGCCGGCCGGCAGCGCCCTGGGCCAGAACGCCTCCGACGACCCGACGCGGGTGCAGGACCGCGTCAACCGCCTGTTCATGCGCACCACCGCCGAGCTGCCGCAGTCGCAGACGGTCGCCGCCGGCATCGACTTCATGCGCCGCAACCGCGACGACGACAACTGGTTCCTGCACATGGAGACCTTCGACCCGCACGAGCCGTTCTACAGCAACCGCGAGTTCAAGGACCGCTACGCCGAGCACTACGCGGCGTGGCGCGCGAAGAACGGGCCGCTGTTCGACTGGCCGCGCTACGACTACGTGACCGAGGACGCCGAGCTGGTCGACCACATGCGCCACGAATACGCGTCCCTGGTGTCGATGTGCGACGCGCGCCTGGGCGACGTGCTGGACACCATGGACGAGCTGTCGCTGTGGGACGACACGATGCTCATCGTCTGGACCGACCACGGCTTCCTGCTCGGCGAGCACGAGTGCTGGGCCAAGGTGTGGGCGCCGTACTACGAGGAGGTGTCGCACACGCCGTTCTTCGTATGGGACCCGCGCGCCGGCGTGCGCGGCGAGCGGCGGGAGGCGCTGGTGCAGCCGTCGATCGACCTGGGGCCGACGCTGCTGTCGTACTTCGGGTTCGAGCGGTTCGACGACATGCTCGGCTGCGACCTGGGGCCGGTGCTGGAGCGTGACGAGCCGGTGCGCGAGGCGGCGATCTTCGGCCAGCACGGCGCACACGTGAACGTCACCGACGGCCGCCACGTGTATTGGCGCGGCCCCGCGGACGTCGACGAACAGGAGCTCTACGACTACACGCTGATGCCGGCGCGCATGCGCACGCGCTTCGGTGCCGACGAGATGCGCGACGCGACGCTGGCCGATCCGTTCTCCTTCACCAAGGGGCTGAGCACGCTGCGCATCCCGACCCGGGTGCGGTTCGGGGCGGAACGGGGCCGTCACGCCGACCGGAACCGATCACGGCTGTTCGACCTGCAGCGCGACCCCGGCCAGACCTCGCCGCTCGCGGACGAGGCGCTTGAGGCGCGCATGGTCGATCACCTGGTGAGGCTGATGGCCGAGGCGGACGCGCCGCCGGAGCAGTATCGCCGGCTGGGGCTGTCGCAGCCGGCTTGACGCGATTCGTCCGGAGCGTGCCGGCCGCGGCTCAGCAGAGGTCGATCCGGTCCTCGCGGTTCGGGACGATGCACAGGAACTCGAACGGCGCCTGCTCCACGGCGTAGGAGTGCGGCGTGCCGCCGGGAATGAGCAGCACGTCGCCCTCCCCGACCTCGTGCACGGTGTCGCCGACCGTGACCCGGGCGCGGCCGCGGACCACGTACTGCTCGTGCTCCACCAGGTTGGTGTGGCGCGGCATGCCGCCGCCCGCGCCCATCGTGAAGCGCCGCATGGCGAAGTTCGGCGCCCCGTCGTCCGGACCGATCAGCACGGCTGTCTCGGTCGCGGTGCCGGCGGCTACCGGCGCGCACGGCACCTCGGTCGAACGCTTGACGACCCCTTGCGTTGCCATGCCGACAGCATACACCGGCGGCGTTACCTGCGGGAGCGCGGCAGGAGCTACCCGTCGTTACATCCCCCACACGGTGATGGGGGCACGTTGCCCGGGGCGCTCTTCACGCCGGAAGATCTTCTCCTCCCACGGCTTCCCCTCGGTCCGGTCGAACACGACGAGGTGTCCGCTCTGCGCCGCACAACGGTCCATGTAGCGCGCCGTCTGATCGAGGCCCTCGCGAACCGTCCGTTCCAGGCTGGTACGCAGAACCTTGCACTCGATCACGACGCGCGCCACGTCGTGCGGCGCCCGCCGGCCCTGCTGCGGCCAGATGATGAGCAGATCGGTGCGCCCCCGGCCCAGGCCGTACTCCCGCTCGATGCGCCCGCCGCCGTTTACGATCCGTTGCAGAAACGCCTGCAACAGGAGCTGCGGCCCGGCTTCCGCGTAGTCGAAGCGGGCCACCCAGTGCTCGGAGTGCTCGCGGAAGAACGCCTGAAACGCGGCGAGCAGCTTGTCGACGTCGAGACCGCCGTCTTCGTCCACGTACCACGCCAAGTCCTCCGCCAGCGCGGCCTGGACCGCAAAGGTGAGCTCCCGCGGCACCACCTCCGCGTAGATCGGATTGGCGATGCGCAGCGGGTCGTCACGGGCGATCAGCCCCAGGTCGCGCACGTACTCCAGGTCACGGACGCCGGCGGTGCGCCGGTCGCCGCCGCTGAGCAGCGGTTCGACCACGCGCCGCACGCGCGCTTCCCGGAGCTTGTCGGCGAGCTGATCGAGGTGGGTCACCCGCTTCAGGATCAGGTGCTCCTGCGCGTCGAGGAGGTCATCGGCGGCAATCGCGCGGGAGCGGTCACGGCCGGCCTCGTCGTCGAAGCACGCTCTGCGGCAGAGCGCGTTCACCAGCCACGGCTGGCCGGCGGTCTGCCTCCACACCGTATCCAACGCCTCCGCGGTGAACGCCTGCCCGGTCTCCTCGGTGTGCTGGGCGATCAGCGCGCGAACGTCGGCCTCGGTGAAGTCGCCGAGGCGCAGCGACTCGGCCCTGACGTTGAACGCGCTGCCGCCGACGACCTCTGCGTTCTCGGAGCTCGAGCGAATCCGGTAGTCGCGCACGTCGCGCACGCCGCACAGCACGATGCTCTGCGGGAACCCGGACGGACGCCGGACGTAGCCGGACCGCAACTGGCGGAGCACCGATATCAGGGTGTCGCCGATCAGGGAGTCGATCTCGTCGATCAGCAGCACGAGGGGTCGCGGATCGGCCAGGCACCAGCGGCTCAGCGCCGCGCCGAGCGCGCGCCCCGGTCCGAACTTCGCCAGCAGGTCGGGCCAGACCTCGTCCAGGAACCCGTCGCCTGACAGAAGCGCCTCATCGGACAGCTCGCCGATGATGGTCTGCATCGCCGCGGGCAGGTCTTCGCGCAACGCCTGGCCGGACTCCACGTTCACGTACACGCACCGGAAGTCGCCCTCGGCGCCGCTGTTGAGCAGGTCGCGCAGGGCCAGCAGGGCGGAGGTCTTGCCGGTCTGCCGCGGCGCGTGCAGCACGAAGTAGCGCTTGTCCCGGATCAACTCCAGAATCTCGCCCAGGTTCACCCGCAGCAGCGGCGGGATGCAGTAGTGGTCCTCGGCAACGACGGGGCCTTCGATGTTGAACTTGCGCATGGGGTTCAGTGCTTACAGTACGTCCGGCGGCCGGGAAAGAGTATCGGCGCCAGGCGCGGCGCTCACAAGCCGCTCGTCGCTTGTCGGGAAGTGACGCGGGTGGGATGATCGGAGCCTGTCAACCAGACGTGGAGGTTCCATGGCGACACTCATCTTTCACGGTCACGCATGCTGGGAGGTGCAGGGCGAGCACCGGCTGCTGATCGATCCGTTTCTGTCCGGAAGCCCGGTGGCCGACGTCGGTCCCGAGCACTTCGACACGCTGGACGCCATCCTGCTCAGCCACGGCCACGGCGATCACATCGGCGACGCGGAGCAGATCGCGCGCGCCACCGGGGCACTGATCGTCGCCAATTACGAGATCGCCTCGCACTTCGGCGCCATGGGTTTGGAGACCCACGCCATGCACATCGGTGGCGGATGGCAGTTCCCGTTCGGCTTCGTCAAGCTCACCATCGCCCACCACGGCTCGACCGGACCGAACGGCGAGGCGTTGGGCTGCCCGACCGGCATCATCCTGCATGCCGACGGCAAGCGCGTGTACCACGCCGGCGACACCGGCGTGTTCCTGGACATGCAGCTCATCGCCGAGCTGAACGGGCGGTTCGACGCCGCGCTGCTGCCGATCGGGGACAACTTCACCATGGGGATCGACGACGCGGTCAAGGCCACGGAGTTCATCGGCGCCCGCATGCACCTGCCGATGCACTTCGGCACCTTCCCGCAGATCGACGTCGACGCGCAGGAGTTTCAGCGCAAGGCGGCGGCCGTCGGACAGGCGGTCACGGTTCTGGAGCCGGGCGGCAGCTACGCTATCCCCTGAGACCTCGGGACCACCACGCCCTGGCGCGCGCAGAAGCCACGGACGGTTGGTACGCCACGGCTGAAATCCAAGGCAATTTCAGCCACGTGTTGGCGAAAATACGGGGGTATTCTCGCCAGCGAGCGGCCTCGCAGCGTGCCGGCTACACGCAGCCGGGGTGCGACCTGCCGGCGAGTAGCGGGTAGTCCGGCTTTTCGGCCGGGTCACCGGTCCAGCGGGAGCGGGCGCTCATGTAGTGCACGGCCAGCCCGCGCCGCCGGTGCGGGGTGCGGTTCGGTCCCGAGCGGTGCAGCAGCACGCTGTGGTGGAACGAGCAGCTTCCCGCGCGCAGCGTGATGGGCACCTCCCGCGACAGGTCGATCGCCTCGTCCGGCACCTGCTTGTCGGTGCGGTCGCCCACCTGCCACGCCTGGCTGTGGTCGCGGATCCCCTGCAGGTGGCTGCCGGGGACGACCCAGAGGCAGCCGTTCTCCAGCGTCACGTCGTCGAGCGCCATCCAGCAGGTGGTCAGGTCGGCCGGCTCGATCTTGAAGTAGGCGGAGTCCTGGTGGTACGGCTTCTCCACCCCGCCGGGCGGCTTCATGAAGGTCTGGTCACCGAACAGCATGATGTCGGGGCCGAGCAGCGCGGTCACGACCTCCATGACGCCGGGGTGTCGGGCGTAGTCCATGAAGAACGCATCGTGGGGCGCCGCCTCGTTGATCTTGCGCAGCGTGTCCAGGGAACGGCCCTTGTTCCGCGCGCCGGGCTCGTACTCCAGGTTGGCCTCCGGGAACGGGACCCGGCCCTCGGCGATCGCCTCGATGTGCTCGCGCGTCTCCTGCAACTCGTCCGCGGTCAGGACGTCGTCCACGACCGTGAATCCGTCCCGGTGGTACGCGGCCACCTGCTCGCTCGAAATCTTCATCTCTCACGCTCCCGTCGACCGATTATCGCAGACCGCGAACCGCGATTCACGCCGGCAGGTAGCTGACCGGCAGCTCTGCGCCCACGGTCGCCAGCCCCAGCGTGTACTGATAGACGTTGATGCGGAAGTCCGGGTTGATGCAGGTGTGCAGGTAGGCGCGCTCCGGCGCCACGCCGTGGTCGTCCACCAGCCAGCGCATCAGGTCCTCGACCGCCTGGTCGACCAGCGCGGCCAGCGGCGCGCCTGAGCGCAGCGCGACGATCGAGTCCGGTTTCAGCAACCGGATGAAAGGGATGCGCTTGCCCTTGATCACGCGGCAGCGCGCCTGCACGACCGCCCGCGTCTCGTCGGCGGTGCCGTAGTACTCGGTGTCCGCCTGGCTGGCGTGTACGTCGCCCAGGAACAGCAGCGCGCCGGGGTGGTAGACGTTGAGCTGCACCCTCGTCCCCACGGTGATGTCGCGCGAGTCCAGGTTGCCGCCGGAGATGGTCTGTCCCGTCGAGGTGTTGAGCGCCTCCCGCTCCGGGGCGACGCCGATGCAGCCCACCATCGGCCGGGTCGGCCACAGACGCTCGCCGTCCAGGAAGGTGCTGCCGTCGCGGTGCTCGAACACGCGCACCGTCCACCGGTTCAGCTCCGGCCAGCGGAAGTCGTCGCCGATCTTCGTGCGGTCCGGTCCCCAGTTCGTGTAGCCGGTGGGCTGCAGGTCGATCGTCTCGATCTCCACCTCCAGCAGGTCGCCCGGCTCGGCGCCGGCCACCGCGATCGGCCCGCCTACCGGGTTGCTCTTCGGCGGCGTCGAGCGCCTGGTCGGCAGCGACGGGATGCGGTCGGCCATATCGGACCCGGTGACCAGTCCGGAACCCGCGTCCTCGGTCTCCACCTGGAAGCTCTCGCCCTGCTCCACCCTGATGAGCGGCTCGTCCGCGGCGAACTCGTACCGCATGGCCTGCTCTCGCCTGATCCTCTGCATGACACGCCCACGATAGCAGTTGAGCGGCGTCCCGCGCCGGACCTATGCTTGTGCACGTAGTCGTGAACCGTCGCGGCTCACCGAGCATACGGAGATTCGAAGATGACGTGGCAAGACCGAATCGGCGTTGATGCGAACGTGATGACGGGCAAGCCGGTCGTGCGAGGTACTCGCATGACGGTCGAGTTCATCGTCGAGCTGTTGGCGCAGGGCTGGTCGGAGGCGGACATCCTGACGAACTATCCGCAATTGACCAGCGAGGACATCCGCGCCTGCCTCCATTATGCCGGCGACCTGCTGCGTTCAGAGAAGGTGTTCCCGATCGGGGCTGCCTGAGCCCACAAGCACGTGGACATTCTTGCTGACGAAAACGTGCCGGGTGCCGCCGTAGAACGGTTGCGCGACGCGGGACATGACGTATCCTGGGTTTCCGAAGATGCACCGGGCACGGCCGACCCGGAGGTACTGGAACGCGCATCGAAGGAAGACCGCTTGCTCGTGACATTCGACAAGGACTTCGGTGACTTGGCCTATCGCTCCGGCTTGAAGGCGCCCGCGGGCATCGTCCTGTTTCGGCTCCCCAGCATGCCCCCCAAGGAATTGTCCCGATTCATGACCGACAGCCTTGAGACGCAAGTGGACTGGAAGGGGCACTTCTCCGTGGTCAGCCAGCTCGGGATCCGCATGCGCGTGCTGCCTCGCCGCTAAGCCAATCGCCCGCGTTCGGACGCAGGCAGCGACCTTCATGCGGGCCACTCAGTGAATAGCGGTTGAGCCGGCGACCGCGCCGGACCTATGCTGGCGCGCATGGAGCGAGTGAAGTGCGCGGTGATCGGCGCCGGCTGGTGGGGGACGACCTCGCACGTGCCGGCCTTGCGGGACAACCCTCACGCTGAGCTGGTGGCGATCCAGCATCACGACCGGGAGACGGCGAAGCGCATCGCGGGCGACTTCGGCGTGCCGCACGCCTGCACGACCGCCGAGGAGGTGCTGGCAATCGACGGGCTGCAGGCCGTGGCGATCAGCTCGGTGCCGAAGCTCCACTACGCTCAGGGCAAGGCGGCGCTGGAGCGCGGTCTGCACGTTCTGATCGAGAAGCCCTTCACGATCCGCGGTGAAGAAGGCCTGGAGCTGGTGCGACTGGCTGACACGCAGGGGTTGCACCTCATCGTGGGCGCCACCTATCACTTCACGCGCCATTGCCAGGAGGCGCGCCGCGTGCTGCACGCCGGAGGCATCGGCACGGTGCGGATGATCAGCATCCTGTTCACCAATCTCACCGAGGGCCTCTACCGCGGGCTGGAGTGGGACGAGGCGATGCCCGCCCCGGACGAGGCGCGCTCCGAACACCAGCGGCCGTATCTAGTGCCCGGCCAGACCTCGTACAGCGACCCGGCGATCGCCGGCGGCGGCCAGATCTACACGCAGGTGTCTCACCCAGCCGCCTACGTCAGCTACCTGACCGAGCGCCGGCCGGTCGAGGTGTTCGCCCGCTTCGAGAACGACGGCGCGGCCGTCGACGTCTACGACGCGATCGTCATCGTGTTGGACGACGGCACCCTGGTCAGCCTGGCCTCCAACGGGGCGGCCACACCGGCGAAGATGCACTACGAGTTGCGCGTTCACGGCACCGGCGGCGTCCTGGAACAGGAGCTGTGGAAAGGGACGCTTACCGTGGACGGTGAAGGCGGCCTTACCGAGTACGAGCCGCTGGAGGACACCTACCCGGTCGGCGGCCCCTCCGCGAACCTGATCGACGTGGCCCGCGGCGCCGCGGAGAACCTGTCGCCCGGCCGCCACGGCGCGTTCGGCTCCGTGGTCAGCGATGCTGCGATCGAGTCCGTGCGCACCGGCCGGCCGGTTTCGTTGTAGCGCCGGAGGGTCACGGGGCTTCGTGCAGGCAGACGACGAGGCAATGGTCCGCAGCAAGAACGATCAGGTCATCCTCCAACCGGAGCAGACCGAACGGCTTCTTGAGGTCCTGTCGCGCCTGCGGCCGCTGCCCGAAGAGTTCCCGGACATCGATGCCGATCTCCCGCCACTCGACGACGTAGATCTCCGCGAAATGGAGACCGCGGCAGAGAGCTAACCGCCAGCAGCCGGCGCTGGCGTATCGCCCAGTCCGCCGACGTCGACCGGGCCGTAGCGGTAGGTGATGTCCACGGCGTCGATCGCGCTCGGCAGGTCCCAGCCCAGCCGGAACACCAGGGACAGCTCGCGGGACTCGCCGGGGTCGAGGCGCTCCTCGAAGAAGCAGAAGCACTGGATCAGCTCGACGTGTCGCTGCGCGGCCGGCGGGGTGTAGGCGTGCGTCGCCATTACGCGCAGGGGCTCGTCCGAGGCGTTGCGCACCGCGAACGTGGCGCGCGCGGTCTCGCCGGGCCGCACGCGCAACTCCGGTTCGGAGACGACCGTGAACTCCAGCGGCAGGCCGTCGTCCACCAGGGCGGCCAGCGTCACCGGCAGATCGGCGTCCCAGCCCATGATCACCCGCCATCGGCCGCCCTCGCGGATCAGGTCCACGGTCTCGGTCACCTCCACGGTCGGCAGGCGGCCGGCGCGCGCGTCGGCGCGGATGCTGCGCACGACGTCCCGCGGCGATTCCGCCCCGCCGAACGCGTGGTCGGCCTCCACGGCGTGCAGCAGGGCATTCAGGTCGCCGTCGGCGGAGTTGGGCAGCGCCGCGAGGATCGTCACCCGCGCCTGGTCGCCGGTCACGTCCGTCACGCCCGCCGAGAAGCGTATCGCTGCCGCCAGGGCGTCGACGCCCGGCTGGAACGCCTCCGGAAAGGGCGGATTGACCTCCAGGAACTCTTCCAGCGTGCGCTCGGCCCGATCGGCAGCGGAAGCAAGCTCGTAGAGCCGTTCGGTGTGGCGGGCATAGCGGGCGCGCAGGAACCGCTCGGTCACCTCCTGCGGCGAGTCGGGCAACGCCACGGCGACCACCAGCGCGGCGGTGACCACCACCACCGTTGCGGTCAGGACGATGAAAGCGGCACGGCGCAGGCGTGACAGCGTCAGGTTTCCCATGGGCGTGGCGGCATCCTACACTGCCGCCACGATGAAGCACTTCATGCTCTCCACGAGGATTTCGTAGTGGCGGCGCTCGACGGTACCGCTGCCATCGTCACGGGCGCCGGTACCGGCATCGGCTCAGCCATCGCCGTCGCGCTGCACGGCGCGGGAGCCGCGGTCACCCTGATCGGCCGGCGTCCCGAGCCGCTTGCCGAGGTCGCCGGCCGGATCGGCGGCGTCCGCGTGCACTCCTGTCCCTGCGACGTATCGGACCATGACGCCGTGCAGGCCGCCTTCGACGAAGCGGCGAATGCGCACGGGCCGGCGACGGTCCTGGTCAACAACGCCGGCATCAACACCAACCCCCGCTCGGTCGCAGGCGTGTCGCTTCCGGACTGGGACCAGACGGTCGCGGTGGACCTGTCGGGCGTCTTCTACTGCGTGCGGGTCGCGCTGCCGGCGATGCGCGCGGCAGGCGGCGGAACGATCGTCCACATCGGCTCGACCGCGGGACGATGGGGCTCCAGCCTGGCCGGCGCGGCCTACAGCGCGGCCAAGCACGGCGTGATGGGACTGAACGCGGTGATCAACGAGGAGGAATCCCGCAACGGCATCCGCTCCACGGTCATCCTCCCGGGCGAGGTGGAGACGCCGATCCTGGACCGGCGCCCGGAGCCGGTGAGCGCCGAACGGCGCCGGGCGATGCTGCAGCCGGAGGACGTGGCGGCCGCCGCGCTGCTGGCGGCCACCCTGCCCGACCGCGCCTGCATCACGGAGCTGGTGATCAAGCCTCGAGTCTCATACGCATAGCATCGGGGCAGGGGGTCCGGCCCCTTCAAAAAGTTAACTTTCGCCTTGACTATGTGATGGGGTATGATTATTCCACACAGTGATGGTGGCGGCCCGCGCGAGGAGTGAGCAACGTGACGAACGGAACCCGGTCCGTTACGTTCTGGGCGTGCGGTTCCTCGCGGCGTTGACGCGCGCGGCCACCCAGCCGGGTCGCGCCTTCGACCCGAAGGACACGCCGACCTTCTCCATGTTCGCCGTGCTGGTGCTGGTGTTCGGCATCACCGCCGTCGGCGAAACCCTGATCCTGTGGCACGCCCGCTCGCCGGTCATGCGGGAGATCGCCTTGGTGGAGGCGCGCCACATCGCCGAGCGCGCGGCCGTGTTCAGCGGCGAGGATCGTATCCACGAGCAGCAGGCCCGCGCGTACAGCCGCCTGATCGCGCCGTCCACGCCCGGCGCGAAGACGCTTCGCGTCATGCTGGCCTCGGCCGCCTTGCTGGCCGCCCTGGGCATGACCTGGGTGGCGCTGATGGTGCTGACGCAGTTCTTCGGCGGCGAGGAGCCGATCGCCCCCGACCGGCCCCGCGCGTCGATACGCCTGGTGGGCGCCGCCTTCGTTCCGCTCGCCGTCCGGCGGCTGCTGTCGGGGGCCCTCACCCTGGCGACGGACCCGGAGTCGGCGGCCAACGTGACTACCGTTGCCGAGTACCGGGAGTTGATCGTCGCGCGCTTCGACCTGGCGTCGATGGCCGGCTGGAACCTGCCCGCGGTCGTCGAGCGTTTCGGGGTGCTGCTGACCGATCCGTTCGCGCTGTGGTCCCTGGCGGTGCTGGCGTTCGGCGCCGCCGTGCTGCTGCGCCTGCCCGCGCGACGCGCGCTGGCGCAGACCGCCTGCATCGCGGCGCTGTGGGCGCTGGTCGACACGGCCGTGGGCGGACGGCTGGCCATTCTGGCGTGAGGGGGTCTGGCGTGAAGGAGTCCGAGACATGAAACGACGAACCAAACTGCTCCTCCGTTTCGCCGGCATCGCCGTGGTCCTGCTGGTCGTCGCCAGCTTCGCGCTCAGCCGCCTGTTCCGGAGCGACCCGCTGGCCGAGGCGGTGCCGGTGGAGGTCGAGGAGGCGGTGGTCACCACCATGCAGACCCGCGTCGTCGGGAGCTGCACCTTCCGTTCGCGGCGCAGCGTGGAGGTCACGTCCGACGTGGGTGGGCGGGCGATCGCCATTCCGGTCCAGGTGGGCGACCCGGTCACGGCCGGGCAGACGCTGGTCCGCTTCGAGCAGTCGGAGCTGCGCAACGCGCTGGCGCAGGCGCAGGCGTCGCTGCGCGAGACCGAGCTCGGCCTGGCGCACCGGCTGGCCAAGCTGCGCGCCACCATCGTCTCGGCGGAGCGGACGTGGGAAGACCGCGTCCGCTCGCTGGAGCGCAACCGGACCCTGCACGGCAGCGGCACCGTGTCCGACGATCAGCTCGCACAGGCCGAGCAGGCCGAGCGCGACGCACTCGACGCCCTGCAGAGCGCCCGCGCCGAGCTCAACCTGGCGGCCAGCCTGCCGGTCGATGCCGAACCGCCGATGGATGCCGGCGGCGACGCGCGCATCATCGCCGACGACCCCGGCGTCATCCAGGCGCGGCTCGCCGCCGAGCGGGCCGCCGAAAACCTGCGCCAGGCGACCGTGGTGGCGCCGTTCGACGGGACGGTGACCAAGCTGGAAGCGACCCTCGGCAACCACCTGGGCGCCGGCCGGCCGGTCGCCACGGTGGAGACCCTGGACGACATTCTGGCCGGCGTGCAGATCGACGAGGTCGACATCGGCAAGATCCGGCTCGGCCAGGAGGTGGTGCTCACCACCGAGACCCTGCGCGACGTCGAGCTGCTGGGGACGATCACGCTGGTGCCGCCGAGCATGGAGCAGACGGGCAACGTGCCGCTGGTCACCATCGACGTGGACGTCGACGAGGGCAGCCTGCCGGACGGCGCGCGGCTGCTGGCCGGAGCGTCCTGCCGCGCGCGCATCGACGCCGAGCTGAAGCAGGACGCCACCGCCGTCCCCTACGCGGCGCTCCTGGAGCGGGCCGGTGCGACGATCGCGTTCGTGGCCAGTCCGGTCGAGGGAGAGGACGGCCAGTACGTCCTGGAGCGCCGCCAGGTCCAGATCGGCGTATCCACCCCCAGCCAAGTCGAAGTGAAAGAGGGCGTCGAGCCGGGCGAGCTGGTCGTGGTCGGGAACCTGGCGCTGCTGCGTGACGGCCTGTCGGTGATGGTCGAGCCGGATGACTCCCAGGCCGACGGCCGCCCCGCCCCGGATGAGGCTCCCGCAGAAGACCAGCCGGCCGAAGAGGCGTCCACGGAAGGGTCATGATCCGCCTGGCCGGCATCACCAAGGTCTACCCGATGGGCGCGGACGTCACGGTCACCGCCCTCGCCGGAGTCGACCTGTCGATCGACGAGCACGAGTTCGTGGCGGTCATGGGACCGTCCGGGTCGGGCAAGTCGACGCTGATGAACATCGTCGGCTGCCTGGACCGGCCCACCGCCGGCACCTACGAGCTGGCCGGCTCCGACGTGTCGCGGATGTCCGACCACGAGCTGGCGCGCGTCCGCAACGAGCGCATCGGCTTCATCTTCCAGACCTTCAACCTGCTGCCGCGCTTGACCGCGCTGCGCAACGTCGAGCTGCCCATGATCTATGCCGGCGTCAGGCGCCGCGACCGCCGCTGGCGCGCCACCGAGGCCCTGGAGCGCGTCGGCCTGGGGGACCGCGTGCGGCACCGTCCCACCGAGATGTCCGGCGGCCAGCGCCAGCGCGTCGCCGTCGCCCGCGCGCTGGTCAACTACCCGTCGATCGTGTTCGCGGACGAGCCCACCGGCAACCTGGACTCCGCCACCGGCGAGGAGATCATGCAACTCCTCACCGAGCTCAACCTGTCGGGCTCCACCATCATCCTGGTCACTCATGACGCCGACATCGCCGCCTACAGCCGCCGCGTCATTCACCTGCGGGACGGGCTGATCACCCGCGACGAGCCGGTGACCCGGCGGCCGGCGAGCGTCTCGGCCACTCCTCCTGCAGCGGAGCCGCCGTCGTGAAGGTGACCGAGGGCATCCGCGAGGCGTTCGATACGGTGCGCCACAACAAGCTGCGCACCGCGCTGACCATCCTCAGCCTGGTGATCGGCGTCGCCTCCGTGATCGCGGTGATGGCGATCGGCATCATGGGACGCCGGGCGGTGATGGAGGACGTCGCCGCGCTCGGCGGCGCCCTGTACTGGATCGAGCCGGAACGCAGCGACAACTGGTGGGAGCGCGGCGAGAAGCGGCGGCAATACCTGCGCGACTACCACGTTGCGGGCATCCACGACCTGGTGCGCGACACGAGCTGGCTCACCCCGCTGGTGCGTGGCGAAGCCGCGGTCGGCTTCCGCAACACCGAAGAGGACGCGCAGCTCTTCGGCGTGGGCCCCGAGTACGGCGACATCTGGTCCCCGCCACTGCTGGCGGGCCGTTTTCTGGACGACGACGACCTGCGAACGAAGCGCCACGTGATCGTCCTGGGCAACCGTACCGCGGGCGCGCTGTTCGGAGATCCCCAGAGCGCGGTGGGGGCCACGGTGCAGGTCGGCCGGCTCCACCTGCAGGTCATCGGCGTGCTGGACCAGCGCGGCCTCAGCTCCGCCGGCGACGGCTCCGACGACCGCACCGCGTACCTGCTGTACGACGTGTACAGCACCATCCACGAGTGGGGGGACCTCGGGCCGCACGTCCCGGAGGTGACCATGCGCGCCCGCGACAGCGCGCGCCTGGTCGAGTCGATCACTCGCGTCCAGTTCTTCCTGGACCGCGTGCTGCCGGGCTCCGACTCGCTCCTTCCCTTTGCCGTGGAGACCGACCAGGCGCGCATCGAGACGGAGGGGCAGGTGCTGGACATCATCACCACGGTGGTGACCCTGGTCGCCGGCATCTCGCTCCTGGTCGGCGGCATGGGGATCATGAACATCATGCTGGTCTCGGTCTCGGAGCGCACCCGCGAGATCGGGCTGCGCAAGGCGGTCGGCGCCCGCGACGGCGACATCATGGGCCAGTTCCTGATCGAGTCGGTGGTGATCTGCCTGCTCGGCGGGACGGTCGGCGTGATCCTGGGATTCGGCGGCACGCTGGCGGTGGCGGTGGCGCTGGGCTGGAGCCTGATCCTGCCGCAGGTAGCCGCGGTCGGCCTGGGCGTCTCGATCGCGATCGGCCTGTTCTTCGGCGTCTACCCGGCCAGCAAGGCCGCCCGCCTGCCACCGGTGGTGGCCCTGAGCCGCGAGTAAGGCCCCGGCACCCCGCATGGCGCTGCGCATCGCCCGACCCACCCCATCGCCCGGAAGCCCGCCGGCGAGACGGCGCTTTCTGCCGGGCATGCGTCCCGGGTCGCTGGTGTTCGAGGCGGCGGCCGCGGTGGCCACCAACCGGTTCCGCGCCGTGCTGGCGGTGCTGGGCATCACCATCGGCGTGGGCTCCGTGATCGCCATCGTCGGTCTCGGCGACGGCGCCAAGGTCGTGGTGCGCGACGCGATCTCCAGCTTCGGGGCCGGCTCGCTGATGGTGATGCCCGACTGGCGGGCGCGCGACGCCGACGGCGAGCGCTACGAAACGGAGTTCATCACCATCGAGGACGTGGAGCAGATCAACGCCCAGGCCGACGCGGTCAAGGCGGTGACGCCCGAGGTGATGATCAGCGGCCAGACCGTCCGCTACCGGGACCGCTCAAGCGACCCCGACACGACGCTCTACGGCACGCTGCACTACTACCTCGCGGCGAGCACGGTCAGCGTGGCGCAGGGCCGGTTCCTCAACCCCGACGACGAGCGCCTGCAGCGCAAGGTGGCGGTGATCGGTTCCGAGATCGCGGCCAGGCTGTTCCCGGACGGGTCGCCGCTCGGCGAGCTGATCTCCGTCGGCACGTGGTTCGAGCTGGAGGTGGTCGGCGTGCTCGATCCGGAGGAGCAGGGTCTGCTGGGGGTCACCAGCTTTGCCGGATCGGTCGACGATCGGGTGTTCCTGCCGGTGTCGACGCTGCAGCGTCTCACCGGCTGGCAGGGGATCTTCTTCCTCTGGGGTCAGGCGGCCAGCCTGCGCCAGATCGACGCGGCCAAGCAGCAGATCCTGGCGATCCTCGACGCCAACCACGGCCGCCACGACGGCCGGCACCGCAAGTTCGTGGTGGAGGACATGAACCAGCTCCTGGAGACGATCGACAGCACTACCGCCACCATCACCACCATGGTCTCCCTCCTGGGCGTGATCGCGCTGGTGGTGGCCGGCATCGGCGTGATGAACATCATGCTGGTCTCCGTGCGCGAGCGGACGCGGGAGATCGGCACGCGCAAGGCGATCGGCGCCCAGCAGGCGTCGATCCTGAACCAGTTCGTCGCGGAAGCGGTGCTGATCTGCGGCGGCGGCGGGCTCGCCGGCATCGGCCTGGCGGCGGCCGCCATCACCATCGTCGCGGAGGCGACCCAGTGGCCGGGGCTGATTTCCCTCGGGACCGTGCGGCTGGCGTTCCTGCTGGCGTTCGGGACCGGCCTGGCGTCAGGGCTCTACCCGGCCAGCCGCGCCGCGCGCATGGACCCCGTGGACGCCCTGCGCCACGAGTGAACCGCCGGCCGGCTCCCCCGCCGAGAAACGCTACCTCTGAAGCCGGCGCCGAAAATCGTCCTCGTCGCGGCACGCCAGCGCCGCCCGCACCAGCGCCGCCTCGGATACGTCCGGGACGTCTTCCAACCAGGCCGCCGTGGCGCGTGACACGGGAACACCCCGTGCCGTGAAGATCTCGAACACCGCCGCATGCAGCCCTTCCTGCCGACTCTCCCGGCGCTGCCGGCGCAGGAACGGATCGTCATCCGGGACGGTGCCAGCGGCGGCGCCCAGCGCTCGTCCCACGCGGTCCAGCACGTCGGCGGTGTGCTCGGAAAGCTCCGCCTCGTTCAGCGCGCGGTGTATCTCCTCCGCCGTCCAGCCCGGAAACGCCCGGCTCGCCGCCGCCGGGCGAAAGCCGCCGTATTCCCGCAGATGGATCGTCAGCCCCGGACGCAACGACGCCGGCCGGTTCGGCTGGGGCTCTTCTGGCACCTCCACCCAGACCTCGGGAAAGCCCCACGACTCGTACAGCCGGAGCTTGTTGCGCCGCACGTCCGTGGTGTTGTCTACCTCCAGCACCACGTCCGGCAACGCGTCCGTGCTCACCTCGACCGCGTTGCCTGCCGGTGCAGTCTGCGCCGGGCGCAGGAACAGGATCTGGTCGGCCTGCATGATACGCTGCCGCTCGCCGCGGGCGTTGCGCACCAACAGGTCGGTGTGGCCGCCCGCCTCAATCGGCGCGCCGCGTACCGCCGCGATCCGGTCGGCCATCCGGGCAAGGCGCGAAGCCGGGCGTTCGTGGTAGTAGCTGACCGGCGGGTCGCAGATCATGGCGATCTCGGTATCGGCGTCCCAGTACTCGATGCGGATCTCTTCATCGTCGATCGCATCGCGCGGGATGCGTACCGGGTGGCACCCCGGAAACACCAGCGGTTCCGGGTGCCGGCGCACCGCCCCCGGAACGCCTGCCTTCGCAGCACTGACCTTCCGAGCCGTGGTCGCGATCGCTTCGGACATGTCCTCACGGTAGCCGATCGCCGAGCCCCCGGCCACCGGAGACGGGCAAGGCCAGAGTCGCGACGGCTCGACCGATCTACTGCAGGACGGACCGGGACGTCGGCGTGACGCGGGTCACCTGCATGGTGTCGCGGTTGATCAGCTCGCCCGCGCGGGGGCTGATCGTCCGCTTCCACTCCTCGTCCTCGTAGACCGCCTCGTAGAGGCGCTCCCGCTCCACTTCCGACTCGAAGCGGCGGATCCAGATGTAGACGGTGTCGTCTTCTTCGCCGCGAAAGCTGCCGGCGATCACCATGCCGCGCGCCACCTGGAAGGGGATGATCGTCCCCTCCATGAGGCTCAGCCACTCGTCCATCTTGCCGGGGACGATCTCGTACCGGCGAATCTCGTAAAAGGCCATGGCCGATGCTATCCCAGCGTGATCGGCGCCCGCCAGAGCTCCGGCAGTGTATGGTCGTCCGCGACCGACGCGTCGCGGTAGGTGGGGATCAGCGCCCAGCGGTCGCGGCCGCTGGAGTTCGGGTGGGAGCCATGCAGCAGCCGGTCGTGGAAGAACAGCGCGTCGCCGGGCGCCATCGGCACCGACCGCAGCGCGGCGGCGCCGAACGCCGCGGCCACGTCCTCCTCCGAGACACGGTTGCCGAAACCGTCGGGACCGTCGTGCCGGTGGTGATCCCAGGCGCGGGCGTGCGATCCGGCGACCACGCGCAGGCAGCCGTTGTCGATCTCCGCCCGGTCCAGGGCGATCCAGGCCGACACCTTGTGCGCCCCCTTCCAGTAGGGCCAGTCCTGGTGCCAGGGAGAGGCCGTGGCGATGCGGCGCGTCTTGACCACCGGCTTGACGCTCAGGAACTCCACGCGCGGCCCGATGATCGCCCGCACCGCCGACCGCATCGGGTCCTCCGTGCAGATCCGCAGCAGGTCTGGCGGCGTGCGCTCCGGCGAGAACACGCGCACGCCGGTGGAGTCCAGGCCGTCCTCGAGCGCCCGCGCCACCGCCGAGCGGATGGCGCGCACCTCCGCATCCGCCCACATGCCCCGCACCAGCAGGTAGCCGTCCCGCTGGAACGCCGCGGCGTCGGTCGTGCTCACGTGCCTCAGAACCGGCGTGACCAGCCCTCGGGCCAGCGCTCGACGACCACCTTGGTCTGCGTGAAGAACTCGATGGCGTGCTTGCCCTGGCCGTGCAGGGTGCCGAAGAAGCTGTCGCGCCATCCCGAGAACGGGAAGAACGCCATGGGCGCCGCCACGCCCAGGTTGATGCCGATGTTGCCCACGTCCGCCTCGTGCCGGAAGCGCCGGGCGGCCGCGCCGCTGCCGGTGAACAGGCACGCCATGTTGCCGTAGCGGCCGCCGTTCACCAAGCGGATCGCCTCGTCGACGTCGGCCACCTCCATCACGCCCAGCACCGGTCCGAAGATCTCGGTGCCGGCTACGGTGCCTGCCGGCTGCACCCCGCGCAGCAGGGTCGGCCCCACGAACGACCCGCCGGAATGGCCGTCGACCGCGCGCCCGCGGCCGTCGACGACCACGCGCGCCCCCTCGCCGGCGGCGGTGCCGATCAGCCCCTCGATCCGGCTGCGGCTCTCCTGCGTGATGACCGGCCCCATCTCGACGCCGTCGTCCAGGCCGTTGCCCACCACGCGCGAGCTGGCGATCTGTCCCATCGCGTCGGCGAACGGATCGGCGGCATCCCCCACCGTGATCGCCAGCGATGCGGCCAGGCAGCGCTGCCCGGCGCAGCCGAACGCGCTGTCCGCCGCGATTGTGCAGGTCGCGTCGATGTCGGCGTCCGGCAGCACCACGATCGGGTTCTTGGCGCCGCCTTGCGCCTGCACGCGCTTGCCGGCCGCCGACCCGGTGGCGTATACGTGCCGGGCCACCGGCGTGGAGCCGACGAAGCTCACCGCCCTGATCCCCGGGTGCTCCAGGATCGCGTCGACGACGCCGCGATCGCCGTTGACCAAGTTGGCGACGCCGGGCGGGAATCCCGCCTCCTCCAGCAACTCGAACACGGCATGCATGGTCAGCGGCGTGCGCTCGGACGGCTTGATGATGCAGGTGTTCCCGCACGCGACCGCGTACGGGAAGAACCAGAACGGGATCATCGCCGGGAAGTTGAACGGGCAGACGATCGCGCACACGCCGACCGGCTGCCGGACCATCAGCTCGTCGATGCCCGCGGCCACGTCCTCCAGGAAGTCGCCCTGCATGAGCGTCGGCGTCCCGCACGCCACCTCCACGTTCTCGATCGCGCGCTTCAACTCGCCCACCGACTCGGCCAGCGTCTTGCCGTTCTCCTCGGTGATGATGCGCGCCAGCTCGTCGGTGCGCTCGTCCATCAGCGCCTTGAGCCGGAACAGCGGCTGGATGCGGTCCTCCACCGGCGTGTTGCGCCACTCCCGGCCGGCCGCCGTGGCGGCCTCCACCGCCGCGTCCAGGTCGTTCGCGGACGACACCACGACGCGGCCGATCGCGGCGGCGGTCGCCGGGTTGTGGACGTCCAGGAAGTCGGCTCCGGCGGACTGCTGCCATCCGCCGCCGACGTGATTGAGTGCCGTAGTCATCCCGCCGACGGTACCATGCTCGGCACGGGCAGATGAACGATCCGGACCCGGATGACGCACCGAACGCGGATGAAGACGCGTGGGCACGCGGCCTGAAGCTCTACGCGGCCGGCGATCACTGGCACGCACACGAGGCGTGGGAGGCGCTCTGGCTGCGCAGGAAGGGCTCGGACGAAGGCGCCTTCCTGCAGGCAGTCATCCAGGTGGCGGCGGCGATGGTGAAGGCCGAGCAGGGCAACATGGCCGGCGTGCGCAAGAACCTCGCCAAGGCGGTTGCGAACCTGGAGCGAACGCCCGAGCGATGCCGCGGGATCGACACCCGCGCGCTGGCCGCGGACTGCGACCGCTGCGCCCGCCACGCGCACGCGAACGATGGCTCGTTCGACTGGCGCTTCAAGCCGAAGATCCAACCTCTCGAATGTCGCGGAGGTCGTCTCGTGCGCTATCCGACCAGCTAACTCTCACTGCCCAGCAGTTCGGTCTTGACGCGATCGTGCGGCACCACGCGCTGAGCCTCGACATCGGCGATGCCCTGCTCGATCTTCTGCTTGACGTAGAGTTCGTACATCAGATCGTCCCATGTGGCGTCGTCACGAAGTCGTTCGATGACCGCCTGAGCTGCTTCCTTGACCGAAGACACCGCCTCTATTCTCTTGGCAGCGACCGCAATGTCAAATCGTGACCGCCACCCACAATCACCGGCCAGTGAGGTTCCGCGGAAGGACGAGAATATGCAGGTCGTCGAGTATCGCGACAGGTTGCTGCCGGGCCTCACAGGGCTGGCGAACCGCCATCTCGGTCTGCTGACACCCGGCTGGGAGCTCACCGAGGGCCAGTTGGCTTCGGTGCTGTGCGATCCGTTGCAGTATGGGCCCTACTTCCGCGAGGAGCCTCATGCCGGCACGACGGAGATCGTGTGCGCCATGGACGGCGAGCGATCGGTCGCGGCCGCGGCTCTGTGGCTGCCTGACCGGAGCGATCCACGCTGGTCCGACGGACGACTGCCGGGCGGCGGCCGCGATGGGGCCGAGATCCTGTGGCTGCTGTCTGATCCTGAGTCCCAGGTCGGCCTCCGCACCCTGCTGGAAGCGGCATGCGGACGGGTGTCCCGTCTGGGATGCCGCCACATCACCGCCGGTGACGGCTGCGGCGTGTGCCCGGCCCGGTATGGCGTGCCGGTTGCCTGGGCCCACCTCGGCGCGGGGCTCGAACAACACGAATTTGCGGTGACGTCCCGGACGGCAATGATGCACGCGCGGCTGGCGGACCTGGATCTTCGGGTGCCGGCTCGAATCGACGGCCTGTCCCTGGAGTGGCGGCAGGATCCCGAGGTGCCGGAGTGGGAGCTTGTTGCCCGCCTTGACGGTCGGCAGGTCGGGGAGTGCCTGGTGTGGGGGTTGAGCCGCCACGTCGCCGATCACCCCGAGTACCGGCGCTGGGTGATCGTCGAGTGGATCGAGGTCGCCGAGTCGCATCGCCGTCGGGGGATCGGCCGCCGGC
The DNA here is from genome assembly GCA_965202935.1 of Spirochaetia bacterium. Lineage (GTDB taxonomy): Bacteria > Spirochaetota > Spirochaetia > SZUA-6 > Bin103 > CATQHW01. The sequence goes on from OZ241879.1 coordinate 2,055,089, forward strand.
TGGTGCGGGAACAGATGCGCGCGCACGCAAGACGGGGCGGCACGGATGCGCTGCTGCAGGTGTGGCTCCCGGACCCGGAGTCAATCCGTTTCCATGAGGCGATGGGCTTCTCGGTCATCGAGACGGGGAGCACATACCGGAAGGACGGCCTGCAGGAGCCCGGGCCCGCTGATCGTCTTCAGCGGGCCCGGGCGTCTTCCGGCACCGCGGGGACGCGCAGGAGCAGCACGCCGCCGATCACGAACAGCGCTACCAGGCTGAGCACGCCGGTGCTGGTGTCGCCGGTGACCTGCGCGAACACGCCGACCAGCAGCGGTCCCAGGATCGCCGCGAACTTCCCGAATATGTTGTAGAAGCCGAAGAACTCGGCGGCCGAGTCGGCGGGAATCAGCCGCGCGTAGTAGGAGCGGGACAGCGCCTGGATGCCGCCCTGGGAGGTGGCCACCAGCAGCGCGATCACCCAGAACGTCGGCACCTGCGCGGGCACGGGCAGGCGCGGGATCGCAAACGCCAGCGCCGTCACCACGGTATAGACCCCGATGCCGGCCAGCAGCATCGTCCGCGGTGAGGTGAGCGCGGCGAGCTTCCCGTACAGCAGCGTGCACGGGAACGCCACGACCTGGACGACCAGTAGCACCACCAGCACGGTCTGCGCCGACAGTCCGATGTCGGTGCCGTAGGCGGTCGCCAGCTTGATGATGGTGCCGACACCGTCGATATAGAAGAAGTAGGCCAGCAGGAACAGCATCACCGTGCGGTAGCGGCGGATCTCCCGCACCACGTTCACCACCCGTCCGATCCCGTCGCGGACGGTGTCGATGACGCCGCGTCCGGCGGCGGGCAGGAAATGGACCTGCCGCACGTGCCGGAGCATCGGCACCGTGAACAGCAGCCACCACAGCGCCGCGATCAGGAACGCGATCCGCACCCCCCAGCCGTCGATGGTCAGGCCGAGCTGCGGCAGGCCCATCATCACCGCCATGGACACGACGAACGGCAGCGATCCGCCGACGTATCCCCACGCGAAGCCGGCCGCGGACACTCGGTCCATGCGTTTCGGCGTGGTGACGTCGGTCAGGAACGCGTCGTAGAACACGTTGGCGCCGGCGAAGCCGATGGCGGAGACGACGTACAGCGCCAGGGCCGCCAACGGCCGGCCCGTGGCGGCGAAGGCGATCGCGCCGGTGGCGGTCACCCCCAGCACGAAGAACGACGCGAAGAACCGCTTCTTGCGGCCCTCGTAGTCACCCATGGGGCCGAGCCCGGTCGCCAGCACGGCCACCACCAGCGTGAACAGGCTGTTGGCGAACGCCAGCCACGCCGTGGAGGTGGCGCCCGGAACCCCGGCGGCGATCTCGTTCTTGAAGAACAGCGGGAACACCGCGGTGGTGACCGCCAGCGAATAGGCGGAGTTGGCCACGTCGTACAGGACCCAACTGCGCTCGCCACGGCTGAATCGGGCACGCATGGCTTCCGTCAACCGCCGCGGGCGTTGCGGACCCAGGACAGGAAGCGCTCCGCCGGCCAGGTGTTGGCGATCGCCTCGGGGGAGACCCAGCCGCCCTGGGCGAGCTGCACCCCCCAGCGCATGCGGTCGAACTCGCGCACGTGATGGGCGTCGGTGCTCATCACGAAGGTGACGCCCGCCCGTGCGGCCTGGCGCAGCAACGCCGTGTCGGGATCGAGACGAGGCAGCCCGCTGTTGATCTCGATCGCCGTGCCGGTGGCGAGGGCGGCGTCGACGATCCGCTCGAAGTCCAGCTCGACCGCCGGCCGCTTGCCCAGCATGCGCCCGGTGAGGTGGCCGATGACGTTCACGGCAGGATCCCGCATCGCTGTGATGATGCGCTCGGTCTGGCGTGCCCGGTCCAGATCGAACCCGGAGTGGACCGAGGCGACGCACCAGTCGAAGCTGCCGCGGAACGCCGCGTCGTAGTCCATGCTGCCGTCCGCGGCGATGTTGAGCTCGACCCCGTGCAGGAGCCGGATGTCGCCGTGCCGCTCCTGCTCGCCGGAGAGCCGGCGGCGCTGATCGAGAAGGCCCTCGCGGCTCGCGCCGTTGCGGCCGATCGCCTCGGCATGGTCGGTGACCGCCAGGTACGCGTAGCCGCGTTCGCGCGCGGCGCCCACGACCTCGGTCAGGGTGGAGACCCCGTCCCCGGACAGATCCGTATGCAGATGCAGGTCGCCCTTGATGTCCGCCAGCGACACCGGCGGCGGCAATCGGCCCGCCGCGGCGGCATCGACCTCGCCTGACCCTTGCCGCGCCGGCGGCGGGACGAACGGCAACCCCAGCCGGCCGTAGAGCTCGGCCTCGTCCACGACGCGGACCGGCGCGCCCTCCGCGTCCGTGAGCCCGTCCGCGTCCAGCCGCAGGCCGCGCTCGGCCGCCCGGCCGGCGAGATCCCGCAGGTGCCGATCGGAGCCCGTGGTGTGAAACAGCGTGGCCGCGAACCGCTCCGCCGGCACCACGTCCAGCCGCACCGGCAGCCCGCGATGGGTCATCAGCGTGGCGCCGGCGGACGCGGTCTCCACGGCGCGCGCGTTGGGCAATCCGGCGAACCGGCGCAGCACCGGCGCCGGATCGGCGGCACCGGCCACCAGCCGTGCCTCGCGCACCATCGGCAGCAGGCGGCGCAGCTCTCCGGACACCTGCACCCGCTCCACCCCGTCGGCCTGCGCCAGATCGCCGGCGATGCGCTCGGCGACCGGCATGACCCGTGCGATCGGCCAAGCGTCGCGCCCCATCTCCACCAGGAACCGCTCGCCCCGCGCCAGCGCCGCCTTGACGCCCTTGCCCAGCCCCGGCATCGCGTCGACCGCGCCGCTCGCCAGCGCGTCCTGCAGCCGGTCGATCGAGTCGATGCCCAGCTCCCGCCGCAGGCGGGCCAGCGTCTTCGGGCCGACGCCCGGCATGCTCACCAGCCGCTGATACTCCGGCGGATAGCGCTCCCGCAGCCGCTCCAGCTTGGCCATCGTGCCGGTGTCGGCGTACTCGCGGATCTTGCGCGCGATCGTGGCGCCCACGCCCGGCAGCGCCACCAGCTCCGCCTCGGTCATGGCCGGCACGGCCTCGCCTGCCTCGTCGCGCAGGACGGCGAGCGCCCTCCCGTAGGCGCGCGCCCGGAACGACTGCGCGCCGTCGTCGAGCACGGTCAGCGTGCGCAGCTCGTCCAGCGCCTCCAGTATCGCGTCCGCGGAAACCCGCCCCTGCAACTCCGGCACTCGCACAGACTACCAAAGGCGGGCCCACAGGCGACGCGATTCGGGCGATAGTGTCCGCCGTGGCGAGCAGGACACCGGCGGAGACGCTCGACGTCGGCGGGCGCGAGGTACGCGTCTCCAACCCGGACAAGGTCTACTTCCCGGAGGCCGGCATCACCAAGCTGGAGCTGGTCCGCTACTACCTGGAGGTAGCCGAGGGCGCCGTGCGCGCCGTGTACGACCGGCCCATCGTCCTCAAGCGCTACGTGGACGGCATCACGGGCGAGGGGTTCTTCCAGAAGCGGGCGCCGGCCAAGCGCCCGGACTGGGTGCCCACCGTGGAGCTGCGCTTCCCGTCCGGCCGTACCGCCCACGAGCTGGTGGTCACCGAGCCCGCGCAGCTCGCCTGGATGACCAACCTGGGCAACATCGACCTGAACCCGCACGCCGTGCGCACCACTGCGATGGAGCACCCGGACGAGCTGCGCATCGACCTCGACCCGTGCCCGGGCGTCCCCTGGGAGACCGTGCGGCGGGTCGCCGCCGTCACGCGCGAGGTGCTGCAGGAGAACCACCTGGTCGCGTGGCCCAAGACCTCGGGCTCGCGCGGCATGCACGTCTACGCCCGCATCGAACCCCGCTGGGGCTTCACCGAGGTGCGCCGCGCCGCGCTCGCCGTCTCCCGCGAGGTGGAGCGGCGCGCCCCCGGCCTGGCCACCAGCAAGTGGTGGAAGGAGGAGCGGGTCGGCGTGTTCCTGGACTACAACCAGAACGCCAAGGACCGCACCATCGCCGCCGCCTACTCGGTGCGGCCCAACCAGCGGGCGATGGTCTCCGCTCCACTCACTTGGGAGGAGGTGCCGGCGTGCGAGCCGGCGGACTTCACGCTCCGCACCATGCCGGCGCGGCTGCGCGAGGCCGGCGATCCGGCCGCGGACATGGACGCCCATCCTGGATCGCTGGAGTCGCTGCTGGCAGTCTCCGCCCGCCACGAGGCGGAGGGGCTGGGCGGCGACGCGCCCTGGCCCCCTCACTTCGGCCGGCAGCGGGGCGAGCCGCGGCGCGTGAATCCGTCACGCCGGCGTAGCGGCCCCTCCCCCACCGGCCGGCGCCGCTCGGTCATGCCGCTGATCGTGATAGCCCAGGCGAAAACGGAAGCCGAGGCGCAGGCCGGCCTGGACCGCTGGCGCACGCGCCATCCCCAGGCGGCGGCGTGCCTGCAACCCGACGACGTGCTGGTCGACGCCATGCGCGGCCGCCACTCGATCTGGACCCGCATCCGCGTCAACCTCCGCCACGTTCCCGACGCCGAGCGCCCCCCGCAGGAGCCACCCGATCCCGACTACGATCCCTCCGTCGAGTGGAACCCGCCCGCATTGTAGTGTCCCAATTACAACCGCAAGGGTTGACAGGACTCGACATCCGGTCGTACCTCTCGGGTTGACGCGCTGCTGCGGCCATAGCACCGTGTTGCAAACACACGGGTGCCTGCCGTCAACCCGGCGCCCGACGATCCACGAGGGTAAATCGATGATCGGGCCGAACGGGGAGAAGAGACCCCGCGAAACGCTCCCGCTACACATCGCCGAGATTGCGGCCGACGAGACCGGAGAGGTCTGCGTCGACCAGCGCAAGTGGCCGCGCGGTCGGAACGGCGCCCACCCATGCGCCAACGCGCTGACACCGCAGCAGCGCCGGCAGATCACCAAAGAGGCCGTCAGCAACCGCTGGGGGGATCGCAAACCATGACGATCTGTATCGCCGCGCTCTGCGAACAAGGCGAATCCGTCGTCGTTGCGGCTGACCGCATGGTGAGTGCTCCGTTTCTCACGATCGAGTTTGATCACCCGAATGCGAAGATAGACGTAATCGGCCAGCGCTGCGTTGCTCTAAGCGCCGGCGATGTGCTGGCCGTAACCGATGTGCTGTCAGAGAGTTCTGGCATCTCCGGTCAGTTGCAGAATCCGGCTGTTGGACTGATCGCCGACGAAATCAAACAACGCTTTGTCCAAGTAAGACATAGGCTTCTAAATGAACGGCTATTCCAACCACGGGGCCTGTCATTCAATGACTACTACCGAGGTCTTATTCGAAGCATGCCGTCGGATTTGGCAATGATGTTGGACAATCAAATCCAGGCTTTTCAGTTGGGAGCATCTCTGATAGTAGCAGGAGTTGACAGTTCCGGAGCGCACATCCACTCGATAGATGATCCTGGCACGTCACAATGCTATGACCGCCTCGGTTACCATGCTATTGGAAGCGGTCATCGACATGCAATCCTCAGCTTGGTAACGCTTCAGCACAATACAATGGTGGATGTTGCGCGAGCCATCTTTAATGTGTATTTCGCTAAGCGGCAGTCTGAGATAGCCCCTGGGGTGGGGGTGGGTACGGACATGATCGTCATTACGAAGGAGAAGATGACAACTGTCGATAGCACGATGTTGCAAGCGCTGTCCGATCAATTCGATCAGCGTACTTCAACACAACCTGACTTGAAGATGGTCGAGAGTCAGGCAGCTTCAGTATCGCAGGAGGATGCCGATAATGGACATACTGATGGCAACGAATAGAGAGGACCGGAAAACCGCAAACGATCCGGTTATCGATCGCTCTGATATGCCTACGGACATTCGCCTGCAGATAGCTGAATCGAAGCACCGGATGGCGGAGAGCCGATACAAATTGTCAGTGACTCGAGGGCTATCGTGGGCCGACAAGCTGCGTGATTCTATCAGCCCTCCAAGCGTTGATGAATAGAAGGAACGAAGGAGTACGACAGCCATCATCCGCAGTAATCTGAAACACAGGAGTGAGAACGGATGCTTGACAGGGAGGCATGGTATGCCACCCGAGCCTCGCCTGACGAAGGAGCGTCTGCGGGTGATCATCGACCTCGATACCTACATCATCCGTGCGATAAGGCAAGAGGCGCGTCCGCAGCCGATCTGACGCCGATCGAGGAGTATTCCGCCGAACGCAAAGCGGAGTTCCTGCTTTCCAACGCTGTCGATGAGCAGGACTACGCTTGGGCGGTGCACGAAGTCCGAAAGCTAGGAGTCGCCCCGGAAGCCGTGCCACATGACCGGCCTAGAACTGAGTGAGGATTGGCCCTACGCCTTCTTCGACGCCAATGTTGCTCTCCGCGGTTGCCTCTGAGGGGCCGGGAATCGGCAGCTATCGCCAATGATGGAGGAGCGGCCCAATAGTGCCAATCTTGGCCCTTCGCCGTCGCGAAAGCGCTTAGAGCACGCCCAGCCCATAAAATGTCGATGCCGGACGCGCGGGCGTTCACGATGTGGGACACGTTGGCGAACACGATCGCCGACGAGCAGCTCACCCTGTACCTCATCCTCGACGAGGCGCACCGGGGCATGAAGTCGCCGAGCACGGGTGAGCGGGCTGAGAAGGCCACCATCGTGCAGCGGCTCGTCAACGGCGGCAACGGCGTCCCGGCCGTGCCGATCGTGTGGGGGATCTCTGCCACCGTCGAGCGCTTCAACGATGCGATGGCGAAGGCCGAAAACCGGACCAGCTACGCTTCCGTGGTAGTCGACCCGGCGCGCGTCCAGGAGTCGGGGTTGCTCAAGGACGACATCCGGCTCGACTTCCCCGCAGAAACCGGTCGGTTCGACACCGTCCTGCTGGCCCGCGCCACCGGAAAGGCGAAGAACGCCACGGAGCGGTGGCACGCCTACGCACAGCGAGAGGGCGCAGTGGCGCAGCCCGTGGTGCCGCTCCTGGTCGTGCAGGTGCCAAACACGCCATCGGACGAACTCCTCCGGTCGGCGTTCACCACCATCCGGGAGAACTGGCCCGAGTTGGAACCGGATGCGATGGCGCACGTGTTCGGCGATCACGCAGCGATTGAGGTCGGAGATTTCACGGTCCCGCACGTCGGCCCCGAGACGGTTCAGGACCGCACCCACATCCGCGTGCTATTCGCCAAGGACGCGATTTCGACCGGTTGGGACTGCCCCCGTGCCGAGGTGCTGGTGTCGTTCCGTCCCGCTGCGGACAAGACACACATCACTCAGCTTCTCGGCCGGATGGTCCGCACGCCGCTGGCTCGACGCGTGCCCGGCAATGATCTGTTGAATTCGGTTGAGTGCTTGCTGCCGCACTTCGATCGACCCACCGCCGATAGTGTCGCGAGCACGATGCTCGGTGACCGCGAGCACGACGACGATGGTACCGGGGGCGGTGACGGCCGCCGCGTGCTCCTCGCGCCCGTCGACATGGACGTCAACCAGGAAATACCGGAGGCGGTGTGGGAGGCGTTCGATGAGTTGCCGTCGCAGACCTTACCGCGCAAGGCCGCGCGGCCGGTGCGGCGACTATCGGCGCTCGCTCTGGCGCTGTCGCGAGACGGCCTGAGGGAGAACGGACTCAAGAGTGCCTATCAGAAGCTCTTCGCCAAGCTCGACGGCCTGATGGCTCAGCACAAGGAGAAGGTCGCAGCCGCCAGCACGAGTATCCTCCAGGTCGAAGGCGAGACGCTCGTCGCGCGCGTCGTTGGGGGCGAGATTCGCGAGCGCCACACGTTCGTGGAAGCCGCCGACGAGCACTCCGTCGACGCCGACTTCAAGGCTGCCCGTCGCACGCTCACCGCGGACCTCGCCCGCAAGTACACCGACCACCTCGCCACAGGGGACGAGGACGACGATGGTCTGTTCGACGCCCACGTCAAGGTCGCTGCGTTGGCCCAGGTCGACGGAGTGTCAGACGATCTCGACCGTGAAGCCGATGAGCTTGTCAGGAAGTGGCTTGGCCAGTACCGGGTTGCAATCAAGGGGCTGACAGACGAACGCCGCGCTGTCTACGACGAGATCAGAGGCATGTCGCCGGAGCCGCAGGTGATCGACATCAAGCGGCCCCGTGTCCGTTGCGAATCGGCAGGGAAAGTGACCCCAGGTCGGCGTTCAAAACGACCCCCCTACCCGGGTTTGTAGCTACTCGTACCATCGACCGAGGGTGGAGTCAATGCATTGGTAGGGGCCGCCGCCGCGCCGATGGGCACCGTAGGGACGCCGAAAGAACGACACGGAGCGTGCGGGCGGCCAACGCGGAGGATGCCGGTATCGGTCGGCGCAGGGAGCATGCCGGCATCCGGTCGATGAGCGGGCCGGGAGCCGCGGCGCCGAGTCTGCGATGCGCGCCCGGCCCGCACCTGCGGCGAGCGGGGCACGCCGATCGGCTGGCCACAGCCGGGCAGGGTCTGATGGGCCGCATGGCATGGAGCGCCTGACTGGGCGAATCGGGCGCCGGAACGACCGCGGTCCGGAAATTCGACGCACGAGGATCGCCGTCACGGCGTTTTCTCAGGCGAGGTGGTGTCCCGATACCCCCGCCGCAGCACGCCTGGTCCGCGGGCCCGGTCGGCCAACCGCACGCAGGTGCCGCCGTACCGTGCACGCGGCGCTCGTCGACGGCGACCTGCGCCGGAGCGCTGATGCTGCTGCCCGGCCGCTCGGAGCCGTCGTCTTCGACCGGTTTGCCGTGCCGAGCGTTCAACGCCGGTTTTCCCGGCCCCCTCGGAGCGGGACGTTGCCCGCGGCGGCCGCGCAGGCTCCCGTGCGATCTTCATGGCGAGTCGCCCTGCGGCAACTCTCGTGACCGGCGCACGAAGCTGTCCATGCGGTAGCTCTTGCCTTCGATGACCAGCTTGGTCGCGCGGTGCACCAGGCGGTCCATGCAGGCGGAGGCCATCAGCGGGTTGGCGAACACCAGCGGCCACTCGCTGAAGTCGCGGTTGCTGGTGATCACCGTGGCACGACGCTCGTAGCGCTGGCAGATCACCTCGTACAGATCCTCCTGCTGGTGCTCCGGCAGCGGCTTGAGGCCGAAATCGTCCAGGACCAGCAGCGCCACGGTGGCGATCTGGCGCAGCCGGCGCGCGTGGCTGCCGTCGCCGCGGCCGGCGTGCAGCCAGTCGAACAGGACGCTGGTGCGCTCGTAGGTGACCTCGTGCCCCTTGCGACAGGCGACGTGGCCGAGCGCCTGAGCTGCGTGGCTCTTGCCGACTCCGGACGGACCGACCAGGAACACGTTCTCGGCGCGCGCGACGAACCGGCAGGTGGCCAGCTCGCGCAGCGTCGGCGCGTGGATGGTCGGGTTGAAGGTGAAGTCGAAGGTCTCCAGGGTCTTGTCCGGGGCGAGGCCGCTCTTGCTGAGCCGGCGGGCGAGCTGTTTGAACTCGCGCCGCTCGACCTCGTCGGTGAGCAGCGTGTCGAGCAACTGGGTGTAGCTCCACTTCTCGGCCATCGCCTGCTGCAGGCGTTCGGTGAGGGTGTCGAGCATGCCGGCCAGCTTGAGGCGGGTCAGCTTGGGTTTCAGCAGGGCGACCTCATCCATGAGGCTGCTCCTGCGCGGCGTCTGTGGCGGTGTGGTTGGCCGCGGCCGGGACGTCGAAGTAGCCGAGCTGGCGCGCGAAGCGGAACTGCATCTGCCCGTTGGCCGGTTCGGCGGGCAGTTCTTCCGGCAGCCGGTCCAGTTTGTTGACGAGGATGTCCTTGACGCTGCGGTAGCTGGGCGTGGCGAAGCGCACCGCCCGCCGGCAGGCGACCTCCAACCGCGCGGTGGTGTAGGTGTCGGCCAGTCTGATCAGCGCGCGCACCGGCCGCAGGCCGTCGACCGCCCGGTCGGCGAGGATCAGCTCGGCGACCAGGCCCACCGACGGCCCGAGCCGCTGCGCCCACTGCACCAGCCCCTCGCTGGTGAGGTTCAGGTACTGCTCCAGCTCCGGTGGGGCATGCTCGGACTTGCGCTTGACCTCCCACGGCTTGGTGGCGCGCTGATGGGCGGTGACCTCCTGGTGGTCGAGGAAGATGCGCACCGTGTGGGAGTTGCCCATCGCCAGCACCCGCGTGCCGATCAGACGGTGCGGGACGCTGTAGAAGGCTTTCTCGAACTGCACGCGCCAGTCCGGCCCGACGGTGAGCTCCTTGCACGTCACCTGGTCCCACCGCCGCAGCGGCAGCGGCCGCAACGCGGCGGCTTCCTCGGTCTCGAACAGCTCGCGCGGCGTGCGGCCCACCTTCTGGACCACGTGCGGCTCGTAGGTGTCGCGGTTCCAGCGTTCGAGCGCCTCGATCAACTCGTCTGCGTAGGGCACCTCGCGCCCGCGCTGTTTCTGCTCCTCGCGGAACAGCGGCAGGAAGTTTCTCTTGACGTACTTGACGTCGTTTTCGACGCCTCCCTTGTGTTCGGGCCGACGCGGCAGACAGGGCGAGATCAGGAACCCATAGTGCTCGGCCAGCTCCCGATAGGCGCGGTTGACCAGCGGGTCCTCGAAGGAAGCGACGATGATCGCAGCCTTCAGGTTGTCGGGGGTCACTTTCTCGGACACCCCGCCGAAGAACTCGAAGGCGTGGATGTGGCAGGCGAAGAAGGTGGGCTGCTTCTGATTGAACACCACCTCCCGGTAGGCGAGCCGCGAATGGCGCAGGCGCCCGGAGAACATCCAGGTGCGACGCCGCGAGCGCGTGGCGGTGTCCCAGGTCAGCCCGAGATGACCGAAGTCGACCTCCATGACCTCGCCGGGCTTGGTCTCACGCCGCATCACCGGCCGCACCGCCTTCGGGAAGTGCCGGTGGATGTAGCGGCGCACGGTGGTCTCGGAGTACTCCACCCCCAGCCCTGTCAACAATTTGTGGATCACCAGGAAGCTGTAGGGCTCCTTGAGCTCGAGCCATCCGGCGATCTTCTCGCGGTGGGCGTCCAACGGGTGTGCGGCGCCGCGCTCGGCCTGCTGCTGTTCGTGGTACCGCTCGCGAAGCTGCCGCTCGCCGGGCAGCTCTGCGGCATCCAGCCAGCCTTCCTCCTCGGCCAGCTCCCGCACCCTGCGGATCACGCTGCGGTGCTTGCCGGTCTCGCGCTTGATCGCCTTGATCGACTGGTTCATCCTCAGCCGCCGCACGATCTCTTGCAGATCCATCGTCGACGTCCTCCTCGCCATCTGACCCCCCTCACGCGGTTCGTTGGTTGTTCACCCGAACCGTCGGTCGTGAGGGGGGTCGTTTTCAGTGCCGAGAGGGGGGTCGTTTTGAATGCCGACCGGGGGTCGTTTTCGATGCCGACCTGGGGTCGTTATGAATGCCGAGGGGGGGTCGCTAACCGTGCCGGTTTAGATCCGTACCGAGGAGACCGAAAACGCCGAAGGCCACAAGGTGGAGACCCGGACCAAACATCTCATGTCTGACGGCGACGGCAACTTCCCCATCGATTCGCTGAACCAGTGGGAGACTGAGGTCCTCGACAAAGAGATGGGCCGCCCGGATTCTCAGGCTTGGTATCGGAACCCTTCACGTCCGTCAGCCGATGCTCTCGCAATCGCATGCCAGAACACGGCGGGCCACTGGAGCCGAGTGTGCCCGGACTTCCTCTTCTTCCATGGCGATCGCGAGAACATGAAGGTCTCCATCGTCGACCCTCACGGTCACCACCTCGCCGACGCGCTGCCCAAGCTGCGGGGGCTGGCGGAGTTCGCAGCTAAGCACGGGGAGTCCTTCCATCGCATCGAATCTGTCGCACAGATGAAGGATGGTACCTTGCGCGTCGTGGATCTCACCGATCCGGACACTCGAAACGCCATCACAGAAGCCGTGGACGCGGCGCACCTCTATCTCGGCAGCTGTGCCAACGACTACCAAGTTTAGGGCACATCCGCATCTTTTTTGCAAAAGTATAGGGCGACGTAAGGCGGTACGGTACTAAAGCTCTCACCATCTCCAGTCACTTCCATTTCTATGTCCGTACTTGATCGTTTGATTGGGTCGGCAAGGCCAATAGAGACCGAAAATCCTGTCCCTTCCTGGGTGTTAGCAGCGCTCAGGAGCGACGACGGTTCTACCGAATGGTCGTGAACGTCGCTCACGGGTCTGACGCTTATTATATGGATGTGACCCGGATCTATTATTCCATGCTTGTGGGAAGGCAAATGCCTTTCTTTGAGCTCCAATTCGGCATTTCCCCCTGTTTCATACTTGGCGTCTCCTCCCTCATAGTACAATCGGTACTCTCCGCCAGCGCCGACGACAAATCGATCTGTTGCGGGAGTGAATTTCGACCAACCAGGCGGACACCCGGCCGAGTGGTCGAAAGCGACGACCGCGCCATCAAGCAACTTGGTCTCTACGTACTTAAGCACATATTCCTTTGTTGCCTCGCCAAGCACTGTTTTCAAGCCGCCTCCAGTAATGAACGTAAAGGCGCCGATAACCACTACTGACGCTATTGATGCAAGCGCTCCGATCACTACTGTGCGGAAATTCTCTCTCAATGCCACGGTTTCATACCTCGTCTTTCTTTTGATGCGCCACCGATCGTACCCGAATCGTCGAGGTTTCCCGCAGGAGCTGTTGTACTTGGCTCATCGTGCCAGTCCTTCAGCACGTCGCTGGTGCTTGATGACCCGGTATCGTAACCTACCTGTCTTTATCTTGGCACCAAGAGCGCCTCATCTGATTGCCGGCGACACGCGCAACTTCGGTCTGCACTACGGAAGCGAACCGAGGGTCGCCAGCATGACGAACGTCAGGCCGGCGGACTATCTGCGCAGCCGCGAGCTCGACTGAACGCCCAGTCGGTCAGAAGGGGCGGCTGGTGCCGTCGGCCAAGCGGGGGACGGGCCGCAGACTGGCTCGGTCGTCGCAGGGGAAGCGGGCGGCCAGCCGCTCGTCCATCTCGATGCCCCATCCCGGCCGTTCGTTCACGTTCACGGCGCCAGCGGTGACCTCAGGGATGCCGGGAAACAGGTCCTCTTCGGCCGGGGCGCGGAACGCCCACTCCTGAATGCCGAAGTTCGGGACGTGCAGGTCCAGGTGCACGTTCGCGGCCATGCCGATCGGTGACACGTCGTTCGGTCCGTGCCAGGCGGTGCGCACGCCGAAGACCGCGCACAGGTGTGCCAGCCGCAGCGCCGCGGTGATGCCGCCGTAGGTGGAGACGTGCACGCGCACGAAGTCGATCAGCCGCTCGCTGACCAGCGGCTCGACCTCCAGCGGATGGACGAAGAGCTCGCCCATCGCCAGCGGCACCGCGCACTGTGCGCGGAGCATGCGGAAGTAGCCGAGGTCCTCCGGCGCCAGCGGGTCCTCCAGGAAAAACAGTCGGTACGGCTCCAGCGCCTTGGCCAGGCGCACCGCGTCGATCGGCGCCAGCCGCTCGTGGATGTCGTGCAGCAGTTCGGCCTCCGGCGGCAGCCCCGCACGGACGTGCTCGAACATGGCCGGCACCCGGCGCAGCTTCTCGCCGGGATCGAAGAACGCCGAGCCCGTACCGCCGGCATCGGCCATGCTTCCGGCGGCGCCGCCGACCCGCCCGGCGTCCACGCCCTCGTAGCCGCCGATCTGGCAGCGGATGTGGCGGAAGCCCTGCTCCCAGCGCTGCAACGCCCGTTCCAGTACCTCCTGCGGCTCGCGTCCGTCGGCGTGCACGTAAACCGCCGCCGTGCCACGGCTGCGCCCGCCCCAAAGCTGGTAGCACGGAAGACCGGCGGCCTTGCCCTTGATGTCCCAGAGCGCCATCTCCACGGCGCTCACGGCGTTGTTCAGCACCGGGCCGTTGCGCCAGTAGCTGTCGTGCATGGCGCTGTGCCAGAAGTCGGCGATGGCCTCCGCGTCGCGGCCGACCGCGAACGGCTTCAGGTGGCGGTCGATCGCGGCCTCGACCGCCCGGAACCGCTGCGTGAAGGTGCCGCAGCCCCAGCCGTGCAGGCCGGGCTGGTCGGTAACGACCTTGGCGACGACCAGCGGCATGCCGGCCGGCTGAACGGCGTAGGTGACGACGTCGGCGATACGCATGCCGTCAGCTTAACATCAGCGCCGATCCAGCACTGCCAACCGAACCCGTATGGTGCCGCTCACCTCAGCCGGTCTGCACCGCCTGACGGCTACCGGATGCTTCGTTGACGAACGTCAGCATACCGTCGCCGGCGAGCTGTTTCGTTGCATCGAGCAACTCTATTCCGCAGACTTTTCCGTCAGGCGAGACGTCGACATTCAAGCTCTCGCTTACCTTGATCGTGTCCACTTCGGAGACACGCTCCGCAAAGCGGATGTACCCGATATTGTAGCGGGGGTCGTAGGTAACTTCCATGGTCCTCTGATCCTACAGCCGAGGGCACCGGTCCGCTAGCGCTGCTCAGCCGCTACGCCGCGGCGCGGATGTTGGCGCGGGTGCCTTCCATGTCGAAGCAGTCGTACTGGTTGTCGCGCATGATGAGGGAGGCTACGTGCATGGCCTGCCTCTCGGTCAGGTCGCCGTCGGCGACCTCGGCTTCCAGCGCCGCCCGAATCCCACGGCGCGCCTGCATGGCATAGGCCATGGCGCTAGTGGGCCAGCCCGTATCGCCGCCGAAGGCGAACAGCTTGTTGATCGGCGCCGCGTGGATGAAGCGGCGAACGAAGTCGCGGGAGCTGTAGGGATCGATGCTCCATGCCCAGCAGAGATCGACCCAGATGTTGCGGTAGTGCTTGGCCAGCGCCACCAGCTCGTCGCAGTAGGGGTAGGCGATGTGCATGAGCACGAACTTCGCGTCCAGGTAGCGAGCGAACAGCGCGCACATGTTCCCGGCGGGAATAAACTCCACCGGCATCCGGTCGTTGCCGGCGTAGTAGCCGGTGTGGATCTTGAACGGCAGATCGTGCTCGATCGTCAGCTCGACGCCGCGCGCCCAGCACCAGTCGCCCAAGCAGAGCCAGGTGTCCAGGTCGACTTGGTCCTTGGGACGGCGGAGCACCGCGTCCAGGGCAGTGGCCGCGTCCGCGTCGCTGCGCTCGGTCCAGTTCAGGGTGCGCGCGTACGCGTGCTGTGCCTTGACCGCGATCGCGCACGGCGCGTGCCTGGCGAAGATCGTCTCCATGGCGCGCCTGAGCGACGGCAGATCGGTGACCTCGATGCCGGTCTCCGCGTGGATGGCCTTGGGGTCGATGTCGCCGCGGCAGAAGCTGAACCAGGACAGGTCGTACAGAAAGAAATCGAGTCCGGAGGCGTCCGGCGCGCACTCCCAGAGGCCGTCGTCGGTCTGCACCTGGTCGAGGTTGGCCACGTCGTGCAGCAGGCGGTAGCGCTCGCCCGGCGCGCGCAGATCGGCGGTCCTGCCCTGCGCGGCTGCCAGACCATCGGCGGTCAGCTCGTCCAGGCGGTAGGCATGCCGGGCGATCAGGCTGACCGCCTCGCCGTAGCCGGTGAACTGCGTTGCCCGCCAGGCGGCCTCGATCCCCCGGAACCGGCCGGCGACGTCCGGATCGGAGCCGTCGAAGAGGCGCTGCATGGCCTCCTCGGAAGCGCCGGCGGTGCGCAGGTCGGCCCCCACGTAGTTGCCGAACAGGTCCTGCAGGATGTCGGGGCCGTCGTCCACCCATGCCGGCTCCCGCTTCATGTGTTCGTGGGTGTCGACCAGCGGCGTCTCCTCGATGTGACTCGCCAGATCCGTTGCCACCGTTGCCTCCTTACCGCGACCGATCGGTCACGGCGACGGTAGGCGACCTGCCCCCAGGGGTCAAACACGCAGTCGTGCAGCAAGCTCTCGACGGCATGAGGCAATGCCGGTCACGATTCAAACATGCCGGTCACCCGCACGCTGGTTCGCACCACCTACCTGGAGATCTCGGCCGACACGCCGCTGCGGCCTCCGTCGCGGCCGCGGCCCGACTACGAGCTGCGCCAGGCCGTCGGGATCACGCCCGACTTCGCCCGGTTCCTGTACCGGGGAGTCGGGTATCCCTGGAACTGGACACGGCGAGTGAACTGGAGCTACGCCACGTGGGAGCGCGACCTTGCCGACGCATGCAAGGAGTACTGGGTCGCCCACGTCACCGGCACGGTGGCCGGCTACTTCGAGCTGGTCGATGAGGGCGACACGGGCGTGGAGGTGCGGCAGTTCGGGATCTTCCCCTCGTTCACCGGCCGCGGCCTGGGCGGACACCTGCTGTGCGACGCGGTGGAACGTGGACGCTCCATCGGCAGCGGACGTGTCTGGCTGCACACCTGCACGGCCGACCACCCGCACGCCCTCGCCAACTATGTGGCGCGCGGCCTCAAGCCGTACCGGGAAGAGGCAGAGCACCAGGACGTGGAGACCGGTGCCGAACCCTGGCCCGGTGCCTTTGCAACTCCGTAGGTTTCCGCTACGGACCGAAGATCGTGCTCAACTCGACCGGCGGGGTGACGGCGAGCTGGTCGTAGGTGCACTCGCGCGGGTCCTTGTCGGGGCGCCAGCGCACGAGGTGGGCGGTGTGCCGGAAGCGGCTGCCCTGCATGTGGTCGTAGGTGACCTCGACCACGCGCTCTGCGCGTAGCGGCACCCAGCTCTGGTCCTTGCCCTGGCTCCACCGGCTCATCCCGCCTGGCACCCGGCCGGGCCGGCCCCCGGCCGCGGCGCCGGCGGCCTCGATCCAGCCGCGCCAGGGATGGCCGTCGATGCCGTCGCGCAGCGGCGCCAGCTCCTCGACCAGTTCCCGCCGGTAGGATTCGCGGAAGCTGGCCGCGACCCCCACGTGGTGGAGACTCCCCTGCTCGTCATACAGGCCGAGCAGGAGCGATCCGACCATCGTGCCCGGCCCGTTCTTGTGCCAGCGCAGCCCGGCCACCACGCAGTCGACGGTGCGCTTGGGCTTCACCTTGATCATCGAGCGCTTGCCCGGCTGGTACGCGGCGGCCGGGTCCTTGGCCATCACCCCGTCCAGGCCGGCGCCCTCGAAGCGCTCGAACCAGTCCTGCGCGAGCGCCCGGTCGCGTGTCATGGGCGTGAGGTGCAGCGGCGGCGCGCAGCCGGCCATGACCCCCTCCAGCGCCTCGCGCCGCTCGCCGAAGCCGCGCGACGACAGATCGTCGGCTCCGGCGACCAGCAGGTCGAACGCCACGAACGCGGCCGGCGTGCGCTCGGCCAGCATGGCCACGCGGGAGGCGGCCGGATGGATGCGCTGCTGCAGCGCCTCGAAGTCGAGCCCGGAATCGGTGGCGACCACCACCTCGCCGTCCAGCACGCAGCGCTCCGGCAGTTGCGCCGCCAGCGGCTCCAGCAATTCGGGAAAGTAACGGTTCATCGGCTTCAGGTCGCGGCTCTGCAGCAGCAGCACATCGCCGGAACGGAACACCAGAGTGCGGAAGCCGTCCCACTTGGGCTCGAAGATCCAGCCGTCCCCGTCCGGCCCGTCTCCGTCTGGCAGTGCGTGCATGGCCTTGGCCAGCATCGGCCGCACCGGAGGGGGCACGGCCAGCGCCGCGAGCGCGCCGCCTTCGCTTGACATCGGCTCCTACGCAGGCGCCGACGCGGCGGCAAGCCAGCCACTCACCGCCTGGAGCGTCACGCCGGCCAGCGAGTCGATCACCCGGTCGGCGTGATCGAATGCCCAGCCGCGCGTGACACGGTTGGGCACCGCCACCGTGTAGATGCCGGCCGCCTTGGCCGCCCGTGACCCGTTCGGGGAGTCCTCGAATGCGACCGCCTGCGACGCGCTCACGCCGATGCCGTCGAGCGCGGCCAGGTAGACGTCCGGCGCCGGCTTGGTCTGCCGGACGTGGTCGCGGCAGCGGATCGCGTGGAAGGGCTCCAGTGCGCCGATGCGCTCCAGGTGGCCTTCGACCCAGCGGCGCGAGGACGACGATGCCACCGCCAACCGCAGTCCCGCGTCGACCGCCGCGTCGATCAGCTCGGTCACGCCCGCGCACGGTCCAAGGCGCGCGTCGGCGGCGTGCTTGCGGATGCGCACCTCTTCCCGTACCGGCGTGAGGTCCACCCCGGGACCGACCAGCCGCTGCAGGTGGTCGTAAGGATCGACGATGGAGCCCACGCAGCGCTGCCAGAGCTCCGGCGGCAGGTCGTGGCCGTGGCGGCGGTACGCCTCCTGGACCGCCGCCAGCGAGGACGATTCGGTATCGACGATCAGGCCGTCGAAGTCGAAGATCAGCGCGCGCAGATTCATCGTTTCTGGCGTGCGATCCTAACCGGCGCCGGCGCCCGCACGAAGCACGCCCGCGGCCGTTAGGATCGCCGCATGTCGCGTCGGACCGGGACGGGCGGCTACGGGGAGTTGCTGCGCACCAATCGAGCGTTTCGCCTGCTGTGGTTCGCGCAGATCGCCAGCCTGTTCGGCGACTGGTTCAACACCATCGCATCGGCGTCGCTGCTGGCGCAGTTCACCGGCGCCGGCGCGGCGCTCGGCGCCCTGTTCGCCATCCGCATGCTCGGCGCCTTCGTGGCCAGCCCCCTGGCCGGCGTGCTGGGCGACCGCTTCAACCGCAAGCGCATCCTGATCGTCACCGACCTGCTGCGCGCCGCCGTGGTGCTGGGCTTCCTGCTGGTCCGCACGCCGGGCCAGGTGTGGCTGCTGTTCGTGCTGACCGCGGTCCAGGTGGGCATCAGCGGGGTGTTCTATCCGGTGCGGGTGGCGATCCTGCCGGAAGTCGCCACCCGCCGCATGCTGGGCGCGGCGAACGCGCTCACCTCGGTGACGTGGTCGACGCTGATGACGGTCGGCGCCGCGGCCGGCGGGCTGTTCGCCGGGCTGTTCGGCATCCAGGCGGCGTTCATCGTGGACGCTGCCACCTACGCGCTGTCCGCCGTGCTGCTGGTACGCATGCCGTACACGCCCCCGAAGCGTTCCGCCGCTCCCGACGGCCAGCCGACCAGCGTGGCGTCGGCCGTGCGCGCCGGCGCCAGCGCGTATGCCGACGGGCTGCGCTACCTGTGGCGGCAGCAGCGCGTGCTGGCCGTGGCGCTGCAGAAGGGCTTCCTGCTGTTCTTCTTCTCCGGGTTCCAGGTCGCGAGCGTCGCGATCGCCGGCACCGCGATCGCCGTCGGGCAAGGCGACGGGATCGCGCTGGGCCTGCTGTTCGCCGCCGGCGGAGTCGGTTCCGGCCTCAGCCCGGTGGTGGCGCGCTGGCTGGTCGGTGACGACCACCGCGCGATGCGGCTGACGATGCTGGCCGGCTACGCGGCCATGGTCGCGGCCTTGGCGCTGGCCGCGCCGCTGGCCAGCTTCGCGCTGGTGCTGGTCGGCTCGACCCTGCGCGGCGTGGGCGGCGGCCTGGTCTGGGTCTTCAGCACCCAGCTCCTGCTGGAGACCGTGCCGGAGGAGCTGCGCGGCCGGGTGATCGCCACCGAGCACGCCGCGCTCACCCTGCTGGGCGCCGCCGGCTCGGCCGGCGTGGGCGCGGCGCTGGAGTGGGCGTCGATCCCGGCCGCCCTGTGGGCCATGGCCGCCCTGGTCGTGGCGCCGACCCTGCACTGGGCGGCGGTGGGCGTCCGCGGCGCGGCGGACCCCAGGGAGCCGGTCCGGGAGACTCCGTAACGTGTATCCTCGGGCCATGAAGATCGCCGACCTCAAGCTGACCACGTTCCGTTTTCGCACCCGGACCGTCCGCGACTACGAGGGCCATCCCCACATCGGCGACGAGCACTGGGCCACCAACCGCCTGCTCACGGTGGTCACCGACGAGGGCGCCGAGGGCCACTTCATCTGCGGCGGCTGCACGCCCGAGATGGTCGAGGGGCTGCTGAAGCCGGCGTTGATCGGCGAGGACCCCTTCTTCCGCGAGATGCTGCACCAGCGCATGCAGCGCATCGGCAAGCTCACCAACCTGGGCGAGATGGCGATCGGCCAGGTCGACAACGCGCTGTGGGACCTGGCCGGCCGCACGCTGGGCATCCCCGTCTACAAGATGCTCGGCGCGGCGCGCACCAAGGTGCTGGCCTATGCCAGCACGATGCCGGGCGACGACGTCCCCGGCGGCTTGAGCACCATCGACGAATACGCGAGGTTCGCCGAGCAGCTCGTCGCGCAGGGCTACCGCGCCATCAAGCTGCACACCTGGATGCCGCCGATCATCCCGGAGCCGGACGTCAAGCGCGAGGCGGCCCTGTGCGCGGGCGTGCGCGAGGCAGTCGGCCCCGACATCGACCTGATGCTGGACGCCCACCACCACTACGACCGCCAGGAGGCGCTGTACCTGGCCAGGGAATGCCAGCGCCTGGGGTACGTCTGGATCGAGGAGCCCATGAACGAGTCGCGGCTGGCCAGCTACGTCTGGCTGCGCAGCAAGCTCGACGACCTGGCGATCTGCGGTCCCGAGCACGCCGAGAACGGGGCGCTGACCCGCGTGCAGTGGGCGGAACGGGGCGGCTGTGACATGCTGCGGGCGGCGGCCGGCTCCGGCGGCATCACGCAGATGATGAAGACCATCCACCTGGCCGAGGCCTACGGCATGCGCATGGAGGTGCACAGCGGCGGCCCGGACAACATGCACGTGCTGTGCGCGATGGGCATCAACGGCAAGTACTACGAGCGCGGGCTGGTCCACCCGATGCGCGACTTCGAGGTCCCCTTTCCGTGGCAAAAGAGCCACTACGACCCCCTGGACGCCGACGGCTACGTGCACGTGCCGGAGCGCCCGGGACTGGGCGATGACATCGACTTCGACTTCATTAAAGCGAACGAAGTTCGCTCAGCGATCGAGGTGAGTGCCTGATCCATGGCGCGCACGCCGCCCGTTGAGCGAGCGGCCGAGGGTGCCGCAGGGGCCGACTACCGGCGCGTCCTGCGCCGCCAGACCATCGCGCGGGCGCTGCGCATGCGGCCGATCTATCTGCTGATGTCGCTGTCGCTCGCCATGCTGATCCTGTGGCGCTACGTGCCGATCTACGGCCTGAGCCTGGCGTTCAAGGACTTCAGCCTGCACAACGGCTGGCTCGGCAGCCCCTGGAACAACTTCGACCATTTCAAGCGCATGGTCACCGACCCGTTCTTCGGCCGGGTGCTGTTCAACACCGTCTGGCTGAGCGTGCTGCGCATCCTGTTCGCCTTCCCCGCCCCCATCATCATGGCGTTGCTCCTCAACGAGATGCAGGCCACCTGGTACAAGCGCACAGTGCAGAGCGTCAGCTACCTACCGCACTTCGTCTCCTGGGTGATCCTGGGCGGCATCTTCGCGCAGATCCTCAATCTGAAGCGCGGGCCGATCGCCTGGATCTTCGTGCAGCTCGGACTGGAGCCGATCAACTGGCTGACCCACGAGCCCACCTTTCGCGGCCTGATCGTGGTCACCGGCATCTGGCAGAGCGTCGGATGGGCGACGATCCTGTACCTGGCCGCCCTGGCGTCGGCCGATCCCAACCTGTACGAGGCGGCCGAGATCGACGGCGCCAACCGCTTCCAGCGGGTCCTGCACATCACGCTACCCGCGCTGATACCGGTGATGACGATCCTGCTGCTGCTGCAGGTCGCCAACCTGTTCGACGAACAGTTCGACCAGATCTTCAACATGGCCAACGCATCGGTGATCAACAAGGTGGACATCTTCGGCACCTTCATCTACCGCGCCGGCGTGGTGCAGGCGCAGTACGACTACACCATCGCCGTGGGTCTGTTTCAGAACGTCGCCGGCCTGACGGTGCTGCTGTTGGCCAACTGGGTGCTGCGGCGCCTGGGCTACGGCGCCTACGGGGTCTGGTGACGGAGGACCGATGCCTACGGTAGTCGGAAGACGGTCGGTCAGCGGGCTGATCTTCGACGTGTGCAACTACGGCGGGTTCTTCCTGCTCAGCCTGACCTTCATCTACCCGTTCTGGACGATCATCGTGCAGTCGTTCTCCGCCGCGGAGGACATCTACCGGCTCGGATTCCATCTGTTCCCGCGACGCTTCAGCACCGAGGCGTGGGGCTATGCGGTCGAGGAGGAGCGGGTCGGGCTGGCCTACTTCAACACCATCTTCCGGGTCGTTGCAGGCAGCGCCTGGATCCTGTTCGTCACCTTCACTGGTGCCTACGCGCTGGCCAAGCGTGACCTTCCGGGGCGGCGGGTCCTGACCACCATCTACATCCTCACGCTGTTCTTCAACGGCGGCCTGATCCCCACCTTTCTGCTGGTACGCGGGTTGGGGCTGATCAACACGCGGCTGATCCTGACCATCTCCCTCGGCAGCGCGACGGTGATCGGCGTCAACGTGTTTTACATCATCATCGCCCGCAACTTCCTGATGACGATCGACCAGGCGCTGGAAGATTCGGCGGTGATCGACGGCGCCTCCTATTGGCAGGTGCTGTGGCGCATCATCGCGCCGCTGTCGAAGCCCATGATCGCCGTCATCGCCCTGTTCGCGGCCGTCGCCCACTGGAACGGCTGGTTCGATGCCATGATCTACTCACCGGACAAGGACCTGCGCGTGCTGCAGCTCATGATCCGCGACCTGATCTTCGACCTGCAGGTTGCGGTGCTGCAGGACTGGTGGGAGCAGATGCGGCTGGCCGGCATCGACATCGAGCCGTTCCCGCCGGAGGCGGTGCAGGCGGCCACCATTGTCATCACCATCGGGCCGATCATCTTCATCTATCCGTTCATACAGAAGTATTTCGCCAAGGGGGTGATGCTGGGATCGTTGAAAGGATGAGATAGCGATCGACACACACGTCCTGCACGCCGTTATTTCTTTCCGTGCAGACCGGACCCGGCCCGGGCCGCCGTCGGGGATGACCGATCACGTGCGACGCATGATCGACGCACGATCAACAAGGAAAAGACATGCAACGAAAGTCTCTCGCCATAGCGCTCGGGCTGCTCCTGATAGCGGGCTGGGCGTTCGCGGAGGGCCAGACCGACCGGCTCTCGTTCACCACCGACGAGCACATGAACATCTCGTGGGGCGGCCTCACCTCGGACATGGCCGAAGAGGACAACGCCATTCAGAAATTCCTGGAGGAAAAGTTCAACGTCACCATCGTGACGAAGGGCGTGTCGCGCTCGGACGAGGACGCCAAGCAGCTCTTCATGTCCTCGGGCGAGTATCCGGAGGCGTTCTACACCTGGATCGACATGGTCGACTGGTACCACAAGGGCGCCTTCCGCAACATCCCGCGCGACATGATCGAGACCTACGCGCCGCTGCACTCCGCCTACCGGAGCCAGCAGGGGCCGCTGGCGTGGGGCGTGAGCCTGGCGCCGGGGACCACCGACGAGTACATGAACATCCCGCGCGGGGAGCACTACCAGCACCACTGCGACGCCACCCTGATCATGCGCCTGGACTGGCTGGAGCAGGTCGGCATCAACCCGGCCGAGCTGGACCCCAAGGCGCCGGGGTGGGACCGCGCCGGAGAGCTTGTCGACCTGGGCGAGCCGACGGCTCCCGACACCTACTTCTGGTGGGCCGGCCACCTCGACTGGGACGAGATGGAAACGGCCATGTACGGCTTCCGCGACGCCGACTTCAACGGCAACGGCCAGCGTGACGAGATCCCGTACGGCACCATCGGCGACCACGGCGGGTTCCAGGGACGCGAGTGGCTGTACCACTCGGGCCCGGCGGTCCCGTTCTGGGCCTACGGCCTCAACGACGTCGACAACTACCTGGACATCGAGACCGGGCTGACCGTCAAGGTCGACATCGCCAGCCAGTCGCGGGAGGCGCTGAAGATCCTGCAGCGCTGGTTCGCCGACGGCATCCTGGATCCGGCACTGCCGGCGGTCGGCCGCTCCGAGTGGCGCCAGCAGGTTCGTGCCGGGCTGGTCGGCATGTGGGCGCGCGGTCCGTGCGGCCTGGCGGCCTTCACGGGCGGCAACGACGACTGCACGATCATCCAGAGGGACGCCGTGCCCGACGCACGCTTCGTGACCATGTTGCCGGCGTACGGCCCCACCGGTGAGATGCGCTGCCAGTGGGACAACCGCTCCACGGTGCTCAATCCGCACGAGGGCTTCAGCGTCAAGACCGGTGTCTCCGACGAGAAGCTGGCCCGCATCCTGCAGATGTACGATTACATCAATCACGACCCGGAGGGTGTGCTTGCCGTCGGTTATGGGGTCGGCGGCCCGTTTGCCGAAGACCAGAACTATGCCTGGCTGGGCACTCCCGGTGACTGCAGCGTCGCCCAGTTGGTGGGAACCCCCACCCTTGAGCGGCACAGCAACGGCACCAGCCTGGTCTACACCGCCTATAGCTGGCACGACCTGTTCTGGCAGTGCCCGCAGATGAAGCCCGGGATCCCGATCGAGGCCGCCGGCGGGGCGACCATCAACTCGGCGCAGGGCTTCAACTGGGCCATGATGCTGCGCGAGCCGTACCCGATGGAGATCGCCGTGCGCGACCACCGCGAGGACATCTTCAACCGCACCGAGTACGTCAAGCTCTGGGCCCGCTACGGTGGCAACCTGCAGACCTTCCGCGAGGAGACCTGGTGGAAGTGGGTGACCGACAGCTCGATCGACATCGATGCCGAATGGCCCGGGTTCGTCGAGCAGTGGCTGGCCAACGGCGGCCAGGAAGTTATCGACGAGCTGCAGAAGGCTCCGCTGGTGGAGAGCATCCTCGACGGAACGCTGGCGATGCCGTCGAGCTGACCGGCTCCGAGGCTCGGTGAGCCGGCTCCGGCCGGCTCGCCTTCATGCAAGGACGGCGGGCGCTCCGGGTGCTCGCCGTCCTTTCTTTACGAAGGCATCCCCAGCTTGCTGAGCTTGGGGGCGATCACCACGCGGCAGTAGCCGGCGCGGCGGTTCTGGTTGTAGTAGTTCTGATGGTAGCGCTCGGCCGGGTAGAACGCCTCCAGCGGCACGATCTCCGTGACGATCGGCTTGCGGAACCGCTCGCCGGTCTGCTCCTTGGAGCGAACCGCGATCTCCCGTTGCCGCTCGTCGTGGTAGCAGATGATCGACCGGTACTGCGTGCCCACGTCCGCCCCCTGGCGGTTGAGGGTCGTCGGGTCGTGCGCCTTCCAGAACACCTCCAGGACGTCGGCGTAGGACAGCAGCTTCTCGTCGAACTCGATCTGCACCACCTCGGCGTGGCCGGTCCGGCCCGTGCACACCGCCTCGTAGGTGGGGTTGAGCTGCTTGCCCGCTGCGTAGCCCGACATCACCCGCCTTACCCCGGAGATGCGCTGGTAGACCGCCTCCACGCACCAGAAACACCCGCCGCCCAGCGTCGCCGTCTCCATTCCTCGCCTCCCTGCCGTGCGGGCGATGCTATAGTCCGCCTTGCACGATGACCAGAGCGAACCCGAGCGTGCGTCGGCTGGATGCCGGCGATTAACCGCCCGGCGCCCTCCAGGGCGGTCGACCGGCGCAGCCGTACCGCAAAGGCCATCTTCATCGTCGAGACGCTCGATGAACTGATCGGCGACGTGCCCATCCCGCTCCGGCACCGGGACCCGTTCACCCTGCTGGTGGCGGTGATCTTGTCGGGGCAGAGCACCGATGCCAAGGTGAACCAGATCACCCCGGCGCTGTTCGCCCGCGCCTCCACTCCGGCGGCGATGGCCGAGCTGCCGGTCGCCACCATCGAGGACATCATCCGGCCGTGCGGGCTGGCGCCGAGCAAGGCGCGCAGCATCAGCGAGACCTCCGGCATCCTGCTGGAACGCCACGACGGCCAAGTGCCGCGTACTCAGGAGGAGCTGGAGGCCCTGCCCGGTGTGGGGCCCAAGACCGCGCAGGTGGTCCTGGCGCAGGCATTCGGGGCGGACGCCTTCCCCGTGGACACCCACATCCACCGGCTGGCGTACCGCTGGGGGCTCTCCCCGGGCCGCAGCGTCGCGCGCACCGAGCGCGACCTGAAGCGCACCTTCCCGCAGCGGCTGTGGAGCCGCCTGCACCTGCAGATCATCATCTTCGGCCGTACCCACTGCCCGGCACGCCGCCACCGGCCAGCCGACTGCCCGATCTGCAGCGTCGTCGGCCGCCGCGATCTCAAGCCGTCCTGAGAGGAGACTGCTTGGCACGACCGTCGAGCGCCGAGTCGCCACGGCCGGCGTTCCGAGCTTTCATGTCGTGTCCTCCGGGACGGCGTGCTCAGCTTCCGGCTCTTGCTCCCGGCGTCCGAGGCTGCGGCGAGTAATCAAGCACGTGAGCCATCAGCGACGGGATGCCGGGCTCGTACTGAACCGGCGACTGCTGCCCCGGGGGGCACCAGACGAAGCCCAAGCGCTGCAGGGAAGCCAGGGCCGCCTGCAGCGACCCGGTGCCCGGGTTCGGGCCGAGGCCATCGGCGATGGCTGACTTCAATTCGGCATAGGTCAGCGTCGGCGCGGAATGAAAGCGGGCAGCCACCCGCTCCGCGACTCCCAACCACCCCGATTGATCCAGCTCGAGATACCGATCCTGGTAGTAGTCCGTGACCCGGGCGGCCACGTCGGAGCGCGCCGCCTCCGCGTGGGAGGCCGTGAGCCGCGTCACGTCGGTGGCCAGACGCTGGTCCCACAGCGCCTCTCCCCAGAGCTGGATGAAGTACGGGTACCGCTGGCTGTCTTCGACGACCGCATCGAGGGCGTCGGCATCGATGCGCACGCCTCGAGAAGCCAACGGTGTAGTCAAGGCATCGGCGGCGGCGGCGGCGCTCAGGCGTCCGATGCCCAGCCGCCCCTTACCCAGACGGTTCCAGAAGGACGCATCCATGGAGGCGAGATGCGCCGGCAGACCCGGCGTGCCGGCCAGGACGAGCAGAAACGGGGCGTTCGCGCGGACGTCCTGACTGACGTTCAGCAGCAACTGGCCGACGTCACGATCCAGGACGTGAGCCTCGTCCAGCAGGACGACCAGGGGCTTCCTGCGGCACCGGGCGGTCAATCGCGACGTCAGGTTCTGCGCTGACGGCCCGGACGCCGCCCACTCGGCCTCTCCGACGCCCGCGATGCCAAGCTTCCTGGGCAGGATGCTCTTGAGGCCGGTCGCCGGCAGCAGAGCATCGACCAGGGCCTGCTCGGTCCGTATGAGGCTTGGCGACAAGCGCGCGACGCCCACGGCGCCGCCGTGGCGGCAGTGCTGCTCGAACCAGTTGAGCAACACGGTCTTGCCATTGCCGCGCGGCCCCATCAAGGCCACGTCATGCGGCGGCGACGCGCCGCGAGCCAGATCCGCCAGGCACAGGTTCATGATCGCCTGCTCCCGCTCGCGCCCCGTGAGCGCCGGCGGAGCAACTCCCGTGCCGGGTTGGAATACGCGGAGCTCCAGCCCCTTCACGCAAGACAAGCTAACCCGGTGTGCCGGCGCCGGCAATGCGCACTGGGCAAATGGTACACGGGAGAGCAGATGGAAGCGTACACATGGTGAGCTGCGACGGCCGTAGTGCCCGGAATCGCAAAGAGTACGGTGACGACTCAGCGGAAGGCATGTGTTTCATGTGCGAGAGCACGCGCGGACTTACGTTCTGGGACGCTGAAGCATGACGACCTCCTCCGCGCACCATGCAGAACTAACAGCAAGATGGCCCCCTCAGGGGCATCCCTTGAGAGCCACCGGCTTTGCCGGTGGTTGCTTACTCGCTTTCCGCCCTCCGGACGAGGGTAAACTCTGACGTTCGATAGCCACAGCCCAGGTTCCACGAGCTTGAAGGAAGTGGTGATGGAGCCGGCGGACGCGTGAGCTCAATCATCCTCACTTCAATCTCATTCGGCCCCAGCACTTTCATGATCAGTTGTGCGTGCTCCTTATCGTCGATCTTCCATGACACGAAGTAATGCGAGTCAGCGTCCTCTCCTATCGACCAATAAACAACGCGCCTACTGCATACGGGTTCCCTATGTAACGATGTAGTGGAGTCGATCCTCCATTCCGTAGAGTACTTCATGTTCTTTGACTCGGGCCAGCCCCAGAGCCGTCTCAGATCTTCGCTCCACTCGTAGGCGCCATCCTCACGAAACGCAATGGTGTAAGTGAGCCACGGTACTCTCATGGCCAACGTCCCTGACTGGTAGTTCTCGTGTGCCACGATGAACCACTCTCCGACGAGAGTATCTCGACACCAAAGAGCCCTATGAAGACGCCGATGAAGATCGTGGCTTTGAAGGTCCCCGATGATGATGCGGTCCCGGCCGCATCGAGATGCAGGGGACACGGAGTTTTCGACCAGATCTTGCATGTATTCCTCGGTGTGGGCGTGGTAGTCGATCAGGGCGTCGAATTCTCCCTTGCTGTTCAATGACAGCTCTCGCCACTCCTGAAGCAGGCTGTTGTATACGTTCGCGTTTTCCGGGATAACGGCAACCGACTGAGCGTCATCCTCCGCTTCTCGCTCGGTGGCCTTTTCTTCCGCTTCAGCGATCAACTCGGCCAAGTCTTCTGCCGGCGTGTTGCCTGTGATCGCGTCTCGCACGAAATCTTCCAAGAAATCGCCGCGAAAGACTATGACCGCCACAGCAAGGGCGAGGCACAGACCGACGATCCCGACAGGTATTGATATGAGCGTCTTGAATGCCAAGATAAGTTTCTGTTTTAGTTTTCGTTCTCCTGTAATCCCAACGCTCTTGACCACCGATCTCCGTAACCGTCTCATCATGTGAACCCCTCTGTGGGAATTGGATAGGGTGTCCGCGTAACCGCCCTGGACTACCCGGACACCCATTGGATATTGCGACGTCAGTCACAGTTCGTCGCGTCCGACTGTGACCACCGGTAGCAGTCCTGTAGTAGACTCATCGCGATGGGGAAGTCCGTGAAGGAACATGCCCCACGATAGGCGCAGCATGCCCGCTCATTCCTCGTGTAGTTCAAGCTGACCGCCGCCCTTCCGGATCGCACGACGGACCAGCTTCCGCACCGCCCCCAGAAACTCAGACGCGGCCTCTGACAGTTCAGCCATAGGAACGGGCGCGGCTTCTCCATATATCCCCCGCACCTCCCGCGCTCGTATGTGCGAGGAACCTCGACCGCGGTAGTAGTAAGCGTCCTCCCACTCGAGCCGATTCCGCTCGACGATCCGCTCCATCGCGAAGGAGTGTAGCGTGGTGTTCACCTCGGCACGGATTCGGCTGATGGCAGCAATGGCTTCGTCGCCGTCCGTTGCCGGCGGCTCCCACCTCACTGGCGCATCGAGAAACCGCGAAATCGCCTCCTGGAGTCTCCCGATGAGTTCCGCGACCGGCATGAGATGTCTGTACTCATAGTTTTCCATACTAAGCGCGACCCTGCGTGTCAGTGCCTTTATCCGAGCCCAATGCTCTGGACTGACGCCGTCTCGGTGCCCGTAGCCGAGTCGGGCGTCCCACAGTGAATGGAAGTCAGCCGCGGCGGACTGCACTGCGAACGAAAGGCCCGCAGGATCGTAAAAAGGGGTTGCTTCGGCAGGCGTTGGAGGGGCGATGGCGGCTTCGAAGCAGCCAACCAGAGCCTCCAGTTGCTTCCGCGCCCCTTCGGGGATTCTCGTCGTCGGTTGGTCAAGCCAGCCGAGCATGAAGCAGCGCTGATCGATCCGGCGCTCGATGCCACTCACGACATCACCGACGGCATCTCGGAGGCTACTGAGACCGCTCTTGACGGATCCGACGACGTGATCCCGTTTCGCGCGGAATCCCGGAAGGTTGTCGCCCTTGACGGCATCGAAGTGCGTGAACGCGATCGCGAGCTTCTCTTCGTGCCCGCTCGTCGCGACGGAGCGAATCACCGAGAGGGGGGCGGCCTGCATCGGCTGCTTGGCACTGTCGACGAGCAGTATTACATCGACGGACCGATAACGGGACGTATAGTGGGTGCTGACGTCTACGACGGACTCTGGAGTGTGGCCGAGCCCCTCGCCGTCGATGAGCACCAATCTAGGAACCTCGTCAGCAAAGCGCGGCGCGAGTGGTCCCTTGACCCGGATGCCCTGCACGAGCGGAGTCAATAGCCGTCCCCACGCCTTGGAGTGGTTGCTGGAAAACCATCGAATCAGATGCAAGAAGCCGTCTCGATCGGAGCCGGAAAAGGTCCATTTCTCTGGCCAACCACCGCGCCTCGCGAGTTTGCCCTCCTTCAGGTAGTCGAAGCAGGAGAGGACCCGATCGAAAATTGCTTCAGCAAGCTCGGCGAATCCCGGGAGCTTCTCGATTCGTTCCAGAAGCAGGGCAATGGCTGCCTCTTGATCATCGCCGCTCAGCTTCTTTAGGGGCTCGCCCAGTTCGCGTGAGAGCTGCGTGTCGGCGGAACCGGCTAGGTCGCGGATGTCCTTGAGGAAGGTCTCAAGGTCTCGCTGCGTCGCAGACCGCTCTTCGGTCGTCGGGAGTGAACCGGGATCCGGTTCGTCCTCAGAGTCCTCGTCCTGAGTGGCCTCGCCCCAGTCTCCCTCGTCCAGTGCCTGCTTGCTCGCTTCCCAATCGCCGAGGAGGTAGCTGAGTCGGAACCGCTGCTGCTTGTGATTGAGGAGGTCGCGGACGACCCGTTCATCGGACCCATCGCCCCACGCGGTCTTGCATGCCTCCAGGACCGATTCGTCAATGTACGTGCGGATGAGCCGTCGCGGGAAGAACGTCACCACTGCATCAAAACCTCCTGGGCTGATGATCACCTCGATGTCCGCGATGGTGGTCTTGTTTGCGGATGTGGAGGGGAAGCGGTCAGTATTCGGATCCGAACCGATCAGATGGCGCAGTAAGGATGTTTTTCCGGTTCCGGTGGTTCCGATGAACAGGACCCTGGAATAGCCATCGTCAGCGCCCGGGAGAGGCATCTCGCCCTCGCGAACGGCGGACGGGTCAGCACCAGCGCGGCTCTCCATGGGTTCGTAAAACGCTCGGACGACCGCTTTGCTGAAGCGTCGCTCGGCACGGTGCCGCTCGGTGACGTCCCAGTAGCTCTCGTCGCGGAGCAGGGCATTCATCTCCTCCACCAGGGCATCGGCGGAGGACTCATCAGTTGTGCTCAGCCCCCGCCGAACCTTGACGCCTGGACGACCCTCGTCATCGCGGCAAAGGGGGTGTCGGAAGGCCAGGGTCCAGGCATTCCGGCCCTGGGTTCGGGATTTCGATGCGGTGTACCTCGCATCCGTCATGGTAAAACCTCCATGCTGGCGCGTTGTTCCTGGTTGTTCCAACAATACACATACTCGGCCTGACGTGCAACCCGCTCTCCTCGTGCGGTGGCGCAGCTGTCGACTGATGCGGCGGCATGTAACGCGACCGGGCACCCGCCGTTGTCAGGCGCTCGGGGCCAGTACGCTCGGCATCGCTCGTCGCTCCTGGAGGCACCGGATCGATGACCAGCCCTTCCGGCTGGCCCTTACGAAGCCAGGACGGTCGGCGTAGTCGTCGCGCCCGCTGCCGCGCTCTCGGCTTCCAAAGTCTGCATCAGCCGGTCCGTCCGGCAGTGAGTCGATTTACCGAGCGCAGGGGTTGGAGGTCGCCCAACTGACCCGACGCTGTCCCGGCAGAACAGTGGCGGACACTACGGACATGGTAGGTGCCACGAGGGCGGTCGCGGCCCTCGCGCTCAGCCGGCCCCGTCAGCCATGAAGACCTCGGCGTCCGGAACGATGGACGAGTACGGGAGGCCGGGATTGGCCAGCGCGTCGCGGACGATGCGGCGGTTGAAGTCGTGCACGTCCTCCGACGTGAGGTAGTCGGCGACCGGCATCCAGAAGCACTCCTCGATCTCGCTTGCCTGGATGACAATGTCGCTGCTGAGCGGCGCCAGCCGGCAGACGACGTACAGGTCGGAGTGGTCGAACGCCCCGGTGTGGCGGTGCCTGATCGAGTTGATCGCCAGGAAGCGCGTGCGGACGCCGGTTTCCTCGAACACCTCGCGCGTAACCGCGTCGGCCAGGTCCTCTCGGTGGTGCAGCAACCCGCCGGGGAGCTTGTAGTACGGCCGGCTCATGTCGCCGCGGAAGCGCTCCGAGACCACCAGCACGCGGCGCCGGTCGTCGACCACCACCCCGCCCGCGCCGACGTAGTGTGATGGGTTCGGATAGACGAAGCTGTCCGGTGTCGGCGCCAGCGTGAGCGTGACCGCCTCCGGCCGACCTGCGCGGCGCATACCAGATTGCCGCCGACCTGCGCGGCACCTTCCTGACTGGCGCGGACCTGCGTGGCACGAACCTGCGCGGCTCCTGGATAGTCGGCGCCAAGTTGGGCAACGCCCGCTTGGTCGGTGACTACCTGCGCGGCGCTTTCTTGATCGATGCCGACCTTGCGGACGCCGACCTAGGAGGTACGGACCTGCGCGCGGGGTCATCTTGCGCGGTGCCTACCTGGACGACGTACGGATGTGACCTGACCGGCCGCCTGCCCGGATGCACGCCGAGTCCGTGAGCTGCCCATAGAAGGGGTTTGTCTGTCGACGGCCGTGGCTGCACATTGTGGGTCTTCCCGCAGGCCGGTTAAGCGGCCGGGGATCTGGAGAACAGCAGTGAAACGAATCGGAATTGTCGCCTCGATGCTGATAATAGCTATAGCAGGCTTCGGCGAAGGTGGGCCCGGCGTTGGCTACAGAGCCTTCGAAGACGACGGACCTTTCTTCTGGTACAGCGGCACGCCGTTCAGCGATGAGCGCTTCGGGATCGGGGTAACCGACCCCGCCTGCCACATCGACCCTGACGCGTGCCCGTCTGATGATGGGAAGCGGTTCCTCAAGCGCATCCTGGAGTGCTTGGAAGCAGGTGGAAGCCATAGCGACTGTTTCGCTTATCCGAACATGTTGCTGTGGCGAGAGTTGCTGGAGCCAGAACCGGAACCGTTTCCTTGGTCGCTGCCTGTAACAGAACGGCCTTCCATGACCGATGAGCGCCTGTGGCGGTGGCGTCTGGGAGAGGAGATGCTTGCTCCGGAACTAGGAGCGCTTACAGGAGGGACTCTTCTAAGAGGTTCGCTCTAACGAAGCACAGCCCTAAGGGGCCTAAGAGGGAGGCTCGCTATCGCTGGCTTCCGGCTGGCGCTGCGGGTCTCCCCCTGCTCGGCCCGCGCCCACTGCTGACACTGGCTTTATCATATGGACACCACCCGCCAAGCTGTCCACAAGCCCACTACCATGGGCAGAGGAGAAACCGAATGGCCGCGGACAACGACGAACAAAAGCCCCTCTCACTCAAGATCTACAGAGGAGGCAGCAGCAGCGATCGGCTTTGCATTCACCATGGCGCCGACATTACGCCATACGGTGCGAAGCCTCACGGAAGCGATGGTCAGTTCGGTGAAGGGGTAGTGGGGGCAGCGCCCGTCGCGCTCAGACAGCCCCGTCCGCCATGAAGACCTCGGCATCCGGGACGATGGACGAGTACGGGAGGCCGGGATTGGCCAGCGCGTCGCGGACGATGCGGCGGTTGAAGTCGTGCACGTCCTCCGACGTGAGGTAGTCGGCGACCGGCATCCAGAAGCACTCCTCGATCTCGCTTGCCTGGATGACAATGTCGCTGCTGAGCGGCGCCAGCCGGCAGACGACGTACAGGTCGGAGTGATCGAACGCCCCGGTGTGGCGGTGCCTGATCGAGTTGATCGCCAGGAAGCGCGTGCGGACGCCGGTCTCCTCGAACACTTCGCGCGTCACCGCGTCGGCCAGGTCCTCGCGGTGGTGCAGGAGCCCGCCCGGGAGCTTGTAGTAGGGCCGGCTCATGTCGCCGCGGAAGCGCTCGCTGACCACCAGCACGCGGCGCCGGTCGTCGACCACCACCCCGCCCGCGCCGACGTAGTGTGATGGGTTCGGATAGACGAAGCTGTCCGGTGTCGGCGCCAGCGTGAGCGTGACCGCCTCCGGCCGCGCGTGGTGGAACCTGAAGCCGGCCGCGACCGCGGCCGGGATCAGTGCGGTAGCATCCAGCGGCACCTCCAGCCACAGCACCTTGTGGCCGGGCCGCCATTCCGGCAGCGCCCGGCCGAGCTGCTCCGAGAACTCGGACGCGGTCGCCGGCAGGCTGCCGGCGTCGATAATGAAGTCGCCGTAGCGGTTGCGTGCCCCGGTGAGCCCGTCGGTGGATGCTTCGGTCGCCATCCGCCGCAGTGTACCGGTACTCCGGCAACCTTGCCCCCTCCCCCGCCCGGGCGTACGTTTGCTCACACCCGTGCCGGCCGGGCGCGGGAGGGGGAAATCCATGGCCGAACAGGGCAGCAGCGAAGTCGTGACGCGTGGCCGAGCCGGGAAGCGCGCCTTTCCCGAGATCAGCTCGCGCACCTGGGAGCATCCCGCGGACCGTGCCGCGCTCAACGCGCTGAAGAAGATCCCGGGATTCGACGAACTGCTGCGCAAGTTCATCGGTTCGACCACGGAGCGGTCGCTGCGCCTGCTGCACCTCGCGTCGGCCGTGCGTGTCAACGACCGCCAGTTCCCGCGCATCAACGTGCTCCTGCAGGAGGCAAGCGCCTGCCTGGACGCCGAGGACACGCCGGAGCTGTACATCGTCCAGCATCCGATCCTGAACGGCACCATCATCGGCGTGGACAAGCCGTTCATCACGCTGACCAGCTCCATCGTGCACACCATGAGCGACGACGAGCTGATCGCCGTGATCGGCCACGAGCTCGGCCACTGCCTGAGCGGTCACGCGTTGTACAAGACGCTGCTGGCCATGCTGCTGCAGGTGTCGCTGTCCTACGTGCGCGTCGGCCAGCTCATCGTGCTGCCGATCCTGCTGGCCCTGCTGGAGTGGGACCGCAAGAGCGAGCTGAGCGCCGACCGGGCGGGACTGCTGGTCTGCCAGGAGACCGGCGGCAGCTACGATCTGCTGATGAAGCTGGCCGGCGGCGGCGACACCAGCCAGCTCAACATCGGCGCGTTCTTCGAGCAGGCGGAGGAGTACCGCAAGGACTCGGGCTTCCTGGATCAGGTCTACAAGGTGCTCAACCTGCTCGGCCAGCGCCACCCGTTCGCCGTGCTGCGCCTGACCGAGCTCAAGACCTGGGTGGACGCCGGCTCCTACCAGGCGGTCCTGGACGGCGACTACGTGCGCCGCGGCCAGGAGCCGGACGACGCGGCCGCCGACTTCAAGGAAGCGGCCGGCAGCTACCAGGACGGGTTCGAGAAGGCCAAGGAGACCGTCTGGGGAGGAATCGACTCGATCAAGGACACGCTGGACGGGCTGTTCAAGCGCCCGGAGTCCAAGCGGGACGACGGCGACTCCCAGACCCGCGCGTAGCGGCGGCCCACCGTCTCACAGGCTGGCGTACAGCCTGCTCACCTCTTCGATGATGGTCTGCAGGTACCGCCTGCCCGCCTCCGGCGTGGCGGACGCCGGGTCGTCGGTGTAGCCGGGGCCGATCCCCCAGTCGCGGTTCTGCTGCGTGGCGGTGCCCGGCTTGCCGGCCGGCAGACCGATCTTCTCGCGGTCCACGGCCGGCAGGTCGTCCAGCACCTCCTGCCGCACCAGCTCCGGCCGGACCGCCATCACCATGGCGGTCTCGAAGTGGCCTGCGTGGCCGGGGAGCCGCTCGTTCTCCAGGCCGCCGGCGACCAGGGCCGCGCGCGCCACGTCCCAGTAGGGGGCGGCGTGCACCTTGCCCGGCAGCCCGTAGCGGTTGACCGCATCCTGCGCGGCGACCTGGTTGGCGGCCGTGTTCCCGCCGTGGCCGTTCAGCAGCAGGATCCGCCGGTAGCCGGACAGGCTCAGCCCCTCGATCACGTCGCGGGTGGTGGCCAGGAAGACGTCGGACTGCAGCGACAGCACGCCGGGATGGGGGCGGTGATGGTGCGAGTTTCCGTAGCAGACGGTGGGCGTGACCACCACGGAGGCGTCGGTCGCCTCCGCGCTGCGGCGGGCGACCGTGGTCACCAGCAGCGTGTCGGTGACGACGGCCAGGTGCGGGCCGTGTTGTTCGATCGACGCCGTCGGCACGACCGCCAGCGAATCGGCGGCGCGCTCGCGCGCCTCCTCACGGGTGAGCTCGGCAAACAGGGTTAGCATCGGTCCTCCATTCGCATGATTCTGGCATACCCATCATTATGGCCGACGATGAAGATCAACGCCGCCACCACCCTCGGCTTCTCGGCGTACGGACTGGAGACCGCACTGTCCCAGTTGGCTGACATGGGCTTCCGCGAGGTCGAGATCAGCCACATGGGCAGCTTCTGCGTGCACCTCCCCCACCCCGATACCACACCCGAGGCGGTGGCCGACGCCCTGGACCGCAACGCCGTGCGGCCGATCGCCTGCAACATCTCGCTCGGACGGTGGGAGCCCGACGGGCGGGACCGCTTCTTCGACTACACCGAGTCCGCCGACGCCCGCGAAGCGGTCGCGCTCGGCCGCTGGTACCTGGAGTTGGCCTCCCGCCTGGGGGTGAGCACCGTGACCATGAGCACGGCGCGGCGGCAACTCGACGAACGCGAGTGGCTGCGCCACCTGAAGGGGGCGGCGCGGGCGTTCAGGGAACAGGCGAGGATCGCTTCCGACCTGGGCATGTACCTCCACCTGGAGGTCCCGCACCTGTTCCAGATCACCGACTCGGTCGAGCACGTCAAGGCGATGTTCGAGGAGGTCGACCACCCGGCCGTGGCCGCCACCGTCGACACCAGCCACTGGGGCGTGATCGGCTACGACCCGGACGACCTGTTCGGCTTCCTGGGCGACTGCCTGCGCCACGTGCACCTGCGCGACGCGGCCGGCACCGACACGCGCGACTTCCGCCAGGATCTGGAGCTGACGCCGGGCCGCGGCACCGTCGACTTCGCCGCGTTCCGGGAGGCGCTACGGCGCGCCGGCTACCAGGGCACGGTGTCGCTCGACTTCGAGTACCGGATGCCGGACATCCCGCACATCAGGAGCGAATACGAGTTCGGGCTCGCCGCGCTGGCCGAAGCCGGCTGGCGGACGGACGGCTGACGGCGGACGCGATGACCATCGCCACCTGGAACATCAACGGCATGCAGGCGCGGCTGGGCTTCGTCCGGCACTGGCTGGCGGCACGCGGCCCGGACCTCGCCTTGCTGCAGGAGCTCAAGGTGCCGGACGACCGCTTTCCGCACGACGAGCTCCGCGAGTCCGGCTACCGGGCGCTGGTGCACGGCCAGAAGAGCTGGAACGGCGTGGCGGTGCTGGCGCGGGAGGAGACGGTCCGCGCCGCGGAGGTCACCTGCCGCGGCCTGCCGGGGCTGGAGGAGCAGGGGGCGCGGCTGATCGGCGTGCGGGCCGAGGTCGACGGGCTCGGTCCGCTCGACTGCGTGTCGGTGTACGTCCCCAACGGGCGCACCGTCGAGCACCCGGAGTTCGGCCACAAGCTGGCCTTCCTGGACGGCCTGGTGAGCTTCGCGGAGCGCGAGGTGCGCCCCGATCGGCCGCTCGTGATCGGCGGCGACTTCAACCTCTGCCCGGCCGCCCTGGACACCTGGGACGAGGAGGCTTGGCAGGAGAAGATCTTCCATACCGAGGAGGAGCGCGGCCGCTTCCGGACGCTGCTCGGTCTGGGCACGGTGGACCTGTTCCGCGCCGTCAACCCCGAGCTGCAGCAGTTCTCCTGGTGGGACTACCGCGCCGGCAACTTCCACAAGAACCTGGGCCTGCGCATCGACTTCCTGCTCGCCACGCTGCCGCTCGCGGAGCGGACCACGGCGGTCACCATCGACCGCGACTACCGCAAGAAGAAGGACGGCATGATCGCCAGCGACCATGCGCCGGTGATCGCCGAGATCCGCCCGGCCTGAGCGAAACGATGGGCACCTACATCGGCCTGTTCTGGTTCACCAAGTACCTGGGCATCTGGTTCGGGTAGCGCCGCGGGCGGCTCGGGTCAGATCGTCGTGAAGCCGCCGTCCACCAGCAGGTTGTGGCCGGTCACGTACGCGGACGCGTCCGAGGCAAGGAACACCACCGCGCCCTTGAGATCCTCGTTGTCCATCATGCGGCCCATGGGCACCCGCTTGTTGTAGCGCTCCACGAACGGGCCGGCCTGCCCGGTGTAGTAGCCGCCGGGCGAGATGCAGTTCGCGCGCACGCCCTGCTTGCCGTAGTAGTTGGCCACGTAGCGGGTGAAGTTGATCATGCCGGCCTTGATGAAGTTGTAGTTGGGCGGCTGGACCATCTCCGTGTCCTCGTACAGGGACGGATCGTTGCCGACCACGCCGTAGATGCTGGAGATGTTGATGATGCTGCCGCCCCCGGCGGCGACCATGGAGCCGACGAATGCCTTGCAGATGGCGTAGAGCCCGACCATGTCGCCGGCCGCCGAGCGCTGCCAGGCGTCGATGGTCTGCGTCTCGAAGCTGCCGGCGGTCGCATCGCGCACCAGCGCGCTGTTGACCAGCACCTCGACGTTCCCGAAGCGGTCGATCACCTCGGCGTGAAAGCGCCCGATCGCAGCGGCGTCCCCGATGTCCAGCTCCATGCCATGCACCTCCGCGCCGGTCTGCGCGGCCAGAGCCTCCGCGTACTCCCGGTTGCGCTCCAGCGAGCGCGAGGCGGTGATCACGCGCGCGCCGGCCTCCGCCAGCGCCTCCGAGATGCTGCTGCCGAACAGCGGCCCCGCACCGGCGGTCACGACCGCCGTCTTGCCGCGCAACGAGAACGTGTCAAGAACACCCATGGCGCCATCCTGCGCATTCGTGCCGGCAGCGTCCACCATGCAGGACGGCACTCCGGCGGCGCCAGTCAGGGTTCCGGCTCAGGGCTTGCGGCGGCCGCGACCCGCGCGATGGCGTCCAGCTTGGCGGCGATCTCCGGCGCGACCTCGTCCTCCGGCACGTGCTCGACCAGCTCCTGGAAGCCCCTGTTCGCTGACGGCAGGTCGAGCTGCCGGAAGAAGGCCGCGAAGATGGGCTCCAGGACCTGTTCGCCCGCCTTGCGGTCGATGCTCCACGCTGGCGCCGTGCCGTCCGCGGCCAGCGCCTTCTCCACCTCCGCGATCGCGCCGTTCATCGCCGCGCGGCGGCGCTCGACTTCCGGCGGCGCGAACAGCGAGCCCAGGCGGTCGACGTCGCTCGACTCCGCCGCGTACGCCTCCAGAGTCCGCCGGGTGCACAGGTAGTTCTCGATCTCGCGCCGTTCCCACACCAGGCACTCGACGGGAGCGATGTCCGGCGGGACTGCCGTCACGCGGTCGAACAGGGCGATGCCGCGCAGCGCCGGCACCGCTTCCCGCAGTGCGTGATGGTGGCGCGTCACCTCGCTCGCGTTGTTGGCGACGTAGCGCACGAACGGCCGCGACAGCGCTTCGGCGGCGGCCTCGTGGCCGAGCCGCCGCGCGAAGGCCTGCAGCACCGCCAGGTCGGTCGAGCTCCGCAGGTACAGCACCCAGCCGGTCTCGCGCGCCTGCAAGTACTGCTCGAAGCCGATCTCCGTGAGCGCCTTCAGCGCCTGGCCGCCGCGGCCGTCGATGCGGTGCGGCGCGCCCACGAAGGCGACCACGGTGTCCCTGCCCGCCGCCTCGTTGAGGATCACCTCCGAGTGGCTGGCGGCGACCACCTGGCAGCCGGTGTCGCGCGCGACCTCCGACAGCAGGTGGTAGGTCTGGCGCTGGCGCAAGATCTCCAGGTGGGCGTCCGGCTCGTCCAGCAGCAGCAGCGAGCCAGGGTTGGCGTACAGGTACGCCAGCAGGAGCAGCGTCTGCTGCAGGCCGCGGCCGGCCGAGGACAGGTCGAGCGCCGTGCCGCCCTCGCGGTAGCCCATCGTGATCTCGCCCCGCTCGGGGAGATAGCGCGGCACCTGGAGCTCTGCCCCGAACAGCCGGCGAATCCAGGCGGTGAGCTGCTCCCACTGGTCCTCGCGCTCCTGGTGGATGGTGTAGCAGAGGTTGCGCAGCACCTCGGCGGTCCGCCCCTCGCCGATGCGCACGTTCACGGAGCCCGCGTCGAGCCTCACCTCCGTCCCGGCAAGGCCCGACATCGGCGGCAGGAACCCGATCCTGACCTTCGCCGCCTCGTCCGGCACCGCCATGCGCTCCGGCGACCCGCCGCCGACACGCAGCGGCCGGCAGTAGAACGACTCCTCGTTGGCGTAGTCGAACTCCAGGCCGCAGGTCCACGCGCGGTCCTCGGTCACGCCTTCGACGACGATGTCGATGCGGATGTTGCTGATCCGCGGCCGGCCGTCGACGGTGCGCACGTCGCGTACGCGCAGGTTGCGCCACAGCAGGTTGGCCTCCGGGACAGGGATCGAGACCAGGTCGCGCCGGTTGACGGTGACGCCGGGACGCTTCTCCGGCGTCTTCCGGCCCGCCCGCCTCTCGGTCCAGCGCTTCAGGCCCACGTCCCACAGCGCGAGCGCCTGCATGGCCGAGGTCTTTCCCGAGTTGTTCGGCCCGATGAAGACCACCGGGTTGCCCAGATCGACCACCAACTCCCCGAAGCGCTTGAAGTTCCGGACCGTAAGCCTGGTCAGCATGCGATACCCGTGCCGTGGTTCGCGGCACACGATAGGACGTTTCCCTGCGAGCCGGTAGGCTCCGCGTACGGGACGCGACGGGTTCCACACCGGCTGGACAGTCGGCGCTGAGCGAACTTCGGCGTCGAAGTCACACGCAGAAATCGCCCTACTCCGGCGTTGCCGGCCCGCGTCGGCCGAGTCGAGGCGGTCGAGATGCTACGAAAGCAGCCAGCCGTCGATTGCTCGGTCTCCCGCGCGGGAGAGCCAGGTCACCTGCTTCACAGGGCATCCAGCCACGGATGGCCGGGACGGTGGCGCTGCAACGCCACACGCAGCCATGCGTGGCTCTCCGGGTCGAGCAGCGGCGCCGCCCGCTCAAAGTCGGCCTGGTTGTCGGGCCGCGGGTCGTTGCTCTTGTACAGCAAGACGATCTCCGGCCTCAGGAACGGCACCCCGTCCGCCGAGCGGTCGGAGATCAGCTTCGCTGGCCGAGTGATGCCTATGTCGCGCCGGAACGCCCACCGCCCGCGGTCGTATTCATTGAGCAGGATCTCCAGCGCCTGCCCCTCGGGACCGCGGCCATGGATCTCGTGCACCGGCAGGGTCAGCAGCTCGCCGGGGAGCCAGGGGACCAGACGGTGATCCACCACCTTGCGCAGGTTCCATCCGCCGAGGTGTTCCTGCAACGCCGATTGGTCGTTGCGGAACAGGGCGATCTCAATGTCCTTGTGGGGGCGGGTGGGGCGGCCGATGAACAGGTCCACAGCCCAGCCGCCGGCCACCCACCAGGGCTTGCCGAACCCGTCGAGCAGCGAAAGGACTTGCCGGGGAAGGGCGAAGTCGTCCGAATCGCCCGAGGCGTCGTTGTTCACGCGGACATCTGCTGCAGGAACGCGCGCAGCATGCGCGCCATCTGCGG
The DNA here is from genome assembly GCA_965202935.1 of Spirochaetia bacterium. Taxonomy (GTDB): domain Bacteria; phylum Spirochaetota; class Spirochaetia; order SZUA-6; family Bin103; genus CATQHW01. The sequence goes on from OZ241879.1 coordinate 2,096,173, forward strand.
CTCGTAGAGCGGGGCGTAGGCGGTGAACTCGCGCAGGTTGCGCGCCGCCTCCTCGGCCGGGTCGAAGCGATTGCCCATCAGCTCGTAGTCGCCGGCCAGCTCCCGGTTCCATACGCACAGCTCGTCCAGGGTGAGCTGCGGCTCGAACTGGAAGCCGTAGGACAGCCCGTAGCGGAACGCCATCGGGAAGCGCAGCCAGGCGCCGTCGCGGCGCAGCATCGTGCCCTCCGCCAGCAGCGTCCCGCCGTCCGGCACCGTGAACCGCTCGCCGTGCAGGGTCGGCACCAAGGGCACGGCGATCTCCCGGAACACCGGATCGGCGGCGCCGGCCGCGGTCACGTCGATCTTGCGCAGGCCGAACTGGTAGCCGCCGGTGGGCTGGACCTCGCCTCCCATCGCACGCGACAGCAACTGGGCGCCCAGGCAGATGCCGAGGACCGGCGTGGGCGGCGCGCCGGTCGAGGCCGCGCGCAGGTAGTCCATCTCCTGCCGTAGCGCCGGCAGGTCGTCGTTGGCCGACATCGGGCCGCCCAGCGCGACGATCAGCTCGATCTCCGTCAGGTCGGGCGCATCAAGCCGCTCCAACCCCGGCGCTTCTCGATACAGCGGCACGGGGATCAGCCCGAAGCCGGCCTCCTCCAGCACCGCCGTGAAGTTGCCGCCCAGCGTCTCCACGGCCTCGTGCTGGATGACCGCGGCGCGCTTCCCCCTCGCCTGTTCCATCGCCTCCTCGTCACTGCCGTCGACTCCTCGGTCGGAGAGAGCCGCCGCCGGTGGCCATGCTACCCTGAGACCAGCACGCCGACGCAGAAGGAGACGCAGGATGTACTCGATCGGGATGGCGCTCAAGCTCAAGCCGGGGCAGTACGCGGAGTACAAGCGGCGCCACGACGAGCTGTGGCCGGAGATGGAGCGCATGATGCACGCGCAGGATGTCAGCATGGTGATCTACCGGCACGGGGAGTGGCTGTTCATTCACGGCACCGCACCCACCGAGGAGCACTTCCGGCGGACCGGCACGGATCCGATCACGCCGAAGTGGAACGAGTACATGAAGGACGTGCTGCAGGTCGACGAGACCGGCGACCTGATCGTCCACGAGCTGCCGCTCGCCTTCAGCTTCGGCGACTTCGCGTGACCTTTCGAGCCGCCCACCAAGGAGACTCGCACCGATGAAGTTCCTGTTCGCCGATCATTCGGACATCTTCGAGCCGTGGGGAAGCGTGGGCTTCCGCGCCAGCGCCCCGCGCGTGTTCGCGCCGGCGCCGCCGATCCCGTTCAACGTCAGCCACACCCGCCGCCTGCCGGACGGGTCGTACGACGTCATCGGGCACAAGGTCGGCACCCGCATCCCCTGGCAGATCTACCGCGCCTCCACGCGCGACGGGATCCACCTGGAGAACATCCGCATCGTCCACGACGAGCCCGGCAACCACTGGGGCTACAACGCCCGCTGCCTCTACAGCCCGGAGCTCGGCCGCTACATCTACACCAAGAACACCTCGGACGACTCCGGGTTCACGATGCACATCTTCCACAGCGAGGACGGGGAAGACTGGACCCCGTACGAGCACAACCCGGTGTTCAACGAGGGCGACAACTGGGGCGGCATCTGGAGCTCGGTCGCGCAGCGCTTCATCCTCACGCCCAAGGGCATCCAGCGCTACGAGCACAAGGCGGTCAACGAGTTGTTCCTCAACGCCCGGCGCGTGCTGACCGTGCGCACCAGCCCGGACGGCTTCACCTGGACGCCGCAGATCGCCAGCGACTACAAGGTCGACCGGGAGATCGTGCGCGGCATGCGCATCCTGCACGCGCCGCTCTTGTCCGCCGAGTACCAGCTCGAGCAGAACGAGTGGGATCCGCCCGACATGGAGTTCTACAACGGCCACCCGTTCGTCTACGAAGGCCGCTACTTCATGGGTGTGAACAATTACTCGGGATCGTTCACGGAGCCGGCCTGGCCGCCGGTGCGCTCCGACGGGCACGGCGCCGGCGGCGCGCTGGGCAACGAGCTGTGGACCAGCCGCGACGGCCTGACTTGGAACCGGCCCAACCAGCACGGCGGCAATGGCGTCGGCGGCACCCACGACCCGATGCTGATCGGCGACCGCGTCGTGTTCCGTGGGCCGAGCTCGGTCGACGGCGTGCCGGTGGACCGGTTCACCTACGTGACCGGCTGGTCCAACAGCCACTTCACCACCGCGTCGCTGATGATGGGCTCAGGCGGCCTGTTCCTGAACGTCTCGGTGCCGGGCGAGGGGGTCGACAACGCCGCCAACGAGAACTACGTGCTCGCGGAGCTGATCGACGGCGCCGGCAAGGTGATCACCGGCTACGACCGCGAGGGCTGCCAGCTCCAGGGTCCGCTGGACCAGTTGCGGTATCCGCTGCGCTGGCGCGGCAAGGACGCCAGCGAGCTGGCCGGCGAGCGAGTGCGGGTGCGCATCTACCTGCGCGGGTCCGCCGTGTACGCGCTGACCTCGCCCGATGCCCAGAGCGACTACGACACCGGCAGCCCGTACGTGGCGGTCACGCCGCCCCGGCCCACGCGCCGTCGCAACAGCACCGGGAACTAGCGCCCCGATGACCGAAGCCTGCGGCTCCGCTCATCGGCCCATCCCCACCTGGGCCGGGAGTGTGGCGAACTTGCCGCTCACGCGGCAGGTTCGCCACACTCCCGGGGACGCCTGAAGGAGAACAGATGAGAGCGGTTCACGTGACAGGACCGGGACAGATCGAGGTGCTCGACGGCCCCGAGCCGGCCCTGGAGGCCGACGAGGTGATGCTGCGGCCAATCACGGCCACGCTGGCGAGCGACGACGTGCGCCGCGTGTACGACGGCGCCGCCGGCGGCTACCCGCTGCCGGCGGGCGCCAGCGCCCACGAGCTGGTGGCGCGCGTGGTCGAGGCCAAGTACAACGCCCGCGAGTGGCGGGAGTACCAACCGGGCGAACTGGTCGCGTTCTACGGGACACAGGCGGTCGGCCTGGCGGAGACGGTGGTCGTGCCGCACTCGACCGTGTACTGGCTGCCTCCGGCGGAGGCCCCCGACCTGCAGGCGGTGCCCACCGCCCGCCCGCTGGGCCAAGTGATCGAGGCGTGCAATTCCTTCCCGCCGCTCACCACCGCGTGCGCGGCCGTGGTCGGGCAGGGATCCTCGGGCCTGCTGTTCGACGCGCTGCTGGCGCGCATGGGCGCGGGCGTGGTGGCCGGCATCGACGTGCGGCAGGAGCGGGTCGCGGCCGCGGCCGGCTTCGGTGCGACGCTGGCGCTCGTGCCCGGGACGGACACCGTGCAGCAGGTACAGGACGCCAACGGCGGCTTCCTTGCCGATGTCGTGGTGGAGACCTCCGGGACCACGGCCGGCCTGCAACTGGCCGCCGAGCTGGTCCGCCCCGGCGGCCGGCTGCACCTGTTCGGCGCCCCGAACGAGTCCCCGTATCTCCTGGACGCCGCGGCGCTCGCCGAGAAGCGCTTCGAGGTGCAGGCATCGGGAGCAGGCATCGAGGAAGCGAACCCGTACTGGTCGCCCTACGGCGCGGCCATGAACCTGGTGCTGCGGGGCGAAGTGGACACCCGGCCCCTGCTGACGCACCGGTTTCCGCTGGAACAGGCCGCCGAGGCATTCGCGCTGGCCCGCTCCGGCGACGACGGGGCGCTGAAGGTGAGCATCGACTTCGGCGATGACGGCTGAGCTGACCGCGGCGCAGGTCCGCCACTTCGACACCTTCGGCTTCGTCGTCCGCCCGCAACTCCTCGCGCCCGCGGAGACGCAAGGGGTCGTGGCCGCCTTCGAGGAGGTGATGGCCGAGGACCGCGCCGGCGAGTCGTTCCGCGGCGACAAGCGCCACTCGGTGGTCAACTGCGCGGAGCGTCACCCGGCGCTGCGGGCGCTGATCGACGACCCGCGCATCGTGCGGCCGATCGAGCAGGTGTTCCGGGAGCCGATCATGTGGTGGGGCTCCGACGGCAACTACTACGTGGGCGACACGGCGTGGCATCCCGACGGCTGCGACCTTCATCTGGCGCTGCGCCGCATCAAGGTGTCGCTCTACCTGGACCCGGTGGACGGCGACTCGGGCGCGATCCGTTTCATTCCGGGCTCGCACCGCAATCCCATGCACGGCGACCTGGAGGTGCTGCAGGTGGAACGGACCAGGCAGGTCATCGCCGAGGGCCGCGGCGACGCGTCGCAGCTCGACGAGTACCGCGAGCGCGGCTTCGACGTGGAGGCGACCGGGCCGGCCTTCGGCGCCGAGCAGGATTCGCTGCCGTGCCAGGTCGTGGCCTCGCGCCCCGGCGACGTGGTGTTCTTCGATCAGAACCTCTTCCACGCCTCCTTCGGCGGCCGCTCGGGCCGGCGCATGTTCACGCTGTGCTACTGCACGGTCCCGGAGGACGAGCCCGCGCGTGCCAGCATGCAGCGGTCATACGAGGGCTCGCACCGCGCCGTCAAGGCGCTGTCGTACGCGGGCGTCATGCCGGAAGGGGACGGCGTCCACCATCCGGAGGTCCTGCGCACCGACCGGCCCGCGCTGCGCCGGCTGACCGAACCGCTCGTGGAGCGGGGCTGGGTCTGACGGGCGGGGCGGCGATGGCGAAGGCCCCCATGCTGAACACCCGTACCATCAACTACCTGGAGTTGATCGGCAACGGCAGACACTACCGCGTGCCGCCCTACCAGCGGGATTACTCCTGGACGGAAGAGCAATGGGAGGATCTCTGGCACGACATCGTCGACATGCGGTCGACCCCGGATGACCGCCACTATCTTGGCGCGCTGGTAGTCGAAGAACGAGGTGATCGCGAGTTCCTGATCATCGACGGGCAACAGCGGCTCGCCACGCTCAGCGTGCTGGCGCTGGCCGTGATCGCGCGGTTGCATGGCATGGCTGCAGGCGGCATGGAGCCGGACGCCAATGCCGAGCGCGGGCAGGAGCTGCGCAATCGTTTCATCGGCGAAAAGGACCCTGCGTCGCTCACCGAGAGCAGCCGTCTGTACCTCAACGAAACGGACAACGCCTTCTATCAAGACTACCTGGTACAGCTCAGGGAACCGCTCAACCCGCGGCGGCTACCGGAGTCGAACAGGCTCCTGTGGCAGTGCTTCCGCTATTTCACCGAACGGCTTGGCGTCTTGGCCGATCTCCGGCGGGACGGGCGGGCAGTAGCGCGGCTGCTCTCCGAGACGGTGGCGCGCCAACTGCTCTTCATTCTGATCACCGTGGACGACGAACTGAACGCCTATACGGTCTTCGAGACGCTCAACTCCCGCCGACAAGAGCTCACCACGACCGATCTGCTCAAGAACTACCTGTTCTCACTCGTGCGCGTCAGGGCCGACCTGGAAGCTCTGCAACGCCGCTGGCGATCGCTCGTTGCCACCGTCGAGCAGGAGCGGTTTCCGGAGTTCCTTCGCTGTCACCTGCTGTGCGAGTTGCCGCCGGTACGCAGCCAGCGGCTGTTCAAGCTGATACGCGACCGAACGAAAACTCCGGAGAACGTGTTCGTGCTGCTCGACGATCTGGAGCGGCGCGCGGAGCTGTTCGCGGCGGTGTCGGATCCGAACCATGGCTACTGGACGGATCTGCCGAAAGCCAGGCAATACATCCGCGAACTGAACCTGTTTCGAGTTCGCCACGCCACGCCGATCCTGTTCGCAACGTGGGAGTCGTTCGGCACGGAGGACTTCGTCCGGGTGTTGCGGCTGGTCAGCGCGATCACGTTCCGCTATTCGGTGGTCAGCGGCCTCAACCCCAACGCGCTGGAGCTCGTCTATCACCGCGCCGCCAAGGCCGTTCAGGACGGAGCCGCCCGCGGGCCGGCGGCGGTCTTCGATCGCCTCGGCACGGTCTACGTGGACGACCCGAAGACCCGACAGGACTTCTCCCGACTGGTCGTGAGCACCAGAGGGCAGAGCAAGAGGCTGGCGAAGTACATTCTGGCGCGGCTCGAAGAGGATGCCGCAGACCGTCCCTGCGACCCGCAAACCGACCCCGGCACCATCGAGCACATCCTGCCGGAGAACCCCTCGGACGACTGGCGGGAGACCTTTGCCCCCGATCTATGGGAGAGCTCGGTGTACCGCCTGGGCAACCTCACCCTGCTGGAGGCGAGCCACAACCGCGACGTCGGCAATGCCGTGTACGCCGAAAAGATCATCGCGTACGGCCGGAGCCGATATGCGCTGAGCCGTCAAGTCCCGGACATGGCGCCCGAGCACTGGACGCCCGAGTTGATGGACGCCCGCCAGGCCCGACTCGCCGCGCGCGCGACGCATCTATGGAGATCGGACTTCGCTTAAGCCCTCCCGCGTGCCGAGCCGCCCGGGTCAGGACACCGGCGGCCGGCTCTGAGCCCAGGGGCGGGCGACCTCGAACGCCGCCGAGGCGGCGATGACCGATGCCTCGTCCCCCTTCCTTCCGACGATCTGCAGGCCGATCGGCAGGCCGTCGGCGGAGAAGCCGGCCGGCACGGAGGCGGCGGGGTGCCCGCTGGCGTTGATGGGCATCGTGAACGCGCCGTTGAAGTACTGGTCCGGGAACTCCGAGGTGCCCGACACCTCGCCCGGATAGGGCGCGTTGCGGAACGCCGGGAACCGCGCCGTCGGTGACAGCAGCAGGTCGTAGTCCTCGAACAGGTCGGCGAAGCCGGCCCGCAGGCGGTCGACCATGGCGAGCGCCCGGGCGTAGTCGGCGGTGGTGACCCGCGATCCGTGCTCGAGGAAGAACGTCGAGTAGCCCATCAGTCGGTCGCCATCGGACTCGTAGAGCTCTCGGTAGCGGTTGAAGGCGTTGGCGGTCATGAGGGCTCCATACGTGTCGTACGGAGGGTCGAGCACCAGCTTCGTCTCCTCCACGTGGCATCCCAACTCCTCGAACGCCCGCGCCGCGCGATACGTCACATCCGCGACGTCGGGATGCACGTCGGCGAAGCCGAAGTCCGGACTCCACGCGACGCGCATGCCGGCGATGTCCCGGTCCGCGGCGGCGACGTAGTCGGCCGGTTCCTCACGGAGCGAGAGCGGATCGCGCGCGTCGTGCCCTGCCAGGACCTGCAGTAGCAGCGCCGCGTCCCTCACCGTGCGGGCCAGCGGTCCGCTCTGGGAGAAGATGTTCGGCGCCGGCGCGGGTGGGGCGCCGCCGTAGAACGACACCCGCCCCTGCGCGGGCTTGATGCCGTAGATCCCGCAGAAGTGGGAGGGTATGCGGATCGAGCCGCCCCCGTCGCTGCCGGTCGCCATCGGGCAGAGGTACGCGGCGACGGCCGCCGCCGCGCCGGCGCTCGATCCGCCGGGCGTGTGATCGGGGTTCCACGGATTGCCGCCGTCGGGGCCGAGCAGGTTCTGGCAGGTGCCCACGAAGCCCAGCTCGGAGGCGTTGGTCTTCCCAAGAATGACGGCGCCCGCCGCCTTCACGCGCTCCACGACCGCGTCGTCCCGTTCCGGAACGCGGTCCTCGAACCACACCGAGCCGCTGGTCGTGCGGATGCCGGCGGTCATCTGCGTGTCCTTGATCGGGATCGGCAACCCGTGCAGGAGACCGAGCGCCTCGCCACGCTGCACTGCCTGCTCGGCGGCCCTGGCCTGCTCACGCGCCAGATCCGGGGTGAGCAGCAGGAAGGAGTGCAGCCGCCCGTCGAGCCGCTCGATGCGGTCCAGGAACAGCTCGGTGAGCTCCACCGGCGAAACCTGCTTGGCGGCAATCAGCCGCAGCAACTCCGTGGCGGACGCGTACGCCAGTTCATCATGCCCCGTGGCTCCTTGCCTTGGTGTCTCTGATGGACTCCTCATCTTCACTCCCGGATGGCGTTAGGATTCCTGACCTTGATCTGTTCGATCAGCGTATCGAAGAAGGCATCGAATGGCTGGGAAGTCGACACGATCTTCGGTCCCGAACCAAAGTCCACCTCGACCACGACGAAGTCCTCCCCCGTGCCGGTTGTCGACGACGGTGCGCGCCGCCCGGAGTGAGGTCAGCATGGGTGACGGTCAGGCGGCGACGGTTTGAGGGCGCTCCGGGCTGATCGTGCCTGCGTGCACCTCGACCGTCTTCAGCAGGCCGCCGGTCGCGTTTCGCAGGCGGGCCAGGGCATCTTCGAAGTAGACGGGATCGATCTCGATGCCGACGCTGTTCCTGCCGAACGCAGCGGCGGCCACCTGCGTGGAGGCCGTCCCGGTGAACGGGTCGAGCACGGTGTCTCCGACGAAGCTGAACATGCGAATGAGCCGGGCAGCCAGCTCGACCGGGAAGGGCGCCGGGTGATCCCGAGTGGACGCCCCCGGCACGTCGGCCCATAGCTGGCGGAAGAACCGCTTGAAGCACTCCTCCGACAGGAGGCTGAGGACTCGGGTGGGCAGGTCCGGCTTCCGGTAGCCGCCTCCCTTGCGCTGCATGAGGATGAACTCGATGTCGTTCTTGATCACAGCGTTGGGCTCATAGGGCTTGCCAAGGAACCCACCGGATCCCCGATCGACCTCGTGCGCGGCGTTCGCGATCTTGTGCCAGATGATCGGCGCCAGGTTGTCGAATCCCAGGGCCCGGCACCGTTCCTGGATGGAGGCGTGCAGCGGAACGACCGTGTGACGCCCGTTGTTCTTGCGCCTGGAGAGACACACGTCGCCGACCACGCAGATGAGGCACCCGCCCGGCACCAGCGCTTCGAGGCACATGCGCCAGACCTCGTCGAGCCGGTCGAGGAACTCGTCGTAGTCCTCGATCCAGCCCAACTGGCCGGCGGCGCGGCGGTACTCCTTGAGCGTCCAGTAAGGAGGCGAGGTGACCACGAGGTGCACGGACTCGGCCGGAAGAGCCGCGACACGCGCGTCGCCGAGCAACAGCCGATGGCGGGAGGGAACCTGGAACACGGCCGACTCGATCGCGGCCATCGCGGCCGGCTCCTTGGCGAGCCGCGGCAGGTCACGCGACGGGTCGCTCAGCTCCCGGAACTGCTCGGGGACGAAGGTGGCGAGCGGCGCGTCCTCGGTCACCCGTGAAGAGTGGAGCGACTCCTCGTCAGAAGCAACCGCAGGCGGCGCCGTGCGCGCAACCGCCGCGCGACACGGCCGGGTTGTCCATGCACACGTCGGCGGACTCCTCCGCTCCCGTGGCCACCATCGGCGCGTTGAACAGGCGCTTCACCGGCGCGTCGGCCGGCGTGTCGCCCAGGTCGAGCCCACCGGCGTCGCAGAGATCCTTCCAACTGGTGAGCATGGCGGTCATCTGGTGGCGGACCTCGACGGTCTGGCCGTTCGTGGGACAGTGATAGTCGTAGGCTGGCATGGTTCCTCCGCGTGTGATTGTCCTCGCGAAACGGCCGCGGCGTCAACGCCGATGGGGAAGGAAGGAGTCGGAAGGTCGCCGAGCCGTCTGAGCCGAAACCCGTCTGCCGGGCTTCACCTGAATGCGACTGCTCTGTAGCGGGCCGTTTGCCTGCACGGCCATCTCACCTGTCCATCGGCTCAGCTACCTCCGCCGTTGCTTCGAGGTTGGTTTCGCCCGAGCTCTCCTCCCTTCAAGGTGCGGCTCGGCGGCCTTCCGACACTTTGAGTATCGGCATCGGCACGCGAGACTGTAGCCCGGCCGGGCGGAGTATTCGGCCGATCAGCTCAACGTCCAGCCGCCGTCCACCACCAGGCAGGTGCCGGTCACGTAGGAGGCGTCGTCGGAGGCCAGGAAGAGCGCCGCGGAGGCGATCTCGCCCGGCTTGCCGAGGCGCGTGATGCTGCGTACCGCCAGCGCCTCTTCGATCGCGTTCGGGTTCTCGGCCAGCCGCTTCTCCTCGATCTCGGTGCGGATCCAGCCGGGCAGCACGGCGTTGACGCGGATCTCGTCCGGCTGGAAGTCGATCGCCATCGAGCGGGTGAGCTGGTTGATCGCGCCCTTGGAGGTCAGGTAGGCCGCCGCGTTCTCCCAGACCACCAGGCTGCCGACCGAGGAGACGTTGACGATCGCCCCGCCGCCGCGCGCGCGCAGGTGCGGGATGGCCAGCCGGCTCAGGTAGTACACGGAGCGCAGGTTGACGCGGAGCTGCCGGTCCCAGGAGTCGGGGTCGAGGTCCTCCGCGTTGTAGCTGTGGCCCTCGTCCACCGCGGCGGCGTTGTTGACCAGCACGTCCAGCCCGCCGAACTCCTCGACGGTGCGCGCCACCAGCGCGTCCATCTCCGCATCCACGCCGACGTCGCAGCGCACGAAGATCGCGCGCTGACCCCGTTCGCGGATCTCCGCAGCGATCTCCTCGCCCAACTCGGAGCGCCGGCCGCTCACCACGACCGACCCGCCCTCCGCGGCGAAGCGTTCCACCGTCGCTCTGCCGATGCCGGCCGTGCTGCCGGTCACGATGCACACCCGTCCGTCGAGCCGTCCTGTAGCCATGACGGAGCAGTATAGCGGGCGACGCATCAACGGCAGGGTATGATCGGCGCCATGGGCCGGCGCGATCGCATCGGACGGATCGCGGTGGCCGCGCTGATCGCCTGCGCGGCCACCGCGCACGCTCAGCAGAGCACCGCGGCGGCGGTGTACGAGTCGGTCGCCCCGGCGGTGGTCTTCGTGGAGACAGCCGGCGGCACCGGCAGCGGTTTGCTGCTGAAGTCCAACGCCATCCTCACGGCAGCGCACGTCGTGTACCCGTACCGCTCGGCACGCGTCGTCTTCTCCCACGGCACCGAGCTGCTCGACGTCCCCCTGATCGGCTGGGACCTGATGGCCGACGTCGCCGTGCTGGGACCCGTGCAGAGCGAGGTTCCCTCGCCGCCGATCAGCACGGCTTCGGAGCCGGCAATCGGCTCGGATCTCTTCACGATCGGCTATCCCGGCGAGGAGGAGGCGTACCCTCAGCCCGCGATCAGCCGCGGCGTCCTGTCGCGGTACCGCCACTGGCCGGATCAGGAGATCACCTACCTGCAGACCGATGCGCTGGTCGACGGCGGTCAGAGCGGAGGGGTGCTCGTCTCCGCGGGCGGTGCCGTGGTCGGAATGACGATATTCGGAGACTTCGGCCACTTCGGACTGGCGATCTCGGCCCGCGACGTACTGTCGCGGGTGGACGCCCTGCTTGCCGGCGAGGATCCGGCCGAGCTCGGTGACCGTGGCTGGGATGAGCCGCGGAGAACGGGGCCGATATCGATCCTGCTCCGCTCCTACTGGTCCGAACAGGCGTTCGTCATCGACGCGCAGCCGGACACGGAAGTGACGATCACGGCACGCAGCTCGAACGACATCGCAGTGGCGATAGTGGACATATGGGGTGAGATCGTCGCGGAAGCGGACGAGTTCGAAGACGACGCCGAGTCGGTCGCCGCGACGCTCGACGGCACTCCACCCTTTCTCCTGATCGTGGAGCAGTTCACGGAAGACGCGGCGGGCGTGGTCATCGAGGCCGATGTCGGCCTCATGTCCATCGATGACCCGGATGACGGGACGTTCCTGCAGGCACCTGCCAGCAAGGCGGCCGCGCTGGATTACCCGTACGACGTCGACCATTTCCGCGTGCCGCTTCGGGCCGGTGAGACAGTCCGCATCCGCGTCGATTCCACCGCGGTCGATCCTTACCTGAGGGTCGACTACCGGTTCTCCGACGACGTGATCTCCGACGACGACAGCGGCGGCGGGGTGTTTGGAGAGAGCGCAGAGCTGGTGCTGCAGGCCGATCGTGATCGCACCTATCGAGTCGTGGTCGACGATGCCTACGGCGACGGGATGGGCGGCTACACGCTGACGATCGAGCAGGAGGAACGCTGAGCCATGTCCCTGAACACCTTTCTCCGCGACCTGCCGGCCGGCCACGTCGGGATCCTGGCCGGCGCCGGCTTCCGCGACGGCGTGCCGGCACGCGAGGCGCCGACCGGCTGGGCCATGGGCGTGGCGCGCCGCTCGGACGGCGACCTGATCGTCATCGACTACTGGGGCAACCGCATCTGGCGCATCGACCGGGAGGGCATCCTGCACCTGTTCGGCGGCGACGGCGTTCCCGGCACCGAGGGCGACGGCGGCCCGGTCGCGGAGGCGCGCTTCCGGGAGCCGCACGACCTGCACCAGGACCCGCACGGCAACCTGTACCTGTCCGACCTGGGCAACCGCACGATCCGCCGCATCGACGGCCGCACCGGCATCATCAGCCTGGTTGCCGGCAACGGCCGGGTGGGCCGCGGCGGTGACGGCGGGCCTGCGGTCGACGCGGAGCTGGACTGCACCTGCGGGGTGGCGGTCGACGCCGGCGGCAACGTCTACCTGACCGACGAGTGGGCCTGCAACATCCGGCGCGTCGACGCGCGCACGGGCGTCATCGACCTGTTCGCCGGCTATGCGGCGCGGCACTACCCGTCGGAGCAGGGCGCGAGCCGCCCGTTCGCCGGCTCCGGCCTGAGCCTGCTGGGCTACCACGGCGACGGCGGCCCCGCCTCGCATGCCGCCTTCTATCACCCCGAGCACCTGGCGTTCGACTCGCGCGGCGACCTGTACGTCTGCGACAACTCCAACGACCGCATCCGCCGCATCGACATGCGCACCGGCATCATCACCACCGTCCTGGGCAACGGCCAGCGCGCCTCCAACGGCGACGGCGGCCCGGCGGTCGAGGCCAGCACGCTGATGCCGGACGCCATCTGCCTGGATGTCCACGACAACCTTTACGTCGGCGAGAAGTACGGCTTCCGCATCCGCAGGGTGGACGCCGCCACCGGCATCGTCACCACCCTGGTCGGCAACGGCGTGCCGGCCTGGGGCGAGGAGGGCCTGCACGGCAGCCGGACCGGCTGCAACTCCGTCGAGTCCGGGATCTGGGCCGACCCTGACGGCACGGTGCTGTGGGGCGACTGCTCCGGCCGGCTGCGCCGCTACGACGGCGCCACCGGCATCGTCACCACCGTGCTGGGCGGCACCGGCATCGGCGACGGCGCGGCAGCCGGCGGCGCCTTCCTGCGCGGCCCCCTGGGGATCGACGTCGAGGCCGACGGCTCCATCCTGTTCGCGGATCGCTGGAACCAGCGCGTGCGCCGCATCGACGCCGCCGGCGGCACGATCACCACCATCGCCGGCAACGGCGCGCGCGCCTACGGCGGCGACGGCGGGCCGGCGACCGGCGCCTACCTGGGCAACCCGTCCGACGTGGCGGTCGACCGGCACGGGCGCATCGCCATCGCCGACAACCGCCACCAGCACGTTCGCGTGGTCGCGCCGGACGGGACGATCCGCGCCGTGTGCGGCATCGGCCAGCCCTGGGACAAGGGCGACGGCGGACCGGCGATCAGCGCAGGCGTGGTGGAGGTGACGTCCGTCCGCTACGGCCCCGACGACGCGCTCTACCTGGGCGACGAGGTGGGCCGCGTCCGGCGCATCGATCCGCAGACCGGCATCATCACCACGGTGGCCGGCATCGGCCTGCCCGGCTATGCCGGGGACGGCGGCAAGGCGACGGCTGCCCGCGTCGGCACGCCGGCGGCGATCGCGTTCGGGCCGGACGGCAGCCTGTACTTCGCCGACAGCGCCCACCACGTCATCCGCCGCGTGGCCCCGAACGGGCTCATCGACACCGTGATCGGCGACGGTACGGCCGGATACGCCGCAGACGGGAGCGACCCGCGGCGCGCGCGCATCGACACCCCACGAGGGCTCGACATCGCACCGGACGGCACGCTGTTTTTCACCGACTCCGGCAACCACCTGATCCGCTGCCTGACCGCGACCGGCGAGTTGCGCACGCTGGCCGGCTGCGGCGAGGCCGGCGAGACCGGTTCCGGCCCGGCCGCCAGAGCCCGCTTCAACCACCTCGGCGGCATCCGGCGCTACGGCGACGACCACCTGCTGTTCGCCGACCACCACAACAACCGGCTCAAGCTGCTCCGCTGGCGGTGAGCGCTGGCGTGCGCGTATGCTCGTGACCGCGAGGTAGAGACAATGGCGCTGTTCCCCACCACCGTGGTCGGCAGCCTGCCGCGCCCGGAGTGGCTGCGCGAGCTGATCCTGGACCGCAAGGACGGCCGCATCGCCGAGGAGGAGGCCGCCCCCCACCTGGACCGGGCCGCGGCCATGGCGATCTCCCTGCAGGAACGCGCCGGCCTGGACGAGGTCACCGACGGCGAGTGGCGGCGCGAGAGCTACGTCAAGGTGGTCGCCGAGCGGGTGCGCGGCTTCCGCAACGACCTCAACATGAGCAACATCCCCTACCCTGCGGTGGTCGAGCCGATCGAGTACTACCGGCCGATCGCCGCCGAGGAGGTGGCGTTCGCGCGCCCGCGCACCACGCGGCGGCTCAAGATCACGCTGCCGGCGCCGTACATCATCGGCCGGCGCATGTGGCACCCCGACCACTCGCGCGACGCCTATCCCCGCCGCGAGGACCTGATGGAGGCCATGGTGCCGATCCTGCGCCGGGAGATCGAGGCGGTTCGTGCAGCCGGCGCCGACGTGGTCCAGCTCGACGAGCCGTGGCTGAGCGTGATGGTCGACCCCGAGTTCCGTGCCGGCGAGGGCATCGGCGATCCGGAGCCGGAGATGGAGCTCTGCATTGACCTGCTGAACCGCACCCTGGAGGGGGTCTCCGGCATCGACACCGCCATGCACCTGTGCCACGCCCACTTCCAGCACCAGCACAGCACCGCGGGCTCCTATGACCCGATCATGCCGGCCCTGGCCCGCGCGCGGGTCGGCACCATCCTGATGGAGTACGCCACGCCCGACGCGGGCGGCCTCCAGTCGCTGGCCGGCTTCCACCAGGACGCGCGCCTGGGGCTGGGGTGCGTCGACCACTGCGACGAGGCAATCGAGGCGCCGGAGACGATCGTCGCCCGCGTGGAGGCGGCCATGCGCTACGTGGACAAGGAGCGGATCGTGCTCAACCCCGACTGCGGCTTCGCGCCGTCGGTGCAGAACCCGATCCCGGTCGACGAGGCCTACCTGAAGCTCAAGGCGATGTGCGCCGCGGCGGAGCAGCTTCGGCTGCGCCATCCGGCATAATCCGGCCGGCATGATTCACGAACGCGTCGAGCTGCACAACGTCGCCGAGTTGCACTACGAGGCGCGCCGCGGCGGCTACCGCCTGCAGCGCGTACCCGAGGATGTGAGGAAGGCGCTCAACCCCGGCGCGCAGCTTTGCGTCCTGCAGCCGGACAACGCCGAGATCCGCTACGTGGCCACGGGCCCTTCGCGGGTGACGCTCTCCTCGCACGGCCAGACCCGCGTCAGCGTCTTCTTCGGCGCCTTCGATTCGTTCCAGCGCGCGGTCGTCGGCCGCGAGCCGCAGACGATCGACGTCACCCCCAGCGAGGCGATCGAAGCGCTGCCCGACCGCTACACGGCCGGCATGGCGTTCTCGCCGCGCGTGGTGCGGCTGGTCCTGGGTGGCCCGGAGCGCGATCCGGTGCTGCTGCACGGCGTCGAAGGCGAGGAGGTCCGCCCGCCGGCGGCGGACGAGTTGCCGTCACTGCGCCTGCTCACCTACGGGACCTCGATCACGCACGGCTACTTCGCCGAGGGGCCGCACCTGACCTACGTCGGCCACGCGGCGCGCCGCCTGGGCGCCGACCTGATCAACCTGGGGGTGGCGGGCTCCGCCCACTGCGAGCCGGAGATCGCCGACTACATGGCCGAGCGCACCGACTGGCACGTCGCCAGCCTGGGCCTGTCGGTGAACATGCAGGGCTTCCCGATGCCGGAGTTCCGGAGGCGCGTGCAGTACCTGGTCGACCGTGTCGCCGGCGCCGATGCCCGCCGGCCGGTCGCCTGCATCACGCTCTGGCCTTATTACCGCGACTTCGGCTGGGAGCCGCCGGGCCAGTACGGCGGCACGCCGGAGGAGTACCGCCAGGAACTGCGCGACGCGGTGGCGGCCACCGGCCACGCCAACGCGCACCTGCTCGAGGGACCGGAGCTGCTCACCGACATCAGCGGCCTGAGCGCCGACCTCATCCACCCCGCCGACTACGGCATGATGGAAATGGGCCGGCGCCTGGCCGAGCGCCTCTCCGCGCTGCTGGCGCGCTAGTGGTCTGTCAATCTCTAACCGTTGGGTATAGATAACGCAACTTGATGCGAGCATCATCGGTCGTGAAGCGCCACTGCACTGGGCCGCTGGCCCGATTGCGCGCTTCGGTCCAGGCGTCTACTTCGGTGCGCAGGGAGTCGATGTCTGGTATCCGGCGATCCAAACATTGGCGCGCCAGCACGCTGAGCTCACACTCAGCGATGTTCAGCCAACTCCCATGGTTCGGCGTATACACGAACTCCAGCTTGTCCAGCAAGGCGCGCGCCTTGGCCGGCTCGAACGTCTTGTACAGCGACGCCCCGGTGTGCGTGCTCAGGTTGTCCATCACCAGCGTGATCCGCTGCGCCTGCGGAAAGTCTTCTTCCACCAACCGGCGCACCCCTTCGGCCCAGGTCGGCCCGGTATGGTCGGCTTCAACGTCGGTGCGGCGCCAATCGTCAAACGGCGCGTAGTACATCAGCAGATGCCCCACTCCGTTGCGCCGGTACTCGGCGTCGTAGCGCTCTGCATGGCCAGGACGCATCGGCTGCGGTGGCCGGATCTCCTGCACGCACTGCTTGGTGGTTTCATCCATGCAGACCACCGGATGGGACGCATCGTACGGCCGGGTATACACTTGCAGGACGTTCTCCATCCCGCATACGAAGGCGGCGTTCTCCTGGGGCGGGATGCACCACATCTCGTGTCGCCACGGCTTGATCTTGTTTTTTTAGCACCTTGCGCACCGTCTCGTGGGAAATCGAGCGCACGATCCGGCGCCGCTTCAACTCGTCGCACAGCATATGCAACGTCCACCGCGCCCGCCCTGCCGGCGGGTCGCTACAGGCGATGGCGATCAACTGTGCCTCTCCCTCACCGTCCAGTACCGCAGTCCGTTCCCGGCTGCGTTTGCGCCGCCCCAAGGCGGCTTCCAGCCCTTCCAGCACACAGCGCTTACGAATCCTCTCGACGTTCTGCGGGGTGACCCCTACCTCACTCGCTATCTCGCGATCACGGCAGGCAGGCCCATCTTTTCCTTGGTCAGCCAGCAAGAGGATCTTGGCATGCCGGCGGCGGTAGGCAGCCACCGTTCCTTTCTCCGCCAACGCGGTCAGTTCCTTACGTTCCGTCGCGCTCAGATCGATGATGTACAGCTTCTTCACTATCACCCCTCCCAGTGTGACTGTGGTCTACGCTATACATCGTAACCCAATCCTTTCGTCTTGAACAACCGCTAGCCCCACGCTACCGGGCGACCGCCTCCACGGCCGGCTCAAGCAGCCGGGTGAGCGTCGCGATGGCGGCGTCCATCTCGTCCGGCCGGTTCCAGCCGAAGCACAGGCGCATGCGGTCGCGTCCCGACACGCCGTCAGCGGCGGTGCGGGGTCCCGGCGCGAACAGCACGCCGTTGGCGGCCCCACGCTCGCTGGCTTCCACCGCGTCCGAGCCATCGAGCATCTGCACGAACACGAACAGTCCGCCGGACGGGGTGGTCCAGCGGGCGCGGCCGCCGAGGTGCGTCTGGAGCGCAGCCAGGATGGCGTCACGCTTGGCCTGCAACAGGCCACGTACGCGGTCGATGTGGGCGGCAAGCCCGCCGGTCTCGGCATACCGGTGCACGGCCATGGCGGTGAACTGACTGACGGCGCCGACGCCCTTGACGGCCATCATCCGATCCATAAGCGCGGGGGCGGCGGCCACGTAACCGATCCTCATGCCGGGGCCGATATTCTTCGAGAACGAAGCGACGTAGATCGTGCGCCCGCTGTCGTCGAGCGAGCGGATGGCGGCAGGCACCTCCTGCCCCTCGAAGGCCAGGTCGACGTAGCAGTCGTCTTCCCAAACGGGCACGCCGTAGCGGGCCGTGACCTCGCTCACTGCCTCGCGTCTGCCCATCGACTCGACCCAGCCGAGCGGGTTCTGGAAGGTGGGCACCGTGTAGACCGCCTTGACGCGCTTGCCGTCGTCCAGCGCGGCCTGGATCTGGTACTCCAGCGAGTCGGGCAGCATGCCGTCGTCGTCCGACTCCACGCCGCGGATGTCGGCGCCGAAGCGGCGCAGGATGCCGAGCGTGCCGGCATAGGTGAAGTCCTCGACCAGGACCACGTCGCCGGGATCGACCAGCGCCTGCGCGACCAGGAAATTGGGCTCGCTCGACCCGGAGCCGAGCAGAATGCTGTCGGCGTCCACCGTGAACCCGCGCGTCTCGGCAAGCCGGCCGGCAAGCCACTCGCGCAACGGCGGGTAGCCGAGCGGGTGCGGGTAGTGCGCCAGGCTGCGACCGGCGACCGCCAGCTCTTCACGCAGGCACTCGACCAGCTCGTCGAGGGGCAGGGAGTCGGGATCGGGATAGGCGACCCCGAAGTCGTACAGGGCCGTCGGATGCGCTGTGCGCGCGACCGGTTCGCTCGGCACGGAGCGGGCCAGCAGATCGTCCCACCCGCAACACTCTGAACTCATCGGCGATACCTCCGTTCGGGGCATACTAACGATCGGCGCGCGCCGCGGCGACAGCCCGCGGGCGCGGCCAGGCTTGGAGGGACAGCGGATGACGTACGGACAGGTGAACGGGGTCGGCAAGCCCGTGGCGCGCATCGTGCACGGCACGACCATGCTGACCACGGACGCCCTGGAGCAGGGCCTGGACCTGCTGGACGGGGTGTTCGCGGCCGGCGGCACCACCTTCGACTCGGCGTGGAACTACGGGGGCGGCGACTGCGAGCGCGTGCTGGGCGCCTGGATGGAGCGTCGCGGCAACCGCGGGCAGGTGGTGATCCTCACCAAGGGATGCCACCCGAACCAGGACCGCGTGCGGGTGACGCCCGCCGACCTGACCTCCGACCTGATGGACTCGCTGGCGCGGCTGCGCACCGACTACGTCGACCTCTACCTGCTGCACCGCGACGACCCGAGCCTCCCCGTCGACGCGATCGTGGCGACGATGGCCGAGCACCACGCAGCCGGGCGCATCCACGCCTACGGCGGCTCGAACTGGAGCGTGCCGCGCATCGAGGAGGCGAACGCCTACGCGGCCCGGAACGGGCTACCGGCGTTCGCGGCGAGCAGCCCCAACTACAGCCTGGCCGTGCAGCTCCGCGCTCCATGGGCCGGCTGCCTGTCGATCGGCGGCCCGGAGGCGACCGGCGACCGTGACTGGTACCGCCGCACACAGCTCCCGTTGTTCTCCTGGTCGAGCCTGGCCGGCGGCTTCTTCTCCGGCCGCTTCGGCCGCGACAAACCCCGGCCGGACTCCGGCCGGGAAGTGCTTTCCGCCGACACCTACTGCTCGGAGGGAAACTTCGACCGCCTGGAAGCCGCGCAGGCGATCGGACGCGCGCACGGCGTGTCGGCCGCGCGCGTCGCCCTGGCCTACATCATGCAGACCGGCCTCGACGTGTATCCGATCGCCGCATCCGCGACCCCGGACGAGTTCGCGGACAACTCCGCCGCCCTGGATCTGCAACTCGGTGCCGAGGAGATTTCGAGGCTTCAGGACGCCGGGGTGCAGTAGGACGTCTCTGCTTCACGGACCAGCACATGCGCCTCCGTGCGGCGCTGTAACGCGAGGTTCTACGGGCCTTCGACCTCCGCCCAGGTGCCGGTGTCACGTGATCGCTCGGCGGCCAGGCCGAGCCGATGCAGGCGGGCGACGCGTTGGCGCCCCGCCTCGCCCTCGGAGCCCGATTCGATGCAGTCCAGGAAGGCGCGCACGCACTCGTGCATGCCGGGCAGTCCCAGGACTGGCTCGATTGGCGGGCAGGTTTCGATCGTCCAGGCCGGGCTGTCGGCGCTGCGCCAGCGCAGCCCGCCCGCGAGCAGGTCGACGCGCACGTCGCCGGCGGTACCGGTGACCGCCATGCGCATGTCGGGGCCGGACACGGCGCCGGTGTTGACGGCGAAGGTCCCCCAACAGCCGCCGTAATCGAGCTGCATGACGCTCTGCGCCTGCGCCCGGCCGGCCGATCCCGAGCCGTCCATGGTCAGGACGCGCGCGGCGGTCCTGCCGAGCACCCGGTCGAGCGGGTCGACGTACCACGGCGCCAGGTGGTCGACCTTGCAGAGGTCCTCCTCCGGCAGCGCGCCCCAGTCGGACTCGAGCCGCACCTCCGCGAACTGCGGGATGCCCACCGTCCCGCCCGCGACCAACTCC
This sequence comes from Spirochaetia bacterium, assembly GCA_965202935.1. Lineage (GTDB taxonomy): Bacteria > Spirochaetota > Spirochaetia > SZUA-6 > Bin103 > CATQHW01. The sequence goes on from OZ241879.1 coordinate 2,116,286, forward strand.
GCCGCGCGCCGCACGACCGGCAGGAAGCCCAGCTCGATGTCGGCGTGGGTTGGACCGCGCGCGGCCTCCAGGCGGTCGATCATCGCCGGGATCTCGTCGCGCATGGCGGCCAGCGGCCCCTCGTAGAGGACGGCCGTTCCGGCGTCGAGCGCGGCGCCGATCGCCTCCGCATGCGCCGCTTCCGACACGGCGACCATCACGCCGTCCACGGCGGTACCGGCAAGCAGCTCCACGGCAGACGTGTACACCTCAACCTCCGGCCCCAGCTCGCTCCCGGCGCGCTCTCGGGTCGCCGCGCTGGGCGCAGCGACCGCCACGACCCGCGCGCGGCCGTCGGCTTCGAGAGCCGGCACGTAGGCGGTCCGCGTCCATCCTCCGTATCCGATCAGACCGATGCGTATCTTCGCAGCCATCGGCCGCAGCTTACGGGACCGGCTGTCGCTTGGGTACCCGGATCACCTTCCAACCTTCCACGGGAATCGACCGAGCAGGCCGGAGCCACCAACACCACCCCGGCGGCTCAGGGAACCGGAATGTCCGTTGAAGTGGATCGCTGTTGTCGTCGCCATCGTCGCAGCCGGAATCACCGCCGCCTTCACGTCCGGCTTTGCCGACTCGCCGATCAGATTGCCGGCGACCAGCGGCTTGCCGGCGGCATCGCTGTCGTTACACAGGAGTCGCCCACCTCGCCGGTCTCGTCGAGAGGCAGCGGCCCATCCCGTCGGCGCCGAAGCCGCCGGCCGGTGACGAAGCAGGCCGCAGCATGACGGCCGCCACCACCACCGGCCGAGACCATGCGTCGATCAGGGAGCCGGTCGCCAGCGTTGCGCTCATCCCGGGGCTGGTCGTCAGCGCCAATCCGGCACGAGTCTACCTCGCCGGCCTCGCGGAGTCCGGCCGGCGCGGCATGACGACGGCACTCTCTCAGGCTGCGGCCGTGCTCACCCGCGGCACGGGCTCCATCGACACCACTCCATGGCAACGCCTCACCCCGGATCACGTCATGGCCATCAAGCGCCAGATGATCGACAACGACGCCGCGCCGGCCACCGTGAACCGAATGGTGTCCGCGCTGCGCGGCGTCGCCCGCTCCGCGTGGCGCGCCGGCCTCATCAGCGCCGAGCAGCAGGCACGTATCCGCGACGTGCCGCTATCGAAAACGCGGCGCCTTCCTGCCGGGCGCCACGTCGCCGCAGCCGAGATTACCGCACTGTTCGGCGCCTGCGACCTCGACACCCCGGCCGGTGCGCGCGATGCCGCCATACTGGCGTTGCTCTACGGAGCGGGTCTCCGTCGGTCCGAACTCGTCAGCCTTGACATGGGCGACTACGACGCGGCCAGCGGCGCGATCGCCGTCACCGGCAAGGGCGGACATCAGCGCGAAGTCTATATGACGAACGGCGGCAAGACTGCCCTGGACGCTTGGGTCAGCCACCGAGGGGATGCCGATGGAGCCTTGCTCACCCCGGTTGCCAAGGGCGGCCGCGTCGAGCAGCGCCGGCTCACGGCGCAATCAGTGCCCCTGCGTCTGCGCGCACTGGCGCAGCGCACCGGCGTGCGGCCGTTTTCGCCGCATGACCTCCGGCGCTCGTTCGTCGGTGAACTGCTTGATGCCGGCGCCGACCTGGTAGCCGTCCAGCGCCTTGCCGGCCACGCCAGCGTCCAGACGACGGCTCGCTACGATCGACGGGGCGATCGGGCCGCACGCCGAGCCGCCGAACTGCTGCATGTCCCGGTGAAGGTCGCGTAGTACGGGGCACAGTCCCGAGAGTGCCGGCATCTGGGCTATGGACTGTCGCCGGGCGACGAACCTACCTCATCGGCACCGTCCACCAAGGCCGTAGTCGAACGCCGGTTGGCCGGGCGCGAGCGCCCACCGAAACCAGCCGAGCCACCCAGCGCGATGCGCGTTCTACCCGATCCACGACCTATTTCCGCAGGCTGAATTGGTAGCGGTAATCGTAGTTATCGCAAGCGTCCCCGTTCCCGTCAATACGCAGGGCTATTCGCCCCTGACCGCCCGCTGATTCCAAGCGACTGGGACCCCTGTTCCGGATCGCCTGGAAGCCTGCGCGCTGCGGGTAGAGCGATGCGCCGGTCTGCCGGCTCCGTCGTGCGTGATTCCGACCGTCGGCGCTGCGTCCGCGCGCTATCGGCCGCGATCGCCTGCTCCTGTGCGGGAGGGTTGCGTCCATGAAATAGCCCACGCCGCCGCCATCCAGCTAACGACCGGCAGTCCTTAGTTCGGATTGTCCGGGATTCACGCGAAAGGGAGAATCACAAATGAAACGATTGAACATCGCGCGATGCGCGGTGATCGTCCTTGCAGGATCGACGATGAACCGACGCGGGCAACGACGGCGTTCGCGTCTCGATGCACGGCGTCTGTTCGTGTGCCCGCGTCGACACTGGGTGTCGTCGGTGATCGGAGTCGGTGCACTCGCGCTGACGGCAGCTACGCTGATCGGCTGCGAGCGCACCGCTACGATTGCCTCTGCGCCAGCGCCGACAGCGACGGCCCACGAGGCCCCACCAATCCCAGCCCCGCCAAGTCTTGTCCCGTCCGCGGGCTCCGAACGCTCGGCGGGAATCACGAGACTCAGAAGCGCGACAGTCAGAAGCGCGACGAGCGGGGCAATCACTGCGCCTACGACGGCACCGTACGGAGTCGGAGTTGTCCCGGGGAACGGACAGGTGACGATCGTCTGGCGCCCGGTGAAAGGCGCACGCGGTCACTGGGTCGGGTATTGGCACAAAGGATCGTGGCACTGGGAGGATAGCAACGGGAGGAATTACCACTGTTACAACAACTGCAGTAGCTACACGATCACCGGGCTGCCGAACGGTGTGAAGCTCGGGTTTATTGTCTATGCGTTCAACTGGTCTGGGACTGCGGGGGATCCGGCGAAGTTTTCTCCAGCGTCGACGAAAGTGACAGCGACCCCGAGTACGAGCCCCGCCGTGAGGTGTTACGACGGTTCGGGGTCTAAGGACACCGACTATATCGCGCGCACACCAACGCAGTGTCCTCTCGATAATGTACGGCGTACTGCGTACGCCTTTGTCAACAGTGACCTCGGATTCGTCGCCGTGCGCAGTCCGGCAGAGCGCACATCGGTAGAGAGGGAGCGAGCCCGCGCCACCGGAACCCCGTCTTCCTCGATCCAGGTGGCGAGCGGTGACAGTCCCTGCAACGACACGTCTCCGTACGTTACCTTCGTGGTGTACAGGTACAAATCCACCACCGGTACTCACTACTACGTCGGCATGACTTCCAGGAGGGGTGACTGCACCGCTGACGAGGTGATGGCGAGACGATACACAGGCGGGAAGAAGCCAGGGCATGAGGATCGTGTCCTGCTCCCCATGTCGGCGGCAGAAATAGCGTCGCATCCTGCCATAGTCAGAATCTTCGGGAACGCACCCTCGGTCGAAACCTATGAGGACGATAGCGGCACCAAGATTCTTGTCGCCCCGATTGAATTGAGGCCAGCCGTAGCGCAGGCGGTAGGGTGTCAGGAGCAGGCGAAGTACGACGAGGCGTACGCCGAAGGGAAGCTGCTGACAAACGCCAAACGCCCTGATTGTCCCGGCCATCACCGAGGGAATCTGAACCCGCCGCCGTCAAAGAACACGCAGCAACCCTGCCCGCGGGGAGGATCCGAGCGAAGCACTACCGGCGTATGTGAATGTCCCACGAACAAGGTGCGTGCAGAGACGGTCAACTGGCAATGCCCCACCACGACAAGCAGCAATCCCGGAGGCACGACCCCTCCCTCCGATGACGACGACGACGATGATGGTAGCGACGACGACGATGACGATGATGACGATAGTGGCGGAGACGACGACCTCGTTAGTTGTCCCCACATGGGAGGCGCGCAGATGTCGCGTGCTGAGTGCGAGCGTATGCGCTGTCGATTACGGCCGTGGGAACCTGGGTGCTAATATAGCCTTGGTAATAGCCTCCGTTATATGACGTGACTGACGAGGAAGGATCGTCATCTCGACAAAGACGTGGTAGCCTTGCCGATAGAACATGACCGTGAGGAAGGTATGCCCGTGAGAAAGAGGAGATCGTACGACTTCAAGTTGGTTCCGTTTGCCGGCGGTGCCGTAGAGCGTGTCCAGGTAGCGGCCATCAATCGCGCGTTCGCGTTCTCGATGGCTGCTGCCTGCGCTGCCGATCCGAACGATCTGTGGAAGGTTCGTCTAGTGAGGGACGGACGGCGTAATCTGGACCCTTCCAGTATGGACGAATGGAACGTCCCCGCGGGTCACGAGTCCGGCCCGAGCGAACGGTTGGTTAGCGAACGATTAGACTGGAGTGGGCGCGGCTATGGTTGCTCCATTCGACTGTTCGGCGGTGCCGAGGCAGTGGAGCACTTTATCTCTTCAGGCCGGGTGAACGTGTTTACTGAGGCAGCGTTCGCGAGCTCTACACCGGACGGGATAATGGAGGTCGAGTTGTGGACGGTTTCGGATGTGAAGGATGAATATCTGTCGTGGCAGATTGACCCGACGCTCAAGTACGGCGGAGTGACCGCTGACCTGGACGATCCGGTAATTCCCCTTATCGTGCCGGCCGAGTGATGACCGCAGCCTCCTAAGGCTGTGCGTTTGCTATCGATAACTACGATTACCGCTAGCAAACGGACGATCTGTGACCGGGTCGCGCGGTACACCGTCGTCAGTCATAATAGCACCGTAGCAGTAGGTGGCGCAGGTGTCAAGCCCTCGCAGACAGATTTCGGATGCGACAACGGGCCTACTCACTGCATTCGACTTCAAGAATATTGGAACGACGGCGGGGTACCATGCCGGGCCGGCGGCGTTCTACGCTTGTCCTATGCCTCCCGTCACCCGCTCGCAGCTTTGCACCGAGCTTCGCGAACTCGGCCTCCGGCCCGGCGCGGCGGTGATGATGCACAGCAGCCTGAGCGCGCTGGGACCGGTGGAGGGCGGCGCCGCGACCGTGGTCGACGCGCTGCTGGACGCGGTCGGTGACGGCGGCACCCTGCTGGTGCCCGCCTTCCGCGACTCGGTGTGGGGCAACCCGGCGGAGTTCACCAACAGCGACTGCGACTGCACCAGCGCCGACGGCCTCTGCCCGAGCCGGCAGCCCGGCTTCCAGGGCGTGATCCCGGAGGAGGTGCGCCGCCGTCCCGGAAGCCTGCGGAGTTGCCACAAGACACACTCCTGGGTGGGCCTGGGAGCCCGCGCGCCGGAACTGCTTGCCGGTCACCGCGCGGCGCCCAGCTCGTGCGGACCCGGAAACCCGTTCGAGCTGCTCGGCGACGACGACCTGGTGCTCACGCTGGGCGTCGGCGTCGACCGCGTGACGCTCTGGCACTTCTACGAGGAGGTGTGGCTCCTCCCCTACGCCGGCCACCTGTGGCCGGCCGAGCGCCACCTCAACAACACCGTGCCGGGCCTGCGCCTGCAGTACGAGCATCCCGGCGTGTTGCAGGACCTGTGCCGGGCGGCCGGCATCCTGGCCACCGGACCGGTGGGCAAGAGCACCTCCGGCCTGATGTCCGTCGGCCGCTTCCGCCGCTTCATGGCCGCCGCGCTGGCCGATGATCCGTTCTGCTTGGTGCTGCGGCCGCCGGAGCGTCACGACGGCGACCTGGCGACCGACGCCCTGCACAAGGCCGCCGGCATGTTGCGCGCCTGGCGGCGCACGGACCCGGACGCGCCGCCCGTCCGGCCCGCGATCGAAGAGCATCCCCTGGCGCCCGTGGCGGTCCCGGACACCGCAGCTTCCGGCGCCCGCGACCTGATGGTCCGGGAGGACTGTCCGGCATTCGCCGGCTACCACGCGGCCGGCGGGATGCGCGTGCCGCTGTGCCGCGCCAACGGCCGCCACCCCGACCTGTTCCGGCGCGGCGGCGCCTTCGACCGCCACGGCGTCACCACCTGCGGGACGTGCAGTTGGCACGCCCGCTTCCCGCCCCTACCATCGGACGCGTGATCAAGTACACCGGCGACCACGCCTACCAGGACCACGACCGCGAGTTCTTCGAACGCGAGCTGGCCTCCTTCGTCCCCGACAAGGTGTTCGACTGCCACGCCCACCTGTGGCGCGGCGACGCCTACGCCGCCCCGCTTCCGCCCGGTTTTCCGGCGGACATGAACAGCGACGACTACCTGCGCCTGAGCGCCGAGGTGTTCCCGGACCGGACGCTGGGCGCCTGGTTCCTGCCGAAGCCGATCGTCAAGCACCGGGAGCAGACGCTGAGCGTCAGCGAGTGGGTCGGAGCGTCCCTGGTCGGCAAGCCCACCTGCCGGGGAGCCTTCCTGGTCAAGCCCGAGGACGACCCGGACTGGGTGCGCGAGCACGCCCGCCGGCTCGGCCTGCGCGGGCTCAAGTGCTACCACACCTTTTCGCTGCGCACGCCGACCCTGGACTCCGAGATCCCGGAGTACCTGCCGGAGGCGGTGATGCAGGTCGCACACGAGGAGGGGTGGTTCGTCACCCTGCACATGGTCAAGGACCGGGCGGTCGCCGATCCCGGCAACCAGCACTGGATCCGCACCTACTGCGAGCGCTATCCGGACATGAAGCTCATCCTGGCCCACTCGGCGCGCGGCTTTCAGCCGTCACACAACTTCGAGGGGCTGCCGGAGCTGGCCGACCTGCCGAACCTGTACTTCGACTCCAGCGCCAACTGCGAGCCGATGGCGCACGTGGCGATCATGCGCATCTTCGGCCACGACCGCTTCATGTTCGGCACCGACTTCGGCGCCGCCAGCCACAGCCACGGCCGCCACTCCGCGGTCGCCGACACGTTCTTCTGGGTCTACGACGACGCGCCGGTCTGGGAGGAGAAGCACATGACGATCAAGCCGGTCTCCATCGTCCTGGAGCACCTGCGCTCGGTGAAGTGGGCGTGCTGGGCGGAGCGGCTCACCGACCGGCAGGTCGAGGACGTGTTCTGGAACAACGCCGCCCGCCTGTTCGACCTTTGATTTGACGGCCGGTTCCGAACGGCGCAGGCACTGAGGCTCTATGCGTGCGCTTCGGCGCCCGCCACCACCAACACCCAGTCCTGGAGGACCGGCGGGTTGGGCGACTGCCAGACGCCGCCGGCGTCCGGAGTAACCGCGCCGATCTCGACCTCCTCACCGGTGACGGGATCGAAGAAGCAGGCGTGCCACGGGACCGAGCGATCGAGTCCGGTCACCTGCACCCGGCCGCCGTAGGCGGCGCTCGCGTGGGCGAGCACCGCGGGGTCGCGGCGGTCGACCGGATCGGCGGCGCGGTCACGCTCCCGCTGCCGCATCACGTCGAACATCACCTCGCCGGCCAGGCACGGCACGAATACGACGTACAGCAGGCCCGGGATGCCCGCGGCGTACGGGGCGATGCGGTTGCCCGGTCCCTGGTGGTACTCCAGGCACTCCGGCAGCGGCCGCAACTCCCACCAGCGATAGCGCGACAGGAACCGCCCCGCCAGGCCGACCTGGGTCGCGCCGGGCAGTTCCGCCGCCTCCCGCCACGTCACGCGGCCCCATGACTGGCCGTGCGGGGACGCGCCGTACGGATCGTCGCGCGTGCTCACCTGCCACAGGCCGTTGGCGCCGTAGGTGAACCCGTAGGCGCCGCTCAGGATCGACGACCAGTACATGAACCGCTGCACATCGGCGAAGCAGGTGGCGCGGATGCCCTCGTAACACGCCTCCGACATGACCACCGGCAGGCTCGGGGCGGCGCTGACCTCCTCCTCGATCATGTCGGCGTTGGTCGACAGCGTGTGGAAGCCGAAGTGGCCGGTCTGCAGCATGTTCACGTCCAGCAGCTCCGGCTCGTCCACCATGCGGCGCCCGTAGAAGGTGGGATGGATGGTGAGCGGCCTCTCGAACGGGTCCGCCTGGCGGACGTGGTGAAGCAGGCGCGTCCATCCGGCGCGCAACTCGTCCTCGGCCGCCTCGGCGCGGGCGGCGTCCCAGTCGGCGCCGGTGGTGTAGTAGCGGCCGGTCGCCTCGCCTGCCAGGCACCAGACCACCGGCGTGGCACTGTAGCGGGCGACCAGGTAGTCCCAGTGGCGGCGGACCGACTCTTCGCCGCAGAGCTCCAGGTAGTAGCCCCAGCAGCCGACCACGCACGGCACCAGTCCCGACGAGACCAGGTGGGCGATGCGCTCGTCGGCCCGCTCCCAGTACGCGGGGTTGGGCCGGCCGAGCTCATAGCCGTCGTCGCTCGTCCGCGTCCACGGGTGGCCGGCCTCGTTCTCGCCACGCGGGTCGAAGGGCGGCTGGTCCGGGTACAAACCGGCGACGATCTGGACGAGGGTGAACCCCTTGCGCACGCGGTCCGCGGTCAGCCACCGGAAGTCGTCCGGCCACGTGAGACGCCGGGTGAGGCCCATCCACCACGTGTCGCCCAGCCACTGGAACGGCGTGCCGTCCTCGTGCTCCAGGAAGGCGTGCTCGTCCGAACGGCGCAGGGGCCCGTGCCGGTAGAGCGGATTGTCGCCCTCGTACGGGACGACCTCGACTTCTCCCCGCCGGCCGTGCAGGCCCGTGTCGGCGCTGTCGCTGCACCGCGTCCGCCAGGTGTGGAGGCCCGGCAGCGGCGACGCGTACCGGAAGGACCAGCGCTCCCCGCCGCGCCAGAAGGCGGGCACGCGGCGCTCGCGGCCCCGCGGATCGCGCACCAGCGCGTGCAGGTCGATCTCCGCGTACGGGTCGGCGCGATCCACGCCGGACTGCACCGACCATTCGGCCACGGCATTGGCCGCGGACCGCGGGCGGATCACCGCCACTCGCGGGCGAAGCTTAACAGCCGGACCAGGCGTTCATGATCGGCGTCCGGCAGGCGAGGCTCCTCCAGCGCCCGGATGTTGGCCTCCAGGTGGTCGAAGCTGCGCGTGCCGGTGAGCACGGTGGACACGCCGGGATCGTCGGCCGCGAACTTCATGCCGGCGCCCACCACCGACTCGACCCCGCCGTGCACGAGCCAGCCGAGCGGGTCGTCGTCAGGCACCGAATCCGGCGCGAGCGAGCCGTCCGCCTTCCAGGCGGCGATCCGCTCGACGAGCTGCTCCGGATGCGGCAGCAGGTACCGCGCCGGCGACATGTTCATCACCGCGACGCCGTGCTCGGCGCACAGCGGCAGCGCCCGGTCGCGCGCGCACTGGTTGAGGATGCCGTAGCGGAGCATCGACACGTCCCAGAAGGACGGATGCCGCGTGACGGCGTCGATGGTGACCCGGTGCTCCAGGTCGTCGCCCATCCGCTCGCTGAAGCCGGCCATGCGGATCTTGCCTGCCTGCTTCAGCCGTTCGATGGCAGGACCGTGCCGCTCGTAGACCGCGTCGTAGTCCTCGGGCTTGAGCCCGTGGATGAACATGACGTCGACGTAGTCGGTCCGCAGCCGATCGAGGCTGGCGTCGACCGCCTGTTCCAGCGCTCCGGCATCGCCGACCAGGCCGCCCTCCACCGGTTCGCTGTCCAGCCCCGTCCACTGCGAGTAGGCCCACTTGGTGGAAAGCAGGTAGCTGTCGCGCGGCACTCCGGCCAGCGCGGCGCCCAGGAATCGCTCGCTGTCGCCGTACCCCTGCGAGGTGTCGATCAGGTTGATGCCTCGGTCCAGGCAGCGGCGCAGGAGGCGCGTCTTGTCCGCGTCCGAGATGCCCGCCTCCGTGAAGGTGGTGGGGCCGCCGGTCCCGAAGCCGAGCAGGCTCACCTCGATACCGCTGCGCCCGAGGGTCCGGTAGAGCACGGCCGCAGCGCTATTGTTCGGGGGTCATGAGGCTGAGAGCGGCTCGCTGCGGATCGGCGATGACGGCGATGCGCCCCACGGTCGCGATGTCGCTGGCGGGCATCAGCACCGAGCCGCCGCCGGCCTCCGCCGCCGCGACGGCAGCGTCCGTGTCGTCGACCTGCATGTACGTGCCCCAGTGCGCGGGATGGCCCATCTCCAGCAGGTGCTCGGGCATCTTCATCACGCCGGCGACCGGGGTGTCCCCGGCCATGACCACCGTGTACCGCACGCCGTCCGGCATTGGGGCGGTCTCCGTGCGCACGTCCAGCAGCGCGGCCAGGAACCCGGCGGCCGCGGCGGGATCGGCGGTCAGGACCTCCGCCCAGCAGAGCGCGCCGTGCTCGGCGCGGATCTGCGCGCCGATGCTCTGCCGCGGCTGCCAGAGCGACACGACGGCGCCGGTCGGGTCCTTGATGGTCGCCATGCGGCCGGCGTCGAACACGTCGAACGGCTCGGCCAGCACTTCCCCGCCGTGCTCGACCGCGCGCACCGCGGTGGCGTCGGCATCGTCCACGGTCAGGTAGACGTTCCAGTGGGGAGGAATCCCCATCTGCGCCTCTTCCGGCGGCTGCGTGTACATACCGGCGACGCTGGCGCCGTCGATGGTCGCGGTCGTATAGAGCCGCTCTCCGGTCTCGTCCACCGGCATGTCCCGGTAGCTCCAGCCGAACAGGCGGGCGTAGAACGCCTTGGCGGCGTCCTGATCGGTGGTGGACAGGTCGACCCACGACGGCGTCCCCTGCAAATAGCGATCGATTCTCATGCGTTCATTTCCCCCTCTGTGCCCGGCATGACATCGAACCCGAGATCGGCGGCGTTGTCGCGGATCCGTTTATCCAACGACAGCAACTCCAACTCGGTCACCAGGCTGCGCACCAACAGTGCGGTGGATAGATGAATCGCATCAAGCGAGCGGATCGGCTCGCAGGGGAATGAACGGCGAGAACGGGCCACGATCTCGCGGTCGATCGAAAACACGATCCAGTGGTCGGAGGCGGACGAGAACCGCTGGCGCACTTCGTTGGCCGTGGAAGAGTCCAGTCCGCCAACGGCTTCCGCCCGATGCAGGACGCGATCACACTCGATCAACGTCAGGTCGGAGGTGATGACCATTTCGGCCGCGGAGAGGCACCTTCGAACCACCGGACCGAGATCCTCTTCGAACAGCCAGGCAAGGACAGCGCTCGACTCCGCGTAGACCCTCACGTCACCGCTCTCCGCGTTCTTCGTCCAGCAACCGCGCAGCGGTGCCCTTGGGAAGCACCCGAGGCATCTTCGGATACAAGTCGGTGCGATTGGGCGCTCCGACGCGAACCGTGCCAGCGCGCGCGCGTTGCTCCAGTCCGGGGAACGCGGCCGACGCGGGAGTGACCGACGGTTGCCGAAGCTCGGCGACGGTTTCTCCGCGATCCGTGATGAGAATCCGTTCGCCCCGGCGAACCAGGCGGATGTGCTGACTGAGCCGATCCTTGAGCTCGCGAATCCCAACGGTGAGCATGACGCGAACAGCGTAGCCTCATGAGGCCACTTGAGACAATCTCCTAGTCCCTTGCCGCCCGCCTTGCCTCACCCGGCTATAATCAAGTCCTGCCGATGGCCTCCGATCAGCCGCTCATCGTTCAGGGCGTCGACACGTTGCTGCTGGAGGTGGCCAGCCCCCGCTTCGAAGAGGCGCGCTCCCGCCTGCTCGCCTTCGCCGAGCTGATCAAGGCGCCCGAGCACGTCCACACCTATCGCATGACGGCGCTGTCGATCTGGAACGCCCGATCCGCCGGCGTCACGGTCGACGAGATCATCGGCACGCTGCACGAGTTCAGCCGCTACCCGGTGCCGGACGCCACCCTGGCCGAGATCAGGACCCACGCGTCGCGCTTCGGCAAGCTGCGGCTGCTCGCGGGCGACGACGGCCTGGTGCTCGAATCCCGCGACGACGAGTCCCTGGAGATCGCCCGGCGCAACCGCGACGTGTCCAGGTGGCTCGGCGACCGGACCGGCCGGCGCACCTTCCAGGTCGACGCCGAGCGCCGCGGGCTGCTGAAGCTGGCGCTGGTCCGCGCCGGCTTCCCGCCCGACGACGAGGCCGGCTACACCGCCGGCGCACCGCTGGCGTTCGAGCTTCGGGACACCACCCGTGCCGGCCTGCCGTTCCGGCTGCGAGACTACCAGGACGAGGCGGCGCGCGCCTTTGAGGACGTGCGCCACTCCGCCGGCGGCAGCGGCGTGATCGTGCTGCCGTGCGGCGCCGGCAAGACGATCGTGGGGCTGGCCTGCATGCACGCGCTGCAGACCACCACGCTGATCCTCTGCACCAGCGTCACGGCCGCCAAGCAGTGGATCGCCGAGACGCTCGACAAGACCACGCTCACCGAGGAGCAGATCGGCATCTACGCCGGCCCGCACCGCGCGTTGCGGCCGCTGACGGTCGCTACCTACCAGATGCTCACCCACCGCCGCCGCAGCGACGAGCCGATGGTCAACCTGGAGGTGTTCGACCGCGCCGACTGGGGTCTGATCATCTACGACGAGGTGCATCTGCTGCCGGCGCCGGTCTTCCAGATCACCGCCGCCCTGCAGGCGCGGCGGAGGCTGGGACTGACCGCGACCCTGGTCCGCGAGGACGGGCTTGAGGAGGACGTGTTTGCCCTGATCGGGCCGAAGAAGGCCGAGGTCCCCTGGCGCGAGCTGGAACGGCAGGGATGGGTGGCGACCGCGCACTGCACGGAGATGCGCCTGCCGCTGCCGCCGCCGCTGCGCATGGAGTACGCGGCAGCTTCCCCCCGACAGCAGTTTCCGATTGCCGCTCAGAACCCGGACAAGCGAGCGCTGGTGCGCGCCCTGCTGAGCCTCCACCGCGACGACCGGATCCTGGTGATGGCGATGTACGTCGACCAGATCAAGGGCCTGGCGGACGCGCTCGACATGCCGGTGCTCACCGGCACCTCGTCGCAGAAACGCCGCGACACGCTGTTCCAGGCGTTCCGGGACGGCGAGATCCGCTGCCTGGCGGTCAGCAAGATCGGCAGCCTGGCGATCGACCTGCCGGACGCCAACGTCGCCGTGCAGATCTCCGGCACCTTCGGATCGCGCCAGGAGGAGGCGCAGCGCCTGGGCCGCATCCTGCGCCCCAAGCGCGACGGCACGCAGGCGCACTTCTACTCGCTGGTCAGCGCTGCCACCGTCGAGCAGGAGTTCGCCATGAATCGGCAGCGCTTCCTGTGCGAACAGGGCTACGAGTACGCCATCGTCGACGCGCCGGAGGCGGAACGGGTGACGACGGCCGCGGTAGCGGAGGCGATCGCCGACGCCGGCGGGACGGTGCCGGGGCCCCCGGCGTGAAGCTCCCGGACGGCGATTGGCGCCAGGGCGACGACGTGCTCTGCCGGCCATTCCTGATCGACGACGTGGCGACGCTCCTGATGGAAGCGATCGCCGAACCGCCCAGGCTCAAGGTCCATAGCCGCGATCTGTACGCCCGCAACTCCCGTACGATCGGCAATGCGCTCCCCGCCCTGCCGGCGAAGATCGTCCCCGATTTCCCGCCACTGCATCGCGATCGACGCCTGTCACGGGCAGCGGATTTCGCATTCTCGCTGCGGCTGACGGCGTCGCAGGGCGACTCCGGCACGGGGCAGCGGCTGGTCGTGACCGATGCCGGTCGGCAGTGGCTGATGAACCCGGCCAAGGAGCGGCTCAAGCTGATCCTGGACGTGCTGCGCGACGACGCGATGCTCGATGGGAGCGCGGACGGGCCCGTCCTCGATCCGCGGTACGCCGAGGATCCCGAAGCGCTGCCATTGGACTTCGTGCCGTACCTGTACGAGATCGGCTGGTTCGCCGTCAATCCGCTGCACGGCGTGATCGATGCCTTCCGCGCGGTCGGCCGGGAGTCGACCGTGGACCTGCTGGCGTTCGTCCGCTTCCACAGCGAGCAGCGCAATCCCCTGCTGCACGCCCCGACCGTGGCGTATGCCGCCGGCGAAATCGCGGAGCGGGTCTGGGGATCGACCCTCCTGGCGTTCCTCTACGAGCGGCTGGTCCCGCTCGGCGGAGCCGCGCTCGGTCTCCTCGCCGGCGGCAACGCGGGTTTCGCGATGACCGACGTCGGCCGCTACCTGCTGGGCGAGGTCGACGACTTCGAGCTCGACCTTCCGGAGGAGACCGGCGAGGCGGTCATCCAGCCCAACTTCGAGATCGTGTTCCTGGCGCCCTCACCGGTCGATCAGGTGCGCGCTCGGACGTTCGCGACGCCCACCGCCGCGCTGCAAGGCCCGCAGTCGGTGGGCACGCTGTTCGTCATCGAGCGGGCGTCCGTGCAGCGGGCCGTGATGGCCGGCTACGATGCCGAGCAGGTGATCGCGGCCGCCGGCGACCTGTCCCGGCAGCCGCTGCCGGCCAACGTGAGCCGGCAGATCCGGGACTGGGCGGCGGAGGTGCGCTGGATCGACGTGCGCCCCGCGCTGGTGGTCCACTGCGGCGACGCCGAAACCGCCACCCGCGTGCTGGCTGCGGTGGGCAAGCGAGGCCGCCGGCTTTCGGACAGCGTGGTGGAGCTGGTCGGCTGCGCCGAGCTGACGCCCGCGATGCGCCGCAAGCTGATCGGCCGCGGCGTCTTCGTCCGCTCGGGAGGGTGAACGTTGAAGCTGCTGGACGTGGACTGGCGCGAGGTCTTCGACCTGCTGCCGAAGTGGGAGGCGCTGTCGATCGAGCAGCGCCGCTTCCTGATCCAGCGCAGCCTGGGCGGCTACCGGACACGAATACGAGACGACGATCTGATCGACCTGGGCTGGCTGGAGCCGGTGCCCGCGAAGAACACCACGCGGTACACCGTGCCGCACGCGCGCCGGTTCTGGCTGAAGCTGATCCGCGAGCTGTCTCGCGCGACGCCGTTTCCCGACCGGACCGCCCCACACGATGTCAGCGAGCCCTCGCTGCCGGACTACCTGCTGCAGCACTACACGACGGAGGAGATCAGCCGCCTGTACCGCCGAGGGCGAACCGGCGACCGGAACCGACTCGCTCTCGACATCGGCCGCGTGGACTGGTGGCGGCAGTTCCTGGACTTGACCCCTGAACCGGACGACGGACCGGACGACGAACCGCCTCTCGATGACGACGCCGGCGACCATGACCATCCGGACAAGGGGGACGATCCAGACGAGGGGGACGATTCGGACGAGCGATTACGGACGTTGCTTGATACGCCCGTGGACGCTCTGGGCCTGTCGGTGAGAGCGATCAACGGCATGCGGAATGCGTCCGTCCGCACCATCGGCGAGCTGACCCGAAAGAGCGAGGCGGACATCCTCCGGGTCCGCAACGTCGGCAACCTGACCCTGGCCGAGATCAGGAACCGGCTGTCAGAGCGGGGTTTGCATCTCGGCATGACCGACGACGGCCACGCAGCGCGCCGGCGCGTTGCCACCCCCGAGTCGGTCGGCTCCGAGCCTGACGGCGCCCCTCGGCGCGAGCCGCGCGACGCGCCCGGCCGCTGGCGGCAGGCGCCGACGGCCGCCGTCGCCACCGCAGGGGAGCTGATCGCAGCGGTACTGGAGAACGACGGACCGATCGCCGTCACCGACCTCCTGAGAGCGGCCGACGCGGGGCGCCGCCGCGCCCTGCTGGCGGACGGGTTGTCGTTCGCGTTCCGCGAGGCGCTGCTGCTGATCTCCGTCGACGCGGTCCTGCTGCCGTTCGTCGGCATCTGGCAGCCCACCGTCGAGCGTTTGCGGCGCGGGCGGCTCGCGGCGCCCGCCGAAGGGTCGTTCGCCGGTGGCGACGTGCTCAGCCGGCCGTTCCTGATCGAGGACGTCACGACGCTCCTGATGGGAGCGATCGCCGAAGCGCCCCGCCTCAAGGCAGGGATGCGGGTCCTGTTCGAGCACAGCGCCCGCGCCATCGGCCGGTCGCTCTCCGCGCTGCCCGCGGGCGTTACCGCCGAGTCGGCGTCGCTGAGCCCGGAACAGCGCGTCGCGCACGCCACGCGAACCGCGTTCGAGCTGCGCCTGGCAGCAGCGCAGGATGACTCCGCTCCGAGGCTCGTCGTGACCGATGACGGCCGGCAATGGCTGATGCTCCCCGTCAGGGAGCGGCTGGAGCGCATGCTTGATCTGCTGCGCGACGACGCCGGGAGCCGGTCCTCCGCCGACCCGTACTCGTTCGACCGATGGGCGCCACGGCTTGCCGGAACGGCGCACCTGAGTTTCCTGCCGCGCACGTACGGGACCGCCACCGGGTATTGCGCCGATCCGGAACGCGGCGTGATCGACGCCTTTCGCGCGGTCGGCCGCGCATCGACCATCGACCTGCAGTCGTTCATCGAGTTCCACAGCGAGGAACGCAACCCCCTGCTGGACGACACGGCGCCGGCCCGGGGACACCGCCTGCCGCGTGAGCACTGCGAGCGCCTGTGGGCACGGACGCTCCTGACGTTTCTGTACGAGCGGTTGCTCCCGCTCGGCGGCGCTGCGCTCGGCCCCTTGACCGGCGGCGGCGCCGGCTTCCGCCTGACCGAGGTCGGGCGCTGCCTGCTGGGCGAAGTCGACGAGTTCGAGCTCGACGCACCGCAGGAGACCGGCGAGGCGGTCATCCAGCCCAACTTCGAGATCGTGTTCCTGGCGCCCTCGCCAATCGATCAGATACGCGCTCGGACGTTCGCGACGCCCACCGCCGCGCTGCAAGGCCCGCAGTCGGTGGGCACGCTGTTCGTCATCGAGCGGGCGTCGGTACAGCGGGCCGTGATGGCCGGCCACGATACCGAACAGGTGATCGCCGCGGCCGGCGACCTGTCCAAGCAGCCGCTGCCGGCCAACGTGAGCCGCCAGATCCGGGACTGGGCGGCCGACGTGCGCTGGATCGGAGTCCGCACCGCGCTGGTGGTCGAGTGCGGCGACGCGGAGACCGCCGCCCGCGTGCTGGCCGCGGTGGGCACGCGCGGCCGCCTGCTCTCGGAGAGCGTCGTGGAGCTGACCGAAGGGACCGACCTGACGCCCGCGGTGCGCCGCAAGCTCGTCAGCGGCGGCGTCTTCGTGCACTCCTGAAGCTGAGCCTCATAGGGTCATTGATGACAGTCACCGCCGTTCGTACCGCCTGACGGATCGATCACTCGCAGATCGGCGAAATAGTCGCGGAGGCACCCTCGATCACGAGCGAACAGTTGGTCGGCGTGTACCTGCGCATGGGCGCCGATGAGCATGTCCAGGAGCACCGACGTGTCGACAGCGGTCGTCATCTCCGTACGGCCCTCAGGTACTCATCGACGTCAGCGCCCACCGGCAGACGGCCCCGGCCTCGCCACTTGACCAGCACATCCTCCGGCTCCCGCTTGCGAGCCACCAGGGCGCCGTCCACGGCCTCCACTTCAAGGACCGTTCCCCGTCTGATCCCCAGCCGCTCCCGCAGTACCTTCGGTATGGTGATTTGTCCCTTCTCCGACACCGTCATATTCATACGTCGATCGTAGTCATTCCTACAGACTTGGTAAGCCTGTCGGCGCTCCTTCGGAGTCGGCGCGATGCGGCAACACGATCTGCTTCACCAACCGTTGCGGGATGGACTCCATGTGTCCATCTCGGTGAACCAGTACGGCCTTGGCCGCGTAGGCGCAGCCGGCGATGATCGCGTCCGTTAGCGGCAATCGCTCCGCAGCCTCGCTGCGCAGTGTCATGGCGCTGTTCGCTACCGTCCTGTCCACCACAAGGCTGGACGTGAGTTCGTCGACGTACTCCCTGAAGGCTCGATCGATCTCCTGTTCGTCCTCGATCTCCGCCTGCAGCCGCCATCGCAGTTCCGGGAGCGTGAGCACGCAGATCCCGATTCGGTTGCCGGAATCCTGCCACAGCCGATCGACGATCTCCGCACCGGGTTCGTCGAAGTAGTGCGCCAGAACAGCGGACGTATCGAGCACGTGGGTTACGGCGCTCACCGAGGATCCGCTTCGTGGTCTTCTTGCTGACGCTCTTCCATGAGTCGCTCGACCGCGCTGCCCGCCCGTTCCGTGTATCTCGCGCCCCGACCGCGCAGACTGGATGCGACGCGCGCGATGTTCGGGAGCACCCGCACCTCGATCACGTGATCGCGATCCGTCGGAGTCCATTCGAGCCGCGTCCCTGGCTCCATCCCCTCCATGGCCACGATCCGGGCAGGGATGGTCACTTGGTTCTTTCCCGTAATCCTGGTTATCACGGAATCAATGTAATCAAGGAGGTCGAAGTGTCAAGGAATTGTCCATGACACGTCGCCGATGCGGCTGCGTCGTTTGACACACGTGCCCGTCCGCACTAGCGTGCGCCGGGCCAAACACCTCTCCCCGCATGAGCGAGTCTCCCCCCCTGACATCGACCACGCACGAGGAGCCGGCGGCCGACCCGAGGGCGACGCGCCGATTCGATCGGCGGCAGACCCTGGAGCGTGCGTGGCGCATGCGTCCCTTCTACGCGCTGCTGGTCCCGGCGGTGACGCTGCTGGTCGTCTTCAAGTACATCCCCATGTACGGCGTCGGCATCGCGTTCGTGGACTACAACATCGTCAAGGGCATCCTGGGCAGCACCTGGAACAACTTCAAGTGGTTCAGTTGGGTCTTCAACGACTACTTCTTCTGGCGCGTGCTGCGCAACACGGTGATCCTCAGCGTGCTGCGCCTGGCGATCGGATTCCCGGCGCCGATCATCCTTGCGCTGCTGCTCAACGAGATCCGGAACGACCCCTACAAGCGAGCGGTCCAGTCGGTCAGCTACCTCCCGCACTTCCTGTCCTGGGTCGTCCTGGGCGGCATCATCAGGGAGCTGCTGTCGATGCAGACCGGCGCCGTCCCCTACCTCATGGCTCTGGTCGGGCTGGAGCCCATCAGCTTCCTGACCAACATCCCGACGTTCCGGGCGCTGCTGGTGGCGACCGGCATCTGGCAGGGCATCGGCTGGGGTTCGATCATCTACCTGGCCTCGCTGTCCGGGATCGACCCCGAGCTGTACGAGAGCGCCAGTGTCGACGGCGCCAACCGCATGCAGATGGCGCTGCGCGTCACGCTGCCGGCCCTGATTCCGGTCATGACGATCCTGTTGCTGCTGCAGATCGGCAACATCCTGGAACAGGGATGGGATCAGATCTTCAACCTGTACAACGACGTGGTGGTATCGGTCTCCGACGTGTTCGAAACGCTGGTCTACCGGTCCGGAATCGAAGGCGCCAAGTACTCGTACGCCACGGCCATCAACCTGTTCCAGAACGTCGTGGGGTTCGTGCTGCTGATCGCGGCCAACCAGGTCGTGCGCCGCTATAACGAGTACTCGATCTGGTAAGCGGTCGTTGACGCTCTGGACCCCATCCGGTAGGGTCGCGACCGGCATTCGCCGCCCGTTGATGACCCCCAAGCGACACCGAACGATCGATGGCTGACCTCTCCACCGAACGACGCGATCAGGCGTCGGCGCCCCCCGCCCCGAGCGTGGGCGTCTACGACAGCCTCGGCAGCGAGGAGGAGCGCGCCGCCTACCTCAAGCAGGTCCTGCGCAAGCAGACGGTGCGGCGCGCGTGGCGCATGCGGGACTTCTACGTCCTGCTGGCGCCGGCGGTGGTGCTGATGTTCGTCTTCAAGTACATCCCCATGTACGGGGTCAGCATCGCCTTCGTCGACTACAACATCGTCAAGGGCATCCTGGGCAGCACCTGGAACAACTTCAAGTGGTTCGACTGGGTCTTCGGCGACCCGTTCTTCTGGCGCGTGCTGCGCAACACGGCGATCCTGGCCGTCCTGCGGACGATCGTCTCCTTCCCGGCGCCGATCATCCTGGCGCTGCTGCTCAACGAGGTGCGTGTCACCGCGTACAAGCGCACGGTGCAGTCGATCAGCTACCTGCCGCACTTCCTCTCCTGGATCGTCCTGAGCGGCATCGTCAGGGAACTGCTGTCGATGCAGAGCGGCGTGATCCCCTACCTGATGGAGCAGATGGGTATGGAGCCGTTCTCGGTGCTGACCACTCCGGAGCTGTTTCGAGGCCTGATCATTGCCGTCACGACCTGGCAGAGCGTCGGCTGGGGGACGATCGTCTTTCTGGCGGCGCTGTCGGGGGTGGACCCCCAGCTCTACGAGAGCGCGGCCATCGATGGCACCAACCGCTGGCAGAACGCCATCCACATCACCATCCCGGCGCTGGTGCCGGTGATCACGATCCTGTTCCTGCTCAGCGTCGGCAACATCCTGGAGTTCGGCTTCGACCCGATCTTCAACCTGTACAACTCCAACGTCTACGAAGTGATCGACGTGTTCGAGACGCTGGTGTACCGCTCCGGCATCGAAGGGGCGCGCTACTCCTACGCCACCGCCGTGCAGCTCTTCCAGAACGCGGTCGGCCTGGTCGTCCTGGTCGGGGCCAATCAGATCGTGCGCCGCTACAGCGAGTACGGGGTCTGGTAGGAGATCCGCATGGCGAATCCACTGGTCAGAGTGACGCCGCTCGGTCGCGCGTTCGACGTCGCCAACTACCTGTTCCTCGGACTGTTCGCGCTGTCGATCCTGTATCCGTTCTGGGTCGTCGTCACCACCTCGCTGGCGTCGCCGGTGTCGTTGCCCGGCCGCGGGCTGCACCTCTGGAACGACGAGTGGCGTACGGAGGCGTGGAGATTCCTGTTCAAGGAGAACGCCGTAGGGACCGCCTACCTCAACACGCTGCACCGCGTCGTGTTCGGCACCACCCTGACGCTGTTCGTCACCTTCTGCGCCGCGTACGCGCTCTCCAAGCGCAACCTGCCCGGGCGGGGGGTGATCACCTTCCTGCTCGTCTTTACGCTGTTCTTCCAGGGAGGCATCATTCCCACCTACCTGCTCGTGCGCAGCCTGGGCATGATCAACTCCCGCTGGATCCTGGTGGTTCTCCCTGCGATCGGGGCGTTCAACATCATCATCACGCGCAACTTCATCATGACCATCGACCAGGCGATGGAGGACTCCGCCGTGATCGACGGCGCCAGCTACTGGCGCATCATGTTCAGCATCTTCATCCCGTTGTCGAGGCCGGTGCTGGCCGTCATCGCGCTGTGGACGGTCGTAGCCCACTGGAACGCGTGGTTCGACGGGCTGATCTACATCACCGACAAGGACAAGCGCATCCTGCAGCTCCTGCTGCGGGACATCGTGCAGCGCCTGCAGGGCTTTCAGACCGACGATGCCATGCAGCGCCTGGTGGAGGAGCTCCGCGCGCAGGGGATCGAGCCGGACTGGGCGCGCATCCCGCACCGGTCGATCGCGGCCGCGGCGACGTTGATCACCATCGGCCCGGTGGTGCTGTTCTACCCCTTCATTCAGAAGTACTTCGTGAAGGGCGTGATGCTGGGATCGGTGAAAGGCTAGCCCCGGCAAGCCCGCTGTCGAACCACCGAGCTTCGGCCGGTGTTGGAGTCAGCCTTTCGTTCCTGGCCTGATCCACCGACGGGCTCGGTCGCATGTCGGTCACGGCGTCCGTACAAAGCACATCGAAGCGCGCCTTCCAGCCCCTTGGTTTCGTGGACCAGCCGCTCCAGCGCTCGCCTGGACCGGGCCGGGACAGGAAGGTGGCGTCTCGGCGTACGCCGCACCTCCTGGCGAGAGCCCATGCCGGGCGCACCATTGAAGAAGGGACGGCCATGACGACCGTCCCTTCTCAGATCTGAGCAGCCAGAGGACGGCTGCTCCTACCGGATGCTTGCGTCTACTTGTTAGCGAGGCACCCGGACTCACCGCAGGTCACGCCGACGGTGCTCAGCTCCGCGACCGTGTACTGCAGCTTGTTCAACTCGGCGTTGATCTCCGCCATGCCGGCAGCGTTGAGCTGCTCGATGTACTTCGGCCACTCGGCATCGATGTCGAGATCGGTGGTCATGGCCTTGTACATGAACTCGCCGTGGATCGTGTCCAGGGCACCCTTGTACTGAGCGCGCAGCTCATTGTGCCGGGTCTCGTTGAACACGTCCTCCTTGTACATGCGGATCAGGTTGGCGGTGCCGCCGCCGCCCGGACCTCGCCACGTGTTGTAGGTCTTGAGCGGCTCCCACTGGGTGTTGCCGGCGTAACCGAACAGCCGCGTGTAAAACCCGTTGTTGTCGAAGTAGTGAGCCACGCCGTCGGAATAGATCGCTGCCCAATCCGAGCTGGTGCGGACCGCCACGCCGCCGGCACGGGTAGCTTCGATCCCGTCCTCCGAGCAGATTGCGGGACCCTCGACGTTGTAGTGCGTGCCCTCGATTCCGTAGTCCGAAAGCAGCAAGCCCTCACAGGTGCCGGTCGTGTAGTCGAACATCTCCAGGATCTTGGCCAGCTTCTCGTCGGATACGTCGTGGCGGACCACGAACCACTCGCCGGGGCCGCCCAGCGGCAGCGCCGTGTTCTCGTGACGGAGCCCGTAGGTTCCGTCCGGAGCGGTCACCGCATGCACCATGAGCTCCTGGAAATCGGGGTTGTTGAGACG
The DNA here is from genome assembly GCA_965202935.1 of Spirochaetia bacterium. Taxonomy (GTDB): domain Bacteria; phylum Spirochaetota; class Spirochaetia; order SZUA-6; family Bin103; genus CATQHW01. Next base: position 2,138,489 of record OZ241879.1, read on the forward strand.
GGCCAGACAGCCGACGTTCGGATTGGCCGGACCGTCAGCCGTATTCCAGCATCCCTGGGCGCCGCGGCCGTACATCGCGACCAGGCCTGCGCCGACCTTGTCGTCGAACGCGGGACGGTCGAATGCCGGGATCTCGCTGTCCAGGATGCCCTTCTGAAACCAGCGCTGCAGGGTCTCCAGGGCGGTCTTCACGTTGTCCCAGCCGTAGTGGATCGTCGCGCTGCCGTCGGCGGCGGAGTGAACCCACCATGACTCCGAAGCGACACCGTATGCTTGGCACACCGCGCCGAACGACCACCAGTAACACGGCCTGCCTTCACGGGGCCAGCCGCTGTAGCCGATGGTCCGGCCGCCGCCGACCGGGTCGGCCGCGACGATCGCTTCCAGAGCCGCCTCCACGTCGACGATGTTCGGCGTGTTGTAGCTGATGAACCAGTGGCCGGGGTCGAACCCGGGATTGCTGTCGAGCACGCCTTCCGGACTCTCGGGGCTCGACTCCATGTCCTGGGACACGCCGAGCGCCTCGCGCGCGCCGACCATGCCCAGCCAGTCGTAGCGGAAGTTGACCGCCGCGCCGGCACCGGCCTGGTGCGCATAGCCCCGCGGGATGCCGCGCAGGGCTGTCGCGTCGCCGGGGACCGCCGACATCATCCAGGCGCCCGGACCGATCGTGTCCCAGTCGCGCGCCAGGTTGGGCGCGTGCTCACGGACCATGTCGATCGGAATGGGGCGATACGCACCCGCGGCGTACCACTGGTCGTGATTCGTCCAGGAGTACATGGCGTCCGGGTGCTCGTTGGCGCCGATCATCAAGTCGATCGTCTCTTGCGGGCGGCGGGCCAGGGTGGAGTCGGTGATCTTGACGTTGAACTTTTCTTCCAGGAATACCTGGATCGAGTTGCCTTCGACGACCGAGTCGCCGAAGAGGCCCTGAAAGCTGATTTCCATCGGACCTTCCGCCATCGACTCTTCCGAGCCTTCGGCGGTCGCCACAAAGGCGGATCCAAGGACGAAGCCCAGGGTAAGAAGCGAGATGAGCAGTTTTCTCATCGTTCTGCGAACCTCCCTTTACGTGGGGTTGTATGAGATTGTGCCCATCGGCCCGAAGAGCCGTCCGGGCATCCTGATGAAGCTACCCCTCTTACTGCGCTCGCGTCAAGGCGCGCGCTCAGTTTCAGTCAGTCAGTTGAGTCAGGGTGGGTGGGTCGTCGTGGCTCAACCGGTCTGCAGGCTGGCGATGAATCCGTCCAGGGAGTCCCGGAGATCCTGACGCAGCGCCAGCGCCGTTGCCGCCAGCGCGTTGACCCGATCTGCATCGAGCTCCGAGTCGTACGCGTGGCGAAAGAAGTGGCGGAACCCGCGCAACTCGTTCAGGCGCCCGGCGAGCCCTTCGGTGAGGAGCGCGGGCCGGACGCCGGTGATCTCCGCCTTCATGCGGCGCAGCAGATCGACGTGATAGGTCGCGCCGTCGATCTGGTTCTCGAACGCCCGCGCGATCAGCTCGAACAGTTGCTCGCACGCGCCGTACAGGTTGTGCAGTTGGTAGGCCAGCGCCTCCACCTGCACCGCCGATGCCGAAGCGCCGAGGCGCCGCTCGGCGATCTTCGCGAACACGCGGTCGATGATCTCCCACTGATCCTGCAGATCCCGGCGAAGCAGCGCCAGGCGTTGATCATCCAACGACATGCACTCCGTTCCGCCGGAGCAGCTCCGGAACCGGGTGCCGATCCAGGTCGACCACGTCCACCTCGCGTCCGGAGGCATCCTCTACCAAGCGCATGACGGCAAGCAGGTCGCCACCGTGGATCGCCACGTCCACGTCCGACGCGTCGCCCCAGCCGTGCTTGCGTGTCAGAGAACCGAAGACATACGCGTGGCGGATACCGAGTGCGCCCGCCTTCACGCGAAGCGCGGCCGACACCCGCTCCAGCAGCTCGGCCCGTTCCCGCTCCAGCCGATCGCGGCGGCGGCGGATCGCCGCGTCGAGCACCGACGTGTCGAACGCCATGGCAGTCCCGCCGACGAGTCTACCGCGCGCCGCCGTCGAACGTCAGTTGGGATCTCGTGCTTGAACGGTACAGAAGATCCGCTGGGGGGTGACTCTGAACAGCGGGGCGGGCTGCTGGTTGGCGCGCAGCTCGCGCCGTGCGATAGGCAGCCCCGTTCCCCATCGCTGCACGAGGTCGAGGACCCTCATCGCTTCCGCCACGAGCGGATTGCGGTACGCGACGAAGCCCGGCTGCCCGAAGTTCTCGGCCGAGACTTCCCCGTAGGGTCCGCCCGGACTGTTGATCTCGATCCGGTCGTCGTACCAGTACACGTGGATGGGGCTGTTCGTACCTTCGTAACTGCGGTGCATCACGGCGTTGCGAACGAGCTGCCGAAGTGCTCCAAGGGCGTGCGTGGAGGTGCGAGTCGCAAGCGAGCCGGAGGCAACGTCGACCGCCGTACGGTTATGGGAGTCAAGCTTGTCCTCCAGACTTCCGATCAGGGGGCCGATCGGTCCGTCGAACAGGCGTTCATCCACGACCGGGCTGTCCAGCGCGGTGCCGGCGATACGCAGGAACTGAACGTAGGCCCCGGGCAGGTAGTCCCGCGGGTGTTTCCCCAGGATCAGTATCCCGCAGATGGTGGGCCGCGGGTCGTCGGCCGATGCGAGCATCTTCATGGACGCGAGCCGCTCGGTCGTGCTTCGGTCGTTCTGCTCCAACATCGCCGCGTCGACCGCGCGCGGCAGGTACTCCTCTTCGAAGTAGCGCAGATCCAGGTCGGCGAGCCGCGCGCCGGGTGCCGGGTGCGCGTCGAATGAGCTCTCGCGATGGCGGCGCTTCTCGTTGAGGATCCGTTCGTCCTGCACGCTCGCCACGGCCCGCCGCGGCCCCACGCGAATCCAGGTGCGCCCCCGGTAGCGGACCGGCGGGGAATCGGCGGGGTGGACGGTGACGACCGCGACCTCGTGTCCAGCCACGGTGCCCGTGCCGACGGTCAACGTCGGTGGCGACACGATGTTGCCGTCGGTCTTGATGTCGGCAAGCTGGCGCAGCAGTGCATCGGTGATCGGCAAGCCGGTGGGTCTGCCGGCGTCATCGGCTCCCACGAACACGACGCCGGGGCGCTGGTGGTCGGGGAGGTCGTTGGCGAACGCGCAGACTGCCTCCCTGATGCCGGTCGGGGCGTCTCCGCGCAGCGACTCCTTGCGCTCGACCAGGTCGGACTCGACATCCTGCAGCATGGACCTGAGCTCGGAATCGGAATACCGGCGCGCCATGCTCATGGCGTCGAATTGAAGGGGTGCCGATGGCCGCGGTCAAGCCGGCGGCGACGGCGGATCACGGCCGCTCCGTCAAGCGAAGGTCGGCGCGCGGGTACGCGACCAGACCACGGGGTTCTGCGAATCGTCGTCGAGCGGGCTGCCCACCTGCAGGCGGGCGACCTGCTCGTCGGTGAGGATGTTGAGCAGGAAACCCCGCTCCCGGTAGCGCTCGATCTGCCGTGCTTCCAGTGTCGTCCTCATCGCTGCACGTCATCATAGCGGCGGGACGCCGGTGCGCTACACTGTCGGCCGGCCATCCATGAAAGCACTGCTCAAGGAGGCGGCGGGCCCCGGCCTGACGCTGACCGAGGTGCCGGAGCCCGAGCCCGGCCCCAAGGAGGTGCTGGTCCGCGTCGTCAAGGCTGCGGTGTGCGGGACCGACCTGCACATCTATCACTGGGACGAGTGGGCGCGGAGCGTCGTCGAACCGCCGCTGGTGCTGGGCCACGAGTTCGTGGGCGAGGTGGTCGCGCTCGGCCCCGGCGCGACGCTGCACCGGGTGGGCGACCGGGTGTCCGGCGAGGGGCACATCACCTGCGGCCTGTGCCGCAACTGCCGCGCCGGCAAGCCGCACCTGTGCCACCTCACCAGGGGGGTGGGAGTCCACCGGGACGGGGCCTTCGCGGAGCTGGTCGTGATGCCGGAGAGCAACCTGTGGCCGATCCACGGCAGCATTCCGACCGAGATCGCCGCCTTCCTGGACCCGCTGGGCAACGCCACGCACTGCGCCCTGTCGTTCGACCTCGTGGCCGAGGACGTGCTTATCACCGGCGCCGGGCCGATCGGGGTGATGGCCGCGGCGATCTGCCGCCACCTGGGCGCCCGCCACGTGGTGGTCACCGACGTCAACGACTACCGGCTGGACCTGGCGCGCAGCGTCGGAGCCTCCCTCGCCGTCAACGTCACCCGCGATTCGGTGGAGGGCGCCGTGGAGCAGCTCGGCATGTCGAACGGCTTCGATCGCGGCATCGAGGTGTCCGGCAGCCCCGATGCGTTCCGGAGCATGCTGGCCAACATGTACAACGGCGGCCAGATCGCCCTGCTCGGCTTCCTGCCGGAGTCCACCACCATCGACTGGAACCAGGTGATCCTCAAGAGCCTGCGCATCAAGGGCATCTACGGCCGCGAGATGTACGAGACCTGGTACAAGATGACGCAGATGCTGCGCAGCGGCCTTGACGTCTCGCCGGTGCTCACGCACCGCCTGGCGCTGGGCGACTTCGAGGCAGGCTTCGCGGCCATGACCGCCGGCCGCTGCGGCAAGGTCGTTCTGGATATCAAGGAGTAACCGCCCCATGGCAACCATCGACAGCGTGATTCAGCCCACCCTGGAGCAGATCCGGGACGCCGGCCTGTACAAGGACGAGCGTGTGATCACCTCGCCGCAGGGCGTGGCGATACAGGTGGGATCGGACGACGAGGTGCTGAACTTCTGCGCCAACAACTACCTGGGACTGTCCAGCGATCCCGCGGTGATCGACGCGGCGGCCGACGCGCTGCGCACGCACGGCTTCGGGCTGTCCTCCGTGCGCTTCATCTGCGGCACGCAGGACCTCCACAAGCGGCTGGAGCAGGCGCTGGCGCGCTTTCTGGGCACCGACGACGCCATCCTCTACACGTCCTGCTTCGACGCCAACGGCGGCCTGTTCGAGACGCTCCTGCAGGAGGGCGACGCCGTGCTCTCCGACGCGCTCAACCACGCGTCGATCATCGACGGCATCCGCCTGTGCAAGGCGGCCCGCTACCGCTACGCGCACGCTGACATGGACGACCTGGAGGCGAAGCTGCAGGAGGCCGCCGGCGCGCGGCTGCGGCTGATCGCCACCGACGGCGTGTTCTCCATGGACGGCGACATCGCGCCGCTGGACCGCATCGTCGAGCTGGCGCGCGCGCACGACGCGCTGGTGATGGTGGACGACTCGCACGCCACCGGCTTCATCGGCGCCACCGGCCGCGGCTCCATCGAGCACTGCGGCGTGCTGGGCGAGATCGACGTCATCACCAGCACGCTCGGCAAGGCGCTCGGCGGCGCGTCCGGCGGGTTCACGGCGGCGCGCGGGCCGATCGTGGAGCTGCTCCGGCAGCGCTCGCGGCCGTACCTGTTCAGCAACTCGCTGCCGCCGTCGCTGGCCGCGGCCGGCCTGGCGGTGCTGGAACGACTGGACGAAACGACGGACCTGCGCGACCGGCTGGCGGAGAACACCGCCTACTTCCGGAACGCCGTGACCGCCGCCGGCTTCGACGTCCGGCCGGGCGTGCATCCGATCGTGCCGATCATGCTGTACGAGGCGCGGCTGGCGCAGGCGATGGCCGCCGACCTGCTGGCCGAGGGCATCTACGTGATCGGCTTCTCCTACCCGGTGGTGCCGGAGGGGCAGGCGCGCATCCGCGTGCAGATCTCCGCCGCGCACGAGCGAGCCCACCTGGATCGGGCGATCGAGGCGTTCGCCCGCGTGGGCCGGCACCACGGCGTCATCGGGTAGCCGGACTACCGCTCCCAGTACTCCTTGAGCGCCGCCAGCCCCTCGGCGGCATCGGCCGTGTCGATGCCGGAGTAGGCGAAGCGCACGTACATCCGCTGATCGCCGGGAAGCGCGCGCCCGAAGTGGGTGCGCGAGCAGAACGACACCCCCGTCTCCCGCAGCGCGTCCATGCGGAACGCGTGCGGGTCTTCGTAACCCAGCCGCCGGTAGACGCCGGTGACGTCCACGAACAGGTAGAAGGTGGCGGTGGCGCGATGCACGCTGACACCGTCGATGGCGTTCAGCCCGTCGACCACCACGTCACGCCTCTCGCGCAGCGTAGCCAGGATCTCCCTGGCCCCGGACTGGTCACCCTTCAGCGCCTCGACTCCGCCGTGCTGGATGAACCCGCAGGTGCACGATTCGTGGTTGGTGTTGAGCCTGGTGATCAGCTCGATGACGCGGGCCGGGCCGATCGCGGCGCCAAGCCGCCAGCCGGTCATGGCGTAGGTCTTGGAGAACGTGTAGCCGATCACGGTGCGCTCGACCATCTCCGGCTCCGAGACCAGGCTGTGGCTTGAGCCGCCGTAGCGGATGTCGAAGTACGGCTCGTCGGCCAGCACCCACAGGTCGCGCTCGCGGGCGATCGTGGCCAGCCAGGCGATCTCGTCCGCCGACGCGTCGGCGCCGGTGGGGTTGTGCTGCCCGTTGACGATCAGCACGCGGGTCGCGTCGCTCAGCGCCGCTTCCACCGACGCGCGGTCGATGCGGAAGCCGTCGGCCTCTTCGACGTAGGCGTAGGGACGCCCGCGTCCGCCCAGGTAGTCGACCTGCGACTCGTAGATCGGGTAGCCGGGGTTGGGGTACACGACCTCCTCGCCCGGGTCCATGACGCTCATCAGCAGCTTGCCGATGATGGGCTTGGCGCCCGGCTGCACGGACACGTGCTCGGGGCCGTAGCGCACGCCTCGCGCCGCCCCGACCTCCTCCGCCAGCGCCTCGCGCAGCTCCGGAGTGCCGGGAGCGGGCGTGTAGCCGGTCTTGCCGTCCCGCATGGCGCGCTCGGCGGCCTCGATGATGTTCAGGGGCGTACGCAGGTTGATGTCGCCCAGGTGAAACGGGTAGACGCGGTGGCCCTGCGCCGCCCACGCGGCGGCATCCGCCGAGACCGCGAACGCGGTCTCCGTACCCAACCGGTCGATAGCGGCCGCCGTCGGGCGGCCGGAGTGGTCAGACGGAAGTGAACCCATAGCGCTCGACCACTGCCTCGTCGATCTCGACCCCCAGGCCGGGCGTGTCCGGCACCGTCACCCAGCCGTCGCGCTGCTCGAACGGCTCACGCACCAGCTCGTGCTGCATCGGGCTCGGCACCGGCTTGAGCTCGAAGACGATGTAGTTGGCGCCGGTCGCGGTCGCGTGGATGGAGGCGGCGGTGTTGATGGCGCTGCTCCACGAGTGGGCGTTGAAGAACAGGTGCGCCTGCGCGGTGAGGTCCATGACCTGCTTGTAACCGGTGATGCCGTCGGCGCGGCCGGGGTCGACCAGGTAAACGTCGGCCACGCCCAGCTCGATCAGGCGCCGGTAGTCCGACGCCTGCCAGGAGCGCTCGCCGGCGCCGATCTGCGTCTCGATCGCCTCCCGCAGGTGACGGTAGGCGGCCACGTCGGTGGGCTGGAACGGGTCCTCCAGCCAGCGCAGGCGGTACTCCTCGAAGGCGCGCGCCATGCGCACGCCGGAGGCGTAGTCCCAGCGGGTCTTGTTGCCCACGTCGACGATGAAATCGACGTCGTCGCCGATCGTCTGCCGGACGGTGCGCACGTAGGCGATGTCGCGCCTGGGATCGACGCCGAGCGCGGCGTCGCCGGCCTTGCCGAAGCCGACCTTGACCGCCGTGTAGCCGTCGCCAGCATGCGCGGCCAGCTCGTCGGCCAGGTCCTGAAGGTCGGCCTTCGACGGGTGGGTGCTGGCGCAGGCGCGCAGCCGGTCGTGCACCTTGCCGCCGAGCAGGCGGTGCACGGGTTGACCGAGGACCTTGCCCTTGAGGTCCCAGAGGGCGACGTCCAGGGCGCTGACCGCGAAATTGGCCATGCCGGTGTCGCCGTACCACCAGTCGTGCGCCTTCATGGCCGCGAACAGCGCGCCGTTGTCGAGCGGGTTCCTGCCCAGCAGGACCGACGGACCGAGTCCCTGCTCGATCAGCACCTTGACCGCCAGCGCCGCCTCCGGCCACTGCGAGATGCACTCGCCCCAGCCGACGTGGCCGGAGTCGGTGGTGATGCGGGCCAGCGTGACGTGGCGCCACATCATGCGGTCGTTGGGCTCCTGGTAGCGCTGCGGGTAGGCGCGCACCTCGACGATCTTCATCTCATCACACCCCGTTGCACCACATCAGTCCGTATGGGTCAGTCCGGCATGAAGGAGCCGCCGTTGACGTCGGTGGTGGCTCCGGTGATGTACGTGTTGGCGTCGGAGGCCAGGAACAGCACCACGCGCGCGATCTCCCGCGGATCGGCCAGCCGCTGCAGTGGGATCACGTCGACGGTGGCCTGCTGATCCTCCGGCGGCAGCATGCGGATCAGCCGCGTGTCCACCGCTCCCGGCGCCACCGCGTTCACCAGGATGCCGTCGGGGGCGTGGTGGCGGGCGAATCCCTTGGTCATGGAGATGATCGCGGCCTTGCTGGCGGCGTAGACGGTGACGCGGTGCATGCCGCCGGTGCGCGCCCCGACCGAGGTCATGTTGACGATGCGGCCCCAGCCGGCGCGCCGCATCGCCCGGCCCGCGGCCCGGCTCAGGAAGTACACGGACTTGAGGTTGGTGTCCATGATCCGGTCGTAGTCGGGCTCGGTCATGTCCGGGATGTCGATACGCGGGCAGATCGCCGCGCAGTTGACCAGGATGTGCACGGCGCCGTGCCGCCGCTCGGTCTCTTCCGCAACGCGGTCGCACTCGGCCGGCTTGCTGACGTCGGCGGCGATCGCGTTGGCCCTGTTCGAGTCGGCCCCGTATCCGGCGTCGCGGATGCGGGCGGCCTGGGCCTCGGCCAGTTCGCCCTCGATGTCGCTGACCACCACCGTGGCGCCGGCTTCGGCCAGCGTCTGCGCGATGGCGGCGCCGATGCCGCGGCCCGCTCCGGTGACGATCGCGACCCTGCCGTCGACGCGCATGTCAGCCCCCATGAGGCCGACCTACGGGGTGTTGGCCAGCAGGAAGTCGCGCATCAGGATCGTCTCCGACACGTTGTCGACCTCGTTGTTGCGCTCCCAGTCCTGCCAGACGTACTCGACGCCGACCCAGCCCCGGTAATCGGCCGCGTCGAGCGCGCGCAGCACGCCGGCGTAGTCGATGACGTTCTCCGTGAACTTGACTTGCAGCCGCCCCTTCGCCGCGCCGCGGGCGTGGAAATGGGACGCGTGCGGGACCAGCTTCTCCGACTCGCTGTCGGGCAGGCCGTCCCGCGTGAAGTGGGTGTAGTCCAGTGTCAGGGTCAGTCCCGGTGTCATCTCCACCAGCCGCAACGCGGAGTCCGGATCGGGAACGATCGAGCCGACGTGCGCCTCGACGCTGACGGTGACGCCGCTGCCGGCCGCCCGTTCGAGCCGCCACGAGAGCTCCTCGGCAGCGCGTGCCAACGACGTCTCCGCCGACTCTCCCTCGAACTCGATTCCCGGCAAGATCGTCATGTGGCTGGTCTCGCAGAGCTGCACGAACTCCAGCGTGCGCTCGAACAGGTCGCGCGAGCCGCGCCGCTCGGCGGCGTCGGGATGGTTGACGGTCATGGTGTCGAAGCCGGCCGTCTGCAGGAAGATGTCCGCGACCGCCAGCCCCTTGTTGGTCACGCGGGCCACCAAGTCGGCCGAGGACGCCTTGGGGTCGGCCAGCACGTGGCTGGGGTACAGGTGCGAGCGGTCCTCGAACAGACCGATGTCGACACCGGTCAGCCCCAGCATGGCGATCAGCGTCAGCGAGTCGTCATGCGACAGCAGGGGAAAGGTGAAGTCCGCGCCGGCCAGTCTCAGTTCGATGCGGCCATTCTACCCGACGTCGCCCTCGTATGCATCCACCCAGGCGCTCTCAGGGTCGGAAGACGATCACGAACCGTCTCGTTCGTGATCCGCGCGATGTAGGGTGGCTTCTCGGAATCCAGGATGCGCCGGATCCTGTCTCGGGACCGAAGCGGTGTCCCGGACCATGGGGATGTGCGACCATCGCCGGCGTCATGGCATCGATCGACTGGGTTCGACGGATCTACGGCGACGGGTGGCATAACGCGTTCACCGACATGGTGGCGTGGCGCGGGCGGCACTACGTGTGCTTTCGCAACGGCCTGACGCACGTGAGCCCGGAGGGCAAGATCGTGGTGATCTCCAGCGCCGACCTGCACGACTGGAGGCGGCGCGCGGTGCCGATCAACACCACCGGCGACGACCGCGATCCGACCATCGCCTGCTCCCACGATCGGCTGTTCCTCTACTGCGGCTCCAGCTACTGGTCGGGGCTCACCTCCCGCTACGACGGCGACGGGACGCGCATCGTGCGCAACTGGTGCTCGTACACCGACGACGGCGTGACGTGGTCGGAGCCGCAACAGGTCTATCGCGAAGGGTTCTGGCTGTGGCGCGTCGAGCGGTTCGGCGAGGAGTTCTACGCGCTGGCCTACGGCCGGCCGTCGGGCAGCGCCGACGGCGATGACACCGAGGTGCGTCTGCTGCGCTCCGCCGACGGTCTGGAGTGGGTCGACGTGTCGATCGTCGGCCCGGGCAACGAGGCCGCCTTTCGCCGGACTCCCGACGGAGCGCTGGAGGTGCTGATCCGCGGCGCCGACGAGGCGACGTCGACCGTGGTCATCGCCGATCCGCCGTACCGGCAGTGGCAGACGCGGCCGATCGGCGAAGTGGTGCCGGGCCCCAACCTGATCGAGCAGGGCAAGGCGCTGTACGCGATCGGCCGGCAGCACCTGCGCGGCAGCGACGGCACCATCACCGACCGGCGCACCTCCATCTGGCGCATCGACGGCCCCCGCGAGCACGTGCTGGACCTACCCTCCAGCGGCGACACCTCCTACTGCGGTGTAGTCGAGCGAGACGACGGCACGGTGCTGATCAGCTACTACTCCCAGCACGAGATCGCCTACGGGGAGCCGCACTACACCTACCCCGACAACATCTATCTGGCACAGATCCGCCTGTAGCCGCCGGCATCACCATGGCCGTGCTGGCTCAGCGCAGCGGTGGGGTGTGGATGGCGAGCAGCTCGACCTCCGAATCGGCTTCGAGGGAGTGCTCCAAGCCGGGCGGAATGGAGACGCCGCCGCCGGCGCGCAGCACGGTCGTAGCGCCCTGGCAGAGCAGCCGGGCCGAGCCGTGCAGGACGTAGGCGGTTTCGGTCTCCACCGGGTGAGTGTGCGGGTCGATGCGGCCTCCGGCCGCCACCTTTACGCGCATCAGGCTGAATGCGCCGGCCGGATGGTCGGCTCCCGGCTGCAGGTCCTTGATGTCGATCGGCGGGAACAGCGGGTGCTCCTGCCACTCCACTGCGTCCGAGTCGAAGAAGACCGGAGCGTCCGTCCGGCTCACCGGTCCGCCGCCCGCTGCACGTCGCGATCCGTGATCTTGCCGCCCGGACCGGTGCCGGTGACGGTGCCCAGGTCGACGCCCAGCTCCTCGGCCAGCCGCCTGGCCCGTGGCGAGGCGATCGGTCGGCCGGAGGCCGGCGCGGCCGGCTGCGAGCCCGACGGCGCCGCAGCCGGTGCGCCCGTGGCCGGCGCAGAGGACTGCGACCCGGCAGTGCGCGCGAACGGATCGACCTCCGGAACCGGCTCGGACGGATTGCCCACCAGGGCGACGATGGTCAGCGGCGGCACCTCCGTCCCGGCGGCGATGAGCTGCCGCCGCAGCGTGCCCGCGGTCGGCGCCTCCACCTGCACCAGCGCCTTGTCGGTCTCCACCTCGCAGATCGGCTGTCCCTGCTCGACCCGCTCGCCTTCCTGCACCAGCCAGCGCTCGACGGTGGCGGCCTCCGTCGTCTCGTCCAGCTTGGGGATGACCGCTTCGACCATGGGCGTCAGGCGAACACGTCGGTGGTCAGCGCCGACGGCGGCGGATACGGCGCGGCGACCGCCGCCTCGGCGGCGCGTTCGATCTCGGCGCGGGCCTCGTCACGGATGCGCTCGGCCGCCTCGGCGTCCAGCGCTCCCTCGGCGATGGCCTGCTCGGTGAAACGCGGGATCGGATCGGTCTCCCGCCACTTCTCGGCACCCTCGCTCGAGCCGCCGGCGGCCACGGCGCTGTGCCGGGTCCAGCGGACGGTCTTGGCCTCGATCAGGGTGGGCCCCTCGCCTGCCCGCGCCCGCGCGACCGCATCCGCGGCGGCCGCGTGTACGGCGTCGTAGTCGCAGCCGTCCACGTGCACGCCCGGCAGGCCGAACCCCTTGGCCCGGTCGGAGATGCGCGGGACGCTCACCGCCTGCGTGTAGTGGGTGGAGATCGCGTACTCGTTGTTCTCGCACACCAGCACCAGCGGCAGCTTCCACAGCACGGCCATGTTCAGGGTCTCGTAGAACACCCCCTCGCAGGATGCGCCGTCGCCGAAGAAGGCGACGGTGACCGCGTCGCCGCCGTCGATGCGCGCGGCCAGGGCGATGCCGCCGGCCATCGGGATCTGCCCGGAGACGATGGCATTGCAGCCGAACAGGCGGTCGCCGACGTGGCTGAAGTGCATGGAGCCGCCCTTGCCCTTGCAGAGGCCGCTCTCCTTGCCCAGCAACTCGCCCATCATGGCGTCCAGGTCGCAGCCGGCGGCGATCGCGGCACCGTGGCCGCGGTAAGTGGCCAGCACCGTGTCGGTCGGCCGCAGCGCCGCGCACACGGCCAGCGCGGTCGCTTCCTGGGCGATGTACGGATGAGTCGAGCCGCGGTAGCGGCCCTCACCGTACAGCCGGACCGCGGCTTCCTCGAAGTGGCGGATCAGCCACATCCGGCGCAGCACCTCCGCGCGCTGCTCAGCCGAGGGCATGACATGCCTCCACGATCTCGTCCGTTCCCGGGAACAACTGAGCCTCCAGCGGCTGACTGGCGGGAACGGGATTGTCCAGCGCGGCTACCCGCCGCACGGGCGCTTCCAGGTGGTCGAAGGCCAGCTCCGTGATCTGCTGGGCGATCTCGGCGCCGGCGCCGCCGGTCTTGTGGGCCACGTGGGCGATCACGACGCGGCCCGTCTTGCGCACCGACTCCACGATCGTGTCGATGTCCAGCGGCGCGAGCGTGCGCGGGTCGATGACCTCTACGCTGATGCCGTCCGCCGCCAGCGCCTCGGCGGCCTCCCGCGCGCGCGGCACCATCGATGCCAGCGCCACCACCGTGACGTCGCTGCCGGTGCGGACCACGCGCGCCTCTCCGAACGGAATCAGGTACTCGTCGTCCGGCACCTCGACGCGGCTGGGATAGAGGCTGATGTTCTCGATGAACAGGACCGGGTTGGGATCGCGGATTGCGGTCTTGATCAGGCCCTTGGCGTCGTACCCGTTGGACGGCATGGCGATGCGCAGGCCGGGCACGTGCATGAACCACGCCTCCAGGCTCTGCGAGTGCTGGCTGCCGAAGCCGAGGTTGGCGGCCACCGGCGCGCGCACCACCAGCGGCACCGAGACCTGCCCGCCCCAGAAGTAGCGGAGCTTCGCGGCCTGGTTGACGATCGGGTCCATGGCGAAGGTGACGAAGTCCATGAACTCCAACTCCGCGACGGCGGGCTTGCCGGCCACCGCCAGGCCGACGCAGAAGCCGACGATCGCCGCCTCGCACAGCGGCGCGTCGCGCACGCGCTCGGCGCCGAACTCGTCCTGCAGGCCGCGGGTGACGCCGAACACCCCGCCGTAGTGGCCGACATCTTCGCCCATCACCACCACGCCGAAGTCGCGCCGCATCTCCTCCCGGAGGCCCGCGTTGACCGACTGCGCGAACGTCATCTGCGCCACGGGTGGCGACACTGGCGACCCCGCTACCGGCTGTCAAGGAGTCCGGAGGCGGCCTACAATCCGGCCCGCTATGGCGACCATCACCACGCAACGTCTCCCCGGCGGACGCCTGGAGGTGCTCTTCGACCAGCCGGGATCGAGAGTGAACACCTTCTCCACCCCGGTATTGGACGAGCTGGAGCGCCTGCTCGACGAGGTCGCGGCCGACCTTGATCTCCGCGCCGTGGTGTTCCGCAGCGGCAAGCCCGGCTGTTTCATCGCCGGCGCCGACATCGGAGAGCTGCGAACCCTCATCCGACCCGAGGTGGCGGACGCCTTCATCGGCCGCGGGCAGCGCCTGTTCAGCCGACTGCAGGCCCTGCGGGTGCCGACCGTCAGCGTGATCGACGGCGCCTGCCTGGGCGGCGGGCTGGAGTTCGCCATGACGACCACTTGGCGGCTGGTCTCCGACGACCGCCGCTGTGCGCTGGGCCTGCCCGAGGTGACCCTGGGACTGATCCCCGGCTGGGGAGGCACCCAGCGGCTGCCGCGGCTGGTTGGGGTGGCGCATGCCCTGCCGATGATCTGCAGCGGCCGGCCCGTGGACGGACCGCGCGCCGTGGAGCTGGGGCTGGCGACCGCCTGCGCGGCGCGCGAGGACCTGGACCGGGCCGTGGACGAGCTGCTGGCCGCGGCGCCCGCGCCCGACGGGCCGGACCTGCGTCTGCCGGCGCCGGCGGTCGGCGAGGAACAGGCCGAAGCGGCACGGCAGCTCGTCGCCCGCGGCAGGCTGCACGACGAGGCGCCGCTGGCCGCGCTGGAAGTCGTCGTCCGCACGGCCGGGACGGCGATCGACGCCGGCCTGGACGTGGAGCGGGCGGCCTTCGTCGACCGGGTGCGCAGCCGCGCCGGACGCAACCTGATGCGAATGTTCTTCAACCGCGACCGGCTGCGGAAGGAGCGCTGGGGTCTCTCCGCCGCCCCGCTTCCGGTCGAGCGCCCAGCGGTGCTGGGCGCGGGAACCATGGGCGCCGGCATCGCCTGGGCGCTCTGCGACTCCGGCCTGCCGGTCACCGTTCGCGACGTCGACGCAGGCCAGCTCGAACGAGGCATGGCGGCGGCGCGCACGATGTACGACTACCCCCTGAAGCGCGGGCGCATGACCGCGGAGGAGGTGGCGGCGAAGCTTGCGCGGATCGAGCCCACCACCGACCCGGCGGCGCTGGCCGGCGCGGACCTGGTGATCGAAGCGGTGACGGAGGATCCCGACCTCAAGAAACAGGTGCTGCGCGAGCTGGAAGGGCGGGTCGGCGCGGATGCCGTCATCGCCACCAACACCTCGTCGCTGCCGATCGACGAGCTGGCCGGCGTGCTGGAACGGCCGGAGCGGTTCGTGGCCGTGCACTTCTTCAATCCCGTGAACCGCATGTCACTGGTCGAGATCGCGCGCGCGCCGACGACCACGGATGAGGTGCTGGCGACCGCCGTCGCACTCGCCCGCAACCTGGGCAAGACGCCGATCGTGGTCGGCGGCCGGCCGGGGTTCGTCTCCAACCGCGTTCTGTTCCCCTACCTCCTGGAGGCGCTCCACCTCGTTGATGGTGCCCCCGAGATCAAGGACATCGAGGGCCTGGACCGTCTGGCCATGGAGTTCGGCCTGCCGATGGGGCCGTACCGGCTCATGGACGAGATCGGCATTGACGTCACGGTGCAGATCGCCGACTCCCTGCAGCGCTCGTTCGGCGACCGATACCGGTGCCCGGAGGTGGCACGCGAGCTGGTCGAGGCCGACCAACTCGGCCGCAAGAGCGGCGAAGGGTTCTATTGCTTCGGTGCCGGCAGCATCACGCCGAATCCCGACATCGCGATGTGGTCCAAAGGGCGCCCGGCGGCCGTCGACGACCTGCACCGCTGCCTGGCGCTCATGGCCAACGAGGCGAGCCGCTGCTTGGAGGAAGGCATCGTCACGGAGCCGATCCCGTTGGACATGGTCATGATCCTGGGCACCGGCTTCCCGCAGGAGCGCGGCGGCATCCTGGCCCACGCCGACGACCATGGCCCGGATCAGATAGTCGCTCTGTTGGACGAGTTGCGTCGTCAGCACGGCGAGCGCTTCGCGCCGTCCGCCCTGCTACGCCAAGCAGCGCAGTCCGGCACACGCTTCTACGGCAACCATCCTGCCCGGGACACAAGCGGCTGACCGGGCGTCCGAACGGCACGGCTATCATCAGCTTCACTTTGCGGGAGATGTCTAAATGAACTCGAAACCCACGTCTATCACCGTACGCCTGGATGACGCCAGCATCGAGCGGATCGACGAGTTGGTCGAGGCCGAGGTGCGCCCTGACAGGGCGTCCGCGACAACGTTTCTGATCCTTAAGGCCATCAAAGAGAACGCAGAACTGTTCGGAACGATCCGCGCTGGTCTTGATGAAATCCTCAGGATCAAGGAGGCGTTGCGCGATATCGGGATGGCAGGCGTTGAGGCCGAAAGAGAGATTCGCTCACGTCGGCACGAGATGGCCGAACTTGCGATAGCGGTGGCGCGACACGAGAACGTACGCAACAGCACGATTCAGTCCAGCCAACGGTTGTCCGAGCGTAAGCACTCCGCGACCGAGGTAGTCAAGCGAGTCGAGGCTTACGTGAACAGGCTCGCGAACTCCCCCAAGAAGTTCCGCAAAGGTGTCGCGGAGTTTCGCGTCAGAGCCGATCGGTTCAAAGACGACGTCGAGCGTCTCGAGCAGACGGCCGCACACTCCACGCGGGTCGGAAACACGACCGGCGCGGTCGGCGTGTTGGCGGGCGCCGGGGTCGCCGCACTCGGCCCATCGGTTGCGGTTGCGGTGGCGACGACGTTCGGCACGGCTTCCACGGGAACCGCGATCTCCGCGTTGTCCGGTGCGGCAGCGGCAAACGCCGCACTCGCTTGGCTCGGCGGCGGCGCACTGGCAGCCGGCGGCGGCGGGATTGCCGCGGGGAGCGCTCTGTTGGCGCTCGCCGGCCCTGCCGGCCTGACGGTTGCCGGGTTCCTCTTGGTGGGTGCGGCGTTCTACAAGCATCGCCGGAACCGAAAATGCGCGCAGGAGGCACACGAACGGCGCATGAAGGTAGAAGAGGAACTCCGCTCGCTTACAGCGGCCGAGCGAGAGATCGACCGCCTTGATCAACTGATTGCCCAGCACTCAGACGGATGCAGCGCCGACATCGACTGGCTCACCGAACATGCCCCACGCAACTACGCCAACTTTGGCGACCATCAGAACAAGCGGCTCGGGGTGCTCATCAACAACATCCAAGCGCTGGGCGAACTGCTCGGCAAGGGGGTGACCCTTGCAGCGGCCAGATAGCGAGCGTTCCACTCCGCACATCCAGGCGCAAGCGGCAGCCGCATGGACCGCGACCGATGCGTCCGCCCGCGAAAACGCCCTTGACGACGCCTTGGCGCGGCAGGATCAAGCGCTCCGCGACGCCATGCGAGAGATGCAGGCCGTAGAGAACTTCGTCGGCTCTCCCGAGCACATCCTCGGCAGCGACAGCACCAAACACGGCGAGATCGCCGAACAGGTCCACGTCGGAGTCCGCCGGGCATTCGACGTCCTGCACCAGCGGGTGCCCACGGCGACGTTCGAAGGCGTGGGTCGCCTCGCTCCCGTGGACTATGTCGACGGTGGGAACATCCAGTCGAAATACTACAGCGCACTGCTCAGCACGCTCGACGGGATTGCGTCTCACGCGGAGCAATACAGCGACTTCGCGGCGAGCGGCGGCCGTTACCACATCCCGCAGGACCAGTTCGAGCAACTCATGCAGTTCAGGCACGGCGGAACGATAGTCGGTCTGTCGGACGGTGAGGTCGAGCGAATACGCGAACGCATCGAGTCGCTGCTGCCGGAGACCGGTCGGCCGTTGAACGACCTCATAGCACCGGGCGAAGCGAAGTACGACGAGGTTCAGCCGGGACGTGTCCCGGAGACCATACAGGACAACAAGAACGAGCTCGCAGAGCGGAACCAAGCTCTGCAGGCCGTGGAGCGCGAGGCTCATGGTCCGTCACTCGACGGTGCGGTGGCCGGCGCGGGCAGCGGCGCGGCGGCCGGTGCCGGCGTGCGCTTCGGACATGCGGTCTGGAATAAGATGCGCGCCGGCAAGAACCCGTTCCGAGGCGAGTTCTGCGTCGAGGACTGGCAGGACGTCGGGGTGGACATGGCCACAGGCGCCCGCGGCGGCTCAGTGGCGGGCGTCGCAGTCTACGGGCTGACCAATGCTACCGATTTGGCCGCACCATTCGCGGGGTCGCTCGTGAGCGGTCTGATGGGCATCGGGAACCTGCTCGGCCAACATCGAGCGGGGACGATCGATGACTCACAGTTCGTCGATCTTGCGCTTGCGGTCGCCTCCGACTCCGCGATCGTCGGCCTGTCGGCGGCGGCCGGGCAGACCCTCATTCCCATCCCGTTGCTCGGCGCCTTTCTCGGCAGCATTGCCGGGAAGGTCGTCGCAACAGGGCTCCGGGACGTCTTCGCGAACGCTGAAACGCCGCTGCTGAAGCGGGTCGAGGCCTGGGAGGCGCGTGCGGACGCTTCGGTCTCCAAAGATGAAGCGCTTCGCGTCGCACTGGACAAGATCGATGCCAAGTTCGGACGGCTGACGGACCTGACGCGCGTCGCGTTCGACGAGAGGACGAACGTCAAGATGAGGTTCGCAGCGAGCGTCCGCAATGCGAAGGCCGTCGGCGTTCCGGGCGAACGGATCCATCGATCCACCTCCGATACCCACACGTTCATGTGCGAGTAGTTGCTCGACTGCGCGGCAGATCGGAATGGCTACTAGCACCCTCGCGGCGCGGTTTTGGCGAAAGACGGGTTGCCGAAAGGATACCATCACCGTTACCGTTTTACCATGAAGGTTACCATCGATCGGGCCGGGCGCGTCGTCGTCCCAAAGCCACTTCGTGACCGCTTCAACCTGGTGGCCGGGACGGAGCTGGAGATCGAGTCCACCGGCGACGGGCTGAGTCTTCGCAAGACCTCCAGCCAACCCTCCCTGATCCGCAAGAAGGGGTTCCTGGTGCATCACGGCACCGGCCGCGCCGCCATCGATGTCGCGGAGTTCATCCGCGCCGAGCGCGACGCCCGCAGCCGGCATCTCGCGGCAGAGGACCCCGGTTGATGCGCACGTTGTTCGACACCTCGGTTCTGGTACCGGCCCTGACCGACCAGCTCGGCAACCATGCAGCCGCACTCGACGCCCTTCACCGGTATTCGGATGGCGACCACGCCGGGTGCTGTTCGGCTCATGCCTTGGCAGAGTGCTATGCGACGCTGACCGCCCTGCCCTTGCCGACGCGAATCATGCCGGAGGAGGCGCGGCTGCTGGTCGAAGACATCGTGAACACGTTGGCGGTGATCGAGCTCACCAACGACGACTACCAGAGTGTCCTGCGACAGGTAGCCAACCTCGGCCTCGCCAGCGGCTCCATCTACGATGCACTCCACGTGCAGTCCGCGTGGAAAGCGGGAGCCGACCAGATCCTCACCTACAACGTATCGCACTTCGAGCGCCTCCGGCTGCCCGCCATCACCGTGGCGGCACCGTAGAGGCAGCGGTACGTCTCGCGCCGTCGATCAGGCGTAGGGGTCGGCGGCGTCGCGCAGGCCGTCCCCGAGGAAATTGTAGAGCAGGACGGTCACCACCACGAAGATGCAGGGGATCAGCAGCCACGGCTGACTGGCCACCGCCTGGAAGTTCTGGGCGTCCTGCAGCAGCGTGCCCCAGCTCACCGCCGGCGGCTGGATGCCGAGGCCCAGGAAGCTCAGCGCCGTCTCGCCCAGGATCACCGCCGGGACCGCCAGGGTCAGCGACACGATGATGTAGCTCAGGAACGACGGCAGCAGGTGGCCGAAGATGATGGTGCGCTCGCGCACGGCCGACACCACCGCGGCCATGACGAAATCCTCCTCCCGCAGCGACAGGAAGCGGCCGCGCACCGCGCGCGCCAGCCCGGTCCAGCCTACCAGCGACAGGATCAGCGTGATGGCGAAATAGGTCGTCACCACCGACCAGTCCCTGGGTACGGCCGCGGCCAGCCCCATCCACAGAGGTATGGTCGGAATGGACGACAGCAGGTCCACCAGCCGCATCACCACGCGGTCGACGATGCCGCCGAAGTACCCGGCCAGACCGCCGAGCAGCACTCCCAGAACCGTGCTGAGCAGCACGCCCACCAGGCCGATGGAAAGGGAGATCCGCGCCGCGTGCAGCACCCGCGAGAACAGGTCGCGTCCCAGCCGGTCGGTGCCGAACAGGAACAGGGGCGCATCCTCCGCCGCCGGCACGAACAGGTGGGCGCTGGCCTTGAACAGCCCCAGGAAGCGGTACTCCTCCCCGGCGCCGAGAAAGCGCACCGGATACCGCAGCTCCCGGTCGAGCTGGTAGATCTTGCGCATCGTGTAGGGGTGGCGCTCCACCTGCAGGCCGTACACGAAGGCTCCCGACGCCCCCTCCTCGCCGCCGGCTCCGAACCGGATCAGGTTGGGCGGCGCGTTGAGGTAGCCGGGAAAGCGGGTGGTCACCCCGTACGGCGCCACGAAGTCCGCGAACAGCGCCAGCAGGTAGATGAGGGCCAGCGCCGGACCGGCAACCACGGCCAGCCGGTGGCGGCGGAACTTCCACCACATCATCCGCCACTGCGACGCGACGAAATAGCTCTCGTCGTCGGTGCGCGTGCGCTGCTTCACGACTCGATGCGGCCGAAACGGATGCGCGGATCGACCCACGCCAGGACGATGTCCGAGATCAGGTTGCCCACCAGCACCAGGATGCTGAGGATCATCACGAAGCTCCCCGCCAAGTACATGTCCTGCGCCAGCAGCGCGCCCAGCAGCACCGGGCCGGTGGTCGGCAGGTTGAGCACGATGGACGTGATGGTGGCGCCCGAGATGATGGCGGGCAGCAGCCAGCCGATGCCGCTGATGATCGGGTTGACGGCGATCCGCACCGGATACTTGAACAGCAGACGCCCTTCGCCCACGCCCTTGGCCCGCGCGGTCACCACGTACTGCTTGCGCAGCTCGTCCAGCAGGGTGCCGCGCATGACGCGGATCAGCCCCGCCATCCCCGCGGTGCCCACGACCACCACCGGCGCCCAGAGCCGCTGCAGCATGCTCCACACCCGCGCCAGACTCCAGGGAGCGTCGACGAACTCGGGCGCGAACAGCCCGGTGATGGCGACGCCGAAGTAGCGGAACGCGATCCACAGGAGCACCAGCGCGAACAGGAAGTTCGGGATCGCCAGCCCCACGAATCCCCAGAAGGTCCAGAAGTAGTCGAAGAAGGAATACTGCCGCACCGCCGAGTACACGCCGATCGGCACCGCCGCCACGTAGGTGAAGATGAGCGTTGAAATGGTCACCACCAGGGTGAGCCCGAGCCGCTCCCCTATCACGACGGACACCGGTCGGTCATGGGCGAAGGACCAGCCCAGGTTGCCACGGAACAGGATGTTGCGCAGCCACAGCAGGTAGCGCGTGTAGACCGGCTGGTCCAGCCCGTAGTACGCGGAGAGATTCGCGACCTGGTCGTCGGTGATCCGGCTCCCCTGGAGCTCCAGCCGCAGCACGTACGAGGTGAGATAGTCTCCCGGCGGGAGCTCGATGATCGTGAAGCTCACCGCCGAGAGCAGCAACAGCAGCGGCACGAAGGCCGCCACCCGTCGCACGATGTACTGAAGCATCGGCCCGCCGGATTCAGCGCCGGCAGGCCGATGCCGCTACGAGTCGGTCAGCTCTCGTAATAGAGCTGCTCCGAGCTGTAGATCACCCACTGCGCCACGCCCTCGGTGAAGACGTTGCGCAGATCCTGGTTGACGATCAGCACCGTCGCCGGATTGTAGGTGACGTTGATCTGCGGGATGGTGTCGTAAAACGTCTGCTGGTAGCGGTCGACGACCTCCTGGTCCCACGGGATGCCGGGGCCGATGCCCAGGCCCAGGTCGTACAGCTCCTGGAACCAGGCCGGCGGCTCCTCACCCTGCTCCCCGCCGGAGTTGTACCACTGGCTCCACGGCGGAATGTGGCCGATCAGGTGATGCTTGGCGTGTCCGAAGGCGTGCAGGGTGGTCGCCTCGTTCCACAGCGTGTCGATCTGGTACTGGTTGGCGTTGCGGCGCTCGATGAACAGGCCGATCTCCACCACCTCCAGCGTCGTGTAGAGCCCCACCGCGCGGTAGTGCTCGGCGATCAGCTCGTTGGCAGGCACGGTGTCCGGCAGGTGCGCGGTCACCTCCAGGTTGATCTCGAAACGCTCCCCGTCGGGTCCCAGGCGCCAGCCGTCGCTGTCCCGCTTGTCCAGGCCCACGGCGTCCAGCAGCCGGCCGGCCTCGTCGGGATCGTAGGTCGCGGGGACCCATTCCGGCGGCGATGCGAAGCCGTAGTACACGGCGTCGATGATCTCGTCGCGGTTGATGGCCAGGTTCAGCGCCTGCCGGAAGCGCAGGTCGCCGGCGACCTGCCGCCAGACCGGATCCTCGTACGCGAAGTTGAAGGCGTGCACGACCGGGTTGTAGGCGACGCCGGAGGTGACCGCGCGGTATCCGTTGGCCTCGTTCTCGCGATAGATCGGCAGCGAGGAGATCTTTGCCAGCTCGTCGGCCAAGTCCACCTCGCCGGCGATGATCTTCAGGCTGGCTCCCTCGGGGCCTTCCACCTTGGTGCTGACGATGCGGTCGATGTAGGGAAGCTGGTTGCCCGCGGTGTCCACCTTGAAGTAGTAGGGGTTGCGCTCGAACACGGTCTGCGTGGGCGAGGTCGAGACCACCACCCAGGGATGCAGCACCGGGATGTCCACCACGTCCGGGGTCTTCCCTTCCCACGGCGTGAGCATCTTGAGCTGGAACAGCCGCCACCACTCGTCGGCCAGCAGATCGGCGGCCGCCACCTTGGCGGCCAACTCCTCGGCGTCGGCGAAATCGGCGTGGAACTGGGACAGGTAGTGCCTGGGCTGCAGGAAGCCCGTGTAGTCCATCCACGGCTTGTTGATCTCGTCAAGGAAGCCGGGCGTGGACTCGGAGAAGGTGATCCGGTACGAATAGTCGTCGATCACCTCCAGGTCGTAGACGTCGCCGGTGGGCAGGAGCTTCGAGCGGAACTGCCAGCCGATGTTCGGGGTGAGCTGCTCGTTGTGCAGGATGTTCTCGTAGTGGAACGCCACGTCCCCGGTCGTCACCGGTTCGCCGTCCGACCAGCGCAGGCCGCGGCGCAACTGGAACGTGAACGTGGTCCCGTCCGGGCTGATCTCGTAGCTCTCGTAGATGTTGCCGGTGAGCGGGTGCCCCATGCTGATCCAGCCCGGCCGCGCCAGCAGCGTCTCGATGGTCATGAAGTACATCTCCGGCGCGAAGTTCGGCGCCAGGTTGATGAGGCGCACGTCGCCGCCGTAGGACCCGATCGCAAGCTCGTCGAGCATGCCGTCGGGGGCGGCGCTGCGTTCCAGCGTGAGCACCAGCGGCTCGTCGGGGAGCCGCTCGTCGACTGCCGGCAGGTCGCCTGCGGCCACGCGCTCGGCCAGCATCGGCGCCTCCTGATATTGGGCGAATGTCATTGCCGTGCAGGCCACGAGCAGCGCGAGGATGGTCAGAACTCGATTCACAGCGTTTCCTCCATGGGTGTCTGTGTTATGGCGGCCGATCCTACCATGCGCTCGGGGAGCGTCAGCGGCGGCGCTGCGCGGGCAGCGGTACCCGGATGAGCCCCTCGCCACTGGGCCGGAAGTCGGCGGCGGCGTCCGCCACGGGGCTGCCGTCCGCGTCCACCACCCGGGCGGTGTAACGGGCGGCGGCCGGGACCATGTTGCGCGCCTCGATGGTGACCGCGCCGTCCGAGCGCCACGCGCGCACGCCATCGATCGTCTCCAGCGCGCCGACCCAGTCGTCCGCGGGCGTTTCCCCCAGGCGGCAGGTGATGCCGCCGTAGCGCGCCAGGATCGGATCGACGTCGAGCGCTTCGGCCAGCATGTACATGCTCAGGATGGCGCCGTACTTGGTCGTCCAGTTGCCGCGGTAGGGCCACGCCGGCAGCACGTCCTCGGTGCCTCCGCCAAGGCAGGCGGCATCGAACTGCGTGTCCGGGTTGAACGCGTGCTGCGCCGGCACCCGCGCCTCGGACTGGTAGTGGGCATTGAGCCAGCGCCGCTTTTCTTCGGTGAGCGAGCTCTGCACGCCCTGGTGCAGCAGCGCGCGGGCCCGCTCGAACCACTCGGCATCCCCGGTGTGGCCCCACAGCCGCAGGAACTCCGTGGCGCCCTGCGCGTACACGAGGTTGTTGGTCGAGTACTTGATGTCGACCGTGGTGCCGCCCACCGTGCGGTAGTCCCAGCGGCCGAGCGGCAGGTCGCCCAGCCCGTCGGTGCAGGCGTTGAAGTGGTACTGCCAAGTGCCGAACCAGCTCGCCGCGACCTCCGCCGCCGCCAGCCAGCGCCGGTCGCCGGTGGCTTCGTACAGGTCGTTATGGGCGGCCAGCAGCGCGTGTCCCTGGCGCTTGTCGATGTTGTAGAAGTCCATCTCGGAGCCGGCGAAGACCGTGAACCGTTCCATCACCCGCAACGCCAGCTCGCCCAGCGCCACGGCATAGTCCAGGTAGCGCTGCTCGCCGAAGTCGCGGGCGGCGCGCACGTAGGCCCAGATCAGGTAGATGAAGTTGGTGGCGCCGCGCTCGCTCGGCCTGGCGAACACGATGTCGGCGGGTCGGCTCTGCCGCTCCGTCCAGCGCGAGCGTTCCCAGTAGAGAAGCTGGATGCGGCGGGCGGCGGGCTCGCCGCTCGTACCGTCGATGCGGCCCGGCACGTCGCCGTCGGGAAAGAGCTCCATGATGCGGTCGAGGGAGCTGCGGACCGCCGCGTCCCAGCTCGCCGGCGGCTCGCTGCCGTGACGCCGAAGCCGGTCGGCGCAGCGCAGGTACCAGTACAACCCCTCACCCAGCGGCCCCATGTCGATGCGTCCCGGGTCGTAGTAGGTGCCGAACGTGTCGACCAGCCCGGCGTGGTCCTCGTGGTAGGTGGGGTACAGGATGCCCAGCGGCGACATGCCGTGCTCGGCGAAGAGGTTCATGGTGTCCACGGCGACCTGCACCGCGTCGTCGTCGCCGTGCTGAAGGCCGTGATCGAGCGCGGCGTGGGCCACCAGCCCGGCCATGCCGGACCAGGAGAAGCCGACGAACCGGTGGAAGTACTCCTTGGGCAGGAACCGCCCGCCGCCGGTCGGCGCGTCGCCGTACACCCAGCGCCCGACGTAGAACACGCGGTAGGTGCGCCCGCCGCGGGCGATCTCCTGGATCAGGCCGTGGTCGTCGAGCGTGGTGCGCAGGCGCATCTCGTAGTCCGCGCGCAGCGTGTGCGGAGGATTGGTCGGCGAGACGGGGTAGAGCTGCCGCCACGCCGCCGACAGCGCCCCGCAGTAGCCGGGCCGGTAGACCGGTCCCGGCCCGCGGTCGGCGGCGTACAGGTAGAGCGTCTTGGCGTGGCAGGCACCGTCGTCCAGGGTGAGCCGTGCGTCGCTGTCCAGCAGCAGCCGGCGGCCGAAGACGGCCGACTCCGGGAGCTGGTGCACGGCTTCGTAGCGGCCCGACTCCGGGTCCACTTGCAGGCGCACGCTGGCGGCGACGTCGCAGGCCCGCTGTTGGGGAGCCACCCAGCCCGCGCACACCCGCTCCGCGTCCTCGACGCTGAACCCGGCGGGCACGGTGGAGGCCGCCTCCGGAAAGTCCTCGCCCAGGTAGTGGCACGCCTCGGCGGTGGGGTTGCCGTCATAGAGCAGCCCAGGGTGCAGGGTGTGGCGCGCGGCGCCGGCGGCGATCGGCAACCGGCTGGTGAGGCGCAGCTTGACCCCGCTCAGCGTCGGCCCGCGGTAGCGCCAGGTCACGGACACCGTGCACAGATCAGGGGCGCACCGCTCGACCGCGGCGTCGCAGTACAGGGCGCCTACCGCCCCGTCGCGCTCGCGATCCCGGATCTCGAAGACCCCGCCGGTACCGCCCGCACCCTGCGCGGCGACAACCGTGAAGCGCTCCGGCAGCACCGTCTCGAAGTCGAAGTTGCGCGCGCGGTCGCCGGCTTCGTCGACGCGGCGCGGGTTGGCGGCGCCGTCGGTCTGGCGGATGTCGTCCACCAGGATGAAGCCCCAGTCATCCTCCGGATAGCGCGGCGCGGCGTGCCAGCCCCACGGCTCCACGGGCGCGTAGTCCAGGATCTGCAGATAGGCCTGCCGGCCGCGGAGCTCGCCCACGTCCCAGCCGCGCCGCACCAGCTCCAGGTTGCGTTCGCCGGTCGCGGTGCGCACCCGCTCCCACCCGGCCTCGCCGTGCACGTACAGGTTGAGGCAGGTGACGTCCGCGAAGTCGCCGCCGCCGATCAGGAAGTCGATGCCGTCGCCGGCGATCGTGAACACCTCCGACTGCAACTCGCCGATCAGCGTGCCCAGGTTGCGGTTCTTGCTGTTGACCAGCCGCCGCCCCTGGAACCCGGTCACCGCTTCCTGCCCCGGAAACGCCCCGCATGCCGGCTCCATCCCGAACGCCGTTCCGTTCGGACGCACCTGACCGGTCTGGTGGACGTTGAACGGCGTCGAGCCGGGGTCCCAGGCGCCGGCGACCGGATGCCACCCCCCGTAGCGGTTCTGGCGGATGTCGATGCTCGCGACCAGCTCGATGCCCCACGCCGCTTCCGTGTCGCCCGCGGGCCCGACCGGCCAGCGCAGCGCTGCCTCGGCCTCCATCAGACGGCCGCTGCCAGCGAGATCGTGAGCGGTGCGCCGTTGGTGACGCAGACCGGATCGTCGAACACCAGCGTGGCGCTCTCTTCGCGAAAGGGGATTGCCCCCTCTCCCGCCCGCACGCCGGTCACCGTACCGCCGGCCAGCCGGTCGCTGGCGAAGCTGGACAGCGGAAGCTCGCCCGCCTCGACCTGGAGCCTGATCTCCGTCGCGTCCAGCGTGCAGGTTCCCCAGCCGGAGCCCAGGCTCCAGAAGGCGGTGAACGGCGTGTCGTCCACCTTGGGACTGAAGCCGACGTGGCCGTGGACGGCGTCGAACTCGAACCCGGAATAGGCCAGCAGCAGCGCGAAGGCGGCCATGGAGCGCGCGTAGTTGCTGCCGCACTCGATCTCGTTCCAGGGATTGCGGCGGCTGCCGTCGTAGCGGTCGCGCACCGCCCGCACCAGTTCCACGCCCTCGGCCAGCATCCCCTCCTGGATCATGTGGCCGGCCGCCTGGTACTCGAAGCCGTGCATGGTCTCCTGCGCATAGGTGATCGGCACCACCGGAAGGGCGCGGGGGTAGGAGCAGATGATGGTGCCGGCCTCGTCATCCAGCGCATACAGGCGCGCCGGGTTGAAGTGCTCGCGGAACGAGCGCTTGAAGTTGTGGCGGTAGATGGCCGCCAGCGCGGAACGGGTCTGCCCGCGGTCGAACACATCGCCCAGGCCACAGATGTTGGCGTGCCACTGGGCCAGCACCTGGTCGATCGCGCACCCCTCGGCCACCTGGTACTTGATCTGGCCGTGCTCGTCGTCCCAGTAGTTCCAGACCTGCGAGCGCCCGCCGCGGTAGCGCTCCGCGGCATCGCCGCCCTCGTACGCCTGCAGGATCGAGCGGTCGGTCAGGTCGATCCGCTGCTGGTAGTACTCGCCGTTGAACAGGTTGGCGTCCGTCCACTGCTTGCCGCGCGCGAACAGAGCCCGGTACTCGGCCGCGGTGTCCGCCTCGCCGAGGTGCTCGGCCATCTCGGCGCCCGCCGCCAGCGCCGCCAGGTAGAAGCCGGTGAGCCAGGAATTGGGGCCGAACAGCTCCATATCCAGGGTGTGGTGCTGGCGTCCCTCCAGCACGCCGTCCCGGTCGGCATCCCATCGGTCGGGATTGCTGTCCGCCCAGGCGAAGGAGATGTTCCGCTTGATGGTCTCCCAGTGGCCGCGCAGCCACGCGGAGTCGCCCGAGATCTTCCAGTCGCGGTAGGCCTTGATCACCCCGCCGAACTGACCGTCCGCGCACGGCCGGAAGCCCAGCCGCTCCCGCCCCAGCGGCAGTTGCAGGCGGAAGGTCATGCCGCCGTCGGCGGCGGCGTTGTAGCGGAAGTCGGCGTCGCGCATGGAGCGCTCCAGGTCCGGGAACAGGAAGGGCAGCGCACAGGCGTAGTTCCACACGTGCGTGCAGCTCCCCTCGCAGCAGCCCTGCTCGACGCGCACCCCCTCGAAGCCGTAGAAGGTGCCGTCCTCCAGCCGCAGGACGGTGGGGCTCTTGAGCACCGACAGCGTGGCGGCGGCGGCGTCGAGCACGTCCGGAGGAACGCTTGAGGCGTAGAGGGCGTCGCGGAACGTCAGGGTGTGATCCCGCAGCCGCTCCCACTCGCGCAGACAGTAGGAGGCGCTGGCCGCGGAATCCGGGAAGCGGGTCGCGTAGTGGTTGCGCCACTCCGCGTGGTCGAGCGCCGGCGGCGGCTCGTCCCGCTGTTCCTGCTCGACCCCCACGGGGTGCCAGTAGTTGACGCAGTTGGGGTAGCTCCAGGTGAGCACGAAACGGGCAGTGCGCGTTTCCTCCGCGGGGACGCCGAGCGTGGCCGCCAGCACGCCGGTGTCGCCCCCGCCGAACCCGTGCCCGGCCTTGCCGGGCTCCGGATAGGTGCGATTCTCGAAACCGCCCGGCGCCGTGAAGTCGTGCCAGTAGATGGTCAGGTCGTCGAACCACATGCCGCGGAACCAGCACTCCTGGTAGCTGACACAGGCGTTGTCGGTGGCGATGGTGAGGTCGCCGAAGCTCGGGTGATCGTCGGCGACGCCGCTCGCCTCCAGCGTGAGCAGCTGCGCGGCGCCGTCGCGCCGGGCGCGGTTGACCGATCCGGCGCGGGCCGGGTTCGACACCGCCAGCGCAACGGTGTAGTCCAGCTCGTCGGCGCCGGGATTGGCCACCTGCACCTCGAAGCAGGCGGCGGGAATGCTGGAGTCGTCGGCGTTGCCGGGGATGAAGGGGTTGAAGGCGCGCAGGGTGACGGTGCCGGGGAAGGTCCCGTCGCGGAAGGTGAGCGTGGCCACGGGGAAGGTGCCCTCGAACTCGACGTCGGCGAAGTGGGGCAAGCCGCCCAAGGACGCGCGCGTCGGGCCGAATCCGAAGCTGTGCAGCCAGGTCGAGCGCAGGCTGCCGGAGAGCGGGCCGGTCAGGTCGCCCTGCAGCACCCGCGCGTCCATCACGTGGCCGGCGCGCTCCGCCTTGACGGCGAAGTGGCTGAAGCCGTTCACGCTGCCCTTGTTGGGGCGGTTGAAGATCTCCCAGTCGATCAGCCGCCCGTTGCCGGCCAGGCCGATGCAGCCGGAGCCGATTCCACCGAGTGGGAACGAGATCTCGTTCAGTTGCTCGCCGCGGTAGGTGAAATGGGCGCGGGTGGCCTCACTCAGGGGATGGTCGCTCATGGCGCGGCATCGTGGGGAGAAACCACGCCGGCGGCAAGCTCGCGCCGCGGCCGCCCGCGCCCGGCCAACCCGTATCCCGGCTCGGAGCGCATCGGAAACCGATGCGCTCCGAGCCAAAGGAGGGGCTGGGCCAAGGTTGCGGCGCCCGCGGCGCCGCAACCTTGGGGCTAGTAAACGCGGACTCCGGTATCGCATCGACGAGCCTCCGAAAGCGGTCGGCGTCGACCAGCCCGTCCTCGATGAAATGGCGGGCATCCTCCAGATCGCGGCGGAAACCGCGTACGATTTTCGAGAACACCTGCGAATACGGATCGTAGTGGAAGAAGCTGATGCCGCCGAAGGCAGCGATGAAGACATGGCGGTCGGTCACGCCGGCAAGCGGCGGGACGAAGTGCTCCGGCCGTGCGAACTCCACATTCAGCCGCTCTGTCTCCTTGATGCGCTGGATGTCGCTGAACACCGCCTCGTCGGCGGCGTACAGGTCCACATCGATCGTCGACTCACGCCATCCCTGAGCCACCGCCGTGCCGCCCCCCACGACGAACACTCGATAACGCCTCCCGCGAGGTGCGGCCTCGGCGAGGCGCTGCATGAACGCCAGCAGGCGATCGCGAGTAACGCTGTCTCGCATCTTCCTACGTACCCGGCTCCGCCTCAGCCAACGTGGCGACCGAGCACGCGTCCGCAAAGGACACGATCAGCCGGAGGTACGCGTTGTAGCGAGCATACGTCAGGTCGCCTTCGGTGGACGAGAGCAGTCGATAGAGCTGCAACTCCGGGTCAGGTTGCGTGTTCGTGACCGGCACGCCCTCACGGCGAAGACGCGGGGCCGCCAGCGACACCAGCAGGCTGGCGGCGCTCGTACGACCGGAGGCAAGGTCGGCCAGCCCCTCATCGACCACGTCGCCACCGGGCAGCCCAAGATCGGCGAACCGCGGGAGCTTCACGCCGACAATGTACCGCGTACCTGGACCCGATGCTCAGGCGGTAAACATCGACCTGCTCGGGCCGACGCCGCCACCGTCGGACTTGCCGTGGAAGCGGCGTTCCGACAGACTGCCGCCTCAGGACATGCCCGCCGAACGCGCCGTGATAGCCGCGGCCTGCCGCACCCCGATCGGCGCGCTGAGCGGTGCGCTGGCGTCGGTGCCGGCCCCGCGGCTGGGCGCGACGGCGATCGGCGAGGCGGTGCGCCGCGCCGGCGTGGCCCCGGAGGACGTGGACGAGGTCTTCATGGGCCAAGTGCTCACCGCCGGTGCGGGCCAGGCGCCTGCCCGGCAGGCCGCGATCGGTGCCGGACTTCCGGAAGCCGTTCCGTGTACGACGGTCAACAAGGTGTGCGGTTCCGGACTGCAGGCGGTGATCCTGGCCGCACGCGCCGTGCTGGCCGGCGACGCCGCCATCGCCGTGGCCGGTGGCATGGAGAGCATGTCGAACGCCCCCTACCTGCTGTCAGGCGCCCGCCGCGGCTTCCGCTACGGCCACCAGCAGGTCGCCGACAGCATGATCGTCGACGGGCTCTGGGACGTGTACAACGACTTCCACATGGGGGACGCCGCCGAGCTGATCGCACGCGAGTACGGCATCGACCGCGCCGCTCAGGACGCTTACGCGGCGCGCTCCTACCGACGCGCGCTGGACGCTCAGCGCAGCGGGCGCTGGGACGCCGAGATCGTTCCGGTCGAGGCGAAACCCGGCCGCGCGCCGGTCACGGCCGACGAGGAGCCGGCCCGCGCCGATTTCGACAAGATGACCACGCTGCGCCCCGCCTTCGCCGCCGACGGCACGATCACCGCCGCCAACGCGTCGTCGCTCAACGACGGCGCCGCCGCCTGCGTGGTCATGACCGACCGCCGCGCGGCCGAGCTGGGCATCACGCCGCTCGCCACGCTGGTCGCGCACGGCAGCGTGGCGGCCGCGCCGGCCCGCTTCCTGGTGGCGCCGGCGCAGGTGATCCCACCGATCCTCGAGCGGGCCGGCGTGGCGATCGGCGACGTCGACCGGTTCGAGATCAACGAGGCGTTCGCCGTCGGCAACCTGGCGGTGGAGCGCGACCTGGGCATCGACGGCGACCGCTGCAACGCGGACGGCGGCGCCGTGGCGCTGGGCCACCCGATCGGGGCGAGCGGCGCCCGCATCCTCACCACGCTGCTGCACGGTCTTGCCGCGCTGCCGGCCGGACGCGCCGCGCGCGGCGTGGCGGCGCTGTGCATCGGCGGCGGCGAGGCGTGCGGGGTGGTCGTCGAACGGGAGGCGGCATGATCGAGCTCTCCGGCGTGGAGCGCTTCACTCAGCCCGCCGACGACGTGTGGCGGCGGCTGTCCGACCTCTCCTCCCTGGCCGGCGCGATTCCGGGCCTGTCGTCGATGTCACGTACCAGCGAGGATCACGTCACCTGCAAGGTGAAGCCGGGGCTGTCGTTCCTGACCGGATCGCTGTCGACCACGATCGACGTGCAGGAGCGTGCGGAGCCGCGGCTGGTGCTCGGCATCCGCAGCAAGGGGATCGGCTCCATGGCAGCGGTGACCACCACCTTCGTGGTAGGCGAAGCCGACGACGGCTCCGCCGTCGACTGGACCGCGACCGTGGACGAGCTCGGCGGGTTGCTCAAACCGGTCGGCGCCGCTCTGATCGAGGCGGCCGCCGGCAAGGTGATCGCCAGCGCGTGGGAGGGCTTCCGGGCGCAACTCGACGCGCAGGCATAGTCGTTCCGGGGCGTCAGCGGTAGGCCTCGTACTCCTTGCCGAGCACGCCGGCTGCCACCTTGAGCTTGAGGATCTCGTCCGTTCCCTCGTAGATCCGGCACACGCGCACGTCCTTCCAGTGCCGTCCCGGACGGAACAGCTCGGAGTAGCCACGTCCGCCGAACACCTGCATGGCGCTGTCGGCCGCGCGGAACGCCGCGTCGGAGGCGAACAGCTTGGCCTCCGCCACCAGCAGGTCCACGCGCGCCATCAGGGCAGCGTCGCCGGGGTTGTCGTAGGCAGCCTGCTTGGCGTCCGCCGCGGTGTGGATCAGGCTCTCCGAGGCCTGACGCGCCAGCTCGATCGTGGCGATGTGCTCCTGCACCAACTGGTGGCGGGCGATCGGCTTGCCGTGCTGCGAGCGCTCCTTGGCGTAGGCGCATGCCTCTTCCAGGCAGTCCTCGATCACGCCCAGGCAGCCGGCCGCGACGCTCAGCCGCCCGGCGCGCAGCGTCTGCATGGCGATGGTCAGCCCCTGCCCTTCCGCGCCCAGCAGGTTCTCCACCGGGACCGGGTAATCGGTGAGCTCGAACATCGAGGTATCGCTGGTCGGCAGCCCCACCTTGGCGGTCATCATCTCCCGCTCGATACCCTCCTGGTCGGTCGCGGCCAGAAAGGCGCTGAACCGCCGCGCCTTGTCGGCTGCCGGATCGCCGGTGGACTCCGGGTAGGCGAAAACCACGATCAGGTCGGCGATGCTGCCGTTGGAGATCAGGTACTTCACGCCGTTGAGCAGGAAGCGGTCGCCCTCGCGCCGGTAGGTCATCTGCATCTCCCGCGGGTTCGATCCGGCCTCCGGCTCGGTCAGGCCGAACGCCATGATCGCGCGGCCGGCGGCGGTCTCCGGCAGCACCCGCCGCTTCTGCTCCTCGCTCCCCCACTCGATCAGCACGGTCTGGCCGATCGAGCAGTGGCCGGAGAACAGCGTGCGCACCCCCGTCCCCTCCCGGCCGATGCGCGCCAGCGCGTCGACGTAGGTACGCAGGTCGGCGCCGCGCCCGCCGTAGGCGACCGGCACGTTGAGCCCCAGGATCTCGTGCTTGCGCGCGAGCTCGATGGCCTGGTCGTTGAAGCGGTGCTCCAGGTAGCAGAGGTCCTCGACCGGACGCACCTCCTGGCAGAACGCCTCGACGTCGGCCAGCAGCTTGTCGCGGGAATCGGTGTCCATCCTCACTCCGCTACGAATATCGGCGTGAGCGTGCGGTGCGACAATCAGCACTGCTGCCCGTCGCGCATGCCGGGCGACCGCTCCGATCCGTTCACGAGTCCATCGTCTCCAGCAGCGCGCTCAGATCGGCCACCAGCCTTTCGATCTGTGCCGTGCCATGCGCGGTGCTCAGGAACAGCACTTCATAGGCAGAGGGCGGCAGGTAGTGCCCCCGCTCCAGCAGCGGCCGGTGCAACGCGCCGAACCGGTCGACCGCCGCCGGATCGATGCCGTCGGCGCGGCGCGGCAGTTCATCGGCCGCCAGGTACAGCCAGGCGATCGAGCCGACCCGCTGTAGCTGCACGTCGTCGCGGTCAAGGCCGGCGATCGCCGCGCTGAACTCCGCTCCGAGCCGCTCCAGGCGCTCGTACGGCGGGTCGTCGCGCAGCTCGCGCAGCGCCGCAATCCCGGCTGCCATCGACAGCGGGTTGCCGCTCAGGGTCCCGGCCTGGTAGACGGCTCCGTCCGGGGCCAGCAGGTCCATCAGCTCGGGCGCTCCCACCACAGCGCCCAGCGGCATGCCGCCACCGATCACCTTGCCGAAGGTGAGCAGGTCCGCGTCGATGCCGAGCCCGGCGCCGTGCCCTCCATACCGCAATCGAAAGCCGCTGATCACCTCGTCCAGGATGAGCAAAGCGCCGTCCCGCCGCGCCAGCGACGCCACCGAGCGCAGGTATTCCGGCCGCTGCACCAGCAGGCCGTTGTTGGCCGGCAACGGCTCCATCACCACCGCGGCGATCCGTCCGCCCCACTGGGCAAAGATCCGCTCGATCGCCGCCTCGTCGTCGAACGGCACGACCACGGTCGTGGCCGCGACCGCTCCCGGCACGCCGGCCGAGTCGGCGATCGCGTGCGTCGCGAGCCCGGAGCCGGCCTTGACCAGCATGCCGTCCGCATGGCCGTGATAGCCGCCGTCGAATTTCACGATGAGGTCCCTGCCGGTTGCCGCGCGGGCGATACGCACCGCGGTCATGACCGCCTCGGTCCCGGAGCTCACCGCCCGCAGGCGCTTGCCTTCGCCCGCGCCGTCAAGCACCAACGCGGCAAGTTCCAGCTCTCGCTCGTGACAGGCGCCGTAGGACAGCCCGTCCACCGCGGCGCTGCGTACCGCCTCCACCACCGGCGCGGGCGCGTGCCCGTGGATGAGCGGTCCCCACGACAGGCAGTAGTCGGTGTACGTGTTGCCGTCCACGTCGGTACAGCGGCTGCCGCGACACCGGCGAAAGAAGATCGGGTCGCCGCCGACGCGGCGAAACGCCCGCACCGGGCTGTTGACGCCGCCCGGCAGCAGCTTGAGCGCCAGCGCGTATGCCTCGCGGCTCCTACTCAGATGCATGGAGTCGTTCGTCTCCTTTAAGGCTGGCGTCGTGCGGCGCCGCGAGCATGCGAACCGGATCGAAGCCGTCTTCAGCCGCCACCGCCGCGTTCTGCGTCGTCGATGGCTCTGCGCCCGCGTAGCACGAATCGGGCTGCCATGGTGGCATCCGCCAGCCGTTCGGCCGGCGTGCGGCGCAGCGTACGCTCGAACATCGAGTCGGTGTCCGGGTCCGGTTCGCCGAGCGCCACGCGGATCTCGAAGCCGGCGGCACGGACGAGGCGTTCCGCCAAGTCGGTGGAAGGGACGCGCATCCCCGCCTCGATCCGTCCTACCGTCGACTGCGCCACGCTGGCGCGCCGAGCCAGCTCTGCCTGCGTCAACCCCGCCCGTCTGCGGGATTCGCGGATGAGCTGCGTAATGGCCACCACACGAGTATAGCCTATAGGCTTCACGACGCCGTCAGTCAGCGTCCGCACCCCGGTATACTGGTCGGATGCACGACCGCCCGCTTCCCGAGACCACTCTGGAACTGACCACGCCAATGGCGGCGCCACACTGGGCGCTCCTGGAACGCCAGCTCATGGCCGCACTCCCGGACGCGATCGAGGAGTTCTACGCAAAGTACTTCGACGAGCGCGGCTACCTGCTGTGCTACCCGCGCTGGGGGGCGCTGGACGGCCCCGACGACGCGGCGGAGAACGTCACCGGCTGGACGGAGCTCTACGCGCTCGGCGGACCGGAGCGGGTGCTGGAGCTGTACCGCCAGGGCATCGAGGGCCACATGCAGCAGTACACCGAGGCGCGCACCGTCGAGTGCCCGCTGGCGCGCGACGGCATGTATTACCAGGAGTTCCCGACCAGCTTCGACTTCGTGCACAACGCCGAGGGCTTCCACGGCCTGTTCCAGCAGGGGCTAGCCGAGCCGTGGGACCCGACCTACCAGGCGCGCATGCGCCGCTACGCCGGCTTCTACATGGACGAGGACCCCGGCGCCGCCAACTACGATCCCGAGCACCGCCTGATCCGCAGCGTGATGACCGGCAGCCGCGGCCCGGTCCTGCGCAGGACCACCCCCATCGATTGGGGAGGCGATCCATTCGAGTGCGAGGGCCGCTTCACGCCGCTCCGCTGGCACCGCACCTGGCAGGACTACGTCGATCACTTCTCCATCTACCAGGACGTGACCGGCGACACCCCGTGCAACCTGGCGGTCACCGTGATGGCGCTGAACGCGTACCTGTGCACGGGCGAAGCCAAGTACCGCGACTGGATCCTGGAGTACGCCGACGCGTGGGTGGAGCGCGCGGACGAGAACGGCGGCATCATCCCCAGCAACGTCGGCCTGGACGGCACCATCGGCGGCGGCGCCGGCGGCCGCTGGTGGGGGGCGGTGTACGGCTGGGACCACAAGGCGTACTTCCGCTCCCTGGCCCCGTACGGCTTCGGCAACGCCCTGCTCGTCTCCGGCGACCAGCGCTACGTGGACGTGTGGCGGCGCAACATCCAGGCGGTCAGCGCCCACGCGAAAGAGATCGACGGCGTGCTGCAGTACCCGCAGAAGCGCGGCGACGACGGCTGGTACGAGTTCACGCCGGAGCCCTACGACCACGGGGCCCTGGAGATGTACTACTGGTCGATGGACGAGCGCGACCGCGCGCTGGCGCGGCGCAGCCCGTGGGGCGCCTACCTGTCGGGAGACGATCCTGATTATCCGGTCACCGCGCTGACCGGGGAGCTGGAGGGTCTGCGCCAGACGGTTCAGCGCACGCGCGCGGACGATAGCACCCCGGACACGCGGCTGTCGGAGAGCATGAACAGCATGAATCCCGGCGCCCACATCTGGAGGCTGGTGGAGCTGATGCTCGGCGGCCTGCCGTCGCGGCACATCGGCACCGCCTGGCACACCCGCCTGCGCTACTTCGACCTGGACCGCGGCCGCGCTGGAATCCCGGAGGATGTGGCGTCGCTGGTAGACTCGATGAGCGACGACGACGTGACCGTCACGCTGGTCAACCTCAGCCCCGTGCGCCGTCACGCGCTGGTCCTGCAGGGCGGCGCCTACGCCGAGCACCAGTTCACTCAGGTGGAGGTGGACGGCACAATCACTCCGCTGGACGAATCGGCCGTGACCGTGCACCTGACGCCGGGGGCGGGCGCCCGCCTTACCCTGAAGATGAACCGTTACGCCAACCAGCCCACGCACGCCTTCCCCGGCGTTCGCTGAAAAAATCCAGCACCTGCATGTGCTATGTCTGTAAGGCTACCGGGCCAGCCCACGAACCTGTTCTCGGAAGTACTGGAAACTAGGCGACGCGTTGCGCTCCACGTCCACGTGAGGCCCTATGCGTCTGGCCCATGATTCCTTCTCCCTGCCTACCACCTGCCATCCCGCGCGCTTCAGGGCTTCGGCGCCACCGCGATACACGGCATCCGCAAGCAGCTCCCAGGTTCCACAGATCACGTCGTTGCGGTAGCGCCTGAGCACGCTGTCTTCGACACTCGGATAGGCCGCCCTTACCGCCATGCGGTCGCCAAGCAACCATGCCTCTCCCTCTTCGATAGCAATGCAGAACCGCGTCTCCGGGCGCGGATCACACGCAGTCAGGATGGCGAACAGCTCCTCTCGGAACGTTTTCAGGCACCGGTCATCGAGGTCACAAACGACGATTACGGCCGCGGAATAGTTCTGATAGCCTCGGAACGTCCTACCATATCCGCGCAGTATACGAGGAAGGTGGTCGAGCAACAGTCGCTTGTTGGCATCAGATGCGCTCTTGAGACCTCGTGGAATATGGCCGATTCCGCGATACGGGATGACTCTGAAGGTGTGGGGATTGTCTATGATCTTCGGCAGAAAAATCTCGAGCGCTCGCTTACCGGACCGATCCTCCACCAATACCTCGAAGTGCATCGCTATCTGGCATCCAGATAATCACTGTACCAGAGATTGCCCAGCGGCACTCCTTCCGCGACCATGTTGGCAACGATCGGGCTCTCACTGGCACGATGCACGGTCGACATCCCATCGGCTCCCTTTTCGAGGATCCAAACTTCGTCCGGATCCAAAGAGTTCACGAAGTATGGCTGATGTGTGGTGATGAACACTTGCGACCCGCGCCGATGCACCGCGTGCTCTCGAAATTCGGTCGCCAAGGTCTCCAGTAGTTTATGGTAGAGGCCGTTCTCCGGCTCTTCAATGCAGAGGAACGGCGGCGGGTTCGGATCTTCCAGCAGCAGCAAATAGCTGAACACTTTGAGCGTGCCGTCAGACATCTGCTGGGCGTAAAAAGGATCGCTGAACCCTCGGTCATTGAACCTGAGCAGAAGTCTACCGTCACTGGTCCTCTCCGTATCGATCCTTTCTATGCCCGGAATCTTGTCAGCTATTCTCTCAAGCACAGTTCTGAATCGGTCTGGGTAGTCCCGCTCCATGAACTGCACCACGTTGCCGAGATTGTCGCCGTGCACGTTGAGGTGTTTCTCGGGACCAGCCAAGGGCAAGCTGCGCGCAGCTTCGGGGCTGAAGTAGCTCAGGTGCCATCCCTCGATGAAACGACGGAATGCGGCTATTCGCGGGTGCTGTTTCAGTGAGCCGAGCGTTGCGATTCCGAGACGACCTTGGTCCGTCAGTTCGATCCACTCGCGATCCCTCGACTCCTCCCACGCTCCCAGCCATTCCAAGTAGTCCCGAAAATCATCCGGCTCCTCGTGGATCTCAGCGTCCTGCTCTCCCTCCCAGGCAATGCCTTCGCCGTCAGTCAACCATAGAAACGTGAATGGCCTCCCGTGTGTTTGACCTCGTCGTCGTTGCCTGAGCCGTTCGTACGTAACGCGCGTCCGGCCGCGGGCGTCTTGGTCTATCTGGATCTCGTAGGTAATCGGACGATCCTTCGGCCGCTCGCGATAGTATAGATCGAATGAGATCGGCCCAGATGTTCCCTGGGTGTGCAGCCGACTGAAGCCCCCCCGGCCCCGCGCGTCACATGCGTCCTCTACGCCCAGTCTCAAGGCGTCGGCAAGAAAGCCGAAGGCATCGAACAACGCGCTCTTCCCAACTCCGTTCTTGCCGATCACTGCCGACATGGACGTGAGCGGTGCGCGGTCCCGTTGATTCCACAACCGACCCAGGGTGACCTCTCGGAGCACCTTGAAGTTCCTGACTCTGAATCCCTCTATCGTTGCCATTACCGAGTCCTCCGCTCAGCCGAACTGCTGCGGGATGACGCCGCCACCTTTGAGGTCGGGATACGGTAGCCAGCGCGCGCCGTACAGGTCACCCTCCGCGTCGAACACGCGGCCGTCGCTCAACATGTACTGGTTGGGGGTCGAGGGCTTCAGGCCGGACAGGTACTGCGGCAGGCGCGCCCGATCCTCGGCGAGCTGGCGGTGCACGTCTTGCCAACTGAACGCGTCGAACAGCGCCTCGCGCATCTGCCGGCAACGCTCGGCGTGGCGCGGGTCGGCGGCCAGGTTGGTGGTCTCTCTCGGGTCGCCCTGCATGTCGAACAGCACCGGCCGGCCGCCTTCCACCTCCACGTACTTCCAGTCCCGGTCGCGCACCAGCCGCATCGCCTGGTGCGGCTTCAGCTCCCGGGTGTCCCCCTGGAGCCCGCGGACCCGGTTGCCGTAGGCATAGTAGGCGCTGGGGGCGTAGCGCCGGGGCGCGGCGCCGCTCGCCGGGTCGGCGAGCAGCGGGCTCAGGTCCACGCCGTCCAGGTCCGGGGGAATGGGCAGGCCGGCCAGCGCACACGTGGTCGGAAACAGGTCCAGCAGCGACGCCGGATGCGCGACGCGCGCGCTGCCCGGCGCGCTGCCCGGCCCCGACATCAGGAGCGGCACACCCACCGACGGCTCGAAGTGGACGGTCTTCCCCCACAGGCCGTGGTGGCCGGCCATCTCGCCGTGGTCGCTGGTGTAGATGACGATGGTGTCGTCGAGCAGTCCGGCGGCATCCAGCCCGCGCATCAGCTCGCCGATGCAGTCGTCCACGAAGTCGACGCAGGCGTAGTACGCCTCGCGCGCTCGGAGCTGCTGCTCGGCGGTCAGCTCCTCACCCACCTCGTCCGCGAAGCAGCGACGCGCGTAGTCGTCGAGCCCGTCCGGGAAGTCGGCGGGCAGCTCCGCCGGCGGCACGCGGTCGCGATAGCGCCGGATGTAGCGGCCGGGAGCCGTGAACGGCGAGTGCGGGCGGCTGTAGGACGCGCACAGGAACCACGGCGTATCCGGCTGGGAGTCGTGGTGCTCCAGCAGGAAGGCCAGCGACTCGCGCGTGACCACGTTCTCCTGCAGCAGGCTCTCCGGGATCTCCGTGACGCCCGCTCCCGACGCACCGGCGTAGACGGGGAAGAAGTCGATCGGGTCGATCTGGTGGCCCAGCCCGTGACGGAGATCGCCGTACGGGCGGTGCTGGAACCCCTGCATCTGGTCGGCGCCGCCGAAATGCATCTTGCCGACCAGGCAGGTGCGGTAGCCGTGCGCGGCGAAATGGCCGGGCCAGGTGACGTGCTCGGGGAAGATCACCCAGTGGTTGTTCCAGGCCGCGCAGCGGTGCGCCTCCTTGGCGGTCATCAGGCACATGCGCGACGGAGTGCACACCGGGCTGGCGCACAGCGCGGTGTCGAACTGCACCGCGTCGGCAGCGATCTCGTCCAGAGCCTGGGTGCGGACGATCGGGTCGCCCGCGAAGCCGGATACCAGCGGCGCGTGCTGGTCGGTGAGCAGCAGCAGGACGTTCGGTCGTCGTGCAGCCCTGGCCGCCATCACGCCGGCCCGAAGTACTGGTTGAACTTCTCCGCGTAGTCTTCACGCACGGGGCTGAACACGTCGAGCGCCTTCACCGGCCCGTCCACCGGCCGCGCGCTGTGCGGGGTGTCGGGCGGGATGATGAACATGTCCCCGGGCTCGCAGATGCGCGACTCCCCGTCGATGACCAGCTCCATGCGGCCTTCGATGAGCAGGCCGGCCTGCTCGTGCGGGTGCTGGTGCATGGGCACGAAGCTGCCGGCCTCCATCTCCAGGTAGGAGAGCATGATCCGCTCCCCGTAGGGCGTGCGCGCACGCACGCCGGGCACCAACTCGATCGATTCGTAGTCCTTGATCCTGATGAACGGCATGCTCGACCCTCGCACGAGAGCGTGTCCGCGGTCACCGCGGCTCCCTCGTCTTTCATTCATTGCGACCACTGCGCTGGCCAAGCGTACTGCCGTGAGCGATCCTCCCCTACACGTCCCCGACCGTCTCGCGCTCGCTTCCGTCGTTCCCGGAGATTCTCCGTCTGACTTCAATCACCGCATCCATGATCTCCTTCGGCACGGGCTCAAGTTCCTCGCCCAGCTCGACGCGTACGGCATGCCACAAGGGCTCCATCCGTTCTGCCAGCGTGGACTCTGCCATCAACTCCTGGACACGCCGCACTTGCCCCGCCACCGACGCCCCGATCAATAACTCCGTCAAGCGGCGACTCTGCTTGTCCACGAGTTCCTTGGCGCCGATGCGCACGGAGCGTTCGAGTTGATCCAGCGCTTCACTCCAACGGTCCCGACGGGCCAGAACATCGGAGATCGTCAACAAAGCGTTTGGATTATCTGGTCCCAATTCCACAGCTCGGCGAGCGTACTTTCCTGCCTCGGACAGACGGGCATCGTCGCCCTGGAACAATAGAGCGTCTGCCCGACCGGCCCATGATTCATCGAGATCGGGGTCGAATTCCGTCGTCATTCCAAAAGAGGACTCCGCCGCATCGTATCTATCGATCGAAAGCAACAAATCTCCTGCAAGGCACATCACCTTGGCGATAGAACGACGCGACTCGAGTGGATCATCACGGCAGATATATGCCCTCGCGAATCGGTGCGCGGCAGCCAGCTCTTCCTGCTCCCCGTGCAGAAGACCAATCACTCCTTCGGCAAGCACAGCGGTCGTAGCGACCTCACGCAGCTCCACTGAATCGCTCACGGAGACGAACCCGGTCATCCGCTTCCACGATTCGACCGCCCCTTCGTAATTGTCTCCAAGGGCTTGCGAGTATCCATTCTCCGACAGAGCCCGTACCGCCTCTTGGCGCAGTTCCTCCGAGTCGGTGTCAAGGACATAGTCCGCAACTCTCATCCTTGCACAAATGGCCTCTTCATCGCGGTTCATCTTGACAAGAAGATCGCCCTTCTTCGCCAGGGACGCGGCCGCCATTCGGCGCAACTCAGGCGCGTCATCCGTGCGAACGTGTTCCGATGATCGCTGCAAAGCAGCGGCGGCATCCTCATGTCGATCAGAGTTTTCCAGAAGCATTCCGGCGGCCATGGATGCGAAGGATGCAGCCAAACGCCAAGCGGAACCTTCTTCCTGAGATTCGTCTTGCTGAGACGCCTGCTCGAAGCTGACGATCGCCTCGTCACGTCTATCCATTCCAAAGAGAGCGATTCCTCTCAACGCCCGCACCCAAGCGCTGAACCCCATTACATAATCTGGAGGGTCACAATCCGCAGCACGCTCCAGTGGGACCAAGGCGGCTTCGAAACGACTCTGCTGGACCAGGACCGACCCAAGCATCAGCCAAGCGACGGCGTCATGAGGATCGCATTCGACGAACTCCTGCAGTAGCTCCCCTGCTTCCACGAAGCGCCCGTCATCCACCAGTTTCGTGGCTTCCAAGATCGACTCTTGGAAATTATTTCCACGCGTTTGACGTGAGAACGCGTCGACAATTTCCTTCACGACAGGCGCGTCCGGACCGATGCGTTCAACGACAATGGCGACCGCGTGGTTTCGCCAATCATCGCGGCCTTCGAACCCTATGTCCCGTGCGACGTGACCGGCAAAGACGCCCAGCAGCTCGGAAAGTTCGTGTGTCCCGATACCATCATTGCGCAACGTTGCCAGTGTGACTGGGTACATGGTTCGCATCCCGGACGGGCCGAACAGATCGTGAAGGAAGCCGACGAGTCGTTCGAGTGGCTCGCGACCCGCCCGCGAGAACCGCAGCAGGTAATAGATGTTGTAGAACCGGTCCGCGACTTCGTAGCGCGTGCGTTTTGCGTAGCGCAGCCTTACCTCTCTAACGTAGCCTCTTTCCAGAAGCTGCTTGAGCTGGGCGCTGGCGTGCGAGGAACTCAGTCTCGCGGCGCCCGCCACCTCTTTCGCCGACAACGGCTTCCACCCCTCGGAGAGACAGTGAAAGACTTTGCGAGCCTGGACCGGCAGCTCCTCAATGCGGGCCTTGAAATACGGCGTCTGCTCGTCGATCAGGCGCTCCAGATCCTCCATCGCGGAGCCGAGCGGTGACTCGATCAGCATGCGACAAGCCAGGACCAGCAGACGGGGATTGCCGCCGGTGAGCCGCCGGATGGTCTCCAACCGACCGTGCTCTCGGTTCAAGGCCTCGGGGACCTCGGGTCGACCCTCGCGATCGGCGGTCGCTTTCAGTATCCGGCGGGCGTCCTCCTGTCCGATACCGACGAGCTTGAGAATGCGGAAGAACTCGTAGAGCGGTTGACCGTATCCGCTGATGGCCTCGAAGAAGGCGTTGGCCGAACCCAGCAGCAGAATTTCCGGGCGCTCGATCAGCGTTGCGCGCAGCGTGTGGATCTCACGCTCATCGTGTATCTGTCCCATGACGGCGTCGATGTTCTCGACAAACAGTATTAGTCGCTTCCCGCTTTCCTCGTTGAAGTCGATGAGCGCGTCGAGCGCATACGCGGCGAGGCGCTTCATGTCACTATCGTTATGCTCGAGTGAGTCGGCTCGTTCTTCCCACCTTCCTTCTCCGGTGGTACGGGTCAAATGGCGCAGGGCGTGAATCCAGAAATCCGCCAAGCTGACGATCCCATAGCTTTCCTCGTCGAACGCCACAGGCTGCCAATGATCGCGGAGTTCAGGGGTTTCCTCGATCGCGTACAGGAAACGCAGCCCGAGCGTGGTCTTGCCCATGCCGCGCGGGCCGATGAGCATCATGTGCTGACACGGACGGCCGGGCGTCTGTTCTCGGATCAGACGGAGCATCTCCGCGAGAGTGTCCTCGCGCGCGACGAATCCCTCCTTCAACTCGTCAGGAGTAAGATGTGCCGGGTTGTAGAGTCGCTGCCGGGTCATGGACCGTTACCCCGGCCGCGACGCTTCCGCCACCACTCGCGCAGGAGGTTCGAACGGAATGCCAAGTGACTGCCTCTGCGCCTCAGGTAGCCGTCAGCTTCCAGAACACGCAGTACCGACATGAAAGTCTGCTCACTGTCCCGCCGAAGGCGCTTGAAATCCGTGAACCTCACTCCGTCCCGGCTCTTGCAGGCGCGTCGCAGGATGGCGTTCGCCGTCTCGTGTTCTTGCTCGTCGAGCGCGATCTCAAGACGCGTCTCGTAGTGGTCCAAGTGAGGAGTCCCACTCTCTCCGGCAAGCCGCTCTGCAAAGCACCGGTTGATCGTCGTCGATGAAACGCGCGCAGCATCGCCTCTGCAGACGCCGCGAAGCTCCGAAAAGAAGAGTTGCACGTGATAGGGAACGGGATCCATCAGCAGATCCAGGACCCGAGCGATAGACTCATCATCGAGACGGAAGTCGATTTTGTCGCCCAGTTCCCTGAGGAACCCAGCGGCCGTAGGCCGTTCCCACGAGTCCAGTCGGAACGGTACCAGGTCGTTGATCAGTGCCGAGAGGCCGACGCGCCTCAATAGGCCTTCAAGTCCGATTGAGCCACCGAC
Source organism: Spirochaetia bacterium (assembly GCA_965202935.1). Lineage (GTDB taxonomy): Bacteria > Spirochaetota > Spirochaetia > SZUA-6 > Bin103 > CATQHW01. The sequence goes on from OZ241879.1 coordinate 2,182,617, forward strand.
CAGCGTGTGGACCCTGCCACGCAACGCCGGCGCCTGCCGCCATTCGCGGAGCCGGGCAAGCAGCAACTCGGCGTCGCTCGTTCGGTCACCGGCTCGCAGCATTCGCGAGATCAGGACCGGCAGCTCGTCCAGAGTGATCAGCAGCTTGCGGCCGGTATCCGGCAGATTCGTCAGACGCGCACGCAGTTGAGTCGCGGCGTGGTCCCACTCAGAGCCGATCGCCTGTGTGAGGTCGGCCTGAAGAGAGCCGATCTTGATCTTGGCCGACAGCCTTCGCAGCACTCTCTTGACGGCGCTCAAGAATGGAATCGCCTCAATGGGTGTTCTGTAACGCGGATCGGCAGCGAGCTTGGCCAATATGGCAGCTACGCAGTCTTCCGGGCCGTGACCACCCTCAACGTCGACGGGAATGACGTCCCAGTTCTCACGAGGCGCTTGCTTGAGCTCCAGCATCAAGCTGGTCTTGCCCACACGCCGCGGTGCGAGCATCAGAATGTGCTCGCCGTTCTCCAGATGCTCCCAGAGACGGGCCAGTTCGTAGTCGCGGCCGTAGAGGTCGTCACCGACTACCGGTGGTCCGATGATGTTCCGCATGGCACGGCCTCCTCCCCTACCCGCAGGCTCGTCATGATTCCAATATACTCGACAATGAACATTTTGCCAATGAACATTTTGCCAAAATTTCTATTGTGTACGGAGGGGGCCCGGACGACGACGCCTACCTGAAACGTTGCCTCAGCCGGCCGTCAGGTCTTCGACCGGGTACTCGAAGTAGGTGGCGTTCACCAGTCGGTGGAGCGTACGGGAGTGCTCCAGCACCTCGTGCAGCAGTTCCTCGCGATCCTGCCGCCGGGCCCACGCGTCGTGGATCAGGGACGTCAGCCGGCCGGCCGTGCGGTGGACGTCCTCTCCGCTACGCACCGGCGGACCGGGGCCGATGGCGATGAGCGCCGTCACCGTGTCGTCGAGTGCCCGGCGAAGCGAAGCCGGCAGCAAGGGGTCGGTGACCAGCAGTTCCAGGACCCGGTCCGGTTCGATCGAAACGCTGCCGAGCCGGTTGTAGGTCTCCAGGGCATGGCAGCAGCGCAGCAGGCTGGTCCAGTCGGCGTCTTCCGACTCGCCGCCCGTGCCCGTAGCGCCGAGCTGCGCAAGCAGCAGCGAAGCGGAGAGCTGAGCGCGCTCGATGGCGCGCCCGAGCTGCATGAAGCTCCAGCCGGTGTCGCGGTACATGGTCGCGGCGGCCACTCCCGAAAGGGTGTCGACCTCCTCCGCGGTGCGCGCGTAGAAGCTCTCCGGTGACGTGCGCCAGATGTTCTGGATCTCCAGGTCGCGGAGGCGCAGGTAGGTCCGGTTCAGGCAGGTCCACACCTCGCCGCTGATGCACTGCCGCATCTGGCGGGCGTTCTCGCGGCCGAGCGCCAGGCAACTCCAGACCGAGTCGGAGTGCAGGCGCTCGAAGGTGAGGTCGTCGGCAAGGGTGTAGGAGTCCGCCAGCGTGTACTCCTCGCTGTCGAACGCCTCCAGGCTCCCCTCCGGCGGCTCCCGGTCCATGCCGCGGTAGATGCGGTGCCAGCCGAAGCGGATCTCCCGCACCGGCCGGTCCACCAACGCCTCGGTCTGCAGCCGCAGCAGGCGGCAGAGGTGCTGCGCGCGCTCGAGGTAGCGGCTCATCCAGTAGAGGCCCTGGGCGCTGCGAGCGAGCATGCTCAGTCCCCGAGCACCCAGAGGTCCTTGCCGCCGCCGCCCTGGCTGGAGTTGACCACCAGGCTGCCGCGGCGCAGCGCCACGCGGCAGAATGCGCCCGGCACGATGCGCGTGCGGCTGCCGTGCAGTATGAACGGGCGCAGGTCGACGTGGCGCGGCTCGAAGCGGCCGTCGACCAGGCAGGGAGCGCGCGACAGGGCCAGGGTCGGCTGCGCGATGAAGTCGGCGGGATCGGCGCGCACCTGGCGGGCGTACTCCTCGCGCTCGCCCGGCGTGGCGTGCGGGCCTATCAGCATCCCGTAGCCGCCCGACTCCCCCACCCGCTTGAAGACCAGGCGGTCGATGTTGTCGAGGGCGTACTCCAGGTCCTCGGGACGGCGGCACAGGTAGGTCTCGACGTTGGCGATCAGCGGCTCTTCGCCGAGGTAGTAGCGGATCATGTCCGGCACGAACGCGTAGACGCTCTTGTCGTCGGCGACGCCGGTGCCGGGGGCGTTCGCGAGCGTGACGTTGCCGCGCCGGCAGGCGTCCATCAGTCCCGGCACGCCGAGCAGCGAGTCCGCGCGGAACTCCCGCGGGTCGATGAAGTCGTCGTCCAGCCGCCGGTAGATCACGTCGACGCGGCGCAGGGCGTCGGTCGTGCGCATGTAGAGGCAGCCGTCCCTCACCACCAGGTCGCGGCCCTCCACGAGCTCCGCGCCGAGCTCGCCGGCCAGGAACATGTGCTCGTAGAAGGCGGAATTGTAGACCCCGGGCGTGAGCAGCGCGATCACGGGATCGGAGCGTCCGGCCGGCGCCAGCTCGCGCAGCGTGGTCAGCAGCACGCGCCCGTAGTGCTCGACATCCCGCACGCGGGAGCTGCGGTAGAGGCGGCGGAAGTTCGCCTTGACCGCCCTGCGGTTGGCGATCATGTAGGAAACCCCGGAGGGCACACGGAGGTTGTCCTCCAGCACCCGGAAGCCGTCGCTGGTGCGCACCAGGTCGGTCCCGCAGATGGCGACCCAGGTACCCTGGGGAGCCTGGAACCCGCGCATCTGCGCCCGGAACTGCGGGCAGCCGTACACCATGTCCGACGGAATGACGTCGTCGGCCACGATGCGGGCGGCGCCGTAGATGTCGGCGAGAAAGAGATTCAGCGCCCTCAGGCGCTGGGTGAGGCCCGCATCCAGGTGCCGCCACTCATCAGCCGTGAGCACCCGCGGCACGCAGTCCACGGGGATGATCCGCTCTTCGGCCTCGGCGTCCCCGTAGACGGTGAAGGTGATCCCTTCGGTGGAGAACGAGCGCGTCACCCGTTCCTGGATGCTCGTAAGCTCCTCGGCGGGAAGGCGGAGCAACTCCTCGTGGAGCGCCCGGAAGTGCTCGCGCGGCGCGCCGCCGGGCAGGAACATCTCGTCGTAGCATGCCCGGCCGACATCGTACGAGTCGAAATCCAACGCCTGAGCCCTAGCTCATGCGCGCTACGATGACGACAGCAGCCGGTCATCCGTGCGGATGTCCAGCGGCCAGGCGCGCCAGTAGTAGCGCAGGGGATCGCCGGCGGCCCAGTCGGCGTAGATCTCCTCCCAGCCCGTCCAGCCCATGTGCGGCATCAGCGAGTACCGGTGCACGGGCGTGCTGCGGCCCTGATAGCGGAAGTCGCAGGAGAACCTGATCCGGTCGGGCGCCCGGTTGTCGCGCGCCTGGTGGACGGTCAGGCTGTGGAACAGCAGCACGTCTCCGCATCGCATCGGGTTCCAGCGCCACGCCACGTCGCCGGCCGTCTCGAAGTAGATCGTGCCTGCCTCCACCGGGTGCAGGCCGTCCCGATGGGACCCTGGGACGACCGCCAGGCCGCCGAGCTGTTCCGGGCAGTCGCCGAGCGGGATCCACGCGGTCCACACCTCCGGCGACGCCTTGATCGGCCGGTGGTCCTGGTGGGGCGCGGTGGTAATGGACGGGCGGCTCGGGAATACCGTCCTCACGATGTTGCGCGGATGGGCGAGCACCGACTCGCCCAGCACCGTCTCCAGCACGCCGATCAGCTCCGGACGAACCGCGAGCGCGTGCACGGCGCGCAGGCGCAGCAGGTCGTTGTAGTAGGCCCGATACTCCGGCGTGGGGTTGCTCTCGTGCACGAAGGCGCTCTGCTCGGCGACGGCGTCACCGGCCGGCGCCCCGCGCCGGAGCAGGCCGTGGCGCGCGGCGACGGCCGTGACCTCCTCACGGACCGCCAACACCTCATCAGCGGGAAGCAACCCCGGAAGGTACAGGTAGCCGTCCTGCCGAGCCGCGCCCGCACGCCCGTCGTCGGCCACCACGCGAAACGGCGCCACGGCCGTCATCGTCGTCATGCTCACGTGGCGCTCCTGCCTCTCAGGCGCCCCACACCGACTCCCACGCACCGCTCCCGGCCGACCGGTAGAGGGCGAGGGCGGTCCGCATCTCTCCGAGCGCCTTCTCCGGCGGAGCCACCGGCGCCTTGCCGTCCAGCACCAGCGCCGCGAAGTCCTCGAGCTCCGGCTTGAACGAGTGAAAGTAGCCGTGGTCCCCCGGCAGGGCCTGCCCGTCCGGATGGTCCTCGTCGTACAGCTCGACCCCACCGCCTTCGAAGCCGCCGCGGATCAGCACCTCGCCCTTCGTGCCCATCACGCGAAACCACGGCATGTCCGACAGGTTCGCCGGCGACGTCAGCGCCAGGAACGATGCGATCACGCCCGACTCGAATCGCAGCAGCGCCTGCGCGAGCGACTCGCCGTCCATCCCCCCGATGGGTCTGCCGGTGGTGCCAACGACCGCGTCGATCTCTCCCAGCCAGACGCGCAGCGGCCTGATCCAGTGCGCGCCGCCGTCGATGACCACGCCGCCGCCGGTGCGCTGCAGGTCGAAGCGCCAGGGACGGTTCCCCGGATACCAGAACGGATCGAACCGGCACTCGAACGCGGCCTGCGCAGCGATCACCTCCCCCACGGCGCCGTCGCGGAGCAGTCGGTCGACCGCCACCACGTCCGGCCAGTACTGGGAGTTCTCCCCGACCATGAACGCCTGATCGGCCGCGGTGCCGGTGGCAAGCACGCGCTCGGCCGTGGTCAGGTCCTGCGCGATCGGCTTCTCCAGCAGCACGTGCTTGCCCAGCGCGAGGGCCTGCTCGGTCAGCGCCTCGTGCAGGTCGTGGGGCGTCATGATGTCCACGGCGTCGAAGTCGGCCGCCGCTGCCGCCTCCTCGATGGTCGCGAACGCGCCGACGCCGTACTCCTCGGCCAGGGACTCGGCGGCTTCCCGCTTGGGATCGATCGCGGCCGCGATCTCGATGCGGTCGATGGAGCGGATCGCCCTGGCGTGGTACCCGGCGATCGCACCGCAGCCGACCAGGGCCAGCCGCACGCTGTCAGCCATGCCCGGATGGTGTCATCCGAGGCTGTCCCCTGGCAACGGCGACCGCGCCACGGATCGGACCGGGACGCCGGCACCGTACTGCCAGGCGGCGCTCGCTCAAGCCACGTCCGGGGGATCGGCGCGGTACCGTCGACAGCGTCAGCCGCATGGTCTCAGGGGCGGAAATTGAAGCGCCACGGCCACCGGCATAGGATCAAGTGACAGGACTCACGATGGCTGTCTCTCACGGGCACGCATTGCCGCTGATTCCGCGGCCGGCCGATCTGGTCCGCCAGCAAGGCGCGTGGCTGTTCGGCCACGAGCTGACCGTGAGCATCGCGGACGACTCGTTCGCGGAGACGGCGTCCCACCTCGCCGGCGAGCTCGACGCCGCCGGGAACTGCCGCACGGCCGTCGTCGGCTCCGGCGCCGACGCAGACGTGCGCATCCTTCCCGCCACCGACCTGCCGGACGACGGCTACCGGCTCGCGGTCGCTTCCGGCGGAGCGGAGCTGACGGCCGCCACCCCCGCGGGTGCGTTCCACGGGGCGCAGACGCTGCTGCAGCTCGTCAGCGGCGCGCAGCGCCGCCGCGTGCCTGCCGTGCGGATCGCCGACCGGCCGCGCTTCGCGTGGCGGGGGGTGATGCTCGACTGCGCCCGCCATTTTTTACCCGCCGCCACGGTCAAGCGCTTCATCGACCTGGCCGCCCGCTTCAAGCTGAACCGCTTCCACTGGCACCTGACCGAGGACCAGGGCTGGCGCCTTCCCATCGCGCGTTACCCGGAGTTGCTGCGGGTCGCCAGCCGGCGCCGCGAGTCGACCGGTGACGCCACACCGCACGCCGGCGCCTTTACGGCCGATGAGATTCGCGACGTGGTCCGCTACGCGCAGGCCCGGCACGTCACCGTCGTCCCCGAGGTCGAGTTGCCCGGCCACTGCGCCGCGGCCCTGGCCGCCTATCCGCACCTGTCCTGCACCGGCGGCCCGTTCGAGGTGGGCACGACCTGGGGGATCTACAAGGATGTCTACTGCGCCGGCAACGACGCCGTGTTCGCCTTCCTCGAAGGGGTGTTCGATGAGGTCCTGGACCTGTTTCCGGGACCGTACGTCCACATCGGCGGGGACGAAGTGCCCAAGGACCGCTGGACGGCGTGCCCCAGGTGCCGGCAGCGCATGCAGGACGAGCGTCTCTCCTCGCCGGAGGAACTGCAAGCGTGGTTCGTACGCCGCGCCTGCCGCTATCTCCGTGAGCGCGGCCGCACGGTGATCGGCTGGGACGAGGTGCTGGAAGGGGACGGCCCGGACGGCGACACGGTGATCATGGCCTGGCGCGGCGTGGACCGCGGCGTCGAGGCGGCGCGGCGCGGCCACCGCGTGGTCATGGCGCCCAACCCCTTCACCTACCTCAACTACACGCCGTACGACCCGCCCCGGCCACCGGGCCATCAGGGGCACCATCTTCCCCTGGAGACCGCCTACGCATTCGATCCGGTGCCGCCCGAGATCGACGCGAGCGCGGCGGCCCGCGTCATCGGCTCACAGGCGTGCCTCTGGACCGAGTACGTCGAGACCCAGGCCGATGTCGACGAGCTCACTTGGCCGCGGCTGTCCGCCTTGGCGGAGGCGGCCTGGAGCCCGAGCGAAGCACGCGACTGGTCCGACTTCAGGACGCGTCTTGAAGGTCAGGAGCCGCTGTTCGAGCAGCTCGGCGTCGCGCGCACCGCCAACTGGTAAGAGCGCACCGGCCGGCTACCCTTCCAGGGACAGCAGGAAGGGGTTCTCCAGCGCCTCGACGATCCAGCGCAGGAAGCGCACGGCGTCCGCGCCGTCGATCACGCGGTGGTCGTAGGAGAGTGACAGCGGCAGCAGCAGCCGGGGCTCGAATCCTCCGTCGCGATGCACCGGCGTGACGCGGGAGCGTGACATTCCCAGGATGGCCACCTCCGGGTGGTTGACGATCGGCGTGAACGACGTGCCACCCAGGCCGCCCAGGTTGGTGATCGTGAAGCAGCCGCCCTGAATCTCCTCCAGGGTGAGCTTGCCCGCGCGGGCGCGGGCGGCCACCTCGCCTATCTCGACCGACAGCTCGGTCACGTTCTTGCGGTCGGCATCGCGGATCACCGGCACGAGCAGGCCGCGGTCGGTGTCGACCGCCACGCCCACGTGGGTGTAGCGCTTGAGGATCACCTCGCGGCTGGCCATGTCGACGCTGGACGCGAAGCGCGGGAACACCCGCAGGGCACCCGCCACCACCCGCACCGCGATCGCGGTCATGGTGAGCTTGCCGCCCGCCTCCTGCACGCGCGGGCCGAAGCGCTTGCGGAGTTGCTCCAGGTCGGTCACGTCGGCATCGTCGTGCTGGGTGACGTGCGGGATGGTCGTCCACGAGGTGGACAGGTGCACGGCCGTGGTGCGGCGAATGCCGCTCATCGGCTCGCGCTCCACCTCTCCCCAGCGGCTGAAGTCGGGCAGCGGCGGCGGGGCCGCCGGGCCTCCGCCCGAGGCTGCCGCCTCCAGCAACGAACGCGCGGTGCGCACCACGTCGCCGGACAGGATGCGGCCGCCGTTGCCGGTGCCCTGCACGGAGGTGATGTCGACGCCCAGCTCGCGCGCGAAACGGCGGGTGTTCGGAGTGGCAGGGATCGGCCACTCGGGCAGGTTGAACTCGTCGGCCGGCGCCGGCGCGGAGGGCGCTCGAGCAGCCGGGGCCGGCGGCGTCACGGGTGGAGCCGGGGCCGAGGACGGCGTCGGTGCGGCGACGGCCGCAGGCTCCGCAGCAGGTGCCGGTGCAGCCGCGGCTGGCGGCCCGGCAGCGGGTTCCTCGGCAGGAGCAGCGGCCGGCTCGCCACCCGGTTCGGCTCCCGGTTCGCCACTCGGTTCGATGGTGGCGATCACCTGCCCGACGGCGACGGTGTCGCCGGCCTTGACCGGCAGTGAGGCGACGACACCGGACTCGGTGGCCGGCACCTCGATCACGGCCTTGTCGGTCTCCAGCTCGATCAGCGGCGCATCCGCCGCCACCGTGTCTCCCGGGGCGGCCAGGACGCCGGCTACCGTGCCGGAGTCGACCCCCTCGCCCAGCACGGGCAGCTTGATCTCTATCGCCATCTCACCGGTCCATGTCAGGCGGACAACGGGTTGTTCTTGTCGGGATCGACGTCGAGCCGCCGGATGCCGCGCTTCAGCGCGCGCTCGTCGATCGCCCCCTCGACGGACAGCCGCTGCAGCGCCGCCAGTGCGATGTAGCGGGCACTCACCTCGAAGTGGTCCCGCAGGCCGGCGCGGGTGTCGCTGCGCCCGAAGCCGTCGGTGCCGAGCCGGGCCACCGGCCCCGGCAGATGGTCGGTGATGAGCGCCGGCAGCACGCGCAGGTAATCGGTGGCGGCGACGAACACGCCGCGCTCGCCGGCGAAGGCGCGCGCCACGTACGACTGCCGCGGCTTCCGTCCCGGATGCAGCACGTTGTGCCGCTCGGTCTCCGCGATGTCCCGGTAGAGCTGCTGGTAGCTGGTGACGCTCCACACGTCGGTGGAGACGCCCAGGTCCGCGAGCAGCGCCGCCGCCTGCACCGCCTCGTTCAGGATGGCGCCCGAGCCGAGCAGGTGGGCCTTGGGAAGCTCCGCGTCCGGATCGCCGACGCTGAACCGGTACAGGCCGCGCAGGATCCCCTCGCGCGTGTCCTCCACGGGTTCCGGGATCGGCGGCATCGGGTAGTTCTCGTTCATGACCGTGAGGTAGTAGAAGCCCTCCTCCTGGTCGACGTACATGCGGCGGATGCCGTCCTCGATGATCACCGCCAGCTCGTACGCGTAGGTGGGGTCGTAGGAGCGCAGCGTCGGCACCGCCAGCGCGGCGACGTGGCTGTGGCCGTCCTGGTGCTGCAGGCCCTCGCCGTTGAGGGTGGTGCGGCCGGAGGTGCCGCCCAGAAAGAAGCCCTTGCAGCGCATGTCGGCAGCCGCCCAGATCAGGTCGCCGATCCGCTGGAAGCCGAACATCGAGTAGTAGATGAAGAAGGGGATGGTGTTCACCCCGTGCGCGGCGTAGGCGTTGCCGGCGGCGATGAAGGACGAGAACGATCCCGCCTCGGTGATGCCCTCCTCCAGCACCTGGCCGTCCTTGGCCTCCTTGTAGTAGAGCAGGTTCTCCCGGTCCACCGGCTCGTAGAGCTGTCCGACGCTGGAGTAGATCCCCACCTGCCGGAACAGCGGCTCCATGCCGAAGGTGCGCGCCTCGTCCGGGACGATCGGAACGACCAGCGGCCCGATCTCCTTGTCGCGCAGCAGCTTGGTGAGGATGCGCACGAAGGCCATGGTGCTCGACGCCTCGCGGCCGTCGGTGCCGTGCAGGAACTCGGCGAACAGCTCCGCCGGCGGCGCGGTGAGCGGCGCGGCGCGCGCGGCGCGCGCGGGCAGGTAGCCGCCCAGCTCCTGGCGCCGGGCACGCAGATAGGTGCGCTGGCCGCCGTGCTCGTCGGGCAGATAGAAGGTCGCCGCGGCCGCCTCCTCGTCGGAGATCGGGATGTCGAAGCGCGACCGGAAAGCGACCAGCTCGTCCTGGTTCAGCTTCTTCTGCTGGTGGGTGATGTTCTTGCCTTCGCCCGCCTCTCCCAGGCCGTAGCCCTTGATCGTCTTGGCCAGGATCACGGTCGGCGCGCCGGTGTGTTCGACGGCCGCCCTGAACGCCGCGTGCACCTTGGCCGGATCGTGGCCGCCCCGGTACAGCTTGCGGAGCTCGTCGTCCGAGTAGTCCTTCACCAGCTCCAGCAGGCGCGGGTCGGTCCCGAAGAAGTCCTCGCGGATGTAGGAGCCCGGCTCGACGGTATACTTTTGGTACTGGCCGTCGACGGTCTCCTCCATGCGCCGGCGCAGCAGCCCGTGGCGGTCGGCGGCCAGCAACGGGTCCCAGTCGGAGCCCCAGATCACCTTGATCACGTTCCAGCCGGCGCCGCGGAAGGCGGCCTCCAGCTCCTGGATGATCTTTCCGTTGCCGCGCACCGGCCCGTCGAGCCGCTGCAGGTTGCAGTTGACCACGAAAATCAGGTTGTCCAGCCGCTCGCGCGCCGCCAGCGTGATCGAGCCCATGGACTCCGGCTCGTCCATCTCGCCGTCGCCCAGGAAGGCCCACACCTTCTGCCGGTCGGTCTGCTTGATGCCGCGGTCCTGCAGGTAGCGGTTGAAGCGCGCCTGGTAGATCGCCTGGATCGGGCTCAGCCCCATGGAGACGGTCGGAAACGACCAGAAATCGGGCATCAGCCACGGGTGCGGGTAGGACGACAGGCCGCCGCCCGGAGCCAGCTCGCGCCGGAAGTTGGTGAGATGCTCCTCGCTCAGGCGGCCCTCCAGAAACGCCCGCGCGTACATGCCGGGCGCGGCATGGCCCTGGAAGTAGACCTGGTCGCCGCCCTGCGGGCTGTCCGGCCCGCGCAGGAAGTGGTTCTGCGCGACCTCGATCAGCGTGGCGGCCGACGCGAAGGTGCTGATGTGGCCGCCGATGCCGTCGTCGCTCTTGTTGGCGCGTACCACCATCGCCATGGCGTTCCAGCGGATGATGCTCTTGTTGCGCCGCTCGACGGCGCGGTCGCCGGGATACGGCGGCTCCCGGTCCGGCGGGATGGTGTTGACGTAAGGGGTGTTGGCCGTGAACGGCAAGTCCGCGTCGACCGCCTTGGCGTAGCGGTGCAGCGTGCGCAGCACCTCGTGCAGCCGCTCGGCGCCGCCGGTCCGGTAGACGTAGTCGAGCGACTCCACCCACTCGCGGAGCTCGACGTCGGAGGCCTCCCCGCCATTGCGGCCGTGCGCGACCGCGGGATCGACGGGGCGCGACGCAGCCGGCGGCTCCGTTCCATTGCCGATCCCTGGGGATGCGGTTGCGGCGGACGCGGCCGAACCGTGTTGCGGGAGATCGACCCTCCGGGTCGGGTTCTCTGCCACCACAGGGAAAGATAGCCCAAACAGCCGCCCGGTTCCACCATCCCGCCGGACCGGACCGGCAGCGGCCGCCTTGCCGGGGCAGGGTCCGCCGATCTACGTTGAGGCGTCATGCGCATGTGGAACGGCCTGAACGTCGACGACCGCGACTGGTCCGCTTTGAGCGAGGGGGAGCGCATCCGGCAGATCGAGCTGGAGGGCTACCTTATCGTCCCCGACATCCTCTCACCCGAGCACCTGGAGACGCTGCGCGCCGAGACCGACACGCTGCCCACGGAGGGCCGGGACTACAGCGAACGGCAGCGCGGCTGCAGCCGGGTCCACCTGCGCAGCCCCGTCCTGGCCGAGCTGGTGACCCACCGGCCGACGCTGGGCCTGCTGGAGCGGTTGTTCGGCGACCGCATCCTGTGCCTGCACAACGTCACCTACGACTGCTCCGAGCCCGGCACGCCGGGGATCAGCCTGCACACCGACGGCCAGCCGTACGGTTCCACGATCTTCGGCTACGAGGGGAGCTGTCCGATCACGGTGCGGGTCCTCTACTACCTGGACGACCTGACCATGGACGTGTCGCCGTTCCGAGTGATCCCCCGCTCCCACCTGTGCATGCATGCCGACGCCCACCCGTACAAGCGCTATACCAGCCATCCCGAGCAGGTGGTGGTCCCGTGCCGGGCGGGCTCCGCGCTGTTCCTCAACCACCGTGCGTTCCACGGCACGCTGCCCAATACCGGCACGCGTGCGCGGCGCATGGTCGCGATCGCCTACCGGCCGGCGTGGGCGGGACCGATCGCGGAGGTGCCCATGGCCACGGAGGAGGAGCTGGCCACGCTCCCCGCGTCGGTGCGGCCCTACTTCAGCGACTCGAACGCCCGCGAGTTCGACTTCGCGGTGGGCAACAAGCCGGAAGGCATGGCCGACCACGCGCCGGGGATGGCCCCCAGCCGCTGGTCACGCACCTGAGGCCGCACGGCGCGCCGTCCAGGTCACGCTGCCTGCGCCGAAGCCGTCCACGAGCTGCTCGCCCAGCCTGAGCGTACCGGCCATGGTCCCTGCGACCGCGTCGACGGTGCCCTCGAAGCGATAGGTCAGCCGGGCGCCCTCGGTGGGGAGCACGCTGTCGAGCGTCACGGCGGCGCCGTCGACCCGTCCGGACAACTCGCCCTCGGCCCGCGTCCCGCGGTGCCGGCCGCAGATTCCGCCGGCCGCGCCTACCAGGCTGAAGCGGTGCCGGGCGCGACCCGACAGGAAGCGGATGTCCACGTCCCACTCGCCTTCGATACCGTCCGGCGGCGGCGCGACCGGGATCGGGTCCGAGGCGGCGCCCAGGATCTCCGCGAGCCGCCGGGCGGCCACCTCCGCGTCGCCCGCGGCCATCGACACCGGCCGGACCATGAACGCGCAGCCGTCGCCCTCGGCATGCGACAGGATCGGCGGCGAGCCGGCGCGCAGGGCCGCTCCCACCTGCCCGGCGGCCAGCGGCACCTGTTCGGGATCCCAGGAGACCACCAGGATCGGATACGGGCTGCGGCCTCCCGACTCCCGCACCTCCGTACGCACGCCCCCGACCGGGGCGAGGGCGTCCGCGATCCGCCGGTACCAGCCGCGCCAGCGCTCGAACTCCGCGTCCAGGTCGCGGCCGTCAGCCAGGTGCTCGACCGCGGCCAGCATGCCGGCGATCTCCTCCTTGCTGACCTTCATCATGCGGCCGAAGGTCCCGTGCGGCGCGCAGTGCATCCATGCGGCCTGCACCAGGTCCTCGCGGCCCAGCAGGAGTCCCGCGCCCTGCGGTCCCTGCAGGATCTTGCCGCCCGAGTAGCAGACCAGGTCGGCGCCGGCGGCCAGCCAGCGGTTCGGCACCGCCGGCAGCTCGGCCGCCGCGTCGATCACCACCGGCGCCCCATGCTGCCGCCCGGCAGCGGCCAGATCCTCCACCGTCACGGACTGGGCGGCAGCCGCGCCGGCCCACATCGCCACGAGCGCGGTGCGCGGGCCGACCGCCGCGCGCAACTGGACGGCGGAGTCCACCGGGACCAGCCGCACGCCGACCGCGCGGATGGTCTGGTCGAACACGGTGCGCGACTGCACCGGCATGACCACCTCGTCGCGCAGACCGTCGAGGTCCGGAAGCTGCACCGCTCGCTCGGGATCGCCGCCGGCCACGCACGCGCAGGTGGCCGCGGTGAGCGCGCCGGCCGCGCCGCTGGTGACCAGCGCCGACGGAACGCCCAGCAACCCGGCGATCCGCTCGCCGGCCCGAGCCATGAGCTCGTCGATGACCACCGATCCGTCGGCCGCTTCGGCCATCGCCCGGCGCACTTCCGGCAGCATGGGCGCGCCGCCGTGGATGGACTCGGTGGCCGTCAGGTCGACGTAGGTCCGTACCCCGAGCCGGGCATAGATGCCGCCATGCCCGGCGTCGGTCACGTACGCTCCCAGATCCTTGTGTCCGGCTTGAACTGGCTCCAGGCGAACCAGAACGCCTCGTGTGCGGCGGCGTCCCGCTCGCCGATGAAGGCACGCAGCCCGCTGCCGTCCAGCTCCAAGCGCACGCCGCCCATCTCCACCGCCACGCCTTCCTGCAACGCGATCACCGCCGGCGCCACCGGGAAGGCGACCGGCCCATCCGGGCCTTCCACGCCGAGCACACGCTCCTGGATGGGCAGGCGCTGGTCGACGTCGCCCACCGGGAAGATCGGGCCGTGGTCGTCGCGGCCCCTGAGCGGATCCAGCGGGTAGGCGCGGAAGCGGTCGAGGATGGTCGTCTCCGGGTGCTCGCGCTTCCAGTCGCCCCACGTGGAGGTGACCACCGCCACCGGCGTCAGCACCACGCCGGCGTCGTGCAGCGGCCCGGACAGCGCCTGGCCGGTGAATGTGTCGACCGCCGACCACGTGCTGCGGTCGTACATGAACTTGTTCGAGCGGGACAGCAGGCCGGAGGTGCGCAGGACGGGGCTGAAGCCTTCCGCGTCGTCGGTGAAGTACGCCTGCGCGGACCCGCACAGCGTGCAGTACGGCATGCCGAAGCGCCGCCCGCCCAGCGTGTCGTTCACCATCTCGTGGACTTCCATCATGTTCTTCGGGTAGGCGCGCGCCTCGCCGTTGATGACCACGCCGAACACCAGCCGCTCGTCCGGATACCAGTCGCCGCCGGTGGCGGAGGTGACCGCGGGATCGTCGATCGCCGGAATGCAGCCGCGCAGGCAGCGCGCCTCCGGGGTGGCGTGCAGGCGCTCGTCGATCGCCACGCCGCCCCAGCCGACCAGCCGCCAGTCGATGATCGAGTCCTCGTCGGTGAAGAAGGGCTCCCACAGGGGCTCGATGAACCGGAACAGCCGCCACTTGTACTCGCGATAGCCGGGGAAGGCCGGCAGATCCCAGGCGATCAGGCGGTTGATCATCGTCAGGCGTCCGTCGTCCTCGGGCGCGAGCTCGGTTTTGGTGAGCGCCACGAAGGCGGCCCGGACCGCCGTCAGCATGTCCCGGTTCGAGAACGGGAACAGGTCGGTCAGCAGCCACAGCACGCGGGGGTCGCCGGCCGCGCCCAACCGGTCGATCGCCTCAATCGGCCCACCGGGGACCGTGCGGTCGAACAGCGCCTCCAGGCCTTCGGCGACCTCGGCCGAGACCGCTCCGTCCGGCACGGCGGGGGCGGACGGTATCGGGGTGCCGGCCGGCCCGTACCGGACGACCGGGGTCTCGTCTGCCGGCTGGCCCTGCGCCGTCTCCCCGCAACTCAGGAGCACCAGGACCGCCGGGAGCAGCACCGCCACCCGGCGTCCGGCGCGCGAACGCGCTCTCATGGAGACGTTCATGCCGGGGACGGTAGCGCGGCTCCCAGGAGGCGTCAAAGCACGAGGGCGCAACCGTGCGCCACGACCGCTTGCCCCGCGTCCGTGGAACCGGAACACTCCCGTCGCTATGAAACACACCATACGAGGGTTCGTGGCGGCGCTGGCGCTGCTGGCGGCGCAGGCAGCGTTCGGCCTGCCGGATCTGGGCGGGCGCACCGTCGTCGCCGTCACCGGCAACGACTACGTGCCCCTGAACTTCGTCGACCCGAAGACGGGCGAGGCGGTCGGCTGGGAGTACGACGCGGTCAACGAGATCTGCCGTCGGCTCAACTGCGCCGTCGACTGGCAGGTGACCGCCTGGGACGCGATGATCGAGGCGGTGCGCAACGGCCAGTTCGACGTGGGCATGGACGGCATCACCATTACCGAAGAGCGCGCCGAGCGGGTGGATTTCTCCATCCCCTACCTCACCTCGCAGCAGTTCATGCTGGTGCGCGCGGACGAGGAGCGCTTCACCACGCCGGAGGAGGTCGCCGCCGACGATGATCTGCTGATCGGCTCGCAGGCCGGCACCACCAACTTCTACGTGGCCGTCTACGACATCCTGGACGGGAACGAGGACAACCCGCGCATCAAGCTGTTCGACACCTTCGGCGCCGCGGTGCAGGCGCTGATCATCGGCGACGTGGACCTGGTGCTCATGGACGCGGCGTCGAGCCGCGGCTACATCGGCGCCAACCCCGACGCCCTCAAGACGGTCGGCGAAGCGCTGGGCACGGAAGACTTCGGCTTCATCTTCACGCCCGGCTCCGACCTGCGCGAGCCGTTCGACGAGGCGATCCGGGAGCTGGCCGAGGAGGGCTTCCTGGAGGCGCTGAACGTCAAGTGGTTCTTCGAGTACAGCCCGTAGAGGCCCGCCGGACTCTCGACCTGCTGCCATGAACCGGGGCGGCGCCGGTACGCCGCGGCGGCACCTGCTGCCGATCGCGTCCTTCTCCCGCCTGCCCTACTGGCTGCTGGTCGTGATGCTGCTGAGCGTGCTGGCCGTGTGGTCGGTGGTGCGGGAGGAGGACTACCGGATCATCTTCCGCGCGGTCAGCCGCGGGGTCGTCACCACGCTGTACGTGTCGGTGATCGCCTACGTCGCGGCGGCGGCCGTGGGCCTGCTGTTCGGGCTGATGCGCGCCTCCCACCGCCGCGTGCTGCGCGAGGCGGCGAGCGTCTACATCGAGGTGGTGCGCGGCGTGCCGATGCTGGTCATCCTCTACTACGTCGCCTTCGTGGCGGCGCCGGCGGCGGTGGTGCTGATCAACCGGCTGGCCGAGCCGCTGATCGCCGCCGGCTGGATGCAGCCGCTCAGCGTGCGGCGGGTCGACTTCGTCTGGCGGGCGATCCTGGCCCTCACCATCGGCTACAGCGCCTTCCTGGCGGAGATCTTCCGCGCCGGCATCGAGGCGGTGCCGCGCGGACAGTTCGAGGCGGCGCTGTCGCTGGGGATGAACCGGCGGCAGGCGATGCTGCACGTGGTGCTGCCGCAGGCCGCGCGCACGGTGCTGCCGCCGCTCGGCAACGACTTCGTGGCCATGATCAAGGACTCGGCGCTGGTCTCCGTGCTCGGCGTGCAGGACATCACCCAGCAGGCCAAGGTCTACTCGGCCTCCTCCTTCCGCTTCTTCGAGACCTACAACACCGTCGCCTTTCTCTACCTCGTGATGACCATCGGCCTGTCGATCCTGGTGCGGGCGCTGGAGCGGCGCCTGCGCCGTCACGTCTCTACAGCACACCCCAGTCGGTAAGTGCTTCTCGTGTCAAAACCCCGTTGTTGACGAGGGTGCAAACGACTACCCACGTAGAAACCTCGAAGTGTTCGGCCGCGGACTCGATGTCATCCACGGCCGGTTCACCCGCACCGATCACCTCCTGAAGCGCGTCATACGGGCACAGGAACTCCTGGGCGAATGCGCGCTGGAACTGCTGCTTGCTCGTGCTCACGTTGGTCGCCGGCAAGAGCCGTTCTTCGACGGGGGACGCAAGATGATCCGCCACCAAGCGAGCAAGTGCAAATCGCCGACCTGCCGGCGAACGCACGTTCCACGAGATGTGCATCCCGCCCGGATCGTCAGCGTCGCGAAACCCGGCGGACAGGCGATGGGCTCCAATCGGCAACTCATCCGCTAGCTCCGACTCTCTGAGTTCGAACAAACCGGCGAGCATTGACGACGGAATAGGGCCTTTCAAGTTCCACACGCTACGCGCACTGTCGGCTGCCTTTCTTGCCCGCTCCCACGGGAGAAACGAGGACCTGCTCTCCTGTTCGATTCGACGACGCAACGTCTCATGCGAGGAAACGCGGACCTTCAGACCCTTGCATCGCACCTCCTCCGTGAGAGTCTCGATGTGAGCGAGCGCGTCGCTCTTACACGCGGCCGCCATCTCGTGAACCGCTCCCTCGCCATACGAACCGACGGCTTGCCGGAGGCTCTGCACGAGCTCCTGCGGAGCCTCATCGGGGTCATACCCCATACATGCTTCCAGTTTCCGCCAGCGAAACAGATCGCGATCGCGGCGCTCGTTGATCACGTCGCGCCACAGAACGCTCAGCTCCGTCTCCACACTCACGGTGTCCGACAGCCTTGCCACAGTGCCGCTCACGAACCGGTCAATGCAGCGTTCGAAGTCTCGCACGGGAATAACGACGCTGAAGTCATTCAGATAGCGAATCGGTTGCGCCTCCGAGTGTTCCGTACGACACGAGCTGACGAGCACCGATTCCCAGTTGCTGCTGAACGACACGTCGGGCCAGATGTACCCTCCCCCTGCAGCGCCCATCTTGTGGCTCATCCGCCACGAGAGGCCGTCCCCCCTGGGCTCCCAGAGCAGCCGCCACCAGTTGGCAGCAAACCACTCAGCCAGATGAAGAGCGGAGAGTCGAGCAGATCTGCGGACGGTTCTCGCGAGTCCGTCGTCCAGCTCCGTCGCACAGTGGCCGTCTACGAAGAGTGCGAGTTCAGCGAGTGTTGCGCGCTCCGCTTCACTACCGTACTCGCAAGGGAGCCACTCGTAGTCGATTCTGAGAGCCGAACTCAAATCCCCCTCCATCGCGACACTACGGCATCCCGGAACGGGTCAGTGGTCGGCATGGGATAGCCGTGATAGATGCCCTGTTCCTGATTCTCCAACTGAGCCTCAAGTGGGCATCCGCTCTCCGTAACCGCCCAAATGTTCTGCGGAAACTGTCCGCGGGTCTGCACGCTGATCATACCCCGCCTCACGCCCTCCCGCAGAAGTCCCTGAGCGACTTCCCTGGTATGGATCCGTGCGCCGTCACACAGGGTCTTGTCATGCCGGGGCTGTGCAGGAGGTGTAAGCTGGAAGTCTCCCGGGTCCCGCTTATGGAGCGGACTGCCGCGGTACTTCACTTTCTGTGCCAGAGCGGTCAGTACCGATGGATCGTGGCACGCCTCTATCCTGCGCTTCATGTTGAAGCGCGTGCGCGATTGAACCGGATTCTTGGCCATAAGGACGGTGCTCTTCGATCAGTCGGATGGTAGTCACGAGTGCTCGAAGTGTCGAGTTCCCGGCCGCCGGTCATACGGGATCCAGCCCCGCTCCGGGCCGGGCGGGCGCGTGCGCTCATAGCGCTGGCGAATGCGGTTGAACTCGGCCGCGGAGCGCACGACCGACTCGGGGTCGCGGGCGCTCTGCACGACGAAGTCCGCCTCCGGCGGGTAGCAGGCGATCTCGGCGTCCGGCCGCTCCCAGGTGAAGTCCTGCGGCGCCTCGCCGACGTTGTTCGGCACGCCCGCGTGCTGGTAGCGCAGGTCGAGGCTCCAGCGCACCACGTCCGTGTGGTTGGGCGTCGAGCAGTGCGGCGTGACGTTGGTCAGCAGCAGGACGCCGCCGAGCGGCACGGGCACCGCGACCGGCGTAGCGGTGTCCGGAAGGTCCGGGTCATCGATCGCCAGGTAGCCGTTGGGACCTTCCGTGTAGTGCCGGACCACGCCCTGCCGGTGGGCGCGCGGCAGCACTTCCAGGCAGCCGTTCTCGACGGTGGCGTCCACCAGCGGGATCCAGCAGGTCACGATCAGGTCCCGGTCGCAGTGCGGATTGAAGTAGCCGGAGTCCTGATGCCACGGCACCACGCCGCGCGCCATGCCCGGGATCTTCGGCCGGACCCGGTAGACCGACGAGGCGACGATCTCCGGCCCGATCAGCGACTCCACAACCTCCAGCAGGCGAGGGTGCGTGATCACCGCGAACAGCGCCGGGCCGCTGTACCCGCCGCCGCCCCGGCCGACGATCGGCCCCAGGATCTCGTCCGTCTCCGCGTAGATGCGGGACAGGCGCCGCTCGAACGGCTCCTCCTCGTAGAGACGCGACAGTTTGCCCGCGGCCTGCAGCTCGACGGCGGTCTGGTGAATGACCTCCGTGAACTCGTCGCGCAGCGGCTCCAGGTCGGCCGCGGCGAAGACGCCGGGCACCATCAGGTAGCCCTCGCGCCTGAAGAACTCGACCTGCGGATCAGCAAGTGCGCTCATGTCCGTACCTCATGCCTCCAACACCTGCAGCCCCTCGGCCCTGGCGGCCTGTGCAAGCCGCTCATCGAAAGCAGTGAAGGCGACGATGATGCCTTCGGCCTGCCGCCGCAACTCCAGCGCGGCCGCCAAGTGGACGGCATCGAATCCGCGCAAGGCATGCGCGATCGCCAGTTCGCCGGCAAGACTCTCATCGAGCTCGATGATGGCGAAGTCCAGCCACTGCTGCTTGAACGCGCCGGCAACCAGTTGAAAGCTCTCCGCGTCGAAGGAGCCTTCACGGCGGCGGCGGGCCAACGCAGCGAGCATTTCCGGATACGCCACGCGAGAGGTGGCAAACACGTCCGTGTGCTGCGCCCATCCATGTACCGCCTCACTATGCATCTCCTGGACGTACAGCTTCACCAGACTACTGGTATCGAGATAGAGAATCATCGGCGATCACTGATGATCGTCTCCGACACGGGGCGGCCCCGTACCGATACGCCCGTGATTCCCGCCGGCTTTCCTCCGTTCCAGTGCAGGGCACCACGGGCGGCCAAAGCCTGCACCACCCGGCGCGTGGCGTCAGTGCGCCGCACCCGATCGGGAGCGTCGATCCGCGCCGCGTCGAAGCCTCCCCAGCCCTCGGACTCCGCCTCTGCCAGCAGTTCCCTGATCAGGCTCAGAGAGAGAAGTCGTGCCTGTCCCCTGGCAGGTTGCAGTCTCCCGTCCGGCTGCCGCCAAATGAACCGGTAGCCGTGGGTGCGAGACCCGTCGTCCTGGTTTACGTATACACCCCATTGGAACGCCAACTGCCATCCGGTCCCGGTTCGCTCCGGATCGTGCGCCGTCACTTCGTGTTCGGCTGTGAATCGTACCAATCGTTCCTCCTCATGTCGTGCATCGTATCAGCACATCAGCGGACGAATGATACGCACATCAGCATCGGAGCACTACAATACGGTCCGGACTCGGCCGGTAGAGAAGCTTGACAGGGCGTCTATACAATCGGTATACGGATTGACTGATATTCTATCCTCGCTCTCGAGGAGCTGACCACATGGGCCAAGTGAACTTCAGGATGAACGACGAGCGCCTGGCGCTCATCGACCGGGCCGCAGCGATTCGCGGCGTGACGCGTACGGAGTTCGTGCTCCGATCGAGCGAGGCGGCCGCGATCGAAGCGTTGAGCGAGCGCCCGGTGATCGAGCTCGACGACGAGGCGTACGATGCATTCGTCGCTGCGCTGGACGCACCGGCCGAAACGAACGAACGCCTGCGCGACTTGGTCGCGCGCCAACCCCTGTGGGAGCGATAGCCGGTCCGGAACCACTTGCCCCGCGTCATGACGTATCGCGTTCGACTGCGGGATACCGGGCATCAACGCTTGGCTGCAACGCAAGGCCCGACTGAACGGGGCAAAGGGCGGCGCGCGGACCTACGTCGTCGGCGTTCAGGACCGCGTGATCGCCTTCTACAGCCTGGCAGCCAGCTCGGTGGAACGGCGACGCGTGTCGTCACGCGTGGGCGGAAGCATGCCCGAAACCGATCCCGATGATCCTGCTCGGACAATTGGCGTCGGTCTGAAGGCGGTACGAGTCAGGCCGAGAATGCCCGCAGCACGTTCTCCGTGATGCGGGAGACGCTGTTGTCGTAGCCGTTCCAGGAGAGCGCGCCGCGCCAGCAGATGGCGCCGGCGGAGAACACCGCTCCGCCGTTCGGGTACTCCAGGTAGGCCATGTCGGCGCGCACGAAGCGGTGCGGCGCGTCCGGCCGTTGCGGGTCGTCCGGCTTGGCGCCGTCGCGGCCGGCCATGAACCAGAGCCGCTCGTCGATCATGGGGTTGGCCAGGGCGGTGTCGAAACCGACCGACGATGCCAAGAGCAGCGTACCGGGCGGGGAGCCGAGCTCGGCCTCCACCCGGTCGAACTCGTACCCGGCGGCGCCGTGCCGGACCTGCAGGTTGGGGAAGTCGCCGATCGGCTCGTCGTCGCCCATCCCTTCGAAAATGAACGCGACGCGCGGATCGCGGCTGGCCGGCGTGCGGTGGAACGGGACTCCGGCGCCGAACTCGGCCCCTGCGGTGCCGACGCCGACCAGCAGGTTGGGCGGCCGGCCGCGGTTGCGCCAGGTGCCGCCGGGCTCGCCCGTGGTGCTGTGGTAGCGCTCGGCGGGGTGCACCTCGAACGGCCAGCTCGTTCCCCAGCGCCGGACTTCCAGGACATGCGGGCGGGCCGGGTCGATGCTGGCCACGCCGTACAGGCCGTTGCCGGACAGGTACATGAAGCGGCCGCCCGCGTCCAGGTAGGACCCCAGCGCGTCGAGCATCGGCCCGGTCCAGTATTCGTGGTGGGAGCTGGAGATCACCGCGCGGTAGCCGTCCAGCAACGCGGAGCCCTCGGCGTGCAGGTCGTGGTCAGTCAGGAAGTCGGCCTCGATTCCCTTGGCGTCCAGCCAGTCCACCAGGTAGAGGTCGGCCGGAAACCGCGGCGGGGTCGCCATGACGCGGTAGCGGAACTTCGGGCGCATGGTGAGGTTGGGCTTCAGCCAGGAGCCGTACACCACGCCGGAGCCGTCGGTGTGCCGATCGTACGGCCCGTACAGCGCGTTCTGGTCGATGTAGCGGTAGACGTCGCGCGACAGTGAAGGATCGGCGAACGGCGCGTTCGAGGTCCAGGTGGCGTCGACGCCCTCCCGCCATGCCCCGGGGCCCAGATCGGTGTAGTTGCTGTAGCACTGATAGGTTACCGTCGACATCAGCACCGCTATGCGGGAGGTGCGGCGGCCGCGCGGCGGCCTCACCACGAACGGCAGGTGCTCCTCGTGGCGACCGTCCGGCGTGGTCAGCCACGCCGCGTAGACGCCGCTCGGCAGATCGTCCGGGACCTGCAGGGCGAAGTCCTCCGCCCAGCCGGCATCCTCCAGGTCGTCGCGGTGGAAGTGGATGGCGCCGTATTGCTCCGGAGCCAACCGGAAGCAGGTCTCCTCGCCGCGGAAGTTGTGGCCGGTCACCGCGCGCGCCGGCAGGTTGACCACGCGCCCGTGCCGGCCGTTACCGGACACGTCGCGCGCTAGGGCGGTGTCGACGTCGCGCGAGAAATCCCACGCGCCGGCCAGCTCGCCCACCTCGGCCAGCGTGGCGAGGTCGTCGGGGCGTTCGGCCCACGCCCGCAGTCGCTCCCCGGTCACCGTGCCCGCCAGCAGCCGCGGGCGGTCGATGCGGCCGTCGAAGTGATGGGCGTGCCGGCCGGCTGCATCGCGCGCTCCGGCCAGCATCAGCGCGGTCCCCGGCGGCGGCAGGATGGAGGCGGCCTTGAACGCCACCTCGGCCGGCGGATCGTCGGGCCAGGGCCGCACCGGCCGGCGCCACGCGGTCCCCGTTGCGGCCGTCCCGTCCTCCCGGACCCGTAGCGACAGGGCCAGCAGGTACCACGCCCAGCGCCGCATCGGACCCAGCCGGGCGACCACCTGTCCGGCGCCGACGACCTGCAGGTCGCCATCGCCGGAGAGCGCGAGCGCCCACCCCGTGCCGTCCATCGGCGCCCCCTGGCCAGCGATCACCTGCGCAGCCCCGGCGGCGGGGTCGGTCGCCTGTACGAACGCGCAGAAGCTCACCTCCCGGCTCATATCGACGCCGTCCAGCGCGATGTCGACGTACGAGCCGCTACGGATCGTCTCGCGCTTGCCCGGCCTGCGGCCGTCGATCGCGGACGGCACGACGACCTGCTTGAAGCCGGGACCGACGGGGTTGGTGTCGCCGTGGATGAGTCGGACCAGCCGCATGTCGTAGGCGGGCTGCTCGCAGCTCACCATGAACCGGATGCGCTCTCCGGGAGCGGCGCCCGGCCGGTCGCTGTAGCCGACCAGCGTCATCGCCGCCGGGCGCCGCGGGCCGCTTCCGCCAGAGCGCGCAGGAAGCCCGCCGCGATCTCGCGGTCGCGAGACGGGTGCACGGAGAGCCGGATGAACGGCATGCCGCGCAGCTCGCCGTAGCCTTGCCCCCAGCCGCCTTCCGCCATCCGCCGATGCACGTCGGCCAAGTCGATGGTTGCCGACGTGAAGGCGATCACGGACACCTCCGGCGCGGCCAGCAGCCTGAAGTCCTCGACCCGGCCGATGCCGTCGGCCAGCATGCTCACGAGGTCGATCAGGTGGGCGGTCGACCGGCGGTAGCCGGCGCGTCCCAGGTGCTTCATCACCGCCCAGGCGCCGGCCGCGCGACTGCCCGGCTTCGTCGACGACGTGGTGTGGATCAGCGTCGACTCGGTCGGGATGGCGTCGAACAGCGACGGGTCGCGGACGATGAAGAAACCGGTGGAGATCGGCATCAGACCCAGCTTGTGGCCGTCGGTCATCATCGACGTGACCCCCGGCAACGCGAAGTCGAACGGCTCGACCGGGTGGCCGAGATCGCGCTTGAACGGCAGCATGAAGCCGCCGAACGCGGCGTCCACGTGCAACCACAGGCCCTTGCGCTCCGCGAGATCGGCGAACGCCTCTACCGGCTCGATGGTGCCGAAGCCGCCTGCCGGCGCCGAGCAGACCAGTCCGACGGTGCGCGGCGTGATCGCCCGCTCGACGTCCTCGATGCGCGGCACGAAGCTCTGCGGGTCCACGTCGACCTCGGCCAGCTCGATCCCCATCAACTCCGCGCCCATCCGGAAGCTGAAGTGCATGGTGACCGGCGCCACGATCTGCGGCCGTGCCTGTCCGCCGTGCGCCCGCGCCAGCCGCATCGACGCCAGGTTCGACTCCGTGCCACCGGTGGTGATGAAACCCGCCCCCTCCGGCTCACCGAGCAGCGACGCCACCATGCGCACCGCCTCGCGATCGAGCGCCACCGTGCCGGGCTGCTGATCGGCCGCCCACTCGACGAAGTACGTGCTGCGCATCAGCTCGTCGAGCTGGTGCGTGATCGGGTGCGGGGTGCCCGAGTAGGAGTTGCCGAAGTCCCGGTCGATGTCGTAGGGGTTGCGGCCGAGCCTCTCGCGGATGCCGCCTATCACCTCCGCCTCCCCCGCTCCCTCGTCCGGGAACGGCGTCACCGGAGCGGTGACCACCGGCGTCCGGCCGGCCGGCTTGTCGAACTCTGCGGTGGTCATGGCCTCAAACTGTAGCCTACCAGTAGCAGGCGTCGAATCGGCGCCCAGCGCCTAACCAAGAATGCTAACATGAGTAGAACATGATTTGACAATCTACGTTCCATATCCTAACGTAGACGTGATGAATAGCGATTGCGCACCGGGGTCGGCCCCTCAGCCGGACGCGGAGGCACGGAGCCGACCGCCACGAACCGATCAGCCGATCAGTGGACGTCATGGCCTTGGACCATAGGCAGCTCGGGAAGAGGCTTCGACGGGCACGTGAGATCAGCGCCATGACCCAGGACGACGTGTCGCGTCACCTCGGAGTGTCGCGCCCCACCGTGGCACAGATGGAACTCGGAAATCGTGCGGTCACGGGCCTCGAGTTGTCGCGCCTCGCTTATCTGTTCGGCAAGGACGTGAGGACCTTGGTCGCGGACCAGGAACCCGCGAACGAGGATGCGCTCGTAGCACTCTTTCGTCATCACCCGGAGCTGTCGACCGTGGAGGAAGTGCGCGAGGCGCTACGCCGGTGCGTGGCCCTGGGCAGAGAGTTGACCGGATTGGAGCGACTGCTCGACATCGACCGCGACCTTGCCACCGTTGCCTCCTACCCGCTGTCGCCGCCACGGACGACGTGGGAGGCCATTCAACAAGGTGAACGCGTCGCTCAGGACGAGCGCAGGCGCCTTGGGTTGGGACTCGCCTCACTCCCCGATCTCGCCGAGTTGCTGGAAACGCAGGACGTCCACACGGCGCAGGTGCCGTTGCCTGATGACATCTCCGGCCTGACGCTCATCGAGCCGGAGATCGGCTTCCTCGTCGTTGCGAATCGCGATCACCACGTCGTCCGCCGTCGCTTCTCGTACGCGCACGAGTACTGCCACGTGCTCGTGGACCGCGACCAAGGGGGCTTGGTCAGCCAAGGGAAGGACCGCGACGAGTTGCGCGAGGTCCGTGCCAACTCCTTCGCCGCCAGCTTCCTGATGCCGACCGAGGCCGTACGCCAGTTCATCCACGCCTCTGGCAAAGGACGTCCGAGCCGAATGGAGGCCGAGGTGTTCGATGAGCGGTCTCCGATCCATGCCCGTGCCCGTTCGGCCCCCGGGAGCCAAGCGATACAGCTTTACGACGTCGTTCGGATGGCCCACCACTTTCGTGTCAGTCGGACCTCGGCCTGCTACCGGCTCAGAAGCACGCGACTGCTCGCGCCCCCGCAGCTCGCCGTACTGCTGGAGCAGGAGCGGGCCGACCACGGCCGTAGATTGGAACAGCTCCTGGGCCTTCCCCAGCCAGACCACTATGCGTTGCGAAACGAGTTTCGCAATCGTTTTCTGGGCCTCGCGCTGGAAGCATTCCGCCGTGAAGAAATCTCCCGGTCCAAGCTGATCGAGGTCGCCGCAATGGTCGACATCCGCTCCGAAGAGGTGGATCAGGCTGTCCGTGCCTTGGGTCTCGACCACGACGACGGAGCCGAGGTGCATCTGCTTGCATGCAACGCATGATCGCTCCCCACCTGCAAGTATCGTCGTGACCGACACCAACATCCTCATCAACCTGATCCACGTGGACCGTCTCGCCTTGCTCGGCGCGCTCTCCGGCTACGAGTTCGTCGTCCCGCCCGAGGTCGAATCCGAACTCACCATTCCGCCGCAGGCGAACGCCCTCGCCGGCGCGTTCGACGCCGGTCACCTGCACCGACGCCCCCTCGAAAGTACCACCGAGCTCGCGTTATACGCCTCACACGTGCAGGTAGTCGGCAAGGGGGAAGCTGCGTGCTTGGCGATGGCAGAAGTACACGGATGGAGCGTCGCATCGGACGAGCGACGCAGATTCAAGACTATGGCCGTCCAGCGCCTGGGTACCGGACGGATACTGAACACTCCTGGCCTCTACGTGCTCGCGATCAGATCCAATCTGATTTCTGTCGAAGAGGCAGACAGGGATAGGAGCATGCGCGAAACGAACAGATTCGCTATGCGCTTCTCATCGTTTGGAGTGGCTATACCCTTCAACGTCGCCGAGTCCCACCGGCACGATCAGCTGGCTGTGCTCCAGCGCCTGAATCCGCGACGTCTCGTCGACGCACAGCACTAGCGCATGCTACGTGGGTTCCGGTACAACCTCACGATTATCCCACATCTGCTCGATACAGAACGGCTCCGTCGACGGCTTGCGAGCCTCGTGCAGGTCCGGCTGCCTCCGCGCCCCATTGCCGATACGTACCCCGCCTCACCGACCCCTTGCGCAATCCCCAACTACACGATACCATCCGCCCGAACCATGCCACACGTTGCTTCTCCCCGCGCCAACCCATTAGCTGTCATTGGCCCCGTACCATCCTCGCAGCACGTCTTTGCCCCCGCAGCATGCCGGCCACTTGCCGCCAACTTCGCTCCCGAGCATCTCCTAACCTACGCTTACACCCAACTCCACCTCCGGCGCACATCACATCCGTGTTCCCAATCCGCCCCTCCGTGCTTTCGGTGCAAACATCGAGTCCCATTTCAACGATCGCCAATTCGTATCACCGACGGACGTGCGCCCGCCATAACCCTTACAACCGCTCAGCCTCGTGTTCGTGGTCTACGTCCTCCGGCATTCCTGTTTATTGGCGCCCGTGCAAGTGCGCCCACGTACCCCCACCGTGCTTCGATCTCCCTTTATCCTAACGACGATCATCATCATGACTGAGATTCTCCATGACTACTCACCTGACGCAAACTATGTCGTGCGACACAGCGATTGGCGAGATCTTCTCGACCAAATTCCTAGTGACAGCGTCGATCTTACAGTCACCTCACCTCCCTATTGCATAGGCAAGATCTACGACGCGAGCCGAGACGTAGATGCGTTCCGCACGGAACACCTCGAAATAATACCTCGTATCGTCGATCTCACTAAACCAGGCGGCAACATCTGCTGGCAAGTCGGCTACCACGTCAACAATGCCGCCCTTACGCCTTTGGATTTCGTCGTCCACGAGATTTTCTCCACAATGCCCAATATCGTACTTCGTAATCGGCTAATTTGGACCTTCAATAGCGGTCTCCACTGCTCCCGGCGTCTCAGCGGTCGTCATGAGGTTGTTCTTTGGTACTCCGTGGGACACGATTACCATTTCGATTTAGATCCCATTCGCCTTCCTCAGATATATCCAGGAAAGAAGCATCACAAAGGCGCTAAGCAAGGCCAATACAGTGGCAATCCCCGGGGCAAAAATCCGGGAGACGTCTGGGCCATTCCGCAAGTGAAGGCGGGTAGCGTAGAAAAGACCGAACACCCCTGCCAGTTTCCCATCGGTCTCGTACAGGGGATCATCCGAGCCCTTTGTCCGCCCAACGGACTCGTTCTCGATCCGTTTCTCGGCTCCGGCACAACTGGAGCCGCTGCCGCAATAGAAGCCCGTCGATTCGCGGGATCAGAAATTGATCATGACTATCATCAAATTTCCATGACTCGGATATCCGCGGCGATCAACGGCACCCTTCGATACCGTCCATACGGCAAGCCGCTCCAAGAGCCCTCGGGCACTGTCGCCCAACGACCCGAGCAATTCGACACAATTCCACAGGAGTCGACCGTTGAACCATAACGTCCTTCGCTACAGAGCCGTGCCTGTACGGCAACACGGCGGTACGCTATATGTCTTTTCGGCACCCGCCAAGGATCTCTTTGATGTCCTAGCCATCAACGAGCGCGACTCTGACAAGGACCATGGGTACCAGAGGGCCCTATCAGTTTCCCGGATTCGTTCGATTTCCGATTTTGTCGACGGTGGTCATGAGATCGCCCCGGCAATAGTTGTGTCTTTGCACGACGCCACGTTCGATGAAGACACCGCCGAAATTCTGATTCCCAAGCGCGATAGCGCTGGGTGGGTCATAGACGGACAACATCGGCTTGTCGGGGCCACACGGGCGACCATACGGATCGACCTCCCCGTCGTCGCGTTTCTCGATCTCGATCTCGACCGGCAAATCTTTCAATTTGTAACGATCAATCGTACCGCCAAAGGCGTACCGACTTCCCTTTACTATGATCTCCTCAAACATCTTCCGCCAAGTAAGAAGCCTGCCGAGATAGCAAAGGACAAGGCCGCTGACATCGCACACGACCTCAGACGGAGTGAAGAGTCTCCCTTGTTCAATCGCATCACTGTCGCTACCCCAAAACCTGGCCAGACCGTTTCCTTGACGAACTTTGTACGGAAAGTTTCGCCGCTTATTCAAAGCGATCCTGCGAGGTCACCTATTTCCTCTTATAACGTCACCGAACAGACAAAGATCATCGACAACTATTTTAGGGGCCTACGGGAGCACGCTCCGCAGTACTTTCTTCACTCACCTTCGATTGTGTTTCGAACCCTTGGTTTCGGCGCTCTGATCAATTCCCTTTCGACTATTTTTGGCTTAACGCTGAAGCACCACAAGGCCTTCCGCGTGAGCGACGTGCTCTCCGTGTTCAACAAAGTAGATTTCGATTTCTCTGAGTGGGAGAAATCCGGATCCGGTAATGCAGCCGAACTGCAGTCAGGTAGGGACTTGGAGGAAGCCGCGCGATATGCATACGAAGCCGACTCCGAGTCAGGAACCGCCGTGATTGAGCTTTGAACACTATCGAAAGACGCCTTAAGCACTTATCCAAGAGAGACTGGACAGCGATACGTATGTTTTGGCTGCGCCATATTCCGGACATACCGCGTCCCGGAGAGCAGCCTGACGAGACTCTGGAGCATAACATAGACCTTCATAATCAAGCGGCAAAAGTGCCAGTCGATGGTGTCCATCGGTTTCTAACTGACGTCAGTCCAGCTGCTATGTTGTTTCGCGAATCCGTATTTGTTCTCTGCAAAGCCCTTCGAGTCTCCTGCGAATCGGCACGTCAGGCGATTGCTGGCCTGCCGACTTGGTCCATTTCAACGGCGCATCATAGCAACATGTTTGCTCTGCGCGCATTTTTGGGGTTCTGTGGTATCGCGTACGTTGAGCTACAGGGTAACCACTTCTTGCTCGACCTTCTGCCAGCGGCGAGAAAGGGACACCGGCAGCGGCGTGTTCCTCATGAAACTGATGACGGCGAGGTTGAAATGATGAGGTTTCGGCCAATGGGCAATCGTGAATGGTGGCTGGTCTACAGGCGCGTTCTAAGATCGTCTCCGGGTGCGGTCAATTGGCGCCTTCCGGTCGACGGAGATGTTGCTCTGTGCGACGTGGCCCAGCTCTCAAAACATAGAAATGACCTTCACTATCGCCTTCGATGGTTTTACGATGACCTGCTCGACGCGAAGCCGCAGCCGTCGTTTGGTGTTTTCAGTAGTTCGGCTGCGGATTCCGTTGTGGATAGGCTCGAAGACGGCTATGGGTCCGATGGTATGCTCATTCTCAATCAGGTATTATTGGGCAACACGCTTTCGATGGTGAAGGAGTTGGCGGACGAAAGCCAGCGTGTCAAGACCATCTTCGATACGCTGAAAAACTCGATTGAGCGATCGATGAACGAGGTCGTAGGGAGTTGGTATACTCAGGTCCGATGATCGGTCTGCAATAGACATTTATTTGCGTAAACGCGGGCGAACACAGTGTCATTGACGAGGTCCAAAGATCTTCTGCATGACTGCCGGAAGCATAGCTTGGGCTTGCTGAGCGGCACTGGAACGAGCGGCCTGTAGGTGTTGTAGTGCATCAAACCACCGTAGACTCGCGCGCTGGTGTTCAATGGACGGCATCCTCACGGTCGCATCAAGAAACATCTCAGGACGAAGCCGTTGGCGTCGGGCGCCCTGGCCCCGCGTTAGACTTGCCAGCATTGTCTGGAACCATGGAGTAGGCAACAGGGCTGCGAAATATCGCTCATCAAGCAGATCGGTCTTACAACGGAATGTCCTGTATTCGGGCGAAACGTACCATCCGTCATAGCTTGGGTCACAAACAGCAACTGCACCTTCCCAACCCTTGGGCTGGCTTACGACGAGCAGGCCATCTCGTAGACGATTGAATGAACTGTATCGTGTGTCTGCTCCCAGGACCGCTTCCTTAAAGAATAGGCCGCGTGCATAGCCACGTACCCCCACTTGTCGATAGCAGCGGTGTGGCTCCACTGGAACGCGATCCTCCCAGAGCTCCAGGAGATCACCAAGTCGCTGCTCGTTCTGGATCGATCGTTGGAAGTGGACGCTTTGGACAAGCTCACAAACCTCCCGAAGAATCGCCTGGCTAAGTGTGAGTGCCTCGTCCACTAATAATTGAAACCGGTTGAGCCTGCTGGCGATTATCTGCTGCTCGCTAAGATTGGGAAGAGGTATACGATATCCGAGCACGTCCTGTGGTCGGATGGCAGCGTAATTGGTGGACCCTCTGGCCTTGACTTGTTCGCGAAAGCAGCGGGTTCGGGAGTACCAACCCAGAAAATCTCCAACAAGACGCCTGCTGTCCACATCGAAAATGAAATAATGACTGCTGACAATCGCTCCGTCGAGATCACGAGGAACGATTCCAAAGCCGCCGACTTTCGCGTCGATTTCGGCAACAAGAAAGTCGCCAGCGCGGCAAACCTGTTGTTTCTTGGTCTTGATGTGACTTCCGTCGATCCGGTCCCGTAGAATGATCCCACGAGCGGCCGTCTGAATTCGACAGCGAGAGTAGGTAACGTCGGGATGGATGGTGACATATTCTTTGCGACATGATACGACGTCTCCTAAGCGAACGATTGGCCAAGCCATCACTGATCATCGGCGACGGCGGTCCTGATTTCTTCCATAATTCCGAGGATCTTACGCTCCTTTTCGATGATGGCCTCGATGATCTCGCCCGGGGGTCGATGGTCAACTCTGTCATCGGCATGTGGGTTCTTAAGATCAAGGTCACAGGCGGTGACGCGCCCTTCTGCGTCGCGCCGAACTAGCGCACTTGAGTCCACCTTCCAGGCGTGTTCGTTTTCCGTGCGGTCGCTCCACCAAGCGAGACATTCGGCGAACTCCTCGTACAGGAGCGGTGCGGTCTTGGTGTACTTCTTGCGGCCTTCCGGACGCGGCTGCTCGTAGTACCAGATCGTCCGCGTCGGCCCGACCGTGTCGAAGAAGATCAGGTTGGTCGGAATGTCGGTGTAGGGCGCGAACACGCCCTCGGGGAGTCGGACGATCGTGTGCAGATTGAAGCCTTCCAGTAGGTCGGCCTTGATGCGCGCCGACACACCGTCGCCGAACAGTGTGCCGTTCGGGACGACCACCGCGGCGCGGCCTCGGCCGCCTCGCCTCAGGCGACGCATGATGAGTTGCAGGAACAAAAGTGCCGTCTCCGCGGTGCGGCGGTCCTCCGGGAAGTTGCTGAGGATGCCGCGCTCCTCCTCACCGCCGAACGGCGGATTGGTGAGGATCACGTCGACGCGCTCGGCCTCGCCGATCTCGGCCAGGCGGAACCTCAACGAGTTGTCGGCATCAATGCGTGGCGCATCCACGCCGTGCAGAAGCAGGTTCATCTGCGCCAGCAGGAAGGGAAGCGACTTGGCCTCGCCACCGAGGATGCTGGCGTCCTGCAGGACCGCGCGCTTCTCCACGGTGTCGGCCTGTCGCTCCAGGTGGGTGAATGCCTCGACCAGGAAGCCGCCGGTACCGCACGCCGGGTCGAGTACGGTTTCGCCGAGCTTGGGCGCCGTGGCCTCGACCATGAAGCGCACTACCGGTCTTGGCGTGTAGAACTCGCCCGAGTCGCCGGCCGCGTCGCGCATCTCGCGCAGCAAGGTCTCGTAGAGACGGCCGAGGACGTGGATCTCCTCGGACGAGTCGAACCGGATGCCGTCCACCAGGTTGACCACGTCGCGCAGCAGGTAGCCGCTCTCCATGCGGTTGGAGAAGCCCCGGAACACGGTCGCCACCACGTCGCGGCGGTCGCGCCGGCCGTCGTCGCCGCGCAAGCCGCGCAGGTAGGCGAACAGTCCCGGGCCGGGCGAGCCGTTCGGAAGCACCGTCTCCTCGGCGGAGAGGAAGGTCAGCAGATCGGCGCCCGTGATCCCGTCGGCGGGAGCGGCCCAGTCGCGCCAGCGCCACGGCGCCTCGACCACCGGGCGGTAGGCGCGCCCGCCGACCTCCGCGCGCGTTTCCCCGATGCGCTCCATGTCGTCGAGGAACTTCAGAAACATGATCCAGGTCAGCATCGGCAGCCGGTCGAGGTCGCCGTTCAGCCCCTTGTCCTTGCGCATGATCTGACGCGCCGACTTGATGATGCGGTCGAGCCGCTGGGCGACCGTGAGTGGCTTGGCGCCCGCCTTCTTCTGGATGGTGAGTGTTGGCACCTACTCCCTCGCGCGGACGCTTTCTTCGATGAAGCGGATCACCGGATCGGCTCACGCCGCTGCGACGGTCCTTGGTCGCCCCGCTTGGGAAGGCTGTCATCCGGCGACGCCGGACCTTCCGAGAAGAACGTGTCCCACGAGCGGTCCACCGGGGAAAGCACGCGATCCGGACCTACCACGCGCACGGAGACCTGCCGTACTCCACGCGGAAAGCGCGTGTCGGCAGGAAGGAGAACCGCTTGACCGTTATCGGTCTCGAAGACTGAACCGGTTGGCATGGTGCGCTCCGTCCAACTCTATACCATGAGATGCAGCCATCGGGAGCGGGCACGCCCCGCGTGGTTCGTAGCGATTCAGGCGACGTACAGCCGGCGCTGCAGCTCGGCCACCGCGCCCCGCAACCGGTCGCCGCCGCCGAAGCGAGCTGCGAGCTCGATCACGTTGCCCCATTCGTTGAACGGGGGCACTTCGAGGATCTCCGGCAGCTTGAACTGAGCCGCGCCGTGCTCGGCGTACTTGTCGACCAGCGCGTCGAGCACCTGACGGGCTTCGGGGCCGTAGCGCTCGAAGAACTCGGCTTCCTCCCGCTTCAGGCGCTCGGCGCGCTCGCGCCGGGTGCGGAGCGGAGCGTGGTAGGCAAGATGGCAGAGCAGATCGAACAGGTCGGCATCGGGCCGGCCGGCCGCCTCCGCCAAGGTAGGAAGGTCGATGCCCCGTTCCTCCAGGCGCGCCACGATCTCCGACCGCCGGTCGGCGTCCAGCCAGTCCCGGCGCAGCCTGGACGCATCCGGATAGAGCGTGCGCAGCTTGTCACCGGCGTAGTCGGTCAGTTGCCGGACGGAGAGCTTCTTCCCGTCCGGGTCGAGGTCGTACACGAGATGGCGAATGACCTCGACCTGTCCGCCGTCCACGTAGTACTTGCGCGACGGTTCCCGGCCGGCCGGATCCTCGATCCGATCTCCCGTCCGTTCGTTTCCATATTGGTCTTGGTTTGCGATGTCGATCTCGTCGACGACCTCTCCCTCGTCGTCGATCGTTGCCTCGCGCTCCAACGCCGGTTCGCCGTCGAACTCGGGATCGGCGAACTTCGCGGTCGCCGTGCCGGTGTAGTCGATGATGTTGAAGGCGAGCTTGCCGTAGTCAGGGCGTAGCCGGGTCCCTCGGCCGATGATCTGCTTGAACTCCGGCATGGAACTCACCGCGCGGACCAGGACAATGTTCTTGCAGGTCGGGGCGTCCACGCCCGTGGTCAGAAGGTGCGAGGTGGTCAGGATCACCGGGGACGTGGTTTCCACGTCCTGGAAGCGGGAGCGGTGGGAACTGCCGACGTCGCCTTCGTCGGTGGTGACGCGGCAGACGTAGTCGGGATGCTCCTTGACCAGATCGACGTTCAGCGCCGCGAGCGCACTGCGCATCTCCAGGGCGTGCTCCTGGCTCACGCAGAAGACGATGGTCTTGGCGTAGCGGTCGGTCTGTTTGAGGAAGCCGGTGAGGTGGCGCGCGATCGCCTGCGTCCTCGCCCGAAGGGCCACCAAGCGCTCGAAATCGCGGGTGTGGTACTCGGTGTCCGGAATCTCGCGCCCGTAGCGGTCCAGCTCGCCCCTGGTCGGCCGCCAGCCGGTGGCGTCGTAGTCAGTGATGACGCGATGCACGCGGTACGGGGCCAGAAAGCCGTCGTCGATCCCCTCGGCCAGGCTGTACTGGTAAATCGGATCGCCGAAGTAGTCGTAGGTGTCGACGTTGTCCTCGCGCCGCGGGGTCGCCGTCATGCCGATCTGCACGGCCGGCTCGAACCACTCCAGGATCTCCCGCCAGTTGCTGTCGTCACGGGCGCTGCCGCGGTGGCACTCGTCGACGATGATCAGGTCGAAGAAGCCCGGCGGATACTCGCGGTAGAGGCCGGGGCGGCGTTCGTCGCGCGCGATCGCCTGGTAGATGGCGAAGTACATGTCGCGGCTCTTGACCGCCGTGCCGGAGATCTTCTGCCGCGCGTCGGCGAACGGGCTGAAATCCTTGGCCATCGGGTCGTCCACGAGCACGTTGCGGTCCGACAGGAACAGGATCCTGGGGCGACGGACCGCGCCCGCACGGTTCCAGCGTGCGGACCAGAGCTTCCAGCAGATCTGGAAGGCGATCGCGGTCTTGCCGGAGCCCGTGCAGAGGGTAAGCAGGATTCGGCGGCGTCCCTGTAGAACGGCCTGGGTAGCCCGGTTGACGGCGATCTCCTGGTAGTAGCGAAGAGGACGCGCAGGGTCGGGCAACGTGGGGGTGAGCAACCTGCGGGCGACATCGTCTTCAGCGATCCCCTCCGCGGCTCGCAGGCGGTGCCACAGGTCGTCGGGATTGGGGAAGGCGGTGACGGTGCGTTCGATGCCGGTCGTGTAGTCGAACTCGATGATCTCCGTGCCGTTCGTCGCGTAGGCGAACTTCAGGCCGAGGATCTCGGCGTACTCCTTGGCCTGTTGCAGGCCGTCGCCCGCGAGCCGGTAGTGGGCCTTGGCTTCGACCACCGCGATCGGGAAGTCCGGGCGGTAGCGCAGCAGGTAGTCCGCCCGCTTCTGCGGGCCGCGCCGCGCCTTGCCGCCGGTGAAGAGAATGCGGCCGTCGGTGAAGGTCCGCTGCTCGTTGATCACGTGGGGTGCGTTGTCCCACCCTGCCGCCTGGAGGCGCGGGACAACGAACCGCCGGCAAGTGTCGGCCTCAGTCATGAGCGGTCGCTATCGTATTGGATGCGCGCACGCCAGTCCGCACCCTGGCCAGCTCCTTGCGGATGTCGTGAGCGATTTCCTCGACCTCGCGAGCCACGCGCGGCTTGAGTCCGATCTCCTGCTGCAGGGCCGTCGTCAGCGGCAGCAACCTATCCGCGGCCGACGAGCCTCCAATCGCTCCGAGAACCCTCGTCGGCCCGAGCTGAGCGCTCAAGATCAGCAGGGCACGAAGGGAGGGCGCTGAGAGATCCCCGGCCCCCGCCAAGCAGCTCAGAATCGGCGACAAGTCGCGCTCGCTGGCGAGGACGTCGCCAAACCGCTGACTCTTGGTTTGTGAGTAGAAGGCCGTCATGAAGCCGATCAGTCGCTCGACGGCGTCAGAAGCGCCCCGCTGTCGGCGTCGCAGCAGGCAATAGATGCTGTACAACGGCTCCGCGAGCCCGTACCGCTTGCGACGCGGGGTTCCGCCTTCTTCCGATACGAACCCGCGACCGATGAGGCGCTTCAGTTGGGCGCTGCAGATGCTCGAGCCCAGCCGCGCCCGTGCGGCGATTTCTCGCGTGGTTGCCGGTTTCCACAGCTCTGCAAGGGCGATGCACACGCGCCGCTCCTGCGGCGGGAGCGCATCGAGATGGCTCTTGAAGTACTCCGTGTGCGCGTCGATCAGGTTGAGCAGATCCTCCATGAGCCCACGGAGCGGGCGGCCCGAGCTCAACGCGGCCACGATCGAGATCAGCCGGGGGCTGCCGTCCGTGAGAATCTGCACAGACCGGATCTTCCCGGTCGCGGGACTCTCGCCCGACACCGCCTGCCAGAGAGCGTTGCACTCGGTCTCGTCGAGGGGCCGTAACTCTATCACCCGGAAGAAGTCGTACAGGGCTCGGTCCGGCCGTACGATCTCGGCGAACCGGCTGGTCGCGGTGCCCAGCAGCATGATCCGCGGCTCGGTCTGAAGCGTCTTTCGCAGTCGCCATCCCGCGTCCGGGTCCAGCATGCCGGCAAACATCGTGTCGAGGTTCTCGACCACGAGCAGCAGCCGTTTTCCTGCACGGTCGGCGAAATCGAGCAAGGCTCCAAGGCAGCGCTCTGCCAGGAGCCGGTCGTCTTGAACCGAGCTCAGGTCCTCGGAGGAGCGTCCCAGATCCGCGGCCCAGTCCGGATGCGGCGCCTGATCGGCCAGACGGGAGAGGCACTCCAGCCAGAACTCCCCGCACGTACTGACCCCGTAGCTCTCTTCCGCGAACGTGATCGGGAAGATCCTGGACGACAGTTCCGGGTTTCGGCGTGACTCGATCGCGACGCGGAGCATCAGGTTCGTCTTGCCGCTGCCGCGGGGACCGATCACCATCAGATGCTGATTGGAATTGCCCGTGTTCTCGCCCAGCGTCTCGACGATCGACTCGAACTCGCTGGTCCGTACGCAAAATGACGCCACCAGCTCGTCCTCGGTGAGAAAACCGGGATTGTGCTTCTTGGTGATCATCGGTTATGGCATCAAGGATTTGCAACAATATCGTTGCAAACGTATATGTTGTCAAATGTCATGATCAACCATTCGAGAGACGACTGACCAACTGCGCGACCGGGCGGCCCATCTTGCTTCGCCGGCGACTCATTGGGTATAACTGTTATATCGCACAATGCGCTTCGACTTCGACCGCAACAAAAGCTCGCTGCTTCGAAACAATCCGAAGCGGGGTATCGGATTCGAAGAAGCGCAGGAGATCTTGTCCCAGCCATACTACGAAGACTGCCGATCCGACGATCCTGAGCAGTTCCGTGCTATCGGCTGGGTGAACGGACAATTGTACTCGCTCGTCTACGAAGTCCGAGAAGATGTGGGAGGGGAGTATTATCGCTTGGTGACACTATGGAAGTCGACGAGAGAGGAGCGGAGGCTCTATGAGCAACACCACTAGGACGCCCACTGCGGACGAGATCGCGGACATGGCGGATCGCGGAGAAGACGTTTCGCAGTACTTCACGAACCAGGGCGCGATGAAGCAGCCCATCCGGCGGGTCAACGTCGACTTTACCGCCGCCATGCTGCAGGAGCTTGATCAGCTCGCCGCCGAACTGAACGTCAGCCGCCAAGCAGTCATCAAGTCGTACCTTCGCCAGGCGCTGGACCAACATCGCATGGCGAAGAGCCAAGCGCGCTAAGCCAGGGACCACACGATGAGTACGATCATGGGTGCCGGTTTCGCGGAGCGGCCTGAGCTCACCACCGACCTGAAGCGCTGCAAGGCGGACCTGGAGCGGAGCGGCTACTGCCTGCTGGCGGACGCCCTGACTCCGGATGAACTGCGCGAGGCGCAGGAGCGGCTGACCGCCCAGGCGGCCGCGGAGCGGGAGCGGGGCGTGGCCTACATGGACGGGACCCCGGACAAGAACTGGGGGGCCTTCGCCGACGATGACGGCACGGTGCAGCAGGACCGCTTCACGGTGGCGGCCGGAGGCGTGAGCCAGCGACTGTTCATGCTGCTCAACAAGGGCCGGATCTTCCACGACATCGTCCTCATGGAGCACGCACTGGAGCTGGCCGGGCACGTGCTGGGCGCGCACTACCAGCTCTCCTGCAGCACCGCCAACATCATCGGCAAGGGGGCCGCGCCCATGGAGCTGCACACCGACGCGTGGTGGATGCCGCCGCCGGTGCCCAGGGGCCGGTTCGGGCTGCCGGTGGGATCGATCACCCGTGCCGAGGCGGGCGAGGTGCGCGACGGCGCCGCCATGATCGCGCCGCCCGCGGCCCTGAACAGCATGTGGCTGCTGGTCGACTTCCATGAAGAAAACGGCGCCACGCGCGTGGTGCCCGGCAGTCACCTGAGCGGCCGGCAGCCGAAGCCGCACCTGTACCGGGAGGAGGACGTGGTGCCGATCGAGGCGCCGGCGGGCACGGCGATGTTCTTCGAGGGCCGGCTGTGGCACGGCTCCGGCACCAACCGCACCGACGAGCCGCGCATGGGGCTGCTCAACACGTACTGCGGCCCCCAGTTCCGGCCGCAGGAGAATTACACCCTGGGCCTGATGCCCGAGGTGGCCGCCGAGGCTCCGCTGCGCCTCAAGGAGCTGGTCGGCTTCAAGGTCTGGAACGGCTACGGGCGCTTCGACGCGCCGGCCGTGGAGTTGATCTCGCACGACCAACTGGTGGGCGAGCTCACTCCGAGTGACGCGGCCTCGGGCCGCTACCGTTCCAGGTAGTCGCGCGCCCAGCTCCCGCCGGCGGCGCCGCTGCCGGGAGACCGCCACAGCGCCTGCACGGCGTCACCGGCGCCATACTCCTCCAGGGACGCGAGCAGGAGTCCGTGCAACTCGGCCACGGTGCGGCGGTTCACCCCGGCGATGTCCCGCTCGGCGCGCGGATCGGCCGCCAGGTCGAAGAGCTGCGGCGCCCCGTTTGGGCCGACCGGCGCGTAGCCCCAGGTGCCGGCGCCGGGGTACGGCGTGCGGGCGCGCAGGAACGGGGTGCTGGCGCGGGCGGGAATCCGATCCGGGGTCTCGGCTGCCGGCCGGATGTGGGCCGCGGTGATCGCGTGATCGCGCAGCGTACCCGAACCGGCGAGCAACTCGGCGGCGAACGACCTGCCGTGCAGGGGCTCGGGCGGAGCGATCGTGACGCCGGCCAGCTCGCACAGGGTGGGCAGCAGGTCGAACGGCTGCGCCAGCAGGTCGAGCCGCGCACCCGCCGGCACCGGGCCGGCCTGGGCGCGGCCGGCGATGAGGCATAGCTCGTCGCTCAGGACCGGGTAGAGCGGCCAGAACCTCCCGTCCTCGTCGACGTGGCTGCTCTTGCCGCAGCAGCCGTGCTCGCCGATCGCCATGCCGTGGTCGGCCATCACCACGACCAGCG
Organism: Spirochaetia bacterium; assembly: GCA_965202935.1. Taxonomy (GTDB): domain Bacteria; phylum Spirochaetota; class Spirochaetia; order SZUA-6; family Bin103; genus CATQHW01. The sequence continues at coordinate 2,221,849 of OZ241879.1, forward strand.
AGTTGCGCCACAGGTCGAGGTCGTCGATCTTCGCAAGGACGCGTCCGATGTGGCGGTCGACCAGCTCGGCCTCGGCGGCGTAGTGGGCCCACAGGTTGCGCAACTCGGCGGCGGTGTAGTGGTCGGCAGGCCCGTAGTTGGGATGCAGCATCGGCGGCCCGTCGTAGTCGGGATCGTAGCGGCGCACCAGGTACTCGGGCGGGTCCCACGGCTCGTGCGGATCGAAGAAGTCGACCCACAGGAAGAACGGCCCGGCGCGGTAGTTGCGCTCCAGCCAGGTGGCGGTGGTCGCGGCGGTGCGGGCGCAAAAGGTGCCGGCCTCGGTGCGGATGGCGTTCGTCCACACGTGCAGATCGACCAGCGTGCCGCCGAAGGTCTCCGGGAGGCGGCGCGTCTTGGCGCGCGGCATCGCGGGCTCGACCGGGTCGTTCATGTGCAGCAGGGTGAGGTCCCCTTCCTGGCCGCGGTGCTGGTAGCTGCCGTGGAAGCCAACCTGCAAGCCCGCCTTGAACAGGTGCGGCGTGTCGCAGATGAGCTGCGTGAAATAGCCCTGCTCGGCAAGCAGCGTGGCGATGTGGTTGCCGGTGCTGTGGCTGATCGGCTGCCAGCCGTAGTGCGGCCAGCCGGCGCGCCCGCTGGCGAAGTCGGTGCGGTGCGGGATGGTCGGGAAGCTGCCCATGGTGAGGCCGGTGAGCTCGGTGGCACGCTCGCCGGCGAAGCGGTCGAGCTCCGGCGTGCGCACCGGCCGCGCGGCGCGGTCGCCGAGGTTGTCGCGCCGGAAGGTGTCGGTGATCAGGACGATGATGTTGGGGTGCTCGGAGCCGGTCACGGGGGCGGAGTCTACGCGCCCGGCCCCCTGTTGAGTAGCACCCGGACCCGGCTTACCTCGCGAGCCCCGAGCAGAGTTCGTCGCTGGTCACGCTGGGGCACCAGAACTGCTCGATGTAGCGGACGGTCAGCTCGGTGGCGGCTTCGTGGCTGACGTAGGGGGCGCGCGCCGGGTTGTACATGCAGTCGGTCAGGTCGCGGACCAGGTAGACCCGAACCCCCCAGCGCACCAGTTGCTTGATGGCGAAGCTGCGGTTCAGCACGCACATGTTGGTGTGCACCCCGGCGATCAGCACCGAATCGATGCCGCGCTGCCGGTACAAGGCCAGCAACTCCAGGCCGTCATCGCCGATCGCGTCGCGTTCCTCATCGATCCACACCCCGGCGTGCTGGCGGCTCCAGCAGCGGGTGCCCTCGGAAGCCGGATCGCCGGCGGTGTCGGAGGAATCGCTGCCGTCGATGGGCAGCGTCGGGTCGGGGTGCACGCGTTCGGCCGGTGCGGCTACCGGCGGCGCCTGCAGCACCCGCACCCGCGCCGGATGGCCGGCGTAGAACGGCATCGTGCTGGAGGGGGCGTGCACGACCAGCATGCCGTGCTCGCGGGCAGCGCGGGCGGTGCGGTCGATGCGCGGCACGAGGGGCTCCAGCCGCTCCTGGGCGCCGCGGCACCAGTGGTGGTCCCACACGTCGCACAGCAGAAGCGCCGTGCGCTCCGGGTGCAGGTCGACCGGCCGCTCGATGACCCGCCAGTCGCGGTAGCCGCGCTCGTCGAGCGCCAGCTCGCGCCGGCGGGCGGTCACGCGAACCGGCTGGTCGCGATCGGGCCCGCGGCCGCCGTTGGCATGTGACACATCCGGAATCTCCCCGGCTCTTGCGTCGGCGTTCTGCATGGCGCCACCATAGCGGACGGACGCGCTGTGGCTCCCGGCCGGGGTCGGGCGCGTGCGAAGTCCACGTCACCATGCCCCCCAACATCCTCTGGATCTGCACCGACCAGCAGCGCTACGACACGGTCGGCGCCGGCGGCAACCCGCACGTCCGCACGCCGCGGCTGGACCGCCTGTGGCGCGAGGGCACCGCCTGGACGCACGCGTTCTGCCAGAGCCCGATCTGCACGCCGAGCCGCGCCAGCTTCCTGACCGGCACCTACCCCAGCACCTGCCAGAACACCCGCAACGGCAACGCGCGCTACCGCGGCCGCTACCCGCTGGTCACCAAGCTGCTGGCCGGCGCCGGCTATGACTGCGGCCTGGTAGGCAAGCTGCACCTGGCCGGCGCGTACGAGCGGCCCGAGCCGCGCGGCGACGACGGCTACCGCTACTGGCGCTGGAGCCACGCGCCGCGCGACGGCTGGCCGTCAGGACACGCCTATGCCGACTGGGTGCGGGCGCAGGGCCACGACCTGGGCGAGCTGATCAGGGACCCGGCGGGCGTACCGGCGGAACTGCACCAGACGACCTGGTGCGCGGAGCAGACCATCGACTTCATGCGCAAGCGGCGCGGCACCGACACGCCGTGGCTGGCGACGGTCAACATCTACGACCCGCACGAGCCGTTCAACCCGCCGGCGGCGTACCGCGCTCGCTTCGACCCGGAACGGATGCCCGGCCCGCTCTTTCGCCCGAGCGACCTGGAGCAGCAGCGGCGGCTGCGCGCCGTCGACTTCCAAAGCGAGGCGCGCGACCCGTCCGGCCCGCTCGACATCGCCCATCCGGTGCTGCCGTACTACCCCGGCCGCGACTCCGCGCAGGAGGCCGACGCCGCGACGTTCGCCCGCGACGCGAAGACGCTGCAGGCCGCCTACTACGCGATGGTCGAGCTCATCGACGATCAGGTTGGGCGCATGCTGGACGCGCTGGAGGAGACCGGCCAGACGGAGGACACGCTGGTGATCTTCACCAGCGACCACGGCGAGACGCTCGGCGACCACGGTTTGATCTGCAAGGGCTGCCGATTCTACGAGGGACTGGTGCGGGTGCCGCTGATACTGCGCTGGCCGGGCCGCGTCGAGTCAGGCAGGGCCACCGACGATCTGGTCGAGCTGACCGACCTGGCGCCCACGCTGCTGGCGGCGGCGCGGCAGCCGGTGCCGCCCTGGATGCAGGGCCACTCCCTGCTGGACGGCGGCGCCGACCGCGAGGCGGTGCGCAGCGAGTACTTCGATGCCGTCGACGGGCCGGACGGCAGCTACGCGACCATGTACCGCACGCGGACGCACAAGCTGGTCGTCTACCATGGCCACGGGCTGGGCGAGCTCTACGACCTGGAATCCGATCCCGGCGAATTCGAGAACCTCTGGGACGAGCCGGCCGCGGCAGCCGTCAAGTCCGAACTGCTGCTGCGCAGCTTCGACGCCTCGATGCGCGCCGCCGTCGACGTGGGCGAGGAACGCATCGGCCCGATGTAGCCCGGACGGAGCGAGCCGCCGCGCTACCGGCCGCGCACCCGGGCCGCGAAGATCCGCTCCACCCGGCCGCTCACCAGCATGAAGCCGATGAGCGTCAGCCACACCACGAACGCGGCTCCGGAGACGCGGTGCACGACGATCACGGCGTGGATCCACACCAACTGCATGGCGACGCCGACGACCGCGGAGCAGGGCGCGATGAAGCGCAGCACGCCGCCGACCCTCCACATCCGATGTGCGGCGGCGATCAGGGCGAGGCCTGCCAGGCTGAACCCGGCCCTGCCGGCGATGCCGTGCAGGGCGTCCAGGACCGCCATCGCCGGGGCGACCGCATCGGGCGCCGCGGCCTCCGACGGAGCCGGCGCCACCAGCACCAGCACCACCGCGCACGCCCCGGACAGCCCGGTCAGGTGGCCGGAGCCGGCCAGCAGGAACGGTACGGCTCGCGTGCCGAGCCGCTCGCGCATGATCCAGGTCCGCAGCAGGTAGCGGGCGGCTACCGCCAGCGTGATGCCCGACAGCAGCCGCGCCGCGCCGCCGATCCCGTAGCTGACCCGCGCGGCGCCGATGGCGGCGAACGACTCCGCCAGCGTCGGCAGGTCGGCGCCCGCGGCCACCCGGCCGGCGACCGCCACGACGGTCGCGGCCGCCGTCAGCAGCAGCAACCACCCCGCTCTGCGCGCCGCGGGGTCCGGCCGCGGATCGATGCTCGCCTCCATACGCTGTGCCCCGTCGCCTCCCGGCGAGAGTAATGCATTAATATGGATTAATCAGCTTAAGGTCACTTGCCTGACGCCGGCTCAGCCTATCCGTCTCCGGAGTCGGCCCGCTCCGCCACGCCCGCCAGCATGCCGCGGAAGATCAGCAGGTGCGGCAGGTACAGCACGTACCAGTACAGCAGTCCGCCGAGCCCCATCGGATCGAATATCGCGGTCTGCCGGATGCTCGCCCCCTCCGCGCAGGTCGTGACCTCGAACTGCAGCCAGGCTCGGCCGGGCAGCCGCATCTCCGCCTCCAGCGACAGCACCCGCGGCGCATCGCACGCGACCACCCGCCAGCAGTCCAGCACGTCGCCAGCGCGCAGCTTCTCGGGGTCGCGGCGCCCGCGCTTCATCCCCACGCCTCCGAGCATGCGGTCCAGCACGCCGCGCAGCCGCCAGAGCGCGTTCGCGTAGTACCAGCCGCGCGCACCACCGATCCGCCGGATCGGCGCGAACGCCCGCTCCGCGGGAGCGGCCACGGTGACGGATCGGGAATCGATCAGGCGGTTCCCGAACCGTGTCCCGGCGCCCTCGCCCTGCCTGCTCGCGGAAGAAGACAGCGCATCGGACCACCGCGTCGCGACCAGGCGCGCGTCCTCGTCCGCCAGCGCCTGCCGGACCGCTGCGCGATACCCGCGCGGCCGGACCGGGAAGACCTTCAGCGCGCCGCCATCGCGTACCACGCTGGGCATGGTGATGCTCTCAATCAGCTTGCGCCCGACGCGCGCGAAGATCGGCGTCACCAGTCCCAGCCACAGGCTGGAGAGCTGCGGCGTCAGGAACGGCACCGGCACGAACAGGCGCCGCAGCCCGCGCTGGCGGGCGTACTCCTCCATGAGACCGCGGTAGGACGTGATCTCGGCCCCGCCGATCTCGAACACCCGGGACGCGTCCAGCGGCACGTCGAGCGCCGCCACCAGGTAGGCGATCACGTCGGCGATCGCGATGGGTTGAGCCTGCACCGACACCCAGCGCGGCGTGACCATGACCGGCAGCCGTTGCACCAGCGCCCGGATCAGCTCGAACGACAGGCTGCCGGCGCCGATGACGATCGAGGCCCGGAACTCCACGGTAGGAATGCCCGAGCCGCGCAGCACCTCCCCTACTCGCAGGCGGCTGCTCATGTGCGCGGACGCGCCGGCCTCCGCCTGCCGGGCGAGCTCGTCGGGATGGGCCAGGCCGCCCAGGTAGACGATGCGGCGCACGCCCGCCCGGCGCGCGGCATCCACGAACGAGCGCGCGGCGCGCTCCTCCTCCTCTTCGAAGTGCCCGCGCGATCCGAGCGAGTGCACGAGGTAGTAGGCGAGATCGACCCCAGCCATCGCGCGGCGCATGCTGTCCGTATCCAGCATGTCGCCGGCCACCACCTCGGTCCCGGATCCGAAGCGGCCGGCGGAGAGCTCCGGCCGCCGGGTCACACAGCGTACGCGCCGGCCGGCGCTTTCAAGGGCCGCCACCAGCCGGCCGCCGATGTAGCCGCTCGCCCCGGTCACCAGGATCGGGGCGAGTGGCCCCGCTCGCTTCGCCACGGCGCTACGCTACCGCATGAGCAGGCGCATCGCCGGAAGCGGCAGCGAGCGGCCGGGCGGTTGTCCCCGGCCGCATCGCCCGGCGCCGGGTTCGCCTTACTGGCGGATGAAGTACTGCTCCGCCGCGGTCAGCCCGATGTAGCGTCCTACCAGCGAGTCGAAGATCGACTCGTCCGGCACGTTGCGGAGGTGGTTCTTCACGATCAGCGTTTCCTTCACTCCGCCGACCAGACCCAGGACCCAGATGTTCTCCGCCTGCAACTCCAGGATGCGATGGAACAACTCGTTCTTCTGCTCGGTGTCGGGCGTCTGCTTGATCTGGTCGTAGGCGCGCAACGCGTCCTTCATCGCCTCCGGCGGTTCCTGACCCTCGGCGCCTCCGGTGTTGTACCAGACTCCCAGGTCGGGCCCGAAATCGCTGCCTGACGATGACGCGATCAGGAAGAGCGGGTTGCTGGGATACATCATGAAGCCCATCTCCCACACGTTGATCTGCGTCTCGTTGGCGTTGCGCCGCGCGCGATAGGCGCTGCGTTCGGTGTGGTTTGCGGCGGCCTTGATGCCGATGTCGCCCCAGTACTCGATCACCAGCTCGATTGAGTCGATGGTGGCCGTCTTCTCACCCGGTGAGTCGAGCAGCAGGGACAGGGTGTCGCCGTCCGGACGCAGCCGGAAGCCGTCGCCGTCACGTTCCGTCAGCCCGATCGCGTCGAGCAACTGATTGGCGCGTTCCGGATCGTGGTCGGCGTAGGCCGCCGCGTATTCCGGCTTGAACAGCGGCGACAGCGCCACCACGGTCGCCTGCCGCGGCTGGCCCTGGCCGTCGAACACGAGTTGATTGATCTCCTCGCGATCGATCGCCAGCGACAGCGCCTGGCGGAAGCGCAGATCCTGGAACAACTCGCGCAGCACCAGGTCGGGAGTCGACTGGTTGAAGAACAGCGCTGCGTCGGAGCCGATCCCGGTCGGCCACTCCAGGATGCGGTAATCGCCCCGCTCCTGGTTGTCGTAGAACAGCGTGAAGTTGGCGGGATTCAGGTAGCGCATCTGGAAGTCGAACTCGCCCGCCATGGTCTTCAGGTTGAGCGTCTCGACCGTCGTGGTGATCGCGATGGCCACCTCGTCGATGTAGGGGAGCTGATTGCCGGCCTGATCCACCTTCCAGTAGTAGGGATTGCGTTCGTACACCGTCAGCGTCGGAGAGTCCTCGAAGGAGGTCTTGACCGCCCACGCGTTCAGTACCGGGTAGTCGTGGTTCTGTGCGCGATACCAGTCGCGGTTGTTGCGGAAGAGCTGCGTCCAGTCCTCGAACCCGGCCTCCTTGGCCATCGCCTGTACCTTGTCGGCGTCGGTGAACTCGGCGTGGAACTGCTCCATGTAGTGCTTCGGAGCGAAGATGTTGCCGCGGGTGGTGGCGAAGTCATTCAGCAGCAGCCCCGGCGGCGCGGCGAAGGTCCAGCTCACCGTGGTGTCGTCGATCTTCTCGCCGACGGGCAGCTCGCCGGCCACCAGCAGCCAGCCCGGTTTGCCCGGCGAGAGGTCGTCGTTGCGCACGAAGTCGTCGAGCCAGAAGACGATGTCGTCGGCCGTGAACGGCTGGCCGTCGGACCACTTCATGCCGGCGCGCAGATACATGGTGATGGTGCGGCCGTCTTCGGAGAACTCCCAGTCGCGGATCACGTTCGGGATGATCACATCGGCGGCGCGGTTCCAGCGTGCCGCGAAGTCGTAGGTGGCGTAGCTGTACACGCCCAGTTGGCTCTGCGTCGGGATGCCGAAGGTCCAGCGGCCGCCGTATTGGCCCACCTCCTCGACGGTCTGAATCACCATCGGCTCGGTGGGAAGCCGCTCCTGGACCGAGGGAAGCGCGCCCTCCTGGACCATCGCGGCCAGCGTCGGCGCTTCCTGGTACTGCATCTGTGCCAAGAGGCCCGGTGCCGTCAGGACCAGACCGAGCAGTACCGCCATGCACGGCATGAGTTTCCGGTTCGTCATGGGATTCCTCCACCCGTACGAGAGGGCGAAGTCGTCCGCTTCTCCGCCTGCTCCCGTGATTTGTCTACAAGCGCGCAGTTGAGTCCGATAACCTTGCACGCGCGCCGAATACCGTCAAGGACAGCGGGAGGCAGGGAGGCAGGCGCACGGGACGTTCCTGCGTCCGGTGGACGGCGTGATCGGATCGTTGCACAATTTCGGCCGCGCCGGCGGTCTGTCCGCGGCGCGGCGGCACACCCATGGGACGATTCATCGGCCACAGACTGCTGCTCATGGTACCGACGCTGCTGCTCATCTCGGTGGTGTCGTTCGTCATCATCCAGCTCCCGCCCGGTGACTACCTGAACACCTACGCCGCCACCCTGGAAGCCAGTGGCGACCTGGTCGACGCGGCCACGCTGGAGGCGCTGAAGGCGCAGTACGGACTGGACGATCCGTTCCACGTCCAGTATCTGAAATGGGTTTCGGGGTTCGTGCATGGCGATTTCGGGCACTCCTTCGAGCAGCGCCGTCCGGTGGGGGAGCTGATCGGCGACCGCCTGCTGCTGACCGTCGTGATCTCGCTGTCGACGTTGCTGTTCACGTGGGTGGTGGCCATTCCCGTGGGCATCTACTCGGCTACCGCCCAGTATTCGCTGAGCGACTACACGGTGACGTTCCTGGGGTTCGTCGGCCTGGCAACGCCCAACTTCCTGCTCGCGCTGATCCTGATGTACGTCGGTTACCGCTACTTCGACATCAGCGTGGGCGGGCTGTTCTCCATGGAGTTCATCGATGCGCCGTGGAGCGTCGCGCGCGTGCTCGACCTGGTGAGCCACCTGTGGATCCCGATCATCGTCGTCGGGACCGCGGGCACGGCGGGCCTGATCCGCGTCATGCGCGCCAACCTGCTGGACGAGCTGCGCAAGCAGTACGTGATCACCGCACGGTCGCGCGGCCTGGCGGAGACGCGCCTGCTGTTCAAGTATCCGGTGCGCTTGGCACTGAACCCGATCGTGAGCAGCGTCGGCTGGCTGTTGCCGGAGCTGATCTCGGGCGCGGAGATCACCGCCGTGGTGTTGAGCCTGCCTACCACCGGGCCGTTGCTCCTGCGCGCCCTGCTCAGCCAGGACATGTACCTGGCCGGCACCTTCGTCATGTTCCTCGCCGCGCTGACGGTGATCGGCACGCTGGTCTCGGACGTCCTGCTCGCCATCATCGACCCGCGCATCAGGTTCGGCCGCCGTGGCGACTGAGGCGCGGGCCGATTCGGAGGCAGCGCGCACCGCCGCCGAGGAGCGTCTCTACCTTGCCTCGCAGTGGCGGCTGATGTGGCTGCGCTTCCGGCGCCATCGGGTGGCGGTGGCGGCCACCGCCGTGGTGGCCTTCCTCTATTGCCTCGGCGCGCTGTGCGAGTTCGTCGCTCCGTATGGCCTGAACACCCGGCGCGTGGAGTTCGTCTACGCCCCGCCGCAGCGCCTGCACGTGCTTCACGAGGGACGCCTGCAGGCGCCGTTCGTGTATCGGATGACGCGGGAGGTGGATCCCAAGTCGCGGCGCAAGATCTATACCGAGGACCGTACGACGCCCTACCCGGTCGAACTGTTCACCCGCGGCGAGCGCTATCGCTTCTGGGGGCTGTTCGACACCGACCTGCACCTGTTCGGCGTCGCGGACGAGGCGACGTTCTTCGTGTTCGGGACGGACCGACTGGGGCGTGATCTGTTCTCCCGCATCGTCTACGGCGCCCGGATCTCGCTGTCGATCGGCCTGGTCGGAGTGGCTCTGAGCCTGATCCTGGGCCTGATCCTGGGCGGGATCTCCGGGTACCTCGGGGGCGTGACCGACACGATCATCCAGCGCGCCATCGAGTTGCTGCGCTCGTTCCCGTCCATACCGCTGTGGATGGCGCTGAGCGCCGCGGTGCCGGCCGAGTGGCCGCCGTTGCAGGTGTACTTCGCGGTCACCATCATCCTGTCGGTGCTGGGCTGGACCGGCCTGGCGCGGGTGGTGCGCGGCAAGCTCCTGTCGCTGCGCGAGGAGGACTTCGTGACGGCCGCGGTGGTCGCCGGCGCCTCGGAAGCGGCGATCATCGGCCGCCACCTGTTGCCGTCGTTCATGAGTCACATCATCGTCACCATCACGTTGAGCATCCCGGGAATGATACTGGCGGAGACCGCGCTGAGCTTTCTTGGCATCGGGTTGCGGCCGCCGGTGACCAGTTGGGGGGTACTGCTGCACGAGGCCCAGAACATCAACGCCGTGGGACTCAATCCGTGGCTGCTGATCCCGGCGTTCTTCGTGATCGCCGCGGTGCTGGCGTTCAACTTCGTCGGCGACGGCCTGCGCGACGCGGCCGATCCGTACGCTTAGGAAGCGTGACGCGTGAGGACGAGGGGATGACGCTCTCGGCCTGGACCCGGCGCCGGGGGCAACTCCAGGAGGAGCTGTGGCGCATCCTGGGCCGGCCGCGGGCGACCGTGGAGCCGGCCGGCGAGGTGCGCGACCGTATCGAGTGGGACGGCGTGGCGGTCGAGAAGCTGGTCTACGAGACCGAGCCCGGTCAGGCGGTTCCCGCGCTGCTGTACCTGCCGACCGCATGCCCGCCGCCGTTTCCGGCGCTGGTGATCAGCATGGGGCACGGCGAGAGCAAGACCACGCCCGGCCCGCTGCACGCGGGGCCGCTGTTCGCCCGCCTCGGCATCGCCTGCCTGTGCGCGGATCCGATCGGCGAGGAGGAGCGCAACCGCGCCGGGCGCTGCGGCACCCGTGCGCACGACGCGGCGGACGTGTCCGCCCGCTCCCGCGGCGCCGGCCGCAAGGTGGTCGGCAAGATGGTGTGGGACCTGATGATGGGACTGGGCTACCTGGCCACGCGCCGCGACGTCGATACGCAGCGGCTCGGCTGCGCCGGGGTCTCGCTCGGCGGCACCGTGGCCGGCTACCTGCTGGCGCTGGACGAGCGGCTGAAGATGGCGATCCCCGCGGGCTGGTTCTTTCGGCCGGAGGACCGCGTGATCGGCAAGGACTGCTCGCGCATCCCGGCGCAGGAGATGCAGCAGGTGATGAGCAACGGGGAACTGCTGGCATTGGCGGCCCCGCACTGCGCCGTGCTGGTGGCCAACGGCGACGCGGACACCGTCATCGACAAGCAGGGAAGCGGCATGGTGGCGGTGCGCGGCCTGGGCGCGAGCCTGGAGCAGGCGCAGGAGATCTACCGTTTGTACGCGGGAGCGGAGGGCCGCATCGGCGCGCTGCTGGAACCCGGCGGGGGGCACCGCCACTACTACCTGACCAAGTCGGCGCTGCTGTGGGCGCACGCGCACCTGCGGGCGGCCGGCATCTCCGCGGCCGAACTCCTGGAGCTGCCCGAAATGCTGTTCGGCGACTGGGCGGACCGTTGCGGGGTGGCGCTGGAGGCGCTGTACGACACGCCGCTGCACTTCCGCGGACTGCGCCTGCCCGATCTGCGGGTGCGGCCGTTGCCGGAAGAGCACCGGCGCTGCCTCGATCCCGGTGAGGTGGGGACGGCGCGATTCACCCTCGAGGGGTGGCTGGACAGCGTGATCGCCGGCGCGGCCGGTTGACGAACGCAGGAGGAGGACGACATGGCTGAGGCTGAACGAGGGCTGGCGGACTACGATCCGCGGTGGGAGCGCGGGACGCGCGGCGGACGGGGCGACGTATTCGCGGACGCGGAGGTGCTGCTGGCCTCCGACTTCGAGGGCGCCAACGGCTGCAACTTCCGGGCGCTGGCGCCCGACCACTACGCGGTGGACCTGGAGCCGGAGCCGGGCACACACCGTTTCGGCGGCCTGGGCTACTACGTGTGCGTGGGGGTGCGCAACGAGCTGCCGAGCCGGCGCCGCGTGCGGCTGCGCCTGAACGCCCCGTTCGAGGGCACCTGGGGAGAGCAGTCGGCCAGCTTCCAGGTGCGGCACGCAGGCGTATGGAGCGAGATCCCGGCCCGCGACATCCACCGCGTGCCGGACCTGCCCGACTCCCTGGACCTGGACCTGACGCTGCCGCCGGGCGGTGCGGAGCGGGACGGCACGATCTTCCTCAGCAACTACCACTGGTGGCCCTACACCGAGATGCTGGACTGGCTGCAAACGGTCGAGTCCGGCACCGTGCGACTGATCGGCCACAGCTTCCAGGGCCGCGCGGTGTACGCCGTCGAGTTCGGCGATCCCGGCAATCCCACCATGGTGCATACGCAGACGCCGCAGCCGTCGGAGATGGGCAGCCTGGCCTGCCGGGCGATGATCGACTTCCTGGGATCGGGCAGTGCCGCGGCGAACGCCATCGTGGAGCGCTTCCACGTCTGCTTCATTCCCATGACCAACCCGGACGGGACGGTGCTCGGCTACGGGGTCAGCGACTCGCAGGGACGGTTCCCGTACCTGGAGGGCATACAGGGTGCAGAGCACCTCCCGGAGTCGACCCCGGAAGTCAACAACGTCTGGCGCTACCTGGAGGAGAAGCGCCCCTGGCTGTTCTGGGAGTGGCACTCCAACCACTGGAAGCGGCGCCCGGGCCACATGCTGCTGCGCTACCGCCCGGAGTGCCTGGAGGACGCCGCATTGCGGGAGGTCTGGTACGACATCGACGCGCGGCTGCTGGCGCTGCCGGACACCCATCACGGCAACTGGACCGGTCACGAGGAGGGCCTGTACCAGGCCAGCCTGGGCTTCCAGGCGGTGGTCCGGCTGAACGCCATCTCCTGCATGGTCAAGCAGCACGACAAGTTCCCCCTGGAGCAGAGCCGGCGCCACGCCATCGCCTGCCTGCAGGTGGCCGCCGACGCCTGGCGCCGATGACTCGCACGGGAGGAGAAGAAGTGAAGAAGGAACAGATGGTGGGCACGCGGATCCCGCTTGAGTTGGTCCGCGAGTTGGAGCTGATCGAGAACGTCGAGCAGTCCGATCGCTCGACCACGGTGCGCCGGCTGCTGTCACAGGCCATCCAGCAGTGGAAGCTGGAATACTACGTCCGACTGTACGCGGACGGTAAGCTGACACTGGCGCGGGCGGCTCGGGATGCCGGGGTCTCCCTGTGGGAGATGATGGACCACGCTCGCTCCAGAAGGGTGTCGGCCCAGTATGACGTCGAGGACCTGCAGCACGACATGGGAGTTCTGCGGAGGAGCCTGAGCGAACGCTGATCACGGGCAAAGCGCATTGCACTTGGCCTGCGCCCGCACCATATCGAGATAGTCGATCGTGCCGGGGCGTTCGGTCGCGTTCACTTCGCCGCGACGCTACGCTACCGCATGCGCGTGCTCGTTACTGGCGGCAGCGGCATCGTCGGCAGCTACCTGCGGCGTGCCCTGGCGCCGACGCACCGGCTGACCTGCTTCAGCCGCACGGCGCCCGCCGAGCCATGGGACGCCTGGATCGGCGGCGACCTGATGGACGCCGACGGCCTGCGCCGCGCCTGCGCCGGCCAGGACGCGATCATCCACCTAGCGGCGGTGCCAGGACCCGGCAGGGCGTCCCCGGCCGAACTCCTCACGCTGAACGTCATCGGCACCGTCAACGTGCTGGAGGCGGCCGTAGCCTGCGGAGTGGAGCGCGTGGTTCTCGCCTCCTCCGCCGCCGCCACCGGCTTCTCCTTCCAGACCCACGACATCGTGCCGCGCTACCTGCCGATCGACGAGGCTCATCCGGACGCCCCGCAAGATGAGTACGGGCTCAGCAAGCTGCTGGCCGAGGCCGCCTGCAAGCGTTACACCGACCGCCACGGCCTGCCGACGATCTGCCTGCGGATCAATCACAACTGGTGCGTCGATCGCGCGGGCGCCGAGGTGGCGGTGCGCTGCGGCTGGGCCGGCCGCGCCGGCATGACCCGCGAACGGCTCTGGGGCGAGCGCTACCGGCGCGCGATCCGCGAGGCGGACGGCGTGTGGCCGACGCCCGGACCGCCGCCGCCGCGCAACCTGCTGTGGGCCGTGACCGACCTGCGCGACGCGGCCGGCACCTTCGGGCTGGCGCTGGCCGCCACCGGTCTCCGGCACGAGGTGTTCCTGATCGCCGGCGCTGACACCTGCAGCCTGACCCCGACGCCGGAGCTGCTGGCCCGGCACTTCCCGGGCGTCGAGCGGCGCGCGCCGCTGACCGGGTTCGATTCCCTGTTCAGCTCCGCCAAGGCGGCAGAGATGCTGAGCTACCGGCCGCGCTCGGGGTGGCGCGGCAGCGATTTTGACGCCTGGCTGCAGGCGCAACCCGAGGAGCCGAGCGCATGAGCGAGGGGGCGACGCCGCGCTGGACCGGCGGTGGCTGGGTGCTGCCCGCCGCGGCCGGCGACACACCGGTCATCGACGCGCACTACCACATCTTTCCGCGGCTCGGATCTCAGCCGCGAGGGATCCCGACCGCGCTGCGGCTCAAGTTCTGGCAGTACCACTCGCGCGAGTGGGTCGACTTCTGGCGCACCGACACGGGCGAGCACGTCACCGACCCGCTGCTGGAGTTCGGCTCGCACTCGATCGCGGACATGCCGGATGTGGGCTTTCACCTCACCGACCACGGACAGGCTGAGATCACGGTCGGCGGGGTCGGGTACCGGATGCAGATCTACCCGCCGAGCCTCACGAACAACGAGGCGACGCCCGAGCGGATGGTGGGCGAGATGGACCTGGCCGGCGTCGACGTCGGCGTGCTGCAGTCCGATCACGTCTACGGCGACCTCAACGAGTACTACGCCGACGCGGCAGCGCGGTATCCGGGCCGCTTCATCGCGCTTGCGCAGATCTGGGAGCCGGAGGCCGACGACACGGACCGGCTCGCGCGGCTGCGCGCGGGCTTCGACGAGCTGGGCATGCGCGGGCTGTACTTCAGCGTCGAGCCGCTGTCGGTCATGCAGGTCGACCGCTCGCTCAACGACCCCACCTTCGACGACCTCTGGCGGCTGGTCGAGGAGCGCGGGCTGCCCGTGTTCTGGTTCCTGGACGACCGTGCGCTCGACCGCGTGGGCCTGTTCATGCGCCGGGTCGCCGAGCTGGACGAGTGGACGCGGCGCCACCCCGACGTGCTGTGCGTGATCACCCACGGCCTGGTGCCGGCGGCGATCATCCACCGGATACGCGTGCCGGAGGAGTTGCTGCGCGTGCTCGACCGGCCGCAGGTGCATGCGGAGCTGCTGATGCCGGCCAAGTGGCCGGACTACCCGTACCCGGAAGGCCAGAAGCTGCTGCGCGAGCTCCGCGACCGCGCCGGCGCCGAGTCGCTGCTGTGGGGCTCCGACAGCCCGTACGGGATGACGCAGTGGTGCACCTACCGGCAGTCGCTCGACTTCATCCGCGTCCACTGCGACTTCCTGTCCGCCGATGAAAAGGCGTCGGTCCTGGGCGGCAACGCCGCCCGCCTGTTCGGCCTGGAACTCGCCGCCCGGCGGGCTTGAGGCCGCCGGGCGGCCCCACCTCGTCATCTTCAACCCCGACCAGTGGCGGGGCGACGTGGTCGGCCACCTGGGCAACCCGGCGGCGCACACCCCCACCCTCGACGCGCTGGCCGCATCCAAGGCCACCTCCTTCCGGCACGCGTTCTGCCAGAACCCGTGTGCGTGCCCAGCCGCTGCAGCTTCATGACCGGCTGGTATCCGCACATGCGCGGGCACCGCACCTTCGGCCACCTGCTGCGCGCCCATCACGACGAGCCGAACGCGCTCACCCTGCTCAAGCGGGCCGGCTACCACGTCTGGTGGGGCGGCAAGAACCACCTGGTGCCGGCCGGGCACGGCTTCGACGCCTACTGCGACGTCAAGTTCCGGCCGAAGGCGAGCGACTACGCGCGCTGGGGCCACGTGCCGCGTCCGTTCGCGCAGGCCGGCAACCAGGCTGATCCGTCGCTGCCCGACTGGCGCGGCGCACCCGGAAGCGACACCTACTACAGCTTCTATGTGGGCGCCCTTCCCACCGACCGTGACGACATCTACTGCGATCCGGACTGGTCGGTGATCCTGGGCGCGATCGACCTGGTCCGGAGCTACGACGGCGACCGCCCGCTGTGCCTCTACCTCCCGCTCATGTTCCCGCACCCACCCTACGCGGTGGAGGAGCGTTGGCGCGACGCGATCGACCGCTCTCGGCTGCCGCTGCGCGCGCCGGCCCCGGAGGACTGGGACGGCAAGCCGTCGATCCTGGGGCAGTTGCACCGGCGGTTCGGGCTGGGCGAGTGGCAGGAGTCGCGCTGGGACGAACTGCGCGCCACCTACTACGGGATGTGCGCCCGCGTCGACCACCAGCTCGGGCTGCTGATCGAGGCGCTGCGCGCCGCCGGCATGTGGGACGACACCGCGCTCCTGTTCTTCTCCGACCACGGCGACTTCACCGGCGACCACGACTTGGTCGAGAAGACCCAGAACACGTTCGAGGACGCCTTGGTCCGCGTGCCATTCCTGCTCAAGCCCCCGCGGTCACGGGCGCACACGGCAGGCCGCATCAGCCCGGCGCTGGTCGAGCTGATCGACGTCGCCGCGACGCTCTACGACCTGGCCGGCATCGACCCGGGCTACACCCACTTCGGCCGCAGCCTGCTGCCGATCGCCGCAGGCGAGACGAGCGCGCATCGCGATGCCGCGTTCTGCGAGGGCGGCCGGCGTTACGGCGAGACGCACGCCATGGAGCGCGGCGCCAACGAACGGCCCGACGGCCTCTACTGGCCGCGCGTCGGCCTGCAGGTCCGCGACGACGAGCCGTACCCCTCCAAGGCGGTGATGTGCCGCACCGCGGACCACAAGTACGTGCACCGCCTGTACGAGCGCGACGAGCTGTACGACCTGCGGGACGATCCCGCCGAACTGCGCAACCTCATCGACCACCCTGACCGAGTTCCACTCGTGGCCGAGCTCCGCCAGCGCCTGCTGACTTGGTTCCTGGACACCGCCGACGCGGTTCCGCACGACCTGGACGCGGTCGAGTGGTCCGGCCTGTTCGGACCGACCTCCACGGCGGTGTAGAGTCCTTCCGCATCAGGAAGTCCGTCGTCAGCCAAGCAACTCCGTAGCCGCGGCCGCAGCTTCCGTCCACGTCCTCACTTTCGCCACTACGTCTTTCGTCAGGTCGTTGCAGAAATCAACGATCCGGCACCGATCGAACAGCAAACCTGTGTCACTTGCGGTACCGTGCCAGCGCAGTCTCGACAACGCCTCAGCAGCGAAGAACATGGGTACCGGTGTCAGAACCGGAGACGAGTGAAGCCACTTCTTGCAGAACGAATCAGGCTGGAGCTGGGAAACGACGTCTCTATAGTTGGTTCCCGTCTTGCACTGTCCAAATGCGATGAGTTTCCCGGGTTCACCATCGGCGAAGGGCTTCCAAACGACCACGTCCAGTTTGCCGTCGCGTTGCGTGGGTTCCGCCCTGTCGCGATTGAGAAATCCCCCACCTTCCCGAAGCCGCTGACAAAGGCTGTTTACTCTCTCCCGAAAGCCAGATAACTCGGCGCTGGTACCGAACACGAGACTTTCAGCACGATCTCCGAGGTACTCACGTGCCGCATCCGCAGCCAATTCCTCCAAGAGCAGCGTTCCATCGATCCCCGCATGCACGCGGTTGTTGCTCATGTTCAATCGTGTAGCCAAGAGCAGGTACTGGTACACGACATGCCTGTGATTGTCGTCGTCCACGGCCAGCGTCAGCGTGTATCCGTGTTCGCCAAGTGCATACGGGTAGCCACCACGGCATGCGACTTGACGACGCTCGATCTCCAGGTAAGCTGCCTCGACAACTTCCGCTAACTCGTCCTCTTCGGGGACACCGGCCGAGTAATCGTTTTCTTCCAGCCGTCCGAGGTCTGCGCTCAGAGCGGTCGTCGACGTACTGCGATGCCGCCAGCAAACCAACTCGGCAAAGTCCGCGAGTTCGTGCTCGGGAGCACGCGGCGATGGCGTTCCCGGCCACTTGAACATCAATCGGCCTCTGCTGTGCGCCGGCTCCTACGACGATTGCTCTTCCGCCTCATTTCCTCATAGAGGTCTTCGGCAAGCTCTGCCACGTCAGCCGCAATTGACAGGAGCGCCTTGGAGTCATCATATCCGGTGGATAGCATTTCACGTGCCTTTTGAAGATCGCGCTTCGACGCGAGAAGTGCTTCCTCAAAGACCGTCGACGATGGTCGACTTGCTTCGAAAGCAATCGAGAGGTCATCACCGGCACGGAGTGCGGCGAGCGCCTCCCTGTTGCTCACGACTGATTCCAGTTGGCGCAGGTGAGGGTTCTGGGTCTCGATGATAGGAGGGCGCTGCTGACTCTTGCTGCCGTACATCCAGAGAAAGAGCTCCCCAAGCTCCTCTCTCTTCTCAAGAGGAACGGGATCGCTCTCTTCGGCAGTTTCTGGCTCCAAACCGATGAATTCACTTATTCCCGAGTAATTGAGCCCAGTGTAGAGATGAGAGAAAGAGAAATGGTTCCGCCAACGGTCGTCGCGGCTGAATGCCTTCATCCGTTCGGCCTGCTCGATGACCATCAGGCCACGGAACAGTCTCTGTACGGTCCTGTGAGTGTCGCCGATCTGCTTCGCGATGTCCTCAAGCCTGACGTCGAAATTCCTGTGCACCTCAGCTATGTATCGCGCTTTCGCGTAGCTGCTCCACATCGCCGGGCCGTTCACATGCTTGAAGCCGAGATGCCGCCAGGAATCTTCGCGGGTGCCGAGAACTACGGGAAGCTCCAGGAGGGCTCTCTTGGCTGCTGCTGTGATGCTCGGGGCCTCAGTTCTCAAGCCTTCCGCAACCGCTGGATCCAGGAGGACTCTTACCGCTGCGAGACGGCGGTTCCCTTCGATGACGACATTCTTCCCGTCCTCCTCGGCCACGATCAGAGGCTCGTGCCTGAAGAACCCGCTGGCGGCGATCGACATCACCAGTTCTCGTACGTCCATCGCCTCCCACAGCACCCGGATTACTTCCTCTTCGGTCGAACTGTCGGTCAAACCGAACTCGGGAAGTCGTGGATTCTTGAAGTCGAACGTGAGATCCGAGACCGCCATCGGCTGGATCGCCTCTGTATCCATCGAGTCCTCCTCTCTAAGCCGACCGTGCGGCGACCGAAGGCGCGTTGTCTCGCTCGATGGCCGCAGGAAGATGCACGTGAGTCGGTGCGATCACCAGCTCACGAGTCCGTGTCACTCGCTGGAAACTGTATCGGATCGAGAGGCTGCCGACGGTACATGACGCGTACAAGTCACGGACCCTGGGAACGTCGTCGTAAGACATTACCCAATTGAGCATACGCTGGCGCTGCATGTATCGAGCGAGCTCCTTGTGGTCCCGATCCCGGTATCGATTCAGATAGAGACGGCTCCCGTTCGAGTGATATGGGGGATCCAAGTATGCGAAGGCGCGACGCCTTTCACGTCCACGAGGCAAGTGTTGGACGAGGAAATCACGGGCATCCATGTTGGTGACCTTAATACTCTCACGTCTTTGTGAAATCGCAATCACACGCTCGGCCAAAGCTGCTCGGTTGAATCGAGCATCCATTTTCCACTCCCCTGCTTGCTCATGCCCCCCGATTGGCGCGGCTCGAAACAGAACGCCCGATCGATTGCAGCGGTTGACGTAGAAGGTAGCGAAGCCAAGCTCGAACTCGTTGCTGGCATCACCCCGTCGACAGATCTCTCGCTGCGTCTCCCACTCCGCAACGCTCACCGGCACGGACAGTATGGCGTCCACGAACCGGTCCCGTTCACTCAGCACAGAATTCCAGAAAGCGGTGATCCGCACGTCCAGGTCGTTGAGACGGAGTTTCGATACCACTCCGTCGCGCAGGAGGCGGAGGGCTGCACCGGCGCCGCCGGCGAACGGCTCGAAATAGGTACACCCGGACAGGTTGTTCAACTCGATCGTTCGTGCGAGGAAACCTGCGAGCGAGGCCTTTCCGCCCGGATACCTAAGCGGACTGTCGTACCTCATGCCTGATGACGCTGTGCGGTATCATGTCCCGCGATGGACTCACACACGTTTGGACTATAGCGCACGCGGACGCGGCACCGCTTCAACGCCACCGTCGAGCGCCTGGTGCAGCACTGCGCCTTCACTATCGCGCGGGTACGGCAGGCCCATGGTGTGGGCGATGGTCGGCGCCACGTCGACGATCCACGTGGTGCGATCCATCCGGTAGCCGCGGCGGCAGTCGGGGCCGGCCATCACCAGGAAGCCCTGCAGCGAGCCGTTGCCGCGCTCTGCGACCGGGAGCTGACGGCCGTGGCTGCCGGCCAGCGCCGTCTGCGTGAAGATCACGTCGCCGACGCGATCGCCCCACAGGCCCAGGCTGCGGCACTCCTCGCTCCTCAGCGCCAGGTTGACCAGCCGCTCGCCGCCGTCCGGCTCGCGGTAGTCGAGCAGCAGGTCGATCACGCGGGTGCGCACCCGCTCGAACTCCGCGCCCGGCGCGACGATGCCGTGCGGCTCGCGCCCGCGCAGGTTGACGTAGACCTCGTTCAGCGACAGCGGCACCGCCAGGGTCCGCGCCCAGTCGATCCGCTCGATCCAGAACGGATCGTCAGCGCCGGCGCGGCTCCCCGGCGTCTCGGCAATCGTCTGCCGGTCCGCAACGCCGCCGTCGTCCTGCCAGGCCAGGAGGCCCGCCTCCGCGAACAGGTCCACGACCGGCAGCTCCGCATGGCCCGGCACGAAGCCGTGGTCGGAGACCACCACCAGGGCGGTCCGTTCGTCGGCCAGCTCTGCCATCGCCCCCACGAAGTCGTCGGTGATGCGGTACGCGTCATCGATCAGATCGGTGTACTTCCGATTTGCCTCCGGATCAGCGGTGACCCCCGCATCGGCGCGGCTCAGCCACATGTGCTGCACGTTGTCCGGGATGTGGGTCTGCGTGAACAGCAGATCCCAGTCGCCGTCTGCCGTCAGGTGGGCGGCCGCCCGGCCCAGCCAGTCGGCCTGGTAGCGGCACAGGTCCAGCACCGCGCGCTCGCCTGCCGCGCCGAACCGCGTCCCCATCCGCGCGAAGCCCTGCTCGGTGTCGCAGCCGCCGATGTTGGGCAGGAACGGCCCCACCGCCTCCGTCAGCTCCGGCGCGAGCGCCGCCGGGTACGTCCAGTCGCCGCCGGCGGGGAACACGTTGGTGCTGTAGAGCGTGAGCTCGCGCGCGTCCGGAGACAGCGCCAGCAGCGCGAGCCGCACATGGCCCTCCGCAACGGAGCCGCCGTACCGTACCGGCAGCCACGACGACCACTCGCCCGGAGTCAGGCTGGCCAACGGTTCGGAGGCGTCCTTTTCAGCCGTGATCAGCACGCGCTCGTACTCCGTGCCTGAACCGGTGGCCAAGGCGTGCCAGCGCACGCGACCGGGTCCGTAGCGGTCCTGCAGGCGGCGGCCCTCGACGACCTGCCGATCGACGATCTGCCCCAGCTCGATCGGGAACTCCAGCGGTGTCACCCCGGCCGCCGGCAGAGAACGCCAGCCCGAGGCTGGCCGCGGGGTGATGCGCGGCACCCCGTCCGGTGCGGTGGAGAAGATCATGGGGATCTCCAGCGCGTGCCGGCACTCGTGGATGTGGCAGCCGTCCACAACGACGCCGGCGCCGCGCGCCGGCAGTCCGCCCGGGTACTTGAGCAGGATGCTCTTCCGGCCGGCGCGCGCGGCGGTCTCCCACAGGTACTCCGCCCGGCAGGACTCGGTCGTGAAGCCGTTGGTGGTGCGCGACAGCGGGTCGCCCGCGTGATGGACCCGGAACTGCGGGATGCCGTGCGTGCCCACCCACGCGCCGGTGGCCAGGCTGGTCCAGTTTGCGGGCGTCAGCGTCGGGACCGCGACGAAGGCGTTGCGTGCGTAGGTGCCCGCGGCGACGAGTCGCGCCAGGTTCGGCATCGCCCCGCGGGCGATCAGCCGGTCCGCCCACGGTTTGATCAGCCCGTCCAGGCCGATGACGATGGTCCGTTCCGTCATGCGGTCAGACGTAGAAACCGCCGAGTATCCACCAGAGCTGGATGTAGTGGGGCGGCGAGCCCAGGCAGAATCGCCGGCCCGTCTCCACGTCGCGGCAGCCGTAGCAGGAGCCGTCGGCATCGCGCATCGCGTCCATCCAGCCGGCCAGGTACCGGTAGTGATCGGTGTCCGTATACACTTGGTCGCCCGCGGCCAGGTCGAACATCCGCATCGCCACCGCCAGCGCGCCGTTGGCGCGGATGTCCACGTGATCGTCCATCTCCTTGATGTGGCGCACGTCGCGGCGGTCGTGCTCGTACCGCCACGACTCGTCGGCCAGGAAACCGTCGATCGCCGGGCCGATCACCGTGCGCAGGTGCTCCGTGCCGGTGGCGGCCAGCAGCAGGTGCATGCGCACCGCGGTCACGAACGGGAAGTCGAGTGCCGATCCCGGCACCAGCCCGTCGCGCACCCAATCGACGATCGGGCGCGCCGCCTGCCAGTACTCCGGCAACTCCTCCCGCCACAGGAAGCTGGCCAGTGCCACCCACTCGGGAGTCATGTGGTGCAGCGCGGCGGGGTCCCCGAAGTACGTGCCGCCGGCCAGCATGCGCTCGAGCGACGTGCGCACGCTGCTCGCGAACCGGCGGTCGCCCGTGATGCGGTGGTACACGCCCAGGCAGTAGACGACAATGGGATTGGTGTACGTACTGTCGGGGCGGGACAGTTCGTCGCGCCAATCGATCGGCAGGCCGCGATAGACCGGAAACTGGCACCAGCGGCCCACCGACCACAGCGCGCCGTCGACCCGCTCGGCCAGTATCCGCTCCAGCATCGCCTCTGCCACCTCGACGCTCTGACTGCGGCCGAGCAAGTGGCCGGCGATCGCCAGCGTGGCGGCAAGCTCCGCCCGGTAGGCGGTGCTCTCGGCCCAGAGCGCTTCGGGGGGCACGTAGCGCCCGTCCCGCACGCGGCCGATCACGCGGTCACAGATCGCCTCCGCCGCCTGCCGGCGCGTGGCGTCGATCCGTTCGGCTGCGCTCCCGGCGGGCCGCATGACCAACCATACCACCTGCATCCCAGGCGTCACGTCTGCGATTCGCGCGGACCCGCGCAACGGCGCGCCACGCAGGTCGCAGATCGATAAGGTTGTGGGCGCGAAAGCGAGGAGCCAAGCATCATGAGCACGGATACGACCGAGCGAGATCTGGACTACCTGTTCGACCTGCGCGGCTACGTGGTCATCGAGGGCGCGATCGCCCCCGACGACCTCGCGGAGATGAACCGCTGGGTGGACGATCACTGGTCCTACGCGGAGCACCCACCGACGGACGAGGGATCCGGAGCCGACGAAGGGGTAAGCCCGGACTGCTGGATCGGGCACGTCGAGCTGCACAGCTACGGACCGGACGACGGCGTCAACTTCCAGAACATCGTCGAGGGCGGGCCGGTGTTCGAACGCCTCATCGACTATCCGGCGTGGCTGCCGCTGGTCAGCCGCTTCGTCAATCCGATCAACAGGCTGTCCATCCACGAGAACCTGCTCAACGTGCGCGGCCCGGGCGGCTTTCTCTACATCCACTCCGGCGGTCACATGCCCATCAGCTACATGACCTTCCGCCAGCACAACACCGGCGAGTGGATGGTCGGCCAGATCAACGTCCTGATGGCCCTGCACGACATCGGCCCCGGCGACGGTCCCACGGTACTGGTCCCCGGCAGCCACAAGGTCACCGAGGTCCATCCCCGGCTGCAGGTCGGCGGCGCCCCCATAGCTGCCGCCAGCAATGAACGGGAAGCGGCCGGCACCGCCCTGGGCATGCAGGAGGTCTACCTGCAAGCGGGCGACGCCCTCCTGTTCACCGACGCCGTGACGCACGGTTCGGCGCGGCGCACCGCAGCCGGCTACCGGCGCACCGTGCTGTACCGGTACTCGCCGCGCTTCGTGCGCACCCGCTTCAACTACGAGCCCTCGGCGGCCCTGCTGAGCCGCCTGACCCCGGAACGGCGATCGATCCTCGAACCGATTCCGCCGCGCCGTCCTCCGGCATGAAGTGACCATCGTCGGATGGGTGGATGGGAGCGCCGCGGGACCCGCGCTTGCACCGCCTCGACGGCCATGCCACGATCATGGACGTTATGTCTACATCCTCAGATTCGGATTCGACAGAGAGCTTCGCTCGTAGAGGGCCCCGCAGGCTTCTCATCGCCCTGATCGGCTTGGCCCTGATCACGCCGATCGCAGTCGCCCACACGGACGACTGCAACGGCATCGATCGCGAGATCGTGTTCGCCGGCCTGGACTGGGGGAGCGCACAGCTTCACAACCACGTCGCCGGCATGATCCTGCAGACCGGGTTCGGCTGCGAGTACACGGACATTCCGGGGTCCACGATCCCAATGGTCCAGGGACTCGTCCGCGGCGACGTCGACATCAACATGGAGATCTGGTTCAACACCGCGCCCGATCTGTTCCATGAAGCGGCCGAAGCCGGCGACGTGCTTGACCTGGGCTTGAACATGAGCGCCGCCGAGATGTCGTTCCTCGTGCCTCGTTACGTGATCGAGGGCGACGCGGAGCGGGGCATCGAGCCGATGGCGCCCGATCTCAAATCGGTAGCAGATCTGCCGATGTACGCGGACGTGTTCACGGACCCGGAGGAGCCCGGCAAGGGACGCTACTACAACTGCATCATCGGGTGGCAGTGCGAGCTGACCAACAACAAGAAGATGGCTGCGTATGGTCTGGAGGAGCACTTCACCAACTTCAAGCCCGGCGCCGCGCCGGCGCTGGACGCATCCATCGTTGCCGCCTATGAGAAAGGCGAAGCGTGGCTCGGCTATTACTGGGGTCCCACCACGATCCTCGGCCTCTATCCCATGATTCAGCTCGAAGAGCCCGAGTGGTCGGAGGAGTGCTGGGACGGCGACCGCGGCTGCGCATTTCGCCCCTCGATCGTCAACGTCGCCGTGAGCAAAGGGTTCGCCGACAGCGCCTCGGAGGAGATGATCGAGTTCCTGAGCGCCTACGAGGTGGACCAGATGCTGGTCAGCGCGTATCTGGCTCAGCAGAGCAATACCGACGCGGAGTGGGCAGACGTGGCCCGTGAGTTCCTCAGGAACGAAGCCGACGTGTGGACCCCGTGGGTTTCCGCCGAGGTGGCCGGCAAGATTCAGGCGGCGCTCAACTAGCGAACGAAGAAGTCACCGGATCGCCGCGTGACTCACTTGGAGCGGGGGCAGAGGTGCCTCCGCTCCAAGTTCGGTGAGTAGACGCGGATCGGAATCCTGAGTCATGCAAAACTGGTTGCGGGAGTGCGCCGGCAGTCTTGTCGGGATATTCTCGGCGTTCCCGGAAGGCTGTCAGATCCCGATCCGCGAGTGGACCAACGACGGCCTGAAATTCCTGGTGCGCAATTTCGGCCGCACCTTCGACTCTCTCAGCGACCTGATGCTGGTGGTGTTGCGGCAGGTGGAGTTGTCACTGCTCGCGATACCCTGGTGGATTGTCGTCGTGGCGATCTGCCTGATCGCGTGGCTGGCATCGCGCAGCCGAGTGCTCGCAGTAGGGCTGGGTGCCGCCCTGATCTTCATCGGCATGATGGATCTCTGGGAGAACACCATGCGGACGCTGTCCATGCTGTTCCTCGCCACCACGCTCACCGTGATCGTCGGTATCCCGGTGGGCATCCTGATGGCTACCAATCGTTGGGTGCGCTCGCTGGTCAGCCCGATCCTGGACGCGATGCAGACCGTGCCACCCTTCGTCTATCTGATCCCGTTCATCTTCTTCTTCGGTCTCGGCAACGTAGCCGCAACCTTTGCGATCTTCGTATACGCCGTCCCGCCAATCATTCGGCTTACCAACCTGGGCATCCGCCTGGTGGACCGTAGCGTGGTGGAAGCGGCGGATGCGTTTGGCGCCACCGGCCGCCAGATCCTGTGGGGCGTGCGCATGCCGCTGGCGATGCCGAACATCATGGCCGGGGTCAACCAGACGATCATGATGGCGCTGTCGATGGTGGTGATAGCATCGATGATCGGCGCACGCGGCCTGGGGCGGCAGGTGCTGCGCGGGCTGCAGAACGCCGACGTGGGCATGGGCCTGGAAGCGGGCTTGGCGATTCTTGCGTTGGCGATCATCTTCGATCGCATTACGGCAGCGTTCGGCGTGCGACTGGATCCCACGCAAACGGTAAAGGCGTAGCTGGCATGGGCGACCGCAGCGACCTCGACCGCACCGCCGGCTCTCCGAGCGACATCGAAGTAACCCACCTGTACAAGATCTTCGGGCCGCGCCCACAGGACGTGATGGCGCAGGTCGAGGCTGGTGTGAGCAAGGAAGACATCCTCGACCGCACCGGCCATACGGTCGGGCTCGATGGCGTGAACCTGCGCATAGAGGGTGCGGAGACCTTCGTGGTGATGGGGCTGTCCGGCAGTGGCAAGTCGACCTTCGTGCGCTGCGTGAACCGGCTGATCGATCCGACCGCCGGCCAGGTGTTGATCGACGGCGCCAATGTCGCGGAGATGGACGCCGCGGAGATCACGGAGCTGCGGCGCACCAGGATGAGCATGGTGTTCCAGAGCTTCGGACTGCTCCCGCATCGCAACATCGTCCAGAATGTTGCGTACGGTCTGAGGGTCAGGGGTGTGCCGAAGGAGGAGCGGCTGGAGCACGCCGCCCGGTGGATCGACGTCGTCGGGCTGCAGGGCTACGAGCGCATGCGGCCGCGGCAGCTCTCGGGAGGCATGCAGCAGCGGGTCGGTCTGGCACGGGCGCTCTGCACGGACCCCGAGATCCTGCTGATGGACGAGCCGTTCAGCGCGCTGGATCCGCTGATCCGGCGTGACATGCAGGACGAGCTGGTCCGCCTGCAGCGCGACCTGCGCAAGACGATCGTGTTCATCACCCACGACCTGGACGAGGCGCTGCGGCTCGGTGACCACATTGCCATCCTCAAGGACGGGAAGGTGGTCCAGGTCGGCGCGCCCATCGACATCATCACCAATCCGGCAGACGACTACGTCGCCGAGTTCGTGCGCGACGTCAACCGCGCGCGCGTCCTGACCGCCTGGGCGACGATGGAGAAGGTCACCGCGCTGGACGTGGACACCTCGCCCGACAAGGCGCTGGCTGAGACGAACGGCAGCGGCCGGAGAGTCGTGTTCGTGACCGAGGGGACAAGCCGATATCGCGGCTACGTCGAGGTCGACGACGTGCCGGCTGCCGTCAAGCGTGGCGACTCCGATCTCAGAAAGATCCTGCGCGACAATGCCCCGACGGCCCGCGGCGACCAGTGCCTGGACGAGCTCCTGGGGGTCGTGGCCGACAGCCGCCTGCCGATCCCGGTGCTGGACGACGAACGCCGCCTGATGGGAGAACTGACCCGCCAGCGGACGCTGTCCGCCCTTGCCGGCGAATGCGAACTGGAGAGTGCGCCGACCGAGTAACTCAAGGTCCGGCTACCGACGGAGCATAGCCGCGGAGCCGCCGCAGCATTTCCACCGTGTCGACCGAGTCCGATGCCGGAACCCGCATCCGGCGAACCCGTTGCAGCACCTGCCGCCGTTCCTGCGCCTCGCGTTCGCTGAAGTGCCGTTTGAAGTCGCCGACAGAAATCAGGACCCCGCGCGCCGTCCGGCCCTCGGTTATGACGATCGGCTCACCCGTGGTTTCCAGGTCGTTGAGGATCCTGACCACGTCCTCACGCACGTCCGCCGCCGTAACAGCCTTCATGTGAACACCTTACCAAGTCGTGTGGAGATTTCTACCCATGTCGCCATGCATCGTCGCCTGATCGGTTGCGATGACTTGAGATCGGCGTGCATGGTAGCGTATCTGCCTGACCTTCATCAGACCGTGATGCGCCGGGACATGCCATGAACGTCGTCACCCTCCATCTCAGAAACTTCAAGCGTTTCACGGACTTGAAACTGGACCTCGCCTCCTGCACTGCGACACCCAAACTGGTGTTGCTGATCGGTGCCAACGGCAGCGGAAAGTCGTCCGTATTCGATGCATTCGAGTTTCTCACCGGGCCGTCCAAAGGGCAACGAGACCACTTTCTCAACTATTTCAGAAAACAACAAGATTCGGCCACCTCCGTTTCGTGTACGTTGGGAGGCGAAGTCACAATTCAGCGAACCGATGCTCAGGTAGTGAGCGCTCCGGTTGGTTGGGATCCATCGACGGCGTTCTATGGGCGCAGCTCCTTTCGCACGATTCCCGAGCTTACGGAAACCAGGAATGCTCCACTGGACTTGGACAGAGACTCGGACCGGCCACAGCGGTTCATCGAACAGGATACTCGGTTTGCGACGGACGTGTCTCAGATTACCGAGCAGATCCTCCACGAGATCTGGGGCGAACCGTTCGATTCCGAGACGATGAAAGCACGCTACGTCGACCCCATCAACGATGCACTCGAGCGCGTCTTCAGTACCAGCCTGGAAACCGACCTCCGTCTCCGCAAGCTCATCCCGGCGTTATCCAGGAAGCCGCCGGATATCCGATTCCAGAAGGGCAGCTCCGAGGTCCACTACGATCTGCTCAGCAGCGGTGAGAAGGAAGTGTTCAACATCATATTGAACCTCTTTTCACGTCGCGAGCACTTCTCCAACGCGATCTACTTTATCGACGAGCTGGATGTCCATCTGCACACGAGCCTGCAGTACGCGCTCGTCAAGGAGATCGTGGAACACTGGATCCCCGAGAACTCGCAGCTCTGGACGGCCAGCCACTCGCTCGGCTTCATCGACTACGCCAACAGCAGCGACGACGCCGCGATTCTCGACTTCGACGATCTCGACTTCGACCAGCCTCAGACCCTGCATCCGGCCGCGAAATCAGAGCACGTCTTCGACATCGCAGTGCCACGTAGCTCGGCACTGAAAGTGTTCCCGAACAAGGGACTGATCATCTGTGAAAACAAGGATGCCAGGCTGTACAACGCCGTGGACCTTCCCGATCTCTTGTTCATCGGCGCCCGAGACAAGAACTCGATCGTCATCCAAACCCGCGGTTCTGATGAGTACCACGGATTGATCGACCGTGACTATCTCGGTACGGCAGAGATAGCCGCAGTCATTCGTCGCCAAGAGAACCTCTGCGTACTCGGTTACTATGCGATTGAGAGCTATCTCTATCATCCCGATAACATCGCCGAGTTGAGTCCCGCAGGATTCGACGCTTCAGCCTATCGGGTGGCGCTCACAAGTTGTATGGCGACCGCCCGCGACCGCCTGCTGGTCAACCTGCGCGGCAGTCGTGGAAGCTACGAGATCATACAGACGTTCTCCAACGAACTGAAGGAGCAGGCGGTTGCCGAGATCGAGACGGCGACGGCGTCGGATGACTTCGAGACCTTCTACCCATTTCTGGACATGAAGAAGAACCGCCCGACCGCGTATCTGGCGGGATTCAATCTGCGCCCGCTCGATCTTGCGGCAACCCGGTGGATGCGCGATGCGATTGCGGCGATAGTCGCCCATCGCACGTAAACAGCGGACGGGCGGCCGGACAGCGCCGCCGTCACGCCCAGGTGGCGGTGAGCTCGGCGACGCCGAAACCGGCCGGCATGTCCACGAACGAGTGGCGCATGCGCTCGGCCTGAAAGCCGGGCATGAAGCCTTCCTCGTCGCCGTTCAGCCGGGCTTCCATGGGCGCAAAGCGCCGCCACAGCAGGTCTGCCTCTTCCACGGTGAACCGTTCGGCGAACCGCGGACCCCAGTTCAGGGTGATCGGGTGATGGGTGGCGCTTGCAGCCGCGACCCGTTCGGGGACGGTGGACCGCAGCTCCGGACGCTTGCAGAGGCGGATGAACAGCGCCGCCTTGGTCAGGAACACCGTCTGCAGCAGCTTGCCCTTCTCCGCCACGCCGGGCCGCAGCTCCGCCAGCGCCCGGTCGTAGGCGGCGGCGTCGCCGGCCAGAGCCGCGCGCAGCGCCGCCTCGGTGCCGTCCTTCTTGCCGTCGCACGCGCGCCGCCAGCGCCGGAAGCTCGCCTGCGCCGGTGGCTGCAGGTGAGCGACGAACGGATCGCCCTCCCGCAGCGCGAACGGCGAGAAGCCGCCGTGCACGGTGCGGCGCAGCCTGGCGCTGTAGTTGCTGCCCCAGTGCAGGATCGGCGTGATGTAGACGACGCCGTCGCCGGCACGCAGATGGGTCTGCGCGGCGTCCGGCAGCGGCCGGCGGTCGTCCTCCAGCAGCAGGCGGTTCTCCCGGTCGGTGTTCACGCGCACGTGCGTGCCCGGCATGACCCACAGCACGTCGTCGTCGTACAGCGGGATGTTCCACTGAATGTAGGCAGGCCCGTTCTCGACGATGTCGTCGATGTAGCCGCGCAGGGGCGCGGTGTCGATCGGATGGATGTCGCGGTGCCAGTTGGCCGGGCCGTGGTCGCGTACCGGGCTGCACATCATCATCAGCTCGGTGGCGCCCGCGTCCTCGACGCCCAGCAGCCGGTCGGCCACCGCGCGCAGCCGGTCGCGGGTCCAGATCTCGACCGCCGCCGCGCAGCTCCCGTCCACCTGCGCGCCGAGCTCGCGCGACAGGTGCAGGCGCGGCTGCCGCGCGGTCTCCCACATGCCGCCGGGCGGATCGCCGGGCGCGCGCTCGGCGGCCCACACCGCCCGCTGGCGCTCAACCAGGATCTCGTAGGCACGGCGCACCTCGGGCAGCCGCGCCGGCTCGATCACCTCCGGCACGATCAGGTATCCCTCGCGAAGAAACCGGTCGCGGTCGATGTCCGCCGCGAGACTGTTCCCCGCGGTTCCGTTTCCTGCTGCCATGGCTCAGTCCCTCCTCGCCCCGTGTCGGGCGGTCATGATCGGGCCGGCTTCCCCCAGCCGGACGCGGCGATGGTGCCGGTCACGAACCACCGCTGGAGTTGCTCGCGGAGCCGGTCCCGGATCCGCCGGTGGGCGGCGTCGGACCACCGGTCGTCGAGCTCGTCGGGATCGCGCTCAAGGTCGAAGAGCTGCCCCTCGCCCGTGCCCGGATACTCGACCAGCTTGTAGCGCTCGTCGCGCACCATCAGCAGGTGCCCGACCGCCTGAAGCATGGAGCTGGCGGCGTGCTCGGAATAGACGTAGCGCCGCCGCGCCGCGTCCGCGCGCCCCTGCAGGTGCGGCAGCAGCGACACGGCGTCCATCTTCACCGGCGACGCGGCGCCGGCCAGCTCCAGCACCGTGGGGCCGATGTCGAACCCCTGCGTCAGGGCGTCGCAGGCGCGGCCCCCGTGGAAGCGTTCGGGGCTCCACACCACCAGCGGCACCCGCACCGACGAGTCGTACATGTTCCACTTCTCCACCAGGCCGTGGTCGCCCAGGCAGTCGCCGTGATCGGAGGTGAAGATCACCGCCGCGTCGTCCAGCAGTCCACGCCCTTCCAGGCGCTCCAGGATGCCGCCGACCTGTTCGTCGATCATGGTCATGTTGGCCAGGTAGTAGGCGCGCTGCCGGTGGCGCTGCGCGGCCGGCGCCAGCGGATCGAAGGCGATGGAGTCGACCATGCGCTCGACCACGCGGGCGCGCAGCGCGTGCAGGGTCGACGGTTGCCGGTCGATCTCCGCCTGCGCGGCCGGCAGGATGGGCAACTCCCGCTCCAGGTACGGCCGCGCGTAGCGCTCGATCGGGTCGTAGGGCGGATGCGGGCCGGGAAAGCCGATCTGCAGGAACAGCGGCTCGTCGCCGATATCCGGCGCACGGTCGATCCAGCGCCGCGCCAACTCCCCCACGAATACGTCGGGATGCAGCTCCTCCGGCAGCCGCCACTCGAAGGCGCCCTGCCGTTCGGCCACGTCCGGCCACGCCTGGTAGAACGGCTTCTCCGGACGCTGCAGGCCGCGCACGGCCAGCGCCTTGTCCCACTCGTCGTCGAACACGTGCGGGTTGCCGCTCCACAGCGGCTCCGCGCGGCCGCGCTGCTTGTTCTCCACCACGAACCGCTCGTGGAAGCCGTGCATCTCCGCGTGCGGCTCGGCGTGCATCTTGCCGACGCTCACGCAGTGATAGCCGGCCGCGCGCAGGTCGTGCACCCAGGTCCGCGGCCACGGGTCGTTGCTGCGCACGGCGCCGGCGTTGTGCGGGTAGAAGCCCGTGAACAGGCTGGCGCGCGACGGCCCGCACGACGGCCCGGTCACGTGGCACTGCGAGAAGCTCACGCCCTCGCGCACCAG
Organism: Spirochaetia bacterium; assembly: GCA_965202935.1. Lineage (GTDB taxonomy): Bacteria > Spirochaetota > Spirochaetia > SZUA-6 > Bin103 > CATQHW01. Next base: position 2,253,411 of record OZ241879.1, read on the forward strand.
CCGGTCGAGGTGGGGCGTGTCGACGTGGGGATATCCCAGCGCGCCGATCGTTTCGTAGCGCTGCTGATCGGTGATGATCAGGATGATGTTCGGGCGGCGGGCTCCGGCTGCGTCGCTCATCGGGGACAGCATCGCCGGTGCAGCCTTTTTCTTCCAGCGCTCGCCCCGATACCCGTCGCCGTTGGCTCCGCGTATCGGCCCATCCCCACCTTTCGGCTCGGAGGCTGTCGGTCTTGCCGCTCACGCGGCAAGTTCGCCAGACTCCGAGCCACACGAATCATGGCAAAGAGACAATCAGCTCGGACGGCGATCAGCCCGACTCGCACCGAGAACTACGCCGAGTGGTATCAGCAGGTGGTGCGTGCCGCCGACCTGGCGGAGCTGTCGCCGGTGCGCGGGTGCATGGTGATCAAGCCGTGGGGCTACGCGCTGTGGGAGAACATGCAGCGCGTCCTCGACGGCATGTTCAAGGACACCGGCCACACCAACGCCTACTTCCCGCTGTTCATCCCGCTGCGCTACCTGGAGCGCGAAGCCGAGCACATCGAGGGCTTCGCCAAGGAGTGCGCGGTGGTGACGCACCATCGCCTGGAACCGGGACCGGAGGGCGGGCTGGTGCCGGCGGGAGAGCTGGACGAGCCGTACGTGGTGCGGCCCACCAGCGAGACGATCATCGGCGAGATGTACGCCAAGTGGGTGCAGTCCTACCGGGACCTGCCGATCCTGATCAACCAGTGGGCCAACGTCGTGCGCTGGGAGCTGCGCCCTCGCCTGTTCCTGCGCACCGCGGAGTTCCTGTGGCAGGAAGGCCACACCGTCCACGCCACCGCCGAGGAGGCGGTCGAGGAGACCCTGCGCATGCTGGGCGTGTACGCGGACTTCGCCGAGCAGTACATGGCGATGCCGGTGCTGCGCGGCGAGAAGACCGCGGGCGAGCGCTTCCCCGGGGCGGTCAACACCTACGCCATCGAGGCGATGATGCAGGACCGCAGGGCGCTGCAGGCCGGCACCTCGCACTTCCTGGGGCAGAACTTCGCCAAGGCGTGCGACATCAGCTTCAGCGACCGCGACGGCGCGCTCGTGCACGCCTGGACCACGTCGTGGGGCGTGTCCACGCGGCTGGTGGGCGGCCTGATCATGACCCACGGCGACGACGACGGCGTGGTGCTGCCGCCGCGGCTTGCGCCGCAGCAGGTGGTGATCCTGCCGATCTACAAGGACGCCGAACAGCGCACGGCGGTGCTAGGCGCCTGCGAAGCGCTGAAGCGCGAGCTGACGGATGCCCGCTATGCCGATGAACCGCTGCGCGTGGAGATCGACGACCGCGACCTGCGCGGGGGCGAGAAGAACTGGCACCACGTCAAACGCGGCGTGCCCATTCGTGTCGAGATCGGGCCGCGCGATCTCGACGCCGGCGTGGTGTCGGTGGCGCGCCGCGATCAGCCGCCGCGCGAGCGGCAGTCGCTGCCACGCGAGCATTTCGCCGGCGAGGCGCCCGCGGTGCTCGGCCGGATCCAGGACGGGCTGCTGGAGCGGGCGCGCGCCTTCCGTGACGGTCACACCGAGCGCGTCGGTGACCTGGGTGCGTTGCAGGAGTACTTCCAGGACGAGGAGCGGTCGGGCTTCGCCGTCGCCCCGATGGCTGCCGAAGCCGAGGAGGACCCTGGGGTCCAGGAGCTGCTGAAGCGGCTGAAGATCACGCCGCGCTGCATCATCGGCGCCGCAGGCGAAAACGGGGCAGCCGCATCGGCCGGCCGGACGTGCGCCTTCACCGGCGCGCGCGGCGCAGCCGAGGTGGTGTTCGCCCGCGCGTACTGAATCGTCACCGGCGACAGCCCGCAGTCCATACGGCACCGTGGCCGCCACGTGCACGGCGCACGGTCACCGGCTGTAAAAACCTGTATTTACTTATTTAACTTTCATTAATTATGTTCATTAATTATCGTTTGCATCTGAATATCATGTGACAAAGGTCGAGACCGCCACTTGACGCCGAGCGTTTGCGGACGATCATTGACGGTAGGTGAGCGTACCGGCTTCCGGACCTCCGACTCCGGGCACGCCACCGGAGCGAGGGAGGAAACGCGATGGCTGAATCGGTCACCATGACGGTCAACGGCCGTACATCAGAACACCAGGTGGAAGCGCGGCGATTGCTGGTGCATCACCTGCGCGACGAGTTGCGCCTGACCGGCACCCACGTCGGCTGCGACACGTCGAGCTGCGGGGCGTGCACGGCGATCGTGGACGGCAAGGCGGTCAAGACCTGCACCATTCTGGCCGTGCAGGCCGACGGCGCCGACATCACCACGATCGAAGGGCTGGCCGACAACGGCACGCTGCATCCGCTGCAGGAGGCGTTCCGGGAGGAGCACGGCCTGCAGTGCGGGTTCTGCACCCCCGGCATGATCATGGCGGCGGTCGACCTGCTGGCGCGCAACGACAAGCCGAGCGAGGCGGAGATCCGCCACGCGCTGGAAGGCAACTACTGCCGGTGTACCGGCTATCACAACATCGTCCGTGCCGTGCAGCGCGCTGCCGGCACCCTGGCGTAGGAGGCGGTCATGGCTACCACACAGGCCGGCAGTGCACAGATCGGCAAACCGGTCCGGCGCGTCGAGGACCAGAAGTTCATCACCGGCGCCGGCCGTTACACGGACGACATCCAGCTTCCCGGCATGACGTATTGCGCGTTCGTGCGCAGCCCGCACGCGCACGCGAAGATCGAGGGCGTCGACACCGCCGCTGCGGCGTCGGCCCCCGGCGTGGTCGCGGTGCTCACCGGCGCGGACGTCGAGGCTGACGGCCTCGGGGGCCTGCCGTGCGCGTGGCAGGTCGACTTCAACACCGGCGAGCCCATGAACGAGCCGCCGCATCCCGTGCTTGCGTCCGACACCGTGCGCTACGTCGGCGACGGGGTCGCCTGCGTGATCGCCGAGACCCTGGAGCAGGCGCAGGACGCCGCCGAGCTGGTGGAGGTGAGCTACCGCGAGCTGCCGGCCGTGGCGTCGGTGCCGGAGGCGGTCGCCGACGGCGCGACGCAGATCCACGCAGAAGCGAAGGGCAACCTCGCCTTCATCTGGGACCTGGGCGACCGCGAGGCCACCGACGCGGCCTGTGCGGACGCCGCCCACGTCACCACCCTGGAGTTCATCAACCAGCGGCTCATCCCGAACGCCATCGAGCCGCGGGCCACGCTGGCCGACTTCGACGCGGCGTCGGGCCGCTCCACGCTGTACACCTCGACCCAGAACCCGCACACGATCCGCGCGGTCATGGGCGGCGTGCTGGGACTTCCCGAGCACAAGCTGCGCGTGGTCGGGCCGGATGTCGGCGGCGGCTTCGGCAGCAAGATCTTCCACTACCCGGAAGAGGCGGCCGTCACCTGGGCCGCCCGCAGGATCGGCCGGCCGGTGAAATGGACGGCCTCCCGCACCGAGAGCTTCATGACCGACGCGCACGGGCGCGACCACGTCACTACCGCCGACCTGGCGCTCGACGCCGACGGGAAGTTCACGGCGCTGCGGGTGCGCACGCAGGCGAACATGGGCGCCTACCTGTCGCTGGTGGCATCGGCGATCCCGACCTACCTGTACGGGACGCTGCTGCAGGGCCAGTACACGACCCCGGCCATCCACGTCGAGGTCACCGCGGCCTTCACCAACACCACGCCGGTGGACGCCTACCGCGGCGCCGGCCGGCCTGAGGCGACCTACCTGCTGGAGCGGCTGGTCGACACCGCCGCGCATGAGACCGGCGTCGACCCCGCGGAGATCCGCCGCAGGAACTTCATCCCGCCGTTCGACGGCGTCACCGAGCCCGGCTACGAGACGCAGGTGGCGATGGTCTACGACAGCGGCAACTACGGCGGCGCCATGGACCGCGCGCTGGAGGTGTTCGATCTGCCGGCGTTCCGGGCCAGGCAGGCGGCCGCGCGGGCGGAAGGAAAGCTGCTCGGCGTCGGCTTCTCCAGCTACATCGAGGCATGCGGCGTGGCGCCGTCCAAGGTGGCGGGCGCGCTGGGCGCGCGCGGCGGCTTCTACGAGAGCTCGACCGTGCGCGTGCAGCCGTCGGGCAAGGTGACGGTGTTCACCGGCACCCACTCGCACGGACAGGGCCACGTCACCACCTTCGCGCAGGTGGTCGCCGACGAGCTGGGCGTCCCGATGGATGACGTCGAGATCGTGCACGGCGACACCGACATGATCCCGATGGGCAACGGTACGGCCGGCTCGCGCAGCATCGCCGTGGGCGGCAGCGCCATCCACGTGAGCCTGGGCAAGATCAAGGAGAAGGGGGCGCAGATCGCCGCCCACTTGATCGAGGCGTCGCCCGAGGATCTGGAGTACGTGGACGGCGGCTGGAAGGTGCGCGGCACCGACCGCGGCATGAGCTTCCAGGAGGTGGCCGCGCAGGCGTACACCGTCCACAACTACCCGGACGGCGTGGAGCCGGGGCTGGAGTTCACCTCGTTCTTCGACCCCGAGAACTTCACCTTCCCGTTCGGGACGCACATCGCCGTGGTCAAGGTCGATGCCGACACCGGCCAGGTGAAGCTCAAGCGCTTCGTGGCGGTCGACGACGTCGGCCGGGTGATCAACCCGCTGATCGTCGACGGCCAGGTGCACGGCGGCATCACCCAGGGCGTCGGCCAGGCGCTGCTGGAGGGCGCCGCCTACGATGACGCCGGTCAGCTCCTGACCGGCTCCTACATGGACTACGCGATGCCGAGGGCCGACGACGTCCCCTCGTACGAGGTGGACCGCACCGAGACGCGATGTCCGATCAATCCGCTCGGCGTCAAGGGCGCCGGCGAGACCGGCACCATCGGCTCCACGCCGGCGGTCGTGAACGCCGCCGTCGACGCGCTCTGGCACCTGGGCGTACGCGACCTGCAGATGCCGCTCACCCCGCAACGGGTCTGGCGCGCCATGAACGCCAACGGAGGTACCACGTGATTCCCGCGACATTCGCGTATCGACGCGCAGGATCGGTCGACGAAGCGCTGCAACTGCTGGGCGAAGCCGACGGCGACGCCCGCCTGCTCGCCGGCGGACACAGCCTGCTGCCGGCCATGAAGCTCCGGCTCGACCGGCCCGGCACCCTGATCGACATCAGCCGCATCGACGAGCTGTCCGCCATCGAGGAGAGCGGCGGCGGCGTGTGCATCGGCGCCGCCGCCACCCATGAGCGGATCGCCGGCTGCGACGTGGTGGGCGCGCGCGCGCCGTTGGTCGCCGCTGCCGCGGCCGTGATCGGCGACGTCCAGGTCCGCAACAAGGGCACCATCGGCGGCAGCGTCGCGCACGCCGACCCGGCGGCCGACTACCCGGCCGCGTTGCTGGCCTCCGACGCCGTGATCCACGTGCGCGGCTCAAGCGGCAGCCGTCAGGTCGCCGCCGCCGACTTCTTCGTCGACCTGTACGCCACCGCCCTGGAGGATGGCGAGATCGTCACCGCCGTGGAGGTGCCGGACCAGGGCGGCGCCGGCAGCAGCTATCAGAAGTTCCCGCATCCCGCCTCACGGTTCGCGGTGTGCGGCGCAGCCGTGTCGGTCTCCACCGACGGGGGCCGCTGCACGAACGCGCGCGTGGCGCTCAACGGAGTGGCAGCCGCCGCGTTCCGTGACGCCGGCGTGGAGGCCGCCCTGCAAGGGGCCACGCTCGACGCCGCCACGATCGAGGCCGCATCGGCCAAGGCGGCCGACGGGCGCGAGCTGCTGTCCGACATGTTCGCGGACGAGGACTACCGGCGCCACTTGGCCAAGGTGTTCGTGCGCCGCGCGCTGACCGCCGCGGCCACATAGAAGGCCAACCCCCAATCCCTTTGGTGCAGGGTGTTCGGGTAGCCTGGGGCGGTCACCCGCCCCAGGCCACCACAGATCCGTGGGAGCGCGATTGACGCACACGGTTCCTCAAGCCGCAGTCTTCGCTACGTGGTAGACAGAGTGGACGATGGAAGGCTCCTGCAGAACGACATCGTCATGGCCACCGACAACAGGCTGTAGGCCTCAGCCCCGAGGATGATCCCCGTCGCCATCGCACAGTAGAACACGAACTCGTTACATGGACGCCCGTGAACCTGCCTTATCCATCTAACAGCCAATCGAGACCCGAGCCGATTACAAGAAGAAAGAGCCGCGCGCGCAGATACTCCGCCGGGCTGTTCGCGTTGACGCTGCTCGCCGCGGGCGCCATAGCTGACGACATACTTACGACTATCACCTGTCGTGATGGGCGAAAGTTAAACCGAAGTTCCAGAGTCGATGCTTTGTAAAGTTCTTGAATACATGCAATTAGGATTCTGGTCGAGGTGCCGTCCGTGGCTACATCCGGGGCGAGACGCCAAGTAACTCGAAGCAGCGCTGCTGGAGCGCCGTCGGCTGCGTCATGAGCTGAAAGGTACCGTCGTCCTCAGACACCTGCATCGTGTTCATCGTCAGCGTCCCCAACTCGCTGATCAGGCTGCGGAAGCTGTGCACCGGCAGATCGTCGGCGGTGCGCTTGCTGGACGCCTTCGCCAGCGCCGCCGGCGAGCGCTGCGCCGGCTGCACCACCGACGGCCGCTGCCGCTCGCCGGCTTGCGGGTCGTGGTCGTCGAACAGCACCGGCGCCAGCTTGCTGCGCATGTGCCACTCCACGTAGTAGGCCAGCATGCACAGCAGCACGTGCGCGCGTACCCGATCAGGTTTGCGGTGGTAGATCGGGCGCACCTTCAGGTCCACGGTCTTCAGAGTGCGGAACGCGCGCTCGACCTTCGACAGATCCTTGTACGCGCGCACCGTCTGCGTGGCGTCGAGCACCTCGGACTCCACGTTGGAACGCACGATGTACAGCCCGTCGAGTTCTTCTTCCTCGGCGATCTTGTCCTGGTCACGTCGAAACGTGAATGAGTCGTCGCCGATCTCGGTGATGAAGTGCTTGGCCATCTTGTGCTGGTTGATCACCTTGCCCACGCGCATGCCGATCGCGGCGGCGCCGCGCAGCGGCTCTCTGCTGCGCGCGGTGGCTTTCACGATGGGGGCCAGCTTTTCCTCGGTGGCGGCCAACAGCTCCTGGCGCTTGCGCCGCCGTTGCTCGGCCAACACCGGGTTGCGGCACACGATGAGCCGCTCGTGCGGAAAGTCGGGACTGCTGATCTCGGCCAGGTCCCGCTCGTCGAACAGCGACTGCGACACGTGACCGGCGGCGATGAGCTTGCGGATGGTGGGCGCGCGCAGGGTCGTGATCCAGCGCATCCCGTCGATGCCCTGCAGGTCCTCGCGGATGCGCGCCCCGGTGAGCATGCCGCGGTCGCCGACCAGCACCACCCGCTTGAGCCCGAAGCGGCCACGGATCTTGTCCACCTGCGCGGCGACGGTCTTCGGGTCGCTGGTGGAGCCTGAGAATACCTCGACGGCCACCGGGCAGCCGGCTGCCGTACACAGCAAGCCGAACACGATCTGCGCGGTGCCCTTCTTGCCGTCGCGGCTGTGGCCGCGCTCGGCCAGCGGGCAGCAGTGTCCCTCGAAATAGCTGGAGGTCAGGTCGTACAACATGAGCGTGTTGTCGCTGAGATGCCGCTTGGCCAAGCGCTGTTCGATCCCGCGTTGGCGGCGCACCAGCCAGTCCATGGCGTCGTACAGCTCGTTTTCGTCGACCTCGCCCAGGTCAAGGACATGGCCGAGGGTGGACACGGCGCTTTCGGGATGAAGGGCGCGGGCGGTGGCGAGTTTGGAGCGGGCGTCGATGACGCGGGCGACGATCATGGCGATGACCACCGCGCGCAGGCGGCTTGAGCGAGCGGCGATGAGGGCAGGGAGGTCGAGCTGCTTGAGGGTGCCGAGGACGGCGGCGACATGGCCATGCGAGCGGCTGCGTAGGCAGGAGAAGGCGTCCTTGGGATTGACGAGTGTCTCGCCTTTGAGGGCGCTGCGGATCAGATCGATGACGTGTGCGGGGAGGTGGGAGATGTTGCCGAGGGTCTCGTGCTTGACCTTGCCGTCCTGACGGAAGGTTCTGCGCAGGAGATGGGAGTGGTAGGTCTTGTCCTTGTAGCGGCGTGTGGTGGTGGCTACGTGAACGGCGCCTTTTCTGGCTGGCATGGGACCAATATACCAAAATGAGAGAGATTAGTCAACACATTTAGTGGCTACACCATGCACATTTGAGCCCCTCTGAAATGAACTCAAATGACGCAATGATAAGGAGTTATCCTCGATTCAAGCCGCTGGAACTTCGGGTTAAAGGCTTCGGTATCATCCCAGACTGAAATAAAGGAGCTATGCAGCAGACCCACCGATCCCGATTCTGCGGCGTTCGTGTACCACTGGGCGGTGGATGGTACTGCCGCCGGATACGAATACGCTGAGCACGCCAACGTCAACAAACCGGTCGACGTCCATCTGCTCGACGAAGTGATCCGGCTGCCGGACGGCTCAGCCGCCCTCCAACTCCTGCACGACTACAACATCCGTCTGGTGGACTCGCCGGCTGGCGAGTGGACCTCGGAGCAAGCGTCCAGTTTGCTGCAGACCATGAAGTCCCTTCCTCAGCGCAAACGGGATCCGTACCGTCCACAAGATCTGCCCCGCAGCGACTGGCATCTTTCTTCTTCGGAGCATGTCGAACATGACATCCTCGTGAAGGACCTTGACGGCACCCCCCGTGTGACTATTGACGCAGATGCATTCGTGAACGCGACGCCGCGACTCGCTCTGTTGGAAGGCAAGAGGGGCCGCTACTACTCGCAGCGCCTGCATCACGCACTGGTGAGGTACGTCACGTCCAACGGTAAGAACGAAGCTGCGTACGAGCGGATTCTGCAGGAGCGATACGGTCTCACGACGCGGGTGCCTGACTATCGAGTGTTGACTGCCCATACCACCGGCGGCGAACCACGAACGCGGTTTCAGAAGTTTCAGGCGGAAGAGATTGTCCGACTCATCAATATGCTTGAGGAGATGCCTCGTGGGATGCACAAGATACCAGAGCTGCGGTTTCTTGTTCGAAGACTGAACGGCACTCCGCATCCCGTGTATCCTAGCGCGCCGGCGGTGGCGTGGCCCGACGCAGGTTATATCGAGTTCATGGAAGAGGCGTTCCGCACCGCGTCAGATAGCGAGATTCACCGGTTGATCATTCACGAGAAGGCGCACTTTCTCTGGGCGCACCTGTTCGACGAGCGAATCAGGGAGGACTGGATCAGGTTGGGCGGCTGGTACCGGAACGATCAATCCAGCAGCGACTGGTCCACGACTAAGCAGACCGAGTTCGTCTCCGCCTACGCACACGACAAGAATCCGAACGAGGACATGGCGGAGTCCATCGCCTACTTCCTGGTGAACCCTGACAAGATCAGGTCTCGGGCACCGGCCAAGTATGAGTTCATCCGGGATCGGATCATGCAGGGCAGCGTCTATCTGGCCAGGATCCGCGAGGACCTCACGTTCGAGGTCTACAACCTCTATCCCGATTACGTGTATCCCGGAAAGATTCGCCGCGTCGACATCCGCGTCGACGGAGCCCCGGAAGAAGACAAGAAGGTCACGGTAGTGATCGGGCTGCACGCCAACGATCCTGAGACGGAAGGTGCGACCGCCTCTTGGGTACGCCTTTTCAGTGAGATCGGCACCTGGGCAGATCTCCGCCTACGCCCCCTTGACGACGCCGGTCGGTATACTAGTGATGGGCGTTCGGGGAACGCACTCAGGGGCGAAATCACGATCGACAAACATGCGAAGGCAGGACACTGGTATCCTGAAAACATCAAACTGAATGATGCACACGGAAACGATCGGTACGAAGGAATCGAAGACTTCGGTTGGCAACTCTATATCGACAATCCACTGGAAGACGTGACCCCGCCTGAATACGTCAGGGGCACGGCGGCGCTAAGGGTCTCTACTGAGATACAAGAAGGACGCAAGGTGCAGGTCATCCACGCGACGTGGAGAGTGGCGGAAGACAAGGGCATGAAGGACCAATGGGCGTGTCGCGGCTATTTGAACGACACGATTCCCGACACCTATAGCGTTTATAGCGACGGTTCCTACGACGCCGCTCGTGAGCTGTGCGGAGTCGACTTTGTGATGCCCCACTACATGCCGAGTTCCGTCTATTCGTTAAACCAGATCAGCATGATCGATCAAGCATGGAATAAGCGACGGGTCTATTTTACCGATCCCGGTCATGGCCTTCGGCCCGAAGACGGCATCGTGGACGAGCCTCCGCAACGGATCGAGCTGGTGACCGACAACCCGGATCTGACGCCACCGGAGATGGATGTCAACCGGATCAGCGTCAGCGCTACTCCCGTCAATCCGGATGATCCGGACGGCGAAACCACGGTGACTGTGACCTACTATGTGCGAGATAATGGTTCCGGATACGCTAAAGCCGGGTTCTACCTACGGGACCCGCAGGGTATCGACCACCATGACTGGGCCGAATATGACTGGGATATGTTCTTCGATGGCGACCCCGGTGAGTGGACAAAGTACACGAAGACCGTCGTACTTCCTCGCGGATCTGCGCCGGGCATCTGGGGTCTATCTGAACTGACGATATGGGACAAGGCCGGGAACATCCACCGCTACGACTTTACCGAGATCGTGCGCGTGGATGTCGACTGCGAGACGGAGGCGCAGGCGAGCGCGGCAGGGATCGCCTCAGCCATGTTGGTCGCCGCCGTTACGAAGGTGCCCTGCTTGCCAGCCTTCGAGGTCGTACAGTGAGTGAGGTCAGTAGCGGAGCCACGCGTCATCAATTCTTCAGACCACAGGGAGAGGGTGTCGGTCCAGCGCTTGGCGATCGCATCGCGGGGGACGCAATCGCGTGACCTGCCAACGTGTTCTCAGGAATTGACGAAGGATTGGTGATGAGCGGGACTCGCGAGGCTTTATCAGGACGGCCTGACAAGGGCCTGATCGCATGATGACGACCGAGCAGCGCTACCTGTTCGACCTGCACGGCTATCTCCATCTCCGCAACGCGCTCTCCGCCGAGGAAGTGGCCTCGGCGCGGGCGGCGGCCGAACGCTACGTGGCCACGCCGCCGGAAGAGCTGCCGGAGGGATTCGGCGTCGACGGTAAACGCTTCCTGCACGGCTTCGCATTCGACCGCGCGCTGGAGCGGCTGGCCCTGCATCCGTCGACTTGGCCCATCGTCACGGAATTGACCCGCAGGCGCCCGCGGCTGGCCAGCGGGACGCTGCAGGTCGACGACGCCTCGGAAGGCGCGTCAGAAGCCATGCGGCTGCACTGCGCCCGCGACGACTTCGGCTGGGACGCGATCCGCTACGAGGTACGCGACGGTCGCATCTTCTGCGACCACACCGTGGTATTCCCGTACCTCAGCGACGTCCACCCGGGCGACGGCGGCCTGGTGGTGGTGCCCGGCTCCCACAAGTCGATGTTCGAGCGCCCGCCGGAGCTGTTCAACCACGGCATGGTCGAGACCCTCGACGAGGTCCCGGAGGGCGTCGTGAACATCACGCCCCGAGCCGGCGACATGGTGGTCATGAACGAACTGGTCACCCACGGGGTGCTGCCGTGGACCCCGCGTGACCGCGGGCGCATGATCCTGGTCCTTCGCTACGTGCCGCAGTACCAGCGCAACCGCGATCTACCGGAGGCCATCCAGCGGCGCCTCACCGCGGACACGCTAGAGCTCACCAGTCAGGCAGGCTATCAGGACATGAAGGAGATCGTCTGCCGCGGCGCGGCGACCTGACCGCGGAGAAGGAAGCCACGCCGAACAGACGGCACGGCATGTCTGGCTCAAGTGGCCCAGCGAGCCTGTGTCGCCTTGGCTGCTGTTTGCACCGATAGATAGGTTTCGAGATGAGCGACGAAGCCAACCGACAGCAGGCGTTCGGTCCCGCACCAAAGAGAAGCGATGGCGCTAGCCCAAGTTTAACGGGCTCAAAGTGATCCTATTGTGACTAAACGATTTAGGGGATCCCGTTTTCGCCGTGTGGCACTACATTCGGGGCACAAGTGGTGAACATCATCGTTACGACGGCCGTGTTCTTGATCCCACGAAGAGCGGGGCAGCGCCCGTGCACGAACATGGCTGAGCAGAAGGTAGAGGCCCGGCAATGGGATGGTCAATGGGTCGGATGACGCCCGTATGGCACTACTTTGGAGAATTCAGCCGTTTTGGAGGCAGAGACCCTCATAGATTCGCGGAAATCACTTCAACCCCGCGAAATCGCCCCCGTTCGTGTTAAACTTGGGCTAGCACGGTGGCTTCACGGGAGGGCATGAGCCCCTACGCGACGGGCGGCGGCGGCGTGACTTTCGAGAGGAAGGTGGCGGTCCAGTACCTCGCCCATCTGCTCGTTGGCGATGGCGCCAACGAACTGGGAGATGGTCGCTCCGTCGTCAGCGTCGGATTCCAGCAGGCGCCGGAGCATCCGGTCGACGATCTCGTCGTCAGCGCGGCACGCCCCGACGAGTTACAACCATCGTTGGTGCTCGCCATTGCGGTTCGGCGGTCGCCGGACCTTGTGATGAGCGACGAGTCGACGATCAAGCTCATTCGGCAATTCGTGGGTGCCGTGATCGAAGCGCCAACGGACGGAGGGGAGTACCAGTTGTGCCTCGTCGTTTCAGGACCGCAACTGCAAGCCCAGCAACTTGGGAAGCTCTCCGACCTCGCGTCAGCCCAGATGGACGCGACCGGCTTCTTCGAACTCGTCCAGAAACCCGGGAAATTTGATGCGGGCACTCGCGCAAGGCTCGGTCAGCTCCAGAGGCTCGTGGAGCGGGCGCTGAACGACCTCGGCGTACCCCAGATCGACACGACGCTGATCCAGCAGCGAACGTGGGAGATGCTCTCGCGGCTTGCTGTCTCTATGCCGCGACTCGAATCTCCCGACGAAACGGATTGGGAGGCCGTGACGAACAGCCTCCTGGGCGTAGCGCGGCGTTCCGATTTAACCGCAGCGTCTCGGCTTCGCGATCGGCTCGTTGCGCTTGCCAGTGAGTATCCATCCAAGTCCGCGCGAGTGGATCTCAATGTGCTGCGACGCGAGGCGTACGCGATGCTTGACCCGAACGCACGGCGCCACGAGCAGGGCTGGCAGGCTCTCGACGGTCTTCACCGCATGGCGCTGGCGGCGGTACGTGACGAGATCAAAGGAAGCGAAGGCGCACGCTGCGTACGCCTGGATCGAAGCGCTGCGGCCACAGATCTGGTCTCCAAGGCAGCGAACGCCGCAGCGGTCATTGTCAGCGGGGAATCGGGAGTAGGCAAGAGTGCACTTGCGGTACTGGGGCTCTCGGCTTCGGGTTCGGCGGCCTCAGACAGAATACAGATATTGTGCATCAACCTAGGGCACGTTCCCGAGTTGCCGTTCGAATTCGAGGCAAGATTGGGATACCCGCTATCGGCGCTCTTGGGCGAACTCGGGGCACCACAACGCATCCTCATCGTCGACGGCGCAGACGGCGTGACCGAGCGCAAGGACGCCACGTTCCTGTACCTCGTTGACGCGGCGCAAAAGAGTAACGTGACGGTCATCGCCGTCACATCAGACGACAGCCTGCAGATCGTGCGCGATACACTTACCGACCGGTTGGGCACTCAGGTGACCGAGTGCGCAGTGTCGTTGCTGACCGACACCGAAATAGCCGAGATCGTCCAGACCTTCCCGGAGCTGAGCAACCTCAAGGCAAACCCGCGGTCGCGCGGCCTTTTGCGCCGGCTTGTCGTGGTCGATCTGCTCGTTCGTGGCCGTGTCCGCGGCGTTCCGTTGAGCGAAGCAGATACGATGCGAGAAGTCTGGTCCGGACTCGTTCGTCGACGCGAGGCGTCTGACAGAGGGTCTCCAGACGCCCGCGAGTCGGCGCTTCTTCGACTTGCCAATCTGCAGCTCAAGAGCGGCGACCGTCTTGACATCATCGACCAGATCGATCCCGCTACCGTCGCCGGACTGCGCCGCGACGGATTGCTGCGAACATCGGCTGACAACCCATTCATGATCGGGCCCGAGTTCGCGCACGATGAGGTTCGCCGCTACGCCGTCGCACGCCTTCTGCTATCCGAAGACACCCCAGCTACTAGAGTCCTCCGTGCGGGCGCCCCTCGCTGGTCGCTCTCGGCCGCCCGACTCGCTTGTGAGGCATGGTTGGCCCAGCCTGACTCCGCTACGACACGGCTGAAAAGCAGATTCACCGCATTGCAGGCATCGTTTGACAGAATCGTAGCGGCAGGTCACGGAACTCGCTGGGGCGATGTGCCCGGTGAGGCTTTGCTCGCGCTCACCGATCCCAAGGCCGTGCTCCAGGACTCGTGGCCCGGGCTTGTGGCCGATGAGGCCGCCGGCCTGCAACGGCTCGCACGCTTGGTCGTTCAGCGACACCGCGACGATAACGGCATCGTCGACATCATCGTCGTCGAGCCAATTGTCACGCTGTTGCTTGAAGACAAAGCGCCATGGAAGTACGGCGAGTACGCCCAAGATCTGCTCCGAGACTGGCTGCGCGGACTCGTCGTTGCGAAGAGTGGCGCTGGTCACCGGCTGCGTATCGTGCTTCGCCAGCTTCTTGTTGAGGCCTGCGTCGCGGCAGACCGTCGTTTCGCCGAGGAGCAGGCAGCAGCCGCCGCCGCACGCGCTGCGCGCTCTCCAGAGGAAATCGAGCGGGAACGCCGCTTCATCGAGAGCCAAAATTCACCGTTCGTAGAGAGCCGCCACGGCAGACGGCGACGCAAAAAGCGACCGGAGATTCCTCGTGAGATCACAGATGACATCGTTCTCGAACTGCTAGCGTTACTCGGCCCAGACCTCGGCAACGACGGTGAGCAAATCCTTCGTCGAGTCGCACGAGAGGCACCGTTGTCTATTGCTCCTGCTGTAGAGGAACCTTTTGCTGGCAACGCGCTCGCTAACTACCGCCCCGGACTTCTTTCCGAGTTGACTCAGGCGTACTACCTTGATGAGGAGGCCGACGGGTCCACGTATCATGACGACGGGATCCGCCGCCACCATGCTCGAAGCGTCGGTGTAGTCCCGCTCGCGGCGTGGTACCGAGGTCCGTTCATGCCGCTCTTCCAGTCTGATTTCCGCAACGGAGTCGCAGTACTGAACCGTTTGCTCAACCATGCCGCGCGCATTCGGGCCCGTCCCGATCCCATGGCTCCGCCGATCGAAGAAGACTCTCTTGGTTCATCCCAGATCGAGCTCGAGATCACCGGTAAGCGTCAATGTTTCGTCGGTGATCGTCACGTATGGCTCTGGTACCGAGGAACCGGAGTCGGACCATTCCCGTGCTTAAGCGCGCTACAGGCGCTGGAAAGAGTGTGCGACCAACACATCGAGACCGGCACTCCGATCAGGACCGTAGTCGCCATACTGCTCGATGGCTGTGAAAACCTCGCGATGGTCAGTCTCGTATTAGGACTCCTCGTCCGGCATCTCGAGAACGCAGACCATCTACTAGATTCCTATCTCGTGGAACCTCTAATCTGGAAATTCGAGTTCGCGCGAGTCGTAGCTGAGCACCAGGGATACGCGGCTGACTCCGAGGGCCTCGTAGCATCGGAGCGCCGGAAGTGGTCGCTACGCGAGGCAGCCGCTTTCATGGTAATGAAATCAGACAAGGAACGTGCCACAGAGCTCCGCGCGCTCGGCGAGATGCTCGTTGCGAACGCGCGTCGCCATTTCGAGTCAATACGCGACAACGAAACAACGGAACCGGACGGTGAAGCAGGCGACTCCACTGAACAGCGGATAGCGCACGTGCGGGCGTGGGCAAGCAGCCTAGATCGCGACATGTATCAGGTTTATGAGTCGCAGGACGGCCTGTACGTTCAGGCCACGCCTCCTGAGGACATCGTACAGGCGTTGGAGCCCGGTACTAAGGATTTGGAACGCGCACAAGAAGCGAATCGATTGATCGTTCGATACTACTTCGAGCCCAAGGAGGAGCGCGCCCAACCCATCGGATCGGACGAGTTGGCGGCAGACGTAACCATCGCCCGGAAGCTGCTCGAGGACTCACCGTCTCTCGGAGCCCATGATCCGATAGACGCGTCCGCCTTGGTTTCGACGGTCGCGCTCGAAGCTCACCTTCTGCAAGGTGCCGACGTCCCAAGCGATGAGCTCTCCTTCGCCGCTGAGACCGTGCTTCGGATCGGCGAGAGCGAGACATGTGCGGAGCCGGACGACTTCGCATACACGTTCTACCAGCAAGGCGCCGATCGCAGCGCAGCTCGGGCACTTCCGTTGCTACTCCTCCCCGGTGCCGCTCGGCTGCGTGCCGACATCGACAACGCGGACGGGCGGACTACCTTCGAGCGAGCCTCTCGGGCAGGCGCCAAGCTTGCACGAGCTGTCGCGTATGAAGTCCGACTTCATCTTGCGCGTGGCATGGATCACGTCTGGAAGACGCCGTGCGCGGAGGAGGCACCTTGTCACCACCATGAGGCCGCGTGGCGAATCGCAACCGAAACGCTGCGCGACTGCGTGCTCGGTAGCTGGAATCGTGCTACCGGACGACGGAGCGTCATCACGCTCGGCGAACCCTTCACGCAATCACTCTTCGAGACGGACAGCCGCTCTATCCTCCCGTTTCGCCTCGACGGGGCGATCCGAGCACTCGCACCCGCCGCGGTGGCCAGCATCTGCGTCTCGACACGCGCGACCGACCTGCTGGCGGTTCTCCTCGCGGTTCAGCAGCGGTCACTGGCTAGCCATGGGCACGACAACGCGGATCATCGAGGCGCGCACACTCTCGTAAGCGCGCGCGCCCTTCTGACGGTGGCCGAACATGGCGACGATGTAGCCATCTACGAACACCTCGATGCTTACGCCGACAATTCAGCTTTGCTCGGCAACTTGCTTCGCGCTTTGTCAGCGGCAGCAGAGGAAACCTCAGGGCGTGCAGCAACGGCTCGCCGGATCTGGCCGAACGTCGTTCGGCACGTGCTTGCGCTGAACGACTCCGGCCACTCGCCGTTTCAAGACCACTATCATGGCGATACGACACTCGCCGCCCTCATGCCCACCTCTGCGATCAAGACTTCGCACCTCTACCACGAGGTTCTTGACGACCCGATCGCATGGTGGGAGCCGCTCGGGATGCAACCTGAGATCAAGGCATGGTTGACGGCCGCGCCAGGCAGAGCGTTTTGCATCGACCGTCTCATCGGGTTCCTCCATGTCCTCGCACCCGAGGACCAAGTCCGCACGGGACTCCCTTGGGTGTCGACGCTTGTGCTGCCGGATCCTGCCCACGCCGCCGGCCACTCCTTTGTGCTGCCAGCTTGGCTAACGGAGATACGTACGACCGCTGTAGAAGCCGGCCGCTTGGCCGATTGGCAGGAAGTCGTGGACGCTTTGGTCGTCGCCGGAATCACACAACTCGCGCCCTACTCCGAGTAGCCACCGGTTCAGCCGTCACGGTGGGCTGGAGTCGTGATCCCACCGAGCTGACCCCGGCCAAGAAAACCCTCTCCCACGAGGTGGGGCATGCGCGCGGAGATCAAGCGCGCAGTTTGAGTCTCCGCCGCATCGCAGCCGAGCTAATAGGTGGACACCTTGTGCCCGCCGATGCGGGTGCGGCGACCGGTGGTGTTGGTTTCTAAACGACGAACCCGGGGCCATGAGGGCCCGGCACGGTACTGGTGCATGTCGGCGAGCAGGACCTGTTCCACATGAAGCCGGAGGCATGATGCCACCGGCAGCGATCGCCGAGCGGCGTTTCGTCGGCATGGTGCCCGCTCAGTGCCTGCTTTCGCGTTCCCACTGACCGACGGCGCCGAGGACGTTGGCCACGAGGCGGCTTGCGATCAGTGGCCTTGGCAGAAACCTGTAAAAAAGTAGGTCGCTCGTGCGGTCCAGCGCACCGAACAGTGTTGATATTCGAGCGGCCCCGGAGCTGTTCAACAACGGCACGATCGAGACCCTCGACGCGCTCCCGGAGGGCGTCGTGAACATCACGCCGCGAGCCGGCGACATGGTGGTCATGAACGAGCTATTCACCCACGGGGTGCTGCCGTGGGCCGCGCGACCGCGGGCGCATGATCCTGGTCCTGCGCTACGTGCCGCAGTACCAGCGCAGCCGCGACCTGCCGGAGGCCATCCAGCAGCGCCTTTCCCCGGACACGCTGGAGCTTACCAGCCATGCCGGCTACCAGGACGTGAAAGAGATCGTGCGCCGCGACACGGCGCCGGGCTAACTCCGCCGGCCTAACCCGCTGCCTCGGCGTGGCCGGTCACCCAGTCGACGAACTTCCGGCGCATGATCGGCGAAAAGGCGTGCCCCACCTCCGGGTCCACGAAATGCTCGGCCTGCCCGCCACCGGCATTGATCAGCCGCACCGTCTCCGCGTTGATGGCCGCCGGGCAGTCGGTGTCGAGACCGCCGTCGATGAACAGGGCCGGCCGGTCGGTGAACCGGTCCGGGTGAGACTGAGTCGCGTACTCTGCGCACCAGTCGTCGCACCAGGTGCCCCGCTGCGCCTGCCGGCACCATTCGTCAGCCTGGAAGAAGCTGGAACGTCCCACCACCGACACCATCGAGACGTAGGCCTTGTTCTCGGCGAACACCATCTGCGCGATCAGACCGCCCATCGAGGTGCCGGTTACCTGCGGCTGCCCCGAAGAGCTGTCGGGCAGCGCCATGACCGCCTCCAGCAACCCCGCTGCCTCCTGGCGGGTCCGGTCCATGGCCTGACAGACGAATGCCCAGCCGTTGAACTGGGCACGAAACCAGGCATCGGTCTTGCGTTCGCCGTGCTCGTAGCAGTCGGGGGCCACGACCAGGAAGCCGGCCGACGCCAGTTGCACTAGGGACTGGTCCGGATTCTCCACAGTCCCCTTGCTGCCGGTCCAGCCATGGTAGTGCACCACCACGGGAGCCGCGCGGAGGCGCGTGTCGCGCAGCACGATGCAGGGAATCTCCGCAATCTCTTGTCTCGCGATCTCGATCATCACCTGGAAGACTGCCACAACTGCCGCCGTGGCTGCACTGCGCCCGCGCCGATTTCGGCTGGGTCGCGCTCCCGGAGGGTGTCGTGAACATCACGCCCCGCGCCGGCGACATGGTGGTGATGACGAGTTGGTCACCGACGGGGTGCTGCCGTGGACCCCGCGCGACCGCATGCGCATGATACTGGTCCTGCGCTACGTGCCGCAGTACGAGCGCAACCGAGACCTGCCCGAGGCCATCCAGCGGCGTCTCGCCACGGACACCCTGGAGGTCCACCCGACACGCCGGCTACCGGACGTGAAGGAGATCGTCCGCCGCGACGCCGCGACGAATTGAACCCTCAGGTGAGCGCGACAGTCGAGACAGTCGACGCCGACTGTTGTCAACCCCGCTTCACGCGCTTACGCTCGGTGGACCAGTGGCACACGAAACCGCTCTGACCGATGTCAGCCCGGCTCAGGCGCGTGACGAAGCGTCGGACGCCGCTCACTGCTTCCCATTGCGCATCCGCCCTCTCGGCCTTTTGTCGAACGACCGATTCTACGAGTTCTGTCGCCTCAACAGCGACCTGCGCATCGAGCGCACTGCCAGTGGAGATCTGTTGATCATGGCGCCCGCGTCCTTTCGGACTAGTCACATCAACCTGCGCATCGTCACCCAACTGGCTCACTGGGCCGAACGAGACGGAACCGGGGTTGCAACCGAGTCCTCAGGCGGATTCATCCTGGCCAATTCCGCAGTCCGCGCGCCCGATGCGGCGTGGACTCGACACGATCGTCTGGAAACCGTGCCACGGGAGCAGCAGGACCGCTTCCTGCCGCTGTGTCCGGACTTTGCAATCGAGTTGCTCTCGCCTAGTGATGCGCTTGGCAGCGCGCAGGAGAAGATGCGCGAGTACATCGAAAACGGTCTGCGGCTCGGCTGGTTGATCGACCCGTTCGCACGTCGCGTGTATGTTTACCGCCCTGGCGTCGACGTTCAGGTGCTGGACGATCCCGACGGTGTCGACGGCGCGCCGGTTCTTCCCGGATTCCGCCTCCATCTCAGCCGAATCTAGTGATAGTGAGGAGCCGCATTCGATTCAGATGGTGTCTGACACCGACTGTCGCGGGCGTGAACCGCCACCATGACATGTCGTGGGAGCGTTGAAGGCCAGAGGGCCGATGAGGCGGATACACGCACACGGCACGTGGGAATAAACGGATTGTTGAGGTGTTGACGACTGCAGTGAGCACTGGGGAAGCGAAATAGCCGTCGATAATAGTCATGGAAGACATCCATATTCGAGACTCCACAGGGCGGGACCTCGGTGACCGCCTGCATAACGCTGCGCGCCACTTCCTGGCAGATCTCGCGCGACGATTCGGACCACCAAGAGCCACACTGTGCGCTATCAAAGTGCTATCGCAAGGCCATCCCCACCCGGTCTTTCGGGGAACTAGCGGCGCGACCGACATCGTCATCACGGCCACGGACGAGCTGCGCGCCACGTGGCAACTGGCTCATGAATGCGTACATCTGCTTGATCCATGGATCCCCTGCCGCGAAGGCCGCGCCACAAACGTCCTCGAAGAAGGCATAGCCACGTGGTATCAGAATGCCAAAGTGAAGGCGTGTTTCGAGTCAGAACCTGCGTACAGAGAGGCCGAGGCGCTCGTCGACCCCGTGATTGTATCACTGGCGCCTGCAATTAAACGCCTCCGTACAGAACATATGCGGATCGGCGCCATTGTCGCAGACTCGCTACTCGAGCATTGCCCTTGGCTATCTGAGAGAGTGGCGACGGCTCTATGTAGGCGCTTTGGAAGTGAGAGATGATGGAGCGAACAGTCACTTGGATCAGACGTAGACCGACGAGGTTTGTGCACGGATGCTCGTCTCCGTTACTGGGTGGCGCGTTGATATTGTTCTTGATCGCCTCCACCGATTGTGCCGATGCGCTCACCGGCGCGCAGCGCATGCCCCCCGAGTCGTTCCGATTCGTCGCATACGTGGGCGATGGCTATGGGTATTGCACCGGGGCAATAATCGCCCCGACCTGGGTGCTCACGGCTGCCCACTGCGTGGTCAAGGGAGATGGTTCCACCATCGGACCTGATGAGATCAACGACCTTTCGCGTGGGTGGCCGGACGATGATTGGGAAAAGATGCCAGTCAAGCGAGTGATCTCTCATCCGGACTACTACTGGCAGGGCGACGGATTCAGAAACGACGTTGCGCTCCTTGAGACCGTTCGGCCGTTCGTGTCCTCAGACATGGTCCCAGTCGAAGTTCTCGGCCTTGAGGACGAGGGGCTCTATGCTGCTAACGGGACTACGGCGGTGATGGTGGGGTACGGCGAGGACGAGAATGGCCAGCGGGACCGAGATGGGCTGTTCAAAATCGTCAGTGCGCCGCTCCACCATGCTGACTCCTGTCGGGTGAAACACTCCTTCGTAGATGCCAAGGGTGAGATCGTACACGATCGGACCATATGCGCGGGAGATCGTGCCAGGGGCATAAGGGACGGAGATAGCGGCGGCCCTTTGCTGGTGAGGACCGATGATGACGGCGCCTATGGGCTGGTCGGCATCGCCTCAATTTCGGGGCACGATCCTTCCGGCTATCCCGTGGTAGCCGTCTACACCCGCGTGGCAGCCGTCAAGAATTGGATCGATGGTTGTGTTCTCGGCACCGCGGAGTGCGTGGAAGGCGGTGTGAGGCTGAAGGCACTGAAGCGCCACGCACCGGACGCGATTCGCGAGTCAGAGACGCTTGTGCAGCGTTCTACAGCGATCGTCTTTGTCAACGACACGGAGCGCGGCTTCTCATATAACTGGGTCGACTTCAACGGGGACGAGAGGTACTACGGCTCGGTGGGTCCGGGCGAGTCGGTCAGTCAGCATACCTATCCTGGGCATGTCTGGGCCGTCAAGGATGATGGCGGACGGACGTTCGCCATATTCGTCGCCGAACGGGAGATGGGTCGAGCGATCGTCTCCGGCGATGTTCGCCCAGTGATCGATGATCGTGACGGCGGTGATGACGTGGAGGACGTGCGCGTTGCGGACGGCACCGACTCTGCATGGGTAATGCTGGAGATCGCCGGCTTGGGGTGGGTGCACGGGGAGACTACCGACAGCGGTACGTCGAATCTCAACGACAAGACGACCCCAGGGACTTGGGGTGCGTCCGCGTGGCTTACGATCGGCAAACCGTTTCTGTATGGCGGCGCATGGGCGGTCTACCGGGCGGATGACGGTACCGTTATACAGGTGGCTGTGTTTGGCAATGCGGATTACGACCCGACATACTCGGGAGCCGCATGGCGCGTGCACCGGGCGTCGGGATGGAGCGACTGGAAGTACGGGACTGGGCAGGGCAGAATGGGTATCGCGCTACCATCAGCGCTTGCCGGGTCGGTCAGAATTGCACAAGCCGGCCAGTTGAGCTTGCCCTTCCCCTTGGGGCGAGAAGAATGGAGGGGCAAATCGGAACGGGAGTGGAACTCGACCTCCGTGCTGCTGATTCACGACGACATGACTGGCTCGCAAATTGCGGTTAGTTGCTACCTGCCGTGCTTGGCGTGGCAGCGAGCATCAACCCTTGCGATCGCTGCTGTCGAGACCGACGACACATCAGTACACGATGATGAAGCAGCCACAACGGAGACCGACAGCTTCCCCGACTTCTCGAGCGACAGAATAACGGAGGTGCTCGACGAAGCGCTCACTGCTACCACATGGAACGTGCACGGCGACGAGGTGCCCGACTGGACCACGCGGCTCAGAGCGCTGGAACTCGTACTTGAAGTCTATGGGACCAAGGTAGAGCGTTCAGAATTGCCCGGTGTTTCAGTGGAGCAAGTCGTCGAGTCGGAGCCTCCTTACGTCATGACGCGCGCCGTCTTTGACCAACTCTGCAGCCACGTGAGGTCCGGGAACCATGAACAGATCGACAGGATGGTGCAGGCAGGAGCTGACCTGAATAGGAGGTTCGGAGACGATACGGCTGTGTACTGTGCGCAGAGTCCTCAGACCCTTGCGTATCTCGTCGAAGAGCATGAAGCAGACCCAGACGGTAGGATCCAGGACGGCGAGCATCTCGACACCCCCTTGTGTAAGGCCAGAACGCTGGAGATGGCCAAAGAACTCGTTCGCCTCGGTGCTGTGGTGCAAGCGCGAGGCGACGACTCGCAAACACTGCTCGTCTGCGCGGTTTACTACGGAAACGACGATCTCGTCGAGTGGGCGGTGAACGACCTGCAGGTCGACATCCACAAACCCAACGAGGACGGCACGCCGTTGTGCATCGCTGAGAAGTATCGACGAGATCAGATAGCCACGTTGCTTCGACTGGGTGCAGACCCGAAGCGGGCCTGCTGAACCGCTGCATGGCGCGCTCAGTCGTCGGGGTACAGGAGGGTCTTGATCGAGCGCTTGGCCATCACCCCGTCGAACGCCTCCCGCCAACGAGTGAGCGGCAGGCGCGTGGAGACCAACGGGGACAGGTCGATGGCTCCCGACGCAATGAAGGCCATCGTGCGCTCCCAGGTCTGCCACGTGTGGCAGATGGAGCCCTGCAGGCGGAGCTGCTTGATCATCACCGCGTCCAGGTTGACGCGGATCAGCGCGCCGAAGATGCCCACCTGCGCGTAGGAGCCCTGGCTCTACAGAAGAACGGCACCGGCGGCAGTAGCACAGGTCCCGCACCACCACCACCGACACCGGCCTGTCCGTGGTCGCCGAGCTGGTCGAACAGGACTACCCGACCGGCGTCCCCGACGCCGAGTTCGCCTCCAACGCCCTGCAACCTCATCAGACCCAACCTCTGCGCAACTACACCATCTGATCCGCCGCTATTGATCACACCAAGAATCGGCATTTGTTGCGCCGAGAGTCGATCAATCCTCGTGGTCGGCAGCAGCGCGTCCGGCCGGCAGGCGGATGTACTCGCGCCCGGACGCCTCCTGTCTGGCTCGAATGTCCCTGAAGATCGCATCCACGTCGTAGCCGAATCGCGCGGCGTACGCCTGCCGGATGGCCCGGACTTCAGCGATGATCGGGTCCGGTTGTCTCGTCTTCATGGTCGTACTCCTCCTTGGTCGGAATCGTCGGGGTACAGGAGAGTCTTGATCGAGCGCTTGGCGATCACCCCGTCGAACGCTTCCTGCCAGCGGGTGAGTGGCAGGCGGGTGGAGATCAGCGGGGACAGGTCGATCGCGCCCGACGCCAGAAAGGCCATGGTGCGCTCCCAGGTCTGCCACGTGTGGCAGATGGAGCCCTGGACGCGGAGCTGCTTGATCACCACCGCGTCCAGGTTCACCCGGATCGGCGCGCCGAAGATGCCCACCTGCGTGTAGGAGCCCTGGCTCTTGAGGAGCTCCAGGCACTGCGCGGCGCCGCCGGCCGCTCCCGAGCACTCCAGGGCGACGTCCGCGCCGTAGCCGGCGGTCAGGTCGGCCACCACCGCGGCCGCGTCCTCCTGCTCCACATCAAGAACGGCGTCGGCGCCCAGGCTGCGGGCGCAGTCGAGCCGTACGGCATCCGCGCCGGTGCCGAGCACCAGTACGCGCGCGCCGCGCACCTTGGCCAGCAGCAGCGCCATCAGCCCGATCGGGCCGGGGCCGGTCACCACGACCAGCTCGCCCGCCTTGATCTCGGTGAGCTCGACCACCGCCTGGTAGACGCAGGCCAGCGGCTCGCTCAGCGCGGCAACGGTCGAGTCCAAACCGTCCGGGATCCGGAAGAGAATGCCCTGCCGGGCCGCGCAGTATCGGGCGAAGCCGCCGTCGATCCCGCTGCCGAGCCCCGCGCGGTCGATGCAGAAGAACGGCGCGCCGGAGCGGCAGTAGCGGCAGGTCCCGCACAGCTTGGCCGCGGTCGGATTGACTGTGACGCGGTCACCCACCGCGAAGCCGGTGACGGCGGAGCCCGTCTCGACGATCTCGCCACACACCTCGTGGCCCATGACCACCGGCGGATGGATCACGTACTCGCTCTTCAGGATGTGGATGTCGGTGCCGCAGATGCCGGCGTTGTGGACCTGGATGACCACTTGGTCCGGCCCGGCGGTTGGCTCCGGGAGGTCCAGCAGCTCGACGTTGCCCGGCTCCGGGCGCGTCTTGACGACCGCCTTCATAACCGCCTTGGGGCCTTCATGCCGCGTCGGGCAGCTCCTTCAGCACCTCGCGCATGGCCGCCAGCGCGCGATCCAGGTCCTCGTCGGTGTGGGCGGTCGACAGGTAGATCTTCTCGTACGGGCTGACGAAGAAGCCTCGCCTGATCATGCCGACGCCGAAGCGGAACGCTCGCTCCTTGTCGGCGTAGAGCATGCTCTCGTAGTTGATGATCTCGTCCGCCTCCGTGAACAGCACCTGCAGCACCGGTCCGTCGCCGCCGACCAGCAGCGGGATCGAGAACTCGCGCCCCATCGAAACGACCTCGGTGCGGATGCGGTCGGCCATCGCGTCGAGCCGCTCGTAGGTGCCGGGCTCGGCCAGCACGTTCAGCGTGGCCAGGCCGGCAGCGGCCGAGAGCGGGTTGCCGTTGAAGGTCCCGGACACGAAGGTGCGCTGCGGGTCGTCGAGCGCCCGCCACGGATTGACGGTCTCCAGCACGTCCGCGCGGCCGCAGACGGCGGCGTTGGGGTGGCCGCCGGAGATCGTCTTGCCGTAGGCGGCCAGGTCCGGCACCACGCCGTAGCGCTCCTGCGCGCCGCCCCAGGCGATGCGGAAGCCGGTCACCACCTCGTCGAAGATGAGGATGATGCCGTGTTTGGCGGTGAGCTCGCGCAGGGTCTCGAGGAAGGGCGGCTTGGGGCGGATGCAGCGCTGCAGCGGCTCCACGCAGACCGCGGCCAAGTCACCGGCGTGCCGCTCGATCAGCTCGCGCGCCATCTCCGGGTCGTTGAACGGCGACAGCAGGAGGTCGTCGGGCATCGCCCTCGGCAGGCCTGCGGCGTCCGGCGTGGCGCGCGGATACGCGCTGGGCGCCAGCGGCTTGGCGCCGTGCAGGGCGAAGTCGCTGACGCCGTGCCAGCCGCCCTCGAAGCGCAGCACGCGCCTGCGCCCGGTGAACGCCCGCGCCATGCGCACGGCAAAGGTGACGGCGTCCGAGCCGGTGGCCACGAAGCGGATCTTCTCCCCGCACGGTGAGGCGTCGACGATGCGCTCGCCCAGCTCGATGACCTTCCGGTTGACGCCGAAGTAGGTGGTGCCGCGCTGCACTTGCTCGGTCACGGCCGCCACCACCGCCGGGTGGCAGTGGCCGAGGATCATCGGCCCGCTGCCGTTCAGGAAGTCGACGTACTCGCGCCCGTCGGCGTCGTAGAGCTTGCTGCCCTGCGCCCGCACGAACACCATGGAGGCGTCGTCCGGCAGGTGAAACTCCCCCATCGTGCCGCCGACGAATATGCGCCCGGCACGCTCCAGTAGCTCCGCTTGAGACATGCGGCACCGTAGCACGGGCCGGGGCGACGGTCAGCGGGAGCGCTTCTCCCTCGCCTTCTCCTCCGCCCACAGCCGCTTGGCCTCCTCCACCGTGACCTGCGTACCGTCGAACACGAACGGCTTGCGGCGCCGCATCTTGGCGACCACGCCGTCCATGACCTCGCGCGCCGGGAAGGAGCCGCTCCGCTCGGCCAGCAGCATGCAGACCACGACGTTGAACAGCAGGTCGCCGAGTTCCTCCCTGACGTTCTCCCGATCTCCGTTCGCGACGGCGGCCGACAGCTCGTCCGCTTCGCTGCGGATGTACGCGGCGTACTCCTCCACGGTGCGCACCGTCGTCCACGGGCAGCCGGCGATCACCTTGCGCGCCGCGTCCGCCAGCGCTTCGAAGCTGTCGGTCACGATCGGCCGGCCGCCGAGCGCTTGGTGACCGTGATCGGCACTCCCTCGACGTGATACCGGCGCTCGGCGGCGTTGTCGATGATCAGGTCGGTCACCAGCACGGTGTCCGGGCCGGCCGGGATCAGGTCCTGCATGCCGGCGTGACGACGGCCTTCATCGGCCCGGTAGTGGAACACCTCATCGGTCCAGAGCGAGCCGGCGCCGTCCGGGCTGAATACGACGCTGCCGTCGGGGCGCGCCCGGAACAGGGCCAGCACGCCGCCGGCGGTGCGCTGCAGGCGCGGATAGATCCCCGTGATCAGGCGGTCGCCGACGTGGATGCGCTGCGGATCGGTCCAGGTGCGGCCCGCGTCCGCGGACCAGGTCATCAGCACCGGCTGGTCCAGGAACTCCCGGCCGTGCGGGTCGCGGGTGCCGTGGATGCCGGTGCGCATGACCGCGATCAGGTCGCCGTCCGGCAGCACCAGCAGGTCGCTCTCGTTCTGTCCCTCGCTGGTCAGGTCCGGGCGATAGCTGACCGTCGACCGGTACCGCCAGCTCCGCCCGCCGTCAGTCGACTCCACCAGGATGACCCGTGTCTTGATCCACTCCGGGTCCAGCTCGAAGGCCACCGGCGAGTCCTCGCGGATCAGGTCGCCGTCCAGGTATCCGTACATGGTCAACAGCAGGCGTCCGTCGTCGATCTCCACCAGGCCGCGCACGGGCAGGAACTGGCGGCCCAGCGGGACGTGCACGGGCGCGTCGAACTCCTCGACCGAGGCCCAGTCGTCGGTGGAGCGGCGCAGCGCGATCCGGCCCTGACCGGACAGCGGATCGTCGATGCGGCAGGGGCCTCCTCCCGAGTCCGGGCCGAGCACGGCCAGCACCGTGCCGTCGCGGAGCTGGCACTTCGCCTCCCCGAGTTGCGGGCACGAGTGCCACGTGCTTCCCCGGTCGGTCGAACGCTTGTCGTTGATCACCCAGGTGCCGTCTCGGGTGGCCAGCATGTTGACGGCGTTGGTCGCGACCGGCCCCAGGCCGATACGATCGCCGACCGAGACCTCCAGCGACGGGATGGCCGGACCTTCGCCGCCGGCCCCGACGATCAGGACGCGCGCCTCGGTTGGCTCGTATTCGCCACCGCGTGCTGCCTCGCCCCCATCGCACGCCAGGCGAAAGCCGGTGCTCAGGAGGCGCATGAGGTTCGGCCCCTGGTTGAAGTTCCCCCATGCGTCGGCGCCGGTGAGGACCTGCGGCGAGTTGAACGCCGACCCCATGGCCATGAACCAGTCGCGGTCGGCGCAGTACTCCCAGACGTTGCCGTGCAGGTCGCGGAAGCCCCACGGGTTGGCAGGATAGGAGCCGGCCGGTGCCGGATGGCCGATGCGCGACAGCGCGAAGTTCATGCGGCGCACGTCCGGACAGGGTCCCCACCAGAAGAGGGAGTCGGTGCCGGCGCGGTTGGCGTACTCGTACTCGTTGATGGTCGGCACGCGGTAGGCGCGGCCGTCGCGCTCGCTGAGCCAGGCGCAGAAGGCGGCGATGTCGCCGTCGTCCACGCCGGTGACCGGCAGGTCGTCGCCCGCGAAATCCGCCAGTTCCCAGGTCTGCCCCCGGTGCATCCGGCGGTGGATGTCCATCACCACGCCGCCCGGCTGCCGGTGTCCGGTCTCGGCGACGAAGCGGCGGTAGACGGCGTTGGTGACCGGCAGCTCCGCCAGGTAGTACGGCCGCGTGAGGCCGGACGGCTCCGGGACGCGCGGCCGGTTCAGCGCGAACGCCGCGTCGGGCTTCCCGTCGCGCGCCTGCTGCTCGCCGCGGCGGCGCATGCTGGGTACCCAGGCGTCGAACGGGCGCGGGTCGACCCGCAGCAGCCGCAGCCCCACCGAGCTGAGGAAACCTGCCGGCGGCGGGTCGCTCACGTCCGCTCCGAGCCTGAACCGGCACCCACCGAACCGGGCGACTCCAGCCCGATGCGGTGCACGTCGATCGGCCGGAAGCCGAGCGTGAACGCCGGCGATTCGGGACGCAGCCGGAAGTCGCCGCTCGCGTAGTCCACGAACAGCGGGTCCGCGAACACGGAGTGGCGGTCGAAGCCCAGCTCCCGCCACGCGTCGAACGATCCGTCCGGCACGCCGTTCACCACGGGCGTCTGCCCCGCGGCGGGCCAATACAGGTTGTGGTCGCACTCGACGAAGGCCGTACGGGTCTGCTCGGTGGTGTTCAGCAGGGCTGCATCGCTTGTCGTGTAGGAGATGACGTTGCGCACGAAGCGGTTCCCGGACGCCCCCTCGCCCCTGGTCCGGCCGCCGCCGATCTGCAGGTCGGCCTGGCTGGCCAGCGCGTCCACGAAGACGTTGTTCTCGATCAGGATGTCGGTGGGGTTGCCCACCGGCAGCGACACGCCGCCGAGCACGGTGCCGGCGACGATGTTCCCGGAGACCAGGATGCTCATGCCGGTGTTGTCCGAGTAGATCCCCCAGTTGAAGTACGGCGTCCAGATCCTGCCGCCGGCCCTGGTGCCGCGCACGTAGTCGCGCTGCATCGGCGTGCCGTAGGCGGCGCAGCCGATCACGTCGCGGATCAGGTTGTTGCGGATCACCAGTCCCTTGTCCAGGTCCGGGTCGTCGGGGAGCACGAACCACGACTCGGACATGACCGCGGCGGTGTCCGCGCACTCCAGGCCCAGGCGCTCCATGCGGTTGTACTCGACCGTGATCCGCCCGAAGCCGTCCTTCATCATCACCGCCTTGTCGGAGGTGTCGTGGATGAGGTTGTGAGCGATCACGTTGTCGACGCTGTTCATGGCGAACACCTGGATCGCGCCGCAGCGCTTCTTGATCGCGCCGTTGTGGTGGATGTGGTTGTTGCGGATCACGTTGCCGGTGAAACGCGGGTATTCTCTGGTGCGCTCGGCCACCACCTCGCGGTCCATCCAGGTGACGGTGTTCTGCTTCGAGTTGCTGCCGACCGACACCCCGCACGCGCCCGGGTAGGCGAACTCGTTGGAGGCGATGGTGTGGTGCGCGTTGGGTCCCTCCAGGTGGACGCCGTCCGCGCCGACGGCGCGGAAGGTGTTGCGCTCGACCCGGCAGCGCTCGGCGTGTTCCAGGTGGACGGTGCCGCCGCGTAGTCCGGGCGAGTGGAAGGTCTCCGCGTGCTGATGGTCCGGGAACGGCGAGCGGGTATGGGCGAAGGTGAAGCCGCGGATGTGGACGTCGTGCACGGGGGCCGCCGCGCTGCCGCGCAGCTCGAAGATGCGGTCGGTGACCGGAGCGACGACCGTGCCGTCATCGGCGGAGCCGCCGGGCGGCCAGAAGTAGACGGTGCCGGCCTCGGCGTCCAGGCACCACTGGCCGGGACCCCGCAGCTCCTCCAGCACGTTCTCGACGATGAAGCGGTTGCCGACCGTGAGCTCGTGCTTGCCGTGGTGGGAGCAGCGCGTCAGCGTGATGGCGCCCGACGCGTCCACCGAATCGACCGGGATGATGTCGTTCAGCCAGCACAGCCACGGGTGGATGAAGACCTCCGCCTGCCGCGGTCTGGCCCAGCGCCTCGGCGGCCGTTCCGGCCCGCAGCGGAAGGTGCGCGGGTACTGCTCGCCTTCCTCCTGCGGCAGCACCTCGTCGATGAACGCCCAGCCGCCGTAGCGCGGATCGGCGGGGTCGCGCGCCGGCCAGCGCGCCCGGACCTGGCGCCGGTCGTCGTGGAAGAGCTGCCGGAACATGGTTCCGGGCGGCACCGGACACTGCACGACCTCGCCCCGGTACGGCTCCCAGCCGGTGAGCGCCCGGCCGCCGCTCAGGACCGGCCGCTCGCCCGGAAACGCGGCGTACGTCACCGGATCCTCCGGCGTGCCGGAGTCGCATGCCTCCAGCACCAACGGCTCGCCGAACCGATAGGTACCGCCCAGGACCAGCACGTCGACCGGTCCGTCGATCCCTCCCCGCGCTTTGATCTCCCGGATCGCGTCGCGCGCGCGGGTGAGGGTGGCGAACGGCCCGTCGGCATCCCGTGCCTCTTTTCCGGACGGCGCGGGGACCATGCCGGACCAGCGGTCGTCGCCGCGGGTGGAGACGTAGAAACACCGGCCTGACCGGCCGGCGTGTGTGGTTCCGGTCACTGCGATAACGACACATCATCGCACGGCTGGTCGTTGCGCACGCCCCTCGAGTGCCGGCACACAATTCGCTTGGCTTCAGCGGATTTGAAATTCCCGAACCGGCGTTCATATATTGCCGACAGATGAACTGACTGAACGACGGGAGGACTGCCGTGGAAGATGTTATGGGTCCTTCGACACCGGAGCGGAGAGGCTCCGGAAAGCGCGCGACACTCCTGGACGGCAACGATCGACCGCGCCTGATGCGGCACACGTACCGGGAACTGCTCACGCCGCGCATGGTCCGCGACGTGCTGGCCGCCCTCACCGCGGTCGTCGCGGTTTTCACCATCATCGGCCCCATCAGCACCTACGAGCAGCTTTCCCCGCTGCGGCGCCTGGGCTACTGGTCGCTGTGGTACTTCGTCGCCTGGCCCGTGTGCTTCTGCATGAGCGCCGTGGCGCTGTACTGGCTGCGCGAACGCACGCCGCGGGCGGCTACGATCGGCTTGGCCGGCACCACGCTGCTCGCCGCCGTGCCCGCGACGGGGATCGTGTGCTCGATCGATCAGCTCCTGCGGCCCGAGTGCGTGGGCGGCCTGCCCATCACCTACCTCCGGGTCCTGGCCGTGATGATGCCGGCGACGCTTCTGGTCCATTTCGTCGCCCTGCAGCGCGTCAAGCTGAACGCGGCTCCAGGCCTGCAGGAAGCGACCCTTCAGGAAGAGACACAGCCGGCCGCGCGAACCGTCCCGGACGGCACCGGCGACCACGCCGTCCGCCTGAGCTGCAACGACCCGGCGCCGGCAGCCGCCCCCCGCGCCGAGGCCACACCACTGACGCGGCCACGATCGGTGTTCGACCGTCTGCCGCGGCAACTCGGCACCGACCTCATCTACCTCAAGGTGGAAGACCACTACGTCAAGGCGTACACGCCGGCCGGGTCAGCCTTGGTCCTGATGAGATTCGCGGATGCGGTAGCCGAGCTCAGCGCCCACGGCCTGCAGGTGCACCGCTCGTACTGGGTCGCGAAGCCGTACATGAAGCGCGTGATGCCCAAGGATGGGCGCACGGTGCTGCGTCTCACGACCGGCCAGGACATCCCGGTGAGCCGGACCTATCTCCGCGCCGTTCGCGCAGCGCTCGGCGACCGGACCGCGGAGAGCGCGGGGCCTACCTGACGATGACCGGCTCCCCGGCGTCCAGTCCGCGCACGATCTCCGCCTCGCTCGCGGTCACCAGCCCGACCTCGACGGCGCGTTCCTGCTTCTCGCCGCCGGCGAGCACGTACACGTAGTCGGCATCCAGGTAGCTGCGGACCAGGTTGCGCGGGATGACCACCGCGTCATCGCGGCGCTCCTCGGTCAGCACGACGTGCACCGACTGGCCGACGAAGAGCTCCGGCAGGGGGGCGTGCATGCGGATGCGTATCCGGTCGCGCGACGCGGGTTCCTGCGTCAGCCGCGCCGGCGGCAGCGATGAGGGCGTTTCCATCACCCGGCCACCGTGTCGCGCCTGGTGGGCGCCGACCGTCAGATCGACCTCGACGCCGAGCTTGAAACGGCCGGCATCGGCGCCGCGGTACTCGACCACCATCTCAGCGGGATCGGCAAGCCGCACGACCGTCACGAACGGATCGAGGTGATCGCCGGGAGCCGCCGGCAGCGTGTAGGTGACGATGCCGTCCAGGGGCGCGCGCAGCTCGCTGCCGAGCAGGTCCCGCCGGGCGACCTCCAGGTGCAGCGCTGCCAGCTCCACGTCCAGCGCCGTCAACTCCGTCTCGAAGCGGTCGTCGCCACGAGCCCGGGCGCGCTCGTAACGCAGCTCCGCCTTGCGCAGCGCGATCTCCCGCTCCCGGAGGCGAACCTCCAGATCGTCGTTGTGCAGCTCGGCCAGCAGGTCACCCGCGCGCACGGGCTCGTCGAACTCCACGGCGATGCGGCGCAGCCTGCCGCCACGCTCGAAGGCCACCGCGCTCTGCGTGCGGTAGGTGACGTGGCCGGTCACCACCACGGTCCGCTCGATCGTCTTGCGCACCGCCGGCACCGTCCGGTAGGTGACCTCGGCCGGGCGCACCAGCGGCGGCGCCAGCGGCTCCTCCTCGCGAGGGAACAGGCACCCGGCAAGCGCCGGCAGCAGGGCCAGCCAGGCCGCCGCCCGCACCCGCGCCGCGTCCGGCGCCATCACTCCTGTCCCAGCCGTATGGCCTGGTGGATCCGCAGCCGCCCGATCAGGCCGCGCACCACCAGCGCGCCGGCCACGAACGTCGCCGCCGCGATCGCGTAGAGGCGGACGAAGTCGCCGGTGAGAGCCACGACCCGCAGCGGCGGCACGCGTTCGGCAGCGGCGGTCACCACCTGCATCGTCGGCACGTAGATCCTGGCGGCGACGGCGCCCAGCACCACGCCGGCGGCCACCGCCGAGAGCGCCATCAGGAGCTGCTCCCACCCCACCATCGCGACCACGCGCCGGCGCGACAGTCCGATCGAGCGGATCACGGCCAGCTCCGCCTGCCGGGAGCGGAGCGCGATCACGGCCGCGATCACGAACGCGGCCGCCGCGACCCCGGTGACCAGCAGAAAGCCGATGGTGAGCGTGCCGTTGAGCCCCAGCGTCATGGGCTCACGCCGCGCGGCGCCGATCTTCGCGCCCGTATCGGTGAGATCCGCGATGCGCACGCCGGCGCGGTCGATGCCGTCCAGGATGGTGCGGTTGTCGGCGCCGTTCGCGCGTTCGGCCCACAGCTCATACGGCTCGATCTGCATCCTGGCATGGACGTACGCCAGGTTGCCGACCACCAGATGGCCGTCGTGAGGGTCGTAGGTCGGCCAGAAATCCACGAACGCAGCCGCGTGGCCGGACAGGGGCGCCTGTCCGGCCCAGGTCAGGCGTACGGGATCGCCGATCTCGATCCCGTAGGCACGCTGCAGCGTGGTGGAGAGGAGCAGGGCGCGCGGGTCGGCGGCCAGCAGGTTGAGGTAGTGGTTGCCGTGCGCGGGCAGCAGGCCGGTCCGAAACCAGGCGACCTGGGCGAAGCCGTCAGGCACCACCGCCATCAGCTCGACCACCGTGCCGCGTCCGTCGCCGATCACGGCGGTCACGCCGGAACGCCGCAGTACGCCGGTGATCCTCTCG
The DNA here is from genome assembly GCA_965202935.1 of Spirochaetia bacterium. Classification (GTDB taxonomy): domain Bacteria; phylum Spirochaetota; class Spirochaetia; order SZUA-6; family Bin103; genus CATQHW01. The sequence continues at coordinate 2,287,374 of OZ241879.1, forward strand.
ATGCCGTCGATCGCGGCATAACGATGCAGGTCCGGCTCCACGTAGCGGTCGCCGCCCGGCCCCCCGGCAGAGGCTGCCGGACGGCGCAGCCACAGCGGCTCGATGACCAGATCGGCTCCGGCCCGATAGCGGATGCGGTCCTCGATGCCGGCGTTGACGGTCCGCGCGGTGATGCTGAAGAACACGCCGAAGGCGAACGCCAGCGTCAGGAACAGCATCACGCTCATGCGCTCCCCGCCGGCGCGGCCAAGACGCGCCAGCGCGCCGAACCACACCGGGCTCCAGATACGGCGGCCGGACCTGAAGACCAGTTGCACCAGGTACGGAAAGACCGCCACGAACAGCAGCGACATGCCCAGGGTGAACAACACGGCGCCCGCGAAAAGCAGCGGATCGAGCGAGAGGTCGGCGCCGCTGACGCCGGTCCGCGCCAGGATGGCCTCCCGAGCGGAGACGCGCAGCAGGCCGTACAGCGCCGCCGCGACCAGTGCCGGCCCGACCAGTGCCGGCCCGATTGCGGCGGCCATACCGGCTCGCCGTGGTTGCAGGGTACCGGTCGCGACCGCACGTTCCTGTTGGACGATGCTGGGCCGGGCGTGGCGCAGCGAGGAGCCGAGCATGAAGAGGAGGAACAGCAGCGCCCCCGCTGCTCCCGCGCCGAGAACGCGCGCGTCGAACGTTGCCGGCAGCGCCTGCCGCTGCACGAAGGTCAGAAAGCCCGCCGACGCTCCCACCAGCCGGCTGAGCACGAGCCCCGCCGGCAGACCGATCAGCAGCGCGGCCACCGCGAGCAGCCCGCCCTCGACCAGCGTGCGCTTCGCGAGCTGGCGCCGGTGGGCGCCGCGGCTGATGAACGTGGCGAGCTCGATGCGTTCCGATTCCACCCGCGCCCGGGCGATCGCCTGCGTGAACAGCAGCACCACCACGAGCACCGGCACCTGCAGGAACCAGAGCGTCATCCGCAGCCGCTGCGCCCGTTCCCGGTAGGTGACAAGCGTGTCCCGGAACGCCACCCGCCACCGAAGGCGCGCAGCCGCCGCGCGGCGGCCGTAGGCGTCGAGCAGGCGTTCGACACGCGGCAGGTCGCCCACGGCCAGGTGATGGTAGTCCAGGGCGTAGTGCCACTGCGCCGCCTTCAGCCCCTCGGAGCCCGCGTGCAGCAGCTCCCGCCGGAAACGCCCGTCGTCGACCAGGAAGCTGTCGTCATAGAAGCGAAGCGGCAGGAACCAGAACGGATCGCGCTCGTCGGCCACGGTGAACACGCCGACCACGGTCACCTCCAGCGGCCCCGTTCCGTCCGGCGAAGTCCGATCGAGCTGGTACGTGGCGCCGAGCCGCAGATCGAGCTGCGCGACCGCGCGCTCGGTCACGATCGCGTCGTAGGGGGCGCCCGGTGGAGCGTCGGTGCGCGCGCCGTCGAACAGGCGGCCGCGGGTGATCCGTACGTGGTCGGCAAGACCGGAGAGCGCCTCCACCTTGATCAGCCGCCGCGCGCCCGGCCGCCCGCGGGGTTGGAAGAACACGGGGCCGAGCGTGAGCTGCTGCGTGCCGGCCAGCACGGGCACTGCCAGATCCTCGACCAGCCGTGCGACTTCCGCGGCGACGGCCTGATACCGCGCGAAGCCGTCGCCGCCGCGGGCGGGCTTGGAGAAGTCGATCTCCGCGTGGAGCCGCCCGGGAAACGTCGCCCCGGCGTGCTGCAGCCCTTCCAGATCGGCGCGCAGCAGCCTCTGCAGCACCCCGCGCGTGTAGACCGGCACGCTGCTCAACGCGGCGACGCAGAGCACCGCAGCCAGTGCCAGCGCTACGCTCAGCGACCGGTCGTGAAGCAGCCGTTTGAGAGCGAGCCGGACCATCCTCGATCTGCCGATCGAATCCCGCTCACGCTCCGGTCAGACCATCGGACGCTACTCGCCCAGCCGGAACGGAGGGTAGCGGTCCGTCGTCAGCAGGAACGCGTAGGCGGTGACGCGGAGGCCCCAGCGCATCATCCCCTCCAGGAACCGGAACATCCACATCGGCAGTGCCCCGGTGAAGAGAACCGCGAACCAGCCGAGGACGACCACCACCACGCCGGCCGCACCCAGCACGCTCAGGACGATGTAGTGCGGGATGGCCAGGAACCACTTGACCAGCGGCAGCACGCGGTTGAGATCGTTCTGCGCGTCCGGGTAGTCGATGTCCACCGTCACCGCCTGCCGCTCGTCGGTGGACGGATAGTCGTCCCGCAGCAGCAGGAGATAGGCGTTGATCCGGGTGGTGAACCGCGCCACCTCCAGGTTCCAGTCGAACCACCAGCGCGGGTACTTCCGGCGAAACAGGATCATCAGCGCCGTGGCCAGGAACAACCCGACCGCACCCACCAGCGCTTCGGTGCGACCGAGGTCCCATCCCGGGTCCGCCTGGCCGGTCTGGGAGGAGCCGGTCACGAGCGCGCCGATGATCAGGATCGGTATGGCGAGAATGATCCGCACGAACACCGAGAGCCGGTTCCTCTGCCCGTCGGGGTACTCCACCGAGAGGCGCGCCGGATACTCCTGGGACGCGTTGTCAGCCACTGCATCTGCCTCCTGGAGCGATCGAGAGTCGGGCCTGCATCCCCTCCCGACCGCAACGCCTGACGTTACCGTACGTTACCGTCGCGCGCCAGTGCCCCGCCGGGACGGCCGGGCCGGGACGCGGCGCGCCGGACGTCACGCCTTCTTGCGCACCGTGATCGGCAGCGCGCTGACGTGGCCGATCCGTTCCTCGCCCCGCGTGGAGATCTCGTCCACGTACACCGCCAGCAGCGTGTCCGGATCGATCAGTGCCATGCCGTCCATGCTGCCGCCGCCCCGTTCGGTCCGGTAGACGACCTCTTCCGTCCACACCGTGCCGGTGCCGTCCGGGCAGAAGATGACGCTGCCGTCGGGGCGCGAGCGCAGCACCGCCAGCACCCCCTGGGAGGTGAGCACCGAGCGCGGCCAGATGCCGGTGACCAGGCGGTCGCGCACGTGGATCCGCGACGGCTCGCTCCAGCTTCGCCCGTCGCAGCGCGACCAGGCGCACAGCAGCGGCTCGTCCAGGTGCTCGCGGCCGTGGCGGTCGCGGTAGCCGTGCAGTCCGGTGCGCATGGCCGCGAACAGGTCGCCTGACGGCAGCTCGATGATGGTGGTCTCGTTGGCGCCCTCGCGCCCCATCTCCGGGTGGTTGCAGATCGTCGAGCGGTACCGCCAGCTTCGGCCGCGGTCCTCCGACACGACGGCGATCACCCGCGTCTTGTAGGCGCCGTCGACGATCGGGAACATCGGGTTGTCCTCGCGCACCTGGTCGCCGTCCATCCAGCCGTAGAGGCCCATCAGCAACGTCCCGTCGTCCAGCTCGACCATGGCGGCGTCGGAGCCGAACTGGATGCCCAGCGGGATCTCGATCGGCGCGTCGAAGGTGCTGACTGTCTGCCAGTCGTCGGTCGAGACGGTCACCTTCATCGTCCCGAAGCCCCCGGTCATGCCCTCGAAGTCCCATCCCGAGGAGCGTGCGCCCGGCCCCGTGCACTGGATGATCGTCCCGTCGCGGAGCTGCAGGGCGTTGAACGCCAGCTTCGTGCACGGCTCCCAGGTGGCCCCGCGGTCGTCGGAGCGCCGGTCGTTCATCAGCCAGCGGCCGGACCCGGTCACCAGGAACGAGTGGACCTGCGTGCCGGTGGTGCCGAAATCGAGCGGCTCGCCGAACGTGACTGAAAGTGGGGACAGATCCGGTCCGGCACCTCCCGCCAGCACGACCGGCCTGCCCTCCGCGCTGCCCGGCGTCGGCGCCTCACCGGCGTCGCAGCAGACGCGGAAGCCGATCTCCAGGGTGCGGCGGGTGATCGGCATGTGCGGCATGAAGGTACCGCGCACGTCGACGTAGATGTCGGCGCCGGTGAGCGTGGCCGGGTAGTTCCAGGCGGCGCCCTTCTGCACGCCGCCGGGCCGGCCGATCTGCTCGCAGCACTCGGCCACGTTGCCGTGCTGGTCGTGGAACCCCCACGGGTTCGGCGGGTAGAAGCCGACCGGCGTCGGATGGCCGATGCGCGACACCGCGTAGTTCATGAAGCGCGGATCGGGCCGGTCGCCCCACCAGAACAGGGTGTCGGTGCCGGCGCGGCAGGCGTACTCCCACTCGTAGACCTCGGGCAGGCGGTAGGTGCGTCCCTCCGCCGCCGACAGCCACGCGCAGAACGCGGCCGCGTCCATGTAGTTGACGCCGGCGACCGGCTGCTCGCCGGCCGTGAAGCCGTCGCGCTCCCAGGCCTCGACCCCCTCGCTGACCTGGATGACGCCGGAGAAGCCCTTGCCGGTCTTCACCCGGTCGATGTCGAACAGCTCGCCACCGGGCGTGCGGTGGCCGGTCTCCGCCACGAAGCGGCGGTAGAGGGCGTTGGTCACCGGCACCTGCGCCAGGTAGAAGTCGCCGGGGAGCTCCACCCGGTGCGGCAGCGGCGGCCGTTCCAGGCCTCCGGACACCTCGACGGAGGCGGTGTCGGCGTCCGCGAAGGACGGGGTCCAGGCGTCGAACGCGGCGGCGCCGACGCGGATCATCTTCAGTCCGAGCGTGTTGACGAAGTGCGTGGACGGCTGCATGGGAACCTCCTCGTCGCGGGCTATCGCCGCTACGGCCTCACCTACAGGCTGAACGCCTTCACCCGGTTCAGGGTACAGGTGAACGCGGGAGCGTCCTCGTACTCCAGCGTCAACTCCGAGCGGACCTGTTCGAAGCGTGCGGAGCCGGACCAGGAGTCGACCTCGAGCGTCAGCCGGTCTCCCTTCCGTTGGTACGTCCCGCTGGACACGTTCCCCTCCGTGGACACGGTGACCTTGTCGTCCCTGAACGTGAGGCTGATCTCCGCGGTGGCGTCTCCGTCCTGAGCGGCGCAGCTTCCCGACCAGGTGCCGATCAGCGGGTTGGCGCAGGCGGACAGTCCCAGCGACAGGCCGGCGATCACCGGCAGCCACCGCGCCATCCACCGCGCCACGACGGGTCAGACTACCATCCGGGCGGAACGCGGTCATAATGCCCGCGATGAGGATGCCCCCGTGACCGGCTGGCGGCAGCTCGACACGGCGTGGTACGCGACCGACGTCGTGCACTGCGAACTCTGCGGGCAGATGATCGCCGGCCGCGTCTGGGTGGTCGAGGAGCGAGGGCGGACGCAGCGGTTCTGCGGCCCCGAGTGCGAGCGCATCCACGCCACCTACTGGGTGCCGCGCTACCAGCGGACCGGGAGTCCGCCTCCCGAGCGCACGTAGGGGCCGGAGGAGCGGGGCCGATGGCGTTTCGCATGGGCATCGATACCGGCGGCACCTTCACCGACCTGGTCGCGGTCGACGAGGACGGCCGTGGCCTACTGCGCATCGCCAAGGTGCCCTCGACGCCGGCCCGGCCCGGCCGCGCCGTGTTCGACGCGCTCGCGCGTTCCGGCGTTCCGGCCGAGGAGCTGTCGCTGCTGGTGCTGGGCACCACGCTCGGCATCAACGCCGTGCTGGAGCGGCGCGGCGCCCGCGTGCTCTACCTCACCACCGACGGCTTCCAGGACGTGCCGTTCATCCAGCGGATCGACAAGAAGGACCCGTACGACCTGCAGTGGCAGAAGCCCGTGCCGTTCGTGGCGCGGCGCGACTGTATCGGCGTGCGCGAGCGGGTGGCGGCCGGCGGCGAGGTGCTCGCGGAACTGACCGGCGACGAGCTGGAGCGCGTCGCCGGCCTGGTCGCGGAGCGGCTCGCCGAGCATGGCGAGGCGCCCGGGCGCGGCGCGGCGCTGGCGGTGAACCTGCTGTTTTCCTACGTGAACCCCGAGCACGAGCGGCGCCTGGCCGAGTTCCTCCGCCGCCGCTTTCCCGACCTGCCGGTCTCGGCCGCCTGCGCCATCGCGCCGATGTGGCGCGAGTACGAGCGCGGCAGCACCGCCATCCTGGACGCCTATCTCAGACCGCGCATGTCGGGCTGGATCGAGGAGCTGGAGCAGGGCCTGGGCGAGCGCCGCTTCGGCGGCGCCCTCACCATCATGAAGTCCAACGGCGGACAGGTGGCCGCGGCCGCGGCCAGGGAGTTGCCGGCCCACACCATGCTGTCCGGACTGGCCGGCGGCGTGATCGGCGGACGCTACTTCGGAGAGCAGGCCGGCCGCCGCGACCTGATCGCCTTCGACATGGGCGGCACCAGCACCGACGTGGCCCTGGTGCTCGGCGGGCAGATCTCCTACACGACCGGCTACGAGGTCGACTTCAGCCTGCCGGTGTCGGCGCCCAGCGTCGACCTGCGCACCGTCGGCGCCGGCGGCGGCTCGATCGCCTGGATCGATGCGGGCGGCATGTTGCGGGTGGGGCCGCAGAGCGCCGGCGCGACGCCGGGCCCGGTCTGCTATGGCCACCGCGGTGAGCAGGTGACCGTCACCGACGCCAACCTGGTGCTCGGCCGGATCGATCCCGGCTCTTTCCTGGGCGGCGAGATGCGGCTCGATGCCGCGGCCGCCCGTCGCGCGATGGAAGAGCTGGGCGGCGCGCTGGGCATGAGCGCGGAAGAGACCGCTACGGCGATCGTCGATCTCGTCAACGAACAGATGGCGGACGCCATCCGCGTCCTGACCGTGGAACGCGGCATCGACCCGCGCCGCTTCGCGCTGGTCGCCTTCGGTGGCGCCGGCCCCCTGCACGGCGCGGCGGTGGCCGCGGCGCTCGGGATGGGCGAGGTGATCGTGCCTCCGCACCCGGGACTCACCTCCGCGTTCGGGGCGCTGGCCGCCGACGTCCGCGTGGACAGGCGCGCGACGCGCTTCCATCGATCGGACCTGGCGGACGCCGCCGAGATCGACGCCACCCTGACCCGCCTGCAACGCGAGGCGGTGGCGGAGGCCCATGAGCAGGGATGCGCGGGCGAACCGGTCGTGCAGCGATCGATCAGCATGCGCTACGCCGGCCAGAACTACGAGCAGGACGTGCCCGTCCCCCGGGGACCGGTCACCGCCGATGCCCTCAAGGCCCTGCTCGACGACTTCGGCGAGGCGCACCGCCGCTTCTACGGCCACCACTTCCCCGGCGAGGTGGTGGAGATCATCCACTTCAACGTCACCGCGCTCGGCACCACCGCCACACCCGCCCTGCCCGAGCTGGCCCCCGGTCCGCCGCCGGAGCCGCGCGAGCGCCACGCGGTGCGGATCGGCGCCAGCACCCACCCCGCCTGTCCCGTCTACCGGCGTGACGCGCTGCCGGGCGGCTGCACGCTGACGGGCCCGTCGATCGTCGAGGAACTGGACTCGACGACGCTGGTCCCGGCCGGCCACACCCTGTCGGTGCTGCCGAACGGCATCTTCCGCGTGGCGCTGCCCGAAGCTGCGACGGCCGAGCGGACCGACACGCGCGACGGCCTCGGAGCGATCGACCCCGTCACCCTGACGATCATCGACAACCGCCTGGCCAACATCACGCGCGAGATGGGCACCGCCATGATGCACGCGGCCTACTCGCCCATCTTCAGCGAGTCCAAGGACTTCTCGTGTGCGGTCTTCGACGCCGAAGCGGAGCTGGTCGGCCAGGGCGAGTTCTGCCCGGCGCAGCTCGGCGCGATGACGCACACCGTCCGCTGGACGGTCCGCGAGATCGGCGCCGGGAACTTCGCCCCCGGCGACGTGGTCATCCACAACGACCCCTACCGCGCCGGCTGCCACCTGCCCGAGCACCTGCTACTGAAGCCCGTGTTCGACGGCGACGAGCTCCGCCTGTTCGTCGCGGTCATCGGCCACGTCGCCGAGATCGGCGCGATGGTGGTCGGCTCGTTCGCCAGCAACGCCACCGAGGTGTTCCAGGAAGGGCTCCGCCTGCCGCCCGTGAAGCTCATGAGCCGCGGCGAGCACAACCGCGACATCTGGCGCGTCGTCATGGCCAACCACCGCACGCCGCGCGCCACCTGGGGAGACTTCCACGCCATGCTCGGCGCCCTCAACGTCGGCGAGCGGCGCTGCCATGAGCTCTTCGCCCGCTACGGCGCCGCCACCGTGCTGGCGGCGACCCGCCAGCTCATCGCCTACTCGGAGCGCCTGATGCGCGCCGAGCTCACCGCCGTCCCCGACGGCGAGTACACGGCCGAGGAGGTCCTGGAGGACGACGGCATCACCGGCGACCCGTACGTCATCCGCGTCACCGTCGTGGTGCGCGACGGCGGCGTCCTGGTCGACTTCACCCGCTCCGACCCGCAGGCGCGCGGCCCGATCAACGCCACCTTCGGCGTCACCGCCTCGGCCACCTACAACGCCGTGCTGCAGGTCACCGGCACCCACATCCCGCGCAACGCCGGCTGCTACCGGCCGATCACGATCATCGCGCCGCCCGGCTCGATCGTGAACGTCCGCTACCCCGGCCCGTCGGTGGGCGGCAACACCGAGACCCAGCCGCGCATCGTCGGCGTGATCCTGCGGGCGCTGGCCGACGCCGTCCCGGAGCGGACCATGGCGTCCGAGGGCGCCACCTCCTGCAACTTCCTGTTCGGCGGGGTCCATCCCGGCACGGGCGAGTACTACGCCCACTACCACTTCGAGGCGAGCGGCTGGGGCGGCCGATCGGCCACCGACGGCAACAGCGCCCAGAACCACATCCACGGCAACTGCCGCAACACGCCGGTGGAGATCTTCGAGACGCTGTTCCCGTTCCGGGTGCTCTCCTACGGCCTGAACCCGGACTCCGGCGGCGCCGGGCGCAGGCGAGGCGGCCTCGGCACCCGCCGCGACCTGCTGGTGACCGGCGGGGAGGTCACCGTGAGCATGATGATGGACCACGTGAAGACGGGGGCCCTGGGGCTGTTCGGCGGCGCCTCCGGCGGCCTGGGCGGCGTGTGGGTGCGGCGCGCCGCCGAGCGGGAGCTCCTTACATTTCCCGAGGCATTCGGCGTCGTCAGCCCGTCCAAGTTCGCGGACGTCGCGGTGCGGGAGGGCGACCGGATCCGCATCGATTCCGCCGGCGGCGCCGGCTACGGCGACCCGGCCGAGCGGGACACCGAGCTGGTCCTCGCCGACGTGCGCGAAGGGTTCGTGTCGGCCGAGGCAGCGGCGCGGGAATACGGCGTGGCGATCCGCACGGCACAGGACGGCACGCCTGTCGTGGATGAGGCCGAGACCGCGCGCCTGCGTCTCGCGGATCGGCAGGGCGCGGGCTGATGGCGGACTCGCCCCGAGGCGACGGCCGACTGGCCGGCCGGACCGCGCTGATCACCGGTGCAGGCAGCGGCATGGGCCGCAGCGCCGCGGAGCTGTTCGCCGCCGAGGGCGCGCACGTCGTGGCCGGCGACCGCGACGCCGCGGCGGTCGACGCCACCGTGGACGCGGTCCGCGCCGCCGGCGGATCGGCGATCGGCGTCGTGGTCGACGTCACCCGCGCGGCCGAGGTGGAGGCTGCCGTGCAGGCGGCGCTGCGGGCGTTCGGTGCGCTGCACGTCCTGTACAACAACGCCGGCGTCTGGCTGCCCGACGACGGGCCGGCCCCGGACCTGGACGAGGAGGTCTGGGACCGCATCATCGCGGTCAACCTCAAGGGCGCCTTCCTGGGCTGCAAGTACGCGATCCCTCACCTGGTGGAGGCTGGCGGCGGCTCGATCATCAACGTCTCCTCGGTGTCCGCCCTGCGCGCCGGCAAGGACATCTACGACGCCTATGCGGCCAGCAAGGGCGGCGTCATCGCCCTCACCCGCAGCGTCGCCAGCACCTGGGGACCGAAGCGGGTGCGCGCCAACGCCATCTGCCCCGGCTCGATCGACACGCCCATGACCCGCGGCTCCTACGAGGACCCGGCCGTGGCGCGCTTCTGGCGCGAGCGCACCGCGCTCGGCCGCGTGGGCACGGCCGAGGAGGTGGCGCAGACCGCGCTGTGGCTGGCCTCGGACGAGTCGTCCTACGTGACCGGCGCCGTCATCGTCGCCGACGGCGGCTACATGACCAGGTAGCTGAGGTGCGGCTGGAAGGAAAGACCGCGATCGTCACCGGCGGCGGCGTGGGCATCGGCCGCGGGATCAGCGAGCGCCTGGCCGAGGAAGGCGCACGCGTGGTGATCGCGCAGCGCCGGCTCGCCAAGGCGCAGGAGGCGGCCGCGGCGATCGCCGACAGCGGCGGACACGCACTGGCCGTGCGGAGCGACGTGACCGATCGCACCCAGGTCGACGCGCTGATGCGGTCGGCGCTCGACTGGACCGGCGGACTGGACATCATGGTCAACAACGCCGGCCGTTCCGGGATGACCAAGTTCAGCTCCTTCATGGAGCTGAGCGAGGACCTGTGGGACGAGGTCCTGGACGCCAACCTCAAGGGCGTCTTCCTGGCCAGCCAGGCTGCCGCGCGCCACATGATCGAGCGCGGCGCCGGCCGGATCATCCACATCTCCTCGGTCATGGGCCTGATCGGCGAGGAATTCGCCGCCGCTTACTGCGCCGCCAAGGCGGGCGTCATCGGGCTCACCAAGGTCATGGCGCTGGAGTTCGCCCGCCACGGCATCACCGTCAACTGCATCGCCCCGGGATTCATCAAGACGGAGACCGTGCAACCCATCATCGACCTGATGCAGAGCCCGCAGAGCCCCTACACCTATACCCGCACCACGCCCCTCGGTCCCGGCACCCCCCGCGACGTCGGCGACCTGGTCGTCTTCCTGGCCTCCGACGAAGGCCGCTTCTTCACCGGCTCCACCCTGACCCCCGACGGCGGCCTCCTCGCCTACTGACTGACGGTCTGTTGCTGATAGTGTCGTGCCGTGAAGATCGCCGTCGACCTGCCCGATGCGCTCTACCGGCGAGCAGAGATCCGCGCCGCTGAGCGCGGCACCACGTTGCGCGCACTGCTCGTGGAGTCGTTGGAGGTACACCTGCTCGAACCTGAGATGCCTGACCCGGAGCTTCCGCACCGCGACCGCATCCGCACCGAGCGCGGCTGGCCGATTCTCCGACGGCCGGCCGGCGACACCCGAGTGATCACCGATGCTTTATCAACCAGATTCGGGAAGAGGAAGAGGAGTAGCGGTCCAGGGACAAGCTGCACGTGACTCCGAAGCCCTGAGGCTCTCTTGCTACCGCAACCGGGTGGGGCTACGGTAGCCACGTGACCGTTGACGGTCGCAGACACCCAGCCCGTTCCCTGACGGCGTGGCTGAGCGTCCTCTGCGCCGTCTTGGCCGGCTGCGGCGATCGCGCGGCCCTTCGCGACGCGGCCGGGCAGGCCGAAGACACCGGCTCCTACGGCATCGAGTGGTACGTCGGGAGCGTCGAATCGGCATTCGAGCTGGCGCGCTCGCAGGGGACGCCGGTGCTGCTCTACTGGGGTGCGGACTGGTGTCCACCCTGCAACAGACTCAAGGCCACGGTCTTCAACCGCCGGGAGTTCATCGAGCGGACACGACTGTTTGTCCCGGTAAGCCTCGACGGCGACGATCCCGGCGCGCAGAAGCTCGGAGAACAGTTCGACGTCGACGGTTACCCCACCACGATCGTGTTGACGCCGGATGGCCAGGAAATTACGCGTCTTCCGATCGGGATGGACCTCACGAGGCATCTGGAAGCGTTGGATCTTGCACTTGAGGCCACCCAGCCGGTTGCTGCTGCATACGATGCTGCGTTGCAGGGCGACGCAACCCCTGCCGACTATCGCCTGCTGACGTACTACTCATGGGGCCAGGACCGTGAACGGCTCGTGCCTGAGGAGCGGCTGCCCGACGCGCTGCGGAAGCTGTACGGCCGCATTCCCTACGAGCTTGCGGTGGAGCGGGCGCTCCTGTTCATGCACTACCTGAGTGCGTACGGGACCAGGACGAACTCGGAAGACGAAGACCCGCCGTTGCCCGCGGAGGAACGCCCGGCGGCACAGGCGTGGATGCTCGAAATACTCCAGGATCCCGCCCTGACCGCGGCCGTTCAGTTCTATGTTGTGTACGGAGCCCATTGGCTGCTGCCGATCATCGCGCAGCCGGATGACCCCGGCCGGGCAAGTCTGGAGAGTGTCTGGGGATCCGCGATCGAGCGCATCCGCAACCAACCCGAGACGTCTCCGGCCGATCGCGTGGGCACCTACTTCGGCGAGATCTGCTTGGTCAGAGCGCGGCAGCCCGGGGAAGCGCTGCCGGCCTCGCTGGTGCAAGAGGCACGTGGAGCGGTGTTGGCCGCTGCGCGAAACGCCGCTGACGACCCCTATGCCCGGCTGGAGCTGTTCAACAGCGCATGGTCGGTCCTCGAGCAGGTCGGGAACGACACTCGGACGTGGGGCTACGTCATGGATGAGGCCGAGGACTCACATGCTCCTGACTACATCATGTCGGTTCTCGCCGCCTATCACGAGAACAACAAGAGTACCGACCAGGCGCTCCACTGGAGGCAGCGGGCGTGGAAGGTGACCACCGGACCGTCGACCCGCTTTGGACGTGGCGCGCGGTACGTTCAGTCACTGCTGTCGCTTACGCCCCACGACTCCCGCTTCATCGAGCAGATCACCATCAAGATATTCCGGGAACTGAACGACAAGCCGGACGCGTTCTTCCATGGCGTAACCCGCGCGATGGAGCGACTGGAGAACGCGCTCCACGAGTGGAACTCCGATGGCGCGCACGACGACAGCCTGGCGAGAATTCGCGCCGAGGTCCTGGATCTCTGCGCGACGATTCCGGCCGGCGACCAGTCGCGCACCAACTGCGAAGCCTTCCTCGACGATGGACTGCGCGACCCCGTTGACCCGTAGAGCGATGGCACGCCGCGCAGAACGCCGCCGAGGTGCCGCACGAGCCGTGGCCGCTGCCCTGCTGCTGGCCGTGGCGGCGGCGCCGTACGCTGCTGCACAGCGTGGACCCGCGGTGCCTCCGCCTCCGGCAGGGAAGCCGCCCGCCCCCGCGCCGCTGCCTCCCTTCCGCCTGCCCACGACGACGACCGAGACGGTGCCCAGCGGTGTCGACGCCCGCGCCTGCCAAGGCAGCTTCGTCGAGCACCTGCTGGAGCACACCACCGCCCCCGGCGACGAACGCATCGGGCTCTACGCCAGCTACGGCGCCGGCGTGGGCGTCGGCGACCTGGACGGCGACGGCGATCTGGAGGTCGTGCTGGCCAACCTGGACGGTCCCAACACCGTTCACTGGAACGAGGGAGGCTTGCGTTTCCGCGTGGAGTCGCTGCCGGTGGAGGCATCGCGGGCGGTGCATCTGATCGACGCCGACGGTGACGGCCGGCTGGACCTGTTCTTCACCCACACCGCCTCGGCGCCCACCCTCTGGCTGAACGTCGGCGCTTCCGGCCGAGCGGAGTTCGTGCGGGCCGACGCCGGCGTACGGGAACCGCTCTACACCGCCGACTGGGCCGACTTCGACGCGGACGGAGACCTGGACCTGGTGGGCGCCACCTACGACGCCGAGCTGCACTCCACGGCTCCGGGCGCGACCGGCGGCGTCTTCGTGTACCGCAACGGCGGCGATCCGGGCGCGGCCGGCGGACTGTTGCGGCTCGACGCCCGACTCGCCACCCGACTCGCCACCCGATCGCAGGCGCTGGCGGTGCTGGCCGGCGACCTGGACGGCGATGGCCGCATCGACGTCACGGTCGGCAACGACTCCTTCCTGCCCGACTACCAGTGGCTCCGGTCGGACGACGGCTGGCGCCCCGGCAGCGTGTTCGGCCGCACGGCGCACAACACCACGAGCCTGGTCGCCGGCGACGTTAACAACGACGGTCACGCGGACCTGCTGGCCACCGACAGGAAGCCGTACGCGGCGGACGCGGAGTCCCGGAGCGCCTGGGAGCCGCTGCAACTGCCCCCGTCGCCCGACCCGGCGCAGGTCGACCGCAACGTGTTGCAGCTCGCCCGCGGTGACGCCTTCCACGAGCGCGGCGTCGAGTGGGGGATCGACGCCAGCGGCTGGAGCTGGTCGTCGAAGTTCGGTGACCTGGACCACGACGGCTTCCTGGACGCCTACGTCGTCAACGGCATGATCGCCGTGGAGCTGTTCGAACACCTGCCGGGCGGCGAGCTCGTGGAGGAGAACCAGGCGTTCCGCAACGGGCGGGGCGCGCGGTTCTTCCCTGCCCCTGAATGGGGGCTGGGCGCGACGGAGAGCGGCCGCGGGATGAGCATGGCCGACCTGGACGGCGACGGCGACCTGGACATCGTCGTCAACAACCTGGCGACGCGGGCGCGGCTGTTCGAGAACCGGCTGTGCGGAGGCGACCACCTGCAGATCGACCTGCGCTGGCCGGCCGCCGCCAACCGCTACGCCGTCGGTGCACGGGTCCACCTGGACACCTCGACCGGCAGCTACACTCGTACCGTGCGCGCGGCGAGCGGGTATCTGTCCGGATACGCCCCACGTCTGCACTTCGGCATCCCGCAGGGCAGCCGGCTGCTGGCGGCGCGCATCGTCTGGCCCGACGGAGAGCCGTCAGCCCTTCGGGATCCACCCGTGAATCACCTGATCACCGTGACCCGACACACAGGCCCCGGCGGAGGCTGACTCCGGTCCACGATCTGCTTGTCGACCGCGACGTTCTTTGCGGCATGTTTCATGGTACTGTTGGAGGCATCACGTTGACGCTTGAAGGATTCGTCGAGAACGGCCGGATTAGTCTGCGCGACACGGTGACGCTGCCGGAGCACACCAGAGTCCATGTCGTCATTCCTGATGTCGACGCCGCGCCGATAGTCCGCTTGCATAGCCCACGGCTTCGAAACCCCAAACATGCCCGACACTTCGCCAAACAGATGATCTCCGTGTCTCAATACCAACGTTGACAATCCCATCGATTATGCGCAATATGGTTGAGCCCACTCGGCTTGTCAGGAGGAGCCAATGATATCCACGGCCAGACCGAAGAGTCGACCGCCCTCGGACAGAGGCAAAAGCAAGAAGGCGCGGACGAGTTATGAAGAAATTGTAGCTTCCATTGCGCCCTCCAAGCAAGGCTCTCCTTCGGCGGACGAGCTTTTCGATTTCATGTTTACTACCGACCGAGTTTCGTCACAAGTCGCGGAGGAGTCCGAGAACCTGCTCACGAGAGTCATGGAGGACGACAAGCTGTGGGCGTGGACCGAGGTCGATTCTCCCAGCACGCCAATCAAGCCTGACGGTACGAAGAAAGTCGTGGGAGCACTGGGGCTGAATCCCGAGAACACCTCTTCCTTCTCCGTCGTCGATCTGGAGGTCGTCCACGAAATATGGAAATCAGCGGCGAAGAAAACACCTGATCTTCAACATCCACTGATACCCATTATCGAAGCTTGGCTCGATCTGGAAGCGACTTGAGATCTGCCAAGAGAGATAAGAAACTCCGTCGAAAGGTCAAGCGATTGGAGCGCCGAGTGGCCGATCTTGAAGAGAGAGTCGAGGATCTTGAAGCGAGTCAGAAGACAGCGAGATTTCTGGCCAACAGTCCGGCGGCCCGTACGATACAGAAACTGGCACCTCGGCTGGCCAAGATGGTAATTCGGATATTGGACCAATAGCCATGCCACGCGCGCTCGTAGCCACTGCCCCGCGGACTCCCGCCCTGGTCGAGTATAGGGAACAGGAGCTCGGACCGGGCCAAGTCCGCCTTCGCAGCGTCATGTCGGTCGTCAAGCACGGCACCGAGTTGCGCGGGTACCGGGCCGATACCCGCGACGCGACGGACCCGTTCGACCGCGCCTTGCGCCTGCATCTGCCCGGCGAGCGGCGGAACGCCTTTCCCATGCCCCTTGGCCACCAGGTCGTGGCTCGGGTGGTGGAGACCGGCCCGGGGGCGGAGCGGTTCCGGCCGGGCGACCTGGTGTTCGGGCCGCTGCCGATCCGCGAGACCCACACGGTCGCCGAGGACGGGCTGCAGCAGGTCCCCGCCGGCACCGCACCGGAGGCGCTGCTGTGCTGGGACCCGGCCTCGGTGGCGCTCTGCGGCATACACGACTCGGGCATCCGTGTCGGCGATCGCGTGCTGGTCACCGGCCTGGGCGCGATCGGGCTGATGGCGGCGCAGCTCGCCCGGCTGCAGGGCGCGGGCTGGGTGGCGTGCTCGGATCCGATCGCCAAGCGGCGCGATCTTGCGGCCGCGCACGGAGCGGACCGGGTCATCGATCCCACCGCCGAGGACGTGGGGCTGACCGTCAAGCGCCACACCGGCGGCCAGGGCGCCGACGTGAGCGTCGAAGCCTCGGGCAGCTACGCCGCCTTGCACGACGCCCTGCGGGCGACGGCGTATGGCGGCACCGTCGCCTACTACACCGGCACCGCCCCACGCCTGCACTTCGGCGTCCCGCCGGGCAGCCGGCTGCTGGCGGCGCGCATCGTCTGGCCCGATGGAGAGCCGTCAGCGCTTCGGGATCTGCCCTGAATCATCTGATCACCGTGATCCGACGCGCAGGCCCCGGCGGAGGTTGACTCCGTCCACGAATCTGCTTGTCGACCAGGAGGTTCCTTCTACGGCATGCTTGACGATACCGTTGGAGGCATCACGAATGGCACAGCTACCGGAAATCATTCCCGTCAGGGATCTGAGACAGGAGACCGCAGCGGTGCTCAAGCGGTTGCAGTCATCCGGACAGCCGGTCGTGATCACTCAGCGCGGACGGACGGCGGCGGTGCTGCTGAGCGCAGACGCCTACGAGCGTAGTGAGCGAGAGCGCCACCTGCTGAGACTCCTGGTACGCGGCGAGCAGGAGATCACCGAGGGTATCGGTTACCACCTGGATGACGTACTGGCTGAGGCGGACGCGATTCTTGCGCGCGATAGTCCGTGAGAGTCCGGTTCACCCCGGCTGGACGCATCCAGTTTCTCGCCGCGATCGAGTACATTCGCCGCGATAGTCCCGCCGCTGCCCAGCGGTTCCGCGCCCGAGCCGAGGAGACCCTTCGCAGGCTGCAACGCTTTCCAGAGTCCGGCCGCATCGTGCCCGAGTTCCCGGATCTCCCCTATCGTGAGGTGATCGTACGCCCGTACCGCTTCTTCTATCGGGAGCGAGACCGCATCGTGTGGGTCGTCGCGGTATGGCATGGTGCGCAGCTCCCGAAAGATCCGAGCGAGTGACCCAGGGACCGGGGACCCCGGGTGGTTGCGAATGAGCCGCTGGCCTGACGCGGGCCGCCGGCCGGCGCTAAGATCGACGCCATGCCACGCGCGCTTGTAGCCACCGCACCGCGATCGCCCGCCCTGGTCGAATATCGGGAGCCGGAGCTCGGACCCGGCCAGGTACGCCTGCGCAGCGTGCTGTCGGTCGTCAAGCACGGCACCGAGCTGCGCGGGTTCCGGGCCGACACCCGCGACGCGACGCATCCGTTCGACCGCACGCTACGCCTTCACGTGCCCGGCGAGCGGCGCAACGCCTTCCCGCTTCCGCTCGGCCACCAGATGGTGGCTCACGTGGTGGAGGTCGGGCCGGGTGCGGAGCGCTTCCGGCCGGGCGACCTGGTGTTCGGTCCGCTGCCGGTCCGAGAGACGCATACCGTAGCGGAGGAGATCCTGCAGGCGGTCCCCGCCGGCGCCGATCCGCAGGCACTGGTGTGCTGGGACCCGGCCTCGGTGGCGCTCTGCGGCATACACGACTCGGGCATCCGCGTCGGCGACCGCGTGCTGGTTACCGGCCTGGGCGCGATCGGGCTGATGGCCGCGCAGCTCGCCCGGCTGCAGGGCGCGGGCTGGGTGGCGTGCTCGGATCCGATCGCCAAGCGGCGCGATCTTGCGGCCGCGCACGGAGCGGACCGGGTCATCGATCCCACCGCCGAGGACGTGGGGCTGACCGTCAAGCGCCACACCGGCGGCCAGGGCGCCGACGTGAGCGTCGAAGCCTCGGGCAGCTACGCCGCCTTGCACGACGCCCTGCGGGCCACCGCGTACGGCGGCACCGTCGCGTCCCTCGCCTATTACACCGGCACCGCCGAGGCGCTCCACCTGCAGGGCGAGTGGCACCGCAACCAGCTCACCCTGATCTCCAGCCGCAACGTCAACGACCCGCTGCGCGCCGATCCCCGCTGGGACAGCGAGCGCATGCACCGGCAGGTGATCGGCCTGCTGGCAGCCGGCAGGCTGTGCGCCGACGGCGTGCTCGACCCGATCGTGCCGTTCGAGGAGTGCGCGGAAGCGTATCGCGAGATCGAGCGCGATCCGGGTGCCAGCATCAAGCTGGCCGTCCGCCACCCGTGAGCACCGCTTCGAGATTGATGCGTTCCAGGAGCGCCGCGTCCGCCGGCCGCTCCAGGAACGGGGCCACATCGCGGGCCAGGGCGGCTGCGTCCAGATCGGCGAGGCGCGCCCGGAGCAGCCCGAGCCAATCGGCAGCCCGGTACCGATCGGCGCCCTGTGTCTGGTCCAGCGCATGCTGGAGGAGCTGCAGGTTCGGTTCGACCGGTGGGCGCCGCGACCGGTACCACACCAGGTCGAACCAGTCGCGTCCCTTCGGATAGCCGCGCGTCAGCAGCGCGTGCAGCTTGCCGGCCATCAGTGACGGAAGGTCGTGGTGACGGATGACGAACGTGAAGTGCCGGGTGATGACGGAGCGCTGCATCGCCGCTCCCGCCGGCGGACGCGTGTCGATTTCGACCTTGATGGAGAGCTTCTGCTCCCGGTGACCGGACAGCCCCGCTTCCGCCAGGAGTGACGCCGTCCGAATCCAGGCGACCTGCACCGGCGTGCGCTCGATCCAGCGCACGGAGCTGTCGAAGCCGGCCAGATCGAGGTCTCGCTTGAGCTTCCGCAGCCAGCGCACGGGATCGTACCCGTCGGTGCGGATTCGCGAGAAATCCAGGTCTTCTGAGAACCGCGGCAGGTCCTCCAGAAACCGCAGTGCCGTGCCGCCCACGAACGCGATCGATCGCGACGCTTCGCTCTCATGCAGGGAGCGCATGATGAACGCCTGAAGGTACTCGCGGAGGGCGTTGAGCCTGCGCACCGGATCGTCGAAGCACATCGCCGCCTCGAGAGCGCGGTCCTTCACAGGTCCACGCCGCCATCGTCCGGCGCGTCGCAACACTCACGCCACACGTGCACGGCGCGCAGGATCCTCGGCTTCCCCATCCGCTGCGCGTATTCCTGCAGCCGGCCCTGGTCGATGCCCTCGCCGTGCTGAAACCGCATCTCGATCATCCGCGGCCGATCCCACTCGCCGTTGTTCAGGTGAAACAGGTCGAGCAGCGCCTTCTCCGCGGTGGCGATCAGGACGTCGGCACCGGCGATCGAAGCGGTCCGGTAGCCGAAGAAGAAGCCCCTCTTGATGGCCGTGTAGACGAATGCTCCGAACGCATTGTCGAACCTCCGCGGCGTGCGCGTGGTGACGCTGGTATACGAGGCCACCGCCTCCGGGATCAGGCCGTAGAACCCGAGCGCCCAGAGTCCGCTCAGGTACGAAGGGGAGTACAGCGCGTTGGCCAGGGCGGCCGGCGACACCGGCACCCGGCGATAGCGGTCGGCGAACGCGTACATGCCGCGGCGGAGCGGCACCAGCTTTCCGGCCCGGCTCCAGCGATGCATCTGGTTGACGAGGCTCCCGTGCGGTTCGTCCGCCAGTTGCGCGACCGTGGCGAGATCGAAGAAGGGCAAGGATCCCAGAAGATCGAGGGCCGCGTCCAAGCGCATGACGTTCGTTTCCGATACTACATGATATTGCCTATTTTCGACAATAATTTTGGGAGGCCCGCGATCATACCTCGGCGAGGCGGCCGTCCAGCTCGATCAGACCCTTCATGACCGCCCAGGCGTTCCAGAACCAGAGCGACTCGCCGGTCGGCCGGCGCCGCAGCACGCGGTCCGGCGACTCCGGGCAGACCGCTCCGTCCGGCAGGATCGCCGCACGCATCGCCCGTCCCGCCGCGCGCGCCTTGGCCAGATACTCCGGATCCCCCGACGCGGCGTGCAGGTCGAGGAGCAGGCCGCACCAGTTGGCGGCATGACCGGTCACGGTGCGCTGGTAGAACGGCTTCTCGATCACCGCCGGGGTCACCGGCTCGCTGGCGACCACGCTCCGGTTGCCCCAGTGCAGCTCCCGCCCGTAGAGCACGAAGTGGTTCTCCACCCAGCGGCACAGGTCACGGGCCAGCCGCTCGTACGACGGATCCTCGTCGCGGTGCGCGATCAGGAAGCGCGCGGTCCACACCGCGTCCAGGTGGCTGACCGAGATGTAGCGCGGGCGGTCGCCGGAGTCGTCCACGTAGTAGCCCTCCCAGCGCATCGTCCGGAGAGGATTGGCCAGCAGCCAGTCCAGCCCGCGGCGGGCGGCGTCGCGATAGGAGGCGCGCGGATAGATGGCATCGAGCATCCGGAACAGCCGCACCATCTCGATGGTCTGCGAGGTGTAGTCGGCCTGCGGGTCCGGCTCGCCTGACTCGGCCTGCACCCGCCACGGCCAACTGCCGTCGGAGCGCTGCGAGCGCTGCAGCGCCGCGCCGGCTGTGACCGCCGCGTCGAGATAGGCGTCGTCGCCGGTCCGTTCGTACGCCCACAGGTAGGTGCGGGCGATGGTGGCCACGCCGGGCAGCGAGATCGCTCCTCCCTCGGCGTGTCCCCCGATCGCGCCGCGCGTGAGGGTGGTGGCCGGCAGCCTGCCGAACGCCCACGCGGCGGGGGTGCGGCGCTCCAGGGTCCAGTCGACCATCCGCAGCGCTTCCCGCAGCGCCCGGCCGGGGCCGAAGGCACCGTCGTTGGCGGCCGCCCAGTCGTGGTACAGCAGCCACGCCTCCACCCCTACCTCGAACTGCGAGGGATAGGAGCTGCCGGAGACGGCGCCGAAGTCGTTCACACTGGAGTGCCACAGGTAGACCGGCAGGGCAGGCCGATACGCGTTCGGAGTACGCACCGCGACCAGGTACCCGGCGATGCGATCGACGCCGCTTCGGATCGCCTCCCGCTCGGCTGCCGCATCCGGACTCCCGGTACCGGCGGCGAACTCGCAGCCGCGCTTGAAGACGATCTCCCGGCTCACGCCGATGCAATGGGCGGCGGCGTCCAGCGCCTGGATGCGCAGCGCGCACGGCCCCACGGCCACCCGGCCCCAGACCGGCGCCACGTCGAGCGCCGGTCCCCGCCCGTCGACCGTCTCGCAGCCGCCGCCGTGCGCGATCTGCAGCCGCCAGCCCACCGCGGACCGCGCCTGCGCCGCGTCCGCGACCGTCGGCGTCACCACGAACGGATCGAGGTGGCGCATCATCGCGCCGGGCACGGTGTCCCACTCGACCGTCCCCACGCGCGCCCCCTCCGCCAGGGTCAGCTCCGGAAAGCGCAGGCGGCTGATCGGGTGTGCGTCTTTCACGAAGTTGTGCAGGAGGCTGCAGCCGATCTCCTTCCCGCCCGCGCCGAACGCGACGATGTCGTAGCGGATGATCCCGCTCGCCAGCCGATCCCACGCCGGCGCCAGATCGGCCTGCGTCTCGGTTGCCGAAACGACGACCGGCCGGTCGCATCCGGGCCCGGCCAGTCTGACCTCGTAGCGCTGCGGGACCGGCGCCGGCTCCGGTCCCCAGTCCGCGGTCTCGGCCCGCCAACGCAGGACGAACGGAGCCGTACATGGCCGGCAGGCCTCCATCGGCCGCCAGGACTGCGGGAGACCGTCGTTCAGGGGGAACAACTGCACGCGCAACCGCGGCAATCGGATTCCGTTCATCGGTGCCTCCAACCGGGCTGCGTCAGGGTAGCAGACCCGTGCGGTGGGCGGCGGCGATCGCGCGCGCGGTGTCGTCCGGGACTCCGGCCTCCTCCGCGAACTCACGCCAGCGCGACACCGCGTCCTGGACCTCTCGCAGGATCTCGGCGGCCCGGCCGCGCTTCATGGCGGCGTTCCGCGCGCAGGCGACGAAGTCGGCGACCTCGAAGCCGTCGCGCTTGCCGTTCAAGGTCATCTGGTGCGTGCCGGTCCAGCGTCCGGTCGGGTTGTAGCTGTAGGTCACGTCGAACGCGGGGGAGAGCGACCAGCGGCCCGACCGATCCATCAGGAAGGCGATGTTCTTGACGTGATCGTCCTGATTGCGGGCGACGACGTTGAAGGCCATGCGCCGGAACTGCTCCTCCACGGCTTCCTTGGGCAGCTCGAGTTGATCGATCACGCGCAGTGCCTGCTCGTAGGAACAGGCGCCGGGCTGGTTGTAGTCGTAGTGAGCCATGGCGCACAGGGACTGCATGTGCAGCTTGCGCCCCGCATCCGTGCGGTCGAAGCGCCGGGTCATGAAGTGGCTGCGGCCGTTCTCCCGCAGGATCCGGCACTCGTTCATGTGAATGCCGGCTGCCCGTGCCATTCCGTGGTAGGCGTACTCGACCAGCCCATACCCCTGCGGGTCTTCCAGCTCCCGGTCCCGGTTGCCGGACACGCCGTCGAACTTGAGCAGCCAATGCGAGAACCCGTCGCCGGCAGCGACTTGCCCGGAGCGGACTTCGTCGGTCTTGGGATTCCAGGCGATGATCGCCTTGGCTCGCGCGCCGCCCGCCGAGGTGCCGACGCGCAGAATGTCCTGGAGCGCCTTCCTCCGGCGCGGGGGTTCGAATGAACCCGCAAGACCCGCGCGACGCGTGAGGATCTCGCTGGCGAGCTCGACCAGTGCAGCCAGGTCGATCTCGGCGGAAACTCGGTGCGTCGGTCCGAGCGCGGGGTAGAACTCGAGCGCTCCCATGCCGCGAGTGCCGATGTAACAGAGCCGTTCCACGGAATCGAAGTCGCCGGGGCTGCGACCCTGCCCGGCAAGCCATGCGTCGATGAGCGCGGTGCCGAACCGGTCGGGAAGGGAGTCGGCAAGCAACCCGGGAAGTCCGGCGAAGGTCGCGCGCGGTAGTGCCGGGAACGAGTAGATCTCGTCGGACAGCGGCATCGTGAGCGGCGCGATCCGGCGACCGCTCGGGATGAAGGACGGCTCGTACTCGAAGTTGGCAATGCCGCGCTCGTCATCCCAGCTTACCGCTCCGATCGACCTTCCCCAGAGTCTCACCTCGGCCACCGTCATGCGTCATCCTCCCACCTCCATTCGGGCGACGGCTCCCGTATTCCGGCAGGAGGCGACGATGCCCGCCGCCGGAGCTTGCCGCGCAATCTGGCCTGCTGGATGGGACTGACGGCCGGCTCGGGAATGAGGGCTTCGAGGTTGTCGAGCAGCTTGAGCGCCCGCAGGATCCTGAGGAGGTTCGCCACCTGCGTGGAGCTGCCTTGCTCGATACGCTGCACGGTCGGCGTGGAGACGCCCGCCTGGACGGCCAGCGCTGCTTGCGTGACGTTCCTGTTCAGGCGATGCCGGGCAAGGCGGCTGCCCAGTTCTTTCAGTATCGCGCGATCGGACAGGTCCATCGATAATCTCATAAGAATGCTCTTCTGATGTTGAAAACGCTGTAATCGCTATCAGTGAATCATATTTGACATCTTGAATCAATACATATTGAATCAGTGAGTAGATCAAATTTGATTTATTAAACGACTATAGGCTTTCTGTCGTTCAATTTTGATGTTTTGATCGCAGCTTGCTCGTGACGGACGCTGAGAGGCGCCCGGACAACGATGAACTCACGCTGCGTCTCGCTGCGTCTGGCCTTTCGCTTGACGCCCTCGGCGGCGACCACTTAGCCTGAGCAGCCAGACGTGCTCGGCGGTTGCGCCTATGGCGGGACCGTCCCGACCGGAACAGGAGGCACCATGAGAACCTCAGCAGCAGTCCTGCTCGCACTGCTCGTCGCCGCCGCAACCGGGTTCGCGCAGATGGGCGAGGCGCCCATGCTTGCGGCCCGCGTCGCCTCCGGGGAGTTGCCTCCGGTGGCGGATCGTCTGCCCGACGACCCGCTGGTCGTCGAGTCGGTCGAAGGCATGGACCTGGAGATCGGGACCTACGGCGGGCAGATCAACGTCGTCCACATCGGCAGTTGGATCGGCAATGACGCCTGGCGCTCTTCCGGCACCGAACCGCAACTCCGCATCGCTCCCGACCAGAGCAACTTGGCGCCCGGGGTCATCCGCTCGTGGGAGTGGAGCGAGGACGGCACGACCATGACCGCCCACCTGCGTGCCGGCATGAAGTGGTCGGACGGCGCGCCCTTCACGGCGGACGACTACCTGTTCTGGTACGAGGACAGGCTGCTCAACGAGGAGCTCACGCCGTCGATCCCCGGCAACTTCCGGCCGGGCGGCGAGCCGATGGTGCTGGAGAAGGTGGACGACACCACGGTCCGCTTCCGCTTCGCGGTGCCGTACCGGAGCATGTTCTCCACACTCCTGGTGGGCCCGGACGGCGCGATCAACTACGTGCGGCCCAGGCACTACCTGTCGCAGTTCCACATCTCCCACAACGAGGACGCGAACGACGACGCCAAGAAGGCCGGGTTCGACACGTGGGTGCAGCTCTACAACGAGCGCGACAAGCAGTTCGTGTCGGTCAACCGCGGCAACCCGGACCTGCCGGTGTTCAACGGCTTCAACCTCATCGAGCTGGGCACCGACGTGTTCGTGTACGAGCGCAACCCGTACTTCTGGCAGGTGGACGCGGCCGGCAACCAGCTTCCCTACGTCGACCGGATCGTCAGCCGCAAGATCGAGAACCTGGAGGTCTACTACGGCAAGATCATCGGCGGCGAGGTCGACTTCGCCGGCGGCGAGAACTGGGTGCACAACTTCAACCAGTTCCCGCTGCTCAAGGAGTACGAGGAGTCGGGCAACTACCGCGTCGTGCTGCGCAAGGCGACGCAGAACAGCCCGATCTACAAGCTGAACCGCACCACCCCCAACGAGCAGGTGGTCGAGCTGTTTAACGACGTCCGCTTCCGGCGCGCCCTGTCGATCGCCATCGACCGCGACGAGATCAACGAGGTGATCTACTTCGGCACCACCGTCCCCGCGCAGCTCACCGCGAACCCCACCTCCAGGCTCTGGACCGAAGAGAACGAACGGGCGTGGGCGCAGCACGATCCCGAGCTGGCCAACGCGCTGCTCGACGAGATCGGGCTGCAGTGGGACTCCAGCGGCAAGTTCCGGCTGGGGAATGACGACAAGCCGATCACCTTCCAGCTCGAGATCCCCGCCTGGGAGGGCCAGCAGATCGTCGACCTGCACCAGATCGTCATCGAGGCATGGCAGGAGCTGGGCCTGGTGGCGACCATCAAGACCTGGGGCCAGGACGTCTACTACCAGCGCGGTGGCAGCAACCAGTGGGACGTGTGGGCCTCCGGCAGCTCGGGCACCAGCGACTGGCGCTTCATGATCGATCCGGGCGGCTTCATCTGTCCCGGCCCGGGCAACTACTGCGGCGATTACGGCATTTGGTTCCGCTCAGACGGCGCGGAAGGTCCGGAGCCGCCGCAGGAGTTCCAGGACGCATGGGATCACTACCAGGCGATGAAGCAGTCGGCGAACGACGAGGAGTACGTCCGCCACGGGTCGGCGATCATGGCGTGGCAGGCTGATCAGATCAACGCCATCGGCACCGTCTCGCAGCATCCGGTGGTCCTGATCTTCCGCAACAACCTCAAGAACGTGCAGCTCGACCCAAAGCATCACGGCTGGGACTTCGCCTACACCACGCCGTTCTTCCCGGTCGCGTGGTACCTGGAGCCGCCGCTGATGCCCACGCAAGAGGTGCAGTAGCACAGCGTCCGAAGGCGCAGGCTGATGCTCACGGGTCCCTGTCCATCGGGCGGGGACCCGTTCTTTTGACGACGAGCGATGAAGGAGTACATCGTCCGCCGCCTGCTGTACGTGGTGGTGGTCCTGGTCGCCGTGGCGGTGGTCGGCTTCCTGATCATCGAGCTGCCGACCGGGGACTTCGTGACCACCCTGATCGCCCAGTTGGAGGCGAGCGGCCAGCGCGTCGAGATCGAGGAGGTCGAGCGGTTGCGGCAGCTCTACGGCCTGGACAGCCCGGTCTACGTCCGCTTCTTCAAGTGGGCATCGCGGCTGGTGCGCGGCCAGCTCGGGGTGTCGCTGGCGTTCAACCGCCCGGTGAAGGAGCTGATCCTGGAGCGGTTGCCGGTGACCATCGCCCTGTCGATCGCCACGCTGCTGTTCACCTACGTGGTGGCGATCCCGATCGGCATCTACTCGGCCACCCGCCAGTACTCGTTCACGGACTTCGCGCTTACGACCCTCGGATTCATCGGGCTGGCCACGCCCAACTTCCTGCTGGCGCTGGTGTTGATGTTCTTCTTCTTCTCCTGCTGCGGCGTCTCCATCGGCGGCCTGTTCTCGCTGCAGTACGCCGCCGCCGACTGGAGCCTGGGCAAGCTGTGGGACCTGCTGAAGCACCTGCCGACCCCGATCATCGTGATCGGCACGGCCGGCACCGCCGGGGTGATCCGGGTGATGCGCGGCAGCGTCCTTGACGAGCTGCAGCGCCAGTACGTGATCACCGCACGCGCAAAGGGCGTGGGCGAGACCACACTGCTGTTCCGCTACCCGGTGCGCGTGGCGCTCAACCCGATCGTCAGCACCATCGGCTGGGTGCTGCCGGCGATCGTCTCGGGTGAGGCGATCACCGCCGTGGTGCTGAGCCTGCCCACCACCGGCCCGCTGCTCCTGAACGCGCTGCTCGCCCAGGACATGTACCTGGCCGCGACCATCGTCGTGCTGCTCACTGTCCTGACGGTCATCGGCACGCTGCTCTCCGACATCGTGCTGGTGACGCTCGACCCCCGCATCCGCTACGAACGCGCCCCCGGCACATGACCATCCGACGCAGGCAAGCCCGCAGCGAGACGGCCGCAGACGAACGCTACTTCGTCGCGTCGCAGTGGCGGATGATGTGGCGGAAGCTCACCAGGCACCGTTTGGCCGTCGTGGCCGCGGCGGTGCTGGCCATCGCCTATCTCGTCGCCGCGTTCGCGGAGTTCGTCGCCCCTGCCGCCGCCGGCACGCGCAACAACGACTTCATCCATGCGCCGCCGCAGCGGATCCGCTTCTTCAGCGAAGAGGGCCTGCACCTGCGGCCGTTCGTGTACGGCCTGATCCAGACCCGCAACATGGAGACCATGCGGCGGGAGTACGCCGTGGACCCGAGCCGGCGGCATCCGCTACGGCTATTCGTCCGCGGCGACCCGTACGAGCTGTGGGGGGTGATCCCGTCCGACGTGCACCTGGTCGGCAGCGACGAGGGGCCGGTATTCCTGCTCGGCGCCGATCGCCTGGGCCGCGACGTGCTGTCGCGGGTGATCTACGGCGCGCGCATCTCGCTGTCGATCGGCTTGGTGGGCGTGGCCATCAGCTTCGTGCTGGGCTGCCTGTTCGGCGGCATCTCCGGGTATTACGGCGGCGCCGCCGACCTGGTGATCCAGCGGGTGATCGAGTTCATGCTGTCGATCCCGACCATCCCGCTGTGGATGGCGCTGTCGGCGGCGCTGCCGCCGAGGTGGCCGCCGGTGCGCATCTTCTTCGTGATCACGGTGATCCTGGCGATCGCCGGCTGGGCGTCGCTCGCCCGCGTGGTGCGCGGCAAGCTGCTGGAGCTGCGGGAGGCGGACTTCGTGCTGGCGGGCCGTATCGCCGGCCATGCCGACGGTGCCATCATCACCCGGCACCTGCTGCCGTCCTTCATGAGCTACCTGATCGTGAGCGTCACCCTGTCGATACCCGGCATGATCCTGGGCGAGACGGCCCTGAGCTTCCTGGGCCTGGGGCTGCGCGCTCCGGTGGTAAGCTGGGGCGTGCTCCTGCAGGACGCGCAGAACTTCCGGGCCGTGGCGATCCATCCGTGGCTGCTGTTCCCGGCGCTGGCGGTGATCGTCACCGTGCTCATGTTCAACTTCCTTGGCGACGGGCTGCGCGACGCCGCCGACCCGTACAAGCGATAATGCGCCGCGCCGGTCGCCGCCGGGGTGCCGCACGAGCCCTGGCCGCCGCCCTGCTGCTGGCAGCGGCGACGGCGCACTACGCACCGGCGCAGAGCGGACCCGCAGTACCGCCGCCTCCGGCATCGAAGCCGCCCGCGCCCGCGCCGCTGCCTCCCTTTCCCCTGCCGCGGCCCCTGTCGACGGAGGCGATGCCCAGCCGTGTCGACGCCCGCGCGTGCCTGGGGCACTTCGTCGAGCACCTTCTGGAGCACACCACCTCCCCCGGCGGCGGACGCATCGGCTTCTACGCCAGCAACGGCGCCGGCGTGGGCATCGGCGACCTGGACGGCGACGGCGATCTGGACATCGTGCTGGCCAACCTGGCCGGCCCCAACACCATCCACTGGAACGAGGGCGTCCTGCGGTTCCGCGTGGAGGTGCTGCCGTCTGGGGCATCGCGAGCGGTCCATCTGATCGACGCCGACGGCGACGGCCGGCTGGACCTGTTCTTCACCCATTCGGTGGCACCGCCCACCCTCTGGCTGAACGCCGGCGCCTCCGGCGGGACGGAGTTCGTGCGGGCCGACGCCGGCGTACGGGAACCGCTCTACACCGCCGACTGGGCCGACTTCGACGCCGACGGCGACCTGGATCTGGTGGGCGCCACCTACGACGCCGAGTTGCATTCGGTGGCGCCCGGCGCGAGCGGAGGCGTCTTCGTGTACCGAAACGGCGGTGATCCGCGTGCGGCCGGCGGGCTGCTTCAGCTCGACACCAAGCTCGCCACCCGCTCGCTGGCTCTGGCGGTGCTGGCCAGCGACCTCGACCGGGACGGCCGCATCGACGTCGCGGTCGGCAACGATTTTTTCCTGCCAGACTACGAGTGGCTCTGGTCGGCCGACGGCTGGTACCCCGGCGGCCTGTTCAGGCAGATGGCGCACAACACCATGAGCCTGGACGCCGGTGACGTGGACAACGACGGCCACCTGGACCTGCTGGCCACCGACATGAAGCCGTACGCGTCGGACGCGGAGTCGCGAAACGCCTGGGAGCCGCTACAGTTGCCGCCAGCGCCCGACCCGGCGCAGATCGACCGCAACGTGCTGCAGCTCGCCCGCGGCGGCGCCTATCACGAACGCGGGATCGAGTGGGGTATCGATGCCAGCGGCTGGAGCTGGTCGTCGAAGTTCGGCGATCTGGACCACGACGGCTTCCTGGACGCCTACATCGTCAACGGCATGATCGCCGTGGAGCTGTTCGAGCATCTGCCGGGCGACGAGCTCGTGGAGGAGAACCAGGCGTTCCGCAACGTGCAGGGCACCCGCTTCGCT
This sequence comes from Spirochaetia bacterium, assembly GCA_965202935.1. GTDB lineage: Bacteria > Spirochaetota > Spirochaetia > SZUA-6 > Bin103 > CATQHW01. The sequence goes on from OZ241879.1 coordinate 2,316,401, forward strand.
CCCGCCCCGGAATGGGGGCTGGGCGCGCGGGAGAGCGGCCGCGGCATGAGCATGGCGGACCTGGACGGCGACGGCGACCTGGACATCGTCATCAACAACCTGGCGACGCGGGCGCGGCTGTTCGAGAACCGGCTGTGCGGCGGCGACCACCTGCAGATCGACCTGCGCTGGCCTGCCGCCGCCAACCGCTACGCGCTCGGCTCACGGGTCTACCTGGACACCTCGTCCGGCAGCTACCTGCGCACCGTGCGCGCGGCGAGCGGATACTTGTCCGGCGACGCGTCACGCCTGCACTTCGGCGTTCCCTCCGGCAGCCGGCTGCTGGCGGCGCGCATCGTCTGGCCGGATGGAACGCCGTCATCGCTTCGGACTCCGCCGCTGAATCACCTGATCACCGTGACCCGGCACACCGGCCCGGACGGAGGCTGACCTCGGTCCTGAGCGCCCCCCGGATGCCCTGCTCCTTGACACCCGTGCGGTGATGCCCAAGCGTATGCGGACACGGAAGATGACGTAGGCTCGCGGTCAAGGTCGGCGACATCGCTCTCCGCGGCCGGCTCACGGGCGAAACCTACTGCGTCACGTCCGAGGAGGAGTCGCATGTCTGTATTCCGCAAGGGACTCGTAGCGTCGCTGGCGTTCCTGTTCGTGGCCGCGGGGCTGTTCGGCAGCCCGCAGTCCGATGCCGCCATGGCGGAGGGACCGGTCGAGCTCACCATGCTGCTGCATGAGTGGCCGAAGGATCCCATCAAGACCGAGTGGCCGATCTGGGAGGAGATCACGACGCGGGCGAACGTGGTGATCGTGCCGCACATCGTGCCGCAGTCGGAGTGGCAGGAAAAGGTACAGGTGCTGTTGAACTCCGGAGACATCCCGGATCTCCTGCCGACCGTTCGCGCGCCTGACTCCTGGCGGTACGGCCAGGGAGGCGTGCTGCTCAACCTGAGCGATCACGAGGACAAGATCTCCAACTTCACGGCCTTGGTCGAGACATTCGGCTTCGGGGGTGAAGTGGACAACGTGCGCGACGTGAACGGCGACCTGTACGGCATTCCGGCGTTCTCGGAGGTTGCCTTCCAGGGTCACGCCTGGCTGGTGCGCATGGACCTGGTGGAGAAGCACGGCTTCACGTGGCCGCCGGAGAACCTGGACGCGCTCACCGACATGATGACGACGATCCAGGCCGCGGAGCCGGAGCTCAAGTTCGGCTACTCGAACAAGCTCGGCATGGGACTGATGCTGACCCTCTGGGGGCCGCTGTTCGGCGTCATCGGCAACGACAACGACGGCATGATCTATGACTGGGAAGGCGACAGTTGGTACCACGAGCCCACCTCGGACAACTACCGGGCGCTCCTGACGCACCTCAACAGCCTGTACGAGGCCGGCCTGTTCGATCCGGAGATACCCACGCTCGAGGCGGCGCAGTGGATGGAGAACGTGGCCAACGGCCAGTACTTCCTGGCCTCGGACTGGTCCGGCAACGCGATCCGCTACACCGAAGGCGGCAAGGCGAACTACGGCGAGAGCTTCAACATGATCCCGGTGCTGCCGCCGACCGGCCCTGCCGGGATGGTGCACAAGGCCAGGAACCGGATGAGCGATTCCCTCATGGTCACCCCGGCGCGCATCGCGGACGACGGCAAGCTGGACGCCGTGCTCGGCTTCATGAACTGGATCTTCAGCGAAGAGGGGATCACCCTGATGACGTGGGGGACCGAGGGCTACACCTACGAGACGGTCGACGGCACGACCCGGTTCACGGAGGAGTTCCTCCTGCCGAACGGTTCGGTCAACCGCGACAAGTTCTCCAAGGACACCGGGTACAACATGATCTACGGACTCTCCCGGTTCCAGCCGGCCGACAAGCTCCTGGCCTGGAATGTGGGCTCAGCCGGTGCGCAGAAAGACTACTACGACGAGCTGTTCCAGCTCGACATCGTGCCGGCCCAGGATCCGGTGGTGAAGCTGTCGGCGGATGACACCGAGGACGCCAACCTCGTGGTCGGCAGGCTCAAGGGCTACACCGACGAGATGATCTCCCAGTTCATCTACGGCCGTGCGTCGATCGCGGACGGCTGGGATGCCTACGTGGAGGAGGCCAAGAAGCTGGGACGCGACCAGTTGGTCGATCTCTACAACGCGGCCTGGCAAGGAGGTTAGGACGTATAGCCGGTTCGGCTGAATCGGCGGATGCCCCTATGAGCAAGCGGCCGGCACCGTCACCCCTGGCGGTTCCGGCCGCTCCTGTTCGATCATGATGCAGACCACCGAGCAGGACCGAAGACGAAGGTCCGCCCTGGCGCGGCAGGGAAGCGGAGTCCGCGCGCTGGGCGCGGCGGTGAGCAGGGACCGCCTGCTCTATCTGCTGCTGGTCCTGCCGGTGGCGTTCTTCGTGGTCTTTCACTACGTCCCGATGTACGGGCTGAGCCTGGCCTTCCGGCAATGGGTGCCGGGAGGGCCGATGTTCGGCGCCCGCTGGCGCGGCCTGCACTACTTCGAGTCCTTCCTGACCGATCCCACCTTCTGGCGGGCGTTCAGGAACACCATCGCACTGAGCGCGCTCAACCTCGTCGTCGGCTTTCCCATTCCGATCGTGTTCGCGCTGCTGCTGGATGAGGTGCGCAGCCTCCGGTTCAAGAGAGCGGTGCAGACCGTGTCCTACCTGCCGCGCTTCGTATCGCTGGTGGTGGTGATCGGGCTGACCAAGGAGTTCCTCTCCCCCAACAACGGCCCGGTCGCGGCGCTGTTCACCTACCTGGGGTGGGAGCCCGTCCACTTCCTGGCGGAGCCGGGTTGGTTCCGTCCGATCTACATCGGCACCGAGATCTGGCAGTGGACGGGGTGGCAGGCCATCATCTACATCGCCGCGCTCGCCAACGTGAACGTCGAGCTGTACGAGTCGGCCGCCCTGGACGGCGCCGGCAGGTTCAAGCAGGCGCTGCACGTGAGCCTGCCGCAGATGATGCCCGCGATCGTGATCATCCTGGTCCTGCGCATCGGTCACATACTGGCCGTCGGCTTCGAGAAGGTGCTGCTGCTGGACAACCCCCTCATACGGGAGTCGTCGGAGATCATCCAGACCTACGTGTTCCGCATGGGCATCCTGGGCGGCCACTTCAGCTTCTCGACGGCGGTCGGATTCTTCGACGCCGTGGTCGGGCTGCTGATGGTGATCACGGCGAACTGGTTCGCCCGGCGTTTCTCCGAGACGTCGCTCTGGTAAGGCAGGAGGCACGGTGATACACGGCGGCGGTTCGGCCAGGACCTTTCGGGCGTTCAACACGGCGCTCCTGCTGGGCGTGCTGGTCGCCACGCTCTACCCGCTCTGGCACGTCCTCATGGTCTCCTTCAGCGACCCGCTGGCGGTGATGGGCGGACAGGTGTCGCTGCTGCCCGTGGGGTTCGAGCTGGCGTCGTACGAGAGCATCGTCAGCGAGCCGCGATTCTGGACCGGCTACGCGAGCACGCTCAGGTACACCGTCTCGGGCGTGCTGGTCAGCGTGATGATGACGACCGCCTGCGCCTATGCGCTCTCCAAGAAGCGGCTGAAAGGGCGGACGATCCTGATGATGCTGATCATCGTCACGATGTTCTTCAACGGCGGCCTGATACCGCGCTACCTGCTGGTGCGGGGCCTGGGCCTGTTCGACACGCTGTGGGCGATCGTGCTGCCGATCGCGATCGTGCCGTTCAACATGATCCTGATGCGGGTGTTCTTCGAGCAGCTCCCGGAGAGCCTGGAGGACTCCGCCAAGATCGACGGCGCCAACGACATCCAGATCCTGATGCGCGTGTACGCGCCGCTCTCCAAGCCCATCGTCGCCACCATCGCCCTGTTCTACGCGGTCGACTACTGGAACCTCTGGTTCCCGGCCCTGATCTATCTCAACGACCCCAACCTGCACCCGGTCACGCTGTTCCTCAGGAACATCGTCGAGGGCGCGGAGCTCAGGCTCAAGAGCGGCCGGGTCGACCTGGACAGTCTGGACGTCTATCGGTATCAGGACGTGATCCCGCGAACGCTGAAGTCCGCGACGATCATCCTGGTCGTCGTGCCGATCCTGCTGGTGTACCCCTTCGTGCAGCGCTATTTCGTCAAGGGGATCATGCTCGGCTCGCTGAAGGGCGGCGCCCTGTAGCTCACGCGGCCCGGTAGCTAACGCGGCCCTGCAACTTACGAGCCCAGGCCGGCCTTCGCCGCATGGCGCGGGTAGCGAGCCCAGGCGCAGGCCAGGTGCATGAGCAGCTCCCTGGTCAACGCCTCCCTGCGCTCCGCGTAGCGCTCGTCCGCGAACAGGTTGCGCCACTCGTGCGGATCGTGCTCCAGGTCGTACAGCTCGCCGCGCACCCGGTCGGTGTGGTTCACCGCCTGCGAGAGGTCCTCCGCGAAGTACAGGATCAGCTTCCAGGTCTTCGTGCGCCACATGTAGGCGGGACCGTTCTGCACCGTCTCACCCCCCACGCCGTGATACTCGGCAAAGCCGCCCCTGCGGCAGGGCGGCTCCAGCAGGCTCCGACCCGGCAACGTACGATCGGGGGGCTCGCCGGTCACGTGAAGAAGCGTCGGCAGGACGTCGATGAGCTCGGCGCAGCGGTCGTCCACGCTGCCGCGCCGGTCCTCCGGGACGCCGGCGCCGGCGACAATCAGCGGGATGCGCACGCTGCCCTCGTACAGGCAATACTTGCTGAACAGGTGCAGGCGGTCGCCGAGCATCTCGCCGTGGTCGGAGCAGAAGATGACGAAGGCGTCCTCCAGCTCGCCCGTCTCCCGCAGCCGGCCGAGCACGCGGCCGAACATGGCGTCCACGTAGGAGCACATGGCGTAGTAGCGCAGGGTCGTGCGCCTGCGCTCCCGCGGATCCATGTTCGTCCAGCGTTCCCGCAGGTCCATGCGGCCGCTGGCCGGCAGCGGAGCGTGCTCGTGCGGAATGCAATGCCGGGAGGCTCCGTCGTCCCAGGGCGGCAGCGGCCGGTCCGGAATGTCGTCGAGCCGATAGAGGTCCTCGTAACCGGCGGGGACGTTGAACCCCGCATGTGGCTGGTCGAAGGAGAGGTAGAGAAACAGCGGCCGCGCCGGGTCACGCTGCTCGTCCAGAAAGCGGAGCGCCTGAGCGGTGCCCCACCCTTCGCGGTGCTCGCCACTCGGAACCGCGCTGGTACGGCCGATGTAGCCGGCCGCGTTCTCCCCTCCGTATCCGTAGGGGGCGATCTCGCGCCTGAACCTGGCGAACCCCTCGGGGTCGTCCTGGTCCTGGTGCAGCATGCCCGGTTCCGCGTGCACGGTGTGCCGGCTCTCGGTGTGGGTGCGCACCTCGAACCCTCGCCGCGACGGCCGCGGACCGGGGACACCGGGAATCTCCGCGTACCAGTGGGTCTTGCCGAACCCGGCGGTCTGGTAGCCGCGCCGATGGAGCCGCTGCGGAATGACCGGCAACGGCAGCTCCTCGTCGGTGGGGATCATCTGCGCATTGGCGCGGATGCCGCACTGCGAGCCGTACAGGCCGGTCATTATGGAGTAGCGGCTCGGGATGCAGCACGGCACGTTGCACACCGCCTGGCCGTAGCGGATCCCCTGCGCCGCGAGCGCATCGAGGTGCGGCGTCCTGACCGCCGGATTCACGCAGCCCAGCGCGTCCCAGCGGTGCTGGTCGGTCATGAGGAAGATGATGTTCGGCCGCCTGGCACTCGGCATGGGTGTCCTCCGTCAGCGTGATCCGGTGATCCAGCGGACGATCTCGTCGTCCGCGAGGCCGCCCTGCTCGATCCTGAGGTCCTGCGGCTTGCCCAGGGCCTGGTAGAGACGCGAAACCCTGCCGGAGGGAAACCGGTCGCGGGCGTTGTGGAGGCAGAGCCTTGCCGGAGCGGCCAGCGCCAGCGCGGTGTCCAGTCCTCCGGCGCGCCGGATGAGCGGGATGAAGGCGCGCTCGATCCACTGGTGGTCGTCTTCGGAAGCGAAACCGTCGACGTCGGCGACGGTGGTCCCCATGGCACCCGCGGCGCCTCTGGCAAGCAGGCACCAGATGCCCGCGTCCCCGAAGCCCAGGAGGTCGACGGACTCCGTGCCGGCGGCGTGCCGCAGATAGGCGAGCGCCGTCAGGATGTCCTGGACGCGCTCCATGGCGACGGTCCGGTTGTAGGTCTGGAAGAAGCGGCGCTCCTGCTCCCTGCGTTCCAGCTCCGCCCGGCCGTTGCAGCCGGGAACTGCGAAGCACTCCACGACCAGCACCCGCCGGCCGCGCTCGACGAGTTGCCGGACCAGCGGGGCGCAGGAGCCGCTGTCCAGATCGATCAGCGCACTCGAACCGTCGCCGTGGACCAGCAGGGAGGCTCCGGTCGGCGGCGTGCCGGCCGGCGCGGCCTCCACCGCCGCGACCCGGTCGCCGATCCGGTGCCGTGAGAGCTGCACGGCGTTCAGGACGATCCCGTCGATGCTGACTTCCTCGTTCCAGGCGACGGACAGGTCACCCGGTTGCGGCAGCGATGCCAGCAGTGCGTGCTCGTAGAGCGGTCCCATCGCGTCGCACCAGCTCCGGACGCCTGCGGCATCCCGTGGGGACAGGTCGTCGATCGTCCGCACCGCTTCCGACAGCAGGTCCTTTCGCAGGGTCTGGTCATCCATCCCCCCGTCCGGGCGCTCGGTGCCGTAGAAGACGAGCGCGTCGCGCATCCAGCCTGTCGCGCGCCGCCGGGGCCGCTCCCGCAGGGACCGCGTGTCCTCCGTTCCGAGCAGCCACCTGCCGAACCACTCGTACACCGCCGCCCGGCTCTCGCCGTTGTAGTTGTGGCCGGCGGCGACGTGTACGAAGTCCACCTTCTCCGTCTCGCCGAACAGGCCGTAGACCTCCCTGATCGGTGGAACGGCGAACGTCGGCGCTTCGCGGGTGAAGTCATCGGTCGCCGACACCAGGAGCAGGGGGCGCGGCGCCGCCAGCGCGGCGATCTCGATGTTCGAGGTATCGATCCTGAGATTCGGTGCGTTCTCGCAGATGCAGCCGCCCTGCATGTTCGGAGACACCATGCAAACCGGCGCCGCCGCCGCGACCCGGTCGTCCACGGCCGTCAGCAGGAAGGTCTGCGTGCCGCCGCCGGACGCTCCGGTACAGCCGATGCGGTCGCCGTCGACGTCGGGGAGGCTCTGCAGGAAGTCGAGGGAGCGGATGCTGTTCCACAGTTGCACTCCCGGTGCGTTGATCCCCCAGAGCGCGTCGTCCGGATGGCTCCCCAGGAACATGGAACCGTCCGGCGCGCGCCGGGCGAGGAAGGCATGGTCCACCTGGAAGCTGTCCAGGTATCCCACCATGTCGTACGAGAAGGCGACGTATCCCGCTCGCGCGAAGGTGGCGCACCGCGCAGGCACCGAGCAGGCATTCGAGTCCTCCAGCCTGCCGTGCGTCCAGTGTCCGTGCGGGCAGAGCACGGCCGGGCGCGGCGGCCCCTCCCCCAGCGGCCGGTACAGGTTGCCGGTCACGAAGAACCCGGGCCGGCTCTCGAAGTACACCTTCTCGGCTGCGTACCCGTCGTGCTCCACCCGGCCGAACACCCGGGCGTTCAGCGGCTGCCGCTCGGGCACGGGCCACAGGCCGCAGCAGCAGAGGATCCGCTGCCGCAGATGGTGAGCTCTCCGCAGCCACACCTCGCGGTCGGTGCAGGGAGCGAGCTCGAAGTGGGAGTTCTCATCGAGCACGCGACCGATACGGACGTCATCCTGCGCCCTGTCGGCGGCTAGTCGCGTCAGCGGTCCGGCGTCTACCATGGATGCGATCCTCCTCGGGCGACGGCTCCGCCGCCTCAGTCTCTGAGTCTGGTCCCGGGATCCAGGTACGGCCAGCCTGCGGGCGGCGTGCCGAAGTCCGGGATCTTCAGAAGCTCGCCGCCGCGCCTGGCCGACTCGTGCGCCACCAGGCCGGGGGCGTTGTAGCGCGCCGCCTGCCACACGTTGTTGGGCGGCAGCTTCCCCGAGCGCAACGCCTCGACGAAATCAAGCACCAGAAACTGGTGCGAGCCGAAGTGGTCGTTCGGCAGGCCCACGAACTCCTTGGGGATGCGCTCGATCGGATGTGCGGCGGACACCCTCAGGTGCTTTCTGCCCAGGTACTCCCTCGGCAGATCGCCGAGGTTCTCCTCCGTGATCTCCACGCCGTCGTCATGAGCCATGAACCGCGACACGTCCTCATGACGCTTCTCGAGATACGGCTTGCGGTAGTCGAAGACGCCGTCCACGGGGTTGTCGGCGACCTGCTCGAAGCGCGTCCAGACCGCGTCCCCGTCCGCCATCCCGCCGTCCATGCGCGTCTGCTGCTCGAACGCCCCGCGCGTGCCGAGCAGCGTCACCCGCAGGGTTCCGTGGCCGATTCGCCTGAACTCGTTGATCCGCGCCGTGCCGCCGTCGGAGGTCCGGAACAAGGCCGATTCGTTGCTGAACGCGTTGCGCCAGTGGCTCAGGTCCTGGTCGAAGATCCCGTCGGGGTGGCGGTCGACCTGGCCGAAGCAGCTCACCTCCGTCATCCGCCGGAACGTGATGCCGAGGATCTGCGAGGTCGAATGGGTCGCGTAGAACATGGGCGGCAGGCTGGCGAACGGCTTCCAGTCGTCGTTGCTCAGCCAGAACGACCGGTAGAAGTGCGCCATGTCGTGGTAGTAGCCGCCCTCGCCGTAGACGAAGTCGCCGAGGTCGCCATCGGCGTAACGGCGGCGGCAGAAGGCGCTGTGGGGGTGGTAGTAGCCGGTCTCCCCGAGCATGTAGATGAGCCCGGTCGCCTCCACGGTGCGCACCACCTCCGCCAGCTCGTCCAGGGTGACCGCGGAGGGTACCGCCGAGTAGACGTGCTTGCCGGCGCGCAGGGCCTGCACGACCTGCGGGGCGTGGGTCCAGCGCTGCGTGAACAGCGCGACGGCGTCGACATCGCTCCGGCAGAGCTCGTCGAGCGAGCTCACCGTCCTGGTGATGCCGTGCTGCCCGGCGACCTCGTGGAGCCGTTCGGTCCTCACGTCGGCCAGCACCACCTCGTCCACGTCGGGATGGGCGGCGAACAGCGCTACGAACTTCCTGCCGAACTTGCTGACGCCGCAGATGCCGATCTTGAAGCCCACGTTGGAACGCTCGCTGTCGAAGGGTACGGCTACTGGGCGACCACCTGCGGCGGCCACGCCCAGTCGGAGAACCGGTCGCCGATCGCGGCCTGCCCAGTGTCGCCTTCGTGCAGGACGATGCGGTAGCGGAAGGTCGCGGTCGCGCCGGCAGCCAGGGTCCAGTCTCCGCGTTCCTGATAGCTGGAGCGGAAGTCGGCAAGACCGAACGGATTGGCGGACAGCAGGCCGTAAGCCCGTATGTGCCAGAACGTCGGATAGTGCGGATTGCGCGGATGGTCGAGCACGGCGATGCCCACGGTGCGAGCCGCGCCGCGCGGATCGGCGAGCGTGCCGAAGTAGTCCACCCATGGGGCGCGCTGCCCCCAGCACTCGCCCTCCCCGATGCCGCCGGCCCCGCTGACCATGGTTCCGCCGCGCGTCTCCTTGATCGCCTCCGGCACCCGCAGCGAGACGATGCCACCCTCCTTGGTGTCGCCGAACAGCACCGGCCCGTGGGCGGCCCGGAACCCGACCGCGATGTCGATCATCCGCAGGCGTTCCGGCGTGTTCCAGAAGACGAGCGTGCGCTGCTCGTCCACGACGGGGTCGCCGGCAGCGCTCTCCCAGCGAAGCCGCTCGGCGATCCGTCCGAACACCGTGCCGCTCTCGACCGAATCCAGCGCGACCCGCACCTGGCGGCCGTGGCCTTCCGCCTCGCTCCAGAAGTCGACGCCGTTCACCAGGCCGTGCGCGACCCAGCAGGAGCGGTGGTGGACGTGATCGGTCTCCTCGTCCGCCACGCCGTCGGCGAGCGGCCACGCGCGGGTCATGGGGATCCCGTGAGGGCCGGTGATCGGGTGCACCACGGGACGCACGTCTCCCGGCGTATACCGGTAGCTGCACCAGGGAGCTCCGCCTGCCGAAACGTCGAGTGCTCCCTCCCGCTCGTCGATGGCGACCCCGCCCGCTGGCGGTCCTCCGCTGCCGTCGAGCGCCAGCTCGGCGCCGGCGTCCAGCTCGGTCACGATGCAGGCGGCGCGGTCGCCGGTCGCCTGGCATCCGGGCGGCACCGCGCCGTCGGGGGCGTCGAACCAGGTCGGGCACCAGGCGCGGCGATGGGGTCCGGCGTGCAGGATAGGATCACTCATACGCAGAGGATAGCCAACGGGCCAGCGCCTTGTCCGGGTCGGCGATCTCCGCGACCGATCGGTACCAGTACTGCTCCCAGCCCACTTCCGGCAGGCTGGTGAACAGCATCAGGTTGAGCGGATATGCCTCGCTGTCGGTGCAGCGCCGGAAGTCGTCCCGGAACAGGAACACCGGCTTCTGCCACGCGATCGCCAGCCCCAGCTCGACCATCACCCCCTCGTCCGGGGGGCATCCGTTGACCACCGCGAACAGCCCGTCCGCCTCGCGCACGTCACGCAGGTCCGCCTGCCCGATCCGGTAGGCCCAGCCGGCCGTGGTGCGGTCGATCTGGTTGTTGCGCTGAAACGGCTCCCACACCTCCGCCCCCGCGGCGGCCAGCGCCGCGACCAGCTCCGCCAGCGGCCCGCCGCGCTGCTGCGCCGAGAACCCGTAGGAATTGGCAAGATAGAGGCTCTTTCGTGTCACTGCGCTCACCCGTCCGCCAGCCGCTGCAGGCGCAGAACCTGCCGGGCGTGATCGGACAGCGAGTCCCAGAGATCGCGCGGAAAGTGCCCCTCGGTGTACGTGTGCTGCCATGAGTTGAAGACCCAGGGACGGTTCATCGCCATGCACAGCTCGTCGCGCGGCCGGTCGGACCGGTTCGGGGTGCCGCGGTGCAGCACGCGGTTGTCGTGTATCCACAGCGAGCCGCGCTTGAGATTCAAACGGCGCGAACGGAACGTGACCCCCTCGTTCGGTCCCTGCCCGAGCAGGTCGTCCAGCTCTCCGGGCAACTCCTCGTCGCCGACGTACTGGGAGCACGGGACGACCTCGAAGCTGCCGTTCTCCTCGCTGGTGTCGACCAGCGGGAACTTCACGCCGACCTGGTAGGTCGGTACGCGGATCCCCGGGAACGGCGAGCTCAGGCCGTCGCGGTGCCAGCGCTGGTAGTCGGTGCCGGGGAGCGGGATGTTGCTGTCGAAGTGGGGCCAGACGTAGTCGGGGCCCAGGACGGCCTCGAGGAACCCCACCAGCGCCGGGTGCTCGAAGATCTCCGCGTCCACGAACGGCCGCCGGAACGGCACGCGCACGTTGTACCGCCCCCATCCACGATGGGGGTTGGGACCCTGGCGCTCGATGTCGGCATCGCGGACCGGCGTCCACGCCTCCTGGATGCGGTCGAGTGTGGCCTGCGCGATCAGGCCGTCGAATACCACGAACCCGTTGACCCGGAACTCCGTGATCAGGCGGCCCACGTCATGGCCGGCGATGATGCTCATTTCGGTCCTCCCTCGCTGCCGAGATCCTGGAACAACGGGAGCTGCGCGTCGACGGCAGGTTCCGGGCGGCGCCGTGCTGCCCGGCTCGCCTCGCGGAGCGCCTCCTCGATGTCCTCGACGAAGCCGGACAGGCGGTTCTCGAGCGTCCGGCCGAACAGCAGGCGCCGCTCCGCGTGGGTCAGGACCAGCCGTTGCCGGGCGCGGGTCATGCCGACGTAGAACAGCCGCCGTTCCTCCGCCTCGTCCGGATCGGCATCTCGATGAACGGGCCGATACGGCAGCAGCCCCTCCTCGCAGCCGACGATGAACACCACCGGGAACTCCAGCCCCTTGGCAGCGTGCAGGCTCATCAGGGTCACCCGATCCGCGCGCTCATCGTACCGGTCGGTCTCGCTCTGCAGCGCCATCACGGTCAGGAAGTCCCGCAAGCGGGTGCCGAAAGGACCGGCCGCGTGCTGCGCGCGGGATATCCGCTGCCGTTCGGCGTCGTCGTACTCCCTGCCGCGCAGCTCACCCCAGGCCGTGGCCGAGGCCCCGACGAGATCGGCGACGGTCGCCGATCCGGGCGTTCCCGCCGCCGAGATCGTGGACAGGATCTCGGTGACCTCGGCGGGCGCGTGCGTCCCACGACCCTCGACGGCAAGCCGTGCCTGATGGACGCCGCTGCCGGGCGCCAGCGTCAGCCACAGGAGCGAGAGGACCGCCCGCACCGGCTGCTGCTCGGCCGCGGCGGCGCTGGTGGTCTGATAGGGGATGCCGGAACGGTCGAACGCCTCTTCCAGCAGCCGCGCTTGGGCGTTGAGCCGGTACAGCACCGCGAAGTCCCCGAACGCGCGCTGCTCGCCCATCTCGTCGTCCTCGACGCGGCCAGAGTCGAGCGAGAAGTAGCTGGTGCCGCCCACCATGCGCTCCACCTGGTGGACGACGAACTCGGTCTCCGCCCGGTCGGTCGGGGCGCGATGGACGTCCACCTTTACCTGACCGGCGAAGTCGGCGATGAGCGCCGTGGTCCGGCGATCCGGGTTGCGGGCGATCACCTGCGTGGCCGCATCGAGGATCGCCTGCGGCGACCGGTAGTTGCGGTTCAGGTGGAGCTGCCGCGCGCCGGGAAAGTCGCGGGCGAACGACACGAAGTAGCGGTGATCCGCCCCTCGAAAGCCGTAGATCGCCTGGTCCGGATCGCCGATCACGCACAGGTTCGCACCGCCTGAGACCAGGAGCCGCAGCAGCCGGTGCTGGGCAGCGTTCACGTCCTGGTACTCGTCCACCGAGATCCAGCGGAATCGCCGCTGCAGGGTATCGAGAACGGCGGTATCGGTCTCCAGCAGTTGCACGGCGCGGCAGATCAGGTCGTCGAAGTCGAGGGCGCCTGCCTCCGCGAGCGCGACGTGGTACCGGTCCCGGATCGCCGGCAGATCCAAGGGGAGGCTGCCGCCGCCCCCGCCGGGCGGGTCGACTGCCGGTTCCCGATCCAGGAGGTTCTTTGCGCCGGAGATCGCCTCCAGCGCCCGCCGGACCTCCGCGGCAGACAGCTCGGGGACGCTCTTCCTCAACAGCGCGCGGCGGTCCTTATCGTCGGCGATGACGAACGTGCTCGATATGCCGGCGGCGGCGCCGAACTCCCGGAGCACGGCGGCACCGAGCTGATGGAACGTGCCGACGGTGATCCCGAGCGGCCGGCCGTCCCCTATCAGGCCGGCGAGCCGTTCGCGCATCTCCTCGGCGGCCTTGTTGGTGAAGGTGAGCGCCAGCACCGTCTCGGGCAGGACGCCCCGCGACTCGATCAGGTACGCGATGCGCGCGGTCAGCGTGCGCGTCTTGCCGGTGCCGGGCCCGGCTACCACCGCCAGCGGACCCTTGACGTGGGTCACCGCCTCCCGCTGCGCGGCGTTGAGCCCGTCGATCCAGCCGGCCGGAACATGGGGCGAAGCTGCAGAGCGGGTGGCGGCGTCTGCTGCCTCCGGGCCGGCATCCCCGGCCTCAGGATCATCCGCCGGGATCGTGCCGGCGGTGAGGGACCCCGGTTCCGCGGGGGGTGACGTTGCCCCGTCCGGCGTGGGGTGGGCGAACATGCCGAGCTGGAACACCGACGCCCGATCCGCCGTTCCGTCGAACAGGCTGATCACCCCGTACTCGCCGTCGTACCCGCTCCGCGTCCGCACCTCGCCGGCGCGCATGCGGCGGATGCCCTCCACCAGCAGGGCGTCGCCGGCCGCGGCGATGTCCTCCAGCGGCAGGTCCTGCAGGATCGTCAGCTCCGGTCCCAACCGTCTCAGCAGGCGGTGATACTCTGCCTGCACGCGCTTGGAGCCCGGGCCGACTCCCATCATCTCGGAGAGCGCCTCCGGCAAGGGGACGAGGCTGGCAAAGGGCCCGGCGGCATCCGGCCGAGCGCCCCGCGGGCGGTCGGCCAGCTCCTCCATCCGGTGGTAGACACCGACGGTGACCGGCTTGCCGCAGGCCGTGCAGCGGCCGGCGTGGGCGATCGTGGTCTCCGGCTGCCAGCAGACCCCGCACTTGCGGTGCCCATCCAGGTGGTACTTGCCCTCCTCCGGGAAGAACTCGATGGTGCCGCGATAGCCGGCCGCGTCGCCGCCGGCCAGCGCGCCGAACAGCGCGTCGTAGCTCAGGTCGGTGTCGAATACCGTGGCCTCCCGCGCCAGCTTCGGCGGCGAGTGGGCGTCGGAGCTGGAGATCAGCGTGTAGCGGTCCAGCCACGAGACCCGCCAGTTCATGGGCGGGTCGGAAGACAGGCCGGTCTCGACCGCGAAGATGTGCGGCGTCAGGTCGGCGAAGCACTCCTCCACCGAGTCGAAGCCGGACCGGGAGCCCAGGATCGAGAACCAGGGCGTCCAGATGTGGGCCGGAATAAGGTGGCAACGGTCGTCGTTCGTCAGCACGATTTCCAGCAGGTCGCGGCTGTCCAGTCCCAGGATCGGCCGTCCGTCCGAGCGGATGTTGCCGATCTTGTCCAGCTCCGCCTGGAGGTTCGCCGTCGCCTGGAAGGAGGGGGAAAAGACGATGTTGTGCACCTTGCGGGTGCGGTCGTATTTCTTGTAGATGTTGCTGATCTCGCCGCCGATCAGGAAGCGGACGGTGCCGCGGCAGGAGACGGGCACTTGGTCCGCCACCGCGGCCTCCCACTCGGGCTTCAGCCGGAACAGTCCCTCCTCGGCCGGATCGAGCTTGTCTTGGACCTCTGCCAGCCATCCCGGATGGGCGACGTCGCCGGTGGCGACCACCTGCACGCCCTTGAGCTGCGCCCACTTCCAGAGGTGCTCCAGCGTCAGGTCCCTGCTGGTGGCGCGCGAGTAGTGGGAGTGCAGGTGCAGGTCGGCGACCAGCTTCATTTAGCGACCTGTCTCATTGACCGACCTGCTTCATGACGCCACCGGAGGCCAGATTACTTCCCGGGGAGGACTCGAACCCCCACAACAAGAGCCAGAATCTTGGGTGCTACCAATTACACAACCGGGAACCGCGTGCCGAAGCTATCAAGAGCCGGCCGGCCGGTCAACGTAGACGGCTGCGTCTTCCGGCAAGGGCGCGGCGCCTCCCCAGGTGATCAGGGTGGAGCCGGTGAACCCGCCGCTCTTCCCCTGGTCCAGCGCGCGAAAGGCGTCGAGAAGCGCGCCGGCCAGGTCGTCGTCGACCGAGCAGAGCACGGTGTCGGCCAGCGGCCGGCTCCGCTCACCTCCGGCAAGCCCCCAGTTGGAGACGATGGCGCGCATCCCTTCTCCGCGCATCGCCCGCAACCCGTGCGGCGTCATCGGGCCCGCCGGGAGCAGCACCGTGGCAACGCCCTTGCCGGCGAGATCCTGCACCAGGCGAAGAATCTCGCCCTCGTCCCGCGTGGAGACCAGCCGGCGGTGATCGATCGTGGCGCTCCCGCCACCCTCGCCGTAGCCTTCCCGAAACGCCGCGACCAGCCTCTCGTCCCGTCCCCACGCGCTGACGATGCCGATCGTGCCGGCCGGTTCGAGGATCGCCAGCAACCGGCCCGCGTCGCGGTATCCGTCGTCGCGTGCGAAGCGGATCTCGGTGACGTTCGCGGGCAACCCCGCCGACGCCGATCCGGCTCCCCCTGCACCCGAGCCGGCTTCCTGCAGCCGAATGGCCACGAACTCCATCGCCGAGAACATCGGCGCGATCTGGTGTATTTCCAGCGCCAGCAGGGGCCCGACCACCACGCCGCGATAGGAGCGTCGGCCAAGAAGCTCCTCCAGCTCCCGCACGGGGGTCTCGTCAGACCGCGCGCGGAGCACCTCGAAGCGCCGCCCCACCTGGCTCCCGACCGGTGCCAACCGGTCGGGCAGAGAGCCGCCATCGAGCGCGCTCCAGAGCGGCCCTTCCAGGAACACCAGGTGCGGCGCCGTCCGGGCGCAACCGGTCACCGCCGCCATCGCCGTCGCCGCGGCCACCGCGACCGCCGCCGCGCGGGCGCGGCCCGTCATGGACTGCCGCGCATGGCCCGCAACGCGAAGCCGCCCGCCCCGGCCGCTACTGCCGCGAGGGCGCCCGCAGGAACGCGGAAGCCGACCGCGTACAGGTGCGACACCTCCCCCGCGAACAGGATGGCCGCCACCGCGACCAGCACCGCCGCAAGCGGGCGCTCCCTGCGGGTCCAGGCGAAGGCCAGGACGACGATCGTCGCCACACGCAGGGTCGGCATGATCAGAAGCTGCATCGGACTTGGCGGAAGACGCCCGGCGGCCAGCTCGATGGCCGCGAAGAACGCGATGAATCCGGCCATGGAGGCGAGCACGGGCAGTGCGTCATCCCCCGCGCCGCGCCGCGCCGCGCGCGCAGCCGGCAGCTCGACCGCCAGTGCGGCAACCGCCGCCATGCCTGCCGGCAGCACGTACCCGGTCGTGGTCAGCCGCGCGAACAGCGACACGGGGGCGTAGGAGGAGCCGAACCAGCCGGTGACGATCCCGGCGCCCAGGTATCCCGGCAGCGCGAGCAGGCCCCCGATCAGGAACCGGCGCAACAGGACGATCGTCACGCAGGGCGACCGCTCGCGAAGCAGCGCGCACGCGGCATAGAACGTCAGCGGCGTGACGGCCAACAGGTACAGGCTCATCCCGGTCGCCTCATCGCGGTCGGCTCATCCCGGTCGCCTCATTCCCACTCGATGGTGGCCGGCGGCTTGCTGGAAACGTCGTACACCACCCGTCCGACCTCCGGGACGGCGTTGGTGATGCGCGATGAGATCTCCAGCAGGTCGTCTGCCGCCATGGGATAGACATCGGCGGTCATCCCGTCCTCCGACGTGACGGTGCGGATCGCGACGACCGATCCATAGCGGCGTACGTCGCCGGCAACCCCCACGGACTGGACCGGCAGCAACACGCAGAACGCCTGCCAGATGGCATCGTAGAGGCCGCGGCGGCGCAACTCCTCGATCAGGATGCGGTCGGCGGCTCGCAACGTCCGGCACCGCTCCCCGGTCACCTCGCCCAGTATCCGGACCGACAGGCCGGGACCGGGGAAGGGATGGCGGCCGACCACGCGCGCCGGCAGGCCGAGCTTCCGGCCCAACCGGCGCACCTCGTCCTTGTACAGGTCCGCCAGCGGCTCCACCAGCACGCCGGAACTGCGCTTGGCCTCGATCAGGGGCGACCGCACGTTGTGGTGCGACTTGATCACGTCCGCGCGCGAGCCCACCCCCTTGCCCGACTCGATCAGGTCGGTGTAGAGCGTTCCCTGCGCGAGATACGCGTCGGCGACTCCCAGCCGCTCGAGCTCGTCCACCGCGACGCGGACGAACTCGTCGCCGACCGCCGTACGCTTGCGCTCCGGGTCGGTGACTCCGGACAGCGCCGCGAAGAAGCGCCGCGACGCGTCCACGGCGTGGAGATTGGAGGCGCCCAGCGCGCGCAGGCTCGCCAGCACCTCCTCGGTCTCCGCGTCGCGCATGAGCCCGGTGTCCACGTACAGCAGGTGAACCTGATCGGGCTCCAGGATCCGCAGCAGCAAGGCCGCCACCACCGCCGAGTCGACCCCGCCGGAGATCAGCGTGACCACCGGCGCGGCGCCGACCTGACGCCGCACGCGGCCGGCGGCTGCCTCCAGGAATCGATCCAGGTTCCATTCACGCCGTGCCCGGCACACCCCTGCGGCAAAGTTCGAGAGGATGCGGGTGCCGAATTCGCAGTGCGAGACCTCCGGATGGAACTGCAGCCCGTACGTCATCCCGCCGTCCTGCATCGCGGCAGGGTGTCCGTTCTCCGACACCGCCAACGTCGTCATGCCCGCCGGCCGCTCGATGACGTCGCTGTGGCTCATCCACGACACGAAGCCGTCCTCGACCCCGTCGAACAGCGGGCCACGCTCGCGGATGTGGATGCGGGACCGCCCGTACTCACGGGTCGTTCCGGCCGCGACCCGGCCGCCCGCGTCGGTGACCAGCCGCTGCAGCCCGTAGCAGATCCCCAGGATCGGTACGCCCGCCGCATGCAGCGAGGGATCCGGCCGCGGCGCCGACGGTTCGTACACCGAGTGAGGGGAGCCGGACAGCACGATGCCCTTGAGGTCGCGCAGCAGATCGCCCTCCAGCGGCTGGTCGCCGGGCACGATGATGCTGTACACGCCGGCGTCGCGGATACGCCGGCAGATGAGCTGAGCGGTCTGTCCACCGAAATCGAGGACGAGGATGGTATCCATGGCGCGTCAGCCGGCCCGGGCGCCGAGGGCGCCTCGCAGCGCCGCCGCCCGTTCGCGATGCCGGGCCGCTACCGCCCGTGCCCGCTCAGCGGCCATCCCGCAATACCGGCCTGGATCGCGCAGCAGCTCCGCCGCGCTTGACCGTGCGGGCCCCACCGCGACCCGTTCCAGCAGCGCCCAGCGGTCACGGTCACGCTCCAGGGCGTCCGCCACCGTGCCACCCGCGGATCGCGCCTCGGCAGCCGCCTCACGGACCACCCGGTGAGCATCGGCCACGCCGGCACGCGCCAGCACGACGTGGGCGGCCTCCGCCACGACCGCGTCGCCGCCCGTGCCAACGGCGTCCGCCATGCGGCGCCGGTCGACGTGCAGCGAGCCGACGACGCGCAGCGTCCGGTTCACGGCGGCGGTGAATCCCGCCAGGTACTCACCCACGAACCGGGCCGACGCGGAATTGGTCAGGTCACGCTGGTGCTCGGAGATCTGATCCATGAGGAAGGTGCCCACCCGAGGCGAGAATGCCTTCCACAGGCTCTTGACGTGCTCGCTGTTCCAGGGATTGCGCTTCTGGGGCATGGTCGATGAACCCACCTGAGACGCGTCGAACGACTCGGCCACCTCCGCGATCTCCGTCCTCTGGAGGTTGCGCAGATCATCGGCCAGATTGGCGAGCACCCCGAACGCCAGGTTGATCTCCAGCAGCAGCCGGACGAGCGGCTCCGCCGGCACGATCTGGGTGGTGTGCGCCGCGGGCGCCAATCCCAGCTCGGCCAGCACGCGCCGTTCCAGCTCCAGAGGGTCGTCGACCAGCAGTGCGGTGGCGTTGTAGGCGCCGACGGCCCCGGAAAGCTTCCCGGGCAACTCCGCGGCCGCCTGCAGGATCCGAGGCAGCACGTCGTCGAGGCGTGCCACGAACGAGGCGACGGCGAAGCCGAAGGTGATCGGCACCGCGTGCTGGCCGTGGGTTCGCCCCACCTGCAGCGTCGCTGCCTCCGTCTCCGCGAGATCGGCCAGGCGATCGGTCAGATCGAGCAGCAACGGCACCACCACCGCGCGGACCGCTCCGCCGATGCGAAGCGCGGTCGCCGTGTCCTGTATGTCGAACGACGTGGCTCCCAAGTGTACCAGGTGGCGGACCGACTCCGGGAGCCGCCGCTGCAGCACGTGCACGACCGCGCGCAGGTTGTGGCGCGTGACCTGCTCCTCGGCGTGCACCTCCGCCGGGTCGATGGCGGAGGCCGCCGCGTCGAGCGCCTGCTGCAGCTCCTCACCGCCGCCCGGCCCGTACCGAACGGCATCGGGCACCATGCGGACGAACTGCCGCAGCAGCGCGATCTCCACGCGCGCGTAGCAGCGCACGGCCGCCTCCTCGCTCAGGAAGTCGGCCAGGCGGTCGAAGGGTTCCCGGTTCTCCAGGTAGTAGCGGTGATCGAGCGGCGAGAGATTCCGGAAGATGCTCCGGCTCTCGCCGCTGTCGGCTTTCATGCCTCACTGTGCCGGCGGTTCCGCCACCGTGTCAAAATGGGAAGGTGAAAAGCGGGAAGGTGATAATGCGAGCGTGGCTGCTCGTGGGCGGCGCCGCTGCCGTGCTTGCCGGGTGTGGCGGCGCGACGGACGCGGACAGAGCCACGTCGGTCAGCGTCGCCGCAGGCGCAACCGGCCTCGAAGCCGGCGCCGCGAAACCCGACGACTTCGCGCCGCCGGAGCCCGCGCTTGGGCCCGGCCTCGATCGGATCGCCCTTCTGACAGGCGCACTGGACGACGACCCCGGCCAGGAGCAGATCGCCGCGTTCCGCCACGCCGGCTCGGTGGACGATCCGATCCGGGTCGGCGTGATCGACTACCAGGACGACGGCGTCAGTTGGCGGATGATCTGGGAGACGGAAACGCAGGCTCTCGACCCCGACACCCTGCAGATCGCCCTGGTCGATCTGGTCGCTGATCCGGCCCCGGAGATCGTGGTCCGCGGGACGGCGGGCTCCGACCGGCAGACGTTGGACGCCTATCAGATCGTCCCGGCCCCCCAGGGTGCGGCCAACCCAGGTGCGGGATTCCGGCCGATCGCCCGCATCGCCGTCCACGGCACGTTGACGATCGACGACCCGGGGGGCGGACGGAATGCCGGCGGCGAACAGCGCGGAGAGGACGCCGCCGCGCTGCCACTTGTCGCGTACGTGCAGGCGCCGGATTCGGAGAGCGGGCTCGACCTGCTGCGCCTGACCTATGGGTGGGACGCGGAGAGCGCGCGGTACGTGCTGCTTCGAACCGAGCCCGTCCGCGCGCCCGCCGACCCCGAGTCGCGGCTCCTCGCCCTGTATTCCACCCCCGGCGTCGACCCGTACGAAGCGTTCCTCGCCGGACCGTGGTACCGCTATGACCCGTCCAACCCTGACGACGCCGGCGGTCCCAGGGAGTTGATCGTGTTCGCACCTGACGAACGCCTGATCTCCATCTACGACGGCGAGATCCTGGAGCAGCTCGAGTGGGTCGCGTCACACCGTCCACTGCTCGCGCATCTGGACGTGTGGACCCGCAACCTGGCGATCGAGGTTATCGCCAGGACATTCGGCATCGAGGCGCAATCCGCCGCGGAGATCCGGATCCAGGTCCGCGGCCACGACCCGTATGCCGGGGTCAGTCCCCGCACCTACCGGCGGCTGACTCCGGCCGCGCAGGAGACCCTGCTTGCCGCCCGGATCCCGGCGCCCGTGGCGGTATTGAGCGGTCACTACCGGTCGGCCGACGGCCTGTCGCTGGAATTCCTGGGCGACCGGTTCGTCTGGGCCCACGGCGAGCAGGTCTTCGAAGGCGGATTCGCCCTTCGCGGCCGGCTCCTCTCCATGAAGATCATCGGTCCGCGCGGGACCCATCGGGGCTATCTCAGCTTCCTGATCGACTACGCGGAAGAGTCCTCATCCGATCGGGTCGAGCGCTCGCTGCGGCTGACGCCCGTTGGACCGGACCCCGCCCGCCCGCCCGCCGTCGGAGCGAAGGTGCTCCACCTGCATCAGGTGCAGCCGGTCACGGACCGGAGTCGACGAGATACGGAATGACGTCCCCGTCGTAACCGATCGCCTGCACCCGTTTCAGCAGCAGCTCGGCCTCCTGTCGCGTGGCCACCGCGCCGACGAGCACCTGCACGAGATCTCGGTTCTGACGCGTGTGTACGGGAAACTCCGCGTCGCGCAGGGCGTTCACCATGTGCCGGGCGTTGATCGGGTCCCTGAACGAACCGACCCTCAAGGTGTACCGCGCGCCCCCACCGGCCGCGGCACCCTCGGGGGTGGCCAGCTCTCCCGACGCAACCGGCTGCAGGCCGGCTCCCGGCGACCGTGCACTCCCCGCGTCGGTCGCGTTCGGCGGCACGGAGCGTGCATCCACCGCCGGCCGGACGACGGGGAGCGCCGGCAACGAGGACGGGACCAGCCCATCGGCCAATCGCGCTGCGTCGAACAGCCCGAGAGGAGATGGAAAGGGACGGACCGGACCACCTCCACCATCCGGGTTCAGCAGGTCGAGCGCGATCTCGAGCTCCGGCGACGAGCCCAGCGCGGCGAGACGACGCAGCCGTTCCTCGAGTTCCTCGAACCTCCCGGAGTGGACGTCGAGCCGGATGAGCGCCAAGTGAGCCGCCGGAGCGTACGGCCCGTCCGCAGACCGCGCCAGTGAGGCCGAGAACGCGCTTCTTGCGTCGTCGTCCCGCCCCGCGGCGAGGTGCAGGCGCCCGAGCAGCAGCACCGCGCCCGCGAAGTCCGGGTGAGCGGCGTCGTCCACGAGCGGCTGCAGGGCCGACAGCGCCCGATCCAGATCGCCCAACTCCAGCGCCACTCCCGCCAAGGCGAGCCGATGCGCAGGGCTCGCGGGTACCAGGTCGGATTCCAGCAGGACCTGCGCCTGCTGGAGGCGGCCCCGCAACTGCGCGTCCCACGCCGCTTCCAGGTCGGCCGCGGCCGCCCGGTCAACCAGAAGGGTCAGCGCAAGCACCGGGATGACGAGCCATCGCCCGCCTCCCGCTACCCCGCCGTTCGCCATCCTGTCCCCCTTGAGGAGGGCTTCAGAGATGGTGTTGGTGAGCCCCCTCCGCTTCCATTGTCGGCGGACGGGGCACGGCTCTACATCCGGGACTTCAGGCCGCGGACGAAGCGGTAGATCGACAGGCCGCCGTACGCGATCAGGCCCGCTCCGGCCAATCCCAGGATGATGCCGGGGAATCCGATGGCGGCGGACAGGATGCCGAGCACGCCGGCGCCGGCGACCACGAGGCCGGGACGCCGATCGTCCCTGCTCGTGGCGAACGCCAGACCGGCCGCGGTGACCAGGCCGCCGACGACGATCCCGACCACTCCCGGCAGCGCCAACATCACCAGCAGGCCAACGCCGCCGGCGGCCGCCGTGAAGCCGGCCACCCCCTGCCTGGAAAGCGTCTCACGCGGGACGATGTCATTCATGAGCGCACCCCCACGCCCGGCAATATACTCAACGTCCGCCGCGCCGGCGACTGGGCGCGCACCCGATCGACCGGCGAGGGCGACAGGAACACGATCTCGGAGTTGGGCTGGATGACCGCCTCGCCCGTGCTGCGACGGTTGGTCAGGCTGGTCCGAGAGGGAGCGCTTGCTTGCTCCGCTCGGCCGAAGCGCGTCACACTGACGCCGACCGGTGAAGAACCGCAGGGAGGGCGTCACGCCATCGAGGCGCTTCGCGGGTGCCGCCGTGGTCGGCTGCATCCTCACTCTCCTTGTGTCCTGCAACCACGTCGACCCAAGGCCGTGCGCTGCGTACGTTCTGGAGAACCGGCTCTACACTGCCGCAAACGGGGCTGAGGGACCTCCCTTCCCGTATTATCTACACAGCTTTTGCCTCGAAGTGAGCGGTGAGGCGACCTACTCCTTCGCGCTGAGCGATGCTCGGAAGACCGTGCACGCCGTGTTCGCGCTGGAGTTCAGCGACTTCGAGTTCAGCGACTTCGAGGAGTCGGAACGAGAGGCAACCGCCACGTACGAGCGATCGACCTTCCAAGTGATCACCGACTTTGCGGAGGACAATGCGTTGAGCAAATGGCTGAGTTGTCGTGACGCGATACGATCGCGAACGGTATTCGCCATCGACGACTGCGAGGAAGTGGACAGCGACAGTGTCGTTCGCATCGGTCCCGGCGAGCGCGGAGCCCAGGATGCGGAGTCCTTTCCCTGCGGGATCAACGTCGGACCCGATCGCGTTCGGGGCCATGACGGGGACGAGGTCCCCGAGGACGTGTATTCGGGAAGGAGGAGTTCACTGACCGGCATGATCGAGCGAGGCACGCGGATGTCTCTCTACACGGACGAGAGGATCAAGCGGGTCTACGTGCCCGAGATCTTTTTCCGGGACCTGACGTTCTCCTCGGAGCTGGCCTCCTGCGGAGACGATCGCTGAGGCCGCCGGCAGCAGGTCGATCGAGCGCTCCGTGCCCAACTCCTCGCTGCCGTCGAAGCAGGCGCTCGACGGATGGGCGAAGTCGGGAGTGGTCGGTCGGTCAGTCGGGAGCGAACGAAGACAGCGCAGCCCGCTCACGGTATACTGCGGCCCCAGTCTTGAAACGGTTCCTCGTCGCGACGATCGTCATTCTGCTCGCCGTCGGCCACGCCGTGCCTCAGGAAGAGTCACGACCGGCCCCCGAAACCTACGTTCTGGGCGACCAGATGCTGGCGCTGGGCGCCAGCTTGGTGTGGCCGCTGATCACCTACCTGCCGACCGATCAGATCGATGGCTCCAGTCTCACCGGCACCAACCTGTCGCCGGGGGGCAAGCTGTCACTGAACTGGAACGCGTTTCTCGGTCCGCGCCTGACGATCGGAGCCGAGGTAGGGGGCATGTTCACGATCGACCGGCACGGAGAGCCGCTGCTGATGGTGCCCGTCACCGGCAGGCTCGGCTACCAGTTCAGCTCGGAGCTGTTCGGCCTGGGTCAGTTCGACCTGCCGATCTTCGTGAATGCCGGCGTCGGGTTCATGAAGCTGAAGGACCTGTTCAACGTGAACCTGACTCTTCGGCCGGGCGCATCGGTCTTCTATCGCTACGATCGAAACTGGTCGTTCGGCGGCTCGGTCAGCGTCTGGCTGATGTTCGAGCCGCTCTGGGGCACGCCGAGCGCGGGGTCGGGCGCGGGATTGGCCGCGTTCCTGGATATCTCCCCGCAGATCGTCTACCACTTCTGATCCACGGATGGCACTTCTGATCCGCGGATGGCACTTCTGATCCGGAGGGCACTTCTGATACCGATGGCAGCGATGGGAAGCCGATGGAGACTGAATGGGATTACCTTCCGCCGCACGCTGGCCGGCGCTGCGGTAGCGGCGCTGGCGTTCGTCCTTCCGGGATGTCAGGAGCCCGTCACCGGCATCTTTCACGAGCTTGCCCATCAGCAACCCACCGTCGACCGGAACCTGGCCAACGACCTCACCATCGGCGGCATCGCGCGCTGGGAAGACCGCTACGTGGTCGCCGCCGGCAAGCTGTGGTCCCGGCCCGTCGGCACCGAGGATGATCCGGGCGAGTGGGTCCCTATGACGGCCACGTTCGACGGCGCCGCCAAGTCCGCCGTGATGCTGCCCCTGGTCCGATGGAAGCCCGGCGACGGAGCATGGCTGCTCGCGGGAGCGTTGCTCGATAACGACAATTTCGCACTGCTCCAGGCGGACGGCACCCAGATCCGGGACGACTCGGTCGCCTGGAAAACGGTCCCGGGTGCCGAGGTGAGCGGCCGTGAAGTGGTCGGCCTGTTCACGCCCTCCGACGAATCGGTGTTGTTCGCGGTCATCGCCAAGTCGAGAGGAGAGAACCGGACCTACACGCTTCTGAGCGCTACGGACCGGTCGGCGGGGGCGCCGGACTTCGCCGTCGAGGTCGACGACCTCAGCCACCCGGTCCAAGCGGTCGCCACCGACGGCAGCGACACCTACTGGGCCGTCTCCGGCAACGAGCTGTACACCGGGCCGCTCGGCCGCCTGCGGCAGTCCGACACCCCGTCGCCGGAAGGTTCCGAGAGATTCCGCAGCGTGATTCATGACGGATCGAATACCCTGATATTGACCGGCAGCACGGGGACGGTGTGGCGTTCCGTAGACGGGGGTCAGACATGGCCCGACAAGAAGGAAATCAGGGCGGAGGACCAGGCCGTGCCCTTGTGGGGCGCGGTCGCCGTGCGCGGGACGGCGCTCATCGGCACCGACGCTCATGGCTACTACACGGCGTCCCTGGACGACGATCTCGTGGTCAAGCGGCCGAAGCACACCACCAAGGCGATCTACGACGCGTCCATCCTCGCACTCTGGGTGGACCCCGAACCTGACGGCGGCAAGGTGTTCGCACTCACGGCCCGTGACGGCCTGTGGACCACTCGTGTGAACTCCGGTGCAGTGCCGGAGCCGGAACGCTGGGAGTTGGAGTAGCCGTCTCCCGCCGCCTGGAGACAGGCCGTACCCTCAGCGAGGCACGCGTACGGTGACCTCTCGTCCGTCCCGCACCACGCGCAGGTCGAACGAGCCGTCCTGCCTGGCGTTGATCAGCCGGTAGAAGTCGCGCAGGCCGCGGACCTCCGCGCCGTCGATGCGAACGATCACGTCCTGCGGCCGCAGCCCGGACTCCATGGCGGCACTTCCGGAGCTCACCGTGAACACGAACGCACCCGCTTCCGGCAGCGCCGCCCGAGCCTGCTCCGTCAGGGCCTGCAGGGACTGGACACGAACGCCGGGCCAGACCGTCCCCGGCCGCGGCTCCTCCGCTCCCGGCCACACCACGACGGCCCGCTCGATACCGTCGCGCATCAGCCGGAACCGCGCGGGCTGCCCGGGTTCCAGCGCGACGATGGCACTGATCAGATCGTCGCTGTCGGCGACCTCCTGTCCGGCGACTTCCAGCACCACGTCACCGGGGCGCAGTCCCGCGCGCTGAGCCGGCTCCCCGTCGTAGAGGTCGAAGAGGACGGCGCCCGAGCCCCCGGGCGTCAGGTATTCGACGATGTCCGGGCCGGCGAGCACCACGCCGAGCCATGCGTAGCTGACGCTTCCGTCCTCGATCAACCGGTCGATGATCCGCTTGGCATTGTTGATGGGCAAGGCGAACCCGACCCCCGCCCAACGGCTGGCCTGTGCCTGGATCCAGGTGTTGATGCCTACCACGCGGCCGGCGATATCCACCAGCGCTCCGCCGGAGCTGCCCGGGTTCATGGTGGCGTCGGTCTGGATGAAGCTGCTGATGTTGCCGACTTCGCCGCCGGAACGGCCGACCGCGCTGACGATGCCGAGCGTGAGCGTCGCGTCGAGGCCGAACGGACTGCCGACGGCCAGCACCAGGTCGCCCGCTCGCAGCGTGTCGGAGTCGCCCAGAACGGCGAGCGGCAGCTCGTCCGGCGCCCGCACGGCCACCACCGCCAGGTCCATGCGGGGGTCGGCGCCCACGACCTCACCCGGAAAGCTGCGTTCGTCGCTGAGCGTCACCACGATCCGCTCGGCGGACCTCACCACGTGGTAGTTGGTGAGGATGAAGTGCCGGTCGCCGTCACGGCGCACCAGCA
Source organism: Spirochaetia bacterium (assembly GCA_965202935.1). Lineage (GTDB taxonomy): Bacteria > Spirochaetota > Spirochaetia > SZUA-6 > Bin103 > CATQHW01. The sequence goes on from OZ241879.1 coordinate 2,343,101, forward strand.
CCCCGGATCCCACCCCGGGCACGGGCATGAGGTTCGGGCGGGAGTCGCGGTCCCGGCCGCCGGCCACGGTGTCACCGCTGGCCACGGTGTCGAGCTTCACCACCGACGGCGTGACCGATTCGGCCACGTGGCGCACCGCCTGCTGCAGGTCGACCAGCACGGCCGATGTCGGGCTCAACGCGCCCGCGGTCGGCGCGGCCGCGGCGTCGTGTGCACGGAGGTTCGCGGCCGCCGCCAGCAACACGGCCGCCGCCGGCAGCAGGGCCGCGCCCGGGAGACTCCTCAGTTTGCTCAGCCCGCGACGGCGGTATCCGCAACTCACGGGTGCGTGGTCAGCACTTCCGCGCGGTCGGAAAGAATCGCCACCGTGTGCTCGAAGTGCGCGGCACGCTTGCGGTCGGCGGTGACGACGGTCCATCCGTCGTCCAGCACCTCGACCTTCCAGGTGCCCTCGGTGATCATCGGTTCGATCGCCAGCACCATGCCGGGCTTGATGCGGGGGTTGCTCCCCGGGGACGGGTAATTGGGCACCTGCGGATCCTCGTGCGGGGAGAAGCCGACGCCGTGGCCGCAGAACTGCCGCACGACGCCGTATCCACGGGCGCTCGCGTACCGGTAGACGGCGTTGGCGACATCACGCAGGCGGTTGCCCGGCACGGCCGCGGCGACCGCCTGCTGAAGGCATTCGCGCGTCACCTCCAGCAGCGACGCGGTGCCGGGTGCAACGCTCCCGACCGGCAGCGTCAGTGCGGCGTCACTGAAGCAGCCGGAGCGGTCCACCCCGCAGTCGATGCCGACGATGTCACCCGCTGCCAGCCTCCGCCGGCCGGGGATGCCGTGGATCACCTCCTCGTTGATGGACACGCACAGCGTCGCCGGGTAGTCCAGGTAGCCCAGAAACGCGGGCCGGGCCCCCCTCGCCTCGATGTGTGACCGGGCGACGTGGTCGAGCTCGGCCGTGGTGACTCCGGGCTCGACCCGCTCGGCGACCAGCCGCAGCGTCTCCGAGAGGATGCGCGCCGACTCGCGAATGCCCTGCAGGTCGGCTTCGCTCTTCAGCCGGGTCATCGCGGGCGCGTCGGCGTCCGGCGCGCGGCGCGGGCGGCCGGGAAACCGCGGAGAGCCGCCCGGCCCCGATGAGGAGCGGCGGCGGCGCCTTCGTGCGCTCACCACGCCTTCTCGACCGTGCTCACCTCGACCGTGCTCACGCCACCCGCTTCCGCACACCGTCCAGTACGCCGTTGACGAATCGGTACGAGTCGTCGGTGCCGTACCGCTTGGCGATCTCCACCGCCTCGTTGATGACCACGGACGGGGGGACGTCCCGCTGATGCAGCAGGCAGTACACGCTCATCCGCAGAATCGCCAGGTCGACGCGGGAGAGGCGCTCCAGGTCCCAGTGCTCGAGCTGCCGGTCGATGCAGCCGTCGACGGCCTGCAGGTTCTCGATACTGCCGGCGACCAGCAGCCTGGCAAAGGCGCAGGTTTCGTCACTCAGGGAGTCGCGCTGCACGGCGTCCATCCACGACAGATCCACGATGTCGGCGACCGAGCCCCCGCACAGGTCGTACCGGTACAGGGACTGCACCGCGAGCACGCGGGCACTGCGGCGGCCGCTCGCATCACGCACGACGGCTTGCTCGGGAACTGCCTTGCTCAGGAACTTTCAGGCTGAGCAGATGGCTTCGAGGTTGTCGGTGAAGACCTCGACGTCGGCCCGATCACGCAGTTCCGTGATGACTTCCTGGACAACCTGCTGTGAGGTACTCACTCGTCGGTTGGTCGCAAGCAATGCGGTGATCTGCCCGCGCACCGTCTGCGGCGAGCGCGGCGTCACCGGGTCGTCCAGGGTGAGCAGGCGGGCGTCGATCCGGTCGGCAATTCTGAGGATGTGGAAGCCGACGTTGGACTCCACCACCTCGCTGGTCTCGCCGGCCTCCAGGGAGAACACGGTGTTCAGGAACCCCAGTCCCAGGGTCTCCACGACCCTGGCATCGTCCCGGCGGAGGTAGCGATTGCCGAGCTCGCCACCGTCGTAGCGCGAGTTCCCGTCGTCCGAGTACTTCACCACCAGGTCGTCGAAGGAAGCGCCGTCGCGCAGTTCCGCAAGCGCCTCCGCGGCGCGTTCCCGTGCCTGCTTCGCGGCGGCCTCGTCCAGTCCCTGCGTCCTGAAGTGAATATGGAGCACCAGGGCCATCTTCGGCTGTACGAATTCGTGCACGTTCCTGTCGTAGAAGTCGGTGACCTCCGCCTCCGACGGCAGTTCCACCGCTTCCAGCCGGCCCGGACGCATCTGCACCGCCAGGCGCTCCGTGATGGCCAGCGCGGTGAGCCGATCCCGGTACTCTTCCGGGGCAAGGCGAAGATTCTGCTGGATGAACGCCCACCACGCCTCATCGGTGTACGGCTGATCCTCGCCGAGGTCCTGTTCGAACTGCCTGCGCCGCGCAATCACCTCCTGGTCGATTTCGGCTTCCGTCGGGATGAGGCGCAGTGCGGCGGCCTCCTGCTCGATCAGGACCTCGTCGACGAGCGCGTCGAGCACCGTCCGGCACTGGGCCTGATCCAGCGCTTCAAGCCCGCTCTGGCGCGCCACCATGCTCGCGTACGCCGTGAACTGAGGCGACGAGATGATCTGCGGCTTGTGCAGATCCAGGGTGGCCACCGGTCTGGCGATCGACTGCGGCCAAGCCGCCGCGGCGCTCATCAGCGCCATGCCGGCCACGGCCAGGGTCACGGCCCCACGTCCCCTTGCCGCCTGAGCGCCGTGCGCGCCACTCCGTATGAACAGTTGCCTCATGCCTTCAGAATACTACTTCACGTTCAGGATACTAACCTGGCCTGCCGGTCATGCATGCATGACCGTTTCGCGCAGGCCGACCCGCTCCTTGAGCTTCTTCACGCCGGCAATCCCGCCGTCCAGACTCAGCGCCCGCTCCAGGTAGCGCCGCGCCGCCTCCAGGTCCCCCACCTCGGAGTAGATCTCGGCGATGCGCTTGCAGAAGAACGCCGACTCCCGGTCGGACAGGTTGAGGCCGATCAACTCCTCGATCCAGCGCACGGAGTCCGCCGTCGCCGCGGTCCCGGCCATCTTGACGCACGCCACTTCCCGCATGCGCTCGACCACCTCCGCGATGAAGTGGCGGAAGTAGGGACGGCTTGCCTCCGCGTGGTAGACGCGCAGGTAGTATTCGCACGCCTTGCCGTATGCGCCGTCACGCTCCAGCGCCTCGGCCAGCAGGTACGCGCAGTCCATGAAGTCACCATGGTCGAGCAACACCGCCAGGTCGGATTCGATGTGCTCTTCGAGCTGACCGAACGTGGCAAGCGCCTCCCGGTCGCGTGAGCGCATCAGGTCGTACAGCACCAGCTTGGCCAGACTCACCGGATCGGCGCGGGCGCGCAGGAACGACCGGTAATCGAAGCGGCGCCGGCGCAGCGCGTGGCCGTACAGCCGATCGTACTCGCTGCGCCGTTCCGGATCGCCGAGCACGCGGTACGCATCGAGCAACCGTCGCATCCGCGACTCCGCCTGATCCTCCGCGAGCACCGTGAGGTCGGGATGCAACTCCTTGGCGCGCTGGCGGAAGCAGCGCTTGATCCGCTCCTGTGAGTCCTCCGGGTCGGCACCCAGGAGCCGGTAGTAGTCCTCCAACCGTCACTCCGCGCTCAGGGTAGCCGCCGGCCGTCCGGCGGTCAAATTGAGCTGCCGCCCATCGACGGGTACACTGAGTCCCCGCGCATGTTCCCGTTTCTGATCAAGAAGGCGTTCTTCGACATGTGGGACAACCTGTTCCGCATCTTCGCCCTGAACCTTGGATACGTGCTGATCATCAGTGGAACCGGCTTTCTGCTGAGCGCCGTTCCGCAAGCCCAGCTCGCCTACTTCGCCGTCCTGGTACTGGGCTCGGCCGCGCTCTCGGTGTTCACCATGGGCACCGCGGCGATCGCCAGCGATCTCGCCGACTACAAGACCCCGGAATGGAGGATCTTCCTGGACGCCATCCGCGCCCGCTGGCTGCCGGCCGTGCTGCTGGTGGTCATCAACGCGGCGGTGTTTCTCTTCCTGCTGGTGATCGCCGTGCCGGTCTACACCCAGTCGACCATCGGCCTGGTCGCGCTCGGACTGCTGGGCTGGGCGGCGGTGTTCTGGTTGCTGTCGCTGCAGTCGTTCTTCCCGCTCATCACGCGGATGGGCGATCCGTTCGGCAAGACGCTCCGCAAGTGCTTCACGGTGCTGTTCGACAATACCGGGTTCACCGTTGGGCTGTTCATCGCGCTGAACGTGTCGGCTCCGTACCTGCTCGGACTGTTCCTGTTGCTGTTCCTGGGGGCGCCCACCCGGCTGCTGGCGTTCGGATCGCCGATGCTGCTGCTGCCGGGACCGGCCAGCGCGGTGCTGTTGCTGACGGTCGCCTTCAAGCTGCGCATGTACAAGTACGACTTCCTGGAGAAACGGCAGCAGGACGCCGAGGATGAGGGTCAGGTCGAACAGGCCGGCGGCAAACGCCGCCGGGTTCGGATACCGTGGGACGCGCTGCTGGCCGAGGATCGCGAGCAGGTGGGCGTGCGCACGCTGCGCGGGATGATCTTCCCCTGGAAGGAGTAGATTCCCCGCGTCCGCTCAGCGCGTCCGGGCTCAACCGACGCGCAGATTGGCGCCGATCGCCCGCGCCTCCTCCGGAGACTTCAGCACGCCGGAGTTCTTCAGGTACATGCCCTCGTGCTCCATGGCGCGCATCAGCTTTATCAGGGCGCGATTGGAACCGAGAAAGGACTTGGCCACGAACGCATAGCACCGCTTCCCCTGTATCAGCCCGGCGCCGGCCAGGAACGGCGCCACGCGGGCCGGAATCTTGCCGGTGATCGACAGCGACTCGGTCCCCACGATGGCGTACTGGTGGGAAGTCAGCTTCGTGTTGACGTCGCGGGTGCCGTCGACGACCTCAACCTGATGGCCCTGCGACTCCAGACCCGCTCCAAGGGCCCGAGCCAGCGCCAGCAGGCCCTGACGGTTGCGGTCAGCGAAGAAGACTACCCCCACGCGCATACCGGCAGTGTGCCGCACCATGACGCCGCTCGGCTACGCCCCCCCGGCGTACGCCACGGCCGCGTGCTCGCGCTCATCGCCGTGGCGGCGCTCGCGGCCGCCTGCCGGCAGGAGCCGGCGGGGCTCGCACCGCGCCACGTCGCCGTCCTGAGCGAGGAGCAGGTGGCGGCGCCGCTGACGATCGCGACGGTGAACGACGAACTGCACGTGCTGTTCGCGAGCCTGGACACGCTGACGCTGCAGCTCGCGCGGCTCGATCCCCGCCGCAACCGGCTCACCCTGGAGACCATCGACGCGGTCGGCATCTACCCGTCCGATCTCACCGCGTTCGGGGTGCACGCCTACGCCGTGCACGCCGGCCGGCAGCACGTGATCTACCTGGATCAGCATCAACCCGATGCGCTGATCCCGAAGTGGGTCCATCGGGACGCGGACGAGGACGGCTGGTGGGTGACTTCCCCGGTGTTCGAGGGCACGCCGCGCGCGCTGATGCCGCAGGATTCGGGCGATCTGCTGCTGGTCACGGCAACCCCGCACGGTCCGGCGGTGGTCGAGCTGTCCGCGGTCTCGGGCTCGGGCAGACACCGGCCGGAGGGAATGGCCGATCACCCGCGCCTCGTCTGGCCGGTCCCGTGCGCCGGCCGCGCGTCGTTCGTCGCGCCGGCGGCCGGCGCCTCGCTGGTCCGGCACCGCGGTGACGGATCGTACCAGCCACTCCTTGACGGCGTCGGCGCGCACTTCGCCGCGTGCGCGGACGAGATCCCGTACGTTCTGTGGCACCTGCCATCGTCGAGCGAGGTGCTGTTTGCGCCCGTGGCCGACGACGGACTGGGCCCGACGACCGCGGTCACGCTGGCGATCGGCACCACGTCGCTGTACTTCCTCCCGCGCCCGGATGGGTTCAGCTTCGTGATCGACGAGTTCGTGATCGATGACTCGGACGATGAGCCTGGCGGACGTCACCGGATAGCTCTCATCCATCCTGCTGACGAACCGGGTCAGCAGGGCACGTACCGCAAGTCGGTGCTGGTCGATCCAGCCAGCCCGCAGGGATTCTCTGCGGCCCATCTCGACGAGATCCTGGTCATCGTCGAGCGGCGGTCGGGCGAGCGCCAGGAAGCTACGGCCGGCTTGCAGGCCGCGATCTTCGCGCTCCCGTAGCGCCTCCTGGCGGTCAGGCGCGGGGGGGTGCGCCGGATGCGGATCGCCGATGATGGGTTTCGGCGGCATGCAACCGCGCCTCCGAGTGCATGAGCGCGTGGCGGGCCGCGTCGAGCGCCACAGGCTCGCCGGTGCGTTCCCGCTCCATGTGCTCGTGCGCGGCGCGGCGCGCCTCCCGTGCCCGCTCCAGGTCGATCTCGTGGGCGTGCTCGGCCGCGTCGGCCAACACCACCACGTGGTCGGGCTGCACCTCGATGAAGCCGCCGCCGATTGCGATGAAGGCAGGCTCCCGGCCGGCGACCCGCACCTCCAGCGCTCCAGGCTTGAGCGCCGACATCAGCGGCGCGTGGTTGGGCAGGATGCCGAGCACGCCGCTGGCCCCCGGGGCGATGATCATCTCCACCTGCTCGTCGAGCACGCGGCGCTCGGTGGTGATCACCTCCAGGCGCATCGATCGCTCCCGCGGCCGCTCACACCGCCTCGCCCTGCTCGGACCGCTCGATCACCTCGTCGACGGTGCCGGCCATGTAGAAGTGCTGCTCGGCGATGTGGTCCAGCTCGCCGTCCAGCAGGCGCTTGAATCCGGCGACGGTGTCCGCCACCTGCACGTAGCGGCCGGGCTGGCCCGTGAACTGCTCGGCGACGAACATCGGCTGCGAGAAGAAGCGCTGCATCTTGCGCGCCCGCGCCACCACCAGCTTGTCGTCCTCCGGCAGCTCGTCGACGCCCAGGATGGCGATGATGTCCTGCAGCTCGTTGTAGCGCTGCAGCACCTGCTGCACGCCGCGCGCCACCTGGTAGTGCTCCTCGCCGACCACGCGCGGCTCCAGCGCGCGGCTGGTCGAGGCCAGCGGGTCGACCGCCGGGTAGATGCCCATCTCGGCGATCGACCGTTCCAGGTTCACGGTCGCGTCCAGGTGGGCGAAGGTGGTCACCGGCGCCGGATCGGTGTAGTCGTCGGCCGGCACGTACACCGCCTGCATGCTGGTGATCGCGCCCTTGGTGGTTGAGGTGATGCGCTCCTGCAGCTCGCCCATCTCGGTGCCCAGGGTGGGCTGATAGCCGACCGCGCTCGGCATGCGGCCGAGCAGTGCCGACACCTCGGCGCCGCTCATGACGAAGCGGAAGATGTTGTCGATGAACAGCAGCACGTCACGTCCCTGGTCGCGGAAGTGCTCGGCCATGGTCAGCCCGGTCAACCCCACGCGCAGCCGTACCCCCGGCGGCTCGTTCATCTGGCCGAACACCATGGCCAGCTTGTCGATGACGCCCGCCTCCTCCATCTCCTTGTAGAGCTGCGTGCCCTCGCGCGTGCGCTCGCCCACCCCGGCGAACACCGAGTAGCCGCCGTGCTCGCGCGCGAGCGACGAGATCAACTCCTGGATGATGACCGTCTTGCCGACTCCGGCGCCGCCGAACACGCCGACCTTGCCGCCGCGGGTGAACGGCGCGACCAGGTCGATCACCTTGATGCCGGTCTCGGAGATCACCTGCTCGGTCACCTGCTCGCGGAACTGCGGCGGTGGCCGGTGGATCGGCAGCCGCTCGGCCTCCGCGACGGCTTCGCCGCCGTCGATCGGCCGGCCCAGCACGTTGAAGATGCGCCCCAGCACCGTTTCGCCGACGGGCACGGTGATCGGGCCGCCGGTGTTCTCCACGGCCTGGCCGCGGCGCAGGCCGTCGGTGGCGTCCATCGCCACGCACCGCACCTGGTCGTCGGAGAGGTGCTGCTGCACCTCCAGCACCAGCGACTCCTCGCCGTCTGCGGCCTGCACCTGCAGGGCGTTGTGGATCGCCGGCAGCTCGCCGGCCGGAAACTTGACGTCGACGACCGCGCCGATGACCTGGGTGACGGTGCCGGTGGCGCTCTCTGCCATGTGCTCCTCCGCTTTGAGTCCCTGTCGCTCGCCTACGAGGCCAGCGCTTCGGCCCCACCGACGATGTCCAGCATCTCGGTGGTGATCCCTTCCTGCCGCGCCTTGTTGTACGACAGGGTCAGCTCGTCGACCAGTTCGTCCGCGTTCTGGGTGGCGTTGCGCATCGCCACCATGCGCGCCGAGTGCTCGCTCGCCAAGCTCTCCAGGATCGCCTGGTAGATCTGCAGCTCAGTGAACCGCGGCACGATCGTGTCCACCAGCTCGGCATAGCCCTGCTCGTAGATGTAGGGGTTGGTCTGCTCCGGCGGATCGCCGTGCAGGAACTCGGCCAGCACGCGGCTGCCGGGGTCGCCGGTGCGGACCGGCAGCAACTGCCGCACGATCGGCTCCTGGCGCAGCACGTTGATGAAGTCGGTGTAGGCGATGTAGACGCAGTCCACCTCGTGCGACAGGAAGGCGTCGATCGCCACGCTGGCGATCGGCGCCACGTCGCTCTCGGACGGCCGTGCCGGCAGGTCGACGAACTCGGCCAGCAGGTCGTGGCCGCCACGCAGCAGCAGGTCGCGCCCCTTGCGGCCGACCGCGATCATCCTGGCCTGGAAGTGGTCGGCGTCGACGAAGCGCAACGCCGCGCGCATGACGTTGCCGTTGTAGGCGCCGGCAAGGCCGCGGTCGCCGCTCACCACCACCAGCGCCGCCGTCCTGGTCGCCGCAGGCTCGGTCAGCAGCGGATGGTGGTCGCCGCCCACCATGGCGGTCAGGTGCATCAGCACCTCCCATGCCTTGGCGGCGTAGGGACGCGAGGCGAGCGCCTGTTCCTGCGCGCGCCGCATCCGCGACGCCGCCACCATCTCCATGGCGCGGGTCACCTGGGCGATGTTGCGCACGCTGGTGATGCGGCGCCGGATCTCGCGGACCGATGCCACGTCTGCTCAGGCCCCGTCGGCCGCCTGTCCACCTGCAGCGGACAGGGCGGTCGGTCGAAAGCGCGTGCCGAACTCCTCGAGCGCCGCCTTCAGCGCCGACTCCAGGTCGTCGGTCAGCTCGCGGCGGGTGCCGAGGTTGATGCGGATCTCCGGGTGCGTGCTGCCGATGAACTCCATGAGCTCGCTCGCGTAGCGCTGGATGTCGGTGACCGGCACCTCGGTCGCGTACCCCTCGGTCACCGCGTAGATGGCGATGACCTGGTCCTCCACCGGCACCGGCTCGTACTGCGGCTGCTTCAGCAGCTCGGTCAACCGCAGCCCGCGCTCCAACTGGTCGCGGGTGGTCGCGTCCAGGTCGGAGCCGAACTGGGCGAACGCCGCCAGCGAGCGAAACTGCGCCAGCTCCAGCCGCATCCTGCCGGCCACCCGCTTCATCGCCTTGGTCTGCGCGTCGCCGCCGACCCGCGACACCGACAGCCCGGCGTTGACCGCAGGCCGCTGGCCGGCGTGGAACAGCTCGCCCTCCAGGATGATCTGCCCGTCGGTGATGGAGATCACGTTCGTGGGCACGTAGGCGGACACGTCGCCCGCCAGGGTCTCGATCATCGGCAGCGCGGTCAGCGAACCGCCGCCGCGCGCCTCGGACAGGCGTGCCGCCCGCTCCAGCAGGCGCGAGTGCAGGTAGAACACGTCGCCGGGGTAGGCCTCGCGGCCCGGCGGCCGGCGCAGCAGCAGCGACACCTGCCGATACGCCCAGGCGTGCTTGCTCAGGTCGTCGTAGATCACCAGCGCGTCGCGGCCCTGCTCCATGAAGTACTCGCCGATCGCGCAGCCGGCGTACGGGGCGATGTACTGCAGCGGCGCGGGCTCCGACGCCGACGCCACCACCACCACGGTGTGCTCCAGGGCGCCGCGGTCGGCCAGCGTCGCCACCACCTGCGCGATCTGCCCCTGCCGCTGGCCGATCGCCACGTAGATGCAGATCAGGTCGCCGCCGCGCTGGTTGAGGATGGTGTCGATGGCGATCGCGGTCTTGCCGGTCTGGCGGTCGCCAATGATCAGCTCGCGCTGGCCGCGGCCGATCGGCACCATGGCGTCGATCGCCTTGATGCCGGTCTGCACCGGCGTGTCCACGTTGTCGCGCTCGATCACGCCGGGAGCGATGCGCTCGATCGGATAGCGCTCGGACAGGTGCAGATCGCCCTTGCCGTCGATCGGCGCGCCGACCGCGTCGATCACGCGGCCGATCAGCTCGTCGCCCACCGGCACGGAGGCGATCTGGCCGGTGCTCTTGACCGTGTCCCCTTCCTCGATGTGGTCGTAGGGGCCCATGATCACCGCCCCGACCGCGTCCCGCTCCAGGTTCAGGGCGATGCCGGCCACCCCCTGCGGGAACTCCAGCAGCTCGGTCGCCATCACGCCGCTGAGGCCGGAGATGCGAGCGATGCCGTCACCGACGCTCATCACCGTGCCGATCTCGCGCCGCTCCAGCGGCGGCTGCCATCCCTCGATCTGGCTGCGCAGTTGTTGCGTTATCTCATCGATTTTCATCGCCATCGGTTCACTCAACCCCGTTCCGGTCGGTCTGTCCTTCAGGTGGCCCGCCGCAGGGTGCTGTCGAGCTCGCGCAGCCTGGATGCCACGCTGCCGTCGATCACCTCATCGCCGACGCGGATCACGAGCCCACCGATCAGCTCCGGGTCGACCTCGAAGCGCACCTGCACCTCCGGTCCATATCGATCCCGGACCGATCCTTCCACCTGCTGGCGCGCGGCGGCATCCAGCTCCACGGCGCTCGCCACCGTGGCCGTCTGCGCGAGCGGTCCGGCCGCGGTCATCCGCTCCAGGTCGGCCAGCACGCGCGGCAGCAGCGCCACGTCGCCGTTGGTCAACAGCGTGCCGCAGAAGCGCCGCACCGCCGCCGGCGCATCGGCCGGGATCAACCGCTCCATGCGCCGCTGCCGGTCGGCGAACGGCGCGCTGCGATCGTCGAGCGCGCCGGCCAGCGAGCCGTCGGCGGCCAGCGCCGCGCTCATCGCGCGCAGCGATCCGAGCCACTCCTCCAAGGCGATGCCGAAGCACGCGGTTGCGTACTTCTGCGCAAGCTCACCGGGGCTCACGCATCCTACCGATGTCGGCCAGCGCGCGGTCGACCAGCGCCCGGTGCGCGGCCGGGTCGACCGCGTCGGCGATCACCTTGCGGGCGATCAGCAACGCCAGCTCCCCGGCTTCGCGCTGCAGGTCGGTCGCCACCTGCTGGCGCTCGCGCTCGGCTTCCTCACGGGCGCGCGCCTTGATCTCCTCCGCCTCATCGCGGGCCGCCTGCAGCACATCGCCGCGCATGCGCTCGGTGGCCTCCGCGGCGGCACGCGCCTCCTGCTGCGCCTCATCGCGGGCGGCTGCCAGCTCGCGCTCGAAGGCGGCGCGCTGGCCTTCCGCTTCCTTCTGCGCGCGTTCGGCTGCGTCCAGCCCGTCGGCGATCCTCTGCTGGCGGCGGGCCAGCATGGCCTTGACCGGCTTGTACAGGAACAGCCGCAGGAGCACGACCAGGATGATGAAGTTGGCCGCATACGCGGCCAGTCCGATCACCGAGACTCCGAGCGCTTCCATCGCCTACGAATCCAACCGGGGCATCGCTAGAGCACGAACAGGATGATGAGCGCGATGACCAGGGCGTAGATCGCCACGGATTCCGCGAAGGCCATGCCGACCAGCATGTTGGTACGGATCATCCCCTGCGCCTCCGGGTTGCGGCCCAGCGACTGCAGGGCGCCGAGTGCGGTGAGGCCGATACCGATGCCGGGGCCGAGCGCGCCGATGCCGATGGCCAGCGCGGCGGCCAGCAACTTGAATGTCTCTGCTGTGAGCTGCTCCATGGGTGCGGAAACTACCAGACAAGCCCCGCGCCGCCAAGCAGGCGAGCCACGGTCCTGTGCGCCGCGTGGACGCCGATCAGTGCTCGTGCTCGCCGGCGGCGACCGAGAAGAACACCAGGGCCAGCAGGAAGAAGACGATCGCCTGGATCAGGCCCACGAAGATCTCCAGGCCGAAGAACACGACCAACAGGCCCAGCGGCACCAGGCTGGAGATCACGATCAGCACCACCTCCCCGGCGAACACGTTGCCGAACAGCCGGAAGGAGAAGGAGACGATCCGCGCCAGCTCGCTGATCCCCTCCAGCACGCCCACGAACAGCTCGATCGCCCAGGTGGTAAAGCCCTTGCGACGCAGGCCGCCCAGGGGCAGGAAGTTCGACAGGTAGCGCGCGCCATGAGCGCGCAACCCGAACCACTGGGTCAGGATCACCGTGATCAGGGCCAGCGCCAGGGTCAGGTTGAGATCGGACGAGGGAGCGCGCAGGAACGGCACGATCACCACGCGGTCGAGGTGCCCGTCGTGGTGCTCGTCAGGGTGCAGCGGCTGCAGGCCCTCGAACTCGCCGCCGATCAGCAGCACGCTCGGGATGCCGGCGAACCCCGTGGCCTCGGGATCGGCGCCCTTGTAATGCGAGTGGGCGGGCCCGATCGCCCCCAGGAACGGGGTGAGCAGGCTGAACATGTTGACGACGACCAGGTACAGGAAGATGGTGGCGACGATAGGGAAGAAGGTCTCCGCCCAGCGCTTGGGGGCGGCGTCCTTGACCAGATTGTCCAGGCCCTCGATGAGGCCCTCCACCACGTTCTGCAGACCGCCCGGCCGCTCCTTGAGGCGCCGCCCGAAGAAGAAGGCGAAGATCACCAGCGCCGCCGACAGCACGAACGAGGTCAGCACGGCGTTGGTGACGTGCTTGCCCAGCCCGATCGGCTCGGCCTTGACCTCGATCGCCGCCATGTCGTGCTGAAAGACCAGGAACCCGATGGCGACCACGGCGGCCACCGCCAGGACGATCAGGAGCGCCTTCACTGGCCCGCTGCACCCCCGCTGCCGGTGCCGCCTGCGCCCGCGTCGGCGGCGTCCGCCTGCCCGACGGTCCCGCCCGCACCTTCACCCTCGGCGGCGGCCGCCTGCCCGGAAGCGTCGCCGGTCCCTTCGGTCTGCGGAGCATCGGTCACGGCGGGAGCCTGAGCCGGCCGCACCCACCACTGGCCCTCCTCCTCCTGCAGTGTCTGCTGCGCCCGTTCCAGAAAGGCCCCCTGGTCGGGCGTGCGGTTCAGCCACGCCAGCGCGAAGGCGGCGACCAGGAACACGGCTCCCAGTATCGACGTGAACTTCGTCAGCACGTTGCCGGTCCGCGAACCGAACGGCGAGGAGCTCTCCCCGCCACCGAACATGCCGCCGATGCCGCCGCCCTGGTCGTCCTGGATGAGGACGATCAGGACCAGCAGAACCGCGGTGATGATGAATACGACCAGTATGACTATTCCGGCGAGCGCCATTGCGCATCCATTATAAGGGCAGGATCGCTAAAGGGGCACTATGGCCGCGAACGAAGCCGCCTCCAGCGACGCGCCGCCGACCAGCAGGCCGTCGACGCCGTCCTGCGCAAGCAGCGCCGCGGCGTTGTCCGGTTTCACCGAGCCGCCGTACTGGATGATCAGCCCCGCCGCGGCCTCCGCGCCGGCTGCCGCGGCTACCGTCGCGCGAATGTGGGCATGCATGGCGCGCGCATCCTCCGGGGTGGCGGTGCGGCCGGTGCCGATCGCCCAGACCGGCTCGTAGGCCACCTGCAGCGATGCCCGGCCGAGGTCCACCTGCGGAACCACCGCACGCACCTGCCGCGCAACGACCTCCTCCGCGCGCCCGGCATCGCGCTCGTCTCCGGTCTCGCCCACGCACAGGGTGACCTCCAGGCCCGCCTCGCAGGCACGCCGGACCTTCTCCAGCACCACGTCGTCGGTGTCGCCCAGGCCGTGCCGACGCTCCGAGTGGCCGACGATGACCAGCCCCACACCGGCGTCGGCCAGCATCGCCGCCGCCACTTCGCCGGTGTAGGCCCCTTCGGCGGTGGCCGCCACGTCCTGCGCGGCCAGCAGCACGCCCGATCCGCGTATCGCGTCGCGCACCACGTCGAGCGCCGTGTACGGCGGCGCCACCGCCACGCGCACGCCGGCGGGGAGGCGGCCGCCGGTGTCGAGTTCCCGCACCACCGCGGCCGCCAGCTCCCGCGCGGATGCGCGCAGAAGGTTCATCTTCCAGTTGCCGGTGATCAGCACGCCGCGTTCGCCGGCGGCGGACCGGCCGGAGTCACCCATGGAGCGCCGCCACGCCCGGCAGGATACGGCCTTCAAGCAGTTCCAGCGACGCGCCGCCGCCGGTCGAGACGTGATCGATGCCGGCGTCGATGCCGAGGGCCTGCAGGGCGGCCACCGAGTCGCCGCCGCCGACCACGGTGTGCGCGGGGCTGTCGACGACGGCCTGGGCGACCGCCAGCGTGCCGCGCCGGAACCGGTCGATCTCGGTTACGCCCATCGGGCCGTTCCAGAGGACGGTCCCGGCGGTGGCGATCCGGTCACGGAACGCGCGCGCGGTCCGCGGGCCGATGTCCACTCCGGCCAACCCGTCCGGAATGTCGCGGGTGGCGACCGGAACTGCGTCGCGTGTCGCCGCGCCGGCGTCGATCGGCGGCGCGGCGGCCACGTGATCCGCCGGCAGGAGCACCGGCACGCCCCGCGACGAAGCGGCGTCGAGGATCTCGCGGGCGGTGTCGACCGCATCCTTCTCCATGAGCGACGCGCCGACGGCCACGCCCTGAGCGGCGAGGAACGTATAGGCCATGCCGCCGCCGATCAGGATGGCGTCGAGCCGCTCCAGGAGACTGCGCAGGACGTCGACCTTGGAGGACACCTTGGCGCCGCCCACCGCAAGCACGAAGGGGGTGGCCGGATACGTCAACAGGCTGCTCAGTTCTTCCACCTCACGCTGCATCAGCAGTCCCGCGCCCTTCGCATCTGCCGGCATGAGGTCCGGCACCCCGACGGTCGAGGCGTGTGCGCGGTGCGCGGCGCCGAACGCGTCGTTGACGTAGACCTCGCCGAGCTGCGCCAGACGCGTCGCGAAGCCGTCGTCGTTGGCTTCCTCGCCGGGATGGAAGCGCACGTTCTCGAGCATCATGAGCTCGCCCGCGCGAAGCCGGGCGGCCGCGCGCTCCACCCTTTTTCCCACGCAGTCGTCGGCCGCCTGCACGGGGACCGTCAGCAGCTCGCCGAGCCGCTGCGCCACCGGCGCCATGCGCAGCCGCTCCTGGCGGCTGCCTGCCGGCCGGCCCAAGTGGCTAACCAGGACCAGCCGCGAGCCGTGCTGATCCAGCACGGCCCGGATGGTCGGCAGCGTCGCGCGGATGCGCGCGTCGTCGGCGACCCGCCCGCCGGCCAGCGGGACGTTGAAGTCCACCCGCATCAGGACCGTGCGCTGACGCAGGTCCAGGTCGTCCAGGCCGAGCATCCGCGATGCCGTGCGTACGCGGGCCGCCGCGCCGGGCACGCGGGCCGCCGCGCGGTCGCTCACGCGGAGCGGTCCTGCTGCGACTCGTCCTCCGGGTCGCTGCGCAGGACGATCTTCACCCGCGTGATGCGGCGCCCGTCCATCCCCTGGATCACGAAATCGGCCTCGCCGTACCGCTTGGTCTCGTAGATCACCGGGATCTTCCCGAACAGGTCGAATACGAACCCGCCGAGCGTGTTGAACTCGTCGGCAGGAAGCTCCAGCGCCAGCCCGTGGTCGCTCAGCTCGTCCAGGCGCACCCGCGCGTCGCACAGGTAGACCCCGGCACCCAGCTTGAGCACTTCCTCCCGCTCGTTGTCGAACTCGTCCTGGATGTCGCCGACGATCTCCTCCAGCACATCCTCCATGCAGGCGATCCCGGAGGTGCCGCCGTACTCGTCCGTGACGATTGCCAGATGGACCCTGCGGCGCTGGAACTCGTGCAGCAACTCGTCGACGCGCTTGCTTTCCGGCACGAAGTAGGGCTTGCGCATCGCCTTGCCGGCATTTACGACCCTGTCGTCATTCACGACCTTGTCGTCATTCACGGCCGTGCCGTCATTCGCGGCGGTGCCGTCGTTCACGTTCCGGCCGTTGCCGACGATCTGGCCCAGCAGGTCCTTCGCGTACAGCACGCCGATCACGTCGTCGACGGTCTTGTGGTACACCGGCAGCCGGGAGTGGCCGCTCTCCGTGATGGTTTCCATCAGCTCCTCCGGCGTGGCATCCACGGGCACGAACACCACGTCCGGTCGCGGCACCATGATGTCCTTGACGGTCGTCGAGGAGAGCTGCACCACGCCGTCGATCATCTCCCGCGCGTGCGGGCCGAGATCGTCGAGCCTGCGCTCCTCGTCCGACGGCTTGCGGAGAAGCCGGTCCAGGATGCTCATGAGGCGAGTGCTCGTGAAGAGGTGCAGGATGCCCACGGCAGAGACTCCAGGAGCCGACGCTGCTCCTGCAGCATCGGCTCGTCCGCGATGTCGCCGTCACCGTGGTCCCGACCCAGCAGGTGCAGGATGCCGTGCAGCAGCAACTCGCGGATCTCGGTCGCCTCGGGCAGGTTGCGGCGCCGCGCCTGCCGGCGGGCGGTGTCGAGCGAGATCACCACGTCGCCGAGTATCGAGCCGTGGCCGACGGTCAAGTCCTGTTCGAAGGACAGCACGTCGGTCGGCGCGTCGATTCCGCGGAAGCGCAGATTCAGGTCGCGCATGAATCGGTCGTCGCACAGCAGGACCGACAGCTCGGCCGAGCTTCGGCCGAGCGCGTCCAGCGCGCCCTCGGCGAAACGAACCAGCGCTGCCCGGTCGCCGCCGGCGGGAGCGCGCACGTGGTCGGCCACGCCGACCTCCACGCGCCCGGGCTCTATGTGCCCGGGCTCTATGTGCCCGGGCTCTATGGGCAGGGCGCGCGGGTCGCGGGCGCTGCCAAGGGTGGCCGGCGGGCCGGTACTCGGAGGTTGCTCGGGATCTTCCATCATCAAGGCGTTGGCATCAGGACGTGTGCATCAGGACGCTGGCATCACGACGGGCGCTGGTCCGCATCGGCCGGCGCGGTCTCGTAGGCTTGCACGATCTTGCGTACCAGTGGATGACGTACCACGTCTTCCCTGTCGAAGTAAATAAAACCAATTTCTCCGACGTGTGCCAAGAGGTCCGTGATATGCAGCAACCCGCTGTCACGGCTGCGGGGCAGATCGATCTGGGTGATGTCTCCGGTGATCACGATGCGCGACCCCTCGCCCATGCGCGTCAGGAACATCTTCATCTGCTCACGGGTGGTGTTCTGCGCCTCGTCGAGGATGACATAGGCGTCCGCCAATGTGCGGCCGCGCATGTAGGCCAGCGGCGCCACCTCGATCGTGCCGGCCTGCTCCATGCGGCGCAGCACGTCGGCGGGCAGCAACGCCTGCATCGCGTCGTACAGGGGGCGGAGGTACGGCTCGATCTTGTGCTCCAGGTCTCCCGGCAGGTAGCCCAGGCTTTCGCCGGCCTCCACCACCGGCCGGGTGATGACCATCCGGCGCAGTTGCCGGCTGCCGACCGCCCGCAGGGCGTCGGCCACCGCCAGGTAGGTCTTGCCGGTACCGGCGGGGCCGACCGCGACCACCAGGTCGCGCTTGGCCATCAGGTCCAGGTAGCGCATCTGGTTGGCGCCGCGCGGCGCGACCCGGCGCAACCCTTTCGGGATCGACAGGTGCTGGTCAGGTCCCGCCGCGGCCGAGGGTTCCTCCATGCGCCGGTAGATCGAGCGGATCGCCTCCGGCCCCGGTTCGAGCCCCAGCCGTGCGCGGTCGCGCAACTCGCCGAGCAGTGCCGCGAAGGTCTTGCGGGTCGCCGAATCGTCGGTGGCCAGCATGATGCGGTTGCCCTGCGAGTACACCGGGCTGCTCAGCAACTCCTCGAGAACCCGCAGGTTCCGGTCGTTGGCTCCGCACACGTCGCTCAGGACACCGGCATCGTCCAGGACGACCGCGAGCGGCTTCCCCATATCGCGACGGTCGCGATCGTAGTGTCAGCGTTCCTCGATGTCGATACCCTGACGATCGATGCGGAAACTCGAGTGCAGCTCCGGGATCGGTATCCAACGGACTTCCACCGAGAGGGCCGGCGTCCAGACGATCCGCGGCTCTTCCCGGTCGGTGTCCGGGTTGTACTCCACGTGCTGCTCCGGCCGGCCCTGGTAGGCCAGCGACAGGTTCCAGTCGCCCAACCGGTGCAGCGCCTCGATGCGCAACGACTCCAGCTTGAACGCCGATGCGATCCGGTCTTCGGAATTCAGGAAGTTGAACGACCGCGCCAGATCCACGATCGGGTTGACCCACCGCTCGCCGGCCCGTTCGGCCGTGCCGGGCAGATAGCGGTGCAGATGGCGATTGACCGAGCTCGACCTGAAGGAGAGGTCGAGGAACCGGTGAATCTGGACGCCCAGCCGCAGATCGAACGACAGCGAGTTGTCGCGCACGAACGCCTCCGGATCGACCGCCAACCGGGTCTGCACGCCGGCGTCCAGCCGTATCCGGTTCTTCCACGACGCGATCGTCCCCGTATCCAGCCGGTAGCCGAGCGCCAGTTGCGTGGCGCGCAGGCTCCGCCGGGCGTCCGGGAGCGGATCGCCGAACGGATCGAGCGGCTCGCGTGTCGACGCGCTCACGGTGCCGGTCACCCCGTAGGCGTTCGCCTGCGTGTTCAGGCGCTCCAGACGCTGCTGCTCGTCCAGCCGAAACGACTGGGTGACCGACGCGTCCTCACCGATGCGCAGGGTGCCGCGGACGTCTATCGGGGTGGGCTTGAGCTGTCCGGCATCCTCGCCGTCCTCCTGCTCGGCCACTCCGCCGCGCAGCACCATCGAGAACGGCCCGACGTCCGCTTCCAGGCGGCCGTCGGCTGCCGGCCGGCGCGGCGGAAGATCGACTCCCGCGCCCAGACGCGTGCGGAAGTCGGTGACGGAGAACACCAGGTCTGCCGACGCGCGGTGCGTCAGGACCCCGTCCCGGTCCCAGGCCAGGCCCCGCTCGATGGGATCGCCCGTATCGACGTCCAGCCGTACGTCGTGGAGGGCAAGCCCCAGTCCATAGGAGAGGCTGGACCCGGACAGCGCCGGCACGGACCGCAGAGGCCGGAGGGAGAGGGTATTGTTCAGCCGCAGCAGCGAGCTGGTCCTGCGCCGATCGGATTGCTGCAGCCGCTCTGACAGATCCATCTCGACGTCGTCCGCTTGCAGGGTATGCACCTGGTAGCTCGCCGTCTCGACGAGCGCGCCGTTCAGACCGATGAGGCGGTCCAGGGCGGAGGCGGAGTAGGAGAGCTGGCCGGTGGCTCGCGTATCGACGCGCGTGTGGAGGATGTCCAGGTCGACCTGGTCGCGCGTGAGGACCGGACGGTCGTCGAATCGGTGCTCGACCGACACGACCGGACGCACCGAGTAGCCGACCTCGCCCGAGAGTCCGCCGCCGTCGGCGCTCCAGCGGAACAGCGAACCGGAGGCGACCGCCGCGACCGCCGGCAGCGTCAGCGTCTCCGGATAATAGAAGCCGCGCGTCGGCGAGGCTGCCCGCAGCCGGTCCGGCGCGGACTGCCCGCCGGCCGATGGCGGCTCGGTGCGGCTGCCCCACAGCCAGCTTGCGGAGAGCGTGGGCAGCGTCAGCGTCCGCAATGCCGGCGCCGCGACCAGCGGATGCAGGGCGAGATCGCCTCCCAGGCGCCATTCCAACCGGTCACGGCGCGGCGGCGGGAGCAGCGGGCCCTGCGGCAGGCCCAGGATTCCGCCGGTCGGCAGGTCGTGGGCGCGGCCCAGAAAGTCCGTGGTGAACGACGGGTCGGAGAACAGCTCGAAGCTTCCCTGCAGCGAGCCGAGTTCGCCGCGGCCGGCAACCTCCATCTCGAGCCCGTAGCGCAGGGGCAGCACGGCACCCAGGATCGTGGTGCTGTCCCAATGCGAGACCAGCTCGCCGTCCGCTCCCCGCAGGTACGGCGTGTAACCGACGCCCGAACGCGCGTCCGTAACCAGCGCGCGGGACGCGGCGACGCCCCCGAACAGCGACAGACCGCCGAATCGCCCCTGCACCCCGCCAAAGATGCCGAGGCGGCTGTAGAGGTCGACCATCAGCGCCAGCACGTCGGCGTCTGCCTCATCCGCTGCCGCGCGCACCGGCAGCAGGAACAGCCCGCGGCGCTCGTCGGCGTAGCCGGTCTCGCCGGCGGTGCTCTGCAGAAACGACAGCGAGACGTCATCGGGCGGTTTGCGCCCGATCAGGTAGGTGGTCGTCTGCAGGTAGATGCCCTCGCGGCTGCGCTCTCCGATCGCCGGGTGAAACAGCAGCCTGCCTCCCGGCCGGAGAAAGTACGGCAGATACAGCACCGGCACCTCTCCGACGTGCAGGAACGCGTTGCTGACCGCCCACTCCTCGGGCGCCAGGATCCACAGCCGCTCCGCTTCGATCCGGTAGTCGGGGTCGTCGGGATCGTCGGACGAGGTGACGGTCGCCTGCTCCATCATCACCGTATCGTCGGCCCGCCGCGTGATCGCCTGGCCGGAATAGGTGAAGGTCACGTCCCGGTCCGCGGTCTGGTCCGTCACGGTCTGGTCGATCCGGCTCGATCCGTCGTAGAAGATCCCCTCCCATCGCTCGGTATCGACGGACAGGCTCTCGCCGCGGAACACCTCGGTGCCGTCGTCGGTCGTCATCGTGTACGCCACGGAACCGGATGCGGTGAGACTGCTGCGCTCGTCGTGGTACGTGATCCGGTCGGCCTGGATCCGATGACGCGCACCCGTGTCCCGGTCCACTGCGGTGACGACGACCTCGCCCTGCAGCACCAGCGTCGTGTGGCCGAGCTCGTCGGAGCGGTAGCGGGCGGAGCGGGCCGACTCCACCGAGATCTCGCTGCCCGTGTCCTCCACGGACGCTTCTTCGGGACTCGGCAGCCCGTAGTGGTCGCGCAGCCGCTGCTGCCGGGCGGCCCGGTCACCGCCGTCCGGCAAACCGAGCTGGCGCAGCCACGCGGCAAGCTCCGCGGCGCGGGCCGTGTCGATGTCGATCGACAGGGTCTCGGCGAACAGCGGATCGTCGCTGGTGGGAGGCGGGCTCTGGGCGACCGCCGCCGCCGCGGCCACCGCCAGCAGGACCGCCAGCGTGCGGCGAACGTTCACAGCACCTCCCGCAGGTAGCGGCCGGTGTGGCTGGCTTCGTGTCCGGCCACGTGCTCGGGAGTCCCCGCCGCCACCAGGTCACCGCCGTCACTGCCGCCTTCCGGGCCGAGGTCGATCACGTGGTCGGCCTGCTTGATCACGTCCAGGTGATGCTCGATGACCACGACGGTATTGCCCTTGTCGACCAGCCGCTGCAAGACTGACAGGAGCTGGCGCACGTCGACGAAATGGAGCCCGGTGGTCGGCTCGTCGAGCAGATACACGGTGCGGCCGGTGTCCCGCCGCGAGAGCTCCAGGGACAGCTTCACGCGCTGCGCCTCGCCCCCGGACAGGGTCAGCGCCGACTGGCCGAGCCGCAGGTACCCCAGGCCCACGTCCTGCAGCGTGCCGAGCCGGCGCGCCACCTGCGGGACGTGCGTGAAGAACTCGGCCGCCTCGGTGACCGACATCCGCAGCACCTCGTCGATGTTGCGCCCCTTGTAGCGGATCGCCAGCGTCTCGCGGTTGTACCGGCGCCCTCCGCAGACGTCGCAGGTCACGAACACGTCGGGAAGAAAGTGCATCTCGATCTTGATCTGGCCGTCGCCGGCGCAGTTCTCGCAGCGGCCGCCGGCGACGTTGAAGGAGAACCGGCCGGGCCGGTAGCCGAGCGCACGCGCTTCCGGCAGGGCGGCGAACAGTTCCCGGATCGGCGTGAAGAGCCCGACGTACGTGGCCGGATTGGACCGCGGCGTACGGCCGATCGGCGCCTGGTCGATCTCGATGACCTTGTCGATGTGCTCGCAGCCTTCGACGCCACCGAGTCCCGGTGGCAGCCGCCGATCGTCCAGCGCCGCCCGCAGCGCGGGCCCCAGCAGGTCGGACACCAGCGTCGACTTGCCCGAACCGGACACGCCGGTCACCACCGTCAGCGTTCCCAGCGGCAGCCGCACGTCCAGGTCGCGCAGGTTGTTGGCGGCTGCGCCGCGCAGGGTCAGGCCGCCGGTCGGCCGCCGCCGCTGCGGCGGCGTGGGAATCGCCTCCCGCCCCGCGAGGTAGCGTCCGGTCACGGACCGGTCCTGCTCCTGCACCGCGCGCGGCGCCCCGCACGCCACCACCCGGCCGCCGTATTCGCCCGCGCCGGGGCCGAGATCGACCAGATAGTCGGCGCTGCGCAGCGTCTGCTCGTCGTGTTCCACCACCAGCAGGGTGTTGCCGCGATCGCGAAGGCGGAACAGCGTGCGCAGCAGGCGGTCATTGTCCCGCTGGTGCAGGCCGATGGTCGGCTCGTCCAGCACGTAGAGCACCCCGACGAGCGCCGAGCCGATCTGCGTGGCCAGGCGAATGCGTTGCGCCTCGCCGCCGGACAGCGTGGACGCGCGGCGGTCCAGGCTCAGGTACGACAGCCCGACGCTCGCCATGAACTCCAGGCGGTCGCCGATCTCCTTGACGATCTGCCCCGCCACTCGGGCCCAGTCCCCGCCGCTCTCCTCGGCCACGCGGCGGACATACGCCATCGCTGCCTCCACGGACATGGCGGTGACCTGGTCGATGCTGTGGCCGGCCACCTCCACGGCCAGCGCTTCCCGGCGCAGCCGCCGGCCCCCGCACCCACGGCAGGGCTGCTCGCGCATGAAGCCCTCCAGCCACCGCTTGACGTGCTCGGACCCGGTCTGCAGGTAGCGGCGCTTGAGCTCCGGGATCACGCCCCGATAGGTGGTCGCGTAGCGGTAGCTGGCCTTGGTGGCGGTTCGGTGCTCGACCTGGATGCGGTCGCCGGCCCCGAACAGCAGGGCGTCGAGGACGACGGGCGGCAACTCCTCCAGCGGGGTGTCGAGCCGGAAGCCCCAGTGCCGGGCGAGCGCCCGGAACAGAGACCGGGTCCACTTGGCACGGGGGTTGTGCGTGGCGATGCCGCCCTCGTCGAAGGACTTGCCGGGGTCGGGAACGATCAGGTCGCGGTCGAATTCGAGGCTGACCCCCAGCCCGGAGCAGTCGGGGCAGGCGCCGTGCGGGTTGTTGAACGAGAACAGCCGGGGCTCCAGCTCCGGGAACGGCGCGCCGCAGTCCGCGCACGAGCTGGTCTGCGAGAATCGCTGCTCGACCGGTCCGCCGTCGCCGTCGCCGTCGCCGTCGAGCAGCACGATCATCCGCCCGGAGCCCACCTCCAGCGCCGTTTCCACCGAGCCGGCCACCCGTTGGTGCAGGTCCGGGCGGCCGATCAGGCGGTCGACCACGATCTCAATCGTGTGCGCCGTGTTCCGGTCCAGCTCCGGCGCATCGTCGAGCGAGTGGATGCGGCCGTCCACGCGCACCCGCACGAATCCCGCCTTGACCGCGTCCTCGAACACGGCACGGTGCTGTCCCTTGCGGCCGCGCACCACGGGCGCCAGCAGAATGATCCGCGAGCCTGCAGGCAGGGAAGCGATGGCGTCGACGATCTGGTCGGTCGACCGCTCGCTGATCGCCGCTCCGCACTCCGCGCAGTGCGGGCGGCCGGTGCGGGCGAACAGCAACCGCAGGTAGTCGTAGATCTCGGTCACGGTGCCGACCGTAGACCGTGGATTGCGCTGCGCCGTGCGCTGCTCGATCGAGATCGCCGGCGACAGACCGTCGATGAAATCGACGTCCGGCTTGTCCAGCCGTCCCAGGAACTGCCGCGCGTACGCCGACAAGGATTCGACGTAACGCCTCTGCCCCTCGGCGAACACGGTGTCGAACGCGAGCGACGACTTGCCCGAGCCGCTCGGCCCCGACACGACGATGAGCCGGTTGCGCGGCAGGTCCAGGTCGACCCCCTTCAGGTTGTGCTCGCGGGCGCCGCGGATGACGATGCGGTCAGTTACCCCTCGCGCGCCGTCCGTGCCGGCCCTCCCGTCGGCGTTGGTGCCGTCAGCGACGGAGCCGGACGATCGTCTTGCCATGTCCACCCTCGTCGGCCGGGGCATCCTGATAGTCGCTGACCGCGGAGCTGTCGCGCAGATACTCCCGTATCGCGTGGCGCAGCACGCCGTGGCCGTGGCCGTGCACGACCGAGAACTCCGTCATGCCCCGCATGACCGCGGAGTCGAGCTGGCGCTCGACCTGCTGCAGGGCCTCCTCCGCGCGCATGCCGCGGACGTGCAGCTCCAGCACCGGCTCCGCCCGGTTCACCAGCTCTACGCGGGCGCTCGTGCGGCGAGAAGGGTGCGGATCGGTCACGACCAGCTCGGCGGCGCGGAACTGACCGCGGATGGTGTCGGTCTGCACCACGTAGCGGTCGGGATACCGGTCCGGCCGGTGCCGGCGCACCACCCGGCCGGCGGCGCCGGTACGACGGATGAGCACGCTGCTGCCGGACGCCAGCGGCGCACCGTCCGCCGCGGCGCCGTCGGCGGCGTCCAGCGCCGCCAGCGCATCCCGTTCCGCCTGCAGGCGCTGCTCGACCGCGCGCGGTGCGGCGCGGGCAGCCGCGTCAGCCGCCGCTGCCGCGGGACCCGTCCGCTCGCCGGACACCGCTCCGCCCCCCTCCGGGGCGGCCGCGCGCACCGATCGGATGGCGCGTTCCACGTCGCGGCGCGCCTCGGTCAGAAATCGGCCCAGCTCGCCGGCCGCCTGCCGGTGCTGCTCGCGCTCGCGCTGCGTGAGCGCCGCCCGGTCCGTTTCCAGCTCGGCCTCCCGGCGGGCAAGCGCGGCCGCGCGCTCGCGCAGCTCGCGCTCCTCCCGCTCCTGCTCCTGCTGCCGGCGCGTCAGCGCGTTGATGATCCGGCCCTCCTCGGTACGCCCGGCGTCCAGCAGCTTCGCGGCGCGCTCGATCACGGCATCCGGCATCCGGTGACGGCGGGCGATGTCCAGCGCGTGGCTCTCGCCCGGCATCCCCTCGATGACCCGGTAGGTCGGCCGCAGCGTGCGCGAGTCGAACTCCATCGAGGCGTTGGTGACGCCGCACTCGGTATAGGCGTACACCTTCAGCGCCCCGTGATGGGTCGTGGCCATGGCCGTCACTCCCGCGGCCAGGAACCGGTCGAGCAGCGCACGCGACAGGGCGATCCCTTCCTCCGGGTCGGTGCCGGTGCCCAGCTCGTCGATCAGCACCAGCGAACGCGCGGTGGCGTCCCGGACGATGGCGGCCAGATGCTCGACGTGCGCTGAAAAGGTGGACAGGGAGGCGGCGATCGACTGCTCGTCGCCGATGTCCGCGTAGATGCCGCGGTAGATCGGCAGGGTCGAGTCCGCACCGGCCGGGATCTCCATGCCGGCCTGGTTCATCAGGCAGAGCAGCCCCACCGTCTTCAGGCAGACCGTCTTGCCGCCCGTGTTGGGCCCCGTGATGACCAGGATGTGCGCCCCGGGCGGCATGCTCACGTCCAGCGGCACCGCCGCCGCGCCAAGCTCGGGATGGCGAGCTCCGTGCAGCGCCAGCGGACCGACCGGTGCGGCGACGGCCGCGTGTGCGCGCGCGTAGCGCGCCCGCGCCTGCACGCAGTCGAAGCGCGCCGTGACCGCCGCAGCCCGCTCCAGGGACGGCCGCTCCCGCGCCACGGCGCCGGTCAGCTCGCGGAGGACGCGGCGCACCTCGGCCGCGTATCGGTCGCGGGCCGCCACCACGGCGTTGTTGGCTTCCACGTCGCGCAGCGGCTCGACGTAGAGCGTGGCGCCGCTCGCCGACACCTCGTGCACGACGCCGGGCACGCGCGCGCGGTGAGTGGCCTTCAGCGGCACCACGGTCCGACCGCCGCGCTGGGTCGGCACGCTGCCGTTGAAGCAGCCACGCAGGGCGGGATCGGCCATCAGCTCCCCGGCCGCCGTCTCGATCTGCATCTGCAGCCGGCGCAGTTCGCGCTTCACCCGCACCAGCTCCGGGATGGCGTGGTCCTGCACCGTCCCGTCGGCGCCCACCACCCGCCGCACCTCGGCGGCCAGCGATCGCAGCCCCGGCAGCTCGGCGTGCAGGGCGTACAGCGCGGGGCGCTCGACGGGATCGGCGACCTCGGCGAGCGAGCCGCGGATCGACTCCGCCGTGCCCGCAAGCCGTCCGACGGCCGCCAACTCCGCCGGATCGAGCCACTGCGCCCCGCGCCGCAGGCGTCCAAGCGACACGCCGATCTCCGGCAGGTCCATCTCGGGCACACGGAAGCCCGATTCCAGCAGGCGCCGCAGCTCCACCGCAGGCGCCCGTTCGGCCAGCACCGACTGCGGGTCGTCAAAGACACGGCTGGCGAGCACCTGGCGCCGTCCTTCCTCTCCCGCACAGTACTCGGCGACCTGCGCCAGCACGCCCGGCAGGCCGAGCAGCTCCACGGCCCGCGCCTGGCCGCCTGCCGGACCCTCGTCCGGGGGTGTCGGGCCGGTCATGCGTGCGCTCGCTCGCGCTCTCGATCGAGCACTTCCCGCAGCAACCGCAGGTAACTGTCGTAGCGGTCGGGATGGATCCGGCCCGCCTCCACCGCCGCGCGCACCGCGCAGCCCGGTTCGCCGTCGCACAGGCAGGCGCTGTACTCGCAGCGCAACAGCCAGCGCTGGAAGTCGCGAAAGCGGTGGCGGATGTCGCGCGCTTGAATGGCGCCCAGCTCCAGCTCGCGAATGCCGGGACTGTCGATCAGGCGCCCTCCGCCGGCGAGCTCCAGCAGCTCGGCACGGATCGTCGTGTGCACACCCCGGTCGAACTTGCGCGACACCGCGCCGGTGCGCAGCTCCAGGCCGGGATCCCAGGCGTTCAACAGGCTGGATTTTCCCACCCCCGACTGACCGCACATCAGCGTCAACGCCGGGCCAAGCGCCGCCCGCGCCTCCGCCACTCCCTCACCGGTGACGGCCGAGCACTCCAGCACGCGGTAGCCCATCCTCCGGAAGTCGGCGATGCGTTCAGCCACCGGCGCGGGAATGCCCAGGTCGGCCTTGTTGAGAATGATCAGGGACTCGACGCCGGCATGCTCGGCCGACACCAGCAGGCGGTCGATGAACCGCGGTCGGAACGGGGGCGAGCGTGGGGCGGTCACGCAGGCGACCTGGTCGACGTTGGCGGCAAGCACCTGCATCGCGCGGTGCTTGCGGCTCCACCGATCGATCTGCGTCGTGCGCTCCAGCCGGTTCAGGATCCAGCCGGCGGCGTCCTCGTAGGGATCGGGCTCGATCTCCAGGAAGTCGCCCACGGCGATCGGCGCGTGGACGCGCTCTTCGACCGCCAGCGTCTTTCCCTTGATCCGGCAGCGCATGAGCGACCCGTCCACGCCGACGTCGTAGACGCTGCCGCCGCTGCGGTGCACCTGTCCCCTGAGGATGCTCACCGCGCGACTGTCGCCCAACGGCCGTCGGGCGCGCAAGCGGAAAGCCCGTGATACGGTGACGGCGATGACCCAGACGGCCCCCTGCGCCGTCCCCGACTGCCCGGTGCCGGCTCTCACCGGAGAGGATCGGTGCCATGCCCACGTCGCCGACGAGCAGGCCTACCAGCGACGAGCGCGTCGCCGCTTCGCGGCAGGCGCCGACCTGACCCACCTCGACGTGAGCGGGGTACGGGTCCGCGACCGGCACATTCGCGAGCGACGCCTGGTCGGCACACGCCTGGTCGGAGCCACGCTGGAGCGGGTGTCGTTCGAAGGATGCCATCTGAGCCTGGTGTTCCTGCACGACGCGGTGCTGTCCGAGTGCCGCTTCGTCGGCTGCCGGCTGGCGGCGGTGATCCTGGCGGGCAGCGAGCTCAGCGACTGCCATTTCGACGACTGCGACGTGCAGCGCTGCAACTTCGTGGCCGCGACCATCTCCCGCACGCTCTTCGGTAGCTGTGACCTGACATCGTCCCGTTTCATCGGCGGCACGCTGCGGCAGGTCACGATGGACGACTGCAACCTCTATCACGCGCATCTGGAGCTGGCGGACCTGGGGGATCTGGCCACACCGGGCTCCAACCTGGCCGAAGCGCATCGCCGCTGAGCGCCCGAAACCCGCGATGACCATCTCCACGCACTTCGCGGTCGGTGGCTTCGCCACCTGTTACCTGATCGGGCCGGACGCCGGCGGCTACAGCGTCCTGGTCGATCCCGGCTACCTGAACGCCGCCCTCGTCGGCCACATCGAGCAACGCGATCTGCCGCCGAGTGCGGTTATGCTGACGCACACTCACCCCAGCCACTGCGCGGGCGCGGGCGCGATCCAGAAAGTGTTCGGCGCCGAGATCTACGCCGCCGCTGTCGTCGCCGAGCTTCCCACCACCCTCGTCGCCGGCGGGCAGACGCTGCGCATCGGCGCGCTCACCTTCGAGGTGCTGTCGACGCCCGGTCACTCCGAAGATTCGGTCTGCTATGCGCTGCCACCGGTGATCTTTACCGGCGACACGCTGGCGGCCGGGGCCATCGGCAGCGCGGCGAACGCGGAAGGCCGGGCCACGCTGCGGCGGTCCGTCCGCGAGCGGCTGCTCAGCCGTGGCGACCACGAGGTCGTGCTTCCGGGCCACGGGCCGCCGACCACGATCGGCATCGAGCGGCGGTTCAACGTCCACCTGCGGGACTGACGGTCCGCAGGCAGTCGACCACTCCCGGCGCTGCCCGGAACCGCTCCGGCAGCGGAGCCCGGAACCGCCGGGGCTCCGCGGCACCCGGCAGCCGCAGCCGCAGCGAGGCGGAATGCAGGAGCATCGACGCCGGCTCCGACCGGCGCCCCTTCCCGTACACCACGTCGCCTGCCACGGGACAGCCGAGCGCCGCCAGGTGCACGCGCAACTGGTGGGTGCGGCCGGTCACGGGGATGAGCAGCACCAGCGAACATCCGCCCGTCAGTCCGCCGAGCAGCCGGTAGCGGGTGATCGCCGTCCTGCCCCGCGCGGCCACCGAGAACCGGGTCCGGTCGCGGTCGTCGCGACCGATCGGCAGCTCCACGGTGCCGCCGGCTTCCGGCGGGCGTCCGTCGACCACCGCCAGGTATCGCTTGCGGACGCGCCGCTGGGCGAACTGGCGGGTCAAAGCCAGATGCGCGTGCGGAGACTTGGCGAAGACGATGACTCCCGAGGTCTCCTTGTCCAGCCGATGCACTACGCCCGGCCTGACCGGCTCGTCCGGAAACGCGTCACGCAGCCGGTCGCAGTGGCCGAGCACGCCGTTCAGGAGGGTGCCGGTCCGGTTCCCTGCCCCGGGGTGGGTGACCACGCCGGAAGGCTTGTCCAGCACGATGGCGTCGCCGTCTTCATGGAGGATCGACAGCGCCATCTCCTCCGCCACCGCAGTCAGCGGCTCCGGGTCGCGGTAGCTGACCGCCACGCGGTCGCCCGGGCACAGGCGCGTCGCCAGCTTCGCGGGACGGCCGTTGACGGTGACCACGTCGACACGTGCGCGCGCCTGGCTGCGGGGAAACAGCCGCAACCCGGTCGCCAGATAGCTGTCCAGCCGCGCTCCCGCGAAGCGCTCGTCACCGACGAGCGTTTCCGACGACCTCACGGCACCTGCCGGTCGGCAGGTGCCGCCGCGCGCATGTCGGCGTCGATGAGCGCGATCACGACCGACAACGCCGCCGCGCCGACGACGATCCCGAGCATCTCCGTCTCCGTGAGCGTCGCGCCGCCGCCGATCGGCCGGAACGGGAACGGCCGCACCTCTTCGGCAAAGCCGTGCGCGATGTAGCGGGTATAGTCGTACAACAGCCGGACGCCGAACAGCGTCAGCGGCAGGGAACCGATCGCCACCACCTCGGCGCGGCGCAGCGCGTGCGCCCAATCCGGGAACTCGGAACGTTCGTACGGAACCGGTTCGAGCAGGGCCGCCGCCCCCTCGTCGCCGGCACCAGCCGGTTCCTGGCCCCACGCCGCGCCGGCCACGGCTCCGATCAGCAGCGCCGCTACCAGTCGGCCCATGGCCGGAGGTCTCATGGCGCGGGCCGCGGCCCGAGCAGCGCCGTGCCGAGCCTGATCAGCGTGGCGCCTTCCTCGATCGCCAGCTCGAAGTCCTGCGACATGCCCATCGACAACACGCGGGCTTCCGGATGGTCGCCGAGCAGGCGTTCGTGGACCGCCCGCAGCCGCGCGAACGAGGCGCGCACCGCCGCCTCGTCGTCCGTGTGCGCGCCGATCGTCATGACACCGGCCAGCGACAGGTGCGGGCAGCCTGCGGCGATCTCTTCCGCGGACGCAAGCAGGTCATCCGCAGCCGGAAAGCCGGCCTTGGTCGGCTCGCCGGAGGCGTTCAGCTCCAGCAGGATCGGCATCGTTCGGCCGAGCACCGCGCAGCGCCGCTCCAGAGCGGCAGCCGTGTGCACGGCATCGATCGACTGCACCGCGTCGAACAGCCGCGCCGCGTCCCTGGCCTTGTTGCGCTGCAGGTGACCGACCAGGTGCAACTCGTACGGCCGCGAACGGTCGCCATGCTTGCCCGCCGCCTCCTGCACCCGGTTCTCGCCCAACAGGTCCAGTCCGGCCGCGACGGCGGCCAGCGCGTGATCCACGGCGAACCCCTTGGTCACCGCCATCACCCGGACCGATTCGGCAGCCCGGCCGGCGCGCGCGGCAGCCGCGTCCACGCGCTCCCGTACCGCGTCGTAGTTGTCGCGGATCCGCCGCGTCCGCTCCCGTTCGGCCGCCCCCGTGCGCGTGTCGGCCATGTGCGCCGTCAGCGGAGCCGGCTCTCGGCCGGCCTTGCGCGGCCTGCGACCGGCGCCCCGGCCGCACGTCCCTGCTGCGCCGCACCGCCGGGCGCGGCGGCCGCAGCCCCGTGGAACGAGCAGAAGTACCGATGGAACCGGTAGTCACCGGTGAGCTCCGGATGGAACGAGGTCGCCAGCATGGCGCCCTGGCGCACGGCCACCGGACGCCCGTCGGGGAGAGCGGCGATCACCTGAACGGCGGAGCCGATGCGCTCCACCGCCGGCGCCCGGATGAAGATGCCGCAGAACGGCGGCGGGCCCAGCTCCCGGACATCCAGGGACGCCTCGAAGCTGGCCACCTGGCGGCCGTACGCGTTGCGCCGCACGGCTATGTCCATCAGCCGCAGCGGCTCCGGGCGTGGATCCAGCACCTCCGCGGCAAGCACGATCATGCCGGCGCAGGTACCCCACACCGGCATGCCGCCGGTCAGCCGGGCAGAGAGCGGCTCCGCCAGGTCGAACGTGTGCAGCAGGTTGATGACCGTCGTGCTCTCCCCGCCGGGGATGATCAGCGCGTCGGCCGCTTCGAGCTGTGCTGCGGTGCGCACCGGTGCGGCCGGCTGGCCGATGGCGGCGAGGGCATGGAGATGCTCACGGACATCGCCCTGCAGCGCCAGGACGCCCACCGCCATGGGCTACCAGCCGCGTACGGCGAGCTGTTCCCCCTCGGGGATCGCCGCCATCTCCAGCCCCCGCATGGGCTCTCCCAACCCGCGCGAGACCTCGGCCAGGATGTCCGGATCGTCGTAGTTGGTGGTCGCCTTGACGATCGCCTCCGCCATGCGCTGCGGGTTCTCGGACTTGAAGATGCCGGAGCCCACGAACACGCCGTCGACGCCGAGCTGCATCATCAGCGCGGCGTCCGCCGGCGTGGCGATGCCGCCGGCCGCGAAGTTGACGACCGGCAGCGACCCGTCTGCGCGTAGCTGGGCCACCAGCTCGAACGGCGCCTGAATGTCCTTCGCGAACGCCGAAAGCTCGCTGTCGTTCAGGCCCTGCACCCGTCGCACCGCCTGCAGCACGGTGCGGGCGTGGCGCACCGCCTCGACCACGTTGCCGGTGCCGGCTTCACCCTTGGTGCGGATCATGGCGGCCCCCTCGCGGATGCGCCGCAGCGCCTCACCCAGGTTCCGGCAGCCGCACACGAACGGCACCGTGAAGTCGTGCTTCCACACGTGGTTGTCCTCGTCGGCCGGAGTCAGCACCTCGGACTCGTCGATGTAGTCGATCTCCAGGGACTGCAGGACCTGCGCTTCGACGAAGTGGCCGATACGGCACTTGGCCATGACCGGAATCGTGACGGCGCGCTTGATCTCCTCGATCTTGGTCGGATCGGCCATGCGCGCCACGCCGCCGGCCTTGCGGATGTCGGCAGGCACCCGTTCGAGCGCCATCACCGAAACCGCGCCGGCATCTTCGGCGATCCTGGCTTGGTCGGCGGTGACCACGTCCATGATCACTCCGCCCTTCAGCATCTGAGCCAGCCCGGTCTTGACCGTCCACGTACCGGTATCCTGCATCTCACCCGCCATAGCGAACTCCTCTCACCGGCCGGATCCCGCTCCGGCCCTGGGAACGAGAGTATACGGCCAAGCATCCGCTCCGGCCTACTGCCGGCGCGACGCGCGACGCCGCACCCGGCGCGGTCCAGTTCAGTCGAGGACGGCGTCAGGCCGGCGTTCGCTCGCCGGCAGGGGGCACGACTCCACCCGCCCGAACCACGCGCGGCGGCGGCCGGCGACGAACCGGTAGACCGCCGCGCGCAGTGGACGGGGCAGCAGCCGGGTGCCGGACGCCAGGAGGCCGAACCGTCCTCCCATCAGTTGCAGCGTGCGTACCACGGCGTCGGCGGCGCGCAGGGTCCGCGGCCCCTCGATCAGCACGACCCAGTCGTCCTGCGCCCGATCCGCAGGAGTCAGCAGCCGGCGGGCGGTCACCCCGGCGAGCGGAGCGACCCGCAGCCGACCGGCGGTGTCTCCCTGCAGCACGATCCGCGACAAGCGCCGGCAGAGTACGCAGTCGCCGTCGACGAACAGGATCGCGAGGCCGTCCGCCGCGGCTCGCGCCTTCACGGCAGCCAGCGGGGCGTCGTCGCGCCCGCGATCACCATCAGCTCCCGGCCGTCGAGATCGAACACGACCACCTCGGGCTCAGGGAACGCCACGTCCAGCCGGGATCGCTGCGCCGCCAGCAGGTCGCCACCCGGTGCGAACAGGATCTCCCGATACGTGAGTCCCGGCGTGGCGGCCAGCGCCGCGGTCTCGAACTGCGGCCCGCCGACGTCGGTTGCCAGCCACACCTGCTCCCCGCCGCCTGCTGCGCGGATGAACGCGAAGCGATCGCCGCCCGGCGCCCACACCGGCGCGCGGTCGGCGCCCTGCTCGGGCCCGAGCGCCCGTCGCACCGTGAGGTCGGCCAGGTCGATCGCTATCAGCAGGTCCACGGCCCGGCCTGCTGCCCCCTCACGCAGGTCGGAGGTGAGGATCTCCCGCGCTCCGGGCCGCCACGCCGCCGGAGCCGCGGCCCGCGTCGGTACGAGCACCGTCCGGCCATCGGCTACGTTGACGACGCGCAAACCCCCTTCCACGGGCGACACGAACGCCACCCACGCGCCGTCGTCCGACCAGCGCGGGTCGAAGCCGATCACTTCCTGGTCCATGAGCGGCCACAGGTCGCCGGTGGCGGGATCCAGCAGCCAGGGACGCGGCGGCAACGGCAGCCGGCGCCTCGAGAAGACGATGGTCTCCCCGTCGGGAGCCCAGCGGGCCGCACTGCACTCCGCCCCGCCGCACCCCAGCAGCTCGCGCCGATCGCCGTCGGAGTCGACCAGCCAGAGGTCCGCGGCGAACACGTCGGTGCCCAGCGTGACGACCAAGGAGCCGCCGTCCGGCGACTGGTGAAAGTCGCGCACCGGCCGCTCGAACGACGCCAGAGTCCGCTCGTCGCCGGCTTCCGTCCTGCCGTCGTTCGTGTCCACGACTCTGGCGGCGATCCGGGACCGTTCGGCCGCTCCGTCGGCCACGTAGGCGATGCGCAGCGCCCCGGTGTCGAAGCTCCACTCGACCGCGCCGCGCAGACGGCGTCCGGACGCTGCCTGCACGGACCGGTCGAGCCGCACCGTGTAACGCGTGCGCGCGGACAGCGCGCGGTGCGGGTCGAAGCGCACGGTGCGGCTGCCCCAGCGCAGCGATCCGGAGACGGGAGGCTCGATCGCAAGGGTCGACGAACGCGCGGCAGGATCGACCGACTCCGAGAACCGGATCTCGATCGTCGCCAGCGTGGAGACGTGCTCGGCCCCGTGCGCCGGCGTCAGGGAGACGACCTGCAGACCGACGCGGTCCCCCAGGGCCGCCGCCACCACCGCGACGACCGCGGCCACGCCAAGCGTGGCCAGCGCATGCCGGTCCAGAGGCTGCATCGATCAGTAGTAGAGATAGGGGACCGGCGGTGGATCGATCTGCTCCACGTCCACGGCGATCAGGACCGGCATCCGTTCGCCGCCGATCTCTGCCACCGCGAAGCGGCCCCTGACCGTCAGCCACTGGTCGTCCGGTACCAGGGCGAGCTCCGCGGCCTCGGCGATGATCCCGATCGGCATCGCGTCGGCGACGCAGCAACTCAGCACAAAGCGGCTCAGTTGCACCTGGTTCGCTCGGAGCGTGGCATCGCGCGACACGAACCCCGTGATCCGCGCCTCCTGCCCGGCGAACCGATCCGGGTCGTCGGCGCGGTGGAACTCGAACAGCCAGTCGAGCATCGATCGGCCCAGCGCCTCCCCGGCGGCGCTCCGCGTCGCCCGCACTGTCGTCGTCGACTGCAGGGCGGTCGGCGGGAGGCTGGCCACGGCGACCTCCCGGTTGCCGAGTGCCGCCGCCCCCAGGGGCCGCTCCGGCGCCAGCCCGAAGGCCACCGGAAGCGCGAGCACCGCCAGGGCGCTCCAGGTCACGCGCACGCCGTGCGCGGGCCGGCCGCCGCGCCGGCCACCGCGCCAGGCGGTTCCCGCAAGCGCCAACGCCATGGCGCCGAGGCCGGTCACCGCAATCCAGGTGAGCCACGCATAGCGCTGGTTGATGTAGAAGACCAGCGTGCCCGACAGCAGGCGGTGCAGCAGGATCGCGACGACCCCGTACAGCACGACAGCCGCCAGCAGCCGCGGCCGGTCGAGCCCGCGCATGCTCACGCCCAGGGCACCAGGTTGTGCACGATCAGTGCGGCCGCGAAGGTCAGCACCAGCGGCAGCACGACCAGGTAGGCGACCGCCCTGGTGCGGAAGACGCTCAGAAACAGCAGGGTGCTCTTGACGTCCACCATCGGTCCGAACACCAGGAACGCCAGGATCGAGGCCGGCGCAAAGGTGGCGGTAAACGCCAGCGCAAGGAAGGCATCGACGGAGGAGCACACCGAGAGCAGGTAGCCGAGCCCCTGCATGGTCGCCACCGACGCCGCCCCGCCGCGGCCGATGTCCAGGAGGACCGACTGCGGCATCAAGGTCTGCAGGAGCGCGGCCAGGCCGCAGCCGATCACGAGGTAGCGACCCATGTCGAACAGGTCGGCCGAGCCGTGCAGCAGCGCGTCGCGGGCGAAGGATCCGATGCCGCGCCTGCGCCCCGGAGCCGGCTGGTCACGAAGGCCGTGTCCATGTCCATGCTCGTGATCGTGTCCGTGATCGTGATCGTGTCCGTGATCGTGTCCGTGATCGTGATCGTGTCCGTGATCGTGATGGTCCCACTCCCCATCGGCGGCCAGCAGGATGTCCGCCGGACGGGCGTGGCGAAACGCGGCGGCGACCGCGACGGCGACGATGAGCGTGAGCGCCAGGCGGCCGATGAGCATCGAGCCGAACCCGAACGCCGTCGCCGTGCTGGCGATCACGACCGGATTGAGGACCGGCGCGCCGAGCAGAAAGGCGATCGCGACCGGCGGCGGGAGTCCCTTGCTCAACAGCCGGCGGACGACCAGCACGACGCCGCACTCACAGACCGGGAACACCAGGCCAAGCGCCGCGCCGGCGAGCACGCCCGCCCCCGTCCGTGCCGGCACCCAACGGGCCAGCGTCCGCGTGCTCACCCCCATCTCGATCACGCCGGACAGCAGCGCGCCGATCGCCACGAACGGCACCGCCTCGATGAAGATGCCGAGGAAGATGGTCGTGAACGCCTGTACCCGGTCGGACCAAGTCACCGGATCGAACGCCTGCTCCGCGGTCGGGGTGCGCAGCGCTCGGCCGGCGAGCGCCGCGCCCAGCACGACCGCTCCCACGCCCGTCGCGAACAGAAACCACCCTCGAAGCGAACGGCGTACCGCGGCCACGGAATGAGTGCTCATGTCGTGATGGGCGGTGACGGGCTCGAACCGCCGACCTCCTGGGTGTAAACCAGGCGCTCTCCCAACTGAGCTAACCGCCCGTGCCGGCCGTTCCCGGCGCACCTCATAGCGCCCCGGAACCGTCGCCTGCCGAGGACGGCGCGCGGCGAGCGGCTCCGCTTTCGGCCCATCCGCACCTTTCGCTCTGGAGTTCGCTATGGGGTTCGCTATGAAGTCTGTCGGATTTCCCGCTCACACGGCAAATCCGACGGCCTCCATAGTGGAACGCCCGGCGTGGGGCGGTATAGTGGGACAGGATGACCGTGGTCGTACGCCTCCTTTTCGCCGCGGCAGCAGTCGCGGTGGCGGCGGCGGCCGTCGCGCTGGCCATCCAGGAAGAACCCGCCGCGCCGGCGCGTTTCGTTCCGTTGCGCGCCCCGGCGCGACCCCATTACCCGGGGCTGTCGTTGCGGGGAGTGGTAGCTCCCTGGCGCGTCGCCCTGCAGATCGGGCACCTGGACACCGACCAGTACCCGCCCGAGCTGGAGCATCGACGCACGGCGACCGGCGCCAGCGCCGCCGGCGTGGCTGAAGTCGACGTCAACAGGGTCGTGGCGACGGCGGCCGCCGAGTTGCTGCGCAAGCAGGGCGTCGAGGTGGTGCTCCTCCCGGCCACCGTGCCCCCGGGGTTCGACGCCGACGCCTTCGTGGCGATCCACGCCGACGGGGGCGGCAGCTCCGGCTACAAGGTCGCCCCTCCGTGGCGGGCGTCCCCCGCGTCCCGCCGTCTGAGCGCCCTCCTGCGCGAACACTACGGCGCGGTCACCGGGTTGCGGGAGGACCTGAACGGTGTGACGTACAACATGCGCGGCTACTACGCATTCGGCGGCCGGTACCGGCACGCCATCGCCATCACCACCCCGGCGGCGATCCTGGAGATGGGCTACCTCACCCACGCCGCAGACCGGGCGTTCCTGACCGGCCACCCGGACGTGGCCGCACGCGGCATCGCCGGCGGCGTGCTGGCGTTCCTGGCCGAACACGAGCCGATGGACCCGACCGCGGTCATCCCACCTGCCCCGACCGTGCTCTGGCCTGCCCACAGAACGGTTCCTCTGCATGCCGCACCGACCCG
Source organism: Spirochaetia bacterium (assembly GCA_965202935.1). Classification (GTDB taxonomy): domain Bacteria; phylum Spirochaetota; class Spirochaetia; order SZUA-6; family Bin103; genus CATQHW01. Next base: position 2,380,211 of record OZ241879.1, read on the forward strand.
CGAGTCCACCGTGCGCTCCTACCTGAGGCCGACCGATCTGCTGATGGCGCTGGGGAAGGACGGCGACTGGTACGACGTTCGCGTCCGCGGCAGTTACCGGAACTTCGGCTGGATCCACGCCGACGACCTGAGCCTGGACGGCCGGCAATCTTGACCCCGCAGCCCCGGCGGCAGGAATCCCGGCGGCAGGAATCCCGGGTGCTCGAATGCAGCGTGCTGGTTCTCAACAGCTCGTACACCGTCCTGCGCCTGGTCAGCGCGCGGCGCGCCTTCGTGCTGCTGGTGCGGCAGGCCGCGGAGGTGATCACCACCGAGGGCGGTCGCTACGAGTCGTTCGACTTCGCCCGGTGGACGGATCAGTCGGGCATCCTCGCGGCGCGAGGCGACGGTCACCTGGACTGGGTCCACACGGCGACGCTGACGCTCGCGGTGCCGCGCGTCATCAGGCTGACCGACTACCACGGCTTCCCGCGCCAGGGGGTGGCGCTCACGCGGCGCAACGTGTACGCCCGCGACGGCAGCACCTGCCAGTATTGCGGCAAGCGCCTGGCCGCGCGGGCGCTCACGATCGACCACGTGATCCCCCGCTGGCGCGGCGGCACGGAGTCGTGGTCGAACCTGGTGACCGCGTGCATGCCCTGCAATACGCGCAAGGGCGGCAGGACGCCGCGTTCGGCCGGCATGCAGCTCATCCGCAAGCCCGTGGAGCCGCACCGGAATCCGCTGATCCTGCTGCGTCTGCAGAGCCCGAAGTACGACTCCTGGCGGGTCTTTCTGAACGAGCCGGCCGACCGGCGCACACCGGCCCTGGCCGCGGTGGAGACGTGAACCGGCTGCCCGTCTTCAGGCTGCCCGTCTTCAGTAGGTGAACTGACCGACGCCGAACACCATGCCGGCGCTGGCAGGCACGAGCACGACCCGGTCGCCCCGCTTCAGCCGGCCTTCCGCCTCGGCCATGACCATCGCGGCCGGAATGCTTGCCGACACCAGGTTGCCCAGCTTCGGGAACACCTCGCTGTACACCTTGCCGTTCCGGATTCCCGCGGCCCTGCCGGCGCGCAGGTAGGCAACGCTGGAGGCGGCGTGCGGGAAGTAGATGTGCGGGGCGTTCAGATCGCCGACCGTGCGCCGGACCAACGGCAGCAGGTACTCCTCCGCCCGTGCGAACAGCTCGTGACCGTACGCCACGAACTTGTTCACGCCGTTGAGCGCGATCCGGTCCGACAGCTCCACGAAGTCCTCGTAGCCGTCCAGCGGGATGTTGCACAGACCGCACAGCTCCGGCACGGAGTGGTAGTCGAAGCGCCACTCGGCGTCCGACGCGGTGACGATGGTGGCGGTCGCCGCCTCGCCGATGGTGTAGGTCGGGAACGTGTATTCGAGCTGCTCGAGCCCCTTCACCTCGAAGTTCTCCGGGTACCCGTGCTCCTTGTAGTTGAACTCTCCGTTGACGATCATCGCGGTGCGGAGCGTCCCGGACCGCAGGAACCGGTACGAGATCTCCAGCGCGCGCATCCAGCTCATGCAGGCATCGGCGATGTCGAAACACGAACAGGTGAGGCCCGTGGCCTGCGCGTAGAAATAGGCGTTGGCGGGCTCCAGGAACCCCTTGCCCACCCCGCAGTAGATCAACAGATCGATGTCGGAAGGCGTCATCGCCGCCTGCTCCAGAGCCTGCAGCATCGACTCCCTGACCAAGTCGCTGGCGCGCTCGCCCCGCTGCACGTCCCGGACGTAGCGCGTCACCGACCCGGTGCGTTTCAGCAACCCGCGCACCAGCCGCTGGTACTTGCGCAGCACCTTCGGGTCGACGCCGTTGCTGCACTGCTGCAGCAACGTGACGATCTCGTCATTGGTAACCAGCCGGGAGGGGTGTTTGAGCGAGACGGATGCAATGCGCATGAACAGCGGATGCACCGGCAGCGGCGATGCGCTACCGTGAAGGCCGAAGCCTACCACGCCGGGGCGGGTCGCAACACCCGGCGGCCCTCGGAGCGAATTCCATGGAGTCCACCCCGTCACCGAACGCCGAACGCCCCGGCGCAGCCTTCGCCGAGCTGTACCGGACCGTCTGCCGACTGCGTGCGCCGGACGGCTGTCCGTGGGATCGCGAGCAGACCCCCCAGTCGATGCGGACCATGCTCCTGGAGGAGGCATTCGAGGCGATCTCGGCGATCGATGCCGGCGACGATGACAACCTGAACGAGGAACTGGGCGACGTGGTGCTGATCGCGACGATGATCGCCCGCATGAAGGAACAGGAAGCCTCCTTCGCCGTGGCCGACGTGCTGACCGGCGTGGTCGACAAGCTCCGCCGCCGGCACCCGCACGTGTTCCCGCCCGCCGGCGGCCGGCCGGACGATGCCACCCCCACCGATGCCGACGGAGTGTTGCGCCAGTGGGAGCGGATCAAGCAGAGCGAGCGGCGCGCATCCGAGCCCCGCTCCTCCGCGCTCGACTCGGTCGTCTCGTCGCCCAGCCCGCTCCGCCATGCCGTCGACCTGCAGTCCGCCGCCGCCACCGTCGGGTTCGACTGGGACGACGCCCGGCCGGTGTTCGCGAAGGTGGCCGAAGAGCTGGCCGAGGTCGACCAGGCGGCCGGGCTCGAGCCGCAGCGCACCGAAGAGGAGCTGGGCGACCTTCTGTTCGCGGTGGTCAACCTGTCCCGCCACCTGCGGGTCGATCCGCTGCTGGCGCTGAACGGCGCCAACCGGCGATTCCGGCGCCGGTTTCAGGAAGTGGAGCGGCGCGTGCGTGAAACCGGCGCCACCCTGGGCGAGCTGCCGTTGGCCGAGCTCGACCGCCACTGGGATGCGGTCAAGCGTGACGAGAAACGCATCCCTCCACCCGCACCCGGACGCAGCAACGCCAGCAGCATGCCGACCGCCAGCAGCCCCGTCCACAGTGCGGAACCGCCGTAGGAGACGAAGGTCAGCGGAATGCCGGTGATCGGCATGATGCCGCTCGCCACCCCGATGTTGACCAGCACGTGGGTGGCGAACATGCCGATGACGCCCGCGGCCATCGCCACGCCGAAGTCGTCGCGGGCACGCCGGCATATGGCGACCGATCGCAGCAGGATGACGGCGAACAGCCCGAGCACCAGCAGCGCGCCGCGGAACCCCCACTCCTCGGCCAGGATGGAGAAGATGAAATCCGTGCTCTGCTGCGGCAGGAACTGGTAGTGGCTCTGCGTACCCTGCAGATACCCCTTCCCGGCCAGCCCACCGGAGCCCACGGCGGTCGTCGACTGGATGATGTTCCAGCCGGCGCCGCGCAGATCCGCCCATGGATTCAGGAACGCCGCCAGGCGGAGGATCTGATACGGCTTCAACACCGACCGAACGAGCGCCGATCCCGTCACCCCGCCCAGCACGATGGAGGCGAGGTAGCCGACCCAGTACAGCCAGCGGCTGCGGCTGAGCCGGTAGCCGATGAACGCCAGGCCGACGATCGCCAGCAGCGCCATGGCGGAGAGTCGCACGATACCGGGGTCGAGCAGCGCCGTGGCGACCGTGCGCAGGATGCCCTCGGGGTTCAGATTCGGCAGCACCGCCATGGCGAAGGTGACGACGGTCGCGCCCAGGATGAACGCCAGATGGCGAATCTCCGCTCCTGAAACCAGCGCCGCCACCAGGAAGATCGGCACGTAGACCATCGCCGTGCCCATGTCGGGCTGCAGCAGGACGAGCCCGACCGGCAGCAGCACGATCGCCAGGCCGAGCGCGAAGCGCGGCAGCTCCTTGATGCCGTTGCCGATGCCGGCCAGATAGGACGCCAGGAACAGGATGGTGGTGAGCTTCGCGAACTCCGACGGCTGCACGCCGAAGTCGCCGATGCCGATCCAGGCGCGGGCGCCGTTCACCTCCCTGCCGAACAGGGCGGTGACCGCCAGCAGCACCAGCCCACCCGCGTACAAGGCGGGTGCCCCCGCCTGCAGCCAGCCCGGCCCCGCCGCGGCCACCACGGCCAGGAGCGCGAACCCGGTCAGCGCCCAGACGATCTGCTTGATCCACTCCCGCGACACCGACTCGCCGGTTGAGTCCACGCCGCTCGAGTAGATGAACAGGACGCCGATCGCGACCAGCGCCGCGGTGGCGCCGAGCAGCGGCACCGCCCGCGCGCCGTCGCCGCCGGTCACCGTCGCGCACCTCCCCGGCGGTCAGCCCGCTTCGGCATCGCCGTCGTCCCCTCCGTCCCCTTCTCCCTCTCCCTCGTCCTCTTCGTCCGGCCTGGGCTCGCCCAGCAGGTCGTACATGCGGGTATGGGGCTGTAGGTCGTCTATCACGTCCTTGTAGTCCAGCCCGGCGAACATGCCGTGCAGCAGCACGTTGGTCGCCTTCGGCGCCCACCACTCCCAGTAGTCGGTAGCTTCCGCCATGACCACCACCACCACCTGGTCCTCCGGCGGAGCGTCAGCGGGAGCAAGGGCGGCGAACCACGAGTGCTTGAGCTCCGGCCCTTCGAAGTCCTTGGAGCGGATCTGGGCGGTGCCCGTCTTGCCGGCCGCCTGCACCGCCGGCGTGGTGATCGCCACCGCCGGGGTTCCGTCGGTCACCGTGTAGCGCATCGCCTCGCGCACGAAGGCGAACGTCTCCGGCTGCACGTCGACCTCCAGCAGCGGTACGGGCGACGCTCGCTTGACCAGCGATCCGTCCGCGCCGTCCCGCTCCTCCTTCACCAGGTAGGGCCGGTAGACGACGCCGTCGTTTGCGATCGCCGCCACCACGTTGGCGATCTGCAACGGGGTCGCGGTGACGAACCCCTGGCCGATCGACATGTTGATGGTGTCGCCGCCCATCCACGGCTCGTCGTGCCGGCGCTGCTTCCAGGCCGGGGTGGGCAGGAATCCGGCGTGCTCGCGCGGCAGCTCGATGCCGGTGGGGCTGCCAAGGCCCAGCGCCCGCGCGTAGTGGACGATGCGCTCCACGCCAAGTCCATGGCCGACCGTGTAGTAATAGACGTTGCATGACTGGGCCAAGCCCTCGCGCAGGTCGACCCAGCCGTGCCCCTCCAGCTTGTGGTCGTCCCACACGCCCCTGCCCAGGCGAAACTGCCCCTTGCAGTTGATCTGCTGCTCCGGCGGGATGAGCCGCTCCTCCAGCACCGCGATGGTCATGATCAGCTTGAACACCGATGCCGGCGGGTACGCGGAGTGCACGGCCCGGTTGACGAACGGATGGGTCGGATCCCGCAGCGCGCCGCGCAGCGCCTGCGCCCCGCCGCCGCCGCGAAACGCACCGGGGTCGAACCAGGGATAGGAGACCATCGCGACGATCTCGCCGGTGCTCGGCCGGAGCACGACCACCGAGCCGATGCGGCCGGCCAGGGCGTCCTCGGCCAGGCGCTGGATGCGCGCGTCGATGGTGAGCACCAGGTCGTTGCCCGGTACGGGCGGGCGGCCCTCGCGGGTGCCCAGGTCGCGCTGGAGCGCGTCCACGGTCCGGTAGCTCAGCCCCGGCGTCCCTCGCAGGCGCTCGTCATACCGCTGCTCCAGACCGCTCTTGCCGATCGTGTCGCCACGGCGGTAGCCCTCGTTGTACAGGACCTGGAGTTCCTCGACGCTGATCTCGCCCACGTAGCCGATCACGTGCGCCAGGGCGCCGAGGTCGCTGTAGTCGCGCACCGGCTCGTTGCGCCAGCTCACGCCCTTGAACCGGTGGATGTGCTCGCCGAGGTAGGCCACGGTCGGAAAGTCGGCGCCCGATAGGACCTCGATCGGTTGGAACAGATGGCTCTCGTTCAGGGGCACCTGCCCGGCCATGTACTCCGGGTCGATGTCGAGCGCCTCCGCGAGCGAGGCGAGCAGCGCGTCCAGGTCGTCCCGGTCGCCCGGCACCAGCGCGGGGGTGACGTCGATGGAAAACGCCGGCCGATTCGCGACCAGCGGCCGCGTAAACGATCCGTCGTAGATCGCTCCGCGCTGCGCCGGCACCACGGTCTCGCGCTGGGCGAACTGCTTCGCCAGTTCCTCGAACTCGACGCCCTTGATCACCTGCAGCACGAACAGGTAGAGCGCCAGGCCGCCGAGCACGCACAGCAGCGCGACGCGCAATGCCGCGAGGCGGGAGACCGGGGCGGAATCGTCGGCGTGGGAGCCGTTCAACGTCTCACCCGCACGCGCTGCACCTGGTTCGACGCGCGCTCACGCATGCCCGGCAGCACGCTGAGCAACACGTACATGGCGGGGGCGGCCACGGCGTTCAGTCCCGCTTCGATCAGGAAGCTGGTCAGGAACGCGGACGGCCCGATCCCGTAGCGGCTGGAGATCCAGGGTACGGCCAGCCCCACGGCCGCGAGCGTGACGGCCTTGAGCACCGTGGCGGCGATCGACACCGCGGTGGGAAGCAGCAGCCAGTCGACGCTGATCAAGCCTTCCATACGGCCTACCGCGTACCCTACCACCGTGCGGGTCATGGCGGTGAGCCCCAGCGGAGCCACGCTGATCGTGTCCGCAAGCAGGCCCGAGGCGAACCCCGCGATCTGGCCGGGCATGCTGCCCCTGCGCATCGCCATCAGGGCGATGATCACCAGGGCAAGGTCCGGCTTGACGCCGGCGACCGCCACCCACGACAGCAGCGTCGAGCTCAGCAGGGAGGCGGCGGCGGCGAGCACCGTGGTCGCCAGGATGACGCGGACGTCACCCATCGACCGGCTCCCCGGTATCCAGCACCAGCACGTAGTCCAGGCGGCCGAACTCGACCAGCGGCTGCACGATCACCTCGATCGTCGACCGGTCGTCACCGTCACGGTGCTCGACGACCCGGCCGATGTAGATGCCGCGCGGATAGGGGCTGCGCATGCCCGAGGTGATCACCAGGTCATCGACCGCCAGGTCCTCCGCGGCGATGCGCGGGACATAGCGCATGACCAGCCGGTTGCCCGCCGGATCACCTTCGATCAGCCCGTCGCGCTCGATGCGCTGCAGGCGTGCGGCGACGTACGAAGAAGCGTCCAGAATCGGCCGCACCATCGCCGTGAGGGATGAGACCAACTCGACCCGCCCGACCAGCGCCTGGATGCCGCCGGCATCGGCGACCACCGTGGCATCGACACGAACGCCGTGCCTGCGGCCGCGATTGATCGTCACCGTCTTGAACAGACTCCCCGGGTCGCGGCCGATCACCTCCGCCGGAATCACGGTGGGAGCGGCGGCGCGGGGAAGGTCGAGCAGCGCGCGCAGGTTGCGGTTCTCGACCCTGAGCTGTACGTTGTCGCGTTGCTGCTGTCGCATCCTCAGCAGCTCGGTGCGCAGCTCCTGCAACTCCGCCCTGCTTCTCCTGAGCTCCCCGATCGACGCGACCGAATCCGCGACCCAGCGAACGCCGGAGCTGATGCCGGCCTGCACCAGTGACAGCAACCCGAGGTGCCCGGGAGGGGGATTCAACCCCACCAGCAGCAGCGAGCTGATCAGCAGAACCGCGAAGGTGACGCCCGAACGGCGGCGGCTGACGAAGGGGCGTACCTCGGTCACGGACGCGTACTCAGGTCAACTCCCCGGGGCCGTCATGATCCTTACCGGTACTGCCGGCGTTGGCTCATCCCGGTTGTCTCGAAGTACTTGCCGGCCCCGAGCGCCACGCACAGCAGAGGCTGCTCGGCCACGATCACCGGCACGCCGGTCTCCCGACCGATCAGGCGCGGCAACCCGCGCAGGAGCGAGCCGCCACCGGTCATGACGATGCCGCGCTCCACGATGTCGGATGCCAGCTCCGCCGGCGTGCGTCCCAGCGCCCGCTTGATCTCCTCCAGGATCTGGCGCGTGGGCTCCTGCAGCGCTTCGCACACCTCGATCGAGTCCACCTCCAGCCGGCGCGGCAGGCCGGTGATGGCGTCGCGGCCCTTGATCTCCATGCGCACGATCTTCTGGTCCGGGTCCGCGTTGCCGATCTTGATCTTGATCTTCTCGGCCGTTTCGAGGCCGATCACCAGGTTGTGGACGGTGCGCACGTGCTTGATGATGGCTTCATCGAACTCGTCGCCGCCGATACGGATGGCATTCGACACGACCATGCCGCCGAGCGAGATGACCGACACCTCGGTGGTGCCACCACCGATGTCGCAGATCATGTGCCCGGCCGGTTCCATGATCGGCAGATCGGCGCCGACGGCTGCCGCGATCGACTCCTCGATCACGAACACCTCGCGCGCGCCGGCCTGCTCGGCGCTCTCCTGCACCGCCCGTTTCTCCACCTCGGTGGCGCCGGCGGGGATGCCGATCACCATGCGCGGCTTGACGAACCAGCGCCGCGGTGCCACCTGCATGATGAAGTGGCGGATCATCTGCTCGGTCATCTCGAAGTCGGCGATCACGCCGTCACGCAGCGGGCGCACCGCCTCGATCGTGTGCGGCGTCTTCCACAGCATGCGCTTGGCCTCGGTGCCGACGGCGACCACCTGCTTGCTTTCGTGGTCGATGGCGACCACGGACGGCTCGGTCAGCACGATGCCCTTGCCCTTGACGTGCACGAGGGTGTTGCAGGTGCCCAGATCGATGCCGATGTCTGAGGAGAAGTTATTGAACATAGCCATCGGCTAGAGTGTACCTCCGCGTCGCGGTGCCGCCCACGCCCCACGAGTCTGTCCGATCGAAGCGCCTGCGGCAATCCGACAGACGCCGTAGCGAACGGTGGGGATGGGCCAAGAGCGGAGCCGAAGGCGACGGTCTTGGGCGCTATCGCAGGCGTTCGATCGCGCGGCGGTGGTTCGGATCCAGCGCCCGCGCGGCGCGCCACTCCGCGAGCGCCCGGTCGGCGTCGCCCTGCTGGGAGTAGATCTCGCCCAGATAGAAGTGGGCATCGGCGGCCCGCGCGTCGCGGGCGATGATCGCCCGGTACTGCTCCTCGGCCAGCAGCAGTTCGCCGAGCGCACGGTAGACAGCCCCCAACTCGTAGCGCGCCCGCTGTGCGATCGCGATGTCGCCGGTGAGGTCGATCGCCTCGATGAGGTTCCGCCGCGCTCCCTGCACGTCGCCTTCATCCATCAGCATGGTGGCCATCTTCAGATGCAGCAGGTCGGACGGCCGGCGCGTCAGCGCATGACGGAAGTACTCCAGACCGCGCGGGTCGCCGAGCTCCGTATACGCCAGCCCCAGGTACTCGTAGGTGTCCGACCCGTCGTAGCCGAGCGCCAGCGAGCCCTCCAGGTAGCGCACCGCCAGGTGGTAGTAGAAATAGCCGCGGTGAAAATATGCCTTGCCGAGCGCGTACTGCGCGGCCGGTTCCGCCACGGCGATCCGCGAATTCAGCAGCGCCCGGCGCAGCGCCACGGTCGCCGTCGACAGGCGATCCGCGGCGGACACGCCGCCTGGGCCGTCGCCGCCCGACCCCGGATCGGCCGACTCCGGTTCGGCTGACCCCGGTTCGACTGATCCAAGGTCGGCGATCGCCGCGTAGAGGGACGCAACGCCGCGGATCAGGTTCGCCTCCGCGTCGAGCGGCCGTCTGACCAGCGTCAACTCCGCGGCCTCGACCGCCTCTGCGTAGCGCCCGTCGCCGACGAGCACGCGCATGCTGACGTCCCGGTCACGCCGGAGCCAGGCCGCGACCGCGCGATCGGCCCGCAGCAGCACACCGGCGACCACGACGCCGACGACGAGGAGCACCACGAACAGTGCGCGGCGCCGTCCCGCCGTCCGCTGCCGGCGGCTCCCGGCCGGCTGGTATCCCCATCTCGGCGCCGGACCGTATCGCGGCGCCCCGGAGGAAGGAAGAGGAGGCGGGCCCGTAAGCCGGGTTCTGTTCACTCCGGCGCGTACCGGGGCGCCTGCGCGGCCCGGCCGCCACCGGGGCGGGCCATCATTCATCTGGCGCACGCGGCGGCGCCGGATGGCGCCGGCGCGGCACTCGAGCAGCCTACCCGCGGGCCCGAGGACGGCATCCCCGGAGGGACCGCCCTCATGTGGCGAGCAACCCGACCCGCTGCTTGGCTTTGCTCCGGGCGAGGTTTGCCATACCTCCGGCGTCGCCGCCGGAGTGGTGGGCTCTTACCCCACCGTTTCACCCTTGCCGGACGCGCCGTCCCTTGCGGCACGGGCGCCCGGCGGTCTGTTCTCTGCTGCACTGTCTGTCGCCCGCGCCTTGGCGCGGACGCCCGGGGATTACCCGGCACCCTGCTCTTCGGAGCCCGGACTTTCCTCCACGCCCGCACCGGACGCGGCGATGGCCGGCCCGCCTCCTGTCGCCTTCACGGTAGCCGATCATACCAGGCGTGACCAGCGGGCAGGGCGTGGCCAGCGGGAGGGCGCAGGATCACGACCCGCGGCAGGGGTTCAGGCGTCGTCGGACGCGTGGTCGTCCTCGGCTTCTTCGGTGGCATCGTGACCATCGCCGTCTTCATCGTTGTCGTCGTCGGTCACGTCGAGGTCCAGGAACAGCTCCTCCTCGTCCTCGATCTCCTCGTCTCCCTCCGCATCAGCGAAGAAGCCGGGCTCGTCATCGAACACGTCGATCTGCACCTCCGACTCGTCGTCGGCCGGTGCATCCTCGTAGAAGACGATGCGCCCATGCGTGCAGAACAGCACGTCCTCGGCGCGGCGCACGCGGTTGACGAAGTGAGCGGGCAGGGTCATGTAACACCCGGTGCAGACCTGTGCCTGCAACGGGACGATCCCGTACCCGTCCGTCATTCGGACGATCCGTTCGAACTTGAACAGCAACTCCGCATCCAGACCGGCGGCGATCCCCGACTCTTCCGCCTGCAGCGCGGCCAGACGCTGTTCGCGGTCGGCCAGCTCGACCTTGATGCGCGACTCCTCATCCTGGACGACGCCCTCCTGTTGCTCGATCAGCTCCGCTTCGCGGGCCAGCTCCTCGGACACCTGGTCGAGCCGCTCTTCCTCTTCCTGCAGCGCCCGGCGGTAGTCCATCTCGCGCTCGGAGGCATCGCGGATCTGCTTGTCCAGCGCTTCGTACTCGCGCTGCGTGCGGATCTGGTCCATCTGGCGCTCGTACTCCTCGCGGATGCGCTCCGATTCAACCGCATCGTCGCGCAGCCCGCCGATCCGCTTCTTGGTCGACTCCTGCTCCTCGTTGCGCTCCAGGTAGGTCCGCTTGAGCCGGTTGAGCAGCTCGGTCTTGGTGGCGAGCGACCTGGGCAGTTCCTCGATCTGCGCCTCGATCTCGTGCTTCTTGTGCAGCACGTCCTGCAGCGCCCGCAGTTTGTCCAGAGCGTCCTGAACCGCCGACGTCCCGTGGTTCGTCCGCTCGATGGGTACGGATTCGCTACTCACACCGTCCTCCGGGTTGTGTCCCTCCCGGTTGTGTCCCTCCGGTCATGTACTGCCTCCGTCATGTTCGCCTCCGTCTTGGGCGCCTGTCGCCTCATTCGTCAAGATAGTCCTTCAGCCGCATGCTGCGCTTCGGATGGCGCAGGCGCCGGAGCGCCTTCGCCTCGATCTGGCGGATGCGCTCGCGCGTCACGTTGAAGTGCAGCCCCACCTCTTCCAGGGTGAGGGAGTACCCGTCCTCCAGGCCGAAGCGCATGCGCAGGACCTCCTGCTCGCGCTCCGGAAGCGTGCTCAGAACCTGATGGAGCTGCTCCTGCAGCAACCGAAACGCGCTGGTGGTGGACGGGTTCTCCACGTCCTTGTCCTCGATGAAGTCGCCGAGGATCGAATCCTCTTCCTCTCCGATCGGCGTCTCCAGCGAGATGGGCTCGCGCGCGACTCCCTTGACCGCCTTGATGCGCGCCGCGGACCAATGCAGGCGCTCGGCCACCTCCTCGTCGCTGGGCTCACGACCCAGTTCCTGCATCAATTGCCGCGACTCGCGTACCACCTTGTTGATCTGCTCGATCATGTGCACGGGCACGCGGATGGTCCGCGCCTGATCGGAGATCGAGCGGGTGATCGCCTGCCGGATCCACCACGTGGCGTACGTGGAGAACTTGTAACCCTTGCGGTACTCGAACTTCTCCACCGCCTTGATCAGGCCGATGTTCCCCTCCTGCACCAGGTCGAAGAAGTGCAGGCCACGGTTGGTGTACTTCTTGGCGATGCTGACCACCAGCCGGAGATTGGCCTGGATGAGGCGGTCCTTGGCGCGCTTGAGCTGGTACTTCCCCTCTTCGAGCCGGCGGTGCATCGCCAGCACCTCGTCGGCCCGGTGCTCGAAGGCCACCTCGATTTCACGAATGTCCGCCTGCCGGCGTTCGTACTCGGCCACCAGCGCGCGGATGCCGTCGGCCTGCATGCGGATCGCCGCCTCCAGCTTGGCGCGTTCCGCCGAACGGGACAGCTTGCGCTTGACGGAGCGGAGCTCCCGGGGCGTGCTGATGCGCAGCCGGCGCTCGATCCGCTCGCTCCTGCGCTGCAGGGAACCGAGCCGCCGGGCAGCGTCCGCCAACCGGTTCGACAGCAGCGTGATCTCGTCCTGGTGCAACTCCACCTTGGCCAGCGATGACTGCAGTTGGGCGCGCAACTCGGCCAGGCGCTCGTCCTCGAAGATGCGGCCTTCCTCGTCGGCCAGCGTCTCCTTGTACTCCACGTAGGCCTTCAGCAGCGGGTACATTTCCTGCACGGCTTCCCGGTAGCAGGCGTTGAGTCGGCGGCGGTCGGCCATCAGCTCCGAGATCTCCTTCTTGGTGCGGTTGTGCTCCCGCGGATCCTCCGTGGAGCGTGCGCGCTCGGCGATGTGGTAGAACGCAGGCAGCGTGGCGCCACAGCTCTTGATCACCTGGTGGATGACGTTCTCACCCATCTCCATCCGCTTGGACAGGATCACCTCCTGTTCGGCGGTGAGCAGGTTCTCCTTGCCGATCTCCCGCAGGTAGAGCCGGATCGGGTCGTCGACCGCGGTCTCCCGGTCGTTGTTGTAGACCAGGCGACGCTTCGCCGCAGCGGCGGCCTGCCGCAGGTCATCCTCGGTAACGTCGTCGCCGGCCTCCTCATCCTCCAGCGTGACGTCGTTCTGCTCCAGCAGTGCTGCCACCTCGTCGATCCGGTCGGAGTTCACCAACTGGTCGGGGAGGCGGTCGTTGACCTCCTCGTAGCTGATGCTCTTCTTCTGCCTGGCGTACTCAAGTAGCTGAACGACCGCGGGATCAGTCAACAGATCCGACATCCACCCTCACCTTCTTCAGTTTCTCCAGCTCCGAGTCGAGGTAGATCTTCTCCTCGAGCAGTTCCCGGACCGCCGCACCGGGCGTTTCGTCACCGCCGCGCTCGGCGCGGCGCATGCGCGCCTCGAGGTCGCGGCGCCGGCGTTCCAGCGCGCGCGCCTTCAGCTTGCGCGCTCCATCGTCCAGCACTTCGTCAGGGTTCACCGTGAACTCCCGCTGCGAGAGATTGCGCACGACCGAAGAGCGCAGTTCCTCGGTCTGCAGCCTGCCGAGCAGGCCGTCCGGCGACTCGTCGCCCTGCCGTGCGCACTCGGCAAGCGCGGCGAACAGCTCCTGCGCCATCGGATCCTGCAGGTCGTCGGACTGCAGCCGCCGCTGCACGCGGTCGAACCGGTCCCGGTTGGCGGCGGCCGCCAGCATGTAGGTCATCTCCAGCGAACGCCGGGCACCGCCACGTCCGCCGCGCGGCACGGCCGTCCGCGCCGCCTGCGACTCACGTCGGCTCGTCCCCGATGCGAGCCGGCGGTAATCCCGCACGATGCTGTCGTGACCGACCTCCAGTACGTCCGCCACCTCGTGCAGCAGCGCCTCACGCTTCAACTCCGAGCGTACGTGGGTGAGATAGGGGAGCAACTCCCGGAATACCCGTTCCTTCGCGTCTGCACGTCGCAGATCAAGCTCAGATGTAGCCAGTTTGAGAAGATACTCAAACGCCAATATAGGGGATGCGAGGGCGGTTTGCAACCGGCCGCCTGCATTCTGCTGGATATAATCGGCAGGGTCCAGACCTTCCTGGAGCGGCACCACGGAGGGCGAAAGCTCCGTGTCCTCCAGCGTGGCGATGGCGCGCCGGGTGGCGTTCGCTCCGGCGGCATCCGAGTCCATCACCAGGCGCACGTCGGAGGTGTAGCGCGCCAGCAGCCGAGCGTGATCGCCGCTCAGCGCGGTACCGAGCGGTGCCACGGCCGCGTGCCCGGCGGCATCCAGGGCGATCACGTCCAGGTAGCCTTCCGCCACGTGCACGGCCCCGGCCTGCCTGATGCGCTCCCGCGCCTCTGCCAGGCCGTAGAGCAGCTCTCCCTTGTGGTAGTAGGCGGTCTCCGGCGTGTTGAGGTATTTGGGTCCGTCGCCCATGGCCCGGCCGCCGAAGGCGACCACCTCGCCCCGCGGCGTGGAGATCGGGAACACGATGCGGTCGCGGAACAGCGCCAGCATCCCCCCGGCGGTGCTCGTGAACAGCCCGGAACGGGCCAGGAACTCATCGCCGTAGTGGTGGGAGCGCAGGAAGCGAAGCAGCCAGTCGCGGTCGCGCGGCGCGTAGCCCACGCGGTAGCGGTCGAGCGACTCGGCCGAGAATCCGCGGTTGGCCAAGTGCTCCCGGGCCGGCGCGGCCGCGGCGGTGTGGCCCAGGATGTGGCGGAAACTGTCGGCCAGGCGCCGGTACAGCTCCAGGTAGCTCTGCCGCTCGCTGCCCTCCGAGCCCGCGGTCTCCTCCACCTGCATGCCGGCGCGCCCCGCCAGCAGCCGGAAGGCCTCCGGGAAACTGAGCTTCTCGAGCTCCATGACCAGGTCGAGCATCGACCCGCCCTTCTGGCAGCCGAAGCAGTAGAACAGGTTCCGCTCCGGGGTGACGGTGAAGGAGGGCGTCTTCTCGGTATGAAAGGGACACAGCCCGACGAACCGCCGGCCGCGGCGCTGCAGGCGCAGGTAGTCGCCGGCCACGGCGTCGATCCTCAGTCGATCGTTCAGCTCCGCGATCTGGTGGGAGGGAATCACGGGCTCACGGGCGTCGCTGCAACGCGGGTGCCCCTCAGCCGGCCACGCCCTTCAGATAGAAGTACTTGGCGTCGTTGTGCTCGTCGAGCTCGCGGGAGAAGTGGTGCTCCCCGGTGTCCGGATCCTTGAGCACGAAGTACCAGTAGTCGCTCTCTGCGGGGAAGAATGCCGCCTGCAGGGCCACCATCCCCGGATTTGAGATCGGCCCCGGCGGGAGCCGGCGCTGCTTGTAGGTGTTGAAGGGGGAGTCGACCTCCAGCTCCTCGTGCGTGATCACGCGCGGATGCTCGCGGCCCTCCACCTCGGTCAGCACGTAGGCGACGGTGGCGCACGACTGCAGCCGTGCGTCGGCGGCCAGGCGGTTGACGAACACGGAAGCGATCAGCCCCGCTTCCTCGGGACGCTGGTACTCGCGTTCCACGATCGACGCCAGGATGATCGTATCGTGCAGCTCGGCGGGGTCGATGCTCTCGAAGTCCGGCCGCACCCCGGCGAGCCGGCGGAAGAAGTTGCCGACCATGCTGCGCACCACGCGGTCGGCCGGATAGTGGCGCGGAAACCGGTAGGTGTCCGGAAACAGGTACCCCTCCATGCTGGCCGCGCGGATGCCCAGCTCCTCGATCAGCGCCGGGTCGGCGACCGCGGCCGTGAATGCCGCCGCGGTGGTCACGCCGCGCTCCTCGAGCCGCGCGGCGATGCGGCGCACGGTCCATCCTTCCGGGAAGGTGATCGTGATCTCCGCCTCGCGGCCCTCGAGCAGCAACGCCAGGACCTCGCGAGCGCGCAACGACGCAGAGAGCGAGTAGTGACCGGCGCGTATCCGGCTGTCGGCGCCCTGCAGGTGGGCCAGAGTCCGCAGCGCCAGCTCGGAACGCACCAGACCCCGCTCCTGCAGCCGCGCGGCCACCTCGCCGAACGGCTCGCCGGGGTGCACGGTGAAGGTGACGGCAGACCCCGCTCCCGACTCCTCGGGCGGGCCGCTCAGATACGATGCCGCCACGGCCGCACCGGCGCCGAAGACCACACACGCGACGGCCATCCCGATCGCGATGCGTTTCACGCGATACTCCACACTCCCAGCAGGAGCGAATGTAAACCCTTCACCGGCAGAAGCGAAAGGTGGGACCGGCCGAGGTTACGGCCCAGTCAGCGGCTCCTCGTGACGGCGCGAGAGCCAGTAGTCGATCTCGACCGCGTGCCGTACCGGCCCCTGGCCGATACCGGGACACGATGCGGCAGCCTCCGACCACGCATCCGGGGATGCCAGGTTCGCATCCCAGAACGGGAAGCTCCGGCACTGCAGAGGTCGCGACTCGTACACCGTGCAGGCGCCATCCTCCCAGAGGCTGCAGTCGTAGTTGGCCTTCTCGGTCAGGCTCAGCCGCTCGAATCCGCCGATGTCCACGGTGCGGCAGTAACGGGCGGTGAACTCGGCAACGCTCAGGGCCTTCGCCCGAGCCAGGGCCTGCAGGTCGCGCTGCGACAGGAAGACGTACCCCGGCTCGAGCCGGCAGCAGCGCTGGCACCGGGTGCATTCGAAGCGCAGCCCGCCGTCGGCGGACGTCCGGTAGAACGGCTCAGTCACGGGAAATGGGGTCACGGGAGATGGGGAGAGAAGGATTCGAACCTTCGAAGGCAATGCCAACAGATTTACAGTCTGCCCCCTTTGGCCACTCGGGAACCTCCCCGCTGTCAGAGCGCCGCATGCTCGCTCAGCCGGCCTCCGCTGTCAAGAGCCCGCGGCGCTCGCCCGGCGCCCGGTCAGCCACCTGTCGGGATCGAACCGACGACCTCGAGATTACAAATCTCGTGCTCTACCGACTGAGCTAAGGTGGCGCTGCCCTGCTCCCCACGCGGCATAGCCACTATGGAGCGAAACGTGAGGATCGGCAAAGAACGGATTCCGAGGCGTGGGTCACGGGCGCCCCGGCGGCAGGTCCGGGCGGAGCACCTGCGCGCCGTCCAGGAACACCGGCACCGGCTTGCGGTCTCCGTCGCCGCGATAGGTCATCAGCAGCCGGATGATGCGGCCCGGCTGACCCTCCACGTCGGCCTCCTGCACGCAGAACAGCGGCACCTCCGCGAATCCGCCTTCGCGCGTCGCGGTCGCCGGATTCGCACGCGTCAGATCGGGTGTCAGCGAGAAGATGATGCTGACGATGTCCTCTGGCGCGACCCCGTTGCCGTCGAGCACGGACCGGAGGAGCCGCAGGCCGGCCGACCGAATCGCTTCGGCGTCATTGGCGCTCACCTGGATTGCGCCCCTCACCGCTACCATCATTTCTTCAGAACCTCGGGCCACGCATGCACGGACATGGTCGACGCACGGCCGATCGCCGTCTCGCGCGGTACAAGGGCCACGATATACTGTCTGGCGTGAAGATCGCCATCACCCTGCTGATGATCCTCGCGCTGGCGGTCGCCGCGTTCTTCGTCGGATGGGTGGAGTTGTCGCTGCCGCCCGGCACCTACGGCGTTGCGTTCACGAAGTCGGGAGGTTGGGACGAGGAGGCCATCGCACCGGGCGGCATCACCTGGCGGTGGGAGCGGTTGATTCCAACCAACATGACCCTGCACCTGTTCGACCTGACCCCGCGGGAGGTGCAGCGCCGCGTGGCTGCGCTCCTGCCATCGGCGGAAGTGTACGCAGCGGAGATCGGCATCGACCCGGCGGCGCTCTCCTATGACCTCGGCGTCACCGTCCGGCTGCAGCTTCGCGCGGAGCACCTGGCGCCGCTGGCGGCAACGGCCGAGTTGCGTCCCGATACCCTGCCGGCCTGGTACGAGCAGGCCACCGCCGCCGCCGCCGACGCTGCGACCGGAGCGCTGCTGGCGGGCGAGGCAGTCGCGTTGGTGACGAACCCCGGAAGCCTGGAGGAAGGCGTGCGGCGCCGGCTGACCGCGCGGTTCCCGGAGATGGAGATCATCGACGTCGAGCTGGTCCCGCACTCGGTTCCGGACCCGGACCTGTACCGGCACGCGAAGGCGGCGTTCGACGATCGCGTCGATGCGCAGCAACGGGCGCGCCTGGCGGTGGTCGCCGATCTGGCCTTCATGCGCGAGCAGGCTGCCCAGCACGCCGAGCTGCTGGCCATGCTGGGCAGCACGCTGGCCGAGTTTCCGGAGCTGGTGGACCTGTTGAGCCGCTCATCGGCCGACCTGCTCGGGCAGGTGCTGGGAATGGCGCAGCCGGCCGGACCGTAGCCGGGGGCCGCGGCCGCCGCGGGCCGGGAACCTACCCGGGCCGCAGGCCGATCTCGTGCACGGCGAACGACCGGATCATCAGCAACGCCCCCTCCGCCACCGTCACACGCATGGGCGACGCGGTGATGACGTTGCTGACTCCGCCCTCCCCCGGACGCCACCGCAGCCCGTCCAGCGGCCAGCGAAGACCTGCCGAGCGTTCGATCGTCGCGCCCCCCGACAGCGGCAGGAACGACACGGTCTGACCCACGCAGCCGAAGTAGGCGGCCGTGCCGCGAATCGCCTCCACGTGTTCATGGGAGGTGATCCAGCAGATGGGCCGCGTCTCCCGCTCGAACAGCCCGGCGATGAACAACAGGTGGTCCAGTCGGCCGCCGCCGCCGCCGGCGATCACCACCCGATCGCAGCCGAGCTCCTGCAGCGCGTGCAGCCCGAGCTCGGTATCCGTGTACTCCTTGTCACGCGGGAAGCGGCGCACGCGTTCTGCGGGCAGCCGTTCCGCCCGCACCGAGTCCATGTCGCCGACGATCAGGTCCGGCCGCAGTCCCAGCGCCAGCGCGAGGTCGTATCCGGAGTCGGCGGCGACGATCGGCCCCACGGCCTGCAGAAAGGGCTCCAGGTCGGCGCGCGCGGGGCCGTACCCGCCGGTGAGAAGCAGACCCGTCAGCGACATGCCGGCGACCCCGAGCATACCGCCACCGCGGCGCCAGGCGCCACGGGCCGCACTAGCCCCGTGCATCGCCGCTTTCCGGTACCCTGAACGCGGCCTGCGGATGAGAACGGAAGACGTGCCGGAGCCGCCGGGGATTTCAGTGCCCGCCGCGGTAAGGCGCTTCGCCTGCGTCCTGACCGACGCCGGCCACGCCGCCTACCTGGTCGGTGGCGCCGTCCGCAACCTCCTGCAGGACCGGCAGCCCGGCGACTGGGACATCGCGACCGACGCGACGCCCGACCGCGTGCAGGGTCTCTACCCCCGGACCATCCCCACCGGCATCCGCCACGGGACGGTGACGGTCCTGTTCGGCCGCGACCGGTTCGAGGTCACGACCTTCCGCACGGAGTCCGGCTACTCCGACGGGCGGCGGCCCGATGCGGTCCGCTTCGCCGGGACGATCGAGGAAGACCTGGCGCGGCGCGACTTCACCATCAACGCGATCGCCGTCGACCTCGCTACCGGCGTCCTGCACGACCCGCATGGCGGGCGCGCCGATCTGGTAGCGCGGCGCCTCCGTACCGTCGGCAGCGCCCGCGAACGCTTTGCGGAGGACGGACTGCGCCCGTTCCGCGGCTGCCGGCTGGCCGCGGAGCTGAACCTGGCCGTCGACGGGCAGACGGTGCGGGCGATGCGGGACGCGCTGCCGACCGCTCGCAGGGTCGCGGTCGAGCGGGTCTGCGAGGAGCTGCGCCGCCTGCTGCGTGCGCCGACCCCGTCGGTGGGCCTGGACCTGCTCGAACGGTCCGGGCTCATGGAGCTGTGTCTTCCGGCGGCCAACGCCACGGCGGCCGGCCCCGTCCCCGACCGGGGAGCCCGCTACGCCCGCATCGACGCGGCCCCGACCGACGCGCCGCAGCGGCTGGCGATGCTGCTGGCTCCCGAGGACGACGACGTACCGGCCGCCTCTGCGCGCGCGCAGGCGGCGCTGACCCGCCTGCGCTTTCCCCACGCGGTGACCCGGCGGGTGGTCACCGCGATCGGCAGTCTGTCGATCCCGATCACCGCGGACAGCTCCGACGCCGACATCCGCCGCCTGCTGGCCGCCGTCGGACGCGATGCTGCCGCGGACGCGATCGCCGTCCGCCGGGCGATCGCGAAGATCGACGCTCCGCTGGCCCGGCGGGTGCACCGCCAGGCGGCCGCGGCGCACGCGCTGACGATCGGCGAGCTCGCCGTCGACGGCGCCGTGCTGCAGCGTGAGCTGGGCCTTCGCCCCGGCCCGAGCATCGGACGGCTGCTGCGCGCCCTGCTGCGAGCGGTCCTTGCCGACCCGGCCGTGAACGACCGCGCCCGGCTGCTGGACGCCGCCCGGGCGCTTCAGGACGAGGCGGCAGATCCCCCGGCGCCTGACTTGCCGGAAGACGACTCCGCCGCGACGAGCTGCGCATAGGCGATGCGGGCGACCCGCTGTTCGGCCTGCTTCTTGCTCTTGCCCTCCGCCGGGCCATACGGCCGCCCTGCGACGACCACGTCCATCGAGAACACCTGGTCGTGGTCGGGGCCCCGCCGCTCGGTGACCCGGTACTTGGGAAAGGCGCGAAAGCGCTTCTGGGAGAATTCCTGGAGCAGCGTCTTGTAGTCCTGGCGGTGGCGGCCGGCGATCACGTTCTCGAACTCTTCGGCGAAGACCCGCTCGACGAACCGCTCGGCGGCATGCAGCCCGGAGTCCAGGAAGCAGGCACCGATCAGCGCTTCCAGCGCGTCCGCCAGCAGGGCGCTCTTGCCGCGTCCGCCGGACCGCTCCTCTCCACGGCCCAGGAGCAGGTAGCGGTCCAGGAAGAGCTGCCTGGCGATCTGCGCCAAGCTCTCCTCGCTCACGACGACCGACTTCACACGTGCCAGGTCCCCTTCCGGTTTCCCCTCCAGCCGGCGGTACAGCCACTGGCTGGCCACCAGGCCCAGCACGGCGTCGCCCAGGAACTCCAGCCTCTCGTTGCTGGCCACGCGCGCTTCGGCGGCATGGGAACGGTGGCAGAGCGCAAGGTTCAACAGGCGCTCGTCGCGAAAACGGACGCCGATGCCGCGCTGCAGGGAACGCAACTCGAACCGCCGGGCGGGTGACACCGATCGGAGATCGGCGTCCGTTCCGGCGTGTGTCGGTGAGCGGGGCGCCCACCGCATCCACCGAGGGGGCACTCCGCCGCCGCGAGAAGCTACTTGATCTGCGACTCGATGTAAGCCAGCGCGTCCTTCACGGTCTCGAACTCGTTCGCCTTCTCGTCGGGGATGGTGATGCCGAGCTCTTCCTCTATCGCGTAGACGAGCTCGTACGTGTCCAGACTGTCGGCACCGAGATCCTGCCGAAACGAGGACTCGAGCGTGATCTTGTCCTCCTCGATCTCCAGCCGGTCCGCGATCAGCTTTTTCATCTTGTCGAAGAGTTCAGCGTCCATGTTTGCATCGCCTCCAGGGAAGGGTTGGGGTCAGGCGATTTCCGCCGTTTCCAGCACCGGCTTTCCGCGATAGTGCCCGCACTTGGAGCACACCCGGTGCAGCAGAACCCGATTGCCGCATGTGCCGCACTCGACGATAGACGGTGCCTTGATCCGCATGTTGACGGCACGTCGGCGCCGGCTGCGGGCCTTGGAGGTCTTGCGTGCGGGTACAGCCATCTCAGTCCTGTGCCCGGAAGCTATTGCTAACGCGGCATGGTTGTCAACGCCGCGCTCCGTCCTCCTGCCGGGAGGCGGGTGATCGACTCTCGCCCGAAGGGCGAGGGCCGATCTCGCTCAGGGACTCGGTATGCGGCGCACCTGATCGCTGCGCCACTGCGGAGGCGTGCTTTCCGACTCGTACGGAATGCGCTTGCGGATCCTGGCGCTGCGCCATCCGCGTCCGGCCCGCACGATGGCGAACACGCCGCCGCCGACGTAGCAGATCTGTTCGCCGGGATCGAGCTGTTCGCCCTCGCGGACCGCGCGCAGCACGCACTCGAAGTGAGCCGGGGCCTCGGTTTCGGGATGCACCAGCGCATGCACCAGGTCGTCCACCGGCTCCGAACAGAGCGGACAACGCGGCGGAGGCGGATTCACCGGCGAGTCTTGCGCGGCGCGTCTTCGGTCAGGAGCTGCGCCAGATAGCGGATGGCCCGCTCCAGGTACCTTCTGTCCCTGATCTTGCTGCGTAACTCGACGCGCCGGGCCAACGTCCGGGACGTGCCGCGATGGGCCAACGGCTGCAGTCCGGCGGGTACGTACCGGAGCCCGTTCCTGTCCAGCCCGAATCTTGGCTGGCGCCGCCGCAGGGGAGAGCGGTACCACACGATCGGGAATGCCCTGACCACGCGGCGCAGGGCGCGGCGGCGCCTGCGGCCGGACGGCGTCACAGGGGTTCCCCGTCGGCGCCGAATGCCGACTCGAGATGCAGCGGCGGCTGTCCGGAGCGCAGGAGCAGGACGTCGAACCGCGGCCGGAACTGCTGCAAGCTCGGGTTCCGGGCCAGAAACGCCGCAGCCGTGCGCACGATCCGCAGCCGTTTGCGGTCGTTCACCACGGCCGCCAGATCGGCGGCGCCGAAGCTGCTCCAAGCCTTGACCTCAACGAACACGACGCTGTCGCCGCGGCATGCGACCAAGTCGATCTCCCCCACCCGCATGCGACCCATCCGCATGCGAACATTGCGCTCGACGATGCGGTAGCCGCGCTCCCGGAGGTATGCGGCGGCCTGACGTTCACCGATTCTACCCTTCTGGACACTGCTCACCCGGTCCTGTCGATGTGATCGGCGCGGCTCGGACGCCCTCCGGGCCGCGCCGTCCATCGGTACTGCCGATGTCTGCATACAGTATCGTCAACATTGAAGCGCGGGTTTCGCGCTATCGCTTCAAGTCGACCCCGAAGGCGTCCGACCGACTCCTAGCGCTTGCGGACCCGGCGCTCCGGCACCTTCGCTGCCTTGCCCACCCGATCGCGCAGGTAGAAGAGCTTCGCGCGGCGCACGCGGCCGCGGCGCGACACCTCGATCTTGGCGATCTTGGGCGAGTGCAGCGGGAACACCCGCTCGACGCCGACGCCGTAGGAAATCTTGCGGACGGTGAACGTCGAGCTGACGCCCGAGCCCTTGCGAGCGATGCAGGTGCCTTCGAACACCTGGGTCCGTTCGGTCTTGCCCTCGATGATCTTGAAGTGGATCCGCACCGAGTCGCCGACTCCGAAGTCCGTTGCATGAGACCGCGTCTGGTCGGTCTCGACATCCCGTATCAGTTGCTCCATCGTTCGCTCCTTCGTAGCAGGTCCGGACGCAGGCGGGCCGTACGCTGGGCCGCCTGCCGGCGGCGCCACTCCCTGATCCGTGCGTGGTCTCCGGACAGCAGTACCGGCGGCACCGGCACGCCGCGGAACACCGCAGGCCGAGTGTACTGAGGATATTCGAGAACGTCGCCCTCGAAGCTCTCTTCCGCGAGCGAGTCCGCCTGGATCACCCCGGGGACCAGCCGCGCCACCGCCTCGATGACCGCCATCGCCGCCACCTCGCCGCCGATCAGCACGTAGTCTCCGATCGACACCTCATCCTCCACGAACAGATCGACCACGCGCTGGTCGATCCCCTCGTAGCGGCCGGCCAGGAGCAGCAGCTCCCGCCCCTCCGCCGCCCAACGGCGCGCCAGATCGCGATCGAACGGCACGCCCGCGGCAGTGAGGTGGATGGCACGCGGCCTCACCGTGCGCCGGCTCACCACCGATTCGATCGCGCGGCTGACCGGCTCCGGCTTCAACACCATTCCGGCGCCTCCACCGTAGGGACTGTCGTCGCAGGTACGGTGCGGGTCGTGGGCGTAGTCGCGGATGTCGACGGTCTGGACATCGATAAGGCCGCGCTCGACGGCGCGGCCGACGATGGATGTGGCCACGAACGGGGTCAACAGCTCCGGAAAGAGCGTCAGGACCGTGAACGTCACTCGACGACCGCGTCGCTGGCGAGCTCGATGACGCCGGCGTCGGTGTCGGCCGATCGCACGTACTGTCGCCGAAAAGGAACCAGCACGGTGCGGCCGTCGCCACGGACCGCCTCCAGCACATCGCCGGCACCCGCCTCCAGCACCGATCGCACGGTGCCGATCGGCCGGCCGTCCTGGCGGATCTCACATCCGGTCAGATCGGCCAGGTAGAACTCATCGGGACCCAGCGGCGCCGCATGGCGGCGCTCCACCCAGATTTCCCGCCCGGCGATCTTCGCGGCCGCGTCCCGGTCGTCCACGCCTTCCAGTTTCATCAGCAGCGTCGGCGCGGACAGACGGAACGACTCCACATCGTAGCGCCGCGGCGGCTGTCCGCGGCCTCGCAGCTCCACCTCGTGCATCGCCGGGAAATGATCGATCTCGCCCGAGAGGCTCTCGAAACGGACGAATCCCTGCACGCCGTGCGCCCGCCGGATGCGGCCCACCGCTATCCGTCCGTCCTGCTGCGCGCTCCGAGCGGCCTGCGCGCTCCGAGCGGCCGCACCGCTCCCAGCGGCCTGCCCGCCCATGGCTTCAGTCGATGATCTCGAGCACGACCCGCTTGCCGGTCTTCGTGCCGGCGGCGCTGAGAATGGTACGGATCGCCTTGGCGATCCGGCCCTGCTTGCCGATGACCTTGCCCAAGTCACCATCGGCCACCTTCAACTCCACAATGGTCGATTTCTCGCCTTCGACCACGGTGACCTCGACGCCGTCAGGCTCGTCCACCAAGGCGCGAGCGACGAACTCGACCAACTCCTTTTCCATCGTTCACCTCCACCGTTCGCTCCTGGACCGTTCGCTCCGTGGCCCGTCACACGTGCGGCATGTCACTCTCCGGATGCCGGGGCCGATCCGTCTCCGCTCTCCTCACCAGCGGACTCCCCGCCAGCGGACTCCCCGCCAGCGGACTCCTCGCCAGCGCCAGCGGACTGTCCGCGGGCCTGCCGGTTGAGAATGCGTCGGACGGTCGCCGATGGCCGGGCGCCCTTGCCCATCCACTCCCGCACGCGCACCTCGTCGAGGCTGGCCTGAGTGCCTTCGGGCTCGGTCGGCTGATAGCGACCGAGCTCCTCGATCACCCTGCCGTCTCGCGGCCGCCGCGAGTCCATCACGACGATTCGGTAGAACGGACGGTTTCTCGTACCGTGTCGCTTGAGCCGGATCGCTACGCTCATCTGTTCGCTCCTGTGTGGTGTCCGCGTCAGCGGCGGAAGCGCTTGCCGCCGCGGGTCGCACGGGCGGGCTTCACCCCGCCACCGGCGCCGCCGCGCGCCATCTTTCGCATGGCCGCTGACATCTTGTCGAATTTCTTCAGGAAACGGCTGACCGCCAGCACGGTCGTGCCGCTTCCGCGCGCCACCCTGCGCCGCCGTGACGGACCCAGGATGCGGTGATTATCGCGCTCGGCCGGGGTCATCGACAATATCATGGCCTCTTCCGTGCGCAGCACCTGCTCGTCGATCGCGCCCTCCGCCATGGCCGCGCGCGCGCCGGGGATCTTGTCGATCAGCGCATCCAGGTTCCCCATCTTGCGCAGGCCGCGGATCTGCTCCAGGTAGTCGGCCAGCGTCAGCGTGTTCGTACGCACGCGCCGCAGCGTCCGTTCCGCCTGCTGCTGATCGATCACCTGCTCGGCCTTCTCCACCAGGCTGACGACGTCACCCATCCCCAGGATCTGCCCGGCGAACCGTTCCGCGTGAAACGGCTCCAGATCCTCCAGCCTCTCCCCGGTGCCGATAAAGCACACCGGCTTGCCGGTGACGCCCTTCATCGACAGGGCCGCTCCGCCCCGCGCATCCGAGTCGGTCTTGGACAGGATGACGCCGGTGATGCCGATGCGTTCCTCGAAGCCGCCGGCCACCGTGGCCGCGGCCTGCCCGGTCATGGCGTCGGCGACCAGCACGGTGCGGTCGGGCTTCAGCACCGACCGCACCTGTTCGAGTTCCCGCATCAAGTCTTCGTCCGCCTGGCTGCGGCCCGACGTATCCACGATCACCGTGTCGTGCCCGCCCTGTTGAGCGTGCCGGAGCCCCTCACGGGTCACCTTGGCGGCGCCATCGGCCCCGCGGAGGCCGGCGGCCGTGAAGACATCGACGCCGATCGTGCGCCCCAGGAGTTCCAACTGCTCGACAGCCGCCGGCCGCGCTCGATCGGCGGCGATCAACAGCGGCCGGCGGCCGTCAGCGGCCAGGCGCCGGGCCAGCTTGGCGGCGGTGGTGGTCTTCCCGGAACCCTGCAGACCCACCATGAGAATCTTCGCGGGCGGCTTCAGGTCGCGCAGTTCGAGCCCGGTGTCGCCGCCGCCGAGCATGTCGGTGAGACGCTGGTGCACCGTACGCGTGAACTGGTCGGCGGCCGATACGCCCGACACGCGCTGGTCGCCGATCGCCTCTTCAACCGTCCGGTTGACGAAGCGACGGACCACGCGCACATTCACATCGGCTTCGAGCAAGGCGTTCCTGATCTCGTTGACGGCGTCGCGAATGTTGCGTTCCGTGAGTTGCTTGCGCGTAGTGACGTTGCGCAACACGTCGATCAGGCGGGAACTCAGGCTGGTGCGCATGCGCAGGGAGGCAATATATCGACCGCTTTTCCAAGCTGTCAATGAAACTCGGCACCACGGCCAGGGCGGCCGTGGTAAGGTGGCGCTCCTCTATGCGACCCCGGCTCTGGAACGCGCCGGCTGCCGTCGGCCCGGCAATGGCGACGCCGGCAACGGCGACGACCGTTCTGGCGATGATCGCCGCGCTGTCGATCATCGGTGCCTGCACCCGCGAATCCGCGGGCGACGCGGAGCTCGCACCCGTGTTGGACCCCGCCGAGCAGCGGGAACAGATCACCTCCCTGCAGATCCGCACCTTCGACGAAATGTGGACCCTGCTGCGTGACCACTACGTGTACGGCGACCTGCACGGAGTCGCCTGGAACGAACTGCGCGAGCGGTACCGGCCGGTGATCGTGAACCTCCTTTCGCGCGAGGACTTCCCGGCGACGGTGCGGCAGATGCTGGACGAGCTGCCGCCGCTGGCCGCGCGCTGGGAGACGCGCGCGGAGCGCATCCAGCAAGAGCTGGAGGATCCTTCCGCCTATGAAGGGATCGGCGCCTACGTCGCCTACCGCGAAAACCCGGAGCCGCGCATCATCCTGCTGTCGGTGATGCCCGGATCTCCCGCCGACCGTTCCGGGCTGCGCCCCCACGAGGCGGTCACGGCGGTCAACGGCATTCCGGTGCGGCGGGAGGAAGGCCCCGACGCGGTGTCCCGCATCCGCGGACCGGCCGACCAGCCGGTGATCCTGCGCGTCAACTCGGTCGACCGGGAGCCGCGTGACGTCCAGGTGATCCGCGGCCGCGTGCAGCTCGCGGAGGTGCTGAATCCGCTCCAGTACGGCATCCTGGATCCGGGCCGCGTCGGCTACCTGCTGTTCCCGCGGATCTCCTCCGACTCCCTGGTCACGGAGACGGTCCGCATCCTCGAGGCGCTCGCGGAGGCCGGGGACATCGGCGGCATCATCCTGGACCTGCGCATCGCCAGCGGCCTGCGGTGGCCGCTGGTGCCGCTGTTGTCGCTGTTCTCGGACGGCGACCATGGTGAGATCTACACGGCCGAGGGCTCGCAGCCGATCTCGGTCGACGGCTACGACCTGAACGGTTCCCAGTCGGTGCCGCTGGTGGTGCTGATCGGGCCGGACACCGAGGGGCTGCCGGAGGTGCTGGCCGCCGCGCTGCAGGCGCGCCGCCGCGCCACCGTGGTCGGGCTCAGGACGCCCGGCAACGTGGAGAGCTTCGTCGACTTCGTGCTCCCGGACGGCTCCCGCCTGACCATCATGACCAGTGCCTACCAGTCGCCGTCCGGCCGCGAGGTCGGCATCGACGGCGTGCGGCCGGACGTGCCGGCATCCCTGGACTGGGACGAGGTTTCCGAGCGGACCGACCCGGTCCGCAACACGGCGCTGACCGTGCTGCGGCGCGGCGTCGGCTGAGGGGTGTCCCGATGAAACGAAAGGCGGTCGCTCGCGGCGCGCTCCTCATCGCCGCCGCGGTCGGCGCCGCGCTGATAGTCGACTGCCGGCTGCCCGACACCAGCGAGCAGAGCTCGCTGATGGGAGCCCTGGAGCGCAAGTCCGGAAAGATCGTCTACATGGGCATCGACGCCAACATCTACGTGGCCAATCAGGCCGGCGGCGCCACGCAGGAGATCACCACCGACGCCGGGCAGTCGGAGAGCGCCGCGCGCATCTACCAGACCCCGATCTGGTCGCCGGACGGCACGCGGGTGGCGTTCGTCGGGATAGACTCGTTCCAGGGCCGCACCTCCGGCCGCGTGCTCACCGCCCGCGCCGACGGCAGCGACGCGCGGGCCATCTCCACCGGCGGACGGCTGCCGGCCAATCTCTACTGGTCGCCCGACAGCCGCCAGCTCAGCTTCCTGACGGCCGGATCGGGCGGCGGGGGCTTCCTGCTGCTGAGCTGGCAGCCGGGCAGCGCCGCTCCGGTGCAGACGCTGGACGCCGGCCGGCCGCTGTTCTGGGGATGGGCGCCCGACAGCACCGGCGTGACCGTGCACGCGGGGTCGGTCCGAACCTCCGGCCGCCGGGTGTCCTTCCTGCAGGTCGGCGCGGCGGTGATCGAGAGCGGCCTGCCGCTGCAGCCGGGAGAGTTCCAGACCCCGGCCTGGTCGCCCGACGGCTCGGGAGTGGTGCTGGCCACCATGGCCGACGGCGGGCAGACCGACCTGATCATCGCCCACCCCCAGGAGCGGGACCGCCGCGAGGTGATCGCCACCGCCCGCGGCGCGGTCACCTTTCTCTGGTCGCCCGACGGCTCGTCGCTCGGCTACATCGCCCGCCGCCAGGAGGTCGAGTCGATCGTCAGCCGGCTGCACCTGCGCGACGTTGCGACCGGAGCCGAGACGATGCTCGAGGAGGACGGCGTGTTCGCGTTCTTCTGGTCCCCGGACTCCAGGCGCGTCGCCTATTTCGTCCCGTCGGTCCAGTCGCTGAACGAAGGCAGTGACCAGACCCTGGTACTGGCGCTGCGCGTCCACGACCGCGAGAGGAGATCCTCGGTCGAGATCGAGACGTTCGTGCCCACGCCGCAGTTCGCGGCGGTGATCCGCGTGTTCGACCAGTACGGTCAGGCCGCGCGGATCTGGTCCCCGGACAGCCGCAACGTCGTGTACGCCGCGCTCACCGAGGAGGGCCCGTCCATCATGGTGGCGCGGGCCGAGGGCAACCTGGTGCCGCGCAAGATGGCGCCGGGGCTGATAGGGTTCTGGTCATGGCAGTGACGACCCTGACGCCCCCAGTGCCGCATCGACCGGACCGCCGTTCGCTGCAGGCGCTCCTGCTGCTCCCCCTGGCCGCCGCCCTGCTGGTGTCCTGCTCGGTGCGGGGCGCGCAGATGTCGCAGAACTCCCTGCTGGAGCGTTTCGAGCGCAAGTCGGGACTGATCGCGTTCATCGCTCTGGACGGCAACATCGCGACGGCGGACCAGACCGGCGGACGCCTCACGCAGCTCACCGATGACGCCGGCAGCCGCGAAGGCGTGCGCCGCTGGTACTCGTCTCCGACCTGGTCGGCACGGGGCCGCCGCCTCGCCTTCGTCCGCTTCGACCAGCAGACCGACGGCAGCCTCGACGCGGCGATCCTCACCAGCGACTCGGGCTCGCGCAGTCCACAGGTGGTCTGGGAGAGCGCCGATCTCGCACCGGTGTACCTGTACTGGTCCCCCGACAGCCGCTGGATCAGCGTGCTGTCCCAGCGCACCTCGGAGGACGGCACCGCGGAGGACGGGATGGAGCTCGGCCTGGTGGATCCCGCCGGCAAGCTGAGCTACAAGCCGCTCGACACGGGGCTGCCGCTGTACTGGTCATGGGACCCCGGCAACCGGTTCATGCTGGCCCACGTCGGCGGCGGCACGACGTCGGGCGGTCGCCTCACGCTGCTGGACGTCCGCGGCGCGACCGGGAAGCGCAACTTCAACGTGCGCCCAGCCCGCTTCCAGTCGCCGCAGGTGTCTCCGGACGGCGAGCGCATGCTGTACGTGGACAGCGAGGCGGGATCGGCATCGGCCCAGCTCGTGCTGCGGGACATCGAGGGTCCGGGGCTGGACGCGCTCAAGACCGTGTCCGGCAGCGCCTTCTTCAGCTTCTCCCGCGATGGGCGCCGCGTTGCGGTAATGGAGTCGGCCACGCCGCAGCTCTCGGCCGACGGCACGCTGCGCGTGCTGGTGCCGGGCCGGCCGGAGCGCTCGGTGGAGTTGGAGGAGCCGTCGGTGATCGCCTTCTTCTGGGCTCCCAACAGCCGCCAGATCGCCTACCTGGTACCGGTGAGCGCGGCGGAGCTCCAGCAGCTCGTGGTGGAGCCGGTGTTCGCCGCCGATCCCGAGCAGATCTACGTGCATCTGCGGGTGATGGATGCCCGCTCGGGAGATTTCTGGAAGGTCGCCACCTTTCCGATCACCCGCGGCAGCCTGGGCGCCCTGCAGTTCTTCGATCAGTACACGCGCTCGGGGAGCATCTGGTCGCCGGACGGCAACTGGCTGGTGTTCTCCGCGGTGGCGCGCGGCGGCTTCCCCGGCATCTTCCTGGGATCGGCTTCGGGCAACCTCGAGCCGCGCTTCGTGACCCGCGGTGACCTGGGGGCTTGGTCGATCCGCTAGCGAGCGGGCGGCTCGGTGCCGCCGTCATCCTGCGGGTCCTCCGAGCCGGCCTTCCGGGTTCCTTCGCCCTCCGAGTGTTCGTCGATCAGGTCGCGCGCGGGGAGATTGCCCGGCAGCGTCCCCGACGGCCGGCCGTCATCCGACCCGCGTGGGCCGGAGGGGCCGGCATGGCCGTTCGTGCCGTTGTGACCGTTCGGCCCGAGGAGCTCCAGTACCTCCCCCGTATTGAGCTCGTTGCGCTCCAGCAGGGCGTCGGTAAGAGCCGTCAACTCGTCCCGGTGATCGCGCAGCAACCGCTCCGTCCGATCCTCCAGATCCTGCCAGAGGCGGTTGACCTCCGGCGGCGGCGAGCCCGCCGCAGTGCCCATCCCGTCGGCCATGCTGGAAATCCATCCTGTCGGAGGACCGAAGTAGCCGAGTGAATACAGATGTCGGAAACGGTCTCGCGCCTGACGGTAGTCGCTGTAGGCGCCGGTCCACTCCTCGCCGTACACGATCCGCACGGCGGCGTGTCCGCCCAACGCGACCATGATGTCGGCGACGATCCGGCGCAGCGGATACGAGTACTGCTCCACCTCGTCGAGCGGCAGCATGAAGCCGAGCGTCTGGCCGCGCGCCAGGATCGTCAGGTGGCCGATCCGTTTCTCCGGGAGCACGTAATGGACGACCACGGCATGTCCGGCCTCGTGCACGGCGATGGAACGGCGCTGTTCCGGATCCATCTCCTCGATCGGGTTCTCCATGCCCGCCAACTGGTGGATCAGCGCACGGTCGATGTCGCGCTGGGTGACCACGTTGCGGTGCTCGAACAGGGCGATGCGTACCGTGTCCTTGGTCAGCGCCGCCATCATCTGCGCCGGTGAGGCGCCGGGCGTGTTGGACACGATCGCCTCCACGTCGACCGAGTCGTCGTGGCGGATGGTCGACAGGTAGCCCTCGACGATGGCGCGACGGCCGGAACGGTCCGGCAGTCCCACCTCGATCATCTGGTCGAAGCGGCCCGGCCGCGTCAGCGCCGGGTCCAGCACGTCGGGGCGGTTGGTGGAGCCCATGAACAGGACGTGCCAATTCCGCGCAGGCGGCTTCTTGCCGCGAAGCTGGTAGAGCTTGGCGACTATTCGCTCCTTCAGGGAACGCTGATCGACGCCGTCCATCTCGTAGAGCAGCCGCGTCAGAGCGCCGGTGCCCCCACCGAACATCCCGCCGCCGGCGAACGTACTGTTGTCTCCCTGAACGCCGCCACGCGACTGTCCGACCGCGTCGATCTCGTCGATGTAGGCGATGCAGGCGCCGTAGCGGCGGGCGTACTTGCGTGCCTTGCGGATGAACCAGATCATCTTCAGGACGTCCACGCCCACGAACATCGCCCGGAATCCCGAGCCTTCTATGGAGATGAACGCGACCCCGGCCTCACCCGCCATCGCCTTGGCGAGCATGGTCTTGCCGGTGCCCGGCGGGCCGTACAGCAACAGGCCGTTGATGTAGCGGCCGCCCATCTGCACGAACTCCCTGCGGTCGGCCAGCAGGCCCAACCATTGCCGGACCAGCGCCTTCAGGTTGGGCTGTCCCCAGTAGTCGTCGAAGGTGATCGACTTGGGGTCGGTGGGCCGGACCTTCTCCACCTTGGATCGGGCCATGAACCAGAAAATGGCGACGAACTGGATAATCGCGTAGAAGATCGCAAACAGGAGCTGCACCGCAAATTGCAGGATGGCGAGCACCGTGTTCTGGAATGTCGGATTGGTGAGGGAGAAATAGATGAACGCCGCGATCGGCAGGATCGCGTAGAACTTGCGCAACGCCATCAGCAGCTTGCGGCCGCGGCTCTGCTGCGCCTTGATGACGTCGATCCGCTGCTTGACCAGGTCGGGGACGCTCACGCCCTGCCAGAACCGGTCGCGGGAGCGCTCCTGACCGGCGTCTTGCTGACCGGCTCCTTCCTGTCCGGCGCCTTCCTGACCGTGCGAGTCCGACGAGTCCTCCGGCTGCGGTTCGTTCCGTTCCTGTTCACTCATGTGCTTGCCTTCCGCCTCTCCGATGATAGGGCCGCCCAGCGGGCGCTGGCAATTCGAGCCCCTGCCCTTGCAGACGACGCGGCGCGCACGGTCCGTACCACTACGCCGGTACCGGCTCGCGCTCGGCGCGCTCGGGCATGCGCAGGGTCACCAGCTTGGAGACGCCCGGCTCCTCCATGGTAACCCCGTACAGGTTCGCGGCGGCGGCGATGGTGCGCTTGTTGTGGGTGACGATCAGAAACTGCGAGTCGTGCGCGAACTCTTCCAGGAGCCCGACGAAGCGGCCGATGTTCTCGTCGTCCAGCGCGGCGTCCAGCTCGTCGAGCACGCAGAACGGTGACGGCTTGACCGAGTACATGGCGAACATCAGCGCCACCGCGGTCAGCGACCGCTCCCCTCCCGACAGCAGTCCCACGTTCTCCAGCTTGCGGCCGGGCGGCTGCGCCAGGATGTCGACGCCGGCCTCCAGCACGTCCTGACTCCGGAGTTTCAGCTCGGCGCGGCCGCCGCCGAACAGCCGGCGGAAGATGTCCCGGAACGCGTCGGCGATGGCCTGAAAGGAGGCTCCGAACCGCTCGGCGGACTCGCGCTGGATCTCTTCGGTCACCCGTTCCAGGTCGGCGCGCGCCTGGCTCAGGTCCTCGAGTTGATCGGTCAGGAACCGGTAGCGCTCGGCCACCTCCTTGAACTCCTCCGGAGCGAGCAGGTTGACCTGCCCGAGGCCGCGGATACGTTCCCGCAGCCGGCCCAGTCGGTCGCGCAGCTCGCGCGGCGTCGCCTGGATGCTCTCCAACCGATCCTCGTGCTCCTCCAGGCGCTGGGAGTGGGTCTGCGCGAAGGTGTGGCGGATGGCCTTGTCTTCCGCCTCCACTTCGGCGAGCTCCACCCGAACCCGCTCCAGCGTCTCCTGCGCCTGCCGCAGCCGCGCCGAGCGCTGCTGCGCGGCCTGGTCGATCCGGTCCATCTCGCGGCGATGCGCGGCGAGCTGCGCCGAGGCGCGGCCCAACTCCTTCTGCAGCCGATCGTGCTCCCGGTCCAGGAACGCCTTCTCCCGCTCGCGATCGGAGGTGCTGGAAGCCAGCGCGCGGATCGCCTCCGCGGTCTGGTGTTCCTCCGAGGCCAGATCCGCGCGGATCTGGCGCTGCTCGTCGAGCTGCCGCTGCGCGGCGGCGAGCTGCGTGCGCAGCGCGGCAGCCTGCTCCTGCGCCCGCGCCGCGGCCACCTGGCTCTCCTGCACGGCGTCGCGCAACTGGCCCTGCCGTTCCGCGCGCTCGCGATTGGCCCGCCGCAACTCCTCGCTCTGCTTGCGGAGCTCGGCGATCGCCCAGAAGGTCTCTCCCATGTCGCGGTCGATCGCCCGCTTGTGGGTGACGATCCCTTCCGACGAGATCAGCTCGTCGAGCAGCGATCCGGTGGTCTCGCGATAGCGCGCGAACCCCTTCATCAGCTCCTCGGCCGCCTCCACCAGGTCACCGAGCCGCCGCGCACGCTCTTCGGTGTCCATCCGCGCTGCCGAGACCGCGAGCCGGCCGAGGTCATGGCGGAGCCGGGCAAGCGACTCGGCAACATCGTTGCCGAGCGCCGCCGACGGGGTGGACTCCATCCCCTGGCCCAGCCGCTGATCGAGCTCGGTGACGATCTCGTCGGTGACCTTGCGAAGCTGGTCGCGCAGGCCTTCCAGGCGCTG
This sequence comes from Spirochaetia bacterium, assembly GCA_965202935.1. Classification (GTDB taxonomy): domain Bacteria; phylum Spirochaetota; class Spirochaetia; order SZUA-6; family Bin103; genus CATQHW01. The sequence goes on from OZ241879.1 coordinate 2,414,267, forward strand.
TTCGTGCGATGCAGCCTGCGCGGCCGCATCGGCGATGCGCCGCTCCGTTTCGGCGATCCGCGCGCCCACCGCCGCGGCATCCCCACGGTCGGCAGCAGCCTTCGACTCCGCGTCCGCGGCATCCCGTTCCGCTTCGGTCAGCCCGGCGCGGGCGGTTTCGACCTCGGCTTCCAGGGAGCGGATGCGCTTCGCGAGCGCCTGGTCGCGGCTGTGGTACGAGTGCATGCTCGCTTCCAGCTCATCGACGCGCTCGCGGCCGAGCCGTATTTCGCTCCCGGCCCCGCTCATGGCGGTGGCGATCTGGTACAGGCGTTCCTGGGACGCAGCGCGCTCTTCCTCCAGGCGCTCGACCGCGGCCCGATGATTGCGCGCGCTGGTCGCGGCTGCGTCGATCTCGTTCTGGACGTCGTCCCGCTTCTGCGTCTCCCGCGACAGGCGCTTCTCGATACGCTGGCGGCGATCCCGCAGAGCGCGCAGGCGCAGCAGTTCCAGGTCGCGCTCGACCTCGAACGCCTGCGCGCGCAGGGAGCGGTAGCGCTCGGCAGCCTGCGACTGCACGCGCAGGGTCTCGTAACGGCGCTGCACCTCGCGCCGGACGTTCTCCACCTGCGCCACGTTGGCGGCCGCCTGCTTCAGCTCGTGCTCGGCTTCGACGGCGCGGGTGCGGTAGGACAGGATGCCGGCCGCCTCCTCGAAGACCTCGCGGCGCTCCTCGGGCTTCTCCGAGAGGATCCGGTCGATCCTTCCCTGCTCCAGCGATGCGTAGCCGGAGGTGGCAAGACCGGTATCGGCAAGCACCTCGCGCACGTCGCGCAGCCGGCTCTGCGTGTTGTTGACGAAGTACTGGCTCTCGCCGGAGCGATACAGGCGGCGCTTGACGCCGACCTCCGCGGAGTCGATCGGCAGCCGCCCGTCCTCGTTGGAGAACACCAGCGTGACCTCGGCCACGCTCAGCGAGCGCCGGCTGCCGGCGCCATCGAAGATCACGTCCTCCATGCGCTCGGCGCGCAACGAGCGGGGCGCCTGCTCGCCCAGCGCCCAGCGGATGGCGTCAACGATGTTGCTCTTGCCGCAGCCGTTCGGTCCGACCAGCGCGGACACGTCGCGGCCGAACTCCAGTACCGTGCGGTCGGCAAAGGACTTGAAGCCGAGGAGTTCGACCCGCTTCAGTAGCTGCCCGCTCATGATGTGAGCACAGCACACGTGTTGTGGGCTTGCTTGGCCGACGCTACCATCGCGGTCGAATCAGCGTCAAACCGGGAGGGTGGAACGATCGTCTGCGGCATCGACGAGGCAGGCCGGGGGCCGCTGGCGGGACCGGTCACCGCGGCGGCGGTGATCCTGGGGGAGCCGTTTCCGGACGACCGCCTGGATGACTCCAAGGTCGTGGACCCGCGGGTCCGCGAAGAGCTGGCGCCGCTGATCCGCGGACGCGCCCGTGCATGGGCCGTCGGCTGGGCGTGGCCGGAGGAGATCGACCGCATCAACATCCATCACGCGACGCTGCTGGCGATGCTGCGCGCCTGCCGCGGACTGGACCTTACGCCCGGCCTGGTGCTGGTCGACGGGCGCTTCACGCCGGCTCTGGGAGCCTCCTGCCGGGCCGAGATCGACGGCGACGCCCGCATCCCGGAGATCATGGCGGCATCGATCCTGGCCAAGACCGCGCGCGACCGCTGGATGGCCCGGTACGCCCGCATCGACGGCCGCTACGGCTTCGAGTCGCACTTCGGGTACGCCACGCGCGCCCACCGGGAGCGGTTGCGGCTGCACGGACCGTCGACCATCCACCGCCGCAGTTTCAAGCTGTCGTAGTTTCGAGCTTGATCTCAACCAGTCCGTAAGCGCCTATCCAGGCGGCATCCAGGGTGACCCTGACCCGGCCGTCCTCGGCCTCTACCGTCACGGAGCGTGCCACGTCCACGTCAGGATCGTGATAGCGAGCCTGATGCACCGCACGCCCCGCGAGCGCCGCCGGCAGGCGCAGCGTGATGGCGACCGGCCCGCCCCCGAACCGCGGAAACGGGATGGGGTCGTCGTGGCCGATACTCGCCCCATCCGGCAGCGCCAGGGTCTGCGCCGCGTTTACCAGGTGGACGGCCAGCGTGTCTCCGCTCTCGGTGGCGAACATCGTCGCCAGCACGCCGGCGGGCATGCGCTCGAGCTCCAGATCGGCCCCGGCTGTCAGGCTTGCCAGGAACGCGACCAGCTCATCCCGCAGCCACTCGTGTTCGGTCGACAGCGGCTGCCATGGGATGCGTTCCTCACGGCCGTCGGCGGCCGGGCGGGCGATGCGCTCGACCGGCTCCAGCGCGTAGTCCGCGGCCACCCGGACCAGCAGGCCGGCGCCGATGCGCGTGGTGACCGGCGGAGCGCCGTCGGACACTGCCGTGAGAACGTCGGTCCCCCAGAAGCGGCCGAGGGCTCGGTCGTCGCGAGCGGCGCCGGCCTCGTCTCTGCTGCCGGTGGCGCCGGTCCACACCAGCGTCCCGCCGGCTCGCACGAACCCGCGCAGCGCGACAAGCTCCGCGTCGCTGAGGAAGACCGCCTCGTTGAGGACCACCACGCGATAGAGCGGCAGGCGGTCGAGCTCCTCCTGCTGGAACAGGTCGAAGGGCAGGTTGCGCCGGTAGCACGCCTGCGCCCAGGCGATCAGCCCGGCGACGCTCCGCTCTTCGGCGTGCTCGTACAGCTCGCGGGTGGCGCGCGAGTCGTAGAAGCCGATCGACGCCACCCGCCGGACCCGGCGCAGCAGCGCGGGATGCGCGACCTCGAAGCGGCGCAGCCGCTTCTCGGCATGCTCCAGGGATCGGCCCTCCGGCGTCGCCAGGTACAGGTGGCCCCAGCTCATCGCCAGCGCCCAGCAGAAGCGCACGGTGTCGGGACGGTCGGGGTAGAACATGCTCATCGGCGGGATGCCGCGCCAGCGGCCGACGGCGAACCGGTGGGCCGCCTCGATCGCCCAACTGCACCAGGAATAGCGGACAATGGTGGAGTAGTCGTTCTCCTTGAAGATCCAGTCGAGGTCAGGCAGGTCCTCCAGCGACATCCCGTGGGGATCCCGGTGCAGCACCCGCTCGCTGTAGTTGGGTCGCAGCGGGCGGATGCCGAGCCCGCGGTAGTGGTCTGAGACCGCCTGGTGGAAGGCCGTGGTGGAGGACGTGCGGAACCGCAGCCAGGCGACGTAGGACCGATCGCCATGGTCTCCGTGCCAGCGCTCCCAAGCGGGCCCGGGGTCCGGGAGATCGTGGCCGGTCTGCTCCCGGAACAGGGCGCGACAGACAGGGCAGGCGCAGGCGTGGCCGGCGCCGAACCACTCGACGTCGTCGGTCATGATGCCGTCGATCCCGGTCGCGTACAGCGTCTCAAGGTAGGCCAGGTAGGCGCGCCGGTAGTGGGGATTGTTGAAACAGAAGGTCCAGCCCTGGTAGTCGTAGCGGCCCGGGTAGGCTGAGCGCGCCCACCGCCCGGTGCGGCCGTCGACCTGCCGCCAGCTCGACAGCGGCACGCCGTCGATGACCGGATCGGCGTCGCAGTCCTCGCGCAGGTGGGGCCACGAGGCGATGCTCGACCCGCGCGTGCGGAGCCGTTCCTCGACCTGCCGCTCGCCCGCCTGGTCGACCGGGTTGTGGGTGAGATGGCTGGAGTGGTGCTCGGTCACGCGGATGCCGGCGGCGTGGCAGGCGGTCACCACGCGCGCCAGCGTTTCGGTCAGCAGATCCCAGTGGCGGCGAAAGGACCAGCGGAAGTGGGTGGCGCTGAAGGTGATGACGTGGTTGATGCCGACCTGGGCGAACGCCTCCGCCTTGCGCGCCAGGTCGGCATCGGTGTCGTGAAAGATCTCCTGGTCGTTGTACCAGAAGAAGGCGAAGCGCGTGTCCCACGCGTCGAAATGCTTCATGATGGGCGGCCCAGTCTGCCGGCAGCGAGCCGTCCGGGCAACACCGGCACGCGCTGAGGGAGCGACACATGGCAGAGCACATCCGGTTCGAAGAGGGACTGATCGGCGACGGATTCTCCTACGCGTTCGGGATCTCGACGGTGGACCTGACCGGCAACGGCTTTCCGGACATCGTGGCGATGGACACCGACGTCGGCCTGTACTGGTTCGAGAACGACGGCAGCGGGCGCTTCACCCGCCACGTCGTCCACGAGCGCGCGGGCGAGTGGCTGGAGCGGCACGAGATCGCCGACATCGACGGCGACGGCCGGCCGGAGATCGTCAGCGTGGACAACAAGGGCGGCAGCCTGCTGTGGTTCGCGTTCGACGGCGACCCCCGCGAGCGGCGCTCGTGGTCGCATCACTACATCACCGACGGCGGCTTCCCCGGCGCCTACGACCTGGCGGTCGCCGACCTGAACGGAGACGGCCGCCTCGACGTCGCCGCGACCAACTGGCGCATCGGCAACGAGGTCGCCTGGTTCGAGAACCAGGGAGACCGGTGGGTCAAGCACACCATCGAGGCGGGCATCGGCGAGCCGCGCACCATCCTGGCCGTCGACTTCGACCGCGACGGCCGCATGGACCTGCTGGGCTCGGCGGTCGCCGGCAACCAGGTCGGCTGGTACGAGAATCCGGGCGATCCGGCGCGCGGACCGTGGACGAAGCACGTCATCGACACCTCACCCCAGCCCACGCACGGCGGCCCGGTGGACATGACCGGCGACGGTCACCTCGACGTCGTCATGGCCCTCGGCATGCGGCCGCTGGAGGGGGTCGGCGACGTGCCGCACCAGGTCGTCTGGTACGAGAACCCCGGCGACCCGCGGCAGGTGCCGTGGCGCAGGCACGTCATCGCCGAGTCCTTCCCGCAGGCGTTCGAGGCGGTCGCGGCGGATCTGGACGGCGACGGCCGGATCGAGGTGGTGGCCACGGGATGGGAGGATGCCGGCCGACTGGCCCTCTTCAAGCACGGCGGCGACCCGCGCGGCCCATGGAGCATGCAGGTTCTGAAGGAGGGGTGGACCGCAGCCGACCAGGTGATCCTGGTCGACCTTGATCGGGACGGCCGGCTCGACATCGTCGCCGCCGCCGAGCGCGGCAGCAACGAGGTGCGCTGGTGGCGTAATCTCGGCCCCGCCTGACGCGGCCGGGGCCGCCCGTCAGACCGTAGCGAGCGCGGCCAGCAGCGCCTTCATGTAGCCGATCGAGAAGGCAAGCCCCTGGTAGGCGCGGGTCTGGTCGGCCGAGGCGTCCGGATCGCCTTCCAGCGGGAAGATGTGATCGGGGCTCAGGCAGCCGTCGAAGCCCACGCGGCGCAGCTCCAGCAGGATCTTGAACATGTTCATGTCGCCGTCGTCCAGCAGCACCTCCTCGTAGGCGGCCGACGTCATCAGGCTGCCGCGGATGTTGCGGAAATGGACCATGAAGATGCGGCCCTTGCGCCCGTAGTTGTGGATCTCCTCCAGCACCAGCGGCAGCCCGCCGGCCTCCGCGCGCGTGCCGCAGCAGTACAGGTAGCCGACGTTGCGGCTGGGGAAGGCGTCGATCACCCGGTGGAAACCCAGCGTCCCCAGCGGCGCGTCCGCCAGCGGCAGGTCGGCCGGGTGCACGCCGATGCGCATCTCATACTCCTCCGCGATCGGCACCAGCCGCTCGAAGGCGCGGCAGAACTGCCCCCACCAAGCGTCGAGCTCGGCGCGGTCGGGCGGCTCGTCGCGCCCGAAGTGGGGCCAGTAGGCCATGCGCGCGCGGCGCATCTCCTCCTCCGGCCGCTCCGGCGGGCGGCTGCCGGTCAGCCATACGCTCTTGCCTGAGCCGCGGTAGCCGCCGCGGTGCACGGACTCGTAGAAGGTGACCAGGTGGTTGAAGTTGTTGCCCTCGTAGCGCTGGAAGACGAGCCGCAGGCCGGCGTCTCCGTAGGCGCGCAGGGTGCGCTCGACGGCATCCAGCTCCTTCCCGGAGCCCTCCTCGCGGCCCATGAAGGCGGCGCTCATGTCCGGCAGGAACACGCTGTTGACATCCAGGCCGAACGACCGGATGCGCTTCTTCAGGGCGGACAGCCCGTCCGGGGGCGGACAGCCCAGGTCGACGCAGTCGACCCCGAGCTGGACGATGCGCCGCAGGAAGCTGTCGGAGAGCTCCGCCGACCCCATGGAGAGTCGGATCATCGGCTCAGCACTTGGCGCAACACGGCACGCATCCGGTCGGCGATGATCCGCTCCTCGCCGTCCTCGACCGTGTAGAAGAACACCCACAGCGTGGACTCGGTGGGCGACTGCACCAGCACCGACGGCTCGCCGACGTACAGCTCCTCCGCGATCTGCCGCGCCGTCCTGCCGAGCGCCGCGGTGTCCAGCTCGACGACCAGGAACGAGCCGTAGAAGCCGTGAGTCACCATGTGCGGCTCCAGCCGGACGTGCGGGAGACCTTGCAGCGCCTGCTCGACCACGGCGAGCCTGCGGTCGATGGCGGCGAAGCGGGCGGCGTGGTCGGTAGCGAACCAGCGCTCGACGGCGACGGTCAGGGCGATCACCTGCTGGCGATCCAGCTTCATGGAGCGGCCGATGCCCATGGCGCCGGCCGGCATGGTGAAGCCCTGAGCGGCGACCGCCTCGATCAGGCCGCGGTCGCCGCACACGAAGCCGCTGGCGTTGGGGCCGCCGAAGTACTTGCCGCCGAACACCACCAGGTCTCCGGCGGCCGCGCACCGGCGCATGAAATCCAGCGGGTAGATGTCCGAGGCGGCGTCGGCGATCACGGGCACGCCGCGCCGCCTGCCGATGGCGTGCGCCTCCTCCAGCGGGACGATCTCGTCCGGGCCGGGCATCTCCGGATAGAGGCCGGTCTGGTCGCCCAGCGGCGGCCAGGGGTACCAGATCGCCACGGTGTCGCCGCTGATGCCGGCCTCCAGCTCGGCGGCGTCGCAGCCGTCCTCACGCCCCACCTCGACCAGCCGCGCCCCGGCGGCGCGCAGGCAGCGGTCGTAGCTGTCGGAGTGCCGCTTCTGCACCACGATCTCGTTGCGCAGTCCCCCGGCGTCCGGCAGGCGGCGGATGGCCGCGGGGTCGGTGCCGGCGATGCAGGCGGCGGCGCTCAGGGTCACGCCGGCGGCGCCGCCGCAGGAGATGTAGGCGGCCTCGGTGCCCACCTGAGCGGCGATGGCGTCACCACAGGCGCGCAGCAGATCGTCCATCTTGACGAAGCGGCCGCTCGCGGCCTCCATCGCTTCCCGCACGAAATCGGGCGGACCCGACCCGCCGACCAGCGTGCCGGTGCCGACGGCATTGACGGCCGCGGGCACTCCCAGCTTCCCGTAGATCTCTTCGGCAGTCATGGCACTTCCTCCCTCTCCTACCCCACCACCGCGAGCGCGGCGAGCAGCCCCTTCAGGTACCCGATCGAGAAGGCCAGCCCCTGGTACGCACGATTCTGGTCGGTCGAGGCATCCGGATCGCCTTCCAGCCGGAAGATGTGGTCGGGACTCAGGCAGCCGTCGAAGCCGACCCGGTGCAACTCCAGCAGGATCTTGAACATGTTCATGTCCCCGTCATCCAGCAGCACCTCCTCGTAGGCGCTGGAGGTCATCAGGCTGCCGCGGATGTTGCGGAAGTGGATCATGAAGAGGCGGCCCTGCCGCCCATAGTTGTGGATCTCCTCCAGCACCAGCGGCAGTCCGCCGGCCTCCGCGCGCGTCCCGCAACAGTAGAGATAGCCGACGTTGCGGCTGGGGAACGCGTCGATCACCCGGTGGAAACCCAGCGTTCCGAACGGGGTGTCCGCCAGGGGCAGGTCGGCCGGGTGCACGCCGATGCGCATCTCGTACTCCTCGGCGATCGGCACCAGCCGCTCGAAGGTGCGGCAGAACTGCCCCCACCAGGCGTCGAGCTCGGCGCCGGCGGGCGGCTCGTCGTGGCCGAAGTGGGGCCAGTAGGCGATGCGCGCCTGCCGCAGCTCCGCTTCCGGCCGCTCGGGCGGGCTCCTGCCGGTCAGCCACACGCTCTTGCCTGAGCCGCGGTAGCCGCCGCGGTGCACGGACTCGTAGAAGGTGACCAGGTGGTTGAAGTTGCTGCCCTCGAAACGCTGAAAGGTGAGCCGGTAGCCGGCGTCGCCGAAAGCACGCAGGGTGCGCTCGACGGCGTCCAGCTCCTTCCCGGAGCCCTCCTCGCCGCGCATGAAGGCGGCGCTCATGTCCGGCAGGGAGATGCGGTTGACGTCCAGGCCGAACGACCGGATGCGCTTCTTGACGGCGGTCAACCGGTCGAGGGGCGGACAGCCCAGGTCGATGCTGTCGACGCCGAGCTGGATGGCGCGCCGCAGGGAGCTGTCCGACAGATCCCCGCCGCCGCTCGAGATCCTCATCATGGCGCGCCACAGCGTAGACCGGGCCGGTGCCGGGGGCAACGCGCGGTGAAACGGTCCTGCAAGTCCGGCCCACGGGCAGTACCATGGGCGTCCGCGAGCTGACGGAGGTTGGCGTGGACACGGAAGAGATCCGGCTGGAACGACGGCAGCGACCGCACCTGTTCTACGATGCGGGCGAGATCGAGACGATCCGCGAGCTCACCCGGCGGGACGGGACTTTCCAGCACCGTCGCTACCAGGCGATCGTGCGGGACACGGACCAGTGGCTGCGCAGGCCGCTTCCCATCCCGGAGAAAAACGCGGAGGGCAAGTGGCTGGGGCTCTACATCTGCCCTGCCGACAGCATGGGTCTGATCTACGACCCCCACGAGCCGCACCGGCACACCTGCCCGAAGTGCGGGGAGGTCTATTCCGGCGGCGTCTACGACCAGACCTGGCGCGCCTACCAGCACGCGAAGATCGCCGGCGCGGCCGAGGACCTGGCGCTCCGGTACGCGGTCGGCGGCGAGGTACGGTACGCGCAAGCCGCCGCGGCGATCCTCTGCGAATACGCCGACCGGTACGACGCCTACCCGATCGAGCAGTTCTCGAAGGTCGGCTCGCAGACGCTGGAGGACGGCTTCTTCGCCCTGCACGTGGCGTCGGCCTACGACCTGATCCTCGACTCCGGGGCGCTCGACGGAGAGCGGCGCCGCCACGTGGAGGAGGACCTGCTGCTGCCGACGGCGCGGCTGATCGCCTCGGTCGATGCTGACATCCACGAACCGCTGCCGTCGAACTGGCAGGCGCTGTGCACGGCCGCCATCGGCGTGATCGGACTCGCGCTGCGCGACGAGGAGATCGTGGACTTCGCGATCAACGGGCCGCTGGGCTTCAACGCCCTCTTTGAGCGGTCCGTGCGCTCGGACGGACTGTTCTGGGAAGGGTCGATCGGCTACGCCATCGGCACGATCGGCGACGTGCTGTGCCTGACGGAGGCGGCGTGGCATTCCGGGATCGACCTGTACCGCCACCCGCGGCTGCGCGGGCTGTTCGCGGCGCCGGTCCGGCTCGGCTTCCCCGACGGCACCTACCCGGCGGTCGGGGACGACCACTTCGGCCGGTCCCTGAAGGAAGTGTTCGGCACGCTGGCGGAGGTGTACTACGCGCGCACCAGGGACGAGGACGTGCGGCCCCTGCTGGTCGCCGGGCGCGTGTCGGAAGGGGACGAGCGGGCGCGCGGGCTGCGCCGCGCGTACGTGGCGCCGCTCTGGCTGGCGCCGTTCTGGCAGCCCCCGGAGCGTCCGCCGGTGCGCGAGAGCGTCAACTTTCCCGCCAGCGGGTACGCGATTCTGCGCGCCCGCGCGCCGGACCGCGGCTCGGAGGAGGTGCAGCTCCTGCTGCAGTACGGGCCGCACGGCGGCGGGCACGGGCACCTGGACAAGCTGAACGTCGTGCTCTACGCCAACGGGCGGGTGCAGGCCCCGGACCTGGGCATCTGCAACTACAGCCTGCCCGAGTCGCACAACTGGTTCCGGCAGACGGTCAGCCACAACACCGTGGTGGTGGACCAGGTGTCCCAGCACCGGATCGGCGGCGAGCTGGAGCGCTTCGCGGCCGGCCCGCGGGTGCAGGTGGCGGACGCGTCGGCCCACGACTACCAGCACGGGGTGCGGATGCGACGGACGGCCATCCTCGTCGACGGGGCATTCGTGGTCGACCTGTTCGGCGTCGGCGGCGCCGGCCCGAACCGGCAGCGCGCACGGCAGGTCGACTGGGTGTACCGCAACTTCGGCGAGCTGCGGGTGAGCACGGAGCTGGCCGAGGACGAGAATGCGCTGGGGCAGGACAACGGCTACCAGCACATTCGCGACGTCCGCCGGGGAAGCGCGGATATGACCTGGACGGCGACCTTCGAGAGCGAGGGCCAGGGCGTGCGGCTGACGATGCTGGGCGAGACGGGGACCGAAGTGATCGCCGCGACGGCACCGGGGACCACCCTCGACGAACGGCTTGACGTGCTCTTCGCGCGGCGCCAGGCGCCGACGCCGCATGCGCGCACGCGCTACCTGACGGTGATCGAGCCGTTTCGCGGTCAGCCCGCGATCGGCAGCGTTCGGGAGCTGGCGGTGAGCAGGGAGCACCGGGGGCTCCCGAGCGAAGCAGCCGGGCTTGCCGTCGAGCGCGGCGAAGCCACCGTGCACGTCGCGGTCTCCTACGCGTGGAAGCCGGTGCCGACCCGTTACGGCGAGCTCACGACCGACGGAGCCGTCGTCGTGCTCTGCACGGGGGATGGCGGAACGATCGAGTGTCTGTACGCGGTGGAGGCGACGCGCATCGAGTGGGGAGGGTTCGCGCTGTGCGCCGATGCGCCGCTCACCCTCCACCTGGAACGCGGTGACGGCGCCGATTACGTGCTTGCGAACCTGAGCGACCGCGACGGCACGGTCAGGATCGACGGGATCGGACGCGCCGAGGCACCGCTCGCGGTGGCCCCTCGGAGCCGTCGGCGCCTCGCGCCCAGGTAGTGCGCCATGTTCGAGTTGAAGCCGGATCCCACCACGGGCGCATTCACTTTCGAGACGGACATGATGGCCGGGCGCATCGAGCCGGCGGGGGCGTACCACGGCGTCAGCAGCCTCGTCGACACGCGAACCGGCCGCCAGCTCATCCACCCGGATTACTCGGCGCTCAACCTGTTCCGTCTCTTCGCCCAGCACCAGGCGATGGGGCAGCCGCGGTTCATGGGACGCTCGACGTCGGCGGTGGCCGGCGGGGTCGAGATCCGCTGGCCGCCCACCGCCGAGCACCAGGCCGAGCTGGTGGCGAGATACACCGTGCCGGAGGCGGACGCCATCGACCTGCGCGTCACGGTGCGCAGCGAAGGCACCTACGCTGGCTACGAGGTGTTCCTGCCCAGCTACTTCGATCCCGCGCTGCGCCCCCGCGTCTACCTCAGGGGCAACCGCTACGGTGAGCCGGACGGCGATCCGGACCTGGTGGTGCCCATGGTGAACGACGTCTATCGCGGCACGGTGCTGGTGTTCGCCCGCGACCCGCATGCGGCCCGGCGCTGCGTGGACGGACGCTGGAACCGCAGCGAGGCGGACGCGCCCACCGTGCAGATGTGCCCGGTGCGGTACTACGCCCACTGCCTGGCCTTCCTCACCGACCCCGGCGAGCGGCTGGCGGCGTCGCTGACGGCGCTGCCACGGGACTGCTACGCCATCAGCACCCGCTACTTCGCCGAGGACGAGGCCGACCGCATGACCCCCTACAGCGCCTTCGACCTGTCCCTGTTCGGCAACGACCTGGTGCCCGGCGACGAGGTCACCGTCGGAGTGCGGCTGGCGCTGCTGCGGCTCGACGGCGACCTGTCGCGTCCATTGCGGTACTACCGCGGGTTCGCCGGCGCGACGGCTGCGAGCCCGCGATGAGCCGGTTCGGCGCGGTGAGCGACCTATTGCCTCAACTAAGAATCGAACCGTAGCGAGGCCATGCCTCACGAAAGAATCTAACCGAAGGCGGCGGCGGAAAACGAGGGGGGAGCGCGAGGGGGGAGGCTCAGAGGTTGTGGATATGTGGATAAGTTTCTGCTGCCGGTCTTGCCTCACGCGGAGCTCCCCTGGGGGCGGGGTCCCGTTCCCAGCGCCGAGGCCAGCACGTGCCCGCTGCGCGGCGGCCGGCCCGTGAACGAGCCTCATGGCGAGCGCGGAGATGATGGTGGGCGACCGCGGCGGCGCTGCCGGTGCATGGGCAGCCCATGGCATCGGCCATCAGCGTGACTGCAGAGCCTCAGCAGCGACACCGCCGGGCGGCGTGCCGCGTTCATCGGGAGGGTATCAGGACACCACCTCGGCGCAGAAAACGCCGTGAGGGCAATCCTCGTGGGCGATTTCTGCGAGCCCGGCCGGCCGAGGGTCCAGATGGCCGCAGAGACCGCTCCGAGTCGCCGGCTGGCGGTTCCAACGCTCATCGGTTGCGCGGCCGCTTCGAGGGCGGTGTCTTGTGGGCATGCACGTGCAGCAGGTGATCGGTCAATCGGGTCAGCTCGCGCTTGAGGGCCACCGGGTTCAACGCCGAGAACTGCTGCTTGAGCCGCGCCTTCACCTCGGCGTCCACCGCCGGGGATAGCAGCATGCGCTGAAACGGGGTCTGGGGCTCGTCATGGATGCGCCGTACCTTGCTGCCGCGGCGGGTCTTCTTGATGAGCTTCACCGAGGGGTAGAAGAAGTTGACCAGGAGGCCGAGCGTGCCGTAGACGGCGTTGAGAGCGGCCAGCTCCTCGTCGGTGTCGTAGCGGTGGTAGCCGACCGCGCGGCGCACCACGTGGCCGTTCTTCTGCTCGACGTAGCAGGTGTCGTTCTTGCGGTACGGGCGCCCGCGCGTGAAGGTGATCTGATGCTCGTGGCAGAAGCCGACCAGGTGGTGGTTGATGAATTCGCTGCCGTTGTCGGTGTCGATGCCCTTGACCGGGATCGGCAGGCTCTGGCGTGCGTCTTCGAGGGCCGCGTGGGTCCAACGCTGCGCCTTGTTCTTCAGCCCGTGCAGCTCGACCCAGCCGGTGTCGACATCGGTGAGGGTCAGCGTGTGGCAGAACTCGCCTGAGGCATCGCCGCCGTCATGGCCCACCAGGTCGATCTCGAAGAAGCCCGGCTCCTGTTCGTTCCAGTCGGCGAAGGTGCGGATCGGGATCTGGTGCTTCAGGAGGCTGCCCGGCTTGGTGTGGGTGCGGCCCTTGATCTGCAGCCGCGCGCGCTCGGGCTGCAGAAGCCGGTCGATGGTGGCGGCGCTGATGCTCAGCAGCTTGGCGCGTACCTCATCGCTGAGCGGGATCTCGCCGAACGAGTCGAGCACCGGCAGCATGGTGCGCAGCACGACCACCAGGCGCTTGCCGCACATGAAGTCGAACACGTACCAGATCTGCCTGAGGGCCTTGAGCACCTCCTGGTCGTAGCAGCGCGGACGTGCGCGGCGCTTGGCACGCCGGGGGCGTCCGACGACGAGCTTGACCATCTGGCCGTCGATGCGCACCACGCGGGTGCGCCCCCAAGAGTTCAGCAGATGGATCGCGTACTTGCGAGTGTAGCCAGTGGCCTCGACGAACTCGCCGAGGATGACCGTCTTGTCCTTCCTGGCGGCGCTGCGGTACCGGCGCGCCACCTGATCCGTGAGAGCCCTGCGCTCACCCATCGTCAGCCCCATCTCCTCGGAACCTCCTCCACGGTGTGGGAGGGGCTCCGGACCGGACCCGCCGGTCCAGTTCCTTCGGTTAGATTAGGTGAGGCACGCTTTCGGCAGGGTTAGATTCCTGGTGAGGCAATGCGAGCGATTGACAGCGGCCGGCCCGAGCCGCTAGCGTGCAATCTCTTAATGGCGGCGGAGGACGGCGCACGCCGATCCCCGCCTGGGAGGACGCGAGGGAGTATGCGGAGGTGATCGCCCGGTCGGCTCGGATCCAGGAGGCATACGAATCCGCCCTGCGGAACGAGAAGTGGCGGAGAGCGAAGCGCATGTACGCGCTCTACCTGCTGTTTCTCGCGCCGCTGGTGATCCTGATCATCTTCCGCTACGTCCCCATCTACGGAATCGGCATCGCGTTCGTGGACTACCGATACGCCAAGGGCGTACTGGGCAGTCCCTGGAACAGCTTCGACCACTTTCGCCAGCTCTTCGAAAACCCCTACTTCGCCCGCCTGTTCCGCAACACCGTCATCATCAGCGTGCTGAAGCTCGTCTTCGGCTTCCCGGCACCGATCATCCTGGCCCTGATCCTCAACGAGGTTCAGAACTCCGCCTTCAAGCGGACCGTGCAGACGATCTCCTACCTGCCGCACTTCCTGTCCTGGGTGGTGCTCTCCGGCATCATCATCGAGATGCTCTCGCCGCAGCGCGGCATCGTCGGCTACCTCTACACGCTGCTGGGCATGGAGGCGCCGGTCATCATGTACTCCCAGGGGCTGTTCCGGCCGATGCTGGTGGTCACCGCCATGTGGCAGGGCGTCGGCTGGGGGACGATCGTCTACCTTGCCGCCATCGCCGGCATCAACCCGGAGCTCTACGAGTCGGCGACTGTCGACGGAGCGAACCGGCTGCAGATGGCGGTGCGGATCACCGTGCCGTCACTCATCCCGGTCATCGTCGTGCTGTTCATCCTCAACGTCGGCGGCATCATGGAGGCCGGATTCGACCAGATCCTCAACCTGTACAACCCGCTCGTGTTCGAGGTTGCCGACATCATCGACACCTTCGTCTACCGCAGGGGGATCCTGGAGCGACAGTACGACTACGCCACCGCCGTGGGCCTCTTCAAGAGCGTCCTCAACGTCGGCCTGCTGGTCGGGGCCAACATGATCATCAGGCGCTTCAGCGAATATGGCATCTGGTAGAGCCTTCCACGCGCTGCACCCGTCGTTCGGCAGCCGGCTGTCGCGCGGCGGCATGTACGTCTTTCTGACCCTGTTCGCCCTGTCGATCGTCTACCCGTTCTGGGTCACGCTGCTGACCTCGTTCTCGACCGTCGAGGAGGTCACCTCCCTGGGCTTCAAGTTCTGGATCAGCGAGTGGAGCTTCGGCGCGTACCAATTCGCCTTCTCCGAGTACGGCAACGCGCAGGTCGCCTACTACAACTCCATCTACCGGACGGTGCTGGGAACGCTCGTCGCCGTCGCCATGACGCTGCTGGCCGCCTACCCGCTCGCCAAGCGCAACCTGCCGGGGCGCAACCTGCTCACCATCGTGCTGCTGATCACGCTGTTCTTCGCCGGCGGGCTGGTCCCGAACTACCTGCTGATCCGCCGGCTCGGCCTGATCGACACCCGCTGGGCGCTGATCCTGCCGCTGGCCGTCAACGGCTTCTACATCATCATCGCCCGCAACTTCCTGATGACCATCGACCCTGCGTACGAGGACGCGGCGCTGGTGGACGGCGCCGGCTATCCGTCGATCCTGGCCCGCATCATCGTGCCGCTGTCGAAGCCGATCATCGCGACGCTGGCGCTGTGGACGGCGGTCGCACACTGGAACGCGTGGTTCGACGCCCTCATCTACATCCGCAGCGAGCGCAAGATCGTGTTGCAGACCCTGCTGCGGCGCATGATCCAGCAGATCCAGGAGGCGTTGCTGGGGGTGGACCGCTTCCGGGCGATCGAGGATTTGCCGACCCTGCCGACCCAGGCGGCTCAGGCCGCCCTGACCATCCTCACCATCGGCCCGATCGTGCTGCTGTACCCGTTCTTGCAGAAGTACTTCATCAAGGGCATCTTCATCGGGTCGCTGAAGGGCTGACCGCCCGCGGGGCCGGAAACAAAGCGAGGGGATGACCGCGGACGGCCATCCCCTCGTCGCGTACTGCGGTCGTTCGCGTTCGTCAGCCGATCGCTACCACCACTTCTCGTTCGGACCGGCGGCGTATTCGGTCACGCCGTTCCTGAACTTCTCGTAGACCGGTGCCTTCAGCCACTCGTCCAGGATCGCGGCGCCACCGAACTTGAGATAGTCGGCGACGTACCCGTCCCACACCGCGTCGTCGTTGATGTCGACTTCGCCCACGACCGCCTTGGCCGAGAACTCGCTCGTCAGCGTGTTGAGCACCTCGCCGTGCTCGGAATACAGGTCGGCCAGGTTCGTCTCGCTCTTGGAGTCGAAGCGGTACGGCAGGAGCGTCCGCGCCATGCCTTCCGGCGCCAGGATGTGGTCGGTGAGGAAGGTGGTGATCATGGGAGCGTTGTTGAAGACGATGCGGTCGACCGACGCGCTGGGCGGGTAGGAGTTCACGAACGGACCCACGGTCGCCTCGCCCGCGGTCGGGGTGATGTCCTCTTCCGCGCGCCGGACCGGGGTCGAGTTCCACGCCTCGCCCGACCAGTCGAAGTGCACGCCTTCCTTGCCGAAGCGCTGGTGGACCCAATCCTCGGCGGTGCCGTAATAGGCGGCGTCGACGATCTGCAGGATCACCTTGAGCTTCTCGTCGTCCACGTCGGCGTTGACGTACTGGTTCATGTTGTACCAGGGGCTGGCGTTGTAGGCGCCGCCGCCGCGGTACCCGGTCGGACCGATGGGCTGAAACAGCGGAACCTCCGCCTTGCCCAGGTCCTCTTCGGGGACGAAGCTGTTGGGCGGATACGCCATCCGGTCCTCGCGGCCCGAGTACCAGTAGTGGATGCTCTGCGATGCGGTGAGCCCAACCTTGACCTTGTCCCACGCCTTGGAGCGGTCGATGGTCAGGAACTCCTTGTCGAGCAGTCCGTCCGCGTACCACCTGGCCATGAGCTGCAGGTAACTGCGGTAGTTGGGGCTGATCTCCTCGGTGTAGAGCCTGCCGTCCACCAGCGTGTTGCGGCGTCCCTCGAGCTGCGCCTGGAACGCGCCGGCGATGGGCGACTGCAGCCAGCCGTACCGGGGGCCGCCGCCGCCGCCGAAGGGGATGGTGTCGTTCTTGCCGTTGCCGTCGGGATCACCGTCCCGGAAGCCGATCAGCATCTGCTCGAACCACTCCAGGGTGGCGCTGCCGTCGGGGTTGGGCCAGTAGTGCACCCTGCCGTACTCGTCGATGGAGACCTTCGAGCTGTCGTAGTCCGACAGTGTCGCCCCCACGTTGGCCGCCCAGTCCGTCCGAAAGGCGATGAAGTAGCCCATGCTGACGTTCTGCGCCGAGAACCCCTGGATGCCGAGCACCTCTTCCTCGGGATTGTCCGGGTTGCGGTCGCGCAGCCAGCCGTCGGGGTACTCGGAATCCATGCGCTGCGTGTAGTTGGGCATGTGCTCGCGGATCATGGCCTCGGGAATGGGGCGGATGATGCCGTCGTTGTAGTGGTCGATCGCGCGGCCCCACAACGCGCCCGTGTCAGGGAACTCCCCGGAGGCGAGCATGATCTGCACCTTCTCGCCTTCGTTCGAGCCGATCCCGTTGCCCTGGATGTCGACGTTGAAGCGTTCCTCGAAGTGCCTGGTGGCCCAGGAATCTCCTTCGCCTTCCTCACCCATCTCGCCGACAGCGCCATAGGGTCCTGCCCAGGTGATCACCATCTGAGCCGCTGCCGCGTCCTCGGTCCCGGCGCCGAACACCGTGGGTGCCAGTAACAACGACAGCGCTGCGGCGATAATTCCAATGCGTGCAAAACTCTGCATCACGCACCTCCTCGAAGATTGTTGACCGATCGGTACAACGTACCGGAATCAGACGAGACTAGAGGTAAGCCGGCACGCTGTCAAACGAAACGCCCCGGCCGGCACGTCGGAGGCGGCCCGAGCGCCGTCAGTCCGGGCGCCACCGGGTGGCCGCTGCGTGGACGATGCCGTCCGCTTCCACGAAGTAGTAGGTGGTGAAGATGCTGCCGTCCGGCAGCTCCACCGACAGCGGGTACCCCACGTCGCCGGGGCAGTGCTGCCCGAGCGGGTTCCCCCATGCCGCCACCGCGTCGTCGCGCAACACGACCTCGTGCTCCAGGTCCCAGCTCCTGCCGCCGTCGCTCGACAGCACGGCCCGTATCCCCATGGGGTCGCGGCGATAGCCGTAGCTGCACAGGATCCTGCCGTCGGACAGCTTCAGCAGATGCGGCGGATAGCCCCAGATCCCGGTCTTTATGGCACGCGACCAGGTCCGGCCGCCGTCGTGCGACCAGCTCTCCAGGAGATACCCCGTGGAGTCGGCGCGACGTTGGGCGGTCGAATCGTCGCGCAGATGGGCGAGGACCGTCCCCGGAGCCGTCTCCACCACGGCGAATTCGTTGCCGAAGCCTCCCCCCGGGATCTCGGCCAGCTCGCACGTCCTCTCCCCGATCACGCGGATCACGTAGGTGCCGTGGACGTCGCGGCGCTCGCCCTCGGATGGCGCGCGCACCGCGTCGACGATCTTGTCCTTTTCCCAGCCCAGATCGTAGGCCGGCACCAGGATGGTCCCATCGGCCAGATGGGCCGACCGCGGGAACGACAGCAGGCAGACCGCCCCCGGCACCGTCCACTCCCGGCGCTGCCACGACCGTCCACGGTCGTCCGACCACTGCACGTACAGCCTGTTTCCGCCGACGACGAGGTCGTCGGTGGCGGGGTCGGGGCCGTAGAAGACCGCCCGTCCCATCGCATGCGCCTTCGCCCGATCCGCCGCCGGCCACACCTCCCAGCCGACCCCGCCGGCGGCCAAATACCTGCCGCCGGGCATGACGGCTGCGAAGCGATCGTGACGCTCGCGGGTGGAGGAACCGGGCCAATTCGAGGGAATCGACGGATCGTCGCTCTCCGACCACGTGTCGCCGCGGTCCTCGGAAACCAGCGTGATGCGCTCCCCCAGCGCGTAATGCTCGACCAGGCCGGAAGCCTGCACCACGACGGTGAGCCTGCCGTCGGGGAAGACGGCCGGCAGCGGCCAGCCCGTGTAGAGGCCCTTCTTCTTGTACACCACCACGTGTTTCATGCGGTCAGTCACCCACCCCTCAGATCCTGGTGCCCGGACGTTATCACGCACCGGCCGTGTCCCGTCAGGATCGCGGCTCATGATCCGATCGGTAGCGCCTGGATGCCGTTGTAATCACTCCAATTCGCGTGATATTGCATGGTCCGGACCGGTAAGGGAGTCATGCAGCTACAGGACGTCGTCGAGAATCAGGCGTTCTCTCCCAGGCTGATCGCGGGCGCGCTGCGCACGACGAAGGCCGAGATCGCCGGCACGCTGGGGTTGAGTCAGGACGCGCTCTCGCGGGCCACGCGGGTTCGCGCTCGCAAGACACAGACGCGCTTGCGGGAGATGGTGGAGATCCTCCGGCGGGTCGAGCAGTACACCGGCTCCCCGCCGCTCGTGGCCTACGCATGGTTCCGCTCGGAAGCCCTGCCGGGCTTCGCCGGCAAGACTCCCGACCAGTTGGTCCGGGAGGGCAAGGCACGCCACGTCCATGCCTACCTCGACCGGGTCATGGCTGGCGGCTACTCCTGATGGGCGTGCATGCGGTATCGAGGGATTGTCTTCCGGGCTCACGATCCGCGTTGGGGCTGGTCACCGCTCTCGGGAGAAGGAGCACGCATCCATGGCGGCAGATTCAATCGAAAGGGCTTGGTGGCGCTGTATACCTCCGTGACGCCGGTCACCGCGATGCGCGAAGCCGGCGTCTGCGGCCTGCGACCTCAGCCCACCCTGCTGTGCGCCTACGAAGTCGACGCGGAGCCGGTCCTGAGGGGCGTCTGACGCGATGAGGCGGGAGAGGCTCAGTCCGCCCGCCACTTGGTGGCCGCAGCATGGACGATTCGGTCCGCAGAGCAAGCGACCACGTCCGGCCCCGTCGTGCGACCAGTTGTCCAGGAGACACCTCGTGGAATCGTCGCGAAGGTGGGCGAGGACCGTCCCCGGGGCCGTTTCGACCACGGCGAACTCGTTGCCGAAGCCTCCCCCGGGATCTCGGCCAACTCGCACGTGTGCTCCCCGAGCACGCTCTGGCCGTATCCGCACATCAAAGTCCGCTGTCGAACCGGCAAACCAACTTGGGCGGCGGGTTTGCAGGTCCCTCGCAAGGGACCGAGCGTCAGTCTTTGTCCCGCCGAAGAGGAAGGTGAGCCTAACGACGGCGGGGAATGCACATCGGCAAGCGCCCGCGCTTGCCTCAGTCGTCTTCCTTGGGAGGCGGCGGAGGTTCGGCCTTCGGGTCGGTTTTCACCCGCTCCCGCCACTCGCGCCACTGACGATCATGCTCTTTCATCTCACGCCGGCCCTCGCGCCGGCCTTCACTTCGGCCCTTCTCTCGTTCCCTCTTCAAGAATGCCATGGTCGTTCCTTCCATGCCGACGATGACCGCTGCCAAGGCGGTTCCGACGGCAGCCGTTCGTGACATTGCGTGGTACACGATCTCCACAAACCCGATCGTCGCCGGAGAACGAACAGCATGTTCTAACGACAGCACGAGATACACGACGACGAATGCGGAGTAGATGAACAGGTACCACCGCAACCTGCCGGGTGACGCTTCCAGGCTCACGGGGGATTAGCACGGTGCCATACGTTCATCGCAGAACCTCCTGACGAATGTGCCCTGATCATCGCCACAGAACGTGGCAGGGAACAACCCCATCTACCGAGTCGGATGCCTGTCGGAGTACGACTGCGAGCGGTCAGTCCGGCCGCCACCTGGTGGCCGCGGCATGGACGATTCCGTCCGCTTCCACGAAGTAGTAGGTGGTGAAGATGCTGCCGTCCGGCAACTCGACCGACAGCGGATACCCCACGTCGCCCGGGCAGTGCTGCCCGAGCGGGTTCCCCCACGTCGCCACCGCGTCGTCACGCAGCACGACCTCGTGCTCCAGGTCCCAGCTCCGGCCACCGTCGCTCGACAGCACGGCCCGCACGCCCATGGGATCGCGCCGGTAGCCGTAGCAGCACAGGATCCTGCCGTCGGACAGCTTCAGCAGGTGCGGCGGGTAGCCCCAGATCCCGGTCCGGAGGGCGCGCGACCACGTGCGGCCGCCGTCGTGCGACCAGCTCTCCAGGAGGTACCCGGTCGTGTCGTCGCGCAGGTGGGCCAGGACCGTCCCCGGCGCCGTCTCCACCACGGCGAGCTCGTTGCCGAAGCCTCCTCCCGGGATCTCGGCCAGCTCGCACGTTCTTTCCCCGAGGACGCGGATCACGTAGGTGGCGTGGACGTCACGGCGCCGACCTTCGGGCGCGTTGACGGTATCGATGAGCCGGTCCTTGTACCAGCCCAGGTCGTAGGCCGGCACCAGGACGGTCCCGTCGGCCAGAGGCGCCGAGCGCGGAAACGACAGGAAGCGCACCGCCCCCGGAACCGCCCACTCCCGGCGCTGCCAGGACCGTCCGCGGTCGTCCGACCACTGCACGTACAGTCGAGATCCGCCGACGATGAGGTCGTCGGTCGCGGGGTCGGGGCCGTCGAAGACCGCCAGTCCCATCCCATCCGCCTTCGCGCGGTCCGAGGCCGGCCACACCTCCCAACCGACCCCGCCCGCGGCCAAGTACCTGCCGCCAGGAAGGATGGCTTCATAGCGGTCGTGACGCTCGCGGGTGGAGGATCCGGGCCAGTTCGAGGGTATGGAAGGATCGTCGCTCTCCGACCACGTCTCGCCGTGATCGTCGGACACCAGCGTGATGCGCTCCCCCAGCGCGAAGTGCTCGACCAGGTGCGAAACCTGCACCACGACGGTGAGCCTGCCGTCCGGGAGAAGCGCCGGCAGCGGCCAGCCCGTGTACAGGCCTTCTTTCTTGTACAACACCGAGTGCTTCATCGTTGCTTCGCAACCTCCCGGTTACGCCAAGTGTCTCGCGGGCCTATACTGGCGCAGCCCGGACCCTGGCGCGAGGAGGCCCCCCTGTGAATTCGGACGGTATCACGTTCTGCCCGTATCCCGACATCGGGTCCGCTGTGGAGTTGCCGAGAGTCCGATGCGAGCTTGACGCTCTGGGCCAAGTCTGCGAGCGTCCCGATCTCTCAGACCTGCCATGATCAGAACGGTCACCGACCAGAACGTGGTCGAAATCAAGGACACCGTCGAGCGCATGGTCAGGGAAACGTTCACTCACGTCACCTTCACGGATGTCTGGGTACAAGCTCGCGAATCAGCGTACGGTGACGAGATTCTGGAGATATGGGCCATTTACGACAGCGAAGTAGAACAGCTCCAGACTCAGGAAATACCGTGGTTCCGAGTTCGTGTCGCCGATGCTCTTTGGGACATGGGTGTGGATGCTTCGCCGAAGATGCACTTCATTACGAAGTCCGACGCGGGGGACTGGCGGCCTGAAGGCGTCTGACTTCCTGACATCGGCTGAGAGGCAGTTGCCCGGTGGGCGAGGCCGGCCCCTGGAATCCGATCTTCGCCGCGCAACGAGCACCGTCTACTACTCCCTCTTTCATTGCTTGGCGAAGTGTTGCGCGGATGCAATCGTCGGTAGCCGCAGTGCGGTGAGGAGCACGGCCTCATGGCGGCGCGCGTACCGCGCGCTCGACCACCGCAGGACGAGAGAAGCGTGCCGGCAGAAACAAGAAATGCGCTCATTCCCGACGGCGATACGCGCCTTCGCGCAGTTGTTCGTCAATCTCCAGGATGAGCGGCACGAGGCAGACTATGACCCGCATTGGACAGGCTTCAAGTCTGAAGTCGTTGCGCGCATCGCTGAAGCTCGGGTTGCCATCCAAGGGTTTGAGACCGCGCCCATTCAAGATCGGCGCGCATTTGCCGCTCACGTCCTGTTCAAGAGCCGGCGTTGATACGCCGGCCCATCCCTGATACGCCACCCTGTGAACGCTCACCCATGTAGAGCCCGCGCTCACCACTCCCGCGAGTCGGGGACCGGAAGCCAGCGTCCGCCTGCGGCGATCGACTGCTGGCTGATCAGGCCGGGGACGGTCATGTCCATCGCCTCGTGGATGCTGATGCGCGGCGGCGTTCCGGTGCGGATCGCATGCACCCAGTCCAGGATCTCCAGGAGGTCGCCGCCACCGTGGCCGGCTGTGCGCGCCAGCTCGCCGTGGGCGCGCCACGCTTCGGGCAGGAACGACCCGGCCACCTCCTCCAGGTCGAGCCACGTGTTGGCGTCCGGTGAGCGCGACCGCAGCCAGATGCGGTCCCGTTCGCCGGCAGCGCGGGCGGACTCGTAGCACCCGTCGGTGCCCTGCAGTTGGAAGTTCATCATCGAGTGCGGCCGGTCCGAGAGCATGTCCACGCGGATCTTCACCAAGCCGCCTGCGCGCATGCGGCACAGCATCAGGCAGGAATCCTCGTTCTCATACTCGTCGCCGCGCGGGTCGCGGTAGTGGTGGCCGCTGCCCGCGCAGCATACGCTCACGACGCGATCGCCGGGCATCCACTGCAGGATCGGCCCCAGGCTGTGCGTCCCGTAGGTCACGCCGTTGATCCCGGTCTGCCAGCGCCGCCGCCACCGGGTGACCTCGTTCAGGCCCTTGAGCTCGTGCAGGTACTCGCCCTCGGCATAGTACGGGGCGCCGAACTCGCCCCTCCGCACCATCTCCTGCACGATCATGTTGGGGCGTGTGTAGGTGACGTTCTCGCCCAGCATGTAGCTCGCCCGGCTGGTGCGGCACGCCTGCACCAGGCGCCGGCACTCGTCGATCGAGACCGCCGCGGGAACCTCGCTCAGCACGTGTACGCCGCGCTCCAGCGCCGCGATCGCCTGCGACGCGTGCAGGGGCATCGGCGTGCCGACGATGACCGCGTCCAGGTCCGAGCGCTCGATCATCTCGCCGAAGTCGAGGTACGCCTCGGACGCGCCGAGCTCGTGCCGCGCGCGCTCCAAGCCCTCGGCGTCGATGTCGCACACCGCCGTGATCCGCACCTCGTCCAGCAGCTCGAACGCGTGGCGGAGCCGGCCGCCGCGGCCGGCCGCGCCGACGATCCCGACGCTGATCGCTTCCAGCGCGCTCATCGGCTGTTCGCGGCGAGTTGGCGCCTGACCGCCTGCCAACGGCCCGGCATGTCGTCGCGCGTCATGTCGGGCGCGAAGCCCAGCGAGAGGTAGAGGGCGATCGCCGGCAGCCTGACGTCGTCGGTCAGCAACGTCACCGACTCGTAGCCGCGCCCCGCGAAGAACTCCAGCACGCCTGAGCACACCGCGCGGCCGAGCCCCCGTCCTCTGTGCTCCGGGTGACACGCCACGTAGTCCAGTACGCCGACGCGGCCCAACTCCTGCCAGGAGGCGAAGGTGGAGGCGACGATCCGGGTGCCGCGGGCGACGACGCGCGTGCCTTCGCCGCGCTCCGGCTCTGCCAGGTAGTCGGCGACTCTCCCCGCCGTCCATCCCTGGAAGCCGCTGGCGTCCAGCACGCCGGCGATGCCATCGCTGTCGCTCGCCCGGCACTGCCGCAGCAGATACCCGTCGGGCACTCCCGCGCCGCAGAGCTTGACCAGACGGTCCCGGCACATGCTCATGCTAAGCTGCTGGGGCTCGTATTCCTGTACCGGGTACGCCGGGGAGGAAGTCTCACCGCTCATCTTGTCCACCAAGCCCCATCGTCGTCATGGGTCAGCCGTCGGCCACCTGGAATGCCGTGACGTTGCGCGTCTGGCGGCTGAACTCCACGCCGATCAAGTGGATCGGCTCGCCCGAGCCCCGGTACTTGGCCGCATAGTCGCGCTCCCGCAACTGGGCGAGCGCCGACCCCGGCGGCGACAGCTCCGCCACCTTGAACTCGAACAGGTACACGTGCCCGCCCGTGCGCACCGCCATGTCCAGCCGGCCGTGGCTGCTCGACTCCTCCACGACGATCTCGTAGCCCAGCGCCGCGAAGTACGAGTAGAACACGCTCGCGTAGTAGCCCTCGTAGTTCGCGATGTCGTTGCTGGTGTGCCATTCGTACGGGATGCTCGCGAAGAAGGCGTGGAACAGATCCTCCAGGCCGGCGCAGTCGTGTGCCGCAAGCAGCCGCGCCAGGCGCGTGCTGTTGGCCACTTGCTGCTTCACGTCCTGCACGAGTTGACCGAGCAGAACCCGGTTCAGGCTCTGGCGCACCTCCCGGTTCGGGTAGCCCAGGCGATACAGCGGCTCTCCGCCCAACTCCTCTTCTCCGGTGATCGTCAGGTAGCCGGTCTGGAACAGCAGCGCCTCCGTGCCGATCTTGCCCACGTCGAACGTCGACAACAGCTCCTCCGTGCTCACCGTCTGGTCCAGCGACACCGACGCCACCCGGCGCTCGAACAGCGTGTCCACCAGGAACGCCGGGGTGCCGGTCTCGAACCAGTGGGCGGCGAACCGGCGGCGGCGCAGCAGCAGCAGCACGTCGTACGGGTTGTACACCTTCTCTGCGCCCAGCCAGCTATAGCCGTTGTACCACTCGCGCACCCGCTCGCGGTCCAGCCCCTCGAGCTCCGGCGAGAACACCATGTCCAGGTCGGCCTCCGTGTAGCCGCAGATCGACGAGTAGACCGGATCCAGCGTGAGATCGGTGAGGTTGTTCAGTTGCGAGAACAAGTTCACCTTCGAGAACTTGCTGATCCCGGTGAGAAACGTGAACCGCACGTACGCGTCACAATCCTTGATCACGCCGTACAGGCCGCGCAGGTAGTCGCGGTTGGTGCGCGCCACCTCCGGGGTCTCCACCAGCGCGTCCAGAATCGGCTTGTCGTACTCGTCCACCAGCACCGCGACCCGCTGTCCCGTCTTCCCGTGCAGGGCTTCCAGGAGAAAGGCGAAGCGACCCGCCGCCGTCAGGTACTCGGGGACCACCCCCATGCGCCGTTCGGCGGCGGCGAGCTGCTCCATGACGTTGGCTTCCAGCAGGTCGGGATCCTTGAAGTTGCCGCCGCCGAAGCTCAGCCGCACCACCGGGTGGCGTTTCGACCAATCATGGCGGTCGTGGATGTGCAGCCCGGAGAACAGCGCCTGGTTGCCCTCGAAGAACTCCTTCAAGGTGTCCAGGAACAGGCTCTTGCCGAACCGCCGCGGCCTGGACAGGAAGTAGTGCTTGCCCTCGTTGAGCAGCCGCTCGACGTAGGCTGTCTTGTCCACGTAGTAGCAGTGCTCCTCCCTCACCTCGCGGAGGGTCTGCATGCCGATGGGCAGCCTGCGCCTGATCATCGGCCTATTCTCGACCCGGAGCCGTTGGCGCTCAAGCAGCCCAGGGAACGCCGCTCCCTTGATTCCCACCGCCTTGCGCTCGATACTTCCCGTCCTCGACGACGCGAAGCGACCCCTGGAGGCACACCATGGCGCTCATCCACGCTGCGAGCAACGACGTGTGGGAGTTCGAGACGGAGGAGTTGCGCGGGTTCATCCAGCCCCACGGTGAGCGCCACGGCGTCAAGGAGGTGCTGCACAAGCCCACCGGCATCCAGGTCGTGCACCCGAAGTTCGACGTCTTCAACCTCTTCCTGCTGTTCTCGACCAACCACTGGATGGGCCAGGCGCGCCTGCTGGAGCGGTCGGTGCGCGCCGAGGGCGACTCCCTGGAGGTCCGATTCGAGCCGAACGAGGAGCACAAGGCCGAGTTGACCGCGACCTATCACGTCAGGGAGCCCAACATCATCGATCTGGCGGTCACGGTCCGCTCCCACTGGCCCTATCCCGCGTACGAGGTCTTCCTGTCGAGCTACTTCGACACGTCGATGGTGCCGCACGTCTTCGTGGCGGGCGGCCAGTTCGCCGATCCGCCCGACCAGGATCAATGGATCGCACCGGTCCTGAGCGACGTGTTCGTCGGCACCGGGCTGGTGTTCGCGCGCGACCAGCACGCGGCCCGCCGCTCGACCGACGGCCGTTGGGACCGCATCTGGGGCACCTACCAGTGGAACCCTCAGCGCTTCTATGCCCGGCCGCTGATGTGCCAGACCGATCCCGCCAACCGCGTGGCCGCGGTACTCATGTCAAACCCGGAGGACTGCTACGCGGTGATCTCCGGCTACGACACCCCCAACCTCGCCGATCACTTCAAGGACCAGAACCCGCTGTACCTGTCGCTGTTCGGCGACGACATGGTGCCGGGCTCCGGGCGCACGGTGCGGGCGCGCTTCCAGGTCACCGCGACCGACGCGTCTCTCTCGCCGCTGGTGCCCCTGCACGACGCCTTCCTGGCCGAATGCGCGGGTGGAGGGTAGCCGGATCGCAGGTAACAGCGCGCAGCGGCTGCGCATCGCCGTCGTCGGCGTCGGCACCTACGAGCACTCCCGGGCACGCGGCTACCTGGCGGTCCTGACGCAGCTCGACGACCGCTACGACCTGTGCGCCCTGTGCGACAGCGGCGCCGAGGCGCTGCGCACCGCCGGCGATCTCTTCGGCGTGCAGAAGCGCTACGGCAACGTGACGGAGATGCTGCGCGCCGAGTCCCCTGACGTCGTCTTCGTCCTGGTGCCGACCGACGGCCAGATCGTCGTGGCGCTGGCCGCCGTCGAGCACGGCTGTCACCTCATCACCGAGATCCCCTATGGCGACACCCTCGCCCACGGCGACTTCCTGAGCCGCGCGTGCCAGGAGCGCAACCTGTGCTGGGAGATCGCCGAGAACGTCTGGCGCTGGCCGCGCGAGCGGCTGAAGCGCATGATCGTCGAGCAGGGCCTGCTGGGCACCCTCAACCACGCCCGGCTCTGGTACGCCTCGGGCAGCTATCACGGCTTCAACGGCGTGCGCAAGGCCCTGGGCCTCGACCCGCGGCGGGTGCTCGGCTACGCCCAGGAGCTGCAGGTCCCTCCCTTCGCCACCTACGGCGGCGCGCGGCAGACCACGCGCTGGTGGGAGAGCGCGGTCGTCGAGCATGAGGGCGACGTGACCTGCCTCTACGAGATGCCGCCGTCCGGAGCGCGCGGCAGCCACTGGGACATCGAGGGCACCGCCGGCTACCTCTCCGGCAACGGGATGACGACCGACGAGCTGGTGCTCTACCGGGACGGCAAGGCGGTCCGATACCCGTTCGTCGACGTGCACGAGCAGGCCGGGGACCGGCAGGTCCTGACGGCGGTGCGCGTGGACACCGACCCGCCGGTGGTCTGGGAGAACCCCTTCGCCGGCCACGGGATCGGCGAAGGGCTCTCCGCGCACGACGACGTCGCCAAGGCGTCGATCCTCACCAGCCTGCACCGGGCGGTGACCGAGGGCCGGGCGCCGGAGTACGGGGCGGCGGAGGCGCGCAAGGACCTGGAGGTGTGGATCGGCGCGCGCGAGAGCGCGCTGCAGGGGTCGCGCTGGATGGAGTTGCCCCTGGTCGAGCAAACCGAGCTGGAACGGCGGCTGCACGAGCGGTACGTGGCCACCTACGGGGCCGACCCCACGACGGACGCGGCGCGCCTGCTCGACCGCTCCTTCGGGCGCGAAGGCGTGTTCTGGACGGTCGCCGGGTGGCTGTGATCCATCCGCGGTAACGAAATGGGCGCGTGATTCGATCGCGCACAGGAGGTTCGAAATGGCAAGTCAGCTCCTCTCCGCGCACGGCTGCGGTCGCGCCACCGCGTACCCGCAGGAGAACAAGATCGTCACGCTCGACGACGCCGTGCACGTCGCCTGGCTCGACTCGGTCGCCGACGGGTTCCGCGTGCGGATCCGCACCCTCGATCGCGGCAGCGGCACGTGGTCCGAGACCCACACCATCGGCGAGGCATACGACAACCACGGCGGCCCGGCGCTGGTGAGCGACAGCCAGGGGTACCTGCACGTCGCCTACTACCCGCACCACCACGCGATCCGGTACCGCCGGTCCGTCCGCCCCAACGACGCCTCGGAGTGGACGGACGAGGAGCTGATCGGCGACGGCTACAGCTACCCGAAGCTTGCCGTCGGCCGCGACGACGAGCTCCTGCTGAGCTGCCGGAGCAGTTTCCTCACGCGTGAACGCAGGCTCGGACACGAACGGCCCTGGGATCTGCACCTGCTGCGCAGGAGCGCCGGCGGATCCTGGAGCGAGCCGCTGCTGCTGGCGAGCTCCCGCCATCCCAACTACGCCCACTTCGGCGAGTCCTACGCCTGGGCGCCCGACCGCGTGGGCCTGCACCTGGCGATCCGCTTCCACGAGAAGTCGGACGCCGAGGCCTACGGCCGTATCCAGACCGTCGGCTATCTGTTCAGCCCGGATGCCGGGCGGACGTGGCAGCGCTCGGACGGGACGCAGGTGCAGTTGCCCGTGACGGCCGAGACCGTCGACGTGGTCGCCGCCGGCGGACTGGACTACGGGAGCGCCCTGCAGGCCGGGGCGCTGGCGGTGGCCCCGGACGGCACGCCGTGGCTGGTCCACAGCGAGTGGTCCGGCGGCGTGGGTACCAACACCCTGTGCTCCCCCGCCGGTGACGGAACCTGGCGCCGCATCGTCCTGAACGAGCAGGTAGAGCTTGCGCCGGGACGCTGCTTCGGGCTGGCTCCGAGCATCGTGTTCGACGCCGCGGGCCGCCTGGTCGGGGTGACGACCACCGAGGACGTCTCGGACGGCGAAGCTCCGTGGGGCCATCCGGCCAGCGAGGTCGTGCGTTTCGAGTCCACCGACGGCGGCGCTTCCTTCACCATGGAGCAGGTGAGCACGACCGATCCGGACACGGCGCACTGGTTCCCCCACATCGAGCGGCCCCTCGGGATCGTGCCGCCGCCGGCCTCTCCCGGCATTCTCTACCAGGAAGGACCTGCAGGTGAGAGCCTCATGGATGTCCTGTCCAACCGGGTGATCTGGGTGCAGTGACGGTACTTTCCACGCACGGTTGCGGTCGCGCCACCGCGTACCCTCAGGAGAACAAGATCGTCACGCTCGGCGACGCCGTGCACGTCGCCTGGCTCGACTCGGTCGCCGAAGGGTTCCGGGTGCGGATCCGCACCCTCGACCGCGGCAGCGGCACTTGGTCTGCGACCCACACCATCGGCGAGGCGTACGACAACCACGGCGGCCCGGCGCTGGTGTGCGACAGCCAAGGGTACCTGCACGTCGCCTACTACCCGCACCACCACGCGATCCGATACCGCCGCTCCCTGCGCCCCGGCGACGCCTCGGAGTGGACGGACGAGGAGCTGATCGGCGACGGCTACAGCTACCCGAAGCTCGCCGTGGGCGCCGATGATGAGTTGCTGCTGAGTTGCCGCCGGAGCTTCCTGCGTGACGGCAGGCTCGGGCACGAACGGCCCTGGGAGCTGCACCTGCTGCGCAAGCGCCCCGGCGAGTCCTGGAGCGAGCCGCTGGTGCTGGGTCGCTCCCTCCATCCCAACTACGCCCACTTCGGCGAGTCCTACGCTTGGGCCCCGGACCGCGTGGGCCTGCACATGACCATTCGCTTCCACGAGAAGTCGGACGCGGAGGCATACGGCCTCATTCAGACCGTCGGCTACCTCTTCAGCCCGGACGCCGGGCGGACCTGGCAGCGCTCGGACGGGACGCAGGTGACCCTGCCCGTGACGGCCGAGACCTTCGACGTGATCGCCGCCGGAGGCCTGGACTACGGGAGCGCCCTGGAGGCCGGAGCGTTGGCGGTGGCCCCGGACGGCACGCCATGGCTGGTCCACAGCGAGTGGTCCGGCGGCGTGGGCACCAATGTCCTATGCACACCCGCGGGTGACGGAAGCTGGCGCCGCATCGTCCTGAACGAGCGCGTGGAGGTGGCGCCCGGACGCTGCTTCGGGGTGGCGCCGAGCATTGTGTTCGACGCCGCGGGCCGGCTGGTCGGAGTGACGACCACTGAAGACGCTGCCCACGAGGTTCCGTGGGGCCATCCGGCCAGCGAGGTCGTGCGCTTCGTGTCCACCGACGGCGGCGCCACCTTCGCCATGGAGCAGGTAAGCACGACCGATCCGGGCACCGCGCATTGGTTCCCCCACCTGGAACGGCCCCTGGGGATCGTGCCGCCGCCGGCCGCCCCCGGCATCCTCTACCAGGCGGGCCCCGCGGGCGACAGCCTCAAGGACATCCTGTCGAACCGGGTGATCTGGGTGCAGTAGCGCGTGGCCGGCTGATCATCCGCTCAGCCGGCCACGGACCGGGCGTTCACGGACGGTTGACGCGGCCGCGGGCCGCATTCTGAATTGAGGGCATGGAGGTCGCCAACCCGATCTACGACGTGGTGTTCACGTACCTGATGCAGGATCACCGCGTCGCCCGCCTGCTGATCGGCAGGATCACCGGCTTGGCGGTGCAGTCGCTCACCGTGAGCCCGCGGGAGACCGCCGTGCCGGACGATCCGGACCGCTATCTGCCGCTGACGCTGTTGCGGATGGACTTTGAGGCCCGCGTGCAGACCGCCGACGGGCAGCCGCCGGCAGGTGCTCATCGAGATCCGGAAGGCCAAGGCGCCGATCACCAGCCACGTCAACCTGCGCACGTATCGGTCGGGCCGCACGGAAGCGCTGCCGATCGTGACCATCTATTTGCTGGAGTATGACTTGGGGCTGTCCGACGAGCCGGTGATCGACGTCTGTCCGCGGGTGACCGAGCGGCGCACGGGGCGCGAACTGCACGCGCGCCATCCGCTGGTGGAACGTATCCATCACCGCAGCCACATCATCCAGATACCGCGGCTGGCGAGCCGGCGGCGGGACGAGCTGGAGCGGGTGCTGGCGATCTTCGACCAGGGTCTGGTGAAAGCGAATGGACAGGACAACGCCCACGTGCTGTCGATCGCGGTAGCGGACTACCCCGCTGAGTGCGAATTCGTGCTGCGGCGACTGCGTCAGGCGATGGCCGATGAGGAGATGCGGCGCAGCATGCAGGGGGAGGACGTGCTGTTGCGGGATTCGATTCTGTTGACCCAGCAGGTGGACTATCTGGAGCGGCAGGCGGAGCGGGAGCGGCAACGGGCCGAACGGGCCGAGCAGGAGCGGACCGAGCAGGAGCGCGAGCGCGCGGACCTGCTGCTCGCGCACGCCATTCGCCGCCTGCATGGGCTGGGTCAGGATGTCGAGGAGATCGCTCAGGCGCTGTCGGTCGATGCGGAAGAGGTGCGGCGGGTGCTCTCGACGTAGCCCTCAGAAGCTCATCGTCCCGCGCATCTCGACGCCGTGGTCCCGGGGCGCCCCGCAGGCTGGGGTGGCGGCGCGTGGAACGGCGTAGGCCACTGAAAAGGCAGGATTGAACGAGACGACATGATTACCGGCGCACTCAAGTCGAAGGTCGACAGCATCTGGAACACGATGTGGTCCGGCGGCATCTCGAATCCGCTCTCGGTCATCGAGCAGCTCACGTACCTGCTCTTCATCAAGCGGCTCGACGAACTACACACCCTGAAGGAGCGCAAGGCCGCCCGCACCGGCAAGCCTATCGACGATCCGATCTTCACCGCCAAGCAGCACAATCTCCGCTGGTCGCGCTTCAAGGAGGCCGCGCCAGAGCAGATGTTTGCGACGGTCCGCGACGGGGTGTTCCCCTTCATCAAGACGCTCGGGCAGAAGGGGGAGGCGGACGGCGAGGGCGGCTCGACGTACAGCCACCATATGGAGGACGCCCTCTTCATGATGCCGACGGCCCGGGTGCTGGCCAACGTGGTCGACCAACTCGACGGCATCGACATGGCCGACAGCGACACCAAGGGCGATCTCTACGAGTACATGCTCGGCAAGATCGCCACCGCCGGACAGAACGGCCAGTTCCGCACGCCGCGCCACATCATCCGTCTGATGGTGGACATGACCGCCCCCACGCCCAAGGACGTGATCTGCGACCCGGCCTGCGGTACGGCGGGCTTCCTCGTTGCCGCGTCTGAGCATCTGGTCGAGCACCACAGCGATGCCATCTACAAAGACGCCGCGGCACGCCGTCACTTTCACGAGGGCACGTTCCACGGCCACGACTTCGACAACACCATGCTGCGCATCGGCAGTATGAACATGCTGCTGCACGGCATGGAGAACCCGGATATCCGCTACAGGGACTCGCTGGCTCAGACGGACGACGATGACGCGGAGACGTACTCCCTGGTCCTCGCCAATCCGCCTTTCGCGGGAAGCCTCGACTACGAGTCCACCGCCAAGGACCTGCAGCAGGTCGTCAAGACAAAGAAGACCGAGTTGCTGTTCCTCGCACTCTTCCTCCGCCTGCTCCAGCCCGGCGGTCGCGCCGCCGTCATCGTTCCCGACGGCGTCCTCTTCGGGTCGAGCAAAGCCCATAGAATCCTGCGCACGATCCTGGTCGAGGAGCAGAAGCTCGACGCCATTGTCTCCATGCCATCGGGCGTCTTCAAACCCTACGCCGCGGTCTCCACCGCCATCCTGGTCTTCACCAAGACCAACTCCGGTGGCACCGACCACGTGTGGTTCTACGATATGCAGGCGGACGGCTACTCGCTCGACGACAAACGCATCCCACAGCCAGACAAGAGCGACCTGGCGGACATCCTCGCTCGCTGGAAGGATCGAAAGGCCGAGGCGAAGCGCACACGCACCGACCAGAGTTTCCTGGTACCGAAGGCCGAGATTGCGAGCAACGACTATGACCTCTCCATCATCCGCTACAAGGAAGTGGAATACGAAGCGGTGGAATACGATCCGCCGAAGGTGGTTCTCGGGCGGCTAGCGGCGTTGGAGTTGGACATCACGAAGGGACGCAGGGAGTTAGAGGGAATGCTGAGATGACCGAAGCTCCTACCCGACATCTCGGCGATGTGGCGTCTTTTATTCGTGGCATCACTTTCAAGCCTGGTGATGTCGTACCAATCGGTTCGCCGGGATCCGTCGCCTGCATGCGCACGAAGAACGTCCAATCGGAACTTGACCTCTCGGACGTGTGGGGGATCCCCGAATCCCACGTGAAGCGCCCGGAACAGTACCTTGCGAACGGAGATCTGCTGATATCGAGCGCAAACAGCTGGGACTTGGTCGGCAAGTGCTGCAGGGTTCCCCAGCTACAGTGGCCTGCCACGTTCGGCGGGTTCATTTCGGTTCTCCGAGGAGATCCATCTCAGATCGGAGCACGGTACCTCTATCATTGGTTCTCGTCGCCTCGTATCCAAGCGACTGTTCGAAGCTTTGGGCGGCAGACGACAAACATCTCCAACCTGAACGTCGACCGCTGCCTAAGTCTTCGGCTCTCCGTCCCGCGCCTCGCCGAGCAGGAGCGGATCGCGGGAATTCTGGATGCGGCGGAAGCCTTGCGAGCCAAACGCCGCGAAGCCCTCGGCCAGCTCGACACCTTCCTCCGATCCAGCTTCCTCGACATGTTCGGCGACCCCGTCACCAATCCGATGAAGTGGACTACATCCACTCTAGGGCAGGTCGGTGAAGTAGTCACTGGGAACACCCCTTCTCGGAGCCGTCCTGAGTACTACGGAGACGACATCGAGTGGATCAAATCCGACAACATCAATGACCCTTCGTTTGTTCTTACCGAGGCTAAAGAGCGCCTTTCGGCTGCTGGCAAAGCAGTGGCACGTACAGTCCCGAGAGGGTCAATTCTCGTGACGTGCATTGCTGGGTCGCCGTCATGTATTGGCAACGCGGCAGTCGCGGACCGAGAAGTCGCCTTCAACCAGCAGATCAACGCTTTCGTGCCTGGCGGGTGCATTGCGCTCTGGTTCGCCTTCGGGGTCTTTTGGGTGGGCAAACGACTGGTCAATAGTGCATCGACGAACTCCATGAAGGGGATGGTCAGCAAGTCAGCTTTTACTGCTATTCCGATTCCGATTCCACCGATGTCACTCCAGCGCCGCTTCGCCGCCATCGTGGAATCCGTCGAACACCAGAAGGCCACTCAGCGCGCGCACCTTGCCGAACTGGACACCCTCTTCGCCTCCCTGCAATCCCGTGCCTTCCGGGGAGATCTCTGAGTCGCTATGGAAGTCTCCGAGAACTTCGCGTTCCTGAAACAGGAGTTCCCGCATGTGGCGGAAAGCGCGAACTTTGCCGAGCGGCATGTCTTCGGCGATCCACGGGCGTCCTGCTTCCATGCCCGGCACACACTGGAGCGCCTGCTCAAGCGGATCTACAAGGTCGAGAAGGCTCTAACCTCTCCGAAGGTCACGAACCTGGACGGTTACATCAGCGACCCTGCCTTCCGCGAACTCGTGCCCGACGTCGTTTGGCAGAAAGCCGAGTACGTACGACAGGCGGGCAACGTGGCCGTCCACGGCACCAAGCCACCAACACCGGAGAAGGCGCTGGATGTCGTGCGGGAGCTCTGTCACGTCCTCTACTGGACGGGCCGCACCTACCTGCGCAAGGGCGCGGAGAGCCTACAGGGCAAGACCTTCGACGAGTCTCTCGTCCCGAGAGTGGATCCGGCCAACACCCCGGTCAGCGTCCAGGAGCTGGAGGCACTGAAGGCTCAGCGGGATGAGGCGGACGATGCCCGCAAGGAGATCGAGAGCGAACTGGAAGCGTTGCGTGAACGCCTCGCGGCCATCAAGACGGAGAACGAGGGCGTCGCCGAGACCCATGACTGGAACGAGGACAAGACCCGCACGCTCATCATTGATCTCGATCTGGAACGTGCCGGTTGGCCGCTGGATCGAAAACAGGACCGTGAGTACGAAGTGACGGGCATGCCGAACAAGACGGGCATCGGCTATGCCGACTATGTCCTGTGGGGAGACGACGGCAAGCCGCTGGCGGTGGTAGAGGCGAAAGAGACCACCGTCGATCCGGAAGTTGGGCGGCAGCAAGCAAAGCTCTACGCCGACTGCCTGGAGGAGATGCACGGCCAGCGGCCGGTCATTCTCTACACCAACGGCTACAAGACCTACCTGTGGGATGATCTGGCCTACCCGCCGCGTCCGGTCGCCGGGTTCTACAAGAAGGACGAGCTGGCGTCCCTGATCATCCGCCGAGTCCAGCGCGCGCCGCTCGATGTGTCGCAGGTGAGGAACGACATCGTCGAGCGGTACTACCAGAAACGGGCCATCGGCAGCATCGCGGACCAGTTTGCACAAGCGCGGCGCAAGGCGCTCCTGGTGATGGCCACCGGCAGCGGCAAGACCCGCACGGCGATCGCACTGGTGGACCTGCTGCAACGGGCGGGCTGGGTGAAGCGGGCGTTGTTCCTGGCCGACCGCGTGTCACTGGTGAACCAGGCCGTCAGTGCGTTCAAGGCACACCTGCCCCAGTCCAGCCCGGTGAACCTCGTCACCGAAAAGAACACGGGCCGAGTCTACGTCTGTACCTATCCGACGATGATGGGGCTGATCAACGCGACGACCGGAAGCGAGGCACGGTTCGGCGTCGGACATTTCGATCTCGTGATCATCGACGAAGCGCATCGCTCGGTGTACCAGAAGTACGGGGCGATCTTCCGCTACTTCGACTCGCTGCTGGTCGGTCTGACCGCGACACCACGGGACCAGGTAGACAGGAACACCTACGCCCTCTTCGACTTGGAGCCGGGCGTGCCGACCGACGCCTACGAGCTGGAGACCGCCGTCGCAGACGGCTTCCTCGTGCCACCGCGCGTGCAGCAGGTGGACCTGAAGTTTCCCCGCGAAGGCATCGACTACGACTCGCTCAGCGACGAGGAGCAGGAACAGTGGGAGAGCCTGGACTGGGGCGATGACGTGGACGAGATCGGTCTGCCGGACAGGGTCGACGCCGCCGCCGTCAATAGCTGGCTCTTCAACAAGGACACGGTGGACAAGGTGCTCCAGCACCTGATGGAGCATGGCCACACCGTCGACGGGGGAGATCGGCTGGCCAAGACGATCCTCTTTGCGCGCAACCACACGCACGCGACGTTCATCGAGGAACGATTCAATCACCACTACCCGCAGCTCAAGGGATCCTTCGCGCGCATCATCGACCACCATGCGACCTATGCGCAGAGCCTCCTCGACGACTTCGCACGGAAGGACACCGCGCCGCACATCGCCATCTCGGTGGACATGCTCGACACCGGCATCGACATTCCCGAGGTGGCGAACCTGATCTTCTTCAAGCCGGTCTACTCGAA
This sequence comes from Spirochaetia bacterium, assembly GCA_965202935.1. Lineage (GTDB taxonomy): Bacteria > Spirochaetota > Spirochaetia > SZUA-6 > Bin103 > CATQHW01. Next base: position 2,450,822 of record OZ241879.1, read on the forward strand.
GATCAAGTTCTGGCAGATGATCGGCCGCGGCACGCGGCTCTGTCCGGATCTGTTTGGTCCGGGCGACGACAAGCAGGACTTCCGCGTCTTCGACTTCTGTTTCAATTTCGACTTCTTCCGTGAGAATCCGGAGGGCATCGAGGGAAGCGGCGTCGTGCCGCTCGGCACGCGCCTCTTCCGCTCGCGGGTCCAACTGCTGTCCCATGTCCAGGCAACGCCCGATCTGGACCCGAACAGGACGGTCGCGGGCGCCCTGATCACGGAACTCCATGGGGAAGTGGCGGCGATGCACCGCGAGAACTTCATCGTGCGGATGCATCTGGAGACCGTGGACCGCTTCCGAGAGCGCACGACATGGGAACGGCTCAGCGACGCGGACCGTGAGGTGCTGCAGCGTGAGGTCGCCGGGCTGCCAAGCGAGGTCGAGACAGATGAGTTCGAGTCACGGATGTTCGATCTCTCAGCCCTTCGCATGCAGTTGGCCCTGGCCGAAGGCAACATGGGCGCCGTCGAGGGTCACCGGCAGCGGATGGTCGACATCGCCATGCAGTTGGAGGAGAAGACGACGATCCCCGCCGTAAAGGCCCAACTCGAATACCTGGCCTCCATGCAGGAGAGCAGCTTCTGGGATGGGATCGACCTGCGCGGTCTCGAAGAGTTGCGGCTGCGCCTACGCGGGCTGGTGCCCTTCCTCGACAAGAAGAAGCAGAAGATCGTCTACACCGACTTCCAGGATCAGGTCAAAGGCGTGCGAGAGCAAGAGGCCGTCTACATGCCGAAGATGACCGGTGTCCAGTACGAGAAGAAGGTCAAGGCCTACCTGAAGAACCACCTCGACCACATCGTCATCCACCGGCTACGAACCAACCAGCCGCTCACCGCGACCGATCTGCTGGGACTGGAGAGAACCCTGGCGGAGATTGGCGAGGACGACGGCCAAGCGCTGTTGACGGGCCTCCTGGCCCGTAGCGAGGCACCCTCGCTCGCCCACTTCGTTCGGAACATGGTGGGGATGGATCGCGCCGCGGCGCAGCGCGCGTTCTCCGGCTTCCTCTCCGATCAGAGCCTCACCCCACCGCAGATCCGTTTCGTCGAGATGGTGATCGACCAGCTCACGGCCCGAGGCGTGATGGAGGCATCCGCTCTCTACGAACCGCCCTTCAGCAACCTGCACGCCGACGGGCCGGAGGCACTGTTTGACGGAAAGGAAAACGTGATCGAAGGGATCTTCGACACCCTGCGGGCGGTCCAGTCGGGACTGACGGTGAAAACAGGGTAACGCCAGGACGAGTCGTCCTGCTCGCGAACCCGACGCCGGGCCGGCACTGAAGAAGATCCACCAGTGGCTGAAGCCCTACCCTCCAACCGCGCGCGGTCACCGCAGCACCGAATCGAGTTACAGGTCGAGGCGGCGAATCTCCTTGGCCACGAACGGGAATAGGTACTCCACGAAGTCCAGCCTTCCATGCTGGCGGTACTGCTCGACATGCTGGTGGCGAGTTTCACACCAGTCCAGGTCATTCAGGCCCAGGCGGTTGATGGTAGCCGCCACGCTCTGTTTCCGGCGTTCGTCGAGGGTAGCGGCAGGGTGCACGCGGAACTCCACGATATCCATCACGAACCAGTCGTCGTCGATGCAGAACGGATCGAGCAAGTGGCTCGCTTTTGCTTCAGTGTCTCCCGGAAGTGCCCCCAGCCCGCGAGAAAGGGATCGGAGTCCGAAAGAACCTCGATCAGTTCTCGGCCCACGGCCTCTACCTCCTCGAGCGATGGTTCGTCGCCGCTGAGCAGGTCCCGAGCTCGCAAGACAACCTGCTCCGCCTCGATGCTTCCACGGTCGGTGACCAGATCGAACGCCTCGCTCGTGAGCCAGTGGCCGACCGCACCCCGCCGTTCATAGATCCCGCGCCGGAGCACGACCTCCGAGTCGGTCTCCAGGTCAAGGTCGAACCAGGCGTCTCGCTCTTTATCGAACCAAGCCTCGGCGGAGGAAAGCACCAATGGAGAGTGTGTCGTGACCACCAATTGCACGGCTTCCGGAGTGCCCAGTTCTCGCATGGCGCCGGCCAGGGAACTCAGAATGGATCGTTGCCATCGCGGATGAAGATGGCTCTCCACTTCGTCTATCAGCAGCACGACGCTGTCGCACGGTTCTTCGCCGAGTTGTTCGGCGGCCAACCGGTGTTCGCGCCACGCCAACGTGAGCATGTAGGCCAACGCGACGACACGGCGGACCCCGGCGGACGCGTGCAGAATGGGAATCGCTTCGGCGTAGCCCGTGCGTATGGTCGGGATGTCCCTGGGGTCGTCGATGGAGATGCGCGACAGACTTCCCGGCTCGACACGGACACCGGTCCCATCGGACGCGAGCGTTTCGATCACCGCTTTCATGGCGGCGTGACTGTCATTCTGCGCGCTGATCCAGGCAGCCCAGTCGATGATCAGCCCGTTGCAGATCGGCACGCGCCTGCCGTTCTCCTGTATATACGCGCCGTTCCAAACCTCGTCCTGAGTAAAGACCTGCGCCGGGCGTCGCGGGGAGACGTCGGCGTCGCCGCGGCGCCTCCAGTAGTTCCGATGCGGGTCCCAGAACGAGAACGAACCGTCCGTGTGCGCGTAGATCACCAAGCCCGGCAGCAGCGGCCGTCCGGCAGGCCCCACCCACGCTTGATCCCTCGGTACGTACCGAGCCTCGTACTCGGCTGTGGTGCTCCTTCCCCGCGCACGAAACCCGATCGTCGCGTCCTCTCCCGCCTTCGCGGGTCGAGCGGCATACCCGGCGTTCATGTGCGGGTTCACTTCCTGCGGCCACTTTCGCGTCAGCGCCCACCAGATCACATCCAGCAAGAAGCTCTTGCCCAGTCCGTTGTCGCCGGTAATGAGGTTGAGCCTCGGAGCGAGCTCCATCTCCATCCGCGGCGCGGGTCCGACGTTGCGGAGGCGCAGGCATTCAATCATTGCGCCAGTGCAGATTAACAGATTGTGGGGATCGGGTGACCAACCTCAATCTGCGGATCGACGGAACAACCTCACGGCGAGGGGGTCCGAAAGGTCGTGCGCGCCGTTGCCGGTGTGCCGGCGGCGTCGCGGCAGGTGACGCGTACCTGGTAGACCTCGCCGGGGTCGAGGTCGCTCAACACCATTCGGTGATCGACGCGCGCCTCCGGGTTGACCGTGCGCAGCCAGTCCCGGACGCCGCGCCTGCGGTATTCGACCGACGAGTCCGCCGGTGCCGAGGTCTCCCAGCGCAGCAGGACGGAGCGGGGCGGCGTCGCCGAGCGGCCGGCCCACACCGACTCCTTGCCGTCCGGCAGGTGAACCGGAGCGAACGGCACACCCAGCGCCAGGCACAGCTCCAGCGGGTCCTCCGACACCGTGATCGGGTGCATCGCCAGCGTACCGGCCACGGGTGCCTCCAGGCATGGGCGGCCGCCGATCTCCTCGATCGGCACCGGGGTGCCGTTCACGGACGCGCTGGTGGCCGAGCCCGGCGCCAGCGAGATGCGGCCCGAGCCGCGGCAGGAGACCTCCGCACGGTCGCCGACGAAGCGCACGCCGGCGGCGGCGATGCCCTTCCCCACCTCCAGGATCTTGCGTCCGCGGTACGTCAGCCGCGTGCCGCCCGTCAGGCCGGCCTCCACCACCCGCCCGCGCTGCACGGAGACATACGCGGCCTCCCCGTCGGTGCGCACCGCTCCGCAGGCGCGGGATTCGCTCGACCGCGCCAGGAGCACCACGTCCTCGCGCGTGCCATCGGCCACACGGCACCCCACGGCCTCGTGGGTCGGGACCGGCGCGCCCCGCGCGGTGACCGGCAGCGCGCTGACCTCCGGCGGGCGCGCGTCCGCCGCCACGGGATACAGGACCGCCGTGAACGCGACCGGCCGCGCCGATCGCTGTACGAGCGCCACGTAGGGCCCTTCCCTGGTGCCGGCGGGTGTCGAGATCGGGCCGGAGTCCTGCTCCAGGGTCTGCCCGTCCTCCGGCAGGTAGGCCGCGCACAGGCGCGTACCCGCCCGCTCGTCGGTGGCGATCATGCCGGCGTCCGCGTCGACCGCCAGCTCGGTCGGTTGAAAGTGGCCGTGCCAGCGGTACTCGTGCGTGCCGCCGTCACCTTCGAGGATGTCGTGGATGATCCAGTAGCGCGGCTTGACCAGCAGCACCGCCCGGTGGTGCTCGACCCCGAACCGCTCGTAGGCGCGGCTGACCGCGGCGGCGTAGTCGAAGCCGGGCAGGCTCTGCCACGTCGCGAGCCGGCCGCCGTTGGAGAGGTACGCCTGACTCTCACCATCCACCATGACCGTGTTGGAGGAGCGCGTCTGCATGTCCCAGCTCCGGAACTCGGGCGCCTCGTAGCCATGGGTGGAGCCGCTGTTGGACAGGTAGGCGCGGCCGTGCGCCCAGACCGACACCGACAGCAGGTCGGGGTGCGTGTCGATCACGTCGGGGGAGCCGTTGTAGTTCATGATCAGGTAGAGAGCGTCGGGCTCCCAGCCGCTGCGCATCACCAGCCAGCCGGTATGCGGCAGGACGCGCGACGTCCGCTCCGGCGGCTTGCCCCGACCGGTCTCGAACCACCCGAAGTCGCTCCGCTCGGGAAACAGGTCCGCCGCTTCGCCCAGCACCGGCACCATCGAGTCCTCGGGCAGGCCTCCCCACCGCTCTGCGTCGTAGTGCGACACGTAGTTGCGGCCGCCGCCGAACGCGGCGTGTCCTACCGGCGGGTACTGGCGTTGCGGCGTGAGCACGAACATCGCCCACTCGTACATCCGCTGCAGGGCGTCGGGCCACTCCGGCGGGACTGGCTCGCCGGCCTCCCGCAGCGCTCGCCAGGCGACCGCATACTCCAGGATCCCGCTGAAGTGGTACTCGCTGCGCTCCCAGTAGCCGCCGTCGTCGAGCACGCAGTCGCGCATGTTCTGCGTGAACCGCTCGATGGCCCGCTGCTGCCAGCGCGTGGAGTCCCGGAACCCCGGCAGCGCGTGCGCGAGCTCCAGCAGGGCAACCATCATCGCCACTTCCCAGTTGTGGGCGATGTGCCGCTCGGAGGCGGTGTACAGGAACTCGGCGTGCTCGACCAGCAGCTTGAGGAACGTCACCCGGTCGGCGTCGTCCAGGGCGTCCGACCGGCCGATGGTCCGGTACAGGTCGATCGCGATCGGCACGCGGCCCGCCGCCATGAGCGCCTGCCAGGGGCCGTTGTAGCCGTACCAAGTCACGGGGCGCTGCGCCGGCGGCCGGGCGTCGGCGTAGAAGGCGCGCACGATGTCCATCGCCCCGCGTGCGTAGCGCCCGCGGCCGGTGGTGCGGTAGGCGGAGACGAGCGGGTGCATCCAGAACCAGCGCACGAAGCGCGATTCCGCGCACGGGTAGTCCCAGGCGTGCCAGTCGATGCGATCTCCCACGTCCAGCACCTTGCCGACGAACGCGATCCGGCCGCGCAGGATAGCCTCCGCGTCCTGCACGTCACCGGGGCGGGCGTCATACCAGTCCGCGGGGAACCGCACGTCCCGTGCGTCGCTCAGGACGCAGGCATCCAGGTGCTCCGCCAGCGCGCGCCGCAGGGCGGCCCCCTCGCCGCGTGCCGCGGACTCCCGGACGGCCCGCAGGTGGGGCTGACCGCTGTCCAGACGCGCCGCCACCTCCCGATCCGACAGCTCGGGCCGGGTGGGCAGGAACCGCAGCCGCAGCAGGCGTTCGCGGATCTCAGGGTCCATCGGCTTCACAGCCAGTGCGCGACCGGCCAGAGGGTCGCAGAACGCGAGAACGGCGCGTCCAGCAACGCCTCGGTCTCCTCGATCGGGTCGTGGCCGTACCGGCGCACGAACTCCGCCTCGATGCGCTGCTCCAGCTCCGTCGGGTGCCCCAGGGGCAGGCTCACCCACCGGCTGCCCAGCCGGGCGCTCTCCCGCACGGCCAGGCAAATCTCCCAATCCCGGAGGCCGTTCGCGGCGCCGTAGGCGGGCGCGCCCCCCTCGGTGATCGCCCGGTGAAGGCCGACCAGGATGCTCGCCTTCGCCACGTCGTCGGGATCGCCGATGCCGTAGCGGACGAAGGGGTTCTCCCACACCAGCGGCGGATCGAGCTCGACGCGCATGGAGTCGAGCACCCGCTCGCCGCCGGCCTTCCGGTATGTCTCGTTGATCTCCGTCGTGCGGCCGTCGCGATAGAGCGTGACCCGATTGCCGCTGATGTGGCCGCGGGTCCCCTCGACGTCCCATCCAACCGGGAACGCGTGGCGGGCCGAGGGGAAGATGCGCGGCGGCTTCTCGAACAGGCAGACGACCCCGCTTGCGAACTTCACCACCCCGTGGTCCCACTGCACGGTCGACTCCGGCTCGCCGCCGTAGGCGACGTAGGGCTCGGTCTTCACCTCTCCGCAGTAGCCCAGCACCTCGGTGGCGTCGGAACCCAGCAGGGCGCGAACCCCGCTGAAGCCGTGGTACTGCCCGGTCAGGTAGCGCAGGCGAGCGTGGGTGAGCTCGCCCAGGAGGCCGGCGTCGATGACCATTCGCTTCATCCGCTCCACCGGCCACAGCCACACCTGTTCCGCGGTCTCCCACAGCACGCCCGCCCGCCGGCACGCGTCCTCGATGGCCGCGGCGTACCGCCTGGTCAGGGCGATGGGCACCTCGGTGATGACGTGGGCGCCGTGACGGGCCGCGGCGAGGGCCATCACGACGTGGGAGTCCTTCGGCGCCAAGCTGAGCACGACGTCGGGCTTCGCGGCGGCGAACAGGTCGGCCGGACTGCGGAAGCGGGCCGGCAACGGGTATAGAGCAGCGATCTCGGCGAGCACCTCCGTGCTGCGGTCGCACACCGCCGCCAGCTCATAGTGGTCTGTCAGGCGGGCGATCGTCGCCAGGAAGTGGCGGGCGCGGGAGCCCGGACCGGCCCCCAGACCGATGACAGCGATGCGCAGCCGCTTCATGGACGGATCCACAGCGATAGGGGAACGAGCCTCACAATCATTCCGGCAGCCAGGAATCGATCGCGGGTGGGCATCGCCCGCATCGCGGCTACTCCACGTCCAGGGTCTTCCGGTCCAGCCGGTACCACGACACGTCACCGTCATCAACGATCCCGCAAATGCGATCATCGATCTGGACGCTGGCGATCACGGCATACGCCCTCCTGCCGGTGAACCTCGTCAGGAAAGCGGCGTTGCGTAGTGCCCGCTTCGTGTCCCTGCCGTTGGCGGTGAAGGAGGTCTCTACCGCGACGTAACAGGACTCGCCTGCAGCCGCCGCTTCCACGATCAGGTCAGCCAACCGAAAGCTGCGCAAGTCGTTCACCGGGATGTCAGTCGTGTCGTGGGACCGAACCAAGTCCCTGACGTCATCGAAAGTCAGCGTGCGCACGTGCTCGAATCCAAGGTCCTCGGCGATGAGAACCGCTTGCCGCTCGGCGGCGCTCCTGGCGTGCCAGCCCCTCAGCACAGACAGGTCGTCCTGCATTCTGGCCTGACCGGCCTTCAGCGTGGACAGATCATCATCCACCCGGTCGAGCCGTGCTTCGATCGCCTCGAAGCGCTTGTTCGCCGCGGCGACGAAGTCGGCGAGTCTCTGCGGCAGCTCCAGCAGCTCGCGGGTCAGCAGGCGAACGCGCAGCGCCTCCGCCCACTCCGGGTGTTCGTCCAACACGCGAACCAGATCCTGCATGGAGTTGATCGTCATCGCGGCAGCCATCAGAGAGACAGGTAACATAACGCATCAGCCGTATGTCCGAAAACGAGCCGCGAGCCTGCCGCGATCGTGTAGACACGGGTCTTCGTGGAGCCGCGCCGGCGCGCAGTGTGGCATTTCGGGGGCCGGCTTCGTGATTCGCGTCGCGATTTACGGTGCCGGATCGTTCGCCAACTCGTGCCGGATCCCAAACCTGCAAGGCATCGACGGGGTCCGGATCGTGGCGGTGTGCGACGTCGACCGGCAAGCTCGCGAGGCGACCGCGCAGCGATTCGCCATTCCCCATGTGTACGCCGATGCCCACCGGATGCTGGAAGCGGAGAAGATCGACGTGCTGTATTCGCTCGTGCGCGCGGCCGACCGCACCGACGTCGAAGCTCGCACCGCAGCGCAGGGCATCCACCTGTTCAGCGAGAAGCCGCAGGCGCTGTCGATGAAGGTCGCGCACGCCGTCGATGCCGCGGTGCGCCGGGCGGGGGTGCTGAGCACCGTCGGTTTTCGCGAGCGCTACCGCCCGCTGTTTCAGGAGGCACGCAGGCTCCTCGCCGGGCGCAGGATCATCCACATCAACTTCCTCTCCGAGGGGACCACCGGCGCGCGGGATTCCGAGCGTCTGAAGACCGGCGCCGACGGGTCGGCGGAGGGTCGCGACAGCTTCGTGCGAACCGGCGGCAGCGGGCTGGGCTGGGGGGTGCACGCGCTCGACTGCGCCCGCTACGTCAGCGGGCTGAACGTCGAGACGGCGCAGGCGTTCTACTACCACCCGGCCGGCTACCGGCAGCCGCTGTCCTACTGCTACCACTTCCGGCTGACCGGCGGCGCGACGATGACGATGACCCTGGTGGACGGCATCGGGTCGGCGCCTCCCGACAACTGGTTCACGGTCCTGTACGAGGGCGGCCACCTTGCCCTGCACGGCTACGACCGCATCGAGCGCGACGGCGTCACGGTCTTCCGCGACGAGCCGTTCGACCCGTGGGCGGCGCAGGATCGGGCGTTCATCAAGGCAGTGCGGACCGGAGATCCGTCCCTCGTTTTGAGCGACTACCACGACGGCTTGGCGACTTTGGCGCCGGTGCTGGCCGGCTGGGAATCGGCGCGCCGGGGCGGTCAGTGCTTGGACGTGGCCGCGTTCAGCGGAAAGGAGGAGTAGCCTCGACCTGATCCTCTCGCGCTTGCGCCTGCGCGACATCGTAGGCCGCCTGTAGGGGCTGAACCGGATCAGGCAGCTCGGTCGACGGTCACGGTGAGGCGCTTCCCCAGCCGGCGCAGGGCCCGGTCGATCGTGGCCGCCTTGGTGGCATGGTCGGGATTCAACATGCGCCGGACTTCGCTCTCGGCCACATCAAGGTCGCGGGCCAAACGGCGTTGCGACATGTCTGTCTCCCGAAACGCCTCGTACACCGCTGCCTTCAGAGCTATCGGTACCGGGGGAACCACCAAGTGCTGCTGTTTGCCGGTGCGTGATGGCTCGGGCAACCCCTTGCCCTCCCGCATCGTGGTGGCGATCAGTTCCCGCAGCAAATCCCTGGCTTCGCCGAGCGCCTCTTCCAGCGTGGCGCCATCCGTTGCGCCCCAACCGAAATCCGGGAACGAAACGACATAGCGACCGTCGTCGTCGCATTCGATTTCGGCGGGATAGTTGTAGGTTCCAGACATGGCGTCGATCCTCCAGGCGGGCATCTTCGCTCGCTGCCACTAGGAGTCTGTCGGATTCATGCATCCGGGCTGGCGGTGAGATACCGGCGATGAGGCCGCCAAGCGCTCTGGTTCGCGACCAAGAGCGGCTGCGGGGGTAAGGGACGTGGGCAGATCCCGGAATGCTCGCCACTTTTCATCGCTGGCGCCAAGTTCTTGGGTCCATGGTCTGCCCTCACCAGCGTGCGATCACCCTGCCAGAACATACAGCCTCTTCAGATTCCACGCCGTGCACACCAGATTCCATTCTCCCCGCACCGCCTGCAGTCCGCGCAGATGAAAACGCCGGAATCCCAGCACCTCCTTGATCACCCCGAACACCGTCTCCACCGTCGCCTTGCGCTTGCCGTAGATCGCTTTGCCCTCGGCGGTCCGTAGGCGGTACTGCATCGCCGTCACTGCATCCGCGTCCGCAGGACACGCCGACGGCGCTTGCATCCGCTGTGCCAGCGGCTGGTTGTGGTGTTCGCGGCTGCTGGCGATATACGGCTCGATCCCCTCCCGCTCACACCGCTCCACGTTCTCCTTGCTGTGGTAGCCGGCGTCCGCCACCATGACCTGCGGCGCGCCCAGTTCCTCGGCGACCTTCGCCAACTCGTTCAACGCCGGCTCGACTTCGCGCTTGTCGTTGGTCGCTTGGCTGACGTGGTTGCCCACCACCAGATGACTGTCGTGCTCGACGGCCGCTTGCGCGTTGTAGCCCTGCACGAACTCGCCGCCGCCGCACGGCATGATGCGCGAGTGTTCATCCGTGAAGTTCACTTGGTCCTTGTCCTTCGGTCGTGCCTCAGGCTCCTGCGGCGGGCGCCCTCTGGGCTTCTTGCCCGTTGCTGCCTCGCGTTCGCGCCGCTGCTCCAACTTCTGTTCGTACTCCGCCTGCTCGGCCTCGTAGCGCTCCTGCGCCCGCTCGGCGATCTTGTCCTTCGCGTCCTGGATCGCCGCCAGCCGTTGTTCGCGCCGCTGCAGTTCTTCCGGGATGTCCAACTCCATCTGCGGCGCCTCGCTGTCGCCGTCAGCCCGCTCGGCCAGCTCAAGCAGCATCTGCACCTCCTGCTCAAGCTGCTTCTCCAACTCGTTCGCATAGCCCCAGCTCATCGCCTTGTGCTTGCTGGCGTTGCCCTGGATCTTGCTCCCGTCCAGGCTCACCGATCCCAGCCGCAGCACCCCCAGGTTCGACGCCAGCACCAGGATTTGCTTGAAACAGCCCCTCCAACTCCCCCAGAAACCGCTTGCGAAAGCTCGCGATCGTGTCATGGTCCGGATGGCGGTCCGCGCTGATGTAGCGAAACGCCACCGAGTCGTAGGTCGCCTGCTCCAGCTTCCGGCTGGAGAACACCCCGGTCGCGTACCCGTAGAACAACAGCGCCACCAGTAGCGCCGGATGATAGGCCTGCTTGCCGCCGCCCCCGTAGCGACTGGTCAGTTCGCTCAGATCAAGCTGATCGACGATTTCTACGACGAAGCGCGCCAGATGCTGTTCCGGCAGCCACTCTTGAATCGACGCCGGCATGAGCATCGGCGTGTCGCGATCGATGGTTCGAAATTCGCCTGACATAGGCCCTCGGTGCGTGTTGCTACGGCTTGCGCCACCTTACCCCGACCGCCGCGCCGCCTCCACCTGCGTGTCAGGTTTGCCGGCCACCCCTCCTTCGCACTGCGCCGCCCCGATCGGTCAAATCCGACAGACTCCTAGTAGTACTTCAAGAGGAAAAGGTCGGATTCCGATGTATAGCGTAGACCATCACCGTCACACTGGGAGGGGTGATCGTGAAGAAGCTGTACATCGTCGATCTGAGCGCGACGGAACGTGAGGAACTGACCGCATTGGTGGAGAAGGGAACGGTGGCTGCCTACCGTCGACGGCATGCACAGGTCCTGTTGCTGGCTGATCAAGGAGAACATGGGCCTGCCTGTCGGGACACCGAGATAGCGAGTGAGGTAGGGGTCTCTGCGCGGCATGTCGAGAGGATTCGCCAGCGCTGTGTGCTGGAAGGGCTGGAGGCCGCCTTGGGGCGGCGCAAACGCAGCCGGGAACGGGCTACGGTGCTGGACGGTGAGGGAGAGGCACAGTTGATCGCCATCGCCTGTAGCGACCCGCCGGCGGGGCGGGCGCGGTGGACGCTGCATATGCTGTGCGATGAGTTGAAGCGGCGCCAGATCGTACGCTCGATCTCCCACGAGACGGTGCGCACGGTGCTAAAAAAACAAGATCAAGCCGTGGCGACAGCAGATGTGGTGCATCCCGCCCCAGGAGAACGCCGCCTTCGTGTGCGGGATGGAGAACGTCCTGCAAGTGTATACCCGGCCGTACGATGCGTCCCATCCGGTGATCTGCATGGATGAGTCGAGCAAGCAGTGCGTGCAGGAGATTCGGCCACCGCAACCTATGCGGCCGGGCCACGCAGCCCGCGCCGACGCCGAGTACCGACGCAACGGGGTGGGGCATCTGCTGATGTACTACGCGCCGTTTGAAGATTGGCGGCGGACCGACGTGGCAACCGACCATGCGGCGCCGACCTGGGCCGAAGGGGTGCGCCGGTTGGTGGAAGAAGACTTTCCGCAGGCGCAGCGGATCACGCTGGTGATGGACAACTTGAGTACGCACACCGGGGCGTCGCTGTACAAGACCTTCGAGCCGGCGAAGGCGCGCGCCTTGCTGGACAAGCTGGAGTTCGTGTATACGCCGAACCATGGGAGTTGGCTGAACATCGCTGAGTGTGAGCTCAGCGTGCTGGCGCGCCAATGTTTGGATCGCCGGATACCAGACATCGACTCCCTGCGCACCGAAGTAGATGCCTGGACCGAAGCGCGCAATCGGGCGAGCGGCCCAGTGCAGTGGCGCTTCACGACCGATGATGCCCGCATCAAGTTGCGTCATCTCTACCCGACTGTTAGAGATTGACGGACTACTAGAAGTCGTCCTTGTCGATTCCGAGGTCTGCGAGCATCTTGTTGAGCAGGCCCTTGCCGATCTCCTTCTTGCGGTCCTTGACGCTGGCGCCGGTGCTGGCCGGCTGGGAATCGGCGCGCCGGGCGGAGCGTGCATCGACATGGAAACACTCAGCCGGGAGCAGGAGTGAGGCTACCCGTTGGTCATCTTCAAGCCGGCTGCCGTTCGTAGCGTTCGACCTCGACCTGATCCTCTCGTGCTTGCGCCTGCGCGACGTCGTAGGCCGCTTGCAACCGTATCCAGGTCTCCGTCGTCGAGCCGAAGGCCTTGGCCAGCCGAATCGCCATGTCGCCCGAGATCCGCGCACGGCCGTTGACCAGGTTCGAGAGCGCCTGACGGCTCACGCCCAATACCTTCGCACCTTCCGTGACGCTGAGGCCGAGCGGCTCCAGGCACGATACGCGCACCGCCTTGCCGGGGTGTGGGGGGTTCTTCATCGGCATCGCAGGATTGTAAAGCGTCGATGGACACTTGTCAATCTAAAGGCATCTGATCAGAACGCGGCCTAATGCCCTCCTGCTTCGTCGATCGCCAGGTAGCTGCAACCTGCGGGTCACTGCCTCTCACTGTTAGGATCGTCCCCCGAGGGGCGGGCTACGCATCGACGCGGATACGTTCAGCCGGGAGGAGGAGCGATGGACGCGGCAACACAATGGCGGGGACCGGCATCCGGTTGGCACGGAGGCACTCCGAACGGAGACACCGACGCGGTACGCTGGGACCCCGGGCACGGGGCGCTCTCCCTGGCGTTTCCGGAGGCGGAATGGACGGCGTTTCGGTCACTGCACGTCGACCTGTCCTCACCGCGCCGGACCGCCGAGCGCATCCTGCTGGAAGTCCTGGACCCCACCGGAACCTGTCTGGGGTCGACCACCTTCTGCGTGGACTGGCAGGGCGAGAACCCGATGCGGCTGTGGCTGGACAACATGGAGCCCCGCGGTCCGCGCGCCCGGTGGGCGGCGGTGGGGGGCATGCGTCTGTCGCGCCGGAAGCCGGGCATGTGGCCGACTGAGCTCACGGTTGGCGCAGTGACCTGCACCGCCGACGCTCCCCGGTGGGACGTCAACGAGAGCGACACCGTGATCGAGCTCGGCTGGCACGAACAGGGCGTCCGGCCCGACGAGTGGCGGGTCGTGCCCGATTCCACCGCGGTGCCGACCGGAACGGTCTTCTACCGGGCGCCACAGCCGGGCACCGATCACCGGCCCGCCCGGGAGCTCCCGCGGGGACGACCGGCCGAGCTCGCGAACGGCGGCCCCACGCCGTGGCTGGGCTTCGGGTACTTGCAGGCAGACGAGCCCGGCCGCCTGACGCTGGAGCGCCGCTTCGACCTCCCGGTCGGCGAGTACCGGGAGATCATGGCGAAGCTGCTGTGGGATCGCGACGCGGAGCTCGAAGTCACCGCACTGGTGGATGACGGCCGTCCGGTCACGATCACCGGCGGCGAGCGCGGACGGGAGGGATTCGGCCAGTGGATCACCTTCGGCGCGGACCTGGCGGGGGCGCGCATCCTGCGGTCCGTGCGTGTGTCGGTCGCCGAGCGGCCCGACCGGCGGGTCGAGGGGCGGGAGATCGGCGCGAACCTGTTCTGGATCCTGCTGCGCCGGCCGAGCGCGCTGGACGACATGCCGCTGCGGACGGTTACGGTGCGCCTCCAGCACACCGAGATCTGGCCGCTCGATCCGGGCGCCACGGCGCGGCGGGACGTACCCTCGGTTCCGTTCGCGGAGCCTCCCGAGTCCACCACGCCCGTCGGAGACCCGGTGACCGGCGGGCTGCCCTTCGGCTTCTTCATCCGCCGCGACGAGTTGCCCGCGCTCAGGCGGCGGGCGCTCGGCCCGCAGAAGGCGATCTTCGACGAGATCCGGGCCGAGGCGGACCGCGGCATCGCCACGGAACTGACCGACCGCAACTACTACGGCACGCTGTTCGGCGGCGGGATCGGCCATCCCAAGGGACTGCGCGGCGCCGGCATGCGCGTGTACGCCCCCACGGTCGCCGCCACCCACCTGGTCACCGGCGAAGAAAAGTACGCCGTCGCCGCGCGCCGCTGGATCCTGCGAGCGGCGCACAGCGACGACTGGCGCGCTGAGCACGGCGGCTGCCTGGACCGGCCTCAGGCCGGCGAGAGGCTCCCCTACTGGGACAGCTTCATCGGCTGGCATCCGCGCGGCTTCGCGGGCTCGCTGAATCACCCTTTCTGGATCGCGGACGCCGCCCACGGCATCGTCGTCGCCTACGACATGCTGTACCACTGCTTCAGCCCGGACGAGCGGCGGACGGTCGAGGACTCCTTCGCCCGGCACGGCATCTACCTGCTGGCCGACAAGTTGCGCGAGCAGCACTCGTTCTACAGCAGGATGAACCAGGGAGTCCTGTTCGCGATGCCGCTGTTGATGCAGACGGCCTTCCTGGTCAGGCGGGACACACGCTACGAGGAGTTGTACCGGTTCGCCCTGCAGTTCGTGGAGGAGTTCGGCCGCACGCCGTGGAACGCCGAGGGCGTCTGCGGCGAGGGGCCCGGCTACGGCGTCGGCACCGTCGGCTTGTACGTCGAGGCGCTGTCCGTCCTGGCCGCCTGTCGCGGCAGGGAGATCACGGAGGTGATTCCGGAACCGCTCCCCCGCGTCCTGGAATACCTCACGCACATGCGCTCCACCTGGGACGTGCCTGGACTGGACGGCCGGCCCCACTTCCTGGGGATCAGCGACGGCAGCGAGGCCGAGTGGATCGGCCCCGACGTGCTGGCGTTCTTCGCCGGGCGGCTGGGCGATCCGGTGGCGCGCTACTTCTGGGAGGAGCGCTTCGGCGCCGGCACGGCACCCGCCAGTCTGCCCGCGCTGTTGCACCTGCAGGACGGTCAGACGGCCGCGCCCGAGCTGCCGCCCGCGGCCGTCTACCGCGACCAGCCGATGGCCTTTCTCCGTACCGGGTGGCGCACCGGCGACAGCTTGGTGATGCTCAACAACATCCGCGAGATCACCGGGCACGGCCATCGCGACCGGCTCAGCGTGATCTTCGAGTACGGAGGCGAGCAGCTCCTCCTGGACCCGGGCATGATCGGCTACGCCGACCCCTCGGGCGCCCTCTACAAGGGGAGCGCCTGCCACAACACGATCACCTTTGGCGGCCGGGACCAGCGCGGCGGCCTGGTCGCCTACGACACCGCCGTCACCGACTTCCGGAGCACCTCGGGCGACCGCTGTCCGGGCGACCCCGCCGGCGTCGACTGGGTCACGGCCGACGCCACGGCGGTGTACTCAGGAGCGCGGCGCGTGCGCCGCCACGTCGTGTTCCTCAGGCCCTGCGTGGTGCTGCTGCTCGACGACGTGGAGTCCGACCGGCCCGAGGAGGTGTGGCTGAACTTCACCGTGCTCGGGCCACTGCGCATGGAGGGGAGCCGGGCGGTGTCCGAGACGGGGCGCAACCGGTTGGACCTGGCCACGGTGGCGGAGCACCCCGTATCCACCGATACGTCCCTGTGGGGCACCCACTGGTCCACGGTGCCGTCATACCGGCTCGGGCGGCGGCTTCCCGCGGCCAGGCGCGCCGTGCTCCTGACGGTGCTCGCGGCGGCGCCGGCGGCGGGGCCGGCGCCGGAGGTGGAGACGGCCTCGGGACCCGGCTGGATCGGCGCGCGGGTCGGGTGGGTGGATGGCGAGGGCACCCATCACGACGAGCTGTGCTTCCGACGGACCGCGGAGGCGGCCGGCGAGCCCGGAGACGGCGCCTTCGGTATCGCCACCGACGCGGAGGCCGCGATCGTACGCAGGACGGCGGATCGCGTGCGCGGCGCGATGGTGCTGGGCGGATCTCACCTGGGGGTCGGCGGGCGGGACGTCGCCCTGCCCGCCGGGCGGCCCGACACCGCCCTGCGGGGCGTCACAGGAGTGTCTTGATGCGCTATCGGAAGCTGGGAAGGACGGGCCTCGAGTGCTCGGAGATCGGCCTCGGTGCCGCGCAGATCGGCATTCGCTCGGTCCCGGAACAGGCCGCGGAGCGGGTGCTCCGCACCGCGCTGGAGGTCGGCGTCAACTTCATCGACACCGCCGCCATGTACGGCGCGAGCGAGGCCAGGATCGGCCGGCACCTGCCGCGCGACGCCGACGTGATCATCGCCACCAAGTGCGGCGACTACGAAGTGCTGGAGGACGGAACGCCGCGGATCGTCGTCGACTACTCGCCGGGCTGCATCCTGCGGATCGTCGACCAGAGCCGGCGGCGGCTCGACCGGGACGTGCTGGACATCGTGCTGTTCCACGGCCTGCCCCGCGGCGAGTACGACGCCGACGCAGCCTTCGACGCGCTGCTGGAGGCGAAGGCGCGCGGCTGGGCGAGGTTCGTCGGGGTCTCGGGCGACGGTCCGGCCGCCGCGGAGGAGGCGCGCCGGCGGCCGCTGGACGCGCAGGAGCTCACCTACAACATCCTCCATCAGGAGGCCGACCGGGACCTCCTGCCGGCCCTGCGCGAGCGCGGCATGGGGGTGATCGTCAAGCGGCCCATCGCCAACGCCGCCTACCTGAGCGCGCAGCGCCCGGCGACCGGATTCGGCGAAAGCTGGGACCTGGCACAACGGTTGGGGCTGCGGGAGCTGGCCGGAGCGATGCCCCTGGTCGAGTTCGCGCTGCGCTACACGCTGTCGCGGGCCGACGTCAGCACCGCCATCGTGGGGACCACCGACCCCGGCCACCTGCGGGCCAACGCGCTGATCTCCGACGGCACCCCGCTGCCGGCCGACACGCTGGCCCGGATCAGGGACGCCTACGACGCTCGGGTTCGGAGTTGAGTTGGTCGGATGTGCCGGACGTGTCCGACCAGCCGCGGCGAGTCTGCTCGCGGGCGCGGATGAAGCGGATCGCCTTGTCGAAGCTGGCCAGGAATCCGCCCATGTCCTCTTCGAAGATCATGATCGAATGGCGCTCGAAGTTGGCATCGTCCCCGCGCTTCTTGCTCTCCACCACGTTGAGATAGATGTCGCCCACCCGGTTTTCCTTCACGTTGAAGAAATAGGTGCGATTGCCGACCGTCGTTCGGCTCGAAAACAGCTCGCCTCGTTGACCCACGGCGCAACCGTAGCACGCCGGGCACGATGTTGACAGGAGCACGTTGACAGGCGCACGGGGCGGCCCTACGGTGGGCGGGCGTCGCGCCTGTCGTATAACGGTCAATACCCAAGCCTTCCAAGCTTGAGATGGCGGTTCGATTCCGCTCGGGCGCTTCGGCTGCGATGAGCCGCAGAACGGAGAACGCTCCCTTCCAGTGCCTGCGCTGCGGCGCCGACGTGCAGCCGTCGACCGACGGCAGCTACCGCAACCACTGCCCGTTCTGCCTGTACTCCCTGCACGTCGACCGGGAGCCCGGCGACCGGCGCAGCCGTTGCGGCGGCCTCATGCAGCCGGTCGGGCTGCGCCGCAGCGGCCGCCGGCCGCAGATCGTGCACCGCTGCAGCCGCTGCGGCCGGATCAAGGTCAACCGCGTGGTCGAGGTCGGCCGCCAGCCCGATTGCGTGGACGTGATCATCACGCTGCCCCCGGACGATGGCCCGGACGACGGACGCGCGCGCCGCTGACATGAACCAGCTCCTCCATACCACACGGAACCGGGTGTGCTCGTGGGAGTACGCCTCCGGCCGTCCGCGCGCCGAGGCGGCCGGGGTCGAGCTGGATGTCCTGGTCACCGGTCCCGACGGCCGGGAGCTGATCCTACCGGCGTTCGAAGCCGGCCCGGGGCGGTGGGGCGCGCGCTATGCCTCGCCGGCGGTGGGCCGGCACCGGTTCGTCACCCGCTGCTCGGACCCGGGCGACGCGGCGCTGCACGGCCGCACCGGCGTCATTGAGGTCGAGCCGGCTCCCGATGAGGCCAACCCGCTCTACCGGCACGGGCCGCTACGGCGCGTGGAGCCCGGTGCCCGGCACCTGCAGCACGCCGACGGGACGCCGTTCCTGTGGCTGGCCGACACGTGGTGGATGGGGCTGGTGCAGCGCCTGCCCTGGCCCGAGGACTTCCAGCGGCTGGCCGCCGACCGGGCCGGCAAGGGCTTCTCCGTGGCGCTGCTGGTCGCCGGACTCTACCCGGACATGCCGCCGTTCGACCCGCGCGGCGCCAACGAGGCCGGCTTTCCCTGGAGCCAGGACTTCGCGACGCTGAATCCCGCCTGGTTCGACGCCGCCGACCGGCGCATCGAGCACGTGGTCGAGCTGGGGATGGTGCCGGCCATCGTCGGCTCCTGGGGCTACTTCATGCAGTTCGCCGGCGCCGAGGTGCTGCGCCGGCACTGGCGCACCCTGATCGCCCGCTACGGCGCGTATCCGGTGGTGTGGTGCATCGCCGGCGAGGCGCTCATGCCGTTCTACACGTCGGAGCTGTGGGGCGACCTGCACCGCTCCCGGATGGCCCCCTCCGAACCGCCCTCGAAGCGGCTGCTCGAACACCAGCGCACGGCGCGCGCCGAATGGACGGCCATCACCCGTTACGTTCGATCCGCGGATCCGTTCCGCCGCCCCGTCTCCATCCATCCCAGCTCCGGAAGCTGGTCGCTCGACCTGGTGGAGGACGCCTCGCTGCTCGACCTCGACATGGCGCAGTGCGGCCTGCATGACGTGATCACGGCGGCGCGGGTCATGCAGGAGCTCGATGCCCATCTCGACGCCTCCCCCCGCCTGCCGCGGCTGTTGGGCGAGGGCTGCTACGAAGGTGAAGGCGGCTGGAACTGGGAGAACGTGCAGCGCCTGCTGTTCTGGGGATCGATGCTGCGCGGCGCCGCCGGCCACACCTACGGCGCCAGCGGCATCTGGCAGGTGAACACGCGCGAGGACCCGTTCGGCCACGACCCGCGGGTGTTCGGCGA
Organism: Spirochaetia bacterium; assembly: GCA_965202935.1. Lineage (GTDB taxonomy): Bacteria > Spirochaetota > Spirochaetia > SZUA-6 > Bin103 > CATQHW01. The sequence goes on from OZ241879.1 coordinate 2,470,002, forward strand.
CGCGTTCGACGACGATCCGTGGGACGTGGCGATGGCGTTCCCCGGTTCCGCCCAAGTGGGGCTGGGCAAGCGGCTGCTGGAACGCTATCGCTGGTGGCGGTTCCTTCCCCATGCCGAGTGGATCACCTGGGCCGGCGGGCACTACTACGACCCGCTCGCGGCAACGCTCAAGCCCCTGGCCGCCGGGATCGCGGGCGAGGTGCGCGTGATCTTCGTCCCCACCCGCTGTATCGTCACGGTCTGCGGGATCGAGCCGGGCGCCCGCTACCGGGCGGCGTGGTTCGACCCGCGCCGCGGCAGCGAGCACGACGCCGGGACGGTCGCGCCGGATGACGACGGCCGCTGGCAGCCGCCGCGGCCGCCGATCATCCAGGACTGGGTGCTGGTGATCGAGACGGCGGAGGCGAGGATGGATCGATGACCGGAGCGGATCGCGACGGCGGCGGGTTCCTGCGCAAACCCCTGCCTACGCCGGCGGCGTGGGACGGAGCCGAGCTGGCCGGGAGCGACGACTGGGTGATCGAGCTGTCGCCCGCGCAGGCGGCGGAGCTGGCCGCGGCCGGAGCCGCCGCGCGCCGGGCGACAGACGGAGACGTGCCGTTCGCGGTGACGCGCGGCGACTTCCCGCTGCCGAACCTGGACGGGCTCTGCGACGACATCGCCGGACGCCTGGAAGGGGGGCGCGGCGTCGTGCTGCTGCGCGGCTTCCCGGTCGCGGAGCACACCGACCGGGAGCTGGAGCTGCTACTCTGGGGGCTGGGCACCCACCTCGGCGCCGCCGAGCCGCAGGATCGCGACGGCCGGCTCCTGCACCGCGTGCAGGACACCGGCCGCGACATCGGCGACGGCGACGTCCGCTACTTCCAGACCAGCCGCGACCTGACCTTCCACAACGACGGCGCCGACGCCTTCATGCTGCTGTGCGTGCGCACGGCCGCGCGCGGCGGACGGAGCCGCATCGTCTCCAGCGTCGCCGCCTTCAACCGCATCGTGCGCGAAGCTCCCGACCTGGCCGTGGTCCTGCAGCAGCCGTTCCACTTCGACCTGCGCGGCCAGCAGGACGACGGCGCACCGCCGTTCCAGTCGGTGCCGGTCTTCACCTTCCACCGGGAACGCCTCTGCACGCTCTACAAGCGCCAGTACATCGACGCCGCGCAGCGCTTCGCGGAGGTGCCGCCGCTCACGTCCGCGCAGCGGGCGGCGCTCGACTTGATGGACGCGGTCTGCGACGAGCTGGCCCTCGAGTTCGCGATGCATCCGGGCGACGTGGTCGTCGCCAACAACTACGACGTCCTGCACGCGCGCTCGGCCTTCGCGGATGCCGGCGGCGATGCCGGCCGGCTGATGCTGCGCCTGTGGCTCAGCCTGCCGGGCGGCCGGGCGCTGCCGCCCGCATTCGCGGCCACCCGCGAATTCCGGCACAGCTACGCCCGCCACCGGGCATGGGAGGCCGCCGCTCAGCAGCGGATCTGACCGGCGATCGCCTTGACGACGCCGGCCGACTTGATGAAGGAGCGATGACGTGTCAGCGGCCAGCGCGGCAGGTCGCCGGCCCCGTTCACGTCCCGGCAGGTGATGTGCTCGGGCACCTGCAGGCCGGCGCAGCCAAGGCGCCCCAGGCGCGGGTAGCGGTTCATCATCAGCGCGCGCGACACGAGCAGGACCACGTCTGCCGGATCGTAGAGGACCACCGTCCGCTGGCTCAGGCGGTCGAGCGCGTCGAGCCGGTAGCGGCGGCAGCGATCGCCCCGGCTCTGGACCGCGACACCGCCCAAGCGGACCGCCGCGCGCGGAGCATCGGTTCCGACCAGTATGGTGGCCCGGAAGATCGGCGTCCGGTGGCACTCGTCGATCGCCGCCGCGACCATCCCGTTCAAGAGATGGGCGCCGAACGACTGAACCAGCAGGTAGAGCTTCCCGTCGCACGCCTGGGACAGACGGGTGAGCAAGTGCCCGTGGTCGGCGAACAGTGCTCGGCCTGCGACGTGCGCCTCGTTGTCCTCGGACCACGGCACGCCTCGGTCCGGCCAGGCGAAAAAGATGATCGTTCCGACCGATCCGTCGGGACCGGCGTATCGTCCGTGCAGTTGCTTCAGCAGATCGAGTCGCAGACCCGGCAACACCAGTTGATGGCCGTGAATGAAGAACAGAACGCGGCGACGGCGCTCGTCACACCGCAGCAGGTCCGTGCCGATGCGGTTGCAGAGCGCATCGATGTCGATCCGCTTCACAGGATGATTGCGGTCGCCCAACCTCGCGATCGGCACCTCCGCGTGCCGCAGCGTGCCGGACCGGTCGCGCCCGAGCGCCCATGAGCGCATCGTTCCGTCGGGTCGCACACGCCGGTTGGTGATGATGTGATGCGAAAGCTCCGTTGCCGCGGGCGCGGGGCTCCTCAGACGGCGTTCACGCGGCGCCGGCGGCCAAGGCGTCCTGCCGCGGGTCCCAGCGGGCGGTCTCCAGGTGGTGCAGCAGCGCGGCCGTGGCGCGCGGCGTGGCGACGCGGCGCAGCGCCTGCACGGCGTAGCCGCGCACGTAGTGGTCCTCCTCGTCCAGCGCGCGCTCCAGTGCCGGCACCGCGCCGGCCGCCGCGGGTCCCAGGCGCGCCAGCGACAGCGCGGCGTTGCGCCGCACGACCGCGTCGGCGTCCTCCATGGCCGTGGTGAGCTCCCCTGCGGCACGGCCGGCGGCCGCCTCTCCGGCCGCGGTGCTGCCCTGTCCGGCGATCCCCAGCGCATCGGCGGCCAGCGCGCGCACGTCGGACGACTCGTCGCGGAGGCGCGCGCCGAGCGCCGGCACCGCGTCGCCGGCGGCCCGCCCCGCGTCACCCAGCACGTCCACGGCGCGGGCGCGCACCTCGGCGTCGTCATGTCCGGCGGCCTCGATGAGCCCGCCGACGCCGGCCCGGCCGAGCGGCCCGAACCCGTACGCGGCGCGCCGCCGGGCGACCGGATCGCATCCGGTGAGCGCCGCCAGCAGGGCGGGAGCGCCCGCGGCACCGGCGGCGCCGAGCCCGTAGGCCGCGGCCAGGCCGCGCCACTCGTCCGCGTGGTCCAGGTCCCGCGCCAGGGCGCGCACGTCCGCCGCCGCGGCCGCCCCGTCACCGTTGGCGGCGGACCCGCCGTGGAACCACCGCCAGTGATGGCGCCATACCGGCTGCCGGTCGCGGGGATCCTCGCCCTGCTCCTCCGGCCACGCCGCCTGCGTCGCGTTCCAGCTCGGCCGCACCGGCTCCTCCATGCGCGCGAACAGGAACTTGATCATCAGCCGCGTGTCCGCGCTCCGGTTGGCCAGGCCGCGGTGGAACAGGTCGTAGTGGACGACCGTGACCGAGCCGGCCGGCCCCTCCAGCGCCTGCTCGGCGTCCAGCCCCGCTCCCTCGGTCAGGTACTGCGAGCACGGCACCACCGCGCTCGGGCCCATGTCGAGCGTCGTGTCCTGCGGGTAGTAGAAGGCCATCGCCCAGCGGCAATGGTGGTGGCGGCGGTTGCCGTCCACGGCGTAGCGGCTGTTGCCCAGGCTGTCCTGGTGGATGGTCTGCGCGTCGCTGCCGGGCCGGTTGTCGTGCACGTGGCGGTGCAGGTGCAGGTAGTAGCCGGCGCCCAGGATGCTGGTGAGCGCCCCGGCGACGCGGGGATGGTCGAACACCCGCCGCAGCTCGGGAATGCGCGGCAGCGCGTTGTTGAGCGGCGAACGGATGCCGGCCTCCTCGCAGCGGCGGATGTCCTCCAGGGCGCGCTCCCGGACGTGCCGATGGAACGCCTCCGGCAGGTCGAGACGAAACGACAGGTAGCCGCGGGTGACGAACTCCCGCATCTGCCGGTCGTCCAGCAGCAACGGCTCGGCCGTCAGGATCGGAGTCACGTCGCCGGCAGCCCGAGTTTGTCGAAGAACGCCCTGTTGCGCTCTCTGGCAGCGGTTACCAACCGGTCGAAGGAGATGACTTCAACATGGGCCTTGTAGTTCTTGTTGTAGAAAAAGTACCCCCCTCCGTCCCGTGTAAGAATGCCGTCGTGCAACCGACACCGTTCGACCACGGTCTCCGTCAGGTCGCAAAGCACATAGCAGTACCCCGGAATGTCCTCTGACTGCGGAATCAGCCGCCCTCGCTTTGTTTGAACCTTCCCCCTCCGGATCTGATCGAGATACCCCAGCGCCTGCTCTATCGGATCCTTCGCCTCCCCCTGCCTCGCGTCGTTTCTCATCGGTCGCTTTATCTCCACCACAACGATCGCAGCAAGTGGAGGCCCTGACGAGTCCGCTACCAGGATGGGGTTGTCGAATCTATTGAGAACAAGGAGGTCAGGCTCTTTCGTGCTTGTCGAGCCGGTGATCTTCGCCGCCCGAAGGGTCCTGTCGGACGCCAGATAGTCGTGGAACGCAAGCCGTTCGTCTATCAACCACAGATTCGCATCATCGAAGAAAATATCGTCCGATTCCTTGCCCATCGGCATTATCAAATCGTGGATGAGTTCCTCCCTGACGTATTTTCCGTCCTCATCCCGTTCGATCGCCCGTGCGAACAGATCGATGACCACTCTGCGATGAGAGACATATCCAGCAAGATCCGACTTCTTTACGTCCGACACCGTATCCAGGTATTCAGCGACACGGGTTCTGTAATCACCATAATCCTCGGTGCTCTTCGGAGAAAGTATGTCATGCCCTTCCGAAATCAGTTTGCATTCGATGTCGTTGAGCTGCCTGTGGAGGAGGAGTTCCAGGTCAGCGTCCGACATGGCGGGATCGATGGCGAGCTCTTCCTCCGGAATCCTGGAAAGAATCGGTCGGTAACGAGGCGCTGTCTGAGCGACGAAGCGCTCAATTCGATCCTGTGCCGCCTTCCTGTTCTCTAGCAAATACTCACCGAGATACTCTCGAACTCGATCGAGGACCGAGCTCCGGATATCCTCGATCGTGATCTCGTCGGAGATGAACAGCGTTGGGGATCCCTCGGGAAAATCGAAATCGGTTCGCTCGTTCCGAACAATGCTGTCGAGGTAATCGGAAACGACATAGCACGAGTATGCAAAGGACTCCTCCCCGTCCCCAAGCCTCCCAAAAAGACCGGGAACTTTGCCAGCTATGTTCTCTTCCTTCACGAGACGACCGGCCGCGCAGTACGCGATCACGTGAGACTGAGAACCCGTGTTTCTTTGTCTGACGTGGGTGAGCTCGAATGGTCGATCTTTGATTCTGATCTCCTCCGATTTCGAGGAAGAGATCATGTGTTCCCGATAGACCTCATCAAGGTCAACCGTATCGTCGCCATCGCTGACCACGATACTCGGCGCTCCTCCCTCACGTATAAAGTACCAAAGACAGTGCTCGAACAAGCCCGTGGCAATCGCGTTCGTAGTCTTGAGAGAGTACTGCCGGTAATCATCCTTGAAGTCCCGGAGCTCGACGACCGTCTCGCTTGGTCCATCAAAGTCGGCAGGGCAGCTCCGATGGTCGGAAACTCCCTGGTCTCGGTCGAAGCGGAAAGTTCGCAGCGTGCTGACGCCGTCGCCATTGCGGTACCGGCTTGTCACCTTTGCGCTATCAAATGCCTTGAGCCAAAGGAGGCGGCCTATTCCACGGCAACCCTTCGCGATCTTGAGATCCCAGTCGAGTGTCTCGAACGACTTCATGTTTTCGTCCGTGAAGCCGGCTCCATCGTCCTTTATTCTGAACCCGATTACGTTTGAAACCGCATCGGGGCCAGGCTTCCTGTCGCTCGATTCCAGGGCAATCGTCCCTTGGGAATCCCTTACGATCTCGACACATATGTGCCCACTCGACGCGGCGGATCGATCCTCGATCGAGTGGATTGAGTTCACGACCGCTTCAAAGAGAGGAAAGAGTCCTCGCGTCTTCGGAAGTGTCGTGTTTCTAAGCCGGCCCTTGAGGTATGTCGTCATGGCCATCGAGACAGTCCGTCCTTACGCTAACGCGGAGCAGGCTCACTGTCAAATATCGTGCCGCGACCGCGCAGCCCGCACTCTGACAGGATGCCCGCCGAGCACCTGGTCCGCGCAGCGATCCCGCAGGCGCGCGAGACAGGCGTCGCGGTCGGCGGCTTGGTGCGCGCCAACCACATCGGCCGCCTGGGCCACTACGCGGAGCTGGCCACCGCGGAGGGGCTGATCTCGCTGGTCTGCGCGGGCGGCTTCGGGGTCACCGGCGCGCGCGCCGCTCCGTTCGGCGGCCGCGACCGGCTGCTGGACACCAACCCGTTCTGCATGGGCTTTCCCGCCGGCCGCGAGGCGCCGGTGATCATCGACTTCGCCACCACGAGCGCCCGGCACGGTTGTGCATCGGTGAATCGAGAAACGGGTTCTCGATGGTCAGATGCTCTATCGTCTGGCCGTCCTGCAAATCCTCGCTGAGCAACCGGGCGCAGGACGCTTCAAGCGGTCTCGTAGAACAGATAAACGAAGACGTTCGTATCGACGAAATTCACCGCTCGTTCAGTGCGTCGCGGCTGAAGGTGCGGCCACCCGTGCGGGCGTAGCTGCCGAGTTCATCGATCAGCGCCAACGCATCGGCGGCTTGTCGATCACGCCGGGCATAGCCGGCCAACCAGCGGCGAAACGCATCGTTCAACGTGGTGTTCTCCGCGCGGGCGCGTACACGCGCAGCCTCGATGAGCGCCTCGTCGGCGCTCAGGGTGATGTTGCGCATGACGCCTGTTGATACACGATCACAGTGTACACGGCAACGTGCTGGAGACGAGCGGCGGCGAGGTGACCGGCGCCCTGACCGGAGCGTATCCTGATAGGATGCCCGCCGAGCACATGGAAACCGTCCTCGTACAGGCCGACGTCCTGCACCGCCTGGTCGCGCGCGTCGCATCCGCGGTCGGCACCGGCGCGCAGGCCGCTGACACGCTGGCGACCCACCTGGTCGGCGCCGAGCTTGCCGGCGTGCACACACACGGCATCTTCCACATCCCCAAGTACCTGGGGGAGATCGAGCGGGGCGAGCTGGTGCCCGGCGCCGAGCCGCGCGTGCTGGAGCGCTCCGCCGGCCGCCTGCTGGTGTCCGGCGAGCTCTGCTTCGGCCAGGTGGCCGCCGAGCACCTGACCCGCGAAGCGATCCCGCTGGCGCGCGAGGCCGGCGTGGCCGTCGGCGCTCTGGTGCGCGCCAACCACATCGGCCGGCTGGGCCACTACGCGGAGCTGGCCGCCGCTGAGGGACTGATCTCGCTGATCTGCGCAGGAGGCTTCGCCGTCACCGGCGCGCGCGCCGCACCGTTCGGGGGTCGCGACCGGCTGCTGGACACCAATCCGTTCTGCATGGGCTTTCCCGCCGGCCGCGAGGCGCCGGTGGTCATCGACTTCGCCACCACCGCCCTGTCCGGGGTCAAGGTGGCCAACGCGCAGGCGCGCGGCGAGCGGCTGCCGCCGGCCAGCATCGTCGACTCCGCGGGGCGCCCGACCACCGATCCCGACGACTTCTTCGCCGGCGGCGCCTACCTGCCCTTCGGCGGCGAGGCAGGCGGTCACAAGGGGTTCGCGATCATGCTGGCGGTGGAGCTGCTCGGCCGGTCGTTCACCGGCGCCGACGCGCACGCGGTGCCGGATGAAGGCGTGCCGCTCATGAGCCACCAGGGGGTGACCTTTCTGCTTCTGCGCGCCGACCTGTTCCAGCCGCTCTCGGGCGTGCTGGACGGCAACGACGCGCTGCTCGCCGCGATCCGCGAAAGCGCGCCCGCCGCCGGCAACGACCGGGTGCTCTACCCGGGCCTGGCAGAGGCGCGCGCCCGCGCCCACCGCACGCGGCACGGCGTCCCGATCGCGCGCGACATCTGGGACCGCTTCGTCGCCGCGGCCGCCGGGCTCGGCATCGACGCCGGCATCGCTATTCCGTGACGATTCGTTGAGTCGCGGCTGCTTGTGCCGTATCGTTGCGGAGAGGATGTCCCATGAGCACACCGGTTGTTCCGCCTCCGGCGCCCGTTGCGCTTGAGTACCCCAGTTCGGACGGCAAGCCGATGGCCGAGAACGACGCGCAGGGGCTGACGATGATCTACGCCCGAGACGTGCTGGCGACGAGGTTCGCCGAGCACGAGGACGTATACGTGTCGGGCGACCTGTTGATCTACTACCAGGAAGGCAATCCGAGGGTGTCGATCGCCCCCGACGTGTTCGTCGTGTATGGGGTGGCGAAGCGGAAGCGACCGACGTACCTGCTGTGGGAAGAAGGCAAGGCGCCGGACTTCGTGCTGGAAGTGGCGTCGCCGAACACCTGGCGCGAGGACGAGGGAGCGAAGCGGCGGGTATACGAGCGGCTGGGAGTGCGGGAGTACTGTCAGTACGACCCGACCGGGGAGTTCCTGGGGACGAGGTTGAAAGGGGCGCGGCTGGCGGCGGGCCGGTATGAGACGCTGGCGGCCGGGCGGAGTGCGGGCGGCGGACCGACGCTGAGCAGCGAGGTGCTGCAACTGGAGTTGTTCATCGACGGCGAAGGCGAGTTCCGGTTCCGCGACCCGGTGACCGGTCAGGTGCTGCTGAGCCACCTGGAAGAGCATGTCCGCGCCGACCGGGAGACCGCACGCGCCGACCGCGAGGCCGTGCGCGCCGACCAGGAGGCCGTGCGCGCCGACCGGGAGGCGGCCGCGCGCCGCGCCGCCGAGGCGCGTATCGCGGAGCTCCTCCGCGAGCGGCGCCGATGAGATCGGTGTTGACCTGAACGAAGTGGCGCCGGCCGTCTCATAATCGAAGGCACGTTGTCGAGTGCGGGAGCACCGCACCGGCAGGCCCGGCAGCGCCCAGCACGCAGACCGCGTGCAACGGGACGGGGCGACGCGCACGTGCTGACGATCGAAGAAGGGGAGTACCCGGCGGAGTGCGCCTTCGTGCTGCGGCAGTTGCGGGAGGCGATGGCGACCGAGGAGGTGCGGCGCACCATGGAGGGGGAGGACCTGCTGCTGCGGGACTCGATACTGCTGGCGCGGCAGGTGGAGCATCGCGACCGTCTGCTGGCACAGGAGCGGCGGCAGGTGGAGCATCGCGACCGCCTGCTGACACAGGAGCGGCAACGGGCGCAGCGAGCGGAGCAGGCTCAGCAGCAGGCGGAGCAGGAGCGGCGGCAGGTGGAGCAGGCTCAGCAGCAGGCCGAGCAGGAGCGGCGCCTGCTGCTCGCGCAGGCGATCCGCCGCCTGCATGGCCTGGGGCAGGATGCCGAGGCGATCGCCGCGGCGCTGGCAGTGGATGCGGACGAGGTGCGGCGCGCGCTGTCGGGTTGACGGCCGTGCGCAGGAGCGACGCGCAACGGTTGGCGATCATCTACGCCATGGACGTGCTGGCGACGAGGTTCGCCGAGCACGAGGACGTATACGTGTCGGGCGACCTGTTGATCTACTACCAGGAAGGCAATCCGAGGGCGTCGATCGCCCCCGACGTGTTCGTGGCGTATGGGGTGGCCAGGCGCAAGCGACCGACGTACCTGCTGTGGGAAGAAGGCAAGGCGCCGGACTTCGTGCTGGAAGTGGCGTCGCCGAACACCTGGCGCGAGGACGAGGGAGCGAAGCGGCGGGTGTACGAGCGGCTGGGAGTGCGGGAGTACTGTCAGTACGACCCGACCGGGGAGTTCCTGGGGACGAGGTTGAAAGGGGCGCGGCTGGCGGCGGGCCGGTATGAGACGCTGGCGGCCGGGCGGAGTGCGGGCGGCGGTCCGACGCTGAGCAGCGAGGTGCTGCAACTGGAGTTGTTCATCGACGGCGAAGGCGAGTTCCGGTTCCGCGACCGGGTGACCGGTCAGGTGCTGCTGAGCCACCTGGAAGAGCACGTCCGCGCCGACCGGGAGGCCGTGCGCGCCGACCGCGAGACCGTGCGCGCCGACCGCGAGACCGTGCGCGCCGACCAGGAGGCCGTGCGCGCCGACCGGGAGGCCGTGCGCGCCGACCAGGAGGCGGCCGCACGCCGCACCGCCGAGGCGCGTATCGCGGAGCTCCTCCGCGAGCGGCGCCGATGAGATCGGTGTTGACCTGAACGAAGTGGCGCCGGCCGTCTCATAATCGATATTCCCGAGACGACTCGTTGAGTCGCGGCTGTTTGTGCCGTATCGTTGCGGAGAGGATGTCCCATGAGCACACCGGTTGTTCCGCCTCCGGCGCCCGTTGCGCTTGAGTACCCCAGTTCGGACGGCAAGCCGATGGCCGAGAACGACGCGCAGGGGCTGACGATGATCTACGCCCGAGACGTGCTGGCGACGAGGTTCGCCGAGCACGAGGACGTATACGTGTCGGGCGACCTGTTGATCTACTACCAGGAAGGCAATCCGAGGGTGTCGATCGCCCCCGACGTGTTCGTCGTGTATGGGGTGGCGAAGCGGAAGCGACCGACGTACCTGCTGTGGGAGGAAGGCAAGGCGCCGGACTTCGTGCTGGAAGTGGCGTCGCCGAACACTTGGCGCGAGGACGAGGGAGCGAAGCGGCGGGTATACGAGCGGCTGGGAGTGCGGGAGTACTGTCAGTACGACCCGACGGGGGAGTACCTGGGGACGAGGTTGAAAGGGGCGCGGCTGGCGGCGGGCCGGTACGAGACGCTGGCGGCCGGGCGGAGTGCGGGCGGCGGTCCGACGCTGAGCAGCGAGGTGCTGCAACTGGAGTTGTTCATCGACGGCGAAGGCGAGTTCCGGTTCCGCGACCCGGTGACCGGTCAGGTGCTGCTGAGCCACCTGGAAGAGCATGTCCGCGCCGACCAGGAGGCCGTGCGCGCCGACCAGGAGGCCGTGCGCGCCGACCAGGAGGCCGCGCGCGCCGACCGGGAGGCGGCCGCACGCCGCGCCGCCGAGGCGCGTATCGCGGAGCTCCTCCGCGAGCGGCGCCGATGAGATCGGTGTTGACCTGAACGAAGTGGCGCCGGCCGTCTCATAATCGAAGGCACGTTGTCGAGTGCGGGAGCACCGCACCGGCAGGCCCGGCAGCGCCCTGCACGCAGACCGCGTGCAGGCCGCGCCACTCCTCCGCGTGGTCCAGCGCGCGCACGCCTGAGACGGACGGCGCAATCCGCGAAATCGCGGGCGGCCAGTCGCAATCCGAGGCGGGACGAGACGGATCGGCGATTGACCTGCCGCGCGGACCGCAGGTTCAATGCCGGCATGGAGGGCCGGTATGGACGTCGCCAACCCGATCTACGACGTGGTGTTCAAGTACCTGATGCAGAACCAGCGCGTCGCCCGCCTGCTGATCGGCAGGATCACCGGCTTGGCGGTGCAGTCGCTCACCGTCAGCCCGCAGGAGACCGCCGTGCCCCGCACCCCGGACGGCCCCGAGCACGACCTGCCGCTGACGCTGCTGCGGATGGACTTCGCGGCGCGCGTGCGCACCGCCAGCGGCGGCGAGCGGCAGGTGCTGATCGAGATTCAGAAGGCCAGCGCGCCGACGGTGATCGAGCGCTTCCGGCGCTACCTGGGCCAGCAGATCGCGAGCGGCGACAACATCCTCACCCATCCGTCGGGGCGCACCGAGGCGGTGCCGATCGTGACCATCTACTTCCTGGGCTACGCCCTGGATGACCTGTCGGACGAGGCGGTGCTCGACGTGTGTCCGCGGGTGACCGAGCGGCGCACGGGGCGTGAGCTTGAGGCGAGCCATCCGCTGGTCGAGGGGATCCATCACCGCAGCCACATCATCCAGATACCGCGGCTGGCGAGCCGGCGGCGGGACGAGTTGGAGCAGGTGCTGGCGATCTTCGACCAGGGTCTGGTGAAAGGCAACGGACGGGGCGACGCGCACGTGCTGACGATCGAGGAAGGGGAGTACCCGGCGGAGTGCGATTTCGTGCTGCGGCAGTTGCGGGAGGCGATGGCGACCGAGGAGGTGCGGCGCACCATGGAGGGGGAGGACCTGCTGCTGCGGGACTCGATACTGCTGGCGCGGCAGGTGGAGCATCGCGACCGTCTGCTGGCACAGGAGCGGCGGCAGGTGGAGCATCGCGACCGCCTGCTGACACAGGAGCGGCAACGGGCGCAGCGAGCGGAGCAGGCTCAGCAGCAGGCGGAGCAGGAGCGGCGCCTGCTGCTCGCGCAGGCGATCCGCCGCCTGCATGGCCTGGGGCAGGATGCCGAGGCGATCGCCGCGGCGCTGGCAGTGGATGCGGACGAGGTGCGGCGCGCGCTGTCGAGTTGACGGACGTGCGCAGGAGCGACGCGCAACGGTTGGCGATCATCTACGCCATGGACGTGCTGGCGACGAGGTTCGCCGAGCACGAGGACGTATACGTGTCGGGCGACCTGTTGATCTACTACCAGGAAGGCAATCCGAGGGCGTCGATCGCCCCCGACGTGTTCGTGGCGTTTGGGGTGGCCAGGCGCAAGCGACCGACGTACCTGCTGTGGGAAGAAGGCAAGGCGCCGGACTTCGTGCTGGAAGTGGCGTCGCCGAACACCTGGCGCGAGGACGAGGGAGCGAAGCGGCGGGTATACGAGCGGCTGGGAGTGCGGGAGTACTGTCAGTACGACCCGACGGGGGAGTTCCTGGGGACGAGGTTGAAAGGGGCGCGGCTGGCGGCGGGCCGGTATGAGACGCTGGCGGCCGGGCGAAGTGCGGGCGGCGGTCCGACGCTGAGCAGCGAGGTGCTGCAACTGGAGTTGTTCATCGACGGCGAAGGCGAATTCCGGTTCCGCGACCCGGTGACCGGTCAGGTGCTGCTGAGCCACCTGGAAGAGCATGTCCGCGCCGACCGGGAGACCGTGCGCGCCGACCGGGAGGCGGCCGCGCGCCGGGCCGCCGAGGCGCGTATCGCGGAGCTCCTCCGCGAGCGGCGCCGGTGAGATCGGTGTCGAGCACACGCCGCACTGTTTGGCTCTCACACCCAAGGAAGCAGTTCGGCGTCGAACCGGTGCGCGATTGACCGGCCGCGCGGACCGCGGGAGACCGCCGTACGCCGCACCCCGGACGCCCCCACACACGACCTGACGCTGCTGGTGACGCGCACGTGGCGATCGCCGCGGCGCTGGCAGTGGATGCGGACGAGGTGCGGCGCGTGCTGTTCGGGTTGACGGCCGTGCGCAGGAGCGACGTGCATGGTGCCCCGCGCCGGTAGCTGGTGACGCTCGCCACATCGCAGACTGCCCGGTCGCGATTTCGCGAGACGGACGTGGCCAATACACGGTTTCGCGGATGCTCCGGGCCGCATGAGCACCCCTTGACGCGAGTGCGCGAATGGGCGATATATAAGTGGCTTTGATGGGCTTTGACGGAGGGCCACTTGACGTGATGACGGCCGTGTGCTACAGCGTCGGGCGTCGGGCGTCGGGCGTCGGGCGTCGGGCGTCGGGCGTCGGGCGTCGGGCGTCGGGCGTCGGGCGTCGGGCGTCGGGCGTCGGGCGTCGGGCGTAACGTGACCGCCCGCGTCGCCGGCATGGCGATCGAGGGCCGTAGCGCCGGACGCGGGTCGGTTCGCACCCTGTGCGCCGCGCTGGCGGGGGCGTTGCTGCTGTTCGTCGCCGCACCCGCGACGGCTCAGGTCGCGACTGCCGCCCCCACCAACGTCTCGGTAACCGCGGGTAACGAGACGTTAAGGGTGACGTGGACCGTCGCTACGGGCACGAAACAGCGGCATGTAGTACAACATCGGATCAAGCAGCCGCAGGGGACTTGGACGCAGAACGCCGTATCCGCTACCACGACATCCTACAGCATAACAAGCCTGACCAACGGCACGACGTACGAGGTTCAGGTCGGAACGCAGGTGGCGCGTAATAATGTCATCTGGTCAACTTCGGTAGAGGGAACGCCGGCCTCGACCTCGACCCCGACCTACTCCATCGACGACGTGACCGCCGCCGAGGGCACAACCGCGGCCCTGCCGGTTACCCTGAGCAGCAACGCGCCTTCTCCGGATGGGTTGGCGTTCAGCGTCACCAGCGATGCCGCGGCGGCCGACGTGGGAACGGTGCCGACCTCCTTCACCGTCGCCGCCGGTTCGAGCAGCGGCACCCTGTCCATCCCCATCGTCAAGGACGCGGTGGAGGAGAACGACGAGACCTTCACCGTCACCATCTCCACCAGCGTTTCCGGCTGGAGCGCGAGCGACGGCACCGCGACGGTGACGATCACCGACACCACGGAGGAGATCAGCTTCAGCGACACGACCGTCTCGGTCGCGGAAGGCTCCGCGGCGGCGCTCGTGGTAGCGCGTACCGGCGGCACCACGGACGCAGCCGGTTTCACGGTCTCCACCACGGCGGGCAGCGCGACGGCGACCGACTTCACGGCATTGAGCAGCCGCTCCCACACCATTGCCGCCGGCAGCTCGTCGACGACGATCAGCGTGGCCACCACCCAGGACGCCCTGGTCGAGAACGACGAGACCTTCACCGTGGCGCTCAGCGCCACGGCGGCGGACGGCTGGATCACCGGCGACGACGCCACCGTCACGATCAACGACGCCGAGGACCGGACCGCGGCCACGGTCGCCTTCAGCAATAGCGCGGCGGCGACCACAGCGTACAACGACTCCGTGGCGGAGAACGGCGGCTCGCTGAGCGTGCCCGTCACCATCAGCCACCGGCCGAGCGCTTCCGTCACGTTCGACGTGGAGGTCGGCTCCGGCTCGGCGACCGACGGCGCCGACTTCAGCGCCCCGACGTCGGTGACCTTCGGCCCGTCGGACGCGATGACCAGGAACCTGACCATCACCATCACCGACGACCACGTCGACGAGGACGACGAGACCATCGCGCTGAGCATCGCCGCGGCCGATACCACGCCCGACGACCTGGGCGACCACTACACCCGCGACGCGACCGGCTCGACGGCGACCATCACGATCACCGAGGACGACACCGCCGGGGTGACGGTGACCCCGACCACCCTCGACATCGACGAGGGCGCGACGGGCGCCTACACCGTGGTGCTGGACAGCCAGCCCACGCACATCGTGACCGTCACCCCCAGCAGCGCCGACTCCGGCGCGGCCAGCCTCCCCCCGCAGCCGAGGGTCAGCTTCGCCATCGACCAGTGGAACGTGGCGCAGACCGTGACCGTCACCGCCGAAACCGACGACGACGCCGACGACGAGTCCGTCGACGTCACCCACCAGTCCGTCAGCACCGATCCCAAGTACGGCAGCAGCCTGTCGGTCGACACGGTGGCGGTGTCGGTGACCGACGACGACCACGCCACCCTGAGCAACCTGGTGCTGACCGGCAGCGACGGCAATGCGGTCTCGGTCTCGCCGGCGTTCGCCATGCACACCTTCACCGGCTACGCCGCCACCGTGGAGAACGCCATCACCAGCGTGACGGTCACGCCCACCGCCACCACGGCCAGCAACACGATCACCGTCGAGGTGACGTTCACCCCGGCCGGGGGCGCCGCGGCGGCGCCCGTGACGGTCGCCAGCGGCACGGCCAGCGGCGCCCTCGCCCTGGAGACGAGCGCGCCGGCGGCTTCCGCGCACAACGTCATCCGCATCGAGGTGACGCAGGATGTGCCCGGCGGCACGGACCACACGAACACCTACGAGCTGAGCGTGCGGCGCAAGCGGTCCGCCGACAAGACCCTCAGCTCGGGGCCGACCGTGACCCACAGCGGCGGCACGGTGACGCTCGGCGCGTGCTCCGCCGCCAGCGTCTGCCACCGCCAGGCGAACGTGGGCGGCGGCGTCGTCAGCGTGACCGTCGGCGCCACCCCCAACCACGCGCGCGCCCGCGCCACGATCGACGGCAAGGCCGCCACCAGCCCGGTCACCGTCGCCCTGAACGACGGCCTGAACGTCATCCCCGTCGTGGTGACCGCGGAGAACGAAACCACGGCGAGCTACAACGTCCACCTGCGCAAGCCGCTGAGCCTGGACGTGACGCCGGGCGACAAGAAGCTGGTCGTGGACTGGAACAATCCAGGCACCGACACCGGCCACCTGATACGCTGGAGAGTCTCCTTTGGAAACCCACAACCACCCTGGCAGCCGTCCGCGGCGGGAACGTCGGCCACCGGCACCGCGCACACGATCACCGGGCTCGTCAACGGCGTGACCTACGTCGTCCAGGTCAAGCCGGTTGCCCCCGCCGGAGCGATCGGCGGCGACTGGGCGGCAGGGGAGTCCACGCCGAGCGCGACGGTGCTGGCCAAGCCGACCGGCCTGTCGCTGCAGGCGGGCAACGGGACGTTGACGTTGACGTGGAGCGCGCCGCAGACGCCGGTCAATCATTTCATCCGGTGGCGCGAAGCGGGGAAGACCGCGTGGTTGAATCCTGCACGGCTCAGTTTGGGCACCGTATCAGCGAACGGCATCCTCATCTCGAGCGGCACCCATACCTACGAGATGACCGGTCTCACCAATGGCACGAGGTACGAAGTGCAGCTCACGGCCTCGGCGGCCGGCGCGACGCCCTCCTGGGCCCGCGCGTTCGGCACGCCCAGCGCGCAGAAGGTCTACTCGTTCGGCTTCAAGACCGAGATCAGGGGGGACGGGACACGACATTTCAGTTCGGTGGTGACGGAGGGCGACACCAAGGAGATGTTCGTCAGCCTGGATGCGGACGCGCCGCAGGGCGGCCTGGTGTTCTCCGTCGCGGCGAGCTATGGAAGCGGTCCGACCGCGGCGTCGGCGGCGGACGTAACGGTGCCGAGCAGCGTCACGGTCCCCGCGGGCGACCGGGAAGCTGCCCTGACCATCACCACCGTGGACGACGCCCTCGATGAGCCGGCCGAACGCTTCACCGTGACGGCCACCACCAGCACCACGGGCTGGTCGCCGAAGTCCACCGGCGCGAACAGCGCCACGGTGACGATCGTCGACAACGACCTGTCCAGCGCCGCGAACCTGAGCGCGCTGACGCTGACCGACGACAACGGGCAGCGGGTCGGCGGGTTCATTCCGGCGCTCAGGCCGTTCAACCCCAGGATACGGTCCTACACCGCCACCGTGGCGAACACCGTCACCGGCGTGACGGTCACGCCCACCGCCGCCACCGCCGGGGCCACCATCACCGTGGACGGCACGGTCGTCGCCAGCGGCACGGCCAGCGGCGCCATCACGTTGGACGTGGGCGCGAACACCATCACCATCGTGGTGACGTCGGGCGGCGCAACCCGGACCTACGTCGTAACGGTGACCCGGAGGGGGAACAAGGTCTTCTCCATCGCCGACGTCGAGGTGCCGGAAGGGGATGAAGCCGTGCTGACCGTCACGCTGGGCGCGCCCGCGCCGCCCGGCGGTCTGGGGTTCTCCGTGGCCACCGCGTACGGGACCGGCGCGAGCGACGCGACGAGCGCGGACGTGGGAACGGTGCCGAGCACCGTCACCGTCGCCGCGAACGCCACCAGCGCCACCCTGACCATCCCCACCGCGGAGGACACCGACGAGGAGTCGGACGAGACCTTCACGGTCACCATCTCCACCGCCACGGCGGGCTGGACGGCGGCATCCAGCGGCGCGAACCGCGCCACGGTGACGATCGCCGACGACGACCGGCCCCCCGCCGACGCGGCCCTGAGCGCGCTGACGCTGACCGGCCGATTCAACACGGCGATCACGCTCAGTCCGAGCTTCGCACCGGCCACGCTGACCTACACCGGGCTGGTGGAGAACGACATCACCCGCCTGACGGTCACGCCCACCGTCAGAGCCACCGGCAAGGCGACCGTCACGGTGGACGGCTCGACCGTCGCCAGCGGCGTGGCCAGCACCGCCATCAACCTGGTCGAGGGCGCCAACACCATCACCATCGTGGTGACCGCGGAGGATGGGGCCACGACCCGGACCTACCGGGTCACGGTCACGCGGCAGGCGGGGAAGACCTTCCTCATCCGCGACGCGACGGTAACCGAGGGCCAGACCGCCCAACTGCTGGTCGTCCTGGGCGAGGGTGCGCCTGCCAGTCCGCTCCTGAGCTTCACCGTCGCGACGGAGTTCGGCAGCGGCGCCGGCTTCGCCGTGGCGGCGGACGTGGGTTCGGTGCAGACACCGCTGACCCTGAGGTTGGCCGGCACCCGGGCGTTCAACGTGTCGGTCCCCACCATCGACGACGCCGAAGAGGAGCCGACCGAGACCCTCACCGTGACGGTCGCCACCTCCACGCCCGGCTGGGATCCCGCCGCCAGCGGCGCGGGCTCCGCCACGCTGACGATCAACGACAACGACGCGCCCAGCCCCGCGGTGCTGAGCGCGCTGGCGCTGGCCGACAGCGGCGGGCAGGCGGTCACGCTCAGCCCCGCCTTCGCGTCGGACGGGCTGTCCTACACGGCGACGGTGGCGAACGCCGTCACCAGCGTGACGGTCACACCCACCGTCAAGGACACCGGCTACGCCGGCACGGTGGCCGTCACGGTGAACGGCGTCTCCGTCGCCAGCGGTACGGCCAGCGGCGCCGTCACCCTGAACGAGGGCGCCAACACCATCCCCGTCGTGGTGACCGCGGACAACGGCGAAACGCAGACCTACCGGGTCGTGGTGACCCGGCAGGGGCGGCAGGTGTTCTCCATCGGCGACGTCGCGGTGACCGAAGGCGACGATGCCGTGCTGACCGTCACCCTGGGCACGGCGCCGTCCGGCAACCTGGCGTTTACCGTCGCGGCGTCCCACGGCAGCGGCGCCGGCGCCGCGGTGGCCGCGGACGTCGGCACGGTGCCGGCTACCGTCACCGTCACCGCGGGCGCCACCAGCGCCGGCCTGACCATCCCCACCATCGACGACAGCGACACGGAGGGGGACGAGACCTTCACCGTGACGATCACCACCGCCACGTCGGGCTGGAACGCGGCATCCACCGGCGCGAACAGCGCCACGGTGACGATCAACGACAACGACCTGTCCGCCGACGCCGACCTGAGCGCGCTGACGCTGAGCGGCGGCGGGCAGACGGTCGCGCTCACCCCCGCCTTCGCGGCGGCCACGCTGTCCTACGCCGCCACCGTGGCGCAGGCCGTCACCAGCGTGACGGTCACGCCCACCGTCAGCGACACCGGCAAGGCGACCGTCACGGTGAACGGCACGCCCGTCGACAGCGGCGTGGCCAGCACCGCCATCACCGTGGCCGAGGGCGCCACCACCATCACCATCGTGGTGACCGCGGAGGACGCGACCACCACCAAGTCCTACCAGCTCACGGTCACGCGGCAGACGGTGCTGGGGATCACGCTGGACACGCCCGAGCGCGAATACGGCGCGACGGACGATCTCAGCTACTCGGTGACCGGCCTGGCGAGCGGCGACACCGCGGCGCAGGTGCTCACCGGCAGCCTGGCGCGCGCGGCCGGCGACGACGCGGGCAGCTACACGATCACCTTCGGCGACGTGGCGATCACCAGCACGTACGCCGCCACGTACGCGCTGCCGGACGTCTCGACCCTCGGCAGCTACACCGTCACTCCCAAGGTCGTGACGGTGGCGGCCGCGGTGCTGACCAGGGAGTACGACGGCGGCACGGCGCTCGACGGGGCCGTGCTCAGCGGCGGCGAGGTGACCGGCGAGGTGGGCGCGGAGAGTCTCACCCTGAGCGTCACCGGCGGCGCCTACGCCAGCGCGGACGTGGGCACCGGCATCACCATCGACAACCCGGTGTTCGCACTGGTGGCAGGCGCCAATACCAACGCCGCCAACTACGCCGTGCCGGACACCGTCGACCTCACCGGCACGATCACGGTGAAGACGATCACCGCGATCAGCGGGGTCACGGTGGTCGCCCGCACCGCCGCCGCCGGCAACACCGACGCCACGTTCGACACCGGCCTGGCCGCCGGCGACGGCGTGGCGGACGCCGACCTGGCCGACTTCCGGGGCGGCGGCCTGCAGGTCAGCGGCAGCTTTCCGTCGGACCAGATCGGCACGCACGACGTGACCGTGACCTACACGCTGCAGAACTCCGGCCGCTTCAATACCGCCAACTACGTGCTGGCCGGCGGCGCGGAGACCGATACGCTGCCCGGCACGCTGCACGACCGGCCGACGCTGACGATCACCCCGACCACGGTCACGCGGCTGTACGGCGAGCCGGAGCCGACCGAGTTCGCGTTCGCGGTGTCCGGCGACTTCGAGGCCGGCGACAGCGCCGCCACCACGTTCTTCACGGCCAATCCGCTGTCACGCGAAGACGACGGCACCCACGACGCCGGCAGTTACGCCTTCGTGCTCGCCGACCCGCTGCCCTACGCCGCCGGCATCGAGGCCAGGTACGCCTTCATCCTCGCCCCGGGCGTCGTCTACGAGATCACGCCGCGCCCGATCACGGCGATCAGCGGGGTCACGGTGGTCTCCCGCGCCGCCGACGGCACCACCGACGCCGAGTTCGACACCAGCCTTGCGGTCGGCGCCGGCGTGCTGGACGCCGAGGTCGCCGACTTCCGGGACGGCGGGCTGGTGGTGGCAGGCGTCTTCCCGTCGCCGGACGCCGGCACGCACGACGTGGCGGTGACCTACTCGCTGGAGAACTCCGGCAGCTTCACGGCCGGCAACTACGCGCTGGACGACGGCGTGGAGACCGCCACGCTGTCCGGCACGCTGACCGCCCTGGCGACGCTGACGATCACGCCGACCACGGTCACGCGCGGGTACGGCGAGCCGGAGCCGGCGGTGTTCGCCTACACGGTGTCCGGCCCCTTCGCGGACGGCGACAGCGCCGCCACCGCGTTCTTCACGACCAATCCGCTGTCACGCGAAGACAGCGGCACCCACGACGCCGGAACCTACGCCTTCGTGCTCGCCGACCCGCTGCCCTACGCCGCCGGCAAGGAGCACTACGCCTTCAACTTGGCGCCGGGCGCCGCCTACACCATCACGCCGCGGGCGATCACGGCGATCAGCGGGGTCACGGTCGTCTCCCGCGCCGCCGACGGCACCACGGACGCGGCATTCGACACCAGTCTGGCGGTCGGCGCCGGCGTGCTGGACGCCGAGGTGGCCGACTTCCGCGCCGGCGGGCTGGTGGTGAGCGGCGCGTTCCCGGAGCCGGACGCCGGCACGCACGACGTCGACGTGACCTACTCGCTGACGGACTCCGGCAGCTTCACGGCGGACAACTACGCGCTGGACGCCGGCGCGGCGACCGCCACGCTGTCCGGCACGCTGACGGCAAGTGGCGATAGCGGTCCCGGCGGCACCGACCCGCGGCCGACGCTGACGATCACGCCGACCACGGTCACGCGCACGTACGGCGAGCCGGAGCCGGCGGAGTTCGCGTTCGAGGTGTCCGGCCCCTTCGCGGACGGCGACAGCGCCGCCACCACGTTCTTCACGACCAACCCGCTGTCGCGCGAAGACGACGGCACCCACGACGCCGGCAGCTACGCCTTCGTGCTCGCCGACCCGCTGCCCTACGCCGCCGGCATCGAGGCCAGGTACGCCTTCATCCTCGCCCCGGGCGTCGTCTACGCCATCACGCCGCGGCCGATCACGGCGATCAGCGGGGTCACGGTCGTCTCCCGCGCCGCCGACGGCACCACGGACGCGGCATTCGACACCAGTCTGGCGGTCGGCGCCGGCGTGCTGGACGCCGAGGTGGCCGACTTCCGCGCCGGCGGGCTGGTGGTGAGCGGCGCGTTCCCGGAGCCGGACGCCGGCACGCACGACGTCGACGTGACCTACTCGCTGACGGACTCCGGCAGCTTCACGGCGGACAACTACGCGCTGGACGCCGGCGCGGCGACCGCCACGCTGTCCGGCACGCTGACGGCAAGTGGCGATAGCGGTCCCGGCGGCACCGACCCGCGGCCGACGCTGACGATCACGCCGACCACGGTCACGCGCACGTACGGCGAGCCGGAGCCGGCGGAGTTCGCGTTCGAGGTGTCCGGCCCCTTCGCGGACGGCGACAGCGCCGCCACCACGTTCTTCACGACCAACCCGCTGTCGCGCGAAGACGACGGCACCCACGACGCCGGCAGCTACGCCTTCGTGCTCGCCGACCCGCTGCCCTACGCCGCCGGCATCGAGGCCAGGTACGCCTTCATCCTCGCCCCGGGCGTCGTCTACGCCATCACGCCGCGGCCGATCACGGCGATCAGCGGGGTCACGGTCGTCTCCCGCGCCGCCGACGGCACCACCGACGCCACATTCGACACCAGCCGCGCGGTCGGCGCCGGCGTGCTGGACGCCGAGGTCGCCGACTTCCGGGACGGAGGGCTGGTGGTGACGGGCCGGTTCCCGGCGTCCGCCCCCGGCACGTACCGTCTGGCGGTGACCTACTCGCTGGCGGACCGCGGCGGCTTCAAGGCGGACAACTACCGGATGAACACCGGCGTGGCGAACGCCGCGCTGTCCGGCACGCTGACGGCCGGTGACGGGAGCGGCCCGCAGCTCGGCTGCAAACCGAAATCGGGCGTGCCCGCCGCGCGCGTGGTGGCCGCCGGCACACTGCGGTCCGGCACGCTCGCAGCCGCAACGGCGGACGGCGCCGGGGCGAGTGCGCCTCATGCCGTGGAGCTGGCCCTGCCGTTGGCCGAGAACCTGGACGGCAGCGCGCAGCCGGTGCTGGTCGGCTGCGTCGCGCTGCAGACCGCCGGCGGCCGGCCGTACGACCGGTACGCGATCACGGCGGACGACGAGCAGCGGCGCTTCGCGGTCGATCGCGACGGCATGCTCCGCTACGTCGGCTCGGGCGAGAACCACGAGCGGACCCCGGAACGCTTCGTGACGGTCTCCGCCGTACCCGGCGACGGTCCGGCCGCGGACCTGCGGGTGCGGGTCGAGATCACGGACGTGAACGAACCGGGCGTGGTGAGCCTGTCCGCGCGGCAGCCGCGGATCGGTGAGACGCTGACCGCGACCCTCGCCGACGAGGACGCCGGCGTGCGGGACGCGCGCTGGCAGTGGCGGCGCAGGACGCCGAGCGGCGCGTGGACCGCCATCGCCGGCGCCGCGGCGGCAGACTATGCCCCGGCCGCCGCCGACGCCGGGCACCTGCTGCAGGCGCGCGTGACCTACGCCGACACGCACGGCGCGCAGCGGGCCGCGAGCGCGCCGACCGGGATGGTGGCCCCCCGCGAGCGCATGCTGCAGGCGGCCCTGGCCGGGCTCGGGCGCACCGCCGCGGCGGCCGCCGTGGACGTGATCGGCCAGCGCTTCGCGCCGGCGACCCTGCAGGCCGGCGCACCCGACCGGCTCGGCGTCGATCTGACCCTGAACCGGCGCGCCCTGCACGCGCCCGAGGCGGGCGACGCGGCCGCCCGCGGCAGACTGGCGCGCACCGTGACCGAGGCGCTCGGCGTGCGCGTCACGCCGGAGGGCGTGAGCTACGCCCCGGCCTCCGGCGCCGAGCTGCTGGCCGGCAGCGCGTTCAGCGCGCAGCAGGGCCACGGCGCCGGGCGCTGGGGGGTCTGGGGCAGCGGCGACTACCGCCGCTTCGACGGCGCAGTGGACGGCTTCACGCAGGCCGGCAGCGTGCTCTCCGGCTGGCTGGGCGCCGACTACCGGTTCGCGGCCAACGCGCTGGCCGGCCTGGCCGCCTCCTACGGCTCCCTGCACCTCGACTCCACCAGTGCGGCCCACACCGAGGGCAACGCCACGCTCACCGGCTGGCTGGCGCACGCCTACCCGTACGGGTTGTGGATGCCCGAGCCGTGGCTGGGATTCTGGGGCATCGCCGGCCTCGGCACCGGCAACGCCACCCTGACGCCCAAGGACGGCGGCGCCGGCACGACCGGCGACCTGCGCGTCTGGCTGGGCGCCGCCGGCCAGCGGGTCGAGCTGGCCTCCGTCGGCGGGCTGTCGCTGGCGGCCAAGGCCGACGGCTTCGTCACCGGACTCACCGCGCGCGGCGGGCTGCCGCCGGTGGATTCGCACGCCTGGCGGGCGCGGCTGCTGCTGGAGGGCGGCCTGGAGTGGCGCCCGCCGGACGGCCGGCTGGCCGCGCTCGTCGAGGTGGGCGGCCGCCTGGACGGCGGCGACGCCGAGCACGGCCTGGGCGTCGAAGTGGGCGCGCAGGTCAGTTACACCCACACCGGCAGCGGCCTGGGCGTCTCCGGCCGCGGGCGGCTGCTGCTGGCGCACGAGCAGGGCGTGCGCGACTGGGGCGCCAGCGCGGCGCTGCGCTGGCAGCCGGGGGGCGCGGGCGCCGGGCCGTCGCTGTCGGTGACCCCGGCGTGGGGCGCGCCCCACGCCGCGGCGGCGTCGTGGCTGCCCGACTCGGTGGCGCTGCGGTTCGGCTACGTCCTGCTGCCGGCGGCCGGCTCGCGCGTGCGACCGTACGCCGAGGTCGGCCTGCGTCCCGGCGGCGGCGTCGACGACTACCGGTTCGGCCTCGAAGGCGCACTGGAGTACTGATACCGATGTCTGCAACCGCACGGAAGTCCGCACAGTCCACACACGGCACGACCACACACGGCACGACCACACACGGCACGACCGCACACGGCACGACCGCACACGGCACGACCGCACACGGCACGACCGCACACGGCACGACCCCGGTCGTCACGTTCCTCATGGCCGCCACGGCCGGCCTCCTGCTGCTCGCGGCCGGCGGCCTCCTGGCCGGCTGCGGCCGCGGTCCCGGGGCCGGGCCGGGGCCGGATCCCGGTCCGGAGCCGGGGAGCCGGTTCCGCGACTGCGACGAGTGCCCGCTGCTGGTGGCCGTGCCGGCCGGCAGCTTCACCATGGGGTCACCGGCGAACGAAGCGGGCCGCGATGACGACGAAACGCGGCGGCAGGTCACGGTCGCGGCGTTCGCGGCGGGCGTCCACGAGGTGACGTTCGCGCAGTGGGACGCCTGCGTCGACGCCGGCGGCTGCAACGGCCATCGCCCCGACGACGGCGGCTGGGGGCGCGGCAGCCGGCCGGTGATCGACGTGAACTGGACCGACGCGCAGGCATACGCCGCGTGGCTGTCGCGCACGACCGGCAAGACCTATCGCCTGTTGACCGAGCAGGAGTGGGAGTACGCGGCGCGCGCGGGGACCGCCACCCCGTTTCATACCGGGGCGACGATCGGCGCCGATCAGGCGAACTACGACGGGCGCACGGCGTACGCGGACGGCGAGTACCGGCAACGGACGCTGCCGGTGGGAGCGTTCCCCGCGAACCGGTTCGGGCTGTACGACGTGCACGGCAACGTTGCGGAAATGGTGGCGGACTGCTACGACGCCGGCAGCGCGAACGGGAACGGCTGCGCGCGCCGGGTGGTGCGCGGCGGCTCCTGGGGCGACGCGCCGCAGTTCCTGCGCGCGGCGTACCGCGGTTGGTGCGGTCCCGCCCTCCGTAACCTCCACAACGGTTTCCGGGTAGCCCGCGCGCTGGGTCCGTAACGCACAAGGCCGCGGCCGTCCGACGGGTTGCGCCACCGCTTCGCAGTACGCCACGTGTTGCTACACTCGCGGAGGTATGGACCACGATCTGGAGATGCAGCGCTACCTGTTCGACCTGGCGGGGTTCATGGTCATTCCCGACGTCCTCCGCCAAGCCGAGCTCGACGAATTGAACCGGCTCATCGACGCGCAGGCGCTGCCGCCGCCACGGGAGGAGATCCGCTTCGGGATAGCTCCGGGCAAAGTGCCGCCGCTGGCGGGATTCCTGGAGTGGGGAAGACCGTTTTGCGATCTGCTCGACCATCCCCGGATCATGCCCTTGCTGCAGATGACGCTCGGCGACTGGCTCCGCCTCGACCGCCTGTTCGGCATCAACATGGACGCCGGCATGGACTTCGGCCAGCTCCACGGCGGCAACGCGCCGTACTCGCCCGGCGAGTCCTACCACGTGCGCGACGGCGTGATTCAGAACGGCTTTACCGTCGTGTCGTGGAACCTGGTGGACACCGGGCCGGCGTACGGCGGCTTCTGTTGCGTTCCGGGAAGCCACAAGGGCAACTTCGTCCGCCCCAACCCGATTTCCGCGTTGACGCACGGACACTGGGAGATGATGGACGGAGACGACCTGGCGCCCGGCGTGGTGATTCCCGAGGCGCCGGCGGGGTCGGTGGTGCTGTTCTCCGAGGCGCTGACACACGGCACCGCGCCCTGGAAGGGCAGCCACCGGCGCCGCACCCTCATCTACAAGTACTGCCAGTCGCACATCGCCTGGTCGACGCGCCGCGTGCCGCAGCCCGCTTCGGTCGCGCTTACCCCGCGCCAGCAGATCCTGTTCCAGAAGCCGGCCAACCGCGGTGCGGCCACGTCCATGGTATGCTGAAGCGGCCCTCGTCTCCCGAAGACGGAGGTGCTTCTCGACCGTGACGATCTCAACCGCGCTCAGGCTCGCGCTCATGGCTCTCTTCTTCTGCGTGGCAGCCGGCGCGCATGCCGACGCACCGTCGTGGCTGCACGAGGCCATCCGCAAGGAGAACCCCGACGAGCTCGGGTACCGGGTGTTCGTGGACCTGGACTGCCCGATCGGGCGGGAGGACGTCGAGCGGGTCCTGGACGCGGCGCTGGCGCACCGCGAACTGACGAAGTCCCAGTACGGTCTTGTGGAGTTGCACCTGCGGGTCGTCGTGTCCTGCTTCGCGCCGGAGGAGGGTGAGCTTGTCTTCAGTCAGGAGATACACTTCAGTCCGCCCTGGGATACCGACCGGCCGGAAATGGTGTACGACTGGAACTTCGGCCGCTACGGAATCGGCGGCCGCACGTTCATCCTGCGAAGCGTCACCCGCAGCGTCGAGGACGCGATCGCGGAGTATCTGCTGGCCAACTTCGGTTGATACTACGTCGCCGTGGGATCGGCGATGATGAGTCCGTGGATTTCGGAATCCGGGCCGTCGGCAGTCCGGCGCGGGCTGGTGTAGAACGCGCAATAGACCGTGCCGTCGGGGAGCTTCACCATCGACGGGTAGGCGCAGTCGCCGCTGTCGCCGGCGTACAGGCTGCCCAGGACCTGCCAGGTCGCTCCCCCGTCCCGGCTCACCGCACAGCCCAGACCGAGCGCATGTTCGGTTCGTACGCGGTAGGCGCACAGGATGGCGCCGGACTTCAGCGCGAGCAGCGCCGGCGACTGGCCCGGCATCGGCGTGGGCTCCAGCTCGCTCCAGGAGAGCCCGTCGTCCGCTGACCAGGCGCGGTACAGCCGTTTCCTCGCGTTTGCCCGCACCACCGCAAGCAGCCGGCCATCGTCCAGCCGCAGCAGATCGGTCTCGCTCGGCCGCAGGGGGGAGGACGGGTCCGCGGAGATGAACGAGTATTCCCGCCACGAGCGGCCTCCGTCGTCCGAACGGACGATCGCCAGGACCCGCTGCAGCTCGTCGGTGCGGTCGGCCGGTGTGCCGTAGAACGGGACGATCAGCGCGCCGGCGGCCAGCTCCTGGATCTTCCCGTAGCAGAATCCCCGGCCCGTGGCGCTGATGAACGGCATCTGGAGCTTCGCACCATGCGGCAGCCAGGACCGGCCGCCGTCCTCCGAGCGGATGAAGGCGCCGCGCGCGAAGAAGGCGCCCTCGCCCGCGTCTCCGGCCTCCTCCGCCCCGAGGTGCCGGGCGCGCACGCAGTGCAGCAGCAGGCTGCCGTCGGCCAGGCGCGTCAGGCCGTGATGGGTGAACACGTCCCACCCCGGCTCGGCGACCACCGGCCGCCGGAACGGCCACGTCAGCCCGCCGTCCTCCGAGCGGGCCACCCAGACGACCCCATCGTCGGTCTTGTGATGGTCGGGGCCGACCTTGTAGGCGACCACCAGGCCGCCGTCGGCCGTGCGCTCGATCGACGGCCACGCCCGGTGGGCGGCGCCGAGGCCGGCAGCGCCGGGGCCGGCGGCTATCGCCACTTCGGCGACGACCTCGATCGGCCCCATCACGCGCTTCCCGCGACCTCCGCCCGGTGGTAGATGCCGTTCACCCAGTCGTGGTGAAAGAAGTACAGGCCGCCCGACTCGCCGCCCACGATCAGGTCGGGGGTGCCGTCACCGTCCCAGTCACAGGCGGTCACGTGGCTCTCGTGCTGGGAGACCTTGACCGGCGTGCCCCGCTCGTCCCGGATCGGCCGCGGACGGTCGAACCGGGGCTCCGCGTTGCTGCCGAGGTTCTCCATCACGAAGGTGTACCAGCACGAGGAGACGATCAGGTCCAGTGTGCCGGCTCCCGTCCAGTCGCAGGCGGCCAGCGTGGCCGCCGGCTCCCTCCAGACGCCCGGCAACCCCTGCGGGAACGGCACGCCCTCGGCGTCGGCCAGCGCCTGTCCGATGTCGCCGTTCATGATCACCGCGCCGTCGGCGTAGCGCAGCGGCACCGGCGGCTCCAGCACCCGTGCCCCGTCGGCGCCCGTCCCCTGGGCGAAGATGCAGACCCTGCCCTTGCTGTCGACGGCCACCAGCTCCAGGCGGCCGTCCCCATCGAAGTCGGCGGCCGCCGGGCCCTTGCGAAAGCCGAACGGGTCGTGCAGCCCGCGGACCCCGAGCTGCAGCCATGCTTCGTAGCGGTTCTCGGCCGGATCGTAGCCGCGCAGCCAGACGAGGCGGTTGCTGTTGTTGCCGACGATGATGTCCAGCCTGCCGTCCCCGTCCCAGTCGCAGACCAGCGGCTTGAGCTGTCCGCACGGACCCTCGGAGTTCTGATCCTTCATGAGGCCCTCGCGATACACGCGCACCGGCACGCCGCCGGCGTCGGTGATCCGCTCGGGCTGCGCGTACGCCGGCGCCTCCCGTGTGCCGTGGTTCCGTACCAGGGTGAGGTAGCCGGCCAGGTTGCCGCACACCACATCGAACGCGCCATCCCCGCGCACGTCGATCGGATCGCCCTTGACCATCCCGCAGTGCTTGACCTTGCAGCCCTCGCCGAGCAGCGGGCCCGAGTCGCGAAAGCTGTCCGGCTGCCACGGGTCGTCGCCGACCTGCCGGAAGTAGCGGAAGCCGTGATCGCTGTACCAGCTCGCGTGCAGGCAGCCGCGAAACGCAGCGTCGTCGACGAAGCGAAAGCCGAACGCCATGTCGTCGCGGCTCCACGGCAGGGTACCGTCCAGCATGAGCTCGGGCTCCTCGGGCGAGCCGACGTTGCGCCACACCTCGATCCACGGTCCGTCGAACCGCTCCACGTGGCAGCACAAGAGCTCCAGCGTGCCGTCGCCGTCGACGTCGGCCACGTCGAAACTGAGCGCGCGCCCGTTGGTGAAGTTGCAGGTGCGCCAGTCGGCGTTGCGGTTGTCCGACCCGAAGATCCGCCCTCCCGAGATCGGAAACGGGCCGGACCGAAAGCGCCAGTCGCCGCTGGCCGGGTCCCTGCCGGCGTTCAGCATCAGGAAGATCTGCTCGCTCTCGGAGTGGTGCCGCTTGTCCTTCGCGCGCGAGCCGATCACCAGCGACGGCCGCCCGCTGCCGTCCCAGTCGACCGCGCGCACGTGCAGGTAGCGGCCGACGCGGAACCCTTCCGGGAACGGCACGCGCCCGGCCAGCTCCAGCTCCGGCAGGCCCGCGGCGTCCCGCGTCCCGAGGTTGCGGTACACCTTGATGCCGCCGCGGCGGCTGATCGTGACCAGGTCCGGCCGGCCGCTCCCGAACCAGTCGAAGGTGTCGCAGCTTATGTAGTCCTCGCTGATGTAGCCGTGCCGCGGCTCCGGGAATCGCTCGATGTTTCCGTTGAGCTGCTGCTGATCGACGCCGCCGGCCGACAGCCGCAGCGGCGGCGCGAAGCGCGGCTCGGCGTTGCTGCCGATGTTGCGCCAGAAGAACACCGCCCCCCACGGCATGCCGATCACGTTGCTGTGGTGGCAGGCGCACAGGACGTCCACGAGCCCGTCGCCGTCCCAGTCCACGGCCATCGGAAACGGGTGGCGGCCGGGAGCGTCGATCGGCTGCCAGCGCGATCCGTTGTAGGCGAGCTCCTCGCCCACCCCCACGATCGGCAGGTGCGGTGAGGCGGCCATGCGGCCGTCCTCCGCACGGAGCGAGCACTCGATCGACCACTCGCTGCCGGCCGGGGCGGCGTCGACCATCCACGCCACCCAGCCCCGGTTGGAGTGGTACAGCGTCTCCGCGAACTGTACCGGATACTCGCGCGTGCTGGCTGCCGTGCACCGCTTGACGATGATGGTGTGCGGATCGACCAGGCGGCTCGCAGAGCGCTCGCCGAGGATGGAAGCGAAGTCGATCTCCATGCGCACCGGCGTCGGGAATCCCGCGCGGGGGTCGATCTCCACGACGAGGTCGGCCGAAAACGTGTCGTCCATGACTCCTCCTGGAGCGATGAGAAGAATCGAAGCGAGGGGGGCGGACCGCCGGCCAATCCCCCTCGCCTGAAGCCGCCTGCGGGGCGGCTGCCGGCTACGGGCCGATCACGGCTACGGGCCGATCACCTTGTTGCCCATCTCCAGCTCGGGAACGATCGGCGCCTTCTTGAGCTCGGCGAGCAGCGCGCTGCCGCCCGCATTCATGAAGCGCTCGACGTGGCCTTCCCACTCGGCGTCCAGGTCGCCCTGGCCGGTGATGATCCGCCACATGAACTCCGAATGAAGGGTGCCCATCGCGGTGCCGTATTGCTGGCGCACGTCCTGGAAATCGGTCTCCACGAACACGTCGTACCGATACGGCCTGTTGGCCACCCAGGACCACTTGCCGGCGCTCAACTCGGCGTTCACCGCGGCCTGCTGCGGGTCGCCGGCGATCTCGGGAAACCAGTCGGGCACGTTGTAGCGGAACGCATAGATGCCGTCCGGGTGCGGCGGCCGCTGCGTGCCGATGCGCCCCGCGAACGAGTGATACGGCTCGCCGGCCCACTCGAAGTGCTGTCCCTCGATCCCGTAGTGGATGAGGATGAAGCCCTCGCGGGTCCAGTTGGTCCAATCGGCGATCTCCAGGATCTTGGCGAGCTTCTCGTCGCTGACGTCCGCGCGCACGCCGTACCCGCCGGAGACCACCCACAGCGGGTAGTCCCACGGACCGCCGGCGAAGCCTTCCGGACCGGTGAATCCCGGCACCACGGCCACGTTCGCCTCCGGATCACGCATCAGGATGTTCATCGGCGGCCGCGTCTCGTTGCCGAAGCCGACGCCGTCGGTCCAGATCCCCGAGCGCCCTTCGCCGATGAGTGCCCAGGCGTCGTTGTAGCCGAAGTCGGGGAGCTGCTGCGGGATCAGCTTGTCCGCGTACCACTTGGACAGCGTGCGCAGTCCCTCTTTCCAGCGGTCGGAGGTGACGCCCAGCTTCGTCTCGCCTTCATCGAAGTACGTCCACCAGTACACCCAGCCGTCCACGCCGAACGCGCCGGAGATCGGCCGTATGCCGCGGTGGGCCGCGGTGACCGCGTGCGCGACCGTGTCGTTCCTGCCGTTGCCGTCCGGGTCGCCGTCGCGGAACGCGTACATGATCGCTTCCAGGTCGTCGATGGTGACCTGCGCGTCGTAGAACTGGTAGCGGCCGTCGAACTGCGGGTCCCTGCCGCTCGGCGTGTAGTCCATCAGCAGCGATTCATCGAACGGGATGCCCAGCTTCTCGATCCAGTCGATGCGGATCTTCGGCAGGTCGCTGACCCCCTGGCCGTTGCCCTTGTAGGCGGCCAGCACGTACACGGACTCGGCGTCCTCCGGAGCGTTGGCCATCAGCCAGATCGCCGGATACTTGTCGTAGTGCTCGGTCATGTTCGGCGCGTGGTCGCGAATCATCTGCTTCGGTATGGACCGCATCAGGCCGTCCTGATACATCTTGAGCGGATCCTGCCCGCGGATGAACTCGCCGACGTCAGGCAGCTCGCCGGTGGAGACCAGCAGGTTCCGTTCGTCGGCGTCGTTGAGGTCGACCTGCTTGAGCTTGAGGTCGACGCCGAAGCGCTCCTCGATCATGGTCACCACCAGCGCGTCCTCGGGGACGCTGTAGGTCCACGATCCGATCCATTCGATCTCCATCGGCCCGGAGGCTTCCTCCTCCGTCGGCGCCGCGCCGGCGATCGTCGCGGCGATCAGCAGCGCAGCGGCCGGAATCAGCGACGCGGCCCGAAGGCCCGTCCCTCGTCGTCCGTATCTCATGTGTTCCTCCTCATGAGCTCTTCGTGGGTTCGACACCCACACCGTGCGACAGCTCACCGCTGCCGCCAAGGCGTTTCCCTGATCATCTTACCTGATCATCTTATAGGCCCGGCCTCCCTACTTGAGTGCCCCTATCATGATGCCCTTGACGAAATAGCGTTGAAAGAACGGATACACCAGGATGATCGGACCGATGGTCACCAGCACGGTGACCGCCTGCACCGATGCGGGCGGAAGCGTGATCTCCATCGGGATGTTCAGCTCCTCGAATTCCTCGAAATTGCGCAGCAGGTTCATCATCTTGTGCAGCAGGAGCTGCAGCACCCGCTTGTTGCCGTCGCGGATGTAGATGAGCGCATCGAACCACGCGTTCCAGTGCATGACCGATGCCCAGAGGGCGATAGTGGCGACGATCGGCTTGGCCAGCGGCATGACGATGCGGGTCAGGATCGTCAGATAGCCGGCGCCGTCGACCAGCGCCGCCTCCTCCATCTCGTCGTCGATCGCCATCAGGAAGTTGCGGGCGATGATGACGTACCAGACGCTCAGCGCCTCCGGAAGGATGTACACCAGGCGGGTGTCGATCAGGCCGAGGCGGCGTATCAGCAGGTAGGTGGGGATCAGGCCGCCGGAGAAGAACAGGGTGGTCACGAAGTACAGCATGATCGGCGTGCGTCCGGGCAGGCGCACCTTTGCCAGCGGATACGCGGTGAGGAACGTGACGATCAGGATCGCTCCCGTGCCCAGCACCGTCCGGAAGACGGAGTTGTAGTAGGCTCTGCCGATGGACACCGACTGCGCCTCGAACACCCAGCGGTACGGCTCGATCGTCCAGGTCGCATTCCAGAACTTGAGCCCGACGTGCTGGATCTCCAGCGAATTGGAGAACGACGTCAGCACCAGGCTCCAGAACGGGTAGAAGAACAGGAAGCCGGCCACGAGCAGCAGGCCGTAGTTGCAGGCGTCGAAGACGCGGCTGCCGGCGCCGCGCGTGTAGGTCTGCATCGGCTACCAGATCCCGTACTCGCTGAATCTGCGTATGACCAGATTGGAGCCGATCAGCAGCACGATGCCGGCGACGTTCTTGAACAGGCCGACCGCTGCCGTGTAGCCGTACTGCGTGCCCAGGATGCCGCGGCGGTACACGTAGGTATCGATGATGTCAGCCTTTCGTACACGACCTCGTTGTAGAGATTGAAGATCTGGTCGAAGCCCACCTCCAGCAGCCTGCCCAGGCTGAGGATGAAGAGGATCACCATGACCGGAACCAGCCCCGGAATGGTGACGTGAACGGCCTGCTGCAGACGGTTGGCGCCGTCCATGGCGGCGTTCTCGTAGAGCCCGGCATCGATCGACGACAGGGCGGCCAGGTAGATGATCGACCCCCAGCCCACGCCCTGCCAGATGCCGGTGACGATCAGCAGGAGCCGGAACGTGGGCGCGTAGGTCAACAGGTACACCGGCTCGGCCCCGAACAGCCCGAACAGCCACGGCATCACCCCGTAGGTGGGATTGAAGAGCTGCCGGACCAGCAGTCCCAGCACCACCCAGGAGACGAAATGGGGCAGGTACGACACGGTCTGGATGGTCTTCTTGAACGCGGTGTTGCGGATCTCGTTCAGCAGCAGGGCGAACACCACCGGCGCCCCGAACGCGAACACGAGCTGGTAGACGCGGATGATCACCGTGTTGCGCAGCACGCGACCGAAGAACGGATCCTGGAAGAAGAGCTTGAAGTAGGCGAAGTCGTTCCAGGGGCTGCCCAGGATTCCCTTGACGTAGTGGTAGTCCGTGAACGCCATCAGCACGCCGTAGATCGGCAGATACTTGAAGACGAACGCCAGCGCGATGCCCGGCAACAGCATGAGGTAGAGCACCCGCATGCGGTGCGCCCGGCTGCGGCGTTGGAGGCGCAGGGAATCCCGCAATTCGTGACTCCCGGACCGCGAGCGAAACCGGCCGGGGACCGCGGGTTTGGTTGCCGACTGCGGGGGCGTCAGAGGTACCTCCCTGGTACGCGACGGCCCACTCTACGGCGGATCCCGAGCCGCCGTCCAGACGCGCGCGCCGGATCGACAGGACAATCCCACGCTTGAAGCACTGAGAGATTGACAGAGGTGAGGGTTTGGCTTCGCCTCTTGAGCTCGCAGCCATCTGCTGGAGCAGACCCGCAAGCTCCGTATGTTCCGGTGAGCCCCGACGGGGTATCTTCGGACCCGGAGCCGATGCCCGATCTGCCGCCTGCCGCGCCACATGATGCGCTGTTCCGTGCGTTGCTCGCAGACCCCGGACGGACCGACACGCTGGTACGAGAGTATCTGCCTCCCGCAGTCGCTACGGAACTGGCGGACGCGCCGATCCGCCCGGTCGATGCGAGCTTCGTGGATGCCGTCCTCCACCGGAGCCACAGCGACCGGCTGTTCGAGGCGCGACTGAAGGGCGGCGGCACCGCGTTCGTCTACGTGCTGCTTGAGCACAAGGCGGCGCCGGATCCGGGCACCCCGTTGCAGATGCTCGGCTACATGGTCCGCATCTGGCAGCGCCATGCGGAGGGCCGTGCATCGCGGCTACGGGCGCTGCCGCCGATCGTGCCGCTGATCTTCTACCATGGGCGCGAGCGCTGGAGCGGGGCGCTGTCGGTGGCGGAGATGATCGCGGGCGAGGGTGAGGTGGCGGCGTTTGCGCGCCGGCTGTGCTGCGTGCTGCATGATCTGGGTGAGCGACCGCTGGCTGCGCTGTCGCGGGACCCGGCGGTATGGTCGGGGCTGGCGGCCTTGGTGGCGGCGTTCCGCGGGCAGCCGGAGGAAGGGGTGCTGCGGCGGATCCTGTCGGGGGTGCCGGACGGAAGCGAGTTGGAGCTGCAGGTGCTCTCGTATATCGTGAGGGCCTACGAGCTGACGCCCGCCGTGCTGGAGACGGCGGCGCGGGCAGCGAAGCCGGAACGCTGGGAGGCGCTGATGTCGACCGTCGCGGAAGCATGGGTGCGGGAGGGCGAGGCCCGGGGTAGAGCCGAGGGCGAAGCCCGGGGTAGAGCCGAAGGCAAGGCCCGGGGTAGAGCTGAAGGCAAGGCCGAGGGCAAAGCCGAAGGCAAAGCCGAGGGAAAGGCCGAGACGCTGCTCCGTCTTCTCCAGCGGCGATTCGGTCCCGTTCCGGGGAGTGCTCGGGCACGGGTGGCGGTCGGGTCGGCGGCGGAGATCGATGCCTGGCTTGATGCCCTGCTTGACGCGCAAAGCCTGACGGAGGTGTTCGACGCCCGACCGCATTGATCGGTCACGGCGGCGGCGCAGCGGTGCACCCGCTGCCGGGCCTCGGCGGCCATGGCGGCGATGAGCCGAGCGACCTGCAGTTGTAGCGTTACGCAAGGAGATCACCACCCGGATCTGCCAGTGGCGGCGTTCCGCGCGGCAGGTACGCGGCGATCAGGACGGCGACCGGGCTCATGCCGTTCATGCATCCCGATGCGGTACCCCGATCACCAATCCGTGAGCATGGGATCGTCCTGGTCGATCACCGCCTCGTCCGACAGGTGATTCAGGGGGGCGTAACCGAGGAAG
This sequence comes from Spirochaetia bacterium, assembly GCA_965202935.1. Taxonomy (GTDB): domain Bacteria; phylum Spirochaetota; class Spirochaetia; order SZUA-6; family Bin103; genus CATQHW01. The sequence continues at coordinate 2,505,354 of OZ241879.1, forward strand.
TAGATGGTCACGGTCGGCACCGCCTCGGTGCGCCCCGACGGATGCGTGAGGATGTTGGCCCTGCTGCCGATCTGCCGGCCCAGGGAGCGCCGGACGCGCTCGATCACCGTCGGCGCCTTGGCTTTCCAGATCTCGATCAGCACCCGCCGCTGGCCGACGGCGGCGCCACCCGTGCCGCGCGCTCTTCGCCTCTTGAGCTCGCAGCCATCTGCTGGAGCAGACCCGCAAGCTCCGAATGTTCCGGAGAGGCCGCCGACCGGGTATCTTCGACCCGGAGCCGATGCCCGATCTGCCGCCTGCCGCGCCACATGATGCGCTGTTCCGTGCGTTGCTCGCAGACCCCGGACGGGCCGAGACGCTGGTACGAGAGTATCTGCCTCCCGCCGTCGCTGCGGAACTGTCGGACGCGCCGATCCGCCTGGTCGATGCGAGCTTCGTGGATGCCGTCCTCCACCGGAGCCACAGCGACCGGCTGTTCGAGGCGCGACTGAAGGGCGGCGGCACCGCGTTCGTCTACGTGCTGCTTGAGCACAAGGCGGCGCCGGATCCGGGCACCCCGTTGCAGATGCTCGGCTACATGGTGCGCATCTGGCAGCGCTATGCGGAGGGCCGTGCATCGCGCCTGCGGGCGCTGCCGCCGATCGTGCCGCTGATCTTCTACCACGGGAGGGAGCGGTGGAGCGGGGCGCTGTCGGTGGCGGAGATGATCGCGGGCGAGGGGGAGTTGGCGGCGTTCGCGCGCCGGCTGTGCTGCGTGCTGCATGATCTGGGTGAGCGACCGCTGGCTGCGCTGTCGCGGGACCCGGCGGTGTGGTCGGGGCTGGCGGCCTTGGTGGCGGCGTTCCGCGGGCAGCCGGAGGAAGGGGTGCTTCGGCGGATCCTGTCGGGATTGCCGGACGGAAGCGAGTTGGAGCTGCAGGTGCTCTCGTATATCGTGAGGGCCTACGAGCTGGCGCCCGCCGTGCTGGAGACGGCGGCGCGGGCAGCGAAGCCGGAACGCTGGGAGGCGCTGATGTCAACCGTCGCGGAAGCATGGGTGCGGGAGGGCGAGGCCCGGGGTAGAGCCGAGGGCGAGGCCCGGGGTAGAGCCGAAGGCGAGGCCCGGGGTAGAGCCGAAGGCAAGGCCGAGGGAAAGGCCGAAGGCAAGGCCGAGGGCAAAGCCGAAGGCAAGGCCGAGGGCAAAGCCGAGGGCAAGGCCGAGACGCTGCTCCGTCTTCTCCAGCGGCGATTCGGTCCCGTTCCGGGGAGTGCTCGGGCACGGGTGGCGGTCGGGTCGGCGGCGGAGATCGATGCCTGGCTTGATGCCCTGCTTGACGCGCAAAGCCTGACGGAGGTGTTCGACGCCCGACCGCATTGATCGGTCACGGCGGCGGCGCAGCGGTGCAACCGCTGCCGGGCCTCGGCGGCCATGGCGGCGATGAGCCGAGCGACCTGCAGTTTGTAGCGTTACTTCTTCGCCGCCCTGAGGTCTGCCGGTTCGGTATTCTTCCCTTCACAGTACGGGGTGAAGCGCCGCCGTGGTCCGCGTCGCTTCACCACGGCGGGCGGCTACCAGTTCGATGCGCACCTCCTTGATGCACACCTCGTGGCGGCGTTCCGCGCGGCAGGTACGCGGCGATCAGGACGGCGACCGGGCTCATGCCGTTCATGCATCCCGATGCGGTACCCCGATCACCAATCCGTGAGCATGGGATCGTCCTGAGCCGGATCGAGGGCTGACCAGGAGCGGCCGTCTGCTACTCGTGCAGGCTGAGCTCGGCCAGATGAATCGCGGACGGGCGGCGCAGCGCAGCCCGATCGCCCGTGTCGGACGGGCCGGCGTCGGCGTCGACGGGACTGGAGTAGAACGACAACAGGCCGCGGCTCGGGGACTCCTCGACGAACCCGGGATACGAGTTGTCCCCGGCGCTGGGGAGCTCGGCCGCCTCCTGCAGCCGATCGTCGACCAGCCAGTAGAGCGCCGTCACCGCGCGGTCCGGGGCGATGTGCTTCCTGCCGCCGACCAGCACGCTGCGGCCCCAGCGAACGAGCAGCGGGCCGCCGATGTTGCGGTCCAGGTCGCGCCCGGTCCATGCGCGGTACGGCGCTCCGGCACGGCACACGCGGGCGGGCAACTCGGCGGCGCGATTGCGGACGATCGCGAGCAGCGAGCCGTCCGGCTCGAACAGGAACGCCGTCTCGCCGCCGTACTCCGCCTGCACGACGCCCACCTCCGTCCACGCGAAACCATCGCGGCTGGCCAGCAGCGTTGCTTGCAGCAGGCGGAGTTCGTCAGCTTCGTTCCCGGGCGCCGTGCGCCACTTGCGGCGACCGCACAGGTACGCCATGCCATCGCGGCTCACCGCCCGCCAGACGTAGTAGCTGGCGGTCCCCTCCATCGCGCGCGGCCCGTGCCACGTCCGGCCATCGACGGTCCATGCGCAGAAGCCCTGGTGCTGGTCGATGTCGTACGCAGCAGGCGCACCGGGGCCGACGCGCACCGCGCCGGAGATCACGAACAGGCGCTCGCCGAGCGCCAGGAAGTGCGGGTCGCGCACGTCGCGGTCCGGTACGGCGAACGAGTGCACGCGTTCCCAGCTCACGGCGTCGCTGCTGGCCAGGACCACGATGCGCGACGTCCGGTAGATCATGTGCCCGTCCGGACAGCTCCGGAACGTCAGGTAGTACCGGCCTCCGAAGGCGCAGAGATCGGTGAACGCGTTATGCAGGCCGTCGTCACAGACCACGCGCACGGCATCGACGCGGATTCGGGACTCCACCACGTTCGTCCGTGCCGTCCTTACGCGGTGATAGCCAGTGGATGCTCGATGAGCTGTCGATCCGCCGTGAGAAGCGTCCTAGACGTCGTCGCTCAGTCCCAACACGCGGCGGCTGAATGACGGATCGTTGAATTCCTCCGGCCACCTCTCTTCGTCCCCTTTGATGCCAAGTCTTCGGCGGTCGGACTCCAGCCTCTCGAAGTCTATGCCTCCGCGCTTGTGATCGCAGCGGACGAGTTCGACGGCCGGCTCACCGTGCCTGGTAATGACGACTCTCTCGCCGTTCTCTGCGGCGGTCACGAGCTCGGAAAGACGACGCGTCTCAGCTTCATGCAAGGCGAGTTCCATGCTGATGCTCCTCGTTGCTCATTATACGCAGTGCTGCCGTCGTCATCCCGGCGGCGACCCCAGGTCCGGGATGTCGAGCAGCTCGCCGCCCCGCAGCGCGGATTCGTGGGCGATGATGCCGGGCACCGTGTAGGCGGCGGCGTTCCACACGTGGTTGGGAGGCTGTGTCCCCTCGTGGCAGGAACGGACGAAGTCGTCGACCAGGAACTGGTGGGCGCCGGCGTGGCCGTTGGGCAGCCCGGCGAACTCGCGCGGCAGCCGCTCCACCGGGTGGATGGGCGCGGAGCCCAGGTGCGTCCCGTCGCGCGAGGTGACGGCCCCCATCTCGCCGCGGCCGGCATCGGCGGGCGCCGTGCGGCAGGTCAGCAGGTCGGACACGTCCACGGCGTCGTCCTTGCCCTTGCCCAGGAACCGCTGCGAGCCCACGGCCTCCTCGAACGATCCCTCCGTCCCGAACAGGCTCATCCGGACCGCGCCGGGGTGGCCGATGCGCCGGAACTCGTTCACCCGGCAGGCGCTGCCGTCCGACATCGCGAACAGCGCGACCTCGTTGCTGAAGGTGTTGCCGTACTCGTTGTTTGCCGCCTCGTACACGGCGTCGGAGTGGTGGTCGACGAATCCCTGGCAGGAGACGCGCGTCATGCGCGCGCCGGTCACCGACATGATCTGGCTGGTGGAGTGGGTCGGGTAGTACATGGGCGGCGCGCCGGCGCTCCAGCGCCAGCGGTCCCCGCCCCGCCAGCGGGCCACCGCGTACAGACCGTGGTCCCAGTCGTGGTAGTACTCGCACTCCGAGTAGACGATGCTGCCGAACGCCCCCTCGCCATGGCGCCCGCGGCAGTAGATGACCGCCGGGTAGTAGTAGCTGGTCTCCGCCATCATGTAGATGCTGCCGGTCTCCTCCACCGCCTGCACCAGCGCCCGGCACTCGTCGAGCGTCCGTCCCGCCGGCACCGCCGACCAGGCATGCTTGCCGGCCCGTAGCGCCTGCACCGCCTGCGGGCCGTGGAGCCACGGCTGCGTGATGATGACCGCGGCATCGAAGTTGGAGGCGCACACCTCGTCCAGCGACGGGAACGACTCGGCGATCCCGTGGCGGGCCTTGTTGTCCTCGAGCTTCTTCGCATCCAGATCGCAGAGGGCGATCCGTTCGACCAGCGGGTGCGCCTTGAACAGCGGGATGAACCCCTGCGCGAACGCCCCCGTCCCGACCATCGCGACGCTGACTCCCATCAGTTTGCTCCCATTGCGCGGCTCAAGCAGCTACCAACGCATGTTGATGTTCTTGACGCGGGTGTGGCTCAGCAACTCCTCGAACGACTCCTCCTTGCCGATCCCGCTCTGCTTCCAGCCGCCGTAGGGCGCGCCGAGGTAGCGGCCCGAGGAGTTGATCCACACGTAGCCCGCCTGCAACCGCTCGGCGGCGCGCATGGCGGCGCCGAAGTCGTCGGTCACCAGCGACGCCGTCAGCCCGTACATCACGCCGTTGGCGACGTCGATCATCTCGTCGAAGTCGGACCAGCTCATGATCGCCATCACGGGACCGAAGATCTCCTCGCTGCCGATGCGCATCTCGGGCCGCACGCGGTCGAACACGGTGGGCGCGATGAAGAAGCCCGCGGCGAGCTCTGGATCCGACGGCGGGCCGCCGCCGGTCAGCAGTTCGGCACCTTCTTCCCGGCCGGAGGCGACGTACCCCAGCACCCGCTCGTACTGCGGACGCGACACGATCGGCCCCATCTCGGCGTCGTCCAGCCACGGCAGGCCGATCGGTATGGCGGACGCGGCCTTGACCAGCTCGGCGCTCACGCGCTCGTGCAGCGAACGGTGCACGAGCACCCGCGAGGTGGAGGAGCACGACTGCCCCTGGCGGTTCATGTTCATCGCCGCGACCGCCTGTGCCGCCGCCCTGGCCGGATCGGCGTCGGGAAAGATGACGATCGGGTTCTTGCCGCCGAGCTCCAGGGTGACCTCCTTGAGGCTCTCCGCCGCCTCGCGGGCGACGCGGCGTCCGGTCTCCACCGAGCCGACGAAGCCGACCCGCGCCACGTCCCGGTGGCGCACCATGGAGGATCCGGTACCTCCGTCTCCGGTCAGGATGTTCACCACGCCCGGCGGGAAGATCTCCTCGCACAACTCGCCCAGCTTCAGGCTCGACAGCGGCGCCTGCTCCGGTCCCTTGATCACCACGGTGTTGCCGGCGGCGAGCGCCGAGGCCGCCTTTTCGGCGCAGAAGCGGAATGGATGGTTGAACGGGTTGATCCGGGCGACCACGCCGTAGGGCTGGCGCAGCGTCAGGTTCAGGTGGCCCGGCTCGCGCGACATGGTCTGGCCCTTCATCTCGGTGACCAGCCCGGCGAAGTAACGCAGCGCGTCGGCGGTCCAGGCCATGTCCCCGCGCATGCCGGAGATGGCGTTGCCGCTGTCCACCGCGTCCATCAGCGCCAGGTAGTCGGCGTTGCGCTCGACGGCATCGGCCAGCCGGCGCAGGTACTCGGCGCGGCGCGTCACCGGCAGCGCCGCCCACGCCGGGAACGCGGCCTTGGCGGCGGCCACCGCCCGGTCCACGTCGTGTTCGTCGGCCAGCGGCACCGCGCCCAGCACCTCGCCGTTGGCGGGATTGATGCTGGTGATGGTCCGCCCCGAGTGGGCGGCGTCCCATTCGCCGCCGATGAACAGTCCCCGCGGCTCGAAGGCCAGGTCGGGCGCTGTCATCAGGGCACGATCCATCAGGGCACGATCGCGGCGCGCAACACCGTGCGCTCCGACGCCTTGCGGAACGCCTCGTCGAGCTGGTCGAGCCCGAACCTGGCGTCGACGATCCGCTTGAACGGAAACCGGTCGCGGTTGGCGACCACGAAGTCGAGCGCCTGAATCAGGTGCCGCGGGTGGTAGTTGTGGACCCCGCGCAGCGTGATCCAGTTCTTCACCAGCAGGTTGGCATCGATGGTGACATCGGCGTGGGGAGTGACGATGCCGCCCAGCGTATAGCGGCCGCCGACGCGCAGCATCTGAAGTCCGGCCGGGATCACGGCAGCATCACCGCACACCTCGATCACGGCGTCGACGCCGTCCGGCGGCGCCAGCTCCCGCACCGCGGCCACCACGTCGTGCCAGTCGCGGCCGGAGACATCGATCGCGGCATCCGCGCCGAACTGCCTGGCCGCCTCCAGGCGGTCGCCCACGGCGTCCAGGCCGATCACCCGCCGGGCGCCGCGCGTCTTGGCGATCGCGCACGCGTACAACCCCAGCAAGCCCAGCCCCTGGACGGCCACGACGTCGCCCATCCCGATCCGCGTCGCCTCCGTGATCGCGACGACGGTGGCGACGCCGCAGTTGATCGGGGTCGCCTCCTCGTCGCTCAGGTCCTCCGGGAGCTTCAGGATGGCGGTGCCGGGCAGGACGTAGCAGTACTCGGCGAAGCCGCCCAGGAAGTGGGGATCGTCGGCGACCAGGTCGTGGCCGTACTTCCTCACCCCCGGCGACTTCTGCGGCAGGTCGTGAACCTCGCGGTAGTAGGAGGGGCCGTGGTGGAAGTACTCGGTCCAGGTGATGCGGTCGCCGACCGCGACGGGATCACCGCGCAGGTCGGTCTCGATGTCCGCCCCGAGCTGGTCGATGACGCCGATGATCTCGTGGCCGAGAATCCCTGGGCACGGGTTGGGACGATGCCCGTGATACGAATGGATGTCGGAGCGGCAGATAGTCGACATCGTGACCCGTACCAGGACCTCGTCGCGGCGCGCGTCGCGCAGCGGATAGCGGCGCACGACGAACGGCGTGTTGGGAGCGTCGTAGACGGCGGCGCGGGCCGTGCGCGGTGCCACGGGCAGCCCTCACCCGGTGCCGTTGATGGCGTAGTCGAGGATCTGGTGGTTCATCAGTCGCTCCGACTGCGCCCGCGCGCGGTAGCCGGCGTTCAGCGGCCGGCTGAGGATGAACGGCACGTCGCGCTCGGACAGTCCGCCGTGGGTGCGCAACCGCTCGCCGTGCAGGTCGGCCAGGTCGTGATCGGCGCGCCCCATGCCGACACAGTAATCGGCCGTGGAGATCACCGCCACGTCTCCCTCCACGTCGGCCGGAAGGTCGAACCGCTGCGCCGCTTGCTCGCGTTCCAGCACCTCTTCGATCCCCTCCAGCGCGCGGATGAAGTCGGCCACCGCGCGCGGCTGCACACCCCCGAAGCAGTAGACCCGGACGAAGCCGCCGAGCGATCCATGGTGGCCGACGAACGCGTCCGTGATCGGGCAGATCACCCTGGTACGGTCCGCGCCGAAGCGCTCGTCCAGGAGATCCTGCAGGTAGACGATGTTGTAGCTCCCGTCGGCGGCGCACTTGTCCTTCATGCCGTGGTCGGCGGTCAGCGCGACGGTCGCGCCCAGCTCCTCCAGCCGCGCGAACCGTCGATCGAGCGCCGCGCAGAAGGCGAGCGCGGCGGGATGGTCGGGGGCGTACTTGTGCTGCACGTAGTCGGTCAGCGACAGGTACAGGAGCGCCGGCGGATCATCCTGCTCCAGGAACCGGATGCCGGCGTCGAGCACGAACAGCGACAGTTCCTCCGAGTACATGTCGGGGAGCGGCTGCCCGACGAAGCCCAGGGCGTCCGTGATGCCGTTCTCGGCGACCGTGCAGCGGTCGGCGTGCTGGGAGGAGAAGCAGACGTTGCCGGCAGCGACGTCCAGGCCCTTGCCGAGTTGGGTGCGCAGCTTGTCCTTGGCGGTGACGACCACGGTGCGGGCGCCGGCCTGCGAGAGCACGTCGAACACCGTGCGCGAGCGCATCAGCTCCGGACCGGTCATGACCACGGCCTGGCCGGTGGCACGGTCGAGATAGAAGTTCCCGGAGATGCCGTGGACCTTCGGCGGCGCGCCGGTGGCGATCGACATGTTGTTGGGACAGGTGAAGCTGGGGATGCCGCAGTGCGCGACCGCGCTGAAGCCGGCGCTCATGAAGCGGGAGACGGTGGGAATGCACCCTGCCGCCCGAGCCGCCTCGAAGTACTCCGGGTCGCCGCCGTCCACACACACCACGACAACTGGAGCGTCGGGAATCCGGTACGTGACCCCGTTCAGTTCTACTCCCTCAACGGGCAAGGGCACACCGTTGCAGGGAGAGGTCCACTCGTCGACCATGATAAAATGCCCCGCCCGCTGTCAATACACCTCCGCAACTGCTTACCCGGGCCCTGGATGCAGCCCCACGTGCAGTACCGCGGGCTTGCTACAGCTCGAAGGGGTTGGTCCAGGCGCGGTAGCCGCGCTTGTCGGTAACGGTGATGCGCGCGTATGGACCGCGCAAACCCGTGAGACTGAGTTCGGCGCAGGTGAAGTCGGACCCGGCCGCGACGCGATCGGCCCCCGCCCCGGCGCCGGAGATACACATCCTTCGCACCGGGGAAGTGCGTACGGTCAGCTTCTTGCCGTCGCGCGCCACTTCGATGTCGAGGATCTCTGGCCCTTGGCTGGCGTAGAAGCTGCCCGCGGTCAACGCCTCCAACAGCGCGGCAGGCTCCAAGTGACTGCTGCGCACCATCACCCAATTGCGCCCCACGTCCGGCCTCCCTGCTTGAAAGTGGGCATCGTCGGTTGCGATGGCGTGATAGAAGTGCCCTTGGCTCAGCAGCCGGTCGAGGTAGCCGACGCTGTCGCCCTTGCCGTTGGCTTCCTGGCAGGTCGTGTTGAATATCTCGATGGCGCTGGCCGCGGTCAGCGACTGTATGTCGCTATCGGTCAGGTCGTACCAGGCCGGGTGCGCCGCGGCGACGTACGCGCCCGCGTCACGCGCCCGGGCGGCGAGTTGCGCGCCAGTCTCGCGCGACCCGGTGGGCTCGAAGTCGAGCGGCAGCCCGACCGCCAGGATGTGCCAGTCGTCTCCGAGGCTGGTCTCCGGGGCGTGCAACTCGGCGCCGAGCAAGGTGGTAAACCGGTCCGTGCGGAAGGGTGTCGTATCGGACACCGGGTAGCCGTATACCTCCCGGAAGTGGTCGGTCAGGCTGATGAAATCGTAGCCGCGGCGCCGATAAGAGGCGCACACCGCGCGCGCGCTGAGGGCGCCGTCGGAAGCGGTCGAATGGGTGTGGAGATTGCCGCGATAGAAACGGCCCGGCTTGTCGAACGGCTGGATACTCATGAACAGGCTCTACCACGTCTCCAGCGGCGCGTCCAGGTGCATCCGCTCGTTGAACAGCGGTCCGGTGAACACCTGACCTTCGCGGATCTGCACTTCAGCGGTCATCGGTGGCTGGCTGTTGCTATCCAACTCGGACCGTCTCGCCACTGGTACCACGACCTCCGGGTGGCTGAGATTCGCCATCGCCGACCACGCTTTGAGTTGCGCAGTGACCTGGTCAGTACATCGACGCCGCGGCGTTGCAGCTCCGAGCCGGTACCCCGGTCCAAGACCGGCCGCTCGCCGCCGGCTAACCGTTCGACAATGGTCATCTCCCCTCCTTGCTACCTCGACGCATCGGGGCCGCGGTCAGATCGCTGCGGTCCTCGCTGAGAGGTGTTTGCTTGGCGATAGGGTTCCAACGCGAGCCCCTCGACCCTCCGAAAGTGGGCCGTGTTGGCTGTTACCAACGGGAGACCGGCATCCAACGCCGTTGCGGCTATCAACACGTCGAAATCGCCGATCATCTGGCCGTCGGCACGCAATCTCCGGCGCAGGCGGCTACCGCGGCGGGCTACGCTGTCGGTAACGGGTAGCCTCAGGTATGCCTCCAGTAGCCGTTCACCGGCGCCGGGAGCCCGCCGAGCGGCGCGTCGCAGTCGCCGAACGGCACCCACGCGGTCCAGATGTCGGGCGCTCCGCGCACCGGGTGGAAGGCCTGGTGCGGCGGCGTAGTGTAGTCGTGGTCCGCGGGAAAGATGGCGTGGACGATGTGGCGGGGATGCACCCACACCGGGCCGCCGAGCAGTTGCTCCAGCACACCTATCAGCTTGGGATGCCGCAGTGCGCTACCGCGCTGAACCCGGAGCTCATGAAGCGGGCGACGGTGGGGATGCACCCGGCCGCCCGTGCCGCCTCGAAGTACTCCGGGTCGCCGCCGTCGACGCACACCACGGCAACCGGGGCGTCCGGAACCCGGTACGCGACTCCGTTGAGCTCTATCCTCACGTGGCGTCCGGCTCCCGGTAGCCGGCCTCGGCCCAGACCTCGCGGGCGAACTCCTTGGCCGCATCCGAGGGCTCGACGTGGCCCAGGATGCTCGGCAGCGGCTGCCCCGGCCCCGCGCGCGCGGGATCCGGCGACCAGTGGTCGTCCTCGAACGCGTGCCGCTCGGACTCCTCGCGCAGGTCCGGCACGCTGACGGTCCGGGAGTCTTCGAGTGCCGAGCGCCAGGCCAGCACCCCGACCAGGCTCATCTCCACCCCGCGGTACACGTCCAGATACGGCTGCGTGCCGGTGCGGATCGCGCGCGCGAACAGGAAGCTGGTGAAGAAGTCGCCGCCGCCGTGGCCGGCCCGCGTGGCCAGGTCGTGGTGCTCGGGGAAGTCCGGCACGTACACCGTCTCCGCCGGCGCGCCGGCCGGCTTGTCGAACGGCTCCCGCCGCAGGCGCACGGCGGCGTGGTTCCCGTGGCGGCAGTTCTCCATCAGCCCGCCGGTGCCGTGGATGCGCACGAAGTTCTGGTGCCCGCGCAGCCCCCCGTGCAGGGACTTGACCACCGCGTCATTGTCCATGCGGCAGATGATGAGCCCGGCGGTGTCGCTGCGGCGCACGTGCATGGTCTGCGTCGGGTCGTCGGCCGAGTACGGCACCACGAAGCCGTTCACCTTCACCGGCCGCGTGTCGGTGATGTACATGACCGGCGCCAGCGAGTGCGTGCAGTAGTAGGTCGCCGGTATCCAGTTGCGCCAGTGGTCCATCCCGAAGCTTCGCCCCGCCTTGGTGCGCGCGCTGTCCGGGTGCACGTACTCGCCCTCGCCGTACAGGAAGGTGCCGACGGTGCCCTCGCGGTACAGCCTGCGCATCTCCTGGTTGTAGGCCATGTACGGGTAGTTCTCGGCGAACAGGTAGATCCTGCCCGTCTCCTCGACCGCACGGATGAGCGCCACGCCTTCGGCCGGCGTGTGGCACGCCGCGCACTCGCTCATCACGTGGCGTCCCGAGCGCAGCGCTTGAATCGCGAACGGCGCGTGCTCGTGGAAGTGGTTTGCCAGCACGACGGCGTCCATGTCGTGCTCGAGAAACCGCTCGTAGTCGGTATAGGTCGTCACCGCGGTTCCGCGCGCCGCAAGCTCGCGGCGCTCCTGCTCCAGCCGTTCCTCCCAGGTGTCGCAGAGCGCCACCAGGCGCAGGCCGGTCGCGGCTTCCGATCCGCGCGCGAACGTCCGGCCGCGGCTCACGCCGACCACGCCGATCCTGATCGGTTCCTTCGGACTCACGTCGTTCCCCTCCAGGCGACCCGTAGGGCGGCGATCGCGCGGGGGGCGCGCACATCGATAGTGCGGACACCGCCGGGCTCAGCCGTTCGGTCCGAAGCTCCACCCTGATCTGGACGTTGCGGCGCAGATGGACGACCTCGCGCCGTCGCACCGGCCGCCACGCCCCCCAGGTGCGGTCGGGCTCCGGGTGCTCGCCGGTGCGGACCGACACGTCCACCCGCGCGTCCGGCCTTCCTTCCGCGTAGCCGACCGTGCCGAAACCGTTGCCGCAATACCACAGGCGATAGACCCCGTCGACGACCTGTATCTCCGGGTACTCCACCATCATGTCATCCCATGCCGGCTTCCGCGACGGTCCGAGCACGGGGTCGACCGGCGAGCGTTCCCATTCGATGCCATCCAGGCTCTCCGCGTAGCGTATCCGGTAGTCGGGCTTGGCAAAGCTGTACCACATCTGGAACACGCCCGCCTCATGGCGCACGAAGCAGCGCGAGGTGACGCTGCGCGGGGCGCCGTCGGTGAAGTCGTCGCCGAGCACGGGGTTGCCCTCATGCTTGCGCCAGTGCACGCAGTCGGGCGAGGTGGCCAGGCACAGGTGGATGTTCTGGTGGCCGTCGGGGTGGATGCGCGCGGCCGTGTACCACATCCACCACTCGTCTCCGACGCGAATGATCGAAGGGACTACCGCTCCCCCCTCATCCGGCGCGCCGGGGCCGCCGCGCTCCAGGATCGGATCCTCGCCGCGGCGCGCCCAGGTCGTCCCGCCGTCCCGCGACTCGGCCAGCCCCAGCGCCCAGGTCGTGCCGGCACCCGGGAACCCCCAGCCGGTGTAGTACATCAGCCACCGTTCGCCGGTGACCGCCACCACCCGCGGCTGGTTGAGCAGGTTCCCTTCCCAGTTGTCCGCCCGCGGGCGCAGCACCGGCGAGGCCGGGTGCTCCCGCCACGTCACCAGGTCGTCGGCCCGCGCCTCGGCGAAGCCGATCCCCTCGCCTTTCCGCCCGGCGTAGTACATCCGGTATCGGCTGCCATCCGCGCGCGGGACGATCGACACGCCGTTGGTCCACGTATCCCACGGTCCCGAGTCGGCAGGTCCGTAGATCGGATTGGCCGGATGCTTGACGAAGCGCTGCGGAGCCGTCCACTGCTCGATCCAGTCGAGCCGCGCGCGCCCCGCCGGCGACCGGTATGGCCCCGACTCGAAGCTTCCGCACCGGGCGTACCCGGCTCCGGAGCGCACCAGACGCAGGCGACCGCGCCCGTCGATCTCCAGATCGGTCCGCTTCCCCCGGCCGGGTTCGATCTGCACCGCTCGATCGTACCGGCGCTGCGTCCAGCGCGTCGACGCTCCGTCACCGGGCCGGCCGCGATAACCACGATCCCCGCCTGCCGATCGCGTCACGGACACATCCACGTCCGGCCGACGTATCCGCTTATCCCTTTATCCCCGTCATCGTGATTCCCTGTATGAAAAACCTCTGTCCGATTATGAAGAGCACGAGAATCGGTATGATGCTCACGACACTCCCCGCCATCAGCAGGTCCCAGCGAAATATCTCCCCACCACCGAACTCAGCGAAATAACCCGTCAGACCTACGGTCAGCGTCATCTTCTCGCGACTGCCCAGGTAAATGACAGGCCTGATAAGCTCCTCCCACCGCCACATGAACGTGAGCACCGCCAGCGTGGCCAGCGCCGGTTTGGCCAGTGGCAGAAATATCCGCCCGAAAATCGTGAAAGGACCGGCCCCGTCCATCGCCGCGGCATCCTCCAGCTCCTTCGGAACCGTAAGAAAGAATTGACGCAGCAGAAACGTGCCGAACGGATTCCCGAAGAAGTCCGGCAGGTACAGCGGAATATGGGTGTTTATCACTCCCAAGGCTCTCATTACGAAGAATATCGGGATCAGCGTGACCTCCCCGGGCAACATCAACGTAGACAGCAGAAGAGCGAATATGAGATTCCTCCCCGGAAACCTCAGCCTGGCGAATGCGAATGCCGCGAGCGCACTGCTCAAAACCACACCTGCCGTGGACAGCAGACTCACCTTGAAACTATTGAAGACGAAGCGGCCGAACGGCATGACGACGAATATATCCGTGTAGTTGCTCCACCTCCGGACGCGGGGAAACCACTTGGGCGGGAAGCTGAATATCTCGGCAACACTCTTCAGGGACGCGGACAGCATCCACAGGAAAGGCAGCAGAAAGGCCAGTCCGACCAATATCAACAGCACGTAGAAGAACAGATTGACGGCCGCCCTTCCCGCCAACTGGTTGCGGCGGTTCGACGCAAGCGACGACATGAGATTATCGCGCATCATCCTTCGGCACCTAATAGTGCACCCAACTCTTTCTCAGTCGAAACTGAATCAGAGTGAAGAACATCACGATGACGAACAGCACGACACCGACCGCCGAGGCGTACCCCATGCGGAAGTCTTCGAAGGCGCTCACGAAGACGAAGTAGCCCAATGTCGTCGTCGACCATCGCGGCCCACCTTCCGTCATGACGTATATCTGCGAAAATACCTGCAGCGAATTGATGGTACTCACCACCGCCACGAAGAACGTCGTCGGCGATACCAGCGGCAGCGTAATGTGCAGAAACCTCCTCCACGCGCCGGACCCATCGATCTGTGCCGAATCATACAAATCCTTGGGGATGTCCTGCAAGCCGGCAAGGAATATCATCATTCCCACGCCCAGACCCTTCCATACGCTCATGATCGACACCGCGGGCATGGCCCACGCGGGATCGCTCAACCAACCGGGCCCCGATACACCGAACACGGTCTTCAGGCCGTAGTTGATCAACCCGAATTCCTTGCCGTACATCATCGTCCACAGCAGGGAAATCGCCACTACCGAAGAAACCACGGGGAGGAAGTAGGCCGTTCTGAACGCGACAACGCCTTTCAGATCGCGATTGACCAGCAATGCCAGAAGCAGGGAGAGTATCGTGTGAGCCGGCACGTAGAGTATGGCGAAGTAGATGGTATTCCACACCGCCTTGGGGAACAGCGGACTCGCGAACAGCCGCTGGAAATTATCAAGCCCGGCCCATCTGGGCGGAGAGAGGACATCGTATTCCAGGAAGGAGAAGAAAACGGCCGCCACCATCGCGCCCAAGCTGAAGAAGATCAGGTAAAAAACGGTGGGAAGGACAAACAGATATGCTACACCGGCGTTCTTGATGTTCCTCCTGGCAACTGCCCTTGAGGTGGTATTCGAATCTGCCACGTGGGTCTCCCGTGCCATGCTCGCGTGCTCCGGAGCTCAAGTTCAACTACGCATATACATCGAAAGGTACATGAGCACCCCGGCGGGAATGTTCCCGCCAGGGTGCATGTTCTCTCGACGCCGCGAACGAAGAATGAGGTCTATCTCGAGAGCGCTTCGTTGATCGTGGCGGTGGCCTCCGCTGCCGCCTCCTCCACGGTCACGTGTCCGCCTCTATACGAGCGAATCATATCGCTTACGGCCCGTCTGATTTCCGGCAGCGTCCGTATGCCCACATCCCAATAGGGGGGACGCGCTCCATATACCTCGACGGTTTCCTGCACGACTCCGATATTGTGGGGCGTCATGCCCTCCTGATCTGCAGTCCACACATCAGCGAGGGCCTTGTTTCCGGTGAAATTGCCGCCAAGTATGAGGTTGTCCACACTCAGATTGTTGTAGTACCACTTGAAGAACGCCCATGCCTCTTCGGGGTGTTCGGTATTTGCCGATATCGAATGCGCGGGGTCGCCGGCCAGGGTTATCTTTCGTCCTTCGGGTCCCTCCGGAAGCAGCGCAATGTCCCAGCGAAAATCCTCTATTTCCCTGAACCTCTGGATATTGTAGGCCGAGTTCGGTCGCAGGGCGACTTTTCCGGTGAAGAACAATTCGCCCAAGCCGTCGGCCATCTCCGGCGTCGGTGCTACCCCATGCTTGTGGATCAGGTCACTATCGTACTGCAGTCCGGCCAATGACCCCGGAGAGAGGAGGTTCGATTCGGAAAAATCCTCGGTGAGGATGGTCCCTCCGAAAGATTGTATGAGAGCATGATTCCAATAGTGGCCGCCCGCCACGATTCCCCACTGGTCGGGGGTTCCATCGCCGTCTTCATCGACCGTAAGCTCCTTGGCGACCTCCAGCAGCTTGTCATAGTCCCACGTCGAGTCCGGATAGGGTATTCCTGCGTCATCGAAAATGTCCTTGTTGTACATGAGGACGCCCGTTCCGACCATGGAGTACATGCCATAGAAACCGTCCGCCCCTGCCACGTATCCGCGATTCCAGCTCTCCTCGAAGAAATCGTCCTTGTCGATGTCTCCTCTTTCGAGAAAAGGCGTCAGATCGAGAAGGTGTCCATTGGCGACGAATGCGCCCTTGTAATCGGCCGCCATCTCCATGATGTCCGGCTCGTCACCGGACGCAAACAGTGTCTGCAGCTTTTGCCAATACGTCGCCCATGGAAACATCTCGTATTCGATCTCGATTCCGGGATGCGCCTCGTTGAAGGGTCCTACGATATGATTCTCGTAGGTGTCTACAGACTGACTGATCCACGACGTCATTTTCAGAGTAACCGGTTCGGCCGCCGCCGCTTCGGTCTCACCGGAGGCAAAGCCAAGAACGGCCACGTTCATCAAGGCCGCGAAGCACACAGGAAAGATCAGTGCGTTCAATCTTCTCGTATCCGTCATAGCGTCTCCTTGTCGGGATTGTCCCTGATTGCCGGGATCCCCTGATTCTGGCAATCCGTGCACGTCAACACAGTCGCCTCCTCCGAGCACAGTTTCGGTTGCGCAGACCAGGAATTCGGCATCACCGCGATCGTGCGCGTGCCGGGGGGGGGTGTCAAGAGCCGCCGCACGGCTGCACCCGCCACCGCGCCGGGTGGCTGCCGCCCATGTGGGGCGATAGCGTGCGGCGTTGCCGCGGTCCGGTGGACAGGCGGCCTGTTGACACCAGTTCGGCGCGACACCCACACTCTGCCTCTCCGGATGCCCATGGCATGAGGTTGAGGTGAGCGCGCAACCGACCACCACCGGGGCCAGGCCGGCACTCACCGCGGCAAAGCCGTCGCTGATCTCTCTCATCCGCCGTGACCGGGCGTGGATCATCATGATGATCCTGCCGCTTCTGTACTTCGCGCTGTTCCGCTATCTGCCGCTGTACGGCATGGTGATCGCGTTCAAGGACTACTCGGTCGGGCGCGGCATCTGGGGCAGCGAGTGGGTGGGGCTGAAGTGGTTCCTGCAGTTCTTCGACTCCTTCTATTTCTGGCGCCTGGTGCGCAACACCTTCCTCATCAGCTTCTACATGCTGCTGTTCGGCTTCCCGGTGCCGATCCTGTTCGCGCTGTGCCTGAACGAGGTGCGTTCGGTGGGCTTCCGCCGCACCGTACAGACGGTCAGCTATCTACCCTACTTCATCTCGGTGGTGGTCGTGGTCGGCATCATGGTGAATTTCGTCTCCATCAACGGCGGCATCATCAACGTCATCATCGCCCGCCTGGGCGGCACGCCGGTCAACTTCATGAACGAGGTGGGCTGGTTCCGGCCGATGTACGTGCTCTCCGAGATCTGGCAGGACTTCGGCTTCGGCTCCATCATCTACCTGGCGGCGATCGCCGGCATCGACGAGGAGCTGTACGACGCCGCCGAGGTCGACGGCTGCGCGCGCTGGCAGCGCATCCGCTACGTCACCCTGCCGGGGATCAGCGCCACCATCATCATTCTGCTCATCCTGCGCTCCGGGCGCATGTTCACGGTCGGGTTCGAGAAGATCCTGCTCATGTACTCCGGGCTGACCTACGAGGTGGCCGACGTCATATCCACCTACGTGTACCGGCGCGGCATCCTCTCCGGCGAATACAGCTTCGGAGCCGCGGTCGGCCTGTTCGACTCGGTCATCAACGTGGCGTTCCTGCTCCTGTTCAATCACATCGCCCGCAAGCTGTCCGACACCTCGCTCTGGTGACCGGCAAGGCGCGATGACCGCGACGACGTTCCGCAGGACCGCAGGCGACCGGGGGTTCGACCTTGCCGTGCACGTGATCGTGGTGGCCGCCTTCGTCGTAACGCTCTATCCGTTCCTGTACGTCGTCAGCATGTCGTTGAGCGAGACCGACGCGGTGCTGCGCGACGAGGTGTGGCTGCTCCCGAAGGGACTGCAGATCGACGCGTACCGGGCGGTGCTCATGGACGACCGCATCTGGCGCAGCTACTACAACACGATCTGGTATACGGCCGTGGGCACGCTGTTCAACCTGGTGTTCACGGTGATGGCGGCCTATCCGCTGTCCAAGCGGAAGTTCTTCGCGCGCAACTTCTTCATGGTCGCGATCGTCGTCACGTTCCTCTTCCAGGGAGGGATCATCCCGACGTTCATCATCGTCGCCAGGCTCGGCCTCTACGGCTCGCGCTGGGCACTGGTGTTCCCTGCGTTGATATCCGTGTACTACCTGGTCATCTGCCGGACGTTCTTCCAGCAACTTCCCGAGGACCTGTTCGAGAGCGCGCGCCTGGAGGGAGCCGAAGAGTGGCGCATCGTGTGGAAGATCGTCCTGCCGCTGTCGCAGCCGATCGTCGCCGTGCTGGCGCTGTTCTACGGCATCCAGCACTGGAACAGCTTCTTCCCGGCGCTCCTGTATCTACCGGATGCCGACCTGCATCCGATCCAGATCTACCTGCGGCGGGTGGTGGTCATGTCCCGGCTGGAGACGTTGCTGCAGCACGCGGATACCGGCGACTTCGAGGAGGGCGTGCTGGCCATGATCAAGGTCAAGTACGCCGTGATCGTCGTGGCCATCGCGCCGATCGTCACGCTGTACCCGTTCCTGCAGCGCTACTTCGTGAAGGGCGTCATGATCGGGGCACTCAAGGGATGACGGGCCGATACGCGTCCGGATGCGCGGCCCGATCGACGCGGACGAGGAGGTGAGCCCAGCGCACAACCACAGCCTGATCGTCAACCGACACGACCTGACAAACCTGACAAGGAGATGAACATGAAACGCTCGAATCTCTGGATCACCGCGAGCGCGGTGGTCGTCCTGATGGGGATCTTCGGGATCACCAACGGCTACTCGGCCTCGATGGCCGAGGGCGCGGCGGAGACACCCACGCTGACCGTCATGGTCAACTCCGGCGCGGCGGCCCACCACCGCCCGGCGAGCAACGACCTGCCGGCGTACCAGGCGCTGGAAGAGAAATCCGGCATCCACGTCGAGTGGAACGTGATCGAAACCTCCAACTACCGCGAGGTGCTGCGCGCCCGGCTGGCCGCCGGCATCGACCTGCCGGACGTGATCGACCTCCCGAGCGGCATCGGCGATGTGTACAACTACGCGCTCGACGGGCTGGTCATCCCGCTCAACGACCTGATCGCCGAGCATGCCCCCAACCTCAGCCGCTGGTTCGAGGAGTACCCGATTCACAAGGCGTCCATGACCAGCCCGGACGGCGAGATCTACGCGATCAACCACTTCGTGCTGCCGAACACGCTGTCGAAGAACCTCATGCACAACATGCTCTGGCTCGAAGCCGTGGGCATGGATACGCCGGAGACGACCGACGACTTCGTCGACTTGTTGACCGCCTTCCGCGACGGCGACCCCAACGGCAACGGCGAACGGGACGAGATCCCGCTGGTTCCGACCGGCAAGAGCGACATCAACATCATCGGCAATGCGTTCGGACTGCACCTGGCGATGTATCTCCCCTACACGGTGACCGACGGCGCCGTCTCCTGGGACTACGAGAGCGACCGCTACCGGGAGTACCTGGAGTACATGAACCTGCTGTACCGCGAGCAACTGCTCGACCAGGAGTACCTGACGAACAACAGCGGCACGACGCTGGAGAAGGTGGGCAACGACCGAGTCGGCACGGTGAGCTTCTGGAGCACCTGGGCGTTCGTCTTCAGCCGCTCCCATCCACACGGAACGCCGGACGGTGAGACGCCGATCTTCAACGTCCCGCCGCCGCTGATCGGGCCGCACGGCGACCAGTACTTCGAGCGGCGCATCCTGTCGGGAGGCAGAGGCCTGGTCATCACGCGCGACGCCAAGCGGCCCGACTGGGCCATGCGCTGGATCGACTTCGTGCGCAACAGCGAGGAGGCGATCACCATCCAGAACTGGGGCGTCGAGGGGCTCACCTACCGCGTGGTCGACGGCAAGAAGGAGTTCATACCGACCGACGAGGACATATCCCTGAACGAACGGTTGCTGCAGATCGGCGCGGGGCAGCCGCCCTATCCGCACCTGCAGGTCAAGCAGGCGTGGATCAACCGCTTCCCCGGCTGGATCTTTCCGCTCGACGAGAAGCTGCAGCACTACTACATCGAGCCGTTCCCGCCGATCGCCAGCACCAAGGAGGAGATCGACACCATCGACGCGGTGCGAGGCGACCTGGTCACCTACTACAACGAGATGAAGGACAAGTTCATCGTCGGCCAGGAGTCGATCGACGAGAAGTGGGACGAGTACCTGCAGACCGTCGCCCGCCTGGGCAGCGACCAGTTCGTGCAGGTCTACCAGCAGAAGTACGACCGCTACCTGGACATCGTCGGAGGCAACTGACCCCTCCTTCCCGCGCGGCGGCGCCATCGCCGGCGCCGCCGCGTGCCTTCCGCAGTCGCCGAGCCGGAGCCATGTCGCGAGAACCTTCCTGTCGCTCTCAAAGCTCGGCGAGTGTCGGTAGGCGACACTCTGCCTCCCGTGCCTGATGCAGGCGGTAGGCTGCTTCCACGCTGAGCCAGATGTCCGCGTGGACACCGAGCACCTTCTCAAACTGCAGTGCCGTAGCCGGCTCCAGGGGAGCTTTGCCAGCTATGACGTCGCTGATCAGGTTGCCTGATCTCGCACATCGCCGTGCAAACTCAGCTCGGGATATCCCGAGCGCCTCAAGGTGTTCCTGCACCAGCCATCCCGGAGGGACGGCGTAGTCCGGCTCATATCGATTCGTCGTCATGCGGGTTCCCGTTGGTAGGGTCAGCCGGCGGCGCCCAGCCCAGTCAGGTCGAGCGGGTTGCTCCACGCCTTGCGGCCGTGCGTGTCGAGCACCTCCACGCGCACCCAGTCGGCCTCCCGCAGCTCCAGCACGGCGTGCTCGAAGGGGTGCGCCGGATCGGTCGGACCGAGCGGGTAGTCGACGCCTGTCTGGCTGCAGACCGCCGTGACTCGCAGCGCCGGCGAGCAACTCACCTCCAGGCGATAGGGCCGATTGGGCGGCGCCGACTGCGCGGACCGGGTGACCCGCAGCGAGCGGATCTCCGGCCCCGTCGTGCAGTACGACGCGCCCCGTTCGAGCGCGGCCACGATCGCCTGCGGCGTGCGCTCGGCCGCGCGCACCATCGACCAGCCCTGGAACAGGTCGTCGCCGTGCGCGGGGTTGCCGTGGCAGTCGTCGTTGGCGATCGCCGGCAGCGGGTGGCCGGCGTGGTCCATCCAGTCGTCCCAGATGATGCCGGCCTCGCCCCGGCCCATGCGCTGGCAGATGGTGTTGAACACCTCGATGCCGGCCAGCCCGGTCAGTGGCGTCACGTCGCGGCGGACGTTGATGCCGTTCCAGTGCGGGTGCGCCAGCCACACCGAGCCGCCCTGCTCGCGGACCGCGTCGATGACGTGCTGCGGCGGCATGCGCTGGGCGTCCACGTCGTCGGTCATGTTGTAGGCCAGCAGGTGGTACCCCGGTCCCCCGAACGGGTTGTCCGGATGGATCTCGGCGCCCTGGATCAGCGTCATCCCCTCCGGGACCGGCACGGCGTTCACGCGCGTGATGCGGTGGTGGTCGGACAGGCAAAGGAAGTCGTAGCCGCGCTCCCGGTACTGGGCGACGCGGGGGCCGGGCTCCACGTGCCCGTCCGACTCGGTGGTGTGTGCGTGCAGGTTGCCCTTGAGCCAGACGCCGGAAGCGTCCGGCCCGAAGGGATCGATCAAACGCGGTGGTGACATGTCGTGCAACTCCTTTGCGGCGCCATTATCCTTTCCGCGGGCGCCCGGTGCCAGACCGAACGCTGCACCACGCCACGGGGAGGGGAAATGGGCTTGTTCGACTTTCAGGTCGTCGTGATCAACCTGCTGTACGCCGTCATCGGCGGCGCCGGCGCGATCCTGTTCATGTACCTCGGCTTCAAGGTGCTGGACCACGTCACGCGGTTCGACACCAACGAGCATCTCGCCAAGGGCAACACGGCGGTCGGCGTCGTGGTCGCCGGCATGTTCGTGGGCATCGGCGTCGCCGTCGGGCTGGTCATCGGCCTGGGGCTGAACTGAGGGTCACGATCGCATGCGCGCCATCCGGTTGCTGCAGGGAATCGCCGCGCTCGCCCTGGCGGGGCTCGCCGCCTTGCTGGTCTGGCACACTTCGGTGCCGGGCGAACCGCCAGCCGCCACCGAGCCGGCCCCGGCCCCCGGCGAACCTTCGGCCGCCCAGCCGCGCGGCCGGCTGCCGGTCGAGGACGAGCAGTGGACGACGCGGTTCGACGACCACTTCCGCAAGTACTCGAAGCGGTTCTTCAGCGTCGCCTTCGACTGGCGCTGGTTCAAGGCACAGGGGATCATCGAGTCGGGCCTGCGCGTGGACGCGACGAGCTGGGTCGGCGCGCGGGGGATCATGCAGATCATGCCGGCCACGTTCCAGGAGATCGCGGAGCTGTCGTCGCTGCCCCTCAGCGACACCGAGGACCCCGCCCAGAACATCGCCGCCGGTGTGTTCTACGACCGCCGCCTGTACGACCTCTGGGACGACATCCCCGACCGCCGGCAGCGCCTGGCGTTCGCCTTCGCCAGCTACAACGGCGGCCGCAGCCGCACCCTGCGGGCGCAGGACCGCTGCGCGGCCGAGTGCTCGCAGTGGCCGAACGTCCAGGCGTACGTGCCCGAGGAGACCCGCAACTACGTGGTGAAGATCATGCGCCTGATGGCGGCCGACCTGTAGCTCCGCGCCGGTGGGCACCGCTCCCGCGCGGCGCGGCTATCTGCGGTTGCCCCACGTCGGGGGGCCATGGTGCGCCCGGAAGGCGGCCCGGTCTCCGGTCGATCCGATCACGTACAGAATGTCGAAGTCGGGGTCGGCCGGACCACCGGTGTTGACATCGATGAAGTGCTCCCCGTAGTTCTCCCGGTCAAGGTCGATCGGCTCGCCATCCCCGGTTGCGATTCGTCCCTCTCGAAACGCCACGGCGATCTTCGTGTCGTCGAGCGACGCGTCGAACGACAGATCGATCGAAGAGCATGGCGGGGCATCGTCGTCGACGATGACGCCGAAACCCAGGCTGCCGCGCACTCCGTGAGGATCCGGGAACCTCGGGGCGATCGCCGCACCGCCGGGACTGGACAGCTCGACCCGGAATACCTCGTTCCCCTCCATGAGGTCGTCTTCGATGGTCATCACCGTGAAGGTCCGGCTGCTCTGGCCCGTGCGGAAGGTGAGCGTGCCGTTCCCGGCCGCGTAGTCGGCACCGGCGGCGGCATCTCGCGCCGCAAGGCCTTCCGTCTCGGCGGCAGTCAGGTCGGACGTCGCCCAGTCGACCGTCACCGTCCCGCTCGCCGTCGGCGACAGGATCACGGTGAAGACGAGCGGCTCGCCTTCCAGCTCGCCGGAAACCGGGTCCACCGACAGCATCGGCTCCTCGGAGTCCGGTGGGTTCAGTGGACCGGGATCATGAAACGGCTCGCTCCCACACGATCCGGTGACCAGGACTCTGAGCTCGGTCGAGCTGATGGCGATCGATCCGGCAACTCTCGAGGGATCGGACAGGTCAGGCGCGAAGTCCCACGTTCCCAACACCAAGTCCGAAGGCCGTTCCCCCTCTCCATACTCGTACAGCGCCACGTCGGGATCGGTCGCTCCAAGACAGTCCAACAGGGCGGCGATCACCTCGCCGGCGAATCCATCGTCCGCCGTGGCTGTCGTGGAGCACGTCGCATAGGCGGCCAGCTCTGCACCCTGCAGTTCCCGGCCGTCGCGCTCCACCCCCGTGACGCTCACCGTCACCGTGGCGCCGGAAGCGGTCACGTCACCCGTGAACACCACCCACATCGCCGGTGCGCTGCCAGGTGCGCTGGCCGGTGGAGTCGAGTCCGCCCGAGCCGCCGCCACTCCCGGCCCCGATTCCGTGAACGTCACCGCCGTGAACGAGTCCTCGGTGACCTCCAGATTGACGGCGATCCGCCCGGCCGTCGCTCCATAGCCTCCGACAAATCCGGCACCGGCTGCAGGGCGCGGGGCGGTCCCCGTACAGGCGATCGCCCCAAGTATCAGCGCGACGCCGGCGAAAGCGACCCGAAGAGCGGCAGACCGTGCCACACCTGCCCGTACGTGCATGACGCTGACCTCCGGACCCGGCTGGTCCCGGACCTACGCTACCCGGCCGGCACCCGCCTTACCACCGGGCGCGGCGCTCGGGCAGCAGATCCAGAGGATGTTCGGGCGATCGGGCATCGTCGACGATGATACCGCGCCCGGTTCCCGCGCCGTGGTACAACTCGGCCATGTCCCCGCAACACCACGTCCTGATCACCGGCATGAGCGGCCTGATCGGCGGACTCGTGGGCCGCTCGCTGTCGTCCCGCTGCACGCTGCGCGCCCTGAACCGATCCCCGGTCGACGGTGTCGAGACCGTCCGGGCCGACCTCAACGACCTGGACGCGATCCGCCCCGCGTTCGACGGCATCGACACGGTCGTGCACTTGGCCGCCTATCTCGGCGGCGACCCGGCCGGCCTGCTGTCCACCAACATCACCGGCACCTACCATGTATTCGAGGCGGCCCGCGCCGCCGGCGTGCGCCGCGTCGTGTACGCCAGCTCGGGCGCCGTCGCCGCCGGCTACGAGGCGGAGGAGCCGTACCGCGCCCTGGTCGAGGCGCGCTGGGACGACGTACCGCCCGACCGTGCCCCGATCACTACCGACGACCCGATCCGGCCCAACGGCCTGTATTCCGCCACCAAGGCCTTCGGCGAGGCGCTGGCCCGCCACTACGCCGACTCCTGCGGCCTGTCGATGATCTGCCTGCGCATCGGCCGCGTGCTGCCCGGCGACCAGCCGCGGGACCCGCGCGAGGCGTCGGTCTACCTCAGCCACCGCGACGCGGTGCAGGCGGTCGAGCGCTGCGTCGACGCCCCCGACGACCTGCGCTTCGCGATCCTCTTCGCGGTCTCCGCCAACCTCGGCGGCTACCGCGACCTGGAGCACGCCCGCCGCACCATCGGCTTCGTCCCCCAGGACGGCGCCGACTGGCCTCTGTAGCCGGGGGCGCCCTACACGCAGCCGGGGAAGCGCCGGCCGCGGATGGTCACGTGATCGCCGGCGTCGCCCTCGAACCGGCAGCGGGCGCTGGCATAGTGGGTTGCGTAGCCCCAGCGCGGCCGGTCGGTCAGGTTGGGACGGCTGGCGTGCAGGATGAGGCCGTGGTGGAAGCTGCAGCTCCCCGCCGCCAGCTCGACCGGCCGCGCCTCAGGCGGCTCCACGCCGTCGACCGGCTCGTAGCGTTGCCACGTCTCCTGGTCGGTGACGCCGTCCAAGTGGCTGCCCGGAATCATCCACAGGCAGCCGTTGGCGATGGTCGCCTCGTCCAGCGCGCACCAGCAGGTGACCATCCGGTCGGGCGGGTCCAGGTGGAAGCCCAGCGGCGTGTCCTGGTGGAACTTCTGCCGTGACCCGACGCGCGGCGGCTTCATGAACAACTGGTCCTGCGCCAGCACGAGGTCAGGGCCGAGCAGCGACTCGATGACGTCGACGATCCGCACGTCGCTCGCGTGCGCCAGGAAGACCGGGTCCTCGAACGCCATGTGCGACATCTTGCGCAGCGAGGCGGCGTAGCCGTCGGCGCGCATCTCCCCCGCCTCCACGCGCGGCTCCACCTGCCGCTTGCCCTTGACCATCTCCGGCGCGTCCGGCGCGGCCAGCTCCCGGATGCGGCGCCGCACCGGCTCCAGGCTCTCCGTGTCGAACAGCCCGTCGACGACCAGGTAGCCGTCGCTCCGGAACCGCTCGACTTGCTCTGCGCTTAGCCCCGCCACCGTCAAGACTCCTCCACCACCGGGTTGGTCAGTGCGCCGATCGACTCGATCTCGATGGTCACGCTGTCACCCGGCTGCAGGAAGCGCGGCGGCTTGCGGGCCGCGCCCACGCCGTGCGGGGTACCGGTCATGATCACCGTCCCGGGCTCCAGCGTCGTGCTGCCGCTCAGGAACGCGATCAGCGCCGGCACGTCGAAGATCATGTCCCGAGTCGTCCAGTCCTGCATGGTCTCGCCGCTGACCACCGTCTTGATGGCGAGCGCGTTCGGATCGGGGATGTCCTCCGGCGTCACCAGCGCCGGCCCCAGCGGACAGAAGGTGGCGAAGGTCTTGCCCCGGCACCACTGTCCCCCACCCCACTCAAGCTGCCAGTCGCGGGCGCTGACGTCGTTGCCGCACGTGTACCCCAGGACGTAGTCCAGCGCCTCCTCGCGCGCGACGTTCCGGCACGGACGGCCGATCACGACGGCCAGCTCCGCCTCGTAGTCCACCTGGTCGCTGCGCAACCGGCGCGGCAGCACGATGTCCGCCCCGGGGTCCTGCACCGCCGACGGCAGCTTCATGAACAGGATCGGATGATCGGGCACCTGCGCCCCCGACTCCTCCGCGTGCTTGCGGTAGTTCAGCCCGATGCACAGCACCCCGGTCGGCACCACCGGCGCCAGCAGGCTCGCCCCTTCCACCACCGGTCCGTCCGCGGCGTCCATCGCGATCTCCCACGCCCGCCCCGCGGATGCCGCCGGTCCGTCGTCGATGGCGACGATCGACCCGTCGTCCCGCTGCCGGCCGTACCCGACCGCCCCGTTCTGCTCGTAGCGTACGATTCTCATGACGAACTCGATTCTACGCTATCGGGAGAGGAGACACGTCCGGCATCTTCCTTCAGCGAGGCGAGCTCAGCCAGGACGGCACCGAGGCGCAACTCCAACACGTTGATGTGCTGAGCGACAGCGTCGTACGACGCCCACTTGGCCTCGACGCCCTCACTCGAAGCGTCATCGAAGAAGCCGTCCGCAGCGAACTGATCGATCCATCTTCTGAGCACCTCGTACAACCTTGGTGGATAGTCATCGCTCATGCTTGCGCCGAAGGTACAGTCTCTAGTGCGCATCCATCCCGAAGTCGACGGCGGATAGAGCCACGCCACGGTCACGGGCTGCTTCCAGACCGGGCAGCGCACACGAATGCTGACTCCGGTAGCACCCCAGGCTGGCTTGCCACCGTGTTTCTCGGCTACCTCGAGAAGGTGTCGAGCGACGGCCCTCTGATCGCCGTCTGGGAACTCTTCCAGAAACAGTACCTGTGTGAGCACACGACGGGGCCTGCTGCCTCGCCGAACGGCAGCCGCCGATCTCCCAATCACCCTCGGCACGAGCGTCTGACTGGTATCGCTGCGGAACTGCTTGACCTCCACAGCGAGGACCTCGATCTCCGGCATCAAGGAGTTGAGAAAGCGCACGATACGCTCAAGCTCGTCGGGAATGTCGTCCGCGACGAACAGCAGCCGAAGCCGATGCGCAACGAGGTTTGTCGCAACATCGTCCCAGAATGGGTCGGCATCCTGCTCCCCATCCGTCTCGAGGAGTCTCTCAAGCTCCTGAGCTGGATCGAGTCCCCGTTCGGTTGCTGTCGCCTCGAAACTCGTGCGCAGGTCTTCTGCCGACCATGTGGCTGCCGCATTCGCGGCGTACTCCAGAAGCTGCCCCACAACAGTGCGTCGAATCTCGGAACTGCTCCCCCGCTTCACTTCCACCAACGTCGGGCGTGCATCCTGATCGACGATCAGATGGTCAAGTGCCCAGCGAGCACCGGCTCCTGGGGAGTCAGCGATGCCCTTTTCCCGGGTAACCAGGATCCAACGCCTGGGATCATCCGGTCGCACCTGTTCGCCATCCAACAGCTCCGGATGGTTCGCGATCAGTTCATGCTCTTGACGGCATATGCGACAAGCGTCATATTGATGGGCAACATGTGGTCTGTCGGACTCCATCCGACCTTTCGCGCGGAGTTCAAGGCCTTGCCAGTGTCAGTTCACGACAAGCTCCTGTCCTATGCCGAGCTCATCGAGAGGTTCGGGCCAACGCTCGGTCGTCCATGGGCGGATTCGCTGAACGGATCACGTCATCGCAATATGAAGGAGCTTCGCTTTAGCGCGGGTGGCGGCACATGGCGCGTCGCATTTGCTTTTGACCCCAATCGAAGAGCTATCCTGCTAGCGATCGGGGATAAGTCGAAGGTCGAAGGAGAGCGTTTCTACCGGAGTCTGATAGCCCAAGCGGATCAGCGTTTCGACGCATATCTATCGAACATGGGAGGCATGGAAGTGTAGTGACTGTTCGGGGCGTATGATCGGCATCATATGGAGGAGAATCATGAAAATAGTTACACTTCGGGAAGAAATAGCATCTCTTCCCGAAGATCGCCGTAAGGAAGTCGAGAAGCTAGCCGACGCGCTGATTGCGGAAGAGATGACACTTCGCGATTTGCGCAAGGCGCGAAATCAGACTCAAGCCCGAGTGGCCGAGAAACTCGGGATCAACCAGGAAAACGTGTCGCGCATCGAACAGCGTAGCGATCTGCTGATTTCTACACTCAGCGGGTATGTGGAGGCAATGGGTGGAACGTTGAACTTGGTCGCAGAGTTTCCCGACCGTCCGCCGGTTACCCTGAGTGGCATAGCTGCTTTGGGCGAATAGTCCTCTATCCGAAGCACGATTTACGGGCGTACTGACGGGATCCAGTACCTCGATTTCGACCGGGATGGGCCAAACCCGGAGACCGCTATCCTGTCGGCTATCGCAGATGTAGAACGCCTGCCCGATGTCGAGGTCATTCGTATCGCTGGTTGCGAGATCCAAGAGTAGCGTATCGTCTTAGCCGGCCAGCCAGGCAGCGCGGCGCCGGTGGGCGGCGACGTACTGGTAGTCGTAGTCCGGGTCTTCCTCGACCGGGATCGCGTTGCCGTGCGGTGGGTAGCGCCCGATTGCCGCCTCGTCGAGGTCGACGCCCAATCCGGGGCGGTCCGGCACCAAGATGTGTCCGTCCTCGATCACCGGCTGCCCGGTCATCACCTCGTAGCGCTGCGGGACGTCGTTCACCAGGTACTCGTGAATGAGGTAGTTCGGCAGGGTCGCGAGCAGGTGGATCGCCGCCATCTCCGCCACCGGGCCGAGCGAGCCTTGGTGCGGGGCGACCATCACCTGGTGCGCCTCCGCGATGGCGGCCAGCTTCTTCATCTGCCACAGCCCGCCGAAGCGGCCAGTATCCGGCTGGGCGATGTCGATGATGCCGCGCTCGATCAGCGGGCGGAGCGCGAACAGGTCGGGATAAGCCTCGCCGATCGCGATCGGCAGGTCGACCACCTGCGCCACCCGCGCCAAGCCGTCGATGTCCAGGGCGGACACGGGATCCTCGTAGAACAGCAGGCCGTAGCGCTCCAGCCGGCGGCCCAGGGAGATCGCGTCCGCAGGGGTCTGCCACGGCCCGCCGCCGGCATCGACCATCAGGTCGATCTCCGGCCCGTACTCACTCCGCAGCTTGCCGACGCGGCTCACCGCGTCCCGCCAGCCGAACAGCTTCATCGCCGTGAAGCCGCGGTCGACCAGCTCGCGCGCCCGCTCCTCGTCGAAGGCATGGCCGTAGAGGCGGATGCGGTCGCGCATCTTGCCGCCCAGCAGGTTCCAGACCGGCGTGTCCAGCGCCTTGCCCTTCAGGTCCCAGAGCGCCAGCTCCATGCCGGTGATGGCGCCTGAGCCGACCACGCCGGTCATGCCGTGGCCCTGCGTGGAGGCGTACAGCTTCTGCCAGATCCGCTCGATCAGGAACGGGTCCTCGCCGACCATCAGCGGCTTCAAATCCTCGATCGCGGTCTGCACCACCCGCGGCCAGCCCCAACACTCGCCGACGCCGTACAGCCCCGCGTCGGTATGGACCTTCACGAACAGCCAGTGGCGCCAGCCGGCCCGCTGCGGGGTGCCGCCGGACACAAGGAACGTGCGGACGTCGGTGATGCGCATGGCCAGAGCCTCACGGGGAGGCGGAGGCTCGCAGCCTAGGCGGATGCCGGGCTCCTGACAACCACGCAGAAATGAACAGCTTGCCGGAGCCGCGGTGCGCCGCCCCGCGATGACCTCCTTCGCCGAGGACGAGCGGAAGCGTCGACGACAGTGCCTATATCTTGCGCGTCTTGCTTGACGTGTTTTGCCAGAATGTGCTGTGATCTTGCATTCAAGTCTGTTTCTCCGCATATTGAGCGCGGAGAAACGGAGGCATCACAATGCTGTTGCGCTTCAGTGTCTCGAACCACCTTTCGATACGTGATTCTCAAGAACTGCTGTTCACGGCGTCGTCCTTGAAGGACCCATCGGACGGACTGATCGACTGCGCGGCCGCACCGAACGGATTGGTCGTGCCGGCAGTGGTACTCTACGGCGCCAATGCGTCGGGCAAGAGCAACCTCCTCGAGGCCATAACGGCCATGAGGCACATGGTGCTCCGCTCGCACACCGAGGGCGATCCGGCCGGGGGCGTGCCCCGCCAAGCCTTCCGCCTCGACACTGAAAGCGCCCGTAGACCGTCGCGTTTCGAGATCGACTTCGTGCTCGACGGCGTGCGCCACCACTATGGGTTCGAAGCCAATGACAGGGAGTTCCTGTCAGAGTGGCTCTACGCGTTTCCCAAGTCGCACCGACGCAGCTTGTTCATACGCGATCACGATGACTATCGGTTTGGACGCGACTTGAAGGGGCAGAACAGCGTCATCGCCGGCTTGACCAGGCCCAACAGCCTCTACGTGTCGGCAGCCGCTCAGAACCGCCACGAACAGCTCTCGGCAGTGTTTGGGTATTTTCTTTCGTTCCACGGCTTCATAGGCGTAGGCGTTGCCGGTCCGGAGGCGTCCGTCTGGTTGGTCAATGAAGACGTGGACTCTCGGGTAATCGACTTTCTCGGAAAGATCGACACGGGGATTTGTGACTACAGGCGCACGGAGAGGGAACTTCCGGAAGAGATGAGAACGTTTCGGCGGGAGCAGTTCGAACTCGTCAGGAAGCGATCGAATGGGTCGATCGAATTCGATGCTGAAGGCAAGCAGGTAACGGTTGAATTGGGCCACAGAAATCGGGAAGGGAAGCCGATATATCTCGACCTTGACTTGGAAAGCGCCGGCACTCGGCGCCTGCTATTGGTGCTCAGCCTGGTATTTCTGGCGCTTGACGAGGGAACGCCTCTGGCGATCGACGAGCTCGACGCCAGCCTGCACACGATAGCCGGTGCCGAGGTTCTGAAGTTGTTCTGCTCCCCCGAGACGAATCCCAGGGGAGCGCAGCTCATCGCGACAACCCACGACACCAACCTGATGGACGCCTCCGTACTCAGGCGCGACCAGCTCTGGTTCACTGCAAAGGACGCGGACGGAGCGACCCATCTCTATCCGTTGACCGACATTCGAACCCGCGGGGGCGACAATTTCGAGAGGGGGTACCTGCAGGGCCGCTACGGTGCAGTCCCCGAAACCGTCTCCATGTCTTAGTGGCACGGCATCACAGGCGTCGGGAACGCCCGGCGCCGAACCTGAAGCGCCGCCGGTCTCAGCGCGAACCGAGGCGGCGGTTCCTTCTGTACTGCGAGGGCAAGAACACGGAGCCGTCCTACTTCAAGGCGATCAGGCGCGCCTGTGCAAGCACTCTGATCGCGGTGGAAATCACCCCAATCCGTCCACCACGGTTGGTCATCTGACTCGCGAGATCCGCGAGGCCGATGAAAGCGCGCGGCGGTAGCGATGAACAAGCAGCACCGAACGGGAACACGGTGAGCGGGTTCGTCGGCTACCTCCTCAACGCGACCTACGTCACCTCCGGTGCCGACGGGCGCGCCATTGTCCACCTGTACGGCAAGCTCCAGGACGGCCGCCCGTTCCTCGTGCGCGACGGTCGCGCCGTCCCCTACTTCTACGTCGAGCACTCCGACCGGTTGCGCGCGCACGCCGCAGGCGCCCGGCTCGTGCCGATCGAGTTCCGGACGCTGCACGGCACCCGCGTCTGCCGCGTGGAGCTGGCTCATCCCCAGGAGGCTCCGCCGCTGCGTGAGCGGCTGCACGGCGCCGGCGTGCCCACGTACGAGGCGGACGTCCGCTTCGCCTATCGCCACCTCATCAATCGAGGCATCCGCAGCGCCGTGCGCATCGACGGCGACCCCGCTCCCCTCGGCGGAGGCTTCTCCCGGACCGTGGTGTTCCACGAGCCGCGGCTGCAGCCGGCGGACTGGACCCCGGAGTTGAACACGCTCTCACTCGACATCGAAACCGATCCCAAGGGTCAGGAGCTCTACTCGGTGTCGCTCTGGGGATGCGGGGCGCGGGAGGTGCTGCTGTGGTGTCCGGACGAGGCCGCGCGCGCCGCCTGCCCGAGCGGCGCAACGCCGTGCGCGGACGAGGCGGAGTTGCTTACCCTCCTTTGCCGGCGGATCCGCGAGCTCGACCCCGACGTGCTGACGGGCTGGAGCATCATCGACTTCGACGTGCCGGTGCTGATCCGGCGGGCCGCCGCCGCCGGCGTGCCGCTGGAGCTGGGCCGCGCGCCGGGCGAGATCCGCCAGCGCGGCGGCGGCGCGCGACGGTTCAGCGACTCGGTGTTCATCCCGGGAAGGACCGTGCTCGACGGCATCCGCCTGCTGCGGGCGGTCGGGGTGCGCCTGCCGGACTACAGCCTGGAGACCGCCTCCCGCCACATCCTGGGCGAGGGCAAGACCTTCCACGCCGCCGATCACGCCGCCGAGATCCAGCGCACGTTCGAGCAGGGTCCCGAGCGCTTCGTGCAATACAACCTCACCGACGCGCGGCTCGCCCTCGACATCCTGGAGAAGCTCAAGCTGGTGCCGTTCACGGTGCAGCGCAGCCTGCTCACCGGCATGCCGCCCGACCGCGCCGGCGCCTCCATCGCCGCCTTCGACTTCCTGTACCTGTCGCGCCTGCGGGAGCGCGGCGTGGTGGCCCCCACCGTCGGGGTCACACAGAGCGATAACGGCACGGCGGCTCCGCAGGGCCAGCAGGGCGGGCACGTCCTGCCGTCGCAGCCGGGGCTGCACCGGAACGTGATGGTGTTCGACTTCCGCAGCCTGTACCCCAGCATCATCCGCACCTTCCAGATCGATCCGCTGGGACTGATCCGGGAGCCCGTTCCCGATGGTGAGGAGGACGAGGTCATCCGCGCCCCGAACGGAGCCTGCTTCCGCCGGGAGCGCGGCATCCTGACCGAGCTGCTGGACGAGCTGTTCGCAAGCCGCGCGCAGGCCAATGAGGCGGACGACGCGGTGGCCGGCAACGCCATCAAGCTGCTGATGAACTCCTTCTACGGCGTGCTGGGCACGCCGTCGTGCCGGTTCCACGACCACCGGCTGGCGAACGCGATCACGGGCTTCGGCCAGCACTTCCTGCTCTGGGCCAAGGCGTGGATGGAGCGGCGCGGCCTCGAGGTGCTGTACGGCGATACCGACAGCCTGTTCGTCGCGGCGGATGAAGACGATGCAGCGGCTCAGGGAGAACGGCTGACGGAGGAGTTGACCGCGGATCTGGCCCGCTACATCGCGGAGACCTGGCGCGTTCGGAGCGCGCTGCAGATGGAGTTCGAGACCCTGTTCGAACGGCTGTTCCTGCCTCCCCTGCGCTCCGGCGAGCGCGGCGCCACCAAGCGGTACGTGGGCCTGTCCGGCGGCCGGCTGCACTTCACCGGCATGGAGGTCGTGCGCAGCGACTGGACGGAGCTCGCCCACGAGGTCCAGCGCGAGCTCTACGGCCGCCTGTTCGCCGGCGATCCGGTCGACGACTACCTGCGGCAGGTGATCGACGAGGTGTCAACCGGACAGCGCGACCGGCAGCTCGTCTACCGCAAGGCGCTCCGCAAGGAGGCGGACGAGTACCGGGCGCTGCCGCCGCACGTGGTCGCCGCGCGCAAGCGGGGCGCCCCCGCCGCGGGAGAGCTGCGCGGAGTCATCGAGTACGTCATCACCGTCGAGGGCCCGGAACCGGCCGGCCGGCAGGACAACCTCCTGAACTACGAGCACTACATCGAGCGGCAGATCCGCCCGGTCGCCGAGCCGGTGCTGCGCATCCTGCAGCACGACTTCGACGAGATCCGCCGCAACCAGCACCAGTTGGAGCTGTTTCTCGCGTAGCTGGCGCTACGCACCGAGGGAGCAGGGGACCAGCCACTGCCGTCGGCTACGACTGCGAGCCGATCGGGGTCCTATTGCGCGGTCACCGTGATCGTGGCGGTACCCTCGACGGTCTCTCCGCCCGGTCTCGCCGTGATCGTGGCCGTACCGGCGGTGACCGCGGTAACCGTCGCGGTGGCGCCGGTCGCGTAACCCTCGCGTCGGCGTTCGCCGGCGACCCTCGCCACTGCCGAGTTGCTTGTCTCCCAGTACACGACGCGCCCTCTGGTGCCGGCCACCGCGATGTCATGGCCGTTGGCGTCCATGACCTGCACACTCATCGCTTCCGTCTCACCTGGCGCCAGTCTCGCCGACGACGGCGAAACCTTCACGGAAGCCGGTTGCTGGGACACGCTCACCAGCAAGGTCGCTGATGTCGCGCCAGCCGAAAACACCTTGAATTCTCCTCCTCCCCCTTCATTCGCCGTGACCTGCAGGCCGCCTGCCACGCGCTTGAGATTCACCGTATTGCCCGGATAGGTCTGGCCGAACCAGCCGTAGGACGCGTCGGCGTCCACCTCGCCGTTCTCGTCCAGAACACGCACGGTCACCGTCTTGGAGTCGCCGAGCGCCGTGAAGGTCAGCAAACGCGGCGAGACCTCCACGCGTCGCCCGGTCGGGGTCACGGTCACCGTGGCCTTCCCAGTCACGTCTCCGTTCGCGGTCACCTCGACCGTGGTTTTCCCGGGCCCGATCGCCTTTACGGAGATCCTCTGTCCGAACCCGCGGGATACCGTTGCCACGGTCCGATCCGCCGAGGACCAGCCCAGGGAGAGGGGCCGCATTTCGGCGCCGTCGGAGTCGAGGACGCGTATCGTCAGGGTCTCGGTGGCGCCTATCTTGTCGAAGCTCACAGAATCCGGCGTGAGCTCGACCTTGGCCGCGGGTTTGGCCAACACCGTGACCTGCACGCGATTTCCGCAGTTGTTGGTCGTGTCGGACTCGTCCGCGACCGCGTCCACGCAGGCATGGTAGAGGTACGTCCCAGGGGGCGACGGTGCGGTCACGTCCACCGACTCTCGGCAGTGCGGAGTGAGGGCCCCTGGCACCGCCGAAAGCGGCAAGGCGAGGTTCTTTGGGTGGAGGAGACGTGATGAATGAACTACGTCGAACAACTGGTCGAACCGGGCCGCCGCAGCGATGAACCCGCGCGGGCTATCGGTTAGACTGCGGCGGTCCGGTCCCGCGCCTCACGGCCGCCCGTGCGAGACCCCGAGCGGACCACGACGAACGAGGAGACCCCCATGTCAGACGCAGCCCTCCTGGAGGAGCTCAGGAAGATCGACACGCCCACGGTCACCAACGTGGTGGCCACCTACCCCGGCAACGAGCTGTGCCTGGAGCTGTACCACCCCTGGGAGGCGAACTGGTACACCGACAACCGGCTGTCGTGCTGGTATCCGGAGCTGGGCCCGGTGGCCGGCTACGCGGTGACCTGCGTGTACGGCGTCGCCGACCCGGCCTACACGGCCCTGACCCTGCTGGACGTCCTGGAAGCCACGGACCGGCTCGGCAAGCCGTCCATCTTCTGCTTCGAGCAGAGCTTCCCGCCGCACCTGGCGGACAAGGTGGGGCTGGCCGGCGGCAACATGACCTCCGCGCTGCGCGCCTGCGGCGCGGTCGGCGCGATCAGCAACGGCCCCTCGCGCGACATCCACGAGATCCGGCCGATGGGCTTCCAGTACCTGACCCGCGGCGTCTGCGCCGGCCACGGCCCGCAGGCGCTGCAGGCCGTGCAGGTGCCGGTGCGCCTGTCCGGCATGGACGTGGCGCCGGGCGAGATCGTCCACATGGACGAGAACGGCGCGGTGAAGTTCCCGGGCGACCGGCTCGAGGAGGTCGTCACCAACGCGAAGAAGCTGCTGGAGCACGAGGAAGACCGGGTCGGCCGACTGCTGGAAGCCCGCGGCTTCGAGGAGGTGCGCGCCATCATGGGCACGCACCAGTACGCGAAGAAGTAGGTCTGCCTCAGCCGCTCACTTCGTAGGAGCTGGCGGTGTAGGTCACCGACTGGCCCGGCTCCAGGGGCACCACGGCGGTGCCGGGGCTCAGGAACTCCACCTGCCGGGTCAGCTCGTCGATGTCGGCCGGCTGGCCGAGCTCGGGGCCGTAGTGGCAGGGGATGACCACGTCGGCCCGGATCAGGCTGGCGGCGCGGGCGCCCTCGCGCACTCCCATCGTGTACTTGCCGCCGACCGGCAGGATCGCCACCTGCGGGCCGTACATCTGGCTGATGAGCTGCATGTCGCTGAACAGGCAGGTGTCGCCGGCGTCGTAGACGGTCACGCCGTTGTCGTAGGCCATCACGAATCCGGCGGTCGCGCCGCCGGTGTGGTAGAGCACGCCCTGCGGCAGCGGGTGCGGCAGCACGTGGTCGGACAGCGAATGCGAGTGATGCGCCTGGGTCATGGTGACCTCCACGTCGGCCACGGTCGCCGAGCCGCCCGGGTTGAGCGGGAGCAGCGTGTCTTCACTCAGGCCGACGGCCTTGGCCACCTCGCACAGCTCGTAGTGGCTGATGAACGTCGCGCCGGTGCGCTTGCAGATCTCGTAACTGTCGCCGATGTGGTCGGCGTGGCCGTGGGTGGCCAGCACGATGTCGGCGGCGTCGACCTGGTCGCGGGTCAGCGTGGTGGTGGGGTTGTCGTCCAGCCACGGGTCGAAGTAGCTGACCGTGCCCCGTTCCGACTCGAAGCGGAACGAGGCGTGGCCGATGTAGGTGATCGTGATGCGTCCCATGGGTATCTCCTTCATGCCGGCACCGGCCGGCGCTCGATGTATTCCAGACTCTGATGCCGGAAGTAGGTGTCGTACAACTCCGCGTAGTGGCCGCCGGCCGCGGACAGCGACTCGTGGTCGCCCTCCTCGATGATCCGGCCTTCCTGCAGCACGACGATCCGGTCGGCGTGGCGGACCGTCGACAGGCGGTGCGCGACCACCACCGCGGTGCGGTCGCGCAGCACCTCGTCCAGCCCTTCCTGGATCAGCGCCTCGGTGAGCGGATCGACGCTGGCGGTGGCCTCGTCCAGGATGATCACCTCCGGGGCCTTGAGCAGCACCCGCGCCAGCACGACGAGCTGGCGCTGCCCCATGGACAGGCTGCGGCCGCGCTCGCTCACCGGGGTGGCCAGTCCGTCGTGCAGCGCGTTCACCCAGTCGCCGCCGCCGATCCGACGCGCGGCGCGCTCCACCTCTTCCTCGCCGGCATCGGGCCGCCCGTAACGGATGTTGTCGGCCACCGTGCCGTTGAACAGGAAGGGTACCTGCGTGACGAAGCCGAGGTGGGACCGGAAGCTCGCCAGGTCCAGGCCGCGGATGTCCTGCCCGTCGACCAGGATCGAGCCTGCCTGAAACTCGTAGAAGCGGGCGACCAGCTTGGTGATGCTGGACTTTCCGGACCCGGTATGGCCGACGAGGGCCACCGTCTCCCCGGCGTCGATGGACAACGAGAAGCGCTCGAACACCGGCTCCCCCTCCTGGTAGGCGAAGTCGACGTCGCGGAGCTCGATCCGCCCGCGCACCGACGTCACCGGCTGCGCGCCCGTCTGGCGCACGGACGGTTCGGCGTCGAGCAGCGCGAACACGCGCTCGCCCGCCGCCAAGCCGAGCTGGAGCTGGCTCCAGAACGAGGCGATGGAGGTGAGCGGGAACCACAGCAGCCCGACCCCCTGCAGGAACAGGTACCACTGCCCGATCGACAGGCCGGAATCCGCGACCCGGACCCCGCCCAGATACGCCAGCACGCTGCTGGCCACGCCCGCGATCGCGAACAGCAGCGGGAAGATGCCGGAGAACACCAGGCCGGCCCGCCAGTTCAGCCGGTAGGAGGCGGCGTTCACGCCGGTGAAGCGGTCGTAGATCAACTGCTCCTTGCGGAACGACTTGGCGACGGCGATGCCGCTCATGGTCTCGTGCACGTGGGCGGTGAGGTCGCCGAGGGCGCGCCGCGACTGCGTGACCGTGCGGCGCGCGACGTGGCGGAAGCCGAGCGCGACGCCGACGATCAGCGGCACCAGCAGCAGGGTCACGCCGGTCAGCAGCGCGTCGACGGTGAACAGATAGGTGAACACCAGCACCACCAGCACCGTCTGGCTGACCAGCTCCATGGTCAGCGACACCACCTCCGAGAACGCCTGCGAATCGGAGGCCACGCGGCTGACCACCTTGCCGGTCGGGTTGGCGTCGTAGAAGGACAGGTCGTGGCCCATCAGCGCCGCGAACGCGTCGTTGCGCAGGCGTTCGACCACGCCGCCGATGGCGCGGGATCCGGAGGCGCGGCGGTGGGCGTTGAACAGCCAGCTCAGCGTGTTCAGTCCGATGATCGCCCCCGCCGTGCCGATCATCCAGCGCACCGGGACCGGCGTGCCGCCGGCCAGCTCCGCGCCGACGCCGTCGATGGCGCGGGAGACCATGATCGGCAGCAGGGTGCCGCTGACCGCGCCGGCCAGGATCGAGCCGCACACCAGGAGGATCCGCCGGCGCTCCGGCCGGAACCGCGCCAGGATGCGGCGCACCAGCTCCCGGTCGCTGTACGTGCGGTCGTATACCTCGGCCTCCAGGCCGTCCATCAGGAAGCCCATCAGCCGGGCTCCGGGATGCCGTTCGGGGAGACAGGCGCGGCGGGCACCGACCCGTCGGCCAGCGGCGGCAGGTCGAGATCGTAGCGGCTGAAGATGCGCCGGTAGTGCCGGGATCCGACGAGCAGCTCCCGGTGCGTGCCGTTGGCGACCAGGCGCCCGCCGTCCAGGACCAGGATGCGGTCCGCCCAGCGGATCTGCGACAGCCGGTGGGTGACGATCAGGGTGGTGCGCCCGCGCTGGATGCGGGTGAGCGCGCGCTGAATCTCGTCCTCGGTGGCGCTGTCGATGGCGCTGGTGGAGTCGTCCAGGATCAGGATGCGCGGGTCCTTCAGGAACGCGCGCGCCAGCGCCAGGCGCTGCCGCTGGCCCCCGGACAGGGTGACGCCGCGCTCGCCGATCACGGTGTCGTAGCCCTCGTTGAACGAGCCGATGAACTCGTCCGCCGCCGCCGCGCGCGCGGCCGCCTCGATCTCCGCGCGCGACGCGCCGGGGCGGGCGAAGGCGATGTTGTCGGCGATCGAGCGGGAGAACAGGAACACGTCCTGCTCCACGCTGGCGATCTGCGACCGCAGGCTTTCGAGGTTCCACGTGCGCAGGTCGATGCCGTCGACGCGCACGCTGCCGTGCGTGGGGTCGTAGGTGCGGTTGACCAGCCGCGTCAGCGAGCTCTTGCCGGAGCCGGTCTGCCCGACGATCGCCACGGTCTGTCCGGCTGCGAGGTCGAGGTCCACTCCGGTCAGGACGGGGCCGCTCCCTTCGTAGCCGAAGTTCACCCCCTGGAACGAAATCGCCCCCTCGATCGGGGCGCTGACGCCGCCGGTGTTCTGGTCGATGCCCGTGGTCTGGCGGAGCACGCCCAGGATGCGCTTGGCGCCGGCGATGCCGCCCTGCAGCATCGAGAACGAGAACGCGGAGATGAAGGTCGGGATGCGCAGCGCGTGCATGAGCCCGACGAAGGCGATCAGGCCGTCCAGCCCGATCACGCCGCGCTGCAGCGCCAGCACGCCGTGCAGCAGCGCCAGCCCGGCGAGCGCGCCGTAGATCAGCATCGGGACGTAGAAACCCTCGATGCGGTTGGAGCGCACGAACAGCTCCTTGAAGGCGCTCACCGTGCGGCCGAAGCGGCCGCGCTCGAACGCCTCGCGCACCGAGACCTTGACCACCTCGATGCCGGAAATCGCCTCCTCCAGCGCGGCGGTCAGCTCGCCCTGCGCCCGGCGCTGCTCGAACAGCACCGGACCGAGCTTGCGGACGAACGCGCGCAGGGTGATCGCGAAGGAGATCGCATACAGCACCGGCACCAGCATCAGCTCGGCGTCCAGCAGCAGGATGTAGACGATCGGGGTGATGAAGCCCATCACCATGTCGCTGATGAAGAGGATCCCCGGATGGATCATCATCGACAGCATTCGCGAGTCGTCGGTGGCGCGGGCCACCAGGTCGCCGATCCGCTGCCGGTCGTGGTAGGTCTGGCTCTTGCCGAGCAGGTTGCGGTAGAGCTCGTCGCGGGCATCCCGCTCGATCCGGTGGGCGAGCGTCAGCGTGCAGGCGTTGGCCGCCATCGACAGGCAGGCGTCGCCTGCCAGGATCACCAGCAGCCACAGACAGGCGACGAGGATCCCGGCCGCCGGCGCGGCAGGCGTTGCCGGCTCGATGATCTGCGCGGCGACCCG
The DNA here is from genome assembly GCA_965202935.1 of Spirochaetia bacterium. GTDB lineage: Bacteria > Spirochaetota > Spirochaetia > SZUA-6 > Bin103 > CATQHW01. Next base: position 2,545,331 of record OZ241879.1, read on the forward strand.
GCCGACCATGATCGGCGCCAGCCCGTACGCCCACCACGCGCTCGAGTGCAGCACGATCGCGCCCGTGGTGAGCAGCGGATAGCGGCGCAGGTGGGACACGATCCAGCGCGCCGCCGAGCGCGTGTCGTACGGCCGCCGCTCCCGGCGCGAAGGCACCTGTTCCTCCGTCCCACCGGGACGCCATTCGCTCGCCACGTCATCTCCCCCGTGCCGGCGCAACGCGCGGACCGCCGCCGGCCTGCTCGACCGGTCGCGTCGTCAGCGGCGCAGGCGCTGCCGGAAGTCCGCCTGGCTGGTGCAGGCAGCCGCCGCGGCGGCGATGACGCGCACGGGCAGATCGGCGAACCCCGGCACGCCGGGAAAGTCCGCACCGACCGCGATGCCGCGCGCCATCAGCAGCTCGCGCGCCAGTTCCACGCGCGCTTCCGCCCGCTGCGAACGCAGCAGTGGATCGTCGTCCGGGCCGGTGCCCTCCCGGTCGCCAAGCGCCCGGCCCACCCGTTCCAGCACCGCGCTCGTCGCCGCCGAGAACGCCGGCTCGTTCAGCGCCGCGTGGATTTCCTCCGCCGTCCAGCCGGGGAACGCCCGGCTTGCCGCGGACTGCCGAAACGCACCGTGCTCCAACAGGTGAATCGTCAGGCCTGACCGTCTGTCCCGTGGACGGCTGGCCGACGGCGCGTCCGGCACCTCCACCCACACCTCCGGGAATCCCCACCGCTCGTACTGCGGCAGCTTGCGCCGCCGGACATCGGTGGTGTGATCCACCTCCAGCACCACGTCCGGCAGGTCGTCCTCCTCCAGCATCATCGCCTTCGCCCCCGGCAGCCGGGCGCGTCCCGGATGCAGGTATACCGACTCGTCGGCCTGCATGATGACCTGCGACTCGCCCCGCCGGTCGCGCTGCAGCAGGTCCATGGAACCGAAGCACCGGATCGGAGCACCGCGCACGCGGGCGATCAGGGTCACCAGGCCGGTAAGGCACCGGGACGGCGACTCGTGATACGGACTGGCCGGCTCGCATACCCACGCGGTCTCGCTGACCGCGTCCCAGTACTCGAAGCGCAGCTCGCAGTCATCCAATTCCTCGCGCGGCAACCGGACGGGCGTGCACCCGGGGAACCCGGCGGTCGGCGCCTTCGGGCTCGGCGCCTTTGGGGATTGCGACGCGACGTCCACGGCGGGACTCGGCGCAGGGGCAGGAGCGGCCACGGTCCGCGCAATGTACGTGGCCGCTGCCGCGCATGCAAACGCGCGGCAGCACGACTCGCCGGCCGGCCGCCGGAGGGGTATTATCGGTCGGGCGGTGAGGAGTTGACCATGCAGACACAGGGGCTGACACGGGAACTGACGCGGAACCTGACGCAGGCTCAGATCGACGAGTATCACGAGCGCGGCTACATCGCCGTGGAAGGGGTCCTGCCGGACGAGCAGGTGGCCGAGCTGCAGCGGGTCACCGACGACTTCGTCGAGCGGTCGCGTGAGACCACCGCGCATACCGACGTGTTCGACCTGGAGCCGGACCACACGCCGGAGGAGCCCAAGCTGCGGCGCATCAAGGAGCCGCACCTCGTGCACGAGGCGTACGATCGGGCGCTGCGCGACGAGGGCATCGTCGAGATGTCCAGCCAGCTCCTGGGGACCTGGGCGGTGCGCACGCACGGCAGCAAGCTCAACATGAAGTCTGGCGAGTTCGGCAGCCCCGTGCACTGGCACCAGGACTGGGCCTTCTACCCGCATACCAACGACGACGTGCTGGCGGTGGGCCTGGCCATCGACGACATGACGCGCGAGAACGGCTGCCTGCTGGCGATCCCGGGCTCGCACCGGGGGCCGATCCTGGACCACAACCAGGACGGCGCCTTCGTGGGCGCGGTCACCGAGCACGGCTTCGATCCCGACGACGCGGAGGCGATCGAGGTGCCCGCCGGCGGCGTCTCCATCCACCACGTGCGCACCCTGCACGGGTCGCTGCCCAACGCCTCGCAGGCGTCACGCCGCCTGCTGCTGCTGATGTACTGCGCGGGCGACGCCTACCCGATCTGGATCGCGGGCGGGCAGATGAGCTGGGACCAGTACCGCGCCACCTTCGTGCGCGGCGAGGCATCGAACGAGGTGCGCATGACCTCGACCCCGGTGCGCCTGCCGCAGCCGCCGCCGATCCGCTCCGGCTCGATCTACGAGACGCAGCGCGAGCTGAAGGGTTCGACCTTCCGGTAGGAGGTTTCGGCCTTCAGGTAGTCACGACGCCGGCCTGCAGCGCGGACTGCACGGCCGCCAGGCGAGCGATCGGCACCCGGAACGGCGAGCAGGACACGTAGTTCATGCCGTGCCGCAGGCAGAAGTCGATCGAGGCGGGATCGCCGCCGTGCTCACCGCAGATGCCCACCTTGAGCTCCGGCTTGGCGCTCCGGCCGCGCTCGACGCCGATCTTCACCAGCGCGCCGACGCCGTCGGGATCCATCACCTGGAACGGGTCGTGCTCCAGCACGCCCGCGGCGACGTACTCCGGGAGGAACACGCCCGCGTCATCGCGGCTGTAGCCGAAGGTGAGCTGCGTGAGGTCGTTGGTCCCGAACGAGAAGAAGTCGGCGTGCCGGGCGATCCGCTCCGCGGTGAGCGCCGCGCGCGGGATCTCGATCATGGTGCCGATCTGGTACGGGACGGGAGTCGCCGAGCGCGCCAGCACCGCCTGCGCGGCCGCCTCCGCATGCTCGCGCAGCCGGCGCAACTCCTCCTCGGTGCCGACCAGCGGGATCATGATCTCGGGAAGCACCTCGATGCCCTCGGCCGCCTCCGCGCAGGCTGCCTCCATGATGGCCTGCACCTGCATGTCGTAGATCTCCGGATAGGTGATGCCGAGCCGGCAGCCGCGGTGGCCGAGCATCGGGTTCTGCTCGTGCAGGCTGTGGATGCGCGCCTGCAGGCGTTCGAGCGGCACGCCGGTCTTCTCCGAAAGCTGCTCCATGTCTTCCTGCGTCCGGGGGACGAACTCGTGCAGCGGCGGATCGAGCAGCCGCACGGTCACGGGAAAGCCCGACATGGCCCGGAAGATGCCGCGGAAGTCCGCGCGCTGCAGCGGCAGCAGCCGGTCGAGCGCCTGCTGCCGCGCGTCAACGTCCTCCGCCACGATCATTTCCTGGAAGATCGCCAGCTTGCCCTCGTCGAAGAACATGTGCTCGGTGCGGCACAGGCCGATGCCCTCCGCCCCGAACTCGCGGGCGGTCTGGGCGTCGCGCGGCAGATCCGCGTTCGTGCGGACCCCGAATCCGCGCGGCTGGCCGGCGAGCTGCACGCGGGTGCGCACCTCGTCGGTCCAGGAGAGGAACTCCGCCAGCGGGCCCGAGATCTCGGGCTCCGTGAGCGGCGCTTCACCCAGGAACACCTCGCCCGTGGAGCCGTCGATCGTCACCCAGTCACCCTCGCCGAACCGCACCGACCCCACGCTGGCGGTCTTGGCGGTGATGGCAAGCGCCGTGCAGCCGGCCACGCACGGGGTTCCCATGCCGCGCGCCACCACCGCGGCGTGCGAGGTCATGCCCCCGGTCGAGGTCAGGATGCCCTGCGCCGCGACCATGCCGCCGATGTCCTCCGGGGACGTCTCGCGCCGCACCAGCAGCGTGCGCTCGCCGCGGGACGTCCACTCCTCGGCTTCGTCGGCGGTGAACACGACGCGCCCGGTCGCGGCGCCGGGGGACGCGTTGAGGCCGGTGGCCACGGCCTCGCCCAGCTCGCCGCGCCGCGCCGGATCGATGCCGGGGTGCAGGAGCTGGTCGATCTGCTGCGGCTCGACCCGCTCGATCGCCTCCACGCGGGTGATCAGCCCTTCGCTCACCATGTCCACGGCGATCGTCACCGCCGCCGCGCCGGTGCGCTTCCCGGACCGGGTCTGCAGCAGGTAGAGGTCGCCGTGCTGGACCGTGAACTCCAGGTCCTGCATGTCCCGGTAGTGGCGCTCCAGGCCGGTGCGCACCTCTTCGAGCTGCCGGTACACGTCGGGATGGCGCCGGCGCAGCGCCGTCAGCGGCTCGGGCGTGCGGATGCCGGCCACGACGTCCTCGCCCTGCGCGTTCTGGAGGTACTCGCCGTAGAACACGTTTTCGCCCGTCGACGGATCGCGGGTGAAGCAGACGCCGGTCCCGGAGTCTTCGCCGGAGTTGCCGAACACCATCGACTGCACGTTGACGGCGGTGCCGAGCAGGCCCTTGATGTCGTTCAACTGGCGATAGCGGATGGCGCGGTCGTTGTTCCATGACCCGAATACGGCGTCGATGGCGCCCCAGAGCTGGTCCAGCGGGGCTTGCGGAAACGCCTCGCCGGTGTGGTTGGAGTAGATCTCCTTGTAGGCGGCGATCACCTCGTCGAGGTCGGACTCGTCCAGGTCGGTGTCCTCGGTCACTCCCTTGCGCTGCTTGGCCTCCTCCAGCGCGTGCTCGAACGCGCCGTGCGGGACCTCCCGCACGACGTCGCCGTACATCTGGATGAAGCGGCGATAGGCGTCGCGGGCGAAGCGAGGATTGCCCGACTGCGCGGCCAGGCCCTCGACCGCGGCGTCGTTGAGACCGAGGTTGAGGACCGTGTCCATCATGCCCGGCATGGACTGCGCCGCCCCCGAGCGAACGCTCACCAGCAGCGGGTCGCGGGAGCCGCCGAGCGTGCGGCCCATCAGGGTTTCCAGGCGCTGCAGGTGCGCGGCCACCTCGTCACGGAGACCGTCCGGGTAGCTGCGCCGGTTCTCGTGGAACGCCGCGCACACCTCGGTGGAGAGCGTGAACCCCGGCGGCACCGGGATGCCCAGGCTGGTCATCTCGGCGAGGTTCGCTCCCTTGCCGCCGAGCAGCTCCTTCATGTCGGCCCGCCCCTCCGCGGACCCGTCTCCGAAGAAGTAGACGTACTTGCTCTTTTCCTGTGCCACGTGTGCCCTCCCGGTGTGCTGCCCGTAGGAGAAAGGCCAGAGCTCGTACTGTCAACGCCCCAGAGTTAGGCGTCAGGCCTGAAGAGGCATTCCGCCGCTGGGACAGAGCTGGAGCCGCCACGTGCAACTCCCTTGTTGGGGACAAGAAGCGGCGCCAGGGGCGCCGCTTCTTGTCGCTTAGGCCACGTACGCTTCCAGGTACTGGGCGCGCGAGGGGTGGCGGAGCTGGCGGAGCGCCTTCTTCTCGATCTGGCGGATGCGCTCCTTGGTCAGGTGGTAGCGCAGCCCGATCTCCTTCAGGGAGAGCGGCCGGCGCCCCTCCAGGCCGAAGCGGTGCTTGATGATGTCGGCCTCACGGTTGGTGAGCGAGCGCAGCACCGTGGCGATGTCCTCGCGCAGGGAGCGCATCAGGGTGCTGTCGTCCGGGTCTTCGCCCCTGGGGTCCTCGACGAACTCCGACCGGTTGGCGGATTCGGAGTCGGCGTACATCGGCGCGTCGAGCGAAACCAGCTCGCGGGAGATCGAGGTGAGCTCCTCGACCAGCTCCGGCTTGAGTTGCAGACGCTTGCCGATCTGCTCGGCCGTCCCTTCCTTGCCGGTCTCGCTCTGCACTTCCTTGCGCGCGCGGTCGATCTGCACCAGCTCGTTGGCGCGGTTCAGCGGGAGGCGGATCAGGCGGGACTGCTCGCACACCGCCTTCAGGATCGCCTGCTTGATCCACCATACGGCGTAGGAGATGAAGTGATAGCCCTTGTCCACGTCGAACCGGTCGATCGCGTGCAGGAGTCCGATGTTCCCTTCGCTGATCAGGTCCAGCAGCGGCAGGCCCTGATTCTGGTACCGCTTGGCGACGTTCACCACGAACCGGAGGTTGGCGCGCGCCAGCGCTTCCTTGGCGTCATTGTCGCCCGCCGCAACCTTGCGGGCCAGGTGCTCTTCCTCTTCTCTGGTGAGCAGCGGAATGCGATTGATCTCGCGCAGGTACCGCGCGAGAACGCTGTCATCGCTGGATGTCTCTCTTGCCATCTTCTTTTACCTCGCCACCAATGAAGCAAGATGCGTGCCAGGCAGTCCGGCTCGCTCTGGAGTGGTTATTTGCTTGCGGTCATGATCTTTGCAGTCGAGGCGGTCGATCGGTCCGACAGCCTCGTGGGTCACAATGACCCGCTTGGCCAAGGAATCGGCCACGGTTCGTGTCAGATTTACCCTGCATCGGCGGGGCAGGCGCAATCCCTCGGTCGGTCTTGACGCTCCCGAGGGGCGACCGTATATTCGGCAGCGATCACAATCACAACGCGCTGCGGCCCCGGCCGGCGCTACACCACCATCACTACAGCGAGGAATTCATGAAGATTCAGCCCATCGGTGACAGAATCCTGGTCAAGACTGTCGACGCGGAGACGCAGACCTCGGGCGGTATCTACATTCCGGAGACCGCCCAGGAAAAGACCCAGGAAGGGGTCGTGCTGGCAATCGGCGACGACGAAGAGATCAAGGTCAAGACGGACGACAAGATCATCTACGACAAGTACGCCGGGACCACGATCAAGGTGGAGGGTGAGGAGCAGCTCATCATCAAGGCCGCCGACGTGCTCGCGGTCGTCAGCTAGCCCGCGCCCTGCTTGGCAGGGCCGCGCGGCCCTGCATGCGCCAAGGCCCGCTTCTTTCGGGGGGCGGGCTTTTTTGTGCCTGAGTCCGTGTGCCTGAGTCCGTGTGCCTGAGTCCGTGTGCCTGAGTCCGTGCTGTCCGTTCGCGGACGTTGTCCCCGGCCCGGCACACCGGTAGGATCGATCCGGCAGGTGGACGGCACAGGCATGCACGGCTCAGGTATGCACGGCTCAGGCATGGATGCGTTCTTCTCCCGCGTCGAGCGGGTCATCAAGACGCTCCTGAAGCCCGACGAGGAGTCGGACCGGCGGAGGACGGACAGGTTCTACTCGGAGGCGTGGGAGGAGCTGGAGGAGTATCTGCGCACGGGCGCGGAGCGCCCCCGTGCCGGCGACGGCGCAGCCGGCACGGGCGGATCGGCCGGGTACCGGGCACGGCCGCAGGCGGCCGCGCAGGACTACCGCAACCTGGAGCTGGAGCCGGACGCCGACTTCGCCACGGTCAAGCAGGCATACCGGCGGCTGATGCGCACCTACCACCCCGACCGCTACGCCGACGATCCGGAGCGGCAACGGGTCGCGACCCAGATCTCCGCGAAGCTCAACGCATCATTCAACCGCATCCGCGAGGCGTCCGAAGCCTCGTAACCGCCGGCCGGGGACGTCCTACGGCTCGGAATCGATCCCGTACTCGGCCAGCTTGCGGTGCAGGGTCTTGCGGCCGATGCCGAGCACCGCGGCGGCCTTGGTCTTGTTGCCCCGGTGGGCGGCGAGCGTGTAGCGGATCAGCTCACGCTCGGCGTCCTCCACGGTGCTGCCGATCGGCAGGCGCACGTACGCATCGCCCGCCGGCCGATCCGGTTGGCCCGGGATCAAGCGAGAGGCGCTGCCGGCCGCCGTCCGCACGAACGCGTTCGTCGAGTCTTCGCGCACGTGCGGCGGCAGATCGGCCGCCGTGATCACGGATCCGCGAGTCATCACCACGGCGCTCTCGATGGCGTTCTGCAGCTCCCGGACGTTGCCGGGCCATTCGTAGTCCCAAAGCCGCTGGTTGGCATCCGCGTCGAAGCCCTCGATCTCCTTGCCGTTCTCGGCCGCCAGCGTCTTCAGCAGGGCGGCCGCCAGGATCGGAATGTCCTCGCGCCGCTCGCGCAGCGGCGGCACGCGGATGTTCACCACGTTCAACCGATAGAACAGGTCGTCCCGGAACCGGCCGGCGGCGGTCTCCGCCGCCAGGTCGCGGTTGGTGGCGGCGATGACGCGCACATCCGCCTCGATCGTCTGCTCGCCGCCGACGCGCTCGAACGCCCGATCCTGCAGGACACGCAGCAGCTTGATCTGCACGGCCGGGCTGATCTCGCCGATCTCGTCGAGGAAGATGGTGCCGGTGTGCGCCAGCTCGAACCGCCCCCGCTTGAGCCCGGCGGCCCCAGTGAAGGCGCCCTTCTCGTGGCCGAACAGCTCGCTCTCCAGCAGGGTCTCCGCCAGCGCCGCGCAGTGCACCTTGATCAGCGGCTGCTCTGCGCGCGGCGACAGGCGGTGGATCGCCTCCGCCACCACCTCCTTGCCGGCGCCGCTCTCGCCCGTGATCAACACCGAGGCGCGGCTCGGCGCCACCTGCTCGACCATCTCGAACACCCGGTGCATGGCGGCGGTGTTGCCGAGCAGGCCGCGCGACGCCTGCTGCCGCTCCAGCTCGCGGCGCAGCTCGCGGTTGGAAAGAGTCAGCTTGCGCTCGGCCAGCGCGCGCTCGACCAGCAGGCCCAGCCGCTCCAGGTTGACCGGCTTCTCCAGGAAGTCGTAGGCGCCGTCGCGCATCGCCTGCACGGCGACCTCCACGGTCGCGTGGCCGGTGAGGATGATCACCCGCACGGTCGGGTGGCGTTCGGCGACCTGCTTGAGAAGCTGGTCGCCGGACAGGCGCGGCATGCGCAGATCGGCGATCACGAGGTCGATCTCCTCGTTGGCCAGCACGCTCAGCGCCTCCCTGCCGTCCGCCGCCGTCACCACGGCGTGACCGTCGAACTCCAGCGCCCTGCGCAGCCCTTCGCGGATGTTCCGCTCGTCGTCGACGACCAGGATCGTGGCTTTCATTTCGCGACCGCCTGATACTCCACCATACGCCGGGCGCGGGGCGAGACCGGAATGCAGACCCGGAACGTCGTGCCGGCGCCGGGCCTGGAGGACACTTCGATGTCGCCGGCGTGCTCCTTGATGATCTTGTAGGTGAGCGTCAGGCCGAGCCCGGACCCGAACTCGCGCGTCGTGAAGTACGGTTCGAAGATCTTGTCGGCGATGTCGTCGGGGATGCCGGTGCCGTTGTCCTGCACGGTGATGCAGATGCGCTCGCCGTCCAGCATCGTGCCCACGGTGAGCGTCCCACCGGCCGGCATCGCCGCCTTGGCGTTCTTGACGATGTTCAGCAGCGCCTCGCGCAGCAGCCGCTCGTCGACATGGGCGGGCGGCAGCCGCGACGCCAGCTTCTCGACGACCTCGATGCCGCTCGCGCTCAGCTCCGGGCGGAGGAACGCCAGCAGCGGCTGCAGGACGTCGTTGACGTCCCCCTCGCGCAGCTCCGAGTTCATCGGCCGCACGGCGAACAGGAAGTCGACGACGATCTTGTTGAGCCGCTGAATCTCCTCGGTCATCGTGCTCAGGCTCTCGTCGATCTCGGCCGGCACGTCCCGGCCGCCGCCCAGCGACCGCTGGATGAGCTGCAGGTGGATGCTCATGGACGTGAGCGGGTTGCGGATCTCGTGCGCGACGCCGGCCGCCAGCGTCGTCATCGACGCCAGGCTCTCCGCCCGCCGCAGCCTCGCCTCTTCCGAGCGGCGCTCGGTGATGTCGTACACGTGCACGAGGCTGCCGTCGATCCGGCGGTCGCGCACCAGGGGAACGATGGTGATCTCCAGCGTCGCCGCGTGCGCGCCTTCCAGCGTGAACTCGCCGTCCAGGACCCGGTCGGAGCCGGTCAGCGTGTCGCGCAGGAACTCCGCCACCTGCTCGTCATCGACGACCTGCCAGACCGCGCGGCCGGTCAGCTCGTCGTCGACGAACGGCAGCATGCGCTCGGCCGCCTTGTTGATCAGGCGGATGCCGTGCGCCTCGTCGAGGACGATGATGCCGTCGGTCATCGCCTCCAGCACCATGGCCAGCAGGTCGTTTTCCGCCGACAGGCCGCGCAGCAGCGTGCCGGCCTGCATCGGGTCCAGGCGGTCGAGCCGTTCGATCGCCTTCTGGTAGAAGCGGCTCATGTGCGCCTCATCGGCGGTTCGCCGCCGGCGGCCATGCCGCGGGCGATGTCGGCGACGGTGGCCTCGGGGTTCATGTTCATGGTCTTCACCCTCCATGCCGCGTCATCGAGGAACCGGTACCAGCGTTCGATGCGCTGCACCTCGGCGGCGCGTTCGGGCGACCTGAGCAGCGAACGCAGGTGCTCGGCACAGGACTGCAGGAACGCGAAGCTCTCATCGCGGTCGGCCGGCACGGCGACGCCGGCGTCATCCCAGGCGCCGCCCGCCAGGGCAGTATCGCAGAACCGCGCCGCCGCGCGCTGCAGGTCGGCTGTGCCGGCCGCGGATGTGCCGGCCGAGGATGTGGCTGCCGCGCGCCGGCCGGCCAGGTAGTCGGCCACCGACGCGGCGTCCGAGGCCGGGTCGCCGAACACCTCCCCGATCACGCGGCGCTGCTCGGCCGCGCTGCGCTCCGCGAACCGGTAGCGGGACAGCCGCGACAGCAGGGTCGGGATCAGCGCCTGCGGCGACGGCGCGGTGAAGATGAAGTGCGTGCGGCCGGGCGGTTCTTCCACCGTGCGCAGCAAGGCGTTGGAGGCCGGCTCCGGCAGCCAGCGCCGCACCTCCACGATGATCACCTTGACGCCGGGCGTCGCCACCCGTGCCCAGGTCTCGATCGCGCGCACGGCGTTCACGGACACCGCCTCCAGGTTCGCGCTGCGCGCCAGCTCGCCCGCCAGCTCCGCCGTGCCGTCCGTGCGCAGCGCCTCCAGCCGCTCCTCCAGCTCCGCCACGCGCGGGCGCAGCCGTCGCAGCCGCGGCTCGGAGCCGGCCCACAGCAGCTCGTCGAAGCGGCGGGTCAGGGTGCGTACCGAGCGCACGAACAGCGCCCGCGTCGCGGCCGTGTCGGACCTGGCGAGGGCCGCCGCGGCGGCGGCGATCTCCGCGGCGAAGTCGCGCCCTCCCAGCAGCAGGACGTGCGGGTCCTGACACGCCCGGTGGCTCCCGCACGACGGGCAGCGGCAGCCCGGCTCGCCGTCCGACCGGCAGTTCAGCACGCGCCCCAGCTCCAGCGCCGCGGTCAGCTTGCCGGCCGCCGGCGGGCCTTCGAACAGCACGGCCGGCGCCAGCGTTCCCTCCCGCACCGCCCGGCGCAGGCGGTCGGCGGTGCCGGCGTGGCCGATCAGGTCAGCGAACATCGGCTGCGCTCCCGGTCGAGGGCGGACCGATGCCGAGCGTCTGCTCGGCGAACTGCGCTGCCACGCTCGCCTCCAGCAGGCCGGCGGCCTCGGGGAACCACGGCTGAGCGTGCATGCCGGCGATCGCCAGGGCGCCGATCACCGCCCCTTCGGCGACGCCCAGCGCCAGGCCGAACAGGTGGTCGAGCTGCTGCAGGCGCAGGGTCCGCAACACGCGCTGGAGGATGTGCTCCAGGAGCTTGAGCGCCACGTAGGTGATGAGGAACAGCACCAGGAAGGCGACCACCTTGTTCCAGAACGACTCACTGCCGGTGGCTACGTCGACGAAGGCGCTGGCCGGCACCACCAGGACGGCGGCCACGGCGATGCCGGCGACCACCGCGGCCACGCCGAACGCCTCCGCCACGAAGCCGCGGATCGCGGCGCGGATCGCCAGGATCAGGGTGACCAGGATCAGCACCACGTCCAGGGTGCCCAGCCCGGCCAGGACGACGGCCAGCCGGTCCATGAAGACCGGAATCTGATCGCGCACGTTCTCCGTGAGCTCGGTCATCCCCTCATCGCTCCGCGATCCGCCATCAGTCCCTGGTCCGTCGCTCGGGACCGGTCACCCGCGTACCCTGGGTTCCAGCCCGGCCGCGCGCAGCGTATGCCGGACAACCTCGGCGGTGGCGTCCGGCCGATCCAGCGCACGTATCGCGGCGGACATGCGGGCGCGGAGTCGATCGTCCGCCAGGCGGCGCGCGCACCGCACCAGCCCGGACGCGGTCTGCGCGCCGGGTTGCAGTACCAGGGCCGCGCCCGCGGCCGCCAGCAGGCGGGCGTTGACGATCTGTTCGCCCCGGCTCGATGACCGCGGCAGCGGCACCAGCACCGCGGCCGTCCCGGTCGCCGCGAACTCGGCGAGGGAGGTCGCGCCGGCGCGGCTCACGACGACGTCCGCAGCCGCCAGCAGATCGGGAAAGTCGTCATCGAAATACGGCCGTGCGCGGTAGCCGGGCTCGTCCACGGCCTGACAGCCGTCCTGGCCGCCGGTCTGGTGCACGACCATCCAGTCGCGCGTCAACTCGCCCCGCGTTTCCCCGACCATCCGGTTCAGCGTTGCCGCGCCCAGGCTGCCCCCCACTACCAGCATGATCCGGGTCCGGTCTCCGACCCCAAGATACCGCCGTCCGCGCCGCGGGTCGCCCGCGCGCATCGCCGCACGCACCGGCAGGCCGGTGAAGCGGGCCCGTGCCGGCAGCGGCAGCGTGGCCGACGACGACGGCCAGGACAGCAGCACCCTCCTGGCGACCAGCGAGATGATCCTGGTCGCCAGACCGGCCGTGCTGTCCGACTCGTGGGTGACGACCGGGATGCCGAGCAGCGCCGCTGCCGCCGCCGGCGGCACGCTGGCGAAGCCGCCCTTGGCGAACAGCACACCGGCCCGCTCGCGGCGCAGGATCCGTACCGCGCCCAGGACGCCCGCGCCGGTGCGTCCGATGTCGGTGATGTTGCGCAGCGAGGCATACCGTCGCAACTTACCCGCGGGGAGCGCATGGAACTCGATGCCGGCCGCACGCACCAGCCGCGCCTCCAGGGCGCCATGGGTGCCCAGCCAGAAGACGCGCAGGCCGCGCGCGCGCAGCATCCGCGCCACCTCAAGGCCGGGATTGACGTGCCCGGCCGTGCCGCCGCCGGCCAGCGCTACCGTGGCGCCCGCTACCGTAGCGCCCGCTACCGTAGCGTCGTGCACCGCGCGCTCCCGTACCGCCACGCGCGCCGGGTGCTGCTGACTGCGGGGCTCTGCCTGTTGCTGCCGGCCGCGATCGAGGCGGAGACCGCGCCGACGTGCCTCCCCGCCGGCAGCGTGGTCGGCGCCGACGGCCGCGAGTTTCCGACCATACAGCGCGCGGATGGCGTTCTCGCCTGCATGCCGGCCGACATCGCGCTGGGCAGCGAGGTGCACGAACGCTTCGCCTTCCTGCTTCCCAGCCACGCGTTCGAGACCCATGGCGCACTGCCGGCCAACGGCGCCACGACCGCCGACCTGTACGAGGCGCTGCACGCGATCAGCACCCTGCAGGGCATCCGGTACTTCTCCGTCCTGCACCGCGGCGAGCGGGAGTTGTTCCGCACCGCGCACGCGATCGACGGACGCGGCGCCCCCACGGACGACCCCGTCCCCGCTCCCGGCGGACGCGGCGTCGCGTACGCGCTGATCGACGACGCCTCCTTCGGGAGGGCGCCGTACCGGCTGGAGTACCGGACCGCGGACGATGCCATCCTCCTCATCGTCAGCAACCTGCTGCCGCTCAAGTTCCTGGTCGTTCCGCTGATCGACGCCGAGCGGCTGCTGATCGCGCTGTTGATCACGCCCGGCGGCACCTCTGCCGAGGCCGGGCGCGGCCCCGACGGCGCCCCAACGCGGCACGTGTACGGACTGGTAGCCGCCGTGGCGCCGAGCAACACGTTCCTGGAGCCGGTCGTGGAGGCGTCGCTGCGCAGCCGGCTGGCCGCGATGCAGGACTGGATCCTGGCCAGAGCCGCCACCGTCGCCCGGCCGGGGAGCGGCACCGGCTCAGAAGCCGGCGCCGGCAGCGCCGGCGCCGCGCAGGGCTAGCTGCGACAGCCCGATCAGCGATCCGATCAGCGCACCGAACAGGTTGATCCACTTCAGGTGCCTGGCGATGACGGTCAGCAGGATGCGCTCCACGTCGCGCACCTCCAGGCGGTCGATCCGGTCGATCACCAGCCGCTCCACGTCCAGCGCGGCCACCATCGCCGGCACCTGCTCCACCAGCAGGCGCTCGGCCCGGGCGGCGACGGCGTCGTCCAGGGCGGCCTTGGCGCCCGCGTCGAGGGCCAGCAGCTCCGCGAACGTCAGGTCCCCGGCGTCGGCCAGCCGCTCGACGGCGGCGGCGATCTGCGCCGCGACCGACCGGGCGGTCCGCTCGTCGGACAGGTAACGCAGCAACCGCTGCGAGATCTCGTCCACCGTATCGCTCGCCGACACGCCGAGGAAGCGGGCCGCGAGCTCGGCGATCGGCGTCTGTCCGTGCTCCTCCAGGAACCCCTGCAGCACGGCGTCGATCAGCGCGGCGATCGGTCCCGCGGCCGCGGCTCCCCACAGCTCGCCGATCCGCTGCTCGGCCGCGTCCGGCAGGACGTCGGCCAGGGGCCGCTCGCGGGCCGATGCCAGCCACTCGCGGAGCGCCTCCTGCATGTGCGCCACCACCTCCGGGTCGTCGGCGGTGTGCTCCAGTTGGCGCAGCGCGTCGTCGACGATCTCCGGCATGCGGTCGGCGAGCGTGCGGTCGTACTGCGCGGCTCCGATGAACAGCTTCTGCATCAGGTTGAGCCGATCCAGGATGTCGCGCAGCAGCAGCCTCCCGCGCGTCTCCAGCTCGCCGCGCATGGCGGGCCGCCGCAACCATCGGACCAGCTCGCGCATCAGCGACGGCACGATCTCGGGCACCATGGCGGCCACGCGCTCCGCGACGGCCGGCGGCAGCAGATCGCCCACCGTCGCCTGCGGCCGCTCGGCAACGCCTGAGACCGCGCGGCCGATCTGCCGTCCGATCTCCGGCTCGGTCAGCCGCGGGACCAGGCGACCGCTCACGAAAGCCGACAACGTCAGATCATCCGCCACCTCGCTCAGGCGCCGGCCGCCGGCGCTCTCCACCGCGCGCCCGACCAGCCCCCGCAGCGCGTAGATGAAGCCGCGCGAGCCGAACAGCCGGTGCAGCAGCGCCGCCAGCCCCTGCTCGATCTGCGGCCGGGCGCCCCGCACGGCGCCCGCCAGCTTCCGCACCGGCATGGCGAGCAGCTCGCCCGAGAGCGACGCAAGCTGAACGCGCAGGCGCTCGGTGAACTCGGGCCGTTGCAGATGAGCGCGGATCGCGTCCGGCGTGAGCAGCTCGCGCGATACCACGCTGGCGATACTGCGCGCGAGCTGGCCCCGCTGACGCGGGATCACGCCCGGTGTCAGCGGCACCGGGATGCCGAGGACGCGCTTGCGGGTCAGCGGTCGAAAGAGCATCCGGATCGCCACGAAGTTCGTCGCGTAACCGATGGCCGCACCCATGAGCGGCGGCACCGCCCAGGTGCGAAGCCAGGCGAGGACCTCGTCGAACAGAACCTCGTCGAACAGGACCTCATCGAACGGAATGTTCAACGATCGCTTCCGGCAGAGCCCGTCTCCGCGCGCGCACTCCCGCCGGTGAGGCCGGGCGCGTCGGTGAGGCCGGTCACCTCGGTGAGGAAGGCCCCGAACGTCCAGCCGCGCAGGCCGTTGTGGTTGACCTGGTACCAGTAATCGGTCCGCCCGTCGATCTCCATCGCATCGGGCGTCCGCGCGAGGATCTCCACGCGGGCTCCCTCCGCCAGCGACAGCAGGATGCGGCCGGACTGATCGGGCTTTTCCCGCAGCCGCAGGCCGTCCACTTCCACCACCGCCCAGCGGATGGACATCGCCAGCACCGGCGTCGGCGGCAGCACCAGCGCCGGCTCGATCTTCGGTGATCCGCACGCGCCGAGCCCCAGAATCAGAGACAACAGCACCGCCGCCACGCCCGCCAGGCGCATCCTCATCGTCGCGACCCGCGGCGGCGGCGCCCGCCGGATCCGGCGCGCCCCGCCGCGCCCGCCTCCTCCTGCCGCTGCCCCGCCGGCCCACCGTCCTTGAGGCGCTCGATCTCGTCGCGCAGCACGGCGGCCCGCTCGAACTCCAGCTCCTCGGCCAGCTTCAGCATCTCCCGTTCCAGCGTCCGGATCAGGTCGTCCCGCTGCTCCGGAACCTCCACGTCGTACTCGCCCCGGTGGATCTCCAGGTCGCGCGCGGCGGCATCCCGCTTCTCTTCCGACTTGCGCACCAGGAGCTGCTGGACCTCCTTCTTGACGCTGGTCGGCGTGATGCCGTGGCGGCGGTTGTGATCCATCTGGATCGCGCGGCGCCGCTCCGTCTCCGCGATCGCCTCCCGCATCGCGTCGGACTCCGCGTCGGCGTACATCAACACGGTGCCGTTCACGTGGCGGGCGGCGCGGCCGATGATCTGGATCAGCGAGGTGGCCGAGCGCAGGAAGCCGATCTTGTCGGCGTCCAGGATGGCGATCAGGGACACCTCGGGAAGGTCCAGCCCCTCGCGCAGCAGGTTCACGCCGACCAGCACGTCGTACTCGCCGGCGCGCAGGTCGCGCAGCAGCTCGACCCGCTCCACCGTCTCCACCTCGGAGTGGAGATACCGCACGCGCAGTCCGATCTCCGCCAGGTAGGAGGACAGGTCCTCCGACATGCGCTTGGTCAGGGTCGTGACCAGGCAGCGCTCGCCGGCGTCGACGCGCGCGCGGATCTCCCCGTACAGGTCGTCGATCTGGCCCTCGCTCGGCCGGACGTGGATCTCGGGATCGAGCAGCCCGGTCGGCCGGATGACCTGCTCGGCCACGCGGTCGGAGAGCTTCAGCTCCAGGGGCCCCGGCGTGGCGGACACGAACAGCACGCGGCCCACCAGCGCCTCGAACTCGTCGTAGGTGAGGGGGCGGTTGTCGAGCGCCGACGGCAGGCGGAAGCCGTGCTCGACGAGCGCCTGCTTGCGCGAGCGGTCCCCCTCGAACATGCCGCGGAGCTGCGGCAGGGTCGCGTGCGACTCGTCGACGATGGTCAGGAAGCCCTCGGGCAGAAAGTCGATCAGGACGCCCGGGCGCTCGCCGGCCTCGCGGCCGCTCAGGTGCCGGGAGTAGTTCTCGATGCCGGGGCAGTAGCCCATCTCCTGCAGCATCTCCAGGTCGTACTCGGTGCGGGTCGAGAGGCGCTGCGCTTCCACCATGCGGTCGGCGGCGCGCAGCTCGGCCAGCCGCTCCTGCAGCTCGTCGCGGATCTGCGCGGTGGCGGCGCGGATCCGCTCCTGCGGCGTGACGAA
The DNA here is from genome assembly GCA_965202935.1 of Spirochaetia bacterium. Taxonomy (GTDB): domain Bacteria; phylum Spirochaetota; class Spirochaetia; order SZUA-6; family Bin103; genus CATQHW01. The sequence continues at coordinate 2,562,179 of OZ241879.1, forward strand.
GTGCTTGGCCGGATAGATGGCGCAGTAGTCAAGCTCGCCGAGCGCGGTGCCGTTCAGCGGATCGACCTGGCGGATGCGCTCCACCTCGTCGCCGAAGAACTCGATGCGGATCGCCTGCTCGGAGTAGGAGGGGAATATCTCCAGGACGTCGCCGCGCACCCGGAACGTGGAGGGGGCCAGCACGGCGTCGTTGCGCTCGTACTGCACGGCCACCAGGTCGCGCAGCAGCCCGCGCAGGTCGAAGGTGTCGCCCAGCCGTAGCTGCAGGCGCATCTCGCGAAAGTCGCGCGGGTTGCCCAGCCCGTAGATGCACGACACGGTCGCGACGACGATCGTGTCGCGCCGCTCGACCAGCGAGGTGGTGGCCGACAGGCGCATGCGCTCGATCTCGTCGTTGATCGACGCGTCCTTCTCGATGTAGAGGTCGCGGGAGGCGACGTACGCCTCCGGCTGGTAGTAGTCGTAGTAGGACACGAAGTACTCGACCGCGTTCTCGGGGAAGAAATCCTTGAACTCGCGGAAGAGCTGCGCGGCGAGCGTCTTGTTGTGCGACAGCACCAGCGTCGGCCGCTGCAGCGCCTCCACGATCTTGGCCATCGTGAAGGTCTTGCCCGATCCGGTGACGCCCTTGAGGGTGTGGAAGCGGCTGTCGCCGGACAGGCCGTCGACGATGGCGGCCGTGGCCTGCCCCTGGTCGCCGGCCGGCTGGAACGGCGCGTGGACGGCGAACCGGTTCACCGGAAGCGTTCACTCGGCGTGACGGATTTCCGCGGCTCGCAGAGGTACGGCGCGCCTCTATTCAGGCGATCGTTACTCACGGGGAGCGTTCACTCAACGTGACCGACAGCTCCCGCAGGCGGCCGTCGCGCTCCACGACCACCGTCACCTCCTCGCCCGGCTTGTTGTCCTCCAGCGCGGCCAGCAGTTCGCGATAGCCGCTGATCTGGTGACCGTCCACCTCGACGATGATGTCGCCGCCGGCATAGAACACCCGTTGGCCCCAGTTTACGCGTTCGGTGCCGCCGCGCAGGCCGGCCCGCGCCGCGGGCGAGTCGGGCTCGACCACGTGTACCAGCAACCCGTCACTACGCGTCAGGTCCAGCGCCCGCGCCAAGCGCGCCGAGACCGGCACGGCCCGCATGTCGATCCAGCCGCGCCGCACCGTACCGCTCTCCAGGAGCTCCGGCAGCACGCGGCGGGCGGTGGCGACCGGCACGGCGAAGCCGATGCCGACCGAGGTGCCGGTGGGCGAGAAGATCATGGTGTTGATGCCGATCATGAGGCCGCCGGCGTCCAGCAGCGGCCCGCCGGAGTTGCCGGGATTGATGGAGGCGTCGGTCTGGATCATCTGCTGGATGATGCGGCCGTCGTCCGCCTCCACCGGCCGGCCGAGACCGGAGACGATGCCGGTGGTCAGCGACCGGTCCTGGCCGAACGGGTTGCCGATCGCCAACACCTTCTGGCCGACGCGCAGGTCGGTCGAGTCCCCGAACGGGATCACCGTCAGCGGCGTGCCGCCCGGATCGAAACGGATCACCGCCAGGTCGTTCTCCGGATCGGTGCCGACGAGCGCCGCGTCGTGCTCGCTGCCGTCCCAGAGCGTGACCGTCAGGCGCGTGGCGTTCCTGATCACGTGGTGGCTGGTCAGCACGTGGCCGTCGGCGTCGATGATCACGCCGGAGCCCGAGTCGGAGCGCGGAATGGGGCGATAGCGGAAGACCACGCTGCCCTCGGCCGAGACGTTGACCACCCCCTCGTTGAGGGCGTCGTAGATGGCGATGTTGTTGCGTTCGTCGGCCGAGTAGTAGCGCCCGCCCGAGACGCCTTCCGTCCACTGCACGGGCTGCGCCGGAGCGGAGGCCGCCCACGGCTGCGGGACGCGAGGCTCCTCCGGCGCGCGCTGCGCGTGGCGGGCGATCAGCATGCCCAGCCCCAGCCCGGCGACCGTCAGCGCGGCCGCGGCCGCCGCCGCGCCCAGCACGTGCCCGGCGCGCACGCCGCCGGCAGTGCCGGCGACTCCTCGCCCGCTCACGGCGACCCTTCTCCGGTGAGCTCGTCCCAGACGGCGCGCCGCCTGGCGACCTCCTTGTAGTGGTCGGTCTGCGACACGTTCAGCGGATTGGTGAACGTCAGCATGTCGAGCGGCTGCTCCGAGGCGGAGCGCCGGTTCCAGTCCCGCAGGCCGTTCATGGCCTCCGGGTCGTGGTTCCAGGTCGGCAGCGCGTTGGGCCGGGTGCGGTTGAAGAGGAACTTGATCATGTGCCGGCGCCGGCCCGAGCGGTTGGCGGCCGTGCCGTGCCACAGGTCGTAGTGGGTGAGCGCGAACGTGCCCGCCCTCACCACCAGCGGCACCTGGCCGCGGATGTTGGTGTAGGTGCGCATGCGGTCGGTGGGCGCGTTGCGGAAGTGGGTGCCGGGAACGATGATCGTCGGCCCCATGGCGGCGGTCACGTCGGCCGGGTAATAGAGCCCCAGGAACCGGTCCAGGCCCACGCCGCGCCGGTTCTTGCCGTCCTGGTGCCAGTGCATGTAGGCGGTGCCGGGCTCCTTGCAGTGCCAGTGGCGGTGCGGCATGACCTCGTAGTCCTCGCCCGCCAGGCTGGTCAGCGCGCCCTGCACGAGCGGGTGGTGCAGCACCAGGTGCAGCTCCGGGACCGCGTCGGTGATGGCGTCGCCCGGGTTGCCCTTCATGCCGTCCAGCGTCGCGGCGATCCGTTCGTTCACGCCGGCCGGCAGGTCGAGCTCCAGCAGGAGATGGCCGCGGATGATGAAGTCGACCACCGCCCGGTCGTCCAGAAGCGTGTCTGCCGGCGCCGCTGCCATCGTGCTCATTCGACCACCTCCATCTTCTGCAGCACGAACTCGTAACCGACCATGTCCAGGTCGTCGTCGTCGAAGTCGGCCTGGTGCAGCGGGAACTGCACGACCTGCCAGCCGTCGCACACCGCGTCGTGCACGGACTCGTACGGACACGGCGGCGGATCCACCTGCAGCTCGACCGCGAAGCCGGGCACCGGCTCGTAGATCGTGAAGCCCAGGATCGGCGACTGGATGTTGGGCGTCTGCGCGTGGATGTACATCAGGCGCTGCTTCGGCCGTGCCGTCTGCCGCGTTCCCATCGCTGCCCCCTCCTGGCTCCACAGATCATAGGTCCCGCGCCGCCGGCGGGACAAGCCGCGGATGGGTCCGCGTGCCGCGACTCCGGTCCGGACTGGCGGAACGGCAGCGGTTGCCGTACCGTGGCCGGCATGGCACAGACCCAGGCCATCGCCACCGAGCCGGCGGTCGACGGCAACCCGGGAATGGACTTCGCCGAGGAGCGCATAGCCCTGGCCTGCGCGTTCCGCTGGGCGGCCCGCTACGACCTGCACGAATCGGTCGCCAACCACTTCAGCCTGGCGGTCGACGATGCCGGCACGAGATTCCTGATGAACCCGCGCGGGCGCCACTTCTCGCGCGTGCGGGCCAGCGAGCTGCTGCTCCTCGACGCCGGCGACCCGACGACCATGGAGCGCCCGGACGCGCCCGACCCGACCGCCTGGGCCCTGCACGGCAGCATCCACCGCAACGTGCCCGGCGCCCGCTGCGTCCTGCACGTGCACTCGAAGTACGCCACGGCGCTGGCCTGCCTGGACGACCCCACGCTGCCGCCGGTCGAGCAGAACGCCATGCGCTTCTGGGGTCGGGTGACCATCGACGACCAGTTCGACGGCATGGGCCTGGACGACGAGGCCGAACGCATCGGCCGCCTGGTAGGCGACAACCCGATCCTGCTCATGCGCCACCACGGCGTGATGGTGTTCGGCCCGACCGTCGCGCAGGCGTTCGACGACCTCTACTACTACGAGCGCGCCTGCTGCACGTACCTCATCGCGCTGCAGACCGGCAGGAATGTCCGCTCCGTCCCCGACCGCGTCGCCGCCAAGACGGAGCTCCAGTGGCGGGACTACCCCGACTTGAGCCAGGACCACTTCCGGGAGCTGGGCGCGATCCTCGACCGGGAGGACCCCTCCTATCGCTGCTGACCCGCCCGGCATGGTGCTGGAGGTCGCGATCCTGGACGTGAAGCCCGACATGGAAGCCGACTTCGAGGCGGCCTTCGCCGAGGCGCAGGCAATCATCGCCGGCATGGACGGCTACGTGTCCCACGAGCTCCGAAAGTGCCTGGAGAAGCGAAGCCGCTACCTCCTGCTGGTGACGTGGCGAACCCTGGAGGACCACACCGTCGGGTTCCGCGCATCGGACCGGTACCAGGAGTGGCGCAGGCTGCTGCACCACTTCTACGACCCGTTTCCCGAGGTCGAGCACTACGAGCCCGTGTCCGGCGGTCCGTTCAGCGGACTCTCGGGCTGACCGGCAGCCTACTCCAGCAGCCCGCCCAGAGCGGCCGAGCCCGCCTCCGACTCGCCGAGGTGGCGGCGCTCAGCGCCGGACAGCCACTCGATACGGCTGCCGGCGTGGGTGCGGGTAACCGCCGCCACGTCAGCGACCTGTTCGGCCACCGCCTGCACGTGGGAGATCAGCACCACCATCCGCCCGCCGGCCGCCACCATCCCCAGCGCCTCTATCGCCGCATCCAGGTTGTTGCGGTCCAGCGCCCCGAACCCTTCGTCCAGGAACAGCGACTCCAGGCGTCCGCCGCTGCGCGCCATCATCTCCACCAGTCCCAGGGCCAGCGACAGCGAGGCGATGAATTGCTCTCCGCCGGACAGACTGGCCGGCGAGCGCGGCTGGCCCGAGTCCCGGTCCAGCACCCGCCACTGGGCGTCGGCTTCGGCGAAGTCCGCGAATGCATACCGGCCGCCGCTCATCTCGCCGAGCATCCGGGACGCGTGCACCAGCAGGCTGCGGGACCGCCTCAGGGCCAGCCACTTGGCAAACGCACCGGGCTTGAGCGCGCTGTCGAGGTCGTTCAGTGCTCGCTCCTTCTCCTCGACCTCTGCCAGCAGCGACCGGAGCCCGATGACATCATCGAGCACGGCGCAGAATGACTCGGTCCGCTGCGCCGCGGCCCGCTGGAAGAATCGTGCCTCCTGTGCGGCATGGTGCGCCGCCTCGACGACCCCGTCGGCGCCCGCCTGCAGCAGATCGACGCCCAGCCGTTCGCCGGTCGCCGAGAGTTGCGCCTGCGCCGCTCCCGCAGCCTCCCCTGCGCTCACCGCCCGATCGTCCGCGGCCTGTAGCAGGCGGGCGGTGAGCCGGCGAAGGTCCTCGATCGCCTGCTCCAGCACGGAAGCGTGCCGGGTCGTCACTGCGGCAGGCAGCGGCTCGTCCACGTGCAACTCGGCGAGCACGCCGCCAAGCAGATCGCGATGTTCGTTCACATCCTTGACGACCACGTCGAGCGGCGCGTCGACCTCGCCCGCACGGCGTGCCGAGAGCGCCTGTACCTCCCGGTCGAGCGCCTCGCGTTCCTCCTGCAGGCGCCCCCGCGCCGCCGACCGTTCCGACAGCACCTCCCGTCGACGGCGTGCAGCCTCCGTCATGGCGCTCATCGCGACGGTCTCCATGCTGACCAGAGCGGCCGGGTCGGCGGGCAGATCGACAAGCGGCCGAAACACCTCCGGAATGGCGGCCACCGTGGCCTCGAACCGGCCGACCCGTTCGACCGCCGTGTTCCCGGCCTCCCGTGACCGTTCTTCCGCGTTGTCGGCAGCTTCCCCGGCGACCCCGGCGGACTTGTCCGCATCGGACGCTTCCGCACGGAGCGCGTCGGCGGTGCGATCGTGGCGGTCCAGCGCCTCATTCGCCTCCCGGAATGCGCTTTCGAGCGGGACGATGATCCCGTGAGCGTCCGGGAGGGCGGCGTCCGGGCCGAGGTCCACCTCCCGGCCGAGCGCCTGTAGCGCCTCTTGAAACCGCTCCTTCGCGGTGCGCAGCTCCGCGGCGGTTTCGCCGGCTTGGCGTCCCGTCGCGTCGGCTTCCGAACCGAGTCGCGCGGCCTCCGCACGCGCCGCGTTCGCCGTTTCGGCCGCTTCGCTTGCGACGGTCTCCGCCGTCTGGAGGCCGCCGCCTGCCGGCGCCACCCAGTCCACGGGAAGATCGCGCCGGCAGATGGGGCATTCGTCACCCGGGTGCATGCCGCTGGCGGCGGCCGCGGCCGAGTCCGTTCTGCGTGCCGCGGCGAGGTGGTCGGCCGCCGCCGCGGCCGCCTGCGCGAGCCGGTCCTCCTCCGCCTGTGCGGCTGCGCAGCGCCTGGCGACCTCTACCTGGTCTCGCTGCAGCCGGTCGTGCCTGACCTGCGCCCTCGCCACATCCTCGGACCGCGTGCGGGATCTCTCGTGGGCGCGTTCCACTGTCTGGCAGCGGGCGCGAGCGGCGTCGACCGCGGCCGCGAGCGCAGGCCTGTCCGCGTCATGCCGCTCGGCTTCCTGTCGGGCGCGGCCGGCGGCCTGCGCCGCACAGGCCGCCGACTCACGCGCCTCCGTGGCAGCGCTGACACTGACGCGATACGCCTTCGCCGCATGCACCGCCTCTGCGGCCAATCGCGCGGCCTCCTCCAGCCGGGCCAGCGCCGTGGCGACCTCCGCACTCGACGCGCCGTCGTCGTCGGAAGGGATGCACGCCAGGTCGTCGGCGACGGTAGCCCGCCGCTGCTCCAGCTCCGCCATCGCGCCATCGACCTCCCCGGCGAGCGCGACGATCGGCCTCAGCGTGGTCGCCACCGCGTCGATCTCGGAGGTGCGGAGCCGTTCGCCCACACCCCGGGCGCACTCCGCAGCCCGCTCCGCCGTGGTGAGCGCGGCGTGTGCAGCGTTCACGTCCCGCTCCAGCTCCTCGGCGTCGGCGGCGGCAGCCTGTGCCGTGCTCAACTCGCGCCGCAACCAGGCGAGGTGGGCGTCCGGGTCCGCGGGATACTCGGATGCCGCCTGCGCCAGCCGGGCCCTGAGCACCGCAATCTCCTGGCGCGCGGCGCCCGCTGCCGCTCCCGCCGCCTCCAGCTCGTCCGTGCGCCACACCTGGCTGAGGATCCTGCTCCGGTCGGCCGGCCTGTCTTCGACCAGGAGACGTGCGAATCTGCCCTGCGGCAGGATCACCGTCCGCAGGAACGCGTCGCTGTCGAGCCCGATCACGCCCTGGATGCGATTGTCGACGGGCCGCACCTGCTCGACCATCTCCACCGCGTTGCCGGCGTCGTCGAGCCGCCTGAGCTGCGCCTTGGGGGTTCCGACCGAGCGGTCCTTCGCGCGCTGCAGCGTGCGCGCCACCTCCCACTCCTGGCCGGACACCCGGAAGCGCAGCACCACCCGCAGATGGGTCGAGGTGTCGTTCATCAGTTCCTGATTCGCCTTCCCCGAGAACGTCGTCTGGCCGTAGAGCGCGTAAGTGATGGCTTCCAGGATCGAGGACTTGCCCGCGCCGGTGTCGCCGATGATGGCGACCTGGTTGCGGCCGTCGAAGTCGACGGTCACCGGCGCGCGGAACGATCGCAGCCCCTCGATGGTCAGGCGGATCGGTCGCACTCAGTCGGCTCCCGTGCCGCGCCCGGCAGCCAGAGCCGCGAGCACCGCGTCGGCGCGCGCGGCAAGGGCGGTAACGCCGCAGTCCGGGGCGGCATCCCGTCCTGCGCCGGTGAGCGCCTCGACGAACAGGGCCGCCACGGCCGGGTGCGGCGCCGTGACGCCGGTCGCGGCGGTGGTGCGCCACTCCCGGAACAGCTCTTCCAGGGTAGGCTCCGCGGCGTCGGGCGCCTCGCTCTCGATCTCCTTGACCGGCTGATCGGCGAGCACGTTGATCAGCTCGAAGACCGCGCACTCCGGTGACCACTCCGCCAGCCGGTCCGCCAGATCGGGGATCGGCTCGTCGGAGACGACCCGCGCCTTCAGGATGCGGCCGTCCAGCCCGCCGCCCGCCGCGCGCGCCTCCAGCTCCGGGAGCGTGCCGGCAAATTGCTCGAGCGGGCGCCCGGCCGGCAGGTCGTGCGTCACGACGCGCACGTCGTTCGCGATGGTGACCAGGACCGCGTGCTTGGCCTGCGTTCGCTCGCCAAAGTCGAGCGGGATCAGCGAGCCCGCGTACCGGCCGGTGGCGGTTCCGGGCAGGGGCTGCGGGTCGTGGATGTGGCCGAAGGCGCAGTACAGTGCGCGCTGCAGTCCGGCGACGTGCGTGGCGTAGTCCTCGCCCACCGTGATGCGGCGCTCGGAGTTGCCGGGGCGCGCCCCGTGCACGTGCAGGTGGGCGGCGTAGAGGACGATGCCGTTGGCGCCGGCGCGCTCGTCGGCCTCATCCAGCAAGCGATGGTTCAGCCCCCTGATGCCATCCGCGTAGGTGCCTTCGAACCGGGCCGGATCGTCGGTGGCGTAATCGGCGATGCCGGTGGGCGGGACGAACGGCACGCATGCCACCGCGACCGGGACGTCGGCGATGTCCGGAAACGGGACGACGCACGGGCGCGTCACCAGCCACAGCCTCCGCGGTGCCGCGCCGCCGGCCAGATCGTCGAGCACGCGCAGCAGCAGCGACGAATCGTGATTGCCGGCGATCGCCAGGGTGGGCGCGACTGCCGCCAGACGCCGCAGTGCCTGGACCCCGAGCCGCAGCGCGTCGTGCGGCGGCCGGAAGGCGTCGAACAAGTCTCCGGTATGCAGGATCAGGTCGGGACGAATGGACTCCGCCAGATCGAGCAGCCCACGCAGCGCCGCGTGGTGGTCCGGAGCGCGATCGTGCCGGCCAAGCTTCGCCCCGAGGTGCCAGTCAGACGTGTGAAGGAGCTTCAGCGATCAAGCCATGATGTCGGCGATCGTGCATGCGAACCCGGGCACCACGTCGCCGAGGTCGAGCACGTCCGACCGAAGGTCGTTGGGTCCGTCGGCGGTGAGCGTATTCGTGCTCATCTTTGCTGCTTTGCATCCTGCCGTCAGTCCAGCCGACGGTCAATCCGGCCACGCCCGAGGACGCCGTTTCATAGCTCGATGTCCCCGCCTGAAAGCGCCGTCAAATTGCGCGATATCCGCTCGACGCCGGCTTCCTCCAAGGCGATGTCCGGCGCGGCCTCGTCCGGGTTGGTCGCGAACGGCGGGAAGGGAAACCGGATCGGGATCGGCTCCGGGACTATCGGCTGCGACGCCACCATGGTGCCCGGCATGAAGCGGGTCGCCCGCTCCCGCAGCACCGGCGTGAGGAAGCGGTACGCCTCCGATTCGCTGGCATCCAGCCGGCCGGCCACCTTCAGCGACGCGTTGCGCGGCAGCGCCTGCGCCACCGCCGAGGCCGCCTGCTGGGCGCCGATCAGCAGCACGCCCAGGGAGCGGCCGCGCTCGGCGATGTCCACCAGCAGCTCCTTCAGAGGCGAGTAACCCTGGGCCGGCGCGTACTTGTTGAGCTCGTCCAGCACCACGAAGCGCAGCGGCAGGCGGCCGGTGCCTTGCTTCTCGCGCCAGATCCGGTCCAGCAGCGCGCCCACCACGAAGCGCTGGGCGTCGTCGTGCAACCGGGAGATGTCCACCACGTGCAGCCGCGCGTTCTCCAGCGACAGCGGCTGCAGCCCGCAGCCGATCAGCGGCCCAAGGTGGCGCCGCAGCCGCAGCAGCCGGCGCAGGAACGCCTGCCGCGTACCCGCCTGGGTGCGACCGAACCACTCGTTCAGGCACGACTCGTCCTCCTCCGCCGCGATCCGCTCCAGCAGGTCGATCAGGTCCCCGAAGTCACGCACCACGTGTCCGTCGCCGGCAACCGCCTCCTCGGGATCCCGCTCGGCCAGGCGATCGGGGTTGTAGCCGGTCTTGGGGGGCACGGCCTCGGCGATCACCACCGCGCCGGTGGAGTCGCCTTCCAGGCGACGCAGCCGGCGCAGGAGCTGGATGCGCACCTGCTGTTCGGCGAAGCCGACCTGGGTCCCCCGTTCGTCCTCGGAAGTGAAGCAGAACTGCAGCAACTGCTCGCGGACGAACTGCTCCGGCGTCCAGCCGTAGGCGTGCACGTCGCCGGTGGACCGCGTCTGCACGTCCGGCGTGAGGTTGTTCCCGGAAGCGGTGCCACGCGGCGCGTACAGCCGGACCGAGCGGAACGGCCCCGGGTCGGACACGCCCAGCGACTGCCAATGCTCGGTGGCCTCGGGACGTCGAGCGAACTCGGCGTTGGGACGGTCCACGTGCAGCAGATCCTCGCCCTTGGTGTTGAACACCAGCGCCCGCACCGACTCCCGGCCGGCGCGGCCGTCCAGCAACTCCATGCCGCGCTCGGTCTCCAGCAGTTGGTAGAGCAGGAACAACGCGTAGGAGGTCTTGGTGGCGACGCCGGAGATGCCGGAGATGGAGACGTGGCCGCCCGCGCGCCCGTCCACGAACCGCATGTCGGCGTAGACCGGCTCGCCGCCCAGATCGAGTCCCAGCGGCAGCTTGCCGAGGCTCATCTCGTCCTCGAACAGCGCGACGGCGCGATGATCGCCAGCGGCGCGGGTCACGGTCGCCCCGGCATGGGGAGCGAGGAACAGCTCCGGCACCACGCGCAGTACGCGCACCTCCGCGCGCCGCACCAGCTCCGCCGGCAGGGTTCGATCGATCACGCGGCCGGTGTCCGAGGGAAGATCCGCCCCCTCAAAGCGGGACAGCAGCTCGGTGACGATCCCGTAGTGGCTGACCTCGCGCCCGTCGGGCAACGCGGTGCTCACCGTGACCAGCTCGTCGAGCTGGATGACCGCATCCGCGTCCAGCACCACGTGGAACGTGCGCGAGTTGCTGTCCACCGAACCGTCGACCAGCCCGATGCGCTCCGGGTCACCGCTCATGCGTGCCGTCTTCCTCTCTGCCTGGCGAGCTCACGCGGCCTGCGCGCGATTGAGCTCCATCACCGCGGCCCTCACCGCACGCAACGCCAGGCGGCGATCACCCTGCAGATGGTGCAGGTGGCGCTCCAGACCGGCAACCGGCGCCATGTTCACGGGCGCCCGTTCGTCACGGTGCGGGGCGGAGGCGAAGCTCGGCAGCCAGCCCGCGGCCGCATCCGCGGTCTCCACTGCCAGCGCCAGACCGACGCCGGCGGGCACCTCCAGCCGCACGATGCCCGCCCACGGCCCGGCCCACGGCCCCGGCAGCCCGACCCGCAGGTAGCAGCCATACAGGTCGTCGCGCATCGCAAACAGGCCGGAGCGCCGGCCGGCGGGCAGGCCCGGAACCTGGTTCCATGCCCCCGCGGCCAGCATCGGCCGATGATGGGTCTTGACGTAGCCGATGATCGGCAGGGTGCGCGTGCGACGGATGTTGTGCAGAGGCCCGTCGATCACGGTCAGCCACCCCTGCGCCGCCAGCTCCTCCGCGATCTCGGCCTCGGTATCGCGCATCCGCCGCTGCAGTCGCTCGCGCGCCGCCTCCAGTTCGGTGCCGGCGATCGAGTCCGCCTCCCAACGCCATCCGCCCCGCTGTGGCGGGAGATCGACCCGCTGCCCGTCAGTGAAGATCGCGGCCCGGCCGACGGCGACCCGATCGAAGCGCAGCGGCCGCTCGGCGTCCGCCAGCACCGCCCCCGCGCCCCAGCTTCCGGCCAGCCCGGTCACCGTTCCCTGGTCGTCGGCACGCGTCAGGCGTGCCTCGACCCGCATCGTGCCGTCAACGAACGCAAGCCGCCGCGGGCGCTGCGCGACCGGTGGCCGATGGACACCGAACGCCCCACCGTCCTCCACCAGCTCGCACGCCATCGCGTCCGGAGCGTCGACCTGCACCTGGAATCCGCCGCCGTAACCGGTATCGAACGGCTCCACCCCGATCGTGCCGGCCCGGGGACTGAGCCTTGCGTTCCCGCAGTCTGCCACTGGACCCATACTCCGCGAACCCATCGGGCCACTTCAAGGAGCGCCGGCCCGCTCACTGGTGGCGGCGTCGAACAGGCCGGCAGCGGCACCGGCTTCCGTTCTCGTGGATTCTTGATGAGGCAAGGAGGCAACAATGCGTCGCCTTGACCCATGAACACGATCGGGTACTGTAGAGCGTGATTCGTTCGTTCGCCTCCAGAGCGACGTCGGAGATCTGGGGTGGGCGACAATCCCGTACCCTGCCTGCGGATATTCAGGACCGGGTGCGCCGGAAACTCAGGATGCTGAACAACGCTGAGGTGCTGCAGGATCTCCAGGTGCCTCCGAACAACCGCCTGGAGAAGCTGAGCGGGAATCGTCCCGGGCAATTCAGCATTCGCGTCAACAATCGATGGCGCATCTGCTTCCGATGGGACGACGGAGATGCGTACGAGGTGGAAGTGGTCGACTACCACTGAGGGCGGAGACGTGAGAAAGCTGCGCAACATTCATCCCGGAGAGGTACTCAAGGAGGAGTTCCTTGAGCCCCTGCACGTGAACCCCCATCGCCTGGCACAGGCGACCGGCATGTGCCAATCGGCCATTGCCGACATCATCCAGGAGCGAGGCAGAATCACGGCTGACGCGGCGCTTCGACTGGGGAAGTTCTTCGGCACGACGCCACGGTTCTGGCTTGGGCTGCAGGATGACTACGATCTGGAGGAGCAACAGGCGGCGATTGCCGACGAACTGAAGGCCATTCCGACCGTCGGCTAACCCGCTCACGCCATTGGTTCGCGTCCGTGTCATGCCCGAGGCGGCCTCTGGCGGCGCGGCCGGTGTACGATGGCGGCACCATGGCACGCCGCGAACCGACCATCCTCAAGGATGGCCTGTACTTCCCGGAAGGGCCGCGCTGGCGCGGAGACAGGTTGTACTTCTCCGACGTCCTGGCCGGCACCGTCCACCGTCTGGACCTCGACGGGGACCTGGAGACGATCGCCAAGGTCGACGAGTTGCCGTCAGGGCTCGGCTGGCTGCCGGACGGCACGCTGCAGGTGGTCTCGCTGCAGGACGGCCGACTGCTTGCGTGCCGGGACGGGCGCACCGCCGCCGTCGCCGAGATACGGCGGGTCACGGGGTTCCCCTGCAACGACATGGTGATCGACCGCGCCGGCCGCGCCTACGTTGGCAGTGACGACACCGACTTCGACGAGGGACGGCTGCCGATGCCCGGCAACATGCCGCGTCCGAGCAGCATCGCGCTCGTGGAGCCGCCGGCGCCCGGCGCCGCCTGGGACGCCCCGCGTGCCGCGCGCATCGTCGCCGACCGCGTCACCTTCCCCAACGGCATGGTGGTGACCCCCGACGGCGCCACCCTGATCGCGGCGGAGACGTTCGCCGGACGGCTGACCGCGTTCGACATCGAACCCGACGGCTCGCTCGTCAACCGGCGCGTGTGGGCCGATCTCGGCGTGCCCCCGGACGGCATCACCCTGGACCGGGACGGCTGCCTGTGGGTCGCCGTCCCCTACTACCGCTACGGAGAAACCGGCGGCTACCTGCGCATCGCCGAGGGCGGCGAGCTGCGCGACCGGATCGACGTGGCCGGCTACAGCGCCTTCGCCTGCGCGCTTGGCGGACCGGACGCGACCACGCTGTTTCTGTGCGAGTCGACGGTGCTGGGGCGCCCCCGCAGTCCCGGCGACGGGCGCATCCGAAAGGTGGAGGTGGACGTTCCGGGCGTCGGTACGCCGTAGTGAATCGATCGATCGCGTGAGATTGACGCGTACGAACCGCCGTGCCACGGTGATCCGTCGGCATACGCGTCGGCAGGATGGATGCGATGATCTTCCTGCTTCTGATCCTCCTGATCTTCCCCGACAGCGGTCCAGGTGTTCTCCGGTTGGCGATCATGATGGTCGCGCCGCCATCCCTGGGGCTGCTGGCGTTGGCGGTGCGCGGGTTTCGTCGACGCCGACGCCGCCGGTTGCTCGTTCACGCTCCCCGCATAGCCTGAAGGTGCCGACAAGCTAAGCTCGGCGAGCCAGAACCGCCTTGCGCAATTTGCCCATGGAGATACCGCACCCGGACAAGTAGCGGAACGTCGCTCCCGACTCATCGCGCATCGCCGCAAGCAGAAGGTGCTCGGTGCCGACGAAGTCTTGGCCCATGTTCGTGGCCTCGACCACGGCCGCTTTCAGATGCGCGACGGCGCGTTCCGACGCTGCGATATCGCCCAGGACCGGGCCGCCCTCTTCCACGGTCAAGCCCCGTTCGATGTCGCGATACATGTCCTTGCTGCTGACCTTGAGAGCCAGCAGGGACTCGACCGCTCCTCCTTTTGCGTTGCGGAGCATGGCCATGACGATGTGCTCCGGGAGCAGCTCTTCGGCATGGAACCGTTTGGCCTCTTCCTGAGCCATGAACGTGATCGCCTTTTTCGCGCCTTGCGTCAAACGCTTCCACAACATGCCGCGCCTGTTCTACTCCAGAGGCGTTGTCTCAAGCCCCGCCAGCGACGATCCTCGGCATGCGGCCGGACAAGCCCGCGTTGCGAGTCCACCACGCCTTCGTAAAGCCCGCGCAGGGCTGCGACGATCTGCCGCCGTGCCTCGTAGTCCCGCATCAGACGGTTCAACACCAAACCCAGATTCCGGGCGTCCTCGGCAAGGAAGTCGTTCGGCAGATCTGGTTTTTGCGGCATGCGCGCAGGGCTCTGCCTGCCGAACGACCATTCCCGGAACAGGCTAATCCGAGCCATCTCGGTGGCCACGTACGTGATCTGTGGATAGATCTCAGGGTCCCGCAAGTGCGTGAGTATCGACTGCTGGGCGTTCATCGGTCCTATTCGAACCGCCTCGAGAGCTTCCTTCGCCCGCCGGTCGCATCGGGTTACTGCTGCCTCGACGCCGTCGGAGTCGACGTACACTGCGCCTTCGCTCTTCGGGTCGCCGGGGTCGCTCTCGAGCCGCTCGTCGATCAGCCGGAACTGTTGTTCGGGGGCCGCGAACGCAAGGCGATAGCGAAGCGGCTGCCGATGATCGGAGCCGACCAAGACGACCTCTATCGCGCCGGACGATGCCGCCGGCTCGCCCCGCCATAGCCAATCGGTGCTGCCTCCTCCCTCCAGAATCGGCGTCACCAGCTCCCTCGGAGCCGCCTGCAGCAGTGCGATGGCCTCGATCAGATTCGACTTGCCGGAGCCGTTGGGGCCGATCAGCACGTTCAGTGGTTTGAGGTCCAGCTCCTGCGCATCGGGGCCGAAGGAGAGTACGTTCTGCAGTCTGATTCGTCGTATGAGCATGGCTTCGCTCAGCCTATCATGATCTCGCGCCCTACGTTATTGATCGCAGAGGAAGTCGCGGAATGAGGGCAGGCTGTCGCGGTTCAACCTGCTTGCGTCTCCAGCGAATCACCCTCTGGCACGAGCATACGAGTCCGTTCATCCAGAACGCGGATCGCCTCCTGGATCACGTCGACCTCACGTTCCTCGAAATATGGCTCGCCGCACTGCCTGCAGATCCACGCGGGGACTGAATCCAAGACCACGTGATAGCCGTTCCGGTCGATGTTGAACGGACCTGTGGACCGGCGCATTGCCCCCTGACAATGAATACAGTTCATGAAGTTCTCCTCGTACGGTGGTCTTGCTCCATTCGTCCCTCGAAGGAAGAAGGATCGCATGCACAGGCTTGTCGAATTCGGTCTTGGCTCTCGATCTGACGAGCCACTACCTGAGGCGATACCATGAACGAACTGGCGATCTCGTAGTCATCGTGGCCGCTATCCACCATGTCGAGGACGCTCTGAATCGGCGCCAGAAACTCGGCCGCAAAGGCACGGCCCGCTGCTTGGCGTTCGGCGTCGCGCAACTCGTTCACGACGGATCGCGGCGTGTCAGGGAAACACACGGCATCGCCGATGGCGCGGGCAAACGCGAAATTCTTCGCTTGTACGGTCCACTCCTCCGGCTCGTCACCCCGCAAGTGGATGTGCACGTGTCCCTCGTTTCGGGCGATGAAGGCCAGGACTCCCGGAATCGCGGATGTGGTGGCGAAGTCTGACGCGCCGAGCTTCTTGGCGATCACTTCGGTCGATATGAGTCGTTCCCCCGGCTCCGCTACGATCTCGGCTCGCAGTGCGCGCGCGGCACGGTACCCGGCCGCCCAACTACGCTCCTGGGATTGCCATTTCGCAACATGCCTGATCTGCTCCGCGATGTCAGCCAGGTCCGGCAGCCGCGACTCATCAGGAAATCGTTCCTCCTGATGGCGGACCCAGTCCAGCAGCTGACGTGCACGCTCACGCTTCTGCCTGCGGATACCAGCCAGAAGCTCGATCAGCGCCTCTTCCGTGAACAGGGCACCGACGGCCTCGATTATTCGAGCATCGGAATCCGAGATGAGATAGGGATCGACTCCCAGCGCGCCCGCGGCCTCACAGAATGCGCGTTCATCCGGATCGCTTCGCGAGGCAGATACGCGCGACCATCGGACGCCTGCCTCCGAGCTGACAACTCCATGACATGCCAACTGGTCTACGACGCGGTCGATGAACTCTGCCAAGGTGGACTCCGCGCCGTCACGCGGTAGCAGTTCCGTGCCGGTCTGCCAGAAGCGTACTCTCGGATTGCTGAACGAGAGCTGTGATCCAGTTACTTCGAGCGTTGAGCCGTCACACTTGAAGCTCAGATCCGGCAGCGCGAACCCCGTACGGTAGTGCAGGATCTGATGTTCGCGGTCCCTGCCTCCAAAGATCGACCACCAGTCGGTGGATAGTCCCTCGGCGAGATGGACCGCGGGGACGGTGATGCGGTCGAACGTCGCCTTGGAGCCGGGATCGAAGTGGAGGCAGGCGTTCTCGTCATTGACGAAGATCTGGAGATTGCAGAGCGTGGCCCCCTCTTCCGCCGAGGCGTTGACGCCATCGCTGATCCAGTCAGTCGAAAACCGCACGCCGCTCTTCCTCGTCGATCGGCCTGCCCCTCACTGGTGCCACTCCTCGACGAGTATACCCTCGACAGGGGGCGCGGGGTGGACTACCGTCGTCTCCCATGCTGACGCAGGAACAGGTCGAGGCGTATCGCAACGACGGCTATCTCCGCGTGTCCAACATCTTCACGGACGAGGAGTTGAAGGAGCTGGAGCGGGAGATGGACTTCATCGTGGAGGAGTGGTGGGGAGAGGACAGCATCGGCTGGAAGGGGCCGTGGCGCGACCACTACCTGCCCGCGGGCGAGCAGGAGAAGACGCGCGCCGTGTTCATCGCCAACCCGCAATTCTACTCGGCGGCCTGGGGGCGGATCATCTTCCACCAGCGGCTCACCGAGTGCGTGCGCGCCCTGGTCGGCCCCGCCGTGCAGTGGCACGGCACCATCCTGCACGCCAAGCCGCCCGAGCGCGGCACGCCGTTTCCCATGCACCAGGACTACCCGTTCTATCCCCACGACGGGCCGGACTTCGTCGACTGCCTGCTGCACCTGGACGACTCGCCGGAGGCGTCGGGCTGCCTGCAGGTCGTTCCCGGGAGCCACAAGCAGGGTCCCCTGGAGCACATCACCGGCGATCACACCCGTCCCTATCTGCCGCCGGAGCAGTACCATCCCGACAAGACGCCGTCGGTGGCGGTGCCGGCCAAGGCCGGGGACGTGATCTTCTTCAGCTACCTGACCATCCACTGGTCCGACATGAACCGGACGAACGGCTGGCGCCGCTCGGTGCGGATCGGCTTCCACGACGCCGCCATGCGGCCGACCTTCGTGGAGCCGACCGAGCCCTACAACAACTTCGTGGTCTCCGGCCTGAAGCGCCGCGGCAATCAGGCGGGCCTGACCTACAAGGTGGTGGGCCAGGGCCAGGAACAGCACCTCAAGAAACAGCCGGCACGCACGTAGCGCAGCAGCGCACCGTCCCGGCCGTCCGCGCCCCATGGCTGCCGCGCCGTCGCGCACGCGTCCCAACGTCGTCCTCTTCCTGGCCGACGACCTGGGCTACGGCGACCTGAGTTGCTACGGCAACACCATCCTGTCCACGCCCCACATCGACCGGCTCGCCGCCGAGGGCGTGCGCTGCTCCCAGCACTACAGCGGCGCGCCGATCTGCGCGCCGGCGCGAGCCGCGCTGCTCACCGGGCGCTACCACCACCGCTGCGGCGCGCTGAGCGTGGAGTCGAACCGCGGCCTGGACCGCATCGCCCTGCGCGAGCGCACGGTCGGCGATGCGTTCGGCGCCGCCGGCTACCGCACCGGCTACGTCGGCAAGTGGCACAGCGGCCTGCACGATCCGAGGTACCACCCCAACCGGCGCGGCTTCGCGGAGTTCGCCGGCTTCCTGGGCGGCATCATGGACTACTGGAACTGGTTCCTGGACTACAACGGCAGCCCGCGGCGCGCCGACGGCCGCTACCAGACCGACGTGCTCACCGCGGAGGCGGTCGATTTCATTCGGCGCCACACCTCACCACGAAGCGCCCCCACCCGGCAGCCGTTCTTCCTGGTGGTCGCCTATCACGCCCCCCACTCGCCCCTGCAGGCACCCGTCGAGAGCTGTGCACCGTTCCGGCAGCGCGGCGACCTGAACGACGCGGTGGCCACCCTGTACGGCATGGTGGCGCGCATGGATCAGGGCGTCGGCCGGATCCTGGATACCCTCGATGCCACCGGCCGCGCCAAAGACACCATCGTGCTGGTCACCAGCGACAACGGCCCCTTTCTCGGCTCGGAGCGCCACCGCGGGCGGCGGTTCGGCATGACCCGCTACAACGGCCCCTTCCGCGGCCAGAAGCAGGACGTGCTGGAGGGCGGCATCCGCGTGCCGGCGATCGTCCGCTGGCCCGACGGCCTGCCGGCCGGCGCCGCGTGCGACGAGATGATTCACTTCTGCGACTGGCTGCCGACGCTGGCCGCCGCCGCGGGTGTCACCCCGGATGGCCAACCGCTGGACGGCTGCAATCAGCTCCCACTCCTGCGAGGCGCCACCCGCACCGGCACAGCGCCACGGTTCTGGCAGTTCAACCGCTACGAGCCGGTGCCGCACTGCAACCTGGCGATGCGCGACGGCCCGTGGAAGCTGTACTGGCCGCGCATCCCGGAGGCGATGGTGAAGCTGCAGGAGGACAACGTGGCGGTGCGCGACCTGATGTCGCGGGGACACTCCGATCTCCCGGTGCACAACCCCCCGGTGGAGCGCACGCTGTCCGCGCCGGGCGAGCCGGAGCTGTACCACATCGCCGAAGACCCCTGCGAGTCGCGAAACCTGGCGGACGCCCGTCCCGACCGCGTCGCCCGCATGCGCGTCGCGGCGGAGAACTGGTTCTCGTCCGTCGAGGCGGAGCGCCGCGCGATCGCCCGCGCTTGAACCCCCCCGGTGGCCGATCTATCCTGCCCGCGGTCCCGGCTGGCAGGGGGCCGTACCCCGCGCCACACGGACACAACCTCTCGAGGAGTGATCATGAAACGTACCGTAGTAGCGCTCGCGGCCCTGACGCTGTCGATGCTCGCCGGAGGCACCGTCTGGGCGCAGATGACGTACCAGGAGGCGCCGATGCTGGCCGCCATGGTCGAGGCCGGCGAGTTGCCGCCCGTCGAGGAGCGGCTGCCGTCCAATCCGCTGGTCGTCGAGCCGTTCGACTCGATCGGCACCTACAGCGCCGGCCCGATCCGGATGATGGACGTGTCGGACCGCATGTCGATCGGCCTGCGGGTGCGCCACACCGGCCTGTTCCGCTACAACCAGACCGCCAGTGCGTTCGAGGCCGACCTCGCCGAGAGCCATGCCTGGTCGAACGAGAACCGCACCCTCACCTTGAAGCTGCGCGAAGGGCTGCGCTGGTCGGACGGCGAGCCGTTCACGACCGCCGACATGCTGTTCAAGTGGGAGCAGGACATCCTCAACGAGGAGCTCTCAACGCGCGGCATCGACGCGTTCTTCACGCTCGGCGGAGCACCCGCCGTCTGGGAGGCACTGGACGACTACACCCTGAGCATCACCTGGGCCGCCCCCAACCCGGTCGCCATGGACCGCTTCGGGCGCACCCACTTTTCCGGAGACAACGTGCTGTTCCAGCCCGCGCACTACCTGAAGCGGTT
Source organism: Spirochaetia bacterium (assembly GCA_965202935.1). Classification (GTDB taxonomy): domain Bacteria; phylum Spirochaetota; class Spirochaetia; order SZUA-6; family Bin103; genus CATQHW01. Next base: position 2,581,993 of record OZ241879.1, read on the forward strand.
CCACGCCGGCTTCAACGAGGACGCCGCCGCGCTGGCCTCCGAGCTGGGTTACGAGGACTGGGTCGCGATGTTCCGGGCGCACGGCACGCAGGGCTACACCCAGTCCGCGGTGATCATCGGCCGCCCCTATATGGACATGCACACGCCGGAGCTGATCGAGAGCGATCGCGTGCTGCTGGTGCGCAACGCCTACTACCACCACGTGGACACGGCCGGCAACCAGCTCCCCTACGTCGACCGGCTGGAGGTCAGACACGTCGGCGACCTGGATCTCTACCACCTGAAGGCGTCGGCGGGCGAGGTGGACTTCGCCGCCTACTACGCCAACGCACCCAGCCTGCCCACCTACAAGGCGGGCGAGGCGCAGGGCGACTACCAGACGATCATCGCGCAGTCGCTGCGCACCGCGGAGCTGGTGCTGTTCATCAACCACAACATCGACGAACCGGTGCTGACCGACCTGTTCAACAACCGCGACTTCCGCGTCGCCCTGTCGGTGGCCCTCAACCGCGATCAGATGAACGAGATCGTGTTCTTCGGCATGGGAGACCCGCACCCGGCGACGCCGCTGAACACCATGGAGTTCTTCGATCCGGCCTGGTACAACGACAACCTGGTCTACGATCCGGACCGCGCCAACCAGCTCCTCGACTCCGTCGGGCTGTCCAAGCGCGACGCTGAAGGCTTCCGCGTGCGCCCCGACGACGGCACGCGCCTCAGCCTGGTGATCGAAATCGGCGTCCTGGAAGGGCCGAAGCAGCAGATCTGTGAGCTGATCTCCAACGATTGGCGCCAAGTGGGCATCGACGGCGCCTGCAAGGTGATCGACGGCGCCCTGCTCCGCGAACGGCTGGACACCAACCAGACGGCGATCGCGGCATGGCACCTGGGCCGCACCACCCTGCTCGGGCGCGGCACGCCGGACGAGTTCGCCTTCGAGCGCTGCACGGCGAATAGCTGGGGCCGCCAGTGGTGCCTGTGGTTCGTCACCGGCGGCGAGATCGGCATCGAGCCTCCTGACGAGATCAAGGCGCTCAACGAGCGCTGGCAGTCGTTCAAGCAGGCCGCCACCGGCACCCCGGAAGCGGTCGATCGCGGCAAGGCGTACTACGAGTACTTCGCCAACGAACTGCCGATCATCCCGACCGTCGGGCTGGCGCCGCATCCGGTGATCATCCACAACCGCATGAGGAACATTCCCTCGGACAACATCTTCTGGGGCTCGGACACCAACTTCTACGCCCCGTACAAGCCGGAACAGTGGTATATCGCGGAGTAATCCCGAACCGAACGTGACATACGGGAGAATGGGCGGCCTACCCCGGCCGCTCATTCTCCCTTTCGTTTCCCGGACATGAACTACACCTCCTACCTGCTGCGCCGCCTGCTCTACATGGTGGCGACCCTCGCGCTCATCAGCGTGATGGTCTACATCGTCATCCAGTTGCCGCCGGGCGACGCCGTGGACACGATCGTCGCGCAGCGGGAAGCGGAGGGCGACGTGGTCTCCGAGGCCGAGCAGGCGGCGCTGCGCCACCAGTACGGGCTGGACCGCCCCCTGCCGGTGCAGTACGCCGACTGGATGGTCAAGTTCCTGGGGGGCGAGATGGGGCGCTCGATCCGCGGCGTGCCGGTGAGCGACCTGATCACCGAGCGGCTCGGCGGCACCATCATGCTGTCGCTGATCAGCATCCTGCTCACCTACCTGGTGGCGATCCCGATCGGCATCTACAGCGCCACCCACCAGTACAGCCTGACCGACTACAGCCTGACCACCCTGGGGTTCATCGGCCTGGCAATGCCGAACTTCCTGCTGGGGCTGATCCTGCTGTACGTGTTCTACAAGCTCTTCGGCCTCAGCATCGGCGGCTTCTTTTCGCCCGGCATGGAGGTGGAGCCGTGGAGCGTCGCCAAGCTGCTGGACCTGATCAGCCACCTGTGGATACCGGTCATCGTAATCGCGACGGCGGCCATGGCGGGCACGATACGGGTCATGCGCGGCACGCTGCTCGACGAGCTGGGCAAGCAGTACGTGATCACGGCCCGTGCCAAGGGAGTCGCGGAGTCCCGCGTGATCTTCAAGTACCCGGTGCGGCTGGCGCTGAACCCGATGGTCAGCGGGGTAGGCAACGTCCTGCCGGAGCTGATCAGCGGAGAGACCATTGTCGCCATCGTGCTGGGCCTGCCGACGCTCGGCCCGCTGATATACACCGCTGTCCGAGCCCAGGACATCAACCTGTCGGGGAGCGTGCTCATGGTGATCAGCGCGCTGGCCGTGATCGGCGTCCTGGTGTCGGACATCCTGCTGATGGTCGTGGACCCGCGCATCACCTACGAACGCAAGGGCTGACATGGCGACCGATACCGTTGCCGTGACCGACGCCCGGGGCGAGAGTGGCGCCGGCCCGCAGGCCGCCACCGCCGAGGAGCGCTACTTCATCGCCTCGCAGCGGCAGTTGATGTGGCGCAAGTTCAGGAAGCACCGCATGGCGGTCATCGCCGGCGTCATTCTGTTGCTTGCGTATCTGGTGGCCTTCACCTACGAGTTCTGCGCCCCCTACGGCTCGCTGACCCAGCACGCGGGGTTCGTCCACGCGCCGCCGACGCGCATCCGCGTGATCGATCCCGACGGACACCTGCGCTTCCCCTTCGTCTACGGGCTCACCGGCAAGGTGAACATGGAGACCTTTCAGCGCGAGTTCGTGGAGGACCGGTCGGTACTCCACCCGGTGCGCTTCCTGGTACGCGGCGAGGCGTACCGGTTCTGGGGCGTGGTCGACGCCGATCTGCACCTGTTCGACGCCGGGGAGGGTCGCGTGTTCCTGCTTGGCACCGACGAGCTAGGACGCGACGTGTTCTCGCGTGTCCTGGCCGGCAGCAGAGTCAGCTTGACCATCGGCTTGGTAGGCGTGCTGATCAGCTTCGTGCTCGGCTGCCTGCTCGGCGGCATCTCCGGCTACTTCGGCGGCGTCCCCGATCTGGTAATCCAGCGCCTCATCGAGGTCTTCAACTCCATTCCCAGCGTCCCGCTGTGGATGGCGCTGAGCGCGGTCATCCCCGTGAACTGGCCGATCCTGCGCACCTACTTCGCCATCACCATCATCCTGTCGGTATTGGGCTGGACCGGCGTGGCGCGCGTGGTGCGCGGCAAGCTGCTGGAGCTGCGCGAGTACGAATACGTGACCGCCGCCCGGCTGGCAGGAACGCGCGCCGGGAAGATCATCGCCGGCCACCTCCTGCCCGGCTTCCTGAGCTATCTGATCGTGAGCCTCACCCTGGCGGTTCCCCGCATGATCCTGGGCGAGACGGCGCTGAGCTTCCTGGGGCTGGGGATCCAGCCGCCGGCGGTGAGCTGGGGAACGCTGCTGCAGGGCGCGCAGAACGTCACCAGCATCGCCATCTATCCGTGGCTGCTGACGCCGGCGCTGTTCGTGATCGTGACCGTGCTGCTCTACAACTTCGTGGGCGACGGCGTGCGCGACGCCGCCGATCCCTACGCGTTGAGCGGCAAGGGGTAGCACACTGAAGCCGCCACACATCCTCTTCGTGCTGGTCGACCAGATGCGGGCCGATGCCCTGGGGCGCGCCACCCCCACGCTCAACGCGCTGGCGCGGCGGGGGGTGCGGTTCGAGAACTGCTACTGCGCGGCCACGCTCTGCTCGCCGTCGCGCAACAGCATCGTCACCGGGCTGTATCCCGGCCAGCACGGCGTGTGCGGCAACATGGGCGAGCCGATCGCCGCCGAGTTGCGTGCCGACACCTATCCCCGTCACCTGCAGGCGCTGGGCTACCACACCGCCTACGTCGGCAAGCATCACTACGTCGACCGCTCGGGACTGGAGTACGACCTGGTCGAGGATGACCCGCTGCTTCGGGAGTACGGGTACGACCACGTCTGGCAGGTGGGCGACGTGGCCGACGCGCGCCGCGGAGCGGACCGGTTCACCCGCCACCTGGCGCACCGGGGGCTGCTGGAGGAGTGGCGGAGCACGGTCGGCGCCGAGTACGTGGCCGGCAGCGACCCGGCCGACACGACCGACGGCTACATCGGCGAGTCGGCCGTGGGCTACCTGCGTTCATACGAGGGAGACGCGCCGCTGTTTCTCACCGTCGGGTTCGTGGGCCCGCACGGGCCGTACTGGGCTCCGGAGCCGTACGCCAGCCTGTTCGCGCCGGCGGAGGTGGCCGAGCCGGTCGGGATCCGCGGCCGCGTGCGCGCCGGCAGCGACCTCTACGCCGCACGCGACCTGGCCCGCGAGGCCCGGCTGGACGACCCGGCGGCCGTCGACCGGTTCCGCCGCCAGCGGGCCGCCAGCCTGGGCATGGTGGCCTTCATCGACCACCAGGTCGACCGCCTCCTGCAGGTACTGGCGGAGCGCGGCTGGCTCGACGACACCCTGGTAGTGTTCACCTCCGACCACGGCAACCTGCTGGGCGATCACGGGCTGGAGGGCAAGCGCTTCTTCCACGAACCGGTGAGCCGCGTGCCGCTGCTGATGGCCGGTCGCGGCGTGTCAGCGGACCGGCGGGTGGGGATGACCGTCGCCCGCGAGCTGGCGAGCGGCGTCGACCTCTACCCGACCTTCCTGGATGCCGCGGGAGGCGCGGGCCACGGCGCAGATCGCCCTCGGGAGGGGATCAGCCTGCTGGGGCTTCTGCGCGGGCACGTCGCCCCGCGCCGCGAGGTGTTCTCGGAGCTCGGGACCGCCATGATGATCCGCGACGCCTACCACAAGCTGGTCTACGACCCCGAGCAGGGCGGTGTGCAGGAGCTCTACGACCTGCGCCGCGACCCCTGGGAGCTGCACAACCTGGCCGGCAGTGCCGAGCACCGCCACGTGGAGGCGGAGCTGGTCGACCGGATGCTGGCGCGCATGATTCGCCTGACCCACTACAGCCACCTGAAGGAGCGGATCAACTTCCAGCGGGTGCGCGTATGAGCCGGTAGCGGATGGCGATGCGACCCAACGTCGTTCTCATCCTGTCCGACGACCAGGGCTACGGCGACCTGGGCGTCTACGGAAATCCGGCCGTCCGGACCCCGCATCTCGACGCGCTCGCCCGGCAGGGGGTCCGCCTGGACCAGCATTACTCCGGGGCGCCGCTGTGCGCCCCCGCCCGGGCGGCGCTCCTCACTGGCCGCTACCACCAGCGCACCGGGGCGCTCAGCGTGGAGTCGAACCGCGGCATGGACCGCATCGCCCCGCGCGAGGCGACCGTGGCCGATCTGTTCAAGGCGGCGGGATACGCCACCGGCATGGTCGGCAAGTGGCACAACGGCGCCTTCGACCCGCGCCACCACCCGCAGGCGCGGGGCTTCGACGAGTTCGTCGGCTTCCTCAACGGCGGCATGTACTACTGGGACTGGATCCTCGATCGCGGTGGGACGCCCTGGCGCTCCGACGGCCGGTACCTCACCGATGTGTTCACCGACGAGGCGGTCGACTTCCTGCGGCGCCACCGCTCCGAGCCGTTCTTCCTGTACCTGGCGTACAACGCGCCGCACGCGCCCCTGGAGGCTCCCCCGGAGGACGTGCGCCCCTTCGCCGAGCGCGGCGGCCTAAGCGATACCGTGAGCACCCTGTACGGCATGATCCGGCGCCTGGACGCCGGTGTCGGCCGCGTGATGGAGGCACTCGACGCGCTGGGGCTGACGGAAAACACGATCCTGCTGTTCACGAGTGACAATGGCCCGCTGCTCGGCGGCGACTACCGTCGCTACAACGGACCGTTCCGCGGCGCGAAGAACCTGGTGCTGGAGGGCGGCATCCGCGTGCCGGCCATGGTGCGCTGGCCGGCGGGGATTCCCGGCGGCCGGGTGTACCGGGGGATGGCGCACTTCACCGACTGGCTGCCCACGCTTCTGGCTGCCTGCGGCGTGGACGGGCGGCCCGCTCTGCCGCCGGACGGGCTGAACCTGCTGCCCGCGCTGACCGGCGACGAGGGGGGAGGCCCGCGCACCAAGCTGTTCTGGCAGCACAACCGCAACCGGCCGGTGCGCAACTGCAACGCGGCGATGCGGGACGGCGACTGGAAGCTGGCGTGGCCGTACCTGCCGGAGGCGCGCTACAAGTCCGACGAGGACAGGCGCTGGTACGAGCGCATGTTCACGGAGCCGCACTTCACCATGGACATCGAGCAGACCACGCTGGAGCGCCCGGTGCCGGCCCCGGAACGGCCGGAGCTCTTCAACCTGGCCGACGATCCCGGTGAGGCGGTGGACCTGTCCGAGCGGCATCCCGAGCGCCGCGCCCGCATGGAGCGGGAGCTGGAGTGCTGGTTCGACGCGGTGGAGGAAGAGCGCCGGCGCATCGCATGGTGAGCCGTCCGCCGCATGGGACGGCGCGCGTTCACCCGCCGCGGCCGGCGAGTCGCTCGTCGTTCAGCCGCGTGCCGAGCAGGAATCCCTTGCGGTCCGGGTACCAGAGGACCCGGCGGCCCGCCTCGTGCGTCATGCTCACGTAGGCTGCCGACTCGAAGCGCCCCCGGCCGGGCGGCCCCCGAATACCACACCTCGCCGCGGTTGGTACGGATCGTCATGAACAGCCGGCCGTCGGGCAGGTTCACCAGGTATGGCTCCTGGGCGAACGAGGCGCCGGCCACGCCTTCGTGCGGCGCCGTGACGGGGGCGTCCCGGTTGAGCCAGGAGAACTCCAGCCGGTCGGGCAGCGGCCCGTCGGACAGGTTCCCCACCCGCATCACCTCGACGTGGCTGTAGCGTTCCGTGAAGGGCGCCGTGCCCGCTGGCAGCCCTGGATTGCACGCCCAGTGCGTGAAGGGGATGAGGATCTGACCGGCAGCGGTGCGATGCATGCCGCTGCAGCCGATCCAGCGCACCGGTTCGCGCCCGGGGTCCGGGGCGTCGATGGCCGAAGGCGGGAATTCCAGGGCGTAGCGCCGCGACCAGGAGCTGCCCCGGTCGTCCGAGTAACGGCAGTACAGACCGCCGGTGTATCCCACCGACGGCTGGCAGAGCGTGTACAGCAGGTACACCCGTCCGCCGGGCGACTCCAGGGGCACCTGCCATGCCGCGGCCTGGCCGTCGGCGTCCACCCCGCGTCCGTCCACCCATACCAGCGGCGACCAGGAGTCACCGCCGTCGGTGCTGCGCTTCACCCCGATCCGCATGAGACAGGGGGCATCGAGCCGCTCCGCCGTCCACGTCGCCAGCAGCGAGCCGTCGCCGAGGGGGTGCACGAGGATGTGCTCGTTCAGCCAGTAGAACTCCTCGTCGTCCCAGGAACGCTCCCTTCCCCCGGTCGGGTCGTGGATGACGTAGTCCGGCCGGGTGCGGTGAATCTCGCGGGGATCGGCGGCCATGGACACGGGCTTTCCCGATCATAACGCGAGCAGAACACAGCGGGCAGCCTTGCGGCCCAGGCTGACCGACACTACGCTGCCGGCGATGAGTGCAGCACGCGTCGCCGTCATCGGCGCCGGCGGCAGGGGCCGGTCGCTCTCCAACCTGATCGCCGGGCGCCCGCGGTGGGCCGACATCGTCGCGGTCGCCGAGCCGCGCGACGACTACCGCGAAGACTTCGCGCACACCCACGGCATCGAGGAGCGCCACCGCTTCCGCGACTGGCGCGACCTGTTCGCCGCGTCCCTGCCCCTGGACGCGGTGGTGGTCACGACGATGGACCGCGACCACACCGAGCCGGCGCTCGCCGCCCTGGCCGCCGGCCACCACCTGCTGATGGAGAAGCCCATGGCACCGTCGCTGGAGGAGTGCGAGCGCATCGCGGCGGCCGCCGCCGACTCGCAGGCGATCACGGCGGTCTGCCACTCGATGCGCTACTCGCGCCCGTTCCGGATCCTCAAGGAGGTCGTGAGCTCCGGCCGCATCGGCACCGTGGTGACCGTGGATCACCTCGAACAGGTCCAGTGGTGGCACCAGGCACACAGCTTCGTGCGCGGCAAGTGGGGAAACGAGGGGCGTTCGTCCTTCATGCTCCTGGCCAAGAGCTGCCACGACGTCGACTACCTGGCGTACCTGGTGGACCGTCCGTGCCGGGCGGTCAGCTCGTTCGGGTCCCTCAACTACTTCCGGCCCGAGCACGCCCCCGCCGGCAGCGGCGAGCGCTGCGTGGACTGCGACATCGAGCCCGACTGCGTCTATTCCGCGCTCAAGCTCTACGCCGACACCGACCGCGAGGGCGGGCCGGTGAGTTGGCTGACCCTCGACCACAGCCGCGAGGCCCAGTTGCAGGCCATCACCGACGGTCCGCACGGCCGCTGCGTGTGGCGGTGCGACAACGACGTCGTCGACAACCAGATCGTGGCGCTGGAGTTCGACGGCGGCGTCACCGCCACGTTCACGATGACCGGCTTCACCGCCGTCGGCGGCCGGCGCACCCGCGTGCACGGCACCGAGGGGGTCTCGGAGTTCTCGGAGGACGGCATCGAAGTGCGGCGCCTGGGCGAGAGCGTGGTCGATCGCATCACCATCGAGCCCGAACCCGGCGGCCACGGTGGCGGAGATCGCCGGGTGGTCGACTCGTGGCTGCAGGCCATCCGGAGCGGCGACCGCTCCTCGGTCGTCACCGACGTAGCGGTGTCGCTCGACACCCACCGCATCGCGTTCGCCGCGGAGCGGTCCCGCCTGGAGCGGCGGGTGGTCGAGCTGGGATAGTGCAGATGCAGAAACCGATTCGCCTGGGTCTGATCGGCTGCGGCGGCATCGTGCGCATCGCCCACGCGCCGGGGTATCAGTCGATTCCCGACCTGGTGCGGGTGAGCGCGCTGGCCGATCCGGTCAGCGACAACCTGCTTCAGATGGGGGAGACGCTGGCGGTACCGCCGGAGCGGCGCTACGCCGACCATCGGGAGATGCTGGAGCACGCCGAGCTGGACGCGGTCACCATCGCCACGCCGCACCACATGCACGCCACGCACGCGATGGACGCGGCGGCGGCGGGCGTGGCGGTGATCTCGGAGAAGCCGATGGCCACCTCGGTGGAGCAGGCGCGGGAGCTGCTGGTAGCGGTGGAGCGCCACGGCGTCCCCTACGCGGTGGTGCACAACTTCCTGTTCGCGCAGGGCTCCGAGCGGGCGCGGGAGCTGCTGGCCGCGGGCGCCACGGGCACGCCCTTCTTCGGGCACGCCAAGTCGCTGTTCAACAAGACCGACGACCGGGCCGACCCGAACCGGGAGTGGCGCGCCTCGCGCGCGGCCGGCGGCGGCGCCATCAACGACACCGCCTACCACGAGATCTACCTGCTGGAGACGCTGGTCGGCTCGCCGGTGCGCTACGTCGAGGCGCGGGTAGCGACCGCGCACTTCGCCTTCGACGTGGACGACCTGGCGCTGCTGCTGCTGGAGCACGAGAACGGCGCGCCGTCCACGGTGGCTACCTCCTGGTGCGTCCCCGGCAGCGACGGAGGCGAGAGCGCCAACTTGGCCGAGGTGCACGGGCCGGCCGGCGGGGTGCGCGTCATGCGCCGCGGGCGCGGGCTGTGGCAGTACGCGCGCAGCACCGCGCAGTGGCAGGAGGTCGAGCTGCCGCCGCAGCCGGTCTGGGCGGAGAGCGGCCACGCGCGCTACTTCGCCGCCACCTTCGACGCCCTGGCGCGCGGCGCGCCGCCGCCGATCGGCGGTGACAAGGCCCTGCACAACCTGCGCATCGTCGCCGCCGCCCGCCGCGCCACCGCCGAGCGGCGCGCCGTGGACCTGCACGCGCACGACTGAAGCCACCCATCACGGAGAGAGGAACCCCATGAGACCGTACATCGACTGCCACAACCACATCGGCCGCACCCTGAACCGGTTGCCGCCCACCGGCCAGAGCACCGCCATGTGCCTGGCCCGCTTCGCCGAGACCGGCGTCTACGCCTGCCTGTCCATGCCGACCGCCACCGGCGGCCTGATCCTGCGCGGACTGGAGGACATCCGCGACCAGAACCGGGTGATCGCCCGCGCGCGCCGTGACTTCCCCGAGCACGTGCCGCTGGGCCTGGCGCTGGTCGAGCCGTGCCTGGGACCGGTTGCCGTGGACGAGGCTGAGTGGGCGATGAGCGAGCTGGGACTGCACGGCATCGTCTCCCACCCGCCGGTGCGCGAGGCGTGCATCCCGTTCGTGGAGATGGCCGCCGGGCGCGGAGGGCTCTGCAACGTGCACATGCACGATGCGGTGTTCGGGGAGGTCGCGCGCATGTTCCCCGCCGCCACCTTCATCACCCACGCCTCAAGCCACGCCGCCGAGTCCTTCGCCGGCATGGACAACGTCTGGTTCGAGATCGTGCAGTACCCGGACGAGCGGGGCAGCCTGTGGGACTTCGCGAAGCTGGCCGACCGGGTGGGGCGCGAGCGCATCATCTTCGGCGCCGACCTGCCCTACTACGATTACCGGCTGCTGCAGCGGATCATCGAGGATGCGCCGATCGACGACGACCTCAAGGATCGGATCGCCTACAAGAACATCATGGAGCTGATCCGCCAGTACAACCCGGACTGGCAGCTCCCGGACGGCCCGCCGCAGGCCCCCCGCGTCTACCAGCCCGACGAGCTGTGGGCCGTGGACCCGGAGAAGCCCGACCGCCTGACCGTCTACGGCTGAGCGGAGCGGCCCACAGCGGGTGCCGGCCCTCGGCGCATGGTCAGTCGCAGGTGATCCTCGTTCGCGTCGAACTCCGGCTCCACGCCGTTCCGTTCGCGCAGCAGGGGGACGATCTTGTTGCGAACGCCCATGCCGCGCGCGTCCGCATACCCGTAGTCCCGCATGACTTCCGAGATGAGTAGATTGCGAGGCGAACGTCGGCCGGCCATCATCTTTTGCACCGTCATGGAATTCTGCAGCGCGCCCGGGCTCAGAATCTCGACTCGGTCGACGTACCGTGCCACTTCGATCTCTTCATACCGTGTCCAGTCACGGTGCGTCACCGCATTGACGACCGCTTCCCGCACAGCCTCCAACGGATAGTGCCAGCGCCGTTGCCGGCGCATGGACTCATCTACTTCCCCTGCCTCCTCGGAGATGAATGGCCGCATGGCATCGGCAAGGCGTTCGATCACGCCCTTCTCGACGAGCTCCCGCCCTCCTCCCGACAGTTCCCGCCAGTGGGCGACGAGCGGCCCGTCGATCACCTGGTCATCAAGCGCGTCATAGGCTTTGTCCTCACCTTTGAAGGCCATCCAGCGAACGCCGGCATGCCGCAACAGGCGTCGCGGCCGGTATCCGAACAGCACCAGGCCCGCGATGGTGCACACCGCGGGCTGTCCCGTGTTCTCCACCATGAAGCCCAGATCGCACAGGCGTTCGCTCCACTCCGCATCCGCAGTGGGCATGTCAGCCAGACCCAGGACTGTCGAGAGATAATCCGCCAATCGTTCCCTGCTGAGATCGCGCAGTCCGCTGCCGGAGACCGGCAGCGACTCGACGTAGAGCATGCCTCCGGCCGAGAACAGCCGCATCTGCTGCTCACGCGAGGCAAGCTGCGACGTGCTGCCCATGCGCGCGTACACCTGTTCCTGTCCCCGGTGACGCACCACGTAAGGCTTGGCCGTCCCCTCGGTGACGGTAACCACTGCCACGCGGCGGCGTTCGTCGATGTGGATCTCCTCGTAGAATGGCTGGATCATCGGGTGGACGTAACGACCGAACACGGTATCCATCACCCAGCGTTCAAGGTCGTCGCGCTGAACGCCGGTGATCGTTCCATCATCTTCGACCCCCAACAGCAGGCGCCCTCCCTGGAAATTCGCCAGCGCCACGATCTCTTTCGCGATCTGCTCCGGCCGCAGATCGTCCCGCTTGAACTCCACTCCGGAGTTCTCGCCATTGGCAATCAGTTCAAGGAGCTCCGATCTGGTCATCGCACCGATCGTGCGCGTTCGGCAGTCGCCGCGCACTTCGTCAGCAGCAACTCCGCATCGACGTCGAGATACGGGCTCTCGCCGGGGCAAATCCTATCGAGCAGCTCCTTCGTGCTATCGGTGTGCGTCGGCTCCGGCCCCGGCCGCCGACAACGCCATTCCATTACCTGGCGGCCACCGTGCATCACCTGGCAGACCGTGACATGCCGCTGAATGCCAAGAGCGTCGCCCCTTCCATCATCCTCGGTTCAGTTGGCGCTCAAGCGACGCGTGAGAACGCGTACGCATTCCTGATGTACGAATTGAAGAACTGCCCCTTCGACGATGCCTGCATGATCTCGGCGTGCATCTGATCGGGAACCTCATAGTACTGGTATACACGCCCGCTCGCGAACTCGATCTCCAGGGTCCGTGTACGGGCATCGTAGCCTATCGAGGTCACCGTCGAGGAAGAAACATGCTGCTTATCCACGTTCTTCTCCCATTCTCCAGGCGGTCTTTCTTCGACCGGAACACGCACGTCCGGGAACGGTCCCGCACGCGAGAACGGTGGTCCAGATCGGACAGCCGCAGGGCGAATAGTGTACCAGACTGCGACCAAGACACGAACTTCCCCTGTTTCAGTCCCTGAAGTCGATCCGGACCTCGCGCAGCCGTGGCGAGCGGCAGCCGTAGAGCGAGGTGAACGTCGCGCGGTACTGCACGAAGCGCGTCGAAGGCCACAGGTCGGGAATCGCTGCGCCCGGCCGCTCGAACATCGTGCCCTGGCCGCCCGGGCCCATCCACGGCGCCTGCTCCAGGAGCTCTTCACGCTCCGCGCACCGCACCTCGAACTGCAGCGCGGTCGTGTCCGGCACCTCGGCCTCCCAGCCGAGCCGGGCGGGGCGCCGGTTCGCGGCCTCGTGCGGCGGCGAGGTGTAGCGTTCGATCGGCGCACGCGTATAGGCATTCCCGGGTAGCCGAGCGTTCAGCCGGTGCGGCCCCATGCCGGGCAGCGGCGTCGTGCGGTCGTTCGAGAGTCCGTCCGGGCCGTTCCAGAAGATCTGCGAGTCCACGACGTGGCCGACGTCGTTGCGGTGGCAGGCCACGAACAGATCGGTCCAGCCGTTGCGGTTGAGGTCGATCGGCAGCGCCTCGAATCCCGCGTCGGCGTGCAGCTCCAGCGGGTGCTCCAGGTCGAAGCGGTCCCCAAGGTTCCAGAAGATCTGGATCGGCACGACCCGCGTCAGGTCGGTCGAGTAGGCGGGAACGATCAGGTCCAGCAGGCCGTTGTTGTTGAGGTCGGCGACCGACATCTGCCCGGGCGAGAACCCGCCCTTGTAGTCCTGGGCGTCGTGCCAGCCGTAGCCGTCGGGACCGCCGTAGAAGATCGTCAGGGTGTCGGGCTTGCGGTGATAGTGGCCGGAGCTGGACACCACCAGGTCCAGCCAGCCGTTGCCGTTGAGGTCGGCCGCCGTGTTGACGCCCCCCTTCCAGTCCTTCCACATGGGGATGCGTTGCGTGCGCTCGAGTGAATAGCCTTCCGGTCCCCCCAGGTAGATCAGGACGTAGCCGCGCTTGTCGCCGACCAGCACGTCCAGGTACCCGTTGCGGGTGAGGTCGGCCAGGTAGCCGGTGGCGCCGCAGAACGTCGGGAAGATGTCGTAGCGGTCAGGGCTGAAGCCTTCGGCCGAGCCCCAGAAGATGCGCGAGGAGTCGGCGAACGTCTCCGGCTTGTCGTCGTACGTGTGGCTGAGCGCCAGGATGTCCAGGTAGCCGTCCCGGTTGAAGTCGGCCACCTGCACGCACGGCAGGAAGCACGGCAGGTCGTAGTGCCGCTCCGGGCGGAACCCGTCGGGGCCGCCGGGGAACACGCGCACTCCGGTCATCTTCCCGAATACCAGGTCATTCCACCCGTCCAGGTCGAGGTCCGCGACGGCGCAGTCGCCGCACTCGCCTCCCACCGGCAGCTCCTGGCGGCGGTGCACGCCGTAGTCCGCCTCCGGCCCGCCGAAGTAGACGTACGAGGGCAGCGTCGGGCTGGTCTTGGCGTGCCCCGTCATGGTGTTGCAGAACACGATCACCGGCTTTCCGTCGCTGTCAAGGTCGCCGGCGGTGACCCCCTCGGCCCCCATCGTCGCCACCCGGCTGCAGCGCTCGGGCGAATAGCCGTCGGGACCGTTCCAGAAGATGGCCGAGCGCGTGTTGAACGTCTCGTCCTCCTGGTACTTGCTGGCGATCAGCTCCGGGCGGCCGTCGCCGTCCAGGTCCGCCACGTGCGCCCAGTGGGCGAATTTCAGCGGCAGGAACTGCCGCACCTCGGTCAGATCGTCCGCGGCGCGGATCTCGATCCCACGGATCGTGGCGACGATCAGCTCGTCGCGGCCGTCGCCGTCGACGTCTCCGGCGGTAGCGTAGAGGTCACCGTGGTGGAACTCGCCGCTGAGCCCCTCCGTCTCGACCACCAGGCGGTTGTCCGGGCTGAAGCGACCCTCGTCGTTCCAGTAGATCAGCACCTTGTTGTTGCCGCAGAACAAGATCTCCTGCCGGCCGTCGCCGTTGAAGTCGGCCAGGAAGACCTGCGTCGCGGTGTCGGTCGGCAGCCCCTGCGGCGTCGGGTCGAAACCGTCCTCTGTGCCCCAGTAGAGGTAGGAGTCGATCCGGTACTCGAACTCGTGCCGGTAGTTGGCCACCACGAGGTCGACGTGACCGTCGCCGTTCAGGTCGGCCGCCGCCACCGACCGCGCGCCGATGCCGGTCAGTCCGTACTCCCGGCCCACGTCCTCGAAGCGCCGGTCCGGGCCCTGCAGGTAGACGTGCAGCGGCAGCGGGCGGCCGGGGTTGTGGTGGTCGACCCACGCGGACGGAAAGACCAGGTCCAGGCGCCCGTCGCCGTCCACGTCGAAGGCGGCCACGTCGTACGCGCCGACCGTCGGCAGGTCGGTCCGCTCGCCGGTGAGCCCGCCGGGCCCGCCCCAGTAGATGTGGCAGAGCAGCTCGCACGACACGCCGTTGGTCGAGTTGACGACGACCAGGTCCTGGTAGCCGTCGCCGTCGAGGTCGACGATCCGGCACATGTCGCCGCTGTCCGTGGGCAGCTCGCGCCGCTCCCAGTCCGAGCCGTCGCCGGGACCGGGCTTGTAGATCCACGTCGGCCCGCGCTCGTTGTAGCCCTGGGCGTTCGGCAGCACGATGTCGACGTAGCCGTCGTGGTCGACGTCGGTGCGGTGGATGGTCTCGATGATCCCGTGCGCGTTGACGTACAGGTTGCTGCCGCCGTCCTCGAAGCTGCCCGCGGCGAACGCCTCGAACCCTCGGTGCACCCAGGACGTAGCGTTCATGGTTCCCCGTTCGTTCCGCGCGACAGCCTACTCGACCGGAACGTGTTGCACACCCGTCCCTTCTGCGTCATGGTCGATCGGTTCTCATCCCCACTGTCGCGCCGCAAGGAGGAGAGAGATGAGACTGCAGGTACCGGGCTCCGAGTCGATCGTCAACGTAGGTACTCGAAAGCAGCTCTTCATCGATGACTACATCATCGAAACGACGCGCTGGGTCACGCCCCGCCAGACCGAGGCGGCGCGCTGGATTCAGCCTCCGGCCCACGCCCGTCCCGACCTGGACGGATGGAGCGAGGGCACGGACCGCATCCAGGGCGACGTACCCGGCCACCTGTTGCGGGCGACCGCCTTCGTCCGGCGCACCATCCATCAGCCGCAGCGTTTCGCCGGCAATCCGATCATGAAACCGGCGTACCCGTGGGAGGGGGAGTCCGCACCGTGGCCCGCCAACATCATGTGGGATGAGGAGGATGGGGTCTGGAAAATGTGGTACAACGGCCTCACGGTCGTCGACGTTCCCGTGCGGAGGCACTACTACCGCTTCCTGTATGCCACCTCCCGCGACGGCATCGACTGGGACCGGCCGACGCTCGGCCTGGTCACGGACCCCGCGGGCAACGACACCAACATCATCTACCAGGGCAAGGGCCAGTACGTCCTCAAGGAGGCCGGGGCCGATCCGGCCCGGCGCTACAAGATGGTGTACTCCACCGCCGACGAGGGGGTGCAGCACCCGATGGTCCAGTACTCGCCCGACGGCCTGCGCTGGGAGCCGGCGCCCGGTCCCTACGACCACAACCGCGGCGACGAGAACCTGGCGATCCTCCACGATCCCGTGAGTCACAAGTACGTGGGCTTCTGCCGCCCGGTGTATCCGCGTCCCACGCTCGTCCACCGCACCGAGCGCTCGATTCTGCGCATGCAGAGCAACGACCTGATTCACTGGTCCACGCCGACCCACATCATCGACCGGGACAGCCTCGATGACCTGGATATCGACTTCGAGGCGATGGCCCCGATGTTCTACGAGAACCTGTACCTGGGCTTCCTCCGGGTCAGCCACACAGCGCCCAACTTCATGGAAAGCTGGCTGGCTCACAGCCGGGACGGCTTCCACTGGCAGCGCGTGCGCACGGCTTCATTCTTCGAACCCGGGCCGGCCGGAAGCTGGGATGAGAAGTCGATCACGGTGAGCCGGGCACCGGTGCGGGTCGGCGACGAGCTCCGGGTCTACTACACCGGCGTCGACACGCAGGGGAACACGGCGGTCGGGCTGGCCACGATGCGCCTGGACGGCTTCGCCTCCATCGAGTCCCCGGCGAACGACCGCCACCCGAAGAACAACCCTCCGACCCTGACGACCAAGCCCCTGTTCTCCCCCGGAAACCGGCTGACGGTGAACGCGCACGCCGCCGGCGGCTCGATCGATGCCGAGCTGATCAGCGTCGACGGCCACGTCATTCCGGGTTACTCGGCGGAGGACTGCGACACGTTCACCGGCGACAGCCTGTCCCACACGTTCACGTGGAACGGCAATCCCGACGTGAGCCGTTGCCTGCCCATGCGGATCCGTTTCTACCTGGAGCGGGCGCGCCTGTACGCACTGCAGCTACCGCGCGCTTAGCGCCCCGATGGGCGGCCGGCCAGGGCGCGTGTCCCGGCCGGCCGCCGCATGTGCGAAAGACCGAAGCCTTCAGGAATGGGGCGCTAGCCGCCCTCCCCCATCATGAACGCCCTGACGTCGGTCGTGTTCTCGTACGCCGCGATGATCTCGTCGTAGCCGGCGTCGCGCAGGTCGGCAAGGTAGGAATCCCAGGTCTCGGCGATGTCCACCTTGCCCGTCATCGCCTCGACCATGTAGGTCTGGGCGATGACGTGCTGCTCGGGCATGTACTTGGCGAGCACTTCGCTGATGTCGGTCTCGTTGAAGATGTCGAACCGCCCGAAGATCGCCATCTGGTCCCGCTGGTTGTCCTCCAGGTACTCGTTGAAGCCCTTGTAGGTGGACCTCCACCCCAGCCGCTCGCGCTCCAGCATGCCCCACACGGCGTCGAACCCGGCCACGCCTTCCTTGTACGGGTCGTCGTACTCCTTGCCCGGGATCGCCGAGATCGCGGAGTTGAACGGCTCGCCCGCCCAGTCGAAGTGGCGTCCCGGTTCGCCGAAGTAGGCGTAGATGCTCAGCTCGGGGTCGAGATTGATGTCGTCGATCATCCACAGGATGCGCGCCAGCTTATCGTCCTGTACGTGGGCGCCGACGAACGTGAAGTAGGCGTTGGTGAAGTAGCTTCCCCGCGAGACGCTGCCCCGGTACTGGCTCTTGCCGTCCGCCCCGACGACGAACGGGGCCAGCATCAGCTTGGACGTCGGTATGGACTCCAGCACGTTCATGGGAGCGCGTCCCATGAACGACGCGTTGGACGGGTCCGCGTACACGATTCCCGCATCCTGGGCGCCGAACATGCCGGCGGCCCACTTCTGGTGGCCGGTGAGGGTGCTCTGCCCGGTGATCGCGTCCGGGTCGATGGCTCCCGCGTCGTACAGGTCCTTCATGTACAGCAGGTACGCTCTGAAGCCGTCGGTCGCGTACCACATCTTGAGCTCGCCGTTCTCGTAGTGGTTGTAGTCGTCGCCGAACTTGCCGATCGTGCCGTGGGCGCCGAGCACCGAGTCGATCAGCAGGGTCGAGACCCCGAAGGTGTCCTGCTCGCCGTTGCCGTCCGGGTCGTTCTGGGCGAAGGCGACCATGACGTCCTTGAATTGATCCAGCGTGAACGGCTCCGTCGTGTAGTAGAGCCGGTCGGCCGTGTTCACGAGCTCGCCGTTGGGCTCGATGCCGACCGCCTCCAGCCAGTCCAGGCGATACCAGTTGGAGTGGGCCGGAAAGTCCCGCTCCCGCAGCGCCCCGAAGCCGATGTAGGCGCCCGGATCGTCCGGGGCCACGTTGAAGCTCCAGCCGTTGTACTGATCGAATGCGATCGAGACCTTCGGCGCGTACTCCTCGATCATGTCCCGCGGAATCGAGCGGATCATGCCCTGCTCATACGCGCGGTTGTGGTCCAGCCGCACGACGCCGGTGTCGGGCAGGTCGTTCGCCGCCGCCAGCAGGTAGAACTTCTCCGCATCCTTGTAGTTCATGAGGGAGGGCTCTATCAGGTCGACGTTGAAGCGCTCCTCCAGCATCTGGTGCAGGAAGCTCCCCTCCGGGAATCCCCGGTCGTGGGTGCGGCCCAGCCACGTGATCTGCATGATCTCCGGCTCGGCGGACTCCGGCTGTGAAGCCGCCGTTCCCGCCGCAAACACGCAGATCGACGACAGCGACGCCAGTGCAAGCACGGCGACCGCTCTTCTGACCATGTGATTCATTCCGTTCTCTCTCTTTCCCTTGTAACGCGATCCCGGCGGCGCGCCCGGTCCGGCGTCACCCCGGGTCTCTCATCGACATGAGCCCGCAACGGCCGACTCAACCCTTCAAGGACCCGATCATCACCCCCTTCACGAAGTATTTCTGCAGGAACGGGTACAGCAGGACGATGGGACCGATCGTGAGAATCATCGTTCCGGCCACGACGTTGGCGGTGTTGATCTCCGTCTCGGTCTGCGCCACGTAGTCGTTGAGCACCTGCTCGTCCTGGCGATGGTGCTCGATGAGTCGCTGCAGCAGGAACTGCAGCACGAGAAACCGGTTCCCGGTCAGGTAGATGCGCGCGTAGAACCACTCGTTCCAGTGAGCCACGGCCACCCACAGGGCCACCGTGGCCAGCAGCGGCATCGACAGCGGCACCATGATGCGGAACAGGATGTACGGGTAGCCGCCCCCGTCCACGAGCGCCGCCTCTTCCAGCTCTTCGAGATGGGCGGCCATCAGGTAATTGCGCATGATGATCATGTAGAAGACGTTGAACATCTGCGGGAGCACGAGCACCCACAGGTTGTTGAGGAGCCCCAGCCCCCGGATCAACAGGTAGGTGGGGATCAGCCCGCCGCTGAAGAACATCGAGAACACGAAGTAGGCCGTGAACACGGTGCGCCCGGGGAGGCGGCGCTTCGACAGCGGGTAGGCCGCGAACAGGCAGGTGATGGTGGTGAGATAGACGGCGACCACCGTCCGGAACAGGGTGTTCCGGTAGGCGATCAGGATGAGTCCGCGGTCGAAGATGTAGCGGTAGGTGTCCATGGACCAGTGGGTGATCCACAGCCGGAACCCCACGCCCGATATCTCCCGCGGCCCGGAGAACGAGAGGAGAAAGGCGTCCCAGAACGGGTAGATGATGGTCGCGGAGAAGCACAGCATGAAGATGACGTTTGCCACGTCGAACGCCACCTCGCCAACGCTCCGCCGTGCCATGCGCGCGCCTACCAGAGGCCATACTCGGTGTAGCGCCGGGCGAGGTAGTTGGCCGAGATCACCAGCACCAGGCCCACGACATTCCTGAAGAGCCCGACGGCGGCGGCGTAGTCGTACTTGAGCTCGACCAGCCCCACCCGGTACAGGTAAGTGTCGATGACGTCCGCGACGTCGTACACCAGCGGGTTGTAGAGGTTGAAGACCTGGTCGAAGCCGGCGTCGAGGATCTGCCCCATGCGCAGGATCAGGATGATGGTCATCAGCGGGTACAGGGCAGGCAGGCTGATGCGCAGGGCCTTCTGCAGACGGCTGGCGCCATCCACCTCGGCCGCCTCGTACAGGCTCTGGTCGACCCCGGCCAGCACGGCCAGGTAGATGATCGCCGACCACCCCACGCCCTGCCAGACCGAGCTGGCCACCAGGATTGCCAGGAAGCCCACCTTGTCCGTCAGCAGGCTGAGCGACTCGCCGGTCATGTTGGCGATCAGCACGCCGAAGACGCCCAGAGAGGGGGACAGCAGTTGCTTGATGAGGCCGCCCAGCACCACCCAGGAAATGAAGTGCGGCAGGTAGGAGATCGACTGCATCGTCCGCTTGAAGGGCAGGCTCATGAGCTGGTCGATCAGGAGCGCGAAGACGATGCTGGCGGTGAAGCCGAAGGCGAGCTTCAGGAAGCTGATGATGAAGGTGTTGCGCATCACCCGGTGGAATCCGGGACTGGTGAACAGGAACTGGAAGTGCGCGAAGTCGTTCCACTCGCTCCCGAACACCCCGTGCTTCATGTTGTAGTCCTTGAAGGCCACCAGCAGCCCGTACATGGGGGCGTAGTGGAAGATGGCCCAGTGCACGACTGGAACCGCGAGCAGCAGGTACAGGAAGCGCATGCGGACCATGCGGTCGCGGGTTTCGTAGCTGATCCCCGGCAGGAATCTGCGGGTGCGTGCGTGGGGACGGGCGGGGTCGAGCACGGCCATCAGCGCACCTCGGCCGGAGCTGCCACTCCGGTCAACCGTGCGGCCGGTCGCGCTGTCACCGCGTGCCTCCTCCCGACCGCCTTGAGGTCGGGAAACGTCCGCCTGCAGCCCCGTCAAGGCGTCCCGGCCGGCAACTCCCGCCGGCGACGCGCTCAAGCCGCTACAGCGTAGCCGGTCCCGAGAGGGGGATCAACGGCGAGAGCGAGCCACGCCGGAAGTCAGCCCCGGAGCTGGAAGGAGTACAGCCTGGCCTCGCGCAGATAGAACCGCAGGCGCACCGTCTTCCCCGTGAGCGCCTGCAGGTCGGACATGCGGCCCCAGGAGACCGGCAGGTCGAACCCGTTCGCCGTTATCCCCTGACACTCACCGCACGTGTAGCCGGGAATCTTCTCACCGCCGGCCGTGACCACTTCCACCTTCAGCAGCCCGCGGCGCGCGTCCGCGTTGACGTGCAGCCGCCGGCCCTCCACGACGAACGGCTTGGTCATCAGCACGCCCAGCTCGTCCCCGGCCGTGCGGGCGACCAGGCGCCCCCGCGGCAATCGCGCCACGCCGACGGCGTGCTTGGAGCTGGGGGAGGCGGGCGAGACGTTGTGGCAGCCCACGTGCCCGGTGTAGTAGATGCGCAGCTCGTCCTCGTAGGGAATGAGCGGCACATGGGCGCCGGAGATCATGCCGCCGTCGAAGTCGCCGACGTAGCCCCGCTCCAGGAAGACCGGACGGTTCGCCAGCCGCTCCCAGCGGATCCCGTCGCGGCTGAACGCGAGGTGCAGGTCGAAGGTCTCCGGCTCGTCAGGCGTCCCCGGCAGGCGGCGCGTGCCCCACGAGTGGAAGACCTGCAACAGCCCGATGTAGAGCCCTTCGTAGCGCGTCACGTCCATGTTGTAGAGCCGCGGCGGGTCCAGCTCGTCGGGACGGATCACCACCTCCGGAAGCGACCAATGCACGAAGTCGTCGCTGACGCTGCGGGCGATCCTGCGGTTGCAGCCGATGTAGCGGCTCCTGCCCTGGGAGATGCGCAGCGAGCGCATCGGCGTGTAGGGGAACACCTTGAGGTGCCGGTGGACGTAGTCCTCGGTCTCCGGGCGCATGACGTAGTCGGACTCGTCCGGAAACCGGGGGCGGGAGGTCCGGTCCTTGCACTCGAACTTGTCGCCGGTGTGGAAGTCGTCGATGAAGACGTTGCGGTCGGGAAACCCGAGCTCGTCGGGGTCGTAGCTGAAGTCCAGGGGCAGGACCGTCGGCCGGCAGAACAGCACGTACTTGCCCAGCCGCTCGTCGTACAGGAAGGAGTTGGCGCCATCCCGTGAGTTGGGCAGCACGGGGCCGCCCGGATGGTCCGTCCAATGCACTCCGTCCGGAGAGAACGCGGCGAAGACGCGGCCGCCCGGGTTGGTGCGCTTGGTCAGCATCTTGTACCGGCGTGACGGATCCGATTCGTGGCCGTCCTTCAGGACGAACCCGCAGCCCTCGGACTGGAACAGGTTGTTCGCGGTCGACCCCCGGTACTCGATGATGCCCAGGTCCGGGCACTCCCAGTCCAGCCCGTCCTGCGACACCGCGTACGCGCCCCGGTACATGTAGCTGTGCACGCTGTCCTGGTGATACCCGGACGGAAACGTGTCCAGGTTGGTGTCGACCAGGGTGGACCAGAGCTTGAAGAGGCGCTCCTCGTCGTCGTACATGACCGACTGGCAGACCACGCTGCAATCCCCGACCACGGGATGGGAGTCGATGATCGGATTGCCCAGGTATTTCATCGGCAACTCGGGAGAGCGCCTGATGTTCCAGACGTCGTCCACCACGTAATCGTCCAGCAGGAGCTGGGTGGAGCATCCGAGCGTCAGAGGTGGTGAGGTCTGCTGTTCGGCCTGGATCATCGTGCGCCTCCCGGACCCGATATGAGGGCGTGCAGTGTATCCGGCATCGCGGGTGTAGCCAATTTCGCGCATCGCCTCATCGAACATCCGCGCGCACGGAGGGGTAGACAGCCGGTCGAATGCCCCCTATCACGATGGGTACGACTGCCTGACGGCAGAAGGAGACAGAGAGATGGCAACGGAGAGTCAGCGACGCGTGGAACCGTATCCCGATCCGCCGATGGAACGGCAGCGGCTCATGCTGGAGACCTATGAGTACCGCATGCCGTTCAACTACCGGAACGTGACGGTCAACCGGCGTTACCTCCGGGGCATGGAGTTCCACGGCGTGGAGATGAACCCGATCAACTCGATCGGCATGGACCAGGAGCACCTGCCCCCCGACAACATCACGATCGAAGAGGACGATCCGATCGTCCGCGTGGTTGTGATCGGATCGGCGTGCACGCCGCCGGGTTGGGTGCAGGTCGAGGCATTCCCCACCGCCGACTTCCACAAGCCGGTGGACGTCCCGGGCACCACGGCCGCCAGGTTCCGCATCAACAACCTCTGGGGCACCCACCTGCGCTACGACGCATGGGCGGTCGAGTCAGGCGCAGACATCACGGACAGCCGCGGCCGCAGCTACGAGCCGCTGCCGGAGGCGCGCAAGGCGATCCGGCCCGGCCTGCGGAAGTACGACATCAAGGCCCACTACCGCGAGAACCCGCTGGTCGGCATGAGCTGCGCGATCTTCGAGATCCCCAGGTCCCCCCGAGTGATCATCACCGGCGGATCGGAGATCTGTGCGTGGAGCGATGACGACTTCCCGGATGACGTGCACTACTCGTTCACGATCATTCGCACGACGCTGGCCGTGGACGGATAGCGCTCTCCACCTTGAAGCCGGAGAACACCGCGCGTCCCAGCTCACCCTTCGCGGAGTAGGCGCTCGCGAACACGCCGACATCCTGAGCGTCCGCGGCGGAGCGCACGTGAAACTCCCGTGCCGCGCGCCAGTCCGTACCGTCGAGGCTGGTCCAGGCGGCGTAGCGGTGCCCGGTACGCCGGATACGAAACCAGATGGGGTACCGCACGGGAAAGTTGTCCTTCGTGTCCAGCACGCCGTCGCCGTCCAGGTCGGCCCCCCAGTAGGGAAGACCTCCGTACTTCGGGCAGACGCAGAGCATCAGGTAGCCCGGGCTGACAGGCGTCCGGGCGATGCGGTTCCTGACGATCAAGCCGGCGGCTGCGTAGGGCCCCGTCGGATCCTGGGTCTCCAGGAGTACGGACACGACGAAGTCGCCCCGCACCCGTGTGTAGGCGCTGGCGTATTCCGCGCCGGTCGCATCCCAGGCGGTGGTCAATCCGCCGCCCGCCGTCACCTTGATGCGCCGGCCGTAGCGCGCGAAACGAGCTGGCGTGTTGCTGAAGGTCAGCCACGGCCACTCCAGACCGCCGATCCTGGCATGGCCTGCCTCCTCGCCGGGCACGATGGACGTCGCGACCTCACGCTCCTCACCCGAGTCGAGGCTGACCGTGCTGGAGCACCGCCGGACCCCATCGATCTCGAGCGGGACCTCGACCGATCCGGCCGCCCCGCCGACGTTGCGGACCACGATGCTGAAGGTCCGCCGGCCGCCGCTCCCCGCAACCACCCGCACCGGCTCCAGGAGCTGAAAGCGCGCAGGCGTAGCGGCGATCCGGGTCGTAGCCGCGCAGTCGCCCACGCGGACCTCGTGGAGTCCACCCTTGTAGAGGCGCTCCGTGCGGAGTCGCACCGTCCGCGACTCGCCCTTTCCCAGCCACAGCCACCGGCCGCCGGCGAGCTGGCCGTCCACGGTCACGACGGTCTTGACGAATCCGGCCCGGCCCTCGTTCGAGAGAGCAGCCGACAGGGACAGCTCCCGGCCGGGTTCAGCCTGCGGCGGCACCTGCAGGTCGGAATAGCGGCATGGTCCGCCGGCCGGCACGATTGCGCCGTTCGGAACCCGGTCGGCTACCGCCGCTTCCACGCCTCCCCTGCCCGCAAGTCCGGCCAAGTCCACAGCGTCGCACGACTCCCCCTCGACGCTCACCAGCGGCCCGGCAACCGCCGCCTCGCAGCCGGTCAAACGCACGTCCCGGGAATCCCGGATCAGGACCGGGGGGCCGGTACCGGCGCCATCCACGTGCAGTCCCTCGATGGTCAGCCGCCGGGAGTCCTGGAACCGCAGCCCCGCCTCGCTTTCTGCGTCCTGATTGATGCGCACGTTCTGCAGACTCAGACCATCCACGAACCGCCCGTGCAGCCACGGCGCTCCCTCCGCAGGGTCCTCCAACGTGACATCACTCAGGGTGATGTTCCGGATCGGCGCGTCCTCGAGGCCGTGTAGCCGTGAAGGCGCGTTTACCTTCGCGACATGGATACGCTGGAATCGGAGGCCATCGACGACGGACCGGCTGACGTCCATCGACGTCAGGTCCAGCAGACCGGCTACCCCATCCCCTCGGATATCGTGCACGTGCACGCCCTCGATGACGCGGCGCGGCGTCTCGCGGTACGTGGGACGCATCAACTGGACGCAGAACAGCGCGCCGGTGCGCTCCAGCCGGCAGTCCGCGATCTCGATGTTCTGGAAGACTCCGTGCGTGCCGGTACCGATCTTGAACGCCGGGTGGGTCGTGTCTCGGATGCACACGCGCCGTATCGTGATGTCGCGTGACACGAAGCCGCACTCGGGCCGCGTCGCGAACTCGTAGCGGTGGCTGTCGTTCTTCAGACAGACCGGATCGTCCCCGCTGCCCTCTACCGTGACGTCCTCGATGAGCACGTCCTGGCAGCAACACGGGTTCAGTCCGTCGGCGAAGCTGTTCCGGATCCGCACGTCCGCAACCGTGACGTGCCGGCAGCCCCAGAAGGTGAGCGCCCATCCCGGCGAGTCGACGACGCCGATCCCCTCGACGCGAAGGTGCCGGCAGTTCTCGAATATCAGCGGAAGCGGACCCCGATGCCCTCCGTCCAGGGCCAGGTTGCCGTCGATCGTGCCGCTGCCCAGGATGTGGACGTCACCGGCGCCGATCGCGTGAATGAACGCGAACCGCGAGCCGGTGTGATGCACGTAACTGTCCGGCGCAGGAGCCACGAAATCCCCCATGTCACGGCTGGCGACCAGGGAGGCACCGGCTTCCAGGTGCAGGGAGACGCCGCTACGGAGCATCAGGCTGCCCGACCGGTACTGGCCGGCCGGCATGCGCACCTGACCGTTGCAGCGGCTCGCAGCGTCGATCGCCGCCTGGATCGCCGCGGTGTCGAGTGCCTGCCGGTTCCCGGCGGCGCCGAAGTCGCGTACGTTGCAGATGGTCATGAGCGGAAGCCGAACCTGCCCGTCAATCGAAGCGTAATGCTACGGTAGGCTGGCGGGAGGGATCATTGTCAACGGGAAGCGGCGCGGCGTCCCCCGTCACCACGACCGTCATCGGCAGCCTGCCAAGACCGGCCTGGCTGGTCCGGGACGACAACATCCGGCTCTGGCGACTCACGGGCGAGGCTCTGCGGCAGGGGAAGGATGACGCGGCCCGACTGGCGATCCGCGACCAGGAGACGGCCGGCATCGACGTGATCACCGACGGCGAACAGCGCCGCATGCACTACATCAGCCGGTTCGTCTCATCGCTGTCGGGGATCGACGCGAAGCGATCGAACTATGCCGACGTGGAGGAGGGGACGGTGAACAGGGCCTCTCCCGTCGTGACCGGCGAGGTGAGCCGCAAGCACGCACACGCGCTGGAAGACCTGCGGTTCCTGAAGGCGCACACCGACCGGCGCGTGAAGATGACCATGCCCGGCCCGATGACCGCCATGTACTGGCTCACCAACGAGCACTACGCCTCCGAGGCGGACCTGGGCATGGCGATGGCGAGGGTGCTGCACGCGGAGATGCTGGACCTGCAGGCGGCAGGCTGCGACGTCATCCAGCTTGACGAACCGCAGGCGCTCCGGCGTCCCGATGCCTTTCGGGAGTGGGGGCGCGCCGCCCTCGACCTCGCATTCGAGGGGATCGAGACGACCACATGCGTCCACTTCTGTCTGGGCTTTCCGCCGGTCAGCGAGACTCCGACGGTGCGGGATCCCGCGACCGTCTCAGCCCTCGCCCGCATGCTGCCCGACATCGGTTCCTGCCGGGCTCGGCAGTTCGCCTTCGAGTGCGAGAGCAGCCGCATCGACCCCGAGTTCTTCCTGAGACTTCCGGACGACAAGCAGGTCGTCTTCGGTCTCGTGGATGTCGGCTGCACCGCGGTCGAAGATCCCGAGCACATCGCCCACAAGGTGAAACGTGCGGTCGACGTCCTGGGTCGGGACCGGGTGTGGGCCGCGCCCGATTGCGGGCTCGTCTGGCTGCCGATCGGCACGGCGAGGGAGAAGCTCCGTGCCCTGGCGGAAGGCGCCCGCCTGGCATCCCTATGACCCGCTTCCGCCGGCAGCCGCCGCGCGCTACAGCGTGATCCAGCACAGGTCGCCGTCGCCGTAGCGGCGGTGCTGGACCGCCTCCAGCAGGTGGTCGACGGTGACGCCGTCGGAGCGCTCCAGGTCGGCGATGGTGCGCGCCACGCGGGTGATGGCGTGGTAGGCGCGCGCGGACAGGCCGAGCTTGTCCACCGCTTCGCGCAGCGCGGCGCGGCCGGGCGCGTCGAGCGGGCAGTGGACCTCCACCGCGCCGGCCGGCAGCTCGGCGTTGCGCTCCCAGCCCATGCCGCGGTAGCGGTGCCGCTGGCGGTCCACCGCATCCGCGATACGGGACGCGATCTGCGCGCTGCCCTCCGCCGCCGGCGCCTGCAGGTCCGCCGAGCGCGGCGGCGACACGGGCACGCGCACGTCGATCCGGTCCAGCAGCGCCCCGCCGAGCCGCCGCCAGTGGCGGTGCACGTCGGCGGGCGAGCACAGGCAGACGCCCGCCTCCCGGCCCAGGTTCCCGCACGGGCAGGGGTTGGCCGCGCAGATGAGCTGGAATCCGGCAGGATAGCGCACCGAGTAGCCGGCCCGGACCACGGTCACCTCGTGCGACTCCAGCGGCTCACGTAGCGCCTGCAGGAGCGCCGTGCGGAACTCCGGCGTCTCGTCGAGGAACAGGACGCCGCCGTGGGCCAGCGAAACCTCTCCCGGGCGCTGCATGCGGCCGCCGCCGATCAGTCCTTCGAGCGACGCGCTGTGGTGCGGCGTGCGGAACGGCGGCCGCGTGATCAGCGACGCTCCCGCGCCCAGGGTACCGGCCACCGAATGCACGCGCGTCACCTCCAGCGCCTGCCTGCCGGTCAGCGGCGGCAGGATGCCCGGCATGCGCCGCGCCGCCATGGTCTTGCCACTGCCCGGCGGCCCGAACAGCAGCGCGTGGTGGCGCCCGGCCGCGGCGATCTCCAGCGCCCGCTTCAGCCGGTCCTGGCCGCGCAGGTCGGCGAAGTCCCCGTCAGCCGCGACGGCGGCAGGTGCGTCGGCCGAGGCGTCGCTGCGTCGTCGCCGTGCGGCAGGCCATGTCTCCGGGCGCGCCTCGCGGAGCGTCTTGACCGCTTCGGCGAGCGAATCGACGCCCACGATCGCCCCCCGGCCCAGCGCCTGCGCCTCCGCCAGGTTGCTGCGCGGCACCACGAAGCGGTCGATGCCGCGCTCCAGCCCGGTGCCGACCGCGGCCAGCACGCCGTGCACGGGGCGGACGTCGCCGCGCAGGGTCAGCTCGCCGAGCACCATGATCCCCACCTCATCGTCCCAGGGGACCTGACTCGAGGCGGCGATCACGCCCAGCGCCAGCGGCAGGTCGAAGGCGGAGCCCGACTTGGGGACCGCGGCCGGCGAAAGGTTGATCAGGATGCGGTCGTTCGGAAACGACAGGCCGCTGTTGCGGATCGCGACGCGGATGCGGTCGCGCGCTTCGCGCACCGCACCGCCGGGCAGACCGACGATGTCCACCACCGGCATCCCGCGCCGGATGTCCACCTCAGCGGTCACCAGAACGCCGTCCACGCCGATCGGGGCGTGGCAGGCCACACGCGCCAACATCTCGCTCTCCTCCGGGCGCCGCTTCGCGCGGCTTCCGTCATGGAGGAGAGCGAACCGAGTTCGGTGGCGCTTTAGCTCGGGCGCCGTCCCCTGCGCCCGGCGGCGATCGTCTCCTGGACCAGCCGGTCACAGGCTTCGTTGAGCTCGACGCCGGCGTGGCCGCGCACGCGCCGGAACGCGACGCGGAGGCCGCGCCCCTCCAGCGCCCGCTTCAGCGCCTGCAGCTCCTGCCAGAGCTCACGGTTCTTGACCGGAGACCGCGCCTTGGTCCTCCAGCCGTTCGCTTCCCAGCGAGCGATCCACTCGCTGATGCCGCCCTCGACGTAGCGCGAGTCGGTGACCACCGTCACGTTGCCGTCGGCCCGCTCCCGCGCCAGCCGCAGCGCTTCGATCACCGCCTGCAGCTCCATGCGGTTGTTCGTCGTGTCGGCCGCGTAGCCCGTGTCGCGCGCCTGCCCGTCCGTCGTCTCGGCCACGTAGGCCCAGGCGCCGGGACCCGGATTTCCGAGGCAGCCCCCGTCTGTGTGGATGATCACGAACCGGCTGCCGGCAGGGTCACGACCGCGCACGTGCCTTCGGCACCCCGCTCCAGCACCAGCGAGCCGCCGTTGTGCTCGATCAGGGCTCGGCTGATGTAGAGGCCGAGTCCGTGGTGACGGGGCTTGGTCGAGTAGAACGGCTCGAACACGCGCGAGCGTCCCGGCCCGAGAGGGCGGGCGCCCGAGTCCTGGATTTCGATCACGATGTCGTTCCCACGTTCACGGGCGCTCATGATAATCCGCGAACGCTCACGAACGCCCGCCTCATCCGCGTTCACCAGCAGCTCGGCCAGCGCCCGTGCCAGCTCGGCGGGATCGCAGGCCACGACCAGATCGCCCCCGTCGGTCAGCTCCACCCTCAGGTGATCGCTCCGCCCGGCGCGCCGGTACGCCGCCGCGAACAGGTCTGAGATCTGCACGGCGACCACCGCGCCGCCCGCCCTGGTACCGTCATCGAGCCTGCGCAGCGCGGCCAGGACGGTGAGCGCCCTTTCGCGAAACCCGCGGATGGTGTCGAGCGCGCCGCCCGGCAACCGCAGCGGAGCGGCGGACGGCGATCGGGCTCCGTCGCGCTCGGCCTCCAGCTCGGCCTCCAGAGCATCCAGGACGCCCGCGGCCGCGGTCATGGAGCCGCCGAGCGAGCGGTGCAGCGCGCGCGTCAGCATGCGCAGATCGCGCACGCCGCGCGAGCTGTCGACGCTGCCACGCCGGGATGCATCCGCCGACGCGGCGCCGCCGACTCGATCAAACGTACGCACCAGCGCGGCATGGAGCACGAGCAACGCCACGAACAGGGGGCTGAGCACCAGGAACGCGGCGACCTGGTCGCTCAGGCCGTAGCTGGCCTCGATCTGCCGCTGCGGCTCGTCGCCCGCGACCGCGACGACCAGCAGCAGGAGCGCCAGGACGATCGCCGTCGCCCAGAAACGGTTGATCCCGCGGCGCTGGTCGACGCCGGGGATGTGCCGGGTCCCGACCAGGAAGAACGCCGGCAGCGGCAGCAGCAGGAGATCGGCGATCGCACCGGGGGGTACGGGGACGACGCTCTCCGCAACGTCAGCCGGAAGGCGCAGCAGCAGGTACGCGGGCAGCGACACGAGCATGCCGCCGATCGTCCACAGGACGGGTTCCCGCGTATGCGGTCTCCGCGCGCGGCGGTACGCCCTGATCAGCAGGCCCACGGTGATCACCAGCGCGACCGCCGTACCCGCGTCGGCCACGGTGCCCGCGAGCTCGTGACGCGCCAGCCAGCCGGGGTCTTCCCCGGCCGCCGCCGAGAACGACGCGACGTGGAACACCGCTATCAACGCGGGAAAAACCAGCCCTCCCGCGACGGTGGCGATCCGGAGGCGCCGCGACAGGCGGCTCTGCGGCATCGCCAGGACCGCCATGACCAGGAGCCAGGGAGTGAGCGTTCCCGCCTGCGCCAGCAGGTGCGTGAGCACGGACTCGGAAGAGAACGGGCGCGTGGCAACCGTGACCGCGTGCGTGAAGGCCGCCAGCGACGCCATCCGGCATGCCGACCGGTAGGAAACGCCGCCGGCCAGGAAGTAGCCGGCGGCCAGCATGCCGGCTGACACCACCGGGATGAGCACGCGATCGAGCGGGCGGACCACCGGCTCGACGCCGCCGATCAGGCGTACCACGTAGAAGACGCATACCGCCGCCGCCAGCATCCCGATGATGATCAGCCGCTGCTGCCGGCGCCGCTCCCTGGCGGACACTTCGCTCAGGGCGACGGCTTTCATGTCGGTACGGCCCGGATCGGACCTGAGCTTGACATCGCGTCCCGAGTGCGCTTATCTCAGGCGCATGGCGGCGTAGCTCAGTTGGTAGAGCAAGCGGCTCATATCCGCTGGGTCAGGGGTTCGAGTCCCTTCGCCGCTATTTTCCCCGTACGAGAATCCCGGGCTTGGAAGTCCCGGTCACTGTGCTCTGACTGCCGGCAGTGTTCTGACTGCCGCCAGATTGCTTGCCGGCAGGTTTCGATGCGCGACCGCCGGCAACGGAGCTTCGGCGTGATGTCGAGAACATGCCATGGCGCAGTCCGGTGGTCGCGGCAGGACCGACCGCACCGCGATGAGGAATAGCAGGGGCAGGATTCGAACCTGCGACCTCCGGGTTATGAGCCCGACGAGCTGCCAACTGCTCTACCCTGCGTCTTCTTGTCAAACGGTAGAATACCGTGGCTGGCGGCTCCCTGTCAAGCAGGGGTCGCAACGGCTGTCCGTCGCGGTGCCGCCACGGCTACCGACCGGCCGAGCGGATCGCTCTCCGGTCGCGCCTGGTGTGCTCAGCGCTTCTGTTGGGTCTGGATCTTGCGCAGTTTCTTCAGGCGCTTGCGCTCCATCGCCTTGCGCCGCTTGTTGCGAACGGTCGACGGCTTCTCAAAGTACTCGCGCCGTTTCCATTCGCGGACGATCCCTTCCTTCTCCACGATCCTCTTGAATCGCTTCAACGCCTTCTCGAGTAGTTCCTCTTCACCGACCTGTACGAACGCTATGGCCCCTATCCTCCTTCGCGAGCCGCCGGCGCGCCGCGCCGGGCAACTCCGCAGTCGCCCATGATAGCGCGGGACGCGGTCCTGTCAAACCCGCGTGCCACCTTCATCATCGGCACACATCATCGGCACACATCATCGGCACACGTCGATCAGGACCATGTGCAGCCGGCGTTCGCCGTCCGAGTAGTCGGGCTCCAGCCGGTACACGACGTCGACGGTGTCGCCCGGACCGAACTCGCCGGCCCGGGGTCCGGCCCTCCAATACAGCGCCGGCCATCGATACGCTCCGGTATCCAGCAACAGCTTGCAGTGCTCGGAGGCACGGCCGAACAGACTCACCTCCGACACCTCGAGCCCTCGCGTCCGGAGCGTCAGCGGCCCGTTGCCGATTCCCGTCGGCTCGACCGCCGCGACGAGTCGGTCCAGTGCCGGCGTCAACTCACGGGCCGGAACCTCGGCATCCAACACCCGCGCCGGGTCGTGCGTGCCGCGCGCGGCGCCGGGGCGCCGGCCGGACCAGCGCCGGCGCAACTCGGTGAGAGCCTCCGCAGGCGCCATGAAGCCTCCGGCGCTTCGGTGGCCGCCGCGCGACGTGAGCAGGCCGTCCGCATCGGCCAGGAGCAGCAGCGCGTTCGCACCACCGTCGGGGCTGCGGATGGAGCCGGAAATGGAGCCGTCATCGTGGGCGACGACCGCCACCGACCGGTCCAGAAAGCGGCTCAGTCGGTAGGCGAGCGGTCCGGTGAGTCCCCGCGCCAGTACCCGATCGTCGACCACCAGACAGCACGCCTCCGGGTATTCGCGCGCGAGTCGGCGCGCCGCGGGCAGCAACCGGTTCCAGGCAGCCCCGCTCTCTCGCCTACGGCGCGCATCGATCTCCTGCATGCGATCCGACAACCGCGCGCACTCGCCCCGCTCCCGGCTCACCAGCAACTGCACGGCGTCGTCGCCCTCGCCGTACCGGGCGGCCGAGCCGATCACGGGATTCAGGGTGCGGCTGACCTGTTCGGCGGTGGGCACCGGCACGGAGCGTCCCACCCGCAGCCACAGCTCCAGGAGCCCCGGACGGTCGGACCGAGCCAGCATGTCGAGCCCGAGAGCGGTGATTCGCCGGCTCTCGCCGGTGAGCGGCATCCGATCGGCGAGCGTCGAGAGCATCGCCAGGTCATAGGGAAACTGCGCGGCGGCCACGGGGTCCGCGCCGCCCTCCTCCCGCGCCTGACGCACCGCCTCGGCGAGCTTCAGCGCGACCGCCCCGGCCGCCAGACCGTCCGATCCTTCCCGTCCCGAGAGCGCGGGATTGACCACCAGCGCCGTCTCCGGCTGGGACTCGAACGGGAGCGAATCGAGCGGCCGGTGATGGTCGACCACAAGCACGTCGATGCCGCTCCGGGTCGCTTCCCGATACTCTGCCGGCCCGATCGAGCAGTCCACGCAGACCACGAGCGCCGCACCGGCGTTGCGAGCCTCCCGCACCCCGCCGTCGGGCATGCCGTGGCGTCCGCCCGGCGGAATCCGCCATCGCACCCGCGCGCCTGCCCGGCGAAGCAGCTCGACCATGATCGCCGTCGCGGCGATGCCGTCCACGTCCGGGTCGCCGTACACGAACACCTGCCGGCCCGCGCAGCGGCCGATACGCTCCACCGCGGCCCGCATGCCGTCGATGCGAACCGGCGGCAGCGGGCCGCGCCCAAGAAACGCATCCACCTCCGCCGGCGCCGTGATGCCGCGCCGTACCAGCACCGCCGCCAGGAGCGGCTCCAGCTTGTGCCGGCCGGCCAGCGCGCGAACCGTGGAGGACTCGGCCCTCGGCAGCGTCCAGCCGCGGGCGTTGTCCCCGTTCACGCGGCGCCGCCCAGGTCGGCCGTCTGCAGCGGACGGTAGGCCGCGCCCCCCCGCAGCAGTTCCGACTGGAAGAGCACCAGCGAACGGAACGTGCCGCGCGCCGGCGGCAGACGCAGCCGGCAGAGGCGTTCCCCCGCCTGCCGCGGAACGCGGCGCACGCGCGCCAGGGTGACGTGGGCCAGGAACCTCCGGTCCTCGCTCGCGCCAAGCCGCAGGCGGAGCGCGCATGCCAGCGCGCCCAGATCGTCGGCGCCGTCCTCCACCCGGAGATGCACCACGCGCGGCCGTGAAGGCGACGGCAGCAGCCCCAGCCCCGTGAACGTCGCCGCCACCGGCGCCGCCTGCCCGGCGACCTCCCGGCAGATCCCGCTCAGCCTGCCCGCCTCCTCGTCATCCACCTCGCCGACGAAATGCAGCGTCACGTGCAGATCGGCCGGGGCGATCAGCCGCGCGTCCGGCAGTTCCGCTCCGACCGCCGAACGCCACGCCGCCAGGCGGTCCCGTGCGCCGTCCGGCACCGGCAGGCCGAAGAACACGCGCGCCATCACAGAACGCCCACGCCCGACTGCAGTGCCGTCAGCGGCGCATCGAGCGCGCGCTGCACCATGCGATACATGACGCTGGCCAGCCCGCGGTCGTCCTGCAGGCGCACCGCCGCGGCTCGGTCCGGGGTGAGCCGTTCAGTGTGGCTGAGGTAGGCGCGCGCGCCCGCGCTGAACGCCGCATCGGCGGGAGACGAGCAGTCCGCGCAACGCATGTCACCGTACCGATCGGACAGGTAGCCGGGTACCGACGGCGCCAGCGCCCGATCGCACGCCGCGCAGACGTGCAGATCGGGTTGCAGGCCGGAGTAGCCGAGGTAGCGCCAGATGAACTGGACGGACAGGGCGCGCTGTGCGTCCCGGTCGGATGAATGCAGCGCCAGCAGGCAGCCGACCAGCAGCCCGTACAGATCGGCCGGATCCGCCGCGCCGGGCGACCGGAGGACTACCTCCGCCCACAGCGATGCCGCGAAGTAGCGCGGCACGCTTGCGCGAATGCCCGCGAACTCGTCCCGGCAAGTGATCTCCGTGATCTTGTACTGATCCTTGACCGGATCGCGGTACAGGCGCAGGTCGGCGTGTATGAACAGCAGCGTGGTCAGGCGCAGGCGGCTGGTGGTCTTGGCGGCGCCGTATGCCATCGCGCGCACCAGCCCGAACGAAGGGCTGAGGAAGGTTACCAGCCGGTTGATCTCGCCGACCGGAGTCGTGCGCAGAACGAGAGCCGGCGAGACGAGGTGGCGGCGCGTCAGGGCACGGGCACGAGCGATTCCGCACCATAGGAGGTTGGAGCGATAGCGACAAGCTCCTGTGAGAGGCCGGCGGGGCGCACAGCGCTGCCCATGGCAGCGGTGTGCGGGCGAGGAGGTTGTCGCCTCAGCGACAAGCTCCCTACCTTGCATGCATGCCGCCGTCTCCCGCGGGGCAGGTCGTCCCCGCGGCACGCACGCTCCCCAACCGCCTGGTCGTGCTCCCCGTGACCGGCAAGCCGATCTTCCCCGGCATGCTGACGCCCTTGGTGGCATCGCCCGGCGCCCAGACCGCGACGGTCAGCGCCGCGCTGGAGCTCGGCGGGTTCCTCGGGCTGGTGCTGACGCGCGACGCGGATGACGAACAGCCCGCTCCCGACCGGCTGCACGGGGTGGGAACGGCCGCCAAGGTCGTCCGCAAGATCAATCTGCCCGACGGTGGGTTGAACGTGTTCATCTCCACCATCACCCGCTTCCGGATCGCGAAGGTCCTGGACGCCGGCCCTCCGCTGGTGGCCGCCGTACAGCCTCTGGACGACACGAACCTCGACAGTGACGAGGTGCAGGCCCTGGCGCGGGCGCTGATCTC
Organism: Spirochaetia bacterium; assembly: GCA_965202935.1. GTDB lineage: Bacteria > Spirochaetota > Spirochaetia > SZUA-6 > Bin103 > CATQHW01. The sequence continues at coordinate 2,617,104 of OZ241879.1, forward strand.
GGAGATGAAGCAGGTCTCCGAGGGCAACCCGCTGTTCTCCGAAGAGATGCGGCTGAACATGGTGAACATCGACCAGCCGGGGAAGATCGCGGACTTCCTGGCGTCGATCCTGAACATCGACCGCCAACAGCAGCAGCACGTCCTGGAGGAACTGGACGTGCGCGAACGGATGGAGCAGGTGCTGGTCTTCATCAAGAAGGAGCAGGAGCTGCTGAAGATCCAGAAGCGGATCCAGGGCGAGCTGGAAGAGAAGATCTCCAAGAGCCAGCGGCAGTACTTCCTGAAGGAGGAGCTGAAGGCGATCAAGGCCGAGCTCGGCATGGCGGTCGATGCCAAGAGCGACGAGTACCAGCGCTTCAAGGAAGCCTTCGAGTCGCTCCAGCTCGAAGGCGAGGTGGCCGAGCGCGTGTCGGACGAGCTGGAGAAGTTCGCGCTCATGGATCCCAGCTCCGCTGAGTTCGTGGTCACGCGCAACTACCTGGACACGATCGCCACCCTGCCGTGGGCCGATCCCGCACCGGAGGAGATCGACCTGAAGCGCGCCGCCGCCGCGCTCGACGCCGACCACTACGGACTCGACGACGTCAAGGAGCGGATGCTCGAGTACCTGGCGGTGCGCAAGCTCAACCCCCGGAGCCGCGGCTCGATCCTGGGGCTGGTGGGTCCGCCCGGTGTCGGCAAGACCTCGATCGGCCGCTCCATCGCCGGCGCCCTGGGTCGCGAGTTCTTCCGCTTCTCCGTGGGCGGCATGCGTGACGAGGCCGAGATCAAGGGCCATCGCCGCACCTACGTCGGCGCCATGCCGGGCAAGATCATCCAGGGACTGCGCATCGTGAAAGCGCGCAACCCGGTGTTCATGATCGACGAGATCGACAAGCTCGGCATGTCGTTCCAGGGCGACCCGTCCTCGGCGCTGCTGGAGGTGCTCGACCCCGAGCAGAACGCGGCGTTCCGCGACCACTATCTCGACCTGCCGTTCAACATCTCCGACGTGCTGTTCATCGCCACCGCCAACACCCAGGACACGATCCCGGCGCCGTTGCTGGACCGCATGGAGATGATCCGCCTCTCCGGCTACATCGACACCGAGAAGCTGGAGATCGCGCGCCGCTTCATCATCCCCAAGTCGCTCTCCCGCGCCGGGCTGGACCGCGGCTCGGTGCGCTACCGGCGCGCCGCGTTGCTGAAGATCGCCGACGGCTATGCCCGCGAGGCGGGCGTACGCAACTTCGAGAAAGCGCTGGACAAGATCCACCGCAAGATAGCCCGCACGGTGGTGGAGACCGGTCCGGCCTCGGACACGGGTCCGGCTTCGGGCAACGGAAGCTCGGTCAACGGCGCGCGCTTCGTGATCGACCGCGATCAGGTCGGCGACTACCTCGGCAAGCCGGTGTTCCGGGACCACGACCGGCGGCGCTCGATGCGCGTCGGCACCGCCACCGGGTTGGCATGGACGCCGCTCGGCGGCGCGGTGCTGACCGTCGAGGCGGTGGGCACCAGGGGCTGCGGCGGCTTCAAGCTGACCGGACAACTGGGAGACGTCATGCAGGAGTCGGCGAGCATCGCCTACTCCTGGACCCGCCAGGCGGCGCGGCGGCTCGGCATCGACGACGCCTTCTTCGACGAGCAACGGATCCACGTGCACATCCCGGCCGGAGCCACCCCGAAGGACGGTCCGTCGGCGGGCATCACCATGGCATCAGCGCTGCTGTCGCTGGCGTGCGGAGCACGGCTGGCCCGCTCGCTGGCCATGACCGGCGAGCTGTCGCTGGTGGGCGACGTGTTGCCGATCGGAGGACTCAAGGAGAAGGTGATCGCTGCCCAGCGCAACCGCATCCGTGACATCATCGTCCCGCGGGCGAACGAGGTGGACATCGCAGACATTCCCGAACGCGTGCGGCGCGGCATCGACTTCCATCCGGTCGCCACGATGGAAGAGGTCGTCGAGATCATTCTTTGAGCGGCCGCAGTACGAGGAGCGGCTCCGGCGCCGGGCGCGTCCGCCATGCCGGGGTCGGGAGGGCACTGGCGATGGCCCTGGCGGCCGCGGTGACGCTGGCCGCTTGCGCGAAGGCGGAGGAGCCGGCGCCGCTGCACCCGGCGTTCGGTGTCACGCTGGAAGAGCTGACGGTTCTGATCGAGCCGCTCCCGGAATCCGTGCGGGAGCGGATCCTTGCCGAGCCGGCCGTGTTCCTGGACCTGATGGCCAAGACGCTCGATCAGCCGGCCGACCTGCTGGTGCTGGTCGACAAGGAGCACCCGCTCGCCGAGGACTACCGGCCTGCCGACCTGGTCGTTCTCGACGGCCGGGGCCTCACGGTCACGCGGCCGTCCATGACCCTGCGGGCCTTCGTCCTGCCTGACCTGGCCGCCATGACGGCGGCGGCGCGCCTGGCCGGCACCGACGTGACCATCTCGTCCGCCTATCGCTCCTACGCCCGCCAGGATTTCCTGTTCGACCGCAACGTGGAGCGGCTTGGCCTGGAGCAGGCGTCAACCCTGGTTGCGAGACCCGGCCACTCCCAGCATCAGCTCGGAACGGCCGTCGACTTCGGCAGCATCGACCTGGGTTACGGGGAAACGCACGAGGGACAGTGGGTGCTGGCCAATGCCTGGCGCTTCGGATTCTCGCTCTCCTATCCGCAGGGGCTGGAGGACGTCACCGGCTATCAGTACGAACCGTGGCACTTCCGGTACATGGGCCGCGCCGGCGCCGAGCTGGAGCGCCGCTTCTTCGGCATCCAGCAGGTGTTCCTGTCCCACTACCGGCACCTGATGCCCTCCCTGCAGGCTGCCGTGGCAGCCGGCGTCAACGCCGGGGCCGGCGGCTGAGCAGCATCGGAGAACGGGCACCCTCAGGAAACGGGGCAGCCTCAGGGACGGGCCAGCACCTCCGCGGGCAGATCGACCGAACCCCGCCTGAGCAGCCGGCAGGGCCGCGTGGTAGCGTCGACCACGGTCGACGGCACCGGCGAGCCGAGCTCGCCTCCGTCCACGATCAGGTCCACCGATGCACCGAACGCGGCCACGATCTGGCTCACCCTCGACAGCGGGGGAAGCCCCGAACGGTTGACGCTGGTCGAAAACAGCGGCGCGCCCACGCAGCGCGCCAGCCGGCACAGGAACGGATCGTCCGGCACGCGCACCCCGACGGTCCCACCGCCGGCACGCGGCAGCACGATGGTCAGCGCTCCCGGCCAGTAGCCCAGCAGGCGTTCCGGAGGCTCGCCCGCAACCCCGCAGCGCCAGAGCCAGGTCCGGTCGGGGATCAGCACAAGGAGCGGCCGGTCTTCCGCCCGGCTCTTGGTCCGCCGGATGCGCGCCTCGGCCGCCGGGGCGGCACCGATCAGGCCGTAGATCGTGTCACCGGGCAGGACCGCCAGCCCGCCACGACGCAGCACGCGGCAGCAGATCGGCATGACCCGGCGGTGACGCGCGGGCAGCACGGTGGCGGCGCGATCGTCCATCGCTCTGCGATCGTTCATCGCTCTGCGATCGTTCATCGCTCTGCGATCGTTCATCGCTCTGCGATCGTTCACGGAACCTGAGTCGCACATAGAGCAGCCCTCCCACGGCCAGGCCGGCCAGAAGAAACGCCAGGCGGGGCGCCTTCGGCGGCGCGCTCTCCGTCACCACGGCGCCCACTTCATAGAACGTGGATCGTTCGCCGGTACCCTGCAGGCGGATCACCCGCTCACCGGGCGCATACAGGCCGAGATCCCGCGCGTACAGCCTGATCAGATCGGGGCTGGTGGACAGCGCGTCGAACTCCGCCTGCAGGTGCTGGTTGATCTCCTTCAGCGCCTCCACGTTCCGTTGCAGCGCTTCCCGATGCTCCTGCATGCGGTCCATCGCGATAGCGACGGTCACCAGGTTCAGGACGGTGTACACGAAGTAGGCGGTGACCGCGCACGACAGACCGCGAAGCATTCCCATCCCTTCCGTTGTGCCCCCTACCCTCTTGATGGTCGGCACGGGCCCGGCCCGCGTTGAGAGCGGAGGTGCGACCGGTTTCCGTTGACACCACGGCCGGCGGCGGGCTCATACTGGAGGAAGCCGCCGACCGGGGAACGGCCCAGGCGACGCTCCGGACATGCCACACGCTGCCGCCTCACACATCGCGGACAGGGACCGCGCCTCCGAACCCGCAGGAGCCATCGACGCCGGCGGTGGAGTCTGGGTCAAGCGCTGGTCGCTGTCGGTCGCCGGCACCGTCGGCCCGGTGCCGCTGGCGGCCGAGCTGACGAAACCCGGACGGGAGGACGCTGCCGGAGATCCGGACCCGGCCGCCGGCATGCTTCCGGCCGGCATCGAGCGGGAGTTGCGTGCCATCCACGCGGCGATTGCCGACCTGCGGCGCGAGGTTCGGGAACTTCGTGCCGGTCGCGAAGACTCGGACTGAGCGCCCGCCGTTCCAGCGGGCCGGGATCGTCACTCCCGGTACGGCACGCTCAACTCCTGCAGATCCCGCGTCAGGAATGACTCCGCGAACTCCGCTCGTGCCTCGCCGACCAGTTGCCGGAGGTCGCGTTCGGTGTAGCGCGGACTGTAGTGGATCAGCCCCATGCGTCCCACCCCGGCCGCGCGGGCGATTCGGCCCGCCTGCTGCGCGGTGAGGTGCTTCTTGGCGCCGGCGTCGGCTGCAAGGTCGGCGCAGAACATGCCTTCACAGATCAGCAGGTCGGATCCGGCCACGAACGGCGCCAGACCGGGAAAGGCCGCCGTATCGGTGACGAAGCTGAAGGTGCGTCCGGGGCGCGGCGGCCCTACCACGGTCTCCGGCTCCACCACGGTGCCGTCATCCAGCGTCACCGCTTCGCCACGCTGCAGCGTCGACCACAGCGGTCCGCGTGGAACGCCGGCGGCGACCGCCTGCTCGGGATGAAACTGCCCGGGACGAGACTCCTCCACCAGCCGGTAACCAAGGCAGGGCTTGGTGTGGCGGACGCGCAGCGAGTCGACGCGGTATCCGTCACCCTGCATCACGGTGACGTCGTCGTAGAACTCGTGCACGATGATCTCGTAGTTGATGTAGATATCCAGCACGCGCAGGGTCTGCTCGATGTACTGCCGGATGCGCGGGGGGCCGTAAACGTACAGCGGCTCCGACCGGTCGACCTGCGACGACAGCGACAGCATTCCCGGCAGTCCGGTGACGTGGTCCGCGTGCGTGTGGGAAATGAAGATGCTCGTGATCTTCTTCCACTTCAGGTTGAGGCGGCGGAACGCGATCTGCGTTCCCTCGCCGCAGTCGAACAGCAGCAGGTCGCCTTCGCGGCGCACCAGCACGGAGGTCAGGCCGCGGCCCGGCAGCGGCATCATGCCACCGGTGCCCAGGACGAAGATATCGAGGTTCATGCGGAGATGGCAGTGAGGAGCGTGGCCACCCGAAGGGGCCGGGTACGCAGTATAACACCGGGGCGCCGCCCGCGCACCTCGCCATGACGGGATCACCGCTCGCTCGCTCGCGCCGCCACAGCCGGATCCTGGCGGCCATCCGCGCCTTCTTCGCCGACGCCGGCTACCTCGAGGTGAGCACGCCGCTCGCTTCGCCCACGCTGCTGCCGGAGCCTGCCATCGAGGTGTTCGCGACGCGGCTGCATCGCCCGGGAACGGAACGCGCCCGGGAGGACGGCCTGCCGCTGTACCTGAGCCCGTCGCCGGAACGCCACATGCGCCGGCTCATCGCCCTGGGATCGGGGCCGATCTTCCAGCTCGCCCCCGCATTCCGCAACGGCGCCGAGCTGGACCGTACGCACAGTCCGGAGTTCACGATGCTGGAGTGGTATTCGCCGGGCAGCGAATATCTGACCGAGGTGGCCCGGCTGGAACGGCTCGTGTCGTCGCTGCCGGCCGAGGCGCCGCTGCCGGTCCCGTTCGACCGCATCACGGTCCGCGACGCCGTGCTGCGGGCCGCCGGGATCGATCTGGACGCCGTCGACGACCGGGACCGCTTCCGTCGCGCGGCGGAGTCGGCGGGCGTGCGCACCGCCGGCGACGACACCTGGGAGCAGGTGTTCAACCGCGTCTGGCTGGCCGCGGTGGAGCCGGGCCTGCCCGACGACCGCGCTACGGTCGTCTACGAGTATCCGCGCCGCGTGCCGACTTTCGCGCAGCCGATCACGGGCACGCCGTACTGCCGGCGATGGGAACTGTACGCGCGGGGATCGGAGGTCGCCAACTGTTTCCAGGAAGAAACGGACGCCGAGCGGCTGGCTGGGGTCATCGAGCGGGAGGATGCACGGAAGCGTCGAATCGCCATGGTCCCTCACCCCCCCGACCGCGCGATGGCCGATGAGGTACGCGGCGGCCCGGAGATCTGCGCCGGCGTGGCGCTCGGCGTGGAACGGCTGATCATGGCGCTCGACGGGCGGCAGGAGATCAGCCAGGTGATCCCCTTTCCGCTGCACCATGAGGTCCGGCTGTGATAGGGTCCGGGCGGTTCAAGGCGAAATGAAAGCAGGCGCTATCGACAAGGGAATACACGTGCTGTTCCGGGGTGACCCCTACCTGGTCACCGATCGCGAGTTCGTCAATCCGGGCAAGGGATCGGCATTCGTCCGGCTGAAGCTCAAGCACGCACGCACCGGACAGGTGATCCGCGAAGTGATCAAGTCGCATGAGACGGTCGAGGAAGCCGACGTGGAGGCGCGGGACGCGCAGTACCTGTACTCGGATGCCGACCACCTCGTGTTCATGGATGTCGCTTCCTACGATCAGTTCAACGTTCCCGCGGCCAGCGTCGATGAGGGCGTCACCCGCTTCCTGAAGGAGGGCGAGTCCTATCAGGTGCTGATGTGGGGAGAGGATCCGCTCGCGGTGCAGCTTCCGCTGAAGATGAAGCTGGAGGTGACCGACGCGCCGCACGCCGAACGCGGCGACACCGCCACGGGCGCCACCAAGCCGGCCACCACGGAAACCGGCCTGACGCTGCAGGTGCCGCTGTTCATCAAGACCGGCGACCGCATCGTCGTCAACACGACCACGGGCGCGTACGTCGAACGGGCCTGACCCAACCCATCACCGACGACCGCGCAGCCCCCGTCGAGCCCCCTGGGGAGGACGCACCGTCGGCTGCCGCGTTGCGGGCGCACGGGCTCCTGCACAAGCGGGTCGTCCTTCCCTGGGCCGGGGGAAGCCTGCAGTTCTGGTTGTCGCAGTCGCTGTTCAGCGGAGACGACATCGATACCGGTACGCGCGCGCTCCTGGATACGGTCGCCGAGCGTCTCGGCGACCTGCCGGTTCGGCGCGCGCTGGACCTGGGATCCGGAAGCGGGGTCATCGGGATGGCGCTGTCGCGTCTGTGGCCGCGCGCACACGTCATCCTGAGCGACCGGGACGCGCTCGCGGTTGCCGTCAGCGCTCTCAACGCACGGGACAATGACGGGTCCCGCGCCACCGCGATCGGCTGTCTGGGGGTTCCTGCGGCCCGCGGCCCGTTCGACCTGATCGCGGCCAACCTGCCGGCCAAGGTGGGTGAACCGGTGCTCCGCCTGCTGGTGCGCCAGGCCGCCGCTGCGGCTCCGGAGGGCCACCTGGCCCTGGTCGTGATCCGGCCACGGCAGGACCTGGTCGAGCGAGCCCTGCAGGGGCGCGCGCGCATCCTGCACCGGCGCGAGCTGCGGGCACACACGGTCCTCGTGGCCAAGACAGCCACGGCTGCGACCATGGACCCTCCACCCGGCCAGGACGGGCTTGCCGCCTACCTTCGGGGCGACGCGGAGTTCCGCTACGGCGGGCATGCCGTGCGGCTGCGGACGGCGTGGGGACTGCCGGACTTCGATGCCGTCCCCTACTCCCTGCGCGCCGCCGAGCCGCTGGTGTGTGGCAGTGACCTGGGTCCCCGCGTGCTGATCTGGAATCCGGGGCAGGGGCTCACCGCGTGCGGCCTGGCAGCGACGGGAGGCGCGCGGCCGGCGATCACCGTCGGCAGCCGCGACCTCCTGCAGATCGAGACCACCCGCCACAACCTTCGGCGCAACGGCGTCGCCGCCGCCGGCCTGCACGCTCCGTCGATCGCCGACGCGGTGGGAACCGGCCCGCGCTATAGCGCGCGCTACAGCGCCGTGGTCGCCACGCACGGCGAGACCGACGGCCCCTGGTGGCGATGGATGCCCGAAGCCGTGGACGCGTTGCTGGCGCCCTCAGGCCGCCTGCTCCTGATCGGGTCGAGCACCCCCGTCGACCGGGCGCTGCGCTCACTGCGTGAGCAGCGCTCCCCAGGTGAGCGGAGTGTTTCGGGTGGGCACGCCGCGACCGGGATGGCGAAAGAGCAGGATCGGCGCCGGCGCGGCTATCGGGCCGTGCTTCTGCAGCGCCGTGCCCGGCAACAGCGCTCCCGGGAGTAGCGCCGGCCTGGCCGGCGGCCGTCAGCCTTCCGAGGCGCGCCGCTCCTTGCGCAGGCGCTCCGCCCACTCGCTGTCCGGGTAGCGTTCGTACAGCCGGTCCTGCAGGCGGTTGGCTGCCCGTTCCGCGCCGTTGTTCCGCCACAGCCCCACGGCGTAATAGAGCGCCTCCGCAGCGACCTCGCCCTCGCCGGGGAACCGCAACGCCACGTTCGCAAGCTCGTCGGCGGCCGCCTGCTCGCCCTCGGTCTCCACCATGAGCTGAGCCCGGCGCAGGTGCGCCTCCGCCTGCCTGCCGCCGCCGGCCACCGCGACCTCCGAAACCACGCGATAGGCATCGATCGCGCGCTGCGGCTCACCGTCCTCCCGGTAACGCTCGGCGAGCAGGAAGTACCCGTCGTCCCGTTCCGGCCCCGGGCTCAGATCGGGGAGCGCCTCCTCCAGGATCGAGACGGCGTCGCCCGGCTGGTCCGGCTGGATCAGCATCGCGTAGTCGTACATCACGCGAGCGCGTACCTCGGCGGGCAGCGTGGTTTCGTCGGAAACCGCGGCAACCAGGTAGTAGCGCCTGGCGCTCGCCGCGCCGATCGCCTGCAGGCTCGCGCGCAGCCCCTCCAGCGCCCGCTCGCGAAGGCCGGTGTCGTGGGCGGCCAACAGCGTACGCCAGTGGAGATCGGCGGCGTCGGCGTGGCGGCCGAGCGCCTCCGCCGCCGTCGCCGCGGACGACAGCGCCCGCCGTCCGGGCCCGTCCTCCCCGGCGTCCGCCGCGACCTGCTGTAGAACCTGCAGGCCCGCTTCCTCCTGACCGTGCGCGATCAGGTACTCCCCGTACCGCAGGCCCGCTTCCGCCGCCATGAGGCCGGCCGGCGCCCGCTGCCGCAGCTTCTCCAGGGCGGACCCCGCCTCGTCGGTGCTGCCGGCAAGGAGCGCGCCCTCCACCAGCATGTACAGGACCTCCTGCGCCAGGTCGACGCCGCCGGTCCCGGCGCCGGCCTGCCCCGCCGCCGCTCCCTGTCCCGCGCGGATTTCCCGCGATTCGATGGTCCCCAGGGCGGTGACGAGGAGATCACGCGCCTGATCGGGCCGGTCCATGCGCAGTTCGCTGAGGGCGGCGCGGTAGAATGCCGACGGCACCTGGGCAGCCGCGGGAAACCGCTCGGCGAACGCCAGGTACGCGTCGCGCGCCGGATCGTAGCGCCCGCCCTGATAGTGGGCGGCAGCATACAGGTAGGAGGCTTCGACCGCGACCGCCGCATCGGGCGCCTGCGCCGCTACCGCCAGAGCGGTGTTCGCCTCGTCCGACCGCCGCAGCCGGTAGTACACGCGGCCCAGCGCCAGGTGGCGATACGGTTCCCAGACACTGGCGCCGTGCCCGTCGCGCAGGTAGATCAGCGCCTCTTCGTATGCTCCGGCGTTGTACAGCTCCGCCCCCAGGGCCAGGCGGGCACGCCAATTGAGCTCCCCGGACGGGCCGGCGTCCACGACCTCCCGGTAGAACTTTGCGGCACGCCTGTGCTCGCCGCGCGTGCCGTATATGCGGCCGATGCGGTAGATCGCCTCCAGCGACTCGGGAGCCGAGCCGAGCTTCCGCAGGTCGGCAAGCAGGTTGAGCGCGCGACTGTCCTCGTCGACGGCGACGGCGGCGTCGGCCACGCGCAGCAACCCGGCCATCGACACGTCCCCGGGACCGGCGGAAGCCAGCAGGGCGTCCGTCGCCTCCGCCACCCGCCACAGCCGGTCCCAGGCGTCGAGCGCCGCCTCGGTGTCCTCCAGCGCCTCCCGCGTCTGCGCCAGAACCTGCAGCGCTTCCGTCACGCGCGGATGATTTGGAAACCGCTCCGCGAAGTCCTCCAGCGCGGTCGCGCCCTCTTCCAGCGCCCCGTCCTCGATCAGCAGGTAGGCACGGTTCAGGATGGCGCCTGCCGCCAGGCCTGCGTCCGGCCCGTCGCCGGCATCCTGCAGCGACTTCAGCCCTGACGCCCGCTGACCGGTCTGCAGGTAGGCAAGCGCCAGGTAGTAGTCGGCCCGTTGCGTGTCGCCCGGATCGAGGCCGCCGGCCAGCGCCGCCGTCAGCTCGCTGACCGCGCCCGCCGGATCGCCGAGCTGCAGCGCCGCCTCACCCTTGACCTGCAGGAGCCGGGCGGCGAGGTCGGCCGCGTGCCCTTCCTCCAGCGCCGCGTCGGCCCACCGTGCCGCCGATGCGAACTCCTCCATGCTGAGGTACAGGAACGGAAGGCGCCTGAGCGCCGCTCCGGCCAGGGGACCTGAGGGGAACAGTTCCAGGTACCGGCTGAAGCGTTCCGCCGCTGCAGCGGGCTGCCCGGCCAGCAGCGAGGCATCGGCCTGCGCGTACAGCGCCTGCGGCGCGCGGGGGCTGCCCGCATGCGCCAGCACGATGCGCCCGAAGGTCTCCGCCGCCTCAGCATAGCGGCCGGCCTGGTAGGCGAGCTGTCCCGCCCGGAACAGCGCGTCGGCCTGCTGCGATGCCGGCAGTTCGTCGACCAGGGCCAGGTAGGCGCGTTCGGCATCCTCCGCGCGGCCGTCCTGCTCCAGTGCGGTGGCGTGCAGCAGCAGGGTGCGCCACCGGTACTCCGGGGGTGTGTCCGTGCGCTCCAGTTGCCGCTCAGCCCGCTCGACCGCCTCGGTCGCCCGCCCCTGCGCCAGGCGGATGGCCGCCTGCCAGTGGCCGAGGACCGCGACGTGCTCGGAGTCCGGGAACAACCGGGCGAACGACCCCAGCAGGTCGTACGAGTTCGCGTAGTGCCCCAGATGGTAGTGGGCAAGGGCGAGCAGGAAGGTGGCGTCCGCGCGCAGCTCCGAGTCCGGATAGCGTTCGGCCAGCGTGTCGAACGACTGCACCGCATTGGAGAACAGGCCGTCGGCGAAGGCGTCGGCACCCCGTTGATAGAGGTCCTTGGCATCCTGAGCGGCAGCCGGCAGGGCCAGCGCCAGGAGCAGGGCCACGCGCAGGGCGCGCGTGACCGGCGCGCCCCGTTCGAGGAAGCCCCGTTCGAGGAAGCCCCGTTCGAGGAAGGCCCGTTCGAGGAAGGCCCGTTCGAGGAAGTACGTCAACTCAGGTAGTGACGAGCTCTTTGGCCGGCTGGGCGGCGCGTCGCTTGCGGAACACCAGCCGATCGTCCTTGACGTCGACCGTCACGCCGCTGCCGGGAGGAAAGCGGCCGCGCAGGATCTCCAGGGACAGAGGGTCTTCCACCTCCTTCTGGATCAGGCGCCGCAGCGGCCGCGCGCCGTACTTCTCGTCGGAGCCGTTGTCGATCAGGTAGCTGCGCGCGCGCCGGCTGACCCGCAGGTCGATGTTCTGTTCCGCGAGCCGCTCGCCGACCTCGCCGATCAGGCGGTGCAGGATCTTGTCCAGATGCTCGCGTTCGAGGGCATGGAAGACCACCACCTCGTCGACGCGGTTCAGAAACTCGGGGCGGAACAGCCGTTTCATCTCGGCCAGCGCCGAGGACTTGATGTCGGCGAAGCGCATCGCCTGTTTCTCGGTGCGGAAGCCCAGCGATCCGTCCTGGATGATCTCGCGGGCGCCCGCGTTCGAGGTCATGATCAGGATGGTGTTGCGGAACGACACCGTGTGGCCCAGGTGGTCCTGGAGCTGCCCCTCTTCCAGCACCTGCAGGAGGATGTTGAACACGTCGGGGTGCGCCTTCTCGATCTCGTCCAGCAGGATGACGCTGTAGGGCCGGCGCCGCACCTTCTCGGTGAGCATGCCGCCTTCGTCGTAGCCGACGTAGCCGGGCGGCGCCCCCACCAGCCGCGACACGTTGTGCTTCTCCATGTAGTCGGACATGTCCACCAGGATCAGCGACTCCTCGTCGCCGAACATGAACTCCGCCAGGGTCTTGGCCAGCTCGGTCTTGCCCACGCCGGTCGGGCCCAGGAACACGAACGAACCCATCGGCCGCTTCGGTGACGACAGGCCGGTGCGCGACCGGCGGATCGCCGCGGCCACCACGCTGATCGCCTCTTCCTGGCCGACCATGCGCTCGTGCAGCTCGTTCTCGATCTCCAGCAGGCGGCGCGACTCCGACTGCGCGATGCGCGCCAGCGGCACGCCGGTGATCTCGGAGATCACGCGCTGGATGTCCTCCGGCTCCACCAGCCGCTGCTCGCCCTGCGTGGTCTGCGCCCACGCGCGCTCCTGCTTGTCGAGCTGCTGGCGCAGCAGGCCGACCTTGTCGCGCACCGCGGCCGCCTTCTCGTAGTTCTGGCTGTTGACCAGGTTGGTCTTCTCGATCATCAGCCGCTCGATCTCCTGGTCGAGCTTGACCAGCTCCTTCGGCCGGGCGCTGTTGTCGATGCGGCTGCGCGACCCCGATTCGTCCAGCAGGTCGATCGCCTTGTCCGGCAGGTGGCGGTCGGAGATGTAGCGGGCGGAGAGGGACGCGGCCGCCTCCAGCGCTTCGTAGGTGTAGACGACGCCGTGGAACTGGGCGTAGCGGTCCTTGACCCCCTTGAGGATCTCCACCGTCTCGTCCACGGAGGGCTCGTCCACGAACACGGACTGGAAGCGGCGCTCCAGCGCGGCGTCGCGCTCGATGTACTTGCGGTGCTCGGCCAGCGTCGTGGCGCCGATGCACTGCAGCTCGCCGCGCGACAGGGCGGGCTTGAGCATGTTGGAGGCGTCGATCGCCCCTTCGGCGCCGCCGGCGCCGATGATCGTGTGCAGCTCATCGATGAACATGATGATGTTGCCGGAGGTGACGATCTCCTTCATCACCCGCTTCAGCCGCTCCTCGAACTCGCCACGATACTTGGTGCCGGCCACGAGCGACGCCAGGTCCAGCGTCAGCACGCGCCGCCCGTGCAGGACGTCGGGCGCGGTGCCGTTGACCACCTTCTGAGCCAGCCCTTCGACGATCGCGGTCTTGCCGACTCCCGGCTCGCCGATCAGCACCGGGTTGTTCTTGGTGCGCCGCGCCAGGATCTGGATCACCCGCTGGATCTCGCGGGCGCGGCCCACGACCGGGTCCAGCTTGCCTTCGCGCGCCAGCGTGGTCAGGTCGCGGCTGAATTCGTCCAGCGTCGGCGTGGGCTTGCGGGCGGCCGTCTGCGTGCGCCGCTTCGGCGTCGCGGAGCTCTGCCGCGTTTCGCCGAGCCCGTTGATGCGGATGATCGCCTCCCGGAGCTGCTCGGGGGACACGTTGCGCTGCGCGAGGTAGCGGTACGTCGCGCCGCCCTCGTCGCGCGCCGCGGACAGGAGCAGGTGCTCGGTGCCGACGTAGACGTGGCCCATGTTCTTGGCTTCGTGGGTCGCGCCCTTCAGCACCGTCTGGGCGCGTTCGGAGACCTCGATGTCGCCGAGGATGAGGCCGCCCTTCCCCTGCGTCAGGCTGCGCTCGATGTCCCGGCGCATCTCGTCGATGTTGACCTTGACTCGCTGCAGGGCCTTGACCGCGACCCCTTCGCCATCCTTGAGCAGCGCCAGGATGATGTGCTCGGGGAGCAGCTTCTCGGCATGACACCGCTTCGCCTCTTCCTGCGCTCTGAACGAGATGACCTTCTGGGCGCGCTGGGTCAGGCCCTTCCACATCATGTCCTGCCTCCGTGGTTCACATGTTCCCGGGGAGCTTCCGCATCGGTCGCGATGCGCTGCCTGCAGCAGAGTATCGCAAAGGTCGCCCCGCCGATCAATCTATCGCTGCCGGAGCGACTCGACCGGCCGCAGGCGCGCGGCGTGCAGCGCGGGACGCACCGCCGCGATCGCCGCCGCGACGGTCACGGCCGCGACGGCGGCCAGCAGCTGCCCCGGATCGGGGCGGACCGGAATCCGTTCCAGGTAGAAGGAGCGGTCGATCAGTCGCGCCGGCCCGTCCGCTCCGGAAAGCAGCAGCGCAGTCGCGTTCACGCCCCACTCGATCGCCGCCAGCAGCTCGTTGACGTTGACCGCCGCGGCCAGCCCCAGCGCCACGCCCGCCACGCCGCCCGCGCCGCCGCTGACCAGGCCCACCGTCAGGAACGCCATGCCGACCTGGTCGCCGGAACCGCCCATGGCACGCACGTAGGCCATCTCGGCGCTTCGCTCGATCAGCAGCATGCGCAGCGCGGAAGCCACGTTGACCGTCGCCACCAGCGCGATCACGGCCATGATCAGCGTCAGCCACACCTTGGTGGCGCGAAAGGACCGGTACGCGGAGCGTTGCAGGTCGAACCAGCCGATCAGCCGCGCCCCCGGTGGGAGGATCCTGCCCAGCTCCGCCATCACCGTGTCGAGCTCTCCGAACGGGTCGCGGACCTTGATGCCCAGGAATCGGAACCCCGTGGCGCCGAGCTCGCCCGCGGCCGCTGCGGCCATGAACGCAAACGTTCCGTCCAGGTGCTGATAACCGGACCGGTACACGCCGGCGATCCGCACGGCGGCGATGCGGTGCGCGCCCTGAACCCACAGCCCCACCTGGTCGCCGGTCGTCACGTCCAGCGTGTCGGCCAGCTCCTGCCCGATCACCGCCCGGTTCACGGACTGCAGATCGAAGGAACCCTCCACGCTGAGGTAGCGGCGCAGCCCCGCATCGCGTTCCAGCAGGTCCGGGTTCACGAAACGGACCTGCACGTCGGTGCGCAGTCCCTCCGCGCTGAACAGCAACCCCACGCTCCGCAACTCCTCCTCGGCCAGCGTCACCCCCGGGGCGGCGCGCACGGCCGCCGACAGGCGTTCCGCGTCGCCGTCTGCCGGCGGGACGATCCGCGCATGATAGGTGTCCACTTCCAGGAACCGTCCGGTGATGCCTTCGATCATGCCGTCCGCCACCACCAGCACGACGATCACGGGCACCAGGCTCAGGGCGATGCCGAGGGTGGTGCCGGCCAGGCCGGGGCCGCCGCGAGCGTGCCCGCGCCCGGCGATCATCATTCCCAGCCACGGCGCGGCCGGCAGGTTCATGGCGCCCCGGCGGCCGGCGGCGGCGATCCCGCGGCTCCCTCGACGAGCACGCCGTCGGCAAGCGTCAGCACGCGGGCGGCCCGCAGGGCCAGATCGGTGTCGTGCGTGACCAGCAGGCAGGCGGCGCCGTGGTCGGCGACCAGGGTGAACAGCAGGTCGGCGACCGCGTCCGACGCCGCCCGGTCCAGGTTGCCGGTTGGCTCATCGGCCAGGATCAGAGCCGGCCGCGCGGCCAGCGCCCGCGCCACCGCCACCCGTTGCTGCTCGCCGCCGGAGAGTTCCGCCGGGTAACGGTGGCAGGCGTCGATGAGCCCGACGCGGTCCAGCATCTCGCGCGCCGCGGCAACCGCGGCCGCGGCCGGTCGATTCTGCAGGCGTGCGGGCATCGCCACGTTGTCGAGCACGGTGAAGTCGCGCAGCAGGTGGTGGAACTGGAAGATCATGCCCAGCCTGCGCCGCTGCAACGCCAGCTCGACCTCGTCCAGGACGGTGAGATCGGTCCCGTCCAGCCGTACCGTGCCGGACGTGACGCGGTCCAGGCCGCCGGCCAGATTGAGCAGCGTGCTCTTGCCGGAGCCGCTGACGCCGGTGACGGCAACCGAGACGCCGGGGGCGAGATCGAGATCGATTCCGCGCAGGACCAGCCCGTCGCCGGCGGCGCGCCCGTAGCGCTTGGTGACCCGATGCATCGACAGGACCGGAGGCGCGGTCATTCACGCGCCTCGCGGAGAATGCGCTCCGGGGTGATGCCGCGCAGCCAGCGCCCCGCCGCCAGCGCCGCGGTGAGCCCGGCGCCGATGGCCACCGCGCAGGTGAGCACCGCCTCGTGCAGCAGGACGCGGTTGGGGATCCGTTCGAGCTGGAACAGCGCCCCGGACGGCAGCGCCCGCGGCGCCGTGGGAGGCACGGCGAAGAACCGCGCCGCGGCCAGCAGCGCGTTCGTCGCCGACTCGGTAACCCGGAGCAGCGCGGTCAGGTTGTCGGCGATCGCCAGACCCGCCGCCAGGCCGCACGCCACGCCGATCACGCCGCCCGCCCCCGCCTCCACGGCATACGCCAGCCGCAGCGCCGTGGGGGTCGCGCCCAGCGCACGCAGCACGCCGATCTCCTGGCGGCGCTCCTGGATGCGCCTGCGCATGCCGTGGAAGACGTTGAAGGCGACCACCACGAACACGAGCCCGATGAGCGTCGACATCAGCAGCTTCTCCGTGCGCAATGCGCCGTAGAACGCCTGATTGAAATCCCGCCACGTGCGCACTTGGTAGTCGGCGACGGGAAGCCGGCCGGCCAGCAGGTCCTCCACGGCCGCACGCTCGGTGCCATCGCGGAAGCGGTTGACCAGCTTGATGCCGTACTCGAGCGGCACGCCGCCGCTCGTGATCAGCTCCGCGGTCGACAGCGACGTCACGGCCCAGTGGCGGTCGAACTCCGTGAAGCCGCTCTCGAACGTGCCGGCGACGATCAGCGACGCGACCCGCGCCGCCGGCCCCCCGCCGGCTGCCGTCCGGTCGACCAGGTACACCGCGACCTCGTCCCCGTCGCCAACGCCGAGCTGCGCGGCCGCCCCCACGCCGAGCGTCAGGGTGCCGAGCTCGAGCGGCGCCGGCCCCAGGCCGAGCTGCGCGGCGAACGACGGCGCGCGACCGGCGACGTCGGCCGGCACCGCACGCAGCGTCATCCCGTGCCGGTAACCGCCGGCCGGCCGGCCGACCATCGCCGTGAGGTCGGCGAGCGGCGTGATCGTCCGCACGGTGGTCCGTTCTTCGATGTCCGCCAGGACGCGCGGCGGCAGCGGCTCGTGACCGTCGCGGCTGAGCCGCAGGTGGAACGAGCCGATCTCCACCAGGTCTTCAATGTAGCCGAGCTGCAGCCCGTTCATGATGCCGAGCACGCTGGTCAGCATCATCACGCCCGCGCCCATGCCGACCACGGCGAGCGCCAGCGAGGCGCGGCCGCGGCCCGGGCGTCCGCGCAGGTGGACGCCCACCAGCGCCAGCGCCAGCCTGACGTCGCCGGCGACGGATGGCCGAACCGGCCCGCGCTCAGCGCTGCGTGCCGGCACCGTCATCGAACACGCGTTCCCGGACCACCTGACCGTCCCTCAAGACCTGCTCGCGAACCCGCGTGTCGCCGCGGAAGTGCACGCGCAGATAGGGGGCTCCGTCGCGGTAGTAGTCGGCCTGACGGGTTGGCTGCCCCTCGTCGTCCGACGGCCACTCGTACGTCGTGACCGACACGATCTCATCGTTCTGCTCGAACCTGACGGTGCGCAGGCGATCGTCCGCGGTGTCGTCCCGGGTGTCCTCCGAGGCGGACGCGGCCCGCGGGCCCGTGACGTAGTCGTACTCCCACCGCTCTTCGCCGGCATCGGTCTCCCGCCGCGTGGTGACGATCCGTCCGGCGGCGTCACGGTCGTGCCGGACCAGCTCGACCTGCCGGCCGCCTTCGGTGGTGATCGCCTCCAGAACGCGGCCCGCCTCATCGAAACGGGAGGTCGTCCGCCGGTCCAGCGCAGGCTCGATCCTGGTCTCGCCCACCAGGAACCCGTCGGGCGAGCGCTCGAGCTCGCGAACGGCATGCAGGACGTCGCCACGCCACTCCTCGACCTCGTAGCGCTCGCCGGCGAGATACCGCGAGACCAGCCGGGTCGCCCCGGAGGTGACGGCCTCCTCGACCAGCGTTCCGCCGGCGAACACGAAGCGGACGCCCAGCCGATCCGCCCCCGGCTCGACACGGGCGAAGTCACGGAGCTGACCGGTGGCGGCCAGCTCGTAGGTCGCGGTCTGCAGCACCGCGCCGTCGCTGCCGGTCACCACCACCCGTACCTTCCGCGGCTCGTACGCATAGGCGGCGCGGCTGGCCAGCACCCCGCCGTCGTAGACGCTCACCTCCGTGAGCTTGCCCGTGTCGTCGAAGCTTCGTTCTTCGACCAGCTTCCCGTCCGCGTAGTCGGACTCGGCGATCAGCGTGCCGCCCGCATCCCGCAGCGTCACCCACCGCCGGATCCGGCGGCCCCCGTCCAGCAGGAGACGCTCCTCGCCGGCGCCGTCGCCATCCTCCACCGCGCCGCGATGCACCAGCACGAACCGGTGTTCGGCGGCGGCCGGCTCCGAGATCTCCTCAAAGGGTATGCCGATCTCGTTCGAGCGGTAGTACACGTCCTGGCCGTAGGCGCCCTCCGCCACGATCGAGACGACCGCCGTGGCCGCGAGCGCCGCCGCGAGCGCCGGCAGCGACCGGCGCATCACGTCCGGCGGCCGTCGCCGAGCAAGCCGGTGACGTAGGTTTCCGGATCGAACCGGGACAGATCCTCCATCCGCTCGCCGGTGCCCACGAAGGAGACGCCCAGCTCGAGCTGGTGGCAGATGTCGAGCACCACCCCGCCCTTCGCCGTCGCGTCCAGCTTGGACAGCAGGATGGAGTCCACCCCGGCGCCGTCGCGGAAGGTGCGTGCCTGATCGAAGGCGTTGCGGCCGGTCGTGGCGTCGACCACGAGCAGACGGTGCAGCGCGGCCCGGCGCCGCTCGGCGATCCGCACCAGCTTGCGTAGCTCGGCGTCAAGTCCGGCGTTGGTGTGCATGCGCCCGGAGGTGTCGGCCAGCACGATGTCGACCGAACGGGCGGTCGCGCTGTCGATCGCGTCGAAGAGCACGGCGCCGGCGTCGGCTCCCTGTCCTTGCGCCACCACCGGGATGCCCAGGCGCTGTCCGTGCATGCCGAGCTGCTCGACGGCCGCGGCGCGGAACGTGTCGGCGGCAGCGAACAGCACGCGGCGGCCGCTCCGTTTCAGCAGCGCGCCCAGCTTCGCCAGGTTCGTGGTCTTGCCGACCCCGTTGACGCCGACGGCCATCACCACCGACACGCCGGTGGGGGCGGGCTCCACGGCCGCCGCGCGGAGGCGTTCGAGCACGCGCCGGCGGATGGTGGCAAGCGCCTGCTCGCCACGCCCGCTGCGCCCGTCCAGGCCTTCGAGCAACTCGTCCACCGTGCGTGGCCCGATGTCCGCCTCCAGCAGCGTGTCCTCGATCAGGTCCAGACGTTCCGGCTGCGAGCCGAACAGCTCGCGCAGCCTCTTTCCCAGGCCGAACATCATCCGGCCGGCCGGTCGGCCGTCTCCGTGTACTCGATCATCACCCCGATGGTACGCACGAGCCGGTACACGGAGTAGCCCGCCGCCGCCACCGCTCCTACCGTGACGCCGATCGTTGCCGGCTGCCAGGCGATCGGCCCGCCGTCGTGCAGGGCGGCGTCGCGCGCGGCAAAGTCGGTGACCAGCGCGCTGAGCAGCAACGGCGGCAGGAGCGATACCGCGAACCAGCCCAGCTCCTCGTAGAGCCGTTCGCGGCCGCTCGCCTGCTCGGCGGCGCCGTCGAAGCCGGCCGGCAGCAAGGGGACCGTGAGCGTCCCCGGCGTGGCCGGTCCGATGCGCGCGGCGGTGTCGGCGTGGCCCTCGAGCACCAGCGACACGGCCGCGTCCGTCGGTGGACGCCGCAGCCGTAGCGGCGTCACCCCTGCATAGACGGACGCCACGTAGACGGCGGCGCCCGTCGGCTGCGAGTCGAGCAGCACGATGCCCAGGTCGCGCGGCAGGAGCTCCACGGTGACGCGCAGCTCCTGCCCCGGCGCCAACTCCACCTGCCGGACCGACCGGTGATAGCCCGGCCGCGACACCGTCAGCGTGGCGCGGCGCGGCGCGGTGTAGCGCAGCAGCGTCGTGCCGACGCCGACCAGCACTCCGTCGAGCCGTACGGTACTGTCCGCCGGTACCGGCTCGACCGCAAGCCGGGACCACGCCTGGCCCAGCAGCAGCGGCGCGAGCCCGTCGGCGGCCGCATCGATCGCCCCCTGCAGCGCGTCGGCCTGCCCGGCTTCATAGTACGACCAGACGGTGCGCACCGACGCCGCGTCGAACGCGCGCAGCTCCAGGACGAGGTGATCGGCGGCGCTGTCGATCGTTCCCCAGATCAGCAGGTCGATGTCCCGCGCGGCCGCGACCTGGCGAGGCAGGACCCCGACGGGAGCGTCAGCATCGACGAGCTCCACGCCGTCGATGCCGGCGAGGCGCTCGCGCAGCAGCCGCGGCAGCGTCTCTGCCAGGTAGCGGTGCTCGGCCGCCAGCTCGCCGGCAAGCGGGCTGAAGCCCACGCGCCGCTCCGCCGGTGCGGACCCGTCGTGCTGGTCGGCCGCCGCCTGCGCGGCCGACCAGCACGCCGCCAGGAGCAGTGCCAGGCGACACCGGGCACTCACGCGCGCCCTCTCAGGCGGTTGCGGCCAGGCGCAGGTACGACTCGATGAACGGATCGATGCGTCCGTCCATCACCGCCTGCAGGTTGCCGTCCTCATGCCTGGTGCGGTGGTCCTTCACCATCGTGTACGGATGGAAGACGTACGAGCGGATCTGGTTGCCCCAGGAGATCTCCTTCTTGTCACCCTGAATCGCCTCCAGCTTGCTGCGTCGCTCGGCTTCATGGTGCTCGAACAGGCGCGAGCGCAGCACCTTCATCGCGGTCGCGCGGTTCTTGTGCTGGCTGCGCTCGTTCTGGCACTGCACGACGATGCCGGTCGACAGGTGGGTGATGCGCACCGCCGAGTCGGTCTTGTTGACGTGCTGGCCGCCCGCGCCCGACGCACGGTACGTGTCCACCCGGATCTCCTCGGGACGCACGTCCACGTCGGCCGTGTCGTCCAGCACCGGCGAGGCGAACACCGACGCGAAGGTGGTGTGACGGCGCTTGTTGGCGTCGAACGGGGAGATGCGAACCAGGCGATGGATCCCCGTCTCGGCACGCAGGTAGCCGTAGGTGTATTCCCCCGAGAGCTCAACCGTCGTCGACTTCAGGCCGCCTTCGGCCTCGGTCAGGTCGATGACCTCGGTGGCGAAGGAGCGCTCCTCCGCCCAGCGGAGGTACATGCGCAGCAGCATCGATACCCAGTCGCACGCCTCGGTGCCGCCCGCACCGGCATGGATGGTCAGGAAACAGTCGGCGCGATCGTGCGGGCCGGCCAGGAGAGACTGCAGATTGAGCGCGCCGAAACGGTCCTCCAGCGCGACCAAGCCTGCCTCGATCTCTTCCGACAGCTCCTCCGAGCTTTCCTCCGCGGCCAGCTCGCACAGGGTCTCCAGTTCTTCGGCGGCGTCGCGCACCCCCTTCCAGGGTTCGATCCGGCCCTTGAGCCGCTTCAATTCCGCCAAGGTGGTTTCCGCGGCGGCGCGGTCGTTCCACAGCTCGGGCGCCGCGGTCAGCTCCTCGAGTTCGGCCAGGCGGCGCTCGGACTGCTCCGGGTCAAAGACGCCTCCATGCGGCGTCGATGTCGGCGCTGAGCGCCGCAAGCCGTTGCCGCAGTTCGGATAGCATCATGTGAATACCGCCGTCGGCCGTCATGTTATCACGAGCCGCGCCCGGCGCGAAGACGCGAGAACGCGATCGATGCCCGGCGCGTCCACGGTACCCCCGCCCCGGAGCGCAGCCTCCAGGCGATCACCAGCCCGCAGTACTGGTACTCGCCGCCGACATGCACGGGCGCATAGATCCCCGCCTGAGCCTCTCCCGTACGAATCGTCAGCCGCGCCCCGCCGCCGGGATCGTCGATCTCCACCAGCGTCGTGGGGCCGAACGACACGGGTTGCCGGAGCGCGCGTTGCGCGCCCCGCGGCCCGACCGCGCGCGCGGTGCTGCCGGCGGCGACGGCAAGGTTTATCTCCACGGCGAGCCATGCGTCGATGTCGCGGTCCGCAGCGAACTCGTAGCGGACCTCCATCGAGCGGGCGCGGAACCGATAGGACTTGTGCAGGGTAGACGGCACTGAGCCGTCCGTAGACGGCACTGAGCCGTCCGTAGACGGCACCGAGCCGTCCGTGGTCGGCACCGAGCCGTCCGTTCCGACGCCCGGCGCCGACGCGGGGATGGCAACACCGCGGCGCAGCAGGGTGAGGCGATCGTCGTCCACGGACTGCACCACGTACCGCTCGCCGGCCGGGCCGGGCGTGGAGCGAAAGCCGCTCGTGTAGTCGGCGACGGTGGGCGCGGATGCCAGGACGTGATCCACGAACCCGCGCTTGAGATAGGGGTCGGCCCGGTCGGGTCCCGTGTCCTCCGTGCGCGTCAAAGTGTTCATGTAGTTCACCGAGCCCGGCAGGTAGTCCAGCTCGAACAGGATGCCGCCGGCGGTGTGCACGTAGGCGTTGTACTGGCGCCCGTGATACAGCAGCTCGGGGTGCCCGTCCATGTCGTAGTCGGTCCGCAGGATGGACGGCAGAAACGACGTCGGGTCGCGTGCCTGCACTTCCGCCTGCAGCAGGGACTCGTAGACCGCATCGCGGGTGCGGCGGGTGTGGATCCCGCCGTCCGGCCGGCTCCAGTAGGCGTGGCCGCACTGCCCCCGCCACAGGTCGTTGCGCGCGGCGCGGCGCCGCTCGCGGTCGCCGCGCACCTGGTTCACGAGCAGGTAAGAGTGCACCATCTTCGCGTAGAGAAGGCGGCAGTCAGGCAGCCGGGACACGTGCCGGCGGAACACGCCGCGGTCGCTTGCGGACGCCGCGGCCGTTCGCGAGGACGAACTGCGACCGGCGTCCATGCCGCAGTCCAGGTAGACGAACCCGTCGGTGCCGTGGCGCCGCAGGTACGCCCGCGGCGTGGTCGGCACGATGCGCGCGTCGGCGCTGACCAGTTCCAGAAAGCGCTCCAGCCACCGGTGGTCGCCCAGGTCCTCCGGCTCGTCGAGGGCGACCGCCACCCGCTTGCCCTCGAGGTCACCGGCGCGGCAGAGCGACGCGACTGCCTGCTCCGGGGAAACCGACTCCATGAGGTCCCCAAGGCGATGGTGGATGGGCATCACCGACAGCACCCTGCCTTCGTCCTCGGTGAGATGGGCGCGGTGGAGCTGGCCGCCGGCCACGCCGGTGGCCCGGAACTGCCGGGAATCCAGGAACGCGAACTCCATGCCCGCGCCCACCAGGGAGTGCGCCAGCGATGGCTCCCATACGCAGTCGGCAAGCCACACCCCTCGAGGTCGGGTGCCGAAGCGCACGCGCAGCTCGGTCGTCAGCTTCTCGATCTGCCCAACGCGATCGAGCGCGGGGATGATCGGCAGCACCGGCGCATAGAAGCCCCCGCCGAGAGGCTCCATCTGGCGCCGCTTGACCATCTCGCGGAGCAGCATGATCAACTCCGGGTGCCGGCGATCGATCCACTCCAGCAGCTCGCCGCCCAGATGGAACATCCAGCGGGAGTCCGGGAAGCGGTAGGCGAGCTGCGCCAGCGGCTTGTAGCTCCTCTGGTAGGAAGCTTCGTGATCCGAGTCCGAACAGCCCACGGGGCGCTGGCTGCACAGGCCCAGTATCAGGTTGACCGTTCCTGCCGGCCCGCTCACAGGCGTCCCTTCCGGGTGGGGCGCGCCCACAGCGCTGCACCTACCGAGACAGCTCCGGCCGCCAGGCCCAGCGGGATCGCGGCGCCTGTTTCCCGGCGAGTGCGCGCGGCATCGGCCAGCCGTTGCCGGCGCACCGGCACGGCGCCCGCGTCAAGGAGCAGCCGGCCGACACCACCCGCCTCGGAGATCGTCCGCTGCAGCCAGCGCAGGTCGTAGCTGGCGACCACGCTCTCACGGCGCAGCAGCCGGCGTTCGCGCGCGTCGAACCGAAACGAGGACACGGTCAAGCGCTCGCCTTCGGTCGGCAGCCGGTAGGCGCGGCCGTACGGCAGGCCTTCCTGGAATGCCACGTGCGCAACGTAGTCGGCAGCGTTCGGCAGAGCACCCCGGTCCCCGTCCGATACGCCGAGCCCGCGGAGCCCCTCCCACGTGAGTTCGTCCCGGGCGCGTGCTGCGCTGCCGGCTTCCGGGGCAGGCACCCATACGGCCGGCAGCGATGCCCCTGCGGTCGCGACCATGGTCGCCAGAGCGACCAGCGATCCGGAGGCGACCAGGTCGGCGGACCGCCGGCGCGGTCCGCCTGGCAGCGCTGTCCTGCGGGCGCTCGACGACGCCGTCGCGGCGATGGAGCCCAAGCTGGCCGCGCTGACCGCGAAGCCCGCCAGCGCTCCGGCGATCAGGAAGCTGGCCGTCACCACCACCGCGACGGCGACCGCAGCCCCGCCGGCCGCCCGCGCCGGCACGGGACCGGGCAGGCGCCAGAGTGCGGAGACCACCGCGGCCGCGGCGATCACCGCCACGCCGCCGGCGTTCAGCGCCGCTACCGTCCACGGCGCCACGATGCCCGCCATGCCCAGCCCCGACGCGGGACGGCCGGCGACGGAGCGAACCCCGATCGCGGCCACGGCGACCGCGGCTACCAGGCCGGCTGCCAGCAGCCGGCCGCGGACGTCGAAGTCCAGCACCGCACGTGCCGCCTCCGGGGCCCGGAACGCCAGGCGGAGCAACAACCCCGCCGGCGGCAGGTCGGTGCGCAGGTAGCCGAGGCTCCACTCCCTGCCCGAAGGGTCGCTGGCGGCGAACAGACCGGTGACGCCGCGCAGAAACGGATCGAAACGGGGGTCCACTCGGTCCAGCCGTTGCGCCAGCCGATCTACCGGCACTTCCGCGAATCCGCCGAAAATCGTGAACCGTACCGATGCGGCAGGGGTCACCGATCCGGCGAACACCCGCTCGAGCGAGGCGCCGTCGAGGCCGCCGGCCCCCTCTCCGCCGAGCAGATAGTATCCATCCCAGATCTGGGCGTGCGCCGAGAACAGCGGAACGGCCACGGGCGCCACGATGGTACCGAGGAACAAGACGGCAAGCAGGCTCCCGGCCGTCCGCCGGCGCGGATCGCGGTCCCGTTCGGCGGGCGCGAGGCGCCAAGCCACGGCCGGGGCGCGCGCAGCCGCCTCCGATCGGCGCATCCGTCCACTATCGAATTGCGCCGGAGCAAGTGTCAACGTGACCGGCGACGGCCACGCTGCGGTACCATCCGAGCGGCATGAGCTCCCGGCGCCGGTGTCACTCGTGACGGCACGACGGTCGTGACGGCACGACGATGAGCCGACAGGGCAGGACCTGCGAAGCGCAGCGTAATGACGCCGGCCGGCGCATCGACCGCGTCCTGCGCCGGATGCATCCGACCACGCCGTTGAGCCTGCTGTATCGGCTGCTGCGGACCGGTGCGGTGCGCCTCAACGGCGCGCCCACGGTGCCGGGCGCCCGCGTCTCGCCCGGTGACCGCATCACGCTGCCGGCATCGCTTTCATCCGCGGCGGCCGGAGCGGCACAGGAAGCGAACGAAGCTGCGGTCGCGCCGTCCGATCGGACCGCCGCTCGCGCCCGGCAGATCCCGGCCCGCTTTCCCACCCTCATGGACAACGAGCACGTGTTCGTGACCGACAAGCCGGCCGGGGTCGCGGTCGCCGGGCCCGTCTCCGAACGGCCGCTGCCGCTCAGTCACAGCCTGGAACCGGTCCTGGCCGATCGGGTGCCGGGATCGCTGTCGTTCCGCCCGGTCGCCGTGCACCGGCTGGACCGGATCTGCTCCGGGCTGCTGGTCTACGCAAAGACGATCGACGCGGCGCGCGACCTGACGGCGCTGCTGCGTGAGCGCCGCGCCACGAAGGTCTACCTCGTGGTGGTGGAACGGACGGTGCGCCGCCCGCAGGTCCTGCAGGCGCGCCTTCGCTACGACGCCGCGCGCCGGCGCGCGGTGATCGACCGGGGAGCCGCGCTGCTGCGCGCCTCGCTGCACCCGATCGGCACGGTGGCCGGCATGACCCTGGCCGCGGTGTCCACCCGCACCGGCCGGCGGCACCAGGTCCGGGCCCTGTGCGCGAGTGCCGGCATGCCGCTCGCCGGCGATCGGCGCTACGGATCGCGACGGCGCAGGCGGCCGTTCCTGCACGCCTGGCTGTTGTGTTCCGGCGACCCTTCCCTTCTGCGCTGTACTGGTGCACGGTGGTTGGAGGCGCCGCCGGAGATCGCGCGGCTCGCCCGGCACTCCGCCGACTGGGAGCGAGCGGCGGTCACGTTGCGCGCCCGTTACGTTGCGCGCCCGATACATTGACTGCCGGTACCTTGATGACGTGGATTCGAACCCTGGTGCATCACCTGACGTGGCGGCTGCGCGGCGTGCGCGTCACCGCGCTCATCGGCCGCAGCGGCACCGGCAAGAGCTTCCGGGCGCAGCTCATCGCCACGCGCCACGGCATGGACCTCATCATCGACGACGGGCTGCTGATCCGGAACCAGAAGATCCTGGGCGGCCGGTCGGCAAAGGTCGCCAACAACGCCCTCGCCGCCGTGAAGACCGCGGTCTTCCACGACCCGCGCGCCGCTCAGGGAGCCCGCCGGAGGATCGCGGCCATGCGCCCGCGCCGCGTGCTGGTATTGGGCACCTCGGCCAGGATGGTGCAGCTCATCACCCGCCGGCTCGCCCTGCCGGCGCCGCACAGGTATCTGCACATCGAGGAGATCGCCAGCCGCGCGGAGATCGACGCGGCGCGCGCGGCGCGCGAGTCCGAAGGCAAGCACATCATCCCGGTACCGCCGGTCGAAGTGCGCCGGGACTACGCACACATGGCGATCGACGCCATCAGGATCTTCTGGCAGCGGGGCGTGCTGCGCAACAAGGGCATGGTGTTCGAGAAGACGGAGGTGATCGGCGAGAGCCGCGGAGCCGTGTCGGTGTCGGAGGCGGCGCTGACCCAGATGGTCGCGCACTGCCTGCATGAGCACGATCCCAGCCTGCGCCTCGCCCGCGTGATCGTCAGCAAGTCGACCGGAGCGTGGGCGCTGGAAGTGATCGTCGACGTTCCGTCCGGAGCGGCGGCGGGACCCGGGCTGCACGACCTGCGCGAGCTCATCATGTCCAGCCTGCAGCGCTACGCGGGTCTCGTGCTGAGCCAGGTGGACGTAACCGTCGGCAGCCTGCTTCCGGACGCCGACCAATAGGGGGCGCTACCCGCCGGCGTGACGGGCACGGCGTGATCGCGAACGACGCCGCCGCCGGGGCCTGGCGTTCGGCTCGACCTGACCTCCGCCCAGGGACGCGACGATGGAGCGCGCGTCGTCGTTCGTGATCGCGAGCGGCGCGAACGCGTCCTTCACGCCGCGCAGCGTGGGGTCGCTGCCGGTCCCGTTCACCGCGGCCGCCAGTGCCGCCATCGCCCGCTGGCGCACCTCCTCGCCTGCCCGGGCCGTGCGCTCGATGCGGGCCAGCTCCACGATCAGCGGATCCTGGCGGCGCGGACGCACGCACCCGGCCACCGCGGGCAGCATGGCGGCAAGCAGCCCCAGCCGCGCGCAGTCCAGGACGATCGCCGAACCGTTGCCGGAGGCGAGCAGCTTGCGCAGTTCCTCGCTCAGCCGTCCGGTCGGGCACTCGCCGAGCAGTCCGGCGTGCCGCCGGATCAGCCGCCGGTACCCTTCAGGCACGCGCACGCCCAGAAAGGCGGCGTACTTGATCGCCCGCAACATGCGCACGGGGTCGTCCACGAACGCCTGCTTGGGATCGCCGATGGTCCGCAGGCGGCCGGCGGTGAGATCCCGGAAGCCTGCCACATAGTCGATGATCTGCTGGCGCCGGGGACAGTAGTACAATCCGTTGACCGTGAAATCCCTGCGCAGCGCATCCTCGGCCATGGTGCCGTAGTGGTTGTCGCCATCCGTGCCCGTCCCCCCCGTGCCCATCCCCCCCGTGTCCGTGCCCGTCCCCCCTGTGGCCGGCCCGCGGAAGGTCGACACCTCGACGATCCCCTGCCGGCCGGCCGGCACGTGCACGATCTTGAACCTCCGGCCGATGATCCGCGCGCGGGAGAACAGCCGCGTGACCATGCGCGGACGGGCGCTGGTGGCGACATCGACATCCTTCGGGATCCGGCCGGTGACCAGGTCGCGGATGGCGCCTCCGACGACGTACGCCTCGTGGCCGGCGCGTTGCAGGCGGCCGACGACCGCCAGCGCGTCGCGATCGAACTGATCGCGCTCGATTCCGTGCTCGTCTCGCGTATAGACGCGGGCGGTGACGGCGTGCTCGCCGTCGGCCGACATCCGGTACCGCCTCAACACCGGAAGCAATCCTACCCCGTCACGGTAACGGAAGCACCTGCCGGCGGCGCGGGTCCGGCCGGCCACCGATCGCCCGGCGGCCGTTCATGATGCCGATGCCGGACCCGGCGCTGCACATGCCGGTCTACCGGCACCGCGGGCGCATCCTGGCTGCGCTCGATGAGCACCGCGCGGTCGTGGTGGAGAGCCCGACCGGCTCCGGCAAGACCACGCAGATCCCCCGGCTGCTGTACGAGCACGGCTACGGACGCACGGCGCGCATCGGCAT
The DNA here is from genome assembly GCA_965202935.1 of Spirochaetia bacterium. Lineage (GTDB taxonomy): Bacteria > Spirochaetota > Spirochaetia > SZUA-6 > Bin103 > CATQHW01. The sequence goes on from OZ241879.1 coordinate 2,645,608, forward strand.
CACCCAGCCCAGGCGCATCGCCGCGGTCTCGGTGTGCCGGTACCTGCAGCGGCAGATGGCCGCCGCGGACGGCGTTCCGGAAGACCTGATCGCCTACAAGATGCGGTTCGAGGACACGACGACCCGCTCCTGCGCGATCAAGATCATGACCGACGGCATACTGCTGCAGGAGATCAAGCTCGACGGCGACCTGCGCGAGTACCAGGTGGTGGTCGTGGACGAGGCGCACGAGCGCAGCCTCAACATCGACTTCACACTGGGCCTGCTCAAACAGGTTCTGGAGCGGCGTGACGACCTTCGCGTGGTGGTCTCCTCGGCCACCATCAACGCCGAGGTCTTCTCGGCCTACTTCGGAGGCTGTCCGATCGTGCGGGTGGACTCGCGCAGCTTCCCCGTCGACGTCCACTACCGGCCCGTCCAACCCGAGAACGATCCGGAGGCGACCCGGGCGGCGATCGGCGACATCGTGACCGAGATCGACCGCACCGGCGAGCCGGGCGACGTGCTGATCTTCCTGAGCGGCGAGCGCGAGATCCGCGAGTGCATGGAGACGCTGCGCTCCCTGCGGCTCGGCCGGGCGCTTGCGCCGCTGCCGCTGTTCGCCAGACTCGGCGGCGACGAGCAGCAGCGGGTGTTCGACGACTACCCGGGGAGGCGCAAGGTCGTGGCAGCGACCAACATCGCCGAAACGAGCCTGACCATCGACGGCATCGTCTGGGTCATCGACCCGGGGCGGGCAAAGCTCAACGCCTACGATCCACGCACGTTCACGGCCTCCCTCACCGAGACATCGATCTCCAGGGCCTCCTGCGACCAGCGCACCGGCCGCGCTGGACGGACGCGCCCCGGCGTCTGCTACCGGCTGTACGACCGGCGATCGTTCGACGACCGCCCGCCGTTCACGGAAGAGGAAATCCTGCGGACCGACCTGACCGAGGTCGTGTTGCGCATGGCCGATCTGGGTATCGACGACTTCGAGGGCTTCGACTTCATCTCGCCCCCGGGCCGGCGGCACATCCGCGCCGCCGTGGACTCGCTGCGCTGGCTCGGCGCGCTGGATGACGGCCGCCGCCTGACCGGAATCGGCGAACAGATGGTCCTGTTTCCGATTCTGCCGCGGCTCGCGCGCGTGATCGTCGAGGCCATCCACCGCTACCCGACGGTCATCGACGAAGCCATCACCGGCGCGGCGTTCCTGTCGACGCCTTCGCCGTTCCTGTATCCGCTGGGAGAAGAGGAGCAGGCGCGCGGCGCTCACCAGGCCTTCCACCACCGGCTCGGCGACTTCGCGGGATTCCTGGAGCTGTTGCGCAGGTTCGAGCAGGCCGGCGACCGGGAGGGATTCTGCAAGCGCCACTTCCTGGACGATCGGGTGCTCGGCGAGATTTCCAACATCAAGCGCCAGCTCTCCCGCATCGTCTCGGACATGGGTGTACCGATTTCCGGGGGCGGGCCCCTGCACGACTACCTGTGCGCGATCGCGCGCGGGTTGATCCAGTCCGTGTGCGTCAACACGGGCCGGGGGGTATTTCGGTCCTTGTCCGCCGAGCGGATCCACATCCACCCGGGATCATCCATGTACCGGGAGGATGCGCGCTTCATCGTCGCCGGCGAGATCGTGCGCACGTCGCGTCTGTACGCCCGATCGGTCTCCCCGTTGCGCACCGCGATGCTCCCGCGCATCGATGGGCGACTGGCCGAGGCGCTCGTTCCGGAACCGCGGTCACGGCCGCGTTCGGGCCGTGGCCGAAGCGACCGCGAGGGAGCCCGCGGCTCGCGACCGCCACGCGCCAGCGCCACCCTCCAGCTTGGCGGGGTGACCCTGCCGCTGACGCCCGGCAAGGGCTCGCGACGGTACGCGATCCTGGAGTGGAGCGTGGTCCGCGACCGGCGAGTGGAGCTGGCGGGCGCCAGCCGGCGCGACCTCGGAGACGTGCGCGGGGCGGTACGGGAGAGCGGCGGGGAATTGATGCGCGGCGCGCCGCTCTCCGCCATCCTGCAGGCCCTTCCCCACCTTCGCCTCGACGAAGGGGTCCTGCGCACCTGGCCGGAACGGCGGTTCGACCCGCACTCGGACCGGGCGCCGCTGCTCGCGGCAGCCGGGTTCGCCCTGCGCGTCGTCCCGCGCGGCGCAGGCAGCCGCCGACTGGGCTTCCTGTCCCTGGCCGCGGACGGCTCAGGCGGCTTCCGCCTGCAACCGCGCCGCGGATGGCGCCATGCCGTGGAAGAGACGCTGGCCAGCCTGCAGTCGGTGGCCGGCGGTCCGCTGCCGCTTGAGGAACACCTGTCCGAGCTGCTGGAGCGGACCTCCGAGCGGTAGGCCCGTCCCGGCCGCGCTACAGCGCGGCCGAGGCCAGCACGCGCAACACCTCGGCCCGTTCGACCGGGCGTACGAACGTGTCGCCCACGCCGCGCTGCAGCACGAAGCGCAGTTGCCCACCGCGGCGCTTCTTGTCGGCCGCCATCGCCTCCACCAGCGCGGCCGGCGGCGCTTGCGAACCCACGCGCAACCGGAAGCGGAGCGACTCCAGCAGCGCGAGCACCCGCTCCCGGTACGCCGGAGGCGTCTCGCCGAGGTGCACGCCGAGATCCATGGCGCGGGCGATGCCCCACGCCACCGCCTCTCCGTGGTTCCACGGGGCGAAGCCGGTCACCGCCTCCAGGGCGTGTGCGAAGGTGTGTCCCAGGTTGAGCACGTCGCGCAGCCCGGTGCGCTCGGTGGGGTCCGCGGCCACGATGCCGCCCTTCACCTGCACGCACCGGCGCACCACCGCGCAGGCCGCCGCGGCGCCGCCCGTGACCGCCGCGAATCCGTCGCGTTCCAGGAGCTCCACCAGACCCGGGTCGCCCAGCAACGCGGTCTTGACCACCTCCGCCATCCCGGCCGCGAGCTGCCGCGGCGGCAGGCTTGCAAGCGCGCCCGGCCACACCACCACCTCCGCCGCCGGATAGAAGGAACCGATCAGGTTCTTGCGGCCCTCGTAGTCGATGCCGGTCTTGCCCCCCACGGCGGCATCGACCATGGCCACCAGGGTCGTGGGAATCAGGACCAGGCGCACGCCGCGCAGGTACACCGAGGCGGCGAAGGCGACGACGTCGCACAGCACGCCGCCACCGAGCGCCGTGACGCTGGCGCCGCGATCCAGTCCCGCCCGGTGAGCGGCATCGATGACCCGCGCGACCGTGCCCCAGTCCTTGTCCGCCTCCTCCGCGTCGACGCGGAGCGCCTCCGGCGCTCCCGCCGGGAGCAGCGGCGCGGTATGGTGGTCGCAGACCAGCAGGGCGTTCTCCGGCGGCCCCACGTCGGCGGAGCTCAGCGCCGGGACGAAGCGGATGGTCGACGGCGACGCCCCGAACCGGAAGACCAGGTCCGTCGTGTCGGCGTCTGGCGTGTCGGCGTACGGCGTGTCGACGTTCCCGCCGGACGCCGCTTTCGTCTCCGCCACCGGCCGGATGTGAGCGCTTAAGCGCGCGGCGCGGAGACGGGATCGACGAAGCGCGAGTCCTTCGTGACCACGAAGTACAACTGCGGCGTGTTGTCGTGAGGGGCAACGCCGAGCGTGCCGATCTCCGAACCGACCTGTACGCGGTCGCCGACCTGCACGAGCACCTGCTCGTTGTTGAGGTACGCGTAGACGTAGCTGTCCCTGCGAACCAGGACCACGTACCCGTAGCCGCGACTCGGCCCGGACCAGGTCACCGTTCCCGAGGAAACCGAACGGACCGCCTGTCCGCGAGCCCCGTGGATCGCCACGCCCCGCAGCTTGCCGGTCAACCTCTGCCGCTCGCCCTCGGTGGGCCACAGGACCGGCTCCTCCAGGTCCCGCTCATCGCCCACGCCCTGGAGCGTCAGCACGGTACCCGTGGCGAGATCGCGCGGATCGTCGATGTCGTTCAGGCGCATCAGCTCGCGGACGTCCAGATCGAACCGGTTCGCGATCGAGTACAGCGTGTCACCCCTGACCATGGCGTAGGTAACGGGCATCGTCGGCACCGCCGCCTGCGAGACCGCGTCGCCGCCCGGCAGCCGGAGGCGCGTTCCCGCCGGCACCCGCCGGGCGTCGGTTATGTCGTTGGCCGCCATCAACTCCTGCACCGGGATGCCCACCTCGCGCGAAGCACTGTACAGCGTGTCGCCCCGCTGCATGACGTAGTAGCGCTCCTGGCCGTGCGCGCAGCCCACGGCCCACAAGCAGATCGACAGCAACAGCAACCCTCGCAGCACGACTTCCCTATCTTCGGCGGCTCGCTACGGGAGGTTGAGTCCCCCGCCTGGAATCCGGAATCGACGGCGAGTGGTGGGGCCCGCGGCGCACGGCGCGCGGGAATCGGGCTGGGGAGACTTGAACTCCCGACCTCTCGGTCCCGAACCGAGCGCGCTAGCCACTGCGCCACAGCCCGTGGTTGTGTTTCGGGAGCGACGGGACTTGAACCCGCGGCCTCCGGCTTGACAGGCCGGCGCGATAACCAGCTTCGCCACGCCCCCGGATGAGAGCCGAAGGGTGCGCCGTCGTGGCGCGCTTGTCAAGGCCGGCCGGATGGGGGCCGGAGTGGCACGGCGACCGCGACCCGCGTTGACAGCGGCCTGCCGCGTGGCTACCTTCGTCGTCCATGGCGCGGGGCGGCAACCCGCTGTCCGTAGAGACACGCAGCAACCGGTCCTACCTCCTCTACGGGTTCAGCATCGTGGTAATGGTCATCATCGGCGTGTCGATGATCGGTACGCTGGCTCCATCGGGGGTCGGCGGGAGCGGGTCGGCGATCGTGTTCGGGACCTACGACGGCCAGGAGCTCTCGTACACCCCGACCAACTTCTTCGGGGCGTCGTACGATCGGTTCTACCGGGACTACACCGCGCAGGCGGCGGAGGACACCGATCCGCGGGCGTTGCTCAGCAACATCTGGCGCGACGCGTACAGCGCCACCGTGCTCCATACCGCACAGGTGCACCTGGCGGTGGCCGCCGGCGTCCACGTTTCCCAGCAGCGCGTCGACCAGACCCTCATCGAGTCGGTGGCCCGCTACGAAGACCTCGAACAGATGCCGGTGGCCACGCGGGAAGGCAACCTGGAACGGCTGCGCGAGTTGCTCCTCAGGCAGCGGTACCGGGACGATCTGACGAGCGGCCGTCTGAGCAGTGAGAGCGAGATCGCCTTCTACGAGGAGATGATCCGCCACGAACGGCGTTTCGAGTTCGTCAGCCTGAGCTACGGCGCCTACCCCGACGAGGAAGTCGCGGCATACGCCGCGGACAGCGCGGGCGACTTCCGCCGCGTCGGCCTCAGCCGCATCCAGGTCAGGGGCGAAGCCGAGGCCGCCGAGGAGATCCGGCAGCGCATCGTGTCCGGCACCGCCACGTTCGAGGACCAGGCGCGCGCCCATTCGCAGGACGGGTTCCGTGAATCCGGCGGCGACATGGGACTTCGCTACTTCTTCGACGTGAGCCGCGCCTTCGACGATGCGGAAACGGCGAACCAGGTGTTCGCCCTGGGCGAAGGCGAAGTATCCCCCGTGCTCGCCGGACGAACGGAAGACGTCTTCTACCTCTATCGTGCCGACAGCCGGGTCATCGAGCCCGACTTCTCGGACGCCGACACCCTCGCCACGGTCCGGGCCTACCTGGTCACCTTCGAACGCGGCCGGGTGGAAGACTACCTGCTGGCGCAGGCCGACCGCTTCGCCGTGGCGGCATCGCAAACCGACTTTCGCACGGCTGCCGCCGATCTCGAGTTGACCGTGCACGCGACCGAGTGGTTTCCGATCAACTTCCGGAACTCCGTGTCACTGCGACCGGTCAGGGCCGCGGGCGAACTGCCGCTTCTGTCCGGTGCGGAGGAGTTCGAGGACTTCTTCCAGCAGGGTTTTGCGCTGCAGCGGACCGGCGACGTGTCCGCGCCCGTCCGACTGACCGATCAGGTGATCGTGCTCAGCCTGCTCGAAGAGCGCGAGCTGCCCCAGGAGCACCTGCGGAACGAGGTACTCGGGGAGACCATGTTCGGATGGTTCGCCGAACGGGCGATGAACGACGACCTGGTGTGGTGGGTCAACGGCAGCGGCCTGCTGGAGGACAACTTCGCGCAGGCGTTCGCGGTCATCACCGGCGGCGGCTGATCGGGCGAGGTCCCGCGGGCCCCGGGCGGGATTGAAGCCCGCGGAGCGGGCTTCTACGCGTCGGCGCCGCGCAGCACCGCCACGAACGCGTCCTTGGGGATCTGCACGGCTCCGACCGCCTTCATGCGCTTCTTGCCGGCCTTCTGCTTCTCCAGCAGCTTGCGCTTGCGCGTGACGTCGCCCCCGTACAGCTTCGCGGTCACGTCCTTGCGATAGGCGTTGATCGTCTCCCGCGCGATGATCTGACCGCCGATCGCTCCCTGCACGGGGATCTTGAACTGGTGGCGCGGGATCTCGTCGCGAAGCCTTCGGCACACCTCGCGCGCGCGGCGGACCGCCGAACCGCGGAACACCAGTTGTGCCAGCGCGTCCACGGGCTGGCCGTTCAGCAGAACGTCCAGCCGCACGATGTCCGTGTCACGGTAGTCGGCGACCTCGTAGTCGAATGACGCGTAGCCGCGCGTGACGGACTTCAACCGATCATAGAAGTCGGTCACGATCTCCGCCAGCGGCAGGTCGAAGCGCAGCTCCATGCGCGTCTCATCCAGGTAGTTGAGCGATTGCTGGATGCCGCGCCGTTCCAGACAGGTGGTGATCACCGCGCCGACGTACTCGGACGGCGTGATGATCGACGCGCGCACGTACGGCTCCTGGGTCCCCTCGATGCTGCCCGGGTCCGGGTATTCGCCCGGCGTATGCACGCTGAGCTCCGACCCGTCCTGAAGCTGCATCCGATACTCGACCGACGGTGAGGTCAGGACCACGCCGAGGCCGAACTCCCGCTCCAGCCGCTCCTGGACCACCTCCAGGTGCAGCAGGCCGAGGAAGCCGCACCGAAAGCCGAAGCCGAGCGCCACCGAAGACTCCTTGGCGAAGCTCAGCGTGGAGTCGTTGAGCTGCAGCCGCTCCAGCCCCGCAGCCAGCTCTTCATACTGGTCGGCGTCCATCGGGTAGATGGCCGCGAACACCACCGGCTTCGCCTCGCGGAACCCGGGCAGCGGCGCCTGGCACGGGCGCTCCGCCTCGGTGATGGTGTTGCCCACGCGCGCCTGCCCCACCGACCTGATCCCGGCCACCAGGTAGCCGACCTCGCCGGCGTTCAGGACATCCGCCGGTCGCGGCTTGATCCCGAACAGCCCCAGCTCCTCGACCCGGTAGGTGGCATCGTCACCCGCCCAGAAGCGGATGCGCGCGTTCGGGACGATTTGGCCGGACACCACCCGGAGGTGCACGACCACGCCGCGGTACGGGTCGTAGGCGGAGTCGAACACCAGCGCCTGCAGCGGCGCCTGAGGGTCGCCGTCGGGTGGAGGAACGCGCGCAACGATCGCTTCCAGAAGCCGGTCGATCCCCTGGCCGGTCTTGGCGGACACGAGCACGGCGTCCTCCCCGTCGAGGCCCAGGTCCCGTTCTATCTGCCCGCGGGTCCGGTCGATGTCGGCGGCCGCCAGGTCGACCTTGTTGATCACCGGGATCACTTCCAGGTCGTGTTCCAACGCGAGGTAGTAGTTCGCCAGGGTCTGCGCCTCCACGCCCTGCGTGGCGTCCACCAGCAACAGCGCGCCCTCGCAGGCGCTGATCACGCGCGACACCTCGTAGGTGAAGTCGACGTGTCCGGGGGTATCGACCAGGTTCAGAAGATAGCGGGTGCCGTCGTGCTGGTGCGGAAGCGAGATCGCCTGCGACTTGATCGTGATGCCGCGTTCGCGCTCGATCTCCATGCTGTCGAGCAACCGGTCGTGGAACTCCCGGTCCGACACGACGTGCGCGCGCTGGATGAAGCGATCGGCCAGCGTCGACTTGCCGTGGTCGATGTGGGCGATGATGCAGAAGTTGCGAATGTGCTCGCGCACGAGCGGACTCCCGGAACGCTCTCTCAGGGGATCCTCAGGCCGGCCGGCCTTCGGCCAGCGCGCCGCCGGACAGGTCTTCGCGCTCGGGGAAGCCGAGCAGGATGCGGATCTCGGCATCCTCGACCGTTTCTTTCTCAAGGAGCGCCGTGGCCAGCATCTGCAGCTGATCGTCGTGGCGCTTGAGAAGATCGGCCGCCTCCTTGAGCCGCGACGACATGATGGCGCCCACTTCCTGGTCGATGTGCCGGGCGGTTTCCTCCGAGTAGTCCTTGTGCCGGGCGATCTCCTTGCCGAGGAAGATGGGTTCTTCCTTCTGGCCGTACGAAACCGGCCCCAGCGTGTCGCTCATGCCCCATTCGCAGACCATGCGCCGCGCCAGCTCCGTGGCTTGCTCGATGTCGTTCTGAGCTCCGGTGCTTGTCTCGCCGTAACGCAGCTTCTCCGCCGCGTAGCCACCCATGGTGATGGTGATGCGGTGCAGCAGCCAGCCCTTGCCACGCGTGTACATGTCGTTCTCCGGCAGCGAGAAGGAAACGCCGAGCGCCCGGCCGTGCGGAACGATCGTGACCTTGTGCAGCGGGTCGGCGTGCTCCAGGTGGTAGTGAAGCAGCGCGTGTCCGGCTTCGTGGAAGGCTATCATCTCCCGCTCGGCCGGCTGGATCACCTTGGAACGGCGAGCCAGGCCCATCATGATCTTGTCGCGCGCTTCTTCCAGGTCGGCCATGCCCACCTGGTCCTTGCCGTTGCGGGCGGCCAGCAGCGCCGCCTCATTGACGATGTTCGCCAGATCGGCGCCCGAGCAGCCGGGAGTGGCGCGGGCGACCCGGTTGATGTCCACGTCACCGCCGACGGGAATCTTGCTCGAGTGGATCTTGAGAATCTCCTCACGGCCCTTGACGTCCGGCATGTCGACGACCACCTGGCGGTCGAACCGGCCCGGCCGCAGCAACGCAGGATCCAGGACGTCGGGCCGGTTGGTCGCGGCGATGATGATCACGCCGTCCTTGGTGTCGAAGCCGTCCATCTCCACCAGCATCTGGTTGAGCGTCTGCTCCCGCTCGTCGTGGCCGCCGCCGTAGCCGGCGCCCCGCGTGCGGCCGACCGCGTCCAGCTCGTCGATGAACAGGATGCACGGGGCGTGCTTGCGGCCCTGCTCGAACAGGTCGCGGACGCGACTGGCACCCACGCCGACGAACATCTCCACGAAGTCGGAACCGGACATGTGGAAGAACGGCACGTTCGCCTCACCGGCGATCGCCTTGGCCAGCAGGGTCTTGCCGGTTCCGGGCATCCCGACCAGCAGCACCCCCTTGGGTATCTTGGCGCCGATGCGCGAGAACTTGGCGGGATTGCTGAGGAACTCCACCACTTCCTCGAGCTCGTACTTGGCTTCTTCCTGGCCTGCGACGTCGGTGAAGCTGATCTTCTTGCTGGTGTCCAGGTAGCGCTTGGCGCGGCTCTTGCCGAAGGAGAAGGCGCGGTTGCCGGAGCCCTGCACCTGGCGAAACATGAACCAGATGAAGAAGATGCCGAGCACCCACGGCAGGAACTCGATGAAGATCCGGAAGGGCGAAACCGGCTTCGGGCCGCCCGTAACCCGCACGCCGCTGCTCTCCAGCCGGTTCAGGAGCTGCGGATCGTGATAGGGAATGGTGGTCCTGAACTGTCTGTCGTCGTTCCGGTAGGTGCCGAGGATCTCGAATCCATCGACGATCTTGACCTCCGCGACCTCCTTGCCGTCGACGTAGGCCAGGAACACGGAGTAGGCGATCTCCTGCGCGAAACTGCGCTCGTTGTTGTAGACGACCAGCAGCACGAACAGGGCGATCAGCGCGAGCAGGGTGATCAGCGCGACCCGGTTGTTGAACGGCAGCTTGGGCAGTCCGGGATCCGGCTTCCCGGGGTCCGGCTTCTTCGGCTCTTGCGAACGGTTACTCACGACTCCTCCTCCACGCGGCTGATCGCGATCACCGCGCCCGTGCCGCCGCCCTCGCCGTCGGCGCCGTCCTCGCGGTCGGCACCGTCCTCGCGGTCGGCACCGTCCTCGCGGCCGGCACAGCGTACGCTCCGCACGTCCTGATAACCGAACGCAGCACCACAGACCGCCAGCACACCACGTCTATCGGCGACCACGGGGATCATCCACCGATGCGCTTCCGGCGCGCCCCACTCGCGCAGCAAGGCGGCGAGAGGCTTGACGCCGGAGTGCAGCCGGATCTCATCTCCGGGCCGGCACGACCGAACCAGGAGGGGTCCGTCAATCGAGCCCACCCGCACTCCGCCTATCGAACCTGCGCCTGGCGAAGCTGTGCCGGCAACCGTCCGCTCGCCAGCCACGGGTTCCGCTCTCCGGATTTCGACCTGCGTCTCCGGTATTCTATACGATCCGCTCCTTACGGCCTTCCAAAGATAGCCGGTTCCGGCGCCATGGACAACCGCGGCCGACATGACCAGATGGGCTGCCAAGCGCTCGATGACCACACCGTGGCCGGCCGCGCGCACCCGCTCCGCGTTCTTTCCCGCCGCTCGCAGGATGGGGAGCAGGAATCGGCGCGGCAGGCGACGCGGACCCGTGCCGCGCAGCAGCAGATCGTAGCCCTGGAAGAGCGCCTCCATCTGCAGCGCCTCCGGAGCGGTCCGGAACTCCTGCCACGGCAATGTGATGCCGAGAGCGGTCCGCCTCCAGGGCAGCCGCTCGGCCGCCTGCGCCGCGACGAAGGCCTGGGTCTGCTCGGCCTGCCGCCCCACCTCGGCAAGGCGCGTCGCTGCCCCCGGGAACCGGCGTTCGATGTCGCCGAGCAGGTCGCGCACGCGGTTGCGGGTGAATCGCGGGTCGCCGTTCTGCGAGTCGCGGCGGAATGACAGCCCTTCCCCATCCAGCCACGCCCGCAGATCGTCACGCCGCAGTGTCTCGAGCGGGCGGATGACCCGGCCGCGCCGTGCCCGCATGCCGCCGAGGCCGGCGACGCCCGTTCCCTGCAGCGCCCGCATGAGCACGGTCTCCGCCCGGTCGTCGGCCGTGTGCCCCACCGCGATCCAGTCGGCGCAGCACTCTCCGGCAAGTCCCTCCAGGAAACGGTAGCGAGCGGCGCGGGCGGCCGCCTCCGGGCCGCCCCGAACGGACTCCCCGCTCGAGGACCCGGTGCCCACGCGCAGCGGGACCTGCAGACGGCTCGAGGCCGCATGCGCGTGGACGACGTCGCCGTCGATTTCGCGGCGGGGACGCAGGCCGTGGTCGAAGTACGCGGCGACCACCTCGATGCCCATCCGCGCACGCAACCGGCACAACAGCGCCAGGAGAGCGGTAGAGTCGGGCCCCGTGGAGTATCCGGCGACGACCGTGTGGCCATGCCTGACGCCCAGACACCGCAGGGCGCGCTCTACCTGAGTCGGGATCGCCTGAGTCGGGATCGCCTGAGTCGGGTTCGCGTCAGTCGGGTTCGTATGAGTTGACCGCATGCATCACCCGATCGATCGGCTCGTTCGCCAGGCGCAGCACATGCTCTGCCGCGAAGCGCTCGGCCGCATCGATTCGCTGGTGATCCTCCGCGCCCGGCGTGCCCAGCACGTGGCGGATCACGTCGCCCCTGCCGTCGGGTCTGCCCACTCCGACCCACAGCCGGGGAAACCCGCCGCCGCCGGCGGCGGCGATGATCGATGCCAGCCCGTTGTGGCCGCCGGAGGAGCCCGAGCGCTTCAAGCGCACCGCCCCGGCCGGCAGGTCGAGGGAGTCGCAGATGACAAGGGTCTGGAGCAGGGTGCACCCACTGAACCGAAGAAGCGCGGCAAGCACGTCGCCGGATCGGTTCATCATGGTCAGCGGCTCCGCCAGGAAGACACTGCTGCCCTCGGACTCGACGCGCGCCACGGTGTAGCGGCCGATCCCGCGCCGCTTCATCCGCGCGCCGGCAGCATCCGCCAGCGCTTCCACGATCCGGAACCCGACGTTGTGCCGGGTATCCGTGTACCGGGGACCGGGGTTGCCCAGACCGACCACCAGCAGCCGGCCTTCGGAAGCGGCCGGCCTGTGCCCGGCCGCGCTATGCCCGGCCGCGCTATGCCTCTGCGTCGGAAACCTCGGCGTCCTCGCCTTCCTCTTCGATCTCCTCCTCATCGACCTCTTCTTCCTCTTCTTCGGCGAGACGGTGAGCGACGAGGCAGACCACCTGGTCAGCAGGGCTCAGGACGCGAACGCCTTCCGGCGTGTCCAGATCGCGCACGTGGATCGAGTCCCCGCTGTCCAGCCCTTCGATGTCGATGTCCATGCTCTCCGGCAAGTCACGCGGCAGGCACTCGACGTGCAGTTCGCGCAGCAGCGTCTCCAGGATGCCTCCCTCGCGTACGCCGACCGGCGTACCCAGGAAGTGCAGCGGGACGTGGGTGCGCAGGGTCCGGTCGGCTACCACCTCGAGAAAGTCGATGTGCAGGAGCTTGTCGGTGATACGGTCGGTCTGGTAGTCCTTGATGAGTACGTCGCGGTCGCCGTCACCGGTAGCAAGGGAAATGATGGTGCTCTCGGAAGCATGGCGGAACAGCCGCTGCACCTCCTTCGCGTCAACGGAGATAGACTCCGCCTCGGCGGCGCCATATACTACCGCCGGCACCCGGCCTTCACGGCGCAGCCGGCGTGCCTCCCGCGTCCGGGTCTTCGATCTGGGTTCAGCCCGTAATGCCAATTGCTCCACGTATCTACTCCATAGGTATCATCTGGATGGATCATCTGGGACGGCAGGATTCGAACCTGCGAATGCCGGTACCAAAAACCGGTGGCTTACCGCTTGCCGACGTCCCATCGACACAGAATTATACGGACGGATTATACGGGCGGTGAACGCGATGTGGAAACCGCTCGCCGACGGTGACGGCGGCCCGGCGGACTCCTAACTCGACTGCGTGTCCGCGTCCGGGCGCGAACCGCGGTCCCGGAAGACCGCGGGACTCCGGAACCAGAGCCTCTCCAGCTCGTAGAACCGCCGCTGCTCCGCGGTCATGAGGTGGATCACGACGCTTCCCAGATCGACCAGCACCCACCCGCTGTCGTCCGGTGCACGGCGCAGGCTCTGCCCGGGACGTTCGCGGCCACCGTCGCCCATCCGGCGCAGCGCGATGTCCAGGTGACGCAGGACGCCGCGCAAGTGAGCATGACTCCGCGTGGTCGCGATCACGAAGTAATCGGTCCAACCGCTCTGCCGTCTCACGTCGAGGACGACCGTCTCCTCGGCCTGATGCTCGACCAGCAGCCCGGCCAGGGCCAGGGCGGTTCGCTGGCTGCCGCTCGCGGGGTGGAGATCTTCCTGTTGTGCCATGTCTACCGCGACTGACAGAAGCGGCCGTTGAAATCGCGCCCCAGGATCACCGTCACGTCCGCGGCGGCCGACGACGCAGCGATGGCACGATCCGGGGTGATGACTCTGTCCGCGGCGATGGCCCTGTCCGCGGCGCTGACCCTGTCCGCGGCGCTGACCCTGTCCGCGGCCTGCGCTGTATTCCCTTCGCACTGAATCAATGCCGCAACCAGCCGTGCCTGCTCCGGATCGCCCCGCCGGCCGACGAACAGCGTCCGCTCGTAATCGGGGTGGTCCGCGTTGTCCACTGCCACGACCCGGTAGCCGAAGCTCTCGAAGACCGTCGCCGCCTGCGCAGCCAGACCGCTCGTGCGGGTGCCGTTGAGCACCTCCACGGCAGGAGTCACGTCCCCGTCCCCGGCGTCCAGCGGAACGGACAGGGCGGCGATGGTCTGCTTGACGGAATCCCGCAGGAGCGCGCCCTCTTCATACGGGAACAACAGCGGGCGATCGTCGACCTCCTGAACTCTTCCCAGGACCCGCAGCAAACTGATCCTGTCGGTGTCCAGTTCGACCAGCGTGGCGAACAGTCGGTCGAAGGCGCGCCGGTTCAGATCGGTGACGACCGCATCGTACAGCAACCGCTTCGCGGTGGGATCGGACAGCACCACGGGGCTGTCGGCGATGGATCGCAGCAGGCCCTGCATCAGCCGGTGCACCCGTTCGACCCGCTCGGCGGCAGGTTCCTCGGCCGTCCGGTACGACAGGTAGGCACGCGCCATGTCTCCATCGAGCACCACGCTGCCTGACGGCAGCAGAACGCGGCGTTCCGCATCGAGGATCTGCATGGTGTCCGGGATCACGACCTCGACGCCGCCGAGCACGTCGACCAGCCGCCCGAGCCCTTCGTACGACAGGTCGACGTAGAAGTCGAGTTGCAGATCGAGGAGCTCGGCCAGACGCCCGCCGAGCGCGGCGTGGCCGTCCGGGCCGTACAGCGCCGCGATGGCGCCCATCCGCTGCGGGTCCGGGAGCACCACGCCGATCGACCCCGGAACGAACAGCAACGCCGCGCGGCCGGTCCTCGCGTCGAGCATGAGCACCTCGAAGGAAGGCGACGGTTCGTCGATGGGAAGCATGAAGGTCACGGCGATGCGACCCTGGGCATCGATCAGGTCGCTCACCGCGTCGCTGCGCAGTCTCACGAAGCTCAGGACGAATGCGCCGGTCGCGATGACCACGATGAGCCCCGTGATGACCCCGGTCACCGCCCGTCCCCGGCGCGGGCCGGCAACCCTCATGTCGCGCCATAGAGCCCGTGGGAGCGGATGTACTCGAGGACCGCGGGCGGCGTGAGATGATCGACCGGAAGGCCGGCGCGCAGCCGGTCGCGGATGAGCCGGGAAGAGAGCGGCAGCCGCACATTGCGAACGACCCGGTGTGGGAACGGCAGCGGCGCGCTGCCGTCGAGGCGCCGGCCCAGGATCAGGTCGGCCTCACGGGCCAGGCTGGGCGCCTCGCGCCATGAGCGGTAGTCGGCCGCCAGATCGTCACCGATGATGACTCCCAACCGGCCGCGCAGCGCGCCGAGGTATCGCACCGTGTCGATGGTGTAGGAAACCCCGCGGCGGTCCAGTTCGCACGAGTCCACCCGGAAGGCATCGTGTCCGGCGACCGCCCGGCGCAGCATCGCCAGCCGGTGCGAGCCGGCGATCAGCTCGTCGGCGTCCTTGTGCGGCGGAACGTGCGCGGGCACGAAGACCACTTGCCCGTACGCCAACTCCGCGCAGACGGTGGCGGCGAGATGGAGATGGCCGTTATGAACCGGATTGAAGGTCCCTCCGAAGATGGCCGTCCTCACGGCACCCGGTCCGGCGCAGGACACGGGGCAGCCGGCAGCCGTCCGCACGGACGCCGGTTAGCGCGCGACGGGCTGCTCCGCAGGGCTGCGGGAGTCGACAGGGCCGCTGGAGTCGACGCAGACGAATCTCCGGTTGCGGCGGCGGTAGTACCTGACCAGGCCGGAAGACCGTGCGAACAGCGTGTCGTCGCTGCCCCGGCCGACATTCGGACCGGGATGCACCCGCGTTCCGCGCTGACGCACCAGAATGGCGCCCGCATGTACGCGTTCGCCACCGTAGCGCTTGACGCCGAGCCTGCGACCGATCGAGTCGCGTCCGTTGCGCGAGCTTCCTCCACCCTTCTTGTGAGCCATGTCTTGCCTCTCCTCAGGAAGCCGCGGCTTCCCCGGCTGCGTCCGCGACCACGTCCTCGATCACCAGGCGCGTGTAGCGCTGCCGGTGGCCACGCGTGCGCTGCGTGCGCTTGCGGCGGCGGTAGGTTGACACCCTGATCTTCCTGCCGCGCTCCTCACCGGCCACACGCGCGCGTACCCGTGCGTCGGCGACGTACGGATTGCCCACCCGTACATCATGACCGTCGGACAACAGCAGGACCGAGTCCAGATCGAACGACTCCGCCCGCGCGGCCGACAGTCGATCGACGACGATTTCAGTACCGGGGCTCACCCGGTACTGCTTTCCCTTGATCTCTACGAGCGCATACACGTCCCAATCGTAGTACGCTCCAGGCGTAACGGTCAAATGCGTGCGGGGCGGCGGTGACGCGCCGAGGTTTGACCCGGCGTCGGAGCCGTCGTTAGGCTCCGGACCCGCGCCGGAGTGGTGAAACGGTAGACACCGGGGACTTAAAATCCCCTGGTCCGCATGGACCGTACCGGTTCGAATCCGGTCTCCGGCAACGTTCCGCGCGGCCCACGATTCCCGTCCGACCGGCGCGTGCGTCGTCTCGTCACACGGCGCCGCCGATGGTATAGTGTACCCGCCATGGTTACCGTTCGCCGGTTCGTGACCGCAACAGGACTCGCCGTTTGTCTGCTGGCGCTGGGTACGCCGGCGCTCGCCCTGCCGGCCGATCTGGCGGCTCTGTCCCCGGAGAAGAAGACCGAGATGGCCGAGTCGTACTACTTGGCAGGTCTTCAGTACGAGGAAGTCGGCAAGCTCGATCTGGCCGCCGGGATGCGCCGGCTCGCCTTCGAGCTGAAACCCGACCTCGATCCCGAAGCCATCGGGGAGCAGCAACGCGAGAAGATCGACCTGCCTGACCGGCCGCCGGCTGAAGAGGTCGACACGACGGGCTGGACATCCAGCTTGGTGGTGTCGCAGTTGCTGCGTCTCGCAAGCGCCTTCCTGGCCCACGACTCCGACGCGATCGTGTCCATGCTGGACGGCTCGGTATTCGTGGCGGAAATGAACGTGACCCGCTCCCAAGCGCACACCGTACTGGACGCGCTGTTCGCGGAGCGATCGCTGGCGGGCATCTCGCTCGGCCAGATTTACGACGTCGACAACGTGATTGCGCACCGCTACGGGATCGGAACCGGGGCCCTGGAGGACGCCTTCGAGGTCAGCCTGGACGCTCGCATGGACCTGTCGGCCGACGTTCCGTTCTGGGGCACGCAGCAGCGGTTCGTGCTGCGCCCCGTCGGAGACACGTGGCTGGTCTCGGCGATCCTGTTCTCCAACGAGCAACGGGTCCCCGCCAACTGGTCGCCCGCTCCCATGGAGTCGGCCGCGGAAGCCGAACGGCGCATGCGCGCCTCAGCCGCCCGCATCAAGGCGC
The DNA here is from genome assembly GCA_965202935.1 of Spirochaetia bacterium. Taxonomy (GTDB): domain Bacteria; phylum Spirochaetota; class Spirochaetia; order SZUA-6; family Bin103; genus CATQHW01. The sequence continues at coordinate 2,662,499 of OZ241879.1, forward strand.
TGGCCGACCGGACCTCGGTCGTCACCGCGGTGATCGACGGAGCCGACCGGTTCCTGGAGAAGGACACCGCCGGCGTGCTGGCAGCCGTCGACCACGAGATACGCCTTCCGGACGGCTCGGCCGTGACGCGCGAGTCGCTGCGAACGATGCTGGACGACTACTTCGGCAGCTCTCCCTACCGCGGCCTGACCGCCGACGAGGTGATCGAGGTCGGCGTGGTCGAGGCCCTGGACGCAGACGGCGGCGGTGCAGACGGCGGCAGTGCCCGGTACCGGGTCGAGGTCACCTTCGCGGCACAATATCAGGAGGCGTTTCCGTCGTTCCGTTCGGGGCAGAGCCTGGAGCTCCGGGACGCTGACGGTCGGTGGGTGGTTTACGCCATATCCTGAACGCTTCCACGTACCCGCAGTCGTCGGGCAGATAGCGCGAGAACAGCGCGTGGAAGATCGTCAGGCGCTTGCAGTTCGCACAGGTCGACAGCCGTGACTCGTACACCGTGCAGAGCTGGGTCGACACGTCCAGAAAGCGACACGGTGAGTCGCGGTCGATGACCAGTTCGCCCTGCACCCGGTCGCGCCGGTAACAGCACTGTCCGCACTGCGTACACAGATCGTCCCACTTGCGCTGCAGGTCGGCGAACACGGTGGGCAGCTTAGCGCGAAAGAGCCGCGGCGGCGAGCTACCGTGGCGCGCGTGTGGCTCCATCGCTACGTGCCGGCGGCCGTTTCCGCGGTCGCCGTGCCCCTGGCCCTCCCGAATGAGCTGGCGCCGCTTGGCAATCCCCTGCTCGGCCCGGTCGCCTTCGCGCCGCTGTTCCTGTCGATCTACCGCAGCCGCTCCCATGCTCAGGCGGCGCTCGCCGCCGTCCTGTTCATGGTGGTCGCCACGCCGCTGTCGTACTACTGGCTGCGGTACTTCCACGAGTACGCGCTCTGGACGCTGGGAGGCCCGGTACTGGGTTACGCGCTGTTCGGGGCCATCCTGGGGCCGATGCTCCGCGGCGTTGCCGTCGCCGCCGGCCGGTTGCGCCCGTACGCCGTAGCCGCCGCATGGACGGTCTACGAGTACCTGAAGTCGTCCGGGTTCCTGGGCTTTCCCTGGGGGCTCGCCGCCTATCCGGTGAACACGGTCACCCCGCTGATCCAGTTCACGGCGCTGACCGGCGTGTGGGGACTGTCGCTGCTGATGGCGCTGGTCAACGCCGCGGTCGCCGAGGGAGTGCAGCGCCCGTGGCGGCAGCAACCGGTACGGACCTATTTCATGGTCGCGTTGCTGGCGGTCGGCGCGCTGGGGTACGGCTTCGTCCGCCTCGGCACCGAGGCCAGCCGGGAATCGGAGGCCGGAGCGGGCACGATGATCGAGGTGGCGCTGATCCAGCACAACCACGACCCATGGGCCGCTCAAGACCCCATCTCCAGTTACCGAGCCATCAGCGACAGCCTTCTGACCCTGATGCGGCTCACGCGCCGGGTGCTCGACGAGGGCGATCCCGACCTTGTGGTCTGGAGCGAGACCGCCCTGGTCTACCAGCCGGTCGGCCACCCGGACGCCGAGTCCTATGAGGTCATGCCGGACGGCGATCCTCTGGCGCCGTTCCTGCGCGGCCTGAGTGCTCACTTGATCACAGGCGCTCCCTACGAAGTCGATGCCGATGCCAGGGAGCGCAGCAACTCTTCCTTCCTGATCGGCCCGGGAGCGAGCCGGTTCGACCACTACCGCAAGCAGCAACTCGTGCCGTTCGCGGAGGCGGTGCCGTTCTACGAGGTCGAATTCGTACGCCGGTTCTATCGTTCGGCGGTGGGCATCGGCTCGGGATGGGTCGCCGGCGCACATCCGACCGTGTTCACCGTCAGCCTGTCCGACGGCCGCAGCGTGCGCCTGTCGACGCCGATCTGCTTCGAGGACGCCTTTCCCGCCCTGAACCGGCGCTTCGTGCGCGCCGGCGCGGAGGTGCTGGTCAACCTCACCAACGACTCGTGGTCGCGCACCGTGTCGTCGGAGACCCAGCACCTGGTGGCGGCGCGCTTCCGGTCCGTGGAGAATGCGCGGCCGCTGCTCCGATCGACCAACGGCGGCATCACCGCAGCCCTCGACGTGTACGGGCGGACGATCCCGGGATCCGTACTGCCGCCGTTCACGGAGGACGCCGCTCTGGTCACGCTGCACCTGCCGGCGACGCCGGCCACGACGCCGTATACCGCCTTCGGCGACTACCTGCCCGTCGCCCTGATCCTCGTCCTCATCCTGCTGCTCGCGCCCCGACACCGTCGCCTGCGGCGCCGCTGTCGGCCCATCCCCACCGACCGCTGAGGAGTCCGCCGGACATGCCGCTGACGCGCCAATCCGGCGGACCCCTCAGCCGACATGCAGCCAGTAGCGGCCGCCGTCGTCCACCACCGAGCAGGGCACGCCGAACAGCCGTGACAGGTTCGCGTCGGTAAGCTGGGTCGCAGGCAGCCCGGCGCCCGCGCCGGCTCCGTCCTTCATCAGCAGGACACCGTCGTAGGAGCCGTCCAGCTCCTCGATGCTGTGGGTGACGTAGACGACCGTGGCGGGCGGTCCATCGCTGGACGATCGGTCGACGGCCGTACGCAGCGCCGTCAGGAACTCCTCGCGTGCCCGCGGGTCCAGGCCCGCGCACGGCTCGTCCAGCAGCACCAGCGCCGGGCGCGCCGCGAACGCGCGTGCGATGAGCGTGCGCTGCCGTTCGCCGGTGGACAGCGTCACGAACCGCCGCTCGCACAGCGACGCCATGCCCACCGCGCGCAGTTCCTGCATGGCGCGGTCGGCCACCGGCGGCGCGATCCGGTCGTAGACCACGAAGGTGCCGCGCATGCCGGCGACCACGGTCTCCAGCACCGTCTGGAAGCGGGGGACCCATTGCAGCAGGTCGGCATGCACCCAGGCGATGGCCCGCCGCAGCGGGCCGAGGTCGACCCGGCCGACCCGATGGCCGAGGAGGTCGACGGTGCCGGAGGAGGGATGCGCGCGCCCGGCGAGCAACCGCAGCAAGGTGGTCTTGCCGCAGCCGTTGGGTCCCAGCACCGCCCAGCGCTGTCCCGCCTGCGCCGACCAACTCACGCCCTTCAGGATCGGAGTCCGGTCGATGCGCAGCGTGACGCGGTCCAGCGCGAACGCGGGAGCCCCGCGGCGTGGTCCGGCCAACCCGTGAGCGATAGGGCCGCGAGGGATCAGTCGCCGACGGCGGAGGTGTTCATCGAGCGCAGGAAGGCATCGTTGGTCTTGGTCTTGCGCATCTTTTCGATCAGCAACTCCGCGATCTCCAGCTCGTCCATGGGGCCGAGCACCTTGCGCAGGATCCACAACTTCGCCAGTTCCTCACTGCTCAGCAGCAGCTCTTCCTTGCGGGTGGCGGTCTGATTGATGTTGATCGCCGGGTAGATCCTGCGGTCGGCGATCTTGCGGTCCAGGCGCACCTCCATGTTGCCGGTGCCCTTGAACTCCTCGAAGATGACTTCGTCCATCCGGCTGCCGGTCTCGATCAGGCCGGTCGCGACGATGGTCAGGCTGCCGCCGTGCTCGACGTTGCGCGCCGCGCCGAAGAAACGCTTCGGCTTGTGCAGCGCGTTGGAGTCGACGCCGCCGGACAGGATCTTGCCCGAGGTCGGCACGGTCTGGTTGTAGGCGCGCGCCAGACGGGTGATCGAGTCCAGCAGGATCACCACGTCGCGCTTGTGCTCGACCAGGCGCCGCGCCTTCTCGATCACCATCTCGGCCACCTGCACGTGCCGCGTTGCCTGCTCGTCGAACGTGGAGGACACCACCTCTCCCTTGACGTTGCGCTTCATGTCGGTGACCTCTTCGGGACGCTCGTCGATCAACAACACGATCAGAAAGACCTCGGGGTGATTCTCCGTTATGGCGTTGGCGACCCGCTGCAGCAGCATCGTCTTGCCGGCACGCGGCGGCGACACGATCAACCCGCGCTGCCCCTTGCCGAGGGGGCAGAAGAGGTTCATCATCCGCGTCTCCAGGTTGCCGTCGGCGGTCTCCAGGTTCAGGCGCTCGTCCGGATACAGCGGCGTCAGTTGATCGAACGGCACCCGGTTCTGCGCGACGACCGGCGGGTTGTCGTTGACCGTCTCCACCAGCAGCATCGCGAAGAACCGCTCGCCGTCCTTGGGCGGACGGATCTGGCCATGGACCGTGTCGCCGGTCTTGAGGTTGAACCGCCGGATCTGCGACGGCGACACGTAAATGTCCTCGGAACCCGGGAGATAACTGTAGTTGGGTGATCGCAGAAAGCCGTATCCATCCGGGAGGATCTCCAGCACGCCGTGGGCGTAGATCACGCCACCCTTGGCATGCGTGTGTTCCTTGAGGATGCCGAAAATCAGATCGGTCTTCTTCATCCCGACCAGATTCTCGGGGCTCAACCCCATGGCAGCCGCCTGGCTGCGCAGTTCCGGAAGGTCCTTGACGGCGAGATCGCTGATCAGGAGCTTCTCGCGCGGGGTTCCGTCGTCGACCGGCGTCCGTCCGTCCACGCCGTCGCCACCCGAAGCCTGCGCCTGCTTCTCGGCCGCCTGCTCGGCCTGCGCGACGACGGCCTGCTGGGCCAGGGTCCCGTCTACCCCGTCGAAGCCGTCCTTGACTTCGATCCTGAGCTTCTTTCGCGATCGTGAACGTCTGCTTGTGCTCTTTTCCGGCATGATGCTCCCCGGAACTCCCCGCGGAATCGGTGCGGCCGTTCCGTCCGGTACCTGCTGAATGGCGTTTCTCGCAGCCCCGTGCCTGGCGCTGGGAAGGAGTGAGTGGTTGCGGAAACTTACTCGCGTGGAGAATGCGGTGTCAAGTTCGGTCCGCGGGCTCGCGTCCTCACCCCTCCGGCGAGGCCGATGACGCGTCGCGCTTTTCGGACGTGCCGCTCATCTCCAGCTCGCCTTCGAAGACGGCGCCGTCGGCGACGATCAGCCGTGCCGTGCCGACATCGCCGAACACTCGGGCAGTCGCCAGCATCTCGACACTGTCGGCCGCCTTGATGTCGCCGCGCACGGTGCCGCCGATCACCGCTGACCCCACCTCGATCTTGGCGCACACCTGCCCGTTCTCGCCGACCAGAAGCCGCCCGGCGGAGTGGATCTCTCCGTCGAACGTGCCGTTGATCTGCAGGACGCTGTCGAACCGGAGCAACCCTTTCATCTGGGTCTCGGCCGACAAGGTCGTGGGCGGCGCTTCGGAGTTGGGCCGCTCCGGCCTCTTGCGTCCGAGCATCGTCAGGAGCCGGTGACGCCCGCGGAGGCGATGCCGGCGAGCCGGCGATGGAGCTCGTCGAGGGAGAGATCTCCCGCCTTGAGCTCGTCGCCCTGACGCTGCAGGTCCCCGATCTCCTGCTCCAGGGCATCGAGCTTGGTGAGGATCGCGCGCGCATCATCCCTGATTCTGTCGGCGAGTGTCTCGGCGGACGCGGCTCCCGGGGCGTCGACCAGCCGCAGCTGCTGCTCCAGGGGCCTCCGCACATGTTGGGAGAAGAAGATCAGCGACTCGTTCAGCGACTCGATCACGCCGATCCGATGCTCGCGCCGTGTCACCTGCTCCTGCAGATGGCGGCGGTGCAGTACGGCGCGCATGCGGGCCAGCACCTCGGTGAAGTTGAACGGCTTGGTGATGTAGTCGTCCACCCCCAGTTCCAGTCCCTGCACCTTGTCCTCGACGTCGTCGGCCGCCGAGAACATGATGATCGACACGTCGCGGTACTCGGCCAGATCGTCACCGTGCTTGATCCTCCGCGTCACCTCCCAACCGGTCATCCGCGGCATCATGTTGTCCAACAGGATCAGCGCCGGACGGAAGCTCGGCAGCTTCTCCAGCGCCTCCACCCCGTCCGAGGCGGTATCCGTGGAGAAGCCGAGCTTCGACAGCATCAGGTCGAAGATTTCGACGTTCGTGGCTTCGTCGTCGACGATCAGGATCTTGTCACCGGTCACGGGATGATCATCATCCCGTCCGGCATGCCCCTGTCAACGCGCATCGCGCCACCGGCGCAGAACGGCTCCGCCCAGGGCGACCGCGATCAGCAGGAGTGCGGCTGCGGTCAGCCCAACTCCCAGCCAGTCGCCGGCGCGGGAGTAGAGCGTCCGAGCTTCGTCGAAGACCGGCACGTCGCCGATCAGGGTGCCTTCGACGAACGGCTCCAGCGCTGCGGTGATCCGCCCGGAGGGCTCGACGATGGCCGTGATGCCGCTGTTGGCCGCGCGCACCACGCTGCGCCGGTTCTCGGTAGCGCGAAACACGGCCATGGCGAAGTGCTGCATCTCCGCCGGCACGGAATCGGACCACGTGTCGTTGGTCATGTTGACGATCACCTGCGCGCCACGGTTGACGAACTCGCGGTTCAGATAGCCGAAGGTGTCCTCGAAGCAGATCGGGGTGGAGAAGCGGACCCCGCCGGCGTCGAAGACCGTCCACTCGTCGCCGTGTTCCCAGAAGTGGGTATCGAAGTCCTCCAGCAGGTCACGAAGGAACCGGGGGCCCCAGTCCGGGTAGTGCTCGGTGAACGGCACCAGGTGCAGCTTGCGATAGGTCTGGACGATCCGGCCCCCCTCGTACAGCAGCGCCGCGTTGTAGTCGATTCGGACCGGCTCCCCACTCTCCGGGGAGAGCACTCTCTGTCCATCGTCGTTGCCGACCACGAACGGGACAGTCTGCTCGTCCAGGAACGCCCGGAGCTGGCGGACCAGCTCGTACTTCCGTATCGACTCAGCCTGGACGGGTTCGCCGGGTCGGTCGAGCCCGCGGTAGCGCGTGTGCCAGTCGATGCCAGGCACGAACGAGGTCTCGGACCAGATCACGGCGTCGGGTTCCTCGGCCAGCGCTTGCCGGCTCTGCCGCAACAGGACGTGTAGCGAGCGCTCGTAGGCGAGGTAGCCGCCGCGCCACGGATCGATGTTCTGCTGAACCAGGGCGACCCGCCACTGGGGACTGTCGCCGTAGTCGGCCGGCAGCGCGGCACCGTAGGCGACGGCACCCACGAACAGCACGGTCCAGACCGCCGGAACCAGCGGCCGCGCGCGCAGGAGCCGGCTGGCGCGGCGCCACAGGTCGCCACGCAGCGGGCGCAGCTCCTGCACCGCGTGGGCAACGTAGCTGTTGGCCAGCACCACCAGCAGCGACACGCCCCACACGCCGGCCAGCGCCGCGGAGCGGAGCAGCGGCCCGAACAGGTACTGCGTGTAGCCGATGACGCCATAGGAGTACCCCAGGAACCCCTGAGTCTTCAGGTATTCGTAGGCCACCCAGAGCACCGCCTGCCACAGCGGCGCATGGCGAGGAAAGCGATCGGTGACCAGTTTCAGTGCCGGAAACAGCACCGCCATGTAGAGCAGGTGGATCGTCGGCACGAACAGCAGCGCCAGCGCGTGGAAGGTCGCCAGCCAGTAGTTGAACAGGGCGTAGCTGCCGAAGCCGTACAACACGCCGTACAGGACGACACGGCTCCAGGGCGTCCTGCCGATCACCCAGAACAGCGGTGCCAGCGCCACGAAGGCGAGCGGATACCACCCCCACGTGGAGAGCGGATTGGGGAATGACAACGCGAACAGCGCCGCGGACAGCGTCAACGCGGCGACCTCGGCGATCACCTGCCGCCATGTCTTGCCGGTGGAGCGGCGTGCGGCGCCGCCGGGGATGGCCGACCGGGTCAGATCGGCCACGGTGAATGTGGAGGTGTCACACCTGGCTGGACCAGGCACGCTCCTTCAACTCGCGTCCCGGGCGAAACGAAGCCACTCCGTGGTTCTCCACCTCGACCCGTTCGCCGGTGCGCGGATTGCGCGCGACCCGGCCCTTGCGCGGCTTCAGCTCGAATGTCCCGAAGCCACGCAACTCCACGGCGCGCTGGCCGATGATCCCGCCCTTCACCTGGTCGAAGAACAGATCCAGGATGCGATGGATGTTTTTCTTGCTGACCGGCACCTCGGCATAGATGCTCTCTATGATCTCCGCCTTGGTCAGCTTGTCCGTCCTGTCAGCTCTGTCTGTCCCCTCAACCGCCACCAGATCGCTCCTTGTGGCCCGGCACGTCGCTAGGTCGCCGCGAACCGCCGTCGCAGGCGCCCGGCCAGGCGGCGCTTGTAACGCGCGGCCGTGCGCCGATGCACGACGCCCTTCGAGGCGGCCTTGTCCACGGCGCGCACGGCATGGCCAAGCTGCTCGGCGGCTTCGGACTGGTCCCCATCCAGGGAATCGACGAAAGATCGAATCGCGGTACGCATGTGGCTGCGCACGGCCCGGTTGCGCAACCGGCGCGTGCTGTTCTGGCGCTGCCGCTTGGCAGCGGAGAGTTTCGCGGGCATCGCCAGCCAAGCTACCAGTGAGGCGAAGCGATCGTCAAGACTTGCCGGCCTGGAAGATGCCCGGACGACGGCCCAGGGCCTCAGGAACCATTCCCGATCACGACGTGCCGATCACGACGTGCCAATCACGAATCGATGGTGCCGCTTCTTTCCGGCGCGCACGATGAGTTGCCCGTCCGACACGTCCGCCGCCGCGACCGGCCGGTCCATGTCCGTCCACTGCCGTTCGTTGAGGTAGGCGCCCCCTTGCGAGATCAGCCGACGGGCTTCCGAACGGCTGGACGCGAGTCCGCCCCGCACCAGCAACTCGACCAGCGTGACGCCGGACTCCATCTCCGCCGCGTCCAGCGGCGAACTCGGGATGGCGCCGCTGTCGCTTCCGCTGCCGGCGAACAGCGCCCGGCTGGCCTGGCGGGCGCGCTCTGCCTCCTTGGCGCCGTGCACGAGGGTGGTCAGCTCCATCGCCAGCCGCTCCTTGGCCGCGAGCACGGCCCGGTCGCGCAGCCGGCCGAGCTCCTCTACCTCTTCGTCCGGCAGCAGCGTCAGCATCGCCAGCAGCGTGCCGACGTCGGCGTCCGGGACGTTGATCCAGTACTGGTAGAACTGGTACGGCGTAACCAGCTCCGGGTCCAGGAACAGCGCGCCCGCGGCCGTCTTGCCCATCTTCTTGCCGTCCGCGGTCGTAACCAGCGGCCAGGTCAGGGCGTGCGCCTCGACCCGCTCCACGCGGCGGATCAGGTCGACGCCGGCCAGGATGTTCGCCCATTGGTCATCGCCGCCGATCTGCAGCAGGCATCCGTGGCGGCGGTGCAGCTCCAGGAAGTCGTACGCCTGCAGCAGCAGGTAGTTGAACTCCAGGAAGGAGAGGCCGGTCTCCAGGCGGCGGCGGTAGGTCTCGAAGCCGAGCATCCGGTTCACGGAGAAACGGGGGCCGATCTCGCGCAGGAAGTCCAGGTACCCAAGCTCGGCGAGCCAGGCGGCGTTGTCGACCACGGTGGTATGGCCGAGGTCGATGATGCGGCCCACCTGCCGCTGCATCAGCTCGGCGTTGCGAACGACGGTCTCCACCGGCAGCAGCGGCCGCATGTCGTCCTTGTCCGACGGATCGCCCACGCGGGCGGTGGCGCCGCCGATCAGCAGCACCGGCCGGTGTCCGGCGCGCTGCAAGTGCGCCATGGCAAGCAGACCGACCAGGTGGCCGGCGTGCAGGCTGGGCCCGGTGGGGTCGATGCCGAGGTAGAACGTGACCCGATCGCGCTCCAGCAGCTTGGAAAGCGCCGCCGCATCGGTGGTCTGCTTGATCAGCCCGCGTCGGGTCAGGGTGGCCAGCACGTCCATCAGGAGCCGTCCGCGCGGGAGTAGCCGGCCGTCAGCTCGGCGAGCTGCCCTCGCAGCGCGTCGCGATGGACGCGGATCTGTTCCATCGAGTCGCGCAGCCGCACGGTTACCGTTCCGTCGTCCTTGCTCTGGTGGTCGACCGTGACGCAGTACGGCGTGCCGATCTCGTCCTGCCGGCGGTAGCGCCGGCCGATGGCGCCGCCCTGGTCGTAGAAGGTGTCATGGTCGGCGCGCAGGTCGGCGGCCACCTCGCGGGCCAGCTCGGCCAGCCCGTCCTTCTTGAGCAACGGGAACACCGCCACCGTGACCGGAGCGATCGCCGGGTGAAAGCGCATCACCGTACGCTTCTCCCCTTCCACCTCGTCCTCGTCGTAGGCGTCGGCCAGCACCGCCAGCACGGTGCGGGTCAGCCCCACCGCGGTCTCGATCACGTACGGGACGAACCGCTCACCCTGCGTCCCCCCGGAGCTGCCGTCGTCGAGGTAGGTCAGGTCCTTGCCCGACAGCTCCGAGTGCCGGCGCAGGTCGAAGTCGGTGCGATTGTGGATCCCTTCCAGCTCCTGCCACCCCATCGGGAAGTCGTATTCGATGTCCACGGCGACCTTGGCGTAATGGGCGATCTCGTCCGGCCCGTGCGGCCGCAGCCGCAGCCGGGACGGCTCGATGCCCAGATCGGTGTAGTACCGGAAGCGCGCTTCCCGCCAGTGCTCGAACCAGCGCTCGTCCTGGTGAGGATGCACGAAGAACTGCATCTCCATCTGCTCGAACTCGCAGGTGCGGAAGATGAAGCTCTTGGTCGTGATCTCGTTGCGGAACGCCTTGCCGACCTGGGCGATCCCGAACGGCACCTTGACGCGCCCGGACTGCACCACGTTCTTGAAGTTGACGTAGGCGCCCTGCGCGGTCTCCGGGCGCAGGTAGACATCCGCGCCGCCGTCCTCCACCGGTCCCAGCGTGGTGCGCATCATCATGTTGAACTGCCGCGCCTCGGTCAGCTCCGCCTTCCCGCACTGCGGGCAGCGGCCGGCCGGGTCCTCGAGGTGGTCGGCGCGGAATCGCGCCTTGCAGTTGCGGCAGTCCACCAGCGGATCGTTGAAGGCGCTGGTGTGACCGGAGGCCTCCCACACGCGCGGGTGCATGAGGATGGCGGCGTCCAGGCCGACGACCGGCAGCTCGCCGCGCGTCATGGTCTGCCACCAGCGGTCGCGCACGTTGTTCTTGAGCTGCACGCCGAGCGGTCCGTAGTCCCACGCGGAGGCGAGGCCGCCGTAGATGTCGCTCGACGGGTAGACGAACCCCCGCCGCTTGCAGAGCGATACCAGTTGATCCAGTCCAGGTCGATCCAGTCCAGGTCGATCGAGTGTCGTGCGCGTCATGTTCCTTTCCTGTTACGCGTCGGGTCCTGTTACGCGTCGGGCGTTTGTTCGTCCAGCTTGACCAGGGCGGCGCGCAGCCGGTCCCGGCAGGCCTCCGCGCCCAGAATCCGCATGCTGCCGAAGAGCGGCGGCGAGACCCGCGCGCCGGTCGCCGCCACCCGCACCGGCATCATCAGGTCGCCGAACTTGACGCCGAGCTCATCGGCAGCGGTGCGGAACGCCTGTTCGGCCGAGTCTTCATCCGGGCCGCATGCCGCGTCGACCAAGTCGAGCGCCCGCTCGATCACCCGCGCCGTCCGCGCCCCGTCGAGCCGCTTCGGCACGAGCGCGTCGCCATCGTAGTCCAGCTTCGTGGCGAACAGAAACCCGGCCATGGGTATCGTGTCGCCGAGCACGGTCAGGCGCTCGCGGACCAGCTCGGCGACCGGCCGCGCCACCCGCTCCGGGTCGGCCGCGCCCGCCTTGGCGAGCCACGGCGCAAGCCGCCCGGCCAATTCCTCCGGCGGCAGGGCGCGGATGTAGGTGCCGTTCATCCAGCGCAGCTTGTCGGCGTCGAACACCGCGGGGGAGGCGTGCAGCCGCTCCAGGCTGAATGCCTGTTCCAGCTCCTGCAGGGTGAACAGCTCGCGCTCCCCGTCCAGCGACCAGCCGAGCAGGGCCATGTAGTTGACCAGCGCCTCCGGCAGGTAGCCCTGGTCGCGGAACTCGGCGACGCTCATCGCCCCGTGGCGCTTGCTCAGCTTCTTTCCGTCCGGTCCGTTGACGACGGGCAGGTGAGCGTATCGCGGCGGCTCCCACCCGCATGCCCGGAAGATCAGCACGTGCAGCGGCGCCGAGGAGACCCACTCTTGGGCACGCAGGATGTGGCTGACGCGCATGTCGTGGTCGTCGGTGATGGCGGCCAGGTGGTACGTGGGGTAGCCGTCGGATTTCAGCAGCACGGGATCGGGATTGATGTCGCTGTTGCGGCGCTCGATGGAACCAAGCAGGTCATCCTCGTAGCGCGTTGCGCCGTCCAGCGGCACCTTGAACCGCACCACCGAGGGTGTCCCCTGCTCTTCGTGCTGCCGGCGCTCGGCCGCGGACAGGTTGCGGCAGCGGCGGTCGTACCCGCTGCCGGCCTCGCGCACCCGCGCCAAGCGTGCGGGATCGCAGTAGCAGCGATAGGCACGGCCGGTATCCACCAGCCGTTCGGCCACCGCCCGGTGGCGCTCGACCCGTTCCGACTGCACGTACGGGCCATGCGGGCCGCCCACCTTCGGTCCCTCGTCCCAGCGCAGTCCCAGCCAGCCGAGGGTGTCGTAGATGTCCTCCAGCGCGGCCGGGTCGAACCGTGCGCGATCGGTGTCCTCGATACGCAGGATGAAGGTCCCGCCGGCGGAACGCGCCAGCAGGTAGGCGAACAGGGCGGTGCGAGCGCCGCCGATATGGTGCAGCCCGGTCGGCGACGGGGCGTAACGAACGCGAAGTGACATGTGCTGTTTCCGGTGAACGGGCACAGTAGGGTCGGCCCGCAACGGCGTCAAACGCCGCGGGCCGCAACTCCACCCGAGCGGGCACCATAGGAACAGCCCGGCACGGGCGTCAACGACGCGGTCGGTCGGGACGACTGCTTGCGCGGTGATCCGCCCGCTTCATAGACTCCTGCCGATGGCCGAACGATCACATCCGCAGACCCTGATCGACCGCCTGTGGCCGCCGGCCGGGAGCACCGCCGGCTCGGGGACGTGGACCGCGAACGCCTTCCGGGTCCTGTTCCTGGCGCTGGTGGGCAGCGCGCTGATCGCGGTCTCTTCGAAGATCCAGGTGCCGATGGTGCCGGTACCGATGACCCTGCAGACCCTGGTGCTCCTGGTCATCGGCATGGCGGCGGGCTGGCGTCTGGGCGGACTCACCGTGTTTCTCTATCTGGCGGAGGGAGCCGTGGGGCTGCCGGTGTTCGCCGGCACTCCGGAGAGGGGAATCGGGCTGGCCTACATGGTCAGCACCACCGGCGGCTACCTGCTCGGCTTCCTGCTGGCAACGCTGGTGATCGGCCTGCTGGCCGAGGCGGGGTGGGACCGCAGCGTTCCACTGGCCGCGGCGGCCATGCTGATCGGCAACGTCGTCATCTACGTCCCGGGGCTGCTGTGGCTCGGGAGCGTAGCCGGCTGGGACAACCCGATCCTGCAATGGGGGCTCACGCCCTTCATCGTCGGCGATCTCGTGAAGCTGGCCATCGCCGCCCTGCTGATGCCGGCAGCCTGGCGTTTGGTTCGCTCGACCTGAGCGCGCCGGACCCGGTGGTCGGCCGGCTCAACCTCGCTGCCGAAGCGGCGGTCGCGCCGGCGGTCGACTTGGCGCCGCGGTCGCCGCTGCGCGCAATCCTGACCACGGCGAAGGCCGGCGACATGAGCGATCCGGCCACATGGCGGCGGACCTGCGAGGCGCTCGGCGTCAGCCCCGAGCGAATCCGCCGCGTCGTGCAGCGGCATACGCGCTGCGTGATGGTCGCCGGCGACGGTTCCCGGGACGCCGCGTGTCCGGCCGACGGCGTGATCGCCGGAACGCCGAACGACGTGCTGTGCGTGACCGTCGCCGACTGCCTGCCGATCTTCCTGATCCCTCGCGACGGCCGGTTCCCGGCGCTGCTGCACTCCGGCTGGCGCGGCACGGGCATCGTCATCGACGCGCTCTCCTGCCTGGAACGCCGCTTCGGCCGCTCTCCCGGCGCGTATCACGCGATCGTCGGTCCCGGCATCGGCCCGTGCTGCTACGAGGTTCCCGCGGAGCGGGCGCTCCGCTTCCGCGAGCGGTTCGGGGCCGATACGGCCGACGTGGCAGGCGGAACGGGCCGCATCGACCTGCGCGCGGCCAACATCGCTCTGTTGTGCCGAGCGGGTTTCGCCGGAATCACCGTGTACGACGACTGCACGGCGTGCTCGCCGGCGTTGCTCTCCTTCCGGGCCGAGCGGGCAGCGGGGCGGGACGGCAGCCGCCGCATGGCCGCGCTGCTGGGACGATTCCGGAGCTGAAGCGAACCGCTACGCGCCTGCCGGCTTTGTCGTACCATGCCGCGGGGTCGGAGAGACCGCCACGGGGAACGCCATGCCGCCTATCCGCAATGTAGGAATCATCTCGCACATCGATGCCGGCAAGACCACGACCACGGAGCGGATGCTCTTCTTCACGGGGCGCACCCACCGCATCGGCGAGGTCGACGACGGCGAGGCGACCACGGACTGGATGCCGCAGGAGCAGGAACGCGGCATCAGCATCACCTCGGCGGCCATCACCTGTTTCTGGGCCGACCACCAGATCAACCTCATCGACACCCCCGGACACGTCGACTTCACCGCCGAGGTGGAACGTTCGCTGCGCGTGCTCGACGGCGCCGTGGCGATCTTCTCCGCCGTGGAAGGGGTCGAGCCGCAGTCGGAGACGGTGTGGCACCAGGCGGACCGCCATTCGGTCGCCCGCATCGCGTTCGTCAACAAGCTGGACCGCGCCGGCGCATCGTTCGATGGGGTACTGCAGCAGATGCGCAGCCTGCTCTCCGCGGAGCCGGTGGCGCTGCAGGTGCCGTGGGGCGAAGACCGCGAGCTGCGCGGGATCGTCGACCTGATCACGATGGAGCGGATCTCCTGGAGCGACGACGGTACCGCGATGCAGCGCCGCGCGGCCGATCCCGCGGACCCGGAGGTGGGGCCGCGCCGCGACCTGCTCGTCGACGCGCTCGCCGACGGGTCGGACGAGATCGCCGAGCGTTACCTGGAGGGCCGCGAGCTGCCGGTCCCACTGCTGCGAGAGGCGGTCCGCGCGGCGGTAGCTTCGGGCCGGATCGTTCCCGTGCTCGCCGGAGCGGCGCGGCGCAACATCGGTATCCAGCCGTTGCTGGATGCGATCGTATGGTACCTGCCGGCACCGGACGAGCTCCCCGCTCTCCAACTCCTCGAGCGCGATGGCAGCGCGGCCGACCGGCCACCGTTGGAGCGATCGGCGATGGGGCCTCCGGTCGCGCTTGCCTTCAAGCTGCAGAACGACCGCGAATCCGGACCCCTGAGCTATCTCCGCGTCTACTCGGGGACCTTCCGCCGCGGCGACCGGCTCCTGAACCTCAGCCAGGGCCGCACCGAGCGTATTCAGCGCCTGCTGCGCATGCACGCCAACCGGCGCGAGCAGATCGAGTCGGTGAGCGCCGGCGAAATCGCCGTGGCGGTGGGACTGAAGTTCGCCCGCACCGGCGACACGGTGACCAGCAAACCGCGGGGCAGCCGGGCAGGAGCCGCCGAACAGCCAACCGGGCTCCTGGAGCGCATGCGCTTCCCGCTGCCGGTGGTGTCGGTGGCCGTGGAGCCGCACTCCGCATCAGACGCGGCGGCGCTCCTCGCCGCCCTGGAGGCGCTGCGGCACGAAGACCCCACGTTCGCGGTGGAGGAGAACGATGAGACCGGACAGCTCCTGGTCTCCGGCATGGGCGAGCTGCATCTCGAGGTGCTGATGCGGCAGATCGCGGAGCGCACCGGCATCGACGCCAACGTCGGCAAGCCGCAGGTCTCCTTCCGGGAGTCCGTCTCCGCCGCGGTCGAGCACCGCGAGGAGTTCGACCGCGAGATCGGCGGGCGCGCCCACTACGCGGCTTTGAGCCTGCGCGTCGCGCCGCGCAGCCGGGGCGGCGAGTGCACCTTCGATCCCGGGCCGGTCCCGGCTGCCGCGGGCATTCCGGAGGCGCTGAGCGCGGCGATCGCTCGCGGCATCGAGGCAGGCTTCTCATCCGGCCCGGGATTCGGGTACCCCCTGGTCGATGTCGCCGTCGAGCTGGCCGACTGTGCGTACGACCAGGAACGCGCCAGCGAGTTCGCGTTCGAAGCCGCGGCGGCGAGCGGCTTCGTGAGCTGCTGCCGGAAGGCGGCGCCGATCCTGCTGGAGCCGGTGATGAGCGTGGACGTCACCACCCCGAAGGAATTCGTCGGCGAGGTGCTCGGCGGTCTGCAGATGCGCGGCGGGGCCATCGACACGGTTGAGTCCGGCCACGCCGCGGAGCGGGTCAGCGCCAAGGTGCCGCTGGGGGCCATGTTCGGGTACACCACCGATCTGCGCAGCGCGACCCAGGGCCGCGCCGCGTACACGATGGCGTTCGCCCACTACGCGCCGGCGCGCGGGAATTGAGGCGTCGCGGGCCCGCCGCTCACCGCGCCGCGCCCACGCCGCTTGACAGCGCAATACCGCCTGCATAGCGTCGCCGTCGACAGTCAAGCCCGGAGCATCACCGTTATGAGCGTCCCCACAGACCGAATTCGCAATGTCGCCTTGGTAGGCCACAGCGGCACCGGAAAGACCACGCTGATGGAACAGATCCTCGTCCACGGCGGCGTGGTTCCCAAGTTCGACCCCGGCAAGTCCGTCAGCGACTGCACGGAGGAAGAGATCTCCCGCCAGATCTCGATCTACAGCGCCTTCTCCCACATCGACTGGGACGGCCGGAAGGTCAACCTGGTCGACTCGCCGGGTTCCGGCGACTTCATCGGCGAGGTGGTGGCCGCGCTCGGCGCCGCCGAGTGCGCGGTCGTCGTGGTCGGCGCAGACGTCGGCGTGCAGATCGAGACGGCAAAGCTGTGGCGCCGCCTGGAACGGGACGGGACGCCCCGCATCATCTTCGTCAACGGCATGGACAAGGAGCATGCCGACTTCGACGCCGTGCTCGAGAACCTGGGCGAATCGTTCGGCGGGGTGTTCGCACCGCTGAGCGTCCCGATCGGGGCCGGGAACTCGTTCGAGGGCGTCGTGGACGCCGTCGGCCAGCGCGCGCTGTTGCGCTCGGGCGGCGGCGACGCTCCGGTGCCGGACGCGTTGAGCGACGCGGTAGAGGAGCGGCGGCTGGAGTTGATGGAAGCCGCCGCGGAAGGCGACGACGCCCTGATGGAGAAGTATCTCGAGGACGAGGTGCTGACCGACGAGGAGATCACTCGGGGCCTGACGGCGGCGGTCGCCGCCGGTCAGGTGTTTCCGGTGCTGGCCGGTTCCGCGCTGCACGACATGGGGATCACGCCGTTGCTGGACGCGATCGTGCGCACCGTGCCGTCACCGGCGGGCGCGACCGTGCAGGCCGACGGCACGGGCGAGGTCACCCCGTGCACGATCGACCCGTCCGGTCCGGCCTCCGCGCTGGTGCTGAAGACCAGCGTCGATCAATACGCCGGCCGCTTGTCGTTCGTGAAGGTCATCACCGGCGGCCTTCGCTCCGATGCCGACCTGATCTGCGCGCGCACCGGCACCAAGATTCGGCTGAACAAGCTGAGCACCCGCCAGGGCGAGAAGCTCGAAGACGTGCAGGAGCTGGCTGCCGGGGACATCGGCGTGCTGAACAAGCTGACCGACGTTGCCACCTGCGACACCCTGCACGCCCCGGAGGCAACCGTCACCTATGTGCCGCCGGACTTCCCGCAACCGGTACACGCGCTCTCACTGCGAACGGCTTCCAAGCAGGACGAGGACAAGCTGTCGGAGATCATCGGCAGGACGGCGGACTCCGATCCGACCTTCCGCGTCCGTTACGACGGGGAGACGCGCGAAACCGTGGTCGCGGCGATGGGGGAGTTGCACCTGGCCGTGGTCCTGGGGCGGATCCGTGACAGCCACAAGATCGAGGTGGAGACCGAACTGCCTCGCGTCGCGTACCGGGAGACGATCAACCGGCCGGCCGATGCCGACTACCAGCACAAAAAGCAGACTGGCGGACACGGGCAGTACGCCAAGGTTTCTCTGGAGATCAAGCCGCTGCCACGAGGTGAGAAGTTCCGTTTCGAGAACGGCATCGTGGGTGGTGCCATCTCACGGGGCTACATCCCGGGGGTTGAAAAAGGCGTGGTAGAGGCACTGGAGTCCGGCGTCCTTGCCGGATACCCGGTCGTGGACGTGGAGGCGAAGGTGGTGGACGGCAGGGAGCACTCGGTCGACTCCTCCGAGCTGGCCTTCAAGCTCGCCGCCCGGGAAGCGACCAAGGCGGCCCTGGCACAGGCCAAGCCCGTGCTGCTGGAGCCGATTGTCGACCTGGTCGTGTTGAGCGACGATCAGTACCTGGGTGACATTCTTTCCGACCTGAGCTCACGGCGTGGACGGGTG
The DNA here is from genome assembly GCA_965202935.1 of Spirochaetia bacterium. GTDB lineage: Bacteria > Spirochaetota > Spirochaetia > SZUA-6 > Bin103 > CATQHW01. The sequence continues at coordinate 2,680,629 of OZ241879.1, forward strand.
CTGGGACAGGAGCCGACAGGGTCCCTGCAGGAGACCCGTGCGCAGGTCCCGCAGTCGGAGATGCTGCGCTACTCCATCGACCTCAAGTCGATGACCTCCGGCACCGCGTCCTTCGAGATGACCTTCAGCCACTACTCGCCGATCTCCGGCAAGGTGGCCGACGACGTGATCGCCCGCGCCAAGCAGGCGGACGGAGACTGACGCAGTCAGGGCAGAGAAAGGGAGCCCGACGGCCTGACCCGTTGCGCCGCCGCCTTCTTCAGGGGATGTCCGCTGCCGCTTACAGGAACAGCACGCTTGCCAGCAGGAAGTGGATGACGCCGACGGCGATACCGCCAAGGCCCAGCGGAGTCCGGTACGGCTTCAGCGTTTCGTCGATCCTGGCGATGCCGGTGGCACCCGAGTCCGAGGACCCCGAATCCGACGACCCGGTGGCGTCGCCGTCGCCCGGTTCGTCGCCGGCTACCTGATCGACCCCGCCTCCCGGCAACCGCCGTTCCTGGTAGCGATCGATCATGAGCATGGCTCCCAGCAGCATGCCGGCAATCGACGGCAGGAAGTCGCCGACGATGATCACCTCACCCGGGGCACGCCAAAAGAGCTTCACGAACCCTATCACCAGGGCGATGGCGCCCAGAGTGCCCTTGGCACGGCTGCTTGCCGCGAAGCGCCGCAACGGCTCCAGAACGGGTATCCGCTCGACCAGGTAATCGGCCGCCAGCGTCGCGCCGGCGGCGATGGTGCTCAACACCGACAACAGGTAGATATGCACCCCGACAGGGTAAGCGCCCGGTTAGCGCAGGTCAACAACGAAACGCTGCTTCTACCTGATGACGACGTGCGGCCTGCGGCTCTCGCTATCCGAGATCGTCACGGCCGGCTACCACGCGCGACACCGACGCCGGCAAGTCCTCCGCCAGAAACCAGCCCCGCTCGCGGTACAGGCGTCGAGCCGCCGCGGCGTGGATCAGCACCCCTGCGCAGGCTGCCTGGTAGGGGTCAATCCGGCCGCCGGCAAGCAGCGCGCCGATCACGCCGGCCAGCACATCTCCGGAACCGCCGGTCGCCAGCCACGGCTGCATGCCGTCCACGACGCTCAGAGGCGGCTCTGCGCCAACGCCCGCGTCGCCGTCCGGAGCGGCGATGTAGGTCACGTGCCCTTTCAGCACGACGGCCGCACCGAACCTCGCAGCCACGTCGGCAGCGGCCGCGGCGGGATCTGCCAGCGCCTCGGCGACCGTGGCGCCGAGCAGCCGGGCCAGCTCGCCCGGATGGGGCGTCAACACCCAGCGGCCGGCAAGTTGCCCCGTCCCGCCGGCACGCGCGAGCAGCGTGGTCGCATCGGCATCCAGCACGCCGCGATACGGCAGGGCGAGCAGCCGCTGCAGCCACTCCGAGCGGGCCGGCCCGGTCCCCCACCCCGGCCCGACCACCAGGCTGTCGAATCGCCGGAACTCGTCCGGGTCCGCCGCCTCCGACCACGGCGCGACCATCACCGACGTGAGCGCGCCGGCCTGGATCGGATACGTGTCGGCATCGGCGTGCAGCGTCACCAGGCCCGCGCGGCTGCAGGCAGCGGCGGTCGCGGCGAGGCGCGCGGCGCCCGCCGTCCCGGCGGAGCCGGCAAGGACCGCCACGTGCCCGCGTGTCCCCTTGTGCGCGTCCGCGGGCACGGACGGCAGCATGGCCGCCAGCGCCGCGGGACCGAGCAGCCGGGCGTTCCCGGCGGCCGGATCGGTGAGCGCGGCGGGAAACCCGATCGGCACGACGATGATCGTCCCGCATGCGGGCCGCGCCGCCGGCAGGTAGAGCGCGCGCTTCGGAAGCTCCAGCGCCAGCGTCCAGTCGGCGCGGACGGCGGGCATGCCGGCCGTGAACCGGTCTCCCACCCCGCTCGGCGCATCGAGGGCGATGACTCGCGCCGCGCTGCCGTTGATCCGTTCGGCCAGCGCCGCCGCCGGCCCGCGCAGCGCCCCGCGCTGTCCCGTGCCGGCCATCCCGTCGATCACCCATCCGCGGTCCAGGGTCGCCTCCGCCGCGTCGAGCACGCTGATGCCGAGCGCCCGGCAGATGGCCAGGTTGGCCGCACATTGGCTTCCATCCGCCGGTTCGCCGTGGCTGAGCAGCACCGTGATGTGCCGCGCGCCGATGGCGTGAAGCTGGCGGGCGACGACCAGCGCGTCCCCCCCGTTGTTGCCGCGCCCTGATACGATCGCGACTGGCTCCCTGGGAACCGGCCGGCGCCAGATACGCCGTTGCATCGCCTCCAGCGCCTTGAGCCCGGCGTTCTCCATCAGGATCGGCGACGGGATCCGGAAGCGCTCGGATGCCTCGCGGTCGATCGCCGACATCTGTGCCGAGTCGACCAGGCGGCACATGCCCGGTTCGTCCACCGGGCGCAGCGCGCCCGCGTCAGCGGCCGTCAGCGCTGCTGCAGCAGGAGGTCGGTTCTCCACCAGTAGAAATCCACTCGTTCCGGCCCGATCCGGGCACCGTACAGTACGCCATCTGTCGCCACCTGCAGTTCCGAGAACTGCAGGGCCGGATCTTGCAGGGATAGCTCGACCTGCGCCAGGGGCCGTCCCTCAGCATCAGTGATGGTGAGTGGCACGCGACGGCCCCCCGCGCTGACGGACTCGCCGCCGCCGTGCGAGGCGAAGAACAGCCGCCCGCCGGCGCTGCCGACCAGGCGGAACGGTGCATGCGGTGCGTGCGGCGCCGCGAACGCCCGCACCGGGGCCTCGTCACCGGTCACCCGCCAGATGTCGGCTTGCCCGCCGGGCAGCGTGACCGTCTCAACCAGCAGATGCGGCGGCCCGCGTCCGTCGGCCAGCACGGACTCGATCTCCACGGCGAGCGGGACATCGTCCGCGCTGCTCAGATCACGGTCCGAGAGCCGGCGCCGGAACCGCAGCATCCCCCGTGAATCGAACCAGAACGCCTGCCACGAGTCGGCATCTCGCGTGACGACGAACGGTTCGTCGCGCTCGGTCACCAGCAGGCGGTGCACCCGGCCGAACGGACTGCCGCCTACTCCCTCCCGACCCAGGTAGCCCAGGTCGGCGCCCGTTCGGTCGAACCGGCGCACGACGTGGCTGCGCGTGATTCCGTCCTCCGTCTGCCAGTCGCCGGACGCGAGCCGTTCCTGGACGTACATCGTCCCCTGGGAATCGACCGCGACCCGCCCCAGCGGGCCCAATGGCAGGCTGCGCGCGACGCGGGTGGCGACGGTGTCCGCCGCCGCGTCGGCGAGTCCCACCGGCCTCGGGTTGAAGCGCGGGTCGTACAGCAGCAGCAGCAGGTCTCCGAACGAGGAGAACCGCATCACCTTGCGTACCGGCGCGTTGACCACGTGGAACAGACCACCGTGCAGCGAGAGCCAGACGCCCGCCTGTTCGTATCCCGGGGAGATGTGTACCTGGTCTTCCAGCGGTCCCACCGACAGGCTGAACAACTCCTGGCGCGTCGCCGGCGCTGTCCGTGCGGCACATCCTGGCGCCGCCAGCGCCACGGCCAGCGCCGCAGCCAGCAGGCGTGCCGCACGACCGATTCCACCCGCGCGCCCGTCCGGCTCCTTGACCGTGGCTTCCAGCCGTCGATACACTCGTAATATGCGGGGTTTCCTGTCCCGCGTACTCGGCTCAAAGTCCAACCGTGATCTGAAGGCCCTGGTTCCGCTCGTGAACCGGATCAACGAGCTGGAGTCGCGGATGGTCGCGCTTTCCGAAACCGACTTTCCGGCGTGGACGGACAAGCTGAGGAAGCGGCTCCAGTCGGGCGAAGCGCGCGACCAGATCCTGCCGGAGGCGTTCGCCCTGGCGCGGGAGGCCGCGCGCAGGCAACTCGGCGAGCGCATCTTCGACGTCCAGCTCATGGGCGGCATCATCCTGGACCGCGGCGCGATCGTCGAGATGAAGACCGGTGAGGGAAAGACCCTGGCAAGCGTCCCCGCAGCCTATCTCAACGCGCTGTCCGGCGACGGCGTGCACGTCGTCACGGTCAACGACTACCTGGCCGAACGCGACGCCGAGTGGATGGGCCGCGTGCATCGCTTCCTGGGCCTGAGCGTGGGGGTGGTCCTGTCGCGCATGGAAATGCGCGAGCGCACGGAAGCCTACGCGTGCGACATCACCTACGGCACCAACAACGAGTTGGGATTCGACTATCTGCGCGACAACATGCGCTGGGACTCCGACGCTCGTGTGCAGCGCGGTCACCGATACTGCATCGTGGACGAGATCGACTCGATCCTGATCGACGAGGCGCGCACGCCGCTGATCATCTCCGGGGCGGCCGAAGACGACACCGAGCGTTTCGCGCAGGTCGACCGCCTGGTCGGCGCGTTCCGGGAGTGTGCGAAGGATCCCGAGACCGACGACTACCCCGAGGAGCCGATCGGCCACTACAAGCTGGACGAGAAGGGCAAGCGCATATCGTTCACCGACGAAGGGATCGCCGCGGCCGAAGGCCTGCTGCGTGGCAAGCGCCTGATCCGGGGGTCGCTGGTAGACGACGAGAACTTCGAGTACATCCACTACCTGACCCAGGCGCTGCGCGCCCACCGGTTGTTCCAACGGGACGTGGACTACGTGGTCGAGGACGGCACCGTGCAGATCGTCGACGAGTTCACCGGCCGCATTCTGCACGGCCGGCGCTACTCGGACGGCCTGCACCAGGCGATCGAGGCGAAGGAGCGGATCCCGATCCTCAAGCGCAACCGGACGCTCGCCTCCATCTCGTTTCAGAACTACTTCAAGCTCTACGACAAGCTGTCCGGTATGACCGGTACGGCCGATACCGAGGCGACCGAGTTCGGCAACATCTACGGTCTGGACGTGGTGGTCATACCCACCAACCGCCCGCTGGTCCGGGCCGACCACGACGACGTGATCTTCCTCAACGAGCAGGACAAGATGGCCGCGATCGGGGACGAGCTGGCCGCCTGTCAGAAGGCGGGGCAGCCGGTGCTGGTCGGCACCGTCTCCATCGAGAAGTCCGAGCAGCTCTCGACGCTGCTGCGCAGTCGCGGGGTCGAGCACGAAGTGCTCAATGCCAAGGCGCACGCGCGGGAGGCGCTGATCATCGCGCAGGCGGGTGCCAAGGGTGCGGTGACGATCGCCACCAACATGGCCGGACGCGGCACCGACATCAAGCTCGGCGGCAACCCGGAGTATGCGGCCCGCCGGCGCCATGCCGCCGACAACGGCGATGGGAGCGGCGACGCCGCCGGTGACGAGGAGCGGTTCAGGACCATCTACGAGCGCGAGCTCGATGACTGGCGCCACCGCTACGACACCGTACGCGGCGCCGGCGGATTGCACGTGCTCGGCACCGAGCGCCACGAGTCGCGCCGGATCGACAACCAGCTCCGCGGCCGCTCCGGGCGTCAGGGCGACCCCGGATCGTCCCGTTTCTATATCTCGCTGGACGACGACCTGATGCGCCTGTTCGGAGAAAACCTGCGGAGCATGATGTCGAAGGTGGGCATGAAGGACGGGGAGCCCCTGGCCCATCCGTGGCTGAACAAGTCGATCGCCCGCGCGCAGAAGCGGGTCGAGGAGCGGAACTTCGAACTGCGCAAGCACCTGTTGGACTTCGACAACGTGCTCAACGAGCAGCGCAAGTACATCTACGGAAAACGCGACGAGATCATGGCGGATGACGATCTGCTCGGCCGGGTACGGGAGACCGCCACGGCGGCGGTCGATGAGTTGACCGGCGGCGCCGAGTACTCGGTAGCCGGGACGCTCTCCGCGTTGCGCTCCCGGTTCGGATTCGCCATGCCGGACGGGGAGTCGGCGCTGGCCGATCTGCGCGGCGGCGAGGTGCGCGACCGGGTAGTGGCCGCGATGGGCGCCCATCTTGCCGAGAAGGCGGACCTGGTCGGAACGGCCAACTTCAATCTGTTCATCCGCTACGAGTATCTGCGTCTGATCGACGCCCGGTGGCAGGATCACCTGGAGAATCTCGACGCGCTGCGCGACGCGGTGTACCTGCGCACCTACAGCCAGAAGAACCCCTTGCTGGAGTACAAGCTCGAGGGGTTTCAGATCTTCGACGAGATGCTCGCCGGCATCCGCAACGCCATTGCAGAGAAGATCTTCCGAGTCACGATCCGGACCGGGAACGGCACGGCGGGCGCCGCACGGCCGGCGCGCAGACCGCAGCCGCAGGGCATGGCGACCATGCATCGCGAGCTGGGACAGTTCGCAGCGATGCGGCCGGGCGACGCGGAAGGCGCCTCGGCGACGCCCGCCCGGCGGGCGCCCAGCCGGCGGGCCGCGCCGGTCGGATCGGCTGCCGCGGTCGCATCTCCGGCCGGCACAGGGCCGGCAGTGCCAGGGCCGTCCGCGCCGCAGGCGGAACGGAAGATCGGACGCAACGAGCCCTGCTACTGCGGCAGCGGCAAGAAGTTCAAGTTCTGCCACGGACGCTGACCAGACTTCGTTCCGACCACTCGACGCCCTGCACATATTTGCGCACATGGACGGCATGCACATTCTGGTAACCAACGACGACGGTCCGGAGTCGCCGTTCGTGGCCCCGCTGGTCAGGGCCGCCGCCTCGCTGGGGTCGGTCACGGTGGTCTTGCCCGCCTCGGAGCGCAGTTGGACAGCGAAGGCGATGACCCGCTACGCCGATCTGACGCTGGCACGCCATGACCACACCGACCGAGCCGGTCACGCCGTAACCGGTTTCACCCTGGGAGGCACGCCGGCCGACTGCGTCAACGCCGGCTGCCATCTGCTCGGTCCGCGCACGCCCGACCTGGTCCTGTCCGGCGTGAACGCCGGTGAGAACACCGGCGTCTCCTACGCGGCCTCATCCGGCACGATCGGCGCCTGCCTGGAGGCCAACATCGCGCTCATTCCGGCGGTCGCCCTGTCGCAGCAACTCACCCCGGCAGGATTCGGCCGCTGGGCCGCGCGCGCACCGGCGGATCCGGGAACGGAGTTGGGAGATGCCGTCGCGCGGCTCGACCACCTGCTGCCGACGCTGCTGGCCGGCCTGCTGGCGCGGGTTCGTCCGCCCGGCGAACGCCGGACCGAGCGTCCCGTCACCTGGAGCGTGAACTTCCCGGCGCGGCTGGCCGCCGACTGGCGGCTGGTCCCGTGCTCGTTGGAGCGCGCGCGCTACGGCTCCTGTTTCGAGCGCCACGGAGACGCGCTGCGCCACGTGGGGGCGCCCGCCATCCGCGACCCCGAAGAAGGGACCGACATCGACGTGCTCGCCCGGGGATCCGTCAGCCTGACCTGCATCGACCCGTGGGCCATGGGCCAAGCGACGCCCCTGGTCTGACCGCACGCCCAGGCGAACGGCGCCAACGGCGCCGGGGCAATCCGCATCCGGCGAGGAACGCATCGGGAACCGATGCGCTCCGAGCCAAAGGAGGGGCTGGGCCGTGATCGGCGCCGTTACACGGCGCCGATCACGGGGCGCTAAAGACCGGGCACCTGCGAGGCCGGGTCGATCGGCTGCCGCCGGCTCCACAGCTCGAAGTGGAGATGAGGGCCGGTCGACTGGCCTGTCGACCCCACGCGGCCGATCGTGTTGCCGGTGGATACCAGCTCTCCCACATTGACGTGCACGGAGGACAGGTGCGCGTACAGCGACTGATAGGAACGCGCTCCATGGTCGATCACGACGAATCTCCCCAGGACGCCGTCACTTGCGACGCGCTCGACGCGACCGTCCGCGGCCGCCTGCACCGGCGTCCCGTGCGGCGCAGCGATGTCGACGCCGCGATGCATGCGCCACTTGCCGCTGAAGGGATGCACGCGCATCCCGAACGGGGAGCTCACCCACCCGACGCGCAACGGCCGACCGAACCCCAGACCCATCCTCAGCAGCCGCTCGAACCCGGAGTTCTGGGCGCCGGGGAAGAACAACTCACCGCTCACCGACCGGGCGTCGACCCCGGGATTCGCGGCCAGCACGTCGCTGCCGGCCAGCCCGTGATCGCCGGCCACGGTCTCCAGATGGTCCCTGCTCTCCACGTTCAGAAAGAGCCCGTCCTGGTTCGGAATCGTGAAGACCTCACCGATGTCGACGTTGTGGACGCCGGAACCCGCGTCGCGGTTGAGGCTGGACAGCGTGTCCAGCGTCAGCCCGAACCGCTTCTTGATGAGGGACAGGTTGTCGCCGGGCTGAGCGACGTAGCGCATGGTGGCGATGGGCAACGGCCACGCCGCCGAAGCCGCACCGCCGGAGGGCAGGACGGCCGCCGGCACGACGCGAGGCTCGTGCAGAACCTCGAACCATCGTCCCGGCAGATGCAGGTAGTCGCGTTCGAGGGTGGCCTTCTTCGTCAAGTACCAACCACCGGACTGCGCGGCAATGAGGATCACCGACAAGGCCACAATGCCTACCGGCAGGATTCGATCTGTACGCCCCTCCACGAGCGCACACGACCCTAGTGCAGATAGCGGCTCGGGTCAACAGGCTGGCCGGCCTTGAAGATCGCGAAGTGCAGGTGGCTGCTCGTGCTGTCTCCCGGTGCGCCCATCGTGCCGATGACCTGGCTCTGGGCCACCAGGGCGCCTGCCAGCACCTGCACCTGTGACAGGCGCGCGTACAGGGTCTGGTAGCCGTCGGCATGCACCAGAACCAGGTACCGTCCGTAGGTGCCGTTGACTCCCACGCGGCCCACCCGCCCCGCCATGGAGGCTGCGACGGGGGTGCCGGCCGCGTGCTCGATGTCGATCCCGTCATGGAAGCGGCGGATGCCCGTGACCGGATCGGGGTGGTGACCGAAGGGCGTGACGACCCGTCCGGGCACGGGTTTGAGGAACAGCCTGCCGAGCACGGCGTTGCGTGCGTTCATCGGCAACGAAGCACCCGGTATGAACAGCTTCTGCCCCACGCCGAGCGCGGACGACGGCAGGTCGTTCCACTCCATCAACTCCGTCAGGCGCACATCGTGCCGGGCGGCGATCTCGCTGAGCGTGTCACCCGATCGCACCCCATAGGAGAGCCCGGACGCGTTCGGTATGGTCAGTTCCACGCCTTCCTGCAGATCGCTTACGTCGCGGATGGCGTTGAAGCTGATCAGGGTGTCGAGGTCGATGCCGAAGCGGTGCGCGATCTCCGAGAGGGAGTCGTCCGCCCGGACCAGATACGAGCGCAGCGATAGATCGGGGACCCCATCCCACGGCCCGGCCTCCGCCGAGCTCGAGTCAGCCGGCACCACGTCACGGTGAATGAGACTGTCGGCAGGCCCGGGCACCGTCGGCGGGCCCTGCGGCCGGGCGGCGGCGATCACCAGACCGGCGGGTATCACCGCTGCGGCGATGGCCAGCGCCACGTTCACGATCACGCGGAACCTGCCGCGCAGGCGGCTCTGCAACCGGTCGCGCAGCCCGCGCCGCCACAGGGACCGCAGCGATGCGGCGCGCGCGCGATCGGCTGCTTCCGAGACACCGGCCGGGACGATCGTCAGCTCTGCGGCCCGACGGGGGCTGAAGTCGAACGGTTCATCGAACCGCGAATGGCGCGGATGGAGGCTGGCGGCGCCCTGCCTCTTCAGCTCGCGTACGAACGCGGCACGAGCGCGATCGGGTGCGGCGACTCTCTGCCCGTGGAGTGCACGTACCATCGTCCTCTGTATCGACACATCCCGCGCCACCTATTACATTTTCCGGGGACCCGCACGGCACCGATGTTGGAAGCGCGCGAACGCTACCGCATGTGGACGGTAATCATGGGCCTGGGCGTTCTTGCCGTGGCGATCGCGGCTCGGTTCGTCTGGCTGATGGTCGTCCAGCCGTTGCCGGACCCGCGCGCCGCGGTGCAGGTCTCCGACGTCGAACGCGGGCCCATACTGGACCGCAACGGGCGGTTGCTGGCGATCGCAACGCGTTTCGACTCGGTTTCGGTCTGGACCCCGGACGTGACCGACCCCGCGGCGGCCGCGGCCACGCTGAGCGAAGTGCTGGACCTCGACCGGTCGCGGCTGGAACAGCGGCTCCGGAGCCGGCCCCACTTCGCGTATCTCAAGCGCAAGATCACGCCGACCGAGTCGGCGCAACTGCGCACGCATCTGCAGTCCGGCGAGCTGCGCGGCGTATCGCTGCAAACCGAGTTCGGGCGCACCTACCCCGAGCAGGAACTTGCCAGCCATGTACTCGGCTTCGTGGGTGTCGACGACGTCGGACTTGACGGGATCGAGAACACCTTCGATCACGTGCTCTCGCCGGCCGTCGTCCAACCCGGAGCACAGTTGGTGCGGGGCCACCAGGTCGTGCTCACCATCGACGTGAACGTGCAGTACGCGATGGAGCAGATCGCCGTTCGCGCGCGCACCGAGCACCGAGCCGCGTCGGTGACGATCCTGGTCATGGTGCCGCAGACCGGGGAGTTGCTGGCATATGCGGCATCGCCGCGCTACGACCCGAACTCGATCGACACGAGCTCGGCGCAAACCCGCATCAACCGTCCCGTCGCGGTCGCCTACGAGCCCGGCTCCGTGTTCAAGGTGTTCTCCATCGCGTCCTTGCTGGAGAGCGGAGCGGTGACTCCGACCGATACCTTCTATTGCGGCGGCCACTACACACGCCACACCCCGGGCGGCGGCACCATCCGGATCGCGGACCTGAAGATACACGGCACGGTCACTACCGCGGACGTCATCAGGTATTCGTGCAACGCGGGTGCCGGCTACGCCTCCGACCGGATCGACGACGGGAGCTTCCATGCCGCGCTCAGCGCATTCGGATTCGGCTCCGCGGTCGACCTTCCCTTCTCCGGTGAGACCGCCGGCATCTTCCACGACGTCGAGCGGTGGTCGCTGCGCTCCAAGCCGACCATCGCGATGGGTCAGGAAGTGGCGGTGTCGGCGGTCCAGATCATGCGCGCCGCCAGCGCCATCGCCAACGACGGAGTGATGATGCGGCCGCGGATCGTGCGGCGCGTGGTCGCCGCCGACGGCACCACCGTCAAGGACTTTCCGCCCGAACCGGTGCGCCGGGTCGTGAGACCCGCGGTCGCCCGCACGATGCTTGCCATGATGGAGAGCGCGACCGAGCCCGGGGGCACGGCCGTGCTGGCCCGAGTTCCCGGCCTTCGGGTCTCCGGCAAGACCGGCACCGCGGAGATCGTGGACGAGAACACGGGATCCTATTCTGACGACGCGGTGATCGCGTCGTTCCTGGCCATTGCGCCGACCGAGAGCCCGCAGGTGATCTTCTACGTCGCCATTCACAATCCGCGAGGGCCTTCCCGATACGGCGGCCTGATCGCGGCTCCGCTGTTCGCAGAAGCCGCCGAGTTCCTCGTGCCGTACCTGTCGCTGTCGAGCGCTGCACCGCGCGTGCAGTACCAGGGTGCCATCGCGCGACAGACGCCAGCCGCTCCGGCGGTACAGGAAGCGGCGATCGGCGACTATCGGGGACTCCCGAAGCGCAGCCTGCTGCCCCTGCTGAGCGACAGCCGGTTGCGCGTGCAACTGATCGGCAACGGCTTCGTGCACGGTCAGAGTCCGCCGCCGGGAACACCGATCAGCGACGGTTTGGAGGTGCGCCTCACCCTGCGGTAAGGGCGCTTGGCGCCGTCCGGGCGGCCTGCGGCGTCAGATGCCGCGCTTGACGTTCGTGAGCTTGGTCCGCAGGCGCAATCGGGCCTTGGTGTGAAGCTGCGACACGCGTGACTCGGTCACCTCCAGCACCTGCCCGATCTCCTTGAGGGTCAACTCCTCGTAATAGTACAGCGCAAGGACCTGCTGCTCGTTCTCCGGCAACTCCCTGATCGCCTCCACGATCACCCGCCTCATCTCTTCCTTCTCGGCGATGGTCGCGGGTCCGGACTCTGTCGGCGACTCGATGTTGTCCTCGATCGACACGCGATCCTCGTCCTCACCGCCGTGCCAGACGTCGTTCAGCGATACGACCGCGGTGCCGGCGATCCGCACCAGAACCCGCTGGAATTCCTGAACGCTGACACCCATTCCTCCGGCGATCTCCTCGTCGGTCGCCGCCCGTCCCAGGCCGGCCTCCAGTTCGCGGACCGTGTCCTCCACCTCCCGCGCCTTCTGACGCACCGACCGCGGCACCCAGTCGATCGCCCGCAGCTCGTCGAAGATCGCGCCGCGAATGCGGGTAACCGCGTACGTCTTGAACTTGACGTGCTTGGTGGGATCGAACTTGCTGATGGCGTCGAACAACCCGAACATCCCGCACTGCACCAAGTCGTCGAAATCGACGGCACTCGGCATGCCGATCGCGACGCGTCCGGCCACGTACTTCACCAGCGGCGCGTACTGATGCACGAAGTACTCCCGGATGGACGGGTCCCGCTGCTTTCGATAGCGGTTCCACAGGTCGTTCTCCGGCATCTCCTGCCAGCGCGGATTCGCCTTGATCACGAGCGCTCCACTCCGCGCGGGCCGCCGCCGAGCTTCGCTGCCGTCGTCATCGGTCTCCCAAGCCATTGAGCCTGTCGCCATGTTAGCATGTATACATCAGAGCACGCCACCCCGCCAAGCGGTGCATCTGCAGCTCGACGCTCCGGTACGCTGCCGTACCGGAGCGGGCGGCAGCACGCGGGGGGCGAGCGGCCCGGAGTGCGGACGCCGCCGCGAACCGCGGTCGATCGTCATTCAGTGTCCCCTCCCAGTGACGCCGAAACGAGCCCAGAACCTAACCCGGGACGGGTGGGCCGTCAACGTGCGCCAGAGGGATGGGCGTCTGCTACAGGATGAAGCGCGTCAGGTCACGATCCTCGATGATGCCGGCCAGCCGTTCGTCCACGTACTGGTCGGTCACCGTGATCTTCTGCCCCTTTGCGTCGGGTGCGTGGAACGACACCTCCTCGAGGATGTGTTCCAGAATCGTGTGCAGCCTGCGCGCTCCGATATTCTCGGTGCTGGAGTTCACCTCGTTCGCGACTTCGGAGATGCGCACGATCGCTTCCGGGGTGAATTCGAGCTCCACTCCCTCGGTCCCGAGCAACTCCGTGTACTGCTTGATCAGGGCGTTCTCCGGCTGCGTGAGGATCCGTTCGAAGTCCTCACGGGACAGTTGCTGCAACTCGACGCGAATCGGGAAACGACCCTGGAGCTCCGGGATCAGATCCGATGGCTTGGACATGTGAAACGCGCCGGCGGCGATGAACAGCACGTGCGTGGTGTCAACCACGCCGTGTCGCGTATTGACCTTGCTGCCCTCGACGATCGGAAGGATGTCGCGCTGCACGCCCTCCCTCGAGACGTCCACGCCGTTGCGGCCCTCGCGTGACGCGATCTTGTCCAGCTCGTCCAGGAAGATGATCCCCATCTCCTGTACGCGCTCGACCGCCAACTCCGAAACCCGGTCCATGTCCACCAGCCGGTCGATCTCCTCGTTCAACAACATCTGCCGCGCTCGCTTGATCGACGCCTTCTTCTTCTTGGTGGTCTTGCCGCCCAGCAGGTTGGAGAAGTTGCTGAAGTTGAGGTCCATCTCCTCGACTCCCTGCCCGGAGAGGATGGACACGTTGGGCATCTGCTGCGCGCTGACGGCGACCTCCACCGGCCGATCGTCCAGGTCGCCCGCCCGGAGCTTCTCGCGCAGCTTGTCCGCGGTGCTGTTCCAGACTTCGGGCTTGGCCGCGTCGGCAGGCGTGGCGGCCGCTGGCCCCGGCCCGCCCGATGGCCCCGGCCCACCCGAGGGCCGCGGCAGCAGAAGCTCCAGCAACTGGTCCTCGACCCGGCGTTCCGCCTCTTCCTGGACACCTGCCTGCTGCTCCGCCTTGACCATTGCCACCGCCACGGAGGTCAGGTCGCGGATCATGGACTCCACGTCGCGGCCGACATAGCCGACTTCCGTGTACTTGGTGGCTTCCACTTTCAGAAACGGCGCGCCGCACAGCTTGGCCAGCCGTCGTGCGATCTCGGTCTTGCCGACGCCGGTCGGCCCGATCATGACGATGTTCTTGGGGGAAACCTCGTCGCGCAACTCGCTCGGCAGCCTGCGCCTGCGCATCCGGTTGCGCAGCGCGATGGCGACTGCCCGTTTGGCCCTGTGCTGACCGACGATATAGCGATCGAGCTGCTCGACGATCTGCGCCGGCGTCAACTGGTCCAGGTCAACGGTCATCGACCCTCTCCTTGGGCGAATCGGCCCTGATCGAATCGGCCCTGGGCGAATCGGCCCCGAGCGAAACCTCCTCGATGACGATCCGATCGTTCGTATACACGCAGATGTCGGCGGCGATCGCCATTGCGCGCTGGGCTATCTCGCGAGCCGGGAGATCCGAGGCGTCCAGGTAGGCACGCGCCGCAGCGGCGGCGTATGCGCCTCCCGAACCGATCCCCACAACGGGGTGGTCCGGCTCCAGCACATCGCCGTTGCCGGTGATCAGGAACGTGGCGTGCGCGTCCCCCGCGACCAGCAACGCCTCCAACCGCCGCAGAACCCGATCGGAGCGCCACTCCTTGGCAAGCTCCACCGACGCACGCATCAGGTCCCCGCCGAACTCCTTCACCCTCGCCTCGAAGCGTTCGAACAGCGTGAAGGCGTCTGCCGTGCCGCCGGCGAAGCCGACCGCGATCCTGCCGCCCATCAGCGTTCGCACCTTGCGCGCGGTGCTCTTCACCACGGTCGCCTCCAGGGACACCTGGCCGTCAGCCGCCAGTGCCAGCGTGCCGTCGCGGCGGACGGCGACCACGGTGGTGGCGTGTGCCCACGCGTCGCGTGCCTTCACGTCGCGGTCCCCGGGCGGGCAGGCCGGGCGTGCGGGTGGGCGACGGCATAGACGTCACGGAGCCGGTCCACGCTGGTGTGGGTATAGACCTGGGTGGTGGACAGGCTGGCGTGGCCAAGCAGCTCCTGCACCGTGCGGATGTCGGCGCCGCCGTTGAGCAGGTGCGTCGCGAAGCTGTGCCGGAAGGTGTGCGGCGAGACCGGTTTGCCGACCTGGTGGCGGTAGCGGCTTACCGCAAGGCGCATGCCGCGGTCGCTGAGGGCGCCGCCCCGCCGGTTGAGAAAGACCGCGGGCACCGATCGGGACTCGGGGTGCGCGGCGAACCGGTCGCGCAGGTACGTCCGTAGCGAGCGGGCCGCCGACTCCGTCAGGTAGACCAACCGCTGCTTGCCGCCCTTGCCGGTCACCAAGGCGGTACGCGCTTCGAGCTGCACGTCGTCGAGCCGCAGTGCCGCTGCCTCCGCGACGCGGCAGCCGGTCGCGTACAGGAACTCCAGCAGCGCCGCGTCCCGCGCGGCCGTCAGGCCGTCTGCCGTCACCGGCGGCACGGCCGCGGAGTCCGGCCTGGCCGCGGAGTCCAACGTGGCCGCGGAGTCCAACGTGGCCGCGGAGTCCAACATGGCCGCGGCCTCGTCCTCGAACAGGAAGACGGGCAACCGCGAATCGGCGCGCAGGCCGCGCAGACCCGCGGTGGGATCCGGAGTGTCGGCGTCATAGCGCCGCAGGAATCGATAGAAGGAGCGGATTGCGCTCATCGCCCGATTCACCGACCGTGGGCCCAGGCCCTCCTGCGCGAGCGACGCGAGGTAGCGGCGTACGGCAGCGGTCTGGACCGAACGGGGATCCTCGGTGCCGGTAGAGCGCAGAAAACGCTCCACCTCCCGCCGATACGCAGCGACGGTGGCGGGGGAACTGTGCCGGACGGCCTTGAGATAGGCGACGAAGGTGTCAACCATCATCATCACCCCCGTAGCAGGACGACGCGCCGGTCAGCTCTGCCTGCAGCGACCGCGAAAGCCTCTTGCCCACGCCGGCATCACCCCTGACCGGGCCCGACACCCGCGCACGCGCGCCGGCGGCGGTTTCGATGACGTGAGCGCCGTCGGCCGCCAGTGCGTCGCTGCCGGCCGAGCACTGCGCGTCACCCAGGCCGGCGGCATGCACCACCACCTCCCGGCCCTGATCGAGGGCATGATCGGCCGTGATCAGCGCTCCGGATCCCGCCGGCGCCTGGACCACGACGAGCGTGGTCGACAGGCCGCTGATGATCCGGTTCCGGCTCGGGAAATGATGGCGGCGCGGCTGCGTGCCCAGCGGGTATTCGGAGAGGAGCAGGCCGTCGGCGGCGATCAGGGAACGCGCCACCGATGCGCTCGAAGCCGGGTAGATGGTGTCGACGCCGGTTCCCAGGACCGCCACCGTGCGGCCGCCGGCGGCCACGCAACCCCGGTGAGCCTCCGTGTCGACGCCGCGCGCAAGCCCCGACACTACGGTCGCGCCCCGCCGTGCCGCCTGGAATCCCACCTCGAACGCCGCGCGTCGCCCCGCCCCCGACGGGCGACGGGTGCCGACGACCGACAGGTGATCGGCGGACGCGAGAAGCTCAGGGTGATGGCCACGGTAGTACAGAAGGAACGGCGGATCGTGGATCGCCGTCAGCAGCGGCGGATACCGCCTGCTGCCGTACAACATGCAGCCTCCGCCAAGCTGCGTCAAGCGCGATCGCTCCCGCGCCGCAGCCTCCACGAGCCTGCCCGGCTCCTCCGGGACGGCGCGCAGGCGGCGTGCCGACATCTCCCGCACCATGCGGGGAGTGAGTCGCGAGACGGCATCCACGTCCGGGGCGCGATCGAGCAGGCGCAGCTTCTCCATCGCGTTCAGGCAGCCGATGCGATCGATCGCCAGGGCGGCGACGAGAAGATCGCCGGCCGCTTCCCGACCGCGTCCATCGGCCTCCGTAACCCGTTCCCCTTCCTGCAACCGCGCTTGCCTCCTCCGACCATACAAACGGCAGTACGTCCGCGGTGCTTTAGGTTCCGGCGCTCCCGCGCGGATGGTGACGGCGGTGCGCGTCACGCAAATCGGTGGCGTCCAGGTGGGTGTAGATCTGGGTGGTTGTGATATCCGCGTGACCGAGCAGTTCCTGCAAGGAACGAAGATCGGCGCCTCCCCCCAGCAGGTGGGTGGCAAACGAGTGACGCAGTGTGTGCAGCTTGCCGCCGACTCCCGCCCTCACGGCGGCCTCCTGGAACCGCTTCCACATGCCGGCGCGTGTGAGCCGGCGGCCCGAGCGGTTGAGGAACAGCGCCGCCTCTCCCGCATGCGCGGCCAGCGCCGGCCGGCCGTCTTGCAGATAGCGCTGGATCCAGTCGAGCGCCGCTCCCATCAGCGGCACCAGGCGCTGACGTCCGCCCTTGCCGGATACCGTGACGAAACCCTGGTCCTGGTGCAGGGAGGTCACCTGCAGCGCCACCGCCTCGCTGACCCGCAGCCCACAGGAGTAGATCATCTCGAACAGCGCCCGGTCGCGCAACCCGGACGGCGTGCTCGTGTTCACGGCTGCCAGCACGCGATCCACGTCGGAGGGGCTGAGGACGGCAGGAAGCTTGCGCGTCGGCCGCGGCGGATCGATCAACGCGGCCGGATTGGCCGCAGCCCTCCCTTCCGCCTGCAGGAACCGATACAGCGCTCGCAGCGCGCTGACCGACTTGGCCGCGGTGCGAGCGTCGATCCCGCCCCGCTGGCGCTCGATCAGGTAGTCGATGATGTCGGCGGCGCGGGCGTTCGCGATCGCGATGCCGCGCTCGACGCAGAAGCACTCGAAGGTCCGGCACTCCTGCCGGTACGTGGCCACGCTCGTCGCGGCCAGCGCGAGCTCGGCGCTCAGATGCGCGCCGAAGTCGGCGTCGAGCTCGCTCAGGGTTCGGTCTGCCGGGACTCGAGGTGGGCGGCGCGCTGCCGTTCCCGCAGCACCGCCGGGACGTTCAGATCGTCCTCGCGCCCGGGGCGCACGCCCCCGTTGCGATGGCCCCGGCCCCCGTTCAGGCTCATCCACTCCTCGTAGGAGAACACGTCGACCTCGTCGTCGGATGCCTCCTCCGGCTGGGCCCGCTCGGCCTCCCGATTGAAGCCCGTGGCGATCACGGTCACGCGCAACTCGTCGTTGAGGTCCGGATTGGTCGCCATCCCCGCGATCACCAGCGCTTCGTCGGAGGCGGCAGTGATGATCTTGAGCACGTCCTCGTACTCGGTGAGACACAGGTCCTCGCCCCCGGTCACGTTGACCAGGATCCCCTGCGCCCCGTCGATGCGGGCATGTTCCAGGAGCGGGTTGTTGATGGCGTTGGTCGCCGCATCCACGGCGCGATTCTCCCCCGTTCCCACGCCGACGCCCATCAGCGCATCGCCCTTTTCCTTCATCACCGTGCGCACGTCGGCGAAGTCGATGTTGATCTCGCCCGGCTCGGTTATGAGGTCGGATATGCCCTGCACTCCCTGGCGCAGCACGTCGTCGGCGAGATAGAACGCCTCCTTCATGGAGGTCTTCTTCTCCACGATCCGCAGCAACTGCTGGTTGGGAATGATGATCAGGGTGTCCACTTCCTTGCGGAGCCGTTCGATCCCGTCTTCGGCCAGCGTCATTTTGCGGGCGCCTTCGAACTCGAACGGCTTGGTCACGACGCCGACGGTCAGGATGTCGGCTTCCCGGGCCGTGCGTGCGATCACGGGAGCGGCGCCGGTACCGGTGCCGCCGCCCATGCCGGCGGTGATGAACACCATGTTGGCATCGCGGAGCACCTCTTCAAGCCGTTGTTGATCCTCCAGCGCTGCCTTCTCTCCGATATCGGGATCGCCGCCGGCCCCCAGCCCCGCGGTCAGCCGCGAGCCGATCGGCACCTTCAACTCCGATCGGCTCAACTCCAGCGCCTGCAGGTCGGTGTTCACCGCCAGGAAGCGCACATTGCGCAGCCCGGAGGCGATCATGCGGTTGACGGCGTTGCTGCCGCCTCCTCCTACTCCGAGAACCTTGATCTCGGTGAGAGACCTCGGTTCCCCATCATGTATCTCAATCGTCATCGTCCCCTCCTTCGATGACCAAACGCATCATATAGCGTTCATATGAATTCGCGAAACCAGCGTTTCATGCGGTCCCAGACACTGTCGTAGCCGCTTTCGCTGGTATCCATGTCGAAGTGTTCCGGGCGCCGCTTGCCGTGTCCGTACATCACCAGGCCGACACCCGTCGCGAACTGCGGGCTGCGGTACTCCTCCACCAGTCCGCCCATGGGCCTCGGATGTCCGATCCGCGCCGGCAGTCCCAACACGTCGGTCGCCAGCTCCGCGGTACCGGGCAGCAGCGCGCCGCCGCCGGTCAGCACGACGCCGCCGCTCAGCAGCTTGAGGTACCCGGCACGGTCCAACTGATCCTTCACCATCCCGAACACCTCGGTCATGCGCGGCCGGATGATCTCCGTGAGGCGGCTTCGCCTGATGGGCCGCGGCGGGCGGCCACCCACCCCCGGTATGCTGGCTTCGACCTCGTCGTCGTCCAGATCGGTGGGCAGATCGGCGGGATGGCAGCTCCCCGCCTCGTGCTTGAGACGCTCGGCCACTTCCATGGGCGTCTTCAGCATGATGGAGATGTCGCTGGTGACCTGGTCGCCGCCGAGCGCAAGGACGTTGGTCAGGTACGGCGCCCCGTCCAGATAGGCAAGGGTGTCGGTCGTGCCGCCGCCGATGTCGACCAGCAGCACGCCCAGCTCCTGCTCGTCCCGGCTCAGCACGGCCGCGGCGGCGGCCAGCGGCTCCAGGACGATGTCGTCGGCCTTGAAGCCGGCGCGGTTGATGCAGCGGATGATGTTCTGTGCCGAGGAGACCGCGCCGGTGATGATGTGGACCTCGGCCTCCAGCCGCACGCCCATCATCCCGATCGGATCCCGTATGCCGTCCTGCTGGTCGACGGTGAACTCCTGCGGGATCACGTGGACGACCTCCCGGTCCATGGGTATGACGATCGCCTTGGCGGCATCGATCACGCGCTCCACGTCGTCGCGCGTGATCTCCCGGTCCCTGCCGGTGACGGCGACGACCCCTCGCGAGTTGATTCCTTCGATGTGGCCGCCGGCGATGCCCGCGAACGCGCCCGTGACTTCACGGCCGGACATCATCTCCGCGGCCTCCACGGCGTTCAGCAGCGAGCGCACGGTGGCGTCGATGTTGATGACCACGCCGCGGCGCAGTCCCCGCGACGGGGTGGTGCCGACGCCGATGATCTCAAGCCCGCCCTCGTGCCCGACCTGCGCGATGATCGCGCACACCTTGCTGGTGCCGATATCCAACCCGACGATCACGTCGTCCCGTGCCACGCTACCCCCTCACCTCAGGCATCCGTCGACCGCGCGTACGGAGCGGCCACCTGCGACCGTGACGCGGACGGCTCGGCGTAGACCGCCTCTCCGCCGCGAACGTCGATCTCCTGCGGAAGCGGCGACGCGCCGTCCGCGTCCAGCACGTCGAGCGCCACGAGCGCATGCCTGATCACCTCGACGTCCAGGCGCGCGCCCAGCCGCACCGAGACCGGGTATATGCTGGGATAGAACGAAAGGTCGAGCGTGCCCGCGTCGGTGGTGGTCACCACGACCTCGGAGATCAGGTCGTACAGCCGTGCGTCGCCATCCCTGATGGCGGCCAGAGCGGAGACGGTCGGCAGCAGCTCCTCCGGCAGCATGACTCCCGGACGTGGCGGCTGGGCGAAGCGAAG
Organism: Spirochaetia bacterium; assembly: GCA_965202935.1. Classification (GTDB taxonomy): domain Bacteria; phylum Spirochaetota; class Spirochaetia; order SZUA-6; family Bin103; genus CATQHW01. Next base: position 2,701,066 of record OZ241879.1, read on the forward strand.
CCCGGACACGATCGGCAGCTCCGGCGCCGTGCCGGGATCGACCTCCATGATGACCCCGTTTGCGTCGAACACCACCGGCACGCTGCGGCCCTCGATCGTCGTCAGCGACGTCGCCAGCGGCCGGCGCCGGATCACGTTGATCTCCAGCGTGCCGGGGATGCGGGTTCGCACCGATGCCGATCGGACCATCGGGTGGGCGGCGATCCGCTCGGCGATGGCCTGGGTGTCGACATCGAAGACGTGATCGTCACCGTCGAGTCCCGCGATGCGCTTCAATTCCACGGTCGAAACCGGGAACTCGCCGTAGACGACGATCTTCCTGATCAGGAGTTGCGGAGCGATGAGGCTGCTGAACAGGACCTGGGTCAGCAGTACCACCACCATCACGCCGCCGACCACGCCGCCGACCAGCAGCACCGCCAGCGCGACCCTACGCACCGCGCGCTCCCGCGGGCCGCACCCGGCCGCGCAGTCCGGCGCCGGCCGCCAGCGATGCGCCTCCCGCCGCACGCCGGCTGATGCCGCAGAGCACGCCTGCCATCACCAGGGTCATCACCATCGCGGATCCTCCGTGGGAGAACAGCGGAAGCGGGATCCCGGTTGCCGGCAGCAGGCCGGCGACCACCGCGATGTTGGCGAATGCCTGCACGGTCACGGACGTGGTGATCCCGCACGCCAGGTAGGCGTCGAAGCGATCCTGGGCCATGCCCGCGATCTGATAGCCGCGGGAGGCGAACGCCACGAACAGCGCCAGCACGATCGCCACGCCGATCAGTCCGGTCTCCTCGCCCACGACCGCAAATACGAAGTCGGAGTGAATCTCCGGAACGTCGCCGAGCTTGCGGACGCCCTGGCCGAGCCCGAGCCCGGTCAACCCGCCGGACGTGAGCGCCTGGCGCGCCGCCAGCACCTGGTAGCCGAATCCCGTCGGATCCGCCTCCGGATTGAAGAACGCGATGACCCGCTCGACGCGATGGACGCGCGTGAAGATCATCATCGCCGCGAGCGGAACACCCACCAGCGCGAGGGCGACGAAGTACCGGAACTGCACCCGGCCGACAAAGAAGATGATGCCGGTGACCAGTATCAGCAGCGCCGCGGTGGAGAAGTCGTTCTGCAGGTAGATCAGCGCCGCGAAGACGCACACCACGATGACCGGCGGCAGCAGCGTGTTGACGGCGTCGGTTCTGGCGTCGTACTTGCGTGACAGCATCAATGCCAGGTACAGGACCAGCGTGAACTTGACCAGCTCCGACGGCTCGGAGGAGATGCCGGCCACCACCAGCCAGCGCCGCGCCCCCTGAATCGGTTGGCTGATGCCGGGGATCAGCGTCAGCGCCATCAGCACGCCCGACAGCGCGAGCAGCGGGATCGACAAGCGCCGCAGGACCCTTGCGTCCACGCGGGAGACCACGACCGCCGCGATCGTCCCGATCAGGATGAACAGCGCCTGGCGCCTGACGAAGTACAGCGAGTCGCCGAACACATGCTGCGCGCGGTAGTGCGAAGCCGACAGCAGCACCCCCAATCCGATTCCGGTGAGGGTGATCAGGATAACGATCAGCGTGAGATCGGTGCGGCGGTGCCCCGCCGGCGCATCGCCGTCAGCCATCGCACCGGCCCGTGGGGTCTGAGGTGTGGATGTCCAGCGCCGGGAGCAAACGTTCGATGCGGAAGGCTCGAGATGCCTTCAACAGCACCAGATCACCATCCCGCACGATGGCACCCAGCCGGCCGTCGATCTCTTCGATGGTTTCCGTCCAGATGGCGCGGTCCGCCGCGTCCGCTCCACCGATCCCGTCGGCGAATGCGTCACGGAGCGGTCGGGTGGCCACCCCGAAGCAGCACAGGATGTCGACCCCGGCGTCGATCAACGGCTGCGCCAGGTCGAGGTGCGCGCGGGCACCGTAGCGGCCAAGCTCCAGCATCGGTCCGAGGACCACCACTCGACGAGCGGGCGATCGCTCCTCGCCCAGCCCCTCGTCGCCCAGCCCCTCGTCGCCCAGCCCCTCGTCGCCCAGCAGGGACAGGGCCGCCCGCACCGACTCCGGGTTGGCGTTGTAGCCGTCATCGATGACCGTGCAGCGGCCCCGGTGCACGGTCAGGCGGCCGGGAGCCGGCCGTACCGCCTCAATCCCGGCGGCGACGGTCTGGGGATCGAATCCCAGCTCCGCGGCCACCGTCAGCGCCGCCAGCGCGTTGTCGAGATTGTGACGACCGGGTAGAGAGAAGCGGAATTGGAGCCCCTCCCAATGGATGGACCAGCCATACAGCCCCAGATTCTCGCTTCGCTCGTACCCGATCGTCGCATTCGCTCCATACCTGATGACCCGCGCGCAGACCCCGGCCAGCAGCAGGTCGGCCGCCGGCTCCTGCTCACGCAGGTACACGCAACCGGTCGCAGGGACCGATCGCAGCAACGCACCCTTCTCGCGCGCGATGTCGCGGCGGCTGCCGAGCCGTCCGACGTGTGCGCTGCCGATGTTGGTGATCAGCGCGTGGTCCGGCCGTGCCAGCGCGGCGTAGCGCTCCATCTCGCCGATGGAGTTGATGCCGACCTCGAACACGGCGAACCGCTCCTGTCCGGTCATGCGCAGCACGGACATCGGCAGGCCGACCTCGGCGTTGAACGACGCCTCCGACACCAGGCTGCGGCTGGCCCGGTGCACTATCGCTCCCAGGATCTCCTTGGTCGTGGTCTTGCCGCTGCTGCCCGTGACCGCAATGCGCACCGCGGCGCGATGGACCGCGCTGTGGCCGCACGCCAAGTCATACAGCGCGGTCAGCGGATCGTCGACCGCGATCAGCGTGCCGTGCTCTGCCGGCTCAATGTGCCGGTCCTGGCGGACCAGCGCCGCCGTGGCTCCACGCCGGAACGCGTCGTGCACGAACTCGTGACCGTCGGCATGCTGGCCCGGCAGAGCCACGAACAAGGCCCCCGCTCGAGCGAGCCGCGAGTCCGCGATGACCTGGGACACGCGGGCTTCGGCGCGGCCTCGGACCCCGGCACCGAGCATGCCGGCGATCTCGTCCACGGTGTAGTTCATGACGACTCCGTCCCGGCCGGCTGACCGCCCGCCGGAACCGCCGGTTCGACGATGGTCACGTGCTCGGCGCCGATCGGAGCCAGCCCCAGCTCCTGCCCCGCAAGCTCTGCGATGCGCTGCGGCGAGCGGTAGATGGCGATCGACGCCAGCAACCGCTTGTTTCGCTCCAGCCACGCGGTCTGCTCGTGCTGGAGTTGCTTCAGCTCCTCGGCCAGCAGATGCCGGTGCAGCCCGCTCCAGGTGGTCACCAGCACCGCCAGCGGGATCATCAGCGCCACGAATATCGTGAGCAGCCTTTGGCGCCCGGACGTGATGGTCACCGCACACGCTCCAGCACGCGCAGGCGGGCGCTGCGCGACGCGGGATTGGCCCGCACCTCGGCGTCGCTCGGGGTCTCCGGCCGCCGGTGCAGCGCGACCAGGAGAGGATTGCCGGCCGGATACCGCTTGACGATGCCGTCGTCGATCGAGTGAAAGGCGATCACGGCAAGGCGACCACCCGGCCGCAGGGCTCGAGCAGCGGCGTCGAGCGAACGCCGCAACCTGCCGACCTCGTCGTTGACGGCCACACGCAGTGCCTGGAACACCTGTGTGGCCGGATGACGGCTGCCGCCACGCCATGGGGTGCGCGCCAGGATCGCGCGCACGAGCTGATAGGTGGTTTCGATTCTGTGCCGCGAACGAGCGTGCTCGATGGCCTCTGCGTTCGCACGCGCGTTCCGATCACCGCCATAGCGAACGAGCAAATCGCACAGACCGTCCGGCGAGTCGCGGTTCACGATGTCGGCGGCCGAGACGCCCCGGCGCGGATCGAAACGCATGTCCAGCGGCTCGTCACGCAGAAACGAGAATCCACGCGCACCACCCTCGATGTGAAACCGGCACATACCCAGGTCCATGAGAATCAGATCCACCGCGGCCGGGGCCAGATCCCCCAGCGCCTTGTCGGACCACGCCTGCCGCAGCTCGAAGCGGCCGGCATACCCCGCCAGCCGGCCTCGGCTTCGCGCCAGCAGCGCTTCGTCGGCATCCGATCCGAGCAGGGCGATGTCCGGATAGCGATCGAGCATGGCGATGGCGTGACCGGCTTCGCCGAGCGTGACGTCCACGAACGTGCTGCACGGGCGGGGCGGCCGCAGGTATTCGACCACCGCCTGCCGCAGCACCGGGACGTGAACCGGCCCGTCAGGATCATCGGCCCTGTCATGATCTCCATTCAGAGCGTGATGCTGCCGCCGATCTCCTCGGCGGCCTCCTTGTACTGGTCATCGGTCTCCAGCTCATAGGCCCGGTAGATCTCCTCGTCCCATACCTCCACGTAACTGTTGATGCCGAGCACGATGCAGTCCTTGTGCAGTCCTGCGTAGTCGCGCAAGGTTGGCGGGATGGCGATCCGCCCACTCCGATCGATCTCGATCTCCTGCGCGGGAGCGAGGAACCGGCGACCCAGCATTCGGTCCCTGGCCAGGAACAGCGATGAGGATCCGGTCAGCTTTCCGGACACCGCCTTCCATTCCTCGGGAGCAAAGAGCCACAGGCATCGGTCGATCGCGCGCGTCAGGACGACCAGGTTGCCGGCGATGGACCGGCGAATCGGCGCCGGCACCATCAATCGGCCCTTCTCGTCCATCGCGTATCGGTACTCGCCTGAAATCACCCCTCTAGCTCCCGGGACGCGAAAGTCCGTTTCCGATGGACCTCCACCATCCGATGGTCCTCCACCATCTCCCACTTTCTCCCACGAACTTCCCTATAGTAGGGAGCCCCCACCACATGTCAACTGCTGAACGGCCGATGGGCCGCTCCCGGTGTCTCAACCGAGGGTCATCGCTTTCGGATAGTAAACATTTGTAGGGTCACGAGGATCGCTCCGCGTCTGATTTGACACCGCTGCGGGAGCGCCCTTACCTTGTGCCGAGCGCCGACGCAGAGAGCCCGTGACCCTATATCGAGTACATTTCAGGTGGCGGAACAAAGAGGTACAGTTGGTGGCGGAGAGCCTGGACCTCACCCATCCGTACTTCGTGTCGATCAAGGGTATCGTCTTCAAGGAAGACGAGAAGCTGATCATCAATCCCTCCGAGGAGGAGATCAGGCGTACCTTCGGGGACGCCTCGCACCTGATGATCCCGTTCCAGACCGTCTCCCTGATCGAGGAGTTCGCAGCGGACTCGGGCTCGCGCATCCGGCCGTTCACGCTGGTGGAGGACTCCTCGGGAGAAGAGCTGGACGAGCAGTCGGGTGGTGACGGCGGGGAACAGTCCCTGTAGCCGGTCCCTGGCCGCGAGATTAGCCGGCCCGCGAGATTAGCCGGCCCGCGAGACTGACGGTCAGCCGACTTGGCGGCGCGCCGCCTCCAGCAACTGCGCGGCGTGCTGCCAGGTGGCCCCCTCGGTATGGTCGCCCGCAAGCATACGGGACAGCTCATCGACCCGCGCCGTGTCGTCGACGACGGCGGCGGCAACCGAGCTGCGTTCCGCGGAGGTGCGTTTCTCGATTCTGACGTGCGTGTCCGCGCGTGCTGCCACGGTCGCCAGGTGCGTGATGCACACCACCTGTTGGCGCTCCGCCAGCCAGCGCAGGCGCTCGCCGATCGCCACGCCGATCTGCCCGCCGACGCCGGCGTCGATTTCGTCGAACACCACCGCCGCCGTTCCGCGGGCGCGGGCCGGCACCGCGTTGAGCGCAAGCATCACCCGCGACAACTCGCCGCCAGCGGCCATCGCACGCAACGGGGCAAGACCTTCACCGGGATTGGACTCGAGCAGAAACTCCACGACATCAGCCCCCGTCGCGCCGATCCCATCGGGGCGCGGCGTCACCGATATCCCGAACCCGGCCTGCGGCATGCCGAGCTGGCGCAACTGATCCTGCACGGACCGCGCCAGGTCCGCCGCCGCGCGCTCGCGGGCGGCGCTCAGCGCGGTAGCCGCAGCACGCCGCGAGCGGTCGAGCGCAGCCACCCGCTCGCGATACCGGGAGAGATCGTCCCCGGCCGACGCCAAGCCGTCGAGCCGGCGCCGACAGTCGTCGGCGTGTGCCAGCGCAGCGGCTTCGGTGCCGCCGTACTTGCGGATCACGGTGCGTATCGCCGCCAGCCGATCCTCCAGCGCAAGCAGCTCACCGGGGTCCACCGTTTCGCTCTCGGCCCTGCCGAGTGCATCGGTGATGTCCTCGACCTCGTAGAGCGCGGTCTCCACCTGCCGCGCGAGCGCGGCGAAGCGGCCGTCGATGGCCGCCAGCTCGCCGAGCGCCTGCAGCGCGGTGCGCAGACTGGAGCCCGCGCCTCCCTGTGTCTCCGACGTCGCCGTCCGTGCGGCGGCCAGGAGCCGCTGGATCTGCTCCACGCTGCGGAGCACATGCTGGCGATCGGACAACTCCTGCTCCTCGCCGTCGCGCAGCTCTGCATCGGCGATCTCCGCTGCCGCGTGTTGCAGCAGCTCGCGTTCGTGCGCGGAGCGCTCCATATTGGACCGCAATCGATCCAGACGATGACCCAGCTCGGTGAGACGGCGTGTGTCGGCCGCGATGGAAGCGACCTGCTCCTCGACATCGGCGTACCGGTCCAGCAGCCGGCGGTGCTCCGCCGCCGACAGCAGGGCCTGGTGCTGATGCTGTCCGTGGATCGCCAGCAACATGCGTCCGAGTTCGGCGTAGTCCGCCAGCGGGACCGGTACCGACTGGACGAACGCCGTTCCGCGGCCTCCCCGCCGAGCGATCCGCCGCATGAACAGGGACTCCTCATCGAGCTCGATCGAACGCGAGCGGAGCCACCGGTCGATCTCCTCGCCCCGCGGAGGATCGAACACCGCCGTCACTTCGCAGACGTCGGAGCCCGAACGGATTTCGTCGGCCGACATGCGGGCGCCCAGGGCGACTCCGAGTGCCCCGATGATGATCGACTTGCCGGACCCCGTCTCGCCGGTGATGGCGGTGAGCCCGGGCCCGAACGTGAGGTCGAGTCGGTCGATCAGGGCATAGTGGCGGATGTGCAGCGCTTCAAGCACCCGGCTCCCCCGCCCAGTGCAGCTTGTGCCGCAACACCTCGTAGAAGTTCCTCCGGTCAGACTGGATGATCAGCGCCGAGTGCTCGTAACGCCTGAGCACCACGCGGTCGCCCGGTTGCAGGGGAAGCGGCTCCTGCCCGTCAACGGTCAGCATGACTTCGGTGCGCTGCGGCTTTTCCACCGTGATCTCCACGACCTCGTCGGCGGGAACCACCAGCGGGCGATTGGAGAGCGTGAACGGGCAGACCGGGTTGAGCACCAGCGCCTGCATCTCCGGGTGCAGTATGGGACCGCCGGCCGCCATCGAGTAGGCGGTGGAGCCGGTCGGCGTGGCAAGGATGACCCCGTCCGCGCGGTAGCGGCCAACCGCGGTTCCGGACAACGCCACCTGCAGCCGGGTGATCTTGGGCGTACCGCCGGTGGAGACGACGGCATCGTTGAGTCCGGGCAGACGCGCCACCTCCCGACCGGCCCTCAGTACGGTGGCCACCACCATCAGGCGGGGGCTGACCGCCAGCCATCCGCTGCGGTAGCGCTCGAACGCGTCCTTCCATTCCGTCTTGGCGATCTCCGTGATGAACCCCAGGGTCCCGAGATTGACCGGCAGGATGGGCGTCTCCAACTCCGCCACGATCCGCGCGCAGGTGAGCAGCGTGCCGTCGCCGCCGAGCGACAGGGCGATGTCCGGGGGCGCGGCGCAGCGGGCGCGCGGATCGGCCTCGATCCGGTCCGCCTGCACCGATCTGCGGTGCAGGTAGTCGGCGACTTCGTCCACGAACTCCGCATCGGGATTGCCGGGCTTGTGCACCAGAAGCGCTCGGGCCACCTTCACGTCGCGCGCCACCGTTCACGTCCCGTGCCGGCGATCACTACGGCAGCGTCGCCAGCACCTTGGCGACGACCTCGACCTGCCCGTCACCGAGCAGCGGGTACAACGGAAACAGCACGCAGCGCCGTGCCAGCGAGTCGGCGGCGGGACACGCGCCGGCAGGGTGCGCATCGTCCGGGGCTTCGTCGGGCACGACAGCGGCCGCGCCGTTCGTCGCGCCCCCTCCCGCAGCGCCCCCGCCCGCAGCGCCCCCTCCCGCGACGATCGAACCTCCATAGGCCGAACGGGTGTCGATGCGGGCTCGCGCAGCGTACCGCTGCACGTCACGAGCACCGTCGGCGACCACCACCGGATAGGAGAACGGTACCTGCAGGTTCTCGTCCGCGCCGGGGGGGAGGCTCAGCGTGCGGTGGCGGGTGCGCGTGATCGACGCATGGTACGCGTCCCGGATGCCGCGCCGCGTCTGCATGTCGCCGTCATAGCGTTTGAGCTGGGCGAGCGCCAGGGCGGCGTTGAGGTCAGCCAGCGGCTCGGCGCGGTCCTCGGCCGCCTCCCGGGCGGACGCGAGCAAGGCTTTCGTACGGCAGAGCAACAGCGCACCTCCCGCCGCCGTCAACAACGCGGTCTCCGCCAGCGAAACGACCACCAGGTCAGCGCGAGGCCCCGGCGCCGCGTCGCCATCGTATCCCCCCAGCGAGCAGGTAACGTCCTCGATCACCGGCAGATCCCAGCCGCCCACGCGCGTCAGGTCGGGAACGAATCCAAGGGTATGGTCCAGCAGGGCCGCGCGCGCTCCCCCACGAGCCTCGTCCGCCGCGTCGAGGTCGATCACGCCGGAGTCGGCGCTTACATCCACCACGACCGGCATCATGCCGCTCGCCTCCACGGCGTCCCGGTGCGCGCGCGGAGCCAGCGCCGAGCACAGCACGCGCGATCCGCCCGGCACATCGATGGTCGTGAGAGCACACGCGAGCGCCATTCGGTAGTCCGCCAGCGCGATGCCGCCGGCCATGCCCAGGGCGCCCGCCACCGCGGCGGCGAGCTCGCGGGCCCGGTCCCCGGGGCCGATCTCATCGGTGACCAGGCAGCCGAGGACGCTGTCCATCTCGTCGCGGCGAACCGTCGGCCGAAACACGGGAACCCGGTTCACGCGGACTCCCGTCCCGGCGCGGCTGCGGACTCCATGTTCGCGCGCAACGGCACGAATCGGCAGTCCACGCTGCGGGTGGTCTGCGTCGCGTTGCCGCGGCGGCGGATCGTGGTCATCACCTGGTAGCCGTCGGGCTCCCCGACCGGCATCAGAAGCACGCCTCCGTCCGCGAGCTGCTCGACCAGCGGTCGCGGTACCGACGGGGAAGCCGCGGCAACCAGGATACGGTCGTACGGAGCCGACTCCGGCCACCCCATCCGGCCGTCGCCGATGCGAAACTCGACGTTGGAGAACCCCAAGTCAGCCAGGACCCTTCTGGCGCGATGCTGCAGTGCCGGGAGGATCTCCACCGACCACACATGGCCGGATAGTTCGGCCAGGATCGCCGTCTGATAGCCGCTGCCGGTCCCAATCTCCAGAATGCGCTCCCGGCCCGTGAGCTTGAGCATCTCGGTCATCAGGCCCACGATGAACGGCTGCGACATGGTCTGTCCGAAGCCGATCGGCACGGGATGATCCTCGTAGCAGCCGCAGCGCGCAGCGAACGTGACGAAACGGTGGCGCGGAATCCACTTCATCGCCGTGATCACGCGCCGATCCGTGATCCCGCGACTCTGCAACTGGCGGTGCACCATGCGGCGGGCATCCCGGTGGTCGGAGCCTGACACGGCTCTGCCTGACACGGCCGACCGCCGGCCGCGGTCATGCATCCGTCAGAGGACGGCTCCTTCCGTACGCCGCTCGTCCTTCATGTGCAGCTTCGACAGCTTGTACGCCTTCAGCAGTTGCTGAATGGCATCGTTCACCGCCTCGGTGCGGTCGTGATAGAAGCCGTCCTTGACCATGCGGTCGATTCCGGCCAACAGGTCGGACGAGGTCTCGACGTATGTTTTGGACACCGCGCACCCCCGGTCAATCGCCCGCCGCGCCGGCAGCACGCAACCGGCGGCCGAGCGGGTTCAAAGTCATCCTGGGCCTGGCTAGACTCGAACTAGCGACCTCACGCTTATCAGGCGTGCGCTCTAACCACCTGAGCTACAGGCCCCGATTCTTCGGCTGTCACATGATACCTCAGATCGACGTGCGTGTGGGACCACCATCGGATCATAATCACCTCCGACACCACCCATGGACATCGCCCGCACCACAGCCAACGCGCTGACCCTGAGCAGGGGCGCCCTGGCACCGCTGATCCTGATCGCGCTTGCCGGCGATATCGGTGGCGGGGCCAGCCTGGCGCTGGTCCTTACGGGGATCGCCGTGGTGACCGACTATCTCGATGGTGCGGTCGCACGGCGTTTCGCCGTCGTTTCGAGGTTCGGCAAGGTGGCCGACGCCCTCACCGATGCGATGGTGTTCGTGGCGATCTTCGCGGGTCTGGGGGTGCGCGGGGTGCTCCCGCCGTGGTTGCCGGCGCTGATCGCGGCTCGCGAAGCGGCGATGTACGGACTCATCCGGCCCGCACTGCTGCGACTGCGAATCGACGCCGGGGCGCGGCCGGTCGGCAAGCTCAAGACCGTCCTGCAGGCCGGAGCGGCGATCGTGGTGCTGCTGGTGCTGCTGGTCGAGCCCGAGCATGCACGCCGCGTGGCGGTGCCCCTGGTTGGCGCCGCCGCGGTCCTGTCGATTGTGTCCCTGTACTGGTACGTAGATCCGATCGGGACACGCCGCGGCTGGGATGGACTCACGCTCAGCATCATCGCGACCTGCCTGAGCCTGTGGCTTCTGCAGATGGCGATCGTGGCGGTTGCCGCCGACCTCGGCGTGACCGCCGGAGTGATCCCGTACGCCCTGCTGCACACCGTGGTGGCCGGCGCGCTGATCTTCCTGCTCCTGAAGCGCCGATACGACTTCGCGCTCCTCGACGGGCCGGTGCTGTCGAGAATCAACCCCTCGAACGTGCTCACGCTCGCGCGGCTGACCTCGATCCCCACCGTGGTCCTGCTCATCATTGCCGCGGCCGACCGCACCGCTCCGGTATGGCCCGTGATCGCGCTGCTGTCGCTCGTGCTGCTGACCGATCTGGCCGACGGTGCGCTGGCGCGGCGCCGGGGCCAGGTCACGCGCATCGGCTCCTACCTGGACTCCTCCACCGACTACCTGCTGCTGGGCACGGCGGCGATCCTGTTGTTGATCTTCGGCATCGGCACACCGTGGGTGTTCGCGGTGCTGGTTGCGCGGCTCACCATCCAGTCCGTCGCGGTCTCCTGGATGGTATGGGCAGGGCGGCCGCTGCCGTCGGCTACCCGATTGGGAAAGGCGTCGATCGCGGCCGGCATGGTGCTGCTGGCCGCGGAGCTGGCGGCCGCGCTCGCGGCGCCGGCAGTGCTTTCGGCGGGGATGCTGCCGGTGCTGCGCACCCTGCTGGAGCTCGCACTCGCCGGCGTGCTGGTGGCGTCGGCCGTGGAAAAGCTCGTCCTGCTCACCCGCACGGCCCGGCACTCGAAGCCCCGTACGTGAGCAGCGAGCTACTTGCCCTTGCGCTTCTTGTTGCGCCGCTTGCTGACCGGCTGCACCCGCGGGCCCGAGGGCCGAGGTGAAGCCGCGGGTGTCGGAACGTCGGTTGCCGTGGCCGCCGCGGTCGCGGCGGGCGCCCTTCCCGGCTCCGGACCCGGCTCGTCCGGCTTGGGCCGCGCTGCGTCGGAAGAGGCGCGACCGCCGGCCGCCGGGCGCCGGCCGCGCTGCAGCAGCAGCACGATCGGCGACGCGATGTACATCGACGAGTAGGTGCCGACGATCACGCCGATGATCACGGCCAGGGCGAATGTCTGGATCGGCCCGGTTGCAAAGACGTAGATGGCGACCACGGCCAGCAGCGTCGTCAGGGAGGTGATGAGGGTGCGCGACAGGGACTGCGTGATGCTCGTGTCGATCACCCGGCGCAGGCCGGCGTCGCGCATGAGCGACACGTTCTCGCGAACGCGGTCGAAGATGACGATGGTGTCGTTCAGGGAGTATCCGACGATGGTCAGCAGGGCCGCAATCGTGGCGGTGGAGACCTCAAGCTGGAAGGTGCCGAGCACGCCGATCATCACCAGCACGTCATGGGCGACGGCCACCAGCGCGGCGACCGAGTACTCCGGGCGAAAGCGGAAGCCGACGTACACCATGATGAGCAGCAACGCGACCACGACCAGCCACACCGCCTGCTGGCTGAGGATCTGCGAGAACCGCCTGCCGACGAAATCGGTGGACCGGATGATCAGGCTGTCATCGCCGAACTCGTCCGCCAGCAGAGCCCGCACTTGCTCCTGGACCGCCTGCAACTCCGTATCGTCGTCCGACGCCACCTCCACGCGGATCACGAACTGCTGGTCGGCCAGCGCTCCGATGGTCTTGATCTGGAACTTCTCCAGGGAGGAGAGCGCGGCGCGCACCGCGTCGATCGACAGCGGCTCGTCGCCGTCCGCCCCCGCGTGCAGAACCAGGCGGCCGTCCTGCGGCCGCGGGCTCTCGGCAAGGAGTTCGTCGGAGGACAGTCCCGGCTCCAGCGCCGTGGCGGCCGTGACGCCCGAAATCGCGGCGAACGCGTCGGCCATCTCCCCGAGCGACGGGTAGTCGGCGAAGGCAAGGGGCGTCTGTCCGAGCACGTCGGTGGTGCGGACCAGGATCCGGTCGGTGGTTTGCTGCACCACGACCTCCAGCTCCGTCCCCTCCTGCAGTTCCACGACCAGCGCCGGACGAGCGATCTGGATCTGCTGCGACAGGCCGCCCGCCAGGTCGACCGAGAGATTGAAGCCGCGCTGAACGGTGACCGCCAGCCCGGCCACGATGACCACCAGCGACAGGATCATCATCGGCACCCGGAGGCGGGTGAACTCGATCGTCGAGCGGATCACGCCGTCTTCCGTTGCGCGCCGGCCCAGCCGAGGCTCAGGCGCTCCACGCGCAGTACCTCGATCATGAAGTCGAAGATCAGCCGCGACACCACCAGGGCGGTGAACATCGAGGACAGGATGCCCACCGACAAGGTCACGGCGAAGCCCTGGATCGGGCCGCTGCCGATCTGCGACAGGACCACCGCGGCGATGAAGGTGGTGATGTTGGCGTCCAGCACCGCGCGGAATGCCTTGGCGAAGCCCGCGCGCACCGCGGCGGCAGCCGACTTGCCCGCGCGCAACTCCTCCTTGATGCGCTCGAAGATGATCACGTTGGCGTCCACCGCCATGCCCACCGTCAGGATCACGCCGGCGATGCTGGGCAGGGTCAGCGTGAAGCCCAGCACGGACAGGATCGACACGACGAAGAACAGGTTGAGCGCCAGCACCAGGTCGGCGATCAGTCCCGCGCCGTGGTAATAGACCGCCATGAACAGGAATACGAGCACGGCCCCCACCGCGACTGCCCGCAGACTGGCGCGGATGGCGTCTTCGCCCAGGCCTGCGCCGATCTGCTGCTGGCTGACGATGTCGAGCGGCACCGGCAGCGAACCCGTACGCAGCACCAGCGCCAGGTCTTCCGCCTCGCCCTGGGTGAATCCGGTGACCCGCACCTGCTGGCGAATCGCCTGGGATATCTGCGCGCGAGCCTTGACGCGGTCGTCGAGCACCACCGCCAGGATCTCGCCCACGTTCTCCTGGGTCAGGTTGAAGAAGATGTCCCCCCCTTCCGGGCTCAGGAAGAACAACACCTCCGGGCGGCCGGTGAGGGGATCGCGGTCCACCCGCGAGTCGTTGATGAATTCCCCCGACAGTCCCTCCTGGTCCTTGATGACCGCGTAGCCGAGGAGCTGATCCACCCCGTAGGTGTCCTTCTCATAGACACCGCGCAGCACGGTGCCCGCGGGCAGCACGTTCGGATCGCGCAGGCCGCCGCCCGCGTCCAGGAAATTCCCCGGGTTGGCGCGCTGGTACTCGTCGAACGCGGCCTGGCCGTCCGGATCCACCAGGTGGAATCCCAGCCGGCCCTTGCCGACGATGAAGTTGCGCATCCGTTCGGGATCCGGCGCGCCGGGCAGCTCGACGACGATCCGGTCGTCGGCCTGCCGGTTGATCGAAGGTTCGGTCAGTCCGAACTGGTCGACGCGGTTGAGGAGTATCTCCAGGGCGCGGTCGAGCGCATCCCTTCGGTCGGCGTCGCTGAGCGGTCCCAGCTCGTTTGCCAGCTCCTCGAAGTCCGGCTCGATCAGCACGTACATGCCGCCCTGCAGGTCCAGTCCGAGCTGCAGGCTGCGGGTCGTCAACTCCTTGAGGTCCAGCAACCGCTGGCGGTGATCGGACTCCAGCGAGCCCAGCAGAGTCGCTTGGCTTCCGAATCCGTCGAGGAGCGCCTGCACCGTCCACGGAGACGGCACCGACCGCCCTTCGAACCGGTACTGATCCCGCGCGGGGCCGCGCAGGAAGCCCAGATCCTCCGGGATCGATGCTCCGGGATCGGCGTCGACGAGCGTCAGCAGCCGCTGCAGGTCGGCGCCGGCCCGTTGCTGGGACACGATGCGGATCTGCTCGCGCGACGAGGTGGCAAGTTGCCGCTCGTCCTCCGGGAGGAGCATGTGCCAGCGGATGGTCGGCATCAGGAAGGCCACGGCGATCCCGACGAACACGAGGATGATCCCGAGACGGAGACGTTTGCTCATCAGATCAGCGTTGAGAGGGAGCGCCGGGAACGTCCGGCGGTGCTACCTGGAATCGGTGTTGTCCGGTGACCGGACGGCCGCTTTGTCGAATTCGATCTTCGTATCGTCGTCCACCTTCAGCGTCAGCGTACCGGAATCCTCGCGGATGGCGGTTATCACCCCGTGCATCCCGCCGATCGTAACCACCCTGTCGCCCTTCTTCAGGCCTTCCAGGTACACCTTGGTTTCCTTGCGCTTCTTGCTCTGCGGGCGCAGCACCAGGAAGTAGAAGATCAGAAAGATGGCGGCGAACGGCAGAATCAGCCCGATAATCGGGTCGTTGGGTTGCATGCAGCGAGTTCCTTAGAGTTCCGTTTGGTTCCTAACGGCCGTCGGCAAGCCGGAAGTGATCGTCGGCTCACCGACGCCGGAAGGTATCACGCCGAGGGCTCCGGCACAACCGCGGTGGCACCCGTCCTCCGAGCCACCCGTCCTCCTGACCACATGGTCAAACCCGCTCGACGCCCGTCACGGAATCGGGCACGCCGAACACGCCGAACCGGGCCCGAAGCTGGTCCACACCGGTCACCGGAGCGACCGCCTTTGCGTTGTAGGAGCTCAGCACGGCCTCCTGAGCCGCAGCGTCTCCATCGAACTCCGCAGCACACAGCGCCGCCTTGTACAGCCCGCGTTCGAGCAGCCGTTCGCCGGACAGCCGCGCACCGCGGCGCCGCGCGGCGCGGTCGACGATGGCCACGCTGCCCCGGTAGCCGATAGTGAACATGAAGTCCGCACGCGACAGCCCGCGCGGATTCCGCTTTCGTACCAACAGCTTCATGACGCAGACAAGACAGGCCTCACGCCCGCACGGCGCGGACGTGAGGCCTCTTCAAGAAGGATCGGTGGTTCCCCGCGTTCCGATGCGGTAACCCGTGCCCCTCAGCAATCCTGCCTCTTAGTAACCCATGCCTCCCATGTCACCGCCCGGGCCGCCCGGAGGTCCCGCGGGCGCAGCATCCTTCTTCTCCGGCAGATCCGTGATCGTGCACTCGGTGGTGAGCAGCAGGCCCGCGATGGACGCCGCGTTCGTGAGCGCCGACCGGGTCACCTTGGCCGGATCGATGATCCCGGCTCCCGACATGTCCCGCCATTCCATCGTCTGGGCGTCGAAGCCGATGCCCGGCTGCTCGTTCTTGGCGCGCTCGACGACGATCGAGCCGTCCAGCCCGGCGTTCACGGCGATCTGGCGGATCGGCTCCTCCAGCGCCCGCTGCACGATCTTGAAGCCGACGCGCTGCGCTTCGTTGAGGTCTTCCAGGTCCCGTTCGCCCAGCTTTCCGCCCGCCTGCACCAGCGTGGAGCCGCCGCCCGGAATCACGCCCTCCTCGATGGCGGCGCGCGTGGCGGACAGCCCGTCCTCGACCCGGTGCTTCTTCTCCTTGAGCTCGACCTCGGTTGCGGCGCCGACGTTGACCACCGCGACGCCGCCGGCCAGCTTGGCCAGGCGCTCCTGGAGCTTCTCCTTGTCGTAGTCGGAGGTGGTCTCGTCGATCTGCACCTTGATCTGGGCGATGCGGTCGGTGATGTCCGTCTGCTTGCCGCCGCCCTCGATGACGGTCGTGTTCTCCTTCTCGACCTTGATGCTCTTCGCCGTGCCGAGCTGCTCGAGCTCGGTGTTCTCCAGCTTCAGGCCCAGCTCTTCGGCCACGACTTGGCCGCCGGTGAGGATGGCGATGTCCTCGAGCATCGCCTTGCGGCGGTCGCCGAATCCGGGGGCCTTCACCGCGCACGCGTTGAGCGTGCCGCGCAGGTTGTTGACCACCAGGGTGGCCAGCGCCTCACCCTCGATGTCCTCGGCGATGAGCAGCAGCGGCTTGCCCGACTGCGCCAGCTTCTCCAGCAGCGGCAGCAGGTCCTTCATGCTGGAGATCTTCTTGTCGTGGATCAGCACGTACGGGTTCTCCAGCACGGCCTCCTGGGTGTCGCGGTTGGTGACGAAGTACGGCGACAGGAAACCGCGGTCGAACTGCATGCCCTCGACGACCTCGAGGTTGGTCTCCATCGACTTGGACTCCTCGACCGTGATAACGCCGTCCTTGCCGACCTTTTCCATCGCGTTGGCGATCAGCTCGCCGACCGCCGGGTCGTTGTTGGCTGAGATGGCGGCGACCTGCGAGATCTCCTCCTTCTCATTGATGTCCTTGGCGGAGGCCTTGATGTGGTCCACCGCCTGGTCGACGGCGACGGCCACGCCGCGCTTGATGTCCATCGGGTTGATGCCGGCCGCGACCGACTTGAGCCCTTCCTTGATCATCGAGTAGGCCAGGACGGTCGCCGTGGTGGTGCCGTCGCCGGCCACGTCGTCGGTCTTGGTCGCCGCTTCCTTGAGGAGCTGCGCTCCCATGTTCTCGAACGGGTCCTCGAGCTCGATCTCCTTGGCGATCGTGACCCCGTCATTGGTCATCGTCGGAGCGCCGAATTTCTTGTCCAGAACGACGTTGCGGCCCTTGGGGCCCAACGTCACCTTGACGGCGTTGGAGAGCTTCGTGACACCTGCGAGCAGCTCCTTGCGCGCCGATTCGTCGAACTGCAGTTGCTTAGCCATGGATCACCCTTTTGAAGAGTTATGTAATTTGGATAGTTGACGCCAAGATAACAACTCCGGCCGCCAGCGCCAACATCTGTGGTCAATTTTCTGTCCGGGGGCCCTCGAGTGCGGCTCCCAACGTGAGAGTGCCGCTCACCACGCGTCTGACAGGGCCTGACCGGGAGCCGGTACGAAGCCGCAACGCGCCGTGCCGGTCGACTCCGAGCAGCACGCCGGCCATGGTATCGCCGTCCCGCTCGACCCGTGCGGGACCCCCGACCCCGGCGAGCCGCCCGCGAAGCCGGTCGAGCCAGTCGTCGGCATCCAGCAGGCGATGCATCGCCGCCAGCACGTCCCCCTCCAGCCGTGCGCGGTCGATGCTGCGGCCCAGGCACAACGCCAGCGACGTGGCGTCCCCCGCATCCGGCGGAAACGACCGCTGGTTGCCGTTCATGCCGACGCCGATCAGCAGCCATCCGCGAGTGGCCGCGCACAGCACGCCCGCCAGCTTGCGCCCGCCGACGAGCAGATCATTCGGCCACTTGATGGACGGCGACAGGCCCCGCGCAGCGGCCACCTCGGCCAGCGCGCAGCCGACTCGGAGCGGCACCGTGGACGGCTCGGCCGCCATCCGTTCCTGGCGCAGCATGAGCGTCAGCAGCAGGTTCGCCCCGCCTTGCGACCGCCAGCGGCTCCCCGGATTGCGGCAGCGCCCGGCGCTTTGACGCTCGGCGGTGACGGCGGTTCCGTGCGCCGGACACGCTCCTTGCGTCGGGCTCGCCCCGTGCGCCGGGCTCGCGGCGATCAGCCCGGCGGCCGCGTCCATCGTCGACGTGGTGAGATCAAGCCGATAGATCGGAGCCCCCCAGGGAGTCGTCGAGCGCGGTTCGCGTGCCCGTGTGGTGCTCACCTGGGCCGGCTTACCCTGGGCCGGCTCACCCCAGGCCGTCCTACATCGATACCATCAACTCCTGCGGCGAGCACAGGAGCTCCAGGAAGCGCGACACGAAGGTAGCCGCGGGCACGCCGTCCACCACCCGATGGTCGAACGCGAGCGATACCGGCAGTACCACACGCGCCTCAATCGCGCCTCCGGCAACCACGCGCGGCGCATGATGAATGCGGCCTATGCCGAGGATCGCGACCTGCGGCGGAAAGATCATCGGCGCCGCCCACAAGCCGCCGAACGGTCCGAAATTGGTCAGGGCGATCGTGCCGCCGCGCAGGTCCTCGGCCGCCAGCGAGCGGTTGCGGGCCGCGGCGACGAGCTGCTTCATCTGCCCGTCGAGGGTCAGGATCGTGCTGGAGTCGACGTTGCGGATCACCGGCAGCAGCACGCCTGCCTCGGTATTGACCGCGAAGCCGACGTTGACCTCGCGGTACACGGTCACTTCCTGGGAAACCGCGTCGTAGGTGGCGTTCAGGACCGGGACGTCACGCAGCGCGGTGGCGAGCGCCTTCATGAAGAACGGCTGGTAGCTGATATGCGTCGTGCGGTTGCGATTGGCCTTCGCGCGCAGCTCGACCAAGTCGTCGACCTCGCCCAAGTCATGGACCATCGCCGTGGGTATCCTGCGGCTGACCTCCATGTTGCGGGCGATGGTCTTGCGCAGGATGGTCAGCTCCACCCGCTGCCCCGCCGGCAGGTCCACCGGCCGGGTGAGCGGATCGTCGGTCAGCGGGAAGCCGAACGCGTCCTTGTCGAGCGGCGGCGGCGCGGCTACCGGCAATGCCGCCTGCTTCTCTACCGCCTGGTTCTCGGCCGCTTGGTTCTCGGCCGCCCGGTTCTCCGCCGCCCGGTAGATGTCGTCCTTGCTGATGCGGCCGCCCTCGCCGGTTCCCTCGACGGTGCCGAGATCGACGCTCAGGTCACGCGCCAGACGGCGTGCAGCCGGGGTCGCCAGCGCAGCGCCGGCGGCGCGGCGGCGCGGCGGCGATCCGTCGTCACCCGCGGCGGCCGGCGGCGCCTCGTCGCTGGGGGGGAGCAGGTCGCCGCCCGCGTCCAGCCGGCCGACGATGGTTGCCCCCTCCGGCGGCCGCACCCCGTCGCCGTCCGTGCGCTCGGCGGTCTCCGCCGGCTCGGCGCCGTTCTCCTCGCCGTCGACCTCTGTGCCGTCGACCTCTGTGCCTTCCACCTCTATGTAGGCAAACGGGTCGCCGACCTTGATGACCTGCCCGGCGGCGGATCCGAATCGGCGCAGCACCCCGGTCTTCGGCGACGGAATCTCCGCCACCACCTTGTCGGTCTCGACGATGGCGAGGATATCGCCTTCCTCCACCGCATCGCCCGGCTGCAGCTTGAGCTCGAGGATCTTGCCTTCGTGCAGCCCCTCGCCGATGTCCGGGAACTTGAACTCGTACATCTCCCTCATCCGCCTCAATAGCTCAGCAGCCGCCGTGCCGCGCTGACGATGTCGGCGACGCTGATCAGGTAATGCCGCTCGTGGCGGGGCAGCGGCACGATGATGTCGCTGCCCGTCAGCCTCGCCGGCGGCGCCTCCAGGTGCAGGAACGCCTGCTCCGCGACGGTTGCGGTCAACTCCGCGCCGACGCCGTACGATCGCGGACCTTCGTGCACGACCAGCAACCGGCCGGTCTTCCGCACCGACTCCACCACCGTCGCGAGGTCGGGAGGATAGATCGTGCGCAGGTCGATCACCTCCGCCGAAGCCTCGCCGTCGAGTTGCCGCGCCGCGGCGACCGCCTCCTTCATCTGGGCGCCGTAGGAGACGATGGTCAGGTCGGCGCCGGACACCACGACCCGCGCGGTGCCCAGCGGGATGACGAAGTCGCCTTCGGGGATCTCCTGTCTGGGCGCCTGGTAGACGCGCTTGGGCTCCATGAAGATCACCGGGTCGGGATCCCGGATCGCGGCGATCAGCAGCCCCTTCGCGTCATGAGGGGTGGACGGGATCACCACCTTGATGCCCGGCACATGCGCGAGAATCGCCTCCATGCTCTCGCTGTGGTGCTCCAGCGCGCGCACGCCGCCGCCGTACGGCATCCGGATCACCATCGGTGCGGTAAAGGCCCCCTGCGTACGCGTCCGGATGCGTGCCACGTGGTTGATGATCTGGTTGAACGCCGTCCAGATGAACCCGCTGAACTGAATCTCCACCACCGGGCGCAGCCCCGCCGCCGCCATCCCCAGCGCGCTGCCCACGGCAACGCTCTCGGCCAGCGGCGTGTCGAAGCAGCGGGAAGCACCGAATTCCTCCTGCAGGCCCGTGGTGGCGCGGAACACGCCGCCGTTGACGCCGATGTCCTCTCCGAAGGTGATCACCCGCTCGTCGAGGCGCATTTCGGTGCGCAGCCCGTCGTTGATGGAAGAGACCAGGTTGGCCGGCCTCATCGGCGTCTTCTCATCGGTCGCCGCGCAGTTCGCGCAGCCGCGCGAGCTGTTGCTGCAGGAGCGGGGGAGCCTCCGCGAACGTGTGGCGGAAGCCGGCGTCCAGGTCGGGATCGGGATCCGACTCGACCTCCTCGAAAGCCTTCCGGGCCCTGGTCCGCGCGTCCGCCACCAGTGCCCGCGTTTCCGACTCCGTCAGCAGTCCCCGTTCCATCAGCAGCCGTTGCAGGCGCCTGATGGGATCGTGGCGCTCCCACGTCCGTTCCTCCTCGCGGGTGCGGTAGCGGGTCGGATCGTCCGTGGTCGTGTGCGCCCCCACCCGGTAGGTGATGCCTTCGATCAGCGTCGGCCCGTCACCCGCCCGCGCACGGCGCACCGCCTCGCGCACCACCTGGTAGACGGCGGTGATGTCGTTGCCGTCCACCTGCACGCCGGCGAAGCCGTAGCCTTCGGACTTTGCCGCCAGCGACGGCGACGCGCACTGCGTGTCGCGCGGGGTCGACAGCGCGTACTGGTTGTTCTGAACGTAGAACACGGTCGGCGTGTTCCACACCCCGGCGAAGGTGAGCGACTCGTGAAAGTCGCCCTGTGACGTGGCGCCGTCGCCGCAGTAGCAGAGCACCACGCGGTCACGTCCCAGGTGCCGTTCGGCAAAGGCGAGCCCCACGGCGTGCGGGAGCTGAGAGCCGATCGGGATGGCGACCGGCGCCAGGTGGTAGCGATCGATGTCCAGCCGGCTTCCGTCCTCGACGCCGTACCAGTACTGGAAGTGGGTGGTGATCGGCAGGCCGCGCACCAGCAGGGCGCCAAGCTCCCGGTAGGCGTGGACGATCCAGTCGTCGTCGCGCAGCGCCATGGCCCCGCCGACGCTGTTGGCCTCCTGGCCGACGGCGGGCGGATAGGGCAGCAGCCTGCCCTGCCGGGTGAGACTGACCGCCCACTCGTCGATGGCGCGTGACTGGATCATCACCTGAAACGCGTACAGGAGCTGCTGGTCGGTCATGCCCGGGTCGTCGTGACACTCGGGCGCCAACGCCCCCTCCGGAGTCAGGCGCTGCACCATGGCTGGATACAGAGTACCGCTCCCGGCCGACACACGCAACCTGCGGCCCCCGGTGGAGCGATGAACCGGACGGATCCAGGCCCGCATCGGATGCCGAACGCAGTCGCGGGAACCGCCCGGACTTGCGCCGCACGCGGCCGGCTCGGCAGACTCGTCACGGTTGCGGATGGAGGCACAGACGACGCCCACGCCCGCGGTCCTGCCGAGGTTGACGGCGCTCGGAGTCGACGATGCGGTCGCGCTGGCGGAGCGCATCGAGCGCTGCGCCGCCGAGCCGACCGGAGAGCGGCGCTGGCAGCGGATGGTCCGCGAAGTGCTAGCCGAGCCGTTGCCGTTCACGCGCATCCCCTTCGCCGTGCATCGGCTGTGCTTCGCTGCCGCGTACTCGGACCGCGACCCGGGCCTGCCGCCGGCGCCGGCGTGGCTGCCGGAGATGGGGGCCTGCGACACCAACGTACGCAGGCTGGCGCGGCGCGTGGGCGTCGAGGACGTCGCCGCCCTGCACCGCTGGTCGATCGAGCATCGCGCCGGGTTCTGGAAACTGATGTGCGAGCAACTCAGGATCGGTTTCCACGGCGACCCGGGGCCACCTTGGCGCGACGGCCGGTGGTTTCCCGACGCGCGGCTGAACATCGCCGAGAACTGCCTCGAGCCGGGGTCGGCCGGAGAGCGGCCGGCGATCGTCTACCGCACGAGCGAGGACGGGCGGCTGGATGGGATGAGCCGGGCCGACTTGGCGCGGCTGGCGTACGCCGTGGCCGGTCACCTGCGCGAACGAGCGCTGCGACCGGGCGCCCGCGTGGCGCTCTATCTGCCGATGACGGCGGAGGCAGTCGCCGCTTACCTGGGGGTGATCCTGGCCGGCTGCACGGTGGTCTCGATCGCCGACAGCTTCGCCGCGCCGCAGGTGGCGGTCCGGTTGCGCATCACCCATGCCTCGCTGGCGGTCGTCGCCACCCGCACCTACGAGCGACTCCTGGACGCCGCTCCCGACCTGGAGGCCATCGTCATCGGCGAGCTCCCGGACGGGCTCAGGCCCCGCGCGGCGGACACCCCGTGGGATCGGGTGGCGTCTGCCGCCCCGGCCGCCGCCGTCGCCTGCGCGACCGGAACGCACACGAACATCCTGTTCTCCTCCGGCACCACCGGCGAGCCCAAGGCGATCCCGTGGACTCACCTGACCCCGGTCAAGTGCGCGACCGACGCCATGTTGCTGCATGACGTCCGGCCTGACGACGTGATGGCATGGCCGACGAGCCTGGGGTGGATGATGGGCCCGTGGCTGATCTACGCCGCGCTCCTCAACCAGGCGACGATCGCCCTGTACCATCCCGGCCCGAAGGGAGCGGACTTCGGCAGGTTCGTGCGGGACGCGGGCGTCACCATGCTCGGACTCGTGCCGACGCTGGTGCGCATCTGGCGCCAATCCGGCTGCATGGAGGGAATCGACTGGAGCCGCATACGCCGCTTCAGCTCGACGGGTGAGTGCTCGGACCCCGAGGACCAGCTCTACCTCATGGCGCTCGCGGGCTACCGACCGGTCATCGAGTACTGCGGAGGCACGGAGATCGGCGGCGGATACGTCTCGGCGACGATGGATCAGCCGGCGGCGCCGGCGACGTTCACGACGCCGGCGTTCGGCCTGGATCTGGCCATCCGCGACGAGCACGGGCGACCGGCGGCCGACGGCGAGCTGTTCCTGGTGCCGCCATCGGTCGGCCTGTCCACCGAGCTGCTCAACGACGATCACGACGACGTGTATCTGGCCGATACGCCGATCGCCGACGGCCGGCCGCTGCGCCGCCACGGCGATCACATGCAGCGGTTGCCGGGGGGCTACTACCGCGCCCTCGGCCGTGTCGACGACACGATGAACCTGTCGGGGATCAAGGTGTCCTCCGCGGAGATCGAGCGCGCCCTGGCGGGCGTGGAAGGCATCGGCGAGTGCGCGGCCGTGGCGGTTGCGGACCGCCACGGCGGGCCCGATCGCCTGGTGGTCTTCGCGGTCTCGTCCCGAGCGCTGCCGGACCCGCTGCCGGACCCGCTGCCGTTACTGCAGCGCACCCTTGCCGAACGGCTCAATCCCCTGTTCAAGATCTCGGAGGTCCGCCTGGTCGATGCGCTGCCGCGGACCGCCTCCAACAAGGTGATGCGGCGGGAGTTGCGCTCGGCCCATGCGGCGGGCCGCTCCGCGGGTTCCGGGGCATCGACACGCAGCCGCTCCATGCGCACTATGATGTAGCACGCAACCCGGCGCCGTACCCAAGTGGTAAGGGAGAGGTCTGCAAAACCTTTATGCACCGGTTCGATTCCGGTCGGCGCCTGACCCGTCGGTAACGGGGCTCAGAACCGCTCCATGACGGTAAGCCCCAGCCAGTTCGTCCGGTATTCGGAGGTCGCACCCACCACGTCCTCGTGCGCGGTCTGCAACCCGGGGACCTCCCGTCGCTGGAAGCGCCGCGCACGCGCGATCGGCTGCGGATCGGAGATCCCCTTGGCCATCACGATTCTGCGGCTGTCCAGCGTGCCGAACCACGGATCGACGGCCGCGTCGTCCGTGTGCCACGTCAGAAGAGCTGCACCGGCCTCCATCGCCGGGTCCACGGGCACCCAGCCGAAGTCCTCAAGAAAGAACTCCGCCCAGTAGTGCGGGACCGCCCGTGCGCTGTCGTCGATCAGGTATCCCGCCACGGGGCGTGCGGGGATGCCCGCGGCGCGGGCCACGGCGCTGAACGTGAGCGCGTACTCGTACGGCGCGGCCCGGCGTTCGTCGATCGCCGCGGCCACGACCTCCATGGGTTCCGCGCCTGCGGGCGCGATGCGAGCGCCTGGCGCGGCAACGGGCTGCAGGCGGGCGACTACGTAGTCGAACGTCAGGCGGGCCCGCCACAGCGGATTGACGTAGCCCCGCATGGCCCGCTCGGCGATCGCCGGCAGGCTCCCGCCGGACGGCACGACCGCATCGCCGCCGGTGAAGCGCTCATGGAAGGTGCTGTCGGTGCGGTACGGGCGCACGGACGACGGTTCGATGCTCGTCCGAATCGCGTAGCGCCGCAGCCGGTAGTCGCTCCGTACTTCGTAACCGTCGCCGGCGACCGGATCGCGGAGCCGGAACAGCCCAACGCCCGCGGAGTCACGATGAATCGGCCGCGCGTTGACCGAGGGCTCCGCCAGGTGCCGCTGCGCCGGCGTCGCCGGGATCGCGGGGATCCAGAGATAGAGCTCGACGCCGCCGGCGGCGCCCGCCGCGGCGATGCTGACCGCGTAGGTCGCCGCGTAGCCGCGCGGGTCGAGATAGCGAACGGTTCCCACCTCGCTGCGGACCTCGAACTCGTGGGCGGCGCTCTGTCGGGTTCCGTTACGGACCGACAGCTCTCCCGAGCGCACGCCCGCCGGCACCCGCACGACGATCAGGCGATCGCTCCAGCGAACGTGATCCAGGTCGACCGATGAGCTCTCGATCACGGGGTTCGGCCACGCCGCCCCCTCGCCGCCCGCCGCCGCAGTGAAGCGCACCGCGCCGGGCGAAGCCCCGAAGCCGGCGCCGCTGATGGTGATCTGCTCGCCGACCGCGCCGGCGGACGGGCTCACCGCGCTGACGATCGGCGGGCTCCCGGGCCGCGGACTGCCGGCAACCGGTCTCGGAAGGTCGTCGCGGTGCGTCAACAGGATCCCGTTGCTGGCTCCGGCCGGGGTTACCACGCGGACGAGCCCGCTTGCGAACGACGCGGGCACGACGACCACGATGCGCTCGTCCGACCAGGAGCGGTACGCGCTCGTGCGCGGCTCCCCGCCGGCGAAGGATACGGCGCTGGTACCGCGCTCACGGCCGAAAAAGCGTCCCTGCAGGCTGACGACCCGTCCGGGGGTCGTCACCTGCGGCGTCAGCGCATGCAGCCGCGGCGATGGCGTCGCGAACCTGGAGATGGCGAAGGACGCAGCCGCCACCAGGAGCAGGGCCGCTATCGCACGGGCGGCGCCGGGGCCCGGTCGCACACGGAGCACCCGACGGTGCTCAGGAAACGGCGCTCTGCTGCTGCGGGACCTCGTTCTCTTCGTAGAGGTCCACCTGGACCGCCATCACGATCACCACGGCCACCGGTCCGCCCTCCTCCGCGTCCTCGTGCCGGGGCGGATCGACCGGAAAGGCATCGGCCCGGAAGTGGAACCGTCTGGTGTTGCCCTGCAACTGGTCCTCACCGCCAAGCGGGAACAACAGCACGTGATCGCCGAGCGCCACCGGCATGGCGCGATAGGCACTTGCCACCGGCTCACTCCCGTAGGCTCCTGCCGAGTCGGCCTCCCAGATCTGGAGCTGGACGTGCAGCGTGAGCTCGGTCGCGGTGATCCACACCGGCGTGAACAGCGCCTCCACCCTCAGCCGGTCTGTCTGCTCCAGGGTGGCTCCGACCGCTTGCCTGGGCTTGGTGGGAGTCGACTGGTCCAGCTTCATGATGATTCTGCCGTCCAGCGTGACCAGGCTGAGTGCCAGACGAATCTCCAGCGGTCGGGCAGCGAACTCCTCCAGCAACGCGTCCGGCAACGCTGAACCCGAGCCGCTCGCATCGGCGGGAGCACTCTGCGCGGCAACCGGCGTACCACCGGCCGCGGCGGCCATCAGCAAGGAGCAGAGCAGGGAGCAGAGCCCCCGGCGCCTATTGCGTCGTCGTCGCACGTTCGCCTTGGTGCAGTTCGCCTTCATGCACGATGACCGGCGATCCGACCAGCCGATAGCTCGCGGGTGGCAGGTTCACCTCCATCGTGGCGGAGTCGCCGAACGGCGCCGCCGCGGGCGACTGCAGCTCGACCTCGTGCAGGATCTTCGGCGCGCCGAAGAGCTGAAACTCGCTGGTGCTCGGGAGGGTCAGCTCCATCAACACCGCGCGCTCCGCGCCGTACGGCGCCACCGGGTCCTCCGGGACGGCAGCCAACCGGCTCAACGCGCCACGCCCCCACTCGTCCAGGGCCGGCGGACGGTCCCCGAGCGCCAGGGTGAACACGAAGGCGACCGCCAACGCCGCCGACGCGGCCGCGATCGGCAGCCGCAGTGAACCGCGACGGCGCCCGGCGGAGGCCGGCGCGTGCGCGTCGAGCCTTCTCCATACCCGCATCGCCGCCTCTTCCACGTCGGGCTCCTCGCACTCGATCAACCGGTGCGACACGGACTGAAAACGCCGCAGGCGCGTACGGCAGTGCTCGCATCCGGCGAGATGGGCCTCGATGCGCTCGGCGCTTCCGGGCGGCAACTCGTGATCGTGGAAGCTCGACAGGACAGGATCTTCAGGACACATGCAGACTGCTCGGATCGAGGATTTTGGCAAGTCGCTGGCGAGCGCGAAACACGCGCACCTTGACGTTGCTCTCACTGAGGTGGAGCACACCGGCGATCTCGCGGTAGCTCAAGCCTCCGTACTCGCGCATCACGAGAGGGGTCCGCAGGTTGACGGGCAACTTGCCCAGCGCGTCGTGGACCGCGGATCGGGTCTCGGAGCGCAGCACATCGTCATCGGTCGTTTCTTCCCGGGTCCCCCGCGGAGCGCGCGTGACGTCGCGGTTGGCGCGGAGCTCGCGCTTCCTGCGCTTCTCGACGTTGAGGGAGAGATTTCGTACCACCCGCAGCAGCCAGTACTTGGTCTGGTCGAGGTCGGGCAGCGGAGCCGGCCGCCGCAGGTAGCGCATGAACGCCTCCTGGCAGACATCTTCCGCCACCCCCTGGTCCAGGCAGATTCGGTAGGCCACCCGGTACAGGGTGGGGAACAGGGATCGGTAGATTTCGTCAAAGTCGCGGCCCGCTACATCGTTAGACAACAACATCCCGGTCCCTTGGTTACAGTCCTCTGGCTAAAACTGCGGCAGACCCTTTCCGTTCGAGTACCGCCAGCGCACCCCGTCGGGCCGATCTTCCAGCACCACCCCGCGCGCGGCAAGCTCGTCGCGAATCGAGTCCGCGGTGACGAAGTCGCGCTGCGCGCGGGCGGCAGAGCGTCGCTCGACCAGGTCGCGCAGCTCCGGGGCGAGCTCCGCGCGGTGCGAGGCGGACGCCTCGATGCCGATCGCCAGGATGCGGTCCATGCGCCGCAGCACGTCGAGCTTGGCAGCCGCGCCCACGCGCGGCTCCTTCACCAGCCCCCACAGCGCGGCCAGACAGCGCGGCATGTGCAGGTCGTCGCGGGCGTGGCGGCTAAAGTCCAGCCAGGAACGCTCTGCCAGCTCCTCGGTCCCCGGAGGCTCGGCACCGGCGGCACGCTCCGCGAGCTCGGCGACGCGGTCGAGCAGGCGTCGGCGGGCGGCGCGGGCGGCCTCCATCCCCTGCGCCGAAAAGGTGTGTTGATCGCGGTAGTGGGCGCCCAGGCAGAAGTAGCGGTAGTCGAGCGGCTCGAAGCCGTGCTCGACCAGGTCCGAGACGGTGGCGATGTTGCCGCCCGACTTGGCCATGCGCGCGCCTTCGATCAACAGGAACTCGCCGTGCACCCAGTAGCGCACGCACGGTTCGCCGGTCGCTCCATCCGACTGGGCGATCTCATTGGTGTGATGCACGGGGATGTGATCGACGCCGCCGCAATGGATGTCGAAGCGCTCGCCCAGGTAGCGCATCGACATCGCGCTGCACTCGATGTGCCAGCCCGGATAGCCCGTCCCCCACGGAGAGTCCCAGAGCATCGCCTGCCGCTCGAACTTCGACTTGGTGAACCACAGGCCGAAGTCGTGCGGTCCGCGCTTGTTGGCATCCACCTCGATGCGGGAGCCGGCCTGCAGCTCGTCCAGGTCGAGCCGAGCCATGTGCCCGTAACACGGGAACGTGGCGATGTCGTAGAAGACGTTGCCGGCGGCCTGGTAGGTGTGGCCGCGCTCCTCCAGCCGCTCGATCAGCGCGATCATGTCCGGGATGTGATCGGTCGCCTTGCACACCACCGTCGGCCTGGTGATGTTCAGCGCCCGGCAGTCCCGGAAGAACTGATCGGTGTAGTGCTGGGCGATCTGTTCCACCGACAGGCCCCTGGCGCGGGCGCTCTTGATCATCTTGTCCTCGCCCTCGTCGCCGTCGTCGGTGAGATGGCCCACGTCCGTGATGTTCATGACGTGGCGGACCTCGTAGCCGCAGTCTTCCAGGGTGCGCCGCAGCACGTCCTCGAACAGATACGTGCGCAGGTTCCCCAGGTGCTGGTCGAGATAGACCGTCGGCCCGCAGCAGTACATCCCGACCTTGCCTTCGACCAGGGGCACGAACGGCTCCACCTTGCCGGTCATGGTGTTGTGCAGAAAAAGCGTGTCTTCGATTCCCGGATAGTACGCGCCCCCGGCCCGCCGGGCAATGGAACGCAACGGGTGGAAGCTTGCGGTCACCGGCCCAGCGTGAGGCCGACCGCCCAGTCACCGTCGTCCTCGAGGTCGAGGCGCGCTTCGTTGCCGGCTTCCCGCAGCACGCATTCCACGCGGGCGCTCCACTCCCCGGCCCAGCCGGCCGCCACGGTGAGCTGCAACCGAGGGTCGACCTGGAGCCGCGTTCCGATCTCGACGCGGGGAGTCGTGCGATCGCCGGTCACGTTCGCCGATCCGGACAGCCAGGCGCGGTTGCCGCGATCACGTACCTCCGCCCGCCCGGAAACGCGCACGCGATCCGACGAACGCGTCTTTCGATGGGAGATCTCGGCGCTGCCGGCCAACCCGGATGAGACGCCCGCGCCGGCGGCAAGCCGGGCGGACATCACCTGCTCCGGCCTCGCGTCGGCGCGCCACCGCGAGCGGAGCTCCAGCGACGGCCAGGAGTCGGCGGCGACGCGCATGCGGAGCGCCGCGGCCGCTCCCGCGGCATGTTTCGCGTCGCCGGTGAAGTAGCCGCGGCCGGCGAGCGCCAGCGAGCCGTCCAGCGTGAGCCAATCGGCGACCAGTCCCGCGCTGACCACTCCCGCGCCCGACAGGGGCAGGCGGTCTGCCACCATGACGACCGGCAATGCCGTCACCCGCAGCAGGCTGCCGGTCCCGCGAAAGCGGGCAACCGCGTGGATCATCCGCTCGCGGGGCTCCACGCGCTCGCCGGCGGGCGTTCCCTCTTCGGCGGGCGTTCCCTCCTTGGAGGGCGTTCCCTCGGGCGCGGGCGCGAGTCGTGAGAATACGGCCGCAAGTTCCGCTTCCAGTCCGGAACCGTGCCCGATTCTTCCTCCGGCTCCGAACCGATGCAGCGTCGCGGACCGGCGCATCACGAAGGCGTAGGCGTCGTCGGCTCGCAGCGCCGCGCCGAACCGCCCCGAGGGAACGCGCGCCGCGTCCAGGAGCGCGCCACCACCGGCGGTCAGCACGGAACTCCAGGGATACACGCCGAGCGGGGTCGTCATGAGCAGGCGGGTCGGTCCGGCAAGCCGCAGCGGCCCCACGGTGAGCGACCCGGTATCGACCCCGGCGACAGAGCGTCCCCTGTCGCGGTCGGTTCGGGCGATCAGGCGCAGTTCGTCCAGACGGACCCCGGCGGCCACGGCCTCGACCTTCCCGGCATTGCCGGCGAGGTCGACCTGCAGCTCCTGCGCGGACAGTTCCTGCGCGGACAAGGCGGCGGCGATGAAGAGCGCGAACGAGACACGGATGATGCGAAATGTCATGCCGAAGCGGTGAGCAAGAACGGTGCCAGCCGGGCGGCGGCCTCACGGGCGCCTCCCGCGCCGGGACTTACCTCCGCTTACAAAGCTCCGTGTCGAGCCGTCCGGGCCGTCACCCGGGCGCCGGGCATAGCCGCGGAGGCCGCGGCACGGTTTCATTGGGAGTCCATCGTGGCACACGACCGCACGCGGACCTCGTCCGGAGCGCAGGCGTTCGGGCCGGCGTTGAACTGGCGCGAGATCGACCGCGTACTCGTCGAGCTGGATCTCACGGGCACCTTCATACGGGACGTCGCGCAGACGGGGCCGGCGACGCTGCTGTTCTCACTGCATCGTCCGGCTGCCCCGGAGCGGGGCATCGGCCCCGGCCGGCTCGCCCTCCTGTGCTGCCTCGCCGGCGGCAGCCGGCTGCATCGCACCGCCGAACCGTTTCCGTCAGGGCGGGCACCCCCGTCGCGATTCGTCACCTTTCTGCGCGCTCACGTGCGCAACAGCCGAATCGATTCGGCGCTGCAGCTCGGCACGGAGCGGATCGTCCGCATCCGCTGCGGGGCCGGGGCGCGACGGCGCATCATCTGGCTGCGTCTGTGGAGCGGCGCCTCGAACTGCGTGGTCACCGATGATCGCGGGACCATCCTGGAGACGCTGTTCCGGCGCCCGCAGCGCGGGGAGACGGCCGGCTCCCGTTTCGCCCCGCCGGTCCAGGTCGGCGGCCGGAACCCGCAGCGCTACCGGTTGCGCCCTCTGGCCGGCGCCGGCGACTACAACGCACGCCTGGAGGCGCACTACCGCTCGCGGGAACGGATCGCACGCGCCGTGAGCGACGCGCGCGCCGCCCGCATCCGGTTCGAGCGCGAGCGCCGGCGGCGCGCCATCCGCATCGCCCGACTGCGCGCCGCCGTGCGACACGCCGCCGACTACCACGCCATGCGTGCGGCCGGCCAGGCGATCCTGGCCAACGCCCATCTCCTCGACCGATCGGTGAGCCGGCTGCCGGCGGCCGACGGCGGCGCGGAGATCACGCTGAACCCACGCTGGTCGCCGGCCGAGAACGCGAGCCGCTACTTCCGCGAGTATCGTCGGCGGCGCGCGGCGGTCGAGCGCTTGCAGGCCGAATTGGCCGCTGCGCAACGACATTGGCAGGCGTTTCGTGCGCCGGGCCCGGCCGTTTCCGCGACCGATGCCGGCGCCGCGTCGAAGCCAGCCTCCAGGCACTCGTCCGGCGGCACGGGCAACCTGTTCGCGTCAGCCGGCTGGGTGCTGCGCGTCGGGCGATCGGCAGTCGCCAGCGACGCCATCCTCCGGCACGCGGCCCGCGGCAACGACTACTGGTTCCACTGCCGCGACCATCCGGGAGCCCACGTGTTCCTCGCCGCCCGGCGAGGCAAGAACCCGCCGCTGCCGGTGCTGCTGGATGCCGCCACCCTGGCCGTGTTCTTCAGCAAGGCGCGCCGGAACGGCCACGCCGACGTGCACTACACGCAGGTCAAGAACCTGCGGCGCGTGAAGGGCGGTGAGCCCGGAGCCGTGGTCCCCATGCGCGAGAAGAACCTGTTCGTGAGGCTGGAGCGCGCGCGGCTGCGCCGGCTGCTCGGCCCCGCGGGTTCCGGTGGCGACGGGGACGCGGAACAGGCGGACCCGGCACCCGGCCAGCCGCGCCATCCGCTATAGTACGGCCCGACGTGGCACGGCCCGAACGGCTCGATCTGGACGGCGAGGCGCTCCTCGGCATTCCGGCGGGGTCGCGGCACAACCAGTACAGCCTTGCGCAACTCGGCGCCGTGACGCAGTCCGACGGCTGGATCGTGTCGGACGGTGCCGCCGGGAGTCCTCCGACCATCCAGGTCTGGCGCTTCTCGGGCTACCGGCACCACGGGGCACAGGTCTACGTGGTCGGTCCGTGGGTGGGCGGCGTCACCCTCGACGAGGCGCTTGCCGAGCCGCCGTCACCGATCCGCGGCCAGCGCCTGCAGCGGCTGGCGACGGCCCTGAAAGCGCTCTCCGAGCGGGTCGACTTCGGCGGGCCACTGCAGGGAGACGCCGTGGTCTTCACCGAGGACGGCAGCCTGCTGCTGCTGCCGCCGGCGGTGATGGACCGCCTGAACGGCGTCAAGTCACCCGCCGAGCGCCTGGCGCACGTCGAGCGCTACCTGCATCCACACCGCCACGGCCCCGACCAGCTCGCGTTCGCGCTGGGCGTCGCCGTGTATCGGATTCTGTGCGGCCGCTACCCGTTCGACGGGGGTTCCGAGGAAGAGATCCACGACCGCGTGCGCGGGTTCCCGGTGGTCTCACCACGAGCCTTTCAGCCGTCGGCGCCGGCCGAGCTGTGCGACACCGTGATGGCTTCCCTGGGCCAGGGATCGCAGGACGTGCCCACCCTTGCCTCGTGGGACCTGCTGCTCGGCGATGATGCCGCGTCCGGCGCGCTGGCCGGGCTCGGCGATCCGCCGCCGGAGGCGCTCCGCGCAGCGGATACCGAAGCGGAGCTGGCCGAACGGCGCTTCGCGCGCAGCCGGTTCCTCAACCGCAACTGGCGCCGACTGATCGGTTGGGGCGCCGGAGCGGCGGTGGCGCTGTCGATCCTGGTGCCGATCCTGGGGCGCGCGCTCGCGCCGCCGGTCACGCGCGGCCTGGAGCCGGCGGAGGTGGTCGAGCTCTTCTACGAATCCATCAACGCGATGGACACCGAGCCGATGGAGGACGCGGCCACCGACAATGCCGGCCAGGGCCTGATCAATGAAACCCTGCACATGTTCCTGGAGTCCCGCATGGCTCTCGCCAACCGCGGGGGAAGCCGAGTGGTGCCGGCGCCGGAGTGGGATGAGCTGGACCGGATCGAGCAGCCGCCGTTTCGGGTCTACGGGATCACGGACCTGGAGATACACGCGGAACAGGGTCAGCCCCAGCCGATCTTCAGGGCCCACTATCATTTCTGGACGCCCAACCTCGAAGACATCGTCAGCGTGACCGATCCACCCGGCGTGCTCGTAACCGAGCGATTGTGGCTGCGATGGACCGGCAAGGATTGGGTGATCGAACGGCTGGAGCCGGTGGAGCGGGTGCCGATTCCCGAGTCGGCGGTCGGGACGCAGGCGTCGGACGGCCAGAACCGGGGAGGGACCGACACCTGACCGCCGGGCGGCCGGCCGCCGAGCTGCGCGGGCTGCGCGCGACCGTCATGGGACTCGGCCTCAACGGCGGAGGCCTTGGGGCAGCCCGCTTCCTGCACGCGCGCGGCGCTCGCGTCACCGTCACCGATCTCAAGACGGCCGGCGAGCTGCGGCCGGCAGTCGATGCGCTGCCGGCCGGGGTGGGGCTGAGCCTGGGGAGCCATCGGATGGATGATTTCACCGCCTGCGACCTGGTGGTGAAAAACCCCGGCGTGCCTCCGGATTCGCCGTTCCTGGCGGCGGCGCGCGACGCCGGAGCGGAGGTGGAGACCGAGCAGTCGCTGTTCCTGGCCCGTTGCCCGGCGCCGGTGCTGGCGGTCACCGGCAGCAAGGGAAAGTCGACCACCGCCGCCGCGCTGGCAGCGATACTGGGCGAGAAGGAGCCGGCAACCCGCCTGAGCGGCAACATCGGCGGCTCGCCGCTGGACTTCCTGGACGAGCTGACCGCCGACACCCCGGTGGTGCTGGAGCTGTCGTCCTGGCAGTTGGGCGACCTGCGCGGCCGCGGCCTGCTGGCGCCGCCGGTGGCCGTGGTCACCAACCTGCTGCACGATCACCAGAACCGATACGGCTCCATGGAAGAGTACCTGCAGGACAAGCGTGTCATCGCCGAGGCACAGCCGCCGGACGCGTCGCTGGTGCTCAACGCCGACGATCCGTGGCACCGGCGCTTCGCCGACGGCGCCGCCGCCCGCATCGTCCTGTGTTCCACCCGGCAGCGCCCGGCGGGCGACGGCGCATGGCTGCAGGACGGCACGGGCCGCGTCTCGGTGGAAGGCCGCTCCGGCGTCGCGTTCGACACGGCGCGGGTCCCCGCCGCCGGCCGCGTCATCGGCAGCAACCTGCTGGCGGCGGCGGCGGCGGCGGCCTCGTTCGGCATCGAGCCGGCGACGATACGGCAGGCTCTCCGCCGATTCCACGGGCTGCCGCACCGGCTGGAGCCCGTCGGCGAAGTGGCGGGCGTCCGATTCGTGAACGACTCGGCGGCCACCATCCCCGAGGCGACGATGGCGGCCCTGGCCGGCGTGACGGCTCCGGTGGTGCTGCTGGCCGGCGGAGCGGACAAGGATCTCGACTTCACCGAACTGGCCGCCTCGGCAGGGTCCGTGCTCCGCTGCGCGCTGCTCGCCGGCAGCGCCACGGCCAAGCTCGACGCGGCGTTGCGCCGCGCCGGGGTGGCCTGCGACGGCCCGTTCCCGTCACTGGAGGAGGCATTCGGCGCGGCGCGGCGGGCAGCCCCGCCCGGAGCGACGGTGCTGCTCTCCCCCGCCTGCGCGTCGTTCGGGATGTTCCGCAACGAATTCGACCGCGGCGACCGCTTCCGGGCGCTGGTTCGGCAGCTCGCAGCATCGCGTTGATGCCGGCCGCCGGTGGCCCTATGTTCTCCGCGTGTACTCGATTCTGCTGATCGCGCACTCCTACCTGCGCTGGCCGTTGCTGCTGCTGCTCCTGCTGCTGCTGGCGCGCGGCGCGTCCGGCTGGGCGCGCCACGCGCAGTGGCGCCGGGGAGACACGGCGCTCCTGCAGGCGGCGACCCACCTGCTGTCCCTGCAGTTCCTGATCGGTCTGCTGCTGTACGTGGCGTTCAGCCCGCTGATCCGCGTGGCGCTGGAGGACCTCGGCGCCGCGATGCGGGACGCGCAGCTCCGCTACTTCCTGGTGGAGCACGCGCTGCTGATGGCGATCGCGGTCACCTACATGAGCATCGCCACCGGGCGGATCAAGCGCGCGCCGGCAGAGCGGCGTTTCCGGAGAACGGTTGTCGCCGTGCTGGTCACGCTGCTCCTGGTCGGCGCCGCGATTCCCTGGCCGGGGCTGAGCGCCGGCAGGCCGCTGTTCCGGATCGAGGGGGCCGCCCCGGCCGGATTCTTCTATGGGGTCAGCCCCCGTGTGCCGGAGTACGGCCGCGATGCAGGTACCAGGCGCGTGCCCGCTCCGCCCCGCGAAACGCGGCGTGTCGCGGCCGGTTGAGCACCGCGTCGTGGGCAGGCGCGCGGTGCACGATCTCCCCCCCGAACCCGGTCTTCATGCGATAGAGGCCGGCCATCGGCAGGGCGGGGTCGGCCGTGCGGGGAATGCCGAACAGGTCGTAGGTATGACAGCCGGCTTCCCTGGCCAGGCGCATGGCCGTCCATTGCAGGGCGTAGTTGGGCATCGCGTGCCGGTGGCGATCCGACGACGCGCCGTACAGATAGCGCGCGCGCCGGCCGAACAGCGACACGACGATGCCGGCCACGTCCTCACCCTGGTATGCGGCCATCAACAGCAGCAGGCGCGGACGACGTCCGGGGCAGGTTTCGGCGGTCAGAAACAGCTCCCGGAAGTAGCGCAGGCTGTGCCGGGTGATGCCCTGGCGGCGAGCCATGTCGCGATGCAGGCGGTACCAGCCGTCGAGCCCCGCGGCGCCCGCTTCGCGCACGACGACGCCCCGGCGCTCGGCGAGCCGGACGTTGTAACGCGTCTTCGGTTTCATCGCGGCCAGCAGATCGGCTTCGCCGCGCTGCAGGTCGACGATCACCGTGCTCTGCGGCTGCACGGCCGGGGCCGCGCGCCACCGGCCGGACCAGCGCTCCTCCGGCCACGGCGGGTCGAAGCGGACGGCGAAGCTGCCCGGCGGCAGCAGCGGTCGAGCCGCTCGCGCCAGACGATCGAGATAGGCGCCGCACGCCGCTGAAGGCGGCTCGGCCCCCGGCCCCAGCGGGCAGTACACGAAGGTGCCGGCCGGCGTCCGGCGGCAGAGCAGGAGAACCGTTCCGGCGCCGCCGCCGGAAACGGCGACCGCCAGCGGGCGCCAGCCGAGCCGAGCGCGAAAGGATCCCCAGAACCCGCTCTGCAGCAACTCGTCGCCGGCCAGCGCGTCCAGCTCGACGCGCCGTGCCCGGAGGCCGCCGCACCCATCGCCCGCGGCACCGCCGGTGGCCGCTTCCGCCCCGCTCACCGGCACGAGCATGCACCGAAGCGGGCCTGGAGCGCCCCCCTCAGCGGCGCAACGCGCTGATCAGGCGGGACGCCTCCTCGGCGGAGAGCTTGCCTTCCTTGAGCATGTCGAGCACGAGCCTGACCTCTTCCTCGGTGCCGGCGGCATCGGCCTGTGCCGGCCGCGGGCCGCCCTTCGGTCCCGGCCCGTCATGGTCGTGCGAGCGTCCGGCGCCGCGCCATCGCCGTCCACCGGGCCCGCGCCGGGCCCCCGGGCCGCGGCGCCGAACGCCTCGTACACCTGGCGCGAGATCTCCTCTCCCAGCTTTCCGAACTTCAGGCCGTAGCCGCGCATCTCCTTGAGGAACTCCCACATCTCGTTCGGGATCTCGAACGTGAAGTCCGGATCGTCCCACGCATGGTCGTCATCGTCGGTGAACGCCCGTTCTCCCGCCCCCCGTTCTCCCGTACGCTGCTCCTTGCCGT
This sequence comes from Spirochaetia bacterium, assembly GCA_965202935.1. GTDB lineage: Bacteria > Spirochaetota > Spirochaetia > SZUA-6 > Bin103 > CATQHW01. The sequence goes on from OZ241879.1 coordinate 2,737,817, forward strand.
CGAATTCGTCGAAGTCCACCAGTTCACACCTCCCCAACGTGTGTACGAAGATCGAGAACGCTCCGGAGCCGAGCGTGACCTGCGCGAAGCCCGGCCCGGTGGTGACCACCGATGATCCGAGCCTGTTCACCAGCCGGCCGCGTGACTTGACCGTGGCCGTGAGGTCGGCATCGGCCGGCAACGCGAGCAGCACGCGGCCCGATCCCGACATCACGGATACCTTGCCGTCGCCCGCCGGCCGGAGCTGCAGGGCCATGCGGCCGCTGGCGTTGTGAAACTTGCCCCCGGTCAGCTCGGCGTCGCGCACCGTGATCTTGCCGTTGGCCGCCGACACGTTCAACTGCCCGGCAATCCGTTCGGCGGTGATCGATCCGTTGGCGCAGCGCACGTCCGCGGTTCCGGTGAGGTCCTGCAGGGTGACCGCTCCGTTCGCCGTGCGGACCCGTACCGTCCCGTCCATGCCGGCGATCAACACCGCGCCGCTGGCGCTGTCCGCGCTCAGCTCCCACGAGCGCGCCGCCGGCAGCGACAGATCGAGGGTACCGCCCGCCTCTTCGTCGTCATCGCGCCGCGGCTCCGCGATCTCCAACCGGTCGCCGTCGCGCGCGACCCGGATCGCATCCAGACCGTCACCCGCAAGGGTCCCGGCGTCGTCTTCGACCGCGCGCGAGACAATCCCCCGCCGGCGCGTCGTGATGCGAACCTCCGCGACGCCCTCCAGATCAAGCGTGATCCGATCCATCGTTTCCTCCCCCGTCGCCCGCGTCCTCAGCGTGCAGGCGCCGTATGACCTCATCCAGCGGCAGCTCCCCGTCGCGGAGGCGGCGCAGCAGGCGCAGGCGGCCCTGGTCGCCTCCTTCCGCAGGGCCGGCGCCGGGTCGTTCGCCCGGTGCGTCGAGCGCGGCATTCACCGCCTTGAGGCGGGCCTTGACCGTCGGGTAGGACATCCCCAGCCGCCGCTCGACCTCCCGCAGGTTGCCCTCCACGTGCAGAAACAGCCGTACGAAGTGCAGCAGGTCGTCCGGCAGCGCGCACAGGTCGCAGCGCTCGAAGCGACCGCGGATGGTGACGCCGCAGGACCGGCACGCATATTCGGCAACCTGCAGCCGCTGATCACAGATCGGGCACGGTCCCAGCGGAGGTTGGACATCCAACGCCATGTCCCGAAATTATGCACCTCCCTTCACATAGTCAATCGTTTTGTAAACGTTGTTCAGGTATCTCGGCGATCGCGAAGCATCCTGCCGCCTCTGACCTCTCCGGTTTGACCCTGGCGCGGCTCCGGGTATATCGTCGATAGCGTGTAAGGGCCGGCCTTCACCGGTCCCCGTCCCCCTCAAGGGAGGAGCCCCATGTCCGAAAACGATTCATCCGCAGACCGACGCGCCCCCGGCAGCTTCAGCCCGCGGGCGGTCGGCCTCATGCTGGGCGCCGTCCTGCTGGTCATCATCGTGCTGTCCAGCTTCTACGTAGTGGACGCGCGCGAACGCGGCATCCTGTTGCGCTTCGGCAAGTACATTGGCAAGGAGAGCGCTCCCGGCCTGCACCTGAAGCTGCCGTTCGGGATCGACCGCGTCCAAAACGTGCAGACGGAAGTGCAGCACAAGCTGGAATTCGGCTTCCGCACCGAGGAGGCCGGCGTGCGTACGGTCTTTTCGACACAGGAGTTCCCGGAGGAGTCGGTGATGCTGACCGGCGACCTCAACATCGTCGACGTGAAGTGGGCGATCCAGTACCGGATCATCGAGCCCGCCAAGTGGCTGTTCAACATCGTCGACGGCGAGACGACGATCAAGGACATCTCCCGGTCCGTGTTCAACCGGCTGGTCGGCGACCGGGCGATCCTGGACGTGATGGGCGACGAGCGGCCGATCATCCAGTTGCGCGCTCAGGAGGAGATGAACGCCCTGTTCGGCGCCGACGGCTACGACATCGGCGTGCGTGTGGACAAGGTGACGCTGCAGAGCGTGGTGCCGCCGCGCGGCGCCGTCCAGAACGCCTTCGAGGATGTGAACAAGGCTATCCAGGACCGCAACCGCCTGATCAACGAGGGCAAGGAGGCCTACAACCAGACGATCCCGCGCGCCCGGGGTGAGGCGGACCGGCTCATCGCCGAGGCGGAAGGCTACCAGGCTGAGCGTCTGAACCGCGCCGAGGGAGACGTGGCACGATACGTGCACCTGTACGAGGAGTACCGCAAGAGCCCGGAGGTGACCCGCACCCGCCTCTACTACGAGATGTTCGAGGAGGTGTTCAAGGACGCCGAGGGCACCGACCTGATCGACAAGAACCTCACCAACTTCATCCCGCTCAAGCAGCTCGGACAGGAGCTGTCGCTCGGAGGAAACCAGTGAAGCGTTTCATCACGATCGTCGTCGTCGCAGGCGCCGCCCTGCTGATCTTCCTGATGCTCGGGCCGTTCTACGTGGTCCAGGAGGGGCAACAGGCGATCATCCTGCAGTTCGGCCGCATCGTACGCTCCAAGACCGACGCCGGGCTGGCGCTCAAGGCGCCGCTGATCGACCAAGTCGTGCGCTTTCCGAAGAAGATCATCTCCTGGGATGGCGACCCGACCTCCGTGCCTACGCAGGAACGACAATTCATCTTCGTGGACACCACGGCGCGCTGGCGCATCGTCAATCCGTCGCTGTTCTACGAGTCGGTTACCGACGAGCAGGGAGCGCAGACGCGGCTCGACGCGGTCATCGACTCCGCGGTCAAGGAGGTGATCTCCAACAACCGGCTGCACGAGGCGGTGCGCAACTCCGACGTCATCAACGAGATCGTGCGGCGTGGCACGGGCGACGCCCAGGACGCCAGCTCGATCCTGGGCGACACCTACACGGAGGTCACGTACGCGTCGATCGAGAAGGGGCGCGACGAGCTCTCCAACGAGATGCTGGTGCGCGCGAAGGAGGCGGAGAAACTCTACGGCATCGAGCTGCTCGACGTGATCATCCGCCAGATCCGCTACTCCGACGACCTGACCGAGAGCGTCTACAGCCGCATGATCACCGAGCGCCAACAGGTGGCCCAGGCATGGCGCTCCGACGGCGAGGGGCTGAAGGCCGAGTGGTTGGGCAAGCGCGAAAAGGAGCGTCTGGAGATCATCTCCGAAGCGGAGCGGACGGCCAAGGTGATCCGCGGTCAGGCCGATGCCGAAGCGGCAGCCATCTACGCGAACGCCTACAACACCGACCCCGAGTTCTACGCCTTCTTCAAGGCGATCGAGGCGTACCGCGCGCTGCTGCCGAACTTCCAGAAGACCCTCTCCACCGACGCGGAGTTCTTCGACTACCTCTACGAACAGCGCTGACGCCGCGGAACGCCGCCGGCTCCCGCCCTGGCGGGGCCGGCGTCACCGGCGTGAAGCGCAAGCCCGGGCCCGTTCGTGCCGATGACAATGAGTGGGCCGACTGATGCAAGCATCCGCCCTTCCATCCCCGAGCGGACGAAGTCGCGCACGTGCCATTGACGGCATGGCCGATCCCGGTGAGCGATCCCCGATGAGCGATCGGGCTGAATCTCCACGCCCGGACCTGGCGGATCTGCCGGACCGCATCGGAGCGACGCGCGTCCGTGGCCGGGCGGCCGGCCCGATCGACGCGATCCGCTACGATTCGCGCCAGGCCGGCCCCGGCACGCTGTTCGTCGCCCGCCCCGGCAGCAAGGATGACGGCCACCGCTTCATATCCGACGCCGTGCGCCGGGGCGCGCGTGCGGTGATCCACGAGCGCGATCTGCCCGGCTACGCCTCCGACGTGTGCTACCTGCAGGTACCTGACGCGAAGACAGCCCTCGCGGTCGCGGGAGCCTGGCACGCCGGCGACCCGGCACGGAACCTCCGGCTCGTCGGCGTGACCGGCACGGATGGCAAGAGCTCCACCGCGTGGTTCACGAAGCTGCTCCTCGACCGTCTCGGCCTCGCGGCCGGACTGGTTTCGAGCGTCTACGTCGACGACGGAACCGGCGTCGTGGCCACGCCCTGGCGGCTGTCGACTCCCGAAGCTCCGGAGCTGCATGCGCTGCTGGCAACCATGGCCGGCCGCGGCCGCCGCGCCGCGGTCATCGAAGCCACCTCGATCGCGCTGGCCGCCGGCAGGGTGCACGGACTGCCGCTTGCCGCGGCGGCGATCACCAACGTCACCCATGAGCACCTGGAGTTCCACGGTGACTGGGAGCGGTACCGGGACGCCAAGGCGGCGCTGCTGGACATGGTCCGGGATCGTCCGGACGGCTCTCGCGGCGTGGCGGTACTCAACCGCGACGACGGGGCGTGGCACGACCTGCGCGCGCGGTTCCCCGCGGCGCAGAGCTTCAGCACCGTTTCGCCGGCGTCCCACGGCGGCGGCGAGGCCGACTGCACCGCAACGGTTCTGGCAGCCGACGGCTCCGGCCTGACTCTGGCCGTCCGGCTGCACGGCGTCCGCAGGCAGTGCCGGGTGCAGGTCGGCGACCCCGTGCAGGCCGGCAACATCGCCGCCGCCCTGCTGTTGGCGTCCGGCGCCAGCGGAGCCGCCCCGGACCACGTGCTCGATGCGCTGCCGGTCCTCAGCCCGCTTCCGGGACGCATGCAGCAGATCCGCAATGACCGCGGCTTCACGATGATCGTCGACCATGCCCACACGCCGGCAGCCTTTCGGCAGCTCTTCGCCGGGCTGCGGCTGTGCCGCGGTGCGGACCGTGCCGCCGACAGCCGCACCATCGTCGTGTTCGGCTCAGCCGGCGAAAAGGATCGCGAAAAGCGGGCCATGCAGGGCCGGATCGCCTCCGAGCACGCCGACATCGTGATCCTTACGGACGAGGACCCGCGCCGCGAGGATCCGCTGATGGTCCTCAAGGACATCGCCGGCGGCTTCGTCGCCGGGGCGCCGGCGCCCCGGCTCATCCCGGACCGGCGCGAGGCGATCGGTACCGCCGTGGAGCTGGCACGACCGGGCGACACCGTGCTGCTGCTCGGCAAGGGCCACGAGCGCAGCATAGAATACGCCGACCATGTGCAGCCGTGGGACGAAGTTACCGAAGCGCACTCGGCAGTCCAGACACATGATTCTCACATATCGGGAGTGGTAGCGACATGACTTCGTTCAGAGCGGCCGTGGCGTTCGCTGCCCTGCTCATCGCGAGTGTTCCGGCCGTGGGGTTGCGAATCGCCGAGTGGTCGATCGACCCGCGCGCGGAGTTGGATGAAGGCCAGTTGGTCGAACGGCTGCAGCACGTCCTGTCCTCCGAGGAGATCGGCATTCCCGCCGATTTTCCGTCTCGCATCCGGGTCGAGATCGACGTCCACGACAGTGCCGGAGGGCTGGACCTGATCGTCACCAGCTCCGACCTGGAAGCGGAGCGGTCGCTGACGTCCACCGTGCGCACGGCCGCCGCCACCAAGCTCGACACGGTCGTCGCCGCGCTGGTCGCCGACCTCGGATACCTGCAGGCGGCGCGCGCCGGCTTCCCGCCGCCGATCTACCGTCCACCCGACATCACCGACGTGATCGACGGTGGAAGGATTGCCGCGTTGCTCCGGACCGTCGACCAGGCTACCGGCGACTCGCAACCCGTGGTGGAGTCCGCGTTCGGATACGAAGGGCAGATCCTGGACCTCGCCGCGCACAACGGCGGCGTCAGCGTGCTGCTGACCGGAGGGTCCGCCGAGTTGGGGCCGCGCTTCGAGCTGATCGCGGCTACCCCGGCATCGCTGCTGCCGGAGGCGCGCCCGCCGGGCGCCACGGCCCCACAGGAGATCGCCCGCACCAGTTGGACCCATGACGTGCTCGCGGTCGACCTGAACCACGCGCGCATCGTCCGCCGACGCCACGGAGAGGACGACATGGCCTTCCTCGACCTGCCGGACGCGCGGCGGCTGGACGCCGTCCCGGGCGGCGGGTTGGCTGCCCTTACCAGGAACGGACCGGCCTACGTGCACCTGACCGAACTCGCTATCGAGGAGCGTCCCGTACCGGTCGCCGCGCCATTCATCAACGCCATGGACATCGACGACCAGCGGCGCATGGTGCTGTACGACCAGTTCGACCGCAGGGTCGTGATTGCCGGCCTGGACGGTCGCGAGATCGACTCGATCCGCCCCCAAGTGGACCCGCGGATGCTCAAGTTCCCTCATGCGCTCGCGGTGCTTGCCGACGGAACCGTCCTTCTGGGAGGCTCCGGGCTGGTCTTGGCCTTCGACGAGCTCGGGCGCCAGAAGTGGCTGCTCACCGCTCCGCGCGGAGGGCAGGAGATCCTGCCTGCCCAGTTCGTGCTGGAACCGGCACCGGGCAAAGATTCGTTCTACCTGCTGGACTCACAGCGGGCAAGAATCCTGCGTTTCGGCGGTCACGGCACCGGCGAAGCGGACGATGCCGCCGGTACCACGGGTCCGACCGACATCGCCAGGCAGCTTGCCGAGCTCGCGCTTGCCGATGCGGTCGCCTCGCTGGAATGGGGAGACCTGCCGCAGGCCCAAGACCGCGCCGATCTGGCGGCGGCACTCTACGAGCATGCCCTCGATATGACACCGGAGGACGAAGCGAGCCTTTCCGGCTTGGAACGCGCGGTGGAGGTCCGCGGCGACTCCGAGAAGGTGATCTTCCAGGAGCCGTTCCTGGTCGTCAGCCCGGAGCGGCTGCACCTCGAGGCCGCCGAGCTGCAGTCACCTGTGGCCATCCCGTTACACGTGGAGAATCCCGGAGTGGTCGCCCGTACCGGTGTCAGCCTGCTTGCCGCCGGCGTACAGGTACCGGTCGGCAGCATCGAGCCCGGAGCGCGGGTCGAGGTGTTGCTCGATCTTCCCGATCGCCTGCTGGCCACGCAGGAGTGGCTCTCCCTGGACCTCGGGGTCGTGATCTCCGCGGAGGAACCGGACGGAGCGCCGCCCCGGAGGATGTTCCTGGCGCTGCCGCTTACGGTTTCCGCTCCTCCGTGGGAACAAGTGGTAGCCGGAACGTCTTCGCCACCGGGCTGAACCCCTGTTGGACGAACAGCCGCTCGAACTCCTGCTCCCGGCCGCACAACGCCACCTGCACTGAGGCATAGCCGGCTCCCGCCGCTTCGTCGATGAAGTGCGAGAGCAGCGACCGCCCGATGCCCAGCCCCCTGAACTCGGGGGCCACCGCGATCGCTCCGACGCAGACGGTGCCGCTCCCTTCCGGTACCCCGCCGATGAAGCCGACGATCCCCGGCCAGCTCCCGCGCACCACCACGAGCAGCGCATTCGGATCCGCCGTGAGTGGCCGTGCGGCCTCATGCAGCCTGACCACGTGCTCCAGGTCCCCGGCATCGGCACGGCCGAAGGCGAATTCGCTGGCCACCAGGTCGTCGGTCTCTTCCGGTTCCGGCCCGAGCCGTTCCAGCCCGCGCGACCGCCGCTCCAGGTCGTACCACTCCGTCACGATCCGCCGCATCTCGGCCATCTTGAAGCGGTACCAGCGCTGCTCCACGTACGGGATGCGCCGCAGCTCGTCCTTGAATGCGCGGAATACCCGCCCGCGCGAATTCAGCGCGTTTCGCAGGCGGTCGCGATGGCTCGGATTGCGCAGGGCTGCCACAAACCGCTCCATGAGGTGGAACCCGTCGACCGGACGCCACGGAGGTATGGGGACGAACCGTTCCCCCAGGTGCGCGCCGCGATCCTTCACCATCTCCGCGGTTTCCACGTCCACGGAGTAGTCGGCGCCCTGGTCCTCCATCGCGAACACGATGCGTTCCACGATCTCCGCGACGGGGTCGAACTTCACCGGCTCCCTGCCACCCACTACTATATCGCCAAAGGTATATCTTCAAAGACGAGCATGACTGAGCACGGGAACGGGCGATGGCAACGATAGAGATGGTCGCGGCACGCGAGATTCTGGACTCGCGCGGCAACCCCACCGTGGAGGTGGAGGTCGGCCTGGAAGGCGGCGCACGCGGACGCGCCGCGGTGCCGTCGGGGGCCTCCACCGGCGCCCACGAGGCGATCGAGCTGCGCGACGGTGGCGACCGTTACGGCGGCAAAGGGGTCCTCAAGGCGGTACAGAACGTCAACACCCGGATCGCTCCCAACCTGGTCGGCTACGACCCCATCAACCAGGTTGGGATCGACCGCGAGATGATCGAGCTGGACGGGACCGCGAACAAGCGCGTGCTCGGAGCCAACGCGATCCTGGGGGTTTCGCTGGCGGTGGCCCGCGCCGCGGCTGCCGACCTGGACTTGCCGCTGTACCGGTATCTGGGCACGTTCCACTCGATCCTGCTGCCGGTGCCGATGGCCAACGTCGTCAACGGCGGCGCGCACGCGGACAACAGCCTGGAGTTTCAGGAGTTCATGATCGTGCCGGTCGGCGCCCCCAGCCTGCGCGAGGCGGTGCGCATGGGCGCCGAGGTGTTCCAGACGCTCAAGCGGGTGCTCGCCGAACGCGGCTTGTCGACCGCGGTCGGCGACGAAGGCGGGTTCGCACCCGACCTTCCATCCGACGAAGCCGCGCTCGGCCTGATCATGGAGAGCATCGAGGCTGCCGGCCTGCAACCGGGCGATGACATCGCCATAGCGCTGGACCCCGCGACGTCGGAGATGTACGACCCGGAGACCGGCCGATACACCTTCCGGAAGACCACGCGGGCGTCGATGACCTCCAGGGACCTGGCGGATCAGTGGACGGATTGGTCGCAGCGCTATCCGATCATCTCCATTGAGGACGGCATGGCCGAGGACGATTGGGAAGGATGGCAAATGCTGACCGACGCGCTTGGCGACCGGGTACAACTCGTGGGAGACGATCTGTTCGTGACCAACGTCGAGCGCCTGGCGCGGGGCATCCGTGAAGGCGTGGCCAACTCGATCCTGATCAAGGTGAACCAGATCGGCACGCTGACGGAAACGTACGAAGCGGTCGACACGGCCCGCCGGGCCGGCATGACCGCCGTGGTGTCGCACCGATCAGGCGAGACCGAGGACGCCTTCATCGCGGACCTGTCCGTCGCGCTCGCGACGGGCCAGATCAAGACGGGATCGTTCTCACGCTCCGATCGGCTGGCAAAGTACAACCAGTTGCTGCGCATCGAGGACGAGTTGGGCGATCAGGCGATCTACCCGGGCCGGGCCGCGTTCCCCGGGGCGCCTCCGCGGTAGCAGGGGGGACCGTTCGGTTCCCTACCGGGCTACTGCCAACCTTCGTCCATCTCGACCGCCCGGCGCACCGCCGCCGCCGGGAATCCGCGGGCCAGCAACCGGCGCGCGATCGCGTCGCGGCCGTGGCCGGCGGCTCGCAGTGCCGAAGCGCTGGACCGAAGCAGTTCCTGCTCCACGGCGACGGGCAGCTCTTCCTCCACGACGGCTTCAGCCACCGAGTCGCTTACGCCGCGCCTGATCAGTTCCGCCACCAACCGGCGCCGTCCTTCGGCCTTTCGTCCGGTCCGGGCGGCCAGCCAGGCGCGGGCAAACCGTTCGTCATCAAGGAGACCGGCACGGGTCAACGAGTCGATCACCGCGTCCGCAACCGGAGCGTGTCCTCTCTGCTGCAGCTTCCGCCGCAATTCGAAGACGGAGTGCTCACGGCGGGCGATCAACTCCTTGGCATACTCCAGAGCCGCGGCGGGATGCCCGGTCATCGCCGCCACGCCACGCTCACGGAGGCCATGCGCCCGGTGACCGCCGGGGTGCCGGGGCTACCGCCCCCAAGCTTCCAGTTTGATGGGTACTACCGCTTCGAGAACTGGAAGCGCTTGCGCGCCTTCGGACGGCCGTACTTCTTGCGCTCCACCATGCGCCGGTCGCGCGTAAGGAAGCCGTTGGCGCGCAGGCTCTCATGGTTGCTGCCGTCATAGGCATCCAGGGCGCGCGCCAGGCCGTGGCGGCTGGCGTCCGCCTGGCCCGCCGGCCCGCCGCCCGACACATTGATGAGCACGCTGAGCTTGCCCAGGTTGTCGGTGACGTCCAGCGGAGACGTCACGCGCTGTACCAGTTCCTCCGAGTTGAAGTAGTCGGCCAGCGACTTGCCGTTGACCTTGATCTGTCCGGCCGCGGCCCGCTGCAGATCGGTCTCTCCGGCGTCGGCGCCGGCCACCGGTTGGCGCAGGAAGACGCGGGCGACCGCGGTCTTGCGGCGCCCCGTGCCCAGGGCGAGATTGATGCCGTCCGTTTCTGTCATCAGCTTTGATCCCGTTCGGATGTTTGATCCCGTTCGGATGATTGAAGGTCGAGGGGTTGAAGGTCGAGGGGTTGAGGGTGCTGGCCTTGATGGGGGTGCTCGGAGCCGGCGTAGACGCGCAGGTTGCGGAACAACTCCCGGCCCAGGGAACCCTTGGGAAGCATGCCGCGTATGGCCTGCTCCACCGGAAATACCGGCTTGCGGGCAATGGCGTGCTCGAACGTCTCGCTGCGCAGTGCCCCGGGGTACCCCGAATGGCGGTAGTACCGTTTGTCGCTGCGCTTGTTCCCGGACACGGCCACCTTGGCCGCGTTGATGACGACCACGCGATCGCCCAGGTCCTGGTGAGGTGCGAAGTAGGGCCGGTGCTTGCCGCGCAGCACGCTGGCCACCCGTGCCGCCAGCCGGCCGAGCGGAGCGCCGTCCGCATCCGCGATGTACCATCGTCGCTCCACGTCGCGAGCGCGCACGAATACCGTTTTCATCGCTCTACGTGCCGCCTCCCTACGTCGAGGAGCCGGCGGTTCCCCCGCCGGACCCAGAGCCGCGGGAGCCAGCAGAGCCGCGGGCCTCGGCCGCTTCGGCCTCCTTCGCCTCGCGTTCTTCCTTCTTGGCTTCCATCTTGTCCTTGATATCCGCGAATCCGACAAACAGCGCGATCAGGCCGATGAGCAGGGCCGCCACCGGGATGCCTCCCTTCAGGAAGTCCATGACGTCCGGCCACCACTGCATGGACCACGGCACCGGCAGTACCGAGTAGACCGCGAACAACAGGAGCACCAAGCCCACCAATAGAGCAATCATCGTCGCCTCGTGCGCTGAGAGTCCCCTAAGGGTAGCGTCTCCCGGCGCGTCAAGCAACTGCACCGTCCCGAGTTCCCAAGTGTGCCACCTCGGCAATCTTGACCGCCGGTGTCAACGGCAGGACATTGAGTGCCGAAGCAGAGGGATGCCCCGGCGGGCGTCGCCGGGCCAGGGAGGAATCATGTCCGAGCGGAGCGCAGTACACGGCCGTGTCGACGCAGCAGCCCAGACCGGACTGCTGAGCAACGTCTACCTGTGGATGACCGGCGGGCTGGTCCTGAGCGGCGCCGTCGCCTGGTTCGTGGTCAGCCAGGACATGCTGTTCAGAACCATCCTGGGGAACCCGATGCTGTACTTCGGGCTCATCATCGGCGAGCTGGCGCTGGTCTGGTTCCTGAGCGCCCGGATCATGACCATGGGCGTCGGCGCCGCCTCCGGCGGTTTCATCGCCTTCGCGGCGCTCAACGGCGTCACGCTGTCGGTGATCGCCGCCGTGTACACCACTCAGGAAATCGCCCAGGCGTTCTTCATCGCGGCCGGGATGTTCGCGGGGATGAGCCTGTACGGCCACGTGACCAAGCGTGACCTGACGTCCATCGGCAGCTTCCTGAGCATGGGCCTGTTGGGCCTGATGATCGCCATCGTCGTCAACCTCCTGGTCGGCAGCGGCATCCTCGATCTCCTGATCTCGATCGGCGGGGTAGCGCTGTTTCTGGGCCTGACGGCATACGACACCCAGGTGATCAAGCGCTGGCAGGCCGAGGCCGGATCCATGGACGAGACCACCTTCGTCCGCCTTTCGGTGCTCGGCGCGCTCAAGCTCTACCTGGACATGCTCAACCTGTTCCTGTTCCTGCTGCGACTGGGACGGCGATAGACGGCAGGCAACCCGAGTTCGGTGCGGATCTCGACGACGGCGGCGGCGGAGCAGACCCGCCGGTGCTCGGTCCTGACGAGAAGGCACAGGTCGACAAGGTGGGGACCGCTCTGCTGGGCTTGGGAGCACCGTGATGAGGTTGGGCGTCACTCCTTGACCACCACCGTGATGCGGTTGCCCGTTCCCGCGCTCACGGACAGCAGCACCGTGCCGGTGTTGCGCCCGAGCGTGGCGTACATGTTCGAGTGCGGCGGCTGCGTGCGCGCGTTGAAACTGCGCAGCGAGTGCAGGTACGGCCCCTCCTGGGCCGGCCGGTTCGCCAGGCCCGGCCCGATGCAGGACGACGGTTGTTCGGGCGGAACGTACCGGTAATGGTACAGGTTGATCGAGCCCAACCGGAACCGCTCGCCGCCGCTGCGCGAGGTGCTCCAGGTCCCCGGGTTGTACCGGTACGGGTGCGGGGCCGCGGTGCTGTCCGACAACAGGGTCGCTATCGCCCAGTCGGCCAGCACCTGCCCGAACGAGACGTCATGGCCCAACGCGGCCAGCGCCGCTTCGATCGCATCGACGCCCGATCGGTCGCTCTGCACGATCGCCCGGAACAGCTCGGCGCCGCCATAGGTGCGGGCCAGGTAGGCGCCGAGCGCGTAGTTGACCGCGTAGTTGGCGATGACGCCGTTCCACGCGGTGACCTGGATGTCGTTGAAGAGGTTGTAATAAGGGAGACGGCCGTCGCTGTTGCCCGGCTCGCCCGCCGTGGGATCGTCGGAAGCGACCCCGCGCGGTCCGCTCACCATCATCTTGTCGGCGACCAGATCCTCCGCCACTTCCGAGGCTATCTCGTTGAGCCACACCTCGCTCGCGGCATCGCGCAGCACCCGCTTCTGATAGTAGTGGATCATGTGCTGGAACTCGTGGGCCAAGGTGCTGATGATGAAACTCGGCGTGCTGTCGGTCACTTCCCAAGTCGAACCCTCGGGATACGCGAAGTATACCGAGTCCAGGAAGAAGATCAGCCGTTCGGCCGACAGGTTGGAGGGATACTCGGGGCCTCGCAGGAGGTTGTGCGCAGCCCAGAAGTACCCGGCGATACGGCACGGTTGCGAATCGTCCTCTTCGGTGTCGAACAGCAGGACGTGGATCTCGCCGGCGGCTGCCGGGGAGATCAGGTCCGAGTTGCGGTGCGGACCCCAGGGCTCTCCGTAGATCGCCGTCACCCAGTCGTGGACGTCGTTGCCGGCGCCGGGACGGAAGAACCGGTCGGCCATGGCGTCGACCATCTCTGCGGTCACGCACGGCCAGCCGCCGCGGCAGTTCGGTCCCCAGTCCCGGTCGGCAACCCAGAACGCCGCGGTCGTGGCGCCGTCGGTAACCACGCTCCGGGCGGTAGCGGGGACGTCGACGAGGGTGCCGTGGCGGTCACGATGCATGAAGGTGAACCGGTCACCCTCGGCGACGGCCCTTCGTGACTGCACGTGCAGACGTCCGCTCCCGCCGGCCGATCGGCCCCCCAACGGCGCGTTGTTGTTGAACTCCGTGATCCACGCTCGTTCCTCTGCCGGCCCGCTCGACGGCGGTCTCGAGGGCGCCCGCCGTCCTTCCGCTCCGGCGGGTCCGAGACCGAGTCGCTCGACTTCGGGATCTACGGGGTCGGAGGTGGTGTTGGTGGCGATCAGGTACACCTCGGCCGAGGCGTCGCCGAGGTCGAGCTCGTACCGCGCGCCATCGAGTTCCTTGCCGTCCGGATTCAGCACGAACACCTGATCCCCGCTCCCGCGGTAGCGGGAGACGGCGGCGATGACGCGAAGGGTGAATGTGAGCGTATCGGCATCGCCGGCGTCCGCGTTGTCGTCCGCGTCCATGACCGTGTAGGTCATCTCGTAAGTGCCGGTCTGCGTCGGCACACCGCTGAGCGTCCGAGTGGCCTGGTCGAACGTCAGCCCCGGCACCTCCGGATCGAGGGTGTAGGTCAGCGGTCCGTCGCCTCCCGTGGCTGCCGGCAGCGGCAATGCCGCAATCGCCTCGTTTACCGTATAGGTGCGGTCGTCCACCGCTGCGCCGCCGAAGCTCGGCGCGGTGTCCTGAACCGTGATGGTGAACTCGAGCGTATCGGCATCGCCGGCGTCCGCGTTGTCGTCCGCGTCCACGACCGTGTAGGTCATCTCGTAAGTGCCGGTCTGCGTCGGCACACCGCTGAGCGTCCGAGTGGCCTGGTCGAACGTCAGCCCCGGTACCTCCGGATCGAGGGTGTAGGTCAGCGCTCCATTGCCGCCCGCGGCTGACGGCAGCGGCAAGGCCGCAATCGCCTGGTCTACCGCATAGGTCCGGTCGTCCACCGTGGCGCTACCGAAGCTCGGCGCCGTGTCGGTCGGCGCGGGGGCCTGAACCGTGATGGTGAACTCGAGCGTATCGGCGTCGCCGGCGTCCGTGTTGCCGTCCGCGTCCGTGACCGTGTAGGTCATGGGGTACGTGCCCGCCTGCGTCGGCGCACCGCTGAGCGTCCGGGTCCCCTGGTCGAACGTCAGCCCCGGCACCTCGGGCTCAAGGGAATAGATCAGCGCTCCGTTGCCGCCGGCGGCTGCCGGCAGCGGCAAGGCCGGAATCGCCTCGTTCGCCGCATAGGTCCGGTCGTCCACCGTGGCGCCGCCGAAGCTCGGCGCCGTGTCGGCTGGCGCGGGGACCTGAACCGTAATGGTGAACGTGAGCGTATCGGCATCGCCGGCGTCCGTGTTGTCGTCCGCGTCCGTGACCGTGTAGGTCATGGGGTACGTGCCCGCCTGCGTCGGCGCACCGCTGAGCGTCCGGGTCCCCTGGTCGAATGTCAGCCCCGGCACCTCGGGCTCAAGGGAATAGATCAGCGCTCCGTTGCCGCCGGCGGCTGCCGGCAGCGGCAAGGCCGGAATCGCCTCGTTCGCCGCATAGGTCCGGTCGTCCACCGTGGCGCCGCCGAAGCTCGGCGCCGTGTCGGCTGGCGCGGGGACCTGAACCGTAATGGTGAACGTGAGCGTATCGGCATCGCCGGCGTCCGTGTTGTCGTCCGCGTCCGTGACCGTGTAGGTCATGGGGTACGTGCCCGCCTGCGTCGGCGTGCCGTTGAGCGTCCGGGTCGCCTGGTCGAACGTCAGCCCCGGTACCTCCGGATCGAGGGAATAGATCAGCGCTCCGTCGCCGCCCGCGGCTGCCGGCAACTCCAGCGGCTCGATCGCCTGGTCGGTCACATAGGTCCGGTCGTCCACCGCGGCGCCGCCGAAGCTCGGCGCGGTGTCGGTTCCCGACAGGGCAGAACATCCGCTCAGGACAAGAGCACAGCCCATCAGCATCACGACCGCCAAGGCTGCGGTTGGTAGCGTGAGCTTCCTCATTGAGTTCCTCCTTGGTCCCGACCCGGCATAGGTGCCGGGTCGTTCGGTGTTCGCGCACTCAGGCTTGACTGAGTTCCCACGTATTCGCCGCGGCGCGGGTAGCTACTCCCGTTCCGTCGGTCGGCTGTTGTATTTCGCGGGCGGCCCGACATGGGCCGAGCACGCGAACACCGGGATGGAGGCTCGCACGTTGGACGCAAACGTTGCAAACGTTCATGTTGAGCCGTTGAGCCACGGGAACGTGTACGGCGCGGTGGCGTATCTGAAAGCCGACGAGTCATCTGACACGTATGCGGGAGGCCGAGGGCTCTTCGTGATCCGCGTTACCGGCAGCAGGGCGAGTATCACCAACCGGGAGGACTTCACGCCGCGCGCTTTCTGCTGATCTTCCGTCACCTGACGTTCTTTTGGGGCGCTAACTCCCGGCCGGGCTCTCCGCGAACAACCGCATCAGCGCCGCCTCCTCCCCGGGCGAAACCTCGTCCGGCAGGATGCTGGGTCCGGGGTGAAAGGGGGAGAGCAGGATCCCCGCACGCAGGAACCGGTCGAACACGGCGTCATAGGCGGCCGCGTCGCACCGCGCCGCCACGTACGGTCCGCGCCGCTCCCAGCCGGCGCATCCGTGCGTATCCGGCCATGCACGCTGCGCCCAGGGTGCGCCACCGTACCGCGGCAGCCGGTCCAGTCCGGCCAGACCGGCTACCAGAAGCGGCGCCGGCTGCGGAGCCGACGCGATCAGCGCTCGGAGTCCGCACGCCGTCCCCGGCGGCAGGCAGAGCGGCGCCGGCGACTCCCCGATCGTGGACGGCAGCACCGGCACCACGGCCCGCCATCGGGGGGGCGGTGGCGTCGGCCCGAGCATCGGCCGCCAGACCCCCGCCAAGCGGGCTTCCGCCGGACCGGCGTCGATCGCGGGATCGTAGAGCTCCCCTGCCGCGACGCCGAGGTGCTGCAGCACCGCGCGCACCTCGGCATCGCCGCCGGTCAGCAGCGGCTCGAAGCCCGGGATGAGGTGCCGGAGGCGATTGCACAGCCGGCGCTCGTACACCGACGGCAGACCGCCGTTCACCCCCTGGGACAGGGCGCCCTTGATCCGCGCCAGCGCGCGATCCGGACGGTGTCCCAGAAGAGCGCGGCCACCGCCTTGCCACAGGTCCAGGAAGCGCCGGCCACGATGGTCGTACAGGCGATAGCCGCGCACCCGGCGGATCGGTTCCAGCCGCCGCAGCCGCGAGCGGGCGGCAGGGTCGGGCGCGGTCACGATCGGATCCGTTCCAGGGCCGAGTAGCGCACCGCGAACGACGCCTCGTGCTCGGTCGCGAACCGCACGGTCACGAACCACGTGCCGGCACTGCTCCAGCGACGGGTGACGACCCCGCTCCCGTAGTCCTCGTGATAGACCTCTGCTCCGGCCGGGAAGTCCTCGGCCTCTCCCTGCCCGCGATTCGTACCGTCGCGGTCCAGCAGCCGATCGGGGATCTCCGCCAGGAAGCGGCTCATCTGCTGATCTCGCCGCTGCCCGAACACCGTACGGCGGGCGCAGGTGCTGAGATGCAGATGGCGCCGGGACCGCGTGACGCCGACATAGAACAGGCGGCGTTCCTCCTCCAGGTCGCGATTGGCCTGACCGCGGTCGGCCTGACCGGGGTCGGGCCGACCGGGATCGGCTGCGCGGTCGCCCGGCAGCAACGGAAACACGCCCTCCTCCAGCCCGGTGATCACGACCCGCTCGAACTCCAGCCCCTTCGTGTTGTGCATGGTGATCAGCGTGACGGGACGGATCGCCCCGCGGGGCTCCTCGTCGCTTTCGCCGCCGGCGTCGTGCAGCCCGGCCGCTTCCAGGAAGCGTCGCAGCTCCCCGGGGCCGGATCCGAACGCCTCGGCGCTGGCCGCGAGTTGCTCCAGATTGCGCAGGCGGCTGCCGCCGGACACCGCGTCCAGCCGCCCGTAGTGCTCGGCCAGGCCGGAGCGCTCCACCGCGGCTGCCACCAGCGACGCCACCGGCTCATGGACGGCCATCGCGCACAGCTCCCGGTGCAATTCGAGAAACGCCCCGATCCCGGCACGCGCCCGGCCCGGCAAGGTACCGCGCACGGCCCGTGCCCGGTCGATGACGGTCACGACAGGCGGTCCGACGTCGAACAGGGTCTCGACCTGGGGACGTGCGGAGGCAGCCGTCTCCACCGCAAGGATGCGCTGCACCGTCTTGGGACCCACCGAGCGCCGCGGCGTCGCGACCGCGCGCCTGAACGCGACAGAGTCGGCCGGGTTGACCGTCAGGATCAGATACGCGAGCGCATCCTTCACCTCCTGGCGCTCGAAGAAGCCGATGGACCCGACCAGCCGATAGGGGATGCGCAGCCGCCTGAAGGCGGTTTCGAACGGCTGCGACTGGAAGTTCATCCGGTACAGGATCGCGGTCTCCAGATCGGGGTCTCGGTCCACCAGCTCGCAGCACAGCCGGACCTCCGCCTCCTGATCCGGCAGCTCGTGCAGTTGCGGTGCCGGCCCGCTTCCGTTCTCCGTCCACAGTCTCTTGCCCAGGCGGTCCCGATTGCCGGCCACCACGCAGTCCGCGACTTGCAGTATCTGCGGGGTGGACCGGTAGTTCTGCTCCAGGCGGATGATCTCGGCCCCCGCGAAGTGGTCCGGGAACGACAGGAACGCCTGCACGTCGGCGCCCCTGAACCCGTAGATCGACTGGTCATCGTCACCGACGGCACAGACGTAGGCATCGCCACGCGCCAGCAGGCGCAGGAGCTGGAACTGAGCCCGGTTCGCGTCCTGATACTCGTCCACGAGCAGCGCGCGGAAGCGCCCGGCGATCTCGCCCCCGGCCTCGTCCGACAACAGGTCGATCGCGCGCAAAATCAGGTCGCCGAAGTCCAGCCCGTTGCTGCGCTCCAGATGCTCCTGATACGCGGCATAGAGCTCGTTCAGCGGGAGATCCGCCGGCGCGCCGAGCCGGTCCAGGTCGTCGCTGGGGCGCAGTCCGTGATCCTTGGCGCGCGCGATCAAATCGGCGGCCGCCTTGAGCTCGTCCGCGGCCCATCCACCGCCGGACGCGTCGCGCAGGACCGAGAGGGCGTCGGCGCTGTCCAGTATCGAAAAACCCGGATCGATGCCGGCCCGGGATCCGTAGCGTCGCAGCAGCCAGTTGCAGAACGAGTGAAAGGTGCGGATGTTCGCTTCGGCCGCGGCCGGCAGCATCGCGGTTGCGCGATCGCGCATCTCCTGGGCGGCCTTGTTGGTGAAGGTCACCGCCAGCATCGCCCACGGCGGGATGCTGCGCCGCTCGGCCAGGTAGGCGATCTTGGTGGTGATCGCCCGCGTCTTGCCCGATCCGGCACCTGCCAGGATGAGCAGCGGGCAGCCCCAGTGCTCCACGGCGCGCCTCTGCGGCTCGTTCAAGACCTCCAGATGGGGTTCGATCAGATGGGGTTCGATCAGATGGTGTTCGATCAGATGGTGTTCGATCAGCGTGGTCCCGCCCCTGGTCCCGGTGCCCGGCAATGTGCGGCCGGCCAGCTCAGGCGGCCCCGGCCGGGATCGACACCAGCGCCTGCCCCCTGGCCGCGCCGAGTTGCAGGGTGAGGTGCACCCGGACCGGCTCGACGGTTCGATCGACATCGTTGAGCAGCACGCGCAGATCGGTCCGGGAGTCTCCGTCCAGGTCGAGCAGGCGCTCTCCACCGACCGCAAGCAGCACTTCGTTCCCGCCGTACTCGATGACCAGGCCGTTCTCGTAGCGGGCCAGCAGCACGTCGTGGCGCCGGTTTCCGACCGGAACCCGCAGCACGGTGCCGACCGGCAGCACGCGGGTCGCCACGTCATCGGTCATCACGAACGGAGTGCCGGTCTGACCGGCCCACTGCTCCGCACTCCGCTCGGCCGCGGTCAGACCGCCCAGGGCGGCCGGCGGAATCACCCAGCGCAGCAACGCGGCCACACCGGCCGCGAACACCAGCAACGCCAGCACCACCACCCCCACCAGCGTCGACCGTCTGCGGCCCGGTGTGACATCGGCGGCCGCCGAGCTGGCGGCCTGCTGCGTCCGGTAGCGTTCGATCAGCGGCTCGGGATCCAGCTCCAGGTAGCCGGCGTAGCTGCGGATGAACCCGGTGATGTAGGCGTCACCGGGGAAATCGGAATATTCCTCGGCCTCCAGTGCCTCCAGGAAACTCTTGCTGATGTGGATGTCGCGTGTTGCCTGCTCGAGCGAGATGCCTCGCGCCGTACGCGCTTCGAGAAGAGGCGTGTGCTCCGCGGGTGCCGGACCGTCCTCCGTCATGGGCTCAGTCATGGTCTCAGTCAGCTTCCCCCGAGCAGCAGATCGCGATAGACGTTCGCGTCCGGCGGCGGCTCGTACTGGAACCGTGCGTCCGGGATCGACTGGTCGGTGCGCACCGCCCGGAACTCGATGGCGACCCGATCCCCGGAACGATACTCGCCGACGATGCACCGGATCAGCCGGTCGTCGCCGACCGCGACCTCGATGGTCTCGAACGCCTCCTCCGGGACCCGGCGTTCCAGGAGCAGCCTGACCACCTGCTGGCCGGATCCGTCGCCCAGCCGCACGGGGTCCGGCCCCTCCTCGTAGGCGATCCCGTAGTTTGCGCGGAGGAAGCGCAGGCCCGGCACCGACGCCGCCAGGCTCGGCGACAGCGAAGCGGCCGCCGGAGTCCCCGGGGTGAGCCGCTGCTCGATGACATAGTCCAACGCGGGCATATAGATCGTCAGCATCGCTCCGTCCGACACCAGCACCTGGCCGGCCGGTACGGTGAAGTCGATGCGCAGCAGGTCCGGGTCCTTGAACGAGAGGGCTCCTTCCATGCGCGACAGCTCCACCTCCCGTTGCCGGGAGCCGCACCGCGCCGCGCCGGCCTGCGTGCCGTCGTCCGCGACCCGCCCGACACGGCGCCGGGCGAGCACGACGTCAGCCTGATAATCCTGGATCGCCGCGTATCTGCGGGCGACATCCTCGAAGAACACCTTGGCGGTCACCAGTTCCTGGGCGGCCGCCACATCCGCCGCCATGGCCATCCCGACCAGGAGGATGGCGGCGCCCGACGGCCGAGCCCAACGCCGTTCGGGCGGCGGGCGGTCCGGCGCCCGGGCGGGAATCCTGCGCCGCGCTGCGTCGCGCATGCCGCTGCGGGCTACGTCCGACGCTGCTGCTGCAAGGCGTGGATCCTGTCGCGCAACTCCGCCGCCCGCTCGTACGCTTCCTGCTCGACCGCCTCATCCAACGCGCTGTTCAACCGATCCAACACGGTCTGTGCAGGCACCTTGATCTGCTTCAGGGCGGTGCGGAGGTACTGAAGCGACCGCAGCCTCTCGTAGTGGTAGGTCGGAGTGTCGACTTCCTCCAGCGCGCCGATGTCGTCGATCGCCTGCTGCAGGGTTTCGCGGGCGGCGCCCGGATTCTCGGCGCCAAGTCGCAGCATGGCGCCCGCCATGGCGTTCATTCGAATCATGTAGGGCCGGTACTGCAGAATCTCGTTCTGATCGTCCGCTTCCTCCACGTACCGCTCCACGAGATCGCAGATCTGCAGGTTGTGGCCCGTGTCGCTGATGGTACGTTCGAAATCGCCCATCTGAAACAGGATCAGGTAGCGGTAGTAGTAAAGGATGCCCTCGTTCTGCAGCCGCAGGAAGTCGTCATGGTCGATCAGGAAGTCACCTTCCCCGGCGCCGTCCCAGGCATCGAGGCGGTCGAGCATCTCCTTCAGCACCGATTCCTTGCCGAACGGGCGCAGGCCGTCCGGCCGGCCGTCCAGCTCGTACTGCCAGATGCCGAGCGCCTGGCGTTCCTGCAGCACGCGGCGCCCGTCGCGCGCCTTGATCACGCGGTACTGGTCATCAGCATCGTACTGCCAGTCCGCGAGGAATTCCGTCAGGTCACGGTCCATCGCTCTGTCGCCACCCCGCTCCGCAATGATAACGACATGCCGATGCCCGGAGGCAACCCCATGAGGACCCGGCCCGCATGCCGGTGGTATCATCGCGGCGACGATGTCCGTTCACGTCATCGACCTCTCCGGGTCGCTCATCGAGCGTGAGTCGGGCGCCACCCCGTACCTCGCCGGCTTTCGCGCCGCCGTGATCGGCGCCCTGGACGCGTCCGGCGACAAGGCGATCGTCGTGACCGGCGGCGGAGACCTGGCGCGCGACTACCAGACCGCCTATCGCCGGCTCGTGTCGACCCCGTCCGACGACGCGCAGGACTGGATCGGCATCGCCGCCACGCGTCTGCATGGCGAACTGCTGCGACATGCGTTCGCGCCGGACTGCTGCGCCCCCGTGATCACCGACCCGACCGCCGTCACGGACTTCCCCGGCCGGGTGATGATCGCGGCCGGATGGAAACCGGGCTTCTCCACCGACTACGACGCCGTGCTGCTGGCCCGGCGCTTCGCCGCATCGACCGTCGTCAAGATGTCCAACGTGGCGATGGTCTATTCGGGCGATCCCAAGCTCGACGCCGGCGCGCGTCCGCTCACCCACCTGACCTGGGGGGAGCTTGCGCGGATGAGCGATGGTGAGTGGCGTCCCGGCAGCAGGCTGCCGTTCGACTCGGTCGCCACCCGCGCCGCCGGCCGGCAGGGCATGACCGTGATCTTCACCGGCAGCGACACCGGCAACCTGCGGGCGATCCTGGAAGGCCGACCGTACCGCGGGACCACGATCGGTGACGCGTGAGCCATACCGTCCCGCCCGCGCATCGGTTAGGATGGCGGTGGCGGCCGCACGGAACCGGGCACGAGCCGCCCGCGCGCAACCGGATGAGGTCGCGCGACGGCCGGCGTGATGAAATCGGTAGACATGCCAGACTCAAAATCTGGTGGGGGGTAACCCCCGTGTCGGTTCGAGTCCGACCGCCGGCAGGTCGATGACGCCGCACCAGCCCGCCGCCGAAGCACACGACATGAGCGGTGCGCCCCTGCCGACCTACGAGGAGCTCACCGTCCCGCGCGAGGTGGCTGCGGGCGGGCTCTACAACATGCGCGATCTCGGCAGGCTGCCACGCCGGGATGGCGGCCACACCCGCTCGGGGGTGTTCTACCGCGCCGACGACCTGTCGGCGCTGACCGACGCCGGGGTGACGTCAGTGCTCGACGCCGGCGTGCGTACCGTGATCGATCTGCGCCGGGTTGCCTACACGCAGCGCGAGCCCAACCCGCTGCGCGAGGTGAGCGCGGTCCGCTATCACCACGTCGACATGATCGGCCCCCCGTACCGAGTGGACCCCGCAACGCTCGACGTAGAGCAGGTGGACGACGCCACCGGCTTGCCCTGCTTCCCCGTCTACCACCAGTTTCGCCAGTACAGCGGCTGGCTGGTCGAGCGCAGCGAAGCGATCGCCGCGATCATGCGAGTGCTCGCGCAGCGCGACGCCGGTCCGACGCTGTTCCACTGTCGGGGCGGCAAAGACCGTACCGGCGTGATCGCCGCTCTCCTGTTGACGCTTGCTGACGTGCCGGAGCTGGTCATCGCCGCTGACTACGGACACACCGCCCGCAACGGGCTGGCGCGCCTGCGGGATCTACCGATCGACACGCCGGGGCTCCCGGTCGTGAGCGACGAGCGCGCCTACCAGCGCGCGTTCTGTCCGCCGGAGCTGATGCCGATCCTGCTGCACTGGCTGCGCACCTGCTACGGCGGAGTGGAGCCGTACCTGCGCCGGCACTGCGGGCTGACCGAGGATGAGATCGGCGTGCTGCGCGACAAGCTCGCCGCGTAGCAGCCCCCTACACCGTCAGGTCGACCAGCTCCAGATCGTTGCTCGCCGGGTCGTAGAGGCCGTAGGTGGGCGTCCGGCCCATGGCGCTCAGCGTGCCCGGGTTGGCCAGCAGCACGGAACGGCCGCCCGCGCCGAGCCGCTCCACGTGGGGTACGTGGTCGTGGCCGTAGAACACGGCATCGTACTCCCCGCCGGAGGCGAGCGCCCGTGCCAGGCGCGGGTAGTGCTGCATGGCGATGCGACGCTCGCCGATTGCCAGCTCCGCAAGCTCCGCGCCGTGGAACCGGAAGTTCTCCCTCCCGGCGGTCCGCGTGGTCATCAGGTAGTGGTCGCCGTCGACATTGCCGGCGACCAGATCCACTTGCCCGTCGAACTCGTCCAGCAACCGCAGCAGGGTCAGCGGCGCGCACACGTCGCCGCAGTGCAGCAGGTGCGTGCAGCCGGCAGCGGCCATGCTCCTGCAGAGGGCGTCGAGCGCCGGCCAGTTGTCGTGGGTGTCGGAGACGACCGCGATCCGCCCCTCTCCAGTTGGCATCGCGAGGCTCAGGCCGTCAGCCGTCGTAGCGCTTCAGGGCGACCACCGCGTTGTGACCGCCGAAGCCGAACGCGTTGTTGATCGCGGCGCGCATGGGAGCCGGCTGGCCGCGGTTGGGCACGTAGTCCAGATCGCACTCGGGGTCCGGCGTCTCGTAGTTGATCGTCGCCGGGTAGAACTGTTCCTGCATCCCCTTGATCGTGGCGATCGCCTCCACGCCGCCGGCCGCGCCGAGCAGGTGCCCGATCATGGACTTGGTCGACGAGACCTTCATCCTGGCGGCGTGATCGCCGAACACCTCCTTGATCGCCCGCGTCTCGGTCGAGTCGTTGAGCTGCGTCGAGGTGCCGTGCGCGTTGACGTAGTCGAAGTCCTCGAGTTGCAGGCCGCTGCCCGCGATCGCCATCTTCATCGCGTTCACGGCGCCCTTGCCCTGCGGGTGGGGCGCGGTCAGGTGGTTGGCGTCACAGGTGACGCCGTAGCCCACCACTTCGCAGTAGATCGGCGCGGAGCGAGCCCTGGCGTGCTCCAGCTCCTCCAGGATGAGCGTTCCGGAACCCTCGCCCAGGACGAAGCCGTCGCGGTCCTTGTCGAACGGCCGGCTGGCCCGCTTGGGGTCGTCGTTGAACGACGAGGTGACCGCCTGCAGCACCGAGAACCCGGACAGGGCCAGCGGCGCGACGGCCGCCTCGGCGCCGCCGGTCACCATCATGTCGACCGTCCCGTCCTTGACCCATCGATACGACTCGCCGATGGCGTCGTTGGCTGACGCGCACGCGGACACGACCGTGTAGGAAGGGCCGTGCGCGTGGATCCTGATGGCGATGTGACCGGCCGCGATGTTGCTGATCATCTTCGGCACCAGCAACGGGTGCACGGCCTTGGGGCCGCGGTCGAACAGGTGCTTGAACTCGGAGTGCAGGGTGTGAATGCCGCCGAAGCCGACCCCCAGGATGCAGCCCGTGCGCTCCGGGTCCAGGTCATCGATCGCCAGCCCGGCGTCACCGAGCGCCTCGATCGCCGTCACCATCGCGAACATCGCGAAACGGTCCAGGCGGCGCGCCTCGCGCCGGTCCAGGTGCTTCGACGGGTCGAGGTCCCTGACCTCGCCGCCCACCTTCGAGGGGTAGTCCGAGACGTCGAACGACGAGATGTGATCGATACCGCTCTCGTTGTTCTTGACCGCACGCCAGAACGTCTCGACGTCGTTGCCCAAGGGAGTGACGGCGCCGAGGCCCGTAACCACCACACGTCTGTCCATTCCCATCTCCTTTCGTCCCGAATCGCCCGTCAGGACCGCGCAGCTTCCGCTACATCAACAGTCCGCCGTCCACCTGCAGCACCTGTCCGGTGACGTAGGTGGAGCGGGCCGAGGCCAGGAACGCCACCATTTCGGCCACGTCCTCGGGCGTCCCCGTGCGGCCGAGCGGAATCATGCCGGTGATGTTCTCCCGTATCCCGTCGCTGAGCGATGCGGTCATGCCGGTCTCGATGTAGCCGGGGGCGACCACGTTCACGCGCACGCCGCGGCCCGCCACCTCGCGTGCGAGGCTCTTCGAGAAGCCTATGATCCCGGCCTTCGACGCACAATAGTTCGTCTGGCCGGGGTTGCCGGTCAAGCCGACCACCGACGAGACGTTGATGATGGACCCGGCGCGCCGCCGGGCCATGTCGCGGGCGACCAGCTTGCAGGTCAGGAACGTCGCCGTGAGGTTGAGCGCCAGCACCGCGTCCCAGTCCTGCCGCGACATCCGGAACACCAGCCCGTCCCGCGTGATGCCAGCGTTGTTCACCAGGATCTGCACGCCCCGCTTCTCTGCCAGGATCTCCTCGATCCGTGCGTTGACGGCCTGCTCGTCGGCCACGTCGGTCGCCAGCCACCGGTAGTCGGCCTGCCCCTCCAGCGCCGCGTCGGCGGCGGTCCGCGCGAGCGAGTAGACCTTCGCGCCGTCGCGCAGCAGGGCGCTGCAGACGGCGGCTCCGATGCCGCGCGAGCCGCCGGTCACCACCGCGACGGCGCCGTCCAGGCTCATGACCAGGACCTCAGGAGGAGGCCGCCGCGGCCGCCTCGATCGCCTCCAGGGTCCCCGCCGCCTCGCATCGGACCTTCCCCGGGAAACCCCGGAACAGCCCGGCGAGCACCTGTCCCGGCCCCACCTCCAGGTAGCGGGCGTAGCCGGCCGCCTGCAGCGAGGCGACCTCGTCCGTCCAGCGCACGCTGGACACCACCTGCTGCACGCAGAGCTCGCGCGCCTGGCTTCCGGAGGTGACCTGCGCTCCGGTGACGTTGGCGTACACCGGCCGTACCGGATCGGCGAACGGGACGTCGGCCAGCACATCGGCCAGCCGATCGGCCGCGTCCCGGATCAGCGGCGAGTGGAACGGCCCGGAGACCTTCAGCGTGATGAAGCGCCTGGCGCCCGCCTCCTTGCACGCCGCTTCGGCGTCGCGCAGGCCGCCGGCCGTGCCGGACAGCACCACCTGCCGCGGGCTGGAGTAGTTGGCGACGAAGATCGTCCCGGGCGGCAGATCGGCGATCGCCGCTTCCACACGCCCCGGGGCCAGCCCGATCACGGCGGCCATTCCCGAGCGGCCGTCGGCGGTGTCGGAGGCGCGGCTGGCAGCCTCCATCGCGAGCCCGCGCTCCCTGGCGATCGGGAAGATGTCGGCCGCGCCGATCACCCCGGCCAGATGCAGCGCCGAGTACTCGCCCAGGCTGAAGCCGGCGAAGCCGTCGCCGGTCACGCCATGCTCGCCGAGCACGATGGCGGCGGACAGGTTGGCCAGGGTGACCGCGATCTGGGTGCGGTCCGTGGCGCGCAGTTCCTCCTCGGTACCGTCGAACAGCAGGCGCCGCAGGTCGATGCCCGTGGCGTCGGAAGCGATCTGGAACAGGTCCTTGACCGCCTGGCTGTGATCCCACAGATCACGGGCCATCCCCGGGTACTGGGCGCCCTGCGCCGGGAACAGGAAACATGTCCGCATCGGATTGGGCTCGCGTCAGGGTAGCCCCGCCCGCCCCGGTGGGTCAACGCGCGGAACGCCGGCCGCTTGACCCGGAGAAGACGGGGACTCTACATTCGGCAACCGACAGTCGTCTTCGAAGGCGGAAGCCTCCCACCCCGCTCCAAGGAGACCCGATGGGCGCAAGAATTGAGGGGATCGGCGCCTACACGCCGTCCCGACGCATGTCCAACGACGAGCTCGCCGAGTTCCTGGACACCTCCGACGAATGGATCCGATCCCACACCGGCATCGGCTACCGCCACATTGCCGGCGATGACGAAGCTGCCTCCGATCTCGGCGCAGAGGCGGCGAAGGTGGCGCTTGCGCGTTCCGGCACGGACCCGGAGTCCATCGACATGGTGCTGGTGGCTACCGCCTCCTCCGACTACGTCGGCTTCCCGTCCACGGCATGCATCGTGCAGGACATGATCGGCGCCAGGAACGCCGCGGCGATGGACATCGGCGTCGGGTGCACGGGGTTCGTCTACGGACTGGAGACGGCCAAGGGGTTCATCGCCTCCGGCGCCGCCGAGCGCGTGCTGCTGATCGGCAGCGAGGTGTTGACCCGGATCGTCGACTGGACGGACCGCAGCACCTGCGTGCTGTTCGGGGACGGGGCGGGCGCCGCGGTGATCAGCCCCTCGGACAACGGCTGCGGGATCCTCGACTCGGTGCTCAAGGCGGACGGCTCGGGCGCCGCCTACCTGGCGCGCGAGGTCGGCGGCACGCGCACGCCGTTCAAACCGGGCCGCGACGCGGAGCGCGACCTCTTGATCAAGATGGAGGGGCAGCCCGTCTACAACTTCGCGGTGCCGGCCATCATCGAGGTGATCCGGGAGATCCTGGCGCGCAACGAGCTCACCATCGACGACATCGCCTACATCGTCCCGCACCAAGCCAACCAGCGCATCATCGAAGCCGCCGCCAAGCGGTCGCGGATTCCCTACGGGAAGTTCTACCTCAACATCGAGGAGTACGCGAACACGTCGGCGGCGACCATCCCCATCGCGCTCAACGAGCTGTACGAGCACGACAAGGTGTCGTCCGGCGAGCTACTCATCACCGTCGGCTTCGGCGCGGGCCTCACGTTCGGCGGCAACCTGCTCGAGTGGTAGCGGCCGGCGGGCAGTAGCCGCCTACGCGGGGGTGAGCTTGTGCACGAGGTTCGCCACGCCCACCTCCGACACATAGATGTCGCCGTGCCGGTCGACCCACACGCTGTGCGCCCCGTGCGAGCGATCGGTGGGCTGCTCGGGCATCGGAATGTCCGCAAGCTCGTTTCCGTCCGGGTCCAGGATCACCAGGGTGCCGTCGGCCAGGTAGACCGTGCCGTCGCCGCCCACGAACAGGCCGCACGGACTTCGCTTGTTGCCCCATTCGGCGACCTGGCGCCCCGAGCGGTCCAGGATGCAGATCCGGTTGTTGGGCTCGCGATCGGCGACCAGGACGTGGCCGCTGTAGTCGCAGACCACCGAGTGCGGCAGCGTGAACCGGCCCGGTCCCGCGCCGCGCCCGCCGAACGTCGCCAGCAGCTCGCCGGCGGCCGAGAAGCGGTGCAGGCACTCCTGGCCGTAGCCGTCGGCGACCCAGATCTCGCCATCCGGCGCCACCACCGCGCGCGTGGGCCGGTTGAACGGCATGCCGGCCGCGCCGGGAACGCCGGGGGTGCCCAGCGTCTGCAGCACCTGCCCGTCCGCGGTGCAGATGCGCACCGTGTGGTCGCCGCAGTCGGCGACCAGCACCCGGTCGTGCTCATCGATCCACAGCTCGTGCGGGACGCTGAAGATATCCTCTCCCCACGTGGTGATCAGGTCGCCCTCGCGGTCGTACACGACGATGGCCGGATCCGGCTCGCGGTCGATCACGTAGACCCGGTCGCGGCTGTCGACGGCCACGGCGGACGCGATTCCCAGCGTTCGCCCTTCAGGGCCGCCTCCCCAGCCTTCAACGAATCGGAATTCCTGCCCCATGGTTCACCTCCAGACGCAGCATGACGCCGCAAGCGCCGCAGCGTCCAGCAGCGCCCGGAAGTGGGAAATACGGGCAGCAGACGGGCCTTCCGCGAGTTGACGATCGGGGCTACAATGCGGTTCGGCGCGCGGCGTAGGTAACGGTAGGCCGCGCGATACCCGGCAGCTTGCCGTATTGAGAGAGATGCCATGACGACGAACCAGACTTGGTGGCCGAATCAGTTGAGCCTGAAGGCTCTCCGTCAGAACTCTCCCGCATCGGACCCGATGGGCGGGGAGTTCAACTACGCCGATGCGTTCAAGAACGTGAACGTCGAAGAGTTGAAGCAGGACGTCGAGCGGGTGATGACCACCTCCCAGGACTGGTGGCCGGCCGACTACGGCCACTACGGGCCGCTGTTCATCCGCATGACCTGGCACGCCGCGGGCACCTACCGCATCAGCGACGGCCGCGGCGGCGGCGGCTCGGGCTACCAGCGCTTCGCACCCCTGAACAGTTGGCCGGACAACGGCAACCTGGACAAGGCGCGGCGCGTGCTGTGGCCGGTCAAGCAGAAGTACGGCCGCAACCTGTCGTGGGCCGACCTGATCATCTTCGCCGGCAACTGCGCCCTGGAGTCGATGGGCTTCAAGACGTTCGGCTTCGCCTTCGGCCGCCCGGATGTCTGGGAGGCCGACGAGACCGACTGGGGCTCGGAGACCGAGTGGCTCGGCGACGAGCGCCACGACGCCGACGGCGAGCTGCAGGGACCGGTCGGCGCCGACCACATGGGCCTGATCTACGTGAACCCGGAGGGGCCGGGCGGCAACCCCGACCCCGCGGCCGCCGCGCAGTACATCCGCAACACGTTCGCGCGCATGGCCATGAACGACGAGGAGACGGTAGCGCTCATCGCTGGCGGGCACACCTTCGGCAAGGCGCACGGCGCCGCCCCCGACGACCAGGTCGGCGCCGAGCCCGAGGGCGCAGGCGTTGAGGAGCAGGGCTTCGGCTGGCGCAACGGCCGCGGCTCGGGCAAGGCCGGCGACACCGTCACCAGCGGCCTGGAAGGCGCGTGGACCAACGAACCCACCACGTGGGACAACAACTTCATGGAGAACCTGCACGGCCACGAGTGGGAGCTCACGAAGAGTCCCGCCGGCAAGTCGCAGTACACGCCCGTAAACGCATCCGAGGTGGCGACCGTCCCGGACGCCCACGATCCGGCCAGGAAGCACGCGCCGATGATGCTCACCACCGACCTGTCGCTGCGCGAGGACCCGGTTTACGCACCGATCTCGAAGCGCTTCCTGGAGAATCCGGCCGACCTCGAAGAGGCCTTCGCCAAGGCGTGGTTCAAGCTGCTGCACCGCGACATGGGGCCGCGCAGCCGCTACCTCGGACCGCTCGTACCGGAAGAGCCGCAGTTGTGGCAGGACCCGGTGCCCGACGTCGACCATGAGCTGATCGGCGAGCAGGACATCGCCAACCTCAAGGCCAAGATCCTGGCATCGGGCCTGTCCGTCTCCCAACTGGTGTCTGCGGCCTGGTCGTCCGCGGCATCGTTCCGCGGCACCGACAAGCGTGGCGGAGCGAACGGCGCCCGCGTGCGCCTCGCGCCGCAGAAGGACTGGGAAGTGAACGACCCGGCCGATCTGGCCGCGGTGCTCGCGGCGCTTGAGACGATCCAGGCGGAGTTCAACGGCGCGCAGAGCGGCGGCACGCGGGTCTCCCTTGCCGACCTGATCGTCCTGGCCGGATGCGCGGGCGTCGAGGAGGCGGCCAGCGCGGCCGGGCACGAGGTACAGGTCCCGTTTGCGCCCGGACGCACCGACGCGTCGCAGGAGTGGACGGACGAGGAGTCGTTCGCCGTGCTGGAGCCCACCGCGGACGGGTTCCGCAACTACGTCAAGGACGGGAACGGAGCGTCCCCGGCCGAGGAACTGGTGGAGCGGGCGTGCCTGCTGACGCTCACGGCACCCGAGATGACGGCGCTGGTCGGCGGCATGCGCGTCCTGAACGCGAACACCGGGCAGTCCGCGCACGGCGTGTTCACGGACCGGCCGGGAGCGCTGAGCAACGACTTCTTCGTGAACCTGCTCGACATGAGCACGCAGTGGCAGCCGTCCTCCGACGGCGTGTTCGAGGGCCGCGACGTGTCCTCGGGCGACGTCAAGTGGACGGCCACCGAGGTGGACCTGGTGTTCGGCTCCAACTCCGAGCTGCGCGCCCTCGCCGAAGTCTACGGCTGCGACGACGGGCAGGCGGCGTTCGTGCGCGACTTCGTCGCCGCCTGGAACAAGGTGATGAACCTCGACCGCTACGACCTCTGACCGCAACGACCTTCACCGCAACGAGGCGCGCGCGGAGGCCGACTCCCCGAGCAAGCGGCAATCGGACACGTTCCGATTGCCGCTTCTCCATTGGGGCCGGGCTTCTATCCAGCCAACACGAGCGGCAGGATGACCACCACCAGTACGGTGCTGGCCCACAGGGCTTCGGGCGTACCCGCATCGTGTTGCCGGTCAGGCTGCCGTGCCGAGTCGTAGCGGGAGACCAGGTATTGCAGCATCAGCCCCAGGCCGACACCGTAGAACAGGTGCCCGATCAGGGAGGCGTAGTTGGCCGAAACCGCCGCCAACGACCAGTCGACAGGTTGCCGCAACAGTGCCGGGAACAGCGTCAGCGCCCCGAGCAGCCACCACAGAACGCCATATGACATTCCCCAACTCATCCCTGCTCCAGGGCAGTATGCCTGGCGCTGAAACAGCAGTCCGAAGCTGCTGCCGATGAGGATCGAGATGGCGAAGTGCACCAGAACGCCGACAACGGGCGAACGGGACCCGACCAGGCTGGCGACGCTGGGCAGCGCGCCGACGCCGTACATGACGAAGGTGAAGAGTATCCCGCCCAGGATGCCGCCGGCCTGCCCGATCAGGATGCCGCGGACGCTACGCGTACCGGCACCCTCACGCGTGCGGCTGAGCGGGTCCGAGTCCACGAACAGGACCATCCACAGCCGATTGACGACCGCATAGACCCAACCGACGACGGCCCCGTAGAGGAGATGCGCCACCAGCGACGAAACGTTGGCCCGCGCCGCTTCCACGGTCCAAAGAACCGGACTGTGGGTGAACAGCGGCAGCAGCGTCAGCGGGCCGAGAATCCACCAGAGCACGCCGTACCCCATGCCCCAGATGAGAGCGGAGCCCGCCCCGCCTGCGTTGCGATGGAACAGGACGGCGAAGGTCATGGCGATGACCAGGCCGATGAAATAGTGCAGCAGGCCACCCGCCGCGGGCGAGCGCATGCCCACCATGCCAGCGACGAGGGGAAAGAACCCGGCAGTTTCGATGCCCCACAGGAACACCCACGCGCCGAGCAGTCCGCCCACGCCGCCCACGACGAGCGCCTGCACGAGCGGCGGCACCAGCTCGGGAGCTCTCGGCTCCGTCGGCGGCGGATCGGCGGCGGGGATGAACGGGAGCAGGCGGCCGAGGCCGTACATCGCCAAACCCAGCACCGCCCCAAAGCCGACCATGAGGGCCAGGAGATGAGGAAAGCTCTCCTGTAGCGCCGGCACCGTCCACTGCAGACCGCGGCCCGCCACGAGCGGCACCAGCGTCAGCGGACCCAGCAGCCACCACAGCATGCCGTACGCCTGTCCCCACATGAGCGCCGATCCGGCGGTTCGCACCCGCACGCCGAACCAAAGACCGAAGAGCAGGCCCAGGACGCCGCTCACCGGCAGGTGGACCGGCCAGCCGGTGGCAGGTGCTGCCAACAGACCCGAGACGCCGCCGCCCAGCACCCCGGCGATCGCCCCGGCCAGCAGACGATTACGCGTCATGCCGCACGTCCCGTTCCGACTCCGCGTCGAAGCTCATGGTCTGCACGATGTCAGGCGGGAAGAACACATCCAGAACCCAGTCCAGCAGGACGCGCAGCCGTTTCTCCAGGTTGGGGAGCTTCGACAGGTAGATGGCGCGCCACATGATCCATGCCAGGAACCCGGAGAAGCGATGACCCAGCACTTCGGCCACCGCCAACTGGTGCCCCAGCGCCGCCAGGCTGCCCAGGGTCTTGAAGTCGAACGGCTGCAGCGGCGTGCCGCGGATCGCGGCCGCAACGTTGCGGCCCAGGAGCTTCCCCTCACGAAAGGCGTGCTGGGCCGTCGGCGGGTAGAAGGAGCCCGCGTCGTTGGGGACAGGGATCCGGGCGCAGTCGCCCGCCGCCCACAAGGCGGGGTTCTCGGCTGATCGCAAGTCGGACGAGACAGGGATCTGCCCGCGCCGCGTCAGCTCGACGCCGAGTGCACGCACGATCGGATTCGCCTGATTGCCCGCCGTCCACACCACCGTGTCGGCTGCAAGGCTCTCGTCACCGATGATGATCATCCCCGGCTTCGCTCCGGTGACCCTCCTGTTGGGGATGAACTCGACGCCGCGCGCGGCCATCTTTTCCTGCGCGAACCGGCCCAGGGACTCGCTCAACTCGGGAAGTATGACGTCGCCGGGATGGATCAGCACGAACCGCACGTCGTGCGGCGCGATGTTGGGATAGTAGGGCAGCATGCCCCGGCCGAAGTCGTTGAGGCCGCCGATCAGCTCGACGCCGGCAAAGCCACCCCCGACGACCACGAACGTCAGCAACTGACGCTTCGTCGCAGGCTCCCGCTCGAAGTCGGCCCGCTCGAACCGGTCGATGATCCGGTTGCGGAGTCGGATGCTGTCCTGCAACGACTTGAAGGTGAGCGTGTTGGCCTCGATGTCCCGGTTGCCGAAGAAGCTGGGGACGCATCCCGTCGTGATCAACAGGTGGTCGAATGCAAGGCTTCCGTGCGGCGAACGTACGCCGGGACTCAGATCGACGCGACCCCGTGCCCAGTCGACGCTCGCGACCTCGCCCTGCACCACGTGCACCCGCCGAAAGAAGGTGCGCAAGGGCGGACTGATGTGCTGCGGATTGACGGCGCTCGACGACACCTCCGACAGCATGGGCGTATGCACGAGATAGTTGGTCTTGCTGACCAGCCATACGTCCACGCCGGGATCGTCGGCGAACGCCTTGTCGAGGGACTCGGCTGCGCTTACGCCCGCGTAGCCGCCGCCGACGATGACGACGTTCGTCTTCGCAACCGGCTCCGACGGCGGCGTTGCCGCCGGTGCCAGACGCAGGCGTGCGCACGCCACGCCGTACAGGAGCCCGGTCAGACTGCCGTGCAGCACGTAGGCGATCAATTCCGGGACCATGCGGGCCGCCGTGTCCACGTGCCACCTCGGCGCGTCCGCGTCGAGGATGGGGAAGACGCTGAGGGCGAAGACCACCCACGTCACCACCCCGATCACAACGCCGCCCATGACGTTCTCCGGGTGACTGCCGGGCGTGGGACGGAACAGCAACGCGTAGGCGGCGCCCAGCGCGGCACCTGCCACGAGCAGCCGCATCGCTCCTCCGGAACCGTTCCTGACGATCCCGCCAGGCGTCGCGATCGGGCCGAACGCCATCAGAAGCACTTCCAGCACGGCAACGACGAGGCCGATCAGCAGGCCGGTGACGAAACGGCGCGTCACTTCCCTGCCCGCCCTGCGGCTGCCGGCCCGGCCGGCGGGAGTTGACTCCAGGCGCGCAGCACCTCGGCCACGCTCCAGGCCTGCGCGACACAGCCGCCCGGGAGGTGCGGCGGATCGCCGTCGAAGACCTCGCTGATGGATCCCAGGCCGGCATCGGCCAGGTGATCCTTCAGCGGGGCGAGGATCCCGCGGGTCGCCGCCGGGTCCCGGTACACGCGGTAGTGGGCGGTGGCGAACGGCCCGAGCAACCAGCCCCACACGGTGCCCTGATGGTAACCCGCGTCGCGCTCGGCCGGACCGCCGCCATAGCGGCCGACGTAGGCCGGATCGGCCGGCGCCAGGCTGCGCAGGCCGTACGAGGTCCAGAGCCGGCGGCCGCACACGTCGACCACGGACCTGGCTTGGTCGTCTGCCAGCAGGGGGAACGGCAGGGATACCGCGAAGATCTGATTGGGCCTGAGCCGGTGGTCCGGCCCGCCCTCCGGGCCGTCGATCACGTCGTGGAGGTAGCCGCCGGCAGGGTACCAGAACCGCCGCCGGAAACTGTCGGCCGCCTGTTCGGCCGCGGCTCCGTAGCGGGCGCAGGCTTCCGCCGCGCCCAGGCGATGGGCCAGGTCGGCCAGCACACGCAGGGCGTTGTGCCACAGGGCGTTGACCTCGACCGGTTTGCCGATGCGCGGCGTGACCACCCAGTCGCCCACCTTGGCGTCCATCCAGGTGAGCTGCACCCCCGGCTCGCCGGCGTACAGCAGGCCGTCGTCCGCGTCGACGCGAATGGCGTGGCGCGCCCCGCGCCGGTGCCAGTCGACGATCTCCACCAGCGAGGGAAACAGCTCTTCGCCGAGCCCAAGGTCGCCGGTGTGCAACAGGTACTGATGGACGGCATGGAAGTACCAGAGGGTAGCGTCCACGGTGTTGTACTCCGCCCCCGCGCCGCGATCGACTTCGTCAGGAAACCGGTTGGGGAGCATGCCCCCGTCGAGGTAGCGCCGAAAGGTGCGCAGAATGTCGGCGGCAATCGCGGCCCGGCCGGTGGTCAAGGTCAGCCCCGGCAGGGCGATCATGGTGTCGCGCCCCCAATCGCCGAACCATGGATAGCCGGCGATGACCGTCCTTCCCGCCGCCGTACCGGTTGGGTCGGTCCCGTCGGGGAGCGAGCGCCGCACCACGAATTGGTCCGCGGCCAGCGACAGGTGCCGGACCCACGCCGGTTCCTCGGCCGAGAGTGCCCGCAGCAGCTCGGCCTGCCGCCCGCGCTCCCGCTCCAGCGACTCCCGGCCGCCGTCTGCAGCGACGTCCTCCAGTGAGCAGGAAAACGTCACCGTCTCTCCCGGCCGGAGCGCGCAGGTAAACGATCCGGGCGAAAACAGGTCCTCGGCCGCGTCCAGACCGCGCTCCGCCTCCATGCGGTGTCTGAAATCCCAGTACCACTCCGGATGCGGGCGGAACGCCCCCTGGTCGGCGACGATCCTGCAGGGCGGCGCACCGGCGCCCGCATGCACGGCGACCCCGCCGGAGATCGGATCGGTCGCCACCTCACCGCCATCACGCGTGTGGCCGTGAAAATCGCGCCAGGTGACCAGCGGGGTGGCGGTCAGGGAGACGGGTGCGGTGGCACGCGCCAGCGTGAAGCTCAGACGAACGGTGTTGTGCCCGTGGTCCATCCAGATGCGCTGCTGCAGGCGGGCGTCGGCCAACGCCCAGGTCCACACCGGGATCAGGTGGTCCAGATGGAACGACTCGATGCAGCGGTAGCCGTGCGGGTCGATGGTGCCGGTGCCGAACTCGTTGGTGAAGAGGGGATAAGCGGTCCCGTCGTAGCAGACCCGGGTATCGATCTTCGCCACGGCGAGGGTGCGCTGCTGCGGTGGCCTGAGCGCGGCCACCAGCAGGCCGTGATAGCGGCGCGTGTTGAGTCCCGCCACGGTCCCTGAGGCGAACCCGCCCAGGCCGTTGGTTACCAACCACTCTTTGCGAACGGCGCTCTCGAAGCGGCCGCAGTCATCCCGGCCCAGCCTCACGACCTGCGCCGGCACGCTCATGCTCCCTCCTCGCCGCCGATCACCCGTACCTCGCGTTCCAGCCGTACCTCGAACCGCTCCATCACCGCGTCCTCGACCGCCACCGCCGCCGCCAAGAGCTCGCTGCCGCTGGCGCCGCCGTGATTGACCAGCACCAGGGCGTGCCGCTCGGCCACGCCGGCCCGCCCGAAGCGGCGGCCGCGCAGACCGCACGCCTCGATCAACTGCGCCGCCGGCACCTTGTAACCCCCGCCGGCCGACACCCCCGCGATCTGCGGGCAGCGCTCCCGGACCCGCTCGTACCGATCTGCCGGGAGCACGGGATTCTTGAAGAACGAGCCGGCATTGGGCTCGGTTTCCGGATCGGGCAACTTGCGGCGCCGCAAGCGGACGATCGCCCGGCTCACGTCGGCGACCGTGGGATCCGCAACCCCCATCTGCGCCAGCTCCTCGCGCACCCCGGCATACTCCAGGTTCAGCTCCGGCCACGTGCGCAGGCGAAGGCGCACCTCCGTAATCAGCATGCGGTCGCGCAGGCCGTGCTTGAAGACGCTGTCGCGGTAGCCGAACGCGCACGCGGCGCCGTCCATGGTGCGCGGCTCGCCGCCGTCCAGCGGCACCGCCTGCAGGTCGACGAACACGTCGGAGAGCTGCGCACCGTAGGCGCCGATGTTCTGGATCGGCGCCGCGCCCACCGATCCCGGGATCAGGCTGAGGTTCTCGATGCCGCCCCAGCCGCGCCCTACCGTGTAGCCGACCAGCCCGTGCCAGTCGTGACCGGCGGCAGCCGTGACGACCACCGAGTCCGCCTCTTCCCGAACCGTCACGCCCCCTGAGCGCGGCATGATCACGACGCCGGGATAGTCGTCGGCGAACAGAACATTGCTGCCGCCGCCCAGCACCATGCGCGGCAGGCGGTCGAAGCGCGGATCGGCGAGCACCTCGGACAACTCACGCGCCACGCGGTCGGGCGGGCCGTCGCCACCGTGCACCAAGTAGCGCGCCGTGGCCGCCACTCGCAGCGTGTTGCGGGCGGTCAGCGGAGCGTCCGTCTCGACCCGCATTTCCTCATGTCGCCCTTTGTTCGCTATCCTCCACGAGGCGCAGTCAGGTGGTCTTGCTCCGCAGGTTCCTGCCGAGACCGTTCACCTTACGAGAGCCACCGAGCGGCCTCCGGGAGTTACGCGGCCAGTTCACCCCGCAGTGGAGCGTTGGCTACCAGTGCGGGCAGGGGTATTGTCTCGCTTGTCTCTGACGAGATATCCACCGCAATGACGGAAGGAGTCCATCCGGTCGAGTCGCGGCACTTGATGTCCGGGACGTTCGCTCCCCCGGCGCGAACCTTCTGTACGGCCCTCTCCCATGCCTCCAGGGCGCGGCGGTCGCCGGGATGCTTGGCGAAGGACTGGAGTTGCTTCTCGAACTCGCCGAAGTTGGACGACTCCTCGGCGATGTCTGCCAATACGCCCGCCAGGAACACCTTGAGATTCTCGTACGCTTGGGAGAGGGACTCATCCCCCCCAGCCACCTCGTACGGGTAGACGCCGTCCAGCCAGCAGTGGCCGTCCGCGATGGTCGCCAGCAGGGCTCCATCGATGGAAACCATCGCCACGAAGCCCGGCCCGCGGACGTCGACGAACGTGTGCTTGAACAGGAGCGGCCACTCTTCCCCAGGAGGAGTCCATGCGGACGGTCCTTGTTCGCGGTGCATCTCGCGCCTCCTGATTTGATTACAGGGCACTGCCCTTGTCGCGTGCGAGCGCCCTTGGGGATTCAACCCAAGGGCACCTCTTCTTATGCACTTGACTTCTCATGCACTTGACGGTCTTGCACAGCCCGAAGGCAATGTACCGCCGATCGCCATGCTGTCAAAGAGCACGTAGCTGCCGTGCCACCAGCAGCCGCGCATGGGAAGAACACGCCACCCGGCTGTACCTCAAGTAGTCACGCAGGTTAGCTGCTCAGGCGTTCCAGCACCTTGTACAGCGCCTGGGTGCCCCGGTCCTCCAGGCCTTCCGCCATCGCCGCCGTGTAGAACTGGTTGGCCAGCGACAGGCCCGGCAACGCCAGGCGCATCGCCTGCGCCTCTGCCAGGGCGATGCCCATGTCCTTGACGAAGTGCTTGATGTAGAAGCCGGGCTCGAAGTCGCCCTTGACGATGCGCGGGGCCAGGTTGTTGATGGCGAAGCAGCTCGCCGCGCCCTTGCCGATCACGGCGATGATCTCGTCGCGGTCCAGGCCCGCCTTGTGCCCGTACAGCAGCGACTCGACCACGCCCACCATGGTGGAGGCGATCAGGATCTGGTTGCTCATCTTGGTGTGCTGTCCGGCTCCGGCCGATCCCATGTAGGCGATGTTCTCGCCCATGATCTCGAAGTACGGCATGGCGCGGTCGTAGTCGGCGCGGTCGCCGCCGACCATGATCGCCAGCGTGCCGGCACGCGCGCCGGAGTCCCCGCCGGATACCGGCGCGTCCAGGGATGCCACCCCCCGCTCTGCCGCCTGCTCGTGCAGCCGCTTGGCCAGCGCCGGCTCCGAGGTGGTCATGTCGATCACCATGCTGCCGCTCGCCGTCGCGGCAAGCACCCCGCCCGAGCCCAGGAACACCTCTTCCACGTCGCGCGGGTAGCCGACGATGCTGAACACCGCCTCGCTGCCGTCGGCCACGCCGGCCGGCGTGTCGCACCACACGGCGCCGGCATCCAGCAGGTCCTGCGCCTTGTCCTTGGAGCGGTTGTACACCGCCACCTCGTAGCCGGCCTTGCGCAGGTGCAGGCACATCGAGCGCCCCATCACGCCGGTTCCGATCCATCCGATCTTTGCTGCCATTCGGTCTCCGTTCCCCCTTTCGCGGGCAGTATACTAAGGCGGTGCAGACCCTTCAGACGACATTCGGCCAGTCGGCCCGCATGCGGCGGGTGCAGCCGCCGATCATCCCGCGCATCCACGCGCTCATCGCCGACCATCCCGGCACCATCTCGCTCGGCCAGGGCGTCGTCGGCTACCCGCCGCCGCCGGGGGTGCGGGACGCGCTGGGCCGCTTCCTGGCCGACCCGAACAACCACAAGTACGCCTCCGTGTACGGCATTCCGGCGCTGCGCGAACGGATCGCCGCCAAGCTCGCGCAGGAGAACGGGATCGCCGTGGGCGAGAACGAGCTGATGGTGTCAGCCGGCGGCAACATGGCGTTCGTCAACGCGCTGCTGGCGATCGGCGACGAAGGGGACGAGGTGGTGCTGATGTCCCCGTACTACTTCAACCACGAGATGGCGGTGACCATGGCCGGCTGCCGTCCGTTGCTGGTCGCCACCGACGCGAACTTCCAGCTCGACCTGGACGCCGTGGCGGACGCCATCACGGAGGAGACCCGCGCCGTGGTCACGATCTCTCCGAACAACCCGTCCGGCGCCGTGTATCCGGAGGAGGACCTGCGCGAGCTGAACCGCCTGTGCGCCGAGCGGGGCGTCTACCACATCCACGACGAGGCCTACGAGTACTTCCTGTACGACGGGGCGGAACACTTCTCACCGGGGTCGCTGCCGGATGCCGGCGAGCACACGCTCTCCCTGTTCTCGCTCTCCAAGGCGTACGGGTTCGCGAGCTGGCGGGTCGGCTACCTGCGCCTGCCCGCGCACCTGTCCGATGCGGCCGCCAAGATCCAGGACACCATCGCCATCTGCCCGCCCATCGTCAGCCAGTTCGCGGCGTGCGCGGCGCTGGACGCCGGGGCCGACTACTGCCGCGGGTACCTTGCCGGGATCGCCGCACGGCGGTCGGCGGTCCTGCAGGCGCTCGGCGAGCTGGGGCCGCTGGTGGAGGTCCCCGCCACCCGCGGCGCGTTCTACGTGCTGGCCCGCGTCGCGACCGACGCCGACTCGGTGGAGGTCGCCTCCAGGCTGATCCGCGAGCACCGCGTCGCGGCCGTGCCGGGGGCGGCGTTCGGCCTGACCGACGGCTGCTACCTGCGCATCGCCTACGCCGCGCCCGACGACGCCACCCTCGCGGAGGCGCTGGAGCGGCTCGCGGACGGCCTGCGGCGGATCGTATGACGCGCTACGAGGACGCCGGCTTCCTGACCGGGATCGACGTGCTTGACGCGGGCGAGGTGGCCGCCGCGCGGAGGGCGTTCGACGAGCTCGAACGCTCGGTGCCGGCCGAACAGCGCCAGATCGGCCTGCACGCCCGCCACTTCCAGGACGAGTTCGTGTGGCGGCTGGCCACGGACCCGCGCGTGCTGGAGGTCATGGAGCAGGCGGTAGGGCCGGACGTGATGCTGCTCGGCACCCACTTCTTCAACAAGCAGCCGGACCCGGACGCCGCCTCCTACGTCGCGTGGCACCAGGACGTCACCTACTGGGGGCTGGAGCCGGCCGAGGCGCACAGCGCCTGGATCGCCATCGACGACAGCGACGCCGCCAACGGCTGCATGCGCGTGCTGCCGCGCTCCCACCGCGAGGGGGTGAAGGTGCACGGCACGGCCGACCGGCAGGGCAACCTGCTGTCGATCAACCAGGAGATCCCGGACGACCAGCTCGACACCGCCGGCGCGGTCGACCTGGAGCTGCGCGCCGGCCAGATGTCCGTCCACCACGGCCGGCTCGTGCACGCCAGCAACCCCAACCGCTCCACGCGGCGGCGCTGCGGGCTGGTGGCCCGCTACATCTCGCCCGCGGTACGGCAGGTCAGCCCCGACTCCTACGGCAGCCTGCACGAGCCGGTGCTGGTCCGTGGCCGCGACCGCCATCACCACTTTCCGCCGCGCGAAGCGCCGTTCTGACCCGCAACATGGTGCCGCCGGCACCCGGCCGTGACGTCGGTCATAGCTGGCCGCGCTCGACCGTGCCGCGCCGCCGGGCAGCAGCGCCGTTCCCTATTACCTCAAGAACCCCGAAGCCTGGCAGCCGCAAGGATTTCTCTGAAGGGCCGGCGAAATTGACAACTTCCAGGGTGTCACTCATGCTTCACAATCAGATGTGCGCAGGTCCCCAACAGTCGGGACGCGCACCATTTCCACAGTTGGGAGCATAGCGATGGCAACGACAAACGAGCGCCTCAAGGAGTTGGTCGACGAACACCTGGACCTGGGCCATGAGGCCGATTTCGACGCGAAGTTCAGCGATTCCGGCGTGTCCTCCGTGGACGCGGTCGCCTTCATCAAGGTCGTCAACCAGGAGTTCAACCTGACCATTCCTCCGGAGAAGGTGGCGCAGATGGAGACCTTGGGCGACCTGGCCGGGTACCTGGACGCGAACGCCGGTTAGCACCCCCGGATCCGGAGAACCCGGATCGACGCATCCGAGCCGATGGCCGAGCGCTGGTGGAGCACGCTCCGTGAGACCACGGATACCGCCATCATGCATGTCGACCTGACGCCGGATGCGTGCCGAGCGGCCCATGCCCTGGCTTCACTCGACGGAGAGGAGCAGGCACGGTGGCGGCGCTACCGTCACGGCCGTCCGCGGCGCGAGTTCGCCCTGTGCCGCGCGGCGTTGCGCGCCGTGCTCTGCCGGCGGCTCGGCTGCCGCAACGGCGAGCTTGCCTTCGAGACGTCGCCGCATGGCAAGCCTGCCGCCCTGGTCGGCGGCAGGCCGGCGCCGGTCAGCTTCAATGTCAGTCACAGCGGCCGCCACGGGCTGGTCGCGCTCGCGGAACGGGGGCGCATCGGCGTGGACGTGGAGGAACGGAGGTCGCGACCCGATCCCGACGGACCGATCCGCACCGTCTTCTGCGCCGCCGAGCAGGCGGAGCTGGCGGCCGCGCGCGGCGTGCACAAGGTCGATCTGTTCTTCATGCTCTGGACGATGAAGGAGGCTCTGATCAAGGCGCTCGGCACGGGTCTTTCGCTGGACACGTCCGGTTTCGAGATCCCCCCGTCCCTGCGGCACGGATCGCCGACGGGCGAATTCCGCTTCCCTCACGACCCCACCGTCGGATGGCGGATCGACAACCTGGGCAACGCGGATTTCGCCGCCGCCGTCGCCCACGAACTGAGTACGGAGCCTGGATGACTTCGGAACCCGTGTGGGAGATACCCGAGCCGCTCTCCGTGTGCGACGTCACTCTCGACGACGACACCGTCACCACGCTGCGAAGACACGGCAACCCCAGCGGCCCGCGGCTCGTGCTGAGCCACGGAAACGGTCTGGCGATCGACCTCTACTACCCGTTCTGGTCGCTGCTCACCGCCGATTTCGACCTGGTCATGTATGACCTCCGGAACCATGGGTGGAACCCGGTCGGTCCGCGCGAGCACCACAACATCCCGACGCTGATCCGCGACCAGGCGCGGATACTCGATGCGATCGACCGGCGCTATGGAGACAAGCCGAAGACCGCCATCTATCACTCCGTTTCGGCGCTGATCACCCTGTTGTCGTCATCGGCCGCCGAGATCCTGCCGTCCGCCCCACGCACCTCCCTGGCCGCCCAGGTCCTGCTGGATCCGACGCTGTGCCGGCCGGGTGTCGGCCAGGTGGAGCTGGAAGAGGCCGCTCAACACGCCGCTCAGGTCATCCGGCGGCGCGGCTACCGGTTCCAGTCCAGGGAGGACTTCGTGGAGCTCCTCGGCTACGTGCCGTCCTTCGCGCGCGTCTTGCCGGGAGTCCGGGAGCTGATGGCACGGACGACGCTGCGGAGGTCGGCCGACGGCCAGGAGTACGAGTTGCGCTGCCCGCGCGACTACGAAGCGCAGATCATGGAGTTCACCCGGACCTATTGCATACTGGTCGACCTCGGCGCGATCCCCTGCCCGACGAAGGTGATCGGCGGAGATCCCACGCTCCCCTACGCCTACCTGCCCAGCCTCGACCTGGGCGACATGACCGGCGTGGACTACGACTTCCTGCCGGAGACCACGCACCTGCTTCCGCTGGAGAAACCGGCCGAGTGCGTGGCGTTGATCACGGAGTTCCTCGACGACCACGGCCTGTTGTAGCCGCACCGCCGAGCCGTGCGTGCCGGCTATTCAGGGAGTGGCGATTCAGGGAGTGGCGATTCAGGGAGTGGCGATTCAGGGAGTGGCGATTCAGGGAGTGGCGGCTCAGGGAGCGGCGGCCGAAGCCCGCACGCGGACGGTCACGATATCGGTGTCGTGATACTGCTGGTGGCGCACCGAGGAGGCGAGGTGGCGCAACAGCCGCAGTGAGACGTCCCGCTCGATGTCCGTCT
This sequence comes from Spirochaetia bacterium, assembly GCA_965202935.1. GTDB lineage: Bacteria > Spirochaetota > Spirochaetia > SZUA-6 > Bin103 > CATQHW01. The sequence continues at coordinate 2,780,977 of OZ241879.1, forward strand.
CGTCCTCATGGTCGCGCAGCAGGGCGATCCGATCCTGCAGGTTCTCCCGGCCGGGGCCGACGGCGAATTCCAGGACCGCGCCGCCTTCCTCGCGGCGCGCGACCAGCAGCAGGCGCCGGCCGCGCGCCGAACCCGCTTCATCTTCACGCAGCAGCGTCAGCACCGTTTCCTCGGCCGCGGCGCCGAGGCGGTCGGCCATCGCGGCATCCCAACCAACGCGGGCAGCGAACGCGCCGAGAAACTCCCTGACTCCCGGCAGCACGGAGAGGTCGAACCGCGCGGCCTTGAACCGCCTGCGGCGGGACTCGGTCACGGCCACGAACCCGGTCATGAGGATCGCCGCGAACCCTCCGGCGTTGGTCCCGTTGCGCAACAGGCCGCCGCCGAACTCCGAGATCAGTTCCGGGAAGACGTAGCCGTAGTGGCAGCCGATCCCGATGAGGAGGGAGACGCCGATGATCAGTCCTGAGCGCGGGTTGAGGCCATCCTGGACCGCGATCCTCATGCCGATCAGGACCAGCAGTGCCAGCAGCACGATGAGGTAGCCGGCAAGTACCGGGTCCGGTATCGCCAGCACCACGGCCAGCGCCTTGGGCACGAACGCCAGGACGACGAACGCGGCCCCGGCGACGATGCCGAGACCGCGGGCCGCGACGCCGGTGAGCTCGATCAGCGGCACGCTGACCGAATAGGTGCTGTTGGGCACGGTACCGGCCAGCCCCGACAGCAGCGTACCCAGGCCGTCCACGGTCACCGCCCCCTGCACCGCGCGGAAGTCCACCGCCCGGCGACCGCGCCACGACACGCGTTGCACCGCGACCGCGCTGCTCATCGCGCGCACGGCGGCGATCACGGCCACCAGCAGGAAGGCCGGCAGGAGCGCCCAGAAACCCGGCCCGAAGTCGAGATCGAAACCCGGCCACCGGCCCTGCGGCAGGCCGATCCACGCTGCCGCGGCGACGCGGCTCACGTCATACAGACCGAACCAGGCGCCGAGCGCCGCCCCGGCTCCCACCCCGATGATCGGCGCCCACAGGCGCCACGCCGCCGGCGCCTTCAGCGTCAGGCCGCCGATCAGGAGCACCGTCGCCAGGGCGCTCAGCGGTGCGCCCGCAGCGCGGCTCCCGGCCGGCACGCTCGCCAGCAGGTCGCCGACGGCCGGCAGCACCGTGACCGGAATCAGCATGAGCACGGTTCCCGACACGGTGGGGGTCAGAATCCGCTGAAACGCTGCAAGCCGCCAGGAAATCACCAGCGGGACGAAGGCGGCCAGCACGACCAGGGTGGCGAGCAGCGCCGGTCCGCCCTCCACCAGCGCCGTGATGCTGATCGAGATGAAGGCCCCGGAAGCCCCCATGACCAGCACGTGACCCGCGCCGATCCTGCCGAAGCGCAGCGCTTGCAGCATCGTGGTCAGGCCGCACACCGCGACCGTGGCGTACACCGCCCAGGCCGCGACGGCATCGGCCGCGCCGGCAGCCCGCATGACCACCGTCGGGATCAATATGACGGCACCCAGGTTCAGGATCGCGAGCTGCAGGCCGAGACCGAGCGTCAGCGCGCGCGGAGGCCGTTCGTCGGGCTGGTAGCGCACACCCGCGCGCGCGTCCGTCGGTGCGGCCTTCATGCCGTGACCGGCAACGCAGTGACCCTACGAGGGCGGCTGGACATCGACGGTCTGGCGCGGCTTCCCGATCCAGTGGCGCCGGCGCTGAAACGGATAGCCGGGCAGGGAGATCCGGCGGCGCGTCTCGCCGGCGAACAGCTCCGCGAAGGAGATCGGCAACCCCGCCTCGTAGGCGGCTGCCACCTCTGCTACCAACGCACCGTCACGTTGCGAGGTGTCGTCGCCGTCCGGCACCGCCTGCGGCTCCCGTCCCTCGTCCGCTTCCGCCAGCGCCAGCAGGCCGTCGCGCAACGAACCGGCATCCCGGAAGACCACCGCCGCCCGATGCGCGAAGTGGCTCCGCCCGGCGCCCGCGGTCCATGCCATGTCGGCAAGCAGCGACGCGCCGGCAGCGGCGTCCGTCAAGTCCTCCGCGCGCTCGTCGAGCCATGCCAGATAGCGTCCGGCCAACTCGCGCAGCGCCGCCTCCGACGCGGCCGACAGCGGCAGCATGCGTGTCTCCCGCGTCACCGGCCGCTCGTCCCCGGCCGGCGGCACCTCCGCCGACTCCGGCGCGGGAGCGGCAACACGCCGTGCCGGCCCGGAGGGCCACGGACCGGCACCGACGCCGGCGGTGGCGCCGTCCGGTGCGGCGAAACCCTCCACCACGACGTGGGCGTTGGTGCCCGAGACTCCGAATGCGCTTACCGCCGCCCGTGGAGGCCGCTCGGCATCCCGCGGCCACGCCGTCGGCTCGGCCGTCACCCGCACGGGCAGCCGCTCCCAGTCGAGGTTCGGGTTGGGGTCCCGGAAGTGCAGGTGGCGCGGTATCACGCCCCGATGCATGGCCAGCACCACCTTGATCAGCCCCGCCATCCCCGCCGCCGACTCCAGGTGGCCGACGTTGGTCTTGACCGAGCCGATCAACAGCGGACACTCGGCTGCTCGGCCGCTGCCGTACACCGCCGCCGCGGCCTGCACCTCGATCGTATCGCCCAGGTCCGACCCGGCGCCGTGCGCTTCCAGATAGTCCACGTCGGCCGGCGCCACTCCCGCGCGTGCCAGCGCGTCCTCGATCACCCGCTCCTGTGCCGGACCGTTCGGCACCGTGGGTCCCGCGCTCGCGCCGTTCTGGTTGACCGCCGAGCCGCGGATCACGCCCCAGATGCGGTCGCCGTCCGCCTCCGCCTCGCCCAGCCGCTTCAGGACGACCATCCCGCAGCCCTCGCTGCGCACGAAGCCGTCCGCCGCGGCATCGAACGTGTTGCAGCGGCCGGCATGCGACAGCATTCCCAGCTCGGCCATCTCCCGTGTCAGGCCGGCCGACAGGACGGCGTTCACGCCACCCACCAGGGCCAGGTCCACTTCACCCTCGCGCAAGGCGGCGACCGCCTGGTGCACCGCCACCAGCGACGACGCGCAGTTGAGCGCCACCGGCATGGTCGGCCCCTCCAGCCCCAACTGGAAGGCGACGCGTCCGACCGCCATGCTCCCGGCGGTGCCCAGGTAGTTGACGCCCGCGCCACCGCTCGTCATCAGATCCCGGTACTCGCTGGGGGCAATGCCGGCAAGGACACCGGTGCGGGTGCCCCGCAGCCGGTCGGGATCGATCCCCGCGTCGTCGAGCGCCTGCCAACTCGTCTCCAGCAGCATCCGTTGCTGCGGATCCATCGTCCGCGCCCCGATCGGCGGAATCCCGAAGAACCGCGCGTCGAAGCGGTCGATCCCGTCGACAAAGCCGCCCCGCCGGGCAAAGGAATCCTGGAGCGTGGGGTCTCCGGAGACGCCACTCCAGGAACCGGCATCGCCCCGGCCATCGGTCACGGCGTCCGCGCCGGCTTCGAGCTGACGCCAGAAGGCCGCCAGATCGGGAGCGCCGGGGAAGCGGCACGCCATGCCGATGATCGCGATGCCGTCATCCATGCGCTGCCCGGGTGACGGCGCCGGAGACGGCCGCCCGTCCGGCTCCGGCTCGGACGGGGACGCGGCCCCGGCGGCGGGCTCGCCGAGCGCGCCGACGAGATGCGCGGCCAGCGAGGCGATGTCCGGATAGTCGAACACCACGGTATTCGGCGCCACGTACTCGCCGGCACACGCCCGACTCAGACGATTGCGCAGTTCCACCGCCATCAGCGAGTCCATGCCGAGATCGAAGAACCCGACGGTGGGCGCCGGCGGCGACGGCAACCTCAGCACCGACTGCACCTCCGCCTGCAGGTACGACACCGCCAGGCCCGTGCGCTCCTCCTCCGGAGCGCTGCGCAGGCGCGACGGCAGATCGTCGGACACGTCGGCGCCGTCCGTTCCTTCCTCGGCGCCGACGGCAAGCAGCTCCTCCAGCAGCGGCGGACGGCCGTCGAGCACCTCTCCGAACACGGGCCAGTCGACGGCCATCACCACGGCAGCCGTGGAGTCCGCGCGCACCAGCCGGTCGAACGCCCTCAGCCCCTGCTCGACACTGATCCAGCCGGCTCCGGATGCGGCCCGGCGCCCGGCAATGCGTTCCCGTTGCTCCTCCGCCTCGCCGAGCCCGGACCACGCCCCCCAGGCGATGGTCTGACCGGGAAGCCCGAGCGAGCGCCGGTGGGCCGCGAGCTGATCGAGGAACGCATTGGCCGCCGCGTGATTCGCCTGGCCGGGATTGCCGAGCACGCCCGCAACGCTCGAGAACAGCACGAAGAGATCCAGGTCGCGTTCCGCGGTCGCACGGTGCAGGTGCCAGGCGCCCAGCACCTTGGGCCGGAGCACCTGCTCGAACCGCTCCCAGCTCTGGTTGCCGAGCGCAGCGTCGGCCAGCACGCCGACGCTGTGGATCACGCCGCCGAGCGGCGGCAACTCCCGGTCCATCCGCGCCAGCATCGCGTCCAGCGCCGCCGCGTCGGTCACGTCCGCGACTTCAACCCGCACCGTGGCGCCACGGTCCCGGAGCGCGGCGATGGCTTCCTCCGCCGCCGCGTCCGGCGCCCGCCGGCCGTTCAGGACGATGGCGCCGGCGCCCCGTTCCGCGAGCCAGCCGGCCACGGCGCAGCCGATCCCGCCCAGACCGCCGGTCACCAGATAGGTCCGGTCGCGGCGCAACTCGGCGCTCGCGAGCGGCGGTGAAGTGAGAACGATCTTGCCGATGTGGCGGGCGGCGCGCATGAACGCCATCGCCGCCCCCGCTTCGGCCAGCGGCCACAGGCTGTGCACCAGGGGGGTCAGCTCGCCCGCCGCAAGCCTGGCCATCACCTGCTGCAGGGCGGCTCCCGGCCGTGCGGGATCGTCCTGCTTCAGTACGTCCAATTCCAGAATGGAGTACGCGACGTCCGGCCGGACTGCCGCCATTTCCTCCCCGCTCAGGATGTCGCGCCGGGACAACTCCACGAACCGCCCGCCCCGCGCCAGGCAGGACAGGCTGGCGGCGATGAAGCCTTCGCCGGTCAGGCTGTTCAACACCACGTCGACGCCCGTGCCGCCCGTGGCGGCAAGGATCTGTTCCCCGAACGCCGTCGAGCGGCTGTCGCACACCTGGCTCACGCCGAGCGACCGCAGGTACGCGTGCTTCGGCGCGCTGGCGGTCGCACACACCGCGGCTCCGGCGGCTTGCGCCAACTGGATCGCCGCCAGCCCGACACCCCCGGCGCCGGCGTGTATCAGAACCCGGTCGCCGGCGCGCAGCCCGGCAAGCTCGAACGCCATCGCCGCCGTCACGAACGCCGTCGGCATCGTGGCGAGCGCCGTGGCCGGTACCTCGGCGGGCGCCCGCGCCACCAGCTCTTCGCGGGTCACCGCTTCCGGTCCGAACGTCCCGAACGCCAGACCGGCCACGCGGTCGCCCACGGCAACGGTGGTCACGTCGGAACCGATTTCGACGATCCGGCCGCACAGTTCCTCGCCGAGCGGCCCCTCGCCGATGGCGCGGATGCCCCGCAGTACGTCCTGGAAGTTCAGGCCGCGGGCCTCTACCTCTACGCGCACCTCCTTCGGATCGAGGGCCGTCGGCGGCCGCGGCTTGGCGTACAGGGCCTCCAGCGCACCTTCAGGGTCGGGCGCAACCACCCAGTCCGACCCCGCCGGCAGCGCGAGACGCCCCTCCGTGGCACCCGCTTTCACCAGGCGCGCTGCCTGACGGCGGCCGGCGCGGTACGCGATGTGGTCCTCCGCGTCGGGGGACAGCAGCTCACGTGCCAGATCGGCCGCCGAAATCGGGGCCTCGGGGTCGAGATCGATCATCCGCGCCGGCAGGTGGGGCGCCTCGCGGGACACCACCTTGCCGAGCCCCCACAGCGTCGCGCCCGCAGGTTCGCCGCCGCGCTCCCGCTCCAGCACCTGCGCGCCACGCGTTACGAACCACACCCCGGAGGCGCTCACCGCATCGGCGTCGGCCAGCCCCTGCACCAGCGCGAGGGCGCTCGCCGCCACGCGATGTGTGTCCTGCGCCATCTCACCGGTGGTCGCATGCGAGCCGTGACCGTCCAGTGCCGCAAGGTGCACCACGCCGCCGAGCGGCACGTCGGCCGGCAAATCCTGGACGAGCGCACGCCAGGACTCACGCCGCACCGCGTCGTCGACGGCGCGCCACACGACTCCGTGCTCGTCCGTGGCGGATGCGCCGTGTGCCGGCGACTCCCCGCTCGCCACCACCACCGTCTGGTTCTGCGCCGCGAGCTGCTCCGCCAGCTCCACCGCCACCCCGCGGCGGTCCGGGACCACCAGCCAGACGCTCCGCGGCAGGGTCACCTCCTCCGGCCCCTGCGCCACGATCACCCCGCGATCGGGCAACGCGGCCGCGGCCGACTCGTCCACGCCCAGAATCTCGATCTCCCCGAAACCCGCGTCGGCGAGCGCCTGCCGCCACACGGCCGGCCCGGCGAGCGCATGGTGCGGGCGATAGCGATCGGCGAACCGCCACCACCCGTCCAACTGTCCGAAGACGAGATCCATCCAGGCGCGTGCGCGCTGGTTCTCGAGCGCCACGAGCTGCCCCGACGGGGCGAGCAGTTGCCGGCAGTGGTTCAGCGTCTCGTCCAGGGAGCGGGTGGCGTGCAGGACGTTGGCGGCGATCACCAGGTCATAGCCGTGCGCATCGAAGCCCTGCTCCACCGGATCCCTTTCGATGTCCAGCACGCGGTAGGCGATCGGCGCGCCGCTGCCGGCGAATTGCGCTTCCGCCGCTGCGAAGAACCCCGCCGAGATGTCGGTGTACGTGTAGTCGAACCGACCGGCGGGCAGGACCGGCAGTACGGAGGAGGTGGCCGACCCGGTTCCCGCGCCGACCTCCAGCACGCGCAGCCGCCGGCCTTCCGGTACCTCCGCCACGAGCGCCGCGACCGCGTCCCCGAGCATCCGGTTGGCCGCTCGCCACACCGCCGCCTTGCGATACAGATCGGCCACGTTCGGCTCCACCTCGCCGAACAGCAGCCCCAACGGATCCTCCCGGCCGCGCAGCACGTCCGGCAAGGCACCGGCGCAGCGCCGAAACAGCGCGATCTCGTGTGCCGCGTGGGGGTAGCGGTCGGCCATGTGGCGTGCGAATTGCTCCGGGTCGGGCGGCACTCCTTTCGGCAACGGGTCCTCGACCCCGGTCACCACGACGAAACCGCCGTCCTGCTCCGCCAGCACCCCGGCACGGGCCAGCAGTTCCAGCATGCGGCGGAACAGGTGTGCGTGTTCGGCTTCGACCCGCAGGTCCTGCCGGAGCCCGTCGGTGTCGATCACCGCGCCGGCCGGCCGCTGCCATCCAAGCGTGTCGAGGGTCGCGAGCGCATAGCACGAGGCAACCCGCTCCTGGTCCGCGATCAGCGCGGCCCGGTCGCGGGCCGCGACCCCTTCCTCCGCCAGGAAATCCGTGAACGTACGCGAGCCCGCCATCACGGTTGCCGGCGACCGTAGAAACTCGGCCGACAGCACGCTCGGCGGCAGCGCGCGGTCCCGCCACACCACCTCGTACAGCAGTTCCTGCACCCCTTCGACGGCCGCAAGCAGCGCCGCCCGGGTCGCCCGCTTCACCAGGTAGCCACGCAGCTCGCCGGCCAGATTCCCGCCCTCGTCGTAGATCAGCACGTCCGCGGTCAGCACCTCGGGCTCGCCGCCCGTTCCCGCAGGCTCCGAAGCGGGCGCGGGCCCGGACATGCGCAGGTGGCAGATCAACCGATCCGGCAGCGGCCCTCGCAACCACAGCCGCTGCCAGCCGAACGGCAAGTAAGTGGCGCGGACGGCGCCGGCATCGCTCCAGGCGGCCGCCATGACCTGGAAGCAGCCATCGAGCAGCAGCGGATGGACTGCCAGCCCGTTGCGGCCGAGCTCATCCGGGAACGCCACCTCGGCCACCGCCTCGCCGGGCCCGGACCAGACCCGCCGCAGGGTGCGGAACGACGCACCGAGCTCGATCCCGACGTCCGCCTTGGCGCGGTAGAAGGCCGCTACGTCCACCGCCGCCATGCCCGCCCTGAGCGTTTCCAGGTTCACCTGAGGCGGCGTGTCCGGCGTCAGGGCCGCGGCCCCGGAGGAGACCTGCGCTTCCGCGTGCAGTGTCCAGCCCTCGTCGTCCTGCCCCCGGCTGAGGATCTGCACGCGGCGGGACGACTCCTCGGATGCGTCGAGAAGCACCTGCACCCGGTGCGCCGCCGCGGCGCCGGTCCCATCCGCTGCGTCCCCTTCCGGGAGCAGCAGCGGGTTGTGCAGTTGCATCTCCTCGACGACGGTCGCTCCGCCGCCCTCGACCTCGGCCGCCGCCGCGGCCATGGCACCGTAGAGCGCGCCCGGCGCCAGCAGCCGGCCGAACACCCGGTGGTCGGCCAGCCACGCCGGGTCGTCCGGCAGCAGCTCGGTGTCGAACGCCACCTCACCGCGTGCCGACTCGTGCCGCGCGCCCAGCAACGGGTGCCCGGCGACCGCCCGGCGCCCGCGCGCCGCCGGGATCCAGTGGCGCTCGCGCTGGAACGGATACCCCGGCAGCGAGATGCGGCGGCGCTCCTCTCCCGCGAACAGCCCTGCGAACCGAACCGTGAGCCCTGTCTCGTAGGCGCCGGCGACCGCCGCCGCGAACGCGCCCTCCACCTCTTCAGGCGGCGTGTCGCGCGCGGGACGCCGCAGGCTGGCCAGCACCGCGGGCGTTCCCTGCGCCGCCGCCGCCGGCCACGCCAGAACCGCCATCGGTCCCAGCACCGCGTGCGGGCCGACCTCCACGAGCGCCTCCACGCCGAGCTCGGCCAAGGTCTCCACCGCCCGGCGGAACTGCACCTTTTCGCGCGCGTGGCGGCGCCAGTAGGCGGCGTCCGGCACCGTGCCCGGCTCCAGCAGACGGCCGCTCAGGTTGCTCACCAAGGGGATCGCCGGGGCCGCGAACGTGACCCGCTCCAGCGCAGCTTCCAGGTCCGCCAGCGCCGGCTCCACCAGCGCGCTGTGGTAGGCGGGGCTGTTGCGCAGCAATCGCACCCGCACCTGCTCCGTCTCGAACCGCTCCAGGATCGCCGCGACATCCGCAGCCGGACCGCTGAGCACCTGGTTCGAGCCGTTGTCCACGGCCACGCACAGCCCCACTCCGGTGGCCGCCGCGTTGTGCTCTTCCACCGCCGCCGCGACCCGCTCGGCGGGCGCGAACACCACCGCCATCGCTCCCGCCTCGGGCAGCTCCCCGATCAGGGCGCCGCGCGCCGCCGCGAAGCGCAGCCCGTCCTCCAGGCTGAACACGCCAGCGGTCTGCGCGGCCGCGATCTCGCCCAGGCTGTGCCCGACCACCACCTCCGGGCGGACCCCCAGGCTCGCCCACAGCGCCGCCAGCGCGCACTCCAGTGCGTAGATCGCCGGCTGCTTCCAGGCCGGCTCATCCAGACTGCCGGCAGCGCTCGGGCGTCCGAACATCACGTCCAGCAGCGATGCGCCGCGCTCCTCGTGCAGCAGCGCGTCGCAGCGGTCCAGCACGGCGCGCACCACGGGCTCGCTCGCGTAGAGCGTCGCTCCCATGCCGGGCCACTGGCTGGCCTGCCCGGTGAAGGCGAATGCCACCGTCGGGTCCGTCTTCGCCGCCGCACGCGGCTCCGTGCCGGCGTCCGGCTCGGCCACCGCGAGCAGGCCCTCGCGCAGCGATTCCGCGTCGCGGAATACCACGCCGGCACGGTACGTGAAGTGGCTGCGGCCGATCCCCGCGGTCCACGCCAGGTCGGACAGCGGCGGGTCGGCCGCGGTATCGGCGCCGTCCAGTTCCGCGTCGTGCTCGTCGAGCCATCCCAAGTATCCGCGCGCCACGTCGTGCAACGCCGCCGCCGACTTGCCCGACAGCGGCAGGAACCTGCACGGACGGGCAGCGTGCTCGCCGCGCGGCAACGGAACGTCTGCGATCTGCGCGGGCAGCGTCACGGCGATCGGTCGCCCGCGACCGGCGGCCCAATGCGCTTGCCCGACGCCGGTGCGGACGCCGTCGGCGGCCGGATATCCCTGCAGCACCACGTGCGCGTTGGTGCCGGACCAGCCGAAGCCGCTGACCCCGGCCAGCGGTGGATGCTCGGCGTGTGTCGGCCACTCCATTGCCTCCGCGGTGACCCGCAACGGCAGCCGCTGCCAGTCCATCTGCGGGCTCGGGTTGCGAAAGTGCAGGTGCGGGGGAATGATCCCCTGCCGCATCGCCAGCACGACCTTCATCACGCCGACGACGCCGGCCGCCGATTCCAGGTGGCCGATGTTGGTCTTCACCGAGCCGATCAGCAGCGGCCGGTCGGACGGGCGCCCGCGACCGTAGGCGGCTCCGGTGGCGTTGGCCTCGATCGGGTCGCCGACCTCGGTGCCGGTGCCATGCGCCTCCACGTAGTCCACGTCCGCCGGCTCGACACCGGCGCGCTCCAGCGCGGCTTCGATCACCCGCTCCTGCGCGGGGCCGCTGGGCACGGTCAGGCCCGGGCTCGCGCCGTCCTGGTTCAGCGCCGAGGCGCGGATCACCGCCCAGATCCGATCGCCGTCCGCTTCCGCCTCGGCCAGCCGCTTCAGCACCAGAATGCCGCAACCCTCACCCCGGACGTAGCCGTTGGCCGCGGCGTCGAACGTCTTGCAGCGGCCGTCCGGCGCCAGCATGCCGGCGTTGGCGCGCAGCTCCAGCAGCCGCCCGGACAGAATGACGTGCACTCCGCCGGCCAGCGCCAGGTCCGCCTCACCACGCAGCAACCCCGACGCCGCCTGGTGCAGCGCCACCAGCGATGAGGAGCAGGCAGTGTCGACCGCCATGGCCGGTCCCTCCAGCCCCAGGGCGAAGGCAACCCGGCCAATGGCGGTGTTGTAGGAAGTGCCGCTGACCATGTAGAGGCTGGCCGCCGGTTCAGCGGGGTCTGCGCCATCCAGGATCAGGCCGCGGTAGTCGTTGTTGCTGATTCCTGCGTACACGCCGGTGCGGCTGCCGGCCAGCCGTGCCGGATCGATCCCCGCATCTTCCAGCGCGCGCCAGCTCGTCTCCAGCATCAGGCGCTGTTGCGGGTCGAGCAGTTGCGCCTCGACCGGGGAGATGCGGAAGAACGGGGCGTCGAACAGGTCCACCTCGTCGAGGTAGGCGCCGAACCGGCATGCCGGACGCCGCTCCGCGGTATCCGGAAAGAGCTGGCCGACCCGCCCGACGCCGGAACCCGGCTCTCCCTCGCTGATCAGGTCCGTGCCGGCGGCGAGCCGGCGCCAGAACTCGGCGGGGCTGTCCGCGCCGGGGAACCGGCACGCCATGCCCACGATCGCGATCGACTCCACAGCTCCGGTCATCTGGAATGAACCTTCGCTACCATCCTCCGCGGTCGCGTCCGTACCGTCAAGGAAGAACGGACAGTTTAGATGAGTCCCGACGCCGTCCGGAGCCACGCCTCCGCGATGCGTCGATGCCGCTGCAGCATCTCTTCGACGGCGGACGCGGCCAGCACCCCGTCGGTCACCAGGGACCGGCCGGCCACGATCGTGTGGCGAGGGTGCGCCGGGCCGCAGCGCAGCAGCGCCTCCACCGGGTCGGACAGGGCGCCGGCGAACGGGATGCCACCGGAGGCCTCGGTTCCTGCGATGGGCCAGACGACCAGGTCGCCCGCGCGTCCCGCCGCCAGGCAGCCGATGTCGTCCCGCCCCAGGCAGGCGGCGCCGCCCAGGGTCGCCATCTCCAGCGCCTCGCGCGCCTGCATCGCTCCCGCTCCGCCGCGCAGCCGCGCCAGCAGCAGCGCGCCGCGGGTCTCCAGCCACAGCGACGCGGAGTCCGCCGACGCGGAGCCGTCGCAGCCGATGCCGACCGGAACGCCCGCGTCGCGCAGCTCCCGCACCGGGGCCAGGCCGGCGCCGAGGATCTGGTTCGAGCTCGGGCAGTGGGCGACGCCGGTGCCCCAGCGCCCCAGCCGCGCGATCTCGGCCTCACTGGGATGCACGCAGTGCGCGACCCAGGCGCGGTCCGAGCCCCAGCCGACCCGCTCGAAGTGCTCGACCGGCCGGCAGCCGAATGCCTCCCGGCAGAAGCCGTTCTCACCCACGTCCTCTGCCAAGTGGGTGTGCAGGCGCACGTCCAGCCGCTCGGCCATCTCGGCGGTGCGCGCCATCAGCTCGGGCGTGACCGAGAACGGCGAGCACGGCGCCAGGGCGATGCGCACCATGGCGCCCGGCGCCGGATCGTGATGGAGCGCCACCAGCCGTTCGCTGTCGGCCAGGATCTCGTCGTCCTCCTGCACCACGTCGTCGGGCGGCAGGCCGCCGTCCTTGACCGACAGGCTCATCGACCCGCGGGTGGGGTGGAAGCGGAAGCCCAGCTCGCGCGCCGCCGCGATCTCGGCGCCGATCAGGTCGCCGGCGCCGCGCGGATGCAGGTACAGGTGGTCGGTGCTGGTGGTGCAGCCGCCCAGGGCCAGCTCGGCCAGCCCGATCCAGGCGGACACGTAGGCCGCGTCCTGGTCCAGGCGGCGCCACACCGGATACAAGGTGCGCAGCCACTCGAACAGGTCGCCGGCCAGCGCCGGCGCGAACGCGCGGGTCAGGTTCTGGTAGAGGTGGTGGTGGGTGTTGACCAGCCCCGGCGTGACCAGGCAGCCGGCCGCGTCGATCATCCGCTCGGCCGTCGGTTCCCTGCCCGGACCGCCGACCGCGGTGACCATGCCGCCGTCGATCGCCACCCAGCCGCCGCGTATCTCCCGCCGGTCCGCATCCATGGTGACCACCAGCTCGGAATTGCGCACACATAGATCCACCGACCCGTCCACCCGCTCGCCGCGCATAGTGCTCTCCATGCCCGCCGCTACGGTTCCCCCGCCAACGGCCGGCTGTCAAAGCGGGTGCAACCGGCTGCGCTACCATGGGGTCCGCCGCTCGCGGGCGCACAGGAGGATCGGTGTGAAGGTAACGGAGATCAGGAGCTTCCCCGTGCAGGACGACGACGGGCGCCGCTACTTCATCGTCAGGATCGACACCGACGCCGGCATCCACGGCCTCGGCGAGGCGGGCATCCGCAACTGGGGCGGGTCGATCGCCCGAGCCGTCGAGCACCTGAGCGAGCTGGTCGTCGGCGCCGACCCGTGGCAGACCGAGCGCCTGTGGCAGCTCATGTTCCGCGGCGGGTTCTTCCCTGCGGACAAGGTGTATGCCTGCGCGATCAGCGCCCTCGACATCGCGTTGTGGGACATCAAGGGCAAGGCGGCCGGGCTGCCCGTCTACCGCCTGCTCGGCGGACCGGTGCGCGACAAGGTGGTGTGCTACCCCCACTCGCAGGGAAGGTCGACGCAGGCGCTGGTCGACAACGCCCGCCGGCAGGTGGACGAGGGATGGCGCTTCGTACGCTGGGGACAGCCGGAGACCTCGGGCGTGCTCGAGGCGCCCCGCAGCGCCGTGCTCGACCCGCACAAGTCGGTGGCGATCGCCGTCGAGCAGATGCGCGCGATCCGCGAGGCGGTGGGCCCGGAGATCGAGCTCTGCTTCGACGTGCACACCCGGCTCGACCCTCCGCACGTGATCCGCATGTGCACGTGGCTGGAGGAGTTCCACCCGTTCTTCATCGAGGACCCGATCCGTTCCGAGAACCCGGCCACCTACCGGACGCTGGCCCGCCACGTCTCGCTGCCGATCGCGGCGGGCGAGCAGTGGGCCTCCAAGTGGCCATTCCGGGAAGTGATCGAGGAGGAGCTGATCAGCTACGCGCGCATCGACCTGTGCATCGTCGGCGGCCTGACCGAGGCGCTCAAGATCACGCACTGGGCGGAGACGCACTACATCGACATCGCCCCGCACAATCCGCTGGGCCCGGTCAGCGCCGCCGCCTGTACGGCGCTGTGCATGGCCTCCACCAATGTCGGCGTCCTGGAGATGCCGCAGCGCCCCGGCACCTTCTCCCAGGCGCTGTTCCCGCAGCAGATCGGCTGGGAGGACGGCTTCGCCTACGCCCCCGATACCCCCGGCCTCGGCGTTGACATGGACCTCGAGGTGGCCGCCGTCTCGCCGGTCACCGCCGACGACTGGCCGCCCCGCCTGTCCCGAGAGGACGGCGCCTTCACCAACTGGTGACGCGTGTAGCTACCGGGTCCGCGGCGGCGCGTCCACGCGCACGGTCACGATCTCGGTGCCGTGGTACTGCTCGTGGCGCACGGACGAGGCGATGTGGCGCAGGAGCCGCAGGGACGTCTCGCGCTCGTCCGGGACCTCCGCGGAGCGCGGGTCGAGCAGCGCGATCCGGTCCTGCAGGTTCTCGTGCCCGCTGGAGGCGACGAACTCCAGCACCGCGCCGCCGTCCTGCTTGTGCGCGACCAGCAGCAGCCGCCGCCGCTCCGGCGGCTCGCCGTCCTCTTCCTCGCCGATCAGCGACAGCAGCGTCTCCTCGCCCGCCGCGTCGAGCCGCCCGGCCATCGCCTCGTCCCAGCCGTTGCGGGACGCGAATGAGCCCAGGAACTCCCTGATCTTGGGCAGGTCGGCGAGGTCGGTCTCCACCTCGATCCGGCGGCGGCGCGGCGCGGTCACCTCCATGAACAGGGTCATGAGGATGGCCACCAGGCCGCCGGCCGTCATGCCGTTCTGCAGCAGCCCGCCGGCCACCTGCGAGAAGTACTCCGGGAACACCACGCCGCTCTGGAATCCGACCCCGGCCCAGAACGAGATGCCGACCACCAGCCCCTTGCGATAATCGACGCCGTCCTGGACGACCATCTTCATCCCCGTGACGAACAGCATGGCCAGCAGCACGGTGATGTAGGCCGCGGCCACCGGACCGGGAATCGCCAGCACCGCCGCCAGCACCTTGGGCAGGAACGCCAGTCCGAGGAAGATGGCCCCGATGGCCACCCCGACGCTGCGAGCGCCGACCCCGGTGAGCTCGGTCACCGCGATGCTGGTCGAGTAGGTCGTGTTCGGCACCGTGCCGGCGATGCCGGACAGCAGGTTGCCCGCGCCGTCGGCCGACACCGCGCCCTGCACCGCGCGGAAGTCCACCGCCCGCGGCCGCCGCCAGGACACGCGCTGGATGGCGGCGCCATCGCCGATCGTCTCGATGGCGCCGACCAGCGTCACGAAAACGAACGCCGGCAGGAGCGCCCAGAAGACCGGCCCGAAACTCAGATCGAAGCCCGGCCAGCCGGCTGACGGAACGCCGATCCACGCGGCGCCGGCCACCGATGCCACGTCGTAGAGACCGAACAGTCCGGCGACCACCGATCCGACGACCACGCCGACGACGGGTGCCCAGAGACGGAGCGCTCCCGTGGCCTTCAGCGCGAGCCCGACGATCACCAGCACGGTTGCCAGGGCGCTGATCGGCGCGGCCACCGGCGCGGCGCTTTCCGGCACATCCTTCAGCGTGTCGAACACGATGGGCATGACCGTGACCGCGATCAGCATGATCACCGTCCCCGCCACGGTCGGAGTCAGAATGCGCCGCAACAGGGAGAGCCGCGCGGCGAGCGCGAACTGAAACAGCGCCGAGATGACCACCAGGGTTGCCAGCATCGCCGGCCCTCCCATGGCGAGCGCGCCGACGGACACCGCGATGAACGCTCCCGACGTGCCCATCAGCAGCACGTAGCCGGCGCCGATCCTGCCCACCCGGACCGCCTGCACCACGGTGGTGATGCCGCAGACCGCCACCGCCGCGAACACCGCCCACGTGAGGTACGTCTCGCTGCCTCCGGCCGCACGGACCACGATGGCCGGCGTCAACACCACGCCGCTCACGCAGAGAATGGAAAGCTGCAGGCCCAGACCGAACGCAAGCAGTTTCGGCGGCTTGTCGTCGGGCTCGTAGCGAACGCTGGAGCGCTCTCCGGCTGTCTCGTTCTGCATGCGGTCTCCCTCCCGGCGCCATCCGCGGCCCGTGCGCGACACGCCGCGGACGGCTGCGCCCCCGATGGTAACGGGTCAGGCCAGAATGGGCATTACCGTTGTAGCGTTCTGCAACTCATGAAGCGAGGCACGAGATGAAGATCACGGAGATCGAGACGTACCTGATGAGCGCCGCCACGGGCAAGGACTCCTGGTCGCGGCGGAACTGGCTGTTCGTGAAGGTGATGACCGACGAAGGGCTCTACGGCGTCGGTGAAGCCAGCGGCTGGCCGCGCGTCGTCGAGACCGCGATCCGGGACCTGAGCGCCATCCTCATCGGCGACGATCCGTTCCGGATCGAACGCATCTGCCAGAAGATCATGACCGCGATGATGGGTCACGGCATGACCGGCGTCGTCGGCTCAGGCGCCATGACCGGCATCGAGATGGCGCTCTGGGACCTGAAGGGCAAGGCGCTGGGCGTGCCGGTCTACGAGCTGTTCGGCGGCAGGATCCGCGACGAGGTGAAGCTCTACGCCCACGCGGGAACCCCGGAGCGGAACCAGGAGCTGGTCGCGATGGGCTACGGCGCGCTCAAGACCGGCGGCGTCGAAGGCCTGCCCGCCAAGGTCGCCGGCCTGCGCGATGCCCTGGGGCCGGACGTCGACCTCATGGTGGACGTCCACGGGCCGCCGTGGCTCACCACCCGCGACGCCATCGCCCTGGGCCAGCGGCTCGAGGAGTACGACCTCCTGTTCTACGAGGACCCGGTCGCGCCGGAGAACATCGAGGGCATCCGCCGGGTGGCCGAGTCGGTCAACATTCCGATCGCGGTCGGCGAGCGGCATTCGTACCTCTGGGGCGTCCGCCAACTCCTGGAGGAGGAGATCGCCGACGTCATCCAGCCGGACACCGGACGCGCCGGCGGCCTGCTCCAGCTCAAGAAGATCGCGACCCTGGCGGAAGCGCACTACGCCCTCATCGCCCCGCACGATGGCTCCCTCGGCCCCGTCGCGGAGATGGCCGCCGCGCACGTGCTGGCGACGGTCCCGAACTTCCTCCTGCTCGAGCACCTAGCCGACGACGTGCCGGCCCGCTACGAGGTGATGCAGCCGCAGCCGCGCATCGTCGACGGCAGCATCGTCCTGAGCGATGCGCCCGGCCTCGGTGTGGACATCGTCGAGGACGCCATCGCCAAGTACCCGTCGACCGGCAACGTGAGCGCCCTCGCCGAGGAGGACGACCACCTCTACGTCGCGCCACGCCGCCGACGCGCCCGGTTCCTGCAATAGCGACGGCACCCTGGCGTGCATCCCGGGCAAGTCCGGCGATGGTAGTCAGGATTCTCCTGCCGATGCGAGGAGTCAGAGCGTCGAGGTCGCGATGAGCGGAACGGGTTATCTCGACTCGACGCGCCGCCACTTCTCTTCCAACTGCTCCACGACGACGTCGAGGGGCACGGTTGGCTCGTCCCTTCGCTGGGCGATCACGGCGAGGTCTTGGAGGTCTTCCAGCAGTTCTTCGTATTCGTCGATCGGCAACATGACGGCTGTCCGCTTGCCGTTCTCATCGACTACGTAACTCCGCTTGGCTTCTGCCATGAGTTCCTCTTCATGCTCGCGCGCATGCCGTTTTCACCACTCCGGCCGTCGCTGGTCCACCCAGCCACAGTATAGTGCTGGCGATTCGTCATCGCCGTCCTGCCAAGGCTGCTACATAAACCAGCGCCCGAAGCCGGCACCCCAGCGGTCGTGCCCGGCGCTCAGGCGTCGTGCGCCGGAGCCGTCGGCAGAAGCGATCCACAGCTCGGGCGGCTCGGTGACCCGCGCCCGTGAGAAGACCACCGCGTCCCCGGCCGCCGACCAGGAGGCGTGATAGTCCCACCTGCCTTCCTCGGCAGGGGTGATCTCCTCGACGTCCCCGGAGTCGGGGTTCAGGGCGCAGAGCTGCGTGCCGCCGCGAGCCAGCTCCGGCGCGTAGACCAGCTCCTCGTGATCTGGAAGGGATGCGTCGAAGCGGGCGTCCGCGTGCGAGTCCGGCAGCAGCCGGGTCCAGGTGATCCGGTCCCGGCCCGGAATCCAGGTGGTCATGTTCGAGCCGCCGCCCCGGTAGCCGTCGGCGCCGTAGGAGGTGCCGAACCAGTGCGACTGGCCGGCGGTCACCACCCCGTGAGACGTGCCGTCGGGATGGCCGATGCACAGGTCGGCTGCGAAGTGGGCGGCATCGGTGGCGGAATGGCAGTCCAGGTACGCCAGCCGGGCGCCGTCGTCCGACCATTCCGGTGCGAAGTACAGGTGCCCCGTCCGCGCCGCCACCATGGTCCGGTCGCCGCCGGCGACCTCGATCACCTCGATGCTGTAGGGGTACACCCGCGGGTACCTGCTCGACTTGTCGCCGGTGACGTGGCAGGCGACGCGCGTCTGGTCGGGACTGATCTCCGCGCCGTAGTGGAAGCCCTGGCCCGGGTGCGTCAGCGCGCGGCAGCCGCTGCCGTCGATGTCCATCACGTAGAGCTGTTGCGCACCGTCGATCATGGCGCTGGCCAGCAGCCGGCGCCCGTCGGCGAACGCCGCGCCGCAGGTGAAGAAGCGGCTTGGACGGTCGGCGACCTCCAGGGGCTCGAGCCTGCCGGTTTGCAGGTCGTAGAACCAGAGGTTGACCTGAACCTCGCCCACCACCATCCGCGCCATCGTCGTGTCCTCGAAGCTGTGCAGGATGATCCGGCCGTCCGGCAGCGACGGCCCGAACTGCCAGCGTTGCTGGCCCGGCACGTCGAGATCCACGAACCGTTCGTTGCTGCCGTCCTCGGCCACGACACCCAGGTGTCCGCCGGCGTGGAAGCCGATCAGTCGAGCGGGCCTCACCGTGAGCCCCTGGCTACCCGATCGCCTTCATCTCGATCGGTGCATTCCCCGAAGCGCATTACCGAAAGGATTCAGCGGCTTGATGTCATCGCACATCTGCGTCAATTCCTCCAGTCGTCCCTGTCTCTTATCTTCGTCCTGTACTTCATTCTCGTAGAGCAGATCGAAGACCGCCTCTGGCAATAGAGTCGCATCGTTACGGGCAAGAACCTCGAGATATTGTCGGTGAACCCTGCGAACCGCCTCTTCGGCGGGTACCGCCGGGTACAGGCGCTCCGACAGCTGCTCGGGAATCGCGATCGGATAGCCTTTCTGCTCTTTACTCAAAGTGAAGCATCGCGCAAAGTTTAACGTGTACAGAAGCTTCTGAACCCTCTGCTGCAACAGTCGGTCGACGCTGTCGGAGGGTCCCAGAATCAGCCCTCGCATCGCATCCAGCGACAGGCCGATGGAATCCCGACTTTCGAAGCCGCGCCATATCACTTCTATGAACTCCTGCCTCTTGGACCATGGTAATAGCGGAATCCTGTTTTCTTGCAGGATAGTGCGATAATTTGCGGCTGAGATAGCAGCGGTCGTGGAGAAATCGTACTCTCGTCGCTGCCCTTCCGTGCTCTCAATGACGCTAGTCGTCGATTCAAGAACGAGATCCGAACCGGGAATCTCCGAGACCCTGATATACCCTTCTTGCTCACCGGCTTCAGCGAGTTGCTTCATCGTGACCTTGTAGCGCGCCAGATTGAACGCCGGATCCAGCTGTTTCATCATTTCATGCACCGCGGCGCCTGTGGCACGGCGCTCCCCGCGATTGATCGCCTCGATCGCGCGTCTCATCAGTTGATACGCTTCCACCGGATCGGCGGACGGCAAGGGACCAGCGACCTCTTCCGGTGCCGGAGGAACGAGGACGTCGTAGTACTCGAAGGCATCGCACGCGTCCTTCAGGACTGTGCTCACGCCGGCTTCGACGCCGATTCCCGTTACCAGGACGCCGTAGCGCTTGAGTTTCTGTACGAGAGGGACATAGTCCCGATCTCCTCCGACGATGACGATACTGTCGGGCCGCACGGGGGAGAACACCATCTCGACCGCGTCTACGGCGAGCTGAATGTCGGCAGTATTCTTGTGCTCGCTGCTCGCTAGCGAGGTCGAGAGCTGTATGAGCTCAATCGCGTTGACTCTGAAATCGCCAAGAACGGGCCTCAACAGGTCCGATGTCCAATCGGCATAAGCACGCGCAGACATGATCGCTCCTTCCTGGCGTGCTCTGTCGATAATCAACGTAAGGTTGAACGGCAAGCCAGACTCCTGAGCGCCGATGAGGACGTTGTCCACATCGATGAACAATGCTACTCGCCGTAGCTCCGTCGTCGTTTCCTTCTCCAGCATCATCGGCACGATAGCACGGGGATTCGTTCCGAGTCCCTTGGCACAGCCGGGCGCGCGTGCGAGCGTGTACATATTCGTCTCATGGTAAGTGAAGCGATCGACCGCTCCTGGGCAGCCGCGCTCGACGAGCTGGGCGCCGGCGACGCCGACATCGAGCGGGGCCTGCGCATCCACCGCGACGCCATCGTCTGCGATCCCGTGTCCGGCGGCGCCAGGCCGTGGACGCGCGCGATGAGCACGCTCGCCCGCGAGTTGATCCGCCACGGCACGGACCCGCAGGACATGGAGCTGCAACTCCAGGAGGTGGCCGACCGCGACGTCGTGCACGACGCCGGGGTGCGCTCGGAGTACCTGGAAGCGTGGCGCCGCTCCGGGGTCACCCTGGCCAACGACTACGGCCACATGTTCTGCTCCTGGCGGACCGAGGGCTACTCCGGGCTGGTCAACGACGCGATGATCACGCTGCGCGCGGTGGCGCGCACCACGGCCGTGCTCGACGCGCTGCGCGATCACCTGGTCAAGTTCCGGCACTCCGGCGACGTGGTGGACGCCAAGCATGCCGGCAAGCACTGCCTCATGTGGAGCACGGGAGGTCCTCCGCCCTGGATCGAGCACGATCTGGGCAACCTGGAGATCTACCACCGCCTGGGATTCCGGCAGGCGCAGATCCTGTACTACACCAACCGGCTGGGAACGCAGTGCTACGACCGGCGCGACCACGGCCTCACCGACGCCGGAGTGGACTACGTGCGGCGGCTCAACCGGCTGGGCATCGTCGTCGACCTGGCCCACTGCAGCCGCCGCGCCCACCTGGACGCCGCGGCCGTCTCCATGGCGCCCGTGATCGACAGCCACAGCGGCTGCACGGCGGTCCGGGACCATCCTCGCAACCTGGACGACCAGACCATCCGCGCCATCGCCGGCACCGGCGGCGTCGTGTCCGTCCTCGGCGGCCCCGGCCGCCGCTTCCTGGCCGAGCCGCTCGGCGGGTTCGCCGACTGGCTCCGGCACGTCGAGCACGTCGCCGAGGTGGCGGGCATCGACCATGTCGGCGGACGAGGGTCCGACGTCTCCTACCGCGGCTCGATCCCGGACGACATCCGCCCGCACCTGTTCGCGGACGCCCCCGAGCCGATGGAGAGCCAGCTCGAAGGCAGCTTCGCCTGGGTCGCCGCTCCGTACTTCACGGTGGCGCTGGCGACCCGCGGCTACACCGACGAAGAGATCGCCGCCATGATCGGCGGCAACTACCTGCGCGTGCTGAAGGAGGTGTGCGGATGATCCGGCTCGGCACGTTCGCCAGCGACATCACCCCGCCGGTCGGCCATCCGCTGTGCGCAGGCTGGTATCCGCCGGCGGCGGAGATCGGCGGTCGGCTCCAGGCCCTGAGCCTGATCCTCGTCCCGGAAGGCGAGCCGGCGGTCGTGCTGTGCGCGCTGGACTGGGCCGAGCTGAGCAACGGCGACTACGACCGCTGGCGCGGCGACCTGGCGCGGGCGGTGGGTACGGACCCAGCCCGCGTGGCCGTGCACTGCACCCACGCCCACGACACGCCGTGGCCGGACCGCGACGCGCAGGACATCCTGGACGCCCACGGCCGGCCGGACGTGATCATGGCCGGCGACTGGGCGGAGCGGGCGCGCGACTCGGCCGCCGGCGCAGCCGCCACGGCGATGAGCGAGCTGCGCCCCTGCACCCACGTCACCACCGGCGAGGCGCGGGTGAACCGCATCGCCTCCAACCGCCGCCTGATCGGCCAGGACGGAACGCTGTGGGCGATGCGCTGGACCAAGACCAGCGACCCGATGGTCCGCGCCGCCCCGGAAGGGCTCATCGACCCGATGCTCAAGACCATCGGCTTCTGGAACGAGGACGAGCCGCTGGCCGTCGCCCACTACTACGCCACGCACCCCACCAGCCTGGACGGCACCGGCGTGGTGAACCCGGAGTTCGTGGGCTTGGCGCGCAACCAGCGCACCGCGGAGTCCGGGGTGCCGCACATCTACTTCACCGGCTGTGCCGGCAACGTGGCAGCCGGCAAGTACAACGACGGCATCGCCGACAATCGCGAGCTGTTTGCCAGCCGCATCCACGACGCCATGATCGCTGCCGAGGCGGCGGCAGAGCGCCGCCCGCTCTGGGAGCTCCGCTGGGTCGTCGAACCGGTGCTCCTGCCGCCGCGGCCCGACCTGGACGAGGAGGCCCTGCTCGCCCGCATCCGCGCACCGGGTGCGGGCGAGAGCAAGGATCTCAGCAGGGCCGCCCTGATGCTCACCTACCTGCGCCGCCACGAGCGCCCGATCCCGGTTACCTGCCTCCACTTCGGCGCCGAAGCGGCGATCCTGCATCTGCCGGGCGAGACCTTCATCGAGTACCAGCTCCACGCCCAGGCGGCGCGCCCCGGCGCGTTCGTGGCCGTCGCCGGCTACGGCGACCTGGGACCGGGGTACATCACCCTGGAGCGGTCGTTCGCGGAGGGCGGCTACGAGCCGACGGACGCCTTCGTGTCGGGCGCCTCGGAGGCGATCTTGCGCACCGCGACCGAACGGGTTCTGCACGGCAGCGGTATCGACTCGTAGAACAGGACGGGATAAGAGGCATCTCAACGTGCGGTCGGATGCGACACGGGGGCATCACAGGCAGGCACAGGTAGGTGAACAGGGGATTGACGCCGGGCATCTTGCGACGTACAACCGACTGCTATGTCTACGGAGCGATCGTTCCAGCCGATGCCGCTCGCATTCGTTGTCGCCACGGTCGCCCTCTTGTTTTCCGGGTGCCAGGCAATGGCTCCAACGCCGGATCCGATGCGGGACGACGGCCCGGAGCCGGGGAGCGAGTGGAGACAGGTACGGGTCGGAGATATACCGGCTCATCTCTACGGTATTGCATGGAGCGGTGCGCGTTTCGTTGCCGTTGGGTCTCACGGGGCGGCGATGCACAGTACCGATGGAACCTCTTGGACCGCTGCCGTCAGCGCCACCACGAACACGCTCACCGGGGTAGCTTGGAACGGCACGCGCTTCGTCGCCGTCGGCACGAACGGCACGATCGTGCACAGCTCCGATGGGACTTCCTGGACCGCTGCCGTCAGCGGCACGCCGAACTCGCTCCGGGGAGTAGCCTGGAACGGCACGCGCTTCGTCGCCGTCGGGAACGACGGAACGGTGGTGCACAGCTCCGTCGGGACTTCCTGGACTACTGCTACCAGCGGCACCTCGAGTTCGCTCCGAGGAGTAGCCTGGAACGGCACGCGTTTCGTCGCCGTCGGCACGAACGGCACGATCGTGCACAGCTCCGATGGGACCTCCTGGACCGCTGCTACCAGCGACACTTCGGCATGGCTCGAAGGAGTAGCCTGGAACGGCACGCGCTTCGTCGCCGTGGGCGACAGCGGCACGATCGTGCACAGCTCCGATGGGACCTCCTGGACCGTTGCTACCAGCGCTACCTCGGCATGGCTCGAAGGAGTAGCCTGGAGCGGCACGCGCTTCGTCGCCGTCGGCACGAACGGCACGATCGTGCATAGCACCGACGGGACCTCCTGGACCGCCGCTGACAGCGTCACTCCATTTCATCTGTTCGGCGTAGCCAGGAACGGCATGCTCCTCGTCGCCGTGGGCAACGACGGGACGATCGTGCACAGCTCCGATGGAATCTCCTGGAACGCTGTTACCAGTGCCATATGGGCTTCGCTCCGGGGAGTAGGCTGGAACGGCACGCGCTTCGTCGCCGTGGGGATCGGTGGGACGATCGTGCACAGCACGGATGGAGGTTCCTGGAAGGCTGCCACCAGCGGCACCTCGAGTTACCTCTTCGGAGTAGCCGCGAACGGCACGCGCTTCGTCGCCGTGGGCTACGACGGGACGATCGTGCACAGCTCCGATGGAATCTCCTGGAACGCGGCCACCAGCGGCACCTCGACCTCGCTCTGGGGAGTGGCATGGAACGGCGCGCGTTTCGTCGCCGTGGGAAACAACGGGACGATCGTGCACAGCTCCGATGGAGTCTTCTGGAACGCTGCTACCGGCGGCACCTCGACTTTCCTCTTCGGAGTAGCCGGGAACAGCGCGCGTTTCGTCGCCGTGGGAAACGACGGGACAATCGTGCATAGTACCGATGGAGTCTCCTGGAACGCAGCCACCAGCGGCACCTCGACTTTCCTCTTCGGAGTAGCCGCGAACGGCACGCGCTTCGTCGCTGTGGGGGAAGACGGGACGATCGTGCATAGCACCGATGGAATTTCCTGGAACGCGGCCACCAGCGACACCTCGAATTACCTCTTCGGAGTAGCCGCGAGCGGCACGCGCTTCGTCGCCGTGGGCCAGTTCGGGACGATCGTAACAAGCCCGTAGAACAGCGCGTGCGCGGCGGTCACGATCGGTCAGTACCATCGCCCGGCACTCGTGTGCCTTCCACTATCGCGCAGTTCGCGGTCCGTGACGCTCGTAAGGATATGGCCTGATGGCTCGGCGTGACTGGTACTGCGAGGATGTCCTTTCGGGGAGGCTCGACGTGCAGCGCGTCTACGAGGACGAGCGGGTCCTCGCATTCCACCATCCCAGGCCAGCGGCCAGGATTCACGTGGTCGTGGTGCCCAAGCGTCACGTCCCGTCCCTGCTCGACGAGGCCGCCCTCGACGGTGACCTCCTGACGTCGATGGTCCGGGCGATTCAGGCGACCGCGACGTCGCTCGGCCTCCTGGACGGCGAGGGGTTCTACGTGCGCGCCAACGCCGCGGCTCCCGGTGTGACGCCGCACATGCACTGGCACGTTCTGGGACCGGGTGCCGGTGCCGACTGGCCAGGGGCGTGATGCGCTCGAACCGCGAGCCAGCGAGCCGTGTTGCCTCACCCAAATATCCACACGAAGTGAAACGGATGCCTCAGCCAAATATCCACACGAAAGAGGGGCGGCGGTAAAGGGGGGTGGGGTGCGGGGAGGGGGGTGATGCTCCCTGTGGATATGTGGACAACCTCAGCGACCGCAACGTGTGACTGTGATCCACGCCGCGCAAGCCGCCGAACACCGGCGCTTGGGCGCTGGGCTGAGAACCGCATCAAGAGCCGCCTTGATGTCGTACCGCCCGCGAGTTGCTGCTCACTGAGGATCACGGCAGCACGAATGGAAGACCCCGGCGGCCTCCGGCAGCAGTACACGGCGCTGAGTCCGGTTGCCCTCAAGCGCGAGCTCACCGGTTTGCGACCATCGCTGCGGCTGAATGCCGGCAAGAGACCGCCGGCGCCACGCTCGGCGCGCTGAGCGTCGGGCGCCGCCATACTCGCCAACGGTCCGATCGGCGAGGTCGGTGAGCAGCCGAACACCGTGCGCATCCGGCCTCGCAAGCCACGAAACGGCCGTGGTCGCAGAAATCGGCCTGCGAGGATCGCCGTCACGGCGTTTTCTGCGGCGGGGTGGTATCCGGATCCCCCCCCCCGGATGAGGCCCGTGGCGGTCGACGGTCTTCGGCATGATCCATCAGTGTCGCCACCATGGACCGGCTGTATGGACCGGCTGTTGCAGCGCGAGCGCGCTCGGCTGCGCCGCAGGGCCGCATCCCCCCACCAGGCCGGGCATCTTCCTGAAAGGCACCAGATCGCGGTGACACCTTCGCGGACTGGGGACGAACCGCAGCCGATGTCCTTCGAGCTCGATCTCGTGGCCCATGACAACGGCACGGCCTCAGGAGACGACTGCCTACACGGCGCCACGCTCGCCGCGCTGAGTGTCGGGCGCGCCGCGATGCTCGCCAACGGTCCCAGAGTGCCCACGCGATTGGAGAGCGAGGCTCCGGGCACCTGACCGACGGTGCCCTCGCGGCCCCGGTGAGGGTCAGCCGGCACGCTCGGCTGGATGGCTGCGCTGCTGCACCAAGCTCAGCAACTTACCCTGCAGGCGCACCATCTCGCGTTGCAGCTCGGCCGGGTTCAGGGTGTCGAATTGACGCCGGAGTCGCTCCTTGTGGTCCTCGGACACCTCCGGGCACGCCAGCACCCGCTGATACGGGGTCTGCGGGTCGTCGTAGACCCGTCGCACCCGCGCGCCCTGGCGGGTCTTGGAGACCAGCTTCTGGGACGGGTAGAAGAAGTTGATCATCAGCCGCAGCCGATCGTAGAGCTCGTTGAGCACCTCGACCTCCTGCTCGGTCTCCAGGCGCAGGTAGCCGACGTGCTTGCGCACCACGTCGTTGTTCTTCTGCTCGGTGAAGTTGTTGTCGTTCTTGCGGTTGGGCCGCGAGCGGGTGAAGTCGATGCGCTCCTGCTCGCAGTAGCGGTGCAGGTGGTGGTTGATGAACTCGCTGCCGCTGTCGGTGTGCAGGGCGCGCAGGGCGAACGGCACCCACGAGCGGATCAGCAGCAGCGCCTGGAAGACCCACTTCTGCGCCTTGTTCAGTACGGCGCGGACCTCCGTCCACTGGGTGACCCGGTCGGTGAGTACCAGGGTGAAGGCGTGATCGCCGCCGGTGAACCCGCCGTCGTGGCCGACCAGATCGGCGCCGAGTTCGCCGGGCCGTGCGTCCTGCCACTCGGTGAACGTGCGGATCGGGATCTGGTTCATCAACCGCGTGGTCGGCTTGGTATGCGAGCGACCCCGTATGCGCAGGGCGCGTTTCTCGGTGCGCAGCAACCGGTCGACGGTGGCGGCGCTGATGCGGGTGAGCTTCCGGCGCGTGTCGGGGTCCACGGCGAGTTCGCCGAACTTCTCCAGCACCGGCAGTTGCGTGCGCAGCACCGCCACCAGCCGCTTGCCGCACAGGCAGCCGAACAGGTACCAGACCTTCGTCAGCGCGGCGAGGACCTGCTCGTCGTAGATGCGGCGGCTCTGGCGCCGCGGGCGGCGCTGGCCGACCACGATCTTGACCAGCTCGCCGTCGCGGCGCTCGAACACCGTCTTGCCCCACATGCGCAGCAGCCACCCGGCGTGGTGGCGGGTGCAGCCGTGCAGCTCGACGAACTCGTCGAGCATCGCCGCCTTCTGACGCTTGCTGGCGCGCCGGTACCGGTTGGCCATCTCTCTGGTGACCGCCTTTCGTTGACCCATGGTGAGCCCCATCTCCTCCGACCTCCGCCCTCATGGTGGGCTGGCCGTTCGTGTGGATGTTTCGATGAGGCACCGGTTTCCGTTCGTGTGGATTTTTGATGAGGCAATGCGCGAGCTTGTCGGCATCCCGGCAAGCCCGTAGGCTCGGGCGATGACCGCGACGCAGAAGTACCTGTTCGACCTGCAGGGTTTCCTGGTGGTCGAGGACGTGCTCACCGACCAGGAGTGCGAGACCGCCAAGCACAAGATCGCCGAGCGCATGGAGCCGCTCGAAAAGACCCCGAACGGCTACGACGCCAACGGCACCTGGCACGGTGCCTGGGGGCTTCTGGACGCGGGTGAGCCTTTCATCTCGCTGATCGACCACCCCAGGCTGACGGAGGTCCTCACCGAGATCATCGGCCCCAAGCTGCGCCTGGAGATCACCTACAGCTTCGTGCGCTCCAAGGGCTGCCCGCAGTTCGAGATGCACGGCGGCCATCGCGGCGGGCGTGTCAACTTCCGCTACCACGTGCAGGGCGACCGGATCTTCACCGGCCTCACCGTGGTGTCGTTCACGCTGCAGGACATCGCGGAATCCGACGGCGGCTTCGCCTGCATCCCCGGCTCCCACAAGTGCGACTTCCCGGTGCCCGAGGACCACGAGCGGCTGTTCGCGGTCGACGGCCCGCTGGTCCGCAACATTGGCGCGCCCAAGGGGTCGGCGATCATTTTCACCGAGACGCTGGCCCACGGCGCCAACCGCTGGCAGGGCGACGAGCCGCGCTACGGCCTGTTCTACAAGTACAACGACCGCGCGGCCAGCTACCACTACCAGCACACCGGCGGCCGCATCCCCGGCCGCGAGACCATGGCACGGCTGACCGACGCGCAGCGCGCCTTCTTCAACTCGCCGTGGGAGGCGTTCGGACCGGAGGACAACTTCCGCAACGAGCTGCCGGAAGCCTGACACCAGGAGGCGGACCATGGGTGAAGACCAGAACGGCACGCTGTGGATCGAGCCGCGCTGCCGGCCGCTGCCGATCACGGACTACGGGAGCAGGGACTTCCCCGAGCAGATGGTCGTGCTGGGCGACGACCGCCTGCTGCAGGTGACCGGCAACGCCTGCCGCACCAGCGCCGACGACGGGGTCACCTGGTCGGCGCCGGTGCCCATGACCGACGGTTCCGAGCCCGGCGTGCCGCAACAGGGGGCCATGGTGCGGACCAGGGACGGCGACGTCGTCCTGACCTACGGCGACTCCACGACCTACCGGTGGGGGTGGGACGAGACCACCAACGAACCCGATCCCGACGTGCGCTGCGACGTGTGGTCCATCCGCAGCGCGGACGAGGGCAGGACCTGGACCGACCGCCAGCCCATCTTCCTGGGCTTCTGCGGCGCGGTCACCGACATCATCGAGACGCGCGCCGGCAACTTGGTCACGCCCGTGCAGCACCTCTGGCGCGACCCCGCCCGCCACGTCCAGTTCACCTGCGTCTCCAGCGACGGAGGCCGGAGCTGGCGGCAGAGCAGCATCATCGACCTGGGCGGCCACGGCCATCACGACGGCGCCTGCGAGGGCACCGTGGCCGAGCTCTCCGACGGACGGCTGCTGATGCTGCTGCGCACCAACCTGGACCGCTTCTGGGAGGCATACTCCGACGACGGCGGCCTGTCGTGGCGGGAGATCCGGCCCAGCCCGATCGACGCCAGCAGCGCGCCGGGCTACCTGCTGGGCCTGCAGAGCGGGCGCCTGGCACTGGCTTGGAACCGGCTCTACCCGCAGGGGGAAGACAGCTACATCCGCGTGGCGCTCCCCTGGGCCGAGCGCCCGATGAGCGTGCACCGCGAGGAGCTCTCGCTGGCCTTCTCCGACGACGACGGCCGGTCGTGGTCGGAGCCGGTGGTCATCGGCCGCATGCGCGCGGACCGGATCACCTATCCGTACGGCCGGCTCTGCTACCCCTACCTGGTCGAGCGCCGTCCAGGCGAGATCTGGGTGGTCACCACCCACAACCGGCCCAGGCCGCCGGGAACGCCCCTGGCGGTGAGCGTGCGAGAGCGGGACTTCGTTCCCGCGAGGTAGGCGCCATGGCCCTGGAAGGGAGCTTTTTCGATCTGTCCCGGTGCACGCCGCGGTCGCTGCTTTCGCCAGTGCCGCGCAGGGGGTTCTGGCGGACCGTGCCGTGGGAGGGCTCGCATCACGACCAGCGGCTTTCGGGGACGATGCTGATCGTCGGCCAGGAGACCCGGCCGCGGCCGATCACGCTCGACCCGCGGCTCGACGGCCCGCACGAACTCTCCCTGGGAATGGCCCAGTTCGGGTCGATGGGGCCGAGCTCGATCAGGATCCGCCTGGACGACGACCCCGGCTGGGTCATCCTGCGCAACGATCCGTTCGACGACGCCGCGAACGCCCATCACACCCGCCAGTCCGTCCAGGACTGCCCCTTCCGCGTCGCCGACATGACCGGCCGCACGGTCCAGCTCGCGCAGGTCGAGTGGGGTGATCGGCCGGAGGGCGCAATGCTCGCCTACCTGCGCGCGGTGCCGACCAGCCACGCTCACCTGGAGCGCGTCCGCAGCCGCGGCGACAAGCGGTTGGTGGCGATGAACGACGGCCACGGCATCTTCTACATGGGCGTGAGCGAGCCGGAAGAGCTCTGGCACTTCATCCTGCCGTACCGCGACAGCGGCTACCGCTCGATGCTCTTCTGCATCTCGGGCGCCGACCACTGCAACTACCCTACCGAGGTCGGCTCGCTGGAGGGCGAGGGGCTCGACGACTTCCCGACCGCCGGCTACCGGCGCTACACGGAGAGTCTCGCGGGCCTGATGCGCCGCGGCATCGACCCGATCGCGACCGTGCGCGACATGTGCCGGTCCATCGGGCTGGAGTTCCATCTCTCGATCAGGATGGGCGCGTTCGCGATGGAGCCACCCTACGACGGCGTGTTCATGTCGCGCTTCTACCGCCGGCATCCGGAGCTGCGCTGCGTCGACCACGACGGCCGTGCGATCTCGCGGCTCAGCTACGCCTTCGGCGAGGTGCAGCGGCACCTGCTGGCCATCGTCGACGAGCTCCTCGCCTACCGCCCGGACGGCATCAACTTCATCTTTCCGCGCGCGCAGCCGTTCGTCCTCTACGAGGATCCGTTCCTGCGGCGCTTCCGCTCCCTCCACGGCGCCGACCCGCGCGAGTTGCCGGAAGACGACCGCGACGTGCTCGGGCTGCGGGCGGCCATCATGAGCGAGTTCATGGCCTCCGCGCGCAGCCGGACGCGGAAGCAGGGCGCCGAGCTTTCGGCGCTGGTGCTGTCCGACCGCCGCTCCAACGAGCTGCACGGACTGGACGTGGTGCGCTGGGCCCGCGAGGGCCTGCTCGACGAGATCCACCCGACCGTGTGGGACTACCGCCGCTGGCGGGTCGTTCCGGAGGCCGACTACCTGGTCGAGCCGTGCCGCGCCGGCAACTGCCGGCTGATCGTCAACCTGCATCCGAACGAGATCGGCAACGAGGAGTTCCTGTCGACCGCGCACCGCTACCACCGGGAAGGCGTGGACGGCTTCTCCATCTGGGACGGCAACCCCACGCAGCCGGTGACGTGGCAGCTCTACCGCGCCATCGCCCACGTGGATCAGCTCAGCGGAGCGGCGTCAGGGCCCCCGGCGGAGCCGGCGACCTTCCCGCTGACCCGGCTCGGCGACTTCGTCATGGACCGCTACAAGAGTAGCTGGAGCTACTAGCGCCCCGCGGGGTAGGCTTCCCGCACAGACTGCGGCGGTCGCCACCATCGGGGCGATCAACCCTCGCCTCGATGACGGCTTCACGCCGTGAGGAGGCCACATGACGAGGTACCGCACGAGAGCGCACGCCGGAATCGTCGCGATCGCACTGGGACTCACGCCGCTGATCGCCTACGGGGCGGCGCAGGCCGACCAGGCCGCGGCCGCCGGTCCCCTGACGATCACCTGGCACTGGGAAGGCAACGACGACCGGGAAGACCTGGACACCTGGGGCATCGACCAGATCGAGGAGATGTTCGATGTCGACATCCAGGTTGACGGCATCAACTACTTCCAGGAGAAGGAACGGGTCGAGTTGATGCTGGCCAACGGTCAGTTCCCGGACTTCGGGTACCTGTCAGGTAGTCACGCCAACACCTTCGAGATCCATCACGAGGGGGTCACGCGCAGCATCCCGGTGGCGATGATCCGCGAGCACGCACCGATGTACGCCAAGCTGCTCGACGACTCCGGCTACGGGTGGATGGTGAATGCCAATCCCGACAGTGCCGACGAGGTGCTCTCGCTGATGGGAGCGGCGGAGAACGTGGCGCAAGCCCCGTTCAACGGCTTCGTCGTGTTCCGCCACGACTGGGCTACGAAGGCGGGCCTGCCGATGCCGGGCTACGAGGACATCAAGGAGGTGATGGACCCGGTCGGCCTCACCTACTTCTACGACCACGACTTCTCCATCGGGGACATCGAGAACTTCCTGGTCGCCGCGCGCGACGAGGACCTGGACGGCAACGGCACGCAGGACACGATCCCGCTGGGCGCCAGCGAGAAGATCGACTGGAGCTTCGAGCCGTTCCTGAACATGTACGGGCTGACCTCCAAGCCCGACTACACGTGGGAGGCCGGCGGCGAGCTGCACTTCTACAACACCCATCCGCGTTACCGGGACTTCCTGAATCTACTGGCCGGCTGGTACTCGGACGGTCTCATCGACACCGAGTTTCCGACCCTCACGCGCAGGAAGAAGTGGGAGAAGGAGACGCTCCGCACCTACGCGATGTCCACGACCTACTGGAACTACAACGTGCCTGCGGGCGAGGGCATCGCCGCTCCGGGATCGTTCGCAAAGCTCGACGAGGACGTGGACGTCATCATGACCTGGCCGCCGGTCGGTCCGGGAGGCGTCGAGGAACGCGGCATGGCCCGCCACGTTCCGTTCGCGCTCGGCAGCTATCACGCCTACATCAACGCGGACGTGAGCGACGAGAAGCTGGAGCGCATCCTGCAGATCTACGACTGGATGATGATGACCGACGAGGGGTATGCCCTGAACGCGCGCGGCCAGGAAGGCGTGCACTTCGACTGGGAAGGAGAGCCGTGGAACTCCAGGCTCACCTTCGACGCCGAGCGCGTGAAGGACGGGCGGTTCTACACCTACCCGCCGATGTACACGATCGACCGGCTCAAGTTCCTGTACTACTCCATTCTCCACGACTGGGCGAAGGACAACGTGTACAGCGGCAAGGGCTACGACATGCTCATCTATCCCGCCCGCTACGACCTGTTCAACGAGACCGGGTACAACGACGGGAAGGTCCAGTACGGTGATGCGCTCTCAACGCTCCGCGACGAGTTCTACCTGCAGGCGGTCACCGGCAAGGTCGACGTCGACGCCGAGTGGGACGCGCACGTGGAGCGGTGGATGAGCATCGGCGGCGCGGAGCTGCTGGCGGAGCTCGCCAAGGCCCCGCGTGGACGGGAGCTGTTCGCCGGACAACGCGTCTATTGAGCGATCGTTCGGCCGAACGATCCTTCGCAGGGGAGCGGCACAGGTGCCGCTCCCCTGCGTCAATACCCTCCGGCCGTAGATCCGTCCCGTAGATGAGGTCCGCCAGCGCACCGACCTCGAGCGCCGCCCTGCAGCGAACCGCGCTCGGGCGGCGCGAACGATGGCGCAGGGCCAAGCGGATGCGGCTCCTGTACCTTGCACTGCTCCCCGGCGTCGCGCTCCTGTTCGTGTTCAACTATCTGCCGATCTACGGGATCATCGCCGCGTTCAAGGACTATCGCTTCAACCTGGGCTTCTGGGGGAGCGAGTGGAACGACTTCCACCACTTCAGGATCCTGTTCGGCCACCCCTTCTTCTGGCGGATCTTTCGCAACACGGTCATCATCAGCGTCCTGCGGATCGCCTTCGGATTCCCCGCTCCGATCATCCTGGCGCTCCTGATCAACGAGCTCGCCAACCAGAAGTTCAAGCGGGTCGTGCAGTCGGTGAGCTACCTGCCGCACTTCTTCTCGTGGGTCGTCCTGGCCGGCATCCTGGTCGAGATACTCTCGCCGCAGCGCGGCATCGTGGGCTACCTCTTCGGGCTGTTCGATCAGCCCGCGCCGTTGCTGCTGACCGATCCCTCCCTGTTCCGGCCGATGCTGGTCGCGACCGGGATCTGGCAGGAGGTCGGCTGGGGATCGGTCATCTACCTGGCGGCGATGGCGGCCATCGACCCGGAGCTGTACGAGACCGGCCGGATCGACGGCGCCAACCGTCTGCAGCAGGCCGTGCACATCACCCTGCCTTCGCTCCTGCCCGTCGTCACGATCCTGTTCATCCTGAGGCTCGGCAACGTGCTGAACGCCGGCTTCGACCAGATCTTCAACCTGTACAGCCCGCTGGTATACGAGGTGGCCGACATCATCGACACCTACGTCTATCGCCAGGGCATCATCGAGCGCCAATACGGGTTCACGACGGCGGTCGGGCTGTTCAAGAACGTGATCGGCGTCGCCCTGATCGTGGGTTCGAACAGCGTGATCAAGCGCTACAGCGAATACGGGCTCTGGTAGCGGATGGCCATGGCCGGCAAGGCGCTGCTCCACTCGACGCTGGATGAAACGCAACGACTGGTACGCGCGTCGGCCGCGCGCTCATGGCTGCTGCGTCGGAAGACCGCCGGCGGACTGGCGTTCGACGCCTGCAACGGCCTGTTCTTCATCGTCCTGACCCTGACGTTCCTCTATCCGTTCTGGCACACCATCATCCTGTCGTTTTCCGGCATCCTGGACGTGCGCACGCTGGGGCTGCACATCTGGCTGGGAAGGTGGCAGACCGGCGCGTACGACTACATCCTCAGCGATCCGTCGACGCTCGTCGGCTACGCCAACTCCATCTTCCGCGCCGTGGCCGGCACGACGCTGACCCTCGTCGTCACCTTCCTGACCGCCTATCCGCTGGCGAAGCGCACCCTGCCGGGACGCGGGTTGGTCACCGCCTACATCCTGGTGACCATGTTCTTCGCCGGAGGCCTGATTCCGACCTACCTGGTGATCCGGAAGCTCGGCCTGATCGACTCGCGCTGGGTGCTGATCCTGCCGCTGCTCGCCAACGGCTTCTACATCATCATCATGCGCAACTACCTGATGACCGTGGACCCCGCCTTCGAGGAGTCGGCGTTCATGGACGGCGCCAACTACCTGCAGATCATGGCGCGCATCGTCGCCCC
This sequence comes from Spirochaetia bacterium, assembly GCA_965202935.1. Classification (GTDB taxonomy): domain Bacteria; phylum Spirochaetota; class Spirochaetia; order SZUA-6; family Bin103; genus CATQHW01. The sequence continues at coordinate 2,815,315 of OZ241879.1, forward strand.
GCTTTGCAAGCCGGTGCTGGCCACGATCGCCCTGTGGACGATGGTGCTGCACTGGAACAGTTGGTTCGACGCCCTGATCTACCTTCGCGACGAATCCAAGGTCGTCCTGCAGCTCCTGCTGCGACGCCTGCTCCTTGCCGAGCAGGTCACGCTCGACCGCATCCGGGAGTTCGGCGGAGCGATCGACGCGGAGGATCGGCTCCCCTCCGAGGCGGTGAAGGCCGCCACCACGCTGATCACCATCGGCCCGATCATCCTGGTGTACCCGTTCCTGCAGCGGTACTTCATCAAGGGCATCTTCCTCGGCTCGCTGAAGGGCTGAGCACATGTGCGCATCTCAGACCGCTCGCTCGCCGGTCACCAACCGTTGGGGAGAGGTGCCGCTGCGCCCGGTCCCGCACCAGGAGTTCATCGTCTACCGCGGCAGCGACGGGCATGCGTACAGCCACCACCCACAGCTCACGTCGGTCGACGGACGCCTGGTCGCCAGTTGGTCGCACGGCATACGCAACGAGGACGATCCGGGTCAGGTGATGTGCTACGCGTGCTCCGATGACGCAGGCGTGAGCTGGAGCGAGCCGCGTACGGTCCTGCCCCGGCGGCCCGGACGGTACGCGGACGTGGTCTTCACCGGGATGGGGCTGCGGCGCCACGGCGGCCGGCTGGTCGCCTACCTGGGCGTCTACGAGTACCACGACACGTTCCTGCGCGGCGGCCTGGAGCGGCCGGCTGGCGGCAAGGCCGCCGTCCCCGCGGGCGAGCAGTGGACGCTGGACACCCATACCGAGGTAGCGGTCTCGGAGGACGGTGGCGAGACCTGGGGCCGGCCGGTGCGCGCCGTCGAGCGGTTCATCCCCAACATGCCTCCCGCCGCCGTCGCGTCCGGCCGCCTGATCCTGTCCGGCAACCTGCGGTACCCGTACACCGACGATCCCGGGGGCATCGCCGGGTGGCGCGACGCCGTGCTGCCGAGGCTGCCTGCGGGCTACGTGGACGACCCGGAGGGCTTCCACAAGGGCTGCCGCCACCGCGGCGATCCCCACGGGTACTGCGAGGGCTCCTTCTTTCAGACCGACGACGGGGTGATCCACATGATGCTGCGCATCGCCGACCGGGAGGCGGGACGGCTGGCGGTCACCGAGAGCCGCGACGACGGCATCACCTGGTCGGAGCCCGCGGTCACCGGCTACACCGACGCCTGCAGCCGCTTTCAGTTCGGGCGCCTGCCGGACGGCCGTTTCTTCGGCCTTTCGTGTCCGCAACCGGGCAGTCGCCGCACGCCGATGGTCCTGGCCACCAGCGATGACGGCGTGGTGTTCGACCGCCACTACCTGCTCGGCGGCGAGGAGTCGGCCGGAGCCCGCGTGCCGGGCCGGCACAAGGGCGGCCGCTACGGCTACAAGGGCGGCCGCTACGGCTACCCGGTGCTGCACCTGGACGGCGACAGCGCCTACGTCACGTATACCATCGAGAAGGAAGACGTGGCCGTGTGCCGCTTCCGCCTGCGCGGCCTGCGCTGAACGCGAAGGCCGAGACCACCTCGCTCGCGCCATGAGCCTTGCCGGCGCACCGGCCAGCCCATAGGCTGATCCCATGGCTGTCGTCGGCGATCCGGAGCTGTTCATCGAGACGCCCGACTCCGGCATCTCCGTATTCGGCAGCGCCGACTACTGCGGCCCGGCCGGGACCGGGATGCTCTGCGAGTACCGGTACGAGGTCATCAGCGACATCGACGACGCGCGCTTTCGCCGTTGGAGCGGCGACAATGGCCGGACGTGGAGCGATCCGGTCAAGCTGCCGGTCACCCAGCGCCGGGCTGACGGCACCATCGTCCGACGTACTTCGTCGGCGTGCTTCGTCGATCCGGGATCGGGCCACCTGGTCTTCTCCGGCACGGAGTGGCTCCAGGAGAGCGACGACGCGTTCGACGCGCTGACCCGCGTGTCGCGCTTCTACGCCCTGAGCGCCGACGGCGGCCGCTCGTTCTTCCACGAGGCGCCGATCATCCAGCAGGGGGATGGCTACGACCGCTGGCACCCCGTCGACGGCGTGCACACCGGCCGCAACGCCTTCACCGGCTTCGGGACTCCCGTCGTCCGGGACGGAGGGCTGCTGCTGTTCCCGGTCAGCCGCACCGCGCTCGACGCCGACGGCCGCTACTTCAATCCGTACGGCTCCAGCTACATCGAGACGGGCTGTCTGGCCGCGCGCTTCGCCGGGGACCGACTCGTGGCCGAGTCGGTCGCATGGATCTTCCCCGACCCCGAGCGGACGACGCGCGGGATCTTCGAGCCCACGCTGGCCGCGCTCGACGGCGGCCGGCTGCTGATGGTGATGCGCGGCTCCAACGGTGGACGCCCGGCGCTGCCCGCCCACAAGTGGTTCTCGATCTCGGAGGACAGCGGTCGCACATGGAGCGCGGCGGAGCCGTGGACGTACGAGGATGGCGAGCGCTTCTTCTCGCCCAGCTCGATCTCCCACCTGGTCCCGCACTCGGACGGCCGGCTGTTCTGGTTCGGCAACATCTCGGTACGGAATGCGGAGGGCAACAGCCCCCGCTACCCGCTGGTCATTGGACAGGTCGACGCCGCCACCGGCCTGCTGCTCCGCGACACGATCGCCGTGATCGCCGACCGGGCGCCGGATCAGGACGAGCGCGTGCAGTACTCGAACTTCCACGTGCACGAGGACCGGGAGACCCGCCAGCTCGTCCTGTACCTCAATCACTACCAGCCCAGCGGCCTGCCACGGGCAGGCGAGTTCCACACCGGCTTCACCGCCAGCGTCTACCGCTACCGGATCGACGTGTAACAACCACTCTGCGCGGACGGTCGGCTCCTTGACCGCCGGAACGAGCGGGCCTACGATGGCCGGATCACTCGACCTTAGGAGGAACGCCCTATGCTCAAGCATGCGTTTCCCATGGTCATCGCGCTGCTCTGTGCCGGCGCCATGGCTTTCGCCACGGGGACCACGGAGGATGCAGCCGCAGGCGAATCATCCATGGCCAGGATCGAGTACGATCCTGACTCACCCACCGGCGGGCTCACCGTCCCGTGGGTGAGCGAGACATACAGCTTCGACTGGGTCAAGGCGGGGCCATGGCCCAACGACGGCGTGTGGGAGGGCATCGTCCGCGAGACGCTCAATCTCGACGCGACGGTGACGAGCTTTCCATTCGCGGAAGCCGGGCAGAAGATGGAGTTGATGATCACCTCCGACAGCCTTCCCGAGCTGCTGTTCAACTGGGGGGTCGACGTCAGCAAGCTCGACGAGCTGGGGATCGCCGGCAAGGTCCTTGCCTACACCGACTACCTGGACGTCATGCCCAATTTCCGCAACCACCTTACCGAGGATCCGGGCCTCGCCGGGCTGGTGGCCGCGCGCGACGGCAAGATCTACCGCTACATGTCCTGGGGCTCCTACGCGCCGACCGGTCTGTCGGGAGCCTCTCATCTGGTGCGGCAGGACGTGTTCGATTCCTATGGCATCGAGACGAAGTGGGACACCTACGATGACTTCCACGACACGCTGGGCGCCCTGAAGCAGGCCGAGCCCGACCTGTTTCCGTGGGGGACGCGGCGGTTCTCCAACATGTTCACCGCCATGTCCAACGGCTTCGGCACCGGCTGGGGCGGACGATGGAACGCCATGTATTACGACGATCGAAGCGATAGCTGGAAGTATGCCGTCCTCGACCCCGGCATGGAGCAGTTGGTCGCTTACCTGAGCAGGGCGTACGCGGAAGGCTTGCTCCACCCCGAGATCCCGACCATGAACAGTGACCGGTTCTTCGAGCATTGGGTGGACTCGACCTACCGGGGACTCGCGGTCAACACCGGCGACACGCCCACATGGGAAACCAGCACCTTCGAACTCGGTGGGGAGCCGGTCGAAGTACGCTACGTAAAGCCGCCGATCGCCACCGGTATCGACGGCGCCCGGCCGCTGTTCTATCGCTACCGCATCGGCGCGTGGAGTCCCAATCGAGGATTCCTCGTCACCGACAAGGCGAAGCAGCCCGAGGTCCTGTTCCAGCTTCTGGACTACATGTTCAGTCCGGAAGGCAGTTGGTTCTTCACCTGGGGCGTCGAAGACGTGACCTACCGCTGGTACGAGCACCCCGAGCACGGGCGCATCCCGCTGCCGATCAAGACCGACCCCACCAATCTCAAAATCGACATGGACTACTACGACGCGCTGGTGGCCGATCTGCAATGGGGCATCGGTTTCGGCGAGTGGGGTGCTTTCACGCTGTCCACTCCCGAGCGGGGACGCCCGCCGTACGGCTCGGCCGCGAAGGAAGAGTTGCAGCTACGGGCAGAGCCTGACTTCCGCTATCTGAACCCCCGCGTCATGCTCGACGCCGCTACGCAAGAAGACATCGGGGCGATTCGAGAGCAGCTCGACCGGCTGGTGGAGGAAAATCTGACCGCATTCGTGATCGGCCGGCGGCCGCTCGGCGAATGGAGCGAATTCGTACAGGAGGTCCGCGATACCGACGTCGACGCGCTGCTGGAAATGCAGAACGCGGCGTACCAGGAAACACAGAAGATCCTGTCGGGGACCTGACCTACCGATGACGACGAGGGGTGGGCTGCTGCCGGATCGTGCGCCGCGGCCGGCCCCTCGCTTGCTGAGCAGCGACAGACGGCAGCGTCCCCGAGCCGGACATGCGTGAAGCCGCCTCCGCCGTTCGCCGCCGATGGCGTGATCGTACGCTTCCCGCCGACACGCTCACCGGCGGGAGCGACCTGTGGAAGCGCGTGGTGCGCGACCGCTACCTGCTGCTCATGCTGCTTCCGTGCATCCTGTTCCTGCTGACGTTCAAGTACATCCCCATGTACGGCGCCATATTGGCGTTCCGCAGGTTCGACCTCCTCAACCCGTTCGGCGGCGAGTGGGTCGGCCTGCGCTACTTCGAGATGTTCTTCAGCTCCCGCAACGCGGGAGTGGTGATCCGCAACACCTTCATGATCAATGTCTGGAGCGTGGTGTTCGGGTTTCCGGCGCCCATCATCCTGGCGCTGCTGGTCAACGAGATCCGCGTCCGCTCGTTTCGGAAGACCTTCCAGGTCATCTCCTACATGCCGCACTTCATCTCGGTGGTGGTGATCGCTGCCATGATCCACCTGGCCACCTCGCCGGGCTCCGGCTTCATCAACCACATCCTGGCATCCCTCGGATTCGAGCCGATCTACTTTCTCATCGAGCCCGCCTGGTTCCGCCCGATCTACATCGGTTCCGGCATCTGGCAGGAGGTCGGCTGGGGCAGCATCATCTACATGGCTGCCATCGCCGGCGTAAGCCGGGAGCTGTACGAGGCGGCGGTGGTCGACGGCGCGGGCAGGCTGCGGCAGGCGTGGCACGTGACGCTGCCCGGAATCATGCCCGCCATCACGGTGCTCTTCATCCTTCGCATGGGCAGCATGCTGAGCGTCGGTGCGGAAAAGGTCCTGCTTCTGTACACCCCGCTTACCTATGACAAGGCCGACGTGCTCTCCACCTATCTGTATCGGGTGGGACTCGTACACGCCAATTACAGCCTGGCTACCGCCATCGGGCTCGCAAACTCGGTGGTGTCCCTGATCCTGATCGCGTTCGTCAACTGGCTGGCGAAACGCTATACCTCGATCGGCATCTGGTGATGCGGTCGCGCAGCAAGGTGGGTCGCTAGATGCGCGGCACAGCCGGCCACCGCCTGTTCGACGCCTGCAACTACCTGCTCATGATCGCCCTGAGCATCACCTTCCTCTACCCGCTGCTCAACGTCGCGGCGACATCGGTGAGCAGCGGCATGCGCGTGGTCGCAGGCACGATCGGCGTGATCCCGGTCAACGTCGATCTCCAGGCCTACCGGATAGCCATGCGCAATCCAATGCTGTTGGGAGGCTACGGCAACTCCATCCTCTATGCGGGTGCCGGCACCGTAGCCAACCTGGTGTTGATCTCGCTGGCCGCCTACCCGCTGTCGAAGCGCCACCTGGTGTTCCGGGGGCCGATTTCCTTCTTCATCGCCTTTACGCTGCTGTTCTCGGGAGGGCTGATCCCCACCTTTCTGCTGGTCAAGACGCTCGGCCTGTACAACACGAGGGCGTGGATCATCGCGACGCAGTTCTACCACGTGTTCTTCATCGTGATGCTGCGCACCTTCTATCAGCAGCTCCCGTCGAGCCTGGAGGACGCCGCCAAGATCGACGGCTACAACGACCTGCAGATCATGTACCGGATCTACATGCCGCTCTCCAAGCCCATACTCGCGACGCTGGCGCTGTTCTCGATCGTCGCCTACTGGAACGACTACTTCAACGCCCTGGTGTATCTTCTGGACAGCGCCAAGCATCCGCTGCAGCTCGTGCTCCGCGATTACCTGATCCCCGGTGAGAGCATGTATGCGACGAGCGACATCTTCCGCTTGGAGCTCACCCGCGGCGACTTCAGCGAGATTTCCCGGCTCGAGATGGCGGCACAGCTCCGCAACACCGTGATCGTGCTCTCCACGGCGCCACTGGTAACGGTGATGCTCGCCGTGCAGCGATACTTCAGGCGAGGGGTCCTGATCGGCGCGCTGAAGGACTGAGCCTTACCGGAACGCTACGTCTCCCGCGTGACCTCGCCCAGGGTGAACCGGGGGCGGCGAGGCAACTCCAGCGCGGCGTGCCGATAGAACGGGTACACGCTCCACTCCACTCCCGCCAGGATGTCCGGCGTGCCGTCTGAGTCCATGTCGCCCACCCACGGATGGGGACCGTGGTTGGTGATGCGGATAGGCTCGCCGTACATCATGAACGGGCGCGGCGGTGCGAACACGGGTCGCTCTTCATCGCCGACGTTGCGCAGCAGATAGATGCTGGTTCCGGCCAGCGTGCCGTGGTGGGAGCCGGCTACCGCGTAGACCAGGTCGAGCAGGCCGTCGCCGTCCCAGTCGGCGGCGCGGAACGTCTCGCCCCAGGTGCGGCCACGTTCGACGATGCTGTCGTTGACGAGACGGCCGTCCTGAAGCCGCACCGGACCCGCCGACCGCAGCCTCAGCTCGCCGTCCGCCGCGCGGTACTGCACGTAGAGGCTCGCCTTGCGCTGCGACCCGTGCTGGGTGATGACATCGGTGAGTCCGTCGCCATTCCAGTCCGCGAAGGCTGCCCCGGTGCGCCAGAAGAACGGCCAGTCCAGCCAGGGATACGGTTGGTTGGGCGTCGTCTTGTCATCACTCAACCGTCCGTGCTCCGCGCGAAGCGCCTCCGAGTCGGGGTAGCCGTCGACCTCCAGGAAACGGCGAGCGCCGAACAGCGGCTCTCCCGGTCGGCCCTCATTGCGGTGCCAGATGAGCCGGTTGGTCTCGTTGGGAAGCATCAGGTCGGGCAGTCCGTCGCCGTCCCAGTCGACGAAGACCGGATAGGGGTACCCCATGTTGTGCCAGTTGTGGCTGTGCAGCACCTCATCGCGCAGGATGCGGATCGGTTCCCCGCCGGCATACAGGTATCGGGGCTCATCGAACACGGGCGCCTGCGAGGTTCCGCGGTTGATCAGGATGCGCGGCCAGCCGTAGCCGCCTCCGACCAGCAGGTCCCAGTCACCGTCGCCGTCCCAGTCGGTGGCGTTCGGCCATGCCTGATCGCTGAGCGCCATCGGCGTCGAACGCGACTCGGCGCGCTTCCACAGCCGGAAGACCCCCTGCCCGCCGGCGTGGGACAGGTGCTCATAGAACAGCACCTCGGCGTAGTGGTCGGTCAGGACCAACAGACCGGTCCGTTCGCCCTGATCGGCGATCCCGAGCTTCCCCGGCTGGCTCGGCGGCGGCTCCATGCGCAGCGGTTCGGGCGCACCGAATCGCGGGGGAACGCCGCCGAGATTCGGGCTCCACACGGTGCGCAGATGCGACGGCTCGCTCTCCACCGCCGTGACCAGTCCGATGAGGTCGGGACGAGCGTCAGCGTTTACGTCGAAGAAGAGCGGGTCCTGCACCTCCAGCCCCAGGTCGACGGCGCGGGCGGGCTGAAACGGCCAGCCGGCCGGATTGGTGTTCGCCAACAGGTGCGATCCGGCGACCACGTCCAGGATGCCGTCGCCGGTCAGATCCACCGCCCTGACCGGTGTCCAGTCCGCACCCTGCCTGGAGATCGTGCCCGCGGCCCGGTAGCGCGGCACGCCGCTCGGCTCGCGCCGGCCGCTGTCGAGGAAGAAGGCGATGGTGTCCCCACCCTTTTGCGAATAGACGATGTCCATCCGTCCGTCGCCGTCGAAGTCGGCGAGGTCCACGGTCATGTAGATGTGGCTGAAGAACTCCGGCTCGCCACCGGCAGCCGGCTCGAACCGAAGCCGTACGAGCTCGGCGAATTCGAGCGCGTGGTCCGACCCGTGCCGTGGATACACGAATACGCCGTCCCACGGCCACCCCGGCCGGTGCGCATAGTTCCACGCACCCACCAGGTCGGCCCGACCGTCGCCGGTCAGGTCCACGAGGCGAGCCGGGTAGGCCAGCGGCACCGGCCTCAGTACGTCGGCGTGCGCGTGGTCCCACCGCAGCAGGTCGCCCACGCCGACCAGCGGAACGCCGGCCTGCGGCAGCAGGGGCGGCCGCCGCTCGACGGTCCGGAAGCAGATGCGGTAGTCGCGGCGAGACGGGTCGGTGACGACGAATTCCAGGCGCCCGCGGTCGCCGTACGCGAAGTGCTCGCTGCGGGCAAACGGCACTCGTTCCCCCGATTCGTGGAGGAGCTCCAGGGAATTGGGGTCCAGCACACCCGGCAGGCCGGACGAGGCGATGATCGACTCGAAGTCGATCTCCGGATCCATCGGCACGTTGGCATACGGCAGCTCGTCGCTGATGCGCAGCGGCAGACAGTGGCGAGGTTCATCCTCGGCGACCGCGCTGCCGGACGGAGCAGGGAGCTCACCTCCGCCTGCCGCAGCACCGGCACGGACCGTCACCACCGGCACGGCGTCACCGCCGCGCCGGATCGCGAAGTCGAACAACAGCGCGGGCGGAGCGCCTGCGATCCGCCACACGACCGAGAAGGGCGCGAACACGGCGAGGCTGAGCAGGACCAGCGCTGCAGCGACGAAAGCTGTCGCGTGATGACGGGTCACCTCGCCTCCTACCGTGGCACCATAGTACCCTGACAGCGCTGCGTGCCGCACCTGACACCCTGACGAAGCCACCTTCCATGCGCATTCGATCGGTCCCGTTCAAGGCTCCCGCGTCGGCCAAGGAGTTCATGGACCAGCGCGACGCCATCCTGCGGCATCTGCGCGCTCTGCTCGGCTGGCCCCCGCTCGCGGCAGCGCCGCCACTGTCTCCGGTCGACTGCTATCGCAGCGACCGCGGCAGCTACGTCAGGCACAAGGTGCGCTACGGCAACGAAACCGATGACGTCGTGTGGGCGTGGTTGCTCGTGCCCAAGCGGCTGACGGACACGGTCCCGGCCGTCATCTGCCTTCCCGGCAGCTTCATGACGCCCAACTGGGGCAGGGACGCGCCGGCCGGCCTGGCGGGACCCGAGCACGCGGGAGACCCCGAAGCATACGGCGCCGATCTCGTCCGACGAGGGTACGTGGTGCTGTGCCCGGACCACCCGGCTGCCGGGGAACGAACCAGCCCCGGCCGGCGGTCGCACGATACGACGGACCTGGACCGGCGCTTCCCGGCATCGACCAGGGTAGGGCTGTCGGCGTGGGACGTGAGCCGAGCGGTGGACTTCCTGGAAACCCGCCGGGAGGTGGACCGCCACCGCATCGCGGCCATGGGATGGTCCCAGGGAGGTCAGATGGCGGTCATCGGCGCGGCGCTCGAGCCGCGCATCACGGCCGTCGTCTCGGTCTGCGGCGTGGCGCCGTGGCGCGGACTGCCGGAACGGCAATCCGCCAACCTGATCCAGCCGTACAACTACCCGCGGCTTGCGCCGTATGCGACGGCAGGCCTCGCGCCGCTGGACATGGACCACGTGGCCGCCTGCGTGGCGCCGCGGCCGTTCCTGAACCTGAGCGCCCGAGAGGACGGCACCTTCCCCAACATCGCCGAGCAGCAGGCGGCGTTGCAGCAGCTCGCAGCGCTGTATGCCACTCTCGGCCACGCCGACCGGTTTGCAGCGGTGTGGGCGGACGGTCCGCATGCCTATGGGACCGCCGCCGCTCGCGAAACGGAGGCCTGGCTGCACCGATGGCTCTGGAGCGGCTCGCCGCCGGACGCCCGCATGCGACAGACCGATCCGCCTCAGCCGGCGACGGGTGTCTAACCACGCAGTGTGCGATACGATGAGGATCTCTACGCCACTGCAATGAAAACCGAGACGAAAACCAGACTTCACTGGCTCGTGGACAAGCTCCCCGAGGCAGAGGTCCACGCTGCGGAGCGCTATCTCGAGTATTTGACGGAACAGGCAGATCCGCTCGTCACGGCGCTTTCGAACGCCGTTGAGGTGGACGAGCCGCTCACCGATGACGATCGCGCCGCGCTTGAAGAAGGACGACTTGCGCTGGACGCCGGCGATACCGTTAGCGATGACGAACTCCGTTCCCAGCTCGGGATATGACGTGGAGGCTGGTCTGGACCCGACCTGCCCTCCGGGATATGAACAAACTCGACTCTCAGCGTGCACTCAGGGTGAGGCAAGCGCTGATCACTCTATCGACCACTGAGGACTCCAAGCGCCATGGCGCCATTGAGGGAGGTAACATGTCTACTATAAGATCTACAATAAAGGACAATGAGGGAGCGGTGGCGAGAGCGCTGCAACAGGGAAACTACATTTTGTCTTATCTCATCGTTCATTCTTTGATCGAGTTGCTTCTGCGGACGTTCTTGTGTGTTCCTCAAGAAGAGGAATCTGATTTCGCGGACCTAGTCAAGTCGTACAAAGAGCATATGCTATCCCAGCATCACGCGGATGCACTATTCGAAAACGAACTGACCCAGTTCAATCTTCGCAGAGACCGCTTTTTCGCGCAAATCAGGGAGAGAGGATTCTCGACAGTTAACGAACAGACAAGAGCTCAGGCAGCCATGGCAGTAAATGTATATGGTCTGTTGATTGAGTACTTGGAGACGTTTGACGCGAATATTGGAGAGATGGGGTTTGACTATGCTGTCCCGTTCAGTCCAGACGAAGACCTAACGAAAAATACAAATAACTGAGGCTGAGGTATGTGTTGAAGCAGCTCCTGACGAGACAACCAAAACTCACCACGAGCGGAGCAGCGCACTGCGTTTAGATTACCAATAGCGCACGACGCGAGGTCACGGTGTGGAGCGCTACTTTTTCCGCTATCGATCCATCGGTGGCAGCTCTGTGAGCTGTGCTGCATCAAGGCGCTCTATATCGGCTTCCTGCATGACCGGCGCACCGTCAAGTGCCGCGAGCACGGCCGCTGCCGTTCGTGGGGCAGGCGGCCACACGGCGCGTTTGATCACCTTCGAGAACGATTCGTCAGGCATGAGCCGTGCGTTTCGCAACCGCTCGTACGCCTGCAGATCAATCGATATCGTCTTCGTTACCATGTATGTATATATGTGTGTATTTGCATGCCATGTCAAGCTCAACTCACGCCCTGCTACCAGGAGACCGCGTCGCTCCAAAGCTCGGCAAGAAACGTCGGCCAGTGCTACCCGAATGCCGTCGTCCGTACGCGGTCCCGCTCGTCGAAGGAGACTAAGGGGTTCCCCCATGATCATAGACTCACACGCCTACACGTTCGAGGCGGCAGACAGCCTGATGGGCTACGACAGCGCAGCCGAGCATCTTCGATGGGTGCAGGCAGGACAGGCGAGCCACTATCAGCCGGCCTTCAGCCTCAGTGACAGGTCCCGGGGCTCATCCGAGGTCCTGGCTCCTGAAGAGTCGGATGTCCTGACTGGACTGCCCGACGTCGACTTCCGTATCGACCACGCCGCCGGCAGAGTTGTATGGACTGTCGATGGTGAGGACTACACCAAGCACTACTACCCGCCGAACTTGCAGGGTTGCGCCTTTGGGCCGGACAGCCTCATCAGCGAGATGGACTACGCCGGCGTGGACATGGCGCTCCTGCACACGAACCCGATGCTTGGTCGCAGCAGCGCCTATCAGGCCGAGTGCATACGCAGGTTTCCCGGAAGGATCGTCTCCATGGCGCCCGTTGACGAATGGCGTATCCGCGACGATACCGATGCCGTCATCCGCGAGCTTGAGGACTCGATAACGAAGCACGGACTCCATGCAATCAAGTTCAACGCCGACGGATACAAGGTCAGTGCTCAGCCCTGGGACGACGGCTTCTACCGATCCTTCTGGGAGGCTGCAACGTCCCTCGGCGTGCCGGTCTTCTTCTCCTTGAGCACGGGGCCGGGAGCCAAGAGCTGGGAAGCCACCACCCAGGCCCGGGCCGGCTACGCGAACGAGCTGAAAATCCTCATGAGATGGATGGACCGCTACCCCGACACGATCGTCAGCATCACCCACGGATTTCCGTACCGCTCCTTCATCGAAGGCGACCGGATCGCCCTGCCCGACGCGGTCTACGAGCCCTTCCGGAACCCGAATCTCAGCATCGAGGTCTGTTTTCCCGTGAGAATAGGCGACCTGTGGGACTTCCCCTATCGAGAGGCACTACCGACCTTCCAGAGCATGGTGGAACACATCGGCGCCGACCGCTTGATGTGGGGCACGGACATGCCCTTCCAGAACCGCCACTGTACCTACCGGCAGTCGATAGACCACATCGTCAAGTACTGCGACTTCCTCGGCCAGGAGGAGCTGGACCTGATCATGGGGGGACCGCTGCCCGTGTCCTCGGCCTCTGATCGGGAGTACCCATAGCATGACTGGTGGCGGGGAGGTGGAAGCCTGGGTGGCCGAGCGCCGGCCCGGCTGGTCGCTGCCCCGGCAGCTCTACCTCTCGCCCCAGGCGTTCGAGCGCGACATGGCGCGCGTATTCATGCGCGGCTGGTCGTTCGTCGGCCACATCGCCCGCATCCCGGCTGTCGGCGACTACTTCCTCCACGAGATCGGGGATGAGTCGATCGTCGTGATGCGCAGCGGCGGCGGGGACACTGCCGTGAGCGCGTTCTTCAACGTCTGCCGCCATCGCGGCTCGCGGATCTGCCTCGAAGCGGAAGGGCACGCGACGTCGCGGCTCGTGTGCCCCTACCACGCGTGGTCCTATACGCTGGAGGGCGAGCTGGCTTCCGCGCGCCACATGGGCGCGGATTTCGACCGCGCTGCCATGGGACTCCACCGATGCGCGGTGCGAGTGGTCGAGGGCCTGATCTTCATGTGCCCGGAGCCGCCCGGGCCCGACCTCGGCAGCTTCTGGGACCAGGCGCGGGCGCTGTTCGCGCCCCATGGCTTCCGCCAGGCCAAGGTCGCCCGCCGCACCACTCATCGCATCCGTGCCAACTGGAAGGTGTTCGCCGAGAACTTCTGGGAGTGCTACCACTGTACGCACGCCCACCCGGAGTTCTGTCAGGTCATGTCCTATCCAGCCGCCGCCGAATCGCCGCGGCGACGGGCAGAGTACGAACGATTCGTGTCCGATTGGCGCCACCGGGCGCGACAGGAAGGGCGGCTGCCGGTGCAGGTCGAGCTGTCGGAGTCGAAGCTCTACCAGTTGGTCCGCACCCCGATCCGCCCCGGGTTTCTCACGCAAACGCGTGACGGACAGCCGGTCGCCCCCCTCATGGGACAGTTCACCCGGTACGACGGCGCCATCTCGGCCATGCAGATGTTTCCGCTCAACTGGATCGTCGCGTCCAACGACCACGCCATGCTGTTCAGCTTTGCGCCGATGAGCGAGCTCGAGACACGTGCCGAACTCACCTGGCTGGTCGACGGCGACGCGGTCGAGGGCCGCGACTACGATCCGGCCGAGGTGAGCTGGCTTTGGGAGGTCACCAACGGGGAGGACTGGAAGATCTGCGAGAACAACCAGTCCGGCGTCAACTCACGGATGTACCGGCCAGGCCCCTACTCCGAGGCCGAGCAAGGCGTGGAACAGTTCGTCCAGTGGTACTTCGCCCAAATCGCATGACGACCGCACCGGTCCAATCCTTGAAATCGGCGGCCACTCCGCTGATTTTCGGCAGAATTCGTCGGAGTGGCCGCGTATTTTCTGCTGGTTCGCCGGCCCAGCGTGTCACCCCTCACTCGATGGTCACGTACCAGGGGCTCAACCATGCCTTGGCGCCGTCGATCTGGGTGACGCGAAGCCAGTAGGCCTGGCGGCCCGGCGGTGCCGCGCTATCGAGAAAGGTCGTGGCGACTTCCAGGCCGCTGCCGGCCGGCGCCATCTCCATCACCAGGCGGGTGTCGATGCCGGGGCCGGGCACCGTCACCGGCTGGCGGCGCACCTGTCCGAGGCTGGCACGATGCTGCAGCACGCCGCTGTGGAAGCTGAGCGTCGCCGTGTCGGGGCCCTCCACGTCGACGAGCAGGCCGTCGGCGTCGCCGGTGGTAACCGAGCGCCAGGTGATGCGCTCGCGGCCCATCTCCTCCAGGCCCTCGGCGGCCGAGTCGAAGGCCCAGCCCTCGGCTGCGCCGAAGGTGCCGCCGGCGATGGTCAGCGACCCGTCCCAGCGCAGCATGCGCTGCCGGTCGCGGTTGCGGGCGCCGGCCCAGCTCACGCGCACGCGGTCGGCGGCGCGCGGCAGCCGCTCGGGGAAGGTGGCGATCAACCCCGTGCCGCGGAAGCAGTCGATGCGCTCCACGGGTGCCGTGCCGGCCACGCTGACGCTGATCCGGGGTGCAGTGGCGGCGTCGAACGCGGCGCCGACGGGGTGCCCGTCCGCGCTGGCCTCGACGTGGATGCGCGGCCCGGAGGTGCCGTAGCAGCGCCGCGCGCGCAGCGCGGAGAGAATGCCCTCGCGGCTCAGCTCGTCCGCGAGCACGCATGCCAGCCCGCCGTTGACGCCAAACGTGCTGCGCCCCGGATTGGCCGTGCCGGGGCGGCCCTTGTGGTCGTCGCTGCCGCAGACGAAGCCGACCTGATACTCGCGCTCCAGCGCCTCGCGCAGAAACCACTTGAACTCGCCCCACTCGGACAGCACCTCGATGACCGGCTCCAACTCGGGATCGTGCCAGCGCAGGTCGGCGCGGCGGCCGCCCATGTGCGGGATGATCAGCGGCTCGGCCGCGTGGCCGCGCAGCGCCGCATACAGGTCGCGCACGTGCGGAGCGTCGGCATCGGCGCCGTCGGCCCGTGGAGGGTCGCCCACCAGGACCCGGCTCGAACGGTGCAGCGGGCCGTCGGCCTGAGCGTAGTAGACGTTGCGGTCCCCGCCGGACGGCGTGTTGCCCGACCACTCCCAGCCTACGAACGCGACGTACCTGCCCGGCTCGTCGTGGCCGTTCGCCTGCCGCCTGATCTCGGCCCAGATCGCGTCGGTGATCTGCAGGTCGTTGCCCTGATGGCCGGCGAAGTCCGCGAAGGCGACGTCGCGGGCATAGGTGAAGTGGGCGGAGACCGGCCCGGTGCCGACCGTCTCGTTGCTCTGGCCGTGGAGGTCGCCCCAGTACGGCTGGGCACCGCCCTGCGAGGCTCGGCACACCAGCGGGTTGGCCGTGGCCGACTGCAGGCCGTCCGCGCGCACGGTCACGCGATGGACGCCCGGTGCCGTGGCGCGCACGTCCTGGAAGCGGTGCGCGCCGCCGTCGGCGGACTGGAAGGTGTACTGCCGCGGAAGCCCGCGGAGCCCATCCGCGTCCAGCTCGATGCTGCCGGTGAAGTCACGGCACACGTTGCCCCAGCGGTCCTCTACCCGTACCCCGAGCCAGCCGGGCGAGCCCGGTGCGGCTACCGACGGACCGACGGCCACCACGCGGTGCGGCCGCCCACCCGTCACCTGGACCACGGGCGACGGCACCACCGTGTACTGCCAGGCGCCCGCCCAGTCCACAGCCACCCGGAACTCGAACGTGTCGTTGATGAAGGTCTGGGCGCGGCTTCCCGGGCCGCCGCCGGAGGTGTCGCCGAGCGTCAGAGTGACCGTGTCGCCCTGCCGCAGCCAGCCGTCGAACACGTCCACCGTGACGCAGCGGCGCCAGGGCCGGATGTAGCGCTGCCGCTCGTAGGCCGCGCGCAGCACGGCGTCGCCGGTCGTCGCAACGCTGGCGAAGTCTGCGGCACCCGGCTCTGAGAACTGTGGCGTCCCCCAGTCGCTGGTGTCGCGCCAGGCGAACTTGATCGAGCCGCCGTCGTCGATGCCGCGCTCGCCCGCGTGGTAGGTGATCCGCCACGTGCCGGTCGAGCCGGCCTCGATCGGCCCCGCGGGCGAGATCTCCGCCCAGCCGTGCAGGTCGCGCGCGCTCACCGCCACCCCCGCTGGCCGCTCAGGCCGCGGTCCGGCTGGTACTCGTACGCCGGCTCCGGCATGCCGACCAGGCGGCCGTCGCGCACCCACGCGCGATCCTCGCCGTAGAGCTCCCCTGCCATCAACGCTTCCATCTCCCCGGCGACGTCCCCGGTTTCCGAAGAGCCGTACAGGTCGTGCAGCTCCTGCGGGTCGCTCTCCAGGTCGAAGAGCTGCAGGCGGTTGCCGGCCGGGTAGTAGATGAGCTTGTGGCGGCCGCGCCGGAGCATGCGCATGGCCGCCGCACCCTCGTGGTGCTCGCAGTACAGGTGGGTCCGCCGCGGCTCGCAGACCAGCGACTCTCCCTCCACGGTGGACGGCACGTCGATGCCGCACAGGTCCAGCAGGGTCGGCATCACGTCGCGCAGCGCCGCCAGCCGCCCGTCGGTGCGGCGCGCGCCGACCCTCCGGTCCGCGGCCGTGCCGACCAGGATCATCGGCACCCTGGCCGAGTACTCGTACATGGGCGGCTTTGCCCACAGGTGGTGGTTGCCGAGCATGTCCCCGTGGTCGGAGGTGAACATCAGGATCGTGTCGTCGAGCAGCCCCGCCTCGCGGAGCTGGCCGATCAGCAGGCGGACCTGGTGGTCGATGTACGTGCACTGCGCGTAGAAGCCCATGCGCGCCGCGCGGGTCTCGTCGCCGTCCAGGCCGTCGTTGCGCCGGCCGCGGTGCAACTTCAGCGCGTGCGGCAGCGCGTCGAAGTCGCGCGCCCAGTCGCCGACGACCGGCTTGTCCACGCCGAATTGCTCGTAGTGGCGGAGATAGTCGGCCGGCGGCGTGATCGGCGGGTGCGGCGCCGCGTACGAGCAGTACCAGAACGCCGGCCGGGTCGGGTCGCGGCGGCGGATCGTCTCGCACATCTGCCGGGTGGTCCAGAACGTCTGGTGGAACTGCTCCGGGAGGTGCCACGGCCGCACCGTGTAGCTGTTGTTGCCCATGGCATGCGTCAGCTCCTGGCCGCCGTGGCCGTGGTCGTGCAGGTAGCGCTCGTAGTCGTCGCTGCCGCCGCCCAGGTGGTGGCGGCCCTCCTCGTTGAGGATGACGTCGTCGAAGCCGATGCGGTCGCGCTGCGGATAGACGTGCAGCTTGCCGACCGCGTACGCCTGATAGCCCGCGTCGCGGAAGGTCTGCGCCATGGTCGGCAGCGACGGGTCCATCGGCTCGTGCTCGCGGAAGGTGCGGTCGCCGTGGGTGCGCGCGCTGGTGCCGGTCATCAGCGCCCGCCGCGCCGGGATGCAGGTGGGCGTGGTGGTGTATGCCTGCGCGAACCGCACCCCGTTGCGGCAGAGCTGATCCAGCGTGGGCGTGAAGACGTGCTCGTGGCCGGCGGCGCGCAGCAGCGCACCGGGCCAGTGATCGACGCAGATGAGAAGGACGTTCGGGCCGCTCATCCGTGGCATTCTATCCGGTTGACGCAGGTCCGTGACCGGCTTTGGTGGCATCATGTCCGGGTCTGAGGATGTGGAGGAAGCGTATGTACAGGATCGGACAGGAAGAGCTGGACAGGCTTGCCGAGGTGTTCAGGAGCAAGCGCCTGTTTCGGTACATGGAAGATGCGGAGGGCGAATGCCTGCGCTTCGAGACGCGGTATGCCCGCCGATTGGGCGTGGCCCACTGCTTCATGACGGCCAGCGGCACCAACTCGCTGACCGCTGCGCTCATGGGCGCGGGCATCGGCCCCGGCGACGAGGTGATCGTCCCCGCCTGCACCTACATGGCCACCCCCGGCTCGGTTCTGGCCGCGGGCGCGATCCCGGTCATCGTCGACATCGACGAGAGCCTGGGATTGAGTCCGGCCGCCTTGCGGGATGCGATCGGACCGCGAACCCGTGCTGTGATGCCCGTGCACATGTGGGGGCTGGCCTGCGACATGAACTCGATCATGGACATCGCCCGGGAAACCGGAGTCCTGGTGATCGAGGACGCCTGTCAGGGAGTGGGAGGCGCCTACGAGGGACGGATGCTCGGGTCGATCGGCCACAGCGGCGCGTTCAGCTTCAACCACTACAAGAACATGAGCTGCGGAGAGGGGGGCGCGGTCGTGACCGGCGACGACGCGTTCGCCGAGCGCATCGAGTGCGCGATCGATCCCTGCCGGTTCTACTGGGACGGCAGGAAGGACAGCTTCGCCGGGTACGTGGCCAACGGCGCGCGGGCGTCGGAGATCGAGGGAGCGATCATGAACGGTCAGCTCGACCGGATCGACGAGATGGTCGGCGCGATGCGGGCTCAGAAGGCCAGGATCATCCGGGAAACCGGGCCGTCCGGTTTGTCGGCCAGTCCCAACAACAGTCCCGCATGGGAGTGCGGGACCCACGTCACCTACCTGCTCCCGTCAGCAGCGGCCGCCGATGCCCTCGCCGAAGCGGGCGGCGGCTGGGTCGCGCTCAAGACGGGACGGCACGTGTACACGGAGTGGGATCCCGTGCTGCAGCACCGCGGCGCCCACCATCCGGCGCTGAACCCGTTCGAGCTGGAGCAGAACCAGGGCTGCCGCATGGACTACTCGAAGGAGATGTGCCGGCAGTCGATCGACATCCTGGGCAGGACGGTCTGCGTCGAGACCCATCCCGACAACACCGACAGTGACGTGGCGCAGATCATCGGGCGTATCAACCACGCCGCGGCTTCCCTGGCGACCGGCGACGCCGCGTGATGCCCGGCGACGGCATCGAGTTCTTCGACTGCAACGCCTACGCGGGAGCAGGTCTGTTTCCACCCCTCGAACCCGCCCTCGTCCCGGAGGCGCTGCTGGATGAGATGGACCACTGCGGCGTCGACCGTGCGCTCGTCAACCACGACGGCGGAGACTTCTCCAACCCGCTCGAATCGAACGCCGAGATAACGGCGTTCTGCAAGGCCAGCGAGCGCCTGCTGCCGGTCTGGAACATCCTGCCGCCGCACACGGAGATGCCGGTGGACGAGTTGCTCACGGGGATGCGGGACCACGGCGTCGCGGCGCTGCGGGCACGCCCGGACGCCCATCGCTATTTCCTCAATGAGGTCACGATGGGAACGGTGCTCGGCGAGCTGGCGGACCGGCGCATACCGCTTTTCGTGAACGTCGAGGAGGGGTGGCAGGTCCTGTACGACGTGCTCGAATCCCATCCCGACCTGGTGCTGATCGCGACCGACCACGGATGCTGGGGCGACGACCGCTTCTTCCGACCGCTTCTCGAACGCTACCGCCACTTCCACCTGGACACCTCCCGCTACGAGCTCGACGGCGGGCTGGAGGACGTGGTGAAGGACTACGGCTCCCGGCGGCTGCTCTTCGGGAGCTCCTATCACCACGTCCCCATGGGAGGATCGTCGCTGCTCGTCCGGCATGCCGGGATAGGCGAGGACGACCGCGCCGCGATCGCATCCGGCAACCTGCAGGCGATCCTCGACGAGGTGCGGCTATGAAGCCCCGGTCCACTTCTCCCATCGTCGCGGAGTTCGTCGAAACGGGCCGGAGCGCAGATTGTCCGGTGATCGACGCGCACGCCCACATGGGGCCGTACAGCAGAATCTACATGCCGCGGAACCGTGCCGAGGACATGATCGCCACCATGGACCGCTGTGGCATTCGCAAGACGTTCTTCGCGCATCACCGCGCCTTGCGGGACAGCGAGCTCGGCAACCGGGACGCGGAGGCGGCGATCCGGCGGTTCCCCGACCGGTTCGGCGGGTACTGGGCCGTCACGCCCCTGTACCCGGAGCGCGTACGCAAGGAAGCGGCCGAGCTCGACCGGCATCCCGGATTCGCCGGATTCAAGATACTCGCCGCCTACTACCGGGTCGCCGTCACGGACCCACGATGCAAGCCGGTGTGGGAGCGGGCGCACGACGAGCAACTGCCGGTGCTGGTCCATACCTGGGGGCATGACGGCTACGGCGACTGCCCGCACATCGAGAAGATCGCGCAGACCTACGGCCAGGCGACGATCGTCATGGGCCACGCGCAATACGGCGACTGGGACGGCGGCATCGAACTGGCCCGGCGCTTCCCCAACGTGTACCTGGAGCTGTGCGCCGCCTACCACGTGAACGGAAGCGTCACCCGGATGGTGAACGCGGGCGTGCAGGACAAGATCCTGTATGGCGACGACCTGCCGTGGTTCAACCCCCACTACGGCATCGGCTGCGTCCTCTTCTCAAGGATCTCCGATGCGGCGCGCCACGCGATCCTGCACGAGAACGCGGAGCGCATCTTCGAGCGGTGGCTCTGAGTGAGGACCCTTACGGTCAGACTGCCGGAGCAACTGGCCGCGTTGCTCGAGCAGGAGTCCAGGCGCTCACAGCTCTCGAAGTCGGAGATCGTCCGCAACATCCTGGACCGGCACTTGAGAGCCGCCGCCTCAGCGCTCGATCTCGCCGGTTGCATGGACAGCGGTGTCGATGACCTCTCTTCCAACAAGGACCGCCTGCAAGGGTTCGGGCACTGATGTCGTGGCTGTTGGACACCGGAACATGCAGTTCGCCGACGCATGTCCGGTGCGGATGCCGCTGGGTCATCGGTCCGCCTCACACACAGCGGCCCCAGGTCCAATCAGCACCACTGGCACCCGCGCCGGGTTGTTGAGCGCCGCGAGTGCCGTAGGGCACTGACACAACATCCCCTGCGACGCGGCGCAAAGCTCCTTGGGATCGTTGGGACCGACGTACCACAGCACGCCCACCATGAGACTGGAAGGCAGGTCGGTCCGTTGCTTCCACCACCAAGCTGCATCCGGCGCATCCACCTCGCCGAAAATTCCTTTCAGCGTCCCGAGGTAGAGCACTTCGCCCTTCTCGCAAGACGGCGCACTGATATGCGGCAGGTGGAAAACTCCAGCTTGCATATCGCACCAATCCAGCACCGCCGCATTCAACAACGACAGCAAGTCCATAGCTCTTGATGGTGCCGCCGGCCGCGTCCGCTCATCCGCTTCAGTTTGCGCCAGATTCATGTCAGCGCGAGCCTCCGGCGTCGGTTCGGCACCCGCGGGCGATGTTGGTTCCACGGGGACCTGCGGCGGGGAAGCTTCCGTCAGTGTCGGCGGCGCCGGGCGCGCCCGCTCTTCCGCTTCAGTTTGGGCCAGACTCATGTCAGCGCGAGCCTCCGGCGCCCGTTCGGCGCCGACGGGCGATGCTGGTGCCACCGGGACTTGCGGCGGGGAGGCTTCCGTCAGTGTCGGCGGCGCCGTAGCGCAACTCGCGGTCAGCAACGTGATCAGTCCCGCCAACGCAGCTCCGAGCAGCGCCGCTCTGATCCGCGGATCGCCAGCGGGGAGCGCCGTGAGTTTCGGGCGTTGCCCGCGTTCCCGGCAGCCGATTCCATGAGACGCGCTCCGAACCCGGTCGCAGGTCTGCTTCAATATGCCATGCTCTTTCATCAGGTCGAGTCCGGGCCCGGCACGGCGAGCGCGTCCGCTCGGAGCCCGCTGCCGTGGCTCCAGTCCAAGAATGCATGATACCGTGAGTGGGGTGATGACGGAGACCCAGAAATACCTGTTCGACCTGCAGGGCTACCTGCTCGTCGAGGACGTGCTGACCGACGACCAGTGCGAGACGGCCAAACGCAAGATCACCGAGCGCATGCAGCCGCTCGACAAGACGCCCGACGGCTACGACGCCAACGGCACCTGGCACCGCTGCGCAGGGCTGGTCGAAGCGGGCGAGCCGTTCATCTCGCTGATCGACCACCCCCGGCTGATGGAGGTGCTGACCGAGATCATCGGCCCCAAGCTGCGCCTGGAGAGCGCCTACAGCTTCGTCCGCTCCCAGGGCTGCCCGCAGTTTGAAATGCACGGCGGCCATCGCGGCGGCCGGGTCAACTTCCGCTACACCGTGCAGGGCGACCGGATCTTCACCGGCCTCACCGTGATCTCATTCGCCCTGCAGGAGGTCAGGCTCGAGGACGGCGGCTTCGCCTGCATCCCCGGCTCCCACAAGTCCGACTTTCGGGTCCCGGATGAGGACCGCGCACGACTGTACGCGGTCGACGGCCCGCTGGTGCAGAACATCCCGGCGCCCAAGGGGTCGGCGATCATCTTCACCGAGACGCTCGCCCACGGCGCCAACCGCTGGCAGGCGGACGAGCCGCGCTACGGCCTGTTCTACAAGTACAACGACCGGGCGGCCACCTACCACTGGCAGCGCGACCGCATCCCCGGCCCGGAGACGATGGCCAGGCTGACCGACGCGCAGCGCGCCTTCTTCAACAGCGCCTGGGAGGCGTTCGGCCCCGAAGACAACTTCCGCAACGAATTGCCCGAGACGTGACCGTCAGGAGCGGATCATGACCTCCATCACCGCTACCACGCCGTACACGCAACTCCCCGCCTGGGCGGTGCTGGAACGGCGGCTGTTCGACCTGCTGGACGCGTCGGTCGATCCGTTCCTGGACAAGTACACCGCGGACGACGGCACCCTGATCTGGCGCGACGCGGCGACCGAGGGGTACCCCAGCCGCGACGGCGCCGACGACTTCTACGAGAGCTTCGGCAACTGGCCGCTGTACTACCTGCTCGGCGGCGGCGACCGCCTGCTGCCGCTGAGCCACCGGCAGTGGGACGCCGTGACCCGGCAGCTCACCTCCTACGGCGTGCTCACGCGCGAGTACGAGCTGGGCTACGACCAGTTCCACCAGTCGGAGAGCTACATCTACTTCTATGCCCTGTGCCTGGCGGACCCCGGCAACGCGGTGCTGCGCGAGCGGGCGGAGCGCTTCGCCGGGTTCTACCTCGGGTCGGACCCGGAGGCACCCAACTATGACCGCGAGCGGCGGCTGATCCGCGCCCCGCACAACGGTGCCGGCGGGCCGCGCTGGGGGATCAGTGACACTGAACCACGCTACGGCTGGTCGCCCGGGATGGCCCGCTACGGCCTTCCCTATCACGACGTGCCCGGCATCACTTCCTACGACGACCTGCGCGATCCGGAGCTGGCGCGCCGCATGGGCGAGGTGATGGAGGAGCGCATGGGGCGCGGGGACGTCGCCGGCAACCTGTGCGTCACCAGCCTGATCACCAACGCGTTCCTGCTCACCGGCGAGGAGCGCTACCGCGAGTGGGTCCTGGAGTACACCGACGCGTGGCTGGCCAGGGCGGAGGCAAACGGCGGGCTGCTGCCCGACAACATCGGCCTGTCCGGCCAGGTGGGCGAGTACCTGGGCGGCAAGTGGTACGGCGGGCTGTACGGCTGGACCTGGCCGCACGGCTACTACAACATCGGCTACGCGGCGGTGGACGCCGCGCTCAACGCCTTCCTGATCTCAGGCGAACGGCGCTTCCTGGACCTGCCGCGCCGGCAGTTCGACGCGGTCTGGGAGCAGGGCCGCGACCTGCCGTACGCCGAACTGGAGATGAGCCTGCGGGAGTTCTTCGCCACGCAGCCGCCGGACGAGATCGAGTTCGTCGTCCCCTACCGGTACTCAGACCACGGCTGGTTCGACTTCCAGCCCATGTCGACCCGCGTTCCGGCCGCGCTCTGGAACGTGACCGAGGCGGCCGAGGACTGGAACCGCCTGCTCGCCATCCGCGCGCGCTCCACCGCCGACTGGCGCCGCGTGCTGCCCATGCGCGGCAAGGAGGACGCCGACCACGAACCCGCGTGGCTGGCCTACCTGTGCGGTGACAATCCAGACTATCCGGAGGCCATTCTGGGGCAGGCCTACGCCCAGGCCAGCCGCCGCCTCGACCAGATCCGCCGCGACGACGCGGACATCACCACCGTGCACATCCACCACTGGCAGGACGCCAACCCCATCACCACGGAAGCGCTGGTGCACCTGACCACCGGCTCGCCGCAGATCATCTACAACGGCGGCCTGTTCAACTGCCGCCTGCGCTACTTCGACGCGCAGCGCCGGCGGCCCGGCCTGCCGGCGGACGTCGCCGCGCTGGTGACGTCGGTCGACCGGGGAAGCCTGGACCTGCACCTGGTCAACACCAGCGGCCTCGCCGACCGCACCGTGATCCTGCAGGCCGGCGGCTTCGGCGAGCACCGCTTCAGGGAGGCCGCGTTCCAGGACCGGATCAGCGACTACCCCGGCCCCATCGGCAACGGCCCGCCGCCGGAGATCCACACCGCGCCTCGCACGGTCGAGGCTGGAGGCCGCTACCTGCAGGTGGTGCTGCCGGCCGGCACCGAGTTGCGGCTGTCCCTGACGATGGACCGCCACGCCGGCACGCCCGGTTACCATACCCCCTGGGACTGACCGACGGGTCACCCGCCAAGGAGGACTCAATGTCAGACCACGAGGAACGACGCGTCGGCCCGCAGCACATGCCCGACGGCCTGACGCTGCCCATTCACGGACCCGACTTCCCGCGCGCGGATCCGGCGCTCATCCAGGAGCTCAGCCGCGTCTCGGCCGCCACCGCCGCGGCCGGCCTGCACGGCATGGGCGTGCGGCAGAGCTTCGTCCAGGGCCCGGTGCAACGGCTGCCCGGCACGAGCATCATCGGCACCGCCGTCACCCTGCAGTTCATGCCGCAGCGCGAGGACATCGCCTCCGGCATCGGCCAGGAGCACGCGGAGAAGGTCAGCGCCCTGTGGCGGGTGCTGGACGAGATCCGGCCCGGCGACGTGCTGGTCGTGCAGGCGTACGGGGACCGCTACACCGGCTGCCTGGGCGAGATGCTGATCACCTACCTCAAGGGCCGCGGCGGCGTCGGCCTGGTGGTCGACGGCTGCATCCGCGACTGGCCCAAGGTCCGCAACATCGGGCTGCCGCTGTGGACGGTGGGGGCCACCCCGCACTACGCCTCGCAGGCGTCGCTGTTCCCCTGGGCGTACAACGTGCCGGTGGCGGTCAGCCGCGTGCTGGCCATGCCGGGCGACATCGTCATCGCCGACGACGACGGCGCCGTGATCGTGCCGCGCAAGATGGCCGGCGACCTGGCCGTGGGCACGACCGCCCACGAGGAGTGGGAGGAGTTCAGCCGCCTCCGCCTGGCCGAGGGCGGCTCGATCAGCACGTACTACCCGCTGAGCGAGCAAGGACAGCGCGAATACGAGCAGTGGAGAGCCGATCAGGACCGGGCCGAGCAGGAGAGCACCTGACGACCTGAACCATGCTTGACATCAGCGCCCTCATCGCCTCGATTCGGGCCGGCGAGGATACGGAGCTCGAACTGAAAGAGGTGATCTTCCGCGGGAACCGGATCGCGTTCGCACGCGATGAGTCCCGTTCGGGAGCGCGGCTCGCCGAAGTGTTCGTGAGCATGGCGAACACGCAGGGCGGGACGGTGGTGATGGGGGTCCGCGACACCGACCGAACGCCCGTCGGCATCGATCCGGACAGGCGAGGTCTCCTGGAGCAGTTCGTCATCAACGCGGCGACGGTCAATTGCGTCCCCATGATCGTCCCGGCCCTGAATTGGGAGTACCTGCCCGGCGCCGACGGAGCGCCCGTGCTCTGCCTGATCGTCGAAATCCCGCCGTCGCAGTTCGACGTGCACCAGACCAGCGACGGGCGGTTTCTCCACCGCATCGGCAGCCATCGGCGGCTCATTCCCGCCGAACGGCTGGCCCGCATGCTGAGCGCCCGCCGCATGGCCAGCCCGATCGAGGAGCGGCCCGTGTTCGGCAGCGCGCTCGCCGATCTCCACGACCTGCGGCTGGAGCGGTATTTCCGCGACCGGTTCCCGGACTGGTTCCGGCCGGACGACTGGGCGCACACGCTCGTCACGCACAAACTGGCCGCCGCCACCGATGCGGGCGTCATTCCCACCCACCTTGGAATCCTCCTGTTCGCGGAGCAGCCCGAGCGGTACCTCCCCGGCGCGTACGTGGACGTGGCCGCATACCACCAGGACACGGCCGACGGCAATTCCGTTGACAGCCGGCGCATCACGGGGCCGCTGCCCGAGCAGATCGGGCAGGTTCTCACCTACTTCCGGTCTTCCCCTCTGATCCCCACCGCATCCAGGAAGGACGGGGACGGCCGCCGCGATTATCCGAGCTACGCGCAGACCGCGCTTCAGGAAGCCGTCGTCAACGCCGTCGTCCACCGCGACTACGAGGCGCGCGGATCGCAGATCATCATCCGCCTGTTCCCCGAGCGCATCGAGTTCCAGAACCCCGGCGCCCTGTACAACACCCTGACCGTCGAGAATCTGTACGCGGGCTGCCAACCTGCCCGCCGCAACCAGTTCCTGGCCGGCTTCATGCGCGACTACCAGAGCCCGCTGACCGGCACCAGCTACATGGAGGCGCGCGGTGAGGGCTTTCTCAAGCTGGTCCGCGAGTCCGAGCGCCTGTCCGGCCGCCGCCCCCATCTGGAGCAGATCGGCGACGCGACCAGGCTCACGATCTTCGCCGCGGTGTACGGGGCGTAGCGAGCGCCTCTCCCACCGGGGTCCAAGCTTCGCCTGTTGCTTGCCGGAGCAGACCGCCGGTGCCAGACTGCGCCATGGCTGAAGCGGTCGCCGCCACCGTTCCGGCGCCGGCCGCGGAGCGCCGCGAGCCGGACGCGCTGGAGTTTCCCGGCTGCCACCCGGTGCGCATCCCCCGCAAGCAGATCGACGATGACGAGATCCGCATCGAGTACTGGGACGCCGACACCGAGATCGCCATGATCTGCGACCCTCCCGTCAGCTACTACCACGAACGGCCGGCATCGCGCCTCGCCAGTCTGGCCCGATTGATCGCGGCGGCGCGCGGCGCGCCGATCGAGGCGGGCGGCCACACCGACCTGCTGGTCCGCAACGCCCGCGGCGAGCGGCAACGCATCATGCAGGCCGACCAGATCCTGTTCCTGCGCCCGGCGCAGACCGCACCGGCAGGCAACGCGGTCGAGGTAAGCACGGACGCGTTGCCGGACGTGGTGCTGGAGGTGGACAACACCACGGACGTGCGGCGCAACAAGCTGCTGCTGTACGAGTCGTGGGGCTTTCCCGAGATATGGGTCGAGGTTCCGGAGGAGCCCCAGCCGAACCGCCCGGCGTCGCTGCGTCCCGGCTTGACGATTCACCTGCGAGAGGGCGGCCGCTTTCGCCCGGCGGCGACGAGCCTGGCCTTTCCGGGCTGGACGGCGGAAGAGATCCATCGGGCGATGAACGAGCCCGAGCTGTCCGCGCAGACCGCCGAAGTGCTGAATCGCGTGGGGCGGACTCTGGGCGCAGCCGCAGGGACGGGGCCGGACGGCGACCCGTTCCTGCGGCGCCACCGCCAGGAGGGCCGCGCCGAAGGACGCGCGGAAGCACTGCGCGCAAGCGCGCTCCAGGTGCTCGCCTCCCGCGGCATTGCCGTTTCGGCTTCCCTGTCCGAGCGGTTGGCAACCATTGAAGGCGTATCGGAGCGGCTGGTGGCTGCGGCGTTGGCATGTCGAGACGAGGAGGACTTCCTGCAGCTTCTGTCGGCAACGTGATGGCGCCGGGCGTTCCGGCTCCGCTGCCGGCCGCCGGTGACCTGCGCACGGAGCTCACCCGGCACCTGGTCGCACGCGCCGTCGACCTGCTGCACCGCCGCGACCGTGAGCGTGAGCGGCTGCTCGCCGCCGGACGCTGGCGGGAGCTGGGCGAGGCGATCCGCGGCCACGTCCGCGCGGCGTTCGGCCCCATGCCCTTCGGGGACTCCGGGGCGCCGGTGGATGCGCGGACGGTGAGCCTGCATGAGACCCGCCACTGCGGGATCGAGAACGTCCTGTTCGAGTCGTTTCCCGGCTGGGAGGTGAACGCCTCGGTGTTCGTCCCGCACGGGCCGGGGCCGTTTCCCGCGGTCGTGCTGCCGGTCGGCCACTCGGGAAAGCAGCACGCCGAGTACCAGATACCGGCGCAGGCGTTCGCCAGCCTGGGCTTCCTAACCGTGCTGTTCGATCCGCCGGGACAGGACTCCGAGAAGAAGCCCGGCAACGACCACTTCGCCGACGGGGTGCGCACCTACCTGACCGGTTACTCGTCGAACCGTTACTTCGTGCTGGACGCGCTGCGCTGTATCGACTACGTGGCCACCCGCGCCGATGTGGACCTGAACCGCGGCGTGGGCATGAGCGGCGTGAGTGGCGGCGGCCACACCACGCTGTTCGCGACCCTGTTCGACGACCGCATCGCCTGCCAGGGCCCGAGCTGCTGCCTGAACCGCATGGCCGACCACCCGGTCGGCGACCTGTACGCGGGGTGTCCCGAGGGCCTGTGGTGGAACCGCATCGGCACCGGGGTCGACGAAGTGGACGTGCTGCTGGCCGGCATGCCGACCCCGACCCTGCTGATGGCCGGCCGCCACGACGAGGTCTTCCACATCGAGTGGAGCCGCAGCCTGGCGGCGCTGTGCGCCGGCGCCTTCACGGCCGCGGATCGCGGCGAGCGTTTCGAGTTCTTCGAGGACGATGCCGGCCACGACTACACCCTGGCGCAGGTGCGCCGCTTCACGGCCTGGATGAACCGCTGGCTGCTCGGCGAGCCGGAGCGGCCGGTGCCCGATCTCGACCCTGCGGACTTCCCGATGCTCCCGTACGGACACCTGCGCTGCCACCCGGCGCCGGTCGAGAACATGTACACGCTCAACGCCGCGCTCGCCCGCCGGCAGGCCGCGCGGCTCCCTGAGCGCCTGGACGCCGCGGCACTGGCGGAGGCCGTGCGCGCTGTCATCGGTACCCCGGAGGGTCCAGGCCGCTGGTCGGTCGGAGACGCCTTTCAGCTCTGGTCCCAGGACTACCGCGAGGCGCTGGCGGTCACCTCGGACGGACTGTCGATGCCGGCCAGCGTGCTGCGGCCTCGACCGCCGGCGCGGGCGGGCGCCCTGGTCGTGTTCGTGGACGATCGCGGCCGCCACGCGGCGCTGGAGCGGAATGGGCTGGCGGCACGCCTGTCGGACATGTTCGAGCGGACACCGGGCGCGGTGCTGCCCGAGCTGGTCGTGGCCGACCTGCCGGGCTGGGGCGAATCGCGCCCGGCGCTGGCGCCGTTCGCCGCGGCCGGCTGGGGCGGCATGGACCGGATCCTGTCCTACCTGGCCTGCGCGATCGGCGACGGCCTGCTGGCCATGCAGACCAGGGCGTTGGTGGAATTGGTGCGCGCCGTGACGCGGGAGCGCCCCGGAGCGCCGCTGGCGCTGGTCGGACGCGGCCTGGGCGGCGCCGCGGCGCTGCTGGCAGCGGCACTGCTGCGCGATCCGGCCGCCTCGGAGCCGGAAGCCGCACCGCTCAGCCTGGTAGCGGCGCTGGACTTCCCCGCCCGCTTCCTGGACTTGGCGACCGAGCCCGAGTACCGCTGGCCGGCGGCCACCTTTCTGCCCAACGCACTTGGCCATCTCGACCTGCCCCTTGTCGCGCAGTCCCTGGTCGTGAATCACCTCCTGTTGGCCAATCCGCAGGACGCGATGCGCCTTCCCCTGCCGGATACCGCGGCTTCGGAGACATTCGGTGACCTTGCGGCCAACGGCTGCCTGTTGCCCGAGAGCGACGACGCGGCGATCGAGGCTCATCTGTCTGTGACGCTCCGCGATACCAATCAGCAATCTGCTTGAAAGCCAGTAGAAACCACCGCACTCATGAAGTCCGCTTCGTCCGCGCAGGCGAGCGCGGCCGCCAGCAGCACGTCCTCGGCCGCCGCGGAGAACGCTGCCGCGCCGGCCGGGAACTCCGCCGAGACCTCGATACCCCGCGACAGCAGTATCTGGCGGACCATCTTCGCGCGGACTTCCCGTGCCCCCTCGGTCCGGCCTTTCCGCACGCCCTCAATCAGCCCTTCCGCGCGGCCACGCTCGAACCCCGCTCGCCGTTGTGAGCGCAGCAGCGGGTCGTCGTCCGGTCCGGTTCCTTCCCGCGCCCCCAGCGCTCCACCGACCCGCTCCAGCACCGCGCTCGTCTGCTCCGAGGGCGCAGGCTCGTTCAGCGCCGTGTGGATCTCCGCCGCCGTCCAGCCGGGGAACGCGCGGCTCTCGGCCGCTACCCGGTAACGGCCGCCTTCCAGCAGATGGATCGTCAGCCCCGGCCGCAGCCCGCGCGGCCGGTTCGGCGACGGCGCGTCCGGCACGTCCACCCACACCTCCGGGAACCCCCACGACTCGTACCGCGGCAGCTTGCCGCGACGGGCATCGGTGGTGTGGTCGACTTCCAGCACCACGTCGGGGAAGTCGTCCTCGCCCACCACCATGGCGGCGGCCGGCAGCCTGGCGCGGTCCGGATGCAGGTACAGGGACTCGTCTGCCTGCATGATGAGTTGCGGCTCGCCGTGCTCGTCGCGCAGCAGCAGGTCCATGGAGCCATAGCACTCGATGCGCGAACCGCGTACTTTGGCTATCAAGACCGCCAACTGCGGCAGGAGACGCGACGGGCGTTCGTGGTAGGGGCTGACCGGCTCGCAGATCCAGGCGGTCTCGGTGGCCGCCTCCCAGTACTCCAGGCGCCGGTCGAAGGATTCGAGCTCGGCGGGCGGCAGGTGGACGGGCGTGCAGCCCGGGAACGCCGGTGACTCGGTTCCCGGACGGGCCGTCGCGCCGGGCACCGCCCGGCTGGACGGCTTGGCAGGCAGTGTTTCGGTGGTGGCCATGTCGCACAGCGTAGGTCTCGGTCGCGTACGCAGGCAAGGCGACCGGCAAGATCAGACAGATAGCAATACAATGGAGATCCGACGTGATCGATACCCTCTGCACGGCATGGCGCCCGGAGCGGGGCGAACTGTGCCTGCCGCTGGCAGGCGCGGAGCTTCGCAACGCCACGAACCTCACGTTGCCGGTGAGCAGCCCGCTCCAGACCTCGGCCCGCATCGCGCTGGAGTTCCTGGACGCAGATCGGTCGGTCGTGGCCGAGACGACCTTCGCCCTCGACTGGGAGGGCGACACCGTCATCCAGCTCTGGCCGGACACGCTCGACCCGCGCTCTGGCGCGCCGGACCGCGAGCGGCTGGCCGCGGTCACCCACCTGCGGCTGCGGCAGCGGTCCGCGGGCTGGTGGCCGGCGGAGCTTGGTGTGGGTACTCTCTTCCTGAGCGACCGGCCGCCGGCGTGGCGCGTCAGCGAGAGCGACACCGTGATCGAGGCCGGCTGGCACCGAGTCGCCAGCCATCCGCTGCAGTGGTCGCTCGCGAGCGGTCCCGTCGGCCCGGCGCCGCTGCTCTACTCCCCGTACGGCGAGCAGGCGTTCGACACCGGGACCGGTCTCCACCACGCCGGCACGGCTCCCTGGCTCAAGTTCGGCTATCCGATGCAGGAGCGGCCGGGCAGTCTGACCGTGCGCCGCCGATTCGACCTGGACATCACCGGGCAGCGCGAGATCCTGGCCAAGCTGGTCTGGGACCGTGACACGCTGCTGACGGTGACCGCCACCGTCGACGACGGCCGTACCGTCCTCCTGTGCCGGGACCTGGAGCCGGACGACATCTGGCTCACCATCGGCGCGCAACTCGACGGCGCGCGGCGGCTGCACCACGTCGACGTGCACATCCACGAGGTCGCCGGCCGGCGCGTGCAGTCGCGCGAGGTCCTGGTCAGCCTGTTCTGGATCCTGCTGCGGCGCGACTCGGATCTCGACCGGCAACCGCTCAACCGGGTCGACGTCCGCCTGGTGCGGGCGCACGACAACCATCCCGACACCGTCCCCACCGTCCGGCGCACGGTTCGCCAGGTCACCTGCGACGAGCCGGCCGAGTCGTCCACGCCGATCGGCGATCCTTTCCGCGACGGCCTGCCGTTCGGCTTCCTGGTCGGCCGCGACGCCCTCCCCGCCCTGCGGGAACGGGTCGCCGCCGGCCCGGCGGGCGCCCTGTTCGCCCGCATCCGCGTGGAGGCGGACCGGGCGCTCGCCACCGACCTGGTGGACCGCAACTACTACGGCACGCCGTACGGGGGCGGCATCGGCCAGCCCAAGGGCGTATTGGGTGCCGGCATGCGCCTGTTCGCGCCCACCGTCGCCCTCACCCACCTGCTCACCGGCGAGCCGCGCTACGCGGTCGCGGTGCGGCGCTGGCTGTTGCGGGCCGCGGACGCCGAGGACTGGCGCGGCGACCACGGCGGCTGCGTGTCACGGCCGAACGTCGGGGACCGGCTCCCGTACTGGGACAGCTTCACCGGCTGGTACCCGCGCGGCTTCGCCGGCTACATGAACCATCCGTTCATGGTCGCCGACGTCGCCTTCGGAGTGGTGGTGGCGTACGACATGGTCTACCACGCGCTGGACGATCGCGAGCGCGCCGCCATCGAGGACGCCTTCGCGCGCCGCGGCGTCTACCTGCTGGCCGACAAGCTGCAGCAGCGCCGTGACTACTACGTGGCGATGAACCAGGGGATCCTGTTCGCCCTGCCACTGCTGATGATGACCGCCTTCCTGCGCCGCCGCGATCCGGTCTACGAGCGGCTGTTCGCGTGGACGCGGCAGTTCCTGGAGGAGTTCGCGCGGCGGCCGTGGAACGACGAAGGGGTGTGCGGCGAGGGGCCGGGGTACGGCGTCAGCACCCTGCTGGAGCTGGTGGAGGCGCAGCCGATCATCGCCGCCTGCACCGGGGCGAGCCTGGACGAGACCTTCCCTGCGCCGGCCCGCAAGGCCATGCGCTACATCCAGCACGTGCGCTCCACCTGGGACAGCCCGGTGTGGAAGCATCGCCCGCACTTCCTGGGGCTCTCGGACGGCAGCGAGTACCACTGGGTGTCAGGCGAGGTCTGCGCGTTCTTCTCGGGCGTCCTGGGCGACCCGGTCGCCGGGCTGTTCTGGCAGGAGTCGTACGCGGAATCGCCGCCCGAAACGCTGACCTGCCTGGTCAATCTGCCCGATGCGACGGCGACGGCGGAGCCGGACCTGCCGCCCGCGCACGTCTACCGCGACCAGCCGATGGCGTTCTTCCGCACCGGCTGGCAGCCCGGCGACACGCTGCTCTGCCTGAACGCCCTCCGCCAGGTGACCGGCCACGGCCACAAGGACCGCGGCAGCATCATCTTCGAGTTCGGGGGCGAGGCGCTGGTGCCGGACCCGGGCATGATCGGCTACAGCGACCCCGCCTCCGACCAGTACCACGAGACGTTCTGCCACAGCACCGTCACCTTCGGTCAGCGCAGCCAGCTCGGCGGCACCGGCTCGTTCCCGGTCCGGGTGGTCGACTTCGCCTCCTCGTCCGGGGCCACCTGCCCCGGCGCCGACGGCGGCATCGACTGGGCCATCTTCGACCTGACCCCCGTGTACGGCGAGGCGCGCCGCGTGGTCCGCCACCTGCTGTTCCTGCGGCCGGATGTCTGCGTGCTCTACGACGAGGTGGAGCTGGATTCCGCGCTGCCGGTGGAGCGCAACTTCACCCTGCTGGGCGCTCCGGCCGTGGACGGTACGGCGGTGGTCGCCCGCACCGAGCGCAACACCCTGCACCTGCTGGCCCTTGGCAGCGAGCCCCAGACCGCCGCCGCCAGCGGCTGGGGCACCCACTGGCCGGAGATCCCCGCATACCGCGTGGTGGTCGCTACCAACGCACCGACGGCGCGCTTCCTCGGGCTGACCGTGCTGGCGGCGGCGGGCCGCGATCAGCCCCAGCCAAGCCTTTCCGTGATCGGCGACCGCAGCGACCTGCAGGCGGTCAGCATCGCCCGCGGGGAACGGCGCGACCTGGTGCTGTTCGGCGACGGCCCGCGCATCGGTACCGTAGACTGCGGCGAGTCCATGCTGGAGATCGCCGGGCGGGCCGCCGTGGTACGACTGCTCGACGGCCGGCCGGTCGGGTGTGCCGCGCGTGCCGCCTCGCACCTGACCTGCAACGGCCGCGCGCTCGCCGCCGCCGGCCCGGGAATCGAGGCGGCGCTGATCGAGTGAGCCGCCAAGGAGCGCACCGCACATGAAGATCACCGACGTCGAGGCGATGCACATCCGCATCGAGGACCCCAATATCGGTCTGTTCGACGGCTCCTACGACGACTGCGTGATCGTCGTGCGTACGGACGAGGGGCTCACCGGCATCGGCGAGACCGAATCGCTGCCGGCGGCGATCCAGGCCATCGTGCGCTCGCGCCCCGCACATAACCACGCCCGCGGGCTCCGCGAGCTTCTGATCGGGCAGGACCCCACCGACCCGGAGCGGCTCTGGCAGCTCATGTACGACGCCACCGACTACGTCGGGCGCCGCGGCCTGATGATGCACGCGCTCGGCGGCGTCGACCTGGCGCTGTGGGACATCGCCGGCCAGGCGGCCGGCACGCCGATCTCGGAACTGCTCGGCGGACGCCGCCGCGATCGCATCGAGGCGTACGGGACCATCTACCCCATGGCCCGAGAGGAAGAGGACGTGCGCGCTCAGGTCGCCGCGGCCCGCGGCATGAACCTGCGCAACTTCAAGTTCTCGGCCGATCCATGGTGGATGGACGATCTGGATGCCACCGCTCGTCTGCTGCAGGCGGGCCGCGCCGAGGCCGGCCAGGCGGCCAAGCTGATCGTCGACGCCCAGATGGCCTACCGGACCGCGGAGGAGGGACTGCGCCTGCTGCCGGTGCTGCAAGAGGTCGGCATCTGGTTCCTGGAGGCGCCGCTGCCGCTGGACGACGTGGCCGGCCACGCTCGGATGGCCGGCCGGGGCGTGCCGCTCGGCGTGGGCGACCTCGGCCTCACCCACGTGGACGAGTTCATCGAGGCGATGGACCGCGGCAAAGCGGACATCTGCCAGCCCGACATCACCCAGGTGGGCGGCTTCACCCACATCAGGCGCATCGCCGCCGCAGCGGCCGAGCGCGGCAAGCGGGTGATCACCCACGGCTACAAGACCAACATCGAGATCGCCGCCAACCTGCACTTCCTTGCCAACCACCGCGACGAGGAGGTGCTGGAGTACTCGACCAGCTCCTCGCCGCTGCGCTGGCGGACCACCAGGGAGCGCATTCCCATCGACGCCGACGGGATGGTGGCGGTGCCCACGGGCCCTGGACTTGGCGTGACCCTCGACTGGGAGTTCGTCGCCGCCCACCGCTACAACTGACGCGGCGGGCGGCTCAGTCCGGCCCGGCCTCGCGGGACGCGACGCGCTCCGTCTGCCAGGGCCTCCGCTCGCCGTAGTACGACTCCCGCGGCTTGCTCGGGGACGCCGCCGGTGCCACCTCGCGCAGCATGATCAGCAGGTCGGCAAACCCGCCGGCCGAGCGCAGCCGTCGCGGCCATCGCGCGCCTTCGGCGAAACCGGCCGACTCGGCAAGCTGCCGCTGCTCGTCGTCCTCGGCGGCGACGCTCAGCGCCAACTGAGCGATGCCGAGCGCCGCGGCACGCTCGGCGGCGGCGTCCAGCAGATCGGCGGCACGGTCGAAGTGCAGCCGGCCGAGGCGAAAGCTCAGCTTAGCCACATGCTGCTCGCAGAAGGTGTCGAACCGCCGGAAGGCGACCGCGCCGACCACCCGGGAGCCGCTCGCCTCCAGGACCAATAACGCACCGTTGCCCCACACTCCGGTGTCGTCCTCGATCGCGCGCATCACCCGGATGAAGTGACTCTCGTACCGCGTGTCCCGGAACGACTCCGACAGCGGATCCTTGAGCAGCCACGCCGGATCGGGGTGGTTGTAGAGGACGCACAGCCGCGCCAGGTCGCCCCAGTGCGCTTCGCGAATGGTCGTGGCGCCGCCGGCGAACCAGTCCCGGTCGAAGTCTGCGGAGCCGGGGGCCAGGTAGCGCATGCCGTCGCCGACGTGGTAGCGGAACCCGTGGCTCTCATACAGGTGGCCGGCCACCGGGTTGCTCGTGCACAGATAGAGTGCCCGGCCTCCCTGCGCGGTGAAGTGATCGACGAGGGCTCCCGCCAGCGCCGAGCCGACGCCGCGGCGCCGGAAGCGCTCCTGGGTGAAGACGAACTCCAGCGCGCCGACGTCGCGGGTGTCCTCCGGGGCGTAGTAGCACATGGTGCCCGCGACCTCGCCGTCGACGCGGCCGATGAAGTGCGGGGCGTGCAGCCAGCGGCCGAGCCGCCCCTCCATCACGTCCTCGCGGATCAGCGGCCACGAGCAGAGCCGGTTCCAGTCGTGGGAGCGGTCGAACGGCGGCTCGGCGATCTCGATGGCCAGCGTGCTGCCGTCGCGCAACGGCACTTCCCGGGCGGCGGAGCGGTTCATGCCGACGAAGATGCCAGGAATCCGCCGTCATGGATATATTCCTGCTGCCGGGATCGCAGAGACCTGAGCAGTGGCGGTCCTCACGGACCAGCCGGCCGAACGGCCCGCGCGGCGTCTCGACCGAGCCTCCGACCCAACCCGAAGCGACAGGAACGCCACAGACGATGAAGATCCATGTACAGGGAGCCGAGCTGAGAGGCCGGTTCCAGCTCCGCGACGCGACCGTCGACGCGTTGGCCGAACGCTACCGGTCGGCCAGACGCGTCTACTTCTCCACGAGCTTCGAGCAGGAACGGCGCCACCGCGCCGACTGCTTCATGATCACCGCCGACGAGCTTCTCGACTGGATCCTCGACGACACCGAGATCCTGGAGCGCAACCTCCACGCCGATCCGGCTCGTACCGACCTGCTGCAGCGCGCCCTGGCCGTCCTCGAGGAGGAGCGGCCCCTCAACGGCGAGCCGTTCTCGGACGACGAGGTACGGTACCTGCGCGGGCTCAACCTCTCGACCCTCAAGCCGGGCATCGTGATCGACGGCCCGCCGCCGGAGGAGGAGCTGCACAGCCACGTCCGCACCTTGCATCGGGCGCTCGGCCGACTGTTCTTCTACACGGCCGGCAAGACCGAGGCACGGGTGTGGGACGTGAGCGGCGGCGCTGCCATCGCCGAAGCGGCCGGTCAGATCCACAGCGACCTGGAGCGCGGCTTCATACGGGCCGAGGTCTTCAACGTGGACGAACTGGACCGGTTCCGCACCCCCCAGGAGGCAAAGAGCATGGGCCTGCTGCGCGTGGTGGACCGCGGCTACCGTATCGCCGCCGGTGACGTGATCGATGTGAAGTTCAACGTGTAGACTCTCGAATGATCTACCACATCGCGATACAGGGCGAATGGGACCGACAGGCCGACCTGCCCACGTACGTGCCCGACCGCTACCGGAAGGACGGGTTCATCCACTGCTCCGAGCTTCAGCAGCTCGAGCGAGTCGCCGACTACAACCTCCGCGGCAGAATCGACCTGCTCCTATTGGAGATCATGCCGACCAGGCTGCAACCGGAGACCCGCTACGAGCAGGGCGGCAGGGAGAAATTCCCGCACATCTACGGCCCCATCAACAAGGACGCGATCAGCCGGACGGTAGCCGTTTCATGCAATCCGGACGGCCTGTTTGAAGGCGTGTTCGCGATTTAGCTCGATCCCTCGGTCGCGGAACGACTCCCTCAATACTCCACGAGCGCAGAACGGCCCTGGATCTCGACGATGCGTACGCTCCGTTCCGCTCCGTTGGCGTCGGTAAGACGCAGGTCGTCGCCCAGGCTGAATTCGACGGGTTGCGGCTTTCCTCCGTTGACGGCCACGTTGAACGTGTAAAGGTAGCTCCGGTCCAACGGATCTCGTATCGGATTGATCCATCCGGCGAGTCCCGGCACGGAACCAACCGCATCGTAGAAGATGACCGATCCCCCGCCAGGCAGCGACGTCAGCTCCAGGGCAAGCGACCCATCATCCGGAATCCAGCCTGTGCTGATGCATGCGCGGAAGCCTTCGCGCGCCGCGAACACGGTCAGGGGAAGGTGTGTCGCGTGCAGTTCCAGGTGCGCCATGCCGTCTTCATCGGTGATCCCGCGCTTCCAGGTCCGGTCCGGAAACAGAGCCAGCAGCTCGACCTCGGCCACCGGTGCGTTCCGGCACCGGGCGATGACGACGCTGCGGATCCCATTCCTCCCGGCGAGCGCTGGGCGGCGCACCGTTGCCATGAATCCGCCGGAAACGGAAAACTCCGGCTCCGGGAGACCGGCGTCGAGGCAGCGGCGGGTCATGTCGAGCGTTCCGGTTCCGGACTGCTCGATGTACTGACTCAGGTACAACGGAGTCGCGATCAGAGGATTCCCGGGTAAGGACGCGTGCGGCTGTTTCAACTGCTCGATGGTCAGATCCGGTGGCAACCTCCCCGGGTTCATGATTTCCAGGCGATCAGCGAAGAGCATGACCTGCACACTCCCGCTGCTCGTGTAATCACGGTGCGCCACCGCGTTGACGACGGCCTCCGTCACGACCTCCTTCGGGATTTCGTACGTGACTGGCGCCCGTACGCTGTCGGCCCGAGTTCCCACGTGGAGCGCGATCTTGCTCAGCACGAAGTCCACCGCCTGATCGACCAGAGCGAAGAGGTTGCCCTCGAACTTCTGGTGGGCCGGAATCGGCTTGACGACGTGCCTCCCGTGGAAGTGCGCGCAGGTGACGCCCGATGAGATCAGGAATCGCTGAGGAGTCTTCCCGAAGAGCAGCACCGCCGCGTTCGTGAGCTGCCCGTCGTTTCGCAGGTTCAGGTGTTCGAGCACTGTCTCCAGGGGAGCGTCCTCCGGGATTGGGAAGCCGCGCACGCGGCGCGCCGTGCGAACGAACCGCGTCATCAACTCGATGTCCAGATCGTCCAGCCTCGCCTCGGCACAGGAGGCGGCGTCGAACGGCCCGAAACGAATGAGCTCCTTCGCTTCCAGGTACTCCACGAGAGCCGCGTAGAGCCCGGTCACGAGCTCTTCCCGAGTGTTGAATCGTTGTCGGATCAGCCCGGCCTCGGCCTTCCCGATCAGCGCCCGCATCTTCGGGTGGCGCTGCTTTTCTGCTTCCCCCTTGACGAAGATCAGGCGGTACGCGCCGATCTCCGTCGCGCGGTCGAACTCACGCTCCGTAGGCGAGAGCCCGTCGTTGTCCTCGAATCCGTAATCGTTGCCGTAGAGCCCTGCGTACAGGTCGCACCGCTCCATCTCCCCTAGGTAGAGCTGGTCCGGCCCCCGGTCGATCGCCGGAACATCCTCGAACACAAACACTTCGAAGAACCGCCGTAGGAGTGGATCACCGCGCACGTAGTCCCGCAGCGCCACTCGCTCGTCCGCGAACTCCCGCTGCACGCTGCTTACAAAAATACGGATCGGCGTCATAAAGCTACCGCTGCTTTCGCCTTCGCCCCGTGTTCCACCAGCCGGATGCGGCCGGTGAGGAGATGCTGCATCATGCCCTGCTTCACGGCCCGAGCCTTGTCCAGCCGTTGCTCCAAGGCCACGACCTCCGCATCCATGTCCGAGAGCACGGATGCGACAGCACGCTGTTCAATAATCCCCGGAGGGCAAGGGATCTCGATCCGCCGTACATCGCCACTGTTGATAGCCGGATAATTCGATCCAGCAAGCAATCGATCGATCTGCATTTTTACGCCACGACTAAACAGATGAGCAAATATGAAGCGTTGGTCCGATATGTTGTGTCTGCTTCGAATGACAGCAATCCAGTTGAGCAAACGGCATTTCTTACTTGCTCTTGGAAATATAGATGTGCCATGAGGTTCGGACGAACAGTTGACATGAGAACATCACCTGTTCGAAGCACCCGCCGCGCCCGTGAAGGAGCTGTTCGAAAGATCTCCTCGGTCCAACCGTACAGTCTTCCCTTATCGACATGCTCAAGTGAAATATAATTGAATCCGTACTCCGGATTCGTACTACCCGAGAGATTCTCCGGATCAATTTCGGCGATATCTCCCATCGTCCTTGCTTTCCACTCGCCCCCGAATCCTGGAAGGCGGGTCTTGCCGGCGAGGAGCTGTTGCATCGCAGCTTGCTTGATACACCGCTTCTTCGCGATTAGCGCTTCTAATGCTCGTTGTAACCGATCCACATCAGATAACACTTCGGCGATGGCAAGTTGTTCGTGAGGAGTGGGAGTGGGCAACGGCACGATCTCGAGTTTGTCTTTCGGCAGATGCGCGATGCTCGTTTGAGTGACGTAGTTGGCCAGATAGCCGGTCGACGCCCACAGTTCCAGCAGCGACATCATAAGGTAGACGTCATAGCGACCCTTTGATCGGAGTCTGTGCAGAGCTTTTTGGTAATAGCACTCCGGAGTGGAATCGTCCCAGATGGCAGCTCGCCCTATCTCACCACCTTCGCAGACCAGCAGATCGCCTTGTTGGAGACGGAACCTCTGCAGATCGGCCGGCGTCATCGGAACCGTGTCGATGTCGTCTACGTCAATCCGTCCCCATTGAACAGACCGATTGCCGAGGTACGGCTTCGGTACTCCCGAGTTCTTCGCTGCGTCGAGCATCTTGCCGAGTTGGATTCTGAACTCCGCGCCGATGGTCGACACGCGCCAGTCCTGCGGAATCAGGCCCGCATCAGAACGCTTGTAGCCCTGCGGAACGGTCGACAGTTCATTGGCACGAGGTGTGGTGACTGGTTGTTCTGCTGAGATCACGTCAATGCCCATCGCGGCCGCTGGTGGCTTCGTAGGCCAGAAGGACATAACGCGGGCGGGCACTGCCCACTCGCCTCGCATGGACCCTGATCCTGGCGGGACGATCGAGGATTTCGTTTATCGTGTCGGCATCCTTGATGGAAGTGTCGATCTTTCCCGATATGACCTCGCCACTCTCCCCACTCAGGAACTCGAATTCGCGGCGAGCAGGCAACGCCCCTCGAAAGCGGCCCGAGATGTTCAGCTCTTCCTCGAACATGTGATCCTGACTCAAGCGGATTTCGCTTTGACGGACTTGGCCCACGTCGGCAAACCGAAAGACGTGGTCCTTGAATTCGAGTGCGCAGACGGCCTCGTGATCCGCCATCTGCTTCAGGAATGCGCGCAGCGCATTGAGCGCACGGGGATGGGCATCCGCTATGGCCTCCGTCAACTTCTCGTCGGTGTCAACAGTGGCCTCCAAGAGCGACATCGTTAGGTCGACAGCCGACTCGATGGCAGACGGCCCGTCAAAGAACTCAAGACGACGAGGCTCGGCGAAAGCGTCGTCCTGCGGGGCTTCTTGGAGTTCGAAACCAAATGACCCCGAGGCCGTGCCCGTTATCAGCAACCGGTAGTTCTCACGGTTGGGGAGTTTCCCACGCGATCCGATGGACGTGTTGCGGCTGGCCCCGATCGCCGCGACTGCGTCCGAGAACGCCCTTACGGCACTCGCACCGAAATCAGCGAATATGCCGTAGGAACCCGCGATGGGCTTCCCGCGAAACGTCAAGCGGAGCTGGGCTGGTTGGCGATCTGGGGCCTCCTGCGACGCCAAGGCTTCCTCGACCTTCTTCTTGCGAAACTCCAGACCCTGCCGTTCTATCACATTTGAGGCTGGGAGCTGCGTGAGTAGGGTTTCCAGAGTCGCCTGTTCCGCTTGAAGAAAACGAAACTCTCTTGTATTCATGGCTGGCCTCTCTCATTCAGCATGGCATCAAGCTGTGCCTTGGCTGCCTGGTCGTCGGCAGGGGAGAGATCGATCTGCAAGTATCCCTTCCATCGTCCATCTCGTCGATGGGACCACAGGCTGTACCAATATGCAGATAGAGCAACGAGAGACTCCGGCGCCGCCGCGTTCAATTGCACGAAATATGCGTCGACGCCGAAGTCTTCGATGGTCGCCGTCGGGTCAAACAGCCGAGGCGAATGCTGATGCAAGGTTGCCTGATCCTTGTCATCAGGAAGATGAATGAACGTGACGACATCGATGTCGCCCGGCGCTCGTTTTTCGACCGTCTCGATATCTTCAACGAAACTGCCGTCGATCCACTGAAAGCCCTTGACGAGGCCGATGGTCTGCAGAGCGCCACGAAATTCGAGAAACCCGCTGACGATTTCTCTGCGAGGTTCCGTGTTGCCGAACCGCAACACGAAATCGATCAGGGAAACAGGGTACGGAGATCGGTTCAGCGGTGCAGAGGTTCCCGAGGGAACCGGGGGCAGAACACCCCGCGGGCTCCAGTTCGGGATGGGCCCAGTATCCGCGTTCATGGCGGTACCGCCAGTTTCATCTGCACGTAATCCTCGACGTTTGCGCCGGATGTCTCCGGCAGTTCAGCAGGCGATTCGCGAACCACAAGGTCGAATCGATGGCGCCGCCCCGAGACGTGAGGAATGCCTCGGCAGACCGTGTCGGGCTAATTCCGCATGCCTCAACGGCGAACGCCGGGAGCAGCAATTGGTCCGACAGCGTCGGACCAATCGGCTTGCGCTGCAGATAGAACTGGCGATAGAGCTTCAAGCGGGTAGTGGACGCGCCCTTGATTCCCGCTTGGCGAAACTGGTCGGCCACGCGTGACAGGAGCTGAACGCCGTACTTGGCCCGATCAACGCCGTTCTGCTCGTACTCGACGAGGTACCATCCGAACAGCCAGTTCCGCACGACCAGCGAGCGGTCGACGGCCCGGACCGCCGAGCGCCGAGTTTCCTCGTCCGCCCGGCGGCACAGCTCCACCAAGTGATTGAAATCGAACGCGTCACTCATGACGACAGGCCCATTCGACGCAAATGACCCTCGACCTTGGCGCTGAGTTCTTCCACGTCGTGTTCCAGCGCTGGCAGGGGCCGCGCGTAGCGCTCTTCCAGCTCCCGGACGCGCCCGGCAAGTTGCCGGGTCAGCCGTTGCACCTCATGGTCGATGGCGGCCCGGATGCTGGCGGACCACTTGTCCTCGACCACCAGCGTCTTGATCTCCGCCTCGGAGAGCGTGGTGTAGCGGGCCAGCACCGCTCGGTCCAGGTCGGCCTGCGCCTCGTTGACGGCCTTCCCCGCCTTGGACTCGGCTTCGATCAGTGCCAGGCAGCGCTTGAGGATGTCCCGCTCCTCATCGCTCTCCGCTTCGCCGCGGATGGCCTTGAGCCGCGCCTTCACGGCAGCCCCGGTGACTCTGCCGCGTTCGTTCGTGACTTCCGCCAACGGTCCGCCCTCACCTGCATCGGCAGAGGCATGCTCCTCGACGAACTCCTCCAGTTCGCGGGCGGCGGTCTCGTGGTCCTCCTGAAGCCTCTCGATGGCGGCCTGCTCCGCCGCGAACCAGCGCGCCACGATCAGCGCCGGAAGAATCAGGTCCATCTTGTACTTCTTGCGCTTGATGGTGAGATCCGCCGTCTCCCTGATCTTCCGTTCCTTGTCTTCGATGATACCGCGTGGTTTGGCAGCATCGACCCAGCCGATGGCAGCGATGAGGTATACGTCGTCCTGCATCACCTCCTCCCAGTAGTCCATCAGCCGCTGGTACACGTCGTATCGGTCGAGCAGCGGCAGATCCGCGAACCGCGCGAGCAGATCCTCCGCCAAGTCATGGATGACCACTTTGGGAACCGCGCCGACTTCAAGGCCGCGGAGAAGCTGTTCGTGCGTGTCGTGCCAAGCGTCCAAGATGGCCGCGACCCGCCTCTCGAACGACGCGAACTCTGCGGAGCCGAGGATGGTGGCCTTCACCTGCTGCGTCCCGACGAGTGGATCGCTGTAGCCGGGCCGCCCGTTGGACTCGAACAGCGTGCGGCGCAGCGAGGGAAACACCGTCCAGTAGGGGTCGAGCGCGTCGAGGAGCGGTCCGGGATGCCGCCGTGCAGGTGGGCTTCGAGATCCTGCAGGTCCTCGGGCTCGCTGGAGTCGACGTAGCGCGGGATGTTGAGGTTGTAGTCGTTGGCATGACCGGCGATCTCCGCCAGCGGCACCATGCGCGAGTAACGCGGCACTTCAAGCTGGCGGTTGAACACGTCCACGATCCGATGGATGTCCTGAGCACGCAGGCGGTTCTTGTTGCCGTCCTTGAGGAAGCCCCGGCTGGCGTCGATCATGAAGACGCCGCGACGGGCGGCGGCGTACTCCTTGTCGATCACCAGGATGCAGGCGGGGATGCCGGTGCCGTAGAACAGATTGGGTGGCAGGCCGATGATGCCCTTGATGAAGCCGCGCCGGAGGAGGTTGCGGCGGATGTCCGCCTCCCGGTTGCCGCGGAACAGTACGCCGTGGGGCAGGATGATCGCGCCCTTGCCGCTGCTCTTGAGCGAAGTGATCAGATGCAGGAGGTAAGCGTAGTCGCCGTTCTTGGCCGGAGGGATGCCGTAGGCGAAGCGCCGGTACCGGTCGTTGGCCGGATCGAGGCCGCTGGACCATGCCTTGGCGGAGAAGGGCGGATTGGCGACGGCGAAGTCGAAGGTCTTGAGGCTGTCGTCGGGGTTCTTGAAATACGGGGCGGCCAGCGTGTTGCCCCGCCACAGCTCGGCAGTCGGATGGTCGTGCAGGATCATGTTCATCCGCGCCAGCGCCCAGGTCGCGTTGTCCATCTCCCGACCGTAGACGGTGATGCCGGCCGGCGCCTCGTCGGCGGCCTTGAGCAGCAGCGAGCCGGAGCCGCAGGTCGGGTCGTAGATGGTGTGATCCGGGCGGGTGTCCGGGCCGATGCCG
Source organism: Spirochaetia bacterium (assembly GCA_965202935.1). Classification (GTDB taxonomy): domain Bacteria; phylum Spirochaetota; class Spirochaetia; order SZUA-6; family Bin103; genus CATQHW01. Next base: position 2,859,813 of record OZ241879.1, read on the forward strand.
ACCACCTTCGCCATGATACGGGACACCTCGGCGGGGGTGTAGAACTGTCCCTTGCTCTTGCCCGACTCGGTGGCGAAGTGCTGCATCAGGTACTCGTAGGCGTCGCCGAGCAGGTCGTCGCCCTCGGTCCGGTTGGCACGGAAATCGAGTCCGTCGAAGATGGCGACCAGCTTCGAGAGCCGGTCCTGCATCTCCTTGCCGGCGCCGAGCTTGTCTCCATCGTTGAAGTCGGCTACGTCGATGACCCCCTTGAGGTCGTTGGCCTCGGCGAGTCGGCCGATGATCTTGTTGAGCTTGTCGCCGATCTCCTTGTCGCCCCTGAGCTGCACCATGTCCGCGAAGCCCCCGCCGGCCGGCACTTCGATGAGCGCATCGGGATTGCCGGCGTACTTGTCGGACACGTACTTCATGAACAACAGGGTCAGCACGTAGTCCTTGTACTGCGAGGCATCCATGCCGCCGCGCAACTCGTCGCAACTCTGCCAGAGTGATGAGTAGAGTTGGGACTTCTTCAAGGCCATGGATCAGGGCTCGTCGAACTCACGCTTCGGACGCCGTGACGGCACATCGGCGCGCCACCTCGCGTGCGAGCGCTTGAAAGTCATGGTAGCAGCCTCGCACGGCACTGACGTGGCCGCCGAGGGCGCCATCGGCGGGCTTCAAGGCGAACATCGGCTTGCGAGCCTCCTGTGCGAGAGGCATCAGGCTGCGGAAGTGCTTCAGCGTCGCCAGGCAATGCGGGTCCTCTTCCATGGCAGGGGCCGGCTTATCCGTATTCCCCACGACGGAGTCGCGGTATGCCCCCGGAATGCGGTCCATCCACCGTTCATATGCCTTGACCGGACGGTTCAAACGAACCGCGTGCTGAAACACCACGTAGCCGATCGGTTGCATGCCGCCCCGCGGCAGATCGAGTTCGCTCAGGGGGTTGCGTTCCCGTCGCTCCGACCACCCCCGCCGCCATCGACCGAGCGTCGGACCGAGATTGCGAAGCCCTTGCAAGGAATACAGGTCCGGGGCCAATGGCACTACCACATGGTCCGCGGCGACCAGCGCGGCTCGGTTGAGAGCTCCGATGTTGGGACCTACATCCAGCAGGATCAGGTCCGCTCGATACTCATCCGCCGCCATACGCAGCACCCGCCAGATAGCCGACAACACACGGAACGCACGGGGTTTCACGTCGAGGCAGTCCGGCCAATTGCTCCCCAGCTCGTCTTCGGCACCTGACAACAGCATGTCGCCCGGAACTAATGCGATACCCGATGACGGTTCTGCGACACGCGGCCTCGTTACGTCTCCGGTTCCCTCAAGGAGAGGCCGCAGTGACGAATAGATCGTTCCGTCAGTGCCATCGTCAGCCCAGAGATGCTCCAACTCCTCGTCTTCCAGAAACATGCTGGTGAGGTTGGCCTGCGGGTCGAGATCGGCCACCACGACGTTGTAATCCAGGTTGGCGTACATCCATGCGAGATGATAGACGAGTGATGTCTTCCCAACTCCTCCCTTGTTGTTGAATACGGCGATGCTCCTCATGGCGCTGCCCTCACGATGACGGCAACCAGCGCGTTCTCGAATCGGAATTCAGGCTCGGGGTTCCCGTTCGCAGCAAGGGCCTCCCGTGCGAGCGGGACACCCAGCCCGAACCGCTGAGCAAACCCGAGATTGTACATGACCTCGGCCAGTAACGGATTGCGATAATCGGTGTCGCCGGTGCCAAAATTCTCCGGCGTGATTCTGCCGTGCAAGCCGCCGGGACTGACGACTTCCACACGGTCGGCGAACCAGCGAATGCGCACTGGTGTATTGGTCCCCTCATAGCTGCGATGCATGAGCGCGTTGTGGGCGAATTGGCGCAGTGCATCAACGGGATAGTCAGGCCGGCGCACCTCGCGCGGCTCCCCGGCGACCTGGGTTCGACCGATACGTTCAGCTCGACGAGCTCATCGAGCCGGCGAATCACATCATCCAATCGGCCGGTCAGGTGCTTCTGGTCCCTGATCGGATCCGTGATCTCAGTGCCGTCGATGCGCAGGAATTGGACATATGCTCCTGGAACGAGTGCCTGCGGATCCTTGCCCAACGCGAGGACCGCTCCCCTTGTGGGGCTATCCGACTGGACCAGCCGTAGCGAACGCAGTTGGTGCTCCGGCGATCTCTCATTCCGCTCCAGGACTTCGCGAGCGATGGCGTTCGGCAGATATTGGGTACGCGCGAAATCCATGTCGAGGTCGTCAACGCCTGCGCCGCTGGCGGGCCTCATGTCGAATGGCAGGTCCGCCGCGCGACGACGCTCGGCAAGCAGACGCTCGTCCTCCACGGACCCTTCGCGCACGGATGGGCCGACGCGAACCCACACGCGGCCTCTGAACCGAACCGGAGTGTTCGAAGAGGGCTCGACAGTGACTGCCGCCACAGTGCAGCCGCGCAACCGCCGCTTCTGCACGGTCATCGACGGCAATGGCAGAATGTCGCCCTCTCCATGGATGTTCGCCAACCGTGTGAGCAGCTCGTCATCTAGCGACCCGGTCGCCAGCCGCAGGTCGTCGTTGGGCTCGTCGGCGAAGCCGGGATGGCGGCCGCTCCAGCCGTCATTTCCTGCGGGCGACACGTAAAGATCAAGGCTCTCAGCCATTTACACGCTCCCTCGCGCTCCGGCTCAGTCTATCACCCGCGTCGATGCGCACCGAGGTTACAGTCAGGCGCGCTTTCTCGCGACGGACATGATGGACCTCGACGTTCTAGCGTCCCACAATGCTACTGCAAGGGACCTATGAGTACTCGGCCACCATCTACGGCCTGAACCGTCAACTCGAAGCCGTAGAGCAAAGACATGCCAACAAGAGGATCACACTCTACCTCGTCCACGGCTATGCGTCGCGACCCGCCATCCCATGTCACGACGGCCTCGTAGATATCGAATACGCTGTCACTGCCGTCAGCCAGCATCGCGCGCCCGCGCCGGCGCCAAACATGCCCCAGCTCCTGAATGAGGGTCGCTGGAAGCGTGAGATAGCCGTTGAATCCCGTGTCAACGACCGCGTCGATCTCACGTCTCCGGCCGCCTGATCCCTCCACGCTCAGGGAGATGACGGCCTCGCGGTACGCGTTGACACGGCCGACTATCATACATCGCTCGCCTCGCACCGAGCTCCAATCCTTCGGGCGTATCGGGATCCGACACGCATCGTCCACACTTGCGCGTCGAGTACGCGGGACAGTAGGCGGTCCGATGCAGCCAGTTCGTCATGATCCATTTCATAGGCACCCGTCTCGATGTCGATGACGACGACTTTTCCCTCGTCTTCGGGACCAACATGAGGACCTATCTCCCGATCGTAAATCTCGTCGCCGCGCCGGGAGAACTCCTCTTTGCTGTATCGAGGCTTAGGTACGCGCATCCTGCTCCTCCTCAACGTACTTCATGGACAGCAGCGCGAGCACGTCGTCGCCATCCGGTCGCGCGCGTTTGGGCCGATGGACGCCGCACGGCCGATGCGGTCGAACGGGATCGCCTGCATGCCGGCCTCGTAGGCGAGCGATCCCGTCGCCAGCCGCAGGTCGTCGTTGGGCTCGTCGGCGAAGCCGGGATCGACCCCTATCAGGTTGCCGTCGTCCGGCAGCAGGTGGGGGTCGACGTCGCGCAGGGTGAGCAGCCAGCGACCGCCGTAGCAGAGGTTGTTGGCGATCAGGTTGCCGGTCGGCGCGAAGCCCTCGCCTGCCTCGTACACGGCGTCCAGCTCGGCCAACTGCGGGTACCGGTCGGCGTAGGGCGGCTCGTGGTGGTTCATCTCCTCGAGCCGCGGGCGCATGGTGTTGTAGACCATGTCCCGCCACTGCTCGGTCAGGCACTGGCCGCGACCGTCGAGCTGGATGGCCGGCTCGCAGTGCACGAACAGGTTGTTCTGCACCCGGTTGTCCCGCCCGCCGCCGATCAGCACCGCGCGCGTGCAGCGCAGGAAGACGTTGCCGTAGACCGTGGTGCCGCTGGCGCAGTCGTCCAGGTAGACCGCGCGCACGCCGTGGCGGCCGTAGCCGAAGATGCCCAGGTCGTGGAAGTAGTTGTGCCGCACCACGTTGCCGCGCTCGGTCCAGTCGCGGCCTATGTAGAAGGCGCCGGCGTCGCCGGTCTGGGTGCAGACGTGGTCGATCTCGTTGAGCTCCACCACGTGGTCGTTGCCGCTCAGCAGCACGGCGGTGTGCGGCGCGTCGTGCAGGTGGTTGTGCGCCACCCGGTGGCCGACGCCGTGCAGGTCGACCCCGGGCGTGTAGGTGAGCTGCAGGCGGCTGAAGTGGTGGATGTCGCAGTTCTCGACCACGTGGCCGCCGGGTGTGAGCGTGCGGCGGTCGCCGCCGGAGAGCTGCACGCCGCCGGCGCCGGTGTAGTGGATCCGGCACCGTTCGATGCGGTGGCCCGAGCCCTCCTCCACCCTGATGCCGTACTCGCCGGTGTTGCGAACCTCGCAGCAGCAGACGGTGACGGCCTGGCCCCCGCTGATGGCGATGCCGTCGCCGCGGCAGCACTCGACGGTGATGTCGCGGATCTCCACGTGCGAGGCGTCGCGGAGGGAGACTACCGGTTCCTCGACAAGCGACACCGTGACCGTCACGTCAGGCGGTGACGGATCGCCCGGCGGCCAGAAGTAGAGGAGGCGGGCCTTGCGGTCCAGGTACCACTCGCCCGGCGAGTCCAGCTCCTCCAGCACGTTCAGGTAGTAGTAGCGCTGCCCGGTGGTGTAGCCGTAGGCGCCGGGCTGGTCGGTGGTGATCAGGCGCGCGTCGAGGTCGATGGACTCGATGCGCTGGTAGGAGTCGGCCCAGTCGTAGGTCCAGTAGCCGTGCACCAGCGCCTCGGCCGGTTCGCGCCAGCCGCGCGGCCGGTCGCCGAAGTACTCGAAGCTGCGGTTGGGCTCGTCGCTGCTGGCGTCCCAGGGCACGTCGTCGGTGCCGCTACGCCCCGGCACGTCGACGCAGGCGACGTTCACGAACGAGTGGTCGGGCCAGCGCGCCAGGGTCATGCGCCGGTCCCCGTGGAACACCTCCAGGGCGGTCGGCCGCCTTCCGCGGCCGAAACCCACCGGCTCGAGGGAGCCGTAGTCGCTGATGCCCTGCGCGCGCAGGTCCGCCACCACTACGTGCAGGCGGGCAGCCGGCGACAGGCGCTGCCAAGTCCCCGCGGTAGCGCCGGCCTCGGCGATCGGCCGGAAGCCGGACACCGTGCGCCCGCCGATCAGTCTCACCTCCTCGCCCGGGAAGGCGCGGTAGACGACCGGCTCGTCCTTGCTGCCGCCGTCCTCGGCGCCGAGCTCGAAGGTCGATTCCCGCTGATAGCTCCAGCCGCGCAGCCACACCGTCGCGCCGCCGGCCGCTCCGGAACGACGCCGCTCCCGGAAGGCATCGCGGGCCGCCTCCAGGGTCGCGAACGGTCCGTCGCTGCCGTCGCCGGTCGGATCGGGATGACGACCGCTCCAGGCGTCGTCACCCGCGGGCGATACGTACAGGTCAAGGCTCTCAGGCATGCACGCGCTCCTCGCCGCTTGGGCTCAGTCGTTGTGTCTCCGTCGCTTCAGCCAGCCGGAGAGCATGTCGCGTTCGACCGTTCGCCGACCGTGTTCACGGCTCTGCGTTCCCCCGCGCCAGAGTTGCCGTCACAGCTCGCCCCCGGTCCGTCAGCCGGTACTGCTGCAAACGGCTGCGCGGCTTATCGGGCAGAGTGTACTCGATCATCCGGTCCGCCAGGAGTCGCCGCACTACCTTGTTGAGCTGGCCGGAAACCCCCTTCTGTCCCAGGTTCTTCGACAGCTCAGCCTTTGCCATCGAGCCGCCGGCCAGTAGCGTGAGCAGTTTCGCCTCCAGTGACTCTGGCTGCGACTCTGGCCGTGACTCTGGCCGCACCCCGTTACCCGCGTCTCTGGCTGTCACTACCGCTTGGTCTCCAACTTGGCCCTCTACCGTGGTGCTTCGGTTGTTCTCCTCGGTCCTTCCAGTCGCAGCTCGGGCCGTACCGGCCCTCTCGCCGGAGGCGCCGCCCGCCACGGCATCGGCCGCCTGGTAGGCGCGGAATAGGGGAACTCCAACCACAGGCCGCTGCCGGGCTCGATCTTCCACTCCGGTGCCGGATTGCCAGCGTCCTCGCAAGCCGTGGCGATGCGCCGAATGCCGCGGCCCCACGCTTCGATCATTCCGGCCCGGAAGAACGCATAGGCGATTGCGGGATTGTAGGGCACCGACGCGTGCTCCCCGGTCAATCGCTCGGCCGACCAGTCACCCGGCAAGCGTCCGGGATTCCACAACACGATCCGCTCGTCGTACACCCGGATCTGAATGGGTACGGGATCGGCGTAGTCGCGATGGATCACCGCATTGATCACCGCCTCGCGCATCGCGTCGCGCGGTACCGGAAAGGTCTCCACGCGATAGACGCCGTCGTAGGAAACCAGAGCCCGCGAATACTTGGAGTAGAGCAGGTCCATGGTACGATCGACCTGCGCGAACAGGTCGCCTTCGATCACGTCCTGATACAACAACTCGGCGCCGCGAAAATACCCGATCTTCACGTAGGCATCGCGCACGAAGCGTCCCGGCTCCGGATGGAACAGCAGCATGGCCGCCCGCTTCAGGTATCCGCCCTCCCGCAGGCGCAGCTTCTCGATCACGCCGGCGTCGGTTTCGTCGAGGATGTCCCTGCCCAACCGCCCACTGGCGGCGGCGCGGCGACGAAATCCGTCCAATGTGCGCCCGTCCAGGTCCTTGAGTCCGACGCCGGGCAGTGGTGCGTCGTCCCACGCCCGGCCATGCTTCCGCAGTAGAAAGCGGCTCAACGCCGCGCCACGCAGCACCTGCTTGGTACTGCCGCTCCGGTAGTGGAATTCGCCTTTGTAGCTGATCGGGTTGGGGTAAGGATCGACCACGATCTGCAGGTACTCCCGACCCGACTCCGTCTTCAGGTTCACGTCCACCATAATGCCGAGCAGCGCCTGCGCCTTGTTCGGAATCTCATCAAGCAATCGAAGAACGTCTTTCACGCCGACCGCCTCGCCCCGGTCGTTCTTGCCGATTTCCAGCACGCCACCCTGCGCGTTGGCGAACCCGCACACCCACTTCAGATACTCGTCCCGCCACGATTCCTTCCACTCGACGTTCTGATTCTCGCTCACGACGCCTTCCTCTTCGTCGCCACAAGATCGTACAGATCAGGGCTGTCAGACATCACACGCTCCTCGCCGCTTCGGCTCAGTCTAACACCGGCACCGATGCACCGTTTACAATCAGATCAGGAGACGTTCTCGTGAGCGGCGTGATAGATCGCGATGTGCTGGCGGCCCACATTCATCGGCAGCTCGGGATTCGCGTGCAGTCCATCACTCGCTATCGGCAGGGGGCAGAGTTCACCGTCTTTCGCGCGGTGATCGGTGCAGGGGTCAAGGCTGTGCTTAAGACGGCACCGCGCGAGGATTTGGGCAACGCGAACGATCCTTCGTGCTCCGCGCGTGCCCTTCTGTGCCAGGAAGAGCATCTGGGCCGCTACCTGAGCTCACAAGGAATCCCGGTTCCGATCAGTCTCGGCCTGGTGACCGACGGCCCGTACCCGTGCCTGATCCAGGAGTTCGTCGAAGATGATGAGACCTGCGAGGTGAGCGACGATCATCTGGCTCATCTGCTCAGCCGGATACACGCCTGTACGGCGCCTCGAACCCTGGTTGCTCACGAGGGCCTGCCGTTCGCCTCCTGTATCGCACGCCGGATCACGCGACGGGCTCATGAACTCGAAAAGGCGACCGGAGTGTCACTCCCGGTCCCGGACACCGACTGCATCGAGAGCGTCCTCAGGCTCCGCAGCTACCGTCCGTCGCTGCTGCACATGGACTTTCGTCCGCCCAACATCCTCGCGACGGCGGGCTCCGTTCGAGCCATCATCGATTGGTCCAATGCCCTGATGGGAGACCCCGCCTTGGAGTTCGCGCGAATTGCGGAGTGGTGGCGCCCATGCACGAGTCTTCGCGTCGCCTACGAGAACATCTGCGGGCCGCTGCGGACGCCGCGTATCGTCGACCTTCTCTATCGGCTCGACGCGGCTCTCGTCCTGGGGCTTCTGCATTCAACCGAGCGGCCTGATCCCGACGCCGAGAGGGCCGCCGTGTGCCGCGCGACGAAATTGGCGGCCGCGGTACGGGTCCAGCTTCGCTGTTGCTTGCCTGAGCAGACCGCCCGTGCCAGTCTGGGCCATGCCTGAAACGGTCGTCGCCACCCTGCCGGCGTCGGCCGCGGAGCGCCGCGAGCCGGAAGCGCTGGAGTTTCCGGGATGCCGCGCAGTACGCATCCCCCGCGACCAGATCGACGTTGGCGACATCCGCCTTGAATACTGGGACGCCGACACAGAGATCGCCATGATCTGCGAACCCGTCAGCTACTATCACGAACGACCGGCATCGCGGCTCGCCCGACTGGCCGACCGGATCGCGGCGGCGCGGGGCGCGCCGATCGAGGCGGTCGGCCACACCGACCTGCTGGTGCGCAACGCCCGTGGCGAGCGGCAGCGCATCATGCAGGCCGACCAGATCCTCTTTCTTCGCCCAGCGCAAACCGAACCCGCGGGCAGTGCGGTCGAGGTGGGCACGGACGCGTTGCCGGACGTGGTGCTGGAGGTGGACAACACCACCGACGTACGGCGCAACAAGCTCATGCTGTACGAGTCGTGGGGCTTCCCCGAGGTATGGGTGGAGGTGCCGGAGGAGCCGCAGCCGAGCCGGCCGGCGTCGTTGCGTCCGGGCTTGACGATCCACGTGCGGGAGGGCGACATCTTTCGTCCGGCCGCGGCGAGCCTGGCGTTTCCCGGCTGGACGGCCGACGAGATCCACGCGGCACTGAATGAGCCGGAGCTGTCCGCGCAGACCGCCGTAGTGCTGAATCGCGTGGGGCGTGCGCTGGGCGCAGCCGAGGGGACGGAGCCGGACGGCGACCCGTTCCTGCGCCACCACCGCCAGGAGGGGCGCGCCGAAGGCCGGGCGGAGGCGCTGCGCGCAAGCGCGCTCCAGGTGCTCGCCTCCCGCGGCATTTCCGTGTCGGCTTCGCTGTCCGATCGGCTGGCAGCGATGGAAGGCGTATCGGAGCGGCTGATGGCCGCAGCATTGGAGTGTCGGGACGAGGAGGACTTCCTGCGCCTGCTATCGGCAACCTGACCTCACCGGCGCAGCGACCCGCGCAGCCGGCCGCCGCCGCACACGCAGCGGGATCCGCATGGTCTAGCGCCGTCGGCGAAACAGCCGGAACGGCCGGCGCACATCCTACTTCGGCGCCGACGTCGCGGCCTCGGGCCGGACGCGGCATCCCGGCGGCGGTCCGGCGAGAGGTCTGGCAGCGCCATACGCCGATTCAGACATACGGATCAGCAATCATCAGGACATGATCGGCCCACAACGGAGCGGCCATCCGCCTCCAGGTTTCTGCACATACACGTTTGAAGCGCGGCATGTCGGCGCAATCGACGTACCGTCCCAGCGGCTGGGAACTGAGAATCCACGCGATCTCCATGTCGGCATCCTGAAACATCCGGAATCGGCATCGCCGATGGATGAGCAATCTGAAACCCGCCTCCTCCACCGCTCGACTACAACCGCGATAGGTAAAGGGCGACCGGTGCACCCGGCTCGGGGCTCCGTAGAACTCCCGCAGCACCGATTCCAGAAGCTTCTTTCCAGACTCGCCGTTGTCGCACAGCGAGAACCTCGCCGCAAGAATCCCTCTGCGTCCGATGATCCGCTTGACTTCCTTGAAAACGGCGCTCAGCTCGTCCGCGGAACCGAGCCAATGGAGAACGGCGTTGGTGAACACGATGTCCCACCGATCGTCGCTCTCGGCACCAAGCCACTCGAGAAGGTCGGCGACCACGAACTCACAACCCGAGCGCTCCCGCGCCCGCGCTACCATGCCCTCGTCAGCGTCGACGCCAAGCACCCGACCGGACGAACCCACCTTCCTGCGGATCTCTTCGGTCAACTCGCCCGTGCCACTTCCCAAGTCCACGAGACGCGTGCCGCGAAGCTGCCGGTATCTCTCAAGCTCGCAAACGAGCTCCCTGCCGTTGCGAAGCTGGTAGTGACTCTGAAGACTCCGATAGTCATCCGGCAGCCACTCCGAAGAACCCTCGCGCACCCGACGCTGTGAGCGGTTCATGGAGCCGGGAAAGCCGACCGCGATCGCGCGGGCTCCCGAGCCATGCGCAGCGCTACTCGTAATAGGCCAGGCGGTCGTCCTCGGCCGCCCACAGCTCGTCGAACATCTGCCGGATCTTCGGCAGCGGGACCACGGCGGCGGTCAGCGGGTCGAGGGCGCAGGCGTGGAACGCGGCCTCACGGTCGCGTTCCAGCACCGCCTGAACGGCCAGATCCTGCACGGCGATGTTGCTCATGTTCAGGGCCGCGCACTGCGCCGGCAGCGGTCCCACGAAGGTGGGATGGACCCCCTCGCCGTCGGCCAGGCACGGCACCTCGACACAGCAGCGCTCGGGGAGGTTGGGGATCGAGCCGTGGTTCATGACGTTGCCGTTGAAGGCGAACGGCTTCCCGGTCAGGCGCGCCTCGATGATCATCGATGCGTACTCGTGCGAGGCGGCCAGCGGCGGCACGTCGCCATCACCGTCCTGCTCCCCGCCCGAGTCCTTCATCCAGTCGCGCACCCGCGTGTTCTCCATCGGGATCGGGGCGCGGCTTGCGACGCCGTAGTGGTCGCGCAGCTCCTCCGTGCGGTTGAAGTAGGGCAGGTACTCGGAGTTGTGCGGCGTGCTCTCGGTCACGAAGTAGCCGAACTGGCGCATCATCTCGGCGCGCACCCGGTCGTCGGCGAAGGCCTCGTGCGTGTCGAGGATCGCGCCGCATCCATCCGGCGGGCATCGACTGGTACGAGGAGCCTCTGATCCCCGAGGACCTGCCCGGCCTGGGCCGCTTCCGGCGGGAGTCGCCGATCCCCATTTCCACCGGCGAGGCGGAGTTCGGGCGCTGGGGCTTCGCCGATCTGTTGCGCCACGAAGCCGCCGACATCGTGCAGCCCGACTGCTGCGCCGCCGGCGGGATCACCGAGACGCTGAAGATCGCCGACTTGGCCGACGCGGCGCACGTGCGCTGCATCCCCCACGTCTGGGGCACGGGGATCGCCGTCGCCGCCTCGCTGCAGGTGCTGGCGATGATCGCCCCCTGCCCGCCTGCGCTTTTTCCGCGCGAGCCCCTGCTGGAGCTGGACCGCACCTGGAACCCGCTGCGCGAGGAGCTCAACCTGACCCCGCCGGCCGTCGGACCCGGCATGGTGTTCACCGTCCCCACGGCCCCGGGCATCGGCTTCGAGCCCGACCGCCGCGTGCTCGAACGGTACCGGGCGACCGCGTGACCGGCGCTGCCCGCGATCAGGACACCACGACGTCCGCGCCACCGACATGGATGCGGCCGCCTCGGCACGCCGCCGCGGTGATCCGCGACACCCCGGGTGCGTTGGCCGTGACCTCGCCGCTGATGTCCGCGGCCGCCACGCGCGGCGTGCGGCTGCTCCAGAACACCTCCAGAGACGCGGGATCGAGGACGAATCCGCGTTCGCTGCGGACCGTCAGGGCGAACCGCACGGTCTCACCGACGGAGAGCCTCGCGAACGGCCGGCCGTCTTCGGCCGCCACGATCACCGCCGCGATCGGGTCGTCCGGGTCGGCGAACGGGTGCTCGGGCTGCAGCCCCATGGCGGCCAGATCGATCGGCTCGATGCCCAGCGCCCACGCCGGCGAGTCGTGCCTCAGCCGGAAGTCGCCGTGCCGGGCATCCATGAAGCGCGGATCGGCCGTCAGCGACGCGCGGTCGTGCCCGGCCGGATGCGCCCGCCAGCCGTCCAGATCGGTGACGCCCGGCACGCCGTCCACGAGGTAGGAGCCGCCAGGGTCGAAGAACAGGTTGCGGTCCGCGGTCGCGAAGCGGTCTTGCGACCAGTTCTGGAAGCTGTACACCGCCGGTCCGCAGTCGGCGAACACGTTGCGCTCCAGCGTCAGGTCGCGGCAAGGCTCGCCGGCCATCTCGAAGCTGCCGAAGCAGGCCGCGGCGCCGTTGTCGGCCACGACGTTGTCGCGGAAGACGTTGCCGATCCCCTTGGAGTAGATCGGGTGGCGCAGCAGACCGAGCTCACCGCGCGCCGCCGCCCGGCTGCGCTGCAGGCCGTGCACGAGGTTGCGCTCGACGGTCATGCGGTTCGTGGCGTCGTCCAGGTAGAGCCCGAAGCCGAAGGAGAAGCGGATCTCGCTGTCGCGCACGCGGTTGTTGCGCACCACGTTGTCCAACCCCGGCCCCCAGGACTCGAACACGCCGGTGTCCTGCGAGTCGGTGTTGGCGTGCGACAGGTCGTTGTACTCGACCACGTTGTCGCGCGAGTGGATGAACTCGTGAGCGTTCTGGCGGGTGACCGTCACGCCGTCGATGCGGCTGCCGACGATCGTGCCCGGCCGCGGGCCCTTGATGCTGACCGCGTAGCGCGGGGTGTCGTGCACGCGGTTGTGGGTCACGACGCACTCCCCGGCGCCGGAAAGCTGGATGCCGGCGCCGTGACCGACGCACCGCCCGGTGTGATGGATCAGGTTGTTGACGATCCGGTGGCCGCGGCTCGCGAACCGGCGCGTAAGCCGGGGCGCGTCGGCCTGCACGCCGGTGTGGCCGATGTCGTGCAGCCAGCAGTCGGCCACCGTGACCTCGCGGTTGGCGCTGTCGATGTGGACGCCGTGCAGGCCGGTGGCCGTGATCTCGCAGCCCACCACCGCGACCCGCTCGGCGCCCGCGACGTGCACGGCGCCCGTGGCGCATGCAGCCGCCGACGGCGGCCCGGCCCCTTCGGGCAACTCGTGCGAGTAGTCGCACCCGCGCAGCACCAGGTTCTCCAGGCGTACGTCGCTGACCGCCGGCCCGTCCCCGCGGCCGCGCACGACCACCAGGCCCGACACGGCCGACGCGCTGACGTCGCGGCCCGCGATGTCGCCGTCGAGGTGCAGCAGCACCTCACCCGAGCCGCGCTCCAGGACGTAACGCGGCCCCGCGGCCGGCAACTCCAGGAACTCGACCGACCCCAACAGAAAGAACCGCGTGCCCGGTCCCAGCGGGTAACGGCCGTCGCCGGCAAGCGTCAGCATGCCGCCCGCGCGGTCCAGGTCCTCGACCGCTGCCACCTCGGAGAACCAGTTCCACTCGCCACTGTCGCCGCCCGGCCACACGAAGACCTGCAGTGCGCCGGGGTCCGCGATCCGGGGCAGGTCCGCAGTCGGGATGCGCATGCGGCGGCGCGGGGCATCCGGATCGTATCCCAGCCCGCGGGCGTAGCCGTCGGCCGGCCACCGCGCCTGCGCGCAGCGCGCACCGTCGATGAACAGGGAGCCGAAGCGCCGGTCTCCCACCGAGACTCGCCACCGCCCGGGCCCGGCCGGCTGCCAACCATCGACGAGGTGGGTTCCGTCCAGTACAGCCCGTCCGCCTCCCGGCCGGGTGCGGATGGTGAGGGTATGGCCGTCGCGCCCGCCGTCGTCCGGGCCGATCTCGATCGGTTCCGAGAGGCGGTACACGGCCGGCTCCAGGTCGACCACCACATCGCCGGTCCACGGCCGCGGCAACTCGCGGACGGCCCGCAGGGCCGGTTGAACGGTCTCGAACCGGTCCGGAGCATCGCCGCCGGGTGACACGGAGAAGCGAGTCATGGGGGCTCAGTGTAGGTAGAGATCGCCGGATCGGCTATGCTCGCCGGGATGCCGCAGACCGAAGGGCGGAGCCCCGCCCTGCGCACGACCGGGGCCGGCGGCAGGATCTTCGACGTCGCCAACCACCTGTTCCTGATCCTGCTGTCGGTGTCCATCCTGCTGCCGTTCATGCGCCAGATCACCATCTCGCTCAGCACCGCGGACGAGGCGCTCAGGTTCGGCGCCCACATCATTCCCAACTTCCAGAAGGTCACGCTGGCGTCGTACGAGCGGATCTTCCAGACCGACTCCATCGCCCGCGCCTACTTCTGGACCCTGGCGCGCACCGGCGTCGGCACCACCCTCACGCTGCTGGTGACCGGCCTGATGGCCTACCCCCTGGCCAAGCGCTACCTGCCGCTGCGCCGCTTCTGGACGCTGTTCGCGGCACTCACCGTGTTCTTTGGAGGTGGGCTGATCCCCACCTATCTGCTGGTGCGGTCTCTGGGCATGATCAACACCATCTGGGCGCTGGCGCTCCCGGAGCTGGTATCTCCGTTCGCCCTGATCGTGATGCGCAGCTACATGCTGACCCTGCCGGAGGACCTGGAGGAGAGCGCCCGCATCGACGGCGCCGGCGAGCTGGTGGTGTTCTTCCGCATCATCATGCCGATGGCCAAGCCGGTGTTCGCGGTGGTGGCGCTCTGGACCATCGTCTTCCACTGGAATGCATGGTTCGACGCGCTCATCTACATCACCGACCCGCGCATCAAGGTGGTGCAGCAACTACTCCGCCGCGTGCTCCTGGAGAGCGACTTCAGCTACGCCGGGCTCGGCACCACGGAGACCGCCGCGCAGATGATGGCCCAGGAGCGGCTGCTGCGCGAGTACACGCCGGAGACGATCAAGGCGGCGATCCTGCTGGTGTCGACTGTGCCGATCCTGCTCACCTATCCGTTCATGCAGAAGTACTTCGTCAAGGGCGCCCTCATCGGGGCGCTGAAAGGTTAGAGTGTCCGAGGTTTCCCGCATGGCCGACCGCCCTTCCGCAGCAGCCGTTACCCCGGCCGAGCTGGCCGAGTACCGCAAACCCAGCCTGGCCCGGGAGCTGTACCGCCACCGCTACCTGATGCTGCTGATGCTGCCCGGCATCGCCTACTTCGTCGTGTTCCGCTACTTCCCGATCTACGGTCTCGTCCTGGCCTTCAAGGAATACGACGTCCACCAAGGCATCCTGTCGAGCCCGTGGGCAGGTCTCAAACACTTCCGGCGCCTGTTCGAGCAGCACGACGTGGCCCGCGTTTTCTGGAACACGGTGGAGATCAGCGCGCTGCGCATCATTTTCGGCTTCCCGATGCCGATCATCCTGGCCCTGCTGCTGAACGAGATCTTCAACACCAAGTTCAAGCGCACGGTGCAGACCATCTCCTACCTCCCCCACTTCCTGTCCTGGGTGGTGGTGGCCGGCCTGATCACCGAGCTGCTGTCGCGACGCGGCATGTACGGGTTCATCGTCCGCCTGCTCGACCTGGAGCCCACGGTGCTCCTGACCAGCCAGACCTGGTTCATCCCGATCCTGATCATCAGCGCCATCTGGAAAGAGGTCGGCTGGGGCACGATCATCTACCTGGCCACCATGTCGAGCATCAATCCCGAGCTCTACGAGGCGGCCGTGGTGGACGGCGCCAGCCGCTGGCGGCGCGCGATCTCCATCACCCTGCCCGGCATCCTGCCGGTGACCGCGATCCTGCTGATCCTGAGCATGTCGCAGATCCTCAACGCCGGCTTCGATCAGATCTTCAACCTCTACAACACCCTGGTCTACGAGATAGCCGACATCATCGACACCTACATCTACCGCGTCGGCCTGCAGGGCTTCGAGTTCGAGTTCGGCACCGCCGTGGGACTGACCAAGAACGTGATCGCCCTGGTGCTGGTGCTGGCCGTCGACCGGATCGTGCGGCGCATCACCGGCTACGGCCTCTGGTAGCTGACAGTGGCGCTGCAGAAGCCCTTGGGCGAGAAGGTCTTCGACACGACCAATGCCGTCCTCATGGTGCTGTTCTGCATCACGATCCTGTACCCGTTCATGCGCCAGATCACCTTGTCGCTGAGCACCGCCGAGGAGGCGATGAAGATCGGCTTCAAGGCATTTCCCCGGCCCGGAGCGATGAGCGTGGCCTCCTATGGCCGCATCCTGCAGACCCCCGCGATCGGCAACGCCTACTTCTGGACCATCCTGCGCACCGCGCTCGGCACCGCGCTGACCGTCGCCGTGACGATGTCGATGGGGTACCCGCTGGCCAAGCGCTACCTGCCGCTGCGCACCTTCTGGACCATCTTCGTGCTGATCACGATGCTGTTCTCGGGCGGCATCGTCCCCCTCTTCATCCTGGTTCGGACCCTGGGATTGATCAACTCGATCTGGTCGCTGATTCTGCCGATCCTGGTGGACCCGTTCACGCTGATCATCGCCCGCAACTACCTGATGGCGCTGCCTGAGGAGCTGGAGGAGAGCGCCCGCATCGACGGCGCCAACGACCTGATCATCTTCGCCCGCATCGTGGTGCCGCTGTCGATGCCGATCATCGCCACCGTGGCGCTGTGGACGATGGTCCTGCACTGGAATTCCTGGTTCGACGCGCTCATCTACATCACCAGCCCCAAGATCAAGGTGCTGCAGATCCTGCTGCGCCGCGTGCTGCTGGAGAGCAACTTCGCCTACTCGGGGCTGGGAGCCGACGTGCAGGCGATCCAGCGCCAGGAGGAACTGGTGCGCCAATACACGCCGGAGACCATCAAGGCCGCCATCCTGATGGTGTCGACGGTGCCGATACTCTGTACGTACCCCTTCATGCAGCGCTACTTCGTCAAGGGCATCATCCTGGGGTCGCTGAAGGGATGAGCCCGCGCATGCAACAATGGAACCAACGCCCACCGGGGCAGCCCTGCGTCGCAGGGCGGACAATCACATTCGAGGAGAGTGAGTGATGAGGAAATCGCTTACCGTCATATTCGGCGCATTGCTGCTGTTCGGCAGCGCGGCGCTGGCGCTGGGCGAGGGCCAGGGCGAGGGAGCGTCGGACGCACCGCTGGAGATCCGCTGGTTCGGCCTGCGCCAGGTGCCCGAGGAGCGCACCGAGGTGTTCACCACCGTCGAGGAGTGGATCGAGCGCGACTTCGGCCGCAAGGTGACCATCCTGCCGGAAGGGGTGGACGCCGACGCCGAGGTGACCGAGAAGCTCAACCTGCTGCTGGCATCGGGCGACATGCCGGACGTGTTCCCGGTCTGGTGGAACGAGGAGGTCATGAAGCAGGGCACCGCCCGCTTCGATCTGGCCGACGTGCAGGAGTACATGCCGGGGATCTACCAGGCCCTCGTGGACGTGATGAAGGTGGTCGGCCTCAACGAGCAGGGCACCTGGGATCGCTTCCACCGCGACGGCAAGCTGGTACAGATCCCGAACGTCTGGTTCGGCGGCCAGTTCCCGCACGGCATTGCCTGGCGCATGGACGTGATCGAGAGCCTGGGCTTCGACGACGTGCCGGGCACGTTCGAGGAGGTCGAGGCGGTCTTCGCAGCCTTCAAGGCGGCGAATCCGAACGACTATCCGTACTCCTGTCCGGCCAAAGGACTGACCTGGCAGTGCTTCCCGCTGATCTTCGACGGCACCGGCTGGGCGCAGTGGCGCTGGAACCTCCGGGACGGCGTGCTCGTGCACGGCTTCAACCAGCCCGAGATGAAGCTGGGCTACGAGGTGGCGCACGACTGGTTCGAGAAGGGCTACATCGATCCGGAGTTCCCGACCACCGACTCGGCCACCAACGTCAACCTGTTCCGCAACGGCGAGACCATCGTCAAAGAGTGGATCGGCTACGGCTCGTGGGAGGACTCGCACGACCTGCCCGGCACCGAGGGCAACTGGATCCGCAAGGTCGTGCCGGAGGCGCGCATCAAGATGGGACCGTTCCCGCGCTTCTTCGACGACGTGCGGCCGGCGCGCTACGTCTGGAATCCGTTCCACGGGGGATCCTACGGCTTCGGCCGGCACCTGGAGTCCCGCCCCGATGACCTGCACTTCATCATGCAGATCATGGACAAGATGAACACGGACGAGGCGTACAACACGCTCACCAACCTGGGCGTCGAAGGCAAGCACTGGGAGATCAACGAGTACGGATTTCCGCAGCGCAAGGATGAGTTCCTCGGCACCGACGCCTCCAAGCAGATCGGCGCCGGCTACTTCTGGGGTGCTCTGTACAGCTACACCCCACACCGGGCGAACTGGCAGAACCCGCTGCAAGCGAAAATGCTGGAAGACTTCCACAAGAACCCTGACGGCATCTACTCGGATGCCAGCATCCGGCGGGTTCCCACCAACCGGTTCTTCCCGATCACCGATGCGGACGGCGATGACCTGTGGCGGAAGATGGACGTCAGCGGCCAGATGAACGTGCTGTTCGTCGAGCTGATCACCGGCGCCAAGGACCTGTCCGCGTTCGACGACTGGATGGCGCGCTGGGAGGAAGGCGGCGACCTGCGCATCGTCCAGGACCGCATGAACGAGATCAACCTCAAGTTCCAATAGCATTCCGAGGTCGACTCGACCCTCAGGGCGCGGCCGAGAGGCCGCGCCCTCTTCGTCTTTCGGGAGCTATCGGAAGGAGTTGACGGCTTCCTCCTCCCGATCTTCCAGGATCTGCATCACCTCGGTGCGGATGCCGTCCGGGGCTTCGAAGAAGGCGATCTTGCGGCGGCCCACGGCGGTGTCGATCTCCTGCGGCTCCATGAGGAAGCGAACCCCGGCCTCCCGCAGCATCGCGACGTGGGCTTCGTGGTCGTCCACCTCGTAGACGACGTGCAGGAACCCGGGCGGCAGGTCCATGCCGTGCGCCTCCTCGTAGGGTGCCCGGTCGAAGATGAGCAGGCGCGTGTGGCCCATGCGGACGACGTTGTACCGGCAGCCGAACGCCTCGCCGCTCATCCGGAACTCGGCTCCCATGTGCTCGACGTAGAAACGGGTCGTCGCGTCCACGTCCGGCGCCTTGACGGCGTAGTTCCACATCCCGCGTACCATGGTCCCCTCCTCCGATGCGTCAGCGGATTCTGAAGTCCTCGTAGAAGGACCGGTACCGTTCGACGTCGACGATGTCGAAGAACTCGGCGTCGTCGATCATCTCGTCCTGGATCGCGTTCCAGTCGCGGGTCGCAGCCAGCTTCCGCATCGCCCGCAGCAGGCCCTTGCCCGCGGCGTAGATGCCGACCAGCGACCCGATCACCAGCGGGTAGCCGGCCCGCTCGAAGCTGGCGATGGGCAGCGGCTCGGCGGTGGCGAAGATGCCGACCAGCGGCGCGTCGATCTCGCGCGCGAAGTAGTCGACCTCCTCGTCGGTGAGCGCCATCACGAAGATGGCGTCGGCACCGGCGCCGGCGTAGGCCCTGCTGCGCCGCACGACTTCCTCGATGCCCTTCTCGCGGTAGTACACCTCCCGCGGCACGGTGCCGATCACGTCGGAACGGACGATGACCTTGAAGTCGGGATCGGTCTTGGCGCGCGCGGCGGCTTCCACCTTGCCGCACATCTCGTCGGTGCTGATCAGCTCGTTCTGCGGGATGCCGGGCAGGAACGGGCACTTGGACGGCAGCGCCTCGTCGTCGAGGTGGATGCCGGCCGCGCCGGTGTCCTCGAAGTCGCGGACGGTGTCCATCACGCTGATCGCGTTGCCGTAGCCCTCCTCCGCGTCGACGATGACCGGGATGTCGACCGCCTTGACGATGTTGCGGGCGATGGCCAGGCGGTCGGTCTTGCTCATCAGGGCCAGATCCGGCTTGCCGAGCGTGGCCGCCTCGGTGGCGTAGCTGCCCACGTACACGGCATCGAACCCGGCCTTCTCGACGATCCGCGCCGAGAAGGCGTCGTAGGCGCCGATGGCGACCACGGTGTCGCCGCCGGCCATTCCCTTGCTGAGTCGTTCGGTCGGTTTCATCGCGCTGCCTCCACGGTCGAGTCTACTCTGCAGAAGTTGTCGCGGAGTTCGAACGCACCCCGCTCCTCCGCCTCGGACGTCACCTCGCTCAGGTCGACGTCGCGCCCTTCCTGGGCGGAGAGCAACGCCGCCGTCGCGTAGCGGTTCAGGTCCCTGCCCTGCTCGCCGGTGCAGATCGGCGTGCCGCCGTCCGTGGCCACCCCAACGAAGTGGTGGGTGCAGGCGGCGAACGACGTCGACCAGTTGCGCTCCCGCGGCGAGAGGTAATCGAGGTGTGTGGTCACCCGGCCGTCCACGAACACGGCGATGGGCGGAAAGGCGCTGCTGCTCGACATCCGGTTGCCCCTGAACAGCGGGCGGTCTCCGGCGCCCGCGCACTGGTGGATCCACATGACGCCGCGCTCGCCTGAGATCTCCACGAAGTCGTCGAGCCAGACGTCCGAGGGGATGGCCAGCCGGCTGGAGAAGTTGAAGTCGATCTGCGCGTACTTTGCGGGCTCCCCCGGCGCCGTCCGGAACTTCGCGCGAATGAAGGCGGGGGCATCCAACGGCGTCTCCGCGTCGATCCAGGCGCCGACCCGCTCGATCTCGCGGTCCATCAGCCAGCAGGCGAGCGAGAACTTGTGCAGGCCGTCGTCTCCGACCAGGACGGAGGAACGGCTCTGGCGGACGTCGACCGGGACCCAGAAGTGGGGCCACGGGGCGCCGTCGCGGACTCCGCCGATGGTGTGCACGCGGATCGACGTGGGAGCGCCGATGACGCCGTCGTCGAGCAGCCGCTTCGCCTCGCGGTAGACGGGGTAGAACACGTAGTTCTCGTACAGGCGCAGCACCGCACCCGCGCCGCGGCACGCCTCGATCATCCGGTCGCACTGCGCGATGCCCACGGCCATCGGCTTCTGCACGCTGATGAAGGGCACGCCGGCGCCGGCGCACAGCAGCACGTGATCGCAGTGCCGGGTCTGCGGGGTCAGGATCTCCACCAGGTCGAGCCGCTCGCCGTCCAGCATGCGCTCGATGCTGTCGTACGCGCGCGCAGCCGGCAGTTGCCACCGCTCCAGCCAGCCGCGGGCGCGGTCGAGGTCCAGGTCGCACACGGCGACGATCTCGGCGTCGGCAGAGCCGCGGTAACCCAGGACGTGCTCGTCGCTGATGAAGCCGGTGCCGGCCAGGCCGACCTTCAGCATCCGGTGGCTCCGGCGCCGATCCAGCTCCGCGCGGCCGGCGTCAGGCACTCGCAGCCGCCGGCGGTCACGGCGACGATGTCCTCCATCTTGATGTCGCCCACCTCCGGATGCTGGAACTGCGTTTCCATCGACATGACCATGCCTTCGCGCAGCACGTAGGCCGGATCGCCGCGCACCACCGGCGGCTCGTGAGGCACCATCCCGCAGCCGTGCACGATGTGCCAGCCGTGCTCGGCGTACGCGGTCCCGCACAACAGGCGCTGCCCCCGCTCGTTCAACTCGCCGCACGTCATGCCGGGCCGGATCTCCGTCTGCAGCCGGTCGTTGACGGCGATGCAGTCCTCGATCATCTGCTCGGCGCGCGCCGAGGGCTCGCCCAGGCACGCCATGCGGCAGAGGTCGGCGACGTAGTCCCCGCTGCTGCTGCCTGGATCGACGCGCAGCACCTCGCCGGCAGCCCAGGCACGGCCGGAGGGCCACTTGGTGGTCACCCCGTCGGGGCCCATGCAGATGATCAGCCACTGCAGCTCCAGGTCGCGCAGGGCCATCTCCGCCTGCAGCCGGCGATGGATCATCGCGGTGGTGTCCCCCGGCCCGCTTGCCGCAAGCGATGCCTGGACAGCCTCGACGGACCCGGCGGCGTTGCGGCGCAGGATCTCCACCTCGGCCGGCGTCTTGACGGCCCGCAGCTCACCCAGGAGGCCGGTGACGTCCACCAGCTCGGCGTCCGGGAGCTCGGCGTGCAGCCGCCGGTACGAGCTGGCCGGAAGGAACTCCAGCTCCACGCCGACCCGTCCCGCTGTCAGACCGCGGCGGCGCAGGCAGCGGAGGGCTCCCTCGGTGGCGGCGTGCGCCGACTGGAAGAACGGGCTGCGCCGCGGCTCGGTGAGGTGCTGGTCTGGGATCCAGATGTCGTGGGCGGCGAGGCCGGCCTCCTCGGTCATGCCCCCGACGAAGAACGCGTCCTGCAGGCGTCCGCGGGGAATCCCCACGAACGTGAGATACCGCTGAGCGGCTGCCCGCGCCATGCGCGCGTGGAACCAGTGGTAGTAGCCGCCGGTCAGGTACCGCGTGTTGTGCCGCGAGCTGGCCAGCAGCACGTCTACGTCGAACCGCTCCATGAGCGCCTCAAGCTTGCGCCCGTCGAAGGGGCCGTCGGCCGCTGCACTCGGCGCCATGGCGAAGGCTCAGGCTACTACGACGGGAGCCGCCTCATGATTTCGCTATCCGAGGCCGTTTCGAAGAACAACTCCAACGCTTCCTTGAGGTTGGCGCGCGCCTCCTGGACCGTGCTTCCCTGACTGGCAACGTCTACCTCCGGACAGAGGGCGACGAAGCCATCACCGTCGCGTTCGATGACCGCAGTCAACTCGACGCGTGTGACTGCGGAAGGAACCGCTGGCATATGCGTATTGTCTTTGGAAATGGAGGTACGAGCAAGTCATGCCTCGTCCTTCGAGGCGGCGATGACCACCCCCTTCGACCACGCCCGTCGCACCGCGCGCTACTCTGACCGGAGAACCTCTTCCATCATGACCGGGCGGCCCTGGGAGACCGACAGTTCCGCGGCCTGCCCCATGGCCACGGCCATCAGTCCATCGCGTATGCCAACCCCCGGGACGCCACCGTCGCGAACGACGCGCTGGAACGCGAGGTGCTGAAAGTAGGTCGCGCCATGGTGAGCGCCGAGCCGTAGCGCCGCTTCGTCGACCTGCACGTCGATGGGCCGAATCCGGTCTGGATCGCGCCGCGCGTCGGGACGCCACGGAAGCTCGCGCTCCCCGACCCACACCACTCCTTCGGGCAGTCCTACCTCGACCTGCCCCGCCGTGCCGCTCACCACGATCTCGGTCTGATGGCGCGACTGCTCGGCGAACATGCACAGATCCAGGCTGGCTCGGGCGCCGGTCGCAAAATCTACGATGACATACGCGTTGTCCAGGATGTCCGGCTGCTCGCCTCCGTAACGCTCGTCGAAATGGTTCACGTCGCGGCCACCGGAACCGATCACCCGAATCGGCTCGTCTCCGAGCAGGTGCCGCATCAGGTCGAAGAAGTGACAACACTTCTCGACCAGCGTTCCGCCCGTGTTCCGCGCAAACCGATTCCAGTTCCCGACTTTCGGCGAGAACGGACGCCGGTGCTCCCGGATGGACACCATGCGTGGGGTTCCCGTGACCCCGCGCTCCACTTCGTCGATGACCGTCGCCACCGGCGGGCTGTATCGCCCCGCCATGCCGACCCAGGTGACAGCCGGATACGGGTCGAGCAGCCGCTCGAGCTGCCGGCAGTCCTCGGTGGTAGTGCACAGGGGCTTCTCCAGCAGCAAGTGTGGCGAGGAGGCGCCGGAACGCTCGACGATGCGCTCCACTACCTCCCGGTGCGTGTGGTTGGGGGTTGCAACGACGAGCACGTCGACTTCGACGTGAGCCATCAGATCCTCGACCGCGGCAAACACGCTCGCATCTGGAGCCACTCGAAGGGCCTGGTCGATTGAGGCCTCGTGAGGGTCTGCGACCGCCACCACCTCACCGCCGGGAATCGCTGTGATGTTCCGCAGATGCTCGCGGCCCATGTCGCCGACACCGACGACTGCATACCGAAGCGACTCAGCCACCTACGGCAGCATCTCCAGGTGAGCGGTGACGTCGATGGTGCCGGAGGTGCGTTCGACGGCCAGGACGATGCGGCGCTGCACGGCACCGGCCGGCAGCGGAAGCTCGTCGACGCGGATGCCGGCGGTTGGCGGCGCCTGGAGCCGCACGCGGGCACGCCGCCCGGTGATCGTGATCTGCTGCCCGTCGACCGACACCGGCAGCGCGGTCTGCCAGTACCACTCGACACCGGTGCCGGCGGCAAGCTCGTAGTCGTCGCGGATCGTGAGCACCGAAGGCTCCGGTGACGACCAGCACCGGCACCAGTGCCGGTACCAGCCTTCCCAGCCGGGACTCAGGTCGATTTCGGCGGCGAAACGCCGGTGATCGCCCTCGGCGTGCGGCTTCACGTCGGCCGGGAGCGGACACTCGGGATGCGGCCGCGCATCGGTGCCGGCGGGCACCAGCATCGAGTGCCGCTCGCAGTGCTTGAGCAGACCGGCCAGCGGATTGGAATAGTCGCAGGTGCCGGGGTCGAGGGCGAAGGTCTGCCCCGCGAACTCCAGCACGAAGCTGCCCTTGTCCTCGTGGGTGTGGCCGGCACGCGCTCGATTGCCCATGACCAGCAGCTTGACCGTGTGGCCGTGCAGCGGGCGGTGGGAGGCGACGATGCCCATCTCCGGCAGCACCACCAGCGCCGGCGGTGGCGCGGCCTGAGCCGGAATCCGCTCCGCCTGCGCCATCGCCGGGAGCGAGGTGAGCGCGAAGCCGGGTCGCCGCTCGGCGCTCCGGTAGGCGGTCACCCACCCGCTTTCCGGCCGCGCGGCGGCCAGCAGCGCCAGCCACTCGCACTCCAGCACGGCGCGGGCGTCGCAGATCGGGATCACGTCGGTGTCCTCGTCCGTGGAGACCAGTGCGGCCGCCAGCGCGTCGCTGCGCGCCAGCGCGGCCGGCAGGTGGGCGTGAGGAGGCTCACCGAGCGACCGGCTGTGGTGTGCCAGCGCGGTGAGCGCCCGCGCCATGGTGCCGGCGAAGTAGTTCGGCCCCTCCACGAAGCCGCCGTCGCTCAGAATGATGTCGTCCAGGCTCGCCGACAGCTCCTGAAAGGCCAGCTCCTGGTACGGTGCGACACGGGGCCAGTCCCGCCGCAGCACCCCGTAAGCGGCCAGCCGGCCCGTGGAGAACAGTGCCAACTGGTTGCAGTGATGGATGTATTCGTGCCGCCACGCCGAGAAGTTGACGGCGCCGATGCCGTCTTCCGCCAGGCGGCGCCGCAGCAGCGCCCGTCCCGCGTCGGTGAAGAGGTCGTCCGCCAGATCGAGCGCATGGGCGAGGTCCGAGCTGGTCAACCCCTGCAGGAAGGCACGGCTCTCGAACGCGCTGCCGGGAAAGCGCGAGATGAAGCCCCAGTCCCAGACCGGCGTCAGCGCCGCCGCCAGCGCGAACTCGGCGCCACGGCGGAGCAGATCCGCGTCCTCCAGCACCACCGCCGCCTGCAGCGCCGCCGCGGCCTGCCCGATGCAGCTCACGCCGTGCTCGCGCTCGCGCCCGTAGCGGGTATCCGGCGCCGTCAGGATCACGTCGTTGACCAGGTCCGCCGGATCGGTGGCGAGCGCCCGCGCTGCTGACTCCTCGTACGGTGACCGCTCGCCGCGGGCGACCATCGCACCGTTCAGCCTGCGCACCGCCACCAGTTCTTCGGCGGTGATCACCACCTCCAGCGACGGCTGCATGCGCGGACGCACGGAGGCCGGCTGCAGCAGGTGCTCCATGGCCTCCGCGCGGTCGCGGTGCGCGGCCAGATGCCGCGCAAGCAGTTCCCGATTCTGCAGCCCGACCCAGTTGAGCCATCCGGCGCCCGCGCCGCCGTCCGGCGGCGCCGTGATCTCCAGTCGGACAGCCCGGATGTGGATCGCCCCGTCCAGCTCCACGCCGTACTCCCGCTTGAGCGCCGGCGCGCGCTCGCGGCAGTGCCGCCGGCCCGTATCGGTCTCGACCGCGACCGTGATCTCGGCTCCCTCGGGCGCCACCAGGGAGAACAACAGCCGGTCGTAGCCGCTGCAGTCCAGGTCCAGCGAGCGCTGCATGCCTAAGCGGAACTTCCAGGGGTAATTCTCTGTAACCTGTGTGGTGAAGGTGAAATAGCCTCAATATCAGGAACTCGCTACTGGGTACACCTCACAGCCGCACGCCGAGTAGGCTGAACACGGTGCTCTGCAGCTCGGTCGGACGAGTGATGACCTCGAACGGCTGGGCGTGGGGAGTCTTGGCGACCACTTGGTTCTTGGTGATGGTAGCCAGATCGTCCAGCAGCGTGCGCAGGCTGTGCACGGGCTGGTCGGTGTCGGTGCGCTTTGTCTGCGCCTTGCGCTTTGCTGCCGGCGACGGCTGCGCCGGCGCGACGATCGACTCGCGTTCGGCGGCTTCGGGCTCGTGGTCATCGAACAGCAGCGGCGCCAGCCTCTGGCGCAGGTGCCATTCGAGGTAGTAGGCCAGCATGCACAGGAACACGTGCGCGCGCACCCGTTCGGCGCTGTAGTGGTAGATGGGTCTGACCTTCAGATCGACGGTCTTGTAGCTGCGGAACGCGCGCTCGACCACGCTCAACCCCTTGTAGGCGCGCACCGTCGCCTCGGCATCCAGTTCGTCGTCGGCGAGGCTGGTGCGCACGATGTATAGCCCGTCGAGGGCAGCCTCGGCGGCGATCGCCTCCTCGTTGCGCCGGTAGCTGAACGCAGCGTCGCTGATGTCGAGGTCGAAGTGCTTGGCCATCTTGTACTTGTCGATGACCTTGCCGACCCGCATGGCGATTGCGTCGGTGCCGCGCAGCCGGCGCTTGGCACGGGTGGTGGCTGCCACGATCGGATCAAGGAGCCGTTCGGTGGCCTCCAGCAGCTCCTGGCGCTTGCGTGCGCGCTCGGCGGCCAGCAGCGGATTGCGGCACACCATCAGCCGTTCGCCCGGGTAGGCGTCGGCACGGATCTCGATCAGGTCGCGCTGGTCGAACAAGGAGGTCTGCACCGCGCCTGAGTCGACCAACTCGCGGATCGCCGGCGCACGCAGTGCGCTGATCCAGTCCAAGCCGGCCGGCTGCACTTCCTGGCGGATGCGCGCCTCGGTGAGCATGCCGCGGTCGCCGACCAGCACCACGCGCGACAGTCCGAAGCGGCGCTGCAGTTTCCTGATCTGCACGCCGACGGTGCGCGGATCGGCGGTGTTGCCGGGGAATACTTCGACGGCCACCGGACAGCCGTCGCGGTTGCACAGCAGGCCGAACTCGATCTGCAAGGTGTTGCGCTTGCCGTCGCGGGAATAGCCGCGCTTGGCCAGCGGGCAACAGCGGCCTTCCACGTAGCTGGAGGTCAGGTCGCAGAGCACCAGGGAGCCTTCGGCCAGATGCTGGGAGGCCAGGCGTTGCTCGATGGCGTCCTGGCGTGCGCGCAGCCAGTCCATGGCGGCGTACAGGTCGTTTTCGTTGACCTCATCGAGTGCCAGCACGTCGGCCAACGAATCGCGCAGGGTGTCGGGGTGCAGGCCGCGTGCGGTGGCGAGCTTGGAGGCGGGGGCCAGCACACGGGAGAGGATCAGAGCGAAGGCAAGATCGCGCATGCGCGAGCGGCGGCCGAGCAGGCGGTCGAGGCCGATCTTGGCGGCGAAGGCGCGCACGGCGGCGACATGGCCGTGGGGCTGGGAGCGCAGGATGTCGAAGGCATCGGAGAAGGAGGCGACGGCGAAGCCGCCCTTGAGCAGGACGCGCAGGCCATCGACGAGGTGGGCTGGCCACTTGGAGAGGTTGGCCAGCGTGCGTTTTTTGACCTTGCCGTGCTCGCGGTAGGACTCACGGAGGAGGATGGCCGGTGGGGAGGAGCGGTTGGGGACGGACTCGATGTACATGACTACTGAATGGTGCGTGTGCCGAATTGATGATAGGCACATAGATAACCATATGTCAACATCTAACATGATTGAACCCGCGCTATAATCCTGCCTATTACATGGGTACATATGGCGCCGAAACACCCGCCCTCAGGACGCTCAGATCATTGCTGTACGATGACTTACGGAGAAATCAGGCTCTGGAAGTTCCGCCTAAGGCCGGTCCGGAGCGCGGCGCCCCGGTCCAGGAGAACTCCACCCAGCACCAGAACTGGCGGACCTCCAGGCCGTGCCGGCGGTCGTCGGCGACCTGCCACTCGGACAAGCGACTGAGCTGTGGATCCCAGAACGGCTCGAACACGGCCTCGGCGACATTGAAGGGAATAGCACGCATGGCGACGCTCAGGAGTCCTCGGCGACCTCGACCACGATGTCGTCGCCGTCGACCGCCACGGGATAGGTCTTCACCCGCACCGCGGCATCGGTCAGGCAGCGGCCGTCGGTGATGTCGAAGGCCCAGTTGTGCCACGGGCAGCGCAGGATCTCGCCGTCGCGGTCGATCGTGAGCGTGGCGCCGGCGCTCGACGGCGGCCGGTCGGCGACGGGCCGGCCGCTCACGCGCCCGGTGCAGAGCGGTCCGAGTTTGTGTGGACAGATGTTGCGCAGCGCGTGGAAGCGGCCGCCCACGTTGAACACGCCGATACCCGCGCGCCCGCGGAACGGTACGACGATCTTGCGTTCGCCGGCAGGGATCTCCGCGACCGTGCCGACGACCACGCGGCGCGTTCCCGGTGCGTGGCCGCTGCCGTTCACGACGACGGCAGGCGCAGCATCTCCAGGGCGTTGTCCGAGAAGATGCGGCGGCGTAGGTGGTCGGATATGCCCGGCAGCGCCGTGACCGGATCGTTCTGGTCGAAGTGCGGGAAGTCGCTGCAGAAGATGAGCGTCTCCTCGGCGTGCAGCATCTCCAGGGACTGCTGCAGGTGTTCCGGCCGTCCGGGCTCGTGCATGGGCTGCGTGCCCACGCGGATGTGCTCGCGGAAGTACTCGCTGGGCAGCCGCTTCAGCCACGGCGTCTGGTCGCCGATCGCCTTCCAGTCGAAGTCGAGCTGCCACATGAGCGAGACCGCCCACATCTGCTGCACCTCGATCATGCCGAACGTGAGGGTCGGGAACTTCTCGAACACGCCCTCGACGATCAGCGAGGCCGCCTGGGCCATGGCCACCGACTGACGGGCCAGGCGGGTCTCCACGTAGTAGGTAGGGTAGCCGACCGGCGTCGGCGTATTGCCCGGCCCGCCACCGCCGATGTGGGCGACGACCGGCAGGTCGTGCTCGGCGCACGCCTCCCAGATGGGATCGTGGCAGCGGTTCCCGAAGGGCCGCGCCGTGTTCAGAGGGACGTGCACGGCCACCGTGTCCCTGCGGGGAGCCAGGCGCCTGATCTCGGCGACCGCCTGCGCCGGATCGGTCGCCGCCACCAGGATCGCGTGCACGACGCGGTCGTCCTTCTCCAGCCAGTGCTCGATGGTGTAGTCGTTGAACGCCCTGCACAGCGCCGCGCCCCAGTCCGGGTCCGGTACGCCGCACGCCCCGTAGATGTCGGACGGCGATCCGGTCAGGAGCGCGACGTCGATGTTCCAGCGGTCCAGCAGCTCCCGCTGCGTGAACTCCAGGGTGAAGTTGAAGTCACGGCGCTTCAGGCCGGGATCCTTGAGGTCCGGCCGCGTCGTGCGAAACGGGACATTTGGGTAGGGGGTGCCGCCGATGTGCATCCCCTGGTCGATCAGGTGCTCCCGATCGGCCTTCGACAGGTAGGGCAGGAGCTGCTCGGGAGATTCGAAGCTGTGGTGGACGTCGCAGTCGACGATGCGAAGGGCGGAGTCCTTCCGCGCGGTCCACCCGGGCGCGGCGACCGGGGCGGCGCCAGTCCTGCTCAGGACAACCGTTGTCTGGCCGGCGTCGGTCGGCATGTCTGCCCCGCCTCCACCGTCGCGGCGGGCTACACGGCCTCGGCCAGCGGAGGCACGTCCACGGACTCGAGCAGATCGTCGACCGCCGCGTCCTCGGTCATGCCCTTGGCGGTGTGCTCGGACTTGAGCAGCAGCCGCTTGCGCAGCACGGAGGGCGCGAGGTCGCGGACGTCCTCCGGCGTGACGAAGTCCCGGCCGCGCACGGCGGCCAGCGCCTGGCTCCCCTTGAACATGGCCAGCGAGCCGCGCGGCGACACGCCGATCATCAGGCGGTTGTCCTCCCGCGTGCTGTTGATGATCGCCAGGATGTAGCGCCGGATGGACGGCTCGACGTGCACCTGCATCACCGCCTCCTGCATCTCCAGCAGGGTGTCGATCCCGGTGACCGGGTGTATACGCTCCAGCGGCGGCTCGATGACGCGCTGCATCGCGATCACGGCCTTCTCCGCCTCGCGCGACGGATAGCCGATCTTGATCGACAGGAAGAAGCGGTCTTTCTGGACCTCCGGCAGGGGGAATGTGTCCTCCGACTCCACCGGGCTCTCGGTGGCGATCAGCACGAAGGGATTGGGCAGCGGCTGACTGCGGCCCTCGACCGAAACCTGGCCTTCCGCCATCGCCTCCAGCAGCGCCGACTGCGTGCGCGGCGTGGCGCGGTTGATCTCGTCGACCAGCAGCATGTTGGTCATGATCGGGCCCTCGCGGAAGTCGAACTCGCCGGTCTGCGGGTTGAAAACCGACACGCCCAGCACGTCGGCGGGCAGCAGGTCGGGCGTGCACTGCAACTGCCGGAACTCGCCGCCGATGCTCTTGGCCACCGCGCGGCCGAGCACGGTCTTGCCGGTGCCGGGCACGTCCTCGATCAGCACGTGGCCGCGGCAGAGCAGCGCCACCAGGACCCGTTCGACCGAGTCGGCCTTGCCGAAAAACGCCTGCTCCACCGAGCCGCGCAACCGCTCGGCCCATTCCTTCACGTCTGCCATCGAATCACTCCTCTGTCGTCGCCAAGAGCACGCCGTTCATGCCGTCGCCGAATCGTGCGAACGCCGGCCGGGTCACCGCGTCACGGGAGCCAGCGGGGCGTCCGCGGCGCGGCTGGCTTGCGGTTCCTGCATGCGTTGGCGCGTCACCTCTTTGATGAGGTTGTAATAGGTCTGCGACCGTTCCTGCGGCGGGTCGCTCGCCGCGTAGGCGATCTGCTCGAAGATGGTGCCGATCTCCCTCAGCGCCCTGGCGTTGGAGGTCGACCGTTCGGCCACCAGCATCAGGTACTCCAGCGGCCCCATCCACTTGCGGAACGGCACGCCGCCGCGCTCGGCCCAGCGGATCAGTCGCACGAACGCCTTGGATGCCTGCCCGATCGCGCGCTGGCGCTGCCTGTCGAGCTCCGCATCGCGCGCGCGGGCTGCGGCCCGTGCGGCGCTGCGCTCGCGGGCGCGCTCGACCAGCGACTCGCCGAACCGGGCGAGCGACTGCCTCGAGCGGGCGAACGCCTCGATCATGCGCCGCACCGACTCGGCGAACGCCGTGAAGAAGCGGCCGACCGCGGCCGCCAGCCGGGCGAGCGGCCGCGCCTGGCGCAGCCGCTCCCGGTAGTCGCGCGACAGCAGCGGCCGCACCAGGAAGTACAGGAGCCCGATCAGGATCAGCGATCCGATGGAGATCAGCACGATCCTGACCAGCCGCTCCAGGAAGTCGCTCTCCTCGCGCGCGCCGCTCAGGTCGCCCAGGTCGGGTTCGCGGAAGTCCTCCTGAAAGGCCTCCGTATCCCCGCCCTCGCGGACCCTGACCTTGACCTCGCGCTCCGGCAGCCGCAGGCGCTCCTCCAGCCACTCCATGAAGGCGCCGATCGCCTCCGCCGGCAGCAGCGCCTCCCGGCCGGTGAGCGGCATCACCACCACCGCGGTCAGCAGCAACGTCAGCACCGTGGCGCGCACGCGGCGGCGTTGCAGCGCCGGCGGCACCGGCAACCCCTGGCCCAGGTGCTGCTGCTCCTCCATGAAGCCGTTGACGATCGCCAGGAAGATCAGCCCGAAGCCCACGTGGCCGAGCGCCAGCACCGTCCACCACGGGTCGATCGGATCGACCGCGATCAGCAGGATCAGGAAGGCGATCAGGGACAGCGACTGGAACCACAGGATGGCGCGGCGCAGCGCGCGCATGCGAGCGGAGGAGGTGGTCGCCTCCTCGGAGTAGTCCCGGAACGCGGTCTTGAGCTGGTCGCCGTCCTGGTCCACGACCAGCGCCAGGAACGCCTCGCGCTCGCGCATGTTGCGGTGCAGCCCGAAGGCGATGATCCAGTAGACGAAGGTCAGCGCCAGCGGGTACAGCACGTCGGCCTTGACCGGATTGATGTCGCCGCGCAGCAGGTGGCCCTGCGCCAGCATGAACAGCACCAGCGTGCCGATCAGGATCAGGAGCAGCTCGCGGAGGCGCGGCGCGATGCTGGAGGTCCCCTCCTCGGCCGCGCGGTTGGCGGCCACCGCCTGGATCACGCCCACCAACGCCAGCACCGCCCACAGGTAGCCGGGCAGCGGCAGCACGGCGTGCAGGACCATGCCCCGCACAAAAGTCTCCACCGACAGCAGCAGCAGGAACGGGATCGCGATCGACAGGAACGGATGCAGGGTGTTCCGGTAGAAGCGCAATCGGTCCGGATTCATCGCTGGATCAGCTCCGAGCCGTAGCCGCGTACCGCGTGCGAGCGGATGCCGGGCACCACGACGTCCTCTTCACGGGTCTGGTGCGTGGAGACGACGAACACCTGCACGTCGTGACCGCGGCGGCGCAGCCCCACCAGCGAGTCGTTCTGGGTCTGCGTGGTCGGCGGGGTCACCACCATCACCTTGGCGCCGGTGGGGATCGGCACCCCGCACGCCAGCACATGGCCGGTGAAGTCGATCGGTTCCTTGCCGGCGGTGACGCGGGCCAGCATCTCCAGGATGCCGATGGCGTGGCCCACTCCCGCCCGCGCGGGCTCCGACGGAGGCTGATCGCTTCCGCGGATCGAGCCGGTGGTGATGATGCCGACCTCCTGCTTGAGGCTGACGAAGAAGAACAGCAGGCTGCCGGCCACCTCGATGGCGCGCTCCATGAGGTGCTCGCGCTGCCCCATCGGGTAATCGGCCTCCGTGAGGTTCAACGCGATCATGACCGGGTAGTAGATGGACGGGGTGTATTCGGTGGAGAACAGCTTCCCCATGCGCGCCGACACCTTCCAGTTGATCCGCTTCAGCTCGTCGCCCGCCACGTACTCGCGCACGGAACGGAACCGGGTCGTGTCCTCGTAGAGGCGGCTGGACACCGTGATGCTGCCGGAGGGCAGACCGTCCTTCTCGTGCATCTCCACCGGGAACACCGCCGGGTAGACCAGCACGGTGCCCGGCGTCGGCGACTGGTGGTCCCAACTGAAGAAGCCCATCGGGTCGGCGCCGCGCAGCCGCACCGGACCCAGAGAGAACTCGCCCCGGTAGTGACTCTCCGCCTCGTAGGTCACCTGCCGTCGCCCGCCCGGGGGCAGAGCGATCATGAACGAGCCGTCGCGCACCACGAAGTTGCCGTAGGTGTCGGCCACCGTCAGGTAATGAATGGGAATGGGCCCGCGGTTGTGGAGATCCAGGGTCACGCGGAAGCGCTGGAAGCGCTGCGCGTGGATGAGCGTCTCGCTGCGGGTTACCTGCACCAGGCGCGGCACCAGGTAGGCGTACAGCAGCGACAGAGCGCGGACCACCAGCAGCGCCAGGACCGCGAAGCGGAACGGGCGAAACGGCGCGAACAGAAACGTCCCCAGAAGCACCAGCGGGAACAGGAGGTCGACGAAGAAGCGCAGCCGCCCTCCGGCGTTAATCGCCACCGGGTCAGCCGTCGGTTGCCGATGCGACGGCGACCGGCTCCCGTGGCGTGGAGTCCAGCAGGCCGTCGATCACGAGATCCTCGTCCAGACCCTTGAGCTGATGCTCGGACCGGACGCTGATCCGTTTCAGCAGCACGCCCGGCGCCAAGTCGACCACGTCGTCGATCGTGGCGCTCGTGCGGCCGTTCATGGCCGCCACCGCCTGTGCGCCCTTGTACAGCGCCATCGACGCGCGCGGCGAGGCGCCCAGGTTCAGCCGGTTGTCGCTGCGGGTCGCCTCCACCAGGGTCAGGATGTACTCCTGCACCTCGTCCGCGACCTCGACGTCCAGGATCTGCTGCTGCAGCGACAGCACCGTCTCCAGATCGGTGGCGGGCTTCAGGTCGGTGACCGGATGGGACAGCCGGCGCTGCGCCAGCATGATCTCCTCCTCCGCCTCCGGCGGTGGATAGCCCATGCGCAGCGTGAGGAAGAAGCGGTCCTTCTGCGCTTCCGGCAGGTTGAACGTGCCCTCGAACTCGACCGGGTTCTCCGTGGCGATCATGAAGAACGGCTGCGGCAGCGGCGTGGTCTTGCCCTCGACGCTGATCTGCCCCTCCGCCATCGCCTCCAGCAGCGCGGACTGCGTACGCGGCGTGGCGCGGTTGACCTCATCCACCAGCAGGATGTTGGTCATGACCGGGCCTTCCTTGAAGTCGAAGTCCCCGGACTTGGGGTTGTAGACGGAGACGCCCAGCACGTCGGCCGGCAGCAGGTCGGGCGTGCACTGAATGCGCCGGAACTCGCCTCCCAGCGCCAGCGACAGCGCCCGCGCCAGGATGGTCTTGCCCACGCCGGGCACGTCCTCCAGCAACGCGTGGCCGCGGCACAGCAGGGCGATCAACAGCCGGCGGATCACCTGCTCCTTGCCGAGGATCACCTTGCCGACTTCGTCGACGATCGTCTGCGACCAACTGCGCACGTCCATAACGGCCGAGTGTAGGCGGTCAAGCCCTCACAGACAAGCTCTCGACGCGATCTGCAGGCAGAGCACGGACCGCGACCGCTCGGCCGGCGACGCCTACGAAGCCGGCGGCGGAACCTCGGGAGTGACCGGCCGTCCGGATCGCGCGCTTTCGTAGATCGCCAGGACGATGGCGACCGCCGCCGTGGCCTCGCGGCCGTCGATGTCCGGCCGCGTGCCCTGTGCGATCGCCGCGGTCACTTCCTCGTACTGGCGCCGATGGCCGGCGATGCCGACTCCGGCGGGGTCCGAGGCTCCGCCGCGATCCGGATCGACGTCCGCGCGGCGCGCGCGCAGCGCCTCGTCCTCGTCGGTCTCCTCGGCAAAGTCCCACACGCCGATGGTGTCGCCGACCAGCGCCACGCTGCCGGTCGTGCCGCCGATCTCGATGCGCCGCTCGAAACCGGGATGGATGGCCGTCGACCCCTGGATCGTGCCGAGCGCGCCGGATGCGAACCGGACGGCCGCCACCGCCGTGTCCTCCACCTCCAGCCCGGCATGCGCGCGGCGGGTGGTGAACGCCTGCACCGAATCGACCGGGCCGAGCAGCCACTGCAGCAGATCGATGGTGTGGATGGACTGGTTCATCAGCGCGCCACCGCCGTCGAGCTCGCGCGTTCCGTGCCAACTGTCCTGGTAGTAGCTGGCCGGCCGCACCCACTTGACGATGGCGTCGCCGACGACGATGTCGCCGAAGCGGCCCTGCTGCAGCGCCCGCTTGATGAGCTGGACATCCGGCAGCGACCGCGACTGGAACACGCCCGAGCAGATGACCCCGGCGGCGTCCGCCGCGTCGACGATGCGCCGGCAGCGCTCCAGGGTGACCTCCAGCGGCTTCTCCACGAACAGGTGCTTGCCGGCCGCGGTGGCGGCCAGCGCCGGCTCCAGGTGTGCTCCGGACGGCGTGCAGATGCTCACCGCGTCCAGGCCGGGATGGGCCAGGAAGGCGTCGAGGTCGCTGAAGGCCGCGCAGCCGTGCTCCGCCGCGAACTGCCCGGCGCGAGCGGCGTCACGCGACAGGCACGCCACCAGCCGCGCGGAGGCGACCCCGGACAACGCCTGGGCGTGCATGCCGGCGATCAGACCGGTGCCGATGATTCCGAAGCCGACCGACACGTGCGTGCGCCCTCAGGCGCCGGGCCGCCAGATCGCCGGCCCGCGCGACGACCCGGCCACCGACTGCAGCATGCCGGGGTCATGTGCGCCGGGTGCCGGATCGAGCAGCGTCTCCAGGCGCCGGTCGCCGAGCAGCGGCACGCGGTCCTTCTGCGCCTGCTGCTCCTCCGGGTCCAGGTCGGCGACGATGACACCCGGCGTATCCTCGGCCGCGCGCGCCAGCACGTGGCCCTTCGGACTGACGATCAGGCTGCGGCCACAGGTGCGCAGCGAGGGATCGGGATTGATGATGTCCGAGCCGGCGACGAACACGGAGTTGTCGAGCGCGCGTGACCGGACGGCAAGTTCCCACTCGTCGCCCGGCCCCAGCCAGGCGGTCGAGATCACGCACAGATCGGCGCCGGCCAGCGCCGCCGCGCGGCCGATCTCCGGGAACCTCGTGTCGTAGCAGATCCACGACGCGCAGGTGACGCCGGCCAGCTCGTAGGGGTCGATCGAGGTTCCGGGCTGCGCCCAATTCTCGGTCTTCCAGAGGTGGATCTTGCGATAGACGCCGGCGATGCCGCCCGTCGCGTCGACGGCGAGCATGGTGTTGTAGCGCATGCCGCCGGTGATTTCGGGCAGGCCGAAGACGATGGCGATGCCGTGCTCGCGCGCGACGTCGCGCATACTCACCACGCCGTCTCCGTCGAGCGGCTGGCAGTGGGCGAGGACCTCCGGCGCCGGCAGATAGCCGGTGAGCGCCAGCTCCGGAAAGACGATGATCTCGGCACCGTGCGACCGGGCCTCACCCGCCTGATCGCGCATGATTGCCACGTTGTCGGACAGGCTGCCGGCCTCAAACTGGCCGCAGGCGACTCGTATGGCGCGCATCGCTCCTTGTACCGGCGCAGGCCGGCCGGCGTCAACCGTACGGGCCGATTGACCGCCTCCATGGGGCGGTGACCGACGCGACCGTGGTCGGGCTCGACGCCGACGGCGGGCCGCAAACTCCGAATGTTCCGGTGAGGACCCGGCGGGGTATCTTCGACCCGGAGCCGATGCCCGATCTGCCGCCTGCCGCGCCACATGATGCGCTGTTCCGTGCGTTGCTCGCAGACCCCGGACGGGCCGAGACGCTGGTACGAGAGTATCTGCCTCCCGCCGTCGCTGCGGACCTGTCGGACGCGCCGATCCGCCTGGTCGATGCGAGCTTCGTGGATGCCGTGCTGCACCGGAGCCACAGCGACCGGCTGTTCGAGGCGCGCCTGAAGGGCGGCGGCACCGCATATGTCTACGTGCTGCTTGAGCACAAGGCGGCGCCGGATCCGGGCACCCCGTTGCAGATGCTCGGCTACATGGTCCGCATCTGGCAGCGCTATGCGGAGGGCCGTGCATCGCGCCTGCGGGCGCTGCCGCCGATCGTGCCGCTGATCTTCTACCATGGGCGCGAGCGCTGGAGCGGGGCGCTGTCGGTGGCGGAGATGATCGCGGGCGAGGGGGAGGTGGCGGCGTTCGCGCGCCGGCTGTGCTGCGTGCTGCATGATCTGGGTGAGCGGCCGCTGGCCGAGCTGTCGGGCGACCCTGCGGTATGGTCGGGGCTGGCGGCGTTGGTGGCGGCGTTCCGCGGGCAGCCGGAGGAAGGGGTGCTACGGCGGATCCTGTCGGGGGTGCCGGACGGAAGCGAGTTGGAGCTGCAGGTGCTCTCGTATATTGTGAGGACCTACGAGCTGACGCCCGCGGTGCTGGAGACGGCGGCGCGGGCAGCGAAGCCGCAACGCTGGGAGGCGCTGATGTCAACCGTCGCGGAAGCATGGGTGCGGGAGGGCGAGGCCAAGGGCGAGGCCAAGGGCGAGGCCAAGGGCAAGGCTCAGGGTAGAGCCGAAGGCAAGGCCGAGACTCTGCTTCGTCTTCTGCAGCGGCGATTCGGTCCGGTTCCGGAGAGTGCTCGGTCACGGGTGGCGGTCGGGTCGGCGGCGGAGATCGATGCTTGGCTCGATGCCCTGCTTGACGCGCAAAGCCTGACGGACGTGTTTGACGCCCGACCGCATTGATCCGCTGCCGAATCGGTCACGGCGGCGCAACGGGCTACTGCTACCGGGCCTCGGCGGCGCCGCCGCCCGGTGGCATGACCAGCGTGTGATGGAGCGGCTTCTACCGCAACGTTCTTCGCCACCCTCGGTCTGCCGGACGCACCGATGCGGAGGCTTGATGTCCGACCGATTCAGGCTTGTACCCGAAGTTCACCTCTTTCTGCTGGACTGGCACTGCAGGGTCCTGCTGCTACGACGCTCCAACACGGACTACGAGAACGGGAACTACAGCGTGGTTGCCGGACATGTCGAGGCAAACGAACCGGTCACCGCCGCCGCGATCAGGGAAGCCGGGGAGGAGGTCGGGATCCAGGTTCAGCCATCGGACCTCGAAGTGGTCGGTGTCATCCACCGCAGGGCCGATGAAGAGCGCGTGTCGTTCTTCCTCACCGCATCCGCCTGGATCGGAGACATCGTGAACGCCGAACCGAACCTGTGCGACGATCTGTCCTGGCACTCCATCGAGAGCCTCCTCTCGAACACCATTTCCTACCTCAAGCGCGCCCTCGGGAGCTATCAGGACGGCACGTTCTTTGATGAATTCGGGTGGCACAAGCATGCGTAGCACCGGCAAGGGAGAGCCCGTGGGAAAAGGAAGTCACTTCTTTGCCTACCTGTCAAGGATGAAGTTCATTCATCGTTGGGGGCTGATGCGCAATACTTGGGTCGATAACATTCAGGAGCACAGCCTCCACGTGGCGATGATCGCTCATGCGCTTGCGGTCATCCGCAATCGCTTGTTCGCGGGAAGACTCAACCCGGAGAGGGTGATGCTGCTAGCTGTCTATCACGAGGTCAGCGAAGTGATCACGGGCGATATCCCCAGTCCGATCAAGTACTTCGATCCGCAAATCAAGCGCGCCTACGCCGAGATAGAGGACGTCGATCGAAAGAGGCTATGGGAAATGATCCCGGAAGAGCTGAGGGACTATTATCGTTCAGTCATCTTTGTCGATGAAGAAGACCACGAGAACTGGCAAATCGTAAAGGCCGCAGACAAGATCAGCGCCTACGCGAAGTGCTTGGAGGAACTCAAGGCCGGAAACCAGGAGTTTTCGCAAGCAAAGGACGCCACCGAACAAGCTATTGAGAGATTCGAGCTTCCGGAGGTTGACTACTTCATGAAGACATTCGTCCACAGCTATTCACTGGAGTTGGACGAGCTCAACTAGCGCGCTAACGCTTCTCGAAAGTCAGGACCTCAAATGCGCCCTCACGGCATCTGCCGATCTCCCGATACCCGAATCCGTTATACAGCCGCCGCGCAGCCATCTGCCGGATGGTCGTTCTCGCTATCAACACGGAAACACCGTGGCTCCTGGCCGAGCGCTCAAGTGCCCGCAGCATCTGCGCGCCCAAGCCGCAGCGCTGCATGCGCGGATCGACCCGCATGCGCTTGATTTCGGCGCAACCGTCCGTCAGCCGCTTGAGCGCCCCCATCGCGACGATGCGCTCGTCGATCACCCCGACGTAGAATTCGCCGCCGGTTGCCAGGTATTCCGCCTCGACGCGGTGCAGGTCGCGGTCCCACTGCCCGTTTCCAGGATGGGCGCGGATTTGACGCAGGGCCACGTTGTGCAACTCCCACACGGCGCGGCGGTCGGGGGATCGATATCGCCGGATGTTCATGGTCTTGTAGTGCAAACTCGATGCCTCGGCGTGTGTGACGTTCGGCTCATCTCATGCGACGCGGGTCTCCGCGGATGTGACCATCGCCTTCGATCGCCGGTTGACTCTAACAGGGACACGCCCTGAACATCTGCCTTCCTGACAACTCGGGGGTTCGATGTCCGACCGATTCAAGCTGCTTCTGGAAGCTCACCTGATCCTGCTGGACGATGCTGGCAGGGTCCTGCTCCTGCGGCGCTGCAACACCGAATACGAGAACGGAAGCTACAGTCTGGTTGCCGGCAAGGTGGAGGCCGGCGAGGAGGTCACCGCGGCAGCTATCCGCGAGGCACGGGAGGAGGTAGGAGTCGAGATCCGGGCCCAAGACGTCGACGTGGAGGGAGTCATGCACCGCAAGGCCGACGACGGATTCGTATCCGTCGCGTTCTTCCTGGCCGCGCGCGCCTGGAATGGTGAGATCGTGAACGCGGAGCCGCACCATCACGACGCCGTCGAGTGGCACCACTTCGATGGCCTGCCGTCGAACGTGATCCCTTACGTGAGACAGGCACTCGAGAACTACCGGCAGGGCACGCGCTACGACAGCTATGGATGGGAGCGCGAGAGACCGGTGAATCGGGACCTCATGTCCGATCGATTCAAGGTGACCCCGGAAGTTCAGGTCCTACTGATGAACAGTCCGGATCAGATTCTGCTCCTGAGGCGATTCAATACGGGCCATGAAGATGGCAACTACGGCGTGGTCGCTGGGCACGTAGAGGCTGATGAGGAGGTCGTGGCCGCGGCTATCCGGGAAGCGAAGGAGGAGGCTGGCATCCATATCCGGCCCGCGGACATCGAAGTAGTGGGAGTCATGCACCGGAACGCAGGGATCGGTCGCGTGTCATTCTTCCTGGTCTGCCGAAAGTGGTGCGGCAACATCGTCAATGCAGAGCCCGACAAGTGTGATGACCTGTCCTGGCACTCCATCCATAACTTGCCGGGCAACATGGTGACGTGCATCAGACAGGGCCTGAAGAACTATCGGAATGGCACGTACTACGACGGGCTCGGATGGGACGAGAAGGAGTACTCACCGTGAACCTGACCGACCGAATTCGGGGGACAATCCGAGGGCGTCGATGAAGGCGACGAATGTCGG
Source organism: Spirochaetia bacterium (assembly GCA_965202935.1). Taxonomy (GTDB): domain Bacteria; phylum Spirochaetota; class Spirochaetia; order SZUA-6; family Bin103; genus CATQHW01. Next base: position 2,899,929 of record OZ241879.1, read on the forward strand.
ACTGCGGGCGGCGATCACGGCCGGCGTGACGCGCTCGGCGATCTGTCGGTCGTGAGATGTCTTGACGAACCGCCTCCCGTTGTCGCGGAAGACGCGCGACAGCAGGTCGGCGGGGCGCGGGTGGTTCTCGGGATTGCCACGGATCCTCACGGTGGCACGCGGACCGAGCACGGAGCGTACCGCGTCCGTATCGCATGCCAGCCAGCCCTCCAGAGCATGGTCGACGATGACGTAGCGGATCGGCACAGCGAAGTCTCGGCCAAGGCTCCTCCGAGGCTGGTGCGTCTGCTTGAGCAGGTGCTCCGGTTCGGCCTCTTCGGCATCGATGCAGATGAGGACGAGGTCGATGCTGCCGTCCTGATCAAGCAGCGCTCGAATGTACGGCTTCACCCGATCCGATTTCAGCATCAAGCCCTGAGGGATCACGCGAGTTCTGATGCCGGACGTGTAGCCGAGCTTTCGGATCAGGATCGGTATGGTGTCCTTGTCGCTCTGTCCCTCGACGAACAGCCCGAGGCTCACGGAACCCCGCCGAGGTAGCCCGAGTACCAGGCTTCACCGGCTCCCAACTCGCTCACCAGCTCGCGGAGCTGGTCTTCCTCTCTCAGCGGCCGCAGCGTGGTTCGGCCCTCTTCCTTCTCGACTACGACGAAATCCTCGTACGGAAGCCAGCGCAGAAGGTGCGGGGAGTGGGTGGCGACGATCACCTGCGTGTCCGCGGACGCCGACCTCAGTATGTCGGCGATGGTTTCCAGCATGCGTGGATGGATGTCCGCCTCGGGCGACTCCAGACAGATGAGATCGGGCGGCTTCGGTGTCACCAGCGCGACGGCAAGAGATAGCGCCAGGAGCGTTCCGTCAGAGAGCCCCCAAGAACCGATGGGACGCGGCACGCTCCGCTCCTGCAGGGCCACGTAGGTCTGCCCGTCGCCATGGATCGGCGAGATGAGCCGTTCGACCGTGGGGACGCACGCCTTCAGGATCTCGACCGCATCGGCGAGAGCCGGATCTCCGTCGGAGAACAGCGTGTGAATGACCGTCGCCAAGTTGTCCCCGCTTTCGTCGAGGCGGTACTCGCGCCGGATCGGCTTGGCCCCCCTGGTCGCGTTCGGGGTCAGACCATAGAAGCCCCAGTCGGGAAGTCGCCACGCATCGCTCTCCGGTACGTAACCCTTACTGAAACCGAAATGCACCAGGCTGAACGCGCCGGGATGACCGACCAAACGGTTTCCTACGCGGGCTCGATCCTCACCGTGTTCGATCAATGTGGTGCCGTCAGCCGCCACGGACTCGGCAACGGAAACGGCGCCGCCGTCTTCCGTTCCGCTGATCGTGGTCGCGTACGACGCCGGCTGATCCGACTCCTTCTTCCAATCGACCTCGATGCTCAGTCTGGAGTCGGCCTCACCGCCCCAGATCAACTCCTCCCAGCCACCCCGTCTCGCGATTTCGTCGTCCAGCTTCCGCCCCTTCCAGGCGAACGCGTCCACGAATCTCAGCGCGTCGATCACGTTGGACTTGCCTGACCCGTTCGGGCCGATGAGCACTGTCAATCGCCCCGGCTGCAGTTCGACGTCCTTGAGACTGCGAAAGTTCCTGATCGCCAAGCGGGAGATCATCTGTTTTATCCTACCCACTCCAGCCGCACAGAGCGACAGGTGCTGTCGTGGTTCGTTTACATTCCCCACACGTCCACCGGCACCGCGTCGCCGCGCGGCAGTTGCGCCGAATGGCGCCGCAAGCGGTAGATCTTCTCCTCCCAGCTCCGGTTCTCCCGCCGGTCGATGACGACCAAGTGTCCCGCCTCCGCGGCGCAGCGGTCCACATAGCGCGCCGTCTGCTGCACGCCCTCGTCCACGACCCAGTCCAGTCCGTCGTGCTCGCGCACCACTTTGCACTCCACGACGAACTCCTCCACCCGACCGGCACGCGGCCAGACGATCAGCAGGTCCACCCGCCCGCTCCCCAGCGCGTATTCCCGCTCGATGTGCCCGCCGCCGTTGATCACGCGCTGCAAGTACGCCTGCAGGAGCAACTGCGGCCACGCCTCCTCGTAGGCGAAACGGTTCTTCCAGTGCTCGGAGTGGCGGCGAAAGAAGCCCTGGAACTCCTCCATCAGCAGCTCTACGTCCAGGCTCCCGTCCGTTCGCACGTACCGGGGAGGCGACACGTCCAGTGTCTCCTGCACCACCCAGGCGAGCTCGCGCGGCAGCACTTCGGCGTAGATCGGGTTGGCCACCCGCAACGGCGCATCGCCGGCCACCAGCCCGAGGTCGCGCGCGTACGTGACGTCGCGGTCCGTGAAGGCGTGCCGGTCCATGCCGCTCAGCATCGGCTCGATCACCCGGCGTACGCGATCCTCGCGAAGCTTGTCCGCAAGGTAGTCCAGGTGCGTCACCCGGTTCACGATGAGGTCCTCTCGGACCGCGGCGATGTCGTCCGCGGTCACCCTGCGCGAGCGATCCTGCCGCAACGCGCGGTTCTTGAAGCACGTGCCGTGCGCCAGAGCGTTCACCAGCCACGGCTGGCCGCACGTCTGCGTCCACACCGCGTCCAGCGCCTCCGGCGTGAACTCCTGGCCGGTCTCCTCCGTGTGCTGGCGCAGCAGCGCCAGCGTCTCCGCGCATGAGAAGTCGCCCAGCCGGAGCGACTCGGCGGCGATGTTGAACGGACTGCCGGCGGCGCCCATGCGGTAGTCGCGCACGTCGCGCATGCCGCACAGGACCACGCTGCGCGGAAAGCGCTCGGGCCGATTGGGATACCCGGCGCGGAGCTGCTGCAGCACCGACAGCAGCGAATCGCCGGTCAGCGTGTCGATCTCGTCGATCAGCAGCACCAGCGGCCCCGGCGACGCCTGCGCCCAGCGGGACAGCGTTTCGCCCAGCGCCGCGTCCGCACCCACCCGAGCCAGAAGGTCGGGCCAGCGTTCATCCAGGAAGGCGTCGTTCAGCGTGGTCCGCGCCTGCGACGCCAGAGCCGCGAGCACCGCGCGCATCACCCGTTCCACGTCGTCGCGGGCGGTTCGAGCCGTCTCGACCGAGACGTATACGCAGCGGCAACCCTGCTTGTTCAGTGCGTCGGCCAGAGCCAGCAGCGCCGACGTCTTGCCCGTCTGCCGCGGCGCATGCAGCACGAAGTACTGCTCGTCCCGGACGAGTCCGAGGACGTGCTCCAGGTCGATGCGTTCAAGCGGGGGGATGCAGTAGTGCCGGTGCGGACGGACGGGGCCGGCGATGCTGAAGGAACGCATGTCGTTCGGTTGGACGCTGTCGTCACGATAGTACGTCGAAGCACGCCCCGGCCGCGGCAATCAGTGGTGAGGGGTGGTGAGGCGGCAGTGGTGGTGGCGCCGGCCGGCCGGACTCAGTCGTGCCGTCACCTGCAGCCGGACCTCTTGTGGAACCCTGCGTTCTGGAAGCTGCTATGATTGGACGCGTGACGCGGGGACCGGACTATCCGGAGCAATTCGCACGGTTCGCGGTGCGTGCCGGGCTGCTGCGGTTCGGCCGATTCACCACCAAGTCCGGACGCGCTTCGCCGTATTTCTTCAACACCGGCGGGTGCGCGGACGGAGCGGCTCTGAGCGAGCTCGGCGGCTACTACGCCGCAGCCATCGCCGACCGGTTTCCGGACGCGACGGTGTTGTTCGGACCGTCCTACAAGGGCATCACGCTGGCGGCGGCAGCGGCCATGGCCCTCAGCCGGGATCGCGCGCAGCCGGTGGGCTTCTGCTTCGACCGCAAGGAACGCAAGGAGCACGGCGAAGGCGGCATGCTGGTCGGCCGGCTCCCTGCCGTGGGCGACCGGGTGGTGATCGTCGACGACGTGGTCACCGACGGCGCATCCAAGCGGTACGCGATCGAGCTGCTGCAGCGGGAGGCGGGCGTTCGCCCCACGGGGCTGCTGGTAGCCGTCGACCGGCAGGAACGGGGAGCCGGCGACCGCAGCGCCCTGGCGGAGCTGTCCGACGAGTTCGACCTGCCGGCGGCCGCCATCGCCACCATAGGCCAGATCGTCGACGTGCTGTCGCGGCAACCGGTCGACGGGCGCACCGTGCTCGACGCGGCGTTGCGCGGCCGGATCGAAGCCTACCTGCAGAAGTACGCCCCCCGCGTACGGTGAGCCCGTGCGGATCCGGCGGCGCCTGACTCCCCTGCAACCCACGCCGCGCAACCGCCGCCGCATCGAGGCGCGGGTCAAGTGGCTGGGACTGCTGGTCCGCTACGCGTTCCGGCCGGTCGTGCGCACCACGTTCGGCCCCCGCGAGCTGCTGCGCGAGCCGGCGCTGGTCGTGTCCAACCACTCCTCCCTCCTGGACCCGATGTTCCTGTCGCTGGCAGTCGGCCGCGCGGTCCACTTCCTGTCGACCGAGTTGGCGTTCTCGGGAGGGGGGATGGGATGGATCAACCAGTTCTTCGGCGCGGTGCCGAAACGCAAGTTCACCGCCGATCCCCGCGCGATCCTCCGCCTGCGCCGCTGGCGTGACCTGGGTGGCTCCATAGGGCTGTTCCCGGAAGGGGAGCGAACCTGGGACGGCCGGCCGCTGCCGATCCTGCCCGGCGTCGAGAAGCTGGTACGGGTGATGGACCTGCCGGTGGTGACGGTCCGCGTATACAACGGCTGGCGGCAGTCGCCGCGCTGGGCTGCCACCCTGCGGCGCGGCCGCGTGCACGTCGAGGCGGACCCGCCGCGCCGCTTCGCGCCCGGCGACTCCCTGGAGTCGATCCGCCGCTACATCGAGGAGCGCATCAGCGTGGACGCCGAGGATGGGCCGAGCTGGCCGGTGCGCGGGCGGCGGCTGGCCGCGGGGATCGGCAACGTGTTGTTCGCCTGTCCGGCCTGCCTGCGGCTGGACGCGATCGACGAACGCGGCGACATCGCGTCCTGCCGAGCGTGCGGCGCGGCGTGGCGCGTGGATACCGAGTCACGGCTCCATCCCGCGAGCGGGGGGCGGCCGATGACCCTGCGCGCGGCCGCTGACAGCATCCGCAGCCGCTTTCCCGAGCCGTGGCTGCCGGCGGACGGCGCGCTGCCGGCCGGTGAGCTGCTGAAGAGCGAACCGGTGCGGCTCTACGACGTCACCGATCCCGATCCGCTGCCGGTCGGCCGCGGCCACCTGGTCCTTGCGGCAGACTCGCTCCGCGTCAGCGGCATCACCCCGTGGTCGATCCCGATGGCGGACATCAGGGCCGAGGCGGTCGATCTCAAGCGCCGCCTGAACTTCTCCTCCCGGCGCCGGGTGTTCGAGGTGGTAATGCCGCGCGAGTCGGTGATCAAGTGGGAGCTCTTTCTCCGCCACGTGCGGACGCGGCGCGCGGCGCCGGCCGGCGACCTCAGAGCTCGTCGGCGAATCGGTGGCGGATGAAGCGTTCGTACACCCCGGGCGCCAGCCGCGACAGCAGCAACGCCCCGCGGCCGGTCCCCGACAGCACCAGGAACCGCCTCCTTCGCACCACGGCGGCCAGGATGCGTTCGGCCACGTAGTCGGGGCTCGCGGCCTTGCCCATCTCGACCCGCGGGCGCTCCGTGCGGTTGCCCGAGGCGTCCAGCGCGTTGGCGACGATGTTGGTCTCGACGAAGCTGGGGCAGACCATGAGCACGCTCACCCCGGTGCCGATCAACTCCGCCCGCGCGGTCTCGAACAGGCCGTGCAGGGCATACTTGGACGCGCAGTACCCGGTGCGGCCGAGCAGGGGAGCGAATCCCGCGATGCTGGAGGTGACGACGATCATGCCCTTCCGTCGCAGCAGCGATGGCAACGCGGCCTGCGCGCAGTAGAGCGATCCGAACAGGTTGATCGCGATCACCTGCTCGTACACGACCGCCGCGGTGTCCCGAAACGCGCTCCGATGGCTCATGCCCGCGTTGTTGAACAGCAGGTCGACGCCGCCGAAGTGGCTGCAGACCTCGGTCACGGCCGCGCCGACGTCGGCGCGGTCGGTGACGTCGCAACGGCGGATCAGATGGTCCACCCCCGCGTCGACCAGCGCGGCCGAGCGTTCCGCCAACCCCACCTCGTCGACGTCGAGCAGCGCCACGCGGCAACCGGCCGCTCCGAAGCGGCGCGCCAGCGCGAAGCCGATGCCGCCGGCGCCACCGGTGATCAACGCGACCTTGCCCTCGGGATTGAATCGCTCGGCCATGGTCGCGCCCGTGAGTCTGTCGGATTGGCGCGCGAGCGGCAATCCCACAGACTCCGCAGCGGAAGGTAGAGATGGGCCAAAGACGGAGCCGTAGCCCGGCGAAGCCGGGAGCCACGTGTCGCGGAGGCGTCTGTCGGGATACGCCGCGTCAGCGGCGCATCCGACAGACTCCGTAGCGGAAGGTGGGGATGGGCCAAGGGCGGAGCCGCAGGCGACGAACTTGGGGCGACACGGTCTTGGTCACGGGGGCCACCGGCTTCCTGGGTTTCAACCTGGTACCCGTGCTGGTCGAGTCCGGCTGGACGGTGCGGGCGCTGTGCCGGCGCGCCGCGGCTGCGCAGGAGCTTGCCGGCCTGGGCGCCCTGCCGGTGAGCGGCGATCTGTTCGACGCCCAGGCCTTGCGGGCGGCGATGTCCGGCGTGCAGGCGGTGGTGCACGCAGCCGCCGACACCGCGGTGTGGCCGGCGCACAGCCCCTCTTGCTTCCGGGTCAACGTGGACGGCACGCGTTCCGTCCTGGAGGCCGCGCGCGCCGAACGGGTGGGCCGCATCGTGCACGTGGGCAGCGCGAACTCGTTCGGGCCCGCCCCGCACGGCGGACAGACCGACGAACGCACGCCGTTCCGCGGCCGGCGCTACGGCCTGGGCTATATCGTCAGCAAGCAACAGGCGCAGCAGGTCGCGCTGCGGGCCGATCCGCCCGCGATCGTGGTCAACCCGACCTTCCTGTTCGGCGCCCACGACCGCGTTCCCGGACCCGGCCGCCTGATCCAGCAACTGGCGCGGTCGCCGGCGGTCTACCCCTATCCGGCCGGGCGGGGACGGAACGTCGCCGGCATCGGCACGGTCTGCCGCGGCGTGGAACGGGCGCTGCGGCACGGCAGCCCCGGTGAGTGCTACGTGCTGGGCGGCTCCAACCTGGGCTACCGGGCACTGTTCGAGCTGATCTGCGGCGTGACCGCAAGCCGTACGCGGCCGGTGCCGCTGCCGGCATGGCTTATCTGCTCGGCAGGAGCGGCGGGATCGGCCGCCGGCCGCCTCACGGGCCGCGACCCGGGACTGAGCCTCCCGCTCGCCCGCGCCGCGCGCGAGTCGTTCCACTACTCGTCGGCCAAGGCCGCGCGCGATCTGGGCTACGTGCCGGACGACCTCGCCGGCATCGAGCGGGCGATCCGCGCGTCGTTCGAGTGGTTCCGCCGCACCGGCCGCATCGCTCCGCGGGCGCGCGGGCGCCGCCCGAGCAACGCCGCGCGTGCGGTATCCTAAGGTCCGTCGTGACCCCCGACGCGATCCGGGCGCGCATCTTCCTGCACGGCGTGCTGGCACAGATCCCGGCGCTGTGCGCCGGCGACGCCGAATCCCGCGAGCTGGTGCGGGGCTGGCGCGCCAGCATCCAGTTCGCGCAGGCCGGCGGCCCCGCCGCCCTGTTGCGCTTCCGCAACGGCGCGGTGAGCTTCGAGCCGGCGCGCCGCACGGCTCCGGGGCTGAGCCTCTGGTTCCCCAGCGATCGCGCGCTGGTCCGCTCCTTCACCGGCAACGGCGTGCCGATCCCGCTCTTCGGCGCTTGGCGGATAGGGCTGCTGCGCGCGCTCCCGACGCTGACCGGCCGGCTGAGCCACTACCTCAGCCTGAGCGAGCCCGAACCCGGCGACAGGAATGGCGAGGCCCTGACCCTTGCGCTGCAGATGCGCCTGGACGCGCTGGTGCGCGCGGTCGCCGTGCTGGCGAGCGTCGACTCCAGGGCGCGCCGTACCCTGCGGGAGGCCCCCGACGGCACGATCGCGTTGCGGGCGCCGGGCATGGCGGACGTCGCGGCCCGCAAGCGCGGCGACCGGCTGACCATCGAGCCCGAACCCGACGCCGCTCCCAACCTCACCCTCGGCTTCGCGTCCGTGTCGTGCGGACACGACCTGCTGGCAGGCCGCCTGGAACCGGCCGCCGCGATCGGCCTTGGCAGCATCGAGCTGCGCGGCCAGACCCTTCTTGCGGACGCCGTCTTCCAGGTGGTCGGCGACGTGCAGATGCTGCTGGCAGGATGATGGCAGAGTGATGGCCGCGCCGTTCCGCTTCACGCGCAGCAGGGAGCTGCTGACCCGCGCCGTGGAGGTGATCCCGCGCGGCATCTACGGCACCAAGAGCCCGGCGCTGGTGGTGCCGGGCTCCTTTCCCTACTACGCCGAGAGCGGCGCCGGCTGCCGTTTCCGGGACGTCGACGGCAACGAGTACATCGACTTCCTGTGCGGCTTCGGCGGCAACCTCCTCGGCTACGGCGACCGCGCCGTCGACGATGCCGCCGCCGCCGCCCTGCGGCGGGGCTTCGGCTTCAACACGCCCTGCCCGGAGATGGTGGAGCTGGCCGAGGATCTCACCTCCCGCATCGCCGGCATGGACTGGGCGCTGTTCGGAGTCAACGGCTCGGACATGACCACCTACGCGCTGCAGACCGCGCGCGCCCACACCGGGCGCCGCAAGCTGCTGGCCGCCCACGGGGCCTACCACGGCGCCCATCCCTGGGCGGTGCCGGGCCATGCCGGACTGCTGGAAGAGGACCTTGCCCACGTGCATCGCTTCCGCTGGAACGACCTGGACAGCGTCGCCGGCCTGTTCGACCGCTACCCGGAGGACGTGGCGGCGGTGATGGTCACGCCGTACCACCACCCGGCGTTCGCGGACTCCGAGCTGCCGGCCGCCGGGTTCCTGGACGGCCTGTGCGCGCTCGCCCGCGACCGCGGCGCGCTGGTGATCAGCGACGACATCCGCGTCGGCTTCCGCGCGCACCTGCACGGCTCGCACGTGCGCTTCGGCTACCAGCCGGACCTGTGCTGCTACTCGAAGGCGATCGCCAACGGCTATCCGATCGCCGCGTGCGTGGGCCGTGACGACGTGAAGGCCGCGGCCAGCCGCGTGTTCTGCACCGGCACCTTCTGGATGCACGCCTACCCGATGGCCGCCGCGCTGGCCTGCCTGCGGCGCATCGAGCGGGACGGCGTGATCGAGCGGGTCGCCGCCCTGGGCGAGCGGCTCATCGCCGGCCTGCACGCCGCGGCCGCCCGGCACGGCCAGCGGCTCTCCGTCACCGGCCTGCCGGCCATGCCGTTCGTCCGCTTCGCCAACGAAACCGACTTCCACCGCAGCCAGCTCTTCTGCGCGGAGGCGACCCGGCGCGGCGCCTATTTTCACCCGCACCACAACTGGTTCCTGAGCGCCGCCCACACCGAGGCCGACATTGACGAGAGCCTGCAGATCGCCGATCAGGCGATGCGCGCCGTGGCCGAACGCTTCGGCGCCGCCTGAGCACCGCCTTGATCCGCCGCACTCGCGCCGCGCTGCTGGCAGCGCTGATCGGCCTGCCGCTGTGCGCCGGCGGCCAGACGCTGGTCTCCCCGAACGACCCGGTCTACGGCCACCTTCACGCCTGGGAGCAGCGGGGACTGATCGACTGGCTGCCGCCGCTGCGGCCGCTGCCGGCGCCGCTCGTCCGCAGCGCCCTGCAGCAGGTGGCGGCTTCCGAACATGAGACCGACCGGCAGATCGCACGGCGCCTGCTGGAACGCCATTTCGGGGCGCTGCCGGTGCAGGGACGGGCGCAGGTCGCGCGCAGGTCGAAGGCCCCGATCACCTCCGGCGGAGAAGCCGCCGCCGACGCGTTGCCGGCGCAGCTCGCGGTCCAGCTCGGGGCGGGGGTCGAGCTGCCGCTCAGCGACCGGGTCGGCTTCGGGTTCGCCGCCCGCACGCTGGCCACTTCGGTCGTGCCCGCCCGCGTCGCGCCCGAGCTCGCGAGCGATCCCTACGACCCGGGCGCGCCGGGCGACGAGACCACCATCCTGGGCGAGGACTTCGACATGCAGGTGGAGCTGGCCGGCAACGGGTTCTTCGGCGCGAGCGACTTGGGAACCGGGCGCGGCACCTGGTTCGTGCAGGCCGGCTTCGGCCGGAGCTCCTTCGGCCACGGGGAGGACAGCCCGGTCGTGTCCGCCGCCGCGCCGCCGGCCGGGTACCTGGCCGGGACCTACCGCGGGCCCTGGGTCGCCTATTCGGCGATGTTCCTGGATCTGATCGCCACGTACGGCATCTGCAGCGCCGCCACGAAGGAACGCGGCTTCTGCGACGCCGAGCGGGAACGCTACTCGCTGCGCGCCCGCGCCAGAAAGGACAACGGCTTCCATCCGAGCAAGTACCTGGTGGCGCAGTCGCTGAGCTTCTACCCCGCCGACTGGCTGGAGCTGACCGCGCTGCAGTCGGTGATATTCGGCGGGCGGCTGTCGCCGACCTACCTGCTACCGGTGTTCCCCGTCCTGTATACGCAGATGGAGCTCGACGACTACGACAACGCCTTCGTCGGCGCGGCAGCCCGCGTGCGGCTGCCGTACGGGGCATCGGCGAGCGCCGTGCTGCTGGTCGACGACGTGAACCTGACGAAGATACGGCGCTTCGACTTCGACTCCGACCAGAACAAGATGGCCGTCGAGCTGGAGGCGAGCGTCGCCCCGCCGCTGCCGATCCTGACGGTGCTGGCCGCCCGCTACCGGATAGTCACGCCCTACATGTACGCACACCATCCATCGGCGCTCGACTACCTGCAGTACACCAACGACGGGCGCCACCTGGGCACCCTGCTGCACCCCAATTCCGACGAGATCCTCGTTCGCGCCCGGGCGTTCCCCGCGGCGTGGCTTGGGGTCGACCTGTCGCTGCGCCGGGTGCGCCACGGCGGCCCTGCCGGCGGCTCGATCTGGGATCACGGCCTGGTCGACGGCACGTTCGTGTTCACCGGTCCCTCGACCTTCCTCAAGCAGGACGTGCTGGAGCACCTCCTGCAGGCGCGCGCCGGCATCGATCTGCGCGTCGACCTGGAGCCCGTGGAACTGAACGTCGCGCTTGCCTACACGTACGAGCAGGTACGCAACCGCGGCTGGGTACAGGGCGCCGACGAGCAGGCACACCTGATCAAGGTGAGCACGGCCGTCCGCTACTGACCGGACGGCGGCCGCAGGCGGCCGATCACCTCGTCGAGCGGTGGGCGCACGTCCAGGGCGTCAGCGAGCTCGTGCGCTCGCGGGGACATCTTGCCCCACGTGCGGCCGAGCACCCGCTGCAACGTTTCCGGATCGCGCCCTTCCGCGAACCCTGCCAACTCCGCCTCCAGGAACGACAGGCACGCCGCATCCTCGAGCACCTGCGTCTCCGCATCGCGCCCCAGTCCCTCCTTGCGGACCAGCGCCGCCACCCGCTCGATCAGCGCGGCGGGCGCATCCAGATCGTCCAGGATGAGTGCCACCTGCTCGGCGTGGTGTCGGGCGCAGGCACGCCGCCAGCGCAGGTAGCCGGAACGTCCCGCCGGATAGTCGCCTCGCGGGATCTCCCAGCGCCGCAGGTGCTGGGCGCGGACGGCTATGGCCAGCGCCGCCGACGGCTGCGGCGCCAGTCGGTCCAGCCAGCACGTCATACGCCGTGCGTACTCGATCGCGCGGCCGGTAGGATCCTTCCGGTGGGCCGCGTCGATGCGTTGCAGAGCCCTCCGGATCAGCTCAGGGGCGACCACCGTTCGGTGCCGACCGGTGCACTCACTCCGACATGGAAGTGAGCTCGTCCCGCACGCCCTGCAGCACCTGGCCGTAGCGGTCGTCCACCATCAGAAGCTGCTGGCGCATCAGCCCCACGTACTCGGGGTCGTTCTGCGGGTTGATCTGCACCCGCTGGCCGGTCTTCTTGGCCAGTTCTTCCTCTTTCTGCTGGCGGCGCGGCTCGTAGGCGCGGTCGACCTCCTGGCGCATGCGGTTGCGCTCTCCCAGGTATTCCTGGAAGAACTGCTCGAGCTGGCTCAGCAGCATGCGCAGCTTGCGGTCATTGGTGCTGAGCGCGCCGAATCCTTCGCCGGCGCGGCGGCTGCGCTTCAGCGCGAACTCGTCCGCGGGCAGGGTGAGATTGCTGAGCAGGGCATCGCGCACCCCGTCGCGGACCCAGCCGGCCTGCTTGCCTTCGAACGGCTCCAGCAACTCCTGCAGGTCCACCTCCGAATCGCCGAGATAGCGGGACACGAGCTTCTTGCCCTCGGTGCCGAACCGGTTCTGCTCGAGATTCTCCTTGTCGGGGACGACGTCCTTCGTCCGCTCCAGGGCGATCTCCCACGACGACTTGATGGTTCCCATGGACCCAACCTCTCTCCTTTGCGAACCGACTTCCCGCGTCTCATCGGGCTGGGCGGACTTGAACCGCCGACCCCACGCCCCCCAGACGTGTACGCTACCAACTGCGCCACAGCCCGAAACGCAAGCGCCCCGCGGGACGCTTCCTGCTTGAAGTGTACCGCCGGCCGCACGCCCGAGTCCACGCGCACCGCGCCGGCAGCCTGGTTCAGCCGTCCCCGTCCGTCCCCCCGTCCACCATCGCCGCGGTGCGGGTCGACAGGCCATAGAGCTGGATGAAGCCGCTCGCGTCCTGGTGGTCGTAGGAGCCGGCGCTGAACGAGGCCAGCCCCTCGTCATAGAGCGAGTACGGCGAGCGGCGGCCGGCCACCGTGATGCCGCCCTTGTACAGGCTCAGCGTCACCGCCCCGGTGACCCGCGCAGAGACGCGCTGCATGAACGCGTCCAGCGACTCCCGCAGGGTCGAGAACCAGTGGCCGCCGTACACGGCGTCGGCATAGCTCATCGCCAACTGCTGCTTGGCGCGCAGGGCGTCCGCCTCCAGCGTGAGCATCTCCAGCTCGCGCAACGCCGCGTACAGGATCGTGCCGCCCGGTGTCTCGTACACGCCGCGGCTCTTCATGCCGACCACCCGCGTCTCGACGATGTCGGCCCGGCCGATGCCGTTCGCGGCGCCCAGCTCGTTGAGCCTGAGCACCAACTCCACCGGACCGTGCCGGACGCCGTCCACGGCCACCGGGATGCCGCGTTCGAACTCGACCGTGACCTCCTGCTCGCGGTCGGGCGCCTCCGCCGGCGACACCGAGCGCTGAAACAGCGTCTCCTGCGGGCGCCTCCCGGCGTCTTCCAGCTCTCCGCCCTCGTGGCTGAGGTGCCAGACGTTGTCGTCCCGCGAATAGATGTTGACCCGTGAGATGCCGGCCAGGTCGATGCCGCGGCTCTCCGCGTAGTCGATGGCGTCCTCGCGCGAGCGGATGTCCCACAGGCGCCACGGCGCGATGATCTGCAGGTCGGGCGCCAGCGCCCGGTAGGCCAGCTCGAACCGCACCTGGTCGTTGCCCTTGCCGGTACAGCCGTGGGAGACCGCGTCGGCCCCCTCGGAGCGGGCCGCCTCCACCTGCACTTTGGCCTGCAGCGGCCGCGCCGCCGAGGTGCCGAGCAGGTACTTGCCCTCGTACACCGCGCGGGCGCGGAGCAGCGGGAACAGGTACTCCTCGACGAACTCGCGGCGCACGTCGCGCAGGATGAGCTTGGCGGCGCCGGACGCCGCTGCCCGTTCCTCCAGCCCCGACAGGTCGTCGGACTGCCCGACGTCCGCGCAGACGGCCACCACCTCCGCGCCCGGATAGCGCTCCTTGAGCCACGGGATGATGATCGAGGTGTCCAGCCCCCCCGAGTAGGCCAGGGCGATCCGCTTCACTTCGTTCGCTGCCATGTCGCGCTCCTTCCCTCCAGCTTGCCTACAGCCCGGCCAAGGCCGTGTCCATGCAGCGCAGCCCCTCGGCGATCTCGTCGGCGGAGATCACCAGCGGCGGCGCGATGCGCATCACGTCGTCGCCCGAGCGGAGCACCAGCACGCCCGCGGTGCGCAACGCGGTCGACAGCGCCTGGATCCGGGGCTGCTCGCCGGCCTTGCCCGGCACGTGCACGCCGCGCAGCAGCCCGGCGCCCACCACCGGCCCCAGCCCGTGCGCCTCGCGCAGCGACTCCAACCCCTGACGGAGCTGCTCGCCGCGCTCGCGGACGGCGGCCAGGAACGCCGGGTCGGTGAGGATGTCGAACACGTGCGAGGCCAGCGCGCAGGTCACCGGCCCGCCGCCGAAGGTGGTGCCGTGCTCGCCGAAGTGGAGCCGGTCGTTCACCGCCGCGGGCAGCAGCACCGCCGACAGCGGCAGGCCGCCGGCCAGCGGCTTGGCCAGCGTGACGATGTCCGGCTTCAGACCGGCGCTGTCGGAGGCGAGCAGGTGGCCGGTGCGTCCCAGACCGGTCTGCACCTCGTCGGCGATCAGGATGAGGTCGTGCTCGTCGCGGCAGGCGTTGAGCGCCGCCGCGAACTCCGGTGTCATGGACGCGAGCCCGCCCTCGCCCTGCACCACCTCGACGATGACGCCGGCGAAGGTCCCGTCGAGCGTCTTGCGCAGCGCTTCCACGTCGTTGTAGGCCGCGATCTCGACACCGGGCAGCATGGGCCGGAACGGTTCCTGGTACTTGGGCGTCGCCGTGCAGGCCAGCGCGCCGTAGGTGCGCCCGTGGAACCCGCCGGTGAACGCCAGGATCTTGTGCCGCTCGGCGTTCTTCTCGCCGCGATGGGCGTACATGCGCGCGAACTTGAGCGCGGACTCGTTGGCCTCCGCGCCACTGTTCATGTACTGCACCGCCGCGAAGCGGTCGCCGGTCAGCTTGCCGGCGAGCTCCAGCGCCGGGCCGGTGGTGTACAGGTTGGAGACGTGCACGAGCTTGCGCATCTGCGCGGCGGCGACGTCCGCCAGGTCTTCACGCCCGTAGCCGAGCGCGTTCACGGCGATGCCGGCACCCAGGTCCAGGTAGCTCTTGCCCGCGGCGTCGGTGACCCGGCACCCGGAGCCGTGCTCCAACAGCAGCATCTCCGGCGAGAAGGCGTTGGGAAAGGGATGATCGGTGACGATCGCGTCCTTGATCTGCATGGTCAGGTTCTCCTCTGATCGTTGATTCGGTTGGTCTTGCCATTCGTTCCGTGCGACTCGATCGGGTCTCAGCGAGACGGCGCTCCGTCCCCGGCAGCCGCGATCACGGTGCCGCGCGCGCCGTCCAGCAGCGCCCGCAACGCCCCCGCGGCACCATAGTCGCCGATGTGCACGCGGCCGACGCCCGCAGTGACCGCGGCGACCGACGACCTGATCTTCGGGATCATGCCGTCGGTGATGGTCCCCGCCTCGATCTCGGCGTCCGCGCCCGCCGGGTCGAGGCGCCGCAGCACCGTCCCCTCCTTGAGCACGCCGTCGATGTCGGAGATGAACAACAGGGCGTCGGCGTCGAGCGCGGTCGCCACCCGGAACGCGACGGTGTCCGCGTTGACGTTGATGCCGCCGCCGGCGCCGTCGTCGCAGACCGGGCTGACCACCGGCACGAACCCCGCGCCGGTCAGCGTGGCGAGCAGGCGGGTGTCGACGCCGTCGATGCGCCCGGTACGGGTGCCCGGCGGCACGGTCTCCGGCTGCGCGGCCAGGGTCGGCCCGTCCGATCCGCAGATGCCGACCGCGCTCACGCCGGCGGCGCTCAGCGCGCGCACCAGCCGCTTGTTGGCGCTGCCGGCCAGCACCATGTCGACGACCTCCATCTCATCCGCGGTGGTCAGGCGGATGCCCTCGTGGAAGCGCGGCTCGTGTCCCAGGCGGCGGCTCATCGCGGTCACCTCCGCCCCGCCGCCGTGCACGACGATCACGCGCCACGAGCCCGTCTGCCCAGTACCGGCCAGGGAGGCCAGCTCGGCGGCGAACACGCCGCGCAGCGCCGCTTCCTCCAGCGCCCGCCCGCCCAGCTTGATCACCGCCGTCGGCACGGACGTGTCCCTGCCGGTCATGGCGTCCCGTGCATGGGCAGGCCGCGCTCTTCCGGCAGCCCCATGCGCAGGTTCATCGCCTGCACCGCCTGGCCCGCGGCGCCCTTGACCAGGTTGTCGAGCGCTGCGAACAGCAGCACCGCGCCGCCGTCCACCCGCCACGCGACGTCGCAGCGGTTCGATCCCCACACCGAGCCGGTCGCCGGCAGGCGGTCGTCGAGCAGGCGTACGAACGGCGCGTCATCGTAGGCCGCCCGCAGCGCCGCGCCGACCGCTTCCGTGTCGGCACGGGCCGCCGCGGGGGCGGTGATGGTGGCGGCGATGCCGCGCTTCATCGGCGCCGTGTGCGGGGTGAACCACAGCGACGCTCCGGGGCGCACCGCCTCCATCTCCTGCACCATCTCCGGCACGTGGCGGTGGCTGGTGCCGGGGTTGTAGGCCGCCGCGGTCTCGCTGCGGTCGCAGAAGGTCCACTCGGCGTCCACCTTGCGGCCGGCGCCGGACAGCCCGGTGACCGCGCAGGCGACGACCGGGTCGCTCACAAGGCCGGCCGCCAGCACCGGCAGCAGCGGCAGCAGCACCGCCGTCGGAAAGCAGCCGGGACTGGCGATCAGGTCGGCCGAGCGAAGCCGTTCCCGGTACCGCTCCGGAAGGCCGTAGACGGCGTCACTGAGCAGGTCCGGGCGCGCCGGCGGCTGACCGTAGGCGGCGGCGAACCGCGCCGGGTCGGCGATGCGGAAGTCCGCCGACAAGTCCACCACCACCGTGCGGCCCAGAAACGGCTCCAGGGTCTGCGCGGACGACAGGTGCGGCAGCGCGGCGAACACCACGTCGACGCCGGCCGCGGCCGCCTCGTCGACCGATGCCAGCGTGCCGCCGTCAATCGCCGACAACCCGCGCGGCGACAGCTCCGGCACCGCCTCCGCGACCGGCGAACCCGCCCGCGAGCCGGAGGCAAGGACCAGGGTCCGCACGTCCGGGTGCTCGGCCAGCAGGCGCGCCAGCGTCGCCCCGGCATAGCCGGTCGCGCCCAGCACCGCCGCCTTCATGCGGACAGCCCCGCCACGCCCGGCACCGCCGCGGCCAGGACGCGCAGGCACCGGTCGCGGTCGACGCCTTCGCGCAGCACCGCCAGCACCGTGTCGTCGCCGGCGATCGTTCCCGCCAGCTCGTCGATCGGCAGGTTGTCCAGGGCGCGCGCAACGCTTGCGGCGTGTCCCGGAAGGGTGTGGACGACCAACAGGTTGCCGGAGAAGACCAGCTCGACCAAGCCGTTCTTGATGTCGTCTACCAGCCCGGAATGGGAACCCGCCATCGGTTCCGCGTCGGCGAAGCCGTAGCGATAGCCGTGCTCGCCGTCCGGCACGCGCGCCACGCGCAGGTCGCGCAGATCGCGCGACAGGGTCGACTGGGTCACGGCGAATCCGTCGCGCGCCAGCGCCGCCAGCAGCTCTTCCTGCTGCGCGGTCCCGCCCCGGCTGATGATCCTGCGAATCGCCGCCAACCTGAGTCTTCGATCGGCCATGGAATATTCATGCAGATTTTTGCATGCCCTGTCAACATGACCGGCGGAGTCGAATCGGATAGCGTCAGCGCATGCCGTTCGATCCCTACCGGCGGGCCAACCCGTCCGTGCTCGACATCGCCCCGTACGTCCCCGGCAAGTCCCTGGAAGAGGCGATGGAGGAGTCGGGCCGGGACGACGTGATCAAGCTGGCCTCCAACGAGAACCCGCTCGGCGCATCGCCGGCCGCGGTCGCGGCCATCCGCGACGCGCTCGACCTCTCCCACCGCTACGTGGAGTCGAGCACGCGGCAGGTGCGCGAGCGGCTCGCCTCCCTCCTGGACCTGACCCCCGAGCACCTGATCGCCGGCAACGGCTCCGACGCGCTGCTGCTTGCCGCGGCGATGGCGTTCCTGCACGCGGAGGACGAGGTGATCGTGCCGGACGTGACCTTCAGCATGTACGAGATCGTCGCCCGGATCATGGGCGCGCGCGTCGTGCGGTCGGCCATGGGCGGCATGGCGATCGACGTGGACGCGATCTTGGACACGGTCACCCCCGCGACCAAGGCCGTGTTCCTCTGCAATCCCAACAACCCCACGGGGACGCTGATCGACGAGCGGCGCTTCGCCGGGCTGCTGGCCGCGCTGCCGGATGACGTGCTGCTCATCCACGACGAGGCGTACGCGGACTTCGCCGACCCCGCCCTGCGGCCCGACACGATGGGGCGGGTGCGCGACGGCGTGACCAACCTGCTGGTCACCCGCACCTTCTCCAAGAGCCACGGCCTGGCCGGCATCCGCTTCGGCTTCGCCTGCGGCGATCCACGCGTGATCGACCTCCTGCACCGGGTGCGCCCGCCGTTCGACCTGTCGGTGACGGCGCAGGCCGCCGGCCTGGCGGCGGCCGACGACCGGGAGTTCCTGCAGCGGACCCTGCAGGTGAACCGCGACGGCAAGGCGCAGCTCACCGCCGGCTTCGACGCCCTGGGGCTGCGCTTCGTGCCCACGCACACCAACTTCATCATGGTCCGGCTCGGCGAGCGAGCATCCACCGTGGCCGACGACCTCCTGCAGCGCGGGCTGGTGGTGCGCTGCTGGACGCGACCGGCGGCGCTCGCCGGCTGGCTGCGCGTCACTATCGGGACCGAGCCGGAGAACCGGTCGCTGCTGGCCGGCCTGGCCGATGTGCTTGGCTCCCACGGGCCGTAGCGGACGGGGCGGACTCGTCCGTGCGGGCGGATTCGTCGGTGCTGCCGGTGTCGCCGGCCTGCTCTGCCTGCTGGCCGCCTGCGAGGTCGCGGCTCCGGAGGCGCACGAGTTGTTCTGGAAGCGCGTGGTGTTCGCGGACCTGCGCCAGGGGCGCACCTACGAGACCCTGACCCTGTTCGCCCGCGTCAGCGACGCCGACGGCCTGGACGACCTGGACGCTCTGTACGTGATGAACGACGAGGCGCAACTCTTCTGGCGGCTGACGCCCGAGGTGTGGGTGGTCGATCGATCCGACTCCAGCACCTGGATCGGGTCGACGGCGCTGGCGATGCCCTCCGACGAGCCCTTGCCGGCGGGCGTCTATCGCGTGATCGTTCAGGACATCGCCGGTCAGACCGCGGAGAGGTCCTTCCGGATCGCCGGCGGCACCGGGCCCGAGGCCCTGCGGCAGGCAGAGGCGATGGACGTCGCGATCGACGCGAACGAGTTGACCGTCACCGGTCCGTTCGCGTCATACGAAGTGTGGCTGTACGGGAACGCGGGATCGCGCGTGGCAGCGTGGGCGTTCGCCGAGCGCATCGACCTGGAGTCCGCGCTCCCGGAAGGCATCCTTGCCGACGAGCTGCTGCTGTACGTGTACGCCGAACCGCCGGACGACGGCAGCGGCTACCTGACCGGACCGTACGCCTGGAAACGCAACTGAAGCGCTGCCCGATTTATCGAACAGGATGCCGCCGAACAGAATCGAACTGTTGACACAGGGATTTTCAGTCCCTTGCTCTACCAACTGAGCTACAGCGGCGCTGCAGGGGTTTCTACCATCTGCGAAGCTCGTAGACAATACCACCGGCACTCCCCCATGCCCGCCCACGTCTCCCATCTCCTGTTCGCCGAGGAAGCGATCCGGCGTCTCGGCGTGGACGGCGAGCGGCTGCTCTCGGCGGCCGGCAACGCGTTGCGTCTGGGCGCCCAAGGACCGGACCTGTTCTTCCATGCCCTGCGGACCCAGCCGCACGGGTTCCGTTTCGGGCCGCTGATGCACCGCGCCCGCTTCGGCAGCCTGGTGGACGCCTTCCTGCGACACGCCCCGCCGGAAGCGGAGACCGCCGCGTTTGCGGCCGGCATGGCCACGCACGCCGCCCTCGACCGCTCCTGGCATCCGTACGTGGTCTACCACGCCGGCTGGTTCGTGCCGGGGAATCCGGCAACGCGTCGCCTGCGGCGCTGTCACGCCTTCCTGGAACGCATCCTGGACGTCCTGTTGGCCGAACGGCTCCGCGGCGACGTGCGAGCGGTCGACGTCTTCTCCGATGTTCGTCTGGGCGAGGAGCTGCCGTCCGCTCTGCGTGCCGGGCTGGTCGCCGCCATCGCCGAGGTGTATCCGCGCGCCCACGACCCGGCCACCGATCACGCGCGCGTCGGCAACGCCTACCGCGACGCCCTGCGATTCTTCGCGATGACCGACCCGCGCAACCCCGGCTTCCGCCGGCGCGCGATGGAGATGGAACGGCACGAGCAGGGAGGCCGCCGGCGCCTGGCAATGTTCCATCCGGTAGCGATCGACCGCAACGTCGACTGGGCCAACGAATCGCACCGGCGCTGGTGCCACCCGTGCGATCGCGCCGACGTATCGACCGCCAGCGTGTTCGATCTGTTCGAGCAGGCGCTCCGGGACGTCCATCCCATGCTGCGTGCGGTGCTGGACGCCGGGCAGGAACGCGTCAACGGCGCCTCCGTGAGGCAGGCGGTGGGCGACCACGGCCTGAACCTGACCCGGGGCGGCGCGCGGTGCGCGCCGTCGATCAGCGACCCGCTGCCGGTCGCCGATCTACTGGACGCGCAGTATCGGGAGCCGTAGCGCCGCCGGTTACCGGCACCATCCCCTCACGGCCTCTGTCGATTTGCTGATGACGCTGCAATCCGGCGGACGTCGAACGCGGTGACGTTGCGCGCGTCACGGCTGAACTCGACGCCGATCAGGTGGATCGGCACGCCGAGATGGCGGTACTTGTCCGCGTACCCGCGTTGCTGAAGCTGCGCCAGAGCGGTCCCGGACGGCGCCATCTCCACCACCTTGAACTCGAACAGGTGCACCTGCTCCGCGCAGCGCACCGCGAGATCCGCCCGGCCGCGGCTGCTCGAATCCTCCACCGTCACGTGGAGGCCGGCCGCTGCAAGGTGAGAGTAGAATACGCTCGCGTAATACCCCTCGTAGCGCGCGATGTCGTTTCGCGTGTGCCATTCGTACGGGATGGCGGAGAACAACGCCCGGAACGTTTCTTCCAGGCCCGCGAAGTCGTTCGCCTCCAGCAACCGGCGCGTTCGGTACGCGGGCACCGTGCGCTGCGCCGGCGCCAAGGCCCTCAGCAGGCTCCGGTTCAGACTCTGTCGGACCTCACGATTCGGATAACCCAGCCGATACAGGCGCTCGCCGCCGTGGTCTTCCACCCCCCGGATCGTCAGATAGCCGGTCTGAAACAGCAGCGCCTCGGGCGCCATGTCCCCCACGTCGAAGGTGCTCAGCAACTCACTGTCCGCAATCAGGCCGTCCAGGTCTGGCGAGGACACGCCGCGGCTCACCATGGTGTCGATCAGAAACGCCGGCGATCCGGTTTCGAACCAGTGGGCGGCGAAGTCGCGGGTGCGCAGCAGCAAGAGGACGTCGAACGGATTGTACACCCGCTCGTCGCCGCGCCAGCTATAGCCATTGTACCAGTCGCGAATGGCATCCCGGTCCAGTCCCGGCAACTCGGGGGCGAACACCGCGTCAAGGTCCGCCTCCGTGTAGCCGCAGATGGTCGAGCAGCCGGGATCCAGCGTGAGGTCGGTGAGGTTGTTGAGCACCGAGAACAGGTTCACCTTGCTGAACCTGCTTATGCCCGTGAGCAACGCGAACCTCACGTGCGCGTCACTGTCCTTGATGGCGCCGTACAGCCCCCGCAGATAGTCGCGGTTGGTTCGCGCCGTTTCAGGCGTGTCCAGGACATCCAGGATCGGCTTGTCGTACTCGTCCACCAGGACCACCACGCGCCGACCGGCATGGTCATGCAGCGTCTCGAGCAGATGGCTGAAACGCGCGGGTGCGGTGTCGTAGCGGACACCGACGCCGGCGCGCGCGCCGATGCGATCAAGCTGCGCCATCGTCTCCCTGTGCAGGTTCTCCGCGAGCGTGAAGTCACCGCTGCCGAAGCTGAGCCGCACGACCGGATGGCGCTCGGACCAGCGCCAGTGCCCGTGGATGGCGAGGCCGCGAAACAGCGTCTCATTGCCCTCGAACAACTCCTTGAGCGTGTCCACCAGCAGGCTCTTGCCGAACCGACGCGGACGCGACAGGAAGTAGTGCGTGCCCTCGCTCACCAGCTTCCAGACGTGGGCCGTCTTGTCCACATAATAGTAGCCGTCCTCCCGGATCGTGCGGAACGTCTGGATGCCGATGGGCAGCTTGCGCTTCATGGAATCGATCCCGACTCGCCACTGCCAGCATAACACCGAGGCTCCCGGTCGCCCTTTGACCGTCCCGACGGCCGCGATTACCGTAGACCACGCCGTGACCACGCCGTCGTCCGCGCACGCCACGCCGGCTCCCGCCGCGACGCGCGCGCCGACGCCTGGCGAGCTTGCCCATCGGGCCAAGGACGAAGCGCGGGACGCCGGATACGAGCGCGCCGCACACTTCCTGCTGCTGATGGACCCGGACGCCGCGGCGGCGGTGCTGCGCGCCCTCGATGCGCAGGAAGTGACCGGGATCTGCAGCGTGATCGCCCGCCTGGACACGGTGAGCCCGCGCGACGCGCGCCGCGTGGTGGAGGAGTACGGCATCCCCCCGTCCTCCGTCCGCTCCACGGCGACGGGCGGACGGGCGGCTGCGCGCCGGCTGCTCAGCGCCGCCTTCGACGCCGGGCAGGCCGAGCGGCTGATGCACCGCATCGAGGGTGAGCCGGCATGAAGGACGACACGCCGCCCCGGGTGGCGATCAGGGACGTGGGTGCCCACGACGGAGGCGCCGTGGAGGTGGCCGGCTGGCTGTACAACGCGCGCTCCAAGGGGCGCATCCTGTTCCTGCAGCTCCGCGACGGCACCGGGCGCATGCAGGCCACCGCCATCGACGGCGAGACGGAGCCCGACTCCTTCGCGCGCGCCGCCCGGCTCCCCCTGGAGTCCAGCGTGATCGCGCGCGGCACGGTGCGGGCCGAGCCGCGCGCCCCCGGCGGCTACGAACTGCAGCTCCATGCGCTGCAGGTCCTGCAGTCGCCGACGGCCGAGTACCCGATCGCGAAGAAGGCGCACGGCGTCGACTTCCTGCTGGCGCACCGCCACCTGTGGCTGCGCTCGCGCCGGCAGGAGGCACTGATGCGGCTGCGAAGCGAGCTGCGCCTCGCCATGCACGACTTCTTCCGGCGACGGGACTTCGTGCTGGTGGACACGCCGATCCTCACCGGCGCCGTGGGTGAGAATGCGTCGTCGCTGTTCACCCTGCCCTACTACGACCTGGGCGAGGCTCACCTGGCGCAGACCGGCCAGCTCTACCTGGAGGCCGCCTGCCAGTCGCTCGGCAAGGTGTACAACTTCGGCCCGACGTTCCGCGCGGAGAAGTCCAAGACCCGCCGCCATCTCAGCGAGTTCTGGATGCTGGAGGCCGAGGTCGCCTTCGCGGACAGCGACGCCAACATGCAGCTCCAGGAAGACCTGGTGCTCGCCGTGGTGGACCACGTCCTGACCCGGTGCGAAAGCGAGCTCGCCACGCTGGAGCGGGACACCGCGCCGCTCGCCCGGCTGGCCCCGCCGTTTCCGCGCATCGACTACGCGGAAGCCGTGCGCATCGCCCAGGCCGCCGGCGCCGACCTGCAGCTCGGCCAGGACCTGGGCGCCGACGAGGAGACGGCGGTGAGCCTGAGCTTCGACCGCCCCGTGTTCGTCACCGACTACCCGCGCGCGGCCAAGGCGTTCTACATGAAGAGCCACCCCACCGACCCGGACCGGGTGCGCTGCTCGGACCTGCTGGCCCCGGAAGGCTATGGCGAGATCGCCGGCGGCTCGCAGCGCGAGGACGACCTGGACGCGCTGGTCGCCGCCATCCGGGCGCACGGCCTGCCCGTCGACGCCTACGAGTGGTACCTGGACCTGCGCCGCTTCGGCTCGGTCCCGCACTCCGGTTTCGGCATCGGCCTGGAGCGCACCCTGGCCTGGATCGCCGGCATCCCCCATGTGCGCGAGGCGATCGCGTTTCCCCGCACGCTGCAACGGCTGTACCCTTAGCGCAGGCGCGCTGCATGAGCTACTCGCGGGGCACCGCCTACCTGCTGTGGGCGCTGTGCCTGTTCGGGGTCTCCGGGATCCACCGCTTCTACCTGGGACGGATCGGCACCGGCATCCTCTGGCTGTGCACGTGGGGGCTGTTCGGGATCGGCAACATCATCGACCTGTTCACCATCCCCACCATGGTCGACGCAGAGTCGGGGCGCGGACTCCCGGGCCCTTCCCCGAGTCGCGTGCCCGACATCGCGGAGACGACAGGCGCCGTGGAGTCGATCGAGACGGTGATCCTGCGCGCGGCCAAGGCGCACGGCGGGATGGTGACGCCGGCGGAGGTCGCGGTGGGCGGTGACTACAGCCTCGACGACGCCAAGGCCTGCCTCGACGACCTGGTCTCGCGGGGACACGCGGAGTTGCGCGTGCGCAGGAGCGGCGGCATGGTCTACGTGTTCCCGGACCTGCTCACACCGGAAGCGGAGGACCTGGTCGAGCCTCTCACCTGAGCGCGACCGCCGCGGTTTGACACCACGGCCGGCGCCTGAACACATTTCGTCATGCCACAGTCCGCCATGCCGGAACCCGCCATGCCGGAGCCGGCCATACGAGAGTCAGCCTTGACGGCCAATGAGCTCCGCGACCTCTATCTGTCCTACTTCGAATCCAAGGGCCACGCGCGCATCCCCAACCATTCGCTGGTCCCGGAGAACGACCCCACGGCGCTGTTCGTGATGGCGGGCGTGCACCCGCTGGTGCCCTACGTGCTGGGCGCGCCGCACCCCTCCGGGCGGCGGCTCGTCAACGTGCAGAAGTGCATCCGCACCATCGACATCGACCTGGTCGGAGACCTGTCGCACCTGACGCTGATCGAGATGCTCGGCAACTGGTCGCTCGGCGACTACTTCAAGCAGGGTGCGATCGAGCTGAGCCACGAGTTCCTGACCGACAGCCGCTGGCTGGGCTTTCCGGTCGAGCACCTGCACGTCACCTGCTTCGCCGGCAACGGGATGGTGCCCCGCGACGACGAGGCGGCCGGCGCCTGGCGTTCGCTCGGCATCCCGGACGATCACATCCACTTCCTCGAGGACGACAACTGGTGGGGACCGGCCGGGCAGACCGGCCCCTGCGGGCCGACGACGGAGATGTACATCGACCTGTACCCCGACGCCGGCGACGACGGCCGCACGCCGGGCAACGGCGACCGTCACCTGGAGATCTGGAACGACGTGTTCATGCAGTACGACAAGACGAGCGAGGGGCGCTTCGTCCCGCTGCAGCAACAGTGCGTGGACACCGGCATGGGCGTGGAGCGAACCGCCGCCGTGCTGCAGGGCGCGGCCAGCGTCTACGACATCGACGTCATGGCCCCGATCGTCGCCACCGCGGCGGGGCAGGCCGGCGCCGCCTACGGTGGGGATGCCGAACGCGACCGGTCGATCCGCATCCTGGTCGACCACGTGCGCGCCGCCGTGTTCATGCTCGGCGACGAGGCCGCCATCACCCCCTCCAACCTGGGCCAGGGCTACGTGCTGCGCAGGATCATCCGCCGCGCGATCCGGCATGGACGCAAGCTCGACATTCCGGGCGAGATGCTGCGCGCCACCGCAGAGAGCGTCATCGACCGCTACGGCGACGCCTATCCGCAGCTTGTCGAGCAGGGCGGCACGATCCTGGGCGAGCTGTCGCAGGAGGAACGGCGCTTCTCCGCCGCTCTGGCCAAGGGCGAGGCCGAGTGGCAGAAGATGCTGCCCCGCCTGCTTGCGCGCGACGACAAGGCGATCCCGGGAGACGTCGCGTTCCGTCTCTACGACACCTACGGATTCCCACTGGAGATCACCGAGGAACTCGCAGAGGAGCATGGCCTGACGGTGGACGGCGCCGGGTTCGACCGGCAGTACGCCGAGCACCAGAAGCGGTCCAAGGCCGGCGCCGACAAGACCTTCAAGGGAGGGCTGGCCGACGCCAGCGAGACCGTGCAGCGCCTGCACACCGCCACGCACCTGCTGCACCAGGCACTGCGTGACGAGCTGGGAGAGCACGTGCAGCAGAAGGGCAGCAACATCACCGCCGAGCGGCTGCGGTTCGACTTCTCACACGGCGCGCCGATGTCTCCGGAGGAGGTCGAGCGCGTTCAGGCCACCGTCAACCACCGCATCGCCGAGGATCTGCCGATCAGCATGCAGGTGATGAAGCTGCAGGACGCTCTGGACGGCGGCGCCATCGCCCTGTTCGGGGAGAAGTACCAGGAGGACGTGAAGGTCTACTCGATCGGCGACTACTCCCGAGAGGTGTGCGGCGGTCCGCACGCCAGCCGCACCGGCGAGCTCGGCGCGTTCCGGATCGTCAAGGAGCAGTCGTCATCGGGCGGCGTGCGGCGCATCCGCGCGGTGTTGGAGCCCGCCTCCCAGACCTAGACGACCCGGCCCTTGGTGGAGCGCGGCTCCCGTCCCGGAGCCGTCCGGAACGCTTGGCCCAGCGCACGGCCCAGCGCCTTGCAGAGCGCTTCGGCCATGTGGTGGGAGTTGTCGCCGTACCTGGCCGCGGCGTGGACGTTGATGCGCGCCCGCCCGGCCAGGGCCGTGAAAAACTCGCGCAGCAGCCAGACGTCGAAGTCACCCGCACGTTCCTGAGGAAACGCCGCGTCGAACCGGCAGTGGGAGCGGCCGCCGGCGTCGACGGTCACCTCCGCCAGGGCATCGTCCATCGGCACCACCGCGTGTCCGAAGCGGGTGAGCGGGGTGCCTTGATCCATCGCCTGGAACAGGCATTCGCCCAGCACGATGCCCACGTCCTCCACGACGTGGTGGGCATCCACCTCCAGGTCTCCCGACGCCGTGACCTGCAGGCCCAGGCCGCCGTGAAACCCCATCGCGTGCAGCATGTGGTCGAAGAACGGCACCCCCGTGGACACCTCGACCACCGGGACGCTCCCCGTATCCGTGGGGTCCAGGTCCAGGCGCACCGCGACCTCCGTCTCCTTGGTGCTGCGTTCGAAGGAGTACTGCCGGGCGGCCATGGGATCAGCGCGCGGCCAACCGGCTCACCAGCCGGTCGACGGCGCGAAACCGCAACTTATAGTAGGCGGGGTTGGCGATCAAGTAGACGGCCGTCGGCTCCATCCGTTCGATCACCTCCAGCCCCTGGGCGGCCAGCGTGGCCCCGGTCTCGACGATGTCGACGATGCAGGGAGCCAGCCCCAGGACGGGCGCCAGCTCCACCGACCCGGTCAGCCGGATGATCTGCGTGGGTATTCCCCGGCGGCTGAAGTAGCGGCGGGCGAACCGAGGATACGAGGTGGCGATCGTCAACTCGCTGCCGTCGGCGAGGATCCGCTCCAGCGTGCTGCCGCGCGTGGCGGCCAGGCAGAACATGCCGCCACGAAAGTCGAAACGGTGCAGGCGCAGGAAGCGGCCGTCCGCCTCGCCGGTGACGTCGCTGCCGCAGATCCCCAGGCCGGCGATCCCGTGATCGACGTAGATGGGCAGATCGTGGTTGCGCACCAGCATCGCCCGCATGCGTCCGTTCCTGTCCTCGGCCATCAGCTCGCGCGGGCCGAACGCCAGCTCGTGGCCCACTGCCTTGAAACGTTCCAGAATCGCCGCCAGCAGCCGGTCGGTCTTCGGCAGGGCAATGCTCAGGGCGGGCTCGCCGCCGGCATCCGGCATGGCCCTACTGGATCGCGGCGCGTCCACGCGCGCGCAACGCCTCGGCCTGCCGGTAGGTGGACGTGAACGGGCTGCCGCTCAGGTCCACGGGCTCCTCGGCCGCGACCTCGACGCGGCGCGCGTGCCGCTCCACGCGTCCGAGCAGCAGCGCGAACCCGGTCGATGGACACTCGCCGCCGAATCGCCCGAGCAGACCGTCGTAGCGGCCTCCGACGGCGACCGGGCCGCCCGCGCCGGCGACGTAGGCCGACATGACGATCCCGGAGTAGTAGGACTGAACGCCCAGCTCCGAAAGATCAAGGGTGACCGGGGGCAGATCCAGCGTGCCGAGCGCGTCGGACACCGCCACCAGGTGGGCGACCGCCGTGCGTGCGGCGTCCGGCAGGTGGTCTCCGAGCTCGGCGACCCGGTCCTCGAGCTCCCGGACGCCGCCGATCATCGCGAACAGCTCCGCGAGCGCGTCCGCATGTGCCACGCCGGCCGCGGACGAACGCTTCCGTAGCGCGTCCCACTCCCGGTCGCGGATCGCTCCGCGAAGCTCGACGAGCTCGTCTTCAGGCACCGCCGCGTAGCAGCCGTCGAACACGGCGCGCGATCCGACGTGCAACGCCACGCCGCGAACGCCGGCGTGCTCCAGCGCACGCAGGCACAGCGCGATGATCTCGGTGTCGGCGTCCACCCCGGAGCGGCCGATCAGCTCGGCGCCAACCTGATACGACTCGTTGTGGGAGATGCTCTCGGCATCCTCGTGCCGGACGACCGAATCCGCGTAGCACAGCCGCAACGGCAGCGCGGCGCGCGGCACGGTGCGGGCCGCCAGTCGGGCCGCGAACAGCGTGACGTCGGAGCGGACCAGCAGCAGCTCCCCGTCGCGATCGATCAGCCGGTATACCCGCTCCAGCATCTCGGGGTCGAGCACGGGCCGGAACGCCTCGAAGTAGTCGAACACCGGCGTCTCCACGAGCCGGTATCCCCACAGGGCGAACAGATCGAGCAACCCCTCGCGCAGCCGGCGGCCCGTCCGAACGGCAGTCCGCCGCCCGCGCGCGGCGCCTGCAGGTAGGCGCTCATGACATCGGCGCGGGTGAGGAGCCGGCGCGGAGCCCGGCTCTCACCAGTGGTCGTAGGAGACGATCTGCTGGAGCGGTTTGCGAGGCTGCCGCGGGGTCGCTTCCGCCGCGTAGCCCAGCACGAGCAACAGCACCACCCGCATGCGATGCGGCACGCTCAGCAGGTCCTTGACCTCCTGCTCGTCGAACGTCGTGATGAAACAGCTCTGCAGGCCTTCTTCCTCTGCCTGAAGCGCCATGAACGTGGCGGCGACCGCCAGGTCGATCGGATGCGAGTACTGCCCGTTGGGCATCATGTAGTCGATGTTCGTCGTGCACGCGGCGATCACCACGGGGGCCGTGCCGACGTTCTGCTCACGGAACGCCGCCGCCGCGACCTTGTCGCGAAGGTCGGGCTTGCGTATGACGATGAAACGCCACTCCTGCCGGTTCTTCGCCGAGGGCGCCAGACGCCCCGCTTCGATGATCTGGTCGAGCTTGGCGGCGGCGACGATCCGCCCGTCGAAGCGCAGACAGCTACGCCGTTCCGCGATCACCGGCAGCAGCGCCATACCGACACACCATAGCCGCCGCCATCCGGATTGGCAAATCCGTTCCCGTCCGATGCTTGCGCCCGGCGTGTACGCGGATGCGGCACGCTTCCCGGGTCCCGCCTATCCTCTCACCTGCGTAATCCAGCCGTCCATCTCGTTGCTGGTCCGCAGTTTTCCAAGCACCAGGTCGGCTTCCGGACGAGATCCAATCGGGCCGATCCGCACCCGGTGCATGGTGACGCCGTCGGCGTCGTGGGCGATGATCCGTCCCGCATAGCCCAGGTCGGCCAACAGCTCGTGCAGGTCGTCGGCTCGTGATCGGGAGGAAAACGAGCCGACCTGGATCCAGTACTGGAAGTCGCCGGTTGCCCGCGGTGCGGGTGCGGGGGCCGGCGCGGGTGTGGCGGGAGTCGCTGCGGGGACGGGGACTCTGGAGACGGACGCCGGCGACGGCGTCACCGTTGCCGGGGTCACCACGGCGCGAGCCGGCGCAGTCTGCGAGGTCTGCGGCGTGGAAGCCCCGCCTGTCATCGGAGACTCGCTCGATGCCTGCGACTGGACATCGCCCACCACAAGGGTTACCTGCCGGGGGGACTCCGTCGCCTCCTGCAGTCCCGGTGTCTCCTGGTCGCTTCGTACGTACTCGAACGGATCGAACGTGGACTCGTCGGCGTCGGCCATCGCGACCTCGGTCGCCTCCGCGCCCCGCGGACGGAGGAAGTAGAGTCCGCCCGCCAGCACGATGATGACCAGAAGGCTGACCGCCACGACCGCCCAGAGAATCCGTTGTGTATCCGCCGCTTGCCTGTTCATGCGTCCTCCTCCATAGGGGCCGGCGCTAGAGGATGAACTCGATCTGGCGCCGGAGCATCCCTCGCGTCGCCCCGTTGCAGACGGTGCGCCGCGAGACACTACGTGTATCGACGCCCGCCACGGGACGCTTGAGCCGCCGGCCGCGCTGTGCCCACAGGGCCCCGAACACGGTGGCCCTCGGTTTCCGGTCGACCACCAGCGCGCGGTACAGGCGGAGCAGCACCGGCGCGTGCACCCACAGCACGAGATCGCAGAGCGCATCGAGTCCCATGGGAATCAACAATGCCGCGTCGATGACGGTTGGGCTCGAACCGGCCTGCACCAGGGCCTTCACGCTGCGCACCATCACGGGATGGACGATCGCGTCCAGGCGGCGTCTGGCATCCACGTTGCCGAACACCAGCGGTCCCAGCCGCCGGCGATCGATCCTGCCTTCGGGATCGAGCACGCCGCGGCCGAATGCGGCGACGATGCGGTCGCGTTCCGTGATCAGCGCCCGGTGGCCCAGCAGGTCGACGTCGATCACCCGCCAGCCGGCATCCGCAAGCAGTTTCGCGACGGAGCTCTTGCCGGAGCCGAGCTTGCCGGCGACTCCCACCACCATCGCCAGCGCCCGGTCGCGTCAGCCGTCGCGGGTCGCCGCGCTCGGGGACGGCTCCGTCTCGGGCTTTGCGCTGTCGGGAAACGCGCGGCCGGTGAACAAGCGAAACTGCTCGTACGCCTGCTCGGCCAGCATCCGGCCGCCGTCGATGACGGCGCATCCCGCCTCACGAGCTCGTTCGAGTATCGGCGTCAGCCCCTCGCCGTAGATCAGGTCATAGACCATCTCATGTCCACGAAAGGAGTACGCCGCCAGCGGATCGCCCGGATTGTCGGGCAGCCCCACGCTCGTGGTCTGGACGATCAACTCGCTGTGCCCGGACACCCGCGCCAGCCCCGCGGCATCCAGAGCGCCTGCCGTCCCGCCGCAGTCGCGCGCCAGGGAGCGCGCGCGCTGCTCGGTCCGATTGAGAATCAACAGCTCGGTGCCGAGCGAGCGCAGTGCGAAGGCGACTGCCCGTGCCGCCCCGCCGGCGCCGATCACGGTCGCGCGACGGGGAACGATCGACCGTTCGCGGAGCGGCACCAGGAAGCCGTGGACGTCGGTGTTCTCGCCGCGCCACCCTTCGCGGCTTCGCACCAGCGTGTTGCACGCGCCCACCCGCCGCACCATCGGCGCGGCGTCCGACATGGCCGCGGCATCGCCCTTGTGCGGAATGGTGACCGAGCAGCCGTCAAGCGGCAGGAGTCGCGCCAGGCGCTCCAGCTCCGACAGATCGTCCAGCTCGATCGGCACGTAGACGGCGTCGATCCCTGACGCCGCGAGCGCCGGATTGTGGATCCGCGGCGAACGCGAATGTGACAGCGGCGTGCCGACCACTCCCAGGACGCGCGTGCCCGCATGGATGGAGGGAAACCGGTAGAGCTCGACCATGGTCTCCGGGTCGAGGTGGCCGGGCGCCGCGGAGCGTCCGGCACGTGAACAGAACGTGAGGAAGTTGCCCAGGTGGGCCGCCAGGATCCGGGTAGGGAGCCCGAACCGTCCCATGCCCAGCAGGATGCGTTCAGGAGTGTCCGGGGACGGTGCTCCCAGCCGCCGCGCGCACTCGAACAGGTCCACCATCTCGCCGCCGGTGCGCGGTGTCACGGCCGCCTTGGCGATCTCGCTCCCCGTGCGGGGAAGGTCGCGCATCACCCGTTCGATCCGGTCCGGAACGCCGGCGGTGTCGTGCAGGGACCGGATCACCCTGGTGCCGGCGGGCACCAGCTCATCGAACGAGCGGTCCACGTCGGACTCCAGGTCGACGTAACGGTACGCGCCGGCCGCGGCGCCGATCAGGCGGCGGCGTGACCGCTCGTCCGCGGCGAACCTGCCGCCTTCGACGGTTCGCCGGATGGTGAGGATGGCCGGCATCCCGACCATGTCCGGGAACCTGGAGAGCCGGGCCAACTCCCCGTCGTCCAGGAAGTCGGCCCGCAACTCGACAAGGTCGATACGCGCCGCGTTGGCGCGCGCCAATTCGGCCGCGCGCGCCAACGTGGGCTCTGTCAGTGCCAGGCAGAGCCTGGCAACCCCTCCGTGGCTCAGATGGCCGGGATGATCAACTGCCAGCCCGGGTAGATCAGGTCGGGGT
The DNA here is from genome assembly GCA_965202935.1 of Spirochaetia bacterium. Classification (GTDB taxonomy): domain Bacteria; phylum Spirochaetota; class Spirochaetia; order SZUA-6; family Bin103; genus CATQHW01. The sequence goes on from OZ241879.1 coordinate 2,931,975, forward strand.
TCTGGATCAGGTCACGGTTGCGCCGCCAGATCCTCGGCCACAGGAACGGATCGCCGTACCACTGCGGGTACTCCGCGATGCGCCACAGGCTCTCGCGCCGCTCCGGTATCAGCCGCACGGTATGGATGCCGAGCACCACGTAGAACTTGTAGCGCTCCAGGTAGCGTCGCGCGTCCTCGAAGAGGCTGATGGCCTGCCCGTACTTCTCGTCGTCGAACTCGACCACTCCTTCCATCCAGAGCCCCTGCGCCCTTTGCAGGTCGTTCTGGCCCGCGCGGTCGATTCCGTCGAGGAGCGCGTCACGTTGCGCGCCGCCGGCGCGGAGCTGGTCCAGCACCTCCTGGCCGTCCCACGGCTGCGGCCTGATCACGTCGCCCGTTTCGGTCATCACGTGCAGCTTCGACGCTTCCTCGATCTCCTCCATCACCGCCTTCATCAGCGCGGCGGCCCGGTCCCTCAGGTCCATGTAGGCGTCGTCGGCCACCGCCATCAGCCTGCGGCACACCTCAACGGCGGCGCCGAACGCCTCTTCGGCGTCGGCCAGCCGGTAGCCCTGCATGGCTTCAAGACCAACCAGGTAGAGCGCGTTGAGCTGGTCGTACAGCGACTGCAGCTCCGCAAGCCTGGAAGCTGTCCAGGTGCTCGTGTCGAGCTTCTGCGCCGCGGCAAGGCAGCGCTCCGTCTCCGCGCGCTGGCCGTACAACAGCTCCAGCCGATCGAGCAGCGAGTCACGCAGTGCGAGCATGTCGTCCGCCGTTGCCAGCGCCAGCTCGTACGCCCCGAACAGGTCGTCCGCTGCGAACAGCTCTTCGACGCGCTGCACGGCGTCGACCATCTCCTGGAAGGAAACCGGCACCCAGAGATCCGCCTGGATCTCCCGCAACTCCTCGAGACGTTGCGCCAGCAGCTTGCGCAGCCGCTCGGCGGTCAGCCGCACCGCGTTCTCGAACGCTTCCGTCGCCCGCGCTTCGGCCACTGCCAACGCCACGTGCGATCCGACCGGATCGGACGTGCGAATGCGCTCGGCAAGGGCCAGGGCCTCGCGGGCCGCGTTCAGGTTCTCCGGGTCGTAGAAGTCGGCGTCGACCTCTTCGGCACGCGCGATGAGCACGCGCACCCGGTCGAAGTCGGCGTCGGTCGGACCCGTGATGACCGACGGTCCCGCCGCGCCCGCGGGTGCCGGTTGGGCCGCCACCGCGGGCACCGACCAGTCCATCGCCGGATGCGGTGGCGCCACGGGCGGCACGACGCCGGCGCGGTCACGCACGGCGTCCGCTCCGTCGGCGCTCGCCGGCGCTCCAGGCTCGACGAGCGCTGCCATCGGCACCGACGCCAGCAACTCCGGGTGAGGCGGTCGAGGCGGCTCGATCTGCGCGCCGAGCTGCGGTGACTCGCCGGTGCCGGCTCCAAGCGGAACGGCGATGTCACCGGGCAGGCCTATCGCTACGGCGTCCACCGACGGGTAACCAGGACGTGGCGGCACCGCAAACGCTACCTGCATCGGCGTCCCGTCCTCACCAACGCCTACCGGCACTCCAATCTCGCCCGGTACGCCTATCGCCACGGCGTCCACCGACGGGTGACCAGGACGTGGCGGCACCGCAAACGCTACCTGCATCGGCGTCCCGTCCTCACCAACGCCTACCGGCACTCCAATCTCGCCCGGTACGCCTATCGCCACGGCGTCCACCGACGGGTGACCAGGACGCGGCGGCACCGCAAACGCTACCTGCATCGGCGTCCCGTCCTCACCAACGCCTACCGGCACTCCAATCTCGCCCGGTACGCCTATCGCCACGGCGTCCACCGACGGGTGACCAGGACGTGGCGGCACCGCAAACGCTACCTGCATCGGCGTCCCGTCCTCACCAACGCCTACCGGCACTCCAATCTCGCCCGGTACGCCTATCGCCACGGCGTCCACCGACGGGTGACCAGGACGCGGCGGCACCGCAAACGCTACCTGCATCGGCGTCCCGTCCTCACCAACGCCTACCGGCACTCCAATCTCGCCCGGTACGCCTATCGCCACGGCGTCCACCGACGGGTGACCAGGACGTGGCGGCACCGCAAACGCTACCTGCATCGGCGTCCCGTCCTCACCAACGCCTACCGGCACTCCAATCTCGCCCGGTACGCCTATCGCCACGGCGTCCACCGACGGGTGACCAGGACGCGGCGGCACCGCAAACGCTACCTGCATCGGCGTCCCGTCCTCACCAACGCCTACCGGCACTCCAATCTCGCCCGGTACGCCTATCGCCACGGCGTCCACCGACGGGTGACCAGGACGCGGCGGCACCGCAAACGCTACCTGCATCGGCGTCCCGTCCTCACCAACGCCTACCGGCACTCCAATCTCGCCCGGTACGCCTATCGCCACGGCGTCCACCGACGGGTGACCAGGACGCGGCGGCACCGCAAACGCTACCTGCATCGGCGTCCCGTCCTCACCAACGCCTACCGGCACTCCAATCTCGCCCGGTACGCCTATCGCCACGGCGTCCACCGACGGGTGACCAGGACGCGGCGGCACCGCAAACGCTACCTGCATCGGCGTCCCGTCCTCACCGACTCCCACCGGCGTTCCCGGTACCGCGGGCTCGCCCGACGGCACCATCGCCAGCGTCACCGGATGCTCCGGCGCCGAGGGCTCTATCTCCGTGCCCTGGTCAGGCGTCCCGTCAGCCCCGACGCCCATCGGCAATCCCGGTACCGCGGGCTCGCCCGACGGCACCATCGCCAGCGTCACCGGATGCTCCGGCGCCGAGGGCTCCATCTCCGTGCCCTGGTCAGGCGTCCCGTCAGCCCCGACGCCCATCGGCAATCCCGGTACCGCGGGCTCGCCCGACGGCACCACCGCCAGCGTCACCGGATGCTCCGGCGCCGAGGGCTCCATCTCCGTGCCCTGGTCAGGCGTCCCGTCAGCCCCGACGCCCATCGGCAATCCCGGTACCGCGGGCTCGCCCGACGGCACCACCGCCAGCGTCACCGGATGCTCCGGCGCCGAGGGCTCCATCTCCGTGCCCTGGTCAGGCGTCCCGTCAGCCCCGACGCCCATCGGCAATCCCGGTACCGCGGGCTCGCCCGACGGCACCACCGCCAGCGTCACCGGATGCTCCGGCGCCGAGGGCTCCATCTCCGTGCCCTGGTCAGGCGTCCCGTCAGCCCCGACGCCCATCGGCGTCCCAGGCACGCCAACCTCGCCCATCGGCACCACGGCCAGTACCGCCGGATGCGGAGGCCGTGGCGGCTCCGTGCGCGCGGCGAGGGTCGCCGTGCCATCCGGGCCGATCAGGCCCGCGTCCGGAGCGGGCTGGGACGGTTGGGCAAGGGGGTCACCGACTGCCATCTCCGGCCGGACCGGGGGGTCCGGTTCGGCCGCGGCGAGCGCCGTGGTCGACGGCACTTCGACTTCGACATTGCCGAGGTCGGAAATCGAATCGATGGCGTCGGGCGGCGTATAGCAGACCGTAAGCACCAGCGGTACTACGGCAGCGATCGCGAGGCGGTACCACCTGGTGACCGGGTGCTTGGTCATGAGCTCGCCCTAACCTTCCTTCTGTTTCCGCTAAACAGTGGCCGCAGCAGCCTGGGTGAGAGACGCTTCGGTCTCCATGTCGAAGTAGTGAACGCGTTCCATGTTCGGAGCCAGGGTGATCTCCGTTCCGACCCGGACGTCGACGTCCGGTGCCACCTTGGCGATGAGCTGATTGGATCCCACCGTCACGTAGACGTGTGTCTCGGCGCCCAGCGGCTCGACGACGTCCACCGACGCCGTGAGGGTGCTGCCGCGCGTGTCGTCGGTGTAGCTGAGGTCCTCCGGCCGGATTCCCAGCAGGAGGTCACGCCCGACGTGTGACCGCAGGCGGTCCTGGTGCGCGGGGGCGACCTCGAGCTCGAAGTCGCCTTCGCCGACGACCAGCCCGCCGCTCGACTCCTTCAGGCCGACCTTCATGATGTTCATGGGCGGTGAGCCGATGAAGCCGGCGACGAACCGGTTGACCGGCGTGTTGTACAGCGCCAGCGGCGTGCCGATCTGCTGGATCACGCCGTCGCGCATGACCACGATGCGGTCGCCCATGGTCATGGCCTCCACCTGGTCGTGGGTCACGTAGACCATCGTCGCCTGCAGGCGGGTGTGCAGCGAGGCGAGCTCCGCCCGCATCTGCACGCGCAGCTTGGCGTCGAGGTTGGACAGCGGCTCGTCGAACAGGAACACCTTGGGCTTGCGGACGATCGCGCGGCCGACAGCCACGCGCTGCCGCTGGCCGCCGGACAGTGCCTTGGGCTTGCGGTCCAGCAACTCCTCGATGTCCAGGACCTGCGCCGCGTCACGCACCCGGGATTCGATCTCGCTCCGCGGGTACTTCCTGATCTTCAGGCCGAATGCCATGTTCTCGTACACCGACATGTGCGGGTAGAGCGCGTAGTTCTGGAACACCATGGCGATGTCGCGATCCTTGGGGGCGACGTCGTTCATGCGCCTGCCGTCGATGGACAGCTCACCGTCGGTGATCTCCTCGAGTCCGGCGATGCAGCGCAGGGTGGTGGTCTTGCCGCATCCGGATGGTCCGACGAGGACGAGGAATTCCTTGTCCTCGACGCTGATGTTGGCGTTGTCGACCGCCTTCACCCCGCCTTCGTAGATCTTGGACAGGTTCTGGAGTTCAACGGTGGCCATATTGTTTCTCTCCTGGCCGGGCATGAGGACCCATGCCCCGGCAGATTATGTTATTGCTGGTAAGCCTACGGGCCGTTCTTGCCCGTGTCAACGACGCGAGGCGGGCCGGGTTTCGCGGGGGCCGCCTGCGCCGCCCCGTCCGCGCGTCGCTGCCGCCACGCGGCCACCGCATCGGCCAATGCCGGCTGTTCGGCACCTCGGGTTTCGGCCCACAGCCACGGCAGCACCACCGCCTCGCGCAGCCGTGCCCAGTCGGCGCCGAGCGCCGCCGGAGCGCGCAGCTCGGCCGAGCTCGGGACGCGCCCGACCAGCACCGGATAGTGCATGGTCAGGTCGTGCCGTGCCGCGTCCACCAGGGCCGGCAGTCCACCGGCGATGCCGAACCCCGCGAGCTGCTCGCGCCGGCCGAGCTCGAGCAGCGCCGCCTGCGTGGCAGGCTCGAACAGCCAGAGCAGGAACGCCTGTGCGCCACGCGCGTTGGCGGCCCCGGCACGGATCGCCGCGTAGGTCAGGTCGTCGCCCGCCCGCAGTCCCTCCCCACTCCCCAGCCAGCGCATGGCGAGCAGGTTGCGCCGCTCGGCAGGAATGTCCAGGAACCGATGCAGGTCGGTCAGGAAGAATTCGATCCGTCCGTCCAGCAGCATCTGCACGGGCGGCAGCGTGTCGGATGGTTGCCCGCCCGGCGCCGCTTCGTACCACCGGCGCGCCTGATCGACCGCCCGGTCGACCGCACCCTGCCGCAGGCCCAGGCGACCGTCCGGCAACCGCCGAAAGTCGGCGCCGTAGAGCACGGCCGCCTGGTAGATCAACTCCGCGCTCCAACGGCTCTCTGCCGGACCGAGCGCCGCCAGCTCGTCCGGCGTGACCGAGAACGGTGGAAGATCGTCCCGGCCGGCGCGCACGGCGATCACGGGGACGCGGAATGACAGCGGCAGGGCGCGGAGGACGCCGTCGGATCGGCCCGACTCCAGCAGGCTGGGGAAGAAGGCGGACGCGCTCAGGAGGCCGGACCGAAACAGGCCGTCCAGGGGCAGCAGCGCTTCGGCCAGATCGCGGCCCGCAAGGCCCGGACCGATCAGAACGTCGGCATCGCTGCCGCCGTGCGCGAGCGACTCGGCCGGAGCGTCGGCGAAGCGGGTCACGACCCGGTACCGATCCTGGGAGAGATTGTAGCGCTCCGCGTAGGCGGCAACGTCGGCGTGGGCGGTGTCGACGTGGACGAGCGTCCTGGACGACCCCGTGCAGGCCCCCAGGAAGCAGGCGAGAGCCAGTGCGAACAGCGCCCGCGCCGCGGGCGAGCGGATCAACGGCTGGCCGCCGTGACACCTTCAGGCGGTTCGGCCTGCACCGCACACCGTTCGGCGGCGGCGTAGATCTCGGCATAGAGCTCCGGCAGGTCGGCGGTATCGACGCCCGCGAACGCCACCCGCAGGTGTTCGGCGTCGACCGAGATCGTGCCGATGCCACGCTGGTGCAGGAGGTAGCGCCGCACGTCCTCCGCGGTCCCGTCCGGCAGGTGGAAGCACATGAAGTAGCCGGAGTTGAACGGCAGCGGCCGGATCGCCCCGCTCGACCGCTTGCCGACCTCGCGGAACGTGGTCAGATAGCGGCGCCGCAGCTCTTCCTGGTTGGCGTCACGCTGCCGTGCGTGCTCGGGGTGGTCCAGGGCGGCCAGCACCAGGTGCTGCGCCATCCGGTTGGCGCTGGACACCGTGGAGCGGATGGCCGCCATCGCCTTCTGCTCGAACGCGCGGTAGTGCTCGTCGCCCAGGCCGGCGGCGCCGACGGTGACGAAGCCGATCCGGAAGCCCCAGACGTACTCTTCCTTCGTCGGGCCGTCGATCTTGATCGCCAGCAGGTTCGGATGCAGGTTCGCGAGGCGGGCGAACAGCGACTCCTTGAGCGTCTCCTCCTCGTAGAACAGACCGTGATAGGCGTCGTCGATCAGCACCACGAGCTGCACGCCGCGCTCGGCCGCCGCGGCCAGGATCGCGGTCAGCCGTTCCGCTTCCGCCCGGCTCGGTGAGTAGCCGGTCGGATTGTGGGGGAAGTTGAACATCGCCACGACCTTGGCCCCCGCCTGGTGTCGGGCGAGAGTCGATTGCACGGCGTCCAGGTCCATGCGATCCCCGGCGAAAAACGGGTAGCCCTCCACGCGGGCGCCGCGCCGTTCGCCCATGATCAATCGGTAATTGCCCCAGACCAGGTCCGGCAGCAGCACCGGATCGTCGGCATCCACGAACAGGTCGGACGCCAGGCCGATCCCCGCGGTAAGGCCCGCCGTCACGACCGGCCGCGACACCGCCGATCTCAGCGATGGGTTCTTGGTACGCAGCTCTTCCGCCCAGCGGTCCCGAAGGGCAGGTATCCCGGCAGTGGGCGCGTATGCGAATGCCTCCTCGGCGGTCAGACCCGGCAGGCGTTCGGCGATCGCGGAGAGGTGCATCGGCTCGCCGCCCCTGGCGGCAAGCCCCACGGTCGCGTTGAAGCGGTCGGCGTGCTCGGCCGCCTCCGCGGACTGGGCAACGACCCCCTTGGGGAAGTACAGGCGACGCCCCAGCCCGGAAAGCGAGCGGCCTATCGCGGTGGGCTCCAGGACGCGGTTGAGCTCTGCGGCAAGCGGATGAACGGCGGATGCGTCGGACACGCAGCGCAGGATACGGCCGCGGCGATCCCCGGTCAACGATTTTCTCTCAACGGGTGGTTGACAACCCGAAAGGCATTCAGGTAACATATCCAGACCATTGGACCTCGTCGCCGCTGACCACGGCGACATCGACAGACGCCCGCCGCACGATGCGGCGGGCGTCGTTTGTTGCCATGAACGTCCGGTCGCACATACTGGCCGGTGGGAGAGCTTGACAGGACTCCGACTCATGGCCTGTGTGTGAGGATGACCGAAACTCCGGACGGGGTGCGCGGCGATGTCCGCGAGCTGACCCTGCTGTTCCAGATCAGCCGGATCCTCGACGAGAGCCTGGATCTGCGCGAGGTGCTCGGTCCGGTGCTGGAGGTGTTGCGCAGCCGGCTTGGCGTCCGCATCGGCGTGCTGGGACTGCTCAACCGCGAGACCGGCGAGATCTCGATCGAGGCCGCGCTGGGTCTCTCCGAACTGCAGCGCGAACGCGGCCGCTACCGGATCGGCGAGGGCATCATCGGCCGCGTCATCCAGAACGGGCAGCCGGTCTCTGTCCCCGACGTGGCGGCCGAGCCGCTGTTCCTCAACCGCACCGGCGCCATCGACACCGGGCGCGCGGCCGGGGAGTCGTTCACCTGCGTACCGATCAAGCTCGGCAACCAGGTCGTCGGCGCTCTGGCCACCGGCCGCCTGGCGGACCCGGATGCCTCGGAAGACATCGTCAGGCTGCTGTCGATCGTCGCGTCGATGATCGCGCAGGCGGTCAAGCTGCGCCAGACCGCGGAAGAGCAGCGCCAGCGGCTGGCGGCAGAGAACGACCGCCTGCGCGGCGAGCTGAAGTCTCGGTTCCGGCCGGCCAACATCGTCGGCAACTCGGAGGCGATGCGGACCGTCTACCGACTCATCGAGCAGGTCGCCGGCAGCGAGACGACCGTCCTCCTCCGGGGAGAGACCGGCACCGGCAAGGACCTGGTGGCCCATGCCATCCATTACAACAGCCCGCGCGCGGAGCGTCCGTTCGTGAAGGTCAACGTCGCCGCGCTGCCCGACTCCGTGATCGAGAGCGAGTTGTTCGGCCACGAGCGGGGCGCGTTCACGGGTGCCGTCGCCTCGCGCAAGGGCCGCTTCGAGATCGCGCACGGCGGCACGATCTTCCTGGACGAGATCGGTGACCTGGCGCCGCACGTGCAGGTGAAGCTGCTGAGGGTGCTGCAGGAGCGGGAGTTCGAGCGCGTCGGCGGGGTCGCCACCCTGCGCAGCGACGTGCGCCTGATCGCGGCTACCAATCGCAACCTGGAGGAGCTCCTCGAGCAGGAGGTGTTCCGCGCCGACCTGTACTACCGCCTGGCGGTGTTCCCCGTGCACATCCCGCCGCTGCGCGAGCGCAAGAGCGACATCATGCAACTCGCCGACCACTTCGTCGAACGCTACGGGGTGCGTCGCATCTCCACGCCGGCGATCGACATGCTGATGAGCTACCACTGGCCCGGCAACGTGCGCGAGCTGGAGAACTGCATCGAGCGCGCCGCGCTCCTGTCGAGCGACCAGGTCATTCACGGGCACCATCTGCCGCCGAGCCTGCAGACCGCCGACGCGACCGGAACCGGCCCGCGCGGAACGCTGAAGTCCATGATCGCGCGGGTCGAGCGCGAGCTGATCGAAGAGGCGCTGAAGTGGGCGCGCGGCAACCTGTCGGCGGCCGGCCGCCGGCTCGGGACCACCGAGCGCATCATGGGACTGCGGGTCCGCCGGTACGGCATCGATCCCAATCGGTTCAGGTCCTGAATCCGAGCGGCAGCCTGCACCTCGGCCGGCTGGGGATCTCCACGATACGGTAGGAACGACAAATTTGTCCTACCATTTGGTAGAAAGCCGGCGAATGGCCTACCCCGGCGTGGGCTGTATGGGCGGGTATTCTTCGTTCCCAGGCATTGGCACGCCTTTTGCTTAATGTGGCGCATGAAACTACCGCACCCACCCAAGCGCTGTGTCCTGGTGCTCGTGGGCCTGGGGGTCGCGCTCGCCGCGTTCGCGGACGCCGACTCCAATGCCCTGGCGATCGACACGGTATGGACGCTGCTCGCGGCCGTCCTGGTCTTCCTGATGCAGGCCGGCTTCGCGATGCTCGAAACGGGCCTCACCCGCGCCAAGAACGCGGCCAACATCCTGATGAAGAACCTCATGGACTTCTCCATCGGCATGCTCTCGTTCTGGGCCATCGGCTACGCCCTCATGTTCGGCGCCAGCAAGGCCGGCCTGTTCGGCGCAAGCGACTTCTTTCTGGCCAACTTCACCTCTGCCGGGACCGGCAATGCTTCCGACTTCGCCTTCTGGCTGTTCCAGGCGATGTTCGCCGCAACCGCGGCGACGATCGTCTCCGGCTCGATGGCCGAACGGACCCGCTTTCCCGCCTACATGGTCTACAGCGTGTTCGTGACCGCGCTGATCTATCCGGTCGTCGGCCACTGGACCTGGGGCGGCGGCTGGCTGAACGACATCGGCCCCGGCTTCGCCGACTTCGCAGGCTCCACCGTCGTCCACTCCACCGGCGGCTGGCTGGGCCTGGTCGGCGCCATGGTGATCGGGCCCCGCGTCGGCAAGTACGTGCAGAACGGCGCCGGCCTGACCGCACGCGCCATCCCCGGTCACAGCCTGCCGCTCGCGTCGCTGGGGGTCTTCATCCTCTGGTTCGGATGGTTCGGCTTCAACGCCGGCAGCACGGTGGCCGGCACCGACCTGAGCATCGCCCTGATCGCGCTCAACACCAACGTGGCGGCCGCCGCCGGCGCGGTGGGCGCGCTGTTCACCGCCTGGATCTGGTTCCGCAAGCCCGACCCCACCTTCGCGCTCAACGGCGCCATCGCCGGACTGGTGTCGATCACCGCCGGCTGCGCGTTCGTGGCGCCGGCCATGGCCGTCCTGATCGGGCTGCTCGGCGGCGTGCTGGTCGTGCTGTCGGTCGAGCTGCTGGACAAGGTGTGCAAGATCGACGATCCGATCGGCGCGGTATCCGCGCACGGCGTGTGCGGCGCCTGGGGCACCCTGGCGGTCGGCCTGTTCGCGAACGAGGCCATCGGCGGCGTCTCGGGACTGTTCTTCGGCGGCGGCCTGGCCCAGCTCGGCGTGCAGTTCGTGGGCGTCGTGGCGGTGTTCGCCTGGACCATGGCGGCCGGCTTCGTGCTGTTCGCGGTCATCAAGGCGGTCATGGGATTGCGCGTCAGCCGCGACGAGGAGCTGCGCGGCCTGGACATCGACGAGCACGGGGCCGAGGCGTACTCGGGCTTCCAGATCTTCTCATCGCAATAGGAGGCGAACCGTGAAACTGATCATCGCGTACATACAGCCCCACAAGCTGGGCGACGTGAAGCAGGAGCTCTACAAGGAAGAGGTCTTCAAGATGTCGGTGACCAACGCGCTCGGCTGCGGCCAGCAGCGCGGCTACACGGAGACCTATCGCGGCGTCGAGACCGAGGTGAACCTGCTCAAGAAGGTGCGCCTGGAGGTCGCGGTCAACGAGGGGTTCGTCGCCCGCACCACCGACGCCATCATCCGCGGCGCCCGCACCGACTCGATCGGAGACGGCAAGATCTTCATTCTGGACCTGCCGGAGTGCATCCGCATCCGCTCCGGCGAGCGCGGCGAGGCGGCCATCGGGTAGCCACGCGTCCGTCAGCGTGAGAGAGGGTCCCGGTTGCTGCCGGGACCCTCTCCTTGTGTCAGGACTCCTTGTGTCAGGACGTCAGCCAGTCGCGGTACGCGGCATGCACGCGCTCGCTCGCGGCGGCGAGCGTCTCGGCGAGTGTCCGCTCGGTCGCCTCCGCGCCCAGCAGGCGCCGGGCCAGCGCGATCAACGCGGGTCCGTCGGCGGGGATGGCGTGCACCTGGCGATCGTCCAGCACCTGCAGCAGGTGTTCGGTGCGGCGCAGCAGCGCGTAGTCGTCGGCGAGTTCCCGCGCCCGGTCGTCGGCCAGCAGACCGGCCTCCGCCAACCGCTCGATGCCGCTGGGCGTATGGCCGGTCAGCACGCCCGGATGCTCGCCGGCGCTGGTGAGCTGCAGCCCCTGCACCAGGAACTCGACGTCCCGGATCCCCCCGCGGCCGTGCTTGACGTCTATCCCCCGCCGCAGGCGGCCCGGCCCCGTCGCCGCCAACGCCGAGGCGGCGGTGTGCGCGTCGCGCATCCGCGCGACCGCGGCCGACACCTCGGCGTGGCCGAAGCCGCGCCGGATGACCGGTTGCAGGCGTTGCAGCAGCCGTTCCCCGAACGCGACGTCGCCGGCGATGGCGCGACAGCGCAGCAGCGCCTGCACCTCCCACAGTCCAGCGCGCCGTTCGTAGTAATCGACGAACGCCGTCGAGCCGGTGACCAGTTCCCCCGACCCGCCGTAGGGCCGCAGCCGCAGGTCCACCCGGTAGGCGTGCTGCTCGCCGGTGTGCGCGCTCAGGTCCTGCCGCAGCCGGGTGGTGAGCGCTGCGGCACGCTCCCGCAGGCCGGCCTCGCGCGCGTCGTACACCGTCGCCAGGTCGATGTCCGAGCTGTAGTTGAGCTCGCGCCCTCCCAGCTTGCCGAACGCCAGGATCGCCACGCCGTCGCCCAGCTCCCCATACAGGTCGGCGCCGATGCGCTCCAGCGCGACGGTCACCACCGCGTCGGCGACCGTCGCCAGCTCCGCGGTCGTCACCGCGATCGGCGCGCCCAGGTAGAAGTCGCGGGCAGCGATGCGCAGCAGTTCCCGGCGGCGGAACAGCCGGATGGAGCGCAGCCAGCGCTCGTGGTCGGCGGCCTGTGACGACAGCGCGCGCAGGTCGCCCAGCATCGCCTGCAGCGAACGCGGGCCGTGCAGGCGCCGCTCGTCGGCGATCCAGTCGAGGAACTCCGGGTTCCGCACCAGGGAGTCGACCAGGAACTGGCTCGTCGCGAACATCGACAGCAGCAGCCCCAGCCGTACCGGCTGTTCCAGCATCCCCGCCAGGTGCGCCGGCGGGTCCGGCTGCACGGCCACGAAACGCTCCCAGTTGTTGAGCGCCATGTCCGGATCGGCGCTGCGCGCAAGGTCGTCGAGCGCCAGTACCATCAGGCGCGCCAGGGTGCGGCGCTGCTCGCCGTCCCCGCGCACCTCCGCCTGACCTACCCCCGACCGACCTACCCCGGACCGATGGGCGATGCCGACGATGTTGCGCATCGCCCGCCCCGAGTCGCGGAAACCGGCCCGGCGCAGGAACGCGAGCTCCGCATCCGTCGGCACCCGGTCCGATCCAACGGCGAGCACCAGGTCCGCCGGCCCGACCGCATCGGCGCCCCAGGGGACGGACTCGTGACCGAAACGGCGGTCCACGAACGCCCGGACCGCCGCGGTGTGCACCTCGAAGTCGGTACGGAGCTGCGCCGCCTCGCCCAGACCGCCGCGGCCGCCGTAACCGATGCGCCGCGCCAGGTGCGCGTACTCGGCGCTGTCGGTGGCGGGCAGCAGCAGATCCCGCGCCGAGCCGCGCAGCATGCGCAGTCCGTTGATCAGGCGCCGCAGGAAATCGTAGGCGGCAGCCAGCGCCTGCGCGTCCGCCTGGTCGATCACCTCCAGCCTGCGCAGCTCATCCAGCGCGGCGTGCACGCTCGGCGTCCGCAGGGCGGGGGTATCCGAGCCGTGCACGACCTGCAGGATCTGCACCGTGTACTCCACATCCACGAGGGCCCCGGGGCTGAACTTGGCGTTGGCCACGCCGCCCGGGCACTTCTCGCGCACCTGCCGCGCGCGCAGGTCGGCAAGCGATGCCATGTCGAGCGACCCGCGCGTGTACAGCATGCTGTCCCGCAGCCGCTCGACCCGCGATCCCAGCGCCGCGTCGCCGGCCACCGCGCGCAGCCTGACCAGCGCCAGGCGCTCGTACGACAGCGCCGCTCCGTCGGCGTCGTAGTAGGACGCGAATGTCTCCAGGCTGCACGCGAGCGGCCCGGACTCGCCGTACGGTCGCAGGCGCGTGTCCACGTCGAAGATCCCTTCGCGCTTGGCCGCGATGACCTCCTCGGTCTCGCGCACCAGCCGGTGGTAGAACTCCCGGTTCGGCAGCGGTTCGGGACCGGTCGTGGTCCCCTGATCGCCGTACACGAACAGCAGTTCGATGTCGGAGGCATATCCCAGCGCCCGGCCTCCGAACTTGCCGAGCGCAAGCACCGCGCAGCGCGATTCCAGGCCCGCGAACGTGCACGGCGTCCCGTGCCGCGCGCGCAGCTCGCCGAACGCCATCCCGACGGCCGCGGCCACCACGGCCTCGGCCAGTTCGGTGAGCCGTTCGCTCAGCTCCCGGAATCCGAATCCGTCGGTGAGCAGGTGATCGAGATCGAGGAGGAACACCTCCCGGTCCTTGAAGTCGTTGAGCGCGCTCCTTCTGGCGGCACGGTCCTCCGGTGCCCGCGCCACCGCCTCGGCGAGCCGCGCCGCGCAGGTTCCGGCCGGTTCGGAGTAGCCGGTGGCGCCGGTATCGCGCAGCCGCGGCAGCAGCGTTTCGTACTGCAGCCGGACGAAGTCCTCCCACAGGTAGTCGCTGGCGCCGAGCAGGCGCGCCAGGCCGCGGAGCACGGCGGAGTCGCTCAGCAGCTCCGCCCACCCGATCCGCGAAGGGCGCTGCAGCAACTCGCCGGCCAGGTGGCCGAAGCGGCCCAGGGCCGCGAACGGGTCCGGGGCACTGCCCAGGAAGTGCGTGAACTGCTTGGTCAGCAGCGCCGCCAGCTCGATGCGCGCCAGGTCCTCCGCCGCCGCCAGGGTGGTGCCGGCGGCGGCCGACACCACGAACTCGTCCGCGATGCGCCCGGCCTCGGTGGTGATCACCACCTGGTCGATGACCACTCCCAGCGTGGACAGCGCGGTGGCGAAGGAATAGAGGAAGAACGGCGTGTCCTGAGAGGCGATCGCCAGGCGGGCGCGTCCCGACTGGCCGTCCGTGCCGTCGGGCAGCACCTCCGCATGCACCTCGACCGGGTAAAGGACCGGTTCCTGCTGAACGTCCGCGGCGACCGCCCGCGCCACCAACTCGTCCACGTGCTGCTTGGCGGCGTCGCGTCCGTCCCGCTCCAGCACTGTCAGGACGGATCGCAGCTCGGCGGCCGCCTGCTCCGCGAAACGCGCGGCGCGGGCCGGCGGCACGTGGCCGATGAAGCGATCGACCATCCGTGCCCGCAGCGCACCTCGGGCTTCGACGGGCTCGGCAGAGAACCCCAGCGGTGCGCGGCGCGGATCGACGCGGCGCCGCCGGCGCGTCCTGCGGCGGGACACCGTGCCCTGCTCCGCGGCGTCTGGCCGCGGGTCGCGTGCGTAGGTGAAGGCGTGGCCCTGCTCGATGCTCAGGCCCAGGGAGCCGAGCACGCCGGTGATCAGCGAGAACTCGTCCCGGTAGTCGAAGGCGACCACCGTGCAGGCAAACCGCTCGAACGCGGTCGCTTCCACCGAGACGTTGGCCGGCATCTCTGGCCCAAGGCGGTGGGCCGCGCGCGCATGCCGGACGAGCTCGGGCTCGGTGAACGTGTTCAGGTACCGTTCACCGAGCCGCGACAGGTGCTCGTCCACGAACTCGGCATCGATCTCGGGACAGCGGACGATGACCCGCCGGCGCAGTGCCAGCGGGGCACCGACCGTGCCGTGACGCTTCGTTTCCTCAGGTTTCGTAGCGCGTCAAGTATCCCCGAAACCGCGTCGAACTGTCCCAGACATCAAATTGTCCCGGGCGTCAAATCGTCCCAAGCGTCAAATCGTCCCAAGCGTCAAATCGTCCCAAGCGTCAAATGTCGTAGTAGAGCGCGAACTCCCACGGGTGCGGACGCAGATCCATCTCCTGGACCTCGTTCTCGATCTTGTAGTCGATCCAGGTCTCGATCACGTCCTCGGTGAAGACATCGCCCTTGGTCAGGAACTCGTGGTCGTCGGCCAGCGCGCCCAGCGCCTCGCGCAGCGAACCGGGGGTGGTCGGCACCTTGGCCAGCTCCTCCGGCGGCAGGTCGTACAGGTCGCGGTCCAGCGGCTCTCCGGGATCGGCCTTGGTCACAATGCCGTCGACGGCGGCCATCAGGAGCGCCGCGAACGCCAGGTACGGATTGGCCGACGGATCGGGACAGCGGAACTCGGCGCGCTTCGCCTTCGGCGAGTTCGAGTACATCGGGATGCGCACCGCGGCGCTGCGGTTGCGGCGCGAGTAGGCCAGGTTGACCGGCGCCTCGAACCCGGGAACCAGCCGCTTGTAGCTGTTGGTCGACGGGTTGGTGAACGCCAGCAGCGCCGGCGCGTGGCGGAGGATGCCGCCGATGGCGTTCAGCGCCATCTCCGACAGGCCCGCGTAGCCGTCGCCGGCGAACAGGTTCTCGTCGCCCTTCCAGATCGACAGGTGCGTGTGCATGCCGGTGCCGTTGTCGTTGAACAGCGGCTTCGGCATGAAGGTGGCGGTCTTGTTGTAGCGCCGCGCGGTGTTCTTGACCACGTACTTGTACTTCATCATCCGGTCGGCCATCTCCACCATCGGGGCGAAGCGCATGTCGATCTCGCCCTGTCCGGCAGTCGCCACTTCGTGATGCTGAGCTTCGACGGGGACGCCGACGTCCTCCATGATCAGCATCATCTCGCTGCGCAGGTCCTGCAGCGAATCGGTGGGCGGCACCGGGAAGTACCCTTCCTTGTAACGGGGCTTGTAGCCCAGGTTGGGCTGCTCGTCCCTGCCGGCGTTCCAGCGCCCCTCTTCGGAGTCGATGTAGTAGAAGCCCGAGTGCTCGTTCTGGTCGAAGCGGATGTCGTCGAACACGAAGAACTCCGCCTCCGGCCCGAAGAAGGCCGTGTCGCCCAGGCCCGTGGACGCCAGGTAGGACACCGCCTTGCGCGCGATGTGGCGCGGGTCGCGCGTATAGTCCTCACCCGTGATCGGATCGCGGATGTCGCAGACGAATACCAGCGTCTTGCGAGCCATGAACGGATCGATGAAGCCGGTCGTCGGATCCGGCACGATCAGCATGTCGGACTCGTTGATGGACTGCCAGCCGCGAATGCTCGATCCATCGAACCCCAAGCCACTCTCGAAGTCGTCGACGTCCAGCGAGCGCGCCGGAACCGAAAAGTGTTGCCAGATGCCCGGGAAATCGATGAACCGCAGGTCGACGACCTCCACGTTTTCGTCTTGAATCAGCTTCAGTGCGTCTGAAGCCGTTTTGAGTTCCTTCATGAACCCTCCTCTCCGCCGTTTTATAAACAGAAATCATGCCAGTTGGCAAAGAGCCCCTCAGACCTTCGCCTGTCCTACGTTTCGGTAGGCGTCCGGACAGCGAACCTACATTAATGTAGGACGGCTTCCGAAATCCGTCCCGTTCGTGCTACGGTTCTGCCAGACCATGAACCAGAACGATACCCCCACCCGCACTGTCACCCGCACCCTCGCCATCGTGAAGCCCGACGCCGTCGCGGCTGGCCACACCGGCGCCATCGTCGAGATGATCGAGCACGGCGGCTTCTCGATTCGCGCCCTGCGCATGACGCGACTGTCCATCCCGCAGGCACGCGCGTTCTACGCCGTGCACGCCGAGCGACCCTTCTACGACAGCCTGGTGGAGTTCATGACCTCCGGGCCGGTCGTCGTGGCCGCCCTGGAACGCAGCGATGCGGTGACCGCCTGGCGGGCGCTGATGGGTGCCACCAACCCCGCGGAGGCCGAAGAAGGCACCGTTCGGGCCCGGTTCGGCAGCTCGATCGAGCGCAACTCCACGCACGGATCGGACTCCCCCGAGAACGCCGCGGCCGAGATCGGGTTCTTCTTCTCGGCGGCCGACCTGTTGTGATCGGACCGGTTGTGGTCCGTCCGGTTGTGGTCCGTCCGGTTGTGGTCGCCAGAGTCTGATGGCCCCTCACCGATGACGATGCCGGCCGCCGGACCGGCCGCGCGCCGCCTGGCGCGCGAGCGCGGTGTGGATCTGCGGCGCGTCCACGGCAGCGGCCGTCGCGGGCGCATCACCGTCGAGGACGTGGGGCCGGCCGGCCCCGAACGCGACGCCGCCGCGCCGGTCACCGCGCGCGCCGACCTGAGCGATCTGCTCGACCGGCTGCCGGCGCTCGCGGCGCTGAGCGGGCAGCGTGAGCCGCCGCTGACGCCGCTCCTCGTCAAGGCGGCGGCCGTGGCCCTGCGCGCCAGTCCCGGCCTGGCGCCGCTTTCGGTCACCAGGGGGGCGGAACGGTGGGCGCTGGACCACGGCGCCGCGGTGAGCAGCCTGGGCATCGCCTCGCTCGCGCGGGCCATGGCGCACCTCACAGCGCCGCCGGCGCGCGGCGCCGGCCGGCGCGGGGCGTCGCTACGGCTGGAAGGTCCCGTGCGTGGCGCTGCCTACCATGGCGGCGCCGTCCGCTCCCGGTCGTACCTGTATATCACCGTGGAGCGTCGTGCAGACGCCGAGCCGTTCGTCCGCGCGCTGGTGGCGTTGCTCGAAACTCCGGACCTGATGTTCGCGGCGTGAGTCGACCTACGCGACCGCTTCGTGGCGGGGACGCGCCAGCGTGTAGCGCAGCAACGAAGCCAGGTGCTCGGTGGCCGTGCCGGGCTCGAACCCGTCCAGCTCGGCGCGCGCATCCTCGGCGCTCCGGCGTGCGCGGCCGGGCAGCGCGGCGCGGTCGCCATACACCGCGTCGCCGTCCAGGTAGTCGTCGATGAGCTGGAACACCATGCCGAAGGCACGGCCGAAGCGCGCGTAGGCGTCCGCCCGCTCCGCGCTGACGCCGGCGACCAGGGCGCCGCCGTAGCAACAGCCCGACATCAAGCCGGCCGTCTTCGAGTCGATCACGTCTTGGTAGAGCCGCTCGCGGGCCGGCAACTCCCCTCGCAACGCGCCCTGCTGCACGATCTCGCCCAGGCACATGTCGCGGGTGACCGCGCAGAACCGCTCGAACAACGCCACCCGCACCGCGTCGGTCGCCGGCAGCCTGGCCAGGACGGTGAAAAACTGCGCGTACAGGACGTCACCGATCAGCACGGCCATCTGCGTGCCGAACCGCTTGTGCACCGCTACCTGTTCGCGCCGTACCTCCGTCTCGTCGATGATGTCGTCGTGAATCAGCGACGCCGAGTGCAGCAACTCGGTGGCCGCCGCGAGGTGGATCACCGCGGGGCATGAGGAAGCCGCACCGGCGGATCGCGCCGCCAGCAGCACCAGCACCGGGCGCAGCAGCTTGCCGCGCACGGAGCGGAGTTGCTCGATCAGCGCCCGCAGCCGCTCGTACTGCCCGGCGAGCTCGCGGCGCTCGGCGACCACCGAACCGATCTGCCGGTCCAGCTCGCTGCCGGTCGCGTCGAGGTCCGCGCGCAACGCCGCGTAGATTCGCGTCAGGATCATGGCGTCGGCACCGCCCGGCCGGGACGGCTGCCCTCTAGAACTCGTCGAAACGGATCATCTCCGGCTCGACACCGAGGTCGTCCAGCATCTTGCGCACCGCGCCCAGCATCAGGGGCGGACCGCACAGGTAGTACTCGATGTCCTCCGGGGCTTCATGGCTCTCCAGGTAGTGCTCCTGGACCACCTGGTGGATGAAGCCGACCGGCCCGTCCCAGTTGTCCTCCGGCAGCGGCTCCGACAGGGCGATGTGGAAGGTGAAGTTCGGGAACTCCTTCTCGATCTTGCGGAAGTGGTCCTCGTAGAAGATCTCGCGCCGCGAGCGGGCGCCGTACCAGTAGCTGACCTTGCGGCCGGTCTTCAGTGTGTGGAACAGGTGGAAGATGTGCGAGCGCAACGGCGCCATGCCGGCGCCGCCGCCGATGTAGCACATCTCGCGGTCGGTCTCCTGCATGAAGAACTCGCCGTAGGGTCCGGAGATGGTGACCGTGTCGCCGACCTTGCGGCTGTAGACGTAGCTGGAGGCCACGCCGGGCATCACGTCCATGAACGCCCGCTTCTCGCGGTCCACCGGCGGCGTGGCGATGCGGATGTTCAGCATCACGATGTTGCCTTCCGCCGGGTGGTTGGCCATCGAGTACGCCCGCGCCACCGTCTCCGTGTTCCTGGTGTGCAGGTCCAGCACGCCGAGCTGCGTCCACTCATCCAGGTACTCGTCCTCGACGTCGAAGTTCTTGAAGTCGGCCTCGAACGGCGGCACCTCGATCTGGATGTAGCCGCCGGACTGGAAGTCCAGGTTCTCACCCTCGGGCAGCTTCAGCGTGAACTCGCGGATGTAGGTGGCCACGCTCTGGTTGCCGATGACCTCGCACTCCCACTTGTTGATGGAGAACACCTCGTCCGGGACGGTGATCTCCATGTCCTCGCGCACCTTCACCTGGCAGGAAAGCCGCCAGTCCTCCTTGGACTCCCGGTAGTTGATGTGCGACTGCTCGGTCGGCAGGATGTCCCCCCCGCCGGCGGTCACCTGGCACTTGCACACGCCGCAGGTGCCGCCGCCGCCGCACGCCGACGGCAAGTTCACGCCAGCACCCGACAGCGTCGAGAGCAGCGTGTCGCCCGGTTCGGTCTCGATGGCCTTGTCCGGATCGCCGTTGATGGTGATCTTCACCTTCCCCTTCGGCTTCAGGCGAGTCTCCGCCGCCAGCAGCGCCAGGGTCAGCGCGACGATGACGACGGGAAAGACGATGACGCTGCCGATCACGACTGCCACGGCGGTTCCTCCTCTCCGAGTGTGCCTGTGTGAGTGCCTGCGAACGTCCGCTACAGCGTGATGCCGGCGAAGCTCATGAACGCGATCGACATCAGCCCGGTCAACAGCATGGTCATGCCCAGCCCGCGCAGGGCCGCTGGGACGTTGGAGTAGCGGATCTTCTCCCGGATCGCCGCCATCGCGACGATTGCCAGCATCCAGCCGATCCCGGATCCCAGCCCGAACACGGTCGACTCCAGGAACGTGTAGTTGCGCTCCACCAGGAACAGCGATCCGCCCAGGATGGAGCAATTGACGGCGATCAGCGGCAGGTAGATGCCGAGCGCCGTGTACAGGGCGGTCGAGGTCTTCTCGATCACCATCTCCACGAGCTGCACCATGACGGCGATGACCGCGATGAACGCGACGAAGTTCAGGAAGCTGAGGTCGACGCCGGCCATCTGCGGGCTGACCCAGCCCAGGGCGCCGTCGGAGAGCAGGTACTCATGTACGGCCCAGTTGATCGGCGCGGTGATGCCGAGCACGAAGATGACCGCGAAGCCCAGCCCGACCGCCGTCTTCACCTGCTTGGACACGGCCAGGAACGAGCACATGCCCAGGAAGAAGGCAAGCAGGATGTTCTCTATGAAGATGGCCTTGACGGCCAGGTTGATCAGCGCCATGGCCTACCCGTCCTCCTGGGCGCCCTTGGCGATCAGGCGCTGCACCCAGATGAGCAGCCCCAGCAGGAAGAACGCCCCCGGCGGCAGCGCCATCAGGCCGTTGTTGACGAACCCGGAGTCGTACAGAAACTGCGGCACCACCTGCACGCCGTAGATGTTGCCGGCGCCCAGCAGCTCGCGGAAGAAGCCGACGATGACGATGACCGCCGCGTAGCCCAGGCCGTTGCCCAGCCCGTCCAGCAGTGAAGGCCACGGCTTGTTGGCCATCGCGAACGCCTCCAGGCGGCCCAGGATGATGCAGTTGGTGATGATCAGGCCGACGAACACGGAGAGCTGCCGCGACACGTCGTAGGCGTACGCCTTCAGCACCTGGTCCACCAGGATCACCAGCGACGCGATCACGGTCATCTCCACGACGATGCGCACGTTGTAGGGAATGAGCTTGCGCAGGACGGAGATGATCACGTTGGACATGACGATCACGAAGGTGACCGAGATGCCCATCACCACCGACGGCTTCACCTGGGTGGTCACCGCCAGGGCGGAGCAGATGCCGAGCACCTGCGTCGCGATCGGGTTGTCGTCGATCAGCGGGTCGCGAAACGCCTTGCGGTTCTTGGCGGAGAACAGCGGTTCGCGTTCCGCGGTGCGTGTTCCCTGTGCGACAGCGGCGTCAGCCATGGGTCCCTCCTCTCATGTCGAACTCCTCATCCTCCCGCACGAACCCGTCTGAAGAAAGGTTCGTACAAGGCCACCTTCGTTTCAAGCAGGTTGCTGACCCCGCGGCCGGTGATGGTCGCCCCGCTGATGCCGTCCACGTAGTAGTCGCGCTCGCCGGGATCCTGTATCCGGTTCTCCACGGTTCCCTTGACGACGCGAATCGTGCGCAGATCACCCGCGTCGTAGATCTTCTTGCCGACGAAGTTGTCCTGGAACCACGCCTGCTCGATCTCGGCGCCCAGGCCGGGAGTCTCCCCGTGCGCGTAGAAGGTCATGCCCCGCACGGTCTCCAGGTCCGCTTCCAGGGCCAGGTAGCCGTACAGCGTGGACCACAGCCCCTTGCCGAACACCGGGATCGCGTACACGGTGCTGCCGCCGGCATCCGTGGCCACGAACACCGGATAGCGGTGCTGGCTGGTGTCGGGATCCTGCAGCACCACCTCCAGGTCGAGCGACTCGCCCGACACCCCTTCGACGATCGTGCCCTCCGGGTCGACCGCGAAGCTCTGCACCGACTCCTGGTACATGGCGTCGATCTCGTCCAGCTCCATTTCCCGGTCGCGGTCCAGCACGCCGACCGCCATCAGGATGTTGCGCTTGACGTTCACTTCCTCGTTGAACTGCTGGCGTTCGCGCAGGGCGCTTGCCGCCAGCGCCAGCAGCAGGCCGAAGAGGGCGGTGATGATCAGGATGAAGCCGATGCTGTAGGGCTTACTGTGCTGCACGTGCCAGCCTCCGCCGCATGTTGGCCTTGACCACGTAGTGGTCGATGAGCGGTGCGAACATGTTCATGAACAATATCGCCAGCATCACGCCCTCGGGGTAGGCCGGGTTGACGGTCCGCACCAGGATCGACAGCGCGCCGACGATGGCCCCGTAGATCCACTTGCCGGTGTTGGTGGCGGCGGCCGACACCGGGTCGGTCGCCATGTAGACCAGGCCGAACGCGAAGCCGCCCATCACCAGGTGGTAGTGGGCCGGCAGCGCCGCGAAGCTGGCCGGGCTCGGGGCCACCAGGTTGAGCAGCAGCGCCATGACGATCCCGCCCAACAGCATGGACAGCATCACGCGCCAGCTTCCGACGCCGGCGGCGGCCAGCAGCACGCCTCCGAGGAGGATGGCGAGGGCCGAGGTTTCGCCGATGCTGCCCGGGATAGAGCCGACGAACATGTTCCACCACGTGAACCCGGCGGCGGTGAGCTCGGCCACCACGTCGCCGGTCTCCAGGGCCCCCTCGGCGATCACGGCCAGCGGCGTCGCCGCGGTGTGGCCGTCGACGGCCACCCACACCAGGTCGCCGGAGATCTGCACGGGATAGGCGAAGAACAGGAACGCCCGGATCACCAGCGCCGGGTTGAAGATGTTCATGCCGGTGCCGCCGAAGATCTCCTTGCCGATGACCACCCCGAAGGAGGTGGCGATGGCGAGCTGCCAGAGCGGGATGGTCGGCGGCACGATCAGCGGCACCAGCAGGCCGGTGACCAGGAACCCCTCGCTCACCTCGTGCTTGCGCACGACCGCGAACAGCGCCTCCCAGGCGCCGCCCACCACGTAGGTGACCGCCAGGATCGGCAGCATCTTGAGCAGGCCGATGCCGAAGGCCCGGCCGATCGGGACCGCCGCCGGATCGGTGCCCAGGGCCACCAGGTTCTGAAAGCCGATGTTGTACATGCCGTACAGCAGCGGCGGGATCAGGGCGATGATGACCGTGGCCATCATGCGCCGCACGTCGATGCCGTCGCGGATGTGCACCCCGCCCTGCGTGCGCGTCGGCAGGGAGAAGTGCATGGACTTCAACATGTCGAACACGTAGTACAGCCGGTGGAACTTGCCGCCTTCCTCGAAGTGCGCCTCCGCCTTGTGGATCAGCTTGTCGATCGTGCTTGCCGACCCCGTGCTTGCCGACCCGTTCTCGTGTCCCGGGTCCGTACCTTCGGGTCGCTTCATGTCACCGTCACGCTTCGCGCTGAATCAGGTCGAGCCCGCGCCGCAGGATCTCTTGCCAGCGGATCTTCGACGGGCAGATGTACTCGCACAGGGCGACGTCCTCCTCGGCCAGCTCGTAGATGCCGAGCCCCTCCATCTCCGGGATGTCGTCGGCCAGGATGCTCTTCATCAGGAATTCCGGATAAACATCCATCGGCAGCACGTCGCGGTAGATGCCGGTGGCGATGAAGGCGCGCTCCCCGCCGTGCAGCTCGGTGGTGGCGGTGAACCCGTCGCGGCCGGCGAAGAGGGCGGGAACCCAGGCCGACGGAAAGGTCCGGGAGCGGCTGGCCGTGGTGAGCCGGGGCATGGCCCACCCCATCAGCTTGTGGCCGTGGTGCTCCGGCAGCACGGTCACGGAGGTGTCCATGAAGCTCACGAATCCATCCGCGCCGACCGGACTGCCGGTCAGCGGGTTGCCGGAGATGTAGCGCGCCTCGTGGTCGGCGAGACCGCCGGTCACCGTCTGGACCGGAGCGCCGAGCACGGTGCGCACGTGCGTATGGCGGGGCGCGGAGGTGCCGGTCGACGCCACCACGATATCCGGGACCAGGCGCCCCTCTTCGAACAGGCGGCCGATCAGGATCACGCCCTGCAGCGGGCAGACCCACACCGCGTCGGTGCGGTTGGCGATCGGGGCGATGTGGTGGATGTGCACGCCCGCGTTGCCGGCCGGATGCGGGCCTCGGAACACGTGCCGCTCCAGCCGGTCGACGTTCTCCACCTCCGGCAGCTCCAGCTCCCCGTCGGTGCAGAGGTGGAGGTGTCCGTCCGTGAGGCGGGACAGCGCGTGCAGCCCGGTGCGGAACGCGTCCTCCGAGCCGCGCAGCACCAGCGCGCAGTCGGCGGCCAGCGGCGCCGTGTCGACGGCCGGCACGAAGATGTCGCGCGGGGCCACCGTCGGGTCGGGAGCCACGGCCAGCGGCCGCTGGGTGATGGCCGCCAGCAGGCCGCTGCGCCCCAGGGCATCGAGCACCTGGCCGCGGCCGGCCGATGCCAGCGCCGGCGGGTCGAGCGCCAGCGCGTCCTGGCGGCCGTCCGATGAGACCACCACCTTCTGGATGGCGCGGCGCGCACCGCGCTCCACCTCCGCGACCGTGCCGGAAACCGGTGAGGTGAACAGGAAGTCCTCGTGCTCCTTGTCGTGGAACAGGGGCGAGCCCACCTTCACCGCGTCGCCGGGCTGCACGTCCGGTCGGGCGATGATGCCGCGAAAGTCGGGCGGTTTGATGGCGACGGCCGACGGCAGAGGAGCGTCGATGACCGCGTCATCCGGCCGGCCGGCCAGACGTATGTCGTGTCCGCGTTTGATTGTTCGATTCACCCGATGTACTCGTCGGCGTACGCGGCTGTCCCCCGCAGGTGCTGGTGGGCGGTCGTGCCCGGAGGTACCTCTTGTGAGCGGGGATACAACGCCGTAGACGCCGCACGGACCCTACGGAACCGAGTGGCGGTTGTCAAGAAGACCAGGGCCGGCGACGTGGACCTGATCCAACTCGCGCCGGCCCGTTCCCAAGCCGCCGCGGCGGCATCGAGGTCGACGAGTCCTGACTCTTTCGAGACCGGCTCGGCAACCGGCCGGCGGAGGGCGTCGCCGAGCCGGCAGGAAGCGACGGACCGCCGGGCCGCGGGCGGACGAAGGCCGACCCGCGCCGCCAGGGTGACGGCCAAGCCGCTCGCTTCGCACCGTGCAATTCCGGCGGCTCCTCGGATCTTCTTGCGAAGCTCCCCATAGTCTGCCGTAGCCAGGCCGGCGGTTCGGGACAGCATAAACGGTGTGCATCTGCATTGACGCGATAAATATCCCCTGAGTAACCTATTCGCCGACGTGCCGGCATTCGTGATGGCGTCGCCCGCGCGGACGCGGGAGGAGGACCACCGGTGAACAGCGACGACCCGACGCTCGATGTCGCGTCCCAGGATGTCGCGTCCCAGGATGTCGCGTCCCAGGATGTCGCGTCCCAGGATGTCGCGTCCCAGGATGTCGCGTCCCAGGATGTCGCGGCATTGCGCGAGCGCATCTCCGCACTCGGCACGGCGATCCTGCGCATCAGCGCCACCCTCGACGTGACCACCGTCCTGCAGGAGATCGTCGACAGCGCCCGCGCGCTCACCGCCTCCCGCTACGGCATCATCACCACCAGCGACAAGGCGGGCCAGGTGCAGGACTACGTCAGCTCCGGCTTCAGCGCCGAGGAGCACGAGGCATTCGCAGCCTGGCCGGACGGGCCGAAGCTCTGGGCGTACTTCCGCGACCTGCCGGGCCCGATCCGCCTGACCGACCTGCCCGGCCTGGTCCGTTCGCTCGGCTATGCCCCCGACCTGATGCGCGCGAACACCTTCCAGGCAACGCCGCTGCGCCACCGCGACGAGCAGGTCGGCAACCTGTTCCTGGCCGGGAAGGAAGCCGCGCCGGAGTTCACGGACGAGGACGAGGAGGTGCTGGTGCTGTTCGCCTCGCTGGCGGCGACGGCGATCGCCAACGCCCGCACCCACCGCGACGAGCAGCGCGCGCGGGCCGACCTGGAGGCGCTGGTGGAGACCTCGCCGGTCGGCGTCGTGGTCTTCGACGCCGGCAGCGGGCAGCCGGTATCGCTCAATCGCGAGGCTCGGCGCATCCTGGAGCACCTGCGCACGGCAGGCCGCCCGCTGGAAGAGCTGGCGGAGGTGGTGACCTGCCGGCGCGCCGACGGCCGCGAGATCGCCTTCGCGGAGTTCCCGCTGGCACAGCAGCTCACCTCCGGCGAGACGGTGCGCGCCGAGGAGATGGTGCTCTCGGTGGCGGACGGGCGCACCGTCAGGACCCTGGTCAACTCGACGCCGATCCGGTCCGAGGACGGTGCGGTCGCATCGGTCGTGACCACCGTGCAGGACCTGGCCCCGCTCGACGAGCTGGAGCGGCTGCGCGCCGACTTCCTGGGCATGGTGAGCCACGAGTTGCGCGCGCCGCTGACCTCGATCAAGGGTTCGGCCGCGACGCTGCTGGAGTCCGCGCCGGAGCTCGACCCGGCCGAGCGGCACGAGTTCTTCCGGATCATCCACGACCAGGCCGATCGCATGCGCGGGCTCATCAGCGACCTGCTGGACGCGGGGCGCATCGACTCCGGGACGCTGTCGGTGGCGCCCGAGCCCTCGGAGGTGGCCTTGCTGGTGGAACGGGCGCGCACCACGTTCCTGTCGGGCGACGGGCGGCACACCGTGCTGATCGACCTGCCGCCGGGGCTGCCGCGGGTGATGGCCGACCGCAGGCGCATCGAGCAGGTGCTCAACAACCTGCTCGCCAACGCCGCGCGGCACTCGCCGGTGTCTTCGCCGATCCGGGTCGGCGCCGAGCGCGACGGCGTGCACGTCGCGGTCTGGGTCGCCGACGAGGGCCGGGGGCTGGCGCCCGAACAACTGCCCCACCTGTTCCGCAAGTACACCGGCCTGACCGCCGGCAGCGGCGAGCGCGCGCCGGCCGGGACCGGTCTCGGGCTGGCCATCTGCCGGGGGCTGGTGGAGGCGCACGGGGGCCGCATCCGCGCCGAGAGCAGCGGCCCGGGGCAGGGGGCGCGGTTCACCTTCACGCTGCCGGTGGCCGAGCGGAGCCGCGACACCGGGCCGGACGCCGCCGGCGAGCGCCTGTCAGGCCCGCCGGCGGACGAGCGCGAGCCGACCCGCGTCCTGGTGGTGGACGACGACCCGCAGACGCTGCGCTTCATGCGCCACGCGCTGGCGGCCGCCGGCTACGAACCGCTGGTGACCGGCGACCACACGGAGCTGTCCCACATCATCCGCACCGAGGAGCCGCACCTGGTCCTGCTGGACCTGATGCTGCCCGACACCGACGGCATCGAGCTGATGGCGCAGATCGACGAGCTCGCCGACCTGCCGGTGGTCTTCATCTCCGGCTACGGACGCGACGAGACCATCGCGCGGGCGCTGCAAAGCGGCGCCTCCGACTACATCGTCAAGCCGTTCTCGGCCACGGAGCTGGCGGCGCGGGTGCAGGCGGCGCTGCGCCGGCACGCCGACCCGGAGCCGTTCGTGCTCGGCGAGCTCGCCATCCACTACGAGGACCGGCGGGTCACGGTGGCCGGGCGCGAGGTGCCGCTGACCCCGACGGAGTACGAGATCGTGCGGCTGCTGTCGCGCAACGCGGGCCGGGTCACGACCTTCGAGACGCTGCTGCGCCACGCCTGGAGCGGGAAGAAGACCGGGGACATCAACCTGGTGCGCAACTTCGTGAAGAAGCTGCGCACCAAGCTCGGCGAGGAGGCGGCCACTCCGACCTGGATCTTCAACGTGCGCGGGGTCGGCTACCGCATGCCCAACCCGCGCGTGCCCATGCCCGTGGAGCCACGTGCGTAGCACGTTCCGCTCGTGCCTGGCGAACGCGCCGTGAGCGTGGTGAGCGCGGCGAGATTTTGACCGCGTGGCAGGTCCGCCCGTAGGTTCTGGACAGCCCCATGCGGTACGACAAGCTCACCTCGAAGGCGCAGGAGGCGCTGCAGAGCGCCGACTCGATCGCCCACCGCCATGACCACGGCACGATCGAGGTCGAGCACCTGCTGGCCGCCCTGCTTGAGCAGGCCGACGGAGTCATCCCGCCGCTGATCGAGCGGCTCGGCGTCGACGGCGCCGACCTGCACGCCGGCGTGCAGCGGCTGCTCGCCGACCGCCCGCGCGTGTACGGCGACGCCGGCACCGCGCAGGTCGGTCGCGGGCTGGCGGTGGCGCTGCGGCGCGCCGAGCGCGAAGCCGAGCAGCTCCAGGACGAGTACATCTCAACCGAGCACCTGTTCCTGGCGCTGCTGGAGACCGACGGGCCGGTCGCCGGCCTGCTGCGCGGGGCGCGCGTCAGCCGTGACGCGATGCTTGCCGCGCTGAAGGAGATCCGCGGCGGCGCCCGCGTCACCGACCAGGACCCGGAGGGGAAGTACAACGCGCTGGAGCGCTACTGCCGCGACCTGACGGAGCTGGCGCGGCAGCAGAAGCTGGACCCCGTGATCGGCCGCGACGAGGAGATCCGCCGCGTCATGCAGGTGCTGGCGCGGCGCACCAAGAACAACCCGGTGCTGATCGGCGATCCCGGCGTGGGCAAGACCGCGATCGTCGAGGGGCTGGCGCGGCGCGTGGTCGAGGGCGACGTGCCGGAGTCGCTGCGCGACCGCCGCGTCCTCACCCTGGACCTGGGCGCGCTGGTGGCCGGCGCCAAGTTCCGGGGCGAGTTCGAGGAGCGGCTCAAGGCGGTGATCCAGGAGGTCACCGGTTCCGACGGCCGCATCATCCTGTTCATCGACGAGCTGCACACCCTGGTCGGCGCCGGCAGCGCCGAGGGGGCAATGGACGCCTCCAACCTGCTGAAGCCGGCCCTGGCGCGCGGCGAGTTGCGCGCCATCGGCGCCACCACCCTGGACGAGTACCGCAAGCACGTCGAGAAGGATGCCGCCCTGGAGCGCCGCTTTCAGCCGGTGATGACCGCAGAGCCGTCGGTGGAGTCGACCATCGCCATCCTGCGCGGCCTCAAGGAGCGGTACGAGGTCCACCACGGGGTGCGCATCCGCGACGAGGCGATCGTCGCCGCCGCCACCCTCTCCCACCGTTACATCACCGCGCGCTTCCTGCCCGACAAGGCGATCGACCTGGTGGACGAGGCGGCCAGCCGCCTGAAGATGGAGATCGAAAGCCAGCCCACGGAGCTGGACCGGCTGGAGCGGCGGCTGCTGCAGCTCACGATCGAGCGGCAGGCGCTGGCCAAGGAGGACGACCCGGCTTCGCGGGAGCGCCTGTCCGAGCTGGAACAGGAGCTGGCCGAGGTGAGGGGCGAGCGCGATGCCATGCAGCTCCGCTGGGAGAACGAGAAGCGGCAGATCGACGAGGTGCGCGAGATCAAGGAGCAGCTCGAGCGGATGCGCCTGGAGCAGGAGGAGCGCGTGCGCCGCGGCGACCTGGCGGCGGCGGCGGAAATCCGCCACGGCGCGATGCCGGCCCTGCAGCGCCGCCTGGATCAGCAGGCCGCGGAGTTGGCAGCGGACGACGAAGACGGCGAGGCCGGTGGCGCCGTGCGCCTGCTGCGCGAGGAGGTGTCGGAAGAGGACATCGCCGCCGTCGTGTCGCAGTGGACGGGGA
This sequence comes from Spirochaetia bacterium, assembly GCA_965202935.1. GTDB lineage: Bacteria > Spirochaetota > Spirochaetia > SZUA-6 > Bin103 > CATQHW01. The sequence continues at coordinate 2,961,393 of OZ241879.1, forward strand.
TCCCGGTCTCGAAGATGCTGGAGAGCGAGCGCCGGCGGCTGCTGGAGCTGGAGCGCATCCTCGGCGAGCGGGTGGTCGGCCAAGACGACGCGATCGCGGCGGTCGCCGACGCCATCCGCCGCAACAAGAGCGGACTGGCCGACCCGGAGCAGCCGCTCGGCGCCTTCATCTTCCTGGGCCCCACCGGCGTCGGCAAGACGGAGCTGGCCAAGGCGCTGGCCGCCTGGCTGTTCGACGACGAGCGCGCGCTGACCCGCATCGACATGAGCGAGTACCTGGAGAAGCACGCCGTGTCGCGGCTGATCGGCGCGCCGCCGGGCTACGTCGGCTACGAGGAGGGCGGCCAGCTCACCGAGGCGGTGCGCCGCCGGCCGTATTCGGTGGTGCTGTTCGACGAGCTGGAGAAGGCGCACCCGGACGTGTTCAACGCCCTGCTGCAGCTTCTGGACGACGGCCGCCTGACCGACGGCCAGGGCCGCGTGGTCGACTTCCGCAACACCATCGTCATCATGACCAGCAACGTCGGCAGCGACCTGATCCAGAGCGCCCCGGACCTGGAGGACGTGCGCGAGCAGATCGGTGGACTGATGCGTGCCACCTTCCGTCCGGAGTTCCTCAACCGCGTCGACGAGACCATCCTGTTCCACCGGCTGGAGCGGCGGCACATCGAGCGCATCGTCCGCATCCAGCTCGGCCAGATGGCCGAGCGCCTGCGTGGCCGGCGCATCGAGCTGTCGGTGACCGCGGCCGCCTGCGACTACCTGGCCGAACGCGGGTTCGATCCGCAGTTCGGCGCGCGCCCGCTCAAGCGGACGCTCACCAGCCTGGTGCAGAACCCGCTGGCGCGCAGGCTGATCGCCGGCGAGGTGGCCGACGGCTCGACCGTGCTGGTCGACCTGGTGGGCGGCGAGCTGTCCTTCGACACCGCCACTAACGCCGCTTGCGCGCGGGCTTGAGGGCGATCACGCCGCGGTACCCCAGCAGCAGCACCCCGATCACGGCGTAGACCAGGAACTGGAACGCCACCTGCTTGAGTTGCAGGGCATAGTGAACGACCCCGGCGACGAGCGCCAGGTAGGCCAGGCGGTGAAGCACCGTCCAGTTCTTGCCGAGCCTGCGGATCCAGCCGGTGGTGGAGGTCACCGCCAGCGGCGCCATGGCGGCGAATGCCGTCACGCCGACAATGATGTAGCTGGCCCCGACGACCTCCAGAATCAGGAACTCCAGGCTCAGTCCCAGGTTGATCCCGAAGTAGACCAGCAGGTGCAAGGTGGCGTACGTGAACGCCAGCAGTCCGAGCGGCCGCCGGTACGTGGCAAGCCAGTTCCAGCCCGTGATGCCGCGCAGGGGCGTTACCGCCAGCGACGCCAGCAGGAAGCGGATCGCCCAGTTGCCGCTGCGCAGGATCACCTCCTCCACCACCACGGGGCTGGTCGCGAAGGAGCCGCGGAACCAGCCCTGCGCCATGTTGACCAGCGGCAGCAACGCCGCCGCGTACAGGGTCGGCTTGGCCAGCCGCGCGCGCTCGGCCGGCCGCGCCTCCCAGAACTGCCGGAACGGATTCACCGAGGAACCGTCAGTAGTTGCGGCGCAGGTCCAGGTCTTCGTACAGGTGGGCGACGTAGTCCCCGTAGCCGTTGAACAGCTCGGTGCGGCGCCGCCCGTTCTCGCCGATGCGGGTCTCGGTCGCCTGGCTGTAGGGAACGGGACTCACACGCGGATTCACGTTGGAGTACCAGCCGTAGTACCGCGGATTGGCCTGGTTCCAGGTGGCCCTGGGCTGCTGCTCGGTCAGCTCGATCGACACGATCGACTTGATGCTCTTGAAGCCGTACTTCCAGGGGACCAGCAGGCGCAGCGGCGCGCCGTTGGGATTGGCCAGCTCCTGCCCGTACATGCCGACGGCCATCATGGTCAGCTCGTTCATCGCCTCGTCCATCCGCAGCGCCTCCTCGTACGGCCACGGCAGGTAGGAGTTGGTCTTGTGCGCCGGGAACTGCTCCTTCGAGTAGAGGGTGACGAAGTGTACGAACTTTGCCTTGGAGGTCGGCTCGGCGGCGCTGATCAGCTCCGAGAGCGGAAAGCCGACCCACGGGATCACCATCGACCACGCCTCCACGCAGCGCAGCCGGTAGATCCGCTCCTGGAGCGAGAAGCGCCCGATCAGGTCGTCGATGTCCATCGTGATCGGCGTGCCGACCTCGCCGGAAACGGTCACCGTCCAGGGACGCGGCTTGAAGTCCTTCGAGTTCTGTGCCGGCTCCCATTTCTGCTTTCCGAACTCCCAGAAGTTGTTGTAGGTGGTCGCCTCGGTGAAGGTGTTCTGCTTCTCGTCGGTGCTGTACGGACTGGACGCCGCGTTCGCATACACGGAGGCGTCCAGCGGCCATGACAGCGCCGGCGCTCCGAGCACGAGTGCGGTGCCGGCCGCCGCGCCGCCGGCGCGCGCCAGGAACTGGCGCCGGTTCAGGTAGGCGTCGCGATCGGTGATCTCCGACGGGACGATGTCGGCGTTGAGCCGGCTAGCGAGCGATCGCTTGATCATGGGCTTCCTCCTCCCCGGGGACTGGCTCCCCTATGCGTTGACAGTTTATCCAGATGCTCTTGCCTTCCGTATAATGCTCCCGCTTCCAGATCGGCAAGCGCTCTTTCACTTCGTCGATCACGTACCGGCAGGCCGCGAAGGCCGCGTCGCGGTGCGCGGCGCTCACGCCTACCCACACCGCCAGATCGCCGATGGCAAGCTCCCCGTGGCGGTGCACGCAGCGGGCGCGCAGGATGTCGAAGCGCTCGTGCGCCTCGTCGACCACGCGCTCACCTTCCCGGAGCGCGAGCTCGGGGTAGACCTGGTAGTCGAGTCCGACGACCGCCAGACCGTCGTCGTGGTCCCGTACCCATCCCTCGAAGGACGCGAAGCCGCCGGCGCGCGGGTCGGACAGGTGGAGCCGCTCGGCCGCCGGGTCGATCGGCAGCTCGGTCAGGGCGAACCGATCCTGCATCATCCGCCCGCCACCGGGGGGATGAACACCACCAGGTCGCCGTCGCGCAGCGGATGGCTCCACGGGACGAAGTCGCCGTTGCAGGCCACGCGCAGCCGCTCGGCGGACAGGCTGAAGGAGAAGCGATCGCGCAACTCCCCGTAGAGATCCGCGGCGGTGGCGGCGCCGGTCGTGAGCGACTCCTCCTCCCGGCCCCGCTCCTCGCGCAGGATGGCGAAGTAGCGGACGGCGACCGTCACGACCGGGGGCGTGCCGGCCCGCCCGCTCCGTGCCGTGGTGGGCTCAACTGACGTCAGCACGGTAGTCGCCGCTCCTGCCGCCCGACTTGTGAATGAGTCTCACGTCCTTGATGACGATGCCACGGCTGATCGCCTTACACATGTCGTAGACGGTCAGCGCCGCCACGCTGGCACCGGTGAGCGCCTCCATCTCCACCCCGGTCTTGTGGGTGACGACCGTCCGGCACTCGATCGACAGGTCGCCGCCGGGCGTCCGGTCGATCTCGATCGTGCAGTCCTCCAGGCCGATCGGATGGCACAGCGGGATGAGTTCCGCGGTCCGCTTGGCCGCCATGATCCCGGCGATGCGTGCGGTGTGGAACACCGGCCCCTTGGCGGTGACGATGTCGCGCCCGGATCCGGCGGGTTCGGCGCCGTTCGCACCCGCTCCGGTCAGCCGCTCGCGCACCGCGGGAGGCAGCGACACCAGCGCCCGCGCGGTCGCCGTGCGGGCGGTCGCGCCCTTGGCGGAGACGTCCACCATGCGCGGATGCCCGGCGGCGTCGAGATGCGTGAAGCCGGACGCGCCGGCCGGGTCAGCCGCCGACATGGTGCATCTCGACCTTGGCGTGTTCGGCCGCTTCCTGTTCGGCGCCATCGGCCGCCCGGCCGTTGCCGCCGCTGCGCTTGCCGTCCATGAAGGACTGGATCCGCTTGCGGTCCTCGGAGTAGCGGTCGTCGCGCCGCTCCCAGGTCTCGCGCAGGACCCGGGCGACCTCCGCGTCACCGGCGCCGCTGCGGAGCAGAGGAAGGAGCGGCACGCCTTTCCAGGCGAACAGGCAGGTGTACAGCGTGCCGTCCACCGCCAGCCGTGCCCGCGTGCAGTCGCCGCAGAACGGCTCCGACACGCTGGAGATGAAGCCGATCTCGCCCGCGCCGTCGGCGTAGCGGTAGCGCCGCGCCACCTCGCCCGCGTACGCGGGTTCCAGCGGCTCCAGCGGGTGCACGGCGTGGATGTCGGCGACGACGCGCCGCGACGGGACCACCTGCTCGGCCGACCAGCCGTTGCGGTTGCCCACGTCCATGTACTCGATGAAGCGGACCGTGACGCCCGTGCCGCGGAAGCGCTCCACCAGGTCGAGCAGCCCGTCGTCGTTGACGCCGCGCAGCACCACGACGTTGATCTTGACCGGCCCCAGGCCGGCCGCCGCCGCGGCGTCCAGGCCGCGCAGCACCGGCGCAAGCGGCTGGTCCAGTCCGTTCAGGTGCTCGAACACGTGCGGGTCGAGCGAGTCCAGGCTGACCGTCACCCGGTCCAGCCCGGCGTCGGCCAGCGCCTGCGCATGCCGCTCCAGCAGAAAGCCGTTGGTGGTCAGCGCGATGTCGTCGATGCCGCGCGCGCGCAGCGGCGCCAGCGCGGCGATCAGTCCGGTGAGGTTGCGGCGCAGCAGCGGCTCGCCGCCGGTGATGCGCAGCTTGCGGACGCCCAGGTCCGCGAACAGGCCGGCCAGCCGCACGGTCTCCGCATCGGTGAGCTGTTCGGCGGTGGGGACGAACCGGTAGTCGTCGCCGAACTCCTCCTTGGGCATGCAGTACGGGCAGCGAAAGTTACAGCGGTCGGTGACCGACACGCGCAGGTCGTGGAGGGCGCGCCCGAAGCGGTCGCCGCCCGTCTCACCCGGCACGGGCACCCCAGCGGTACAGCGGCGCCACGTGTCCGGCGGCAAAGCGGTCCGGCTCCGCCGGGAGCTCGACGAAGCCGTCGGAGGCCATGAGCCGCAGGTAGTCCCCGGAGCTGCCGGTGGGACGCGGCGCGGCGGCAAGCCTGCCCCCGGAGCAGTCCAGGGCGACCGGCAGGTAATAGGTGAGCGGCATCGGGAAGCGCACCTCTTCGCTCAGGGCCGCGGCCTCCGGCGCCGGCGGCGTGGCCTCCAGCAGCCGGAACAGGAACGGCAGGACGTAGCGCCGCAGGCAGACCGCGACCGACACCGGGTTGCCCGGCAGCCCGAAGGCGGCCCGCGGAGCGCCGTCGGCGGAGCCGGTGCCGAACCAGAGCGGCTTGCCCGGCCGCTGGTCGAGGCGGTGGAAGCGCTCCTGCATGCCCGCGGCGGCGAGCACCTGCGGCATGTTGTCGGTCACCCCCATGGAGACCGCGCCGGTGGTGATCAGCACGTCGTGGTCGGCCAGCAGCCGCCGGGCACGGTCGCCGAGCCGTTCCTGGTCGTCGGGAAGGTGCTCGCTGCCGGCCGGGAACCCCGCCCCCTGCAGGATCGCCTCGGCCGCGTAGCGATTGCTCTGCCGGATCTGATGCGGCTCCACCGGGGCATCGACCGCCACCACCTCGTCCCCGGTGGTGAGGATGGCGATGCGGGGAAGCCGCGAGACGCTGACCTGCGATGCGCCGATCGAGGCGATCACCGCCGCCTCGCGCTCGCCGATGCGGGCGCCGGGCTCCATCACGACGTCTCCGGCGCGTCCGTCGCTGGCGGTGCGGTGCACGTTGTGCCACGGCGGAGCCTCGACGCCGGCGGCGACCTCGGCCGTGCCGTCGCCGAACGTGACGTCCTCGGAACGAATCACCGCGTCCGCGCCGCGTGGCAGCACCGCTCCGGTCATGATGCGCACGCAGCCTCCGTCGGCGGTCAGGCTGACGGCCGGCTGTCCGGCGACCGCCTCGGCTTCCACCGCGAACCGGCGGCGGCCGGCGGCCAGCGCCGCGGAGCGCAGGGCGATGCCGTCCATGGTGGCCCGGTCGTAGGGAGGCAGGTCGCGGTCGGAGCGCAGCGGCGAGCGCAGGACGCGGCCGTACGATGCGGCGAGCGGCACCGATTCGGCCGGCAGCGACCACGCTTCATCGGCCAGGATGCGGTCGGCCTCCGCCACGGAAGTCATAGGGTCGTAAGACAGTAGTAGCGCGCGGAAGCACGGTCAAACATCGCGGTTCCCGGCCGGCGCGCCGCCCGTCGCGTTGACCGGCAACCGCCGATGCAGCAAGGTACCCGCCGTGCCCTCGAACGCGGAGTTGGTTCGCGCCCTGGAGGACGCCATCGCCCGCGTCTTCGTCGGCAAGAGCCGCGAAGTGCGCTTCATGCTGGTCGGCTTCATATCCGGCCTGCACGTGCTGATCGAGGATGTGCCCGGCGTCGGCAAGACCACCCTGGCGCGGGTCATGGCGGCCAGCGCGGGGGTGGACTTCGCGCGCATCCAGTTCACGCCCGACCTTCTGCCCGGCGACATCACCGGCATGACCGTGTGGGACAACGACCAGCGCACGTTCGTGTTCAAGCAGGGCGCGATCATGCACCAGTTCATCCTCGCCGACGAGATCAACCGCGCCTCACCGCGCACCCAGTCGAGCCTGCTGGAGGCCATGCAGGAAGGCTCGGTCACCGTGGAAGGGGTGACGCACGCGCTGCCGCAGCCGTTCTTCGTGATCGCCACCCAGAACCCGGTCACCTTCGTCGGCGTGTTCCACCTGCCGGAGGGTGAGCTGGACCGCTTCGGCATCTCCTTCTCGCTCGGCTATCCGACCGACCGGGCGGAAAAGGAGATCCTGGACCGCTTCCAGAGCGACGACCCGTTGACGGATCTGCGGCCGGTGGCCGGCGCCGAGGAGATCGTGGCACTGCGCGGCGCCGTCCGGCAGGTGCAGGTCGACGACTCGATCAAGGACTACGTGATCGCCCTGGCGTCCCGCACCCGCGACAACCCGCTGCTGAAGCTGGGCGCCAGCCCCCGGTGCTCCCAGCACGTGCTGCTGGCCGCGCAAGCTTTCGCGCTGGCGGACGGGCGCGACTTCGTGCTGCCGGAGGACGTGCGCGCGATGCTGCCGGTGGTGGTCCCGCACCGGCTGGTGCTGTCCGCCGAGGCGCGCATCGAGAACCTCGACGCCGCCACCGTCCTGCAGCGCGTCGTGGGCTCGGTGCCGATACCGACCGGCGTCCGCTGAGCGGTCCGCCGCGGACGACCAGCCATGAGCGACAATCCGAACGACCCCAACCCGGCCGACTCCAAGCCCACCGACCCCAAGCCCACCGACCCCAAGCCCACCGACCCCAAGCCCATCAGCAAGGCGTACGAGAACCTGGCCTTCCTGCGCAGCCGGGACGCCCGCACCGTGCGCATCCTCTCCGAGTACCTGGAGCCGCAGGCGCGCCTGCGCCGCCGCCGCATCCGCAACGCCATCGTGTTCTTCGGGTCGAGCCGGACCCTTCCCATGGCGGAGGCGGAGCAGCGCTACGGCGAGGCCGCCTCCGGCAGGCAAGCCGGCGTGTCCATCGCCGGGATGCGCTACGCCCAGCGCCAGATCCGGCTGGCCGCCTACTACGAGGATGCCCGCGAGCTGGCACGCAGGCTCACGACGTGGGCCAGGGAAACCGGGCACGAAAACGAGCTGGTCGTCTGCTCCGGCGGCGGACCCGGCATGATGGAGGCCGCCAACCGGGGCGCCGCCGAAGCGGGCGGGCAGAGCGTCGGCCTGGCCATCAGCCTGCCGCACGAGCCTGCGCCCAACCCCTACATCACCCCGGGCCTGGCCGTCGAGTTCCACTACTTCTTCATGCGCAAGTTCTGGTTCATGTACCTGGCGCGGGCGCTGGTGGTGTTCCCCGGCGGCTACGGCACCATGGACGAGATGTTCGAGGTGCTGACCCTGTTGCAGACGCGCAAGGTGCAGCGCCCCGTGCAGGTGATCGTCTACGGCCGCGAGTACTGGGACGACGTGGTCGACTTCGACAAGCTCGTGGAGTGGGGGGCCATCACCGCCGCCGACCTGGAGCTCGTCCACAAGGTCGACGACGTGGAGGAGGCGTTCGCGCTGCTTACGCAGACCATCCGGTCGTCCCGAGGCCGCAGGCGAGTCTGAACGCGCCGATCCCGGTCCCGATCGCCAACGTTGACCCAGGAACGCCTACGCCATAGGTTGTGCCGGAGAGTCTCAATGAGACAGACCGGGGAACAGACCGGAAACGGCGTGCAACTGGAGACCACCGTCGACCTGCCGACGCGCTTCGGCAGGTTCCGGCTCTCCGCGTTCAGCACCGACGGCCATGCGCAGGAGCACCTGGCGATCATCCACGGCGAGGTGGACGGGGCGGAGGACTGCCCGGTCCGCGTCCACTCCGAGTGCCTGACCGGAGAGGTGTTCGGCTCGCAGCGCTGCGACTGCCGCGAGCAGCTCGACGCCGCGCTGTGCCACATCGGCTCGCAGCCGCGCGGTGCGGTGATCTACCTGCGCCAGGAGGGCCGCGGCATCGGCCTGATCAACAAGCTGCACGCCTACCGGCTGCAGGACGAGGGCATGGACACGATCGAGGCCAACCAGCACCTGGGATTTCCGGTCGACGCCCGCGACTACCGGATCGCCGCGCGCATCCTGGAGCTGCTGAAGGTGCGCTCGGTCGCCTTGCTGACCAACAACATGGGCAAGATCGAGGGGCTGCGCGCGGAGGGGATCGCGGTCACCGACCGCATTCCGCTGATCACCTCCGGCAATCCCTTCAACCAGGACTACCTGGAGACCAAGCGCACCAGGATGGGCCACCTGCTGTAGAAGGGTTTGCAGCGGTAGGAGTCCGTCGGCCTTGCCGCGTAAGCGCAGACAGCTCTGCAGGTACTACGCGAGCTCGGCGACCTGTGCGGCGAGCGTCTCGGGATCGCTCGTCGGCCGGTCGCAGACGAATCCCCTGCAGACGTAGGCGGTGGGCTCGCCGGCCGCCGCCATCGCCGCGAGCTCCGGCACGCGACCGGCCAGCGGCGAGTCGGCCGCCGCCCACAGCACCGCCGCGCGCGGCAGGAACGCAGCTCCGACCACCCGGCGCAGCGCGCCCAGCCGCGGATCATCGGACGCTCCGGCCAGCACCACCTGCGCGGGCTCGGCCACGGCCAGGTCGACCGAGATGGCGAGCTCCGGCACCGCCGCCGGCGCCCGCTCGACCGCTCCGGCGCCGAGGCGCGCCGCCGCCAGGGCGGCATCGGCCAGGTCGGCGCGTCCCAGCATGCGTCCCAGCCGGGTCAAGGCGCGGATCGCCAGCGACAGGCCGCTCGGCTCCGCCCCGTCGGACAGCTCGCGGCTGCGCAACAGGAGATCGTCGGCCTCGCCGTCGGTGTCATGGAATCCGCCGTCGGCGGCGCTGAAGCGGGTCCGGAAGGCGTCGGCCAGCGCCTCGGCCGCAAGCAGGTAGCGCGCCTCGCCGCCCGCCTGGTAGAGGTCGACCAGGCCGTCGGCCAGCGCCGCGTAGTCGGCCAGGGAGCCGTCGAAGCGCGCTTCGCCCTCCCGGTAGCGGCGCAGCAGCCGGCCGGCCTCGCCGTCCCGGACGTCCCACATGGCCGCCAGGACGAAGTCGGCCGCCCGCGCGGCGGCGTGCACGTAGGCGTCCCGGCCGGCGGCGGCTCCCAGCAGCGCCAGCGCGCCGATCGCCAGCCCGTTCCAGCCGGCGATCACCTTGTCGTCGAGCAGCGGCCGCGGGCGCCGAGCGCGCAGATCGAAGAGCACCTGCCGGCAGCGCGCCAGATCATCTTCCAGCCGCGGCAGGCGCCGGACCGCCTGCGCGTCGCGCTTCGCCGAGCGATAGAGCACGTTGCCGGTGCCCAGTTCGCCGTGCGGGTCGCTCAGGGTGTTGCCGCGGCGCTCCAGTCCGTAGACGTAGATGAACTGATCGGCCGCCGGCTCCGCGTCGAGCGCGGCGCGCACCTCGTCGTAGTCCCACAGGTAGAAGGCGCCCTCGCGGGCGTGCTCCGGGTCATCGGCGGAGACCGCGCTGTCGGCGTCTTCCGCCGAGCAGAACGCGCCGTCGGCCGTGGTCAGGTCGCGCAGCAGGTAGTCGGCAGTATCACGGGCGACCTCGGCGTAGCGCTCGGAGCCGGTCGCCTGGTACGCCTCGACGTAGGCGCGCATAAGCTGGCCCTGGTCGTAGAGCATCTTCTCGAAGTGCGGGACGCGCCAGTGTCGGTCGACGGAGTAGCGGTGGAAGCCGCCGCCCAGGTGGTCGTACATGCCGCCGGCCGCCATCGCGTCCAGCGTGTGCAGGGCCATGTCGCGGTGCCGCCGGCCCTCCTTGCCGTCCGCGTCGGGGTGGCGCAGCAGCAGGGACACCACCGACGGCCGCGGGAACTTCGGCGCCGGACCGAAGCCGCCGTCCTGGGCGTCGTAGCCGGCAGCCGCCCCGGCCGCGGCCGCCGCCAGGTCGACCGCGCCCGGGTCCGCCGCCTGCGGGGCGCCTTCCAGGTAGCCGCGGATGCTGTCCACGACCGAGCCGGCCGCCCGCTCCAGCTCATCCCGCCGCTCGCGCCACATCTGCGCCAGCCGCCTCAGGATCTCCAGAAAACCGGGCCGGCCGTAGGCGCCGCGCGGCGGGAAGTAGGTGCCGCCGAACACCGGGCGCCGGTCGGGAGTGAGGAACACGGTCATCGGCCAACCGCCGGAGCCGCTGGTCGCCTGCACCACCGCCATGTAGATGCGGTCGATGTCCGGCCGCTCCTCGCGGTCGAGCTTGATGGAGACGAAGTTCTCGTTCAGGAACGCGGCCACCGCCTCGTCCTCGAACGACTCGTGCGCCATCACGTGACACCAGTGGCAGGTGGCGTAGCCCACCGACAGGAACACCAGCCGGTCCTCCCGCCGCGCCCGCTCGAAAGCGGCGTCGCCCCACGGGTACCACTCGACCGGGTTGTAGGCGTGCTGCAGGAGGTAGGGGCTCTTCTCCTCGATCAGGCGGTTGGGCCTGTGGCCGGCTTGGCGGTGCCGCTCCAATAGCGCCCGTGTCTGGTCCTCCTGCTCCACGCCGCGCATGCTACCGTTCCGGAGAGACGGGCACCACCGGGAGCCATACTTCGGCCATGCGCTTCTTCAACACCACCGGTCCGGTCCGCAGCGACAAGCACTACTGCGTGCCGCCGCTCAGCCGACTGGACCTCGACGACGTGTTGGGCCTGGTTCGGGACGAGCAGTACTTCGTCCTGCACGCGCCCCGCCAGACCGGCAAGACCTCAGCGCTGCTGGCGCTGCGCGATCTGCTCAACAGCGGCGCCGCGGGGACGTACCGATGCGTGTACGCAAACGTCGAGGGCGCCCAGGCGGCGCGCGAGGACAAGGAAGAGGCGTTGCGCGCCATCCTCGACGAGCTGGCATCGCGGGCGCTTGAGACGTTGCGCGACGGGTTTCTGGATGAGCACTGGCCCGCCATCCTGGCGAAGTCAGGTCCCAACGGCGCCCTGCGCGCGGCGCTGACCGACTGGGCCGAGGCCGATCCGAAACCCCTGGTCCTGCTGCTCGACGAGATCGATACCCTGGTCGGCGACACGCTGCTGTCGGTGCTGCGGCAGTTACGGGCCGGGTACGACCGGCGTCCGGGCAGCTTTCCGCAGAGCGTCGTCCTGTGCGGGCTGCGCGACGTCGCCGACTACCGGATCCACTCCCCTTCCGGCAAGCCGGCCCTCACCGGCGGCAGCCCCTTCAACATCAAGGCCAAGTCCCTCCGGCTCGGCGACTTCTCGCGCGGCGAGACGCTGGCGTTGCTAGCGCAGCACACGGAAGAGACCGGACAGGCGCTCACGCCCGACGCCCTGGATACGGTCTGGACGCAAACCCAAGGCCAGCCGTGGCTGGTAAACGCGCTGGCAGCCGAGACCTGTTTTACCACGGCGGCCGGGAGAGACCGGGCGCGCCGGGTCGTGGCTGCCGATATTCTGGAGGCCCGCGAGCGGCTCATCCAGCGTCGAGCGACCCATCTGGACTATCTGACAGACAGGCTGGAGGAGGACCGCGTGCGGCGCGTCGTCGAGCCGATCCTGAGTGGTACCGCCGAGAGCGGCCACTCCGCCCGAGACCTGGAGTACGTTCGAGACTTGGGTCTGGTCGCTGTGGATGCGCCGCTACGCATGGCAAATCCGATCTATGCGGAGGTCGTGCCGCGCGAGTTGACCTGGGCCGCACAGGAGGGTCTGGTCCAGGATCCGGCGTGGTACGTGGATCCGGACGGAGATCTGAACGTCGTCGCGCTACTCGAAGCTTTCCAGCGCTTCTTCCGCGAGCACTCCGAGCACTGGGTGGAGCGTTTTCGTTACAGGGAAGCCGGTCCCCAGCTTCTGCTGCAGGCGTACCTGCAACGCGTCGTCAACAGCGGCGGGCGTATCGAACGGGAATACGGCCTGGGGCGCGGACGCACCGACCTGTTGATCATCTGGCCTCAGGACGACCGCGTGCGCCGGTTCGTGATCGAATGCAAGGTGCTGCATCCGCGAAGAAGCCTGGAGAGCACCATCGACGAAGGCGTCGAACAGACCGTCGGCTACGTGGACCGCTGTGCGGCGGATGCGGGCCATCTGGTGATCTTCGACCGTAGCGAGGGCCGGAGCTGGGACGAAAAGGTGTTCCACCACCGGCGCCCGTCCGCCGGCGGCCCCGACATCCACGTGTGGGGAATGTGACAGGATGCCGGACGGAGAGGCTCGACGGCCGAGGCCGACTGGGACCCGATCATCGAGTCCAACGAGCTCAGCGATGCGGGTGACGGCGTGGCGGCACGGAAGATCCGCATGGATCTGTGTCAGTCCGATCTGCGCTGCATCGACGCGCATGCGCATCTCGGCAACGCGGTGTTCGACCACAGCCCCGAGATCGCGCTACGGCACTATGAGGTAGGGCTTCGGATCGGTGAGCTCTCTCTGGACGATGCCTTCGACGGGGTGCTCTCCTGGGGCCTGATCGACAACCGCCCCTTTCTGCGCTGCCTCCACGGCTACGGCCTGTGCCTCTGGCGACTCAACCGGCGGGACGAGGCGGCCGCGCTGTTCCGGCGCATCCTCTGGCTGAACCCCGCCGACAACCAGGGGATCCGGTTTCTCGCTCACCGGCTCGCGTCCGGGGAGAGCTGGCAGCCCTGAAGGCTGGGGGCCGGTCAGTCCCCGTAGCGCTCGCGCAGGAGCGGCGACAGACGCAGGATCCACTGCGCCCGCTCGAACTCGTCAAGCCACTCGTCGATCTCGACCGCCAGCTCTTCCGCGGCCGGCGGCACCAGGCCCACTTCGCACGTCGGCCCCAGCTCGCGCTGCGCCTTCTTGCGGTAGGTGCTGAGCATGCGGTCGCCGATGCGCGCCAGCTCGTAGAAGTCCTCCGACAAAAGGACCACCACCGGCACCTTGAGCGCGCCGTTGATGCGCAGCTCCTCGGCCAGCTCGTCCTCGACCCGCTCGACGAAGCGCAGGTCGACCCCGGCCGAGGCTGCGGCGATCGCCTCCAGGATCGGCCCCTGGCGCACGCAGTCCCCGCACCAGATGCCGCTCAGGCAGAGCGCGGGCATGGTACGGACGAAGCTCGCGGCGCGCTGCCGCTGCTCGTCGCCCAGGGCGATGCGCCCGGCCATGGCCTCCCACTTCGCGCGGTGCGTGTCCTTCCCGTCGGCGAGGTACGGGGCCATCGGCTTGGCCGCCTCGAACTGCGAGCGCCAGAACTCCTGGCGGGTATCCCTATACTTGCCCATCGTCATCCTCCGTTGTGGTGATCTGCAGGCCTACCTGCGCGAGTTGCTCGGCGTCGACCGGTGACGGCGAGCCGTCCATCAGCGATGCCATCGCCGTGTTCTTGGGAAAGGCGATCACCTCGCGGATGGTGGGCTGCCCGGCCATCAGCATCACCAGCCGGTCCAGTCCGAAGGCGACGCCGCCGTGCGGAGGCGGCCCGTAGCGAAACGCGTCGAGCATGAAGCCGAACCGCCGGCGCGCCTCATCCCGGTCGATACCGATCAGCGCGAATATTCGCTCCTGCAGGGCGCGGTCGTGGATCCGGATCGAGCCCGAGCCCAGCTCCACGCCGTCGAGCACCAGGTCGTAGACCTTGCCGTGCACGGACCCCGGATCGGTCTCCAGGAGCTCCAGATCCTGCTCCCGCGGCATGGAGAACGGGTGGTGGCTCGGGTCCCAGCGCTGCTCGTCCTCGTTCCACTCGAACAGCGGGAAGTCGGTGATCCAGCAGAAGCGGTGTCCGTCGGGCTGCAGTTCCGCACCGAGCGCCGTCCGCACCGCGCCGAGGGACTGGCAGGCGGTCTGCCGCCCGTCAGCGACGAACAGCGCCACGTCGCCCGGAGAGGCATCCAGCGCCTCGATCGCCTGCGGAGCCACGGAGCCCAGGAAGCGGGCGATGCCGCCGTCCAGGCCGTCCGCCGTGACACGCGTCCAGGCCAGCCCCTTGGCGCCCCGAGCCTTTGCGTGCTGCTCCAGCGCGTCGATGCGGGCGCGCGACAGGCCGTCGCCGGAGACCGTCAGCGCCTTGACCACGCCGCCACCGTCCAGCACCGAGCGGAACACCTTGAAGTCCGTCTTGCCGGCGACCCCGCCGAAGTCGACGAGCGGCAGCTCGAAACGCAGGTCGGGATTCTCGGAGCCGTAGCGGTCCATCGCCTCCCGGTGAGTGATGCGCGGGAACGGGGTGTCCAGCGTCTGATCCAGGCAGCGCGCGAACACGCGCGTGAGCATGCTCTCCACCGCGTCGAACACGTCGTCGGGCTCCACGAAGCTGGCTTCGATGTCGATCTGCGTGAACTCCGGCTGCCGGTCGCCGCGCGTGTCCTCGTCCCGGTAGCAGCGCGCGATCTGGAAGTAGCGGTCCAGTCCGCTCACCATCAGGAGCTGCTTGAAGATCTGCGGTGACTGCGGCAACGCGTAGAACCGTCCCGGCGAGACCCGTGACGGCACGACGAAGTCCCGCGCGCCTTCCGGGGTGGAGCGCACCATGGTGGGTGTCTCGATCTCCAGGAAGCCCTGGTCGGCCAGCGCCGCGCGCACCTCGGCGGTGGCGGCGCTGCGCAGGACCAGGTTGCGCTGCATGACGCCGGAGCGCAGGTCCAGGTAGCGGTAGGTCTGGCGCAGCTCCTCGCGCGCGTCGACCGTATCGCCGATCGCGAACGGCAGCGGGTCGCAGGTGGACAGCACCTCGATTTCCGCCGCCGCCAGCTCGATCTGGCCCGTGGCCTGGCCGGTGTTGGCCATCTCGGCGGGGCGCAGGCGCACCGTGCCGGCCACCGCGACGCAGTACTCGTCGCGCAGGTCTGCCGCGGTGTCGTGCGCCTCCTGCGGGGAGGACTCGTCCACCACCACCTGCGTGACCCCGTAGCGGTCGCGCAGGTTGAGGAAGCGGATGCCGCCGTGGTCGCGCCGGGAGGCGACCCAGCCGCCCAGGACCACGCGTTCATCCGCGTCGGCGGCTCGCAACTCGCCGCATGTCTTGGTTCGTTTCAGTCCCATGTGGATCGGGACCGTAGCACGAGGGGGGTGTGGGTCTCAGGCGAGGTCCTGGGCCAACAGAAAGCTCAGGTCCCCTTGTTTCGCCTGGGTCGCGAGCCAGTTCGCTCCCTCGGCTGTGAGAAGCAGAGGTGAGATCCGTGGCAGGAGGCTGTCACCGGCAAGGAGCCAACGTACACGCGCGGGCGGCATGCGCCCGAGTGTGGCCAGAATCCAGTCGTCGGGCGTCGTGTGTGCCGCGGCTGCCAGCGTGGTGATCACCTCGTCAGAACCGATCGCCGCCAGAGCTGCCGAAGCCGCAGCCCGCCCCCGGTCTCCACCGGAAGCAAGTTCGTTCACCAGGCGCTTGATGGTGGAAGGGGGCGTATGGCCATCGAAGCCAGCGATTGCATGTAAAGCGACATCGTCGTCTGGATCGTCAATGAAGCCGAGGATGTCGTCATATCGTCGGATGCCGCTCTTGCCGAGCCCCCAGACCGCAGCCTGCCGCAGCTCATCGCCCCGAAAGCGCTCGGAGCCGGCGATGCGCGTGAGAAGTCCGCGCGCGAACGGTGTATCGCCCAGCTCGGCAAGGACGAGTACGGCTTCCATTCTGAGATCGGGCCGACTGTCGTTACTCCAGATGAACTCGGACAACCACTCCTCGCCATGACCGGAGCCGAGCGATGCCGCGACGCCAGCGGCCTCAAGGACCACTCGGTCATCTTCCTCATCATCGATTACGTCTTCCAGCAAGGCAGTGCGGCGTCCGCCCAGGTCATGACGATGAGCCAAGGCTCTGACCGCAGCGTAACGATCCACATCACTGGCGGAACTATCGCGCAGCCCCGCGTCACACGCCCGATCCGGATTGGACGGCGTATCACTCCGACCGTACGCAGCCTGTAAACTATGGGTCTACAGACTATGCGTCAACACTCTGCGCTCGAAGGAACCACGGGAGACGCCCGGGTCCCACGCGTGGGGAGCCTTTCGGCAACCATCGTGGCGCCACGAACCGATCCGGTCTACAACTGCCACACGTACCTCACGAAGGTGCCGATCGGCGCAATCCAGCCGTTCATCGAGGCCTTCACCGAACCCGGCGAGGTTGTTGCCGACTTCTTCGCCGGCTCCGGGATGACAGGGCTTGCGGCCCAGCAACTCAATCGTCGAGCTCGACTCAGCGACATCTCGGTGCTCGGACATCACATCGCACGTGGGTACCTGACCGATCTCCCCGAAGAGACGCTTCGGGGCGCAGCCACCCAAGCCATTCAGCAGGCACGTGCCGCGACATCACCGCTCTACGAGACGAGGCGTGATACCGACAACAACCTGGTGGAGCTCATTCGCACGGTCTGGTCGTTCTGCTACCGCTGCCCTCGTTGTGATGTCGAGATAACGTACTTTGAGGAGCTGAATGAAGAGGGAAAGTCGCCCCGAAGCTGCCCGAGCTGCGGAGCTGGTTTTGCCCGCCGTTCCTGGCGTCGCAGCGACGATGTACCGGTCCAGGTGGTGGTTCGGGGCGAGAATGGGCGTCAGGTCGAACAGCCCGTATCGGCCCTTGACTGGCGTAACATCGCGAGTGCGGACAGCGACCCACGTCTCGACGAGGTCCCGTCGCTGCCGATCGAGCCGCATAGAGAGATGTATGGCCGATCCGGATTGGGAAAATCAGGCATGACCGAGACTGCGATGTTCTTTTCGCCTCGCAACGCGATCGTCCTGCTGGAGCTCTGGAAGGCGATCGCAGACGTGTCTGACAGCGCGATTCGACAGAAACTCAGGTTCGCATTCACGGCTATTCTTCCGCGAGCATCGAAGAGGTATCAGTGGAGCCAGATGCGCCCACTAAATGCACAGAATCAGACCTACTACATTGCACCGGTCTACTATGAGTGGAACGTCTTCGATCTGTTTGTCAGAAAATTGAACGCGGTGATCCGAGCTGACGGCGTGCTGTTCGGGCGCCAGCCCATGCTCACCGGGCTTTCATCGAAAGACGTTACCTATCACATCACGTCCGCGGACCGCCTCTCCCACCTCGACGGAGCGTCGATCGACTACGTGTTCATCGATCCTCCGTTTGGCAGCAACATCTTCTACAGCGACATGAACCTGTTTCAGGAAGCTTGGCTGGGGAGAGTAACGGACCATTCGTCCGAGGCGGTAGTGCATACCACGGGAAGGCAGAAAAACGGTGCTGCGGAACGCTACGCGAACCTGCTCCGCGCCTCGTTCGAGGAAGCGCGGAGGATTCTGAAACCGGGCCGGTACATGTCCGTGGTATTCGGGAACAGCAGCGGGCGAATCTGGGGGCTCGTCCAGAGAGCACTGCGGGATGCCGGCTTCAAGCCGTCACCTGTTCACGTAGCGGTCCTTGACAAGGGCCAGCGATCCGTCAAGGGACTCAACTCCGGCTCAGAGGGTGTCGTCACCATAGACCTCGTCCTGACCGTCCAGAAGCCCGATCTCGGCGAACGGGCCATGGGTGCGGTGTTTGCAAACGGTGACGCCACGGCACTGGTCCGTGAGGCCATCGAGGACCTGTCCGACTCGAAAGACCTGAGTCCAAGTCACGTCTACGCCAACATTCTGAGAACTGCGATACAGAGAGGCTTGGTGCTCGACAACTTGCACTTGGGGGACGTACTCGTGGCACTTCGCAACGCGGGCTTCTCCGTGAGCTCACGCACTGGACTAATCAGTTGCACCGATTCGTTGCCCGTTCCGTGATCGGTCGCCAGCGCCGTCCGTGGTCGCCGCGGTAGACGGCGCGCGGGCGCAGCAGGATGTTCGAGTCGCGCTGCTCGATCGCGTGCGCCAGCCAGCCGACCACTCGCGCCACCGCGAAGGTGGTCGTGAACAGTCCCCGGTCCAGCCCGACGGCGGAGAGCAGCAGCGCGGTGTAGAACTCCACGTTGGTCTGCAGGTGTGCCTGCGGCCGGTGCTCCTCCAGCACCTGCAGCGCGGCGCGCTCGACGGAGCGCGCCTTGCGGTAGAGCGCCTGCGCCTGCCGGTGGCCGTCGGTCCCGGCGTCGATCAGCGCTTCCAGCGCCACGGCAAGGACGTCTGCGCGCGGGTCGCGGGTGCGGTAGACGCCGTGACCGAAGCCCATCAGGCGCTCGCCGCGCGCCAGCACGGCGCGCAGGTGATCGGCGGCGTGCTCGACGTCCTCGATCACCTCGATCATGTCGAGGGCGGGTCCGGGTGCGCCGCCGTGGCGGGGTCCCTTGAGCGCGGCGAGTGCCGCCAGGGTGCACGACAGGAGATCGCTGTGGACCGAGGCCGCCACCCGCGCCGCGAACGTCGATGCGTTGAGCCCGTGCTCCATCACCGTGATCAGGTAGGTCTCGAGCGCGCGCACCGCGGCCGGATGCGGAGCGCGGCCGAGCGCCAGCCGGAGATACGCCTCGACGTGTGAGACTTCCACGGGTGGCGCTGACGGTTCGACTCCGGCACGCAAACCGGCGTACAGCCCGGCGGCCGTCATCAGACCGGCGATGATCTCCGCGGGCTGCAGATCGCGGTCCGGCGGGCGCAGCGCCGCGGCCAGCGTCATCAGCGCGTCCATCGGCGCGATGCCGCCGGCAGCCGCCTGACGCGCGAACTCCGCAACCGCCGGAGGCACGGCCCGCACGGCGGCGAGCTCGCCGGAGAAGCCGGCGAGCTCCGTGATCACCGGCAGGCGGCGTTCGAACAGCAGAAAGGCCGCCTCCTCAAACGAACAGCGCGGCGCGATGTCCTCGATCGCGTATCCGCACACCGTGAGGCGTCCGGCCTCGCCGTCGATGTGCGAAAGGGTCGTGGAGGCGACCTCGACGCCGCGCAGTCCGTCCGTTCCCGTGCTGGCCATGGCCGCAGGGTTCCTCTCCCCGCGAGGCTCTGTCAAGATTGATCAATAAATCAATATATGAGTGCCCCCACACCGGCCGACTCGGTCTTTCTGACGGCTGCCGAGGCCGCGGCCACGCTCGGAGTCAAGCCGCAGACGCTCTACGCCTACGTGAGCCGCGGCTGGATCAGGTCCGAGCCGGTGGGCGGCGGGCGCCGGCGCCGCTACCTGCGCGCCGACGTGCTGCGGCTCAAGCGGCGCGTCGAGGTGCGCGCGAACCCCGCCACGGCCGCCCATCACGCGTTCACCCGCAGCGAAGGGTCGATCCTGGACTCGTCGCTGACGCTGATCACGGAGGAGGAGCTCTACTATCGCGGACTGCCGGCCACCTCACTGGCCGCCACGGCCACGTTCGAGCAGGTGACCGCGCTGCTCTGGAGCGGCGACCTGGACGCCGCGGTCGCGGCGCCGGAGGATGCGACCCCGCCCGCGGTCCCCGTCGAGTGGCTGCGTTCGGACGGCCGCCTGCTGGACCCGTGGTTCGCGTTCCAGTCGGTGCTGCCGCGCCTGGCGGCCGCGGATCCTGCCGCGGAGGATCTGCGCCCGCGAGCCGTCAGGCGCACCGGGGCGCGCATCCTGTCCGCGGAGCTGGCCTGCGTCGCCGGAGGCAGCCCGGTGCGCGGTACGCGGGACCCGTCCACGGGACGTGCCGCGCAGGCGCTGGCGTCGGCCTGGGGCGCCGCCGATCGGGAGCGGGCCGCCGCGCTGATCGAGCCGGCGCTGATCCTCCTGGCCGACCACGAGCTCAACGTCTCCACCCTGGCGGCCCGCGTCGCCGCCTCGGGCCGCGCCAGCCCGTACCACGCGGTGCTGGCCGGACTGGCCGCCGTGCACGGCACGCTGCACGGACAGGCCAGCACGCTGGTCGCCGAGCTGCTGCGCGCGGTGGAGCGTCCCGAACGCGCGCGGGGGATGGTCGAGGAGTACCTGCGCTCGCGCCGCCCGCTGCACGGCTTCGGCCACCGGGTCTACCGGACGCGAGACCCGCGCGCCGTCGCGTTGCTCGGCCACCTGCGCGCGGCGGCTCCCGGACACCCGGCGCTGGAGTTGGCCGATGCGCTGGACCGTGCCGTGCGCGACCTCCTGGTCGACTCGCCCATGAACGTCGACATGGCGCTGGCCGTGCTGGCCGCCGTGCTCGGCCTGCCCGCCGGCGCGTCGGAGACGCTGTTCATCGTCGCCCGGACCGCGGGCTGGATCGCGCATGCGCTGGAGCAGTACCGCGAGGGCGGCCTGATGCGGCCGAGGGCGCGTTACGTCGGCCCGGATCCCTCGGAGGCCGCGGCGTCGCCGACACGTTCTGATGCACAGTAGGCACATGGCCGCTTCCGAACGAGATGCAGCGCCGACCCTGGATCGCAGCGGGGGGTTTCGCGCGGGCCATGCCCGGCATGCCGAAGTGCCGACCGGATGCACCGTCATCCTCTGCCCGGAGCGAACGGTCGCCGGCGTGGACGTGCGCGGCCCCGCCCCCGGCTCGCGGGAGACGGCGCTGCTGGCCGTCGACAAGCCGATCGCGCGCCTGGACGCCCTGCTGTTCACCGGCGGCAGCGCCTTCGGGCTGGCCGCCGCCGACGGCGTCATGCGCTTTCTGGCCGAGCGCGGCATCGGCCACCCCACGCCGGCCAAGCCGATCCCGATCGTCGCCGCCAGCGTCATCTACGATCTGGGGGTCGCGGGCGGCTCCGTCCACCCGGACGCGGAGCTGGGACACGCCGCGTGCCGGGCGGCGTGTCCGCTGCCGCTGCCGCCGGCGGCGCAGGGGAACGCCGGCGCGGGAACCGGCGCAACGGTCGGCAAGTGGGGCGGCCGCGCGGCGATGATGAAGGGAGGCGTCGGCTACGCCGAACGCGACGCCGCGGGCGCCCTGGTGGCCGCCCTGGCAGTGGTGAACGCGGTCGGCGACGTGCTCGAGGAGGACGGGCGGGTGCTGGCCGGCGCGCGCGCCGGGGACGGCTGGCTCGCCGACAGCACGCCCGAGCGCTGGCTCCCGCAGTCGGCCCAGTTCCCGGTCGTGGGAACCAACACGACCCTGGTGGCGGTGCTCACCGACGCGGCCATGAGCAAGCCGGAGGCCGGGCGCCTGGCCCAGCGGGCCCACGACGGCATCGCCCGCGCCGTGCTGCCGGCCCACACGACCTACGACGGCGACACGGCCTACGCGCTGGCGTCCGGACGCCAGTCGGCTTCCTTCGACCTTGTCGCCGCGTTGGCGGTCGAATGCGTGGGTGAGTCGATCCGCAACGCGGTTCGCAACGCCGAGCCGACGGCCGAGATCCTGGGACTTGGCGCGGCTACTGGGGTCGCTTACGAAGCCGGTCGATCAGCCGGGGCAGCGCTTTCACGGCATAGAGGGGCAGCGACAGGATCTTGAGGGTCACCGGGACGGTGTCCGAGGCCGTGCGGACGGCATGGCGCACGGTCTGCAGGCTTGGCGGATTGGTGTCGAAGCGGACCGCGATCGGCGGGAGCTTCTCGTGGGCGTACTGCAACAGCGACTTGAGAGAACCGCTGCGGCCCGCCTTCACCTCGACCGGGATGATCCAATCCCCGCGCGAGATCACGTAGTCCACCTCAGCGTTTGCCGTCCTGGCATGCCGCAACCAGTAGTGGAGTGCCGGAGCCGCCTCGCCGGCTCCCAACGTCGCCAATTGCTGTCCAACGTGCTGTTCGGCGATGCCGCCTTCGTTGACCAACCGGATCGCATCCATGGCATCGATGCTCGGGCCGTCCAGGCCACAGACATGATTCATGATCCCGACGTCCATGAACAGCAGCTTGCAGGTCCGGTCATCCTCGTCCGCACCCAATGGCAGTCCCGAGCAATGACTGTGGGTCACCCGGATACAAACCCGCGCCTTGACGAGCAGGTCGATCGCGGCTCGCACCTCGCCGGCGCGCGAGTCGGGATCGAGGTTGCGGTAGGAGACCTTCCGCCCCACCGACCGCGGGATGCTGCGGAACAGTCTCTGCAGACGCGTGAGCTGTGCGCCTTTGGCGTACTTCGCGAAGTCATCCTGATAGGTGTCCGCGATCGAGCGGTGCACGGCCGCCACTTCCAGGGGGGAGCTCGACTCACGATGGACAAGCACGGCCTCCGGTAGTCCACCCACCAGCAGGTACTCACGAAAGCGCCGCAGCAGCAGGCGGTGCGCCGCGTCGGCGGGCGGTTCGTCGAAGCTCAGCGCATCCAGGTGCTCGACCAGGACCGGATCGACGGCGCGCAGGAACTCGCCGAACGACATCGGCCCCACGTGCAGGTACTCGATGCGACCGACCGGCATCGAGAAGGAGTGGTCCGCCAGAGTGAACTCCAGCAGGGAGCCGGCTGCGAGCACGGGGATCTCGGGCCGATCTTCATACAGGTACCGCATGGCGAGAAGCGCGTGCGGCGCGGCCTGCACCTCGTCCAGAAACAGGATCGAGCCGGCCAGACGGACCCCGCCCAGAGCCTCCAGCTCGCGTACGATGCGGCCGGTGTCGAGGCTCTTGAACACCTCGTCCAGGTAGAGGTTCCGTTCCAGGTTGACCTCGCACAGCCCCATGCCGGAGGCGGCGGCGAACTGGCGCACCAGCGTCGTCTTGCCCACTTGCCGAGCCCCGCGCAGTACGAGCGGCTTGCGCCGGCGACGTGCGAGCCAGCGGCGCAGAGACCCCTCAACGAATCGTTCCATGTGATCTATGAACGGCCAACAATAGCATGCAACATGATCAAACAGGCGTCTGATTAAGCAGATCAGGCAGATTCGGACCCTGGATCGTCCCACGCGATCCAGGAGCCGCACGACGCGGTCAGTCGTGCGCGTCTTCCGCTACGTCATCCAGAGAGGTCAGAAACGTCTCGATCTCCTGCTCGAACCGGGACGCAACACCATCCAGCCTGTCGCTGAGCCGGACGAGCCGGTCTCCCTTGAGCTCGAATCCGTAGATGTTGCGGAACACGTGCCGGAACGAGAGGTACTCGTCCAGGTCCGCGGCGAGCTCCTCGGTGATGACCTGCGGCCTGACGCCGGACACGGCCACCGTCATGCGGAACAGCAACTCCTTGTGCCATGCCTCACCGCGATAGGAGGCGCCGTTGATCTCCGCGCCGATCCGGCGGAACACTCGCTCGCAGCAGTTGTAGAAATCGTGCGTGATCGATCCCAGCACGCGCGGATTTCGCTCCGGCCTGCGCAGCTCGGCGCGTGCCTCGGCGCGCAGCGCCGCGCAGTTCGCGAGCTCGCGGCGGATCGCCGTCGTCACCTCGTCGAGCGGGTCGTCACGCCTCATGGAGTTCCACGCCGGTCGCTCTGATCTCGTTCCGGGATGCCGCCGGCATGTCCTCCAGGACCTTCACGTCCAGAGGGTACTTCGCGTCGGCCGTCAGCATCCCGACGAGCGGCCAGTAGTCCCTGGGCGCCAAGCCCTCGACTGCCAGATCGATGTCCGACCACACCGCAAGACGCGCGCTGCGAGCCACCGACCCGAACAGAAAGATCCTGCGGAACCGGTACCGCTCGGCGGCCAACCGCGCCAACCGCGCCGCTTCACGTCGCATGTCGGCCTCAAGCTGCCGGTCGCGACGCCGGTGTCTCTCGACGATGCGCTGCCGGTAGGTCTGCCGAAGCATGATAACGCTCAGCTTACTGCACGGGCTGAGCGGACCCGAAGAACGGCCCTACCGGAGCGTCGCCTGCAGGGTGATGTCCGGGCCGGCCAGCGCGCGGGAGACCGGGCAGCCGCTCTTGGTGGCCTCCGCGATCTCCTGGAACTTCGCGTCGTCGATGCCGGGCACCTCGGCGTCGCACACCAGCGCGATCGTGATGATGGTGGGGCCACCATCGGTCATCTCCAGAGAGACGTCCGCGCGGACCCCGCGGCCGTCAGGCGGATCGGGGCGCGCATCCTGGACGCGGAGCTGGCCTGCGTGGCAGGGGGCACGCCGTGCCCGGGCAGTACGACCCTTCCGCCGGACGTAGCCGGCGCTGACCCTGCTGGCGACCACGAGCTCAATGTCTCGACGATGGGTGCCCGCGTCGCCGCGTCGGGGCCGCGCCAGCCCGTACAACGCCGTGCTGGCCGGCTTGGCGGCCGTGCACGGGACGCTGCACGGCCAGGCCAGCACACTGATCGCCGAGTTGCGGCGCGCGGTGGCCCGCCCGGCGAGTCCTGGCCGGTGCGCTTGGCGACTGGAATGAAAACCATTTGCGGCACGAGGCGCCACCACGGCCTCCATTCCCCGGGAGCGCTTGACATGATTGAAAACAAGATTCATCGTATAGTCATGGAGTTCCTGGGGGCAGGCCTATGATGTAGGAGACTCGTCACAGCGAACGCCAAGCTGACCAAGCCATCACCGCGAATCCAACCAACAAGGAGAGAATCATGAGACGAATACTTCCGACGGCAGCAGCCATGGCCGTGGCCATGGGCCTGCTGCTCGCCGCACCTCTGTTCGCGCAGGATCAATCCGATTCCGCAGGCGTGACCGGCGTACCGGTGAGTCCCCCCGGCGTATACCCGATCGTCGATGAGAAGCTGACCATTTCCGCATACTTCGCCGACTACACGAGCTGGGCCGACTATTCCGAGAACAACAGGGCGCTGCAGTTCTATGCGGAAAAGACGAACATCTCTCTCGACGTCGTGTTCGGCGAAAAGAAGGTGCTGTTCGCGAGCGGGGACTATCCCGAGGTCTTCTTCACGGCCGGCCTGAACAATCAGGACCTCATGAGCTACGCCGATCAGGGACTGCTCCGTCCCCTGAATGACCTGATCGACAAGTATGGAACCGTATTCAAGCAGGCGGAGGCGGAAGTCAATCCGCATCTCACCGCGGATCTGACGGCGCCGGACGGAAACATCTATGGCATTCCGAATATCGGCGGACCGTATTCCGCGCAGACGCAGAAGGCGTATATCAACGTCTCTTGGCTGGAAGAGCTCGGCCTCGACATGCCGGCGACCACCGACGAATTCGCCAACACGCTCAGGGCGTTCAAGGACCGCGATCCCGACATCGTCCCGTATACGGGCGCGATCGGGACCTGGTGGGGCGATGCGCAGTACTTCCTCGTGAACCCCTTCATGCTCGCCGACTTCGAAAACGGATTCCTCTACGTGGACGGCGACGAGCTGGCGATGGCGGCGGTCCAGCCCGAGTGGAGGGCCGGTCTGAGATGGGCGAATTCGTTGTATGAACAGGGCCTGATCGACCCGGGCGCCTTTACGCAAAACCTGGAACAGCTCGGCATGCTCGGCAACAACGAGGAGAAGCCGCTGCTCGGCGTGTTCACCGCCGGCCACCTGCAGATGGGAATCTCCCAAGCCGATCGCGAGCTCTATGAGCAGTATGACACCCTGCCTCCCCTGCTCGGCCCGAACGGAACGGGATACGCGAACTGGTGGGACAACACGCGCGCTTCCGGCGCGCAGTTCGTGATCACCGACAAGGCGGAGAATCCCGACGCGGCATTCAGGTATCTGGACTGGTGGATGTCCGAGGAGGCGTTCTGGTGGAACTGGATCGGCGACAAGGGGATACGCTTTGTCGACGCAAGCCCCGGCCAGTTGACGCTCTACGGAGAGCAGGCAAAGGTCTGGGACCGTCGCTGGGACGATGACTACGAGAATCCCATCGACGAGAAGCTCGATGCCGGACGCATCGTGCAGACGCCGCAGAGGCCGTGGCACTTCTGGGAAAAGACCATGGGCGTGAGCGAGGATCGCTACGCCGCGAACTGGTGGACCTACGACGGCGTGGTACTCGGAGGCATGACCAGGGAGTACGAGCCGTTCCGATCGGAGCTCAACCTTCCCAAGTCGATCGGCGCACTGTGGGTCGACGCCGACACCGCGACCGAGATCAACCAGATAAAGACCGCGTTGACCGACTACATCAACGAACACATGGTGCGGTTCATTACCGGCGACCTGGACGTGGAGGCCGATTGGGATGCCTACGTGAGCGGCGTTCAGAACCTGCAGCTCGAGACGTTTCTTGAGTTGGTCAATGCCGCGTACGCTGCCGAAAACCTCCTCTGAGGAGCGCGCGGACATGATCGGGGGCACGGCGCGGCGCCGTGCCCCCGCGTATTCTCGTGACACGGCCGGTCTCGCGCGCGGTGTGACCGAGAGATCGGCGTGAGAACGTCGTTCGCACGATGCCGCATCGAAGACGGCTTTCTCAGGTCCTTCGAGGACAGGCGGAGCGGGCGCAGCTACCTTGCGCCCGGACAGCCGGCTCCCCTGCTGAGCATACGGGTGGACGGCGAGCTGCTCCAGCCCGATTCGATGGAGCGGCGCGGCCCGGTGATCGCCCTGTACTACGAACGTGCGGGAGCGAGAGTCGACGTCAGGGCGCAGGAGCGCGCCGTCCACTTCACGTTCGAGGTCGTCTCGGTCGCATCGGAGCGGCGCGTGGAACTGGTGGTCTGGGGACCATACCCGACGACGATCGGCGAGCACGTCGGAGACACGGTGGGCGTCGTGAGGGACGGCGCGTTCGCCATGGGCATTCAGGCGCTCAACCCCAAGACGTTGGGCGGGTTCCCGGTGACGGAGGACGACGCCACGCCCAGCGGCGCGCGCCTGCGTCCCGGGACGGACGCCGGGAGCGGCCTGTTCGATCCGGGCAGCTACGCCGACATCTCCCCCGACCTCCGCGACGAGGAGATCGTTCGCGGATACGCGGCGCAGGCCACGGCGTTCGGGAGCGTGCTGCAGGCCTACTGCCGCAACCGTGACGTCGAGCGGGTGATTCCGAACTGGAATTACCGCGCGTATACGGTACCGGCGTTCGAGGATGGCGGCGCCATCGGCAGCCGGATCGCCCTGTTCGGCTGTCCGGCCGAGCAGGCACTCGACACGATCGGCGCGATCGAGACGGCCGAGGGGCTTCCGCACCCCGTCATCAACGGGAAGTGGGCGAAACAGGCGTACGAGGCGACGGCCTCCTGTCTGGTCATCGACTTCGGCGAGGACACGATACGCCGGGCGCTGCGTCTCGTCAGGAGAGCGGGCCTGTCCTTTCTCTACCACAGCGCGCCGTTCGCGGCCTGGGGCCACTTCGAACTGAAACCGGATCTGTTTCCGCACGGTTGGGACGGCTTCAGGTCGTGTGTGGACGAAGCGGCAAGGAACGGCGTCGGCGTCGGCTTCCACACGTTGTCGAACTTCATCACGACCAACGATTCCTACGTCACGCCGATTCCGGATCGACGCCTGGCCAGAATCGGATCGGCGGCACTGACGGACGCCGTCGACGCGGAGCAGACCGAGATCCCGATAGACGATCCCCTGTTCTTCCGGGAGGACACGACCCTGAACACCGTCGCGCTCGGCGAGGAGCTGGTGCGATACGAACGGATCAGCGCCGCCGCCCCCTGCCGCCTGTCCGGCTGCACACGCGGCGCGTGGGGAACCGCCGCGTCGGCCCACGCACGGGGCGCCGCGGTCGGAAAGCTGGCTGACCACGGCTATGGCGTGTTTCTTGGCGACATGAGCCTCTCCACCGAGATGGCCGAGAGGATCGCCGACTTCTGCACGCACACCGGCGCGGCCCAGCTCTCCTTCGACGGGCTCGAAGGAAACTTCGCCACCGGTCTCGGCCAATACGGCCGGACCCTCTTCACGATGGCCTGGCACGACCGGCTCGATTCCCGGCTGCAGGGCCGCATCATCAACGATGCGAGCAATCCGGGGCACTTCAACTGGCACGTCTATACCAGGATGAACTGGGGAGAGCCGTGGCACGCGGGTTTTCGGGAAAGCCAGACCCGGTACCGCGTGAAGAACCAAGACTACTACCGCCGCAACCTCATGCCGCGCATGTTCGGATGGTTCGCCCTGCGGGAGGAGACGAGCATCGAGGACGCCGAGTGGCTGCTGGCCCGAGCGGCCGGTTTCGACGCGGGATTCGCGCTCGCGACGAGTGTCGGCAGCGACGCCCGGCAGCAGGCCGACCCGTCGTCGGTGGCACCGGGCGAGCATGCGGCGAGCATCCTCGACGCGGTTTCGCGCTGGGAGTCCGCGCGGATGAGCGGCGCGTTTCCTGAGGGGATCAAGCAGGACCTGCAGAACGTGACCAGGGAGTTCCACCTCGAGAGCATTCCCGGGGTTGCGGATCGATGGCATCTGTCTCCCGTACATTCCGACAGGGCAGATCTCCGGCTCGTCGCAACCGGCGGCCGCCCTTCCGTCGCCGTTCACGGCTTCGACAATCCCCACCGGGAACAACGCCTCTCCTTCATCCTGGAAATCCGCGGGGACACCACGGTCTCCGAAGTGACGGTCGGCATCGCCGGGAAGGAGCCCGTCCGCCTCGACCGCACCCTCGCGCCGGGGGACGTCGTCAGGTTCGACGGTCTGGCCGACGTTGCGGTTCATTCACGCGGGCGCCGGGAATCCGGCAGACAGGACATCGACCCGGCCCGGCTCGTGGTTCGAAACGGCCGGCAGGATCTGGAGATCGGGGCCGTCGTCGCCGGCCGCGCGGCGGACGTTCACGTCGAGATCCGCACGGCAGGCGAGCCGCTGCGGCTGCAGGCGCGTACGTGATGCGCCGGGAGGGAGCCGCCGTGCTGGACCGCGACATTCGCCGCGCTCGTGTTGGAAAGCTGATGGCGCGCCAGTGGCAACTCTACGCGCTGCTGCTCCTGCCGATCGCATACCTCATAATCTTTCACTACATTCCGCTCTCGGGAATCGTGCTGGCGTTCAAGAAATACTACGTGAAAGAGGGCATCTGGGGCAGTCCCTGGATCGGATTCCGGTATTTCGAGCAATTCTTCAGGTCCCCTCTCTTCTTCGTCCTGCTCCGCAATACCGTGGTATTGAGCCTGTACGCGTTCCTCGCCGGATTCCCGTTTCCGATCGCTCTTGCGCTCATGCTCAACGAGATCAGGGCGCTGCGTTTCAAGAAGTTCGTGCAGACCATCACCTTCGCTCCGTATTTCATCTCGGTCGTGGTGATGATGGGAATGGTGATTCAGCTCTTCGCCTATCACGGTCTCATCAACGGGTTCCTGAAATACCTCGATATCGAGCCGGTGAACTATCTCGCCGTTCCGTCCATGTTCAGGCACCTGTACGTATGGTCCGGCATATGGCAGGCAACCGGATATTCGGCGATCATCTACATTGCCGCCCTCGCTGCGGTCGATCCCAACCTCTACGAGGCGGCCCTGATAGACGGAGCGACCAGGTTCCAGAAGATACGCCATATCGACATACCGAGCATCATGCCGGTCATCATCATCCTGCTGATATTGAATTCCGGAACGATTCTGAGCGTAGGCTTCGAGAAGGCGTTCCTGCTGCAGAATCCCGTCAACAACAGCGTATCCGAAGTCATCTCGACCTACGTGTACAAGGTGGGCCTGGTGGACGCCCAGTACGCGTTCGGCACGGCGGTGAATCTGTTCAACTCGGTGATCACCATCCTGATGATAGTGATGGTGAACGTGATAGCGAGGCGGATCAGTGAGACGAGCTTGTGGTAGGGAACGGCATGGTTGACCGGGCGAGCACGCTCGCGACGTGGGGCGGGAGCCGCGACCGCGTGCTGATGATCGGTATCTATTCCTGTCTCGGCCTGGCCGCGCTGGTGATCGCGCTGCCGATCGTCAACATCATCTCCTCCTCGTTCAGCTCGGCTTCCGCGATCCGCAACAGCCGTGTGCTGCTGCTGCCCGTGGAGCCCACCGTCGTCGGCTATTCCATCATACTGCAAAGCCCGATGGTGATCTCCGGCTTTCTCAATTCCGTGTTCTATACCGTTGCCGGCACCGCGATCAACGTCGCGATGACGATGATCGCGGCGTATCCGCTTTCCAGAAAGAACCTGGTGGGCCGGGGGGCGATCACCTTCTTCTTCGTCCTCACGATGTTCATAGGCGGCGGGATCATACCGACCTACCTGCTGATCTCGAAGCTCGGGATGATCAACACCCGGCTGGCGCTGATCATCCCGGCGGCGCTCGCCGTCTGGTTCGTGATCATCGCCCGCACCTACCTCACCATCAACATACCCGATGAGCTCCACCAGGCCGCGGAGATGGACGGATGCAGCGAATTCCGGTTCCTCGCGAGCGTGGTGATTCCGCTGTCCAAGCCGGTCATCGCCTTTCTGGTGCTCATGTACGCGGTCGGTCACTGGAACTCGTACTTCCCGGCGCTCATGTACATCCACAAGCCCGAACTGGAGCCGCTGCAGATCGTCTTGAGAGACATCCTCATTCTGAGCCAGATGTCGGGGGAGATGAATCCGGGGAGAGACGCCGCGTCATACATGGCGATCGAAGACGTGAAAGCGATCAGCTACCTGATCAAGTACGGACTCATCATCGTGGCCAGCGTTCCGGTACTCGTCCTCTATCCCTTCATACAAAGGCACTTCGTGAAGGGCGCGATGATCGGATCGCTGAAGGGATGACGGCTGCGGCATCGTCGGACGTCAGTCGCCGAGGGGCTTCGAGTCGTCGTCGTCGCGGGTATTGACCAGGTGGTACTTGATGCGGCGCATGGACTCCACCGCCGCGTCGCCGCGGATCTCCGCCACCTCGTAGGCCAGCATGTCGATCAGCGCTAGCAGGACGTACCTGGCGGGGGTCGGGGACAGGATGTTCGCCGGTTCCACGATGTGAAACGGCACCACTTCGTTCGCCACCCGCGACAGCGGCGAGTCCGGCGCGGTCACGGCAATCGTCCGGGCGTCGTACTGATCGGCGATCTCGGCGGCTCGCAGGATCGGCTCGTACCGGCCGGTGATGAGACAGCACCAGCAGCACGTCATCCGGCTTGAGCGCGGCCGCCATCATCAGTTGGAGCTGGGCGTCGTTGCGGTAGGACGCGCGAACCCCGAGCCGGAACAGGCGGTTCTCCGCCTCCATCGCCGCCATCGAGGACCCGCCGCCGCCGCCGAAGATGAGCACGCGAGCGGCGCCGCGATCGCCGAGGCGGCCCGCTTCAGAGTTTCCTCGCTGATCTGCTCGACGAGCGCCTCAAGGGAACGATGGATCAGAGACACGATCTCGTTCACCGCGTCGCCGTTCCGTGCCGTGCTCACGCCGGCACGCGCGGCGATGTCTCTGGTGTGGGAGTGAACGGCGAACTCCGGATCGGCGCGGACCAGATCGGCGACGCGGCGCTCTCCACGGCTCATCGCCGGGCCGGAGCGAACGATCTGCGAGAGCAGATCCGGTCCCGCGGCGACTCGGTGATCCTCGATCGAATCACCTCGCGCGGTCATCGGACGAGTCCGGGCCGGTGAGCTTGACGACCGGAAGAAAAAATCATTTGCGGCGCAAGGGCGCCACGACGGCGTCCATTCGTCTCGCTCGACATGATTGAAAACAAGCTCCCATCATACGGTCACGGGTTCCTGGGAACATTATCTTTGATCTTCGCCGTTCACCGGCACGGAGACCGTCGCGAGACCGATCCGAACAGGTAGAGCCGGCGAAACCGGTAGGTCTCCTGGCACATGGTCACGCACAGCTTACCGCAGCGACCGACCGCGCCCGAAGAACGGCCCTACCGGAGCGTCGCCTGCAGGGTGATGTCCGGGCCGGCCAGCGCGCGGGAGACCGGGCAGCCGCTCTTGGTGGCCTCCGCGATCTCCTGGAACTTCGCGTCGTCGATGCCGGGCACCTCGGCGTCGCACACCAGCGCGATCGTGGTGATGGTGGGGCCGCCGTCGGTCATCTCCAGGGAGACGTCCGCGGTGGTGCTGACGCGGGTCGGGGCGTGGCCGGCCTCGGCCAGGCCGTGCGACAGCGCCATGGAGTAGCAGCCGGCGTGCGCCGCCGCCAGGAGCTCCTCCGGGTTGCTGCCCGCCCCCTCCTCGAACCGTGAGCTGAACGTGAACGGCTGCTCGAAGCGGCCGCCGATCGACATGGTGCCGCTGCCGCCCTTGAGATCGCCCTTCCATTCCGCCTGTGCTGATCGAACTCCCATCGTGTCCTCCTGTGGGTTGACCGGTCACCGCACGCCGCGGCGCCGGTTCCGTACGTAGTCGGCGAAGATATACTCGCCCAGTTCGCCGGGCGCCGCGTAGTAGGCGCGCCCGCGGTTGATCTGCGACAGCTCTTCCACGAACTCCACCAGGTACGGGTCCTCGGTCACCATGAAGGTGGTGATGACGATCCCGTAGCGCTTGCACTCGGCCGCCTCGTCCAGCGTCTGGTTGACGATCTTGGGGTCGAGCCCGAAGGAGTTCTTGTAGATCCGTCCGTCCTCGAAGATGGCCGACGGCTTGCCGTCGGTGATCATGAAGACCTGCTTGTTGGCGTGCCGCTCGGCGCGCAGCACCGACTGCGCGAGCTGCAGCCCGGCCTTGGTGTTGGTGTGGTAGGGCCCGACCCGCAGGTACGGGATGCTCCCCACGTCGATCAGCTTGGCGTCGTCGCCGAAGTAGGCGACGTGCAGGCTGTCGCGCGGGTACTGCGTCATGATCAGCTCCGACAGCGCCAGCGCCACCTGCTTGGCCGGCGTGATCCGGTCCTCGCCGTACAGGATCATGCTGTGGCTGATGTCGATCAGCAGCACGGTGGCGCAGGACGACTGGTGCTCGCTCTCGTACACCTCGAAGTCCTGCTCCTGCAGGGTGATGTCGTCCAGCCCGCCGCGCTTGACGGCGTTGCTGATGGTGCCCAGCGCGTCGATCTGGGTGATCGGATCGCCGGCGCGGTAGCCGCGCGTCTCGGTGGTGCGCTCGCCGCCTTCGCCGGTGTGCGGCACGCGGTGCTGGCCGAAGCCGCCCTTGGCCAGGTTGCGGAAGACCAGCGCCAGCGACTCCTTGCGGATGCGCTGCTCGCCGCGCGCGGTCAGGCTGTAGCCGCCTTCGCCGTCGCGCTCGATCAGGTTCTCGTCCTCCAGCCGGTCGCGGAACTCCTCCAGGTCGACGTCCGCGTCGATCATGCCGCGCTCCTGCAGGTAGCGCATCCACTGCAGCACCCGGTCGACGTCGCCGGAGGCCTGCAGCAGCAGGAAGTTGAACAGGCTGAGCAGGTCCTCGAAGGCGGCCACCGCGGCGGCCAGCGAGTCGTCCCACTTCAGGTAGCGCCAGTGCATGGGTGCCTTCTCAGGAGGTGTCGTCGTCGGTCATCTGGTCGAACATCGCCTTGAGCATGTCCCGGTAGGAGGTGGAGCTCTCCAGGTCGCGCTTGGACAGCATGGAGTGCTGGTGCAGGCCCTCCAGCACCAGCTCCATCCCCAGCCCCAGCTCCTCGGGCTCGTCGATCCTGAAGCGCTCGGCTGCCATGTCGCGCAGCCCCGCGACCCGCCCGAAGCGGCGGATGTACTCCCCGGTGGCCAGATCGTCCGACGTGTCGACGGTCTGCCCCTCCGCGAACCAGCTCACGATGGGCTGATAGACGGAGTCCGTCTCCTCCGCTTCCGGGCGCTCCGCGCGCTCTGCCTGCCCCGATCGTCCGGCGCGCCGCTGGCCGCCGCGCTCGCCGCCATCGCGCGAGCGCACGTCCGGCGTGGGCAGATAGCGGCGGAAGGTGCGCTTGACCGCCTGGCCGATGATCTTGCGGGCGACCAGCACCGGGCCCTCCTGCTCGCCTTCGTAGACCAGCTCCATCTTGCCGGTCATGGCGGTCAGCGCCGTGTGCAGGTCGGTCAGGCGCGGGTAGATCACCGGCTCGCCCAGGCGGGCGGCGCGCCGCTCCATGTTGCTGAGCACGTTCTCCAGCAGCGCGATCGGCATGCGCGCCGACACGCCGGACTTCTGGTCCACGAACTCGCTCTTGCGCGCCTCGAAGGTGACCTCCTCGATCAGCTCCTTGAAGTAGCGCGGCACGCGCAGCTCGTAGTCGCCGTCGCGCTCCGTCCACGCCTCCTGCGCCGTGATCGCCATGGCGTGCTCCATGCGGTCCGGGTAGTGGGTGATGATCTGCGAGTCGATGCGGTCCTTGAGCGGCGTGATGATGTTGCCGCGGTTGGTGTAGTCCTCGGGGTTGGCGGAGAAGACGAGCTGGATGTCCAGGGGGATACGGATCGGGAACCCGCGGATCTGGATGTCCTCCTCCTCCAGCACGTTGAGCAGCGCCACCTGGATGCGCGGCGCCAGGTCAGGCAGCTCGTTGATGGCGAAGATGCCGCGGTTGGTGCGCGGGACGATCCCGTAGTGGATGACGCCCTCGTCGGCGTAGGAGAGCCGCTTGGTGGCCGCCTTGATCGGGTCGATGTCGCCGACCAGGTCGGCCACGGTGACGTCGGGGGTGGCGAGCTTCTCGTGGTAGCGCTCGTCGCGGTGCATCCAGTCGATGGGCAGGTCGTCGCCGAGCTCCCGCACGCGCTGCCGGGAGGCGGCCAGGATCGGCTCGAACGGGCTCTCGTTGAGGTCGCTGCCGGCGACCACCGGCGCGTACTCGTCCAGGAAGCCGGCCAGCGCGCGCAGGATGCGCGACTTGGCCTGCCCGCGCAGGCCGAGCAGGATGAAGTCGTGCCGCGACAGGATCGCGTTGACGATCCCGGGCAGCACGGTCTTGTCGTAGCCGATGATGCCCGGAAACAGCGGCTGGTCCGCGCGCAGGCGGGCGAGCAGGTTGGCGCGCAACTCCTCCTTGACCGTGCGCGGACGGTAGCGGGAGGCCTTGAGCTGGCCGAAGGTCGAGGGCAGGGATGTCGACGGAAGGGATGAGGTGCCGGTCACGGTGCTCACCATAGGCGACGGACACCGTACCGGTCGAACGGCCGCTCGACCGACACCAGGGCGATGTCGAGAGTCAGCGCCTGCGCGATCAGCATCCGGTCGAAGGGATCGCGGACCGGACCCGGCAAGCGCCCCGCGCGCTCGCCGTCGGCCACGGTGATCGCGAGCGGCTGGAAGCCCTGGTCCAGGAGGCAGCCGGTGACATCCTCGGCGACGGCCGCCGCGCCCGGAAGGCGCCCCAGGCGGTACTTGGTAGCGATCTCCCAGGCGGACGCCGCGCTGACCAGTACATCGTTGGCATGGTCGGCGATCACCCCGCGCGCCGCCGGGGACAGCCGTTCGTTACCGGCAAGCCACCACAGCAGTGCGTGCGTATCCAGCAACATCCTCAAGGGTCACGATTCCCAGCGGGCCAGTTCGCTCTCCGGAAGAGGTTCGAAGAAGCTGTCGTCCACGACGACGTGATCCCTCAAAGCCCCGAATCGGCGTGTGCCGCGCGTGCCTCTGACGCTGACCAGCCGCGCGACCGGGTCGCCGTTGCGAGCGATCACCACGTCCTCGCCCGCCTCCGCCCGCGCCAGCAAACGCGAGAGTTGCGACTTTGCCTGATGGACGTTCACCATCACCTGCAACTTGTCCATATTAGCTAACGTCATAGCTAACTACGGAGGATGTCAACCGCGCGACTGGGCACCCGCTGCCGTAGCCGCGCTCGTACTCCGCGGTCAGTCCTGGCTGCCCAAGTCCATCAGCACCTTGGACAGGATACCGCCGGCGGCCAGGTACTCGACCTCCAGGGCGGTGTCGATGCGGGCGGTGGCGGTGAAGCGCGTGAGCTGACCGTCGTCCGCGGTCGCCGTCACCGTCACCTGCTGACCGGGCGTCAGGCCGCCGGACAACCCGCTGACGTCGAACCGCTCGCGGCCGGACAGGCCCAGGCCGGCGGCGGACTCGCCCGGCTGGAACTCCAGTGGCAGGATCCCCATGCCGACCAGGTTGGAGCGGTGGATGCGCTCGTAGCTCTGCGCGATCACCGCCCGCACGCCGAGCAGCGCCGGCCCCTTGGCGGCCCAGTCGCGGCTGGAGCCGGAGCCGTATTCCTGGCCGGCCAGCACGATGAGCGGCACGCCCTCGTCACGGTAGCGGACCGCGGCGTCGAACACGGACAGGCGATCGCCGGACGGCCGGTGCTCGGTCACGCCGCCCTCGGTGCCGGCCACCAACTGGTTCTTGATGCGGATGTTCGCGAACGTGCCGCGCATCATCACCTCGTGGTTGCCGCGGCGTGCTCCGTACTGGTTGAAGTCGCCGCGCGCCACCCCGTGCTCCAGCAGGTAGCGGCCGGCCGGGCTGTCGGCGGCTATGGCGCCGGCCGGCGAGATGTGGTCGGTCGTGATCGAGTCGCCCAATACCAGCAGGGCGCGGGCGCCGCCGATGTCCTCGACCGGCCGTGCCTCCCGGCCGAAGTCGGCGAAGAACGGCGGCTCCTGGATGTAGGTGGAGTCGTCCTCCCACGCGTAGCGCGTGCCGCCGGAGCCCTGGATCGCGCTCCACGCGGGGTTGCCT
The DNA here is from genome assembly GCA_965202935.1 of Spirochaetia bacterium. Classification (GTDB taxonomy): domain Bacteria; phylum Spirochaetota; class Spirochaetia; order SZUA-6; family Bin103; genus CATQHW01. Next base: position 2,997,930 of record OZ241879.1, read on the forward strand.
GAGAAGACGTCGCGGTAGCGGTCCGCGAACTGCTCGGCGCTGACCGAATCGGCGACCGCGGCGGCGATCTCGGCGTTGCTGGGCCAGATGTCGTGCAGGTAGACCGGGGCCCCGTCGTCGCCGCGGCCGATCGGCTCGCTGGTCAGGTCGATGTCGACGGTGCCGGCCAGCGCGTAGGCGACCACCAGCGGCGGCGATGCCAGGTAGTTGGCGCGCACGGTCGCGTGCACGCGGCCCTCGAAGTTGCGGTTGCCGGAGAGCACGGCGGCGGCCACCAGGTCGGCCGACTCCACGGCCGCCGTCACCGACTCCGGCAACGGTCCGGAGTTGCCGATGCAGGTCGTGCAGCCGTAGCCGACCACGTCGAAGCCCAGCTCGGCCAGCGGCGCGAGCAGGCCGGCCGACCCCAGGTAGTCGGTGACCACGCGCGAGCCGGGCGCCAGGCTGGTCTTCACGTAGGGCGGAACGTGCAGCCCGCGTTGCCGTGCGTTGCGCGCCAGCAGGCCGGCGCCGACCATGACGCTGGGGTTGGAGGTGTTCGTGCACGAGGTGATGGCGGCGATCACCACCGCGCCGTGGCGCAGGTCCGCCCGGTCGCCGTTGCTGCCGACCCGGGCGGCTGCCTGGCGTGCCGCCTCGTCGAGCCCGTAGCCGCGCTCGGCGACCGGAGCCGCCAGAGACTCGGCGAAACGGCGCTTCATCTGGCCGAGCGGCACGCGGTCCTGCGGCCGCTTGGGGCCGGCCAGGACGGCCTGCACCGAGCCCAGGTCCAGCTCCAGGGTGGCGCTGTAGCGGGGGTCCTGCGCGTCGTCGCCGCGGAACAGCCCCTGCGCGCGGCAGTACGCGGCGACCCGCTCCACCTCGTCGTCGCCGCGCCCGGTCAGACGCAGGTAGCGCAGCGTCTCGGAGTCCACCGGGAAGAACCCCACGGTCGCCCCGTACTCCGGCGCCATGTTGGCGATGGTGGCCCGGTCCGTCAGCGCCAGGCCGGCCAGGCCGGAGCCGAAGAACTCGACGAAGCTGCCGACCACGCCGTGGGAGCGCAGCATCTGCGTGACCGTCAGCGTCAGGTCGGTCGCGGTGACCCCTTCCGAGAGCCGGCCGGTCAGGCGCATGCCGACCACGTCGGGGAGCACCAGGTCGGACGGCTGGCCGAGCATCGCCGCCTCCGCCTCGATGCCGCCCACGCCCCAGCCCAGCACGCCCAGGCCGTTGATCATCGTGGTGTGCGAGTCGGTGCCGACCACGGTGTCCGGATAGACCTCCGGCGGCGTGCCGCCCGCCGCATCGTCGCGCATCACGACCGACGCCAGGTGCTCCAGGTTGACCTGGTGGACGATGCCGGTCGCCGGCGGCACGACCCGGAAGTTCGCGAACGCCTGCTGCCCCCAGTGCAGGAAGCGGTAGCGCTCGGCGTTGCGCTCGAACTCGATCTCGGCGTTGCGCGCGAGTGCGTCCGCGGAGCCGAAGCGGTCCACCTGCACGGAATGGTCGATCACCAGGTCGACCGGGATCGACGGATTGACCCGCTGCGGGTCGCCGCCGGCGCGCGCCAGCGCGTCGCGCATCGCCGCCAGGTCGAGCACCGCGGGCACGCCGGTGAAGTCCTGCATGACCACGCGCGCGGGCATGAACGGCACGCTCGGCCGTTCCCGGTCCTGCGGCTGCCAGCCGGCGACCGCCTCGACGTGCTCGCGCGTGACCGCCGGCCCGCCGCCTGCGGCCGCGCTGTGGCGCAGCACGGACTCCAGCAGGATGCGGATCGAGTACGGCAGTTCCGCCAGCCGTGTCAGTCCCGCATCCTGCAGGGCTCCCAGCCGGTAGTAGCGCAGCCGCTCACCGCCCGCGCGCAGTTCATCCAATGCGTGGAAATGGTCGCTCATTCGTATCAGCCTCCGTCGGTCGGGCGCTCGGTTTCGTTCGGGCCGCGCAGGGCGGCGTGCAGCACCTCTGCGGGGTGCAGGGCACGGCGTCCGGTGCCGTGCATGATCTGGTGCCGGCAGCTCGTGCCGGCGGCGACCACCGTGCCGCCGCCGTCGAGCGAGCGCACCGCCGGCAGCAGGCGCCGCTCGGCCATGGTCATCGACACGTCGTAGTGCTCGGCCTCGTAGCCGAAGGAGCCGGCCATGCCGCAGCAGCCGGAGTCCACCTCGGTCACCTCCGCGCCGGTGAGCCCCAGCGTGCTCTTGCTGGGCCCGGTGCCGATCAGCGCCTTCTGGTGGCAGTGGCCGTGCAGCAGCAGCCGCCCCAGGCTGCCGTCCCGGTCCAGGCCGTTCAGCTCGATGTCGAGCTCGCCGTCCGCGTGCGCCCGCGCCACCAGCTCCTCGAAGGTCTCCACGTGCTCGGCCACCAGCGCGGCGTCCTCGTCGTCGGGCAACAGCGACCGGTACTCGTCGCGGATGGCCGACACGCAGCTCGGCTCCAGGCCGACGATCGGCACGCCGGCACGAGCCAGGGGCGCCAGGCGGGCGACGGTGGCGCGTGCGGCCCGCCGGGCGCGCCGCACGAGGCCCTTGGAGAGCATCGGCCGCCCGCAGCAGCCATACGCGGGCACGGTCACCGCGAAGCCGGCCCGTTCCAGCACCTCGGTGGCGGCGCGCGCCACCTCCGGCGTGTTGAAGCTGTTGAAGGTGTCCGGGAACAGCGCCAGCGCGCGCTCGGACGGCACACGCTCGGACGGCACACGGCCGAGCCCGCGGCGGCGCGCCCAGGCGGGGAAGGGACTGCCGCTGAACGCAGGCAGGGTGCGCTGAGCGCTGATGCCGGCGAACCGCTCGAGAAGGCGTCTGACCGGCGCCGGCGCCATCAGCCGGTTGACCGCGCCGGCGAGCGGCCCCGCCAGCAGCCGGCTGGCGCGGCCGATGTCGGCGAACAGCCGCGAGCGCAGCGGCAGCCGGTGCCGGTCGTAGTAGGTGGCCAGGAACTCGATCTTGATCTTGGCCATGTCGACCGACGACGGACACTCGGCCTTGCAGGCCTTGCACTCGATGCAGAGGTCCATCACCTCGAACATGCGCTCGCTGGTGAGCTCGTCGTGCGGGAGCGCGCCGGACAGCGCCGCCCGCAGCGCGTTGGCCCGCCCGCGCGTGGAGTGCTCCTCCTCGCGGGTGGCCATGAAGCTCGGACACATGGTGCCCTCGGTCCGCTTGCGGCAGATGCCGGCGCCGTTGCACATCTCCACCGCGCGCATGAAGCCGTGGTCGCTGCGGAAGGCCAGGTGCTCGCGGTGCGGCTGCGTGCGGTACTCCCGGCCGTAGCGCAGCGACTCGGTCATCGGCGGCGCGTCCACGACGTTGCCCGGGTTGAGGATGCCGTGCGGGTCGAAGGTGCCCTTGACCTCCTGGTAGAGCCGGTACAGGTCGGGTCCGAAGAAGCTCTCGTTCTGCCAGCTCCGCGCGCGGCCGTCGCCGTGCTCGCTGGACAGGCTGCCGCCGAAGCGGCCGAGCAGCTCCAGCGCGAAGCTGGAGATGACCGGCAGCTTGTCCACCTCCGCGGCCAGCTTGGCGTTGATCAGCGGCCGGATGTGGATGCAGCCGGCACTGGCGTGCGCGTAGTAGGCCACGCGGGTGCCGATGTCGTTACAGAACCGCTCGATGCTGGTCACGTACTCGGCCAGGTGCTCGACCGGGACCGCCGCGTCCTCGATGAACGGGATCGGCTTGTAGTCGCCCTTGATGCTCATCATCAGGCCGAGTCCGACCTTGCGCACCGTCCACACGTCGGTCTGCAGCGCGGGGTCGAGCGCCGGCACCACCGTGGCGCGCACCCCGTGGCGGCGCAGGTGGCCGCCCAGCGCGTCGATGCGCTGCTTCAGCTCCCGCGGGTTGTCACCGGAGTACTCGGTGATCAGCACGCAGTTGGGGGTGCCCGAGATGAAGCCGGTCATCAGCCGCGCGTATTGCGGCACCTCGCGCGCCAGCGTCAGGCCGAAGTTGTCGAGCAGCTCCACCGCCGACGGGTCGGTCTCCAGGATGGTCTCTACCGAGGACAGCGCCCTGAACAGGTCATCGAAGTGCACGACCGCCAGCGCCGTGTGAGCCGGCACCGGCACCAGGTTGAGGGTCAGCTCGGTCATCACCGCCAGCGTGCCCTCGGAGCCGCACACCAGCTTGGCCAGGTTGAAGTGGGGATCCTGCGGGTAGGTGAAGCTGGCCCCGTCCACGAACCGGTCCAGGTTGTAGCCGCCACAGCGCCGCCAGTGCGCCGGGGTGCCTGCCAGGATCGCCTCGCGCCCGCCGGCGGCGATGGCCGCCACGCCGCGATAGACCGCGCCTTCCAGGCCCGGCCGGGCCTGGTGGGCGGCCAGACCGTCGGCGTCGAGCGGGCCGAACCGGCAGCGGGTGCCGTCGGACAGGATCGCCTGCATGCCCAGCACGTGGTCGGCGGTCATGCCGTACAGGATCGAGTGGGAGCCGGTGGAGTTGTTGCCGACGATACCGCCCATCGCCGCGCGGTTGCTGGAAGCGGGATCCGGCCCGAACTGCAGCCCGTGCGGGCGCAGGTAGCCGTTGAGCGCGTCCAGGACGATGCCGGGCTGCAGGCGGATCAGGCGCTCATCGGTGTCGAGCTCCACCACCCGGTCCAGGAACCGCGACGTGTCGATGACCAGCGCCTCGTTGACCGCCTGGCCGGCCAGGCTGCTGCCGGCCGCGCGCGGCAGGATAGGCACCTTGTGGCGGGCTGCCGCCTCCACGGCGGCGTGCACGTCCTCCTCGTCGCGGGCGATCAGCACGCCGTGCGGCATCACCTGGTAGATGCTGGCGTCGGTGCTGTACAGGATGCGCGTATAGGTGTCGGTGCGCAGCTCGCCGCGCACCCGGCCGCTCAACTCCGCCAGGAAATCCGCGACCCCCTGCACCGTCTCCCGCGGCGGCGGTGCCGCCTGCGGCCGCACGGCCACCGCCGCCTCAGCCATCGACTCCCTCCGCAAGCGCGCCCAGGGCGGCCAGGTCGACGTTGCCGCCGGTCAGGACCACGCCCACGCGGGAGCCCGCGAAGCGCTCCCGGTGGCGCAGCAGCGCGGCGATCGCGACGCCGGCCGACGGCTCGATCAGCAGCTTGGTACGGGTGATGAAGGCGAGCGTCGCCGCCACGATCTCCCGATCGTCGACCAGCAGGATCTCGCGCACGCCGTCCCGGACCAGCGGGAAGGTGATGTCGCCCAGGCTGGTGCGCAACCCCTCCGCCACCGTGTGGGGAGGCCGTTCCGGCTGCCGCACGCCGGTCCGCAGCGATTCATGGGCGTCATCGGCCAGCTCCGGCTCGGCCGCGTAGACGACCGGCGCACCGCCTGCCCCGACACCGGCTTCTCCGCCGGCGGCCAGCACGGTGCCGGAAGTGAGACCGCCGCCCCCGACCGGCACCAGCAGCGCGTCCAGCGGCCCGCCCTGCTGCATCAGCTCCAGCGCGACGGTGCCCTGCCCTGCCACCACGTCGGCGTCGTCGTAGGGATGGATCACGTGCGCGCCGTCGGCGTCGGCGATCCGCTGCGTGGTCCCTTCCCGCTCGGCCAGCGTCGGACCGCTCTCCACCGTGCGGGCGCCGTAGCCCTGCACGGCGCGCCGCTTGATCTCCGTCGTGCCGCGCGGCATCACCACGGTCGCCGGGATGCCGCGCAGCCCGGCGGCGAACGCCACCGCCTGGCCGTGGTTGCCCGAGGAGTGCGTCGCCACGCCGGCCGCCGCCTGATGGTCCGGCAGGCTGAACACCGCGTTGCAGGCGCCGCGGCTCTTGAACGCGCCCACCTTCTGCAGGTTCTCGCACTTGAAGAAGAGGCTCGCTCCCACGGCGCGATCGAAATACCGGCTGGTGAACACCGGAGTGGCGTGCACGTGCGGTCGAATGCGTTCGGCCGCCTCGCGCACGTCCGCGATGGTCGGCAGGGTGGCTACGTCCATCCGTCTTGGGTCCATCCGTCTCGGTCCACCCGTCTGGAACTCCTACGCCCCCTTGGGTCGGAAGGCGGTGATCTCGGCCGGGTCGCACTCCAGGCGCGGGCCGCCGATCAGGTCGATGCAGTAGGGGATGGCGGGAAAGACCGCCTCCAGGCACTGCTCGATGGCGCGCGGGCGGCCGGGCAGGTTGAGGATCAGCGCGCCGCCGCGAACCCCCGCGGTCTGCCGGGAGAGGATCGCCGTCGGCACGTAGCGCAGCGACACCTGCCGCATCAGCTCCCCGAAGCCGGGCAGCATCTTCCGGCAGACCGCCTCGGTCGCCTCCGGCGTGACGTCGCGGAGGGCCGGGCCGGTGCCGCCGGTGGTGACGATCAGGCAGCAGCCCTCCTGGTCGGCCATCCGGCACATCGCCTCCTGAAGCTGGTCCTGCTCGTCGGGGAGGACCTGGTAGACCGGCTCGAACGGGGTCGTCAGATAGCGCTCCAGCAGCGCTACCACCGCCTTGCCCGGCGTGTCCTCGTACACGCCGGCGCTGGCCCGGTCCGATACGTTGATGATGCCGATGCGCGGCGCCGTCGGTCGCTGATCCATCTTCGGACGACAAGGGTAGCAAATCGGCCCACACATGGGACACTCGGTGCCGTTGCGCTTTTGCGCCAGCATGCGATTGACGCGGAGCGGTCCCGGCTCGTCGTCTCCACCGGCCCGATCGGCAGGATCGCCTATACTCGGAGCCCGGTGACCTCGTATCCGCAGATCCCCTACGGCTGGGCCGACTTCGAGGCGATGCGCCGCGAGCGCACGCTCTACGTGGACAAGACCCGGTTCCTGCACGACCTGGAGCAGGAGCGGTATGCGTTCCTGATCCGCCCGCGCCGCTTCGGCAAGTCGTGCTGGGTGGCGCTGCTGGCCTGTTATTACGACCGCACCCGCGCCGGCCGCTTCGAGACCCTGTTCGCCGGCACCGACATCGGACTCCGGCCGACGCCTGACCGCAACCGCTACGTCATCCTGCACTTCGACTTCTCGGCGTTCGACGACACTCTGGAAACCCTGCGCGAGCGGTTCGAGACCTACTGCATGATCGTGCTTCGCTATGCGCTGGAGAACAACGGGGACTTGCTCCCGAAGACGGCGATCGACCGCATCCTGGCCCACCCCTCGATCGACGGCAAGCTCAACGAGCTGTTCATGTACGCCGCCAAGCACGGCATCCCGCTGTACGTGCTGATCGACGAGTACGACAACTTCGCCAACACGATTCTGGCCTACCACGGTGTAGATGCGTACCACTCCTTCACGCACGGCGGCGGCTTCTACCGCAGCTTCTTCGCCACCCTCAAGGCGGGCACAGGTCACGGCGGCGGCATCGAGCGCCTGTTTGTCACAGGCGTCTCCCCGATCACGATGGACGACGTGACCTCAGGCTTCAACATCGGCGCGAACATCAGCCTGCACCGGAAGTTCAATGAGATCCTGGGCTTCACGGAAGCTGAGGTGCGGGCCGTGCTGGAGCGCTACCGGGAGCACGGCGTGCTCGACCAGGACGTGGACGAGGCGATGGCCGTGATGCACGAGTGGTACGCCGGCTACCGATTCGCCAAGAGCGCGCCCAACGGTGTCTACAACACCGACATGGTGCTCTACTACCTCAAGGCGTCGATTCCGAACGATGAACCGCCTGACAACCTCATCGACCGCAACGTGCGCATCGACTACGGCAAGCTGCGCCATCTGCTGACCGTCAACCGTCGATTGAACGGCAACTTCGACCTGCTTCGACACATCATCGGCGAGGGGTGGGTGGACGGCGAGATCCAGGACGGCTTTCCGCTGGAGCTTCTGCAGGAGCGGGAGAACTTCGTGTCACTGCTGCACTACTTCGGCCTGCTCAGCATCCGCGAAGTGCGCGACGGCATGCCGCGGCTCGCGATTCCCAACCAGACCGTGCGGCGGCTGATGTACGGCTATCTGCGCGATGGGTATCGCGACGTGGAGGTGTTCTCCGTGGACCTGTACGCGCTCGGCCGCCTGTTGCACGAGATGGCCCATCGCGGCGCCTGGCAGCCGGTGACGGAGTTCCTGGCCGCCGCGATCGCCCGCCAGAGCAGCATCCGCGACTACATCGACGGGGAGAAGGTAGTTCAGGGATTCCTGGCGGCCTACCTGAGCGCCACCGAGCATTTCGTATTCCATACCGAGCGGGAGCTGAGCGGCGGCTACGCCGACATCTGCCTGGAACCGCATCTGCAGCGCTACCCGGGGATACGTCACGGCTACGTGATCGAGCTGAAGTACCTGAAGCGGCGGGAAGGAGCGAGCGAGTCGCAGGTGGCAAGGGCGGCGCGAGAGGCGGCAGCCCAGGTGCGGCGCTATGTGGCCGACGAACGCCTGGCTCATCAGTACCCGTCGGTACGCTTCACGGGCTTGGCGATGGTGTTCCATGGATGGGAGCTGGCCCACTGCGAAGCGGCGCCGGAGCCCGGTTTCGCCTGACGCCGCCGAGCCATGGACCTGATCGAAGCGAAGCCGCTCTCCGGCGCGCTCGGGGCCGAGATCACCGGCGTGGATCTGAGCCGGCCGCTCGGCACGGACGCGGTGGCGGAGATCCGGCAGGCACTCCTGGACCACCTGGTGATCTTCTTCGCCCGGCAGGAGCTGACTCCCACGTCGCTGCTGGCCTTTGCCCGGTGCCTCGGCGAGCCGCTCGCCTACCCGCAGTTGCAGGGCCTGCCGGAGGAGCCGCTGGTGACCGCGGTCACCAAGCTGGAGCACGAGCGGGTCGCCTTCGGCGGCGTATGGCATACCGACACCAGCTACCTGGAGCGGCCGCCGATGGGGAGCCTGCTGTACGCGGTGGAGCTGCCGCCGTGGGGCGGGGACACCCTGTTCGCCAACCAGTACCTGGCCTACGAGCGGCTCTCGGAGGGACTGCGACGGACCCTCGCCGGGCTGACCGCCATCTGCACCTCCGCCAAGCCGGCGGTGGCCGCGACCCGGGAGGAGCGGCTGCGGGAGCAGGGCGCGCAGGCGTTGGTGCTCACCAGCGAGCATCCGGTCGTGCGCACCCATCCGGAGACCGGCCGCAAGGCGCTGTACGTGAACCGCGGGCACACCTCTCACTTCAAAGGCTGGAGCGAGGCGGAGAGCCAGCCGCTGCTGGAGTACCTGTTTCAGCACCAGGTGCAGCCGGAGCTCACCTGCCGCTACCGCTGGCAGCCCGGCTCGCTGGCGATCTGGGACAACCGCTGCACCCAGCACCTGCCGATCAACGACTATCACGGCTTCCGGCGCGTCATGCACCGCGTAACCCTGGCCGGCGACCGGCCGTCCTGATCTCGACGCCCCCCTCTTCCCTCTCCGCCGCGTTTTGGGCATACTCCCCGGCATGTCAAGGCGATGTGCGCTGACGGGGAAAGGTCCGCTCAGCGGCAACAACGTATCGCACGCGCACAACAAGACGCGGCGCGTGCAGCGGCCCAACGTCCAGGAGAAGCGGCTGTACGTGCCGGAGCTCGGCCGTATGGTGCGTCTCAAGCTCTCGACGCGGGCGCTGCGCACGGTGAACAAGAAGGGTCTGATGCGATTCCTCAAGGACGAGGGCCTGACCCTCAAGGACGTGGCGCGTCCGCTGAGCGGCCCGCGACCGGAGAACGACCCGCGACCGGGGAGTGGCTGATGAAACCCGACATCCATCCCGAGTACCGGCCGGTCGTGTTCAAGGACGCGGCCAGCGACTTCCAGTTCCTGACCCGCTCCACCGTCAAGTCCAGGGAGACGGTGACCTGGGAGGACGGCAACGAGTACCCGCTGGTGACCCTGGAAATCTCCAGCGCGTCCCATCCGTTCTTCACCGGCAAGCAGAAGCTCGTCGACACCGCCGGCCGCATCGAACGGTTCCGGCGCAGGTACGGCCTCCCCGACGAAAGCTGACCCGGCCGGTCACGCCGAACTCCGACCGTGAGTGAGCGAAGCGAGCCTCACTCGGAGGGTGACGCTTCACGAGGCATTTTCGCCCGTCTCGGTGTCCCCACGATCATCAACGCCGCGGGTCCCGCGACCCGCCTGGGCGGCGGCCGCGCCGACCCGGAGGTGGCGGCCGCCGTGGCGGAGGCGATGGGCCAGTGCGTGGCCATCGAGACGCTGCAGGAGCGCGCCAGCGAGATCATCGCCGAGCACACCGGCGCGGAGGCCGGGTTGGTCACCAGCGGCGCGGCCGCGGCCCTGCTGCTCGCTGCCGCCGCCTGCCTGACCGGACTCGATCCCGGCCGCATGGGGCGGTTGCCGCACGTGGCGGGCCGCAACCGCATCCTCATCCCCCGCAGCCACCGCAACCTGTACGACCACGCGCTGCGCACCGCCGGCGCCGAGCTGGTCGAGGTCGGCATCGCCGATCGGTTCTCCGGGGCCGGCGTCCGCGACACGGAGGCGTGGGAGCTGGGCGCCGCGATCGACGAGCGCACCGCCGCCATCGCCTACGTCGCCCAGTCCTACTCGCAGCCGCCCCTGGAGCAGGTGATCGCCGAGGCGCACGCGCGCGGCGTACCGGTGATCGTCGATGCCGCCGGCCGGCTGCCGCCGCAGTCCAACCTGCGCGCCTTCATCGACGCCGGCGCCGACCTGGTGTGCTTCTCCGGCGGCAAGGCGATCGGCGGGCCGCAGGGGACGGGCATCCTGTGCGGCCGCCGCCGGCTGGTGGGCGCCGCGGCGCTGCAGCTCTTCGACCAGGACGTGCTGCCGGAGCTGTGGCGCCCGCCGTCCTGGATCGCCTGCGAGCCGCCGCTGGCGGGCGCCCCGCACCACGGCATCGGCCGCCCCTGCAAGGTCGGCAAGGAGCAGATCGCCGGCCTGCTGGTCGCCCTGCAGCGCTTCGCGGCGGTCACCGACCGCGAGCGGATCGCCGGCTGGCGGCGCCTGTCCGACCGCCTCGTCGAGCTGCTGGACGGCGCGCCGTGTCAGGCAACCATCGACGACGGCCGCGACGGCACCCCGATCGTGGAAGTGCGCGCGGAGCGGCGCGACGCCCTGGAGCTCACAACCGCCCTGCAGGGCGGCGACCCGCCCATCCACGTCAACGCAGGCGGCGTGCGCGAGGGGCTGCTGCGCTTCAGCCCGGCCTGCCTGTCGGAACCCGAAGTCGCCGTGATCGGCGACCGCCTGCGCGCGCTGCTGTAGGAGCCCGGAGGCCGAAGCGCCTACGCGGTCACTTCCCACCGCGGCCGGCCGGTGCGCAGGAAGTCGCCGATGGTCGTGATCGAGTCCTCCCAGAACCGACGGATCATCGCGGCGCCGGAGCCGGCGGTGTGCGGTGTGAGCACCACCTGCTCCATGCCGATCAGCGGGCTGTCGGGCGGCAGCGGCTCCGGGTCGAACACGTCGAGCGCGGCGCCGGCGATCCGCCCGGATTGCAGCGCGTCGATCAGGGCCTCCTGATCGACGACCTTGCCGCGCGACGTGTTGATCAGGATCGCGTGCGGCTGCATCGCGGCGAGCTCGCGCGCGCCGATCAGCGCCGTGGTGCTGGCAAGCAGCGGGACGTGGAGCGACACGAAGTCGCTGCTGCGCAGGAGTGCGTCCAGCTCGACCGGCTCCGCACCGCCGGCACGGATCTCCGCGCCGCTCCTGGCCGGATCGGTCGCCAGCACCCGCAGCCCGAACGGCGCCGCACGGGCGGCGACCGCGGCGCCGATGTGGCCGAAGCCGATCAGGCCCAGGGTCATGCCGGCCAGCGCCGGGCCGGTCGGCGGGTTGTCCTGGGAGTAGACCCCCCGGCGGATGTGGCGGTCCTTGAGAACGATGCGGCGGTGCCGGGCGATGAGCACGCCGATCGTGTGGTCGGCCACCACGTCTCGGGTCGCCTCCGGCGTGTTGCCGACGGCGATGCCGCGCGCGTGCGCCGCGGCGACCGGGATATTGTCCGTGCCGCTGCCGCTGCGAACGATCAGGCGGCAGTCGGGTAACTCGGTGAGCAGCTCCCCGGTCAGCAACCTCCCGCCGCCGAACACCCAGACGACCGGCGCGCCGCGCGCGGTGTCGACCACTTCCGCGCCGCTGGTGCAGTCGCGCCGGCGCAACTCGCCGCCGGCCGCGGCGATCCGCTCGGCAAGGTCAGGAGGGACCGCGAAGTCGTCGCGGGAAACCAGCGCTACCAGAGAACCCATGCGCTCATGGTACCATCCGCCCCCCTGATGACGGCCGGTGTGAGCGCATCCCTCCTCGTGGCCGTCGTGGTCCAGGTGGGGTGCCAGGTCTTCAAGATCGCCGCGCACTCCGCGCGCACGCGCACCTTCGCGTGGCGCCGGCTGTTCGCGGCCGGCGGCATGCCGTCCTCCCACACCGCCTTCGTCGCGACCCTCACCACCGCCGTCGGCCTGCGCGCCGGCGTGGCATCCGACCTGTTCGCGATCGCCTGCGCGTTCAGCGTGATCATCATCTTCGACGCCATCCGCGTGCGCGGAGCGATCCAGATCAACTCGGAGGCGCTGCGCCAGATGATCGCCCCGATGCCCGAGGCGAGCCGGCCGGAAACGTCGCACGACGTCGGCCACTCCATCCCCGAGGTCGCCGTCGGCCTGCTGATCGGCATCGGCTCCGCGGCGCTCGCGCGCGGACTGCACCTCCTGTAGCCGCACGTAACGGCGGCGCCCGGTCAGCGGTCCGGTATGCTGGGTTGGCGCGCGGGGCCACCTTCAGCCACTGCTCGGAGACACCGGCGAGGTAGTCCCCGAGGACCCCGTCGATGCGATAGCGGGTGCCCGCGATTCGGTCGCACTGCGGCATGGGCGTAGCTCGCGCTACTTCACGTTCGCAAGATCCCATTCGGCATGGACCGTGCACGCTTCGAGGGCGGTCCGTTCGGCCGCGGCGAACGTGCTGGGCGTCCCGGCACCGATCCTGCGCTCGATCAGGTTCACGTATGCCGGGTTCAACTCCACGCCGACCCATCTCCTGCCCAGGTCCTGCGCCGCGATCAGCGTCGTCCCCGAACCCGCGTACGGATCCAGCACCACGTCATTGGGCCGGCTGGTGATCGCGACGCATCTTCGCGCCAGCTTCATCGGCATCATCGCCGGGTGATCGTCCATGGCGCCGTTGCGCTTCAGGGGCTCCGTGGGAATGTCCCACACCGTCCGCAGCCGGCGTCCTCTGGGGCCGTGCACGGCATCGATGTCGTAGTGGTAGTCCTGACTCTTGGAGAGCAGGAACACGGTCTCGTGCGCTTTCGTCGGCCGGTCCCGCACCGACTCCGGGTGGGCGTTCGGTTTGTGCCAGATGACTTCCGATCGGAGCCACCAGCCCGCGTCCTGAAGCGCGAACGCCAGGCGCCAGGGGACGCCGATCAGGTCTTTCGGCTTGAGTCCCTCCGGGGTCACCGGCCGGACGGCCATCGCACGCGCGCGGTTCTTGCGGTCCGGTGCTCGATACCGCCGGTTGCCGGAGGTGTACGCGTCGCCGACGTTCAACCAGACGGTTCCGTCGTCGGCGAGCACTCGGCGGATCTTGTCGAACGTCTGCACGATGCTTGCGACGTAGTCCGCGAGGACGTCGTCGCGACCGATCTGCCGATCGACCTCGTAGTCCCGCAGCGACCAGTACGGCGGCGAGGTCACCACCGTCCGCACGCACCGTTCGGGCAGTAGCTCCAGGGCGTCACTTGCACTCCCGCACACCAGGACCGATGTGTCCAACGACGTGACGGGGACTCGATCGTGCGCGTCGATCCGCAGGTAACCCCTGGACTCTCCCGTACCGTTTGCCTGGACGGCTGCTGGCGCGATCATGTGGCTGGGGCTCATGCCACTATAGCGCACGACCGGCCGCATCGCTTCGCCCCGGCTCAAACAAACGGAGTCCGTGGGCGAGCTATGATCCGTGCCGATGAAGAAGGCCGCACGCATGCTGTGCGCTGAACTGGACGGCGCAGGCGACCCCCAACGCGCGGAGCATCTGCAGCGGTTCTTCCGCACGGGACCGGGGGAGTACGGGGAGGGGGACCGCTTCCTCGGGCTGCGCGTCCCGGAGGTGCGCGCGATCGCCCGCCGCCATCGCAAGCTGCCGCTGCCCGACCTGGCCGACGTGCTGGCCAGCCGCTGGCACGAGCACCGGCAGGCGGCGCTGTTCGTGCTGGCCGACCGCTACCGGCGCGCGGAGCCGGCGGAACGGGAGGCGATCGCCGCCTTCTACCTCCACCACCTGGACGCCGTGAACAGTTGGGACCTGGTGGACGGGTCGGCGCCGCACATCCTGGGCGCCCATCTGCTGGAGCGGGACCGCAGCGTGCTCTACGATCTTGCGGCCTCCGGTCACCTGTGGCGGCAGCGCGTGGCGGTGCTCGCCACCTTCGCCTTCATCCGTGCCGGCCAGTTCCAGGACACGCTGCGGCTGGCCGAGCTGTTGCGCGACCACCCGCACGACCTGATCCACAAGGCGGTCGGCTGGATGCTGCGCGAGATCGGCAAGCGCGACCGGGCGGCCGAGGAGCGGTTCCTGGACCGCCACGCGGCCCGCATGCCGCGCACGATGCTGCGTTACGCGATCGAGAAGTTCGAGCCTGAGCGGCGCCGCAGCTACCTCGGGCGCCGCTAATCGGATTGTTCCATGGACCGTGATACTTACGGCTACGCAGCCAGCCCTCCAACGATAGCCGTGACGGCGTTTGTCGACTGGAATGCACAGATGCACCACGCCCGTGCTCGTGACGCTCCGCCCGAGAAACGAGCGATGCGCACGTTGGAGCGAACTGTCAGGACAGTCGGAAGGACACTCACAGAGGAAGCTCCCGCCGCCCGATTCACCGTCGCGTTCCGCTTGTACCATGGCTGGTACCGGGGCTGGCAACGCACCGAGAACCTGCGTGCGATTATGGCGGTCGTGTCACAGACGGACTTCACCGAATTCTCGCACCAGCGCGTCGTCTTCTCTCAAGGCGTAGAGTACGGCCATAGCCTGTCTTCCGCATTACCCAAACGGAGACACGAGCGCCCTCCGATCCATCTGCCTAACACCCTGCGCGAGCAGACGAGCGACGAGCCGCCGACGGAAAAGATGGTCGATACCGCTCTGGCTTCCGATCTCCTGCACTGGGCGCGTAACGATCCGCAAGGGTGGGCTCTCATCCTTTCCGAAGACGACGACTTCGTGCCACCGGCGTTCACCGCGGAATCGTGGATCAAGCGCCACGGAGGCCGCGTGCTGATCGTGAGAACCCAACGCCCAAGGCGGGCCTTCCTCAAGCTGGACGGTTTGCTGAAGGAGGTCACCCGATGACCACTGATACGCCGACCACTGATACGCCGACCACTGATACATCGCTTCTGGCCGAAGACTTGGCCGTGTTTGCCGACCTCGGGACGGAGCCACCTCGGCTAGCGGTCTCCGGAGATCGTCTGACGGTGAGGCTCTTCCGTGAAGGGGAACAGCTTGAATTGCTGTTCCATGGCAACGGTTCAGGCAAGATCGTTGAGCGAGCCGTGGACTCCGGCGAGATGACAACGCACGCATCGTACCGCGCTCTTCTGGCGTCAAGGAGGTTCGGAGACTTGCGGCGATGGGCGGACCACCAAAAGAGATCGATGCAGGAGTATCTACGCGACTTCATCGACCCCATTCCCGTCAAGGGACAGTTGTTCAGTAGTGATATTTCGATGGACCTCAGCGACTTCGACGACTTTCTGATGGCGCCGCACCCTCGCGACCAGCGATCGGTCCGCATCATACTCGTCGACGGCCCTGCCGGCATCGGCAAGACCAAGTTCATCGAACTGCTTGCTTCCTCGCGAGCCAGCCGATTCACGACCACACAGTGCCCGTTGGTTCTTCACGTTCAAAGCCGCGGCCGTGTACTCACGTTCCTCCAGGATCTGATCGCGTTCAGCCTGCAGCGGCTGCGCGTGAACGTCACGTTCGACCAGCTGCCCGTGCTGGTGCGCCATGGACTGGTAACGCTCGCCATAGACGGTTTCGACGAGCTCGGCGATCCGAATGGCTACGAGTTGGCGTGGGCTCAAGTGAACGAGATGGTCGATCAGGTTCGCGGCCGTGGCACACTTATCCTGGCAGGTCGAGAGACGTTCCTTGGACCCGACCGCATCGAATCAAGCATCAAGTCCCTGACCGAACATGATGTCATTGACGCCCTGTCCTTGCGACCGCCGACGTCGGAAACCGCACGGCAATGGCTCATGAAGCGGAACTGGTCGGCAGAAGACCTACGGTCCGCCGAAGCGCTGCTCGAGGATGATTCCTACGCACTGCGCCCCTTCTTCTTGGCGGAGATCGCCAACCCGGAAGCGATCTCGACCATTCGCGATGAGGCGATGGCGAATCCACTCCCATTCCTTGCGGAGCTGATGATCGAGCGGGAGGCAAGCAAATTTGGCGACGCCATCGACCGCATCATGGACTGGACGCAACGCCGAGACTACTTGCGCCGGCTGCTTCGCGAGATCGCTCGCTGTATGGCCGATGACCAGACGGAAGCCATCGACGAACTGATGCTGACCTGGCTGGTGGAATTCGCGGCGCCGGACAGCGCGGATCAGGAGATTCTCGCGCTGCTGAAGAATCGCGCCGCGGTCATGGTCTTTCTGGAGAACGACGCTGCGCCTCGGCATCGCCGCTTCACCAACTCCCAAGTGAGCAACCACTTCCTCAGCGACGTGACGATCGACGCCATATCGCGGCGCGAGATACCAAAATACGTCCACAGAAACCCCTTGGGGGCCGATTTTCTCGATGCGTTCAGCGACCTGTCTCTGCACTTTGCCGCATCGGACCGCGACCGCGTCCGACGATTCTTCGAAGCGGCTTCAGAGCTGGTGCGAACATACTCATGGATCGATCAAGGGGTGCGGAATCTCGGAGCTTTGCTGATCACGATGCTGCCGGCGATGGAGGGAGTCGACAACCTGCGGCTCCGAAATCTCGACATGGATGAAGCGTTGCTGCAGGGGACTGCGCCGTCAGCCGAGATCCACAAGGTGTTCGTGAATCAACTCGACGTGCGGGGCGCTGACCTCCAGGACTTGACGTTCGACTCGGCGGCGATCACAACCCTCGTCGTCGACGAAACGACGCGCGTGCCGCCTTCGCTTCCTGTTCCCTCGCAAATTCAGTGCGAAGGATTCCGCGGTCGATCAACCGCGGTGATTACCCACCCCAGCTCGATCGAGAGCTGGCTCGACAGACACGGAAGGCGCGGACCTCCCGCCGATCAAGGCGACTCGGGTTTGGTTCCCAACGAGTTGCGTGATCATCCTCTGCCAAGACTGCTCGGTCGCGCGTGCCGAAGCAAGCTCCATTGGATTCCGCTGGATCGGAAGGGTGACTTCCCCCAATTCGTCGCGGATACACGGTGGCGGGAGTTGCTCTCGTTGCTGGAGGAGCATGGCCTGGCTCGCCGCGAACGGAAATCTACATCGGGGCGCCGGACCGACCTCGTTCACGTCAAACGGTCGAAAGCCATCCTGAGTGAGGACTCGCAAGACGCTCAGATCCGCGCCTTTTACGAGTCACTTGTCAAGAGAATCCGGGCGGAGAACCCGCCCGGAGCGTAAGACGGCCCGCACCATCGCGGCTACGGGCGTCGTACCCAGGCGGCTGTCGGATCGGCGGTCACGGGGCCGATCCGACAGCCGGCCTGAAGCTACCCCTTGGCGATCAGGCGGTCGATGCGATCGCGGTCGAAGCCGACGACGATGGTGCCGTTGTAGTCGAGCACCGGCACGCCGTGCTGCCGGGAACGGTGCGCGATCTCGGCCGCCTTGCGTTCGTCACGGCTGATGTCGTACTCCGTGAACTTCACCTGCCGCTCGCGCAGGTAGCGCTTGAGCTGCGTGCAGTAGCCGCAGCTCGGCGTCGTGTACATGCGTACCGCCATCGCGTTCCCCCTACAGGTGGAAGACGCACATCTTCGTCTCGGTCATCTCCTCGACCGCGTACTTCGGCCCTTCCTTGCCCATGCCGGAGTCCTTGAGGCCGCCGTACGGCATCAGGTCCGCCCGCCACTGGGTGCCCCAGTTGACGTGGATGTTGCCGGACTCGACCTGACGGACGTACTGCATGGCCCAGTTCACGTTCTCGGTGAAGATGGCGGCGCTCAGGCCGTAGTTGGTGTCGTTGGCCAGCGCGATCGCCTGGTCGATGTCGTCCACCTTCGTGACGCCCACCACCGGGCCGAACACCTCGTCGCAGGAGATGCGCATCTCGGGCGTGACGCCCTCCACCACGGTCGGCTGCATGACCTGGCCGTCGCGCTCACCGCCGGTGACCAGCGTGGCGCCGCCGGTGAGCGCCTCGTCAACCCAGCCGTGCACGCGCTCGGCGTCGGACTGGCGGATCATCGGTCCCATCTTGCTGTCGGCGTGCAGCGGGTTGCCGGTGTTGATCGACTCCGTCTCGGCCTTGAAGGCATCCACGAAGTCGCCGTAGATGTCCGCGTGCGCCAGCACGCGCTGCGTGGAGATGCAGACCTGCCCGGCGTTGGAGTAGCCGGACATGGCGGCCGCCTTGGCCACCTTCTCCGGATCGGCGTCGGGCATCACCACGAACGGCGCGTTGGAGCCGAGCTCCATGGTCACCTTCTTCAGGCCGGCGACCTTGCAGATGTGCTCGCCCACGTCGCGGCTGCCGGTGAAGGTGATCTTGCGCACGCGCGGGTCTTCGCACAGCGCGTCGCCGATCTCGCCGCCCGAACCGGTCAGGCACTGCACGGCCTCCGGCGGGGCGCCGGCGTCGACCAGCAGCTCCACGACCTTCAGGCCCGACAGCGGCGTGTCGGTCGCCGGCTTGAGGATGACGGCGTTGCCGGCCGCGAATGCGGGGCCGGCCTTGTGGCAGACCAGGTGCAGCGGGAAGTTGAACGGGCTGATGCCGACCACGACCCCGCACGGCACGCGCAGGGTGAAGCCGACCTTGTCGCGCACGCCCGGCGCGCCGTCCAGCGGCAGCACCTCGCCGCCCAGGCGCTTGGCCTCTTCCGCGGACAGGGCGATGATCTCGGTGGCGCGCTCGACCTCGATGTTCGCCTCGCCGACCGGCTTGCCCTCCTCCATGGTGATGATCTTCGCCAGCTCCGCGGCGCGCTCGACCATCAGCTCCGAGGCGCGGTGCAGGATCTGGTAGCGCTCGTAGCCGGTCATGGCCGCCACCTGCTTCGCGGCTTTCTGCGCGGTCGCCAGCGCCTGCTGCACGTCGTCCATGGTCGCGCGCGGCACCGTGTCCACGACTGATCCGTCGAACGGATTCAGTACGTCGATGGTCTCGGCGGCATCCACCCAGGCGCCGCCCACATGCATCTTCATTCGATTACCTCCGAATGTGCTTCCGAAATGTCCGGCGGGCGGCTGCTCACTGCGATGAACCGCCGGTCGGCGAGCCGCCCGGGTCGTCGGCCGTCACGAACGTCGAACGGTCGGCGTCGACCAGATCGGCGAGCGTGAAGCTCGGCACCTCCACATAATACTCCGAATCGGAGCTCTTCACGACGTAGTCGTAATCGTCGTCGCCGCCGGCCAGGATCAGGAGCTCCAGGCTGCCGCCTTCCCCGTCCTCGTCCGGGCTCAGCGCGAGCCGCACTTCCGCCGCCCGCTCGGCGAGCCGGTAGTCGCCGGGCGGCTCGGTGCCGAGCGGGCGGCGCATCCGCAGCGTGCTCACCCGGTCCACGAAGGCGGTCACGCGCGCCTGGTCCAGGACAACGCCTGCCCCCGGCACCGGCGAGGTCCACTCCCCGTCCGACCGCTCGAAGCGGAACGAGCCGGCCGCGTTCACCAGCTCGAAGGCGGCGATCCGATCGGCTTCGACGCGCAGGTAGACCGGATCGACCCAATCGGACCGGTCGGCGGCCACCTGCCAGGGCGCCATTCCGTCGACGCTCCATACCTCCTCCTCGCCGTCCACGCGCACGTGCCCGGCGCCGGTGCCGGCGGTGGTGCCGACGTACAGCAGGTACCCGTCCCCGCCCGCGTCGATGCGCACGCGGCGCTCGAAGCCGTCCGGCGCCACGCGCAGCTCCAGCCGGCCCGCCTCGGTGCGCGCCACCAGCCGGTCCCGCCGGGCGGCGGCCAGCCGGTCCAGCAGTCCGGCGATACGGGTGCCGTCGGCCGGGTAGCCGCCGGCATCGCTCAGCACCCAGCCGTCCCCTTCGCGGTCCATCACGACGTGTCCGTCGGCACCGTCCTCGATCTCGATGCGGCTCACCGCTCCGGCCTCCAGGCCGGCGAGCAGCGGCTCCGGCGCCGCTTCGCGTCCCGGCAGCCGCGTGACCACCAGGATCGCGATCTGCACGACCAGGACCGCGGCCAGGACAGTCACGCCCCGCTCGCCGCGCAGCGCCGCGATCACGCGCCGTCCTCCGCGTCCGACGCGCCGTGCTCCGCGTCCGTCGCCTGCCCCGCGGGATGCGCGCCGCTCTCCGCGGTACCGTACATCGGCCGCTCGCCGCGCCGGCGCATCCACCACACCGCGCCCACCGCGCCGAGCAGCAGCGCCACGACCACGTAGTTGATCACCTCCCACGCGCGCCGCGCCGAATCGTCGATCGGCAGCAACAGCCGGGTCACCGCTCCCTCGGAACGGATGCCCAGCAGGGCCTGGTCCTCCACGGCCCAGTCCACGGCGTTCTGCAGCGCCTGCAGGCTGTTCAGGTAGCGCTCGCCGTGCAGGCTCGCCGACAGGCTCATGATCGTGTCGTTGAGGAACTCGCCCGAGCCGAACACCACCAGGCGGGTGTCCTCCGGCGATGCCTCGATCGTCGATCGCCGGCCGGCAGCATCGCCGTCCGTCCCGTCCACCGGCGGCGGACCCGATTCGGCGAACGCGCTCCGGAAGCGCCCGGTGACCGCCACCGCGAGCGGCCACTCCTGCCGGTCGTCGCCTCGCGCGAAGCCGGCGTCCGGGTAGCGCCCGAAGTCCGGCTGCGCGGCCGGCTCCTCCGCGGTCCAGGCCTCGGCGCTCGAATGCAGCAGCACCTCCACCTGGCGGCCGGCGGCCAGCGCGCCGTCCACGGCCAGCGGCGACGCCCAGTTGAGGGTCACCGCCTCCAGGGAGGACGTGATCGGATGGGTGCGCGACATGCCGTCGCGGCGCACGTCGACGAAGTACGGGTAGTCGATCGGGCGGATCTGCAGGACCGAGCCGCTCCGTACGGTGGTCGGAAACGACTCGTTCTGCGGGTCCATGACCACGCGGGGAGCGACGCTCACGCCGTAGGCATCCAGCAGCGCCGCCATCCCCTCGCCGGCGCGGTTCAGCGAGATGCCCTCGGTGAGCGCGTCGGCGCCGGCGCGGTAGCTGCCCGCGGCCACCAGCAGCGCACCGCCGCGCATCAGGTACTGGTCGACGGCGAACCGCTCCCGCTCGCTCAGTGCCTGCGGCGCCACCACCAGCAGCGCGTCGACCTGCGCGGGCACCTCCCCCCGGCTCAGATCCACCCGCTGCACGGCGTAGTCGTCGGAGAGCTGCTGCTGCAGGAGCTGCCAGGACGCGAACGGCTGCTGCGGCCGCCCGAAGGGATCCTGCGTGGGCCCCGCGGGCGGCAGGCGCACGCCGACGGTGCGCAGGAACCCCGGAGCGACGCGCTTCAGCGCCGCCTCCACCGCGGCGGTGACCGACGCGGCGCTGTACTCGTCCTCCGGCCGGACGATGAACGCCTGGCCGGCCGACTCCAGGATCAGGTCGAAGTAGTAGGTCTCCGTCGAGAACAGCGATACCGCGATCGGCTGCAGGCCGTACCGTTCGGCCAGCTCCCGGCGGCCCTCGGCCCCCTCGGGACCGGGGTCGATCTCCCGGAACACCAGCGCCCCGCCCGACCGTTCGGCCAGCGCCGCGGCGGCCTCGGCCACCACCGAGCGCGGCTCGTCCAGGTCCGGCGGCAGCGTGTCCGGCGTCACGTACAGCGCCAGCTCCACGGGGTCGCGCAGCGCCGCGAACAGCGAGTCGACGCTCCGGAACCCGGACGACGCCTTCTTGATGGCGCGGGTCAGGTCGTACTCGAAGTTGCGCAGGCGCACCTCGGTGATGCCGTCGCGGCCGCGGTCGATGCGGATCAGGTCCTGGAACCCCAGCACCTCGTACTGGTCGCCGTAGCTGACCACCACGTCGAAGTAGGAGTTGACGATGCCCTGCTCGAAACGGTCCTCGACCTGGAAGGGGGTGGGCCGGATGTTGTAGGCCTGCACGGCCTCCTCCTCGGCCTCCGGGTCGCCGCCCGGGTCGATCACCTCGGCGGTGACCGTGCCGCGGCCGGCGATGCGGTACTCCTCCAGCAAGTCGCCGATCTGCGGCGTCAGCGGCGCCAGCAGCGGATGGGTGCGCTCGCTCAGGTAGGCGCGGATCGCGAGCGGCTCGGGCAGACCCTGCAGCAGCGAGACCGTGGCCGGCGACAGCGAGTAGGCACGTTCGGCGGTGAGGTCGATGCGCGCGCGCGCGAACGGCCCCAGCCACACGTTGAGCAGGATCAGGTTGGCGGCCGCCAGCGCGGCGGCCGCCAGCGCGCGCCGGCGGTAGCGCGCCGTCACGGCCCCGCGGCTCCACCGCTTGGCGTCCAGCGCCAGCACGCCGGCGGCCAGGAAGCCGGCGGTGAGCGACAGGTAGTAGACCAGGTCGCGGAGATCCAGGACGCCGCGCTCGATCGAGGCGAAGCGGCTGCCGGTGCCGAGCTGCCGCAGCAGGTTGCCGGCGCCGCCCGCGAAGTCGGTGACCCCCGGCGTGCCCACCAGGTAGAGCGCGCCGCCCACCACGGCGGTGGAGATGAAGGCGACGATCTGGTTGGCGGTGCGCGACGACAGGAACAGGGCGAGCGCGGCGTAGGCGCCGGCCATCAGCAGCGACGCCAGGTAGCCGCCGATCACCGGCCCCGGGTCCAGATCGCCGAGCACCGCGACGGTCAGCGGCAACGGCAGGGTCAGCAGCAGCGCCGTGGCCACCAGCACCTCGATCGCCAGGAACTTGCCCATCACCAGCGCGATCGGCCGCACCGGCAGGGTGAGCAGGATCTCCAGCGTCCCGGAGCGCTGCTCCTCGCTCCACTGGCGCATGCCCAGCGCCGCCACCAGCAGCATTACCAGCAGCGGCATCCAGGCGAACAGCGGGCGCACGTCGGCGATGCCGCGCGCGAAGAACGCCTCCACCCAGAAGAACGTGAACAGGGTCGCCGCCAGGAACGCGCCCACCGCGATGAAGGCCAGCGGCGAGCTGAAGTAGCTCAGCACCTCCTTGCGCGCGACCGACAGCGCCGGCGTCACTCTTCGAGCGAGGTTCGCTTCGCTCACCCGGCGACCTCCGCTCCCGCGGGGCCGGCGCCGGCCTCGCGCGCCAACGCGTCGAACACCGTTTCCAGCGTGCGCCGCTCCTGGCGCAGCTCGCTCACCGGCCAGCCGCCGGCGGCAGCCGCGTCGAACACGGCGCGGCCGAGCTCCTCTACCGGAGCGTCCGCCGTGATCCGGTAGCGGACGGCGCGCTCGTCATGCTCCCGCTCCACCGCCGACACGCCCGGCAGGGCCTGCAGCCGCTCACGCGC
Organism: Spirochaetia bacterium; assembly: GCA_965202935.1. Classification (GTDB taxonomy): domain Bacteria; phylum Spirochaetota; class Spirochaetia; order SZUA-6; family Bin103; genus CATQHW01. The sequence goes on from OZ241879.1 coordinate 3,021,339, forward strand.
CTCCGGCACTTCCGCGGCCAGCGTGACCTGAACCGCGGTGCCCGCGGCCAGCGTCTCCAGGTCGGCGTCGGCGCGGATGCGGCCCTGCATGATGATCACCGCGCGGTCGCAGAGCGCCTCCACCTCGCTCAGGATGTGGGTCGAGAACAGCACCGTGCTGTGCCGTGCCAGCGCGCGGATGAGCCTGCGGATCTGCACGATCTGCGTCGGGTCCAGGCCCACGCTCGGCTCGTCCAGGATCAGCAGCTTCGGCTGGTGGAGGATCGCCTGCGCCAGCCCGACCCGCTGCCGGTAGCCCTTGCTGAGCTCCCCGATCGGCCGCGTCATCTGGTCGGCCAGCCCGGTCTCCGCAAGCGCGGTCACGATGCGCGCCCGCCCCTCCTCCGGAGACAGGCGCCGCAGCTCGGCGATGTGGCGCAGGTACGACTGCACGGTCAGCTCGGGGTAGAGCGGCGCGTTCTCCGGCAGGTAGCCGATCCGCTCCTGCACCGCCAGGGTGTCGGTGAGCACGTCCAGGCCGTCGACCGTGACCGTCCCGTGGTCGGGCTGCAGGTAGCCGGTCAGGATCTTCAGGACCGTGGTCTTGCCGGCGCCGTTGGGACCCAGCAGGCCGACGATCTCCCCGGCGGCGATGGAGAAGCGCACGCCGTCGAGCGCGCGAACCGACCCGTACGACTTGCCCAGTGCCGTGACCTCGACCATGGGATCGCCGGGAAAGATAGTGACGGGCGGCTCTTCCGGCTACCTCGACCGGCCGGCGGCTCGGACGGCAAGCGCGAACCTTGACTCACCGAAATGTGGAAGCATCATGATGATTCATATGCGCACCACGGTGAACATCAATGATGCGATCTTGCGGGAGCTCCGAGAGCGGGCCCGGATTGAGGACCGCCCGTTTCGTGATGTGTTGGACCACACGCTGCAGATTGGTCTCGCGCATCTGGACACGCACGAACCGCGTGCCGCCTTCCGGGTCAAGGCCCATGCGCTCGGGATCAAGCCCGGCTTCCGAGGTATGAGCATGAATCAGCTCTGCGATCGGATCGAGGCGGAAGACGCCGCCCGCGGGACATGATCGTCCCCGACGTCAACCTGCTGATCTACGCGTACGACTCGGTCAGCGCACCTTTGCGCCGATGACGATGGCGGCGGCCAGCAGGACCAGGTTCTTGACGATGTACTGGCCTTCCAGGGTCAGCACGAACGGCGCCGCGACGAACACCGCTTCCGGGTTCACCACGATCGGCGACATCGCCCCCAGCATCTGCGCGTACATCAGCGCCACCGTCACGCGCAGCAGTCGCCCGGTGAGGTAGCCCGTGCCGATGGCCATCTCCCAACAGCCCAGGAACGGCAGGAACAGCCCCGGCGGCAGGAACGGGTAGGTCGACACGATCAGGCCGGCCGCCGGGCTGGCGCCCGGGAAGAGCTTCAGCGCCCCGAACCAGATGAACACCACCCCGATGGTCACCCGCAGCAGGCGCACGCCGTGGCGGTCCATCCAGGCGATCAGGCGCTGATCGATCGGCTGGAGCGGAGGGGGAACCGGCAGCCGCGTGGCCATCGGTTCCAAGGTAGCGACGGCGGCTCGGTTCAGGCCAACAGCTCCGCGATCGTGCCCACGGTGCGGTCGGGCTGCACCGTTCCGTCGCCCGTCGCGCCCGTCGCGGCGTGGTCTCGCGCCCACACCCCGTGGATGCCCACCGCCTGCGCGCCGGCGATGTCCCAGGGCAGGTCGTCGCCGACCATCCACGCGTCGGCGGCGGTCACGTCCAGCCGCTCCAGCGCGAGCCGGAAGATGCGCGGGTCGGGCTTGCCGAAGCCCAGTTCGCCTTCCACCAGCACGGCGTCGAATCGGCGGTCGACGGCGTGCCGGTCGATCTTGGCGCGCTGGTCGGCCGCGCCGCCGTTGGTGACCAGCGCCAGCCGCACGCCGCGGCGGCGCAGCTCGGCGACGGTCTCCAGGGCGCCGGGGATCGGCTCCAGGACGCGAAGGCGTTCTGCCACGGCGCGGATGCCCAAGGCCTCCGCGTCGACGGGTACCGTGCACCGCAGCAGCTCCAGGGCACGCTCGACGATGCGGGCACGTGCGCCGGACTGGTCAAGGCGAGCGCGGGCGCGGCGCTCCTCGTCTGACCAGAACCAGGTGGAGGCCTCGGCCATGGCCTGGCTCACCTGAGCCAAGGGCACCGCGGTGTCGTCGGCGACCTGCCGGGTGATGACTTCCATCGCCTGTCGGCCGCCGGCAGTGGAGGCGAGCAGAGTGTCGTCCAGGTCGATCAGCATGGCGCGGGGAAGTGGGGACATGGGTGCGGTGGAGCCGGGTGCGTGCGGGCAGCGTCACCGTAGCACGGGACGCGGTCTCTCGGGTCGCTTGCGCGGCCCCCCCCGGCGGACTCATCGCCGGCAGACCGAGGCCGTCGCGGCCTCCGTCTGCCCCCAGCCCCAACCTCGACTATAGACTCCTCCGCTCGGGTCGCTTGCGCGACCCTCCCGGCGGACTCATAGTCCCGCCATGGGCCTGAATACCGCTCCTACCTTCTCCGTGCTCATCACCGGCGGTACGATCGTCGACGGCACCGGCGGTCCCGCCTACCCGGCGGACGTCGGCCTGCAGGGCGACGCGATCGCCGCCGTCGGCGACCTGGGCTCCGCCACGGCGGACACCACCATCGACGCCACCGGGCTGACGGTCACTCCCGGGTTCATCGACGTGCACGTGCACTCGGAGCTGGCGCTGCTCGCCGGCCACGACACGCTGGTGGGCGCCCGGCAGGGGATCACCACCAACCTGCTGGCCCCGGACGGCTTCGGCTGGGCGCCGCTCGACTCGCCGGAGTGCGAGGAGCTGTTCGCCTATACCGCCACCCTCTACGGCGGCTCGCAGATCGAGGCGCGCTGGCCGACCATCGACTCCTACCTGGACCGCTTTGCCGGGGCGACGCCGCTGAACGTGTTCCCGCAGGTCCCGCACTGCGCCGTGCGCCTGCGGGCGATGGGATGGGATGCCCGCCACGCGACGCCGGACGAGCTGCAGGCGATGGAGGACGGCACCCGCGAGTGGATGGACGCCGGCGCCGGCGCGCTCTGCCTGGGGCTGGACTATCAACCGAGCGCCAACGCCAGTTTCGACGAGCTGGTACGCCTCTGCCAGGTCACCGCCGCGCACGGCGGCATCTACGCCGCCCATCAGCGCTACTCGCACCTGGGCCGCCCGGTCGCGTGGCGGGAGACGATCGAGCTGGCCAAGGCTTCGGGCTGTCCCGTGCACGTCAGCCACGAGCGCGTCGACGAAGACTCCGGTGCGGCCCTGGAGCAGGTAGAGCGCGAGGGAGTGGACCTGTCATTCGAGTCCTACCTCTACCCCGCCGGCATGACCCACCTGGAGATGGCGCTGCCCATCCACCTGCACCCCGGCGGCTGGCCGGCCATGGCCGAGCGGCTGCGGCAGCCCGGCGTGCGCGACATCGCGGTGGCAGGGCTGACCAAGTACCTGGGACGCGGCGATCAGATCGTCGGCTACAGCCGTTCCGGCCGCCATGTCGGCCGGCGCACGGTCGACCTGGCGGCGGCGGCCGGCAAGTCCATGGCCGAGTTCGCCTTCGACCTGGTCATGGAGGAAGAGGGCGCGGTGACGATGGTCTACCCCTGGCAGACGCCGGTGGAGGAGCACGAACGGGTGATCGCCGCGACCGCCGTGCACCCGCGCATGATGGTTGCCTCGGACGGCGTCTACGACGTGCCACACCCGCACCCGCGCAGCTTCGGCTGCTTCGCCCGCGTGCTGGGCGAGTTCGTCCGCGAACGCGGCCTGCTGCGCCTGCCGGAGGCCGTCTACAAGATGGCCGGCTTCCCGGCCGAGCGCTTCCGCGTCCCCGACCGCGGCGTGATCCGGGCGGGCGCGGCGGCCGACCTGGCGGTGTTCGACGCCGCCACGGTGGCGGCCCGCTCAACCTGGGAGGAACCCCGCCAGGAAGCGGTCGGCATGCGCTGGGTGCTGGTCAACGGCCGGCCGATCATCGCCGACGGCGCCCCCACCGGCGCCCTCCCCGGCCGCGTGCTGGCGCGCAAGTAGCGAGGAACTGACCATGGCCCGTCCGACGCTCACTGCATCCGACTCGATCACGCGCGAGTACGTCGCGCTCCATCCGCGCTCCGCGGATCTCTTCCGGGAGGCGCTGGACGTGTTTCCCGGTGGCGCCACGCATGACGTACGCCGAATCCTGCCGTTCCCGGTCTTCATGACCCGTGCCGCCGGCGCTCTGAAGTGGGACGCCGACGGCCGCGAATACGTCGACTACGTGATGGGGCACGGCGCACTGCTGCTCGGCCACAGCCACCCCGAGCTGGTGGCCGCGGCCACCGCCCAGCTCTCGCACGGCACGCAACTCGGCGCCAATACCGAGCAGGAGATCGCTTGGGCGCGCGCGGTGCGGGCGCTGATGCCGTCGGTCGAGCGCATCCGCTTTCACAGCTCCGGCACCGAGGCGTCGATGATGGCGATCCGCATCGCCCGCGGCTGCACGGGCCGTGACCGGATCGTCACCTTCGCCGACCACTTCCACGGCTGGCACGACTACGTCGCCGGCGGCTCCGGCCGCTACCCGGCCACCGGCATCCCCGATGCGACCCGCGCCACGGTCACGGTGCTGCCGGAAACCGATCCGGACGCGGTCGACGAAGCCCTGGCCGCGGGCAACGTCGCCGCCGTCATGATCGAGCCCACCGGCGGCGCCATGGGCTACTACGGCGTGCACCCGGACTTCCTGGGCCAACTGCGCGAGATCACCGCGCGGCGCGGCGTGCTGCTCATCTTCGACGAGGTCGTCACCGGCTTCCGCCTCTCCAAGGGCGGCGCCCAGGAGCGCTACGGCGTCCGTCCCGACCTGACCACGCTGGCCAAGATCCTGGCCGGCGGCCTGCCGGGCGGCGCGGTGGGCGGCCGCACGGACCTGCTGAACATCCTGTCCTTCCCGCCCGACGTGGACGCCCGCCGGCGCATCGGCCACCCCGGCACCTTCAACGCCAACCCGCTGAGCGCCGCCGCCGGCACGCGCTGCCTGGAGCTGATCGCCGACGGCGCCGCCAACGACGCCGCCGAGCGGGCCGCGCGCCGCCTGCGGCAAGGCATCGACCGCGCGATCGCCGCCGCCGCCGTGACCTGCTTCTGCCACCAGCGCGCGTCGATGGTCTGGCTCGTGTTCGGCGCCACCCACGACGGCGATCCCGAGCTGTGCACGGCTCCGCGGGAGGCGGTCGCCGAAGGGCGCGCGCCGCGCTACAGCGAGCCGTTCAAGCGGGCGCTGCTCAACCGCGGCGTCGACGCGCTCGGCGGCGCGTTCATCGTCAGCGCCGTCCACACCGACGCGCAGATCGACCACACCGTCGCGGCCGTGGAGGATGCCCTCCGGAAGATGAAGGCGGACGAGGTTCTCCGCTGAGCCTCGCACGCGGGCAAGCCGAGCCCGACGGCGCGATCCCCGGCCGCGCGACCATGCGCGGGTTGATGCTGCCGGTGTTCCTGCCGGTGCTGCTGGAGTCGGCCGGCGTCGCCGCGGTCTTTCCGTTCATCCCGCTGCTGGCCCTGGAGCTGGGAGCCGGGTTCGCCGGTGCGGGCGCCGCCTTCGCCCTGCACGGCCTGGGCGGCATGGTCATCGCCGTGCCGATCGGCCTGGCCTGCGCGCGCTTCGGGGAGAAGCGGCTCCAGGCCTCGGCCGGCGTGGCGCTGGCCGGCTGCTGCGCGGGCGCCGCCCTGGTCGAGGCAGCGCCCGCCTTCGGTGCGCTGCTGCTGGGCATCGGCGGCTGCCACGGCGCGTGGATGCTGGCGCGCCTGGCTTGGATGAGCCGCGCCGCCTCGCCGCAGTTGCGGGGCCGCGCGCTGGCCACCACCGGCGGCGTCACCCGCATCGGCAGCCTGATCGGACCGATCGCCGGCGGGTTCATCGGCGACCGGTTCGGCCTGCAGGCGGTCTTCGTGGTGCCGATCGTGCTGGCGCTCGTCGCGTCCGCGCTGATGATGCGCCTGATGCCGTCCTTCCCACCCCAGGGGCTCTCCTCCGCGGCCGGCAGGAGAGGCGGCGCCATCGCCGACCTCTGGCAGGAGCTCCGCAGCGGCCGGCGCATCCTGACCACGGCCGGCGCGGCCATGGTCGCGCTGTCCGTGCTGCGCGCCTCCAGGCGCGTCATCGTGCCGCTGTGGGGCGCCCACATCGGGCTCAACGTGGTGGAGATCGGCCTGGTGGCGGGGCTGACCGCCGGCATGGAGATCGTGATGTTCCTGCCGGCCGGCATCGTCATGGACCGCTTCGGCCGCCGCTTCGCCTCCGCCCCCGCCACGCTGCTGCTCGCCGTGGGGCTGGCGGCCACGCCGCTGACCGGGTCGTTCGCGGCGCTGCTGGCCGTCGGCATGATCGGCGCCATCGGCAACGGCCTGGGCAGCGGCATCAACATGACCTACGGGGCCGACCTGGCGCCGCCCGGCCGCTCCGGGCAGTTCCTGGGACTCTGGCGGCTGATCAGCGACATCGGCAGCGTGCTGGGGCCGACCGTCGCCGGCGTCGCGGCGGCCGCGCTCAGCCTGGCCGGCAGCGCGATCGCCGTGGGGGTGCTGGGCCTGGCCGGCGGCGTGGCGTTCGCCCTCCTCCCCGAGCCGGCCGAGCAGCGCCGCCGCGCCGACGCCGCCGCCGGGGACGGCTGACCCGGCGACGTATGGCTCCTGCAGGACTGGCCGATATGGTCAATCATGGGTAGAAAGCACCGATGAGAACGACGATCGATCTGGACGATGAGCTCATGCGCCGCGCGATGGCCATCCACGCCGGAAAGACCAGGACCGCAGTGGTCGAGCTTGGTTCGCAGGGGCTGATCGACGCTGACGCTCGACGACGCTTGAGTGAGGCGTTTGGTTCTCAGCCCGAGTTGAAAGCCGTGCGCAGGCGACCCGAACCCGATGACGTGTGACCTCGCCCGCTGCGCGCGGCAACTGGGCATCGCCACTCCGGTGGAGCACCCATGAGTCCGCGCGTGGCGGTCGTCGCCTACACGCAGGAGACCAGCACCTTCACGTCGCAGCGGACGACGCTTGACACCTTTCGGGAATACGGGCTGGTCGAGAGTCCCGCGGCCCTGGAGAACCGCTCCAATCACGAGGTCGGCGGCTTCCTGCACGAGCTCGAAGCGGCCGGATTCGACTGGCAACCGTGCCCGCTCATCCACGCCACGGCCGGCGCGCACGGCCCGCTCACGCCCGAGACCCGCGAATGGTTCGAGGAGCGCATCACCGCCGGCATCCGCGCCGCGGCTCCGCTCGACGCCGTCTACCTGGCCTTGCACGGCGCCGCCGTGGCCGAGGACGAGCCCGACGTCGAGGGGCGCCTGCAGGAACTGGTGCGCCGCGCCATCGGCCCGGACACTCCGATCGTCCTCTCGCTCGACCACCACGCCAACCTCACGCAGCGCATGGTCGACGGCTGCGACGCCCTGGTCGCGCACCGCACGCAGCCGCACGCCATGCGCGACACCGGGCAGCTCGCCGCCCGCCTGCTCATGCCCATCCTGCGCGGCCAGCTCCAACCCACCGTCGCGTGGCGGAAGATCCCCCTCGTCACCCACCAGGAGCAGTTCCTGACCGCGGCCGGGCCCATGAAGACCTGGTTCGACCGCGCGCGGGCCATCGAGCGGCTGCCCGGCGTCGCGTCCGCCTCCACCTTTCCCATGCAGCCGTGGATGGACATCCCCGAAGGCGGCTGGGCATGCGCGGTCGTCACCGACGGCGACCGGGATCTGGCCGAGCGGCTGGCCGGCGAGTTGGCGGACCTGGCCTGGGAGTTGCGCGACGAGTTCCTGAAGCAGGACAGTATCAACCCCGCGGAGGCGGTGGCGCAGGCGATCGCCGCCGATCGCGGCCTGGTCGTGCTCTCCGACACCGGCGACAGCGTCTGGGGCGGCGCGCCCGGCGACAGCACGACCCTGCTGGCCGAGCTGCTCCGGCAGCGGCCGTCGCAGATGGCCCTGGTGCCGATCGTCGATCCCGTGATGGCCAGGCAGGCCGCCCGGGCCGGTGCCGGCGCCTCGGTGCGCGGGCCGATCGGCCGCCGGCTGGACCCCCACTTCGGGTCCCCGGTGGAGATCGACGCGGAGGTGGTGGCGGTGGGCGGCGGCTGCATCGAGGTTCCGGTGCAGGCCATCACGTCGTTCGACATGGGCACCGCCTGCCTGCTCCGCAGCGGCTCCGTCCACGTGGTCGTCAGCGAGCACACCGGCATCGGCGGCAACCACCCCGCGGTCTACGAGCACTTCGGCGTCGAAGTCGGCGACGCGAAGATCGTCGTGGTGAAGACGGCCAGCAACTGGCACTACTACCGTCCGTGGATCTCGCAGGTGATCCGCGCGGACACCCCCGGCGCCACCCAGTCGGGCCTGCGCGACCTCGACTGGCAGCGCCTCCCCCGGCCGATCTACCCCCTCGATCCGGTGGCCAGACCTTGATCAGGCCGACCCCTTCAAGGAGCAATGACGACACTGTGGATGCCGCGATCATCAAGAGGGTCCTTGAGGATCCCAACCAGGATCTCGTGCCGTTTACGCTGGTCAAGAGAATCGCCAACGGCGAGCACCCGGTCCGGGTCTGGCGCGAATATCGCGGCATGAGAGCAGGTGAGCTGGCTACGGCCGCCGGCATTGCCAACTCCTATCTGTCGGACATCGAGAATGCGAAGAAGCCCGGATCGGTCAACGCCATGAAGCGGATCGCCATCGCACTCGACGTGACGATCGACGATCTGATCTGAGCATCAACCCGAGTCATCCCGTGCAGTCGCGCGTGTTCGACGGCCCCCTCCGCTGGGTCGGCGAGCACTGGATCTGTGCCATGAAAGGTGAGGAGGAAGGCGAGACCGCCCGCGTCAGCCTCTACCACACGCACGCCAGCCCCGCCGGCGAAGGCGTCACCGCCTACGTGTCGATCCGGGACGAGGACGCCGCTTCCGTGCTGGGCGTGTTCACCGACAACCGCGCCGTCACCGCCTGGGTCCATGACGCCTGGGGCGGCGGCCGCGGCGGTCCGTTCGGGCAGGATACGCCCATCCTCGACGCCCGTCTGCGGCGCGGCGACCCCGCCCGGGACGAGCGCTCCTGGACCATCCAGGCCACCGGCCTGGACCTGCGGGTCACCTGGCGGCGGTTCGAGATGCCGGTCGTCTCCTACCGCGGCGACGACCCCGCGGTGTACGCGCAACGCTCCCTGTTCAACGTGCTGCTGTTCGCGAGCGACGCAGAGATCCGCGCCAACGGCGTCCGCGTCGACGGCGCCCCGTACGCGGACGCGAAGTGGAAGCCGGTCATCGGCGGCGGCGACCGCAGCTCCTGCGTGGTCGCCCTCGCGGAGACCTTCATCACGCCGGCGTAAGCCGGGGGAGCTTCCCATGGACGACGCCCCACACATGACTCCGGACGAGTTCCGGCGCTGCGGCGCCGAGATGATCGAGCGCATCGCCCGCTACATGGAGGAGGTCGAGCACTACCCGGTCCTCTCACACGCGGCCCCCGGATCGGTGCGCGAACGCCTGCCGCGCACCGCGCCCGAGCGCGGCGAGCCGTTCGCCGACGTGTTGCGCGACGTCGACGACATCATCATGCCCGGCATCACGCACTGGCAGTCGCCGAGCTTCTTCGCCTACTTCCCGGCCAACGCCTCCGGCCCGGCGATCCTGGGCGACCTGCTCTCGTCCGGCCTCGGCGTGCAGGGCATGCTCTGGGCGACCAGCCCCGCCTGCACGGAGCTGGAGACGCACGTGCTCGACTGGCTGGTCGACCTGCTGGGGCTCCCGGAGCGGTTCCGGTCGAGCACGGCCGGCGGCGGCGTCATCCAGGACAGCGCGTCGAGCAGCACGCTCACCGCCCTGCTCGCGGCGCGCGAACGCGCCAGCGGCGGCGCCGTCAACGAGCACGGCGCCGGCCAGGGATCCCCGCAGCAGCGGCTGACCGTCTACACCTCCCGCCACGCCCACTCCTCGATCGAGAAGGCGGTGAAGATCGCCGGCCTCGGCCGCGACAACCTGCGCCTGGTCGACACCGACGGCCGCCACGCCATGCGCACCGACGCGCTGCAGGCGGCCATCGCCGCGGACCGGGACGCGGGCGCCATCCCGGCGATGGTCTGCGCCACCGTCGGCACCACCTCCTCCGGCGCCGTGGACCCGGTGCGCGCGATCGGCGCCCTCTGCCGCCGGGAACGGATCTGGCTCCACGTCGATGCCGCGCACGCCGGCAGCGCCACCATCTGCCCCGAGCACCGCGGCCTGATCGACGGGCTCGAGCACGCGGACAGCTACACCTTCAACCCGCACAAGTGGCTGCTGACCAACTTCGACTGCAGCGCCTTCTGGGTCGCCGACCGCGCCGCGCTCATCGACGCGCTGAGCGTCCTCCCCGAATACCTGCGCAACCGCGCGACCGAATCGGGCCAGGTCATCGACTACCGCGACTGGCACGTGCCGCTCGGCCGCCGCTTCCGCGCCCTCAAGCTCTGGTTCGTCATCCGCCACTACGGCGCGGAGGGCCTGCGCGCCCACGTCCGCGCGAGCATCGCCCATGCCGAGTGGTTCGCCGCGCAGGTGGAGCGGAGCGATGACTTCGAGCTGGCCGCGCCGCTGTCCGTCGGGCTCGTCTGCTTCCGCCACCGCTCGGACGACGCGTTCAACGAAGCCTTGATGAACCGCCTCAACGAGTCGGGCGCCCTCTACCTGACCCACACGATGCTCGACGACCGGTTCGTGCTCCGCCTGGCGGTCGGCTCCCCCGCGACCCGCCGCGAGCACGTCGAGGCGGCCTGGACGCGCGTCATGGCAACGGCACGGGAGCTCTCGGCCGAGACATCCACTCCGTAGACCCGGGCGACGGGGCTGCCGAGACTCATAGCACGCATGCTATAGTCCCTCCTCGCCCATGGCGTGGCGACCAAACGGACACCGCGCCGGGAGATCGAGGTGGCGCTGCAACGCGCCGGGGACGTATCGCAATGAGCACGCTTGCGGAACTGCATGAGAAGTGGAGCCGGGAAGCGGACTACCGCGAGGCGTATGAGCGGCTGGCGCCGGAGTACGAGGTGGCCCGCGCGCTGATCGAGGCGCGCACGCGCGCGGGCTTCACCCAGGCGCAACTCGCCGCGCGGATGAAGACGACGCAATCGGCGGTCGCGCGGCTGGAGAGCGGCCGGGTGCCGCCTTCGACGCGGACGCTGGAGAAGGTCGCACGCGCGACGGGCACCCGGCTGCGCATCCAGTTCGACCCGGCGTGAGGCGGCGACCGTGAAGGTGAGACGTCCGCAACGCGCCGACCCATCGAACTGGCGATGATGATGTTCGTGCGCGAGATCAGGCGCTTGCTGAAGGGCATGATTGATGGGCCGGACCCGAAAGAGCCCGAGCCGACCCTCTGGACGGTACAGGGACCGTACCCAGCTCCACTGGGAGCGCGGCCCCCTGACGAAAAGACCCCGCGCGAACCGGATCGAGCTCCGAATCAGTATCGAAGGACGAAGAAGAGGCCGCCGGAGCCCTAGCCCCGCCGGCATTGATCATCTAACGCCTCGGAGGTCGTTACTTCAACGTCACTGTGAAGGTGGCGGCCACCGACTGCAGCCGCATTTCGGGGTTGAAACTTCCGTTTTACGTCGCAAAACGGGAGTAGATACCCAGATCTCTGGAGGTCCCCTCCACCGGCCGCCAGAGCTTCTTCCTGTTCGGCCCCCGCGGGACCGGTAAGACCACGTTGCTCGACCAGCGGTTCCACGGGTGCGGTCCACCTCGATCTGCACGACCACCTGCGTTGGAGCGGGCACTGAACCTCCGGGCAGCTTTCGTCGGTGTACCGGCGGTGCTGGCGCCGGCTACCGGGCACCGGGTTGGCTGCCAAACGTGCGCGACTGAAGCGCCGCTGACTGTGAGGCCATTGTCAGTGGTGACGGGCACCGCGCCGACACGGTTGTCGCTTGTGTGCCCGATCGGAAGCGATCATGGACGACCCGGCATACAAACGACTGCTCACCCACCGACGCATCGTCTGGGACCTGCTCATCGGGTTCATCGCCCCGCTGCGCCCCGCCGGCTGGGCCGACGCGCTCGACTTCTCCACCCTCCGCGATCGCGCCACCGAGAACGTCACCGACGCACTGCGCCGGCGGCTCGGTGACGTGGTCTGGTCGATCGACCGGAGCGACGGTCGCGGCGGGGTGCAGACGCTGCACGTGGTGATCGAGCATCAGTCGCGCGTGGACTACTCAATGCCGCTGCGGTTTCTGAACTACACGAGCCTGCTCTACCAGCGGCTGTACCGTGACCGCACCACGTGGAGCAAGGACGATCGGGCCGATCCGGTGCTGCACGTGGTCGTGTACAACGGCGACAAGCGATGGGACGCGCCGCCGACGCTCGCCGGGCTGGTGCAGCGGACGGAGCGGGACGGTGCGGCGCAGCTCGCCGTGAGCTACGACGTGGTTGATCTGTTGGCGGTGACGGCGGATGATCTGCCGCGAGCGAACCTGCTGCGATGGGTCGCGGAGGTGGAGCAGGGTGCGCAGGCGGGCGCGTTGCCGGAACGGGTACGGGAGTTGGGCGAATGGCTCGCGGAGGCGGGCAAACCGGGGCTCACGAGGAGCTTCGACCTGTGGCTTGGCGTCCTGGGCCGGAAGTGGGGCATGGAGTTGCCGTCGATCCGCGAGTACGAGGAGGTAAGCGCCGTGTTGTTGGAGAAGATCGATCGCTGGGAAGCGGAAATCCTGGAGCAGGGCATCGAACGGGGGATTGAACGAGGCATCGAACGGGGGATTGAGCAAGGAATCGAACAGGGGATCGACCGGCAGAGGGCCCTACTGCACCGTTTGGCGGAACGGCGGTTCGGTTCGACGGCGGCGGAGCGGCTGTCGGTAGCGCTGGCCGGCGTGACCGACTCGGATCGCCTCGCCGAAGCGGGGGAGTGGATCGTGGACTGCCCCACGACTGCCGACTTCCTGGCCCGCGTGAGCCGCGCGCGCTCGTAGGCCCCGGCCGCGAGCATCCCTGTACGCCCGGGATCTTGCCGCTCCGCCCCACATGGAGCGGCTGGAGCCGCTGGCCGAGAGTTGCGAATGCGCCTCCGGTCCCGGGCTCCCGGAGTGTTGCCGGTCGAGTACGGCCGGCGGTGGCGTCATCCAGGACAGCGCGTCGATCGACTACCGCGACTGGCACGTACCGAGACCCGGCAGCAATGCATCATCTACGGCATTTCGGGATTGAAACTCCCGTTTTACGTCGTAAAATGGGAGCATGTATCCCAGATCTCTGGAGATTCCGTCCACCGGCCGCCAGAGCTTCTTCCTGTTCGGCCCCCGCGGGACCGGCAAGACCACGCTGCTCGAGCAGCGGTTCCCGGATGCCGTCCACCTCGATCTGCTCGACCATGCCCTGTACCTGGAGCTGCTGGCGCGGCCGCAACGGCTGCGGGACCTGATCCCGCCCGGCCATGACGGATGGGTTGTGGTCGACGAAGTGCAGCGGACGCCTCTGGTCCTCAACGAGGTCCACCGGCTGATCGAGACGGCAGGGTTGCGCTTCATCCTGACCGGGTCGAGCGCTCGCAGCCTGCGCCGGCGCGGCGTCAACCTGCTCGGCGGCCGAGCGCGCACCCTTCACCTGCACCCGCTGACGGCCGCCGAAGCCGGCAGCGACTTCGCGTTGGAGCGGGCGCTGATCCACGGCCAGCTTCCGTCGGTGTACACCCAGCCGGACCCCGCCTCGTACCTGGCATCGTACGTCGAGAACTACCTCCGCCAGGAGGTGCTCGAAGAAGGACGCACCCGCAACCTTGCCGCGTTCAGCCGGTTCCTGGAAAGCGCCAGCTTCTCGCAGGCGGCGCCCCTCAACGTGTCCGAGGTGGCCCGCGACGTGGGGGTGGACCGCAAGACGGCTGCCGCCTACTTCGACCTGCTGGAAGACCTGCTGATCGCGACCAGGGTCCCGGTCTTCACCAAGCGAGCCAAGCGCCGGATGACCGCCCATCCGAAGTTCTTTCTGTTCGACGTGGGCGTCTACCGGGCGATCAGGCCAACGGGTCCGCTCGACAGCCCGGAGGAGATCGACGGCCCCGCGCTGGAGACGCTCGTCTACCAGGAGCTGCGCGCCGCCATCGCCTACCGCTCGCTCAAGCTGGATCTCTTCTTCTGGCGCACCGCGTCAGGCACGGAAGTGGACTTCGTCGCTTACGGCGGCGACGGCCTGATCGCGATCGAGGTCAAGCGGACCCGCACGATCCGACCCGCCGACCTCCGCGGACTCAGGCAGTTCCGAATCGACTACCCGATGGCACGGTGCATGCTTCTGTTCGGCGGCGACCGCCGCGAACACCGTGACGGCATCGAGCTCCTCCCCTTGGCCGAGGCACTGGCCGACTCCACGCTGATCCTGGAGTAGTCATGGAGTTGCCGTCGATCCGCGAGCCGTTCCGTCCCACATGGAGCGGCTGGAGCCGCTGGCCGAGAGTTACGACCGCGCCTCCGTTCCCGAGGACCGGACGCCACGCCCGAACGTGCGCGGCTGGAAGTCCTCGTGGTTCGCGATGCTCGTGCTGCTGCCCGTCGCCCGAATCACGAACAGCCCCTGGCGTTCCGCGTATGCATCGGCGGACTCCTCAGCTTGCAGGTAGGCGACCGCCCCGTAGATGGCTCGCCCGGCATACTCTCGCATCAGCTCGTCGACGTGCCGCAAGGTGTCCAGAAACTCATCGACACCGTCTCTCTTCAGCGTCGTTCTCACGAGAACGGCCAGTACCTCGCGGCTGCTGACGGTGACGATGTCGATCTCCCAACGACGCCCGCCGTAGTTCCGCTTGTGGTGTCTGGACACGTGGTCCACTTCGATCCCGCGACAATTCAGAAGTGGAATCAGGTCGCGCTTGGCGAGTGCTTCGATCAGCGTGTCCCACTCGCTGACGAACAGCTCGTACGTCTGCTGCAGTCGCCGATCGGTCTCCTGCATCTCACGGTCGATCTCCCGCCAACGTGCGGAGTGTTCGCCGCGGATGCCCTGGATCTCCGGCGGGGCGGCTTGGGTCACGAACGGCTCCGCGCTTTGCCGTAGGCGCCGATCCATTTCCTGCATCTGCCGGTCCATCTCCTGCACGCGGCGATCGGTCTCGCGCTGCCGCGCGGACAACTCGTGGAGCGTTGCCCAGACATCCTGCAAGGCGGCGTCGTTGTGATGTCCCTCGTCAGCCATACCGTTACCCGACTCCTCGAAAACATAATACGGCCGCTCACGATCGGCGGCGTCGAACGTCGTCCCGATCGTCCCCATCGGCCATAAAGAGACGCTCCGCGAGCGACTCGATCCGATCACGCCACGCCAGGCGGGCACGCCACGCCGCCGGCGCGCCGGACATGCCCCACAGGGCGCCGGCGAGTTGCCCGGTAACGGCTCCCACGGTGTCGGCGTCATCACCGAGGTTCACGGCCAGGATCAGTGCATCCGCAACCGAATCCGTCCTGCCCACGCACCAGAGCGCCGCTTCGAGCGTGTGCACGACGTAGCCGGTAGAGCAAATGGCGTCGCGCTCCTTCGTCCGCCACGAACCTGCTGCCAACTCGGCGATGCGCGCGTCGCCGTCCCACGTTCGGGGCCGCAGCGCCGACTCCTTTGGAAGTCCGGCTATCGACTCCACCAGGATCTCGGCGAACAGCGCGCACGCTTCGACCGCCTGCACGGCACCGTGCGTCGTACGGCTCTGCAACCGGGCAGCCTCTGCCGCCTGCGCGCCGTCGCGCCACCACCTGATCGCGACCGGCGCCAAGCGCATGAGAGAGCCGTTGCCCGCGTGGCCGGGATCGGTGCTGCCACTCAGCGGCTCGCCGGTCGCGCGGTAGGAATGGAGCGCGGCAGCGGTCGTATCGCCGACATCGAAGCACACTCCCGTAACCGAGTTCTCGCCGTGATAGCGCCATCTGCAGAAGCGCTCCATCAGATCGCTCGCATCAAGATCAAGGCCCCGCCGATCGAGCAGAGAGTCGCCAAGGCAGAGCGCCATGCTCGTGTCGTCCGTCCACTGGCCCGGCGCAAGGTGGAACGGGCCGCCGCCGACCAGGTCGGTCACGCGCGGCAGGCTGTCCCGTTCGGAGAACTCAAGCGACGTTCCGAGCGCATCGCCAAGAGCCAGGCCGATCAGCGCACCCTTCGCGCGGTCCAACGCCTCGTCAGATGTCATATACGCGCGCCATGGGCCCGAGGCGAACCCGCCAACCGCTTCGGTCGTCCATGACCGCCAAGTATGGAAGATCGGGCAGCCGCGCACACCGGCGCGTCGGTCGCGGTCTCGATGACAATCGCTGTGGTGCGGGGAAGCCCGTCCCGGCAGACGGATGTAGCTGCTACAGTGAGGTACCGTCACCGGCCGGTGGCGAGGCAAGCGGCAAGGCCCGTGAGGGTCCCGCGCTATGAGCATGGGAGCGTATGAACGCGAGGACGCACGGCGAACTAGCGAACTTCATCTGGAGCATCTGCAACCTGCTGCGAGGCCCCTACAAGCGAAACGAGTACCGCAAGGTCATCCTCCCCCTGACCGTCCTGCGGCGCTTCGACTGCGTGCTGGAGAAGACGAAGCAGGAGGTGCTTGACGCCGACGCCGGGTACGCCGGCGGGAACGAGAACGTGCGCCGAAGCCTCCTTCAGCAGGCGTCGGGCCGGCCGTTCTACAACACATCCCGGCTCGACTTCGAGCGGCTGCTCGACGACCCGAACAACCTGGCACAGAACCTCAGCGCCTACATCCGCGACTTCTCCCCCAACGTGCGCGAGGTCATGGAGCGCAGTGCCTTCAGCGAGCAGATCGCGCGCATGAATGAAAAGAACCTGCTGTTCCAGGTCATCCAGAGGTTCTCCGGAGTGGACCTGTCGCCGGACCGCGTCGACAACATGCAGATGGGCTACGTCTTCGAGGAGCTGATCCGAATCGGCGCCGAGCAGGCGAACGAGGAGGCGGGAGAGCACTTCACGCCGCGCGAGGTCATCCGGTTGATGGTCAGCTTGCTCCTCTCGCCTGAGCCGGACCTGGGGCGCGGCCACGTAGTGAAGACCGTCTACGATCCCGCATGCGGGACGGGGGGCATGCTCTCCGGGGCCGACCAGTACCTTCGCGAACACAACCGCGACGCCAACCCCATCCTGTACGGCCAAGACCACAACGACGAGTCATGGGCCGTCTGCAAGTCCGACATGCTTCTGAAGGGAGAGAACGCAGAGAACATCATCCTCGGCGACACCTTCACGCACGACGGATACACCCGCCGTCCCGACGGCCGCAAGCACACCTTCGACTACATGCTCGCCAATCCGCCCTTCGGCGTGGAGTGGAAGCAGCAGCAGCGCGACATCGAACGCGAGGCGGACACGCTCGGCTACGACGGCCGTTTCGGCGCGGGCCTGCCCCGGATCAACGACGGCTCGCTACTGTTCCTGCAGCACATGCTTGCGAAGATGCAGCCCGCCGATGAGGGCGGCAGCCGCCTCGCGATCGTGTTCAACGGCTCTCCCCTGTTCACGGGTGATGCCGGCAGCGGGGAGAGCAACATCCGCCGGTGGATCATCGAGAACGACTGGCTAGAGGCCATCGTCGCGCTCCCCGACCAGCTTTTCTACAACACGGGCATCTCGACCTACGTCTGGGTGCTCACGAACCGGAAGGAGCCGCACCGCGAAGGGAAGGTGCAGCTCATCGACGGGCGACAGTTCTTCGTGAAGATGCGCAAGAGCCTCGGCAACAAGCGGAACGAGCTGTCGCCCGACCAGATCGACGACCTCACGCGCATCCACGGCAACTTCCAGGACGGCGAAACACGGCCAATCACGGACGAAGACCCAGTCGCGCACGAGCCGCGCACGCGGCCGCGCGTCGTGAGCAAGGTGTTCGAGAACGAGGACTTCGGCTATCGCAAGGTGACGGTGGAACGACCCCTGCGCCTGAACTTCGCAGCCGCGCTGGACCGCATTTCCCGCCTTGAGGACGAGCGGGCGTTCCAGAACCTCGCGAAGAGCAAGAAACGACCGGGGCCTGCATATGACGTCGAGGTGACCGAAGGGCTCGCGCGGCAAGAGGAGATCCGCGAGCTGCTGCGCTCCCTCCAAGACGAGACCGGCGGCGCCGTGATACAGGACCGCGAGGCATTCGTGGAGACGCTGAGCACCGCAGCCAAGGCCGCAAGCCTGCGCCTCTCAGCGACCGAACGGAAGGCGGTGCTGGCGGCCCTCGGCGAGCGCGACCCCGAGGCCGCGATCTGCCTCGACCGCCACGGCAATCCCGAACCCGACACCGACCTCCGCGGTACCGAGACGGTACCCCTTCGCGAGGACGTGGCCGAGTACGTCGCGCGCGAGGTGCTGCCTCACGTGCCCGACGCCTGGGTGGACGAGAGCAAGACGAAGGTCGGCTACGAGATTCCGCTCAACCGTCACTTCTACCTGTACGAGCCGCCTCGCCCCCTCGACGACATCGAGTCGGACCTGCGGGAGTTGGAGCATGAGATCGTCGGACTGCTCGGCGAGATCGTGAGGAGCTAATGCTCGCCCGCCTGACGAGGCTACCCACCACATGAACCCCTACCCCGCCTACCGACCCTCCGGCGTGGAATGGCTTGGCGAAATACCGGAGCACTGGGCGGTGAAGATGGCCAAGACTCTGGGGCGTATTCGCTATGGGTTGGGCCAACCTCCTCGGGAATCGGCGGAGGGCGTGCCGCTAATCCGCGCCACAAACGTTGAACGAGGCCGCATAGTTGAGAAGGACCTCATTCGAGTTGATCCCTCCGATCTGCCGGTAGGCCGTGATGCCTTGCTGAGGGCGCAGGAGATTATTGTCGTGCGAAGCGGAGCCTACACTGCCGATTCAGCCATCGTTCCCACACGTTATGAGGGCGCTGTGACCGGTTACGATATGGTCATGACTATAACTGATGCTGCGATACCTGAGTTCATTGCCTATGCATTGCTCGCCCCGTACCTGCGGGATGCCCAACTGATTGTGGCAAGCACCAGGTCAGCTCAGCCTCACTTGAATGCCGAAGAGCTTGGCGCATCACTGGTATTGGTGCCACCTCTCGCCGAACAGGCTGCTATCGTTGAATACCTCGACCGTGAGACAAAGCGCATCGACGGGCTGGTTACGAAGAAGCGACAACTCATCGAGCGGCTGCAGGAGTATCGGACGGCACTCATCACCCGCACTGTGACGCGCGGCCTCCCGCCCGACGCCGCCCGCGCTGCCGGCCTCGACCCGTCGCCCCGCCTCAAGCCCTCGGGCGTCGAGTGGCTCGGCGACGTGCCGGTGCACTGGGAGGTCAAACCACTACGCAGCCTGGTCTCCTTCCGCAGTGGTACCACGCCAAGCAAGTCGCGCGAGGAGTTCTGGGATGGCGACATCCCTTGGGTGTCGCCCAAGGACATGAAGCGGGCCCTGATTGCCGACTCGGAAGACCACGTGACGTGTGCAGCTCTTGCAGAGTCGGCATGCACGATGCTCCCAGTACAGAGCGTCCTCGTCGTCGTTCGAGGGATGATCCTGGCTCATTCCTTCCCTGTAGCCATAACGGCTGCGCCTGTTACCATCAATCAGGACATGAAGGGCCTGATGACTCACGAGCCGCTGTCTCATGAGTTCCTGTATTGGTTCCTGGTGGGGGCGGCGAGGCCTCTTGTTTCTCTATGCGATGAGTCGGCTCACGGTACGCGGAAGCTCGAGACGGCCACTCTCGCGGGGTTCCTCACCCCACTGCCGCCGTACGGCGAACAGGTCGCCATTGCCAGGTTTCTGGATGCGCAGACAAGGCGTCTCGATGAGCTTGTACGACGAGCTGTAGCGGCCATCGATCGGCTGCAGGAGTACCGGACCGCGATCATCAATGCTGCTGTCACCGGCAAGGTCGATGTGCGGGAGCCGCTCGGCGCCGATGGCTCCTGAGGGCCTTGAGGTACTATGCTGGTCCTGGACGGGGCCATATAGCCCCCGGGTTTCGATAGACACAGTCGATGAGCACCCATACAAAAGAGTTGTCGTTCGAGTCCACCGTCGAGTCGATGCTGCTCGATGGCGGCTGGCGCAAGGGAGACCTCGGGGAGTGGGACGTCGACCGCGCACTCTTTCCCGCGCGCACCCTCGCTTTCATACGCGACACGCAACCGGACCTCTGGGCCGGCATGGCCGCCCTCCATGGCGCGAACCTCGAATCCACCCTCACCAAGACACTCGTGAAGGAGCTCGACAACAAGGGGACGCTGGACGTCCTCCGCCACGGGTTCCGCTTCTACGGCAAGACCTTCCGGCTCGCCTACTTCAAGCCGTCGCATGGTCTCAATCCGGACGCGCTCGATCGGTTCGAGCGGAATGAACTGACCATCACGCGGCAGGCACGCTGCCATCCCGGGAAGGGCCATGAGGTCGACCTCCTCTTCGCGCTCAACGGGGTGCCCGTCGCCACCTGTGAGCTGAAGAACCCGATGACCGGGCAGACGTGGCGCAGCGCGGTCCGCCAGTACCAGCAGGACCGCGACCCGAACGCCCCGCTTTTCCGCTTCCAGAAGCGGGCCCTCGTCCACTTCGCCGCGGACCCGGAAGAAGTCCACATGACCACGCGGCTCGCCGGCGACGCGACACGCTTCCTCCCCTTCAACCGCGGCAGCGCCCCGGGCGCCATCGGCTGCGGGGCCGGCAATCCGCCGCACCCTTCCGGCTACCGCACCGGCTACTTCTGGCAGGAGGTGCTCGAACGGGAGCGCTTCCTCGACATTCTGGGCTCATACGTGTTCGTCGAGCACCGTGAGGAGAAGGTCGAGGACTCGAAGGGCACGCGCACCGAAAAGCGCGAGAGCGTCATCTTCCCGCGCTACCACCAGCTCGACTCCGTCAGCAAGCTGGTCGCCGCCGCCCGAGCGGACGGCGCCGGACGCAACTACCTCATCCAGCACTCCGCCGGCAGCGGCAAGACGAACAGCATCTCGTGGCTCTCGCACCGGCTTGCGAGCCTGCACAACGCCGAGGACGAGAAGGTCTATCACTGCGTCATCGTCATCACCGACCGCCGCGTCCTCGACCAGCAACTACAGGCCGCCATCTACCAGATCGAGCACGCCCAGGGCGTCGTGAAGGCGATCGACCAGGACTCGCAGCAGCTCGCCCGCGCCCTCGTCGACGGCACGATGATCGTCATCACGACCCTGCAGAAGTTCCCCTTCGTTCTGAAGGGACTCCTGACCATCGCCGGAGCGGCCCCGTCGGAGAACCCCTCCGAGGCCGAACAGGCCCAGGCAGCGGCTTGGCAGCGCGAGATTGCGGGACGGCGCTACGCCGTCATCGTGGACGAGGCGCATTCCAGCCAGACGGGCGAGACCGCGCGCGAGATGAAGGCCATCCTCGGCGTGCGGGCGCAGGATGCACGGCAAGAGAACGAGGACTGGCAGGACGGCCTCGCCGCGGTCGTCGAGTCACGCGGCCCGCAGCCCAACCTCTCGTTCTTCGCGTTCACGGCCACCCCCAAGGGCAAGACCGTCGAGCTGTTCGGCCGTCCGGGTCCCAGCGGCAAGCCGGAGTCCTTCCACGTGTACAGCATGCGGCAGGCGATCGAGGAGGGGTTCATCCTCGACGTGCTCCAGAACTACACCGACTACAACACGTACTACCGCCTCGCGAAGCAGGCCGCGGACGACCCGGATTTCCCGAAACGCCGCACCGCCGTCGCGCTGGCCAAGTACATGACCCTCCACCCGTACAACATCGAGCAGAAGACCGAGGTCATCGTCGAGCACTTCCGCGAACACGTGCGCCGGCGAATCGGCGGCCGGGCGAAGGCCATGGTCGTGACCTCGTCGCGGCTTCACGCCGTGCGCTACCTGCAAGCGTTCACGCGTTACATCGCCGAGCACGCCTACGAAGACGTCCGCCCCCTGGTGGCCTTCAGCGGAACCGTCACCGATCCGGATACGGGCGCGGAGTTCACCGAGCCCCGCATGAACACCGATGTCGTGACGGGGAAGTCCATAAGCGAAGCGGCCCTGCCGTCGCGCTTCGACTCGCCCGACTACCAGATCCTGCTCGTGGCGGAGAAGTACCAGACGGGATTCGACCAGCCACTGCTGCAGGCCATGTACGTCGACAAGCGCCTGGACGGCGTGCAGGCAGTGCAAACGCTCTCGCGGCTCAATCGCGTGGCGCCCGGCAAGGAGGCCCCGTTCGTCCTGGACTTCGTCAACGAACCCGACGACATCCGCGACGCGTTCGCCCCCTACTACGACCGGACCGAGCTGTTGGCTGCCTCCGAACCCTACCAGTTGGAGCAGCTCAAGCACCATCTCGACGGCATGCAGGTCTATCACGGGAGCGAGGTCGAGGCGTTCGCGAAGGTCTTCTACCTGCCCCCTGCGCAGCAGCAGCCCGGAGACCACGCACGCATCGAGGCGTGCCTGCAGCCGGCGCGCGACCGCTTCCAGGGCCTCGAAGAGGACGACCAGACGGCGTTCCGCGACCGCCTCAGCGCGTTCGTGAACCTGTACGCCTTCCTCAGCCAGATCATCCCGTACGGCGACAGCGAGCTGGAGCGGCTCTCATCGTTCGGACGCCTGCTGCTCCCGTCCTTGCTCCCGGCCCGCGAGGAACCCATCCACCTCGGTGGTGAAGTCAGCCTGGAGTACTACCGCCTGGAGCGAGTGTCGTCCGGTGCGATCATCCTTGAGACTCGGGAACCCTACGTGGTCAGCCCCTCCGCGGTGGGCACGGGCAACCCCGAGGACGAGAAGGCGCCGCTCTCGAAGATCATCGAGCTCCTGAACGAACGCTTCGGCACCGAGTTCACCGATGAGGACCGCCTATTCTTCGAGCAGGTGAGGGAGCGCGCCCTCCGCGACGAGGACGTCCGCAAGATCGCCGTCGCGAACCCCTTCGACAAGTTCAGCCTCGGCATCCGGGAACGGCTCGGCCAACTGATGGTCGAGCGCATGGGCGAGAACGACGCACTCGTCACCCGCTACCTGAGCGACCCCGAGTTCCAGGAGGTCGCCTTCGCCGTCCTCGCTCGCGAGATATTCCAGGCGGTTGAGCAAACCAGTCAGTCAGGGCGTGTTGACAGGCTGAGTTAGTTAGGGAAACCCGGAACGGGACGCTGATTCCCGGGCTGTCCGAGGGCCCGCGCGTGCGCCTCGAACAGAGGACCTATCGAGCCGATGTTCCTGATCCGGAGTAGTGAAGGCGCTCTGCGAGCGACTCCATCCGGTCACGCCACGCGAGGCGGTCGAGCCAAGCGGCCGGTGCGCCGGAGGCTCCCCACAGGGCGCCGGCGAGTGCGCTGTCACGCCTCGCAGGGTGTCTGCGTCATCGCCGGGATTGGCGGCCAGGATCAGGGCGTCCGCGACCGCGTCCGTCCTGCCCACGACCGAGTGCCGCTTCAAGGGTGCGCACGAGTCCCACTCCATGTTTTCGTGCTCCCCGCCAGATGATACCGAGAACACGTCCCCGCGTTCTGCGCCCAGTCTTGGATGGTGTACCAGACGAGGGTCGTGTCACCGCTGACCATCACGTCGACGAACCCTGGCGCTGCCGCTACATCTACTGCGCCGTTGGCGGTGCTCCAGTGGCCCCTCAGCCACTCCGGCGGCGCCCATGATGGCGCCAGGGGTCGTCGGCCCCGTATCCGATTGGTCGCGACGGTCAGATCGACCACGGCGAGGCAGGCGGCGGCCTTGGCCTCATTCATGCCCGGACGCGTAGGGGCGGGTCCGAGCTCCGGTCAATCTCCTGCCAGCCTGGATCGTGTCTCACTGAGTGAGATTTCGTGCGGGAGCCCACCGGGCCGGTTCGGGCGCCATCGCGTCGATCAGTCCGAGAGCTTCATTCGTGGTCGCTGAGGGCGAGCGCGTGTCGACCAAGCGGACCCTGTTGCCCCCGTACCGGGATCGTAGGTAGCCTGTGGCAGCCATGAGTCAATCCCAAGCTCCTGAACGTACCACAACCTTGCCCAGAACCCGCTCCACGCCACCGCCTCGGTGAGGCCGAGAGGACCCGACCAGGACCTCTCGGCAATCTCTCCCCATCTGCCCCGCTCCCTCCTACCCAGCGGGCCATCCCAGACCATTCAGGAGAACCGACATGAATCCAGCCGTCCCACTTCACACCCCCCTCAGGGGTAGAGCACCGGGGCAGCGCTTGACGCACCCAAGGTGAGCGAGCTATGAGAGATAGCCCAACATTCGCGCCGTCAGCCAGCAGAACGCCTGAGTACGCCGAGTACCGCAGGAAGGTCATCAGCCTCGCGGAGAGCAGAACAGGCGAGGCCATATACAACGGCTCGGTAGAGCACGCCATCATCGTCATCGAGACCCTGTTCAGGTATGCCAAGCAAACGGTCCAGATACTCACAGGATCTCTCAATCCCCTTGTCTACGGACCGATGGAGGTGGTGGTTGCAGCTCATGGCTTCCTGACTGAGCCTGATCGGACAGTGGAGGTTGTTCTGGAAGACGATCCCATTCCTGGAAACCCGTTCATCGCTATGCTTGGCGAGCTTCAAAATCTCCACATGAGGCGCCTTAGACGCGCAGGGGGCGTTGTGTATGGCTGCCACTTCGTTCTTGCAGACGGTGACTGTTACCGTTTTGAGCAGGACAAGTCGAAGGTGTCGGCTGTGGCAGCGTTCGGTGATCGCGAAGGCGGGGAAGTTATCGCCGGGGCGTTCGACCACGTGTGGAAGGACTCAGATCCGTTGAAGCGGGAGTAGGAAGGCGTGGGGGAAGCCGGAGCAATCCTGTTGTTGGCCAGCATGTGCCTGGGATTCGGCGTGGCATACCTTCGTCTCAGCCCCTTCTCCTTTCGCGATGAAATCCGGCACCATGCCTGCAAGGTTCTGGATGGCCTGAATCATGAAAACGGAGATTTGGGAGAGTACAAAGGTCGAGAGTATTGCCAGTGGTTACTCTTGCTGGCCGGGGAAATATCCAAGAAGAACAATGAAGCAGGCAATTTGCCTGTCCTTGTAAGGGTCGTAGTGTCAAGGATTGACCGGTACATCGCCGGGGGCATAGCGTTCGGAGCGTTGGCAACCGTCCTGGTCTTGACAGGTAACCATGCACTCACGGACGGGTCCCCTCAAGAGGATCTTCCGCTTTGGCTCAGTGCAGCCCTATGGGTTCTCTTCTCTTCGGCGTTGTCCTGCATCACGATCCTGGGAATCGTTGGGAACAAGGCTGTAGCACAAGGGTGCGATCAGGCCGACAGATGCGGAGCGGAGATAGCTGGCTTCATGAAGCCCCGCATTCTAAAGCCAGTCAAGGGGTCCTCGGATAGCGCGGAGAACCCGGGGTCGCAGGCGGCGACCTGACGTGCCGATATACGTGATTCCGGAGAAATTTATGACTACCGATGGGCACTGCGTATCGCTGCATTGCTTACGTTTCTGGTCCTTGTGATCTTTGTGTAGATGACAATTAGGTGGTTTCTTACGCAGTTAGTTGCGGCATGATTTCGTGACTGAATTCCTGACGGCAGACAACGGTGGCTCTCGCCACTCCGCTCGCTCAATCTAAGCAATGGCTGCGAGCACCGACAACCAAATGAGATTCAGCGCGCGGCGCAATGCAGCCGTCACTCAGCTTCAAGACCACCCTACGCCCGTCGGCCATTCAGGCTTGGCAAGGATTCTGGATAGTGTCCTCTGTAGAAGCGCTCCATCAGGTCGCGCGGGTCGAGGCCGCCGCGATCGAGGAGTGAGTCGGCAAGGCAGAGCGCCATGCTGGCGTCGGTCGGCCACTGGCCGGGCGCAAGGCCGAACGTGCCGCCGCCGACCAGATCAGTCATGCGCGGCAGGGTGTCGCGCTGTGAGAACTTGAGCGTCGTACCGAGAGCATCGCCAAGAGCCAGACCGATGAGGCACACCCTGGGCGCGATTAAGCGCCGCCTCAGATACCATGCGCACGCACCAATCGTCCCCTTGCGAAGCCGCCAGCCTTGTCGGTCGTCCATGGACGCCAGTGTGGAAGATGGGACAGCCGCGTACACCGCCGCTCCGATCACGTTAGACTGCGGATGATGCCGCAAGCCTTGCCGCTGGTAGCGCAGCCGGACCTGCCCAGTCAGGTCGAAGCCGTGGAGCGGGACGGGTACGTGTACCTTCCAGGGATGCTCGACCGCGACCAAGTCGCGGAGCTGCGCGAACACATGGCGCGGCTGGAGCCGCTGCCCGAGAGCTACGACCGCGCCTCCGGTCCCGAGGACGGCTTCCTCAACCGGGCGATCAACAACGCCTTCAACCGCGACCCGCACTTCGTGCAGTTCCTGGACTACCCCGGGGTCATCGAGATCGCCGAGTCGCTGCTCGGCGCGGACTGCCACGTCATCGCCATGACCTCCTGGCTGACCGGGCCGGGGCGGCCGGACCAGGCGCTGCACGCCGACTACCAGGCGCTGACGCTGCCGGACGACGTGATGGCCGACCCGCGCGTGCGCATACCGGTCTACATCGCGACCGCCCACTTCTACCTGGACGACCTAGACGAGGAGATCGGCCCGACCCGCTTCATCCCCGGCAGCCACCGCGCCGGCCGCCGGCCGGGAGAGGACACGACTTGGCAGGGGCGGGAGGAGCAGAGCATCCTCTGCAACGCGGGCGACGTGGTGATCTTCCGGAGCGAGGTGTGGCATCGCGGCAGCGCCAACCACAGCGACCGCGTGCGCCATCTGCTGCAGGTCAGCTATTCGCAGCGCGGCATCGCGCAGCGCTTTCCGCCCTACCTGAACCGGTTCCGGTTCGATCCGGCCATCCTGGGCATGGCCAGCGACCGCCAGCGGCGGCTGCTGGGGGATCATCCTCAAGGGAGTTACGATTGAGTTTCACACTGGGCGTCGTCACCGACGAGATCGATGCGGATCCCGCGGTCGCCCTGCCGGCGGCGCGCGAGATGGGGCTGACCCACCTGGAGTTCAACAAGGTCGGCGCGAAGGGCGCGCACGAGCTGTCCGGCGCGGATGTCGCCGAGCTGCGGCGCATGGTCGCGGGCGAAGGCCTGCAGGTGGCCGCCGTGGACCCGCCCTCGTTCAAGGCAATCGAGCTAGACGAGGTTCCGGTCGAAGAGGTCACCCGGCACGCCGCCGTGGTCGAGCACTTGGAGCAGATCCGGCGCGCCTGCGGAGTGGCAGGCGCGCTAAGCGCAGCATCGTGCGCCTGTTCTCGCTCCGGCGCGGCTACATGGCCGGCGCCGGCAACCCCTGCCCGCTGGAGCCGCGCGGCCGCGCAATCCCCGACGACCTGCTGCCCAAGACCGTCGGGGTGCTACGCGCGGCGGTGGCCATCGCCGACGAGCGCCATCATGGATGACCCCGGCCTGACAATCTGGCCGCCGATCGGCAGCGGCTCGGTAGACTACGCTGGCCAAGCGGACGCTGTGCGCCGCGGCGTCGTCAGCGTGGAGACCCACCGGCCAAGGAAGGCGCCTCCCGCCTCAAATCCCACTCGAGAGACCCTCGCCGCCCTGCGCCGGTTCCTGTGGCCCAAAACTCCGGCGAGCCTAGACGCAGATACCGGTGATCAAGACCGTGCGGCCGACCCGGATCAGTGGGCAAGGGCTGAGCTTGCAGGTTGGGCAACGAGACCTCCTATCCCCCGCCTACCCGTAGAGGGTATCGGTGACACCGCGGGTTAACCGGACCAAACAATGGACGAAGTTGGACCGGTGATGGCGGGTACGCCAAAGGCTTACGAGGTGTTGGCGACAAACCCCACGGGCCACGCGAAATTCGTGCGTTTGCGCTGTGGAACGAGCCGCACGACGCTCCGCCTTCACAGGTTCGCGCTCGTCGGTCAGGGCGATCTCCTTCGGTTCGCGGACGGCGGGACCAGCACGGTGTTCGTGGAGCCGCACGAACCCGGCAACCCGCTCGTGCCCGTCGCCCCCGTCTTCATGACTGCGGACCGAGTGCCCATCGGCCGCGAAAGTTTCCCCGTCCGGGTGCGGGATTTGAGCCGTTCGACCGATATAAGTGCGCTGCAGTTCCTGGAGCAGTTCCACTACAAGACCAACAGTCGCCTCGGCGAGCCGGACACCGGCGACCACGCTCCGGTGAAGACCGCTTCAGTTGGCGGACGCAGGGCAGTATTGTACGCGGAGATCAAGCTAGGCCGCCGCTGGGAGCCCGCCGGATACGTCGACCTCCAAATGCCTCTGATGATGTGCAAGCCCCGCCACATGTTGTTCCAGCGCCCCTTTGCGCATCCCACGCGAAACATCTCCTGGGACCGCTGGGATCAGCACTCCATGAAGCAGCATCTGAACACGATCGTCCGCATAGCGCGCGTCGTTGTGACGCCCGAGCTGAGGGGTCTTGGACTCTCGCGCTGCATCGTCAAGGCAGCCAAGGCGTTCGCGAAGGAGCGCTGGCACGTCCGCGGAGTCCGTCCGGTGTTCATGGAGATTTCGGCAGAAATGCTAATTCATGTCGACTTCGTATCGTCCGCGGGGTTCACGTACGTCGGCCGCACCGAAGGGAACGTGGACCGTGTAGTCAAGGACATGACGCAGATGAGCCGTTCTCGTGGCGGCGAATTCGGCATCATGAGCCTGCAGCGGAAATACCATCGCGTGCTGCAGGAGTACTGCGAAGCGGACGGCATTACATTCGAGGAAGGCATTGAGGTGCTCCGAAGGAAAGTTGAGGAGTCCGCAAATTCGCTGACCACTGGAGAGTGGGCCGTGTTGCGAAAGATCGTTCGCATGCCAATTCCATACTACTTGTGTGGGTTGGACGACTACAGCGATCATTATGTCCGATATGGTTCGAAATACTGCGAATCTGATAACGCAGAGACCGGTTTCCGGACAAAGCGGATAGAGGCGAGCAAAGCGAGCTTGAACATATCGGATTTGCGCCTGCGTGCGGAGTATCGGCTCCCTGAGACGCCGTCGACGAAGCTCGTGATGGCGGCGTTCGGACTCGAAGGCGAGACGGTTCACTTCGACATTGTTCACGGAGTTTCCGCCACCGTGTCCGGCGGGAACGTCGTTCTGGTGGCTGGAAGCAGTGGTAGTGGGAAGACCTCTCTTCTTCAGGCGCTGGACCCTACCATGCGCAACGAGAACGTGTCCGTGGGTGGCATTGTGAGGGGCAACTACACCGCGGCTTGGCCGCAGCCCATCACAGACGATCTCCCGCTATTCGAAGCGCTGGCAGAGCGTTATTCGACCGAGCGGGCATTCGTCGCGTTGAGTCGCGTCGGACTGTCTGACGCGTTAGTGTTCGTGAAGCCCTTCTGGATGTTGAGCCGGGGACAACAGTATCGCGCGATGATTGCCGAGTTGCTGCTGCGCGAAGCCGGTGTGTGGCTGCTCGACGAATTCTGCGGTGATCTGGATCCGATAACAGCAAAGGTTGTGGCCCACAATCTCCGCAAGCAAATCGTCTCCACGGGACGCGTCGCCTTTGTCGCGTCGGCGAATCACCTGCATTATCTGGATGCTCTGCGCCCTACGCGCGTCCTTGCTCTGCGCGCCGGCGACGCGGCGAGATGGTTGACTTACCGAGCGTATCGAGAGGAACTGACGGACAGTAGTCCACCGTGGAACATCCCCGCCGACGGGCGGTCGGACATAAGCACGAGACAATAGTGTCGCTGCTCCCGACAGATCCCTGCGGCATCTTCTTCCGTCGAATAGGCTATTCGGTCGGCCTTGAAGAAACCGCGGCGCGCGTGCGGCAACTGGAGGCGCTGTATTTATCCAAGCGGGACGTCACCATCGGAATGTGGGACCACCTAGTGCACTCCGCCGAGTGCTGGGGGTTGAAGTCCAGCCACATCGCCGACGTATTCCGCTCTCTGGGTCTTGTGTGGCGGACGGGGAGCGACCTACTGATCTTGGAGAACCTAGACGCGATGGCCATTTCGAGCGCGCTCTCCGACAACGACGAGGCAGCGGAGCGGGGAAGATTCTTTTTGCTCTTGTGGGCAATTCTCGTCAACGACGGGGAGATTTTTGTGAATTTGTTGATAGCTGGGTTCGATAGGGAAAGTTGTCGCCAACGGTTGACGCTGCTGGTTCAAAAGAAGCGGCGCTTCCTGAGCGAGCGCATTCATGGGTTAAGGGCGGCCGGGAGGTGCCTGCGGGCCGTCAGCATCGAGCGGCAGGCCGGGAACCCTGGTAGCACGGGCCGAAGGCGCCAGGCGGTATTACCGGGACGCGGGAGGATGCCCGTCGCGGTCGGGGGGACCTTGGTTCCCCAGGTGGAGCCCCAATCCGTGGAGATTTCGGATGACTACCTTCGGAAGGTACCTGGCCGCCGCATGGCGTGGGCGTGCTCGCTAGGCCTTTGGGAGGACGGCCGTGGAATCACCCGCAGAGGCGAATCATTTATCGAAAGTTTGACCCGCAGGGGATACATCGGGTCGGACGGGATCTTCGTGTTCTGGCCTATGGAATACGAACTCGTCCGCAGCCAGTTCCGCCCCGACTTGCTTGGAGCGACGAGGGGGCTCTGGGAGGGCGTGCTGGACGTGGCGTCCGCCTACGCGACCCTCGAGGTAGCCGAGCCAACCGGGGAGGATGGCGATCGTGGCGTGGCGGCACTGGCCGAGATGATGCGGGTGTACCAAGGCTTGAACTCGCGCAAAGCACTCCTGCGGAGGGAAATGCCGGTCACGATCACATTTCCAGCCATCTGCGCCCTCGCAATCGGGCGGCGCGAAGCCGTGCTCGACGTGCCGGACTTCCTTCGGCGTGAGCGCATGGGCAGGGAGCGCCGGGTCGCCGTGCGTGCTTCCCGATATTCGGGCCAGTCGCTGAGCCTCAGGTCCCGCTACTAGTGGCGGTCCATCTCATGCCGCGCTTCATCGCGGATTTGCAGACCGTTGACGACGGCGGATTCGCCCGTCGGGTCCTGAGACGGACTTTGTCCAACGACGGGGCGTGGACGTACCGCCGCGAGGACCACCGCTATGATGGAATCGATAAGGCGTGGATCCGGTATGTGAGTGGTGGTACTTCGGCGTACCGGGTGATCTACATACGGGTGGGCGAGGACATCTACCTTTACCGTGCGGGACCGCACTCGGTGGAGGACGGATTAGCCGCGCCGCGCGCGAAAGATTATGCATGCGCTGTGCCGGTGGGCGGCGCCGGAGACAACGTTGAGAATGTCCGGAAAGCAATCGACTCTGCAGAGAGCACGAAGTCCGCACCGACTCGATTCCTCCGCAGCCGCCCCGATCCGGAGATACATCGCCGCTTAGTCGGAAGGCGCAATTTGCCGCACAAGGAGATCTGGTTGGTGTCGCCCGTGGTGGATCCGGCGGTACTCAGTCCGACCGCAAGCCTTGGCGGCGTTCTCGAGGCACAGGTCAACGACGGCGCAAGTGTCTCGGTGGTAACGTCGTTGCCGCCCGATAAAAACATCGCTTGGATGGAGGAACTGCAGACGCGCCGCATCGCGGTGTTCGTCCATCCGCGGCTGCACACGAAGCTGTACTGCTTCGTGTTCGACGAGGAACGACGGTTCGTACGAGGGGTCCCAGAGGATGCGAGCGCGACATCGCTTATCGTCGTCGGATCCGCCGATCTGACGGCAGGAGGTGTAGGTGACCCGGAAGGCGGCGATACAGACGAGGAGTTGTGCTACTCGCCGCTGGACGAGGAATTGGCTTTCGTGGAGGGGTATCTCTTGGAACTAATTGAGGAAGGTTTCGAACTCGTAGACGTGCGGCGGCGTTTGGCGCGCGGCCGAGAAGACACGCTGACTGGAGTGAGCAAATAGATGGAGCCGAACGAATACTATACGAAGAGCAACATGTCGGGAAATCCATTCCGATCCAATCCCAGTGTCGCTGAGGACCCGAGAGCGGCAGTATGGGTCGGATACGCAAGCGAAAAGCGGCTGCTTGAGAGGTACATCAAGCGGTCGCTAGCCGACCAGGTGGGCAATGCCAATTTTCTGATGTTGCATGGATTACTCGGAGCCGGTAAGTCGCACGCGCTGCTCTGGGCGCAGCACTTTATCCTGCACGAGTGCGGCGAAGCGATGAATTCTGTGTGCTATTTCGTGCCAACGATGCGCAAGGACAAAGGCCAAATGACGTTCGCAGGCGCGTTTCACGAAGACGTGCTGGGGCGCTCAGGGATGCTCGAGGAATTGCAGGAGTTCGGCGAATTTCTGGCCGCCGCCACACGAGACGCACGATCGTCGAAGGTCGAGACGGAGGAGACCGTCCTCAAGAGGCTGGTGCCGTCGTATGAGCATCGCAACTTGGCCATCGAGCTGATCGCGCGCAAGGACGACCCCGCCAAGATGCGCGAACTGGTGTTGCCGCCTCCCCGAGAGCGCACGGACTACCAGGCGATGGCAATATTCACGCGGTTGATCAACCTGTTTGTCCACGACCTGGAGATCTCGGATTCGGAGACCCGCCGTTTCAGGAACGGCGCATATCTATTCATCGACGAGTTGGATGACCTCCAACGCGCGAGTTCGAAGGAAGTGCGCGACGTGAACGACACGCTTCGGCACTTGTTCGATAGATGCCCTAACCGGTTCTGCATGATCATCGCCCTTACGGCGGACGTGACCGAACTGCAGATGATGTTTTTTGACTACGTTCTGTCGCGCATCGTCCGGCAGATCGAGCTCCCGCTATTGGGCCAGGATGAAGCCGTCGAGTTTGTCAGGGAGATTCTGGACCACAGCCGGCTCAATCCGGAAGGGGATTGTGGCTACTTTCCTTTCGAAAGGTTCGCCGTGGAGAATATTGCGGCCAGGATTCCCGAAATCACGCCGAGGA
Organism: Spirochaetia bacterium; assembly: GCA_965202935.1. Classification (GTDB taxonomy): domain Bacteria; phylum Spirochaetota; class Spirochaetia; order SZUA-6; family Bin103; genus CATQHW01. The sequence goes on from OZ241879.1 coordinate 3,054,151, forward strand.
AGATTGTCAACGCGATGCATGAAGTAATCGAGGGAGTCCGCCTCGCCGGTCACGATCCAGAGAAGGGGCCGGTGTCTTTGCAGTTCCTGGACGAGAACGACATAGTGGAGGAGGCGCTACACGAGTGAGGCAGGTCAGTACGGGCAACGCGGCATCGCGTAGCGGTTTCCGCCCTATCTGAACCGGTTCCGGTTCGACCCGGCTATCCTGGGCATGGCCAGCGACCGCCAGCGGCGGCTGCTGGGGGACCACGAACGAGGGAGTTACGACTGAGTTTCACACTGGGAGTTGTCACCGACGAGATTGATGCCGATCCCGCGGTCGCCCTGCCGGCGGCGCTCAAGATGGGATGAGCACACTGTCCGACTACGCGGCCAGTATCACCGGTACACCGTCCCGCGCCGACCGAGCCTCACCACGAGGACACGCATCGCATCGTCCTGAATGTCGCAGATCACGCGGCAACTCCCTACCCGATATCTCCACAGCGTGCCCAGCGGGCCAGTCAGCGCCTTCCCGAGACTCCGAGGCTGCCCGCGGGCCGCGACACGCTCGTTCATGTAGCCGACGATGCGCTGAGCCGTCTGCTTGTCAAGCTTGCGGAGCTGAGATCTGGCCGTCCTCGTGTAGGCTATCGTCCAGGCCAAGCGATCTGCTGACCTCCTCAGCGGAGTACACTTCTTCGGTACCTTGGCGGATGCGTCCCAGGACATCGGCGGCGAGGTAGTAGTCCTCCATGTCCTCAACGGCACGCTCGACAAGCTCACGGACGTAGAATTCCTTGGCGCGCCCGGTCTGCGAAGCCAGGAAATCAAGCCGCTGCTCAATCTCGGGAGAGAGCTCTATCGACATCGCCATGTCGCAGTCTCCGTATCTGATGATGTGAGAGCACATCCTATCACAGAGTTTCCTGCGCTCCGGATCGGTGACGCGGACCTGCCCCCGCGGCGGCCGTCGAACGCCTGCTCCGGAGCGCTCCCCCTCGACCTGCTATCACGGTAGACTGCAAGCGATGCCGCACGCCTTGCCGCTGGTAGCCCAGCCGGATCTTCCGAGTCAGGTCAACGCCGTCGAACGGGACGGGTACGTGTACCTCCCCGGGGTCCTCGACCGCGATCAGGTCGCCGAGCTCCGCGCCCACATGGCGCGGCTGGAGCCGCTGGCCGAGAGCTACGACCGCACCTCCGATCCCGAGGACGGCTTCCTCAACCGGGCGATCAACAACGCCTTCAATCGCGATCCCCACTTCGTGCAGTTCCTGGACTACCCCGGGGTCATCGAGATCGCCGAGGCGGTGCTCGGGGCGGACTGCCACGTCATCGCCATGACCTCCTGGCTGACCGGGCCGGGGCGGCCGGACCAGGCGCTGCACGCCGACTACCAGGCGCTGACGCTGCCGGACGACGTGATGGCCGACCCGCGCGTGCGCATTCCGGTCTACATCGCCACCGCGCACTTCTACCTGGACGACCTGGACGAGGAGATCGGCCCGACGCGCTTCATCCCCGGCAGCCACCGGGCCGGCCGCCGGCCGGGAGAGGACACGACCTGGCAGGGGCGGGAGGAGCAGAGCATCCTCTGCAACGCGGGCGACGTGGTGATCTTCCGGAGCGAGGTGTGGCATCGCGGCAGCGCCAACCACAGCGACCGCGTGCGCCATCTGCTGCAGGTCAGCTATTCGCAGCGCGGCATCGCGCAGCGGTTTCCGCCCTACCTGAACCGGTTCCGGTTCGACCCGGCTATCCTGGGCATGGCCAGCGACCGCCAGCGGCGTCTGATGGGGGATCATCCTCAAGGGAGTTACGATTGAGTTTCACACTGGGAGTCGTCACCGACGAGATCGATGCGGATCCCGCGGTCGCCCTGCCGGCGGCGCGCGAGATGGGGCTGACCCACCTGGAGTTCAACAAGGTCGGCGAGAAGGGCGCGCACGAGCTGTCCGGCGCCGATGTCGCCGAGCTCCGGCGCATGGTCTCAGGCGAAGGGCTGCAGGTGGTCGCGGTGGACCCGCCATCGTTCAAGGCGATCGAACTGGACGAGGTGCCGACGGCCGAGGTCACCCGCCACGCCGCGGTGGCCGAGCACCTGGAGCAGATCCGGCGGAGCTGCGAGGTGGCGGGCGAGCTGGGCGCCGGCATCGTGCGGCTCTTCTCGTTCCGGCGCGGCTACATGGCCGGGGCCGGCAACCCTTCTCCGCGGGAGCCGCGCGGCGGCGCCATCCCGGACGACCTGCTGCCCAAGATCGTCGCCGGGCTGCGTGCGGCGGCGGCCATCGCCGACGAGCACGACGTGACCCTGGGTCTGGAGAACGTGCGCTCCTGCTGGGGCAACTCCGGGCACAACGCGGCCCGCATCCTGGCGGCGGTCGACCACCCGCGCCTGCGCGCCATCTGGGATCCGGGAAACGACTTCGTCTCCGGCGGAGTGCCCTACCCGGACGGCTACCGGGCCGTCCTCCCCTACCTCCTGCACGTCCATGTCAAGGACGCCGCGGTGGTGGACGACGCCACCGGCCTGACGAGCTGGGCGCCGATCGGCAGCGGCTCGGTCGACTACGCCGGCCAGGTCGACGCCCTGCGCCGCGACGGCTACTCGGGCGTCGTCAGCGTGGAGACCCACTGGCGCAAGGAAGGCGCCTCCCGCCTCGAATCCACCCAGGAGACCCTGGCCGGCCTGCGCGCCTTCCTGTAGACGAAGCCCCTATATGCCCAGGTCGAGGTAGGTGTTGGCGATCTTGGTGAGGGCCACGACGTAGGCGGCGGTGCGGAAGTCGTCGATCTCGCCGTTCCGGTGGAAGGTCCGGCTGATGTCGTCGTAGGCCTGCCGCATGGTGTCGTCCAGGCCTGAGCGGACCAGCGCCAGCTCGTCGGCGCCGGAGATCAGCTCGGCGCGCAGCGACGCGTCGGCCGAGCGGCCGGTCATGACCTCCAGGGCGCTGACGATGCGCTCGCCCCGCCCCTCGTCCAGGCGGCGGTCCATGCGGCCGAAGCGGATGTGGGACAGGTTCTTGATCCACTCGAAGTAGGAGACCGTCACGCCGCCGGCGTTCACGAACAGGTCGGGCAGCACCGGAATGCCGCGCTGCCGCAGGATCTCGTCGCCGCCGTAGGTGACCGGACCGTTGGCCGCTTCCACCACCAGCTTGGCCTGCACGTCTGCGGCGTTGCCGCGGTGGATCTGGCCCTCGATCGCGGCCGGGACCAGCAGGTCGCAGGGAGTGGAAAGGAACGCGTCCGCGTCCAGGCCCGCCCGCCCGCCCGGGTATCCGTCGACGCCGCCGTGCTCGTCCAGGTGGGCGCGCAGCCCGGCCACGTCGATGCCGCCGTCGTCGAGGACCGTGCCCTCGCGCGTCATCACGCCGACGATCAGCGCGCCGTCCTCCTCGGAAAGGTACCTGGCCAGGTGGTAGCCGACGTTGCCGAGTCCCTGCACGACGATCCGCTTGCCTTCCAGGCCGCCCTCCAGGCCGGCCAGCGCCAGGTCCTCCGGCCGGCGGAAGAGCTCGCGCACCGCGAACTGGACGCCGCGCCCGGTCGCCTCGGTCCGGCCCGGAATGCCGCCGATGGTGAGCGGCTTGCCGGTGACGCAGGCCAGCGCGTTGATCTCCTCCGGGTGCATGATCCGGTAGATGTCGGCGATCCAGCCCATCTCGCGCGCGCCGGTGCCCATGTCCGGCGCCGGCACGTTGCCGCCGGGGCTGAGATAGCCGCGCGAAATGAGCTCGCGCGCGAAGCGTCGGGTGATGAGCTCCAGCTCGCGCTCCGAGTACTCGCCCGGTTCGAGGTTCACGCCGCCCTTCGAGCCACCGAACGGAACGTCCACCAGCGCGCACTTGTAGGTCATCAGCGCGGCCAGCGCCTCCACCTCGTCCTGGTCGACGCAGCAGGCATAGCGGATGCCGCCCTTGGCCGGCAGCAGGTGGGAGCTGTGCGTGGCCCGCCAGCCGCGAAAGATGTGCAGCACGCCGTCGTCGAACCGCACCGGGAAGTGGAGTTGCAGGACCGAGTCGCACGCCTTGATCTGCTCCGGCAGGCCGGCCGGCAGGTCCAGGTGGCGGAGCGCCCGGTCGACGGTCAGGGACAGCCCTTCGTTGAAGCTCGGCTCTGCGGCGACGGGCCGCGTGTCCACGGTGCTCATCGCATGATCAACGTACTGCCGCCGGCCGCGGGAGAGAAGAGATCCGAGTTATGCGGATCTTAGTGATCTTATGAAGAATCGATAATATCCCTAATCTCCTCATAGTCGCCATGCCACTCGTGGGACCAGTCGGCGTGCACGAGCTGGTCCGGATCGCCGACCACGACCCGATGCGCGGTCAGCCGGTCCCACTTCGATCCGTGCTCCTCGGCCACGATCCGCAGCCGACGGCCGTTGCGCTCGACTTCCACCGGGATCCCGGTGTCCAGCACCGAGTCGAGGATGTCGTAGAGGTTCTTCAGGAGCTCGGTGGCGCTGATCGCGGCCATGGCGGCGAGGATCGGCCATGAACGTACGTGTGGCAAGTGAACCGCGCGTGTATCCGAGCCTGCGCTATGACGGGCCGCGGGCTGTGCGCCAATCGTCTCCCGGGATGATCCGCCGCATGAACTCGTCGAACATGGGCACGGTGAAGGCGGTGTCTCCGTGGCTCGGACTCCAGATCATGCCCTTGTTGATCAGTTGACCGCGAAGCGGAGCTACCGAGGTCACCAGGGTGCCCAGCTCCCGCGCGATCTCTCCGGAGCGATACGGACCGGTCCCGAGCTCCGACATCGCTCGCAGATACCGCTTCTCGGCCGGGGTGAGGCGATCGAACCGGACCAGGAAGAAGCTCGCATCCAGCGCGGCAATGACGTGTTCCGAGGCCGTATCGACGACCGCAGCCGTGATCGGGGAGCGTTCCGCGGCGTTCCACACGTGCTTTCCCCATTCCTGAAGGAAGTACGGATAGCGCTGCGTTCTCGTAACGATCGCGTCCAGCGCGTCGTCGTCGATCGCCACGCCCTCGTCGGCGGCGGGCTTGGCGATGGCGAGCCTTGCGTCCTCATCCGAAAGCACGCCGATCTCGGGAAACTCGAACAGGCGCTCGGCGTACGACTTCGCCTTGCCCATGCGGCCTCGCAATTGAGGCAGGCCAGCCCCTACCATCGTGACCGGCAACTGCCGCTGAGCGGCGCGGTGGAGCGCGATGATGAGCGCCGCGAGTTCCTCCTGACGCACGTACTGCAGCTCGTCGACGAACAGGGCGACGCACGCCCCGCCCGCCTTGGCCGCCCTGCCGACGACTTCCAACAGGTCCTGCAGGTCCGATTCCAGATCGCCGTTGTCGGCCAGCCCCGGCTCCGGCTCGAAATCCAGGCCGACCTCGATGTCCTGATACTTGACCTTGAGGGCACGGACAAAGCCTGCAAGGCCTCTGAGAGCGCGGCGGGCGAGCTCACCGGCCGCGCCGGTGGCGGAGAGCTTCAACATCGCCGAACGCAACTGGGGCGCCAGCATCGACGGCAGAGACCGATCTTCCGGGGCCTCGATGCGGAGCGCGCGGACGCCTCTGGCCTCGGCATCGTCGAGGATCCGGTCGAGCAGCACGGTCTTGCCCACACCCCGGAGGCCGACCATGATGATGCTCTTGCCGGGTCGGCCGATCATCGCCCGCTGCAACGCGACGAGCGCAGTGCTGCGGATGTCGTCGCGGCCGGCCAGCTCGGGCGGCGGCGTGCCCGCCCCAGGCGTGTACGGATTGCGGATGGGGTCCACTACTCAGGATTCTATACGGATCTTAGCAATCTTACAATAAATCGATAAGATCCCTAATCTCCCCATAATCGAGGAGGATTGAGACCAACCATGAGCACCAGGGGCAGGGTCGCCGGCAAAGCGGCCATCGTGACGGGCGCCGCTTCAGGAATCGGCCAGGCCACCGCGGAGGTCCTGGGACGTGAGGGCGCCTCGGTCTGCATCGCCGACGTCGACGAGGCCGGGGGCCGGCAGGTCGCTAGCGAGATACAGGCCGCCGGCGGTGAGGCGATCTTCGTCCGGGCCGACGTCGGCGCGCGCGATGACGTCATCGGGATGTTCGCGCGTACCGAGGAGGCATTCGGGCGGGTGGACGTGGTGCACAACAACGCCATCCGGGTGCGCGACGGCGTGGCGACCGAGCTGGACGAGAAGGACTGGGACGACACCCTGAACGTGGGCCTGAAGGCGATCTTCCTGGCCGCCAAGTACGGGATCCCGGTCATGCGCAGGACCGGCGGCGGCGTGATCGTCAACACCGGCTCCGTGCACTCGCTGGTGAGCCTGCCCGCGTGCACGGCCTACGACGCTGCCAAGGCCGGCGTCCTGGGCCTGACCAGGACCCTCGCCATCGACTACGGGCCGCACATCCGCGTCTGCGCGGTGCTGCCCGGCGCCATCCTGACGCCGGCGTGGGAGGGAGCGCCGCCCGACCAGGAGGTCCGTTATGCGCAGATGGTGCCCGCCAAGCGCCTGGGCACGCCCGAGGACGTGGCCAACGCGGTGCTGTTCCTGGCCTCCGACGAGGCGTCCTTCATCACCGGAACCGCCCTGACGGTGGACGGCGGAATGCTGGCGCGCACCGACTAGCACTGGTAACGGTGTACATCACAAGTAGAATCGCCAAGTACTGGGAGGCGTCAACGCATGAAAGCGACGTATGACCTCAAGACAGACTCGTTGACCGTGATCCTCAAGGAGAATGCCGCGATCGTGGAGAGCGACGAGGACAAGCCTGGTGTGATCCTTGATTACGACGAACACGGCAATCTCGTGTCACTCGAGATTCTCGATGCATCCCGACGCGTGACCAAAGCGCACAAGATGGAGTTCCAGACCACCGAGAGCTGAGCTGACCCAACGCCACTGAGCGCAGGGGAGTAGCTTCGCGGCGCCCGCCGCCGGCCGGGTTGACCGACGGGCCGGCGGGGTCGAGTATCGGCTGCCATGGCGAAGATCTATCGCGCCGCGCTGCTGGGCTGCGGCAGCCGCGGCGGACACGCATCGCGCGGGTACCGCTACCACCCGCGCACCGACGTGGTCGGACTCTGCGACCTGGACCGGGAGCGGCTCGACGCGCTCGGCGACGAGCTGGGCGTCGACGCCCGCTTCGACGACATCGAGCAGATGCTGGCGGCCGTCGAGCCGGACATCGTCATCGTGCCGGTGCAGACCGACCTGCACTTCCCGCTGGCCATGCGCGTGCTGGCCGCCCGCTCCTGTCACCTGGACGTGGAGAAACCGATGACGGTGGACCTGGCGCAGGCCGACGCGCTGCTGGCACGTGCCGAGGAGCTGGGCACCCGGATCGCCGTCCACCACCAGGGCAGCTCGCTGCGCTCGCTCAGGGCCGTCAAGCAGGCACTGGACGCCGGCCGCATCGGCGTGCCGCTGCATATCACCTCCAACGGCAAGGGCTACTACGGCGGCTACGAGCTGATGAACATGGGCACGCACATGCTCAGCGCGCTGCTGTCGGTGACCGGGCCGTGCAGGCGGGTGACCGCCACCCTGCTCACCAACGGGCGGCCGGTCACGGCCGAGGACGTGGTGCAGTCGCCGTCCGGCATGGGCACCATCGCCGGCCAGCAGATCACCGCCACGCTGGAGTTCGACCAGATGCTCACCGGCACCCTGCACCAGCACATGTTCCCGGGCATCGAGCGCGAGGCGCTGGGCTTCGAGATCGCCGGCACCGAGGGGCGGCTGCGCTGGCACTACGACGGCGGCTGGATCCTGCCGGTGCCGTGGGCGGTGCCGGGCCGCGCGGAGTGGCAGGCGCTGCCGGAGCAACGGCCGCCGGAGGCGCTGCCGGACGGGGTGTCGGAGGGCGAGTTCTGGTACGTGGACGACTACGTCAACGCGCTCGACGCCGGCGGCAGCCCGCCCAGCGACGGGCGCCGCGGGCGCCACATCATCGAGATCATCCTGGCCATCTTCGAGTCCGGCGCGTACCGGCGGCCGGTCACGCTGCCGCAGGCCGAACGCGACCACCCGCTGCTGCGCGTGCGCCGCGAGGCCGGCCTGGGCGATCCCGATCCGGCCCCGCGGCCGTACCGGGAGTGGCTGGCGGTGCAGGCCGGCAAGCACGGCTGGCCGGTCGAACGGACAGGAGAGCTGCCATGATCCTGGACCGGCTGGACAACGCCGCCACCTACGCGGCCGTCGACGGGCTGGTCGATGCGTTCGCGTTCCTGCGCCGCGGCGGCTTCGACGACCTGGCCAGCGGCCGCCACGAGGTCGGCGGCGAGCGCATGTACGTGATGGTCAACCGCTACACCACGAAGGCGCCGTCCGAGCTGCCGTACGAGGCGCACCGCGCCTGGCTGGACGTGCACTACATCGTCTCCGGCCGGGAGACCCTGTACTGGCAGGACATCGGCGCGATGCCGCCCGGCGAAGGCTACCAGGCCGACGGCGACGCGGAGCTGTTCCGCCACGACGGCGGCCTGCCGGTGGTCCTGGAACCGGGCATGTTCGTCGTGCTCTACCCGCAGGACGCGCACAAGCCCGGCTGCATCGCCGGCTCGGCCGTGCCGACCGTCAAGGTGGTGGTGAAGCTCAGGCTCTGACGGTTGCCGGCCGCAGTCAGCGCTGGCGCCGTGACCGCTTGCCGGCGCCCGACAGGTGGCGGACCAGCCAGTAGGCCAGGTAGGCAAGCAGCACCACCGGACCGGCGGCCGCGCCGATGAACAGGCCGGTGATCGGGGAGCCGTAGACGGTGAGCTCGCGGACGCCGTCGTACTCCTCGATCTCCGCCAACGAGACGAAGCCGCCGGCGAAGACGCCGATCAGGGCGACCGGAATGACCAGCACGTAGGCGGCGTGCAGCGCGGTCCGGACGGGTCGAGTCATGGCTCTGCCTCACCTCCATGGTACCGCCGGTGGACCGGCACTGTCACCATTATCGGTCCGGCACAAGTCAGAGCCGCCGACCGAGCTACAGCATACCTTGTGAATATTGATATTGTCATTGACTTTATGAAGGTGTATACCTATCATGTCGCTACGGTGCGGGTTCCGTCCGCTTTCAGCGACCGTTTAGCCCCGGTTTATCCCAGTCGCGTTATGCTCTGCACGGGTTTCGGTACCGTGCAGGGAAAGGTGCTGGTCGTGGAGGATGATCGCGCCATCAGCGATCTGCTGCGCATGTACCTGGAGAAAGAAGGTGTCGAGGTCACGGTGAAGGACTCGGCCGAAGGAGCGCTGCCGGCCATCGAGCAGGACGAGTTCGACCTGTTGCTGCTGGACGTGAATCTTCCCGGCAGGGACGGGTTCGAGCTGCTGGCCGACCTGCGTCGGCGCCACGACCTGCGTCGGCGCCACGACCTGCCGGTGCTGGTCCTGACTGCCCGCGACGCCGAAGAGGACAGCATCTTCGCGTTCGGCGTGGGCGCCGACGACTACGTCACCAAGCCGTTCTCCCCCAAGGTGCTGACCGCCCGCGTGCGCGCCCACCTGCGGCGCCGGCGTGCGTCGGCGGAGGCGGCCGAGCCGGTCCTGCGCTATGCTTATGGGCCGCTGGCCATCGACCCCGACGGGTACGCCGCGACGCTCGACGGGCGGCCCCTCAACCTGGCGCGCCGCGAGTTCGAGCTGCTGGCGCTGCTGGCCGCCTCGCCCGGGCAGGTGTTCACCGCCGAGCAGATCTACGACCGCGTGTGGGGCAACCGCTTCGGCGACCTGTCGACGGTCACCGTGCACGTGCAGCGCATCCGCAAGAAGCTCGGCGACGGCGGTTCCCGCTGGGTGCAGACCGTGCGCGGCGTCGGCTACCGGTTCAACCCGGCCCCGGAGGAGCCCGCGTGAGGCTGCGCACCCAGCTCCTGCTGCTGGTGGCGGCGGTCGCCCTGTCGCCGGTCCTGGTCTCCGCCATCTTCGCCGGCGCCAGCACCCTGCTGCGCCAGCGTACGGACGTGGCACAGCGCGACTTCCCGCCGGCCATGCGGGCGATCCGCGACGACCTGCCGCGGGTGCTCGCCGGCGAACAGGAGAGCATCGACCTGCCGGATGGGGTCGAGCTGATCGTGCTGGACACCGAGAACCTGGTGCTGTTCTCCACCGGGATGGAGTACGGCCCCGGCTCCCCCGTGGACCCGCACGAGTTGCTGCTTTCCTCCCGCGAGGACCGCGAAACCCGCACCATGCTGGAACCCCTGTTCCGGGACGGCGAGCTGGCCGGCACCTTCCTGTTGAGCGTGCCGGGCCCGGCGATCCCGGCGCTGGCGCGGCACGGCTGGCTGGGCTGGCTGCTGCGCTACGGGCTGGCGATCTTCCTGCCGCTGGCGGTGATCGCGGCCGGCGGGGCCTGGTTCATCGCCACGGGGGTCAACCGCTCCGTCAGCCGCCTGCAGCGCGCCACCCGCAGGGTCGCCGACGGAGACCTGGACTTCGAGCTGGACGCGCGCGGCACTTCGGAGCTGGCGTCGCTGGCGCGGTCATTCGACGGCATGCGCGGCGCCCTCAAGGAGGAGACCGAGCGTCGTTCGCGGCTGCTGGCCGCGGTGACGCACGACGTGAAGACGCCGCTCACGGCGATCAAGGGCTACCTGGAGGCGATCGCCGACGGCATGGCCGAGGATCGCGAGACCCGTGACCGCTACCTGGAAATCATCGCCGAGAAGGCGGACCTGCTGGGCGCGCGCGTCAGCGAGTTGATCGAGTACGTGCGGCTGTCGTCCAGCCAGTGGAACATCGAGCCGATGCCGACCGGCCTGGCCGCGTTCCATCGCGAGCTCTGCGAAGGCATCGCCGGGGACGCCGCCGTGCTGAAGCGGCGCCTGCGGCACGACCTCCGCATTCCCGAACGACTGGAGGCCCCTCTGGATGCCGCGCTGCTGTCGCGCGCGTACGAGAACATCCTGGACAACGCCCTGCGCTTCACGCCGGAGGACGGCACCGTGACCGTGTCGGCGGCGCTCGTTGACGGCGGCGACGTGGAAGTTCGCATCGCCGACTCCGGCCCCGGCATCGCCGCCGAGGACCTGCCCCACCTGTTCGATCCGTTCTACCGCGGCACCGGCACCTCCTCCGGCTTCGGGCTGGGCCTGTCGATCGCGCGCAGCATCACCGACGCGCACGGCTTCAGCCTCGACGTGGACAGCGGGGAAACGCCCGGAACGACGTTCGTGATCAGGGTCCCCGCGCGGCTGATCTCAGCCGGCGCGGGCCAGCACCGTATAATGAGCACGGAGGTGATCCCTACCGATGTGCAGCACGCCGCGGCAGGCGTCGAGCCCGCCACGGTTTCGAAGGATCTGCGCGCCGCACCATCGGCGGCCGATCTCGCCTCGACCCCATCCGCGGGCCTCCGCGGATGACCCCTGTTGGAGGAATTCCATGAAGACTCGCACCCTGCTACCGGTTCTCGTCGCCCTGCTGGCGACGCTCGCGCTGCCCGCTGCCGCGGAGGAGCTGTCCATTACCGGGATGCTGACCACCGCCGAAGCGGCCAACCCGGCACTGCAGTCGGCGGCGCTGACGCTGGAGAACGCCCGCGTCGCCTACGACCGCTCCATCGCCTCCTCGGACGCACGCCTGGACCAGATCAAGGCCGAGCTGCAGTGGGAACGCTCGCAGCTCAATTTCGGGCAGGCAGCCGTGCGCGAGCTGCTGGCGCTCGCGGAGGCGTACGTACGCCTGCAGCAGGCCAATGAGAACCTGAGCATGCTGGAAGAGCGCCTGCGGCTGGCACAGCTCGACCTGCAACAAGCGGCCGAGCGCGTCGAGATCGGCGCCGCCAGTCCCGTCACCGAGCTGCAGGCGCGCGTGGCGGCGCTGAGCGCCGAGCTGAACCTGGCAGGCGCGCGCAACACGCGCCAGTTCACCACGCTGCCCGACCTGGCGGACGCCACCGGCATCGACATGGCCGTGCTGGACGCGGCGACCCTCGCCTCGCAGCCGCCGGCGGTCTCCGACCTGGGCGCCCTCGACTTCTATCTGGAGACGACCGCGGCGCGGGTCGAGCACGACTTCGCCGCCCGGCAGCTCGAGATCGACGAGCTGGACCTGAAGCTGAAGTCCATGCAGAGCACCTCGCCCCTGGACCTGCAGACCGCCACCAACACCGTGGCCAGCAGCCGGGCCACCGTGGAGAGCACCGCCTCCGACTTGCAGCTCGCCACTGCCGGCGCCTATGCCAGCGCGCAGCAGGCGCTCGGCACCGTGACCCTCCGCGAGTTGCAGCTCGAGCTGCAGGCGGAGAACACCCGGCGCACCCAGGAGCAGTTCGACGCCGGCCTGCTCACCGAATCCCAGCTCGCCTCCTCGCAGGCGGACCTGGTGGGCGCGGAGGACGCGCTGCGCGCGGCGCAGTGGTCGGCCTATTTCGCGTGGATCCGCCTGCATGACGCCGCCGGCACCGACGTGCTGGCGGAATGGGAGGGCCGGTGAGCCGAAGGTTCTGGCTGCCGGCGCTTGCCGCGCTCATCGTCGCGGCGGCTCCGGCAGCCGGTCAGGACGGGCTCGGCCTGGTCGCCGCGGTCCAGGCCGCGCTCGCCTCCCACCCGTCGGTGATCCAGGCCCGCGCATCGGTCGAGTCCGCGGCGCTGTCGCTGCGCATGGCGGAGATCGACCATGACGGCGTGACCGTATCGCTGCGCGCCACGCCGGTGGCCGCGGGCGTCAGCCTGTCCCCGTTGGAGGACGGCACATTCGGCGACGTGGCCGACACCTTCGACGCGGACACCAGCGCCATGGTGTCGGCCGAGGTCGATCTGCCGTGGGGGATGAGCGTCACCGGCTCCTACACCGCCGGGGTCGAGCTGGACGACCTGGACCGCCGAGGAACGAGCAATGAGGAACGATTCACGGACGCGCAGCGCCTGACGGTCACGCAGGACCTGTTGCCGGCCGGCCGGCTGGCGCCGTCCGCCATCGCCCTGGCCGGCCGCCGCGACGACCTGCGCCTGGCGCGGCTGCGCCTTGCGAGCACGCAGAGCGACGTGGCGCAGCAGGTCGCCCAGACCTTCGTGGGCCTGACCGGCAGGATGGCGGCGCTGGAGGTGGCCGAGGAGCGCCTGGCCATCGCCGAGCGCGAGCTGGCCAGCACGCAGTCGCTCGTGGAGCAGCAGGCGGCCGACCGCATCGCGCTGCTGAGCGCGCGGATCACCGCGATCGAACGGCGCGACGCGGTCACCGACGCGCGCGCGTCGCTGGCGCTCGACAGCGCGGCGTTCTTCGCCGACCTGGACCTTCCGGAGGCCCCGCTGGTCGCTCCGGCGGTCGACGACGATGCCCTGCGCCGGGCGGCGCACGACCTGGTGGAGGCATCCGCGGGGATGGCCGACCCGGACAGCGCCCTGGCGGTGCTGGAAGCGCGGGCGCGGCTCGACGCGGCGCGGCTGCAGTTGGCGCAGGCACGGCGCGGCTCACTGCCGTCGCTGTCCCTGAGCCTGGACTACACCAAGGGCTCCGGCGCGCCGGGCCTGGGCGGCCTGAGCGTCTCCCTGACCGGCAGCTACACGCTGTACGACGGCGGCAAGCAGGAGGTCGCGGTGCAGCAGGCCGAGGCGCAGGCGGACTCCGCGCAGCGGGCCCTGGTGTCGGCGCAGAGCACGGCGGATCAGGGTCTGCGGCAGGCGCGGCTCGACCTGCAGCGTGCCATCGCGGCCGAGGAGCTGGCCGCGCTGCGCTGGGAACGCGCCCGCCTGCAGTCCGAGCAGGCAGCCCGCCGACACGCCGCCGGTGCGCTCAGCGACACCGAGCTCGCCGACGCGGCGCTGCCGCTGCGGGAAGCCGAGGACGCCGCGCAGGCGGCCGTCTACGCGCTGGGCGGCGCCTACCTGGCGCTGGCGATCGACCTCTCGCTCGACCTGCAGGAGGCGCTGGCCGCGATCGCCGGGTAATATCCACAGCGTGATGCAACGGCTACCGGACCACGTCTTCGCAGGACTGGCAGCGCACGACACGCCGACCGTCTTCAACGCCATGGTCACGCGTTTCGGCCTGCCGAACGAGGAATACACCGACCACACGATCCGCTGTCTGCTCCCCGAGCTGGGCACCGTGATCGGCTACGCGGCCACCGTCGAGGTGACCACCAATGACCCCGATTCTCCGGCGGCGAGTTGGCGCGACCATTACCGCCACCTGGAGGAGACCGAAGGGCCGCACATGGTGGTCATGCGCGACGTCGACAGCCGCCCGGGGCGCGGCGCGTCGTTCGGCGACGTGATGGCGGTCATGCACAAGCGGCTCGGCGTGGCCGGCGTGGTCGTCGACGGCACCATCCGCGACCTGGACGGGATCCGCGACGTCGGGCTGCCCATGTTCGCGTGGGGAGTGGTGCCCGGCCACGGCGTCTTCTGTCCGGTGCGCGTCGGCACGCCGATCACGGTCGGCCAGCTCCGCATCCGCCCGGGCGACCTGGTCATGGCCGACAGCAACGGCTGCCTGCGCGTGCCGCTGGACCGCGCGGAGGAGACGCTGGCCGCCGTGCAGTCCGTGATCGACCTGGAGGACGGCAAGCGGCGCTTCGCCGAAAGCCCGGAGTTCACCGCGTCGGAGGCGGCGCGGCGCTTCGGGTGGCAGTAGCGATGGCCGGTCATCCGCCGCCCGCCGCCAGCACACGGGCAGCGCCGCTTTCGGCCGAGGCCGTGGCCGGCTACGAACGGGACGGCTACCTGCTGGGGCTCCCGGTGCTGGACGACGCATCGGTGCGGACGGTGCAGGCCCGGTTCCGCGAGCTGCTCGCCAAGCTGCCGGCCGGCACCGACATCAACCGCGTCAACTGCTGGCACAAGGCCAACCGCTGGGTGTACGAGCTGTCGCGGTTCGACCCCATCCTGGACTACGTGCAGTGCGTGCTGGGCGGCGACTTCTACTGCTGGGGCGCGCAGTTCTTCTGCAAGCTGCCCGCCGCGGGCGAGGTCGCCTCGGCCGACAATCGCCGGCAGACCGTGCCGTGGCACCAGGACGGCCAATACTGGCCGCTTGCGCCGCTGGAAGCGGCCACCGTGTGGCTGGCGGTGTTCGACACCGACGCCGGCAACGGCGCCATGCAGGTGGTTGCCGGCAGCCACCGCGACGGCGCGTTCGAGCACCGCATCAACGAACGGGCCGACTACGCGCTGGCGCAGGAGATACCCGCCGAGCGCATCGATGACGAGCGCGTGGTCAGCATGGACCTGCGCGCCGGCCAGATGTCCCTGCACGACATCGGCCTCGTGCACGGGTCGACGACCAGCCGCGACGGCCGCCCGCGCGTGGGACTCACCTTCCGCTACAGCCCCGCGCGCGTGAAGGCCGATCTGGCCGAGTGGCCGTTCTTCGAAGCCTATCCCGCGCGCGGCACGGCGCCGTCCCGCAACCCGGTCGGCAAGATCCCGTCAGGCGACGCCGTGCCGACCGGCATGTTCCAGCGCTCCGACGAGTTCCCCTGAGGCCGCACCCTCCGAGATCAGGCCGCGCCGGCTACGTTCCGCTGAAGCCGATCTCGCGATGGGTGCCGTCGCAGAACGGCTTGTTGCTCGACCCGCCGCAGCGGCAGAGGGCCATCTTGTCCGACGCCCCTTCCACCGGGTTGCCGCGCGCGTCCAGCAGGGGCACCGGCCCGGTGACCAGGAGGGGTCCGTTGTCGCTGATCGTGATCTTGATGTCCGCCATGTCCATGTCCGCGCACAGCATGAACGGTCGATGGCAGGCACTCAAGCGAGCGGTAAGATAACGGCCGCTCGGACGATCACCACCGGAAGGAAAGCCGAGGAAGGAACACAACTCATGAATCCGATCAGGCGCAGACTCGCCACCACAAGCCTCACCATCGCCTCGCTGCTCGCCATCGGCGGGATCGCCCACGCAACCGACCAGCCAAGCTATGCGAATTGCACGGAGCTGCGGGAGGACTTCGCCAGCGGCGTTCCAAGGGGACACCCTGCCTACGAAGAGGCAAAAGACCGTGATGGCGACGACTGGGCGTGCGAGCCGTCGGACAGTCCGGATGTCGGCGATCTGTGGCTCTGGATCGAGCTCACCGACATCCGCACCGGCGACACGTTCACGCTGGCCCAGTTCGCGGACAAGCCGATCCTGCTGGAGACCTTCGCGGTCTGGTGCCCGACCTGCACCAGCCAGCAGCGGCAGCTCGCCGCCCTGCACGAGGAGGTCGGCGACGCGGTGATCTCCGTCACCATCAACACCGACCCCAACGAGACGCAGAGCCAGGTCGTCCGCCACCTGGATCGCCACGGCTTCGACTGGCTGTTCGCGGTCTCCCCCGTGGCGCTGTCGCGGTCGCTGCGCGACGAGTTCGGCGTGGCCGTGCTCAACCCGCCGTCGGCGCCGGTGATCCTGATCTGCCCGGGCCAGACCGAGCGGACGCTGCTTGCGAAGCGGGGCGTCAAGCGGCCGGACTTCCTGCAGGAACAGATCGCCGCCTGTCCGGCAGTCGAGGGCGGGTCGGATGCCGGCTCCGCGTGAGCGGCCGGTGACCGGGAGGTTCCGCCACGCTCGGTAACCTGGCCACCAGCTTTCTGCTGGGGCTGGCCACACCGCTGACCGCGGCCTGCGTGCTGCCGCTCTACCCGGGGTTCATCGCCTTCCTGGCCGGCCAGCGGGAAGGCGCCCGGCGCGCGCCTCTGGCCCTGGGGCTGGCGGTGGTGGCCGGCGTCACCGCCGCCATGATCGGCATCGGACTGGTCTTCTCCACGCTGCTGGAGCTGTCGCTCACCGGCGTCACCGCCGTCGCTTCGCCGATCGCCTTCGCGGTGCTGGCGGTCATCGGCGTGCTCCTGATCTTCAACGTCGACTTCAGCCGCCTGCTGCCGGTGGTGCGCGCGCCCACCGCCAGCAACCCGGTGCTGGCCGCGTTCGGCTACGGCGCCTTCTTCGGCTTCATCGTGCTGCCGTGCAACCCCGGCTTCATCGGCGCCTTCTTCTCCAAGCAGCTCGCCGTGTCGGTGGGCGACTTCGGCGTGAACATGCTGAACTTCGTGATCTTCGCGATCGGCATCGGCACGCCGCTGCTGGTCCTGGCGCTGGCTTCCGGGGCGTTCAGCCAGACGATCGTCCGCTTCCTGGGGCGCCACAAGGGCATCATCAACCGCGTCGCCGGCGCGGCCATGCTGGCGATCGCCGGCTACTACCTGGTCGCGGTGTTCGCGGTGTTCGGTTAGCGCAGGCGTCCGTCAGCGCGGCACGCGGGCGTCGACCGAGCTCATCACCACGACGCCGCGCACGATGACCCCGTTGCCGGTCACCGGCTCGGTCGAGACGCTCCGGTGCACCGACGCGTCCGCCATGATCGTGTTCACGTCCATCTGCACCGGCATGCCGGGCGGGATCTTGAGGCTGACCTCGGTCATCATGGTGCGCAGCTCGACCACCACCGGGCGGTCGCCGGGCCGCACCTCGGTAAAGTCCAGGCTGACCGACCCCATCAACGCGAACACCTCCACCGCATCGGCGCGCAGCCAGTCGCCGCGCTGGTTGCGGGAGCTCATCACCGTCACGAGCTGCTGCTTCTCCTCCGGGGCGCTCGGCGGCACGGCGCTGCGACCCAGATCGCTCACCAGCGCGGCCAGATCGCTCGCCCGCTGCGCCTCCGCGGCCGCGGTGATGCGCCGCTCGTACTCGGCCAGCTCGATCTCGCCACGGGCGAAGCGGTCCTTCAGCACGTCGATCACCGCCTGGCGGCGAGGCTCCAGGCCGCCTTCCTCCGGCGTTGCCAGCGGCATCTTCATCGCCCGATTCATACCACGCCGCCGACGCCGGAAGCGATCGTCGCCCGACACGGCCGCGCACTGGGCAGCCGGCCCCGCTCCCTCTACCATGCCGCCATGACACCCGAATCTCCCCTGCGGATCGGGCTGGTCGGCTGCGGCGGCATCGCCCGCCGGCACGCCCAGTCCCTGGTTGCCGCCGGCGGCGCCGAGCTGGCCGCCGTGTGCGATGTCGACACCGCGATCATGGAACGCTTCATCGCCGAGCACATCCCGGACGCGCCGCGCCCGGCCCTCTTCACCGATCAGGAGGCGCTCTACGCCGAGTCAGGTCTGGACGGCGTGGTGATCGCCACGCCGCACAGCCTGCACTGCGAGCACGCCTCGCGCGCGCTGGCCGCCGGCTGCCACGTGCTGGTGGAAAAGCCGATGGTCACCACCGTGGCCGACGCCTACGCGCTGCGCGACCGCGTGGAGGCCGCCGGCAAGCTGCTCCTGATCGGCTACAACACGCCCTGCACCCCGACCTTCCAGCGGCTGCGCTCCATCGTCCGCAGCGAGCGGCTGGGGAAGCTGGAGCTGGTCACCGGCTACCTGACGCAGCCGTGGCTGAAGCTCACCTCCAGCGGCCGCCCCTGGAAGCGCGACCCGGTGCTGGCCGGCGGCGGGCAGGCCTACGACTCCGGCGCCCACCTGCTGAACAGCCTGATCTGGACCCTGGAGTCCAGCCCCGCGGAGGTCTACGCCATGGTCGACTTCATGGACCAGCCGGTGGACATCAACTCCGCGCTGGTGGCCCGGTTCGAGAGCGGTGTCCTGGCCACCATCGTGATCTCCGGCAACTGTCCCGCGTCCGCTTCCGGCATGGAGTTCATCTTCACCGGCGGCCGTGTGGCGATCGACGGCTGGTCGGGGAGTTGGCTGCGCGCCTACGACGGCGACGGCGAGGTCGACGAGCTGAGCTGCACCGGCGAGGCGACGCCCAGCACGCTCAATTTCGTGGCGGCGATCCGCGGCGACGCGGAGCCGGCCACCGGCCCGACCGACGGCGTGCGCCAGAGCGAGCTCATGGACGCCCTCTACGAGTCGGCACGCACCGGCCATCCGGTCGCACCGGCGGGGAGCGGCGGCAATGGCTGATGGGACGGGGGCAGACCCGGTAGCCCTGACCAAGGACCTGGTGGCCGTCGATTCGGTGAGCCGCGTGAGCAGCGCGCCGGTGTGCGACGTCGTCGAGGACTTCATGCAGCGCCACGGCTTCGAGATCGAGCGCCTCAGCTACCGCGACGACGACGGCGTGCGCAAGGACAGCGTGATCGGCAAGAAGGGGAGCGGCGCAGGCGGGCTGGGGTTCTACTCGCACGTGGACACCGTGCCCGGCGACGGCTGGTCGACCGACCCGCACAGCCCGGTCGAGCGCGACGAGCGGGTGGTCGGCCTGGGAAGCTGCGACATGAAGGGACCGCTGGCGGCCACCCTGTGCGCGACGGCGGCGCTGCGCGACGACCATCTTGAGCGCGCGGTGTACGTGGCGGCCACGGCGGACGAGGAGATCTCCGGCCGCGGCGCACGGCAGATCGACGGCGAGTCGGTGCTCTACAACGCCGAGCTGCCGCGCTGCGGGGTCATCGCCGAGCCGACCCGCATGGTGCCGGTGTACGCCCACAAGGGCGGCGCGCGCGTGCTCGTCACCGCGCACGGACGCGCCGCACACACCTCCACCGGCCGCGGCGTGTCGGCCAACCTGCTGATGGCGCCCTTCCTGGCCGAGCTGCCGGGACTGGCGGAGACCTTCCGCACCGACGAGAGCTTCTGGAACCGCGACTTCGACCCGCCGACCAACGGCTTCAACGTCGTCTACACCGACTTCGGCACGCGGCCCAACGTCAGCGCCCCCAAGGCGGTCTGCACCGTGTCCTTCCGGCCGGCGCCCGGCGACCGCACGCAGGACGTGCTCGACATGGTGTCGGAGCGCGCCCGCGCGCACGGCCTGGAGGTGGAAGCCCACGCCGGCACGCCGTTCCAGGTCGACCCGAACTCGGAGGTGGTGCGCACCGCGCTGGCAGCCACCGGCGCCGACCGCGCCCGGACCGTGCCGTACGGGACCGACGCGCACGCCTTCAAGGAGCGCGTGCAGCTCGTGGTGATGGGTCCCGGCGACATCGCCCAGGCCCACACCGACGGCGAATGGATCGAGCTGGCGCAGCTCCACCGCGCCGTCGACGTCTACCGCCGCATGGTCCAGGAGGTCTGTCAGGCGTAACCGCGATGCTCGATCTCTACACGGAACTGCGACAGATCGTCGACGCGCTGGAAAGGGACGACATCGAGTACGCGCTGTGCGGTGGCGTGGCGCTGGCAGTCCACGGGATCCCTCGCGCGACGCTCGACGTCGACCTGATGATACAAGTCGAGGATGTCGACCGCGCGCGCCGGGCGCTCGATCCCGTGGGCTACCGTCTTACCGGCGCGGACATGGAGTTCGCCGGGGGGGCGGTGATCATCTCGCGGCTCGTCAAACCGGACCCCGATTCCGAGGACGTGCTGATCGTCGATCTCCTGCACGCGACCGCTTCCCTGGAGCAGGTATGGAGTGGAAGACAGCGTCTTGCCTGGGAGCAAGGCAGCATCACCACGGTTTCGCGAGACGGTCTCATCGCCTTGAAGAACCTGAGGGCAAGCGGCCAGGATCGGGATGACATCGACAAGCTGAGAAGCGTGAACTGACGATGGACGACAAGAGCAAGGAGCCGGACCTCTCGCCGAAAGCGGTGACGGCGCGGCTCAAGCGCGTGAGTCAGCTCCGCGCGCTCTGCCTGTCGCTCGCCGAGGCCGGCAGGCGCGCCGGGCTGCATGACCGGTCGACCGCCGACCTCAATGGACGCTCGCGCAACTCCTCAGGTCAACCGCCCGCGGCCGAGTAGCGGCCGTCTCCAGATAACTGGCTCCCAGCGAGACGCTGGTGTCATATTTCGAAGACCTCGCCGGGGCGGTAGTCGGGCTTCAGGTCCCAATGCCACGTCCCATCGCGGTGGATGCGGCGGGCGCCGAGGCGTCGCAGCCGGGCGGCGAACCCATCCAGGTGATTCCGGAAGAACCCGTCCCGGTCGTACAGCAGGCGCAGGTCGTCGATCATGTCCAGGAACAGCAGACTGCCGGACGCACGCACTGCGCAGCGACGCCACGACCTCCGCGAAGCAGTCAGCGAGCATCTACTCTCGCGGATGCTACCCCGGATGCATCTCCATGCGCCGATCCGGCAGACGCATCACGTCAGCCTGCCGCGACCCAGGAGCGGCCAGACCGCCTCCACGACGCCGTCGCGCGTCGCGTAGATGGTGTCGTGCAGGAAGACGGTGGTGTCCGAGTAGCCGGCGATGAACTCCAGGCGGTCGCCGACGCCGGGCTCCGCCGACGGCTCCGCAAGGGTCAGCGAGCCGTGCTCGGCGGAGAACTTCGCTTCCGTGACCGCGATGCCCTGCACCTGCGGCGTGGTCGGCTCCACGCTCATGGTCTTGCGGCCGGCGTCGCAGATGACCCGCCCAGGGGTCGGCCGGCTGGTGACCGTGGCGGCGATGCGCAGCGCGCAGTCGTGGTCGACACCGAACCGCTGGCGGTACATGGCGTCGCCGAGCACGCCGCCGCCGGCCTGGATCTCGGTCACGCCCGGCTGGCGGGCGGTGATCCAGTAGCTGCCGGTGCCTCCGCAGCTCACGATGTCCATGGGCATTCCCGCCGCGCGGCAGCGGTCGGCGCTGTCGGTCAGGAGGCCCACCGCCGCTTGAATCGCCTTGCGCTTCGCCTCGATCGGCTCGATGCCGAGGGTGTGGCCCTCCCACGCCATCAGCCCGGCCAGTTTCACGCCCGGCGTATCGGCGGCGACGCGCGCCATGCGCACCGCCTCTTCCCCAGGGGCGACGCCGGCCCGGTCCATGCCGACGTTCAGCTCGACCACCACCCGCACCTCGCTGCCGGCGGCGGTGGCCGCCTCGCCGATCTGCCGTATGCCGGTCTCCGAATCGACGGCGACCATCACGTCGGCGCCGCCGCGGCACAGGTGCGCGAGGCGACGCGTCTTGGCCGGTCCGACCACCTGGTTGGCGACCAGGATGTCCTTGACGCCGGCGGTAGCCATCACCTCCGCCTCGCCCAGCTTGGCGCAGGTCACGCCCAGCGCGCCGCGCGCGATCAGCTTGTGCGCCAGCGCCGGCGTCTTCAGCCCCTTGGTGTGCGGGCGCCAGTTGATGCCGGCATCGTCGATCACGACGCCGGCGATGCGTTCGATGTTGCGGTCCAGCAGGTCCAGGTCGACGAGCAGGGCGGGCGTGTCGAGCTCGGCGACGGGCAGGCCGATCGGAGTGGTGGCATTCATGTGCGGCAGGACCTCAGGACAGCCACGTGGTGAGCTCGGCGGCGGGCTTGCGCGCCGAGGTCGGCACCCGCTCCGCGAAGCCGGCGTACAGCAGGCCGACCACCTGTTCGCGCTCCGGATCGACGCCCAGCACGGACAGCGCCTCGGCGTCCTCGATCAGTCCGCTGGTGCTCCACTGCATGCCGATACCGTCTTCCCACGCCGCCAGCATGATGTTCTGGATCGCGCAGCAGGTGGCCGCGTAGTCCTCCCGGTCAAGGAAGGGATCGCCGGACACGGCGCAGGTCACCGCCACGACGGTCGGCTTGCTCATCAGCTTCTTGACCGCCTTGCGGCCGATCTCGTTCATGGCCTCCGGCGTGATGTCGACCGGCACGTCTTCCTGCTTGATGCGCGCATAGACGTCGCCAAGCCGGCGCTTGCAGTCCGGTCCCACGACGATGAACCGCCACGGTTCGGTCAGCTTGTGGTTGGGAGCCCAGACGGCCGCCTGCAGCGCGCGCTCGATCCGTTCGCGCGGCACGGCCGTCGGCTGAAAGTCGAAGATCGAGCGCCGTTCGGCGATGGTTTCGAGTACCGACATGAGGCCGGGATGCTACCGGTGCGGTCCCCGGCGGTCAAACCGCGAGTGATGTGTCCGGAGGCAGCAGCCTTGGCTACAGTGAGCGCTCGTAGATGCGGTACGTCTTGTGCCTGCGTGCGCCCATGTTCTCCAGGGTGTTGCGCATGTTGACGTTGTCCTCCAGGACCCAGGAGAACTCCCCGCCCAGCAGGCCCCGGCCGACGCCGCGCACCCAGGTCTCGTAGTAGAAGATCGCGTCCAGCCCCAGGTTGCGGAAGCGCGGCCGCACGCCGGTCGTGTACACGCGCAACAGGTCGATGCGGCGCCGGTCACGCAGCAGCTTCAGGTAGCCGAACGGAAACAGGCGGCCGTTGAGGTTGCGGAACGCCTGATTCCAGTCCGGCAGGGCCAGCGAGAAGCCGGCCGGCTCGCCGTGCACGAATGCGAACAGCGCCAGCTCCGGATCGACCAGGCGCTTCAGATCGCGGGCCATGCGGTCCAGCTCCGCCTCCGTCTTTGGCACGAATCCCCAGTTGCGGCCCGATGCCTCGTTGTGGATCAGCTTGATCAGATCCATCTCGGCGCGAATGCGCCTCGGGTCCCCCCCGCGGACGCTCACCCCCTTGCGCTTGCGCACCGCGGCTGCCACGCGGGCGACCTTGGGCGGTATCTCCGATTCCGATGAGTGCATGTAGTAGGCGTACAGGTCCCGTGCCTTGCCCAGTCCCGCCCCTTCCAGCAGGCCGGGGTAGTACGGCGGGTTGTAGGCCATCAGGAAGGCCGGCGGGCTGCCGAAGCCGTCCACGAGGATGCCGAGCGAGTCGCTGGTGGATGGGTTGAACGGTCCGCGCATGACGGTCATGCCGCGGCCGCGCAGCCAGTCGCCGGCTGCCTGCAACAGCTCCGCGGCCACGTCCGCGTCGTCCATGCACTCGAAGAAGCCGAAGAATCCGGCGGCTTCGCCGTGATACTCGTTGTGGCGATCGTCGACGATCGCGGCGATGCGGCCGGCCATGCGGCCGTCGCGGAACGCCACGAACGGCTGGATGGAAGCGTGCTCGAAGAACGGGTTGGCCGCCGGGCTCAGGCGCCGCCGCTCGCGTCGGATCAGCGGCGGCACCCAATGCGGGTCGTCCCGGTAGATCGTCCACGGGAACCTGACGAAGGCACGCATGTCGGCGCGCCGCGCCGGGCGGACCGACAGGCCGTGCACGGCGCCTGCTTGGGTCATCACGGGGAGTATACGGCCATGGCCGTTTCCGGCGGCGGAAGCGGACTCCCCCACCACGGCCGTGACGGCTTCGGGGCGCTAGCTGCTCTCCCCGCCGGCGTCTTCACCTTCCGGGTACAGGTCCTTCTTCACCTCTTCCCACTTCTTCTTGTTGCTGACGCCGACGAAGTAGACGATGACGCCGACGATCACGCCGATTATCCCGAGAAACATCAGCCGTACCGACGTGGCCAAGTGGATGACGATCAGGACTACGCCGATTGCACCGATGATCACGCCGATCAGCCGCTGGTCGAGGTCCTGCAGTTTCTTGTCCTTGTCCGCCATGTTTGTTCGCTCCTTACCCTATGGATTCGCCTCAAGAGGTCGTGCCGAGGTTGCGCTCCGGCATGAACCCCGAGTTGAGGAAGCCGCCGTCGATCGGAATCGCCGCCCCGTTGATGTAGGCCGAGCCGGCGCCGCAGAGGAAGACCACCAGGTCGGCGATCTCTTCCGGCAGCACCTCGCGGGGAATCGGCATCCGGTTCCGGCGGGTTCGCTTCAACTCTGGGTCACGTGAATACACCATATCGGTCATCGGTGTCTTGGCCACGCCGGGGCAGACGGCGTTGACGTTGATCCGGTGCTCCGCCCACTCCACCGACAACACCTGCGCAAGGCTTACCAGCCCCGCCTTGGACGGGCTGTAGGCGCCGCGCTGCGGGATCGGCGCCCACGCCGCCACGGACGAGAGCAGCACGATGCGGCCCCCCTCTCCTTGCGCCACCAGGCGCCGTCCCACGGCCTGGCAGAAGACGAACGCGCCGGTCAGATGGATGTCGAGCTGGCTGCGCCAATCCTCCAGGCTCAGCTCCAGGGCCGGCCCCTTGATGTTGTTGCCGGCGCAGTGCACGAGGCAGTCGACGCGTCCGAAGCGCTCGACCGTGGCCGCCACGCAGTCCGCCGCGGAACCGGGATCGACGACGTCGATCTGCACGCCGATCGCATGCCGCTCACCGCACTCGGCGGCTGTCTCCTCCGCCCGGCCGGCGTCCAGGTCGGCGACCGTCACGCGCGCGCCGCGTTCCACGAAGTGCCGGCACACGGTACGGCCGATGCCGCCGGCGCCGCCGGTGACGACCGCCACGCGGCCGTCCAGGCCGTCGCTCACGCGTCGCCGCCGGCCGCTGCGCCCGCAGCCGCTGCGTCCGCAGCCGCTGCGGCCGGTTCGCGCGGCTGCGCCCAGGCTCCCAGCGCGTTGAAGCCGCCGTCGACGCAGACGTACTCGCCGGTCATGAACGACGCGCCCGAACCGGCCAGAAACACCACGACCGACGCGATCTCCTCGGGCTGCCCGGTGCGCCCCAGCGGGTGGGACAGTCCCCAGTCGTGCACGGTCTGCTCCAGGTCGCCTTCCTCCATGGCCGCCGCGGCGCGCAGCAGCGGCGTGTCGATGCTGCCCGGGCAGACGGCCAGCACCCGGATGTTCTCGCGCGCGTAGTCGATCGCCATCTGGCGGGTCAGCGACAGGGCCGCGCCCTTGCTGGCGGCGTACGCCGGGACCAGCGGCGCCGACTGCAGGCCCTGCACGCTGGCGATGTTGATGATCGCCCCGCCGCCGCGGCGGCGCATGTGCGGGATGGCGTACTTGGCGGTCAGGAAGTAGCTCTTCACGTTGACCGCCATGATCAGGTCCCACATCTCCTCGGTCGTGTCCTCCGCGGTCTGGTAGGACGAGGGAGGCTGGATGCCGACGTTGTTGCACAGCACGTCGACGGTGCCGAAGGCGGCGACCGCCTCCTCCACGGCGGCCCGGCAACCGGCGTGGGTGGCCAGGTCGGCCTGCAGGAACACCGCGGTGCCGCCGGCCGCGGTGATCCGGTCGACCCGCGCCGCACCCGCGCCGGCGTCGCGGTCGACCACCAGCACCCTGGCGCCGGCCGCCGCCGCCGCGTCGGAGATGGCCCCGCCGATGCCGAGCGCGCCGCCGGTGACCACGAACGAGGTGCCTTCGAGCGTCAAAGAAGCGTCCTGCATGACAAGCCGCCATCGTATCACCGCGCGGGCGCCGAGTCATGGTAGATTCACACGCGATGATCCGGTCCTTCACGGTCGGTCAACGCGCGCGGGCGCTCGGCTTCTACGCCGCCACCCTGGTCATCGCCTACCTTGCGGCCGCCTACCTGGGCGGGTTCTTCGTCGCGCTGGCGATCATGCTGCTGCTGGTGCCGCTCTTCTCCTTCGTGGCCCTCCACGTGGCCGCCTCGTCCCTCGCCTTCGGGCAGAAGTTCTCCAGCGCGCACCCGGTCAAGGGCGAGGAGATGGTCTATTCGTTCCGGCTCGAGAACCGCTCGGTGATCCCGATCTCGCAGCTCCACGTGGAGTTCAAGGTGGTTCGCCCGCTGGGGGACACCGTGCTTCCGGAACTGTCGATGTACCTGGGCGGCAGCGCCGTGATCGATCGCGACTACCGGATCCAGCTCCCCTACCGCGGCGTCTACACGATCGGCATGCGGCGCGTCACCCTGCGCGACCCGCTGCGCCTGTTCTCCGCCCACCCGGACGTGGCGTTCCGGGAGTTCCACGTCTATCCACGGGTGCTGAAGATCGCCCGCCTGGCGGCCGGCGACGAGGCGCACCCGCACGCGGGCCGGCGCGAATCAACGATCGGCGAGCCCGACTACGCCATGTTCACCCAGCTCCGCGAGGCGCGCCACGGGGAGCCTGCCCGCCACATCGCCTGGCGGAAGTTCGCGGCCATCGGCAAGCCGTTCGTCCGCCAGTACCAGGCCAGCTCGGAGCCGGCGGTGACGATCTACGCCGACCTGCGCATGCCGGCCGCGGACGCCGGCGACGCGCCGGTCCTGGCGGTCGAGGACGTGACCATCGAGGCGCTGCTGGCCGTGGTCCGCCACTTCCTGTCGATGGGCGTGCCCACCGCGGTCCGCGCGGCCGTCAGGCAGGGCGTGTACGCGTTCTCCGGCCAGCACCTGGACGAGTTCGACCGGCTGTACGAGGAGAACTTCCAGTTGGCGTTCGGCGACAGCGTGTCGCCCGCACGGCTGTTCTGGGCCGACTGGGAAGCGCGCGCCGACGACGCGGAGGCGGTCATGTTCCTGACCCACCACCTGGACCCGGAGCTGTTCACGATCATCGAGGCGTCGGTGAGCTCCAAGCAGGTGACCGGCGTGATCTTCAACGGCACCGGCCGCAGCCCGCGCGCGCTGCACGACGCCGAGCAGTACTTCAACACGGTGCGCAACCGCGGCGGGCGGGTTATGCTGTTGCGGGGCACGGACACGATCGAGGAGGATTTGGCCGGTGGAGATCTCCGCACGGCTGCGCCGGTGGCTCTCGGCCGTTCGGCCTGAGCCCGAGCACCTGCGGGCCGCGGCGGCGGCCGCGACCGCGCTGGCGCTGCCGCTGGCCGTCTGGTGGCTGCTGCGCGCCAACCTGTCCATCGCGCTGCTGCTCGGCCTCACGGGCGCGGTGGTGGCGCTGCAGATCGCCGCTGCCTTCGTGCCGGCGGCTGCGGCCAAGCCGCTGCGCTGGACGGCAGCGGCCGCCTCGGCGCTGTTCGGCATGTCGATCCTGATCGGGATCCTCATCACGCCGTTCTCCTCCTACC
Organism: Spirochaetia bacterium; assembly: GCA_965202935.1. Taxonomy (GTDB): domain Bacteria; phylum Spirochaetota; class Spirochaetia; order SZUA-6; family Bin103; genus CATQHW01. The sequence continues at coordinate 3,081,577 of OZ241879.1, forward strand.
GGCTCTGGTTCGCGGAGATCCACGCTGGCGAGCAGCAGGGAGCGGTGTCCAACCTGTTCGCGCTGATCGCCGCCTGGGCGTTCTCGTCGGCGTCCGGGGTGGTGCTGTCGAGCGGCTTCGGTCTGGCGGCGGCAGTCCTGGCGGTGCTGGGCGTGGGCCTGGCGGCGCTGATCGTCCAGTCGACGCTGCTCAACCTGCTCACCCTGGTGGCGGTGGTGCTGGCCCTGGTCGTGATCGGCAGCCGCGGCGTCGAGCGGACCGGCGGCTCCGTGCTGTTCGCCGCCGCCATCGTGCTGCTGGCCACCGGGGTGGGACTGCTGTTCCCGCGTGCGGCCGGCGGCAACTACTTCGTCGACCTGGTGCTGCACCCGCGCATGCGCGGGGCGATCTCCGCCACCTTGCCGCGCTTCCCCCTGCTGTACTCCATCCCCGGGTTCGGCACCCAGCACGAGGAGCGCCGGCTGGGAGGCACGCCGGTGCTGTCGCCGCTGCCGTTGCTGCGCGTGTACTCGCCCGAGGGGCGCACCATCTACCTGCGCACGGAGGTGTTCGACCACTACGACGGCACCACCTGGGCGTTCACGCGGGAGGAGCCGGCGAACGACCGCGACACGGAACGCTTCATCGACTTTCCGCCGTCCGGCGAGGGCAGCGACTCGGACGTGCAGGTCGAGCTGCTCGCCGACGCGTACGACCGGCTGCCGCACACCGTCGACACGGTCGACTTCGGCGTCAGGCCGTACGCGCCGCAGCTCGCCGTCGCCGACTACGCCCGCGGCTTCTTCCCGGCGGAGCCGATCCTGCGCGGCCTGTCGCTCACGCTGCGGCGCGATCCGCTCACCCGCTATCTCGCACCCCCGACCGACAACCGCTACCTGCAGATCCCGCCGAGCCTGCCCGCGGAGGTCCGGGAGCTGGCGCAACAGGCCACCGAAGGAGCCGAGAGCATCACCGAACGGCTGCGCCGCATCGAACGCTTCCTGAAGTCGGGCTCCGTCTACTCGCTGACGCCGCCCGCGCCGCCCCGCGGCGAGGACTTCATCGCTCACTTCCTGCTGGGCGAGCGGGAGGGGTACTGCGTCCACTTCGCCACCGCCTTCACCATCTTCGCCCGCCTCAACGGCATCCACGCGCGGTACGTGTCCGGGTACCTCGTCCACTTTCCGGTGACGTCGCTCGACGCCATCGTGACCGGTCTCGACGAGCTGGAGGACCCGGACCTCGACGCGGCGGAGCTGGCCACCACGGAAGCGGTGGTCACCGGCCTGGCGGCGCACACCTGGGCGGAGGTGTGGCTGGGCGAGCATGGCTGGACCACCTGGGAAGCGACCCCGGCGGTCAATCCCGGCTTCGTGCCCAGCCTGGGCCAGGCGGAAACCGAGGAATTGCCGGCGGTGGCCGACGAGATGGATCTCGATTCGGCCACCGCGCGACAGCTCTCCGCCATGCTGGGCCAGGAATTCCGGGCGGACCGCCGCCCGCTGAACACCCGGCCGATGCTGGCCGCGGCCGCGGCGCTGATCCTCGCCGTCGTCGTCTGGGTCGTCGTACGCCTGGTCATGTCGGCGCGAGCCTCGCTGCGCGCCAGCCCGATCGGCCGCATCGCGCACCGCTACATCAGGCTCGGCACACGCGCCGGCATCCCGCTTCCGGAGACGACCGGCTGGCTGTCGTGGGAACGGTCCTTCGGCGTCCGCCTGCCGGAGGCGGCGAGCTCGCTGCGTGAGTTCGTGGGCCTGTTCGTGCGCGTCGCCTACGCCGGCTACCAGCCCACCACGGCCGAGGTCGCAGGCGCAGCGCGCGCCGCCGCCATGGTCAGGCAAGTCCGGCGCCGCAGCCGGCTGCGGTCGCTGCTTCCCGGCCGGCGCGCAGAGCACGCTACACTGGGAGGGTCGTGAACACGGTCCGCTGGGGAGTCCTGGGAACCGCGCAGATCGCCGCCAACGTCTTCATACCGGCGCTGCGCACGGTGCGGGGCGCGGAGCTGGCCGCCGTGGCCAGCCGCGACGCGGGCCGCGCGCAGGCGTTTGCCGCCGCCGTCCGCGGCGCCGAGCAGGGCGCCGTGCGCGCATTCGGGTCGTACCGCGAGCTGCTGGACTCCGGAGCCGTCGATGCGCTGTACGTGCCGCTGCCCAACTCCGAGCACGAGCGCTGGACCCTGGCGGCGGCCGAGCACGGCATCCCCGTGTTCTGCGAGAAGCCGCTCACCGACGCCAGCGACAGCGCCGCGCGCCTGACCGCGCGCTGCCGGGAGCTGGACGTCCCGCTAATGGAGGCCTTCGTCTTCCGCTACCACCCGCAGACGCGGGTGGTCGGCGACCTGATCGCGGACGGCCGCATCGGCACGGTCAGCCAGGTCACCGGCCACATGAGCTTCTTCTTCGACCGCACCGAGCGTGCCGGCGACATCCGCATGGACCCCGCCCTCGGCGGCGGCGGGATGCTGGACGTGGTGTGCTACCCGATCGCCTACATCCGCCACCTGCTGGACGCGGAGCCGCTCACCGTGCAGGCGGCCGTCCGCTACGACGACCGCTTCGGCGTCGACGGCGCCGCCAGCCTGCTGCTGGAGCTCCCGGACGGCGTGCAGGCGGTGGCGATGGGCGGGTTCGACGATCACCGCCACCGCGGCGTGACCATCACCGGCAGCGCCGGGACCATCCACGTGCCGGAGCCCTACCACCCGCGGGAGGAGAGCACGATCCATCTCACCTGCGGCGACCGCCGCGAGGTGATCACGCTGGACAACGGCGGCCCGGCGTTCGCGCCCGCCATCGCCCACTTCCAGGACCGCCTGGCGGCGCCGGGCGACGAGCCGCTGAGCGCCGACTTCGCTGCCGGCACCCTGCGCGTGATCGAGGCCGCACACGAGTCGGCGCGCACCGGGGCGCGCGCGAACTTGGCGCCGTCATAGTCAGATTGACCAGATTGAGGTCACTTCACTGCATCTTCGATACGTCGCGGCTCAGCTTCATCCATTGGCGTTGATGTCGCTCCATCCGCTTTGCTACGGTATGCCCGCCTGCAATCCGAGGAAGCCACATGAGTGTCACGGTTCGCGCCACGCTTGAAGAGAACATCATGGAGGAAGCTGATGCCGTTCTGGCGGCAGCAGGCATTTCTGTATCCGACGCATTCCGCATGTTGCTGGTTCGCGTCGCCGCCGACGGCAAGCTGCCTTTCGAACCACTCGTTCCCAACCGGGAGACAATCAGCGCCATCGAAGCAGCCCGGCGCGGCGAACTGGTCACGCTGGGCACACCTGAAGAGGCGATAGCCGAACTCAATGCGCCAGATTAGGCGCACCGCGGCCTTTCGCCGCGACTTCCGCCGTGTCAAACGCGGCCGGCACGGAAATCATATAGACACGACGTTGGGACACGTTCTCGACTGCCTCGCACACGATCAACCCCTGGCGTCGCACTACTCGGACCATCCGCTATTCGGTCAATTCCGCGACTGCCGCGATTGTCATCTTCGCCCAGATCTGGTCTTGATCTACCGAAAACCCGATGACACAACGCTTGAGCTCATTCGAATAGGCTCGCATACTCGCCTTGAGCTCTGATCACTCGACCGTGATCTGTCGCGGCTCCGCCACGATCATCCGCCAGCCTACTACGGAAGCGGCACGCGCGCGCTTCGCCGCTTGTCCGAACGCGCGGCCCACGACAGCAGCACCACCGTAGCCGCGCCGGCGGCGGCCCCGATCGCCAGGGTCACCAGCTCGACACCCATGGTCCCGACCTCGCTCAGCGGCACGGCCTGTCCATCCCGGTAGAAGGGCGCGAGCGCCCGCACCGATCCCAGCATCAGCCCGGTAAGGGCAGCCAGGGTCAGCGACCGGTGGCGTGTGAGCAGCCAGGAGATGAGCCGCGTGACCGTGGCCAGCCCCAGCAGGACGCCGATCCCGAACACCGCCAGCGGCAGAACGGAGTCGCCGATCTCGCCGGCGGTGAGACCGCGCACGCGTCCGATCACGTAGCCGTAGGATCCGAGCGCGAGCAGCACGAACGAGCCGCTCACGCCCGGCAGCACCAGCACGGCCACGGCCAGCGCACCGCAGACCAGCAGGAACGGGAGCGTGGGCGTGCCGGCCTCCGCCGCGCGCAGATCGGTGGCCAGGAAGCTCGCGGCCGCCGCGCACAGGATCACGGCCACCTCGGCAGGGCCGCGCCGCTCCATCAGCCGCCACGGCGTGGCCACCGATGCCAGCACCAGACCACAGAAGAACGCGTAGGTCGGCCCGGGCGCGGTGTCCAGCAACTCCGTCACCAAGTGGCTGCCGGCGAGCAGCGCCACCGACATTCCGGCCACCAGGAGTGCCAGGAACGAAAACGGCGGGGCTGCGCCACCAACCGCGTCACGGCTGCCGCCCCGCAGTAGCCGGCGCAGCCCCTGTCCGATCCACGCGAAGGTGGCATCGATCGCGTTGATCAACTCCCCGTAGATACCCAGAACGAGCGCCATCGTGCCGCCGCTTACGCCGGGAACGAGCTCGACGACGCCCATCGCCACTCCCCGGATCAGCGTGAGGGAGGCCCACGCGACGCCGCGCGGCCGGGGAGTTCCTTCGCCTGCAGTCCCGGCGTTGCTGCTGCCCATGGCGTGCATAGTCTACTGTTTCCCCGGCGTGCGAACGGCAGTCGTCTACCACACCGGCGCGCTGGGCGACCTGATCGTCGCGGTGCCGGCGATCGAGCATTGGGCTGCCGACCGCAGCGTCGAACGGCTGGTGCTGCTCGGCCGCGGGCACCCCGGCGGGTTGTTACTGGCTGCCGGCATCGTTGGCGACCGATGGGACGCCGGCGCGGCATGGTTCGCGCGCGCCTATCGCGGCGCGGCTCCGTCGCTGCCCGCGCCGGTCGCCGAGGCCCTGGCGTTCACCGAGCCCGGCGGGCCGATAGACCGAGCGCTCGCCGCGGCGGTGCCCGGCCCGGTCAGCGTGGTGCGCCCGGTGCCGGCGCGCCGCGAGCCCATCGTCCGGCACCATCTGCGGTCGGTCGGCGCGCCCGCGGACGATCGCGCGCCAGCGCTTCAGCTTCCTGCCGAGCCGAGGCTCCGCCGCATCGGCATCGCACCCGGCTCCGGCAGCGCTCGCAAGAACTGGCCGCTCGACCGCTTCGCCGCCGTCGCGGATGCCCTCCGCCCGGACGCGAAGGTGATGTGGCTGCTCGGTCCGGCCGAGGCGGAACTGCGCCCGCCGGCCGCCGGCGGCGACCTGATCGTGCGCGGCAGGCCGATCACGGGCACGGCGCAGGCGATCTCTTCCTGCTCGCTGCTGCTGGGCAACGATTCCGGGCTGTCCCACCTGGCCGCCGCGCTGTCGGTGCCGGTCGTGGCGCTGTTCGCGGTCAGCGACGCCGCGGTGTGGGCGCCGGCCCCGTCCGGCAGCCCGGTGCTGGTGATCACGCCGTCGTCGGTCGTCCCGGGTGATCGCTGCGCGGCCTTGCCGGCGCCGCCGGGCGGCGCATCGATGGACGACATCGCCGTCGATCCGGTGCTCAGCGCGTGCCGGCGTCTCCTCGGTTGATACGCTCGACGATGGCGCTGGTGGAGGTGCCGGCAAGCACCGGCGACAGCGCCACGACCCCGCCGGCCGCGCGTACCTCGGCTCCGCCGGCCACCCGATCGGCCGTGTAGGTGCCGCCCTTGACCAGCACGTCGGGACGCACCGCCTCGATCAGGCGCAGCGGATCGGGCTCGTCGAAGATGACGACCGCGTCCACGCAGCGCAGCGCCGCCAGCAGCTCGGCGCGCGCGAACTGCCCGATCACGGGCCGGCCGGCCGGCCGCAGCCCGCTCGCCGAGGCGTCACTGTTGAGGCCGACCACCAGCGCCCCGCCCAGGCCGCGCGCATGCTCCAGCGACCGCACGTGGCCGGCGTGCAGCAGGTCGAACACGCCGTTGGTGAACACCAGCCGGCCGCGGCAGCGGAGCCGCTCCACGGTGGCCGCCGCGGCGCGCCAGGACGAGAAGGTGGGCCGCGCGTTCCACACCGTCCGCACGTGGTTCAGCGCGGTGCCGATCGACCCGCACACGGCGACGTGGAAGCCGGCATCCGCCACCCGATCGGCGCCGAGCGCCACCACGAAGCCGCGCGCATGGCCGTCGATCAGCCACGATGCCTGCAGGTCGAGGCCGCCGCGCTCGTGCTCGCGGCGCAGCGCGAACTCCGTGTCCAGCGCGCGCTCTCCGCAACGCCTGCGCACCGCCGGCTCGCCGCCCGCGGCCGCCAGCGCGCGATCGGTGACCACCAGCGCGCGCCGCACGCCTTTTCCCTCGCCTGCTGCCGGTATACTCATCTATCCATGCCCCGTACCGCGGCCCAACGCGCCGCCGCAGACCGCTTTTGGCTGACGATCATCGCCATCTTCAGCGTGGCCGCCGTGGCGGCGGTGACCTTCGTCATCACCGGCGAGCGCACGGCGTCGCGGCTCGACGTGTCGGCGCTGCCAGCCGTGAACACGATCTGGAACGCGATCGCCGCCGTCCTGCTGATGGCGGCGTTCATCGCCATCCGGCGCGGCGCGGTCGGCGCCCATCGGGCGCTGGTGCTGGCGGCCTTCGCGGCCTCGACGCTGTTCCTCACCGGGTACCTGATCTATCACGGAGCGAGCGGCGGCGCGAAGCCCTACGAGGGATCGGCGCCGTGGCTGTACTACCCCGTCCTGGTGACCCACATCATCCTTGCCATCACGATCGTGCCGCTGGCGCTCGTGACGCTGCGGCGCGGCTGGACCCGCCACCCCCGCCATCGCCCCCTGGCGCGCGTGACGCTCCCGATCTGGCTGTACGTGTCGGTCACCGGCGTGCTGATCTACGCGCTCCTGTACGCTCCGGGCGCGTAGGCACGGCGCGATCCGAATCGTCGGGATGATCGGATGACCGAGCGCGAGCGTCTGCTCGACCACCTGAGCGCCCTGGAGCGGGACGGCCGGCCCGGCGCGGTGGCCACCGTGGTGCAGGTCTCCGGTTCCAGCTACCGCCGTGCCGGCGCTCGCATGCTGTTCGGCGCCGGCGGAGAGCGGGTGGGGATGCTCTCCGGAGGCTGCTTCGACCTGGACGAGCGGGCGCAGCGGGCGATGGACAGCGGCCGAACCTCCGTGCACCGCTTCGACACCACCGGCCCCGCGGACGTGCTGATGGGCTCGGGCAGCGGCTGCCAGGGCGTGGTGGACATCCTGCTCGGGCCGGTCGACGACGGGCACCGGCCTTCCCTGCGCGCCTGCCTGGAGCCCTCGGTGCGGGGCCAGCCAACCGTGCTGGCCACCGTGGTGGATGCGGGGTCCGGCGCCTGCCCGGCGCATCTGGGCGCGCGCCTGCTGGTGACCGGGGACGGCCCGCCGCGCGGCTCCCTGGGCGACGCCGGCGTGGAGGCGGCCGTCGAGCGGGACGCGCGGTCGCTGCTGGGTTCCGAGCGGGTCGAAGTGAGCACGTACCCGGTGGGCGAGCACAGCGTGCAGGTCATGGTCGAGGGCCTGACGCCGGAACGGCGGCTGGCGGTGTTCGGCGCCGGCGACGACGCCGTTCCCCTGGCCGAGATCGCCGCTCAGGTCGGCTTGCACGTGACGTTGGTGGACCACCGTCCGGCCTATGCCGACCCGAAGCGCCATCCGGCCGCCGCGGAGGTGCTGCACGTCGCCGACGCGGCGGAGGCGGTCCGCCGCATCGCCCCGGGAGCGCGCACCGCGTGCGTTTCGGTGACCCACGACTACCTGCGCGACGCGGCCATCCTGCGCGAGCTGCGGACCACACCGGCTGGTTACGTGGGGGTGGTCGGCCCCCGCTCCCGCGCGGAACGGCTCCTCGCCGACTCGGGCTGGGAGGCGGCCGATCGTGGCCGGCTCTACTGTCCGGCGGGTCTGGACGTCGGCGCGCAGACACCGGACGAGATCGCGCTCTCGGTGATCGCCGAGATCCTGAGCGCGCTGGCGGAGCGCACGGCCGGCCACCTGCGCGACCGCGCCGGCCCGATCCACGACCGGTCGCCGTGAGCGCGGACGCATCGATCGCGGCGGTGGTGCTGGCGGCCGGCGGGTCGGCCCGGCTCGGCCGGCCCAAGCAGTTGGTGCCGATCGAGGATGAGCCGTTGGTGCACCGCGCCGCTCGGGCGGCGCTGGACGCCGGCTGCCGGCCGGTGGCGGTGGTGCTTGGCGCCGAATCGGACTCGGTCGGGGCCGCGGTCGCCGATCTGCCGGTCCTGCCCGTGAGCAATCCTGACTGGGCGGACGGCGTGGGCAGCTCGATCGCGCGCGGGATGCGCGCGGCCGCCGCGCACCAGCCGGCCGGCTGTATCGTCCTTCCGTGCGATCAGCCGCGGTTGACGGCCTGCGTGCTGAGGGGACTGATCGAGCGTTTTCTCCGCGGAGATGCCCAAGCGGTCGCCTGCGCCTACGGGGGCACCGTCGGCGCGCCGGTCCTGTTCGCGCCGGCGCTGTTCGACCGGCTGTCGGCGCTCACCGGTGACAGCGGCGCGAAGCGCGTGCTGAACGGCTGCGCACCGCTCCAGGTGGTGGACTTCCCCGGCGGCGAGCTGGACATCGACACCGATACCGACCTGAGCCGCGCGACCTCCCTGGCCTGATCCGCCCTGGCCTGATCCGCACTGCCGGCTGCCGCTCACCGGTCCAGGTGACAGGCCGCGAACTGCGCGGACACGTCGGGCAGCGGCTCCGACAGAAGGGGCCACAGCGACAGGTCGGGATCCTCCCGCTGCTCGGGGCTCGCCAGTTGCGTGCGCAGGTCCGCCAGCATCTCGTGCATGACCCGTGACGTCTCCGCCGTGACCAAACCGGTCAGGCCGAACGGCGGGCGCGGATCGCTGACCGTTTCCTGAAGAATCGTGACCATGCCCGCGGCCTCCGCCGAGGTGACCGTCCACCGCGAGCGCAGGCAGAGCACACGGGTCCCCTGCAGGTCCGTGGCCAGGTCGTCGGCGCCGACGATGTCCAGCACCACCCCGCCGTCGTGGAGCCGCGACCACCACCGGCGGCTGACCACCACCCGGTGACTGAGGCCGGCGCCGGTAACCTCGTGCACGATGGAGCGGGGCGCGGCGCCGGCACCGGTGTCGCGCTCGGCGTCTTCCTGCAGCAGGAGGATGGCCCCGCCGACCGTTCCCGCGGCCGTGGTGCGGCTGACGATCAGCCGGTAGCCGGTGTGCTCGATCGGGCAGGACTGGACCGTCACGGCGCCGTCATCCGATTCCGGAGTGCACGCCGCGCCGGCCAACGCCGGCAGCGCGAGCAGCGCCGCCGCAACGATGACCGCAATTGGTTGTCTCTTGACCACTTGGACCGCTCGATGATACCCCGGATCAACCCCTCGGCGGCCACTCTTGCCGAAGCGTTCCGTCGTGCCTATGTTGGGCTCGATGGCAGCCACATTCGCTCTGACCATCCCCCTGGCGCCGGGGCCTCCGATCATCGGCAACGTGCGCCCGATGCTCACCGCGATGGGCAGCTTCCTCACGTCCCAGTACCAGCGCCTCGGGCCGGTGTTCCGCGTGCCGGTCCTGAACCATCGCCCGCTGGTGCTGGCAGGTCCCGAGGCGAACGCGCTGATGAAGGCCGAGGGCCAGCGCCTGTTCTCCTCCGGAGCGGTGATGCAGGACATCCACCAAGTGCTCGGCGGCGACAACCCGACGCTCATCGAACTGGACGGTCCCGATCACCGCACCATGCGCGCGGGCCTCAAGGACGGCTACTCGGGCAGGACCCTCTACGCCCAGATGGAGAAGCTGGTCCGCAGCCAGCTCGATCTGCTGCAGGGCTGGCCGCGCGGGGTGTCCATTCCCGCCTTCGCATATGTCAAGCGCCTGGTCTCATCGCTGCTGGGCTACATGGCCACGAACGAGGAACCGGACGAGATCATGGACGACCTGATCTACTTCTTCCGGGCGCTCATACAGATCCACATCCGCAAGGTGCGGCCCGGGTTCATGAAGCACCTGCCGCGCTACGCCTCCTCCAAGCGCTCCGTGCTGGCCATGATGCGCCGCATCTGGGACGAGCATCACGTGCGCGACTACCTGGAGCGGGACGGCGACTTCGTCGACCTCATCCGCAAGTTCCACGCCGAACATCCGCGGCTGATGAACGAACGGGACGCCGTGGCGGCACTGATCGGCCCGTTCATCGCAGGCATGGATACGGCGGCCAGCGCAACCTCCTTCCTGCTCTACCACGTCCTGAGCGATCCGGAATTGCACCGCGCGGTCGTGGCCGAATCCGACCTGGCGTTCGCCAATGGGTATCCCGACCGCGACTCATTGCGCCGGATGGTGCAGACGCGGCACGCGGCCATGGAGATCCTGCGCCTGCACCCCCCCGCGCCCGCGCTTCCCCGCACGTCCATCGCCCCCTTCCAGTTCCAGGGATACGAGATCCCCAGGGACGAGTACTGCATCATCGCGAACACGGTGACCCATCACCTGCCGGAGTACTTTCCGGAGCCCGATCGGTTCGACGTGAACCGCTACGGTCCCGACCGGCGGGAGCACATGCAACCCAACGTGTACTGCCCATACGGGCTGGGATCGCACACCTGCCTGGGGGCGACCACCGCCGATCTCCTGTACCTGATCATCTCGGCGGTGCTGTTCCGCCACTTTCACGTGGAAATGAGGCCGCCCGATCAGGAGCTGCACGTGGTCATGAATCCGCTGCCGAGCCCGGACGACCGGTTCCGGATCGCGATCACCGGCGAGCGCCACCCGCCGCCGCGACCAGGCGACCGGCCAGCGACCTAGCCGTCCCCGTAGCAGCTCGCGAAGCTCTCCGCCATGTCCGGCAGCGGTTCCTCCAGCAGCGGCCAACCGGTCAGGTCCGGCGCTCCATCCTGCGCGCCCGCGAGGCGTTGCCGCAGATCCACCACCGTGCGATGCCGGCCCTGCACCGTCGCTTGCGTCGCCCGGCGTTTCATGCCCAGCGGCGGGCGTGAATCGCTCACGAACTGCTGCAGGACGGCGACCATGCCCTCGGCGTCGGCCGGGACGATCGTCCACCGCGAACGCAGGCAGAGCAGGCGGTTTCCCTCCAGGTCGGTAGGCACGTCGTCGGCGCCCATGACGTCCAGCACCACCCCGCCGTCGCCGAGCCGCCACCAGGCCCGGCGCGTGACGGCCACGCGGAGCCGGAATCCCTCCCCGGTGGCCGCGTGCAGCACCGAGCGGTGCGCGGGAGCGCCACCCGTGCCGCGCTCCTCTTCCGTCAGCAGCAGGTCCACGACGGCGCCGACCGTTCCCGGCGCCGTCGTGCGGGTCTGCACCAGGCTGTAGCCCGTTCCCGCTACCGGACAGGTCTCGACCGTCACTTCGTCCCGGTCGAACTCCGCCTTGCACTCGGCGGCCGCCAGAACCGGCAACACCAGCAACGCGGCCACCACCATCGGTCCGAGCACGCTTCTGATCGTCATACTCCTCACGCTCCGCCCACCGTAACGAGGGTTCTGCCGATCATACCCCGGTTCGACCCGCGTGATGGTCCGGCGCGGCAGCGCGCGCCCTTGACGCGGCGTCGCACGCGCGTTGGTATACTTTCGCGCATGGCCAAGATCTACCCTCCCGAGCAGAGCCGTTTCCCGATCGACCGGGCGCACATCCGGTCGATCGACGAGTACCGCAACCGCTACCAGCGGTCCATCGAGGACCCGGAGCGCTTCTGGGCGGAGGTGGCCGACCGCATCACCTGGATCCGCCGCTGGGATGACGTGCGCCAGTACGACTTCGTCGACGCCAACATCCGCTGGTTCGAGGGCGCCACCCTCAACGCCTGCTACAACTGCATCGACCGCCACGTCGAGGCCGGCCACGGCGAGGAGACGGCGATCATCTGGGAAGGCAACGACCCGGGGGACGACCGGCGCTACACCTTCGACGAGCTGCTTGCCGAGGTCAGCCGCTTCGCCAACGTCCTCAAGGCCAACGGCATCGGCAAGGGCGACCGCGTCTGCATCTACCTGCAGATGGTCCCGGAGCTGGCGATCGCGATGCTGGCCTGCGCGCGCATCGGCGCCGTGCACTCCATCGTGTTCGGCGCCTTTTCCGCCGAGTCGCTGCGCGACCGCATCAACGACTCGCAGTGCAAGGCGCTGGTCACGCAGGACACCGCGGTGCGCGGCCCGCGCAGCGGCCTGCCCATGAAGGCGAACGCCGACGCGGCGGTCGCCGAGACGCCGTCGATCGAGCGCGTGTTCGTGGTGCGCCGCACCGGCGACGAGGTGCCGATGGCGGCCGGCCGGGACGTCTGGTGGCACGAGGAGATGGCCGGCGCCGCCACCGAGTGCGCGCCCGAGGAGATGGGAGCCGAGGACCCGCTGTTCATCCTCTACACCTCCGGGTCGACCGGCAAGCCGAAGGGCGTGCTGCACAGCACCGGCGGCTACCTGGTCTACACCTCGTTCACGCACCAGATGATCTTCGACTACCACCCCGGCGACATCTACTGGTGCACGGCCGACATCGGCTGGATCACCGGCCACTCCTACATCATCTACGGCCCGCTCTCCAACCGGGCGACCACGATCATGTTCGAGGGCGTGCCCAACCACCCGGACAACGGCCGCTTCTGGCAGGTGTGCCAGAAGCACCGGGTCAAGCAGTTCTACACCGCGCCGACCGCCCTGCGCGCCCTGATGAAGGAGGGCAACACCTGGGTGGAGAAGTACGACCGGTCATCGGTGCAGCTCCTGGGCACGGTCGGAGAGCCGATCAAGGAGCCGGAATGGCGCTGGTACCACGACGTGGTGGGCGAAGGGCGCTGTCCGATCGTCGACACCTGGTGGCAGACGGAGACCGGCGGCATCCTGATCACGCCGCTGCCGGCCGTGACGCCACTCAAGGCGGGCTCGGCCACGCTGCCGTTCTTCGGCATCGAGCCGGTGCTGCTCGACCAGGAAGGCAAGGAGGTCGAAGGCAATCCCGCCGCCGGCGCGCTCTGCATCCGCGCGGCGTGGCCGGGGATCATGCGCACCGTCTACGGCGACCACGAGCGGTTCCGCCAGACCTACTTCGACACCTTCCCCGGCTACTACATGACCGGTGACGGCGCGCGCCGCGACGAGGACGGCTACTACTGGATCACCGGCCGCATCGACGACGTGCTCAACGTCTCCGGCCACCGCATCGGCACCGCCGAGGTGGAGGGGGCCATCGGCCAGCACGAGGCCGTCGCGGAAGCGGCCGTGGTCGGCTACCCGCACGACATCAAGGGCCAGGGCATCTACGCCTACGTGACGCTGATGAGCGGCGAGGAGCCCTCGGAGGACGTCGAGAAGGGGATCGTCCGCGAAGTGCGCGCGCACATCGGCCCGCACGCGTCGCCCGACAAGATCCAGTTCGCGCCGTCGCTGCCCAAGACCCGCTCGGGCAAGATCATGCGGCGCATCCTGCGCAAGATCGCGGAGGGCGAAACCTCGCCGAGCGCGCTCGGCGACACCTCCACCCTGGCCGAGCCGAACGTGGTCGACGACCTGGTCGCCGGGCGCACGTAGCCGACCGGGAGCTTCGGGAGCCGCACGCAGGGAGGCCGACTTCACGGTGAGGCCCGCCCGGGAACCTCCGTCATGAGACTGCTGCACTACCTGGAGATCCAGAACTTCAAGCACTTCGGCGAGAGGCAGCGCATCGAGCTCGATCACCCGGCCGTGTTGATCGGCCCGAACAACTGCGGCAAGACGACGGCCATTCAGGCGATCGCCCTGTGGTCGCAAGCGGTCAAAACCTGGTACGAATCCAAGGGTCAGTCCAGGCCGAAAGAGCGGACTGCGACCTCGCTCAACCGTCTGAACATCGTCTCCGTTCCCGTTCAGCGCACGCGGTATTTCTGGCACAACACCGCCGTCCGTACCGGGAACCGTGAGATCCCGCTCCTGATCACCGTGGGAGTGCAGCATGAGAACGGTGTCGAGCCGGTGACCATGCGCTTCCGCAATCAGGGCGAGGATCTGGTCTACTGCACGCCCGACGAGTCCACCCTGCAGAATCCGGACGCCATCAGGACCGCGGCCGCACTGAACGTCCACCTGCTCTATCCGATGTCGGGCCTGGAGACCGAAGAGCCGATCCTGCAGCCTGGACGCATCGACGTCCTGCTGGGACAGGGCCAGACCGCCCAGGTGTTGCGCAATCTGTGTCTCCTGGTCTTCCAGACCTCCCGGGACGACTGGCAGGAGATCGTCCGCCTGGTGCAGAGGCTGTTCGCGGTCGAACTGGGCGATCCTGCCGAGACCGCACGTGGCAGCATAGATCTCTTCTACCGCCAACCCGGCGTGAAGGAGCCGCTGGAGGTGTCGGTCGCCGGTCGCGGGCTCCAGCAGTTGCTCCTGATTTTCGCCTACCTCTACTCGCACCGAAAGGCCGTGCTCCTGATCGACGAGCCCGATGCCCATCTTGAGATCCTCAGGCAGCGGCAGGTGTACGTGCTGCTGAGGGAAATCGCGGCTCAAAACGAGTCTCAGGTCGTCCTGGTCACCCACTCCGAGGTCGTGCTCGGGGAGGCGCTCGAACACAACCTGACGCTGCTCATGGGCGGAAAGACCGACGATCTGGCCGCCAAACCCGAGATCCGCAACGCGCTGACCTATTTCGGCGCCGAGCATTACATCCGAGCAATCCAGCACCGCTACGTGCTCTACGTCGAGGGCAGAACGGATCTCGACATCCTTCGCGAGTTCGCCAGGAGGCTTGGCCATTCGGTTGCAGACCAGTGGGACGAACGGATCAACGCATTCTACGTCGCGAACAACCACCCTGATCGCGACCTCGACGCCGAGCTCGAACGCGTCGAAGGCGGCTATGGACTCACGCCGAGGGACCACTTCTCCGCTCTCCGCGACATGGTCCCGGGGCTGCGCGGCCTGGCCGTCCTGGACAACGACGGACGCCTCCGGCAGGACACCGATGACGGGCGCCTCCGCGTGGTCCATTGGAGGCGTTACGAGGTCGAAAACTACTTCACCACCCCCGTGTTGCTGCGCAGTCACGTCGCCGGGCACTACGGGGCAGGGTTGTTCCTGCAAGCGGCCGACGAACTCCTCGACGCGCTGATCCGCGAGCGCGTCTTCGATGACCGGGAGTTTTCCACGTGGAAGCGCCTCGATGCCGATGCGGCTCAACTGCTATGGGACGCCAGAACCGAGACGCTGAAGATGAGCGACTTTGCCGAGGAGTTCTTTCGCCGTCTGGGCACGCGGCTCGGACATCCGATGCTGCTCAGGAAGGGAGAACTGCACCGCCTTGTCCGTAGCGTGGATCCCGCGTCGATACCGCCGGAGGTGACGGAAAAGCTCGATCTCCTGAAGGCTCTCTTCGATCGCGGCGATCACACCGAAGCATAGAAACCGGCGTACGGCTCGATGCTCTCAGGCTTCCGGTGTCCTGCGCTCAGGCGGACTCGACATCGAAGGCGGCGATGGCGCGCTGATCGGCGCTGATCTCCACGCCGATCAGATGCACGGCGCGGCCCGCAGCGTGGTGCTTGTCGGCGTAACTTCGTTCCTTCAATTGCGCCAGCGCCGCGCCGGCTTCGGCGCGCTCGGCGACCTTGAACTCGAACAGCCATGCCGTGCCGGGTGAGACCACCGCCAGGTCCATTCGGCCGCGGCTGGTGGCGTCCTCCACCGACACGCCGTCCAGCGACGCCTGGAAGAAGGCGTAGAACACGCTCGCCCAGTAGCCTTCGTAGCGGGCGATGTCGTTGCGCCGGTGCCAGTCGTGCGGGATGCCGGCCAACAGCGCCCGGAACAGCGCTTCCAGGCCGGCCCAGTCGCGCGCGGCCAGGAGTCGTCGCAGGGTGTCGCCGGCGCCGACGCTGGCCGCGTGCCGCCAGTGCGGCGCCAGCGCGTCCAGCAGGCTCTCGTTCAGGCCGCGCCGCACCTCCCGGTTCGGGTAGCCCAGCCGGTACTGCCGATAGCCGTCGTCATCCTGCTCGTCGACGATGGTCAGGTAGCCGGTCTGGAACAGCAGCGCCTCCGGCGCGATCGCCTCGACATCGAACGACGACAGCAACGCGGCCCGGGCGTAGACGCGTTCCAGGTCCGGGGCGGCGAAGCCGCGCCGGATCAGCGTGTCGATCAGAAAGCGCGGCGTGGCGGTCTCGAACCAGTGCGCTTCGAACTCGCGGCTGGCGAACAGATTCAGGATGGCGTAGGGGTTGTAGACGCGCTCGCCGCCGCGCCAGTGGTAGCCGTTGTACCAGGCGCGGATGGCGTCCCGGTCCAGGCCGGGCAACTCCGGTGCGAACACGGAATCCAGATCCGCCTCGGTGTAGCCGCAGACCGCCGCGTAGGCCGGGTTCAGGGTCAGGTCGATGAGGTTGTTCAGGTCGGAGAACAGGCTCACCTTGCTGAACTTGCTCACCCCCGTGATGAAGGTCAGCTCGACGTGCGCGTCGGCGAACTTGATCGTCCCGAACAGCCCGCGCAGGCGGCGCCGGTTGAGCGTGGCGGTCTCCAGGTCGTCGATCGCGTCCAGGATCGGCTTGTCGTACTCGTCCACCAGCACGACCACACGCCGCCCGGTGCGGTGGTGCATCTCCCGCAGCACCTGGAGGAAGCGCCCTCGCGGCGTGTCGTAGCCGGATTCCATCCCGTGCTCGCGCTCGATGATGTCGAACTGCTGCATCAGATTCCGGTGCAGTTCGTCCGCGTTGGCGAAGTCGCCGCTGCTGAAGTCCAGCCGCACCACCGGGTGGCGCCTGGACCAGTCCCAACCGTCGTGGACGGCCAAGCCGCGGAACAGCTCCTCGCTGCCTTCGTACAGCTCCTTGAGGGTGTCCACGAACAGGCTCTTGCCGAAGCGGCGCGGGCGCGACAGAAAGTAGTGCGCGCCTGCGTCATGGACCAGGCGGCGCGCCCAAGCGGTCTTGTCCACGTAGTAGAAGCCTTCCTCCCGGATCCGGCGGAAGGTCTGGATGCCGATCGGCAGCTTGCGCTTGTCCACCGGCGTCATCATACATCGCGCATGTTGCCCGCGTGCTCGTTTCGTCTTCGGGATCGACGGGGCTTCGTCGAATCCCTGCCGGGATGGTCAGAGCCGGCCGAGTATCTCCGCGACCGGGATCTGCCGGCCGGCCGAGGCGCCCAGGCGGTAGCGCTCGCGCGGTTCGCCCAGCCGGTCGAGCGTGTGGGCGCCGGCGCCCCAGAGCGTTTCGAGCAGCCGCTCCACCTCCGGGCGCAGCGCCCGGTCGGTGTCGTCGGTGTTGGGAGCGATCGCGCGGTCGTTGACGCTCACCTGGATACGGCCGGCGTCGAAGCGCAGGTCGCCGCCCAGCTCCGCATCCTCCTCCAGCAGCCGGCAGGCGGTCAGCGCCGCGCGCGCGGCCTGCCGCAGCCGCTCCTGCGGCGTCCCGTCGACGGCCGTGCGCCGGTCGTAGAGCAGGCCCAGCGATCCGTCCCCCTGGTCCAGGCCGTAGATCGCCTCGTGCGCGACCAGGATCACGCCCGGACCGTCGGGCACGTGGCGGTAGTCGGCGACGTCGATGGCCAGCTCATCGGTCAGGACGCCGTCCTGGATCCAGCGATGGAACACCGGGATCGCGCGGGTGAGGTCGAAGCCGCAGGCGTCCGCGGCTACCTTGACGTTGACGTGCTGCAGTGAAGTGATGTCCATGTCGATCCGCGGCGGCGCTCAGGCCGGCTGCTTCTCCCGTTCGGATGCCATGCGCTGGTAGCAGGCGTGCGTGGCCTCCACGAACAGGGAGGCCTCCTCGGCGAGCTGCCGCGCGCCCTCGGCGTCGTAGTCTTCCGGGGCGCGGCCCTGCGCGCGCAGCAGGTAGGCGCCGAACTTGCCGCGGGCGTACGGGTCGAAGAACAGCTCGGTGTCGTAGAGCTCCTGCCGGAACGCGCCGACGGCGTCGTCCTCGCCGCCGGCGAAGCTGCCCAGCTTGTAGCGCAGCAACGCCTCGGCCCCGTGGACCATCGCCAGGTAGGCGGTGCGGGCGCTCTTGGCCAGGTGTCCGGCCTCCAGGTGGAGCTGCGCCTCGAACGCTTCGCGCTCGATGGCCGCCAACTGGAAGTCGACCGGCGCCACCACCTCGCCCGCGCACTCGCCGACGCCGTGGTCGCCCATGGTGAACACGCGCGGGTCGCCCCAGTCGCTGTAGAAGGCGGCGTCCTCCTCGTAGATCGGCACGGTGGTCAGCCCGTCGAGCATCTTGCGGCAGGCCGCCTTGCCGATGCGCTGGATGAAGTCCTGGAACGATTCGCCCGACTCGTGCTCGGCCAGGTAGCGGCCGGTGATCAGGTCCACCGCCTCCGGGATGTTGCGCGACGGCACCGCCCCGATCGCCAGGCCGTAGGAGCCGGCGTTGTTCGTCCACTGACCGCCCAGCACCACCTGGAAGTGGGGGACGGTGTAGTCGTTGCGCTTGCGGCTGACGCCGTAGAAGCCCAGGTCGGCGACGTGGTGCTGGCCGCAGGAGTTGAAGCAGCCGGACACCTTGATGCGCAGGCCGCGGATCACCTCGTCCAGCTCCATCGAGCGGCGCAGCAGGCGTTCGCGGACCTCGCCGGCCAGACCGCGCGAGGAGGCGATGCCCAGCTTGCAGGTGTCGGTGCCCGGGCACGCGGTGATGTCCACGATCGTGCCGGCTCCCGGGGCGTGCAGGTCCACTTCCGCCAGCTCACGGTAGAGCGCCGGCAGGTCCGCCTCGCTCACCCAGCGGAGCACCATGTTCTGCTCCACGGTGGTGCGCACCGTCTCCCTGACGTAGGTGCGGGCGATGTCGGCCAGCTTGCGGAGCTGCCTGGCGGTGATGTCGCCCAGCGGCAGCGTGATGGTGACCGTGGCGTAGCCGGGCTGCCGCTGCGGGTAGGCGTTCGAGTCGCGCCACGCGGCGAAGCCGGCCGGCGGCTGCACGCCGTTGGTGGGCGCCCCCGCCTTCAGCGGCCGCTCGGAGAACCGCTTCGCCTCTTCGATGTACTGGAGCCAGCGCGGATCGTCGGGCAGCTCGGCACGCTCTTCGAGCACCAGGCGCCGGAATTCGTCGATGCCGAGCTTCTTGATCAGGAACTTGATGCGCGCCGCGGCGCGGTTCTTCTTCTCGCCCAGACGGGCGTAGACGCGCGAGATCGCCTGCGACAGCGGCAGCAGCTCCTCCGGCGGCACGAAACCGTCGAACAGCTTGGCCTGGAAGGGCACGCTGCCCAGCCCGCCGCCGACGTACAGCTCGAAGCCGCGCTCGACCGTGCCGTCATCGCGGGTGCGCTCAACGGCGATGGCGCCCATGTCGTGCATCATCACCAGGCCGCACGGCTGGTCCTTGCACCCCGAGAAGGCGATCTTGAACTTCCGCCCGAAGTCCTGCACGTCGGGATGGCCCAGCAGGAACTGCGCGCAGGCGTTGGCGTAGGGGGTGACGTCGAAGACCTCGTCGTGGCAGACGCCGGCGATCGGGCAGGCGGTGACGTTGCGCACCGAGTTGCCGCACGCCTCGCGCGTGGTGATGCCCACGGCCGCCAGCCGCCGCATCAGCGCCGGCGTGTCGTCCACGTGCATGAAGTGGAGCTGGAAGTCCTGCCGCGTGGTGACGTGGGCGATCCCGTCCGAGTACTCCTCGGCGAGGTCGGCCATCACCTCCAACTGGCGGGCGTTCATCCCGCCGTACGGGATCTTGATGCGCTGCATCCCGGGGGCGTCCCACGCGGTGTCCGGTCCCTTGGTCAGCTCCCCCGACGGATAGTCGAGCGTGCGCTCGGTCCGCCCGTCGTGGCGGTGGCCGTTGTCGTAGCGCTGGCCGTAGACGCCGCGCCGCAGCCGGGTCTCGGCGAATACCCGCTCTTCGATCCGGTTCTGCTTGCGGAGCGCGATCTCGCTCTCGAAGACGTCGATCTCCGCGGCCAGGTCGGCCGGCACCTCGCCGGCCAGGGCCGCTCGCCATCGGTCGTTGCTCGCCTTCACCTGCTATACCCCTGTCCGCGCCGACGCCGGCGGGCTATGAAGGTCAGAACATACCCGCCGGCCGGTCCGCGGTCAACGCGCGCGGTCCGTCCGTCCGGCTCAGCGCTTCACGGCCAGGGCGTAGCGCTTGAGCTTCCGGTACAGGGTCGCTCGATTGACTCCCAGCGCCTGCGCCGCCTCGTTCACGTTGTTCCCCGACGCTTCCAGCGCCTGCACCAGCGCGCGGCGCTCCACCTCCGCCAGCGTCATCATCGCCGCCCCCGCCTGCTTCCCGGCAAGCGCCGGCCAGAGCTGCTCCGGCAGGCTTTCCGCCTGCAGCATCTCGCTCGTCTCCAGCAGCACCGCCCGCTCGATCACGTTCTCCAGCTCCCGCACGTTGCCGGGCCACCCGTACTGCAGCAGCAGCCGCATTGCCCCCGTCGAGATGCCGCTCACCGGCTTGTCCAGCGCCTTCGCCTGCCGGCGCAGCAGATGCCGCGCCAGCAGCGGGATGTCCTCACGCCGCTCCCGCAACGGCGGGACCACGATCGGAAAGGCCGCCAGCCGGTAGTACAGGTCCTCACGGAACTCTCCCACCCGCATCGCCGCCTCCAGGTCCTTGTTGGTCGCCGCGATCACCCGCACGTCCACCGCGATGCTCTCCGTCCCGCCCACCCGCTGGATCTCACGCTCCTGCAGCACGCGCAGCAGCTTCGCCTGCAGCGCATGCTGCATGTCGCCGATCTCGTCCAGCAGGATCGTCCCCCCCGCCGCTCGCTCGAACGTCCCGATCCGCCGCCGCGCCGCTCCCGTGAACGCTCCCTGCTCATGCCCGAACAACTCGCTCTCGATCAGCGACTCCGGCACCGCCGCGCAGTTCACCACCAGAAACGGCCCTTCCTTGCGCGCGCTGCTGAAGTGCAGCGACTTCGCCACCAACTCCTTCCCGGTCCCGCTCTCGCCGCGGACCAGCACCGTGATGTCGCCCTCCACCGCTCGCTTCATCAGCGCGTACACCCGCCCCATCCCCGCCCCCGACCCCACCAGGCCGTCGAACGAGTAGGTCGTCTCCAGCTCGTCGCGCAGCCGCACCACCTCCGCCTTCATCCGCTCCGCCTCGATCATCTTCGACACGTCCCGGTACACGTACAGGTCGCCGGTCACCTCGCCGCCGTCGTCGCGCAGCACCGTCTTCGACCGGTGGAACAGCCGCTGATCCGGCACCCCCGCCGCGCCCACCGGCTCCACCACGCCGTCGCCGCCGGCGATGAGAAACCGGCACTCGGCCTCCTCCAGCCTCGGCTCCCGAAACCGATCCCTCACGTGCGCCGCCGCCGCGCCGGGCGCCATCCGCCGCAGCTCGTCTTCGCTCGCGCCCACCAGTTCCTCGTACCAGCGGTTCGCGAACACCAGACGATCGTCCACGTCGTACATCGCGATCGCGTCCCCGGTCGCATCCAGCACCGATTCCAGCCGCCGGTGGCTGCTCAGGATCTGCCGCCGTCTCTCCGCCAGCTCCCGCTCCACGTTCCACTTCTCCACCAGCGACATCGTGATCTGCTGGATCTCCTCGCGCGCAAACGGCTTCCTGATGTACAGCAGCTTGTGCAGCAACTTCATGTCGCTGACGATCTCCGACAGCGGCTTGTCCGCGTAGGCGGTCATGATGACGATCTCGATTTCGGAGTCGACCGCCCGTATCCGCCGGATCGTCTCCACCCCATCCATGCCCGGCGGCATGCGGATGTCCACGTAGGCGGCCGCCACCGGGAGGCCCGACTCCCGGCCCTCCCGCACGATCTGGCAGGCGTGCTCGCCGCTGAGCGCGTGCAGCAGCTCGAACTCCGGCAGAAAGTCCGGCTGCCGCTCCTCCTGCTCGACGAAGGCGGCCACCAGCTCGTCGGTCGCTCCCGCCACGCGCGGCTGCAGCATCTCCCAGAAGTCGTCGTGGATGTCCTGCTGATCGTCGACGATCAGCACGCGCCTGTTGACCGTGTCCTTCATCTTCATCGCTTTCATCGCTGGAACCTTCATCACCTGTCTCGGGTCGCGTTCTCGCGCCGGCGGGCGACGCGGGGCGGAGCCACGCTTCAGCCGATCTGCGCCGGGCCATCCCTGCGGCGGCCGCGGGCGCGTGGACTCGCCGTCCGCCTGCCACGGATGCAGGACCGGCGTCGGCTCGTCCGGGGCGTTCCGGGGCCGGCTGACGTGTCTGGTCTTCGTGGCGGTCATGCTCTGTTCGCCTCCTGATCGCGGCTTCCGTCCGGTCACCCGCCGCTTGTCGACGGCGCAGGCGGCTTGGCGTTGGCGAAGCGGCGAAAGCGTAAGCGGTAAGCGTGACCGTACTTGACAGTCGGAGGCGATTCCACTACGCAGATACGCGAATGGCGCGGGAGTTCGCGAGTTGTACGGGTCATTCGTGAACGGCGCGAATGACCGGTTCCGCGCATCGACGGCGTTTGCGCCTCGAGAGCCTCGGAGCGCCCGCAAACCAGGCCCGGTGCCCGGGAATGAAATGAGACAGGGATCGATGCGGAACGAAACAGGAAGCGCGGCGACGCAGCGCGGATTGTGGCGGGACGCGTATCTCGAGTTCCTGAAACCGCGTACGATCTCCGTTGCGTCCGTCACCATCGCGCTGTTCGTGGTGGCGATGACCATCTTCGGACCGCTGGGCACGTCCGAGTCCCTCACGCCGCTGCAGTCTCTCCTCTACTGGGGATCGTCTGCCGCGGTCACCTTTCCACTCTGCTACGCCATGGCGGCCGCGGTGCTCTACGTGATGCGCTCCCGCTCGCTGGTCGAGACGGTGCCGGCCGTCGCGGCAGCGGTGCTGTTCGAGGGCATGATGTGCACCGCGGCGGTGCACACCGCCGACACGCTGTTCCGCCCGGAGTACGCGGGCGCCGTGTCCATGGGGGCGATCTTCGTGACCGTCACGGCCGTGGTTGCCGTGTGCACCTTCTTCGTGCATTACGTCGTGTTCCAGCGGATCAGACGCGAAGGAGCGGCATCTGCCGGAGACCACCGGAACGACGCGCCGGCCGCCGCCGACAATGGGACCGCGTCCGCCACCGGCGGCGTCGGGCGCGGCGATGCCGCCGCCGGGAGCAACCGCGCTCCCACCGCACGGCAGGAGCGGTTCTACCGCCGCCTGTCCCGCGCGGTGAGCCGTGACATCATCTATCTCAAGGTGGAAGACCACTACGTCGAAGTCCACACGACGGGCGGCTCATGCCTCGTGCTGATGAGCTTCCGGAATGCCGTCGCCGATCTCGGCGACCTCGGCCTGCAGGTGCACCGCTCCTTCTGGGTCGCCCGGCGTCACGTGACCGGCACGGTGCGGCGCGACGGGCGCACGATGGTGCGCGTCACCGGCGGTCACCTGGTGCCGGTCAGCCGCACCTACCTCCCCGCGGTGCGCGACGCCCTGCGCGAAGCCGAGGAGTAGCGTCGCCGTGACGGCCGGTCCGAAGCGCTGACCGGCAGTCTGCCTGCCGCGGCCCGCGCCGCGCTCGACGCCGTGC
Source organism: Spirochaetia bacterium (assembly GCA_965202935.1). Taxonomy (GTDB): domain Bacteria; phylum Spirochaetota; class Spirochaetia; order SZUA-6; family Bin103; genus CATQHW01. Next base: position 3,104,983 of record OZ241879.1, read on the forward strand.
TGCATCCGCAGGCGCCGCAGTCGCCGCCCTGGCGGCATCTGCCGCTGGTGCTCGGCGCCGCCTTTGCGGTGCGCGCGGCGGTCGCCCTGCTCGGCGAGTTCACGCTGCATCCCGACGAGATCATGCAGTACCTGGAGCCCGCGCATCGCCTGGCGTTCGGCAACGGCGTGGTGTACTGGGAGTTCTTCTACGGCGCCCGCTCCTGGCTGCTGCCGGGGCTGGTCGCCGGCGTGCTGAAGCTGTTCGCCGCCGTCGGCCTGGGCGAGCCGTTCTGGTACGTCGGCGGCGTCAAGCTCCTGTTCTGCGCGCTCTCCCTGGCGATTCCGGCGGGGATGTACTGCTTCGCGCGCCGCCACTTCGGCGAGGCGGCGGCGCGGGTGGCGCTGCTGGCCGGCGCGTTCTGGTACGAGCTGGTCGGCTTCGCCCACAAGCCGATGACCGAGTTCGCCGCCGCCGCGCTGGTCATGGCGCTGCTGGCGCTGTGCGTGCGGCCCGCGCCGGTCCGGTCGGGGGCGGCGTGGGCGGCGGCGCTGGCGGTACTGGCGGCGGCGGTACGGGTGCAGTACCTGCCGGTCGCGTTGCTGGCGCTGGGCGTGGTGTTCCTGCGCACCGACCGCAAGGCGCTTCTGGCGCTGGCCGCCGCCGGGTTCGCGCTGGCGGTCGGGGTGTTCGACGCGCTCACCTGGGACCGCGGCCTGTTCCATTCCTACCTCACCAACGTCCGCTTCAACCTGATCGTGGGCGACATGCGCGCCGGCGAGAGTCCGGCGTACCAGTTCCTGGCGTGGCTGGCGCTGGCCGGCGGGGGCGTGAGCCTGCCGGCCCTGGCGGCGGCGCTGCGCTGGCCGCGGCGCTACGGGTTCCTGCTCGCGCTCATCGCCGTCGTGCTGGCGCTGCACTCGGCGCAGGCCCACAAGGAATACCGGTTCGTCTTCGTGGTGATTCCGCTGTGGCTGCTGATCGGCTCCGATCTCGTGGCGCGATTGACCGCGCGGTTGCAGCGGCTACGACGGCCGGCGGGAGCGGCGGCCGCGGCCGTGTTCCTGGCCGTGTCGGGCGCCGGCATCCTGAATGCGCTGCCGTACCAGGAGATCGTGTATCGAGCCTGGTCGCAGGAAACCGGCGCCGTCGCCTTCGTCGGCCGCGCGGACCCGATCTTCGCCGCCTACCGCTATCTGGCCCGCGCGCCCGGCGTCGCGGCGGTGTGGCAGCTCGACCGGCCCTACTTCAACCTCCCCGGCTATTACTACCTGCACCGGCGGATCCCGTTCTACGACGCGTTCACGGGGGGCGGTATCAACCGCGACCTGGCGACGGTCACCGCCTCGGTCAGCCACCTCGTTTCCGCGGACCCGGACCTCGCCGTTCCCGGCTACTCCCTCGAACGGGAATTCGGCGGCGTCCGCATCCTGCGCCGTGACGACGACGAAGCGCCGGTCCGCCGCTGGCGGGACTACGCCCCCGTCATGGTGTCCGACTTCGGCGCGGGGATCATGGCGCGGATCGACGCGGACGCTCCTGCCCCGCCGCCGGACGCCGGCATCCGCTTCGCCGACCCGGCGCCTGCCCGCGGCGAAGCAGACCGATGAGCGCACGGACCTGATGTTGATACACTCCAACCCCCGGAAGGGCGCAGCGCCAACGCCCAGGCGCCGAGGATGGAACCCATGCGCACGTTCAACACCGCCGGTCCCGTCAATCCGACCGACCACTATCTGATCGCGCCGCTGTCGAGGATCGATTCCGATCACGTGCTCGGCCTGGTGCGCGACAAGAAATACTTCGTGCTGCACGCGCCGCGGCAGACCGGGAAGACGTCGGCGCTCCTGACGCTGGCCGAGGTGCTGAACGGGCGGGGCTACCGGTGCGTGTACGTGACGGTCGAAACCGCCCGCACCGCCCGCGACGACGTGCAGCGGGCGATGCGCACGGTGCTCTTCAGGCTGGCGTCGGAAGCGCGGGAGACGCTGGACGACGGCTTCCTGGACGACATCTGGCAGGACGCGCTGGCGCGCGCCGGTGCGGACGAGGCGCTGGGCGAGGCGCTGTCGCGCTGGGCGCAGGCGTCGCCGCGGCCACTGGTGCTGCTGATCGACGAGATCGACACGCTGACCGGAGATTCGCTGTTGTCCGTGCTGCAGCAACTCCGCGCCGGCTACCCCAAGCGCCCGGCGCGCTTCCCGCAGAGCGTGGTCCTGTGCGGCATGCGCGACGTGCGCGACTACCGCATGGGCGCCACCGGCAGCCCCTTCAACATCGCCGCGGAGTCGCTGCGGCTGGGCGACTTCTCGCGCGAAGAGACGCTGGCGCTGCTGGGTCAGCACACCGAGGAGACCGGCCAGGCATTCGCGCCGGGGGCTCAGGAGGCGGTGTGGACGCAGACGCGCGGCCAGCCCTGGCTGGTGAACGCGCTGGCGTACGGCGCCTGCTTCGAGAACAAGGCGGTACGCGAAACCGTTCGCGCGCGGTGACCGCACACGACATCGCCGCGGTCCGCGAGAACCTCATCGTGAACCGGGTGACGCACCTGGACTATCTGGCGGACAAGCTGCGCGAGGACCGCGTGCGGCGGGTCATCGAGCCGATGCTGAGCGGCGCGCACCGGCACGCCTTCACGGACCGCGACGTCACGTACGCGCGCGACCTGGGGCTGGTGGCCGGCGACGCGCCGTTGCGGGTGGCCAACCCGATCTACGCCGAAGTGCTGCCGCGCGAGCTCGCGTGGGTGGCGCAGGAGACGCTGGACCTGTCGCCGCCGCGCTACGTGAGAGCGGACGGCAGCCTGGACGCCGAGTTGCTGATGGAGGAGTTCCAGGGCTTCTTTCGCCGCCACTCCGAGCACTGGAAGGACCGTTTCGCCTACGCAGAGGCGTGGCCGCAGTTGCTCCTGCAGGCGTACCTGCAGCGCGTGGTGAACGGCGGCGGGCGCATCGAGCGGGAATACGCGCTGGGGGGCGGGCGGGTGGACCTGCTGATCGCGTGGCCGCTGGCGGACCGGGTGCAGGAGTTCGTGGTGGAGTGCAAGGTCGTGCGCGAGCACGACGGGCTGGAGAGCGTCGTGGACGAGGGCGTCGAGCAGACGGCGCGCTACGTGGACCGCTGCGCGGCGGAGGCGGGGCACCTGGTCGTCATCGACCGGCGGGAGAACCGGAGCTGGGAGGAGAAGATCTACCGCACGCGGCGCCGTTCGGCGCATCCGCGGCGCGGCGGCGGCGCCGTGCCGGTCACGGTGTGGGGCATGTGAGACCGGCTCTCGATTGCGTCAGGGTTGCGCATCCGTCTCTGCCGCCTCTCCGCCGTGCGAGAGTGCGCTCACGGCGGCGCGGGCCGTTTCCAGGTCGGGGTCCAGGGACAGCGCGTGCTCGAAGCTGCGCAGGGCGTCCTCGCTCCGGCCCAGGTAGTAGAGCGTCGCGCCCAGGTTGGAGTGGACCTGCGCGTTGTCGGGATCGATCTCGGCCAGCGTCACGTACAGGCGGTACGCATCTTCGTAGCGCTGTTCCAGGAACCGCGCTCGGGCCAGCCGGTCGATCGCTTCCCCGTCGCGCGGGTCGATCTCCAGCGCCCGCACGTAGTGGTCGGCCGCATCGGCGTGCCCCAGCTCCTGCGCCGCGCGGCCCATCAGGCGGTGCAGCGATACCGCCACCGGCAGGTCGGGCTGCAGGGAGACGGCGGTCGCCAACGCCTGCAGCGCCTCCTCGTAGCGTTCGAGCCGGAACAGCGCGTCGCCCATGCCGGCGTGCGCCAGCGCGAACTGCGGATCGACGTCGAGCACGTCCCGGAACGCCGCCAGCGCCTCTTCGTGGCGTCCCCGCTTCCTGAGCGCCTCGGCGACGTTGTGCAGGGTCGCCGGATCGTTCGGCTGCAGCGCGCGGGCGCGGCTCAGGAGGTCGTCGGCCTCCCGGTGGCGCTGCTGCGCGCTCCGCAGGCTGGCCAGGTCCAGAAGCGGCACGGCGTTCTGCGGGTCGATCTCCAGCGCGCGCAGGAAGTGCTCCTCCGCCGCATCGATCCTCCCCAGCTCCCGTGACGCGCGGCCCATGAGCGTATGCAGCGTGCCCACCATCGGCAGGTTCGGCTGCAAGGTGACCGCCTGCCGCAGCGAATCGAGCGCCTCCCGGTAGCGCCCCAGGTGAAACAGCGCGTCCCCCATGGACGCGTGCGCCAGCGCGTACCGGCGGTCGCGCGCGAGCACCGCCTGGAAGCCTTCGACCGCCTCGGCGAAGCGCCCCTGCCGCTTGAGCAGCTCGGCCGTGTTCTGCAGGGCCCTGACGTGGCGCGGGTCGAGCTCCAGCGCGCTGCGGAACGACTCGCCGGCCGCTTCGAACTGCTCCAGGTTCATCTGCGCCGCGCCGAGGTTGGAGTGGGCGTCGGCCGAATCGAGCCGCTGCTCGACGGCGATGCGGCTGACCTCGAGCGCCTCCTCGTTGCGCCCCGCCTTGATCAACGCGTTGCCCAGATTGAGGTGCGCGTCGCGCGCCGCCGGGTTGTGCGCGACGACGTGGCTGAACAGCGTGATCTCGTCCCGATACACCCCCGCCTGCCGCCAGGTCAGCCCGCCGAGCGCCGCCACCGCGACCGCCGTCAGCGCCCACGCGCCGATCCTGACGCTCCTGAGCCGGTCCGGCAGCCGGCCCACGCCGTGCGCGGCGCCGCCGATCAGCACCGCCAGCACGCCGATGCACGCCAGGTACTGGAAGCGGTCGGCCACGAAGCTGAACTGCAGGTAGCCGTAGTCCACGAACCCCAGCACCGGCCCCAGCGTCACCGCGAAGAACAGCGCCCCCGCCAGCGGCCCGCGCCCGATCCGCCGCCGCGCCAGCCACAGCCCCGCCGCCAGCCCCGCCGCGGCGGCCAGGTACGCCCACCCCCGCAGGTCGCCGGCGTCGACCTCCCAGCGCGGGTAGATCACCGCCAGCTCCGCCGGCCACACCAGCGTGCCGGCGTAGAACCACAGCGCCCTTGAGGCGATCAGCGCCCGCTCCACCAGCGAGTACCCCAGCTCCAGCGGCTCCCGCGAAGCGTAGAACGCCAGGTCGGGGACCGTGATCGCCACCGCCACCACCGCGAACGGCGCCAGGCGCAGCAGGTCGAGCCGCGTCACCTTCCCGTACCGCCACCAGTGCCAGATGAGGAGCGCCACCGGCAGCGTCACCACCACCGACTTGGACAGCAGTCCCGCCGTGAACAGCCCCAGCGCCAGCGCGTAGCGTCCGGGCTGCGGCTGCTCGACGAAGCGGATCCAGACCAGCACCGCGCTCAGGTAGAACAGCGCCGACAGCACGTCCTTGCGTTCGATGATCCAGGCCACCGACTCCACGTGCACGGGATGCACGGCGAACACCGCCGCGATCACCACCGCGCCGGGCACGCGCAGGCGCAGCAGCAGGCGCCACAGCAGCAGGCAGTTGACCAGGTGCAGCGCGACGTTGACCGCGTGGTAGCCGGCCGGGGCCAGTCCCCACAGCTTGTGCTCCAGCCAGAAGCTGGAATACACCAGCGGCCAGTAGTGCCCCTCCTGCTTGATGTCGGCGAACGAGAACCAGATGTTCTTCAGCCCGGAGGCGGCGCGAATCACCGGCTCCTCGACGAGGATCGCGTCGTCCCACACGAAGCCGCCCGCCAGCGCCGGGAGGTAGCTGACCGCCGCCAGCACGCCGAGCGCCAGGGCGCTCAGCAGTCGGCAGTGCGCCGGTTCACGTTCCCGGCCGTCAAGCCGCGGTCGAATCCCACCCTCCGTCCATGCATCGGAGCGTCCCACGACGTTATGGCCTCTCTCCCCTGGATACGGCGGCCGCCGCCGTGCGGCGCAGGACGTGCACGCCGAAGTCCGACGCCGGCAGCGGCGCGAAGGCGTGCAGGTTGATCTCCGGCCGTTGCGTCGGATAGTGAAAGACGTCCGCTTGCGCGGCCACGACGTAGCGCCCCCTGAGCCGTTCCCGGTACTGCTCCGGCAGTTCCCCGAACATCACGATCCAGTCGGGCACGGCGCCCTCGACGGCGAGATGGGCGCCCAGCGACGCGACGGTCGCCGCCGGCAGCGGGGACTCCGCGTCCAGCACGCAACAGAACAGCAACCGGTGACCGGTGGCGAAGATCAGCGCCTCGCGGTCGTTGAAGCGGGGCACGAACACCACGTCGTCCTGCGCGGCGTGCTCCAGCAGGTAGTCCGACGCCACGCGGATCGAGTCGCGGTAGGGACGATGGATCTCCCGTACGAACTGCAACAGGTGCAGCCCCAGCGTGCGCTCGCCGGTGAACACGTGGCGCATGTTGATCGGCCAGGCGCCGGCGCTGGAGCACAGCAGCACGGCGAGCGCCGCCGCGCCCGCAACCCGCCACCGGCGCCACGCCCACTCCACGAACACCCCCTTCATGACCAGCAGCAGCGGCAACGCGCCCACGTAGTAGCGCAGGTCCGTGAACGGCCGATCGAACACCCACACCGGCTGCGGCGACAGCGCCGCCGCGAACAGCGCGAACAGCGTGCCCATGAGCACGACGCGGCCCGCCGCCGCCAGCGGCAGGTCGGCGCCGCCGTGGGCCCGCGGGTCCTGCTGGCCGAGCGGTCGGCGACTTCGCGGCGCCGTCCGCGAGCGCCGCGACGCTCCCGCCTGCCGCCGCTTCGAGCGCCGGGCGCGGCGCCGGCGCGCCGCCACGAGCCAGGCCGCGGTGCCGGCCAACCACAGGAACACCGGCCACGAAATCCAGTCGGCGGCGAACAGGTCGCGCGTGTAGACCCCGACGCGCAGCAGGATCGGCGGCACCGTCCCCCGGTACTCGGGAAGTCCGGTCACCCCCGTGTAGGCCCGGAAGCCGCTGCGCTCGCCGCCGATCACGCCGATCCAGACCAGATACGCCGCGCCGAGCGCCACCACGACGGCGCCGCCGGCGGCCAGACCCAGCCACCGGCGCGGCGTGGTCGCGCGCATGCGGAACAGCAGGTGCCAGGCGGCGAGCGCCAGCATCGTCGCCGCGCCGCCGGCGTAGTGGTTGAAGAAGGCGAGCGCCGCCGCCAGCGTCAGCGCCGCCAGCCAGCGCGTCCTGCCGGTCCGCCACCAGCGCTCGTAGCAGTAGAACGCGGCGATCAGCGCGAACGCCATGCAGGCGAAGTAGCGCGACTGGCGGTAGTACAGCAGCAGTTGCGGCGACCAGGCGGCCAGCGCCAGGGCGAACAGGATCAGCCGCGGATGGTTCGCCAGGTGTTGCCTGAGCAGCAGGTACAGCAGCGCCAGCGACGCGATCCCGAACAGCGCCGGCGCGATGCGCGCCGCGCTCTCGCTGACGCCGAACAGGGCGAAGGCCGCCGCGTTGACCACGTACGTCAGCGGCGGCAGCACGTCGCGCAGGTGCCGGTTCAGGGTGCGGCCGTTGGTGCCGCCCACCAGGTTGCGCCCGTCCCAGCCGGTGATGTCCCCCCGTTGCAGCAGATTGCGGCCGATCAGCGCGCTCGGCGCCTCGTCGTGCCACAGGGCGGCGTAGTCCAGGTTCACCAGGCACAGGTAGGCGGCAACCGCCAGCACGGCCAGCGCGAGCGCCGCGTACGGCGCGGCGCGCACCCGGTCGGCCAGACGGGAGCGCAGGGGCGGTCGATCGGCGTCCATCTACTCGGCCGGCCGCACGCGCGGGCGCACCTGCTCCAGGGCGGCGCGCGCGGCTTCCAGGGAAGGATCGAGCGCGAGGGCGCGCTCGTAGCTCGCGACCGCTTCGTCGACCCGGTCCAGGTAGTACAGCGTCGCTCCCAGGTTGGCGTGGACCTGTGCGTTGTCCGGATAGCGCTCCGCAAGGCGCCGGAACAGGCCGAGCGCGTCCTCGTACCGGCGCTGCTCGAAGCGCAGTCTCGCGAGGAGATCGATCGCCGCCGTGTCGCGCGGATCGAGGCGCACGGCGTGCTCCAGGTGCTCGCCCGCCGCGTCGAGGAGGCCCAGCTCCCGCGCCGCCTGACCCATGAGCCGCCGCAGCACTCCGGCCAGCGCCCAGTCCGGCTGCAGGGACAGCGCCAGCGCCAGCTCCTCCAGCGCCGCTTCGTACCGCTCCAGGTGGAACAGCGCTTGCCCCAGTCCGGCGCGCGCGGGAGCGTAGTCGGGGTTGACCCGCAGCGCCTCGAGATACTTCGCCCGCGCATCCTCGAAGCGCTGCCGGGCGAGCAGCGCCTGTGCCGCCCGCTCCAGCCGGTACTCCGCCGGCTGCCCGCGATCGTCGAACGTGATGCCGGCGTTCTGCGGCGGGTCGGGCGCGCCGGCGTCGATCCGCCGCATGGTCTCCGCGACGAAGTCGAACACGATCACCGGGACGTACTCCCGCCAGCGGCGCACCGGCGGCCAGGTCGCCTGCCGGCGCAGGATGCGCACCGGGCCGAACTCCCGCTCCAGCGCGTAGCCGGGCACGGTCAAGTCCGGGAGGAACGTCACGACGTGGGTCGCCGAGGCGGCCAGCGTCGCCAGATTGCGGCCCAAGGGGCGGCCGACGTTCCCGTCGTACAGCGGTATCGCACGGTGCAGGTAGTAGTAGCCGGGCGCGGTCGAGTAGCTGCGGTCCACGTGCCATACCCCGTCGACGCCGGGCGCCCGCGCCAGATAACGGTAGGCGGCGAACAGCGGATCACGCCCGCGGACGAAGCCGGCCAGCGTGGGGTCGTTCGACCATTGCCGGTACGCCAGCATCTGAATCGGCAACGCCTTGAGCATCGCGGCGCAGGACACGGCGACGAACAGCACCCCCGCCGCGCCCATGCTCCGGCGCAGGGCGGCCGGTCGGCCCGAGCGCGCCGCGACCCACGCCGCGGCGCGCGCCGCCAAGTCCGCTCCGATCAGCAGCCACAGCGGAATCACGACGAACACGAAGCGGTATTCCTTGTGCGCCGGCACGGCGTGGATCACCAGCACCAGGGCGATCAGCCCCAGCAGCAACCCGTACCGCCGCGGCCATGGCAGCGCCCCCGCCAGGCACAGCGCGCTGAAGCCCCCGCCGGCCAGCAGCAGCCACCAGAGGAGCAGGTACGCCCGCTCCTTGCCGAACGCGCTCCCGCCGGCCAGGTTGAAGCGCAGGTTGGTGAGGTAGGAGTGAAACAGGCCGGCGTCCCAAGTGAGCGCGTCGAAGACGCCGACCGCGCCGAACACCGCGGCAGCGGCGCCGGCCAGCAGCAGCTTGCGGCGCGTGCGCACGAACACGACGGCCAGCAGCACCGCGGCGACCGGCGCGTAGTGCATGCGGATCGCGCCCGCGAGCACGGCCAGCCCCGCCGCCAGCCAGACCGCCGGCGCGCGGTCGAGCCGCGGGCGCGCGCAGAGGGCCAGCAGCACGGCCAGCGGCGCCAGCGCCACCAGTTCGGTGAACGGTTTGTGGGCGAAGCGGACCAGCTCGTACCAGAAGGCGCCGGCGACCAGCGCCGCACGCGCCGCGGTCTCGCCGAAGTGGAGGCGCGCGAAGCAGTACATGGCGGCCGGGACCACCAGCGACAGGGCGCAGAACAGCAGCTTGACGCCGGCGACGTACCAGAACGGCTCGCCGAGTCCCACCAGTTCGAACAGCGCGAGCACCGCCGCCACCACGCCCGGCACCAGCCAGGAACGCGCGCCGTAGAAGTACTCCCAGTAGATCACCCCGTTGCCGAACACCAGCCGGTGGGCCGGCTCCAGGTACTGCATGATCTCGTCCGGGTGCAGCGTGAAGTCGGCGGCCAGCGCCAGCGCCGCGCGCGCCGCGAACGCCAGCGCCAGCACCAGCGGCGCGAGCTTCCAGGGCGGCTGCTCCGGGGCGTGTGCGTGGATCAGCCCCTCGGCCAGCGCACGCGGCGACATGGAGCGCACCCGCTCAGTCGGACGCCGGGGCGGCGGCCTCATCGTCCGTCCTGCCGTCCGGATCGCGCAACGCCGCCAGCCCAACCTGTGCCGCTTCCAGATCCGGATCCAGGGCCAGTGCGTGCTCGAAGCTGCGGATCGCCTCCTCGGTTCGGCCGAGATGATACAGCGCCGCTCCCAGGTTGGCGTGGGCCGGCGCGTTCGCGGGGTCGATCTCGACCAGCGTCCGATACAGGTCGAGCGCGTCCGCGTAGCGCTGGCGGCCGAACTGCAGCACGGCAAGGCGGTCGATCGCCTCCGCGTCGCGCGGGTCGATCGCCAGCGCGCGCCCGTAGTGCTCCGCCGCCGCCTCCAAGCGGCCCAGCTCCTGTGCCGCCCGCCCCATGAGCCGCCGCAGCGGACCTTCGACGGCGGCGTCGAGATCGAGAGAGACCGCCCGCTCCAGCGCCTGCAACGCCTCCTCGTAGCGCTGCAGCCGGAACAGCGCGACCCCCATGCCGGCGTGGCTCAGCGCGTGGTGCGGATCGATCTCCAGTGCGGCGCGGAACGAGGCGATCGCTTCCTCGTAGCGGCCCTGCCCGCGCAGCTCCTCGGCGGCGTTGTGCAGCGCGGCCGGGCCGCCCGACAGCTCGACGATCCGCAGCCGGCCGGCGTCGGCCGCGTCCCGCGTTCGTTCCGGCAGGACCAGGACCGGTCTCGGATCATCGGCGTAGGCGGCCATCAGGCGCTTCTTCTGCGCCCGCTGCGCCGCGAAGTTGGCGAGGTGCCAGGCGATCTGCGGCCGGCGCCACAGCCATACGGAAGCATGGTTCGGGTCGTCGTACTCCAGCGTCATCGTGTGCCAGCCGATCACGCTGTAGCTCCACGCCCCCACGAACTGCGCGCCGACGGACCACGCGAGCAACGCCGCCAGCAGCACCCGCGTACCGCGGCCGGCGATCACCCGCTGCATGACCGGCGCCATCAGCAGGGCCAGGAACGGCGTCGCGTCGACGATGGAACGATAGCCCCAGGTCAGGCCGCCGCTCCAGTCCGTCCACCTGCCCGCCACCAGGATCATCAGCACGACCGTGACCTGGACCGGTATCAGCACCCGGTAGCGCCGCTGCCTCCACACCGCCGCCGCGCCGACCAGCCCGAGCAGCAGCACCGGAGAGAACCACAGCAGACCCCGCGACGGGCTGATGAACAGGCCCGGCAGGCTCTCCAGCCAGGAGCTCTGCCACAGGCTGTCCGATCCCGTATCGCGCAGAAAGATGGTCCTGGACGCGGCGGTCTGTCCGAACACGAACGGGCTGCCGAAGTAGTGGTGGTTGTAGGCGATGAGGATCAGCAGGAACGGCAGGCCGCCGAGCACGTAGGCGGCGCACCGGCGGCGGTCCGCCCACAGCAGGTACGCGCCCGCGCACACCACCGCCACGGCGGCCGTCGGGCGGCACAGCACCGCCATGCCGAGCGCCGCCCCGCACCAGGCGGCGGCGTGCGGACGCTCCGCGCTGCGCACCAGGAACAAGGCGCCGAGGCTGAGGCAGAAGGTGCTCGCCGGGTGCTGCCACAGCGCCTGGCTGCTGACCGGCCAGACGCAGCTCCCCAGTCCGAACGCCAGCGCCGTCAGCAGCGCCGGCAGCGGCTTGACGAAGGCGCGCGCCGCCAGAAACACGAACACTGCCGCAAGCGCGGTCAGGAGCGAGGCGGTCAGGGCGCCGCCGCGCCACCACCAGGAGCGGTCGGCCGCGAGGTCCACGAACAGGTCGATCACCGCGTACGCCGGCAACCCCAGCAGCGGCGCGCCGATGCCGAAGGTGTTGACGTAGACGCCGGGACGGGTGGTGGCGGCCACGTAGTAGTGATGCTCCGGGGCCTTGAGCCGCCCCTCGACGTACGCCGCGTCGGCCGCGCCGTTCCACGTTTCGATCGCCACCGGACGCGGCGCCGTGCCCGCCTGCTCCAGGGTCCAGAAGAACGCGTGCGGCGCGTCCGGCGGACCGAGCGAGAAGGAGTGGCGCTTGAGCAGGTTCACGCTGAACAGCATGCTGCCTTCCTGGTCGCTGCCGGCGAGAAAGCCGCCGTTGCTCACGTACGCGCCAAGACACGCCACGAACAGCACCGCGGGCAGGAAGTGCCGGGACGCGGTAATCGAAGCGGCGAGCCGCGGCGGCGCGCCTCCGCGTCCCTTCCGCCGCCTGCCGTCCCGGGTCACGTCCGCTCCGTCCCGGCCGCGACCACGACCCTTGGGGTATTGACGATGCAGCGCGCGGAGACCACCACGCGTGCCGTGACCGACGGCGTCAGGGTTGCGCACCCGTCTCTGCCGCCTCTCCGCCGTGCGAGAGTGCGCGCACGCCGGCGCGGGCCGTCTCCAGGTCGGGGTCCAGGGACAGCGCGCGCTCGAAGCTGCGCAGGGCGTCCTCGCCCCGGCCCAGGTAGTAGAGCGTCGTGCCGAGGTTGGCGTGGGTCCGTGCGTCGTCGGGATCGAGCTCGGCCAGCGTACGGAACAGACGGTACGCCTCTTCATGGCGCTGTTCCCGGAACCGCGCTCGGGCCAGCCGGTCGATCGCTTCCGCGTCGTGCGGGTCGAGCTGCAGCGCCCGCGCGTAATGGTCGGCCGCGTCCGGGCGCCCCAGCTCCTCCGCCACGCGGCCCATCAGGCGGTGCAGCGGCGCCGCCTGCGGCAGGTCGGGCTGCAGGGAGAAGGCGGTCGCCCACGTCCGCAGCGCCTCCTCGCGGCGTTCGAGGTGATACAGCGCGTGCCCCATACCGGCATATGCCAACGCGAACTGCGGATCGATGGCGAGCACGTCCCGGTACACCGCCAGCGCCTGTTCGTGGCGGCCCTGGCTCCTGAGCGCCTCCGCCACGTTCTGCAGGTTCGCCGGATCGCCCGGCTGCAGTTCAAGCGCACGGCGGAGCGATCCCCGGGCGGCATCGAACTGTTCCAGGTTCATCTGCACCGCGCCGAGGTTGGAGTGGGCGGCGGCCGAATCGGGCCGCTGCTCGACGGCGATGCGGCTGACCTCGAGCGCCTCCTCGTAGCGGCCCGCCATGTTCAGCGCGTTACCCAGATTGAGGTGCGCGTCGCGCGCCGCCGGGTTGTGCGCGACGACGTGGCTGAACAGCGTGATCTCGTCCCGATACACCCCCGCCTGCCGCCACGTCAGCGCGCCGAGCGCCGCCACCACGACCGCGGTCAGCGCGCACGCGCCGATCCTGACCGCCCTGAGCCGGTCCGGCAGCCGGCCCACGCCGTGCGCGGCGCCGCCGATCAGCACCGCCAGCACGCCGATGCACGCCAGGTACTGGTAGCGGTCGGCCACGAAGCTGTACCGCAGGTAGCCGTAGTCCACGAACCCCAGCACCGGCCCCAGCGTCACCGCGAAGAACAGCGCCCCCGCCAGCGGCCCGCGCCCGATCCGCCGCCGCGCCAGCCACAGCCCCGCCGCCAGCGCCGCCGCGGCAGCCAGGTACGCCCACCCCCACGGGTCGCCGGCGCCGACCTCCCAGTGCGGGTAGATCACCGCCAGCTCCGCCGGCCACACCAGCGTGCCGGCGTAGAACCACAGCGCCCTTGAGGCGATCAGCGCCCGCTCCACCAGTGAATAGCCCAGCTCCAGCGGCTGCTCCCGCGAAGCGTAGAACGCCAGGTCGGGGACCGTGATCGCCACCGCCACCACCGCGAACGGCGCCAGGCGCAGCAGGTCGAGCCGCGTCACCTTCCCGTACCGCCACCAGTGCCAGATGAGGAGCGCCACCGGCAGCGTCACCACCACCGACTTGGACAGCAGTCCCGCCGTGAACAGCCCCAGCGCCAGCGCGTAGCGTCCGGGCTGCGGCTGCTCGACGAAGCGGATCCAGACCAGCACCGCGCTCAGGTAGAACAGCGCCGACAGCACGTCCTTGCGTTCGATGATCCAGGCCACCGACTCCACGTGCACGGGATGCACGGCGAACACCGCCGCGATCACCACCGCGCCGGGCACGCGCAGGCGCACCAGCAGGCGCCACGTCAGCAGGCAGTTGACCAGGTGCAGCGCGACGTTGACCGCGTGGTAGCCGGCCGGCGCCAGTCCCCACAGCTTGTGCTCCAGCCAGAAGCTGGAGTACACCAGCGGCCAGTAGTGCCCTTCGCGTTCGAGCTCGGCCGGCGAGAACCAGATGCTGCGCAACCCGGTGGCGGCGTGAATCACCGGCTCCTCGGCGAAGCCCCTGTCGTCCCACACGAAGCCGCCCGCCAGCGCCGGGAGGTAGCTGACCGCCGCCGGGATGGCGAGCGCCAGCGCGATCAGCACCGTCCGTGGAGAGCGGCTCCGCATGGTCGTCGAGCTACCGCTCCGGCGAGGAGCGCCGGTACACGTACCGGTTCGCGACCAGGAAGTTGGCGCCGGCGCCGAGCAGAACGCCGCACACCAGCGCCGGCAGGCGGTGGCGGGCGAACAGGTCCACGAAGCTGGTCAGCAGCATGTAGCTGCCGACGTTGACGCCGAGCCCGAGCAGGCTGCCGGCCGCGAACTTCATCCACTGCTGCACGCGCGGCAGCCGCGGGCGATCTTCGAAGGTCAGCTCGCGGTCGAGAAACCAGTTCCAGGTGACCGCCGGCCAGAACGACAGAAACCGCGCGAGCCGGTGCTCGGCGCCGATCCCCTGCAGGCCGAACCAGCACGCGACGTCGATGACGAAGCCGCTCGCGCCCACCGCGCCGAAGCTCAGCAGCCGCACGATGCCGCCGAACCGGTGCCGGTACAGGCGGTACAGGTGGCGCAGGTAGTTGACCTGCTGCCGCCAGTTCATCTTGCTGGCGCCCAGATCGCGGTCGACGAAGCCGATCGGCACGTCCGCGACCCGCAACCGTCCGCGCACCATCAACTCCAGGCCGATCTTGTAGCCGATCGGCTGCAACCGCTCCGGGTCGGGCAGCGTCCGGCGGTCGGTGGCGAAGAAGCCCGACATGGGATCGCTGCACCGCACCAGCGGCAGCGCCAGCAGGGTCGCGACGCGCGAGTTCAGCCGCCGCGGCCAGCCCCAGGTGCGGTCGATCCAGCCGCCGGGCGCATACCGGCTGCCGACCGCCAGATCGCAGTCGCCGTCCAGGGCCGCCAGCAGCGCCGCGATCCGTTCCGGCGGATGCGACAGATCGGCGTCCATCACCACCACCCGATCGAAGCGGGCGAGCCGGATGCCGTGCAGCACGGCCAGCGACAGGTCGCGCGGCGCATTGCGCCGCACCTCCATGCGCACCGGCAGGCGCCGCGCCAGCTCGGCGACGACTTCCTCGCTGCCGTCGTTCGAATCGTCGTCGACCAGGAGCAACTCCCACTCGAGGCCGCTCCCCGCCAGGGCGGCGTGGATGCGTTCGGCCAGCACCGGAATGTTCGCCGCCTCGCGCAACGTCGGTACGACGATGGACGCGGCGCGGCGGCCACAAGCAGTTCGATCAGGCGCGGTCACCTTCAGTCAATTGCCCTTCGTCAGTTCCCGGTCAGAAAGCTCCCGGTCAGAAGCTCATCGTCCCGCGTAGCGCGACGCCGTATTTGTCGCCCACTCGCGCACTCACGTCAAGGGCAATGCTTGTCGCTCATGCGTCCCCGGAGCATCCGCGAACCGTGTATCGGCCATGGCCATCTCGCGAAATCGCGACCCGCCAGCCTGCGATTACGCGAGCGCCGCCAGCTACCTCACGCTCCTGCAGATCGACGAGACCACCGTGCAGGTGCTCAAGGCTGATCCGCTATCGATTCATTGACGCCCGCTGTCCGACCGCATACGCTGGTATTTCTCCATGGCAGTGATCTCGGTACCGCACGAACTGCGCGCCAGGCTGGGCGACGCGGCTACCGATTCCCTGGTGGATCTGCTGCATCAGTTCGGCGGCGAACAGCGCGAAGACCTGATCGCGGTGGTCGAGGAGCGTTTCGCCCGCCACGTCGCCGAGACGCGCGACACCCTGCGCGGCGAGATGCACACCGGGCTCGACGCCTTGCGCAGCGAGATGCACGCCGCTCTCGACGCCTTGCGCAGCGAGATGCACGCCGGTTTCATGGACGTGCAGAAGCAATTCCTCCAACAGCAGCAACTGATCGGCAACCTGCGCGCCGACTTCAGCAAGGAGATCGGCGACGTGCGCAAGGAGATCGGCGACGTGCGCAAGGAGATCGGCGACGTGCGCAAGGAGATCACCGTCCAGACCCGCTGGCTCCTGACCGTCCTGGTGGCGGCCACGATTCTGATCCCGGTGATGCAGAGAGTGCTGGCGGCTCTGTTCTCCTGAGATCGCCGCCGACGGCCTCGGCGCGCGCTGCTGCCGGCGCGGCGCCGGCCCTTGCGACCCTGGCCCTCGCGGTGCTGGTGGCCGCCGCCTACCTCCCGGCGATGCTGTGGGGCGGCTTCGTCTGGGACGACAGCGGCATCATCGAGGCGGCGCCGGTGCGGGAATTCGCCGGCCTGCGGAGCATCTGGTTCACGCCCGCCGACCTGCGGCAGTGGGAAGGCCACTACTGGCCGCTGGTCTACACCACCTTCTGGCTGGAGCACAAGCTGTGGGGGTACGCGCCCGCCGGCTACCACGTCGTCAACGTCCTGCTGCACCTCGCCAACACGCTGCTGACGTGGCGCCTGCTCAGGCGGCTGGCGGCGCCCGGCGCCTGGGTCGCCGCCGCGGTGTTCGCCGTACACCCCGTGCACGTGGAGTCGGTCGCCTGGGTGATCGAGCGCAAGGACGTGCTCTCCGGGCTGTGCTACCTGGCCGCCTTCCTGACCTGGGTGCGCTTCACGGAAGCGCCGCGTCCGGGGCCGCGGGCGCGCCGCTACCTGCTGGCGCTGGCGCTGTTCGTCCTGGGGATGCTGTGCAAGTCGATCGTGGTGACCCTGCCGGCGGCGCTCCTGATCGTGCGGTGGTGGAAACGGGGCCGCATCGCCGGCCGCGACCTGCTGCGGGTGGCGCCGCTGTGCGCGCTGGGGCTGGCCATCGCCCTGGCGGACCTGGCGTTCTACCGGTCCAACGAGGCGATCGCCTTCGACTACACGGTCGTCGAGCGGGCGCTCATCGCCGCGCGCGCCCTGTGGTTCTACGCCGGCACCCTGCTGTGGCCGGCGAATCTGGCGGTGATCTACCCGCTCTGGGAGGTGAGCGCCGCCGACCCCCTGGCGTGGGGCTACCTGATCGCGGCCGCGGCGCTGGCGGCGGCGCTGTGGCTCCTGCGGGATCGGATCGGCCGCGGGCCGCTGGCCGGGGCGCTGTTCTTTGCCGTGACGCTGGCGCCGGTGCTCGGCTTCGTGGACTACGGCTACCTGCAGTTCTCCCTGGTCGCCGACCGCCACCAGTACCTCGCCGGCATCGGCGTGATCGCCGTGCTGGTCGGCGGCGCGGCGACCGGCGCGCGCCGGTGCGGTGCCCGCCCGGCGGCGCTCGGAAGCGGCAGGCGGAGCCGGGCCGGAGGGGGAGCCGCCGGCGACGGTGTTGCGGCGCCCGCGGGCGGAGCGGCGGAGCGGACGGCGCGGGCGGCGTCGTGGGGCGCCGCGGCGGTCGCGGTCGCGGCGCTGGCCATACTGGCCGCCCTGACCTGGCGGCAGGCGGGGATCTACCGGGACGAGGTGACCTTCTACACCCACGTCGTCGCCCACAACCCGGCGGCGCGCGACGCCGCCTACAACTTCGGCGTCGCGCTGGCGGCGCTGGAGCGCTTCGAGGAGGCGGAGGAGCGCTTTCGCCAGGCCCTGACGCTCACGCCCGGCCACGAGCGGGCGCACCGCAACCTGGGCGTCGCGCAACTGCGCCTGCAGCGCTACGAGGAGGCGCTGGAGACGTATCGGCGCTATCTCGAACGCTACCCGGACAGCGCGGTGGGCCACGCCAACCTGGGCATCGCCCTGCACTACCTGGGCCGCACGGACGAGGCGCTGGCCAGCCTCGACCGGGCGCTGGCCCTGGACCCGGCCCTGGAGGTGGCCCGCAACAACCGCGCAGTGATGCCGCGGATCACGGCGCACGTCGACGCCGGCCGCGCGCTCATGGAGCAAGGACGCCTCGACGAGGCGGAGCCCTACCTGCGCGCGGTCGTGGAGGCCGACCCGCGCCACGTGATCGCGCGCCGCGCGCTGGCCCGGTTGGAGCTCCGGCGGCAGCGGCACGAGCAGGCGCTCGACCTGTTCCAGGGTCTGGTCGACACGCATCCCGACGACGCGGCGGCCCACGCCGGCAGGGGCGTGGCGCTGTCTCACCTGGGCCGGGACGCGGAGGCGCTGGCCAGCCTCGACCGGGCGCTCGCGCTCGACCCGGCGCTGGCCGAGGCGCAGGCCGCCCGCGACGCGCTCCGGGAGCGCCTGCGGCGGGTCGGACCGTAGTGGCCGCCGGTCCGACCGGGCGCCGCGCGCCGCCGCCGGCGCGCGACCCCGCCATCGCCGCGGGCATGGCGACGGCGCTGTTCGCCGTGTACGCGCTCACCGCGCCGCGGACCGTCACGCTGGAAGACGACGGGCTGTTCATCCTGGCGGCGCTCGACGCCGGCGTCGCCCACCCGCCGGGCTATCCGCTGTTCGTGCTGGCAGGACACCTGTTCTCGCGGCTGCCGCTGGGAACGCCGGCCTACCGGCTGCACCTGATGAGCGCGCTGTTCGGCGCGCTCGCCTGCGCCGTGCTGTATCTGCTCGGCCGGCGCATGCGCGCGCCCGCGTGGGCGGCGGCCGCCGCCGCGCTCGGCTGGGGTCTGTCCGAGCACTTCTGGTCGCAGGCGATCATCACCGAGGTGTACACGCTGAACGCGCTGCTGTGCGTGGCCACGTTCCACTTCTGCCTCCGAGCCCGCGGAAACGGCGAGCTCGACCGCCGGTCGCTCGACCTCGCCGCGCTGTGCTTCGGCCTCGGGCTCGCCAACCACTGGCCGCTGACGGGGCTCGCCCTGGCCGGGTTTCTGCTGGTGCTGCTGCCCGGCCGGCGGCGCCTGCCCGGCCACCTTCCCCGCCTGGCCCTGATCGCCGGCGGCGTCGCCGCGCTGTGCTACCTCTGGATGTGGTGGCGCTCCCGGCAGCCGGTCACGGCGTTCTACGGACCGATCGACGACCTGCGCTCGTTCTGGTTCTTCGTCAGCCGCCAGGGCTATGCCGAGGTCGACTCCAGCCCCACCGCCGGCGCCGCGGACGCGCTGGCCTATGCCTGGCTGTTCACCCGCACGCTGCTGACGCAGGTGACGCCGGCCGGCGCGGCGCTCGCCCTGCTGGGCCTGTATTGCGCGCTGCGCGGCGGCGACCGGAACGTGGCGGCGGCCGGCGCCTGGATCATCTTCGCGCACGGGTTTGCGCTGATCCTGCTGCTCGACTTCGACTACGAGGAGCTCAAGATCGCCGTGTTCCGCCCCTATCCGGTGACCGCGTACGGCTTCTGGGCGCTGTGGATGGGGTGCGGGCTGGGCGCCGCCGGCGCGTGGCTGCAGCGCCGCGGCGGGGCGCGGCTCGCGCGCGCGGCGCTGCTCTGCGCGATCGCCGTTCCGGCCTGGCTGCTGATCGGCAACCTGCGCGTCAACG
This sequence comes from Spirochaetia bacterium, assembly GCA_965202935.1. Lineage (GTDB taxonomy): Bacteria > Spirochaetota > Spirochaetia > SZUA-6 > Bin103 > CATQHW01. The sequence goes on from OZ241879.1 coordinate 3,124,287, forward strand.
ACCGCAGCGACGACCGCTTTGCCGCCGTCCACGCCGCCATGGTGCTGCAGAGCCTGCCGCCGGACGCCGTGTTCTTCGTGTTCGGCGACGTGGAGACGGGGCCGCTGGGCTACCTGCGCTTTGCCGAACGGATGCGCCCGGACGTGGAGCTGCTCAGCCTGCAGGGGCTGGTGTATCCCAACCGGCTGTTCTCCCCGCTGGCCGGAGAAAAGAGGCGTCACGAGCTGCTGTGGGACTACATCGATCGCAGCCCGCGGCCGGTGTTCGTCACCGCCGGCACGTCGCTGGAACCGTTGCCGGCCGGATTCGGCTTCACCGACAACGGCCTGTATCAGGGCATCGAACCCGCCGCCCGCGGCGGCGCCATGCAGCTCCGCTTCGACCCGGACGTCATCGACTATCTGCAGACCCTGGAGCCGTATCGCCACGCGACCGATGCCTGGATCCGCCACGCCCGCCGCAAGATCGCGTTCCGCGCCGGCTCCTGGCTCGGCTACGGCGCGCTGGCCGACCGGCCGGAGATCGAACGGCAGGGGCGCCCGCTGCGCGAGTCGATCCTGAACGACTTTCACGGCCTGTTGGGCATGGCCGAAGTGCTGGTCCCGTACGGTGGAGCGAAGCAGTTGCGGCAGGCCGGCGAGCTGCTGGCGCGCGCCGAGCCGTTGCTGGAAGAGCGCTTCGGCAAGGAGCGGTTGGGCAGGTACTACTACCTGCAGGGCTTTCTGGCGTACCGGCTCGGCGACGCCGAGGAGGCGCGCCGCCACTTCACGCGCTCGGCGCAGTGGTATCCCCATCCGGAGAACCCCTCCATCGAGGCGCTCGAAACACTGAAGTGAGGTAAACCCGGCGGTTCAGTCCCCGACCGCGGCCGGCTCGGCCCCCAGCGCAGCCTTCACGTCAGGGAGGTAGCGGCGACTCACGGGCACCTCGCCGCGGTCGTCCGCGAGTCGCAGCAGCGTGCGACGGTCGCGTGTCACCAGTTCCACCATCTCGCGATGCGCCACCCAGTAGCAGCGGTGCACCTGCATCCCGAGTTCGCCGAGCTGGTGCACGGCGTCCGCAAAGCGAGCCGGAACGCGCGCGGAGCCGGACGTCGTATGAACGTCCAGGTAGTGGTCTTCCGTCTTGATGTAGACGATCTCACGGCCGATCTCGGTGGGCAGGATCTCGAAGAACGGGGCATGCGCCTCCTCCTCCCCGGCCGGAAGCTGATCGACCGCCGTCGCTTCGTCGGCGCCGGGGCCTTCGGGAGCGGCATCCGCGCCGCCGACACGTCGCTGCGCATCGCTCATTCCGGCGGTGACCGCGGATCCGGCAGACGGCCTGATGCGCTGGCACACGACGTAATGAAGAAGCAGGCAGCACGTCACGGCCAGCGACGCCACCACGAGGTACAACTTCAGGAATCCGTCATAGACCGCGACGTCATCGTAGAACATGGTCCGGAATGATGACGCCACGGCCGAGCATGGCACGGCCACGAACAGCATGGCCAGCGACGCGGCCAACACGCTCATGGCCGGCGTTCGACGTCGCATGTAATAGTACGTCACCGCCATCAAGCAATGGCTGACAGGCAACCCGAAAGCGGCGCACACGGCGCAGTACACGAAACGCTGCGGCAGCGAGAGGCTCTCGTAGCTTCCGATCGGGCCGATGAAGGACACTATGCTCACGATGAGTCCCACGGTCGTAAGCATGAAGCAAATGACGCGGCGGTCGAGCAACTCGCGATACATGAACGCCATCGGCTGCCGGTCATGCGGCGCTTCGTTCGCGGGCGGCGCCTCGGTCGAACGATCGTCGGGGTCCCTGTCTCGCATCTCCCGTATCATTGTCGGCCCCCCGCGCGGGCTCGGTCAACCTGACTCCTTACCTGCCTACCAGCTCAGACCGGCGCGGAGACCGAAGCCGTCGAGCGACAGGCCGTCGTGCTGCTCCCGGATCCGGAATTCGAGGTCGAGGTGGCCGGCCGCGCCGACCTTCACGCGGTTGCCCATCCGCAAGGTGACCTCTTCTCCCCGCGACAGGCCGCCGTACCAGGTGGTCGCCACGTCGCCCTGCAGCACGCCGTAGCCGACCTCCAGGTTCAGCCGGTCCGGCTGCCAGGGGTCCGCTCCCTCGCCGGCGGCGCCGCCGAGGCCGAGCGCGCTCGACCGCCGCGCCTCGCGGCTCTCCCACAGCCGCTCCACGCCGCTGGTCGGGTTGCCCCACTCCGGCGCCAGCGACACCCACGCGCCCTGCTCCGGCTCGCCCGGATCGAACGCCACCGTCAGGTTCGCGCCCCACTCGTCCAGCTCCCGCTCCTCGTGCACCAGCAGGTAGCGCCCGCGCGCGCTCACGCCCAGGCCCAGGCCGGTGTGACGGAACTCCAGGCCGCCGCCGACCTCCGCTCCGAACCCGTTCACCGCCTCGCCGGCATCCCAGCTCCCGCCCAGCTCCAGGCGCGTGGCCAGGTGCGCCTGCTCGGCCAACGGCCAGTCCCGCGACCCTTCCAGCAGCAGCCGCAGCCGCGACACCCCGGTTTCGATACGCGGCACCGACCGCCGCTCGGCGGACCTGAGCAGGGTGTGGAACCCATCGGTCTTCGCCGCCACCTCCACGCCCTGCCAGTCGAACAGCTCGTAGCGCCCGCCCAGCGCCGCCAGCCACAGGTCCACGTTGGGCTGCTCCAGGGCGGCGTCGCCCGACATCGCAACCTGTCCCAGCCCCGCGCCCAGCAGGCCCCACACCGCCAGACCGTCAACCGGCGCCCAGGTGCCGTACGGCAGCGCGTTGACCAGGTACTTCGCACGCACGGTCCGGGTCATGGCTTCGTCCGCCGCGTCGTCGAGCGTGTACTGCAGGTCGCCCCAGTTCAGCGACAGCGCCAGCCCCAGCAGCAGGTCCGGGGAGCGCCGCTCGACGCCCACGTAGCCGGTGGTGAGGCCGCCTTCCACGGCCAGGTCGTTCCCGCCCGGCCCCGTGTACCGGTTGTGGCTGCCCCGTCCCCACAGCACCCAGGACGGCGCGCCTTCCTCCGCCTCGCCCAGCCGCAGGTCGAGCGCGCTCCGCGACAGCACCTGCTCCGGTGACGCCGGACGCGCGGTCAGCGGCCGGACCTCGGTCCTCTTGTCGGCGAAGCGATGGTCGTGAACGCCGCCGCCGCCCGCCGCGCCGCCGCCCACGTCGAGCCCGAGCAGTCCGGCCGTCAGCGAGCCCACCTGCTCCGGCTCCCAGGCGCCGTCGCGCACGACGTCGGCGCCGACCAGGTTGACGTTCGCCGCCGGCGGCGTCTGCCGGAACCGGCTGCCGATGGTGTCCACCGCGTCCATCGCCACGATGCGCCCCAGCACCGACAGCGACGCCTGCATCCCCTGCCGCCGCTCCTCGCGCTCGCGGTCGTCGTCCATGATCGTGACCGTGCCGGTGGCCGCGCCCGGTTCCCCGGCAGAGGTGGCCGTCCGGTGCGACGCCTCGCGCTCGGGCCGGGCGAGCTCCGCGTTCACCGGGTCGCGCAGCGTGATCGTGAACGTCTCGTCCGCCTCCGGCGTCTCGTCGCCGTGCACGGCGGCCCGGATCGTCCGCTCGGTCTCGCCCGGCGCGAAGGTCAGCGTGCCGCTGGTCTGTCCATAGTCGGCGCCCTCGGTGGCCGTGCCGGCCGCCGTCACGTAGCTCACGCTCACCGGCAGATCGCTCGCCGGGCTCAACGTCACCGTGAACACCGCGTTCGTGCTGCCGCTGTCGCCTTCCGGGACGCTGACCCCCGGCGTGATCGACAGCAGCGCCACGTCGTCGTTGACGATCGTCCCGGTCGCCGCGCCGGCCGACCCCAGCTCCGCGTTCTCCGCGCCGCTCAGCGTCACCGTGAACGTCTCGTCCGCTTCCGGCCTCCGGTCGCCGTGCACCGCCACCAGGATCGTCCGCTCCGTCTCGCCAGGCGCGAACGTCAGCGCGCCGCCGCTCTCCGCGTAGTCCGTGCCCGCCGTCGCCGTGCCCGCCGCCGTCGCGTAGCTCACGCTCACCGGCAGGTCGCTCGCCGGGCTCAACGTCACCGTGAACACCGCATCCGTGCTCCCCGTATCCCCTTCCAGGATGCTGACGTGCGGCGTGATCGCCAGGACCGCGATGTCGTCGTCGACGATCGTCCCGGTCCCCGCGCCGGCCGACCCCGGCTCCGCGTTCTCCGCGCCGCTCAGCGTCACCGTGAACGTCTCGTCCGCCTCCGGCGTCCGGTCGCCGTGCACCGCCACCAGGATCATCCGCTCCGTCTCGCCAGGCGCGAACGTCAGCGCGCCGCCGCTCTCCGCGTAGTCCACACCCGCCGTCGCCGTGCCCTCCGCCGTCGCGTAGCGCACGCTCACCGGCAGGTCGCTCGCCGGGCTCAACGTCACCGTGAACACCGCATCCGTGCTCCCCGTATCCCCTTCCGGGACGCTGACCTCCGGCGTGATCGACAGCAGCGCCACGTCGTCGTCGACGATCGTCCCCGTCCCCGTGTCCGCCGACCCCAGGTCCGCGTTCTCCGCGCCGCTCAGCGTCACCGTGAACGTCTCGTCCGCTTCCGGCCTCCGGTCGCCGTGCACCGCCACCAGGATCGTCCGCTCCGTCTCGCCAGGCGCGAACGTCAGCGTGCCGCCGCTCTCCGCGTAGTCCACGCCCGCCGTCGCCGTTCCCGCCGCCGTCGCGTAGCTCACGCTCACCGGCAGGTCGCTCGCCGGGCTCAACGTCACCGTGAACACCGCATCCGTGCTCCCCGTATCCCCTTCCAGGATGCTGACGTGCGGCGTGATCGCCAGGACCGCGATGTCGTCGTCGACGATCGTCCCCGTCCCCGTGCCGCCCGACCCCGGCTCCGCGTTCTCCGCCCCGCTCAACGCCACCATGAACGTCTCGTCCGCCTCCGGCCTCCGGTCGCCGTGCACCGCCACCAGGATCATCCGCTCCGTCTCGCCAGGCGCGAACGTCAGCGTGCCGCCGCTCTCCGCGTAGTCCGCGCCCGCCGTCGCCGTGCCGGCCGCCGTCGCGTAGTTCACGCTCACCGGCAGGTCGCTCGCCGGACTCAACGTCACCGTGAACACCGCCTCCGTGCTGCCCGTATCCCCTTCCGCGACGCTGACCTCCGGCGTGATCGACAGCAGCGCCACGTCGTCGTCGACGATCGTCCCGGTCCCCGCGCCGGCCGACCCCGGCTCCGCGTTCTCCGCGCCGCTCAGCGTCACCGTGAACGTCTCGTCCGCCTCCGGCGTCCGGTCGCCGTGCACCGCCACCAGGATCGTCCGCTCCGTCTCGCCAGGCGCGAACGTCAGCGTGCCGCCGCTCTCCGCGTAGTCCACGCCCGCCGTCGCCGTGCCCGCCGCCGTCGCGTAGTTCACGCTCACCGGCAGGTCGCTCGCCGGACTCAACGTCACCGTGAACACCGCATCCGTGCTGCCCGTATCCCCTTCCGGGACGCTGACCTCCGGCGTGATCGCCAGCAGCGCCACGTCGTCGTCGACGATCGTCCCGGTCGCCGCGCCGGCCGACCCCGGCTCCGCGTTCTCCGCGCCGCTCAGCGTCAGCGTGAACGTCTCGTCCGCCTCCGGCCTCCGGTCGCCGTGCACCGCCACCAGGATCGTCCGCTCCGTCTCGCCCGGCGCGAACGTCAGCGTGCCGCCGGTCTCCGCGTAGTCCGCGCCCGCCGTCGCCGTGCCCGCCGCCGTCGCGTAGCGCACGCTGACCGGCAGATCGCTCGCCCGGCTCAACGTCACCGTGAACACCGCCTCCGTGCTGCCGCTGTCGCCCTCCTGGACGCTGACGTGGGGCGTGGTGATTGCGAGCACGGGCGGCGGTGGTGGTGGTGGCGGCGGTGGCGACGACGATGGTGGCGACGATGGTGGCGCTGCCGGCGGCGGCGCGGCGTCGTCGTCGGTCAGCGTCAGCCTCGCCGGCGTGACGGTCAGGCCGGACGCCGTACCGGCCACCGTCAGCGTCTCGTCGGTCTCCTCTTCCGCGTCATCGACCGGCGTCAGCGTGAACGTCCCTTGCCCGCTCGTTCCCTGCGCCGGGATCGTGATCGTGAATCCCGCCACCGGCGCGAAGTCCACCGCCCCGTCGTTGCCGCTCCCCGTCACCGTCACGGCCACCGTGGTAGCGGTCGCGTACGTGGCGGTTCCGGCCAGCGTCGCCGTCACCCGCACGGTCGTCTCGCCCCCGTTCTCCGCCCACACGGCCGGGGCTGCCGCCAGCGTGATCCCCGCCGGCGCCTGGTCGTCGTCGGTGATGGTCACCGTGGCGGCGGCGGGCGCGCCCACCGTGTAGGGCGCTTCGCCGACGGCGGTCAGGGTAACGGTGAACCTCTCGTCGCCCTCGACGACGGTGTCGTCGCGGACGGCGATGGTCAGCGTCGCGGTGGCCGCGTTCGCCGGCAGCGCCAGCGTCGCCGCCGGCGCGGTGTAGTCGCTGCCCGCGGCGGCACTGTCGGTCCCGGCGGTGTTGACCGCCACCGTGACGCTGCTCGCCGTGGTCAGGCGCGGGCTGATGTTCACGGTGAGGGCCAGGTTGCCGGCGCTTTCGCCATGGGTTACCGCCCCGGCGGCGAAGCTGACCACCGGGCCGGCCGTGACCGTGCCGCGCAGCGTGTCGCCCGTGTCGCTCAGCGTGTAGTTGCCGGTCTTGAACGCGCCCGAGTTGCCCAACGTGTAGGTCACTTGCACGTCGTAGGCGCCGGCGGTGGTCCTGGCCGCATCCGGGAACGTCCCGCTCACCGTCAGCCCCGCACGGAAGCCGGCCAGCTCCGCAGCCACCACGCCGGTTCCGGTTGCCGCCGTCTTGTCGAACGTCGCGTCGGTCGTGCCGTCCACCGGCCGCGTCACCACCGTCACCCCGTCCACGTCGGTGATCTCCGCCGCCGTGATCTCTCCGGTCGCCTCGTCCGGCAGCGTGTACCGGTAGTTGCTCGTCTTCGCTCCACCGCTCGCGCTCAGCGTGAACGTCGGGCTGGTGATCGTCAGCCCCGTGCCCACGTCGCTCTGCGGGTACGTTCCTCCGCTCACCGCCAGCGTGAAGCTCTCCGAACCCGCCTCGCCCGTCACCGCCCCGCCGCTCTTCACGCTCGCTCCGCTTGCCGCCGTGCCGCCGTCGTACGCCTTCGTCAGCACCACCGGGGTGGCGATGGTCAGCGCTTTCTTCGTGATCGTGTACTTCGCCCCCGCCGCCACCTCGAAGCTGTAGTCGATGTTGCTGCTGTTGGCGTAGGCCGGCTCGGCCACCAGACTGAAGGGGTACTCGCCGACGTCGTTGCCCGCCGTGCGCGTCAGCGGGCTGCTGGTGAAGAACGTCGTGCTCGCGCTGTGCCCTGTCAGAAACGTGCTGCCGCTCTTGGCCGCCACCGTGTAGTCGTACGCCGTCGGCTCGTCCGCCCCGTACTCCCGCGTCGTCGTGGTCGGCGTCAGCACCAGCACCGGCTTGTTCCCACCCAGTTCTTCGTTCTCGTTCGCGACCTTGCCCCTCAGCGTGTCGCCCGAGTCCCCCAGTGTGTAGTTGGTCGCCTTGAACGCGCCCGAGCTGCCCAGCGTGTAGGTCGCCTCCACGTCGTAGGTCCCGGGGGTGGTCTTGGCGTCGTCCGGGAACGTCCCGCTCACCTGCAGGCCGCTGCGGAAGCCGGCCAGCTCCGTGGACACCACCCCGGTTCCGGTCGCCTGCGTGGTGACGAACTCCGCGTCGGTCGTGCCGTCCACCCGCCGTGTCTTCACCGTCACCCCGTCGACGTCCGTGATGCTCTTCGCCGTGATGGTGCCCGTCAGCGTGATGCTGCTCGGCAGGCGGTAGTTGGCCTTGTCGGTATCGGCGCCCGCCTCCAGCCCGAACTCCGCATCGTTGATCGTGATGCCCGTGCCCACGTCGGCAGACGCGTAGCTGCCCCCGGTCACCTTCAGCGTCAGGCTCTCCGTGCCCGCCTCGCCGCTCACCTCACCGCCGCTCAGCGTCGCGTTCGTGATCGCTGTCCCGCCGTCGTAGACCTTGCTCAGCACCGCAGACGCTACCGTCACTTCCTTCGCCGTGATCTCTCCGGTCGCCTCACTCGGCAGCGTGTACCGGTAGTTGCCCGTCTTCGCTCCGCCGCTCGCGCTCAGCGTGAACGTCGGGCTCGTGATCGTCAGCCCCGCGCCCACGTCGCTCTGCGGGTACGTCCCCCCGCTCACCGCCAGCGTGAAGCTCTCCGAACCCGCCTCGCCGGTCACCGCACCGCCGCTCTTCATGCTTGCTCCGCTCGCGGCCGCCGTCCCGTCGTACTCCTTCGTCAGCACCACCGGCGTGGAAATGCTCAGCGCCTTCTTCGTGATCGTGTACTTCGCCCCACTCGCCACCTCGAACGCGTACGCCGCCTCCATCCCCGTCACGTACGACGGTGAACTCACCAGGCTGAACGCGTAATCCCCAACGTCGTTGCCGCTCGCTCGCGTCAGCGGGTTGCTGGTGAAGAACGTCGTGCTCGCGTCGTGCCCGGACTCAAACGTGCTGCCGCTCTTGGCCGCCACCGTGTACGCGTACGCCGTCGGGTCGTCCGCCCCGTACTCCCGCGTCGTCGTCGTCGGCGTCAGCACCAGCACCGGCTTCGCCGTCACCGTCCCTCGCAGCGTGTCCCCGGCGTCGCTCAGCGTGTAGTTGCTCGCATCGAACCCTCCCGAGTCGCCCAGGGAGTACGTCACCTCCACGTCGTAGGTGTCCGCCGTCGTCTTCGCACCGTCCGGGAACGTCCCGCTCACCGTCAGCCCGGCACGGAACCCCGCCAGCTCCGCCGCCACCACGCCCGCGCCCGTTGCCGCCGTCGTCACGAACGTCGCCGTCGTCGTCCCGTCCACCGGCCGCGTGTTCACCGTCACTCCGTCCACGTCCGTGATCTCGGCCTTCGTGATCTCTCCGGTCGCCTCACTCGGCAGCGTGTAGCTGTAGTTGCCCGTCTTCGCTCCGCCGCTCGCGCTCAGCGTGAACGTCGGGCTCGTGATCGTCAGCCCCGCACCCACGGCGCTCTGCGGGTACGTCCCTCCGCTCACCGCCAGCGTGAAGCTCTCTCCGTCCACCTCACCCGTCACCGCGCCGCCGCTCTTCACGCTCGCTCCGCTCGCCGCCGCGCCGCCGTCGTAGACCTTCGTCAGCACCACCGAGTCGCCGATCGTCAGCGCCTTCGCCGTGATCGTTCCCGTCAGCGTGATGCTGCTCGGCAGCCGGTAGTTGCCCTTGTCCGTACCGGACCCCGCCTCCAAGGCGAACTCCGCATCGCTGATCGTGATGTTGGTGCCCACGTCGGCCGACGCGTAGCTGCCCCCGGTCACCTTCAGCGTCAGGCTCTCCGAACCCGCCTCGCCGCTCACCTCACCGCCGCTCAGCGTCGCGCCGCTGATCCCCGTCCCGCCGTCGTACTCCTTGCTCAGCACCGCAGACGCTACCGTCACTTCCTTCGCCGTGATCTCCCCGGTCGCCGCATCCGGCAGCGTGTACTGGTAGTTGCTCGTCTTCGCTCCGCCGCTCGCGCTCAGCGTGAACGTCGGGCTGCTGATCGTCAGCCCGCTGCCCACGGCGCTCTGCGGGTACGTTCCTCCGCTCACCGCCAGCGCGAAGCTCTCACCGTCCACCTCACCGGTCACCGCGCCGCCGCTCTTCACGCTCGCGCCACTTGCCGCCGTGCCACCGTCGTATGCCTTGGTCAGCACCACCGGCGTGGAGATGCTCAGCGCCTTCTTCGTGATCGTGTACTTCGCTCCCGCCGCCACCTCGAACGCGTACAGCGCCTCCATCCCGGTCGCGTACGACGGTGAACCCACCAGGCTGAACGCGTAATCCCCAACGTCGTTGCCGCTCGCTCGCGTCAGCGGGCTGCTGGTGAAGAACGTCGTGCTCGCGTCGTGCCCGCTCACAAACGCGCTGCCGCTCTTCGCCGCCACCGTGTACTCGTACGCGCTCGGCTCGTCCGCCCCGTACTCCCGCGTCGTCGTCGTCGGACTCAGCACCAGCACACGCTTGCTCGTCACCGTCCCTCGCAGCGTGTCCCCGGCGTCGCTCAGCGTGTAGTTGCTCTTCTTGAACCCTCCTGAGTCGCCCAGGGAATACGTCACCGCCACGTTGTAGGTGCCGGCGGTGGTCTTCGCACCGTCCGGGAACATCCCGCTCACCGTCAGTCCCGCAAGGAACCCCGCCAGCTCCGCCGTCACCATGCCCGCGCCCGTGGCCGCCGCCTTGTCGAACGTCGCCGTCGTCGTCCCGTCCACCGGACGACTCACCACCGTCACCCCGTCCACGTCCGTGATCTCGGCCTTCGTGATGTCGCCGGTCGCCGCGCTCGGCAGCGTGTAGCTGTAGTTGCCCGTCTTCGCTCCGCCGCTCGCGCTCAGCGTGAACGTCGGGCTGGCGATCGTCAGCCCCGCGCCCACGTCGCTCTGCGGGTACGTCCCCCCGCTCACCGTCAGCGCAAAGCTCTCCGAGCCCACTTCGCCCGTCACCGCACCGCCGCTCTTCACGCTCGCTCCGCTCGCCGCCGCGCCGCCGTCGTAGGCCTTCGTCAGCACCACCGAGTCGCCGATCGTCAGCGCCTTCGCCGTGATCGTTCCCGTCAGCGTGATGCTGCTCGGCAGGCGGTAGTTGGCCTTGTCCGTATTCGCCCCCGCCTCCAGCCCGAACTCCGGATTGCTGATCGTGATGTTGGCACCCACGTCGGCAGACGCGTAGCTGCCTCCGGTCACCTTCAGCGTCAGGCTCTCCGTGCCAGCCTCGCCGCTCACCTCACCGCCGCTCAGCGTCGCGCCGCTGATCGCCGTCCCGCCGTCGTACTCCTTGCTCAGCACCGCAGACGCTACCGTCACTTCCTTCGCCGTGATCTCTCCGGTCGCCTCACTCGGCAGCGTGTACTGGTAGTTACCCGTCTTCGCTCCGCCGCTCGCGCTCAGCGTGAACGTCGGGCTCGTGATCGTCAGCCCGCTGCCCACGGCGCTCTGCGGGTACGTCCCCCCGCTCACCGCCAGCGTGAAGCTCTCACCGTCCACCTCACCCGTCACCGCCCCGCCGCTCTTGATGCTGGCGCCGCTCGCGGCCGTGCTCCCGTCGTAGACCTTCGTCAGCACCACCGGCGTGGCAATGCTCAGCGCCTTCTTCGTGATCGTCCCCGTGATGCTGGTCGTCACGTCGTAGTTGCCCGCATCGGTCCCGCCTACCGTCGAGCCGCTGATCGCCACGTTCGTCCCCGCGTCCGCCTGCGCGTAGCTCCCCCCGCTCACCGTCACCGTGTCCCCGCTCACCAGCGCCGGACTGAAGCTGCCGCTGATCGTCGTGCTCACCGTCGTCGTCCCGTCGTACCCGCGCGACCCCGCCGGCCCCGTATACGTCGTCGCTTTCTTCGTGATCTCCCCCGTCGCCGCGGTCGGCAGCGTGTACTGGTAGTTGCCCGTCTTCGCTCCGCCGCTCGCGCTCAGCGTGAACGTCGGGCTGGTGATCGTCAGCCCCGCGCCCACGGCGCTCTGCGGGTACGTCCCCCCGCTCACCGTCAGCGTGAAGCTCTCCGAGCCCACTTCGCCCGTCACCGCCCCGCCGCTCTTGATGCTCGCTCCGCTCGTACCCGTGCCGCCGTCGTAGACCTTCGTCAGCACCACCGAGTCGCCGATCGTCAGCGCCTTCGCCGTGATCGTCCCCGTGATGCTGACCGTCACGTCGTAGTTGCCCGCATCGCTCCCGCTCACCGTCGAGCCGCTGATCGCCACGTTCGTCCCCGCGTCCGCCTGCGCGTAGCTCCCCCCGCTCACCGTCACCGTGTCCCCGCTCACCAGCGCCGGACTGAAGCTGCCGCTGATCGTCGTGCTCACCGTCGTCGTCCCGTCGTACACCCGCGACCCCGCCGTCCCCGTGTACGTCGTCGCTTTCTTCGTGATCTCTCCGGTCGCCTCACTCGGCAGCGTGTAGCGGTAGTTGCTCGTCTTCGCACCGCCGCTCGCGCTCAGCGCGAACGTCGGGCTCGTGATCGTCAGCCCGCTGCCCACGGCGCTCTGCGGGTACGTTCCTCCGCTCACCCTCAGCGCAAAGCTCTCCGCGCCCACCTCGCCGGTCACCGCACCGCCGCTCTTCACGCTCGCGCCACTTGCCGCCGTGCCGCCGTCGTAGGCCTTCGTCAGCACCACCGGCGTGGATATGCTCAGCGCCTTCTTCGTGATCGTGTACTTCGCCCCCGTCTTCACCTCGAACGTGTACTTCGCCGCCATCCCCGTCGCGTACTGCGGCGAGGACACCAGCTTGAACGCGTATCGGCCCACGTCGTTGCCCGCATCCCGCGTCAGCGGGTTGCTCGTGAAGTACGTGCTGGTCGCGCTGTCCCCGGACACGAACTCGCTGCCCGTCTTCGCCGCCACCGTGTACCCCCACTGCGCCGGATCGGTCTGCCCGTACTCCCGCCCCGTCGCCGTCGGACTCAGCACCAGCACACGCTTGCTCGTCACCGTCCCGCTCAGCGGGTCCCCCGTGTCGCTCAGCGTGTAGTTGCTCTTCTTGAACGCTCCCGAGTCGCCCAGGGAATACGTCACCGCCACGCTGTAGGTGCCGGCGGTGGTCTTCGCACCGTCCGGGAACGTCCCGCTCACTGTTAGCCCCGCGCGGAACCCGGCCAGCTCCGCCGTCACCACGCCGGTTCCCGTGGCCGCCGTCTTGTCGAACGTCGCCGTCGTCGTCCCGTCCACCGGACGACTCACCACCGTCACCCCGGCCACGTCCGTGATCTCGGCCTTCGTGATGTCGCCGGTCGCCTCACTCGGCAGCGTGTAGCTGTAGTTGCCCGTCTTCGCTCCGCCGCTCGCGCTCAGCGTGAACGTCGGACTCGCGATCGTCAGCCCTGCGCCCACGGCGCTCTGCGGGTACGTCCCCCCGCTCACCGTCAGCGCGAAGCTCTCCGCGCCCACCTCGCCGGTCACCGCCCCGCCGCTCTTCACGCTTGCTCCGCTCGCGGCCGCGCCGCCGTCGTAGACCTTCGTCAGCACCACCGAGTCGCCGATCGTCAGCGCCTTCGCCGTGATCGTTCCCGTCAGCGTGATGCTGCTCGGCAGCCGGTAGTTGTCCTTGTCCGTATTCGCCCCCGCCTCCAGCCCGAACACCGGATTGCTGATCGTGATGCCGGCGCCCACGTCGGCCGACGCGTAGCTGCCCCCGGTCACCTTCAGCGTCAGGCTCTCCGTGCCAGCCTCGCCGCTTACCTCGCCGCCGATCAGCGTCGCGTTCGTGATCGCCGTCCCGCCGTCATAGACCTTGCTCAGCACCGCAGACGCTACCGTCACTTCCTTCGCCGTGATCTCTCCGGTCGCCTCACTCGGTAGCGTGTAGCTGTAGTTGCCCGTCTTCGCTCCGCCGCTCGCGCTCAGCGTGAACGTCGGGCTCGTGATCGTCAGCCCCGTGCCCACGGCGCTCTGCGGATACGTCCCTCCGCTCACCGCCAGCGTGAAGCTCTCACCGTCCACCTCGCCGGTCACCTCGCCGCCGCTCTTCACGTTCGCGCCACTTGCCGCCGTGCCACCGTCGTATGCCTTGGTCAGCACCACCGGCGTCCCGATCGTCAGCGCCTTCTTCGTGATCGTGTACTTCGCCCCACTCGCCACCTCGAACGCGTACAGCGCCTCCATCCCGGTCGCGTAGGCCGGTGAACTCACCAGGCTGAACGCGTAATCCCCAACGTCGTTGCCGCTCGCTCGCGTCAGCGGGCTGCTGGTGAAGAACGTCGTGCTCGCGCCGTGCCCGCTCGCAAACGCGCTGCCGCTCTTCGCCGCCACCGTGTACTCCCACTGCGCCGGATCGGTCTGCCCGTACTCCCGCCCCGTCGCCGTCGGACTCAGCACCAGCACACGCTTGCTCGTCACCGTCCCTCGCAGCGTGTCCCCGCTGTCGCTCAGCGTGTAGTTCTTCGTCTTGAACTCTCCCGAGTCGCCCAGGGAATACGTCACCGCCACGTCGTAGGTGTCCGCCGTCGTCTTCGCACCGTCCGGGAACGTCCCGCTCACCGTCAGCCCGGCGCGGAACCCCGCCAGCTCCGCGCTCACCACGCCGGTTCCGGTTGCCGCCGTCGTCACGAACGTCGCCGTCGTCGTCCCGTCCACCGGCCGCGTCTTCACCGTCACCCCGTCCACGTCCGTGATCTCGGCCTTCGTGATGTCGCCGGTCGCCTCACTCGGCAGCGTGTAGCTGTAGTTGCCCGTCTTCGCTCCGCCGCTCGCGCTCAGCGTGAACGTCGGACTCGTGATCGTCAGCCCCGTGCCCACGGCGCTCTGCGGGTACGTTCCTCCAGTCACCGTCAGCGCAAAGCTCTCCGAGCCCACCTCACCGCTCACCGCGCCGCCGCTCTTCACGCTCGCGCCACTTGCCGCCGCGCCGCCGTCGTAGGCCTTCGTCAGCACCACCGAGTCGCCGATCGTCAGCGCCTTCGCCGTGATCCTCCCCGTCAGCGTGATGCTGCTCGGCAGCCGGTAGTTGGCCTTGTCCGTATTCGCCCCCGCCTCCAGCCCGAACTCCGGATTGCTGATCGTGATGTTGGCGCCCACGTCGGCCGACGCGTAGCTGCCTCCGGTCACCTTCAGCGTCAGGCTCTCCGAACCCGCCTCGCCGCTTACCTCACCGCCGCTCAGCGTCGCGCCGCTGATCGCCGTCCCGCCGTCGTACTCCTTGCTCAGCACCGCAGACGCCACCGTCACTTCCTTCGCCGTGATCTCTCCGGTCGCCTCACTCGGCAGCGTGTAGCTGTAGTTCGTCTTCTTCGCTCCGCCGCTCGCTTCCAGGTCGAAGCTCGGGCTGGTGATCGTCAGCCCCGTGCCCACGGCGCTCTGCGGGTACGTTCCTCCGCTCACCGTCAGCGCGAAGCTCTCCGAGCCCACCTCGCCGGTCACCGCACCGCCGCTCTTGATGCTGGCGCCGCTCGCCGCCCTGCTCCCGTCGTAGGCCTTCGTCAGCACCACCGAGTCGCCGATCATCAGCGCCTTCGCCGTGATCGTCCCCGTCAGCGTGATGCTGCTCGGCAGCCGGTAGTTGTCCTTGTCCGTTCCCTCACCAGCCTCCAGCCCGAACTCCGGATTGCTGATCGTGATGTTGGCGCCCACGTCGGCCGACGCGTAGCTGCCCCCGGTCACCTTCAGCGTCAGGCTCTCCGTGCCAGCCTCGCCGCTCACCTCACCGCCGCTCAGCGTCGCGCCGCTGATCGCCGTCCCGCCGTCGTACTCCTTGCTCAGCACCGCAGACGCTACCGTCACTTCCTTCGCCGTGATCTCTCCGGTCGCCTCACTCGGCAGCGTGTACTGGTAGTTACCCGTCTTCGCTCCGCCGCTCGCGCTCAGCGTGAACGTCGGACTCGTGATCGTCAGCCCGCTGCCCACGGCGCTCTGCGGATACGTCCCTCCGCTCACCGCCAGCGTGAAGCTCTCACCGTCCACCTCGCCGGTCACCGCCCCGCCGCTCTTCACGCTCGCGCCACTCGCCGCCGCGCCACCGTCGTATGCCTTGGTCAGCACCACCGGCGTCCCGATCGTCAGCGCCTTCTTCGTGATCGTGTACTTCGCTCCCGCCGCCACCTCGAACGCGTACAGCGCCTCCATCCCGGTCGCGTAGTCCGGCTCGCTCACCAGGCTGAACGCGTAATCCCCAACGTCGTTGCCGCTCGCTCGCGTCAGCGGGCTGCTGGTGAAGAACGTCGTGCTCGCGCCGTGCCCCGACGCAAACGCGCTGCCGCTCTTCGCCGCCACCGTGTACTCCCACTGCGCCGGATCGGTCTGCCCGTACTCCCGCCCCGTCGCCGTCGGACTCAGCACCAGCACACGCTTGCTCGTCACCGTCCCTCGCAGCGTGTCCCCGCTGTCGCTCAGCGTGTAGTTCTTCGTCTTGAACTCTCCCGAGTCGCCCAGGGAATAGGTCACCGCCACGTTGTAGGTGTCCGCCGTCGTCTTCGCACCGTCCGGGAACGTCCCGCTCACCGTCAGCCCCGCTCGGAACCCCGCCAGTTCCGCCGTCACCACGCCCGCGCCCGTGGCCGCCGTCTTGTCGAACGTCGCCGTCGTCGTCCCGTCCACCGGACGACTCACCACCGTCACCCCGCTCACGTCCGTGATCGCCGCCTTCGTGATGTCGCCGGTCGCCTCACTCGGCAGCGTGTAGCTGTAGTTCGTCTTCTTCGCTCCGCCGCTCGCTTCCAGGTCGAAGCTCGGGCTGGTGATCGTCAGCCCCGTGCCCACGGCGCTCTGCGGGTACGTTCCTCCGCTCACCGTCAGCGCGAAGCTCTCCGAGCCCACCTCGCCGGTCACCGCACCGCCGCTCTTGATGCTGGCGCCGCTCGCCGCCCTGCTCCCGTCGTAGGCCTTCGTCAGCACCACCGAGTCGCCGATCGTCAGCGCCTTCGCCGTGATCGTCCCCGTCAGCGTGATGCTGCTCGGCAGCCGGTAGTTGTCCTTGTCCGTTCCCTCACCAGCCTCCAGCCCGAACTCCGGATTGCTGATCGTGATGTTGGCGCCCACGTCGGCGCTTGCATAGCTGCCCCCGGTCACCTTCAGCGTCAGGCTCTCCGTGCCAGCCTCGCCGCTCACCTCACCGCCGCTCAGCGTCGCGCCGCTGATCGCCGTCCCGCCGTCGTACTCCTTGCTCAGCACCGCAGACGCTACCGTCACTTCCTTCGCCGTGATCTCTCCGGTCGCCTCACTCGGCAGCGTGTACTGGTAGTTACCCGTCTTCGCTCCGCCGCTCGCGCTCAGCGTGAACGTCGGGCTGGTGATCGTCAGCCCACTGCCCACGGCGCTCTGCGGGTACGTCCCCCCGCTCACCGCCAGCGTGAAGCTCTCACCGTCCACCTCGCCGGTCACCGCCCCGCCGCTCTTCACGCTCGCGCCACTCGCCGCCGTGGTCCCGTCGTATGTCTTGGTCAACACCACCGGGGTGGCAATGCTCAGCGCCTTCTTCGTGATCGTGTACTTCGCCCCGGACGCCACCTCAAACGCGTACAGCGCCTCCATCCCGGTCGCGTAGTCCGGCTCGCTCACCAGGCTGAACGTGTAGTCCCCAACGTCGTTGCCGCTCGCTCGCGTCAGCGGGCTGCTGGTGAAGAACGTCGTGCTCGCGCCGTGCCCCGACGCAAACGCGCTGCCGCTCTTCGCCGCCACCGTGTACTCCCACTGTGCCGGATCGGTCTGCCCGTACTCCCGCCCCGTCGCCGTCGGACTCAGCACCAGCACACGCTTGTTCGTCACCGTCCCTCGCAGCGTGTCCCCGGCGTCGCTCAGCGTGTAGTTGCTCGCATCGAACCCTCCCGAGTCGCCCAGGGAATACGTCACCGCCACGTTGTAGGTGCCGGCGGTGGTCTTCGCACCGTCCGGGAACGTCCCGCTCACCGTCAGTCCCGCACGGAACCCGGCCAGCTCCGCCGTCACCACGCCCGCGCCCGTGGCCGCCGTCTTGTCGAACGTCGCCGTCGTCGTCCCGTCCACCGGACGACTCACCACCGTCACCCCGCTCACGTCCGTGATCTCGGCCTTCGTGATGTCGCCGGTCGCACTCGTCGGCAGCGTGTAGCTGTAGTTGCCCGTCTTCGCTCCGCCGCTCGCGCTCAGCGTGAACGTCGGACTCGTGATCGTCAGCCCCGTGCCCACGGCGCTCTGCGGGTACGTTCCTCCAGTCACCGTCAGCGCGAAGCTCTCCGAGCCCACCTCACCGCTCACCGCGCCGCCGCTCTTGATGCTGGCGCCGCTCGCCGCCCTGCTCCCGTCGTATGCCTTCGTCAGCACCACCGGCGTGGCAATGCTCAGCGCCTTTGCCGTGATCGTTCCCGTCAGCGTGATGCTGCTCGGCAGCCGGTAGTTGGCCTTGTCCGTGTTCGCCCCCGCCTCCAGCCCGAACTCCGGATTGCTGATCGTGATGTTGGCGCCCACGTCGGCCGACGCGTAGCTGCCCCCGGTCACCTTCAGCGTCAGGCTCTCCGTGCCAGCCTCGCCGCTTACCTCACCGCCGCTCAGCGTCGCGCCGCTGATCGCCGTCCCGCCGTCGTACTCCTTGCTCAGCACCGCAGACGCTACCGTCACTTCCTTCGCCGTGATCTCCCCGGTCGCCTCACTCGGTAGCGTGTAGCTGTAGTTGCCCGTCTTCGCTCCGCCGCTCGCGCTCAGCGTGAACGTCGGGCTGCTGATCGTCAGCCCCGTGCCCACGGCGCTCTGCGGGTACGTGCCTCCGCTCACCGTCAGCGCGAAGCTCTCACCGTCCACCTCGCCGGTCACCGCCCCGCCGCTCTTCACGCTCGCGCCACTCGCCGCCGCGCCACCGTCGTATGCCTTGGTCAGCACCACCGGCGTCCCGATCGTCAGCGCCTTCTTCGTGATCGTGTACTTCGCTCCCGCCGCCACCTCGAACGCGTACAGCGCCTCCATCCCGGTCGCGTAGTCCGGCTCGCTCACCAGGCTGAACGCGTAATCCCCAACGTCGTTGCCGCTCGCTCGCGTCAGCGGGCTGCTGGTGAAGAACGTCGTGCTCGCGCCGTGCCCCGACGCAAACGCGCTGCCGCTCTTCGCCGCCACCGTGTACTCCCACTGCGCCGGATCGGTCTGCCCGTACTCCCGCCCCGTCGCCGTCGGACTCAGCACCAGCACACGCTTGCTCGTCACCGTCCCTCGCAGCGTGTCCCCGCTGTCGCTCAGCGTGTAGTTCTTCGTCTTGAACTCTCCCGAGTCGCCCAGGGAATAGGTCACCGCCACGTCGTAGGTGTCCGCCGTCGTCTTCGCACCGTCCGGGAACGTCCCGCTCACCGTCAGCCCCGCTCGGAACCCCGCCAGCTCCGCGCTCACCACGCCGGTTCCGGTTGCCGCCGTCGTCACGAACGTCGCCGTCGTCGTCCCGTCCACCGGCCGCGTCTTCACCGTCACCCCGTCCACGTCCGTGATCTCGGCCTTCGTGATGTCGCCGGTCGCCTCACTCGGCAGCGTGTACTGGTAGTTGCCCGTCTTCGCTCCGCCGCTCGCGCTCAGCGTGAACGTCGGACTCGTGATCGTCAGCCCCGTGCCCACATCGCTCTGCGGGTACGTTCCGCCGCTCACCGTCAGCGCAAAGCTCTCCGAGCCCACCTCACCGCTCACCGCGCCGCCGCTCTTCACGCTCGCGCCACTTGCCGCCGCGCCGCCGTCGTAGGCCTTCGTCAGCACCACCGAGTCGCCGATCGTCAGCGCCTTCGCCGTGATCCTCCCCGTCAGCGTGATGCTGCTCGGCAGCCGGTAGTTGCCCTTGTCCGTATTCGCACCCGCCTCCAGCCCGAACTCCGGATTGCTGATCGTGATGTTGGTACCCACGTCGGCCGACGCGTAGCTGCCTCCGGTCACCTTCAGCGTCAGGCTCTCCGAACCCGCCTCGCCGCTCACCTCACCGCCGCTCAGCGTCGCGTTCGTGATCGCCGTCCCGCCGTCGTACTCCTTGCTCAGCACCGCAGACGCCACCGTCACTTCCTTCGCCGTGATGTCGCCGGTCGCCTCACTCGGCAGCGTGTAGCTGTAGTTGCCCGTCTTCGCTCCGCCGCTCGCGCTCAGCGTGAACGTCGGGCTGCTGATCGTCAGCCCCGTGCCCACGTCGCTCTGCGGGTACGTCCCCCCGCTCACCGCCAGCGTGAAGCTCTCCGCACCCACCTCGCCGCTCACCGCGCCGCCGCTCTTCACGCTTGCTCCGCTCGCGGCCGCGCCGCCGTCGTAGACCTTCGTCAGCACCACCGAGTCGCCGATCGTCAGCGCCTTCGCCGTGATCGTTCCCGTCAGCGTGATGCTGCTCGGCAGCCGGTAGTTGTCCTTGTCCGTATTCGCCCCCGCCTCCAGCCCGAACACCGGATTGCTGATCGTGATGCCGGCGCCCACGTCGGCCGACGCGTAGCTGCCCCCGGTCACCTTCAGCGTCAGGCTCTCCGTGCCAGCCTCGCCGCTTACCTCGCCGCCGATCAGCGTCGCGTTCGTGATCGCCGTCCCGCCGTCATAGACCTTGCTCAGCACCGCAGACGCTACCGTCACTTCCTTCGCCGTGATCTCTCCGGTCGCCTCACTCGGTAGCGTGTAGCTGTAGTTGCCCGTCTTCGCTCCGCCGCTCGCGCTCAGCGTGAACGTCGGGCTCGTGATCGTCAGCCCCGTGCCCACGGCGCTCTGCGGATACGTCCCTCCGCTCACCGCCAGCGTGAAGCTCTCACCGTCCACCTCGCCGGTCACCTCGCCGCCGCTCTTCACGTTCGCGCCACTTGCCGCCGTGCCACCGTCGTATGCCTTGGTCAGCACCACCGGCGTCCCGATCGTCAGCGCCTTCTTCGTGATCGTGTACTTCGCCCCACTCGCCACCTCGAACGCGTACAGCGCCTCCATCCCGGTCGCGTAGGCCGGTGAACTCACCAGGCTGAACGCGTAATCCCCAACGTCGTTGCCGCTCGCTCGCGTCAGCGGGCTGCTGGTGAAGAACGTCGTGCTCGCGCCGTGCCCCGACGCAAACGCGCTGCCGCTCTTCGCCGCCACCGTGTACTCCCACTGCGCCGGATCGGTCTGCCCGTACTCCCGCCCCGTCGCCGTCGGACTCAGCACCAGCACACGCTTGCTCGTCACCGTCCCTCGCAGCGTGTCCCCGCTGTCGCTCAGCGTGTAGTTCTTCGTCTTGAACTCTCCCGAGTCGCCCAGGGAATAGGTCACCGCCACGTTGTAGGTGTCCGCCGTCGTCTTCGCACCGTCCGGGAACGTCCCGCTCACCGTCAGCCCCGCTCGGAACCCCGCCAGTTCCGCCGTCACCACGCCCGCGCCCGTGGCCGCCGTCTTGTCGAACGTCGCCGTCGTCGTCCCGTCCACCGGACGACTCACCACCGTCACCCCGCTCACGTCCGTGATCGCCGCCTTCGTGATGTCGCCGGTCGCCTCACTCGGCAGCGTGTAGCTGTAGTTCGTCTTCTTCGCTCCGCCGCTCGCTTCCAGGTCGAAGCTCGGGCTGGTGATCGTCAGCCCCGTGCCCACGGCGCTCTGCGGGTACGTTCCTCCGCTCACCGTCAGCGCGAAGCTCTCCGAGCCCACCTCGCCGGTCACCGCACCGCCGCTCTTGATGCTGGCGCCGCTCGCCGCCCTGCTCCCGTCGTAGGCCTTCGTCAGCACCACCGAGTCGCCGATCGTCAGCGCCTTCGCCGTGATCGTCCCCGTCAGCGTGATGCTGCTCGGCAGCCGGTAGTTGTCCTTGTCCGTTCCCTCACCAGCCTCCAGCCCGAACTCCGGATTGCTGATCGTGATGTTGGCGCCCACGTCGGCGCTTGCATAGCTGCCCCCGGTCACCTTCAGCGTCAGGCTCTCCGTGCCAGCCTCGCCGCTCACCTCACCGCCGCTCAGCGTCGCGCCGCTGATCGCCGTCCCGCCGTCGTACTCCTTGCTCAGCACCGCAGACGCTACCGTCACTTCCTTCGCCGTGATCTCTCCGGTCGCCTCACTCGGCAGCGTGTACTGGTAGTTACCCGTCTTCGCTCCGCCGCTCGCGCTCAGCGTGAACGTCGGGCTGGTGATCGTCAGCCCACTGCCCACGGCGCTCTGCGGGTACGTCCCCCCGCTCACCGCCAGCGTGAAGCTCTCACCGTCCACCTCGCCGGTCACCGCCCCGCCGCTCTTCACGCTCGCGCCACTCGCCGCCGTGGTCCCGTCGTATGTCTTGGTCAACACCACCGGGGTGGCAATGCTCAGCGCCTTCTTCGTGATCGTGTACTTCGCCCCGGACGCCACCTCAAACGCGTACAGCGCCTCCATCCCGGTCGCGTAGTCCGGCTCGCTCACCAGGCTGAACGTGTAGTCCCCAACGTCGTTGCCGCTCGCTCGCGTCAGCGGGCTGCTGGTGAAGAACGTCGTGCTCGCGCCGTGCCCCGACGCAAACGCGCTGCCGCTCTTCGCCGCCACCGTGTACTCCCACTGTGCCGGATCGGTCTGCCCGTACTCCCGCCCCGTCGCCGTCGGACTCAGCACCAGCACACGCTTGTTCGTCACCGTCCCTCGCAGCGTGTCCCCGGCGTCGCTCAGCGTGTAGTTGCTCGCATCGAACCCTCCCGAGTCGCCCAGGGAATACGTCACCGCCACGTTGTAGGTGCCGGCGGTGGTCTTCGCACCGTCCGGGAACGTCCCGCTCACCGTCAGTCCCGCACGGAACCCGGCCAGCTCCGCCGTCACCACGCCCGCGCCCGTGGCCGCCGTCTTGTCGAACGTCGCCGTCGTCGTCCCGTCCACCGGACGACTCACCACCGTCACCCCGCTCACGTCCGTGATCTCGGCCTTCGTGATGTCGCCGGTCGCACTCGTCGGCAGCGTGTAGCTGTAGTTGCCCGTCTTCGCTCCGCCGCTCGCGCTCAGCGTGAACGTCGGACTCGTGATCGTCAGCCCCGTGCCCACGGCGCTCTGCGGGTACGTTCCTCCAGTCACCGTCAGCGCGAAGCTCTCCGAGCCCAC
This sequence comes from Spirochaetia bacterium, assembly GCA_965202935.1. Taxonomy (GTDB): domain Bacteria; phylum Spirochaetota; class Spirochaetia; order SZUA-6; family Bin103; genus CATQHW01. Next base: position 3,146,708 of record OZ241879.1, read on the forward strand.
CTCACCGCTCACCGCGCCGCCGCTCTTGATGCTGGCGCCGCTCGCCGCCCTGCTCCCGTCGTATGCCTTCGTCAGCACCACCGGCGTGGCAATGCTCAGCGCCTTTGCCGTGATCGTTCCCGTCAGCGTGATGCTGCTCGGCAGCCGGTAGTTGGCCTTGTCCGTGTTCGCCCCCGCCTCCAGCCCGAACTCCGGATTGCTGATCGTGATGTTGGCGCCCACGTCGGCCGACGCGTAGCTGCCCCCGGTCACCTTCAGCGTCAGGCTCTCCGTGCCAGCCTCGCCGCTTACCTCACCGCCGCTCAGCGTCGCGCCGCTGATCGCCGTCCCGCCGTCGTACTCCTTGCTCAGCACCGCAGACGCTACCGTCACTTCCTTCGCCGTGATCTCCCCGGTCGCCTCACTCGGTAGCGTGTAGCTGTAGTTGCCCGTCTTCGCTCCGCCGCTCGCGCTCAGCGTGAACGTCGGGCTGCTGATCGTCAGCCCCGTGCCCACGGCGCTCTGCGGGTACGTGCCTCCGCTCACCGTCAGCGCGAAGCTCTCACCGTCCACCTCGCCGGTCACCGCCCCGCCGCTCTTCACGCTCGCGCCACTCGCCGCCGCGCCACCGTCGTATGCCTTGGTCAGCACCACCGGCGTCCCGATCGTCAGCGCCTTCTTCGTGATCGTGTACTTCGCTCCCGCCGCCACCTCGAACGCGTACAGCGCCTCCATCCCGGTCGCGTAGTCCGGCTCGCTCACCAGGCTGAACGCGTAATCCCCAACGTCGTTGCCGCTCGCTCGCGTCAGCGGGCTGCTGGTGAAGAACGTCGTGCTCGCGCCGTGCCCCGACGCAAACGCGCTGCCGCTCTTCGCCGCCACCGTGTACTCCCACTGCGCCGGATCGGTCTGCCCGTACTCCCGCCCCGTCGCCGTCGGACTCAGCACCAGCACACGCTTGCTCGTCACCGTCCCTCGCAGCGTGTCCCCGCTGTCGCTCAGCGTGTAGTTCTTCGTCTTGAACTCTCCCGAGTCGCCCAGGGAATAGGTCACCGCCACGTCGTAGGTGTCCGCCGTCGTCTTCGCACCGTCCGGGAACGTCCCGCTCACCGTCAGCCCCGCTCGGAACCCCGCCAGCTCCGCGCTCACCACGCCGGTTCCGGTTGCCGCCGTCGTCACGAACGTCGCCGTCGTCGTCCCGTCCACCGGCCGCGTCTTCACCGTCACCCCGTCCACGTCCGTGATCTCGGCCTTCGTGATGTCGCCGGTCGCCTCACTCGGCAGCGTGTACTGGTAGTTGCCCGTCTTCGCTCCGCCGCTCGCGCTCAGCGTGAACGTCGGACTCGTGATCGTCAGCCCCGTGCCCACATCGCTCTGCGGGTACGTTCCGCCGCTCACCGTCAGCGCAAAGCTCTCCGAGCCCACCTCACCGCTCACCGCGCCGCCGCTCTTCACGCTCGCGCCACTTGCCGCCGCGCCGCCGTCGTAGGCCTTCGTCAGCACCACCGAGTCGCCGATCGTCAGCGCCTTCGCCGTGATCCTCCCCGTCAGCGTGATGCTGCTCGGCAGCCGGTAGTTGCCCTTGTCCGTATTCGCACCCGCCTCCAGCCCGAACTCCGGATTGCTGATCGTGATGTTGGTACCCACGTCGGCCGACGCGTAGCTGCCTCCGGTCACCTTCAGCGTCAGGCTCTCCGAACCCGCCTCGCCGCTCACCTCACCGCCGCTCAGCGTCGCGTTCGTGATCGCCGTCCCGCCGTCGTACTCCTTGCTCAGCACCGCAGACGCCACCGTCACTTCCTTCGCCGTGATGTCGCCGGTCGCCTCACTCGGCAGCGTGTAGCTGTAGTTGCCCGTCTTCGCTCCGCCGCTCGCGCTCAGCGTGAACGTCGGGCTGCTGATCGTCAGCCCCGTGCCCACGTCGCTCTGCGGGTACGTCCCCCCGCTCACCGCCAGCGTGAAGCTCTCCGCACCCACCTCGCCGCTCACCGCGCCGCCGCTCTTCACGCTTGCTCCGCTCGCGGCCGCGCCGCCGTCGTAGACCTTCGTCAGCACCACCGAGTCGCCGATCGTCAGCGCCTTCGCCGTGATCGTTCCCGTCAGCGTGATGCTGCTCGGCAGCCGGTAGTTGTCCTTGTCCGTATTCGCCCCCGCCTCCAGCCCGAACACCGGATTGCTGATCGTGATGCCGGCGCCCACGTCGGCCGACGCGTAGCTGCCCCCGGTCACCTTCAGCGTCAGGCTCTCCGTGCCAGCCTCGCCGCTTACCTCGCCGCCGATCAGCGTCGCGTTCGTGATCGCCGTCCCGCCGTCATAGACCTTGCTCAGCACCGCAGACGCTACCGTCACTTCCTTCGCCGTGATCTCTCCGGTCGCCTCACTCGGTAGCGTGTAGCTGTAGTTGCCCGTCTTCGCTCCGCCGCTCGCGCTCAGCGTGAACGTCGGGCTCGTGATCGTCAGCCCCGTGCCCACGGCGCTCTGCGGATACGTCCCTCCGCTCACCGCCAGCGTGAAGCTCTCACCGTCCACCTCGCCGGTCACCTCGCCGCCGCTCTTCACGTTCGCGCCACTTGCCGCCGTGCCACCGTCGTATGCCTTGGTCAGCACCACCGGCGTCCCGATCGTCAGCGCCTTCTTCGTGATCGTGTACTTCGCCCCACTCGCCACCTCGAACGCGTACAGCGCCTCCATCCCGGTCGCGTAGGCCGGTGAACTCACCAGGCTGAACGCGTAATCCCCAACGTCGTTGCCGCTCGCTCGCGTCAGCGGGCTGCTGGTGAAGAACGTCGTGCTCGCGCCGTGCCCGCTCGCAAACGCGCTGCCGCTCTTCGCCGCCACCGTGTACTCCCACTGCGCCGGATCGGTCTGCCCGTACTCCCGCCCCGTCGCCGTCGGACTCAGCACCAGCACACGCTTGCTCGTCACCGTCCCTCGCAGCGTGTCCCCGCTGTCGCTCAGCGTGTAGTTCTTCGTCTTGAACTCTCCCGAGTCGCCCAGGGAATACGTCACCGCCACGTCGTAGGTGTCCGCCGTCGTCTTCGCACCGTCCGGGAACGTCCCGCTCACCGTCAGCCCGGCGCGGAACCCCGCCAGCTCCGCGCTCACCACGCCGGTTCCGGTTGCCGCCGTCGTCACGAACGTCGCCGTCGTCGTCCCGTCCACCGGCCGCGTCTTCACCGTCACCCCGTCCACGTCCGTGATCTCGGCCTTCGTGATGTCGCCGGTCGCCTCACTCGGCAGCGTGTAGCTGTAGTTGCCCGTCTTCGCTCCGCCGCTCGCGCTCAGCGTGAACGTCGGACTCGTGATCGTCAGCCCCGTGCCCACGGCGCTCTGCGGGTACGTTCCTCCAGTCACCGTCAGCGCAAAGCTCTCCGAGCCCACCTCACCGCTCACCGCGCCGCCGCTCTTCACGCTCGCGCCACTTGCCGCCGCGCCGCCGTCGTAGGCCTTCGTCAGCACCACCGAGTCGCCGATCGTCAGCGCCTTCGCCGTGATCCTCCCCGTCAGCGTGATGCTGCTCGGCAGCCGGTAGTTGGCCTTGTCCGTATTCGCCCCCGCCTCCAGCCCGAACTCCGGATTGCTGATCGTGATGTTGGCGCCCACGTCGGCCGACGCGTAGCTGCCTCCGGTCACCTTCAGCGTCAGGCTCTCCGAACCCGCCTCGCCGCTTACCTCACCGCCGCTCAGCGTCGCGCCGCTGATCGCCGTCCCGCCGTCGTACTCCTTGCTCAGCACCGCAGACGCCACCGTCACTTCCTTCGCCGTGATCTCTCCGGTCGCCTCACTCGGCAGCGTGTAGCTGTAGTTCGTCTTCTTCGCTCCGCCGCTCGCTTCCAGGTCGAAGCTCGGGCTGGTGATCGTCAGCCCCGTGCCCACGGCGCTCTGCGGGTACGTTCCTCCGCTCACCGTCAGCGCGAAGCTCTCCGAGCCCACCTCGCCGGTCACCGCACCGCCGCTCTTGATGCTGGCGCCGCTCGCCGCCCTGCTCCCGTCGTAGGCCTTCGTCAGCACCACCGGCGTGGCAATGCTCAGCGCCTTCTTCGTGATCGTGTACTTCGCCCCGGACGCCACCTCGAACGCGTACAGCGCCTCCATCCCTGCCGCGTATTGCGGCGAGGACACCAGCTTGAACGCGTATCGGCCCACGTCGTCGCCCGCATCCCGCGTCAGCGGGCTGCTGGTGAAGAACGTCGTGCTCGCGCTGTGCCCCGACGCAAACGCGCTGCCGCTCTTCGCCGCCACCGTGTACTCCCACTGTGCCGGATCGGTCTGCCCATACTCCCGCCCCGTCGCCGTCGGACTCAGCACCAGCACACGCTTGCTCGTCACCGTCCCTCGCAGCGTGTCCCCGGTGTCGCTCAGCGTGTAGTTGCTCTTCTTGAACCCGGTGCCGTCCCCCAGCTCGTACGTCACCGCCACGTTGTAGGTGCCGGCGGTGGTCTTCGCACCGTCCGGGAACGTCCCGCTCACCGTCAGCCCCGCTCGGAACCCGGCCAACTCAGCGGACACCACGCCCGCGCCGCTCGCCGCCGTCGTCACGAACGTCGCCGTCGTCGTCCCGTCCACCGGACGACTCACCACCGTCACCCCGCTCACGTCCGTGATCTCGGCCTTCGTGATGTCGCCGGTCGCCGCATTCGGCAGCGTGTAGCTGTAGTTGCCCGTCTTCGCTCCGCCGCTCGCGCTCAACGTGAACGTCGGACTCGTGATCGTCAGCCCCGCGCCCACGGCGCTCTGCGGATACGTTCCTCCAGTCACCGTCAGCGCAAAGCTCTCCGTGCCCACCTCGCCGCTCACCGCTCCGCCGCTCTTGATGCTGGCGCCGCTCGCCGCCCTGCTCCCGTCGTATGCCTTCGTCAGCACCACCGAGTCGCCGATCGTCAGCGCCTTCGCCGTGATCCTCCCCGTCAGCGTGATGCTGCTCGGCAGCCGGTAGTTGGCCTTGTCCGTATTCGCCCCCGCCTCCAGCCCGAACTCCGGATTGCTGATCGTGATGTTGGCGCCCACGTCGGCCGACGCGTAGCTGCCTCCGGTCACCTTCAGCGTCAGGCTCTCCGAACCCGCCTCGCCGCTTACCTCACCGCCGCTCAGCGTCGCGCCGCTGATCGCCGTCCCGCCGTCGTACTCCTTGCTCAGCACCGCAGACGCCACCGTCACTTCCTTCGCCGTGATCTCTCCGGTCGCCTCACTCGGCAGCGTGTAGCTGTAGTTCGTCTTCTTCGCTCCGCCGCTCGCTTCCAGGTCGAAGCTCGGGCTGGTGATCGTCAGCCCCGTGCCCACGGCGCTCTGCGGGTACGTTCCTCCGCTCACCGTCAGCGCGAAGCTCTCCGAGCCCACCTCGCCGGTCACCGCACCGCCGCTCTTGATGCTGGCGCCGCTCGCCGCCCTGCTCCCGTCGTAGGCCTTCGTCAGCACCACCGAGTCGCCGATCATCAGCGCCTTCGCCGTGATCGTCCCCGTCAGCGTGATGCTGCTCGGCAGCCGGTAGTTGTCCTTGTCCGTTCCCTCACCAGCCTCCAGCCCGAACTCCGGATTGCTGATCGTGATGTTGGCGCCCACGTCGGCCGACGCGTAGCTGCCCCCGGTCACCTTCAGCGTCAGGCTCTCCGTGCCAGCCTCGCCGCTCACCTCACCGCCGCTCAGCGTCGCGCCGCTGATCGCCGTCCCGCCGTCGTACTCCTTGCTCAGCACCGCAGACGCTACCGTCACTTCCTTCGCCGTGATCTCTCCGGTCGCCTCACTCGGCAGCGTGTACTGGTAGTTACCCGTCTTCGCTCCGCCGCTCGCGCTCAGCGTGAACGTCGGACTCGTGATCGTCAGCCCGCTGCCCACGGCGCTCTGCGGATACGTCCCTCCGCTCACCGCCAGCGTGAAGCTCTCACCGTCCACCTCGCCCGTCACTCCGCCGCCGCTCTTCACGCTCGCTCCGCTCGCGGCCGCGCCGCCGTCGTAGACCTTCGTCAGCACCACCGGCGTGGATATGCTCAGCGCCTTCTTCGTGATCGTGTACTTCGCCCCCGTCTTCACCTCGAACGTGTACTTCGCCGCCATCCCCGTCGCGTACTGCGGCGAGGACACCAGCTTGAACGCGTATCGGCCCACGTCGTTGCCCGCATCCCGCGTCAGCGGGTTGCTCGTGAAGTACGCCGTCGTCGCACTGTCGCCGGGGGCGAACGTGCTGCCGCTCTTCGCCGCCACCGTGTACGCGTACGCCGTCGGTTCCGTCGCCCCGTACACCCGCGTGGTCGTCGTCGGCGTCAGCACCAGCACCTGCTTGGCCGTGGTCACCGTAAAGGTCTGCGTCGCGCCGGCGCCGTTCTTGTCGGTCACCGCGTAGGTCAGCGTCACCGCTTCCTTCTCGGCCCCCGCCGTGCCGCCGAGCGTGCGACTGCCGGCGGTGAAGTCCAATCCCGGCAGCACCGTACTCACCGCCGCGTCCTCCGGCCCCACCAGCGTGTAGGTCAGCGGCGCCGCGCCGTTCGTCGCCGCAGGCAACACGTCGCTCACCGTCTGCGTCGGGACGTAGGTGCGGTCTTTCGGATCGGCCAGCGTCGGCGGCTCCACCACCGTCACCTTGAAGGTGATGCTGGCGCTGACCTCGTTCGCGTCGGTCACCGTGTAGGTCAGCGTGGTCGCCGTCCGCGCCGCAGTCGGCGTCCCGCTCAGCGTGCGGCTGTCGGCGTCGAACTCCAGCCCCGGCAGCGCATCGTCCACCGCTTCATCCGACGGCGCCACCAGCGTGTAGCTCTTGTCGCCCGTGCCGCCCGTACCCGCCGGCAGCACCAGGTCCTTGATCTTGATGCCCTTGGTATAGACTTGGTCCTTCGGGCCGGCGACCTGGGTGTCAGGGGGATCACCCGGGGTTACCACGCCTCCCGGGTTCAGGGGAGTCACCGTCAGCCGCGGGTTGATGCTCACCGTGAAGGTCTGCGTCGCCGTGGCGCCGTTCTTGTCCTTCACCCGGTAGGTCAGCGTTACCGCCGCAGTCGTCGCTTCGCCCGCGGTGCCGCCCAGCGTGCGGCTGGCGGCCGTGAAGCTCAGCCCCGGCAGCACCGTCCCCACCGCCGCGTTCGACGCTCCCACCAGCGTATAGGTCAGCGGCGCCGCGCCGTTCGACGCCTGCGGCAACGCGTCACTCACCGTCTGCCCCGAGGTGTAGGTGCGGTCCTTCGGGTCGGGCAGCGTCGGCGGCTCCACCACCGTCACCGTGAAGCTGGCGCTGGCGCTGGCGCCGCTCGCGTCGGTCACCGTGTAGGTCAGCGTGGTCGCCGCCTTGGCCGCACTCGGCGTGCCGCTCAGCGTGCGGCTGTTGGCGGTGTAGCTCAGCCCCGGCAGCACCGTGCGTACCGCCGCGTCCGACGGCCCCACCAGCGTGTAGGTCTTGGTTCCCGTGCCGCCGGTGGCCGCCGGCAGCGGCAGGTCGGTGATCTTCCTGCCCCTGGTGTAGACCTGATTCGCCGGCGCGCTCAACTCCAGCGCGTCGCCGATGGTGAGCTGCGTCCCGGTCACCGTCACGTCAGACGTGCCGCTCACGCTGATCGCCTCGTCCCCTTCGTCCAGCACGTCCTCCGTCGGGTCCAGCGTGAAGCTCGTCGTCCCGCCAGCTGCGCCCGCCGCGATCTTGATGCTCAGCGCGCCCACCGTCGCGTAGTCGGTCCCCTCCGTGGCCGTGTCCGTCCCCGCGCCCACCGCCACCGCCACCGTCTTCGCGTCCACGTAGCGCGTCGTGCCATTCACCTGCGCCGTCACCGTCACCGTCGGTGCCGTCGGCACGTTCTCGGTCACCTGCGTCGGGTTCACGCTCAGCGTGATCCCCGTCGGCTCAGCGTCGTCGTCGGTGATCGTCAGCGTCGTCCCGGTCACCGTCAGCGCTCCGGAGGTCCCGCTTACGCTGATCGTTTCGTTCCCCTCGTGCAGCACGTCGTTGGTCGGCGTCAGCGTGAAGCTCGTCGTCCCGCTCGCAGCACCGGCCGCAATGGCGATGCTCAGGTCGGACACGGTCGCGTAGTCGGTGCCCTCCGTGGCCGTGTCCCCGCTCTTGCCCACCGCCACCGCCACCGTCTTCCCGTCCGCGTAGCGCGTGGCGCCGTTCACCGCCGCCGTCACCGTCACCGCCGGCGCCGTGCTCACGTTCTCCGCCACCTGCGTCGGGCTCACCTGCAACGTGATCCCGCTCGGCGCCGCGTCGTCGTCGCTCACCGTCACCGCCACCGACGCCGCCGTCTGCCCCGCGTAGTCGCCGCCGCTCACCGTGTGCGTGACGCTCGCGGTGCGCCGGTCGTCCAGGTTGTCGATGGCGTCGGCCACGCCGCTCACCGTCACCGTCTGCGCGTCAGCCCAGTCCGTCGCCGTGAACGTCAGCCGCGCCGGCGCCGCCTGCGCCACGCCCGTAGCGCCGCTCGCCACCGCCACCGTCACGTCACCGGTCGGCTCGCTGCCCAGCACCACCGTGTAGGTCGCCTCGTGCTCCCGCCGGTCGTTCGTGGTCGCGTCGTCCACCTCCGCCACCGTCAGCGATTGCGGCGCCACCGTCACCCCGCGGCTGTCGTCGTCGGTGATGGTGAGTTCCTTCGCCGCCGGCGCCGCCACCCCGTGGCCGCCGCCCGCCGTCGCCGACACCGTCACCTTCTTGTCCGCCGCGTCCACGTCGTTGTCGCTCGCCGTGATCGTCACCGTGCCGGTGCTGCTCGTCGCTCCCGCCGCGATCGTCAGCGTTTTCGCCGCGCTCAGCGTGAAGTCGCCCGCCACCGCCGGCGTCACCGCCTGCGCCGCCACCGTCAGCGTCACCGCCGCGCTGGACGCTCCCGTCAGCGTCGCGGTCACCGTGCTGCTCCCGCCGTCCTCCGTGATGGTGTCAGGAGTCAGCGTCAGTGCCGCCTCCGGCAGCGCCTCATCGTCGCTGATCGTCAGCACCGCTGGGGTCACGGTCACGTCGGACGTGCCCGTCACGCTGATCGCTTCGTCCCCCTCGCTCACCGCGTCGTCGGTCGGGTCCAGCGTGAACGTCGCCGTCCCGCTCGCCGCCCCGGCCGCGATGTCGATCCTCAGGTCGCCCACCGCCGCGTAGTCGGTGCCCTCCTTCGCCGTGTCCCCGGACGCGCCCACCGCCACCGTCACCCGCTTCGCTCCCACGTAGCGCGTGCTCCCGTTCACCGCTGCCGTTACCGTCACCGCCGGCGCCGTCTGCACGTCCTCGGCCACCGTGTCAGGGCTCACCGTCAGCGTGATCCCGCTGGGCGCCCCGTCGTCGTCTTCGATGGTCGCCGCCACCTCCGTGGTGCTGCCCAGCGTCACCCCGGTCGGCAGGCTGTCCGCGGTGAGCTTGAACGCCAACGCCTCGTCCGGCTCGTCCAGGGCGTCGTCCACGATCCCGAACGATGCCGCCACGCTCGATGAGCCGGTGGTGATGGTCAGCGTCTTCGCCGTGTTGTCGCTCAGGTCGGCCGCCACAGCCTTGCCGGTGCCGGTCGTGAACTTCGGCGTCACCTTCACCGCCAGGTTCTCCGGCAGCGTCAGGTCCTCGCCGCCGCTGTTCTTCAGCGTCACCGTCAGCGCGAACGCCGCGTCCTGCGCTTCGGCCACGCTCGCGTCAGAGATGGCCAGCCCCAGCACGCCCTGATCGTTGTCGGTGATGGTGATGGTGGGTGCCGTGCCGCCGGCGAACGTGCCGTCGCTCGGACTGCTCACCGCGATCGCCGCCGTGAACTGCTCCGATCCCTCGACCACGCTGTCGTCGGTGATCGGAATCTCCACGCCGGCGCTGCTCTTGTCGGCGGCGATCGTGAAGCTCAACGCCGTGGCGGTGTAGTCCGCGCTGCCGGCGGTTCCCGCCGTCGGCGTCACCGTGCCCTGCACCACGCTCGTGTCGCCGCTCACCCGCGTCACGCTCAGCGTCAGCGTGGCGTTGCCGTCGCCTTCGCCGACACTCACGTCGCCCCCCGTCACCAGGGTCGGGTCGTCGTCGGTGATCGTCAGCGTCCGGTTCGCCGGCGCCGCCACCCCGTGGCCGCCGCTCGCCGCCGCCGACACCGTCACCTCCTTGGCCGCCGCGTCCACGTCGTTGTCCACCGCCGTGATCGTCACCGTCCCCGTGCTGCTCGTCGCTCCCGCCGCGATGGTCAGCGTCTTCGCCGCGCTCAGCGTGAAGTCGTCCGCCACCGCCGGCGTCACCGCCTGCGCCGCCACCGTCAGGGTCACCGCCGCGCTCGACGTGCCCCCCGTCAGCCGCGCCGCCACCGTGCTCGTCCCGCCGTTCTCCGTGATCTCATCGGGTGTCAGCACCAGCACCGCCACCGGCAGCGCCTCGTCGTCGCTGATCGTCAGCGTCGTCCCGCTCACCGTCACCCCGGGGGTCGTCCCGCTCACGCTGATCGCTTCGTCCCCTTCGCTCACCGCGTCGTCGGTCGGGTCCAGCGTGAACGTCGCCGTTCCGCTCGCCGCGCCGGCCGCGATGTCGATGCTCAGGTCGTCCACCGTCGCGTAGTCGGTTCCCTCGGTGGCCGTGTCCGTCCCCGCGCCCACCGCCACCGTCACCGTCTTGTCCGTCGCGTACCGCGTGCTCCCGTTCACCGCCGCCGTTACCGTCACCGCCGGCGCCGTCTGCACGTTCTCGGCCACCGTGTCAGGGCTCACGCTCAGCGTGATCCCCGTCGGCGCGGCGTCGTTGTCCTCGATGGTCGCCGCCACCTCCGTGGCGCTGCCCAACGTCACCCGGTCCGGCAGGTCGTCCGCGCCGAGGGTGAACGCCAGCGTCTCGGCCGGCTCGTCCAGGGCGTCGTCTTCGATCCCGAACGAGGCGGCGGCGCTCGATGAGCCGGTGCTGATGGTCAGCGTCTTCGCCGTGCTGGTGCTCAGGTCGGCGGCAACCGCCTTGCCGGCGCCGGCGGTGAACTTCGGGGTGACCGTCACCGCCAGGTCCTCCGGCAGCGTCAGGTCGTCCCCGTCGCCGTTCTGCAGCGTCACCGTCAGCGCGAACGCCGCGCGCCGGCCCTCCGCCACGCGCGCCCGAGCGATGGCCAGCGCCAGTACCCCTGAATCGTCGTCGGCGATGGTCACCGTGGGCGCCGTGCCGCCGGCGATGCTGCCGTCGCTCGGGCTGGTCACCGCGATGGCGGCGGTGAACTGCTCGTCGCCCTCGATCACGCGGTCGGCGGTGATCGGTATCTCCACGCTGGCGCTGCTCCTGGCGCCGGCGATGACGAACGTGACCGGATCGGCGGCGTAGTCGGCGCTGCCGGCGCTGTCCGCGGTCGGGGTGACGGTGCCGAGCACGGTGCGGTCGTCGCCGGCCACGCGGATGACGTTCAGCGTGAGCGCGGCGCTGCCGTCGCCTTCGCCGACGCTCACGTCCTCGGCGGTCACCAGGGTGGCGTCGTCGTCTTCGATGGTGGCCGCCGCCTCGGCGTCGCTGCCCAGCGTCACGCCGGTGGGCAGGCTGGCCGCGGTGAGCGTGAACGCCAGGCTCTCGGCAGGCTCGTCCAGGCTGTCGTCTGCGATGGCGAACGAGGCGGCGGCGCTCGATGCGCCCGTGGTGATGGTCAGCGTCCGGGCGGTGGCGTCGCTCAGGTCGGCGGCCACCGCCTTGCCGGTCCCGGCCGTGAACTTCGGCGTGACCGTCACCGCCAGGTCCGCCGCCAGGGTCAGGTCGTCGCCGGCGACGTTCCGCAGGGTGACGGTCAGCGCGAACGCCGCGCCGGCGGCCTCGGTCACGCGCGCCTCGCCGATGGCCAGCGCCAGCACCCCCCGGTCGTCGTCTTCGATGGTCACCGTGGCCGCCTCCCCGCCGACGATACTGCCGTCGCTCGGGCCGCTCACGGCGATCGCCGCCGTGAACTGCTCGTCGCCCTCGATCAGGGTGTCGGCGGTGATCGGAATGGCGACCGCAGCGCTGCTCGCGGCGGCGGCGATGGTGAAGGCCACGGCGCCGGCGGTGTAGTCGTCGCTGCCGGCGCTCCCCGCCTTCGGCGTCACCGTGCCCACCACCGCGCGCGCGTCGCCGGCCGCGCGCGTCAGGCTGACGGTGAGCGCGGCGCTGCCGGCCGCTTCGGCGACCGTCACGTCCGCCGCGGTCACCAGCGTCAGGTCGTCGTCTTCGATGGTGGCAGCCACCTGCGCGGCGCCCAGGGTCACGCCGGCCGGCACGGTGGCGGTGAGCGTGAACGCCAGCGTCTCGTCCGGCTCGTGCAGGGCGTCGTCCGCGATGCGGAACGCAGCCGCGGCGCTGGAGGCGTCCTTGGCGAGGGTCACCGTGCGGGCGCCGCTGTCGAGCAGGTCGGCGGCCACCGCCTTGCCGGCGCCCGCGCTGAAGGTCGGGGTGACCGTCACCGCGTACGGCTCCGGCAGGGTCAGGTCCTCGCCGGCGGCGTTCTGCAGGGTGACGGTCAGGTCGAACGCCGCGCCGGCGGCCTCGGCCACCCTGGCGTCGGCGATGGCCAGCGCCAGCACCCCCCGGTCGTCGTCTTCGATGGTCACCGTGGCCGCCTTGCCGGCGGCGACGCTGCCGTCGTCCGGCTCGGTGACGGCGATCACGGCGCTGAACTCCTCGTCGCCCTCGATCACGGCGTCGGCGGCGATCGGGATGGCGACCTCGGCGCTGCTTGCGTCGGCCGCGATGGTGAACGCGACGGCGCCGGCGGTGAAGTCCGCGCCGGCGGCGGCGCTGCCCGCGGTCGGGGTCACCGTGCCCTTGACCACGCGCCGGTCGCCGGCCACGCGCGTGACGCTGAGCGTGAGCGCGGCGCTGCCGGCGCCCTCGCCGACCGTCACGTCGGCGGCGGTGACCAGGGTCGGATCGTCGTCATTGATGGTCGCCGCGGCGCTGACCGTGCCCAGGGTCACACGGGGGGGCGGGGTCGCGGTGACCGTGAACGTCAGGCGCTCGGGCGGCTCGTCCTCCTCGTCGTCCTCGATCTGAAACGAGGTCGAGACGCTGGAGGAGCCCTTGGCAAGGGTCACGGTCTGCGCGTCGCTGTCGATCAGGTCGGTGGCGCCCGCCTGACCGTCGCCCGCCGTGAAGGTCGGCGTCACCGTCACCTGCAGGTCCTCGGCCAGCATCAGGTCCTCGTCGGCGTCGTCCTGCAGGACCAGGTTCAGCGCGAACGCGGCGTCCGGCGCTTCGGCCACGCGCGACTCGGCGGCGGCCAGCGTCAGCACGCCCCGGTCGTCGTCGACGATGGTCACCGTGACCGTGGCGTGTTCGCCCAGGGCATGGAGCGGATCGCCCTCGACACCGGTCCCGGTGTGGACCGACCTGGCGGGCGTGAGGGTCACGGTGAAGATCTCGTCGCCCTCGATCAGGCGGTCGCCGACGATCGGTACGTCGATGGTCACCGTGGCGGCGCCGGCGGGCAGCTCCAGCGCGGCCGGCGGCGCGGTGTAGTCGGCCCCCGCGGCGGCGTCGGCGGTGTTGGTATCGGTATCGGCGCCGACCGTTACCGCGATCCAGTGGACGTAGCCCAGCGACGCCTGCGGCGGATTGGCGACGTTCACGGTGAGCGACACGGCGCCGTCGGCGTCGGTCTCCGTGTAGGTCAACGTCGGCTCGGCAAACCCGACCACGGGCGTGCGGTCCTTGATCGTGACGGTCGCCCGACCCTGCGCGCCGACCCGGTTTTGGGGGCCCGGATCCGCGATCGTCAGCGTGAACGTCTCGTCGCCCTCGACCTCGGCGTCAGGGAAGGCCCGAATGAATGCGCCCGGATCGGAGAACGTGGACGTTGTCGCGGCCCCGCCGGGAAACTCGAAGGTCGTAGACCCGCCGAACAAATTGCCGCGCGTGTCGAAGCCCCCGAACACCAAATAGTCCGCCCGGTTTTGTTTTGCGGTACCTTCGGACGAACCCACGTCAACCAGGAGCGCGCGCGTCAGGTCTCCGCTGCGCCGCAGCTTCGGATGTACGGACTCGCCTTCGTCGACTTCGATACTGGTGTCGACGAACTCCACCGTCTGGGGCGCCGTCCTGCCGGTCACCGGCTCTGCCCAGGCGACGTTCCCTTCGCCGTTGCGGGCCGCGACCTGGATCAGGATGTCTTTCTGCCGCAAGTCGGCGGGTACGTCGATCGTGTAGGTCGTGTCCTTCGTCACCAGGCCCGGATCATCGCCGCTCGCGCCGCGCCACGCATCCGGCTGGCCGTCGGCCGGGGGCGGCTGCCAGCGCACCAGGTAGTCGACCACCGGAGAGAAGCCGGTGTAGACCGGCGCCTGCCAGCTCGCCGTCAGCCACCGGGGGCCCGCCGCCGCCTGCACGCCGGTGGGCGGCGCCACGTCCGGGTCGAGCACGGTGACCGTGACCGGGTCCGCGGTCACTCCGCCGCCCCAGCCGGTCACGGCGTGGGTGATGGTCACGGTCTCGTTGTCCGCGTCGTCGTCCGCGTACGCGGTCACGGTGAAGATGCGCGGCGGCGGGGCGTGGGGCTGTACTCCGGTCCACTGGTACCGAGCGGGCGAGCCGCGCCCCAGATGAGCGAACGCCTTCGCCGGGGTATCGCTGGCCGTCGTCACGATCCCCCACAGAATGCCGCCGGTCCCGATGCCGGGCCACGTGTGCGGGCGCACCACGTAGCCGTCCGAAGCGCCTTCCCGGATGCTCAGGGTGCGCGGCGTCACCTCCATGCCCGGGACGTCGTTGTTGGTGACGCTCACCGTCACCGGCTGCGCGGTCGTCACGAGGCCGTAGCCCCGGACCCGGTGGGTGATCGTGGCGACGTGCTCCGCGGAGTCCGGGTTCTCCACCGCGGTCACGGTCACGGTCTGCTCCCGACTCCAGTTGCCCGGCGTGAACGTCAAGTCCTTGAGCGGGGACGGGGAGTCAGCTCGTACGGCGCCCGGCGACGTGTCCCGGCAGCACGCCGCGAGGCGGCGGTCCGCCACCCACACGACGTATTGCGTCGACGACAATCTACCCCCGGAGAAGCCACGCAGGAACTCGGGAACGGCCTGCACCGTCACGTCCGCGACCGGCGGGCCGTCGAGCACCACGGTGTAGGTGGCGGCGCCGCCTTCGTCGATCGCGAGCGTGGCGGGTTTCACCGTCACTCCCGGAGCGCCGTAGTCGGTGACGGTGACCGTGACCGGGTCGGCCGCGGTGACGCCGGCGTAGCCGGCCACGGCGTGGGTGATGCTGACCTCCTCGTCGTCGCCGTCGACGTCCGGAACCGCGGTGACGGTCACGGTCTGCCAGGTGTCCCAGTCGGCCGCGGCGAAGGTCAGCGCCGCCGGCGCCGCCGCCGCCGCCGCGGGGTCGCCGCTGGCCGCGGTCACCGTCACCTCCGCCTCGGGCCGGGTGTCCAGCCGCACCCGGTAGGTGCCGGTGTTGCCGGCGCCCAGTTCCTGCAGCGCCAGCGCGAGCGGCTCCACCGCCACGCGCGCGGTGTCGTCGTCGTCCACGGTCACCGTCACCGCGGCGCTGGTCTGTCTGCCGTGCCCCTCCAGGTCGTGGTCGACGGTCACCGTCTCGTCGGTCGCGTCGTCGTCCTGCGGCGCGGTGACGGTCACGGTCTGCCAGCGGGTCGCTTCCGCTTCTGCCAGCCAGTCGCCGGCGGCGAAGGTCAGGGCCGCCGGCGCCACCGTGGCCGCGTCGGGCTCGCCGCTGGTCACCGTCACCGTTACGGAGGCGGCGGGCCGGTAGCCCAGGCGCACCTCGTAGGTCTTGCCGGCGCCGCCCTCCGCCACGTTCAGGGCCGACGGGCGCACCTGCAGCCGCGCCCGCGGCGTCCCGGTCCGCGCCACCCAGGCGGTATCGCCGGTGCGGTGCGACGCCCCCCAACTGGCGGTGCGCACCTCGGCCACGTACGCGGTGCCGTTGTCGAGACCGGTTACCGTGTAGCGGTCGCCGAACACCATCGTGAACAGGTCGACCTTTCCGTGCGGGCCGGGGTTGACGTTGCCCCGGTTCAGCCAGTTGCCCGGCTCACTCGCCTTGCGCCAGCGCACCTGGTACGCAGGATTCCGTACCCCGGCCGGAAGGTCCCAGGTCAGGAGCAACTGCCCGTCGCCCGGCGTCAGCACCACGTTCTCCGGCGCGCTGGGCCGCGGGCAGACGCGCGTGACCGTCACCCGATAGCTGCTGCCGCGCGCCCCGTTCGGCGCGATGGGCGTGATCGTGAACGTGTTGTCGTCGCACAGCAGGTGCCAGGGGCCCGAGGGCGAGCCGCTGGCCCACCGCCAGGCGTTCGGCGGCGCGTGGTCCCGGAGGTCGAGGCCGACGACCGGCGGGCCGTCGATCAGAATGCCCACGCCGCTGCCGTCGGCGGTCGCCAGCAGCGCCGTGCCGACGGCCCAGTACTGCGTCGTGCTGCCCACCGTGCCGCGCACCCGGTAGCTGCGCGTGCCGGGAGCGAACCGCGGCTCGAGCGTCAGCGGCGCCAGCTCCGTCCAGGTGCGGTGGGCGGCGTCAAGCGAGAGGTCGGAGATCGGCGCATGATCCCGCCGGCTCCGAATCTCCAACCCGCGCAACCGCGGCAGCTCGCGGGTGACCGTCACCCGGTAGGTCTTCTGCGTGCCGTCACCCGCGGTGACCACCACCGGCACCGCGCGGCTCTCGCCGGCGCCCACGGCGAGCGGGGCGCCGGCGGCGCCGCCGGCGACCGGCACGCCGTCCACCGTGATGGCCGCGTCGGGCTGGCGGGCGGTGGCGGTGATGGTCACGCGCGCCGGGTAGGGCACGGTCGCCGTGTAGCTGAGCGTGGCGGAATCGAACTTCGGGGCGAGCTCGCCCGCGGACAGCGTCAGGCGCCTCAGGGTGGCGTCGTTCAACCGCTTGAGCTTGATCTCGTAGAGCTTCGGGAGTGACCCGTCCTCCGGGGTGACGTAAATCGTCACCGTGCGGCTCGTTTCGGAGGTGCCCAGGCCGACCGTGAAGCCGTCGCCGCGCGGGACGCGGTGGTTTTTTTCCAATGTGGCGCCCGAAACCCGTACCGAATACCGGGCGTCGACTCTGGCGTAGTGATGCGCCGCCCGCGGCGTGATCGTCACCTGATCGACGGCGTAGGGCACGTTCACCTCGTAGTCGGTCCTGGCGGGAAGCCACGGCGGAAAGAGCGTCCCCGCGGACAGCGTCAGCCCGCTCAGGGTGTCATCGTCCGACTTCGGCAGGCGCTTGAGGTTCACCGTGTAGGTCCTGGTCGATCTCTTGTCCGACCCGGCCACGGCGACCCGCACGACCGTGTCGCCGGTGGTGGACAGCACGACCGGCACGGGCGTCCTGCCGTCCGCCCTCCAGACGCTCTCGACGCCGTTCACCTCGACATAGACGCGCCGGTCGTCGTCGACCGTGGCCGGCGTGACCTGCACGGAATGGACGGCGGCTTCCACGTTCGCCCGGTAGGTGGCGACGCCGGCGGCGAACGCCGGCTCGAGCGAGGGGCCGGAGAGATCCGCGAAGCCGCTGCGCTGCGACGCGACGCGGACCAGCGTCAGGCCGCTCAGGTCGGCCGACGACTTCCGGTAGACCTCCACGATGTAGACTCTCGTGGCGCCGCCGTGCCTGGCGCCCACCCGCACCAGGACCGTGGTGCGCGCACCCGAGCGCAGCGCGATGGGGCCGCTGGCCGCGCCGTCCGCGACCGGCGCGCCGTTCACCGTGATGGCGGCGCTGCCGAGGCCGGCGGCGGGCGTGACCGTGACGCTCGCCACGGCGTGCTCCACCTCCGTGCGGTAGCGCGCGGTGGTGGGCGAGAACGCCGGCGTGAGCGCGCCCGCGGACAGCGCCAGGCCGCTCAGGTCGGCGATGCGGGCCTCGGCGTCGGTCACGGTGACCTCCACCGGGGGGGTGGCGAGCCGACTGCCGTAGCCGGTGAGCGAGTTGGTGATCTTCACCTTCTCGTCGTCGCCGTCGGCGTCCGCCACGCCGCGCACGGTCACCGTCCGCGCCGCCCGCCAGTTGTCATGGTCGAAGGTCAGCGTCCGCGGGGAGACCGCGACGGCGCCGGGGTCGCCGCTGGTCGGCGTCATGACCGCCGTCGTGGCGGGCCGGGTATCGAGTTGCACCGTGTAGGTGGCGCTGCCGCCTTCGTCGACGGCCAGGGTCTGCGTCGACAGCGTGTAGAGGTACTTGCCGGTGCCGGTGCCGACGTTGTTGAACCGCAGCACGGCAGCCAGCGTCGTGCCGCCGCACGCGTACCGTAAGGTCGTGGAGCCCGTTTCGGGGTCGGGAAGCGCCGTCCCGTAGCCGTTGGTGCAGAGCCTGACCCAGCTCGAGTTCCGGGGACGCTCCTCGGAGTCCCCCAACACCGCGGTGGTCGCGGTCACGGTCTGCGGCGTCTTCCAGTTGTTCCGGTCGAAGGTCAGCGTGCGGGGGGTGAAAAGCGTGCTTAGCGAGTGGTTGACCACCGTCACCGTGCCGGCGGGCCGGTTGTCCAGCCGCACCGTGTAGGTGCCGCTGCTGCCCTCGTCGACGTCGAGCTCCTCCGTCGACAGCACCACGCGGTCGGTCCCGGTGCCGGTGTCGATCACCGTGACCGGGGTCGAGATCAGCTCCCGGCCCCCCAGGAGACCGCGGATCTTCGTCTCCAGGTCGTCGAGGTCGGTGTCCACCAGGGGGACGGTCACGGTCACGGTCTGCGGCGTCTTCCAGGTGGTCGCGTCGAAGCTCAGCGTGGCGGGGGAGACCGTCACCACGCGCGGCGCGGCGCTGGTCAGGGTCACCGCCAGGCGCCCGGTGGGCCGCTTGTTCAGCCGCAGCGTGTAGGTGGCGCTGCCGCCCTCGTCGACGCGCACGCGCTCGGGCGACGCCGTCATGCCGCTGATGCTGGTGCCGGTGTCGGTCACCGTGACCGGCAGCGGGGCGGCGGCGGTCACGGAGCGGTAGCCTGCGACCGCGTGCGTGACCTGCACCGCGGTGTCGTCCACGTCGTCATCCGCCAGGGCGGTCAGGGTCACGGTCTGCGGCGTCTTCCAGGTGGCCGCGTCGAAGGTCAGCGACCGCGGGGAGAGCGTCGCCAGCTCCGGGGCGCCGCTGGCCGGCGCCACCGTCACCGCGCCGGCGGGCCGGCTGTCGAGCCGCACGGTGTAGGTAACGGCGGCCCCCTCGTCGACGGTCAGCGCGGGCGGCGTCAGCGTCACGCCGTCGGCGCCGGTGCCGGTGTCGGTCACCTTCACCGTGGCGGTCGAGAACCCGCCGCGGTAGAGACCGGGGTACAGGCGGATGATGATGGTCTGGTCGTCCAGGTCCCGATCCACCGGAGCGCGCACGATCACGGACTTCCGCGTGCTCCAGTCGGTGCGGTCGAAGGTCAGCGCGGAGGCGGGCGCGCCGGCGACCCAGGTCAGCGGGGAGTCGCAGGCGGACTCGCCGGCGCCGGGCCGCACCACGGCGCACGCCAGGCGTATCGTCACCGCGGCGGCGGGCCGATTGGTGAGCCGCACGGTGTAGGTGACGGCGCCCCCCTCGTCGACGGTGCGGACGCCCCCCGGCCGCACCATGATGTCATTGGCGCCGCTGCCGGTGTCGGTCACGGCGACCGTGACCGGGTCCGCCGCGGTCACGGCGCCGTAGCCTGCCACCGCGTGGCGGACCTGCACGCTCTCGTCGCTCAGGTCGGTGTCGGCCACGCCGCTGACGGTCACGGTGTGCGCCTCCCGCCAGCTCTGCGCGCCCCACGGCTTCGCGTCGAAGGTCAGCGTGCGCGGCGACACCGTCACCGCGCCGGTGTCGGCGCTGGTCAGCGTCACCGTCACCGCGCCGGCGGGCCGGCTGTCGAGCAGCACCGTGTAGGTGGCCTTGCCGCCCTCCTCGACCGGCAGCCGCTGCTCCGACACCGACACGCCGGGCGCGCCGACGCCGGTGTCCCACACCGTCGCGAACACCGGATCGGCCGTGGTCACGGCGCCGTAGCCGGTGACCGCGTGGCGGATCTCCACCAGCTTGTACTCCCGGTCGGCGTCCGGCGTGTCGGTCACGGTCACGGTCTGCGGCGTGCGCCAGGTGCCGCGGTCGAAGGTCAGCGTCCGCGGGGACACGGCCACCGTGCCCGGGCCGGAGTAGCGGGTCGGCGTCGGCGTGGCCGTCACCGTCACCGTGCCGGCGGGCCGGCTGTCGAGCAGCACCGTGTAGGCGCCGCTGCCGCCCTCGTCGAAGGCGAGGTACGGCTCCGGCTCCGTCACCGTCACGTGGTCGTAGCCGACGCCGGTATCGATCACGGTCACGTCCACGGTGGCGGCGGCGGTCACGCCGCCGTAGCCCGATACCACGTGGGTGATGGTCGCGCTGCCGTCGTCGCGGTCGGGGTCGCGCGAGCCGCTGACGGTCACGATCTGCGACCAGCGCCAGTTCTCCGCGTCGAACGTGAGCGTGCGCGGAGAGACCGTCACCGCGTGCGCGTCGGGGTCGCTCGCCCCCGGCACCGTCACCGTCACCGTTTCCCCGGCGGCGGGCCGGCTGTTCAGCCGCACCCGGTAGCGGGCGCTGCCGCCCTCGTCGACCGCCAGCGCGACCCGCCCCACGCTGAAGGCGGACGCGCCCGCCGCCACCGCCACGCCGGGCGCGCCGGCGCGGGTATCGGTCACGACCGCGGTCACCTTGCCGCCGGCGGTCACGCTGCCGTAGCCGGTGACCGCGTGGCCGACCACCGTGACGTCGTCCACGACGTCGGCGTCCTCCACCGCGGTCATGGTCACGGTCTGCGGCTGCTTCCAGTTGCTCCGGTCGAAGGTCAGGGTGCGGCGGGAGAGCGTCACCACGCCGGCGACGTCGGCGGCCGGCGTGACCGTCACGGTCTGCGCGGGCCGGCTGTTCAGCCGCACCGCGTAGGTGGCGCTGCCGCCCTCGTCGAGCAGGCGGAGCTTGGCCGACAGCCACACGCCGTCGGTGCCGGTGCCGGTGTCGGTCACGGTGACCGTCACCGGGTCGGTGCGCTTCGCGAAACCGCCGATGAGGAGCAGCTCGTGGGAGATGGTCACGGTCTCGTCGTCGAGGTCGGCGTCCACCTGGCCGCGCACGCGCACGGTCTGCGGCGGCGGCGGCGTGTTGCCGGACTGCGGGCGGAACACCGCCGTGTCGAGCACCGCCACCGCGCCCCGGTCGGCGCTGTACGCTTCTACGGACAGATGTTGGTCCGCCGGCTGGCCGAGCGCGGGGATCGGCTCATGCATCGTGACCGTGTAGGTGGCGGTGTCGCCTTCGTCCACGCTCAGGCGGCGCGGCGCGAACGACACCTCCACGTCGTCGTCGGGGTCGTCCACGAGGACCCGTACCGGGGCGGCGGCGGTGACGCTGCCGTAGCCGGTGACCGCGTGCCACACCCGCACGTCCTCGTCGTATGCGTCGGCGTCCTCCACGGCGGTCACGGTCACGGTCTGCGGCGTCCTCCAGGTCGCGGCCGCGAAGGTCAGCGTGCCCGGCGCCACCGCGACCGAGGCCGGCACGCCGCTGGTCGCCGTCACCGTCACCGTCCGCGCCGCGCCCGGCCGGCTGTCCAGCAGCACCGTGTAGCTGCCGTCGCTGCCCTCGTCGAGGGACAGGGTGGACTCCGACACCGTCACTCCGGCGGCGCCGACGCCGGTGTCGGCCACCGTGACGTCCACCGTGGCGCCGGTGGTCACGCCGTCGTAGCCGGTGACCGCCTGGCTGACGGTCGCGCTGCCGTCGTCCCGGTCGGTGTCGCGCGCGGCGGTGACGGTCACCGGCCGCGGCTTGCTCCAGGTCGCCGACGTGAAGGTCAGCGTGCGCGGCGCCACCGTCACCGCGCCGGTGGCGCTCGCCGTCACCGTCACGGTCTTCCCGGCCGCCGGCTTGCTGTTGAGCCGCACCCAGTAGCGCGCGCGGGCGCCCTCGTCGACGGTCAGCGGGACGCGCTCGCGCACGCTGAAGCCGGCGGCGCCGGTCGACACCGCCACGCCGGGCGGGCCGGCGCGGGCATCGGACACCAGCACGAACATCTCGGCGGCGGGCACCCAGCCGTAGCCGGTGACCGGGTGGCCGACCTCCGTGACGCTGTCCTCCACGTCGTCGTCCACCAGGTCGGTCACGGTCACCGTCTGCGGCTGCTTCCAGTTGCTCCGGTCGAAGGTCAGGGTGCGCGGGGCGAACGTCATCACGCCGGCGTCCCCGGGGGTCGGCGTCCCTGGGGTCGGCGTCACCGTCACGGTCCCGGCGGGCCGGTTGTCCAGCCGCACCGCGTAGCTGGCGCTGTCGCCCTCGTCGAGCACGACGTACCCGGTCGACAGCCACACCCGGTTGGTGCCGGTGCCGGTGTCGATCACGGTGACCGCCACCGGATCGGCGCCGGTGACGCTGCCGTAGCCGGTGACCGCGTGCGTCACCTGCGCGCGCGCGTCGTCGAGGTCGGTGTCGGTCGCGCCGCGCACGGTCACGCTCTGCGGCGTCTTCCAGGTCCGCGCGGTGAAGGTCAGCGCGCGCGGGGAGACCGTGATCGGCCCGGCGGCGCGCGGCCTCACCGTCACCGTCTGCGCCGTGCCGGGCGGGTCGTCGAGCCGCACCGTGTAGCCGGCGGCGCCGCCCTCGTCCACGTCCAGGCTGGTCGCCGACACGTGCACGCGGTCGGTGCCGGAGCCGAGGTCGGTCACGGTGACCGCCACCGGGGCGGCGCCGGTGACGCTGCCGTAGCCGGTGACCGCGTGCGTCACCTGCACGCGCGCGTCCTCGGCGTCGGTGTCGCGCGCGGCGCGCACGGTCACCGTCTGCGGCGTCTTCCAGGTCCGCGCGGTGAAGGTCAGCGCGCGCGGGGAGACGGTGACCGCGCCGGGGAGGGAGGCGCGCGGGGTGATCGTCACGGTCTGCGCGGCGCCGGGCCGGTTGTCGAGCCGCACCGTGTAGCCGGCGGCGCTGCCCTCGTCGAAGGTCAGGGTGGCCGCCGACACCGCCACGCGGTCGGTCCCGGTGCCGGTGTCGATCACCTCGACCCGAGTGGTGGGCCAGGTATTGACCGCCGTGACGAAGCCGCTGACCCCGTAGCCGATCGTCACGTCCGCGTCGTCGAGGTCGGTGTCCGGCGCGCCGCGCACGGTCACCGTCTGCGGCGTCGTCCAGGTCTGCCCGGTGAAGATCAGCGAGCCGGGGGAGACCGTCGCCGCGCCCGAGGAGCTGGTCAGCCGTACGGTCGCCGAGCGGACGAACCGGCCGATCGGCTGCACCGAGTAGGTGCGGCTGCTCCCTTCCTCGACGACCAGCGGATCCTCGGGCAGCGTGACGTCCAGGCCGAGGACCGCCAACTGGACCTGCCCCATGGCAAGCGGCGCCGCCAGCAGGAACAGCGCCGCCGCACACAGCCAGAGCCCGGCGCGCCGGAGGCCCCGCGCACGAGCGTCCGCGACAGAGAAGGCGTTCATCAACACGTGCGGACCACGGGTACGGGTGCGAGCCGCGGGTACGACCCGGCGCCTCACGCGCTCCGTCCGCGGGTCCATGCCATTGATCAGCACGAACCGTGCCAGCATGTGCCGGAACGCCGTAACGAGAGGTAATTCCTTGTGAGGAAAATTGTTGGCAGGGAAACCCGAATCGGCCCGGATGCCTGCGCGTGTCGCAGAATGCGACGAACGAGCCCCCGTTCAGGCTCCCGTCATCTGATTCAAGTCTTTTGTGATAATGAACTTGGTGGAGAAGGGCGCGGTCTGTCGCAGTTTGCGACGCCCGTCGCACGTTGCAACGGACGGCACGCCAGCATCCCTCTCTTCAGGATGCCGCTCACGGCAGCTTCGCTACCGCGTCGCAGTACACCAGCTCCCAGCCGTGGAACACCACCGCCAGGCCCGTGAACCGCACGCCGGGAAACTGCCGCGCCAGCCGCTCGTCGGCCAGGTAGCGCCGCAACTGCGCCGTCGCTTCGCTCACCGCCGCCGCCACCCCCGCCTGGTCCGCCGGCTCGCTGCGCGCCAGGTACTTCAGCTCGATCAGGTAGCCGTGCCGCAGGTGCGGAAAGCGCGCCAGCAGCGGCTCCAGGCTGATGTCGGCATGTCCCTTCCCCAGCTCCGCCTCCGAGCGGAACACGTAGAAGTCGGTCACGCTCAGGTACGCCGCCAGGAATCCTAAAGCCCCGGCACGGGGCTCCAGCACCTTCTCCCCGGCGATGTAGTCGCGGATCCCGGTCTGCCGCGCGATCGCCTCGCCCAGGAACTCCAGCGCCGGCCGCCAGTCGCCCCGGTTGGCCATCCGCAGCATCAACTGCTCGAACCGGTACAGGTCGACCGTGAACACCTCCACGTCCTGGTAGCCGTCGCGCAGGTAGCCGTACATCAACTGCTTCACGGTCTGGTTCGGGATCGCCAGACGCAGCGCGCCGTCCACCACGCCGCGTATGCTCAGCAACCCGAAGTAGTGCAGCAGGGACAGGAAGTTCACCCGATCGGTGAGCCGCTTCAGCGGGAAACCCGGCTGGATGCGAAGCAGGTCCTTCTGCCCTTCGCCGATGATCTCCCGCAGCAGGTCGAAGTTGCCGTTGAGCTGCCGGCCCACCACCAGCAGGTGGCGCAGCTTGTCGTAGTCGATGCGCACGTTGGTGTCGATCAGGTAGTCCGGCACGCCCCGGTTGGGCATGGATTCGTCCAGGTAGTAGAGCACCATGTCGGTGTTGAAGAGGTCGGTGTCTGCTGCCTTGGCGAACCGGTAGCCGTTGTACCACTCGCCCATCAGGGCCATGGCCTCATCCGCGTCCTGGTCGAGCACGCCGTGGCCGCGATAGATGTCGACCAGGCGCCGCACCTCCGCCCCGGTGAAGCCCACCATCTCGTTGAAGTCGGGGTGCAGGCTGATGTTCTTGCCGATGTTGAAGCCCGAGGTCACGTCGTCCATGGTGATCGGCGACACGCCGGTGATGAACAGGCGGTCGATGCCGCCGCCGCTGCGCGCCGTGCCGGACTTCAGGGTGGCGAAGAAGTTGCGGTAGAAGCCGCCGCCGTGCGTGAAGTCCTCGTACGCCTCCGCGCCGTGGTGCGCCAGCACGGTGTTGGCGAAATTGTCGTACTCGTCGATCAGCACGTACAGCGGGATGTCGTGGTCGCCCACATACCGGAACAGCGCGCCCAGTTTCTCGGTGATCGCAGGAGACGCGAGGATGCGCCGTAGCGCCGCTTCGGGGAACAGGTCGGGATGCCGTTCCAGCGCCCCCTCCAGTTCTATGTGGCAGTATCCTTCGAAGCGTTCCTCCAGGGTGTCGAGCTTGTCGTTGACCGCCGAGAAGTCGAAGCGCAGCACCACGTAGCGGTGGCGCTCCGCCGTCGGGTTGCGCCCGATGTCGGTGCCGGCGAAGGTGGCGTCGAACTCGTGGCCCCACCAGCGGTCGTAGTAGTTCTCCAGCAGCGACACCCACAGCGACTTGCCGAACCGCCGCGGCCGGATCAGGAAGGCGTAGCGCTCCTGCTCCAGGCGCCGCAGGAAGCGGGTCTTGTCGACGTACAGCCACCGGCGCAGGCGGATGCGCCGGAAGTCGGACTCGCCATAGGGGATGCGCGGGTACGCGGGAACCTCGTCCACTGCCGGAACCGCCGCCGCCACTCTATCGCTTCCGGGACGAGGCGCTCAAACGGCGCGCCCGTTGGCCCGGCTCCTGCCTGCCCGGGTGCGCGCCTTCACCACCTACCCGAGGTCACCCCCCCCCCGGGGAAACCGGGGAAGGGGCCACCGAGGCGACCGGCCACGTAACCCGGATCGTGGCGCCGGCGCCGATGCCGTCGCTCAGCGCCCGAATGCTGCCGCCGGACCCGATGACGAAGTTCGCCGCCGAATGGAGGCCGATGCCGCTCCCGCCGTCCTTGGTCGTATGGCCGGCGGAGAAGATCTTCGCGGAGATCTCCGGTTCGATGCCGATGCCGTTGTCGATCACGTCCACGACCAGGGCATCTTCCCGGACGTAGGCGTCGACGCGAATGCGCGGTTGCGCGGGCGGTTCGCCCGATTTCGCCAGGCGGTCGATGGCTTCGAGCGCGTTCCTGACGAGATTGACCAGCAACTGATGAAATGCGCTCTCCTGGATCCGAATCTCCCTGGGCGCGCGCCGGCAATCGATGCGGGTCTCGATACCGCGTCTGGTGAGCGAATCTTCGAGCATCCTGAAGGCGACGGTGATCGCCCTGCGCAGATCGATCTCCTTGCGGGCCATGCTCTGGTATTCGAACGACCGTTGCGTGCGGATGATGTCGACGATGTGCCCCACGCGGCCTTCCACGCGCTCGACCGTCTGTCGCAGCCCCGCGTGCCAGCCGCCGAGGTCCTCGGCGAGAGCCAGGATGAACGGCATCACCTGCCGGCCCTGCGGGTCGGTCTGCAGGTACGTGATCCAGTCGTCCTGATGGTCGAGCAGCGCATCGGCGAGGGCGAACATGCGCTGGAGCGACTCGTTGTTCAGCACCTTCTCGCGGATGGTCCCCACGCCGATGGCGACGCTGTTGATGGCGTTGCCGATGTTGTGGAGGATCGTCTCGACGACGTCCAGCCGCCCTTGCGCGAAGGCGCGCGACACCTCCTGTTCCGCCAGCACGCGATCGGTCACGTCGCGGAACACGACGACGCCGCCCGGCATGCCCTGCAGCGGCCTCCCGGTGACGCTGATGTACGCCCCGTCCGGCTTGCGACGGTTGCGTACGAACATCTCCACCTCGTCCGACGACTCACCGCGGCTGGCGCGTACGAGCGGGAGCTCGTCGTACGGAACGGGCGTCTCCCCGTCACTCCGGAACAGCCCGTACGTTTCGCTCCACGCGGCGGGGTCGGCCTCCGTCGGACCCATGCCGACGATCCGTTCCGCGCCGGGATTGAAGATGGTGAAGTTCCCGTCCTCGTCGGCAACCACCACGCCGTCGCTGATGCTGTTGAAGATGGTCTCCATGAGCAGCGTCTGCCGTTGCATCTCGTCGATCTTCCGGTGCAGCGTGGATTCCGTCTCCTTGAGTACGGTGATGTCGCGGAACACGATGACGCCGCCTTCCACCCCGTTCTCGACCTGCAGCGGCCTGGCGTTGACGCTGATGTACACGCCGTCCGGGCGCTGCGGATTGCGGATGAGCAGCTCGACGTCGTCGGAGACCTCGCCGTGCATGGCGCGGACCAGCGGCAGGCGCTCGGACGGGAAGGGCGTCTTTCCATCGGGGTAGAACGTGCCGTAGGTCTCGGCCCACTCCTCGGGCGCGGTATCGGTGGCCCCCATGCCGACGGCCTGTTCGGCGGCCGGGTTGACGAACAGAAACTCCCCGTTCGTATCGGTCACCACCACGCCGTCGCTGAGACTGTTGATGATCGCTTCCATGCGGCGGGTCTGCCGTTGCAGCTCGGCGATCGCGCGTTGGCGCTGCAAGTCGCGCTCGTGCATGGCCAGCGCGGCCTCGATGGTCAGGTGCAGTTGCCGTTCATCGACCGGCTTCAGCACGTAGCCGAACGGATCGGTGCGCCGCGCCCGCTGCAGCCGGCCGCCGTCGGCGGCGTCGGTCAGATAGACCACGGGAAGGTCGAACCCGTGCGCGGCAAGCCGTTCGGCCGCCTCGACGCCGGCGCCCGCGCGGCCGAGATCGATCAGGGCCAGGTCGGGGCGTGTGCGCGCGGCGTGGTCGACGGCGCCGCCGCCGCCGCGCCGGCCGGGCGACACGGCGGCGCACACCGTGTAGCCCAGGTCCTGCAGGCGTTCCTCCAGGTGCGCGACCCCGGCGCCATCCGGTTCGTCCGCCGCGACGATCAAGATCCGTGCGTTCCCCATGCTGCCCCCGACCCGAGCGTGCCGCCGCCGACTCCGCGCGGCAGTCGCCTCTGACGTTTCCGCGACTATAGCGCAACCGTCACGTCAGCCGGCGAAGACGCGGGTCTGCGGCCGGAACGCGGCCCAGGAGAACCAGAAGTGGTTGACGCCCACGACCGGCGCGAGCTGCGTGCCGGCCAGCTCGCCCTCCACCGCCCGGCCCAGGTGGTTCCACACCGATCCGGTGGCCGTGTCGACGATGCGGCCGTCGCGCAGCTCGAACTCCAGCACGCGGTCCCCCACCTGGCGGGAAAAGGGCACCGCGGCGCCCACGTCGCGGCCGGAGGAGATCACCGAGTGGTCGAGGGCGGACGCGGTGCCTGCCGACCACAGCACCGCGACCGGTGTGCCGCCCACCCGGTCGTTGACGACGCGCCGCTCCTGCAGCAGCTCGTACGGATAGGCGACCGCCTCGTCTTCCAGCTCGATGGTCAGCACCCGCGCCATCGCCGGAAGGTCGGACGGCGTGGCGGGACCGCGGTACAGGAACGGGCGGCTCCCTTCGCGGTCGTAGCCGCCGTAGGGATTCATGCCGTACTGGCGCCGATGGCCCGTGTCCCTGGACACGACGTCGCCGTCGGGAAAGGAGGCCTTGAAATCCTCCCAGCTCACCATGGCAAGCGGGACGAAGCGCAGCCGGCTGCCGGCGTAGGTGCCGGCGATCCCCTCGCCCGTTGCCTGCTGCCACCACGTCTCGGTCTGCCGGTCGTACATGATCAGGTTGCTGTAAAACAGCCGCCCGGTCGTGCCGAAATCCAGCACCTGGTCGTCGAAGCGGCGGTCGAAGGCGATCGCGGTGTTGCAGAGCGGACAGAACGTGACCGTCACCGGCAGGTCGCCGAGCTGGTCGTTGACGATCTCGTGCCAGGTCAGGACCTGGATGGGATACGCGCGCACCCGCCCGCCGGCCTCGATCACGGCGACCGGCTCAAGGGGCTCCAGCCAGGCATCGGCGTCGGCGACCGACAGGTACCGCGGGTTGTCGACCGCGGGGATGCCGTCCTTGGGCGGACCGCCGGACAGGATCTCCGAGTACGGCACCGTGTGGCGGCTGAAGTCGGTCCGGAACTGCCGGGTTGCGCCCGGCGGCGCCGACTCCTCGGGAAGCAGCTCGACGCTGCCGGCATCGGCCGGCGCCGCGGAGGTCTCCGCCCGCGGGCCGGCGATCGAGACCCCGGCGACGGCCAGGATCGCAACGGCGACGATGGCGAACGCGACACGCGCGTGGGAGGACTGAAACTTCAACATCGCCGTCTGGATCGCGCGGGGCCGGTGGTTCTTACGGAGCGACGCGCGCGGAGGTTTTCACGTGCCGGAATTCGCGCCCGGGGCAACAGCTTTCACCGATCCCTGCCGACAATGAACATCGGGGGGGCGAAACATTGTTGCCGAGCTCACGACCGGGCACGCAGGAAGCCGTGGCTGACCGTACCGGCCGCGCTGCCGGCGACCGTTGTGCCATCTACGCAAGTCATGGTATGGTGGCACCTTACCCTGGACAGAGGAGTGCGATGAACGGGACGTACCGGATCGTGGGCGGTCACCGGTTGAGCGGGACGGTCCTGCCGATCCAGAACAAGAATTCCCTGATGGCGGCATTGCCGGTCGCGGTGATGTGCAATCGGCCCGTGCGCTTTCGCGACCTGCCGGCCACCAGCGACGTGGAGACGTTCCTGTCCATCTACCGCCACTGGGGGGCGGCCGTGGAAGAGGTCGGCCGCGACGTCACCATCGACTGCCGTCCCGTGTCGTCGTATCGGGTCGATGCGGACCTGGGTTCCCGGTTTCGCGCACCGGTGCTGTTCGTCGGGCCGCTGCTGGCCCGCTTCGGCGTGGCCGAGTTGCCGATGCCGGGCGGCTGCCGGCTCGGGCAGCGCGCGCTGGAGACCCACATCGCCGCATTTCGGGCGCTCGGCGTCACGATCGAAGAGGTCGGCGGCTACCTGCGGTTCACCTCGCCGCGCGGCGAAGCGCCCCGGCGCACCGTCTGGCTCCCGGAGGCCAGCGTCACCGCGACCGAGAACGCCGTCATGTACGCCGCCGGCACCGGCACGACCGTGGAGATCGTCGACGCCGCCTGTGAGCCGCACGTGCGCGATCTGCTCGACCTGCTGTGCGACCTGGGGGCGCGGATCGAAGGCATCAACACCAACCGCGTGACCGTGACCGGCGGCATCGACGGCAGCACGGAGACCGTCGACTTCCGGCCGTCCCCGGACCACGTGGACATCTCCGGCTTCATCGTCGCCGCCGGCATGACCGGCGGCCGGATCCGCATCCGCGGCGCCAACCTGCCCGACATCATGACCGGACTCATCGACTGGTTCGAGCGCTTCGGGCTCGCCATCACCCGCGACGGCGCCGACCTGATCGCCGACGGGAGCGACGATCTCTTCCTGAACGCGGAGTTGCTGCCGTC
Organism: Spirochaetia bacterium; assembly: GCA_965202935.1. Classification (GTDB taxonomy): domain Bacteria; phylum Spirochaetota; class Spirochaetia; order SZUA-6; family Bin103; genus CATQHW01. The sequence goes on from OZ241879.1 coordinate 3,176,783, forward strand.
GGCCGCCCCCGGACTGCCGAAGCTGGCGGTGCGACCGTGGCCGGGATTCCCCACCGACGTGCTGCCGGCGATGGTCTCCCTGGCGTGCAAGATGAACGGGCGCATCCTGTTCCAGAACTGGATGTACGAGCACGGGCTGAACTTCGTCCATCAGCTCAACCAGCTCGGCGCCGACATCGAGCTGCTGGACTCGCAGCGGGTCGTGGTGCCGGAACCGCCGACCCGTTTCCTCGGCGGCGAGGTCACCCCGCCGGAGGTGATCCAGTCGGTCAAGGCGCTGTTCCTGGCCGCGCTGGCCGATCCGGCCGAGACCGTCATCCACGGCACGGACATCCTGCGCCGCCGCTACCCGGACGTGCTTGCCGTGTACCGCTCACTGGGCGCGGAGATCGAGCACGTGCACGTGCCCAACGGGCCGGTCGCGCCGCACGGGACGGACGTCCACAACGGACACAACGGAAACGGCTCCCTCGGAGGAGTCGGCCTGCCGACCGACGTCGGCGCCGCCCAGCTCTGACCGTGTGACGCCGGGGCTGTCCACGCCGTCCTCGGGGGGGGGCCGTGGCTGAGGGATGGTCAGCCGGCCGTCACCACCGCTGTCCGCTCAGCGAAGTCGCCGGCTACGACACCGCCTCGCAGCGCGCCAGCTCCCAGCCGTGGAACACCACCGCGAGACCCGTGAACCGGACCCCCGGAAACTGCCGCGCCAGCCGCTCGTCCGCCAGATAGCGCTCAAGCTGCCCGGTCGCCTCCCGCACCGCGACCGCCACCCCCGCCTCCTCCGCCGGCTCCGAGCGCTTCAGGTACTTCAGTTCGATCAGGTAGCCGTGCCGCAGGTGCGGGAAGCGCGCCAGCAACGGCTCCAGGGCGATGTCAGCATGCCCCTTCCCCAGCTCCGCCTCCGACCGGAACACGTAGAAGTCGGTCACGCTCAGGTACGCGGCCAGGAACCCCTGGACGACTTTCTCGCCGGCGATGTAGTCGCGAATCCCGGTCTGCGCGGCGATCGCTTCGCCCAGGAACTCGAATGCCGGCCGCCACTCGCCCTGATTGGCCATCCGCAGCATCAACTGCTCGAACCGGTACAGGTCGACCCGGAACACCTCCACGTCGCGGTAGCCGTCGCGCAGGTACCCGTACATCAACTGCTTCACGGTCTGGTTCGGGATCGCCAGACGCAGCGCGCCGTCCATCACGCCGCGGATGCTCAGCAACCCGAAGTAGTGCAGCAGGGACAGGAAGTTCATCCGGTCGGCGAGCCGCTTCAGCGGGAAGCTCGGCTGGATGCGCAGCACGTCCTTCTGCCCCTCGCCGATGATCTCGCGCAGCAGGTCGAAGTTGCCGTTGAGCCGGCGGCCGACCACCAGCAGGTGGCGCAGCTTGTCGTAGTCGATGCGCACGTTGGTGTCGATCAGGTACCTCGGCACGCGCCGATTGGGGATCGAGTGATCCAGGTAATACAGCACCATGTCGGAGTTGTACAGATCGGTCTCGGCTTCCTCGGCGAACCGGTAGCCGTTGTACCACTCGCCCATCAGGGCCATGGCCTCATCCACGTCCTGGTCGAACACGCCGTGCTCCCGGTAGGTCTCGACCAGGCGCCGCACCTCCGCCTCGGTGAAGCCGACCATCTCGTTGAAGTCGGGGTGCAGGCTGATGTTCTTGCCTATGTTGAAGCCGCTGGTCACGTCGTCCATGGTGACCGGCGACACCCCGGTGATGAACAGGCGGTCGATGCCGCCGCCGCTGCGCGCCGTGCCGGACTTCAGGGTCGCGAAGAAGTTGCGGAAGAAGCCGCCGCCGTGGGTGAAGTCCTCGTACGCCTGCGCGCCGTGCTGCGCCAGCACCGTGTTGGCGAAGTTGTCGTACTCGTCGATCAGCACGTACAGCCGGACGTCGTGATCGCTGGCGTACAGGAACAGCTCGGAAAGCTTGGTGGCGATCGAAGATGGGGCGAGGAGGCGCTGCAACACGGTTTCGGGAAACAGGTCCGGATGGCGCTCCAACGCGTGCCGCAGCTCGATGTGGCAGTAGGTCTCGAACTCCCGCTCCAGCGTTTCGAGCTTGTCGTTGACCGCCGAGAAGTCGAAGCGCAGCACCACGTAGCGGTGGCGCTCCGCCGTCGGGTTGCGGCCGATGTCGGTGCCGGCGAACACGGCGTCGAACTCGTGGCCCCACCAGCGGTCGTAGTAGTTCTCCAGCAGCGACACCCACAGCGACTTGCCGAACCGCCGCGGCCGGATCAGGAAGGCGTAGCGCTCCTGCTCCAGCCGGCGCAGAAAGCGGGTCTTGTCCACGTACAGCCACCGGCGCAGGCGGATACGCCGGAAGTCGGACTCGCCGTAGGGAATGCGGGGGTGTGCGGGTGCCTCGTCCACTGCCGGAACCGTCACCCGGCGATTTCGCGCTCCGCGGCAGCCAGCTCCCCGTCGCCGTCCAGCACCGTGATCTCCATGTGGAACTCGCGCACCTCGCCCGGCTCGATGTGCCGGAGGTAGCCGTTCGCGCGGTTCCAGGCGCGGCCCAGCGGGCTGCAGTTTCCGGGCTCGATGCCGGTGACGTAGGTGCGGGTCGCGAAGTGCTGCCATTGCGTCAGCAGCGGCACCTGGGCCTTCGGGAAGCGGAAGCGGAGGCCCAGGCCGAGGTGCTCGTTGAGCAGCGCCGCGCTCGCCATGCCGTCGGCGTCCGCGACCGGCCGGTGCACGTACACCACGTCGCCGCCGCCCGGCTGCGGCGCCGGAGCCACAGCGTACACGTCGGGACCGACCTCGACATCGTCCTGCCACCGCGTGGTGCGTTCGCTGTTCACCACCAGCCGCGTGCCGGCATCCAGGAGCGGGAACCCCGGGTTCATGTGGTACAGCATCATCAGCGGTGAGCGTTCGGCGGCCAGGTTCTCCACCCGGTCGTGGACGCGGATGCTGCGCTCGCCCAGCGTGGTCGACACCGTGCGCGACAGTTCCAGGCAGGTGCCGAACACCACCGCCTCGCGAATCGTGCCCGAGGCCTCCATGACGTAGTCGTCCCCCTGCCAGCGGCCGCCGGCGCGCACCTGCTTGGCCGGCAGGAAGGACAGGCGGCCGTGCAGGCCGAGCTCCTCGTTCTCCTCCTCCGGGTCCACCTCCGGATGGCCCACGAAGGTCATGCCGCAGGTGGTCAGCATTCCCCCGTAGAACCCGCGCATCCAGCCGTAGCCCGGCGGTTCGTAGAAGGCCGGCCCCACGTCGCCGGTGTTGCCGCGGAAACAGAGGGACATCCCGCGGTAGAAGGCGGAGGCGATGTCCAGGGCGCGCCCGGGCAGCAGCGAAAAGGACAGGCCGGAGGCGTTGGTGACCTCGATCAGACCGGAGCCGCGCTCGTTGCCCTCGACCAGCTCCGCGCGCCGCACGGCCGCCACCTGGCTCATGTCGCCGACCAGGTCGAGCAGCTCGTCCCGCGTGAAGGTCCGTCCGAACAGGTGTGCCATGACGGCCGTGACGATAGCACGGCTCGACGGAAGGCCCTCCGCGGCAGTATAAACTTGTTAGTGGAAGACTACGCGAACGAAACGACAAGCGACGGCGCGGTCATCGACGACTCGCGGCTGGAGGCCCTCCGGTTCCCGATCGGCAGGTTCGAGGAGGATCCGCAGCCGACCCGCGCCAAGCACAAGGGCTGGATCGACCAGATCGGCCGGGTTCCCGGCGAGTTGCGCGCGCTGGTCCAGGATCTCTCGGAGCGCCAGCTCGACACCCCCTACCGGCCGGACGGCTGGACCGTGCGGCAGGTCGTGCACCATCTGGCCGACAGCCACCTGAACGCCTACGTGCGGACCAAGCTGGCCCTCACCGAGGAGGAGCCGACGATCAAGCCCTATGACGAGGCCGCCTGGGCGGAGTTGCCCGACGGCTCGGCCTCCCCGATCGAATCGTCCATGAGCCTGCTGGAGGCGCTGCACGCCCGCTGGGTGGCTGCGCTGCGCGCCCTGGACGAGGACGCGTTCAAGCGAACGCTGAATCACCCCGAGCATGGCGTGATCACCATCGGCTGGATCGTGCAGAGCTACGCATGGCACGGGCAGCACCACATCGCCCACGTCAACACGCTGCGCGACAAGATGGGGTGGTGGTAGGGGGCCATCCCCCTGATCTGACGGACCGGTGCGGGTCCACCTGGTCGACGGCACCTTCGAGCTGTTTCGCGCCCACCACGGCGCGCCGCCCCTGCGCGCGCCGTCGGGCCAGGAAGTGGGCGCGGTGGCCGGTCTGCTGCGTTCGCTGGCCGCCCTGCTCCGGCAGCGCGACGTGACCCACGTCGCCTGCGCCTTCGACAACCCCATCGAGTCGTTCCGCAACCGGCTCTTCGGTCCGTACAAGTCGAGCGCCGGCGTCCCGGAGGAGCTGCTGGCCCAGTTCGACGAGGCCGAGGAGGCGTCGCGGGCGCTCGGCATCGTCACCTGGCCGATGGACGAATACGAGGCTGACGACGCCCTGGCCACGGCTGCGCTGCGCTGTGCCGCGCACGCGGAGGTCGGGCAGGTGGTGATCTGCTCGCCGGACAAGGACCTGGCGCAGGTCGTGGACGGCGAGCGCATCGTCACCTTCGACCGCATCCGGCGCGCAGGCCGTGACGAGGCCGGCGTGCGCGAGCGCTTCGGGGTGCCGCCCACGTCAGTTCCGGACTTCCTGGCGCTGGTCGGCGACGGCGCCGACGGGCTGCCGGGCATCCCGCGCTGGGGCGCCCGCTCGGCGGCGACGGTGCTGTCCCGCTACGGCAGCATCGAGGCGATCCCGGAGGACCCGGGCGAGTGGTCGGTGCGGCCCCGCGGCGCCGAGGCGCTGGCGCGAAACCTCAACGCGGAGCGCGACCGGGCGCTGCTGTACAAGCGCCTGGCCACCCTGGTGACCGACGTGCCGATCGCGGAATCCGTCGGCGACCTGCGGTGGCAGGGTGCGCCGCGCGCACGTTTCGAGCGCCTGCGCGACCGGTTGGGGCTGGGCGAGGACGAGGTGCGGCCGCGCCGCTGGACGTAGCTTGTCGGCGACCGCGCAAACCCCTACGTTGTCGCCGCGATGAGCGCCTCTACTCCGCACCGGACCGCACGGAACCCCGCGCACGTCGTGATTCCGGGCGATCATCCCCCGCACATCGCCGACTCGCCCCAGTTGCGCCGGCTCGATCCGCACCGGGTCACCGTCTTCACCGACCTGCCGGGCGGACTGGACGAGCAGGTGGAGCGGGCCGGCGACGCCGACGTGATCCTCAACTCGCGGGCTCAGGTCGAGTGGAAGGAAGACGCGCTCCGCCGGCTGCCGAAGCTGGCGCTGATCGCGACCTGCTCGATCGGCGTCGACAACATCGACCTGGCCGTGGCGCGGGAGCTCGGCATCCTGGTCTGCAATCAGCCCGGCCGCACCGCCCCGATCGTCGCCGAGCACGCGCTGGCGCTGCTCATGGCCGCGGCCAAGCGCGCCGCCTTCTTCACGGAGTCGATGCGCGCGGGCCGGTGGGAGCGGATGGACAACGTCTTTCTGGGCGGCAAGACGCTGGGGGTGATCGGCGCCGGCGACATCGGCGGCGCCGTGGCGCGCCTGGGGCGTGCGCTCGGCATGGAGGTGGTGGCCTGGACGCCGCATCCGTCGCCGGAGCGGGCGGAGCGGCTGGGCGTGCGCTTCCTGGAGCTGGACGAGTTGCTGGCAACCGCCGACGCGGTGAGCATCCACGTCAAGCTCACCGAGACGACCCGCGGCCTGATCGGGGCGCGCGAGCTGGCGCTGATGCGGCCCGGTACGCTGCTGGTCAACACCGCGCGCGGTCCGATCGTCGATGCGGCGGCGCTCAAGGCCGCGCTGGACTCCGGCCACCTGGGCGGAGCAGGCCTGGACGTGTTCACCGAGGAGCCGTTGCCGGCCGATGACCCGCTGCTGACCTGCGAGCAGGTGGTGCTCACCCCGCACTGCGCGGACACCACTCCCGAGGGCGTGGACCTGCTGAACGGCGGCGCGGTCGACAACATCCTGGCGTTCCTGCGCGGCGAGCCGCGCAACGTCATCAGCTAACGCCGCTGAGCACGCGACCGCCGTCCCCGGCCGCCGGGCTCGGCCGCGACATCTGGTGGGTGCTCGGCGCCGACCTGATGATCTCCACCACCGTGTTCGGGGTGCAGAGCGCGGTGATGAACCTGTTCCTGCTGCGCCTGGGCTACGACGTCACCGCGGTCGGCCGCCTGCACGCGATCAGCGTCGTGATGTACGCCGCCTGCGCGGTGGTGGTGAGCGCCGGCGGTCTGCCGTTCCGGATGCGCCCCCGGGCGGCGATGATGCTGGGGGCGGTGTTCGGACAGGCGAGCAACCTGCTGGTGCCGCTCGCGCTGTTCATTCCGCCGCCGACGCGCACCCCGTTCGTCCTGTGCGTTCTGCTGCTGCGCTCGCTGGGACTGGGCCTGTACATGATAGCGCTGCAGCCGTATCTGATGGCCGCCTCGACCCCCAGCACCCACGCCCGCGCCTATGCCGCGTGGGCGGCGTCCGGCATGGCGGGCGGCCTGGTCGGCAGCCTGGGCGGTGGCTATCTGTCGGCCGCCTCGGCCGACCTGCTGCGGCTCACCCAGCAGCACGCCGAACCGTTCGCGCTGACGCTGGTCCTGGTCGGAGTGGCGACGATGCCGGCGGCCTTCCTGATCTCGCGCGCGGCGGACGTCAGCCCGGAGCCGGCCGCGCGCGCCGGGCAGCCGGCTCCGTCGTCGGGCGAGCGGATGCCGCTGCTGGCGATCACGGTGATGTTCCTGCTGATGTTCCTGCGCGTGACGCCCGGAGCGATCATGTACACCTACGGCAGCGTCTTCCTGGACCAGGTGCAGGGCGCCACCTCGCAGGCGATCGGCACCGCGTGGTCGGCGTCCATGGGGCTCGCCATCCCGCTGGTGCTGGCGTCCGCGGAGCTGATCCGCCGCTTCGGCGCCGACCGTACGCTGTACGTCTCCATGGCGGCGGTGGCGCTGGTGATGCTGCCGATCGTCCTGTTCGACTCGCGGCCCGGCGCGCTCGTCACCCTGATCGGCTTCAACGGCATCACCCACATCGCCCGCACCGCCATTCTGCTCACCGCCATGAGCAGCGTGTCCGGACGCTGGCGGACCAGAATGGCGGGCGCCACCGAGACGGCGGCGGCGCTCTCCTTCATCGCGGTCGGTTTCGGCGGTGGCCCGGTGATCGCCGCCTGGGGCTACGATCCGGTGTTCGTCTCCGGCTGCGTCGCCGGCGTGCTGGCGATCGTCCTCTACCGGCTCTACCGCCGCAGATCCCCGGCGCCGGCGCAGTAACGCACGGCCGTGGCCGCGTACACGCGCGCCACGCGGGTCAGCTCATCCACCGGCACCCGCTCGTCGACCGTATGCGCGCCGGTGGCGCGCGGCCCGTGCGTGATGGCCGGGATCCCGGCCAGGTCGCTGAAGCTGTTGCCGTCGTCGGCGAAGCGCTTGGGGCCGCGCGGCAGCGGCGCGCCGAGCTCGGCAGCCACCGCGCGATCGAAGGAATCCACCACCGGGTGGCCGCAGTCCAGCTCGAAGCCGCCGCGGACGAGTTGCCAGCGGCAGTCCACCTGGATCCCCGGCGGCGTATGCCGGGCCAGGCAGTCGCGCAGCCGCCGTTCGGCCGCTTCCGGCCGGGTGCCGGGCAGCCAGCGCTGCGTCCCCTCCAGGGTGAGCTCGACCGGCGACTGGTTGAACATCTGCCCGCCGGCGACCGTGCCGATGAACACGCTGGCGCGGCCGGCCACGCCTGCGCCTTCGGAGGCGAGCTCGGCGGCCAGCTCCTTCAGGCCCAGCGTCAGCCCGGCGCCGGCGGCGATCACGTCGGGCTGCTCCGCGCCGCCCAGGACCTCGTGCATGGGCTCGCCGGCCCGCCGCACCGTCACGGCGATCACGGCGTTGCCGCGTCCGGCAACCGGCAGCTCCGCGCCCTCGTACTCGGGCAGCATCACCGCGTTGCCGGCGACGCCCGCGGCGATCATGGCGTCGAGCTGCTCGCCGTAGCCCCACGGCGCCTCGTGCAGGTCGTGCGCGGTCAACAGCAGGCCGCCCGCCGGCAGGCCGCCGGCGTCGCGCACCGCGCGCAGCGCCTCCACCGCCGCGGCGATCCCGGCCTTCATGTCGGCCGCGCCGCTGCCGGACAGCACGCCGCCCGCCAGCCGCGGCAGCCGGTACGGCAGGTGGACGGTGTCCAGGTGGCCGTCGAACTGAAGGGTCGGTCCGGGGCGCGCGCCGGCCAAGCGCGTGATCACCGCCGGAGCATCCGGATGGCCCGCGGCCATGCGCTCCACCTCGAACCCGTCGGCCGCCAACAGCTCGGCCAGCCGGTCGGCGGCCGCTCCGGCTTGTCCCGTGGGGCTGGCGATCTCCATCAACGCCGTGGCGGTGGCTGTCAGGCGGCCCTGGTCGACCGCGCCGAGGGCGGTGTCCACGGTCATGACGCGGCGTTCCCGGCGCAGTTGGCCAGCTCTTCGAGCTGGGCGGCCGACTTCACGCCGGTCACGACCGACACGACCCCGTCGCGCGCGAGCAGCCAGCGGACCGCGTAGCACGCCGGCGCGACGCCCGCGGCTGCCGCCTCTTCATCGAATGGACGCAGCCGTTCGTGGGGGATCTCCGCGGCGTCGATCCACGCCGACTCGGACGCCCGGCTCCCGGCCGGCGGCGTCCGGCCGGGACGGTACTTGCCGCTCAGCAGGCCGCCCGCCAGCGGCCGGTACGGGGTGATCCCGATACCCGCCCGCCGGCAGGCCGGCAGGTAGCCGGACTCCACGTCCCGTTCCAGCCAGTTGTAGCAGGGCTGCGCCACCACCGGCGGCGGCGCCACGCCGGCGCGGCACAGGTCGAGCATGGCTTCGATCCGGTCCGCGTCGAAGTTGGAGAAGCCCCAGTGCCGGACCTTGCCGGCGCGGACCAGCCGGTCGACGGCGCCGAGCGTGTCCTCGAGCGGCGTGTCCGCGTCGGCGATGTGCAGCAGGTAGTAGTCCACGTAGTCGGTGCGCAGGCGCCTGAGGCTGGCGTTGATCTGCTGCTCGACGTGTTCGGCGCTCAGACCGGTCCCCGCGTAGTCGGCGCCGGCCGGATGGCCACCGTCCTGCCCGCTGCCGACCGGGTTGCCCACCTTGGTGGTGATGTACGCCCGGTCGCGCCGGCCGCGCAGCGCCTCGCCCAGGATCGTTTCGGCGACCCCGCCGGGCGAGCCCAGAAAGCGGTCGTAGCCCTCGTAGATGTCGGCGGTGTCGAACAGGTTGACGCCCAGGTCGAGGGCGGCGTGGACCTGCCCGATGGCCTCCTGCCGGGGCACGGGACGCCCGAACAGCATGGTCCCCAGCGTGATGGCCGAGACCCCGTCGGGCATGCCGGCCAACTCTCGTCGTTCCATGATCGCTCCTCTTTCTCTCAACAGTGGTCCAGCTCCCAGAGCGGGAGCCGGTACGGGAACAGTGCCGCCGCCAATCCGGTGTCGTCGAGCAGCGGCGGCGGCTCATCGCCGGGATGGTGGCCGAAGAGCACCTGCACGAGCTGCCGGCGGCCGAGCATCTGCGCCGCGGCGGGAGCTGCCTGCTCGACGGCAGCCTCGCCGCCAGCCAGCCGCACACGGACCGCCTGGCCGTCCTCCCGGCAGCCCAGCGTGAGCGCCCCTTCGACACCGGACGCCGCGGCCTGCCGCAGGTACCCGCCGATCGCCTGCAGGAAGCGCGGCAGGCTGAAGAGCCGCATCATCTGCAAGCCGACGCCCGCGGCCTCTTCCAGCGTGATGCGCCGCCCCGCTCCGCGGCCGGCGATCACGGCGGACAGGGTCGAAGGGACCCCGTCGGGCCGGGCGGGAGGCGGCACCACTTGAACGGGCGCTCCGCCGGCGCGGCTGCCGAGCACGTGGTGCAGCAGGTGCTCCACCGCCAGCGGATCGCCCGCCGCCTCGATGATGCCCGGCTTGTTGGTGCCGGCCCCCAGCACCAGGTAGCCGCGCAGGCGCCCGGCGCCGGCGTCGTCAGCGCGGAACACGGCGATCTTGGGAAGCCGGAACAGCGCGCGCGCCTGCTGCTCGTCGCGTTCCAGCCGCCAGGGCTCGGCCCGATGCAGCGCCAGGAGCTCGGCCATGCCCTGCTCGTCGTCGCCCTGCGTGCTGACCGCGAAGGGAGTCGAGCGGAACCGTTCGCGGTCCGCCGCGGTGAGCACGAATGCCTCGCCCTGCGAGGCGACCGCCTCCCAGTCCGAGTGGCGATAGAACGGGAACGTCGCCCGCTCCGTCCACAGCGCCGCGGCGACGCAGCCGTGCCCGGCGATCACGCGGTGCGCGTCGCGCAGGCAGCGCGTGGCATATCCGCGGCGACGGTGGTCCGGATGAGTGGCCGTGGGCGCGATCATCGCCACGCCGAACCGGTCCGGACCGGCCACAGCGATCCGCGGCGCGGCCGGCACGTGGGCGACGATCCGGCCGTCGACCGCCAGGACGCGCGACCGTTCGGCATGCCGGCGCGTGAACACCAGCGGGTAGTCGGTCGCGATGCGCTGATCGGAGCCGGCGCGAAAGATCGCGTCGATCAACTCGATCACCTGCGGCAGCTCCTCGGGCCGACAGCCGCGCGGGCCGCCGACGCGGGGGCTCATGACCGTCCCACTCAGTTGGCCCGGCCCTGCCCCAGCCGCACCAGGCGCGACTCGATCAGCCCGAAGAAGCGGTGGCCGCCCCCGGCGGATACGAAACGCCAGCCCAGGTGGGTCCCGCACCGCCGGCACAAGGCGATCGTCCACGCGTATCCGGCGAACCACGTGAAGCGGTCGGTCTGCTCGCCCACCGTACGGCACCCGTCGGCCGGCGCAAAGCAGGCGATCGCGTAGTGGACACGCTGCGGGTTGAAGAAGTCGTGCCGGTGCGCGCCCGAGACGTTGATCCGCGCCCCGTCGCGAGTCACCTCCTCACCGCAGGAGACGCACAGGAGCGCCTCCGACGCCCAGTCGTGCGCGTCGAGCTTCGTCAGGCGAAGCGAGCGCGATCCGGATTCAGACACGGCGAGCCAAGTCCGCAGCGTAGCACACCGCCGCCCCCACCGATTCGCGGCTGATCGACGGGTAGCTCTTGGCGACTTCCTCGGCATCCAGTCCGGCGGCGAGGTTGTCGAGAATCGTGGTCACCAGCACGCGCGTGCCCGTGATGCACGCTCGTCCATGACAGATACCGGGATCAATAATGACCGTCTCGAACGCCGCTCACCGGTCCGCTCCATCACTCCGACTTCCGTGCGCGTTTCCTCAGTTCTCTCTCCAGCCACCAGACAGCGACTTGCACGTACGGAGCAAGTTGCTCAGGCGAGTTTAGGCGCTCAACCTCCCGTTCCAGGCGCTGCGTCGGCACCGGCCTCCTCTGTGCGCTCAACCAATCGAGAACTCCATCAAGGCTTCCCTTTCGCTCGTTCCTGATCCGCGAAACGTTCAGGTTCAATACATCGTTTAGTTGACGGTCGAACGCACGATCGTTTGACCAAATCGCACCGTCCAGCGCGTAGCCGATCCGCTCCTCTATTCGTCGTTCTGGATCGGCTGGATTCCAGAGCAGGTCTCGATCGCCCTTCCTCGTGTCACAATGCTGTAGCTGAAGTGGCTGGCCCTCGCCTCCTGGACACGCGGCGAGCAGATTTCGATACGCGAGTTGCTCACCCGGATACGTCGTCCGGCTTCGCCAGTGCTCGATCTTCATCGCACTGGACTCATCCTCGATTCGGCACATGCAGTAACAGCAGAGTCCGCGCTGCTCTGCCACGAGAGCGCTGCGCAGCGTGTCCTTGTCTGCATAGTTGCTGTAGTCACACTGCGACGTGTTGCGGTGAGTCGTCAACGTCGCCGGTTCCGTCCGCTTGACGATCGTCCTCATTCGCTGTCGTCCATGAAGTCCAGAAGCGTGCGAACTCTCGTCACCTCCGGATCGCCGTGTCCAACCTTGCCGATCAGCTGATTCAACGACTGCCGAGCGCCCTTGAATGCATCGTGATCGATCTCATCCTTGATCTGTGCGAGCAAGTCCAGCACTTCCTTGGTGCGAGGATCGGCCTCCATGATCTCTTCCAGGACCCGACTGGAGTCGACCCCGAAGGAGTGCGTCGGCGAGTACGCCCCGTCGTCGGTAATGATCTGGATACGGTCGTGCTCCACCTCTCCAATCACTTGAGGCGAGTGCGTCGTCGCGATGAACTGGCAGCGAGGAAATGTCTCAGTGAGCTTGCGAGCGATCTGACGCTGCCATTTCGGGTGCAGGTGGAGATCAATCTCGTCGATCAACACCACCGCCGCTGCCGCGCCCGCCGGATCTGCGAGTCCTGGGTTCGCGGTCCCCAATCGCCTCGTCAGGTCCAGGACTACAGCCAGCATTCCCAGCTCTCCATGGGACAGATATCGGACTGGGAGCGTAACGTCCGCTCTGTCGATCACCAGAGTACGATCGTCAGGTCCGCCGACGCGTAGGTTGCTGTACCCGGGCAGAAAACGCCGCACCGCGCGTTGCAGCGCGCCGACCGTCGCTCGGCTGCGTTCCGTGTCGAGAGTGTCCATCACCTTCATCCAACTCGCGAAGTGTCCCAGATCAACCTCCCGATCCGACAGAGCGTGCTCGTACGCCCGCGATCTGCCGCCGATGAGCGACCGCGGCCATCTCTCTTTCGGCACTGCCCGATTCGTCGCGTATAGAACTCCCAACGCCTTGCCGTCCTCCCCATCCGAATGGCGTGGGGCTTCAAGAATGTCCGGATCGATCCGTGGTTGATGCCCGATAAACTCCATCTTCCTCGGCCTATCGACGCCCTGCCCACGAGGCTGGTGCAGCACCAACGGGAATCGTGATCCCGCCCGCTCGAAGCTGCACTCGACGTCCAGCGATTCGGCATCCATGCGAATATCATCCTCACTGAACAGAATCTCCTCACCGGTGAGATTGTATTGCCGTACGTACGCTGAGACGCAAACCGCCAGAGCGTCAATGATAGTAGTCTTGCCAACACCATTGTCTCCGACAAGCAGGTTGAATCCCTCCCGAAAGCGCAACTCGCATGTCTTGATGGGCCGGACATTCGTTACCTTGAACTCAGTGACCCTCACTTCTAACCTCCACGCCGAGTTGACCGGCTACTGCGGCCGCAATCGCCGCAGAGCGACGCTCCCTAAGGAGCGAGATAGTGCGCAGCGTCGCATTTTCCAATTCGTCGATCGACCGTACTCTCGACGCCATTTCGGTAATGATCTTCTGTTGCTCCACATTCGGCGGCACGGGTACCCGCAGGTTTGCCAGATCCTCACAGGTAAGAGCCCCCTTCGTGTCACCGACATCATCGCCAGCGCTTCTGATAAATCCATAGGCCGCACAAAGCACCCACCTCAAGTACCACGACGAGAGACACGCGTCTCTCGGACTGATGTAAGCAAGGTGCTGATTGATCGTGGCATCGATCGATAGAACCGCGGACCGTCCCCGCGACTTCCTGTGGCCGCTAATTGCGACGACTACAGCCCCATTTCTTACTAGCGGCAGGTGACACTGACGGAGCGCGAACTGCGTGACAAATTGGTCAGCAGCCAGAATCTCCGGATGGTTCACGGCGCTACTGTTGAGCCATGGAATGTCGCCTCCGTCCCAATACTGCGAGCGACTGCGGCTTGGGGTCGATCCACTGCCAATCGACGCCAAGTGTCCCAGCTTCCACACTTCCCAGTGCTTGGGGACCTCTCCCATCCATGGAACGTCCGAGTTCCGGAGAAGAACGTCTCTGTCCATACCGCGTAGAACAACTCGGGCGACAAGCGCGGCACGCCTTTCTTCCAACAGGCTTATCAGCCGCTGCTTCTCCGCCACTAATGCATCCAGACGTGTCGTCTCCTGATCCAGATACTGCGCAATCTCGCGTTGCTGTGTCCGCGGTGGGATTCGGACGTCCATCCCATATGCGGTCGCTCGACTCAGGCCTGGCACCGCAGCCTCGTCAGTTCCCTCGTCCAGCGCTAAGGTGTGAAGCAGCCAATACAGCCATCGAAGATCATGTTGGCAGACCGACTCATCGACGAAAAAGGTAGTATCAGAGGCGAAGCAAGGCTGCGAGCTCCAGTTGATTTTACCGTACGAGCCCTTGCGCCCGATGATGATTGCGGGTGATCCGGTGTTGGCCTCCGAATGCGATCCGTACGGTCCATTCGAGCCGAATACCTGAAAGTGGCCGTCGCCGTCAGCGCTTTGCTGCGGCAGGGAGTCTCCGTATCTGAGTCTGGCGACATACTTCAGCTTTGCAGAACGCCATCTCACGGCGTCGTGTCCGGCTGCGACAATTTCACGGCGGGTCATCTCAGGCGCGTACGATCCGCAGAGCAGGCCGTCGGCTCCTCACGTTCATGTTACTACTTCACTCAGTAGTCGCATTACCTCTGCCTCCGCTTGCTTTAGATCGGCGTCGATATCCTCCAGCGGTCGTGGCGGCGTGTAGCGATAGAAATGGCGGTTGAAGTTGATCTCGTATCCAATCTTGTCTTTGGCCCGATCCATCCATGCGTCGGGGACGTGCGGTCGAATTTCCCGTTCGAAGTAAACATCGACGTCTTCGGACAGCGGTATGTTCTCGAAGTCCCGCAGAGACGTGTCCGGCTCAAAGCCGTCGCCACGGCCGTTTCTAACCGGCTTTGCCAGTGGATCCGTTGCGGTGAACGCCTCGCGGAACAGCCGTTTCTGAGGTCTCTTCCAGCTTGAACTCCGGTTCCTCAGGATCTGGGCAATCCGCAGCCTCACCACACTCCAATCGTCCATGGGCTCGCGACCCAGAGTGTCATCGATGGCGAGTACGTCGTCGATCAGCTCGGGACAGACGTCCAGAAATAGCTCTTTACCTTCCAACGTCATCTGGTAGTGTAGACGCAGGGGGCGCTCGACGGTGACGCGTCTGTAACCAAAATCGACGTTGCGGAAACACTTGCAACGCTCATCGTCCACGGAACGGCCGTACAGCCGGACGATCTCGTCGATCTGATGGTCGGCGAAGTGCCGGCGTTTGTCGCCGAGGCTGCGCCGGCTCTCCGAGCTTCCGCCCGGCGTCCAGACATCACGGGCGTCGATAAGCTGAATCTTGCCCCTCCGCCGCTCCTCCTTGCGGTTGGTGACGATCCAGATGTAGGTACCGATGCTGGTATTGTAGAATATCTGCTCAGGCAGGGCGATGATCGCTTCCAGCCAGTCGTTCTCGATGATCCAGCGTCGGATGTTGCTCTCGCCCGAGCCGGCGCCGCCCGTGAACAGAGGCGAGCCGCTGAAGACGATGGCGAGCCGCGAGCCGTGCCGGTGCTCGGCCGGGCGTACGGGTTTGAACTTGGCCACCATGTGCTGCAGGAACAGGAGCGACCCGTCGGTCACGCGCGGGAGTCCGGCGCCGAAACGGCCGGCGAAGCCTCGTTGCGCGTGCTCGCGCTTCACCTCGCCCTGCTGCTGCTTCCAGTCAACGCCGATCGGGGGATTGGCCAGGAAGTAGTCAAAGGTTGCGCCCTCGAACCGGTCTTCGGTAAGGCTGTCGCCGAAGCGTACGTTGTCCGCGCCGCCGGTCTGGCTCACCTCTTTCATCAGCATGTCGGTAGCGGCGGTGGCGTAGGCGCGCTTGTTGTAGTCTTGTCCGTAAACGTGCAGATTGGCCTCGGGGTTACGATCGCGCAAATAGCTTTGAGCCGCGGCAAGCATGCCGCCGGTGCCGCAGGCGGGATCGAGGAGCCTACGCACCACGCCCGGGGTGGAGAGCAGGTCGCCGTCGTTGTTGAACAGCACGCTCACCATCATTCTGATCACGTCGCGCGGCGTGAAATATTCTCCGGCGGTCTCGTTGGCGAGCTCATTGAAGTGACGAATCAGGTTCTCGAAGATCAGGCCCATATGTCGGTTCGGCACCGCTTCGGGGTGAAGGTCCAGGGAGCGGAATTGCGAGACGACCATGTACAGGATGTTCGCTTGGCGCATCTTCTCGATCTCGGCCTCGAACTCGAAATATTCGAAGATGCGGCGTACGTCGGACGAGAACCCCTGTATGTAGCTGACCAAGTGTTGGGCAATGTTGTCGGGATCTCCCTGCAGTTTCTCGAAGTCGAAGTCTGAGTGGTTGTGGAACCGCTGGTCTGCGACCTTGTTGAGCACACTGTCCAGGGCGTCCCCATCGAGTCTGTCCCTTCGCCTTCGGTATTCGGTCAGCACCTTGGCCTTGGTAGGAGCCAGTACGCAGTCGAAGCGGCGCAGCACCGTCATCGGCAGCATCACGCGCTCGTACTGCGGCGGCCGGTACGGCCCGCGCAGGAGGTCGGCGATCTGCCTGATCACGTTGGCGAAGTAGCTATGGTCGGGCATGGGGTACGACTCGGCGCTTCGTTGACGATCGTGGAAAGGCGGCTCGACATCAAGACCGCGATGGGGTAGACCGGGAACGCATGGCTGACACGGCCGATCACGTCCACGGAACGGCGACCCGCTTCTGCGCCGCGTGCGCCGCTCCGCTGGCATCGCGCCTGATCGACGGCCGGCAGCGGCCGGTGTGCGAGCGGTGCGGCGCGGTGGTGTACTTCGATCCGAAGGTCGCCGCCGGCGCCATCGTCGTCGATGAGGGCCGCATCGCGCTGATCAGGCGGGCGATCAACCCGGCGCGCGGCAAGTGGACGTTTCCCGGCGGCTACGTGGACCGGGGCGAGCCGGTGGACCGCGCCGCCGTACGCGAGACCTGGGAGGAGACCGGCCTGCGCGTGCGCCTGGAAGGGCTGCACGGCGTCTTCTCCTACCCCGACGTGACCGTGGTGCTGATCGTCTACACCGCGGCCGTTACCGGCGGGACCCTGACGGCCGGCGATGAATGCGAAGAGGCGGTCTGGGCCGAGCCGGCCGCCATCCCGTGGGAGGAGCTTGCGTTCCCGAGCACCGTGGACGCGCTGCGCTCCTGGATCGAGAGGGAAGGCCGATGAGAGAGGTTCTGGAGCGCATCTACCGCGCCGGCCTGGCCCCCGTGCGGCCGGACCGTCTGATCCGCTCCGGCGTGACGGTCACCGGCCGGAGGCTGCGGGTCGCCGGGTGGGACGGCCAGATCGACCTGGACACCGTCCGGCGGATCGTCGTCATCGGCGCCGGCAAGGCGTCGGCCAGCATGGCGCTGGCGCTGGAGGACCTGCTGGGCGACCGGATCGCCGGCGGCACCATCGCCACCAAGGCCGGCCACGGCGAGCCGCTGACGCGCATCGACGTCATCGAGTCCGGCCATCCGGTTCCCGACGAGGAAAGCCAACGGGCCGCCCGCGCGATCGCCCGTCACTGCCGCGACGCTGACGCCGGCACGCTGGTGATCGGCCTGATCTCCGGCGGCGGGTCGGCGCTGCTGGCCGCGCCTCTGGAGACCGGCGGCGATCTGACCGGCCTGGACCTGGACGACAAGAAGCGGGTGACGGAGCTGCTCCTGGCCTGCGGCGCGACGATCCAGGAGATGAACTGCGTGCGCAAGCACCTGTCGCAGGTGAAGGGGGGCCGGCTGGCGGCGCTGATCCACCCGGCCCGCTCGCTCAACCTGATCCTGTCGGACGTGACAGGCGACCGCCTGGACACCATCGCCTCCGGGCTGACCGCGGCGGATGCGACGACCTACGCGGACGCGCTGGCGATCACCGACCGCTACGGCGTGACCGCGGCGCTGCCGGCGAGGGCGCGCCGGGTGCTCGAGGCCGGCCGCGACGGCCGCCTGCCGGAGACGCCCAAGCCCGGCGCCGCGGAGCTGGCCGGCGTCCACAACGTGCTGCTGGGGAGCAACCTGGCCGCGCTCGACGCCGCGCGCGCGGAAGCGCGGGCGCTGGGCTGGCCGACGCTGGCGCTGTCATCGCAGATCGTCGGTGAGGCGCGCGAGGTGGCCAAGGTCTACCTGGCGATCGGCTCCGACGTCGCACGCCACGGGGTGGCGGCCGCAGCCCCCTGCTGCGTGATCGGCGGCGGCGAGACGACGGTCACGCTGCGCGGGGACGGCGCCGGCGGCCGCAGCCAGGAGATGGCACTGGCGTTCCTGACCGAGTCGGCCGACCACCCGGAACGCGGCCGGCTGCACTTCCTGGCCGCCTCCACCGACGGCACGGACGGCCCGACCGACGCCACGGGTGCGTTTGCGGACCCGGCGGTATATGATGCGGCCCGAAGTCTGGGGCTGAGTCCCCGTCAGTACCTGGATCGCAACGACTCGTATACCTTCTTCGACCGCGCCGGCGGCTTGCTGCGTACCGGGCCGACGCGTACGAACGTCGGCGATCTGCAGGTGCTGTTGATCACTCAATGATGAAAGGACGAGCATGAACGAACCGTGGGCCCGCTATGCGGACGGGCTGTCGATCACCAAGGAATCATTCGAGCGGCTGGCGGCCGCGGCGCCGAACGGCGTGCTGGACGTGTTCGCCTCCGACCAGCACGGCTCCTACCTGAGGCTGCTGAACTCGTTCCTGGCCAACACGCGGGACCCGCGTGCCGCCGAAGACGACGACGTGCGGCGCACCGCGCACGAGTTCGCCGCGGCGCTCGGCGGCACGGCCAGCGCGGCGCTGTTCAACCGGCTGGCCTACACCTCGGCCGGCTTCCGAGAGAAGCTGGGCGGCACCTACCTGATCGGCCGCCTGGAATCCTCCGCAGGGCAGACCATGGACGGCGGCGCCGGCAAGCTGTCGGTCCTGGAGCTGCCGCCGGAAGAGGCGGCCGAGCACCTGGACGGCTTCAAGACGCTGGTCAACCTCGACCCCGACCACCCGGAGAGCTGGAAGCGCAACCGCGACTGGCTGGCCGACGTGGACGAGCGCTGCCGGAAGCTCGGCAAGCCGCTGTTCTCGGAGACGCTGCTGCTGGAGAGGCCGGGTGAGGACCGCGCCGCGTTCGCCGCGCGCCTTCCCGAGGCGCTGGTGCAGATCGCCGAGGAGTTCGGCTCGTTCGGCTCGTTCTACAAGACGCAGATCCCGCTCCTCTGGGTCGAGGACGGGGCCGGCAACGTGCAGCCCGCCTCCAGCGCGGAGGTGGTGCGCGGGACCTGCCGGCGCATCGCCGAGGCGTGCCCGCGGCCGCTGTTCCTGCTGAGCGCGGCGGTGGACTTCTCCCAGTACGCGGCCCAGTACGCGCTGGTCGCCGACCTGGTGGCGGCGCCGATGTGCGGGCGCGCCTACTTCAAGGAGGCGTTCACCGCCCCCGAGGCCACCACCTGGGACGGGCTGGTTGACGCGTTCCGGCGCATCGCGCTGCCGCGCGTGCGCCAGATGCGGGAGCTGGCCACGGCGCGCAGCCGGCCGTGGTGGCACGCGTTCGAGTCGATCGCGGACGAGGGACGCCGGCTGATCGAGAGCGGGCCGCGCAGCCTGTCGGGCGTCGCCGCCGACTTCGGCTACTGATCCGCGACCGCCTCAGCGGTCGATCGTCACGGTGAACGTGCGCGTGCCGGTTCGACTTGGACGCATCACGGTGAGCTCCGCCGAATCGGCCTCGCGCAGCGCCGCGTAGAAGTCCTCCACGTCGGCGACCGTGTCGCCGTCGATCTCGATGATCACGTCTCCCGACCGGAGACCGGCGGCCCGTGCGGCCGACGTCCTCGACACGCCCTCCACGCCCAGACCCTGACCCGGCGGATCGTCGACCACGAAGATCCCGGGCCAGTCGGTTCCCGTGTCATCCTCGGACTCCGGACGCTCGCCCAGCCGTACCGTGATCTCCTGCTCCGCGCCGTCGCGCAGCACGGTGAGCGCCAGCCGGGTGCCGGGTCCGGCGCCGCCGATGTTGCGCATGACCTCGCCGGTGCCGGTGACCGCCTGACCATCCACGGCGATGATCACGTCGCCGGCCAGAAACCCGGCACGCTCGGCGGGAGACTGCGAGTACACGCTGGTGACCAGCGCGCCGTCGCTCCACTGCCCGACGTCGCCGGCGGGCTGCAGTTGGACGCCGAGATACCCGTAGCGCACGCCGCCTTCGCGCAGTTGGTCGGCGACGAGCAGCGCGGTATTGATCGGCAACGCGAAGCCGACCCCCACGCTGGTGCCCCACCGGTTGGAGGCGATCCAGGTGTTGAGTGCGACGACCGATCCGTCCAGGGCCACCAGCGCGCCGCCGGAATTTCCCGGGTTGATGGATGCGTCGGTCTGGATGTACTCCGCCCACGGGATCCGGCGCTGCTCGCGGCCGAGGCCGCTGATGATCCCGGAGGTCACCGTGGACTGAAATCCGAAGGGGCTGCCCACCGCCAGTACCTGGTCGCCGACCTGCACGGCGTCCGAGTCTCCCATGATCGCCACGGCCAGCGGTTCCCGCGAGGCGAACCGCAGCACCGCGACGTCGCGGTTGCGGTCGGCTCCGACCAGGCGCACGCCTTCGGAGATCTCGGTCCCGTCGTGCAGGGTGAGCCTGATGCCGTCCGTGTTCTGGATCACGTGGGCGTTGGTGAGCACGAAGTAGGTGTTGCCGGTGCGGTCGTAGATCACGCCGGAGCCGGTGCCGCTCGGCTGCTCGAACGCGGAACCGAACCGTTGCCTGGTCTGCGTGGTGTCGATCTGCACCACGGTGGGCACCGACGCGCCGGCCACGTCGCGGAACACCTGCTGCAGGGCCAGCGCGGCAGCCATCGTGTCGAGCGGCTGGTCGGCGACCAGCCTGAACGAAGCGTCTCCCGAACCGTGTGCCGGCGGCGTGGGTGCCGCACTGCCGGCGGCCTCCCCTCCGTCCCCGACCGCGCAGGCGGCGATGAGCCCGCTCAGAGCCGCGAGCAGCGCGGCCTGACGCAGCAAACGGGCTCGGTTTCCGTGAATGTTCATCGTCATTTCATGCGACCTTCTGCCGTTTGGGTGCATAGATGATCGTCAGGTTGTGGTTACGGGGGAAAGAACGGAATGTTAAGGCTTCGTAACATTGAGATCCGGCACCCGCTCCACGCGGCCGCTGCGCACGGAGGCGAGCGCGGCGTGCACGGTGGCGGCGATACGCCACCCGTCCACCTCGTCGCAGACCGTGCGCCCGCCGGTGTCGATGGCGCGCGCCAGGTCGTCCAGCAGGAAGCGTGCGTCCTCCGCGGCGACCCGCCGGTGCGGGAACGCGGACGGCGCCGCGCCACGGCGGTAGACCGCCACCTCCGGCCGCGGTTCGGCGATCACGGCGCTGCCGTCGCTGCCGATCAGGCGCAGCGCGATCTCTCCCAGGTCCGGGTGGCTGGCCCGGCCGATTCTGCCCAAGCTGACCGAGGCGAGGACGCCGCCGTGCAGCCGCAGGCTCAGCGACGCCAGGTCCTCGATGCCGTGGTCGCGGTGGCGCTGGTGGAAGTGGCTGGCGGCGCGTGCGAACACCGTGGCGGCAGGCGACCGGGCCAGGTGCGCGATGTAGGCGAGCGGGTAGATCCCTTCGACCGAGAGCTCGCCGAGCGGCTCCCAGCCGGGATCCGGCGGCGCCGGCCGCCCCTCGCCGATGCGCGGCCCGGCATCCTTGGCGAAGTAGAAGTCGACGTGGATCGCCCGCAGCGCGCCGAGCGCGCCCCGCTCCAGCAGATCGCGCGCCTGCCGGATCGCCGGGGCGCCGTTGCGGTTCCACAGCAGGAAGCGCGCGCCGGCGCGCCGCACCGCCCGCACGATGCGCGTGCAGTCCTCCAGGGTGTGGGCCATCGGCTTGTCCTGGATGACGTGCAGTCCGGCCGCACAGGCGATCTCGGTCAGCTCCGCGTGCCGGGAGGTCGCGGGGCTCACGCACGCCGCCTGCGGCCGGTAGCGGGAGATCGCCGCATCGATATCGTCCTCGAACGGCACCTGCAGCGCCGCCGCCAGCCGGCGCGCCCGCGCCAGCGACCAGTCGGGCGCGCGTGCCGCATCGGCCACCGCCACCAGCCGGAAGCGGGCATGGCCGCCGGCCGCGGCGTGGGCGAAGTAGCAGTGCCGGGCGCCTCCCAGGGCGATGACCGGGATCACGGCACCGGCCTCGGGACCGCCGCGCCGGTGCGGAGCGACGCGCCGATCGCCCCGGTCACCGCGCTCACCGCACGCTCGTGGTCCGCGGCGCTGTGTGCCCCGCCGGCGAAGGCGCACAGCAGGCCCAGCTCCCCGTCGCCGCGCAGCAGCATGCCCTGCAGCCCGCGCCGGTCGTACAGGAGCTGGACGTTGCGGTGGTCCTCGGCGTGCGCGGCGCCGTCGGCACCGATCACGGTGAGCGAGTCGTAGGGCTCGGCGGGCGAGGTCGCCAGGTCGAGCAGCGCCATGCCGCCGCCGGCGAAGCCCAGGTGTACCAGCAGGCACGCTCGGTCGCCCGCGGCGTGGACCGCCTCCGGTCCGGCGCCGGCCACCCGCAGCACCGTGTCGACGGCTTCGCGCAGCGCGGCCGTGGCGGCCTCCTCTCCCTGGTCGCCCACGCGCCAGGAGTGCAACCGGATCAGCCCGGTCCCGCCCAGCTCGCCTGCCTCCGCCGCGGCGCAGACCGCGGCAACCTCCGGGCGCCACCGCTGCCGGTAGGCCAGCAGCAGCCGGCCCGGTCCCTCCTCGGCGTCCTGCACCAGCGCGTCGTGCTCCGCGGCCTCGGCCGACAGCGGCGCGGCGGCCAGAACCGCCACGCCGGCCCGCAGGTGTCCCGTCACGCGCTCGGCGCGGCGCTCGATCGGACCGCCGATCACCACGCCGTCGACCCGTCCCGGATCGGCCGCCCGCGACGGATCGACCAGCTCCACCGTCCCCTGCGCCGCGGCGCGCTGCGCTGCCCCCGGCGGCTCCCCGTCGAGGAAGGCGATGCGGAACGGGCGGCCGGCGCTCATCGCTGATCGGGAACGGCCCGATCGGGGAACGCCCGCTCCGCGCCGGACAGCGCCGCCAGCTCCAGCTCGATCAACCGGCGCGTGGCCGCCTCGCCATAGAGGCGGCAGTGCTCCAGCAGCCGGGCGAGCTGCACGCGGTCCTCCAGGTGACGGAGCACCGGATAGGAGCGGCGCAACGCCGGAAACAGCTTGCTGGCGTTCAACCGCAGGCTGGGAGCGCGGGTGCCGGTGCGGTGGTCGCCGCCGGCCGGAGCCAGCCGCCGGTACTCCCGTCGAGCTCGGCCGCGAAGCCGCCGCCCGCGCAGCGCCGCACCACTTCCGACTGGATCAGCTCCCGCATCCGGTCCAGGTTGGTGCCGGAGCGGACGTCGACGCCGATGCCCAGCGTCACCAGCGGCACGCCCTCGGCCGTGAAGCCGACCAGCGTGTCGGTCTGGATGCCCGGCTCGATCGGCAGCGGCGTGGAGCGGGGATACACGCGCAGCGCCTGCAGGCGCTCGATGCGCTGCTCCAGGGTGGCGATGGACGTCTGCAGGCCGGCATCGCCCGGAGTGGCGTCCGCCGCGTCCCGGTACGCCGGCAGCACCTCCTCTTCGAGGTAGTGAATGGCCTGCGGCAGCGGCACGGTCATGCGCGGCGCGCGCCGGACCTCCTCCTCGCCTTCCTCCAGGCCGTAGGGAGGCTCCGCCTGGTTCTCCGGCGCCAGCGCCGGCAGCAGCAGATTGACCAGGGTTCGGACCGGCTCCGGCAGCTTCTCGGTCCGGAACAGGGGGCGATAGGTGTCGTCGCGGTGCGCGTGCTTGCTGACCGCCGAGGCCACGATGCGCGCCAGCTTGCGGCAGCGTTCGGCGTCGGCGACGCGGTCCTCCAGGAGCACGCCGCCGCCGGCCATCAGGAAACGCTCGAGCTGCTCCTGCGCCGAGGCGAATGCGTCCGAGCCGCGGATCAGCTCGGACTGGTCGTCGGACAGCGACAGCCCGCGCAGGTCGTCCAGCGCCTGCAGCGCCGCCAGCGCCTTGGCGCGGGCCAACTCCGCGTCCCGCCCGTCCTCGACCGCGAGGGTAGCCAGACTCAGGCGCACCGTGGCCAGCTCCAGGACGGTCCGGTAGTCGCGCAGGCCGGCGAACCGCTGGTCGTCGAAGCGCACCTCGGCATCGAGGCGCTCCTCGATCTCGGCCAGCCGGTCCAGCTCGCGGCGGTACCCGTCGGGAACGTGCTGCAGGTCAGACGCCATCCTGTTCGGATTCTGCGGCGGTCGAGCGCACGGCGTCCACACGGGGCAGGCGTTCCGCTATGCTGGCCGGCATGAGCAAAGCGTTTGTCGCATTGGTCTCGGTTGCCGCTCTGCTGCTCTGCGCGGCGTGCGCCGTAGGGGACACGGTGACCGATGCCCGCTACCGGGTCACCTTCAACTCCACGTGGAGCGCGGAGACCCATCCGACCAATTTCCCCAGCGGGCCCCACTTCTCCGGTCTGGTGGGCGCGACCCACCACGGCGACGCGCGCCTCTGGCAGATCGGCGAGATCGCCTCCGACGGCATCGAGCTGATGGCGGAGACCGGCGGCAAGAGCGAGTTGCTGCACGAGATCGAGCATCTCATCGAGGACGGAGACGCGTACGGCGAACTTTCCGGCGACATGCTGCGGACGTCCCCGTCAATGGTCAGCCTGGCGTTCGACGCCGTCTCCACGCACCCGTACGTGACGCTGGTCAGCATGGTGGCGCCGAGTCCCGACTGGTTCGTGGGCGTATCCGCGCTGCCGCTGATGGAGGACGGAGCCTGGAGAGAGCGGGTGGAAGTGCAGCTCCGCGTCTACGACGCCGGCACCGACGACGGGAGGGTCTACACCGCCTCCGACACCGACCCGGCCGAACCCATCACCCGGCTCACGGAGAGCGAGGCCGGCTTCACCGACGGCGAACCGTTCGCGGGAACCTTCGTCTTTGAGCGTCTATGACGATACGACCATAGGAGCACGAATTCCACCACTATGCCTAAGAAGCCAACCATCATATTCGCACTCGACGAGCTTTCCGTCCAATCACCATTGACCTGGGAGCAACTTACCGAACGGATGCTTCGCGCAGGATGGATTACCAAAGAGCGTGACCCTATATCCGCTGTTCAACGATCGATAAGATCGAATTGGACCAAGGACTCGTTCATGATAGCCGATTGTGGCAACACACTGTATCTGAGGAATCCCGACGAGGCACTGGACGCGATGAACGCTCGCGAAGAACTCCGACAACTGAATAGAGACCTCGCCCGAATCCTTCTCCGAATCCACGAGTTGGCGCATCATCTTCGCAATGACCACGCTTGTTACGACCACCCTTTGATCAGGGAGCCGGTTGGGGCGAATCTACGAGGGGCGAACCTTACATACGCGGTATCGAACGACAGCACAACTTGGCCCCTCAACCGGCAGGTGACAGCCCGTAACCCATGAAGAGTAGCAACTCAGGCATTGGGATCTATCAGCGGCCCTGCCGTTTCTGCGCGATCACTCCACCGTAGTGGATCCGGGCAGATGATCGGCCCAGTCCGTCCGTTGGAGCGCTACATGACGTTCAACCGATCGGGCGTCGAGCAGGAAGACCCCTGACATCATCGCGCCTGCACGCGGCAGTGTTTGTGCATGGACGAGCCCCAAACCAGTCAGGCGCTCACTCACTCATCGCTCACTTGGTGCCTTGCCGTTGTCGCCCTTGGGGGCGTGCCGAAACGAGTCGAGTACAACCGGGCACAGCACGGTGGCGCAGTAGGCAGCGCTCAACCCACGTTTCACATGGGAGTGATGTACTCATTGCAATCGGTCGCATCCAGCGGGACGCGAAAAGGCCGCAATAGGCAACCATGGCCATCGGTTACCCAGTGCACTCCGAAGGTAAACAGACCCAAATCTCCTTCTGCGGCTACCAGCCAAATAATCAGAACCGGATAGTGTTGATCTATCGGGGAATCCAGGTAGCGCCACGCACCGCTACGTGCTGTACCATTCTCGTGGAGTGTGATTTTGAGTTTATTAGGGCCGATTATCGCGACCCATTTACCGGACAATCCAAGCTCTGAGCTAGTCGGGGTAGCAGGTGACTCGATAGCGCTGCTGAGCGGGCGCCACAGTCCGCATCCCTGAGATTTGAAGCCCGCATCTGAGGATGCTATCGTTACGATTGTAGGCCCCACCGGTACTCCTACAGCTATTGTCTCAGACATAGTTCCCCCGAAGCCGCTAACTCGCTCCCATGTACAGAACTCTCCTCCGGGTGCGCGATAGGTGCCTGGACGGATGTCCCGTCCGACAACATGAGCGCCATCACCGAACGTTTGCGCTTCCAAATTCATAGCTGAAGACGCGCAAAGAATGGAAATAATTATAGGTATTCTCAGATCTTTAGTCAGCGAACTGCATGATAAGCGGTGCGGGGTCATCCTTTTGATCCTCACTTTCTGTGTTTGCTTGGGACGCACTCGGGAGCGTTTCCGCGGAGGATTCTACATCCGGAACGTGCGGCACAACAAGCTCGTCAAGATATTGCTTCCTGAGCGTCGCGTCAGGGACGAGTGCTGAAACGAGCTGACAGCTGGCGAACGACCGGCACGCGAGCGGGCTTGGCGGCACTACATTCGATCCCCATCTTTCGGTATGCTGTCGGCGATGAGCGTCCTGCAACGGATCCGGTCGATGCTGGACGAGGCCGGGATCGACTACCGCCACGTCCACCACGAGCCGGTTCGGACCTCCGAGCAAGCGGCGCGCGTGCGCGGCGAGCCGCTGTCGATCGGCGGCAAGGCGCTGGTGGTCAAGATCGGCGACGGGTTCCGGCTGTTCGTGCTGAGCGCGTCGCTCCGGCTGGACTCCACCGCCGTGCGCGCCTGGTTCGGTACACGCCGCATCCGCTTCGCCAGCGCGCCCGAGCTGCTGGAGCTCACCGGGCTGGTGCCCGGCAGCGTGCCGCCGTTCGGGGAGCCGATCCTGCCGCTGCCGCTGAACGTGGACCCGTCCGTGCTGGCCAACGACCGCATCGCCTTCAACGCCGGGGCGCTGACCGACTCGATCATCATGCAGACCGCCGACTACCGCACCCTGGCCGGCGGCGAGGTCTTCCCGTTCGCGGAGGCCGGCTGATGCGCGCCGCGGCAGCCGCCGCGCTGCTGGCACTGCTGACATCGCTCGCCGCCGGCGCCGAGCCGGCCGTGGTCGCGGAGCGCATCGTATCGGACCAGGCGACGTTCCGCGTGGTTCGCGTCGCCTCCGGCCTGACCAACCCGTGGTCGATCGCCTTCCTGCCGGACGGTGATGCGCTGGTCAGCGAGCGGCCGGGCGCGCTGCTGCGCCTGAACGTCGAAACCGGCGCCGTGCGGAACCTGGACGGCGTGCCGCGGGTCGCCGCGGTCGGCCAGGGCGGCCTGCTGGACGTGGAGCTCCATCCCGCATTCGCGGACAACCGCCTGGTCTATCTCTCCTACGCCGACGGACGCAGCGGACGCTATGCGACCAGCATCGCCCGCGGCCGCCTGACCGAATCCGGGCTGGAAGAGATCGAGGTGCTGTTCACGATGAACCAGCCGTCGGGCGGCGGACGCCATTTCGGATCCCGCCTGGCCTTCGGCGCCGACGGCATGCTGTACGCCACGTTCGGCGACCGGGGCGAACGGCATCGCGCCCAGGATCCGGCCGACCACGCCGGCACCGTCATCCGCCTGCGGGACGACGGCTCCGTGCCCGACGACAACCCGTTCGCCGACGGCGGTGCGCCGGAGGTGTATTCCTTCGGACACCGCAACGCCCAGGGGCTGGCCGTCCACCCGGCGACCGGCCGCCTCTGGTTGCACGAGCACGGGCCGCAGGGCGGCGACGAGATCAACGTGGTCGATGCCGGCGCGAACTACGGCTGGCCGGTGATCACCTACGGCAGGGAGTATCGCAGCGGCGCGCGGATCGGGGTCGGCACGGCGGCACCGGGCATGGCGCAGCCCGTCCTGCACTGGACGCCGTCGATCGCCCCGTCGGGCATGACCTTCTACGACGGCGACCGCTTTCCCGGCTGGCGCGGCGACCTGTTCGCCGGCGCCCTGGCCGGCCAGCACCTGCGCCGCGTGCAGCTCGACGGCGAGCGGGCGGTCGCGGAGGAGGTGCTGCTGCACCGCCGCGTGGGGCGCGTGCGCGACGTCAAGCAGGGGCCGGACGGGATGCTGTGGCTGCTGGAAGACGCGCGCAACGGATCAATCTACCGCTTGGAGCCTGTACCATGACGACCTATCGCGCGGCCCTGATCGGCTGCGGCCGCATCGGCGCCTTCATCGACAACGAGGTCGCGGACCCGTACCCCTACTCGCACGCCGCCGCGTACGAAGCGTGCGAGCGCGCCACCCTGGTGGCCATGGCCGACCAGCGCGCCGACGTGATGGCGCGCGCTGGCGAGCGCTATGGCGTGCCGCCCGCGCACCAATACACGGACTACCGGGAGATGATCGCCGCGGAGCGGCCCGACATCGTCAGCGTCGCCACCCAGCCCGAGCACCGCGCGGAGATCGTCATCCACGCCGCCGAGCACGGGGCACGGGCGATCTACGCCGAGAAGGCGATGGCGGCGTCGCTGGCGGAGGCCGACGCGATGGTGGAGGCGGTGGAGCGCAACGGCGTCGCCTTCAACATGGGCAGCAACCGGCGCTGGCACCCCGGCTTCCGGGTCCTGCGATCGCTGATCGCCGAGGAGCGCTACGGCGCGCTACGCTCGCTCACCGTCCACTGCGGCCACGGGATCTTCAACATGGGCAGCCACGCGATCGACCTGGTGCTGATGCTGAACGGCGACGCGCCGGTGAGCTGGGTGCAGTTCCACCTGTCGGAGGGCGCGGACCGGATCGAGGGCACCGTGCTGCATGCCGATCCGGGCGGCGGCGGCCGCCTGCAGTTCGCCGACGGCGTGCCGGCGTTCCTGATCGACAGCGGCCGCCCGTTCGAGGCCGAGGTGGTGTGCGAGCGGGGCATCGTCACCACGGTCGGCAGCGACTGGCAGGTACGCGAGGAGGGCGGCGCCGACCTGCGCGGCCGGCCGGTGCTGCGGCCCGGTCGCTTCCCGGCGTTCGAGCCCGGCAGCCCCGCCGTGCACCTGATCTTGGACCTGGCGCAGTCGCTCGACACCGGCGCCCCGACCCGCGGCGGGGTACGCATCGCGCAGCGGAACACCGAGCTGATCTTCGCCTGCCTGCAGTCACACCTGCGCGACGGAGCCCGCACGCCACTGCCGCTGGCCGGCAGCGAGCTGCGCCTGCAGCGCGAGGTAACCCCCCGACAGCCAAAGTACGAACGATAGCCATCCACGGCACGTGACAGTCGCCGGCCGGTCGCTGCCAAGCGATATGATCCGATATGATCCTACTTGCTCCTGCCGGAGTTGGAGGTGCCGCATGGCGTTGGTCAAGAAAAGCATCACGGTGACGGACCGCCAGGAGCAGTGGATCAGAGCGCAGATCGCCAGTGGCGAGTACGGAAGCGACAGTGAGTATGTACGCGACCTGATCCGCCGCGATCAGGAAACGAATGCGCAATTCAGGGCTTTGAAGCACGCGATTCAGGAAGGACTGGCAAGCGGGGAGACCGACAAGACGGTGAAGGAGATATGGACCGAAGCCGAGCGGCGTTACCGCGCCCGGCAGCCATTCTGATCGTTCGAATCCTGCATTCCAGCATGGACTCCGCGCGTCACTTCTCCGGTTCGTAGTGGCGCAGGTGTCGTAAGGGACCGTCACGTGCCTGAACTGGGCTTCCTCAAGGATCTGGTGATCGTGCTCGGGGCTGCCGTCGTGGTGGTGGCGCTGCTGCGCCGCATCGGCGTTCCGTCGATCGCCGGGTTCATCCTGACCGGCGTGCTGGCCGGGCCGACCGGGCTGGGCCTGGTGGACGACACCCACCAGGTCGAGCTGCTGGCCGAGGTCGGCGTCGTGCTGCTGCTGTTCGGCATCGGCCTGGAGCTGGCGGTCGACCGCCTGCGCCGCCTCTGGAAGGCGGTGCTGCTGGGCGGCGGCATACAGGTGGCGGTGACGCTGGCGTGCACGGCCGGCCTGGCCAGGGCGTTCGGACTGGCCCCCGGGACGGCGGTGTTCCTGGGGTGTGTGATCGCCGTCTCCAGCACGGCCGTGGTCCTGCGCGCGCTGTCGGCGCGCGGTGAGCTGGACGCCCCGCACGGCCGCCTGGCCGTGGGCATCCTGGTGTTCCAGGACCTGTGCGTGGTGCCGATGATCCTGGCCGTGCCCCTCCTGGCCGGAGGCGACAGCTCCCCGCGGGAGATCCTCCTCACGGTCGGCACGGCCGTGGCGGTTCTGGCCGGCGTGCTGGTGGCGGCCAGCTTCCTGGTGCCGCGGCTGCTGGCCTTCGTGGCCAAGACACGGGAACGCGAACTGTTCATTCTGACCGTCTTCCTGGTGTGCTTCGGCACGACCTGGGCTCTGTCCCTGGCCGGCATCTCGCTGGCGCTCGGGGCGTTCCTGGCCGGCCTGATCGTCGCCGGCAGCGAGTTCCGCCACCAGGCGATGGCGGACCTGATCCCGGCCCGCGACATCCTGG
This sequence comes from Spirochaetia bacterium, assembly GCA_965202935.1. Lineage (GTDB taxonomy): Bacteria > Spirochaetota > Spirochaetia > SZUA-6 > Bin103 > CATQHW01. Next base: position 3,207,140 of record OZ241879.1, read on the forward strand.
CCAGCCTCTTCTTCGTCTCGGTCGGGATGCTGCTGGACGTCTCCGGCATGGCCGGGGAGTTCCTGACAACGGCCGCGCTACTTGGAGCAATCCTCGTCGGCAAGTTCGCGATCATCCTCGTCACCGCCCTCCTCCTCCGCCTGCCGCTGCGGGTGGGCATCCTGTCGGCGGCGGCACTGTGCCAGGTCGGCGAATTCTCGTTCGTGCTGTTGAGCGTGGCCGCGGGCACCGGGCTGCTGGGTGCCGCGCTGTCCCAGCACCTGATGATGGCGATCATCCTGTCGATGCTGTTGACCCCGCTGGTCATCGCCTTCGGCCCCCACCTGGCCGGTGGCGCGGCGCGGGTTCCGTGGCTGAACCGGCTCCTGCGCGCGGAGCCGCCCGGCATCGAGGCGGACGAACCGCACTCGGACCACGTGATCGTCGCCGGCTACGGACTTGCCGGGCGCGAGGTGTGCCGTGCCGTCAGGGAGGCCGGCTTCGACTACCTGGCCATCGACGCGAACCCGGACAACGTGCGCGCGGCGCGCGCCATAGGCGACCGGGCCGTGCTCGGCGACGTGACGCAGCGTGAGGTGCTGGACGAGCTCGGCTGCAAGGACGCGCGGCTGGTGGTCCTGACCGTCAACGACGCCCGCGCCACCGAGCTCGCGGTCCGGCGCATCCGTGCGATCGCTCCCGACCTCGCCATCATCGCGCGCGCCCCGTACGAACTGGACCGCGCATCGCTGCACCACGCCGGCGCGACCGCGATCGTCACCGCGGAAGCGACCGCCAGCGCCTCGGTCGTCAGCCGCTCCCTGGCCGCGCTCGGATCTGAAGCCCCGCCCGACTGATCACCACCGGCGACTGTTCAGCTTCGCCGAAACCGGGGATCATGGTCGGCCATGAGCTGGCGAGTGACCGACCGGATGACCATCTACCACGAAGAGGGCTTCTACGCACTCTCGCCCACCGTGAACCGGACGCCGAAGGGCGACCTGCTGATGACCTTCCAGCGCGCCACGCACATCGGCATGGCCAACCACAACCATCCGCTGTTCAACGTGCAGGCGTGCCGTTCCAGCGACGAAGGGCGGACCTGGAGCGATGCATACCTGGTGACCGTCGACCCGCGGGGCGGGGTGATGGACCGAGGCTGCCATTCGCTGCCGGACGGCAGCATCTTCCTGCACTGCTCGTGCACGGAGCTGGTGCCGGCCGAGGGGTCGGAGGCGCACGGCCTGGACTGGACCGTGCGCTACGGGATGCCGTTCTGGGTGCGGTCCACCGACGACGGCCACACCTGGACCAGACCGGTCCGCTTCCCGCCGCTCCCGGACGCCATCAACGGCCATCCGGCCCAGCACACCGGCGTGAGCCGCAGCGGGCTGCTGGTGATGCCGGACGGACGCCTGTTCCTGCCGAGCAAGGCCACCGACGTCACCGATGAGTTCCGCTACCACGGGATGCTGCGGATCTCCCGTGACATGGGCGAGACCTGGGAGTACGGGGGCCGGATCTGCGAGGACGAGGTCGCCCACTTCAGCGAGCCGACCATCCACCGCACTCCCTCCGGCCGCATCCTGGTGCTGTACCGCTGCCACACGGGGGCCCTCGGGCCGGAGATCGTCCGCCAACAGGGCCTCACCGGGCCGCACGTCACCGACCCCAGCTTCGAGGGGCGCGTGCTGGTGCTGGTGTACTCCGATGACGACGGGCAAACCTGGTCGCAGTGGCGGCCGACGATGGTCCACGGAAGCCCCGGGCACATGCTCGGGCTGCGCGACGGCCGCATCTTCCTCACCGTCGGCACCCGCTGGGCCGGCCAGCGCGGCTGCTCGGCGCGCATCCTGGATCCCGAGGGTGAGAACATCGACACGGCGCCGGAGATCATCATCCGCGACGACGCGATCAGCCCGGACTGCGGCTACCCCTATTCGGTGGAACTGAACGACGGGCGCGTGCTGGTCACGTACTGGCACCACTTCGACGACGACCTGCGCGGCATCGAGGGCGCGATCCTCGAAGAAGTGTAGGGCTGCCGGGATGCTGACGATCGAGAGCACCGAGACCATCCATTCCGACGGCAGGCACAACGCCTTCACCAGCATGGCGCGGTGGCGCGGCCGGTACTACGTCGCCTTCCGGTCCGCCGGCACCCACGCGGCGACGTGGGAGGATGGATGGGGAGACGTGCCGGCCACGTACGGCCGGATCATGCTGCTGGAGTCGGCCGACCTCAGGACGTGGACGCCGTCGGTGATCCTGGACAGCGAGTACGACGACCGCGATCCGAAGCTGCTCGCCACCGAAGAGCGGCTCTACGTCTTCAGCACGACCATCATCGGGCCGGCCCGGCTCACGATGCCGCAGGAAACCTACCTGTCGTTCACGGAGGACGGACGAACGTGGAGCCATCCCGTGTCCGCGTATCGCTACAACTACGGCTTCTGGAAGCCGCAGACCCGTGACGGCATCCACTACGTGGCTGCCGACGTCGACATCACGCCGCCGAACGTCGAGGAGCTCGACCAGCAGGTCGAGTTGCTGTCGTCACGCGACGGCCACCTGTGGCAGCCGGTGTCGGTCATCGTCCGCAGCTCGCACTGCACGGAGACCGAGCTGCTGTTTCTCGACGACAGCTCGCTGCTCGCCTTCACCCGGCCCCACTACGTGTCGATCGCGCGGCCGCCCTACACGACCTGGTCCGTCGCGGGGGCGGCCCCGGCCGAGCGGGCACGGCAGCACCCGCCCGGACTCTCCGGCCCTGCCGCCGTCCAGGTCGGCGACACGCTGGTGTTCTCGTGCAGGACGAGTAGCAGGCACCACCCCGACGACCAACCGGGGCACAGCCGAACCGGGCTGTTCACCGTCGATCCAACCGACTATTCGCTGACGTGGCATGCCAACCTGCCGACCGAGTGGGGCGGCGATCAGTCCTACGCCGGCATGCTCGCGCTCGACGATCGCACCTTGGTGATGTGCTACTACGACGGGGAGCCGTACGAGCCCGGAGCGCCCAGACGGAGCGACATCAAGCTCGCCACGGTCTCGGTCGGATAGGTGCCGCCGGTCGCACCTGCCCCCTATGATGAGCAGCCATGAGCTGGAACGTGACCGAGCGGATGACCATCTACCGCGAAGAGGGGTTCTACGCACTCTCGCCCTGCGTGAACCGGACTCCCGGCGGCGACCTGCTGATGACCTTCCAGCGCGCCCCCCACATCAGCCTGCCGAACCACAAGCATCCGCTGTTCAACGTGCAGGCGTGCCGATCCAGTGACGAGGGGCGGACCTGGAGCGACGCGTACCTGGTGACCATCGACCCGCTGGGCGGGGTGATGGACCGGAGCTGCCACACGCTGCCGGACGGCAGCATCTTCCTGCACTCCTCGTGCTCGGAGCTGGTGCCAGCCTCCGGATCGAAGGCACACGGCCTGGACTGGACCGTGCGCTTCGGGATGCCGTTCTGGGTGCGGTCCACCGACGACGGCTACACCTGGAGCAAGCCCGTTCGCTTCCCGCCGCTCCCGGACGCCATCAACGGCCACCCGTCCGAGCACACCGGCGTGAGCCGCAGCGGGCTGCTGGCGATGCCGGACGGGCGCCTGTTCCTGCCGAGCAAGGCCACGGACATCAGCCACGAGTTCCGCTACTTCGGCATGCTGCGGATCTCCCACGACATGGGCGAGACCTGGGAGTACGGAGGCCGGATCTGCGAGGACCCGGTCGCCCACTTCAGCGAGCCGACCATCCATCGCACTCCCTCCGGCCGCATCCTGGTGCTGTACCGGTGCCACGCGAACGCCCTGGGGCCGGAGATCGTCCGCCGGCAGGGCTTCACCGGCCCGCACGTCACCGACCGCGACTTCGAGGACCGCCTGCTGGTGCTCGTCCACTCCGACGACGACGGGCGCACCTGGTCCAAGTGGCGGCCGACGATGATCCACGGCAGCCCCGGGCACATGCTGGGGCTGCGCGACGGGCGCATCTTCCTCACCGTCGGCACGCGCTGGCCCGGCCAGCGGGGGTGCTCGGCTCGCATCCTGGATCCCGAGGGCGAGAACCTCGACACCGCACCGGAGATCATCATCCGCGACGATGCGATCAGCCCGGACTGCGGCTATCCCTGGTCGGTGGAGCTCGACGATGGCCGCGTCCTGGTCACCTACTGGCACCACTTCGACGACGACCTGCGCGGCATCGAGGGCGCGATCCTCGAAGAGGCGTAGTCAGCCGCGGCTCAGAGGGACACGGACGCCAGGTAGATGTCGCAGGGGCCGTGGGTGACGCGCTCGTCCGCATCGGGATACTCGTGGCCGGAGTAGTAGGCGATCAGGACCTCGCTCTCATCGACCGCGTACAGGCCCGAGTAGCCGGTGTCCCGGCCGCTCGGCAGATAGAGGCCAAGCTCCAGCGCCCCGTCCCGGTACTCGAACACGGCGGTCCGGGGTTCGCCGCTCTCGTCGGCCGCCCGGCCGGCGATGACCACGCGGTCGCCCACCCGCGCCGGGGCCGCGCCCTGCAGCGCGTGCGGGACGATCGTTCGCTCCCACTCGACGTAGGGCGGCCTCGCCGTCGCCAGCACCGCGCGCGGCAGCTTGGTCCGCACCACGGCCAGCAGGCGTCCGTCGGGAAGCGGGCACAGCGCCGTCTCGCTGGGGATACGCGAGTACTCCTGCGAGCCGCGCACCACCTCGGAGACCCAGTGCCAGCGCTCCCCGTCGGTCGAGGTCAACAGGTCGACCGTGCCGCTCATGCCCTCCGGCACGTGGCCGCAGTCGTCGCACGTCAGGTAGTAGCGGCCGTCCAGCTCGATCGGCGTCCAGAAGTCGTGGTTGGCCACGAAACAGCGGCGCGGCTCCGTCCACGTCTTCAGGTCGCGCGTCTCGGCGACCACCTCGCGCGAGGGGAAGCCGGCGAAGTCGTCTCCCTCCCAATCCCCCTGCACCCCGTAGATCAGCATCCGGTCGCCGAGCGGCAGGAGCTGCGGATCGAAGCTGGTGGGCGCCATGGCGACGCAGGTGTCCCAGGTCTCCAGGTCGGCGGACGAGATGACGCGCAACTGCCCGTCGAGCGCGCCGTGATGGTGGGCGTCGACGAAGCAGATGTGGTACGCGTCGCGCCAGCGGACGAAGTTGCCGACGCACAGGTTGTGCCGGCCGTTCGAGAACACGGTCCTGACCCAGTTCAGCTTCATGCCGGAGTGCCCCTTAGGCCGCGAACAGATCCTGCGAATAGCGGTAGGCGAGGCAGCACGTGCCCCATTCCGGGTGGTCGAGGTCGAGCAGCGAATACGCGGTGGTGACCACCAGGCCGTCGTCGTAGCAGACCGTGCTGGGGTAGCCGCAGTCCCAACTGAACGCGCGGTCGGAGATCACGTACTCGGTCTGCAGGTCGAAGTGCTCGCCGCCGTCGCGGCTGACGATGGCGCGCACCCCGAACGGATAGGCGCGGTAGCCGTAGGTGATCAGCACGATGCCGTTGGGCAGCCGCACGACGCTGCCGGGTGACGGTTTCTGCGGCTTGCCGTTGACCATCCGCCAGTGGCCGGTCCGGCGCAGGTTGGCCAGGCGCTCGGGTGGGGTGCCTGTGCTCAGGCAGCCCTCCTCCCAGCGCGGCCAGGTTCTGCCGCCGTCGTCGGACCAGGCGATCCGGTTCGGCCGCTGGTTGTGGCGCACGTAGGCGACCCAGCGGTCTTCGCTCAGCGGCAGGAAGCCGGTCTCGCTCCAGCCGCTCCTGATCTCGGTCGGCTCCTCCCAGGTGAGCCCGCCGTCCGTGGACCGGTACAGGAAGTTCACCCGCTCGTGGGCGGAGGGGTCGGCCTCGTGGATCTCGTCGCTCTGGTGGCCGCGCGCCATGAACACCAGCGTGCCGTCGGCCAGCCGCACCATCTGCCCGTGCGGGCGCACGAAGATGCCCGGGCCCGGCATGTCGATCAGCGTCGGCTCCGACCAGGTGGCGCCGCCGTCGACGGAGCGGACCACCTCCAGATGCTCCTCGCGGCGGGCGCGCGGGTCAGGGTCGTCCTCCCGCGATGCCTCCACCTCGCCGAACAGGAGGCCGTACACGACCACCAGCGTGCCGTCCGCCGCCTGACCCAGGGAGTGGTCGCGATAGTCGAGCTGATCGTCCGGCTCGCCGCGCGCCACCAGCGCATAGTCGGACCAGGTGGCGCCGCGGTCCTCGGAGAACGAGATGCTGACCTCGCTGCCGGTGCCGATGTGCGGCGCGCCGGTGCGCGTCAGGCAGGCCAACCGCCCGTCGTCCATCCTCAGCAGCACCGGGATCAGGCCGCCGCCGCGGGAGAACGGCGGCACCGGGTCGGTGACCGAGCCATAAGAGGCGCGCTCCGGATCGTCCCGGCACTCCGGGTACATCGTGAAGTACGATTCCACGTGCTCGGGATGGTCCTCCCTCCCGCACAGCCAGCGGCGGCCGGTGGCGACCACCGGGGTGGCCTCGATCCGATCCACCAACGAAACCTCGCGCAACTCGGCCATCCGCCGCCTCCTTCGCAGAGCGGCCAGCGTCCTACGATTGCCGCCGCCACGCAAGAGGGCTACCGTGGGAGGCGCCATGTCGGTTATCTACATCAGCGATCCGTCCAGCGTCGCCACCCGCTACCTGCCGGACCCGGCCACCGAGGAGTCGCTCCGCGAGTGGATCGACGACGTGGCCGACGCCGGCATCGACCTGTTCATCCAGGAGGCCTACACCCAGGGCTGGACCACCTACTGGCGCACGGACGGCTTCGACTACGACGCCAGGCCTCAGCACCGGCGGTTCCTGCCGCTGCTCGACGGCGGCCGCCAGCCGCTGGGCATCCTGGCAGATCAGTGCCGCAGGCGCGGCGTCCGCTTCGGCGCCGGCATCCGCATGAACGACAACCATGGCGCCGTCTCCACCGCCCAGGGAGTGGGCGCCGGCGCCGGCTTCATCGTCGACAACCCGCACCTGCAGCTTCAGGAAGCGCCGCCCGGCGTGCTCTACGCGGAGTCCACCCCGCTCGACTTCACCCACCAGGAGGTGCGCGCCTTCCTGCTGAGCGCGATCACGCGCCTGGTGGACACCATCGACGTGGACGGCATCGAGATCTGCTACCGCGACCACCGCTACTTCCCGCCGGGCACCGGCCGCGACCGCGCGGACCGCATGACAGAGCTGGTCGCCGCCATCCGCTCGATGCTCGACGACGCCGGCCGGCGGCGCGGGACGGCCGAACGGCTGTTCCTGGGCGCGCACGTGTTCGCCACCATCGACGAGTGCGCGGACCTGGGCCTGGACGCGCCGGCCTGGGTGCAGGACGGGCTGGTCGACTACCTCAGCCCGGCGGACTGCATGTACGCCGAGTACAACCTGCCCTACGACGAGTGGGCGGCCGTGACCGCGGACACCGCCTGCCGGCTCTATCCGTCGATCATGCCGTGGACGGGCATCATCGCCCGGCGCCGCTCCGCCCAGCAGCCGGCCGACCAGGACCAGCAGCGGGCGCTGGCGCACACCATGTACGCGCAGGGCGCCGACGGCGTGTCGCTGTACAACCACTTCGAGATCATGCACGGCGGCGGCGGCGCGCACGCGCCGTTCTATCCGCTGGCCCTGCACGACGCCCGCCACGTCCGCTCGGACGGAAGCGCACTCGCCGGCCGCAGGCACTACGTGTTCGACGCCACCTGGGGCGGCTTCAGCGGCTTCGGCGAGGGCTGCACCTCCACCGGAGCGGTCAAGGCGCAGCGCGCGGTCATCGAGCGGCCGGCAGGCGTTGCGGAGTACGCCTTCCGCCTCTACGAGGACTTCGACGGCATCGCCGTCGCCCAGCTCCTGTTCCGCGCCTATCACCTGACGCTGGCGGACAGCCTGGCGATCACCCTGAACGGGCAGGCGGTCCCGGCTCGCGGACTCAAGCGCCGCGACGACGAGGTGCGCACCGACCTCCGCCCGGACGACACCGAGTACGACTTCGCGCGCGGCTCGATGACCCGCGAGACCCGTCCCTGCGTGACGTACTGGTTCCCGCTCACCGCCGACCTGTGCGTGCGCGGCGAGAACCGACTCGGCCTGGCGCTCACCGCGAGCGACCCCGAGGCGGCCGACAGCATCGTCGTCGAGGAGGTCGAGGTCTTCGTCGTGCCTGCGATCGAGCATGAGCTCCCCGCCGATTGAGGTACGGAGTCTCCACAAGCGGTACAAGCAGGGCACGTGGGCCAACCGCGACATCACCCTGTCCGCGGTCCAGGGAGAGATCCTGGGCGTCGTGGGACCCAACGGCGCCGGCAAGACCACGCTGGTCCGCCAAGTCACGACGGAGTTGCTCCCCACGTCGGGGGAGGTACGCGTGTTCGGCATCGACGCGGTAACACGGCCGCACGAAGTGAAGGGTCTGATGGGGGTCATGCCGCAGGAAGCAACGCTTTACTGGGGCCTGAGCACTCACCACCAACTGCGGATCTTCGGCAAGCTCCGCGGGCTGCCGGGCCGGATCGCGCGCCGCCGCCGTGACGAGTTGATCGCGGATCTCCACCTGGAGGAGCACCGGAGCAAGAGCACGGAGGCACTCTCCGGAGGACTGCGCAGGCGCGTCCTGCTCGGGATCGCCGCGATCGCCGACCCGCCGCTGTTGATCCTGGACGAACCCAGCGTCGGACTCGATCCCGAAGCCCGCCACGGTCTGTGGGATCTGCTCCGGCGCTACCGGCACGAAGGCAAGACCGTCCTGCTGACCACCCATTACATGGAGGAGGCGGAAGAGCTCTGCGACCGCGTCGCCATCATCCAGGACGGTTCCCTGCTGGCGCTCGACACGGTCGGCAACCTGCATGCCGCGTACGGTTACCGGTACAAGATCACCTTCACCACCACCGCGGGCACGCGGAGCCTCCACGGCAATGACGACCGGCAGCTCGTGGCACGGGTGCAGGCGATGGGCATCGATCAGTACAGCCTGACACGCACCACCCTGGAGGACGTCTATCTGGGGCTGACCGGCGGAGGACCGGAGTCAGCCGCGAAAGAGGATGGGGATGATGAGCACCATACGTCCGACTGAAGACCGGTGTCGCACCGGCGGGCTCCTCAAGTTGCTGCTCGACGCCGTCAGCATCTTCGAGATCAACTTCATTCCCTCTCTCCGGTACTGGTACGTCACGGTGCTCCTGGCCGGGGCGTTCCCCCTGCCGTGGTTCTTCGTGACCCGCACCATCGCCCCCGACGACCCGCAGGTCCTGCTCAGGCTGCTGGCCGGAACGATGGTGTTCGGCGTTGCCTTTTCCGTCGGCATGTTCGTGGGGCAGAACCTCAACGGACAGCGCTTCGACGGCAGCCTCAAGCTCCTCATCGCCATGCCGGTGTCGAAGGGCGCATTCGTCCTCGGATCCCTGCTGCATGCGTCGCTGTCGGGCATCGTGACGCTTGTCGTGCTCCTCGGTTTCGGAGCGGCGATCGACGTGGAGTGGGATCTTACCTGGGGTCTGATCCCGTCGCTCCTCCTGGCCGCCCTGACGATGGCGGGCCTGACGTTGTTGGTGATCAGCATCGCTCCCAACGCGCGGGTGGGCAATCTCGCGACCGGCCTGCTGTCGCTCCTCCTGGCGGCTCTGTCGCCCATCTACTACACGATGGAGCAGGCTCCGCCCGGGTTAAAGCAGCTCGGCTATGTCTCCCCGCTACGCTATGCGGCGGACGGCATCACCAAGTCCCTCTCCGGGGATGCCGACGTCTGGTTCGAGTTGGCCGTGCTTGTCGGCTTCACGGTGGTCATGATGACGCTGGGGATTTGGCGGCTCCCCTGGCGGGAGAAGTGATGCCCGAGGGCGGCGGCGGGCTGAACCGGGACCCGGGACGGTTCGCACGCGACGGGTACTGCGTCTTTCCGCGGGTCTTCGACGATGCCGGGGTGGCCGGCAATCGCCGCCTGCTGGACGAGGCGACCGAGACGGGGATGCTCGATCGGCCAAGCTCTCTCGGCGAGCCGCACAGCCACGACGACCGCTGGCTGGACATCTGCCGCTATCCGCCACTGCTCGACGCCGTGCAGGCCGTGCTCGGCCCGAACCTGATCCTGGTGTACTCGAGCGTGTTCATCAAACCGCCGCACGGACCGGAGCGGGTTTCGTGGCACCAGGACAACACCTACTGGCCGAGCGTGCACGGCACCGACGTGGCGACGGCGTGGCTGGCCATCGATGACGCGGACGCGGCCAACTCCGCCATGCAGGTGATCCCCGGCTCGCACGCCGGATGGCGAGAGTACGCGACCGTGGCGTCGGGACGCGACGACATGCTCTCCCGGCAGGTGGTCGTCACCGACGCGATGGAACGCTCGGCGGTCACGCTGGAAATGCCGGCCGGCGCACTGTCCATTCACGACTCGTTCCTGCTGCACGGCAGCGGCGCCAACCGCACGTCGCGCCGCCGGGCCGGCTACACCATCCGCTTCTGCAGCACCGACAGCGCGTGGGTCGACGTGGAGACGCATCCGATTCCGGTGTATCTGGTACGCGGCGAAGCGGGTCCCCGAGGCGGGCGCTACGTGGACGCGCGGCCGTAGCGCACCGTCCGTCGCCGGCAGCTTCAGCGCGCCCCGGGTCCCGAGCCCGTCACCTGCCAGATCGTGTTGGTCGCCGGCCGATGCTCGTGCCGGTCGTAGTGCATGACCCGCGGCGCGCCGGGCGCGGGGCCGACCGGCACCGGGCTCTCGATCACGAAGTCCGCGTAGCCGTCCGTGCGCGTCTCGTACGCCAGGAACGCCAGCGACAGGTAGTCCGCCCAGACCTCCCGGCGCACGCCGAGATCCGGGAACAGCACCGGGCCGGTGTCGAACTGGTACACGTCCGGGCGGTAGCGGATGTTGATCGTCTTGATCGGGTACTCCAGCTCCGCGCGCAACCCCGTGCCGCTGTCGGCGAGCACGGTTCTGCCGATGATGGGCGTGCCGGCGCTCGACGCCTCGGCGACGGCCCGAAAGTCGGTCAGTCGCTCGACACCCCGCGCGGCCACGATGTGCTCGCGCAGGTCGCCGAAGGCCGGCATGTACGGGTAGTAACTCCGGTATCCGCCGTCGGCGGCCAGCAGCCCACGGCGGAAGATCAGCAGCTCGCTGCCGCATGCCACGGGCACGAAGTCGTAGTTGGGGCGCTTGAACAGGTCCCCCGGCCCGGCCGCGTCGAAGGTGTTCTCCGCCTTGCAGGCCGCGCACTGATAGATGGTTCGGGTGGGGCTGGCCTCGGCGTCGTACAGCCGTACGAGCGACTCCACCTGCAGTCGCACGTCGTTCTGCTCGATCGGCTCAGGCGAATCCGCGGTGCTGCTGCCGTTGCCGATGAGGTACGAGCGCCCGAAGTCGACGAACGGCACCTCCGCGCCCCGGGCCATCGTATCCAGCAATCCCCTCATCGTTCGAAGCTCTTGATGACGTCCTCGGGTAGCGGCGCATCAAAGTCGTCGGGAACTTCGAACAGACCCTGATCCCGACCCAACCTCGGCCGCGGTCCGAACGTCGTGTAAGGCGTGAGCCGGGCAATCGGCGTGCCTGCGCGCGAGATGATGACCTCCTCACCGCGGGCAACTTCCGCGAGCAGCCTGGAGAGATGCGCTTTGGCCTGACGAATGTTGACGGTGGTCACCGATCGGCTCCGCATCGAGTCTACCGTTGCAAGGCACCACGTCAATGAGCCGATCGGGCGGACGCGCCCTATTTGATCGGTCGGTCGCGAGTGCTTACGTTTCCGGCGAGCTGCGGACAGCACGCCCCTTCCCGTCGCGGCCCCAACGCAACGCAATGCCGGATCTCATACACGCCACCGGGCTCGTCAAGCGCTACGGCCAAGTCACCGCCCTGGCAGGTCTCGACCTCACCGTGTCGGAGGGCACGGTGCTCGGCGTGCTCGGCCCCAACGGGGCAGGCAAGACCACCGCCGTTTCCATTCTGGCCACGCTGATCACCCCGGATGCCGGCAGCGCCCTGGTGGCAGGCGCCGACGTGGTGCGAGCCCCGCGCGACGTGCGCCGCAGGATCGGGCTGTCCGGGCAGTTCGCGGCGGTGGACGAGCACCTGACCGGGTTCGAGAACCTGGACATGATCGGCCGGCTCTACCACCTGGGCCGGCGCCGCGCGCGCAGCCGGGCCACCGAGCTGCTGGAGCAGTTCGACCTGGTCGACGCCGGCGGCCGCCCGGTCAAGACCTACTCCGGCGGCATGCGGCGCCGCCTCGACCTGGCCGGCGCCCTGGTGGCCGACCCGCCGGTGCTGTTCCTGGACGAGCCGACCACCGGCCTGGACCCGCACAGCCGCAGGCAGCTCTGGGAAGTGATCCGCCGGATGGTGGGCTCGGGCACCACGGTGCTCCTCACCACCCAGTACATGGAGGAGGCGGACCAGCTCGCCGACCGCGTGCTGGTCATCGATCACGGCAAGGCGATCGCGGAGGGAACGCCCGACGAGCTGAAGCGGCTGGTCGGCGCGGAGCGCATCGAGGTGACGGTGGCCGCCGGGGCGGCAGTGAGTCACGCCCGCGAGGTGCTGGACCGCTTCGCAGTGGGGGATCAGCAGGTGGACGAGCGCGCGCGCACGGTGGTGACGCCGATCGCCGGCGGCGGCGCGGAGGCGCTGATGCAGGCGCTGCGCGCGCTGGATCAGGGGCAGGTCGCGGTCCAGGACGTCGGGCTGCGCCGGCCGACGCTGGATGACGTGTTCCTCACCCTGACCGGTCACGCCGCCGAACCCACGAAACCGGAGGAGGCCGCCACGTGAGCGCCATGTTCAACGCGGTGAGCGACGCCGCCGTCATCGCCAAGCGCAACGTGATCAAGATCAAGCGGGTGCCCGAGGTGCTGGTGTTCGTGCTGCTGTCGCCGATCATGTTCGTGCTGCTGTTCGCCTACGTCTTCGGCAACTCGATCGCCATCCCCGGCGGCTCCTACCGCGAGTTCCTGATCGCCGGCATCTTCGCCCAGACGGTCGTGTTCGGTGCGATCTTCACCGGCGCCGGCCTGGCCGAGGACATCCAGAAGGGCATCATGAACCGGTTCCGCTCGCTGCCGATGTCGCGCAGCGCGTTGCTGGTGGGCCGCACCATGAGCGACGTGCTGTACAACGTGGCGTCGCTGGCGATCATGGCCCTGACCGGGCTCGTGGTCGGATGGCGGATCGATACCGGCGTGCTGCCGGCGGTCGGGGGATTCGCCCTGCTGCTTCTGTTCGCCTACGCGTTCTCCTGGGTCATGGCCTTCGTCGGCCTGATCGTGCCCAGCGTCGAGGTGATCAACAACGCGTCGTTCATGGTGACCATGCCGCTGACCTTCGTGGCCAACACCTTCGTTCCCGCCGAGAACCTGCCGCCGGTGCTGCGCACCTTCGCCTTGTGGAATCCGGTCTCCGCGGTCACCCAGGCGACGCGGGAGCTGTTCGGGAACATTCCCCCGGGGACGCCCGATCCAATCGCGTGGCCGTTGCAGAATCCGGTCCTGTACACGCTGATCTGGGCGGCGGCCATCATCGCCGTGTTCGCGCCGCTGGCCGTGCACCGCTACCGCACCATCCAGCGCGCTTGAAGAGCCTCAACGGTGGCGACCAGCAGGTCCGCCGCATGGCTTTACACCTCGTCGCAGCGCACCAGCTCCCAGCCGTGAAACACCACCGCCAGACCCGTGAACCGTACCCCCGGGAACTGCCGGACCAGCCGCGCATCCGCCAGATACCGACGCAACTGCGCCGTCGCTTCGCCGACCGCCGCCGCCACCGTCTTCTCGTCCGCCGGTTCGCCGCGCGCCACGTACTTCAACTCGATCAGATAGCCGCACCGCAACTGCGGATAGCGCGCCACCAGCGGCTCCAGGGCGATGTCCGCGTGTCCCTTCCCCAGCTCCGCCTCGGAACGGAACACGTAGTAGTCGGCCACGCTCAGATAGGCTGCCAGGAACCCTTGAATCACCTTCTCCCCGGCAATGTAGTCGCGGATCCCCGTCTGTGCCGCGATCGCCTCGCTCAGGAACGCGAACACCGGCCGCCACTCGCCCTCGTTGGCCATCCGCATCAGTGTCTGCTCGAACCGGAACAGATTGATCCTGAACACCCCCACGTCCTTGTAGCCGTCGCGCAGGTAGCCGTACATCAGCCGCTTCACCGTCTGGTTCGGGATCGCCAGCCGTGGCATGCCACGCGCCACCTCGCGGATGCTCAGCAGCCCGAAGTAGTGCAGCAGGGACAGGAAGTTCTCGGGCTCGGCGAGCTCGTGTAGCGGAAAGCCCGACTGGACGCGGCGGACGTCCACGTGCTCCTCCCCGATGACGTCCCGCAGCAGGTCGAAGTTGCCGTTCAATTGCCGGCCCACCACCAGCAGGTGGCGCAGCTTGCCGTAGTCGATGCGCACGTTGGTGTCGACCAGGTCGTCCGGCACGCCACGGTTCGGCATCGAGTCCACGTCCTGGTTGAACGCGCCGAGGTCCCGGTACGTCTCGACCAGGCGTCGCACCTCCGCTTCGGTGAAGCCGACCATCTCGTTGAAGTCCGGGTCCAGGCTGATGTTGGTGCCGATGTTGAAGCCGCTGGTCACGTCGTCCATCGTCACCGGCGACACGCCGGTGATGAACAGGCGATCGATGCCGCCACCGCTGCGGTCCGTGCCGCCCTTCAGGGTGGCGAAGAAGTTGCGGAAGAAGCCGCCGCCGTGGGTGAAGGCATGGTACGCCTCGGCGCCGTGGTGCGCCAGCACCGTATTGGCGAAGTTGTCGTACTCGTCGACCAGCACGTACAGCGGGATGTCGTGGTCGCCGACATACCGCAACAGCTCGCCGAGCTTGTTGGCGATGGAGGGCGGCTCGAGGATGTCCCGCACGGCCGCTTCGGGAAACAGGTCGGGATGGCGCCGCAGCGTCCCCCGGAGCTCTATCATGCAGTAGGGCTCGAACTCTCGCTCCAGCGTTTCGAGTTTGTCGTTGACCATGGAGAAGTTGAAGCGCAGGGTGACGTAGCGGCTGTGTTCCTCCGTCGGGTTGCGCCCGATGTCGGTGCCGGCGAAGGTGGCGTCGAAGTCGCCGGACCAGAAGCGGTCGTAGTAGTTCTCGAGCAGCGACACCCACACCGTCTTGCCGAACCGCCGCGGGCGGATCAGGAAGGCGTAGTGCTCCCCTTCCAGTTGCCGCACGAAGCGGGTCTTGTCGACGTACAGCCATCGCCTCAGGCGGATACGCCGGAAGTCGCCCTGACCGTAGGGAATGTGCGGGTACGCGGGAGTCTCGTCCACTGCCGAACCGTGACCCCGGGTCAGTCCACGACGGCGATGCAGGAGATCTCGACCAGCAGGCCCTTGGCCAGCCGGGCGACGCCGACGGTGGCGCGCGCCGGCAGCCGGTCGCTGCCGAAGTATTCGCGGTACACGGCGTTCATCCCGTCGTAGTCGCGATCGAGGTCGTCCAGGTAGATGTTGACCATCGTCACGTCGTCGAGTGTCGCGCCGGCCAGGGCGAGGACCTCCTTTACGTATTCCAGTGCCTGTCGGGTCTGCGGCCCCACGCCACCCGGTATCGGGTCGTCGTCAGCATCCCAGCCGAGCTGGCCGGACACGAACACCATGTTGCCCTTGCGCGTGCCGCGGCTGTAGGGCCTGCCGGGCGCTTCGCCGAGTATCTCCCGCATCTGTTTACCTCCTGTCGGGCTGTTGCTTGCTTCCTTACACCTTGACGTAGCGTCGCAGGCAGGGGCAGTCGGGCGGGATGTCGCCGTCCTTGCCGCCGGCCGACCAGTTCACCTCGCCCACGTAGATCGTGCGGTTCGAGTCCAGCCAGATGCCGTGCGGGGCGTAAAAGTCGCCAGGCGAGCAGGGATCGAGCCCGCCGCCCCAACGCGCGAGCAGCTCGCCGTCCGGCGCGAACACGGCGATCCGTCCGCCGATGGCGTCGGGATCCGGCGTCATCCACGGGAACAGACCGCAGCGCGCCCCCTCCTCGGCGACGAACACGGTGTCGTCGTCGCAGATGAACAGGTCCGTCGGACGCACGACGTCGGGCCACTCCTCCAGGAAACGGCCCTCCGCGTCGAAGAGCTGGAGGCGGCTGTTCTCGCGGTCGGCGACGAACACGCGGCCCCTGCTGTCGACGTCGATCCCGTGCGGCAGGTTGAACTGGCCCGGCCCGGAACCGGGGGCGCCCCAGGAGAACAGGTGGTCGCCGGCCGATGAGAACGCGTGCACCCGTGCGTTGCCGTAGCCGTCGGTGACGTACAGGCGGCCGTCGCCGGCCGCGACCAGGTTGGTCGGCAGGTTGAACGGCCACGCCGGCCGCGCGATGGTGCGGTAGTCCATGCCGACCACGCCGGTGTCGGACGGGCGCCCGCTCACGCCCAGCGTCATCACCCGCTCGCCCGCCAGCGTGTACTCGGTGACCGTGTGGTCCTTGTCGTCGGTCAGGAACAGGCGGTCGTCGGCGGTGATGTAGATGCCGTGCGCCCGCTCGATCGTTCCCTCGCCCCACGAGCGCAGGAATGCGCCGTCGCGGTCGAACACCACGACCGGGTGCTCGCCGCGGTTGAAGACGTAGACGTTGTCCTGCGAGTCGGCGGCCACGCCGGCCACTTCGACGTAGCTCCAGCCGGCCGGGAGCGCGCCCCAGTCCGGGTCGGGCTGGTATCGATGCTCGCCCGCGCCGACCGGATCGTCCCCGCCGGCCATCAGGCCATCCCCAGCAGGGCGAGCGAGTCCCGCTCCAGCACGTCGTCGACGAAGCCCGCCGGGATGTCGATCACCAGCCGGTCGCCTCCTTGCGCTCCAGGAACAGCTTCTCCACGTGCCGGATGTCGTGCTCGGCCCGCTCGCGCCTGAGCTGCGTCAGATGCGGCTTGCCGGCAAGCTGCTCCAGGTTCCAGTCGCGCACCAGCTCGCCGCTCTGCACCCGCCGCAGCATGGCGCGCATCCTGTCGCGCAGGTCCTCGTCCAGGATCCTGGGATTCTGCGTCAGTCCGAGGTAGACCGCGGTCGGAGACCCCGAGGTGTCGCCGACGCGCCCCTTGGTGATCGCCTCCACCTCGAACTGCATCTCGTAGAACGTCTCCGAGAACGCCTTTTCGGCCGAGAACCCCGCTTCGACCAGCACCTCGTAGGCCATCAGCATCAGCGGCCGGATCAGGCTGAGCCCGGCGGTCTCGGCGAACAGGTTGACCGCCACTTCGTCGCCGAAGCTGCACTCGACGCAGCCGAAGCGCAGCCAGCCCATGCCGAGTGCGAGCGCCATGACGATGTCGCGGGCGTTGCCGGAGGCGTCCTGGTGCACGCCGAACGAGCCGTAGGTCCCCTTGCCCTCGACGTAGCGCCGGCGGGCGATCTCGCCCAGGCAGGCCGGCACGCACAGCACGACGTCCACGAATGGCGGCGGCTCGATCAGGCCGAAGTGCACGGCATACCCGGATGCGAAGTCGAGCACCTGGCCCGCGCGCAGGTTGGGCGCGATGTCGTCGAGGTAGATCTGGCGCTGCAGCTCGTCGGGCAACAGGACGAGGAGGACGTCGGCGCGCCGGACCGCTTCGGCGATGCTCACCACCTCGAAGCCGTCGGTGCGCGCGGTCTCCGCGTAGTCGTCCTCGACGTTGCCGACGATGACGTCCAACCCGGAGTCGCGCAGGTTCTGCGCCTGCGCGTGGCCCTGGCTGCCATAGCCCAAGGATGCGATCAGCTTGCCCTTCAGGTGTTCGAGATCGGCGTCCTTCTCCAGATAGAACGTGTCACGCTTGGCCTTCTGCTGCGGCATTCGACGACTCCTCGAGCGGTGGTTCCGAGCCGCCACGGTTGCACGGGCGTCCCAACCGGTCAACGTCACCGATACACCCAGTCTGGCGTCGGCACCGGCCTTCCCAAACAACGGCATGTGATCCATCACCCGCCACGTCGCCGCTCGGCCCTCGCTCGCGTTCATCCGACGGTTACGGGATAGCGCCACGAAGACTCCCGGCATCCCGTGCTATGATCCGACTACAGGGATCGACGCAGTTCACCGCGCGCCGGTGATCCCTGCCACAGGAGACCGGTCATGCTCACCCGTATTGAAGTAGATGGCTTCAAGAATCTGATCGATTTCTCCCTCGATCTCGGACCCTATACGTGTATCGCGGGAGTCAACGGGGTAGGCAAGTCCAACATTTTCGACGCTATCCGTTTTCTTTCGCTATTGACCGACCACACCATCAATCAATCAGCGCTGCTGATTCGCAGCTCCGAACAGGACACCGGTGAAATCGGCGACCTGTTCTTTTCCGCTAACGGCAACACCGTGAACCGCATCAGGTTCGCCGCCGAAATGATCGTAGACAGGCGAGTCGTGGACGACTTTGGCCGGCCAGGAGTTCCTTCATCAACCTTCCTGCGGTACGAGGTTGCGTTTCGACACGATCCGCCATCCCAGTCTGCCGGACCTCTCGGCGGCCTTGTTCTGGAGCGCGAGGATCTTCGGCACATCCCCTCCGGACTCGCCGCCGAGAAACTGCGATTCCCCCATATCAAACAGAGATTCCGGAACAGCGTTGTCTACAACAAGCGGCGAGGTTCCGGCTACATCTCCACGATTGGTGACGGAGCGGCCGATCCCGCTACGATTGTCATCCATCAAGACGGCGGCTCCTCCGGACGAGCCCGGCCGGCGGCGCCTGCCGAACGCGCGCCGCGAACGATCATCGGCACCGAGAACACCGCGGCAACGCCCACGATTCTGGCAGCTCGTCGAGAAATGCAGCGCTGGCGAATACTGGCCCTGGAGCCCTCGGCCATGCGACGGCCCGACAAGTTCACCGACGAACCCGGCATCACCCCCGACGGCGGCCATATTCCAGCCACCCTGCACCATCTGGCCAGTGGGCCTTCCACCTCCGAGACTTCGCAAGACGCCGCGGATGACATCCTGGGCAGGATCGCGAGTACCCTGTCCGCCCTCGTCCCCGTACGAACGGTCCGCGCCGTGCGAGACGACGTGCGGCAGCTCTTTTCCCTGGAGCTCGAAGAACCCGACGGAGTACGTTTGCGCGCCAACTCCATTTCCGACGGTACCCTTCGATTCCTGGCTTTGACCGCTATCGCAGAGGCCGCCGACGCCGGGGTGTATTGCATGGAAGAGCCGGAAAACGGGATCCATCCCGAGAGGCTGGAGGCCATGAATCGGCTGCTGCACGACATCGCGGTCGACTCCGACGAACCTGTCGCCGAGGACAACCCGTTACGGCAAGTCATTGTCGCGACCCATTCACCCTATTTCGTGCAGCTACAGAGCCCGCAAGAAATCGTTCTGGCGAAAGACACCGCCGTCAAGTCGGCTACTGGAAGTGCGGTGTGGCCGCTGAAGTGCTATCCTCTGCAAGGCTCGTGGAGAGACACCGCCGACACGGAAGATGATTCGAGTGCGTCAACCGGCATAGGTAAGGTCGAACTGCAATCCTATCTGATTCCGCCGGAAGATGCTCAGCTCAGATTCCCCGCCGAGCTCTGGCCTGAAGAGTTCTGGCCTTCCTCCAGGCGACCTCTTGGAGCAGGTGCCTGCCTGGGCAAGGTTTCGCGATGACGTAGCCTCCGCCATGGGAACAGCGATCGCTGATCGCTGATTGATCTCACAACCCGACCACCGGCCGGGCGGTGATGCTGACCCGTCGCCGGAACCGGATCGTCACCGGGCCGACCAAGCCGCCGCCCTGCTGCTCCTTCGGAGCGTGGGAGGACGGGGGGAATCCGATGCTGAAGTGGTTGGCCAGCGTGTTGTACACCTCGACCGTGAGATCGTTGTCACCGACCCGGGCCTGCTCGGTGATCCGCAGCCGGTAGGGTGGCCGCAGCGCCACCCCGATCCGGGTGCCGTTGAGGGTGACTTCCGCGGTGGTGTGGACCAGGCCGAGGTCCAGTTCGATCTCGGAGTCGAGGTGGTGCTGCTCCAGCCGGAAGCGGGTGCGGTATTGCGCCCCGCCCGAGTAGCTGCCGAGCGCCAGCTCGCTCCAGTCCGCCAGCTCGACCGCCGACGGCTCGCACGTGAACGCGACCGGCTCCGGCATCGCCGCGCCGGCATAGCGGCCGGGATGCTGCCGCAGCCGTACCGCCACCTGGGTGACCGCCTGTACCGGGTCGGCCAGCGTCACGCGTCCCGCTTCAATGGCGACTTCCGTGCCGTCGACCCACACTCGCGCACCCGCGGCCTGCACGGGGAGCTGCATCTCCCTGGTGCCGGGAGGGGCCTCGAACCGTAGCCAGCCCACGCGCGGGTGATCGGCCTCGTGCACGTCCCACACCAGCTCGCCGGCCGGCTGGAACCAGGGCAGGGACGGCAGCGGATAGCCCCCGGTGGCTGCCACTTCCTCGCCCGGAGGAACGAAGGCGGCGTACATGCGAATCGGGCGCTCACCCACGTGAGCGAGCTTGAGCAGCAGCTCGTTCCGCCCGGCAGCCAGGGTCACGGTCGCTCTTCGCCGTTCGCCGGCCGCGGTCGACAGCCCGGCCACCGCCGTGCCGCCGAGCCATACGCCGACGGCCGCGCCGTCGACGCCGCCGATGAGCAGGTCCCACTCGCCCGCCGCGGGCGCGACGACCCTGGCCAGCAGGTAGCGCACATGGCCGCCGGCGTCCCCGTCCTCCACGCTCGGCGGGAAGACGATGTATTCCTCCGGGACACCCTCGAAGCTGCGGCGGTCGGGATCGCCGGGCGTGGAGTGCCGGTGACCGTAGCGCGGCGAGAAGGCGAACGGCTGCCAGTGATGGGTCCGGCCATCGGCGACGTGGCCGGCGTCCAGCCGCACGGCGCCGTTCTCGATCTCCTCAGGTTCCGAGCCGGGCCGGAACGGTCCCAGGCTGTACGCGAAAGGGCCTTCCGAGTAGAGCTAGTCGTGCCAGTGGCTGTCATCGAATCCGGCGGTGTGCCATCCCAGGTCGGTCCCGGCCGTGCCCTGCTCCTCGCGATACCGGAAGCGGCGCGCCTCGGGCCCCATGAGCCCTTCGGTGGCAGGAAGCCGGAAGTCCCCCCACCGGTTGTCCAGCGTCGGGATCAGGTTCAGCCGCCACGGCCCGCCGACCGTCAGCGGCGCCGGCGGCGCCTCGACCTCCCGCGCGCCGCGAAACCCGGCCGGGCCGGCACCACCCGCCACCGATACGTGCTTCCGCCCGCCGGTGTCCGCCAACCCTTCGACGACCACATCGCTCCCCGCATCCTCGAGCCGCACCAGTTCGTCGAGGTTGTCATCGACCACCCGCAGCGACGTGCCCGTCGGTGAGCCCGCCTCATCGTCCGCGGTATCGAACACGACGATGAGGCCGGCATAACGCTCCATGTCGAGCCGTACGGCGGTGCCGCGCCGCGCCGGACGCCACCGCAGCAGCGGACGGGTCGCCCCGGTGGCCGCGTCCCAGATCTCCGGCTCTCCGACACAGCGGAAGGTCACCTCCACCTCGCGGCGCTCCTTGCTCTGGTTGAACAGGAAGTAGACGTCGGTGCGCCGGCCCGCTGCCAGTGTGCGGCGGTGGGTGTGGTACACGTCGGCCACGCTGCAGCGGACGTCGACGTCGACCGTGCGCTTGATCATGGCGGCGACGCGTGGCCCCTCGTTGAGCGGCGTGCCGTGCATCTGCATCACCGGCAGGTAGATCGCGGAACCGCCGCGCTCGTTGCGATTCACGTGCACGCTGTCGAGCGCCTGGCTGTAGAGCGGAAGCTGATCCATCGCGCGTTTGCCGGCGACGTGGGCGTACGGCCGGTCCGGGGCCACCCGGAAGATCGCCTGTATCAGATCGCGCACCCGTGGATCGCCGCGGCCGTGTTCCTGCGACGCGGCCGGCAGGCGGCGGTAGCCGATCACCGTCCCCCCGGCGTCGTGGAAGCGCTTCAGGGTCTCCAGGGTGGCGGTCTTGATGGTCGTCATCGGCGGCACCACCACGCAGCGGAACTCGATGCCGGAGATGGTGAGCACGCCGTCGCCGATCTCCGCACCGTTCAGGGAGTGATCGTCGACGAAGTCGAAGTCGATGCCGCTGCGGTAGATGTGCTGCGCCAGGGCAAAGCACTCGTTGCCCGCTTCGTAGGCCAGGCTGGTGAAGTGCTCGCCGCGCAGCCAGTGCGCGTGCACGGTGGTGAGCGGGTAGAGCAGCGCCACGTCGGCACAGTGGGTGCCCTGGCTCATGACCGCGCAGAGCCGGGACACGTGGCGCACGAACGCGGGCCAGTGCCTGGCGTAGGGCTGCCGGAAGTAGATCAGCGGCGGCTCCCACTCGTACCAGCCGCCCATGCTG
Organism: Spirochaetia bacterium; assembly: GCA_965202935.1. Classification (GTDB taxonomy): domain Bacteria; phylum Spirochaetota; class Spirochaetia; order SZUA-6; family Bin103; genus CATQHW01. The sequence continues at coordinate 3,229,357 of OZ241879.1, forward strand.
CCGTAGAGCCCGCCGTGGCCGTTGTAGAGGTTGATGCCGTAGGCGAGGTTCTCGTGGGTCCAGGCGAGGTTCCGGTCCTGGCTCATGCCCCAGCCCGAGCGCCAGTAGGCGCACACCGCCGACCGCTCGCGCCGGTAGACGTGCTCGATGGAGCTGGACATCTTGGCGTCGATCAGGCAACGGTCGCCCGGCGCGGCGCCCATCGGGTCCTCGTTGCCGGTGATGTGGAAGTGGCGGAGGTAGCGGAAGCAGTCGACGTAGTGATACGTCTGGCCCAGGACGCTCTGCCGGCCCCAGGTGGCGATGGTCGCGAAGCGCAGGCCGCGCTCCTCGTGCCAGCGGCTGAACGGCCGGTAGAAGTGCTCCTCCAGCAGGACGGCCACCGCCTCGTAGTAGTCGCAGCGGATCTTTTCGGTGCGCGGGCCGATGTCCCGGAACAGCGCCGCGATCTCGGGCCGCGGATCGTAGCCATGGCCGGCCTTGATGCGCTCCACCAGCGACTGCGAGTAGACGATGTCCCCGCGCAGCACCCACAGCTCGTCGTGCAGGAAGACATCCAGGGTGTCGCCGAACAGGTCGCCGAGCTCCCGCTCGTGGACCTCCGAGTACAGCTCCAGCCAGCGCGCGACGACCGCGGGGTTCAGGTAGTCGAGGTCGTGGCGCTCGGACGTGACGACGATGACGCGCCACGTGCCGCCGGGCGCGCTCCAGGTGAGCGTGCCTGCCTGGAAGCGATCGGTGAGGTCGATCCGGCTGTCTCCGTCCAGTCGGTCGCCGGCTCCTTGCGCGACGCGGAAGGCCGTCGCACTGACGACGGACTCGGCGGCGGGGATGGACATCTCAAGCGCAGGCCCTCCGCCGTCCGCGGCCGCCTCGTGGCAGAGCAGGCGCCGGCCGACCAGCTCGGGCCGCGTGCGGCCCTCCTCCCGCAGGCGCTCCTGCCAGTAGCCGCGGCCGGTCCAGTCGGAGAATCCCGCCTTCATACCGAGCCGGCGATGCTCGGCCACCGAGTGGTTGAAGATCGCCCGCCACTCGTCGCTCCAGTAGGGAGGATCGGTGGCCAGCGGTTCGGTGCCGACGAAACGGGGGTAGTACCACGTGCCGCTCACCCCGGCGGCCTTCATCTGCTCGAGCTGCCAGGTGATCCGCTCCCGCGTCAGGGTGCCGGTCTCCCAGAACCAGGTGGCGAAGTCGCCGTACTCGGCCGGCGGATCCCGGAACAGCGCCAGGAGATCGGCCTTCGAGCGGTCCGGCGCGCTCACGCAGGGTTCCCCTGCGCGGACAGCGCGCCATAGAGCTCGGGCCGGCGGACCCGTTCCTCGGTCCAGTGGACGGCGCGCGACCGTCGCATCGCGACCAGGTCCAGCTCGGCGCTGATGATCGACTCACCGGCCCCGGCCTCGGCGACCACCTTCCCTTTCCAGTCGAAGATGGCGCTGTGCCCGCCGCGCGCGTGGCCCTGGGCGCGATTGGCCACCACGACCGCCGCGCAGTTGCTGGCCGCGTGGTAGGCCGCCGAGCCTCGCTTCACGCCGGGGCGATTGGTGAGCCAGAGGATGATCTCCGCTCCCCGGACGGCGAGAATCCGCGGCACTTCCGGATAGTCGCCGTCCTTGCAGATCATGACGCCGACCTTGGCGAACGGCGTGTCGAACACCGGGAGGTCCTCGCCCGGCACCAGCACGTCCACCTCCCGCGAGATCGTCGGGTCATAGTGGTCGAGCGAGAGGTGCGTCTTGCGGCACGTGCCCGCCAGCGCTCCGCCGGGGTCGATGAGGACGACGGTGTTGTGCAGACCGCGCGGGGACCTCTCGATCAGCCCCGCGGCCACGAAGACCCCGCAACGTGCGGCCGCGCGCGCCAGCACCGCGAACTGCTCGCCCGGCACCGGACTCGCCAGCGAAGCGAAGTCGGTCCCGAAGTAGTCCGACACGGCTACTTCCGGGAACGCGACGAGCGCCGCTCGCCGTGCTGACGCATCCTCGATGAGCTGCACCATGCGGCCGAGATTCGCGCCGACGTGGCCCGGCAACCCGTCGAACTGCACGCTGGCGACGGTGACGCTGCTCATCGTTCGCGGCGGCTCCGCGGCCGCCTCAGCTCACGTCCACCTGAGCGATGTAGATGCTCGCCTTGCCTTCGTGTGACGAGTAGTAGCTGACCCACAGCCGCTCCTCGTGCCAGACCAGGCCGGGATAGGAGTTGTCGCCCCCGCTCGGCAGCACCAGCGCCACGTGGAAGGCGTCGCGGCTCATCCTGGCCAGCGCGGTGACCGGCGTTCCCGCGGCGTCGCTGCAGCGGGCGCCGGCCCACAGATCGCCGCTCGGAAGGCGGATGAAGTTGGGGCCGCCCAGACTCTGCGGCAGGTGCGCGTACGACCACTCGGTGTAGGGCGGCCGGCTGCTGCCGATCCAGTCGGGCCGGATCAGCGCGATCATCTCGCCGTCGGGCATGATGCGCACGGTGGTCTCGCTGACCGTCCAGCTTCCGTCCGGCGGACGCAGCTCCGTCACCCACTGCCACTCCAGGCCGTCGCGGGTCGTGTACAGGAAGCCGCGCCGCGGATTGCTCCCCTCCCCCAGCTTCGAGACGGCGTAGCCGACGCCGTCGTGCCACGTGACCCGCCACAGCCAGTGGTCTTCGGCCAGCACGCGGGCGGGCGGGCTCCAGGTAGTGCCGTCCCCGGAGAAGGACACGCGGGGCGAGCGCGTGAGATACGTCGGGCCCCGGAAGACCGAGCCGCCGGCCAGCAGCAGCATCCGTCCGTCCGGCATCACCGACAGCTTGGGATCGCGCAGGTCGATTCCCTCCTCCACGACCTCGGCGGCGCTCGTCCACGCCGCGCCGTCATCGGAGACCAGGACGCGGAGCGTGCCGATGCTCCTGCCGTGATCGGGAGCCTCCCGGAACGTGCACCACCAGCGGCCGCGGTGGCGCAGCAGATCGGTGAAGGCGCTGTGCGGCGCCCGGTCCCAGATCCGTGCGACGGAACGCAAGCGCGGTTCGTCACCCATGTCGATCCCCGGTCTCGCCGGCCGCGCCGGCCCACGGCGGCTTGGTGATTGTCCGCCCCTGCAACTGCAGCTCGTCCGCGCGTAGGCACACGCTCATCTGTCCCATGGATACCTCCTCGAGTTGCGGCACGTCCTGCCGGCAGGCGTCGACCGCATACGGACATCGGGTATGGAAAGCACAGCCGGCAGGAGGATTGGCCGCGCTCGGCACGTCCCCCTCCAGCACGATGCGCTCGTCGGTGTCGTCCGGGTCCGGAGCCGGAAATGCTGAAAGCAGCGCCTCCGTGTAGGGGTGCCGGGGACTGCGAAACACCGCCTCCGCGGTGCCGGTTTCGACAATACGCCCCAGGTACATCACGGCAACGCGGTCGCTGATGTAGCGGACCACGCTCAGATCATGGGCGATGAACAGATAGCTCAGCGCAAACCGGCGCTGCAGCTCGATCATCAGATTCAGGATCTGCGCCTGCACCGACACGTCGAGGGCGGACACCGGCTCGTCGGCGACGACGAGCTGCGGCTTGAGCGCCAGCGCCCGGGCAAGGCTGATCCGCTGCCGCTGACCGCCCGAGAACTCGTGCGGGAACCGATCCGCGTACGCCGGCCGCAACCCCACCGCCTCCAGCAGAGGCTCCACCGCCTTGCGCAGCGCCGGACCGCGAATCCCTTCCTGCACCTCCAGCGGCTCGCCGACGATCTCGATCACGCGCAGGTAGGGGTTGAGCGAGGAATACGGGTCCTGGAATACCACCTGCACATGGCGCCGGAACGCCTTGAGCGCCTGGCGGCTCAGGGCGTGCACGTCGATACGCTCTCCGTTGGACTGGAAGATCACCGAGCCCCCGGACGGCCTGACCAGTCCCGCGGCCACCCGGCCGGCGGTGGTCTTGCCGCAGCCGCTCTCGCCGACCAGTCCCAGGGTCTCACCCTTCCGCACGGAGAAGCTGACGCCGTCCACGGCCTTGATCTGTCCGACCGTGCGGCGCAACAGCCCCTTCTCGATCGGGAAGTGCTTCCGCAGGTTCTCGACGGTCAGCAGATCGTGTGCTTCGGCCACGCCTACCCCTCGCTACTTCTCGTACAGCCAGCACGCGACCGTATGATCCGCTCCCACCGTGAACTCCGGCGGCTTCTGCGCGCAGCGCTCGGTGGCGTGATCGCAGCGGGGTGCGAAGGGGCAGCCGGCGCTGTGGGTCAACGGATGCGGGACCGAGCCCTGGATGACCGCCAGCCGCTGCTTCGGTTCCTCGGCCATGGAGGGGATCGAGCGAAACAGCGCCTGCGTGTAGGGGTGGCGCGGATCGTGGAACAGGTCGCGGACCCGCGCGCGCTCCATCACCTGCCCCAGGTACATGACCATCACGTCGTCGGCCATCTTCGCGATCACCCCGAGGTCGTGGGTGATGAACAGGATGGCCATGTGGAACTGCTGCTGCAGCCGCTTCAGCAGCGCCAGGATCTGCGCCTCGATGGTGACGTCGAGGGCGGTGGTCGGCTCGTCGGCGATCAGCAGCTTCGGCCTGCAGACCAGCGCCATCGCGATCATGACCCGCTGCCGCATGCCGCCCGAGAGCTGGTGCGGATAGGTGTTCATGCGCTGCGCCGGGTCCGGCATGCCCACGGCGCGCAGCATCTCCACCGCCGTGGAGGTCGCCTCGTCGGCGCTCATGCCGGTGTGCTCCTGCAGGGCCTCCCTGATCTGAAAGCCGATGGTGTAGACCGGGGTCAGCGCCCGCATCGGCTCCTGGAAGATCATGGACACGTCACGGCCGCGGATCGCACGGATGCGTCTGCCCCGCTGCGGCAGCTTGGCCAGATCGACCGAGCCCCCCTCTGTCGCAAGCACCATGGAGCCGCTCTCGAGCTTGCCGGGCGGGCTCTTGACCAGCCGCAGCACGCTCAGCGCGGTGACGCTCTTGCCGCAGCCGCTCTCGCCCACCACCCCCAGCGTCTCGTTCGGCGCTACGCTGAAGCTGACGCCGTCCACCGCCCGCACGACGCCGTCGTCCGTGTGGAAGTAGGTTCGGAGGTCGCTCACCCGGAGCAGCGCATCGCTCATGTGGCGGCGCTCATGTGGCGAACGGATCGGCGGCATCGCGGACGCCGTCGCCGAGAAAATTGAACGCGAGCACGATGACGATGATGAAGATCGCCGGCAGGCCGAGCCAAGGCTGATGCAGCAGCGCCTGCACGCTCTGCGCCCCCTGCAGCAGGATGCCCCAGCTCGTCATGGGCGGTGTGACGCCGACGCCCAGGAAGCTCAGACTGCTCTCCGCAAGGATCAGCTCGGGCACCGACAGCGTGGCCACGACGATGATGTGACTCAGCGAGCCCGGCAGCAGGTGCTTGGTGATGATCCGCCAGGTGCCGGCGCCGACGCCCTCGGCCGCCAGGACGTACTCCTCGTTGCGATACGCCAGCACCTTCCCGCGCACGACCCGTGCCAGCCCGCCCCAGCCGATGAGCGATATCGCCACCACGATCCCCATGTACACCCATCCGGAAGGCCAGGTGGCGGGGATGGCGGCCGAGAACGCCAGCCACAGCGGCACCCTGGGAAACGAGATCAGCACCTCGATGAACCGTTGCAGCGCGTGGTCGATCATGCGGCCGAAATAGCCGGAGGCGATGCCGAGAATGGTGCCGATGATGATCGTCACCAGGGTGCCCACCAGCGGTACGCTCAGGCTCACCTGCGATCCGATCAGGATGCGCGACAGCAGGTCCCGGCCCAGGGTGTCGGTCCCGAACAGGAAGATCGAGCCGCCCTCTTCGACCGCAAACAGGTGGCGCTCCATCGGGAAGATGCCGAGCCAGCGGTACGGCTCACCCCGCACGAAGAACCGCACGTAGTACTTGGTGTCCTTCTGTTCCTGGTAGGTGAGCGCGAAGGTCTCCAGGTCCAGTTCCTGCTTGAGCGCGTACGTGAAGGGCCTGCTCAGGCGCCCGTCCTCGTCGAAGAAGTGGACCCGCTGCGGCGGGGCGAAGCGCAACTTGGTGAACTTCTCGTCGTGATGATAGGGGCTCAGGAACTCCGCGAACAGCGCCATCAGGTAGAACAGCGCGACGACCACCGCGCTCGCGACCGCCAGTCGATTCTTGCGAAACCTCCTCCAGGCAAGCTGGCGGGGCGTGCGCTGCTCCGTTTCCAGGGAAGCGGTGTCTTCGAAACCAATCGCGTGAGCGCTCATGGCAGGTCCTCAGTCATAGCGGATACGCGGGTCGAGCCACGCCAGCGCAATATCGGCGAGCAGGTTGCCCAGCAGCAGGAAGATCCCGAAGAACTGCAGAATGCTCCCCGCCAGGTACACGTCCTCCTGCAGCAGCGCCCTGAACAGCAGCGGTCCGGCGGTGGGGAGATTCAGCACGATCGAGGTGATCGTCTCTCCCGACAACATGGCCGGCAGCGACAGGCCCAAGGCGCTGATGAACGGGTTGAACGCGATGCGGACGCTGTGCCGCCTGATGACCACCGGCTCGGCCATGCCCTTGGAGCGGGCGGTGGTCACGTGCGGCTGCTCCAGTACCTCCAGCAGGTTGCCGCGCATGATGCGGATGGTGCTGGCCGTGCCGGCGGTGCCGATGACGATGATCGGAATCCACAGGTTCTTGGCCAGGTCCCACAGCTTCGCGAGGCTCCACGGCGCATCCTCGTATTCGGCGGACAGCAGGCGGCCCACCGGGAGGTCGAGCGCGAACAGCGCGAACACCATCAGGACCAGGGCCAGGAAGAAGTTCGGGATCGACAGGCCGATGAAACCGGCCAGGGTCGCGGCGTGATCGCCCAGGGTGTTCTTGTGGGTGGCGGTGTAGATGCCGATCGGAATGCCGATGGCCCAGGTGAACAGCAGCGTCACCAACGACAGGGCGAAACTGATCAGGAGCCGGTCCTCCAGCATCTCCCGCACCGGCAGGAACGTCTCCAGCGACAGGCCGAAGTCGCCGCGCATGAAGTTGCCGATCCAGAACAGGTATTGCTGCCATTGCGGCCTGTCCAGACCGAAGCGCGCCCTGATGTTCTGCGCCAGCTCCTCTGCCGCCTGGGCGTTGATCACGCGTGCGTCGGTGCCGGCGGCAAGCGCGATGAGGTTCGACGCATAGTCCCCGGGCGGCAACTGGATGGTGATGAAGACCACGATCGAGATCAGGAAGAACGACACGACCATGGTCAGGACCCGGCGGACGATGAACGTCGTCATGGGATCAAAAAGGGACTGACGGGAGAACCCGCCAGTCCCTCAGGTCAGCCTCCTGTTTATCGTATCTGCATGGCCTACTTGAAGTAGAACTGATCCAGATGCGCGGACATGATGCCCTTCAGCTTCACGCCCGTCTCCGGCATGTTGCCGATCTTGTTGCTGCGCAGCACCGGGATCGGAACCTCGGCGATGTGGGCGATCTGAAACAGCACGTCCTCGCCCATCATGACGTAGAAATCCTTGACCAGCTCGACGAACCGCTGCGCGTCGAGCTCCGAGGTCAGCTCCTGCTCCAGCTCCCAGATGTCCTTGTACTCCTGCGGCGGGTCCACCAGGCCGTGCCCGCACATGTGTGACAGCGGGCTGAACTGGCGGCCCAGGAAGGTATGCGGCAGGTACGGCTCGAACGACGGGCCGACCCACATGATCGCCTCACCATCGCCGCCACAGCGTGCGGCCCAGGCCGAACCGGCAAGGACATCCATGGTGGCGTCGATGCCGATCTCGCGCCAGTAGCCGACGATCAGCTCGGACGGAGCGATCGTGTCAGGCACGCCGGAGTGCACGTCCAGCACCATCGTCACGTTGCCGCCCTCCGGATACTCCAGCATGCCGTCGCCGTTGCTGTCCGTGAGGCCCAGTGCCTCCAGCAGGCTGCGCGCGCGCTCCGGATCGTACTCGGCGTACGTGTCCATCCGCGGGTCGTAGAAGACGGAGTTCGGCGAGACGACCGTGCCCGCGGTCGCACCCAGTCCGAAGAACAGGGTGTCGTTCATCTCGTCGCGGTTCAGAGCCAGCGACAGCGCCCGGCGGAAGTCGATCTCGCGGATGTACTTGGCCAAGTTCTCGTTCGTCGGCTCGACGATGAGGTTGACCCAGCCCTGGCGCGAGCCGCCCGTCCACATGTCGATGGTGTAGTCACCGCGCGACTGACCCTCACGCAGCACCTGCAGGTCGGAGAGCGCGATGAGCCCCTGCTGCGCGTCCACCTCGCCCTGCACCATGGCCAGGATCGCCGCCTCCTTGTTCGCCACCGAGCGCCGTTCGATGCGATCGATGTAGGGAAGCTGGTTCCCCTCCGTGTCGACCACCGGATAGTAGGGGTTCCTCACCGCGACCAGCTTGGTGGCCGGGTCGTAGCTCTCCAGCACCCACGGGCCGAGCCACGGCTGCTGCGGGTGTTCTTCCCGGTTCATGCGGCGATGCAGATCCTCATAGCTTCGCTCGGAGTTCACCTCCGGGTGGTAGTCCTCGAGCCAGTGCTTGGCGTGCGTGCTCTCGGCCAGGATCCACATGTGCATAAGCGGATGCGGCACCGGCGACGTGAAGCGCACCGTGCGCTCGCTGATCGCCTCCACCTGCACGACGTCCTCGCCGATCTGGGCGAACCATCGCGGGATCTGGTTCACCTCCGGGTGGATGTGGACCATGTTGTAGACCCAGGCGATGTCCTCGGCGGTGAACAGCTCGCCGTCCGACCAGCGCGCGTTCTCGCGGATCGTCCCTTCGAACACGGTGAAGTCGTCGTTGATCGTGAAGCTCTCGAAGTAGAACGGGTTCAGCGTGTTCGCGCCCAGGTGCATGCCGTCGACGACCCACTGATGGACGTCGAACGGGATGTCGAAGGCGATGCCGCCGCCCTCCGTGTTGTAGCCGGCCAGGTTGAGCCAGCCGATGCTGGGCTTGCCCTGATCGACGCCGCGCAGCGTGCCGCCGTAGGTGCCGATCTCGTTCAAGACCTCGCGCACGAACGGGTTGTTCGATACGCGCTCCTCCACCGGGGGCAGCTCACCGTTCGCTACCATCTCCGCCAGCATCGGCGATTCCTGATACTGGGCCGCGCCGTGCGTGGCGGCCAGGAGCATCAGCCCCGTGGCGAGCGTTGCGAGAGACCAGAGTCTGCGTGTTACCACCGTGTTTCTCCTTTGTGCGCGACGCGGTTTCAGTCCCGCGGTCGCGGCGGTCCTCAAGTGGCGCGCGAATCGCGCCGATAATGAAAGGTTGCGCGTCCTGGCGGGCGTGTCAACCAGCGGCACTGGCGACGGTTCACCCGCGATCGGGCCGTCCACGAACGCGTTCGGCGGCAGCGTCGCGCACGAGGCCGGCAGCTCCACTTCCGGGAACCGGCGGCGCCGGCCCCGGTCCCACACCGCCACAGGCGGTTATGATGAGCGCCAGCAGCACAGCCAGCGCTTCAAGCGTCGTCACGTTCTTCATTCGATGTTCTCTTGCGTTATGGATCGACGGTGACGTCAGGGGCGGCCTCGACCAACTCGCTCACGCTGCCCCGCAGATCAGCGGCCGGGATGATGGATTGCGGCTTGAAGATCACCCGGTGGTGATAGACGGACACGTCGACCGCCTGCATCTGCTCGGCGAAGTAGGTCACGTTGTCGCTCAAGCCGAGGAAGTGCTTCACGAACTTGCGATCCCCCAGCTTGCAGGTGACTTCTAGCTGGTTCACCTGGTCCTCGATGCTGCACCGCCCCTCGATGGTCAGCATGTAGGTATCCGTGATGCCGTTGTAGAAGACGATCCTGCGGTCGATCTCGAAGGCGTCGGCGGCCTCTGAAATGTTGTGCGACGCGATGGATGCGTCGCTGCACTCACTTGCCATCAGCAGCGTCGACAGCGCGACGATGGCAAGCAAGGTCACGGTCTTGGGTTTCGTCATGTTGGTCTCCTTATCTTTGGAACTCACGGAAGATCGTGCGCAGCCGCTGGGCCAGGAATCAGGCGCGGTTCGGAAGCTATCATGTAACAGCGCGACGGACGGCGTATACTTCGACCTCTTCGACGACGACGGCTTCCTCTGCCGCGGGTCGCTGCGCTCCATCCGCAGATCCAGGCTGTTCTCGCCGCGCACCGTCAGATCGGCGGTGCGGATGAAACCAGTAGGTCACGAAGGGCCTGGAGAACGTGGCCGCGGCCATGCCGCTGTTCCGCGCACCACCTGTCGCTTGCCGACACGCTCTCCGTGAGCCTCAACGGACGCGCGGTGCCCGCGAGCGTTGGAGAGCCGAGCCGCCGACTACCTCGTCAAGCCCACTGTCGAACCCGCAATCGCTTGACGTGCCCGCTCCCTCGGGAGGACTGTTCGCTCTGAGACGGAGTCATCGGCACAACCTCATGCTACGAGATACATCCGAGCGACAGGCGTGCAGCGCAAGAAACTGATCGAGGTGGCGCTGCCGCTCGATGCCATCAACCGCGCGGCCGCGCGGGCAGTGATCTTCGCACAGATGGTGGACGATCCGTCCAGCCGACCGGAGCTGTTTCCTACCGCACAGGCACAAGACCAGGAGCGTCAGCGTCTGTTCGACATCATCACGCAACTCGTGACGTGGGAGAACACGAACAACGAATCGATTCTCACCGCGGCGCACGACGAGATTCCTCCCACGTTTGCCGGCCGGCCACCCGTGAATCCGAAGGCACGCCTGCTCGCCCGCACTTGGACCGGGCAACTGTCGAGCAAGAGACCACCGCGACAGAGTCGCGACCTCAGTCGAAGCCGGATGCATCGGTGCCCAGCAAACCACAGACATTGCCGATCAGGCGAGAAACCGTGACGCGAATCGAGTATCTCGAACTGCGCAATTATCGTCTCTTCAGACACGCCAGGTGGAGCCGGCTTCCAGCCTTCACGGTGGTGGTCGGCGCGAACGGTTCCGGGAAATCAACCCTGTTCGATGCCTTGATTTTTCTCAAAGAATGCCTGATCGAGAACGTAGCACAGGCTGTTGCGCGAAGAGGTGGGCTCCGCGAGTTGGTGAGCCGTGGCGAGTCGGGCCCCGTTGGAATCACCATCAAGTTTCGAGAGAGCACCGGTCGTCTTGCGACCTACGTTCTGGAGATCGATGAACAGGACGGTCATCCGATCGTCGGCCGAGAAGTCCTGAGCGCACGGAAACACTACCTTGACTTCTCGAGAGGCACGGGCACGGCCATTACGGACGATCCTCCGGAAGGGAAGGGAGATCGTGGGGAAGATCGTGAACGACTGGTGCTGGACGATCCGAGCACGTTGGCGATCAAGGGGATCGGTCAATTCAAGGGGTTCAGGATCGTGTCGGAATTCCGCAACCTGTTGGAGCATTGGCACATCTCCGACTTGCAGATCAGCAACGCCCGGCAAAGCGGTGACGCCGGCCTGTCGGAACATCTGTCGACGTGTGGGGACGACGTAGCTCAAGCGGCCGCGTATCTGTACGAGCACCACCCGGATCGCTTCCAGCGCATACTCGACGTGATGCGCCAACGGGTACCGGGCGTTACGCGCGTAGAAGCGAAGGCTACGGAGGACGGCCGGCTCGTGCTGCGTTTCCAGGACGGTAGCTTCCAGGATCCGTTCATCGCACGTTACGTGTCAGACGGCACGATCAAGATGTTCGCGTACCTTGTCCTCTTGTACGACCCGAAACCACACCCCGTACTGGCCGTGGAGGAGCCGGAGAATCAACTCTATCCTCGATTGTTGAGCGAGCTCGTCGAGGAGTTTCGGGACTATGCACGGCGCGGCGGGCAGGTCTTCGTGTCTACTCACTCGCCGGAGTTCCTCAACGGTGCGAAACTGGAAGAGATCTACTGGTTGGTGAAGGATAGCGGATTTGCGACCGTTCGGCGGGCTGCCGACAGCGATCTGCTGCGTCGGCTGCTGGATGAAGGCGACCTTCCAGGAGCCCTGTGGAAACAAGGCATGTTCAAAGGCGCAGACCCACGTTGAGCCGCATCGTCTTCCTCCTGGAAGAGTACTCGATGGCGGTCTTGCTGGAAGGCCTGCTGCCGCGCCTGTACCCCGGCCTACCGTTCCAGTGCGTTTCCCACGAGGGAAAGAGCGACCTGGAGAAGAGCATCCCACGCAAGCTGCGGGCGTGGAGGGAGCCGGGAGTGAGGTTCGTAATCATCCGTGACAACGACGGTGGCGATTGCCGCAGAGTGAAGAACTCATTGTACACGCTGTGCCAGGAGGGCTCCCGGGACGACAGCCTGATCCGGATCGCATGTCAGGAGCTGGAGGCGTGGTACCTTGGGGCGTCCGAAGCGCTCGCCGACGCGTTCGGCAGGGAGTCACTCCGTGGACTGGGCCGCAAGGCCCGGTTTCGCGATCCGGACTCCGTGCCCCGGCCGGCCGAAGCGATCCGGAAATTGGTCCCGGAGTTTCAGAAGGTGTCAGGTGCGCGGCGCATGGCGCCACACCTCACCCGAGATGGAAACCGGTCCCGCAGCTACCACGCGCTCCTGACCGGCGTCGAGACTCTTGCCGCCGAGCTATAGGCACTTGGCGGGGCATGCCTGTTCGGACGCGGTCCCCAAAGGGCAGGTCCAGGGCGGCGGTTGACGGGCGACTTCCGCGTCGAAACCGGCCGGGGCGTGGCCGTTGCGATCACGCGGAACAGAACGTCCAGCGACCACCACGTAGCCGTCGCGTCGGTACTGCGTCATCTGCGCCGGCGACAGTGCGCCCACCCGCTACGCCTCGGCCTCGCGGGTACAGTCTTAGAATCTGACCTCGTGGCCCTCCGCCTCGGTGTCGATCTCGGCCAGGAAGATGTCGGCGGGTCCGGTCATGCGCAACGCTCTGTCGTCCAACTCCGGAAGGTAGGCCGACGTGTTCGTGTCTGCCGGCACCACGCCGCCCAGGTACGCATGCTGCGAGTAGTAGCTCATCACCAGGGTGCGCGGCCCCGTGGCGACCAGGCCCGGGTAGGCCGCGTCGCCTTCGCTTGCCAATGCCAGAAACGGCTCGACCTTCCCCTTTTCGAGCACGAATATCGCCGTGTTGCCCGCCGGTGTCGGCTGAATCTTCCATGGCGTGTCCGTGCTTCTCCTGCCGGCCACGTACAACACGCCCTGACATTCGCAGATCGTTGGACAGTGGATCCTGGTCTTCAGGTCCACACAGTCCCACGCTCGATAGGGTGGCGTGGACCAGTAGAAGATCGAGTCGTCCGGTTCGCGGTTCGTCCGCGACACGCACCAGATCTCGCCATCCGGGCGAAAGATGAAGTCCGTTTCGCTGATCGAGTTGCAGGGCTTGTGCGTCACCGTGCGCGGATCGAATCCTGGATCTGTCGGATCGACGACGTCGTCCTCCGCGAGAGGGATGCGGCTCACCGGCTTCCAGTTCAGGCAGTCGGAGCTGGTCAGGAGCTCGCCGCCCTTCTCGGCCGAGTAGAAGGCGCCCTGATGCTGCCTGATGCTCCACAGCCAATAGTTCGACTTGTGGATCTGCACCGGGGCCGTCCAGCTCACGCCGTTTTCGCTCGAGGAAAGGCAGGTGTGCCCCACCTGCCGGAGCTCATCATCCACGGCACTGAGGCGACAGCTAAAGAAATACACGTGCAGCTTGTCGTCGGCGGCCAGGAGCTTGGGATCGCGATCGTCCAATCCTGAATCGATGACCGCGACAAGGTGCCACCGCTTCAGGTCGAGCGATCGCATGACGACGATCGTTCCCTCCGGAGAGGCGTGGGCGGCGTTGCGCGAGTACACCAGCCAGTAGCAATCCCGCCAGAAACAGAGATCAGTGCCCATGTTGTGCCAGCCGTCTCTGACTACGGTCCTCTGCCAGTTAATGTGAGGCATGCGATCCTCCGGGAGCCATCATGTGACCGTGCGGGGGACGACGTATACCTCGACCTCCTCGACGACCGCGGCTTCCTCTGCCGCGGGGTCGCTGTGCGCAAGCCGCAGATCCAGGCTGTTCTCGCCGCGCACGGTCAGATCGGCGGTGAGGGGAAACCAGTAGGTCACGAAGGGGCGTGTATCCGCGCGGCTCGCTTCAGCGTCGGGGCCCGGCGGCACCTCGCTCGGTCGCAGGTCGATGCGCACCTCGTCGTCACGGCGCCGCAGCCCGCGATCGGGCACCGCGCGCCCGTTCAGGCTCACCGCGAGCGTGTCGGCAAGCGACAGGTGGTGCGCGCGGAACAGCAGCATGGCCGCGGCCGCGCCGTCCAGGTCCTCGTACAGCCGGAACCGGTACGACGCGACGCCACCGGGCCGCCGCAGCACCGCCCGCTGCGCCTTGACCTTGCCGCTGGCAGCGCGGTCGGTCCCAAACCCGCCCAGGCCGCCCAAGGTGGGGTCGAACACGTAGTGGCGGCGGCCCCGCAGCGCCGCCTCCGGCGTGCGTACGTCATGCATGTCATGCAGCGCAAGAGGGTAGAAGGGCGCGTGCGCGCCGGCGCCGCGCGAGGTCCAGTCGCCTGCGTCGCCGCCCGACCAGGTCATCACCAGGAAGTGGTTGTACAGGGAGATCCCGTCCGCGCCCTGCGCGTACATGCTGGTGGCCAGGGCGCGGCGCTGGTCCTGGGTGATCGGCTGCTGGCCCATGCGCCTGCGCGCCCGGTGGCTGGCCCAGTTCATCAGCGCCGGGTACAGCCGGCACCGTCCCCCCTCGGTCAACTCCCGCCACTCGGCGTAGGGGATGTTTGCCTCCGCGTACATGGTGTCCTGCGGCGCCACGTGGTCCACCAGCCCGTCGCCGACCCACGCGGGAACGTCGAGCCCCATCACGTGGCACTCGTCGATGGTGGAAGGCACGCGGCATCCCAACAGCAGCCGTTTTCCCGCTCCGGTGCGGTCGAGCAGCGCCCGCACCTGCCGTACTAGCTCGGTCATCAGGTGCTCCCGCTCCGGGCCGGTGCCCGGCGGGAAGTAGCGGTTGTCGCGGAAGCAGAGCTCGACGCCGTCCACGGCGAACAGCTCCAGGAAGCGCGTGATCACGCTCAGCACGTAGGCGCGCACCTCCGGGAAGCTGAAGTCCAACGGCTCGCTCAGGCGGTACGTCGGTCCCGGCGGGGCGTCCCGCAGCCGGAACTGCGGATTGTCGACGATGAAGCCGGCGCCGGCGCCGACACCCTGCCGCACCGAGTCGGTGTGGTTGTCGTTCATCCGGAACCCGCCCATCACCTCCATGCCGTGCGCCCGGCACTGGTCGAGCAGAACCCCGAACGGCTGCGTGCCCCGATCCAGCAGCGGCAGGAAGCGGCGGTGCTGCAGCCGCGCATCGTAGTCGAACCCGTCGCTTCGCCAGTAGGTGGTCCAGCCCTGGGTGTACACCTCCTGGATGAACAGGTCCGGGCCGGCGGCGGCGACGTCGTCGATCCAGTCGCGCAGGTGCGCCTCCGTGACCGGGTCGGGAAGGTAGCGGCTGGCGATCAGCGACGGATCGCTGACGTAGAGCAGCCGCCGCTCGCCGCGCGGGGTCGGCCGTCGCTCCGCGGACGTGTCCGGGGTCAGGAGTAGGGATCCGCGGCGTCGCGCACGCCGTCGCCGAAGAAGTTGAACGCCAGCACGGTGACGACGATGAAGATGCCGGGCAGCACCAGCCAGCGGTGCTGGATGAGGACCTCGATCTTCTGCGCGTCCTGCAGCAGCACCCCCCAGCTCGTCAGCGGCGGCGTGATGCCCACGCCCAGGAAGCTCAGCGCGCTCTCGCCCAGGATCACCCCGGGGATGGAGAGGCTGGAGACCACGATCAGGTGGCTCAGCGTGCCCGGCACCAGGTGGCGGAAGATGATGCGGCCCAGGCCGGCTCCCGACATCTGCGCGGCGGCCACGAAGTCCTCGCCGCGATACTGCAGCACCTTGCCGCGCACCACCCGCGCAAGGCCGCCCCAGTCGATGATCGACAGGATGACGATGATGAGCAGATAGCGGTACCCGGAGGGCATGCTCAGCGGCATGGCGGCGGCCAGCGCCAGCCACAGCGGCAGCGACGGCAGCGCGATCAGCACCTCGATGAAGCGCTGGATGTAGTGGTCCACGCGCCCGGCGAAATAGCCGGAGATCATGCCCATGACGGAGCCGATCAGGATGGTCAGGAAGGTGCCGACGAACGGCACCGACAGGCTCACCTGCGAGCCGCGCAGGATCCGCGAGTACAGGTCGCGGCCCAGCGAGTCGGTGCCCCAGAAGTTCCAGCGCCCGCCTTCACCGACGCTCATGAGCCGCACGCTGCCGGGAATGATCCACAGGATCCGGTACGGCTCGCCGCGCTGGAAGAACAGGATGGGAAAGCGCTGCTCGCGATCCTCCGTGTAGAAGATCCTGAGGGTTTCGCGGTCGCGCGTCTTGTCCAGGTTGTAGACGTACGGGCGCGTCAGGCGGCCAGTGTCGTGGTCGCGGAAGTAGATGCGCTGCGGCGGCGCGAACAGGTGCTTGGACGACTGCTCGGTGTAGTCCATGGTGCTGAGGAACGGCGCCAGCAGCGCCATCACCAGCAGGATGGCGATCACGAGGCCGGCGGTCCGCGCCAGCCGGTTCCTGCGGAACCGGCGCCAGATAAGCTGGCCGACGGTGCGGCCGGTGAGGTGCTGGGGAGCCTCTGCGACGATCGCGCTCTCAGCCGCCATGCGTCACTCGTACCGTATGCGCGGATCGAACCAGGCCAGGGCGATGTCGGCCAGCAGGTTGCCGATCAGCAGAAACACGGCCAGCACCATGAGGATGCTGCCCGACAGGTAGATGTCCTCGTTGCGCAGCGCCGCGTACAGCAGCGGTCCCGCGGTCGGGATGTTCATGACGATGGAGACGATCGTCTCCCCCGATACCAGGGTCGGCAGCCACAGCCCCAGAGCGGTGATCACGGGGTTGATGGCGATGCGCACCGCGTGCTTGACCGTGACGGTGCGCTCCGGCAGTCCCTTGGCGCGCAGCGCGGTGATGTACGGCTCGCCGATCACGTCCAGCAGGTTGCCGCGCACGACGCGGATGATGCCCGCCGTGCCCGCGGTGCCGATCACGATCACGGCGATCCACACGTGCTTGAGAAAATCCACCAGCTTGGGCCAGCTCCACGGCTCGTTCTGGAATTCGGGCGAGAACAGGCCGCCGACCGGAAGGTTGAGCACGAGCAGCGCGAACACCATCAGGATCAGCGCCAGGAAGAAGTTGGGGATCGACAGCCCGATGAAGCCGGCGAAGGTGGCGATGTGGTCGGAGATCTTGTTCTTGTGCAACGCCGAGTAGATGCCGATCGGCAGTCCGACGGCGTAGACGAACAGCAGCGACATCAGCGCCACCGCAATGCTGTACGGGATGCGCTTCCACAGGATCTCGTGGACCTCGGTGTTGTAGGCGAACGACTCCCCCATGTCGCCGCGCAGGAAGTTGGCGAACCAGGTGACGTACTTGACCAGGTAGGGCTTGTCGAGCTGATAGCGCAGGGTGAGCTCCTCCACCATCTGCTTGTACTGCTCGGTGGCGAAGGTGCCGCCCCGGTCCTGGTAGAACTCCAGCACGAAGCGCTCCACCCAGTTGCTCGGTGGCAACTGGATGACCGCGAACACCAGGAAGGAGACGATCAGGAACGTCGGGATCATGGCGAGCAGGCGCCGCACGACGAACGTGGTCACCGCTCTTCACTCTCCATGACAGGGAGAGCCGGTGGAACCGATGTTCCACCGACTCTCGCGCTCAGCAACGTGGTGCGGCTAACCGCCGGGGCGCGGGTAGCTGCAGTCGGAATGGACGAACCACTGGTCGGTCTTGGCCGTCATCATGAACTTCTGGAACACGCGCACGTCGGGCACGTTGCCCATGCACTTGTGCCGGATCACCTGCTGCGGCCGCTCGGTGACGAACGCCGGCCAGCTCAACGACTCCGTGGCGATGTGGTTGAAGAACGCCTTGGCCGCCGCCTGCTGCTCCTCGACCGTGGTCGCGGAGGCGTACGCCAGCTCAAGCTCGAACGCCTTGTCGTAGCTCTCCGGCTGCTCGATGGGATCCCCCCACGCGTAGCTGACGCGGTTGTGCCAGATGCCCAGGTAGTGGAACGGGGAATAGTCGGGCACGCCGGTACTGACCTGCAACGCGATCTCCCCGGCGCGCATCTTGGAGGCGATGGTGGACCAGTCGGCGGCCACCAGCGTGGTGGAGACGCCCAGCTTCGTCCACTCGTCGATCAGCGCCTCGACGGTCTCCACGTTGAGCAGACCGTTGGTCGCCCCCGGCACGAAGATGTGCACGTCGGAGCCGTCCGCGTACTCCAGCATGCCGTCGCCGTCGCTGTCCGTGATGCCGATCTCGGCGAACAGCCTCCATGCCTCCTCCCGGTCCGGTCCCAGGAAGGTGTCCTGAATCGGGTCGTAGAGGGCATGGTCACGCGGGATGCCGGTCACCGACGGCACCGCCAGTCCGGCGAACAGCTTCTCGTTGATCTCCTCCCGGTCGATGCCGATCGACAGCGCCTGGCGGAACTGGTTGGTCATGCCGGCAGCCTGGAAGTTCGGGTCCTGGGTGCCGGGTGCGGCGCCCTTGAGCTGCTGTCCGGTGGGGTAGCGCCAGGATATCTGCGAGGTCTGCCGCGATCCCTTCCAGATCAGGGTGTCGTAGTTGCCGCGGGACTCGTTGTCCTTGAGCACCGCGTGCTTGTTGAGATCGCCGCAGTCGGCGGCGCAGATATCCACCTCGCCCTGGATCACGGACAGGTAGCGCGCCTCGCCGTCCGTCACCCTGCTCACGCGCACGTAATCGAAATAGGGAAGCTGTTTGCCCTCGGCGTCCACCACCGGGTAGTAGGCATTGCGCTCCCACAGCGTGCCGGTGCTCTCATCGGTCTCGACGGGGAGCCACGCCTGCAGCGAGGGTATCGCCAGGTTGTTGACGCGGGAGCGGGCGGCGCGGAAGTCCTCCCAGGTCTTGCCGTCGGCGAAGTCCGGGTGGTGCTGCTCCAGGTAGTGCGCGGGCTGCGGATACCCTTCGAAGGTCTCCCGGAGCTGGCCGGCCCACGGGCCCGCCGGCGAGTGGAACCGCACCGTCAGGTCGTCCACCTTGGTGACCTCGAAGCGCTCGCCCTTGTAGCTGCTCTGCAGGTTGGTCATGCGCGCCGAGTAGCCGGGATTGGTGTACATGTTCTCGAACGGCCAGATGATGTCCACGGCGGTCAACGGATGGCCGTCGGACCACCTGGCGCCCTCGCGGATCTTCACCTCCATGGTGGAGCCGTCGTCCAGCCACGTGTAGTACTCGGCGTACTTGGGCTCGAACCCCGCGATCGGGCCGCCCATGGCCACGTGCTCTTCCAGCGACATCGGGACCTGGAACAGGCCCGGCATCTCACCCTGCGTGAAGAAGGTTCCGTAACCCCACTGGTGCTGCGAGACGACGCGCATGGTGCCGGAGTACTCGCCGATCTCCTCCTCCACCTGGCGGACGAACGGGTCGGCTGGGATGCGATCTTCGATCGGTGGCAGATCGCCGTCCGCCACCCTTGCCGCAAGCAAGGGGGACTCCTGAAACTGTGCGAACACGGTCGGTACCCCCAGCAGCAGCAACGCCGCGATGATGGGGGCGAACACGATTCTTTGTGCCATCGTTACCTCTCCTCTCGCTTGTGGTAGGATTTGACCCCTGAGTTGAGACCTTAACGGCGTGTTGTGTCAAGCTCGTGCCCGGTTGTGTCAGGCTCGTGCCGCTGGCGCAGGGGCGATCGGAGCGATGTAGACCGGTGAGTGAGCAAAATGATGCGTTGCTGCGGGTCGACGACCTGGCGGTACGGTTCGAGCGCGACGAAGCCGAGGTGCGCGCCGTCAACGGGGTGAGCTTCACCATCGGCCGCCGCGAAGTGCTGGGCGTCGTGGGCGAGAGCGGCTGCGGCAAGTCGGTTACCGGGTTCTCGATCATGGGCTTGGTGCCGAGCCAGGGAGGCCGCATCTCCGGCGGATCGATCACCTTCCGGCGCGACGGCGGCCAGACGGTCGAGCTGACGGCGCTGGCCCCTGCCGGCGAGGAGATACGCAGCATCCGCGGCCGGGAGATCGGCATGATCTTCCAGGAGCCGATGCGCACCCTCAGCCCGGTCTACAGCATCGGGGAGCTGATCGGCGAAGGCGTGCGCGCCCACCTGGGCGTGAACCGCAAGCAGAGCCGCGAGCTGGCCGTCGAGTTGCTCAGGCGCGTTCACATCGCCGACCCGGAGGAGCGCGTCGACTCGTTTCCGCACCAGCTCTCGGGCGGCATGCGCCAGCGGGTGATGATCGCTATCGCCCTGTCCTGCAACCCGTCGCTGCTGATCGCCGACGAGCCGACCACCGCCCTGGACGTCACCATCGAGGGGCAGATCATCTCGCTGCTCCAGGAACTGCAGAGCGAGTCGCAGATGTCGATGATGTTCATCACCCACGACCTGGGGGTGATCGCCGAGGTGGCGGACCGGGTGATGGTGATGTACCTGGGCCGCTCGGTCGAGCAGGCGGCGGTGGAGCCGCTGTTCGCAGAGCCGCTGCACCCGTACACGCAGGCGCTGATGCGCTCCAACCCCGCGCTGGCGCCGGCGCCGAAGACCCGGCTGGAGGTGATCCGCGGCACCGTGCCCGACGCCACCGTGGAGCTCGCCGGCTGCCCGTTCGCGGCGCGCTGCGAGCAGGCCCTGGACCGTTGCGGGCGGGACGCGCCGCCGCTGTTCGAGCCGCAGAGCGACCACCATGCGGAGTGCTGGTTGCACGGAGAGTTGAATGGAGAGCGGCATGGATGACGCACTGGTGCGGATCCAGGGCGTCGTCAAGCACTTTCCGATCCAGCGCGGCATCCTGCGCCACACCGTCGGCTGGATCAAGGCCGTGGACGGCGTCGACCTGGAGCTGGGGCGCGGCGAGACCCTGGGCATCGTCGGCGAGTCGGGCTCCGGCAAGACGACGGTCGCGCGCGTCGTCGCCGGCCTGATCGACGCCACCGCCGGCAGCGTGCTGTTCGCCGCTGGCGGTCAGGTCGTGGACATCACCACCCTGGACGCCAAGGGCAAGAAGGTCGCCCGGCGCCACATGCAGATGATCTTCCAGGACCCGTACAGCTCCCTCAACCCGCGCATGCCGGTGCTGGAGATCGTCGGCGAGCCGCTCATCGCCCACCGCCAGGCGAGCGGGGCGGCGTTGAAGGAACGGGTGGGGGCGCTGCTGGAGTCGGTGGGACTGCAGCGCGCCCACATGAACGTCTACCCGCACGAGCTGTCCGGCGGACAGCGGCAGCGCATCGGCCTGGCGCGGGCGCTGGCGCTCGGGCCGGAGCTGATCATCTGTGACGAGCCGGTGTCGGCGCTCGACGTGTCGGTGCAGGCGCAGATCCTCAACCTGCTGCTGCAGATGCAGCAGAGCCGCGGCCTCAGCTACCTGTTCATCGCGCACAGCCTGAGCGTCGTCGGCTGGATGAGCGACCGGATCGCCGTGATGTACCTGGGCCGCGTGGTCGAGATCGCCGGCGGCATGGAGCTGTACCAGCGGCCGCTGCACCCGTACACCGAAGCCCTGCTGTGGAATTACCCGGTTCCCGATCCTGCCGTCTCCCGCCGCCGCCAGGTGCTGGTGGGCGAGATTCCCAGTCCCGCCAACCCGCCGTCCGGCTGCCCGTTCCACACCAGGTGCCCGCACGCCGAGGAGCGTTGCCGGACGGAGGTGCCGCAGCTCGAGGAGGTCGCTCCGGGGCACTGGAGCGCGTGCCTGCGCTGGCAGGAGATCGAGTTGCGCGGCCGGCCGATCTGGCAGGGCAAGGAGGCCCCATGACGACCTATCGTGCCGCGGTGATCGGCTGCGGGCGCATCGGCGCGTTCATCGACAACGAGAGCGCCTCACCCCTGGCCTGGTCGCACGCGGCCGGCTACGTGGCCTGTCCGCGCACCGAGCTGGCGGCGCTGTCCGACCAGCGCGCCGACGTGATGGACCGCGCCGGCGAGCGCTACGGGGTGCCGCCCGAGCGCCGCTACCGGGACTACCGCGAGATGCTTGCGCGCGAACGGCCCGAGATCGTGAGCGTGGCCACGCAGCCGGAGCAGCGCGCCGAGCTCGTCATATACGCCGCCGAGCACGGCGCTCGCGCGATCTACGCGGAGAAGCCGATGGCCGCCTCGCTCGCGCAGGCGGACGCCATGGTGGCGGCGACCGAGCGCCACGGGGTCGCCTTCAACATGGGCACCAACCGCCGCTGGGAGGCGCCCTACGCCGTCATGAAGGACCTCATCCACGGCGGCCGCTACGGCCGGCTGCTGTCGATGACCATCCACCAGGGACACGGCCTGTTCAACATGGGCAGCCACGTCTTCGACCTGTTCCAGTGGCTCAACGACGACCAGCCGGTGGAGTGGGTGCAGTTCCACCTGACCAGGGGCGGCGACGACCTGGACGGCGGCCTGCTGGACAGCGACCCGAACGGCGGCGGGCGCCTGCAGTTCGCCAACGGCGTGACGGCGTTCGCCGCCGACTCCGGCCGGCCGTTCGAGGTCGACGTGGTGTGCGAGCAGGCGGTGATCGGCTCCCTGGGCCTGGACGGCGAGTTCCTGCTGCGCGAGCCCGGCGGCGTGAACCACCGCGGGAACCCGACGCTGCGCCCCGGCACCTTCCCGCCGTTCACCCGCGACAGCTCCACCGTCAACCTGATCACGGACCTCGCGCACGCGCTGGACACGGGACAGCCGCCGCGCGGCGGGGTGCGCGTCGCGCGCGCCAACACGGAGCTGATCTTCGCCTGCATCGAGTCGCACCGCCGCGGCGGCGCCCGCGTGGCGCTGCCGCTGGAGGGCAGCGACCTGCGCCTGGAGCGCCACTTCCCTCCACGTCAGCCGCGCTTCGAGCGCTGAGCGGCATGCCGAAGCGGCGCTCGCTGACCGGGGCGGTCGAGCGCTTCCCGGTCGTCACCACCGGCGCGCGCTG
Organism: Spirochaetia bacterium; assembly: GCA_965202935.1. GTDB lineage: Bacteria > Spirochaetota > Spirochaetia > SZUA-6 > Bin103 > CATQHW01. Next base: position 3,252,214 of record OZ241879.1, read on the forward strand.
GCCCTGCGTGCGCGAGGAGCTGGGTCCCGAGCCCTACTTCCGCACCTTCCCCGAGTGCCGCACCGACCCGCGGCGGGACGACTACGGCAGCGTCACGCGGTGGCCGCCGCCGTTCTCCCGCGGCGGCGGGTTCTTCCCGGTGCTGCTGCTGCTCGACGATGGCCGGCTGTGCTGCGCGCTGCGCACCGGCGCTCCGCACGCGGGCAGCGGCTCCGAGATCAGCATCACCTTCTCCACCGACCGGGGCGCCACCTGGTCCCCGTACCGCGTGGCGGTGCGGAGCGATCCGGAGCGCTGCATCGACCGCCGCAACCCGGCGCTGGCACAGAGCGCCACGGGCGACCTGGTGATGGCCTACGGCGCCGTTCTCGGCTACGACGCCGCCGGCCGGCGCACCGGTTCCGCCGGCCACGACCAGACGGTGCAGCCCTGGATGGAGGTGGTCCGCTCGAGCGACGGCGGCCTCACCTGGTCGCCGCCGTCACGCATCGCGCCGCCGGCCGGCACCCTGCTGCAGCCGCACGGGCAGATGCGCCGGCTGGCCTCGGGCGACCTGGTGTTCAACGCCCGCGGCTCCTACACGGCCGAGGTCTACCGCCGCAATCCGCAGACCGCGCAACGCGTCAGCTTCCTGTTCCGTTCCGCCGACGGCGGCGCGGCCTGGCGGCAGCACGGCTTCCTGGGCGACGGCTCCTCGGAGACCGGTTTCCTGCCGCTCGACGAGCGCCACTGGGTGGGGATGGTGCGCCACAACGACCGCCCCAACCGCATCGCCCACTCCCACGACGGCGGCGTCACCTGGACGCGCTGGCAGGACACGGCCGCTGCCGTCGAGCGCGGCGCGGAGAGTGAGCGGGACGACAGCGTCGGCGCCGGCGACGTGCGCACCGTGAACGCCCGTTCCCAGAAGCCGGCGCCGGGCAGCGTGTGCCGGCTTCCTCACGGGAGCGTGCTGATCACCTACGGCTACCGCGCCTACCCGTTCGGAGTCCGTGCCGTGGTCAGCCGTGACGGCGGCGCCGGCTTCGACCTGGCGTGCGAGTACGTCCTCTCCGACAGCGCCTGGTGCCACGACTGCGGCTACCCCAGCACGGTCTGCTTCGCCGACGGCACGATCGTCGCGGTCGACTACTCGCTGCTCGACCTCGATCACCCGGAGTGGGGCACCTGCGCCATCGCCTACCGCTACGACCAGGAGCTGTTCGAGCCCGATTCCGGCCGCTGATCCCCCGCTCGGCGCGCGAGAACCAGCAGGAGAACGATCCCCGCAGCCAGTTCCCCAACCGCCAGGGCCAGCCGCGGCACGCTCCAGGCCGCCGCTCCCTGAGCCACCGCGAACGCCACGTGTGCTGCGCCGAACGTCAGCAGCGTCACGCCGGCCGCGCCCAGCACCCGGCGGACGAGCCGACGCTCGGAGATGGCGTCGGCGAACCGGTGCTGCGCCACCAGCATCGCGATCAGCACCGCCAGGCCGGCGACGATCATGAACGCCTTGTCGATCACCGGCACCGCGAAGGGATAGACCGCCAGCCGTTCCAGCCACGCGAACAGCGCCCCGCGCCAGGACATGGCCGCCAGCAGCCCGAACCCGCCGAGCACCAGCGACAGGGCGAGCCCCACCGCCTCGGCCCATAGCGGCGCTTGCAGCCCACGCCGCGCACCGCCATCACCCATGGCTCAGCGGTCCTGGCGGCGGATCTCGTCGTGCAGCGGCAGGCCGCAGGCGTCCGCGATGGCATGCGCCGCCTCCACCAGCCGGTGGCCGTCCGGCCCCTTGACGAGGTCGATGCGCCGTACCCGCCCCCCGGCTTCCAGCAGCGACAGGTGCACGGCGCTGCGGCGGAGGTCGAACCGCATGAGCCGCACCGGCAGCGGCCTCCGCCCCTCCTCGGCGGGCAGCGTGATCAGCACGCCGCCCAGCCGCAACGACCGCACCCCGGACAGCGGCCAGTACCTGGAGTGGAACGCCGGCCCCACGCCGACGCGATGCTCCACCCGCCCCCGCTCCACGTTCCAGCGCCAGCGCTCGTGATACAGCGCCCCCAGCAGCATGACGGCGGCCATGCCCAGCGGCACCGCGTTGCGGACGCCGAGGACCGCGGCGCCGGCGGGGGTCGTCAGCGCGGTGATGGCGAACAGCGCCGCGCCGGTCACGCCGAGAAACCACCGGTAGCCCGATGCCAGCTCCAGGTCGAGCATCGGTCCGCGCTGCCGCAGGCGGAGGCGTGGCTGCACCGGGGAGCATTCCCGTTGGCCGGGCGCTACCCGGACTCCGCCAGGATCGAGCCCTCGATGCCGCGGACGCCGTCGGCGTACGTGTAGTAGTAGACCACCAGCACGCGGCCGTCGCGGAGCTCGAGCGCCCACGGATAGCCGCAGTCGCTGTCGGCCGAGTCGCTGCGAACCTGAATGTCCGGGGCCTCGTCCAGGTCGCCGCCCTCGGGCTCCAGCACTCGCGCCAGGCACCCGCGCTGGCCTTCCCAGCGGGTACCGACGGTGGCCAGGATGCGCCCGTCGCGCAGCCCCAGCAGGTGTCCGGGACAGCCCTGCATGGAGGTGAAGCGCCACGGCGACCAGGAGGCGCCGTCGTCGTCGGAGGTCACCAGCGCCAGCCGGCACTGGGTGTCGTGGGGCTGGCGCGGATGGCAGCGCAGCAGGACCAGGAGGCGGCCGCCCGGCGTGCGGTGGATGGCCGGCTCGCTGAAGTGGGCGACCTCATCCACGGCGACGCGGCCGCCGTATTCCCAGGTCTCCCCGGCGTCTCGGGATACGCGCATCATGCCGAAGAACGGCTGGCCGCCGTCGGGCTGCTCGGTGGCCTTGCTGGGCAGCAGGATGCGGCCGTCGGGAAGCTCGACGAGCTGGCTCCGCGACACCCCGGAGTGTTCGGCAGGATGGCCCCAGATCCCTTCCGGCAGCCGCGGGAAGCGCACCGGCTCGCTCCAGGTGCGGCCGTCGTCCCGCGAACGGATCCAGAACGGAATGCCGGGCCGTGAGGTCCACGCGGTGTGACCGGGCGTGGTCGGCCCCTCCGGCACCAGCTCCGCCGCCGAGGCGTGCAGGAAGATGCTGCCGTCGCGCAGCGTGTGCGTGCCGAAGTCGATCACCCCGCCGAGCGGATCGCAGGTGACGAGCTCCGCCGGCCCCCAGGTCGCGCCCTCGTCGCCCGACCGGCACGCGCGCACGTCGAACAGGGGATGGCCGTGGTGGGCGTGGCCCAGGTCCGGCGAGCGGTGGAACAGGGCCAGCAGGTCCCCGCCGGGGGTGCGGACCACGTTGGGATGCGCTGCGTACCAGTCCGCATGCCGATAGATCGTGACGTGCTCGACGACGTTCCAGGCCATTCCGGCAGTGTACCGCACAACCCGGCGTCAGGCCGGGATGACCGTCACCTCCACCTCGTCGATCAGCAGCTCGGCCGGCGGGCCGGCCGGCACGCTCACCGTGAGCCGATTGTCGCCGGCGACCGTCGAGCCCGGCTCCAGGTCGAACATGCAGCTCGTGTAGGCGGGCAGCGCCCGCCCGTACGGGGCGGCGCGCCCGTCGGGGTGCCAGATGCGGCGCAGGCGCGGGGCCGTGATCGAAACGTCGTTCAGCGCCACCGCCAGGGGATCGGCGGGAGTCAGTCCCGCGACGCGGAAGTGGAGCCGCGCGTGGCCCGCGGCGGCGACGTCCTCGTAGAGGCGGAACAGGTAGCTGCCGGAGGCTTCCTCGGCGCCGCGCTGCAGCAGAACCGCGGAATCGCGACGCCCCCCGGCGCTGCTGGTCCCCCGCGGAAGGTACGCGTCGAGGCCGCCCCACATGGAGTGGAACAGGTAGTGGCGGGGGCCCCGCGCCACCCGTTCCAGGTCGGCCAGCTCGCGCAGGTGGGCGAGCGCCGTCGGGTACATGGTCTCCGACCCGTTGTCGCGCCCGGTGGAGCGGAACCCGTCCCAGTGCATCTGGTAGTTGTAGATGGAGATGCCGTCGGCTCCCTGCCGCCGCAGGGTGTGCACCAGCGCGCGGTAATTGTCGAGGCTCAGCGCCGACCCGGAGCGGTCGCGATGCGAGCAGTAGGGGAGCACGCCGGGAAAGAAGCGGCAGGAGGAGCCGGCGGTGAGCGAGCTGAACTCCTCATACGCGGGGTTGAAGTCCGAGTACATCGAATCCATCGGCGCCACGTAGTCCACCAGTCCGGCGGCGATCCAGGCCGGCACGTCCAGGCCCACGTCATGGCACTCGGCGACGGTCTGCGGCACCCGCACGCCCAACTGCAGCCGCCGTCCACGGTCGCCGCCGCGCCGGTCCAGCAGCGCCCGCACCCGTTCGATGAGGCCGGTCATGAGCGGCTGCCGGGCGCGCCCGATGCTGCGGTCGCCGCGCGGCGCCGGGAAATAGAGGCCCTCGCGGAAGACCAGCTCCAGGCCGTCCACGTCGAAGCGGTCGACCACCTCCTCCATCACCCCGTACAGGTAGTCGCGGACGCCGTCGAAGGTGAAGTCCATCCGGTTGCCGGGCACGAAGGCGGCCCCGTCCGGCATCTCGGTGAGCTTCCACTGCGGATGCGTGTGCAGGAACATGCCGCCCTGGTCGGGCGCGCCGTGGCTGTCGTTCATCCGGAAGCCGGCCATGAAGCCCATCCCGCGCTCCCGCGCGCGCTCCAGCAGCACCTGCAGCGGCATGATTCCCTGGTCCATCAGGGGAATGAAGCGCCGGTGCTGCGGGCGGGCGTCGTACTCGAACCGCTCGGAGCGGAAGAACATGGTCCAGGCCGCGTTGTAGACCTCCTGGATCAGCGTGTCGGCGCCGCTCAGCGCGATGTTGTCCACCACCCGGCGCAGCTCCTCGACGGTGGTGGGCTGGGTGGTGATCAGCGGACGCGGGTGTCCCGGGTCGAAGTCGTAGTTGGTCATGCTCGATGGATCGCTGACGTAGATCAGCCGCCAATCGGTTCGGTCTCCGTTCCGTGCCATGCCACCCACTGTGACCGAACCGATGCGATCCATCGACCCGGTCAGACCAGCGGCACGGTGCGGCCGCTGCGGGCCGACTCGTACGCGGCTGCGGCGATCGCCACGGCGTCGCGTGCCTGCGCGGCCGGGACCGGCGACGGTCCTCCCGCGAGCAGGCAGTCCACGAACGCGTTCGGCGGCAGCGTCGCGCGCGAGGCCGGCAGCTCCACCTCCGGGAACTCCCAGGCTCCGGTTGCGCTCCGGTAGACCTGCAGCGGGGTCGCGCCCGGCGCGGGGTTGCGGCTGGTCGCGACGTCCGTGCCAGTCGCCAGGATCGTGCCGCCGTCGCCGTATATCTCGATGGTCGGGCCACCGGCGACCTCGGTCCAACCGGTCTGCAGGCTGCCGGTGCAGCCGTCGCCCAAGTCCAGCAGCAGGTGGGCGGTGTCCTCCACCGTCATGCCGCGCGTGCCGCTGGCCATCCATGCGGTGACCGACCGCGGCATCCCGAACATCCAGAGGAGCCAGAGGAGGGCGTGGGCGCCCTCGTCCATGAGCGCGCCGCCGCCGGCGAGCACCGGATCGGTCATCCAGCCCAGCACGCCCTCGCGGTCGGCGCGGTCGATGGCGAAGTGGTGGCTGTGGCGGCGGCGCACCGTGTGCACGCGGCCGATCGCGCCGTCGTCGAGCAGGCGCCGCACCTCCAGGTGCAGCGCATCGAAGCGCAGGTTGTAGGCCTGCATGAAGATCGCCCCGCTGTCGCTCGCGGCGGCCAGGATGCGGTCGGCATCGGCCACCGCCGCCGCCATCGGCTTCTGCAGGAGCACGTGCTTGCCGGCAGCCAGGGCCGGCACGGCCTGCTCCGCATGGTGGGCGTTCTCGGAACAGATCGACACCGCGTCGACGTCGCTCCGAGCCAGGAGGTCATCCAGGCTGCCGTGCGCCGCCACACCCAATCGCGCGGCCTCCCGGTCAGCGCGATCCGCGTCCGCATCCCAAACCGCCACCACCCGAGCCCCCTCGCGCTCGGCGAACGCATCGGCCCACGGCCGCTGATGCGGATGCGCGAAGCTCATCAGGCCGATCCCGATCTGCGCGGTTCCCGCCATCACACCACCTCCTGGCCCCACACTGTCGCAGCCGCCCGTGATTCACAACCTTGGGTCGTTTCCCATCTGTCAGACTGGCGCCGGATGTACCGGTCACGGAGCTCGCCTTCGGTCTGCACAACAGGTTGGTCGACGTGGTGCTGAACATCACTCGGCGAACGCCCAGCATCATTCATCCTCAACTGATTCACTGACTTGCCGTATAGAGTGCTCACTGGTACCGAGTAGTGGCATGACCGATTATGGAGTCGTCAATAGGGCGAGGGGTCCCTCGGAACGAGGTATCTGTATGTGCATGACAGTGTTCCGGCGCCGCGTCTGGGTCTCGGCGGAGATTGCGGCCGTGTGCACGAGGATATTGGAGGACGTCGGCAAGCCGGTTCACCCTCCACCAATCTCCGAAGGTACCGACAACACTCGCGCGAGACGGAGAGCAATAATCAGAGAAGTGCGAGAGACCGCAACAAGATTTCGGAGCCGACCGTGGGCATCAGATCGATCTCGCAGCGACTGTGACGAATTGTTGAGGTTGATCGGAGCACGCGGATCCGAGATTCCGGATTCGTTGATCGATTGGGAGTTCGACAGCACGCTTCCAACCTGACGCACGAAATCTCCGAGCGTCAAGCCACACCGCCCGGTAGTCCTCCTAGATCTAAACGCTACTCTGGAGCTGAGCGAGCATGGTCGAGGCGAGTCGTCCGGTCGCACAAGGATGGAGTGGGCACCTTCGGAATACGTAATAACTGGCTGAAGATTGATCTGCCAGAGAGTCCGGAGCAGATGTTTGATACATCATTGCGAAGAGCTTTTCGTAAAGACACCTTGGTACTTTACTGCACGAGAGAGCTCGCACATACGTTCTGCCACACTCCCCGGCGGCCAGTGGCATCAAGCGCGCTATGGTGGGCGAATGACAGATCGGCTACACGTCTATGAGTTGCCGTTCCATGCTGACGCAGCGCACCGCGTGGTCCAACGCGCGACTGCGAGCAGAGTTGCGGGCAGTGCACGGTGTCGGTCCCGAGACCGCCGACGCGATCATTGCTCTACGCTGTGGGCATGCCGACCTTCGTCGTCGACCCGTACGCGGAATGCATCTTCTCTCGACTCGGTGAGCCGTCGGCGACCAAGGGCTACGCCCACTTGCAGACTTGACTGACGGACGGGCTCCCCGCCGATGTCGAACTTCTGGGCGAGTAACATGCGCGGCTCGTCCGCCACGGTCGCGAGGTGTGCACGGCGCGGCAGCCGCGCTGCGACGGATGTTCGCCGCGCCCGTGGTGCGCGACCGCGTGCACACAGCCGCAGTCGCCAACTCACCCGGAGCACGGCGTTGGACAGGTCAGCATCGTCGTCGAGACGAGCGTCGAACGTCCAGAGCCGGGAACAGCCAAAGGCGCACCACGCCGGAAGCCGATATAGAATGCGATCTTCAGGGGCGCACAGTCGCTAGTACTCTGGCATTGGCGGCTCGCGTATCGAGTCGCATGGGTGGCGCTTCCGCGTTGCCACATGCTACAAGTGCGGTGATGTGCGCTTTTGACGGCTTGGGAGGTACGAGCGATGAGGCTACTACGCAGCTTTGCGATAGCCACGGCGGTCGCCCTGGGGGCGACAGCTTTGGCGTCGGCTGATCCTATCACGATTTCGACAGCGGATCTGACCGCTGAGTATGCAAATGGCAGACGAGAAGCGAACACCAAGTACAAGCATAACGATCTGGTCGTGTTCGGATACTTCAAGATCTCTTCCGGAAACAGTGTCTTTTTTCAAGGCGGAAGTTCCTGTCTGATGAAGAGTTCCCTCAAGCACACCGTGGCTGATCTCGAATACGGACAGTACATCGTCATGGGCGGTGTCGGTTTCGGGCACTTCTTCGGTGATCCGTCTATCTATAAGTGCTTTCTAATCGGCCCCGAAGAACCAGGGTATGTCCCGGAAGGCAGTGGTCCGACCGTTGCCAGCGCACCGGACGAACAGCCGGCAGCGCAGCCGGTGGGCGCGGACGATGGCGAAGCGCAGGAGGAGCCTGCATCGACCACCCCGGAGCACTGGGAGGCATCGCTTGTCGGCGTGTGGTCCCCGGGCCATGGAGACGGGTACCTACGCTTCTACGAAGACGGCACCATGGTACTGATCGCAGACAACTGCTCTTTGACCGGCAAGGGTCGATGGAAATACGAGTACGGAGCGCTGACGTTCTATGACCCAACGGGAAAGACCGAGGTCGGCTTCTTCAACATTCTGAATGTGCCCGTGAACCCTGTGCCCGGAAACGTCCTAGTACTCGACACTTCACGCGAGTGGATGTTCATCTCCGACGACCCGGACCTGGAGTGCTGAGCAGAGCACGCCTTGGGCTCCATGTGGCCGCGCCGGAGGCGGAGAATGCCTGGATTGCGGGCGCCTGGTCGAGCGAACGGCCTCACCAAGGGGCCGGACTACCAAAGCACCCTGACGCGCCGCTTTAGTCGACGTGTAGCGTCCGATCTGGCAAGGCCGTCAGCACAGAGGAACCCATGCCGAAAGTTGAGCCGAACGCCCTGCGGCACGAGTACGAGATCTACATCCGCACCACGTAGGACACCCTGTGGGAGACCCCATCACCCAGTGGAAAGCAGACCCGCCGAGACTTCCACGGCAGCGGATCGAGTCCGAGTAGCAGGTTGGAGCCACCGTCATCTACCACAGCAGTCGCGCCAGCCACATCGCCGTCGACGGCGAGATCCGGTACGTCGAGCGCCCGCGCCGGCTCACCTACATCTTGAACGTGCGCTACGATCCTGAACGCGGGGAGAAGCGCCTTCGTTGGTCGTGCGCGAGACCGAACCGGTCGGAGAGACCTGCAGGAGGTGGCGCCGACGACGGTTTCCTCGTAGCGGTCCTGCAGCAACTCCTCGGCCTGATGCGCATGATGGGCGTTCTCGCCGCACACCGAAACGGCGTGGTCGTCGCTCCTCGCCAGGAGGTCATCGAGGCTCCGGTGCGCCTCCACGCCCAGTCGCGCGGCTTCCCGGTCAGCGCGATCCGCGTCCGCATCCCATACCGCCACCACCCGAGCCTCCTCGCGCTCGGAGAACGCATCGGACCACGGCCGCTGATGCGGATGCGTAAGCGACCGGTGAAACCAGTCTCTATGAATCCGGCGGCGGTGGACGTGGAGTGGGCAGGAGTGTGAGGTAGTCAGCGCGGGTGCGCGCATGGGGCAGCTTCTCGAACAGCTCGCGCAGATACCAGTACGGCTCGCGCCGGTTGGCCTTGGCGGTCTCGATCAGGCTGTACAGGATCGCGCTCGCCGCGGCTCCGCGCGGACTTCCCGAAAACAGCCAGTTCTTGCGGCCCACCACGAACGGCCGGATCGCCTGCTCGCAGGCGTTGTTGTCCGGCGTGAGCTGCGGGTGGTCCAGGTAGCGGATCAGCTTCGGCCACTCGCCCAACGCGAAGGCGACCGCCTTGCCGAGCGCCGAGCCGGGCAGCACCTGATCACGTTTGTCCTGCAGCCAGCCGTGGAACGTGTCGAGCACCGGCTGCACCTGCGCGCGCCGCGCGGCCACGAACCCCGCCGGATCCTCCTTGCGGTGCTTCGCGAGCTGCGACTCGGCGCGGTACAGCTTGGCGATGAACCCCAGCGCTTGCAGCGCCGCTCCGGCGCGGCTGGACACCTTGCCCAGCGCGTCGGCGGCCTCCTTGAACGCGCGCCGCACGTGCGCCCAACAGCCCACGTGCACGATGCCGGGCTGCGCACACGGGCGCGTGTAGCCGTCGTACCCGTCGGTCTGCACGTAGCCCTGGTAGTCGCCGATGATCTGGAAGGCCACCCGCGCGGCGCGGCTGGGCTCATAGCGATAGACCACCACCGGCTCATCAGGCGGGCCGCCGCGGGCCACCCACACGTAGCTGGTGTCGGTGTTGGCGCGCTCGGGCTCCTTGAGCACCTGCACGGTGGTCTCGTCGATCTGCAGGGTCGGCCCACTGCGCAGCTTGTCGAGCAACGCCTGCATCAACGGCCGGCAGGCGCCGGCGACCGCGATCATCCAGTCCGACATCGTGCGCCGCGACAGCTCGACCCCGAGCCGCGCGAACTGCCGCTCCTGCCGATACAGCGGCAACGCGTCGCAGAACTTCGCCGTGGCGATGAACGCCAGCAACCCCTCCGAGGCCAGCCCCTTCGGGATCAGCGCCGGCGGCGGCGGCGCGATCCGCACCGCCGGATGCTCTTCGTCGCCGGAGCCCTCGCAGTGATGGCAGGCATACTTGGGCCGCACCGTGCGGATCACCTGCACCTGCGGCGGGATCACGTCGAGCTTCTCGGAGGTGTCCTCGCCGATGCGCACCAGGCGGTGGCCGCACTCACACTGCTTGTCCTGCTCGGGCAGGTCGATGACCCGGTCCACGCGCGGCAGCGCCTGCGGCAGTGGTCTGCGCCGCGGGCGACGGCGGGTTCGCTCAAGTACTTCGACGGTCGCCTCATCCGGGGGCGCCTCATCCTCGGGCGCCTGGTCCTCCGGGGGGGCGCTGTCGGCGGCGTGTTCGATCTCATCGAACAGCCGGATCTGCTGCAGCTCGGCGGCGGTGAGTTGTTCGCTGCCGCGTCCATACAGCTTGTTCTTGAACCAGGCAAGCTGTTCTTCGTAGAGGTCCAGCTTCTTGTTCAGTGCTCGCAGTTTCGTGTCCAGCTCACCGTTCTTCGCCGTCAACTCGTCCTTTTCCAGGATCAGGCGGCGGTTCTCTACGCGCAAAGCATCGCGTTGTTCGGCGACCGCTATCGCGCTGGACATGTCGATACCATAGCACGAAATAGGCCGAGCAAGTCAACCCCTGTCAGGCGATTTCTCGGTACCGAAGCTCCTCGTGCTCGTGCCAGAAATCGATCCCGATCAGCAGCATCCGAAGCTGCTTGACATCGATCTCCCGGCGCGCCTCGGCCGCCGTTCGCGGCCACGGAAATCGCCCTTTCTCCAGCCGCTTGCACCACAGGCAGAATCCCGTGCGGTCCCAGTACACCGCCTTCAGGACCCGCCGCTGTGCGTTGCAGAATACGAACAGCGCCGCCTCGAACGGACTGAGCTGCATCTGCTCCTGCACCAGCAATACCAGCCCGTTGATCTGCTTGCGCATATCGGTCGCCCCGGGCCGTACGAAGATCCGCGCCCCGCCCAGCTCCAGCCGGATCACCTCACGTCCTCCAGCGCTGCGAGCACCTCGTGCAGATGCTCGGCGCGCACCGACCGCCACAGCCTCAGCACGTACCGATCGCCGACCACCAACTCCATGGCCGCTCGCTGCTCGGCGCCACCGTCGATGCCGGCGATCGGCCCCAGTTCCACCAACTGCTCACCCCGCGGCAGTTGCGGCTGCGACAACTTGCCCGCCCAGCGGCACAGCGACCAATACGGCAGGCCGTGCCGCTCGCTGTACGCCCTCTTCGTCAGACCGCTGCGCCGCCACTGCGCGACCTGCTCGCTCCAATACTCGCGTCCGCGCCTCTCGTTCACTTCGTCCCTCCTGACAGGGACGATGTCTCGCTATTTCAGCCTTCGTAAGGTGGGGTTCAGCGGACGCTTACGCGGATGCGCGAAGCTCACCAAGCCGATCCCGATCTGCGCGGTTGCTGCCATCACACCACCTCCCGGCCCCACACTGTCGCAGCCGCCGGTGATTCACAACGGGTGCCTCGCGCTATCGTGTGAGGCGTGAGCGAGTGTCTCCGCGTCTATGAGCTGCTCCTGGAACAGCACGGGCCACAGGGCTGGTGGCCGGGCGATTCACCGTTCGAGACCATGGTCGGCGCCGTCCTCGTGCAGCGCACGGCTTGGGCCAACGCTGCACGCGCGATCGATTCCCTGCGGCGGACCGGACTGCTCGCCCCCGGGCGCATGCGCGCGCAGCCCGTCGACGCGCTGGCCAGCCACATCCGGGCGAGCGGGTTCTTTCGCACCAAGGCGCGTAAGCTGCACGCCCTCTGCGCCTACCTGCAAGGCTACGGCGATGATGTCGCCCGCATGCGGGCAGCCGGCGCCCCGCGGCTGCGTTCCGAGCTGCTGGCCGTGCACGGCATCGGTCCGGAAACCGCCGACGCGATCATGCTGTACGCCGTCGGCATCCCGACCTTCGTGGTCGACGCCTACGCGCGGCGCATCTTCTCCCGACTCGGCGAACCGTCGGCAGCGGGAAGCTACCCCCAATTCCAGCGGTGGCTGATCGACGGTCTCCCGCCCGACGCCGATTTGCTCGGCGAGTATCACGCCCTCCTGGTCCGCCATGGCCGAGAGGTGTGCGTAGCCCGTCAGCCGCGCTGTGACGCATGCTACCTGCGCCCCAGGTGCGCAACCGCCAGGCTCACGTAGCCGCGGTCGGCCGCTCGCCCTAACCCTTGATCGACCCGATCATGATCCCCTTGACAAAGTATCGCTGCAAGAACGGGTATACCAGAATTATCGGTATGATGGTCACCGCCATCGCTGTCGCCTTCACCGACTCCAGCGTAGGCTTGTAACCCATGATGTTACCGAACGCTGGATTCTGCAACGCGAGCTCCTTCGCGGCGTCCACGTCTCTGATGATTTGAACCAGCTTGAATTGGAGCGTAGCAAGATCCTTGCCTCCAAAGATCATCGAATCGAACCAACTGTTCCACTGCCACACCGCGTTGAACAGGATTATCGCTGCGATCACCGCCTTCGAGACAGGCAAGACTATCACAAAAAAGATCCGCAGATCGTTTGCCCCGTCGATCTTGGCCGATTCCTCGATCTCCGTCGACAGACCCTTGAAGAACGTCATCATCACGATCGCGTTGAACGCGTTGAACAGAAGGGGAATGATGTAGACCAGGAAGTTCCGGTACAGACCGATGCTCCGGATCAACAGGAAGAACGGTATCAGCCCCCCGTTGAGATACATCGTTATGAGCATGTACGTGAGAATCGTCCTTCTGCCGATAAGATGCTTCTTCGATGCGCCGTACGCGAAGCACGCCGTGAAGAACACGCTTGTCAACGCTCCTATGACCGTTCTGGCCACCGAAATGTAGAACGCTCGAAACAGCGCCGGATCCCTGAAAAAGAACAGGAAGTTGTCCAACGTGATGACCCTCGGGTAAAAGAAGAGACGCCCGCGAAGCGCGTCGACAGGGTCGTTCAACGCCAATACCAGCACAAGATAGCAAGGATAGACACAGACGGCAGCCAGGACGATGAGCACGACAACGTTGAGGTAGTCGAACGCGGTATTCTTGTCGAGGGCCCTCTTTTGCTGCTCATCCGGAAGTAACTCCGCCTCCGCGCTAGAAAATGCTTTCACCCGTATACCACCTCGAGAATCTGTTTGCCGCGAATAGTAGAATAAACGCCACCAACGACTGAAAGAGCCCGACGGCGGTCGAATAGGAGAACCTGGCCTTCTGCAATCCCATCTTGTACGTATATGTCTCCAGTATCTCCGCGACATCCAGGACAAGGATATTCTGCATCAGGAATAGCTGCTCGAAGTTCTGCGTCATCATCCTACTGATCGCCAGAATCAGCAAGATTATCACGGTCGCCTTTATGCCGGGAATCGTAATGTACCAAGCCCTCTGAAATCGCGACGCCCCGTCCATGTATGCTGCCTCATAGAGAGTCGGGCTGATCGTCGAGATGGCCGCAAGATATATGATCGAGCTGAAGCCGAAGAACTTCCAGATGTCGCTCAGCACCACGATCGAAAAGAAGGAAACCCTGTCGGCGAGGAATGCGTACGGCTCGCTGACGATGTTCAGCGAAGTCAGCAGGTAGTTGATCATGCCCGATTCGGAGAAGAATGTTATCAGGAACGCCGCCACGAATGCCCAGGAGAGAAAATGGGGCATGTACGTCAGCGTCTGCACGCTCTTCTTGAACAGCTTCATCCCCTTCAGCTCGTTCAACATGAGCGCGAACACGATCGGCACGGGAAAGCCGATCACGAGTTTCGCCGCGCTTATCAGAAAGGTGTTTCTCAGCGCGTTGTAAAAGAGTCTATCCGTGAACAGATCCTGGAAATGGTCGAGACCGCTCCAGGGGCTCCCCCAGATGCCGATTCCCACGTTGTAATCCTTGAACGCGATGATGACCCCGTATATCGGCATGTAGGCAAAGATGAACAGCCACACCACTGCCGGCATCACCAGCAGCAGCAGGTATTTCTGCTCGGTGACCTTCTTCAGCACTCCGGTCTTGCCGATATCCCGGCCCATCCTCACCAGTTGACCTCCAAACGCACCTCCCCGGAAAATTCGTCGATGACAATCGTCTCACTGTCCGGGTCATAGGTGCCGGTGCTGACTTTTTCAGCCCTCGCGCCCGTGGGGTGTGGCACGTGTACGGTCATCCTCTCCGGCAAGGAGCGCTTCAAGTCGCGGATCGCTACCGATATGGCGATCATGCCGTCATCGACGTCCGACTTCACGTGCAGGTCGATGCTCCCGAAGTAGCTCTTCATGCCACTCACGTCTATCGACTTCCCCTGCGTGAGCCACAGGCGCGGCACCCCGGGCATGATCGCCAGGTGATCGCCGTCCTCGATGTAGAGCATCCACCTGCTTCGCATCAGGAACCACGCCTCTTCGTGCGTCTTGTGCGGGCTCACCTGGTAGTAGTGCTCCCAAAAGGTATACGTTTCTCTGTCAGCAAGACTGGAGACGTTGTTGTAGTACTCCTTCAAGAACGCGTTTCTTTCTCCTCTTCTCAGATGTGCGTACGGGTGAGGGCTGTAGTACGGCTGGCTGAACATGACGTTCCTCTGGAACAACAGCTCGACAGAACCATTGACGATGAAATCCCCGTAGAGCTCGTTGGGATCCACCACTTCCTGCAAGAGCAGATACATCGGCCCCGTGTGTCCATCCCTGGCGGTAAAGGTCCCGTGAGTGAAACCCGAACCTCCCTCCGCATACAGCACTACCGGACCGCGGTTCTCGGCCCACGGAGGCGCCGCGGGACACCAGCGTCCGTTCCCCAGCGGAATGACCGGTGATTCTCTCAGGTTCTTCTCCAAAGCCCTTCTGATGTTCTTCAGCAGGCCTGTCGCCCGCGCCTTGATCCTTTCCGATTCTTCGTTGTCCAAATCCTCCAGGACCTCCGCTGAGCGAATCAGCCCAAGGTATGCATAGCCGTTCAACATGTAAGAATGGTACGGGTCCTCCGGGTCTGCGACCTTGCCATCGATCATTCCATAGTAGCCTTCGGCTCGGAATTCCTCCTTCTCATTGCGCTCGATCCATCTGAACAGGTATGCGCAAGCTCTCAGGATGCTGTCCTTGATCGACCTGATCCAGTCGACGTCCTTCGTATACCGGTAATGTTCACCGATATTCCAAAGCACAGCTCCTGTCTCCAGCATGTAGCTGCCGAAGTTCTGCATGAATCCATCGTCGTGCTGTTTCTCGATGAAGTACATGATCGCTCTTCTGGCAAGGTCGTGGTCGCCAACCGAATCCAGGTATTGAATGATGGGCGAGCTCTCGGAACCGATGGGACTGTAAACGCCTACGACGGGAGCTACCGCTTCATCCGGCTCGGTGCCGTAACAGACAAGGTCCAAATGCAGCTTTCCGGCCCGCATCATCTCTTCTATTCTCTTCTCCGGCACGCTCACCGACGCCATGCGATCGATCTTGCGCCTCCAGAAGGCCTTGCACGCATCGTGATGTTTGCGATAGCTTTGCCTTGCAAGCGCATCCGCTCTCTCCGTCGACACCGGCCGGTGCGGGATCTTGAACAGGTATTCGATGCTCTCGCATGGCGCGAGCAGGACTGCCATTTCCTGCTGCGGCACCGGCTTGCCGTTCAGCGTCGCTACCAGGTAAACCCTTTCGTCGCTAAAGGACCCATAGCCCTTCGTGTTGTCGTAAGACGAGCTGAGGCTCGATTTGCCCGGGTTGACGAAAACATTCGCCTCCGGAATACGCATCCAGGAGTACCGCGGCGCGGCGGCAGTGTTGGTGGCATTGATCTTGATGTATATGACCGTCTCTTCGTCCTTGAAGATCTCCCGATCATGTATCTTCTCCATCTCCGCCTTCTGGTCCGCCGTCAGCATGCTCGCCTCCGAGTAATGATCGGCGACCAATATGTTGGTGCCCGCAACACGGTCTTCGCTCAAGACGTCCCTTTCGAGCGTCACAAACATCTTCGACGCATACACGACGTCCTCATCCGCGTGCCTCGTGTCCAGGATGGGCAACACTCCGTCCTCGAGCCTGCGCTCCAGGCCCTGTATACAGCCCAGTCCTCTGCCGGCGAAATAGTTGTATACGATCCCCTCATCGCCGAGCTCCGGAACCGTGACATCCCGCTTGTGATATCTGGGCTTGATCCAGTCCCAGGGATCCGTGGTGCCTGACGTCAGTCTGGTTCCGATCTCGAACACCCGTATGTCCCGGCTGATGCCCAGCCAGGTCACGCACTTCAGCTCCCTGGTCTCCTTGGCCGCGCTCTCGAAGGATTCCTCCTCGGCATGTGCATACTCTTCGAGCTTCGAGCGCCGGTTCCCGGAGTCTATCGCCTGCACGATGTCCTTGAAACTGCGCTCGTCGTCCGCGTCCGTAACTATCGTCTTGTACTCCGGTACGTAAACCGGGTATTCCTTGCTTACGTCTCTCAGAAAGAAGCTGAAGCCGTCATCGATCGTGTTGACCGTTACGACGGTCGCAAAGGCGCCGGGTTCCAGCGAGTGCTTGTCGATCGACACCTTCAATCTGCATTCCAGGTCTGCAGCAAGGGCGAACTCTCGTCCTTCTCGATCTATGTCTCCGCTACATTCGTCGCACTCTATCGCAGATATCTCACCGTGTCTTATCTGAAGCGTGCCTGTCAGCTCGCGCTCGTTCCGTATGATGGCGATAGTTCTCACACTCTTGCTCCCTGTTTCATTTCAGGACGCTACCAGGCGCCGCTCGTGGTCTGCACACGTCTCGGTGCGAGCTCACAAAAAGACCTTCAGGCGCGACCGGATCGCGCGCCTGAAGGTCTTTCGTCTCGGTGCGACCGTCTTCGGGCCGAGCCGCGCGCTATACGGCCGAAGAACATGTGCGCATCCTCAACTCATTGTCGGCCGAGCTGCGCCAATTGTAGCTTATGCTCCTCAGTCAAGGCAGCCTCTACATCGCGGGCACCCAAGCGATCGATCTCCTCCAACGCTGCGTTGTAGATCTTCATGAGCTCATCCGCAGAATCGGCAACCACCATTCTGGATGCGGCGACCGCCATCGCCTCTTCCACCTGGGTGTGCTTGATGTCAACTTCGCTTCCGGGCAACCACGAACTTGCCAGTTCCGCGAATCCCAGATCCCAGGCATCGACCACGAAAGGCTTGAGTCTTTGCTCCATCGTCGCCCTGTGTTCCGGCGAGGCTCCAAGATAGTCATCCACGTACAGCGTCCAGTAGTAGGTATCGCAGAACGGCACCCATCTACAGAGAACTCCGTACTTGGAGGCATAATCGACAAAGCTGGCGTTCAGCTCATCCTGTGCTGACTGCTTCATCACTTTCTCGCCATCGACCCAGTCCCACGTTTCTCCCTCGGCGCCCAGGATCAACGTGGTCTGCCCCTCCTCGGTGAGTGCCCATTGGAGGAACCGGACGGCTCTGTCGGGCCGTTCGGCGTTCTTGGTTATCACCAACCCATTGTAACCCTTGTTCCTGATCGTCGGTTTCGTGAACTCGACGCCTTGCTTCACGATCGGGCCGATGTCGGTGTACGTCCTGTCGTCGTTGCCGTCGTTTTGCCTGATGGTCGTATTGACGGTGTTGTCGACATTGAAGATGGCACCCACGGTACTCACATAGCCGGCCGAGTAGAGCCGTTCCTCGGATTGCTGCGTCTGCTCGGTGAATTGGCCCTTTGAGATCAAGCCATCCTGGTACAGGCCATTCAACCATTGCAGGAACTCGAGATACTTGGGATCTCTGAACAGCAGTTGCACCTCGTCGCCCTGCGGGTAGTATCCGGAAACATGCATACCGAAAGTACCGCGGAACATGTTGTTGCCGGCCCTGCCGAACAGCAGGTCGGACACGCTGCCGCCGAAGTCTATCGACACGACATCCGGATAGTTTGCGTGAGCGAATCTGAGATATTCATCGTACTCGCCAAGGGTCGTTATGTCGTCCTTGCCGTACGCTTCCAGGATGTCCCGCCTGGTGAACATGATGCCTTCTCCACTCGTGAAAGGCACGTTTATCTGCTCAAAAGCTTCCATCACCTCGGCGTAGTACATGAACCCTGCCCAGTACCACATCTTGCCGTCACCGGCAGTGTGGTAGGTGTGATATGCAGGCGGCACCAAGTCCCACGTCTTGGGAGCGTACTCATCGATCAGGTCGGAAACCGCGTGTACCATGCCGGCGTCGATGATCTGCTGGAGCAGCGGACTCGTGTAATTGCCGAAAGCCAGCATTTCCGGCAGGTCGCCCGATGCGATCATCGGTGCCAATACTTCGTCTTCTTCACCCTCCAGCACTTCCATGTCGAGCGTGACACCGGTTTGTTGAGTGATGAATTGGGAGACCAGACCATCATCCCATCGAACGGCCGGCCTGCAACCGCCCCATGTGTTTTGCCAGAACTGGATCGTGATCGGCGATGTATCCGCCATATACTCCCACTCGAAGTCCCCTGTTGCGATAGCCCCCGCAGGTGCTGAGGCATCGCTTTCCTCGCCGGTACCGGTGGCGAAAGCGGAGAATCCCAAGAGCCCAACCAACAGTAGAAAAGGTATCTTTTTCATCGTTGCTCCTTTTTGGTGTTTCGGACAGGACAATTGTCCGGCAAGTACGGTGGCACATCTGTATCCGATTGTCAAGCTATCTCCGCGAATGCACCTGGGAGCGCGGGGCGCGTCAAGTTGCGCCCCGCGCCGCGCGATGTGCGAGTTCCGGCGCGCCAGCAGGCATCGCGAAGAGGAGTCCGGGAACGACCAGGACGTCGGCCACGTCCTTTCGTTAGACTGCTTGCGAGCAATGGAACCCACGCAGATCGGCGCGACCGTCGACTACGAGAAGCCCGGCAAGCAACTCGGTCACCTCGCGATTCCCTACTCGCACAACCTCGGTGGCTGGGCCAACCTGCAGGTCCCGGTAGCGGTGCTCGCCGCCGGCGAGGGCCCTACCGTCCTGCTCATGGCAGGAAACCACGGCGACGAGTATACGGGGCAGGTCGCGGTCCTGAAGCTCTGTCGGGAGCTACCACTCGAGGTTGTCCGAGGCCGGCTCGTCATGATCCCGGCGCTCAGCATGCCCGCGTCGAAGGCCGCCGCGCGCCTCTCACCTCTGGACGGGAAGAACTTCAACCGCTGCTTCCCCGGCGATCCGACCGGCTCCGTTTCGGAGATGCTGGCGCACTACCTGACGACCCGCCTCTTCCCCATGGCGGACGTCGTCATCGACCTGCACACCGGTGGGCGCAGCTTCGACTTCCATCCGTGCGCTCACATGCACCTGGTACCGGACCGTGATCAGCGCCGCAAGATGGTGGCCGCGGCGGAGGCGTACAACACGGATTTCGCCTTGCTCTACACCGACATCGCCGGAACCGGTCTGCTGCCCGTCGAGGCGGAGCGCCAGGGCAAGGTCGTCGTCACGACGGAGATGGGCGGCGGCGAGACCGTCCCGGCACGGGTGCACCGGCTGAGCCAGGAAGGTCTGCGCAACGTGCTGGTCCACCTCGGCGTCGTGGCGGGCGAGAAGCGCTCGCGAGCCGACCTCGGCCTGCCGCCGACGCGCTGGGTGCAGTCACTCGACCGCCAGGACTACCGCTTCGCGCCCGAGTCGGGGATCTACGAGAGGGTCGTCGATCTGGGCAGCAGCGTGGCGGCCGGGGAGAAGGTCGGTCAGGTCCACTTCCTCGAGCGCCCGGACCGGGAGCCGGCTGCCGTCGTCGCGCTGACGGCAGGCGTTCTCCTCGGCAGCCGCGGCCCCTCCCTCGTCGGCCAGGGCGACTGCGTCGCCTGCATCGCCCACGACGTCGATCCGGGCGTTCTCGAGTGATGGTCCGTCGGGCTCCCATCCGGTGGCCCAAGCGCGCGCATCGAGTCGGAACGATGCCCTGAGGTGCCGTGCCCCGACCGCACCAAGACGGTATGATCCCACGCTTGAGATTGAGCAGATGCCAGCACTCGACATGAAGCCCGTGGACGTGCCGCAGGAAGTTCTGGATGGACTGAAGTCGATCCCGACGGTGACCGTGTACGCCGGGGTCTGCAACTACGGCTCCCGGCTGAACGTCTGCGAGGGATTGACCAGGCTCACGCCCGGCCGGGAGCGGTTCGCCGCGCGGGCGCGGACGCTCAGGTTCCTCCCCGTGCGGCCCGACCTGGCGAGCGAGAGAACCGGCGGCGAGGATGAATTGGAGTTCCTGGCGATGGGACGGTGCGGACCGGGCGACGTCCTGGTGGCGGACATCATGGGCTCACGCAAGGACGTGGTGGCCGGCGACGTGAAGCTGCTGCAGCTCGCCATGAACCGCGCGGACGGCGTGGTGATCGACGGCGCCATCCGTGACCTCGACGTGATCATCGACGAGGACTACGGGCTGACCGTGTACGCCACGCAGCGCAGCTTCCATGGCAGCGTGGAGGCGACCCCGGCCGAGGAGAACGGTCAGATCCAGTGCGGCGGTGCCCTGGTGCGCCCCGGTGACGTGATGGTCGGCGACAACGACGGCGTCCTGGTGGTGCCGTCATGGATGGCCGAGGCGGTGCTGGAGTGGGCGATCGAGCACGAAGAGGCCGAGAACCACGTCAAGCAGAAGATCCGCGCGGAAGGCGTGTGCCCGGGCCGCTACTACCCGCCGAGCCCGGAGGTGTTCGAGGAATTGCGCCGCGCCAGGGGCCGGTAACCCACACCATTCGGGTGCGGCCCGCGGTCATTCCGTGGTGAGCGTTCGGGCAACCCGAAAACCGTTGAGCTGACTGCGGAGTGTCGGAGCGCACCAGCCTCGATATGCCGAGCGAAGAAACTCCGGCCGTGCGCCCCACGAGCCGCCACGCACCACGCGGCCGATACACTCACCCTGGGCCGCCGCCTCGGTGTCGTAACAGTCCGACACCAGTTCGGCGACGTTGCCGTGCACGTCATAGAGTCCGAACTCGTTCCGCGAGAGTGAGCCTGCGGCTATCGTGCGTGCCCGGTAGACTCCCGTCTGCCCCGAACCGTACGGAACGCTCAGCCCGTCATAGTTGGCTTGATCGGTGGAGATCGTCTCGCCCGTGTGAAACGGGGTCGTCGTCCCGGCACGCGCCACGTACTCCCACTCCACCTCGCTCAACAACCGATAATCCGCCCCAGTGTTCGCGGACAGCCATGTGACATATGCCTGCGCGTCGTTCCAGCTCACGTTGATCACAGGCAGCTCGCCGCGTCCCCAGCCTTCGTCGTGAGGGCGATATCCGCCGCATCCGCCTCCGGCGACACATGCGTCCCATTCCGCAAACGTGACCTCGTGAGTCCCCACCGCGAAAGGCTTCTCAATCGTCATCCGTGCCAGCCGCTCGTCATCATGCCGCCCGGCTTCCGATGCCGGCGACCCCATCATGAAGCTGCCTCCCGGCACGACCACCATCGCGGGGCAAGCAGCACAGTCACGGAATACCCTTCCCGGCTTCGGCTGATCATCGTCATCGTCCACGATCGTCCCGGTTGCCGTGGCGTCGACAAGCGCCGCGTTCGACGCGTCCTGCAGCGTCACCGTGAACGTCTCGTCGCTCTCGTCCATGTCATCGCCGTTCACGAGCACCGTGATGCGAGCCGACACTTCACCGGCCGCCACGGTCAGCACACCGCTCGCCGCCTGGTAGTCGTCGCCCGCGCTCGCCGTGCCGTCTGCCGTTGCGTAGGAGACCGTCACCGTCTCGCTCGTGTCGTGACTCAGCGTCACGTCGAACACCGCTTCGCTGAAGCCGGTGTCCCCCTCGGTGACCAGCGCGTCGGCAATCGACATGTCGGGCTGGACCGGGGGAACAACCGGTGGATCGTCATCGTCCACGATCGTCCCGGTTGCCGTGGCGTCGACAAGCGCCGCGTTCGACGCGTCCTGCAGCGTCACCATGAACGTCTCGTCGCTCTCGTCCATGTCGTCGCCGTTCACGAGCACCGTGATGCGAGCCGACACTTCACCGGCCGCCACGGTCAGCACACCGCTCGCCGCCTGGTAGTCGTCGCCCGCGCTCGCCGTGCCGTCTGCCGTTGCGTAGGAGACCGTCACCGTCTCGCTCGTGTCGTGACTCAGCGTCACGTCGAACACCGCTTCGCTGAAGCCGGTGTCCCCCTCGGTGACCAGCGCGTCGGCAATCGACATGTCGGGCTGGACCGGGGGAACAACCGGTGGATCGTCATCGTCCACGATCGTCCCGGTTGCCGTGGCGTCGACAAGCGCCGCGTTCGACGCGTCCTGCAGCGTCACCATGAACGTCTCGTCGCTCTCGTCCATGTCGTCGCCGTTCACGAGCACCGTGATGCGAGCCGACACTTCACCGGCCGCCACGGTCAGCACACCGCTCGCCGCCTGGTAGTCGTCGCCCGCGCTCGCCGTGCCGTCTGCCGTTGCGTAGGAGACCGTCACCGTCTCGCTCGTGTCGTGACTCAGCGTCACGTCGAACACCGCTTCGCTGAAGCCGGTGTCCCCCTCGGTGACCAGCGCGTCGGCAATCGACATGTCGGGCTGGACCGGGGGAACGACCATGGGCGTCTCGCTCTCGCAGCCGGCCACAGTCAACAGAACGGACAGGGCGAGCGGTGCGACCGCGCGCAGGGTGTATCGGTGCTTCGCAGACATCGACTCAGTACCCCAGAGTGCCTTCGAGTCCGACTCGATAGCTGGAGGAGCTGCCGGTCTCGGCGGTGCGCTGTCCGAACGCTTCGATCTGCATCCGAAGCGGTCCGGCTGTTTCGGGTACGTCCATGGCCACGCCGATTCGTATGAGACGTGCGTCCTCGTCTTCGATTCCGACCTCCGCGTACGGCTCCAGCCGACCGACATCCTTCAGTTCGAGCGCGTAACTGAGCTTCACAGCCGCCGAATCCGGCAGCCACCCTGACCCATCGCCGGTGGGCGAGCCACCGCCGTGATCGGCGAGGACCGCTGTGCGGTCATGCCAGAGCCGCGCAACGCCGCCTGCCGGTGAACCCCACACCGGGGTTATCGAAACGGCCGGCCCTGAGCCCAGCCCCGGCGGCCGCCAGTCCAGCATCGCGCTTACTCCCCAGTCGCGCAGCTTGGAATCCTCGTGGACCAGCAGCATCCGCCCACGGCCGCTCAGCCCCAGACCGATACCCGTATGCCTGAAGCTGATCTCCGCTCCCGTTTCCACGCCCAAGCCATGTTCCGCGTCACCGCCATCCAGGCGTCCGCCCACCTCGGCACTCCCGGACAGCACCGATTCCTCGGTCCGCCATTCCACACCGCCCTCCAACACTACACGCACGCGCCAGGAGTTCGCGCGTACGGAGGGCAGACCACCGCCGGACATCACGCCGGTGATGAACCCGTCGCTCTTCGCTGCAATGGACAGAGCGTTGCCGGACAGCAGCTCGACACGCTGCCCGGTGGCGCCCAGCCACGTGCGGAGGTCGCCGTCCAGGCTGCCGCCGGCGTCCGTGAGCTGGGCGCCGCCCGTACCCAGGCCGGCCAAACCCCACAGACCCAGCCCCTCCACCGGCGCCCAGGATCCGTACGGATACACGTTGACGAGATGGCCCGTGAGCGTCGCGTCGCCGTGCGCCGCAATCGCCGACGTGAGATCGAGCGTGCTGTAAGAGGCGGCCAAGCCGAGCAGGGCGCTCGGGGAGACGCGATAGTCCGCACCCAGATAGCCCGCGATCACGTCGCCTTCCTGATCGATCTCGTCAAGGCCGCCTTCGAAGCGGCTCAGGTCGCCAGCTCCCCAAAACCCCCATCGCCCTGCGCCGTGGCCACGCTCAACGCTGAACGAACTGTTGGCCAGAAGCGCCTCGCCGGGCGACGGCTGGAAGGAAACCGTGCGGTCAGCAGCCACCTGCACCCCCAGAGCGTCGACGAGGCTGCTCACCAAGCCGGCCCTCGCCTGCGTGTCTCCCAGATCGGCCAAGTGCAGGGACCGCCCGTTCAAGGCCATGTCGACTCTCGGGCTGACGGACTCCGCCGCCGACGGCGGCGCGAGCCGCCGGCCGATGACGTTCACCGCGGTTGTTGCGACGGCGCGACCGAAGCCGGCCAGCCCCAACTGCAGAATCCGGTCGCGACGGTCCGGCCCACCGCCCACAGCCTCCGTCTGTTCGCTCTCGGCTCGATGACTGCCATGCTCGTCGGCGTAGGTGACCCTCGCCTGCAGGTAGGACCCGGCATCGGCCGCGACCGGCGTATAGCTGGACGCCGTCGCATCGTCGATGGCAGTCCAACCGGCGTCCATCGTGGTCCGCCGCCACCACTGCCAGCGCTCATCGCGTACCTGGTCGTCTTGATCTTCGAGTCGGGCCGATAGCTCTTCCCCGGTACGTGGCTGCGTAGTCGACAGGGTCACCAATCCCTGGTCGTCCACATCCACGATGGCGACTCGTACCATCAGCGCCACCGCCTCCCGTCCATCCTGAGCGGTGATGGTCAACGGGTACTCCGGAGTGTGCTCGGCGTCCTCACCTCCGCCTACGTAGATGAGCAAGCCGTCGAGTGCACCGACGGCAAAGCGTGAGCCGTCGTTACCGGCCGTGATCGCATAGGAGAAATGGCGATCCGGGGCAGCGAGCGCGACACAGCCGAGATGAATGGGATGCTCGCGGCCGTCCCGGTTCTCCTCCAACTCCAGGGCCAGCTTGAGGTCATGATCGTCGAGCCCACTGCCGCTCCCTCCGGCTGCGGCCTGGGACATGATGCGCGCAGCAGCCACAGGCTGCTTGCACGCGATCCGCACGCCCGGGGCGATCGACTGCGCGGCAGACGGCGGCACCGCGCTGCTGCCCAGGTTGGCGTCGTTACCGTTGCCGTCGCGGATCGCGCCGCCGTTCAGGCGTAGCGCATCCGCGGGGATGGCGATCCCGTCGGCGTCGCTGTCGCCCACCCGCACCGGGTAGACGAACTGCACGGTGTCGGACATCGGCCCGGCCTGATCCGAGAATTCCGCCAGCCGGTCGGCGTCGCCGACGTGCAGCGCCAACAGCGGACTGCCGGCGACTTCGACCGGTTCGCTGAACGTGACCGCGACCGAGACCGTGTCGCCGTGTACGTATCCTCCGGCCGGCGGCCGCGATACGATGGCCACCGAGGCCACCACCGGGGGCGTGGCGTCCGCCGTCTGCCCGTCGACCCGGTGCGCGGGGATGACGAGTTGCGCCTGCTCCAGGCTCAGCTCCGCCGGCTCTCCAAGGAGATCGACGATCGTGCCGCCGTTGAGGTGCAGCGCGTTCGCGGGGATGGCGATCCCGTCGCGGTCGTCATCGCCCGCCTGCACCGGGTACCGGAAGCGCAGGGTGTCGCGGTCCGAGGCGACGAAGCTCGCCCGCCGCGTCGCCGTGGCCGAGGTGCCGGTCCCGTCGATGGCCAACTCCAGGTGCGGGGCGCCGCTGACCGCCACTTCCGTGCTGAACCGGACCTCCACCACGATCGCTTCACCGAGCCGGTAGGTACGGTCGTCCTGCGGTGCGGAGGTCACCGCGACCCGCTCGGCGGTCGCCGGTTCGCTCACCCCGCCATCCACTGGGTCGCCGTGCACGACCTCGGCGCCGTCCAGTCCCAGGTGGTGCGCCGCCACCGGCTCGCCGGCAGCGTCGGTGATGCGGGCGCCGTTCAGCCGTAGCGCGTCGGCGGCGATGGTGATTGCGCCGCCGAGGGAATCGTCCGCCGCCTGCACCACGTAGCGGAAGTGCACGCGCTCGTTGGCGCTGGACACGAAGTTCGCGAGGCGCTTTGTCGGCGCGGTGCCGGTCTGGCTCGCGGCGCGACGGCTGCTGCGCGACGCCCCGGGCGAGTCCGAGCCGATGGTCAACTGCAACTGCGGCTGGCCGGTGACCTTCACCTCCTTGTTGAACTGCACCTCCACGTCGACGCTCTCGCCGCGGCCGTAGGCGCCGCCGCTGCGCGGTTGGGAAGTGACCGCCGCGCGCCTCGGCCTGGTCTGCGTCTGCTCGCCGCCGTTCACCGCGTGGCCGGAGCCGATGGCGGCCGCGGCCAGACTCAGGTCCGCCGGGTTGCCGGCGCCGTCGGCGATAGTGCCGCCGTTGAGGCTCAGGCCCTCGGCGGCCACGCCGATCCCGTCCGGATCGCGGTCCTGCGCCTGCACGGTGTAGCGGAAGCGTACGTACTCCTGCCCGGCGGAGAAGAACGCGGCGTGGCGCACCGCATCGCCGACAGCCAGTGCCAGCCGCGGCATGCCGGTAACCGTTATCGGCTCGTTGAAGCGCACCGCGACCTGTACGCTGTCGCCGCGGCCATACGCGCTGCCGCCCGGCGGGAGCGACTCGAACCGCACGCTGCTCACCGTGGGCGGATCGTCATCCGGCTCCACGCCGTTCACCGCGACGCCGAAGTCGAGGTTCGCACTGCCGAGGCGCAGCACCGCCGGGTTGCCGCCCGAGTCGAGAATGGTGCCGCCGTTCAGGGCCAGGGCATCCACGGCGGCGCTCAGTGCGCCGCTGTCCCCGTCCTGCACCACGTAGCGGAAGCGGACGACCTGCTCGCGGGAAGACGCGTACCCCGCGCTGCGCCGGCCGCTGCCGATGATCAGCGTCAGGCGCGGCGCACCGGTGACGGTCACCGGCTCGCTGAACCGCACCTCGACCGCGATCGTCTCGCCGAACACGAAGGTGCTGCCGCTCTGCGGTGCCGAGACCAGGGTCACGGCGGCGACCTCGGGCGCCACTCGGTCCACCAGCGCGCCATCGACCTGGTGTCCGGCGGCGCCGGCGATGGCATGAACGCCGAGGTCGAGCTGCGCGGCATTGTCGGTACGGTCGCTGATGCTGCCGCCGTTCAGGGTCAGCGCGGCCGCGGCGATGCCGATGCCGTCGCCGTCGCGGTCGTCGCTCCCGACCCGGTAGCGGAACCACAGGCTGCGCTCGGAGGAGCGCACGAACGCGGCGCTGCGCGTCACGCTGCCCACGGTCAGGGCCAGTTCCGGCGCTCCGGTGACCGTTACCGGCTCGCTGAACCCGACCTCCACCACGATCGTCTCGTCGCGCCCATAGGTGGTGCCGCTGCGCGGGCGCGAGGCGATGGACACGCCACTTACCCGCGGCGCGGTGACCAGGCTGCCGTCCACCTTGCGGCCGGGGTCCGCGGCCAGCGCGGCGTGGGTCAGCACGGCGTCGGTGACGCCGTCGGCCGCCTTGATGCTGCCGCCGGCGAGCCGGATGGCATTGGCCGCGACCGCGATCCCGTCGCGGTCCACGTCGGAGGCCTGGACCTCGTACCGGAAGGAGAGCGTGCGGCCATAGTGGGTGCCCCAGAACAGCGCCGTCCTGGTCTGGCCGCCGATGCTCAGCTCCACCTGGGGCGTACCGGCCGCCCGCACGGATCCGTTGAACACCACTCGCACCTCGATCGTCTCGCCACGCTCGTAGGTATCGCCGCCGGCCGGTGACGAGGCGAAGAACAGGCTGCTCACGGCCGTCGCGGCGGCAGCGTCCCTCACTTGGCCCACCTTGCGGGTAAGGTCGTCGGCCACCGCGGGGTGGCTCAGCCGCGCGGCGGTGGTGCCGTCGGTGGCGGTGATGCGGCCGCCGTTGAGGCGGACCGCGTCGGCCGCGATGCTGACGCCGTCCGCGTCGGCGTCGAGTGCCTGCACCGGGTACTCGAATCCCAGCACCCGGACGCCCAGGCCGTAGCTGAAGAGTGTCGCCCGCGCGGTCCGGTTGCCGATGGTCAACTCCACCTCGGGGCTGCCGCTGACCGTCACCAAGCGGTCGAAGTTCACCTGGACCAGGATCGTCTCGCCGCGCTGGTAGGCGTCGCCGCTGCGTGGAACCCCGACGAAGTAGATGTCGGTGAGCGCCGGACCGGTGATCCGCGTGCCGTCCACCCTGCGGGTGGCGTCGTCGGCCAGCGCCGCGTGGCTCAGGTCGGCGTCGGTGACGCGGTCCGCGGTGGTGATGCGGCCGCCGTTGAGGCGGATCGCGTCGGCTCCGATGCTGACGCCGTTGGCGTCGAAGTCGGTCTCCTGCACCACGTACTTGAAGTGCAGGTCGGTTACGCCGCCGAAGCCGCGGCTGTACGAGAGGCGCGCCAGCCGGGTCTGGCCGCCGATGGTCAGCGCCAGCCGCAGGCTGAAGGAACTGCTCACGTAGCGGTCGAACTCTACCTTCACCTCGATAGTCTCGCCGAGCTGGTAGGTGGTGCCGTCGGCCGGCGAGCCGACGAAGGAGATGCGGCTCACCGCCGGCGCGGTCACCTGGTTGCCGTTCACCTTGCGACCGCGGTCGGAGGCGACCGGCGCGTGCGCCAGGATCGCGTCGGTGACGCCGTCGGCGGCCTCGATGCTGCCGCCACCGAGCCGGATCGCGTTGGCCGCGATGGCGACCCCGTCCGCATCCAGGTCTCCGGCCTGCACCGTGTAGCGGAATACCAGGGCCGTGGGTCCGGGCTCGTAGGCCAGCGTCGCCGGCCGGGTGCGGCTGCCGATGCTCAGCTCCACGGAGGGGTTGCCGGAATACCTGATCGGCTGGTTGAACTCCACCCGCACGTCGATGTTCTCGCCGCGCTGGAAGGTGGCACCGGTCTGCGGCGTGGTGATGAAGGCGATGCTGCTCACCACCGGCCCGGTGATCCGGCCGTCCACCTTGCGGGTCGCGTCCGCCGCCACCGCGGCGTGGCTCAGGTTGGCGTCGGTGACCCCGTCGCCGGCCTTCACGCTGCCGCCGGCGAGGCTGATGGCGTCGGCCGCGATGCTGATCCCGTCGCCGTCCAGGTCCACCGCCTGCACGGTGTACGCGAAGTGCAGGGTGTTCGCCGTCGAGTCGGCGGCGGCGAAGGTCGCCGTGCGCGTGGCGCTGCCGACGAGCAGTGCCACCCGCGGACTGCCGCTCACCGTGACCGCGCGGTTGAACCGCACCTGCACCCGGATCGTCTCGCCGCGGACGTAGGTGCCGGCGCCCGCGGGGCGGCCGGCGAAGGCGATGGCGCTCACCGCGGGTGCGGTGACCCGGCTGCCGGCCACCTTGCGGTTGGGGTCGGCGGCCACGGCGGCGTGCGCCAGGTCCGCGGCGGTGTCGGGGTCGACCGCGGCCGTGATGGTGCCGCCGGCGAGGCGGATGGCGTTGGCCGCGATGCTGATCCCGTCCGCGTCCGCATCCTGCGTCTGCACGGTGTAGGCGAAGGTCAGAACCCGGCCGGAGGACCCGGCAGAGAAGGCCGCCGAGCGGGTGTGGCTGCCGACGGTTACCTCGATCCGGGGGCTGCCGGTCACGGTCACCGGCTTGTCGAACGCGACCCGCACCGTGACCGTCTCGCCCAGCTCGTAGGTGTCGCCACTCGCGGGCGAGCCGGAAAAGGACACGGCATTCACCGCGGGCGCGCTGACTTGGCCGCCGTTCACCTTGCGCGCCGGGTCGGTGGGCACCGCGGCGTGGCGGAGCACGGCGTCGACCGCGGCTTCACCGGCGTCGGTGATGGCAGCGCCGCTGAGCCGGATCGCGTTGGCCGGGATGGCGATGCCGTCCGCGTCCCGGTCGCTCGCCTGCACCAGGTAGTGGAACGCCAGCGTCGTGACACCGGTGGCGGAGGGGGAGGAAAAGGCCGCCTGCCGGGTCCGGCTGCCGATGGTCAGCGCCAGCTCCGGACTGCCGCTCACCGTGACCGGCTTGTCGAACGTGACCGTCACCGCGACCGTCTCGCCGAGTTCGTAAGTATCGCCGCTCGCGGGCGATCCGGTGAACGCGACCGCGCTCACCGCCGGCGGCCGGACCCGGCTGCCGTCCACCTTGCGGCTGCGGCTCGCCGCCACCGGCAGGTGCTGCAGCGACGCGGCGGTAGTGCCGTCCAGCGCCGTGATGCTGCCGCCGGCGAGGCGGATGGCGTCGGCCGCGATGCTGACCCCGTCCGGGTCGCGGTCGTCGGCCTGCACCGTGTACTCGAAGGCCGTCCCGGAGACGTAGGCCGCCCTCCGCGACCGGCTGCCGACGGTCAGCTCCACCCACGGGCTGCCGGTCACCGTCACCGTACGGGAGAACGCCACCACCACCCTGATCGTCTCGCCGCGGCCGTAGGTATCGCCGCGCGCCGGCGCCCCGGAGAACCAGACCAGGGTCACCGCCGGCGTCGCGACCGTGCTGCCGTCCACGCGATGGGCCGTATGCACCGCCGCATGCGCCAGCACGGCGTCGGTGGCGTCCGCGGCGGCGGCCCGGATGGTGCCGCCGTTGAGGCTGAGGCCATTGGCGGCGATGCCGATCCCGTCGCTGTCCAGATCCGCCGCCTGCACCTGGTAGGCGAAGATCAGGTAGCGGGAATGGGAGCTGCGGTAGGCCGCCTGCCTGGTGGCGGTGCCGATGGTCAGCGCCACCCGCGGACTGCCGGTCGCGGTGACCGGCCGGTCGAACGCGACCTGCACCACGATGGTCTCGCCCAGCTCGTAGGTGGCGCCGTCCGCCGGGGTGCCGTAGAAGGAAACGCTGCTCACCGCGGGCGCCGCGGCCAGGCTGCCGTCCACCTTGCGGTTCGCGTCGGCCGTCACCGCCGCGTGCGCCAGGTCGGCGTCGGCGGCGCCGTCGGCGGCCTGGATGGTGCCGCCGGCGAGCGCCAGGGCGTTGGCCGCGATGGCGATGCCGTCCGCATCGCGATCCGCCGCCTGCACCAGGTACTCGAAGGACAGCGAGCTGATGCCGGACCGGGAACCGGAGGAGAAGACCGCCGCCCTGGTGCCGCTGCCGATGGTCAGCCCCACCTGGGGGCTGCCGGTCACCGTCACCGGGCGGTCGAACACCACCTCCACCCGGATCGCCTCGCCGAACTGGAAGGTATCGCCGCGCGCCGGATGGGAGCTGAAGAACAGCCGGCTCACCACCGGTGCCGCGCCCTGGACGCGGGCCCCCACCTTGCGGCTCGGGTCGGCCGCTACCGCGGCGTGGGTGAGAACCGCGTCGGTGACGCCGTCGGCGCCCTTGATGGTGCCGCCGGCGAGGCGGATGGCGTTGGCCGCGATGCTGACGCCGTCGCTGTCCGCGTCCCCGTCCTGCACCTGGTAGTCGAAGGTCGCCGTGGTGCCGGAGCCGCCGACCGAGAAGAAGGCCGCGGCGCGGGTCGCGCTGCCCACGGTGAGATCGACGACCGGGCTGCCGGTCACCGTCACCGGCCGGCTGAACCGGACTTCCACCTGGATCGCCTGGCCCGGCCGGTAGGTGTTGCCGGCGGGCGCGGCGCCGGCGAAGGAGACGCCGGTCACGGCCGGCGCCTGCGCCCGGCTGCCGTCCACCTTGCGGCTGGCGGACGCGGCCACCGCGCCGTGGGTCAGCACCGCGTCCGTGGTGCCGTCGGCGGCGGCCTTGATGCTGCCGCCGGCCAGGCCGAGGGCGTTGGCCGCGATGGCGATGCCGTCCGCGTCCCGGTCGCTCGCCTGCACCGTGTAGGTGAAGGAGGCGGTGGTGCCGCTGACCGAGGAGAACGCCGCCGCCCGCGTGTGGCTGCCGATGGCCAGGGCCACCTGCGGCGTGCCGGTCACCGTCACCGGCCGGTCGAACCCGACCTGCACCACGATCCTCTCGCCGCGCTCGTAGGTGTCGCCGGCAGCCGGCGAACCGGAGAAGGAGATGCTGCTCACCGCCGGCGCGGAGGTCTTGCCGTCCACCTTGCGGCGCGAGCTGGCGGCCACCGCGGTGTGGGTCAGCACGGCGTCGGTGGTGGTGCCGGTCTTCCTGATGGTGCCGCCGTTGAGGCTGATCGCGTTGGCGCCGATGCTGATGCCGTCCAGGTCGCGGTCGCTCCCCTGTACCGTGTAGCTGAAGCTGAGCTCGGTGCCCCTGCGGTTGGAGCCGGAGTAGGTCGCGTACCGGGTGCTGCTGCCCACGCTCACCGCCACCCGGGGACTGCCGGACACGGCTACCGCCTGGGTGAACCGCACCGTCACCTCGATCGCCTCCCCCTGCCGGAAGTACTCCCCGCTCGCCGGAGAGCCGGAGAACCAGACGAAGCTCACCACCGGCCCGGTGACGTGGCCCGCACCCACCGTGCGGCGCGGGTCGGCGGCCACCGCCGCGTGGCTCAGGTCGGCGTCGGTGGTGCCGTCGGTCGCGGTGATGGTGCCGCCGTTGAGGCGCATGGCGTTGGCGCCGATGCTGATGCCGTCCGTGTCCCGGTCCGTCTGCTGCACCGTGTAATCGAAGCGCAGCACGGTGATGCCGGTGCGGGTGACGTTGCGGGGGTACGTCGCGTACCTGGTCCGGCTGCCGATGGTCAGCGCCACCTGGGGACTGCCGGTCACGTTGACCGTGCGGTCGAGATTGGCCTGCACTATGATCGTCTCGCCGGGCTGGTAGCTGTTGCCGTTCCTGGGCGTTCCGACGAAGTAGACGCTGCTCACCGCCGGTGCGGCGACCTGGCTGCCCGCTACCTTGCGGCCGGCGTCGTCGGACACCGCTCCGTGGCTCAGCGAGGCGTTGACGGTGCGGTCGGCGGCGGCCGTGATGCTGCCGCCGTTGAGGCGGATGGCGTTGGCCGCGATGCTGATGCCGTTCCCGTCCCGGTCCGCGGCCTGCACCTCGTACTCGAATTCCAGGTCGGTGATGCCGCCAGTCCCCCGGGCACCAGACTGGCCGGCCAGTATGGTGGCGCTCCCGATGGTGATCGCCACCTGGGGCCTGCCGGAATAGCTGATGAAGCGGTCGAACACCACCTTCACCTCGATGGTCTCGCCGAGCTGGTAGGTGTCTCCCTGGGCCGGCGAGCCGACGAAGGAGACGGAACTCACGGACGGCACGTCCAGGCGGCTGCCGTCCACCTTGTGACTCGCACCCCCCGCTACCGCGGAGTGGGTGAGCACCGCGTCGACGGTGTCGTCGCCGGCGGCCGTGATGGTGCCGCCGTTGAGGCTGATGGCGTTGGCGGGGATGCTGATGCCGTCCGTGTCGCGGTCGGTGGACTGCACGGTGTATTCGAAGGACACCCACCCCGCGCTGGCCCGCGTGCCCCCGACATGGGCGAGTGAGGCCGTTCTGGTCTGGCTGCCGATCGACACGCTCACCTGGGGGCTGCCGGTGACGGCCACGCGAAGGTCGAAGTCGACATGCACCGTGATCGTGTCGCCGCGCTGGTAGGTGCCGCCCGGGGCCGTACTCCACAGGGAGACGCCGCTCACCGTGGGGGCCGAATTGTCCTGCGCCACGACGTCGCTTGCAGAGCCGACGCCCAGAAGCACGGCCAGCGCGAACACGGCAGCGGTTGCGGATGCCCTCAGCACTTCGATCCTCCTGAACCGGCACGCAGAGGTGCCGGGACGTTGGTAACCATACGGTCAGAAGCGAGCCCTACGTATTCGCCGCCGACCGGGTAGCTACTCCCGGCCGTGTCCCGGCTATTGTATTCCGCAGGCGACCCGACATGGGCCGACCGCACGGTTACCGGCGGCAGCATAGCATCATCCGCACACGGTGCGCAGGGCCGTGGGGCATGAATCGGCCGCCTGATTTCAGACTGACGCACTACCGGATTGCAGGTACTCGCGCAGCTTGCCCGCGTACTGGGACAGGACGCCTTCCGCGTCGTGGTCGGTGCCGCGGCCGTGGATGATCTCCACCGACGCGTAGCCTGAGAAGCCGGCGTCCGCCAGCAGGCGCAGCGGCGGCTCGTGGTCGTACAGGCCCTCGCCCAGCAGCGCGGCTTGCGAGCGGCCGTCCGGGCCGTAGTCGTAGTCGTGCACGTGCAGGTGCCGGGTCAACGCGGACAGGTTCTGGAAGGTCACCTCAGGCCGCTCCAGGACCCGCATGGGGTGCAGCAGGTCCCAGAGCACCGCGCACCGCTCGTGGCCGACGCGCTCCACGACCGCCCGCACCGGCGCCGACGCGCTCCAGAAATCGTGCGTCTCCATCAGCACGGTCACCGAGCGGGCCTCCGCATCGTCCATCACCGCCCGGTAGCCGTCGGCCACGTAGTCGACGATCGGCAGCAGGTCGCCGGGGGCATGCGCCCCCCCGAAGGTCCGCAGGCAGGGGGCGCCCAGGTCGCCGGCCAGCTCGATGTAGCGGCGCAGCTCCTCGACCTGCGCCGCGCGCTCGGCGGCATCGGGCGTCGCCATCTTCACGCCGGTGGCGAGGCAGCAGAACTCCAGCCCCTCGCTGGCAAGCCGGTCGCGCGCCGCGCGCCGCTCGGCCGGCGTCAGGGACGCTTCTATCCCCGCGGCGTGATCCCACTCCACGCGCGGCTCCAGCCCGCGGTAGCCGTGGCGCTTCATCGCCGACACGATCTCGTCGAGCGTCCAGTCCGGGCAGACGCTGGTCATGGTTGCCAAGTGCATGGTGAATCGTCCTATTTCTGAGTGCGCTCGCGACTCTGCATTCTTCGTCCCATCCAGAAGACGACGATCGCAGACCCGACGGCGGTTCCGATGCTACCAAAGCCCGCGATCTTCTTCTCGAAGTACAGGAGGAAGATGCCGCCGAAGACAAGCGCGGCGGCGATCACGAAGGCGAAACACTGACCCAGGAAGGATTTCCTGATCTCACTCTTCACGATGGCGGCTTCCTGGTTCTCCGGTGCTCGGCTTGTTGCTCAGCCATCGCGAGGATCCGATCGGCGGCGTCGGGGTGCGCTTCGTTGTAGGCTTTGAGCTGATCGGGTGGTGGAAGCGGACCGACGAACAGCTCAGTCCGCTCCTGGTGGACGACCTGAGCGACCGGCTGACGACTTCGCCGGCTAGCTGGAGGTCGTGACTTCGATTTCCTGGCTATGGCCCTGTCCCGATTCGGACCGCCGCTCCGACTCGTACCGTCTCATGGCGTCTTCCAGGTCCATTCCAACGATACGGAAGTCATCGTAGAGCGCCCGAGCATCGACCTGATCGTCGTTCTCCGGACGATCGTAGCGGCGAAACATGCCGAAGAGATCCAGGACTCTTGCGGCGCCATCGAGAAACGACGGTCTACCGTACAAGAAATCAATCACCGTACGACCTCGACCTTACATCGCGTCAGCCGCGCACGCAACGACCACGCGGGCAGGGCCGCTTGCCAGCGCGTGCTCCCACTGTGCATCAACGGCGCCAGCACGCCCCGAGGCGTCATCGAGACAAGCTAAGCAAGCCTATCGGTGTTGACAACGCACATCATATAGGGATAACATTGTGATCATCATACTATATATTGTGGAGGCGGAGAGATGCGTTGCCCGGTGTGCGACTCGCAGGACAGCCGGGTCATTGACTCGCGCCCGCTCGACGACGGGCGCGCGGTCCGGCGGCGGCGGAGTTGCCGCGCATGCGCGCACCGCTTCACCACCTACGAGCACGTGGAACGGAGCGCGCCGGCGGTGGTCAAGGCGAACGGCAGCCGCGAGGCGTTCGATCGCGACAAGGTGATGGCCGGGCTGCAGAAGGCGTGCGCCAAGCGACCGGTGTCCGCGGCGCGGTTGACCCGCGTCATCGACGACCTGGAGGCGCGGCTGCGCGCGTCGGGCCCGCAGGTCAGCTCGCGGACCATCGGGGAGCTGGTCTCCGAGCAGCTCCGGCAGTTGGACGAGGTCGCCTACGTCCGCTTCGCGTCCGTCTACGGGCGGTTCACCGACACCGGGGCGTTCCGCACCGAGATCGACCGGCTGGAGGGCCGTACGGAGGAACCGTACGAGGAACCGGCGCCGTATAGCAGAGAACATGGCTGACGACAACGACGACGGACAACCGCCGCTGACCGCCACCGCGGGCCGGGAGATCACTCCGGGAGTGAGGTTCGCTCCGCTCACCGACCTGGGCGAGAAGATCTTCCTGGACCGCTACGCGCTGAAGGACGCGAGCAAGGCGACGCTGGCCGCCGGCGACCTGGTGGTGGTCTGCACCGACACCGCCACCGGCCAGCGCGAGGTGGGCACGGTGCTCACGGTCACCGACGACGACGTGGCGGTCCGGTTGCGCGACGGCACCGAGCTGACGCGCTCGCTGGGCAGCGTGGACAAGCCGCTGGAGACGTCGCCCGAGCAGATGGTGGCGCGCGTCGCGCGCGGCATCGCCGCCGTGGAGCCCGGCGAGCAGCGGGCGGCGTGGGAGCAGCGCTTCCGCTGGCTGCTGTCCGACTGGCGCTTCGTGCCCGGCGGCCGCATCCTCACCGCCGCGGGCACGGACCAGCAGCTCACCTTCTACAACTGCTACGTCGTCCCGTCGCCGCGCGATTCCCGCCACGGCATCGTCGACACGCTGTCGCAGATGATGGAGATCATGTCCCGCGGCGGCGGCGTGGGCATCAACATCTCCAGCCTGCGCCCGCGCCACGCCTACGTGCGCGGCGTCAACGGCCGCTCCAGCGGGGCGGTCTCCTGGGGCGCGCTCTACAGCTTCGTCACCGGACTGATCGAGCAGGGCGGCAGCCGCCGCGGCGCCCTGATGCTGATCTGCGACGTCTGGCACCCCGACGTCATGGAGTTCATCGGCGCCAAGCGGGAGATGGGCAAGATCACCAACGCCAACATCAGCGTCGGCGTCACCGACGCGTTCATGGAGGCGGTGCGCGCGGACGGCGAGTGGCAGCTTGGCTTCCCCGACATCGACGATCCCGACTACGAGGAGGCGTGGAACGGCGACCTCGACGCCTGGAAGGCGCGCGGCAAGCGCACCATCGTCCATCGCACGGTTCGCGCACGGCAGGTCTGGGAGACGCTGATCGAATCAGCGTGGGCCAGCGCGGAACCGGGGCTGTGGTTCAGGGACCGGGCCAACGCGATGAGCAACTCCGGCTACTACGCGCCGCTGGTCTGCACCAACCCGTGCGGTGAGCAGCCGCTGCCCGAGTGGTCGGTCTGCAACCTGGGGGCGATCAACCTGGGCCGCTTCGCGCGCGACGGCGGAGCCGGCCAGGAAGGGGTGGCCTGGGACGAGCTGGCGACCGCCGTGCGCTACGCCGTCCGCTTCCTGGACGACGTGGTCGACGCGACCCCGTACTTCTTCGACGAGAACGAGGAGCAGCAGCGCCGCGAGCGCCGCATCGGGCTGGGCACGATGGGTCTTGCGGAGCTGCTGGTCCGGCTCGGCTTGCGCTACGGGAGCGAGGAGAGCCTGTCCTTCCTGGACCGGCTCTACCGCACCATCGCCGTGGAGGCCTACCACGCCACCGCCGAGCTGGCCGCCGAAAAGGGCAGCTTTCCGGCGTTCGAAGCGGACCGGTACCTGGATTCGGGCTTCATGCGAGGGATGCCTGAGGAGGTGCGCGCCGCCATCCGCACCTGCGGCGCGCGCAACGTGACCCTGCTCACTCAGGCGCCCACCGGCACGACCGGCACCATGGTCGACACCAGCACCGGCATCGAGCCCTACTTCTCGTGGAGCTTCTTCCGCAAGGGCCGGCTGGGCATCCACGAGGAGCGCGCCGCGGTGGCGGCCGACTGGGAGCGCGACCACCCCGGACAGCCGCTGCCCGACCACTTCGTCACGGCGATGGACCTGACCCCGGAGCAGCACGTGCGCGTCATGGCCACCATCCAGCGCTGGGTGGACTCCTCCATCTCCAAGACCTGCAACGTGCCGGCCGACTACACCGTGGCGCAGACGCGCGAGCTGTACGAGCTGATGTACGACCTGGGCTGCAAGGGCGGCACCATCTACCGCGACCGCTCGCGGGACGAGCAGGTGCTCAACCTGGAGAACCCATCGGCCGGCCAAGCGGCGCCCGCGGCCACCGGCGAAGCCGCCCAGGTGCGGCCGCTGCCGCAGAAGCGATTCGGCGCCACCGTCAGCAGCCGCACCCCGGTCGGCACCGCGCACGTCACCATGAACGACGACGAGGACGGCAACCCGCTGGAGGTGTTCGTCGAGATCGGCCGCGGCGGCAGCGAGCTGAAGGCGATGGCGGAGGCGATGGGACGCCTGATGTCCGTGCTGCTGCGCATGGTCTCCGCGCTCTCCCCCAGGGAGCGCGTGGCGCAGATCGTCGACCAGTTGCGCGGCATCGGCGGCTCCCGGTCGACCGGCTACGGCACCCGCAGGGTGCGCTCACTGCCCGACGCGGTGGCGCAGGTGCTGGCCGAGCACTACGGCGTCGGCCGGACTGGCGCGACAGCGCCAGCTCCGACCGACACCGGAGTGGAAGGTGGGGATGGGCCAGAAGCGGAGCCGCAGGCGACGGTTCTGGGGCGCTACGGGGCTGCGGATTCGGAAAGCCCGGACGGCGGCGAGGCTCGCTCCGAGACGGACCGGCAGCCGGCCGCCGACCTCTGCCCGGAGTGCGGAGAGGCGACCCTCGTGCACGCGGAAGGCTGCCAGACCTGCAGCAACTGCGGCCACTCCGAGTGCTGACGCGGTGCTGACCGCCGCCATCGTCACCGCCGCGCTGGCCGCCTGCCTGGTGGCCGTCCGGCTGGTGTTCGCCGATGAAATCCGCGCCGCGCGCGAGCGCGATCCGGCGGCGACCAGCAGTCTGTCGATCATCCTCACCTACGCCGGCTTCCACGCGCTGGTCGTGCATCGCGTCGCCCACCTGCTGTGGCGGCTGCACCTGCCGATCGTGCCGCGCCTGTTGGCCGCCGTCGCGCGCTTTCTCACCGGCATCGAGATCCATCCGGGGGCCGACATCGGGCCGGGGCTGTTCATCGATCACGGCATGGGAGTGGTCATCGGCGAGACGTCCGTCATCGGCCGCGACGTGACGCTGTTCCAGGGGGTGACCCTGGGCGGCACCGGCAGCCGCCAGGGCAAGCGCCACCCCACCCTGGGCGACAACGTCGTCGTCGGCGCCGGCGCCAAGATCCTGGGCAACACCTCCATCGGCGCCAACGTCACCGTCGGCGCCAACGCGGTGGTGGTGCGGGACGTCCCGCCGGACGCAACCGTGGTAGGCGTGCCCGGCCGCATCTCCCGCCGGGGCGGGGTGCGCATGGAGGAGGGCGCCAACCTGGAGCACACCGCGCTGCCCGACCCGCTGCAACTGTCCTTGGAGCGGTTGCAGGGCGAGATCGACCAGCTCAACGCCCAGATCGCCCGCTACCGCGAAGGCACCGAGCACTCCGGATGATCCACGATTCGGTGCTCGATCTGATCGGAGGCACGCCGCTGGTGCGCCTGACCCGGCTGCCATCCGCCGGCTCCGCGGAGGTGGTGGCCAAGCTCGAGGTGCGCAACCCCGGTGGCAGCGTCAAGGACCGGATCGCGCTGGCGATGGTGCGGGCGGCCGAGGAGCGCGGCCAGCTCGACCCGGCATCGACCATCGTGGAGCCGACCAGCGGCAACACCGGCATCGGCCTGGCGCTGGTGGCCGCGGCACGCGGCTACCGGATCATCCTGGTGATGCCGGACGACGCGTCCGAGGAGCGCCGCGCCCTCCTGCGCCACCTCGGTGCGGAGGTCGTGCTGACCCCGGCGCGCGACCTGATGAAGGGCGCCATCGACCGCGCCGCCGCGATCGTCGCCGAGAACCCCAACTGCTTCATGCCGGAGCAGTTCCGCAACCCCGCCAACCCGGAGGCGCACCGCCGCACCACGGTCGAGGAGCTCCTGGCCGACTGCGGCGGCAGCCTCGACGCCTTCGTGGTGGGCGTCGGGACGGGCGGCACCCTCACCGGGGCCGGCGAGGTGCTGAAGCAGCGCCTGCCGCACGTGCAGGTGGTCGCCGTGGAGCCCGAGCGGTCGCCGGCGTTGAGCGGCGGCAGGAAGCCGGAACCGCATGCGATCCAGGGGATCGGCGCCGGATTCGTGCCGGAGATCGTCAACCGGTCCGTGATCGACCGCGTGCTCTGCTGCAGCGACGACGACGCGTTCCGGACCGCCAGGGACCTGGCCCGACGAGAAGGATTGCTGGTCGGCATCTCGGCCGGGGCGGCCGCGTGGGGCGCGCTGGCCGTCGCCCGCGAGCTCGGCGCCGGCAAGCGCGTGGTCACGGTGATGCCGGACGGATGGGAGCGCTACCTGAGCATGGACCAGCCGTCGGGCGCGCTGGGCGGCACCGACTTCCTGATCTGAACGCCGGATGAGTTCCCGATGAGCGCGGCCTATGGTCCCGGACTGGCGATCGCCGCTGCCGTCGCCATCGCGGCGCAGTTCGTCCACGCCCTGCCGTTCGCGCCGTTCACCATCGGCGACCGCCACCCGATCGAGCCCGTGCTGATCGCCATCGTGATCGGCGCGCTGGTGCGCAACCTGATCGGGCTGCCGAGGGCGGCGCGCGACGGGGTGCGCTTCGCCGTGCACGGCGTGCTGCCCGCGGCGATCGTGCTGATCGGCGCACGGCTCGACTTCCGTCTCCTGCTGGATGCCACGGTGCGGGGACTGGCGATCAACGTGATCTGCGTGGCCGTGGCGCTGCTGGGCACGGTGTGGCTTGCGCTGCGGCTGGGCGCCGCGCGCAAGCTCGGCCTGCTGGTCGGGGTCGGCACGGCGATCTGCGGCGGGACGGCCATCGCCGTCACCGCGCCCGTCGTGGAGGCGAACGAGAGCGAGACCGCGTTCTCGATCGCCGCGATCAACCTGCTCGGGCTGCTGTGGATGATCGTCTTTCCCGCGGCCGGCGCGCTGCTCGGGCTGACCCAGGCCGAGTTCGGCGTGTGGGCCGGCAGCAGCATCCACGCGACCGCGCAGGTGGTGGCGGCCGGCTTCGCCTACGGGACGGAGGCGGCGGAGATCGCGGTGGTGGTCAAGCTGGTGCGGGTCCTGCTGCTGGCCCCGTGCGTGGTGCTGATCGGCCTGTGGTACGGGCGCATGCGGCGCCGCGGCCGGCAACCGTACATCGCCAAGCGCTTCGGCATCACGACGCTGGTGCCGCCGTTCATCCTGGGCTTCGTGGCCGTGGCCGTGCTGCAGAGCCTGGACCTGCTGCCCTCGGTCACGCTCCACCTGCAGGAGAGCGTCGCCTGGCGCGCCGGCGACGTGACCCTCTCCTCGGAGCGGCTGCTGACGATCGTCGCCGGCTTTCTGGCCAGCGTGGCGATGGCCGGGGTCGGCCTGGGCGTCCACGTCACCGGACTGCTGCGCATCGGCGGCAAGCCGCTCGCAATCGGCCTGCTGGCCGCCGTGCTCCTCGCCCTGCTCAGCCTGCTCCTGGTCAAGGCGTTCCTGTAGCGGCCTATGGTGCGAAGATAGGGTCATGACTGCCGCAGGCGCCGATCTGGCAACCGTGGACCCGGGGACCCTGGATCGGGAGGAGATCTTCCGGCATCTGCCCGCCAACCGGGTGGGACAGGCGGATCGCCGCTATATGGACGAGGTGTTGGCCGACGGCTTCGGCAACAAGGAGTCGGCGGACATGACCGCCCGCTTCGAGCGCGCCTTCGCCGAGCGCTTCGGCGTGCCGTACGCCATCTCCTGCAACTCCGGCTCCGGCACCCTGCTGGCCTGCCTGCTGGCGGCCGGCGTGGGGCCGTGCGACGAGGTGATCGTGCCCACGGTCACCATGGCCGCGACCGCGTTCGTCGTGCTGCAGTGCGGGGCGGTGCCGGTGTTCGCCGACTGCGATCCGGACACCTTCACCATCGACCCCGCCGACGTGCGGCGCAAGGTGACCGGGCTCACCCGTGCCGTCATCCCGGTCAGCCTGTTCGGCCTGCCGGCC
Source organism: Spirochaetia bacterium (assembly GCA_965202935.1). Lineage (GTDB taxonomy): Bacteria > Spirochaetota > Spirochaetia > SZUA-6 > Bin103 > CATQHW01. The sequence goes on from OZ241879.1 coordinate 3,293,903, forward strand.
GACTTCGACGCCATCGGCGCCATCGCCCGCGAGCACGGCCTGGCGGTGGTCGAGGACGACGCGCAGTGCTTTCTGGCGTACCACCGCGGGCGGCTGGTGGGGACCATCGGCGATGCCGCCAGCTTCAGCCTGCAGGGCTCCAAGCACATCACCAGCGGCGGCGACGGCGGCATGGTGATCACGGCCGACGAGGAGCTGGCCACCGGGGTGCGCAAGGCGGCGATCCAGGGCTACAGCGCGCTGGGCGCCGCCGCCGGCTCGACGATGATCCCCCGCGACATCCGCCAGGACTGGGCGTTCGAGCGTCATACCCACATGGGCTACAACTTCCGCATGTCGGCGATGCAGTCGGCGCTCGGCCTGGGCCAGCTCGAGCGGCTGGAGTACCTGGTGGCGGCGCGGCGCATCATCGCCCACGGGTACGAGCAGGTGATCCGTGCGGAGGGCTGCCGGTGGCTGATCCCGCCGGTGGTTCCGGAAGGCTCCACGCACAGCTACTGGTGCTACACCTGCAAGCTGGACGAGGAGTTGCTGGGCGTGGACTGGAGGACGTTCCGCCGCACCTTCATCGAGCACGGCGGCGACGGACTGTACGGGCTGTGGGTGCCCGTGCACCTGGAACCGGTGTTCCGCAACCTGTCGTTCTACGGCGCGCCGGAACGGTCGCCCCACCACGACCCGCGCTATCGGGGAACGGTCAAGGCGTACCGCGCCGGCGACTGTCCCGTCGCCGAGCGACTCCGCAGCAGTCTGTGCCTGTTCAAGACCGGCGGCCAGACGCTGGCCAAGGTGGACGGCCAGCTCGAAGCGCTGCGGCGGACCATCCGCCACTACGGGTAGTCGTCGCAGCCGAGGTCATTCCGGCTTCGCGCGCCCCGGCGTGTCTGCCTCGCTACCGCGACGGTGGAGCCGCCGCACGGCGTCGATGGTGTCGGCCTGCGCGGCGCTCTTGTCTTCCCGGTACCGGCGCAGTCGGGCGAAGCGCAACGCCATGCCGCCCGGGTAGCGCCGGCTGGTCTGGATGCCGTCGAAGGCGATCTCCACGACCAGCTCCGGCCGCACGTGGACGACGTGTCCCTCGTGCCGCGTCGCAAGCTGCTGCAGCCGCTCGGTCTGCCAGCGCAGCACCTCGTCGGTCATGCCCTTGAAGGTCTTGCCCAGCATGACGAAGCCGCCGGCGGGGTCGCGCGCTCCCAGGTGCAGGTTGCTCAAGCTACCGGCACGGCGTCCGGAGCCCCATTCGACGGCCAGCACCACCAGGTCGAGCGTCAGCGCCGGCTTGACCTTGATCCAGGCGTGACCCCGCCGGCCCGCCTCGTAGGTGCCGTCCGCCGCCTTCACCACGACGCCCTCGTGCCCGGCCTGCAGCGTCCGATCGACGAACCGCTGCGCCTCCTCCGGGTCGCCGGTCTCCACCGCGTCGACCAGCAACTCCGCGGGGCAGATGCCCGTGAGCGCCTGCCGCCGCGCCGACCACGGCTCGCCGGTCAGGTCGTTGCCGTCCAGGAACAGGCAGTCGAACAGAAAGACGGAAGTCCCGCCGGACGCGCTCATCGTCTCCTGGAACGGACGCGGCCGCCCCCCGGTACTCATGGCGATCGCCTCTCCGTCGACCACCGCCGACTCGGCGCGCAGCGCCTTCGCAGCCGCTACCGCCGCCGGCACGCCGGCCGTGACCTCGCGGAGGCTGCGGGTGAAGACCTTCACGGCGTCCCCGTCGCGGTGGATCTGCACCCGCATGCCGTCCAGCTTGGCCTCCACGGCGGCGTCGCCGGTACGCTCCAGCGCCTCGCCCACCGTGGGCGCCGACTGCGCGAGCATCGGCTCCACCGGCTGGAACACCTGGAGCTGAAACGCCTGCAGGTCTTCACCGCCGTCGCGCAGCGCCGCCTGGGCGACCGCCGGCAGGTCGCCCGACACCATCAGCGCCCGGCGCACCCGGTCGAGCGGCGCACCGGCGGCAACGGCGATGGCGTCCACCAGCAGGCCGTCCAGCGCGCCCTGCCGCACCTCGCCGATCAGCACCCGCAGCAGGTAGTCGCGCTCGTCCGCGGAAACCCGGCCGAACAGCGGCCGCAGCCCGTCGGCGCGGCGCGGCCGCTGCCGCTGGAAGTCGGCTAGGGCGCGGTCCACGTCGCCGACAGTGAGACACGCTTGCGCCGCCGGGGCTACCTGCCCCAGCCGTCGCGCCGCCGCGGGACCGACGCCCAGACGGCCCTGCCGTACCCGCCCGGCCAGGAAGCACACGCCGGCCGCAAGCGTGTCCGTCTCTGCGTGACCGGCGAGCGTGCGCAGGCACTCGGCCAGCGCCCGGACCTTGGTGCTCCGGCTGCGCGTGGCGCCCACCTGCGCCGACACCGCGGGCAATTCGGCGAACAGCACGCGCCGATCGTACGCGATCCTGCCGTTTGCCAGGAACATGCCGTCGAGGGACACAGATGCCCTCCGTGCTTGTAATGTCTGAAAGATTCATATATTTTCAGACAAGGAGCACCATGCCATGTCTACCGCGCAAGCCATTCGAGCCGGCATACGCGGGCTGCCACGTGGCAAGCCCTTCACGAGCGCGCGCTTCTTCAAGCATGGCGCGAGCGGCGCCGTCAACCGAACGCTTTCCCGCCTCGTCCGAGAGGGCCAGATACAGCGTGTCTCCCGCGGCGTCTTCGTCCGCCCCAGGACGAGTCGGTTCGTCGGCACTGTCCTTCCCGATGTCCAGGAGGTCGTCGAGGCTGTCGCCCACAGCAGTGGCGAGACGGTCCAGGTCCACGGCGCGGAAGCCGCCAGACGGCTCCGGCTCAGCACCCAGGTGCCGACCGCCCCGGTGTTTCATACCAGTGCCTCGAGCCGCACGATTCGGATCGGCAACATCGCCGTCAGGTTGATTCACACGTCAAACCGACGGCGGCTGCAGTTCGCCGGCGAAACGACTGGCCTTGCTCTCTCCGCCCTCTGGTACCTGGGCAAGGAGAACGTCACCCTGGAGACGATCGCCAAGATCGAGTCCGCCCTGAACCCGGCGGAATTCGAGAAGCTGCGAGCGGCCGACATGCCGGAGTGGATGACAAGGGTGCTCGACGCCGCCGTCCGGAACACCGCGCATGGCTGAGGACTTCCTGTCACTCGACACCCGGGAGCAAGGCGACATACTCCGCACCTTCGCCGCCCGGTCGGGACGGGCGGCGGTCATCCTGGAGAAGGACGTGTGGATCTGCTGGGTGCTGCGGACCCTCTTCTCCATCCCGGACCGCCACCCTATGGCCTTCAAGGGCGGCACGTCGCTGTCCAAGGTCTACGGCATCATCGACCGCTTTTCCGAGGACTTGGACATCACCCTTGACTACCGGTTCTTCAACGACGACTTCGATCCCTTCGGTTCCGGCGTCAGCAAGACCGGGATCAAGCGTTTCAGCGACCGGCTCAAGGCCCACGTCCAGCGCTACACCCGTGACCTCGTGGCGCCTGCTCTCGGCGTAGCGACCGAACGTCTTGTGACCGCCGGCCGGCACGAGATCCACATCGGCGAAGATGGTGAGACGATCCGGTTCACCTACCCGTCAGCGGTCGAGGAATCGCATGCCTATCTCAGAAGCGAGGTCCTGCTGGAATTCGGCGGTCGCAACGTCATCGATCCGAACCAGCAGCACGATGTCGTTCCCGACATTGCCGCGCTGACCGCGGAGCTCGACTTCCCCGCCGCGACCGTGACGGTCCTTTCACCAAAGCGGACCTTCTGGGAGAAAGCCACACTCATTCATGTCGAGTGCCACAGGCGCCAGTTGGCGGCTCGTCCTGATCGGCTCTCCCGGCACTGGTTCGACTTGGCATGCCTGGGTCGGCACGACGCCGGCCGGTCCGCACTCTCCGACCGTGCGCTCCTGGAAGATGTCGTCCGGCACAAGACGGTCTTCTTCAATACCAGCTACGCCCATTACCATCATTGTCTGGAGGGCAGGCTGCGGCTCGTCCCCGACGATGACCAACTGCCGGCTCTGAAGTCCGACTACGACGCCATGCGAGCCGCCCGGATCGTCGGTGCCGAGGCGCCCGAGTTCGATGCGCTGATCGACCAGATCCGAGTCGTGGAATCCGCCGCCAATCTCCGGGGATAGCTGATGATGGACGACGTTATGAATCTGGGAGGACACAAGCACCTGATGCTCGACGACTCGATCATCGACTCGTCGCGGGGCGTGGCGCTGCGGTCCAACCCCGCGCGGGCCACGGGCGAGGTGTTGCTGCAGCCCGACAACGGGACGGAGGTATACGCATACAGCTCGGTGCGCTCCGAAGGCGGCCGGGTTCGCCTCTGGTACGACGCCCGCTCCCGGTTTGCGACCTGCTACGCTGAATCGGACGACGGGATTCACTTCACGACGCCCGAGCTCAACCTTCTTGGCCCCGAACTGCCGGCCAACGCGGTCATGGCCATGCACCGCCTGCAGGCCTGCTGCGTCTGGATCGACCCGCAGGCGCCGCCCGAACGGCGCTACAAGAGCCAGGCGAAGTGCGGCCCGCACCCCGACCGGCCGCATACGCTGGAGTTCTTCGCCTCGCCCGACGGCCTGGAATGGGAGCACCTGCACGGCATCCGCATCGAGGACTGCGACACCCAGAACGTCGTCTTCCGGGACGAGTCCTACGGCCGCTACGTCATGTACACGCGGCTCTGGGTGCGGGACGACGACCCGAACCGCAACCACCGCAAGGTGCGCCGGCTGGAGTCCGACGACCTCGTGCACTGGGACTCCGAGAGCGTGGTCTGGGAGGCGGACGCGGCCGACCTGGCGACCTACCGCACCTCCACCGGCATGCCGCCGGTCGACTACTACGGGGCGGCCGTCTCCAAGTACCCGGAGGCGGACGACCTGTACCTCTGCCTGGCGGAAGCGTTCTGGCACTTCAAGGACCGCCCGGAGTCCGAGCGCTGGGGCTTCTCGCCCGATCCGGCGACGCTGAACCGGACCGTCGAGCGCTTGGCGCCGTCGACCATGGACGTGTACCTGGGCTACAGCCGCGACGGCAAGGCATTCCGCCGGCCGGCCGATCGGCGGCCCTTCCTGTCGCTCGGCCCTGACGGCCGGTTCGACTCCCGGCGGGTGTGGGCCCTGCCGGACCCCGTGCGCATGGGCGACGAGCTGTGGATCTACTACGCCGGTGGCAACCGCGACCACGACCACTTCGTGGATCCGGTGGCCGGCCGCCGCCTGACGGGTCTGGGACGTGCCGTGCTGCGGCTGGACGGATTCGTCGCCGCCGAGGCGGGCTTCGAGGGAGGCGAGCTAGTCACGCGGAAGCTCACCTTCTCCGGCGACCGCCTGCTGTTGAACCTGCAGGCATCCGGAGGCGGCAGCCTGCAGGTCGAGGTGCTCGATGCTGACGGCCGTGCACTCGACGACTACGCCTCGGGCCCCCTGATCGGGGACTCGGTGGCGCTCGAGTGGCGACCGCAGCAGGGTTTGCGGCGGCTCGCCGGCCACCCGGTCCGACTGCGACTGCGCCTGCGGGCGTGCAGCCTCTACGCGCTCCAATTCGCCGACTGAAGCACCCGCCGTCGGTGTTGCCGGGCTGCGGAGTGCGAAGTAGGTTGAAGCGATGCGCATCGCCAACCCAGGCTGCGGCGCTGGCCGACAAGGACGCGACGCTGGAGCGAGAACGGTCGGAGCGCGCCGTCGCCGAGCAGCGAGTCGCGGAATTGGAGCGCCGTCTGGAGGAATCCGGCGACGACGCCGCGGCTCTGGATTTCGATGCGTTGATCGACCGTATCCGAGTGGTTGAATCCGCCGCCGATCTCCGACCCGAGAACAGGCCGTGACCACCTCCGACCGCGCACGGTGCGGCGACGCGGACATCGAATACCGGATCCGCCGTAGCGCGCGCCGCACCAGGACCATTCAGATCTCCGTCGATCGGGACGGCGTTCAGCTCGCCGCACCGCTCGACGTGAAGGACGCGGAACTGCGCGAGCTGGTCGTCAGGCGGGCGCCCTGGATTCGGAAGAAGCTGGAAGCGCTCGCCGACGCCCCGCCACCGCTCCGCTTCCTCAGCGGCGAGACCCTCCCCTACCTGGGCCGGACCATCCCCCTGACCTGCGATTCCGCCCCACTCTCGACGCCGGTGGTACGGCTGGAAGCCTCACGGTTCCGGATTACCGTTCCCGCCGGGCTCGCCGACTCGGAACGGTACGCAGCGGTTCGCGGGGCCGTGGTCGCCTGGTATCGAGCGTGCGCCGCGCAGTGCCTGCCGGCCGCCGTGGCGGACTGGTGGGGCCGGCTCGGCTCCGGCCCGCCGCCCGCCCTCCTGGTGCGCGACCAGCGCAAGCGCTGGGGAAGCTGCGGCTCCGACGGCGTGATCCGCCTCAACTGGCGCTTGGTCATGCTGGACCGCGAGCTCATCGACTACGTCGTCGTGCACGAGCTGTCGCACCTGTGGGTCCGCAACCACTCGCCCGCATTCTGGAAGCTGGTCGCGCGGTCCATCCCGGACGTCAAGCAGCGTCACCGCCGCCTCCGGGAGATCGCCCTGCGACTGCCGCTGTAGCGTCCGCCCGACCTGCTCCCCGTGACCGCCGGGCCGCCGGCGGGCCGCCTTCAATCGGCGTCTTCGGGGACTAACGGATCAGATCAGTGTAGATCCTGTACGTCGCCATCTCATCGTCGGTCATCCAGTGCACGTCGTCCGGGGACGCGGCCTGGAGCGTGAACCAATAGAAGTCCTCCGGGATTCCAACGACGCGATAGTAATCCAGATACTTCGTATGGTCCCGATGATCCCTCGGCAGACCGACCGCGGACCGGCCAAACAGGCCACCCGCTCTCCAGCTATGGACCCCTACCCGAGATCCGCGCTCGACGATGCGTCTGACGCCGGCGAGGAACAGATCGGTCCCGCCCGACGCGACCATCCCCCGGGCCGGCAGGTAGGTCACAACTCTCGCGTTCCGCAGCATGCGGCCCAGCTCAAGATTGGTCTCGTCGTCGATGGAGCCCGGCACCATGGTGAAGACCAGCGTTCCGATGCGCAGCTCCCTGCTCAGCACTTCGCGTACCTGCTTGCAGCTGTCTGCGTCGATAGTGCCCCTCACGAACAGGAGCTCGCCCCGCAGGTCGAGCTCGAGTCCGTCGCCGGACGGTTCGCGGAAGTCGCGGTCCGTGGCGTGCTCATCCACCGACTCGCCAAGCTTGAGCGGATCGAGCGACTCGGCGTCTGTCCGCACCGGCACCGGACCGAGCTCGCGGCATGCGAGGTCGACGGTTCTACCGCATCCCGCGAGCATCGTCGCGACCAACAGCATTGCAGCGAATCGCTGACGAGTGATCGCCGCCCCCCTTTCGGGAGCGCGCGGCACGTGCCGTGTCTCTTCCATTGAGTCCTTGGGTAACATGGTAGTGATCTTCGTCCAGCAGTCACAGACCGCGACCGATGACCCGATGACCGATGCCTTTGACCGTCCGATCGCGGCGCGGCTATCTTCGTCGGGGTTCCGACCATGCACGACGATCCTCTGCGAGAGATCGACTCCGAGCTAGCGTCGGAGATCGACGCGCTGCCGCCGTTCCGCGTGCTCATGCACAACGACGACTACACGACCATGGACTTCGTGGTCGCCGTGCTGGAACGGATCTTTTTCAAGAACCCTTCGGAGGCGACCGCCATCATGCTGCAGATCCATCGGCGCGGCGTCGGCATCTGCGGGGAGTACCCGGAGCAGATCGCGGAGTCGAAGGCGAGCGCCGTGCACCGCATGGCGCGCGAGCGCGGCTTTCCGCTGCGCTGCTCGGTGGAGCAGGCATGAGCCTGCTTTCGCGCGACGTCGAGTTCACGCTGCAGGCGGCTTTCCGCGAGGCGGAGAGCCGCCGCCACCAGTTCGTGACGTGTGAGCACCTGCTGTTCGCGCTGCTGCACGGAGAGGTCGCCGCCGCGATCGTCAGCGGCTGCGGCGGTGACGTCCCGGCGATCGTCCGCCAGCTCGAGGGCCACTTCGCCGATGCGCTGGAGTCGGTGCCCGACCAGGCGCCCTACGAGATCGACCTCACCGACGCCCTGCACCGCGTGATCGACCAGGTGCAGACGCACGCGCAGTCGGCCGAGAAGCGGACCGCCGGAGCGGGCGACGTGCTGGCGGCGCTGATGCTGGAGGAGCGGTCGCACGCCGCCTGGTTCCTGCGGCAGCAGGGCATCACGCGCCTGGACGTGCTGGAGTTCATCTCCCACCGGCAGGAGGCGCCGGCCGGCCCGTCACAAACGCCGGCCGGCACGGAACGCCGCGCCCGCGAGCTCAAGGCGCTGGCGCGCTATGCGACCGATCTCAACCTGCGCGCCGCCCGGGGAGAGATCGACCCCCTGATCGGCCGCACGGAGGAGCTGGCGCGCGTCCAGCAGATCCTGGGCCGCCGCTACAAGAACAACCCGATCCTGGTCGGCGACGCCGGCGTCGGCAAGACCGCGATCGCCGAGGGTCTGGCGCGCATGATCGAGCACGGCGAGGTGCCGCCCGCCTTCGCCGACCTGCGCATCTTCGCCCTGGACATGGGATCGCTGCTGGCCGGCACCAAGTTCCGCGGCGACTTCGAAGCCCGCCTGAAGGCGGTCATCGCCGATCTGGAGGGGATTCCGCACGCGGTGCTGTTCATCGACGAGATCCATACCATCGTCGGCGCCGGCGCGACCTCGGGCGGCTCCATGGACGCATCCAACATCCTCAAGCCCCGGCTGGCGTCCGGCGGCCTGCGCTGCATCGGCGCCACCACGCACGACGAGTACCGCCGCTCCTTCGAGAAGGACCATGCGCTGTCCCGCCGCTTCCAGAAGGTGGTCATCGACGAGCCGTCCCGCGAAGAGACGACGACCATCCTGCGCGGGCTGGCGCCCGGATACGAGCGCTTCCACGGCGTGCGCTACAGCCCGCGGGCACTGCGGGCGGCGGTCGAGCTCTCCGATCTGCACATCGCCGACCGGCGCCTCCCGGACAAGGCGATCGACGTGCTGGACGAGGCCGGCTCCGCGGCCAGGCACCGTGGCCGGGAAGGTGCCGGCACGCGCACGATCGACCGGCGCGACATCCAGCGCGTGGTCGCGCGCATGACCAAGCGGCCGCTGGAGGCGCTTACGGGCGCCACGCGCGAGCAGCCGGCGCGGATCGAGGCAGCCCTGCGCGCCGGCGTGTTCGGCCAGGACCCTGCCATCGAGCAGGTGATGCGCGCCGTCAAGCGGGACATCGCCGGCATGCGCGAGCCCGAGCATCCGATCGGGTCGTTCCTGTTCGTCGGGCCGAGCGGTGTGGGCAAGACCGAGCTGGCGCGCCGGCTGGCGGCGGCGCTCGGCGTGCCGCTGCACCGCTTCGACATGAGCGAGTACATGGAGAAGCACACGGCGTCACGGCTGATCGGGGCGCCGCCCGGATACGTCGGGCACGAGTCCGGCGGCCTGCTCACCGACGCGGTGATCAAGGCCCCGCACAGCGTGATCCTGCTCGACGAGGTGGAGAAGGCGCACCCCGACATCTTCGACCTGCTCCTGCAGATCATGGACTACGCGGCGCTCACCGACGGCGAGGGCCGCAGCGCGCACTTCCAGCACACCGTGCTGCTGATGACCTCCAACGCCGGCTCGCGCGAGATGACCGAGCCGTCGGTCGGCTTCGCCACCGGCGGGGACGACGGCCGGCCGATCCCCGCCGCGACCGAGGGCGAGAAGGCGGTGAAGCGGCTGTTTCGCCCCGAGTTCATCAACCGGCTGGACGCCATCGTCACCTTCGATCCACTCGGCCCGGAGGTGGTGGAGCAGATCGTCGACCGCCTGCTGGCCGACCTGGCCGCGCGGCTGCGCGCGCGGCGGGTAACGGTCACGCTGTCCGCGGCGGCGCGCAGCTCGCTGGCCGAGCGCGGCTACGACCCGGCGGCCGGCGCCCGCCCGCTGGCGCGCCTGTTCCAGAGCGAGGTGGAGGACCGGCTGACCGAGGACCTGCTCGCCGGCCGGCTGCCGGCCGGCACCGCGGTGTCGATCGGGCTGGACGCCGCGGGCGAGTTGACGTTTACCGCTCTTCCTCGATCCCGATAAGCAGCCGCTTGCGCCACACGCCGCTGGTGAAGCCTCTCAGGCTACCTCGATCCTGTGCACGGTCGGTATGGCGTTGATGTTCTTGATCACCGCGGCTGCGTCGGTGCCGGGCTCGACCTCCACCGTGAACATCCCACGCCGGGTCGCCTCTTCCCCCTCCTCCACCTTGCCCGCGATCAGGTGGCCGCCGATCTTGCGCAGTCCGCTCTCGATCTCCGAGAACAGGTGAGCGGACTCGCCGGCGACGATGCGGAAGTTGAAGGTCTGCTTGGGTGAGGTGGACTCCCAGGCGACGTCGATGCGGCGTTCGTCCAGGTCGCGGATCGCCAGCATGTTGCTGCAGTCGGTGCGGTGCACGGTGATCCCCTTGCCGCGCGACACGTAGCCGACGATCGGGTCGCCGGACGCGGGCGCGCAGCAGCGCGCGAAGTTGATCATCAGGTCGTCGAAGCCGCCGGCGCGCACGGCCATTTTGTCGGGGTCCAGGATCTGCGTGTCGGCGGCGCGGGTGCGCCGCCGGGCGGGAGCGGGCTTGGTGCCGGCCGCCTGCTCGGCAGCGGATTTCTTGGCCACGATCGCCCGGTCCAGGATCAGGTCCGGGTCGTTCTGGGTCAGCCACTGCCGGATCTTGGTGCGCGCCCGCGAGGTGCGCGCGAACTGCAGCCAGCGCAGGTTGGGCCGCCCGTTCGAGGCGGTCAGGATCTCCACCACCTGGGTGTTGCCCAGCTCGGAGCCGAGCGGGACGATCGCCCCGTCCGCCTTGGCGCCCCGGCAGCGGTGTCCTACCTCGGTGTGGATGTGGTAGGCGAAGTCGATCGGCGTGGCGCCGCGCGGCAGCTCGATCACGTCTCCACGCGGCGTGAACACGTAGATGGAGTCGCTCAGGATCTCGCGCTTGAGCTGCTCGAAGAACACCGGCGTCTGCGGATCGGGGGTGGCCGGCGCGTCGCCCGGGGCCTCCCACTCGCGCAGCTTGGCGATGATCGACGGCTCGGCGCCGCGGCGCTGGCGCTGCTTGTACACCCAGTGCGCGGCCACGCCGTTGTCGGCGGTGCGGTCCATCTCGCGCGTGCGGATCTGCACGTCCACCACGCGCCCCTGCGGGCCCATCACCGTGGTGTGCAGGCTCTGGTAGCCGTTGGACTTGGGCATGGCGATGTAGTCCTTGAAACGGCCTTCCATCGGCGGCCACAGGCTGTGGATCAGCCCGAGCACCTCGTAGCACTGCCCCTGGTTGGCGCACAGCACGCGCATGCCGAACAGGTCGTGGATCTCGTCGATCGCCTTGCCCTTGTCCCGCTGCTTGCGATAGATGGAGTAGAAGTGCTTGGCGCGGCTCTGCACCTCCAGGTCAAGGCCGCCCGCGGCCGCCCGCTCGACCAGCCGGTCGCGGATTCGCAGCAGGTAGTCCTGGCGGTCGTCGCGCCGCTGGGTCACGAACTGGCGGAGCTGCTCGTAGACCGCCGGCTGCAGCACGCGCAGCGCCTCGTCCTCCAACTGCGACTTGATGCGGTACATGCCCAGCCGGCCGGCCAGCGGGCTGTAGATCTCCAGGCACTCCTCGGCGATGCGCTTGCGCCGCTCCGGATCCAGGAACTCCAGCGTGCGCATGTTGTGCAGCTTGTCGGCCAGCTTGATGATGATGACGCGCACGTCGCGGGTCATCGCCAGCAGGATCTTCAGGATCGTCTCCGCCTTCTGCACCGTGCGGCTCTGGCCGCGGAGCTGCGAGATCTTGGTGACGCCCTGCACCAGCTCGGCGACCTCCGGGCCGAAGCGCTCGCGCAACTCGTCCTCGTCCACCCCGGTGTCCTCGATCGCGTCGTGCAGCAGGCCGGCACACACGGCGTCGGCATCCATCTGCGTGTCTATCAGGATGCGACCCACGCTGAGCGGGTGGACGACGTAGGGCTCGCCGCTCGCGCGAAGCTGCCCGTCGTGCGCCGCCCCGGCCAGCTCGACCGCCGCGCGGATGCGGTGCGCCTCGTCCGGCTGGTAGCGGACCAGCTCCTCGGGGGCAAGGGTCAGCGAGTCCGCGTGCACCCCCGGCCCGCTCATCTCCGGCGGGCTCCCACCACCCGCGGCCGGCCAGCCAGGTCGCGATGCACGGCCATCTCCGCGAAGCCGGCGGCCGTCAGCGCCGCCTGGAGCCGCTCGACATGCTCCGGGGCGGTCTCCAGAAGCACGTAACCGCCCGCGCGCAGCCGGCCGCCCGCCTGGTCGATCAACCGCAGGGTCACCTCGGCGCCATGCTCGCCGCCCCGCAACGCCTCCATCGGCTCCGGCCATCCCCGCCCGGCCATCCGCGTGCAGGCGGCCGCGTCAAGGTACGGGGGGTTGGCGACGATCATGTCCAGCGGCCCCGGCACCCCGGCCAGCAGGTCCGCCACTCGCGCGTGCAGGCACTCCCGGCCGAGCAGCCGCCGCTGGTTGGCGCGGCACACCTCCAGGCAGGCGGCGTCGACATCGGACACCGACACGGCCAACTCCGGCCGCGCCGCCTTGAGCGCGATGGCGATGCAGCCCGAGCCGGTGCCCACGTCGTGCACGCGCCGCACGGACGGGTCTTCGGCGACGGCAGCCAGCGCCGCCTCCACCAGGCACTCGGTGTCCGGACGCGGAATCAGCACGCGCCGGTCGACGCTGAAGGTGTGTCCGTAGAACTCCTTGGCACCGCGGATATAGGCCACCGGCACGGCGTTGCGCCGGAGATCGAGAGCCCGCCGGAAGCTGGCCATGCCGCGCGCGCCGACCGGATCGCCCATCCGCGCGAACAGGCGCTCCTTGCTCACGCCCAGCGCGTCCGCCAGCAGCACCGCGGCCTCCAGCGCCGGGGTGTCGGTGGGCGCGCCGGCCAGCTCGGCCACTCCGGAGCGGAACGCGGCGGCGACCGTCACCCCAGCACCTCCTTCAGGGCGGCCTCCCGCGCGTGCGCGCGCAGCGCTTCGATCACCTCGTCCAGCTCGCCCAGCAGGACCTGCTCCAGCCGGTAGAGGGTCAGGTTGATGCGGTGGTCGGTGATGCGGTTCTGTGGCACGTTGTAGGTGCGGATGCGCTCCGAGCGGTCGCCGGAGCCGATCTGGGAGCGCCGATCCTCGGCACGCTCGGCCGCGCGCCTGGCCTCCTCGGCCTCGTACAGCCGCGCCCGAAGCACCCGGTACGCCTTGGCGCGGTTCTTGTGCTGGGACTTCTCGTCCTGGCACGTGACCACGAGGCCGGTCGGCACGTGGGTCAGTCGTACCGCGGAGTCGGTGGTATTGACGCTCTGCCCGCCAGGCCCGGACGAGCGGTACACGTCCACGCGGACTTCCTCCGGGCGGATCTCCACTTCCGTCTCCTGCGCCTCCGGGAGCACCGCGACGGTCACCGCGGAGGTGTGGATCCGGCCCTGCGACTCGGTCACCGGCACGCGCTGCACGCGGTGCACGCCGCTCTCCCAGCGCAGGTGGTCGAACACGTCGGTGCCGGCGACCGAGAACGACAGCTCGCGGAACCCGCCGATCTCGGTCGGGCTGGAGGAGATCATCTCCACCTTCCAGCGCATGGCGTCCGCGTAGCGGCTGTACATCCGGTACAGGTCGGCGGTGAACAGCGTCGCCTCGTCGCCGCCGGTGCCGGCGCGGATCTCCATGATGATGTTGCGGGAGGCGTTGGGGTCGCGCGGCACCAGCAACTCGCGCGCCCGCTCAACCGATTCGGCCAGACTCTGCCTGAGCACGCGGACCTCCTCGTCCGCGAGCTCCCGCATCGCCTCGTCCTCCTCGGCGGCGGCCAGCTCTTCCGCCTCCTCGATCTGCGCCGCCAGGCTGCGGATCTCGTCGCGCTCGCGCACCACCGCGGCAAGCTGCGTGTACTCCTGCATCAGCTCGCGATAGACACGCTGGTCCCTGGCCAGGGCGGGGTCGGCGGCCTGTCCCTCCAGCGTGCCGTAGCGGGCGGCCGCTTCGTCCAGGCGCGCGCTCAGCGTCGGATCGACGATACTCATGGCGTTGTCCAGCGGACGGTACCCGATATCGCCGTGCTAAGGTAACGGAATGACGGATGAACAGCGGTATCTGTTCGATCTCAACGGATTTCTGACGGTCCGCGGAGCCCTGCCGGCCGACTTGGTGCGGGCGCTGAACGCCGAGCTGGACGTGATCGGCGCCATGGACATGGACGAAGCGAACGCAGCCGGTGCGATCCGCCAGACACGCGGCGACCGCGACCCGTACGGGAATCTGGAGTACACCTGCCATCTGCTGCCGTACGGAGGGATCTTCGAGTCGCTCATCGACGTGCCGGCCACGGTGCCGCTGGTCGAGGAGATGATCGGCGGCCCGATCCGCCTGGACGCCATGCACTTCATGTCCAGGACCTCCGGACGCGGCAGCGTCCTCCATCACGGCTACGCGGAGCTCCTGGCCTACAGCGAGTACGCGCTGAACCGCGACCGCTTCGAGTGCGTGAGCGTCAAGATCGGCTACGCCCTTACCGACGTGGGCCCGGACAACGGGCCGTTCGTCGTGATACCGGGCAGCCACAAGAGCAACTTCGCCACTCCCGGACACCTGCGGCTGCCCGACGCCGCCGACCCGCTGGTCGAGCCGATCACGGTGCAGGCCGGCGACGCCGTGCTGTTCTCGGAGGATCTCACGCACGGGGCGCTGGTGAACCACAGCGACCGGGTGCGCCGCACGATCTTCATCTCCTACGCGCCGGCGTTCCACTCCGCCTGGAACGAGCAGACGGCGACCGCGCCCGGCTTCGAGGAACGGGCCACCCCGCGCCAGCGCGAGCTGGTGCGCGGCCCCGCCCCGTACGGCGCCGCGACCACCTTCAGCGAGGAGCCGGTGCTGATCCCGTGAACGGCGAGGACAAGGGGTGGACGATATCGCAGGGCGTCGACGACATCGACGCCCCTGATCCCGGATCCAGCCCAAGCGAACCGGCCGAGCCGGTGGCGCCGCCCGCGCCGCCGGCACCGGCTGACGAGCCCGCTCCGCCCGCGCGCCGCACCGCCAGCAACAGCTCCCTGCACCAGACCGGCACCGGCCAGCGGTTGCTCACCGAGGTCGAGCGCTTCCGCTTCGACATCGCCGGCTACCTGCCGCTCGGCACGCTGCTCGACCCGGCCGAGCTGGCCGAGGCGCGCGACGCCATCGCCGACCCCGGCACCCTGCCGCCCGGCGTCACCGCGGCCGGCAACGGACTGGAGCTGGAGCTGCGCAACATCGTCGAGCTCGGCGGCACGCCGGGCTGGGTGTTCGCGCGCCCGGATCTGCACGCGCGCATGGTGGAGCTGGTCTGGGGCGAGCAGGTGCGGCTGATCTCCTCGCGCGCGCTCGTGCGTCGGGCCGGCGTCAGCGGCCGCGTCACGCAGGGAGGCCGCGCCGACCCGCGCCGCTTCGGCCGCTACCGGGCGTTCGTGGAGGGCGAGTTCCGCTGCCTGCTGGTGTCCGTCCTCATCGCCCTGGACGACACGGCGGATGGCGACGGCGCCTTCGGCGTGATCCCGGCCAGCCACAAGGCCAACTTCGCCCATCCCTACGCGGACCGGACCGCCGAGGACCTGCCGGTGCTGCGGCCGCTGCCGCTCGCCGCCGGCGAAGCACTGCTGTACACGGAGGGACTGTCGCACGCGCTCACCGCCCCGAGGGCGGAGAGCACGCGCTGGCTGCTCTACCAGTACGGGCCGTCCTACCTGCTGGACTGGCCGGACTGCACCCCGTCGGCGGCGGTACGCGAGCAGGCGGCGTCCGACCCGATCAAGGCGACGCTGCTGCGCGAGCCCTACTACCACTGATCCGCCGCGCCGCGAGATGCGCCTGGGCCTGTTCCTGATCATGCCGGCGCCGGCCGGCTCGGCACCCGGCAGCGTGGTCGAGCGGGCGCTGACCGACGGAGCGCGCGCGGAGGAGTTGGGGTTCGACGCGGTCTGGGTCACCGAGCACCACGGCTCCGACTACGGCTGGTGCTCCGCGCCGTCGGTGATGGCCGGCGCGCTGGCCGTCCGCACCCGTCGCGTGGACATCGGCTACGCCGTGAACGTAACCCCCCTGCACCACCCGGTGCGGCTGGCCGAGGATATCGCCACCGTCGATCAGCTCTCGGGCGGGCGGGTGATCGCCGGCTTCGGCCCCGGCTACTCGCCGGTCGAGTACGGGCCGTTCGACGCGGACTTCGACGACCGGCACCGGCTGCACGACGAGGGCATCCGCCGCGTCGTCGAGCACTGGCGCACCACCGGCGGGATCCGGCCGGTGCAGGCCAGCCCCCGCGTGGCGGTCACCGCCGGATCGCCGGAGGCGGCTGCCTGGGCCGGACGCCGGGGATACGACCTGCTGGCGCTGAGCGCCGGGGCGCAGCTTCGGGAACTGATCCGCGCCTATCGCGGCGAGCCATCCGGGACGGGCCGGATCGGCGTGCTGCGCCTGGTGGCGATCACCCGCGACGGCGGCCCGGACCGGAAGGTGCTCGATGCCGCGCGCTGGACCCTCAGCCGCCGCAACCGGCTGGTGGGCCTGCCGGCGCCGGATGACGCCCAGGTCGCCGCGTACCTCGCGGAGCGCGCGATCGTCGGCACCCCGCATACGCTCGGCACGGCCGCAACCGAGCTTGCCGCCGCCAGCGTGGACGAGCTGATCTGCTGGTGCCGCTGGGGGACCATCGGCGACGCGAGGACCGCGCAGGCGATGGAGCGCTTGACGGAAAATATTCTTTCCATTAAGTAAGGCTCAGAAAGCTCACCTCGTCTGGATACAGGGGAGACACCGTGACAGGTTTCCCCCGGCGTTCAGGATCTGAGCGTACATCACAACCCAAAGGACTTTACCCATGATTCGCAAGCTCCTCATCGCCGCACTGGCGACCTTCGTGCTCGCGCACGTCGCGCTCGCCGCCGAGTTCAAGGTCGACACGGCCCACACCAACGTCGGCTTTCGGGTCGCCCACCTGGTAGTCGCCAAGACCACCGGCTCGTTCAACGAGTTCGACGCCTCCTTCACCTACGATGCGGAGAACATGGGCGCGTTCTCGCTGGAGGCCACGATCCAGGTGGCCAGCATCGACACCAACAACGATCGGCGCGACAACCACCTGCGCAGCGCCGACTTCTTCGACGTCGAGAATCACCCGACGATGACCTTCACCAGCACCAGCCTGACGATGGGTGAAGACGGCATCGTCGTGGTCGGCGACCTGACGATCCGCGGCGTCACCCAGCAGATCGAGCTGCCGATCACGATCGTCGGTCCGGTCCAGGGGCCGGGCGGAGCCACCGTCGTCGGCATCGAAGGCCGCACCACCATCAACCGCCATGACTTCGGCGTATCGTGGGACAACCGTCTGGACAACGGCGGCGTGATCGTCGGCGAGGAAGTCCGCATCGAGATCGACGCGGAGTTCGTCCAGCAATAGGAAGCTCCGGGAGAGTTCTCCACGGACTCCAGGGCTCCGGGTCCGGCCCCGATCATCGGGAGCGTACCCGGAGCCCTTACCGTCTGCAGCGCGACCTCAAGGCCCTGGTCGACAAGGGCCTCCTGGTGCGGTCGGGGAGCACGAACCGCCAGGATTACCGTCCGTGCGAGGGAAGTGCGTGATCTTGCGCCACACTTGCGCCACATCTTGCGCCACTCTTGCGCCATCCCCTGATGAGGCCTGACAGGTCAGAGGTCACCGCCCGTGCCATACTCGACCGCTACATCGAAGCGGTTCGCGTTGACTTCGCCTGCTCGGTCGAGGCGGTCGTGCTGATCGGCAGCCTGGCGACCGGCGGTTACGTCCCCGGCCCCGGCGACATCGACCAGATCACGATTCTCCGCAGGGATGCCGCAACCCGTGCTCCCTACCTCCTGCAGGCATGCATCGAAGCGGTTACCGCTGCGTACGGCGGCGCGGTGCACATGGCGCCGATCGTGCATCGGCGATCCGACCTGGAGCGTCCGTGGCCGGTGACGTGGGATCTGCGAGCGGAGACTCGGCACCTGGTAACGGTTCCCGAGGAGTTGTTGCGAATCCACGACCATGGGCAGGTCCTGTACGGCGCCCCCTCCTGCGTGGACGACCTGCCGGTGCCCACGCGAGAGGAGATCCTTGCCTGCCATCGACGACTCCGGCGTTGGAATCGTGACGTCAATCGGTCGCATCCGCGGCACGATCTGGCGAATCGGGCGGAGATACCCCCTCGCCTTGCCGTCCAGGTGATCCTGTCGAGGGCCATCTGGCACCACTTCTATGCCACCGGCTCGGCATGCTTCGCGAAGAGCGCGATCGCCGGCCGCCTCGCCGACGAGGTACCGGATTATCTGTTCCAGGCAGGCGTGGACCTAGCGGCCCGCCTCCGCGTCTCGGGGTCGTTCGAGGTGTCACCTCAGGTGCAAGAGAGCCTGACCAAGTGGTGCAAGCGATTCCTGGAGTGGGAGGCGAACCACGAGCCCGACGACGTGCCCGGAGTCTCCGCCGGCTGAGCTAGGCGCGGCCCTCGGCGACCCACTTCTTGATCAGCTCGTCGACGTACGCCTCCGACTGCTCGGTGACGCGGGCGCGGCCCGCGTAGTAGACCAGTCCGAGGGCGCGGCGCCACCGGTCGCTCGGGTTGGGATCGGCGCGGTGGACGATCATGCAGTGGTGGATGACCAGGTCGCCGGGGGAAGCGATGATGGCGTGCTCGGCGGCCAAGTCGGCGTCGCCGTAGTCGGTGACGCCGCGGGAGAAGCCCATCACGTTGGACATGGCGTGCGGGCGGTAGCCGCGCAGGTGGGAGCCCGGCAGGTAGCGGATGCAGCCGTTCTCCTCGTCCACCTCGTCCAGTGCGATCCAGAAGGTCAGCGCCTCGCTGGGCTCCAGCTTGAAGTAGAAGCCATCCTGGTGCGGCGGCGTCACCTTGCCCACGCGCGGCGGCTTGGCGAACCACTGCAGCTCCTTCGGGACCGCGACGTCGTCGAGCAGGTCGGCGGCCAGCCCGAGGAGCCGCTCGCTCTCGTAGAGGTCCTGCAGGTCCTGATCGTACCGGCCGAAGTACTGCAGGCGCATGATGCTCTCCCGGTCGCCGGGAACCTCGTAGAACGCCGTGCCCTCGTCCAGCTCGGGCAGCCGGTCGACGAGCGCGTCGATGTGGGCGTTGATGTCCGCCACCTCCGCCCGGCTCATGAAGCCGCGCGCCACCGCGTAGCCGTCGCGGCGGTAGTCGGCCTTGACGGCGGCCTGCTCCGCGGCGGTCACGCGGCTACCCAGTGCTGGAACAGGGGCTGCACGGTAGCGGGGAGCGCCTCGAAAACGTCGCGCGGCACCGGCGGAACCTCGTTCTCGGTCAGGTCGGGATTGGCGTCCAGGATCCGCCGGCGGTCGGGCGACCCCGGCCGCAGCACCTCCAGGTTCAGCCACCACGGGGCGTAGCGCACCGCCAGACCGACGCGCGGCGCCGCCGAGCGGTTGGCACCGGCGGCGTGCCACAGCCTGCTGTCGCACACCACCACGGAGCCGGGCCGGCCGGTCACGCACACCTCGGTCGGGTACGGCTCGAACGGCGGCACCTCGACGCCGCCGGAGGGGTTGTCGTTGGAACGATGGCTGCCTGAGACGATGAGCGTGCCGCCGTTCTCCTCCGTGAAATCGGTGAGCATCCACAAGGTGGTCAAGTGGCAGACCGCGTCCGGATAGGGCGCGCGGATGTGGCCGGCGTTCTGCTGATTGAACGGCCAGTCCGCGTGCCACTGGGAGCGCTTGTTCCCCGGGTAGTTGACGATGCTGGAGTTGAACGAGATGCGCAGGTCAGACCCGAGCAGCGACTCGGCCAGTCCGAGCAGGCGCCGCTCGGCCAGGTAGGGCGCGAAGGACTGGTCGTAGACGATCATCCCGGACACCGCGCCGATGTTCGCCGGGGCGTTCTTGCGCGTGTGCTTGTAGGTGTCGACCGTGCGCAGCACGCTGTCGTGGACGTCGCCGATCTCGGCCGGGGGGATCACGTCCTCGATCACGCACCAGCCGTCCACGTACATGCGCTGCCGCATCTGTTCGAGTGTCATGGGCATACCACGGTAGCAACGATCGGCGTTCCTACCAAGCTGCCGGGCTCGCGCCGAGGGTGGTGGCCGGTGTAGGCCATCCAGTAGGTGCCGTCGTGCTCGATCACGCTCCCGGTCGCCAGGCCCTTGTCGTCCCAAGCGCCCGGCGCACCCCTTCGCAGCGCGGTTCCGGCGTCATCCCAGGTCCGCAGGTCGCGGCTGACCAGGTGCCCGATGTCCCACCCGTGCTCGCTCCCGGCGGGCTTCGTCAGGCAGAAGAGATGAGCCTCCTCTCCTCGTACGAAGTACCAGGTATCGCCGAACGTGTGACCCTCCCGCGCGTACATGGTGCGTCCCCTACTGCGTGGCGGCTTGGCGCTCGCGGTCGCGGGCGGCCTGCAGGAACTCCTGGACCTTGATCGGCTGCCCGGTGCGGCTGCTCTCGATGGCGGCGAAGATCAGCGCCACCGACTGCAGGTTGGCCTCCACGTTGGTCGCCATCGGCGGACCGCCGTCCAGCCAGTCCAGGAACTGCTCCAGCAGCCAGGCGTCCTTCCAGTACCGCTGCTCCAGCAGGGGGACCTCCTCGCCCTCCCCCTCCCGGCTGTGGTTCTTCGGGGCGTACGGGAAGCGCTCGATGCGGCGGTGATCCATGATCAGCGTTTCGTGCTCGCACTCCGCGCGGACGTACTCGCGCGTCCAGCCGTTGAAGCCGCAGGCATTGGTCTTGGCGCCCTCGTAGATGGCGCGTGTGCCGTTCTCGAAGGTCATCATCACGTGGCCCTGCGAGCCGCTTCCGTACTCGCCCCAGGACGGGTTCCAGGTCTGCGCGTAGAGGGTGTCGCACTTCGAGCCGGCCAGGTCGGCCAGGATGTCCAGGTGATGTACCGACCCTTCGATCATCAGCGTCTCCTGCATGGTGTGGCGGAAACGGGCGCCCCAGTCGCCGAAGTTGCGCAGGCCGCAGGTGAAGCGGCACACCAGGTAGTCGATCGCGCCGGGCCGACCCGAGCGCAACTCGTTGCGCAGGGTGGTCTTGTCCTGGTCGAAGCGGTGGCTCATGGTCACGCCCATCTTCCTGCCGGCGCGCCGCACCTTGTCGGCGATGCGCACCGACGCTTCCAGGGTGTCGGCGATCGGCTTCTCGGAGATGACGTGCATGTCGTGCGCCAGCGCAGCGTCGACCACCGACTCGTGGAAGGCGGGCGGCACCACCACGGTGCAGATGTCGGCGGGATTCTCGTCGCAGGCGCGCTCCAGGTCGGTGTAGCACCGCTCGGGCGGCAGCCCGAGGTGGGTCTGCGCGTTGTGGTGGACCTCGGGGTTGATGTCCACCGCCGCCACCACTTCCAGGCGACCGTTGGCCACGTGCGCAGGCAGGAACTGGGAGCACCAGGGGACACCGCGCCCGCCGGTGCCCACCTGTATCAGGCGATAGGTGTTCGGCATGTCGGTCACGACGCTAGGGACCTCCGATGCTCCTGTCAATTCCGCGCTGTCCTTCCCCGGCAGTGCCACGATCAAGTCGCCTCTGGTACGATGCGCGCGCCATGGCGAACGCCACGACGCGCCAGACGTAGCTTTCCTGGAGGTGCCTCCATGAGTTCCGCACCGGCTATGCAGGAACTCGTCGACGGCGAGGAACCCGTCGACGACCTCGATGAAACGATCGAAGTAACTCCGTACGTCCACTCGATCACCGCCTACGGAGCGGACTACCCGGTCGACTCTCTCGTGAAGCGAATCGACTCCGGCGACATCGTGGTTCCTCGCTTCAGTTGGGAACCGGACGACGGATCTGAGATCGCAGGCTTTCAGCGTGAATATGTATGGCCGCGGCCGAAGTCCGATCGGTTTATCGAGTCCCTTCTTCTTGGGCTGCCGGTGCCCGGCATCTTCCTGGTACGGGAGCCATCCGGTCGTTTGCTCGTCCTTGACGGACATCAGCGCCTGCACACGCTCAAGGCGTTCTATGCAGGGGTGATTCATGGCCAAGAGTACCGGTTGACCGCGGTAGAGGAACGCTTCCGGGACAAGCGATATCGGGATCTCGACGTGGAGGATCGCCGTCGACTCGATGACAGCATCATCCACGCGACCGTGATCCGGCAAGACGAGCCATCGGAGGATCAGAGTAGCGTCTACATGATCTTCGAGAGACTCAACACCGGCGGCGTGAGTCTCCAGCCCCAAGAAATCAGGGTCGCACTCTACCACGGCGAATTGGTTCGCGTACTCGGGGAGCTCAACGACCACCCCGCTTGGCGACGTCTCTATGGCAGGCGCTCTCAGCGCCTCAAGGACATGGAGATGATTCTCCGTTTCTTTGCCTTCCACTACCATGCCGATTCGTACCGTAGTCCGATGAAGGAGTTCCTGAACCACTACATGGCAAGCAACAAAGACTTGACTCGCCAGCATGAGGCCGAGTTGGTACGGGTATTCTCAGACACGGTAACGCTTCTTGATGACGCCGTCGGCGCTCAAGCCTTCCGCCCGGTCAGGGCAGTAAACGCGGCCGTCGTCGACTCCCTAATGACCGGACTTGCCCGCCGGATCACGGAGGGACCGATCAGCGATTCCTCGCAAGTCGCGCAGGAGTACGCCGAGCTGATGAAGAACAAGAGCTACCGAGGCGCCGTCGAGACCGGCACCTCACAAGAGTCCAACGTCGCAACAAGGCTTGAGTTGGCAACGAAAGCGTTCGCGAACGTGAAATGACCGGACGAGCAGAAGTTGATAGACAACGCCAGCAACTCGATTCCACGTTCTCGCGCGCAGGTGGTCTCGATGCTGATGCGGAGCTTCTCTCTGACTTCGCCCGGTATTTGTGTGTTCTGGTTTCGGGCTTCGTCGAACAGGCGACGGTCGAGCTGCTGATCGAGTACGTCAGAACTCACTCGGATTCGCGCACCCAGCGCCATGTGGAGAACAATGTTCGTCATCTTACGAACCTCAAGACTCAGCGCCTGATCGATGTAATCGGTGCTTTGGACCCGGAATGGCGAAGTGAGCTGGAGACATTCATCGTCGACGAGTACAAGGACGCACTCGATGGGATCGTCGACCTTCGCAACAATGTGGCGCATGGCCGCTACGTCGGCGTTACGCTCTCACGAGTACATGAATACTACACGCGCGTGAAGACGATCATCGACCGAGTAGCGGACGTGGTGATTCCCCGATAGCCTCGTGTCGACGACCCACGAACCTCGGCGCCGACGGATCGTCGAATGCTGGCGGCGTCGGATCAGCGCAGGATCAGCTCTTGCCGGAGAACGGTTTGTCTGGCGGATTTCCCTGCTCGGCGCACATCGACAGATAGTCGTCAATCGAGAACTGAAACTCCTTTTTCAGTTCCTCCACCGAGGTCGCCTCGAAGAAGATCACGTCCCGAGTACCGACAACTTCTCCATGGAAGACTTCAGCCTCATGATCGAATGTGATCGCTGCTTCATATCCGCTGTAAGTCATCATCAGTCCAGCGTGTGCTCGCACCCACCTAAGGCCGTAGCACCACCCGGCCTTCGATCTTTCCTTCGGTGAGCTCGGTGAGCACGTCGTTGACCTCGCTCAGGGGGCGCTCGGCGATCGGCGGGGGCTCGATCCGGCCGGCACGGCGCAGCTCCAGCAGCTCGGCAAGGTCCTGCGGGGTCCCTACGTGCGAGCCGCGCAGGTTCAGCAGCTTGTAGATCAGGTTGGGCATCGGCATGTCCAGCGCGCCACCGTACAGGCCGACGACCACGTGCGTGCAGCCTCGACGCAGCGTGTCGAGCGCGAACAGGGTGGTCTGCGGCATGCCGACGTAGTCCACCGACGCGGCCACGCCGCCGGTCTGCTCCTTCAGCCGTGCGGCGGCATCGGGATCGCCGTTGTCGATGGTCTGCGCGGCGCCGAGCCGTTCGGCCAGCTCCCGCTTGGCCGGATCGGTGTCGGCCACGACCACCCTCGCCTCGGTCATGGCCGGCACGACGCGCAGGCCGCTGGTGCCCAGGCCGCCGGCCCCGACCAGCAGCAGCGTGTCGTCACGGGTCAGGCCGCCGACGGCCCGCTTCAGCGCCGCGTAGGCGGTGATGCCCGCGCAGGCGTAGGTGGCGGCCACCGCCTCCTCCACGCCGTCGTAGGGCAGCAGGTAGCGGGTATGCGGGACCAGCATGTAGTCGCTGTAGCCGCCGTCCACGCGGGCGCCCAGGTAGCGGCCGGCTTCGCAGAAGATGTCCTCCTCGCGCAGGCAGGCGGAGCAGCTCCGGCAGCCTACCCACGGCCAGCACACGCGCCGGTCGCCGACCGCCACGCCGGTGGCGTCGGGGCCCAGGGCCGCCACCTCGCCGACCGGTTCGTGCCCGAGCGTCAGCGGCAGCTTCACGCCCACGTTCTCCAGCCGGCGCTGCTGCCCATGGCCCATGTCGAAGTAGCCCGCGCGGATGTGCAGGTCGCTGTGACAGACGCCGCAGGAGGTCACGCGCAGCAGCACCTCGGTCCCCTTCGGCTCCGGCGTCTCATAGCGGTTCTCCGCGAGCGGCGCGCCCCACTCGACGATCTGGTAGCTGGTCATGCTGTTCCTCCTGCCCGCGTGGCGCCCCGATCGTCACCCGAACCGGCGCCGCCCGTCACCCTCACCCCAGCGGTCGGCCGTCCGCGACGCCCCGGAACCACTCCGGGGCGACCCGCGGAGCGCGGCCGTCGACGTTGGGAGCCCCGCGCCCGGCCCGCACGTCGCCGCGGTCGACGATGCGGCCGTCGATGCTCACCCGCGTCCGGCCGGTCCGGTTGGGCCGGCTGGCGTGCAGGTGCGCCCCGGAGAAGCACAGCAGGTCGCCCGGCTCGATCAGGACCGGGACTGCCGACGCGTCATCGAGCGGCGCCTTGCACTCCGGCAGCAGCGGGTAACGCCCCGGCGACTCGCGCAGCCGCTCCAGGTCCCACTCGGCGCTGGTGTTCGGCACCGCCCGGCCGAACAGGCCGGGCCAGATCACCACGGTGGCGCCTGCCTCGACCGGGAACACCGGCCCCCACAGGTTGATCTGCGCCATGACGTTGGAGCCCCAGGTGTCACGATGCGCGGGCAGGTCGCGCACGCGCCGGCCGCGGTGGGTGTCGCCGCTCGGCTGCAGGCGCAGGATGAGGCGGTCGGCACAGGTGGCGACGGGGTCGAGGCCCAGTCCCTCGATCACCGCCCGATAGGCCGCGCGCACGTCCGCGTCGCGCATGAACGAACGCCGCAACCCGCCCGCCCTGGCCAGGAACTCCGCGCGGTCGAGCGACCCCTGGGCAACCGGCGGCGCATGCGGCGCGAACGCCTCGCACGCCATCGCCCGAGCCCGCTCCACCAGAGCGGCCATCGCCGGCATCCGCCGGAACGCCAGGATCTCGCCGCGGAAGAGCCGCTCCCGGTCGAGCGGCGGCTCGCCGTCGGCGATCCCGGCAGTCACGCCCGCAGCCCCGGCCAGCCGCCTAGATCGTGGCGTCCTCGCCGCGGGCGTGTGCGATCTCGCGCGCGCTCGGATTGACCGACGGGCGGAAGGGCACCTCGCTCACCTGCGCCCGGTCCGGCTTGCCCGGCTCGCTGGCGTACTCGTCCGGCAGCCACACCGTGAGCTCGGTGCCGACAGCCGTCCGGTCCACCGGCACCCACCCCATCCCGATGTTGCAGCCCAGCTCCGGCGCATACCACGGCGAGGTCAGGTAGCCGATCGGATCGCCCGCGTCGGCGTCGGAGACCAGCCAGAAGTCGGGCGCGTAGTCGTCGATCGGCTTGCCGCCCATGGTCATGCCGGCCATCGTCATCTTGAACGGCGGCGTCCCGGCGTCGATCTGCGCGCGGGCGCGCTCCAGCGCCGCCTTGCCGATGTAGTCGGCCTTCTTCTTGCGCGGCACCTGGTAGGCCAGGTCGCACTGGAACGGCAGCGTCTCGTGGTCGATGTCCTGGCCCCACGACATGATCCCGGCCTGGATGCGGCGCTGGTGCCCCGGGGCGATGACCATGAGCTGGTGCGCCTTGCCGGCCTCCAGCACGGCGTTCCAGAGCTTCTCCGCGTGCAGCGTGGCGTCGCGCAGATAGATCTCGTACCCCTTCTCGCCCGAGAAGCCGGACTGGGAGATCACGACGTCACAGCCGGCGATTTCGGCCTCCATGACCCCGTAGTAGGGAATGTCGCGGATCCCCTCGCCCACGAGGTCGGCCATCAGCGCCTCCGACTTCGGCCCCTGGATCTGCACCGGGCAGGCGTCGATCTCGTCGATCTCGACGTCCATGCGCATGCCGACGTTGACCCCCTGCAGCCAGTACAGCAGGTCGGAGTCGGCGAGCGAGAACCAGAACTCGTCCTCCGACAGGCGCAGCAGCACCGGGTCGTTGAGGATGCCGCCCCGTTCGTTGCAGAGGATGACGTACTTGGCGTGCATGGGCTTGATGCGCTTCGCGTTGCGGGTGATGACGTAGTCGGTGAAGCGTTCGGCGTCCGGGCCCTTGACGCGGATCTGGCGCTCGACCGCGACGTTCCAGAGCGTGACGTGATGGGTCAGCGCCTCGTGCTCGGCCGCCGCGCCGCCGTCCTCCGGCCGGACGTAGCCGCGCGGGTGGTAGATGCGGTTGTAGACCGTGGCGCGCCAGCAGCCCGCCGCGTGCGACAGGTGCCAGTAGGGCGACTTGCGCACGCGGGTGGAGATGAGCAGCTCGGTCGGCGTGCGGCCGCTCTGGCGCAGGTTGATCGGGACGATGCGGTCGGACTGGTCGACGCTCTGCGGTTGCGTGGTCATGACTGCTCCCTCGGCGCCAGGCTGAACGGCTTTCGCGCGAACACCCGGCGCACCATCGGCTCGAAGAATTCCAGCGGCAGTGACTCGTAGTCGGGGTCGAATGCGCACTGGTCCCAGCGGTGACAGAAGTCCACGGTGTCCTGGTACCAGGGATGGTCGCGGTACGCGTCGCGCGCGTTCGGGTCCCAGCCGCGGAAGTGGCCGTAGTAGACGAGCTGGAACAGGCCGTGGTGCCGGACGATCCAGTACGTCCGTTCGGTGACGTAGGGGCGCAGGATGAGGGCCGACAGCTCGCCGTGGCTGTGTGGGGCCAGCAGGTCGTCGATGTCGTGCAGCAGCGCCGCCACCACCATCTCCTCCTCCGCGCCGTCGCGGTACGCGCGGGTCGCGGTCTGCAGCGAGTGCTCCAGCCGGTCGACCTGGTAGCCGCCCAGCGATCCGGACAGCTCGCGAAGCTGGCTCAGCACCCGGTCGGCGGTGCCGGCGGCGAACTCGTCCTCGAACCGCGCAAGCAGCTCGTAGTCCTCGCGGGTGCCGTCCTCCATGTGGGTGAAGCTCACCCTGGGGGCGTCCGGAGTCGTCGTCGTGTGCATGCCTGTACCTCTCCCGATGCGCATGGTGTATGCGGGACCGATACCCCGGTCAACAGCCCCGGCGCAGCGAGCTGATTTTTTCCAAAAAAAGGCTTGACACATGCCGAAAATAGGAAGCCTGATACGCGCGTAAGCGTTCGCGTGCCCGGGTTCCGGGCCGGTCATCACCGATTGAGGGTCCGCCATGCATCACTCGATCAGCAGCATCGCCGAGAACGGCGAAGCCTTGGCCGCGGTCTGGCAGGATGGCGCGCAGACCGACCTTCCCTACCTGTGGTTGCGCGACAACTGCGGGTGCAGCGAGTGCCGGGTCGAGCAGACCACGGAGAAGCGGTTCCACCTCTTCGGGGTCGCCCGCGACCTGCGACCCAGCCGGGTCAGCATCGAGCGGGCCGGCCGCGAGGACGAGGCGATCGCCATCGCGTGGCCGGACGGTCACCGCACCCGCTACCGGTCGAGCGAGATCCATGGCCTCATCGACCTGCCTCGCACCGAACTGCGCTACTGGGACGGCCGCTTCCGGCCGCGGCGATTCGACTACCAGCGATTCCTGCACGACGACCGCACGGCCGCGGACCTGATCGAGGACTTCCTGGTGACCGGCGCGTGCGTGCTGGTCGACGCCCCCACCGAGCCCGACTCCTCCGAGCAGCTCGCCGCCCGCCTGGGGCCGATCCGCGAGGTGGTGTTCGACCGCATCCACAACGTCGTGGTCGATCCGGCGGGCTACAGCATCGCACACACGAAGCTGGCGCTCGCCCCGCACAACGACTTCACCAGCTACAACTGGCCGCCGAGCGTGCAGCTTCTGCACATGCTGGTGAACGAGTGCGAGGGCGGCGCCTCCTCGATCGTGGACGCGTTCGGCGTGGTGGACGGGTTGCGCCGCGATCACCCGGAGAAGTTCGACGCGCTCTGCGCGGTGCCGGTGCCGTTCCGCCTGTTCAGCGACGATGAGGAGAGCTACGCGGTCAATCCCGTGGTCGACCTGGACGCCGGCGGCAACGTTCGGCTGGTGCGCTTCAACACGCAGCAGATGGAGGCCATTCCGTTGTCCGAGCCCCGCCTGGGCGAGTTCTACGCCGCCTACCACGAGCTGTCGACGCGCATGAACGACCCCGGCGTCAGGGCTTCCTGCCGCCTGGAGGCCGGCCACATCCTGCTGATGGCCAGCCATCGCGTCCTGCACGGCCGCACCGCGCTCCGCTCCACCGGCATGCGCCACCTGCAGGATGCCTACTTCGAGCACGACAACGTGCGCAACCACCTGCGGCTGCTGCGCCGCACCGGCCGGCTCTGAGAGATCCGCGCGGTCCGGGCCGGCGGCCTCAGGGATGGGCCGGAGCCAGCTCCCAGGCGTCCAGCCGGCGCACCGTGGCCACGCCGCCGCGGGCCAGCAAGCGGACCTCGACGGCGTCCTCGCGCGTCGGGTAGATACGCTGGGTCACGCACTGGCGGCCGTTGGCGTACACCTCCAGCAGCGACCGGTCCAGGAACAGGCGCAGCTTCAAAGGTTCGCCTGCCGCCACGCGGAACGGCGCCTCCTGAGCCGTGACCGTTCGTTCGCTCGCAGGCAGCGTGGCCATCAGCGCGCGGCCGTTGTTGCTGGTCCGGTAGCGGTGGTAGACGATCTCCCGGTCCAGCGATGAGCGGCTCACGTCGACGCGGATGACTCCGGCGCCGGGGTCGTAGACCACCGGCGTCTGCTCCGTGCCGTCGGGCGAGCAGCGCACCGCGACGCCCACCTCGGCCGCCTCCCCCGGGTCGATCTCCAGCGCCAACTCCAGCGTGTCACCGGCGATGCCGGGCACCGCCGCATCGGCGCCGGCGGCCACGGCAAGCGCCTGCCGGCCGCGGTGGCGGTAGCGCAGCCGCTCCACCTCAGGCGCCGGCTCGATGGTCAGGGTGCCGTCGGCGGCCAGCCCCAGGATGCGCGGCAGCGTCATCACCCCCGACCAGCCGGCTGCGCGTTCGCGTTCCTCGCCGCGGATCTCGCGCACCCAGTCGAAGAAGATGCGCCGCCCGCAGGCGTCGAACAGGGTGCGCGGGCCGCCGAGCTGACCTCCTTCCCAGCTCATGCGGCCGTGCAGGCGAGGATGGAACCGCTCGTCGCGCAGCTCGCCCAGGTAATACTGGGTGGCCTGCAGGTGGCTGCAGAACAGCAGCATGTGGCGGTCGCCCAGCGGGAAGAAGTCGGGGACGGCGCAGTCCTCGTCGGCTTCCGTCCACTCGCGGCGTGACCGGTAGAAGGTGTCGACGAACTGCCAGCGGCGCAGGTCCTCCGACTTGAACAGGTACGCGCCGTCGCCCCGGCCTTGCGGATGGCGGCGGTTGACCGCCGCGTAGTAGGTGTCGCCGTCCAGCCACGCGCAGGGGTCGTGCACCTCGTAACGGCCGAAGTCCGCATCGCCTTCGCGCGGCTGCGGGATCACCGGGTTGTCGGGATGCCTGGTCCAGTGGATCAGCAGGTCGTCATGGCTTTCCGCGATGCAGACGCCGTCCGGGTTGCCGAAGTAGATGAGGGTCGGCACGCCCTCCTTGCTGACCAAGGCGCCGCCGCTGAAGCAGCCGACCCGATCGGGTCCGTCCGGATCCGGCTCCAAGGCGACCGGATGGTGCACCCAGTGCACGAGGTCGACGCTGGAGGCGTGGCCCCACTGGATGCGGTGCCAGTACGCGCCGTGCGGGTTGAGCTGGTAGAAGATGTGGTAGCGGCCGCGCCAGAACAGGGCGCCGTTGATGTCGTTCATCCATGCCACCGGCGGCATGAAGTGGTAGCAGGGCCGATGGCGGTCGCCGGCCAAGTGGGCCTGCAGCGCGGCGGCCTGCTCGATCTGCGCCTCGGTGCGCTCGATGGACTGCTCTGCCACGGGTCACCGCCGGCGGCGCGGCCGCTGCCTCACGCCTTCATGCGGGTATCGGCCGGATCGAACAGCGCCAGCCCAGGGGCGACGGTCACCGGGAACGGCTCGTTCATGTACAGCACCTGCAGGCGGGTGCCGGCCTCCGCGTGCTCGGGCGGCAGGTAGGCGAACATCAGGTACGTGCCCACGGACGGTCCCATGCCGGCCGAGGTCACGCGCGACTCGCGGCCGTGCGCGTCGGCGATCCGCGCTCCGTCCATGGTCAGGATCGGCTCGTTGCCGCCGGTGGGGAAGCGGTCGATGCCGGCCGTCCCGGTGTGGTTGTCCATGGTCAGCGCGCACATCTTGGCCATCGGGCCGTCGGCGCGCGCCTTCAGGTAGGCGGCCTTGCCGATGAAGTCGTCGCGCTTCACGCGCGGGCGGGCCAAGCCGGCCTCCACCGGAGAGTACTCCGCGGTGAGATCGGAGCCCATCAGCAGGTAGCCCTTCTCCATGCGTCCGGTGGTGCCGTAGACGCCGATGCCGACCGGGCGGGCGCCGAGCGGGCGACCCGCCTCCCACAGCGCATCCCACAGGCGCACGCCGTGCTGCATGGCCGTGGTGATCTCGAAGCCGCCCTCGCCCACGTAGGAGATGCGCAGCATGGTCACCGGCACGCCGTCGATGATCGCCTCCCGCAGCGTCCCGTAGGGGAACTCCGCCTGTGACAGGCCGGTGTCGGTGATGCCGGCGAGCAGCGCGCATGCGTCCGGTCCCCACACGCCGATCGTGCACAGCGCCGAGGACCGGTTCTCGAACTGCACGGAGCCGTCGTCGGGCAGGTGGCGGCGGAACCACACCTCGTCGCGGGCGCCGTCGAAGGCGCCGGTGACGATCCGGAAGCGGTCGGCGGCCAGCCGCTGAATGGTCAGGTCGGCGCGGATGCCGCCGTCCGGCGTGAGCAGCGGCGTGTAGATCGAGCTGCCGGGCGGCCGGTCGCACTTGTTGACCGTCAGCCGTTCCAGGTAGGGCACCACGCCGGGGCCGGAGACGTCGAAGAGCTGGAACGCGCTCAGGTCGACGATCCCTACCTTCTCGCGCAGGTGCAGGTGCTCGGCGTTGATGATCGGCGACCACCAGCGGCGGTCCCACTCGTGCGGGCGGTCGGGGACGGCGTAGCGCTCCACCAAGTCGGCGTTCGACGCGTACCACTGCGGGCGCTCCCAGCCGCGCGCGTCGTACAGCTCGGCGCCCAGCGCGGCGGTGCGGTCGTGGAACGGGGCGCGGTTCATGCCGCGCTCGGACGCCCACTGCTCGCGCGGATGGACGATGCCGTAGGTCTTGTTGAAGTGCTCGTCCGCGCGCGCGCGGATGTGGCGCTCGGTGCGCTCGTGGGCATAGAAGCGCGTGATGTCGGAGCCGTGCGGGTCGCACAGGCGCGGGTAGCCGTGGGTCATCCACTCCGCGATCAGCCGCGCGGTGCCGGGACCCTCCTTGATCCACACCGCCGCCGCCGACCAGAGCCCCTCCACCTCGGCCGTCTCGCCCAGCACCTGCTGCGCGTCGGGGGTCAGCGAGAGCAGGCCGTTCACGGCATACTGCATCTCGGAGCCGGCGAGGAGGTCGCCCATGATCTCGCGCGCGTGGCCGAGCTGCGGGGCGAAGTCGTCGCCTGTGAACGGCATCTCGGTCGGGGAGCGCTCCGCCTCCGCAAGGGAGGGTATGTCGTCCGGCCGCACCAGGATCGGGCGATGGGCGTAGGAGCCCACCTCCATCGCCTCGTGGCTCTGCCGCTCGTACATGAACACGTCCATGTCGCGCACGATCGGATAGCCGATCTCGTTGCCCGTCTTCTTCATCAGGTCGATCGGGCCCATGTCGGCCATCTGGTGCACGGCGGGCGTGAGCGGGATGCTGGCGCCGGCCATGGCGGCCACGCGCGGGCTCCACACGCCGCAGGCGACCACCACCTGCTCCACCGCGATCGCGCCTTGGTCGGTCACCACCGTGCGGATGCGGGGCCGGCCGAACGGGCGGGGTTCGACCTCCAGCCCGGTGACCTCGGTGTTGTCGAGCACGGTCAGCACGCCCTTGGCGAGCGCCCGCTCGCGCATGATGGTGCCGGCTTTCACCGAGTCCACCACCGACACGGCCGGCATCCAGAAGCCGCCCTTGATCACGGCGGCGTTGACGTACGGAATGCGTGCGACCACCTCGTCCGGCGTCAGCAGCTCCGCCTCGATGCCCCACGAGCGCGCCGAGGTCATGCGACGGCGCAACTCCTCCATGCGCTCTTCGGTGCGCGCGACCTCGACCCCGCCGCAGGTGGTGTTCACCCCCAGCTCCTCGTACTGGCGCTGGCTCTCCAGCGTCAGCATGGCGATCTCGCGGCCGTGGTCGGTGGGGAAGATGAAGTTGGACGCGTGGCCGGTGGAGCCGCCCGGGTTGGGCAGCGGTCCCTTGTCGATCAGGACCAAGTCCTCCCAGCCCAGCTCCGCGAGGTGGGCGACCAAGCAGTTGCCGACGATGCCGGCGCCGATCACAGCGACCGTGGCCCGCGCTGGCGGTGCATCCGAACCGGTTACCGATTGACTGTTCACGCCCTCCATTGACGGGATCTCGGCGCCGGTCCGTCAACCTGCCGGGGTGGCATGGATGGCGTCCACCGTCGGAGACGGCGCGTCACCGGGCCAGCAGCCTGTACAGCAACCGGTTGCGCTCCAGGCTCGCCCGGTAGTGGGCCATCACGTCAGGGCGGATCCGATGCCGCGCTCTGCGCTCGATGTAGCTGGCCATGGCGTCTTCGAGCACAGCCTGGAAGTGGCGACCGTCGCTGCGGGCGATCTCCCTCATCGAAGCCAGCAGCTCCGGCTTCGCCTGGCTGGAGAACTCCGCCCGTTGCCCTGCCTGTACCGCCATCCTCGAAAACACCTCCGCAGGTCCACAGCATCGGCTCGGCAAGAAAGATACGTCAAACGGATATCGTGACGGTGGTCGGTGCGCCTTGCCCCACCCACGGCTATTGCGCCGCGCCCCGCCACGACGGCGCGGATATGGAGGCTCGAACCCGTCGTCGAGGAGTCGGTCAAGCAGCGTCTCAGCCAATACCGACTCCAATCGACGAGTAGTTCAGAAGTCCCGGCGTTCATTGTAGTGTTCATCCGGGGATTCTGTTTGCATATCACTTCACTCAGAGCAAAGTTAGACGCTCTTCCCGAGGATCGCCGGAAGAGGGTCGAGGAATTGGCCGACGCGCTCATTGCCGAAGAGATGAATCTTCGCTACCGCCGCAAGTTGCAGGATCGGACACTGACTCCCGTGGGCGAGAGGCTCCGGCCGGGACCAGGCACATCGGGCCGAGCTGGCTGGCGCAGGAGTTCCGGCACTTCGTGATCTCCTCCGGGCGAGTGCCGGTCGGCGCCGCCCTCGGGTGGCCCCAAGTGGATCCGATCCGGTTGACGAAGACGCGAGCGACGGTCGCGCCCGGAACGCCGTGCGTGGGATGAGAGAGAAAGTGCGGCCCTCGCCATACTACGCACACAGCGCTCAGTCGGCTGATCGGGAGCGGTGGCACCGGTTATCGAACCACCTTGAAGACACGGCGGCCCGGGCGGGGTCATTCCTCGCTCCGGTGGGAGGAACAGACATCGGTCGAGCGGCCGGGTTGCTGCACGACATTGGCAAGTACACGCAGAGTTTCCAGAGCCGGCTTGCGGGAAGCGGGCGCGTAGATCACTCAACCGCCGGCGCGAAGGCGGCAATCGAGCGCTACGGTCCCGTCCTCGGCAAGATGTTGGCGTTCTGCATCGCCGGACATCACGCAGGTCTGGCCAACGGAGTTACCGGCGAGCGCAGAGCTGCACTGGCCGATCGTCTGAGTGTGGAAGTCGACCAACTCGATCCCGCATGGAAAGAGGAGATCACGCTTCCTGCACCGGAACCTCCCGGCGTCAAGCCCCGTGACAGTGAGACCGCTGGGTTCTGCGCCTCATTCTTCATCCGCATGGTCTTCTCCGCTCTCGTAGACGCGGACTTCCTCGACACGGAGGCGTACTACGCCGAGCTGGACGGCAAGAAGATGCCGCGCGGCGTGCATCCGCGGCTGCGCGAATTGTCGAGGCGACTCAGCGCGTATCTCAAGGTCCTTGCGGACTCCGCGGACGCAAGTGACGTGAACAGCGTGCGTCAAACGGTCCTGAGCTACGCACGGAAGAGGGCGGCGGAACCGCCAGGCGTGTTTTCGCTGACCGTACCGACAGGCGGTGGCAAGACGTTGACGTCGCTTGCGTTCGCCCTGGATCACGCTCTGACCCATGGGCTTGAGCGCGTCATCTACGTCATCCCGTACATGAGCATTATCGAGCAGACCGTATCGGTATTCCGCAGCGCGCTCCGCGCTGACGATGGCGATGCAGCCGACTTCGTGGTCGAGCATCACAGCACCTTCGACGAAGACTCGGTTGGCAACCGCGAAGCAGTATCCAAGCTGCGACTGGCGATGGAGAACTGGGACGCCCCCATCATCGTGACGACGGCCGTGCAGTTCTTCGAGAGCCTGTTCTCCGACCGTCCTTCGCGCTGCCGGAAACTTCACAACATCGCCAACAGCGTCGTCATTCTCGACGAGGCGCAGACGCTCCCACTGGCATTCCTGAAGCCATGCGTCGCGGCGCTGGACGAGCTGGCCCGCAACTGGCGAACGAGCATCGTGCTCTGCACGGCGACGCAGCCGGCGTTGGGCAAGGATGCCGGCTTTACAGGCGGCCTGAAGGAAGTGCGAGAGCTGGCTCCCGAACCTCGAAGCCTCTATCGAACCCTGAAGCGCGTCCGGATACAGCATCAGGGAACGATTGATGACGCCCAACTGGCGGAGTGTCTGCGAGCTGCGCCGCAAGCGCTCTGCATCGTCAACACTCGCCGCCATGCCCGTGAGCTCTATGAGTCGATCGATGACCTGGATGGCGCCTGCCACCTGACGACCCTGATGTGCGCTCGACACCGTCGCGAGAAGCTGGAGGAAGTCCGCGACCGCTTGAACGGGGGCGCACCGGTTCGCCTGATCGCCACGTCGTTGGTCGAGGCGGGCGTCGATGTCGATTTCCCGGTCGTCTGGCGCGCTGCGGCAGGGTTGGAGTCGATCATCCAGGCAGCCGGACGGTGCAACCGCGAAGGGAGTGCGCCCATCGGCGATGTCTTCGTGTTCGAGCCGTTGGGGCGCGAAGGGCGCCGACCGCCGCCCGAGATCGCACAGTTTGCATCCGCCGCGCGTAGCGTGATGCGCAGGCACGATGATCCGCTGTCCCTGGATGCGATCGACGACTACTTCCGAGAGCTGTACTGGATCAAGGGTACGGACGCACTTGATAGAAAGGGCGTCCTGCGGCTCATGAACGAACGGCGCAGCAGCCTTGACTTCCCGTTCGAGACCGTTGCCAAGCAGTTTCGGCTGATCGAGACGGCCATGGTTCCGGTGATCGTTCCCTATCGCGGTGCCGACGGAGCGGACGACAGCGTGGCGCGCTCGCTCGCGGATCTCGCCTGGGTCGACCGGCCGGGCAGCATCGCGCGTAGGCTTCAGCCGTACGTCGCCGCCGTTCCGCCCTCAGCACGGGACGCGCTCCTGTCTGCCGGGGCTGCGAGCGCGTTGCGCAGGGAGGACTTCGATCTGCAGTTCGTGGTGCTCACCAACCTTGCTCTGTACCGATTGGACGTTGGGTTGACGTGGGACGAGCCCACCTTCCAAAATGCCGAGAGCTTGATTCTCTAGGTGGACGACTTGCACGAATGACCTACACGTACTATGATGTAAGCAGATCGTCGGCGAGGAGACCGTCGGCGTGGGTAGAAATGTGCATGTCGTCCACATGGCGTTGACCTGTCGTTCCCGGCTGGGCCGGGGACGTGGATGAGTCGGCGAAGGCCAAGCAGTCCAGCGGCAGATGACGGAATCCAGGCCAGGCAATGAAGGTCCGAGATGTCATTCGGGTCCTGGAGGAGCACGGCTTCGAACTGGTCCGCCAGCGGGGGAGCCATCGCCGCTTCGTGGGAGTGGTCGGCGGACGTACCCGGATGGTCACCGTGCCCGGTGCAGTCGGCGCGGACATGCCAAAGGGGATGCTCGCCGCCGTCAGGCGCCAGTCCGGGCTACGTCGCGGTCTGTTTCGTTAGGGATGTACAGGAGCCTGGGATTGAAGCGTGAACTGCCATGCCTTGCGTGCACCCTGCCTGAGGCTGGACACCCACGTCATGATGGCCAGTTTGGCGCGTACGTGCCGCGGGGACCGTCTGGCAAGGAAGTGCCGCCGCTCCTCGACGGGCAAGTCGCGAACCCCTTCCAGGTACAACTCGATACAGTTGACGAGCGAAGCCTTCACTTCATCAACGGACGGGCCGAATGTTGCGATATCGAGGTCGACGCAGATCGCTTCCCAATTGTTGCCGTTGCCATGGACATAGCAGCGAAGCGTAAGGGTGGCTCCCGCAAGTCCGCGGTGCCGGAGGGTACCGTCAGACATCACGTTCACAGTATATCACTCGCCCGCGGAACGTGTCAGGCTCACGCGAGGCTCGAGATCGGAGTACTGCGATGCCGTATGGGGTGAAGCTGCACGTCTGGGGCGAGTATGCGTGCTTCACGCGGCCGGAGATGAAGGTGGAGCGGGTGTCGTACGACGCGATGACTCCGTCGGCGGCCCGCGGGGTTCTTGAAGCGATCCACTGGAAGCCGGCCATCCGCTGGGTAATCGACCGCATCCACGTCCTGAAGCCCATTCGGTTCGAAAACGTGCGTCGCAATGAGTTGGGACACAAGATCCCGGCCGGTAACGTCCGCTCCGCGATGAAGCGCGGCACCACGGACGGATTGCGCACGCTGATCGAGGACGACCGTCAGCAGCGTGCAGCGACCCTCCTGCGCGACGTAGCCTACGTGATCGAGGCCCACTTCGTGCTCACAGATGCTGCGACAGCCGACGACACGGAAGCGAAGCACTTGGCCATGTTCAACCGCCGTGCCGCCAAGGGCCAGTGCTTCCACCGCCCCTATCTGGGCACTCGCGAGTTCGCTGCGCATTTTGCGCCGGTAGGTGACGCGATTCCGCAGTCCGACCTGCCTTCCGACCATCGCGACCGCGATCTGGGATGGATGCTCCACGACATCGACTTCCGGGATGAGCGGTCTCCCCGGTTCTTCCGCGCCATGCTGCGAAACGGCGTGATCGAAGTCCCGCCGTTCGACGCTCCAGAGGTCAAGGCGTGAGCATCCTGAAAGCGCTTGCCGCCCACTACGACCGCCTGGTGAGCAAGGGTGACGCGCCGGACTATGGATATTCTCAGGAGCGAATTTCCTTTGCGCTCGTACTGTCGCCAGAGGGCGACGTGGTCGACGTCGTGGACTGGAGGGATTCGTCGGCCAGGACACCGCGCCCCCGGCTCTTCGAAGTGCCCAGCCCTGTACCCCGCACATCGGCTGTGGCATCCAATTTCCTGTGGGACAAATCAGCCTATGTGCTTGGCATGAAGCTCGCCCGCGACACCGGTGATCCGATCCCCGCGGATCGCGAACATGATGCCTTCAAGTCGTTCCATGGCCGCCTGCTTACGGACGCGACCGATGATGGGCTGAAGGCTCTTCGCGCCTTCCTTGGAGGGTGGTGTGCGGACAGCCACGCCACCCTTCCACACGCCGGCGACCTGCTTGACGCCAACATCGTGTTTCAGCTAGACGGCGAGCGCCGGTTGATTCATCAGCGGCCAGCCGCCCGCCGGATCTGGCGCGACCACTTGGCGAGCCTGGACAGCCGGTCGGACGTGTGTCTCGTTTCCGGGGAGTCCGCACCCATCGAACGCCTGCATCCCAAGGTAAAGGGCGTGGCAGGAGCCCAGTCTTCCGGCGCGGCGATCGTCTCATTCAACCTTGACGCTTTCACGTCCTACGGCAAGGAGCAGGGCGCCAATGCCCCCGTCTCGAAGAGAGCGGCATTCGCGTACACGGCGGCCTTGAACTCCTTGTTGACAGCCGACAGAGGTCGCCGCATCAGGGTTGGAGATGCCACCACGGTCTTCTGGGCGGAGGCGCCGGGGGACGAGACCGCTGCGAGCAAAGCGGAAGATCTGTTCTCGATACTTGCCGAGCCGACGGATGAGGAAGAAGCCGCCAAGGTTCGAGACCGGCTCGAGAGCATCGCGGCAGGCCGGCCGATCGAGGAGATCGACCCTGATGTCAACGAGCATACGCGATTCTACGTTCTCGGCCTCTCCCCCAACGCGGCACGCCTATCGATTCGCTTCTGGATCGAGGACACCATCGGCGCGATAGCGCGTCGTATCGTCGAGCACTGGGGAGATCTCCGGCTCGACCCTGTCCCATGGGTAACCCCGCCCGCCGCGTGGCGGCTGCTCTACGAAACCGCCGTGCAGAGAAAGTCCGAGAACATCTCGCCGACGCTCGGAGGCGCGTTGATGCGTGCAATACTCACCGGCAGTCGGTATCCTCAGTCGCTTCTCGCCGCCGTCATCATGCGCCTGCGGGCTGATGGCTTGGTGTCGGGTGTACGCGCTGCAATTGCCAAAGCATGCGTGCGCCGTGCGGAACGCCTCTCGAACCCCAACAACATGGAGGATCGCCTCGTGAGCCTTGATCGCCACAGTCAAAACGCCGCCTACAATCTCGGCCGCCTGTTCGCAGCCTATGCGTACGCCGAGAAGAACATCGCCGACCGGAACGCCACCATCCGGGACAAGTACGCGGGTTCCGCGTCGGCGACACCTCGTCGGGTCTTCCCGATGCTGATGCGAGGCTATGAACACAATCGTGCCGCGCTAGCGAAGGCTCCCGACGGCCAGAAGAAAAGCGCTGGCCGACGAGCCGACCGCGAGGTCGGCCAGATCCTTGAGCGACTTCCGGGAAGCGAGGATTTACCGGCGACGCTTCCCCTTGAAGATCAAGCCCGGTTCTTCGTCGGATATTATCACCAGGAGACGGCATTCTACACAAAGGCCGCCCCTGAGGCGCATCAGCGCCAGCCCGCGAATTCAGAGGAGTGAGCATGACCGTGAGCCCCATCAACAACCGGTACGACTTCGTATATCTCTTCGACGTCACCAACGGCAACCCCAACGGTGACCCGGACGCGGGCAACATGCCTCGTCTGGATCCGGAAACGAACCAGGGATTGGTGTCGGACGTGTGTCTCAAGCGCAAGGTTCGGAACTACGTCCAGCTCCTCGGAAAGGACGGCTGTGAAATCTTCATCCAGGAGAAGCGCCCCCTGAATCCCTTGATCGCGGAGGCATGCAAGGAGAACGGCCAGCCAGATCATAGCAAGTCCGGACGTTGGGACACCCAGAGGGCAAAAAAACGGTCACAGAGCGACATCGCGGATCTGCAGGCGTGGCTTTGCAGCAAGTACTTTGATATCCGGACGTTCGGCGCAGTGATGTCCACCGGTCCCAACGCCGGTCAGATGAGAGGCCCGGTACAGTTTACGTTCTCGCGCTCGGTCGAACCGATCGTGCCGCTCGAACAGACGATCACGCGCGTCACGGATGTGGACCAGGAAGAGGGTGAGATGGGACGCAAGCACATCGTGCCGTATGGTCTGTACCGCGGGCACGGTTACGTCTCTGCATGCCTTGCTGGCGGAGCCGGCAAGGGCACCGGGTTCTCCGAGAAGGACTTGGAGTTGCTATGGACGGCGCTCGAACAGATGTTCGATCATGACCGCTCGGCGGCCCGGGGCGAGATGGCAGCTCGCCGTCTGATCATCTTCAAGCATGACAGCGCGCTCGGCAGCGCTGCCGCCCATCGATTGTTCGATCGGGTTACCGTACGGCGGGTGTTCGAGGGCGAGGAGTTCGAGCCTGACGAGAGTCGCGCCCGCACGTTGCCGCCGGCGCGGTGTTACGCTGACTACACAGTTCACATCGACGACAGCGATATTCCCAACGGAGTCACCATAGTCGACCGGATCTGATGCTCCGAAACGATGGGGGATGATGGGCCGATCGGCGAAGACGAGCTGATCCCGATTTCGGCACTGCAGCACATGCTCTATTGCCCACGGCAGTGCGCGCTCATCCATATCGAGCGACAATGGTCTGAAAACCGCCTGACCGCGGAAGGGAGGGTGCTGCACGAGCGCGCCGACGCGGGTGCACCTGAGAGCAGGAAAGGCTTGCGGATCGAGCGAAGCGTCGGTTTGCGCTCCCTGAGGCTCGGTGTGTCCGGCGTTGCCGATGTGGTGGAGATGCACGAGGGCGGTCGACCTTACCCGGTCGAGTACAAACGCGGACGGCCGAAGGCACATCGGGCCGACGAAGTCCAACTCTGCGCCCAGGCGATGTGTCTGGAGGAGATGGTCGGCTCACCGGTGCCCGAGGGCGCCCTATTCTATGGCCGCACGCGACGCCGCAAGGTGGTGGCGTTCGACCCCGTGCTACGGGCGCTTACCACTCGAATTGCAGCCGATACGCGGCGCATGTTGGCGACGAACCATACGCCAGCTCCGGAGTTCGAGCCCCGCAAGTGCAATGCCTGCTCTCTCAAGGAAGCATGTCAGCCCGAAGGCCCGCAACGAGCCGGCGCGGTAGACCGTTGGCTCAAGCGCGCCATCGAGAGCTGATACTTCACCGATGCGCCGCCATCTGAATACGCTGTATGTGACGACCGAGAACGCTTGGCTGCACAAGGACGGAGAGAATGTCGTCGTAAAGGTAGACGGCACCGAGCGCGGCCGGGTCCCCGTTCACCTGATCGGCGGCCTTGTGTGCTTTGGGTCCGTCGGCGTCTCGCCTCCCCTGATCGGTCACTGCGCGCAACAAGGCGTGTGTATCTCGATGATGAGCCGGAATGGACGCTTCCTTGCCCGGATCGAAGGCCCGACCTCCGGCAACGTGCTGCTCCGCCGGGGCCAGTATCGCGCGACGGACGACCAGGATGAGACATCGGCTCTGGTCCGAAATATGGTAGCGGGCAAGGTCCTCAACCAGCGTGCGGTCGTTCGACGCGCTCTGCGAGATCACGGCGCCAGCGTAGCGAAGAAGGCTCGCGACCGGCTGGCGATCTGCGAGCGACGCTTGAGTGACGCCGCACGAAGAACCACGCGATCGTCCACCGTCGATTCGCTCAGGGGGATCGAAGGCGAAGCTGCACGAGCCTATTACGAGACATTCGGCGACCTGATCGTCATCGACGACTCCGGGTTCGCGTT
This sequence comes from Spirochaetia bacterium, assembly GCA_965202935.1. Classification (GTDB taxonomy): domain Bacteria; phylum Spirochaetota; class Spirochaetia; order SZUA-6; family Bin103; genus CATQHW01. The sequence continues at coordinate 3,335,347 of OZ241879.1, forward strand.
CATCCGCCGGTCCCGGCGGCCGCCACTCGATCCGGTGAACGCGCTGTTGTCGTTCCTGTATACGCTCCTCGTGCATGACTGCCGATCAGCTCTGGAGACGGTCGGCTTGGATCCGGCGGTAGGTTTCCTGCACCGCGAGCGTCCGGGGCGCCCGAGCCTTGCGCTCGACCTCATGGAGGAGATGCGTCCGGTCATCGCGGATCGCCTCGCACTATCCTTGATCAATCGGCGACAACTGTCCGTCCGCGATTTCGAGACATCGGTGAGCGGAGCCGTGATGTTGCGTGAAGACGCGAGGAAGACGACAATCGTAGCTTACCAGGAACGAAAGAAGGATGAGCTCACTCACCCATTCCTAAAGGAGAGGACTACGATGGGTCTGGTACCGTTCGTGCAGGCAACGCTGATGGCTCGTCGCCTACGTGGGGATCTGGACGGCTATCCGCCGTTTCTCTGGAAGTAGGTCCGACCGTGCTCATGCTCGTCACATACGACGTGGCCACTGGAGACTCCGCAGGGCGGCGCCGGCTCCGTCGTGTCGCGCGATTGTGCCAGGATTTCGGACAGAGGGTTCAGTACTCGGTCTTCGAGTGCCAGGTGGACCCTGCGCAGTGGTCGATACTGCGATCCCGCCTCATCGAGGAGATCGATGACAAGGTGGACAGCCTCCGTTTCTACCGCTTGGGAGCCAACTGGCGATCACGAATCGAGCATGCGGGAGCAAAAGCGTCGTACGATCCCGATGGCCCGCTATTGCTCTGAGAGCAGCGCGAACCTGAAGCGCCCACATCTTCCCAGCAAGGTTCGCGCATGCTCCAACGCCAACTCAAGTGCACCGTTCCCTATTGCCCAGTGTCGATAGACGCGGCCAACCAAGTTGACGCGAAGTGTTCGCGCAAGTTCGCGAATTTGCACCGATCTCATATGGAGTTACGATGACACAGTCGCTTCCCGCGCGGGGGCGTGGATTGAAACCTTCGCCTCCGCGCTGTCCCTCGCGACCAGCGCGTCGCTTCCCGCGCGGGGGCGTGGATTGAAACAACACGGCGCTCGACCACCCGATCGCCCGCGACGGGTCGCTTCCCGCGCGGGGGCGTGGATTGAAACACGGGCATGGCCGGCATCCTCAAGGAGCTCGACAAGCGTCGCTTCCCGCGCGGGGGCGTGGATTGAAACTACACTTAAGTAACAGAATATCCCATATACGCGCGCGTCGCTTCCCGCGCGGGGGCGTGGATTGAAACTCCTGCTGCTGCTCCTGGAGCGCCGGGTTGCCGGGCGGCGGTCGCTTCCCGCGCGGGGGCGTGGATTGAAACACCTGCAGCACCAGCGCCTCCTCGGCGCGGCCGGAGGTCGCTTCCCGCGCGGGGGCGTGGATTGAAACAGGAGCCAGAGGGCGTCGCAGTTCTCCAGGTGCAGGTTGTCGCTTCCCGCGCGGGGGCGTGGATTGAAACTGCAGCCGGCGGCTGAGCCGGTCGAATCCGAAGCGTCGCTTCCCGCGCGGGGGCGTGGATTGAAACTCATCGTCAGCGTTGACCAACTGGAACACGCGATGTCGCTTCCCGCGCGGGGGCGTGGATTGAAACCAGAGCGGATCAAAGACCAGCAACTAACCATCTGGTCGCTTCCCGCGCGGGGGCGTGGATTGAAACGGGGTCCTCTTCCAGCAGGTACAGCACCACCAGGTCGCTTCCCGCGCGGGGGCGTGGATTGAAACCCTGTCGTGCTGGTGGCGTCCGCCGCGGCCGTGTCGCTTCCCGCGCGGGGGCGTGGATTGAAACCGGTGGCGCGCCTCACGACCGTGCACCGGCAGGCGGAGGTCGCTTCCCGCGCGGGGGCGTGGATTGAAACCGGTACGTGGCGTGCGTCGAGCACGGCGCGTCTCGTCGCTTCCCGCGCGGGGGCGTGGATTGAAACCACTCAGCAGTACGCCGACGATTCTGAGACTCACGTGTCGCTTCCCGCGCGGGGGCGTGGATTGAAACTCTACAGCTCCGGCGTCGTCGTGGATATCGACGTCGCTTCCCGCGCGGGGGCGTGGATTGAAACCGGTCGCTCGGCGACGTATGGACTCGTCGTCACGAGTCGCTTCCCGCGCGGGGGCGTGGATTGAAACATGATGCTCAACAGCGAGCGCAAGACCGTGAGGTCCAGTCGCTTCCCGCGCGGGGGCGTGGATTGAAACTGGTGGCGGGTCAGCGTCCGATGTTGCCGCCCGAGAACGTCGCTTCCCGCGCGGGGGCGTGGATTGAAACTGCTCCTCTTCGGCAACCGGGAATCGCTCCCGGGTCGCTTCCCGCGCGGGGGCGTGGATTGAAACTGCGCCCGGGCGCTTGTCAAACTATGGCCGAGTCGCTTCCCGCGCGGGGGCGTGGATTGAAACCTGACGCAAGCGGACGCCAACACCGCTGCAGCGCGTCGCTTCCCGCGCGGGGGCGTGGATTGAAACATGGTAGTCGGGATGGTGGTAATCGTCATCGCGGGTCGCTTCCCGCGCGGGGGCGTGGATTGAAACACGCGCACGGGCGGATCAGGCATCAGCCAAACGCCGTGTCGCTTCCCGCGCGGGGGCGTGGATTGAAACATTCACGGCGCGGAGAAGGCATGCGGCATGACGCTGGTCGCTTCCCGCGCGGGGGCGTGGATTGAAACAAGGCGTTGCAGGACGCGTATCAGGACGAGCGGCTGCGCGGGTCGCTTCCCGCGCGGGGGCGTGGATTGAAACACCTCGCCCGCCAGCGTCTCGAACGCGCCGGCGCCGGGTCGCTTCCCGCGCGGGGGCGTGGATTGAAACTGAACGTCAACGCCAAGGAGATAGCCGCGGTCGCCGAAGTGTCGCTTCCCGCGCGGGGGCGTGGATTGAAACATGGAGCTGTCACCTCCAGAGTGGTCTGTCGCGGCGCGTCGCTTCCCGCGCGGGGGCGTGGATTGAAACATGCTGTCGGCTCCGCGATGCCGAGCCCTACCAGGTCGCTTCCCGCGCGGGGGCGTGGATTGAAACCACCAGTTGGTGTAGCCGTCGAGCGCAGGTGCGCGCGCCGGTCGGAAAGTGAGCCAAAACGCCGATCGGATTTTGACCCACCCAAGCAGTTCAGAAGGAATGTAGCAGAGGCGGCGGGAAAGGGGGAGGGGGTTGCGGGGGAGGGGGTGGAATCCCTTGTGGATATGTGGATAACTGCCAGTCGGCCGGCAAGGTGGCGTGGCTGGGACCGCGACAACGCGCCGCTCGATCATTGACCCACTCCAACGGAGCGCCGCCCCGAGGGTGACCCACCAGTGGAGGGCCGGCAAGGAATCCAATACCAGCTCTTGGTCAAGTCGTGCTCGACCGTCGCCGGCGCGGACGCGTGACCCGAACCCCGAGCCTGAGCAGCGTTTTCGTCCTCAGCAGGGGGTATCCAGACACCACCCTCTTGCGCGCAAGGGCCGTGACGGGCCGCTATGAACGTCGTTTCGGCGCCGAACCGCTCCGGGCGCCGGGGTAACGCCCTCACCAGCGTGCCAGCGGTCATGGTGTGGCCTGCGCTGAGTCGCTGACGGCGCCGTGGCGGCGGGCGGCGGTGCGGTAGGAGGCCCCCTTGGTGGTGATGATGTGCGCGTGGTGAGCGAGACGGTCCAGCAGTGCCGTGGTCAGTTTCTCGTCGGCGAACACGCTGACCCACTCCCCGAACGCCAAGTTGGTGGTGACCATCGTCGCGCGTCGTTCATAGCGATCGGCGATGAGGTTGAACAGCAACTCGCCGCCGGCACGGTCAAACGGGACGAACCCTAGCTCGTCGACAATCAAGAGGTTCACCCGGCGCAGGCGCAGCTGCAGACGTCCCAGTTCCCGATCATCTCGCGCCTCCAGCAGTTGCCGTACCAGATCGGCCGCTTTGACGAACAGCACGCGAAAGCGCCGCTTGGCCGCTTCGACGCCCAGCGCGATCGCAAGATGCGATTTGCCCGTGCCGATCGGGCCCGCGATCACCACGTCCTCGGGCCGTTCGATGAACTGACAGCTCGCCAGTTCGAGGATCTGCTGCTTGGAGACCCCCTGCATGGCGTCCCAGTCGATCTGTCCCAGGGTCTTCACGTCCGGAAAGCGTGCCTCGCGCAGCCGCCGCGTGGTGGTGCTGGCTTCGCGGGCACGGATCTCGATGTCCAGCAACTCCCGCAGGTACTCCTCGTAGGTCCACGAGTCAGCCCGAGCCTGGCGCGCGAGCTGACCGTACTCACGCCGCACCGCCGGCAGCTTGAGAGTCTTCAGGTGCTGCTGGATCACCGCGTCGCCCAGATCACTCATCAGTCAGCCCCCAGCAGCAACACGTCGTAGGACGATGCGGGCGTGGACTCCACCTGATAGGCCCGCAGTGCCTCCGGCACCGGCACCGCGGCTGGCGGCCTGTTCGGACCGCGCGGCGCCTGCGGCGATGCGGCCAGGACGTCGCTGAGGGCCTCGGCGAGCACCTGCTCGCCATGCTCGACGATGGCGCCGAGCAGCTTGGCCACCACCCGCGCGGCGTCCAGCTCGCTGTAGCGGGCGCACAGCAGCTTCCACAGCCGCACGTACGGATCGCCGAGTTCCGCCATCAGCTCCGGAGCCACCTGGCGCACCGCCTGCGGCTTCTTGGCCAACTCGTCCAGATAGTGCCGATACTGGACTGCCCGAGCTCCGCGCGGCTGCTTGGCGACCGTGATCCGTTCCTCGCGCCACTCCAGGACCACGTCGGCCACCCCCACGTAGGCGGTCGCCTGGCTGGCGCTCCAGTGACTGGGCACCGAGTACTGCGCGCCGTCGACCCGCACCAGCGCTTGGCGGCTGACGGCCACCGGCTCGACGTGGCGCGCCTCGAACGGACGCGGCGGCAGCGGCCGCAACTGCTCTCGCTCCTCCCTGAAGCGCTGCGCCACGGTCCGTCCCTGCTGATCAACACGCGTGTCGGCCGCCGCGTCCAGGCTCTGCACCAGCGCCACGGCGATCTCGCCCAGTGACTGCCCGCCGGGGATCGGCGTCAGATGCTGCAGGCGCACGTTCTTGCCGCGCGCTTCCACCCCTCCCTTGTCATGCCCCTCGCCCGGACGGGCGAAGCACGGCTCGAACAGATAGTGCGCGCACAACGCCGCAAACCGTCCGCTGAGCTCCCGTTCGATCCCCAGCCTGCGCTTCACCGCCGCCCTCAGGTTGTCGTAGACACATCGGGCCACCACGCCGCCGAAATGCTCGAACGCGCGCACGTGGCCGTCCAGAAACGCGACCTGGTTGCAGCGGTCGTACACCCACGCGAAGTCCCGCCCCGAGTACATCAGGTGCACGACGAACAGCCACGCCTTGCGCCGCTCGCCGCCGACCTCCACGGTCACGTCGAAGAAGTCCACCTGCGCCGCCTCGCCGGGGCGCCATATCAGCGGCAGGTACACTTCCTGGCGCTGGCGCCGCTTCTCGGCCAAGTAGGCGCGCACCGTCGTGCTGCCAACCCGGTAGCCCTCCCCCACAAGCTGCCGATGCACCAGCGTCCCGGTGATGCGCTGCTTGCCGGTCGTCCGCGTCTGCCACTCCTGCAGGATCTCCTCGATCCGTTCGCGCACGTCGTCCAGCACCGGTCGCGGCCGCGGCGAGGCACGCCGCCGTGGTTCCCCGTCGTCGCCGACGTACTTGCGCACGGTGTTGCGGCTCACCCCCAGATCGCGGGCGATCTGGCGAATCGACAGCCCTTCGTGGTGCCACTTGTGTCTGATAACGTAGACCCGATCCATCCCTAGCATCCTTCTCTCCGGTCCAGTTCGATGTTCAGCAACACCAAACTACCAACCGGAGGTGGTACTGCCGGGGGTGGGTCAATTTCTAAGCGGCAAATGGCTCACTTTCTGAGCGGCGGCGCTGGTGCAGGCCGTGTCGCTTCCCGCGCGGGGGCGTGGATTGAAACCCGGCGGGACGGTGGACAGGTCGACGTGCCGGGCGAGTCGCTTCCCGCGCGGGGGCGTGGATTGAAACATCCACGTGGGCGTGATGACGGTCAACGGTGAACCGAGTCGCTTCCCGCGCGGGGGCGTGGATTGAAACCACTGCATGTAGCGACCCTGCGCGACATCGCGCGTCGCTTCCCGCGCGGGGGCGTGGATTGAAACACGTCCTACCTCCTACAGGTCGCAGAAATCTACGAGTCGCTTCCCGCGCGGGGGCGTGGATTGAAACAGCGCTTCGAAGTAGCGCCCCTCCAATTGGTGCCGCGTCGCTTCCCGCGCGGGGGCGTGGATTGAAACGTCTTCACCCTCGCGATCGTCGCCGCGTGCGAGTCGCTTCCCGCGCGGGGGCGTGGATTGAAACTTCCTGCTCCGCTGCTGGCGCCGGCACCGGCAGGTCGCTTCCCGCGCGGGGGCGTGGATTGAAACTGGTCGGCGTGGTGCTCTCGCACCGGCCGGGCGGGTCGCTTCCCGCGCGGGGGCGTGGATTGAAACATGCCGGCGATGTATGAAACCTTCGTATCTCTCGACCACGTCGCTTCCCGCGCGGGGGCGTGGATTGAAACTGTGACGAGGTGGCCGCGGCGCTGACGGTGGCCGACCAGTCGCTTCCCGCGCGGGGGCGTGGATTGAAACATGCGCGCCGCTGATTTCTGATCTTCTTCCGCAGGCCGTCGCTTCCCGCGCGGGGGCGTGGATTGAAACCGGGCCTACGACTTGAACGCACCGCAGGACCCTTGTCGCTTCCCGCGCGGGGGCGTGGATTGAAACTTCCAGGTGCTGGCCGAAGCCGATGAGCGGGGATGTCGCTTCCCGCGCGGGGGCGTGGATTGAAACACTTCATCGAGCTGGACCCCGAGCGCGTATCCCTGTCGCTTCCCGCGCGGGGGCGTGTGAAAACCGGCAAGGTTAGCGACCCCCCCTCGGCATTCATAACGACCCCAGGGTCGGCATCGAAAACGACCCCCGGTCGGCATTCAAAACGCCCCCCCTCTCGGCACTGAAAACGACCCCCCTCACGACCGACGGTTCGGGTGAACAACCTACGAACCGCGTGAGGGGGGTCAGATGGCGAGGAGGACGTCGACGATGGATCTACAAGAGATCGTGCGGCGACTGAGGATGAACCAGTCGATCAAGGCGATCAAGCGCGAGACCGGCAAGCACCGCAGCGTGATCCGCAGGGTGCGGGAGCTGGCCGAGGAGGAAGGCTGGCTGGATGCCTCGGAGCTGCCCGGCGAGCGGCAGCTCCGCGAGCGGTACCACGAACAACAGCAGGCCGAGCGCGGCGCCGCACACCCGTTGGACGCCCACCGCGAGAAGATCGCCGGATGGCTCGAGCTCAAGGAGCCCTACAGCTTCCTGGTGATCCACAAACTGTTGACGGGGTCGGGGGTGGAGTACTCCGAGAGCACCGTGCGCCGCTACATCCACCGGCACTTCCCGAAGGCGGTGCGGCCGGTGATGCGGCGCGAGACCACGCCCGGCGAGGTCATGGAGGTCGACTTCGGTCATCTCGGGCTGACCTGGGACACCGCCACGCGCTCGCGGCGTCGCACCTGGATGTTCTCCGGGCGCCTGCGCCATTCGCGGCTTGCCTACCGGGAGGTGGTGTTCAACCAGAAGCAACAGACGTTCTTCGCCTGCCACATCCACGCCTTCGAGTTCTTCGGCGGAGTGTCCGAGAAGGTGACCCCCGACAACCTGAAGGCGGCGATCATCGTCGCCTCGTTCGAGGATCCGCTGGTCAACCGCGCCTATCGGGAACTGGCCGAGCACTATGGGTTCCTCATCTCCCCCTGTCTGCCGCGGCGGCCCGAACACAAGGGAGGCGTCGAAAACGACGTCAAGTACGTCAAGAGAAACTTCCTGCCGCTGTTCCGCGAGGAGCAGAAGGAGCGCGGGCGCGAGGTGCCCTACGCAGACGAGCTGATCGAGGCGCTCGAACGCTGGAACCGCGACACCTACGAGCCGCACGTGATCCAGAAGGTCGGGCGCACGCCGCGCGAGCTGTTCGAGACCGAGGAAGCCGCCGCGTTGCGGCCGCTGCCGCTGCGGCGATGGGACCAGGTGACCTGCAAGGAGCTCACCGTCGGGCCGGACTGGCGCGTGCAGTTCGAGAAGGCCTTCTACAGCGTCCCGCACCGGCTGATCGGCACGCGGGTGCTGGCGATGGGCAACTCCCACACGGTGCGTATCTTCCTGGACCACCAGGAGGTCACCGCCCACCAGCGCGCCACCAAGTCGTGGGAGGTCAAGCGCAAGTCCGAGCATGCGCCGCCGGAGCTGGAGCAGTACCTGAACCTCACCAGCGAGGGGCTGGTGCAGTGGGCGCAGCGGCTCGGGCCGTCGGTGGGCTTGGTCGCCGAGCTGATCCTCACCGACCGGGCGGTCGACGGACTGCGCCCGGTGCGCGCGCTGATCAGACTGGCCGACACCTACACCACCGCGCGGTTGGAGGTCGCCTGCCGGCGGGCGGTGCGCTTCGCCACGCCCAGCTACCGCAGCGTCAAGGACATCCTCGTCAACGAACTGGACCGGCTGCCGGAAGAACTGCCCGCCGAACCGGCCAACGGGCAGATGCAGTTCCGCTTCGCGCGCCAGTTCGGCTACTTCGACGTCCCGGCCGCGGCCAACCACACCGCCACAGACGCCGCGCAGGAGCAGCCTCATGGATGAGGTCGCCCTGCTGAAACCCAAGCTGACCCGCCTCAAGCTGGCCGGCATGCTCGACACCCTCACCGAACGCCTGCAGCAGGCGATGGCCGAGAAGTGGAGCTACACCCAGTTGCTCGACACGCTGCTCACCGACGAGGTCGAGCGGCGCGAGTTCAAGCAGCTCGCCCGCCGGCTCAGCAAGAGCGGCCTCGCCCCGGACAAGACCCTGGAGACCTTCGACTTCACCTTCAACCCGACCATCCACGCGCCGACGCTGCGCGAGCTGGCCACCTGCCGGTTCGTCGCGCGCGCCGAGAACGTGTTCCTGGTCGGTCCGTCCGGCGTCGGCAAGAGCCACGCTGCCCAGGCGCTCGGCCACGTCGCCTGTCGCAAGGGGCACGAAGTCACCTACGAGCGCACCAGCGTCCTGTTCGATTGGCTGCACGCCGGCCGTGGCGACGGCAGCCACGCGCGCCGGCTGCGCCAGGTCGCCACCGTGGCGCTGCTGGTCCTGGACGATTTCGGCCTCAAGCCGCTGCCGGAGCACCAGCAGGAGGATCTGTACGAGGTGATCTGCCAGCGCTACGAGCGTCGTGCCACGGTGATCACCAGCAACCGCGACTTCAGCGAGTGGCCGCTGGTGTTCGCCAACCCGTTGATGGCCTCCGCCTGCATGGACCGCCTGGTGCATCGTGCGACGAAGCTGGTCATCGAAGGCAAGAGCTACCGCATGGACAGCTTCGTGCGCCGGTCACGAGAGTTGCCGCAGGGCGACTCGCCATGAGGATCGCACGGGAGCCTGCGCGGCCGCCGCGGGCAACGTCCCGCTCCGAGGGGGCCGGGAAAACCGGCGTTGAACGCTCGGCACGGCAAACCGGTCGAAGACGACGGCTCCGAGCGGCCGGGCAGGAGCATCAGCGCTCCGGCGCAGATCGCCGTCGACGAGCGCCGCGCGCACGGTACGGCGGCACCTGCGTGCGGTTGGCCGACCGGGCCCGCGGACCAGGCGTGCTGCGGCGGGGGTATCGGGACACCACCTCGCCTGAGAAAACGCCGTGACGGCGATCCTCGTGCGTCGAATTTCCGGACCACTGTCGTTTCGGTCGTTCCGGCGCCCGATTCGCCCAGTCAGGCGCTCCATGCCATGCGGCCCATCAGACCCTGCCCGGCTGTGGCCAGCCCATCGGCGTGCCCCGCTCGCCGCAGGTGCGGGCCGGGCGCGCATCGCCGACTCGGCGCCGCGGCTCCCGGCCCGCCAGCTCATCGACCGGATGCCGGCATGCTCCCTGCGCCGACCGATACCGGCATCCTCCGCGTTGGCCGCCCGCACGCTCCGTGTCGTTCTTTCGTTGTCCCTACGGTGCCCATCGGCGCGGCGGCGGCCCATACCAATACATTGACTCCACCCTCGGTCGATGGTACGAGTAGCTACAAACCCGGGTAGGGGGGTCGTTTTGAACGCCGACCTGGGGTCACTTTCCCTGCCGATTCGCAGCGTGGATTGAAACCATGCATACGCCATCTGTCGGCGTCACCGGGAGAGTCGCTTCCCGCGCGGGGGCGTGGATTGAAACATCTCCTGGACCGAGAAGGCCGCGATCAAGGGCGTCGCTTCCCGCGCGGGGGCGTGGATTGAAACATGGGCGAGTTCCGGGAGTTCCGGGGCGAACTGCGGAGGTCGCTTCCCGCGCGGGGGCGTGGATTGAAACCACATCGAGGGCCGCGGCGGCGCCACCGGCGAGGTCGCTTCCCGCGCGGGGGCGTGGATTGAACGATCTTCGATCGTGAACATAACTTGGGGCTGTTACCAGGAGAATTGGATTGAACCGTATGGTCGAGTTGCTGCTGTGGACGGCCCTGGCCGGGGCCTGCATTCCGGTGGGCGCCGGCTTGGCCGCGATCAGGCATCTCGGGCCGCGCTGGCTGGAGCAGGAGTTCCGGCATTTCGTGATCGCCTTCGGCGGCGGGGTCCTGGTCGGCGCCGTGGCCCTGGTGCTGGTCCCGGAAGGTGCCGCCCGCCTGCCGCATCCGGTGGTGGCCACGGCGCTGTTGCTGGCCGGCGGCGCGGCGTTCATGACCGTGGACCGTGTGCAGGCGAAGCGAAACCGCTCGGCGCCGCAGTTCATCGCCATGGGGGCCGACTTCCTGCCGGAGTCGCTGGCGCTGGGCGGCATGTTCGCGGCCGGCGCCGACGGCGCCATCGTGCTGGCTCTGCTGATCGGACTGCAGAACCTTCCCGAGGGGTTCAACGCGTGGCGGGAGTTGTCCGGCAACGTCCGCGCCGACGTGGCGGTGCGCCGCATGCTGCTGCTCGCGCTGCTGGGTCCCGTGTGCGGGGCAGTGGGCTGGTTCTGGCTGGCCGATCAGGACGCGATCCTGGGCGCGATCATGCTGTTCGCCGCGGGCGGCATCCTGTACCTGACGTTCCAGGACATCGCGCCGCAAGCGCGGCTTGAGCGGCACTGGTCGCCGCCGCTCGGCGCCGTGCTGGGATTCGCCCTGGCCCTGGTGGGTGAGTTGCTGCTGGGCTGATGGACATTACTGACTGCAAGGAGCGGAGGCTGATGAACAAGAACGAGAGCGAACGCGTACGGCCCATGCTGAATCCGCCGCACGTGGGCGAGTTGATCCGTGAGAGCATGGACGACACGGGCTGGAACGTCACCAAAACGGCGGCCCGCCTGGGGTGTGAGCGCGGGTCGCTGTCGCGCCTGCTGAACGGCAGGGCGGGTGTGTCCGCGAACATGGCTCTGGCGCTGGAGGAGATCGGCTGGGGGACCGCCGACCATTGGATGCGGATGCAGGCGAGCTATGAACTGGCGCAAGCTCGTCGCGAGCGGGCCACCGGGGAGCGTCTGACGGCGGGGACACCCGCGTGAGCTGACCTGTGGGCCCGGTGGTCTACCGGGCCAGCGTCCGATCGCGCGGTGTTCGTGTTACGTGCGCTCCGCGAGCGGGGTGACGGACAGGCGCGCGCACAGTTCGTCGAGCGAGCTGATCACGCCGGCGTCGAGCGGGATGCCGTTCGCCTGACGGTCGGCCATGGATCGCTGCTCCGGCTCTCCGGGCAGCAGGATCTCCGTCACGCCGTCCCGCTTTCGCGACGAGCGCAGGTACTCGAAGTAGCGTGCCTGCGCCGCCTCCATCGCGCTGCGGTCCGTGACCGTCGCCGGGTCGAACGCCTGCAGCAGGAAGTGGTTGTGCAGGATCGGCCCCATCATGCCGGGCGCACCCCCGTTGAGGACGCTGCCGAGCAGGTCGACGATGACCGACAGCCCGTAGCCCTTGTGCGCGACGCTCCCGCCGAGCGGCAGCAGCGTGCCGTCCGCGTACAGCGCCTCCGGATCGGTGCTCGGCTCCCCGTCCTTGTCAAGGATCCAGCCCGGCGGCAGCGTCTTGCCGGCGGTGCGGGCCAGCTTCACCTTGCCCTCGGCCACCACGCTGGTGGTCATGTCGACCAGGATCGGCTCGCCGGCGGTGGGGACGGCGATGGCGATCGGATTGGTGGAGAGCCGCCGCTCGGTGCCGCCCCATGGCGCGATGAAGGCCGATCCCTCGGCGCTGCAGAAGATCTGCCCGATCAGCCCCTGCTCGGCCAGCATGACCGGGTAGGCGCCGGCCCGGCCGACGTGGAAGGCGTTGCGCACGCCGACCGCGGCCATGCCGGTGCGGTCGGCCTTGGCCGCGGCGATCTGGGTGGCGAGCTCCGCGACCGCGTGGCCCCAGGCGTTGTGGCCGTCGATCACTGCCGTGGAGGGCGTCTCGCGCTCCACGGTCGGACGCGCCGCCGGGTCGATGTGGCCGCGGTCCAGGAAGTCCGCGTACTGCGGCAGACGGAACACGCCGTGCGAGTCGTGGCCGACCAGGTTGGCCAGCACCAGGTGACGGGCGACGATCTCGGCGTGCTCGGGATAGCCGCCCAGGGCGCGGATGACGTCGGCGGCGAAGGTGCGCAGGGTGTCGGCGTCGTGGCGCACGGCGGGTCCGTCGGCCCCTCCGGCAGGTGATGGCGGGCTCATGGTCACTCCTCCAGGTGGTTGCGAGGCTCGGCCGGCTGCGCGAGCTGCGGCGCCGCGCGGGTGATCGCGAAGCCGAACAGGCTGCCGCAGATGCCGCCGGCGATGTGGGCGAACTGCGAGATCGAATCCTCGGTGACGGCGGCGAACACCTCGCGCGTCAGGTACATCAGGACCACCAGGACGAAGGTGAGCGGGATCTCTCCGGAGCGGATGTTCGTGAACGAGCTCAGCAGGATCATCATGAAGACGATGCCGCTGGCACCCATCAGGCCGGTGGGCAGGAACAGCACGTTCAGGCCGCCGGTGGCCAGCGCCGTGATCGCCATCATCCCCAGCAGCGGCCAGGAGCCGTACTTCTCCTCCAGGATCGGGCCGATCAGGAGGATCAGCGCGAAGTTGGCGAGCAGATGCGCCCAGTTGGCGTGCCCCAGCACGTGCGTGACCAGCCGCACGTAGCCGAGCGGCGCCGAGCCGGCCAGGCTGCCGGGAATGGCGAAGTTCCTCTCCGCGAACTGCGAGCCCGCGATCTGGTCGATCACCATGACGACCGCGGCGGCGACCGCGTAGCTCAGCACCACCGGCGCGTTGTATCGGATCCTCATCGCTCCCTTCCTTCGATGACGGCGCGCACATCGGCCAGCGCGGCCGCCACGGTGTCGGCGTCGCGCCCTTCCAGGCGCAGGCGCAACAGCGGCTCCGTGTTGCTCGGGCGAATGGTAAACCAGACGTGGCCGTACGCCACCGACAGCCCGTCCAGGGTGTCGAGCTGCGCGTCGCGGTAGCGGTGGCGGATGCGCTCCATGGCAGCCAGCGCTTCGTCACGGGCACCGACCGGCAGGTTGATCTCCGCCGACTGCGCGTAGCGGCCGCGCAGCGGCGCGGCCAGCGCCGACAGCGGCTGCCCGCCGCGCGCCAGGAGCGCCGCCATCATCACGATCGCGTACAGCGCCGACTCGGTGAAGAAGGAGTCGGAGACGCGGAAGTACAGGTGTCCCGAGGTCTCGCAGCCGAACACGGCGTCAGATTCCACCATCGCGTCGTACAGGTGCGTGTAGCCGACCGCCGCGCGCACCGCGCGGCCGCCGGCGGCGGCGATCTCCTCGGCGAACACGCGCGAGGCGATCAGGTCGTGGACGACCGCGGCTCCCGGATGGCGCCTCAGCATCTCGCGGGCCAGCAGGGCGCCGCTGAAGGGGGCGGCCACCACCTCGCCGCGCTCGTCGACGAACATCACCCGGTCGCCGTCGCCGTCGAGGATCGCCCCGAAGGCCGCGTCGCCGGCGCGCACCGCGGGCGCGATGTCGCACAGGCTGGCCTCCTCCAGCGGATTGGGCGGGTGCGCCGGGAACGTACCGTCCGGCTGGCCGTTGAGCACCGTGACGAAGCTGCCCAGCCGGTCGGACACCGCCCGCGTCAGCGCTCCGGCCGAGCCGTTGGACACGTCCACCACGACCGGCGCCAGCGGCGCCCCCTCCGCGGCCGTGGCCACCAGGTCGACATACCCGTCCACGGACGGTGCGGGCTCCCGCGGCAGCCGGGCGGCGCCGGCCTCCTCGCCTTCCACCTCCTTGCCTTCGACCTCCTCGCCTTCGACCTCGGCCAGCAACGCCTCCACGCGCGACAGTCCCTTGGCGTAGCTCACCGATCCGCCGGTGCTGTCGAAGACCTTGAAGCCATGGTACTGCGGCGGGTTGTGCGAGGCGGTGGCCATCACGCCCGCGTCGCAGCCGGCCTCGATCTGCAGGAAGTGGAGCGCCGGCGTGGTCGTGAGGCCGACGCTTGCCACGCGCCGCCCTTCGGCGGCAAGCCCGCGCGCCAGGGCTTCACTGAGCGCCGGCGAGTGAGTACGCGCGTCGTGGCCGAGCAGGTAGCGCTCGGCGTCCAGGTGCCGTGCCAGGGCGCGGCCGATGCGGTATGCCAGCGGCACGTCGATCCCGGCGCCGTACACCGAGCGGATGTCGTAGGCGTGAAAGGGTTCGTTCATGGCGTCTCTCGGATAATCTACTCCCCAGGTTTCATTTGGACGAGAGCGAGCTCGTAAGCTCGCGCTCCCGTTCCCGGTTGCGGGCAAGCGACTGCTTCAACTCGCGCATCGCCTGCCCGTCGCGCCACGTATCCTCGCGCGCCAGATCGGCCTCGATCCGGATCCGCTGCTCCTCCAGCTCCTCCAGCTCCTCCAGCACGCGATCCTCGCGTGCCGCCTGCGACCGTCCGTCTGCGCTCGCCCTCGGCCGGTTCCCCCGGCCCGGGCGGCCGGGGGCAGCCCGAGCCGGCGCTGCGTCGTCCTCGCTGCCGCGTTTCCATTCGTAGTACGAGAAGTCGCCCGGAAACAGGCGCGCGCCACCGCGGTCCACTTCCAGGACGCCGGTGACCAGCCGGCGCAGGAACGCGCGATCGTGCGAGACCACGATCAGCGTTCCCCGGTACTGCTCCAGGGCGCGCGCCAGCGCTTCGGTGGAGACGATGTCCAGGTGGTTGGTCGGCTCGTCCAGCAACAGCAGGTTGATCGGCTGCAGCAGCAGCCGCGCCAGCGCCACGCGCACGCGCTCGCCGCCGGACAGCACGCCCACCGGCTTGTCGACGTCGTCCGCGTCGAACAGGAAGGCGCCAAGCAGGTCGCGGACCTTCTGCTGCTGGTCGGCGGCCGCGGCGGCCTGAACCGTCTCCAGCACCGTGAGCCCGGGATCGAGCTGCCGCTCCTGATCCTGCGCGAAATACGCCTGCCGCAGTCCCACGGCCCGCCTGATCGAGCCGGCGGTCGGCTCCTCTGCGCCGGCCAGGGCGCGCATCAGCGTGGACTTGCCGGCGCCGTTCTTGCCGACCACCGCCAGGCGGTCGTTGCGCTCCACCTCCAGGTCGACGCCCGCGTACACCTGCAGGTCGCCGTAGCGCCTGACCAGCCCGGCGCAGGTCAGCGGCACCTTGCCGCTGCGCGGCGGATCGGGCAGCGACAGCTTGATCGCCGGCGCCTGCACCGGCCGCTCGCGGCGCGGCAGCTTCTCCAGGTAGCGGATCCTGCTCTGCACCAGTCGCGCCTTGGAGGCGGTGGCGCGGAAGCGGCGGATGAACGCCTCGATCCGCTCGATCTCTTCCTGCTGCAGGTCGTACGCCTTGGCGTCGGCGCGGACCTGCTCGGCCCGCGCCCGCTCGAAGTCGGAGTAGCCGCCCGCGTAGGAGCGGAGCCGGCCGTCGCGGATCTCCAGCACGCTCTGGCAGCAGCGGTCCAGGAACTCGCGGTCGTGGGCGACCACCATGAAGCCGCCGTCGCCGCGCGCCAGGAAGCCTTCCAGCCATTCGCGCGCCGGCAGGTCCAGGTAGTTGGTCGGCTCGTCGAGGAGCAGCAGGTCGGCGCGGCTCAGCAGCACCCGGCCCAGCGCGACGCGCATCTCCCAGCCGCCGGACAGCTCGCTGACCGGCCGGTCGCGGTCCGATTCCTCGAACCCCAGGCCGCGCATGACGACGCCGATCTCGCGGTCGCGCTCGTGGTAGCCGCCGCGCTCCAGCCGTTCGAGGAGCTCCCCGTACGCGGTGAGCACCTCCTCGCCATCGTCTCCGTCGGCCATGCGCCCCTCCAGCGCCGTGGCCTCGGCCGCCACCGCGTGCAGGTCGGTGAAGGCCCGCTCCAGCTCCTGGACGACCGTCCAGCCGGACCTGGCCGCATGGTCGCCGGAACCTGGGTCGCCGGACCCGGACTGCGGCAGGTAGCACACCCGCGCGCCGCGCTGCAGGCGCACGCTGCCGGCGTCCGGGGCGTGCAGGCCTGCGGCCACGCGCAGCAGCGTGCTCTTGCCGCTGCCGTTGGGGCCGGCCAGGGCGACACGGTCTCCCCGTGCCAGCGTGGTGCTTGCGCCGGCCAGCACTGTCTGGGCGCCGTAGGCGACGCTGACCCCTTCCAGGGTGACGGCAGCCACGTCAGCTCGCGAAGCGGAAGTAGATCACCAGTGGCGGGGCCGCCGTGCCCAGCACCAGGAGCTGCTCTTCATCGACGTCGCCCGCCAGAGCCATGCGGATCCCCTCTTCGTCACGCGCGTAGACGAAGTCGACCGAGGCCTGCGGGCCGCCTTCGCCGCCGCGATCGAACGCCATGGTGAGCGCACCGGAGTACTCGGCGCGCAGCGGACGCGACAGGTGCAGCCGCAGGGTGACGGTTCCGGTGCCCACCGCATCGGCGGGAATGACGCCCGGGACCAACCGCTCGAAGCCGCTCCAACGGAACCGCTGCGACGGCTCCAGCAGCACCTCGCCGTACGCGCTCGACCGCAGCGCCGGACCGCTTTCGCGCAGCGCTTCGTAGATCCTGTCCCGGCGCTCCCGCTCGGCCGCGATCAGGTCCTGCACGTCGGCGTCGAGGGCGACGAACTTCTGCGTCTGCAGCCGGCCTTCATGCTGGAAGGAGACCATGATGCTGCTCTCGGTTTCCGAGACGATCCGGACGCCGCTGCCGTGCAGGACGAACACCTCATCGCCGATGCGGTCGATCCTGTCGAATGCGAACGCCAGGTCCAGCTCCGGGAGGCGCATGCGCGCCAGCCCACCGGCACCCTGCGGCAGAACCTGCTCCCCCGCCGTCGGAACGGTCCGGCTGCCCGGCTCGACCGTGAACCCGTACGTGTCGTTCAGCCGCGTGAGGTCGACCCGCCGGCGGACCAGCATGTCGGCGTAGTACTGCGGGCGCCACGTGACGCCGGTGATGCGCTCCAGCTCCGCCTCTTCGCCGAGCAGCAGGTCGGCCTCCGCCTGCGGATCCTCCCCGGTTTCGAACAGCAACAGCAACTCCCCGAACGTGAACCCCTGCGTGCCGTCGGCAGTGAGCACCTGGTACCAGAAGTTGGTGTAGTCGCCGACCGTCACCGGATCCTCCTCACGGCCGATGATCTTGACCGCTTCGCCCTCGCGCAGGCGGTAGAGCTGGGCCGAACGGACGTCGGCCGCTTCCCGGACCGGCAGGCCGTTCCGCGCGGCGTAGCCGAAGGTGTGGACCAGGTCGCGGTAGGAGGCGGCGAACGCTTCAGCCTGCTGCCGGTCGGCGAACAGTCTCACCCGCCAGCGGGCAATCTCACGGACGGTCTCGCGGACGGTCTCGGCGTCGGCGTAGCGGTAGACGTCCTGGATGTCCGACTCGCCACTGATGGACAGCACCGATCCGCCGATGCCCTCTTGCGGTGCCCACAGCACCACGCCCCAGCCCACGCGCCGTTCCCCGCACGCCGTCAGCAGCGCCATGATCGCCGGCACGAGGACGATCGGTGCGAGCGCGCGCGCCGGCCGGGTACGCCTTGCGGCCATCCCCGGCGGCGCGGGCCCATTCATCAGGCGCTCGACAGCGTACCGCCGGCCTGCACGATGAGGGTCTCGCCCGGCTTGATGATGTCGTCCGGCGACCGGCCGTTGCTGGCCGCCAGCGCCTCCACGGTCACCCCGTGGGTGCGCGCGATATCCCACAGCGAGTCGCCATGCTCGACGACGTGCACGGCGCCGGATCCCGCCTGCGCCATCCAGGGGTGTGCGACGCGCGGCGACGGTCCGTCCGGGACGGAACCCGGCAGCGGAATGATCACCGTCAGGCCCGGCCGCAGCCGCCGCGGATTCACGCCCGGATTCTCACGGAGAATCCGTTCGACGCTGCTGCCATAGCGGAGCGCCAGGTCCCAGAACGTCTCACCGGGCCGAACCCGGTGCTCGACCGTCACGCCCGACGGCACGGCGACAGCCGTGCCCGGAGCGCCGGCCAGCAGCGGGACAACCGCGGTCTGACCCGGTCGCAGCCGCTGCGGGTGCAGGTCGGGATTCTCATCGACGAGCAAAGTGACGCTGCTGCCGTAGCGTTCCGCGATCGCCCAGAAGGTCTCTCCGGCGCGGATCACGTGCTCGATGAAGTCGAACAGCCGCGTGCGCTCCGTCAGGAGGGCGCGCACCTGCTCGGCGTGCTCGGCCGGGACCTTCAGCCAGTATCCGTTCAGGTCCGCGGCGCGGGTGTCGCTCGATGCGATCACCGCGGGATCGACGAAGGCGTCACTCGGGGTGAACACCGAGCCGAGCTCCGCGTTGGCGGTCCGCAGCAGGTCGAGGTCCATGCCCGTGTGCGCGGCCAGCGTGCGCAGGTCGGCCCGGCCGCCGGCTCCGACGCGGACCCAGGTGATCGGCTCGAGCTCCGGAAGACCGTAGCGCTCCGGCTCCGAGAAGACGCGAACCGCCGCCAGGAAGCGGGGCACGAACTCCGCCGTCTGCTGCGGCAACGCGCCCGATCGGCGCAACTCCCAGAAGTCCCTGGTGCCGGCGCGGTCGATCGCCCGCTGCACCCCGCCCGGGCCGGCGTTGTACGCCGCGATCGCCAGCAGCCAGTCGCCGAAGCGTTCGCGGTTCGTTGCCAGGGTATCCAGCGCGACCTCGGTCGCCTTCCAGAAGTCGCGCCGCTCGTCGAGCCGGCCATCCATCTGCAACGGATAGCCGCTCGCCCCCAGGCGTGTGATCTGCCAGATGCCGACCGCGCCGCTCGGTGACACCGCATCGGGGAGATACCCCGACTCGATCACCGGCAGCAGCCGCAACTCCTGCGGCAGCCCGCGCCGCTCGAGCGCAGCGCCGATGTGATCGGAGTAGATCCACGAGCGCTCCCAGACGCCGTGCAGCCATCCCCGCCAGGTCTGCTTGGTGAACTGCTTGATGTAGTGCTCGACGCGCACGTGGTCGCACGCCTGCCAGTCGCTCCGGCACTCCTGGGCCGCGAGCGGAACGATGCCGATGGTCATGAGCACGGCGATCGCCACGAGCGTGCGCACGCCGGCTCCCCTTGCTGCGTTGCTCATCCTTTCCTCTATCTGTGCGTCCCGGCCTCTGCCGGTCCGGCGCGGGTGGGCGGCGGCGAGAACCTACACCTTCTCGCCAAAGTAGATGCCGGCCCACTCCCACGTGCCGTCGACGCGCGGATCGACGCCGTAGTCGACCCTTCGGAAGTATAGATACCAGGTAGTGACCCGTGCCGTCCATCCCGCCGTGCGCAGGAAGGCCTCCCGGTCGCTGGAATCGGGGTGCAACTCGGCATCGGCGTAGACACGCCGCATCGAGAACGCCTCCAACCTGAAACGCCGATCGAGCGTCGCGTCACTCCCCCACGACGTCGCGAAGAAGTTGACGCCGGCCTGCAGACGGCGCAGCGCGCGCACATCACGGCTGGCGATGGCGGCACGCGCCTCCGCCACGAGCGTGTCCAGATCGGCCCGCACCCATGACTTGTCGGAGCGATGGAAGCGGATCAGCTCGGTCACCTGCCGGTAAGCATCGGGCTCGCCGGGGATCTCGGTCGGAGGCGCACCCAGGAACGTGCCGTACGCCTCCAGAGCCTGCTCCCAGTCACCCCGCTCGGCGTACGCACCGGCCAGACGGTAGAGGCTCAGGCCGAGGTCGATACGTTCGGGAAACCGCTCGACCATCTCCCGGTAGTACTCGACCTGGCGGACGGCATCGTCGAGCTCCACCAGGCGCTCCAGGCAGTGCCGGTGCAGCGATCGCCCGCGCACTTCGAGATCGGGCAGGTTGCGCAGCGTCCGCCGGTAGTAGTGCACGGCCAGCGGCGTCTGCCCGCCCTCCAGGTAGGAGTCCGCGACGGTCACCAGGTGGGCGGCGTTGTACGGGTCCTGCGGATGCTGCCGGGCGTACAGGGCCAGGAAGGTCCGCTCGCGTCCCGCTTCCCCACCGCTCCGCAGGGTGCGGGCGATCTCCGCGACCAGCGCGTACCGCCGGTCGGCGGTCTCGGCGCCGGGGTCGGTCCGCTCCAGCTCGCCGCGGAGCTGCTGCAGGTCGGCGTTCAGGGACCGGTCCGGTACCCACAGCAGCTCGTGACGCGCGCAGCTCCCGATCACGATGGCGGCCGCCAGCGCGAGCGCCGCCTGTCCGAGCGCGGCGCCGCGTGCCGGGGAGCGGCGGGACCCGCGGACCGCGGTCGGGCGGGGACGTGGCATGGGATCCGGCGTTCGCTGACCGGTCATCGGGGATCGTGCATCCGGTGATATACCGGGTGATATACTAAGCCTCCTGATGGGCGAGAAGATCACCATGACCGCGAGCGGCTTGCAGGTTCCTGACGAGCCGATCATTCCCTACATCGAAGGCGACGGCACCGGCCCCGACATCTGGGCCGCCGCCGTGCGCGTACTGGACGGCGCCGTCGCCACCGCCTACGGCGGCCGCCGGCGCATCGAGTGGCTGGAGGTCCTGGCCGGGGAGAAGGCCAACGAGCGCACCGGGAGCTGGCTGCCGGACGCCACCGAGGATGCCTTCCGCGAGTACCTGGTGGGCATCAAGGGTCCGCTGACCACGCCGGTCGGGACCGGCATTCGCAGCCTCAACGTCGCCCTGCGGCAAAAGCTCGACCTGTACGTCTGCCTGAGACCGGTCAAGTACTTTCCCGGCGTGCCGTCGCCGGTACGCTCGCCCGCGGACGTCGACATGGTCGTCTTCCGGGAAAACACCGAGGACGTGTACGCCGGCCTCGAGGTGAGCTCGGGAACGCCGGAAGCGCAGCGCATCATCGACTTCGTGCGCGACGAGCTCGGCTGGGAGATCCGGCCGGATTCCGGCATCGGCGTCAAGCCGATCAGCAGGACCGGCACCGCCCGCCTGGTGGAGGCGGCGATCCGCTACGCCCTGCAGCACGGGCGCCGCAGCGTCACGCTGGTGCACAAGGGCAACATCCAGAAGTTCACCGAGGGTGCCTTTCGCGGCTGGGGCTATGAGGTGGCCGCGGAGCGCTTCCCGGATCAGACGATCGCCTGGGACGACCTGCCGGCCGGCGGCACGGTCCCCGACGGCAGGGTCCTCATCAAGGACGCGATCGCCGACATCTTCCTGCAGCAGATCCTGACCCGGCCGCGCGAGTTCGACGTCATCGCCACCATGAACCTGAACGGCGACTACATCTCCGACGCGCTCGCCGCGCAGGTGGGCGGCATCGGCATCGCGCCGGGAGCCAACATCAACTACCACACCGGGCACGCGATCTTCGAGGCCACGCACGGCACCGCGCCCAAGTACGCCGGCAAGAACGTCGTCAACCCCAGCTCGGTGATCCTGTCCGGCGTGCTGATGCTGGAGCACCTGGGCTGGACCGAGGCGGCCGCCGCGATCGACCGCGCGCTGACCGAGACCATCGCCGCCGGGCGCGTCACCTACGACTTCGCGCGGCTCACCACCGGCGCCACGCAGCTTTCGACCAGCGCGTTCGCCGACGACATCGTCGCGCGGCTGGAGGCCGCGTGATGCGCGCCGCCGCGCGCGCCGGCCGCGTCCTGCGATCGCTGGTCGTCCCGCTGGCGGCGGGCGCCGCGCTGCTGCTGGGCTGTCAGACCCCCGCGCCGGACCCCTCCGAGCAACTGACCGCGCCCGAGTATTTCCAGGCGGCCCGCGACTCCATCAGTCAACGGAACTATCAAGCGGCGATGGACTACTACCGGGCCTACCTGGAGCGCTTCCCGGCCTCCGCCCACCCCGACGAGCTCGAGCGCAATCTCTGGGCGGAGTACGAGATCGCCTTCATGCACCACAAGCTCGACGACGACCGGACGGCCGTGGAGCTGCTGGGCCTCCTGGTGGCCAGGTACGACGGCGAAGGAGGCGAGGACCTGCCGCCGGCCCCGGGCCGGCTGGCGCGGCGGGTCATCGAGGAACTCGACACGACCGACCGGTAGACCAGTACTGACCGGGCCGGACCGGCGCCTACCAGGTAGTGCCGCGTA
This sequence comes from Spirochaetia bacterium, assembly GCA_965202935.1. Lineage (GTDB taxonomy): Bacteria > Spirochaetota > Spirochaetia > SZUA-6 > Bin103 > CATQHW01. Next base: position 3,357,698 of record OZ241879.1, read on the forward strand.
CGTGCAGGAGTTGCCGATCGGCGTGGAGTTCAGCCGCCGCACCCGCAACGTCACCGCCTTCGAGGTGGCCGACGGCTGAAACGGCTCCCCCACGGGGCCGGCCGCGGGGTACGATGACTCGATGTCCCGGCGCAGACTGCCGATCGGCATACAGACCTTCCGCAAGATGCGGGAGGAGGACTGCTACTACGTGGACAAGACCGCCTACGTCGAGCGGCTGCTCCGCGAGGGCACCCACTACTTCCTGTCGCGGCCGCGGCGGTTCGGCAAGAGCCTGTTCCTGGACACGCTGAAGGAGTTCTTCGAGGGCAACCAGGAGCTGTTCGCGGGGCTGCACGTCCACGAGCGGCACGACTGGTCGAAGCGGCACCCCGTGGTGCGGCTGAGCTTCGGCGGCGGCACCTTCACGGATCCGGCGAATCTGGAAACGAGCGTGATGGCACAGTTGGAGGGCGTTGCGGAGCAGGCGGGCGTGCGCGCGCGCTACACCACCGCGCCGGAGCGGTTCGCTCACCTGATCCGGACGTTGCACACGCATGCCGGGCAGCGGGTGGCGGTGCTGGTCGACGAGTACGACAAGCCGATCCTGGACGCGCTAGTGGAGATGCCGGAGGTCGCGCGCGCCAACCGCGACTACCTGCGCGGGCTGTACGGCGTGATCAAGGACTCGGACGCGCACGTGCGGTTCACCTTCCTGACCGGCATCAGCAAGTTCTCCAAGGTCAACCTGTTCTCGCAGTTGAACAACCTCACCGACCTCACCCTGGACCCGGTCTATTCGTCGATCTGCGGCTACACCGAGGATGACCTGGACACGGTGTTCGCGCCGGAGCTGGCCGGACTGGACCGGGAACGGGTGCGCGAGTGGTACAACGGCTATGGCTGGCGCGGCGCCGAGAAGGTGTACAACCCGTACGACGTGCTGTTGCTGCTGCGCCGGCGCGAGTTCGAGGCGCACTGGTTCGAGACGGGCACGCCGGCGTTTCTGGTCGACACGCTGTTCGAGCGGCGGGTCTCCTCGGTGTCGCTGGACCGGACGGTGAGCACCGCGGCCCTGCTGTCGGCGTTCGACGTGGGCAAGATCGGCACGGAGGCGCTGCTGTTCCAGACCGGCTACCTGACGATCACCGGCGAGGAGCGGCTCGGCGGCAAGCCGCTGTATCGGCTCGGCTATCCCAACCGCGAGGTACGCCAGAGCCTGAACGAGCATCTGCTCTGCCACCTGGTGCAGGACGCGGAGCGCCAGACCGCGAACAGCATGCGCCTGGCGCGCCTGCTTGCGGCGCACGACTGCGCCGGCCTGCAGGAGCTGTTCCAGGCGTTCTTCGCGAGCATCCCCTACGAATGGCACACCGGCAACGACATCGCCGACTACGAGGGCTACTACGCCAGCGTGTTCTACTCGTACTTCGCCGCGCTGGGCTACGAGATCGCCGTCGAGGAGTCCAGCAGCCACGGCCGCCTGGACATGGCCGTGCGCACCGGCGGGCACGTGTACCTGTTCGAGTTCAAGGTGGCCGAGATGGCGCCGCCCGGATCGGCGCTGGCGCAGTTGCAGGAGCGCGACTACGCGGCCAAGTACCGCGGGCGCGGCGAGCCCATCCACCTGGTCGGCGTGGAGTTCAGCCGCCGCACCCGCAACGTCACCGCCTTCGAGGTGGCCGACGGCTGAGACGAACGGTCAGAGCGCGCGCAAAAGCGCTGCCGCCGCCCCGGCCGTATCTGGGGTATGGCAACCCGAACGATCGACCTCCGGCGGCTCGCCGCGGCAGCGGGCCTGGCCGGCATCTTCTTCGTCGTGGGCGCATGCGGCAAGGTGCCCGCACTGCGCACCGTCATCGATCCGGACCTGACGCCGCCTCTGCTGCGCACCGTCGAGGTGCCGGATCGGCGCTCGATCGCGATCACCTTCAGCGAGCCCGCGGTGCTCGAGGATGGATCGCTGGTCATCGAACCGCCTCTCGGCCTGGATGGCGTCGCCTACGACGGAGCCCGCATGCTGCTGTCGGTCGCCGAGCAGAGCGCGGGCGCCGAGTACCAGCTCAAGGCGGTGGTCACCGATGAGCGCGGCAACGGCCTGGGGATGACCGCCCGCTTCCACGGCCACAACGGCGAGGTGCCGGCCCTGCTCATCACCGAGCTGACCACGCGCGGCACCCGCACGCGGCCCGACCGGATCGAGCTGGTGGCCCTGTCGGCCGGCGACCTGGGCGGTGTGACCCTGTTCGACGGAACGCCGGGCAACTACCGCCACCGGCTGGTGTTCCCCTCCATCGCGGTGGAGCCGGGCGACTTCATCGTCATCCACTGCGTCAGCACCGGTGCCCCGGCGGAGGTGGACGAGACCGCGTCGAAGACGGAATCGGCCCACCCTCAGGCGTCGGAGGATGCCTGGGACCTGTGGCTACCCGAAGGCGAGGGACTGTCGGGCAACAACGGCGTCGTGTCGCTCTACGCACGGCCGGACGGCGACGTGCTCGACGGCGTGATCTACAGCGACCGCACCTCCGAGTCGGACGAACGCTACCGGGGGTTCGGCACCCGCAGAGTGCTGGAGCGCGTCGATGAGCTGGTGGCGGCCGGCGGCTGGCAGGTCGCCGGTGAGCTGGCGCGGCCCGAGGACGCCGTCGATTCGAACGACACCACGTCGACCCGCTCGATGGCGCGCGGCAGCGACCACGCCGACACCGACTCCCGCACGGACTGGCACATCACCCCGACCCGCGGGGCGACCTTCGGCGGCCTCAACACCGACGAGGTGTTCAGCCGCACGTGATGCAGGACGCAAGGAGTCTGTCGGACTTGCCGCGTGAGCGGGAAGGCCGGCAGACTCCGAAGCGAGAGGTGGGGATGGGCCGAAAGCGTCGCCGCAGGCGACGGTTTCGGGGCGCTAGACGAGCGCCTTGAACATCCCCTCGATCTTGCCCTTGGGGACCGCGCCGACCTGCTGGTCGACCACCGATCCGTCGTTGAACAACAGCAGGGTGGGAATGCTGACCACGTTGAACTTCATCGCCAGGTCGCCGGCATCGTCGACGTTGACCTTGCCGACCTTGACCCTGCCCTCGTAGTCGGAGGCCAGCTCCGCGACGGCGGGCGCGATCATCTTGCACGGGCCGCACCAGTCGGCCCAGAAGTCGACCAGCACGGGGGTGTCCGACTGGAGAACCTCCGCATCGAAATTGTCGCTGTTAATCGTCACTTCCTGTCCCATTCGGTTGTCCCCCTTGGAACTCGTTGTCCAGAAAGTTAGGTCGAAGCGGCGGGCCGATCAAGCCGACAGGCCTGCCATCAGGTCGCGCACCGTCCGGTATGGATCGGCGCCGTCCGGGGCCTCGATCAGGGCGCGGATGAAGGCTGAGCCGACGATCACCGTGTCCACCAGCGGCGCGAGCGCCTCGACCTGCGCCCGCTCCGAGATCCCGAAGCCGGCCATCACCGATACGCCGAGCGCCTTCGCCTCCTTCAGGAAGCGGACGCTGTCCTCGCTGATGTGCGTGTAGCCGCCGGTCACGCCCTTGCGCAGCGCCGTATACAGGGAACGCGTGCGGGAGGTCTCCACCACCGTGCGCAGGCGCTCGGCGCGCGCCGTCACCGGCACCACGGGCACCACTTCCAGCCCCAGGTCGTGCCCGGCCGCGTACAGGCCCTCGTCGTAGTCGGGCGGCAGGTCGGGGACGATCACGCCGCGCGCGCCCGCGTCCCGGCAGCGCGCCAGGAACGGTTCGATGCCCGGCCGGAAGGCCAGGTTGGCGTACACCATTACGAATACCTGCGGCGGGGCCGGCCGGTTCGCCAGCCGGTCGACCAGCCGGAATCCGTCTTCGACCGCGAACCCGGCCGCCAGCGCGTCCGCGCACGCGCGCTGGATCCAGGGACCGTCCGCGGTCGGGTCGCTGAAGGGAAACTGCACCTCCAGCAGTCCGGCGCCGCCGTCGATCATCGCCTCGCCAACGCGCAGCGAGGTGTCCCAGTCCGGGAACGCCGCCACTAGGTGGGCCATGAATGCCGGTGTGTCAGCCATGGGTGATCTCCTGCGCTTCGCGCGTCAGGAACTCCGCCCAGCGTTCCGGCTGCAACGCTCCCGCCAGGATGAACAGGTCCTTGTCGCCGCGGCCGGAGACGTTGACCACCACGCTGGCGTCGTCCGGGAGCGCGCGGGCCACCTTGATCGCCGCCGCGCCCGCGTGCGCGGACTCCAGCGCGAAGATGACCCCTTCGCTGCGGGCGAACAGCCGCACCGCGTCGAGCGCCTCGTCATCGGAGGCGGTCGTGAACTCCACGCGGCCGCTGGTGCCCAGGTGGGCGAGCTGGGGGCCGACACCGGGGTAGTCGAGTCCGGCCGAGATCGAGTGCGTCTCCGCCACCTGACCGTCGCCGTCGGTGAGGAACAGTGACTTGTAGCCGTGCACGATGCCGGGGATGCCGCTGCCGGACATGCGCGCCGCGTGGTCGCCCAGGGCGGGCCCGCGGCCTCCCGCCTCCACGCCGATCAGGCGCGGCGCCGATGCCTCCAGATGCGGAGCGAAGAAGCCGAGCGCATTCGAGCCGCCGCCCACGCAGGCGATCAGCGCCTCCGGCTGCACGCCGAGCTGCCGGCACTGGTCGGCCACCTCGCGGCCGACCACGGACTGGAACTCGCGCACCATGTCCGGGTAGGGCGACGGGCCCATGACCGAGCCGATCACGTAGTGGGTGCGGTCGAAGGTGTCCGACCAGTCGCGCAACGCCTCGTTGATCGCGTCCTTGAGCGTGCGCGAGCCGGAGCCGACCGGGACCACCTCCGCGCCGAACAGCTCCATCCAGAACACGTTGGGGCGCTGGCGGCGCACGTCCACCTCGCCCATGTAGACCCGGCACTCCAGTCCCAGCTTGGCGGCGACCGCGGCGGTGGCCACGCCGTGCTGGCCGGCGCCGGTCTCGGCGATCACGCGCGGCTTGCCCATGCGCTTCGCCAGCAGGCACTGGCCGATGACGTTGTTCACCTTGTGGGCGCCGGTGTTGGCCAGCCCCTCCAGCTTCAGGTAGATCGACGCGCCGCCGATCTCCGCCGACGCGTTCACGGCCGGGGAGAGCGGCGTCGGTCGCCCCGCGAACTGGCGCCCGAAGCGGTCCAGCTCGGCCAGGAACTCCGGGTCGACCAGCGCCTCCGTGAACGCCGCCTGCAGCTCGTCGAGCGGCGTGCGCAGCACCTCGGCCGCGTAGCGCCCGCCGAACTGGCCGAAGTAATCGTTGTAGGCCTTCATTTCAGACTCCTCATGCTCGGACTCCTCATGTTCGGACTCCCCATGCTCGGACTCCTCATGCGGCCGTTCCGAGCGGCGCGCGAATCGCGGTGAAGAACGCCCTCAGCTTGGCCGGATCCTTGCGTCCCGGTGACGACTCCAGGCCACTGGCCACGTCCACCAGCTCCGGCGCGTGGCGGTCGATGACGGCGCCCACGTTGTCGGGGTCGAGGCCGCCGGCCAGCCAGAGCGGGCCGTGGCGCGCGGCCTCGTCGATCAGCTCGGCGTCGACGCGCCGGCCGGACGCCGGCGCGTCCACCAGCACCCGCGGACAGCGGTAGTCGCCGATCCCGTCAAGGTCGGCCCGGCCCCGCACGCGGATCGCCTTGAAATAGGGCTGCGCCAGGTCCGCGCAGCGCTCGGCGGGCTCGGCGCCGTGAAGCTGCACGGCATCCAGGTGGCCGTCGCGCTGCAGCTCCGCCGCGACCTCGGCGCCGTCCACCGTGATGCCCACCTTCAGCGCGCCGACGTCACCGAGCTGCGCGATCATCTCCGGCGCCACGCGCCGCGGCGACTCGGCGACCAGGTTGAGACCGAGCAGGTCGGCGCCGGCATCGACCGCGCGCAGCACGTCGTCACGGCTCGTGACGCCGCAGATCTTGACCAGCGGGCGGATCGGCTCCTCCGCACCCATCGCGCGCAGCGGCATGCGCTCGTAGAGCCGGCCCCAGAAGTCGGCAGGCGCCGCGCCTTGAAACCCGGCCACCAGCTCGGCGGCCAGCTCCGGCCGCCGCACCACGCCCTCCCCCACCAGCACGCCCGCGAACCCTGCGGCACGCGCCGGTGCAGCCTGCTCGGCGAAGAAGATGCCGGACTCGAACACCAGCCGCGCCGGCCAGTCGATCGCCGGCCGCAGCCGCAGCGGGTGCGCCAGGTCGGTGCTGAAGGTGGTCAGGTCGCGCGCGTTGATGCCGACCAGCGCCGGGCGCAGGGCGCGCACCTCTTCCACGTCGGCGGGATCGTGCACCTCCACCAGGGCGGCCATGCCCAGCCCCTCGGCCGCCTGCAGCATCGACGCCAGCCGCTGCCGGTCGATCATGCCGGCGATCAGCAGCACCGCGTCGGCGCCGGCGCGGTGGGAGACCTCCACGTCCCGCTCGTCGAGCAGGAAGTCCTTGCGCAGGACGGCGAGCTGCGGGAAGCGCTCCTTGATGTGCATCAGGTCGGCGAGCGAGCCGCCGAAGTGGTCGGGCTCGGTGAGCACCGACACGTGGCGGATGCCGGCTGCCGCGTAGCGGCCGGCCTGCGCGACCACGTCCAGGTCGGCGTCGATCGCCCCGCGCGATGGGGAACGCTTCTTGATCTCGCAGATCACCAGCGGCTCCGCGGCGAACGGCGCGGCGGGCACCTGCCGCGCCGCGGGCACGGCCGCCCCCAGCGCCGGCCCTTCGCGCGCGACCCGTTCCCGGCGGCCGGCGACGATGCGATCACGGATGGTCACGGCGTGGAACCGTCCTGTCCTCGATCGGCAGGGCCGGCGGCGTCGCGCTCGGCCAGCGTCGCCGCCAGCGCGGTGATCTCGTCGACCTTGCGCGCCACCGCTCCGGAGCCCAGCGCATCGAGCGCGGTCTGCGTGCCGGCGCGGATGTCGCCGGCCAGCCCGCACACGTGCAGCGCGGCGCCCGCGTTGACGGCGATCGCATCGCGCAGCGCCGGACGGCCCCCGCCGGCCATCAACTCGCGCGCCTCCGCCACGTTCTCCTCCGGCGTGCCGCCGGCGACCGCGCCGATCTCGTGGCGGCCGACGCCCAGCTCCTCCGGCGTCAGCCGGAGCTCGGTCGCCTGGCCCGACTCGTCGATGAGCACCGCATTCGTGGGGCCGGTCACCGAGATCTCGTCGCCGCCGTCGTCACCGTGCACGGTCAGCACGCGCCGCACGCCCAGCAGGCGCGCCGCCTCCGCCACCACCCGGCAGAGCGCGCCGTCGTAGACGCCGATCACCTGACAGGCGGCGCCGGCGGGATTGGCCAGCGGCCCCAGCAGGTTCATCACGGTCTTGATGCCCAGCTCCTGCCGCACCGGAGCGGCGTGGCGCATGGAGCCGTGATAGGTGGGCGCGAACAGAAACGCGAAGCCGGTCGTGGTCAAGAGCTCGGCGGTGGCCGCCGGGCTGAGGTCGGAGCGGACGCCCAGCGCCGCGTAGAAGTCGGCGCTGCCGCTCTTGCGGGTGAACGACCGGTTGCCGTGCTTGGCCACCTGGGCGCCGGCGGCGCAGGCCACCAGCGCCGCCATGGACGAGATGTTGAAGCTGCCGATGCCGGCCCCGCCGGTGCCGCAGGTGTCCAGGAAGTCGCCCGAGACCTCCAGGAGCGTCTTCTTGCGCCGCAGGACCGACACGCAGCCGGCGATCTCCGCCGCCGTGTAGCCCTTGGCGTTCAGCGCCACCAGGAAGCCGGCGATCTGCGCCGCGTTGAGGTTGCCGTCGGTCAGCTCCTCCATGAACGCGGCGGCCTGCTCCTGCGTCAGGTCGGTGCCGGCCGCGACCGTGTTCAGCAGCCCCGGCACGTCCAGCGGTTCGCGCTTGTAGTTCAGAAAGTTCGCCAACAGTCTCCTCCCGGAAGCGGACGCGATCGATTCCGGGTGAAACTGCACGCCCTCCACGACGTACCGCTCGTGCCGGATGCCCATGACCTCGCCATCCGCGGATCGCGCGGTCACCGTGAATCCCTCGGGCACCGTCTCCGCGTCGATCACCAGCGAATGATAGCGGGTGAAGACCGCCGGCGACGGGATGCCGCGGAACACGCCGCGCCCGTCCGAGGTTATCGCATCGGTCTTGCCGTGTACGATCGCCTTCGCCTGGACGATGCTCGCTCCGAAGGCGGCGCCGATCGCCTGGTGTCCCAGGCAGACGCCCAGGATCGGGACTTGGCCGGCGAACCGGCGGATCGCCTCCACGCTGACGCCGGCGTCCTCCGGCCGGCCGGGGCCGGGCGAGATGATGATCCCGGCCGGCTGGAGCGCCGCGATCCCGTCCGCGTCGATCCGGTCGTTGCGGAACACCCGGATCTCCTCGTCGGTGATCTCCGACAGGTACTGGAACAGGTTGTAGGTAAACGAGTCGTAGTTGTCGATCAGGACGTACATCAGATCCTCACTCCCAGCGCCCTGACGAGCGCTCCCAGTTTTTCGTCGGTCTCCTCCAGCTCCCGCTCCGGCGACGAGTCGAAGACCACTCCGGCGCCGGCCTGCAGCACCATCACCCCGTCCTTCTTCAGCCCGCAGCGGATGGCGATGCAGGTGTCCAGGGAGCCGTCCGGCTCGACGTAGCCGACAACCCCGGCGTAGAAGCTGCGCGGCGCGGCCTCCAGGCGGTCGATCACCTCCATGGCGCGGATCTTCGGCGCGCCGGACACGGTGCCGGCCGGGAAGGTGGCGCGCAGCGCGTCGATGCCGTCGCGGTCGGGGAACAGGTTTCCCTCGACCTGGGAGACGATGTGCATGACGTGGGAGTAATGCTCGATGACGTTGAGCTCGGTCACCTCGACCGAGCCGGGGACGCACACCCGGCCCAGGTCGTTGCGGCCCAGGTCGACCAGCATCAGGTGCTCGGCCAGCTCCTTCTCGTCGCCGAGCAGCTCCACCTCCAGCGCGGCGTCCTCGGCCCGGTCCCCCCCGCGCCGCCTGGTGCCCGCGACCGGGCGCAGGACGGCGCGGCCCTGCCGGCAGCGCACGTGCACCTCCGGCGAGGCGCCGAACAGCTCGAAGCCGTCGTAGCGCAGGTAGAACATGTAGGGCGAGGGGTTGGTGTGGCGCAGGTTGCGGTACGCCTCCAGCGCCGGCAGGCCGGTGCGCACCGCCAGCCGCCGCGACAGCACGCCCTGCAGGAGGTTGCCGGCGATGATCTCCTCCCGGATCTCCCTGACCCCGTCCATGAAGCGCGGCGGGTCCCCCTCGTCCACCACCTCGGCCGTGCCGCGGTGGCGCTGAGGCGCCATGAAGTTGAAGTCCATGTCGTCGATCCGGGCCATGGCCGCGTCGATGGCCGCGTCCAGGTCGATCTCGTACCGGTCGTAGTTGATGCCGAGCAGGGTCACCGAGTCGACGTAGTGGTCGAACACGGCGAACAGGTGGCCGAACAGGAAGGCGGCGTGCGGCAGGCCCAGCACGTCGGGGCGCTCCTGCAGGCGCACGGTGTCGAAGCGCGAGGCGTACTCGTAGCTCAGGAAGCCGATGCCGCCGGCCGGGAACGGGAAGTCGAACGCCGTGCCCGTGTGCTCGGCCGCGAACGAGCGCAGCACGTCCAGGATGTCGTGCTCGGGATCCGGCAGGCGCGTCTCCGTCCCGTCCCGGACCAGCACCACGCCCGCGTCCGTTTCGCGGACGCAGAACGCCTCCCGCACCATCAGGATGGAGTAGCGCTCGCGCCCCTTCATGAAGGAGGCCGACTCCAGCAGCACGCGCGCGTCCAGCTTCCTGGCCAGCGTCACCGGCGTGAAACGCTCGGCCGAGATCGTCTTCGTCGCTGTCTTTTGCAAACCCTTCCTCCGTAAATACAAAAAGCCGCAGGACCCGGCACGATCACCGGAACCTGCGGCTTTCAGCACGTGCCGACATGCGGCCTCAGTGCATGGTTCCGGTTACACCACCGGCCACCACCAGGCGCGCACGTCGCGCGTCGAATCGATCGTCGAGATGTCGTTGCGATCGGTCATTTTCCGCGGACCATATCCGCTCGAATGGACGGCGTCAAGGCCCTCACGAAGAGAAGATCTGGTACGTGTTTCGACTTCATGTGCGGCAACCGCCTCTAGTGGCCGTCCTACGCACCATGCTGCCGGTCGATTCGTTCGGCGAGATCCCGCTCAGCGATGAGGTGCGCGCCAATCTGCTGAGCATCAGCGCCGCCGCCATCGACCGGCTTCTGCAGCCCGAGTGCGCGCCGCTCAGATCAAGGGCCGCACCCACACCGGGCCGGGCAGCCTCCTGAAGCACCAGATCCCGATCCGGCACCTTCGCCGACTGGAACGAAACAGGAGCCGGGCTTCATCGAGACCGACATAGTGGGCCACGGCGGCGGCGATACCTCCGGCGACTTCCGCCACACGCCGACCATCACCAACGCCGACACCGGCTCATGATTCGCCGGCCGCGCCACCTCCTCGCCAAATCTCGGCAATGCGCGCCGTTGCGCCAGCAAGCCGAATGTGGTACGATCACTACTTCCCATCATCGGAACCGCGAGAAGAAGAGCCTGAGGGCAGGAGATCCACCATGCAACCAAGACCTATGCGCTCGATAGTGATCGGCGTCGCAATAGTACTTGCCACGTCGGCAAGCGTAGCTATTGCACAGTCAGGTTTCGACACGTTCTTCTATTCAAATGGAAGTAGAGTCGATGTCAAGGTCGCCGATGATATGATCGCCGTGCAACTTCCGGCCAGCGAACAACCAATCGACTTGACCGCGTCGGATCTCTTTGATCTCCGCAATTCTCGAAGGATCATGAGTTTCCCCGAGCAAGGAATCTATCTTCTACCTCTCACTCCCGGAACCAGAATACGAGGTAGCTTGTCCCCACTCGTTCGTGCACTTGCAGACAGCTCTTCCCCCAACTACTTAGGTGTCGTAGCGTATCCTTCCGACCAGAACGAACCACTCATCGCAACAGACCGTGTAGTGGCCCGCTTTTCTCGGGACCTCTCGAGTTCGGATATGCAAGAAGTCTTGCGCGGCTTAAACTTGGAGTTAGTTCGTGCAAGTGAGTACCAGCCACGTCGAATAGTTGCACGTGTGACAGATTCTGATCTGATCGGTGTATTTGCTGCCGCAAATGCCCTCTACGAGTCAGGTCAAGTCGATTATGCCCATCCTGAGTTCTATGTAAACGCAGAACGTCGTGAACAGTCACATGATCCGCTCCTATCAGATCAATGGAATCTGAACAACACTGGACAAGGAGGTGGGCTCTCTGATGCGGATATTGACGCTCCCGAGGCTTGGCGTATTACAAGAGGTAGCTCGCGCGTCGTTATCGCTATACTCGACGACGGCATCGAGTGGCAGCATCCAGATCTTGGCCCCAATGTTGTGGAACGAAGAGCATTATTGCGAGACTTCGTAGATGACGATAATGACCCTTCACCCGAATACCCACACGAGACCCACGGTACTGCAGTCGCGGGTGTTGCCGTTGCACGTGGGAATAACGGCATCGGCGTTTCAGGTAGTTGTCCAGAGTGTGCGCTGTTGCCAATTCGTATACCTTTGGGCCCATTTGCAAAGTCCACGGATCACGCAGATGCCATCGAATATGCGGCTGCAAATGGCGCATGGATTATAAGCAATAGCTGGGGATATAACATTGGGACCTCGTTGACTGATGACGTTGTGTCCGCAATCAATGATGCAGCAACCAACGGACGCGATGGGCTCGGGACGGTCATACTCTTCGCAATGACTAATTCTCATATCGATAACTGTAGTGGAGCAACTCCTGATATATCATCCCTACCAAATGTAATTGCAATCAGTGGTTCCTCAAACATCGATGGGCTTGTTGGCGATGCTGGATTTGGGGCCTGCATGGATCTGATTGCTCCTACAAGAGACAACGCGGGCACTTTGGGAATAGTTACAACACACATAGGTGGACAATATAGGACGGATTTCGGTGGCACATCGGCAGCTACGCCACTAGTAGCAGGTGTTGCCGGGCTGTTACTGGATCTCAATCCTAGGAGTCTGTCGGATTTGACCGATCGGGGCGGCGCAGTGCGAAAGGAGGGGTGACCGGCAAACCTGACACGCAGGTGGAGGCGGCGCGGCGGTCGGGGTAAGGTGGCGCAAGCCGTAGCAACACGCACCGAGGGCCTATGTCAGCCGAATTTCGAACCATCGATCGCGACACGCCGATGCTCATGCCGGCGTCGATTCAAGAGTGGCTGCCGGAACAGCATCTGGCGCGCTTCGTCGTAGAAATCGTCGATCAGCTCGATCTGAGCGAACTGACCAGTCGCTACGGGGGCGGCGGCAAGCAGGCCTATCATCCGGCGCTGCTGGTGGCGCTGTTGTTCTACGGGTACGCGACCGGGGTGTTCTCCAGCCGCAAGCTGGAGCAGGCGACCTACGACTCGGTGGCGTTTCGCTACATCAGCGCGGACCGCCATCCGGACCATGACACGATCGCGAGCTTTCGCAAGCGGTTTCTGAGGGAGTTGGAGGGGCTGTTCAAGCAAATCCTGGTGCTGGCGTCGAACCTGGGGGTGCTGCGGCTGGGATCGGTGAGCCTGGACGGGAGCAAGATCCAGGGCAACGCCAGCAAGCACAAGGCGATGAGCTGGGGCTATGCGAACGAGTTGGAGAAGCAGCTTGAGCAGGAGGTGCAGATGCTGCTTGAGCTGGCCGAGCGGGCTGACGGCGACAGCGAGGCGCCGCAGATGGAGTTGGACATCCCGGAAGAACTGCAGCGGCGCGAACAACGGCTGGCGGCGATCCAGGACGCGAAGGACAAGATCGCCGAGCGGGCGCAGGAGCGCTACGAGGCCGAGCAGGCGGAGTACGAACAGAAGTTGGAGCAGCGGCGCGAACGCGAGGCAGCAACGGGCAAGAAGCCCAGAGGGCGCCCGCCGCAGGAGCCTGAGGCACGACCGAAGGACAAGGACCAAGTGAACTTCACGGATGAACACTCGCGCATCATGCCGTGCGGCGGCGGCGAGTTCGTGCAGGGCTACAACGCGCAAGCGGCCGTCGAGCACGACAGTCATCTGGTGGTGGGCAACCACGTCAGCCAAGCGACCAACGACAAGCGCGAAGTCGAGCCGGCGTTGAACGAGTTGGCGAAGGTCGCCGAGGAACTGGGCGCGCCGCAGGTCATGGTGGCGGACGCCGGCTACCACAGCAAGGAGAACGTGGAGCGGTGTGAGCGGGAGGGGATCGAGCCGTATATCGCCAGCAGCCGCGAACACCACAACCAGCCGCTGGCACAGCGGATGCAAGCGCCGCCGGCGTGTCGTGCGGACGCGGATGCAGTGACGGCGATGCAGTACCGCCTACGGACCGCCGAGGGCAAAGCGATCTACGGCAAGCGCAAGGCGACGGTGGAGACGGTGTTCGGGGTGATCAAGGAGGTGCTGGGATTCCGGCGTTTTCATCTGCGCGGACTGCAGGCGGTGCGGGGAGAATGGAATCTGGTGTGCACGGCGTGGAATCTGAAGAGGCTGTATGTTCTGGCAGGGTGATCGCACGCTGGTGAGGGCAGACCATGGACCCAAGAACTTGGCGCCAGCGATGAAAAGTGGCGAGCATTCCGGGATCTGCCCACGTCCTTTACCCCCGCAGCCGCTCTTGGTCGCGAACCAGAGCGCTTGGCGGCCTCATCGCCGGTATCTCACCGCCAGCCCGGATGCATGAATCCGACAGACTCCTAGACTACTGTTCCCGGTGTCAGCCGACAACCACGCCATGAACCGGACCAACATCGTCTTCATGCACTCGCACAACACCGGCCGCTTCGTGCAGCCGTACGGGCACGCGGTGCCGACGCCGCACCTGCAGCGGCTGGCCGGACAGGGGGTGCTGTTCCGGCAGGCGTTCGCCGCCGCGCCCACCTGTTCGCCCAGCCGGGCGAGCTTCCTCACCGGCATGTATCCCCACTCCTGCGGCCAGCTCGGCCTGGCCCATCGCGGGTTCTCCATGCCCGACTACTCCCGACACCTCGTGCACGGGATGAAGCGCGCCGGTTACCACACGGTCCTGTCGGGCGTCGAGCACACCGCTCCGGACCTCGCCGTGGTGGGTTACGACGAGGTGGTCTGCGACCACGACACGAACTACCCGGCGACCGAGCCGGCCGACGCCGCCGACGCGGCCGCCGCGTTCATCCGCCGCAGGCACCGGCAGCCGTTCTTCATCTCGATCGGCCTGAACGAGACGCATCGGCCGTTCCCGCCGGCGGACCCGGCGCATCACCCGGCGGAGGACGAACGCTACTGCAGCCCGCCGGCGCCGCTGCCGGACACGCCCGCGACGCGACGCGACACCGCGGACTTCAAGGCGGCCGCGCGCGTGATGGACGCCGCGTTCGCTCGCGTGCTGCGGGCGCTGGATGATGCAGGGCTGGCGGACGACACGCTGGTGATCTGCTTCACCGACCACGGGCTGCAGTTCCCACGCAACATGTGCAACCTCACCGACCAGGGCATCGGCGTCTTCCTGGTCGCCCGCGGTCCCGGCGGATTCCGCGGGGGACGGGTGATCGACGCCCTGGTCAGCCTGATCGACTTGGCGCCGACGGCCTACGCCGCCGCGGGGATCGACGTTCCGGACTTCGTTCAGGGCAGACCGTTGCAGCCGCTCGTGCGCGGCGAGGCCGACGCCCTGCACGAGGAAGTCCATGCCGAAATCAACTACCACGCGGCGTACGAGCCGGCGCGCTGCGTGCGCACGGCGCGCCACAAGTACATCCGCCGCTACGACGACTACCGGCGGGTGGTGCTGAGCAACGCCGACGACGGCCCGAGCAAGGAGGAGTTGCTCTCGCAGGGATGGGCCGAGCTGCCTCGGGAACGGGAGATGCTCTACGACCTGACGTTCGATCCCACCGAGCAGCACAACATCGTCGCGCGCAACGACGTGCGACGAGTCGCGGACGACCTGCGCCGCCGTCTCGACCGCTGGATGGACGCCACCGGTGATCCGCTGCTCACCGGCAGCGTGGACGCGCCGGCAGGCGCGCGGATCACCGACGCCATGGCCCACTCGCCGGCCGACCGGTCGAGGACGCGCACTGCGGGTTGACGACCGGAACGGATCGCCGGTACAAGCGCCGGGACGCTGATGGCACAGCAGACGAGACAGTGGAGTCCTGGTGACGCTGCGAACGCCTTCGTGCGCGTCGTCCTGTCGGATGCGGGGGCGCGGCTGGGTGGGCTGACGGAATCTGAATGGGAAGAGACGCTCAGGTGGTTCGGCGGGCGGTGCGCCTACACGGAGGATGAATTGGTCGAAGGCCGGATGGAACGCGACCATGCAATTCCGATGAACCGTACCCACTGCGGCCTTCACCTCTACGGCAACGTCCTGCCCGCGACCAGGGAGGCGAACCGTCAGAAGGCGGGCAAGCACTACCGCGACTTCGTGGAGGATCCCGAACGACTCAGGCGAATCGAGTCGTTCGTCCTGGAGTCCGGGTATTGGGAGCGGGCTGCGGTGTTCGGCAACCTCCAGCGCTATTGCGAAGCGCAGTACCGGTCGATTGTTGCGCTGAGCCAGGTGAACGGGCAGTACCTCGCAAGTCTGTTGCCCGAGGACGTGGACGACGGATCAGGAAGCGAACCGGAGGGTACGGACTCGTCGTCGGTAAACGGAGAGGAGGGAGACGTGTTGCCGATTACGCTGGACCCGCCGATGCCGGCGTTCAGGGACGCCCTGCTACGCGAGCGAGAGGCGCGGATCTTCGAGATGCACCGGGATGGCCGGACGACCGAGCGGCGCTGGGCCGCGGACGGCATGTCCGAGTCGTCGAACGTCGTCGGGAACCTGCGAAGCCGTCCGCGGTATCGGAGAGGTGCTTGGAAGCGCTTGGGCATCCAGTCTCTGACCGTTTCCGTCAAGCAACCGTAAGGGATCGGCCAGAGATGTTGCTCGACCACGTGCAGGTGGCCATGCCCCCGGGCTGCGAGGGCGCCGTTCGCGCTTTCTACGGCGCGGCGCTCGGGCTCCGCGAGATCCCCAAGCCGGCTCCGCTGGCCGCGCGCGGGGGCGTCTGGTACGCGGTTGGCGACCTGCAACTCCATCTGGGCGTAACGGAGGACTTCTCGCCCGCGACGAAGGCGCACCCCGCGTTTCGCGTCTGGGATGCGGCCTCGGTTGCGGAACGGCTGCGGGAGGCGGGCTTCTCGGTACGCTGGGACTCAGCCCTGCCGGGGTGCACCCGCTTCTTCACCGACGATCCGTTCGGCAACCGCATCGAGATCCTGCAGGACGACGCGGCCGGCTGACGGCCGAGCTTGCCGGCAGGGCGGCCGGTTCCTACAGTGCCCGCCCATGGACATCGGCACGCGCAAGCAGCTCTTGGTCGACGATTACGTCGTCGAGGATACGTGGAACCTGAAGCGGGTGGTCACCCGGCCGGCCAAGCATCACGCCAACCCGGTGCTCCGAGCAGACCAGCCGTGGGAGCACAGCAACCAGCCCGGACAGAGCAACAAGGGCCTGCACGGCAACTCCGTGATGTACGACCGCGACGAGGGGCTGTTCAAGCTCTGGTACAACTCCTCGCACTTCGTTCACTGGAACAGTCCCGAGGACTGCACCTACACCTACTGGATCGGCTACGCGACCTCGCGCGACGGCATCGTGTGGGAGAAGCCGGACGTCGGGTCGTTCGCGTTCGACGGATCGACGGCCAACAACGTGGTTCTGACCGGCGAGTGGTGGGCGACCTGCGGCACGGTGCTGAAGGAAGACGCCGAGCCCGATCCGGCGCGGCGCTACAAGCTGCTCTACACCGACATCTTCGGGGTCAAGGCGCCGGAGAAGCTGGTCGCGCAGCACCGGGCGGGCGAGTTGCGTGCGGGCGTCTGCATCGCGTACTCACCGGACGGCGTCCACTGGACGCCGCACGCGGGCAACCCCGTGATCGACGGCGAGTCCGACACCATGAACACCGTGTTCCGGGACGAGCGCCTGCAACGCTACGTCCTGTACATGCGGCCGCCCGTGTACGCCGGACGCTGGAAGCGGCGGGTGGCGCGCGCGGAGAGCCCCGACCTGCTCCGCTGGAGCTATCCACAGACGGTGGTCACCCCGGACGAGCTGGACCCGGTCGAGGTGTACGGCATGCCGGTCTTTCCGTACGAGGGGCTCTACTTCGGGCTGCTGCAGATGTACTACTCGGACACCTCCATGACCATCGACTCGCAGCTTGCCTTCAGCCGCGACGGCACGCGCTGGGATCGGCTCCCCACGCGGCAGACCTTCATCGAGCGCGGCATCGAGCACGGCCAGGCGCGGGAGTTCGACTGCGGCATGCTCTTTCCGCTGCCGCCGGTGCCGGTCGGCGACGAGCTGTGGTTCTACTACACCGGCCACAACGTCTTGCACAACGACTCGGGGGCGCAGGAGAGCGCGGTGGGGCTGGCGACGCTCAAGCGCGACCGCTTCATCGCGCGCACGCCGGTGCGGCAAAGCGAGGGGGTGCTGGTGACGCGGGCGTTCACCTGCGAGGGGGACGGCCTGGAGATCAACGCCTGCGCCGCCAACGGACGGATCCAGGTCGAGGTGCTCACGGAGCGTGGCGAGGTGGTCGAGGGGTTCGGCCGGGTTGAGTGCACGGCGTTCGCAGGTGACGCGCTGGCGCACCCGGTCCGGTGGAACGGCGGCGACCTTTCGGGGCTGCGCGGTCGGGCGATCCGCCTGAAGTTCTACCTGAGCGAGGCCAGCCTGTACGCCTTCCAGATCACGGATCGGGCGTAGCGGCCCGTCATCCGTCCAGCGCGGCGGCCAGCAGCCGGCGGTTGTGGCGGACCACGTCCAGCAGGGTCGCGGTGCCGGCGGCGCCGGGGAAGTTCAGGAACGCGACCACGGGCGCCGGGGCGTGCACCTCCGCGAGCGGCGCGGCAACCGCGTTGTGGTGGTTGTCGATGATCAGCGCCACCTCCGCCTCGGCCAGGGAGGCGAGCGCGGCTGCCTGCGGCGGCAGCGGGCCGAACACGGCGACCACCTCGAATCCCAGCTCGCGCGCCAGCGGCTCCTGGAAGCGGTGGACCAGCGCCGGCGCTCCAGCCAGGTCCCGCGCCGCAAGCTCGGCTCGCCAGGCGGCGTACTCCAAGGCGATCGCGCGCAGGCTGGCCGCCGCGGTCTCCGTGGTGCCGCCGGCCGCCCGCAGCGCCTCGAGCGATCCGCGGAGCGTGGCCAGCGAGTAGTCGGTGTCGATGCGCAGGACGGTCGCGTCCTTCGGGGCCACTTCCCGCAGGCGGGCAGCCATCGCCTCGTAGCCGGCGAAGATCAGCGCGTCCGCTGCGGCGACGGCGCGCAGGTCCGACGGCCGCAACGGGTACTCGGCCGGATGGCGCGAAGCGGCCGGCGCCAGCACTCTCACTTCCGGGATGCCGGCCGCGCGCGCGAAGGCGGCCGTCCACTCCGTCGACGCGACCACAGCGCCGCCGTCCGCGCCGGCTGCGGCCGCGCAGCCGATCCATGCCACCAGCAGCAGGTATCGCAGCCGCGGGAGCCGCCGGGCGCCGGCCACGGTCTGCCGGCTCACGCGTGTCTTCGCCGGCGGGCGACGATCACCACCGGCAGCAGCAGGGCCGCCGCCAGCGTCACGCCGGCGCTCGCCGGCAGGTCGACCAGGAGCGCCACGGCGAACCCCGCCGCCGCCACGGCCAGGCCGGCCGCCGCAGCCAGCAGGAACAGGCCGCGCACGCTGCGCGCTACGGCCAGCGCCAGGATCGCCGGCAACAGCAGGATGGCGTCGAGCAGCAGCGCGCCGATCAGCTTCATCGCGAAGGCCACGGCGCAGCCTACCGCAAGCAGCACCGCCGCCCGCACCCGCCGCACGGCCACCCCGCTCGCGGCCGCCACCTCCTGGTCGAACAGGAGCGCCGCGATGCGGCGGTGGGCCAGCGCCACGAACGCGATCAGCGCCGCCCCGAACGCCGCGACAGCGATCAGGTCGGTGCGGCTGAGCGCGAACGGATCGCCCCACAACACCGCGAACACCTCCGGCGCCGGCACCGCGGCGCGGTAGATCACCGCCGCTGCGGCGCCGATGGTGATCACCATCAGGAAGGCCGCCACGTAGCCCAGCCGCAGCCCCGCCGCCCTGGCCAGCGGCACGTGCGTGACCACCAGCAGCAGGGCGACGGCCAGGCCCGGAAGCAGCGGATCCAGCCCGACCGCCAGCGCCACCGCCGCTCCCAGCAGCGCTCCGTGCATGAGGGTGAAGCGCAGGGTCACGAGCTCCAGGCGCAGTACCAGCACCCCGGCCAGGGGCAGCGCGGCGCCGGCGATCAGCACGGCGGCCAGCCCGCGCGCGATCGGCGCCACGGCGAGCGCTTCGAGCAGGGTGCTCAAGCCCGCACACGCCCGTCGCGCAGCTCGCGCACCGGCCACGGGACGCGCGCCCGAACCTGCTGATCGTCGCTGACGATCGATGGATCATGGCTGACCATCAGGATCGCGAGCTCCAGCCGCTCGCGCAGGCGCTCCAGGAGCTCGATCAGGCCGGCGCGCGCGGCGGCGTCCAGGGCCGAGGTCGGCTCGTCCAGGAGCAGCAGCCGCGCGTCCTGCACCAGGCAGCGCGCCACCGACACGCGCTGCCGTTCGCCGCCCGACAGCTCCCCGTAGCGGCGCCGGCGCAGGTGCTCGCACCCCGTGTCATCCATGGCCGCGGCCACGACCCGGCCGCGCTCGGCAGCGCCCAGGCGCCGCGCCACGGTGCCGATCTCCACCACCTCGGCGGCGGTGATCGGCAGGTCGCCGGCAGGCGACTCCTGCGGCACGTAGCCGGCTGCCGGAGCCCGCACCGGGCGCCCGCCGAAGGTGACCGCGCCGCGCCGCGGCGGCAGGAATCCCAGGATCGCCCGCAGCAGCGTGGTCTTGCCGGTGCCGTTGGCGCCGGTGATCAAGAGCCCGCCGCCGCCGGCGACCTCCAGGCTGACGCCCTGCAGCACGTCGCGGGTGCCGCGGCGCACCCACAGATCGTCGATCCGCAGGGCATCGACCCGGCCGCCGGGAACCATGCCGGCCACCTCAGGACGACTCGCGCCGCCGGCCCTCCATGAGCCGGGTGAACGACTCGGTCGCCGGGATGTTGGCCAGCACGATGCGCAGCGCCGCGGTCATCGGCACCGCCAGCAGGGCGCCGATCGGACCCCACAGCCACCCCCAAAAGAACAGGAAGATGAACACCACCAGCAGCGACAGGTTCAGCGCGTCGCCGAGCAGCTTGGGCTCCAGGATGCTGCCGGTAAGGACCTGCGCCGCGGTCACGCACGCGATCACGGCGATCGGCGTCAGCCCGCCGCCGAACTGCGCGAAGGAGAACAGCGCCACGGCGGCGATCGACAAGAGCGATCCGACGCTGGGGATGAAGTTGAGGAGGAAGGTGAGCAATCCCCATACCACGGCGAAGCGGACGCCGAAGGCCAGCAGGATCACGCTCGTGGCGGTGCCGACCGACAGGCTGATCAGGGTCTTGACGCCGATGAAGCGGCGCAGCGAGCGGTCGATGCCCGCTAGGATGGCCGGCATCGAGCTCTGCGGATGCGAAAACGCGTCCGCGAAGCTTCGTGTCATGTGGTGTTTCGCCGAGAGGAACAGTAGCGCGAAGAAGAACACCAGCAGGAAGGAGGTGACGCCGCGCAGCACCGACTGCGCCGCGGTCGCCACCTGGTTCAAGGACGACAGCAGCAGGCCGCGCAGCTCGTCCAGCGGATCGAAGGAGAGCTCCATCCCGAATCTGCTCGCGATGAAGTCCGTGGCGCTCTGCAGGGTCTGGTCGATGTCCGGCATGAAGTCGTCGAAGTCCCGCGTGAATTCCACCAGGCTGCGGATGACGATCACGCCGATGCCCGACAGCACGGCCAGCGACAGGATCGCGGTCAACGGCAGCGCGACCCACAACGGCAGCTTCAGGCGCTCGTCCAACACCACCATCACCGGATCGATCAGGTAGGCCAGCATCAGCGCCACCAGGAACAGCGTCAGCACCGGCTGCATGAGCTTCAGCGTCACGCCGACGGCGATGACGACGATGATGAACAGCAGGACGTTGAGCGTGCGGGAGTGGTCCACGTGCGGATAAGAGCATAGCCCGACCGTGGTCCGGGTTACACTGCGCCTCGTCATGGCAAGCGTCTTCACGCGGATCATCGCCGGCGAGTTGCCGGCCCACTTCGTCTGGCAGGACGAACGGTGCGTGGCGTTCCTTTCCATCAACCCGCTGCGCCCCGGTCACACGCTCGTGGTGCCGCGGGCCGAGGTCGATCACTGGATCGACCTGGATGACGAGACCCTGAACGCGCTGATGGGGGTGGCGCGCACCATCGCCCGCGCGCAGCAGGCGGCGTACCGGCCCACCAAGGTGGGTCTGCTGATCGCCGGGCTGGAGGTCCCGCACGTGCACGTCCACGTGAGCCCGATCGACGGCATGAACGACATGGACTTCGCGAGCGTCGGTCCGAACCCGGGGGACGAGGCGCTGGCGGCCGAGGCGGCGCGCATCCGCGCCGCGCTTCCGGGCTGAGCGCGCCGGACATGGACGGCTTGGCGCGGCTGGCCGACGGCACCTACCGCGGGCGCGGGCTGGCGCTGGGGCCGGCGCCCGACGGAACGAGCTCGGTGATCGTCTACTGGATCACCGGCCGCAGCGAGCGAAGCCGCAACCGGCGGCTGGTGGAGTCGGCCGACGGCACGGTACGGACGGAATTCGTCGACGCCGGCCGCGGCGACGACCCGGCGCTGGTGGTCTATCCGCTGCTCATGAGCCGTGGCGGGACGCACGTGGTGAGCAACGGGGAGCAGACCCGGCCGGTCCTGGACGTCCTGTGCGCAGGCGGCGGGCTGGAGCAGGCGCTCGCGTCGTGGACGGCCGAGCCGGACGAGCTCGCCACGCCGCGCATCACCGGCACGGCCGACGCCGGCGCTCCCGGTGCGTGCCGGCTGGGCGTGGTGCGCGAGCGCACCGTGGACGGCCGGGCGGTGACCGAGCGCAGCGTCTTCTGCTACGACGGGCTGCCGCCGGGCAGCGGGCGCTGCGTCACGACGTACGCCGGAGGCGCCGGCGACCCCGCGCCGTTCGCCGGCGACCTCTTGAGCGTGCGCTTCGAAGCCGGCCCGGAGGCCACCTGCGAGCGCTTCCGGGAGGCGCTGGCCGGCCCCCTGCTGGTGAGCGTGATCGTCCGCTTCGTCGGTCCCGGCGAGTCTCCTCGCACGGCCATCGCCAACCTACAGGGCTGACCGTGCACGCGATCGTCGTCGGCCGCGCCCCCGAGCACTCGCTGCGCTGGGAGGAGGTCGCCGAGCCGGCACCGCCGCCGGCCGGTCACGTCCTGGTCGAGGTGGCCGCCACGGCGGTGAACCGCGCCGACCTGCTGCAGCGCGCCGGGCGCTACCCGCCGCCGCCCGGGGTTTCGGATATCCTGGGGCTGGAAATCGCCGGACGGATCGGAGCGCTCGGCCAGGGCGTCGCGGCATGGTCGGCCGGCGACCGCGTGTGCGCGATCGTCGCCGGCGGCGCCTATGCCGAGCGCTGCCCGGTGCCTGCCAGCAGCCTGATGCGCGTGCCGGAACGGCTGTCGCTGGCGGAGGCGGCGGCGGTGCCGGAGGCGTTCCTCACCGCGTACGTGAACCTGTTCCAGGAAGCGGAGCTGCGCGCGGGCGAATCGGTGCTCATCCACGGCGGCGCCAGCGGGGTCGGCACCGCGGCCATCCAGCTCGCCGCCTGCGCGGGCGCGCGGGTGGCGGTCACCGCGCGCGACGAGCGCAAGCTCTCGGTCTGCCGGCGCCTGGGCGCCGAGCTCGCGATCGACCACACCCGGCAGGACTTCGCCGCCGAGATCGAGCGCGAGTGGGGCGGCGTGGACATGGTGCTGGACATCGTCGGCGCCGATTACCTGGAGCGCAACGTGCGGGTGCTCGCGACCCGCGGGCGCCTGGTCCTGTTGGCGACGCTGGGCGGCGCGCAGGCGACGGTCGACCTGGCCGCGCTGATGCGGCGGAGGATCCGGATCATCGGCTCGGTGCTGCGCGGCCGCTCGGACGAGGAGAAGGCGGCGATCACGGCGGGATTCGCGCGGCGGTTCCTGCCGCTCTTCGACGAAGGGAGGCTGCAGCCGATCATCGACCGCACGCTGCCGATCCGGCAGGCGGGCGACGCGCACGCGCTGGTCGAGGGCTTCGGGAACGTCGGCAAGGTCGTCCTGTCGGTTCGGTAGCGATGGCGCACGTAACCTCGAGCGGCGCGGCGCTCTTCCGCAGGATCGACGGTGCGCTGCACTTCCTGGCGGTGGAGTCACGGTCGGAGCGCGGCTACTGGGGGCTGGTCAAGGGCCACGTCGAGGCCGGCGAGAGCATCGCCGAAGCGGCGCGTCGCGAGATCGCCGAGGAGGTGGGCCTGCAGGACGTGAGCTTTCTGCCGGGGTTCCGCGAGGAGGTGCGCTACCGCCTCCCGTCCGGCGACGACAAAGTCGTGTACTACTTCCTGGCCGACGCGGGCACGGGCGAGGTCCGGCTGCAGGCCGAGGAGATCGCCGACCACCGCTGGCTGCCGTTCCCGGCGGTGTGCGAGCTGTTCACCTTCCCGGAGGCGGGCCGGGTGGTCGAGCGCGCGGCCCGCTTCCTGGAGGCCGAAGGCGCCGACCGGGAAGCCGATGAGCACGCGCTCACGCGGCCGCACGTCGCCGCGCTGGACGAGATCCTGGGCCGCCGGCTGGACGTGCTGGATGACGGGTTCGTGCGCGTCGTCGACTACCTGGGCGACGACGCCGCGATCGTGCAGGCGGCGCGCGTCTCCTACGGGGAGGGCACCCGGCGGGTGAGCGACGACCGCGGGCTGATCCGCTACCTGATGCGCCACCGCCACACCACCCCGTTCGAGATGTGCGAGCTGAAGCTGCACGTGCGCGTGCCGATGGACGCCTGGCGGCAGTGGATCCGCCACCGCACCGCGTCGGTCAACGAGATCTCGACCCGCTACTCGATCGCCATCGACGCCGCGCAGGCAACGTCGCCCGCGGAGTGGCGCACGCAGGCGTCCGGCAACCGGCAGGGATCGGGCGAGCCGCTGGACCGGTCGGTCGGCGAGCGGCTGAGTGCCGCGGAGGCGGAGCTGCAGCGGCAGGCACGGGCCGTCTACCAGGAACGGCTCGATGCCGGCGTGGCGCGCGAGCAGGCGCGCAAGGACCTGCCGCTGTCCACCTACACCGAGGCGTACTGGAAGATCGACCTGCACAACCTGCTGCATTTCCTGTCGCTGCGCATGGACGACCACGCGCAACTCGAGATACGCCACTACGCGCAGGTGATCGGCGCGGAAGTGGTCGCCCGCTGGTGCCCGCTGGCCTGGGAGGCGTTCTGCGACTACCGCCTGCACACGACCAGCCTGAGCCGGATCGAAACCGAGCTGGTGACCGCTCTTACGGCCGGGGACGCCGGCGCGGCGTTCGCGACCGCGCGCTCGGCCGGATGGCTGACGGAGCGCAAGGGCCGGCCCGGGCGGCTGGCGCGCAATCGGGAACGCGCGGAAGCGGAGGCCAAGCTGCGCGCGCTCGGGTTGACGGTGCCGTGGGGCGATGGGGTCGCCGGGTAAGGGGATGCCCGTTGCGCGCATCGACTGAGGAGGAAGCAATGGAGCGTTCACGACCAGGCGTTCACGTCCTGCTGGCGGCCTTGGCGGCCGGCCTGCTGCTTGCCGGATGCGGCGGCAAGGGCGGCGACGGAGGCGCCCCGGTTCAGGCGGATCTGCCGATGGCGCCGGATTTCTCTTTCGAGGCGTACCAGGGCGAGAAGGAGCTCGGCGGCCGGGAGCTGCGCCTGAGCGACGTGGTCGCCCTGGGCAAGCCGATCATCCTCAACTTCTGGGCGGCCCAGTGCCCGCCGTGCCAGGTCGAGATGCCGGAGTTCCAGGAGTACTACGACAAGCACCGCAGGCAGGTCGTGATGCTGGGTGTCGACATCGGCGCGCTCGCCGGGCTCGGCCTGCCCGAGCACGCGGTGTCGCTGCTGCACACGCTGAAGATCACCTATCCCGCGGTCACCACCGCGGACGAGCACGTCCAGAAGGAATACGAGCTGCTCGGGCTTCCTGCTACCTACTTCATCAATTCCGAAGGGCAGATCGCCCATTCCTGGACCGGCTTGCTGACCAGGGAGAAGCTGGAGGAGCTGGCCGGCGCCCTGATCGACGCGGAGAAGTAGGCGCATGGCCACCGCCCGGACTGCCGGCCCGTCCCGCGCGGCGACGGGCGGGTGGCGGCACGCACTCTGGTACTACGTGGTGCCGGCCGCCGCGGTGGTCGCCCTGGTCTATCTGCTCACGCGCGTGCAGGCCGGCGCCGAGAACGCCGCCACCGAGCTGGCCCGCTCGGTGCGGTTCGGCACCGCGTTCGGGGCCGGCATCGTCGCCTGCGTCAATCCCTGCGGCTTCATCATGTTGCCCACCTACCTGTCGCTGCAGCTCGGTACGCAGGAGACCGGCTACGGCGCCGCGTCGTGGATGAGGCGCACGTTGGCGGCGGTCCGCATCGCCGCGGCCACCACCGTGGGATTCGCGTTGGTGGTGGCCCCGGTGGGCGTGCTGGTGGGGCTGGCCGGGCAGGCGCTGGGTCCGGTGCTGCCCTATGCCGCCACGGGGGTGGGAGCCGTCATGGTGGCGCTGGCGCTGTGGCTGCTGGTCACCGGCCGCAAGATCGGCATCGCCGCCGCAAGCCGCGTGCACGTCACGCCGCGGCGCAACACCCTGAACGCGCTGCTGTTCGGGATGACCTACTCCATCGCGTCGCTGAGCTGCGCGCTGCCGATCTTCCTGCTGGTGGTGTCGACGGCGCTGACCGCCGACGGGTGGCTGGTCAGCCTTGCCCAGTTCGTGAGCTACGCGCTGGGCATGGGGGCGGTGATCACCGTGGTCACCGTCGCGGCGGCGCTGTTGCGCACCACGCTGGCGCAGCGGCTGCGGGCGCTGATGCCGTTCGCCAACCACGTCGGCGTGCTGTTCCTGCTGGGAGCGGGCGCCTACCTGGTCTACTACTGGGTGGTGGTGGCGCCGGTCGGGCTGTAGAGCCGCCAGCGGGCGCGCGGCGTGCGCCGGGGTAAGGTGCACGCGTGCTGACGCTGTTCCTTCCCCTGGCGCAGGTGGAGGTGTGGCTGCCGGGCGTGGTGGTGCTCGGCTTCTCGGTGGGCGTGCTCACCGGGCTGTTCGGCGTCGGCGGCGGGTTCCTGCTCACGCCGGCGCTCAAGGCGCTGTTCGGGGTGCCGTACCCGGTCGCCGTGGGCACCGACCTGGTGCAGATCTTCCTGACCGGCACGGTGTCCGCGTACCGGCACCGGCGGGCCGGCAACGTCGAGCTCCGCCTGGGGCTGGTGCTCGGCGCCGGCGCGGTGGCGGGGGCCGAGGTGGGCCTGCGCATTCAGAACGCGCTGGAGTCGATGGGCGAGGTGAGCGCGTTCGGCAGCGGCATCACGCTGCTCGACCTGGTGCTCGGCGCCCTGTTCGTCGTGCTGCTGGCGTCGGTCGCCGTGATGATCTGGCGCGAGACACGGTCGGGGGCCGGGGACGGCGTGGACACGCGCGTGGCGCGGGCGCTGCGCCGGATCCGGCTGCGCCCGGTCATCGCCCTGCCGCGCTCCGACGTGGCGGGCATCTCGGTCTGGGTGCCGGTGGCAATGGGATTCTGTGTCGGCATCCTCACCGGCCTGATGGGCGTGGGCGGCGGATTCATCAACTTCCCGCTCCTGATCTACGTCCTGGGCGTGCCGACCCACGTCGCGATCGGCACCAGCGCCGTGCAAGTGCTGCTGGCCTCCGGCTACGGGGCGCTCCGCCACGGCGGTCAGGGACACGTCGAGCTGCTGCTCGTGGTGCTGCTCACCGCGGGCTCCGTCCTCGGCGTGCAGGCCGGCGTGCGCCTCGCCAAGCGGTTCAAGGGGCCGCGCATCCGCCGCCTGTTCGCCGTCGTCCTGCTCCTGGGCATCGCCACGATCGTCTGGGACCTGAGCCGCCACCTGCTCGCGGGATAGGCGTCGGTAATGGTAGCTTGGGGTGCCGTGAGGATCGCTACGTGGAACATCAAGGGTGCCGGCGCACGCAAGGAGTATCTCCTTCGTTGGTTGGAGGCACGCAAGCCGGATGTGGTCGCCCTCCAGAAGATAGGGGCAAAGGCGGAGTTCCCGACGAAGGACTTGCAGTCAGCGGGTTATCGTGCCCACCCACTGTATGCCAAGTACGGATTGGGCATCGCTGTCCTCAGCAAGAACAAGCACATCCCTGTACCTAGCGATGCGGCACTCGGTCCAAGGCTGCTGACCGTCGAAGTCGACGGGCTGGAGGTGTCCACCATCTATGCACCAGCCAAGCTGAAGGACTGCAAACTCGCATGGTTTGAAAGCCTAACGAAATACCTTGGCGAACCGTGCCGTTCGGAACAACGATTGCTCTGCGGCGACTTCAACGTGGTTTCGGAGGATCGAGTGACCGCCGGTTGGCCGCCTCCCCGCAACCCCTCTACCTATTCACGAGCCGTGCAGAAGGCATTCTCCGAAGTGCTGAAGACCGGATTCGTGGACCTCTACCGGTGCCGCCCGTCAGACAACGGGTATCGATTCATCTTCGATGGTGCGGAAGGACCTCTCAGAGTGAGCAGGCTCGAGTTCATCCTCGGCACTCGGCGTCTTCTTGAGCGTGTTCGCGAGGTTTGGGTGGACTTTGCTCACAGGATCCCCTTGAAGAACAGTTTCCCGTGGGAGCGCGCTCCAATAGTCGCAGACCTGGATTGAATGTCGATGAGTGGTCGCTATCATAGTCGCGGCGCGATGCTCCCGCCTGAGTACCGACTTGGTGTCGAGTCGGCCAAGGGGTTTCTCAAGGATCGCGCCGCCGGCGCGAAGCCCGGCGGGCTGTTGATCCTGCTCGACAACGCCCCGGACCGACGGCCGGAGCGGGGCGACGAGTTGATGGAGTGCAGCGAGGTACAGGAACTCTCGGAGATGAATCACTCACAAGGAGGCATTAATCAATGAGTACACGGATCAGGGTTGGCGTCGTGGGCGCCGGCGCCAACACGCGCCACCTGCACATCCCGCGCCTGCAGGCGATCGACGGGGTCGAGGTGGTGAGCGTCTGCAACCGGTCGCACGCTTCGGGCGCGCGGGTGGCGGAGGAGTTCGGCATCCCGCAGGTGCTGACGACGTGGCGGGCGGTGGTCGAGTCCGACGTGGACGCGGTGGTGATCGGCACGTGGCCCTACCTGCACGAGCAGGTGACGGTGGCCGCGCTGAAGGCCGGCAAGCACGTGCTGTGCGAGGCGCGCATGGCGCGCGACGCCGCCGAGGCGCGCAGGATGCTCGCGGCGTCGCGGGCGCACCCGGACCTGGTGGCGCAGATCGTGCCGTCGCCGATGACGGTGCGGGTCGACCGTACCATTCAGCGGCTGATGGCCGACGGGCTCCTCGGCGAGCTGCTGGTCGTCGACGCGCGGGTCTCCACCGGCTTCCTGGACCGCGACGCGCCGCTGCACTGGCGCCAGGACACCGACCTGTCGGGCCGCAACATCATGAGCATGGGCATCTGGTACGAGGCGATGATGCGCTGGGTGGGCACGGCCCGCCATCTATCGGCGATGGGCAGGACGTTCGTGACGCGCCGGCGCGATGCATCGGGCGTGCTGCGCGACGCGCTGGTCCCGGAGCACATCGACATCACGGCGGAGTTGCACTGCGGCGCGCAGCTCCACCTGCAGGTGTCGGCGGTGATGGGGCTGAGCGGCGGCTCGCAGATCCACCTGTGCGGTTCGGACGGGACGATCCGCTTCGACAGCGAGTCCGATACCGTATGCGCCGGACGCCGCGACGACGACGCGCTGGCCGAAGTGGAGGTCCGCCCCGAGGAGGAGCAGTCCTGGCGGGTGGAGGACGAGTTCGTCGGCGCCATCCGCGGCGAGGAAGAGATCGTGCTGACGCCGTTCACCGTCGGCCTGCAGTACATGGAGTTCACCGACGCCGTCAGCCGCAGCATATCCGAAGGTCGTGTCGTCCCGGTGGCGGCGCCGTAAGGAGGCGTGGACGTGAGCCCCGAAGCAATCGCCATCGTTGGCGTTGGCGTTGCAGTGCTGGCCGTGCTGGTGCCGCTGATCCTGGCGTTGCATGGCCGTGTCGTCGGCGAGATCGGCGAAGTGCGCCGCGACGTGCACGCCTTGGCCGAGTGGGTGGCGCGGATCGCAGGGGCGTTGACCGGCCCTTGGCGCCCGCCGGCGAACGGCGGATCGACGCCGGCCCCGGCGCCATCGGTGCCCGCCCCGGAGGCCGACGCATGAGCCCAGCCCGGCGACTGCCGGCGACGTCCTCCGCGTCGATCGTGACGATCATCACGCCGCGTGTGGTCCTGTCGGTCGAGGACCGGCTGGGGCTGTACGACGCCGCTACGCAGCGACAGCGCAGGCGCGAGCCCGGTCAGCCCAGGCAGCCGCGCGATTGGACACGCGCGGATCTCTATACGCGTGGCTGATCTGATCGATACCAACATTCGGTGACCGCCGTGGCCCTACCCGAGCTCGCGCTGGTGCTGGTGGTCGGCGTCGCCGGCGGCTTCCTGAACACGGTGGCCGGCGGCGGCAGCGCGCTCACCATGCCCGTGCTGATCTTCCTGGGCATGCCCTCCAGCGTCGCCAACGGCACGGTGCGGGTGGCGATCATGCTGCAGAACATCACCGCCGTCGCCGGCTTTCGCAGCAAGGGCCACTTCGAGCCGGCGCTCGCCCTGCAGCTCGGCCTGCCGGCGCTGGCCGGGGCGGTGGTCGGTTCGCGCATCGCCGTGGACGTGCCGGACGCCGTGTTCAACGCGGTGCTGGCCGGGGTCATGGTGCTGGTGCTGGTGTCGATATTCTTCAAGCCCAAGCCCGCCGACGGGCAGGGCGCGGCGGAGCCGCCGGCCGGCTCGCGGCGCATTCTGCTGATGGCGCTGTTCTTCGCCATCGGCGTGTACGGGGGCTTCATCCAGGCGGGCGTGGGTTTCCTGATCATGAGCTCCCTGATCTTCCTGACCGGCTACGACCTGGTGCGCATCAACGCGGTCAAGGTGGCGGTGATCCTGATCTTCACGGTGTCGGCCCTGACGGTGTTCCTGCTCAACGGCAAGGTCGAGTGGGGACCGGGTCTGACGCTGGCGGCCGGCAATGCCGCGGGCGCCTGGATCGGCGCACGCTTCTCGGTGGCCGGCGGCGAGCGCTGGATCCGGGCGATCCTGGTCGTCGCCGTGGTGGTGATGGCGGTACGGGTCTCGGGGCTGCTGGAGATCGCCGGCATCCTGTAGCCGCCAGTGCGGTATGGTTTCTCCATGCCTGTGACCCAGAACGCCGTCGTGCGCAAGCTCGCGGCCGGCGAGGTGCCGATCGGAGCGCTCGCCACCGACAACACCCATGAATCGCACATCGAGGTGCTGCAGAGCGCGGGGTACGACTTCCTGATGCTCGACGCCGAGCACGGCGAATATCCGCCGGACCGCCTTGCCGCCATCTGCCGGGTCGGCCGCCTGGCCGGCTTTGCCGTGATCATGCGCACCTTCTGTACCTACGAGCACGTGCGCCTTGCGCTCGACTACGGCTCGCTCGGGGCCATCCTGCCGATGGTCGACACCCCCGAGCAGGTCGACACGCTGCGCCGCGCCGCGTTCCTGCCGCCGGCCGGCGAGCGCGGCCCGGGCGGTCCCGGCAACCGCCACGTGAGCGACTTCCGCCGCGAGACCTGGGCGGAGTTCGAGGAGCAGCTCGCGCTGATCCCCATGATCGAGACGCCGCGCGCGGTCGACGACCCGTCGGTGTTCGACCGGCCGTGGATCACCGCCTGCCTGGTCGGCCCGTACGACCTGGCCATGTCGCACGGCATCGCCCTGGCCGACTTCTACCGCCCCGGCGGCCCGCACGAGGCGGTGATCCGCCGGGCCATCGAGGGCTGCGCGCGCGTGGGCAAGCCGTGCGGGACGGTGGTCCCCGACGGCGAGAGCGCGGCGCGCTGGATCGAGATGGGCGCCAGGATGATCATCTGCGGCGAGCTGAACGGCATGCTGGCCCAGGTCGCGCGCCGCAACGTCGACGCCATCCGGGAGGCGGCGGGCTGAACGTGGACGGCCGCCCGCTCTTTCCCACCGAGCTGATCGGCAGCTACGCGCTGCCGAGCTGGCTGATCGCCATGGAGGAGCGAGCCGCGTCCGCCGGCGACCTGGGGGAGTCCGACATTGCCGAGGCGCTCGATGACGCGGTCAACGTGGCGCTGTTCGACCAGGAGCACGCCGGCGTGGACGTGGTCACCGACGGCGAGATGCGGCGCCGCGACTTCATCCAGGGCTTCTACGGCCGCCTTACCGGCCTGATGCAGCTCCGTCCCGCGCGCCGGCTCGGCGCCGCCGGCTACGACCAGAACCCGCGCTACCGGGTCGAGGGGCCGGTTCGGGCCGCGGAGGGGCTGGGGATCGTCGACGAGGTCTCCTACCTGCGCCGCCACACCGAGCGCCCCATGAAGGTGTGCGTTCCGGGGCCGGTGACGCTCTCCCTGCCGCTGCTGCTGCCCGACGGCGGGACCGGCCGTGATGCGGTGCTGGCCGACATGATCGACATCGTCAACGCCGAGATGCGGGCGCTGGCCGCGGCCGGTGCCACGTATCTGCAGATCGACGAGCCGCGCTACGCCACCAGTCACGCCGCGGGGGCCGAGTTGGTCGATGTGCTCAATGCGACCCGCAACGGTGTCGAGGCGCGCGTCGGCGTGCACCTGTGCTTCGGCAACTTCAGGGGGCGCTCGCGCGACCGGCGCGACTACCGCTACCTGTTCCCGGCGCTCGGCCGGGCGCGCTGCGACCAGCTCAACTTCGAGTTCGCCAACCGCGAGCAGGCGCAGCTCGAGCTGCTGGCGCAGGTGCCGGAGCCGATCGACGTCGGCGTCGGCGTGGTCGACGTGAAGTCCTACTTCGTGGAGGACGCCGAGGAAGTGGCCGCCGCCCTGGAGCAGGCGGCGCGCCACGTGGATGCACGGCGCATCGTCGCGGTGCCGGACTGCGGCTTCAACCACTGCCCCCGGCACATCGCCCGCGCCAAGCTGCAGGCGCTGACCGCCGGGGCGCGACTGGCGCGGCAGCGCAGAGGAGGAGAGACGTGAAGCGCTACGGATCGATCGTCGGCCTGCGGGAAGAGAAGATCGAGGAGTACAACCGGCTGCATGCCGACGTGTGGCCGGACGTGCTGGACCGGATCCACCGGTCCAACATCCGCAACTACTCGATCTTCCTGCGCAAGCTGCCGGACGGCAAGCACTACCTGTTCTCGTACTTCGAGTACGTGGGCAGCGACTTCGCCGCGGACATGGCGGCGATGGCGGCCGATCCCAGGACGCAGGAGTGGTGGAAGATCACCGACCCCTGCCAGGAGCCGCTGCCGGACCGCGCCGAAGGCGAGTGGTGGGCCGCGGCCGAGGAGGTCTTCCACGTCGACTGAGCGTCTGTCGGCCCGGAACCACATCATCGCGCTCGGCGGCGGCGGGTTCGGACCGGGAGACCTGCTCCTGGAGCGCTACATCCTTGCGCAGGCGACGGCCGAACGGCCCTCGATCGGCTTCATCCCCACCGCCACCGGCGACGCCGATTCCTACCTGGTCCGCTTCTACGCCGCCTGCGGGCGCCTGGACTGCCGGCCGTCGCACCTGTCGCTGTTCACGCGCACGCCCGATCTGCGCGAGTGGGTGTTCGGCCGCGACGTGATCTTCGTGGGCGGGGGCAACACCCGCAGCCTGCTGGGCGTCTGGCGCGAGTGGGGCCTGCACGAGGTCCTGCGGGAGGCGTGGCAGGCCGGGATCGTGCTGTCGGGGGTCAGCGCCGGGGCGATCTGCTGGTTCGAGCAAGGCAGCACCGACTCCTGGGCCGACCGGCTGCGGGCGCTCGACTGCCTGGGCTTCCTGCCGGGAAGCTGCTGCCCGCACTACGACGCGGAGCCGGAACGCCGGCCGACCCTGCACGCGATGCTGGGCGCCGGAGAGATCGTCCCCGGCATCGCCCTGGACAACGACGCGGCCGCCCACTACGCCGGCACGGAACTGCGCCGCGTGGTGACGGCGCGGTCCGCGGCGGGTGGCTACGCGCTCAGCCTCGCCGGCGGCGAGGTGTGCGAGGCACGGCTGCCGGCGGTGGACCTGAGCGCCGCGGACGCCGGGAGCGGCTACTCCGAACCGCTCTCCGACTCTTCCGGCAGCAGCACGACCCGCACGTAGCGGTCGCGGCTGAGGTAGCGCCGGGCCGCCTCCGTCACCTGCTCCAGCGTGAGCGCGTCCAGGCGCTCGTCGAAGCCGTCGATCGCCTCGAACGGCTCGCCGCGCTGCACGGCGCCGCGGATCTGGCCCAGCCAGAAGCCGTTGCGCCGGAGCTGCTCCTCGCGGCTGGAGCGCAGGATCTCCTTCGCCGTGTTCAGGTACATCTGCTCGGCGCCCTCACGCGCCCAGTCCACGCCGATCAGCACCTCCTCGAACAGCTCGTCGGCTCGGTCCGGATCGCTCGAGAACCAGACCGTGACCTGGTACTCGGGGTCGGGCAGGACCGAGCCGGAAGCGCCGATGCCGATCGAGTACGTGCCCCCCAGTTCTTCACGGACCCGTTCGCGCAGGCGGATCTGCAGCATCTCGCCGAGGGCCTCCAGCTCCAGCGACGCTTCCCGGCTCCACTCCATGTCGCCGGCGAAGGCGATCTGGGTCATCGAGCGCTCGTCGATTCCCTGCCGGACGATGCGCTCCTCCACGCCCGGCGGCGGGTCGATGCCCACGTCGCGCCACGTCTCGACCCGGCCGCCCGCCGGCAGCGTGGCCAGGTAGGTGGCGGCCAGCGAGCGCAACTCGTCCCAGTCGAACGCGCCGACGAGGATGAAGGTGAAGTCGCCCAGGTCGCCGAAGCGATCGTGATAGATGGCGGTGGAGCGCTCCAGGTTGAGCTCTTCCACCCACTCCAGCGTGAACGGCCTGGTGCGGAAGTGGTCCTGGCTGATGGCGCTGCGGTAGGTGTCGGAGAAGACCGCGTCCGGTTGCGACAGCCGGGTCTCGGCCTGGCTTCTCAGGTTGGACGAATAGCTCTCGTAGTAGTCCTGGTCCAGGCGAGGGGCGGTCGCGTACAGGGTGACGAGCTGGAACAGCGTTTCCAGGTCGTCCGGCGAGGAGTCGCCCGTGAATCCTTCGAACAGCCCGCCGATGTAGGGCGACAGCGAGGCGGTGTTGCCGGCCAGCAGCTTCTCCAGCGCGACCACGTCGTGCTCGCCGACGCCGGAGCCGCTCACCAGGGAGTCGGCGGTGAGGGCCGCCACGTAATCGGCGTCCTCCACCAGCGACGTGCCGCCGGGGCTGGTGGAGGCCAGCAGCACCTCGTCGTCCCGGAAGTCGGTCTGCTTGGCGATGACGGTGACGCCGTTGGAGAGGGTCCAGCGCACGGCGTCGACCGCGTCGATGGGTTCCTCGGCGACGATCGCGCCCGGCTCCGGGATCTCTGCCAGCAGCGGCGCGTCGCTGGCCGCATCGTCGTAGGCGGCGACCTCCAGGGACGGGCCGCCGGTGACCTTCGCGATCAGCTCCTC
Source organism: Spirochaetia bacterium (assembly GCA_965202935.1). Taxonomy (GTDB): domain Bacteria; phylum Spirochaetota; class Spirochaetia; order SZUA-6; family Bin103; genus CATQHW01. Next base: position 3,392,235 of record OZ241879.1, read on the forward strand.
CTCGGTCTCCGGCCCCGCCGGGATGCCGTCCGGGCCCGACAGCAGCACCACCGCGTTGTGGATCCCGCGCCACGGATCGGCGATCCGATTCACGTCCTCGACGGTGATCTCCGGCAGCATCTCCTGCTGCAAGGCGTACTCCGCGTCCACCCCCGGGATCGGCTCGCCGTCCAGGAAATGGCGCAGGTACTCCTCCGCCAGCCGCCGCGACGGCCGCTGGTCCTTCTCGTGCCAGGCGCTCTCGATGGCGCGCAGCATGTTGGCCTTCTCGCGCTCCAGCTCGGTGGCGGTGAACCCGTGCTGGACGACGCGCTGCATCTCCTCCAGCAGCGTGTCCAGCCCGCGCGGAATGCGGTCCTTGTCCAGGTAGGCGGCCATGTACAGCGTCGCGGCATCCCCTACCAGCAGTGACCTGCCGCTGCCGGCGGCGAGGAACGGCGGATCGGCCTCCCGGCCGCGCTCGTACAGGCGGGCGTTGATCATGCGGGCGAACAGGCCATCGACCAGCAGGCGCCGGTAGGCGGCGCGGTCGTGTCCGACCTGCGCCGGCACCTTGTGGTAGATCCACAGCGCGGTGAGGTTCTCCTCGGGATCGGTCGCCACGTTCACGCGCAGGTCCGCGTGCGGGGGAACCGGATATTGCGTCCGGTCGGTCGGCGTTTCGGTACGGTAGGCGCGCGGAAAGTCCGCTGCACCCTCCGGCGGCGGCGCGAAGTGCTCGCGGATCAGGGCTTCCATCTCGTCCGGGTCCAGGTCGCCCACCGCGACGACGGCCATCAGGTCGGGCCGGTACCAGCGCTCGTAGAAGCCGCGCAGGTCGTCGGCCGACGCGGTCTCGATGACTTCCTGCAGGCCGATCGGCAGCCGCACCGAGTACTGGGAGTCGCCGAACAGCACCGGGAACTGCTGGTCGCGGATGCGCTGGTCGGCGCCGCGGCCGAGCCGCCACTCCTCCAGCACCACGCCGCGCTCGCGCTCGACCTCGTCCGGATCCAGGGTGATGGCGTATGCCCATTCGCTCAGAATGTCGAACCCCTGGGCGATCACGTCCGGCTCGGTGGGGATCTCCAGGATGTAGACGGTCTCATCGAAGCTCGTGTAGCCGTTGATGTCGGGTCCGAAGGCGGAGCCGATCGACTCCAGGTATTCGATGATCTCGTTGCCGGCGAAGGAGGCGGTGCCGTTGAAGGCCATGTGCTCCAGGTAGTGGGCGAGGCCGCGCTCGGACTCCTCTTCCAGCACGGAGCCGGCCTTCACCCCCAGCCGGAGCTGGATGCGCTCGGGCGGCTCGGGGTTGACCTTGATGTAGTAGGTCAGCCCGTTGCCGAGCGTGCCGCGGCGCACCTCCGGGTCGAACGGGATCTCGGTCTGCGCGTCCTGCGCCCAGGCGGACGGGAGCAGCGTGGCCAGGACCGCAAGCGCGGCGATGGTGACCACCAACCGGCGGCACGGGCGGGTACGGAGCAGTCTGGTCTTCATCGTGGACGGAAAGTACCGCTCCCCATGCGGATCGTCGAGGATCGCGCTTGACAGACACATAACCTGTGGCACATTGGAGTGTGAAGACCATGCGTAACGTGACTCTGGCGATGGAAGATCAGCTCATCGAGCAAGGGCGCGAGTACGCCCGTCGCCACGGAATGTCCTTCAATGCGCTCATTCGGGACCTCCTGAGACGGCGGGTGATCCAGGAGGCCGACTGGGTGTCGGAGACCTTCCGCGCCATGGATGAAGCGCGGGGACGCTCACGCGGACGGAAGTGGAGCCGGAGCGAGCTCTACGATGCCTAAGTCCTTTTTCGATACCAACGTGCTCGTCTATGCCAGCGACCATGATGAGCCGGACAAGATGCGCGTCGCGCGAGCGCTGCTCCGCCGCAGCGCGCAGGAAGGCAGCGGCGTGATCTCGACGCAGGTGGTGCAGGAGTTCTTCGTCTCTGCCACCAGGAAGCTCTCGATCGAGCCGATGCTGGCAAAGGGGATCGTGGCGACGTTTCGGCCATTCGAGCTGGTGGTGATCACACTCGACGACATCAACCGCGCCATGGAAGGTGTGATGCTGTGGCAGATCTCGTTCTGGGACTCGCTCATCCTGTCCGCAGCGGGCCGGGCAAGTTGCTCCATGGTGTACTCGGAGGATCTCAACCCCGGCCAGTTCTACAGCGGCGTCGAGGTGAGAAACCCGTTCGCGGCCGATGGCATGCTGAGCGCCCCATGATCCAGCGCTACCACATCGACGTGGGCGACGGCGACGGCACGCACCTCGCCGAGGTGGTCATCGACGGCGCCGGCAAACGCCATCTGGGCGTCTACCGCTTCGTGCTGGCCGACGGCACCGATGCGGTCGAGCCGGATACCCCGACCTGGGACTGTCGCGAGTGGCAGTGGTGGGCGGGCTACGACGGATCGACGGAGATGCGGCCGCGCATGGTCCCGGCGGCATGTGGAGGGGACGAAGTCGATGGCATGGCGCGGGTGTGGAGCGAGTACCGCTGCGACGGCGTGCGCACTCGCCACGAATGGGCCGTCCCCACCGTGCAAGATCCGCCGCGGCTGTCCTACGACTGCACGATCACCGTCACCAACGAGACCGGGGAGGAGCTCGCCGAGTACGGGCAGTTCTTCGCCTGCTACACCAGCCTCAACCGGCCGGCCGGCCGGTGGCCGACGCGGGAGACCGCGATCGGCTGCCGGTTCTGGGACGCCTCCGGCGGGCTCGTCAACTTCCTGGACATCGGCGGCTACCACATCGACCGGCTGATCGTGGACCCCGTCAGCCCGTTTCTGCCTCTGGGCAAGGTGCCGCACTGCCCGCGCGGCAACGGCCGCGTCGGCGGATCATGGACGCATCCGGCGCTCGTCTCGCACCCGGCTCCGGGCGGAGAGCGCCACGTCATCCTGTTCGAGCCTGCGACCACCGCCGCGGTGTGCATGGGCGGCGCCGGTCCGGCGATGGACTACGTCACCTGGCCGGGATCGCTGGTCTTCGCCGCCGGAAGCAGCTACACGACCCGTGTCCGGCACCACGTCACGCCCCTGCCGGAGGGCGGGGAGGTGTATGCGCTGCTGGAGCTGTGGGAGGATTTCGAAGTCGGTCTGCCGAAGAGATGACCTTATGGTCATCCTATGACTGAAATGGCATGCATCATGGAAATCGATTTTCCAAGATGATATGATGAGTCCGTTCCCATGGACGCGAATCAGGTCCTGGACAGAGACGGCCTTGCCGTGCAGAGCGTCGGCCGTTTCACCCGGACGCGCTTTCTCTTTCCGAAGCTGCACGGCACATCAGGCCGGCCGTTTGTCGCCCTCATCGGCCCGCGCGGCACCGGCAAGACGGTCCTGCTGCGGCAACTGCGTGCGCAGACGGAAGACGCCCTCTACGTGTCGGCGGACACGCTCGATCGCGGTGACCGCTTGACCGACCTGGTGCGCCTCTTCGGCGACCGTTACGGAGTGCGGTCGTTCTTCATCGACGAGATCCACCACCTGCGCGACTACGCGGCCGACCTCAAGCAGGTCTTCGATTTCCTGCCGGCGCAGGTCTGGTTCACCAGCTCCGTGGCGGTGTCCCTGTACGGATCGGTGGCGGACCTCTCCCGGCGCGTGCGCGTGCTGCGGCTATTGCCCTTCACATTCCGGGAGTTCCTCCTGTTCGCAGCCGACCATGCTCTTCCGGCGGTCAGCCTCGGTGCGGTGCTGCAGGACGAGGTGCCGTCCGGCATCCTGCGGGCGTCGCCCCGGTTCGATGAGTACCTGACCGGGGGGCTGTACCCGTTCGTGCTGGAAGCGGGGCCGGCTACGGACCTGTTCGGCAACATCGTCGAGACCGTGATCCAGAGCGACCTGCCGGCGTATGAGCCGCGACTTTCCGTCGGCGACCTGGAGCACATCGAGCGCACGCTTGCCTTCGTCGGCCGCTCACCGATCGACGGTGTCAACTACACCTCGATCGGCCGCAACCTTGGGATCACCAAGTACATGGCTGAACGCTACGTGCGCGCTCTGGAACGGGCATTCCTGTTGCGGCAGGCGTTCCCCGCAGGGACGAACGTCCTGCGCGAGCCCAAGGTGTTCGTGGAGCCGCCGTACCGACTGCTGTATCGGCCATGGGACGAGTGCATCGGCGCCCTGCGCGAGGACTTCTTCGCCCTGGCGATGGCGCAGCACGGGACGGCGTTCCGATACGCCAAGTCGACCCGCGGCGCCAAGACGCCCGACTTTCTGGTCACGCTCGACGGGCAGGACTACGTGATCGAGGTCGGCGGGCGGGGCAAGGGGCGAACGCAGTTCAAGGGGCTCGACTACGACCGCAAGGTCGTCCTCTTTCACGGGACCGACCGGCGATACGAATCCGAGCGGCGTATTCCCCTTCACTGCATCGGCTTTGCGTGATGGCCGGTCAAGCGTTTCTGTGGTTGCGGCCTCCTGCGCCTGCACGTTGACACCTGACGGGTGCGGTGGCAGGCTCACGATATCCTTTCGAGGCTCCGCCAGCCGCCAAGGATGGAGTGAATGGATGACCTCTCCATCGTCGCGACCGCGACAGTGCCTGGATCCGGGGATGCGGGCGTAAGCATGGGCGGAGGCCTGGTGCATGTCTGACGTTTCCACTGCACCTGCCGGCGTAACGGCCGACACCCAGGTCGAGTCGTCGCTGCGGGAGCGCAGGGCCGAGCCGCGCACGCTGGGTTCTCGCCTCGCCGGGAACATCGACGTGATCCGCCGCTTTCCCGCGCGGCACATCATGATCGGGATCGCCCTGGTGTGGCTGGTGGTCTTCCACTACATCCCGATCTGGGGCCTGACGTTCGCCTTCCGGCGGTTCAGCCCGATCGAGGGCTTCTTCGGCGCCAACTGGGTCGGGTTCAGGTACTTCGAGGACTTCCTCACCGACCCGAACACCCTCAGGCTGCTCCGCAACACCGTGCTGCTCGGACTCCAGCAACTCGTCTACGGCTTTCCGGCGCCGATCATCTTCGCGATCCTGCTGAACGAGCTGGCGAACGCCAAGTTCAGGAGCTGGATGCAGTCGCTGACCTACCTCCCGCACTTCGTGTCGCAGGTGGTGATCGTCGGCCTGATGTTCCAGTTCGTCAATTTCGAAGGCCTGGTCACGCGGATCATCGCCGACATGACCGGGGAAGCGCCCGTCATCCTGGCCGATCCGCGCGCCTTCCGGCCGATGTACGTGATCTCCGGCATCTGGCAGAACCTGGGCTGGGGCTCGATCCTGTACCTGGCGGCGATGACCGGCATCAACCCGGAGCTGTACGAGTCCGCCGACATCGACGGCGCCGGACGCTTCCAGAAGATCTGGCGCGTGACGCTGCCCTCCATCCTGCCGACGATCCTGGTGCTCCTGATCCTGAACACCCGGACGCTGATCGACGTCGGCTTCGAGAAGGCGCTGCTGATCCAGAACCCGGCCACCTACGAGACGTCGGACATCATCCAGACCTACGTGTACCGCCGCGGCATCCAGAACGGTCAGTACGGATACGCGACCGCCGTGGGTCTGCTCAACTCCATCGTCTCCTTCTCGATCGTCTACGCCACGCACCGGATCGTCCGCCGGGTGCGCGGGCAGGGGCTCTGGTAGCGATGACCCGCGTCTATCGCCAGTCGTTCGGCTCGCAGCTGTTCGACGTCGGCAACGTCGTCCTGATCTTCGCGATCGCCATGTCGGCCCTCTACCCGTTCGTGTACATGGCCGCGATCTCGACCAGCGACTTCTTCGCCGTGGGATTCGGCAAGGTGACCCTCATTCCGGTCGACTTCAGCCTGGAGATCTACACCTACCTGTTTCAGTACAACCCGTTCATCGCCCGCGCCTACTACAACTCCATCCTCTACACCGTGCTGAACACGGTGCTGACCGTCATCCTGTGCGGCATGGCCGGCTTCGCGCTCGCGCAGCGCAGGCTGGCGTTCCGCGGCTTCATCGGCACCGCGCTGCTGGTGTCGATGTTCTTCAGCGGCGGGCTGATTCCGAACTTCCTGTGGATCAGGGAGCTCGGCATGCTGAACACGCTCTGGCCGATCGTGCTGCCGACCGCGGTCAGCGCCTACTACGTGATCCTGTTCCGGGTCTACATCCACACCAACGTCAGCGAGGAGCTGCTGGAGTCCGTGTACGTCGACGGCGGCGGCGACTTCCTGGTGTTCTTCAGGATCGTGCTGCCGCTGATCAAGCCCATGCTGGCGACGATCGGGCTGTTCGCGGCCGTTACCATGTGGAACTCGTTCTTCAGCGCGCTGATCTACCTGAGCGACCGGAAGCAGTACCCGCTGACCCTGTTCCTGCGGGAGGTGGCGGTCGTCGGCGGCTTCGGTGGCTCCAGCGTCGGCAGCCCGGACGCGGGGCCGGAGCAGCTCACCGCGTACGAGGTCGAGGGGCAGTACGACGCGGCGCAGGAAGTGTGGCAGGGCGGTTACCTGAAGGCCACGCAGATGGCGTTCACGCTGATCACGGTGGTCCCGATCCTGTTCGTCTACCCCTTCGCGCAGCGCTACTTCGTGAGGGGGATCACCCTCGGCTCCATCAAGGGCTGAGGTTGCGGCGGCCCGCAACGCGGGCGCATACTGATCGGCACGAGCCGCGCGCCGCGGCGCGCCGGCAATCTCCCAAAGAAGGAGGCGTTGCATGAGGCAATCGCTATCCCGTTTGAGCACCCTGGCACTCGTGCTGATGGTGGCCGCCGCCGGCGCGGTGTCGGCCGATGGGCCGGTCATCACCTGGTCCGGGTTCTACGAGTTCAACAAGAACGCCACGCCGGAGACCCTGGTCATGAAGTGGCTGGGCGAGGCGACCGGCACGACCATTCAGCCGATGCACGTCGAGCAGGGCGACATGTCCACCTGGTGGAGCACGACCCTGGCGTCGCTGGATTTTCCGGACGTCATGCAGTACTTCCGCACCATGGCGGACGACCCGAACATCTACGGGCCGCAGGGCCTGTTCGTCGCCCTGGACGCCGAGCGCGAGGCGGGCAACATGCCCAACCTGGACCGCGTCTACACCGCGTGGGACGTGGACAACTATCAGCGCTTCGCGCCGGACGGGCACGTGTACCTGGCGAACGGGCTGGACACGCGCTTCCTGGCGCCGCGGGTGCCCGGGTTCGTGCTGCGCAGCGACCTGATGGAGGCGGCCGGCTACGACCCGAGCGTGCCTGACCAGTTCACGGACATCGACGAGGTCCAGGAGGCGATCCTGGCCATGAAGCCGCACTGGGACGCGATGTTCGGCGGTCCGACCACCGGCATGCACACGCGCGGCGACCGCGGCATCCGCAACAGCGGCCAGTTGCCCCGCGTCATGTACAAGGACGAGTTCGCGGCCGACACGGCCATGCAGATGGAGCCGGACAACGTCTGGCGCTTCGGGCCGCTGAACCCGCGCTTCAAGCGCGCGACCGAGTTCCTGCGCGCCATGCACGAGGCCGGCATCCTGCACCCCGACTACCTGACGATGGCGGAGAAGGACCAGCGCCGCCTGGACTGGGACGAGGGCAAGACCATGTTCTGGTGGGGCACCTGGGCCTCCAGCATCGAGCCGACGCAGGCCGAGCGGTTCTGCACCCAGGGCACCGGCGGCGACGCGTTCTGCGGCTTCTCCTCCTATCCCGTGGTCGCCCCCCAGGTGAACGGCGAGGACGTCTGGATCCGCCAGCGTGGCATCGCCGGTCCCAAGGCGCTGCTGTCCGCACGCGGCGACAACGTCGCCAAGGCGGTGGAGCTCCTGGACTTCATGTACAGCGACGAGGGCGCCACGCTGAACAGCTACGGCCCCGAGGGCTACGCGTGGGAGTATGACGACACCCCCGGCAACGACTGGCACCGCCGCTGGACGCTGTGCTGGAGCGGCGCCTACCCGAAGGTGGAGTGCGAGGAGAACGACCCGGATCGCTCCAAGACGCGCGGCGAGATGATCGGCGAGGGCCCGCAGATCATGCTGCAGGGCGGCCCGTCCGACACCTGGGGCATGGACTGGACCAACTACTACTGGGATCCCGCCGATCCGGACGGCCGCAAGGCGGCCCGCGCCGTGACCCTCAAGATCTGGGACGAGTGGCGCGAGGCCGGCACCTGGGACGTGCCGCCGGCACCGAGCTTCGGCTTCAGCCCGGACGAGCTGGATGAGAAGGCGCAGTTGGAGCAGCAGCTCCACACCTACGTGGACGAGCAGATCGCCCGCTTCATCAACGGTCAGAACAACATGGACAATGACTGGGACCGCTTCATCAGGCGCGTCGAACGCCTGGGCGCGGAGCGGTTGGAGGAGATCTACAACACCGCCATGAACCGGTACCTGGACCAGGCGGGTATCAAGCTCTGAGCTTCGCTCCATAGAGCGACGCCGACGGCCAGGCTGAAGCCTCCGCTTCGGTCTGGCCGTCTTGTTTTCCCATGACATCCAGAGACTGGAAGCAGGGGGGGCGGCGCGCCGCCGCGGTGCTCGCCTGGATCGCTGTCTGCGCCGCGGCTCACGCCGATGGAGCCCCGGCCGACGTCAGCGTCGACGTGACGCCGTTCCGGCCACGATCCGGATGCGAAGCGGCGTTCCGGGCGCACGACCTGGACCACCGCACGCTGCCGTCCGGACTCCCGATCGAGCTGTTCGACAGCCACGGCGCCGGCGTCGCCGCGGGTGACCTGGACGGCGACGGCGACCTCGACCTGGTGCTCACCAACCTGGCGGGGCCGGTTTCGCTGCTCTGGAACGAGGGCGGCCTGCGCTTCCGCCGGCAGATCGTGCCGATCCGCCACACGCGCGCGGTGACCGTGGTCGATGCCGACGGTGACGGACTGCTCGACATCGCCTTCACCCGCGGCAACGGCCCGGCGGAGCTGTGGCGGCGTGACACGCTCGACGGCGAGTTCGATCGCCTGTTCGACCCCGCCCCGTCCGAGACCGCCTACGTGATGGCGTGGGGTGACCTGGACGGCGACGGCGACCTGGACCTGGTGACGGCGACCTATGACGCCGAGCTGGTGAAGAACCTGGGCTTCGGCCACGGCACGGGAGGCGTCTTCTACCACGAGCGCGTCGCCAACGGCCTGCGCACGACGCGGCTGGCCGACCGGGCGGAGGCCCTGGCGCTGCTGCTGGTCGACCTGGACGGCGACGGCCACCTGGACATCCACGTCGGCAACGACTTCGCGCTGATCGACCAGGTGTGGCTGCGGACCGGCAGCGGCTGGGCGGAGGCGATGCCGTTCCGGGCGATCAGCCGCAACACGATGAGCCTGGACGCCGGCGACGTGGACGCGGACGGCGAGGAGGAGCTGTTCGCGGCGGACATGAGCCCGTACTCGGTCGAGCTGGCCCGCCACTACCTGACCGTGATGATGAAGATGGCCGAGGTGCCCGGCGAGCAGGCCGATCAGCAGGTCATCGCCAACGTGCTCCTGTCGCGGGAGGAGGACGGAAGGTACCGCAACAGCGCGCGCACGGCCGGAGTGGCCTCCAGCGGATGGAGCTGGTCGGCCAAGCTCGGCGATCTGGATCACGACGGCGCGCTCGACCTCTACGTGGTCAACGGCATGGTCGGCAGCGAGCAGTTCCCGTATCTGCCGGACGGCGAGCTGGTCGAGGAGAACCAGGCGTACCGCAACGTCGGTGACGGGCTCTTCGCGCCGGCACCGGAGTGGCGGCTCGACTCCGAACGGAGCGGCCGCGGGATGGGGATGGCCGACCTCGACCTGGACGGCGACCTCGACATCGTCGTCAACAACCTGGCCACGCCCGCGCAGCTTTTCGAGAACCGGATGTGCGGCGGCTCCGCGGTGCAGGTCGAACTGCGCCAGAGCGGCGCCAACACGCGAGCGATCGGCGCCGTGGTGCGGCTGCGCACCGCCGCCGGCGTGCAGCGCCGCGACGTGCGCTCCGCGAGCGGGTACCTGTTCGGCGACCCGCAGCGCGTGCACTTCGGCCTACCGAGCGATTCCGTGCTTCAGACCCTGGAGGTGCGCTGGCCGGACGGGGCCGTGTCGACGATCGACGATCCGCCTGCCGGCGCGCTGCTGACGATCAGGAGAGAACCCTCCTGACGCCGCGTTCCAGGTCGCGCGCGGCGATGCTCCTGGGCGCGACGGGAGTCGGCGCCGCGGCCATCGCGGTGGCCGTTGCGCTCGCGCCGGAAGCCGAGGATCCCGGACAGGACGCATGGCGGGCTCTCCCCGACGTCCCGGAGATCGTCGTCTCGAGCTGCACCGGCTGCCACGGCCCCCCCGATCCGCGCGAGCTGGCGCGCGCCGATTGGCTGAAGTCGCTCGCCCGCATGCGGGCGATCATGGCCGAACGGGCGGCGCTCGAGCTCACGGACGACCAGTACCTGGAGGTGTGGCGGTACTTCCGCAACCGGGCCCCGGACGCTCTCCCGTTGCTGCCCGCGGATCCGCTCGACTCGCCCCTCGTGTTTTCCGCCGAGCCCGTCGCTCCGCCCGAGGTTGTTCCGCCCTTGATCACCTCGGTGCGGACCGTGGATGTCGACGGAGACGGCTCGGTCGAGGTCCTGGTGAGCGATGCCCGGCGCAACACCGTCTCCGTTCTGGCGCGTGCCGGCGATGGGTGGACGGAGGCGGTGCTGGCCGATGTCGCGGCCCCGGCCCGTGCGGCGGTGCTCGACGCCGACGGCGACGGCGACCTGGATCTGGCCGTGGCGTCCCTCGGCAGCCTGGCGCCCACGGACGGGCTGGTGGGGGGTGTCGTGCTGCTGGAGCGCGGCCCCGGAGGCTACACGCGGGGGGTGCTGCTACAGGACGTGGGCCGGGTGGCGGACGTACGGACGGGAGATCTGGACGAGGACGGCGATGAGGACCTGGCGGTGGCTGTGTTCGGTCACGTGGCGGTCGGTTCGATCGGCTGGCTGGAGCAACAGGCGGCGGGGGAGTTCGCCTACCACGAGTTGGAGACGGTCGCCGGCGCCAGCCATGTGCCGGTGATCGACATTGACGGCGACGGCCACCTCGACATCGTGGCGCTCGTCTCGCAGGCCAGCGAACGCATCGACGCCTTCATGGGCCGGGGCGACGGCAGCTTTGCGAAGCGGACGCTGTACCGTGCACCGACCCCGCTGTTCGGCTCGTCCGGGATCGCACCGGCCGACCTGGACGGCGACGGCGACCTGGACCTGCTCTACAGCAACGGCGACGCGTTCGACGTTCCCGCGGCGCAGTCGACGACCATGTTGCGTCCGTACCACGGCATTCAGTGGCTGGAGAACCGCGGGCGGCGCGGCTTCGTCCGCCACGACCTGATGCGGTACTACGGCGCGTTCAGCCCGATTCCCGCCGACCTGGACGGCGACGGCGACATCGACATCGTGGCCACCAGCCTGGTGAGCGACTGGGCCGATCCCTCGCGCCGGAGCCTGATCTGGCTGGAGAACGACGGCGCGCAGCAGTTCACCCCTCATGGGATCGCCGGTGAGCCGACCCACCTGGTGACCGCCGACGTCGCCGATCTGGACGGTGACGGCCGTCCCGACATCGTCGCGGGCGGGCTGCACATGTTCGGCCCCTACGACCGGCTTGGCCGCGTCACGCTCTGGACCAACGGAGGGTCTCGGAGCCGGGGCGCCGGGCCGCCAGGTCGCCAGCAATTCTCGGCGAGTGGGTGAGAAGCGACACGGGTGACGCGGTTCTGGCGAGGGCAGATTGATACCTGTCCCCTATCTCATTGCAGTTGAACGAGTTACGGGACTAGACATTTCTCACCATCCTCGCCATGCTATCCGCGCATGGCCAGGGGACTGCGGAGAGGCCCGAATCTACTTCGTTTCCGCTCCCTCGTCGACTCGATCGCCGAGTACGTAACCGGTATCCTCGACGCACGCCAACCAAGCAAGGTCCGCTACGCCCTGCGCGACTGTTACCTCAGCGCTCTGGCGATGTTCTTCGTCCAAGACCCCTCCCTGCTGCAGTTCCAGCGCCGCTTCCAGCAGCAAGTGCAGACCAACAATCTCTCGGTCACCTTCGGCGTCGATCAGCTGCCCTCCGACTCGCAGTTCCGCGATCTGCTCGACCGCCATGACTATGCTCCCATCCTGCCGTGCTTCGCCGAGTGGATCGCTCGCCTGCAGCGCGCCAAGTGGCTCCAGCACTACCAACTGTTCGGCGCCCGCTATCTGATCACCCTCGACGGTTCACGGTATTTCAGCTCCGAGTCCGTGCACTGCGAGCACTGCCTGAGCACCACCTCACGCGACGGCACTACCTGCTATCACCATGACATTCTGCAGGCCGCCATCGTCCATCCCGACAAGCGCGAAGTGCTCCCGCTCGCTCCCGAGTTCGTCCGCAACCGTGACGCCGACGGCGGGCGGTACCGCAAGCAGGATTGCGAACTGAACGCCGGCTACCGGATGCTGGAGCGGCTCCGTGCCGACTATCCCCGCATGGCGGCAATTATCGTCGCCGACAGCCTTTACTCCAAGCAGCCGTTCGTCGAGCGGTTGGCCGCCACGCGCTTGTCGTTCCTGCTGGTCGCCAAGCCCGGTGACCATCACAGCCTCTACCAGGACGTCGCCGGCCTGCGCGGCGGCAACCTGCTGAACCGTCACACTACCTCAGACCGTGGCGAACGCCGCGAATACGAATGGGTCACCGATCTACCGCTGAACGGCAATCCCGATGCTCCGCACGTCAACTTCATCCAGTTCCGCATCGTCAAGGCCGGCAGGGTGACCTATCGGAACGCCTGGGTCACCGACCTGGTGCCCACCGCCGAGAACATCGTCGCACTGGTCCGCGCCGCGCGGGCGCGTTGGAAGATCGAGAACGAAGGGTTCAACACCCTCAAGAACCACGGCTACCACCTGGAGCACAACTTCGGCCACGGCCGCCAGCACCTGTCGGAGGCGTTCTTCGTGCTCAACCTGCTGGCGTTCTTCATGCACCAGATCTTTGACCTGGTCGATGGGCTGTATCAGCGGGTGCGCACGTTGTTCAGTTCGCGGCGCGGGTTCTGGGACGAGGTGCGCTCGGCGTTCCGGCTGTTCCTGTTCACCTCCTGGGACCAGGTGCTGGTACGGATGAACTCGCCACCGCAGCAGCTGCCCCCCTATGAGTCTCCGTAGTCGCTGAACCCGTTGCCTGCATGCCGCCTGCGCCTGCGGTACGCCCGCCCACCGCGCCGCGAAACCGCACGCCCGAAGCTTCGGTGCGCCTCCTGCCGGCCACGGCAACCGCTCGCCGCACGGCTTGATCCTGAAACCCGGCTGTGGGTGGCCACTGGCGCGCCTGCCAAAGTGCTCGCTCGCCTCCATTTGGGCCGCGTCACTACCGTCAGACCGCCCTACACGCCGCTACCGCCGCTCACCGAGAATTGCTGCCAGGTCGCTGAGGCGCTTGTCCTGCGAGGAAGCGCGGGACTACAGTGGAGCCCCTGACGGAGGCTGTCGATGGGCTGGGAAGAGTTCAAGACCGGCGCGATACGGTACTTCACGGTCCTGGGCGTCATCGTCGCGATCATCCTGCTGGTGGCCGCGTACTCGCTGCGCGGGAAGATCATCAGCAAGGTCTACGAGCACCGTGCCGGCCGCCAGGTGGTCGGCGTGTGGGAGGGGGAGCGCGACTCGCGGACGCTCGAGCACATTCCGAGAATCCGTGCCCGGTGGGAGTTCGACGCGGACACCTTCAGTCTGACGACCGACTACTTCTTCGCCGAAGCGAACGACTGGCGGCGCGTGCACGAGATGCGCGGCGACTACGAGTACGTCAAGCGCGGCGGCCTGAACCCGTCACAGGTGGCGCTCAGCAACGTCACGGTGCGGCGCTCGGGCAAGGAGACCAGCGTCGGCGATCCGATCGACCTGCGGCGCTCCCTGCGCCTGGACCCCATCGATGAAGCCGAGGACCCCTGGGGAGCGCCGCGCATCGACTACCCCAACCTGACCGTGCGCTTCTCCAGGGACAGCGAGGTGCTGACGATCGGCACCAACCTCATCGGCGTCGCCAACTACAACAAGGTCGAGTGATCTGCGCGGACCATAGGCGGTTGTACCGGCGCGCCGAGCTCGGCCAGTGATCACGAGTCCGACGAGTCGTTTCGCGTCATCGCATCGAACACGGGCAGCAGGTCGCTCTGCGCCAAAGCCTCCTCCAGCAGGCGGAGCGTTTCGCGGATCTTCCGCCCATCCAGTTCGTGCGAGATTACCCTCGACAGCGCTGCCAGGAGCTCAAGCGCGACGGGCGGAATCGGCACGGGTGAGCAGTTCGGCCAGGCGCACGTGCGCGAGCAGATCTCGATCTCGATGCGCGGCATCCGGCCAGTCGGGATTCTGCAGCAGTGCTTGCCGGCGCAGCTCGTCGGCGACGCGCAGCCCTTCCATCGGCCCCAGGCGCGCGACGCGCTCTGCCCAATAGTCGTCCTTCGCGGTGCGCGCCGCTCGCCAGTCGCGGCCCATGAACTCCCGGATGCCGTCGGTGATCATCACCGCATCATAGCCCGTCTGACCGGCGATGCAGATGGACAGACCGGGAGCATGTCGCTTTGTCGATAACTAATCGACACATCATGTCGTTATCCATGTTACTAATGAGCAGGTGATCTTCTCCGCGCCGGCCGTGACCGCGGCCGACCAGCGTGTCCTCAGTCGCATCGAGCAGCGCCGTACCGAGCTGCGATTCTACCTGCACCGGCCGCGGCGGTGGTACGGGACGCTTCGCCGGGTGACCGAGGCGCGCGCGATCCAGGGATCGAACTCCATCGAGGGATACCACTCCAGCGTCGAGGACGTGGCCGCCATCATGGAGGGTGAGGAGCCCAGCGCCACCGATGCGCCCACGCGCGCCGCAATCGGCGGTTACCGGGACGCCATGACCTACGTCATCAACCTGGCCCCGACGGCGCCCACCATCGACGCATCGCTGCTGAAGTCCCTCCACTTGTGGCAGGAGATACGCCACGTGCGCTTGGTGGACACGGCGGAAGACCCCTACCGCTCCGATTGAGGTCCGGTTCAAGATCCTGCGATGGTCGGTGGGTGGCAGCCGTCGGCCGTCACAGCAGATCGGGGCGTACCGGCCTGCCGATCTCGGATGATCGGATCGTGGCAAGGGCGACCTGCAGCGACGCGCGCCCGTCGGCGGCGCTGACGCTGGGTTGCCGCCCGGCGGCGATGCCCGCGAGGAAATCCTCAATCTCTTCGGCGATGGCGTGGCCGAAGCTGGGCCGTTCGTAGCGCTCCCCGGCCAGGCAGACCGCCAGTCCCTGCTCGACCAGATCCACGCGCGCCGTGCCGCCGGTGCCGATTACCTCCAGCTTGATGTCGCCGCCGCGCGGTATCTCCCGCGGCAGCACCCAGCCGCTCTCCACGCACGCCACCGCCCCGTCGTCCAGGCGGCCCACCGTGAAGGCGACGTCCTCCACCACGTAGCCCCGGGCGGCGAGCAGGCCGCTACGCGCCTCGGTATGGACCTGCTCGAACTCCCGCCCGGTCAGCCAGCGGATGGTGTCGTAGTCGTGGATGCCCAGGAAGAGCTGCACGGACACGCGCCCGCGCAGGTTGTCCTGCGACGCGCTGGAGGTGATGCGGCGCGCGTGCAGGCTGATCGGATCGCCCAGCGCGCCGTCGTCGAGCATGCGCTTGACGCGCACGTAGCGCGGGTCGAAGCGGACGATCTGCGCGACCATGAGCTGTCCGGGGGAGGTCTCCGCGGCCGCGACGATCCGGTCGGCATCCGCCAAGGTGGTCGCGATCGGCTTCTCCAGCAGCACGTGCTTGCCGGCCGCCAGCGCGGCAAGGGTCGGCTCGACGTGGTCGGCATCGGGGGTGCAGATGCTGACCGCCTCCACGTCGGACCGGGCCAGCAGCTCGTCCAGGCCTGCGAACGCGGCGGCGCCGACCTCGGCAGCGACTGAGCGCGCCGTGTCGGGGCAGGCATCGAACACGCCTACCAGGTGTGCGCGCGGCTCGGCGGCGTAGGTACGGGCGTGGATGGCGCCCATGTAGCCCACACCGACGACCGCAACGCCGATCACGGCGCCGCCCGCCCGGCCGGTCAACCGGGCGCCACGCCGTGCATGTTCCAGCCGGCAAGACTGAGAAGCGGCTGGATCGCGCGGTCCTGCTCCAGCACCTCGGGCCGCACGTCGTGGAGCGCCGCGCACCGCTCCTTGAGCTCCCGCTCGGTCAGCGGCGTCCCCAGCGACGGCTCGCCGGCTGCGTGCCAGCGGTCGATCTCGTCGCGGTGGCCCAGGCGGCGCAGGGCGTTCCAGTACCCGCGGTGATGGTCGCGCTGGTAGCTGTCCCAGAAGAACAGGTGCTCGCTGCCGGCGTCGTAGAGCATCCTGGCCATGCGGCGGAACTCTTCCGGCGGCATGAAGCGCGGCATGAGGTTCATCGCCAGCCGGCAGGTGGTGCCGGCCACCGCATCCGCGAACGGGCGCACCTGTTCCGGACCACTCCAGGTGTCGGTGGGTACCGGCAGCGCGTACGGGGCGCTGCTGTACGGCATCACCGTGTCCACGAGGCCTTCGCGCGCCCAGGCGGCCACGTCGATGCCGAAGAACAGGTTGTCCTCGATGGAGCCCAGGATGCAGGCCGAGATCTGGATCGGCGCCCCCCGGGCGGAGCCCTCGGCGGCCATGGCCTGGCGCACGCGCCGCATGAAAGCGGTGAGCACGCCGGCGCGGTAGCGCAGCCACTCGTGATCGTCGGCCGGCACCTGGAACGGGTCCCTGCCCGCCGTCGACTTGAAGCCCTCGGTCAGAGGCGCCTCGTAGTCAAGGTAGGGCGGACGGCGGTTGTAGAGCAGCGTGATGCCGTCGACGGGGTAGGCGCGCACCACCTCGCGCAGCACGGAGATGCAGTACTCCTGCACTTCCGGGAACGCGTAGGACAGGCGTGCCTGATCGCGGCCGTCGCGGTCCTTGCAGCGCCACTCCGGGTGGCGGTCGTAGAGTCCGTCGGCGAAGGCGTAGTCGAGCAGCGGCGGCGGATAGGTCCACCCCGCCAGCCGATAGGCGGCGTGGAAGCCCAAGCCCATGCCGTGCGCGTAGGCGACCGCCTCCCCGAACGGGTCGATGCCGGCGGCCACCAGGCGGTTCCAGCCCTCGTGGGCATAGCGGTCCCACTTGCGCCCGTAGTCGGGCGGTTCGATCTGGTCAAAGGTCCGCCCGATCCTTGAGGGATAGTTCATCAGGTCGCCGGAGCCCATTTCCCAGTGAATGCGGTCGAAGTCGCTGTCACGGTATGACTCGAGCTCTTCCCGGATCGCGTCGATCGTGCCGGCGCGCAGCACGTTGCTCACGTCGGTGTGACCCTGTAGCCGCTTGTGCGTCCGGTCGGCGCGGTCGGCTTGCACCAGCGCCGCCTCATCGTCGGTGAGCGGCACCAGCTTGACGTAGGCGATCCGCGCCGGGGCATGGTCGCCCAGCTCCGGATGGTCCGGGGTGCCCGCGCGCAGCCCGTACTGGGAGAAGGTGATCTCCTGGTCGGTCAGGTCGGCGACCTTCCAGAAGATCTCCTCAAGGCGGCGGCGCTTGAGGTGTCCGCCGGGGTCCCATTCGAGGATGGAGAAGGACTGATCGCCGGAAAGCCTGGCCCGCAGCCACACGACGTCGCCGGTGGAGTTGTGCCAGTCGACCTGCGCGATGTCGCTGGGATGGATGCCGATCGAGATGGCGTGCGGGCCGCGCACGTCGAGCGGGCAGGTGATATCGGGCGCTCCCGTCTCCGGGTTGGCCATGAGCATGGTGCCGCTGAACGCCGGCGTCTCGTAGGGCAGCGTGCGCCAGACGCCGCGCCGTGACTCCGTGCTCAGGGCGTCGGCCGGGGCGCAGCGGTCCAGGTCCGAGACGTAGATCGGCGGCGAGGAGAACGCGCGGTCGCCGATCAGGTCGGGTGGAGGTGCCATGACGGCTACGGAGTCTGTCCGACGCGCCGCGCGGGCGGCAAGGCGCCGGCAGACGACCGCGCCCGCATGTCCGCGGTGACGTCGAACACGGCTCGCAGCCGTTGCTGCACGTGCGGATCGCGAAAGTGCGGGTCCCATTCAAGCTCGCAGAGCGAATCGCTTACCACGCAGAGCCCGGCAGCGGCC
Organism: Spirochaetia bacterium; assembly: GCA_965202935.1. Classification (GTDB taxonomy): domain Bacteria; phylum Spirochaetota; class Spirochaetia; order SZUA-6; family Bin103; genus CATQHW01. The sequence continues at coordinate 3,410,288 of OZ241879.1, forward strand.
ACGCCGCGCACCTGCGCCGCGGCGTACACGGCGGCCAGCTCCATCTCCACCGCCAGCACGCCCGCGGCCTGCATCTCCCGCACCTCGGCCTCGGTCTCCCGGAAGGGAGCATCGGTGGTCCAGGACGTGCCGCTCACGGCGTCGATCTCGGCAGCCGCCAACGCTCGCCGACAGGCATCCAGCAATTCGGGATCCGCCCGAGCTTCCACCTCCGCCGGGAGGTAGTGGTGGGAGGTGCCCTCGTCCCGGACCGCGCGATCGCACAGCAACACGTCTCCGGGGTTGAGGGTGGGCTGCAGCGCGCCAGCGTACCCTACCACCACCACGCGCCGCGCACCCAGCGCGACACACATCTCCAAACAGACCACCGCCGCCGGCGCGCCGACACCGAATCCGCCGGCGACGGCCACCGGAGCGTCGCCGCGATCCAGGACGATGAACGGCGCGCGATCGCCGGTCTCCTTGCGCACTGCAGCGGCGTTCAACTCTCGCCACAGGCTCTTCTGATAAAGGAGGATCAGGTCAGGCGGACAATCCGGCGGAGCGCCGTGCCGGCCAGCCTCGATCGCCTGGCGGGCGGTGATGATCGCCCGGCTGCCGTACTTGCCGGGACAGTGCGGTAGTGCCATGGCCGATCCTATCGGACACGTGATCGCAGCGACAGCGTCAGCTCGACATCGCCGTTGAGTGGCGTCAACGAGTTCGCCCGTCGCGGGAGATCGTCTCCCAGACCGATTTCAAAGTCTCCTGGACCGTCGCCAGGTTCGCGAAGAGCGTGCGGGCCGCATGGGCACGCTGAAACCAGAAGCGATCCAGGGCGTCCTGCAGCTCGACGGGGCGAGTGTAGTGCTGTTTGACGCCGTACATGCTTCGTATGAGCTGCACGAGCCAGACGTGAGGGGCGAAGCAGATGTCGTGGACGGCAACCCTGTGTGTCCCGCAGTACTCCCGTATCAGGGCGGATGCTTTCTCCATCCAATCGGATGACGTGAAGTTCTCCGGACCAAAGGCGATCCTCCCGACTTCGTAGGCAATCAGGAAGGGTCTTGGCGGTTGGAAATCGACTACGGCAGACACCCTGCCGTCCTTGAACATCACATTGGGGAGACCGTAGTCGTTGTGTATCACTTGAGTTGTGAGGTTGGGGAGGGCTTGCAGGATCCTGGGAACTTCCCGAACGAGCCGTTTGCGTTCGATCAGCAGGGGAAGTGTCTTTCTGTCGAAGTCGTCCCGCTCGGGCTTTCCTCGGATGATCTCTGCGTAGCGCTCGACTTCGCTCAGCTTGTCGGTCGCGTCGAATTCGAGCCAGCGCGATGTCTCCGGCGGGAGCCTCGACTCGATCGTGCTGAAGTGACGATGCACATCCCCGAGGACTTGCCCCGCTTGTGCCATCTGCTCGGGCGACAGGGACCGCTTCGCGGTGCATCCGTCCGCCCATTCGAACAGGGCGAACATCGCATCGCCGCTCGCGCAGATCAGGTCGTCGGAACGAGTTGCGATGACCATCGGAGTCGGTATGCCGCAGTCGCGCGCGTACATGGAGAGTTCGAGCGCCTGTCGTTCCTCGTGTACGTTTGTCTGTCCGGGATACTCCTTGACGAAGAACGTGCCTTCGGCCGTGCGCAAGGACCAGTTCCGGGTCCCGCACCCCTCGTATATGCGGGTCATGGACAGCGGTCGCAGGGAGTAGTGACGGGCTATGCAGGCAAGGATCTCATCCTGCTTGTCAGCCATCACGCGCCAAGCGGTCGATCAGGGGCTCATTCCACTCGATGCCGAGGCCGGGGCGGTCGGACATCACGATGCGGCCGTCGCGGAACTCCGGCGGCGCGACCAGCTCGTCGGACAGCAGCGCCGGGCCCATCTCCACGACGTGACCGTTGGTGACCGCCGCGACCGCGACCGCGCCCAGGTGTGCGTCGCCGTGCGGGGCCATCGGCAGGTGGTGCGCGCCGGCGTACGCGGCGATCTTCACCCACTCGGTGAGCCCGCCGCAGACGTTGGGGTCGGCCTGGATGTAGTGCGCGGCGCGCGTGTCGATCAGGTCGCGGAAGCCCCAGCGGGTGAACTCGTTCTCGCCGCTTGCGATCGGGATCGGCTGCGCGCGGGCCAGCGCCGCGCTGCCCTGCACGTCGTCGGCGTGCACGGGCTCCTCGAACCAGTAGGGGTCGTAGCGCTCGACCAGTCGCGCGAAGCGCAGCGCGGTGGCGAAGTCCCACGCGTTGTTGGCGTCGATCATGAGGTCGACGTCCGGGCCGATCGCGTCGCGCACGGCGCGCACCCGCTCCGCGTCGTGTCGTAGCGTCACGCCCTCCCAGCCGATCTTCATCTTCACCGCGCGGAAGCCCAGGTCCACCGCGCCCGCGGCCTCGGCCGCCAGCTCGGGCAGGCCCTTGCCTTCCTGGTAGTAGCCGCCGGCCGCGTAGGCGGGAAGCTCGCGCTGCGCGCCGCCGAGCAGCTTCCACGCGGGCTGGCCGGTCACCGTGCCGCGCAGGTCCCAGAGGGCGTTGTCGAGCGCCGACATCGCGCGGATGTGATCGCCCTTGGCGACGGGCTTGCGCCAGTTGCCCTGGTACATGCGCTGCCAGAGCGCGTCGGCCGCCAGCGGGTCCTGCCCGACCACGACCGCGGCCAACTGCTCGATGAGCGCGCGGTTCGGCCCCGGCCCCGGCGCCATGCCCACGGCGCCGTCGTCAGTGGTGACGGTGAGCCGCGAGAATCCCTTGCGCCGCGGGCGCGGCGGATAGCCGATGATCCCGTTCCAGAGTCCGGGCTCCAGGTCGCCGTAGGAGAACGCGGTGAGGGTGACGTCGACGATCTTCATTGGTAGATTCTTACCCCTTTGTCCGTTTTGGACGTGTGAAGTCAAAACCCCCGTTCAAACCGTGCGTGCGGATTTCCCGCACACGGCTTACCGGTGGTCGCTCAAGCGGCAGCATTACGCAGCCTCCCAGAACGCTCGCTCCGGGTAGCGCACCGTCCCGCGCAGGCGTATCAGTCCCAGGCGATGGAAGGAATCTCTCGTCCACCGGCTCGCCTCGCCAGCTCTCAGATTGCGCCCTTTGCGCTCCATGCGCAGCCGACGCAGTCGTCGCCACACGTAGGTGTCAAGCTGGTTGAACCGTTTGGCAGCGTTGCCGGTTCGGAAGTACTGCGCCCACCCCCGCAACAGCGGGTTCAGATCGGCGATCACCGCGCGCAAATCCGCGTGGCATCGCCCACGGCCAGTCACCTTCCTCACTTTCTCCCGTATCCGCTTCATCGACCGATCCGAGGGCCAGCGGTGCAGGAAGTACAGCCGCTTGCGCCGCTGCTCCCAGATCTTGCCGGACATCCGCTTGTGCAGATGACACCCCAGAAAGTCGAACCCTTCTCGTCCGTCGTACAGGTTCACCCTCCGGGTCTTCTGCGGATTCAGTTCCAGCCCAAGGCGCGCCATGATCTGGCGCACCTGCGCCTCGGCCTGTTCGCACGCTCGGCTCGTGGCACACATGATCACGAAATCATCCGCGTACCTCACCAGTGTCCCCAGATGGGCATGGTGCTTCGTCCACTCGCTGTCGAGCACATGCAGGTAGATGTTCGACAACAACGGTGAAATCACGCCGCCTTGCGGCGCTCCCGCCTCGCTGGCGCTCACCGTCCCGTCTTCCATCACCCCGGCCGTCAACCACTGCCGTATCAGCTTCAGCACCCGCCGGTCACTCACGCGCCTTTCCACCAGCAGCATCAGCTTGCCGTGGTCGATGCTCCCAAAGTAGTCCCGAATGTCGGCGTCCAGCACGTGATGGCCTCCTTTCGCCCCTCGCTTGCGCAGGGTCTCCAGCGCCATCAACGCCCCTCGCTTCGGCCGGAATCCGTAACTGCACGGCAGAAAGTCCGCCTCGAAGATCGGTTCCAGCACCAGCTTCGCCGCCATCTGCACCACCCGGTCCCTGACCGTCGGTATGCCCAGGGGCCGCTTCCCTCCTCCTGCCTTGGGTATGTACCGCCGCTTGACCGCCTGCGGTCGGTATTCGCCTGCTCGCAGCTTGGCGCCCAGCTCCTCAATGAATCGCTCGGCCCCATACTGCTCGACGGCCGCCAGCGTCTGGCCATCCAGCCCGCACGCCCCGCGGTTCCGTCGTACCCGCTTCCACGCTTCCCACAGCACGTCACCTCTGTAGATGCGGTCGTACAGCGCGTGAAATCGGCGCTTCGGTGTTCGCTTGGCTGCCGCCCACAGCCGCCGTTGGAGTTCTCGCACTTTATCCACGAGCTTACGCTCATGCGGGTCGTTGGGTCCGGTCCTGCCGGCCATGCCCTCACGCTTACCTCCACGGTCGGTCTGACCACCGTAGGGACCCTTCCCTCCTGCCGCGTTCTGTCCCACGGCTCTCACAGGTACTATGGTCCCCTCGGATTCCCGCTCGACGGCTCTCGATTTCGCCTTCGGCTTATACGAGCCGCCCTGCCCTGACTCAGGCTGTCGAGACGGGCCTCCCGTGTTCCGCGCACCTCCTTGCACACGTGCTGCTCCCCATACCCCGCCGGGTCCCGCTGCGCGCTCCGGTTCTTGCGCATCGGTCGTGGCCTTCGCCGTGACATGAGCGGCTCGGCTCCCGGATTGTTCATCTGTCGAGGCTGCAAGATTCACTTCATGTTGCGGCCCGCGTGCTCGCTCCCCGCTGCACGGCTCCCGCCGTCTCACGGGCTTTCGACGCCCCGCTCGGGCGCGCGGGTCTCCCCCCGACGCCTGGGGCCTGCTACCCGGCGCTCCGGCGCTTACCGGGACGGGACTCTCACCCGCTGGAGTTGCGCAGCATGTCCTCAGGCTCGGTCGCCCTCGCCCTTGGTCGTCACGGCGCACCATGGCGCCACTCTACCGGCACGCGCCGGCGGGCGCGAAGCCCTCACTCGACGCCGGGCTGTGTCAGGCCAGCCTCCCGGCCCGCAGTCTTGTCGGATGCGGAGAACTCACGCATATTCTCCTCATATATCGCGGAGAATGTCGTTGTACCTCTGGGAGCGGGCCGACTGGCCGGCGTTTCGCTGGGACGCCGATGCGCTGCTGACGCCGCTGGCCGACGCCAGAGCCCGCCAGGGACGGCTGCTGGGCACGATGAGCCAACTCGGGTTCGACCTCATGGTCGAATCGGAACTGCACGCGACGACCGAGGACGTCGTGAAGACCTCGGAGATCGAGGGGGAGACGCTGGACGCTGCCAGCGTGCGGTCGTCGGTCGCCCGGCGTCTCGGCGTGTCGGTCGGTGGTGTGTCGGTCGCCGACCGCACCGCTGACGGGGTGGTCGAAATGGTGGTCGACGCCACCCGGCATCACGACCGGCTACTGAGCGCGGAGCGTCTGCGAGGATGGCACGCGGCGCTGTTTCCGACCGGCTACTCCGGCGTCCGCAAGATCACGATCGCCGATTGGCGGACCGACCGGGAGGGGCCGATGCGCGTGGTTTCCGGCCCCATGGGCCGGAAACGCGTCCACTATGAAGCGCCTCCGGCCGAGCGCGTCGCCGTGGAGATAGATCGGTTTCTCTCATGGTTCAACGCCCGTCCCTCGAGGGACGGGCGTCCCTCGATCGACGGGTTGCTGCGCAGCGCCGTCGCGCACCTGTGGTTCGTCACCATCCACCCGTTCGACGACGGCAACGGCCGGATCGCCCGCGCCATTGCCGATCTGGCTCTGGCGCAGATGGAAGGAACGGGCCGGCGATTCTACAGCGTGTCGGCGCAGATCCGGCGGGAGCGATCGCGTTATTACCGGACGCTGGAGACGACGCAACGCGGGACGTTGGACATCACCCAGTGGCTGGCGTGGTTCGTCGCGTGCTTCGGCAGTGCCATCGGTGAGGCCGAAACCGAGCACGGCGCCGTCCTCGCCAGAGCGGCGTTCTGGCGGCGCCATGTGCATGAGCCGTTCTCCGCTCGGCAGAAGGCCGTGCTCGACCGGGTCATGCACCGCTTCGTCGGCAAGCTGACGGCGAAGAAGTGGGCGACTCTGGGGAAGTGCTCCATCGCCACGGCGCAGCGCGACATCAACGACCTGCTCGCGCGACGCCTCCTGATCCGCAACCCCGGCGGCAGCAAGCGCACCAGTTACCGCATCGCCGAGGTTCAGGACCGGGCAGTCGGGTAGCGGATCGGTCTCCGCTCAGTCCTGGAGCTTGTCACACGAGCCGTTTTCTCAGCTCCGCATCGGAGTCTTCCCATGCCCCTACGTGTTGGTACAGTTTCGCGATACGTTTCAGCACTCCGCTTACCCGCGGATAGTCGAAAGCGATCCGCTGCGAAAGGCGATCAAGTTCCAGGGAACGCTCACGCTCCTGGTCACCTCCTTCCTCCATGCCGCGCCACTGCGGACCGCGCGCGTTGAAGACGGCTGTCTCAAAACCGTCCTCGACATGCCGCGAAGCCATGCGCTCCATGACCTCACAGACCGGACCGCATGGCCAGCGGCCCTCGGCGTCCGTGGGTGCGTGGCTCAGGAGTTCGCCGACGTGCATGTCGCCGACCTGGGCGCGGCCGAGTTCAGAACATTGCCGGCGCACATCGCCGCACCAACGGGCGAGCACGTCGGCATCCACCGTTCCGTCCGCGGTAATGCCCGGGACTCGCCGTAACCGCTTCAGAAGCGCATGGGCGTTGAAGGCTGCGGCGTGTTCTCGCTCCGAGTCCTCAAGGCGTTGGTCAGGATCCGGGCGTTCGTCGTTCCGGCGGTAGACCAGCGAGATCGCCTGAGCGAAGAGGTTTGGGGAGTCGACAATGGCCTGTTCGAGGTTGGGAATGCCGTCGAGCAGGTGGATGAACCGGAACTCCAGTTGTGCCATGTCGTCGCGAGTGATACCGGTCCGACGGCCGAGTGAATCCAGCGCGTCCGACAGGTCATAGGGATCGATCCCGAACGCTTCGGCAGGCTCGGCATCCACCGCGGCGACATCCGTAAGCAGACGCTTCAGAAGCGTTGTCGCAACCCTGTCTCCCGAGCCGTCAACCCAGACTACGCAACGGAACGCGGCTCTTGGCCGCTCTGCAAGGAGCAGGCGGTCGATCAGCTCTGTCAACTCGGCGTTGGTGAGCAGCAAGCTGGGAGTCGGAATCCCGATGGGAACCCCCTTCCAGTACCGCGTGCGCACGGCCGGCGGCTGTCGATCCAGTAGCCGCCACGTGACCGCACCCAGTGGAGCACAGCGGAACAGAGAAGCGGCCTGTTCCGCGGTGGCGTTCCCGGCGACGACCGGCAGGACGCGACCCCGCTCGGACTCATCCAACTCGGCGATGTATCCCCGCATGAACCCATAGACTTTGTCGAACGGAAGGCGGTCGGAAGACACGCAGGCCCTGAGAATCTCGATTTCCCGACCCCTGGTGCGGCGGGCGGTGCAGGCCCCCGTCTCACGCGCCGCGTCGCCATCGATCAGCAACCGAGTTACGCCGTCCCAACCCTGGTCTCGCCATATTTCCGCGACCGCATCCGTACGGCGTCGGCGCGCTCGCTCGGCAGCCTGCGACCAGTCGCGGTCGTCGCTCGCGTCATCGTCGGTCACGTCGTCCAAGCCTTCGACCCAGGCTTTGGCGAACATCCAAGCATGGCGGAGGACTGGATCGCGCGGGGTCAACCTGTCACACGCGTTGCGCGCACGCGCGCGGTCGTCGTCCGTCATGTTTTCGCGCAACCAGCGCCAGCGCGCGCCCTGCGCGGACAGCAATCGGATGATCCGCGTTCGCAGCTTGGCCTTGGCGCTTTCGTCCGTCTCCGATCGAGCGTAGGCGTCGACCGCTTCCCACAGTTGGATCCGATCCTGGCCGGCGTGACACGAGTCGTGCCGCTTGACCAGATCTCCCAGCGAGCGGTGGTCATGCTTCGGCCGCGTCAGCGCAAGCTCCAATGCCGTCTGCCCGAATGCGACGTCCTCGTCTTTGGGTACTCCGTTGCCGCAACCGGCCGCATAATTCCGCCAACGCGGCCGGGGGCCCGCGCTCGCTGGAGAATCGGGTTCGAGTTGCCGCATACAGATGTGCCAGCCGATGTCAGGAAAATCGCGGACGAGCATCCGGAGGCCGCGAATGCGGTCATCCAGCGGTGCGGAGGTCTGGGGGCACCAGGACCGGTAGATGCTCGTCAAGCTGACGAGAGGTGTGGTGACGTGGTTGTCGTCGATATTCGTTCCGGCAAGCTGTGCCAGGATCCGGCTGACACGAGGGAAATGCTCCGGGCTCCAGGCCAAGCGCTCGAGTGCGCGCAGGAGACCGAGCCGAGGGGGGCGAGGAGATCCGAGCGACCAGTCGCGTTGGGCCGGCAGGAGGCCCAGGAAAACCGGGTCCGGGCCTGCGAGATCGCTTTCGAGCAGCTCCAGGAATCGATCGGGCGCTGCTTCGGCATAGAGGGGTAGGTCGTGTTGGTGCGACAGCAGCGTGTCGAGTGTCAACGGGGTGAGGAGTTCGCCGATCAGGGAAGCGACGGTGGCTTCCAGGTCGATGCCGAGGTGCCCCCGGAGGAGATCGTTGCCGTGGACCGACAGCAGGATGAGGGTGTCGCAGATGCCGGTGCGCAACTCGGTCGAGTGCTTGCGGACCTTGTCGTACCGCGCTGCCCGCCAGCGCTGATCCTCCGGCAATTCCAGCGCCGGGTCGGCTTCCGAGAGCACCGTTCTTGCGCCCTCCAGAAGACCCTTGATGTCCTGACCGGTCAGGTGTCCGCAAATGGCGAACAGAGCATCCATCCTGGACGCGACGCCGCGACACTCCCCGGCAGCCCAGACCGGTGAGTCGTCGAGTTGACGCAGGCGCGTGAATTGCCGTTCGACGTCTTCGTAGGTGCAGCCGGCGAGATGTGACAAGACATTGCGGTCGGCGCTGGATCCCGAGTGCCACGCGCCGGCGAGAGCCATCGGGATCAGACTCCGGGCGACCGTCTCGTCGCGCGCCCATCGGGGCGATCGGATTGCCTCGATCTGCGATAGCCGTCGGCGCAGGATCGTAGGCGAGCGGCCGGACTCTCTCTCCAACTGATCGGCGTCGTCATGTTCGATGCCCATGTGTGCAAGCCCATGCCGAAACGCTTGATGACCGAGCGATTCGAGGACGATGTCAGGCTCTTGCTGAACGTGACGCACGCAGACGACGATGCATGGAAATCGGCGATTCAGCGAAACAAGCTCGCGCTCGGTCTCTCCGCTCCGGACGATCGGGATGAGCGGTGTCATTGACGCCGCCAGGGTCTTCAGCGTGTCCGGCGAATCGAAGAACACGGCGCGATCGCCGGCACCGGTAGGCATTTCGGCGCTCCGAAACAGACAGGCCACGAACGCAAGCGCCTCCTCCGTGGAGTCGCCTGCGACGTACAGGGGACGATTGTTGGGCTGGGTCAGCCACTTGTTGAAGTGGTCACGGTGAACCGCGATGGATGACGCAAAGATCTCTCCGGTCATCAGCGGGTCGCTGGCGGTACGCCAACGATCCCAGAGGCGGTCGAGCGTCTCGCACCCATGCCGAGGTTGTTCGAGTCGATCGGCCATCCACACCTGTCCCGGGATCGACTGTTCGAGCCACTGCTCCAGGTCGCTCGCGTCGAAGGCCCGTACGGCTTTCCAATCGCCGGTCGAGTTCTTACCGTCCTCCCACGCGTTCTTCTGTCGCCACCGGCGCGGCGTGACGAAGACGAAGGTGCTCCGTGCCCGTTCCGGCTCCGGGACGGACAGACGCTTGGCGTAGTCCCCTTCGGCCTTGCGGGGCACATCCTCGCTGACCCCGAACTCCCAACCGGACAGGCCCAGCGGAATCCACGGCGTCGCAGCCTCCGCCTCGACGCGGCCGTCCCATCCGGGCCGCTGGGCGTCGTCATGGCCGGGGAAGTCGACGTGGCGAAGGTCTTCCCCGGTCGAGTGAATCAGCGTGCGGAGCAGGACCGGCAAGAGATGGCGAGCTTCTATAGTATCGGCCCACGCTTCGATCTGACGCGCCTTGATGGTGAGGAATGGGGGCACGAAGCGGCCTACCGCTGCGGCGCGATCAGCTTGGCGTCGTCGTTGCCAGTTCGACGTGGCTTGACGCTGCAGAAGGTCCTTCGCGTCCGCGCCGAACGCCCTCTCCAGACGGGACGCCATCTCCTCGGAGAGAGATGCGTTCCCGTTCAGCAGGTTGGACAGAGCGGGCCGGCCGACCTCCAGTCTCTTCGCGGCTTCGGTCACCGTCATGCCCGGCGGCAGAACATTTCGCCTGATGTAGGGGCCGATGTCCGAGAACGCTGCTCCGCCCATATTGGGAATGTACTGTGTAGCGCTGCGCAGTACAAGCGATCTCGTAGAAGTATTTGTATCGCGCCTTGGCTATGAAAGAATAAATATCTATTAGATAATAACTTATGGGAGATATTCAGGATGACTCTGTTTCTTGGTGGCTGATTTCGGCTTCCTGCGATTAATGAGCGTCCTATCGGGCGCTCGATTCTCCCGGCATCCACGCCGGCCGAGAGCGAGTACCCTGGTTGACGATCTTGCCGGAGCGTCGCAGATCCTGCAGGAGATTGGTAATCCTCAATCGTTTCTGGCTGTCCGTCAGCCGGTCGGGCAGCTTCGACATCAGAGCCTGATCGATCTCCTTGCGGTCGACCGGACCGTGCTCCCGCACGAGGGCAAGGATCAGATCCACATAGTACCGCTTGTCGAAGCCGCGTTCCCGGATGTGCCGGCCGGCGGTGCCAGTCGCTCTGGCCACGGTCCCAGCGACCGTCAGGTTCGGGTAGCGGCCTTCGACCAAGCCAGCGCTCTTCAGTCGGCGATGTCCTTGTCGATCGATGCACCACCCTTTCTGTACCCGGTCGAGGAGCATCACCAGATCGAGGTCCAGGTCGAGACCCTCCATCAGGAGCCGCGTGTAATGCTCGTCAAGGATGCGTCCGTGGATGGTTACGTCCACGCGGTTCGTCTCGGTCAGATCGTAGTCCGGCAAGGGAAACGAACGCCTCCTCTGCGTTTCGAACATGCGCTTGATGCCGCCGCCCTGAATGTCGATCAGGTTCAGCTCGACCATCGCGTCGGCCAAGAACGGGTTGCGATACATGGTCTGGGGAGCGTCCTGTCGGATGACCGTTTCGACGTCACCGGGTAGGAAGTCGCCGACGTTGGTGAACAAGACCCGGTCGGGGAACTCGACCACGACGATCCGGCCGCGCAGCGCGTAATCCTGGTGTGCGATGCAGTTGTGCACGGCCTCACGGATCACCCACCGGTCGTATTGGCTGATCTCCTGTGGAAACAGCGTACCACTCGGAAGAGCGCGGACGGTGAGGTTGCGCACCCGCTCCAACAGGCGATCCCCGGCGAGGAGGAACGGCGGCCCGATATGATCGTAGTCGAGTTCGCGATTGCGGGCGTCCTTGAGCATCCAGGAGATCTTGGCGACTTCAGGAGCGAGCAGCACCGACGATTCAGCCCGCCCCAGCAGCAACAGTGCGGTGTTCGTCACCGAGCCCTGCTTCAGCACACGCGCCTTGTTGAGGAACGTCGTGTCATCCCAAGCCTCGACATCCTTCGCCTGGGCGGGGTGCTTGACCGCGAATTGCTCGCGTGCATTGACCAGCGCCTCGGGGTCGAGGTCATCCAGCGTCGCCTGTCTACACACGTCGGCCGACCAGTCATTACCCCGTGTCCAGATCGCGCGTGCTTTCTCCGGGTGCCTGCCGAGCTCGGTCTTGCTTGCGCCGACGCGAACGTAGGCCGTTTGGCGGAAGCTGACCGGTTGATCTCGTGCAGGACCGACCTCGAACAGCACGACGCGGCCGTTCGGATGGTCGACCAGATGCACCTCGAAGCCAGTGTTGGGTTGCAGACTCGCGCCGAGCCACGGCAGCAGGTCTTGATTGCCTTTCGCCTTGGTCGCATACGGATCGAACTCCGTGCCGACGACCTCGTGTGACTCGTCGTCGATACCGAACACCAAGTAGCCGCTCGACCGGCCGCCGAGGCATGCCGAATTCGCAAGCGCGGACAGGTACTGCCCGACTTGCTCCGGTTCATGGTAGCTGCGTTTGAACTCCAGCCACTCCGTCTCCGCCGGACGTTCCCGCAGCCGGTCGATCAGCGCTACGTACCTGCTGCCGTTCACGTCGGTATGTGCTGTCTCGGTCTGTGAGCCTCAGCGGACCAGGCGCCTGAAGCCCTCCACCGGCAGCGGGCCGCGCAGCCGGTCGGCGATGTCGCCCTTGCGGATCGCGTCGGCGAGCTCGGCCATGACCGGCTCCATCGCCTCTTCGTATTTGTCGAGCACCTCCACCGTGTGCGCCACCGAGCAGTAGATCGTCGGCGGGGCCAGGAAGCCGCGCTCCAGCATCAGGTGCGTGTACAGCGTGCTGAGCTCGCGTGCCTGCTCGTGGTCGAAGGTGGCGCTCGCGATGCACGGATAGCTGTCGCTGACCACCATCGGCACCCCGGCGGCATCGGCCTGCCGGCGCCATGCCGCCTTGACCCGTTCGCCCACCGCGGCCACCAGCGCCGGCACGTCGAGATGCTGCGTCATCTTCGTGACCGCGGCGACCGCCGCGGCCGGGCCGACGCCCTCGGTCCAGTAGCTCGAAGAGATGAACGAGTGCTCGGCGCCCTCCATGGCGGCCGCGGTGCCGATCACGGCGCCGATGGCGTGGCCGTTGCCCAGGCTCTTGCCGAACGCGGCCAGATCCGGGTTCACGCCGAACCGCGCGTGCGCCCCGGCGCGCGCCAGGCGGAAACCGATGGAGGTCTCGTCGAAGATCAGCATTGCGCCGACGCGGTGCGCCTCGTCGCGGATGTGCTCCAGGTAGCCGGGGTCGGGGTCCTTTCCCCGGCACGGCTCCATCACCACGGCGGCCAGCCGGTCGCCGTGCTCGGCGATGATGCGGTCGAATCTCTCCAGGTCACCCCACTCGAAGACCTGCGCCGTGCCGCGCAGCTCGCGCGGCACGCCAAGCGGCTCCAGCCCCGGCATCAGGTGGCCGCGCAACGCGTCGCTCTCGCCCAGGTTGGCCGCGAGGTACCAGTCGTGCCAGCCGTGGTAGCCGCTGATCGCGACCACCGAGCGGTCGGTGGTCGCGCGGGCGATGCGCACCGCCACGGTCATCGTCTCGCCGCCGGTGCGCGCCAGCCGCACGCGTTCCGCCCACGGGTGCAGGCCGCACAGGAGATCGGCCAGCTCCAGCTCCTCGCGCGGGTTGAGCGTCGAGCAACTCCCCAGGCTGACGCGCCGGATCACCGCGCGGGTGACGTCCGGGTCGCGGAACCCCAGGATGGTCGCGCCGATCCCGTGCGAGGAGCAGTCGAAGAAGTGGCGTCCCGCCTCGTCCCACACCTCGCAGCCGCGCGCCTCGCGGAAGTAGGGCGGCCACTGCCCGGGCGCCATGCGGTCCGGGTTCTTGCTGAGCAGGTGATTGCCGCGCGGGATGATGGTGAGCGCGCGCTCGTAGCTCTTCTGGCCCATCTCGGGATCGACTGCTCGGAGACCCAGCAGCCGCTCCGCGTTGTCGCAGAACACGTCCTGCAGGTCGGCCTCGTTCAGTCCGAACCGGTCGGCCGCGTGGAGGATGGCGCGCACCTCCTCCAGGCCGACCTGGATCGGCTGCCCGAAGAAGGCGTGGTCGTTCCACTCGACCTGGTCGGTGGCGACCCACGCGAAGCCGCTGCCGAGTGTGATCGAGCGCCCGCGCTGGTGTGAGACCGGAAAGTCGGAGCCGTACAGAAGCCGGCGCGGCCCGAACTCGTCCAGGATGGCGATCATGGGCTCCGCCTCGCAGATCGCAGATGTGTCGAACCAGACGTTCGGCAGGCCGCGCAGGGAGGCGATCGACCTGGTGGTGTTGGGGCCGTGGAAGCCGCGCGCCGCGTGCGCCAGGATGAGCTGAGCGTTCGGGAACCGCTCGCACTTCTCGCGGATCTGGCGCTGGTTCTCCGGGTCGTCCAGCGCGGGGTCGCGGACGATGTGCAGCATGATGAACCAGCCGCGCTCGTCGGCGACCCGCCACGTCCAGTCCGGCAGGAACTCGTCGATGTAGGACTGCTGCGTGTCCTCGCGGGCGCTGTAGCAATGGTAGCACTTGAAGCCGCCGACTCCCTCGCCGTCCAGGTCGGCCTCCACCTCCGCCACCGTGGTGCTCGCAGCGACCAGGTACGCCCGGATGGCGGTCGGATGCCCGGCGGTCTGCTCGGCGACGTACTCGTTCTTCGGGCCGGTCGGCAAATCAGGCGCCGGAAAGGGCAGGACCAGGGCGCCAGCCATCCGCTCGGGGCCGCCGAGCTGCGCGCCGACCAGGTCCCGCCAGTCGTCCAGGCCAACCCGCTCCGGTCCCCACTCCAGCATCGGGCCCACCCTCGGAAAGTGTTCTATATCATAGAGATGCATGTGAGCGTCGAAGATGCGCGCGGGGATGCGCGCCGCCAGCTCAACCGCTGCCGCGCGATCCTCCTCGGTGGTGGTCCAGCCGGTTTCCAGCCGGTCTTCGGTGAGCATCGGGGCCTCCTTGGTCGATCGATGCAAATCGTAGCATGGACGGGTTGCCACAACTTTCAGAATCTGCGATTGTTTGTCTCATGAAAGTTCTAGCAGCTCTTCTGACTATCGCACTCGTCGGAGCGGCGGCTGCCTGGGCCAAGACCGGCAGCTTCACGTACGACGACGGCTCGACCTACGAAGGCGAGTTCGAGGATGGCAAGGTCCACGGCATGGGTACCTACACCTGGGCGGACGGGACGATGTACGAAGGTGCATTCGAGTCCGGTCTGCCGCACGGTGAAGGCCGGCTCACGTGGCCTTCGGGCGCCATGTACGAAGGGCCGTTCCAGGCTGGCGAGATGGCCGGTACCGGCATGATGACCTGGCCGAGCGGCGCGTCGTATGAAGGCAACTTCACCGCCGGTCGCATCAACGGCTACGGCACGCTGACCTGGCCCGACGGCCTGACCTACAGCGGCATCTTCGTGACCGAGACGATCGAGGGCACGGGCATGCTGATGTGGACCGACGGCACCAGCTACGAAGGCGACTTCATGGCCGGCAGCATCGACGGCTCCGGCATGATGAAGTGGCCCAGCGGTGACATGTACGAAGGCGGCTTCATGGCCGGCTCGCCGAACGGCGAAGGCACCTATACCTGGGCCACCGGTTCCCGCTACGAGGGCATGTACGAGAACGGCATGGCAACCGGCGGCACCTTCTACGTCACGGACGAAGACGGCAGGGCCTGGCACTTCGTCGCGTCGCAGGACGCGGACGGGACCTGGATGGTCGACCATCCAGAAAGCCAGGAGATGTAAGAAGGGCCGACAGGTCCGAAGCGACAGAGAAGATAGGACAGCCGAGCTGAGCGTATAAACCGGGGAGACGATGCTCCGGGCGGTCGAAAAGGACCGGCCGGGCATCGATCCCCGGTGTTTTGTCAAACCTCTTGTAGCGCGCACGCCGACGCGCCAGATCGCTGGCGCGGCTTACGGCGGCGCGCTTTGCTGTGTCTGGAGCGATGCTGTGGCCAGAGCGATCCCGCGCCCGGTCCCCGGTCAGGCGCTCCTGTACTCCTCCAGCACCCGATCCATGATCCGGCCGGTGCGCGCGGCGCTCAGGCCGGTGCTCGGGCAGCTCCCGAAGCCGCGGAGCTCGTTCACGATCGACTGGATCAGCGGCTGTTGTACGTGCTCGGGATGGGCGATCTCGGTGCGCGTGATACCGCCGGCGGTCTCGATCTCGAACGGGACATCCCCGAAGGTCGAGTAGCGCAGAACGCCTCGGCTGCCGGCGATCTCGACCAAGTCGACCTCCTCCTGCGCGGTGAAGGTGAAGCGCGCCGTACCGACGACGCCGTCGCGGAAGCGCATGGCGAACGCCACCGCATCCTCCGCCTCATAGGCGCCGAGCTGGTTCACGGCGAAGCCGCGCACATCCTCGATCGGGCCGAGCAGGTGGTCCAGCAGGTCCAGCACGTGGGAGCCCATGTCCGCGAACAGTCCGCCGCCGGCGATCTCCGGCCGGTACCTCCACGGCAGCGGACCGGAGCCGAGAGCGGGATCCGGCGGACTGACGTACTGGGCCGTCACCGTCAGTGGCGTGCCGATGCTGCCGCTAAGCAACGCGTCGCGCACCGCCACGAAGCGCGGCAGCATGCGCCGGTAGTAGGCCACGAACAGCGGCAAGCCGGCGGCCTCGGCGGCGGCGTTCATGGCCCGGCACTCCCGGTGGGAGCACGCCATCGGTTTCTCGACGTACACGGGCTTGCCGGCCGCCAACGCCTGCAGCGCGTAGTCGTGATGGGACGACGGCGGCGTGGCGACGTAGACCGCGTCCACCTCGGCGTCGTCGATCAGCTCGGCCGCGTCGTCGTAGGCGCGGGGGACGCCGTGGCGGCGGGCATAGTCGCGCGCGGCATCGCCGTCGCGCCGCATCACGGCCACCAAGTGTGATCCGCTTGCCTTGCTGAACCCCGGTCCGCTCTTGACCTCGCAGACGTCGCCGCAGCCGATGATCCCCCAGCGGATCGCGGGCGGCGGATTCATCGCGCCGGCTCCGCAGGCAGCAGCGCCCGCATGGCCGCCGTGTGGATCGCGCGCTCGGCGGAGCCGCGCAGCTCGCCGGCCGCCTCGGTCCCTTCGCATGCGTAGGTGTCGGACTGCAGGGCCATGTCGATCTTGTCCAGGTCCTTTACCAGCCTGCCTTCCGGCGTGCGCTGATCGGCATAGTCCAGCCACGCGGACATCAGCGTTCCGTGCGGGTCGACACCGGCCAGGATGCGACGCGCTGCCTGCTCCTCCCGCCGTCGCTTGGTGTCGCCGGGAACGCCGTCCGCGGGCGTCAGGTCGCCGGTGAGCGCTTCCGCCACGTCATGGATGACGGCGACGAGCACCGCCCGCGCGGGATCGGCGCCGGCCTCCGCCGCGGTGACCGCCGCCAGCGCCGCCACGCCGAAGGAGTGCGCGGCGACGGACTCCGGATCCGGGACGCCGCGCTGCACCCAGCCGGTGCGCGGCATGCGCTTCAGGGCCGCCACGTGCGCGAAGAACCCCTGGAGCCGCTCCGCGGTCATCGGTTCTCTGGCAGGCATCCGTTGAGGGTATGCCGAGCGGGGCACTCTCGACTACCGTACAGGCTGGCAGGCGATGGATGGCACGGAGAGCCCGGTCCGGTTGTTCCTGGACCAGGACGAGATCGAGCTTGCCGGCTACGGCGAACGCGCCACGATCGGCGACCTGATCGCCGCCCTGGAACGGATGCGGCTGCGACCCGGACTGGCCACCGTCGGCTGCGCCGGCTGCGGGCTCTGCTGCCGCGACCGGGTGCCGGTGCTGGGAGCCGACCTGCCACGGCTGGAGCGGTTGCTCGGACTCAGCCGGGAACGGTTGCTGCGCGACCATCTGGAGTTGCCGGCCCCCCCCGACCCGGACGAGCGCGCCGCCCGCGTCGCCGACCTGTCGCGGCAGTTCCACGCCTCACCGGCGGAGGCAACGCTCCTCTACGAGTGGAACACCGGGGACCCGATCGTGCCGCGCCAGGGCTCCGACGGTTATTGCCACTGGCTCCGCGACCGCCGCTGTTCGGTGTACCCCGGCAGGCCGCTGATCTGCTCCTTCTACCTGTGCAACTTCGGCGACCGGCTGTCGGCGCTGTTCGACGCCATCGTCCGGCAAGGCGTGTGGCACAGCTACGTGACGGTGGGGTGGATCGACGGCCGGACCGTCTCGCACAATCCGTTTCTGTCGGTCGGCGACCCGGCGCTGGCGCCGCTGAGGGCGTTCGACGTGGATGTCGCGCCGCTCCTGCAGCGCATGGCCGACACCTGGTAGGGACTCTGGAGTCGGGAGTGGAATGGGCCATGCCCACATGACATATGTGGCGACACGTGCTTTGGCGCTGCTTCGAACAGGCGTTGCTGACTCAGGCGCAGAGTTCCGAGCCGGTCAGGAAGAGGCCATCCGGCATGTGGTGGAGGGGAACGGACGATTACTGGTGGTTCAGAAGACCGGGTGGGGCAAGAGCTTCGTCTACTTCATCGCGACGAAACTGCTGCGGGAGCAGGGCATGGGACCCGCCTTGCTGGTCAGCCCATTGCTGGCGCTGATGAGAAACCAGATTGACGCGGCCCAACGGATGGGCGTCAAGGCCGAGACGATCAACTCGGACAACCAGGAACGTTGGCGCGAGGTTGAGGCATCTGTGCGCCGTAACGACGTCGACATACTCCTCGTCTCTCCCGAGCGATTCGCCAACGAACGCTTCCGTGGCGAGGTGCTAGCGGAAGTTGCCGACCGGATCGCGCTGATCGTGATCGACGAAGCGCACTGCATTTCCGACTGGGGCCATGACTTCCGTCCCCACTATCGATTGATCGAGCGCATACTCCACATCCTGCCTCCCAACCTCCGCTTGCTGGCAACGACGGCGACGGCAAACGAACGTGTGCTGGAGGACCTGGCAGGAATTCTCGGGCCGAACCTGGAGATCTCACGTGGCGACCTGAGCCGTCCCTCGCTCGCCTTGCAGACCATTCGTATGTCGAGCCAGGCAGAGCGGCTCGCTTGGTTGGCCGACCAGATTCCGAAGTTGCCAGGCAGCGGGATCGTGTACGCCCTTACCGTACGCGACGCCGAGCAGGTAGCAGGATGGCTCAAGGCTCGGGGCGTCGACGTGGAAGCCTACACCGGGAGAACGGGGGATGGGCGGACCGAGCTGGAACAGGCGTTGCTGGAAAACAAGCTCAAGGCGCTGGTGGCGACGACCGCGCTGGGTATGGGGTTCGACAAGCCGGACCTCGCCTTTGTCGTCCACTACCAGACGCCGGGCTCCGTGGTCGCCTATTATCAGCAGGTCGGGCGTGCCGGCCGGGCGCTCGACGCCGCCTACGGCGTGTTGCTTAGCGGTGCGGAGGAGATCGAGATCACCGACTACTTCATAGAGAGCGCATTTCCAACCCGTGATCAAGTCGCGGCGGTTCTCCAAGCGCTGGAAGCGGCACCCGAAGGATTGTCGATTCGCGAGCTGGAATCGAGGGTCAATGTGAGCAACGGGCGGATACAGAAAACGATTCAGCTACTCTCCCTGGAATCGCCGGCACCGATCGCTACGTTTGAGGGTAAGTGGCAGCTCACGGCCGCGACCCTGAGCGAGGCGTTCTGGGAGCGCGCTGACCGGCTTACGGAACTCAGACGAACGGAGCGGGATCAGATGCAGGAGTACGTGCGGTTGTCTTCCGGCCACATGGAATTCCTGATCCGATCGTTGGACGGAACTCCTGGACATTTCGTGCGTCCTGCTCTCCCCGACTTGCCGGCGTCGACCGACCCTTCAGGCGTTCGTGAAGCGGTCTCCTTCCTGCGCCGTGCGAGTCTGGACATCCAGCCACGCAAGCAATGGCCTCCCGGGAAGGCGATCCCGCCTCATCATCGGGCGCAGCCGGGGAAGGCGCTGTCTGTCTGGGGCGATGCCGGATGGGGGAACGACGTGCGACTCGGAAAATACCGAGACCACTGCTTCTCTGACGATCTCGTAGGCGCCTGCGCAGCCCTCGTGAGGGACTGGAGTCCCGCGCCATCTCCGATGTGGGTGACCTCCGTGCCGTCGTATGGGCGTCCCGAGCTGGTCCCGGGATTCGCTCGGCGACTTGCGGCAGCGCTTCGTCTACCATACGGGGAAGCACTTGCACGGACAGAGCAGCGCCCCGAACAGAAGACTATGGAGAACAGCGACCAGCAGGCAAGAAACGTTATCGGTTCGCTGGAGGTCAATGAGGAGGAGGTTCTCCCGGGAGCCGTGCTTCTCGTGGACGACATGGTGGACTCACGATGGACTTTTGCCGTTGCGAGCTGGGAGCTTCGCCGTCACGGTAGCGGGGAGGTTTGGCCACTCGCGCTCTCCGATGCGGGAGGCATGCAATGAACACGGGTCTTTCAGCGAACACCAAGGCGATCCTGCTGCTGGCCGCTCCCTTGATGGCTGGGAACAGAAGGAGCAAGGTGCGGTTTCTCGCTGCCGGAGAATACCGTTCGCTGGCTCGGTTCTTGCACTCCCATCAGGCCGAGCCGGCGGACCTCCTGAGTTCGAAAGCTGAAGAGCTCATCGATCGCTACGACGGACCCGTCGACAAGAGTCGACTGAAGGCATTGCTGGACAGGGGATTCCTGCTGAGCAATACCGTCGAACGCTGGCAGGCGCGGGCGATTTGGGTGATGAGCCGAGCCGATGACGGTTACCCGACCTCTCTTCGGGAACGGCTCAAGAAGGACGCTCCGGTGTTGCTCTTTGGTTGTGGCTTGCCGGGGATCATCCGCACGGGGGGCCTAGCGATAGTGGGGTCTCGCGATGCACCTGAACCGTCGATCGAGTACACGTCCGAGGTAGCCTCGCAGGTAGCGCACGCTGGGCTGACCGTGATTTCCGGCGCTGCAAGAGGGGTCGATAGAGCCGCCATGGTCGCTGCTTCGAAAGCCGGTGGGCAAGTCGTTGGCGTACTGGCAGGAGACCTGGATCGTACGGCCATGAATCGCGAGTATCGCGACCTGCTGCTTGACGAGCGGCTCGTCCTGGTTTCGCCTTACGACCCGAGCTCCAGGTTCAGCGTCGGGCACGCGATGCAGCGAAACAAGGTGATTTACGGGTTGGCCGAAGCGGGCTTGGTGGTACACGCGGTGGTGAACCGGGGAGGCACGTGGGCCGGTGCAGTCGAGCAGTTGCAGAAGTACTCCGGACCCGTTTTCGTACGTTCGACGGGCGAGCCTTCCGATGGCCTTGATGCACTGAAGCACCGTGGCGCAATCCCGTGGCCGAATCCAAGCAATGCAAAAGGAATCAAGGACGTTCTCGGCTCCGTCGAGAAGCGGGCCCGTCCCGTTCGTTATGTCGCACCGCAGCAAGAGCTGTTTGGGCGTGGTCCGGCTCAACAACAGTAGGAGGATTCGAGTTGCATAGCTCTTGCCGTCGCCGTGTGCCGTACGTCTTGGCGGAGCGAAGACGTCCGCATCCTGCGGGCGCGTGAGTACCTCAGGTTCGGTGATCCGGCCGGCGGATCGCACGACGACCTGGGCCGGGTTCGGCCCGGTGCTGCGCGTGCTCCGCATGGCACTGGCCCATCCGGTGCGGCTGATGGTCGCGGTGACCGCCACCGTCGCCGCGGCCGTGTTCCAACTGCTGCTGCCGCAGTACGTGGGAGACGTGGTGGACACCGTGAACGTGATTCTGGCGGGCGCTACCGACCCGTCGGCCGCCAAGCGGCAACTCGTGCGGCTCGCCGCGCTGATCCTGGGTGCCAGCGTGGTGCGCGGGCTGATGATGATGGTGCACACGCAGCAGGCCGAGATCGTCGGCCAGAGCGTGGGCTACCGGCTGCGGATGGACTACTACGACAAGGTGCAGCGTCTCAGCTACGGGTTTCACGACCGCGTGCACACCGGCGAGCTGATCACCCGCGGCATGCTCGACGTCGAGTCGGTCGCCAACTCCTTCAACCGCGGGATGATCAAGGCGGTCTGGCTGGTGGTGCTGCTCGGCTGGGGCACGTGGCTCCTGCTGAGCACCGATCCGCTGCTGACGCTGGCGGCGATGAGCTTCGCCCCCGTGGTCGCGTGGCGGGCGACGGTGGCGCGCATGCGGCTGCGGGTGGCATGGCTGCGCCTGCAGCAGTGCCTGGCGCGGCTGACCAAGGTCATGGAGGAGAACCTGGGCGGCATCCGCGTCGTCCGCGCGTTTGCGGCGCGCGAGCACGAGATGGGCAAGTTCGACACGGTTTCCGAGCAGGCCAAGCGCTACACGGACCGCACCATCAACATCCGCGTGCGCGACGTGAGCCTGATGACGCTGGCCTACTACTCGGCGATGGCGCTGATGCTCTGGGTCGGCGGCACCCGCGTGCTGGCCGGGCACCTCACCGTCGGCGACGTCACCGAGTTCCTGGTGTTCATGCTGATCCTGCAGATGCCGATCCGGCAGCTCGGCATGGTGGTGAGCGCGCTGTCGCGCGCATCGACGTCCGGCGGAAGGCTGTTCGAGATCCTGGACCTTGACCCGGACATCAGGGACCGGCCTGACGCGCACGACCTGGAGATCCGCGAAGGAGTGCTGCGCTTCGAGTCGGTGAGCTTCTCCTACGGCGGCGACGGCAGCAAGGTGCTGGACGACGTCAGCTTCGAGGTGGGACCCGGACGCACGCTCGGCATCGTCGGCCCGCCGGGGTCCGGCAAATCGACCATCGCGCTGCTGACCGCCCGCTATTACGACGTCGACGCGGGCCGCATCACCATCGACGATCAGGACATCCGCTCGGTGACCCTGCAGTCGCTGCGCTCGGCGGTGGGAGTGATCCAGCAGGACAACTTCCTGTTCACCGCCAGCGTGGAGAGCAACGTGGCGTACGCCGACCCCTGGGCGCAGCGCGAGCAGATCACCCACGCCAGCTCGTCCGCTCAGCTCCACGACTGGGTGCTGGGCCTGCCCGAGGAGTACCGGACGTTGGTCGGCGAGCGCGGCGTGTCGCTGTCCGGCGGGCAGCGGCAGCGGCTTTCGATCGCCCGCAGCATCATGGTCAGGCCGGCGGTCATCGCCTTCGACGACTCCACGGCGGCGATCGACGCCGGGACCGAGCGGCGCATCCGCACCGCGCTGCGCAAGCTGACCGAGCGCACCGCCACGATCATCGTCTCGCACCGGCTGAGCTCGCTGATGCACGCCGACGAGATCCTGTTCGTGGACGCCGGCTCCATCGTCGAGCGCGGCACCCACGCCGAGCTGATGGAGCTGGGCGGCCGGTACCGCGCGCTGTACCAGCTCCAGGCGAACCCCTCGGAGTCGCTGGACCGGATCGCCGACAGCATCGCGGACGGCGCGGCGCGCGCCGGGGAGGTGGTGCGTGGTGGCTGAGGCGAGCCGCGAAAAGGCGCGTGTCGCGAAACGGCCCCGCCTGGCGTCGGTGGGGGCGCAGTCCAACCGCGAGGAGGTGATGTTCGGCGCGACCTTCGACGGCAAGGTCGTGCGCCGGCTCATGGCGTTCGTGGTCCCCTACCGGCGGCGGTTGCTGTTCGGGCTGGCGGCGGTGCTGGTGTTTACCGCCACGCAGCTCGCCATCCCCCTGATCGTGAGCGACACGTTCGACTACGTGGCGGGCGCCGGCGATGCCGCCCTGACACTGCTGCGGGCCACGGTCGCCGTCTTCGTCGGCATCATCCTGGTCAACTTCATCGCCAACGTGTTGCAGGAAGGCGTGGTGGCGCGCGCCGGCGAGCGCGTGCTGTTCGACCTGCGCCGCGCCATGTACCGCCACCTGCAGCGGGTGTCGCTGTCCTTCATGGACCGGACCGAGACCGGCCGGCTGATGTCACGCCTGCAGGGCGACGTGTACGCGCTGCAGGAGTTCCTGGAGTCGTCGGTCTTCGCGGTCGGGGACATGGTGTTGCTCGTCGGCATCATGACCGTGCTGGTGGCCATGGACTGGATGCTCGGGCTGCTGGCGCTGGCGGTGGTGCCGACGCTGATCATCGTCCGCATGGTCTGGCTGCCGCACGCCCGCCGCACCTTCCTGCGCGCGCGGGAGGCGTCTTCCATCGCCAACGGCGCCATGGCCGAGGCGATCAACGGCGTGCGCACCGTGCAGGAGGCCGGCCGGGAGCCGGTCAACCTGGATCTGTACCACGACAAGGCGCACGACAACCTGGTCGCGCAGTCGCGCGCGGTGATGATCGCGCAGATGATCATCCCGATCGTCGACACGCTCACCGGCATGGCGACCGGGATCGTCGTGGTCGTGGGCGGGGCGATGGTGCTCGACCGGAGCCTCGACCTGGGCGTGCTGATCGCCTTCCTGATCTACATTCAGCGGTTCTTCCAGCCGATCCGCTCGGTGACGATGCAGCTCAGCATCATGCAGCGGGCCATGGCGGCCGGGCAGCGGATCTTCGAAGTGATGGACGTGCCGGTCGAGATCAAGGACCGGCCCGGTGCGATCGATCTCGACGACTGCGACGGCTCGGTCGAGTTCCGCGGCGTCACCTTCGGCTACGTCCCGGATCAGCCGGTGCTGAGCGACATCAGCTTCACGGCGCGTCCCGGAGAGACCGTGGCCCTGGTCGGGCCGACCGGCTCCGGCAAGACCAGCATCACGGCGCTGGCGCACCGCTTCTACGAGGTGTGGGACGGGAAGGTGCTGGTGGGCAGCCACGACGTGCGCGACGTGTCACAGGACTCGCTCGGCCGCCATATCGGCATGGTGCTGCAGGAGCCGTTCCTGTTCTCGGGCACGATCGAGGAGAACATCCGCTACCACAAGCCGCACGTGTCGCCCGAGCAGGTCGAACAGGCGGCCCGCACCGTCGGCGCGCACGGGTTCATCATGCGCCTGCCGGACGGCTACCAGACCGAGATCGAGCAACGCGGCGGCAACCTGTCGCTCGGTCAGCGGCAGCTCATCAGCTTCGCTCGCGCCGTGGTGGCCGACACCAAGGTCCTCGTGCTGGACGAAGCGACCGCCAACATCGACAGCTACACGGAGATGCTGATCCAGAAGGCGCTCACCAGGCTGCTGGAAGGGCGGACCGGCCTGGTGATCGCGCACCGCCTGGCCACCATCCGCGGCGCCGACCGCATCCTGGTCCTGCAGGAGGGCCGCATCGTGGAGCGCGGCACGCACGCCGAGCTGATGGCCCTGAACGGCCTGTACGCGAGGCTGTACTCCATGAACTACTCGTCGTTCGACGACATCCCGGACGAGCTGATCGAGGCGGCGATCAGGGCCACAACGTGAGCTGGTCGGCGCCGGCCCGGTAGCGGTTCGGGACGCGGAACGAGCCGGCATCGAGGTCGGGGGCGCGGTCGGCGACGCCGGCGCGCGCACACGAGCGGGCGAACATGGTCGCCACCAGGTCCGCGAACGGGCCCGAGCCCCGCATGCGGGAGCCGAAGCGGGTGTCGTTGAGCCGGGCGGCATCGTGGCCGCCGCCGCGGATTTGACGGATACGGGACAGCACCTTGCCTTTCCGATCGGGCCGGTGGCGTTCGAGCCAGTCCTCGAACAGCGGCGCGACGGCCAGCGGCAACCGCAGCATGACGTAGCCGGCGAACGAGGCGCCGGCGGACCCCGCGGCGTCGAGGATCGCCGGTATCTCGTGATCGGTGAGGCCGGGAATCACGGGCGCGGTCAGGACTCCCACCGGCACGCCGGCCGCCGCCAGGGTCTTCATCGCCTCGAGCCGCCGGGCGGGGGTGCTGGTGCGTGGCTCCATGGCGTTGCTCAGGGAGGCGTCGATGGTCGGGATCGACAGGAACACGGCCGCAGCGCCGTCGGCGGCAAGGTCGGCCAGCAGGTCGGCGTCACGGGCCACCAGACGGTTCTTGGTGACCACGATCACGGGATTGCGGAACTCGGCCAGCACCTCCAGGCAGCGGCGGGTGATGTTGAGTCGGCGCTCGATCGGTTGGTACGGATCGGTCACCCCGGAAAGCGCCAGCGGCTGCGGGCGCCAGCGCGGCCGCGCGAGCTCCGCGGCCAGCAGCTCGGGCGCGTCCTCCTTGACCACGATGCGGGTCTCGAAGTCGAGCCCGGCGGAGAAGCCCAGGTACTCGTGCGTGGGCCGCGCGTAGCAGTAGGCGCAGCCGTGCGCGCAGCCGCGGTAGGGATTGATGGACGCGTCGAAGCCGATGTCCGGGCTCTGGTTGGTGGCGATGACGGAGCGCGAGCGGTCGCGCAGCAACTCGGTGGCCGGCCGGCCGGCCGGGGCATCCGGGTCGGGGACGTACTCGATCCGCTCGAAGCGGTTCGGCGGGTTCGCGGCGGCCCCGCGCCCCTTCACGCGGCGCCCCCGCAGGCGAGCAGCCCGGCGATCACGCGCCAGTACAGGTCGTGCTCCACCGCGGCCGCCCGCCGCTGCAGCGACTCCGGCGTGTCGTCAGGGCGCACCGGCACGGGACGCGAGGCGATAACCGGACCCTGATCGTATTCGGCGGTGACGTAGTGGACGCAGACCGCGCTCTCGCGCAGGCCGGCTGCCAGCACCGCGCGGTGAGGAGCTAGCCCATACATGCCCCGGCCGCCGAACTGAGGCAGCGGCGCCGGATGGATGTTGACGATGTGCCGGGGGTAGCGCGCGACCACCTCCGCGGGGACGAGTTTCATGAAGCCGGCCAGCACGATCAGGCCGATCCGATGGGAGTCGAGGAGTGCGAGCAACGCGTCCCGGTAGGCGTCCGCGTCGGGGTGCGTCACCGCGGAGAGGTGCATCCTCGGTATGCGGTTCCGGCGCGCGATGGCGAGCGCTCCGCTGCCGCTGTTGTTGCTCATTACCAGGGAGATCTGCGCCGGCAACCGGCCGTCGGCGACCCGTTGCGCCAAGACGTCCAGATTGCTGCCCCGGCCCGAGGCGAACACCGCCAGGTTCACGTCCGGAAAGGATGGCACGAACGCGCGCAGCCAAGTCGACCCGTGCGCCGCCGGCACGACCGGATTGATCGAGCGCTGCGGCCCGTGGCACACCTGTCGCCGATGCTGATCGTCCTGGGGGGCTCCCTGGCGTGGGAAAGACAGCCATCGCCACCTCGCTGGGCCGACGGATCGGGGCGGTCAACGCTTGACGAGGCAGTGTCGGTGGCTGAGACCGGAGTGCGGGAGGCGGAGGCACCCGTGTGGTCGTAAACGATCGAATTGATGTCAGTGTGCAAGCATGGAATTCTGATGGTGTGGAACGCACTCAGATTCAATTGCCGGATGCGCTCTACGAGGAGGTCAAACGTGTTGCCCGTGAACGCGAGATGTCGCTGGCCGAGGTGGTGCGACTCGGTTTGGAGTACATCGCGCGAGCCTGTCCGGTCGGCAGCGAACGGAGTTGGGTTCCTCCCCCGGGCAGCAACCTCGGCTCGTTCAAGGCGTCCCCCGAGGACTGGCGGTTGCTGGTGAACGAGCCGGCATCGGAGGGCTGACCCATGAACGTCTCAGAACTGAACACCGAGCGGTTCACCTTCGGTCTTCGCTTCGAGCGGATGCGCACCGAGGAACTGGCCGTGCGCCTCTCGGACGACACCTTTTCGCGCGCACCGGCACGCGAGGAGTCGCTGCTGTCCAACTGGGACGCGCCCAACTGGATCATCGAGGGCAGCCGGGTCCGCCAGATCCGCAGCCGGGCGCAGGAGACGGAGAGCCGCCGGCAGCGAATGCTGGCGGAGAGCGGCGCCTTCGACCCCTTCGTGACGATCCAGATTCCGCCGATCCCGATCCTGGCCTTCGGCGACTGGGGCTGGACGGACTACGAGCTGCGCGCGAGCTGCAGCGGCGGCCGGGACGGGCCGGCCGGCGTCGCGTTCCGTTACCAGGACGCCCGTCACTACTACGCCCTGACCGTGGAGGAGACCGCCGGCATGCGGCTGGTGCTGCGCTCGGGCGACCGGCACCAGGTACTGGCGCAGGTGCCGCTGCCGGCTCCGCGTCCCGAGTACCGGATGCTGATCCGGGTCACCGGCAACGAGCTGCAGGCGGGCCTGCTGGACGGGCCGACCGTCCGCGTCGTCGACGGCCGCTACGCGTACGGCCGAGCCGCCCTGGTCTGCAGCGGCGAATCGACCTATGGACCGGTGGAGGTCGCCGGCTACCGGGTCCGGCAGTCGGAGCTGCCGCTGCCGGCGGCTCCGGACATGGAGCTGCTGGCCGAAGGCGCCCTGGACGATGCGATGTGCCGCAGCCGCGTGGTGTTTCAGGACGTGGACGGCGACGGGCTGCCGGAGCTGCTGGCCGATGAGCATCACGGCACCGAGGTCCACTGCCAGCACCTGATCCACGGCCACCGGTGGCGGCTCGGACCGTTCGAGTACCCGCTGAGCCAGGGAGGCGACCTGCCGCTGTGCGCCTTCGACATCGACGACGACGGCCGGCGCGAGGTGGTGTTCACCGCCGACTTCGGCATCCACGTGCACGACGCGGTGACCGGCGAGCACGGTGCCACGGTGGCGTCGCCTCCCGCCAACCCCTACCGAGAGGACGCCGACTACCCGCACGAGCGCATGCTCGGGGATGCCATCAGCCCCGTCCTCACCGAGGTGGGGCAGGCTCCGGGCTTCTACGTCAAGGACCGCTACTGGAACCTGTGGCTGTACGACCGCCGCCTGGAGCTGCTGTGGCACCGGGCGCTGAACACCGGCCACTTTCCGCTGCCCGTACAGCTTCGGGCCGGGGAGGCGGACTACCTGTTCGCCAGCCGGACGCTGCTCTCTCCTGCCGGAGACACCGTGTGGTCGCTCGACCTGCCCGACCATTCGGACGCCATCGGGCTGTTCTCCCTGAACGCGGAGCCGCGCTTCTACGTCGCCGCCGGCGAGGAGGGGCTGATGGAGATCGAGCCGCGGACCGGCGCCATCCGCACGCAGCTCAAGTGGGGGCACGTGCAGCAGTACGCGCTGGGCCGCTTCCTGCCCGGGCGGCCGGAGCCGCAGATCCTGGCCATCACCCAGTGGCGGGAGCCCGGCATCGCCGTGCTGCTCGACCACCGGCTCGAGCTGATCAGCCGCTGGGTGGAGATGTCGGCCGAGGCGGCCTGCCGCCCGCTGCCGTGGGGTACCGCGGGCAGTGACCTGGCGGTGAACCGCGGCGGCATCCTCGATCCTCTCAGCGGCCGCGTGGTGCGGCCGTTCCCGGAGCGCAGCGGCCGCGTGCGCCATCTCACGGTGCTGGACCTGCCGCGTTACGGGTGCGGATGCCTGTTGCTGGTGAACGAGTCGAGCTGGCAGATCTGGGGAGCCGGCGGCAACGTGCCGGCGGTGGCGCCGCGCTGGCGTCCCAACGCGTTGCGGCCCAGCGGCTACCTCCCGGCGCTCGACTTCTAGCCGCGAGGTTTCGGCGCCACGGGCGCCGGAACCTCGGCCCAGCCCCTCCTGTGACGTGGAGCGCATCGGTTCCCGATGCGTTCCACGTCGGACACGGGCCGACCCGGCGCCGTTGGCGCCGTCCACCTCGAGCCGCGCTCAGATACCGCGCAGGCGCAACTCGTCTGCGCGCCAGCAGGCGACCGTGCGTCCGGCGCCGGAGACCGGCGCAAGCTCGGGAACCTCGCGGCTGCAGCGCTCCTCGGCATGCGCGCAGCGTGAGGCGAACACGCATCCCGGGCGTTCGCCGATCGGGCTCGGCACGTCGCCGGTGAGCAGATCCTCGGCCCAGGGGGTATCGGGGTCGGTGTCGGGGCTGGCTGCCAGCAGGCCGGCGGTGTAGGGATGACGGGGGTGGGTGTAGATCTCCCTGGTGTCGCCCTGCTCGACGATCTTGCCCAGGTACATGATCGCCACTTCCCTGCAGATGTAGCGCACCACGCCCAGATCGTGGGCGATGATCACCACCGTCAACCCCATGCGGGCCTGGATGTCGAGCAGCAGGTTGAGGATCTGCGCCTGCACGGAGACGTCGAGGGCCGACACCGGCTCGTCCGCGAACAGCAGCGAGGGTGAGGACGCGAGCGCCCGCGCGATGCCCAGCCGCTGCCGCTGGCCGCCCGAGAATGCGTGCGGGTAGCGGGACAGGAAGCGCGGATCGAGCCCCACCAGCTCCATCAGGTCCTCGACCCGGCGCCGGTAATCCGGCTTCCGCCACTTCAGGACCTTGAGCGGCTCGGCGACGATGTCGAGCGCGGTCATGCGCGGGTTCAGCGAGCTGAACGGATCCTGGAAGATCATCTGGATCTCCTTCCGCAGCGGCTTCAGCTCCTTCCTGGTCAACTGCGCCAGGTCCACCGACCGGCTGTCCTGCGTGGTGTACTCGATGCTTCCGGATGTGGGTGGAATCGCCCGCATGATCGTCTTCACCGTGGTGGTCTTGCCGCATCCGCTCTCGCCGATGAGTCCCAGGACCGTGCCGCGTACGACGTCGAACGAGATGTCGTCCACCGCGCGGATGAACTCGTCGCCCCGCCTCAGAAAGCCGCGTTCCACCGGAAAGTACTTCCTGAGGTTGCGGACCTGCAGCAGGGTTTCGCTCACGGCGCGTTGGCACGGTCACGCCGTGTCCCGGAAGACGATGACGGTGGATGACCCGGCATCGCCGGTTGGCCGGCACGTTCGGACCCGGGTACCGGGATGTTGTGGCAGGTGGCCACGTGGCCCTCGCCGATCTTCACCGCCGGCGGATGGGTCACCTCGCAGGTGCCGGCGACCGCCTCCTCGCAGCGCGGGTGGAAGGGACATCCCGTGGGCAGCAGGTAGGTCGTGGGCACGGCTCCCTCGATGGTATGCAGCCGCTCTCCCTGCTGGCTCATGCGCGGCACCGACTTCATCAGGTTGCGGGTATAGGGGTGGCGCGGATTGCGGAACAGCTCCCGCACCGGCGCCTCTTCCACCACCTTGCCCAGGTACATGACGTACACGTGCTCGACCATCTTGGAGATGACGGCCAGGTCGTGGGTGATCAGGATCAGCGACAGCCCCATCTCGCGCTGCATCTCCTGGATCATCTTCAGCACCTGCGCCTGGATGGTCACGTCGAGAGCCGTGGTCGGCTCGTCCGCGATCAGGATGCGCGGCCCGCAGGCGATCCCCAGGGCGATCATGGCGCGCTGCCGCATCCCGCCGCTCAACTGAAAGGTGTAGTCGTCCACCCGCTGCTCGGGGTCCGGAATGCCCGTGCGGCGCAGCAGCTCGATGGTCCTGGCCCTGGCCTCCTCCTTGTCGATGCCGGTGTGCAGCATCAGCAGCTCGGAAATCTGGTTGTTGACCGTGTGCACGGGGCTGAAGGCGGTCATCGGCTCCTGGAAGATCATCGCGATGTCGGCGCCGCGCAGGCTGCGGATGTGATTGCCGTCCGGATCCAGCGTGGTGAGGTCGGTCACGGCGCCGTCGCGTTGCCGGTAGCGGATCGCGCCGCTGGTGATGCGCGCGGTGTCGGCCAGCAGGCGCAGGATGGAGTACGCCGACACCGACTTGCCGCAGCCGCTCTCACCGACCAGGCCGACGGATTGTCCTTCCCGCACCGCGAAGGAGACGCCGTTGACCGCCTTGGCGATCCCTTCGTCGCCGTGAAACTCGACCGTCAGGTCGTCCACCTCGAGGATGTTGCGCGGCTCCATCAGCGGCTTCCGTAGGGATCGGCGGCGTCCCGAATGCCGTCGCCGAGCAGGTTGAACGCCAGCACGACGATGATCACGCACACGCACGGCAACAGGATCCACGGCGTGATGGCGATGGCGTACACGTTTTGCGCGTCCCGCAGCAGCACGCCCCAACTGATGGTCGGAGCCTGCAGACCCAGGCCCAGGAAGCTGAGTGCGGTCTCGCCCAGGATCATCCCCGGGATCGACAGCGTGAGCGACGCGATGATGTAGCTGTAGAACGAGGGCAGCATGTGGATGAAGATGATCTGCAGGTTGTTGCGGCCCATGAGCTCCGCGGCGGTGACGAAGTCCTCCGTGCGCAGGCTCAGAAACCTGCCGCGCACGATGCGCGCCAGTCCCGTCCAGCCGATGATCGACAGGATGATCGTGATCAGCAGGTAGTTCTGCAGTTGCGACCAGTCCCGCGGCAGCGCCGCGCTCAGCGCCATCCACAGCGGCAACTGCGGAATCGACAGCAGGATCTCGATGGCGCGCTGCACGACGTTGTCGACGACCCCTCCCAGATACCCGGCGATGCCGCCGATCAGGATCCCCAGAAAGAAGCTGATGGCCACGCCGAACAGTCCGATGGAGAGCGATATCCGACTGCCGTACAGGATGCGGCTGTACAGGTCGCGGCCCAGACGGTCGCAGCCCAGGAGGTGAAACGGCACGCCGGGGCGTTCGGGTCCGAAGAAATGACGGTCCAGGGTGAGCCCGAAGAGCCGGTATTCGAATCCCTTCGCGAACAATACCAGCCGGGTCTCTTCTTCGACGATGTCGCTGAACTCCACCTCGAAGGTCTCCGGGTTCATGGCCTTGCGAAAGGGATAGATAACCGGGATCAGCGAGAATCTGCCGGCGTGGTCGACGAAGTGGATTCCCTGCGGCGGCGCCTCCCGGTAGTCGGCATTCTTCTCGTTGGGATCGTGCACGGCGAAGAACGGCGCCAGCAGTGCGAGCAGATAGAACACCGCCAGGACGAACAGGGATACCACCGCCGGCTTGTGCTTGCGAAAGCGGATGACGATCAGCTTCCACTGTGACGACGTGTACAGGTCGTCGAGCTCCTGGCCGTCCTCGGCGCGCCTGCCGCGGGCTGCCTCGATCGCTTTCAGCATCAGAAGAACCGTACCCTTGGATCGACCGCTGCCAGCAGCAGGTCGGAGAAAAAGGTGCCGATCACGGTCAGCGCGCTGAGCAGCATGATGAAGCTTCCGGCGAGATACATGTCCTGAGTCAGCAGCGCCTGCAGCAGCAGCGGCCCGGTGGTGGGCATGTTCATCACCACGGAGATGATCGCCGAGAACGAGATCAGGCCCGGCAGGATGTAGGCGAACGAGCTGATGAAGGGGTTGAGCGCAATCCGCATCGGGTACTTCATGACCACCTTGCGATAGGCGATTCCCTTGGAACGGGCGGTGATCATGTACGGCTTCTTGAGCTCGTCCAGGAGATTCGCGCGCAAGGTACGGATCAGGCCGGCCGTACCGGAAATGGCGATGATGAAGCCTGGCAGCCAGATGTGCTTGAGCAGGTCCAGTGCCTTCCCGAAGCTCCACGGGGCATCTTCGTACTCGGGTGAGAAGAGCCCGCCGACGTCCAATCCGAACGTGTTCCACGCGACGTACATCAGCACCAGCGCGAGCATGAAGCTCGGCACCGAAACGCCGGCCAGGCCGAGAATGGTGAACGTGTAGTCGCCGAGCGAGTGCTGCCTCAGCGCGGAGTAGACACCGATCGGAAGCGAGATCATCCAGGTCAGGATCAGCGACGACGTGCTCAGCGCTATGGTGAGCAGCAGGCGCTCCCATATGAGGGTGTTGACGTTGGCTCTCCACTCGAAGGAGTAGCCCATGTCGCCCTGCACGAAATTGATTATCCAGATCAGATACTGCTCGAACAACGTCTTGTCGAGGCCGAACCTGGTCCGGTAGCGCTCCAGCATCGCTTCCTCGACCGGATAGCCGCTTTCCTCCAGGTTGATGGCAAGCGTGGTCAGATAGTCGCCCGGCGGAAGCTGAATCACGACGAAGCTGATGATCGATATGATCCACAATGTGACGATCATCAGGAGAACTCGCCGTAACGTATACTGAACCATTCTACGAGCGCCCGGCGGCGGAGCGGATGCAAAGACCATAGCGATTGCGCGGCGGCGTGTCATCCGGCACCGGGCGATCGGGACGCTCGTGCGGTCGGCGGGCACATTGACGGCCGGTCCGGGGCCGGCTACACTCGCGGGCGGACTAATCGACTACCGGTACCTGTCGCCGTTCAGGAGGAACTCATGAAGAGATCGCTGTTGGCACTCGGTCTGTGCCTCGTCTCCGTCGCGTACGCGGCCGCCATCCCGACGACCTGGCTGGAAGCGCGCACCGCGTCTCAACTCGGGATCACCAGCTTCAACGAGGCGCCGATGTTGGCCGCGATGGTGGCATCGGGCGATCTGCCTCCCGTGACCGAGCGGCTGCCCGACGACCCGCTGGTGCTGGAGCCGCTCAACGAGATCGGCACCTACGGCGGCATCATCAGCGCCTCCAACACCGGCGGCTGGTCGGATCTGGGGCACGTCCGGCTCTCCTACCTGTTCACCACCGATCCAAGCTGTTCCGCGGTCATTCCCGACATCGCCAAGGGCTACGAGCTCTCCGAGGACGGCACGGAGCTGACCATCTACCTGCGCGAGGGCATGAAGTGGTCGGACGGCGCGCCGCTCACCGCGGACGACGTCATGTACTTCTACAACGACGTGATGCTCAACGACGAGATCAACCACTGGGTACGCTTCGTGTGGACCATCGGCGGCGAGCTGGCGACCTTCGAGAAGCTCGATGACTACGCGTTCCGCATCAAGATGGCCATCCCCTATCGCCCGGTGCTGTCGATGATCAACCACTGGTACACGCTGCCCAGCTTCTTCATGATGCCCAGCCACTTCGCCAAGCAGTTCCACATCGACCACAACCCCAAGGCCGACGAGCTGGCCAAGGAGCTCGGTCACGAGAACTGGGTCGACGCGCACTCGAAGGAACTGAACGTGTTCCCCAACGTGGACGCGCTGAAGAAGGTCCCGACCCTCGGCACGTGGGTCATGGAGACCGACGTGCAGCTCAAGAAGACGTTCGTCAGGAATCCCTACTACCACGTCGTGGACACGGCCGGCAATCAGCTCCCGTACATCGATCGCGTGGTGGTCAACATCGTCAGCGATCAGCAGGTGACGATTCTCGACGCCCTGCAGGGCAAGTCCGACGTCGCCGGCCGGCTGCTCAAGCAGTCGGAGATGCAGCTCTACAAGCGGGGTGAGCAGCAGGGCGACTACGAGCTGCGCAACTGGCAGCGCATCTACGCGGCGGACCCCGGCCTGACCTTCAACCAGAACCACGACGACCCGGCAAAGCGGGCCGTGTTCGGCGACGTCAGGTTCCGCCAGGCCATGTCGCTGGCGCTGAACCGCGAGGAGATGAACGAGTTCCTGTTCCTGGGCATGGGGGTGCCGCAGCAGGCGACCATCCACTACGGCGCGTCGTTCTACGATCCGGCGTGGGCGACGAACTTCGCCGAGTACGACCCCGACGGCGCCGGCGCGCTGCTCGACGAGATGGGCCTCGGCACGAACGCCGACGGCTACCGGACGATGGCTGACGGCGAGGTTCTGCAGGTCAACATGGACGTGGACGAGACCAACAGCGACTCCGCGGAGCTGATCCGCGACTACTGGGAAGCGGTGGGCGTCCGGGTCGACCTGAAGACGGTGTCCGGCGAATTGATCAGCCAGCGGATACAGGCCAACGACTTCGACGTGCGCGTGTCGCGCATCGACCGCATGCTGGAGTTGCGCTCCTACATCCCCAACTCCACGCCGTTCGACATCACCTCCAGCGTGTGGGGGCAGAAGTGGGGCGAGTGGTTCCAGTGGAACACCTGGGACCAGGGCGGCAGGATCGGTCCCGAGCCGCCGGCCGGCGAGGAGCCGCCGGACGACGTCAAGGCGTACTACGAGTCTTACATCAACTCGCTGGAGGCGGTGAGCGACGAGGACTACCGGCGCTATCGCGCCGAGGTCTGGCAGTTCTTCTCGGACAACCTGCCGGTCATCGGCACGGTGGCGTGGCCGGTGGCCCCGGTGATCGTCAGCAACCGGCTGGAGAACGTGCTGGAGACCGCGATCTTCTCCGACGACCTGAGCTGGTTCAAGGTGTCGCAGCCGGCGCAGTGGTTCTTGAACGGATAGGTTCCTAACGGGTAGCCGGCCCCCGACCCATGTAGAGCCTGGAGACAACCGGCAGCCGGCTAGACCGGCTGCCGGTAGCTCGGGGCGTGGCAGAAGCGCTGCATGTCCAGGCGCAGGCGCAGCGCGCGTCCCGGCGGGAGCACGACTTCCAGGTGGCGGTTGTCGACGGCGGCCGTGCTCCCCGAGTCGAGATCGCGCGCGGTCGTGAAGCGATGCTCGCCGAAGGCGCCCGCCTGCAGCAGTGCCCGGCGCGTGTGCACGGCGCCCAGGTTCACCAGTTCCAGCGTGGTGCCGTCGCCGTCCAGCGCCGACACCAGGGCGGCCACCTCCGGAGGCAGCCCCGGTCGCCCGGAGTCGGCATCGAAGTGGCGCACCCTGACGTGCAGCAGGCCGCCGTGATAGATCACCTGGGGGCCGCCGCAGGTCTGCTGCACCAGCGCCTCCGTGTGCACGGGGTTGATGTCCTGCCAGTGGTGCACGTCCCACTCCTCGGGATCGCCGTCGTCGGCGCGCAGCAGGTCCATGCGGCGCACCACCTCCCGGTACTGCACGTCGAGCAGCCGCCGCGGGTAGTCGGGAAGGCGTCCGTCCAGGTAGCAGAACCAGGGGCCGAAGTGGACGTCGTCCCCCTTGCCGCGGCCGGAGGCCAGCGCCGTCCACTCGGTGCGGCTCTCCGGCAGCGAGTCGATCACGTCGCGGTCGGCCTGCGCCTGTGACAGGTACCAGAGCTGGCCGACGGTGTGCGGTTCCAGCGGCCGCCAGGAGGTCCAGCCGGCGTCGGTGTGCCGGTGCGGCACCAGCAGCCGGCCGCCTTCGCTGCGTCCCAGCTCGATCAGGCGGGCGAGTTGGCCGCGCGGGATCTCCAGGTAGCCGCCGTCGCCGGTCAGCAGCAGCGCGTTCATCGCCGCGATCAGCAGCGGCTCGATGATGGTGCGGCTGCCGTGCGGCCAGGCCCAGCCGTAGTAGCCGCCCCACCACTTGCCGTCCATGGTCTCGCCGACCGTGCCGCCGGGGCCGACGTTGTCCGGGCACAGCCCGTCGTTGGCGGCGATGCGGTCCGCCCAGGCCTCCAGGTAGTCCAGCACCCAGCGCCGGTAGCGGTCCTCTCCGGTGAGCAGGAACGCGTGTGTCATCAGGCTGGTGCAGGTCAGGTTGAGCGGCACGTCGCAGCGCATCTGGCGCCGGTTCAGCGCATCCAGGATCACGGCGAACACGGCGTCGTCGTTCCAGTCGGCCTTGGCCACCGTTTCGCCGGGCTCCCACTCGGCGTTGCGGGTGGGCACGTCCAGGTCGTCGAACGGCACCGGGTAGTCGGCCAGCACCCAGCGCACCGCCTCCCAGTCCTCGAACGTGTTCTCGAAGCGCGGTCCCCGGCTGCCGGTGATCGGTGAGCGGATCATGCGCCGCTCGGCGTCCCAGTTGTCGGCCTCCGGGTCGGTTCCCAGGTACATGCCGGCGAAGCGCAGCGCCCGCGCGCGGTCCGGCTGGCGCAGCGGGTCGGCGAGCCCGAAGTAGTACAGGTACAGGGACGACTCGCCATGGTGCATCCAGTCGTAGTAGGCGTCGAACTCGCGATGGATCTGGCCGTAGCCCGTGAACTGCCGGGTCACCGCCTCCCACAGGAAGCGGCTGCGCTCGTGCAACTCCGCGGTGCCGCCCAAGGCGTAGAGCAGCGGCCAGTTGTGATAGCTCTCGTAGCCGTCGTCGGAGCCGTCCATCCCCGGCCAGCGCGATCGCCAGACGAAGCTGCCGTCGGCCCGGGTATAGCGCTCCTGGTACACGGGTGCGGCCTGCTGCATCACCTCGATCAGCCGGCGCTGGCGTATCGCCCAGTCCGGCGGCGCACCGGTCCGGGTGGCTTCCAGCGTCACGCGGGAGGCGGCGCCGGGCTCAGTAGAGCGTATAGTTGACCTCCGTGATCTCGGGCAGCCCGGGGGCCGACATCGCTCCGCGCTCGTTGCGGTACAGGAAGATGGTGCTGCCGTGATCGGCCGAGATCATCACGTCGGGAACGCCGTTTCCGGTCAGGTCGCCGCGACCGCAGATCAGGCCGCTCGGATTGTCGATGCCCGGCGTGTCGAAGATGGCGACCTTGTCTCCGCGGCCGTCGAACAGGGCATGCTCGCCGCCCACCACGAACAGGTCGCGGCCCGACCCGTCCCAGTCGATCGGGAAGTGGAAGCGCGAATTCCAGGTGAACAGCTTGCCGAGCAGCGCGCCGTCCTCGTCGAGCACGTGGATGGGGGCCACCACCTCCTCGTGCTTGGCGACGTCCACGACGATCTGCGGTCCCGGCAGCTCGGGATAGATCGAGCACACGTCGACCGATTCGTAGTGGCGGTTGTCCTTGACCCACACGGTGCGGCCGGTGCCGTCGACGGACGCCATCCGCTCGTTGGCGCAGCAGGTCACGACGAAGCGCCAGTCCGCGATCGAGTCGCCTTCCCTCAGCACCCGCGCGCAGTCCAGGTGGCAGCCGATGCCCAGCGGCAGCTCCCGCGCCGCCTCCATCTCCCAGCGCAGCGAGCCGTCCGGGTTCAGCATCGCGTAGCCGACGATCAGCTCGTCACGCCCGTCGCCGTCCAGGTCCACCGGGAACACCTGGTGGGCGGTCAGCCGTCCGGCGGGATGGCGTACGTTCCACAGCTCGCGCCCGTCGGAGTCCAGCGCCCAGATCTGCTCGTAGCGGGTCTTGATCAGCACGTCGGTCGCGCGCTCGCCGCCGGACAGGTTCACGAAGGTCAGGCAGTCGGCGGCGTCCTCCGGCACCGGCAGGCGGCGCTTCTCGGCTCCCGTGGCGCCTTCCAGCTCCACGATCTCGCGAGCGCCGACGACGACCACCTCCAGGCTGCCGTCCCCGTCCCAGTCGTGGACCTGGCACGCCACGTCGTACCCCAGGCGGGCCACCCCGGCCTGCGGCTCGCCCCACTCCCACAGCACCGTGCCGTCGAGCTTGTGGGTGATGACCGACACCACCTCCTGCGACGGGCGGTCCGGGTTGTTGCGCGCGCTGACCAGCTCCACCTCGCCGTCGCCGTCGATGTCGCCGGCGACGATCCACTGTCCTGCCCGGTCCGGATCGACCTGGATGGTGCGCCAAGGCGGGATCCGCGGCACCTCGGAGTAGTCCTTGCCATACGTCAGGACGTCGAAGTATCTCGGTCTCATCGCAACCTCACTCGGCCCGACTCCATCTCGATCAGGAAATCGGCAGCGGAAGAGTCTCTTCGAGCTCGATCAGT
Organism: Spirochaetia bacterium; assembly: GCA_965202935.1. Classification (GTDB taxonomy): domain Bacteria; phylum Spirochaetota; class Spirochaetia; order SZUA-6; family Bin103; genus CATQHW01. The sequence goes on from OZ241879.1 coordinate 3,448,798, forward strand.
TCCTGCGCGTAGGCCAGCGCCGCTCGCAGATCTGCGTCCGTAATTTCGTATTCCTTGCAGATTTCTTCGGGCGGAGAACCTGTTGCCAGACTCCCGATGATTCGATGTATCGGTACCCTGGTCCCTCGTATTATGGGTTTTCCATGGCGGATGGCAGGATCGATGACGATTCGTTCATTCATCACGATGATTCCGGGAGTCAGGCAGCGGATCGCGCAGCAGCTCCACGGTCAGGTGTGCGTGCGCTCGTACCGGAACATGTCCCGGCATGCCGCCAGCAGCGATTGCGTGTCGCCGCGCGCCAGCAGGCACATCAGGGAGGTCCCGCGCAGCGCCGGGATCGGTCGGCGCACGACGGCCGGGATCCGGTCGCGCTTGAGGTAGTGGACGAGCAGGTCCGTGGCAGCGGCCAAGTCGGCGACCGCTCCCGCCCGATCCGCAGGCACGCCGCGGCGCAGCCACGTGCCGATCGCCTGCCGGCTCACACCGAACAGGCGAGCCGCTTCCGCCGGGTTCACGTCCCATACCTCGATCGTCCGTGCGAAGGAATCAGCCGCGCGCCGGTGAGCGTTGAAGATATGCTCGGCCGCATCTTCCGGGGCGAGGTCGCGAGTCGTCGTGATCGGGCTCATGAACTCTCCGAGTCGTGGCAAACGTGACTCTGCAACTACCGAATGTCAACCTCGTCCGGTCGTGATGGGTGGAGGCGACGCCCGGCGGCGGGCGCGGTAGGGTGATCGCGGACCATGGATGGAGGTGACACCATGAACGGACGCTGCCGGGCCGTGGTGATCGGACTGGGCCGGATGGGGAGCACGATCGACGATGAGCGGGGGAAGTGGGCGCCTTGGCTGTACCCGACCGCGCACACGCCCTGCTACCGCGCCGTCGGGATCGAGGTGGCAGCCGGCGCCGATCCGCACGAGGGTCAGCGCGACGCGTACCGGGCGAAGTGGGGGGTCCAGACGCTCTACGTGGACTACCGCGAGATGATCGAGCGCGAGCGCCCCGATCTGGTGAGCATCTGCACGTCGGCCCGTCCTCGCGCCCGCGTCGTGCTCGACGTCGTGGAGATCGGCGCCTCGCGCGGCCTCAAGGCGATCTGGGCGGAGAAACCGCTGGCCATCTCCCTGGAGGAGGGCGACCGCATGGTGGCCGCCTGCCGGGAGGCGGGGATCGTGTTCGCGGTGGGCTGCTCCCGCAACTGGTCGGCGTCCTACGACCGCATGCGTGAGCTGGTCGACGCCGGCGAGCTGGGCGACCTGCTGCAGATCGTGAGCATGGGAGAGGCGTTCATCTCCCACAACGGCAGCCACCTGCTGGCCATCACCAGCCGGCTGGTCGGCGGACGGGTACGGTGGGCGTTCGGGCACATGGACTCGGACGAGAACGCGGCCGGCGACGACGACTTGCAGGGCAACGGCTACGTGCACTACGAAAACGGCGTGCAGGGCTTGGTGCGCATGCTGCCCTCCGGGGCGGCGAGCTGGCAGTTCGAGCTGACCGGCACGCGCGGGCGCCTGCACGCCCTGGCCGACGCCCAGGAGGTCACGTTCCACAAGCTGCACGCCTCCAGCCTGGACGGCCGCGGCGAGGAGCCGGCACGGCTGATCTTCCCGCAACCGCCGTCGGTCGAAAGCCCCAACACGCGGACCGTGCGCGACCTGCTCGCCTGCATCGAGACCGGCAAGGAGCCCAACTGCTCAGGCGCCGACGCCCTGCACGCGCTGGAGACCGCCATGGCCATGCGCGAATCCCACCGGCGCGGCGGCGTCCGGGTGGAGCTCCCGCTGGCCGACCGCTCGCTGCGCATCTTCTCGCGGGAGACCCGCGGCGACTCCGAGCCGGCCGCGGTGCGCGCGGCTCGGCGCCGGGCAGGTGGCTAAACGATATTCCAAGCGGTTGATGCTGGCGCGTGTGTTTCCGAGGCACGGATAGTCCCTGACTGGACATCCACTGGCGGAGCGCATCAAGCCAGTGCCTGCTCAGTTGCCTTCGGAAGAAGTGTAGTACGCAGATTCGTCCAAGGACCGCGTTGCCGATCCAACAGACCGGAGGCGCCGTCTTCGACATCTTTCGGGCAGCGCGGTGGAGACGAAGGGTGGTGTCACATTGGTACTCAAAGTCCGTGGACTTGACGTCATCATCGTTGCTTCATACCCGCCTTGGCTAAGAAACGGGACGATGTGATCAAGGCGGCCTTCGGCAAGCGCTTGCGAGAGCTACGCGCGAGAAGATGTCTGTCGCAAGAAGCTCTAGCGTTGGCCTGTGAGTTGGACCGGACGTACATCGGCGGTATTGAACGTGGCGAACGCAACGTCAGTCTCGTCAATATCGAGAAAATCGCCACGGCGCTCGGCGTGAGCGTCAGGGAGCTTTTCTGATGCCCATGACGAGCGCGGAAGTGTTGGCCTCCGCCTCTGCGCACCTCCAACAACTTTCCGGTCACGTCTTTGATCTGCTCACGGTTTCAAAGCCGATATCGCCCGAAGCGGCCGTCAACCTTTCGAAGGTTGTTTCGAAGCTGTCGCCGCTGCTTGGGAATCTCATCGAATTCAGCACGGTGGCGTTCCTAAACGATCAGCCGGAGTATCACGGCCTAGGTGAGTGGAAGCGCCAGGATCCTGGTTTCCCCGATGCGATTTTCTCAGGGCGGCATGTAAAGCCGGCGCCGGGTTTTGAAATCAAGGCGTGGTTTCCACTGGCGACGGAGATTACGGCGAGGTTCAAAGATAGTCAGAACCATTTCCGCGAGGACCAGACGAACGTATGTATGCTAGCTTGGCTACCGGATCAGCTGATCTTCGGCAAGCCGAAGATCATCGACGTTTGTATTGTCTCAGGTCGGTCGGTTGCGGAAGCACGCGACAATCACTATCATAATCCGCCGGATTACCTTGTGCTTGAGCCGGAGGATACGACGGATAGGACGCGCAACCTACAACAGACGAATACGAACGGTTACAAGTGGCAGGGCACGCCCCGGCAATTCGCCGAAGCGCAAGAGCTTGTCAAGTCGTGGGGCGTGGACGGGCGGCGGTACCAGCCACAACCGGCCTATCAGGCGCAGTTACGCCAATTGGTCAGCCGATTTCCATACCGTCTCGATACCAATTTCGCCAAAATGGACCGGATCGCTCATGACGGGATCGAAGAGTTTAAGGAAAGAGTTCTCGCAACGCGGATACTCGGGCTTAGTATCGCCCAGTGGAGCCGTCTCATCTTCGCCGGTGACGAACGGACTATTCGCGAACTGTTGGCGGAACGTTTTGAAATACGGGAAGAACGTATTGACGAGATTCTTTCCTGAGTCGTTGGACGGCGTAGTGAAAATAGGTGGGATCTATTTCGGCACCATAGGAGCGGCGTTGGATGTCCCGAGCTGCAATGCAGGCGGAGAACAAGCCGCCAAACGGTTCCCATACGATATCTCCTTCCATGGATGAAGCCCGGATGACCATGGTCAGGAGATCGAGTGGCTTCTGGTTGAGATGGATGGCTCTTCCCGAGTCTCCGTTTAGTTTAAACCGCTCGGAGCCGTGGAGTGCAGGCCGATCCCAGACGTTGGTGTAGCCATGAGGACAGGAGAACTTTGATCGCATCTCGTCCCATTGGCGCGAGGTCCCGGGTTTCTTGCCGTCGATGGAGAAGTATGGTCGGCCGGCGGGGTCGCCATGACGGTTCGCGTACTCCTGCATTCTCTGGAAGGTGTCAGCGGGCATATGGTACCAGAGGTGTCCTTGATCGAGGTACTTGCGCGTGGCGGCATCGGCGACGCCACAGGCTTCATTCGCCTTCCGGACAGGAAGGCCAGTCCGCTTCCACTCGCGCAACAGCCAGTGCTTTAGGAGGAGGCCGTCGATGCGGGCTTCAAACACGTACTGGACGCAGATCTCGGAGACTACGGGGAAGCGACGGATTTTGCGGGTATTGACATTTCCGGCAATGTGCCCTTTTCCCTTGTTCCAAATGTTCGCGTTGACGTAACGCCATCCGTATTTCTCTAACACTGGGTGGACGGCGGCCCAGCCTATTTCCGAATTCCAGAACCATAGAGTGGTGAGCGGGGTGGCGTGGCGGGCCCATGCAGCAACATGGGGCTCGTACCATTCGGGTAGGTGGAGATGGTCGGAGGTGTCGCCTTCGAAGCCCAATACACCGTAGCCACCGTCGGAGACGATCACGGTGGGGGGCGGCCACTCGGCGTAGAAATCGAGGCTGTCGCCAAGCCTAGCGTTGATCAGATCGTCATTCCATGTAGTTGTCTCCACGGAGCGGATTGTTTCGACGCTGCGTCCACGCCCAACGGTACTCGTTGGCGTGTGCTTTTTCTTTGCGCTTCTTGAGACGGAGCCGTTGTTGTCAGGCATAGCCGACCCTCCTCAATAGGTGGTACGTATAGTCATCATGGATATGATGGCCCCTGGTGTCAACCGGATGCAGTCGATGCGGTGGACCTCGAGCGACTTCGGTTCCTGATCCGCGGACGTACAGGTCCTCTGCGCCGTACCTACGCGGCCACCCTTCTGCTTCTCGATGCAGTTCGGGAGGCCCTGAGCGACGCTCGCACTCGAGCGGTGCGCGAGTCGCACCATGGCTCCGCCGCTATGGCGTCGCGCACAGCGATCGACGGCGAACCATCTGCGACGCGCGATGGGCTGTTGCTGGTTCGCTTTCTGTGAAGTAGCAAACACCGCGCTACTTCAACCTGAGGTTTAGACTCACGGACATGCAGTCGCACCGGAGCACTTCGGCGGTCCCCTTCCGGGGCGTCACATAGAGCCAGGACTGGCATGCGATCTTGGGGCAGCGGAATTCCTGCAACAATGCGCTGAATGCCTCAACTACCGCCCGGAACTCACCTGTCGAGAAACCGGCCCACTCGTTGTAGTGGATCGCTTTGTTTATGATCCACTGCTCCCCTCCCGATTTTCTCAACACGTCCGCCCTGGCGCCCTTCATCGCCGTGACTCTGGCTTTCGCTTCCTGATCCTTCCATTCGTTCGCAGCTCTTGCGGCCAGCTTCACCAGCTGCCCATGCCGTCCAATGACGGCCGGCAGGAGGTCGCCGAGATCGTATGAGAGATCCCCGCGGTAGGGAGGCTGAGCACCAAGTCGGTCAGCCAGCTCACCCGCTACGTATTCTAGATGTCGGCGGAGTCGGGACGCTGCTGTTTCAACGTCCCCTATTCTCAGATCCCCCTCAATTTGGTCCCAGATTTCCGATATTTCCTCGAAAACCGGTCCCGTCTGCACGCTCCACGTATGGAACGACACCCCACTCGTCGAATCGACAAGTGCCTCCGTTTGCATCTGCTTCGCCCACACCTTGTCGTGTGTCGTGATGATGAACTGTGTGCTCGGAAACAGTCTCTTGAGTACACGGCAGAACTGCTTGCGATGGTCCTGATCGACCGACATCACCACGTCGTCGAGCACCGCGAATCGAAAGCGATCGCCTAGCTGCCGCTTCATCAGGGCAAGATACAGGCACACGCCCATCCCGTCTTGGTGACCTTCGCTATGGTAGGCCCCGGGCGGGAACATTCCGCGATCGTAGAAGGCAACATCGAGATCCAGCTTACCTTCTGCCGGTTCGAAGCGAGCTTTGAATCCGATTTCGTCGTCGCCATTGATAGTCCGATAGAAGTCGCTAAAGTCCTTTTCAACCGCATCATAGAGCTCAGTCAATCGTCGTTCCGCAACGTCGCAGTAGGTAGCGTAGGCTAGCTGACCGAGTTCTGCAACATCTCTTGCGCGCGCTTCGGCCCGCTGCGCCTGTCGATAGCTGTTCAGGCGATCCTGCGCCAGAGTCAGGAAACTATTCGCCGCAACTGATGCCGTCTGGTCCGGTTTAGAGCGAATCGCCTCTGTCAAGGCCGCGGCACCAGCCGGTAGGGAACGCGGTGCCGCGATCCATCCGAATTGGAAACGAGCCTTATGGCCGAGTACTTGCTCTGTCGTGGTCAGTGAGTTTGCGAACGTGTTCAGCCCTTCCGACCAGCTGGTCAGTTCTTGGGCAAATCCGGGGGGTCCGTCTGAAACGGCTAGTTGCTGGACTCGCTCCAGCAACGAAACGACACGCACCGCGTGTCGGGCGATCGCTCCCGCGTTATCCAGCAGACGTTTCTGTACGATCTCGGCCTGTTCCGATTTCGCGAGCTTCGTCCGAAGATGGTTCCGCAGGCGGTCTTCGTCTTCCCACTCTTGATCGCACAAGGGACACTGGGTTCCGTCAACTAGAGCGAGGCCACCTTCCAGAAACGAACGTCGAGTGACGGCGTCTAGCAACTGAGGATCGCTCTCCAACGTCGCGATGTCTTCAAGGATGGCCGATGACTCCTCAGCCCCGAGTGCTTGGAACGTGTCGTGCTGTGCCCGGAATGCATCGAGATCGCGGAGGGCCGCCGCGCTATTGAAGGCGGCTTGCCGCGCCTCTCGCGGAGCTCCCGCGTTCAGAGTGATTTCGACGGTCAAGTCTGTTATAGCGGACAATCCGAGAACGGTCCGCCGGGCGTTTACAGCTGCCAGAATATCGTCTGCCGAGAGTTCTTTTAGATCAAGGTGGCGACGTAGCGCGTCCGCGGCGTCAGTCGTTCGCTGCTGGGCGGTGCGAAGAGCGTTCGTGACTTTGTTCCTCGCGGTCGTAAGGAGGCTACGGATATTCCCGATCTCTTCCAGCTTGAGGAGCGTCTGGATTTGCTTTGAGCGCTCACCCGCCTCGACGAGGATGTATTTTATAATCTCGCGTCGCGAAAGCGTCAGCTCGGGGTGTCGTGCCACTTCATCAAGTACTGCGCGGGCGGCGGGGTCGTCTGGCTGGAGAGTGTATTTCGCTGCTGTCTTGACGCTGCGCGTCATTATGGCTGTCTTGTGGAGGTCGGGGAAGTAGAGAGTGAGAGAGACTTCTGCTGCAGCTGGATCATCGCGGCGGTCAACATGGGGGCCGTGCTTCTGAACGGTGAGACCGCTCGTACCCTTGCCGGTCAGGCGAGATATTTCCCCGGTCAATCCAAACTGAATGGCATCAACGACGCCACTCTTACCAGACCCATTTGGCCCGGAAATTACGAAATTCTTGCACTCAGGTTGAAGGTTGAGTTCTCGGACGCCGCGCAGTTCAAGGATGCGGACAGCGTGAACCTGAATCACGGTTATCCGTCCTTCTTCGCTGCGACATACATGGCGACGAGATCGTCGGCTCTTAACCTACGATCGGACTTAAGGACGGCGCGAAGGTTCTGAATGAACTTAGGGTCAACGTTTGCGGTCTCTCCGAGCTTCTTTAGGAAGCCGGCAACGACTTCCTCCTGAATCGTGGGCATTACGTGAGCTTACCTCTCCAAGCGGAACGTCTGGCCCACCACACGGTGTGCGCCCGAGCGGAACGGTGGACCACTCCTGCGTCAGCGTCTGTGTGTCGCAGCGTCGCGGAGGCCCGTACTCTTGGCTCGTCACGCGTCGCCTTGGTTACTATGGTAGTTGCGCCGAGGGCGAGGAGCAAATCAAGGCCGAAGCGGAAAGGGTGCGTTGGGCGGCGGAATCTTGGCGACGTCGGACTCAGGACGTCTCGGGCAGACTCCTTGCCTGCGCCGCGCGTTGACGGTAGGTTGAGCCGAGGGCGTCCTTTAGCGCTCACGAGCCGGTCGCGGCGCAACGGAAGAAGTGAGGGCATCCGCCGTCTGGTGCGGCAGGGTGATCCCGGGACCGTGGATGGAGGTGGGATCATGAACGAACGCTGCCGGGCTGTGGTGATCGGATTGGGCCGGATGGGGAGCACCATCGACGACGAGCGGGGGAAGTGGGCGCCTTGGCTGTACCCGACCGCGCACACGCCCTGCTACCGCGCCGTCGGGATCGAGGTGGCAGCCGGCGCCGATCCGCACGAGGGTCAGCGCGACGCGTACCGGGCGAAGTGGGGGGTCCAGACGCTCTACGTGGACTACCGCGAGATGGTGGAGCGCGAGCGCCCGGACCTGGTCAGCATCTGCACGTCGGCCCGTCCCCGCGCGCGCGTCCTGCTCGACGTCGTGGAGATCGGCGCCTCGCGCGGCCTCAAGGCGATCTGGGCGGAGAAGCCGCTGGCCATCTCCCTGGAGGAGGGCGACCGCATGGTGACCGCCTGCCGGGAGGCGGGCATCGTCTTCGCGGTGGGCTGCTCCCGCAACTGGTCGGCCTCCTACGACCGCATGCGCGAGCTCGTCGACGCCGGCGAGCTCGGCGACCTGCTGCAGATCGTGAGCATGGGAGAGGCGTTCATCTCCCACAACGGCAGCCACCTGATCGCCATCACCAACCGGCTGGTCGGCGGACGGGTCCGGTGGGTGTTCGGCCACATGGACTCGGACGAGAACGCGGCCGGCGACGACGACCTGCAGGGCAACGGCTACCTGCACTACGAAAACGGCGTGCAGGGTCTGGTGCGCATGCTGCCCTCCGGGGCGGCGAGCTGGCAGTTCGAGCTGACCGGCACGCGCGGGCGCCTGCACGCCCTGGCCGACGCCCAGGAGGTAGCCTTCCACAAGCTGCATGCGTCGAGCCTGGAGGGCCGCGGCGAGGAACCGGCGCGGCTGATTTTCCCGGAACCGCCGTCGGTCGAGAGCCCCAACACGCGCACCGTGCGCGACCTGCTCGCCTGCATCAAGACCGGCAAGGAGCCCAACTGCTCGGGCGCCGACGCCCTGCACGCGCTGGAGATCGCCATGGCCATGCGTGAATCCCACCGGCGCGGCGGCGTCCGGGTGGAGCTTCCGCTGGCCGACCGCTCGCTGCGCATCTTCTCGCGGGAGACCCGCGGCGACTCCGAGCCGGCCGCGGTGCGCGCGGCTCGGCGCCGGGAACGCGGCGGTTGAACAGGACGCACGGGCGGGTATTCGATCGCGTCAGCTTTGAAGACGGCATCGCCGCCGAACGGATGAGCGGCGAACAGGTCCTGCTCCGGCTCGACTACCCAGCCTACTTCGATTTGCTCGACATGCCATTGCCGGACGGCCATGCCGCAATCCTCGACGCGCTCCGGCGGGACCGACTGATCGAGCCCTGCGATGCGGGCGGTTTCAACGTCACGAACGTGGGCGCCATCCTGCTCGCGAAGGACCTCGGCGACTTCCGGGGGCTGCATCGCAAGGCCGTACGGGTCATAGAGTACCGCGGTCCCGGCCGCACCGAGACGGTGCGGGAACGGGAGAGCCCCCGGGGTTATGCCTCGGGGTTCGAAGAGCTGATCGGCTACATAAACGCCAGACTGCCCGCCAACGAGATCGTGGGTCCGGCGCTTCGGCGGACCGTACCGGCGTTTCCCGAGCCGGCAGTACGGGAACTGGTGGCGAACGCCCTCATCCATCAGGACTTCCTGGCCACCGGGACCGGTCCGATGGTGGAGATCTTCGAAGGCCGTATCGAGGTGACGAACCCCGGCGAGCCGCTGGTCGATACCCAGCGCTTTCTGGACAGTCCTCCGACCTCGCGCAACGAGGTGCTCGCTTCCCTCATGCGACGCTTTCAGACCTGCGAGGAGCGGGGTAGCGGCATCGACAAGGTGGTGGCCGAAATCGAGCGGAACCAACTCCCCGCGCCGCTCTTCGAGACGCCGCCGAACTTCACGCGCGTCGTCCTGTTCGCTCACAAGGCGCTGGCCGACATGGACAAGACGGAGCGGGTGCGCGCCTGCTACCTGCATGCGTGTCTCAAGTACGTAACTCGGTCCTTCCTGACCAACGCCTCCCTGCGGGAACGATTCGGGATCGTCCAGAACAACAAGGCGATCGTGTCCCGCTACATCCGCGAGGCGATCGATGCGGACGTGATCAGGCCGTTCGACGAGCAGGCCGCGCCGCGGCTCAGGAAGTACGTTCCCTACTGGGTGAGTTCTGCCGGCAGTGGTAGTTGACGGGAAGTTGACGGATGCGCCGGCAGAGCGGACGGTTTTCCGTCAAGTTGTTATGAGAAGGTGCGTTATGTAGTTGACGGGCAGTCGACGGAGCCTGCCGATGAGGCGCTCGTCACCTCCTCGGCGCGCACCAGTTCCCAGCCTCGGAACACCAGCGACAGACCCGTGAACACCGCGTCCGGGTAGCGGCGCGCCAGCCGGCCGTCCGCCAGGTAGCGGCGAAGCTGCGCGACCGCGTCCGCGGCCTTCGCGGGCACCTCCGCTTCCGCCGCGGCGTCGCGCCGCACGTACTTGAGCTCGATCACGAAGCCGTGCCGCATGCCCGGATAGCGGTCCGAAAGCGGCGCCAGCACGATGTCGGCGTAGCCCTTCGCCAGCTCCATCTCGGTGTGGAACACGAAGTAGCCGGACGCGCTCAGGTAGGCCGCCAGGAAGCCCTGCACCACCTTCTCACCCTGCAGGTAATCGCGGATGGCCGTGTGCGCCGACACCGCCTGGCGCAGCCGCTCGACCGCCGGGCGCCACTCGCCCTCCAGGGCCATCCGCCGCGTCAGCCGGTCGAACTCCACCAGGTCCAACGAGAACACGCCCACGTCCCGGTAGGCGTCGCGCAGGTAGCCGTACGTCAGCCGCCGCACGGTCTGGTTGGGAATGGCGAGCCGCGGCACGCCGGCCGCCACACCCTGGATGCTCAGCAGGCCGAACCAGTGCATCAGCGACAGGAAGTTCTCGCGTTGGGCTATCCGGGCCTGTGGGAAGCTCGTTACGATCGCGCTGTCCGCCCGTCCTTCGGCGATCACGTGGCGCAGCAGGTCGAAGTTGCCGTTCAACCGGCGCCCGGTAAGCAACAGGTGGCGCAGCTTGCCGTAGTCGATGCGCACGTTGTCATCGATCAGGTTGTCCGGCCCCGGTTTGTTGGGCAGCGAGTGCTTCAGGTAGTAGAGCACCATGTCGGTGTTGTAGACGACGTGCTCGGCGGCCTGCGCGAACCGGTAGCCGTCGTACCACTCGCGCATCGTGTCCAGGGCGGCGGCCACGTCCTGGTCGAACACACCCAGGGTCCGGTAGGTGTCCACCATGCCCCGCACCTCGTCCTCGGTGAAGCCGAGCATCTCGTTGAACTCGGGCTGCAAGCTCAGGTTGGAGCCGATGTTGAAGCCTGAGGTCACGTCGTCCATGGTGACCGGCGAAACGCCGGTGACGAACAGCCGCTCCAAGCTGCCGTTCTCGGTGCCCGCCTTGAGCGTGGCAAAGAAGTTGCGAAAGAAGCCGCCGCCGTGCGTGAAATCGTGGTAAGCGTCCGCGCCTTGGCGCGCCAGGATCGTGTTGGCGAAGTTGTCGTACTCGTCGATCAGGACGTAGAGCGGGATGCCGTGCCTGTCGGCGTGCAGGAACAACGCGTTGAGCGTGTCGTTGATGGTCGGCTGCGAGCAGATGCGCTCGCGTGCGGGCTCCGGAAACAACTCCGGGTGCGCTTCCAGCGTGTAGATGAGCTGGAGGTGGCAGTAGTTCTCGAAGTTTCGCTCCAGCGTCTCCAGGGCGTCGTTGAAGGCGGAAAAGTTGAACCGCAGCACGACGTACCGGCTGCGGTTCGGCGTAGGGTCGCGGCCGACGTCCGTACCGCCGAACAGCTTCGCGAAGTCGTCGGCCTGGTTGCGGTCGTAGTAGCTCTCCATCATCGACAGCCAGCAGGTCTTGCCGAAGCGCCGAGGGCGGATGAAGAACACGAACCGCTCCTGCTCCAGCGCGTGCAGGAAGCGCGTCTTGTCGACGTACAGACAGCCTTCCCGGCGAATGCCCTTGAAGTAGGCGAGTCCGTAGGGAATCGCGGGGAACTGGGGACGATCGTGGGGATCGGCTCCCGACGCGGCCATGCGAGCATTCTATCAAACGCCCGTTCAAACGAACGGGAAGTACCTTGCCTGCGCCGCGCGCCGACGGTAGGTTGAGCCGGTGGGGTCCATGGCGCTCACGAGCCGGCCGCGGCGCAATCGCGGAAGCGAGGGTATACGCCGGCTGGTGCGCCAGACGGAGGTGCGGCCGGCCGACCTGGTGCTGCCGCTGTTCGTGGTCGAGGGCGCAGGGGTCCGCGACCCGATCGCCGCGATGCCGGGGCGCCACCGCCTGTCGGTCGACACCCTGCTCACGGAGGCCGGGGAGGCGTTCGCCGCCGGCGTTCCGGCGGTGGCGCTGTTCCCCGCGGTGCCGGACGAACGGAAGGACCCGCGGGCAGGCGAGGGAATGAACCCGGACGGGCTGGTGCCGCACGCCGTCCGCGCCCTCAAGGACGCGCATCCGGAGTTGCTGGTGATCACCGACGTGGCGATGGACCCGTACTCCAGCGACGGCCACGACGGGCTGGTGATCGGCGGCCGCATCGACAACGATCAGACGCTGCCCATCCTGGCCGACATGGCCCTGTGCCAGGCGGAGGCGGGAGCCGACCTGGTGGCGCCGTCGGACATGATGGACGGGCGGATCGGCTACATCCGCGCCGCGCTGGACCGGGCGGGCCACACGGAAGTCGGGATACTGGCCTACTCGGCCAAGTACGCCTCCTGCTTCTACGGGCCGTTCCGGGAAGCGCTGGACTCCGCACCTCGCTCGGGTGACAAGAAGACCTATCAGGTCGACCCGGCCAACGCGCGCGACGCCCTGCGGGAGGTGCGCCTGGACGTCGCCGAGGGCGCGGACATCGTCATGGTCAAGCCGGCGCTGCCGTACCTGGACGTGGTCGCCGCGGTGCGCGACGCCGTGGAGGTGCCGGTGGCTGCCTACCAGGTCTCGGGTGAGTACGCGATGATCACGTCCGCCGCCGCCGCCGGCTGCATCGACGGCGAGCAGGCGATGGTGGAGTCGATCACGGCCATCAAGCGGGCGGGAGCCGACATCGTCCTGACCTACTTCGCGACGGAGATGGCGCGACGCTGCGATGGCTGAGACGCTCATTCCGCTGTTCCCGCTCAAGGTCGTGCTGTTCCCGGACACCGCCCTGCCGCTGCACATCTTCGAGGAGCGCTACAAGGAGATGATGGGCGAGGTGATCGACGCCAACGGCGAATTCGGCGTGCTGTGCGCCAACGAGAACACCGTGGCCGACGTGGGCTGTTCCGCCCGCGTGGCCAGGGAGATACGCCGCTACGACGATGGCCGCATGGACGTCCTGACCATCGGCCGGCGCCGCTTCCGGATCGGCCGGCTGCGGCGTAACCGGGCCTTTCTGCAGGGCACCGTGAGCTTCTTCACCGACGATCCGGCCGACGAGCGGCAGGAGCTCAAGTCCCGCTGCCTGCACCTCTTCCAGGACCTCTACGAGTCGACGCCCGGTCACCTGCCGGTGGCGGAGCTTGAGCAGGTCTCCACCGAGGTCGTCTCCTACTACATCTCCTACTACAGCGACCTGCCGCTGGCGAAGAAGCAGAGCCTGCTGGAGCTCACCAGTGCCGAGCAGCGGCTACTCGACGCCGAGGAGGCGCTGAAGGAGCGCATGCTGGCGCAGGGCGACGACCGCGAGCGCCGCCGCATCCTGCGGGGCAACGGCCACTTCCCGCGGGAATAGGCTACTCGCCGCCGCGGTCACGGTCGAGCCCACGGGTCATGCCGCCGCGTGGCCGTGCTACCGTAACGGCATGCCTGACGACGCCATCGCGGACCTGTATCGGCAGTCGATCATCATCGACTCGCTCAACATCAGCAACTGGGACAGCGACAACGTCTTCGCCGACCTCTACGACGGCGGCCTGACCGCCACCAGCGCGACGGTGGCCACGTGGGAGGGGTTCGTGGAGACCGCCGACGCGGTGGCCGCCTGGTACGAGCGCTTCCGCGCCCGCTCGGCGCAGATCCGGCCGGTGCGTTCGGTCGCCGACATCCACGCGGCCAAGGAGGAGGGCCGGGTCGGCATCATCCTGAGCTTCCAGAACGCCACGCCGATCGAGAACGACCTGCGCCGCCTGGAGCTGTTCGCGGACCTGGGCGTGCGCGTCATCCAGGTCACCTACCACGAGCAGAACCTGCTGGGCGCCGGCTGCTACGAGGCGCACGACGCCGGCCTGACCAACTTCGGCCGCGACGCGGTGCGGGAGATGAACCGGCTGGGGATCCTGGCCGACCTGTCGCACGTGGGGCCGCGCACCACGCTGGACGTGATCGAGCACTCCGAGCGGCCGGTGGCGATCACGCACGCCAACTGCAAGGGCTACTACGACGTGCCGCGCAACAAGACCGACGAGGCGGTGCGCGCCTGCGCGGCGCGCGGCGGCGTGATCGGTGCCACGGCGATCACCAGCTTCCTGCGCTCGGGCGAGGCGTCGACCCTCGACGACATGGTGGAGGCGATCGACGACTTGGTGGAGCGGGCCGGCATCGACCACGTGGGCTTCGGGTCCGATTACACGCAGGACCAGCCGCGCGAGTTCTGGCGCTTCATCTCCTCGCAGCAGGGGACGAAGTTCCCGTCGACGTTCGCGAAGCCGGACGTCGACTACACGGCGATGCAGATGTACCCGAAGGGCCTGGAGACCCCGCGCGAGATGCCCAACCTGGCCACGGCACTCATCCGACGCGGCTACGCGCCCGACGACGTCGCCAAGGTGCTGGGGGGCAACTGGCTGCGGCTGTTCGAGGAGGTGTGGGTCGGGGAGGTGTGGCATGCAGACGCGTAGGCTCGGCCCGACCGACCTGGAAGTGACGCGCCTGGGGGCCGGGCTGTTCGAGCTCAGCACGCTCGACTCGGATGCCGACGCGGCGGCCGTGCTGCACGCAGCGCTCGACGGTGGGATCACGTTCCTGGATACGGCCGCCTGTTACGGCGACAGCGAAGAGAAGGTCGGCAAGGCGGTGGCCGGCCGGCGCGACTCGTTCGTGCTGGCGTCGAAGTGCGGCCACCAGGCGGGCGACGCGAACGCCGGCGAGTGGACGGCCGCGACGATCACGGCCAGCGTCGAGCAGAGCCTGCGCCGGCTGAAGACCGATCACCTGGACCTCCTGCAGCTTCACTCCTGCTCGAAGAAGGTGCTGGAACGGGGCGAGGCGCTGCAGGCGATGGAGGATGCGCGGCGCGCCGGGAAGACCCGCTACATCGGCTACTCCGGCGACAACGAGGCGGCGATGTGGGCGGTGCGGAGCGGCCGCTTCCAGACGCTGCAGACCAGCTACAACGTGGTCGAGCAGCGCGCCCGCACCAGCGGTCTCCTGCAGGCCGCGCGGACCGCCGGCATGGGCGTGATCGCCAAGCGCCCGATCGCCAACGGCAGCTTCGGCGCGGCGGAGAGCCCCCTCGCCTATGCCGACACCTACTTCGGACGGGCGCGCAAGCTCCTGGAGCAGGGCGAGCTGCCCGGCGGCCCCGCCGACCGGATCGAGCTGTCGCTGGCCTTCACCCTGGATCGGCCGGAGATCGACACCGCCATCGTCGGCACGCGCAATCCCGCGCACATGCGCGCCAACATCGCCCTGGTGGACCGGGGGCTGGGCCTGCCCGGGGAGCTCACGGCCGAGTTGCACCGCCGCTTCGAGCTCCTGGACGAAGACTGGTTTCAGCAAACCTGAGAGTCAAAGCCGTCAAGGTTACTCCGATGCGGCTCCGCTCTCCGTAGCTGCCGCCGCGCACGGCCGCCACGAGTTGCAGGTGAGCGAGGTCCTCGCCGGCTCCCGGCAGACACAGGGTGCTGGCCGGCGGCGCCTAAGCCGAAGTTCCAGAGTCGATGCTTTGTAAAGTTCTTGAATACATGCAATTAGGATTCTGGTCGAGGTGCCGTCCGTGGCTACATCCGGGGCGAGACGCCAAGTAACTCGAAGCAGCGCTGCTGGAGCGCCGTCGGCTGCGTCATGAGCTGAAAGGTACCGTCGTCCTCAGACACCTGCATCGTGTTCATCGTCAGCGTCCCCAACTCGCTGATCAGGCTGCGGAAGCTGTGCACCGGCAGATCGTCGGCGGTGCGCTTGCTGGACGCCTTCGCCAGCGCCGCCGGCGAGCGCTGCGCCGGCTGCACCACCGACGGCCGCTGCCGCTCGCCGGCTTGCGGGTCGTGGTCGTCGAACAGCACCGGCGCCAGCTTGCTGCGCATGTGCCACTCCACGTAGTAGGCCAGCATGCACAGCAGCACGTGCGCGCGTACCCGATCAGGTTTGCGGTGGTAGATCGGGCGCACCTTCAGGTCCACGGTCTTCAGAGTGCGGAACGCGCGCTCGACCTTCGACAGATCCTTGTACGCGCGCACCGTCTGCGTGGCGTCGAGCACCTCGGACTCCACGTTGGAACGCACGATGTACAGCCCGTCGAGTTCTTCTTCCTCGGCGATCTTGTCCTGGTCACGTCGAAACGTGAATGAGTCGTCGCCGATCTCGGTGATGAAGTGCTTGGCCATCTTGTGCTGGTTGATCACCTTGCCCACGCGCATGCCGATCGCGGCGGCGCCGCGCAGCGGCTCTCTGCTGCGCGCGGTGGCTTTCACGATGGGGGCCAGCTTTTCCTCGGTGGCGGCCAACAGCTCCTGGCGCTTGCGCCGCCGTTGCTCGGCCAACACCGGGTTGCGGCACACGATGAGCCGCTCGTGCGGAAAGTCGGGACTGCTGATCTCGGCCAGGTCCCGCTCGTCGAACAGCGACTGCGACACGTGACCGGCGGCGATGAGCTTGCGGATGGTGGGCGCGCGCAGGGTCGTGATCCAGCGCATCCCGTCGATGCCCTGCAGGTCCTCGCGGATGCGCGCCCCGGTGAGCATGCCGCGGTCGCCGACCAGCACCACCCGCTTGAGCCCGAAGCGGCCACGGATCTTGTCCACCTGCGCGGCGACGGTCTTCGGGTCGCTGGTGGAGCCTGAGAATACCTCGACGGCCACCGGGCAGCCGGCTGCCGTACACAGCAAGCCGAACACGATCTGCGCGGTGCCCTTCTTGCCGTCGCGGCTGTGGCCGCGCTCGGCCAGCGGGCAGCAGTGTCCCTCGAAATAGCTGGAGGTCAGGTCGTACAACATGAGCGTGTTGTCGCTGAGATGCCGCTTGGCCAAGCGCTGTTCGATCCCGCGTTGGCGGCGCACCAGCCAGTCCATGGCGTCGTACAGCTCGTTTTCGTCGACCTCGCCCAGGTCAAGGACATGGCCGAGGGTGGACACGGCGCTTTCGGGATGAAGGGCGCGGGCGGTGGCGAGTTTGGAGCGGGCGTCGATGACGCGGGCGACGATCATGGCGATGACCACCGCGCGCAGGCGGCTTGAGCGAGCGGCGATGAGGGCAGGGAGGTCGAGCTGCTTGAGGGTGCCGAGGACGGCGGCGACATGGCCATGCGAGCGGCTGCGTAGGCAGGAGAAGGCGTCCTTGGGATTGACGAGTGTCTCGCCTTTGAGGGCGCTGCGGATCAGATCGATGACGTGTGCGGGGAGGTGGGAGATGTTGCCGAGGGTCTCGTGCTTGACCTTGCCGTCCTGACGGAAGGTTCTGCGCAGGAGATGGGAGTGGTAGGTCTTGTCCTTGTAGCGGCGTGTGGTGGTGGCTACGTGAACGGCGCCTTTTCTGGCTGGCATGGGACCAATATACCAAAATGAGAGAGATTAGTCAACACATTTAGTGGCTACACCATGCACATTTGAGCCCCTCTGAAATGAACTCAAATGACGCAATGATAAGGAGTTATCCTCGATTCAAGCCGCTGGAACTTCGGCCTAAGTCGCCTCCGCCCTGTCGTCGATCCGGATGCGCAGCAGGTGGCGGTCGCCGTTGCGCAGGCCGCCTCCCTGGTCGACCGGCACCGCCAGCACGCCGCCCGAGTCCGGCAGCACGTTGACGAACAGCGGCGCGCGGCGGCGGGTTCGCCAGCGCCGCCCGGTCACGGCCAGCCGCAGCTCGGCGCGCCGTCCGCTGGCGCTACCGGGCGTCGGCCGCGTGGAGATGGTCCTCGGCGTGCCCGGCGTGATGATGGGAGTGGAAGCCGTTGTCGTGGTCGTGGTGATGGTGGCCGCCTGCGCCCCAGGCCGGCCGGCCGCGCCGCGGGGCGCCGAGCGCCGCGACGATCCAGGCGGCCACCTCCGCCACCCCGGAGCCGTCCTTGAGGTTGGTCATCACGAACGGCAGATCGCCGCGCGCCGCGCGCACGTCGTCGGTCATCCGCTGCAGGTCCACCTCCACGTAGGGGGCGAGGTCCACCTTGTTCACCACCAGCAGGTCGCTGCGCGTGATCCCCAGGCCGCCCTTGCGCGGTATGTCCCCGCCCTGCGCGACGTCGATCACGTAGATCTGGTAGTCGACCAGGTCGGGGCTGAAGCTGGCCGACAGGTTGTCGCCGCCGCTCTCGATGAAGGCCACGCGGGCGTCGCCGAAGCGGTGCTGAAGCCGCGCCAGCGCGTCGGCGTTGACGGAGATATCGTCGCGGATCGCGGCGTGCGGGCAACCGCCGGTCTCGACCCCCAGGATGCGGCCCTCGGCGAGGGCGCCGGCCCGGATCAGGAACCGCTCGTCCTCGCGCGAGTAGATGTCGTTGGTGATGGCGACGATGGAGTGTTCGCCGCCCAGCCGCTGGCAGAGCCGCAGCAGCAAGTGGCTCTTGCCGGAACCTACCGGCCCGCCGATGCCGAACCGCACCGGCCGAGGGTCTGCCTCGTTTCCGTCGTGCTTCACGCCATGTGCTCCCAAACGGAGGTTGCATCAGCTTCGGGAAGGAGAGCGCCGTCGGTGCCACGGCCCCAGAGCGACCCTACGGTCCCGCCTCGGAGTATGGTTGCATACAACCTGCTTGCCGGGGTACTGGTCACTTGGAGGCATTTCCCATTTCGAAACGCCCGGCGTGGGGAAAGATCGACCCAGGAAGCGGTTACCACCCGCTCGCGCATCACTCGATGGACGTGGCTGCAGTGTTCCAACGGATGCTGCAGCTCCCGGTTGTTCGAGACCGTCTGACCACGGCGGCCGGCACGGCTCTGTCGCCGCTCATCTGCCAGCGGTTGGCCGCGCTGGTGTTTCTTCATGACATCGGCAAGCTCCACCCGGGATTCCAGGCGAAGGGGTGGCCAAGCGGGCTCTGGCGCTCCCCATTTACCCGACACGTCGACCAAGGCTGCGCATTCCTCATACTCGCATGTCGCTGGCCCGATCATCCGTTCCACGCCACGATACGGGAGCTCACCGAGTGGGGCGGGGCTGTGGAGCCGCTGCTCGACGCGATTCTGGCTCACCACGGCAGGCCGGTGCCGTCACTACCCGAGCCATCGCCTGCTTCATGGAGAGAGGTGCCGCACTACCGATGGAGTGAAGAAACCCGCGTCATGGACGACGCGCTGCACCGCTGGTTCGGCGAAGCTTTCAGTGCGCGCAACGAGCTCTTCCCAGCCGAGCCAAGGGTTCACCATCTGGTAGCCGGGCTGGTAGCGCTGGCCGATTGGATCGGGTCGGACCGGCGGTTCTTCAAGTTCTCGGCGCCGTTCAGAGTCGAGTACGCCGAGCAAGCCCACGAACAAGCCCGCAGGGTGTTGGCCCTGATCGGGCTTGATCCCTCTACTCGCCTAATTCGCAGCCCGGTCCCGAGCTTCTCGCAGATGACCGGGCATGCAGCACCGCATCCTGTGCAGGCTGCGGTCGCGACCACGGCGGCCGACGCTCGCCTCATGGTGCTGGAAGCCGAGACCGGCGCAGGCAAGACGGAGGCTGCGCTGTGGCGATTCGTGCAACTGCTCGCTGCGGGTGCGGTTTCAGCCATGTACTTCGCGGTACCGACGCGCGCGGCTGCGCGCCAACTGCACGGACGAATCAACACCGCGCTCCGGCGTGCGTATGGAGCCGACGCTCCAGAAGCTGTGCTCGCGATTCCGGGAATGGTCCGCGCGGGAGACGCCTCCGGCCATGTGCTGCCCGACTGGCGCGTCCTCTGGGAGGATCACGCCGATCGGGCGCCCGCGCGGTGGGCGGCGGAGCATGCCACGCGCTTCCTCGCAGCGCCGGTCGCCGTCGGGACCGTGGACCAGGCGATGCTCGCTGCGCTCCAGGTGAAGCACGCGCATCTGCGTGGCAGCGCTCTGAGCCGGAGCCTGCTCGTGATCGACGAGGTGCACGCGTCCGACCCCTACATGACTGCGGTGATCGACCGGCTACTCCGCGGCCACCTCGAAACGGGCGGATACGCCCTGCTGATGTCAGCCACGTTGGGCGCTCGCGCACGGGCTCGGTGGTTGGATGAGCCTCGCGTGCCAGCGTTCGACGACGCGAAACGCGCACCGTACCCGGCCGTATGGGTCAAGGGGGAGCCGCGAGCGAGCGGTACTGCCGGAGCCGGCGGGGCCGGAAAGCGGGTTCATGTGGCAACCAGCCCGACCATGGCGCCTGCCTCCGCGGCTGAGTGCGCGATCGCGGAAGCGAGCCGAGGCGCCCGAGTCCTCGTCATTCGGAATACCGTCCGTGTTGCGGTCGCTACGTGGGATGCGGTGCATGCGGCCGGAGGCGAGGCGCTATTGATGCAGGCAGCCGGTCTCCCGGCCGTTCATCACAGCCGCTTTGCCGTCGAGGATCGCCAACTCCTCGACTCCTCGGTGGAAGCTGCTCTGAGCACCGATCCGGCGCGCACGCGTGGAGGCTGCATCGTGATCGGTACGCAGACGCTCGAACAGTCGCTGGACATCGACGCCGACCTGCTCATCACCGACCTGTGCCCGATGGACGTGCTGCTGCAGCGTGTCGGCCGAGTGCACCGTCATCGCCTGCCGCGCCCGAGCGGCTTTGAGGACGCCCGTGTGGTGGTGCTCCTCCGGACTGACGGTCTGGACTCGCTTGTCGCGCCGGCCTTCGAGAATGGTCTTGGCACGTGGGACGGTCCGGGCGGGCAGGGCGGCATCTATCAGGATCTGTCCGTGCTGGAGCTCACCCAACGCATGCTCGCCAAGCGGAACGTGTGGGAGATACCGGCAATGAACCGAGCGCTGGTCGAGGAAGCGACTCATCCCGACCGTGTGCGGCGTCTGATCGCAGAGAAGGGGGAGGACTGGGAACGCTACGATTCCAAGGTAGGCGGCGCGCGTGCGGCGGAGGAACAGATGGCCGAGATGAATGCCCTTGACCGCTCCGTCCCTTTTGATTCGTTGCAGTTCCCCACGAGCGACGAGCGCATCATGACGCGCCTGGGCGAGGAAGGTGCCGTGCTGCCGCTCGTGCCGCCACCCGTGGGACCGTATGGCGTCCCGGTGACGCGCCTCACGCTGCCGCCGCACTGGTCGTACGGCATCACGGAGGATCATGAGGTCCGAGTCGAACGGGATGCTGACGGACTCTCGCTCGTGGTTGCAGACAGGGGCTTCAGCTACCGTCGTACGGGCCTCGCCAAGTCGACTTGACCGCATTGGACCCAGTCACTATACTGAACCTTGTCGTCGGAAGGAATAGAACCTATCTTACTTGGGAGGAAAAAATGAAAAGGTTCATGGCGCTCATAGCAAGTAATCACTGTGTCCGTTATTTCTTGGTAGAACTCAGATGGGGTACGTGGACTGCTGGTTCCCGGAGACCGCCTCCGGATAGACCTCGTGTGGTCGGTAGGAAGACGATCCGCCACGATGATCCCCCATCGCTCATGGGGCCGGACGAAAGGGTTGGGCGGCCGAGATGAACCTCCTGACCGATCCGATCGTCACGCTCGCGGGCGGCGAACGGGTCACGCTGCCAGGCTTGTTCGCCGCCCTTGCGGGCGGGGGAGCTCGGGGATTCCCGGCCCTGCGTCCCCATCAGCGCCCGGCGTGGCACATGTTCTTGGTTCAACTCGCCGCTCTGGCGCTGTGGAGGAAAAAGGCGGCAGGTCGGCTGCCGCACGAGGTGCCTGCCGACTCTGCATCGTGGGCGGCTGCCTTGCGTGGGCTCACCCCGAGCCGCGTAGGGGATTCTCCGTGGCGTCTCGTCGTTGAAGACGACACGCAACCCGCGTTCTTGCAGCCCCCGGCACCACCCGGATTGAAGTGGTCGATGGTGCGCACGCCGGACGAGCTTGATCTGCTCATCACCTCCCGGAACCACGACCTGAAACAGAAGGTGGCTCATCATGCCGCTGCGGAGGACTGGGTATTCGCGCTGGTATCGCTTCAAACCACCGAGGGCTACGGCGGCAAGGGCAATCAGGGCATCGCACGCATGAACGGAGGATCGTCGAGCCGCCCGCTGCTCGGCCTCGCTCCGGCGACTGAAAAGGGGACCGCTGTCGATCCTTCGGCGTGGTGGAAGCGTGATGTCCTTCGCCTGCTTGCACTGCGCGCCGCGGGCCAAGGTAACACCGTCGGCACTCCCGGAGGCCCGGCGCTCCTCTGGTGCCTCGAATGGCCCGAGGGCCGCCAGCTCGATTTGCGCACGCTGGACCCGTGGTTCATCGAGGTGTGCCGGAGAGTCCGCCTGCGTGGCGCCACCGCCATCTCCGCCCGGCGCAGCACGTCGAAGGCGACGCGCATCGACGCGAAGCAGTTCAAGGGCGCCGTGGGCGATCCCTGGGCTCCGGTGCATCGCACCGAAGGCAAGAGCCTTACCCTGAGCGGAGGTGACTTCGACTATCGCCGACTCTGCGCGTTGCTGTTCTCGGGCGACTGGAAGGTGCCTCCGCTCGCGCGGGAGGACGCGGCCGGGCCTGAGCAGATGCTGCTGGTGGCAGAAGCGCTGGCACGCGGCAACGCCAAGACGGAGGGGTTCAAGTCTCGAGTGCTGCCGATTCCCGGGCGAGTGGCGCGACGCATGTTTGCGTCCCCCACCGCGACGATGGAGTCTGAAGGACAGATGAAGGAAATCGAGGTTTTCGAAAACGCCCTCCGAACGTCGCTCGCGCTGGTCGCCGCGCGGGGTGATCGGGAGCTGTTGAGCCGGGATCACTACGCCTTCTCCCGGCCCGCGCGTGCCCGCTTCAACCAAGTAGTGGACAGCTTGTTTTTTCCGCATCTCTGGCGTCGCGTGGAAGCTGCAACCGACCCGGTTGCCCACGAGGCAGCGAAGACCGATTTCCGAGAGAAGCTGTATCGAGCAGCTCAAGACGAGTTCGATGCCGCCCTTCCCGCGATCCCGTGCACGTCCATTCATCGCCCTCGCGCCGAAGCGCGCGCTCGGCGGCGTTTCCGAAATGCGTTGTGGCAGTCATTTTCCGAGCTGTTCGAAGTGGAGAGCAACAATGCGGTCGCATAGATCACCCGTCGACGATACCGCCATCGCGGTAGCGCGCTGCACGCAGCAGCTTGCTCCCGGGCCGTTGGCGGAACTCAGGCGGATGTCCGGGAGCGGCGCCCCCGCATTCTGGCGTCTGGCCGCCCAGCATCCCGCTACCATCGGTGGTCCCGATCAGGCGCGCTGGATGAAGATCGTGCGCATGATCGCGATTCTCACCCCCAAAGGCGATCCGATGAAGCTGAGACGGCCTCCGCTGCATGATCGGAACCGAAGACTGGGCGAAGTATTGTGCGACGGCGGCGACGCCGACCCTGAGTGGAAGGGGCCTCCCAAGTTCAGCGAGCGCCGCCTCACGCAGCTCATCGCGGCGCGGGGTACGCAGCGTGCGGCGTTGCTGGATCGGGCCGTCCGCGCACTCGCACGGACACGGCCGCCGGAAGCCGGCGTCAGCGTGACGGATCTCGCGTGGGCAGTGCTCATCCGCAACGATGACGCAGCGCTGCTGGCGGCGCCCTACTATCGCCGGCTCGACCGAGCCGAGCGCCTCGCGACTCAGACCGAAGACGAACCACAAGGAGTTACCTGATGCCGGAGTCACGTTTCCTGCAGATCCACACGCTCGCCGGTTACACCGCCGCTCTTCTGAACCGCGACGACAGCGGTCTCGCCAAGCGCATGCCGTACGGTGGGGCGCTACGCACGCGTGTGTCCTCACAGTGCCTGAAGAGGCACTGGCGGTGCGCACAGGACCCGCATGCACTCGATCGGATCGACGGGGCGGTCGATGCGTTCCGATCCCGAGACTTGGTGACGGAAATGGTCATGAAGCCGCTACGCGAGCGGTTCCCGACGGATGTCGTCGCAGCGCTGGAACCGGAGTTTCAGATGGCCGTGTACGGTGACAAGGGAACCTCCAAGTCAGGCCGCCAGACACTTCTGTTCGGCGCACCCGAGATCAGGTGGATCGCAGCCGAAGCCGCTCGGATCGCGGCGGAAGCCGGAGGCAACGAAGCCGCCGCGGCTGCCGCGAAACAGTGGCGAAGCGAGTTTCGCGCCAACATCAAGGCGATGCGGGACAACGCGACTCTGCCCGCGGGACTCGCTTCGGCACTATTCGGGCGAATGGTCACCTCCGATCCGGAAGCCAACGTGACCGCTCCGGTGCACGTCGCTCATTCGTTCACCGTGCACCAAGAGGAGGCGGAGATCGACTACTTCACGGCGGTGGACGACCTCGCGACCGACGAACCGGGTGCCGACACTATCCAGGACACCGAGCTGACCTCCGGATTGTTCTACGGGTACGTGGTCGTCGATCTTCCCGGGCTGATAGACAACCTCGGCACAAATGTGGCGCTTGCCGGCGCCGTCCTGCACAACTTCATCCATCTTGTGGCCGAAATCTCTCCCGGAGCCAAGCTCGGCTCGACCGCACCATACGGGAGGGCGTCTTTCATGCTCTTGGAGGCTGGTGACCGGCAGCCCCGCAGCCTCGCCGACGCATTCCGCACCCCGCGTGAACCGCATGTCGGTCCCGCCGTACAGGCGCTGTGCAGGCATTTGTCCACGCTGGATCGCGTCTATGCCACTGGTGAAGAGCGACGACACCTGTGCGTACAAGAGACCCAGGTTCCGGAGTCACGCCCCGGCTCATTGGCAGACCTTGCGAACTGGGCACGGGATCTGGCCGGAGCGGGGGCCACTTCGTGAGCCATCGCTGGCTGGTCGTGCGCCTTGAGGCGCCGCTGATGGCGTTTGGCGGCGTGGCCATCGATCAGGTTGGCCAGGTGCGTGACTTTCCCGCGGCGTCAATGTTGACCGGGCTGATCGGCAACGGGCTCGGCTGGCACTGGTCGCAGACGCGAGCACACCAAGCCCTCCAGGATCGCCTTGTCTTCGCCGCGTGCCGATTGCGGGAAGGGACTCGAATTACGGACACTCAGAACGCCCAGCTTGCCAAGGGCGACAAGGGCTGGACCACGCGCGGGGAACCGGAGGGACGCGATGGCGCAAGCTATGGCGCGCCGCATCGACGCTTGCGCGACTACCACGTCGACTCGTCCGTGCGGGTCGTGCTGCGGCTTGAGCCGGCGGGTCCCGCCCCGGATCTCGATCGAATCGCGGCGGCTCTCGATCGGCCCGCTCGGCCTCTGTTCATAGGTCGCAAGCCGTGCCTCCCATCCGCGCCCCTGCTGGCGCCCGGCGCGGAACGCTGGGTGACCGCTGAGACGGCGTATTCCGCGCTGTGCAATCTACCCGACGGAGCTGGGCTGCGAGCCCTGTGGCCGGAGGAGCAGGGGCCGACCGCTGGCGAGGCGGTAGACCGGATAATGGATTGGCCCGATCTGCGCGTGTGGCGCAGCGGCCTTCACGGTGGTTCCCGGAAAGCAGTGGAAGGACGCGTCGCGCGGGCCGCTCCATGAAGCGATGAGCGACCTCCATCTGATCCGCGTGCCGCTTGCCACCAACGCGCTATCCCGCTGGGCCGGGGAGCGGGGTTGGTTGCCGGGCCACGCCGTCGCGTTCGACGAGGGCCGCGCCCTGCATCACTTGGTAGACGAGGCGTTCGGTCCAGGCGTTTTGCGCCCCTTTCGGCTGCTGGTACCGCCGAGATCAGACGAAGGTAACCTGTACGCCTACAGCATCAACGACCAACAGCAACTGCGGGCGGCCGTGCGGACCTTCGCATTGCCGGACCACCTCGCGGTCCTGCAGGAACAGCGACTGGTTAGCAAGCTGATGCCCCGTAACTGGAGAGCCGGTCAGCGGCTTGGCTTCGACGTGCGCGTACGCCCCGTGAGTCGGCTCCGAGCAGACATCGTGACTTCTCGGGGGCGATTCCGCAGCGGCTCCGAGCTGGATGTGTTCCTCTCGGAAGCGCTCCGCCGCTATCCGGACACCCCCGAAGGTATGGCGGAAGTAAAGCGGTCGCGGGACGCAGTCTATCTCGACTGGCTCGCTGAGCGCATGGCGTCCGCCGCCGAGGTGGACCGTCAATCTACGCGCTTGGTTCGGTTCAATCGTACGCGCGTGGCTCGCGGAACGCACGCACACGAAGGGCCTGACGCCACCATCCACGGGACGCTGACCGTCACAGACCCGGCGGCCTTCGGCAGTCTGCTGGCGTCTGGCGTCGGCCGACATCGGGCGTTCGGCTTTGGCATGCTGCTGTTGCGTCCCCCGCAACGAGTAGCGCTCAACCGATAGAGCCCATCAGGTATGCTCAAGGGACGCCTTGGCCTCGAAAGCGCTCGGGTCCCGCACACCGACCGGCACGGCCTCATGTGGCTGGGACGCGGCAACGTCTACGTAGAGTCGGGGACTCTGCGCTTCGTCACCGCCGGCTACGGCGACCTCGGACCCGGAGACTACGCGATCCCGTTTCAGATGGTGTCGTGCTTGATGCTGCAGCCCGGCACCACGGTGAGCCACGACGCGTTGCGGATCCTGGCACGCCACGGGACGGCCGTAGTCTGCGTGGGCGAGGACGGCGTGCGGTTCTACGCCAGTCTGCCGGCAGGACCCGCGGCTTCGGCTCGTGCGCGCAGGCAGATCGCGGCGTGGTGCGATCCGGACAAGCGTATCTCGATCGTCCGCAAGATGTATGCGCTGCGGCTTGGCGAATTCCTGCCGGCGACCGACATCAACGCGTTGCGAGGTATGGAGGGTGCCCGCATGAAGGTCATATACCAGCGTCTCGCCGAGCAACACGGTCTCCGCTGGCAGGGACGTCGTTACGACCGGAGCGACCCGGAGGCGGCGGACGTGGCCAATCAGGCGATCAACCACGCTTCCAGCGCCGTCGAAGGAGCGGCCTTGGCGGCAGTCGCGGCCACCGGCACCCTCTCCGAGATCGGCTTCATACACGAGGACTCGAGCAATGCGTTCGCCTTGGACATATCCGACCTGTTCCGGGACTCCGTGCTGCTGCCGATCGCATTCAGAGCTGCCAGTGCCGTACTCCGCAACAAGGAAGGACCGGTAGAGAGAGGCGTCAGACGACTTGCGGGGCAGACGTTCCGACAGGAGAAGCTGATAGCGAATATGATCGATCGGATCAAGTTCCTGATCGACGGCGACGATGACGATCGTCGTAACGCGTAACTCTCCCGGACGCGTCCGGGGCTTCCTGGCATCGTGCATGTGCGAGATCGCGCCCGGTGTGTACACGTCGCCTCGCATGACGGTAGCTGTACGCGAGCGGATCTGGAGTGTGCTGAGCGAGTGGTACGCGCCAGACCCGGACCACTCGATCCTGATGACGTGGCCGCAATCATCGCTCCCCGGCGGTCAGGAGATTCGTGTGCTCGGGATTCCTCAGCAGGATGTCTGGCTTCACGATGGCGTCTACGTGGCCAGAAGGAACGTCGATGAAAAGACGCTCGCGCGCCTCCGAGATGGCGACGGCGAAGACTTGGGCCCATCACCTGATGCAGCGTGACGACTGGGTCGTGATGGACATCGAGACGACCGGGCTCGGGATCAACGCCGAAGTCGTGGAAGTGGCGATTGTCGGCAACCGTGGAGAGGTCCTCCTCAACACCTTGGTTCGGCCGCGCACTCCGCCCGAGCCGGGGGCATCGAGAGTGCATGGCCTGCGCGCCGATGCGCTCCGTGGGCAGCCTCGCTTTGAGCAGATCCACGGATCCGTCGCAAAGGTGCTGACTGGACGAACCGTAATCGCGTACAACGCCCAGTTCGACCAGTCCGTCCTGAGTCACATGTGTCAGACAGCGGGGCTACGCCGGATCGACGATTGCACTTGGGAGTGCGCGATGCTCCGATATGAGCAGTGGCGCGGATTCAGGGCATCGCTCGCCACAGCCTGCGAGATCGAATCCATCGATGGGGCGTCGCGCCATCGAGCGCTGCCGGATGCCCGGCTGGTATGGAACCTGATTCGTCGCATGGCCGGCGAATCAGGGTAAGTCCACGATCTTTGACATACGACAATCAACTGGGTCAGAATGACTCAGAGGTTTCCCCGCCCACGCGGGGATAGACCCATCAGCACCCACCAGCCGACCACCAGTGCGCCGGTTTCCCCGCCCACGCGGGGATAGACCCGACTCCGATCCGTTCTGCGCCGAGTGGTTGGCGGTTTCCCCGCCCACGCGGGGATAGACCCGAAACCGTCCGGGCGGTGGCGGTGCAGAACCTGGTTTCCCCGCCCACGCGGGGATAGACCCGAAGCGCAGTGCGGCTCCCTGCCGTCGTCGTGGGTTTCCCCGCCCACGCGGGGATAGACCGGCGGCAATCGTTCCGGTCCAGGGCGCTGCGGAGGTTTCCCCGCCCACGCGGGGATAGACCTTGGGCGTTGGGCTGGTTGGGCGTGAACCTCAAGGTTTCCCCGCCCACGCGGGGATAGACCGCCGTACCTGTTCCGGGCGACCCGGTGGGTGCCGGTTTCCCCGCCCACGCGGGGATAGACCTTCCCCAGGGCCACTGGAAGGGGCGGGCGGCCGGGTTTCCCCGCCCACGCGGGGATAGACCCGGGTATTCCAACATCGAGATCTCGGCGGTGGAGGTTTCCCCGCCCACGCGGGGATAGACCCACTACACCGCGGCGCCCACGTCGACGGCCGACGGTTTCCCCGCCCACGCGGGGATAGACCCACACCCGTGGATCCGGCCTTCCCACGGCCGCAGGTTTCCCCGCCCACGCGGGGATAGACCCGAGCCGGAGGCCGGTGGCGAGTTCCGGTACTCGGTTTCCCCGCCCACGCGGGGATAGACCCCCGACCCGGATCCGGAGCGGCCGGCGTCGTCAGGTTTCCCCGCCCACGCGGGGATAGACCTCGTCCGGGTCCGGGAGACGATCGACTTCCGGGGGTTTCCCCGCCCACGCGGGGATAGACCCGTCGGCGAAGAGAACGTCTACGCGCAGGCGGCGGTTTCCCCGCCCACGCGGGGATAGACCCGGTAGCGCGCGCTGCTATCAAGCGCAGCGAAAGGTTTCCCCGCCCACGCGGGGATAGACCTTGGGCAACGGTTGGTCTGCTGCCTGCCTGATGGGTTTCCCCGCCCACGCGGGGATAGACCCTCAGGAGATGTACTGGTACGGCTTGGACGCCGGGTTTCCCCGCCCACGCGGGGGGATAGACCCCACCACAGCCAGGGCAATGACTGGCATGATCTGGTTTCCCCGCCCACGCGGGGATAGACCCGGTTGGCTGTGGCGGTTCGGCGCCTACGTGGTGGTTTCCCCGCCCACGCGGGGATAGACCCGTGCCAGATGGCGCGGCCGTTGGTGCCGAGCGGGTTTCCCCGCCCACGCGGGGATAGACCCCGTCCCGGCATGTGCGGGTCGGCTACCTCGGCGGTTTCCCCGCCCACGCGGGGATAGACCCCGTCCCGGCATGTGCGGGTCGGCTACCTCGGCGGTTTCCCCGCCCACGCGGGGATAGACCTTACAGCGACTTTGAGCTAGTCGTTCTGGATTAGGTTTCCCCGCCCACGCGGGGATAGACCTCCCCAGGGCTCGTGGACCATCAGCATGGCGCCGGTTTCCCCGCCCACGCGGGGATAGACCCCCTTCGGGCTCCGCATCGACGGGCGCGCGTTCGGTTTCCCCGCCCACGCGGGGATAGACCCGTCCGCGGGCTCGACATCCTGTATCGGCCGCGGGTTTCCCCGCCCACGCGGGGATAGACCCGTTGCCCCGGGGGCGATCCTCGGACGCCTCACGGTTTCCCCGCCCACGCGGGGATAGACCCCCTTCGGGCTCCGCATCGACGGGCGCGCGTTCGGTTTCCCCGCCCACGCGGGGATAGACCCACCGTCGCGAGGTCGCCCCCGCGCCGGTAGGCGGTTTCCCCGCCCACGCGGGGATAGACCCGATCGGACGATCAGCCGGCGGGCCCGCTCGACCGGATCCGCGGCCGGCTGGCCGGCGGCGGCCGGCGCCTGCGCGCCTTCGAACTCCGCCCGCGCATACGGGGTGAGCCGCACGGCCTCGATCAGCCGGTCGACGGCGCCGCCGCGCAGGACCTCGAACAGGCTGACGACCTCGTCATCGAGGTCGTTGTAGACCTCGCAGTAGCAGCGGGGCTTCCGGAGGAGCACCGAGGCGGCCCCGCCGAATGCCTCCACGTAGATGCGGTGGGGCGGGAAGTGGCCGATGATCCACGGGGCCAGCGCCCACTTCCCGCCGTGCCAGTGGAGCACAGGCCGGCGAACCATACCCGCGCTCCCGGTCAATCCGAGCACCAGTCGGTCGCCGTCAGGTCCTCGGAGGTGAGCGCGTAGGGCAGCGTCACCCACCCCTCCGTGCTCGGGAGCATGACCTCGGCTTCGATCAGCGGCGTCTGCGCCATCGTTCTGACGGGGTGCCCTGCCAGCAGGCGGTTGCCGCGCGCCCACGAGAGGCGCCACATCCGGCCGGTGCCGGTGTAGGCCCGCACGTAGGCTTCCGCGAAGGTGAGGGTCACCGGCCGACCAACTCGTAATCGACCCGGTAGCCGATGTCCTGGAAGGCGGCGAGCGTGTAGCGCGTCACGTAGCCCCCCTCGATCCTCGCCATGATGTCGATCACCAGCGGCCCGGCGGACTCCCAGTGGCCACCCTCGGTCACGTAGAAGGCCGTCCCCGGCGGCGCCCCGCGGAGCACCGCACTCCCGAGGAACCGTCCACCGAGCCGCCCGTTGGTGCAGAGCCGGTAGAACGCAGACGACTGCCCGAAGCCGATCGCGTGGGCGATCTCATGACGGGCGAGGTCGTAGAGGAACCGGCGATCGGTCCGATACCGCGCCTCGCGCAGCCGAAACATGATGTTCCCGTAGTAGGGAAGGCCGCCGGCCCGCTCGACCACCGTGGTGGTGATCGCCATCACGTCGGGCGGCGCCCCCCACAGGTCCGGGGCGTCATCGACGAACGCGATGCTGACGCGCAGATCGTCGATCTTCACCCCAGCGTCGAGGAACCGGCCCTCGCTGACGAAGTCGGGCAGGTCCGAGAGGATGGCCGTCTCCCAATAGGCTGCAGCGCACTCCACCTCGGCGACGAGCCATTCCGCGTAGGTGCCCCGCCACTCGATCTCGATGTCGAAGCCGGCCGGCGCCTCATCCCGGGCATACGGGCAACTCCGGGGTGTGGGTGGCGGCGGCTCCTGGGGGGGCGGCTCCACCGGCGGCTGGGGCGGGGCGCGCGGCGGCGCCGGCGCCATCTCCTCGCACGCGACGACGAGCAGTAGCACCAACGCCACTGCGAACGACAAAGCAGTCTTCATGGACTCCCTCCTGTGATGCAACGCAACGCCTCGTTGATGCGGAGCCGCGCCCATTTCGCAGTACTCCGGATCGATCTCGATCCCGAGGTAGCGCCGGCCGAGGCGCGCCGCCACGATCGCGACGGGGTTTCCCCGCCCACGCGGGGATAGACCCGACGCGAGCCTGCACCGGATCCTGCAATCCGCGCCACCCGCCCATGCGGGGATAGACCGTACCCTCTTAGTAAGGGGCCAATGCATTGAGGAAGTCGTCCCTGATGTTAACCGCTCGGACAGCCGGAACGCCCACCCAGTAGTTCGTCGAAGTACGCAAGGCGGGCCGGGATCGCGGATCGAATGAAGTCTAGCTCTGGGGGCGTGAATCGGTCGCCTCCGGTGCAGCGGACGGCGAACCAGGCGATGAAACTCTCGGCCACGTCTTCGCGGTGCGGAAAGTCACGCGCGTATGTGGTGATGAATTGCGGATCGGCCGCCACGGCCGCGCGCCATCTGGCGCTGGGGTAGGCGGCACGATCGTAGGCAAGGTGCGCGTATTCATGCAGCAGAAACGACCCAAACACACCGATGCTCAGCCTCGCGTCGCCATGGAAGACGGCGATGCGATTGAGGTGATACGAAGCGTATCCCCCGTGGATGCCGCAGCATTCAAGGACTGCGAACTCGTGCAGCGCAGACCGGTCCGGCAATACACCTACCATCTGAGCGTAGAGAGCCGCGAGATCGTCTGCTCGCGTCCGCGGAAACTGTTGATCGACCATCACTGCGATCGTCATGTCGTCGGTGTACCGGGCTTCGTACACATAGACTGATCGGGACGGACGGTTTGAATAGGAAACGCTGATCCGCTGCTCACCGGAGTAGGAGAGGTCTGCGAACGTCGACGGCGTGCCATCGGCAATGATGAGAGCTTTCTGGCTCGACCAGTATTGGATACCAGAAAATGTTGCCAGAAATACGTCGCAGTTTGATCCGAAATCCCAGTGTGGCGGGGGGCGGGAAGCGGGCTCGCCCGGAACTTGATCGACGCACAATCCATAGAACACCCTTGCTACAGGAGGGGATGGAGGTCTTACCACGATGGTCTGCTTGTGCTCGGCACCCGCTGCGAGCGCCGAAACAGTGTCTGCCCACAACTCCATATCGGCGGCGTTTATGATGACGTCTGGAGACCGATAGAGCCGCAAGGTTGACGCGGGCGCGTCCCCTTCGCCCACGTTCTGCACCACGGCCCGGAGGGACACGAATCCGTTGTCAGCCCCGTATACCAGTTCGATTATCCCCTGGTTGTCGATTACGATCCCCTCTCCGAAGCGCCCGCTGGAAAAGGCCGGGATACTCACCTCCAGGTCGGGTTGGGGCTCGGGCTCTGGTTCAGGATCGGGCTCTGGCTCGACCGCCTCCAGGGTGGCGTCGACGAGCACCCTCTGTCCGGCCACCACTGCGACAGCCTCCGGCCCCCAGGCAACGTGCCCGTCAAGAGTCAGGCGGATGGTGTGGGACCCCGCTTGAACGTCGAGGATGACGTATGGGGTGATCCGCCCGGTGTCGCTGTCGTCAAGAAAGACGCGCGCGCCCGATGGTTCGGACGTCACGCGGATGTCGCCGGTCGTCACCGACGGCGGAAGCGGCTCTTCGCACCCAGTCAGCACGAAGCTGACCAGTACGGCCAAGGCGATTGATATGCGGTTCACAATGTCGGAGCTAGCTTAGACCCCGCCGGTTCGACTCCGGCACGTCCAATCGCTGGAGTCTATTCGATCAGGAAAGTGGGGTCAGGCGGTAGGTAGTCCGTCCCCACCGTGCTGCTGCGGCGCGTTTGGCGATCTCGCGGCGCTGCTCAGGCGTGAGCGCTGCAGCACGGGTCGTGGCCGCTGCGCGAGCGGCCATCCTCGGGCAGGTTGAGGATCTCGTCCTTGTCGTTGGGCACCTGGCCCGTGGTCATGTCGACCATGAGCTTTGCGAGTTGGGCCGGGTCCCGCGGCCGCTTAGGGGTGTGCATGATCCCTCCTCGCTACATGAACTGTTAGTCTGATGGTAGGGCAGCTCCCTCTCACTCGACAAGCCTGCTTGCGCTGACGTGCACTTGCACAGGAACTGGAACGGCGGTAGAGTGCCGCCGTAGGCGTTCCTCGCTTCTTTGTGCAAGCGCGGTTCGCGTCGAGCCTGCCGGTGGTCTTGGAGGCTTGACCTGTCTATATGCCTTCATGGGCGCCACGTCCCTATGAGGCGTCCGAACAAGTCCCTTGTATGGGGTACGACAAGACGGTCAAGGGCTGCGCGCATCAGGCGACGGTCGTCTTCGAGCTCTACGCCCTGGATCAGAATGGCGTCGAGAACCAGATCGCCCAACTCCCGCAGCAACTCATCATTTCCTAGGTCACCGGTGAGCGTCCGTCACCGGACGAGCTACTGACGGACGGCAGCGACTACATGCGCGGCAAGCTGATCGGAGTTGGCCAACGAGCTCCGCGCGGACGCATAGGATCGCTTGCGGCGTCATCGTGAGCCCATGATTGGGGGCTGATTCTTAAACTGACCCAGTACCCACGCGCAAGCGTCGAGTAAGCGTGCATGGAGGTTCCGTATCAGCTTCTAAAGTAGCGAGCCGTGAGCTCGCCGTGGCCCAGCACCGCGGCATCCCAGCCGGGAGTGGCGCTCGCCAGCGGCCGCGGCCGGAGGGCGATCCGTCGTGCCAAGTCGGTTACCTCCTCCAGCAGCACGCCGACGACGGCGACTGCGTCCGACTGGCCGACGGGGACCGTGCGCATCGCCACCTGCGACCACTGGCGCACGGTCCCCAGTAGGAATACCTGCAGGAGCTCGCCGGCGTCGATGCCCAGCGCGCCGCCCACGAAGCCCCAGGCGACCGGGTGCTGGAGCCGGTCGTCGCGCCCGGCAGACGCCCTCGTCACCGCCGCGTAGCCGGGGTGGTCCCGTAGGGCGGGCAGGGCGTCGGCGGCAGCGCGGAGCAGCGACCGGCCGAGTTGGCCCTCGCCCGCCCGCGCTTCGCGGGACGGCTGGAAGCTGGCGACCTCGTCGCTGAGGCGGGCGAGCTTCCGCGCCGCCGACTCGGTGTCGGTCACTGCGGCGGCGCGCGCTACCGCCTGCCCGGCCAGCGGCGCGACGCCGAAGCGCAACGCGTCGCGGGTCCAGGCGGCCAAGCTGGCGGCGTCGGTCACCCAGCCGGCGCGTACCGCCCACTCAAGGCCCCAGGAGTGCGCGAACGCGCCGGTCGGGAAGGCGCTGTCGGCCAGCAGCAGCAGCCGCGCCCGCGCGTGGTCGCGCGCCCCGTCACCCATGGGATTGTCCCTCGCTGGCGCGCCTTCAGAACATGAAGTAGCGCTGCGCCAGGGGGACCTCGGCCAACGGCTCGCAGGCCAGCAGCTCGCCGTCCGCGCGGACCTCGTAGGAGTCGGCATCCACCTCCATCACCGGCAGCGCGTCGTTGCGCGGCAGGTCGCGCTTGCTCACCCCGCGGGTCCCGTGCACGGCCTCCAACCGGCGCCGAATGCTCCCGGAGGAGGCAACCGCGTCGCGCGCGGCGGCGCTGACGAAGGTGACGCAGGTGGACGCGCGGGCGCCGCCGTGGGCGCCGAACATGGGCCGGCCCCACACCGGCTGCGGCGTGGGGATGGAGGCGTTGGCGTCGCCCATGGCGGCGAAGGCGATGAAGCCGCCCTTGAGCACCACCTCCGGGTGCACGCCGAAGAACGCCGGGTTCCACAGCGTGAGGTCGGCCAGCTTGCCGACCTGCACGGAGCCGATCAGGTCGCTCACCCCATGCGCGATCGCGGGACAGACCGTGTACTTGGCAACGTAGCGCTTGATGCGGCCGTTGTCGTGGGCCGCCGGGTCGCCGGGCAGGGCGCCGCGCTGCACCTTCATCTTGTGCGCGGTCTGCCAGGTGCGCGTGATGACCTCGCCCACGCGGCCCATCGCCTGGCTGTCGCTGGCCATGATGCTGATCGCGCCCAGGTCGTGCAGGATGTCCTCGGCGGCGATCGTCTGCGGCCGGATGCGGCTGTCCGCGAACGCGACGTCCTCCCGGATCGACGGATCCAGGTGGTGGCAGACCATCAGCATGTCGCGGTGCTCGGCCACCGTGTTGACCGTGAAGGGGCGGGTGGGATTGGTGGAGCTGGGCAGCACGTTGGGCTCGCCGCAGACGCGCAGGATGTCGGGCGCGTGGCCGCCGCCGGCCCCTTCGGAGTGGAAGGTGTGGATGGTGCGGCCGCCGAACGCACGGATGGTGTCCTCGACGAAACCGGCCTCGTTGAGAGTGTCGGTGTGGATCGCCACCTGCACGTCGGTCTGGTCGGCCACGCCCAGGCAGCAGTCGATCGCCGCCGGCGTGGTGCCCCAGTCCTCATGCAGCTTCAGCCCGCAGGCGCCGGCCGCCACCTGCTCCCGTAGCGGCTCGGGCAGCGAGCTGTTGCCCTTGCCGAAGAAGCCCAGGTTCACCGGGTACTCCTCGGCCGCCTCCAGCATGCGCGCCAGGTTCCAGGCTCCGGGCGTGCAGGTGGTGGCCAGGGTGCCGGTCGCCGGGCCGGTGCCGCCGCCGAGCAGGGTGGTGACGCCGCTGGTCAGGGCCGTGGTCACGAGTTGCGGACAGATGAAGTGGATGTGGCTGTCGATGGCGCCGGCCGTGCAGATCATCCCCTCCCCCGCCAGCGCCTCGGTCCCGGGACCGACCACCAGGGCGGAATCGACGCCGTCCTGCAGCCCGGGGTTGCCGGCCTTGCCGATGCCGCAGATCAGACCGTCGCGGACGCCGACGTCGGCCTTGTAGATGCCGGTGTGGTCGACGATCAGGGCGTTGGTGATCACGAGGTCCGGGGCGCCGCCGGCGCGCGTGGCGCGCGGATCCTGTCCCATGCCGTCGCGGATCACCTTGCCGCCGCCGAACTTCACCTCGTCGCCGCTGACGGTCAGGTCGCGCTCCACCGCGAGCACCAGGTCGGTGTCGCCCAGGCGCACGCGGTCGCCGGTGGTCGGTCCGAACATGCCGGCGTGGCCGGCGCCGTCGGTGCGGAATCCGTAATCCGCGTCAGGCACCGCGGAATCCTCCTTCGCGGGCAGCGGCCAGAGCGGTCGCGCGGACCTCGCCGTCGTCGAGCCGGCCGTTGACCAGCCCGTTGAGGCCGTGGCAGATCCGTTCGCCGCCGAGCGGCACCAGCGTCACCCGGTGGCGCTGCCCGGGCTCGAAGCGCACCGCGGTGCCGGCGGCGATCGCGAGCTTCATGCCGTAGGCGCGAGCGCGGTCGAAGCGCAGGGCGCGGTTGACCTCGAAGAAATGGAAGTGGCTGCCCACCTGGATCGGGCGGTCGCCGGTATTGGCCACCTCGAGCTGGACTGCCGGCCGCTCCGGCAGGCTTTGCCAGGAGTCGCGCGCGGGCCAGACCTGGCCCGGCGCCCAGCGGTCGTGGAGTCCTGAAGATGCCGCGCTCATTGGAGCCGCGTTCATTGGATCGGCCATCATTGAATGGGATGGTGGACGGTCACCAGCTTGGTGCCGTCCGGGAAGGTCGCCTCGACCTGCACGCTCGGGATCATGGCCGGCACGCCGCTCATCACCTGATCGGAGGACAGGATCGTCCCGCCCAGGTCGACGATGTCGGTCAGCGAGCGGCCCTCGCGCGCCCACTCCATGATCTGGGTGGCGATGACGGCCGTGGCCTCGGGGTGGTTGAGCTTGACGCCGCGCTGCAGCCGGTCGCGCGCCACCATGCCGGCGACCGCCAGCAACAGCTTCTCTCGTTCGTGCGGTGTGAACATCGGTGCTCCATGGGTTCGTGAGGTCGCCGCGGGGAGCCGCTCTAGAAGTCCACCCGCCAGACGCCCGTGGCCTGCTTGGCCATCCAGGTCTGGCGTGAACGGATCTTCTCCACGGTCCAGGTATCATACTCCTCAGCGAGCCGGCGGGTAGTGGTGAACTGACTTGCGCGGTAGACGGGTCGCTTCTCCGCGAATCCTGCGTTTCCCATGTCGCGATTGCGGTTCGCCGACAACAGCGTGAGATTTCCGAGTCGATAGGTGAATGACTCACGCTGCTGATCGTCGAACTGGTCCCAGTCGTCAGCGGGATGTTCCGGCAACACGTGCTCGACGTCGTACTTGGAGCTCTCGAAGTCGAAGTCCTTGTCGGAGAGCTGCCGTTCCAGCCGAAAGAGGAGGAAGCGAGCCACTTTCTTGTTGCGGCTGCTGGTAGTGCGTAGCTCCTTGTCCGCAAACGCTGCTCGAAACTCATCGTCTTCAGGGTACACCCGCCGCAGCTCCCTGATCGTCTCCGCGGCTCCGCCGAGCTGCCGGGCTGACAGAGCGCACGCGACCCTGTTGTATTCCCGTTCCTGCTCATTGCCCTGTCGGCCACATATCACGTTGTACCGGAATGACAGGACGGCGATCGCGCGGAGCAGGCGGCCGAATCCGGGCCGGTCGTCGTCCCACATTCGCTCGAACGCCGCGAGCAGAAGCGCAAGCGGTTGCCGCACGTTGAACATCTGCAGCTGAAACAGGCTGTCCCGTTCCTCTTTCGACCAGGAGACGTCTTCAGGGCTGCGCAACGCCGCGTACATTCTTGCGTTCCGATCCATGTCGCGAATCAGGGCGAAGGCTTCGGCGCGCCCCCTGATCCTGCTTCGAATGGTCTTGAACAGGTCGGCTTTCCGTACGAGGCGGTTGCGGCTGTTCCAGAACACGCGGAGGAACTCGGGAAAGCCCTCGCTGCCAAGCAGCCCGACGATCTCTTCCCAGCGACTTTCCAGCGACCGGATGTCGGTTTCGTGAGCACCGCTCCGGGATACGACGGAGAACAGGTAATTCTTCAACAAATCCGTGGCTGACAGACGGACCCCGCGCGCGTTCAAGGTCTCGAACACCTTGAACGCATTCAGTTCGTCGGTAACGGTGATGACGGTAAAGAACAGCTTGTCGACCGCGGCGTCGACGAAACTCGCCACCGCCCTTCCATCGGACCCCGACCACTCGCTGATTCGGTCCTTGAACCAGGAGAATGCACGGCGCAGCAGGTGTTCGGATGCGTTCAGTCCTCTTTGAGGCACGCGCTCCAGCGGAACCAGATAGTCTTGATAAAAGCGGTCGTTGTTCCGATTGAGCGTCAGCTTGGAGCGGGGAACTAGACTCACCGGGTCGAGATAGCCGATGTAGTTCGAACGCAGTTGATCGGCGCGACGCAGCTCCGGGTCATCTGCCTCACCGGCAGTCGCCATGTCCGTCAGGTGGGATACGGCGGCCAGCATCAACAGGCTGAGCGTCGTCATGCGCTGCTGTCCATCGATGATGTCGAAGGTCCGGTTGTCGGTCGATTGCAGGACCAGATAGCCCAGGTAGTGGCCCGGTTCCGGGTTCTCGCCGAACAGCTCGACCAGGTCGTGCCACAGGTCATCCCACTCGTCCGGCCCCCACGAGTAGTCGCGCTGGAACTGCGGTACGCGATAGCTTAGACCGTTGCCCATCAACTGACGGAACGTGTTGTTGGTGGTGTTGAAGTTCACGAGCGCAGCCTGCCGACGCGGACAAGGATTGCCCATCGGTGCCGCGATCTCAAGCGCCCGGATGCACGGACCAGGCGGCGTTGACCAGGACGGCGTCGTGCCCCTACGGTGGGCGGACGATGGGAGCGAAGAAACGGATCCTGACCGGCGACCGGCCGACCGGTCCCCTGCACATCGGCCATTACGTGGGCAGCCTGCACAACCGGGTGCAGCTCCAGGACGAATACGAGTGCTTCTTCATCGTGGCCGACGTGCACACGATGACCACGCGGCCGGAGAAGCACCACTTGGCCGAACTGGAGCGCACCATCCGCGAGGTCGTGCTGGACTACCTGGCGGTCGGCATCGACCCGGAACGCTCCACCATCTTCGTGCAGAGCGCGATCCCGGAGACCTTCGAGCTCACCACGCTGCTGAGCATGCTGGTGAGCGTGCCGCGCCTGGAGCGCGTGCCCACGGTCAAGGAGATGGCGCAGGCGGCGCACCTGGACGCACTGCCGTTCGGGCTGCTGGGCTATCCGGTCCTGCAGGCGGCCGACATCCTGCTGCCGCGCGCCCACCTGGTGCCGGTCGGCAAGGACAACGAGTCGCACCTGGAGGTGACCCGCGAGATCTGCCGCCGCTTCAACAAGCTGTACGGCCCGGTCTTCCCGGAGCCCGGTACCCTGCTCGGCGACTTCCCGGTCCTGTTGGGAACGGATGGTCAGGCCAAGATGAGCAAGAGCCTGGACAACAACATCTACCTGTCCGATGACGAGAAGACCGTGCAGCGCCGCGTGATGGGCATGTACACCGACCCCAAGCGGGTGCGGGCGGACATCCCGGGGACGGTGGAGGGCAACCCCGTCTTCCAGTACCACGACGCCTTCAACCCCGACACGGCCGAGGTCGACGACCTCAAGGACCGCTACCGGCGCGGCGCGGTCGGCGACGTGGAGGTCAAGCGCACGCTGGCGCGCGCGCTGAACGCGTTCCTGGATCCGATCCGGGAACGGCGCGCGGCGTACGCCGCCGACCCGGAGCGCATCGAGGCGATCATCGACGCCGGCAACGCCCGCATGCGGCACGAGGCGCGGGAGACGATGGAACAGGTGCATCACGCCATGGGGCTGAAGTTCGCGGAAGCCGCCGCCGGCGTGCTGGCCGGCGCCTGAACCGCGGTACTACCTTTCGACCGATGGCCAAGAAGAAGTTCAAGACGGAGGTTACGGAGCTCCTCCACCTGATCACGCACTCGCTGTACTCGCAGCGGGAGATCTTCCTGCGCGAGCTGATCTCCAACGCCTCCGACGCGCTGGACAAGCTCAAGTACCTGACCCTGACCCAGGACGACTACAAGGGCTTCCCGTTCGTGCCGCGCATCGACGTCGAGTTCGACGACTCCGAGCACTCGAAGCTGTCGGTCTCCGACACCGGGATCGGCATGGACGCCGAGGAGCTGGCTCAGAACCTGGGCACCATCGCCCGCTCCGGCACGCGCCGCTTCCTGGACGACGCCAAGGGTGACGCGGCCGCCGACACCAACCTGATCGGGCAGTTCGGGGTCGGCTTCTACGCGTCGTTCATGGTCGCCGACCGGGTCGAGGTGACAAGCAGGCGCGCCGGGGACGACCAGGCGCACACGTGGACGAGCGACGGTCGCGGCCAGTTCGAGGTGGAACCGGCCGAGCGGGCGCAGTCGGGCACCACGGTCACCTTGCACCTCAACGACGACGGCAAGGAGTTCGCCTCCCGGTATCGGATCGAGGGGATCGTCAAGCGCTACTCCAACCACATCCCGCACCCCATCCACCTCCACTACCAGGAGCCGGCCGGCAGCGATCAGCCCGGCACCGAGGAAGGCGCCAAGCCCGAGGAAAAGGTGGAGCAGATCAACGCCGCCTCCGCCCTCTGGAAGCGCCCCAAGTCGGAGCTGTCAGACGACGACTACCAGGAGTTCTACAAGACCCTCACCGTCGACACGGAGGACCCGCTGCACTGGGTGCACACGCACGCGGAAGGCACGCTGGAGTACACGACGCTGTTCTACCTGCCGGCGAAGGCGCCGCCGGACATCTACTACGCCGACTACCAGCCGGGCGTGAAGCTGTACGTGCGGCGCGTGTTCATCACCGACGACGACCGCGACCTGCTGCCCACCTACCTGCGCTTCATCCGCGGCGTGATCGACTCCGAGGACCTGCCGCTGAACGTCTCGCGCGAGATCCTGCAGCAGAACCGCACCATGGCGTCGATCAGGCAGGCGTCGGTGAAGAAGATCCTGTCCGAGCTTGCCGGCCTGGCGAAGAACAACGCAGGCGCCTACGACCGCTTCTTCAGGGAACTGGGCCGCGTGCTCAAGGAGGGCCTCTACCAGGATCCGGGCAACCGCGAACAGCTCCTGGAGCTTACGCGTTACCGGTCGAGCTCCGAGGAGGGTCTGGTCAGCCTGGCCCAGTACAAGGACCGCATGTCCTCCGACCAGAGCGCCATCTACTACATCACCGGCGACCGTTCGGCCGACCTGCAGCGCTCGCCGCTGCTGGAAGCGTACCGGGCGAAGGGCTTCGAGGTGCTGATCATGGAGGACGAGATCGACGAGCTGGTGGTGCCCGCCATCGGCACCTACGGCGATCTCGAGCTCAAGTCCGTCAACCGCTCGGACACCGCCGACGACCTCAAGGACGATCGCGACGAGGAGAGCGAGAAGAAGATCGAGCCGCTGCTCGGCAAGATGAAGAAGCTCCTCTCCGAGCAGGTCAAGGACGTGCGCCCGAGCGCCCGGCTCGCAGACTCCCCGTCCTGCGTGGTCGCCGACGGCAGCGATCCGACCCTGGCCTTCCAGAACGTGCTGAAGCAGCTCGGCCAGCGCGACCTGCCGGACAGCAAGCCGATCCTGGAGGTCAACCCCGGACACCCGATCATCGTCGGCCTCGCCGAGCGCGGCGACGACGCCCTGCTGGACGACGCCAGCCGGCTGCTGCTGGAGCAGGCACTGCTGATCGAAGGGGTCCGCCCGGAGGATCCGATCGCCTTCGCCAAGCGCCTGAACCGGGTCATGGAGCGCGCCCTCGGCTGACGTGCGCATCCTGCTCGTCAGCGACTCGTACGGCCTGGTGGACGGCGTCAGCCGCAGCATCGAGGCCGAGCTGGCGTACTTCCGGGAGCGGGGCGACACGGTGGTGGTGGTCTCCACCAACACCGAGCACACGCGCACCTACCACCTGGTCGCCTATCGCGGCTTCTACCACGTGTTCGACGCCGATCCGCGCCGCCTGGCACGGCGGCTGCGCGGATACCGGTTCGACGTGGCCTACGGGCACTGCGTGGCCCCGCAGGGGCTGTTCTTCCTGCTGTACCTGTCGGCCCGCTTCGGCGTGCCGGCGATCAATCGCTTCACCACCTACGCGCCCGACTACATGGTCTACACCTATCCGCCGGGCTCGGGGCCGGCCGCGCAGGCGCTGATCCGCTGGATGCTCACCTGGCTGCTCGGCCTTACGCAGCGGCGCATGCACCGCGTGCTCCTCAGCATCCTCTGTGAGAAGATGCGGCGCTACTTGGTGGAGGTCCTGCGCGTGGCACCCTGGCGTGTGGTCGAGAACCGGTTCCCGGAACGCGCCACGCCTCCGCCGCGCACCCGGCCGCGTCCGGGATCCGCCGCTGACGCGGGTGCCGATGCCGCGGGTGACGATGCCGCCCCCCGCCTGATCACGCCGGGGCGGCTGTCCGCGGAGAAGAACGTCGAGCTCCTGGTCTCGATCTGGAACGAGGAGCTGGCGGACCGCTACCCGCGGGCCGAGTGGCACCTGGTCGGACCGGGACCGCTTACCGACTGGGTGCGCCGATCGGTGCGTGCGCCCGAACGGGTGCGGCTGGCCGGCGCGGTCAGCCGTGAGCGCATGCTGCGCGAGATGTCGGAAGCGGACCTGATGCTGTACGCGAGCCTCGGCGACACCTTCGGGCTGGTGATCACGGAGGCAAAGCTCTGCCGGCTGCCGATCGTGGCGTTCGCCGACGAGGCCGGCGTGTCGGCGCAGATCACCGACGGCACGGTCGGCGGCTATCTGGCCGCGAACCGGGCCGAGTACGTGCGCCGGGTCCACCACGCGCTGGCCAACCCGGAGGAGGCCGCGCGCGTGGCGGAGCGCGGGGCAGAGGATGTCGCCGAACGCTTCAGCGGTGCCGAGTACGACCGGTTGGCCGCCATCCTCCAGCGGGCTGCCGCCGCGCGCCCTGGTCGATCGCATCGGCTTGCGACCCTGGCGGTGGCGCGGCTGGTGCGGCTCCTGTGCTGGACGCTGCCGCGCGCGTTCATCCGCATGTACGAGCCGGCGTGAAAAAAAAGCGCGACCCGCGGCCGCACGCGCTCATCGTCGAGGACGACCGCAACATCGCGAAGCTGATCGCCTTCAACCTCGACGGCGCGGGGTTCGAGCCGCGGCGCGTGACCAGCGGCGAGGAGGCGCTGCACTCGGTGGCCCGCAAGCCGACCGAGCTGATCGTCCTGGATCTGGCGCTGCCCGGCATCGACGGCCTGACGGTGTGCCGCCGGCTCAAGGACGATGCCCAGACGCGTGCCATTCCCATCCTGATCGTGTCCGCCCGCGGTGACGAGGAGGACGTGATCGCCGGCCTGGAGATCGGCGCCGACGACTACATCACCAAGCCGTTCAGCCCGCGCGTGCTGGTGGCACGGGCGCGCGCGCTGCTGCGGCGGCTCGATCCGCTCGGCAGCGTGGCGGGCGCCGCCGACGGCGGGGAGGAACCGGCCGTTCCGGTCTCCGCCGGACCCATCCGGCTCGACCCGCGGCGGCACGAGGCGACCGTGGCCGGCACGCCGTTGAAGCTGACCGCCACCGAGTTTCGGACCCTGCTGTTCCTCACCGAGCGCGCCGGCTGGGTGTCGTCGCGGTCGCGCATCGTCACCGGCGTGCACGGCGCCGACTACCCGGTCACCGACCGGTCCGTGGACGTCATCATCGCCTCCTTGCGCAAGAAGCTGGGCGACGAGGCGTGGCGCGTGGAGACCGTGCGCGGCGTCGGCTTCCGCATGCGCGAATGAGCGGCCCGGCAGGGCGCGTGGATCCCGGCGGTCGCGCCATGCCGGTGGCCGCGGCGGCAGGCGCCGTCGCGGTGGCGGCGGCGGGCATCGCCGTTGCGCTGCTGCTGCCCGAGGATCTGCTGGGCCGTTGGGCCGGGCGGCTGTCGATCGCGCTGCTTGGCGCGTCGCTCGGGGTGATGGCGTGGTGCCTGGCCCGCGCGCGGACGGCGGCCGTCAGCGCACGCCGGGATGCCGGCGCGGCCATCGCAGATGCCCGCAACGCCCGCAGGGTGGAGCGGCTGCTCGCCGAGCTTCCCGACGCGGTGGTGGCGGTGGACCCGAACGGGGTCATCGGCGTCGCCAACAGGTCGGCCGCCGGGTTGCTGGG
The DNA here is from genome assembly GCA_965202935.1 of Spirochaetia bacterium. Classification (GTDB taxonomy): domain Bacteria; phylum Spirochaetota; class Spirochaetia; order SZUA-6; family Bin103; genus CATQHW01. The sequence goes on from OZ241879.1 coordinate 3,492,949, forward strand.
GGTGCGTCCCGAGCACGTCGGGCGGCCCTTCGCGGAGGCGCTGTCCGCGCCGTCGCTGCGTGCCATCCTGGCGCCGGTCCTGGCGGGCGCCTCCGAGCACGCCGCGGGAGATCTGGCCGATCTGGTGCCGGATGCGGTGATCCACATCCGCGTGAGCCGGGTGCCGGACGGCGACGGCCGGCTGGTCCTGCTCTGTGCGACCGATGCGACGAGGATGCACCGGCTCGAGCGGCTGCGGCACGACTTCGTGGCCAACGTCTCGCACGAGCTGCGCACGCCGATCACGGCCATCAAGGGGTTCGTGGAGACAATGCTCGACCGCCGCCTGTACCGCGGCTCCAACGGCAAGCGATTCCTGCGCATAGCCGGCGCACAGGCGGAGCGGCTGGACGCGCTGGTAGAAGATCTCCTGAGCCTTTCCCGCATTGAGCAGGGCGAGCACGACGGCATCGATGCTACCGCGCAGCCGCTCGCCCCCATCGTCACGCGTGCGGTCGACGCGTGCCGGTCTCGACTCGGCGCGAAGCGCGCGCGCATCGACACCGCCGGAGTCGACGGCGTGCGGGTGCGCGCCAACGCCCCCCTGCTGGAGCGGGCGCTGGTGAACCTGCTGGACAACGCGCTGCTGTACGGCGGCGACCGGGCATCCGTGCGCATCAGCGCGCGTTCCGGGGACGGCGCTGGAAGCGAGGACGGCGCTCGGAGCGAGGACGGCGCCCGGAGCGCGGGTGGCGTGCGCATCGACGTGACCGACGATGGACCGGGCATCGGCGACGAGCACCTCGACCGGGTGTTCGAGCGCTTCTACCGGGTCGAGCGCGATTCGAGCATCCCCGGGTCGGGCCTGGGCCTGGCGATCGTCAAGCACATCGTGCAGGCGCACGGCGGCCACGTGAGCGTGATGAGCGAGGCAGGTTCCGGCACCACGTTCACCCTGCAGCTCCCGCCTTAGTCCCATCTCCGATCAGCCGTCGCCGGGATCGGCCCGTGATAAGATGGTGGGACCGTCAGGTTCGGAGGCTCACAGGACATGGCCGAAACGGCCCGTATTTCGCTGGACGGAAAGGAATTCGATTTCCCGGTGGCGCGCGGTTCCGAGGGAGAGGTCGGCATCGACATCGGCGCGCTGCGCCAGGACACCGGCGCCATCACCGTCGATCCGGGCTATGCCAACACCGGCTCCTGCCGGAGCGCGGTCACGTTCATCGACGGCGAGCGGGGCGTGTTGCGCTACCGTGGCATCCCGATCGAGCAGCTCGCCGAGTCCAGCCACTTTCTGGAGACGGCGATGCTGCTCCTCGACGGTGAGCTGCCCACCCGCGAAGCGCTGCACGCGTTCATGCGCGACATCACCTATCACACCATGGTGCATGAAGACGTGCGCAGCTTCTACGAGGGGTTCCCGAAGCGGGCACACCCGATGGCCATCTGCGGCGCCGTCGTCGGGGCGCTCTCCACGTTCTACTCCGACTCGCTGGACATGCACGATGAACGGCAGGTGGAGATCTCCATCCACCGGCTGATCGCGAAGCTGCCGACCATCGTCGCCTACTCCTACAAGCACTCGATCGGACAGCCGTTCATGTACCCGCGCAACGACCTCGGGTACGCGGCCAACTTCCTGCACATGATGTTCGCCACCCCGTGCGAGGAGTACGCCGTCGATCCCGAGATCGCCCGCACCATGGACACGATCTTCCTCCTGCACGCCGACCACGAGCAGAACTGCTCGGCCTCCACCGTCCGCATGGTCGGCAGCTCCAAGGCCAACCTGTTCGCCTCCATTGCCGCCGGCGTGCACGCGCTCTGGGGACCGCTGCACGGCGGCGCCAACCAGGCGGTCGTGGAGATGCTGCGGCAGATCCTGGCGACCGGGGATGGAGGCGCGGAGTTTCTGGAAAAGGTCAAGAACAAGGTCGCCGGCGTCCGCCTGATGGGATTCGGCCACCGCGTCTACAAGAACTTCGACCCGCGCGCGCAGATCCTCAAGAAGGCATGCTTCGAGGTGCTCGAGAAGCTGAACGCCTCGACCCCCTTGCTGGACCTCGCGGTGGAGCTGGAGGAGATCGCGTTGCGCGACGAGTACTTCATCGCGCGCAAGCTCTACCCGAACGTGGATTTCTACTCCGGGATCATCCTGCAGGCGCTGGGTATTCCGGTGGACATGTTCCCGACGCTGTTCACGATCGGCAGGCTGCCGGGCTGGATCGCGCACTGGCACGAGATGATCCTCGACCCCGACGCGCGCCTGGCACGGCCACGGCAGATCTACACGGGGCCGACCGAGCGCGACTACGTGCCGATCGGCAAGCGCTGACGGCGCGGATCCCACAAGGGTCCGCTCAGGCGGTGTCCTGGTAGACGCGGCTGCCCACCGCGTCGCGCTGGTTCTGGTACTTGCCCCCGTACGGCCGGGCCGCCGGCCGGTCCATGCGGGCGAACACGATCTGGCAGATGCGCCGGCCGGCGGTGAGACGGATCGGCAGGCGGTTGGCGTTGAACAGCTCCAGCGTGATCGTGCCGTCGAAGCCGGGGTCCACCCAGCCGGCGTTCTGGATGAACAGGCCGATGCGGCCGATCGAGCTGCGGCCCTCGACGAAGGCGATCATGTCGTCGGGCAGCCGGATGCGCTCGCGGGTGACCGCCAGCAGGAACGACTGCGGCGGGATGACGATCTGCTCGGCCCGCAGATCGGTGTAGCGGACCGGGTCGGTCAGGGAGATGCTCTCGGCGGTGTTCTCGTCGACCTTCAGGAAGTGGTCGCCGAGCCGCAGGTCGACCGATGCCGGCTGGAGCTGATACTCCTCGAGCGGGGCGATCTCCACCGTGCCCGCGTCGAGCAGCTCCCGCATCGTGGCATCGGATACGATCATCGCTCCATCATCGTCGCCTGCAGCTTGACACGCAGGATGCGGCGCACGGACTCGTCCAGGCGCTCCTCGCTCTCCATCCCGGCGCGGACCAGGCGGACCCCTTCCTCTATGAGCGGCAGCACGTCACTGGACCGGGCCGCCAGGATGACGTCGACTCCGGCATCGAAGCTGTTGCGTACGAGGTAGGGCTCCATCAGCGCCGGGGCCGGGGCCCGGATCTCGATCGCGTCGGTGATCACCACGCCGTCGAAGCCGAGCTGCTCGCGCAGCAGGCCGGTGACGATCGCCGGCGACACGCTGGCCGGCAGGTTCGGGTCCAGGTCCTCATACAGGATGTGCGCGGCCATGACCGAGTCGATGCCGGTGTCGATCGCGGCGATGAAGGGCGCCAGGATGGCCGCGCGCTCCGACCGCGTGAGCCGCACCACCGGCAGGCGGTCATGCGAGTCGTACGCGGTCACGCCGTGGCCCGGGAAGTGCTTGGCCACCGAGATGATCCCCGCGCGGCTGGCGCCACGGACGTAGGCGCGCGCGTAGTCGGCGATCAGCCGGGAGTCGGCGCCGTAGGCACGGCCGTCTATCACCGTGCCGTCGTTCCGGTCGTACAGGTCGAGCAGGGGCGCCAGGTTCATGTTCACGCCCAGGCGGCGCAGCTCCACGCCGGTCACGTAGGCGGCCGCTTCCACGTAGTCGCTGTCGCCGTGCTTTCCCTGGTGCAACGCCGCCGGGAAGAGGGTGAGCTCCGGCAGACGCAGGCGCGTCACCCGGCCGCCCTCCTGGTCGGTGGCGATGAACAGGGGCACGGACGACGGACCGTCCTGCGCCATGCGCTGCAGCCTGTCGATCAACTCCCGCACCTGGTCGTGGCCCTCCACGTTGTGCTCGGTGATGATCACGCCGCCGACGTGAGCTTGATCGATCAGGGCGGTTGCCCGCTCCGAGCCGGCCGTGCCCGGAATCCAGGTCATGAAGCGCTGCCCGACCTTCTGCTCGATGGTCATGGCCGCCAGCAGCTCGTCAATGCGGGCCTCGATCGGATCGTCGGGCTCGGACATGGACGCGGTCGCGGCTGGCGCGGTGGGCTGAACGGGCTCTGAGGCAGAGGTCGACTCCGCCGGTTCGGTCGTCGCCGGCTGTGCAGGCTCCGTGACGGTGGTTTCCGAACCCGATTGGGTAGCGCTCTGCGGGGCGTCTATCTCCTGAGGTACGACCGGCCTCAGGTCTAGTCCGGGAACTTCGGGATTGGTGGCGCAATTGAGCGTGACCACCGTGGCCAGCAGCACCGCCGCCGCCCGCGCCGCGTGCCGGGCGCGCAGGCGTGCCGCGGACGTGGCGGAGTGGAGGATAGGGGACTCGAACCCCTGACCTATAGATTGCGAACCTATCGCTCTACCACCTGAGCTAATCCCCCGCCGGGTGATGACACAACCTATCAAGATGCAACTCCTTCGACAAACCGCCTGCGCGGCCGGTCCCGGCCGGCCGCGACGATAGGTCTACACTTGACCATCGGCACGACGGTACCCTGAGAAAAGCACAATCTGCGGAAAGACATGGAGCTCACGCACGATGTTCGATGACGGTCTTCGCGCTCCTGCGGACCTTCGCGCCACGGCCGCGAGCCTGCCGCAGGCGCCGGGCGTGTACCTCTTCAAGGACCCGTCGGGCTCGGTCCTCTACGTCGGCAAGGCCAAGAAGCTGCGCGCGCGCGTGTCCAGCTACTTCAACCGGGGGCCGCGCGACTCGCGGATGCTGATGCTGGCGGCACGGACCGCCTCGATCGAGACGGTTCTGACCGGCAGTGAGTCGGAGGCCTTCCTGCTGGAGAACTCCCTCATCAAGCGGTTCGCGCCGCGCTACAACATCAATCTCAAGGACGGCAAGTCCTACCCCGTGATCCGGCTCACCGCGGAGGAGTTTCCGCGGGTCTACCGCACCCGCACCATCGTGTTCGACGGCTCCGAGTACTTCGGGCCGTTCGCAAAGGCCAACCAGATCGACGTCTACCTGGACCTGATCGATCGGCTGTTCCCGCTGCGCAAGCGTGGCGAGGTGTTCCGGCGCCGCCCCGCTCCCTGCCTCAACCACTACATCAACCGCTGTGCAGCCCCCTGCGTCGGCGCCATCGACGCCGGGGAGTACGCCGAGCGCGTGCGGGCGGTCCGCACGCTGGTCTCCGGCCGTGCGGATGACCTGACCCGCGATCTGAGCCTCCGGATGAAGCAGGCGGCGGCCGAGCAGCGGTTCGAGCGTGCGGCGGCGATCCGTGACCAGCTCCAGGCCATTCGCGACGTGACCGAGCAGCAGCACGTCGCCGGTGTGGACGCGGATGCGCGCGACTACATCGGCCACTTTGCCGGCGGCGACTGGCACCGGTTTCTCGTGCTGCAGTTCCGGGGCGGCAACCTGGTGGGACGCGAGCGCTTCCACGTGCAGGACCCCGGCCCGCAGTCCGGCGAAGCGGCGGCCCGCGCACGATTCGTGCTTGGCTACTACGGCGGCAGGAGTACGGCGCTGGCGGGCCTGACGGTCTATATCCGCACCGTGGAGGAGCCCGAGGCGCTCACGGCCGCGCTGTGCACGCTGCTGCCGTCGGATACGGGCCGCCGGCGGGCGGCGCCGCGCGTGCATGTTCCGCGGCGCGGAAAGCACGCGCAGGTTCTGAGGCTGGCTGACGCCAACGCCCGCCAGGACGCCGAACGGGCCAATCCCGGCGTCGACCGCGAGCGAGGCGTCGAGGAGTTGGGCCGGGCGCTGGATCTCCCGGCCGCGCCGCGGAGGATCGAAGGATTCGACATCTCGCATCTCGGCGGGCGCGACACCGTGGCGTCGCTGGTGGTGTTCGAGGCCGGGCAGCCGGCGAAGGGCGAGTACCGCCATTTCAGGATCAGGTCGCTGGGCGGCCGGGTCGACGACTTCGAAGCGATGCGTGAGGTGGTCGCGCGCCGCTATGCCCGTGTGCTCAACGATCGACTGCCTCGCCCCGATCTGGTGCTGGTGGACGGCGGCGCCGGCCAGGTGAGCGCCGCAAAGGGGATTCTCGACGGACTGGGGCTGACCGATCTGCCGCTGGCCGGCTTGGCCAAGCGCCAGGAGCAGATCTACCTGCCCGGCAACGGCACGCCGCTGGCGCTACCCGATGGGAGCGCGGCGCTACGCCTCCTGCAGGCGGTGCGGGACGAGTCGCACCGCTTCGCGACCACCTACCACAAGCGGCTGCGCACCAGGCGGGTGGCGCGCTCGGCGCTGGAGGAGGTGCAGGGCATCGGCCCGGCGCGTTCGAAGCGCCTGTTGCAGCGGTTCGCTTCCGTCGCGGGGGTGGCGCGCGCCACGCCGGGCCAGATCAGCCGCTGCGCGGGCGTCAGCGAGGAGACGGCCACGGCACTCCTGGCCCACCTCGAGCGAAGACCCGTGCGCGGGCGTCAGTGAGGAAACCATCGCCATGCGCCCTGCCCACCTCGAACGACGACGTAGTAGAGCAGAAGCCGGAGCAGACTGAGTTGCATGTGCTGGGCGGCGGCGCGGATGCGCAGGTCGAACTCGGCCAGCACCCGCAGGATCGCCTGCAGCTCCGCGGCCTGGTAGCGCTCGGCCGCTCGGGCCAGGCTGGCCTGCGCCCGCTTGCCGGACACCTTGAGCACCCGCCACGCTTGCCGGCGGTCCATGCGCGGCAGCAGTTGCTGCAGATCGGCCGTCTTTCGAAACTGTGAGGCCAAGCCGCCAAGGAGCTGCGACGGGGTCGCCTGCCGGGTCAGCATGATCGCCTGCAGGGTGCGCGCACCGGCTGCCAGGTCGCGGCTTCCCAGGTGGTCGAACAGGGTGAACACCGTCTCGGCCCTGCTGTGGTGCACCCACCGGTCGATGTCCTCGGCGGTCAGCGCAGCCGGTCCGCCGGTCGTGTCCGCTTCGCCGGACGTCGCCCGATGCATGGCGGCCAGCGCCGCGCACTCGCTCTCCAGCGCCGCCGATGAGGAGCCGACGACCTCGTTGAGCGTCTCCACCGCCTGGTCGTCGATGGCGATTCCGCGTTCGCGGAAGAACGCGCTGATGCTGCGGCGCCGCTGATCGGGGAAGCGCTCCCAGAATACCCGGCGGCAGGATGCCGGCACCGCATCCTGCAGTCGCTTGGCGACGCGCAGCTCCTCGGTCTCGATCACGAGCGTGGTCCCGTCGGCAGGCTCCCGGCAGTAGTCGGCCAGCGCCGCGGCGTCGGCTGCCTTCAGAGCTTCCGCCTGACTGAGCACCACCAGCCGCCGCGGTGCGAACAGGCTGGACGTGCGCAGCGATGCGATGACGTCGACAATGACGGTGTCGAACGGATAGTGGCGCTCGATGGCGATCGTGGCCCCGCCCACGCCGCGCTGGAGCTGTGCGCGCAGCCGTTCGACCGCGCGGCGCTTCTCACCCGTGTCGGGCCCGCAGAACAGATGGATGAGGGCTTCAGCCATCACGAGGGCGCCCGGGCGGCGCAGCGCGGTGTCTCAGCGGTAGTCGCGCACCAGGCACGCGAGCTTGCCCAGGATCCTGAGGTCGGTGGCGTAGAGAGGCGGGTAGGCGGGATTCTCCGCCTGCAGGCGGACCCGCCGGCTCTCCTTGAAGAAGCGCTTCAGCGTCACCGCGTCGTCGATCACGGCAACCACGATGTCCCCATCCGTGGCGGTAGGCTGCTGGCGGATCACGGCCAGGTCGCCGTCATGGATGCCTGCGTCCTGCATGCTGTCGCCGCGCACGTGCAGCGCGAAGTGATCCCCCGCGCCGATGCTGGACCGCGGCAACTGGTAGGTGCCGTCCAGGTTTTCCTCGGCGAGCAGCGGCTGTCCCGCCACCACCGTGCCCAGCACCGGAATGTCGATGACCTCCGGCGCCTCCGAGCCGTTCCCGGTCACGGCGATCGCCCGCGACCGCCGGCTGCCGCGCGTGATGCAGCCCTTGCGCTGCAGCGCCCGCAGGTGGTCGTGAGCTCCCTTGGTGGTGACTCCCAGGTGGGACGCCACCTCGCGCACCGTCGGCGCGAAGCCGTGCAGGTCGAGGTAGTGCTCGATGAACTGCAGGGTCTGCCGCTGGCGCTGCGTCAGGCCTCTCATGGAAGGTCGTCCGTCGCCTGGAACTTGCTGTCCACCAGGCGGACCAGCGCTTCCACGGCCTCCGCCTCGTCGGCGCCGGTGGCGATCACGCGCAGCGTCGTCCGATAGGCGGCGCCGAGGGCGATGATCCCCATGATCGACTTGCCGTTGACCCGTTCGCCGTCCTTCTCGAGGTAGATGTCGGCCTGAAACCGGTTGGCGGTCCGTACCAGCAGCGCCGCGGGCCGCGCGTGGACGCCGGCCCGATTCGCGATCATCACCTCACGCTCCACCATTCGGTCTCACCTACCACTCTTCGACCGCGGCGGTCTGCGGGTTGCGCGCCGACATCCATGCCATGACGCTGCGGTTGAATTCCTGGGCCGAGTGGTACCCCATGTGCTTGAGCCGTTCGTTCATCGCCGCGGTCTCGATCAGGATCGGCACGGGCCGCCCCGGCCGCACCGGGATCACGATCTGGCGGACGTGGGTGCCGATGAGCTCCACCTGTATGTCCTGGTCGCCGATTCGATCATATTCGCGCGAGTTGTCCCACTCCTCAAGCTGCACGGCCAACTGGATGTGCTTGGACTCGCGGATGGCGCCGACACCGAACAGGTGGGCGATGTTGATGATGCCGATGCCGCGGATCTCCAGGTGGTGGCTGGTGACCTCCACGCCGTTGCCGATCAGGGTGTTGCCGACGCGCCGGATCTCCACCACGTCGTCGGCCACGAAGCGGTGGCCGCGTTCGATCAGTGCCAGCGCCGCCTCACTCTTGCCGACGCCGCTCGGTCCCTGCAGCAGGACGCCCAGGCCGAACACCTCAAGCAGCACGCCATGCACGCGGTCGGAGGGGGCGAAGATGGAGTTCAGCGCGCTCACCACCCGCGCCGTGAAGGAGGAGGATGAGAGCGTAGTCTGCAGGATGGGGCAACCGGCGGCTTCGCACAGCTCGCGGAAGTCCTCGGTCGGCTGCTGACTGTCGGTGAACACGCAGCACGGGACCGCGTGGTCGAACAGGCGCTTGAGCGTGTCGGTCTTGCCTTCGGCGGAGAGTTTCTCCAGGTAGGCGCGTTCGCCACGGCCGAACACCTGGATGCGCTGAAACGCGAACCGTTCGTAGAACCCGGCCAGGGCCAGTCCGGGACGGTTGAGCTCCGGCGCGTTGATCTCGCGCGTGATCCCTGCGCGTCCGCCGATGCACGACAGGTGCAGCGCTTCGTTCTCCCGCAGGTCCAGCCGCAGCAGGTCGAGGACGGTGAATGACATAATGGGGGCTCAGCGCTCCAGGGAACTTTCGATGTCCAGTTCGCCACGGTACTTGGCGACCGTACGCCGGGCGATCCTGACGCCGCGCTCGGCCAGGATGGCGGCGATGCGGCTGTCGGACAACCGCTTGCCGTCCGGCCGCTCGGCTTCGATGATCTCGCGCACCATCTCCTTGACGCCGGCCTTCGAGTATCGCGACCCGCTCGAGCCGGCGCCGGAGATGGAGTTGGTGAAGAAGTGGCGGAGCTCGTAGATCCCCCACTCGGTCTGCACGAACTTGCCGTTGACGATGCGCGAGACCGTCGCTTCGTGCAGATCGACCTCCGCGGCCACGTCCCGCAGCGTCAGCGGGCGGAGCTGCTTCGGCCCGCTGCGGAAGAACTCGCGCTGGTGGCCGACGACCGCCCGTGTCACCCGCACCAGCGAACGGTTTCGCGCGGTGACGTTGCGGATGAAGGAGCGGGCCTCCTGCAGGTTCGCCTTGGCGAATCGGCGCGCTTCCCTGCCGGCGGCGGTGCCGCCGTGGCCGTTGCTGCCGATCTGCTCGAAGAAGCTGTCGACGCCCAGGACGGGGATCACCTCGTCGTTGAGGATGATCGCCAGCTCGCCGTCGTGCATGCGCACGATCACGTCGGGCACCACGTAGCGAGTGGGCTCGGACAGAAAGCCGCGGCCGGGAAGCGGATCGAGCGTGCGCACGAACGCGAGCACCTCGCGCACCGCGGCAACCGGGATGTCCAGCGCGCGCGCGATTTCGTCGAGCCGGCCGCGTTCCAGTGCGTCCAGATGGCCCTCGACCACGGTCGCGGCGTGCGGCGCAGGTGCATCGTGATGCCGTACCTGGACGCTGAGCGATTGCACGTAGCCGGCGACGCACGTGCCGACCGGGTCCAGCCCCTGCACCAGCGCCTGGGCGCGGGCGAGCGTCCGGGGTCGGGCGTCCGGTGCCGCCACCTCGGGAGGTTCCAGGAGGAACCCGTTGTCGTCCAGGTGGCGGATCAGCAGCTCTGCCGCGCCCAGGACCTCGGGGTCGGCCGGCTGCAGGTGCAGTTGCCACAGCAGGTGCTCCTGCAGCGTCTCGGGCCGCTGCAGCGCTCCCTCCAGGAAACGCTGCTTCGCGTCCGGGTCGCCGTCGCCGTGCAGGCCCTGAAATCCGGGATCGGAGGAGTCGCCGAACAACTCCTCTTCCGGGCGATCCTCGATTTCGTCGATCGAATCGGTCGGATCGTCGGACACGACCTCCAGCGCCGGGTTGCGTTCCAGCTCCTGGTCGATGGTGAGCTGCAGGTCGGCAAGCGGCAGCGCCATGATGCGGATCGCCTGATAGAGCTGCGGCGTCATCCGCAGGCGTTGTTCCTGCCGAAGCACCGGCTGCTGCGCTTGCATGGTGACTGTCGCCCATCAAGGAGTCTGTAGGGTTTGCCGCGTGAGCGGCAAGCTACATGCGGAACTCCTCGCCCAGGTACGCGCTGCGGGCGGCCGGATCGGCCAGCAACGCCTCGCGGCTGCCCTCGGCGATGATGTGGCCGCCGTCGATGATGTAGGAGCGGTCGGTGATCTCCAGGGCGTCGCGGACGTTGTGATCGGTGAGCAGGATGCCGATGCCCTTGCCCGCAAGCGACCGAACCACCTCCTTCAGATGGTGGACGGCGATGGGATCGATGCCCGCGAACGGTTCGTCAAGCAGCAGGAAGCGGGGATCGCTGGCGAGCGAGCGAGCGATCTCCGTCCGCCGGCGCTCGCCGCCGGAGAGCGTGTGCGCCTTCTGGTCGGCGATCTCCCCGATGCCGAGCTCGGCGAGCAGCTCGTCACAGAGATCATGCCTCTGCCCGCGGGGCATCCGCCGGGTCTCGAGCACCGCCAGCACGTTCTGGCGCACGGTCAGCCTGCGGAACACGGACGGTTCCTGCGGCAGATAGGCGATGCCGCTGCGCGCACGGCGGTACATGGGCAACCGCGTGATGTCCCGGTCCCCCAGCAGGACGCTGCCTTCCGACGGCTCGATGAAGCCGGCGATCATGAAGAACGCGGTCGTCTTGCCGGCGCCGTTGGGGCCGAGCAGGCCGACCACCTCGCTCACGGCCATGCGAAACGAGATCCCGTCCACCGCAACCTTGCGTCCGAACCGCTTGCGGAGACCGCCGACGGCCAGCGTCGCCGCGCGACGGTTCGTCTCGGGGCGGTCGCTCACGACACCGTGATGGTGCCCTGAATCTCCCCTTCCATCCGAACCGTTTCGCGGTCCAGGTCGATGAAGATTCGCATCGCCCGGTACTCGTCGCCCTGGTAGGTCACCACGGGCATGCCGGACAGGTCGACGGTGTTCTCGTCGCGCCGGTAGCGCGCGAACTCCGACCGGGACACCAGGTCGGGCTTGAGGATGCGCACCCCTATCTGCACGGTCGCTTCGCCTGTGTCCTGGTGGTACTCCATGAAGCCGCCCTTCACCACCACCTCGTTGTCGCGGTCGATCAAGAGCGCGCTGCCCTGGATGCGCAGCACCGACCGCTCGCGGTCGAACAGCAGGTGCTCGCTGCCGATCTCGATGTTCTCATTCTCTTCGATCACTTGCACCGAGCCCTGGCACAGGACGATGTCGGCCTCCTCTCCGAACAGCTCGATGCGCTCGGCGCGGATGATGGTGTCGTCCACGACGATCTCGACTGCGCCGGTGAGCACCGTGCGTTCCCGTCCCGTGGCGCCGACCGTCTCCATGCTGTCGAGCGCCTTGATCGTGATCGTCGTCGTCTCCGCCTCCTCGGCCGACTCGTCCTGGGCGTACGCCGGGACGGACGCCAACAGGACCGCGCCGGCAAGCAGGGCCACGCCCGCGAGCAGCGCCGCGGACGCCAGGCGGCCGCCGGCCGGCCGGCCGGGCCGCCTCATCGGTCGAACACCAGGCTGCCGGAGACCGGCCCCAGGTAGCGGACGATCCGGCGAGCGACGTCAGCCTCGAAACCGGTGCCGTCCAGCCTGGACCCGTCGCCCCATTCCAGCACCACCTGCGCGCCATCATCGCCGGTCAGGATGCGTTCGGAGTCGCTCCAGTTCAGTCCCGTGGCGGTGATGCGGGCATCCTCCCGGTCCGATGACACCACCACCGACCCTTCGGCGCGGGCGTCGCCGGTCTCGCTGCGGTACTCCGCTCGCTCCGCCCACGCTTCGGTGGTCACGAGGCCATCGGCATCGAACTCCGTGAAGTGAATGCCGGAGAGTATCAGCAGGTCGCGCTCGTGGTAGCTCTCCACGCGATCGATGCGCAGGACGGCCGTCACCCGGTCGCCGCTCATCACGGTGTGCTCGACGCCGTTCGCCACCGTGTTCGGCACCTCCTCGGCCAGCTCCTCGTCGAGCTCGGTGGATCGGTAATCGAAGGAGCAGCCGGCCAGCAGCATCGCCGATGCCAGCGCCGCCGATGCCGAAAGCGACGTGAGCCGGCCGTGGAACCCGTGCCGGCGCCGGTCAGCCGTCGCGCGCATCGGTTCCCTCCGGTGTGGGACACCGCACCTGCAGGCGCTCCAGAGCCACCGCACGGCCGTCATCATCGAAGCGGGCAAGCACCCCCTGCAACTGCAGGTTGCTCCACGTGTCCGCCGACCGTTCGTAGATCCCGGTCCGCCACTTGCGGATCTCGATCTCCGGGTCCAGCCCGCCCACGGAATCGATGCTGCCGGTGCGCCCGCAGTGGGTGAGGGTCGCGGTGCCCTTCGCGCTGATCGCTTCGTCCGCCGACTGGACCCGCACGTGGGTGCCGAACACCGCGCTCACCTTGCCGTCCATCCACACGCACATGTTGCGCTTCTCCGCGGTGGTGCAGGCGTGGAAGTCCAGGATCATGATCGGTGTCTCCGCGCGCCGCTCGGTGGCCAGCCACTCGGCCGCCGCGAACGGGTTGCCGGGATGCACGCGGTCGTAGCCGGACTGGCCGAGCAGGCAGGCCACCGTCACGCGCGCGCCGCCGCGGGCGGTGACGGTCGTCCATCCGTGGCCGGGATTGTGGCGCGGGTAGTTGAACGGCCGCAGCACGTAGCGGACCTCTTTCAGGTAGGGCACCATGTCGCGCTTGTAATAGATACACTCCCCGGACGTGATCACGTCCACGCCGAGCTTGTGCAGGTAGGCCGCATGGCGCTTGCCCAGCCCGAAGCCGCCGGTCGCGCCGTCGCAGTTGGCGATCGTCAGGTCGACCTGGTGGGTGCGCCGCAGGCTGCGCAGCAGGCTCTTGACGCAGAAGACGCCCGGCTTGCCGACGAGGTCGGCGATGAACAGGACGGTGGTGGTGCGCGCCATGCAGTGGTGAGGGTAGCAGATGTCGGCCCATCCGCATGACGGGGCGGGGTCCGGCCCCGCGGCGTGGGCGGATCTGGTCCGCGCCGTGCACGCCGCGCCCGTGGCGGCCGTCCTGGAGCTGGCCGGCGGCACGCAGGGCCTGGCGTGGCTGCACGCGGTGGGCGGGTCGTCCGCGACGGTGCTGGAAGCGCACGACCGCTACCATCACGATTCTCTGGCCGCGGCTCTGGGAGCCAGGCCGGCCCGCGCCACCGATCCGGCGGTGGCGCACGAGCTGGCGGTGGCGGCGTGCGACCGCGCGCGGGAGCTGGCCGGCACGGGCGCGGCGGTGGTGGGCCTGGGCTGCACCACCGCGATGGTGACCGGCCGCGCGCGGCGCGGCGCGCACGTGTGTCATGTCGCGACGCGGGACGGCTTGGGGTCACGGCGCGTGACCGTCCAGCTCACCAAGGGGGCGCGGACCCGCGAGCAGGAGGAGGCCGTCGCTGGCCGCCTGGTGCTGCTGGCGCTGGCGGCGGCGGCCGGCGTCGATCCGGCGGCCGTGCCGCCGTGGCCGGAGCCGGAGCCGCTGCAGGTCTCCGTCGACGCCGGCTCGGCGCTGGCGGCGCTCCTCGGCACGGGGGCGGGGGCGGTGTGCCGGGAAGCGGACGGCGGCGTGCTGCCCGATCCGCCGGGGGACCGGCGGTCGCGCGTCGCGGCGCTCCTGTCCGGGGCCTTCAATCCCGTGCACGACGGCCACCGCGGGCTGGCGGCGGCGGCGGCGGCGTTCCTGGGCACACCGGTGGCGTACGAGCTGCCGGTGCTGAACGCCGACAAGTCGCCGCTCGACGCCGCGGAGGCGCACCGGCGTGCCGCACAGTTCCTGGGACGCGCGGAGCTGTGGCTGACCCGCGCGGCGCTCTACGCGGACAAGGCGGCGCTGTTTCCGGGCACGGTGTTCGTGGTCGGGGCCGATACGGCGGAACGGGTGCTGCAGCCGCGCTTCTACGGGGCCGAGCGGCAGATGATGGATGCGGTGGCGGCCATCGGAGCGGCCGGCTGCCGTTTCCTGGTGGCGGCCCGGCCGGTGCCGTCGGGGCTGCTGACGCTCGGCCGGCTGCAGGTGCCCGCGGAGTTGCGCCCGCTGTTCGTCGAGCTGCCGGCCGACCGGTTCTGCCTGGAGCGCTCGTCCACCGGCATCAGGGACGAGTTGGCCGCGCGAACGCGCGGTTCTGGAGCCGTTTAGATGGGATTGCCCGGATGTTTACGACCATCGGGAACCATGCAGTGGCGGATAGGAGATGTCTGAGGGCAAGATCGTAGATACCGGCAAGGTCAAGGCGTACCGTCCGCCGGGCCAGCGGCGGCAGTGGCGCCTGGTGCTCCTGGTCGGCGCGCTGGTGGTGGGGCTCGCTGTCGCGGCCTATCTGGTGCTCGGCCCGCGTCAGGAGATGTACACCCTGCGCTCTTACAACGCGGAGCAGGTGACCCGCGGCCGCCTGGTGCAGACCACGCAGGCCAGCGGTACGGTGGTCTTCCCGGTGCAGATGACGCTTCTGAGCCCGGAGGCGGGATCGGCCGCGGCGCTGTACGTGCAGGAGGGCGATCGCGTCGAGCCGGGACAGCTCCTGGCGGAGCTCGCCGCCACCGACCTGGAGGAGGCGCTGGAGGATCTGCGCGCCGACTTGGCCGACGCGGAGCGATCGCTGGCCAAGCAGCGGCTGCAGAGCCGCATCGACCTGGAGCGCAAGCAGCGCCAGATCGACGACCTGGGGCAGCAGATCGAGGAGGCGACCGAGGACCGGGACGAGGCGAAGTCGATGGTTGCTGCCGAAGTGTCACCGCCGAGCGACCTGGAGGCCGCCGAGCGCACCCTGCAGGGGCTGATCGACGATCGCGAGGAGCAGGTCCTGCAACTCGCGGAGGACCGCGAGGTCGCCGCGCTGGAGGACCAGGTGTCGCTGGCAGCGATCGACGCGTTGCAGGTGGAGATTCGCCGCCAGCAGGACAAGATCGCTTCGATGGCGGTCACCGCGCCCATGGGCGGCGAGGTCCTGAGCGTGGAGGCGGCGCTCGGCATCCCCGGCAGCGCCGTCAGCGACAACCATGCGCTGTTCACGATCGCCGACCCCGCCAGCGCCGTGATCGAGCTGGAGGTGCTGGAGCAGTACGCCGGTGCGCTGCAGCTCGGCCAGCCGGTCGAGCTGGGCGTCGGCGCGGTCGGGCTGACGGGGACGGTGCTGTCGATCGGCCGGGTCGCCCAGCAGTCTCCGGACGGGCTCGGCGCCACGGTGCTGGTGCGGGTGCAGCCCGATCCCGACTCGGGGCCGCTGCTGTCCGGCGCCACCGCCGTGGGCGTGCTGGAGGTGGGCGTGACCGAGGACGCACTGCTGCTGCCGCGCGGTCCGTACCTGACGACCGGCAGCCAGCGCTACCTGTACCGGATCGAGGGCGATCGGGCCGCCAAGATCGCGGTCACCTTCGGCCAGGTGGAAGGCAACGTGGTCGAGGTGCTGACCGGGGTCGAGGCCGGCGACCTGATCATCGTGAGCGGGTACCAGAATTTCATCGAGCACGACATCATCGTGCTGGAGGGGTCAGACGGATGATACGACTGGAGAAGATCGGCAAGAGCTACGACCTGGGCGAGGTGGAGGTGAAGGCGCTGACCGACGTCAGCCTGCGGATCGAGCGCGGCGAGTACATCTCCGTGATGGGCCCGTCCGGCTCCGGCAAGTCGACCTTCATGCACATCGTCGGCCTGCTCGACGTGCCGAGTGAGGGCAGCTACTTCCTTGAGGACGTGGAGATCACGCAGCTCCCGGACAAGGAGCAGGCGCGCATCCGCAACCGCCACTTCGGCTTCATCTTCCAGAGCTTCAACCTGTTCAGCGAGCTGTCGGCCATCGAGAACGTGATGCTGCCGATGGGTTACGCCGGCATGGGGCGCGGCGAGCGGCGCACGCGCGCGGCCGAGCTGTTGGAAGAGGTGGGGTTGAGCGAGCGCATGTACCACCTGCCGACCATGATGTCGGGCGGCGAGCAGCAGCGCGTGGCCATCGCCCGGTCGCTCGCCCTGAAGCCGGACCTGATCCTGGCCGACGAGCCGACCGGCAATCTGCCGAGTGATCGTGGGGAGGAGATCATGCAGATCCTGGAGGGCCTCAACCGGGAAGGGGTCACGATCGTCATGGTCACTCATGACGACGACCTGGGACGGCGAGCGCGCCGCTGCATCCGCGTGCTCGACGGCCGCGTCGCTCAGGACGGAGAGGCGGCCGCATGAACTACCGCGAAGATCTGCGCATGAGCGTGCGCTCGGTGGTGGGCCGGCCGGCCGAATCGCTGCTGCTGTCGCTGGGCGTGGCGCTGGCGGTCGGCGCGACCGCGGCCGGCATCGCCCTGGCCGGGCGCACCAACGAGCAGTCGCGGGAGCTTCTCTCGTCGCCGCGGTTCCGGGAGATCGTGGTCGCCGCCCGCGAGGACGCCGAAGAGATGGACCTGCCCGCGCAGGTGCAGACGTCGACCGAACTGGTCCAACTGACCGCCTCCGACCTGGAGGCGCGCTCGGTCACGCAGGCGATCCAGCACGCGTATCTGGCCAACCGGACCGCGTTCCGGTTCGGGGAGAGCGGGTTTGGCCAGGGCGGCGGGCAGAACCAGGGCCAGGGCGCGCAGGGTCAGGGTACACAGGGTCAGGGCACACAGGGCCAGGGTACGCAGGCGCAGGGCCAAGCCCCTCAGGCGGGTCAAGCCGCGGGCGGCCAGACCGCGGGCGGCCAGTCCCAGGGTGGCCAGTTCCAGCGCGGTCAAGGAGGCCAGTTCCAAGGCGGTCAGGGTGGCCAGGCCGCGGCCGGCCAAATCCAGCGGCAGCGCGGCCAGGGCCAGCAGGTCCAGGCGCAAGGGCAGACCCAGGGACCGGGGCAGGGACAGCAAGCCCAGGGCCGGCCGGGCCAAGGCCGGCAGGCCGGACAGCCACAACAGAATCAGGCTCAGGGACAGGCGAGCCAGGGCCAGCAGGCCGACGCGCAGACCAACGCGAGTCCGGCCTGGCAGCCCGTCGCGGCGCCCGAGGGTCCGCAGCCGCAGATCGAGTTCGCGGAGGGCTGGGAGGTCACGCCTGAGTTCTTCGATGCCTGGGGACTGACGGCGGCCCAGGGCGACGTGTTCCAGGCGGCCGACGTGGACCGGGGCGAGCCGCTGCTGGTGCTTGGCTCCACGCTGGGCGCCACGCTGTTCGAGGATGGTGAAGCCGTCGGCCGTCAAGTGCTGGCGCGCAATCAGCTTTACCGCATCATCGGCGTCCTGGAGCCCAGCGGGACCGAGGTGGACGACCTGGCCATCGCGCCTGCGCTCATCGCCGCGCAGCAGTTCCAGGGATTTCGCGGCCGCTTCGCCGCGCTGCGCACCAACCTCCGGTTCATGGTCGACGATCCCGACCAGTTGGAGCAGGCGCGGGCGCAACTCGTCAACTGGTTCGACTCCTCCCACGGAGCGGGCGCGGTCGCGATCAGCGTTCCGAGAGCAGAGGCGGAGGCGACCGCCGACCGCAACGGCCGCCTGGCCACGGTGATCCTGTTTCTGGCGCTGTCGGCGCTGCTGATCGCGGCGGTCAACGTCACCAACATCTTCTTCAGCCGCGCCGTGCGCAAGCGCCGCACCGTGGGCATCCTCAAGGCGGTCGGCGCCAGCATCCGCCAGGTGTTCACGGTCTTCTTCCTGGAGGCGCTGGCAATCGGCGCCGTGGGAGCGGCCGTCGGCCTGGGGCTCTCGGCGCTGCTGTCGCGCCTGATGGAAGAGACCATCGGCTTCGGGGCGCTGCAGATCGGCCTGATCGTCATCGGCGTGCTGGTGTCGTGGGGCATCGTCGCCGTCTTCAACGTCGTGCCCGCCTCGGCTGCGGCGCGGGTGCCGGCCGCCGAAGCGATCCGCTACGAGTAGCGTACGAGCGAGAGAGTCGAGGAGGAGCCATGCGTACCGTCCGTTCCGTTCTGACCAGCCTGACGCGTTCGCCGGTCAAGTCGGCCGTGACGCTGTCCACGGTGGGCCTGGGCGTCGGCGTGCTGATCTTCGCGCTGTCGATCAGCGGCGCGTTCAGCCGGCTGGTGTCCGAGCAGCTCGAGAAGGAAGGTCTGGTGGTGATGGTCGCCAACGTCGAGATCGACGACGAGGGCGAGATGCAACAGGTCCGGCCGCCACAGTTCGACGGCAACGTGATCGACGCGTTGCGGACCGGCGTTTCCGGCGCCGTCGCCGCCAGCCCGGTCGCGTTCACCCCGTGGACGGAGTACGTGGTGGGCGGCACCAACTACCGCTTCCGCAGCGTCGTCGGCGTGAACGAGGACTATCTCGACGTGATGGGTCTGGAGATGGTCGCCGGCTCCGGCTTCACCGCGGAGGATGTCGCTCAGGGAACCCGCGAAGCCTTGGTTTCCGCGACCATGGCCGAGGTGCTGTTCGGTTCCCCGGTGGAGGCGCTCGGCCAGGTCATCCAACCGCCGGCGCCCACGCAGGGACAGGGCCAGGGACAGGGCGGCGGCGGCCGCCGATTCACGCCTCCCACGTACACGGTGCGCGGCGTCTTCAACGACCCGAGCGAGATCCAGCGGCGCGCCTACGGAGTCGGAGACATGATCGTGCCGGCGACGTCCGCGTTCCCGAGCAACCTGGACGCCCGGGTTCAGGCGTTCATGCAGGGGTTCCTGAACGCGCGCATCGCGCTGCGCGTGCAGGGAAGCGGCCTGGCGACGGTCGAGAGCCAGGCGCGCGGCGCCCTCGCCCAGCAATACGGCGACGGCGTACTGGTCGAGGTCTGGGAAGGCCGGCCCGACGGGGAGACGGCCGCCCTCGAAGAGGCGCGGTCCACGGTGGCGACCTTCTCGCTGGTGGTGAACCTGCTCGGCTTCGTGCTGCTGGTGACCGGCTGCATCGGCATCCTCAGCATCATGCTGGTGGAGGTGCTCGGCCGCACGCGCGAGATCGCCGTGGAACGTGCCGTGGGCGCATCGCGCGGCGTGATTGCGCGCGAGTTCTTCGCCCGCTCGCTGATCATGGTGAGCGCGGCGGCGCTGATCGGCGTGGCCCTGAGCCTGCTGCTGTCGGGACCGCTCACCGAGCTGGTCGTGCCGATCTTCCGCGGCACCACGCAGGCCGAGCTGGGCGGCAGCGTGATCAGTCTGGCCGCGATCGGAATCGGCGTGGGCTCGGCGATCGGCGTCGGCGGCCTGTTCGGGGTGCTGCCGGTGTTCTCCGCCCTGCGCGTCCCGATCGCGGAAGGAATGCGCGAGGGTTAGCAGTTAGCCGCGTCCAACCCCAGGCTTACTCGCCCGGCGGGCGCGGCATGCTCAGCGTCTGCCACTCCGCCGTGCGCGTGCGGGCCAGGTCGACGATCTGGCCGACGTGGTAGTTGGTGTGAGTCACGGCGCGCAGCAGCGCCTGCAGCACGGTGTGCGGCTCACCGCGGATCGTGATCGTGCGGTGCAGGTCGGCGGGATCCAGATGCGCAAGCGCGTGGTCCAGGCACGCCCAGCCGGCACTCCACTTGGCCAGCACCGCGTCCTTGTCGTCCACGTCGTTGCGGAACTCGGAGTCGCGGTCGCGGTCCGGCTTCTCTCCGTCGGTGGTGAGGAAGTCCGTGAAGCGCGAGCGCAGATTGCCTCCCAGGTGTCGCATCAGCATGGAGACGCTGTTGCCGCGCTCGTCGGGCCGCCAAGCCACGTCCGCGGCCGGCATCTGCGCCAGGGCACGCTCGGCGTACTCCCGCGCCTTGGCGAACTCGACGGTGACGAAGCGAAGGAATTCGGTCCCGGTGTCCATGGGCCGGTATGCTGGCATGCGAGGATCGAGACGCCAACGTGGACCCGAACCTGATCGCCGGCGAACAGCGCTGGGACCCCGAGCGCTACCGCCGCTGGGCTCCCTACGTCCCCGAGCTGGGACGCGGCGTGCTCGATCTGCTCGACCCGCGCCCCGGCGAGCGGGTGCTCGACCTGGGCTGCGGCGACGGGGAGCTGACCGCGCAGATCGCCACGCGCGGCTGCCGGGTGCTGGGCGTTGACCGCAGCGCCGAGTTCGTCGCGGCGGCGCGGCAGCGGGGACTGGCAGCGCTGCAAGCGGACGCGCGCCACCTGGCCGGCGCGGGGTTGGCGGCCGGCAGCTTCGACGCGGTGTTCTCCAACGCCGTGCTGCACTGGATACCTGAAGCGGCGGCGGTGATCGCCGGTGTCCGGCGCCTGCTCCGCCCGGGCGGCCGCTTCGTGGCCGAGTTCGGCGGCGCCGGCAACATCGCCTCGGTACGGGATGCTCTCCACGAAGCCCTGCGCCGCCGCGGCATCGACGCGACCGCCCGCGATCCCTGGTACTTCCCCACCGACGGCGAGTACCGGTGCCTGCTGAAGGCGCACGGGTTCGAGGTCGCCGGGATCCGGCTGTTCCCGCGCCCCACGCCGGTGCCGGGCACGCTCACCGAGTGGCTGCACACCTTCGCGGCGTCGTTCCTGGACCCGCTGGACTCGGTGACGCGCCGTCAGGTCGAGGCCGAGGTTTCGGCCGCTACCGCTCCCGCGCTGCGCGACCCGGACGGCGCGTGGACGGTCGACTACGTGCGCCTGCGCTTCCGGGCCGTCCGGCGCTGACCGGTCAGGCGCGCACGCGGCTCATGTACTCCGCGGCTCCGGCCTGCATCCAGCCGCCGACGCCGGTCAGCACGAAGCGGACCCCCTGGTCGATGTAGGACGCGACGTCCGCGGTGGAGGTCAGGGTGCCGGCGGTGCGGCCCGCCGCCACGATGCGGCGGAGGGAGTCGTCGATCTTGGCCCGCACGTCCGGATGCCCGTGGTTGCCGATGTGGCCCATCGACGAAGCGAAGTCCGAGGGCGCCACGAAGAACACGTCGATGTGGTCGACCTCCAGGATCTCGTCCAGGTTGCCGTGGGCGACGATGTCCTCGATCAGGACGATCAGGCAGGTCTCGTCGTTGCCGCGCGCGGTGTAGTCGGACACCCCGTGGTACTGCCGGCTGCCGTACAGGCCGCGGGCGCCGACCGGCGCGAACTTGCCGCCCTGCACGACGTTCTCGGCCTCGGCGCGGGTGTTCACGTGCGGGACCACGATCGCCTGGGCGCCGCGGTCCAGGGTCCGGTAGATCAGCCCCTGGTGATTGTCGTTGACGCGCACCACGGAGGTCAGGCCCCAGATGTCGCAGGCGCGGGTGAGGTTGCCCAGCTCGGCGGCGTCGACCGGCCCGTGCTCGCCCTCCAGCCAGATCCCGTCGACCCCGGTCGCCTCCGCGATCGCCCCGAACGTGTCGATGTCGTCGGGATGGGTGATGCCCGACACCACGGTGGCCACCTCCCCGGCGGCCAGCCGGTGCTTGATGCGGTTCTTGCGCAGTTCCATGCCGCGACGGTAGCACGCGCGGCAGCCCGCTTCAGTCGGCGGTGATGTCGCGCGAGGTGGTGGTGTTGCGCTCGATGTAGTCCCAGTCGTAGCTGACGCCCAGCCCCGGGCCGTCGGGAACCGGCACGCAGCCGTCGGCGCCGACCGCGTCCGGCTGGTCGCTGTATCCGTCGTACACCGGCGGGACCAGGTTGGGCATGCCCGGACCCATCAGCGCCAGCTCGTACAGGTGGGTGTTGCGCAGCGCCGACACCACGGCCCGCTGGGCGGGTCCGCAGGCGTGCACCTGCAGGTCGAGCCCGAACGCCTCGCTGAGGTGGGCGATCTTCATCACGCCGGTGATGCCCAGGTCGTACTCGGGATCGGCGTGGATCATGTCGCAGCCGCCGGCCACCAGGAACGCCGCCTTCTGCTCCAGCGTGCGCACGTGCTCGGTGACCAGCAGCGGCGTCGACAGCCGCTCGCGCAGGCGGCGGTGCCCCTCGACGGCGATGCCGGCGTCGCGATACGGGTCCTCGTACCAGAAGCAGCCGATCTCGTCGCACACGCGGCCGACCGCCAGCGCATCGTTCCAGGTGCGGAGCTGGCACGCCGGGTCCAGCATGATCCGGAAGCCGTCGCCGACGCGGGCGCGCACCGCGCGCAGGTTGTCGACTTCGCGGGCCACGTCGCCGTCGTTCCAGCCGTGGATCTTGAACCCCGCGAAGCCGGCCGCCTGGCACTCGGCGGCGAAGTCCGCGAACGCCTGCGGGCTGTTCAGACCGCCGGGCCCAAGCTGGCCGTGATAGGTACTGGCGTAGGTGGGCAGCCGCTCGCGGAAGCCGCCCAGCAGCCGCGACACCGACGTGCCCAGCCGCTTGCCGGCCAGGTCCCAGAGGGCGATGTCCAGCACGCCCTGCCCCATGTGGTCGTAGGCGCGCAGCTCCCGCTTCAGGTCGTCGTAGATCTCCTCGCGCCGGTCCGCGTCGCGCCCGAGCAGCAGCGGCGCCAGCATCTCTGCCTGCGCCAGGGACGCGGGCGTCCCCACCCAGTGCGTGACGTACTCGCCGCTCGCGCCGTCGTCGGTGCCGATGCGCACCGCGAAGCGGCGGGCGGTATGGGTGGCGCCCTCGACGTAGGCCATGTTGCCCACGCCGGCAGCAGCCTGCTCCAGCCCGATGTCGGGAACGTCGAATGAGAACTCGTGAATCTGAACGCGATCGATCCGGCTCACAGGAACCTCCTTGCAAGGCGCTCGCAGTCTGATGGAACCGCGGCAACTCTGGCCGCAGAGTGCACGTGGAGGTTGCGCAGGTAAAGGTCCATGCCATGATTGACGAAGGCATTAGCTACGCAGATGATGTCCGCGGGAGGCAGCCCTGACGAGTGGGCGACAGTCGCCAAGTGAGAGCCCGCAGCTCATATCTTGTTATACAGAAATCAAATGAAGGATAACCAATGTCGCTGGGTGTGGTAGTCAAGGGTCCCGAAGGGCTTGTGCTTGCGGCGGACACCCGCGTGACGCTTACAGCTCAGCGAGAGGGTGCTCCAGCTCCCCTGATCGTGAACTACGACAGTGCGACCAAGATCCTGAACTTTGACAGACCTCACAGTTGGGTCGGCGCGGTTACGTACGGCGATGCGCTAATCGGTACCCGAACGGCTCACAGTTACATCCCGGAGCTGGAGCTGGAGCTATGCGAAGAGAGGTACACCGTTCTTGAGTATGCGCAACACCTAAGCGCCTTCTTCTTGAAGCGTTGGCAGGCGGCGGGCCTGCCGTCCAACGTGCCTCCAGCCGGAGGCATGTCGTTCATAGTTGGAGGGTATGACCATGACGCGCCGTATGGCGAGGTATTCTTGTTCAATATACCAAAAACTCCTGAACCGACTCCGAGAAACCCGAACCAGTTTGGGATGACGTGGGGCGGGCAGCTCGAAATCGCCAATCGCATAATCCACGGATACGATCCAGGGCTGCTGCCGCTCGTTTGTGAGACACTCAAGGTTCCAGCCTCGGAGATCCGTACGCTGGAGGACGCAATCAAGCCTCACTTCGAATATACTGTTCCCTACGAGGTGCTACCACTTCAGGATTGTGTAGATCTTGCGATCTTCCTTATAAGGACGACAATAACTGCGCAGAATCTGTCAATTGGCGTCCGAGGTGTCGGCGGGACCATAGAGGTAGCGACCATGACTCGGACGGAAGGGCTGAATTGGATTCAAAGAAAGGAAGTCCACGGAGAGGAACTATGAGTGCTCTCACTGCTAGCGCGTCCATGCAAGACTGGTACAGCAGTGCTACATGGACGATTTCTCCTGGGTACGTCACCGGCGCCGAGGGACGCTCACCTCCATCGTCGATTCAGGCTTTCGGCCGCGTAGAAGAGTGGGATCCATCGGAGGACAGGCTGAGAGGTGGATTTGAATTTGTAGGTCGCGAGGATTACGAGGAGTTGGTCGAAGATCTCGCTGTGGCCGAACGAGCTATGGAGGAGTACGCGAATCGGGGCTTGGACGGCACGGTAGCGTATAGTGAGTACCGGGCTAGCCGACTTGAGCGAGGGGTCTGAGTACGAGATTCGGATTGACAGTCACGCACAGCGTGATCTTCGGCGGTTATCACGCAGCGATTACAGACGAGTGGACGATCGGATTTGCGCTCTTGGGCAGAACCCACGACCTATGGGAGTAGCCAAGCTTCGAGATAAAGTGCATCGTATACGTATCGGCTCCTGGCGAGTGATTTACTTGATTGATGACGAGCGGCGCGTAGTAGTGATAAACGCGGTCCGAAGGCGCGAGAAGGACACATATCGCTGAAGTGGAGATCTATCTCAACTCACCCGTCGATACCGCCCCTGCGCAGTTGCTGACCGACGTGTGCCTGCCTCTGCGGGATGTGCTCGACGGCTGATTTCGACGGTCGAGATGCGCTCGGCCGTATCAAGACCCGGTGCGCTCGCGTGCCCGGTCGGTCAGAAGCGTGCGGTCGGGCTTGCCGAGGGGCGTGAGGGCATCCGCCGGCATCGGCAGGTAGCGCACGGGGTGCTTGTAACGCGGGAGCCTCTCGGCGAGCAGGGCGTGCAATTCGTCTTCCGGCGGGAGGCCTGGTGACTCGATGAACGCCACCGGGCGGGAGCCGAAGTCGGGGTCGGGGGCGGGCACCACCACGGCGAGCGCCACCGAGGGGTGGGCGCCGAGCACCTCCTCGATCTCCTGGGGATGGATGTTCTCGCCGCCCGAGATGAACATGCCGTCGGCGCGGCCGGTGACGGTCAGGATACCGCCGTCGCCAAGGTGGCCGCAGTCGCCGGTGCGCAACCACCCGTCCGGTTCGAGCGGCAGAGGATCGATGCCGGCCGGGGTCAGGATGCCGGCGCACAGCGTTTCGCCGCCTACCTCGATCCTGCCGTCGCGGATGCGCAGTCGCCGGTGCGGCAGCACGCGGCCGCTCGCCCCGGGAGGCAGATCGTCGCCGGGGGTGGCGGTGGCGATCTGCGAAGCCATCTCCGTGGAGCCGTAGGTGGTCAGCACCGGGATGCCGGCCGCGCGCGCGCACTCGAGCAGGGCCGGCGCCGTCGCCTGACCGCCGACCAGCACGCTGCGCAGGGCGCTGCGCCGGTCCGCCGGCACCTCGATCAGCCGCTGGAGTTGTGCCGGCACCACCGACAGTCGGGTCGCCCGCGGCAGCAGCGCCAGGGCGTCGTCCGGCCTGCTCCCGTCGTCCCGGAACGACCCTGTGCGGGCGATCAGCGCCGTCGCGCCGCCGAGCAGGCAGCGGAACAGGATCGACAGTCCGGCCACGTGGCTCATCGGAAGCGCCACCAGCCAGCGGTCGCCGCGCTCCAGCGGCAGGTTTGCTGCCGAGCCGAGAGCGCTGTACAGGTGGTTGGCAAGCGAATGGACCACCGCGCGCGGCGTACCGGTGGTGCCGGAGGTGAGCAGGGCGGTGGCCGGGGCGCCGGGGTCGACCGGGGCCGGCTGCGCGCCGCCGGCCGGCAGGTCCAGGTCGCCGGCCGTGAACGGCGGACCGGAGCGCAGCTCCGTGCCAAGCTCACGTACGCGCTCCACCGGCAGCAGCGGGCTCAGGACCAGCGGCAACAGGCCGGCGGACCAGACGCCGTACAGGAGCGCGGCCAGCACCGTGCTGTTCTCCGCCTGCACCGTGAGCCGCGAACCGGGGGTCAGTCCGTAGGCGCGGAACCGCTCCACCCATCCCCCGGCCGCCTCGGCCAGCCGGCGGTAGCTCATCCCATCGCCGGGTGGATGCTCGGCGCCGGCCAGCGCGATCGCATCCCCGCGGGAGCGGAGCAGCTCGACCAGGTCGAGCCGCCCGGACTTCAGGCGATCGACCATCCGATGGAGAACAGCAGGGCGTGGATGAGCATGGTGCGGGCCGTGCCGGCCAGGGCGTGGTTGAGCTCGGGCGGACGGCTGCCGGGACGCAGCACGATCAGGACCCAGGGGGTCGCGGCGATGAGCGTCATCAGGGGCAGCGCGCCGGCCCAGCGGCCGGTGGCGATCGCCAGCACCGTCGGCACCACCGCGGCGCCGATGACGCAGCCCAGGTACTCCGCGCGCGCGAAACCGGCCCCGAAGCGCACCGCCAGCGTCTGCTTGCCGGCGGAGCGGTCGGTTTCCGTGTCGCGCAGATTGTTGACGGTCAGGATCGCCGCCGCCAGCAGGCCGGGGCCGGCACCGGCGACGATCGCCTCGATCGTCCAGGTCCCGGCATGCAGGAAGTAGGTGGCAGCGACCGCGACCGGCCCGAAGAACACGAACGCCATCACGTCGCCGAACCCCAAGTAGCCGAGCGGGCGCGGGCCGCCGGTATAGGCGAGCGCGGCGGCGACCGAGGCGACCAGCACCACCAGGATCGGCCAGCCGCCCACGATGGCGGCGATCACGCCGATCACGCCCGCCGCCGCGAACACCACGGCGATGCCGCGGCGCAGCTCGTCCGGCTCGAGCAGGCCGGCCTGCGCCACGCGGCGCGGACCCACCCGGTCGGCGGTGTCGGCGCCGCGCGCGTGGTCGGCGTGGTCGTTGTGCAGGTTGGTGCCGACCTGGATGGCCAGCGCCCCGAGGAGCGCCAGCACCGCGGCCACCCAGGCGAACGCGTCGTCCGCAGCCGCCATCACCGAGCCGATCAGGACGGGCGCGGCGGCGGCCGGCAGCGTGCGCGGGCGCGCCGCCTCCAGCCAGATGAGGCCCTTGCTTTTCTGCTTCACCCGGGCGGCGTCACGGACGGCGCGGAAACCCGGAGAAGTCCGGCTGCCGCTTCTGCACGAAGGCGTCCCGGCCCTCCTGCGCCTCCTCGGTCTGGTAGAAGAGCATGGTCGCCGCGCCGGCCAGCTCCTGCAGCCCGGCCTGGCCGTCGCAGTCGGCGTTGAACGCCGCCTTCAGGCAGCGGATGGCGGTGGGTGAATGCCGCAGGACCTGCCGGCACCAGTTCACGGTCTCCGACTCCAGGTCGGCCAGCGGCACCACCGCGTTGACCAAGCCCATCGCCAGCGCTTCCTGCGCGTCGTAGCGCTTGCACAGGTACCAGATCTCCCGCGCCTTCTTCTGGCCGACGATGCGTGCCAGGTAGCTGGCGCCGAAGCCGCCGTCGAAGGAGCCGACGCGCGGGCCGGTCTGGCCGAACACGGCGTTGTCGGCGGCGATCGTCAGGTCGCACATCACGTGCAGGACGTGGCCGCCGCCGATGGCGAAGCCGGCCACCATGGCGACGATCGGCAGCGGACAGCGGCGCATCTGCCGCTGGAACTCCAGCACGTTGAGGCGGTCGACGCCCTCGGAGTCCTGGTAGCCGGCGTGGCCGCGCACCTTCTGGTCGCCGCCGGAGCAGAACGCCAGGTCGCCCGCGCCGGTCAGGATGACCACGCCGATGCTGCTGTCGTTGGTCGCGTCGCGCAGCGCGTCCATCATTTCCTCCACCGTCAGCGGCGTGAAGGCGTTGCGCACGTGCGGGCGGTTGATGGTGATCCTGGCGATTCCTTCGGCCTTGTGGAACAGGATCTCGCGATACGAACCGCAGGCCGTCCAGTCGATCTGACTCATGTACTCCGGAGCTCCTCGTCGAGGAAGGTTGAGGCCTGTGTAGCAAATTCGGCCGGCTTTTCACAGAGCACGGCGTGGCCGCAGTCCGTGAGAGGGCGAGCCCGGATCGCGCCGCTGCGCTCCTCCATCCGCTCGCCGATGCTCACGTAGCGTTCGTCGAGCGTGCCGGCCACGACCAGGGTGGGCTGGCGCAGGTTCGGCAGCTCGTCCCAGAGCGACGGCAGCGCGCCGGTGCCCAGGTGGGTCAGCGTGGCCGCCCATGCGCCGGGGTCGATCCGCAGGCGGCGCGCCAGCATGGCCTGGTAGCACGGATGCGAGCGCACCCGGGCGAAGATCGGCTGGGCGTACCAGTCGTCCAGGAAACGGCGCAGCGCCTCGCCGCCGTCGAGCCCGCGCAGGCGTGCGGCCAGGCAGGCGTCGCCGCGCCGCCGCTCGGCCCGCCGCGCCGCGGTGGGAAGGCCGGGGGAGCCGCAGGCCAGCACGCCGGCCCGGTAGCGGTCCGGGTCGCGCAGCAGCAGGTGCAGCGCCAGCCGGGCGCCCATCGAGTAGCCGACCAACACCGCCGGACCCGGCACCGACCGGCGGATCGCCGTCTCCAGCGAGGCGATGGTCGGATGCTCGACCAGCGGCGGCGCCAGACAATGCAGCCGGTCGGCCAGCCGGTCGGCGAGCGGTTTCCAGTCGTCCGGGCTGCCCAGGAAGCCGTGCAGCAGCACG
Source organism: Spirochaetia bacterium (assembly GCA_965202935.1). Lineage (GTDB taxonomy): Bacteria > Spirochaetota > Spirochaetia > SZUA-6 > Bin103 > CATQHW01. The sequence continues at coordinate 3,521,588 of OZ241879.1, forward strand.
GCGGCCGGCGCCGCGGCGCTCATCCGCCCGGCCGGCCGGCCGCTTCGATGGCGGCGCCCACCTCGGCACGCAGCCGCCGGTGAAGGGCGAGGTTCTCCCGCCGGTCGGTGCCGACTTCGACCAGCGCCGTCCGCCCGGCCGCGAAGCACCGTTCGAGCGATGCACGCGTCTCCGCGCGCGTGGCCGGCCGGTGGTAGTCCAGGCTGAACATCCGGCAGGCGTGCTCGAACCGGTAGCCGTGCGGAGTACCGAAGCAGCGCTCGAACACGTCTTCCTGGTCGGCGAGCGCCGGCAGAAAGCTGAAGATGCCGCCGCCGTCGTTGTTGACCACCACCAGCACCACCGGCCGCGGCGCGCGGGCCAGCACGGCCAGTGAGCCCAGGTCGTGCAGGACCGCGAGGTCGCCGAGCAGCGCGCCGACCGGCGCCCGGAGGCCCGCGGCAAACCCGACCGCGGAGGCGATCGCGCCGTCGATTCCGCTGGCGCCTCGGTTGGCCCCGACGGCCAGCGGCGCGGGGCGTGAGGCCGTCGTTTCCGCGAAGGTGTCGAGGTCGCGGACCGGCATGCTGCTGCCCGCGAACGCGCCCCAGCCGGCCGGCAGCAGCTCGATCAGGTCGCGGGCGGTCGCCGGTTCGCTGACTTCCGGATCGGCGTCGAGCACGTCCGCCACCGCTCGGGCCGCCGCCGTGCCGGCCGCGACCAGCCCGGCCGCGCCGGCTCCGGCTGGCCCGTCGGCACCGCGGATCTCCGCTTCGAGCGCCGCACAGAAGCGGTCGGGCGCCGCCTGCACGCGGCTGGTGACCACGTGCTCGGGGTCGATGCGGCGCGGGTGTTCGGCGACGTGCACGCAGGCGGCGGGCCGCCGTGCGCCGAGCAGCTCCAGGTACGCCTTGGAGGTGAGCCGGCCGCCCAGGTGCAGCACCACGTCCGGGCCCGGCAGCGGCGTGCTTGCGTGCGCCAGCACCAGGTCGTGATGTCGAATGATCGCGAGCTCCGGACGACCCGGCCACGGGTGGCGCAGCCCGGACTGGATGTCGGCCAGCACCGGCCAGCCCAGCGCCGCGGCCAGAGAGGCGATCATCTGCCGGTCGGTCCCCGCCGGCAGTGGCCCGACCGCAAGCAGGCCGGCGGTGGCCCCCCGCAATGCGGTGGCGGTATCCGCCACCGACGCAGGCTCCGGTGCGTTGGGGGCCGCGGAGTAGGTGGTGAAGGGACGTCTGCCGGCCGGACGCGCGATGGCCTCCACACGCCCGTCATCCAGCAGCGGCTCGGAGAACATGCAATTCAGGTGCACGGCGGCCGTCGCGGCGCGGGCCCGGTGCACGGCCTGATCGATCGTGGTCAGAAGAGCCGCCGGTTCGATGCGGTCGTCGGGCACCGGCAGGTCGAAGCGCCATGCTGCGGCGCGGCCGAACAGGTCTGGCTGGTCGATCGTCTGGTTGGCGCCGGTGTCGCGCAGCTCCGGAGGACGGTCGGCGGTCAGCAGCAGTAGCGGCACGCCGCTCAGGCCCGCCTCCACCGCCGCCGGCAGCAGGTTGGCGCCGGCCGTGCCGGAGGTGCAGATCACCGCGGAAGGAGCTCCGGAGGCGCGCGCCGCGTTCAGTGCCTGGTAGCCGGCGGCGCGCTCGTCGATGCAGACCGACACTTCCAGTTCGGCCGCTCGGGCGGCCGCCGCCGCCAGCGGCGCGGAGCGGGCACCGGGACAGACCCACGCGGCGCGACAGCCGCAGCGGACCAGCTCGTCGATGATCAGCTCGCCCCACAGGCGATTCCGCACGGTCGCGGTGGTCCGCATGGGTGCGGTCAGCGAGAAGTCAGCCGCCGGGCGTGAAGTAGCAGCCGATCTTGGCTTCCAGCTCCGCCCACTCCGCATCCGGGGAGGAGCCGGTCACCAGCCCGTTGCCGGTGTAGAGCGACACCGAACCGCGTTCGATCAGCGCGGAACGGATGGCCACCGCGAAGGAGGCCTGGCCGTGACCGACCCAGCCCACCGGCGCGGCGTACCAGCCGCGGTCGAACGGCTCGTACCGGGTCAGGAACCGGCGCGCGGCTTCGGCCGGCTCGCCCCCCACCGCCGGTGTGGGGTGCAAGGCGTCCACCAGGTCGGCGACGCCCACTCCGGGGGCCAATTCGCCCGACAGGCGACTCATCAGGTGCTGCAGAGCGGGCAGGCGCAGCACGGTGGTTTCCCCTGCGGTGGTGGCCGTGCACAGACCGCTGAGCGCGCAGGCGATCGCGTCGTGCACGATGCGGTGCTCGAGCACGTCCTTGGCCGACGCCGTGAGCTCCCGCCGCAGGCGATCGTCATCCTGCGGCGACGCGCCGCGGCGACGGGTGCCGGCGATCGCCTCCGTGCGGACGGTGCGTCCGCACAACGAGAACAGTCGTTCCGGGGTGACGCTGACGAAGGCGGTGCCGGGCCGGGGCTGCACCAGGAAGCGGAACGAACGGTCGTCCGCCCGGCTCATGGCGGCCATCAGCGCCGCGGGGGTGATCGGCGCACCCGCGGTCGCGCCGGTGCGGCGCGCCACTACCACCTTGCTCAGCGGGTCGGCGGGATCGTCGATGGCGGTGAGCGCCGTACGCACGAGCGTCTCCCAGCCCACGCGGTGGGGTTCATCGGCATCGCGGCGCAGGCGGACCGGCACGGCCGGTTCCGGGACCGGCGGTCGCTGCAGGTCGTCCAGCAGCGCCGCCAGACCGTCGCGTTCCGACGCCCGGAAGTTGCAGGCGAGCAGCGTTGTGCCGTCACGGCGAACCGCCTCGAAGCGGGGCACCACGAACCGGTAGGCGCCGAGTGTCCGCCACTCGGGAGCGGCGGGCGCCTGCGGGTCGAAGCGCGTGCCTCCGTAGAAGCGGACGCCTTCGTCGGCGGCTTCCAGGTGAGCGGCGATGCGCTCCATCCAGACCGCTGCCCCGGGTGCCGTGTTGCCGGCGACCTCGGTCAGGATGCCGGCGGCTGCGATCTCTTCGCGGCCGTCGCGGTCGGCCCAGAAGCACAACTCCCCTTCCGTTCGGCCGGCCAGCCACGCCAGCGGGTCGACCTGGGTGGCCACCTCGACGCGGCAGATGCCGCCGCCGCGGCTGGGGGCAGCCTGGCCGTTGCCGGTCGCGGCATGCGGCGCGGGCGGAGAAGCGACGTCGCTCATGCGCTCAACGTCAGTATAGCGTGGCCGGGCGGCATCATGACTTGCGTGCCAGGTACAGCGTCGCCACCCCGAACGTGAGGGGGCGGGTGGTGACTTCCGGGAAGCCGGCCCGCCGCAGCATGGTGACGAAGCGCGTGCCGTACGGGAACGTTTCCACCGATGCGTTCAGGTAGCGGTAGGCCTGCCCGTCCCCGGAGACGAGCCGGCCGATGGCCGGCAGCACGTGCCGGAAGTAGGTCAGGTAGAGCGCGCGCAACCGCGGAGACTCGGGAAGCGAGAACTCCAGCACCGCCAAGGTGCCGCCGCGGGCGAGCACGCGGCGCATCTCGGTCAGCGCGCGCGGACGGTCGTCCATGTTGCGGATGCCGAACGCGACCGTGACCGCATCGAAGGAGTGCTCCTCGAACGGCAGGCGGTGGGCGTCGCCCAGCGTGAGCTTCGCGGCGCAGCCGGCCCGCGCCAGCTTGTCGCGGGCGATGTGGAGCATGTCCGGCGCCAAGTCGACGCCCACGGTGCGGGTCAGGCGGGGCAGGCGCCGGTCGATCGCCAGCAGCAGGTCGCCGGTGCCGGTTGCCACGTCCAGGACGCTGCGGATGCGGCGGGCGGCCAGCGCGCGGGCGACACAGTCGCGCCAGCGCACGTCCGAGCGCAGCGACAGCAGGCGGTTGAGACGATCGTAGGTCGGAGCGATGCGGTCGAACATCGCCCCAACCTCGCTGGTCCCGGGCACCATGGGGATCAATATGCGGTGGCCGGCGCGGGCCGGACAACCGCACCACGTGTCCTCGGATTGCGTCCCCGTGTCGCACACGTATGATTGGGTCATACCAAGGAGATGCACATGCCCGTCAAGACGACCCTCAGCTTCACCGAACGTCACCACCGGTTCCTGTTGAAGAAGGTCGCCGAGGGTGTCTTCGCCACCCAGAGCGCGGCGGTCGCCTCCGCCCTGGAGCAGATGATTCAGGACGACGCCGAGCGGCAAGTGGCGCTGGCAGCGCTTGCCGGGGAGATCCGCGCGCGCATGTGCACGCCTCGCTCGGAGTTCGTGGACCACGCGGCCACCTACGGCGGCGCCGATTGGGTACGCCGCAGTCGTTCCCGGAGCCCGGAGTAGCGGCACCGGCTGCCCCCGGGGGAGCGGAGCGCAACCGATCAGGCGTCCGTCACATGGCCCAGCCGGTGACTATCGATCTGGCGTTCGATCACGAGTGAACAGACCCGGTCGCCCGGGTCGTGCGGATTCAGGCCCAAGCTATGCCGGAATCTACCGTCAACCGCAGTTTGGGCATGCGAGGAGCTTCCAGGTCACACTTCATTCGCGCGAATGTACGCTTTGACCAGTTCCTCAACGGCGATATATTGGTCATCGGCGTTGTCGTTCGCAGCCCGTAAGACACCGACGAGAGCCGGCTTCAGGATCGTGTCTATGGTGTCTTGATAGTCGGTGTTGCCGTCCGGAAACCGATCGGGTGACGACTCAAGGAGTGCGCTTGCGCGCAAGCAAATGGTCTCGAGCACAAACAGACTGATTCGAACGCAGGGTCGCTGTGATAACGGGTAGCGCCTGCGACAGTCCTTGGCGATCTCCATGAGCAGGTTGTGATTAAAATCTCCTTCTTCAAGTCGTGGCAACCAGCGTTCCGCTACTTCTCTCATTGGCTTCCATCAATCGTGGGAAATCACTGCTTCTGAACAGACCTATCACAGGAACTTGATATGTGTCTTGAAGATAGCCTGTGCCTCCCTGTTCTCGGTCGATCAATCCTACAATCCCGACGATCTTGTTCTCTGCTTCAATCAGCTTTTCGCACGCAAAGCTCGTCGATCTTCCGGTCGTGAACACGTCATCGACCACCATTATTTTGGTGCCGGCAGGCTGCTCGTTCTCGATGTAGTTGCGCGTACCGTGCTCTTTGCGCTCTTTGCGAACCACGCACCCATTGACCATCGGATGTCCTCGTTGTGCCGCTCGCTGGATAGCAGCCGCAACCAGAAAATCAGCTCCGATCGAGAGCCCTCCTATTGCAGTAGGCGTCTCGGGCAACTCATTCGCTTCTCGAAGGAGTTCTTCTGCGATCATGCACAGTACGTCTCCTTTTAGGACGGCGCGTTTGCAGTCGAAGTAGAAACTGGACTCCATCCCCGTACTAAGGGTGAATGGACCTCCAGTTTGAAGAAGACACAGGTCTTCGATCTTGGCACCAAGCTCGGCCCGGGCCGGCTTCAGCACGAAGCTGGCGCCCTCTTTCTCCATTCGTCATCCCCTCCTATCATGAGTACCGTCGACCACGATACGGAATATTGCCATGTCTGACAATGGTGATAGCCCACAGTCGTTCCCGAACCTGCACTCCCACGGCGAGCTCGTCAATCAGATCGTGCCGTCGCGGGGATCAGGCACGCTCCCCGCCGGGGGTTGATGCTGACGCTCACCCGGGCGCCGACCGCCGGCAGGGGCTGATCGGCGGCCACTCGGAAGCGGAGTTCGATCCCGGAGACGCTGACCAGCACGCGCTGAGCGGCGCCGCGGAACGAGCGGCCCGACAGTTCGCCGTGCAACACCCAGCGGTCGGGGCTGGAGACCAGCCGCTCGGGGGCGTCCTCGTGGAAGGCGATGCCGGTGGGCCGCAGTAGCAGCTTCAGTGCGCCGCCGCATTCCGGGGGCGTCAGCGCCTCTGCCGGCAGCGCCCCCATCGCGGTCCGCAGCACGGGGCGTCCGTCGGCGCGGTCCAGGCGGGCGGGGACCAAGTTGTCCAGCCCCAGGAAGCGGGCCACGTACTCGCTGCCCGGCTCCCGGTAGATCTCCTGCGGCGTGCCGATGCGAGCGATGCGGCGCGGCTGCATGACCGCGACGCGGTCGGCGACCGCCAGCGCCTCCTCCACGTCGTGGGTGACGTAAATCGCCGGCAGGTCCAGCTCGCGAAGGATCGTCCCCAGGTCTTCGGCCAGCCGGTCGCGCAGGTTGCGGTCCAGGGCGGCCAGCGGTTCGTCCAGCATGAGCAGGCCGGGATCCGGTGCCAGCGCGCGCGCCAGCGCCACGCGCTGCCGTTCTCCTCCGGACAGGGTGGTGACGTCCCGGTCGCGCAGGTGCTCCAGGTCGACCAGCGCCAGCACCTCGGCCACCCGCTCGCGCAGGCGCGCGGCCGGCGTGCGGCGGAGGCGCAGGCCGAAGGCGACGTTCTCGAACACGTTCAGGTGCGGGAACAGGGCGTAGTCCTGGAACACCATCCCGAACCGCCGCGCCTCGGCCGGCGTGCCGGCGAGTTCGCGGCCCTGCCAGAGGATCGTTCCCTCGTGCGGCTCCAGGCCCGCGACGAGCGCCAGCAGCGTGCTCTTGCCGCAGCCGCTCGGGCCAAGCAGCGCCAGCGTCTCGCCGCGGCGCACCTGCAGGTCGACCCGGTCCAGCGCCACTGTCTCGCCATATCGTTTGGTCACGCCGCGCAGCTCCAGGTCGACCATCGCTACCTCCCTCAGAAGCTCGACACCCGCGCCACGCGAAGCCGCTCAATGGCGGTGACCACCACCGCGGTGACCAGCATCAGGATGGTCGCCAGAGCCAGGGCCTGGCCCAGGTTGAGGGCGCCCGGCCGGCCGAGCAGGCGGAAGATCGCCAGCGGGATGGTCGGCAGGTCGCCGCGCGCCACAATCGCCGTGGCCCCGAACTCGCCGAGCGAGATAGAGAACGCGAACGCCGCCGCCACCCCCATCGCGCGTGCGACGATGGGCAGCTCCACCCGGCGCGCCACCTGCGCGCGGGCGGCGCCGAGCACGCGCGCAGCCTGGACCAGGCGCGGCTCGACGGTCGCCAGCGCCGGCGCCAGGCTGCGCACCACGAACGGCAGCGCCACCAGGGCGTGGGCGATCGGGATCAGCAGGGGCGACGCGCGCAGGTCCAGCGGCGGACGGTTCAGCGCGACGATGAAGCCCAGCCCCAGCGTGACCGCCGAGGTGCCCAGCGGCAGCATAAGCAGCGGGTCGAACAGCCGCGAGGAGCGCGCCGCGCCGTGCCGGCCGAGCGCCCAGGCGGCCGGCGTTCCGACGGCGAGCGCGATCACCGTGGCCGCCGCCGCGAAGGCCAGCGAGTTGCGCACCGCGGTCAGCGCGCTGCCGTGAAAGGCGCCCTGCCGGCTCTCCACGCCCAGTTGCCGGTAGAACGCCAGCGTCGGCCCCTCCGCGCCCGAGACCGAGCGCGTGGCCAGCGCGGCCAGCGGCGCGAGCTGGAAGAAGGCGATGCCCAGCAACACGGCCGCCGCCACGGCGCGCGCCCGGCGCCCGGCCAGCGAACGCTCGTTCTCGCGCGGCGCACGCAGCGGCAGAGGTCGGGTCACGCGCCGCATCAACCGCGTGTAGGCGATGCCGAGCGCCAGCGTGATCGCGATCTGCACGAGGGAGAGCGAGGCGGCCACCGGCAGGTCGAACAGGCTGATGGCCTGGTAGTAGATCTCCACCTCGATCGTCGCGAAGCGCGGCCCGCCCAGGATCAGGATCACCCCGAACGAGGTGAAGCAGAAGATGAACACCAGCACCGCCGCCGCCGCAACGGGGGCGGCCAGCAGGGGCAGGCTGACGCGCAGCCAGCGCTGCGCGGCGCCGGCGCCCAGGGTGCGGGCGGCGTCCCACAGGCGCCGGTCGATCCGCGACCAGTAGTCGCCGACCAGCCGCAGCACGATCGAGGTGTTATAGAACACGTGCGCGACCAGGATGGCGCCGAGCGTACGCGTGAAGCGCAGCGGCGGCATGCCTGCCGACTCCAGCGCCGCGTTGACCCAGCCGCGCGAGCCGAGCAGCGCGTCGAAGGCGGCGGCCACCACCAGGGTGGGCAGCACGAACGGGATCGCCGTCAGCGCCCGGAACAGCGTCTTGCCGGCGAACCGGTAGCGCGCCACCAGCCACGCGCCGGGCAGCCCGACCAGGAGGGTCAGCGCCGTGGAGGCCGCCGCCTGCCCGAGGGTGAACAGCACCACGCGCCCCGTCGCCGGCGAGGCCAGCGCCCGCAGCAGGCCCTCGGCCTCGCGGGCGAAGCTGGCCGCGACGATCCCGGCCATCGGCCAGGCGTAGAACAGCGCCAGGAAGGCGAGCGGCCCGGCCCAGAGCAGGGCCGCTCGCCGAAGCGGAGCGCCGCCCCGGAGCATGGAATCGCTCAGCGCAGCACGGCCTCGGTCCACTCGCGGATCCAGCGCTCGCGATGCTCGGCGATCTGCGCGGGATCGAGCAGCGCCGGCTCGTCAGGGACGGCAAGATAGTCCACGAACTCCTTCTGCAGCACGGCGTCGCGATTGACCGGGAACACGAACATGTTCAGCGGCAGGTCCTCCTGGAACGTCCGCGACAGCATGAAGTCCACCCAGAGCTCGGCCAGGTCGCGGTTCTCGGCGCCGGCCAGGATGCCGACGAACTCGATCTGCCGGAAGCACGACAGCGGGCCGGTGACCGCGGCGGTGGGAGGCTCGTCCACCGGCGATTCAGCGTACAGCACCTCGAACGGCGGGCTGGAGCCGTAGGAGACGACGATCGGGCGCGGCCCCTGTCCGGCGGAGCCGGTGAACTCCGTGAAGTAGGCGGTCTCCCAGTCGTTCACCACCAGCACGTCGTTGGCCACCAGCGACCGCCAGTAGTCCAGGTAGCCGGGATCGCCGTACCGGGCCACGGTAGCCATCAGGAACGACAGTCCCGGCGACGAGGTGGCCGGGTTCTGGACCACGGTGAGCCCGCGGTAGGCCGGGTCGATCAGGTCGTCCAGGTCCGCGGGCGGCGGCGGCCCGTCCCCGCCGAAGGAGGCCACGTGGTAGTTCAGGCAGACGTCGCCGTAGTCGACCGGCAGGGCCCGGTGCGAGGGGTCGATCTGGAACTCCTCCGGCACGGACGCCAGCATCCGCGAGCGGTACGGCTCCAGGATGTCCTCGTCCAGCGCGCGGCTCAGGAAGGTGTTGTCGATCCCGTAGATCACGTCGGCCAGGGGCTTGCCGCGCGCCAGGATCGCCTTGTTCAGGGCGGTGCCGGTGTCGCCTGCCTCCAGGATGCGTACGCGCACGCCGTGCCGGCTCTCGAACGCGGCCAGGACCTCTTCCGAGGCGGCGAACGAGTCGTGCGTCATCACCGTGACGGTACGGCGCCACTCTGACGTCTCGGCATCCGGGCCCGCGAATGCGGCCAAGGGCGCTCCGACGAGGACTCCGGTTGCGATCAGGCGGGCGAGCCGCCTGCCGAGTGCCGTGCGATTCATGCGAAACCTCCTCCGTCATCGGGGTTCCGCGACGTGAATCGCGTCTGAGAGATCCATCCCTCCGCCGGCATTACCCGGATCAGGTGGTGCGAGTCGAGGGCTGCTGCGCCCTCCTCTCAGCTCGGCGCTACCGAGCTCCCCGTGACTTCTGTCTGTCGGAAACGATGCCGGGGGCAGCGCCGGCCGTCAAGTGATACGGATCAGCGCGTGCCGGTCAGGGCGGGGAGGGTGGCTCGGTCGGTGTCGAGGCCGGCAGGCTCGGCGAGTGACGTTCGCAGCAGTCGTTTCTGGACCGACCAACCGTCTTCGGGGGAGAGCTGCTCGCAGTAGATCACGCGGCCGCCGTCGAGGACGGCGACCGGCCGCCCGGCCCGATAGGCGACCCGGTTGCCGCTGCGCGCAGCCAGCCGGGCGCCGGACGGCGTGGTCACTCCCAGTGCGTTCACCGGGTCGACCGCGCTCAGCACGGTGACCTCATCTCCGGACTCCGTGCGGCGCACCTCGCGCAGGGTGCCGACGGCCTCCGGCAGCGCGAACTGCTCGCCGCCGACGCCGGACACGAAGTGGCCACCGCGGAGCTCGCCCCGCGTCTCCAGTCTGCGCAGCGTGCGTACCAGCTCCCGCCACGGCGGCAGGTGCGGCTCGCGGTCCGTGAGCCGGCGGAACACCACGCCGTACCGCTTGAGCAGCGCGCGGGCGGCGGTCTCGCGTGCCTGTTCGTCGGCATCGCCGTCCTCGGCCGGGGCAAGCGCCCGGGCCAGCGACCAGCGTCCGGCGGTCTCCAGGGCCGACTGCTGCCGCCGGAGCGCGCCGCCGAGGCGCCGGGAGCCGCCGGAGCGACCGTTGGTCGAGGACGGCCCGATCAGTGCCCGCAGCCCGGCGAAGCCGTCGCAGGTCGCTATGCCGGCGGCGACCAGCTCGCCCAGAGCGGTCTCCACCTGCGTGCGCAGCAGCCGCGTACCGGCAACGATGTCATCGAAGAAGGACGCGCCCGCCTCCTGCAGCAGCGACTGCACGGCGCGCGCCGCGGCGGTCGACGGGTCGGGTGGCACGCCCGCGGCCAGCCGCTGCCACACCGGCCGGTGCTCGCGGCCCAGCAGCGCGATGCGGGTCGCCTTGACCGGCCCGCCCGCTGTGTCGTCCGGGAAACGGGCCCACACCACGCGGCCCGACAGGCACAAGGAGTCCAGCCAGGCGGGATCGTAGTCGCGCACCCGCAGCGGCAGGACCGTGCTCTCCCACGCCGCCGCCGGCAGCTCGACGCCGTCGAGGACGGCCAACACCTCGGCCAGGCCCTCCTGCCCGGCCATGCGGTGCGCCGGCCCCACGTGCTGCCAGCGCATCAGGAAGCGCACGTAGTCGGCCTTGGTGACCGGCTCGATCTCCCGCCGCAGCCGGTCCAGGGTGTAGCGGTTGATGCGCGCCAGCAGCCGCCGCTCGCACCACTCGACACCGTCCGCGTCTCGCGGGGCGGTGAAGCTGCCCTGCATGGCGAATCCCTCGGTCTCCAGGGCGGTGAGCGCCTGAGCCACCGCTGCTGGCGGCTGCCCGATCGAGGCGGCCAGCTCCGACTCCGTCACCGGGCCCAGCGCTTCCAGCCGGCCGCGCAGCAACTCGCGCAGCGCCTCTTCCGCCTCGTAAGCGCGCAGGTATCGTTCGGGGACGGTCAGCTCCGGCGTGCGCTCAGCGTCCGGAGCCAGCGCCCGCCACTCCGGCAGCCGCTCGGCTGCCACCCACAGCGGGCCGGCCGGAGAGCTCTGCCGCGTGGCCCGGCCTTCGGCGACCAGCTCCTCGAACGGCTCCGACCAGTCGCGGGTGCCGTCGCCGCGCCGCCCCTCGGATTCGGTCAGGTAGCCCAGCAGGACCAGCGCGTCGTGCAGGTCGTCGGCGTCCTCGATCCGCGGCCACGCCTCGTTGCGCACGCGGGCGATCGCCGCCGGGTCGAGCGCGCCAAGCTCGCGCGCGTCCTGCGGGTCCAGCCAGCGGCGGTTGCGCACCGCCTGCGTGCGCCGCTCCTCCAGCGGCGCGTCGTCCAGAAAGGCGTACGGCCGTGCGTTGAGAATCTCCTGCGCGAACGGCGACGGCTCGCTGAGGTCGCGGCAGATCAGGTTCAGTTCGCCGCCGCGCAGGGCGGCCAGCATCGCCTGCAGCGCGTCGATGTCCATCGCCTCGGTCAGGCAGTCGTCGATGGTCTGCGCAACCAGCGGATGGTCGGGCACCTCGCGTTCGCCGGTCAGGTTCTCGGCGCAGGCGAGCTGGTCCGGGAACACCAGCGCCACCAGGTCTTCGGCCTGCATGCGCTGCAGGTACGGCGGGGTCCGCCGCCCGCCGCGCCAGCGGGGGACGGCAAGCGCGCGCGATGCGTTCCAGCGCCAGCGGACCTGGAACATCGGCGCGTCGAGCAGCGCCTGCACCAGCACGTCGCGCACCGTCTTGGGGTGCAGGTAGTTCCACACCTCCTCCATGCGGAAGCTGTGGGTCGGGCCGAGCGACAGCACGATCGCGTCGTCGGTGGCGGCCGCCTGCAGCTCGAAGTTGAAGGTGCGGCAGAAGCGCTTGCGCAGCGCCAGCCCCCAGCCGCGGTTGAGCCGCGAGCCGTGCGGCGAATGGATCACCAGGTGCATGTCGCCGGCCTCGTCGAAGAACCGCTCCATCACCAGGGTGCGGGCGGTCGGCATGGCGTCCAGGGCGTTGCGGCCGGCGGTGAGGTACTCGGCGGCCTGCTCGGCCCCGCTCGCCGGCATGCCCGGCAGCGCCGCCAGCCACGCGGCCGCGGCCGGCACCGACGGGTCGCCGCGCTCCTCCGCCTCGAGGATGACCGCATCGGTCCGCTCGCGCAGATCCGACACCGCGTCCGACAGCTCCGGGGTGCGGCCCGGCGCCTCGCCCAGCCAGAAGGGGATGGTGGGCCGCTGGTCGCCGGCGTGTGCGACGCGCACGGTGCTGCCGGTCACCTGCAGGATGCGCCAGGAGGTGTTGCCGAGCTGGAACACGTCGCCGGCCATGCTCTCGATGGCGAAGTCCTCGTGGATGGTGCCCACCATGGTCTCGTCCGGCTCGGCGCGCACCTCGTAGTCGAAGGTGTCGGGGATGGCGCCGCCGCCGGTCAGCGCGACCAGGCGGGCGCCGCGGCGGGCGCGGAGCCGGCCGTTCACGGCGTCCAGGTGCAGGTAGGCGCCGCGCCGCCCGCGGCGGGTGGTGAAGCCCTCGGCCAGCATGCGCACCACCGTGTCGAAGCGGTCGCGGGCCAGGCCGCGGTACGGGTACGCTCCGCATACGACCGCGTACAGCTCGTCGGCGGACCATTCGCGCGCCGCGCACTCGGCGACGATCTGCTGCGCCAGGATGTCGAGCGGCGCTTCCGGGATCGGGATCTCGTCCAGGTCCCCCCGCGCCGCTGCCGCGAGCAGCGCGCACCCTTCCACCAGGTCGTCCCGGCTGAGCGGGAAGAGCCGGCCCTTGGGCGTGGCGCCGACCGCGTGGCCGGAGCGGCCGACCCGCTGCAGAAAGGCCATGATGGAGCGCGGCGAGCCGAGCTGGCACACCAGGTCCACGGAGCCGATGTCGATGCCCAGCTCCAGCGACGCGGTGGCCACCAGGGCGCGCAGCGATCCCTGCTTGAGCCGTCGCTCCGCGTCCAGGCGCGTCTCCTTGGACAGACTGCCGTGGTGGGCGGCCACCGCCTCCGGTCCCAGGCGCTCGCTCAGCTCGTGCGCGGCGCGCTCGGCCATGCGCCGCGTGTTGACGAAGATCAGCGTGGTGCGGTGCTCGTCGATGAGCTCGCACAGGCGGGCGTAGATCTCTTCCCACACCTCGTTGGACATCACCGCCGCCAGGGGTGAGTCGGGCAGCTCCAGCGCCGTGTCCATGCGGCGGCGGTGGCCGACGTCCACGATCGCGCACGGATCGCCCGACGGCACCAGGTACTCGGCCACGCGCTCGATCGGCTTCTGCGTCGCCGACAGGCCGATGCGGCGGGGAGGCGCTTCGGTGAGCGCCTGCAGCCGCTCCAGGCTGAGGGCGAGGTGGGAGCCGCGCTTGGAGCCGACCACGGCGTGGATCTCGTCGACGATCACCGTCTCCACGGTGCGCAGCATCCGCCGGCCGCCGTCGGCGGTGAGCAGCAGGTACAGCGACTCCGGGGTGGTCACCAGGATGTGCGGAGGGCGGCGGGTCATCGCCGCGCGCGCCGCGGACGGCGTGTCGCCGGTGCGCACCAGCGAGCGAATCGGCGCGGCACCCTCCTCTCCGTCAGACCCCTCCGGATGGAGCAGGCCGTGGATGCCGGCCAGCGGCTGCTCCAGGTTGCGGTGGATGTCGTTGCTGAGCGCCTTGAGGGGCGAGACGTACAGAACCGAGGTCGCTTCGGTCAGCGTCCCGTCGACCGAGCGGCGCACCAGTCCGTCGATCGCGGACAGAAAGGCGGCCAGCGTCTTTCCCGAACCGGTGGGCGCGGCGATGAGGGTGTGCCGGCCGCCGGCGATCTGAGCCCACGCGCGCTGCTGGATCTCCGTGGGAGCGGCGAAGGAGTCGCGGAACCAGGCGGCGACCGCGGGGTGGAAACGGTGCAGCGAGTCAGCAGGACTGGTGCCGTTCATTCGGGTCAGGGGTATCGCACGTGAGACACAAAGACCCCCGCTTCGCGCGGGGGTCTGCTCCAGCGTACCGGCAGTCGGGCCGCTACGGTCCTAAATCGCGTCGCCGTGGCCGCTCAGCGGACAATCCGCGCCAAGACCGTAGTCCTTGGAGGACTGCGACTCGATCGCGGGGGTTTCCGGCACGGTGGTGGCGGCTGTGGCGCTGGTCACGAACACGACTGCCACGGCGGCTGCCACGACAAGGGTCCCGATCCCGATCAGCAGCGTTTTCAGTCTCACGACCTCGGACGGTAGCCGATGGTCCGAGGTGCGTCAACGCCGCGCCGCCGTTAGTCGTAGCGGATGCGGGGGTCGAGCATGGCCAAGGCGATGTCGGCCAGCAGGTTCCCGATCAGGAGGAAGATCGCGTAGAACTGCAGGATGCTGGCGGCCATGAAGATGTCCTCGCCGAGCACTGCATCCAGCAGCAGCGGGCCGGCGGTCGGCAGGTTGAGGACGATGGAGGTGATCGCCTCACCCGACAGCAGGGCCGGGAGCGTCATGCCCAGGCTGCTCACGAACGGGTTGAAGGCGATGCGCACGGCGTGGCGGCGGGTGACGATCCGCTCCTTGACGCCCTTGGCGCGCGCCGTGGTGACGTAGGGCTCCCCCAGCACGTCGAGCAGGTTGCCGCGCATCACCCGGATGGTGCCGGCGGTGCCGGCCGTGCCGATCACCAGGACGGGAATCCACAGGTTCTTGATGAAGTCCAGCACCCTCATGACGCTCCAGTCGGCGTCCTGGTAATCGGGAGAGAACATGCTCCCCACGTGCATGTCGAAGACGAACAGGGCCAGCACCATGAGCGCCAGGGCCAGGAAGAAGTTGGGGATGGACAGGCCCACGAAGCCGACGAAGGTGGCGACGTAGTCGCGGATGGTGTTCTTGTGCAGCGCCACGTAGATGCCGATCGGTATGCCGATGCCCCAGGTGAACAGCAGCGAGGCGAAGGAGATGACGAAGCTCAGCAGCAGGCGGCTGCCGAGCAGCTCGGCGACGGGCCGCTGGTAGGTGAACGAGATGCCCATGTCGCCCATCGTGAAGTTGCGGATCCAGATCAGGTACTGCTGCCACTTGGGCTTGTCGAGGCCGAAGCGGACGCGGAGGTTCTCCACCATCTGCAGGGCAGCCTCCGTGCGGATGCCCGAGCGCTGCTCCTGCAGCTCCGCCAGCATGTTGGTCAGGTAGTCGCCGGGAGCGATCTGGATGGTGATGAAGATGATCAGCGACAGCAGGAAGTACGAGACGATCAGCGACAGGAAGCGCCGCATCAGGAAGACCTTCATGCAGGCATCCTTCCCGCAAGCTCCAGCTCCGCGGTGCGCAGGCAGGCGGAGCGGTGTCCGGATGCGACCTCCACCAGCGGGGTCGCCTCCACCCTGCAGCGCTCCTGCGCGTACGGGCAGCGCGGATGGAAGTGGCAGCCCGGCGGCGGGTTCACGGGACTGGGGACGTCACCCTCCAGGCCGATCTCCGCCGGCTTCTCGTGGGGATCGATGGACGGGGAGGAGGCCAGCAGCGCCTCCGTGTAGGGGTGCCTCGGGTTGCGGAACACCTCCGCCGCGCCGCCGGTCTCGACGATGCATCCCAGGTACATGACCGCCACGCGGTCGCTCACGTAGTGCACGACGTTCAGGTCGTGGGCGATGAACAGGTAGCTCAGGCCCAGCTCGCGCTGCAGGTCTATCATCAGGTTCAGGATCTGCGCCTGCACGGACATGTCGAGCGCGGAGACCGGCTCGTCGGCGACCACCAGCGAGGGCTCGAGCGCCAGCGCGCGGGCCAGGCCGATGCGCTGCCGCTGGCCGCCGGAGAACTCGTGCGGGAACCGGTCCGCGTGCTGCGGCCTGAGCCCGACCAGGGACAGCAGGCGCTGCACCTCGCCCCGCATCGCCTGCCCCTTGGCGATCTTCTGCACGACGAGCGGCTCGCCGACGATCTCGGAGACCCGCATCCGCGGGCTGAGCGACGAGAAGGGATCCTGGAAGACGATCTGCACCTGCCGGTGGTACTCGTGCATCTCCTCGCGCGTGAGGGCGCGGAGGTCCAGCTCCCGGCCGTCCTTCCTGAAGACGACGCGACCGTCGGTGGGATCGTGCAGGCCGACGATCACCCTCCCGGTGGTGGTCTTGCCGCAGCCGCTCTCCCCGACCAGCCCCAGCGTCTCTCCCGCCGCGATGGAGAAGTCGACGCCGTCCACGGCCCGGACGTAGCCGACCGTGCGCCGCAGCAACCCCTTCTCGATCGGAAAGTGCTTCTTCAGGCCCGCCACCTCCAGCAGCGGCCGGGCAGCCGGCCGGTCAGGGGGCACCGCCGCCCTCTTCGTAGAGCCAGCAGGACACGGTGTGGTCGGGGCCGACCGCGGTGAACTCCGGCGGGGTCCGGCACCGGTCGGTGGCGTGGGCGCAGCGCGGCGCGAACGGACACCCCTCGATGACCGTCATCGGGTCGGGCACCGAGCCCGTGATCGCCTCCAGCTTGGACTTGGGGGCGGTGGCCATGGACGGCACCGACCGGAACAGCGCCTGCGTGTAGGGATGGCGGGGATTGGCGAACAGCTCGGCCACAGGCGCCTGCTCCATGATCCGGCCCAGGTACATGACGATCACGTCGTCGGCCATCTGCGCGATGACGCCCAGGTCATGCGTGATGAACAGGATGGACATGTGGTACTCGGCCTGCAGGTCCCGGAGGAGGCGGAGGATCTGCGCCTCGATGGTGACGTCCAGGGCGGTGGTCGGCTCGTCGGCGATGAGCAGCCGCGGACGGCAGGACAGCGCCATGGCGATCATGGCCCGCTGCCGCATGCCGCCGCTGAGCTGATAGGGATACTCGTCCACCCGCTGCGCGGGGTCGGGCATGCCGACGCGGCGCAGCATCTCCGTGGCGTACTCCCTGGCCTGCGTCTTGTCCATGTCCAGGTGGATAAGCACGCTTTCGGCGATCTGGTAGCCGATGGTGTAGATGGGGCTCAGGGTGCGCATCGGCTCCTGGAAGACCATCGCGATCTCCTTGCCCCTGATCTCCCGGATCGTGCGGCCCTTGGGCGGAACCCGCGCCAGGTCGACGACCTCGTGCTCCCGGTGCAGGGCGATCGATCCGCCCTCGATGCGTCCCGGCGGGCTCGGCACCAGGCGCAGGATGGTCGAGGCGGTCACGCTCTTGCCGCAGCCGCTTTCGCCGACGATGCCGACGGTGCGGTTGGTGCCGATGTCGAAGCTCACGCCGTCGACGGCGCGCACGATGCCGTCATCGGTGTGGAACCAGGTGCGCAGGTCCCGGACTTCGAGCAGCTTCTGGCTTCCGGAAGGGTCTGCGGTCATGGGATCACGTCGCGAACGGATCGGCGGCATCGCGCAATCCGTCGCCGAAGAAGTTGTAGCAGAGCACGACCAGGATGATCATGAGCCCGGGAATGGCCAGCCACAGGTGGTGGACCAGCGCCTGTACGTTCTGGGCGTCCTTCAGCATCACCCCCCAACTCGTCAGCGGCGGCGTGATGCCGATGCCCAGGAAGCTCAGGCTGCTCTCGCCCAGGATCGTGCCCGGAATGGCCAGCGTGGCGACGACGATGATGTGACTGAGGGAACCGGGCAGGAGGTGCTTGTTGATGATCCGCCAGTGGCTGGAGCCGACGACGCGGGCCGCCATCACGTACTCCTCCTGGCGATAGGCAAGCACCTTGCCGCGCACCACGCGCGCCAGGCTGCCCCAGCCGATGAGCGACAGGATGACCACCACGCCGAGATAGACGAACCCCGACGGCCACGTGACCGGGATGGCGGCCGACAGGGCGATCCACAGCGGTATCTGCGGAAAGGAGATCAACAGCTCGATGATCCGCTGGATGGCGTTGTCCACCATTCTGCCGAAGTAGGCGGAGGCCACCCCCAGGATCGATCCCAGGACGATGGTGATCAGGGTGCCCACCAGCGGGACCGACAGGCTGACCTGCGCGCCCGTCCAGACCCGCGACAGGATGTCCCTGCCCAGCGTGTCCGTGCCCCACAGGAACAGCGTCGCTCCCTCGTCCACCCCGAACAGCCGCACCCTCATCGGGATGAAGCCGATCAGCTTGTAGGGCTCCGAGGCGACGAAGAAGCGGATCGGGTACTTCGTGGTCGGGACTTCCCGGTAGGAGATCGCCAGGGTGGTCATGTCGATGCTCCGTTCGCGGGCGTAGACGAACGGACGCGAGAGCCTGCCCTCCTCGTCCCTGAAATGGACCTTCTGCGGAGGGGCGAACTTGAAGGTGACGTGGAACTCGTCGTGGTGATAGGCGCTGAAGAACGGGGCGAACAGCGCGATGGCGTAGAGGACGGCCAGGATCACGCCGCTGACGACCGCCAGCCGGTTCTTGCTGAAGCGGCGCCACATGAGCGCCCGCACGCTTCGGATCGACGCTGCCTCCGCGATCGCCGTCTGGATCGCCGCCTCGCTCACGGCCTCCCCTTCACCAGCACCTCGACCTCGTGCAGGACCACATCGTCCCGTACGCCGGGGGCGCTTGCGACGAGCCGCATGCCCAGGTGGTTGTCGCCGTATGCCGCCGGGGGCGAGCCCAGGGCGAAGCGGCACACCGGGAGCTGGCCCTCACGGTCCGGCCACTCGCAGCGGATCGACTCCGGAGCGACTCGTTGGCCGTTGACTTCGATCTCGATCTCGTCGCCCTGCACGATCGCGGGCCGGCAGAGCAGCTCCGCGGTCGAGTCCTCCGGCAGGTGCTCGCACAGGCGGAACCGGATCTGCCCGCGCGTACCCGGCTCATCCCGCGGCAGCACGATCTCTTCCGCCCGGTAGGGGAAGTCGCCCTTGTATCCCGCCCGCCGGCCGGCGTTCGACCCCCAGATCGGATAGAAGGCGTAGTGGCGGTCGTGCGCGGCGACCCGCTCCGGGTCGCGCAGCGTCCGCAGCATCGGGAAGCGGGCGACATCGAAGACGTTCTGGGTCGAGAACCCGTCGGCTCCGGCGCCGTAGAAGTTCCGCACCGCCGCGCAGTAGTGCTCGGGCGTCTGCGTCAGGTCGCGGTGGTTGTAGCCCAGCCACTCCTGCACCTGCGGATACACGTAGCAGTCCGTGTCGCGGGCCAGCCGCACGAACTCCTCGAAGCGGGGATTGGGGTCGGTGAAGCCGATGTCGCCGGGGACGACGTAGTCGATCAGGCGGTCCGCGATCCAGACCGGGATGTCGTAGCCCATCCGCAGGCAGCCGTCCAGGTGCTGGAGCACGCGCACGCCCAGGAGGAGCCGGCGGCCCCGCGTGGCCCCGACCGCGTCCAGCATCGCGCGCACCCGCCGGACGAAGCCGGTGAGGATCGCGTGGCTGTGCTCCGCCTCGCCCAGCGGGAAGCACGCCGGCAGGCGGGTGAAGTTGAACTCGATGCCGTCCACGTCGAAGCGGGTGGCGACCTCCTCCATGACCGCGAACAGGAAGTCGCGGACCTCCTCCTCGGCGTAGTTGAGCGCGCAGCCCAGCTCGTAGCTGCGCGGGTCGGTGGTCCGCTTCGACGACGGGGCGTACCCCTTGAGGATCCAGTGCGGCTTGTCCTGCCCCAGCCTGGCGAACCAGTCGGCGTTGTGGCCGTGGCGGTCGTTCATCCGGAAGCCGGCGATCATCTCGATGCCGTGCCGGTGGCACTCCTCGGCGTAGACCTCGATCGGCATCACGCCGTCGTCCATCATCGGCACCAGCCGCTGGTGGTGGGGGCGGGCGTCCCACTCGCACGACTCCCCGCGCCACCAGTGGCTCCAGCCCTGGCTGAAGACCTCCTGCACCACGGTGTCGATCGCCTGCGCCTCGGCGTAGTTGCGCACGACCCCGCGCAGATCGTCCGGCGTCGCGCGGCCCTCGGTCATGAAACGCGTGGTGTTGGACGGGTCGCTGCAGTAGACGACGCGGCGCGTCCCCCGTGGTTTCAGCGAGCCCAGCGCGAAGTCGGTCATGTGATCCTCCTCATGAGCGCGTGTCGCCGGATTCCTCGAGGTGCAGCATGTCCTGCCACACCCGGTCGGTGAGGTCGGCGACGTAGCCGGTGGTGAACGCCTCGAAGTACTTCTGGTCCCACACGGGCACGTGCGTGAACAGCTCGCGCGGGATCGCGTGCAACAGGTCGCGGTAACACCACTCCAGCAGACGGTACCCGGATGTGGCATGCGGCTTGAAGCGGGGGTGCGGGCGCACCAGGCCCAGCTCCACCATGCGCCGGTCAAGCAACTCGTGCAGGGCCTGCATGATCTCGAAGCGGCGTTCCCAGGTGGCGCCGTCCGCCGTCGCCTCGTCGATCAGGGGGACCATGGCGGGAGCCGGGTGGTCCAGGCGGCGAAAGAGCGGATACAGCCACTTGTCGTAGGGGAAGTAGGTGCGGTTCAGCAGGAACCCCAGCTCGATGGTGCGCTTCAGCGTGTTCGCGAACGAGGTATGCAGGAAGACGAGGTTGTCGCGCAGGCGGGCGCGCTGCATCCAGTAGAGGCCCATGCCGCTGGCGTACCGGCACCAGTGGGCGATGCGCCGCTTCCAGACGGCGTCGGGGTAGTAGCCTTCGAACACTTCGCGGATGCGGCTGAACCCGCCTGACGGGTCGTGCCAGACCTCGCCGTTGACCACGTGCACGATGTCCTCTTCCGGGATGTCGAGCCAGTCCGTGTCGCTCGCCGGAGGGGTGGTGCGGCCGATGGTCCGGCTCAGGAAGGAGCCGATTCCCTCGGGGGCCAGGCCGGGCCCGCCGACGTAGCCGGCTTCCAGCCGGAAGCCGCGGAAGGAGGCCGGGAACCGTTCGGCCACCCTGGCCCAGATCGCGGGGTCGGTCTCCCGGAACAGGGCGTCGGGCAGCAGGATGTCGACCTTGGGACCCCAATGGTGGTCGCGGCTGACCGCGTCGTCCATGCCCAGGCACTCGCTGCCCATGCCGAAGCGGCCGCAGGCGGCGGCTTCCAGGTGGCGGGGACAGACCCGCTCCATCGCCGGCCTGACGACCTCGCGGAAGAAGTCCCGGCCCAGCTCGATGGCGCCGACGGCCGGTTCCTGCCGGGTGCCCATGGGCTCAGTCGAAGGCGTCGGCGTGGTAGACGTACGCGATGCAGCAGACGCCTATCAGCGGCACGAAACGCCTAGAGATTCCCGTTCTCTGCCAAGATGCCGATATACCCATCTCGGCCCAGCTTACAAGAAATGATCTCTTTCGTTTGTTTGCGCGTTATGTTGAGACCGTCAGGAAGGAAGTCGTGACCAACTTCATGCGAACTGTGCCGTACCGAGATTCGTCCTACCTTTCGTCCTTCGTGCACTACACTATACAGTTTGTGCTTGGCGGAACGCGCGGGTTTTGCGTCAAGTTTGCGAATAAGAACATTGGCATCGTCTTTGGAAAAGGCCACTACTGATGGCCGATATATCGCTGAAGAACAGCCCACTCGCGCATCGGACCAGGACCAAGGACTTCTGGATCATCGCTGTATTCATCGTATATATCCAGCATAGCACCCTTTAGTTCCTCGACTGCCTGTTCTCTCGTATCTCCAGGCATGCCTATCGTTGATCCCTCGATAAATGCGGTCCAACAACCTTCTTCATCACGATCGACTCTGAGCGGTATCTTTCTCAAGAGAATATATCGAGAATCGTCAAGGACCTCGATATAATCGGTGTCCCATTTCACCGGCTCGACGTCAGTCTGGCGCTTCGTTATCCATGGCCCCTCGTCAGGAAGTGCTTCCATGGCTACTCATTCCTCACAAACAAGAAAGAACGGTGACGGCCGCCGTCTCCTAAGCGGCCGTCACCGGGGCCTGATGTCATGGAGTCTGTCGGATAGCCGCTGACGCGCCGATCTCGACAGACTCCATTCCCTACCTTTCTCCCTTATTGCGCCTCGTACTTGATGTAGAACTGGTCGGGATAGGCCGAGTACTCCACCTTCTGGGCGGTCGCCACGTCCGGCAGGTTGCCGATGCGGTTGTGACGGATGATGACGACCGGAAAGTCGGAGGTGATCGCGATCCAGCTCGTCACTTCCTCGGCTTCCATGATCCACAGGTTCTTGGTGAGCTGGGAGTACGTCGCCGGGTCGGTGGCGGAGATCACCTGCTGCTCCAGCTCCCAGGCGGCCAGGAACTCCGGCGGCGGATTCTCGTACTTGGTGCCCAGCGTCTGGGTGTCCGGATTGTAGCCGCCGGAACGGAACACCCACGGCATCGACACCTGCAGGGACGGCCCCCAGTGCATGACCACCTGCGCGTCGTAGCCCCGCATCTTCTCGAAGATGACCGAGCGCTTGACGGCGTTCATGATGGCGTCGAGTCCCACGTCCCGCCACTGCCGGACCACCATCTCCGTCTGCGGGGTGTTGACGAAGCGGTCGGTGGGCGTGTCGATGATGATGGTGACGTTCTGGCCGTCGGGATACTGCAGGATGCCGTCGCCGTCGGTGTCCTTGAGTCCCAACTCGGCGAAGAGCCGCCTCGCCTCCTCGGGATCGAACCGGCCGTACGCCTCCATGCGGCTGTCGTAGAACGGAGAGTCGCGGCCGACCATGGTCCCGGACGGCTGCGCCAGCCCGAAGTAGAGCGCCTCGTTGATCTCTTCCCGGTTGACGGCCAGCGACAGCGCCCGCCGGAAGTCGACTTCGTACATCATCTTGGCCAGGTTCTCGTCGTTGAGCTGGAAGAACAGCTTGAGGTAGCCTTGGGTCGCCCCACCCTTCCAGAGCAGGACCTGGTAGTCGCCGTCGGCTTCGCCCTCCTTCATGACCTGGTAGTTCTGGAAGCCCTGCATGCCGCGGCCCTGGACGTCGATCTGCCCCTGGATGACCGCCAGCGCCGCCGTCTGCTGGTCGGCCAGGATCCTGATGTGGATGTTGTCGATGTACGGGAGCTGGTTGCCCTCGGTGTCGACCACGGGATAGTACGGATTGCGGGTGGCGCGGGACCCGTCGACGTCATCGAGTTGCGTGACGACCCAGGGACCGATCTGCGGGATCGCGCTGGGATCGTCCATGCTGCGCAGCTCGGTGTTGTTCCTGAAGTCCTCGTAGGTCGCATCCGAGTTGAACTTGGGGTGGAACTGCTCGGCGTAGTGCCTGGGGTACACCGCCCAGAAGTTGGACGCGTTCAGGGTCAGGTCCGGGTTGGAGACCGCGGAGATGTACTTGACCGTGTAGTCGTCGATCTTCTCCACCTTGATGGGCTCGCCGCCGGAGTGCGACCACCACGTGCCGTTCGGGTAGATGTTCTCGTCCTGGCCGACGTTCTCCATGGACCAGATGATGTCGTCCGCGGTCAGGGGATGGCCGTCCGACCACTTGGTGTCCCTGCGGTGCCAGATGGTGAGCTCGGTGAAGTCTTCGTTGAACTGGTATTCCTTGGCGTACAGCGGATCCAGGCCGCCGAAATGGACGCCGTCGTCGAGGTATCCCGCCAGGTCGTAGGGGACGATGAAGCCGAAGCCGCCGTTGTCTCCCAGGCCGCGGTAATAGTTCAACTGGATCCAGCCGCCGACGGCGTCGGGGGCCCAGCGGCGCAGCGTGCCGCCGTACTGGCCGATCTCGCCCAGCACCTCCCGGACCAGCGGCTCCTCGGAGACGCGCTCCGCGACCGGCGGCAGGTCGCCCGCGGCCACCATCTCGGCCAGCATGGGCGCCTCGCTGTAGTTCATGGTCTGGGCGTGGGCAGCCACGCCGGCGAGCAGGCCCGCGAGGGTCAGTGCGATCGATGTGCGAAGTGCCTTCCTCATTGAGTTCTCCTTCGAATTCTCCTTCGTGCCCGATGGCATTCGGTAGCGGTAGCGCAATCGCGAATGGCTGTCAACGATCGGCGCCTGCGTTCCTATCGGTCCCAGGTGCGCTTGCGCAGATCGGTGACGTTGACCGACAGCTCCGGCCCCAGCCCCTCGATGGACATGCGCACCACGTCGCCGTCCTGGATGGGCGACAGCGCGTAGTGGTGGGTGCCGGTGGAGACCACGTCGCCGGGCTCCAGGGCGACGACGGCGGTGACCTCGGCCAGTAGCTCGGGCACGTGGCGGGCCATCTCGCCGGTGTTGACGTCGTGCTTGAGGTTGTCGTTCACCCACAGGCGCATGCCGAGGGCGTTGGGGTCGGGGATCTCGTCGGCGGTCACCAGCACCGGGCCCATCGGGCCGAAGGTGTGCCAGCTCTTGCCCAGGAAGAAGCCGCCGGGCAGGCCGCGCGCGGACACGTCCATGAACTGGGTGTAGCCGAAGATCCTGCCCAGGGCATCCCCCGGCGCCAGCTTGGCGGCCGGCTTGCCCATGACCAGCGCGAACTCGGGCTCGAAGTGGAACACCGTGGCGTCGGCGTCGGCCAGCTCGACGGTGTCGCCGGTGGTCATGACCGAGGTGGGCGACTTGAGGAAGGCGTTGAAGGTTTCCTTCTCCGGGTGGTCGGGCTCGATGTAGTTGCCGGCCAGGCAGACGAGCTGTCCGGGACGCGGCACGGGCGGCCGCAGCGTGACCTGGTCGACCGGCCGCGCGGTGCCGGATGCGGCGGCGGACGCGATGGCGTCGCGGCAGTCGTCCCAGCCCGCGATGACCTGGTTGAGCAGGGCCTGGGCGCTGTGGGCCTGGGCGGAGTGGCGTTGCAGATCGGCGACGGCGCCTGAGACGTCGACGACGCCGTCGTCGCGCAGCACGCCGAGTCGGTAGTCGTCGAAGAAGACGAGCTTCACGTGGTTGCCTCCGTGTTGGGGGTGTTGGTTGATGGCGGCCCGCGTTGGGGCCGGAACTCCGCCCATAGTATCATGCCGGAAGCATGGAAGCCGCAGTTTTCGACGCCTCGTCGGGCGAGGCGCTGCCGGCCGGGCGCGCCACGTACTCGCGCGAGTTTCCTTCCGGCACGGCGATGGTGAGCGGGCCGGCGCTGTTCGATCCGCAGGTGAACGGGTTCGCCGGCGTCGACTTCCACACCGCCGACCTGGCCGTGGACGCGGTCGAGCACGCGGTCGCGGCGCTGTGGGATGCCGGCTGCTCGCACCTGCTGCCCACCGTGACCACCGGCCCCGTGGACCGGATGGAGGCGCAGCTCGCCGCGCTGGCGGCGGCCCTGCGCAGCCCGCGGGTGCGGGACGCCGTGCCCGGGTTCCACGTGGAGGGTCCGTTCCTGAGCCCGGTCGAGGGCTTCCGCGGCGCCCACGATCCGGACTGCATGCGCGACCCCGATCCGGCCGTCTACGAGCGGCTGCAGCGGGCGTCCGGAGGCCGCGTCGTCATGCTGACCGTGGCGCCGGAGTTGCCCGGATCGGTGGAGCTCATCCGGCGGGCCGCGGCAGACGGCGTGACGGTGTGTGCCGGCCACAGCGACGTGGGCTCAGCCGGCCTGGCCGAGGCGGTGCGCGCCGGGCTGCGGCTGTGGACGCACCTCGGCAACGGCTGCGCGGCGCAGGTGCACCGCCACGACAACGTGATCAACCGCGCCCTGGCCTGCCCGGACCTGGCCGCCTCGGTCGTCCCGGACGGCATCCACCTGCCTCCGCCTTTGCTCGGCCGGCTCACGGCCGCCCTGGGGCCGAGCCGGCTGGTGGCGACCACGGACGCGATGGCGGCAGCAGGATCGCCGCCCGGCATCTACAGCCTGGGCGAGAAGCGGCTGGAGGTCGGCGCCGACCGGGTCGTCCGCGACGTGGGCGGCACCTATTTCGCGGGCTCGAGCCTGACGCCGCTGGAGGGGCTCTACAACCTGGTCCGCATCGGCGGACTGGGCCTGCAGGCGGCGTGGCGCGCCTGGACCTGGCTGCGCGACCGGATGTTCCCGGGGATCGAGGCGCCGCGCATCGCGGTGCCGTTTCCCACCGGCCGCCGGCCCGCGCCTGGCGAGGAGTGACGATGCCGGAAACGGTGAGGCTGGCGGTGATCGGCTGCGGCGGGCGCGCCGGCCGTCTGGTGCAAGAGATCGCGGAGCTCGACGAGGCGGTGGAGCTGGTGGGCGTGCTCGACCCGGACGAGGACGGGGTGCGCTCGCGGTTGCCCGAGCGGTTCGCGGACGCGCCCTTCTACGATTCGGTGAGCGCGCTCCACCGCGGCGCGCGGCCGACGGCGGTGCTGGTGGGCACGCGCTGCCACCTGCACACCGAGTACGCGATCGATGTGGTCGACCTGGACCTGCCGCTGTTCCTGGAGAAGCCGGTCTCCATTTCCATGGAACAGGCACGGCGCCTGGAGGCGGCCTACGCCGGTCGATACGAGCGCGTGGTGGTCAGCTTCCCGATGCGCGTGTCGTCGCTGGCGGAGCTGATAGCAGAACGCATCCGCTCCGGGGCGGTGGGCACGCCCGAGCACATCGCCGCCACCAACTACGTGAGCTACGGCACCGTCTACTGGGAGCAGGGCTACCGCGACTACACCATCACCGGCGGCCTGTTCCTGCAGAAGGCCACCCACGACTTCGACTACATCGCGATGCTGATGGACTCCCCGATCGTGCAGGTGGCGGCCATGGGCAACTACGGCCGCGTCTTCGGCGGTGACAAGCCGCCCGGACTGCGCTGCTCGGAGTGCGACGAGACCGCTACCTGTCCCGAGAGCCCGGAGAACCGGCGCCGCAACGGGTTGCGGACCGCGGACGACCACCTGTGCCTGTTCTCGTCCGACACGCGCACGGACGAGGGCACCAACGAGGACTGCTCGACCGCGGTGATGCGGTTCGCCTCCGGCGCGCACGGCACCTACACGCAGGTGTTCTTCACCCGGCGCGACGCGCACCGCCGCGGCGCCGTGGTCTCCGGCTACCAGGGGACGATCGAGTTCGACTGGTACACCTCGGATTACCGGGAGGTGCGCCACCACGACCGCTTCAGCGAGCAGGGCCACCTCGACGAAGGCGAAGGCGGGCACCACGGCGGCGACGCCAACCTGATCGGCGACTTCCTGGCACTGGCCCGCGACGGCACGCCCCCGCGCGCCGACCTGAGCTGCGGGCTGAGGAGCGTCTACACCTCGCTCGCCGCCCGGGAATCCGCCGCTACCGGCCGCTTCGTCGACGTCCGTCAGCTCGGAGCGCCGTGAGCTAATAGCAACCGCTGCCCGCGACGCGATGCATCGCCTCGCCTGCTTGTTCGACACCGCGCGAACGCGCGCAGGTGGGGGAAGCGGGGCCGGGGCGCGGCCGGCGTTCTCGAACGTGAGACGGTCCGCGAAACCGACGCGGGCTCAGTAGCGCAGAAGGTCGCGCGCGGTCGATACCAGCGAGCGGGCCCTGCGCGGTGTGTCTGCGAGGGACGTGAGGTGGCCCATCTTGCGGCCGGGGCGCGGCTCGGCCTTGCCATACAGGTGCAGGGCCACGCCGTTGATCGCGGCGGCGCGTTCCCAGCGGGGCGGGCCGGCGGACCAGAGGTCGCCGAGCAGGTTGGCCATCGCGGCCGGGCGGTGCAGATCGGTGGCGCCGAGTGGCAGGCCGCAGACGGCGCGCAGTTGCTGCTCGAACTGGCTGGTGGCCGCCGCCTCGATCGTCAGGTGCCCGGAGTTGTGCGGGCGGGGCGCGATCTCGTTCACCAGCAGCTCGCCGTCCGTGGTCAGGAACAGCTCGACGCAGAGGACGCCGACCACGTCCAGCGCTTCCATCAGGTCGCAGGCGAGGGACCGCGCGCGCTCCGCGATCGCCGGCGGCACCTCGGCAGGGCAGCTCGACAGGTCCAGGATGCCGTCGTGGTGCCGGTTCTCGCACGGCGGGTAGGTGACGGTGCGACCTCCACCCGCCGCGCGTGCGGCGATCACGGACAGCTCGTGGGTGAAGCGGACCCGCCGTTCCAGAATCGCCGCCGGCTCGCTCCGGGCTGCACCGGGTGAGGCCGCGTCGCCGGAGTACCCGGCGACCTCCCGCCAGGCCGCTTCCGCCTGCTCGGCGTCGTCCACCGCCGCCTGTCCCTTGCCGTCGTAGCCGAAGCCGGCGCTCTTCAGGATCGCCGGCACGCCGATCTCGTCGGCCGCCATACGGACCTCCGCAGCATTCGCGACCGCCCGGAACGGCGTCACCGGAAAGCCGTGCTTGGCGAGCGCCGTCTTCTCCCGCAGGCGGTTCTGTGCGATGTGCAGCACGCGGCCGTCCGGGTGCACGGGCGCGTGCTCGGCCGCCGCGGTCGCCGTCGCGGCCGGCACGTTCTCGAACTCGAAGGTGACCACGTCCACCGCCCGCGCGAAGGCGCGCACCGCGTCCAGGTCCTCGTACGGGGCGGCCACCGCGCGGTCGGACACCTGCCCGGCGGGGCTGTCGCGCTCCGGCGAGAAGACGTGCAACCGGTAGCCCATGCGCCGGCAGGCCAAGCCCAGCATCCGGCCGAGCTGGCCCGAGCCCAGGACGCCGATCGTCGCGCCGGGAAGAAGCGGGAAAGCCACGCCTGCGAGTGTGCCCCGCCCGAGGCGGGCGCGCGCAAGAGCGCAATCGCGCTACTATATGGAACGGTCGATCGGGTGAACCTCCCGCGGCCCCAAATCAACCACCGACACGACAAGGAAATGTCATGAACGACCTTCGGTTCCTTCGCCGCGGCCCCGTCACGGTACGGCTGCTGTTGGTGCTCGGCCTGCTGATGGCGGGATCGAGCGCCGCGTACGCGGCCGTCGCGGAAGAGACGGCCTTCGTCCTCAACACCTTCTCGTTCCTCCTCTGGGGAGGGCTGGTGATGTGGATGGCGGCCGGATTCACGATGCTCGAGTCCGGGTCCGTTCGCACCAAGAACGCCTCCGTGATCTGCCTGAAGAACATCGGCCTCTACTCGATCGCGGGGCTGGCCTACTACATCGTCGGCTACAGCCTGATGTACACCGACGTGGGCAGCGTGATCGGCTCCTTCAAGCTGTTCTACCGGCCATCGGGGGAGGAGCTCGCTCTGCTGGACGGTACCGGCGACGCGGCGGCGGTGATCGGCAACGGCTACTCGGTCATGTCGGACTGGTTCTTCCAGATGGTGTTCGTGGCGACCGCCGCCTCCATCGTGTCGGGCGCGCTGGCCGAGCGGGTCAAGATGTGGCCGTTCTTCCTGTTCACGCTGATCCTGACCGCGTTCATCTACCCGGTCGTCGGCGCCTGGACCTGGGGCGGCGGCTGGCTGAGCAGCATGGGCTTCCAGGACTTCGCCGGCTCCACGATCGTGCACGGCACCGGCGGCTGGGCGGCGCTGGCCGGCATCCTCGTGGTCGGGCCGCGCCTGGGCAAGTTCCGCAAGGACGGCTCGGTCAAGCAGACGCCGCCCTCCAACGTCGTGGTGGTGACGCTGGGAGTCTTCATCCTCTGGTTCGGCTGGTTCGGGTTCAACGGCGGCTCGCAGCTCGCCCTGGGCAGCGCGGCGGACGTGGTGGCCATGGGCCACGTGCTGGTCAACACCAACCTGGCGGCCGCGGCCGGCGTCGTGACGGCCCTGGCGTTCTCGCGCTTCATCCTGGGGCGGATGGACATGTTCGCTGGCCTGAACGGCGCCATCGCCGGCCTGGTCTCGATCACCGCCGGCCCCGACATCACATCCCATGTCTGGGCGGTCATCATCGGCGCCATCGGCGGCATCGTCTGCACCGCCGCCATCAAGCTGCTGGAGAAGATGAAGCTGGACGACGTGGTCGGCGCGGTGCCCGCGCACCTGTTCGCCGGCGTCTGGGGCACCCTGGCAGTCTGCATCGCCGCGGGCGGCAACTTCGGCGTGCAACTCCTGGGCATCGTGGCGATCGGCGCGTTCGTGTTCGTCGTGTCGCTGGTGGCGTGGAAGGTGGTCGATGCCCTGTTGGGCGCCCGCGTCTCCAAGAAGGTCGAGCAGCTCGGGCAGGACGTCGCCGAGCTCAAGATCGAGGCATATCCCGAGTTCGTGCTCATGCCGGAGGAGGATGACGAGGAGTAGCCGGCGGCAACCAGTAGCCGGCCCGGCCCGCGCGGGCGGTGAGGTCAGCGGAGCGTTTGCTCCAGGACTTCCCGCTCGCGCTCGGCGCGAAACGCGTCCAGGCGCTCGCGCAGTTCCGGCCGGCGCACGGCCAGCAGCGCCACCACGAACAGGCCCGCGTTGGTGGCTCCGGCCTCGCCGATCGCCATGGTCGCGACCGGCACGCCGCCGGGCATCTGCGCGATCGACAGCAGCGAGTCCAGCCCCGACAGCGCCCGGCTCTGCACCGGCACGCCGACGACCGGCACGGTGGTGAACGCCGCCACCATCCCCGGCAGGTGGGCGGCCCCGCCGGCGCCGGCGATGATCGCCTCGATGCCGCGGTCCGCCGCCCCGCGCGCGTAGCTTCTCATCAGGTCCGGGGTCCGGTGCGCGGACACCACCCGCCGCTCGTGCGGGACCTCGAACCGGTCGAGCACCTCGCCGGCCTTGCGCATCGTCGGCCAGTCGGAAGCGCTGCCCATGATCACGCCGACGATCGGCGTCTGCTCCGCCACGCGGCCCAGTCTGCCACGACAGACGGCCCCTGATCCGCTACCGTACGCTCCAGCCATGACCGCCGTCGCCGACCACGTGGCGCTCAGCGTCCGCGACCTCGACACCTCGATCGCGTTCTACCGCGACCTGCTGGGCTTCGAGTTGCGCCGCGTCATCGAGGTGCCGCCGGAGATGAACCTGGGCGGCATAGCCGGCCTGCCGGCCTGCACGGCCCGCATCGCCCACCTCTTTCAGGGCGACTTCATGCTGGAGCTGTTCCACTACCTGGACCCCGAAGGGCGTCCGGTGGGCGAACGCACGCAGGCGGACCGCGGCTTCACGCACCTGGGGTTCCTGTGCACGGACATCCGCGCCGACATCGACCGGCTGCGGCAGGCGGGGGTGGACATGGTGGGCGAGCTGGTCGAGTTCCGCCCGGAGGTATGGGTGCAGTATTTCTACGGACCGGACCGCGAAGTGCTGGAGCTGCGGCAGCTCCCGGAGACCGGATGAGCGGGCGCAAGGTCGCGTTGGTGACCGGCGCGGCGGCCGGCATCGGCCGGCGCATCGCCACCACGCTGGCGCGCGACGGCGCCGACGTGGCGATCGCGGACCTGAACATGGAGCAGTCGGCGGTCACGGCCGCCGAGGTGGAAGAGGCCGGCGGCCGGTCGGTCTGCGTGCGCACCGACGTGGCCGACGAAGGGGCGATCCTGGAACTGTTCGCGACCGTGGACGGCGAGCTCGGCACCCCGGACATCCTGGTCAACAACGCCGGCATCTGCGAGCTGACGCCCATCCTGGAGCTGGAAACCGACGCCTGGGACCGGATGATGGCGATCAACCTGCGCGGCACCTTCATCGCCAGCCGCGAGGCGTTCCGCCGCATGAAGGCCCGCCACGAACAGGGCGGAGGAGGCGGCCGCATCGTCAGCGTCGCCTCCATGGCCGGCAAGATCGGCGGAGCGGCGGCCGGCGCCCACTACTCGGCGTCCAAGGCCGGCATCATCTGCCTGACCAAGTCGCTGGCGCTGCAGGCGGCCCCATACGGCATCACCGCCAACGCGGTGGCGCCGGGCCCGATCGACACCGCGCTGACGCGCGAGTGGGGGGATGACACCAACCGCGAGTTCGCCGCCAAGATCCCGCTGGGCACCTACGGGCAGCCCGAGGACGTCGCCGAGGCGGTCGCCTTCCTGGCGTCCGACCGTGCCCGCTTCATCACCGGGGAGATCGTCGACGTCAACGGCGGCTTCCTGATGGACTGAGGATGAATCCGTGAAACGTACCCCGATCGACGGCTCCTTCCCGTGGGAGCGCTGGGAGTCCGACGCCGCCGACGTCGAGCAGCTCGACCGCCGGCAGGCCGCGCGGCTGCTGTTCGACACGCTGGCGATCAACCGCTTCGAGCACGCGTTGCTGGAGCTCAAGAACGCCGGCGCTGTCTGGGGCCCCGTGCACACCTCCGTCGGCCAGGAGGCGACCGCCTCCGCGGCGGTGGCGGCGTTGCGGCCGACCGACAAGATGGCCGCCACCTACCGCGCCCACCACCAGTTCCTGGCCAAGGTGCTGCAGGCGCAGGTACCGGCCGACTGGGACCCCGCGGCCGGCGAGTTGCCGGCAGAGGCACAGGAGGTCTTCTACCGCACCATGGCTGAGATCATGGGGCTGGCGCCCGGCTACTGCGGCGGGCGCGGCGGCTCCATGCACCTGCGCCACAACGAGTCCGGCTTCCTGGGTTCCAACGCGATCGTCGGCGGCGGCGTGCCGCTGGCGGCCGGCGCCGCCTATGCCGAGAAGTTCGCCGGATCGGGCAACGTGATCGTCTGCTACATCGGCGACGGCGCGGTCAACCAGGGCGCTTTTCACGAGGCGTGCAACCTGGCCGGCCTCTGGTCGCTGCCGCTGATCGTGTTCGTGGAGAACAACCGCTACGCGGTGGCCACCCGCGTGCAGGACGCCTGCGCGGTGGAGCCCTTGTCGCGGCGCGCCTCCGCCTACGCCATGGACGGCTACGTCGTCGACGGCGACGACGCGATCGCCATCCTGGGCCTGCTGCGGGAGGTGGCCGGCCGGCTGCGCGACGGCGGCACGCCGGCGATCATCGAGTGCGAGTGCTACCGCCGCTACCACCACGCCGGCGACGTGCCCGGCAGCGCCTTCCGCTACCGCAGCAAGGAGGAGGAGGACCGCTACGCCGGCACCGAGGTGACGCGCGTGCTGCCGCGCATCCTGGTGGAGGCCGGCCTGCTCGACGACGCGGCGGTGGAGACCATCGACGCACTGGCCGAGCAGGGCGTGCAGGCGGCGCGGGCGGCGTGCACGGAGGAAGGCGACCCGCCGCGCGTGCGCGAGAGTCTGTGGCCCGATCCCGGCACGGCCGGCGACGGCATGCGCTCGAGTGGCGCCGAGCTGGAAGGCCTGCGCTTCGTCGACCGTTCTCCGCACGACCGTGCCTCGGACGACCGTCCCCCGGACGCCGGGAACGGCACGGCGCTGGCGCCGATGCGCTACTCGGACGCGATCGCCGCGGTGACCGGCCGCTGGCTGGAGCGGGAGGCGGACGCGATCGTCTTCGGCGAGGAGGTGGCCAACCTGGGCGGCGGCGCCTACGGGGCCACCAAGGGGCTGGTCGAGCGCTTCCCGGACCGCGTGATCAACACGCCGATCTCCGAGGGCGGCTTCTCCGGGCTCGGTTTCGGCGCCGCCATGCTGGGCATGCGCGTGGTGGTGGAAATCATGTTCGCGGACTTCGCGCTGGTGGCCGCCGACCAGCTCTTCAACCAACTCTCCAAGGCGCGCCACATGTACGGCGACACCACCGACCTGCCGATCGTGGTGCGCAGCCGCGTCGGCACCGGGCTCGGCTACGGGGCGCAGCACTCCATGGACCCGGTCGGCCTGTACGGGATGTTCCCCGGCTTCCGGATCGTCGCTCCGGCCGACGCGTACGACTACATCGGCCTGTTCAACACCGCCATGCACTCGCTCGATCCGGTGGTCTTCCTGGAGCACAACGCCCTCTACACGCAGCGGTCGCCGGCGCCGGCCGGCGACCTTGACTACGCCATCCCCTTCGGCACGGCTCGTACGGTGCAAGCCGGCGACCAGGTGACCGTGCTGACGTATGGCGGCATGGTCGGGCGCTGCGCCGCCGTGGCCGCGGCCCTCGCCGCCGACGGCGTGTCGGTCGAGCTCCTGGACCTGCGCTGCCTGGACCGGCTGTCGATCGACTACGACGCGATCGGCGCGTCGCTGGCCAAGACCGGCGCCATGGTCATCGTCGAGGAGGCAGCCCGCAGCCAGGGGATCGGCCCGGCGCTGGCCGCGGAGATCACCACCCGCTGTTTCGACGAGCTGGACGGTCCCGTGGCCTGCCTGACCTCGCTCGACATCTCCACCCCCGTGTCCCGCCGCCTGGAGCTGGCGGCGCTGGTGAGCGACGAGCAGATCGACGAAACCGTGCGCGCGGTTGCCGAGAGGAGGTGGCGCTGATGGGTTCCGTCGAGTCGATCCTTTCCGGCGTGCCGATCCCGGAGGTGGTGACCGTCCGGCAGTCGTTGCCGCGCCCGCGGCTCGCCCCCGGACAGCTCGAGGAGACACTTTCCCCCGCGGCCCTCGGCATCCTGGTGCGCCGCGGCGAGTCGATCGCCATCGCCGTGGGCAGCCGCGGCGTGGCGAACCAGGGGGCGGTGGTGGCGCGGCTGGTGGCGTCCCTGCGCGCGGCCGGCGCCGAGCCGTTCGTCGTGCCGGCCATGGGCAGCCACGGCGGCGCCACCGGCGCAGGGCAGGCCGATTTGCTGGCCGGCATGGGCGTCAGCGAGCGGACCGTGGGCGCGCCGGTGCGCTCCTCCATGGACGTGGAGCAGGTAGGCGAGGCCGACGGCCTTCCGGTGATGGTCGACCGGCTGGCGTGGGGGGCGGACGGCATCGTCATCGTCAACCGCGTCAAGCCGCACCCCTCCTTTCGCGGCGAACGGGAGAGCGGGCTGGCCAAGATGATCGCCATCGGCCTGGGCAAGCAGGCGGGCGCGCAGGCGTATCACAGCCGCGGCATGACCGCGATGGCGGACACCGTGCTGGCGGTCGCCTCCCACGTGCTGGCCACCGGCCGCATTCGCGCCGGGGTCGCGTTGCTGGAGAATGCCCACCACGAGACCTGCCACGTCGAGCTGGTCGCGGGAGCGGAGATCATCCAGCGCGAGCCGGCGCTGCTTGATCAGGCGCGCGGCCTGCAGCCCACCCTGCCGTTCGCGGAGCTGGACGTGCTGGTGCTCGACCGGATCGGCAAGAACATCGCCGGCACCGGCTTCGACTGCAACGTGGTGGGCCGCTACAGCAATCCGGACCTCACCGGAGGACCTGCGATCACCCGCATAGCGGCGCTCAGCCTGACCCCGGAGACGCACGGCAACGCCAACGGCATCGGCTTGGTGGACGTGACCACCCGCCGCGTATTCGACCGCATGACCTTCGATGAGACCTACCCGAACGCGCTCACCTCGACCGCGTCGGTGAGCGTCAAGATCCCCATGGTGCTGGCCACCGACGCGCTGGCCATCCGCGCGGCGATCCAGACCACCGGCGTCACCGATCCGGCAGCGCTGCGCCTGGCGCGCATCCGCGACACCCTGTCGCTCGGCGAGCTGCAGGCCAGCCCGGCCGCCGTCGAGGCCCTGAACGGGGCGCAGATGGACGTCGAAGGTCCGCCCGAGCCCCTCGCCTTCGACGGCGCCGGCGATCTGCCGATCAGTTGAGAATCAAGAATACGATGAACTCATATCGCTTACGAACCGGAGAAAGAGAATCAAGTTCCAAGTATCGCCGCACGCCCGACATCTATCTCCGATCCCGCCGTGTTGCTGTCGGCCCCAGGTACTCAAACAGGTTCTTCACGACACGAGGGTCGCCAATTTCGCATTCCCAAATGACGAACACATCCCATCCGGCTTCCCCTAGGCTGCGTAGGTTCGTTCTATCCATTTCAACAGTTCTGGTGAACTTGCGTTCCCAAAACAACTTGCGCGACTTCGGCATCGACTGCCCTCGCCTACAGCTATGGCGGTGCCAGAAGCAACCGTGTACGAAGACGACTTTGCGCCGTCGCGTGAACACTATGTCTGGGCTTCCGGGCAGGGATCGTACGTGGAGCCTATACCGGTACCCCGCAAGAAAGAGCTTCCTCCGTACAGCGACCTCGGGACCTGAGTCAACTCCCCGTATTCGGCTCATGTTCCACGACCGTTGATGGGGATCAAGATGATCTGTCATTCCTACGTAACCTGACGACACCATGGATCAACGAGCTCTATTCGCCGTCAACACCAGCCGGGTTCTCAGTGTGCCGAACTCCAACATCCTCAAGAAGGGGATACCGATCGGCAACCGGCCCCTGTTCCTGACGCGGCACACATCAATCACAACACGTGCGTTGATTGATGGCAAGATCCAAATGGAGAGCACGGCGCGCGTTGACATTAGAATCAATCAGGTATCCTTGGTGTCGAGCCTCGCCGCCTCCATCCTAACGGACCCAGATCCTCCCCGCTACCTCCTTCTCCTCGTCGAAGGAGGTAGCGAAGTCGCTCGCGTGATCTTACTTGGAGCAGACGACTCACTATTTGAGAGTTTTGCGGAAGCTCATCCCAAGCTATCGCTCACGCGCTACGATCTTCCTCCCTACGAAATCACCGAGATTGATTCCCCGCCCGTGCTGCTCGCCAACATCTTTCGATTTCTCGCGGAGAGGGACCCGGATCTCTTCGCTCGCCGTACCGACCGGTTTCTCCGCGATCCGCATATACTCACGCAACTTCTGTCTCATGTGATGGGGCTGGCCAGTGACGCCCAACTTGACTTCATTCCCCGACTACGAAGACTCGCGGATATCCTCCGAGATCGCCTCGGGCCTTGGATACGCTCGATCGAGCGGAATCACCGGCGAAACTGGGAGGAGGTTATGGGTCAGCGCATTTCCTTCGCGGACGGCGGCGTTTCTCGCATCATAGGACTGCCGGGAGCCGATCCTATGGGAGTCCGCGTCGGGATGTATACCGTAGTCCCAGGTGAGGAAGACCCGACGAAGCGCGAGGCATGGAAAGTGTACTCGTACTGTCTGGGGGACGTCCTTACGGATCGGAGTAGTTTTGAGGTAGAGACCGCGACCGTTGACCGGAAGCGGGCCCAGGAAGCAGCTCGGTACATCTTGGAACCGATGAGTCTGCTACGGCTAATTGACGAAGGCGAAGCGCCGGACTACGCTTTTCTCCACGGCCCCTTGCAGAACGCATTCGAAACCTACGACGAACAAGCTCCAAACTACACGCCGGGCGTCGACCGCCAGCTTCTCCAGCGGATTGGTATCGATGAAGACGCCGTGTGTACGGCCATCGCTGACATTCCTTCCGACTATCATGGCCGCCGTATGTGGAACCAGTGTATACCTGTATACCTCTATCTGATGAACCGTCTGGCCGAGCAACAATTCCCCGTGGCGGGAGTAGTGGAGCGGTCAGGGGGACTCGCCTATACCGTCGGGATATTGGATGCTCTTATGGATGCTGGGTCATTGACAAGTGGTGGAAGAGCTCAAATATTGCGGGTTGTTCATCGTTACGAGATTACTGACGAATTCCTGCTCGGGTGCATTCTCAAGGAAGGCGAGTATATCAAGCCAATAGAGTTGCAGAAGAACTTTCGCAACAGGGCTCACGATAAGTGGGCTCAGATTGTTTCTCTATTCCCGAAGACCTCGGCGACTGTTCTGAAGACCTCGCCAAACGCGTTTCCTTTTCGGGTTGAGATGAATCCGGGAATCAACGAGTCGATGGTGACGTCAATGATGGACTTGCTATATCACACAGCGTTGCTCTTGCCAAACTATGCATTCCCTGTGGGGCTTGATATCGTTGACAGTTATGCGAAAATACCGGATTGGTTGTCAAAGGGTGTGTCGTCAACGTTAGCAAGTTCCGTGCTCGCGAGAGCGATGCAAACGGGGAACGCCGAGATTGTACACCAGTTGAGGCAGCTGCTTGCTAGGTCGCCGCGGGATTTCTTCTATCGTCCGAGGAGTTGATGAAAATATGGAGACTTTGGGTGCCGAAGTCGGCACTGTAGTAGGGAGTACGTCGCCGCAGGAATATCAGTTTTACGTCAAGAGTTTTGCTGCGAAGCTTGGCGATCTTGTCAGCGTGAACATCAAGGTGCCTAGCGATGAAGGGCCAGAGTCGGTCATCGTGTGGGGCCGTATCACTTCGATGACTCGGTACAATCCATTTCTCCCTACAGAGGCGGGCCTTGAACTCGCGGAAGAGGGGCTGGAGCTTGTAGACACGGTGCTGTCGAACTCGCGCGATCAGATCGAGGGTACCGTACTTATACTGGGAGCGACCAAGGGCTCAGACTATCACACGATGACTCCGCTGAATTACCCAGTGCAACCCGGTGCAGTCGTGCGGCTGCCTCCTCCGGAGGCTGTTAAAACGATTCTCACCGGGGATGATGCTGACACCCATAGGCTGCGGATCGGGACCCTGATAGGTCGAGCGGATGTACCCGTGTCGATCAAGACGAACGTACTAGTTGCACGGCATATGGCGATTCTGGCGATGACCGGTGGGGGAAAGACAGTGGCGGCGCGGCGTGTTCTGCGAGAGCTGATCGACGCAGGCTATCCGATTCTGGTCTTGGATCCGCATGGGGATTACTTGGGAATCTGGGAAAATAGGGAGCTGTTTGGCAAAACGGACGTAAAGCTCTACTACCCGGCGATCAGTGTCAACGAGCGGAACCGTGACGTCATTAGTTTCCTCGTGAGTCAAATGACCCAGGGATTCACGGATCCTCAACGAGAGGAATTTAGTACGGCGCTGGAAAGAGTGAAGACGGGAGAAACGGAGGAAGTGCCGATCACCCTATTCTTGGACAAGGTGCTTGGGGAACTGCCCAAACAGGAAGGACAGAAGGCGAGAACGGTGGGAGCGGTACGTCGGGGACTGAGGATGGTGCGGAAGCAGATGGAAGCCATGATGAGCTCAAATGAGACATTACGAAGGCGGCTGAAGGATTTCGACTTCGAGCCGATGCCCGATCCTATTGTGGCACCAGACCGGTTCATACGACCGGATCAAGTAAGTATACTGTATCTCGGGGGCTACGATCATCTAACGCAGTCGACAATAGTTTCTCTGGTACTGGGACATCTCTACGAAGTTCGGGCATCAATGAAGAACCAAATACCACCGTTTCTCGCATTGGTGGAGGAGGCGCACAATTTTATACCGAGCAGAGGAGAGGGGCAATCAGAGACGCCGTCGGTGGAGATAATTCGGAAGGTGATAACCGAGGGGAGGAAGTTCGGTGTGGGCTTGCTTCTTATCAGTCAGCGACCGTCGCGACTCGACGAGACCACACTGTCGCAGTGCAATACTTTTCTTGTGTTCCGGCTCGTGAATCCGCGCGACCAGTCGTTTGTCGAAAAAGTGATGGAGAATCTTTCGAAAGCGGATGGGAGGCTGTTGCCGGGGTTCGGACCCGGCGAAGGGATTGTGAGTGGACAGGCAGTGCGGTTTCCGCTTC
Source organism: Spirochaetia bacterium (assembly GCA_965202935.1). GTDB lineage: Bacteria > Spirochaetota > Spirochaetia > SZUA-6 > Bin103 > CATQHW01. Next base: position 3,560,526 of record OZ241879.1, read on the forward strand.
TTGTGAAGATCGATTGGGATCGAGACTTGCAGCCGAAGGCGATCGGGGATGAGGATTTTGTCGAGGCGGTCAGAAGTTGGACGGAGTCCAAGGAGGGGAAGGCTTCGGCACTGGACAAGGATTTGGCGGAGAAGCTAAGAGGAGGGGCATCCGAACGGGAGTAGTGACGGCGGGAGAGGGCCGGATCGTGGGCGATAGGTAGACGGCCTATTGTAGAGTGTTCCGTATAGTGGTTCCGTGCGCAGCAACAAACGGAGGCGGGAGGGCGTTTCCGATCATGGCGGCGAGATTTTCCTTGCCGTGTTCGGGGAAAAACGTGTAGTCGGCTGGGAAGCCTTGTAGGAGGGCTGCTTCGCGAATGGTGATTGCGCGGTCGTCCTGAGGGTGGAGGAACCTCCCTTTCGACGGGTTGAAACTGCCGCTGGTGATAGTGGGGGCTACATGGTCCCAAGCCATGCGACCGTAGATGTCGCTGAAGCCGTCGGAGCGACGATGGCACGGTAGCTGCAGATGGTTCGGGAGATCCGAGCGGCTTCCGCCGTCCTTGGGAACTCTGGATATGACGCGGATTACGTCGGGGCTGCGACGTTCCGGGAGGTCGTGAATACCGTCGCCGCTTTGCCCTGGGGGAGGTAGGTCGGCGATCGCGTCTCGCACGGTTGGCGAGTCGCGGGCGGCCGTGGCGAATGGTATCGACATTCCGTAACCGGCAAGGTAGATGAGGCGCCTACGGCGCTGAGGCACGCCGAAACCGGCGGCGTCGAGGATTTGATGCGCCCCTATGTAGCCCAAGGCATCGAGACCCTGGCAGAAGTCGGTGAAGCGTTGGTCGGAAGCAAGCGCGGGTACATTCTCCATCATAACGGCGCGGGGACGAAGGGCATGAACTACCCGCTGGAATTCGGAGATCAGGTCGTTACGAGGGTCCGGTACGTGGAGGGAACCGTTCAGTGTACGGAGTCGAGAGAAACCCTGACAGGGGGGGCAGCCGGCGACTAGATCAAGGTCGCCGGGTGACAGATCGAGTTCGTATAGCATCGCGGAGGGATCAAAGTCGCGAATGTCTGTGTGCCAAACAGGCACGTCCTCGTGGTTGGCGCGATATGTTTCGACGGAACGGAGGTCGTTGTCGAGGGCAAAAATGACGCGAAAGCCCGCACTGCGTAAACCTGTCGTCAACCCGCCGCATCCGCAGAAAACATCGATCGCAGATAGGGTATTTGTGGTCGATGTGGCGTCGGAGGTGAGGGATCGGGGAACAGGCTCAGTCACCGAGGCTACTCATAAGAATACTACGGGCCGGAGCGGATTGGGGTAGCTCCACCGTGAGTGTTGTGGACATGTTGTCGTAGTGGAGGATGCGTTGGAGACGAGAAGGGCGTCAACAGAGGAGGCGTGGATAGCTTAAGAAGCGACGGATGGCGGATCTGCGGTGACGGGGTGCGGATCCGACTGGGTTGTTCGGCGGCCGGGGGCAGCACGCAGACCTCTCCAACGACGGCCGTTCGCGCGGCGGGCTCCGGGCCGCTCATGGTCGCGTCGGTGGGAGCGACGGCGGCTACCGCCTGGGGGTCAGGCCGAACTAAGGGCCAGCATGGGGACGAGCGTACCGACGGCATCGTCCACCGCGTTAAGCCGCACGGCTCGTTCGGCGGCGACCGGGAGAGCGGGCTGGACAAGATGATCGCCATCGGCCTGGGCAAGCAGGCGGGCGCGCAGGCGTATCACAGCCGCGGCATGACGGCGATGGCGGACACCGTGCTGGCGGTCGCCTCCCACGTGCTGGCCACCGGCCGCGTCCGCGCCGGCGTCGCGCTCCTGGAGAACACCCACCACGAAACCTGCCACGTCGAGCTGGTCCCGGGAGCGGAGATCATCGAGCGCGAGCCGGAGCTTCTGGACCGCGCCCGCAGCCTCCAGCCCACCCTGCCGTTCGCGGAGCTGGACGTGCTGGTGCTGGACCGGATCGGCAAGAACATCGCCGGCACCGGCTTCGACTGCAACGTGGTTGGCCGCTACAGCAACCCGGACCTCACCGGAGGACCTGCGATCACCCGCATCGCGGCGCTCAGCCTGACCCCGGAGACGCACGGCAACGCCAACGGCATCGGCCTGGTGGACGTGACCACCCGCCGCGTGTTCGACCGCATGACCTTCGATGAGACCTACCCGAACGCGCTCACCTCGACCGCGTCGGTGAGCGTCAAGATCCCGATGGTGCTGGCCACCGACGCGCTGGCCATCCGCGCGGCGATCCAGACCACCGGCGTCACCGATCCGGCGGCGCTGCGCCTGGCGCGCATCCGCGACACCCTGTCGCTCGGCGAGCTGCAGGCCAGCCCGGCGGCCGTCGCGGCCCTGAACGGGGCGCAGGTGGACGTCGAAGGTCCGCCCGAGCCCCTCGTCTTCGACGACGCGGGTCATCTTCTGGACTGAACTGCGTATAGATCGGTTGCGTGATCGCTGGCGCCCCGATTGCTGGGACGGCAAAACGGAGTTGTCGTGCCGGACAGGGCACCCCGGTCGCGGCTGGTCGGCACCGCCATACCGGTACGACCCGAACCATGAGCACGGGCGTATAGAAAGCGGAAATGGCAATCTTGACCCCTGACCGTGGCGGCCATCATGATCGGATGCATGGATCGGCCGGCAGGAACGCGTAGCCGAAAGCTCGCAGGTGGAGTCCTTCAATTGGCCGGTTGGTGGGGCATCGCTGCGACTTGGCTCGAGTGGTTACAGTCCTACCCGATTCTGTCTGGCGTTTGTTTTTTCCTATCGGGTGCCTTTCTTGCTCCCGATCTGTATCGGTTATGGGGCGTTCTCGCTGATCGCTGCCGGAAATTCTCTCTGTGGATGAGAGCATTCGGCAGGCATCGTAGCGAAGTGTCCGCCCGGCAGGTTCGCGGATTCATTCGGACAGAGGAGGGAACCACCCCACCACAGCCCCAATACGACAGGAGTTCTGTAGGTGCCACAATCAAGAGACCGTGGCTTACGCATATTTCCGAGGGGGAGCGGCCACTGTGGACGAGCGTGGCCTTCGCCCACCCGGACGTGAGCGGCGGGATTTTCGTAGTGCATCCACCGTCCGTTGTCCGGCTCGACAACTCGTTTACGGGCCAGTTCAGTGCCGACGGAAACGATTGGCGCACGTCCTGGAAACCGGGAGACCCGCACATGCGCTATCGGTTGTCGAATGGCGCACTCACGACCTCTATTCCGCTGGATTCATCCGAGCCGCCGGACTGGACGCAATTCCTGCGCACGCAGCACTTGAGCGAGAAGCCGTTTTGTTATCCGATAGAGCCGATACACCTGGATGGGGTACGCGCGTTGAAGGTCGTCTGCACTGCCTACGATTTCGGCAGAAAGGCTAAATGGTCTGCTGAAACCAAGTTCGATAGCCTGGATCGACTTGAAGCCGTGCCGCCGTTCAAGTCAGAAGATCTGACATCCGACGGTCTTGCCGTGCTCGCGTTCGAAATGTCCGACAAGCGAGGCTCCGTAGCCTTGCGTCAGAACAAACTGCTTGGAGGAAGGTCCGGGGGCATTCACGGAAACGTCTCCTTCGCCATGTCGTTTCATTGGAAGGAAGCGCCAGATGTCGATACGCGCTTGGTCGACGAAGTGAGCCTGATCGGGGTTGGAACGAATTCGTATGAGGTAGTCGCCTATTGGCAGTAGTACGATGATCGAGGTGTTCGCCGGTCGTCGCAATTGGACCGTCGCGGAAAGAAGACATGAGGAATAGACCGCAACATGGCGGGCCAATCCAGCAAACCCGCGCTCTCAGACAACCGTCGCTCAGGCCGGCAATCACTGCGATGCGGCGCCAAATGGCTCAGGCAGTAGCCCGTCGTTCCACAATGGCTTCGCGCAATCCTCCTATCTTGGCTCGTCCGTGTTCCAGTGTTCCACGGTCCGCAACCGCAGGTCGAATTTCCCCATAGTTTTCCAGCCGCTGATCCATCACCTGCAAGCGATCGTCGGACTTTCGTTCGGTGAAATAACACACTTGATGAACCGCCTTACGCTTGTAGTGCCGTATCAGGAGTTCGCTTCACGCAGGTTTTTGATGGACGAGCACTACAACAGCTCGTTGCCGAGCGGTTTGCCCTCAAGCCAGGCGCGATCCTCGTGATCGGCTGGTGCGGTCTCATCGCACTGCGCGAGGAGTTCGTCGAGGGTGTAGCTTGGCTTCGTTCTCGGCACGACGATCAGGCGACCATCGTCGATCCCGATGTCCACCGTGGCGCCGGCTCGAAGTTCCAGGATCAAGCAGCGCCGGGGGTACCGCGAGCATGACCGAGCCGCCGACCTTGCGCAGATTGGTGGCATGCATTCGCTCCTCCTGCATTATATCCGGATATAATACAAGTGTGGACGGACGGGCGGGAAGCCGCCGGGAGCCAGGATTCACCTTGACCGACTTCCGGTGACGTGGGACGGTCCGACCGTGGCACGGGTGCGGGCTGATGCGAAGAAGCGGGTCGTCTTGCCGACGGCCCATCCTGGCGACATCTTCAATATCCGGGTGCAGTTTCCTCCGGTTCGTCCAAGGAAGAGCAGAGCGGAGTGTCTGGCAGCCATCGCCCGCAATCCCCTCCGCCTTCGACTCTCGTGGGACGAACTGCAGCGGCTGACACGCTAACGGCCGCGGAGCCATGTGAACACGATGCAACGGCGGGTCCTTCTGATCGTGGCCTTGATGGGTGTCGCCGGCGTCGCCACCGCGCAGCCGGGGGAGACGGTGTTGGAGCCGCTCAGCGAGACGCCGTTCCCGGTTTCGCTCATGCCGCCCGGCGGCGCGAGTGAGCAACGGCTCACCGGCACCGGGCTCCGCGAGGTGATGGTCCTGTTCTTCCCCGTGCACGTGTACGCCTTCGGTTTGTACGTCGACGCGGACGAAGCGCGCACAGCGCTGTCGGACTTCTCCGGGCGCTCGCCGGCCGAGCTCGCCGGCGACCAGCGCTTCTATGCGCGCCTGCTCGACATGGAGGTCGCGATGTCGCTGCGGCTCGTGATGGTGCGGACTGTCGCCGGTGGGGACGTGGCAGACGCGTTCGATGATTCCCTGCGACCCCGGATGGCAGCGGCCGATGGGGAAGGCGATGCATATCGAGCGCTGGACCGGTTTCGCGGCTACTTCGACGCGCCCGAGATCGCGACCGGCACGGAGATCGTGTTCGCATGCGCGCCGTCGGGGCGGCTGACGACCACGGTCGGCGGAGTCGAGCGCGCGCCGATCGACTCAACGGTCCTGTGCGGGGCGCTCTTCGACGTGTATCTCGGCACGGAGCCGATCTCGGTGCAGGGGAAGAAGACCGTGGTCGCCGGATTCGCGGAGCTGTTGGCGGCTACGGCCCGCTGAGCCGGTCGCGCCGGCCGGGCGCCCGCGGGGCCGCCGGAGAGGCCGGCGCAGAAGTACCAGGTGGTTGCGTGGCTGCCTGGGTCCGGTCAATTCTGGTCCGTGGCGGCATCGACCGCCTTGACCGCAGCATCGACGACCGTTGCCAGTGCGCCGTCGACGCTCTCCAACAGGGAGTCGACGACCTGGTCGACCGCGGTATCTACGACGACCTCGATCGCGGCGTCGGCTGCAGCTTGAAGCGCGGAATCGGCGGCCGTCTCGATTGCGGCGGTGATGGCAGATTCGATCGCGGCATCGACTGTCGCGGCTCCGGCAGCGGCGGAACTGATGGCGATTATGGCGGAGGTGATACACAGCGAGCCACCCAGGACGGTCAGGCCGAGCCCGTTGACCTTGCGGGTCAGGGCCATCACCCCCGACCACACGGGTTCGGCATGGACTGACAAGCCCGGCGAGGCCTTGGGTCAGCCCCGTCCGCGGGGCCCGGCGCCACACTCCTCAAGGATCGAATCTCATCCATACCGAATGCGGAGAGTATAGCGACTCGCAGTTACATATCCGTGAATTTGTAGTGAGCGATCGCAGAACATCGTGATTTATTTGTGAGTTTTTGGCTAAGGTGGAGCCAAAGAGACAGAGGAGGGAGGGAGATGTGACCGGTCTCGACGATCTTCGGCGGGCGTATGAAGCGCTGCGCGAGCGCACGTCCCGGCTGTCTGCGGCAGTCCGGCAGCTCAACGCCAGTCTCGACCTCGATACCGTCCTGCACGAGGTTGTGGAGAGCGCTCGCGCCCTGACCGGAGCGCGCTTCGCGGTGATCGCGACCATCGACGAGGCGGGTGAGCCCGAGGACTTCACCAGTTCCGGCCTCACGCCGGAAGAGCAATGCACGCTCGCTGCGTCGCCCGACGGGCCGCGGCTGTTCGAACACTTCCGGAACCTGCCGGGAACGCTGAGGCTGCCGGACGCATGCGCCTACGTGCGCTCGCTGGGCTATTCGTTGGAGTCGGTGCCTCCGGTGGCCTTCCAGGGCACGCCGATGCACCATCGCGGGGTACACGTCGGCAGCTTCTGCGTCGTCGGGAAGGAGGGCGGCGGCGAGTTCACGAGCGAGGACGAGGAGGTCCTGGTGCTGCTTGCGTCGCAGGCGGCCACGGCGATCGTCAACGCCCGCACGCACCGCGCCGAGCGGCGGGCGCGGGCCGACCTGGAGGCGCTGGTGGAGACCTCGCCGGTCGGCGTGGTGGTGTTCGATGCGAGAACCGGCGATGTGAGGTCGCTCAACCGCGAGGCGAAGCGGATCGTGGGGAACCTGCGCACGACGGGCCGTTCCGTGGAGCAACTGCTGGAGGTGATGAGATGCCGGTTCGCCGACGGGCGCGAGATCGCGCTGGACGAACTGCCGCTGTCGCGTGCGCTGAGCGACGCCACGACGTTACGCGCGGAGGAAATCGAGCTCTCGGTCCCTGAAGGGCGCAGCGTGACCACGCTGGTCAACGTGACGCCGATCCACGCCGACGACGGCGCGGTTCTCTCGGTGGTGGTCACCATGCAGGATCTGGCGCCGCTTCAGGAACTGGAGCGCCTGCGGACGGAGTTCCTGGGGATGGTCAGCCACGAGCTGCGCGCACCGCTGACCTCGATCAAGGGCTCGGCGGCGACCGCGCTCGGCGCCTCGCGGGTTCTGGACCCGGCCGAGGTGCGTCAGTTCTTCCGCATCATCGACGATCAGGCCAACCACATGGACGGCCTGCTCGTCGATCTGCTGGATGCGGGGTGCATCGACGCGGGCAGGCTGTCCGTCGCGCCCGAGCCTACCGACGTGGCCGCTCTCGTGGACCAGGCGCGCAGCACGTTCATGAGCGGCGGTGGGCGGCATACCGTGCTGATCGACCTGCCGCCGGACCTCCCCCGGGTGATGGCCGACCGGCAACGCATCGTGCAGGTTCTGAACAATCTGTTTTCCAACGCGGCCCGGCACGCTCCCGAGTCGTCGCCGATCCGGTTCTCCGCAGAACGCGACGGCGAGCACGTCGCGCTCTCGGTTCGTGACGAAGGCAGGGGGATTCCGGCGGAGCAGTTGCCGCGGCTGTTTCAGAAGTACACCGGCATCGGCAGCGGTGACAGCAAGAGCGGACTCACCGGGTCCGGCCTGGGTCTGGTCATCTGCAAGGGCCTGGTGGAGGCGCACGGGGGCCGCATCCGCGCCGAGAGCGGCGGGGTGGGGCAAGGCACACGGTTCACGTTCACGCTCCCGGCGGCCGAGGAGGCCGTCGGGGCCGCCGCCAGCCGAAGCCGCTCCCGGCCCGTTCGCGAGGGGCGTGAGCCTGTCCCCATCCTGGTGGTGGACGACGACCCCCAGACGCTGCACTACCTGCGCGGCGCGCTGGCGGCGGCCGGCTATGCTCCGATCGTCACCGGCGAGCATGAGGGGCTGTCGCACGTCATCCAGAAAGAGGAGCCGCGTCTGGTCCTGCTGGACCTGATGCTTCCCGGCGCCGACGGGATCGAGTTGATGGAAAGCATCCCGGAGCTGGCCGATCTGCCGGTCATCTTCATATCCGGTTACGCCCGGGACGAGACCATCGCGCGCGCGTTGGAGAGCGGCGCTGACGACTACATCGTCAAGCCCTTCTCGCCGACGGAGCTGACGGCCAGGATCCGGGCGGCGCTGCGCAGGCGGGACGAGCCCAAACCGTTCGTGCTGGGGGATCTGGCCATCCACTACGACCAGCGCCGGGTGACGGTGGGCGGCCGCGGGGTGCGGCTGACCGCGACCGAATACGAGCTGTTGCGCGTCCTCGCGCTCAACGCGGGCCGGGTATCGACGTACGACCTGCTGATGCGGCGGGTGTGGGGCGGGCGAGAGACGAACGACACGGAGTTGGTGCGCAATTTCGTCAAGACGCTGCGCCGCAAGCTGGGCGATGACGCGGCGAGGCCGGTCTACATCTATACCGAGCGCGGGGTGGGCTACCGGATGGCCGATCCGGGCACGCTGCGTCGTTAGGGCGGCGTACGTCATCGGGCCGTCGGAGGCTCTGAAACCCGACGGAGCCGGTGGCCCAGGCAACAATTTACGAATAAAACACGTTCACGAACCGCCAGCACACGCAAGCCTCACGTAGAGATTGTATCGTCTCGGGGAGGAGTCGGTATGGCACGGGAACGCGCCCAGGAAGTGGGCAGAGGAGCATGGATACTGTGGGGAGTGGGTTCATTCGTCGTCGGGATGATGCTGCTGACGAACCCCGCGACGACGGCCTTGTTCATCGTAAGGGTCATCGCGGTGTTCTGGTTGGTGGGAGGCGTCATCGACGTCTTCCAGGCGCTGTTCACGCGCCGCGGCCAGGGACGTGGCTGGACGCTGTTCGGAGGGGTGATCGGGATCCTGGGCGGACTGGTGATCCTTGGGCACCCGATCCTGGGTGTGGTGATCGCCACGGCGACGCTGTATCTGTTCGCAGCGATCAGCGCGATGGCGTTCGGGCTATCGAACCTCTTTGGAGCGCGCGGGGACCGGGGGTGGACCTGGGGCAGGTTCTTCCTGGGCATCCTGCAGCTCCTGATCGGCGTTCTGATGCTCTGGCATCCGGTCATCGGATCGCTGGAGTTCTCGACAGTACTGGCGATCGCAGCGATCGCAGGCGGAGGCGGAATGGTCATGCTGGCCTTCCGTTCCGGATCTCAACCGACGCGGGAGGCGTCTTCATGAGGAATCTGACTCGATTGGTAGTGCTCGCGGTATTCGCGGTCGCACTGGCGGCGGCCCCGGCAGTCGCAGAGGAACACGACTCGGCACAGCACGCCTCGCTGGTGCAGGTGTACCCGTTGGGGCCGCTGGTCGGGGTCTACACCGCATCGTTCGAAACGGTGCTGGCGGATCAGCTCACGCTGGTCCTGCTGCCGGCGTACCACAACCCGCAGTTCGCGTTGCTCCGGACCCTGGCCGACGACATCTACGGTGTGAAGGGGCTGGAGCACGACGAGTACGACGCCTGGAGGCTGAGTCTCGATGTTGGACTGAACTACTTCCCGGGCGGGTTAGCGCCGAGGGGCATTTTCCTGGGCGGTGCGCTGGCGGTGGGGTTCCTGACCGTGAGCGACGAACGGGAGTCGCCGGCGGCAACGGACTCGACGGTCATCGCGGGCGTATCGCTGCACCTGGGCCACCGGTGGATCTGGGGCTCGGTGTCCATCGCGCCGAGGGCATCGCTTGGGTACGTCTTCGGCTTCGAGCAGTTCGATGATTTGATCGGGGAGCAGAAGCTGCAGGACTACGGCCGTGGCATCGACTGGGACGTGGGCGTGGAGTTGGCCATCGCATTCTGAAGTAGCGAGGGGGGACCGGCCGGGTTTATCATGAAAGCGGGGCGTTCCTCACCGGACGGAGGGACGGTCCTCCCTCGCGTTTTTCCATCGGAAGTTGCCCGTGGCGTACACATGGAACGGCTCAGAAAACCAGAGATCGACTGCGACACCATCGGGCGCCTCGCTGAGCAGCGCATGTAGCTCAGCTCGTTCATGGCCGAGTGACTAATTCGAACCCGGGGCCGCCACCAAAGCCTTCCCCACCGTGCGCGTTCACCATGCCCGACGGTGTATTCCCAGCGTTGCCGGGATTGCCAGCGAACCGAAACGTTGCGACCTCGCGCGCAGAGTCGACGTAGACGATGTGCCCCTCATGGCTGACTTGACGGTCGCATCCGTCAAGGATGTCAAGAACCTGTCGCCGTTGGTCGGCGTTGTGCCGGCAATGCGTAGCTGAACCTTCTGGCTCCGCGACGCCGATACCGTCCAGATATCGCCGCAATCCTTCCGCGAACTCTCCGATCATGACTTTGCAGTTGCCCAGTGCGACCGCAGCATCGCTCCCTTGCCGCTCGGACCATGCCGCCTCGAAGTCGCTGTTCTAAACCGGCACGGTTAGCGACCCCCCCTCGGCATTCATAACGACCCCGGGTCGGCATCGAAAACGACCCCCGGTCGGCATTCAAAACGACCCCCCTCTCGGCACTGAAAACGACCCCCCTCACGACCGACGGTTCGGGTGAACAACCAACGAACCGCGTGAGGGGGGTCAGATGGCGAGGAGGACGTCGACGATGGATCTGCAAGAGATCGTGCGGCGACTGAGGATGAACCAGTCGATCAAGGCGATCAAGCGCGAGACCGGCAAGCACCGCAGCGTGATCCGCAGGGTGCGGGAGCTGGCCGAGGAGGAAGGCTGGCTGGATGCCGCGGAGTTGCCCAGCGAGCGGCAGCTCCGCGAGCGGTACCACGAACAGCAGCAGGCCGAGCGCGGCGCCGCACACCCGTTGGACGCCCACCGCGAGAAGATCGCCGGATGGCTCGAGCTCAAGGAGCCCTACAGCTTCCTGGTGATCCACAAGCTGCTGACGGGGCTGGGGATGGAGTACTCCGAGACCACCGTGCGCCGCTACATCCACCGGCACTTCCCGAAGACGGTGCGGCCGGTGATGCGGCGCGAGACCAAGCCCGGCGAGGTCATGGAGGTCGACTTCGGTCATCTCGGGCTGACCTGGGACACCGCCACGCGCTCGCGGCGGCGCACCTGGATGTTCTCCGGGCGCCTGCGCCATTCGCGGCTCGCCTACCGGGAGGTGGTGTTCAATCAGAAGCAGCCCACCTTCTTCGCCTGCCACATCCACGCCTTCGAGTTCTTCGGCGGGGTGTCCGAGAAAGCGACCCCCGACAACCTGAAGGCGGCGATCATCGTCGCCTCCTTCGAGGACCCGCTGGTCAACCGCGCCTATCGGGAGTTGGCCGAGCACTACGGGTTCCTGATCTCGCCCTGTCTGCCGCGGCGGCCCGAGCACAAGGGAGGCGTCGAAAACGACGTCAAGTACGTCAAGAGGAACTTCCTGCCGCTGTTCCGCGAGGAGCAGAAACAGCGCGGGCGCGAGGTGCCCTACGCAGACGAGTTGATCGAGGCGCTCGAACGCTGGAACCGCGACACCTACGAGCCGCACGTGATCCAGAAGGTCGGGCGCACGCCGCGCGAGCTGTTCGAGACCGAGGAAGCGACCGCGTTGCGGCCGCTGCCGCTGCGGCGATGGGACCAGGTGACGTGCAAGGAGCTCACCGTCGGACCGGACTGGCGCGTGCAGTTCGAGAAGGCCTTCTACAGCGTCCCGCACCGGCTGATCGGCACGCGGGTGCTGGCGATGGGCAACTCCCACACGGTGCGCATCTTTCTCGACCACCAGGAGGTCACCGCCCATCAGCGCGCCACCAAGCCGTGGGAGGTCAAGCGCAAGTCCGAGCATGCGCCGCCGGAGCTGGAGCAGTACCTGAACCTCACCAGCGAGGGGCTGGTGCAGTGGGCGCAGCGGCTCGGGCCGTCGGTGGGCTTGGTCGCCGAGCTGATCCTCGCCGACCGGGCGGTCGACGGACTGCGGCCGGTGCGCGCGCTGATCAGACTGGCCGACACCTACACCACCGCGCGGTTGGAGGTCGCCTGCCGGCGGGCGGTGCGCTTCGCCACGCCCAGCTACCGCAGCGTCAAGGACATCCTCGTCAACGAACTGGACCGGCTGCCGGAGGAACTGCCGGCCGAACCGGCCAACGGACAGATGCAGTTTCGCTTCGCGCGCCAGTTCGGCTACTTCGACGTCCCGGCCGCGGCCGACCACACCGCCACGGCCGCCGCGCAGGAGCAGCCTCATGGATGAGGTCGCCCTGCTGAAGCCCAAGCTGACCCGCCTCAAGCTCGCCGGCATGCTCGACACCCTCACCGAACGCCTGCAGCAGGCGATGGCCGAGAAGTGGAGCTACACCCAGTTGCTCGACACGCTGCTCACCGACGAGGTCGAGCGGCGCGAGTTCAAGCAGCTCGCCCGCCGGCTCAGCAGGAGCGGCCTCGCCCCGGACAAGACCCTGGAGACCTTCGACTTCACCTTCAACCCGACCATCCACGCGCCGACGCTGCGCGAGCTGGCCACCTGCCGGTTCGTCGCGCGCGCCGAGAACGTCTTCCTGGTCGGTCCGTCCGGCGTCGGTAAGAGCCACGCAGCTCAGGCGCTCGGCCACGTCGCCTGTCGCAAGGGGCACGAGGTCACCTACGAACGCACCAGCGTCCTGTTCGACTGGCTGCACGCCGGCCGCGGCGACGGCAGCCACGCGCGCCGGCTGCGCCAAGTCGCCACCGTGGCGCTCCTGGTCCTGGACGATTTCGGCCTCAAACCGCTGCCGGAGCACCAGCAGGAGGATCTGTATGAGGTGATCTGCCAGCGCTACGAGCGTCGTGCCACGGTGATCACCAGCAACCGCGACTTCAGCGAGTGGCCGCTGGTGTTCGCCAACCCGCTGATGGCCTCCGCCTGCATGGACCGCTTGGTGCACCGCGCGACGAAGCTGGTCATCGAAGGCAAGAGCTACCGCATGGACAGCTTCGTGCGCAGGTCACGAGAGTTGCCGCAGGGCGACTCGCCATGAGGATCGCACGGGAGCCTGCGCGGCCGCCGCCGGCAACGTCCCGCTCCGAGGGGGCCGGGAAAACCGGCGTTGAACGCTCGGCAGGCATACCGGTCGACGCCGACGGCTCCGAGCGGCCGGGCAGCAGCATCAGCGCTCCGGCGCAGATCGCCGTCGACGAGCGCCGCGCGCACGGCACGGCGGCACCTGCGTGCGGTTGGCCAACCGGGCACGCGGACTGGGCGTGCCGCCGCGGGGGTATCGGGACACCACCTCGCCTGAGAAAACGCCGTGACGGCGATCCTCGTGCGCCGAATTTCCAGACCGCGGTCGTTTCGGTCGTCCGGCGCCCGATTCGCCCAGTCAGGCGCTCCATGCCATGCGGCCCATCAGACCCTGCCCGGCTGTGGCCAGCCCATCGGCGTGCCCCGTTCGCCGCAGGTGCGGGCCGGGCGCGCATCGCCGACTCGGCGCCGCGGCTCCCGGCCCGCCACCTCATCGACCGGATGCCGGCATGCTCCCTGCGCCGACCGAAACCGGCATCCTCCGGTTGGCCGCCCGCCCGCTCCGTGTCGTTCTTTCGGCGTCCCTACGGTGCCCATCGGCGCCGCGGCGGCCCGTACCAATGCATTGACTCCACCCTCGGTCGATGGTACGAGTAGCTACAAACCCGGGTAGGGGGGTCGTTTTGAATGCCGACCTGGGGTCACTTTCCCTGCCGATTCGCAGCTGTAAGCCTCCGCATAATGTCCCATGTGATACTTCGAATTCCCACGGTTGAACAGTACGTTTCTCTTTGGCTCATTGCCATGCTCCAGAGCGCTATCAAAGTCTACAACGGCTCGATCATGGTATCCGGTCGCCGCATGTGTGTTGCCTCGGTTGTAGTAGATCGCCTGCAACATGGATGGGCCAACAGCATCCCAGTGCACGGTCACTCCGGGTCCAAAGTCGATCGGTTGGTCGACTCTCTCTATCGCTCGTGTGTACGCGTCGATGGCCTCTTGAAATCGTCCGAGCGCCGCGAGTGAGTCGCCAATTAGGCAATATGGCTGGGCAATGTTGGGACGTGCCGCCGCAAACGACTCGTAGTACATGAGGGCGTCACGGTATCGTCCCGCCTGATAGGCGCGGTTCCCTTGGTCTCTGTACCGTTCTGGAGTTGGCGTCTCTTTACGTCTTAGCGGCTTGTGTCTTGCGTTCGCGCGAGCGAGTCCCGGAACGTCTCCGAACAGCACGCGCTCCGACAACCCGACTCGCTTCAGATACTCTGTTATGCTCTTCTTTGCCTCTTTCGGTACGACCACGGATCTGAACAGCGAGTCTCGTATCCAAGGGGGATTGCAGATCACGAACACGCTCTGCTGCGCGACAATCCGCGCCCCCAGAGAGTGGTCCGGCTCGTAATACACGACCCTCTCCGTACCGAACAGATCGTCATCGTTCAGCGTCCGACCGTTCGCCGCAACCTGATGGTCCCCGATGTCCACGATGAATACCTTCCCGTCCTTGTCAGGTGCGTCGTCGCACGCGAACCACAGGGCGACCAGAGCACTCTCCGTGAAGTCCAGTAGCCCGGTCGCTGCTCCGTGATGTTGGAGGACAGACAGCCTCTGCAAGTATGACATCCGTTCCCCGTCGAGAACTGCCATCGAATTGATCAGGTCACGGTGGTACTCGGAAAATAGATCCCGCAGATGGTTATGGTCGTCCGGGACAGAATCGCCATATGCCCGCTGCAGGCGGTCGACGGCCCCTGACAGCAACTTCATTGCGGCATCAGGCTGGCCCCTGTAGGCGGGTCTTGACGTTGCCTTCGCTTCATCCAAGACCTTCTCAATGATGTCTGTCGGAGTCACGTGCTTAGCCCGTACTCGTGTTCGGCCTTCCATCTCGGTGTCGGTCGACGAGCTCCCTTTGGCCGGTCACAGTGGAACACGCCAACGGTTCGAGTACGTGCATCATCAAGTGACACCGCGAACCCGTGACGGTGTGCGAAGCGCCCGCTGGTGGTGACGGGCAGGGCGCGGGGTGTCCCGGTGATTTCATTGAAGGGAGCGTGGGAGACGACCACGGCCGGCCGGGTCCTTGCTGGTCATGACCGGCCGGCGGGGTCGAGGCTGAGCGGACAGATCTTGCCTCGCTGCACTACAGGAGCTCGTTGCCGACGGGTCCGGCATCGAGCCAAGCGCTATCGTCGCGGTCGGCCGAGGCGGTCTCGTCGCACTGCGCGAGGAGTTCGTCGAGGGTGTAGGTAGGCCGCGTTCTCGGTGCGATGATCAGGCGGCCTTTCTCGATCCTGATGTCCACTCTGGCGCCGGCCCGAAGTTCCAGGTCATCAAGCAGCGCGGGGGGCACCGCGAGCATGACGGAGCCGCCGACCTTGCGTAGAGTGGTGGTATGCATCGCTCCTCCGACATTATACCCCAGCACAATATAGGCGCGCACGTGCTTGAATCAGTCCGGTCAGGAAGACGAGTTGATGCGACTACGGAGAAGTGGGACAGTACCACCATGGCAATGGCGCGGGGCGACTCGAAGAAGCGGGTCGTCATACCGACAGCCCATACTGGCGAGATCTTCGACATCCGGCGCCAGGGGGAGGGCAGACTCGCTCGCGCCCGACTACAGGATCCTCCGGCTCCGCCAAGGAAGAGCAGGGAGGAGTGCTTTGTGGCAATCGCGCGCAATCCCCTTCGGGTTCGGCTCTCGTGGGAGGAACTGCGGCGGTTGACACGCGAACATTGAGATCGTGCACTCGCGGCTTGCGACCGCCTATCAATCCAGGATCGCAACCTCCATCTATTCCGTGCCCTCAAGAAACTCGACCACCAGTTCCAAAGCCCTGAGTCGCATCGGCCAGTCCGGAACCTCATCGCCGTGGACGTTCCATGTCGTGGCGGAGAGGGCCTCATCGAGAACCCGTGCGATTCTGTCGCGAGAGAGATCGGGGACGACGTCCGTCTCAGTTTCGATTGCTCCAAGACCGGGCACTGACGGGTCGCTATCGACAGCAGCGACCACAACCTCAGTCGCGCGCTGCCAAGCCCGGCACCCGTACCAGCATTGCGCTACGGTCTGCGCGCCCGTTGCCTCATCGTGGATCAGCAACAGCCATGACGCCAGCCAGTCTCGTGCCGTGTCTGGCGGCACGGGTACATTCAACTGGGAAGCTTGGACGACGGTTACCGGGTTCGCGGGATCTGCATGAAGGTCCATGTGTCGGGGCAGCCTGCCACCTGTCTCAATCCGAAACGGCCCGGTCCCGATGTTCCAGTCGGCCCAGACCGCCCCCGTCTGCACACGCCACCCTGCTCCCGATTCAGGCGGATCGGACTCGCTCCCAAACACGGCAACCTGCACCACCGCACCATCCGGCGCCTCGTACACTGCCCAAACGCCGTCGTAAGGGCCTGGTCGGTTTCTCGTGAGTTGAGGGTATCCTCCCCAAGTCCCGGGCGTGGTCTGTACGTCGAGATCTGCTGACGGGTCGGATTCCATCCAAAGAGGAAAGTCCTCCCAATTCTTCAGCTTCGTCCACGCGAGCGTCACCGTCCCCTCACCCGCGATCTCGACGTAATCATCGCTGCGGTCTCGATCGTCAATCGCCATGAGAACGTCTCCGGAGACGGTCGCTCGACCGGTCTCCCGTTCGGCGACGAAGATGGCCAGCGTCCGCCCGCCGGGATCCTTGATTGCCCAGACATGACCAGGATAGGTGTGCTGACTGGTGGACTCGCCCGGACCGACCGATCCGTAGTACGTTTCGTTTCCGCTGAAGTCGATCCAGTGATACGAGAGCGTCTTCTCCGTTTCGTTGACAAAGATGACCGCCGTGGAGCGCTGCTCAAGTGTCTCTGACTCGCGAACCTCGTCCGCGGCGAAGCGATTGAGCTCCGTCAACTTCACACCGCCTTCGACGCACTCCCCCGTGCCATGGACACAGCGGTCGATCCAGTCCTTTACGGTTGCCACTCGGGTGTAGACTGCGACCACGGGATACCCTGAACGGTCGTGCCCTGAGATCGAGGCGATGCCGATCAACCCGTAGGTACCGTTGTCGGTCCTTACCAGCAACGGCCCTCCGCTGTCTCCACCCCGTATGCCACGGTCACGATCTCCCGCGCACACGGTCCCCTGGTGGACGATCTCCTCTCTGGCATCGACGAAGGAGTGTTCCGTGCGGCAGGATTCAGCGTGGTGGAGCGGCGTGCTGACCACCCTGAACAGCCCGTCGGGCTCTCGCTGCCCATTCTCATCCTCGCCGTATCCGATCATGACCGCCGTCGTGCCGTTCGCAGCATAGAGCGCCTCGTCCTCAAGGCTGAGGACTTCGACCGGAACCAGGTCTGAGGATGCAAACGCCCGAACGGTCTCAAGGAGCGCAACGTCGTTTCTGAAACCGTCGCCTTGCCAGTAGTAGTGTGGATGCGGGACCACTCGCTTGACCGGCACACGCTCCCAGTCGTCGTCCGGCCACCCTCGCGAGAGGTCGCCGATCTCGTCGGGTCCGATAGCGGAACCATCTCCTTTGACGACACAGTGGGCAGCCGTCAGAACCCAGGTCGGAGCGATGATCACGCCGGTGCAGTACCCGTAGTCATCGCCCACGTATGCGACGAAGCGGAACGTCTCGGGAGGCATGCGTTCCGCGCCGGTGAGCGCGGCGGCCCGATCGGAGGCGAGCGCGAGCAGAACCGTACACACTATGATGGCGGCTACCAGCCTCCGCGGGCTATGCGGCTGCTTCGTGACTTGCTTCATGCAGATTCCTCTCCGTTCAGTCGGGCCGTGGTGACTGGCGCGATCAGTGTACGACCTCGAAGGTCGGCAGGCACCGCACCTCGGTGACGGCGGCGATCAAGACGGCCGAGAAGTCCGACCTCCCTTCTGCGCTCATCTGCCCCTCCGTTTCACAGTCAGGATCGATGTGCACGATCTCAGTGAAGTCGTAACGGTGGATGTTGCCTGCCTTGTCCCAGACTGTCATTTCAGCCAGTCCCCAGGTTCCCGGGGCGGAACCGCGCGGAAGAACGACGGTCTCTGTGTAGGCCGTCCACTCCGATGGATCGCCGTCGAAGAAATCCGACCAGTCGTGAACGGCCCATTGATGGTGCTTGATGCCCTGAGGATCGCGAAGGTAGAGCGCCGCCTTGCGATAGCCGGCCCCTTCGTCCCGGACATGGTAGGTCACGGTCACGATCGTTTCGCCGTCGGGCGCATCTGGATGGACGGGCGTGGCACTGACGCTGATTCTGTTCACATCGATCTCCGGCGGCATGAGATCGGGGTTGGCGGTCACCAACTCGATACGCTGCGGAGGTTCGTCTACGACGACGTCTTCGGGCCGGAGGCCATGATCGGGATCGGTGAAGTAGACGCCTCGGGTATTCCGCGCCTGATCGAACATGATGATGTGGTTCATCGAATACACGGAGCTTGGCATGTAGTGCGGCATCAGAAAATCTACTTCGCACAGCCCGCGTTGCGGGTCGTAATGCCCGTACTCCTCTACGCGGTACGTCTCAGGGATCGTATCGTTCAGCATGGCGAAACAAGCCCACTGATCCCTCATACTCTTGTCTTCCTCCACTCTCCACGTTGCGTGGATGAGCTGTACTTCCCTTCCGTTCCGCATCGTCGAAGAAAGCTGTAACGAAGCCGTGTCCTCGACGTATTGAGGCGGGCTAACGTCCTCAAGAGGATTGTCGATGTAGAGTTGCCAACCGAAGTCCTCGCTCCCTTCCAAGCGCTCGTTTCCGTGCGCGTCGGTGAGTCTGATGTTGTCCGGTGCCCAATACCCGGCCTTCGCAAACTTGTCGAGCGTGAAACCGCCTTTGAGCACGATCCCCGCGCCTCGATCGGGGATGCGCCGGCCGTGGTTGTCGACGGGGTGGAGGCCGAGGTCTATCCAGGTGCCAATCTCGCTGAAGATGCGGATCTGCGCGTGAGTTGCGCCCTCGGTCACGGGGTCGTTGGCATGCAGTTCGATCTCTACATCGACGGCCTTGTCGTCCTTTGGGGCGCCGTCGACACGGATGTCGACCCGCCGGATCTTTCCCGGGAATACGTAATCGGGAAAGAGGTTGTAGACGTTGAATGTCAGGTCTTCACGGATACGGGATAGATACACGCTGCCCTGCATGATTCGATCGCGTACGAACTCATACTTGGCTGGCGAGCGCGATCTGAGCTTGTCGGGGTTTACGACAAAATAGGCGATGGACTCCGCCATGTCCTCGTTCGGATTCTCGTCGTGAGCGTAGGCGGAAACGAACTCGGTCTGTTTGCGCGTGGACCAGCCGCTGCTGGCGTTGTCGTTTCGATACCAGCCTCCGAGTTCGATCCAGTCCTGCCTGAGTCGATCGTCGAACAGGTGAGCCCAAAGGAAATGCGCCTTCTCGTGGATGATCAGGCGATGGATCTGGCTGTCCGACGCGGTGCGGAACGCGTCTTCCATGAACTCGATGTATCCGTCGTCGGGCCATGCCACTGCCGGCGCCTGGGGATTCACCGGATGAGGCGTGCCGTTCAGTCGTCGAACGAGGAAACGAAGCTCAGGGATCTTGTGCATGCCGCGCGGGAGTTCCTCGAGCATGTTGATGAGCCGGACGATCTCCTCGGAATGGAACTTCTGGAACCGCGTGGGTGGCTCGCCGCCGGTTGTGTGCGCGGTTAGCGCTCGATAATCCGGCACGCGTGTGGTCAGGCCGTACCGTTCCTGAAGGATTCTCTCGAAGGCGCGTTCATCCGTCCCGTTGGCAGTGACGAACCGCACCAGCGCGTGGTGCAGGCGCTGCGAGTAGTAGCGCCCCCTCTTGCCTTCGACCAGGGCGATGCGGGGCGCCGCATTGGCGAACGCGGCCTCCGAAACAGTCACGTGCTGTCGACCGCCGGTGATGTCGACACGGATGTCTTGAGCCACGTGATCGGAGGCGAGGATCCAGTCGCTGGGGGCTAGGTGCTGTCGGTCGTAGGAATCTCGCCTTGGCTGAGGAATCGACCTCATCGTGCGCAACAGCCGGTACGCGTGTTCCTGGGTCCAGTCACCCGAGGGCGAGTCCACGAGACGGATGTTGTAATCGTGCAGGAGCTGAATGGCGGCCGACTCGTCGGCAACGGTGATCGGCTGATTGAACAGATCAATTTCTACCGGCTTATTGACGTGAGCCGCATACTCGTATCCGGCGGTCGTCTGATCCGCCTCCCAGTGGTACACGAACGACGACTCGTGTGACGTATCCAGTTCGGTCAGAACGAACTCGCCGGTCGTGCGCAGGGCCAGCGCGT
This sequence comes from Spirochaetia bacterium, assembly GCA_965202935.1. GTDB lineage: Bacteria > Spirochaetota > Spirochaetia > SZUA-6 > Bin103 > CATQHW01. Next base: position 3,580,624 of record OZ241879.1, read on the forward strand.
GGTGTCGGTCGATGTCGAGCGTGAATTCACGAGATGCCGGTGCACGGTAGCCCGCAGCTCGGATCTTGAGCGTGTAGCGGCCATCGGGCAACTCGTAGAAGCGGAAGATCCCGGCCTCGTCGGGAGTTGTGGCTCTCAGCACTCCCGAGCCTTCGATCAGAACGTCTACGTCGTCGAACGAGCCGACGTAACCCGCAATAGCACCCTCGAACGAGAGGTCGTTCTGGACAAGGATGAGCAGTTGTCCGGAGGATCCATCGGAACGCAACGCCTCGACGGTGAACTCGTCGCTGCCGACCGCTCCGCGGTTGGGGGCATAGGAAATGGATGAGCCTTCATGGATGGTGGCAACGCCATGGCCGGGCTTGGCCGCAAGTCGATATTTCTCGTTTGGCGGTCTTGAGTGATCTATCTCGTTCACGGCAAACACAATCGGCTGCCCTGATCGCGTCGTGAGCCGGGCGGTCGGCGTCGAAGGCGCGCCACGGAAGTCGGACGAGCCCTCCCGTGAAACTCCCACGACTGTGCGTGGCGGAAGAGTTGGAGGCGGAGGTTTGCCGAGGAATGGCGGTTCGATGGGCCGAGGAGAACCCATGGGGGCGACCGCCAACATTACCGGATGACCCGCTAGCACCGGGACGGCGAAGGCGAATGGGGCAGGTCCCAGGTGCGCAGGCTCCGGGGGAAGATCGGGTGCGTCGTCAAGCGCGTCAGGTGGTGTATAGAAGCGTATGCGGCCGAAGAGCGGCGAGACGATGTGCGAAACGACGATTGCGTATGCCATGACCAACGGGTGGGCTCCTGGAAGGACTTCAGCAGTCGTCTCGGAAGCCGCCGGTGCTGCTGAACCAGCCGCCTTCAGAACCTCGATGATCCGGATCACTTCAGACCATGGTCTGCTATTGATCAGAGCGCACGCGAGGGGATCCCTCTCGATGGACGGATCGTCGGGGTCGCGGGACATTACGGTCGGGTCTGCGCCGTTACCGAGCAACGCGGTGACCTCAGCCACGCCTTGGTGTCTGGCGGCGCTGCACAGGGGCGTGATGCCGTCCTGGCTGGGTTGGTCGACGTCCAATCCAAGCTCGCCACGAAGCCACCCAATCAGGTTGGGATCACGGCCGTGATGTATCGCGCAGTGAAACAGGGTCTGGCTCTCGTCGCCTCGCGCGCGAAGGTCCGCGCCAAGACGCACCAGCTCCCGAGCGACAGCGACTGTCGGAGCCCTGCAAAGAGGAGTTTCCTTGGGGTCTCCGTCTTTGATCCGACCATTGACATCGATCTCGAGCTTCTCGACGGCGAACCTGATGCGCTCTACCGCATCGTCGTGATGCAACAGATCGAAGATGACCGAGTCTCCGAGCGCCGGAATGCTGACGACCATCGCCAACCCCGTGAGCAGACCGGCCGTTCGACGGCACATTCGTGGATCCGTCTCTCTGTGGAGCCCCGTTTACCGGAAGACCACCTCCAGGTCGACCGGTTCGTGCAGGAGCAGCAGGTCGAGCAGGTTGAGCTCGAAGATCGCCACGCCGTCCTCGATGCGGCCGCCGCGCTGAGAGACCAAGTCGCCGTCGACGGTGAGCCGGATGGTGATCATCGATTCCGAGATCAAGTCCGGACCGCCGGGACCCAGGACGAAGCTCATCATCGTCAGGTAGTCCTCGGCGGTGATCTCGGCGTTCTCATCGGGTCCCATGGCGTAGACGACCGGATCGTCGAGCACCGGGAAGATCCGCTTGAGCTGCTTGTAGTTGTCAAGGTCCAGGTAGAGGCGCACGCGGGTGCCCTCCTCGACCTCCTCGAAGGTGACGATGCCGGCCTCCCAGAGCAGGCTGGGGCTGGAGAACATGGCCGGTGCGTTCTCGAAGCTGAACGCGAGATCGAGGAGATTCTCTTCAGGTGCCTCGACCTGGGTGACCGTCACGCCGGGCAGGGCGGTCAGCGTGTCCTGGAGCGTCTCCAGGTTGACCATCCCCTCGTCCGGAAGCTCGATGTTGGCGAGGGCGGCCATCTCTCTCGCGCGGGCAACGAAGTCGGGGGCCAGCTCGATGGCGATGGCGGTTTCGCCCGAGCGGTCGGCGCGGACGGTGAGATCCTGGGTGACGGCGCAGGCGCCGAGCGCCCACAAGGCGGCCAGGACGAGTGCGAGTGTGCGTGCTGCGCGGCGAAGTCGATGCGTGGTCATGCTCTCTCCTCTTACGCCGCCAGCCCGGACAGGCGGTCGAGCAGGCGGCAGTAGGCCACCTTGCCGCGCTCGTAGCTCGCCAGGCGGAAGAACTCGTTCGGACCGTGCGCGCCCTCGTCCTCCAGGGCGAACGCGAAGATCACGGTCTTGGCTCCCAGGTAACGCTCGAACATGTTCAGGATCGGAATGCTGCCGCCGGAGGCGATCGCGTACGGCTCGGTGCCGTACAGCTCGGCCAAGACGGCGCGCGCGGCCTGGTTGCCCGGATGTTCGGTGGGAATGGTGTACGGCATGCCGGCCGAGCCGAGCGACCGCACCTCGACGGCGACGGCCGAATCGGCGTGCCGCCGCACGTGGCCGGCGATCGCCTCCCTGACCCGGGCCGGGTCCTGGTCGCCCACCAGGCGGCAGGTGATCTTGGCGTGCGCCCGGCTCGGCAGGACGGTCTTGACCCCGTCGCCCTGGAAGCCTCCCCAGATGCCGTTGATTTCCAGCGTCGGCCGCCGCCACTGCCGCGCCCGCGTGCCGTAGCCGGGCTCCCCGAACAGCCCCTGCGAGCCCAAGCCGTCCAGGAAGGTGCGCTCGTCGAACGGGACGCGGTCGAGCGCCGCGCGCTCGGCGTCCGACAGCTCCGGCACGCCGTCGAAGAAGCCGTCCACCATGACCGTGCCGTCCGGGCTGCGCATGGAGTCCAGGACGCGCACCAGCGCGTGGATGGGGTTGTGGATGGCGCCGCCGTAGGTGCCGGAGTGCACGTCGCGGGCGGGGCCGGTCACATCGATCTGCAGCGAGCACAGGCCGCGCAGGCTCAGCCACAGCCCCGGCTCGGTCTCGCTCCACTGCGAGCCGTCGGCGCTGACGACCAGGTCGCAGGCCAGGCGCCCGGCGTGCTCGGCGACGAAGGGATCCATCGTCGGGCTGCCGATCTCCTCCTGGCCTTCCAGCAGGAACTTGACGTTCACGGGCAGCGACCCGCCGTCGGCCAGCAGCGCCTCCACTGCCTGCACCGGGACCAGCAGGTTGCCCTTGTCGTCGGAGGAGCCGCGCCCGTAGACGCGGTCGCCGTCCAGCACCGGGTCGAACGGGTCGGCGTTCCAGCCGTCGGAGCGGAGGGCCGGCTGCACGTCGAAGTGGGCGTAGATCAGCACGGTCGGCGCGCCGGGCGCGTGCAGGTGGTCGGCGTACACGGCCGGCTGCGCGCCGGTCTCCAGGATCTCGGCGTGCTCCAGGCCGGCGCGGGTGAGCCGGTCGCACACCCAGGTCGCGGCGGCGCGCACGTCGTCCTGGTGGTCGGGGAGCGAGGAGATGCTGGGGATGCGTACGAACTCGCGCAGCTCGTCGACGTAGCGGTCGCGGTTCGCGGAGAGCAGCTTCAGGTGATCGGACATCGCGTTCTCATAGTAGCGCACCGGCGCGGGGTTCACGCGAGCGTCTCATGACTGGCCGAGCCGGCCCCGGTGAGCGATCTCGCCGAGCGGCTTGCGCGAGCTGGGCTGTTCGCGTTCGCGCAACTCGGGAGGCAGCGACTCGCGAGGGCCGAGCCTGCCGGCGGCGAACGCGCACATCACGGTGTAGTGCTCGGGGCTGACACCCAGCCGCTCGTGCGCGGCATCGCGGTCGATCCCGGCCATCGCATGGGTGTGGATGCCCAGCGCCTGCGCCTGCAGGGCCAGTGCCATCCAGGCGGCGCCGGTGTCGAACTGTGCGGTGCGCGGCTCTCGCCCGTCAGGGGTCCGCGTGTTGGCGAATATGAACCCCAGCAGCGGCGCCTTGGCCGCCCACTGACGGTTGCGCGGCATCAGGATCGAGTCGAAGAGCGGCCGGTCAGGTCCATCGGTCTCATAAAGAAACAGCCACGGCTGGCCGTTGAACGAGGACGGCGACCAGCGGGCGCCCTCGAACAGGGAGTCGATCTCGTCGGCGTTCAGCGAATCGGGCGCGAAGGACCGCGGTGACCAACGGTTGATCAACAGCGGGTGCACCTGCGCCGACGCGACGCGGGGGTTGGGGTCCGGGGTTCTGCTCATCCTGCTGTCTCCTTGCCGAGTGATAGATAGGAGTGATGTAAGGGACGGGACAAGCGGCGGCGATCATCGTGCGCGGCGCCCCGAACGCGCGATGGCCGTATTGACGGGCTCGGTGCCGGAACCCACAGTAGCGGCGGAGTCGCACATGATCCCGCGTGAGGTGCCATGGCCGCCGTAACGGAGCAGGCATCGCCCTGCACGATGGTGATCTTCGGTGCGTCGGGCGACCTCACCGCGCGCAAGCTGATCCCTGGTCTCTACGACCTGTCCCGGCGAGGACTGCTGCCTGCGCGGTTCGCCGTGCTCGGCGCCGGCCGGACCGGCATGAGCGACGAGCAGTTCCGCCGCCGGATGGCCGAGGGGCTGGCGACCGGCGCCGGTGACGAGACGGCGGCGGACCGGGAGCGCTTTCTGGGCGCCCTGCACTACCAGCAGCTCGACCCCGGGTCCGCGTCCGAGTTCGGGAAGCTAGCCGAGCGGCTGCGCGCCGTGGCGGACGAGTCCGGCACCGGGGGCAACGTCCTCTACTACCTGGCGACGCCGCCGAACCTGTTCGAGCCGGTCGCGGGCGGGCTGGCCGGCGCCGGGCTGGCCGAGCAGCGGGACGGCGCGTGGCGGCGCCTGATCGTCGAGAAGCCGTTCGGCTATGACCTGGAGTCGGCCCGCACGCTGAATGAGCGGCTGCACACGTGGTTCACGGAGCGTCAGATCTACCGGATCGACCACTACCTGGGGAAGGAGACGGTCCAGAACGTGCTGGTCCTGCGTTTCGCGAACGAGGTGTGGGAGCCGCTCTGGAACCGCGCGACGATCGACCGCGTGGAGATCACGGCCGCCGAGCAGGTGGGGGTCGAGGGGCGCGGCGGCTACTACGACGGATCGGGCGCGCTGCGCGACATGTTCCAGAACCACCTGCTGCAGGTGGTCGGCATGATCGCCATGGAGCCGCCGGCGCACTTCCGGCCGAGCGCGGTGCGCAACGAGACGGTCAAGGTGTTCGACTCGCTGCGGCCGATCGATCCGTCGCAGGTGTCACAGGACGTCGTGCGCGGCCAGTACACGGGATCGCTCACCGCCGACGGCGCCATGCCCGGCTATCGCGAGGAGCCGGGCGTGCCCGCCGGGTCGCGCACGGAGACCTACGTGGCGCTGCGCTTCCATATCGACAACCGGCGATGGGCGGGGGTGCCGTTCCTGGTCCGCACCGGCAAGCGGCTGCCGGCGCGGGTGACCGAGGTCGTCATCCACTTCAAGCAGGTCCCGCACCACCTGTTCGGGGCGCCGCCGGCGGTGACCGACGGCGCGCCGGACCCCGGCGGGCATGCGGTCTCGGCGGCCGCGGCCGATGCCAGCAAGCTGATCATCCGCATCCAGCCGGACGAGGCGATCCAGCTCCGCTGCAACGTGAAGCTGCCGGGCGCCGGCTTCGACGTGCAGCAGGTGGGGTTGCACTTCCGCTACGCCGACCTGGCCGACACGTACTTGCCGGACGCCTACGAGCGGCTGCTGCTGGACGGCATCACGGGCGACGCCACGCTGTACGCGCGCGCCGACGCGATCGAGTCGTGCTGGGAGTTCGTGACCCCGATCCTGAAGGCGTGGGACGAGCACCCCGGCATTCCCTTGCACGGCTACCCGGCCGGAAGCTGGGGACCGGTTGCCGCCTCCAGCCTGTTCCGCCGTCCCGGCTACGGCTGGCGCACCCCCATGCCCTCCCTCAGCGACCCCGGCGGCAACGTCGAGCTGTAGCCGGCCGCCGCGCCACCGTTGTTGGTTGCTGCGACGCATCGTGGCCTTGTGTAGACCAGGAACCTGGTCTACTTTCCACCCATGTCGACGACCAGGATCAACATGCAGGAGGCGAAGACGCACCTGTCCGCACACATCGCCAAACTGGCCGAAGGCGACCGAATCATCCTGTGTCGCCGCAACCGTCCCGTTGCCGAGATTCGGCCCATTCAGCAGCCGATGGACCAGGCGCGGCCGGTAGGGCTCGGCAGAGGGCTGGCAGAGGTGCCGGAGTCGTTCTTCGATCCGCTTCCTGAGCACGTGCTCGAATCCTTCGAGGCCCGAACGGATTGAACGCCTCCGTCACGCCATGAAGCTCCTGCTCGACACGGTCACGTTTCTGTGGCTGGCCGAAGGTGATCCGAAGCTGAGTGATCGGGCACGCCGCCTGATCGTCGATCCCGCGAACGAGGTGTTCCTGAGCGCCGCGTCGGCCTGGGAGATTGCGATCAAGCACGGACTCGGCCGTCTCCACCTGCGGGTGGCGCCGCAGGACTATGTCCCGGAGCAGCGCCGGCTGCATCGGATCGAATCGTTGCCCATCTCCGAGGGTGAGGTGCTGCAGGTCGGCAAGCTGCCCAGCCTGCACCGGGATCCGTTCGACCGGGTCATCGTTGCCCAGGCGATCGTGCACGGGATGTCGGTCGCGACTCCTGACGACATGATCAGGAAATACCCGGTGCGCGCCGTATGGTGAACGCACGCGGGGGTCACAGTATAGTCAGGGTCGAGGCTACCATGATGGCACGGTTCTCCACCGCGGTGCTGGATCGCGCGTTGGCGCAGGAACGACGGGAACGGGAGTGCCGTCGCCAAGCCACGCTGGGGCGTCTGCTCGACCTGCTCGCCGCCTCGCCGATCGCGCTTCCGAGTGCCACCGTCTTCGGCTCCATCCTGCGTCCCGGAGCCTTCGGCGACCAATCGGACGTGGATCTCGCCATCCCTCCCGTTGCGCCCCGCTGCTACTTTGAGCTCAAGAGCTATCTCGAGGATGATTTGTGCCGGGAGGTCGATCTGGTCGAGCTGGATCGGTGCCACTTCGCCGCTTCCATAGCCCGAGACGGTCTGCCATGGACAAGTCTCGCCACTTAGTATTGGCGGCGGAGGTGCGTGCGCAACTCCAGCAGATCGAGCGCATCTACGGCCTCGTCGATGAGCGCGAGCCCATCGGAGGCGTTGCCGGCACGGAGAGCCTGGCGTAACCGCCGATGAGCCGGCGTCTCAATCCACTTCCGCAGCTCGTGGCGGACCGCCTGGCTCGCATTCAGGCGAACGTCGACCGCTTGATCTGGGTCCGGCGCGAGCCCCTGGCCGTGGAAGGGAGCCCCGTGACGGACGGGATGCTCGACGGAGGGCAGGTGGCCTCGCTGGCCTATACCCCCGTCCGGCCGGGCGAGCACTTCGGAGCACCGCACGGCGGCTGGTCGCACCGGTGGTTCCGTGTGGAGATTCCCGCGGCGCTGGAGGGAGAGCGCGGCCGGCGCTTCCTGCGCTGGAAGTGCCAGGGGGAGACGACCGCGTTTGTCGACGGCGTGCCGTGGGCGGGCCTCGACCCCGGCCACCCGACCTGTCCGCTCCCTGACGCGGCGGCCGTCCTGTACCTGGACACCGCCACGTGGCAGACCGGCATCTGGACCCCGGAGCCGCCGGAGCCGATCGGCCCGTACGGCCTGCGCTTCGACTGCGCCGAGCTGCGCATCCGCGACCTCGCCGCCTGGGACCTGAAGTGGGATCTCGACGCGCTCGGGCAACTCTCCGACCTCCTGATCCGAGACGAGGGCGCGTCCGTCGACGCGTCGGGCCACGGCTACCGCCCGGCGTTCGACGACGTCTCCCCGCTGCTGCGCCGGCTCATCCGCGGCATCGACGCATGCTGTGACGCCTGGGTGGCGGGCGGAGTGGACGCGATGCGCGCTGCGGCGCAGGCGCTCCTCGCCGACCTTCCCGCCGAGTCCTGGCAGCCGGAGGCGGCGCTCATCGGCCACGCGCACATCGACGTCGTGTGGCTGTGGCCGGAGTTCGCGACGCGCCACAAGAACGTGCATTCCTTCGCCACCCAGCTCCGCATGCTGGACGCCTACCCGGAGATGGTCTTTGCCCACAGCACGCCCGCGGTGTACCGGGCAGTTCAGGAGGACGCGCCGGCCCTGATCCCGCAGATCAGGCGCCAGGTCGCCGCCGGCCGCTGGGAGTTGATGGGCGGCTTCGAGGTGGAGCCCGACGTGAACATGCCGGCAGGCGAGGCGCTGGCGCGCAGCGCCGTGTACGGCAACCGCTTTATCGCCTCCTTCACCGGCGCGCCGAGCGAGGTGTGCTGGATCCCCGACGTCTTCGGCTACAGCAACTGCCTGCCGCAGATCCTGCGCCTGGCGGGCATCAGCGGCTTCTACACGACCAAGATCACCTGGTCGCAGGTGTCGCGGTTCCCGTACAGCAGCTTCGTGTGGCGCGGCAGCGACGGCGAGAGCGAGGTCGTCGCCCACCTGGCCACCACCGGCTACAACGGCCAGGTCCGGCTGGAAGAGAACCGGCGGGCGCTGCGCCGCCACCGCCAGCTCGACGTTCATGACTCGCTCCTGATCGGCACCGGCCTGGGCGACGGCGGCGGCGGGCCGAGCGAGGCGGAGGCCGAGCGCGCGCGCCGCTTCCGGGACCTCGCCGGCTCCCCGCGCCACGCGTGGCGGACCAGCGCCTCGTTTTTCGCCGAGCTTGCGGGGGTCCGCGACCGCCTGCCGGTCTACCAGGGCGAGCTCTACATGGAGGCGCACCGTGGCGTGCTCACCTCGCAGGCCGAGTACAAGCGGCTCTACCGGGCGTGCGAGGTGGCGCTGCAGACCCACGAGGCGCTGCGCGTGGCCGACGGCGGCGCGCCGCTCGGCGAGCAGGCGTGGCTGCGCGTCCTGTTCGGACAGTTCCACGACGCGCTTCCCGGCAGCTCGATCGCCCGCGTGTACGAGGACCTGGAGGCCGAGTTCGCCCGCATCCTGTCCCGCGAGGAGGAAGCCACCGCAGCCGAGCTGGCGAACGGCGGCGACGCCGTCGCGTTCAACCCGCTGGCCGTGCACCGCCGCGTATACCTGGCCGAGCGCGATCTGCTCCTGGACCTGCCGCCGCTCGGCACCGCGCCGCTGGCCGAGGCGCCCGGCAGCCACCTCGCCGTCGCGGCAGAGCCGACGCGGCTCGACAACGGCATCGTGCAGGCGTCGTTCGACCGCGACGGCCAGCTCACCGGCCTGTCCGTCGACGGCCGGCGCCTGGAGCTGACCGGCGCGGCCGGCCTGCGGCTCGGCCACGACGACCCGCACAACTACGACGCCTGGGAGATCGACCACTACACGGCCGCGACCATGACACCGGTCGCCGACCGCCTGCGGCTCGCCGCCGGGCATCGCGGGCGGCGCGGGGTGCTGGAGGCCGGCGCGTCCATCGGCGACTCCAGCCAGGCGACGGTCCGCTACCTGCTCGACCCCGGCAGCCGCTGGCTGCTGATCCAGATCGACGTCGACTGGCAGGAGGAGCACCGGCTGCTCCGCTACCACCTGCCGACCGGCTACCGCGGCCGCACCGCCACCTTCGGCGCCCCGTTCGGCTCGATCGAGCGCCCGCAGCTTCCCGGCCGCCCGGAGGACGAGGCGATGTGGGAGGTGGCCGGCAGCCGCTGGGCCGCCGTCCACGACGACGACGGCACCGGCGTGGCGATCCTCACCGAGGCCAAGTACGGCTTCTCCTGCTTCGACGGCGAACTGGGCGTGTCGCTGCTGAAATCGGCCAGGCACCCGGACCCGAAGGCCGACGTCGACCGTCACACGATCCGCATCGCCGTCGGCCGGCACGAGCCCGCGACCCTCGGCAGCGGCGCGGACGCCGTGCTGTCCACCGCATGCGCCGCCGACGCGCTCTTCGCGCCGGTGCCGACGAGCGGGGCCGGCACCACGAGGCCGTCTCCGTTCGCGCTCGAGGATCCGGGATCGCTGTGCCCGGCCTGGGTCCTGCCCAGCGAGACCGGCAGCGGCTACGTCATCCGCCTGCACGAGACGGCCGGCCGCCGTGGCACCGCAGAGCTCCGCCTTTCCCGGCCTGCCGGCTCCGTCACGCTGGTCGACTTCCGTGAGCAGCAACTCGGCGCACCACGCCGAGTTGACGATGTGACCTACGCGGTCGACTACGCGCCGTACCAGGTCATCAGTATTCTGGTGCGATCACCCTGATCTTCGATCATCCGACGGTCACGGAATCTGCCACGACGGCGGTGGGCTCCGGGATTGGGTCGCCGGTTTCACGTATGAACTGCAGGTGTGCCTCGATGGCTTCCGTCATGTTGTGCTTCGTTTCCTCGATGGTCCTACCTGTGGCGATGCATCCCGGCAAGTCAGGGGCGTATGCGGAGCAATTTCGCTCTCCTGTCTCGATGATGATGACGTATTTGCGACTCATGGCTGTTCGTCGATCGGGGCCTCGGTGCCGATGACCTCGATCAGCTCGGCGATCACGTTGACGGGGCTCTCGTCCTCGGCGATCAGCTCGATGGGTTCATAGTCTGGATTGAGGGGCTCCAGAACGATGGCGAGGTGTCGCCAGCCGTCTTCGTTCGTGGCCTTCTCGCTGTGGTAACGCTTCACGGTGAACCGTTGGCCGGTGTCCGGGTCGAGCTCATTCAGCAACCTCGCGAGGACGGTTCGGCCCAGCCGGCTGCCGGTCACCGGCCCGGCGAACAGGCAGTAGGACCCATCGGGGATGCGGGGCTCCATCGACGTGCCGTCCACGCGGGCGACGAACATGCCGCGGCGCAGGGACCGCGAGGTGTCCAGCTCCACCCACTCGCGCTCGGAGTCGTCCGAGATGGTGTCGGGGTCTCCGAATTCGCCTGCGGCCACGTGCAGGGGAACCAGGGGTACGCAGGTCACGTACTGCTGATCGGTTGAGGGTGTCACCAGGCGAAGGCGACTCCGTGCCTCCTGCTCAGACTGTCCGGCGCGATGGAACCACGACGGGTCACTCCGTAGCCGGCTGCGCGTGTCGCGCATTCCCAGGTACTGAGCCAGGCGGCGGAAGTGGCGGGTCATCGCATCCCGGTCGTCCAGATCGGTGGCGGCGATCTCTATCACGTCATACCCGCTGTTGCGCAGCCACTCGCGGATCTCCCGATCCTGTTCCGCGGTTTCGGGATTGCCGTGGAGATGCGCACTCAATCCGTCCAGATAGACGCACACCCCTTCGTCCGGCTCGTGGTCCTCGGCTCGATAGATCACGTCCGGTGTCGTCGAGCCCAGCGCCGAGCTCAGCCGGAGCTGTTCCCCGCGGATACCTTCACCGAACCCGGCGGCCAGCAGCAGGTGACGCAGCTTGGTCTCCGCGTCGTTGACGGGCATTGCGTCGTCACCGGGCGTCTCGATCGGCTGCGCCGGCGGTATGTCGTGGCCGAACGCGAGCTCGTCTCCCCATTCGTCCAGCCGATTGCCGGCCGTCTCGCGGTTCAGGTCACGGTGGTAATACGCGTTGCGAAACGTCTGCAGACAGTCGATGCATGACGAGGCGCACGCCGCCGGGCAATAGGCGACGACCTCCCGAGCCGCGTCCACGACATCCGCGAAGCGCTCGCAGAGGCGATCGAGCAGTCCCGATCCGCCGGGCATCGGGTCCCACAGCACGCCGTCGACCTCGTCGCGGTCCACGTGGCCGATGACCAGGATCTGGAGGTCTTCCATGTGCATGTCGAGCACGCTGGTGGCGCCGAAGCGCAGCGCCTCCAGGACGCTGTACGCGGTGGCGGCGCTGTCGCACCCCGGCAGCGAGAGGGCGTCTGCCACCACGTCGGCATAGAAACCGATCGACTGGGGAGCGCGCCCGCAGCGCTTGGTGTGGTCTGTGGCGAAGTGTTCGTGCTGGCGCTCGGAGGATAACGGCGACACGCTCTGACCGCAGACGGTGCACACCGGATAGCCGATCCCCTGTCGGCCGTCGATGGCTGACGATGCGCCCACGTTGACCAGGCGCATGCGCACCCCGCGGCGGAGGTGGACGGCCTGTGCTCCCCACTGATACGCCGTTCCGCCGTTGTGCTGATTCAGCTCCAGTCCGTAGATGGCGACACCGAGTTGAAAGCGCAACTCCTCCTCGTCGGAGATGTGCGAGGTGTGGATCAGGTCGGTGTCGCAGACCGCCATCGTCTGCAGCACGTGGCCGCCCAACAGGGAACCCTCGCCCGGCCCGGCTTCCTTCACCGCCTTGCGGTCGGCCGCAACCTCGTAATGCGGCATCTCGGCGCGCTCCTCGTCGATGTCACGGCGAAAGCGCCGAGCCACGAAGCGGTGGCCGTTGGCGTAGATGAGGTTGCCGGGTACGTACTCGCGCAGGGCGGTCGCCGGCGCCCGCGGCAGGGAGAAGTCCATGGCCCCGGTGCGCCAGAAGGGGATTTCCGCCCAGCCGATCACCGAGCCCGCTTCCAGGCCGTAACCCGGCAGGAACCCCTCGGCCGCGAGCACGTTGAAGGTGTTGTAGTCGTCGTGGCCCTCGGCCCGGCGGCGCCGAGGGTCGGCCCCCTTCAGGCGCTTCACCAGGTTGTCGCACCGCCGGAACAGTGACTCGTCCGCCGGTTCGAGGGTGCCCTGACGCTCCCGGCGTTCGTTGAGGCGGCGTATCTGGTCCAGCGCCCAACGCAGACGGCGCCGCAGACGTGAGACGACCTGCTCCAGGCCGTCGGCGAACCCGTCGACGCAGTCGCGCAGAACGTCGGGGGCGACCACGTCAGCATCCGCCGCCGGCCATCCCTGCGCGAAAACCCGCTGCACGTCGGAGGTCAACGCCGCCGCGTTGTCGGACACAAGCTTCCGCAAGGGGCCGAAGTCGATCGGTGCGGTCCGGACCTCAACGCCGTCGAACAGGTAGGGCGCCACCTGCCGGGGCAGGCAGGAGGAGAGGACCGCGAGCATCGCTTCCCGTTCGGTCTCCGGCCGAGCCTCGTCGCGGGAATGTCGATGCAGGCTGGCGACCACGATCGCGTGCACGTGCTTGGCGATCATCACCCCGTTGCGGAGATTGAACGCCGGCGGGTCGATCCTGCCCGCCAGCAGCTTGCGCGGTTCCTGGAAGTAGGCGCGATCGTGCGACGTCGGCCGGCAGTAGGTGATGTCCACCGCCATGCGGTGCCGCCGGCCCGCCCGCCCGGCGCGCTGCCAGTAGTTCGCGGGCAGCGGCGGGACGTTGCGCATCAGCACGGAGTCGAGCTGGCCGATGTCGATCCCCAGCTCCAGGGTCGGCGTGCACACCAGGCAGTTCACGGCTTCCGAGGCTCCCTTGAACAGGTTCTCCAACCGCTCGCGCTCATCGGTCGGGACCATGGCCGTGTGTTCCTCGGGACGCAGCATCAGGTAGGCCCCGTCGAGCAGTTGCAGATCGTAGTTGTCCTCGTCTTCCGGCACCCACTCCAGCACGCCGTCGCACCGCCAGGCCGGGCAGCGTTGATGCGGGACGTTCCGCGTGGTCGTGCGCCGGCAGCTCTTGCAGCGCCGCACGCCCTTGTTCGGGCTGAGCCCCAGGCAGTCAGCACTGACCTGGTACACGCCGTGCACGTTCGGCAACGCACCCCCGCGTGCGCCCTTGAGCCGGACGGAGACGAGCAGGCCCCGTTCCACCAGCATGTCGAAGAGGCTCTCCAGCACCGGCTCGACCGCGGGAGTCGACACGCCCCACTTCCGCGCGATCTGACGGATCGTCGTGTCACCGCTCTCGCTCAGCCACTGCGTGACCAGCTCCGCTTTCTCCGTTCCTTCGCGGCGCAGCTTGGTGGCATTTGGCCTGACAAAGCTGGGCAGGTATCCCTGCTGGATCTCCCGGTCGCCTTCCCGCCAGTACTTCGTGAATATCTCGTACTCCGGGTCGTACAGCGCCTGCCGCCGCCGGAGGTAGTCGAGCACGCTGGCCACTCCTTCGCGCAGGTCTTCGGGCGATATGCCCAGGGAGTGGGCACGGTCCTGGATCCACGGCAGTGAAGCGTCAAGGCCGCGGTAGTCGACCTTCAGCCTTCCCCACGGCTCCAGGCCGAGCGCCTGCCGGGACGACAACGCAACCTCACGCACCACCTGGATGCGCAGGAACTTGCGGCGTTCCTGCTGGTGGCGTCCGCCGCTGCTCTCTCGCCGGGCGACCTGCCAGACCTCGGGGACCAGCGCGCGTGACAGCGTCTCGTCGTCTTCCAGCAGATCGTCCAGGTAGCTCGCCAGATCGCCGACCGACCGCGGCGTCCGCCTGATGCCCTCGGCCATCAACGCCCGCAACCGGAAGCGTCGCGCGTGGTCCTTCATCCATCCGGCCTGGAACGCCGCGTCCTGCCGGTTGTCGCAGAACACGAGCAGGCGCCGGCGCTGGGCGTGATGGACCATGTCCTGGGTGAGCACGTGCACGTCCGCCACGTTGATCGCGCGCACGGAGCGAGCCGGTTCGCGATAGTGGCCGCTCTGCCTGTGGCCGATGGAGCCGCAGGACAGACAGCTCGTCAGCCGGCCGGGGTTATCCTTCTTCTGCTGCACGGCGAACAGCTCTACCGCGTCTCCGGCGACGCCGCACTCCCGACATCGCTCCACCGGCTCCGCGTGGGCCGAGCCGCAGTGGCGGCAGAAGTGGAGCGGCGTCGTCCGGGGATGATCGGGAGCTCCTTCGGCGTCATGCTCGCCGATCAGGCTGTCGATCAGCACGACGCGCTTGCCGCCTTGTGCCTCCTCCAGCGACGCCCACCAGGAGCCGGTGACACCCAGTCTGCCGCCGCCCGGCCGTCTGCCCGTGTAGCTGAAGTCTTCCAGGAACGCGACGTAGTAGTGCTGGCCGCAGGTGGTGCACGTCATCACCGGGAAGGGCTTGTGCTTCGCGCCCGACTCGTGCCCATCCCCGTCGTCCTCGGCGGTCAGCGACAGCCGAGGTCCACCGGCATCCGCCGGGAAGGTCGCCACGGCGCCGCCGATGCCGCGCACGAACCCATGCACCACCGGTCGCAACAACGGGCGGTCGTTCATTCGCGCCGCGGCCCCCAACGTCAACCAGGCCAGGACTTCAGCCTCCGTGACGGGGCGGCCGCAGTGCTTCTCAAGGGCGGGCGGGAGCTCGTCGAGCGCCCTGGGCGTAGCGAGTTCCTCGTTCAGGCGGAAGACCAGTTCGTTGCGGGACAGCGCCTCGTGGAGCGCACCGGGCCAGTCTCCTTCCGGCAGACTGTCGCCGGACAGCGCCCGATAGGCTGAACGCACGGCGTCGTCCGGATCCTCCTCATCGTCGACCGCGAGCACGCAGCGTTCGAGCATGTCCGCGGCGTCCTGCCCCGGACCGCCGGGCGTGAAGCGGGGTGTCGCCCACACCTCCTTCTCGTAGTCTTCGCCGACCGTCTGCACCGCGTCGGTCGGTACTCCGAAGAACCGAGCCGCGAACGAGCGCGCCGCCTCCGGGCTCTCGTGATCGACGATGGTCGCCGATGTCGCGACGCAGGTCGTTCGATCGGCGGCTGCCCCACAGAACGCTCGCAACCGCCGGATCAGGCAGGCGGTCTCCGCGCCGAGCGCGCCGGTGAAGGTGTGGGCCTCGTCGAACACCAGGAAGTCCAGCCGCGCATCGGCGAAAAGCTGGATATCCTGCTGCCGCGTCAGCAGCAACTCGAGCTGCTTGACGTTGGTGAGCAGGATGCGTGGCTGCCGCCCCGGCGTGCGCATCATCTGCCGCGAGCACACTTCCTCGGCCGGATACACCGTCTCGCCGCTGCCGTCGCGCTGCGCCCGTCGCAGCCGCGCTTCGTAGTCGGCCCGCGACGCGCCGGACGGCAGCCTGACGCCTGCCACGTCGGCTTCGCCCTCGGGCGTCTTGCCGACGTAGATCCCGAACGGAACTCCCGTCCCCGCGAGCAGCCCTCGCAGGCGCATGAGTTGGTCCTCCGCCAGCGCGTTCATGGGATAGACGATCACCGCGCTGATTCCGGGCCGCGTCCCCTGGTCCCTCAACTGCAGGCACTGACTGACGATGGGATAGAGGAAGCACTCGGTCTTGCCCGAGCCCGTGCCGGTGGAGATCAGCGTGGTCCGTCCCGCGACGATGGCGCGGATCGCCTGCTCCTGGTGGCTGCGGAGGTGCGTGATGTGCTCCGGGATCCGCTCGCGCAGGTGAGGATGCAGCAGCCTTTCGGCTACCAGCGACTCGACGGCGCTGCCGTCACGGAACGGGCGGGACAAGCTGACGTACGGCCCCTTGAGCAACGGCGAGCGGCGAGTCTGGTCCAGCGACAGCAGATCCCGCATCTGCCGGTGCAACCCCGGATCGGCGAACGGGTACGCCGTGAGTTGGTACCGCAGGAAGCTGCGAACGACGTTCTCCGTGTAGGCGACCGGATTCAGCGCCATGGCGTTACGGAGGACGGTATCCTATACCCCACACGCGCAGAAGATCCCGACATCCTTGCTCGAACGTGCCCTTGAAGTTGATAATTTGAAGACTGGGGAGGGTCCACGAAAGTCGTTCATAATCGCACGCTTGATATTCGATGGGTACTATTCTGTCTGCGAGTCGGTTCTGATCGAGACAATACAGGAGTTCCCGCTTGACCCAGACTGACTCTACGGCGCTAGGCGACAGGACAAGCAAGAACCAGTCGCAGCGTTGAAGCGCGTGACCGATTTCGTCGTGCCACTGCTGCGCGCCGACAATCTCGGTCCGGCTGTACCACACGGGAAGCTCATGTCTTCGGATCGTGTTCGCCAACCTCATTACGAAGTCGCGATCGCGGTCAGAATGAGAGAGAAATATCTCCCGTGGAACCATGAATTCAAGCGCTCGGTCTGCCAGGAATGAGCTCGTCAGGCGACCTGAAGAAGCGTCCGAGCGACTTCTCGGATTCCCTCTTCTTCGCTCCCGTCGGTCAGGTTGATCACCTTCAGCCGTCGCAGAATCCAGGGAACGTCTTCTTTCTCCAGATAATCAGGGTCTCCTACGAAGACGGGAATGAGACGCTCGCGGAAACGAGTCTGTCCGAGAGCATACTCGATCTCCCAGCGTACCCACTTCGAACGCATGGCATCCGGTGTGACGAGAACGACCATTGCCTGTGACTCCTGGAGCGCGTTGCCCAACGTCGCCGCCCAGTTGTCTCCCGGCATGATCTCACGCGTTGCATCCCAGACCTGCAGACCTGCATCTTCCAGGATACGCGAAACCCTTTCGGCTAACCGTTCGTCGCTGTGGGCATGGCTCAGGAACACTTTCATGACGCATCCGTATTCCGTGAGGCCCAAAGACGTGCCCGACGCTGCAAACGACTGTCGCCCATGACCAGAGCTTACCGGAAGGCGTCCGGATCGGCAACAGGCAGGCAGCAAGAGAAGCAACCATCAGCGGGCGCGTGGCGCGAGGTGGTTGCTGAGGCATGTGACGAGATCGCCGGACGACGCCCGGCGGGCTGCGTGGAGGCTACTACCGGGTGCGCGCCGACGAATCTCATCCGTCGATACGACCCTGGCGATGCAACTCACGTGCCACGAACGGCGAGTGGTGCGGCAGGTTGACGTATGGCCCCTTGAGCAGCGGCGACCGGCGTGTCTGGTTCAGCGACAGCAGATCCCGCATCTGCCGGTGCAGCTCCGTATCGGCGAACGGGTACGCCGTGAGCTGGTGCCGCAGGAAGCTCCGAACGACGTTCTCCGTGTAGGCGACCGGATTCAGCGCCACGGCGTTACCGGACAGCGGAACCTGCCGGCGAGGCCGGGCGCTGCTTCCGACATACAGGCGACGACACCATACTCGGCTTGTCCGATGGTGTGTCCAAGCACACATTCGTGCACCGGGAGCACCTGTGAATCGCAGAGGATCGCGCCGCGTTGACAACGAGAACCGGAGCCAGTACCGTCATCTCGTGATGTTTACCGGAATATTGATTCAGATAGAGACGAAAGTATGGCACGATCCTGAAACGGGGTCATACGTGTCACATTGTGATCCTCTTGACGTATGTTCGCAGGGAGATACGGAAAAAGAGGCTATGGTCAATCTCAACGAAGCAGTCCAGATTTTTTTGTCAACCTGTTATGAACTGGGAACTCTGAATGACGTTCTCAAGGAGTGCGGCTTGACTCCATTGTCAATACACAAAGACCAAGGTTCGAATGGAGGGAAAGAGATGAGTTGTCTGTTGATTCTACAGCAGTCCGCAGAAGGGGCGAATGCCTGAATTGAGGCTTCCGAAACCAGAAGAATTGCTAAATTTTTTTGAGTTGAACGGTTGGGAGCGGCACGGCCAACAGGGATCGCACGTCAAAATGACAAAGGCTGGTGCCCGTCGACCGATAATCATACCCGTTGGGGCAAGAGAGGTGTCGCAACATGTGCTTCGCACCAACTTGGCTACGGCCGGTATAACCACCGAAGATTATCGCAGGCTGACAGATCGCAGATGACACGCAAGTGCAGGGACGGCAAATCGTGCCGCCCTGCACGATTACCACGATAATCGCCATATGACGTCGGCATCGTCGCAAAGGACATCGAATCTCCGGTTCTACGCGGAGCCGGACTCGATGCCCGCCAGTGAAGCAGCACGGATTGCCATGCTGCTGGCAATTGACGAGCCAGACCCTCTGAGCGACGTACAGCTTGCGCGCCGCGTGTCCGGCGGATTGCCGCCGAAGTCAGCCATGGCTGTGGCCGAGGTGCTTGGCAGGAGTCGTGTTGTGGGACCCGTGATCTCCGAAGCAACGCTCAGGCGGGCGCGCAAGGCCGGAAAAGCGCTGTCCAGGCAACTCAGCGAACGGCTCTACGAACTGGGCCGCTTGATCGACGCCGTCAGCCTCGCGTACCACGGAGACCAGAAAGCACTCGACGCGTTCCTCAATGCTCCCCATCCCCTGCTGGACGGCGATACGCCGCTCGAAATGGCGCAGTCCAGTTCGGCCGGTTCGGAAGCCGTGCTGAATCTCGTTCGCCGGGCGGAGGCCGGCATGCCCGTTTGACGGCACCGCGAACACTCCGGCACTCCGGGAGACCCTGCGCGTGTATCGGACCGGCGATGATCGCGGGTTCCTCTTACAAGCTTGCGCGGCATGAGATCGCCCATGCGGGCTCGGGCAATGATACAGTAAGCAGCAGAAGGCCCCCTTGGAGGGGGCTAACCGTCAAGCGCCGAAGGAGACGAGGGAGTGCTCGACAGAATCGACATCTATCAGGACGCGGAGGGGTACTTCGCGATGGGTCCCGTGAGGTTCGTCCACGGGTCAGGCGGCGGCGCTCGGTGCGGCGAGTTCATAGGGACCGTCTACTGCGACCGAGGCGTCATCCGTGAGCCGGTCGACGACACGCTGGTTCACTGCCTCTATGGAGAGCCGCGGCCGTTCGAGGTCAGCGAACTTCTCGAACGAGCCGCGAAGCCTCCAGAGGGATTGCGGATCGCAATCCATCCTTGGGCCAGCCAACCCCCACCGGTCAACGAGACGGACCTGTGGATCGGGCGAATACTATCTGACGCGGACTCGACGTGGGGGCCGTTCAGCTATTGGAAGCTGGAAGCGGTTGGCCGTAGCGAGGGAGAGTGCGAATCAGGAATCAGGGGGAGGCTCGGCCTGCCGGCCAACGACCCGCTCCCCCCGCATGTCGTGATCCTGCCACCCGTCGCTGAGATCGAAGCCGACGCGAGGCGGTCACATGGCTGACACCAAGATGCCGGAAGTGGCTGAGACGGAGTGGAGACTCGGTTGGGCGGCCGGGTACTTCGCGGCGCTGAACGGCGAACCAAGCCCATGGCGCGATGGGAAGACGCCTGAACGGCGGATACATCCGGGCCAACATTGGGAGCACGGCTACAAACAAGGATACGCCCGCGCGGAAGACCAACAGAGTCGCCGCGTGGAGGTACAGACCGTAGCCCGGTGGGAGCCGTCGGGAGATTGACCTCTCCCGCCGGCTCCGCTCTGGCGGCTGTCAGATCGCTCGCCGGTAGGTTGCCATCTCTCTCGCGCCGGACGGCCGTCCGTTCGGCGATGAGGTCAGCGGTTCATACGGGATTGACGGATCAGTTCGCGTGCGACGAAGGGGGCGTGCCTCACGAGATAGTCGGCAGAGATTTGGTCGTTCCATCGGGCTTCTGCGAACTTTGCCCGGATGCGGCAGAAGCGCGGTCCGTTCAGCCGGAGGCGTCGGATCGTTGCCCCCACACGCTCCGCTTCCGGAGAAGCCAATTTCGCGCCCGGCACTACCTGAAACTCCACCAACTCCAGGGCAAACCAGCCGTCTTGCAGTTCAAACGGATCCAGGACATCTCCGTGTTCTCCCTTGTAGCTGTTCATCGCTGCGCACGCCAACCGATAGTTGCTCCACTCGTATGCCAGATCCCAGCGCTGGGACTTCGCGACGTAGTGATCGACGCTGACATCGGTGGAGATGCGAACACAGAGGTAGGCGCAGACCCGGTCATACGCAGCCTCGATATCGTCGAGGGCGGCGCGCCAGTAGGGCGGGAAACGGCCGGCCGGGATCTGCTCCCTGGCATCGGCGGCCCGGTCGAACCGACGGCCCGCCGTGCGCTGCGGCGCCTCTCCAACCAGTTCCGCGATGGCCCGCAATCCCGGCTGCCGGACCCTGACGTCGAAGTCCGGCGGTTCGGGGGCCGGTCGCACGGGAATCACGGTTGGCCGCCGCTCCGCTCCACGAACGCGTTCCACCGCACCCAGAACTCGTCGACGTCAGGGAGAGCCGCGCGCAGCGCATCGTGCGCCGCCTCGATGTCTGCCAACCTGGGCTCGGGATCACGCAGCAGAGCCCGGGCTCGCACGATCGCCGTCTCTGCCTCGACGCTGCCGCGGTCGGTCGCAAGGTCGAAGGCTTCGCTGGTGAGCCACTCCGCCGCCCCGCCGCGCCGCAGATAGTCGCGCTCACGCAGCACGGCGCGCGGCGGGTCACCTTCCAGGTCCAGGTCGAACCAGGCGTCCTGTTCCTGGTCGAACCAAGCCTCGGCGGAGGCCATCACCAGCGGGGAGTGGGTCGTCACCACAAGCTGGAGGTTTGCGCCGTCCAGCAGCGCGCTTCCGACGTTGCGGAGCGAACTCAAAATCGTGCGCTGCCAACGCGGGTGAAGGTGGCTCTCGACCTCGTCGAACAGCATGACAACGCTGTCCGTTGCGTCTCGGCCGAAATGGCTTGCCGCGAGTAGATGTTCCTTCCACGCCCACGTGAGAACGTACGCCAAGGCGCACACGCGCCGCACGCCTGCAGAAGTGTGGAGAATCGGGACCGTTCCGGCGTAGGCAGTGCGAATAGTCGGAATGTCACGCGAGTCCTGAATGCTCAGACGCTGAACCGGCCCCACATTGAGGGTGTCGTCACCTTCCGGCGACAAAGCCTCCAACGCGGCCCGCATGGCGTCGGCGTTGCTCTGGTCGCGATCCTTGATCCAACTCGACCAGTCGAACAGCAAGCCGTTGCAAGCAGGAACTCGGCGGCCTTGCGACTCTTCCCACAGCCCGTCCCAAACCTCGGACTCGGAGAACACGTAGGCGGGCCACTGATCCACACCGCGCAGGTTACGCTTCTCGATCCCTTGAGGAACACTCATTTCGAGCCCGCCCAGGTAGTTGCGTAACGGGTCCCAGACGGACATCGAGCCATCCATGTGGGCATACACGACCAGACTCTCTTCGCCGGCAGACGAACGGAGCCACCTCTCTTGCACTCGCGACCAACTTGCCGAGACCGTCGCCCGCTGCGCCGAGCCACGAATCCCGCACTCGATCTGCGCCAATGATTCCATATTCCCCGGCCTTGCCGGGAAACCCACGGTCAGCCGCGAGTTCACGTCGTGGGGCCAATGTCCCGTAAGAACCCACCAAGCGGCGTCCATCAGAAAGGTCTTGCCGAGACCGTTGTCGCCCGTAAGAAGGTTCACGCTGCGTCGAAACGCGAGTTCCATGTCAGGCGCGGGGCCCACATTCCGGAGCCTCAAGCGCTCAAGCATAATACCTCCTGTGGTATAGTCGCGGTGCCGGAAAGTGTGATCGAGACGCCAGACTTGGCACTCCTATCAAACTAATGTTCCGCGTGGCGAATCGACTCGTCACTTAGCTGCCTCATCGGAATGCAGGCCGATCTATCACATTGAGACTCCGCGACAGGCCGGGCGCATTGGCTTGGAGCAGACGTTCGAAGAGGTCGAGCCCATGCTCCTTCGTGTCCGGTATGCGATGGAGCGTCAAGGCAAGATCGACCAGATCCGACAAGTTGTGCACGGAGTCGGTTTCACTGATCGTTCGGGCTGCTTGTTCAAATAGCGCGGTTGCGACCTTGTACGATAGGACAGAATATCCGTCCTCGTACAGTAGATCCTTCAGACTCTTGATGAGAAAACGGGCGCGTCCGAAAAGCGCCGACGGTCGTTCGAGAACAGCTTCCAATAGTTCGCGAGTATGGGCGTCAGCCGGAAAGCGGGAACTCACTCGGAAGACGGAATGCATCGCGACAGCGACGGAGCTTGGTGCCGTGGAGACGATGCGGACCAGAAGGCGCGTTGACAATGGCCGCAATTCCGCGTTATGCCAAGCTTTCGCAAACGTGTAGGTCAGCCCGACCCGGAGCCCCTCAACAACCTCTTGTTCGACGCGGTCACCGTTCAGATACCGGTCGACCTGCGACCGTGCGTCTGGACAATGGGGCTGGCGGCAGAGTCGGAGCGCCGCTATCTCGCCGGCGGCTTGTGGTCCGTGCGTCCAAGCTCCCGAAGCCCAGCCATCGAGAATCCCATCGATCATCCGGCCGGGAAGTCGGTCAACGATCTGACCAATCATCAGGACCGTCGATGTCGTGTCCAGGATAGTCGGGAAACGGGCGAACAGAGCGTCGAAGAACATCATCGCACGTTTGGCGTCGGCATCCACAAGGTGTGGCATGTCTCGTGTGAGAGCGCACCACACTTTCGGGTCTTCATCGCGCTGAAGGTGTCGCTCCAGAACTCCGAACCAACCGCTCGGATGTGGCTGATCGCGCAAGAGGTGCCCGAGCATGAGGGCGTCGAGGATTGGGTAGTTCCCTTGCGGAAGAGCGACGAGACCGTGATGGTCCCATAGAATACCGTCGCCGGCTGTTACCGTGGCTTCGTCCGAACCGGCGACACCATCGTCAACAGCCCACGAGGGTTCCGTAATCCACCGTTCGACCAGTTCGCAGGTCTGGTCGTCGAGCCCTCGGCTACGTCGGGCTACCTCTCGCAGACATCGAGCTGCGTCGATCCGAAACGACGCGGAAGCGAATCCGCGGCGATCAAGTCTTCGTATGCAATCGATCAGCGTCTCTGCGGTCACGTCGGTCGCTCCGAGCGCCGCCAAGGCGTCTCCGGCGGGCCGTTCTCCCTTCCCGGTTTCGAGGCTATCGACTATCTGTAGGGCACGATCAGGCGCGGCCTTGGCGAATTCGGCGAACTCCCTCGAAGCCTGGATGCTGCCGCCAACCCCGATCGGCCATTTTCTTGTCGGATGGCTCCATTCGGTGTCGTCCGTGAGTGTCTCGAACAGCCGAAGTATGTCCCCGTTCTCTGCATTCTCCATCTGTGCAGCAGACATCGGACTCTCAACCGCTTTCATCCGGACGTCGGGGGCTCCGGAGTCCCAATCGGTGTCTGGTGGGAACGCGCGACCTTCCTCCCGCAGGTATCGCTGTCCCTCGCGGGACAAGCGTTCGAACGGAAGAGCATGAAGAAGCGACAATCTCAGTCTTCGCGAACTCTTTTCGCGGCGAAGACGGGAATCGGCAGGAGCATCCGGTGGGTGGTCCGAGTAGTACTGCCAACGGAGCATGGCGCCCTCTATACGCCGCGCATCCTCGACCTCAAGCGCTGGCGCCGCGGCGGCGATAAGACGGACGCTGACACAGAGAGGGTCCCAGATGTCTCCGATGGCGAGCCGTCGGGAATCGGACAGCAGATAATGCAGCACAGATCGCGTCCGCATTGCCGCGATCTGTTCGAGGCCGAGCGCTATCAGGCGGTGGACGACGTTGAGATCGGAGCCCTCGTTCTCGGCTACGAAGCGGAGAAACGCATCGGGGTACTCGTCGGCAAAGCCGCGGATCGCTTGCTCGAACGTCTTCTGGAAAAAGTCGGATTCGTCGGCGTTTCCAGAGAAGATCAAGCCATCGTGCGCTCGGTATACGTTGTGGAATGGTACGTTCTCTCCGCTAAGACGCTCGAACAACCCTATGAACCATGGCCAAGTATGCTCCATGAACGCCTTCGGATGCTTGTCGGACAGCTCGCCGATCTCGTACCAGATTGAATCGCTCAATAATGGGTCGTATTTCCCCGACCTGCGCGACCACGAAGGGCGGTCGGCTCCATAGTCGGATGAATCATCCGCAATACGTTCGGTGGTGACCTGCAAGTAGGAAGCAACCAGCTTGAATGCGAGATCGATGCTTGAACGTGCTATCGTTTCCATTAGTCGCTGGATGGGGAGCGTGTCACCGGTAGTATCCTCAACGACTCGATCTATGCATGCCGTCGCGACGGACAAGGACTCGGAGTCCCACGAGTGAAGATCGTACAGAACGTGCAATGCATGGTGAAGAAACGTAGCTTTTGTAATCCAATGGCGGTGGAGGAGACCGATGACGGAGTCGCGTTGGTGGTTGATCGCGCCGGCGAGAAACACCGCTGTCGTCCACGCCTGCGGCGGAGGCTCGGTCATGAGTTGAGGCAGACGATCCTTCAGTCGAGAAAACCACGTGGCAGCGTTACCGGCCATGGCCGAAAGAACTCGCGGCTTGGTATCGCGATCTTCAAGCTTGGAGAACAACCACCCGATTTCTTCATCGGTCGGAGCCGTGAGTTGGCCCAGGAAGGCGATCAAGAGGTGGCGCAGATGGAGCCGAAGGGTTGGGTTGCGCCACAGGCGGCGAAACTCGTTGCGATAAGTCGGCGGGTCACCGGCCCGGAGGTAGTTCAAGGCGTTCCACAGAGTAGGGCGGACGAGGAGGGACTGCCGCTTTTGATCGACGACATAATTGGCCAACGAGGTCCGAGTTCGCAGAAAGGACCGTGCGCGCAGTACGTCAGACAGCGTCTGGTGCCGAAACGAAACGCTCAATCCGTCCGCGGAGGACACGAGTATCCCCGCTGATTCGAGATTCGCCAGTTCGATACGGGCGTCGGAAAACCGGGCTCGACCGAGTGAGGGCTCTTCTTCGAAGGCCACTTCCGCGGCGATTCGTTCCGCCACCTGCACCGTGCGATCGCCGTAGGGCCGTTCGAGGCGCTCTCTGATCACGCGATCCAGCAGTGCCTGATAATTCGCAAAGTCTGGAACCGGTACGACACGCGCCAGAAGTTGGAGATAGATCGCGAGATTCCCGGGAGTACTGAGTACATCTCGAACCTCGTCGCTCCAACGCCCCGTGTCAATCTTGCGCGCGTTTAGGACGGGCAGCACCTGATCCCAGGATAGCCGTGTGAGCGTTACCGCCTCCGCCCGCAGGGTGTTGAGACGCACGTCATGGCGGAACTCGTACTCGCGGCACGATATGATCAGATGGAAGTTCGGAATGTCCCGGAGGGACTCCACGAGCCTGAGCAAAACGGAAAGGCGATCCGAATGCTGGTCCATCAGCTCCGCGAGTGCGTCGAGCTGATCGATCAGCACGACGACACGACGCTCTCCGGCGAGTCGACGAAGTACCGGTGCCACGTCGACACCGCAATCGATCCAGTCTTCCAACTGCCGAAGGGACGCCACGTCACGGGGGATACGGTCGGCGTTGATGGCAAGCAGCATCGCGTCGTCTTCATCGAGAAGTGAGCCGAGGCGAGCCAGGATAGCGGACTTGCCTTCACCCGGCCCCCCGAGGAGAACCGTCACCGAGGGCGCGTTGCGTGTGGTCAACTCGAGCAATTTCGCCAACTCGGGACGTTCTATCCAGTGTCCGTCTATTTCCTGCGGCCAATCGAGCAACATTCGGGACACGGCGCAGAACGATCGTTTCACGCTGTCGACGTCGATCGACGGCGACGTGATAGCCTGCGCCAAGCCCGGAACGCGAACCTTGGTGGCCGATGCCCGAGTGGACAAGACAGGTGGCTCGCCGGCGCGTACCCGCGACGTTCGTGGTACGATGCCAGCAACCTCCGCGATGCGCGCAAACAGCCGCTCGAATTGACGGTCGTGGTCCTGCTGAGATCCATGGATTGTGAGCGCTTGGTAGAGGAACAGTGGACCGACCGACGCATGAAGGTCGTGGTGGAGATGATCGAGTTCTGGCATGGTCGCGTCACCGACGAGTAGCGGGATCACCTGCACCTGATCATCGGGGTTCCGCTTGCGCTCAACTGCTATGGAAACCTCGTGACGCACGAAGTCGGTCTTCTGGTTTGCCGCGCGTTTGTTCAGACTGTCAAACCAGTCCGGTCCGATGACGACCAACACTACCGTTGCGGATCGGATCGCCGTGTCGATACGGTCGGGGAAGCGGTCACCCGGTTCTATGTCATCCAGGTCGAAGAACACGTGCTGGTCGCCAAACCGTTCCCGTAGGCGGTCGAATAGTCGACCGGCGTGACCACCGGCGTCGCTCCGTCGATAGCTTATGAAGATCCTGCTCATGATCGACGCTCCGAACAGCGATGACCGGCGCCCAAGCGATGCTGCGCGTGCTGAAGAGGTAAGCCGAGGTTCCTGAGCATACTACTCGAACAGCTCCCCCTGCCGGGCGGCGCCGGGAGTGTCCGCCTGATAGGCCGATCCGGACGCGGCTACCTGCAGTTGTGGCGTGTCGCGCGCAGAGGGAGGTTTCGATCCGCTCCGGCGGCGGTAGCCGGCGGAGCCGAGCAGGTTGCGGACGTGCAGACGGCACTCGCGTACCGCCTCGTCCGCGCTTCGCGCAAGCTGCCAGTCGTAGAATCGGGGACCGAGACGCCCGGCCACGACCTGCGGACGCCGTGCGCGGTCGTCATGGCCGACTCCGTAGTCGGCCAAGCGGAGTGTCTCCGGAAGCATCCACCCTTCCCCGTGATTTTGGGCGAGGAAGGATTCGATGCCGGTTTTGCGATTTCCCTCGGCAGCGTCAATATGACTCTCAAGGTCCCGAAGTGCGACGAGGCTCAGGACGGTGTGGCGAGTCTCGGGCGGCATGTCTCTATCGACGCGCCAGAATCCCCGAGCATCCAGCGAGCGGGAGCGAGGTGAACGGACACCGACCTCTCTTGTGGGCAGGTCCGAATCGCGCAGAATGTGATGCAGGTCGGACGCATCACAGCCGTACACCGCACAAGCTGACGCGTCGACGATTGACCGTAAACGGATGCGCTCGGCCAAGTGCAGGGCGTGATTGCCATCGGCGGCGCGAGTTTCCCGAACGGGTGCGAACGGACTTGGAAAATAGTTGAGCCGGTTGATAATCGGCAGCAGATCGGGCACGACTGTGGTGCTGGGTAACGCGCCCTCAGCGAGGACGTACCACGCAAGCGCGGCTGCGCCAAGGCGACGGCGGACAAGCCAGTCGAAGATGAAACTGTTGAACAGGGCGATTGCGTTTGAGAGTACGTCAATCGTGCCTCCGTCAAGATGCAGAATCGGTACCTTGTGACCACAGGGAAACGGAGGAAGGACCGCGCCCATGAACGAACGTTCGTCGGTACTGCGTGCGACCTCGCGGTATCCGATCTTGGCGTAAGCGGGTGACGAGTTTCCGCTCCTTTGAGCGATGTCATCCTCGGCCATCAGGTATTGAGGATTCCACTGCGGATTGCCGAAGTTGCCGTAGTCCCACTTCGCACGAAGTCCGGTGCCGCTCATCCAACCGCGTGCGGTCGGTGTAAACGGTTGGATCATGATCCCCTGATACACCGGCAACGCCTTGCCTTCGATCTCTTCCTCCCGAATCCACTTATCCGCATTGCGTGACAGGAGCACTCCGGCGGGGATGTCCCCGCGCGGGATCGGCAGGCGGTCGTAGGGGGGATGGGCGCAACGGCGGCGCCAGTCGGTGCGGGCTACATCGCCGGGTTTGAGGAGGTGGCCGTGGACGAAGCGGGCTTCGGCGGCGCGGCGCTCGGGGCCGGCGGTGGTGTCGAACAGCCAGTCTTCGAGTTCGACTTCGGCAGGTTGCGGTGGTGACGCGTCGATACCCAGCTCGTGCCACAGTTCCTCAATGGGGCGCCATCCGCCGAGGAGCCAGCGGCTGTACTCGTCGGGACCGTAGCCTTTGGCCTCCCACTGTGGACGGGGTGGAAAGAGGTGTGAGTCGCTGGTCATATTGAAGTCGCCTTGCGAGTAGCGGATTCCCCAGCCGTCGGGCCCGTCGTCGCTGACCAGTACCGAGTTGGCGTAGATCTTTTCCAGGATCTCCAGGTCGCGCCGGGACTGCACTTCGAGGATGGCGCGACTCAAGGGGCTGAACTGCCGGATCTGCTCGCGCGAGTAGGGCGTGGCGAGCTCCTCAGCGCGTTCCCAGTCGTCCAGGTTGCGACGCATGAAGGCGGTACGGATCGCCTCGGTGGTACCGCCCTTCTCGACGATGACGGGATTGAATTTGTAACTTCGATGGATGGGGAAGATCTGGTCGCGGTTCTCGATGCCAAACAGCCACTCCCAGCGGCAACGATCGAGAAGCAGGCGACGCAGGCCGCCCGTGCCGTTGTCCGAATACAAGCCGGACGGAACTACGAAGCCGATTCGGCCCGATTCGACACACAGGCAGTACGCTTGCTCCAGGAACAATTTGTACGTGTAGGCTTTTCCCTCGCCTCGGTGTCGGAACGGGTGATGTCGGTCGCCGAATCCCCGTGAGCGCAACCTAACCGTTCTCCATCGATCGTGAAGCGCACCGTTCTCGTGGCCGCGTGCGATTGAGAAACGTTCCGTTTTCTCGGACAGCTCGGGATCCCCGAAAGGATCCGCGGCATGTTTCACCCAATTCGACGTATCTGAGAATCGGCCGTTGTAACCTACCCATTGATGCTCTACAGCGTCGTCTGCAAAGTAGCGCGACTGCATCTGCAACGCTTCCTGCTTGCCGTACGAGCGGTACATGGGATCGAGATTGGAGAAGAACTCGTGTGAACTCGGCTGCAGCGTCTCCCACGGCGGGTTGCCGAGGATCGCGTCGAACCCCGAACCCGCGGTGCGGAACACGTCCGGGAACTCAAGTTCCCAGTGGAAGAAACGCGACTCCGCGGCGATCCGGGACGCCACGGCGCGCGTCTCGGGCGGGGGAGCGGTGAAGGTGGTCGGCAGCGGCGCGCAGCCGATCCGATCCGCCGGCCAGAACCAGCAGGCGCACCACAGATCCATCGTCTCCTTGAGAGAGCGCCACGCTGGCGAGCCGATCACGTGGTCACGGTAGCGGCGAGCCCGTTCGGCGGCGTCCCGCACCGGGAGGGCGTGCATGTCGGCCAGAACGCGGAGCGCCTCGTCGTGGGCGGTGGCCGCGTGCGTCAGCAGGTCCTCCTGGAACAGGGTCCGGCCGCTCAGGAACAGCTTGAGATCGGGCGTCAGCCGGTCCTTGACGAATGTTTTGATCGCCTTGGTGCGGGCTCCCTTGGCGAAGTGCACGCCGTTCGCGTGGTTCTTGTCGCCGCCTTCCCGGTTCTTCCACGCCATCACCGGGTAGTGCTGGAACTGGTCGAACCACGCGCCGATCAGGGCGTTGCCGCACTTGACCTTGTGGTCCAGGAAGCCGAACGGCAGCTCCCGGTCCATGGTCTCGATCCAGAGCGACAGCCGGCACAGCTCGACGGCGAGCGGATCGACATCCACGGCGTAGATGCAGCGCTCGACCACGTGGCGGCGCAGCACCGCCTTGAGGCGCGGCTCGAAGTCGGCGTCGTCCGGCCGGCAGGGGATCAGTTCATCGCCCAGGCGCTCTTCCGGGCGGCCTGCCTCGTCGCGGATGCCGAGCAGGCGGACCAGGGAACGCGCGCCGTCCGGTTCGATGCGGTGATGGTGCTGCAGCGCGGCGTACAGGGCATCGGTGAGAAAGCGCAGCGCGGCAAGCGGGAAGGTGCCGCAGCCGCAGGCGGGGTCGCAGACCGTGACGTCCAGGATTTCCTCGGGGCGCTTCGGTGTCCAGCGTGGCGCGGGAGCGTCGGTGTCCGGTGTGCCGTCGGCGGCGGTCGGCGGGTCGTAGGCCAGGGGACGCAAGGTGCGGTGCACGGTGGGTATGGCCAGGCCGGGGCGGGTGTAGAAGCTGCCCGAGCCCTTGCGTGTGCCACCCCAGCGCACCAGGTACCACTCGCCGGGCAGGACCACGCGGGCGACCAGCCGGCGTGCCGTCGCCGCGAGCTCCTGTTCGTCCGCGAGCCGGCGCTCCGGCGTCTGCCGGCCCCGTCGTCTTCTCACCAGTCCGGCCACCTGCGCTGCGCGGCGCGCCCAGGTCTCGGCTCGTGTGCGATCGTGGCGCCGCTCGTCGGACTGCGAGCCGGCGTCTTCCGCGGTCGCGTCCGTCTCCTCCGTGTCGAGTGCCGGCTCGTCTTCTTCCCGTTCCTCCTCCGAATCGTCGTCCTGCTCGGTCGGCTTGTTCTTCTTGAAGCTCTCGAACAGCGCCTTGAGGGCAGCGTCGTCCATCGCTTCCAGACGCGACAGCGGCAACGCCGGCTGATCCCCCACGGAGAGGAAGACCACCGGGTCGCCGGCCGGAGCGGTCTTCAGTTCGTAGTCCAGCAACCCCTCGTAGAGAATACCCAGGTACTCGGAGGAGAGGTCGGAGAAGTCGACCGGGACGGTCGCGCGGACGCCGGAGCGGCCTTGGCGGATGCGGACCGTCGTGCGTGTGAGGCGCGCCAGCATGTCGCGGACATCCCGGTCCGGCAGCACCTGCTTCTCGAAGCACGCGCGCTCGAACACGGCGAGCGCCTGCGACACGCCGTCGGCGGAGTCCGGTTCCCCGGCGGCGAACAGCTCGCCGCCGTATGCGGTAACCGGCAGCCCCGGGTGATGGGAGCCTTCCCACACCAAGCGAAACAGCGCGAGCACGCGGGGCCAGGCGCCGAAACCATCGCCCAGCGAGCCCTCGTCACGATCGAGCTGCTCCCACAGCCCGTTCAGGCCATAGCTGCCGTGATAGAGCACGTTGTCGCGCGGCAGAAGATCGCGCGATTCGGCGAACAGGATCACGACCAGCCGCATCGCCACGCGGCAGGCGGCGCGATAGATGTCAGCCGGGGTCGGGACAGCGGCCGGCGAATCGACCAAGCGTTCCAGGGGCTCGCCGTGGCCTCGAATCAGGATCTCGACGGCTTCGCGGACCCGCTCACCGAGGACCTCCGACAGCTCCGCCTGCCCCTTGCGCGTGTCTCGAATGGCCTGCAACAGACGCGGCGTCGAGTCCTCCGTCTCCGGCGTCCAGAGGTTGGCGTTGAGCAGGGTGCGGAGCGCGTCGACCTGCGGGGCGAGCTCGCCTTCGTCGAACCACAGCTCCAGGTCCCACTCGCACCAAGCGTCGTAATCGAGCCCGGCGAACAGCAGCCTCCATTGCCGGCCGTTGGTCACCAGCGCGAGATGGTCGTTGCCGGCGCGCAGCCAGCCGAGCACCTGACTGACGATCCGGCGGCTCCTGCCGATGCCGAGACGCTTGCCGTCGTCCAGGAACACGGGCATGGACGCTCCATGTTTGCCGGTCCACAGATGGCGGGGCTTAACGGTCTCGCCGGTGATCGCGCGCCGTCCCCACGATGGCGTGACGCTGCTGCCCCTCGCCCAAGCGCCGGTTGAGGCGTCCAGACCGCAGATCCGTTCCAGCACGAACGCGATGAAGCTCGACGTGTCGCCGCTGCCTTCCAGAATCGCATTTGCGCGCTGGCGCAACTGCCCTTCGGTGTATTGGTCAAGGGGATCGGGACTGAACTCGGCGAGCCCCTGGAGGCGCGTGCCGTCGAACAGCAATCCGCCGTGGCGCAGCCGCTCCCACCCCGGCAGGGGAGACGTGTCGGGACCAAGCTTCACCGCGGTCGCTCCGGCAGACGAATCTCTACCGTCACGGGGAATATCCGAGCTTCGCCCGCCATGGCGAAACGCTTGGGCAGCAGGTACTCGATGATGCGGGTGCGCTCGCGTTGCAACTGGTCGCGGATCTCGACGTAGTGCTCGCGGCGTCGCCTGATCTCTTCCCGCTTCTCGTCGATGGACTGCTCGATCGAGGCCAGGCGGCCTGCCTCGTCGAACAGCACGCCCTGTGCAGCCCTCAGGTTCAGGTCCTCGATCTCGCGTTCGAGCCTCGCGATGGTCGATTGCTCGATGAGCGCTGACACCTCGCCCTGGCGTTGCCGGTAGCGTTCGTCCTCCCGCCGCCGCGCAGCGGCGCCGTCGGCATTGAGGCGTGCGCGCAGGGAGTCAGTGAGAGCGGCGCTGTGGCGCCGCAGCCAGCGCCGCACGTCCCGATCGACATCTTCGATGATCTCGGCTGCCCGTCTCCGATCTTCCGGGGCTTGGGCTTCCTGCGTCGCTCGAAGCTCGTGGGCCGGCACGTGTGCGCTCGGGTCGCCGAGATCGCCGTTCCTGACCGGGAACACCAGGGTGCGAATCCAGCGATGGAACGTCTCGCGCAGTTCGTTCACGGCCAGTTCCTCGAGGCTGACGAGGAGAACGGCGTCGGCGTCTTCCGGGACGGCGCCACGACGCACGGTCCAGCGTGAGACCTGGTGGTCGCCGGGATAGCGGCGGCGCGCCAGGACGCCGAGCGCGCGCTGCATCAGTGGATGCGCCAGGTGCATGAGCACGGCATCGCGACGGGGCAGGAATACGTTCAGCGAGCCAAGCTGCTCGATGAAGGGATCGGTGCTGAATGCCAGTCGTGGCATCGGACCCGTGCCGCCGTCGGGCGCGGGGCGGCGCACGGCGTCGTCGATGACCTCGTGCCAACCGGGCAGGCCGGGATTCGTCACGCGGTAGAAGCCGCGCTCCTCGGCGACCTGGAGGTGCGGTCCGCGTCCGGAGGTCGCCATGGCCGCTTCGAGCGTGTGGCCCAGCGCGTCCGGGTCCAGGTCGATCTCGGCGGCCAGCGCTTCCAGCTCGCCCGATGCGCCGTTCAATGATGCTCGGTCGTCGGCGGGGAAGAGCGCGCTGCCGCGCGCAGCGTCGATACCGTTGTCCAGGTCGTGCCGCACCGCCGGCTCGTCCTCGCCCTCGATCAGGCGGCGATGCACGGCGCGATCGAGTACCTCGTTGACCGAACCCAGGTCCTCTCTGATCTCGTCAACCTTGCCGATGACGTGGGCGAGGAACTGCAGATCCGGATCGGTGTTGCTGACGAAGTGATGGACCGTCACGTCGCGGGCCTGACCGTAGCGGTCCAGGCGTCCGTTGCGCTGCTCCAGCCGTGAAGGGTTCCAGGGACAGTCGTAGTGGAGGAGGTAGCGGGCGGTGCGATGCAGGTTGAGGCCCTCGGACGCGGCGTCGGTGGCGACCAGCACGCGCACCGACGAATCCGGGTCGTTGAACGACGCCTTGACGTTGTCGCGGTCGAGGTCGGTCATCCCTTCCGGCCCGCCCGCGCCGAACAGCGTCAGCACGCGGTCGGCCGGATAGCGTTCGCGCAGGCGCCGTGCCAGGTAGTCGAGCGTGGTCTTGTACTCGGTGAAGACGATCAGGCGTTCGTCGTCGCGGAAGTCGTTCCCCGATCTCAGGAGCCGCTCGATCAAGGCGACCAGTGTGTCGAACCGCACGTCCGCGACAGGCGTCTGCTCCACCACGGGCGGGCCATCGAGATCGAAGCCGAGGGCGGCGAGGGTACGGTCGAGGCCGTGAATCTCGTCGCTCACTTCGTCGACGAAGTTCTTGAGCCATGCACCCACCACGGTTGCGGCGGTGGCCTCTCGTTGCTGCGTTTCCCGGTCGTCCCCAGTCTCCTGGCGCAACGCGCGTTCCGCTGCCGTCAGCTCCGTTTCCTTTACGGCTTCCTGTTCTGCGAACCCCTGTCGTGCCCGGCGCCAGGACTCGGCGAAGGCCGTGGGACACGACAGCAGCCGCTTGCCCAGGATCTCGACGGCGAAGGTGCCGGCGCGGCGGCGTCCCTTCGTGCCGGCGGACACGAGACGGCGCACGGCGCGGCGAAAGGCGTCGAACGCGGTCGACAACGCCGATTCGCGCGGGTCGAAGTCGAGTTGAAGGGACGCCGGCGGATTCCGGTTGCAGAACCGGGGCGCTGCGCTGCCGGCGTTGATCTCGCGTTTCAATCGCCGGATGAGCACGTCCTCGGCGCGACGGCGCATCGCGGGAGTCATCTCGGCGGTGCGCGTGAAGCGGACGGGGTCGAGCATCTCCAGGAGGCCGGTGAACGAGCGCGTGTGACCGTTGTGAGGCGTGGCCGACAGGAAGAGACGGTGCTCGAAGCGCGGCGCCACTAGTCGCAGGGTGCGGCACAGCTCGCTGTCTTCTCCGAACGCGGACGGCATCAGGTTGTGGCATTCGTCGACGATCAACAGGTCCCACGGCAGGTGTGGCGACCCTTCAGGGGTGTGGCAGGCCGACAGGAACTGCTCGCGCACGTCCGGTTGGCGCAGGTAGTGGTAGGAGGCGACGATACGGTCGAACGAACGCCAGGGATTGGCGTCCATGCCGAGGCGGCGGCGCGTGTGGTCGGTCTGGTGGCGGTCCACCACTTCGAAGCGCAGCGAGAACTTCTCCCACAGCTCGTCCCGCCACTGCCAGCGGAGTGCTGCGGGAGCGAGCACCAGGACGCGTCGGATGCGGCGCCGGAGCAGCAACTCGGTCAGGATGAGCCCTGCTTCGATGGTCTTGCCGAGCCCGACGTCGTCGGCGATCAGCAGGCTGACGCGCGGCATGCGGAGCGCCTTCAGCAGCGGTACGAGTTGGTAGTCCTCCGGCCGTACGGCGCCGTGAAACGGGCTCGCCAGTGGCTCGTAGGGTGGCGGGCCGTGGCCGTCGGGGCCGAGGTACGGTGAGAGCGCGGTCCAGCGTGCGGCGCGAAGGAGCGCGTCGAAGTCCTCCGGCGGCATGGCGTCGGCGCTGGTCGGGTCGGGAAGCGCGGTAGGTTCGAGCAGGCTCCTGCCCGGCTCCAGCTCCCACAGCACGCGCTCCTCGGTCGGCGATCGGCTGTCCTTGTACTCGACGTGCACGAGGTGCAGGCGCCCCGTGTCGCCGTCGAACGGCTCGACGGCCGCCACCACGCCGCTCCGGTTGCGCACCGTGGCCAGCATGCCGGCGCGGGGAATGTCGTAGGTCGGGATTTCGCTCATCGTATCGCCGTATGGACCGACTCGGGGCCATAACAGAATCGGCTCGCGTGGCCCGCCGGGGGCGTGCACATCAATCAAACACTGCCACACTTGATCGAGCCACGCGACTGCCAGAGAACCGACGTGCCGCGACCGTCGCCTGTCGCCGGGAACAGAATCGGCCAATGAACCTAAGACATTTGTGTACGCGTCGGCCCTGGGGTGTTCGCACACGTCGGTCAAGCCATCCTTCGCGCCACGAAAAACGAGCACTAGTCCACGGAGAGCTGATGAGCCAATGCTTAGACTACTGGTGTGGAGATCATGGTGCTCACGATCACACCCATCCACAACAGATTGTTACGTCGTAAGAAATAGAGCGCGACTAAGAATCGAGCCGTACGAACTGTAGCGGACAGTTGACAATACTCCGGGTGATGAGATAGTATCGACCTATGTCGTAAGGGGTTTGGTAATGGAATGGAAACGGCTATACTACAAGAGTCGCCGTAAGGTCTGGCGCACCATCATCTGGCGCATCGTCGGAGCCGTGATAGGACTGATTGTGGCGTTCTTTGCATACTACGTGAACGGACTCGGTGCGCTGATCCTGCGTGGCTTGGTCGTTGGCATCGGTCTTGAAGACTCATCGCACTATCCACTAGTCTCAGGCTACAAGATGATTGGCTATATTTTCAACTACGGATACCCCTTGATAGTTGGCATTTGTTTTCTCTATGCGTTTTGGCAAGGGCCGCCCTCCGAGTGGAGGCGCACTATATTGTACCTAGTCATCTTCTCAGTCATCGGACCACTAACGTTCATCAACTACCTTCGCGCAGATCAGATTGTGCGGAGAGACGTACAGGTTCTGTTCAACCTGTTCACGGTCTTCGTTGGCTACATTGTAGTTCGTCGTTTTCTCGCGATTAGTCCGGCATCAATCGATGGAGCGGCTTTGCAGTCGATCGCGGTGTTATTGGTATCGGGTGGCTTCATCGTGATGCCGCTCTTCTACTCCGCCGTCTTCCTAATGGTAGAGTTTGGTTGGATCAGTCATACTGATGCTCAGTCAATCGGAAAAAACACCGCTGTCGGTGTCTCCGGGTCTGCCGGGATAGTTACCGGCGTCTTGACTTTCGTTCATGACTGCCGAAAGCGGCTCCAACGCTAGGCTGACGCAGTACTACATTGATCGCTTCCCGTCGGCTTCCCCCAGAGCGTCAAGCGGAGTTCGTTGCCGAACAGGGCGTATTCCGGGCGCCGGCCGGAGTGTGCTTCGCCGTCCTGGAGGATCTTGCGCACGCCTTCGCCTCGGGATTCCAGGAACACCCGGCCGGTGCGCTTGCTGCGGATTCGCGACAGGAAATTGACTAGGAGCTGGTTGCGGGTGAAGGTGCGATAGGGCATGTCGTCGAGCGTGATCGTGTTGGGGAGCTTGCCCGGGCTGTAGAGCTCCAGCCGGTCCGCGAAGAGAAAGAGCCGGATCTTCGAGCCGGCGATGGCGTAGTCGCGGTGGGCGACCGCGTTGACTATTGCCTCGTCGACGACGTCGAGGTCGTACTGCGGGCGGCCCGCAGGCGAGTCGTCGCCGCCCACGAACCGGGCGACGAAGGCGATTCCGGCGTCGATCTGGTCGGCAACCGGGCCGCCGAGCCGCTCCGCATGGACGAGGTCGTCCGAAGACAGGCGCGTGTCCCGATAGCACGCCGCTTCGATCGAGCCTGACTCCAGGAAGTCGGTAGGCTCGGTCGCGAAGACCAGCAGGCCCGCGACGGTGGGACGGTCGACGCCGTCCTCGTCCGCGATCGTCACGCGGGTGTTGCGCAGCAGATCGAGCCAGGGGATGGTCGGCGACCGACCGAAGAAGGCCTCCAGGCGGTTGCGGTTGAGGTCCTCGACCGATGCGGCCAGGACCGGCTGCTCGTCGAACACGTACTCGCGGCCCCGCTGCTGGAACAGCCGGGCGAGCTCCGGCGGCGTGAGGTCCCGCTTCGTGGACCCGATCCTCACGTAGTAGCGCCCTCCGGACGTCCGATGGACGTACAGCCCACGCGGGACCTCGGCCAGCAGCACGGGTGCGTCCGCTCCATCGGCTCCGGGCAGCAGCGCCTTGCGAATGACCGGCCGGATCGGCGGGTCGCAGTTGTGGGTCGCGACGTTGAGAAGCCACTGCTCGACCAAGTCCACCCGCTCGGTCGGAAGCCCGTGCACGACCCCGGAATCGGCGACGCCGACGAACACGGCGCCGCCCTCGGCGTTCGCGAACGCGACCAGTTCACCTGCGAGGTCCTCGGTGTTCGGGGCAACCACGCGCCGGTCGCGCAGGCGCAGCTCCTTGAACTCGGCGCGTCCATCCTCACCGGCCCGGAGTTGCTCCCGCATCTGCTCGACGGTGTTGAACACGGCCACGGGACAAGACTGGCACGGCTCGCGCGGCGGACGCGACACCGGAGGCCGGCTCTTCGCTGCTGCGGGGCGTTCGAGAAGATGGCGGCCCAGCCGATCAGCGCGTACACTGACGGTGACGTTCCGAGAAGGAGCTTTCTGTGATGACGAAGCTACGAACCCTGACTCTGGCGGCGGCAGCGGTCGCCGTGCTGGCATCCACGGCAGCCGCCGAGCGCGGTACCGACGGCGAGCTGAAGATGCTCTACTGGCAGGCGCCGTCCATCCTCAACCCGTACCTGTCCGGAGGCACCAAGGACACCCACGCGGCCTCGCTGATCCTGGAGCCGCTGGCGCGCTACGACGAGAACGGCGACATGGTGCCGTGGCTGGCCGCCGCGATTCCCACCCTCGACAACGGCGGCGTGGCGCAGGACCTCATGTCGATCACCTGGACGCTCCGGGACGACGTGGTGTGGTCCGACGGAACGCCGTTCACGGCGGAGGACGTTGCCTTCACGGCGGCCTACTGCATGGACCCGAACGGCGGCTGCAGCTCGGCCGCCGCCTTCCAGGGGGTCGCCGGTGTCACGGCGGTCGACGACCACACGGTGCGCATCGACTTCGACGTGCCGATGCCGTTCCCGTACGCGCCGTTCGTGGGCTCCATCCTTCCGATCCTCCAGAAGCAGCAGTTCGAGCCGTGCATCGGAGCCAGGGCGCCGGAGTGCACGGACGAGAACTTCGCCCCGATCGGCACCGGTCCCTACCAGGTGGACGAGTTCCGCCCCAACGACGTGGTGCGCTACGTCGTCAACGAACGCTATCGCAACCCCGAGCAGCCGGCCTTCTCCTCGGTCCTGATGAAGGGCGGCGGCGACGCGGTGTCGGCCGCCCGCGCGGTGCTGGTGACCGGCGAGTTCGACTACGCCTGGAACTTGCAGGTCGAGCCGGAGATCCTGGCGGACATGGAGAGGTCGGGAAAGGGCGAGGTGCTGTCTGCCTTCGGCACCTTCGTCGAGCGCCTGGAGATAAACCTGACCAATCCCGACCCGGCGCTCGGCGAGGAGCGCTCCACCCACCAGGACGGCGCCAACCCGCATCCGTTCCTGGCCGATCCGGCGGTGGTGCGGGCGCTGTCGCGCGCCATCGACCGCGACATCCTGGTCGAGGCCGGCTACGGGCCGGCCGGCCGGGTGACCTGCAACGTCCTGCCCGCCCCGCCGGTCTATGCCTCGACCGCCAACGACTGGTGTCTCGCCCGGGACATCGACGAGGCAAACCGCCTGCTCGACGAAGCCGGCTGGGAGCGCGGCCGGGACGGCGTGCGCGCCAAGAACGGGGTGCGGCTGTCGATTCTCTACCAGACCTCGACCAACTCCGTCCGGCAGGGGACGCAGGCGCTGGTCAAGCAGATGTGGCGGGAGATCGGCGTGGAGACCGAGCTGCGCAACATCAGCGCGTCGGTGTTCTTCGGCAGCGATCCGGCCAGCCCCGACACCTACCAGAAGTTCTACGCCGACATCCAGATGTACACCGGCACCTTCGACGGCACCGACCCGCAGGCGTTCATGGCCGGCTGGGTCTGCGAGGAGATCCCCGGCCCCGAGAACCAGTGGCTCGGCAGCAACATCGCCCGCTACTGCAGCGCAGCGTACGACGCCCTGGCGGCCGAGCTTGCGGAGACCGGCGGCATCGAGCAGCGCGCGGAGATCGCCAGGCGCATGAACGACCTGCTCATCGAGGACGGGGTGCTGGTGCCGCTGATCCATCGCGGCGAGGTCGCCGCCCGGTCGCTCACGCTCCGGGGCATGCGCCACAACGCCTGGGACGCGACCCTGTGGAACGTCAACGAGTGGCATCGTACGGAGTGAGGTGATCCGGGCCGCACACCCCCGGCATGTTGCGCTATGCGATCCGGCGTCTGCTGTTCGCCATCCCGACGCTGTTGGCGATCAGCTTGGTCGTGTTCGCCCTGCTGGACTTGGCGCCCGGTGACCCGACCGCCCAGCTCCCGCTGACGATTCCGCCGGAGGTGCGCGAGCAGATCCGGCAGAGCCTGGGGATCGGCCAGCCGTTCCCGGTGCGCTACCTGCGCTGGCTTCAGCAGTTCCTGGTGAACGAGCCGCTCAACCTGCTGGAGGCCGTGATCGGCGCCGAGATCGGCGACTCCGGCGCGCGCCTGCGGGTGCGCTCCTGGGCGACCCGCTCGCCGGTGGTGGACCTGATCGCCGAGCGGCTGCCGCAGACGCTGACCGTGGTCGGCATCTCCTACCTGGTGGCCATTCTGATCGCGGTGCCGGTCGGGGTGCTGTCCGCGTACCGGCAGCACTCGATCTTCGACCGGCTGGGCACCGTGGTGACGATGGTCGGCTTCTCGGTGCCGACCTTCTTCACCGGCACCGTGCTGATCGTCATCTTCAGCGCCACCCTCGGCTGGCTGCCGTCGATCTACGACACCACGCACCGGGTGACCGACCTGGACAGCCTGGTCTACCAAGTGAAGCAGATGATCATGCCGGTCATGGTGCTGGCCCTGTTCAACGCCGCGCAGATCAGCCGCTTCACGCGCTCGGCGGTGCTGGACACCATCCACCAGGAGTACGTGCGCACCGCGCGCGCCAAGGGGCTCACCGAGCGGGTCGTCGTCCTCATCCACGTGCTGCGCAACAGCATGATCCCGGTGGTCACGGTCCTGGCCCTGGGCATTCCCACGACCTTCGCCGGAGCGGTCATCACCGAGCAGATCTTCCGCATCAACGGCATCGGCGCGCTGCTGATCGGTGCGATCGAGGGGGCCGACATTCCCACCGTGCAGACGGTGACCTTCCTCTTCGCGGTGCTGATCGTGACCTTCAACCTGGTCGCGGACCTGCTGTACGGCGTGCTGGATCCACGGATCCGCTATGACTGAGGCGGTCCGTTCCCGGGCGGCCCGTCGGCTGCGGCGCCACTCCGGAACGATCGCGGGCGTTGCGGTGTTGTCGCTGATCACACTGGCGGTGTTGTTCGGGCCGGCCGTCCACGACGTCGATCCCCAGTTCCTGGACTACCGGGCCAAGAACCAGGGCCCGTCCCTCGAGCACCCGCTGGGCACCGACAACCTGGGCCGCGACACGCTGGCCCAGATGCTGGCGGGCGGGCGCATCTCCCTGGCCGTGGGCATGGCCGCGATGCTGCTGTCGTTGACGCTCGGGACGATGGTGGGAGTCACCGCCGGCTACTTTCACCGGTTCGACGGTCCGCTGATGCGATTGACCGACCTGTTCCTGGCGCTCCCCGTGCTGCCGCTGCTGCTGGTCACCATGATGCTGTTCCGAGACCCGCTGCAGTCCGCGCTGGGCCCGGAGGCGGGCATCTTCATTCTGATCGTGGCCGTCATCGGTATCACGAGCTGGATGCAGACCGCGCGCATCGTCCGCGGCCAAGTGCTGGCCATCAAGCAGTGGGAGTACGTGGTGGCCGCGCGCAGCATCGGCGCGCGGCCGCTGCGCATCATCCTGCTGCACATCTTTCCGAACGCGCTGAGCCCGATCGTGGTGGCGGCCACGCTCGGCATCGCGCAGGCGATCATCACGGAGAGCGCGCTGAGCTTCCTGGGGCTGGGGTTTCCGTCCGACTTCCCGACCTGGGGCCGGCTGCTCTACGACGGCGTGCCGTTCCTGACCCTCACGCCGGCGCGCGTGATCTGGCCGGGGGTGGCCATCTCGCTGACCGTCCTGAGCGTCAACTACCTGGGCGACGGCCTGCGCGACGCGCTCGACCCGCACGCCAACGTGGGAGGCGGCTGATGCCGGTGATCACGAGGCGGCTCAGCCCGCGATCTCCAACGTGGGCGCCAGGAACGTCCGCTCATCGACCAGCATCCCACCCGATCCCGAGCGGAGGTCCTGGAGGATTCGCTCCTCCGTGTCAGCGGGGCTCTCCAGAGGCATCAGGCGGGCGACCGGCGTGCCGTCCTTGCTGATGGTGATCGGCGTCCCGGTAGCGGCGACGCGGTCGATCAGCCCCAAGCACTTCTGCTCGAATTCGCCCGCGGGCACCGTATCGACCGTTTCGTCCATGGACATGGAACATGGACAACACGGGCGGAGCGGTCAATCGGCGCCGGACTGATAGAAGGCCATGCTGGCGTAGCTGACCAGCGAGCCGGTGTCCGGCTGGCGGTTCTGGCCATAGGCAAGCAGGGTGCCGTGGCGCGCGCCGCCTGCCAGCAGTGGATATAGGGAGTAAAGGCCGGAGATGGCGTCTACCTTGCGGCTGTTGCCGTCGGCGGAGAGCGAGCGGGTGAAGCCGGCGGAGTCGAACCGCTGCGCGTAGTCCAGCAGGGCGCGGTCGGCCTGCTCGCAGGCTGCGGCGCCGGCGTCGTCGACCGGCGCGGGATCGCCGAACTTGGGGCCGATGTGCGCCAGGTCCACGCTGAGGACGTAGAGCGCACGCTTGCCGCTTGCCGCGATCGCCTCGCGCAGCGCCTGCAGCTCGCCTGCGACCTCCGGCGCCTGTAGCGGGTCGGAGCCGTCGTGCAGGTACGGGTCGACGCTTCCGAGGAGCACCGGCACCACCTCGTGGGGCGGCAGGCCGGCGCGCGCCTCGGTGTAGTGCAGGAACAGCAGCGGGAACTCCACCGAGTGCTCGGTGCGGTGCAGGGCCTGCCGGCCGGTGACGTCGCGGCCGGCGCGGCGCGACCAGTCTTCGATCACGCCGCGGCCGGTGGGCGCCTGCCCGAACGGCGTCGCGTAGTCCTTGTCGGTGGCGATCGCGAAGCCGGCGCCCGGCTCCACGCCGGCGTGGTGGGCCACGCCCAGGATGACGTAGAGCTCGATGGGCTCGGGATCGAGAGCCGCCGCGGCCAGCGCCGCGAAGGCCGGCGGGTAGATCGCACCGCCGGCCCTCAGGTCGATGTGCGGGCACATCACGGCCGCCAGGCAGGGCGCCTCAGCGCGCGCAGCCGGAACGGCCGCGGGCTCCATCGCCTTGGGGATCGCCGTCTTGGCGTCGACGAAGAACCGGTCGAACATCGCGGCCAGCTCGCCCACGTCGTCCGGGTACGACCTGCCGGCGTGCCAGGCGGGCCGCACCGTGGCGCGCTCGAACTCCTTTGACACGCGGGCGATGCGCTCGTCCGCCACGCGGTCTTGCAGAAAGCAGCCGCGGCTCAGCGTGCGCAGCAACCGGTGGATCTCCGCTGGGTCGATGTCGGCGCCGGGGAGCCGCTCCCGAAGGACGCGGCGCACTTGGCCCATCGAGTGCCTGCCGTC
Source organism: Spirochaetia bacterium (assembly GCA_965202935.1). Classification (GTDB taxonomy): domain Bacteria; phylum Spirochaetota; class Spirochaetia; order SZUA-6; family Bin103; genus CATQHW01. Next base: position 3,623,428 of record OZ241879.1, read on the forward strand.
CAGGCAGGACAGGACGAGCAGCCCGGCAGCGCCGAGCACGATGGGTTGCGGGGCGAATTCCAGCGGGTCGCGCACGTAAAACGCGCGGGAGCCGTCGTGCTCGACCGGGACCACGTCGACGTGACGGACCCGCGGCAGCGGCGGGTCAATGGTGTAGCGCATGCGTGGGCTACGTGCTGTTCAATCGCTCTCCAGCTCGGCGGCGGACACGCCGACCTGCACGATCCGCGGCTGGTCGACGCCGGCAACGCCCACGTACTTGAAGACCGCCGAGTCGAGATCGCGCGGCTGCTCGGCCTGGATCACGATGCTCACCTTACCCTGCAGGAGCACCGCGAACGGCGCCGCCTGCGTGCCGGCGTCGGGGTCGGTCGGAAACGCGAATCCGGTGCCGGGGAGGTTCGTGAACGCGATCTGCCCGGTCTCGTCGCTGATCCAAAACTCGGTGATCACGGAGTTGTCGGCGATGTCGGCGAGCGCGGCGTTGATCTGACCCGCATCCATGCCCGCCTTGAGCGCGGCATCGATGAAGTGGGCGGTCAGCATGGCCTGCGCGACCATGTGCCGAGAGGTCTCATCCAGAATCGCCGAATGCTCGTCCGCCGCGACCACGCCGCTCGCCAACAGACACACGCTGGCGCACACGACCGTCATCAACCGTTTCATGACCGGGAACCGTATGGTGCGGCGCAGGTTGGGTCAAACGGACGCAGCGCCGGCGCGTGCGACCGGACGCACGCGGTACCAGATATGCTCGGGGGATGTCGGGACCTTCGCAGCCCGCTGACGAGGTCGCAGCGGCCGGCCCGGTCCCGGCGCAGGGACGGATCACGCATCTGGATGCCCTGCGCGGCGTCGCCGTGCTCGGCATCCTGGTGATGAACGCCGTCTCCTACGGCCTCGAACCGGCCGCGTACTTCAACGTCAGCGCCGGCAACGCGACACCGCTCGACTGGATCATCGGCGTTCTGGGCGAGATCGCCGTCGACCAGAAGTTCATGGGCATCTTCTCGATCCTGTTCGGCGCCGGGATCGTCCTGTTCGCCGATCGCGCTGCCGACAAGGGAGCGCGCGCAAACCGGCTCAGCCTGTGGCGCAATCTCTTGCTGTTGGGCATCGGCGCGCTGCACATGGTGTTGTGGGACGGCGACATCCTGGTGGTCTACGCCGTCGCGGCACCGTTCCTGATCCTCGTTCGGCGGCTCCCGCCGCGGCTGCTGTTCGTCGCCGGCGCCGCCATCTACCTGGTCGCTCCCATCCTCAGCGCGCTGTTCCAGACCGGGATCGACGCCGACGGGCGGCAGTTGGGAGAGACCTGGCTCGGCGAGGGCGACACGGCGGATGCCATCTGGTTCTTTCTTGGCCTTCACGCCTTTCTGCGCGCCGTCGGCATGATGCTGATCGGCGTTGCGCTCTACCGCACGGGCGTGCTCGCCGGGCAGCGTTCGCGCCGGTGGTACCGGCGCATGGCGGTCGTCGGGCTCGGCGTGGGTCTGCCATCGGCGGCGCTGGGCGTGCTGATCGGGGCGCTCAACGACTTTGCGCCGAACAGCGCGCTACTCTCGATGATCCCCAACACGCTGGGAACGATTCCCGCCTCGCTGGGCTGGATCTCGCTGATCATTCTTTGGAACATGCGCGCACCGACCGCCGTGCACGGCCGCGTCCGGGCGTTGGGGCAGATGGCGTTGACCAACTACCTCACGCAGACGGTCTTGGGAGTCCTGGTGCTGCGAGTGGCGCTGGGCGGTGTCAATTTGACCCGTACGGCCGTCCTTGGCTTCATCGTCGTGGTATGGGCGCTGCAGCTCTGGTGGTCGCAGGCGTGGCTCGTCCGGTTCCGCTTCGGCCCCTGCGAGTGGCTCTGGCGAGTCGCGACCTACCGGCGCATGCAGCCGCTGTGCCGCTGATCTGAGTTACCCCGACTTGAGGTAGGGGATGCCGCTCGCCCTCGGCGCCACCGCGCGGCCGACGAAGCCGGCCAGCAGGAGCACGACCAGGGCGTAGGGCAGCGCCTCGATCACGAACGGCGCCGCTCCCACCAGCGCCCGCAGCGCGCCGGCCGTGCCCTGCAGGTCGAAGGCGCCCTGCAGCCGGGCGGCCAGGGCTTCCAGGAAGCCGAACAGCAGGCACGCCACCAGCGTGCGGCCCGGGCGCCACTTGCCGAAGATCAGCGCCGCCAGGGCGATGAACCCCTTGCCGGCGGTCATGTCGCGGATGAACGCCGCGGACTGCGCGGTGGCCAGGTAGGCGCCGGCGGCGCCGCACAGCGCCCCGCACAGCAGCACGGCGCGGTAGCGGATCGCGGCCACCGATACGCCGGCGGTGTCCACCGCTTCCGGGTTCTCGCCCACCGCGCGCAACCGCAGCCCGAAGCGGGTCCGGTAGATCACCCAGAACGCCGCCGGCACGGTCAGGAACGCCGCGTACACCAGCACGTTGTGGCCGGACAGCAGCTCGCCGTACAGGTGGCCGATGACCGGCACCTCCTGCAGCGCCTCGGCGCCCGGCCAGACCGTCGGGCGGAATCGGCCCTCCGGCGGGAGTTGCGGCGTCCGCCCCCCTTGTCCGAACCAGGCGATGGCCAGCAGCACGGTGAGACCGGAGACGAGGATGTTGATCGCCACGCCGGAGACGATCTGGTTGCCGTGGAAGCGGATGCAGGCCACGCCGTGCAGCAGCGCCAGCAGCACCGCGCAGGCGATGCCGGCCGCCAGGCCCACCCACGCCGCCGCCGGCAGCAGGGCCGTCAGCCCCGCGGCCGCAAGCAGTTCCGAGGACACGTACGACGCGGAGGCGGCCGCGAACGCGCCGCCGAGCATCTTGCCCTCCAGCCCGATGTCGACGATCCCGGACCGCTCCGAGAACAGCCCCGCCAAGGACGCCAGCACCAGCGGCACCGACACCCGCAGGGTGGCGTCCAGCAGCAGGACGAAGAACCCGAACGCCTCCACCGGCCTACTCCGCCGCGGCCTGCCGGCGGCCGCGCAGCCAGGGCAGCAGCACCGGTCGGAACAGGTACTCCAGCGCCCCCACGAACAGGATCACCAGGCCCTGGATCACCACCACCAGCTCGCGGCTCACGTTCGGCATCTCGAACGCCAGCTCGGCGCCCCCCTGGTACAGTGCTCCGAACAGCAGGCTGGCAACGACGATGCCGAGCGGGTGGTTGCGGCCCATCAGGGAGACGGCGATGCCCACGAACCCGTAGCCGGCGGTGAAGTTGAGCAGCAGCCGGTGGCTGACGCCCATGATCTCGTTCAGCCCCATCATCCCGGCCAGCGCGCCGGAGATCGCCATGGCGCGGACGATGTTGCGCGACGGCGAGATGCCGGCGTAGACGGCGGCGTCGGTGTTGGCGCCGACGGCCCGCAGCTCGTAGCCCCAACGCGTGTGCCAGATGAAGATCCACACTCCGGCCCCGCACACCAGCGCCCACGGAAACGCCATGTTGAGCGGCGTGCGCGGAAAGTCGATTCCCAGTAAGCCGAGCACTTCGTGCATCGCCGGCAGCCGGACGTGCTCGGCGAAGGGGCGACTCTGCGGGGACATCTGTCCGGGGTCGATCAGCACGTTCACCAGCAGGTAGACCATCAGCGTGGCGGCCAGGAAGTTGAACATGATGGTGGTGATGACGATGTGCGAGCCGCGCCTGGCCTGCAGGTAGCCCGGCACCCATCCCCACGCCGCGCCGAACAGGGCGCCGGCCGCGACCGCCAGCGGCAGCAGGACCACCAGCGGCAGCCCGTCCAGGAACAGGCACACCAGCCCCACGCCCAGGCCGCCGAGGTAGCCCTGGCCCTCGCCGCCGATGTTGAACAGGCCGCAGTGCAGGGCGACCGACACGGCCAGGGCGGTGAAGATGAAGTTCGTGGCGTAGTACAGGGTGTAGCCCCACGCCTCGGGAAACCCGAACGCCCCGCGGACCAGGACGGCGAGCGCCTGGATCGGGCTCTCGCCGATGATCAGGATGACGATGCCGGCCACGGCGAAGGCGGCCAGCAGGTTCACCAGCGGCAGCACGCCGTTGGCGGCCCAGCGCGGCAGGCCGCCTTCCGGCAGGGCGGCCATGGTCAGTCAGCCACGGGCGCCAGCCACCTCAGGCCGCCGCGCCGATCCCGGCCATCAGCGGACCGATGGTCTGCTCGGTCGCGTCCGCGCCGGCCACTTCGCCGGCGACGGCGCCGCCGAACATCACCAGCACCCGGTCGCTCAGGGCGATGATCTCGTCCAGCTCGACCGACACCAGCAGGATCGCCATGCCCCGGTCGCGCAGCAGGACCAGGCGCCGGTGGATGAACTCGATCGCGCCGATGTCGAGCCCGCGGGTGGGCTGGCCGATGAGCAGCACGTCCGGATCGCGGTCGAGCTCGCGCGCGACGATGATCTTCTGCTGGTTGCCGCCGGAGAAGGCGTCGGAGCGCAGCAGCGGATCGGGCGGTCGCACGTCGAACTCGTTCATCTGCCGCCGGGAGGAGGCGATGATGTCCCGCCGGTGCATGAGGATGGCGCCGTTGTAGGCGCGGTCGTCGTGGTAGCCCAGGATCGAGGACTCGTTGGCCGCGAAGGTCGTGACCAGACCCATGCGCTGCCGGTCCTCCGGCACGTGGCCCAGGCCGGCGTGGCGCATGCGGCGCGCGTCGCCTGCCTCACGCCCATCGCACACCATGCGGCCGCTGACCGTCACCGTGCCGGCGTCCGGCCGCTCGATCCCCGCCAGCAGCGCCATCAACTCCGACTGGCCGTTGCCCGCCACGCCGGCGATGCCGACGATCTCCCCCCGGTGCACGCTCAGGCTCACGTCCCGCACGCGGCGCACGCCGGCGGCGTCGGTGTAGTCCAGGTGGTCGGCGGCAAGCATCGCCTCGCCGGGCGTGGCGGCGCTCTTCTCCACGCGCAACAGCACCGCGCGGCCCACCATGAGCTCGGCCAGGTGCTCCTGCGAGGTCTCCGCGGTATCGACGTGGGCCACGACCTCGCCGGCGCGCATCACCGTCACGCGGTCGGTGGCGGCCATGATCTCGCGCAGCTTGTGGGTGATCAGGATCATGGTCCGGCCCTGTTCCCGGAGCGCGGCCAGGATCCGGAACAGCTCGTCGGCCTCCTGCGGCGTCAGCACCCCGGTCGGTTCGTCCAGGATCAGGGTCTCGGCGCCGCGGTACAGCGCCTTGAGGATCTCCACCCGCTGCTGGATGCCGACCGGCAGGTCGCCGACCGGGGCATCGACGTCCACCTCCAGCCCGTACTCCCGCGCCAGGTGGGTCAGCGTGTCGCGCGCGCGGCGCAGGCCGTTCTGCAGAAGCGCTGCGCCCTCGGCGCCCAGCAGGACGTTCTCCAGCACCGTCAGGGGTTCCACCAGCATGAAGTGCTGATGGACCATGCCGATGCCGGCGGCGATCGCGTCGCGCGGGCTGGCGATGGATGCCGGCCGGCCGGCTACCTCGATCGTGCCGGAGTCGGCCCGATAGAACCCGTAGAGAATGCTCATCAGGGTCGACTTGCCGGCGCCGTTCTCGCCGACGACGCCGTGAATGGACCCGGACGCCACCTCCAGCGACACGTCGCGGTTGGCCTGCACGGCGCCGAACCGCTTGTTGATCCCCCGCAGCGCTATAGCGGGGGGAGGCCGCTCCGTCAGGGGCAGGAGTTGGTCGCCATGTAGTCGTGGATCTCCATCTCGCCGGCGACGATGGCGGCGCTCGCCGCCTCCACCCGTGCGGTCATCTCCTCGCTGATCAGGGCCTGGTTGTGCTCGTCCAACGCCCAGCCGACGCCGTCCTCGGCCAGCCCCAGGTTCCTGAAGCCGGGCTCCCAGGAGCCGTCGAGCGCGGTCTTGAAGACGTCGTAGGCCGCGACGTCGACGCGCTTGAGCATCGAGGTCAGCACCGACCCCGGGTGCAGGTAGTTCTGGTTGGAGTCCACGCCGATCGACAGCTTGCCGCCGTCGGCGGCGGCCTGCAGCACGCCGAGCCCGGTGGCCCCGGCCGCCGCGAACACCACGTCCGCGCCGCGGTCGAACTGCGACTTGGCAAGCTCCGCGCCCTTCACCGGATCGCTCCACGCCGCCGGCGTGGTGCCGGCCATGTTCTGGTAGATCTCGGCGTCCGGATTGACGTACTGGACCCCGTGCACGTAGCCGCAGGCGAACCGGCGGATCAGCGGGATGTCCATGCCGCCGACGAAGCCGACCGTGCCGGTCTCGGACGCCATGGCGGCGATCATGCCGACCAGGAACGAGCCCTCGTGCTCCTTGAACACGATGGACTGGACATTGGGCAGGTCCACGACCATGTCGATGATGGCGAAGCTGGTGTCCGGGTATTCGGCGGCAACCGCCTCCACGGCCGGCGCCTGGCTGAAGCCCACGGCGATGATCGGGCTGTAGCCGCGGCGCGCGAAGTTCCGGAACGCCTGCTCTCGCTGCGCCTCGTTGGTGATCTGGAACTCGGCGTAGGCGACGCCGGTATCCTCCTTGAACCGCTCGGCGCCGTTGTAGACGCCCTCGTTGAACGACTTGTCGAACTTGCTGCCGACGTCGTAGACGACGGCCGGCTTGATCTCGGCCATGACGGCGCCGGCACACAACAGCCCGATCGCCGCCGCAAAGAACATTCGTCGCACGGTGATGCCTCCGTATCGGTGGGTACGCGGACGCCGGGCGCCGCGCAGGTACCCGACATGCTCGGGAAAACGGCCGAGTCGTGCAAGCCCATACCGCGGGCCGTAAATTGACCATGGACTTTGACCATGGTACGAGACAGGAAATGGAAGAGATTCAGATCTCGAAGTTCAAGGCGACGTGTCTCGAGGTTCTGGACCGCGTGGGGAAGACACGGGTGCCGGTCCTGGTGACGCGATTCGGCAAGCCCGTGGCCCAGATCGTCCCGCCGCCGCCTGCCGCGCGGGACGAAGGGTGGCTGGGCTGCATGCGGGACCGCACCAGGATCGTGGGCGACATCGTGGCTCCCGTATCCGATCCGTCAGACTGGGAATGACGCCATGAGCGAACCGCTCCGTCTGCTCGCCGTCATGGCGCACCCGCACGACTGGACCTGGGTGTCGGGCACCCTCTGCCTGCATGCCCGTGCGGGCGATCGCGTTACCGTCTGCAGCGTGACGCACGGCGGCGCCACGCACCGCGAGCGCTTCCTGGACGAGATGGCCAAGCCGGAGGCGGAACGCGACGCCGCCGTCGTCGGCGAGCCGGTCGAGGCATACACCGGCCGCAAGGAGCAGGAGATGCGGCAGGCGGCGGCCCTGTTCGGGATCGACGACGTGCGCGTGCTGGGGTTCGACGACAAGCCGTTCATCCGCCAGGGGCAGCCGCAGGCGATCGACGCGATCCGGGCGCTGATCGTCGAGGTCGCTCCCGACATCCTGATCACCGAGAACCCGTACGGCGACTCCGGCTTTCGCATGGCGCACCGCACCGACCACACGGAGGTGGGCCGGGCGGCGCTGGAGGCGCGCGATCGCGCCGCCACCCCGCGCGCCGGGCGCCCGCACCGCGTCGCGGTCACCTACTTCTCCGGCATCATGTTCGACACCAGCCAAGTCACCTGCGGCGTGGAGCTGCCGGACGAGATCGTGGAGCTCCGCGTGCAGGCGGAGGCGTGCTACCGCACGCAGGAGCACGACCCGGAGCGCGCCCGCCGGCGCATCGAGATGGAGCTCGCCCACCTGGGCCGCGTGATGCGGGTCCGCTACGCGGAGACCTTCGTGCAGGAGAGTCCGTCGCTGCTCGGGCGCCTGGCGGCGCCGGAGCTGATGCGCGCCGCAGCCCGCGAGGGCCGCGTGGAGCGCATCCGCCGCCTCATGTAGCGGTCTGCGCGGGCTACTCCGCCGGAACCTCGACCCGGCGGCCGGTACGCGCCGACTCGTAGGCGGCGTCGACGATCAGCCCCACCCGCACCGCCGCCTCGCCCGCCACCGGCACCGGTCCCTCGCCGCGGGTGGCGGCGATGAAGTCGCGGACGAACCGCTCGCCGTAGCCGCCCGCGTACGCGCGCGACTCGGCGGGCGTGAAGGTGAAGGTGCGCTGCGGCGCGGCCGCGAACTCCGGCACGCCGCTCTCCAGGTGCAGCTCGGGCGGTCCGCGGTCGTTCCACCACAGCCGCCCCTCGCGGCCGTTGACGCCGACGTGCTGGTCGTAGCCGGCGGCGTTGTAGAAACCGCCGCCGGAGACCGCCAGCATGTAGCCGGCGTGCAGCGAGGCCAGCGCGCCGGAGCGCAGGCGCATCGACAGGGTCGCCGTGTCCTCGACGTCGAAGCCGCCCTCGCCGCGGGTGGCGACCTCCGCGGCCACCGACACGATCGGATCGCCGGTGAGGAACTGCATGAGATCCAGGGAGTGGCAGCCCAGCCAGGAGAGGATGCCGCCGCCGGCCTTAGCGCGGTCGAACAGCCAGTGGTCGGGCCCGCGGAAGCGGACCTGCGTGGTGAGCATCCGGATCTCCACCGAGAACAGGCTGCCCAGCGCGCCGTCGCGCACCAGCCGGCGCGCCTCGGCGATCAGCGGATTGAAGCGGTTGGTGTAGAACACGGCGAGGCGCCGGTCCGCCCGCTCGGCGGCGGCCACCACGCGCCGCGCGTCTGCGGCGGTGCGGCCCAGCGGCTTCTCGGCCAGGAGGTGGTGGCCGGCCTCCAGGATGGACGCGAACAGGTCGGGGTTGCGGTCGTTGCGCTCGGCGGCGACCACGAAGGCCAGGTCGCGGCGGCCCAGAAGCTCGGCCAAGCTGCCGGCCTGCTCGACCGGCGTGTCGAGCACCTCGCCACGCAGCTCGTCCAGAGCCGAGGCGTCCTCGTCCCAGACCACGATGCGGGTCACCTCGGGCAGGCAGTCCAGGGTGCGGATGTGGCCCGCCGAGTGCGGGTGGCGGAGCCCGATCAGGGCGGCGGTCAGTTGCATTACGTCTCCTCGATTCGTCGTTCGCCCATGATGGTGTCGGCCGGATAGGCGCGGTAGCTGTTGCGGATCGTCGGGCTGCGCAGGTCGGCCTGCCACACCACGGCGCCGTCGGCGTCCGCCTCGACGATCACGCGCTGCGGGTCCGAGTCGTTGGTCTCGAAGTTGATCAGCGTGGTGCCGGACGGCAGCCGGTAGGCGCTCGACCGGGACAGCGAATACAGGTCGGGGGCGTGGCGGTACTCCCACACCTTCACCGCGATCAGGTCGTAGGTGTTGAGCGCCAGCTCCAGGGCGCGGGAGTACTCGCCTCCCTCCTCCTCCGGCCGGTCGCGGCCGTTGTCGAACAGCAGGATGTTGCCGTTCGGGAGCTCGGCGGCGGTGTGCTGGAAGTAGAAGCGGTCGGTGGGGTCGGCAAACTCGTAGCTGGACTCGGGACCGCCCAGACGCCACTCGATGCTCCTGAAGTCCGGGGCGATGGAGATGATCTCGTTGCGGTTGGCAAGCGACAGGATCACGTTGCCGCGCACGCCGAAGGCCAGCGAGTTGACGTTCAGCCAGTTCCTGGGGTCCCCGCCCCAGCGGACGCGATTGGCCAGCGACAGGTGGTCGCGCGCGTCCCACACCTCCTCGGTGGCGTGGGTGGCCTGATCCCACACGCGCAGCGAGTCGACCAGGACGCGGGTCTCCGCCTCGCCTCCCTGCGCGGTGTCGTCGATGGTGATGATCTCGTGGGCGATGTAGAGCACCTGCTCGTCCGGCAGGATCGCCAGGTCGTGGTGCGCCCACTTGTCGATGTCGTTGTTGACCAGGCGCGTCACCACGCGTCCGAGCGGGTCGATCTCGCGCAGGCAGCAGTTCACGAAGCGGCCGGTGGGGCCGCCCTCCCAGTAGACGAGGTGGTGGTTGGGCTTCTGGCGCACCGCCCGGATCGGCGTGGGCGGGTCGGCGACGACCGGCCGGTTGCGGTGGTACCAGACGATGCGTCCGTGGCTGTCCAGGAACAGGAAGAAGCTGTCCGGGTTGTCCTGCAGGTCGAGCAGGACCAGCTCGGCGGTGGACTGGCCGGTCGCGTCGATCTGCAGGCGGGCCAGCGCCGGCGGCAGCGCGCGCGTGCGGAACGTGCCCCCGGCCGCGCGGGCGCCGGGCGTACCGTCGCCGGCGACCGGCACGACCGCGTAGGCGTACTCGGTGTCGGGGAGCAGGCGCACCACCGGCACGGTGAGGGTGCGCGCAGGGTCGGCCGTCGTCGCCGAGCGAAGCGTGCCGTCCGGTCCGGCGTACTCGACGTAGGCGCGGCCCGGCGCGTCGAGCTGCACGGCGATCTCTGCTATAAGGCTGTTGTCGGGATGCAGGGTCGCGCTCGCCGCTACGACGCCGGGCGGGCTGGAATCCTCGGCGGAGGCGAGCAGGGCGGCCAGGACGAACGCGGCCGCGACGGCGAGGCGCACGGAGGGAGGCGTAATCATGATCGAGAACCGGATCCTATGGCGTAAGGCGCGCGGCGAAAAGGCGCTGGGCGTGTCGATGAACGAGCCCTCGGAGGAGGTGGTGGAGCTGGCCGGCCGCATGGGCCTGGATTTCGTCAACCTGGACGGGCAGCACGCGCCGGTGAGCCCGCAGCAGGTGGGCACCATCTGCCGCATCGCCGAGGGGTTCGGGATGAGCACCAGCATGCGCATCCCCGACGGCGCGGAGTCGACGATCCTGTCCTACCTGGACCGCGGCGTGCAGCTCATCGTGGTCCCCAATCTGCAGACGCGGGCGGAGGCGGAGGCGCTGGTCAAGTACACGTTCTTCGCGCCGCTCGGGCTGCGCAGCTCCACCAGCTACCCGATGGTGCTGCGCCAGGACGGCCCCGAGCGCATCTCGCTGTTCGAGGCCGCCAACCGCAACACGCTGCTGGTCCCGCAGTTGGAGAGCGTCACGTCGGTGGAGAACCTGGACGAGATCCTGCAGGTGGACGGCATCGACTTCTTCGGCGGCGGCCCGGAGGACATGGCGCAGTCGCTGGGCATCCCGGGCGGGCACGCCGACCCGCGCGTGGCCGAGCAGTACGAGCGGGCCGAGGCCAAGGTCAAGGCGGCCGGCAAGTTCATGCTCGGCGATTTCACGGAGTCCGTGCAGGTGCTCGGCGTCGTCAAGGGAGCGATCGAGGAGGCACTGGCCGGGCTGGGGCGAAGCTCGGCGCTTCCGTGGTAGCTTCCGTCGTAGAATGCGCGTTCCATGGTGACGGCCACGTCCAGAGGCGCCACCGCCCGCTCCGATGAGTCCGCCGGCGCGCGGGACGCCGCCCCGGACGGCGTCCCGCCGTACGTCGAGTTCGCGTCGATCGACAAGAGCTACGACGGGCGCACCCTGGTCGTCCGTGACCTGAACCTCAGCGTTCGCGAAGGGGAGTTCCTGACCCTGCTCGGGCCGTCGGGCTCGGGCAAGACCACCTGCCTGATGATGCTGGCCGGGTTCGAGACCCCGTCGGCCGGCACCATCCGCATCGCCGGCCGCTCCGTGCACGACCTGCCGCCGCGGCAGCGCAACATCGGCGTGGTCTTCCAGAACTACGCGCTGTTCCCGCATCTCACGGTGGGACAGAACCTCTCTTTCCCGCTGGAGGTGCGCCGGCTCGACCTCGCGCAGCGCCGCGAGCGCGTGCAGCGGGCGCTGCGGCTGGTGCGGCTGGAGGGGTTCGAGGACCGGCGGCCCGACCAGCTCTCCGGCGGGCAGCAGCAGCGCGTCGCCATCGGCCGCGCGCTGGTGTTCGAGCCCAGCCTGGTGCTGATGGACGAGCCGCTCGGCGCCCTGGACCGCAGCCTGCGCGAGGAGATGCAGTACGAGATCAGGCGCATCCACCGCAGCCTCGGGGTCACCGTGGTGTACGTCACGCACGACCAGCAGGAAGCGATGGTGATGTCGGACCGCATCGCCGTGTTCAACCGCGGCCGCATCGAGCAGGTGGCGACGCCGGAGATCCTCTACGAGGAGCCGGAGAGGCCGTTCGTGGCCCGCTTCATCGGCGGCAACAACCTGCTGCGCGGGCAGGTGACCGCCGTCGACGGCGACTACTGCCGGGTCGCGGTGGGCGATCAGGCGATCACCGCCTTCCGGGTCGCGGAGTGCGAGGCCGGCGACGACGTGACGCTGGCCATCCGCCCCGAACGGGTCGCCCTGGCGACCGGGTCGCACGAGTACAGCAACCAGTTCGCGGCGCAGGTCGAGGCCATCACCTTCCTGGGCGACCACCTGATCGTCCACGTGCGGGCCGGCGGGCGCACCGACTTCGCGCTCAAGATCCCCAACATCGTCGGACACGGCGCGATGCTGGAGGGCGATACGATCACCATCGGATGGGCGGCAGCCGACTGCCGGGCATTGGATGTCGACGCCGAGGAGGAAGAGACATGAGGATGACCAGGCTTGCGGTGACCCTGACCCTGGCCGCGCTGACAGGGAGCCTGTCGGCCACCGCCGAGGAGATGACCATGGTCTCCTGGGGCGGAGCGTACGGCCGGGCGACGCAGAAGGCGCTGCTCGATCCGTTCGGCGCCGACACCGGTTACGCCCTGCGCATGGAGGACTTCAACGGCGGCCTCGCCGAGATCCGGGCCCAGGTGGAGACCGGCAACGTGCACTGGGACGTGGTGGACCTGGAAGCCGCGGACGCGGTGCGTGGCTGCGACGAGGGGCTGCTGGAGGTCCTCGCGCCCGAGGACCTGTTCCCGCGACAGGATGCCGATGCCGCGGTGCAGGACTTCCTTCCCGGCATGATCTCCGAGTGCGGCGTCGGACTGATCGTGTACTCGACGATCTACGCCTACCGCACGGACCACTTCACCGGCCGGAAGCCGTCGACCATGGCCGACTTCTTCGACCTGGAGACGTTCCCCGGCCGCCGCGGCATGCGGCGCTCGCCCTACGGCACGATGGAATTCGCTCTGGTCGCCGACGGCGTGCCCGCCGACCAGGTGCACGAGACGCTGAGCACGCCGGAGGGCGTGGACCGGGCGTTCCGGAAGCTGGACTCGATCAAGGACCACGTGGTGTGGTGGGAGGCCGGCGCGCAGCCGCCGCAGATGCTGGCCGACGGCGAGGTGGTGATGAGCATCGCCTACAACGGCCGCATCTTCAATGCCCAGGTGGCCGAGAACCAGCCGTTCGAGATCGTCTGGGACGGCCAGGTGCTGGACCACTCGCAGCTTGCCATCGTGGCAGGGTCGCCCAACCTGGAGACGGCGCTCGAGTTCCTGTCGTTCACGGCCAGGCCGGAGTCGATGGCCGCCATGAGCGGCTACATCTCGTACAGCCCGACCCGGCACTCGGCGCTGCCGCTGGTCGGCACGCACGTCGAGACCGGCGTGGAGATGGAGCCGCACATGCCGGTCACGCCTGCGCGCCTGGAGCGCTCGGTGTTCAACGACTGGTTGTGGTGGGCGGACTACGGCGACGAGATAAACGACCGCTTCGGAGCGTGGCTGGCACGCTGAGCCGGCCCCGGCCGCGCATGTACGGAACGGGCGGCGCCCGCCTCCGCGCCGCGCTGCTGGTCCTGCCGCTTGCAGGGTTCGTCGGCGTGGCGTTCCTGGCGCCGCTGGGTTCCATGCTGGTGCGCAGCGTCCACGACCCGGTGGTCGCCGACGCGCTGCCTGACACGCTGGCGTCGCTGCGCGGCTGGGACGGAAGCGTCGCGCCGCCGGAGCCGGTGTACGCGGCGGCCGCCCGCGAGCTGCTGGCCGCGCGGGAGAAGCGGACGCTCGGCCAGATCGCCACCCGCGTCAACCGCGTGGAGGCCGGTCTGCGCAGCGTCTTCACCCGCAGCATGCGCCGGCTGCAGGGCGTGGAGACCGACGACTGGCGCACGGCCATGGTGGAGGCCGACCCGGCGTGGGGAGAGGCGCGCACGTGGCGGGCGCTGCAGCGCGCCGGCGAGCGCTGGACGGCCCGCCACTACCTGAACGCCGTCGACCGCGACCGCGGCCCGGACGGCCGCATCGTCCGCCGGCCGGAGGAGCAGCGCATCTACCTGCAGCTCTTCGGCCGGACGTTCCTGGTCAGCCTGGCGGTCACGGCGCTGTGCCTGATCCTCGGCTACCCCCTGGCCTACGGAATCGCGCACGCGCCGCCGCGCCGCGCCGCGCTGCTCCTGGTCGGGGTGCTGCTGCCGTTCTGGACGTCGCTGCTGGTGCGGACCACGTCCTGGATCGTGCTGCTGCAGTCGCAGGGGGTGATCAACGACCTGCTGGTGGCGATCGGCGTGATCGGCGACGAGCAGCGCCTGGCCATGATCTACAACATGGCCGGCACCCTGATCGCGATGACCCACGTGCTGCTGCCGTTCATGGTGCTGCCGCTGTACTCGGTCATGCGCACGATCCGGCCCGAGTACCTGCGCGCCGCCGCATCGCTGGGTGCGGGGCCGGTGCAGGCGTTCGTCCGCGTCTACTGGCCGCAGTCCCTGCCCGGCGTGGGCGCCGGCACGCTGCTGGTGTTCATCGTCGCGCTCGGCTACTACATCACGCCGGCCCTGGTGGGGGGCCGCACCGGCCAGCTCATCTCCAACCAGATCGCCTACCACATGCAGGAGTCTCTGAACTGGGGACTGGCGGCGGCGCTGGGCGGCATCCTGCTGACCTGCGTGCTGATCTTCTTCGTGATCTACGACCGGGTGGTGGGCATCAACCGCCTGCGGCTGGGCTGACCATGGCACCTCGCAGCGTACCGGCTCGCACGCTTCCGGAACGCGCCGGCCGGGCCGTGTACCTGGCGTTCTGCACGGCGGTGCTGCTGTTCCTGATCGCACCGCTGCTGGTGTTCGTGCCGCTCAGCTTCAACGTGGAGCCCTACTTCACCTTCACCGAGGGGATGCTGCGGCTCGACCCCGACGCCTACTCGCTGCGCTGGTACCGGAGCGTGGCCGGCGACGAGGAGTGGCTGCGCGCGCTGGTCAACAGCCTGGTCATCGGCGCCGCGGCCACGGCGCTGGCGACCGTGCTGGGCACCGTCGCCGCGCTCGGCCTGTCGAGCCCGGCGATGCCGGGCCGCACGGCGATCATGGGGCTGCTCCTCTCCCCGATCGTGACGCCGCTGATCATCTCCGCGGTCGGCATGTTCTTCTTCTACTCCGAGGTCGGGCTGGCGCAGACCCACCTTGGCCTGATCCTTGCGCACACCACGCTGGGGGCGCCCTTCGTGGTCATCACCGTCACCGCGACCCTGTCCGGCTTCGACCGGAACCTGCTGCGCGCATCGGCCAGCCTGGGCGCCGGCCCGCTGACCGGCTTCCGCCGCATCCAGCTCCCGCTGATCGCGCCCGGCGTCGTGTCCGGCGCGCTGTTCGCCTTCGCCACCTCGTTCGACGAGGTGGTCACCGTGCTCTTCATCGGCGGCCTGGAGCAGCGCACCATCCCGCGGCAGATGTGGTCCGGCATCCGCGAGGAGATCAGCCCCGCGATCCTGGCCGTCGCCACCGTCCTGCTGGCCTTCGCCCTGCTGTTCATGGCCACCGTCGAGCGGCTGCGCCGGCGCGGCGACCGCCGGCGCATGTGATGGGGCTGAACCGCCCGCGGAGTCCACAGCCTCGCCCCGCTGGGTCATCCACCAATCTGAGCGATGCGTCGCGTCATCCACTCCACGTAAGCACAAGGTGGTGTGACGTGGCAGCGTGATGAGCCCTGAGACAGTCGGATGCCGATAGATGTCGTGATGGGCGCGGTGGCGGTCAAGATACCTACTCTCCGTCACCAGTCTGACAGGCACCCGTCGGCGCCGGTCGTGCGCACTTGGTAAGGTGGGTCTTCTGGGATTCCGTGTGGTGCGGTGCTCGCGTGACGCGGCCGGCGGAGTACTGATCGGACCGCCGCAACTCGGATCAGAGCGCGTGGGCGGCAGGAGGTCGGTCGGCGGCATCGAGGTCGACGGGTTCTGATTCTTCCGAGACCGGCTCGGCAGCCAGCGCGCGCGAAAAAGTCGAGAAATCGTGCCGCAGGGTCTTGACGGCAATGTGCGCCTGCGAGGTGGCACGCCAGCGCACGCTGCGGTCCCTTCCGGCCTCCCGGAAGCTCGGGCGCCTGTTCGGCTGACCAGCACCCCCTTCAGCGCCCTCTGCGCGCGAATCGCCCGCCCGTCCCGGACTGGCCAATGAGTTCCATTTCTAAACCGGTATTACCTTTACTCCATGAAGACCGCCACTTTTGACGCCCTCGCCCGCCCCGCCGTCACCTCCACCGTCGGCGCCCTCTCCGACCGCGCGCTGCTGCGTCAGACCAGCACCATGGTCCGCCACGAACGGCACCTGCAGGGCGCCGTCATCGACCACCTGGCCGAGATCGAAGCCCGCCGTCTCTTTCTGCAGCGTGGCTGCTCCAGCCTGTTCGATTACGCGGTGCGCGAGCTCGGCTACAGCGACGCTGCCGCCGGACGGCGTATCGGCGCCGTGCGGCTGTGCGCCGACCAGCCGGGCGCGCGCGAACGGCTGCGCGACGGGTCGCTGACGCTGAGCGCCGCCGCGGAGCTGCAGTGGGCGTTCGACCGGCAGCGGCGGCGCGGGTCCATCTGCGGCACCGCGTCGCGTGCGCCGGAGGGCTCAGCGCCGGGGAACGCTTCGGCGACCGAGGAGCCGGCGGCGGCCTCCGCGCCGGCCGTACCGGCGGGCTTGGCGCCGTCCGGGGCCGCGGCGTCGGACGGTCCTGCGGCCGATGCCACGCCGCCCCAAGCCTCGGTTCCTCCTGCTTCACCGCCGCTCGTGCTCGATGCGGCAGGAAGGCAGAAACTGGTGGAGGACGCGGCCGGCAAGAGCGCGCGGCAGGTCCGCCGCATGCTGGCCGACCTGGCCCCGGAGCTGGCGGTGCCGGCCGACCGGGTGCGCCCGCTCGGCGACGGCCGCTACGAGTTGAAGGCACTCATCGACGCCGACTGCCAGCAGGGGCTGGAGCAGCTTCGCGGGCTGCTCTCGCACGTGGACCCGCGCATGACGGTGGGGCAACTCGTCGGGCGCATCGTGCAGGAGGCGCTGGACCGCCACGACCCGAGCCGGCCGCCGCGCCGGGCGCGCACCGGGAGCCGGCCGGCGGAGCGCGACGCCAAGCCCGTTTCGGCGTCGAAGGAGCAAGCCGCCCCGGAGCCCGGTCACGCCGTGACGGCGCCGGATGCGGCGACTCCCGCCGTTACCACTCCGACGCCGGAGCGGGCGAGACAACCGACACCGGCCTCCGCACGGTCGCCGAGCCGGCAGGGAGCGACGGACTGCCGGGCCACTGCCGGACGAACGCCGGCCCGCGCCGCCACTCCGACGGCGAAGCCGCGCGCTACGGGCCGCGCGATCCCGGTGGCGGTGAAACGACAGGTCTGGCGGCGCGACGGCGGCTGCTGTAGCTACGTCGATCGACAGACTGGACGCCGCTGCAACTCACGGCATCTGATCGAGATAGACCACATCCTGCCGTATGCGCTTGGCGGCGGCGCCGATCCCGAAAACCTGAGACTCGTCTGCCGAGCCCATCACCGCCACCGGCACGCGCCGCATGGCTCAACGCGAATTCCTGAAGGGTGAGCCCCTGCTGCCACCCGAGTCACCCTCGCGCGGTCTCGCCCACATGAAACCCGGACGCCCCGGTATGCTGGCCACCGGCGGATTTGGTTGCATCGCCTTGCCGTGCGGCCCAATGCTGGGAAGCGACACTGGAGACGCGTGAAGAACAGTAGGGCTCTGCCACGCTTCGGGCTTCTACGTCACGTGGTGAACCGGGAAGGAGGGACACCCGCTATGGCGGCACCGAGGAACGAAGGACCAATCCCGCCGGAGTTGCTTGACGATGACGGCGTGTTCTACTCGACCAATGATGACGAGCGAATGTGGTTGCTGTCCCACCAAGTTCGGGAGCTGGTATGAGCGAATTGGACCTGACGCTTCTTGCCCGCATCCCACCCCACGAATGGCCGCCGAACGGCGGGAAAACGCTGCAGGCGGTTCTCGACGACCGGCAGGCGGATGAACCGGACCGCCTCCTGGCCGCGGAACTGGCCGGTGAGGTCGTGGTCATCGACGACGATCTCGCCGGCATCCTGCTGTCCCTCGTCGGCGACGTTGCCGCGTCCGAGCCGCTGCGCTGCCGGGCTGCGCTGTCTCTCGGACCGGTCCTGGAGCAGATGGACCTGGGCAGCGACGATGACTTCCTGGGCCTGGACGAGGAGACGTTGGGTGCCCCGCCGATCTCCGAGCACACCTTCCGCAGGATTCAGGAGACGTTGCGCGCCCGGTACCTGGAGGATGACGTTCCGCCGGAAGTGAGACGCCACGTCCTGGAAGCCTCGGTACGAGCTCCGGCCGACTGGCACGGGGACGCGATCCGTGCCGCGTACTCCCGTGAGGACCGGGACTGGCGGCTTACCGCCGTGTTCGCAATGTATTTACGTGCGCGGTTTCGACGATGAGATCCGCACCGCGCTGGACGACCCCGATGCCGAGATTCGGTGCGTAGCGGTGACCGCCGCCGGCAATTGGGGAAGTGGATGCTGCATGGCCGCACGTGTCCGCCCTGCTCGCCGCCATCGAGGCGGGAGCAATCATCTGTCCGCACGAGGCTGAACCGCTGCTGCTCGCATTGAGCTACTCCGCCGACGCGGAGATTGCCGCCGCGGCCGGCGACGCCGCTATGATGGCCGCAGCCGGGGTCGAGGCCGAGGACGAGTTGGATGAGGACGCCGAGTGGTGACGTGAGCCCGTGAGCGCGAACAGGAAGCCCGGCCGGAAGCTGCAGGAGTGGATCGATGCCCGCAAGCGGCACCACCTGTCACACGCTCACGTGCAGATGGCGCGTGAGCTGGGAATGAACCCTCGCAAGCTGGGCGGATTGGACAACCACGATCAGGAGCCGTGGAAGCTGCCGCTGCGCCGCTTCATCGAGCACCTGTACCGCAAGCGGTTCGGCAGAGCGGCTCCCGAGGTCATTCGTTCGATCGAGGAGATCGCACGCCGTGATGCGGAGAAAAAGGAACGCAAACGGAGAGCAAAGGAGCGGCGGCGCATCGCCGAGGCAGGTTAGGTTCGCTCGATGAAGCCCGCCGACATACGGTTGTCGCTGTAGCGCTGACAAGCCGATGGAGTTGTCGTCCGCAACCTCGGATCGGGAAGAAGCGGCGGCGATCAGAGACCGGCTGGCGGCGCTGCATGCCGAACGGGCGACTCTTGAGGCGAGGCTCGCGGAGCTCGGCACAGACGACGCGAGCGACCACGGCCCGTCGCTCGACGCGGCTCCGGTTACCGCGTCTTCGTCGCCCGGCGAAAAAATCGCCCTGTTTCGATCGCTCTTCCGTGGGCGCGAGGACGTATTCCCGAAGCGCTGGACCAATGCGCGGAGCGGCCGGTCGGGCTACGCTCCGGCCTGCGCCAACGAGTGGGCGCCCCGCATCTGCAACAAGCCCCGGATCAAGTGCCGGGAGTGCTCCCACCGCGCCTTCATACCGGTGACCGATGAAGTCATCGGCCGGCATCTTCGCGGCAGGGATACGGACGGCATGGACTTCACCATGGGCATCTATCCCCTGCTGGCCGACGAGACCTGCCGGTTCGTGGCCATCGACTTCGACAAGCACACGTGGCGCCGGGATGCCGCCGTGTTCCTTGCGACATGTCGGATCAGCGGCGTTCCGGCTGCGCTGGAACGGTCGAGATCGGGCCGGGGCGGGCACGTGTGGATCTTCTTCACTGATCCGGTTCCCGCGTCGTCGGCTCGGCGTCTCGGCGCCTGGCTCCTCACCGAGTCGATGGAACGGAACCCGGACATCGGGTTCGAGTCCTACGACCGCCTGTTTCCCAGTCAGGACACCATGCCGGCCGGCGGGTTCGGCAACCTCATCGCGCTGCCGCTGCAGCACGCGCCGCGCCAATCGGGCAACAGCGTGTTCCTTGACGACGACTTCGAGCCGCATGCCGACCAGTGGCGGTACCTGTCATCGGTCAGACGCATGACACCGGTCGAGGTCGGCGACATGACCGAGGAAGCGGGCCGGCGTGGCCGCATACTTGGCGTACGACTGCCGATGGTGGACGAGGACGAGGCGCCCTGGCTGGCGCCGCCGTCCAGGCGAAGGCCGGACATTCCCATCACCGACCCGTTGCCGCGGACGGTCGAGGTCGTGGTGGGCGATCAGGTGTACGTCGACCGGAGCGGTCTCCCGGCCTCCCTGGTCAACCGGCTCGCCCGTCTGGCCGCATTCCAGAATCCCGAGTTCTACAGCAACCAGGCGATGCGCCTGCCTACATTCGGCACTCCCCGCGTCATCGGCTGTGCCGAGCTGCTATCGCACCACGTGGCCCTGCCGCGCGGATGCCTCGATGAAGCGGAACAGGTGCTCGTCTCGCTTGGGATCGAGGTCCGGCGGCGGGACGAACGCAATGCCGGGCGCCCGGTCGAAACGACCTTCAAGGGCGAACTCACCCGCGAGCAGCAGGCGTCCGCGGAATCACTGCTCCCGCATGATACCGGCGTGCTGGCGGCGACCACCGCCTTCGGCAAGACGGTCGTGGCGGCCTCCATGATCGCTGCCCGAGCGACCAACACCCTGGTGCTGGTGCATCGCCGGCAACTGCTCGATCAGTGGGTCGCCCGGCTGGGCAGCTTTCTCGATCTCTCTCCCGACCGGATCGGGCGGATCGGCGGCGGCAAGCGAGCGCCGACCGGTGTGGTCGACGTCGCCGTCATACAGAGCCTCGTCGGCAGAGGCGAGCGCAGGGGCGAGGTCGACGACATCGTCGCCGACTACGGACATCTCGTGGTCGACGAGTGCCATCACCTGTCGGCGGTCAGCTTCGAGGCGGTCGCGCGCCGCTGCAAGACGCGGTACGTCCTCGGCCTGTCCGCCACGGTAACGCGCAAGGATGGGCATCATCCCATCATCTTCATGCAGTGCGGACCCGTCCGGTTCCGGGTCGATCCCCGCCGGCAGGCCGCCAAGCGGCCGTTCAGCCATCGGGTGGCGCTCCGTACGACCGGCTTCACGCTGCCCGAGGATCTGGATCCCGAGCGACCGCCCATCCAGAGGATCTACGGGGCGCTGGCCGAGGACGAAGAACGCAACCGGTTGATCGTCGGCGACGTGCTGAACGCGGTGGCCGACGAACGATCGCCTATCGTTCTGACGGAACGCACCGCGCACGCGTTGCTGCTGGCGGAGCGGCTGTCGCCCCATGCGCGCAACGTGCTGGTGCTGCGCGGCGGCATGGGCCAGAAGGCCAGAAGGGAGCTGGCGAACCAGCTCGAAGCGATCGGCGACGTTCAGGAGCGGGTGCTCATCGCCACCGGCCGCTACGTCGGCGAAGGATTCGACGACGCCCGGCTGGACACGCTCTTCCTGACCATGCCGATCTCCTGGCGGGGGACGCTTGCCCAGTACGCCGGCCGCCTGCACCGCCTCCACCCCGCCAAGCGCGAGGTGATCGTCTACGACTACGTGGACGGCGACGTACCGGTTCTGGCCCGCATGAGCGCCAAGCGGATCAAGGGGTTCGAGAGCTTGGGCTATTCCGTCGCTGAGCCCTCGTGATGGTGCGTCACGGTGACGGCCACTGCGCGGCAAATGTGTCGCGTACGGAAATCGAGAAGTCGGGCAGACTCGGCGAATCGGCACGCGCTCCCGACCGGAACACGCCATGCTCCCGGCAAATCCCGTCGACCGGGACGAGCACGGTCACCGTCTCGTCAATCGGGTTGACGATCCAGTACTCGGGTATGTTCGCTTCTGCGTAGTCGCTACGCTTCACCACCGTGTCGCGGTCCGGATCGTCAGGGCTCACCACCTCCATGACCAGGTCGGCGCCGAGCCAATACTCGTCACGGCAACGCGGGTCCGAAGCGTCGCGGACGAGCAGGAGGTCGGGCTCGCGGAACTTGCCGTCGCGAATCCGCAGGCGCAGAGGGGCGTAGTACACGTCACCGCCGCCGTCGCGAACGACCGAAACCAGAGCCAGGAACAGGGACCGCGAAATCGCCTGATGTCGTTGCGTGGGCATGGGTAAAACCTCGATGCAGCCGTCGGTGAACTCGATCAGACGATGGCAGTGGCTGGTCAGCGTCAGGTACTGCTCCTGAGTCCAGAACCGCTGCAGCGCGGACAGGTCGGCTACCGTACTGTCGTCGGACATGACGATGCGCAGTCCCGTGTCATGGCGAGGGGCCATCGTCGTGTCCATGGACCTTCCCCGGTGAGTGTCAGTCCGCCGGGTCCACCTGTCAACCAAGCCGCGATTCCACTATGACGCGCAAAATGGAAACTAGTGACCCAGAACTAAGCTTCTATTGGTGAGGCGCGGACTCGCCCATGATCGATTCGGCGGCGTAGACGCGGTACTGGTTCGGCTTGCCGGGCGAGCGGTGGCCGACTTCCCAGACGGTGCGGCCGTCGGGGGTGACCTCGGCGATGATGAACACGCGGCAGCAGCGCTCGGCGCGGCTCGATCCGTACAGGATCAGGGTGTTGCCGCCCGGCAGGCGCTGCACGCTGGAGCAGCACGCCGCGTACAGCGGCGGGCGGTGCCAGTATTCCCACACCCGGCGCGCGGTCATGCGCTCCAGGTCGAGCTCCAGCTCCACCGCGCGGGAGAACTGGCCGCCCTCGTCGTAGGGCCGGCTGGTGCCGTTGTCGAACAGCAACACGTTGCCGGAGGGAAGCGGCATCGCCGTGTGCTGGGCGTAGAAGCGGTCCCGCGGGTCCTCGAGCGTGAAGTCGCTGCCGGGGCCGCCCAGGCGCCAGCGCACGGAGGCGAGGTCGGGGGCGATCGAGATCACCTGGTTCAGGTGGCCGAGCGACACCAGCACGCTGCCGTCATCGGCCATCACGGCCGAGTTGCCGTGGCTCCAGTCCTGCACGCGCGGGTCGCGTTCGCACCCTCCCCACATGGGATGCCCGGGCAGCGTCCGGTTGGAGGCGGGCGCCACCCGCTCGGCTGGGGAGAGGTGGTCGAAGATGTTCCAGACGATCGTCGCGGTGCCCGCCTCCGCGTCCCAGATACCCAGCGTGTCGCCTTCCTGCGGCACGGCCGGGTCGCCGTAACCGTCCCAGAGCACGTCGCGCGACAGGTACAGCACGCGGCCGTCCGGCAGCACCTGCACCTCGTGGTGCATGGGGCCGAACGGCGCGCACTCGTCGGTCAGGCGGTGCAGCTCGCGGCCGGCGGGGTCGATCTCGACCAGCCCGGCGGCGGTGGTGCCTCCCTTGAAGCCGGCCAGGTAGACGATGTTGCCGTTCGGACGGCGCGCCATGACGTAGGGCTGCTCGCCCTCCGGCGCCTGGAAGTACCAGACGACGCGGCCGTCGCCGTCGAACGCCGCCAAGCCGAAGAACTCGCTCTGCCGGAACTCCAGGAATGTGACCGGCAGGGTGGGCGCGCCCCGCCACACGTCGAATACGGCGTCGCGCAGGCCCTCGGGCAACGGGCCGGTGGTGAAGGCGGCGGCAGCCGTGGGCGCCGACAGACGGCCGCCGGCGCCGAGCGCGCGCACCTGGTACCGATACTCGGTCGCGGCCCGCAGGCGGAACAGATGCACGGTGAACGAGGTGCCCCGGCTTTCCGCGGGCGCCGAGCGCAGCACTTCGCCGTCTGCGGGCCAATAGTCGACCACCACGCTGCCGGGCGCGGCCAGCTCGCCTTCCACCACGGCGATCAGCGCGTTGCCGGCGTGGATGCGCGCGGAAGCGTGCAGCGGAGGCGCGGGAGCCGGCGGTTCGTCATCCGCCCATCCGCCAGCCGCCGCGATCAGCAGGGCGGCCGCAAGCGGAGCCCATCTGGCAACCCGAAATGCCTTGGCTACAACTGCGGGGCGAGCTGAAGTGTCCACGGGAACGCGGCTGCCCGGGCTTGCCTTACTCCGCGCCGAGAGCGTCGCCGTCGTCTTTGAATTCCTGCTCCAGGTCGGAGTCTTCCTGGTATTCGTGGTGGAACTCGGCGCTCACCGTGTCGGGACGGGCGCTCGGGTACAGACGCAGGATGTCCCACTGGCTGATGGCCGCCCGGACCTTGTAGCGCATACGGGCCCGGTCCGCTGCGCCGTCCAACATGTCGTGCTTCGCGGGCGGGGCTCCCATGCGTAGGCCTGGCTGTACATGTCCCGCAATTTCTCCAGACGGCCGCCTCCGGCGTGCTCGGCTTGCTGTGTCACGAAGCTCACGTCTCCCGGCTTCAGCTTAGCACAGCACAGGATGTCCCGAGCCCAGCAATTCTCGGCGAGTGGGTGAGAAGCGACACGGGTGACGCGGTTCTGGCGAGGGCAGATTGATACCTGTCCCCTATCTCATTGCAGTTGAACGAGTTACGGGACTAGACATTTCTCACCATCCTCGCCATGCTATCCGCGCATGGCCAGGGGACTGCGGAGAGGCCCGAATCTACTTCGTTTCCGCTCCCTCGTCGACTCGATCGCCGAGTACGTAACCGGTATCCTCGACGCACGCCAACCAAGCAAGGTCCGCTACGCCCTGCGCGACTGTTACCTCAGCGCTCTGGCGATGTTCTTCGTCCAAGACCCCTCCCTGCTGCAGTTCCAGCGCCGCTTCCAGCAGCAAGTGCAGACCAACAATCTCTCGGTCACCTTCGGCGTCGATCAGCTGCCCTCCGACTCGCAGTTCCGCGATCTGCTCGACCGCCATGACTATGCTCCCATCCTGCCGTGCTTCGCCGAGTGGATCGCTCGCCTGCAGCGCGCCAAGTGGCTCCAGCACTACCAACTGTTCGGCGCCCGCTATCTGATCACCCTCGACGGTTCACGGTATTTCAGCTCCGAGTCCGTGCACTGCGAGCACTGCCTGAGCACCACCTCACGCGACGGCACTACCTGCTATCACCATGACATTCTGCAGGCCGCCATCGTCCATCCCGACAAGCGCGAAGTGCTCCCGCTCGCTCCCGAGTTCGTCCGCAACCGTGACGCCGACGGCGGGCGGTACCGCAAGCAGGATTGCGAACTGAACGCCGGCTACCGGATGCTGGAGCGGCTCCGTGCCGACTATCCCCGCATGGCGGCAATTATCGTCGCCGACAGCCTTTACTCCAAGCAGCCGTTCGTCGAGCGGTTGGCCGCCACGCGCTTGTCGTTCCTGCTGGTCGCCAAGCCCGGTGACCATCACAGCCTCTACCAGGACGTCGCCGGCCTGCGCGGCGGCAACCTGCTGAACCGTCACACTACCTCAGACCGTGGCGAACGCCGCGAATACGAATGGGTCACCGATCTACCGCTGAACGGCAATCCCGATGCTCCGCACGTCAACTTCATCCAGTTCCGCATCGTCAAGGCCGGCAGGGTGACCTATCGGAACGCCTGGGTCACCGACCTGGTGCCCACCGCCGAGAACATCGTCGCACTGGTCCGCGCCGCGCGGGCGCGTTGGAAGATCGAGAACGAAGGGTTCAACACCCTCAAGAACCACGGCTACCACCTGGAGCACAACTTCGGCCACGGCCGCCAGCACCTGTCGGAGGCGTTCTTCGTGCTCAACCTGCTGGCGTTCTTCATGCACCAGATCTTTGACCTGGTCGATGGGCTGTATCAGCGGGTGCGCACGTTGTTCAGTTCGCGGCGCGGGTTCTGGGACGAGGTGCGCTCGGCGTTCCGGCTGTTCCTGTTCACCTCCTGGGACCAGGTGCTGGTACGGATGAACTCGCCACCGCAGCAGCTGCCCCCCTATGAGTCTCCGTAGTCGCTGAACCCGTTGCCTGCATGCCGCCTGCGCCTGCGGTACGCCCGCCCACCGCGCCGCGAAACCGCACGCCCGAAGCTTCGGTGCGCCTCCTGCCGGCCACGGCAACCGCTCGCCGCACGGCTTGATCCTGAAACCCGGCTGTGGGTGGCCACTGGCGCGCCTGCCAAAGTGCTCGCTCGCCTCCATTTGGGCCGCGTCACTACCGTCAGACCGCCCTACACGCCGCTACCGCCGCTCACCGAGAATTGCTGTCCCGAGCCACGGTCGGTTGACACGACACGCGCGGGAGGCCACCATTTTGCCCGCTCAGCGCGACCGGTCTCGAGCATCTGGAGGAACCATGCGAACGCATACGAAAGTACTGGTGTTGGCATTGACGCTGGGGTTGGCCCTGTCGATGTCGGCATCCGCCGAACTGACGACTTTCGCCTACGACGGCCCGCTGCCGACTTCGTTCAACGAAGCGCCGATGCTGGCCGCCAAGGTGGCGGCGGGCGAGTTGCCCCCGGTCGACGAGCGGCTGCCGATCGCCTCGGACGTACTGGTCATCCCGGTGGTCGAACGGATCGGTGACTACGGCGGCACGTGGCGGCGCGGCTTTCGCGGCCCCGGCAACGGTCAGAACGCCGACCGCATCATGATGGACCACATGCTGCTGTACGACATCGACGGCACCAACATCGTGCCCAACCTCATCAGGGACTGGACGCTTGAGGACGACGGCGTCACCTACACGTTCCATCTCCGGCGCGAGATGGAGTGGTCGGACGGCACGCCGTTCACCGCGGACGACTTCCTGTGGGCCAACGAGCACATCGTCCGCCATGAGGCGCTCAACCCGCAGAAGGAGGGCCGGCTGGGCTTCTCATCCTTCAACCCGATGCTGCGCAAGATCGACGACAGCACGATCCAGTGGTACTTCCCGTCCCCGCAGGCCGGCTTCATCGACGACGTCGCCACCTACCGCATCGCCGGCTGGACGCTCAACGGCCGTGTCGGCGCGCCGGCGTTCGCGCCCGGTCACTTCCTGGAGCAGTTCCACAAGGACTTCGCCAGCGAGGGCGACATCACCGAGATGGTGTCCGAGTCGGGCTTCGAGAACTGGGAGACGTTCTTCAAGAACAAGATCGACGTGCACAAGACGGTCGAGGCTCCGACGGTCGCCCCGTGGATCGTCACCAGCCCCAACAACACCGACCTGTGGGCGTTCGAGCGCAATCCCTACTACTACGCGGTCGATCCGGAGGGGAACCAACTCCCGTACATCGACTACATCCAGATGCGGCTGTACGCGGACTCCGAGGTGCACAACCTGCGCGCCGCCAACGGCGAGTACGACTTCCAACACGGCTCCATCGCCTTCAACAACGTGCCCACCTTCATCGAGAACGGGGAGAAGGGGAACTACCGGCTGATGCTGTGGCCGGGCGACGCCACCGTCGCGGTCGCCTTCAACTACACCTACGGCCTGGGCGACGTCACCGAAGAGCCGGATCCGGAGATCCGCAAGTGGATCGCCAACCGCGACTTCAAGATCGCCATGTCGCACGCCATCAACCGCGACAAGATCAACGAGCTGGTCTACTTCGGCACGGCCACGGGACGGCAGGCGGTGTTCCCGCACTGGCACGCCCACTACCCGGGCGATGAGATCGCGTTCCGCTACTCCGAATACGACCCGGCCCGAGCCAACCAGATCCTGGACGACATCGGCCTGTCGGAACGGGACTCGGACGGCTTCCGCCTGCGCAGCGACGGCGGCGGCAGGTTGACCCTGGACTTCTCCCTCAGCTCGGGGTGGTTCACCACCGCCGACATCGGCGAGCTGCTCAAGGAGGACTGGGCGGCGGTGGGCGTCAACGTCAACCTGCGGCTCGTACAGGGCTCCGCGGCCACCGACGAGCGCGGCGGCAACCTGCAGCAGCTCTTCCTGGATGGCGACGTCAACGCGCGCGAGCCGACCAGCCTGATCTCCGGCCGCAGCGCCTTCCCGGCGTACTCGAACTGGTACGCACAGCGCTCGGGCTCCTACACGCTCGGCGCCGTCGTGGCCGAGCCTCCGGAGTCCGACACCGACTTCTGGCGGCTGGTCGAACTCAGCGACGAATCGCAGTTGATGCGCTACGCCGACCGCACGGAGAACTACATCGAGACGCAGGAGATCGCCGTGAACAACCTGTACTACATCGGCCTCATCGGCGACTCGGCCGCCTCCAACGGCGTCATCGTGGTCAAGAACAACTTTCGCAATGTGCCGGAGCGTGCGCCGAACGTCTCGGCGCTGCAGAACCCGGGCAGCGGTCGGACCGTCCAGTTCTTCTTCGAGGGCGGCCTGAACGACGCCGGCTTCTAGGCCGGGTATCGGGTAGCGACACGTACGTCCACGCAACCGAGCGGTCCGCTTCCGCAACGAAGCGGGCCGCTCGATGACTCCGCTCTGACCGCCCATGGCGACCTACATCGCGCGGCGTCTCGGCTATGCACTGCTACGTCGCTGGCCATCTCCCTGATCGCGTTCCTGGTGGTCCAACTCCCGCCGGGTGACTTCGCCACCCACTACGTACAGACCATGCTGGGCGCCGGTCAGGAGCCGGCGCGTCGGGGAACATCCTGGGGGACCCGGCGATCGAGGCGCAGTTGCGCTCCGACTTCGGGCTGGACCAACCGGTGCCCGTCCAGTACCTCAGATGGCTGCAGCGCATCGTTACCGGCAACTGGGGGATGTCGTTCGCGTTCAACCGGCCGATCTCCGAGGTGATCGCCGACCGGCTCACCAACACCGTCATTCTTGCCGTCGGCACGATCCTCCTGACCTGGACGCTGGCGATACCGATCGGCATCTACTCCGCCGTGCACCACAACACGCCGCAGGACTACGCGGTCACGTTCATCGGCTTCCTGGGGCTGGCGGTGCCGAACTTCCTGCTCGGGCTGATATTGCTGTGGCTCGGGGCGATCCTGTTCGGCTGGGAGATCGGCGGCCTGTACTCGCCGGAGTACCTCCAGCAACGGGCAGCAACGGGTCCCTATCCTTGACAGTTCGCCCGCGGGAAGGGATCATGCGGCACGCTCGGCGCGACCGCGCTCGAGCGCCTGGAGGAACCATGCGTACGCATACGAAAGTAGGGGTGTTGGCATTGACGCTGGGGTTGGCCCTGTCGATGTCGGCATCCGCCGAACTGACGACCTTCGCCTACGACGGTCCGATGCCGACCTCGTTCAACGAGGCGCCGATGCTGGCGGAACGGGTGGCGGCGGGCGAGTTGCCCCCGGTCGAGGAGCGGCTGCCGATCGCCTCGGACGTCCTGATCGTCCCGGTGGTCGAGCGGATCGGCGAGTACGGCGGTACGTGGCGGCGCGGCTTCGCCGGCCCCGGCGACGGCCAGAACGCCGACCGCATCATGATGGACCACCTGCTGCTGTACGACATCGACGGCACCAACATCGTGCCCAACAACGTAAAGGGCTGGACGCTGGAGGACGACGGCGTCACCTACACGTTCCATCTCCGGCGCGAGATGAAGTGGTCGGACGGCGAGCCGTTCACGGCCGACGACTTCCTGTGGGCCAACGAGCACATCGTCTGCCACGAGTCGCTGAACCCGGAGAAGCAGTGCCGCCTGGGCTTCTCCTCTTTCAACCCGGGGGTCCGCAAGATCGACGACAGCACCATTCAGTGGTATTTCGAGACCCCGCAGGCCGGCTTCATCGACGACGTGGCCACCTACCGCGTGGCCGGCTGGACGCTGAACGGCCGCGTCGGCTCGCCCTCGTTCGCACCCGCCCACTTCCTGGAGCAGTTCCACAAGGACTTCGCCGACGAGGACGACGTCAACGAGATGGTGTCCGCAGAGGGCTTCGAGAACTGGGAGACGTTCTTCAGGAACAAGATCGACGTGCACAAGACGGTCGAGGCGCCGACGGTCGCCCCGTGGGTGGTCACCAGCCCCAACAACACCGACCTGTGGGCGTTCGAGCGCAATCCCTACTACTACGGGGTCGATCCGGAGGGAAACCAGCTCCCGTACATCGACTACATCCAGATGCGGCTGTACTCGGACTCCGAGGTCCACAACCTGCGCGCCCTCAACGGCGAGTACGACTTCAACCACCGCGGCATCGCCTTCAACAACGTGCCCGCCTTCATCGAGAACGGGGAGAAGGAGAACTACCGGCTGATGCTGTGGCCGGGCGACGCCACCGTGGCGGTCTCCTTCAACTACACCTACGGCCTGGGCGAGGTCACCGAGGAGGCGGATCCGGAGATCCGCAAGTGGATCACCAACCGCGACTTCAAGATCGCCATGTCGCACGCCATCAACCGCGACAAGATCAACGAGCTGATCTACTTCGGCACGGCCACCGGCCGGCAGGCGGTGTTCCCGCACTGGCACGCCCACTATCCGGGCGACGAGATCGCGTACCGCTACGCCGATCACGACCCCGCCAAGGCCAACCAGATCCTGGACGAGATCGGCCTGTCGGCACGGGACTCGGACGGCTTCCGCCTGCGCAGCGACGGCAGCGGCAGGACCCTGACCCTGGACTTCTCCCTCAGCCTGGGCTGGTTCACCACCGCGGGCATCGGCGAGTTGCTCAAGGAGGACTGGGCGGCGGTCGGCGTGAACGTCAACCTGCGCCTCGTGCAGGGTCAGGCGGCCACCGACGAGCGCGGCGGCAACCTGCAGCAGCTCTACCTGGACGGCGACGTCAACGCGCGCGAGCCGACCAGCCTGATCTCCGGCCGCAGCGCCTTCCCGGCCTATTCGAACTGGTACGCGCAGCGCGCGGGCTCCTACACGCTCGGCGCGGTCGTGGCCGAGCCTCCGGAATCCGACACCGAATTCTGGCGGCTGGTCATACTCAGCGACGAATCACAGTTGCTGCGCTACGCCGACCGCACGGAGAACTACCTGGAGACGCAGGAGATCGCCGTGGAGAACCTGTACTACATCGGCCTGATCGGCGACTCTGCCGCCTCCAACGGCGTCATCGTCGTCAAGAACAACTTCCGCAACGTGCCGGAGCGCGCGCCGAACGTCTCGGCGCTGCAGAACCCGGGCAGCGGGCGGACGGTGCAGTTCTTCTTCGAGGGCGGCCAGAACGACGCCGGCTTCTAGATCGAGTATCTGGTAGCGACACGTTACGTGGATTCAATCGAGCGGCCCGCTCCTGTAAGGGGAGGGGGCCGCTCGTTGATTTCGTTCTGACCCCATGGGTACGTATCTCGCCCGCCGGTTCGGCTACGCGCTGCTCACGTCGCTGGTCATTTCTCTGGTGGCGTTTCTGGTCATCCAGCTCCCGCCGGGTGACTTCGCCACCTTCTACGTGCAGTCCCTGCTGGGCGCCGGGCAGGGAGCCGGCGCGTCGGGGAACATCCTGGGCGACCCGGCCCTGGAGGCGCAGTTGCGCGCCGACTTCGGGCTCGACCGGCCGGTAGCCATCCAGTACCTCAAGTGGCTGCAGCGCATTGTCACCGGCGACTGGGGGATGTCCTTCGCGTTCGGCCGGCCGATCGCCGAAGTGATCGCCGACCGGCTTGCCAACACCCTTATCCTGGCCGTCGGCACCATTCTGTTTACCTGGATCCTGGCGATACCGATCGGCATCTACTCCGCCGTGCACCACAACACGCCGCAGGACTACGCGGTCACGTTCATCGGATTCCTGGGCTTGGCGGTGCCGAACTTCCTCCTGGGGCTGATATTGCTGTGGCTGGGGGCGCTCGTGTTCGGCTGGGAGATCGGCGGCCTGTACTCGCCGGAATACCTCAACCAGCCGTGGACGTGGGCCAAGTTCGTCAACATGCTGCGCCACCTGATCGCCCCCGCGATCGTGCTGGGCACCGCCGGCACGGCGGCGCTGATCCGCGTCATGCGCAACAACCTGCTTGACGAGCTCGGCAAGCAGTACGTGATGTCGGCTCGCGCCAAGGGCGTGGCCGAGTGGAAGCTCATCTTCAAGTATCCCGTGCGCCTGGCGTTCAATCCGTTCATCTCCACGATGGGCTACCTGCTGCCGTTCCTGCTGTCCGGCGACGTGATCGTCTCCACGGTTCTGAGCCTGCCGACCGTGGGGCCGGTGCTCCTGCAGGCGGTCCTCAGCGAGGATCTCTATCTGGCGTCCACGATCTTCCTCTGGCTGGGCATGCTGACGGTGATCGGCACGCTCATCTCCGACCTGCTGCTGGCCATCACCGACCCGCGCATCCGGTTGAGTTGACGCGATGTCCTCGGAATCCGACGAAGCCCTGATAGCCACCCGCTCTCCGGCAGAGGACGAGCGGCGCTACGTCGCCGGCCAGTGGAAGCTCATGTGGTGGCGCTTCCGCCGCCACAAGGCCGCGATCGCCTCGGCGATCGTGGTGGGCCTGTTCTACCTGGTGGCGATCTTCGCCGACACGCTGTCGAGCTCCGATCCCGCGACGTCCGACGAGCAGTTCCCTACCGTGCCGCCGCAGCGCCTGCGCTTCATCGACGACGGGGCGCTGCGCCTGCACGTGTACGACTTGGTCGGCAAGCGCGATCTGAAGACGTTCCGCAAGGTGTACGAGCCCGATCCGGACACCCGCCTGCGCGTGCGGCTGATCGGCGACGGCTACGAGTACAAGCTGCTGGGCCTGTTTCGGAGCACCACGCACGTTCTGGTCGTGGAGGGCCACGAGCGGCGGACGGCGCCGTTCCTGTTCGGCACGGACGAGCAGGGCCGCGACATCGTCGCGCGCATCCTGCACGGCACGCGCCTGTCGCTGTCGATCGGCCTGATCGGCGTGGTGATCAGCCTGGTGCTGGGCATCCTGATCGGGGGCGCGTCCGGCTACTATGGCGGCAAGGTCGATACGGCCATCCAGCGCCTCATCGAGATACTGCGTTCGATCCCGACGATCCCGCTCTGGATCGGGCTGGCCGCGGCCCTGCCCAGGGAGTTCACCGTCCAGCAGAGGTATCTCGCGATCACCGTCCTCCTGTCGCTGTACGCGTGGACGGAGATCGCGCGGGTCGTCCGCGGGCGGTTCCTGGCCATGCGCGAGGAGGACTTCATCGCCGCCGCGCGCCTGGCCGGCACCAGTGACCTGACCATCATCGTGCGCCACATGGTCCCCAACTTCGCCAGCCACCTGATCGCGGCCGCGTCGCTGGCGATTCCGTTCATGATCGTGAGCGAGACCTCATTGAGCTTCCTGGGGCTGGGCCTGCAGGCGCCGGCGATAAGCTGGGGGGTGCTGCTTAAGGCGGCGTCGAATGCGCGCACGGTCGCCTCGCTGCCGTGGCTGATGCTGCCGGCCATCCCGGTGATCATCTCCGTGCTGGCGTTCAACTTCATGGGCGACGGCCTGCGCGACGCCGCCGACCCCTACGACCGCAGCAAGTAGCCGAGGCTGACGCCGCTACGGCCGTTCCGCCACTCGGACGTACCTGGCGAGCTGATTGGGCTCGGCCACGTGTGTCCAGTAGAGGTCGCCGGTCGGGGCGACGCAGACGCAATGACCCCAGTAGTCGATGCTCTCGGCCAGCAGGGTGCCGTCAAGGTTCATGATGCCCGAGCCGGCGAAGACGTGATCCCGGCCGTCCAGGGCGATGTTGTTGGCCCGCTCCAGCCGGCGCTCGCGGATGAAGCCGCCGTCCGCGTCGAACACCTGCACCCGGCAGTTCTCGCGGTCGGCGACCCAGACCTGGCCGCGGCGGTCGACGCCGATCGAGTGCGGGGTGTCGAACTGGCCGGGCCCGGTCCCAGCCTCGCCCCACGAGGCGATCAGCGTCCCGTCCGCGGCGAACCGGTGGATGCGCGCCTGCCCGTAGCCGTCGGCCACGTAGAGGTCTCCTGACGGGGCCTGAAACGCCTGAGTGGGACTGTTGAACGGCTGTCCCGGCGCTCCCGGCCGGCCGGTCGTGCCCAGGGTGTCGTGCAGCGTCCCGTCGAGCGTGAACCGGTGTACGACGTGGTCCAGGACGTCGGTGACGTAGAGGGTATCGTCGGGCGTCACGCTGATGCCGTGAATGCCGCCCGGATGGCGGAACGCCGGGTGCGTCCAGCAATCCAGCCGCGCGCCGTCCGCGTCGTAGACCAGGATCTTCGGGTCAGGCTCGCGGCTGCACAGGTAGACGCGCCCGCGTCGGTCGCAGGCCACGCTGCTCAGGACCCCGCGCGCGGCGGCGTCCCGGTGCGCCCACTCTTCGTCGATCCGGTAGCGGAACGCTCCCTCACCGATTGTCATACTGCGACTCCTCGCCGGGACCGCCGCCGGCGGTGTGCAGCGTCGCGGCCGCGATCGGCGCCGGGTAGCGCCAGCTCCAGCCGGGCCGGCCGAATGCCTCATCGGTCGCTAGCGAGTACGGGGAGACCAGGCGGTCGTGCATGGCCAGGTCGGCGCCGGCCATCACCTCGGCGGTGAGCAGGGCATCGAGCCGCAGGAGATGGCTCGCGGCGGCCGGGTCTCGGGCGCGGTCGACCACCTCGTCCGGATCGTCGGCCAGGTTGAACAGCAGCGGCGCGTGTCCGTGGTACTTGCAGAGCTTCCAGGTGCCGTCGAAGGCGACCCAGGCACCGGCGAGCACGCCCAGGATCTCCGTACGGCCGCCGCTGCCGGCGCCCAGGCCGGGCAAGGCGCGGGCATCCATGTGCGGCGGCTGCTCGACGCCGGCGATGCGCAGCATGCTGGCCGTGACGTCGCGGAGCTCCACCAGCCCCGCATGGTCGGTTCCGCTGCCGACCCCAGGACCCTGCGCTACCAGCGGAATCCGCATCGAGCCCTCGAAGAAGTTGCCCTTGCCCTGCATGCCGTGGTCGCCGAGCAGGTCGCCGTGGTCGCTGGTGAAGACGACGACGGTGTCGTCGAGCTGGCCGCTGTCGCGGAGTGCCGCCAGCATGTCGCCGACCTCGTGGTCGATCCCCTTGACCAGCCCGGCGTAGTGCGAGCGCAGCGTGGCGCACTCCTCGGGCCGAAGCGGGCCGTCCGGCATGCCCATGCCGGCGCGCTGGCGCTCGTGCGCCTCCCGCAGCCCGCCGGGATCTCCCGCGGCCGCCGGCACCGGCGCCGGCATGTCCTGGTCCCGGTACCGCACCGGGAAGTCGCGCGCCGGATCGTACGGGTCGTGCGGGCCGGGGAAGCCGACCATCAGCGCCCAGGGGGCCTCCTCGCCTGCATTCCGCTCGATGAACCGGCATGCCTCCCGCCCCGTGAATCGGTCGCAGGAGTGTTCCCACGGGATGTCCGTGGTCGCCGTCCCGCGCGTGCGCAGGTAGTCGCCGTACTCCGTCCAGCGCAGCTTGGCCAGGCCGTGGGCTTCCAGGTAGCGCGCGTAGTCGTCGCGGATCAGCGGCCAGAGCTTGTCCTCGCAGGCCACCCGTTCGTGGAAGCCGTGCGCGGCGTCCCACGGGTAGAAGTGCATCTTGCCGATCGCCGCCGTGTGGTAGCCGGCCTCGCGCAGCAGCTCCGGCCACGTGCGGATGCCGGCTTCGCGGTAGTCGGGCCGGAGCGCGTGCAGGTTGTCCGCCACCCCGGTGCGCGCGGCGCTCATGCCGGTCAGGAGCGCGGTACGGGCCGGCACGCACAGCGGTGAGGCCGAGTACGCCCGCTCGTAGCGGATGCCGGCCGCGCCGATGCCGTCGATGTGCGGCGTGTCGATGAAGCCGGCGCCGTAGCAGCTCAGGAAGTCGGCGCGGAGTTGATCGGCCAGAATGAACAGGATGTTGGGCGGGCGATCGGAGGAGGTGCGAGCCATCGGACGAACGGTATCATGGGGACCCGCCGACTGCGGGCTCGTCGCGAGTACCTCCCAGCCGGTGTCGTCCGGGATCTATGCCCAAGCGCACCGGCAGAGCCCTTTCAACAACCGATGAAAACGTCTCCACGGTGAAATCTCTGGACGTGATTTCATCCGAACGACTATATTCATCACATGCCGAAAATGGTCATTGAAGCGAAAATGATGGAGAAGAGGGCGGTCGACGCCGTCCGCGCCCTGCTCGGTAATGTACCCAACGTCGAGTTCGGTCCGATGGACTACGGCCATGACCTCGGGCGCAACTGCCAGATCGATGGAAGGATCTGCTTGAGCCACGGCGATGTCGACTACGCGCTCATCATCGAGGTGAAGTCAAATGGGGCGCCACGTATCGTGCGCTCCGCAGTCTATCGGCTGGAGAGCTGTATCGCGCATCTGCATTCGTCCGGCTACGCCGACGGAGGCCGGCGCTTGATTCCCATGGTCGTCAGCCCCTACCTGTCTCCGGAGTCACGTTCGATCTGCAGCGAACACGGTTTCGCGTACGCTGATCTGGTCGGCAACGCTCATCTCGCTTTCGGCGGCATCTACATCGAACGATCCGTGGCCGACAAGCCCAAGTCCGAAGCTCGCGCGCTCCGGTCGGTCTTCAGCCCGAGGGCGTCCGCCATCCTGCGCGTCATGCTGCGGAATCCGGACCGGGCCTGGCTCGTTACCGAGTTGGCCGACAGAGCCAATGCCAGCGTGGGTCATTGGTAGATTCTTACCCCTTTGTCCGTTTTGGACGTGTGAAGTCAAAACCCCCGTTCAAACCGTGCGTGCGGATTTCCCGCACACGGCTTACCGGTGGTCGCTCAAGCGGCAGCATTACGCAGCCTCCCAGAACGCTCGCTCCGGGTAGCGCACCGTCCCGCGCAGGCGTATCAGTCCCAGGCGATGGAAGGAATCTCTCGTCCACCGGCTCGCCTCGCCAGCTCTCAGATTGCGCCCTTTGCGCTCCATGCGCAGCCGACGCAGTCGTCGCCACACGTAGGTGTCAAGCTGGTTGAACCGTTTGGCAGCGTTGCCGGTTCGGAAGTACTGCGCCCACCCCCGCAACAGCGGGTTCAGATCGGCGATCACCGCGCGCAAATCCGCGTGGCATCGCCCACGGCCAGTCACCTTCCTCACTTTCTCCCGTATCCGCTTCATCGACCGATCCGAGGGCCAGCGGTGCAGGAAGTACAGCCGCTTGCGCCGCTGCTCCCAGATCTTGCCGGACATCCGCTTGTGCAGATGACACCCCAGAAAGTCGAACCCTTCTCGTCCGTCGTACAGGTTCACCCTCCGGGTCTTCTGCGGATTCAGTTCCAGCCCAAGGCGCGCCATGATCTGGCGCACCTGCGCCTCGGCCTGTTCGCACGCTCGGCTCGTGGCACACATGATCACGAAATCATCCGCGTACCTCACCAGTGTCCCCAGATGGGCATGGTGCTTCGTCCACTCGCTGTCGAGCACATGCAGGTAGATGTTCGACAACAACGGTGAAATCACGCCGCCTTGCGGCGCTCCCGCCTCGCTGGCGCTCACCGTCCCGTCTTCCATCACCCCGGCCGTCAACCACTGCCGTATCAGCTTCAGCACCCGCCGGTCACTCACGCGCCTTTCCACCAGCAGCATCAGCTTGCCGTGGTCGATGCTCCCAAAGTAGTCCCGAATGTCGGCGTCCAGCACGTGATGGCCTCCTTTCGCCCCTCGCTTGCGCAGGGTCTCCAGCGCCATCAACGCCCCTCGCTTCGGCCGGAATCCGTAACTGCACGGCAGAAAGTCCGCCTCGAAGATCGGTTCCAGCACCAGCTTCGCCGCCATCTGCACCACCCGGTCCCTGACCGTCGGTATGCCCAGGGGCCGCTTCCCTCCTCCTGCCTTGGGTATGTACCGCCGCTTGACCGCCTGCGGTCGGTATTCGCCTGCTCGCAGCTTGGCGCCCAGCTCCTCAATGAATCGCTCGGCCCCATACTGCTCGACGGCCGCCAGCGTCTGGCCATCCAGCCCGCACGCCCCGCGGTTCCGTCGTACCCGCTTCCACGCTTCCCACAGCACGTCACCTCTGTAGATGCGGTCGTACAGCGCGTGAAATCGGCGCTTCGGTGTTCGCTTGGCTGCCGCCCACAGCCGCCGTTGGAGTTCTCGCACTTTATCCACGAGCTTACGCTCATGCGGGTCGTTGGGTCCGGTCCTGCCGGCCATGCCCTCACGCTTACCTCCACGGTCGGTCTGACCACCGTAGGGACCCTTCCCTCCTGCCGCGTTCTGTCCCACGGCTCTCACAGGTACTATGGTCCCCTCGGATTCCCGCTCGACGGCTCTCGATTTCGCCTTCGGCTTATACGAGCCGCCCTGCCCTGACTCAGGCTGTCGAGACGGGCCTCCCGTGTTCCGCGCACCTCCTTGCACACGTGCTGCTCCCCATACCCCGCCGGGTCCCGCTGCGCGCTCCGGTTCTTGCGCATCGGTCGTGGCCTTCGCCGTGACATGAGCGGCTCGGCTCCCGGATTGTTCATCTGTCGAGGCTGCAAGATTCACTTCATGTTGCGGCCCGCGTGCTCGCTCCCCGCTGCACGGCTCCCGCCGTCTCACGGGCTTTCGACGCCCCGCTCGGGCGCGCGGGTCTCCCCCCGACGCCTGGGGCCTGCTACCCGGCGCTCCGGCGCTTACCGGGACGGGACTCTCACCCGCTGGAGTTGCGCAGCATGTCCTCAGGCTCGGTCGCCCTCGCCCTTGGTCGTCACGGCGCACCATGTGAGCAACGTACGCAAGGCACTCCTGGAACGTGAGTGGATCGAGAAGCGGGATGGGGGCGTCGTCCTCGTCCAGCCCGGCGCGCTTCTGGGAACGTGGCGTGAGAACCATCGCCGGCCGGGCGGACGAAGCATCAGCAGATACACTCATCTCCACGGGGAGCAGCTTGACGCGACGTTAGCGGGAATACTGAACGCCCGGACCGAACGTCCGCGAGCGATTCTCGCCCTGAATTCCGCCGCCCAGTGGATCGCTCCCTTTGCGCGCGACGGGACCCATGCGTTCTATGCCGACGAGGCTGGAGTTGAGTTCTTGAGCGAGACTCTGGGGCTGCGTCCAGCCGCGATGGGAGCGAATGTCTTTGTGCATATTCCAACGGATGAGAGTCTGTTCGACGACGCCATCGAGACGATCCCAGGCGTGTTCTGCACCAATGAGATCGTCACCTATCTCGATCTGTGGTGCGGAAATGACCGCGAGCGGGAAGCTGCCGAGCACTTGGCGAGGGAGTCGTTCCCATGGCTGCGATAGAGCCTCAGTCCGCTGCCGAGTACGATGACCGCACTACGGTCGCGGTCAGGTCCGTCCTGATCGAGATCGGTCAGACACTCGGCAGCTACGCAGGCAAGGTCGCGGTGATCGGCGGTGCCGTCCCGTGGCTCTTACGGCCCAAGGTGGCCGATATGCAACATGTCGGGACCATAGATGTGGACCTGAGTCTGGATGCCGAAGCTCTGGGGGATGGCGAGTACGCGCAGATCGTCGAGTCGCTTCAGAGACAGGGCTACCGTCAGAGGGGAGACTTGAGGCGTTTTCAACTCGTACGGACTGTGCCCTCCCGGGACGATGGGCCCGATATCAACGTCGTCGTCGACTTCCTCATGCCGCGGGACGCCAAGATCAAGAAGAATGCCGTGCCGCTCATCAGCGGCTTCGTCGATGCGACGAGGGCACTTCTTGACGTGGAAGCTGCGAGGAGTGGGTATTCGCTGATCGCGGGGAAGTTCCGCGGCCCCACTGATTTCGGGCCGGTCAGTGTTCGACGGTTCGTGGAGGGATCCCCCGCACTCGGCGGGCGCACTGCGGATCTGTGGCAACAGGACGCGTTCGGACAGGTTGACGCTTGGCTCACGGAGCTTGACTTGGGGTGAAGAGGCCAGCGTCTCCTCTCAGGCCGAACGCGTCGGCGACGAGTTCGTAGGAGCGGGCGCGATCCTCGAAGGCGAAGCAATTGGTGACGATGCCGATGTCCGTGGTGCCATAGCGGGCCGCCGCTTCGAGGATGCCTTCGCGGACAATGTCGGGATCGCCGTCGATGTAGTGGGCGGCAAGCTGCGAGAGCGCGGCGCGTTCCGTGTCGCGCAGCGGATACTCGGCTGCCTCGTCGGGCGGCAGCAGTCCGGAGCGCACATCGCCGCCCGCGGCCGGTGGGTCGGACGGCTGCTCCAGGTGGAGCTGGCGAAGCTTGTTGAGGTTCCGGCTGGAGGCCAGATAGCGCGCCTCCTCCTGGGTCGGCGCGCACATCACCTGCACGGTGACGTTGAGCCGCGGCGCGTCCAGGTACGCCGAGGGCTGGAACTCCCGGCGGTACAGGTCCGCGACCAGCGGTCCGTGCTCGAGGTTGCCGAAGAAGTCCGCGAACGCGAACGGCAGGCCCAGCATCGCGGCCAGCCGGGCGCTGTAGTCACTGGAGCCGAGCAGCCAGACCTCGGGTCCAGTGGCTGGCTGCGGCCCGGCCAGCGGGCTGATGCCGGCGAACGGGTGGTCGCCGGAAAGCTTCCCGGACAGGAACGCCAGCAGGTCGTGAACTTGGCGCGGAAACGAGCGCACGTCCGCCGGCTGGCGCGGATGGGCCAGGGCGAAGGCGGTTCGCTGGTCGCTGCCGGGGGCGCGGCCGACGCCCAGGTCGATGCGGTCCGGATGGAAGGCGTCCAGCGCCCGGAACTGCTCGGCGACCTTGAGCGCCGAGTAGTGGGACAGCATCACCCCGCCCGAGCCCACGCGGATGGTCGAGGTGCCGGCGGCGATCTGGCCGATCAGGATCTCCGGGCTGGCGCCCGTCCACGAGGTGGAGGCGTGGTGCTCGGCCACCCAGTAGCGGGCGTAGCCGAGCCGTTCGCAGCGCTGCGCCAGGCGCACCGACTCGGTGAGCGCGTCGGCGCCGGTGCCGCCCTTGCGGAGCGGCGACTGGTCCACGACGCTGAGCGTCACGTCTTCGGGTCGATACACGGCTGCAACCCCAAGGGTAGTATGCTCGCTGCGTATGGCCCAAATCGTGACCGTCAGCCCTTGCAGCGACTCGAGACCGCGGAGCGACAGCTCGTCGCTGGTGGAGCTTGCCGACGGCCGCCTGCTGATCGTCTACCACGGCTACCGCGCCGGTCCGGAGGGGGGTGGCGACTTCGGCGACGCCGCGATCTTCATCCGCGAGTCCGCCGACGGCGGCGCCACCTGGAGCGGCGAGCGCCTGCTGCTCGACGTCGACCCCGGCGACGTGAACGCGATGAACCCGTCGCTGGCCCTGATCGGCGACCAGTTGCTGCTGGCGGTCACGCGCAACCACACCCGCACCGACTCCTCGCTGGAGCTGCGCCGCTCGGCGGACGAGGGCCGGACCCTCGGCCCGCCCACCTTCATCTGGCAGCGCTGCGGCGAGCACCGCTTCACCATGTACGACTGCTTCCGCCGGCTGCACGACGGCCGCCTGCTGGTCATGATGCAGAGCTCGGCGCTGATCTGGGAGCCGGGCGAGAAGCAGTGGGTGGACAGCTACGTCAGCGAGGACGACGGTTACACTTGGACGCAACAGGGCGGCCGCATCGACCTGCCCATGCGCGGGGCGATGGAGCCGGCGGTGGCGCAGATGCCGGACGGCGAGCTGGTCTGCTCGCTGCGCACCCAGCTCGGCCGCGTGTTCATCACCCGCTCCCGCGACTGCGGCCGGACCTGGGAGCTGCCGCAGCCGAGCGGCCCCATCAGCCCGGAGTCCTGCACGTGCCTGACGCTCCTGCCGGGCACCGAGCGGCTGGTGCTGTTCTGGAACGGCGGCACCTACGTCCACGATCACCACCACTTCGGCGAACGCACGCCGCTGTCGGTCGCCGTCTCCGACGACCGCGGGCGCACCTTCCGGCACGTGACCGACATCGAGTCGCACCCGGCCGGCGAGTACACCAACCTGACTTGCCGCTTCCTCTCCGACGGCCGCGCCGCGCTCGCCTACCTGGCCGGCATCGGCGAGGGGCCGGCTGCGTTCAACCGCACCTGCCTGTCCCTCAAGCTGGCCCTTCTGCCGCGCTCGCTGTTCACGGGCTGAGCACGCCAGCAACCCCGCCGACCATTGGCAGTCACCCGTCCATGCGGTAGCGTACGGGATGGCTGAATCACGGGGCCCGGCGGGGCGTCCGTGACGCCACAGACCGATCCGTTCACAAGGAGAGAGGTATGAAACGCACCCGTACGTTCCTGTTGCTGATGGCCGTCCTGGTCCTCGGCGCACCGCTGGCGTGGGCGCAGAATGTGGAGCTGTCCATCCTGCAGTGGAGCCACTTCGTCCCGCGCTACGACGAGTGGTTCGACGCTTACGCGGAGGACTGGGGCAAGGCGAACGGCGCCGACGTGAGCGTCGATCACGTCAACGTGGGAGAATTGCCGGCAGCCCTGACCGCGGCCATCGAAGCAGGCGAGGGCCACACCCTCATCGAGATGGCGTTCCCGCCGACCGCCTTCATCGAGGGCCTGCATCCGCTGAACGACATCAACGAAGCGGCAGCCGCCGCGCACGGCGAGCGCACCGCCAACTGCCAGGCCACCAGCTACCTGCCGGTCACCGATACCTACTTCGGCTTCACGCACGGCTACATCCCCGACCCCGGCGACTACCAGATCAGCCTGTGGGCCGACGTCGGCCTGCCGAACGGCCCCTCCACCTGGGACGACCTGTACGAAGGCGGCGTCGCCATCATGCAGAAGCACGGCGTCCCGGTCGGCATCGGCCTGAGCCCGGAGCTGGACAGCCGCATGGCCACCCGCGCGGTCATCTGGTCACACGGCGGCAGCGTGCAGGACGAGAACGACAACGTGGTGCTGAACTCGCCGGAGACCGTCGCCGCGGTCGAGTACTACGCGAAGCTGCAGAACGACGCGATGACCGAAGAGGTGTTCGGCTGGACCCCCTCCTCCAACAACCAGGGGCTGATCGCCGGCGAGCTGAGCTACATCCTCAACTCGATCTCGGCCTACCGCTCGCTGCAGAAGATCGACGAGGAAGCGGCGGCGGACATCGGTTTCGTGCCGGCCCTGGAGGGCCCCGCCGGCGCCTTCGCGTCCAGCCACGTGTGGCAGATCTACGTGATTCCCACCTACGTCGAGGGCGCGCAGCTCGAAGCGGCCAAGAAGTTCATCCTGGACCACACCGCCGTCTACCACGATGCCGTCTACAACTCGGAGCTGTACAACTTCCCGTGCTACCCCAGCACGGTGCCTGAGCTCTCCGGCTGGCTGGAGGACGATCCGTTCGACTCGCAGCCCGCGGACAAGCTCAAGGTACTGGAGACCGTGAACGACTGGTCGGTGTACATCGGCTATCCGGGCGTCGCCAATCCGGCCGTGATGCAGGCCTTCGGCGAGAACCTCGTGGTCAACATGGTGGCCAGGGTCGCCAAGGGCGAGCAGAGCGCCGAGGAGTCGGTGGCGGAGGCGCACGCGCGCGCGGAGGAGATCTTCGCCGACTGGCGCGCTCGCGGCTACCTGCGCTGAGCTGAAACGGTCACGAGCCGGCACGCCCGGGTGGGCGCCGCCGGCTCGTGACCTGCGCACCGGGCCGCCATGAGTAAGCTGCCCATCGGCATCCAGACCTTCCGCCAGATACGGGAGGAGGGCTTCTACTACGTCGACAAGACCGTCTACGCCCGCCGGCTGGTGGACGACGACGGCAAGCACTACTTCCTCTCCCGCCCGCGCCGCTTCGGCAAGAGCCTGTTCGTGGATACCCTCAAGGAGCTGTTCGAGGGCAGTGAGGGGTTATTCCGCGGCTTGGCAATCCACGACGGATGGGACTGGTCGAAGCGCCACCTGGTGGTGCGGCTGGACTTCAGCGGCGGCAACTTCAAGCGACCCGGAGAGCTGCACGCGAGCGCCTCGCGCCAGTTGGCCGCAGCTCAACAGAGGGCGGCGCCGGGCCGACTCGCCAGACTGCTGGATGCGTTGCGCGGGCGCAGTCCGTCGCCGCCGTCGCCGGACGACACGCTTTCGGGGCGCTTCGCCACGCTGCTGGAAACGCTGCACCGCCGCAGCGGGAGGCGCGTGGTCGTGCTGGTGGACGAGTACGACAAGCCGATCCTGGACGCGATCGACGAACCGCAACTCGCAGAAACCAACCGCGACGACCTGCGCGGACTGTACGGGACGCTCAAGGCGTGTGATGCCCACGTGGAGATGACCTTCATCACGGGGGTGAGCAAGTTCAGCAAGGTGAGCCTGTTCTCCGACTTGAACAATCTCATCGACCTGACCCTGGACCCCGCCTATGCGGCGGTCTGCGGCTACACCGAGGCGGATCTGAACGCCGTGTTCGCGCCGGAGTTGCCCGGCCTGGACCGGGACGAGATCCGCGCCTGGTACAACGGCTACGACTGGCTGGGCGGGGAACAGGACAGGGTCTACAACCCCTTCTGTCTGCTCAAGCTGTTCCGCACCCGGCTGTTTCGGGCGCACTGGTTCGAGACCGCCACCCCCCGGTTCCTGATCGACACGTTGCTCCGCCGCGGCTTCGCCGCCCCGGACCTCGAAGGCGTGCACGCCAGCGAGACGCTGCTGTCGGCCTTCGATGTGGATTTCATCGCCCCCGAAGCGCTGCTGTTCCAGACCGGCTACCTGACGATCGCGGAGGTGGAGGAACAGCCGAACGACTATCCGCGGTACCGTCTGGGTTACCCGAACCGGGAGGTGCGACGCGGCCTGAACGAGAGCCTGCTGGACGCGCTGGCCCCGAACTGGCGTACGACGGGCGCCGGCGCTGCGCTGCGCCGGGTGCTGGCCGCCGAGGACTGGGCCGGCGTGGAAGCGCTGTTGCGCGCGCTCATGGCCGGCATCCCGCACGATTGGCATCGGCGGAACGACATCGCCCGCTACGAGGGGTATTGGGTCAGCGTGTTCTATGCCTGGTT
This sequence comes from Spirochaetia bacterium, assembly GCA_965202935.1. Classification (GTDB taxonomy): domain Bacteria; phylum Spirochaetota; class Spirochaetia; order SZUA-6; family Bin103; genus CATQHW01. The sequence goes on from OZ241879.1 coordinate 3,667,689, forward strand.
CCAGGCGTCGATGGACGGCGTGGCCGCCGAGGACGCCACCAGCCACGGGCGCCTGGACCTGGCGGTACGGCTCGGCGGGAACGCATACCTGTTCGAGTTCAAGGTCGCCGAGCGGTCGGAGCCGGGCGCCGCGCTGGCCCAGTTGCAGGCGCGCGGTTACTCCGACAAGCACCGCGCCGCAGGCCGCTCCGTCCATCTGATCGGCGTCGAGATCAGCGCCGAATCACGCGACATCATGGCGTTTGAGACGGCCCCGGGCTGAGCGCAGGAGCGCAGGGCGTTATGTACCCTGTGCCGTCTGATATACTCATGCTGGTGGCACGGGACGTGGTGTGTTGATACGTCGTCTCAAGGTGGCGGGCCTGTTGTCGTTCGGTCCGGAGGGCATCGACCTGCCGCTGCAGCCGCTGAACGTGCTTATCGGTCCGAACGGCTCGGGGAAGTCGAATCTGCTCGAGGTGCTTGCGCTGTTGCGCGCGTCACCGTCCGATCTTCCGGCGCCGATCAAGGCCATGGGGGGCGTGGAGGAGTGGCTGTGGAAGGCGCCGACGGTTGCCGGGCTGACGAATGCGGCGAGCGTGGCGACCATCGACGCGGTCGTTGACTATCCGTTGCAGGAACACATGCCGGTACGTCATGTCCTGGAGATCAGTCGGCATGGGGATCGCTTCGAAGTTGCGGACGAACGAATCGAAAACGAACGACCGATTCGTGATGTGCCGGACACGTACTTCTTCTATCGTTATCAGAGGGGAGAGCCGGTCATCAATGATCCGGACGTCCGGGGGCTTCGGCGTGAGAGCGTGAAGCCGGAGAAGTCGATCCTGTCACAGGTGAAGGACCCCGAGCGGTATCCGGTTCTCGGCTGGCTCCAGGAACAGTACGAGCGGATCCGCCTGTACCGGGAGTGGACGTTCGGTCCGTCGACGCCGGTGCGGCGCGTGCAGAGCAGTCACGGCAGAAACGACACTCTCAACGACGGAGCCGACAATCTGATTCTCGTGCTCTCCAACATTCTTCCGCGCATCGAGAATCGCTTCGTGGACGCACTGCGCCAATTGTACGAAGGCGTCGATGGCATCTACGCAACGGTTCGTGACGGCAACCTGCTGCTCTTTCTCAAAGAGAGCGGCGGGCGTCTGATCACCACGGCCCGTCTTTCCGACGGTACCCTGCGCTATCTGACGCTCCTGTCCATCCTGTTGCATCCCGAGCCGCCGCCGCTGGTAGCCATCGAGGAGCCGGAGCTCGGGCTCCATCCGGATCTGATTCCGGAGATTGCGGAACTGCTGGTCGAGGCGTCCGGGCGCATGCAGCTCGTGGTGACGACCCATTCCCGGATGCTGGTCGATGCGCTGACCGAGCACCCTTCCAGCGTGGTCGTATGTGCCAAGGAGAATGGCGAGTCGCAGTTCGAACGTCTGGACGAAGCGCACTTGAAGGAATGGTTGGAGCATTTCAGCCCGTCGGCAACGCTCGGGGATCTCTGGAGCAGTGGAGACATCGGGGGCAACCGATGGTGAGCGCAGTCATGTTCATCGAGGGAGGCGGCGACGGACAACTGCATGAAAGGAGCTTTCGCAAGGCCTGGAGCGAGTTCTTCAGATCGGCCGGTCTTTCCGGCAGGATGCCTGCCGTCGTGCGCGGCGGTGGGCGCAAGCAGACGTACGACAAGTTCGCTCATGCGGTTCGCAAGCCGCCTCCTCGCAAGTTCCCTGTCTTGCTGGTAGATAGCGAAGAGAGGGTCAAGAAGGCACACACCGTATGGCAGCATCTGGAGAGTCGTGATCGCTGGCCGCAACCGCCGAATGCTCGGGACGATCAGGCGTTTCTCATGGTGGTGGCGATGGAGACGTGGTTTCTCGCAGACCGGGACCTGCTGAAGAAGCACTTCGGTCAGGAACTCGTCGAGAGCCACTTCAAGGAGTGGCCGGCGCTTGAGGAGGTGCCGAAAGAGACGGTTCTCAGTGCGCTTCAAGCGGCGACCGCCGGATGTTCGATCTCCTATGAGAAAGGGAGAGTATCGTTCGATCTCCTGGCGAAGCTCAATGCCAATCTCGTCGAGACTGCATGCCCGCACGCCAAGCAGCTACTGGACAGGTTGCGAAGGCTGTCGTGACCAATGGTAGCGACTGAACCTGTCGCGAGGCCGGCGCCGCCGTGGCGGACTACGGCATGTGCCGAGTACGCTGAGGAGCGAGCATGAGCGCGGTGCGCCTGTCCGGGATCGTCAAGCGCTTCGGCGACGTCACGGCCGTTGCCGGGGTGGACCTGGAGATCGACTCCGGCGAGTTCCTGGTGGTGCTCGGGCCGTCGGGATGCGGCAAGACGACCCTGATGCGCACCGTGGCCGGGCTGGAGAAGCCCAACGCAGGACGCGTGTACATCGGCGCGCGCGACGTCACGGCCCTGCCGCCGCGCAAGCGCGGCATCGCCATGGTCTTCCAGTCCTACGCGCTCTACCCGCACATGACCGTGGCGAACAACATCGCCTTCCCGTTGAAGGCGCAGGGACGCACCCGCAGCAGGGCCGAGCGCTCCGAGCGCGTCCTGCAGGCGGCGCGCAAGGTCAGCATCGAGCACCTGCTCGACCGCCGGCCGCGCCAGCTCTCCGGCGGCGAGCGGCAGCGCGTGGCGATCGCCCGCGCGATCGTCACCGAGCCGGAGGTGCTGCTGCTCGATGAGCCGCTCAGCAACCTGGACGCCAAGCTGCGCGCCTACGCCCGCGACGAGCTGAAGTTCTTTCAGCGCGAGCTGGGGATCACGACCATCTTCGTCACCCACGACCAGATCGAGGCGATGGGGCTCGGCGACCGCATCGTCGTGATGGAAGAGGGGCTGGTGCAGCAGGTCGGCGCGCCGCAGGCGATCTACGACCGGCCGGCCAACACCTTCGTCGCCACCTTCCTGGGCTCGCCGGGGATGAACCTGCTGCCGGTCGCGGAGGACGAGCTGCTCGGCTTCCGCCCCGAGCACCTGCAGCCGGCGGCCGCAGGCGACGGGCACGAGTTCGAGTTCCGCATCACGCGCATCGAGTACCTGGGGGCCGACCGCCTGCTCTACGGCCAGGTCGACGACTTCCGCGGCGAGCCGCACCTGACGCTGGCGCGCCTGCCGAGCAACGTGACGATGCCGCTGCAGGTGGGGGAGTCGTATTCCTTCGCCGTCACCGACTCGCACCGCTTCGACCGCGGCAGCGGCGAGCGGCGGGACGGCGCGGGAGCGTATCGGTGAGCGACGCCCGCGCCGTGCGCGAGAGCCTGCTGGACAGCCGCCGCCTCATGGGATTCGCCTTCCTGGCGCCGGCCGTGCTCTACATCGCCCTGCTGATCGGCGTGCCGTTCTTCACCGCGTTCGCCTACAGCCTCAGCGACGCCACGGTGGGCAACGCCAGCATCCGCTACGCCGGACTGCGCAACTTCCGGAACGTCCTGAACGCGCCGGACTTCCACGCCGCGCTGCGCAACACCTTCGTCTTTACCCTCGTCGCCCAGTTTTTCGTCCTGATCCTGGCCAACATGCTGGCCCTGATCCTCACCGCGCCGCTGCCGGACAGCCGCCTGGTGCGTAGCGGGATGTGGACGGCGCGGCTACTGCTGATCATGCCGTGGGCGACGCCGCTGTCGCTCTCCGTGATCGGCTGGCTGTGGATGTTCGATTCCAAGTACAGCCCGATCGACTACCTGCTGGAGCAGCTCGGTCTGCTGGGACCGGGCACGGTCTGGGGACCCACCCGCAACCTGACCTGGCTGGGCAAGACCTACCTGTCCAAGGCGTCGATCATCTTCGTGCACGTCTGGCGCATGACGCCGCTGGCGACGGTGATCCTGATGGCCGGCCTGTCCAGCATCCCGACCGACGTGGTGGACCAAGCCAAGGCGGACGGCGCCCGCTACTTCCGCTCGCTGTTCCAGGTGAAGCTGCCGCTGATCCTGCCGATCATGCTCAACTCGTTGCTGTTCGCCTTCATCTTCACGTTCGGCGACCTGACCGTCGTCTACGTGCTGACCCGCGGCGGGCCGATCAACCACACGCTGACGCTGCCCATGTACAGCTTCCTGGTGGGCATCGACGGCGGCAACCTGTCGCAGGGCGCGGCGATCGCACTGTTCATCTTCCCGGTGCTGCTGGCGGTGGCAATCGTGCTGCTGCGCACGGCCAGCCGCGCGCAGGTCCGCTGAGGCGGCATCCGGAATGGTCGACCTGAAGATCCCGCCGGAGCTGATGGCGAGCCCGCCCGCGCGGGTGAGCCCGCGACGGGTGATCAAGGGCACGGCCTACACGATGTCCGTGCTGTTCTTCTGCCTGCTGGCGGCAGCGCCCTTCCTGGTGATGGGCATCACCACCTTCCAGACCGACCGCGACCTCTACAAGCGCGACGCCAGTCCATTCGACTACGCCGAGCCGCCGACCCTGGAGCACCTGGACAACCTGTTCAACGACACCAACTACCTGGTGTTCGTGCGCAACTCCGCCGTGGTGGGCGTGGCGGTGGTGGCGATCACGCTCATCCTGGCGCTGCCGGCGGCCTACTCGCTGGCCCGCCTGACCGGGCGCTGGGGAGAGCGCGCCGGCATCCTGATGTTCATCGTCTACCTGGTGCCGCCGACGCTGCTGTTCATCCCGCTGTTCCGGATCATCGTGGCGCTGGGCCTGAGCAACTCCCTGTTCTCGCTGATCCTGGTCTACCCGACGATCACGGTGCCGTTCAGCGCCTGGCTGCTGATGGGCTTCTTCAAGTCGATCCCGCCGGAGACGGAGGAGGCGGCGCTGGTCGACGGCTACCACCCCTACGGGGCGTTCCTGCGCGTGGCGCTGCCGCTGGCGCGTCCGGGCATCATCTCCGTGATCGTGTTCAGCTTCACGCTGACGCTGCACGAGTTCATCTACGCATTGGTGTTCATCACCCGCTCGGAGTGGCGGACCCTGAGCGTCGGCGTCCCGTCGGAACTGATCCTGGGCGACGTCTTCTTCTGGCAGCCGCTGCTGGCCTCGGCCCTGATCATCGCCATCCCGGTCGCTCTGGTGTACAATGTGTTCCTGGACCGGCTGATCCAGGGTTTCACCGTGGGCGCGGTCAAGGGATAGGCATTGACCGTCCGCCTCAAGCCAAGCACACGCTGCGAAGGCTGAGTTGTTCCTGCGCCGACGGACAAGACTCGCCACTGGACACCATCTGAGCGTCGGCGTTCTGACATGAATCGAGGGGGACACAACGTACAGGGCTACACGTCGCCCAACCGCCGTCATGATCGACGATTTTTCTACAAATACATGCCGCCCGATACAGCTAGTTCCTGTCCGTAAACTCGCAACTTGTTGAATGGGCTTGAATTGGGGTTCTGCAGACAGGTTGAAAAGAACCGGTGCTTCGGCTATCATCGTGATACTAAACCAACAACAACCGAAACACCGGAGGTCACGATGCGTCTCAACCGCACCGCTCAGCCCAGCGTATTCCAACCGGACGAAGTTGTCCATCCGCGCGGCACGCAACTGGAACGGGCTTCGTCATGGCTCGATGAACATCCCGAACTGCTCGATATGGTCGGCGCCTGTGTGGCCGGTTCTCCCTGCTGCGGTCGCCGCGGGCTGACCTGCGAGACCATCCTGCGCTGTGCGGTGCTCATCCATCTGATGGGCTACTCGTATCGGGAGCTGGAGTTCAAGCTGATCGATTCGGCGTCCACGAAGCGCTTCGCGCGGATCGATCCGTTCAACCCGCCGAAGAAATCGGCGTTGCAGCGCGCCATCAGCGAGATCGACGCGGCCACGTGGCAAGCGATCAACGGCGTGCTGGTGCAGGACGCCAAGCAGCAGGGGATCGAGTCGGGAACGCAGGTGCGCATCGACTCCACGGCCACCGACGCGGACATCCTGGAGCCTCAGGACAGCCGCCTGTTGTTCGATGGGGTGCGGGTGCTGACCGAGTTGCTGCGGCAGGCGCGCCAGCGGCTGGCGAGGGTGTCGTTTCGCGACCACTGCCGTGCGGCCAAGCGGCGGCATCGCGAGATCGGCTCGCAGCGCGACGCCAGGCGGCGAGCAGCCACCTACCGGCGGCTGCTGCGCGTGGTGAGGCGGACGAGCGGCTACGCGCAGGATGCGCTGCTTGCGGTCGAGCGCGGCGTATCTGATCCGTGGGCTGAGAGTTGGTGTACTGAGACGCGCTCGTATCTGGATCTGATCGAGCGCGTGGTGCGGCAGACCGAACGGCGGGTGTTCGACGGCGAAACGGTGCCTGCGGGAGAGAAGGTGGTGAGTCTGTTCGAGCCGCACGTCGACATCATCGTCAAGGGCGGGCGGCGCACGCACTACGGGCACAAGATCAACCTGACGACGGGGCGCAGTGCGCTGGTGATCGACATGGTGGTCGAAGACGGCAACCCTGCCGACAGCACACGCTGCCTGCCGATGCTGCAGCGGCATGTGGTCACCTACGGGGAGCCGCCGCAGCGGGCGGCGTTCGATGGCGGCTATGCGTCGCGGGAGAATCTGGACGAGGCGAAGAAGCTGGGTGTGGAGCACGTGATGTTCCACAAGAAGCGGGGGATGGAGCAGGACGAGATGACGCCGTCGGCGTGGATCTACGGCGAGTTGAGGCACTTTCCGGCTGGGGTGGAAGCCGGCATTTCGTATCTGAAGCGCTGTTTTGGGCTGGACCGCTGCAATTGGCGCGGCCGGGACGGCTTCCACGCGTACGTGCACTCGGCGGTGTTCGCGCACAATCTGATAAGGCTGGCTCGCTTACTGCCGACCTGACGACCGCCATCGGCGGTTCTGACATTATCGGTTGCCTGTCTCGGGGAATATCTGCGGGATAGGTGCGTACTTATCTCCCAATAGAGCCCATATATCGGGACACCTCGACCACCAATAGCGTCTCGGGTGTGGTTACTTCCAAGCTGTCTGCGACCGATTCGCGATCTGTCACGGGCTCCGTACGGGCACTCCAGGACCCTCTGCTGCCGACATCGGTCCAAATCGGGTATTCCCGGACAGGAACTCGCTCAGCATCGACGCGTATCGGCGCAGGCGCCGCGCCACTCCGGGGTATGGATGTGCCAGCAGCTCGATCATCAGCACCGTCATTCCCGAGCGTTGCCGCCTGCCCGGCAGGTACTCCACGCCCCAGGCCGAATCGACGCGGATCTCGCGGAGATGGGAATCGATGCAGTTGCCCGGCAACTGCCGCATGTCCCAGGCGTCGAGATCACGGGTGAGCGTCTCGGGAAGGAAGCCCAGCAGGTCCCGGATCGTCTCCTGGCAGATGAACCCGTAGCTGAGCGCGGCGTTCCGAGGCGGCGACAGCTCGGCGTCGTCCAGGGCGATTCCGATCGAGTCCGCGGCGCGGCACTCGCGACAGATTCCCTGCCGCAAGTCCTGGCCGGGATCCCAGCAGTAGTAGCAGATGCCCAGGCGCTGTCCCACGCCGGCGAGCGCTTCACCGGGATTGCCGTCGTGGTGCCGGCACAACAGCGCCAGGGAATCCTGGACGAAGCGCAGCGTTCGTTCCTCACCGATGTCCGCGAAGAACGACTCCTCCTCGAGCCGGATCAGGACGTCATTCATCAACAAGCCGTTGAAGTGCTCGGACATGCTCTCTATTTCTCCACGAAGCGCTCCCGCTCCGATACTCAGCTCGCGAAACGCCCCCTGCATGACGCGCACCTACCGTGGTCGAGCTCCTCGCTCGGCCCGAGGCACGTGTTGCAGATCGCGAGACGCTCGCCGATGCCGTCCATGATTTCCCCCGGGTTGCAGTCGTAGTCCCATGAGAGGGCGTAAATGTGCCGAAAGAACTCGTCGGTCTTCTCCGGCCCGATTTCGGAGAAGAATGCTTCCCGTTCAAGCCGCGCGAGCATGCTGTTCAGCATGTGGCTGCCGCTGTGATTGGACATTTGGTCGTGTCGACACCTCCCCAGGTCCGATGTTCCACTCTGACTGAAGAACTCACTGACGGAACGTCATCGTGAAAGCGCGGGTCTTCAGTCGGCTTCTTTCGTCCCCTCTTGCGATTCTTCGAGGCGCTGCTTAAGGGCGTGCAGAGCGTCCTCGTCGATGCCGGTTGCCGCTTCGATCACCGGCCACTCGACACCGGCGCGCAGAAGATCCTCGATGGTGCTACTCGCCCTTCCAGGCGGCCTTTGCGCTCTCCTTCCTGAATCAGTTCTTCGGCATAGGTCGTCATCAGATCACCTCAGGTCGCCAGGAAGGTGCGGACGACCTGGCGCGCAGCCGACGGGGTTGAGCATGCTGTTCAGCTTGTGGCTGCCGCTGTGATGGGACATTTCGCCTTCGCGACTGTCGCGCGCTCAGAACCGCTACGCCAGGTCCAGACAACGCACGCCCGCCGTTGCCGCACGCTCCCGATCGGCGGCATCGACTCGATATCCCGCCACCATCCCCACCGCATCTTCTGCGAACACCTCGGCCAGCGCGTCGGCGCTCTCACGGATGCGAACGATGTTCTCGACATCGATTCGCTTGGCCACCTGCACGGCGATCCAAAGCGGCCGCCGGTCTCTCTGTCGCTCGCCGCGCAGGATCAGGTCGGTGATGAGAATGCGGAGTTGCTGTTCGGCCCCGATCCGGCCGTCTTTCACGGCCTGTGTGAGCGACTCGTCGAAATCCCCCGCGGCCTGCTGCAGCACCCTCATGATGATCCGGACCCGTCTCAACCGCATGTGCTGACTGACCAGCGGGACGATCCGTCGGTGCACCTCCGTTTCCGTATCCGAACCCTGGAGGTATCCGTCGGTCTTGAAATCCGCCACGTCCTTCTCGATGTGGTCCAGCCTTGCCGGCATACCGAGGAATTCGTTGGTCAGAAACGCGCGCAACAGCAGGCGCTGCGCCTCCGGGTTGGCCTGCAACTCGGTGATGATCCGGGCCACCAGAGACTGCGGATCACGCTGAGTAGTCGGTTGCTCGTTCGCCTTGGTGATCGTTCGACGCCTCTGGCGGCAAGGATATTCCCGTGGCCGGTCAAAATCAACGTCGAAGGCAGTCATCGCCCGAGGAAGCGTGGCCGCAGGCGCCGCTCGACATCACCCAACGCCGGCTTGCCGAACACATCGATGGACCAGGGCCTTGTCTCGGTGCGGCGCATGGCCGGGCTGCTCGATGTGACCGTCGGAGGGCTCACGGAACTGTTCGCGTCGCACGGTTTCGAAAGGCCGGTCGAGCTCTAACCGCCCATGGCGCGGCACGCGGGTTCGGGAGTTGCGGCGCGTGCAGCGTTCGCGGATTGGTTGTATCAGATGGCTGAACGGATGGCGGTGACTGGCTGGTGCGCTGCGAGACCGCCGCCGCGTTCTTCGCCCGCTTCGATCCCGCCTCGCCATCCTGAGACCCCGCCAGTCCGAGTAGCCCGACCGCGGCCGGCGGGGACCGGCGCGTCGCGTCAGGAGTCCCGGTACGCTTTGCGGGACGTCAAATCATACCTTGACTCGGTATACCGCGAAGAGGTATAGGTCGGCCCCGATTGGCAATTCAGAGCTTTGCGGATGCGGACACGGAAGAGTACTTCGTCACCGGGCGGGTCAGGAAGGGAGTCGCATGGCAACGCGTGGCTCGGGTGGCAAGAAGAAAACTGGACATGCTCCACTACGCGGCAGCCCTGGACGACCTGCGGTCACCTCCCGGCAACCGCCTCGAGGCGCTGGCAGGGAATCTGCGGGGGATGTACAGCGTGCGAGTGAACAACCGCTGGCGCGTGCTGTTCCGCTGGGGAGACAACGGTCCGGAGCAGGTACGGGTCGCGGACTACCATTGACAGGAGCACATGAATGTACGTTCTGGAGCGAGAGCCGACGACACCTGGCGAGATCCTGGCGGAGGAGTTCCTGAAGCCGCTCGGCATCACCCAACGCCGGCTTGCCGACCACATCGGCTGCGACGTGAAAGTGATCAACCGGGTCGTCAACGGCCGATCGGCGATCGGCGCGGAGTTGGCCATGCGGCTGGCAGGTGCGCTCGACACCTCGCCGGAGTTCTGGCTGAACGCCCAGCAGGCGGTGGACGTCCACGCCGCCCGTCGTCGTGTGAAGACGCCGCCGAAGCCCCTCGTGGCTCACTGACGTCGGAGACCGAACAACCCTCACCGAACCGGCGCGCCGTGTTGCGGGTCTGCGTCGCCAACAGGTACCGCACCAACGGCCGCACCGCTTGGCCACCGCCGCCCGTCAGCATCTGCGCCAGCAACCGCGCCGCGTGCTGCAGCGCCTCCCGCCGATGCCGGTACCGGGCCATCATCATGAGCTGCGCGATACGGCCCTGCAACCGCCCGCGCACCGCCTGCGGGCCGACCTGCGACTGGTCGGTCAGCAGGTGGGCGAACCGCGGCACCCAGGGCCAGTCGCGCACCGGCGCGGCGAACAACTCGGCGAACTCGCTGGGGTGGCGCCAGCGGCGGCGGCCCTGGTAGAAGACCAGGGGCACGATGGGGCGCAGCCGGCGTTCGTTCGGATACTGCTGACCAGAGACTAACGGCGGGCCCTTTCGATGGCGGTCGTGGGACTCGACAAGGCCGCTACCGGTTCGTGTGACCTCGCCTCGTCGGGCCGCAGGCGGCCGACGTCGATGAACGTGTACTCGAACCCGTTCGGTTCCTCCGTGCACGACTGCGGCGTCCAGGCAGGGGCGCCGTTGTACACCAGCACCGGCACGATCGACGGAGGTCGCTCCCCCGCGCTTCCGGTGTGGCGCAGCCATTCGCTCAGCATCGACGCGTATCGGCGCAGGCGCCGCGCCACTCCCGGGTATGGATGTGCCAGCAGCTCGATCATCAGCACCGTCATTCCCGAGCGTTGCCGCCTGCCCGGCAGGTACTCCACGCCCCAGACCGAATCGACGCGGATCTCGCGGAGATGGGAATCGATGCAGTTGCCGGGCAACTGCCGCATGTCCCGGGCGTCGAGATCGCGGGTGAGCGTCTCGGGAAGGAAGCCCAGCAGGTCCCGGATCGTCTCCTGGTAGATGAACCCGTAGCTGAGCGCGGCGTTCCGGGGCGGCGACAGCTCGGCGTCGTCCAGGGCGATTCCGATCGAGTCCGCGGCGCGGCAATCGCGACAGATTCCCTGCCGCAAGTCCGTGCCGCGATCCCAGCAGTAGTAGCAGATGCCCAGGCGCTGCCCCACGCCGGCGAGCGCTTCCCCGGGATTGCCGTCGTGGCGCCGGGACAGCGCCAGGGAATCCTGGACGAAGCGCAGCGTTCGTTCCTCACCGATGTCCGCGAAGAACGATTGCTCCTCGAGCCGGATCAGGACGTCATTCATCAACAGGCTGTTGAAGTGGTCGGACATGCTCGGTATTCCTCCTGAGGACGCGCTCCCGCTGCGGATGCTCAGCTCGCGAAGTCCCTTCTGCATGACGCGCACGTACCGTCGACGAGTCCCTTGCTCAGCGTGAAGCACGTGTCACAGATGGCGAGACGTTCGCCGATGCCGTCCAGGATTTCCCCCGGGTTGCAGTCGTAGTCCCATGAGAGGGCGTAAATGTGCCGAAAGAACTCCTCGGTCTTCTCCGGTCCGATGTCGGAGAAGAATGCTTCCCGTTCAAGCCGCGCGAGCATGCTGTTCAGCATGTGGCTGCCGCTGTGATTGGACATTTCGTCTTGTCATACCTCCCGGGGTCGAATGCTCCACTCTGACCGAAGAACTCGCTGACGGAACGTCATCGGCCGCACCGCTTCGCCACCGCCGCCCGTCAGCATCTGCGCCAGCAAGCGCGCCGCGTGCCGCAGCGCCTCCCGCCGATGCCGGTACCGGGCCATCATCATGATCTGCGCGATACGGCCCTGCAACCGCCGCGCACCGCCTGCGGGCCGACCTGCGACTGGTCGATTCCTTCGAGTCGCTGCCTGAGAGCACGCAAGGCGTCCTGGTCGATGCCGGTCGCCGCCTCGATCACCGGCCACTCCACACCGGCGCGCAGAAGAGCCTCGATGGTGTCCACTCGCCCCTCCAGGAGGCCTTTCTGGCGACCCTCCGCATGGCCTTTGCGCTCTCCTTCCCGAATCAGTTCTTCGGCATAGGTCGTCATCGGATCACCTCCCGCGCCACACCCATGGGACGAGGGCTGCGACCGATCGGTTCTTGAGAATGTCGAGGTCGCCCAGCGGCTGCGGCCCTGGTAGAACACGAGTGGGACGATCGCAGTGTCCGCTCGCGATCGACCAGGGGCTGGTCTCGCTACGGCGCGTCTTCGGTCCCTTCGTCCGTTTCCTGGAGCTGCTGCCTGAGAGCACGCACGCGCCACGGCGACACCGTCTGGCATCTCCGCCTGGGCCGGCGCCGGGCGTTTCTGCTGGTGCTGCTGGAGTTCCAGGCTCAGGACGATCGCTTGATGGCGCTGCGCATCCTCACCTACACGGGGTTGCTGGAGCTGGCGCGCAACAAGCCCCCGGAGGTGGCCGGCGAGCGGCTCCCGGCGGTGCGTTCGATCGAGTAGAGCAGGGTCCGATTCACTGTCGAGGACGTCGTCGTCAACGAAAGGTGCGCTCCTGGAGGGGCATGGCTGGACACAGCAGGTCGCCGGAGAGAGATTCGGTTCAGTTCGCTATGACCGTGGCCGGATAAGGTCGCGTCCGTGAAGACGGAAGGGTGGCCGATGCGATGAGGGTACGTCCACTGACAAAATTCGGACTCGGCCACCCTCCGGTCGACCGGCTTGGGCGAACGTGCGGAGCACCCAACGTGGCGTCGTTGGGCAAGTTGATCACGTTCGAATCCGTGTATAGAATGAAAGAATTGAAACGAGGGAGGATTTGAGATTGCAATCAGCAGCATCGCCGGATTCACCGCTCCGCACCCTTCGCCAACAAGGTACTGTGCCCGTGAAATGGGATGCCGTCAACAAAAGGTTTTCCATATCCTTGCACGGCGTAGCATTCAAGGAGATCCCTGGCGCACAAACGCATGTCGTTTTCGACCCGCCCCATCTCTATGACATTCGCATACGCAAGAAGGGAAGCGATCATTCTTTTCTGGGGTTTCTCTCTCCTTCGAGTTCCGCGATATTCGTCGGGGTTGACTCCGGCGCGGAATACGAAGTTCAGACACAGATCGTAGATGCCAAGACGGGCGATCCATTACCTGACCATCCACCAGAGGTCCAGACATTGCGAGCCGAAGAATGAGCAGCTCATCGGTGATCGAAAGCTCGCCGGAGGTAGGTCATGTTGTCCAAGTCTCGGGGGCGCCCCAAGCACCGTTTTCGTGGTTGACTCCGAGGACCCATGGTCCGAACATGCGGCTATTGTCAAATACCTTACGGGCGACCGGAGTCTTCCATTACTCTATACAGAGTCGCATTCCACCTGATCTGGAAGAAGCCCTTGACGATCTCGACGGCGTAGCTCAGGAGTCTCTGGAAGAAGGGCTCGACATACCATCGTCGGAAGCCATGGCGAACGCGGAACGTGTTCTGCTATTGATGTATGGACTCAAGCGCTACAGATACGAAGTATATCCCGCGACGGAAAGGGCTGTCATTGTAGACTGTCCCTATGACAAAGGATCTGTGATGGCGATGTGCGAGGCGAACGGGGAAATTCTTTTGTTCATGAACGCGAAGGGAAACCAAGAATCAGAGCGCGTCCCGTCGATCGATGACGAGGATCGAGTTCGCGCTATATTGGGACGTTATTTGAGTTCATCAAGGGTGATTTCTTGAGCATCCCCGAGGCGATAGACGCTACGGAGAAGCTCGGAAGACGGATGTACTCCGAGAAGCAAGCGAAGAAGGCAGCGCGCGGGCGAGTGCGCAAGAGTCTGTTCTTGGCTGCGGAAGGAACGGTGGAGATTTCAACGGACAGAGTGTTCGGCGATAAGCTGAGTGAGATTGCCGAAATTGCGATGTGCGAGGGGCGTTCCAGAGCTGGGGCATTTCAGGGATGGGCTACGGTGTCGGCGAAGAGAGCATCTGACGACGACCGTCAAGTATTGGCATCCCCAACGTGCAAGAACCCGTATCATGCTGACATCGTACTTCCAAAGGAAGTCATTTCGGATCGTGATGCGCAGGGTAGACACGCTCAAAGCCTTGCTGATGCAGCCTGCTGGTTGCCGCGTCCCGCGTAACATGGCCGAGTTCTTCGTCGTCCATGCCGGCGAGGCCGACACTTCGTGTCCTGCCTCGGAGCCGCCGGCTCGTAGCCCGGCCACGCGCGCGGGGCACCGGCCCGCGGGTCTTCAGTCAGCTTCTTTCGTCCCCTCTTCCGATCCTTCGAGTCGCTGCCTGAGAGCACGCAGGGCGTCCTGGTCGATGCCGGTCGCCGCCTCGATCACCGGCCACTCGACACCGGCGCGCAGAAGAGCCTCGATGGTGTCCACTCGCCCTTCCAGGCGGCCCTTGCGCTCTCCTTCCTGAATCAGTTCTTCGGCATAGGTCGTCATCGGATCACCTCCCGCGCCCCGCGCCGCTTCGCGCAACTCGTCGCCGAACCGGCGCGCCGTGTTGCGGGTCTGCGTCGCCAACAGGCACCGCACCAACGGCCGCACCGCTTCGCCACCTCCGCCCGTCAGCATCTGCGCCAGCAACCGCGCCGCGTGCTGCAGGGCCTCCCGCCGATGCCGGTACCGGGCCATCATCATGAGCTGCGCGATACGGCCCTGCAACCGCCCGCGCACCGCCTGCGGGCCGACCTGCGACTGGTCGATCAGCAGGTGGGCGAACCGCGGCACCCAGGGCCAGTCGCGCACCGGCGCGGCGAACAGCTCGGCGAACTCCGTGGGGTGGCGCCAGCGACGGCGGCCGTCGTCGACGAAGGTGCGATCCTGGAGGGCGAGGCTGGACCACCGCAGGTGGCCGGCGATCGACTCGGGCAGGTGGGCTTGCAGCAAGGCGGCCGCCTGCCGCTGGTCGGCGAAGACGGTGCGGAACAACTTGTCGTGCGGTCGGTGCACGCCGTGGGCCATCGACCGAGTAAGCGTCGCCGCCGGCGCCGGCGCTTTCGTCGGCCGGCAACGTCGGTCGGCTTAAAGCGCCAGCGACAACGCGCGGTTGTTCATGGTGCGGACCCGTACCATGCTTCACGACGAGAACTACAAGCGCCTGTTCACCTCCCCGCTCATGGTCCGGGATGTGCTGCGCGCCTGCCTGCCCGCTCACCGGCTGGCCGCCGCCGACTTCTCCAGCTTGGGCAAGCTCTCCCCCGAGTACGTCAGCGACGAGTTGCGCACGCGCCACGGCGACACCGTCTGGCATCTCCGCCTGGGCCGGCGCCGGGCGTTTCTGCTGGTGCTGCTGGAGTTCCAGGCACAGGACGATCGCTTGATGGCGCTGCGCGTCCTCACCTACACGGGGTTGCTGTTGCTGGAGCTGGCGCGCAGTCAGCCGCCGGAGCTGGCCGGCGAGCGGCTCCCGGCGGTGCTGCCGGTGGTGCTTTACAACGGCACCAAGCCGTGGACCGCAGCGCCGGACATGGGCTCCCTCATCACGCCGGTCGGGCCGTGGCTGGCGCCGTATCAGCCGGCGCAGCGCTACTACCTGATTGACCTGCAGCGGGTGGCGGCGGATGATCTTCCCTACCGCAACCTGTTGCGCGCGGTGGCGCGGCTGGAGCAGAGCCGGTCGCCGCAGGACGTGATGCGGGCGGTGGAGGCGCTGCAGCGCTGGTTGCCGAAGCAGGGCGCGGAGGAGTTGCGGCGTGCGTTCGCGGACTGGTTGCGTCAGATGGCTGAACGGATGGCGCCACCGGGAGCGTTGGTGCCGGCGATACGGACGCTGGAGGAGGCGAGCATGACGTTGGTCGAACGGGTCGCCGAGTGGCCCAAGCAGTGGCTCCGGGAAGGCCGCGAACAGGGCGTTGCGGAAGGCCGCGAACAGGGCCGCGAACAAGGCGTCGCGGAAGGCCGTGAACAAGGTGTTGCGGAAGGCCGTGAACAGGGTGTCGACCAGCAACGCGCACTGCTGTGCCGGATGGCGGCGGCGCGCTTCGATGCCGACGCCGCTGCCCGCCTGGCCGACCTGCTGGCCCCGATCGCCGATCCCGAACGGCTGGCCGAGGTCGGTGACTGGCTGGTGCGCTGCGAGACCGCCGCCGCGTTCTTCGCCCGCTTCGATCCCGCCTCGCCATCGAGACCCCGGCAGTCCGAGTAGCCCGAACGCGGCCGGCGCGGACCGACGGATCACGTCAGGATCCATGCGGTCTCGCCGGCGTTCTGCGCCAGCCCGGGCCCGGCGGCCACCAGCGCCAGCACCGCGGCGGCCGTCTCGATGGCCGTAGCGATCAGAGGTGCCGGTAGGTCTCGACGAACGCGTCGGCGGCGCGTCTCGCTTCGGCGACCTGCGCGGTGGTCATCCGTTCGGCAAGGCGGTCGATCCTCTCCCGGAGCGTTGCCGGGCGGACGGCGGTCGGTGCGGACGGCAGGGGCTCGCTCAGGCGGTCGGCGATGTCCAGCCACTTGTAGGCGGCGACCTCGTCCCGGGGAACGCCCATGCCGACGCGGTACATCTCGCCAAGCGTGCGCAAGTGCGACAGGTAGCGGCGCCCCGAGTAGAACCCATGGCCAGCCACCTCGACTCTGGTGTCGCGGGGATCGGCAGCGCGGCGGTACCACCGGTCGGCCTGTTCAGGATCGCGCGGGACCCCGCGGGCGCCGGCCGCGTACAGATCGCCGAGCCGTGCCTGCGCCTCGCCCTTGCCGCGCCCCGCAGCCATGCGCAGCCAGCGCGCCGATTCCGCGTCGTCCTGCTCGACGCCGGTGCCGTTGGCGTACGACAGGGCCAGGCAGAGCTGGCCGTCGCCGTCGCCCTGCTCCGCGGCGCGCCGGCACCAGCGTGCCCCCGCGACCGTGTCCTGCTCGACGATGATCTTGCCGCCTTCGGCGGTGCGCCCGTGAATGAGCATTTCGCCGAGCATGGCCTGAGCGCGGGAGAACCCCCTTCGGCGGACCCGCGGATCCACGCCCACGCCTGTACTTCGTCCGACTCGGAGCCCACGGCGCCGAAGAGCATGAAACCCCGGACGAACTGCGCCTCCGCGTCGTCGCTCTCGGCATCCTGCCCCGGCGACGCGCCGGCGGCGAACACCAGGAGCGTCACGGTGACCGCAACGGGTCGAAGCGTTCTCGAGAGCCGTCTCATCGTCTTCCTACGCGGATTCCGAGCCAGCTCGGGGCCGGACCGTCCGATCTTCGGGGTGTCCGCAAGCGTGCTCCTTGTCTCCCCGCGGCACGCCGCAGCGCCGCTCGCCGGTGCCGATACCGCGCCATCATCATGAGTTGGGCCATGCGGCCCTGCAACCGGCCGCGCACCGCGCCGGCGAACAACTCGGCGAACTCCGTGGCGTGGCGCCAGCGACTGCGGCCCTGGCAGAAGACGAGCGGGACGATCGGGCGCAGTTTACGCGCGGCCGTCGGTGAGGTAGCCGTAGACGGTGGTGGCTCGGCTCAGCCAGCTCAGGAAATGGCCCGGCGCATCACGGTTGCCGCCGCCGCGCAGGCCGTCGTGATGGAGCTCGTTCGTCACGAGGGCGGCCGAATCGACCAGGCCGGGCGGGCCAAGTTGCCCAGCAGGTGGTCGACAAGGGGCGGCCGCCCACCTGGATCAGGGCCTTGGGCGTGTCCGGAGAACAGCGAGTGGATGCGGGTCCCGTACCCGGCGGCCAGCAGGACTGCTTTCACGCCTGCGTGTCCCCAGGCCGCGGGTGGCGAGCGACGCGGACCGGCACGACCGAGAGCGTGGCCTCCGCGTAGGCGGCGGTGATCCGGGCCAGATGGGACTGGTCGTCGTAGGTGCCGATGGCGGCGCCGCCGGAGCCGGCGAATCTGGCTGCGAGCCGTTGCGCCGGGCGATGTCGATCATCCGCACCTGGTCGCCCGGCAGGTCGTAGACCGAGCGGCGCAGGTCGAAGTCGCGGTGCGCTGCGAGACCGCCGCGTCGCGTCAGGAGTCCCGGCGGGCTTTCGCCATACTCCCGCGCCACGCCGTCGCCCACGAGGGCGCGGCGACGCCCACGGCACCCAGGGCCAGTCGCGCACCGGTGCGGCGAACAGCTCGGCGAACTCGGTGGGGTCGGGCCGTGGCTGGCGCCGTATCAGCCGGCGCAGCGCTACTACCTGATTGACCTGCAGCGGGTGGCCTCGGATGATCTTCCGTACCGCAACCTGTTGCGCGCGGTGGCGCGGCTGGGGGAGGCGAGCATGACGTTGGTCGAACGGGTCGCCGAGTGGCCCAAGCAGTGGCTCCGGGAAGGCCGCGAACAGGGCGTCGCGGAAGGCCGTGAACAAGGCCGCGTACAAGGTGTTGCGGAAGGCCGTGAACAGGGCCTTACCCAGGGTGTCGACCAGCAACGCGCACTGCTGTGTCGGCAGGCGGCGGCGCGCTTCGACGCCGACGCCCGCCTGGCCGACCTGCTGGCGCCGAACTTCGACAGCCACGCCGGTGGGTCGCCAGCCGTGAGCTCCGGCACTGCGTCGGCGACCACCTAGCCGACGCCAGCCGGCGGCGCCGACTGGCCTCCATTTGCCTGCGACCATGGATGTCGGCTATCGTGTTCCTACGTAACTGGATCATGGACTGCTTTCTTGTACTCTTCACCAGCCCTGTCCGGCCGATCCCCAAGGAGTTCGGGAAACATCACGTGCCCATCGGCCAGAGTGCTGTCATTGTCGCGGCAGACAGTATGACTACCACGAAGGTTTCAGATCTCTTCATGATGGGCGAGACGGACGAATCAGGCAACGAAATATCCGGCATAGTAGTCAAGGTGACATCCTATTCCGGCTATGAAGATAAGGACATCTGGGAAAAGATCAGATCTTGGCAAGGAAATGAGTAAGGTCCTCGACCATCCCAACAGGAGAGCACGGGAGTCTGGCGGCGGCGGAAGTCGCAGCAATGACCTCTCAGAGCGCTTGGCACGGGTAGAGACAAAGCTCGAAGACACTCCCGATCAACAAGACATAGGGGAAATCAAGTCATCAATAGAAGCGGTTAAGACCCTTATTGCCGAAAGGGGATCGACTACTCAGACATCCATAGAGGCCGTCAAGACCCTCATAGCGGAAAAGGAGTCCGCGATCCAGACATCCATAGAATCGGTGAAGACCACCATCGCGGAGAAACAAACGTCAGCCTTGCGGTGGTCCATAGTGGCCCTATCTGCCGTAGTCGCCGCGCTCGCCGGCTTGATCGTCGCCCTTCAAGCCGTGAAGTGATCTGGCGCAGGCTATCTTTCGAGCCGCCAAGAAGCCTGATCCAGATTTGCAGAAGAAGAACGACAACAGGAAGGAGGACTTAGCCAACGAGGCTTAGGAGGAATTGGCGATGTATGCGAAGGAAAAAGTAAAGCGTTGTCTCACGTACCTGAGAGACGTATCCAAGAAGGCCAGAGTATCACAGCCCGGGGGGAAAATGGTGCTGGATATGAATGGCATTCGAGCGCTTAGTGATCAATGTCAGATATCCAGCAAAGAAGAGTTGAAGATGTATTTGCTATCCCTGCGAGGTCAAGGTTTCTTGGTGCTGCATAGCGAGTCAACGACCATTGAATACCGGATAACACCTGAAGGGATGTTGGAGATTGAGGACGGTAGCAATACGAAGACGTGACCTTGACAAGCTGCCATCATCGGCCGAATAACGATGATTGGACCATCAGGAAGTCGAATCCTGCGGCTGGGGGTATGAATTGAACCCGACCGGCAAACCTGCATGGCCCTTTAGAAGCTGCCGGAGACGGGACTTGAACCCGTATGAGCCGCCACGGCCCGTCCGATCCACAGTCGGATGCGTCTACCAGTTCCGCCACTCCCGCACGCTTCCTCCATCAATGGGACCGCAGCGCCAGATGATTAAACTACCGAACATTGCTGCAATTACTGCATCAGATCGGCGCGCAGGCTCAGACGCTACCACCGGACGCTTGTAGGGCGTTCAGGCTTGGCAAGGATTCTGGGTAATGTCCACCGAGGTTCTTGAGCCGGAGCCGACCACACGTGGCGAGATCCCGGCCGAGGAGTTCCTGAAGCCGCCCGGCATCACCCAACGCCGGCTTGCCGACCACATCGGCTGCGACGTGAAGGTGATCAACCGGGCGCCGGTATCGACCACCAGCGGGCACTGCTGTGCCGGATGGCGGGGGCGCGCTTCGATGCCGACACCGCCCTTTGGGGGCTGCGGTCAGCCTGGTGAGCGATCGTGCGCGGCCTGGAACGCCCGCTGCGCCTCCGCGTAGGACTCGGGCGTGCCGACGTCGTAGGCACCTCCGTCGGTGAGGTAGCCGTATACAGTGATGGCTCGGCTCAGCCAGCTCAGGAAGTGGCCGGGGGCCGTCGCGGTTGCCGTCGCCGCGCAGGTAGTCGTCCAGCAGCCGCTGGGCGGCGGCGGTCATCACGTAGACCGCCAAGCTGGCTATGTTCGACCTGGGCCGCGCGGGCTTCTCCTCGAAGTCGACGATGCGGCCGGCTTGGTCCAGCAGGACGCAGCCGTGCCGGCCGGCCAAGCTCCGCCGGTCGGGCATGCGCACGCACAGGGTGACCGGAGCGGCGCGCTCGCGGGCGAAGCGTAGCGGCGCGGCCAACTCGAAGGTCAGCAGCTTGTCGGTGGCCGCCACCAGCACGTCGCCGCCGGGATCGAGCCGGCTCAGGGCGAGTTGCAGGTCGCCCAGGGCACCGAGCCGTTCCTCCTCGCTCCTGGTGCCGTCGCCGATCACGCGGGTGGGTAGCGGGCGCGCCGACGGCCAGATGGCGGCGCAGGGCGTCGTGGTGGAGATCGTTGGTCACGACCAAGGCCGAGTCGATCAGGCCAGAGCGGGCCAAGTTGGCCAGCAGGTGGTCGATGAGAGGTCGGCCGCCGACCTCGATCAGGGCCTTGGGCCTGTCCGGGAACAGCGAGCGGATGCGCGTCCCGTAGCCGGCGGCCAGCAACACGGCGTTCACGCCTGCGTGCCGCCGGGCCGCGGGTGGCGGGCGACGCGGACCGGCACCACCGAGATACCGGCCTCCGCGTAGGCAGCGGTGATCCGGGCCAGGTGGGACTCGTCGTCGTAGGTGCCGATGGCGGCGCCGCCGGAACCAGCGAACTTGGCGTGCGAGCCGGTGCGGAGGGCTATTTCGATCATCCGTACTTGGTCGCCCAGCAGGTCGTAGACCGAGCGGCGCAGGTCGAAGTCGCGGTCCATGATCGCGCCCAGCCGCTCCGGCCGCCCGGCCTGCAGCGCGGGAACACCTTGCAAGACCCCGTTGCAATACGACGCCACGTTGTCTAACCTCAACCACCCCCGACCTCAATCTGAATGGCTGAAGAGTGCGCACCTCGCGCTATTGGCTAGCGTAGCGTGCGACGGTTCGAAGTGACATGTGTGGAATAGCCGGGATCTTTGATCAGAACAGCAGGCAAGCTGTAACCGAACATGACTTGCTCACCATGCTGCAGCCAATCCGGCATCGAGGCCCTGATGCCTCCGGCACATGGAAAGAAGCTCCGGGTGTCGGCATCGCCCATGTTCGCTTGGCTATCATCGATCTGCGGGCGGAGAGCAATCAACCGTTTGTTTCGAGCGATGGGAACCTCGTTTTGACCTACAATGGCGAGATCTTCAACTATCTCGAACTCCGTCAGGAGCTTGAAGGACACGGGTATCGCTTTCGGACCAACTCCGACACTGAGGTGTTACTCACGGCGTACCGTCACTGGGGCCAAGACGTGTGCGATCGTCTGAATGGTATGTGGGCATTCGCGATCTATGATCGAAGGCAGGATTTTCTCTTCTGCTCGCGCGATCGATTCGGGATCAAGCCATTCTACTACGCTGTCGTACGCGGAAGATTTATGTTCGCCTCGGAGGTCAAAGCACTCCTGGCTCTTGCGCGCGAACTCGCGACCATCGATCCCGATGCAGTGTCGAAGATGCTCCGAGGCGGTATCGCTGCGCAGACAGAACAGCACTTCTGCCGTGGGGTCCGTCGACTTCCCGCAGGGAACAACCTGATCGTGAACCGCAGCGGTACGACTCTTCGTCGTTACTGGGACTACCCATCGGAAATCAATAGTGACATACCCTTCGAAGCTGCGTGTGCGCGTTTTCGCGAGCTCCTGGTGGACTCGGTGCGGCTGCGCATGAGGAGCGACGTACCGGTGGGAACGACGCTGTCGGGGGGAATCGACTCCTCGACGCTCGTATGTTCCCTGCGCACGTTCCACACGGGAAGACACGACGCATTTACGGCAATGTTCGGCGAAGAAGACTACGATGAATCCGTGGTGGCCGCAAACTTGGCGGGGGCGCTCGGCTTGCGGCACCATAGTGTACAGTCGCCAAAGGAGGACCTGATCACGGTACTTGAACGCATCGTCCACCACATGGATGGGCCTACCCAGAACCCGTCGACCATACCGCTGTGGAACATCATGAAGGCGATGAGGGGAAAGATCGTGGTTGCGCTGGAGGGTCAGGGCGCCGATGAGCTTCTGGGCGGCTACAACCTATTTGTGCCACAGGCGATCCTCGATGCAATCCGAGGCCGCAGATGGGGGCAAGCCGCCGGGTTGGCCGGTCTGTTGCTCGCACCGGCCCGCAATCCGTTCTATGGAACGGCGCGTGGTGCTCTGCAGATAGCACGCGCGATGGTTCCGCGAGCGCACGCGACGTGGAGACGATGGCGGGGTGACGAGAGGGTATACGCTCCGCTCGTCGCTGATTGCCCGGACGGCGAAGGTGATCGGGACGACGCTCCTCGATACCCCGAATCCCTGTCAAACGCTCTTCGGAGGAGTCACGAAGGCGGGCTGAGGACGCTGTTGCACTACGGAGACGCGATATCCATGGCCCACTCCATCGAGTCCCGGCTACCGTTTCTGGATTACCGCTTGGTCGAGTTCGTGTTCAAGCTGCCTGGCCAATACAAGATCCGCGACGGACGCAGGAAGGCGCTGCTTGTCGAAGCAGCTCGCGGTCTTGTTCCGGACAACATCATAGACAACCCGGTCAAGCGCGGATTCGTGGTACCGATTCGTGAGTGGTTTCGAGACAGACCCGAAGACGCGGTGTACCCGGTGCTGTTTGACCGACGATGTCGACAGCGGGGGCTGTTCGAGCCGAAGGCGTTGAGGGACGCCGTCCGGCGACATGTCGCCGGGACCGTAGACCTGAGCAACCAGATTTTCCGTTGGCTCACGCTGGAGCTGTGGTGCAGGAACACGATGGACACGACCTGAGTTGATGGGCGTGCCGACTCATTTCGGACGCATGAACAGGCGCGTCACCCACTCAATCAAGCGATCGAGGACCGTACGAAACTCCGGCTCCGTATAGCGTGCGACGAGGAGGGCGGCGGCAAATGCCAGCGGTCCGACAGCCGCTACACTTATCACATCGCCAATTGTGCCGAAATCCGAGAGCCACCCGACCACCAGGAAGGCGACGGTGAACGGCGGGAGTGCTCGAATCCATGGCTTGACAAACAGGGATAAGGATTGCCGAATACCATCGTCTCTCGCGAATCTCACGCACATCCACACCGCTATGGGCGCGCTCCCAGCCCACAACAATCCTGTGACCCACGCGGCACCCGCGGCCCCGCCGAGAACCGTGGCGCTCCAGTAGACTGGGCCGGACAACGCGAGATGGATTGCTTGCCAGACTAGAAGGACTCTGAGACGGCGTTGGGCTTTCAGGCAAGCCATGCTCGGTGCTACGGCAAAATAGAACCCCTGCGCGAGGCTCAGTGCTTGAAACACTACCGTTGCCGGCTCCCACTTCGGTTCGAGCAGGAGGCGGAATATGGGTTCCGCTAAAACTGTCTGCAACAGGCAAACGGGAACGCACACCGCGGCCAGTGCTCTCCCGGATCGAAGGAAACCCTGGACTTGGCGGGTTCGTTCGCGCTGAAGTCTCCCAAGAACCGGCTGGAGAATCACGGCAAGGCGCGCGAGGATCAGGCCGTTTGCTTGAATCGCCAGCATGAAGGCGAACCCGAAGAGCCCCGCTTGGTGGTCGCCGGCTAGGTAAACTACCGCTAACAAGGGAACGTTCATCACCAGACCATGTACGTACTCTGCACTCGCACCGGTGACGTACGTCCGTAGGAGGGCGCCCATGTGAGCGCGTTGGAGTCGCTTTGGCGGGACCGGCGGCGCGACACGCAGGTACAGCGCGGCCGCCGCAGCTTCTCTCAGGATTTGTGGGATCACTATCGCGGCCGGTCCGGCGCCGCCCGCGGCAAGACCGACAGACGTGAGCGTGGCGCCCAGTTGTATTGCCCCGTCGATTATGGCGATGAGTCGAAATCTGAGGTCATGACGCAACGTTGCCATCGGCACGACGCGCAACGCTTGCAGGACCGGCCGGACCGCGAGTACGGCGAGCAGGGCGCCGAGCCAGACCGTGTCGACGGTGTCGATCGCAAGCAGCATGAACGGTATCGCGCCTAGCGTGAGAATCGTCGAGCCTGCGGCGAATTGGAGCGCGAGGCGTCGGGCGGTTCCCGCCCAGTAGTCGGACCGCCTTGAGCGCGCGACCAGCACGTCCCCCATGACCAGAGGCGGCAACGCCAGAAACACCACCACGGACAGGGCCGTTCTGGCTACGCCGTAGTCGGAGGGAGTGAGAAAGTAGGCGATCACTATTGTCGAGCCGGCGGTGCACAGCTTGTTCAGCAGCCACTGAATCGACAGCGCTAGGGAGCCGCGCAGCGCCGAGCCCGCGAGATCGGTACCGCTTGCGGGAGATGTATGGTTCTGCGTTTGAGTCATCGATGGGCGACTCCCCCGCCGGGAAAAGCGACCATGGAGATCATTGCAACAATCGTCCGTACACTGCAGCCCTACGTCAACGCATGGGACCGCTGGCGGTTCTCCACAGGCTCCCGGGGAGATCACGGGCTACCATGTCGCTTGCCCGCTTCCGCCGTTGACCGTAGAGTACGCCACGGCGTGTCATGGCAAGGTCAGTGACGGAACGCAGGCTGCCATCGGAGGTTGTCGGCCACCCTGCAGCGACTCGCGTCGCCGTCTGTTTCCGGTGCTGCATGCACTACAGGGTGCCCGTTTTCCGCCGGTTGAACGCGAAGCCCACACTGGCGGTCAAGGTATTCCATGGACGCAGTCTGCCGGGGACGAAAATGGTCAACGCGGATTCGCTCGACGGCTTTGCCCACAAGGAACTCAGGACGTGGGTTCTGTGGATGAGATCAAGCAAACGCCGTCAGCCGTTGGTGTTTTTCCCCGGTCTATTCTGGGCGCTGATACGCTACCGCCCGGATGTGATGGTCACGTCCGGCGGCGGCAATCTTCTGAACAATCTCGCCATCTTCAGCTATGCGTGGCTGTTCGGCACGCCGGTGGTCTGGTGGACCCTCGGCCGCCTGCCCGGTCGCACGCACACTGGATTGGGGAGAGTGTATCGGCTGCTGGTAGAGCGCATGGAGAGGAGCTCCGCGGCGCTCCTGGGGTACAGCTCGCTGGCCCTCGAGTACTTCCGAAGCAAGGGATACTCAAGGACACGATCATTTCGCGCGGTCAACTGTGTCGATACCGAGTCGATTTTCTTAGCGTGCGAGCGGCGGAGCGCCGCCACTCCCAGCGTGCTCACGGAAATCCAGGAACAAGGCCGCCTCACCGTTCTGTACGTGGGGGCGCTGGAGCGCGGCAAGCGCGTGGAGCGCCTGATCGAAGCTTTCGGCCGACTGCGGGCCGCGGGCTTCGACCTCCATCTGCTGCTGGTGGGCGACGGTCCGGAGCGGCACTGCCTGGAGAACTTGGTACGGGAGCGGGCACTGGGCATGGCCGTTACATTCGCCGGCCGGGTGGTCGAGGGCGTGCATGCCTACTTCCGGGCAGGCGATCTCTTCGTCCTGCCCGGACTAGGCGGTCTTGCCATAAGCGAGGCGTTGGCACACGGGCTGCCCGTGATCTGCGTTCAGGGGGACGGCTGCGAGGTCGACTTGGTTCGTAACGGCCGGACCGGTTACCGCATCGGAGGGTCCACGGAGGACGAGATCGTCGGCGACATGACGGAGAAGATGAGATCCGTGATCGGCGACCGCAGGCTCCGCGGGGCGATGTCGGCCGCCGCGACGGAGATGATCCAGAACGAGCACAATATCGACACCTTCGTGTCCAACGTCGCCTTGGCGATCGAACACGCGCACAGAGGCCGCGGTCGCGGTCTGCGACGCCGGTGGTTGCACGACAGAGGACGGAGACGGGGGTTGGGTTCTGCTGAATACCGGTACGAGTGATCGAAACCCGCCGCCGGGCCGGCGGCGGGACCTCGCGTCGGTCCTGGTCGCGGCCTATCTCGGACTTGCACCCGTGTACTGGCTTCCGTCGGTTGACCCCGTGATGGTGAGAGCCGGCAAGGGGATCCTGTTGGTGCTGACGCTGACGGTGTGGTTCATGGGACGCCCGGCAAGCCGCCTGGCGCTCCCGCGAGGGCTGCTTGGCCCCGCGGGTTTTGTGGCCCTGGCGGTCTTCGCGGTACCGGGGATGTACCAAGCGACCGAACTGTCGTTGACCGTCGAGTTCCTGGTTGACATAGCGCTGTCGGCGCTGTTCGTGTGGTTGCTCTTCTCCATGCAGATGAGGGGGCACGATACATTTCCGGCATTTGCGATGGGCATGACCGTCCTATCCGTGTTTGCCGTCTTCCCAGTCTCCTCGGTGCTGATCGGGGTACCGAGCTTTCAGTCTCCGTTCGATCAGGCTCCCTTCAGGGCGACCGGATTCGGCGCGGGAAGAACCGGCTGGGCGAATGCGCTGTCGCTGTATGTACCCATAGCTCTTGCCGTAGTGCTGATCGACAGGCGCAAAGCGCGGACTGCCCTGACATCCCTTGTAGTCATCGTGATGGCGCAGGTGGTCAGCGGCGGGCGGACCGGATTGCTCCTGTCTCTCTTCAGCATAACCGCGTTCGTCGTCCTGTGCGGGTCGCGGAGGGTGAAAGCCGTAGTCTTAACGCTGGTCCTGATCGGCACGCTGATCATCCTTGTGTTCGGAACACTGCGCGGGATCGCCGCAGTGGCCGCTGCCGACCAGTTGCGGCTGGGTAGCGCTCGTGGCCGGTTGACGTTCGAGCTACTCGACGCGCTTACATCGTACCGCCTGCGGGGGTACGTTACCGCCCTGAGACTGATAGCGGACCGCCCATTCGCAGGGCATGGGCTCGACAGTGTTCGCATCCCGGTTCCCACGCTCGACCGCGACGTGGAGATCCACAACGTGTGGCTCAAATACGCCGTGTATTGCGGCGTGCTGTTCCCCTTCTTCCTTCTCAGCATGGTCGTGGCGGTGACGCTCCCCGCGATTCGCGCCTCCCGCGAACGCAAGGATCGCAAGCGAAAGGCGATCGTCACTGCATACTCACTGGTTCTCCTGAGCGGTGTCGGGGTGACCATGGTCGAGCCCGCCGCTCTGGTGGGCGCATTTCAAAACAGCGCGCTCTGGTGGGGAGTTGCAGGATCGGTGTTGGCGCTGGCATCGAATGCTGCCTCGTCGGATCGATCGCGGAAACGACCACACAGGCCGTCCCGACAGCAAGCTCTGACTTAGATGCGGAAGCCATCGCGCGGTGGACCGAGTAGGAGAGCGTCCCGCCTGCGCAACGGGGGCGTTGCGGTGTTCGTGCGGCGCCAGGACTGGCCTGGACCTCGCGTCGTTCGAATGATGACGGTGGCGCGGCGGCTGGACTTGCACGTCCTATTCGTGGGAGCGCGTCGTGACTGCGAGGAGGTTACAGCCTCGGAGTCTGGAGGCTTCGATATCGAGAGGATCGGTCGACCGTTCAGACGCTTTCACGGTCGGGGAGCGATCGGTTATCTCTTCTCAGTGATCACGTACAGCGCTTCGTTGTTCGGCTATCTCTGGAGGGTACGGCCGGCCCTGGTCCATGCCTCTGACTTCGAGGTCTACGGCGCGGCACGGCTCTACGCCTGCATCAGCGGAGCGGCCGTGATGTACAATATCCACGACAATCTGGCGTTGAGATACCGGTGCGCGGCGATCGGGCGTCGATGTCTCAATTTTCTCGAGGGTTTGGCAGCCCGCTGGGCAACAGTGACGCTGGTTCCGGAGGACCACCGGCGCGATGCGCTCCCGACGTGGGCGCGATCGAGGGTCGTGGTCGCACGCAACACGCCGATCGATCCGGGATACAGCCCGCCGTCGGACGGGCGGGAGGCTGTTACCTTACTGTATGCCGGATGGATCGACGGCGGGCGCGGCATTCGGCAGTTGGCGCGCTTGGCGGCCCGTCAGCGGTCGTTGCAGCTACGGGTTGCCGGCTCCGGTGATCCGGAACTCGTCGGGGAAATGGGCGACATGGACGGGGTGACCCTGCTGGGCCGGATCAGCCACGAGGACGCATTGCAGGAGACGAGGGCCTGTGACTTCGTGTGCGCGCTTTACGATCCGGAGGTTCCGGTGAACCGCTTTGCGGCGTCGAACAAGGTCGCGGAAGCGCTGGCGTTGGGCCGCCCCGTGCTGATCAACAGGGAGGTGGAGGTGGTCGGCCGACTGGAGCAGTACGGATGCCTGGTGGTCGTGGACTATCACGAAGTCGAGAACGCGGGGACGCGTCTGGTAGCGTTACGGGCTGCTGCCGGCGATTATGCGGAGATGTGCCAAGGGGCGAGGCAGGCTTACGAGGACCATTACTCGTGGGAACAGGTAGAGGCGGCCACGATCGAGGCGTACCGACGGGCGGGAGTGGCTGATGTCTGAATTCCGGATGAACCGCCATCTCAAGTCGCATTACGGTGACTACTACGATGGTCTCAATGGGAAGTGGAAACGCCTTTCGCGGGCGGACACCGCGGAAAACGTGACCACGCTGTGCGCGGGAATACCCCACCGGACGGTGCTGGAGATCGGATGCGGAGACGGTGTGCTCCTGGAGCTTCTGTCGGAGTCAGCCGACGGGTTCGGGGAGGAGCTGTACGCGATCGAGGTCGCTCAATCGGCTGTGGATCTGACGCGAGGGCGGGGTATTCGATCGCTGCGCTCATGCACGGTATTTGATGGCTACACAGTCCCCTACGACGATGCTCGCTTCGACTTGGCGATTATGAGCCACGTCATCGAACACGTGGAGTATCCGCGCAGGTTGCTGTATGAAGCGGCACGGGTTGCCCGGCACGTATTCGTGGAAGTGCCGCTTGAGCACAATGCACGACTTCCGGAGAACTTCACGTTCACCCGCACCGGGCACTTGAACTTCTATTCCCGAAAGAGCGTACGGCGCCTGGTGCAGAGTTGCGGCTACGAGGTGGTCGATCAGGTGGTGAAGAACCCGTCGGGACGGGTCTACCGGCACAACTACGGCTGGAAGGGCGTGATGAAACACTTCGTCAAGGGCCTGACGTTGCAGGTGATGCCGGGCGTCGCGACGGGTTTGTGGACGTATCATTCGGCTCTGCTCTACCGCAAACCGGGGTGACCGAGGGATGAGGCAGGTTCTGCAGTCGCAGCGCAAGGGCGAGTTGTGGCTGGCAGAGGTGCCGGCTCCGGCGTGTGGCACGGGCGGAGTCCTAGTGAGCACGCGGTGCAGCGTCATCTCGGCCGGTACGGAGAGGATGCTGCTGGAGTTGGGAAAGAAGAGCCTGTTGGGGAAGGCGCGGGCGCGGCCGGACTTGGTGAAGAAGGTGGTTGACACCGTGCGGACGCGGGGCGTGAGGGCGACCGCCGAGCAGGTGTTCGCCAGGCTGGACGAACCCGTGCCCCTTGGCTATTCAGCGTCGGGGGTTGTGGTGGAGGCCGGTCGGGATGCCGTGGGGTTGCAGCCGGGGAACCGCGTGGCGATAGCCGGTGCGGGGTACGCCAACCATGCGGAGTTCAACTTCGTGCCGCGGAACCTGTGCGCGAAGATCCCGGAGGGGGTGTCGTATGCGGACGCGGCGTTCGCGACCGTCGGGGCGATCGCGCTGCAGGGGGTGCGGCAGGCACAGCCTCTGATCGGGGAGCGGGTCGTCGTTATCGGGCTGGGACTGATCGGGCTGCTGACCGTGCAGATCCTGAAGGCGAACGGTTGCGCGGTCCTGGGCGTGGACCCGGACGCGGAGCGGACGACGCTCGCCGGCGCGCTGGGCGCCGACGTTGCGGTCAGCTCCGATGTCGATCGCGCGTGCGATGCCTTCACCGGCGGACAGGGGGCGGATGCCGTCATCATCGCGGCGGCTACACCGAGCAGCCAGCCGATCGAGCAGGCGGCGGAGCTGTCGCGCCACAAGGGGCGGGTGGTGGCCGTCGGCCTGGTGGGCATGCAGGTGCCGCGTGACGCGTTCTATCGCAAGGAGCTCGATCTGCGGCTGGCCATGTCCTACGGCCCCGGACGCTACGATCCCGACTACGAGGAACGGGGCAACGACTATCCGTTCGGCTACGTGCGCTTCACCGAGCAGCGCAACCTGGAGAGCTTTCTCTACCTGGTGCAGCAGAAGCGGGTGACGCCATCGGCGCTGGTCACCCATCGCCTGCCGTTCGCGGACGCGCTCGATGCGTATGCCTTGATCGAAGGCAAGCTGCCGGCGGAGAGCACGCTCAAACGCCGGTACCTGGGCATCGTGCTGGAGTACCCCGAAGACGCCCGGCCGGAGCGCACGGTCCGTCGGATGGAGGACCGTGCGGCGGGCGCGCGCGACGGCGACGTCGGCGTCGGATTCATCGGCGCCGGCGGCTTTGCGCGGAGCGTGCTGTTACCGCAGATCGTGAAGGCCGGGGGCACCCGGCTGACCGCGGTCTGCACGAGCACCGGCCGGAGTGCCGCGCAGACGGCGGAGCGGTTCGGGTTCACGGTTGCCACCACGGATGCACGCGAAGTGCTTGAACGGGCCGACACGGCGGCGGTGTTCATCGCCACCCGCCACGGAAGCCACGCCGGACTGGTGGCCGCGGCGTTGCGGGCCGGGAAGCACGTCTTCGTCGAAAAGCCCCTGTGCCTGACGGAAGCCGGCCTCGACGAGGTGGAGAGCGCCGTGCACGACGCGAGAGGGGCCGGGTTCGAGCCCTGCCTGATGGTGGGGTTCAACCGCCGGTTCTCCCCTCATGCCCGAGCGCTGCAGGCCGCGTTCCGAGGTCGCGGGACTCCCATGGTCGTGAACTACCGGGTCAACGCCGGGGTGGTGCCGGCCGGGAGCTGGCTGCACGATCCCGATGAGGGAGGGGGCCGCATCATCGGCGAAGCCTGCCACTTCGTGGACTTCTGCACGGCCCTGACCGGCAGCGATCCGCTCTCGGTGATGGCCGCCAGCATCGCCTCCGACGCTCGGGACGTGGTTGCGCAGGACTCCTCGGTCCTCACGATCCGGTACGCGGACGGCTCGCTGGCCACGATCCAGTACCTGGCTCTGGGACACCGGGCTCTGAGCAAGGAACGGTGCGAGGTGTTCGCGGACGGCAGGAGCGCCGTCATGGACGACTTTCGCACCACGCGCTTCTACGGTGGCGGCCGGAGCCTCCGCGGCAAGCAGGTCAAGGGATTCGCCGAGGAGATCGATGCGTTCCTGAGCGTGTGCCGTGACGGTGGGCCGTGGCCGATCTCGTGGGAGAGCATCGCCGCCACCCATCGCGTGTGCTTCGGAGCCGTGCGCAGCCTGGAAACCGGCACCATGGTCGACGTGGGGTAAGTGACTCCGATTCGGAGGTCAAGCGTAATCGACCCACGATTGACAGATTCTCCCGGGCGCTGGACCATGAGCCCGGGAGATCAAAGAATGGACGATGTACTCCTGTCGCAAGCTGAGAGCGTGACGAGAAGCCTGCTTGAGTCCCACTTTGGGGGCGAGGCATCGTTTCCCCGAATCTCGGCGCAGAGACGGACGAGCATGGACGATTCCCAGTACGTGGAAATAAGGGTCATATTCGATGGGGATGCGAGCATCATTGATGATCCTCTATGGTACGATCATGAATGGCATGCGAAGGTCGATCACTTGTTTGGAGAAGGCTCTCTGGTGATCTACCGGCTGGACAAGGCCACCTATACCGCAAACGACAGGCGATATCTCGATAAGCGTATAGAGGAACTATCGGATAGACTGTGCAAGGCGTGAATCCTCTACACCTGCTGTCGGCAGCGCTGCTGCTGACGAAGCAGGATGCATACGGACGGCCCCGTGACGCCGATCTCAGAAGAGCAATGAGCACGACGTATTATGCGATGTTCCACTGTCTTTCGTCGTCAAATGCGGACGTGCTTGTAGGAGACTCTCGGCGCACCTCTGACGCTTGGATGTCGGCATATAGGGCGCTTGACCATACCCCAACGTACAAGCGTTGCAACAGTTCCTCAGTAGCGACGTTTCCTGCAGAGATACGGCGCTTTGCGGCAGCTTTGCGGACACTGAAAGAATCACGAGAGGATGCTGACTACAATCCCGCAGCAACATTTAGCCAATCCGATGTTTATCAACATATACGTGATGCGTTTGATGCCATAGAGGAGTTCCGGCAGCTTCCCGCTTCGGAGCGCCGAGAGTTCGCTGTGCACGTTCTTTTCAAGAAGAGAACTCAATAGCTCGATAGAGCCCGATTGTTGCTTTCGCTCCAAGATGCGCCAGCCGGCAGGTGAGCATTCGTGCGGCATCTGGAGACGACGGCGCCGAGCTCTCGTCGGACGATGCGGCAGGATTCTCGCTACGACCCGGCCAGAGTCTTTGGAATGCACACACGAGGTTCGATGAGTTTTGCCGCTGTCGGGCGCCTTCTGCGGACGATTCGTCATCTGCGTCCCCGGCAGATCGGCTGGCAGGTGGTCCACCGGCTGCGGCGTAATCGGTTCGGACCCCGCCGCGCCCCGGTGCCGGAGCGGATGCCGGAGATCCGCTGGGCGGACGAAGTGATCCTTCCACCGCCACCAGCCGCCGGGGCGCACGACCGAGCGACGCTCCTCGCGGGCTCGGTGACGTTCCAGAACCGCACCGAGGCCATGGGCTTTCCGCCGGACTGGGGCGTCACGGGGCTGCCCCTGCTGTGGCGCTATCACTTGCACTACCACGACTTCCTGTGGTGCCTGGGGTTCGCTGATGCGCGCATGGCAGCGCTTCACTGGATCGAGCATCACGGTCCGGGCCGCGGGCAGGTGGGTTGGGAGCCGTACCCGACGTCACTGCGGCTGGCCAACTGGTGCGCGCTGTTCCTTGGCCGCCACCGGGAACAGACGTTGGCGGACCCCGTGCTTGCCGCCAACCTGTGGTCGAGCGTCCGGGCGCAGGCGAACCACCTGCAACGGCGCCTGGAGTGGCATCTCCTTGGCAATCATCTGTTCGAGAACGGGGTCGCGCTGGCGCTCGCGGGGAGCTGCTTCGCGCATCTGGACGCGGAATCGTGGCTGCGAACCGGCATCAGGGTGCTCGATCGCGAGTTGCCCGAGCAGGTGCTTGCCGACGGCGGGCACTTCGAGCGCTCGCCGATGTACCAGCAGCGCATCCTGCACGGTCTGCGGCTGCTCGCCTCGACCATGAACGGCGATCTCGGCAACCTGGTTCGGCCGTACGTCGATCGCGCAGAAAGCGCGCTGGCCGCGCTCCGCCACCCCGACGGTGGAATCGCGCTGATGAACGACAGCGCGTTCGAGGACGCCTCCCTTGCAGAGAATCCCGTCCGGTACGACGCCGCGGAGCCGCCGGCCGGCCCGTTCGCGCTTGCCGACAGCGGCTACTACGGCGAGCGGACCTCCGAGGGCCACTACGTGGTGTGCGACGCGGGGCCGATCGGTCCGGACTACCAGCCCGGCCATGCGCATGCCGACCTGCTGTCGTTCGAACTGTCCCTGCGCAGCGCCCGGGTGGTGGTCGACAGCGGCGTCTCCACGTACGAGGCGGGCGCGATGCGCGCGTACTGCCGGTCCACGCGCGCGCACAACACGGTTGAGATCGAAGGGCAGAATCAGGTCGAGGTGTGGTCCGCCTTCCGGGTCGGACGGCGGTGCGCGCCGCGTGACGTGGACTGGCAGGACCTCCCGGACGGGTTCCGGTTGTCTGCGCGGCACGACGGGTACCGCCATCTGCCCGGCCGGCCCACGCATGCCAGGACGTTTCGCTGGCATTCCGGCGGGCAACTCGATATCGCCGACAGCGTCGACTCGACGCGGCCCGTTCGATCGGTGGCGCGCGTTCACCTGCACCCGGACTGCCGGATCGAGAGGCTCGGCGGAAACGCCTGTGCGATCGGCACTCCCGAGGGAATGGTTGGGATCTCCTGGTCGGGATGGGCCGAGGTGGGGGAAGACGAATCCGTTTACTGCCCGCACTTCGGCGTCGAAGTCCCCAATCCCTGTCTCCGATTCTCCAGTGCCGTCGCGCGCCTCCGCGCCGCCGTCAGGATAGCGGTCCAGTAGTGCGGATTCTCTTCTTCTCTCACTACTTCCCGCCCGAGCGCAACGCGCCGGCCGCCCGCACCCTCGCCCACTGCAGGCGCTGGGTGGCCGCCGGCCATGCCGTCACGGTCGTGACGTGTGCGCCTCACCATCCGCGCGGCGTGCTCCATTCCGGGTATCGCAACGCACTGCGCCAGGTCGAGCACGTCGAGGGCGTTCGCGTGGTGCGTTGCCTCACGTTCCTGGCGGCC
Source organism: Spirochaetia bacterium (assembly GCA_965202935.1). GTDB lineage: Bacteria > Spirochaetota > Spirochaetia > SZUA-6 > Bin103 > CATQHW01. Next base: position 3,702,194 of record OZ241879.1, read on the forward strand.
AATGAGGGTACGTGGAAACGGAGCGCCAGCTTTCTCTTCTACCTGGTTTCGGCCGTGTGTTGCGCGATGGTCGAGGAGCGGCCCGACATCGTCATCGCCACGTCGCCCCAGTTTTTCTGCGGGTGGGCCGGCGTGGTGGTCAGCAAGCTCCGGCGCCGGCCCCTGCTGCTCGAAATCCGGGACCTGTGGCCGGAGTCGGTCGAGGCGGTCGGTGCGCTGCGCGCTCGCCTGGTACTCCGGCTCCTGGAGATGCTGGAGCGACGGATGTATCGGGCCGCGAGCCACGTCGTCACGGTGGGAGACGGGTACCGGACCGGCCTCATGCAGCGCGGCGTCGCGCCGGAGCACGTGTCGGTGGTGATGAACGGCGTGGATGGGGATCTGTTCGTCCCGCGCAACCGGGACCGGGAACTGGCCGAGCGGTTGGGTGTTGACGGAAGGTTCTGCGTGACCTACTGCGGGGCCATCGGCATGGCGCACGGGCTGGAGGTGGTGCTGAGGGCGGCCGCGATCCTGCGTGAGCGCGGCCGTTCCGACATCGTATTCCTGCTGGTCGGTGACGGGGCGCGGCTGGACGCTCTGCGCGGCGAAGCGCTGGGGTCCCGCCTCGACAACGTGGTGTTCGCGGGAGCGTTCGACCGGAGTGCGGTTCCCGCGGTCCTTTCGGTGTCGGACGCCTGTCTGGTCCATCTCCGCAGGACGCGGACGTTCACGAACGTGATGCCGTCCAAGATCTTCGAGTACGCGGCGATGGCGTGTCCGGTCATCCTGGGTGTGCAGGGATTCGCTCGTGACTTCGTTGCGGACGCAGGATGCGGCATCTGCTTCGAGCCGGAGCAGGAAGACGAGCTGGCCGCCGCGGTGACGCGACTGGCTGATGACGCCGAGTTGAGAGGGACGCTCGGCGCGGCGGGTCGGGAGTACGTGATCGAGAGATACGACCGCGACCGGCTTGCGGACCGGTACCTCGGAATCATCGAGCGGGTGGCCGACAGGGACCGGGACTGACGGACCGGGGCGCACCGCAGGGCGATCCCATGCTCACGGGATTGGTGATCGGGACCGCATCGGGAGCGTGAGCGGCATGAGCCCGTCGCCGTCCCGAAACCGTGCCTGCGGCGCAGAACGTCGCCACCGACAGACGCTGTTCGTAGCGCCTGCCGCTACGGGCAGGAGCCTTCCACGCGGGCCAGGAAGTCGGCGGCGGTCGCGCAGTCCACGATCCACTCGCCGGCTTCGGCAAGGCGGTCGGCGTCCGTGACGGCGGCGAGCGCCGCCGACAGCCGTTCCGCCGCCGCCGGGCCGAATCGTCGCTCAGCCTGGTGGCGCAGCAATGCCTTCTCCCGCTCGATACCCTGCTTGACGCCTTGCTCAACGCCCTGCTGGATACCTTGCTCAACGCCCTGTTCGATACCCTGCTTGATGCCGCGCTCCAGGATTTCCTCTCCCCAGCGGTCGATCTTTTCCAACAACACCGCGTGTACCTCCTCGTATTCGCGGATCGATGGCAGCGCCATCCCCCACTTCTCCGCCAGCGCCCCCAGCCACAGGTCGAAGGTCCTCGTCAGCCCCGGCTCGCCTTCATCGGCCAGCCACTCGCCCAACTCCCTCACCCGCCGCGGCAACGTCCCCGCCTGCACGCTCTGCTCCACTTCCGCCACCCGCCTCAGCAGGTTCGCGCGCGGCACCGCCTCCAGCCTCGCAGCCACCAGGTCGACCACCTCGTAGCGCACCGCCAGCGGCGCCGGTCGCCCGTGCGGCCGGCCGGCCAGCAGCCCCGCCAGCGTCAGCGGCGCGTCCCAGCGACGGTCGCCATTGTACACCACCACGTGCAGCACCGGCTCGGCGGTGTCACCCTTGCGCCACGTCTTGCGGTCGCGGTACCGCCGCTGGTACAGCAGGTTGCTGTAGTTCAGGAACCGCAACGGCATCCCGTAGTGCACGCTGGACTGATGCTCGATCACGAGGTGCAGCGTGTGCGCGCCGCCGCGGTCGTCGCGGCAGTCGATGGACCAGGTCAGGTCGCCAAGGCGGCTGCGCAGCGCGTCGGAGATGCCCTCGGTAGCGCCTTCGCGCAGGGAGTCGAAGTCGAGCGCGGCGATCCACCGCGGCGCGCGCCGCGGGGCGATGAAGCCGGTCAGCAGGTCCTCAACGATGCGCTTGTGGTTGAGCAGCCGTTTGTAGGAGGCGTCGTCCATGATCTCGATACCCTTTAACGCCTGCGTTTCGCTGCTGCTTCAGAAAACCGGTGTCACCGGTACGAAAATCCGCAGAGGCGTCGGCCCCGCGCGATTCTCGTAGCATGGGACTGTCCTGGGCGCACCGGGATTGTCGGCGCAGCGCCGGCCGTGCTACTCAGTTGCCGGCGGCGTCGCTTCCGTCACGTGACATCCTCTCAGGACCGAACCCATTCCCATGACTCCCGTTAGCGCCGCCCAGGGGCCCGTACGCATCCTTTCCGTGTTCGGCACGCGGCCGGAGGCGGTCAAGATGGCGCCGGTGGCGCACACGCTTGCTGCGGCCGACGGGGTGGACCATCGCATCTGCGTGACGGCGCAGCATCGGGAGATGCTCGACTCGGTGCTGGAGCTGTTCGAGTTGAGCCCGGAGTACGACCTTGACGTGATGGCGCCGAACCAGGACGCCACGCACGTCACGAGTGCGGTGCTCACGGGCATGCGTGACGTACTGGCGGAGGTACGGCCGGACCGCGTGCTGGTGCACGGCGACCCGACGACCGCCCTGGCTGCCGCGCTCGCCGCCTACTACGCGAAGGTGCCGGTGGGGCACGTGGAGGCCGGCCTCCGCACGGGCGACCGGTATGCGCCGTGGCCGGAAGAGATGAACCGCCGGATCGCCGATGTGATCAGTGACCGGCACTATGCGCCGACGGAGGGGTCGCGGCAGAACCTGCTGGCGGAAGGAATCCCGGACGCCGGCATCACGGTGACCGGGAATACCTGCATCGACGCCCTGTACCACGTCGCGGAGCGGCTCCGCAGCGATGAGGAGTTGGCCGCGCGTGCGCGCGAGAGCCTTCCGGCGCCGGCAGCGGGCCGGCGGCTGATCCTGGTGACCGCCCATCGACGGGAGAACTTCGGCGCCGGATTCGAGGACATCTGCCGGGCGCTGGCTGCGATCGGCGCCCGCGACGACGTGGAGATCGTCTTCCCCGTGCATCCCAACCCCAACGTGCAGGAGCCGGTGCGCCGCCACCTGAGCGGCCGTCCGTATATCCACCTCATCGAGCCGCTGGACTACCTGAGCTTCGTGGCGGTGATGAGCGACGCGCACCTGATCGTCACCGACTCGGGCGGCATCCAGGAGGAGGCGCCGGCGCTCGGCAAGCCGGTGCTGGTGATGCGGGACGTCACCGAGCGGCCGGAGGCGGTCGCAGCGGGGACCGTGCGGCTGGTGGGCACCGACGCGGAGCGGATCGTCGGGGAGACGGAGCGGCTTCTGGAGGACGGGGACGCCTACGCGGCCATGGCCCGCGCGGCCAATCCGTTCGGCGACGGCCACGCGAGCGAGCGCATCCTGGCGGAGCTGACCGGTGGCTGAAGCATCGTTCCGGCGGGTCTGCGTGGTCGGGCTGGGCTACGTGGGGCTGCCCACCGCGGCGAGCATCGCCGCCGGGGGTGTGGAAGTGTTCGGCGTCGACGTGGATGCCGAGCGTCTGGAGGCGGTCGGTTCCGGCGCCGCGGCGACCGCCGAGGACGACGTGAATGAGCTGGTGCGCACGGTGGTTGCCGCAGGCACATTGTCCGCTGCAACGACCCCGCAGCCGGCCGACGCGTTCATCATCGCGGTGCCGACCCCGCACGGAGCGGACCACGAACCGGACCTGCGCTTCGTGCGCGCCGCGGCGGAGAGCCTGGCGCCGCTGCTGCGGCGCGGCAACCTGGTGGTCCTGGAGTCCACGTCGCCGGTCGGCACGACGGAGCGGCTCTGCGGCTGGCTCGCCGAAGCGCGCGCCGACCTTTCGTTTCCGCACGCGGCGGGCGAGGCGAGTGACGTACGCGTCGCGTACAGCCCGGAGCGGGCGATCCCGGGGAACATGCTGCGGGAGCTGACGAACAACGACCGGGTGGTCGGCGGCATCACGGCCGCGTGCGCCGCCGCGGCGGCCGCGCTCTACCGCGTGTTCGTGCGCGGACGGTGCCACACGACCACGGCGCGCACCGCGGAGCTGGTGAAGCTCACCGAGAACGCGTTCCGGGACGTCAACATCGCCTTCGCGAACGAGATCTCGCTGGTGTGCGACTCCCTGGGCGTCGATCCCTGGGAGCTCATCGGACTGGCCAACCGGCATCCGCGGGTGGACGTTCTGCAGCCGGGTCCGGGCGTCGGCGGCCACTGCATCGCGGTCGATCCGTGGTTCATCGTCCACTCGGCGCCGGAGCGGACGCCGCTCATCCGGGCAGCCCGGCAGGTGAACGCCGGCAAGCCGCTGTGGGTCGCGGAGCAGGTGCTGGCCGCCTGTCAGGGCATCGAGCACCCGGTGATCGCGTGCCTGGGGCTCGCCTACAAGGCCGACGTGGGCGACCTGCGCGAGAGCCCGGCGATCTCGGTCATCAAGCGCCTGCAGGAGACGTGCACCGGCCGGCTGCTGGTGGTCGACCCGCACGTCGAAGCGCTGCCCGCCGGACTGGCAGGGTGCGGACGGACCGAGCTGGTCTGCCTCGACGAGGCGCTGAAGTCCGACGTGATCCTGTTGCTGACCGATCACCGGGAGTTTCGGAGCGTCAATCCCGGGTGCCTTGCCGGCAAGCGGGTCATCGATACCCGCGGCGTCTGGCGCCAATAAGGCGAGGGGCTTGGCTTACCGAGTCGCCGGAGATGGCCGAGGATCACCCATAGCCGAGAAACAGGGCAAGACTGCGGTCGACAACTCATTCATCTGGCCGTTCCACGTCTTGAAGGGCGACGTCCAAGAAGTCCGTGAGGTCCCGATCAGCCAAGTCGGCAGCCGCGACTACCGCTGACTGCCGGCGACACTCCTCGGCGAAGCCCGACCGTGTAGTGTCCGGAACCCATATCTGGACGAGGCGCAATCCGGCGGCGCGCAGAGCATCGGGGTCGGGAGCGCGGTCGGAGGCAGTAGTGGGCATGACAGCTTCCGCGTGTCCACACACATAGCACGAGTGTGCTGCCAATTCAAGAACGATAGATCCATGGCGACCCGACGACCGCCCGGGCTGCCGCGCTTGCAGCCTACTACGACGAGGTACGTGCCATCGGAGTGAGCCGTCGCGATTTCGTTCAAGTCATTGAAGCCGGAGCGTTTGAGGGGCGGGAGCGAGCGCGATAGAGTCACGCGACGCAACGGTACGCCCGGTCATGGAAACGGTTCCCGCTCATCCGCGCATCCCCTACGGCGAAGGCGACTTCAGGCGCATCCGTCTGCGCCGCTGGCTGTATGTGGACAAGACGCGCTTCCTGCGGCGCCTGGAGGAGCAGGAGCGCTACGCCTTCCTGATCCGGCCGCGGCGGTTCGGCAAGACGCTCTGGGTGTCTCTGCTGGAGAACTACTACGACCGCTTCTGGGCGGACGACTTCGACGCCACGTTCGCCGGCACCGACATCGGCAGCAGCCCGACGGAGGAACGCAGCCGCTACGTCACCCTGCGCTTCAACTTCTCCATGGTCGAAGACAAGCTGGAAACCCTGGAGGAACGCTTCGAGGGCTACTGCACCATCGAGTTTCGCGGCACTCTGGAACGGCATCCGGATCTGTTCCCGGAAGCCGCGTTGCAGCGGTTGCTGGCGCCACCTTCGATCGCCGAAAAACTCGCCGCGCTGTTCCGCTACGCGGGTGACCACGACATCCCGCTGTACGTGCTGATCGACGAGTACGACAACTTCGCCAATACGGTGCTGGCACACCACGGCGCCGAGGCGTACCACGCCTTCACCCACGGCGGCGGCTTCTTCCGCAACTTCTTCGCCACCCTCAAGGGCGGCACGGAGCGCAGCGGCGGCGGCATCGACCGCCTGTTCATCACCGGCGTGTCGCCGGTCACCATGGACGACGTGACCTCCGGCTTCAACATCGGCACCAACATCAGCCTGGACCCGGACTTCAACGAGATGGTCGGCTTCACCGGGTCGGAGGTGCGGAACCTGGTCGAGACGTACCGGGACCTGGGCGTGTTCAACCAGGACGTGGAGACCGCCATGGGCGTCATGGGCGAGTGGTACAACGGCTACCGGTTCGCCGCGGCAGCGGAGACGGATCTCTACAACACCGACATGGTGCTGTACTACCTGAAGCACTCGATGCCGAACCGGGGCGTGCCGGACTACCTGATCGACACCAACGTGCGCATCGACTACGGCAAGCTGCGCCACCTGCTGGTGGTGGGGCGGCAGTTGAACGGCAACTTCGACCTGCTGCGCAGCGTCATCGGCGAGGAGGAGGCGGACGCCCGCATCCAGCCGAGCTTTCCGCTGGCGCGGCTCGCCGACCGGGAGAACTTCCTGTCGCTGCTGCACTACTTCGGACTGCTGAGCATCAGCGATGCGCAGGGCATGCTGACGCGGCTGGCGATCCCGAACCAGACGGTGAAACGGCTGATGTACGGCTACCTGCGCGACGGCTACCGGGACGTGGGCGTGTTCGCGGTCGACCTGTACCGGTTCGAGCAACTGATGCTGCGCATGGCCACCGAAGGGGAGTGGCGGCCGGTGCTGGAGTTCCTGAGCCAAGCGATCGCGCGGCAGACGGGGATCCGCGACTACATCGGCGGCGAGAGGATTATTCAGGGTTTCCTGGCCGCCTATCTGAGCGTGGCCGACTACTACGTGTTCCGTTCCGAGGCGGAACTGGGGAAGGGACACGCGGACATCGCCCTGGAACCGCTGGTGGCGCGCTATCCGCAGTTGCGGCGCGGGTACCTGATCGAGCTCAAGTACCTGAGCCGCGGCGAGTCCGCGGAGCGGGGGCGAGTCGCGGCGTCGGCCGGGGACGCGACCGCGCAGTTGCAGCGCTACCTGGCGGACGACCGTTTGGCGCGGCAGTTTCCGGGCGTGCGGTTCACGGGCCTGGCGGTGGTGTTCCACGGCTGGGAGATGGTGTTCTGCGACGCGGTCGCGTAGCGGCAGCGATGGGTCGATCCAGGGTGCGTCGCCGGCAAGCGCGTCATCGACACGCGCGGCATCTGGCGTGACAAGGCGGAACAGGTTCTAAAGATCGGAGACCCACCGTCGGTATTCCGTGCACGCAGTGGCCAGCGACGACGGAGCAGGTTCGCGAAGCTCGCCCCGTTGGCACATGTCGACGAGCGCCGCGACGTGCGGTGCGCACTCCCTCGGCCGTCTCAATCTCGGATAGTCGTCCTTCTGTTCGTCAACCGATTGACCGTCCAGATATGCGATCCACGTTTTCAATGTTCCAGGTTGGTACAAGTACCAGAACGTTGTCCCCCGGCTTTCCTATCGGACGCTCTTGCTCAGGGCATGCATGCTGAAGCTGCGCCATCCGTCGCTCGACACCCTTGTCGTCGCCGTCTATCATCGTTACGAGCGCTCGGGATACGCTCCTGCGGCGGTGTTCGGTCAGTTCTTTCGGAAACCGGTCCCGTACGAATTTCTCGGCCGAACATCTGCCCCTTGGGGCCATCTCAACTCGAATATTCCGGGCGTCCCAACCGGTCCTGACGAGGAATCTTCGCATGAACGCCTGCTGTTGCTGGTCTTCACACAACAAGACTATCTGAACTCTTCTGCTCACTCCTCCCAACCTCTGGCAATGAGCTCGGAGAGCCTGAGTCCGTCGTTGTCCGCTCCCACCTGAGGTCTTCGTGTGGTTACGACTCCGGAAATTTCCTTGTCCAACAGGACACCGTGCTCACCGCCAAGGTAGTCGATCAACTCCGGATGATGAGAGGTGATCACCGCCTGTGACAACGTCGCGCCGCAGGCATCCTCGAGATTCATGAGCCACGGCTGGATTTCCGGAAGTGCCACGTAGTTTTCCGGTTCATCGAGAAACAGGGTATATCCCTGGTCGCTTGAGAGTTGCGTCAGGCCGTACAGGGCCACCAGTGCCCGTTGACCGTCGGAAATCTCTTCGAATCGAAGCTCGTAAGACTCCTGGGATTCGACATCTTCGCGATCGACGAATGCTACCATGAGCGCGCGTGTCTCATGGCCGATTCTCTCCAGGCGAATCCCCTTCAATTCGGCGCCAAGTGCCTGTTTCAGTGTATTCGTGAATTCGGGAACCAGATCTGGACGCTCCTGAAGTACATGTCGGTACCAGTCGGAGAAATTTCGGCCATCGCGCTCCAGCAAGGGTGCCTCACTGTCGGATTCCGTTACGATGCTTGGTGGATGAATGCCACACACAAGCACCTTCCTCATGAACTCCAGGAAGCTTGTCAAGCGTGTATTGCCGCCGCGGGACGCTACCCGTGCAAGTGCGGACTCCGACCAGTCAGCGGCATAGATTGGCCCGGGAGAATGATTGTCTCGATAGAGCTTGACCTCGCCTTGCGAGCACTCGAAGAGTGGCCGTCCGTCCGCTACCAGCCTCTCGATGTGGATGCGCGCCTTCTTCGAAGGACGCTCATGCTCAACCTCGAGCCGGTAGGTAAAATCTTCAGATTCCAACCGTACGTCGATCTCGAATATCTGGAGATCTTGACGCTGCCAGCGCGTCAAGGTGCGCGTCGGGAACGTATGGGCATCGGTGACCCTGGCATCGCCCGACAGAAGCCGACGCAACGCGTACATGATGTCGAGTACGGCGGTCTTGCCGACTCCACTGGGACCGAGTAGCAGAGACAGCTCCTCGAGATGCAACTCGAAATTCACCAAGCACTTGTAATTGTTGACGTATAGTCTTTGTATCATCCCAATGCTCCGATCGACGGTATCGAGTCGGTTGCGTTGACTGTACCATGGCTCAGCGGACGCCGGTCGGGCTCGTCGGGCTGGCTCCGGTTGACTGACTATCAGGGCGGGTCGACCCAGTCGCGGACGGTGTTGACCGCCGTGGCCGTGTTGTTGAACAGGCTGATGATCGGGGCGACGCGCCCGATGCCTTCCAGCAGGCGCAGGATCACCTGGCGTTCGACGATCAGGATGTCGCCGGTGGCCACCGGCGCGTCGAGCGCCGCATGGCGCAGGCTGCGGCCGGCCTTGTCCACGAAGTGGACGAGTCCCAGGTCGGCCTCGCGGGTCGGGCCGCCGGCGCGCAACACGTAGTCGCTGACCGTCAGCCCGTACTGGAAGGGGATGATGCCGGGGCGGTTGACCTCGCCCAGCACGGTGACGAAGACCTCGGCGGCGGGGACGACGATCTGGTCGCGCGGCTGCAGGGGCAGGTCGCCGTGCAGGCCGTCGCCGTCCCAGAGCGCGGCGGCGTCGATCTCGATGCGCTCGCCGGCGCGGACGACGTAGGTGTCGGCGGCGCGCGCGAACGGGGTCGGGCCGCCGACGGCGTACAGGGCTTCGTAGACGCTCATGCCGGGATAGAACGGCAGGACCACCCGCACCGGGACCGGCGCGGGCAGGCCGGTGCGGAGCTCCGCGGAGTTGGAGGGCAGGGCGGTGGGCAGGGTGATCGGCCCGTCGCCGTCGGCGGGCGTGCCGAAGACGGCCCCCTCCACGACGACCGCGGAGCCGGAGCCGTAGCTGGACAGCACGCGCACGACCGCGCTGTCGCGCAGCGTCACCAGCATCCCTTCCTCGAAGGTGACCGCCATGGAGGTGTACTGCCCGTTGACGTCGGGTTGGCGGACCTGCATGCGGCGGCGGTTCGCGTACGGGGTGGGGCCGCCGGCCTGGTTCACCAGGTCCGCGACCGTGGCGCCGCGCAGCAGCTCGTACTCGCCGGGCAGCTCGATCGCCCCGGTGATGGAGACGGTGACCCGGTCGATCGGCACGACCACGCGGTCGTTGGCGCGCAGCGGGATGTCGGGGCGGCTCCCGTCCCAGATCGCGGCGGCGTCGAAGGACACCCGGTCCGCGTCGGCGCGGATAATGAAGCCGGCTCCTTCGGCGGCGTGCGGCGTCGGACCGCCGACGGAGGACATTGCCTGGCGCAGGGACAGGCCGGTCGAGTAGGGAATGGTCACCTCGACCGGGGTCTTCGGGATCGTGATCGGCGCGGTGCCGTCCTGCGCGCGGCCGTAGAAGGCGCCGGAGAGCACCACCGGGTCGGTGTGCCGGGTGGTGGAACGCACGATGATGGCGTCCTGGTGGCGGAGCGGGATGCGGTCGGCCGTGTCGAGCGCGGCGGTCCTGCGGGCGAATGATCCCGCTCCGTCGTAGCCGGAGATCTCGATGTTGTCGGGGTCGGCGTCGGGCAGCAGGCCGCCGGCCCAGGCGACCAGGGCGGTGACCCCTTCGGAGGGCAGCAGCTCGTACGGGCCCGGATAGCGGACGGCGCCGGCGATGGTGACGGTGGTCTCCGCCACCGGCACGAAGATCCGGTCGCTGGGGCGGAGCAGGGGGTTGAAGTCGTCGCCGCCGGCCTCGAAGTAGCGGGCCAGGTCGATGCGGCGCGAGGAGCCGTCGGCGCGGGCCAGCTCGATGCGGCGGACGCTGCCGTGCCGGTCCACGCCGCCGGCCAGCCGGATGGCGTCCTGCACGCGGTTGATGGCGTGCACGATCATGGTGCCGGGCGCGCGCACGGCGCCCCCCACGAACACCTCGAACCGCGCGGGAGAGACCAGCTCGAACTCGATGTAGTCGGCCGGGATGCGGCGCAGGGACTCCAGGATGGAGGCGCGCAGGTCCGAGTACTCCCGTCCGGTGGTCTCCACGGTGCCGACGTAGGGGACCTCCAGGACGCCGTCGTCCTGCACCATCAGGTTGAACGGGGCCGTCTCCGGGAGCGCGATCGTCAGCCGGTAGCGGTCGCCCGGCGTGACGATGTAGCGCTGGGAGCTCAGCAGCGTGGCCAGCACCTGGGCGTCCGGCAGCGCCGCCGGCGAAGGCACGCGCTGGCCGAACGCGACGGCCGCTTCGCCGCCGTCGCCGGACTGGGCGGCGGAGCCGTCCTGGGCTGCCGCGTGCAGGACGGCGATGCAGAGGATGGCGAGGATGGCGAGTGCGCGTTTCATCATGTGGGTCATCATGTGGGTGGACCTGTTCTGTTCCGCTTGAAGCCGATCTCCCGGCGGATCTCGTCGAGCTGGCGGCGCTGCACGGGGTCGGACTCGGCGCGCTTGAAGCGCTCGGCCGTGAACGCGGCCAGTATCGATGCCAGGAAGGCCGCCAGGGTGCCGACGATGCAGATCAGGGCGCGGCCGGGGCGGCTCTTGCGGAGCGGCACTTCCACCGCCTCGACGATCTGGAAGGCCGACTCCCTGGCGTTCTCCTCGATGCGGGCGCTCTCGTACTGGGAGCGCAGGAAGGCGTAGATCGTGTCGTGGACGCTCAGCTCCGTGGCCAGGTCCAGGTAGCGGACCCCCAGCGCGGGCAACTCCTTCAGCGGGATCTCGTTCAACGGGATCGCGGTGTCCTGAAACTCCACGAAGCCGTGCTCGATCTCCCGGATGAGCGTGCGCAGCTTGTCGACCTCGTTCCGCAGGCGCCGCACGGCAGCGGCGTTCTCGCCCAGCATCTCGACCTGGGAGAGGAGCTCGACCTCCTTGCGGTACAGCTCGGTCTTGAGGGCGGTGACGTTCTGGATCGCCGCCTCCGACTGGAACGTGAGGTTGACCACGCCGAACTCCTGCTGGAATGCGGTCAGCGCGTCCTGCGCCTCGGTCCGGTCCTGCCGCACGGATGCCAGGCGCTCCTCCAGGAAGAGCTTCCTCCGGCGTACGCGCTCGATCGTCAGCGCGTGCATCTTGTCGCGCAGGCGCTGCACGGCGAACTCCAGGCCGGCGGCGGCCTGCTCGGGATAGTGGTGGTCGTAGGAGATCACCAGCAGGTCGGACTCGAACAGGTACTCCGTGTTCAGGTTCTTGCCGAGCCGTTCGCGCTCCCGCACGATGTCGTCGTTGCCGGACGCGTCGGTGACGAATCCCTGCTGCCGGGCGAGCGCGTCCAGGATCTCCCGGCCGACGATCAGTTCCTGCGCGCGGCTGGCGTCCGTGCTGGTCCCGGGAGCCAGCAGGCTGGCGAAGTCCGCCAGGCCGCCGGTGTCCGGGATCTGGCTGAGCAGGGTGGCGGCCCCCGCGCCGTAGTCCGGAGCGTCGTCGGCGATCGACACGGTCACGCTGGCGGTGAACCACGTCGGCAGCACGTTCCACGGCGACTCCGGGTCCATCGCCATCGCGGCGAGGTTGTAGGCGAGCAGGACCACCGCCGCGATGCCGGTGGTGGCCACGATGAGGCGCCGGCGGCGGACCAGGACCAGGACCAGGTCGAGCACGGTGAGGGTGTCGTCCTGAACGGGGTCCGCGTCCGCCTGGGCAGACGGGGGCATCTGCGGGTCACTCATCGGTACCCCTTATAGCGTCGGGTCATTGGCCGTGCGACTTGACGAACCGGCGCCCGGAGCGGCGCCGGATCGAAGCGCCGCCGACGGCGGCCTACGTGAAGCGCAGTCGGGGCAGGCGCGCCTCGGCGGCGCGGATTTTCGGCTCGGTCCCCAGGTCGGTCCAGTAGCCTTCGGCCAGCACGGCGACCATGCGGCCGTCGGCGGCGATCCGCTCGTAGAGCGATTCGTACTTGACCGCGCTCTCGTGGGCGGCGTAGTCCAGCTCGCCGCGCTCCAGCGCCTGCGAGGTGCGCACGATGGCCTCGTCGAGGTAGCGGGCGAACAGGCGGCGCGGGTTGGGGATGATCGAGAAGCCGGAATTGATCGGCGTCCAGCGGCGGCCGGCGCGCTCCAGGAACGGGTTGCGCTCCGCGGGCGCCTTCTCCCGGAAGCCGCGTACCCGGCCGGTCGCTTCGTCCAGGTCGAGGGCGCCGTAGTCGCCCGACTCCTCCCACGGCACCAGCGCCGCGACGTCGATCACGCACTCGCCGGCGTCGATCCCGCAGGAGGCCGCGCGCTCCAGCCCGTGCCGGTAGCAGCCGTACAGGTCGGCGTCGATCAGGTTGTCGGCGTTGGCGTAGACGACCGGCCGCTCGGGCAGGCGGCCGGCGGCGTGCAGCTTGACGATCGGGGCGATGGTGCCGGCCGGCCGCTCCTCGATCAGGAGCTCGACCGGCAGGCCGCGGTAGGAGCCGCCAGCGGCCTGGAAGTGGTGCTGGAGCAGGTCGCCTCCCGTACCGGCGGCCAGGATGATCCGCTCGATCCGGCCGCACGCCGCGTGGACGTCCAGATGCCACTCGATCATGGGCTTGACCGGTCCGGCGGTCCCGGAGCGCATGGAAGCCAGCGCCTTGGGGCCGATGGTGCCCCACGCCTCCGGCGGCACGTGCGGGTGAGTGGAGCGGTCCAGGCGCTTGCGCCCCTCGGCCAAGCGGGTGCCCTTGCCGCCGGCCAGGGCGATCGACCAGAGGGTGTCCGCCGGCGCCTGCATCGGCGTCAGGCCCCCACAGAGATCGACCCGGGTCTGCCGTGGTGCTTGCCGGCGATGCGTGTCTCGACGTCTACCCGCGAGGCCATATTCACGGAGTCTATCAATGCTGAACGTGCTGGTATGCCTTCGCTATACTCACTCACGTGAGCCCGACCGTATTTCGGGAGGGGCCGTATCGGTTCTTCTTCTTTTCGCGGGAAGAAGCGCGAATCCACGTACACGTCATCTGCGCAAGCGGCGAGGCGAAGTTCTGGCTCGACCCGGCAGTCGAACCCGTGATGTCGAAAGGCATCAGCGCCCGCGAGTCGAGAGCGATCCAGAGAATCATCGAGCGACGAAAGGAGGAGATAGTACGTGCATGGCGTCAGCACTTCGCGAGTTGAGGTGGTGCAGCTCACTCCGGTCGGCCTGTGGCTGGCGTGGCGTGACACCGAGTTGTATCTGGACCACGATCTGTTTCCGTGGTTCCGGCAGGCTTCCGTCGCCCAGGTCTTCAACGTGATCGAGGAGCGCGACGGGCATTTCCATTGGCCCGATCTTGACGTGGACTTGGACATTGACCGCATCCAGCATCCGGAGAGGTACCCACTCGTTGCCAAGGTGGACAGGTAGCGACCGACGGCCAGGACGCCGCCTTGCGGCGCAGGAACGAGTGCGCCGGCGTCAGGCCCCGGAGGAGATCGACAGGGGCTCGTCGCGCGGCTGGTCGGCGAGCGGCCGGCAGCCGTCGTCGGTGATCACGAAGGACCGCTCGCAGTGCACGGAGGTCACGTCCGCCGCCCAGACGGCAGACTCCAGGTTCAGCACCATGCCAGCTTCCAGCGGCAGGTCGGCGGGCCGGCTGACGAAGTCGTCCTCGATGCGCAACCCGGTGTCGGGGACGATGATCGGGTAGTCGCGCACCTCCAGCCCGATGCCGTGGCCGTGCGGGAAGCCGTCCAGGCCGGCCGCCGCCAGGGACTGCCGCATCGCCTCCGCCGCCGCGGAAGCGGGACGGCCCGGCGCCAGGTGCTCGGCGCCGGCCCGCAGGGCGTCTCGCACCGCCGCCTGCCGCCGCCGGCAGGCATCGTCCGGAGGGCCGAAGGCGATGGTGTGGCCGGTGTCCGAGAACCAGGAGCGCAGCCGGCAGCCGTGGTCGAAGTACATGGAGCCGCGCTCGGGCAGGCGGTAGTCGGCCTCGGTCGCCAGACCGAAGCCGGTGGGGCTGCCGGAAAAGTGGTCGAGGTCGGCGCCGTGCTCGGCCAGCTTCATCCGGTACAGGTCGGTGAGCTCGCGCCAGCTCGACCCGACGCTGGCAACGGCCAGGGTCTCCGCGGCGGCGTACTCCGCGGCCTCGGCGGCGCGCCGCAACAGGGCGATCTGCGACTCCGCCTTCACCATGCGGCCGAGGCGCAGCAGGTTGGTGCAGTCGCCGGCCCGGCGGACGCCGGCGGCCAGCGCCTCCCACGTGCCGGCGGCCAGCGCCTCGCGCTCGGCGCCGACGCGAGCCGCGGCGCCCAGCAGGTCCAGCAGGGCCTCGGTCCGTGTCGCGCGGCGCGGGCGGCCGAAGGCCTCGGCCACCTTCTCGAACCCGTCGGGCAGGTCGCGGGGGGCCGCCTCGTCCGATCCCCAGACGACGATCCGGTCGGCAGTGGTGCCGCTGGCGTTGGCGGCCATCTCGGCGGAGACCAGCAGGGTGACCTCGCCCTCGGAGGTGAGGAGGACCAGCGCCTGCTGCAGGTCGGAGGAGGCGCCGGGACGCATCATGTATTCCCGGAACAGGGGATCGATCCAGTTGCGGTAGTCGGCCAGGTCGGCGAGCGCAGCGGGCGAGGCGCCGACCAGCACGTCCATCCCGGACGCGCGCATCTCTTCGAGCGTTCGCGCTACCATCGGTCGATGCTCCTGATGCCGCGTCCGCTCACGCTGGGCGGCCTGGACTGCGTGTTGTTCGCGCCGCCGGCCGGCCGCGCGGGCGGACTGGCCGTCTTCTGCCACGGGTTCGGCGCTCCCGGCGACGACCTGGTGCCGCTGGGCGGCGAGATCCTCGCCACTCCGGGAACGGAGACGCTGGCGCTGCTGTTTCCGGCGGCGCCGCTGTCACTGGCCGGCGAAGGCATGCCCGGCGGGCGCGCGTGGTGGCCGCTGGACCTGAGCCGCCTGCAGACGGGCGCGCCGCTCGACGCCGGGGAGCTGGCGCGGCGGGTGCCGCCGGGCTCGGCGGAGGCCGCCGCGGCACTGCGCGAGGCGGTCACCGGCTGCGCGGAGCGGCTGGGGCTGGAGCCGGAGCGGGTGGTGCTGGGCGGCTTCTCGCAGGGGGCGATGGTGGCATGCGAGTGCGCGTTCCGGTCGGGGGACGCCTGGGCCGGGCTCTGCCTGCTGTCGGGCGCGCCGCTGGACCTCGCCCGCTGGGGGCGGCAGGCACGGGGGCTGGCCGGGCGGCCGGTGCTGCAGACGCACGGGCGCATGGATCCGGTGCTGCCGTACGAGGGGGCGGAGATGGTGCGCGACACCCTGGCGGCGGCCGGCCTGCGGGTGGACTTCCGCCCGTTCATGGGCGGCCACACGATTCCGCCGGAGGCGCTGGCCGCGCTGCCGGGGTTCCTGCGGACCGCGGCCGGTCTCTGAGTCAGTCGGAGGTCAGGGGCGCGGCCTGCTCCGCCGGAGCGAACACGCGCATGACGCCCTGCACGATCGCGTCCAGCACGAACCAGGTGGCCAGGAACGCCACGCACTCCAGCGCGAAGTTCCCGAACTTGTAGAACAGGGTGGCGGTCAGGAAGGCGACGCCGGCGACCGGGAGCTGGCGGGCCAGCAGGTGGCTGGCGCTGAGGGTTCGGATCAGTTGAAACATCGCTGCACCTCGGCGGGACGGTAGCCCGGAACGGCGGTCCGTCGCCAGCGCCGAGCGGAGCTGTGCTATCATGCTACCGTGCTCCCGACCGAGCGCGTTCGCATTGGCAACACCGGCGTCACCGTCACCCGGATGGGACTGGGCGGCGCCCCCCTGGCCGCCCTGCGCACCAAGGCCGCCGACAAGGCCGCCGCGGGGGCGGTCGCCGCCGCGTGGGAGGCCGGCCTGCGCTACTTCGACACCGCCCCCCGTTACGGCACGGGCCTGTCCGAGCAGCGGCTGGGAGAGGCCCTTTCGGGCCTGCCCCGCGACGAGTTGACCATCTCCACCAAGGTGGGCTTCCTTCTCGACCCGGCGAAGCCCGCGCGCACGGGGCGGGTCGACGTGGACGTGATCTGCGACTTCTCGCGCGACGGGGTGCTGCGCTCGCTGGAGGAAAGCTGCGCCCGGCTGCGCACCGACCGCGTCGACATCGCCCTCATCCACGACCCGGACTGGGCGCCGGACGATCCGGAGGGCGACCCGGAGCGCGCCACCGGCAACCACTTCCGGGCGGTGATGGAAGGCGCCTATCCGGCCCTGGAGGAGCTGCGCGCCGCCGGCACGGTGGGCGCGGTCGGCCTGGGCATGAACCAGTGGCCGATGCTGCTGGAGTTCGCGCGCGCCGGCGACTTCGACTGCTTCATGCTGGCCGGCCGCTACACGCTGCTGGACCAGACCGCGCTGCCGGAGCTGTTGCCCGAGTGCGCGCAGCGCGGCATCTCCGTGATCATGGCCTCCGTGTTCAATTCCGGCATCCTGGCCACGGGGCCGGGTGGCGACGCGACGTTCAACTACGCCCCGGCCCCGGTGGAGATCAAGGAGCGGGCGCGCGGGCTGGAGGCGGTCTGCACCCGTCACGGGGTGGCGCTGACGGCCGCCGCGCTGCAGTTCCCTTTGGCTCATCCGGCCGTCGCGGCCGCCGCCGTGGGGGCGCGCGACGCCGCCGAGCTGCACGCCGACCTGGCGCACGCCGCCGCGGAGGTGCCGCCGGCACTCTGGCGCGAGATCGGCCAGCGCGAGCTGATCGACCCCGCCGCCCCCACCCCGTAGCCGCCGCCGCGCGGAGTCCCCATGCAGCGCCTGCGCCTGTTCGTGTTCACCGTCAGCCACTTCTGCGTCGATTCCTACGCGTCCATGCTCACCCCGGCGCTGCCGTTCGTGCGCGACCGGCTGGGGCTGACCTTCGCCCAGATCGGGCTGCTCGGCTTGTTCGTGCAGCTTTCGAACCTCGGCCAGCCGCTGCTGGGCATCCTGGGCGACTACCTGCGGGGGCGCTGGCTGATCTTCGTCGGCATCGCCGTCGCGGCGGTGTTCGCGCCGCTGATCGGCGTGGTGCCCAGCTTCGCCTGGCTGGTGCCGTGCGTGCTGCTGGCCGGCTTGGGCGTCTCCGCCTTCCATCCCTCCGGCTTCGCGCTGGCCGGCGACCTGTCGGGGGACCGCCGCGCCTTCGGGCTGGCGCTGTTCATCTTCGGCGGGACCGCGGCGCTGGGCTTCACGCCGCTGTGGGTGCCGGCGCTGGTGACCACGCTGGGGATGGGGTGGCTGCCGCTGGCGACCATCCCGGGGCTGCTGATGCTGCCGTTCGTGATCGCCATGGTGCCGGCGCCCAGCACGCCGCGCTCCGCGCTGCCGGAGCGGGTGGCGGAGTTCCGCAGCGCGCTGGCCCCGGTCGCGGTGATCGTGGCGACGGTGATCGTGCGCTCGATCGGCGGGTTCGGCTTCGCGTTCTTTCTGCCGCTGCTCGGACAGGAGCGGGGGCTGTCGCCGCTGGTCTGGGGGCTGCAGCTCGCCGTCTACAACCTGTCCGGGGTGGTGGGCAGCCTGATCCTGGGGTACCTGGCCGACCGGCGGGACCCCAAGCCGCTGGTGCTGGCGTCGCTGGTGCTGGCGACGCCCTTCATGCTGCTGGCCCTGCACGCCGAGGGGCTGATGGCGCTGGCGATGCTGGCCCTCGGCGGCACCATGGCGTTCGCCTCCAACTCGATCATGGTGGCGATGGCGCAGCAGCACGCGCCGGCCAACGCCGGCTTCGTGTCCAGCCTGCCGGGCGGCTTCAGTTGGGGGGTGGCCGGGCTCACCATGCCGCTGTTCGGGCTGATCGCCGACGGCTCCGGGGTGCTTCAGGCGATGCGCATCCTGGCCGTGCTGCCGCTGGCCGCGGCGGTGGTGGGGCTGCTGCTGCCGCGGCAGGGGGCCGGGAGGCCGGAGCTGCAGCCCGCCGGCGCGGGGGCCGCGCGTGGCTGACGGGCTGGCGCTGCGCTACGGCACCAACCCGCACCAGGCGGGCGCGCGCGCCTGCCGGGAGGGCGGCCGGTTGCCGTTCGCGGTGCTGAACGGCGCGCCCGGCTACATCAACCTGCTGGACGCCCTGAACGCGTGGCAGCTCGTGCGCGAGCTGCGCGAGGCCACCGGGCTGGCGGCGGCAGCGTCATTCAAGCACGTGAGCCCGGCCGGCGCCGCGGTGGCGGTGCCGCTGTCGGACGCCGAGCGCGCCGCCTGTTTCGCGCGGGGCGAGCTCTCCGCGCCGGCGACCGCCTATGCGCGAGCCCGCGGCACGGACCGGGTTTCCTCCTATGGCGACTGGATCGCGCTCAGCGACCCGGTGGACGAGGCCACGGCGCGCCTGATCCGGCCGGAGGTCTCCGACGGCATCATCGCCCCCGGCTACCAACCGGCCGCGCGGGAGCTGCTCTCGGCCAAGAAGGGGGGCGGCTACCCCGTGCTGGAGATCGACGCCGACTACCGGCCGCCGGAGATCGAGCGCCGCACCGTGTTCGGCGTGACCCTGGAGCAGGCGCGCAACGACCGCGCCTTCGACGCGGAGACGCTGGCCGCCGCCGGGCTGCCGGCCGCGGTGACACGCGACCTGACCGTGGGCCTGATCGCGCTCAAGTACACGCAGTCCAACTCCGTCTGCCTGTGCGCGCGCGGGCAGACCATCGGCGTGGCCGCCGGCCAGCAGTCGCGCATCCACTGCACGCGGCTGGCCATCGCCAAGGCGCGCACCTGGCTGCTGCGCCAGCATCCGCGGGCCTTGGGGTTGCGCTTCCGGCGTGGGGTGCGGCGGCCGGACCGCGACACGGCCATCGCCTGCTACGTGGAGCGCGGCCTGACCGGCCCGGACGGGGAGGCGCTGGCCGCCCACCTGACCGAGCGGCCGGAGCCGATCGGCGCCGAAGAGGAGCGGAGCTGGATCGCCGCCTTCCCGGCGCTCGGCCTCTGCTCGGACGGCTTCATCCCGAACCGGGACAACGCCGACGTGGCCGGCGGTTTCGGCGTGCGCTACATCGCACAGCCCGGCGGCTCGGCCTTCGACGACGCGGTCGAGGCGGCGTGCCGGGAGCACGGCATCGCCATGGTCAAGACCGGGGTCCGCCTCTTCCACCACTGAGGGCCGGCCGCAGCGGCTGGCGAACAACGCCCGATGGTCATGCGGGTATTGATCGGGTTATACTCGTTCCCGATGAAGACGGCGATTTCCGTTCCGGACTCGGTGTTCGAGCAGGCCGACCGATTCGCGGTGCGCCATGCGATGTCACGGAGCGAACTCTACACTCGGGCGGTTCAAGCCTATCTGGCGCAAGAGGATCGCGTCACGGAGCAACTCGATGCGGTCTACGCTACCGAAGACTCCTCTGTGGATCCGATCCTGGCGGAGATTCAGCACCGCTCGATCCGGGAGGATCCCGCCTGAAGCGCGGCGAAGTCTGGTGGGCATCGCTACCCGTTCCGCGCGGTTCCGAGCCGGGGTTCCGACGGCCTGTGCTCGTGGTGCAGGCGGATTCGTTCAACCGAAGCCGAATCAGAACGCTGATCGTGGCTCCCCTGACAACCAACCCGCGGCTTGCGGGGGCCCCGGGGAACGTGCCCTTGCGTAGTGGCGAGGGCGGCCTCCCGGAGGCGTCGGTGATCAACGTCAGTCAGGTCCTGACCGTCGACAGGCAGTATCTGGAGGAACGACTGGGCTCGCTGAGTGCGATGCGCATGGGTGCAGTTGACGCCGGCCTTCGTCTGGTCCTGTCGCTCTGATCCGGAGTTGCGCAACGCGGAGCGATTCCTGCGGAGGTCTCGAGCGTGACGGCGGTCAGTCCCCTCCGGCCAGCAGCAGGGCCAGCTCGGCCATGCGGTGGGAGAAGCCGACCTCGTTGTCGTAGAAGCTGGTGGCCTTGATCAGGGTGTTGCCGCCGGCAGGTACCGCCAGCAGGTCGTCGCGGATCATCGACGACCAGGGCTCGCCCACGCAGTCGCGGGAGCACTCGTACCAGTCGCCCAGGTAGGCGATCTGGCCCAGGATGGTCGATGCGTTCATCGCCTGAATGTTGGCCTGCATGGCCTCCATCACCTCGTCCGCGCCGTGCTCGCCCTCGATCAGGAACACCGCCTCCACCACGCTGCCGGTGTCGGTGGGCACGCGCAGGGCGGTGCCGTTGAGCTTGCCGTTCAGGTGTGGGAGCACCTTGCCGACCGCCTTGGCCGCTCCGGTGGAGGCCGGGATGATGTTGTTCAGGGTCGCCCGGTTCTTGCTGCCGCCGAACGCGTCGACGACCTTCTGGGTCGCGGTGGCGGCGTGGGTGGTGCTCATCAGGCCGGCGAGGATCGGGAAGGAACGGTCAACCACGGCTGCCAGCGGCGCCAGGCAGTTGGTGGTGCAGCTCGCGTTGGAGACGATGGTCTCCTCCCCGGTGAGCGACCCGTGGTTGACGCCGACCACGACGGTGGGAGTGTCGTCGTCGCAGGGCGCGGAGACGACCACGCGGCGCGCACCGGCGCGCAGGTGGGCGGCGCTCCGCTCCTGGGTGAGGTAGAACCCCGTGCACTCGAACACGACGTCCACGCCGTGGTCCCCCCACGGCACGCTGGCGGCATCCTTCTCGCCGTAGATGGCGACCTCGTGGTCGCCGATGCGGATGCTGTTCCCGGACCCGCGCTCGACCGGCACCGGGAAGCGCCCGTAGACGGAGTCGCGCGGCAGGCTGGCGGCGATATCGTCCACCGCCACCAAGTCGTTGCCGGCGACGATCTCGAACCGGTCCGGCAGCCGCCCCAGGATCACGCGCATCACGTTCTTGCCGATGCGCCCCATGCCGTTGAATCCGACTCTCAGCTTTGCCATCGCGCCGCACCTTAGGAACCGCCACCGTGACTGTCAACTGGTCGCTGCTCTTTCACTTCACTACGGGACTACCACGTGAACCACCTTCCGCTCCTCCGGCCGAATCGTATCGCCGAACGAGCCGCTCCCGCCGGGCAATTCGTCAGCGTACAAGACAAACGCCGTGTGGTAGAAGTTTCTAAGAATAAAGTCCATAAATCGCATGGGCGTGAGTGGCGCGTTCACCGGTATTCGACAATTCTGGTACTGGCCGAGCGTAAGGTGCGAAAGCGGATGCGCGAACATCCCTCCCGAGCCACCAGCGTCGTAGTCGAATCGGACGGGAAACGGCACAATGTTTCTCGCGACCACGTCTGCGTAGATCTCGTCACTTTCGTAGATCTCAGGATTATTCTGATACTCTTCGAGGTGGGGCGCAGGAAAGAACGCGAGCCGATGGCGCTCCACCGTCTCATCTACGAATGAGTACGTCATCTGGATAAGAGCACCGTCAAGCATCTTGACATTGTACGCCCGCTCTTGCAGGAGATGTTGGTATATCTCGTCATAGCCTCGATCCCGGAGTGCGACCGCGATGTGTCTTGCTCCCCCAAACGAGATCAGAACCGAATCTGACCCTATCGACCGCAGGTGTGCGAAGTACTGTGCATCTGCAAGGCCCGCGTCAACCAAATACACAATCAGCGCATTGATCTCGTTCAATGTCTCCTTGGAATTAGGCATCCGTTCTCAGTCGAGGTTTGCGATGTGCTTTTTCAGTCTCTCTATGATCGCGTCGTCGAAATCCTCAATGTTCACGTTTCCCGACTCTAGGTCGTCAACCCAATCCCGAACCGTGCGCTCGCGGGCGCGAAGCCGGTCGAGTTCCTGCTTGCTCATGTCACGATGAACAATCCTCAAGTGTTCAAGTTGTTCCTCTGTGGGGTACGTAAACGTTAGCTCATGTCTATGGGCTCTCAGCTCCTGATATTCCTCTATGAGGCTCATCATCCCGGATCCGATCCCGAGGACGCGGATCCACCCCTTGCTCCTGGTGAGAGCCGTGAACAGCCGGTTTCTGATGCTCGCAAGATTCAACGCGGCGGAATGACAATCCTGTGCGTTGATGATGTAGACCATTCCGGCCTCGTTCCCCTTCGCCCGGTGAATGCCCGTGAACGTCACAGAATCCCTGTCGGCCTGAAAAAAGGTGTCGGCCGGCGTGTTCACGCCGGCAACGTGCGAGTTGATGCCGATCTGGAGTAACCGACTGCGAATGGGTGCCACCTCCTTGCGGGTGGTCAGTGGGTCAGGATTGACAACAATGATATCGTCGTGTCGGAGTTCGTCACTCTCCAAGTTGGTTCGGATGGCTTCGGTGAGCCACTCGGTTTGCTCGCGTCGGTTGTCGAAGGACATGAATTGGATCAGGTCATCGGGCTTGGAGTGGTCCTCAAGAAACCTGGGGCTAGTGCTCTCGGGCCGTCGAAGAGTGACCGGAGATCCCGGACGAAGTGCACCTGCTATACATTCGTAACCGATTTCCTCCCACAGATTGGGGTGATCGAACATCTGGACTAGACCGAGCCCGTTGGGCTCACGGGGCTTTCGATACACTCCAAAGCCGAGAGCATGTGCCGTAACGAGGACGGGGCGTGAGTTGCGGTAGCACTTCTCCAAGATGATGTCACGGGGGCCGTCGAGCCGCACGTTTGGAGCCCCGGTTGTATCGGCTTCGAATATGGCTTCCGGTGGAGGGACGGAGTTCTCAGTCAGATTCTGTAGCTCGTCGTAAGCGTAGATCAGGCGCTTTGGATCGTGGACCATGGCGTAGCAGAGTCTGAGGAAATCTGGTGCGAAATCCTGGGCTTCGTCTACGAGGATCGCGTCATATATGGAGTTCGTGTTGTGAGCTTGTTGCATAGCGTGCCTGCAGACATCGGCAAACTCACGGCCGCGGGCGAATGTCCTCTTCGCGGCACCGAAATCGAAATAGTCAAGCCCGTGGGTGCGACAGAACTCATAATACACGCCGTCCCTTTCCGAGCCACCAGGGGCTCCCCAAGCGTTGAGGATACGAAGACGGTCCCAATCGGGTTCTTCGCCTATCTGATGCAAACAGAATCGCTCGATGAGGCGGCGAAAGTGGTCCTTGAGGGAGCGTGTGTTGAAGGTGATCGCGATGCGCCAATCAGGATGTTGAGCGTGAAGATACGCTGCCTTGAGGGCGAGAACAATTGTCTTACCGGAGCCGGCTAGGCCACGAATGCGTTGCACCCCGTCGACGGTCTCGATGACAGCCTTGTTCTGGTCGGCGTCGAGGGTGGCGATAGAATCCTCCAGGTGTTTCAGTTTCGCGCCGCGAGAGTGGGGATGTTCGACGTCTCGCTTAGCGGCGTTCTTGCGGATTGTAGAAGTGCACTCAATGACGGAGAGTGCGGACTGGTAGACGTGCGGTGACCGCGCGTCCCATCGGAAGTCGCGTAGTCGTTGGAGAAGGCTCGCACTATTGGCGAGGGGATAGTCGGGGTCGGGGCGCGCGGTGGATGGAGTGGCCGCAGGTGCAAAAGAGAGGGTGTGGATGGGAATCCGAAGATCTCTGCGGCGGACCAACTCGGGGTGTGACTTTAGATGGGCCTCAATCTTGTTGGCGGAGTCGTCTTGGCGGTCGCGGTACGACTGGTCTAACGAAGGTCCTTCGATCAAGTCGAAGACGACGATGCCGGTTTCTATAGACACGAAGAGGGCGTCGATAAGGTGGCGGCCCGCAGCGGTTCGGATGATCGGGTAGCCGATGAATAACTCGCCGTCGAAATCGTTCTGGTTAGCTAGGCAATCGCTCAGGGCGGCACTCGCGCCAGGCTTGTTGTTGGTGCCACGGACGATAGTGGTGCTCATGATGGCTACAGCGGCAGTAGGGTAGCATAGACGGGTGGGGCGGTGGGGGCAGCGAGAGGGATGAATTCAGGGGTGAGGAGTAGGCGAGACGGCAGTCGGGGCAGGTGGGGACGGGTTCGGGGTCCCTTCGGAAGCGGTGCCGTTGGGGTCGGAAGAGGATAGAATGGACGGCGTGATGTCTGAGAAGGACGGGCGGACGGCGCCGCCCAGCGTCGGCGTCCCGACGCCGCTCATCGACGGGGAGGCGCGCGTGCGTGGCCGCCTCCGCTTCACCGCGGACTACATCGACCGGCGCACCCTTGCCATGCGCCTGGTGACCAGCCCCTACGCGCACGCGCGCGTCCGTTCCATCGACACGGAGGACGCCTGCGCCGTGCCCGGCGTGGTGCGCGTGCTGACCGCCCGCGACCTGCCCGAGATCACGCCCACGACCCGCGTCCGGCTGCTGCTGGCGCGCGACCGCGCGCTGTTCGCCGGCCACCCGGTGGCTCTGGTGATCGCCGAGACCGAGGCCGCGGCCGAGGACGGCGTCGACGCCGTGATGGTCGACTACGAGCCGCTGCCGGCGGTTACCACGATGGAGGCGGCTGCCCGGCCCGGCGCCCCGCTGGTCTGGCCGGAGGGCGTCCCGGGGGAGGACGCGGAGGCGGCCGACCACGGCGCCGACGTGGGCGGCGCGGCGGACGAATCGGCCGCCCCGTCCAACGTCGCCAATCCCGTCGGCTTCCAGCGCGGCGACGCCGGCGCGGCGTTGCGCGCCGCGTACCGGAGCGTCGACCTGACCTTCGAGATCGACCGCGTCCACCAGAGCTACCTGGAGCCGCACGCCACGATCGCCGAACCCGGTGAGGAGCGCGGCGCGACGGTGCGGAGCGCCTCGCAGGCGCCCACCTACGTGCAGAAGGAGTCGGCCGCGCTGCTGGGCGTGCCCGCGGCGGACGTGGACGCCAAGGTCATGCACGTCGGCGGCGGCTTCGGCGGCAAGTTCATCCTCTACGAACCGCTGGTAACGGCGGCCGCGCGCGCCGTGGACGCGCCGGTGCAGCTCGTGATGACCCGGCGCGAGGAGTTGCTGGCCGCCCAGCCCGCGGCCGGCGGGCGCCTTCGCATCCGGCTCGGCGCGGACGAGGAGGGCTCGCTGACCGCGATCAAGGCGGACCTGACCTACGACGGCGGCTGCTTCCCGAACTCGCCCACCGGCATCGGCGTGATGATGTGCGGCAGCATCTACCGGGCGCCCAACATCGACGTCCGCGGCGTCACCGTGATGACGCACAAGGCGTCGATCGGCGCCTACCGCGCGCCGGGAATGACCCAGCAGGCGTTCGCGATGGAGAGCGCCATGGACGAGCTGGCGATCGCCCTGGACCTGGACCCGCTGGAGCTGCGCCTGCGCAACGTGTCGCAGGCGGGGGATGAGCTGGCCGACGGCAGCGAGTGGCCGGACATCGGCATGCGGGAGGTGCTGGAGAAGCTGCGCGCGCATCCGCTCTGGCAGAAGCGCGAGAGCCCGGCGGCCTCCGGGCGCGGCGTCGGAGTGGCGCTCGGCGCGTGGTTCGGGGGCGTGGATGCCAGCAACGCCGGCTGCACGGTGGAAGAGGACGGCGGCATCACCGTGCACCTGAACGCCGTGGACCTGACCGGCGTCAGCACCAGCGTCGTGCTCCTGGTAGCCGAGGAGATCGGCGTCAGCCCGGAGGTAGTGCGGGTGCGCTGGCAGGGGCAGGTCGACGGCCCGTACCACCTGTCCAACGCCGGCGGCAGCAAGACGCTCCGGTCCGTGGGGCCCGCGGTGGCCGCGGCGGCCCGTGACGCCAGGGAGCAGCTCTTCCGCGTCGCCGCCTCGCACCTGGAGGCGGACGCCGCCGACCTGGAGATCGCGGACGGCGCGGTGCGCGTCAAAGGCGTGCCGGATTCGGCGGTCGCGATCGGGGAGCTGGCCGGCATGCGCGCCCTGCACGGTCCGATCGCCGGCCACGGGCGCAGCGCCCCGGGCGGGCGCACGCCGGCCTTCTGCGGGCAGATGGCGGAGGTGAGCGTGGACTCCGAGACCGGCCGCATCACCGTACACGGCATCGTCATGGCGCAGGACGTGGGCCGGGCGATCAACCCGGCGACGGTCGCCGGGCAGATGATGGGCGGCGCCGCGCAGGGGGCGGGCTGGGCGCTCTGCGAGCGGCTGGTCTACGACGAGGACGGCCAGCTCCTCACCGGCACGCTCATGGACTACGCGGTGCCGTCCGCGAAGGACATCCCGCCGATCGAGACGCTGCTGGTGGAACGGCCGTCCGGCAACGACCCGCACGGCGCGCGCGGGGTGGGCGAGCCGCCGATCATCGCCACCGCCGGGGCGATCGCCAACGCGGTCCGGCACGCGACCGGCCGGCGGGTGACCGCCGCGCCGCTGACGCCCAGCCGCGTGCTCGCCGCCCCGGGGGCGGGCGCCCAGGGAGCGGCCGCCTCTGCCTGACCGGGCGCTCCCGGCGCCGCCGTCGCGGCTCGTGCTGGGGACGGCCCGCCTGGCCGTGGGCCGGCCGGCGTTGCCCGGCTGCACGCGCGGGCATGCCGCGCTGGCGTTGCTGGACCGCGCCTTCGAGCTCGGCATCCGGGCCCTCGACACGGCCGCGATCTATCAGTTCGGCGGCAGCGAACGGGCAGTCGGCGCCTGGCTGCGCGGCGCGGGCGTCCGCGACCGCGTCTACCTGATCGGCAAGGGCGGCCACCCGTCGCTGCTCTGGCGCCCGCGCCTGGGGCGGCGCGACCTGGAAGGCGATCTGGCGGGGTCGCTGGCGCGGCTGGGCACCGATCGGCTCGACCTCTACCTCCTGCATCGCGACGCGCCCGGCGCACCGCTGGAGCCGATCGCGGAGACCCTCTGGTCGTTCGTGGCCGACGGACGGGTCCGCGCCTACGGGGTGTCGAACTGGACGCACGAGCGGTTCGCGGCGCTGCACGCGCTGGCGGTGCGCCGCGGCATGCCGCCGCCGGTCGCTTCGAGCCCGCAGTTCAGCCTGCCCGTGTGGATCAGCCGGCCGTATCCGGGCTGCGTGTCGATCGGCGGGCCCGCGGCGGGCGCCGCGTTGGCCGTCTACCGGGCAACCGGGGCCGCCGTGCTGGCGTGGTCGCCGCTGGGCGGCGGCTGGCTGCGGCCGGCCGGCCGGCGCGCGCGCGGGCGGGCGTACCGCGGCGGCGACAACGACGCGCGCCTGCGGCGGCTGGCGGAGCTGGCGGCACGTATCGGCTGCACCCCGGCACAGGCGGCGCTGGCCTTCGTGCTCGCGCACGGGCCTGACGTGCACGCGATCGTGGGCACGCGGCGGCCCGAGCGGCTGGCCGAGCTGCGGAGCGGGCTGTCGGTCAGCCTCAGCCGCGGGCAGCTCGCCTGGCTGCTCGGCGGCGGGGACGCTGCCCGGGTCGCGGCCGGGACGCCGACGTGAGCGATGCGGACGCCATCGTGGTGGGCTCCGGAGCTGCCGGCGGCTGGGCTGCCAAGGAGCTCACGGAGGCCGGCTTGCGGGTGCTGCTCCTGGAGGCCGGACGGCCGTCGCAGCCGCCCGCGCCGGCCGGACGGGCCTGGGCCACGCGGCTGTGGCGCCACGCGCGCGGGGCGCAGGCGGTGCAGGAGCAGCATCCCATCTTCTGGGACAAGGACCCGGACCTGTTCGTCCGGGATGCCGCGGAGCCGTACGAGACGCCGGCCGGCCGGCCGTTCGCGTGGATCCGCGGTCGCCAGCTCGGCGGGCGCACGCTGCTCTGGGGCGGCGTGACGCTGCGCCTGTCCGACTGCGAGCTGCAGGCCGCCGGGCGCGACGGCTACGGTCCGGCCTGGCCGCTGCGCTACGCCGACCTGGCGCCGTACTACGACCGGGTCGAGCGGTTCCTGGGAATCCACGGCTCCGCGGAGGGGCTGCCCCACCTGCCCGACGGCCGTTTCGCCGCCGCCCGGCCGCTGACCGGGGCGGAGCGCCGGGTGGCCGACGGGGTGGCGGCCGCCTGGCCGGAGCGGCGGATGATCCCGTCCCGCGGCCTGGCCGTCCATCAGCAGGGACGGGCCGACAGCGCTCTGACCAGCGTCGGTTCGACGATCGCCGCGGCGCGGGCGACCGGCCGGCTGCGCATCCGCACCGGCACGGCGGTCAGCCACCTGCTGCCGGGCGACCACGGTGCCGGCGGCGTCGCGTTCGTGGATGCCGCGACCACCAGGGTGGGCGAAGCGCGGGCGCGCCTGATCGTGCTCTGCGCCTCCACCGTCGAGACGGTGCGGATCCTGCTGAGCACGCGGGAGGAGCATCCCGAGCTTCCGGTGGACGAATCGGCGTCGCTGGGGCGCTACCTGATGGACCACGTGCTCACCGGCACGATCGTCGAGGTGGACGGCGTCCCGTACGAACAGCCGGCCCCGCGCACCGGGGCCGACTCGTTCCTGATCCCCCGCTTCCAGAACCTCGGCGCGGGCGCGCCGTCCGCCCGGACCGAGCCGTTCCTGCGCGGCTATGGCCTGTGGGGCGGGATCCAGCGGCGCGGCTTCGCCGGCCCGCGCGGGCGCGCGGCGCGCGGCTTCGTCGTCGCGCACGGCGAGATGCTGCCGCGGGCGGAGAACCGCGTGGAGCTGGCGGCCGGCCGCAATCCGGACGGGCTGCGCCGGTTGCGCATCGCCTGCGCGTGGGGGGACAACGAGCGCGCCATGCACGCCGCCATGCAGCGGTGCATCGGGGAAGTGATGCAGGCCGGCGGTGGCAGGACGCGCACGCTGTTCGGGGCGACCGCCGGCCTGCCGGGCGTGCTGGGCCTGCCGGGCCGGCTGGAGCGGCTCTGGTCGGCGCCGCCGCCGGGCGCCTACGCGCACGAGGTGGGCGGCGCCCGCATGGGCGGCGATCCGTCCGACTCGGTGGTCGACGCGAGCAACCGCTGCTGGGCGCTGCCCAACGTTCTGGTCACCGACGGCGCCTGCTGGCCGACCTCCGCGTGGCAGGGGCCGACACTGTCGATCATGGCGCTGACCGCGCGCGCGTGTGCGCTGGCGGCCGACGACCTGCGGCGCGGCAGGCTGACCGCGGCCGGGCAGAGGGCGGGGTGAAACGCGTCGCCATCGTGGCCATCGGCTCCTGGGGGGACGTGGGCCCGCTGATCACGCTCGGTGCCGGCCTTGCCGGTGCGGGCTACGAGGTGGTGCTGGTCACGCACGCCGCCTACGCGGAGGACGCCGGCCGCGCCGGCCTGGACTTCGCGCCGCTGTCGGGCGATCCGGTGGCGATCCCGGAGGACGAGCGCGGCCGGCAGTGGCTGGAGTCGGGCGGCAACGGGTTGCGCTTCGCCCTGCACCTGGTGCGCATCGCCCGGCCGCTGCAGCGCGCGGTGCTCGACCAGGCGTACGCGGCGTGCCGCTCCTGCGCGGCGGTCCTGCACACGCCGTTCGCGTCGTTCGCCACGCACGTCGCCGAGCGCCTGGAGCTGCCGAGCATCGTCGTCGGCCAGCAGCCGGTGACCAGGACCGGCGCGTGGCGGGCGTTCCTGGTCCCGGACGGCCTGCCCCTGGGCCGGGCGGGCAACCGGCTGTCCTACCGGCTGATGGAGCAGGCGATGTGGCAGCCCTACCGGTCCGGCTTCCAGCGCTGGCGCCGTGACGCGGGCATGCCGGACGCCGGGCCGTTCGGGCCCGCCGCGCGGCTGTACACGGGCCGGGTGCCGGTGGTGTACGGCTTCAGCGGCCTGGTGGTGCCCCCGCCTGACGACTGGCCCGCCTGGCACCGTGCCGCCGGCTACTGGACGGCGCCGGCGCGCGGGTCATGGGACCGCGAGGATGCCAGGGTCGCGGCCTTCCTCCGCGACGGGACGCCGCCGGTGTTCGTCGGATTCGGCAGCATGACCTCCCGCAACCCCGAGCGGGTGCTGGCGCGCGTGGTGGAGGCGCTGCGCGTCGTCGGCCGCCGGGGGCTGCTCACCGGCGCCGGCGCCGCGCGCTCGGCCGGCAGCGCGAGCGCGCGGCCGGCGCTGCTGGAGGCGCCGGACATGCTGGTCGCCGAAGGCTTCTCGCACGCCCGCGCGCTGCCGGGGGTGGCGGCAGCCGTCCACCACGGCGGCGCCGGCACGGTGGCCACCAGCCTCATGGCCGGCGTGCCGACGGTGGTGGTGCCGTTCTTCGCCGACCAGTTCTTCTGGGGCCGGCGGGTGGCGGCGCTGGGGGCGGGGCCGGAGCCGCTGCCGATGGCCCGGCTGGACGCTCCCGGATTGGCCGGCCGGCTGCGGGACGTGCTAGCCTCGCCGTCGATGCGGGAGCGGGCCGCCGGCCTGGGCGCACGGCTGCGCGCCGAGGACGGCGTTGCGGCGGCGGTGGCACTGATCGACCGGCACCTGGCGACGCCGCGTGGCTGAACGGTCGCGGGTGCCGCGCCGGCTCCACCAGATCTGGATCCAGGGCCAGGAGCACCTGCCGCCGCGGCTGGTCGAGCTGCAGCGCACCTGGCGCGATCTCAATCCCGGCCACGAGTACCGTCTCTGGGACGAGCCGGCGCTACGCGAGCTGATCGCGGCCCGCCACGCGTGGTTCCTGCCGACCTGGGAGCGTTACCGGTACCTGCACCAGCGGGCGGACGTCGGCCGGCTGTTCGTGCTGTACGAGCAGGGCGGCTTCTACGCGGATGTGGACGCGCGGGCGCTGCGCCCGCTCGACGAGCTGACGGCGATGGTCCCGCACGCGCGGGTGATCACCTCGGAGCTGCCGTTCGCAGGACTGGACCACCGGCTCATCTCACTGGCCTGCGGGACGCGGCGGCTGATCACCAACGCGATTCTGGGCATGGAGCCCGGACTGGACGAGTGGCTGCAGGTGTTGCGGCAACTACCGCGGCGATCGACGTTCCTGCGGTTCCACAAGGAGCTGTCGATTGCCTTCGGAACCGGACCCATGTTTCTTGCCGGCGCGGTCGACCGTGCGTTTGCCGACTGTCGCGGACAGGTGGCGGTCATGCCGGCGCGGATGTTTGAGCGTCGACTGGGGTATCAGCCGTACTTCCCCGCCCCGCCCGACGCGTTTATGGACCACCTGATGGACGCGTCGTGGCACTCTCCGTGGCTGCAGCGGCTGCTGAGACTGTACTACGGCTGGCTGTACCGCCGCTGACCGGGAGCGCCGCGCGGGCGCGCGGCAGGTCAGCAGCGCCGGCAGCACGGTCAGCGCGCCCGCCGTAGTCGCCGCGATGGCGATGCTCAACAGCAGCCCGAACCGCCCGACCGGCACGAAGGCCGATCCCACCAGCGCCAGCAGCCCGAAGCAGATCGCGCCGGAGGTGACCAGGATCGGGCAGCCGGCATGGGCGACCGCCGCGCGCATGGCCTGCTCACGGCCGGCGCCGTGATTGCGCTCGCGCTTGTACCAGACCAGCAGGTGCAGGGCGTCGTCGATGCCGATGCCGATCGCCAGGCTGGCGACCATCACCGACAGCGCGTCGAACGGCACCCCGGCCGCGGCCATCAGCGCCGCGGTCGCCATGATTCCGATCGCCAGCGGCGCCACCGCGGCAAGACCCAGGAGGATCGAGCGCAGCGCGATCGCGGTCAGCACCACCACCAGCACCGCGCTGGAGAGCGCGGTGATGATCTGGTCGCGCCGCAGCAACTCGGACAGCCGCAGCCCGAACATGCTCCAGCCCCACAGGTCCGAGCGCACCTCCGGCAACGTCCCGGCCACCGCCTCGCGGACGAAGGAGGCCAGCTCGGAGGTTCCGGCTTCGTACAGGTAGCCGCCGTTGGAGCCGTCCATCACCCACAGGCGGCTGGTCAGGGTCGTCGCGCCGTCGCCGAGGCCGGGGCCGGAGCGGGCCGCGGCCGACAGCATGCTCATGCGTGCCGCCAGCTCGATCAGCGGCCGGTCTGCCGCCGTCAGGGGACCGGCCGGCTCGCCGCCGGCGGCCGCGCGCCGCAGCGCCGCCAAGGTGGTGGTGAAGGAGGAGATGTGGCTCACGTCGGGATGCGCGGACAGCCGCGCTTCCAGCTCGTCCACGGCTGACAGCACGTGCGGAAGCGCGAAGTACCGCACGGTGTCGTCAGGGGCTTGCAGGGTGAGGTTGAGGTCGATGAAGCTCCCGAACTCGCGCATGAACTCGGCGTTGGCGGCCACCGCTTCGCTCTCGCCACGCACGTGTCCGGCGAAGTCGGTTTCGTAGCGGACCGCCGGCAACGCCACGACGAACAGGACCAGCACCAGCGCTGCGCCGGCGAGGGCCGCGCGCGGCGCGCCGGTGAGGGCCACCGCGAACCGCTGCAGCACGGAGAGCACGGCACCAGGCCGGCCCGGCTCGGCTTCGGGATCGTGCCGGCGGTGCAGTTGGTGCAGCGCCGCCGGCAGCACGGTCAGGCAGAGCAGCGCGCCTGCGCCCACGCCGGCGGCCGAAATCAGGGCGAACTCGCGCAGGCGCGGAATGCTCGACAGCAGCAGCGTGAGCAGCCCCGCGATCGTGGTCATCGCGGCCAGCGCGACCGGCCGGATGACCTCCGCCGTGGCGGGAAGCACGTCGCGGGGTCCCCGCCCGAAGCGGAACGCCAGGTGCACGCCATACGAGCTGGTCAACGCCAGCACCAGGATCGGCACCACCAGCGTGATGATCGCGATCGGCACGCCGGTGAGGCTCATCAGTCCGGTCGCCCAGACGGCGGCGCTGGCGGCCACGGCGACCACCGACAGCGACACCGGCAGCCGTCCCAGGGAGGCAAGCAGCGTCAGGATGACCACGCCCGCGGCGAGCAGCCCCAGGATCGGCGGGTCGCGGTTGAGCGCGGCCAGCGTGGCCTGGTGCAGCGGTATCCAGCCGGCC
This sequence comes from Spirochaetia bacterium, assembly GCA_965202935.1. Taxonomy (GTDB): domain Bacteria; phylum Spirochaetota; class Spirochaetia; order SZUA-6; family Bin103; genus CATQHW01. Next base: position 3,735,299 of record OZ241879.1, read on the forward strand.
AGCGTCACCTCGTAGTGCTCGCGCAGGCCGTCGAGCGCCGGCCCGATCGACGCCAGGAACTCCTGGTAGTCCGGGATCACGGTGACCGCGTACACCACCGCCAGGGCGGCCCCGTCGGCTGCCAGCACCAGGTTGCGCGCCTCCGGGGCGTCGCGGAGCGCCGAGCGCACGCGCTCGGCGTCGGCCTCCGTGGCCGGTGCGCGTCCCTCGGGAAGCGCCGGCGCGAGCTGCAGCCGGCCGCCGTCGAGGCGGAACGCCGGCAGGTTCAGCGGCGTCACGGATGAGACCACGAGCGGATGCGCGGATATGGCGCGGTCCGCCTCCGCCAGCCCCTGCAGTGAGCTCACGGCGAACGGCTCGTCGGCGCGCAGCATGAGGATCAGGTAGTTGAGGTCCTTGTCCTCCTGTCCGTAGGTGTCGAACAGGCGCTGCGCCTCGTCGTCGCGCGGCAGCAACCGCACCACCTCCGGATCGACGCGCACGCCCAGGGCCGCAAGCCCGAGGGCAACCGTGATCGCCACCCAGACGACGATGATCGTCCGGGAGTGGCGGAGGATGGCGGAGGCCGCACGCAGGGAGCGCGCGGACGGGCGGGCTGCTGTCACGGTGGAGCGATGCCCAATATACTCTTATATTGCGTACCGGCCGAACGTTTCGGTCACCGATTCCCCATGGATCTTCACGAATTCCAGGCTAAGGAGCGCTTCGAGCGCCACGGCATTCCGGTCGCGCGCGGGCACGTGGCCACCACGGCGGCCGCGGCCGCGCACGCCGCCGAACGGCTCGGACCGCCGGTGGTGGTGAAGGCGCAGGTGCTCACCGGCGGGCGCGGCAAGGCCGGCGGCGTGAAGCTCTGCCGGTCGGCGGCGGAGGCGCGCGCGGCCGCGCAGGCGATCCTGGGCATGGACATCCGCGGCCACGTGGTGCGCACGGTGCTGGTGGACCCGGCGGCGGACATCCGCGGCGAGCTGTACCTGGCGGTGACGAACGACCGCGCCGCGCGCCGGCCGCTGATCATGGCCAGCGCCGCCGGCGGCATGGACATCGAGACGGTGAACCGGGAAACGCCGGAGGCGATCCTGCGCGCGCACGTCGATCCCCAGATCGGGCTGCGCGACTACCAGGTCGCCGGCCTGGCCTCCGGGCTCGCGCGCGCGGCGGGAACGGCGCTGCCGGCCGGTCTCCGGCAGCCGTTCTCGGCGCTGACGCGATCGCTGTACGACTGCTTCCGCGCCACCGACGCCACCCTGTGCGAGATCAATCCCCTGGCCGTCGTCGCAGAGGGTGACGCCGTCGCCCTGCGCGCGCTGGACGGCAAGATGAGCATCGACGACAACGCGCTGTTCCGCCAAGGGGGCCTGGCGGAGCTGCGCGACGCGTCCGCCGAGCCGGTGGGCGAGGCGGAGGCGCGCGCGTCCGGCATCAACTACGTGAAGCTGGACGGCCAGATCGGCTGCATGGTCAACGGCGCCGGACTGGCGATGGCGACCATGGACCTGGTCGGCCACTTCGGCGGCGCGCACGGCATCGGTCCCGCCAACTTCCTGGACGTCTCCGGCGGCGCCTCCGCGCAGCAGGTCGCCACCGGCCTGCGCATCATCCTGTCCGACACCGACGTGCGGGCGGTGCTGATCAACATCTTCGGCGGCATCACCCGCGGCGACGAGGTGGCGCGCGGCATCATGGCCGCGCTGCAAGAGGTGCCCACGGCGCTGCCGATGACCATCCGCCTGGCGGGCACCAACCACGAGGAGGGCATGCGCCTGCTGGAGGAGGCGGAGCTGGCCAACGTCACGGTGGCGCAGTCCCTGCAGGCGGCGGCGCAGGCCGCCGTCGACGCGGCGCGGAGCGGCTGATGCCCGTACTGAGGTGCCCGTGCTGAGGTGGCCCGTGCTGAGGTGCCGGTGCTGACATGTCTGTCCTGATCGACCGGAGCACGCGGGTGATCGTGCAGGGCATCACCGGCAATCACGGCCGCTTCCACGCCGGCCAGATGATCGAGTACGGCACCGACGTGGCCGGCGGCACGCGGCCCGGCAAGGGCGGAGAAACGATCCTGGAGCGGCCGATCTTCGACACCGTGGCCGAGGCGCGCGAGCGCACCGGAGCGGACTGCAGCGTCATCTTCGTGCCGCCGCCGCTGGCCGCGGACGCCATCCTGGAGGCCGTGGACGCGGGCATCCGGCTGGTGGTCTGCATCACGGAGGGGATCCCGATCCGGGACATGCAGCTCGTGCGGGCGCGGGTCGACCGCGGCGGCAGCCGCCTGCTCGGCCCCAACTGCCCGGGACTGCTGACGCCGGCGCAGAGCAAGGTGGGCATCATGCCGGGGACGATCGCCTCGCCCGGCAGCGTGGGCGTGGTGTCGCGCAGCGGCACCCTGACCTACGAGGCGGTGTACGCCCTGACCGAGCGCGGCATCGGCCAGTCCACCTGCATCGGCATCGGTGGCGACCCCGTGAACGGCACCGACTTCATCGACGTGCTGGAGCTGTTCGAGCGCGACGCCGGCACCGACCGGGTCGTGCTGATCGGGGAGATCGGTGGCACCGACGAGCAGCGCGCCGCCGACTACATCCGGCGCGAGATGTCCACGCCGGTGGTGGCCTTCATCGCCGGACGGATGGCCCCGGAAGGCAAGACCATGGGCCACGCCGGCGCGCTGGTGGAGGGGGCCGAGGGGTCGGCCGGCGACAAGATCGACGCCCTCCGTTCCGCGGGCGCGCGCATCGCCACCCACCCGGAAGAGATCCCGGACCTGGTCAGCGGCTGAGCCGCCGAACCCGCCGGGCACAAAAAAAGGCCCCTGGGTAAAGGAGGTGAAACCCCAGGGGCCCGAAGGCGAGATGTCCTTCGTGTAGGTAACTAAGCAAACAACCCCACGGCTGTTCGGTTACACCGCCCGGCGCACTTTCTCGGATCGGTCGTTCCAGGCCGAATCGGGCCGCCGCCGGCCCCTCTTTCCGATCAGCGCCCGGAATGCCGCGGCGATCGCCAGCGCGTACGCCGCCAGCACCGCCGCCGGCACCCAGGCGCCGCCGCCGTTGGCGGGCACGTTCAGGACCAGGATCATCGGGATCGCCAGGAAGAAGGTGAGCCCGGATGCGTAGCAGTAGTCGGCCGCGGCCGGCGTGCGCAACTCCGGATCGACCACCCGCACCAGGGCGATGCCGGTAGTGAGGGTGCCGGTCAGGCTGCCGTAGAACATCAGCAGCCGGGCGAACGAGTGGTCGGCGAACATGCGCGGCGTGATCCACATCAGCGATGCCAGGGTCAGCGCCCCGATCAGGAGTGCGAACACGGCCAGCACCGGCCAGTACTCGGCGATGACCCCGACGGCGATCGACGCCAGCCCGGCGGCGATCATGAAGTCGACGGCGCCGCCGGCGACGCGCGTCAGCCCGCCGCCGTCGAGCAGGTGGGCAAGGCCGAGCCGCTCGGCCAGCGCGCGCGCGGCCAGCGCCGTCAGCAGCCCGAAGATGAAGGCGATGCCCCACAGGTTGGCCGCCAGCTCACTTCCCGCCGGCCCGAGCAGGGCCAGCAACCCGGTGATCCCGCTCAACAGGCCGTAGCTGGCCAGGTAGACTCCGAACACGATCGCCAGCCACAGCGACAGCGAATCGATCGCGTCCGGCTCCGTGCGCTGCCGGGCGCCTTCCGGCCCGGCGTCCCGCGCGTCCAGAAGCCCGGTGCGCCGGCCGTAGCCGGACGGGGGCTCGATCCACCCGCGCGCGATCGCGGCGTTGATCAGCAGCACGCCGCCGACGCAGGCCAGCAGGAAGCCGAGCGCCCCGAAGGTCAGGCCGATGCTGCCCGCGCCGGCGAAGCCCAGCCGCTCCCAGCCCGAGCCGATCGCGAACGCCTGGCCCGGCCCCAGGGAGAAGCCGATCGCCGCCAGGAACCCGAAGCTCGGAAAGAGCCCCGGCAGCAGTGTCCCGATCAGCGCGAAGGTGAGCAGCAGGCCGGCCAGCCCCTGCAGGGTCATCTGCGACAGGATCACGGCCGCCGAACCGGTGATCGCCCTGGCGCGGCGCCGGGTGGTCGAACGCAGGCCGAGCGCGATGATCGCCAGGTTGAGCAGGTGGTAGGTGAGCTGCTCGACGCCGCCGGCGCCGTGCCCGGCGAGCGGCGCCACCCAGTTGTAGAACGCGAACAGCAGCACGCCGGCGGTCAGCGCGTTGGGGATCAGGAAGCGCTGCAGCAGCCGGACGCGCGCGCGCACGGCGGTCGCGGCCGCCAGCGCCGCGCCGATCAGGCCGAGGTCGATCAGCAGCGGCCAGGAAATGGTCACGGTTCGCGCCCGGCTTCAGACTTCGCGCTCGAGCGGGCGCAGGGACTTCGGCGCGTGGATGAGCGTGCGGACGCCGTCGGCGGTCACCACCATGTCGTCCTCCACGCGCACGCCGCCGCGCAGACCGTCGCCGTACACGCCGGGCTCGACGGTGATGACGTCACCTTCCGCCAGCACGCCGTCCGGCCACGCCGGGTTGAGGTAGGGCGGCTCGTGCGCGCAGAGGCCGATGCCGTGGCCGAGGTGGTGGAACATGCCGCCGGGCACGATTTCGTCCATGCGCTCGCGCGCCAGATTGAACAGGTCGACGCAGGCCACGCCCGGCCGCGCCATCCGCTTGACTTCCGCCAGCGTGTCGACCGCCTGCCGGTGCGCCCGCTCCTGCTCGTCGGTGGGCGCGGTCACCGCGAACACGCGCGAGGCGTCCGCGTAGTAGCCGCGGTAGTTGACACCCAGGTCCAGGATCCACAGCTCGTCCGCGCGCGCCGGCCGGCGCCGCGGCGGTCCGCCGGGCGACCCGCACTGGAAGTCCTGCCCGAACCGCAGCGGCAGCTCGCCGGCCTCCTCCACCACCGCGGCGGACAGCTCGTTGTACAGGGCCAGCTCGTCCAGGCCCGGCTCGATGACCTGTGCGGCGCGCGCGTAGGCGGCGTCGACGCAGCGCGCGGCGGTCTGGATCAACTCGACCTCGTCCGGGTCCTTGCGCCGGCGCAGGTTCAGCAGGTCGGGCGTCACGTCCGTGAACGCGGCGTCCATGCGCTGCAGCACGGCGGCGCCGAGCACCCCCTGGTCCAGGCCCACGCGGCGCGCGCCGGCAAGCTCCGGGGCGAGCAGCGCCGCGATGCCGTCCGCCTGGTCCAGGCGGATCGTCGCGTTGGACTGCGCCTCGGCGACGCGCACGTCGTCCACGGTGGCGCCGTCGGAGCGCGGCTCGCTGGTGGCCAGCACCGAGCGGTCGGCGCCGATCGCCACCGCCCCGAGCGCGAACCACGGAGGCAGGCAGCCGGTGACGTAGTAGACGTGGCAGGGATCGGTGAGCAGCAGCAGGTCCAGCTCGCGGTCGGCCAGAATCGAGCGCACGCGGTCGAGGCGCCGTGCGCAACCCTCAATGGTCAGCATGGCCGCAGTTTATCCCAGCAGCCTGGTCAGCGCTTGGAGCCCACCGAGCGCCAAAGGTGGGGCTGGGCCAGGATCGGAGCCATGGCGACGATCCTGGGGCGGCGCTTGCGTGCTCGGTTCGGTTCGGTTACTAAGAGAATGGTGGTATTCCTGATCATCGCCGGCGCCATCGTGGTGGTGGGCTTGGGGGTTTTCTTCATCGAGCCCGGCATTTTCGCTCTGGCGTACAGCCTGATCACGCCGCTGTTCGTGCGCAATCCGCCGTTCGTGGACCTGGATCGGGGCTTTCCCGGCCACCGGCTGGTCGAAAACGCCTACCCGGAGATCCGCGCGGAGGCGGCGGCTTTGCTGCGGGACCCGGAGCGGATCCCGAAATTCCACGAGGTCGACCCGCTGCAGACCCCGATCTCCGGCAAGGACGGGATCCCGTGGCGGACCTTCTTTCTCAAGGGTCACGGCGTCTGGCATGACACCAACGTGAAGCTGGCACCGAAGACCGTCGACGTGCTCGGGCAGATCCCGGAGATCGAGACGGCGATGTTCTCGATCCTGGACGGCGGCAAGCACATCCCCGCGCACCGCGGCTTCTTCCGCGGGGTGTACCGCTACCACCTGGGTCTGATCGTGCCGGACGACGCGCCGGTCTACCTGGTCTGCGGCGGCCAGGAGTACCACTGGCGGGAAGGGCAAGGCGTGCTGTTCGACGACACCTACCGGCACGAGGTATGGAACAGGAGCGCGCAGCCGCGGGTCGTGCTGTTCCTGAACGTCCTGCGCGACGCCGACCTGCCGCGCTGGATGCGCCCGATCAACCGCCTGGTGGCGTCGTTGATGCAGCGATCGCCCAAGCTGAAGCGCGCCGGCAAGCGCGCCGAGGTGGCGATGGACATCTGACCCCAACGGGGTTCACCGGCTCCGGCGGAATGGTCACCGTCGCGCTCGATGGCGAACCGATCGAGTCGTTGCCGTAGTGGCTGACGCCTACCCGCCCGCGCACGGCGCGTCCTTGCAGGCGGTCACCGGCAGGAGCGGGTTCTGCGGGGTCAGGAGGCCGGAGAAGAGGCCGGTCATGGTCATGGTGGTGCCGGCGTCAGGTCGTCGCCCAGGGTGACGCGGGCGGGCGGGCGAGCCCAGGGCGCGCCGGAACCGGCGTAGCCGGTCGCCGCGGCGTGCGCGGCCTGCAGGGTCCGCTCGATGCCGCGGATCGCGGTGACCGGGCCGGCGGCGTCCGTGGGCAGCGACGGCGGCGGGGTCGCCGTGAGCACGAACTTGGCCGGCACCTCCGCGGGCGGGGCGGCGGCAAAGCCCGCCTCGATACAGGCGGTGTGCTGCAAGGCGTTGCCGATCGTGCAGGCGGGCGGATCGCCGGTCTCCAGTGACGCCAGCAGTGCGTGCAGCGGCTGAGACGGGTTGTAGGGCGGGTCGGCCACCTCCTCGCTCTTGCCTGCCCGTTCGATCACCACACGGCCGCCGGCAGCGGTGGCCGTGCCGCCCTCGAAGCGGTACTCCATGTGGACGTCGGTGGCCTCCAGGCAGGCGTGCGCGGCCAGCATGCCGATGACGGTCCCTTCGCGGGTCTCGACCCGCAGGTACTGGGTGTCGGCCCAGGCGTCGCGGGCGGCGCGGTAGTTCTCGGCCGTGACGGCGACGGGAGTGGCCGCCTGGCGCTCGCCGGCGCCCGCCACGTACAGCATCTGCTGGAGCTGGTGGGCGCAGGCGTTCTGGATCGGTGAGTCGCGGACCTCCGCGCCGCCGCGCCGGCCGCCCCAGTCGCGGCGGCGGTAGTAGCGCCGGCCGCGCGTCGCGCTGATCAGCGTCCGCGCGTGTGTGAGCGCGCCCAGCTCGCCCCCGGTGCGCAGGGCCTTGAGCCAGGCGACCGCGGGGGAGTACATGCCCTGGTAGCCGATGGCCAGGATGCGTCCGCTGTGCGCAGCGGCCTGCTGCATGCGGCGTGCCTGCGCCAACGTGCCGGCCGCCGGCTTCTCGCAGAGCACGTGGCAGCCGGCCTCCAGCGCCGCGACGGACGCGGTCTCGTGGCAGGGGATGCCGCCGGCGACCACGACCAGGTCCAGCCGGCCCGCCTCGGCGGCCAGCACCTCCTCCAGGGTCGGGTGCGCGGTTGCGCCGAGCTCGTTCAGCATGCGCTCCGACTCCGGGTAGCGGCCGGGCGTGCGCACCACGGCGGCGGCCAGCGTGCAGTTGCGCTCGGCCTGCTCGGCGGCCAATACCTCCAGCAGCGTGCGGCCGTAGCCGCCGATCCCGACCAGCGCGGCGCGCGGTGCCATCGCTCAGCCCGCTCCCCGTGGCCTGTGACTGGACATCGCCCTCATCATACCCCGGCGCAGCCACGTCGGCCCTCCACGAGCGCGCGCCCGCCTGACGGCAGTCGCTTCCGGCGGCTACGATGCGTCGTCAGCTTGCCGGCCCAGGCTGACGCGCCCGCCGATGACGTCCCGCCTCAGCACGATCAACCGCATCATCGCCGTCACGATCGGCGCCGGGGTCACCGTGGCCCAGGCGATCAGCGCCGGCGTGGGCTGGCAGGCGATGGCGTCCACCTTCGAGCGGATCGCGCACGCCGCGGCCGCGCCGCTGGCCGGGGCGGCGGCCGCCGGGCTGTGGGTGCTGCTGGTGCGCGCGCCGCAGGCGGTCCGCCGGCTGTTCCTGCCGACCCCGGCTCGGGTCGAGTGGACGATCGAGAACGCGCGGGCAGCCGGCCTGCTGCCGGAGGGCTACGTGAGCGACCCGCACCGCGACCTGCTGGTCGCGCGCACCATCGCCTTCGACCGCAGGGCCGGCCTCACCGACGAGGAGATCCGCAAGGACCTGGCGGACGTCCTGGAGCGCGAGCAGCCGTAGGCTCGGGCCGCGTCAGCCGCGGATCCCGGCCAGGAAGAGCGCCGCGGCGTCCGCGACGGTCAGCTCGCGCGCCAGGATCCGGTCCTGGTAGTCGCGGGTCCAGGCGGCCAGCCGGCCGCGCGCGGTGCGGAACTCGTTGAGGATCATGCGCCCGATCGGGCCGCAGCCGTCCAGGAAGCCGCTCAGAGCGAAGTCGCGCTCCGCGGCGGCGCGGTCGTAGTCCAGCCGCACGATGCGCACGCGCCGTTTGACGGAGCCGCTCAACTCCAGGCGCGCGTAGGAGGCGCGCGGGTCGCCGTCGAACGGCATGCCGATCGCGCCGGCGTTGACCACCAGGCAGCCGCGGTAGCGGCGGGTCAGCGGCCGGTGGGTGTGGCCGACCGCGAACACGGCGCTGTCCGCGCGGACCTTGTCCGCCAGCTCCCGGTCGGTGGTGTGCGGGTAGATGCCGTCGCGGGAGCCGAGCAGGGTGCCGTGCGTCATGAAGACCTCGCCCGCCGGCGTCTGCAGGCTCGCCTGGGTCGGCATGGCCGGGAGCTCGGCGGCGCGCGCGCCCAGCGAGCGCCGGCACCAGTCGACCGCCGCGAACGCGTCGTACGCGGGGGGCGGGCGCGCGGCGTCCGGGGAGCCGCGCTGCATCACGTACTCCTCGTGGTTGCCGCGGATGACGATCCAACCGTCGCGCGCACGGCGCTCGTCGACCAGATCCCAGCACTCCGGGGAGCGCGGGCCGCGGTTGACGATGTCCCCGGCCACCAGCACCGCATCCGGCCGCCACCGGTCGACGTGGTCCGCGACCGCGTGCAGGGCTTGCAGATTGCCGTGCACGTCGGCCAGGATGGCGATCTTCATGCTGGCTGCGGCCGGCCCGGCGGCCCCGCCGTTTGACAGTACGTCAAGTCAGACAATACCTTAGCGTAGCTCCCGGGTTGCGTGCGCGGTCGTTTGCGCCGCGCGAGTCGCATTCGTCCCACCGCTCGCAAGAAAACCTGACGATCGACCTGAACAGGCATGGAACTGATAACTGATCTGGCGTGGCGGATCGGCGGGCCGCAGGGAAGCGGCGTCGACACCGCGGCCCGCTTCTTTGCCCGCTCCTGCGCGGCGGCCGGCCTGCACGTGTTCGGCCACCGCGAATACTACTCCAACATCATGGGCCGCCACTCGTACTACGACGTGCGCGTCGCCGACCATCCCCTCACCTGCCACCGGAGCGAAGTGGACTTCATGGCGTCGTTCGACGCGGAGACGCTGGCCCGGCACGTGATGACCGTTGCCGACGGCGGCTGGCTGCTCCACTCGGAGCGCGACGCCGACGTGCCCCTCCGCCGGATGAGCATGCTGGACGAGCGGGTGGCCGAAGACCTGACCGCGCTGCTGGACGAGCGCGGCCTGCCGCACGGCACCGCCGGCCTGCTGGAGCTGGCCGCCGAACGCGGCGTGCACGCGCTGCCGGTGGACTTCGGCGCGGTGACCGGCGCCCTGGCCGAGGAGATGGGCATCCCGCAGGCGCGCGCCGACCGCACCCGCAACACGGTCTCGGTGGCGGTCTGCTGCGCGGCCATGGGGCTGGACCGCTCCTACCTGGTGCGCGCGCTGGACCGCGTGTTCCGCGGCCGCAAGCCCATCGTGGAGCTCAACGTGCACGCCATCGACCAGGCATACCGCTACGCGCTGCAGCGGTTCGAGGAGCGCTCGTTCCACCTCCGGCTGAAGCCCGGCGGCGCCGGCGACGGGCGCATCTACATCAACGGCAGCGAAGCGGTGGCCATGGGCAAGATGGCCGCAGGCCTCGCCTTCCAGACCTACTACCCGATCAGCCCCGCCACGGCGGAGAACACCTTCCTGGAGCGCCATCAGCGCATCGGCAGCCAGGACGGCGCGGACCAGGCCGTGATCGTCGTGCAGACCGAGGACGAGATCGCGGCCATCACCATGGCGGCCGGCGCGGCGCTCACCGGCGTGCGTGCCTCCACCGCGACCTCCGGCCCCGGCTTCTCGCTGATGACCGAGGGGCTGGGCTGGACCGGCATCAACGAGGTGCCGCTGGTGGTCACGCTCTGGCAGCGCGGCGGCCCGTCGACCGGCCTTCCGACACGCACCGAGCAGGGCGACCTGTTGAGCGCCCTGCACGCCGGCCACGGCGAGTTCCCGCGCATCGTGATGGCGTCCTCCGACCTGGCGGAAGGGTTCGCGGACGCCGCGCAGGCGTTCAACTACGCCGAGCGCTACCAGCTCCCGGTCATCCACCTGATGGACAAAGCGCTGTCCAGCACCACGCAGACCCTGGCCCGCTTCGACCCGGCCGCGCTGTCGATCGACCGCGGCCGGCTCTACGACCCGAACGGTCGCGCGCCGGAGCAGGGCTCGTTCCCGCGCTTCGCGGTCACCGACGACGGCATCTCGCCGCGGCCGGTGCTGGGCCAGCCGGGCGGCATGCACTGGGTGACCGGCGGCGAGCACACTGAGGAGGGCCGCGTCACCGAGGACCCGGTGGTGCGCGAGCAGCAGATGGAGAAGCGGGAACGCAAGCTGGAGCTGGCCGCGCAGGAGCTCGGACCGGAGGAGAAGCTGGCCGTGTACGGTGCGGACGATGCTCAGCTCACCGTGGTGGGCTGGGGCTCGACCAAGGGCGCGGTGCTGGAGGCTATCGGCGCGCTGGCGCGCGAGGGGATCGCCGTGCGGCTGGTGCAGGTGCGCATGCTCTGGCCGTTCCCGGCCGCCGAGCTGCAGGAGCTCCTGGTCGGAGACGGGTCCGCGGGCCCGGTGGTGACGGCGGAGCTCAACCATTCCGGGCAGTTCGCCCGCCTGCTCGGCGTGGAGACCGGCGTGCGGCCGGCCCACCAGATCGTCAAGTACAACGGACGCCCGTTCACGGCCGCCGAGCTGCAGGCGCCGCTGCGCCGCATCGCCGCGGGCAGCGCCGAGGCGCGGACCGTCGTGCGCAATCCCTGGGAGTAGCGAAGAACATGGCAACAGCAACCCTGGACCGCAGGCAGGCACTCAAGCAGTTCCGGGTCGACTACGCCAACGACTGGTGCCCGGGCTGCGGCGACTTCGGCATCCTGGGTGCGCTGCAGCAGGCGCTGGCCGGCATGGGCCGCCGCCCGCACGAGGTGGTGCTGGTCGGCGGCATCGGTTGCTCCGGCAAGGCGCAGTACTACGTCAACTGCTACGGCGTGCACACCCTGCACGGCCGGCCGCTGCCGTTCGCGACCGGCATCAAGCTGGCCAACCCGGAGCTGACCGTGATCATCGTCGCCGGCGACGGCGACGGGCTGGGCATCGGCGCCGGACACTTCGTCAACGCCGGCCGGCGCAACGTCGACCTGACCTACCTGCTGTTCAACAACGAGGTGTACGGCCTCACGCAGGGCCAGGGCGCGCCGACGCTGCAGCTCGGCCTGAAGACCAAGAGCTTGGCGGAGCCGAATATCCAGGAGAGCGTCAACGGCCCGTCGCTGGCGTTCGCCAGCGGCTTCACCTGGATCGGGCGGGGCTACTCGTACGACGTCCGCCACCTGGTGCAGATGATCACCCGCGCGGTCGAGCACCCCGGCCTCTCGTTCCTGGACATCGTGCAGCCGTGCCCGACCTACAACGACCTGCACGACAGGGCGTGGTTCGGAGGCGAGGGCACCGAGACCGGCGATTCGCGCATCTACGACGTGGAGGCGACCGACTACGACGGCCTCATCCCGGCCGGTGTGGACGCCGATGGGTTCCGCGCCAAGGTGGCGGCGTTCTCGACCAAGGCGCTGGAGTGGGGGGACCGCATCCCGGTCGGCCTGCTCCTGGAGAAGCAGGGCGTGAGCGCCTTCGGCGACCGCATCGGCGACCGGCTCGACGCGTACCGGACGCAGCCGCCGGCCGCGCGCGCCATCGCCGCCGCGGACGGCCGGCCCACCGCCGACCTCACCGCCGTCTTCGACGAGTCCGGGGTGCCCTAGCGGTCCGTCGCGCGCAATACGGAGAGCACGTCACTCGCGTCCACCAGATGGACGCCGGTGGTCGGATCGGTTCCCACCGACGCCTCGGGCACGAACCGGACGCCGACCACCTCCATTCCGGGCGCTCCGGGGAGCGTGCTTACGTCGGGGAGCGGACCGGCACGCGATACGGGGCCGGATCGGGCCGACCACTTCGCCTCGCCCACCAGCAGCCGCCTGCCGTCGACCGACTGCGCCACGACGTCCAGCTCCGGGGCGTTGCCGCGCCAGTAGCGCCGCGCGGGCTCCCAGGGACCCAAGCGCGCCAGTAGGGTGTCGCTCCGATGCAGCTCCGGCACCGCCATGCGGCAGAGCTCCTCCCAGGCGTACGCCTCCAGGGCGGCCCGGTGCCTGCCCCAGTAGTGCAGCCGGGTGTCGCGCGGGGCTTCGGCCAAGGCGGCGCGGTGCGGGGCGACCACCGCAAACCACAGGCGCAGGAACGGGTCGTCGATCCGGTAGAGGCTGCGCTTGCCGGATGCGGGGCTGCTCCCGAACGGGATGTCCCGGCACACGAAGTCCATCTCGACCAGGGCGGCAAGTTGCCGCGACAGGCTGGAGGCCGGCTTGCCGAGCCAGCGTCCAATCTCGCTGATGCGGTGGGCACCCGCGCCGATGGCGTCCAGCAGCGGCCGCAACGGGGTGGCCGGCGGGGTCTCGGCCCGGAGCAGGCGATCGGGCTCCTCGTGCAGGGGGCCTGACGGATCGAGGACCAGATCGTCGACCGCGGCGGCGAGGTCGCCGCCGTGCGGCTCGGCGAGCTCCCAGTAGCGAGGCACGCCGCCCCAGAGCGCGTAAGCGGACACCAAGGCGCGGGCCGGCTGCGCGGTGAACACGTCGGCAAGGTAGCCGGGCCGCAGCGGGCGCACCGCGAACGCTTCGACGGCGCGGCCGTACAGTGGCGCGTCGGCGTCGAGCACCGCGCCGTGCATCATGTGCCGGCTGGAGCCGCTGACCACCAGGCACGGCCGCCTGCCCTGGCCGTCCAGCCAGTTCTGGAGGACGGCGGCCACCGACGGATCGGCGGCGACCAGGTAGGGAAGCTCGTCGAGAATGAATGGTCCAGCCCACTTCGCCTGTGCTGCGGCGTCCGCCAGGCGGGCGAAGAACGACCGCCAGTCCGGATACTCGACATCGGCGAACCCCCCGAACCGCTCCGCGACCGCCGCGGCCAGGTAGCGCCGCTGCACGCCGGGCGCCGACTCGTCCGCGACCGCGTACAGGCCGCCGCGCCGTCGCGACCACTCCAGGAGCAGCCGTGACTTGCCTACACGCCGGCGGCCCCAGATGACAGCGAACGCCCCGGATCGGCGCAGCGCGTTGTCGAGGCGCCGCAGCTCGTCGACGCGATCGAGAAACTCCATCGAATTATTATGCACATCAACATTATGTTCGTCAGCATAAAATGAACCGCGGCGACGGCTTACGGCTCGTCCGGAGAGACGCCGATCGCGCGCAGGGTGTCCGTGCGGATCTTGCAGATCATCGTGTAGGCGGGGTCGTAGATGTTGCCAAGGTCGTACTCGACCGCCTGACCCAGCAGCGTGTGCGCGGCCGTCTCCGGCAGGCCCAGCTCGCCCAGCCAGCGCAGCATCTCGGACGTCGCGTACTGCACGCACTGGTCGAGCGGGCGGCCGCAGCCGACGGTCATCAGGTGGTCGCCTGAGACCGCGCGCGGCCAGGCGATCGTGCGCCCGGACAGCACGCGCACGGAGAAGGTGACGTCGGCCGACACCTCGACGCCGTTGCCGGTGATCTCGCCATCGCCCTGCACGGCGTGGACGTCGCCCAGGAAGAACAGCGCGCCCGGCACCGACACCGGGAACCAGACGGTGACGCCGGCCACGAAGCCGGCGTAGTCCATGTTGCCGCCGTGCGCGCCGGAAGTTGCGGTGGAGATCGCCTCCCCCCGGTCCGGAGCCACTCCGAAGCAGCCGATCATGGGCCGCAGCGGCACCCTCAGCGCCTCCAGGCCGGGCACGTCGACCGGGGTGGCGGTGCCGCCGTCCAGGTCCAGCCGCCAGTCGACCATCCGTTTCGTCCCGGCGTCGAAGCCGGGCTCCAGCACCTGCGCGTCCACGGGGGAGGTGGTGAAGCCGGTGGCGCGGTTGGGCGTGACGGCGTGCAGGGTGACCGCCAGCGCGTCGCCGGGCTCGGCGCCGTCGACGTGGAAGGGGCCGGTCTGCGGGTTGCCGCGCGGGGTCACCTGCTCGCCCGTGCTGTCGCCGCCGCCCGCGTCGACGGTGGAGGTCACGACGGTGTCGCCGTCGCAGATCGACACCACGGGCTCGTGCGTGCCGAGGGTGCGGTAGTAGTGGGTGGGCCGGTACCGGTGCCGGAGCGGACGCTTTGCTATCATCGGGGCGAGCTTACAACCCGGTCACCGTGCCGGCGAGCCGCCAAGGAGTCCGCTGAGATGAAACTCGGAATGTTCATGATGCCGCTGCACCCGCCGGAGCGCGACCGCACCGAGGGCTACGAGGAGGACCTGGAGCTGGTGGTGCGCTGCGACAAGCTCGGCTACGAGGAGGCGTGGATCGGCCAGCACCACACCCTGGACTGGGAGCCCATCCCCTCCAATGACGTCTTCATCGCCAACGCGCTGCCGCGCACCTCGAACATCAAGCTGGGCACCGGCGTGACGATCATGCCCCTGCACCATCCGGCCAACATCGCCACCCGGCTGGCCTACCTCGACCACCTGGCGCGCGGCCGCTTCCTGATCGGCTTCGGCCAGGGCGGCGTACCGTGCGACTACGAGCTGTTCGGCCTGGACCCGGCCGAGGTCGGGCTGATGACCATACGCGGCATGGACATGGTCCTGAAGCTGTGGGAGTCCGAGGCGCCGTACGAGCTCAAGGACGAGTTCTGGGAGATCAAGGTCCAGAACCCCCGCCCCGACTTCAACATGGGCGACATCCTCAAGCCGTACCAGAAGCCGCACCCGCCGATTGCGACCAGCATCATCAAGGCGGAGTCGCGCGGCGCGCTCACCGCCGGCGAGCGCGGCTACATCCCGATCAGCGCCAACATGGTCACCCCGCAGGTGCTCAAGCGGCAATGGGAAGTCTACTGCGAGGGCGCGGCCAAGGCCGGCCGCCCGGAGCCGGACCGCGCCGACTGGCGGGTGTCGCGCAGCATCATGGTGGCCGACACCGACGCCGACGCCTGGGAGTTCGCCCGCGCCGACGGCGCCTACGCCCGGTCGTACGAGTACCTGATCAAGATCCTCAAGGCCGGCATGGTGCAGGAGGCGATGAAGCTCGACCCCGGCATGACCGACGACGACATCGACGTCCCGTACGTCCTGGAGAACCTGTGCATCATCGGCAGCGTCGACACGGTCGTGCAGCGCCTGCGCGAGGTAATCGACATCACCGGCGGCTTCGGCACGCTGCTCATGCTCGCCCAGGACTCCGACAACGACGACCGCTGGTGGCGCTGCGTGGAACTGCTCGCCACCGAGGTGGTGCCGGCGCTGTCGGACGGCTAGGGGCCGGCCAGCTCGGTGACATGACTCATCCGGCGGCGTCTGGCTACCCCGACGTCAAGCCGCTGACCGACGCCCTGCTGACGGAGACGCGCGCCGCGCTTTGCGACCGGCTGACCGCGGTCGCGCTGTACGGCTCGGTGGCGCGGGGTGAGGCGCACCGCTGGAGCGACATCGACCTGTTCGTCGTCCATCGCGGTGACCGGGAGACCGTCTCCGAGGCGTTCCTCCGCGCGGAGTTGCGCCTGCGCGATCAACCGCTGGCGCGCGAGCTGTCCGCGCGAGGGGTGCCGACCGCCCCGGTCGCGATCTACCGCTCGGAGGAAGAGTTGGCAGACACTCCGTGGTTGATGCTCGACATGACGGACCATGGCATCGTCCTGTTCGATCCGCGTGGCGTGCTCCGCCGGAAGCTGGAGCGCTTGCGGGAGAGGCTCCAGGAACTCGGCTCACGCCGCATCGAGCTGGCGGATGGTTCGTGGTACTGGGACCTCAAGCCGGATCTGCGGCCCGGCGAGGTCGTCACCCTGTAGGGCCGGCTGCATGAGCAACCACGAGCGCGGCCGGAAGCTCATGGCGGCGGCGCTGGAGTACCTGGGAGAGATGGATGCCGCGGTCGCGCGCGGATCGTGGAACATCACCGTCCGCCACGCCCAGGAAGTCGTCGAGTTGGTGATGAAAGCGGTGCTCGGCTACCTGTGCTTCGACTATCCCAAGGTCCACGACACCGCCGACGTGTTCATCGCCGCGCTTGCCCAAAGGCAGATGGGGCTGAGCGATCAGGAGGCTGCCGACGTACGGGCGGTCTCGTCCCGGCTGGCAGGCAAACGAGCGCCCGCGTTCTACTTCGAGTACGACGAGGACGCCGACGTCGCACGCGCCGCGGCAGAGGACGCACGCCGCATCCATGGCCTCTGTACACGGCTGGTCGCTATCATCGAAGAGCAACAGCGTCAGTCCGAGTCGCCGGCGTCCGACGCCGAGTAGACGATGACGCACGCACGGAATTGCCGGGAGTTGGCCGGCGCGCTGGACGCGGCGGCCGCGGCCGACGGCACCGGCAGCCTGAGCGCGGCCGTCCGGCATGGCGGGCGGACGGTGTGGAGGCACGCGGCCGGCTGGGCGGATCGCGACCGAGGCCGGCGCGCCAACGCCGGCACCGTCTACCGGGTGGGGTCGATCAGCAAGACGGTGGCGGTGGTGACGGCGCTGCGCCTGGCGGAGCGGGGCGTGCTCGACCTGGACGATCCGGTCTCCCGGCACGTGCCGGAGATCGAGATCACGGTCGGCTACGCCGAACAGCCGCGCGCAATCACGCTGCGCGACCTCGCCACCCACACCAGCGGCCTGGCGCGCGAGCCGCGCATCCCGCGGTTGCTGGCGGGCACGGTGGAGCGGTGGGAGCAGACGCTGCTGGGCGCCATCCGGGCCACCCGCTTCGCCCATCCGCCGGGCGCCTGCTTCGACTACTCCAACGTCGGCGCCGCCATCCTGGGCCTGGCGGTGCGTCGCGCGGGCGGGATGCCGTACCCGGAGCTGGTCGCCGCCGAGATCTGCGAGCCGCTCGGCCTGACCGCGACCGGGTTCCGGCCGCCGGCGGACCGCGAGCGGCTGGCGACCGGCTACGAGCGGCTGGTCGACGGGTCGATCAGCACCCGCGACTCCGAGCGCCAGCACGCCGGCCGCGGCTTCCGGGTGCCGAGCGGCGGCCTGTACTCGACGCCGAGCGAGATCGCCGCGTTCGGCGCGGCGCTCGGCCCCGACGCGGGGGACGTGCTGCTGAGCGCGGCGGCGCGGCGGGAGATGCTGCGGGTGGCGACCAGGAAGTCGGAGGAGTGCTCCCCCGGGCCGTCGAACGGCTACGGGACCGGGGTCGAGCTCTACCTGGACGGCGCGCGGGTGGTCGCCTACGGCCACCACGGCGACATGAACGGCTACGGCGCGGTGGTGTTGGGCGATCCGGAGCGCGAGGTCACGATCTGCGTGTGCAGCAACTTCCGGGGCAGTGAGGAACTGGGCATGGAGCGCTCGCTCGACCTGCTGCTGGCGGCCTCAGGGAGCCTCGGCGCGGGGCGCTAGCTCCGTGTCGAACGTCTGAACGTCTGGCCCTGGAAAAGATCTGATCGACGGCGGCAGAGATGCGCGTCGAGGCGTGATGGTATTCTCGGAATCATGAATTCCGAACTTGTGGACCGGTTCGGGTTGCCCGGCGCGCGATCCCGGCGCCGGATGGTGCCCGTGGCGCTGCTGGCTGGCGTGCTGGCAACGGCAGGTTGCAGCCTGCACCCCGTCCCCGGCTGCGACCAACTGCACACGGAGGCGTTCTTTGCCTGGGCGGATGCCGCGCGGGTCGCCTCCTGCATCCGGCAGGGCGCGGACGTCACCGCGCGCGACCCGGACGGGAACACCGCCCTGCACTGGGCGGCCCGCTACAACGATCGCCCGGCCATCGTCGCCGCGCTCGTGGACGCGGGCGCCGACCTGGACGCGCGCACCACGACGGACAGCAACACGGCGCTGCACCTGGCAGCCCGGCACAGCGACCATCCGGCCGTCATCGCGGCTCTTGCAAGCGCCGGCGCGCCGCTCGAGACGCGCAATGAGAACGGCGCAACGCCGCTGCACAGTGCCGCCGCGTACAACCAGAATCCAGCCATCATCACTGCCCTGGCGGCAGCGGGTGCCGATATGGAAGCCCGGCTCAGTGACGGCAACGGCACCGCGCTGCACGCCGCGGCCTACACCAACCAGAGCCCGGCCGTCATCACCGCCCTGTTGGAGGCCGGCGCGGACCTGGAAGCCCGCAACGACCTGGGCGCAACGCCGCTGCTCACCGCGGCCGGCAACACCGAGAATCCGGCGATCATCACCGCGTTGACCGATGCCGGCGCCGACCTGGATGCGCGGCACCGGATCGGCGGCGGTACGCCCCTGCACCACGCGGCCGCGCTCCACCACAATCCCGCCATCATCGTCGCCCTGGTGGAGGCCGGCGCGAACCTGGAAGCCCGCAATCTTCTGGACCGCACGCCGCTGCACAGCGCCGCGGACGGCGACTATCCCGCCGTCGTGGCCGCGCTGCTGGAGGCGGGCGCAGAAGTCAATCCGACGGACACATTCGGCCGCACGCCGCTGGACCGCGCCCGCCATCCGGACATCATCGCCCTGTTGCTGGAGGCCGGCGGCGTGTGCACACGGTCTGACGTCTGTGAGGAGTCTCCAGGGGCCTCGATGAGGTGACGCCCGCCTTGTGATCCTTCATCGGTCGCCGACGTGAGCCGACCTGGTTGGCGGCACGGCGTTGACGGTGCCGGCGGCGAGCCGCTCAGCAGTCGGCGTCGCCGAACAGGTCGAGTTGCACGTTCCGCTCGACCCGGAAGCCGCGGAGCGACCGGTCGGCGAAGTCAAGCAACGCATCGTAGTCGGCCGCGGAGTGGTCGTGGCCGCCCGGGCGGAACGCCCAGCCGATGGCGTCCGCCGCCCCGAGCATGCGGTAGACCCGTTCGGTGGTGCGCAGCGCTGCGTAGGACCCGGAGGGGTTGGCCCACGGGTCGCCGAACGCCTCGGTGACCAGCAGCGCGCGCGGCGCGACCAGAGCGTGCAGGAAGTGCTGGTCGTACGGCAGTTCCCCGTCGCGGCCGGCGTAGTCGGCGAAGTCCTTCCCGAACCAGAAGATGTAGCGGCTCTTCAGGAAGTCCTCGATTACCTCCGCGCCGTCGCCCTTCATCCGGTTGGGCCCGGAGCCGCCGGCTCCGGAGCAGTTGGGGTTGGTGAGCGCGATCCGCTCGTCGGTGGCGCCGGCCAGCAGCGCGCTCTTGCCGCCGCGGGAGTGCCCGGTGACGGCGATGCGGTCGGCGTCCGCCGCGTCGATTCGCTCCAGCGCGTCCACGCAGCGGTGGTAGCCCCACGCCCAGGCGGCCAGGGCGCCGCACTCGGCGCCGGGCATCAGGCGGTACAGGCCGGTCTCGCGGTACCGGTCGGGATTGTCGGCGGCAAGCGCGGTGCGGTCGAACGAGGCGGCGATGTAGCCGCGCTCCAGCACGGAGCGGACGACCTGGTCGTTGAAGTAGCGCCAGCAGCCGTCGCCGTCCAGGACGACCGGAAACGGCCCGTCGCCCGGCGGGATCCACAGGCTGAGCGGGAACCGGATCTCGCCGCCCGCGACGCTCACCCGGATCTCGTGGGTGTGATAGGCGACCATGCGCTCCGGCGCGATCAGGTTGGCCGAGCGCCGGATCACCTCGACGCCGTCCGGCGCCGGCGGCATGCCGCCGTACTCGTGCGGGATGATCGCGCGCGCCAGCTCCCCGCGGCGGCGCGCCCACGACGACGCGTCGGCTTCGGTGCCGTCTTCGAACCGGAGCGGATCGGGCGCCAGGCTCGCCGCTACCGAGTCGAGCTCACTCATGGAACGGTTCATGCAGGCTACTATGAGCGGAGGTGGGGCGATGAGGGACCACTACGACTTCTCGAAGGGAAGGCGCAATCCCTATGCGAAAACCCCCCGCATCGTGGACTGCGACGTGCACGTCCGCGAGCTGCCGGACGAGCTGGCCCGCCACTGCGACCTGCCGTGGCGCAAGGCCCTGGCGGCGATCGCACCGGCGGCTGCCGTCACCTCGCGCTTCGGATCGGTGGGCGACTACATCGTGCCCGGACTGGCGCAGGGGTCGGGCGACGGCTCCGACCCGCTGTGGCCGGGCGGGCAGAACCGGCCCCTGTTCGAGGTCGATCCCGCGCAGTGCCGCCGCGACCTGGACGGCTTCGGCATCGAGTCGGCCGTGCTCTTTCCCGACCTGCTGCTCAAGCTCGCCGTGCAGGTCGACGCCGACTACGCCATGGCCGTGGCGCGCGCCTACAACCGCTGGCTCATCGACCGGTGGCTGACGGTCGACGGCTTCTACGGCGCGCTGTGCATCGCCCCGCAGGACCCGGAGGGCTCCGCGGCGGAAATACGCGAGCTCGGCGGCCGGCACAAGATGGTGTGCGTGTTCCTGCCGTCCGCCGGCGTGAACCCCCTGTACGGCCACCGGATGTACCACCCGATCTACCAGGCGGCGCAAGAGCTGGGCCTGCCGGTGGCCCTGCACGGACTGGCCATGTGCCATCCCACCTTTCCCTGCCAGCTCGAGCAGTTCGACGAGGTCGGCCGGCATGGCTTCGGCCACTCGCTGCAGATGTCGGCCAACTTCTACCACCTGATGTGCAACGGCATCCCGGTGCGATTTCCCGACCTGAAGGTCAGCTTCAACGAGGGCGGCCTGGCCTGGGTGCCGTGGATGATGATGCGGCTGAACAACGAGTACCTGGAGTGGCGCGGCCGGTTGCTGCCGTTCTTCAAGGAGCGGCCCAACCACTACCTCCGGAACTTCCGCTTCTCCACCCAGCCGGCGGAGGAGCCGGAGCATCCGCGCGACTACGTGAAGCTGCTCGACCTGATCAGCACCTTCACCGGGAACCACGACAACGTCATCTACGCGTCCGACTGGCCGCACCATGACTTCCTGCATCCCGACCGACTCCGCAGGTACCCGATGCCCGACGAGGTGCGGCGGCAGATCATGGGCGCCAACGCCGCCGAGTTCTTCGGCATCCCGCCGAGGTAGCGGGCCATGGCCGACTACCCGCTCATGCCCGCAGCGGAGATCGCGGAGGGGACCTGCCGCCTGGTGACCGTCAACGGCGTGGAGATCGGCATCTTCCGCGCCGGCGGCAGCCTCCGCGCCTACCGCAACCGCTGTCCGCACGACGGCGGTCCGGTCTGCGCCGGCACCGTCACCGGCACGCTGGCGCAAGGCCCGGAGACCGGCTGGCAGCCCCGGTGGGAGCGGGAGGGAGAGATCCTCTACTGCCCCTGGCACGGCTCGGACTTCGACCTCTGCACCGGCAGGGCGCTGTCCCGCACGCCGCTGCGCCTGCAATCCTACCCGGTCAGGGACGAGGACGGGACGGTCACGATCACGGTGTGAGCGGGTGCGGCGGGCTCACCGGTAGCGGATCGAGACCTCCGCCCACTCGACGATCAGCGGCGGATGGATGTACGGGTTGCGCTTGCGCACCGTGAGCTGCAGCTCGTTGCCGCCGGTGTTCAGGACGTGCGCGGACACCGGGAAGGCGATCTCCGCCCCGTACTGGTAGGGATAGGTCCGCTCCTCGCCCACCAGCCGGTGGCCGTTGACGGCCAGCTCCAGCTCGTCCAGCTCCGTGAGGTTCGCCACCTCGACCCGCAGCGCGATCTCCTGTGGAACACCGCCCAGGCGGTCGCCGATCCGGAAGCGCACGCGGCCCTGCTGTCCGTCCCCGGCCAGCTCCAGCGGCAGGTCCACCAGCTCCTCCGGGATCCCGTGCCCGTAGGCGCCCGGCGTGCCGGCCTTCAGGAAGTCGAAGATGTAGCGCTTGTCGCGCGTGGCCAGGGTGTCGAGGTCGCCGATCTCGCGCAGCGCGTCCCAGCCCCACCGGTCCAGGTCGAAGAACTGCCGGTAGTGCTTGGAGAACGGCTGCCGGAAGAAGTTGAACAGGTAGACGCCGTGCGCGCCGTCGCGCAGGTGCAGCATGGCGAAGGCGCGCAGCGCCTCGGTCTGCGCGAGCCGGGGATCGTGATTGGGATTGATCGACGGGAACACCTGGCACGCCGTGCCGGCCACCGCCCGCATCCACGCTCCGGTGGGAATGGTGGCCGGGGTGACGCTGCGGCCCAGCGACAGCACGTCCACGATCTCCTCCCGGATCCAGGTGCGCACGTCGATGCCGATCCGCTCGCAGCGCTCGATCGAGCCCGGCACGCGCACCATGAGCGACTTGCCGCGCGCGGCCGCCAGCGTCTTCACCCGGCGGACCATGGCGGTGAGCAGCGGCGCGTCCTGCCGCTCGCGGCCGAGCCTGAACAGGAACGGGTGGCTCATGAAGTCGAGCTCGATCCCGTCGTTGTCGAAGCCCAGGATCCGTTCGGCGAGCCCGACCACGTGGTCCCGGCAGCCTTCCGCCGCGTAGTCGAACGCCCGGCGCATCCACCACGGGATCGACTTCGGCTCGTAGACGGCGCCCGGCTCGCCGATCAGCCAGTCGGGGTGCTCGCTCTTGATCGGGTTGATGCCGCCGATGCCCGCCGCGACCGCTTCCGGATCGGGGTCGTGCGCGTCGTGCGCGTCGTTCATGCGCAGCGAGAAGAACAGCTCCATGCCGCAGTCGCGCGCGCCGCGGGCGACGAGCTCCGCGGGACTGTGGCCGGCCTGCAGGAACGACTGCAGGTTGCACCACGACCGCCAGTTGTGGACGTTCAGGAACTTGCCGTCGGCGGTGCGGTGGTGCTCCATCCACAGGGCCGGCCGCTCCGTGCCGGACCCTTCCGCGTCCGCCCGCACGAGATTCAGCCCGTGGGTCGCCCCGCAGCACCAGACGTAGGTGTCGACGTGGGTGCCGGCCAGCGGCGCGAACAGCTCGGACAGGTAGTCCTCGGCCGACATCGGCGCCTCATGCAGCCTGCTGCGGAAGCCTCCGAGCGTGTCGCCGTCCTCGTTGTAGATGAGGCGCCGCCTCCGCGTGCGCTCTGTCATGCCGCCCCCGACGCTGGCACGGGTCCCGCGAACGGTCAAGGGAATCGGGCATCGTCCGGAACGCCCCGTGCATTGGTACGGCGCCCGCCATCCGCTACGCTTCCGGGACCACCGGAGCGGACCCATGACCCCTCAGCAGGTAGCGCACTTCCAGACGCTCGGGTTCCTGCAGTGCCCGCAGCTCTTCTCGCCGCCGGAGGTGCGCGCCCTGTCGGACGCGTTCGACGCCGCCATGAGCCGGGCGCGCGGCGGCGCGCCGGCCCCCGGACCGGGGGAGCGGCGGCAGCAGGTGGCGCCGTTCTTCGACCTCGACCCGGAGGCGTTCTACCCGCTGCTCGACGACGAGCGGCTGGTGAGCGCCTTCGAGACGCTCCTGGGGGAGGACTTCATCCTGCTGGAGAGCGAGGGGCTGCTGCACACGGAGGGGAGCCGCTGGCACCATGACACGCGCGCCCCGACCGGGCTCTTCAGCATGCGCGCCGCGATCTACCTGGACCGGCTGGGGCCGGGCGACGGCTGCCTGGACATCATTCCCGGCAGCCACTTCCTGGAGTTCGGCGAGGCGCTGACGCGCACGCCGCGCGACTACGGCGAGGACGGCTTCGGCGACCGGCTCCACGACCTGGGCGTGGAGCCGGAGGAGATGCCGGGACGCCATTCGCTGCGCAACGAGCCGGGCGACGTGATCTTCATGAACCACAAGGTCTACCACGCCGCCCTGACCGAGAAGCCGGGCCGCCGCGCCATCCACGTCAACTGCGTCCAGAACACGACGCCGGAGCGCAACCGCGAGCACTTCGACTGGCTGACCGGCGTGCTGGAGCAGTCGAGCCGCGCCCGCGGACGACTCTACTCGGACCGCCTGATCGAGACGGCCGGCCCGCGCCGCCGCCGCATGCTGGCGCGCGCGATCGAGCTGGGCTACGGCACCGGCGGCCCCGACATGCGGCCGGAGGGATCATGAGCGGCCCGGCGCGCATCAACCTGCCCGCGCTGCGGCAGCGGACGTGGCCCACACCGCCGCGATCGCGCCGGGGAGAGCAGCGGCTCGGCCAGCCGATGCTGCCGTTCCAGAGCGGCACCGGCATGCTGGGCGTCGAGTCGCGCACCCCGGTGGTTCCCGTGCACATCGTCAGGGAGCGGGTGCGCGGGATCCTGCCCGGATCGTGGCGGGCGCGGGTATCGGTGCGCTTTGGCGCGCCGGCCGCGCCAACCGCTCCGTTCAATCGCCGAGCGGTTGCGAGTCGTCGTCGTCGCGCGTATGGACCAGGTGGTACTTGATGCGGCGCATGGATTCGACCGCCGTGTCGCCGCGAATCTCGGCCACCTCGTAGGCCAGCATGTCGATCAGCGCCAGCAGCACGTAGCGGGCGGGGGTCGGGGACAGGATGTTCGTCGGCTCCACGACGTGAAACGGCACCACTTCGTGCGCCGCGCGCGACAGCGGCGAGTCGGGCGCGGTCACGGCGATCGTGTGCGCGTCGTACTGGTTGGCGACCTCGGCGGCGCGCAGGATCGGTTCGTACCGGCCGGTGATGGACAGCACGATCAGCACGTCGTCCGGCTTGAGCGCTGCCGCCATCATCAACTGGAGCTGCGCGTCGTTGCAGTAGGACGCGCGAACCCCCAGCCGGAACAGACGGTTCTCCGCCTCCATCGCCGCCATCGACGAGCCGCCGCCGCCCCCGAAGATCAGCACCCGCGCCGCGCCGGCGATGGCCGCAGCGGCGCGCTTCAAGGCCGCCTCGCTGACCTGCTCGACCAGCGCGTCGAGGGAGCCGTGGATCATCGACACGATCTCGTGCACCGCGTCGCCGTTCTGCGTCGGCATCGACCGCGGGTGCAGAAAGCGGTCGCCGACCGCCAGCAGCTTGGCCAGCTCCAGCTTCAGCTCACGCAGCCCGCTGCACCCCACGGACTGACAGAAACGCGAGACCGTCGCGGTGCTCACGCCGGCGCGGGAGGCGATGTCCCTGGTATGGGAGTGCACGGCGAACTCCGGGTCCGAGCGGACCAGATCGGCGACGCTGCGCTCGCCGCGGCTCATCGTCGGGCCGGACCGAACGATCTGCGAGAGCAGATCCGGTCCTGCCGCCCCGCTGTCGGCCGTGCGCGCAGGACCGCTCGCGTTCATAGGTGCCGCCGCCTGCCGGCCATCCGGGCACGAGCGGTTGCTGGCGACCCATCGTCCGAGATGAAAACGAGTTGCATCATTCTAGTAGAGTCGAGGAGAGGCGCGCCCTGCCGTAGGTGGAGGGAGTAGCCGTTACCGGCGGCTTTCGCCCATGCCGGTGCCTCAATCTCCACCGTAGCCACGTTTCCTCTCCCCGCTCATCGAACCCGGCGTGCCGATCTCCGGCACCGGGCTCTCGGACGAGATCATGCCTGCGCCCACGGAAAGCGTGCCGTTCGCGAAACAAGGCGGGTGAGGCCCAGGTCTTTCCAGAGACGCTCGTTCGGGAAGCGCACGTACTTCCCGGTCCGCACCTTGTGCTTGCGGCACAGCCACCGGCGCAGCCGCCGGATCGCATGCTCGTCGACGATCTTGTAGGCGGGGCTCACTTGCCCCAGTTGGAAGTAGTTAGCCCACCCGTTGATCACCCAGTTCAGGCGTCGCACGACCGTTTCCGAGTCGAGTAGTCCATACCTACAGTGCGTCAACTCGCTGATTCTGCGGCACACGCTCACTACACTGCTCCGGCTCGGGCGAGTGCCGATATAGGCCTGCCCCGTGCGCGGACGGTAGTTGCGCCCGATGCGGTACCCAAGGAACTCCAACGACCCCTCCGGTACCCGCATGCTTCGGGTCTTCGTCACGTTGATCGGCACCCGCAGGCGCTCCATCATGTCCTCGACAACTCCCCTCATCGCTTCCGCGGGGGCTTTGCCGCAGACCACGAAGTCGTCTGCGTAATTCACGATCTCTGCGTCGAAGCGCCGGGCGTAGCCCAGCACCTTCCAGCCCACAATGAAGCGTCGCATGTAGATGTTGCTGATCAGCGGGGAGAACGGTGCACCTTGCGGCGTCCCCTTCCTCTCCCGTCGCGCCCGGTTCGTGCGGCGTGTGCCGCCACCACCGCCGTCCTCCTCCACCGGCATCTCCAGCCACGCCTTGATCCAGCCCAGCAGTCTCCCATCGCTTACGCGGCGGGCTACGCTGCGCATCAGCTCGGCGTGCGGTATCTCGCCGAAGTAGTTGGACAGATCCGCGTCGACCACCTCCCGGTGGCCCCAGTTCAGCAGCCGGTGCACGCGCTTCACTGCGTCCTGCGCGCTGCACCCCTCCCGGTAGGCGTATTGCTCCGGTTGCAGGTCCGCTTCGAAGATCGGCGTCAACACCAACAGTGCCGCCGTCTGCGCAACCCGGTCCCGAACGCACGGTATGCCCAGCGGTCGGTACTTTCCTGCCTGCTTCTTGCGGATCAGCACCTGTCGCACCGCGCCCGGCCGATAGGTGCCTTCCTTCAAGTCCCGCGCCAGTTCTCCAAGCCATCGGCTCACCCCTCGCGCCTCGATGCGCTGCACCGTCTCGCCGTCCACGCCGGCAGCACCGCCGTTGCGGCGGACTGCCTGCCAAGCGGCCTGCAAGACATCGGCTCGCCACACCTTGTCGCTCAATGAGTAGAATCGAAGGTTTGGAGACTCCTTCGCTTTCGCATGTAGCGCCTTCCGAAGTTTCCGAACTCCTTCCGGGGCTGATAGGCTCTCGCCAGTCCCCATGTCCTTTCCTCCTTCCACCGCTGCTCTCGAACCAAGGCCCCTTCCCTTCACCGGCGTTACCCGGCTTCACCGGTACTGCGGGCCTCTCCGCCATCCCGTACGGCCCGGACCTGTTCCTCACGGAACTCCGGTTGGCGCGTGCTACGCCACCGTCGGGACTTCCCGTGTTGCCTCTATTCCCCTATGCATGCGTGCCGCCGCCACTACCCCGGCGGAACCGACCAGTGCACGTGTCGCTCGCTTCCCAGTCGGTGGCAGCCTTCGCCGTTATTCAGGCGGCTCGGCTTCCGCGTTACCCGTTTCGAGGCCTGCTCAGCGTTCACTCGCGTTGCGGCCCACATGCTCGCTAAGCCGCCCTTGGCGGCCCGTTCCATCGAAGTGCTTCAGACGGTTCGTTGCCTCCTTCGTCCGCTCCGATTGCTACCGGCTGGAGCGACAGTTGCCGGACGGGACTTCCTCCCGCTGGGGAATGACGCCTTGCCACGGCGCACTGAATAACCACGCGGTCGTCACCGGAGAGCTTGACAGCCATGAAAACCATATTCAATATGGGGCCGATGATGGTTGACGCGCATATGCCACCCTACCTGATCCGTTCGCGGGGAGCGATACCCCGGCGGACCGATCGAGGGCGGCGTTCCGCCGACCTTCAGCATTCCCGGAGTCCCCGCGTACTGGACGCGGGGCACGAATCACGGCCCTGAGGAGGAAACAGATGGCCAAGAAGAAGGCACGACTACTGGCACTGGTGTTGTGCGTATCTCTGCTGGGAGCGGGCGTCTGCTTCGCGGAAGACATCTCCTGGCAGGTCTGGGTCACCCCCAACCTGACCCTGGAGTTCTGGCAGGAGGTGGCGGACGCGTTCGTTGCGAAGCACCCGGACGTCACGATCGAATTGATCGAGGCGAACCCGGCGGTCACGCCCTCGGCAAGTGACTTCATCAAGACCCGCATCGCCGCCGGCGACGTCCCGGACCTGATGACCAACATCAACGTCAAGGACTTCGCCGACGCCGGCATTCTGTGGCCGTTGCCGGACGACGATCCCGACCTGCAGCGGATCCGCAACGTGGACATCGCTCGCTACCAGGGGACGCTGTACAGCGTGCTTACGTCGATGCAGCCACAGGGGTTGCTGTTCTACAACAAGGCGCTCTGGGCGCAAGCCGGCCTCACCGATACTCCGAAGACTTGGGACGAGTTCCTGGCCGCCTGCGGTCAGTTGCGCGACGCGGGCATCACGCCGATCATCACCGGCGGCGAGTGGGTCGCGGGATTCGTGTTCTCGATTCTGGCCGGCGCCGACGTGTTTCAGAAGAACGCGGATTGGTACGCCGACCGCTGGGACGGTGAGGTCGACTTCGAGACCGGTTTCGCGGAAGCCGGAGCGTTCTACAATGAGCTGGTTGCGGGTGAGTGCTTCAACAAGGGAGCCCTCAGCGTGGGCTACGCCGACCTGGAGCAGCAGTTCCTGGCCGGCAAGGGCGCCATCTACCCGATGGGGAGCTGGTTCACGGCGGCCGAAGGGAACGCGGAGAAGGATTTCGACGTCGGCGTGTTCTTTCCGCCGACATCCGGCGGTGCGCAGCACATGATGCAGGGGCTGAACTACGGGAGCATCGGCGTGTACAACGAATCGGAGCATCCGGAGACGGCCTACGAGCTGATGAAGTTCGCGCTGATGGACGACGTGTACGGCGCCAAGCTGCTGGAGGTGGACGGACTGTTCTCCACTCTGGATCCGCCGCTGACCTATCCCATGACGCCGCTGCAGATGGAGCTGCAGGACCTGCTCGCCGAGGCGCCGACCACGTCGGGTCTGTACAACGGCATGATCGGCGAGCAGCCGCCGCCCGGCATCGGACCGATCTACGACCGCGTGGGCCAGTCGTTCCTGGCCGGTCAGGTCACCGACGTCGGCCGTGCGCTGCGCGAGCTCGACGAGTTCTGGAGTGACGCGCAGGGCAACTAAGAGAAGCGTACGGCAAGCGACGATCCGAGCGGGGGCGGCGCCGCGCCGTCCCCGCCCATCCTTTCAGCCTTTCAACGTCCCCGCGGTCAGCCCGGACACGAAGTGACGCTGCATGACCACGTAGAAGGCCGCCACCGGAAAGATCGCCATGAACAGGATGGCGAACACGTCTTCCCACTTCTGCACGTATTGACCGATGGCCCGGTACACGCCGATCGTGATCGTGTAGTACTTCGAGGTGCCCAGTATGATCAGCGGGCTGACGAAGTCGTTCCACGTCCACAGCGCGATGAATATGACCACGCTGGCGATTGCCGGACCGATCAGCGGGGAGATGATGCGCGCGAAGATCAGCACCTCTCCTGCCCCGTCGAGCCGCGCGGACTCGTCGAGCTGTATCGGAATGGTGCGGACGTAGCCGGCGAACACGAACACCGCGAACGGCAGGTACCAGGCCAGGCTGGCGAGCAGCAGGCCCGGCACCGTGAACATCAGGCCGAGCTGGCGCAGCACCTGCACGAGTGGCAACAGGATCACCTGCGCCGGCACCATCAATCCGGCCAGCAGCAGCAGGTAGGACAGCGTGAAGAACCGGTGTCGGCGACGGCTGAGCACAAAGGACATGGCCGATCCCAGGATCACGACCAGCGCCACGGTAGCGCTGCTGAGCACGACGGAGGTCCCGTAGGCGATGCCGACGTTGAAATGCGGCGTGTCGAGATTGCGGGCGATGTTGTCCAGCGTCAGGCGTGCGAACGGGATGCCCAGCGGGCTGGCAAAGATGTCGGCACGCGTCTTGAACACGTTGACGATGGCGATGTAGAAGGGCACCAGAAAGACCCCGCCGGTGACCAGCAGGAAGGCATGGCGGGCGACCGACGGCAGAGCGCGGAGCCCGCGTCCCGTGACGTTCACATGCGGCCTCTATGTCACCAGCCTGTCTTCGCGCCGGCGCAGCAGCAGCACCAGCGTTATGGAGACCACGCCGACGATCAGCAGCATGTAGATGGCCAGGCTGGACCCGTACGACATGCGGTTCTGCTGGAAGCCGACGCGGAGGATCTGCAGGGCGATGGTCTCGGTGGCGCCGGCGGGGCCGCCGCTGGTGAGCACGACCACCAGGTCGTAGATGCGCATGTAGCCGGTGAACAGGAACACCACGTTGGCGGTCAGCGCCGGCGCGAGCCAGGGGTACGTCACGGCTCTGAACCGCTGCCACGCCGAGGCGCCATCGATGGTAGCGGCGTCGTAGAGGTCGCCGGGCACCGCCTGCAGCCCCGCGAGGTAGATCACCGTTACGAATCCCGTGTCGCGCCAGAGGTTGACCATCAGGATCGACCACGGCGCAAGCCGCGGATCGCCCAGCCAATCGATCGGTTCCATTCCGGCAGCCGCGAACAGTCCGCCCAGGATACCGTGGTAGCTGAGGAGCGCCTTCCAGATGAAACCCACCGCCACCGAACTGATCAACAACGGGAAGAAGAACGCCGCACGATAGACGTTGGTCATGGGTCCGGGTCGGTTCACCAGCACGGCAAGAAACAGTCCAAGCGCGTTGCCGAGCAGCGCTCCGGGGATGGTGAAGAAGAAGGTCATGCGCAACGCGCTGTGGAAATAGCGGTTGTTCAGGCCGCGTATGTAGTTCTTCAGCCCGACGAAGTTCATCGTCGAGCGGATTCCGTCCCAATCGAAGAACGAGTAGTACAGACTGAGCATGATCGGCAGGACCATGAACGCAAGGTAGATGATGAACCCCGGCGCGAACAGCACGGTGGTACCCAGGGCGTCGCGCCCC
Source organism: Spirochaetia bacterium (assembly GCA_965202935.1). GTDB lineage: Bacteria > Spirochaetota > Spirochaetia > SZUA-6 > Bin103 > CATQHW01. The sequence continues at coordinate 3,766,084 of OZ241879.1, forward strand.
GATACCGCAACCAGCCGCCGCGGTCGACGCGCTATGGCCCGCGGGGCGTCGACGTCTGCGCGCGTCATTTCACCGGCGAGTGTACCTTCCCGAACGGACCGTGAACAGCGGGCGGCCGGAGTGCTTTACGTTAGCCCCAGAGCACCCCTCGGGGTCGCCTCACCACCGCCCGTCGCTTTCTCAATACGTTACTCCGGCGAGTTGCACCGACTGTTTCCACAGTTCCTGAGCTGCTTCCGTCCTGTATGAGCGGGCATTGGATCTGACCTTTACGGGGCTTCCATGGAATTCCATGAATCCGGAGGGGCCGAAGAAATCGCCCTGCTGAACGTCGCTGTCGAAACCCGCCCGCAGCGCGGGCAGGGCGCCCACTTCGACCGCCTGGGAGAACAGGATGTTCAAGAAGCTCATCAACCCCATGTGACGCTGAAGCTCAGTGCGCGTCAATCCCGGATGGGCCGCCGCGACCACGGGGGCATTCTCGTCCGGCTTGAGCTTGCGCGCCAGCTCGTAGGCGAAATAGAGGTTCGCCAGCTTGCTGTCGCCATACGCCCTGTTGGTGTTGTAGGTGCGTTTCTCCCAATTCAGGTCGCCGAAGTCGATGTTGCCTATCCGGTGAGCGACGCTGGAAGCCATCGACCGTCTTGGCATACGGGCACGCTCTCTGATCCGCGACGTCTCGCGCGTCCCACGTCACCTCTGCCATTCTTCTCTCCTCGTGGAGACCAGGGACGCGGACGGATTTCTGTACCACACTGGGGACACCCTCGTGGTCACCGACGGCGAGCCGCGCATCCTCACGGACCTGATGGACACGGATGAGCTGTTCGTCATCGCCTGACCACACCGGAGAAGGACGGACCGCCATGATGGAGATCATCGACCAGGGCATCCTGTCGCGCGTGCCGGGGCGGGGCGCGTTCCACCCGTGGATCACCCCGCTGTCCGACGGCAGCTTCATCGCCAGCCAGTCGGTGGGGCCGGACCTGGCCTCCTCGGACAAGCTGATCGAGGTGCTGCACTCGGACGACGGCAGGAACTGGGTCAGCCAGGGCAGCATCCACGAAGGCGGCGGGCGGCCGACCGACGGCTACGGTTACGGCGGCCCGCAGATCAGCGAGGTGCCGGACGGCCGCCTGGTCATGACCGCCGGCCGCGCCCGCCTGAGCGAAGCCCCCATGTTCGATGCCGAGACCGAGGCCCTGAACGCCCCGGAGAACCTGCTGCTCTGGTCCGACGACCGCGGGCGCACCTGGTCGGAGCCGCAGGTGGTGCCGGTGGACCTGCCGCCGGAGAAGTACACCGTGAACGGCGCCGGCAGCCTCAAGCAACTCGCTCCCGACCGCTGGATGTACCCGCTGGAGACCTGGAAGCCGGAGGGCTACGACGGGCCGCCCGACCAGAAGGCGATCGCCGTGTTCTCGGCGGACCGGGGGCGGACCTGGGGCGAGCTCACCGTGGTAGCGGACGACCCTTCGGGCCGGCTGCTGTGGTGGGACCAGATGTGCGCGGTGCTTGGCGACGGCCGCATCTACACGATGTTCTGGACCCACAAGTACGGGACGTCGGAGGACGAGGTCAACCACTGGAGCGTCTCTGCCGACCGGGGCCGCACGTGGACGGAGCCCGCTCCGACCAACCTGCGCGGCCAGGTCTGCTCGCCCATCCCGTTGCCCGACGGGCGGGTGGCGGCGATCTACAACTATCGGCACGAGCCGCAGGGCATCCACGTCGCGCTCACGCGCGACCTGTCGCACTATGACGTCGAGCACGAGATCGTCGTCTTCGACGCCGGCGACGAGGCCACCCTGGGCGAGCCCGAGCACGAGAACTTCCTGGCCGAGCACATGCAGATCGCCTTCGGCAAGCCGTCCGGCATCGTGCTGGCCGACGGCACCGTGCTCGCCTGGTTCTGGTGCACCTCGGAGGGCGTCACCCACACGCGCTGGGTGCGGCTCCGCATCGAGTGAGAGACAGGCTGGCGCACGAGCCCCGAACGGGGCACATGCGGCCAGCCTGCGTTCAGGCCGTTACCAGCCCATGACCTCCTTCCACGCGGCGATCGGCGTCACGGACTTGAGCTCGGCGCGGTCGTCGATGCCGTTGGACTCGAGCCACGCGACCCACCGCTTGGTGCGGTCTTCGTAGATCCGCCGCCAGCGCGCGGTGTCGATCAGCGACGCGATCATCTCGTCGTAGGCGGCCTGGAATTCGTCCTCGCTGCCCGCGGTCAGGACCGTCACCAGGCCCGTGTTGTACTTCTGCTCCGCGGACGCCAGCGCCGTCGCCTCCAGCGGCGGCAGCACCTCGGCGACCTGGGCGTAGGACGGGATCGGGCTGGTGAACGCCGCCAGCGCCTGGCTGTAGGGCTGTCCCCACTCCACGCCGCCCGGCACGCCGGAGTCGTACGGCTCGGAGGGGATCAGCATCCCGTAGTGGGTGCGCTGGTGCTCCATCTGCTCGAAGTTCAGCCGTTCGACCCATGAGGCATAGGCGGGAGACGCCAGCGGAAAGAGCTTCGGAAAGCGGCCGTATTTCTCGCCCGTCTCCGGATCGGTGTAGCCGGACTCCCAGAGGTTGTTGACGCGCTTGTGCTGCGTGCCCGGCTCGCTCGGGCCGTGAAACCCGTCCGGCAGCGTGGTCCAGTACAGCGGCGGCGGCGCCGGCTCCCAGTCCACGCCCATCTGGCCGACGTGCACGAAGGTCGAGATCACGCCTTCGTCGCTGAACATCCAGTCCAGCAGCTTCATGGTCTCGTCCGGGTACGGATTGTTCGCCATGATCAGGTTGAAGCTCGACTGGTTGCCCGTATAGCGGCCGGGATTGTCCGTGATCGGCGGCAGCATCATGATGATCGCCTGCGCCTGGTACGTCTTCACGTCCTCGTGGTCGGGGCCGAGCTGGTCCACCCGCGCCGTGAGATGATCGCGGTAGCCGGCGCCCGAGTAGCCGCCGTGGCCGGCCATGACCGAGTACTGGCCGGCCGCGAGGTCGCCTTCGAACGCGCCCGGATCCAGGAAGGCGCCGGGGCTCATCAGACCGTCTCGCCACAGCATGTTGAAGAACTTCAACTGGTGGTAGAGCTCTTCGGAGGCCCACTGCGGCATGAGCCGCTTCTCGGCGTCGACCTCCCAGCCGGCGCCGCCCCCCTGGTTGATGACCATCTTCGGCCAACGCATGTTGGCGTCGGTCATCAGCCCGAACGGAATGCGCGGGCTGCCGTCGAGGGTGGTGAGGTCGTCGTTCTTGAGGTTCATGAGGAGCTCGTGGAGCTCGTCGTAGGTCGTGGCGTAGCCGTACTTCTCATAGGCGTCCAGCCGCATCATCCAGTGCGGATGGGCCGAGAACGGATCGTCCGCCCTGATCCGCCAGACCCAGGAGGGAACGGCGTACAGCGTCCCGTCGAGCCGGTACGCGCGCAGGTGACCCTTGTCCGCCTCCGCGAATACCGGGTAGTTCTCCGGGTCGTCGAAGTACTTGTCCAGCGGGTGCAGCCGCCCGTCCTTGGCCAGGTCGGTGAGCAGCCGCACGGACTCCGCGTTGAAGCCCACGCGGGCGATGACGTCCGGCACGTCGCCCGAGGCGATCAGAGCGCGCAGCGCCTCCAGGTTGCCATGGCCCTCGGCACGGATGCCGGGAATGCCGAACTTCTCCTGGACCCACTGGTTGCCTATCTCCTCGAACGACCCGTCCGGATCGCTGAACGGCCCGTCCGCGGGACGCGAGCCCATGCCCCAGATCCAGATGGGATCCTGGGCGACGCCGATGGCCGCTCCCAGCAGGAGCACCGCCAGCACGATCGATAGCGTTTTCATCGAAAGCCTCCTCCAAAGTGTCGAGTGCTGCGTTGGGCAGCAGCGAAGATCACGGTCCTGAGTTCGCACACACCTCCTCGTTCATTCCTTGATCGATCCGATCAACACGCCCTTCACGAAGTAGCGCTGCAGCCACGGATACACCAGCAGGATCGGCACCATGGCGAACACCGTGAACGCCATGTCCAGCGACCGCTGCGTCAGGCGCGACGCCTCCTCCTCCAGCGGGTTCATGTCCGAGTAGTCGAGGATGACCCCCTTGAGGATGTCGATCGCGTTCTGCCGCGACACGCGCAGGAACGTCTGCAGCGGCCACAGCCTGGGCTCGGTGTTGACGAAGAACTCGCCCGTGAAATAGTCGTTCCAATGGGTGACGGCGCTGAACAGGCCCAGCACCGCGAACATCGGTAGCGACAGCGGCACGACGATCCTGAAGAAGATCGTCGGGTAGCCCGCGCCGTCCATCCGCGCCGCCTCGGTGAGGCCGTCCGGCAGTCCCTGGAAGGAGGTCTTCATCACGATCATGGTCCAGACCGAGAACCCGGCGGGAATGACGTAGACCCAGAAGGTGTTGAGCAGCCCGAACGCCCGCAGCACCATGTAGTACGGGATCAGCCCCACCTCGAAGAAGATGGACAGGAAGAAGAACAGGATGATGATCTTGCGGCCCAGCAGCTCCCTGCGCGTCAGGGCGAAGGCCGCCGTGCCGGTTATCACCAGCATCAGGGGCACGCCGGTGGCCACCCGCAGCACCGTGATGCCCAGCGCCCGCCATACGCCGGGCGTGTCGGCCACGATCCAGTAGTTTGCCCAGTAGAACTGCTTGGGCCAGAGCATGGCGTCCACCCCCGCCACGGGGTCTGAGAGCGAATTCACCACCAGGTACCAGAACGGATAGAAGGTCACGGCCCCCAGGAACGCCAGGAAGGCGTAGTTGCCGGCCCGGAAGAGCGTCTCGGGAAGGGTGCGCCTGTAGTACACGTGCCCGATTCCCGCGGCTCACCAGATGCCGGTCCCGGCCGAACGCTTGGAGATGAAGTTGGCGGTCAGCACCAGCGCCAGGGCGATCACGCTGAACACCAGCCCCATGGCGGCCGCGAACGCGTAGTTGCCCTGGATCAGCCCGACGCGCAGCACGTAGTAGTCGGTGACGTAGGCCATCTCCGCGATGGTCGGGTTCATCAGGTTGTAGATCTGGTCGAATCCGGCCGACAGGATGCCGGGGATGCCGAGCACCAGCAGGATGGCGATGATGGGCAGCATCCCGGGCAGGGTGACGTGCCACAGTTGCGCCCAGCGGCCGGCGCCGTCGGCCAGCGCCGCCTCGTACAGCTCGGGATCGATGCGGGTGATCGCCGCCAGGTAGATGATCGTGCCCCATCCCACCTCCTTGAAGATGTTGCTCACCACCAGGATCGGGATGAAGGCGGACTTGTCCCCCATCAGCGCGACCGGGTCCAAGCCGAACACGGCGCGGATCTGGTTGAAGGGGCTGGTCGGCTCCCAGGACAACAGGTCGTAGATGATGCGGGCCAGGATCACCCACGACAGGAAGTGCGGGAGGTACGCGACGGTCTGGATCGTGCGCTTGAAGGAGCGGTGGCGCACCTCGTTGAGCAGCAGCGCCAGGACGATCGGCATCGGCCAGGCGGCCACGAACTTGGCCACCGCGATCCGCACCGTGTTGCGCAGCACGTACCAGAACTCCGGGTCCTGGAAGAAGAAGAAATTGTAGAAGATCGGGTCCGTGAAGGGGCTTCGGAAGGGTCCGAGGGTGGTGCTGTAGTCCTTGAACGCCAGCGTGAGCCCGTAGACGGGGATGTAGCGGAACACGAACGTGAGCACGATGGCCGGCAGCAGCAGCAGGTAAAGGGCACGCTGCCGCCAGAGGAGGGTGAGGACGCGCTGCGCGGACATCCGCGTGCGCGTCCGTTCGGCGATGGCCGGGGCGGTAGGATCGAGAGCCTTGGACGCTCGCATCGCCGCCCCTCGCGTCAGTGAGCGCGTCCCGGATCGGGCGGGCGATCAACCGTCGCGCGCAACGGTGGCTGGTACGAGCCCACGCTACAGTGCAATCGCATTCACCATCCTCAGATGGTTCCACGGCACCCCGCGCCGGTCAAGCGCAGCGTGCCGCCGGGCTGCCGGCGTCAGCCGTGCCACATGTACTGGTGCTTGGGGTAGCCGTCCGGCATGATCCGCTCCGGGTGGGTTTCCGGGATGCTGACCACGCCCAGGTCCTCGTGGCCGAGCGTGTCGATCGTCCTGAGCGCCAGCTCCCTGGGCCGCGGGCCGGCGAGCGCCGCGCGCAGTTCGTCGACGTGCCCGAGCCGGCGCTGGAGCGGTCCCTTCACGCTCTTGCCGTCGAGGTTGCAGGCGTCCCAGACGGCCAGGCCCGCGGCGCCCGCGTCGTACAGCGACAGGGCTTCCTGCCGGTACGCGTCGTAAGCCGCGTCGGTGCCGTCGTCCCAGACCCGCAGGTGCGGCCAGAGCGCGGTGCGCGACCCGTCCACCAGTCCGCGGTAGTGGGCCATGTCGACCGCCGGCTGCCCGCGGATCTTCCCCCACGGATGCAGGCGGTCGACCAGTCCCTCGGCCACCCACGCCGCCACGTCCAGGCCGTAGTAGAGGTTGCCCGCCGGGAGCGCGAAGGTGTCAGCCGAGAGGCTGATCCGCCGGCCCGACTTCCGGCCGACCGCGTCCAGCTCCGCGCGCAGCTCGCGCACGAACGCCGTCAGCGCCCGGCAGCGGTAGCGCAGCCAGCGGACGTCCCACTCGTCGAGCGTGCGGGGGTCTTCCCCGTACTCCTGCTGGAAGCCACGCACCAAAGGCTCCTCGTAGCCCACGAACGGCGGCCCGCGCAGGAAGTTGAGGTCGATGCCGTCGGCGCCCCAGGAGGCCAACTCGGCCAGGAACTCGACCTGGTGGCGGCGCACATCGCCGAACGCGTAGCTCAGGCTGCTGGTGGCGACTCCGGCACGACTCACGCAGCGCCACTCCGGATGCTCCAGGCAGAGCGCGTTGGTCGGCGAGTCGTGCGGGAAGGGCATCGCCCACGCGCCCATGCGCTGGTAGACGTGGAACGTCAGTCCCATCCCCTGCGCGTACTCCATGGCGGTGGTCAGCGTGTTGATGCCGTGCCGGTTGAGGGTCTCGAAGGACTCGTGGCCCTGCACGCCCATGGCCGCGCCGTCGTGGCCGGCGATCATCCTGCCCTTCGTGACCGGGAAGGTGGTCGCGGTGCCGATCACGCCCCAGTAGAGGCTCTCCACGTCGGAGTGGCGGTACGGCTCCACCAGCTCCCGGATGTCCCCGCGGCCGCGGAACTCGCCCGACGTGACGAAGCCCACGCCGTCGTTGTAGGCGATGAGCCGGCGGTGCGCGCTGTTCTGCCGGTCCGCCTGCACGTCCTCCACCTCGCGGTCCGAGAGCGGCTCGCAGCGGACGTAGGCCAGCGCGGTGGCGGCGCCGCTCTGCCGCCTGGGCGGCGCGATAACCAGGTCCTGCCCGGTCAGGTCGGCGCAGGCGAGCTCGAAGTCCTCGATGCTGATGCTGTCGGACGGCGGGGTCCGGTCCCGCTCGAACGCGCGGAAGCAGGGGTCGCCGCTCAGCTTGACCCGGTTGCCGGACGGGGCGTAGGTGTGGTGCAGGCTGAAGCAGTCGCCCCACACGCCGATCGTCACCCGGTGCCAGCCGGTGAGGTTGAGCGGCAGCGTGAGGTTCGGCGTGTCCCCGGTGTCCCCGGCGTAGAGCAGCCTGCCTTCGATGTCGCCGCTCGTATAGTCGCAGAGGCGCCAGTAGCCGGGGCGCGCATGCGGGGAGACGGCGCCGGCCGGGGCCGCCTTGCTGAAGTCGCTGAATACTATTGCCTGACCCACAACGGGCTACGCTGGGCGAGCCCCCGCGGGCTGTCAAGCGATCGGCCGGTCAGGCCAGCTCGGCCAGCACCTGCAGGCAGCGCTCGGCGACGATCCGTTCCTGGCCCGGCTTCAGCATGTGCGGGTTGACGACGAGGCCGTCGATGAAGTGCTGGGCCAGCACGATGCGCGGGTCGCCGTCGATCAGCCCCTGGAAGAGTTGCCCGGTGGTGAAGCCGGCGTCCGGCAGCGTCCGCATCGCCAGCAGCGGCACCGTGTAGGTGTCGGCCTTCTCCATCCGCTCCAGCGCGATCGGATGGCCGGCGCCGGCGAGCGCTCGCTCGACGTGCTCGACCTGCGCCGTCCAGCGCGCGCGGTCGGCGTCGTGGTCGCGCGCCAGGTAGAGCTCCAGCGCCTTCAGGAAGCCGATGATCTCCTCGCGGCTGACCTTGGCCGGCCGGCCCACCGTCGCGAACGGGTTGCCGTTGGCCATGCACGCCTCGATCAGGTCCTGCCGGCCGACCACCAGCCCCGTCGACTGCGGTCCCATGATGCTCTTGCCGCCGCTGAAGATGGTCAGGTCGGCGCCGGCCTTCCAGAACCGCGTCAGGGTCGACAGCGGCGGGCACTCCGAGGCGGCGTCCACGATCAGCGGCACGCCGGCGCCGCGGGCGATGCTCACCAGGTCTGCGAGCGGCACCGAGGCGGGGTCGCCCAGCCGGTGGGCCATGCACAGGATCGCCGCCGTGTCCGGGCCGACCGCATCGCGCAGGGCCAGCGTGGGAGGCTCGCCCGCGTCGGAGACCTCCACGAAGGTGGCGCCGGCCAGCCGCATCGCCTGGTCGTAGGCAAGGCGATGGATGCTCTGGACGACCACCTCCGACTTCATGCCGGCGGTGTCGGGGAGCTGCGTGATGCGCTCCGGGTCGGTGCCGGCGATGCACGCCGCCGTCGTCACCAGCAGTCCGGCCGCGGCGCTGGAGGTCACGTAGGCCGCCTCCACGTCCAGCAGGCCGGCGATGCGGCGCCCGACCGCCGGGTGCAGGTCCTCCAGCCGGCAGAACTCGCGGTTGGCGTCCCTCATGACCTCGAAGATCGCGGGGTCCATCACCGATCCCCCGTAGTTGGTCACGGTGCCGGCGGCGTTGATGAGCGGGCGCACGCCCAGTTCCTCGTAGATTCCCATGCGTTCCTTTCCTCGGCTCCCTTTGCGGGTTGCGGCATCCTAAAGCATGATCTCGAATCGACGATGGTTCGAGCGGAGGTTCGGTTGCCGGAAGCGATGGCGAGGCGACTTCGCAACGTGGCAGACGGCGAGCAGATTTCGATGGCGGAGGTGATCCGGCGCGCCGTGTCGTACTACTTCGAGGAGTCACGCGACATCGGCAGCTCGGCACGTTATGAACGAGCGGCAGCCGCGGCGGAAACGTTCAACTCGGGAGGAGCGGATCTGTCCATCCATCACGACCGCTACTTCGCCGAAGCCGCCGAGGCATGATGTTCAGGCTGATCCGATCGCCCGTACGACCGCTTCCGGATCGCGGTCGATGACGGTCAGCAGAACCCGTGCCGCACGGTCTGGAACACGGCGGCCCTGTTCCCAGTCCTGGAGGGCACGGGCATCGAGCCCGAAGCGATCCGCGAACTTCTGCCGGCTCAGCTTCATGCGCTTGCGAAGTGCGATGATCCTCTCCGCGGATGGGTCGTCGACGATCCGGCACGGAAGCTCGACTTCGCCTCGCACGTGGGCCAGAACCTCGCCCAGCGCCGCTTCGACCTCACGGCCCAGGTCCGTTCGTTCGGTCGTCATCTGTTCTTCTCCTCCTGCTTGATCGTGGCAATCAGCCGCGAGAGCGCCTTCTTGTCGGCGGGGGTCAGATCTTCACGATCCGCCTTCGCATAGGCTGTCAGCATGTAGATGGTTCCAGGTTCCGAGTGATAGAAGTAGATCGCTCGAACACCGCCCTGCTTGCCGCGACCGGAGGCTGCCCAGCGCAACTTGCGAATGCCTCCGGTTCCCGGAATCACAGGCGCCCGGCCGGGATTGGCCACAATCGCAGTTTCCATCTCGTTCCGAGCTGACTCCGTAACGAGCTTGCGAATTGCCCGTTCGTAGGACGTGGTGATGAAGAGCTGCATTGATGGCAACTCAAATATGCGGCATTGCCGCACATCTATGCAACACTCCTTGAAGTCATCGGGCGACACCAACGGGCGGGTAAACCTCCTGCCGTGCCAGGCGCGCTTGGCAGTGCATTTGCCTCACCGGCGGCGTCGATCTACCATCAAGGGGATGGACCGCGCGCAGCTCCCGTTCATGATCCAGCTTCTCGATGACGAGACGCCGGCGGTGCAGCAGCGCGTGATGGAGGCGCTGGCCGACTTCGGCGACGAGCTGGACGCCGAGATCGAGCGGCAGGGAATCGAGGTCGACGACGCGCGCCGCGAGTTGCTCGACGAAGTGCACGCCATCCAGCGGCGCGAGCGGTTGCTGGAACGCTGGCAGGAGTGCCTGGCCGTCCCGAACGAGAAGGTGAAGCTGGAGACCGCGCTCGGGCTGATCGCGGAGTACGAGCTGGGCGAGGGCGCCGCCGAGCGGCTGACCAACCTGCTGGACGGCTTGGCCGACGACTACCGCGGCGCCCACGTCGGCGCCGACGTGTTCACGCTGGCCCACTACCTGTTCCGGACCCGTGGGCTGACCGGCTGCGGCAAGAAGGACTACTTCACGCCGGCCGCGAGCAACCTGGTGTCCGTGATCACCCGCGGCCGCGGGCTGCCGATCAGCCTGTCATGCGTCTACCTGCTGGTCGGCGCCCGGCTCGGCCTGGACATCGAGGGCTGCAACGTGCCCAACCACTTCCTGGCCCGCGCCGTGGCCGGCGACCGGCTGATCCTGGTCGATTGCTTCAATGGCGGGGCGACCCTGGACGTCGCGCAACTCATTCCCAAGGGACACGACGCCACCGCGCAGCTCGCCCGCATCCGCCGCGGCACCCCGGCCGCCACGATCATGCTGCGCGTGGCCGCCAACCTGGCGATCGCGCACGCGCGCGCGGGTAACGAGTCCGACGCGCGCTTCTTCACCGAGCTGCGCGACCAGACCGCCTGAGCAGTCCGCTGAGCGCCAGCGGACCGCCCCCGACCGCCGCGTCCGGCGGCGATGGGGAATCGCTGCGCGGCACCGTCCACTCGATCATTTACGTCACCGACGACGGCTCCTTCGCGGTCGTGCGCCTGCAGTCGGAGGACGACCCGGATGCCCGGCCGGTCGCCGTCGGCCCGCTGGCCGGCGTGCGCCCGGGCGAGTTGCTGCACCTGCGGGGCGCGTGGACCCATCACCGCCGCCACGGCCCGCGCTTCGAGGTCACCTCCTTCCACTCCGTGGCTCCGAGCACCGCGGCCGGCATCGAGCGCTTCCTGGCATCGCGGCTGGTGAAGGGCGTCGGCCCCGCGCTCGCGCGCCGCATCGTCGCCCGCTTCGGCACCGACGCGCTGGACGTGCTGGACCGCCACGGCGAGCGGCTGACCGAGGTGGCCGGCATCGGCACCGACCGCCGCGACCGCATCCTGGCCTCCTGGTCCGACCACCGTCAGCTCCGCGACACCATGATCTTCCTGCAGGGGCACGGCATTTCCCCCGCCTACGCGCTGCGCATCCACCGCCGCTACGGCGCCGGGGCGCGCCACGCGGTCACCGACAATCCGTACCGGCTGGCCGAGGAGGTGGCCGGCATCGGCTTCCTGATCGCCGACCGCATCGCCGCCTCGCTCGGCGTCGACCGCGACTCCCCGGAGCGGGCTGCCGCCGGCGTGCTGCACGTGCTGGCGACCGGCGCGGCCCGCGGCCACACGCTGATGCCCGTGGACGCCGTGGCGGACGCCGGCGCCGAGCTGCTGTCCGTGGACGAGTCGGCGGTGCGCGACGCCGTCCGGGCGCTGACGGCCCGCCGCGCGGTGCTGCCGTGCGGAGAGAGCGGCGCCGATGCGATCGCCCTTCCCGACCTGCGCCGCGCCGAGCAGCGCTCCGCCGACCGGCTGCGCGTTCTGACCGGCCGGCCGGCCGACCCGTTGCGTTCCGACGTCAGCCGGCTGCTCGACGGCTTCGAACGATCGAGCGGCGTCGATCTGTCGCCCGAACAGCGCGGCGCAGCGGCTCAGGCGTCTCAGGCGTCGGTGCTGGTCGTCACAGGCGGTCCGGGGACTGGCAAGACCACGCTCATACGGTCCGTTCTCGGCCTGTACGACGCGGCCGACCGGCGCGTGCAGCTCGCCGCCCCGACGGGGCGCGCCGCCAAGCGGATCGAGGAGCAGGCCGGCCGGCCGGCGTCGACCATTCACCGGCTGCTGGAGTACAGCCCGCGCGAGGGGCGGTTCCTGCGCGACGCGGAGAACCCGCTGGACTGCGACGGACTGATCATCGACGAGCTGTCGATGGTGGACGTGACGCTGCTGGACGCCGTGCTTCAGGCCACGCCGCCCGAGTGCCGGCTGCTGCTGGTCGGCGACAGCGACCAGCTCCCGTCGGTCGGGCCGGGCGACGTGCTGGCCGACCTGATCGCCGCCGGCGTCTGCCCGGTCGCCCGCCTCACCACCGTGTTCCGGCAGGGCGAGCGCTCGGCCATCGTCATGGCCGCGCACGCCGTCAACCACGGCGAGGTCCCGCGGGGACAGGGCGACGGCGAGGCCGGCGACTACTTCTTCGTCAGCCGGCACGACCGGGAGGCGGCGCGCAACACGATCGTGCACCTGGTCACCGAGCGCATGCCGGCGCGCTTCGGACTCGACCCGCGCACCGACATCCAGGTGCTGACGCCGATGAACCGCGGCGAGCTGGGCACCGCCGTCCTCAACCGGGAGCTGCAGGGCGCGCTGAACCCGCACGGCGCGGCCATCGAGGGTGCGGCCGACATCCGCGTGGGCGACCGCGTCATGCAGACCCGCAACGACTACCAGCTCGAGGTGTTCAACGGCGACATCGGCCTGGTGCGAGACCTGGACGCGGAGGACCAGCGCGTGCTGGTCGACTTCTCCACGGGACCGGTCTGGTACGAGGCATCGGAGCTGGACTCGCTGGTGCCGGCCTACGCGATCACGATCCACAAGTCGCAGGGCTCGGAGTTCGCGGCCGCGGTGATCTCCATCGCCACCGAGCACTACCCGATGCTGCAGCGCAACCTGCTGTACACGGCGCTGACCCGCGCGCGGCGGCTGGCGGTGGTGGTGGGCAGCCCCCGCGCCGCCCATATCGCGGTCGGCAACGCGCAGGCGCGCCAGCGCCATACCGGGCTGGTCGAGCTGCTGACGGGCGTTTCGCCGGCCGCGCGATGACCGCGCCGGTTGGCAGCCACGTCGGCGTCGGCACCTGGGCGATCGGCGGCCCCGGCTGGCGGGGCGGCTGGGGCGCGCAGGCGGACGCCGATTCGCTGGCCACCATCCACGCCGCCCTGGATCGCGGCGTCGACTGGCTGGACACCGCCCCGCTGTACGGCCGCGGCCACGCCGAGGAGCTGATCGGCCGCGCGCTCGCCGAGCGCCCTGGCGCCGGCCGCCGCGTGCGCCTGGCCACCAAGTGCGGGTGGCCCTGGGTGGGCCGGCGCGCCCGTCCGTTCGCACGGCTCACGGCTGCCAGCATCCGCGGCGAGCTGGAGCAGAGCCTGCACCGCCTGCGCGCCGAGCGCGTCGACCTCTACCAGGTCCACCACCCGCGCCCGCCGGAGCAGCTTGCCGAAGGGTGGGAGGAGCTGGCCCGCCTGCGCGAACGGGGCCTGGTCGGCTCCTGCGGCGTGTGCAACGCCGGGGTCGCCGACCTGGAGCGACTGCGCGCCATCGCCCCGGTTGAGTCGCTGCAGATTCCGTACAGCCTGCTGCAGCGGCAGGCCGAAGCGGAGCTCCTCCCCTACTGCCGCCGCCACGGCATCCCGGTACTGGCCGCAAGCCCCCTGCACAGCGGCATGCTGGCCGGCGGTTTCGGCCGCGCGCGGGTGGCGCGGCTGCCCGGCGACGACTGGCGGCGCGGCCATCGCGATTTCACCGAACCGCGGCTCACCGCCCATCTGCAGGCGGTCGAGCGCCTGCGCGCGGCGGCCGGCGGGAGGCCGCTGGCGCGGCTGGGGCTGGGCTGGCTGCTCGCCCAGCCGGGCGTGCACGCGGCCATCCTGGGCGCGCGCCACCCCCGCCAGGTACACGAGGCGCTCACCCCCTGGCCGGAGCTGGATACGGAGGAGGCGGCCCGCCTCGGCGCCGCAGCGGCGTCCCCCGTGACGGGCCTTGTCAAGCCATAGGTCCATAGTACATGGTCCTGTTATGACAACCGTTTCCAAGTCCCAGTTCAAGCCGCGGGCGTTCGAGTACTTCCGCAGGGTCCAGGAGCGACGCGAGACGCTCATCATCACCGAACGCGGCGCGCCGGTCCTCAAGATCATGCCGTTCAGCGAAGACGACGATGCGGATCTCGCCGCCCTGCGCGGGTCGGTGCTGCGCTATGACGATCCGCTGGAGCCGGTTGACGTGCCCTGGGAATCCGCCCGTTGATCCTGCTGGACACGCACGCCTGGATCTGGCACCTCAGCGATCCGACACTGCTCTCGGCGGCGGCCCGTGACGCGATCACCGACGCCCGCCGTAACCGCGCCGTCCACGTCTCGTCGATCAGCGTGTGGGAGCTGTTCATGCTGACGAAGAAAGGCCGGCTGCAGCTCGCCATCGCGCCGGATGCCTTTCTGCACCGGGCGGAACGCCTCTCCTACGTGCGATTCACCGCCGTGGACAACGGTGTGGCACGCCGCTCGGTGCAACTCCCCGACCTTCACGACGATCCGGCGGACCGGCTCATTCTGGCGACTGCGCAGCAGCTCGGCTGCCCGGTCGTGAGCAAGGACCGCCGCTTCCCGGCCTATCCCGACGCCGAGGTCATCTGGTAGCGCCGCCTGCGGCGGGAGCGGTGAGGGTCCCGACGATCTTCTCGCCGTCGAAGCGCGCGGTCTCGATGAAGATGCTGCCGGCCCGGTCGCCCGCGCACACCGAGCCGCACACGAACACCCCCGGCACGTCGGTCTGGCAGGTGTCCGGATCGTAACGCGGCGTCCGGTCCGGCCCCTCCAGGGTGACGCCGACCCCCTCCAGCAGGCTCAGGTCGGGGCGGTAGCCGATCTGGACGATCACGGCGTCGTTGGCGATCTGCTGCGAGCGGCCGTCCTGCCGCACCGTGATCGAGTCCTCGTCGATGCGCTCCACCGTCGCCGACGGCAGCCAGCCGATCTCGCCGCGCGCGATGCGGTTCTCCAGCTCCGGCAGCACCCAGTACTTGGTCTGCATCCGCTCCCCCCGGTGGACCAGGGTGACGCGCGCGCCGGCCCGCTGCAGCTCCAGCGCGGCCTCCGCCGCCGCGCTGCGGCCGCCTACTACGGCCACGTCGCGGTCGTAGTAGGGATGTCCGTCGTCGAAGCGATCCACGACCTTGGGCAGCTCCTCCCCCGGCACCCCCAGCCGCCGCGGCCAGTCGAAGAAGCCGGTCGCCACCACCACGGCGCGGGCAGCGGAGCGCCGGGTCCGCGAGCCGCTGACGGAGGTGACCACGAATCCTCCGGCGCCGCCCGCGTCGTCCCGTTCCAGCCCGATCACCGGCTCGTACTGCCGCACGCGCACCGCGAAACGCTCGGCCACGCGCCGGTAGTACTCGACCGTCTCGGCCCGCGACGGCTTGCGCGCCAGCGACGCGAACGGCATCCGCGCCAGCTCCAGGCGCTCCGGCGAGGAGAAGAACACCATGTTGCGGGGGAAGTGGAAGATCGAGTTGACCAGGCAGCCCTTCTCCAGCAGCACGTAGTCCAGGCCGGCCTCCTCCGCCTGAATCGCGCACGCCAGCCCGGCCGGCCCCGCGCCGATGATGACCAGGTCGTGCCTGGCGTGATCATCGCCTCTGGCGCGATCGCCGTCCTGATCGCCAATGTGATGGTGCGTGTCTGACATCGCTCGCTTCCGCCGCCGCGTCCTGGACCACTACCGCCGTCACGGCCGCCGGTTTCCCTGGCGGCAGACGCGCGACCCGTATCGGATCCTGGTTTCCGAGTTCATGCTACAGCAGACGCAGACGGCGCGCGTGCTCGGGCACTTCGACCCGTTCGTGGCGCGTTTCCCCGACGCGCGCTCGCTGGCGGCCGCCGACCGTGGCGAGGTGCTGGCGCTGTGGAGCGGCCTTGGCTACAACCGGCGCGCCGTGGCCCTGCACCGCGCCGCGGCGTTGATCGCGGACCGCTTCGGCGGCGAGGTGCCGAGCGGCGAAGAGGAGCTGCGCGCCCTGCCCGGAGTCGGGCCGGCCACTGCCGGGGCGGTGCGGGCATTCGGCTTCGGGCTGCCGGCCGTGTTTGTGGAGACGAACATCCGCCGCGCCGTGCTGCACGAGCTGTTCCCCGACCGCGAGGCGGTCAGCGACCGCGAGCTTGAGCCGGTGCTGGAGCAGGCCCTCGACCGCACCGACCCGCGCACCTGGTACCAGGCCCTGATGGACTACGGCGCCGCCCTGGGGCGCACCGGCCCCAATCCGAACCGGCGGAGCGCCCACTACACGCGCCAGAGCAGTTTCGACGGCTCCAACCGCCAGCAGCGCGGACTGATCCTGCGCGTGCTCGCCGAGCGCGGCCCGCTTCCGATGCCGGAGCTCTGCGCCCTGATCGGCGCCGCCGACTGCGCCGGCCGCGAGCGGGCACGTCGCAATCTGGATGCAATGACGGCCGAAGGCTTCCTCGACACGGCTGAAGGCATTGTGGCTCTCGCGAGCGGTCGGAGGGACGCCCAGACGGCGTCCGCTTGACCCCGGCTTGCCTCGCCCGAACCGCTTCGGTAGCGTCGGCAGGCACGGCTCGTTCATCGAGTCGACAGGGGAGGGGCATGGCCGAACTGAAGGTCATCAAGCGCACCGGCGAAGTCGTGGGCTTCGACCAGGAGCGGATCGCCACCGCCATCAGCAAGGCGGTGCGCGCGACCGGAGAGCCGCACATCACCGCCGTGCTCGGCAACGGCAAGCTGCACGACCTGCTCACGGGCGTCACGACCGAGATCGACGACCGCTTCGTGGAGCTGTATCCGAACGTCGAGAACATCCAGGACATCGTCGAGAAGCACCTGGTCAAGCACGGGCTGTACGAGGTCGCCAAGCGCTACATCCTGTACCGCGCCGATCACCAGAAGGCGCGCGAGGAGCGCAAGGACCAGGTGGCCGAGCGCTCGCTGCTCGGCAAGCTCACCGTGGTCAAGCGCGACGGCCGCTCGGTGCTGTTCGACATCTCGGAGATCCAGCAGGCGATCCAGGAGTGCGCGCACGGCTTCGACCAGTCCGGGAGCGGGGGCGAGATCGACGTCGAGCTGATCGCGCGCGAGACGGTGCGCAACGTCTTCGACGGCATCTCCACCGCCGACATCGACCGGGCGGTGCTGCTGGCCGCCTCCTCGTTCATCGAGCGCGACCCCGCCTACGCCAAGGTGGCCGCGCGGCTGTTCCTGCGCCGCATCTACCGCGAGGTGATCGGCGTCGCCCGCAGCCACGAAGACGGCTACCGGCAGGCGTTCGTGCGCGGCATCCGCCGCGGCGTCGAGCAGGGCCTGTACGACGAGCGCCTGCTGGAGTTCAACCTGGGCCGGCTGGCCGAATCGCTCGATACCGCGCGCGACGACCTGCTCAACTTCATGGGCGTGCAGACCCTGCACGAGCGCTACTTCGCCCGCGCCGGCGACGTGCTGCTGGAGACGCCGCAGGCATTCTGGATGCGCGTGGCGATGGGGCTGGCCGTGCTGGAGGAGGACCGCGACGAGCGCGCCGTGGCCTTCTACCAGGCGATCTCCTCCCTGCGCTTCGTGCCGTCGACGCCCACGCTGTTCCATTCCGGAACCACCCGACCGCAGCTCTCCTCGTGCTTCCTGACCACGGTGGAGGATGACCTGGAGCACATCTTCAAGTCGTTCGCCGACAACGCGCAGCTCTCCAAGTGGTCGGGCGGCCTGGGCAACGACTGGACGTCGATCCGCGGCACCGGCGCCCACATCAAGAGCACCAACGTGGAGAGCCAGGGGGTCATCCCGTTTCTGAAGATCGCCAGCGACGTGACCCTGGCGATCAACCGCTCCGGAAAGCGGCGCGGGGCCACCTGCGCCTACCTGGAGACCTGGCACCTGGACATCGAGGACTTCCTGGACCTGCGCCGCAACACCGGCGACGAGCGCCGCCGCACGCACGACATGAACACGGCCAACTGGATCCCGGACCTGTTCATGAAGCGGGTGGCCGAAGACGCCGAATGGACGCTGTTCTCGCCGGACGAGACCCCGGACCTGCACGACCTGTACGGGCAGGCCTTCGAGCAGCGCTACGCCGAGTACGAGCGCAAGGCGCGCGCCGGGCTGCTTGCGCGGACCCGCACCGTCTCCGCGCTGAAGCTCTGGCGCAAGATGCTGTCGATGCTGTTCGAGACCGGCCACCCCTGGATCACCTTCAAGGACCCGTCGAACATCCGCTCGCCGCAGGACCACGCCGGCGTCGTGCACAGCTCCAACCTGTGCACGGAAATCACCCTCAACACCTCGCGGGAGGAGACGGCGGTCTGCAACCTGGGCTCCGTGAACCTGGAGAAGCACGTGGTCGACGGCGTGCTGCAGGCCGAGTCGCTGGACGCGACCGTGCAGACGGCGATGCGGATGCTCGACAACGTGATCGACGTCTGCTTCTACCCCACCGACGAGGCGCGCGCGTCGAACCTCCGCCACCGGCCCGTCGGCCTAGGCGTGATGGGGTTCGCCGACGCCCTGTTCAAGCTGGACATCCCGTTCGAGTCACGGGAGGCGATCGCGTTCGCCGACCGCTCCATGGAGCTGGTCGCCCACAGCGCCATCCTGGGCTCCTCGCGCCTGGCCGCCGAGCGCGGCCCCTACGACAGCTATGCCGGCTCCAAGTGGGAGCGCGGCCTGCTGCCGCAGGACACCCTGGACCTGCTGGAGGCCGAGCGCGGCCTGCCGGTCGAGGTGGCGCGCGGCGGCGAGCTGGACTGGGAGCCGGTGCGCCGGCACGTGCGGAAGCACGGCATGCGCAACTCCAACACCATGGCGATCGCCCCGACGGCGACCATCTCCACCATCTCCGGCTGCTTCCCGTCGATCGAGCCGATCTACCAGAACGTCTACGTCAAGTCGAACATCTCCGGCGAGTTCACCGTCGCCAACCCCTACCTGGTGGGCGACCTCAAGCAGGCCGGCCTCTGGGACCGGGAGATGTTCGAGCAGTTGAAGTTCCACGACGGCAGCGTGCAGGCGCTTCACGCGATCCCGGCGCCGCTGCGCGCCAAGTACCGGACCGCGTTCGAGGTCGACCCCCTGCACTGCCTGCGCATGACCGCCGCGCGTAGCAAGTGGATCGACCAGAGCCAGTCGCACAACGTGTTCATGCGCGGCACCTCCGGGCAGGCACTGAGCGAGATCTACCAGACCGCCTGGAAGCTGGGCCTGAAGACCACCTACTACCTGCGCACGCTGGCCGCCAGCCAGGTGGAGAAGTCCACCCTGGGCAGCCAGTACGGCTTCACCCAGAAACGCGCCAACGGCGCGGCGGCCAACGGGACGCCCGAGCCGGCCGAGCCGGCCGCGGACGCCGAGCCGCAGAACGGCCAGGACGCCGCAGCCTGCAACCTGGACGAAGACTGCGAGGCCTGCCAATAACGCCGATGGGCATCATCAACAACACCGCCACGGATCCCAACAAGATCCTGCCGCTGCGCTACCAGTGGGCGCGCGGCTACTACAAGGCGGGGGTCGCCAACAACTGGGTCCCGGAAGAGGTGTCGATGCAGAAGGACGTCGAGCAGTGGAAGGCGCCCGACGTGCTCTCCGACGACGAACGGCGCCTGATCCTCTGGAACCTCGGATTCTTCTCCACCGCCGAGTCCCTGACCGCCAACAACATCGTGCTGGCGGTGTACACGCACGTGACCAACCCGGAGTGCCGCCAGTACCTGCTGCGGCAGGCGTTCGAGGAGGCCATCCACACGGACACCTTCATCTACTGCTGCGACAGCCTGGGGCTGGACCCGGACGAGATCTACACCATGTACCGGACCATCCCGTCGATCGAGCGCAAGGACTCGATGGTCATCGAGATGACCCGCTCCATCTTCGCGCCCGGCTTCACCACCACCACCGGGCAGGGGGTGCGCGACCTGCTGCACGACCTGGTCGGCTACTACGTGATCATGGAGGGCATCTTCTTCTACGCCGGCTTCGCGATGATGCTGGCCCTCAAGCGGCAGAACAAGATGGTGGGCGTCGGCGAGCAGTTCGAGTTCATCATGCGCGACGAGAGCGTGCACCTGGCGTTCGGCTCCGACCTGATCAACACGATCAAGGCCGAGTACCCGGACACCTGGACGCCGGCCTTCCAGGACGAGCTGATCGACCTGATCCGGCGCGGCGTGGAGCTGGAGGCCGCCTACGCCCGCGACGCCTGCCCGCGCGGCCTGCTGGGCATCAACGCCGACCAGTTCGCCGCCTACGTCGAGTACATCGCCGACCGCCGCGTGGAGCGCATCGGCCTGCCCCGGCAGTACGAGCGGGAGAACCCCTTCCCGTGGATGGCCGGCGCCATCGACCTCAACAAGGAAAAGAACTTCTTCGAGACCCGCGTCACCGAGTACCAGACCGCCGGCTCCCTCACCTGGGACTGACCTCCCGCCCAGGTCACGTCGAGTAGCTAGCTCACGGTTCCTGATCGCGTAGCCGGTTGACCAGATGCAGGTCCGGGGCGGGTCCGTCCTGTGCCGCAAAGATCGGCACTCCGTTCGTCACGGCCGGCCCGCTCTCCGGCAGCGCTCTCAGGATCAACTCGGAAGCGACCTCGCCCAGCGTCTTACGGCGCTGCTGCGCGAGCTGTCGCACCTTGGCAAGAGCCTCTGCGGACAGGTTCAAGGTCGTCCTCATGGACTCACGCTACGAGCGGCGATGCTTGATGGCAAGCATCGAACATCAATCCGGATTCTGCTCAGACCGCTTCCGTGACAGGGCCAAGCCGGCCACGATCATGGTCAGGGCGACCGGCGCGCTCGCGTGGATGCGCTCGCCCAGCACGGTGGCGATCAGGATCAGCGACAGGAACGGCGACAGGAAGATGAGCTGGCCCAGGCGGCCGGCCACCGCGGTCAGGGCCAGCGCGCGCTGCCAGAGCAGGAAGGCGATGCCCATCTCCACCAGTCCCACCCATGCGCCGTAGCCGAGGTTCGCCGGCGTGATCGCCGGCAGGCCGGCGGTGGCGGCGCAGATCGCTCCGATCGCCACCGTGGCGGTCGCGAAGCCGTTCAGCATGAGCGGCACCGCGTGCGCGCCGATGCGCACGGTCAGCAGCCAGTACCCGGCCCACAGGACGGTGCTGCCCAGCGCCAGCGCGACCCCGACGGTGTCGAAGCGGCCCAGTCCGGCGGAGCCGCCGCGGGTCAGCAGCACCGCGACGCCGGCGTAACTGACCGCCACGCCGATCCAGCCGCGCAGCGACAGGCGCTGTTTCAGCACCGGGATCGCCAGCAGCGCCAGCGTCACCGCCCACAGGTAGTTGAGCGGCTGCGCGATCTGCGCGGGCAGGCGGTCGTACGCCTCGAACAGCACCAGGTAGTAGCCCAGCGGGTTGAGCAACCCAAGCGCGGCGGCACGCACGTGCTGCCGGAGGCTCATCGGGGCGGTGACGAACGGCCGCGCCGCCGCGAAGAACGCCAGCGCCACCACGCAGCCCAGGAACAGGAGCTGCACCGGCTGCAGCTCCCGCAAGCCCAGCTTGAAGCCGGTCGCGACCGTCGACCAGAGCGCGACGCTGATCAGCGCGTAGAGCAGCGCGCGCCGCTCCCGCCCGGCTGCTGCTGTCAGGTCAGACGACTCGGGCCGGCCGCCCGGGCCGCGCCGTCGCGCGCGAGAGACGCGCAGGCGTCCCGCGCGGCGGCGAGGTGATCGCTGCGCAGCGCGGCGAGCAACTCCTGCCGGCGCCCTTCGAGCAGCCGCATGATGCGCAGCAGCCCCAGGCGCTCGTCGCGGCGGCGCTCGCGCGCCAGCTCTTCCTCCGTCCCGGAGAGCGCCAGCCGCCGCAGCCTCGCGGTCTGATCGGCGGACACCCGCTGCAGCGCCCGGTCCACGGCAGCGGCCAGCACGCGCGCGTCGTTGAGCTCGCCCAGGACGTCCTGCAGGCGCTTCAGCACCTCGGACACCGCAGCGCCGTCCGTGATGCCGGCGACGGCGGGCTCCACCAGGTAGCGCAGGCGCTTCACCGCCAGCCGCGCGTCGTGAAGCTGGTCGCCACCGGCGGACGCCGCGGTCGCCGCAAGGCGGACGCCGGCGTCGGCCGCGTACTCCTGCAGCCGCTCCCCGAACGCCCGGCCGAACGTCAGCGGGGCCGGTGCCGCCTGCTCCAGCCGCGCGCGCAGCTCCCCGTCCAGCCGCTCGAAGCGGCTGCGCACCGCGGCCGCGGCGGCGGCGTGGCCGGCATGCCGGCGCTGGCGCAGCCGCTCCAGCAGGTAGTTGAGGCCGGCCCGCTCGCTGCGCCGCAGCGACGGCCGCGCGGCCTCCAGCCAGACGATCTGCACCTCCGCGTCGCGGCCCCGGTTGGTCTGCCGCATCAGCCGGCGCAGCTCCGACCGCACGCGCTTGCCGGCCGCCTTGCCCAGCCACGGCCGGTAGGCGCGCAGCACGCCGCGGCACCGCCTGAGCGCTACGCGGAAGTCGTGCAGCGCTTCCGGGTTGCCGGGGCGTCCCACCTTCCGGACTGCCCGGCCGGCCTGCGACAGGCAGCGGTCGACCAGCGCCGCCACCGTCTCCACCACCGGCCGCTCCAGGAGATCGCCCGCCCGTGAGCTGTCCATCGGCTCAAGCCCCGTACTATACAGACGAGGCATGGAGCAGCGCAGCCGAACCGTCGGTCGGCTGTTCTGCGCGGGGCGCTAACGGCGCGCATCCAGCCGACTGACGTTGCCGGTCCAGTCGAGAATCTTCTCGTCCGCGGTTGCCAGAAGATGGCCGCGCAACGCCGTAGCCACGATGAGACGGCCCGCCGGATCGGCATGGAAATCGGTCAGGCTGACGGCGCCGATGCCAATCTCACCATCGACGGCAATCTCAACCACGCCCTGTGCCAACTGCTCCTTGCGCCACAGTGCGACATCCTCGGGAAATCTGATTCGGCCCTTGGCCTTGAGCATGGCTACTTCCCAGAACGAGATTGCCGACACGGCCACCTCTCCTGACTGCCACGCACGATCGATCTCGACGCGCGCTCCGGTGCCAAGCTCCCGTTCTCCCAATCTCAGCCACAGCATCACGTGGGTGTCGAGCAGCATCACGTGCCTGCGTCCTCTGCCTTGCCGTGTTGCGCTTCCCACTCCACATCGATCGGATCGATGATGTCGCCAACCAACTCGATTCTGCCGCGGTCTATGCCGAACAAGCTTCGTGGTCTGGTCCGATAGGGTACCAGCCGCGATACCGGACGCCCATTCTTGGTTATCACGATCTCTTCCCCGGTATCCGCGACACGATCCATGAGCTGAAGACACTTGGCCTTGAATTCGGACGCCTTGATGATGGTCGGCGCGCCGGCCCCCTGGTCTGCGTTCGTATTCACCACTTGGAACCTGATCGTACCATATGACCATGGGCATGGCCATGGTCAGTACATGTGCGGTCGTGAACTGCTTCCGGCCGGCCGTCAGGACAGCTCGACGCGCAGCCCGAAGACCTGATCCATCAGCTCCCCCTTGCGCGCCAGCGCCATCCGCTCCAGGGACAGGTCGCCCTGATACCCGCACTTCAGGCGCAGCACGTCTCCGGCGCGCTCGGCGTCGAAGCGGTCGATGCGGCCCAGGTGGCTGACGTCCAGCGCGTCGGCGACGCGCAGGATCGCCGCCAGCTTGTTGACCACCAGCCGCTGCCGGCGGGAGAGCTCCGCGTACATGGGGTGGGACATCGCAGGCAGCGCCCGGCGGTGGTAGCGCACGACGTTGGCGACCACCGCCGTGTCCCGCTCGTCGATGCCGAATACCTCGGAGTTGGCGACGATGTAGGCGCCGTGCTTGTGGTGGCCGGACGCCTTGATCAGCTTGCCGACCTCGTGCAGCAGCGCGGCCACGTTCAGCAGCAGCCGCTCGCGGTGGCCGAGCCCGTGATCGGCGGCCAGCAGGTCGAACAGGACCAGCGCCAGCCTGGTGACGTGGCGGACGTGCGGGTCCTCGGCGTGGTACTTGCGCGCCACGCTCAGCGCCGAGGCGATCGTCTGCCGCTCGAACTCGCGGCGCGACTCCTCGTCGGCGAGCGCGGCGCTCAACAGCACGCCCTCGCGGATGCTCAACTCCGGGACGATCACCTGCTGGGCGGCCGTCGACTCCAGGAACAGGTCGTAGACGATCAGGTCGGGCAGGATGCCCTCGGCGTCCTCGTACGGGATCGAGAGCTCGTGCACGAGCTCCTCGACCCGCAGCGCCTGCAGGCCGCGGATCAGCTCCTGCAGCGCCGGGCGCTCGATCAGCGAGCAGTGCTCGGCGATCCGCCGCCCGGCGCGCGAGGCGGCCAGCCGGATCACGCCGCCGCCGGCCACGAAGCGGCGGATGTGCTTGAGCGGCTGCTCGTGGCTGAGCACCTCCCGCGTGGGGGCCACGGTCTCCGACAGCACGCGGCGCAGCCGCTCCGGATTGCCGTGCATGGGCCGCAGCATGTCCTCCATGCGGGCGCTGCCCAGCTTCAGCGAGTGGACGAACGCCATCCGCCCGCGGCGCAGCAGCATGAACTCCGTGCTGCCCGTGCCGATCTGCATGATCAGGGAGTTCGAGCGCGCGAATCCCGGGATCGCAGCCTTGATGGCGTGCACGGCGCCCAGGTAGGTCAGCCGGTTCTCCTCCACGCCGTCGATCACGCGCACGTCCAGTCCGGTGCGGAGCGCCACGCGGTCGACAAAGGTGTCGCGGTTCTCGGCCTCGCGCAGCGCGCTGGTGGCGATCACGGTGGTCTCGCCCGGGCCGATCCCCCAGCCGCGCAGCAGCTCCTGGAAGGACGCCAGCGCGTCCAGCGACGCGCCGATGGTGGTGCGGCTGGCCGTGCCGGAGCCGAACACGTCGTGGCCGAGCGGCACCGGCCGGTCCGCGCGGTCCAGGATGCGGATGGCCCCGGTCGCCTCGACCTCGCCGACCACCATGCGGATGGCGCTGGAGCCGATGTCGATCACCGCCCGCGCGGCGCCGTTGCGGCCGTCCGGCGCACCGTCGCTCATGCCAGCGACTCCTGCGCCAGCGCCGCGGCACCGCGCACGACCGCCTCGTCGCCGAGGGTCGCTGCGACGACCTCGACCCCTTCGCCCAGCGACGGCAGCGCGTGCCGGCGCATCGAGTCGGCCGTGCGCTCGACCAGCCAGTCGCCGAGCTTCTCCACCAGGCCGCCGCCCAGCACCACCATCTCCGGGTTGAGCAGGTTGACGCAGTTGGCGATGCCGATGCCCAGACGCTCCGCCGCCCGCTCCAGCAGCCCGACGCCCGGCTGCTCACCGGCGGCCAGCACGCGCGCGATCATCTTGCTGCGCACCGACCGCACGTCCGTTCCGGCCTTTGCGGTCACGGCCGGCGCCTTGCCGATCGCGGCCTGGGCGATCAGGTCGCGCGCGATGGCGCTGCGGCTGGCCAGCGCCTCCAGGCACCCGTATTGCCCGCAGCCGCACAACGGCCCGTCGAGCTGCACGATCATGTGGCCGATCTCCCCGGCGTTGCCGTTGGCGCCGCGGTACAGGCGGCCGTCCAGCACCAGCCCGCCGCCGATCCCGGTGCCGGGGAACACCCCGACCACGTGCCGGCGGCCGCGCGCCGCGCCGAAGCGGTGCTCGCCGTAGGTGCCGGCGCTGACGTCGTTCTCGACGACCACCGGAACGCCGAACGCATCCTGCAGGCAGTCCCGGATCGGGAAGTCCGCAACGCCCAGGTTCGGGGAGCCGGTCAGCGTGCCGCGCTGCGCGTCCATCGGTCCCGGCGCGCCGATACCGATCGCGGCCACGGCCGACCGCTTGACCTTGGCGTCCTCCAAGGCCGCCTGCACCGTGCCGACCAGGCCCATCGCCAGGCCGCGCGCGCCGGCGGTAGGGTCGGTCGTGCGCTTGTCCGACCCCAGCGCCTTCGCGCCGCGGTACACGGTCGCGAGCATCTTCGAGCCACCGAGGTCGATGCCGACCACCAGCGCATCCATGGGCACCTCTCACGTGCGGCGGCCGGTGAGCTCGGCCGCCCGCGTTGCGATTCTCCGATGATTGGGCGCTATCATGCCAGCATGAACGCTGGCGGGACTCCGGACGCCGCTACTCCCGCGACCTCGCCCGCGAGAGCGCGCCCTCGGGCGGCCGGCGCCCTGCCGGCCGCACGCTATCTCGACGGCGCGCTGAGCTGGCTGGCGTTCAACCGCCGCGTGCTGGACCGGGCGGACACGGCCGCCACGCCGCTGCTGGAGCGCCTGCGCTTCCTGGGCATCGTCGGCACCAACCTGGACGAGTTCTTCATGGTGCGCGTGCCGGCGCTGCGGCGCGCCGGCGACGCTGGCCGCCGGCTGGCCGAGGTGCGCGGCCGCGTCGAGCGCATCGTGGGCGGCCAGGCCGACTGCCTGCGCCGGCGGGTGCTGCCGCCGCTGACCGATGCCGGCGTGCGCATCCTGGAGCGCGACGCCTACCCGCTCGGCACCCTGGAACTGCTGCGTGACCACTTCCGGAGCCAGATCCACCCCGCCCTCACCCCGGTGCGCATCACGGGCGAGGAGAGCGTGCCGCTGCCGAGCCTGCGGCTGCACGTGGGCTTCCTGCTGGAGCCGGCCGACGAGCAGGCACGCTCCGCGTCCGCAGCCGCCACGGCCGGCGCCGGCCCCGTCGTCGCCGTGGTGCCGCTGCCGGGCACCCTCGATCGTCTGGTTCCGGTGCCGCAGGAGGGAGCGGGCCTCACCTTCGCGCTGCTGGAGGACCTGGTCGCCGCCAACGCCGACCTGCTCTTTCCCGGCTTCCGCATCCTCGACAGCATCCGGTTCCGCGTCACCCGCTCGGGTGACGCCGAGGTGGACGAGCTGCGCGACGACGACTTCGTCGAGGCCATGGAAGAGGTCATCTCGGCGCGGCGCGGCGGGGTGGCCGTGCGCATGGAGGTGTCGGACGCCGACTGCGAGCTGTGCCGGGTCCTGGCCGCCGAGCTGGCGGTCGAGCCGGCGGACGTCTATGCCTGCGACGGGCCGATGGACCTTGCCGGCTGGTCCAGCCTGGTCGACCTGCCGGGGCTCGACCGCCTGCGGTTCGAGCCGTGGGAACCGGTGCGCCCGCTCTGGCTGGACGGCGCCGAGCCGATCTGGGACGTGATCCGCACGCGCGACCGCATGCTGCACCACCCTTACGAGTCGTTCGACGCCGTCGTGCACCTGCTGGAGCAGGCCGCGGACGATCCCGACGTGCTGGCGATCAAGATGACGCTGTACCGGGTGTCGCGGGAGTCGCCGATCGTGGCCGCGCTGGGACGGGCGGCGGAGGCGGGCAAGCAGGTGACGGTGCTGGTGGAGGTGAAGGCGCGCTTCGACGAGGAGCGCAACCTGGAGCGGGCGGCGCTCCTGGAGCGGCAGGGCGCGATCGTCGTGTACGGCATCGCCTGGCACAAGGTGCACGCCAAGGCGCTCCTGATCGTCCGCCGCGAATCCGGGCGCATCCGCCGCTACGTCCACCTGGGGACCGGCAATTACCGCGACGACACGGCGCGCCTGTACACGGACGCCGGGCTCCTGACCGCCGACGACGAGCTGGCCATGGAGGCCGGCCTGTTCTTCAACGCCATCACCGGCTACTCCACGGTCCCGAACCTGCGCCGCCTGGCGATGGCGCCCACCGCCCTCAAGCAGCGCCTGCTGGCCATGATCGAGCGCGAGGCGGCGCGGCCGGCGAACGAAGAGCCGCTGATCATGGCCAAGCTCAACCAGCTCACCGACCGCGACGTGATCGACGCCCTGTACGCCGCCTCGCGCGCCGGCGTCACCATCAAGCTGAACGTACGCGGCGAGTGCCTGCTGATCCCGGAGCGGCGCGGCATGAGCCGCACCATCACGGTGGTGTCGGTCATCGACCGCTACCTTGAGCACGCGCGCCTGCTCTACGTGCGCGCGGGCGGCGCCGACGAGTGCTACCTGGCGAGCGCCGACTGGATGCCGCGCAACCTCAGCCGCCGCGTGGAGCTGATGGTTCCGATCGCGGAGCCGCGCCTGAAGCGCCGCGCGCTGGAGATCCTGGAATCAGCGTTCTCGGACAACACCAACGCCTACCGGCTGCGCGGCGACGGCACTTACGTCCGGGTGCGGCGGTCCTCGGCGGACGAGCCGTTCTACCGAAGCCAGGAGGCCATGCACGAGGCGGCCGCGCGCCGCGCCCGCACCGAGCTCGGCGAGCCGGCCGGCAAGCTGATCGCCCGCCGGCCGCGCCCGGAGCGCTGACGCGGTCAGAGCTCGACGCGCTGCCCGGTCGCCACGTAGACCGAAGCCTCGCAGATATTGGTGGCGTGGTCGCCGACCCGCTCGTACTGCTTCGCCACGAACAGCAGGGTCTGCGCCTGCGCGATCGTCTTCGGCGACTCCATCATGTAGGTGAGCAGCTCGCGGAACATCTGCGAGTAGGTGTTGTCGATCAGGTCGTCGCCGGCAGCCACATCGTGGGCCGCCTGCTCGTCGCGGCTCACGAAGGCGTGCACGGAGTCCCGCACCATCTGCGTGGCGCGGTCCGCGATCAGGTTCATGGAGATCAGCGGCTTGATGTAGGTTTCGGAGGCGAGCTTCTGCGCGACGCGCGCGACGTGCACGGCCAGGTCGCCGATGCGCTCCAGCGCGATCACCACGTGCAGGGAGGTGATGATGAAGCGCAGGTCGGTGGCCACCGGCTGCTCGCGAGCCACGATCTTGTTCACGTAGTCCTCGATCTCGTAGGTGGCTTGGTTGACCGCGTCTTCCCCCACGAGAACGTCTTCGGCCATCGCCTCGTTCTGGCTCAGCAGCGCCTTGGTCGCCTGCCCCACCGCCGACTCGACCGCCTGGGCCAGGTCCAGCAGGCGCTGCTCCAGCTCCTCGATCTCGCGCTCGAACTGATGGCGGAGCGGTTGCGGCTCACTCACGGTTGCCTCCTGCGGAGTCTGTCGGATCGGCGCCCCGGCGACACCTCCGACAGACTCCGTCCCTGTCTATCCCGTCGCGGCCTGCCAGGCCGCCAGGTACTCGTCGATCACCTCGCTGCCGACCGCCTTGATGGTCAGGCCGAACGGTCCGGCCAGCGGCCGCACCACCTGCTTGGCGGGCTCGCCCGTCTGCAGGAACGATTCCAGCTCGGCGCTGTCGGTCTTGAACACCCACAGCCGGCCTTCCTCCATCTGCGTGTAGAAACCCGGCAGCGTGGTCAGGTACTCGTCGATCGTGGCGCTCTCGGTGGACTTCATCGTCACCCCGCCGGGCGCGGCCAGCGGCCGTACCACCTGCTTGGCGGGCTCGCCGGACTCCTGAAACGCGGCAAGGTCGTAAGACCCTTCGCGGAACACCCAGAGCCGGCCGTCATCCTCCAGGACGACAAAGCCGGGCTTGGCGTACATCTCCAGATCCAGCGCCGGTTGCTCGGCCGCGGTGGCGCATCCGGCGATCAGCGCTCCGGCCACGACCAGCATCACGGCCGGCACCATGCGGTCATGCCTCTTGCGAATTCCCATGTTCACTCCTCCTCCAGTGCGTTGGGCTCTTTTCCTGTTCTGTTCGGCCGGCTCATCCGAACCGGCCGCTGATGTAGTCTTCCGTCTCCTGAAGCTGCGGCTTCAGGAACACGTCCTCCGTGGGCGCGAACTCGATGAGCCGGCCCAGGTACATGAACGCCGTGATGTCGCTGACGCGCGATGCCTGCTGCATGTTGTGGGTGACGATCAGGATCGTGTAGCTGCCTTTCAGCTCGTGGATCAGATCCTCGATCTTGCTGGTGGCGATCGGGTCCAGGGCGCTGGCCGGCTCGTCCATGAGCAGCACCTCCGGCTCGGCGGCCACCGCGCGGGCGATGCACAGCCGCTGCTGCTGGCCGCCGGACAGTCCCAGCGCGCTCTCCTGCAGCCGGTCCTTGACCTCGTCCCAGAGCGCCGCGCCGACCAGGGCGCGATGGCACACGGAATCGAGCACCTGCTTGTCGCGTTCGCCGTCGATCCGCAGCGGGTAGATGACGTTCTCGTAGATGCTCATCGGGAATGGATTCGGCTTCTGCGCCACCATCCCCATGCGCTTGCGCAACTCGATGACGTCGGTCCCCGGCGCGTAGATCGAGTCGCCGGACAGCCGCATGTCACCCTCGATCCGCACGCTGTCGACCAGGTCGTTGAGGCGGTTCACCGAGCGCAGCAGCGTCGACTTGCCGCAGCCGGACGGCCCGATCAGCGCCGTCACCTTGCCGAACGGGACCCTCATCGACACGTCGAACAGCGCCTGCGCCGCGCCGTACCAGAGGTTGAAGCGGTCCACCTCCAGCACGCTGGCAAGCTCCAGCGTGCTCGGGTGCACGGCGGTCCTGACGTCGCCGCCGGCGGCGACGCGCTCCAGCAGATTCTCCCGGACGGAGGCCGCCGCGCCGCCCCGCATGCGTCCGTCCGCGGGGGCCGCTCCATCGGCGGCCGGGGTGCGCTGCCGGTCCACCGTGAGGCGGCCGTGATCGCTGCGGTCTCTGGTTCCATCCATCTGGCAGACCCCTCCTAGAACTGGCTTCCCGCGAAGCGGCGGTGCAGCCGGCTGCGCAGCCGGATCGCCGTCACGTTCAGCAGCACGACGATAAGGATCAGCAGCAGGGTCGACGTGAACACCATGGGGATGGCCGCCTCGCTGTTCTGGCTCTGGAAGCCGACGTCGAAGATGTGAAAGCCCAGGTGCATGAAGCTGCGCTCCAGGTGCACGAACGGGAAATAGCGGTCGATCGGCAGCTCGGGCGCCAGCTTCACGGCGCCGACCAGCATCAGCGGCGCCACCTCGCCCGCGCCGCGCGCCATCGCCAGGATCATGCCGGTCATGATGCCGGGCATCGCGCGCGGCATGACGATCCGCTTGATCGTCTGCCACTTGCTAGCCCCGCAGGCATAGGACCCTTCCCGCATCGACCCCGGCACGGCGGCCAGCGCCTCCTCGGTGGCGACGATCACCACCGGCAGCGTCAGCAGCGCCAGCGTCAGGGACGCCCACAGGATGCCGCCGGTGCCGAAGGTGGGGTTCGGCAGCTTGGCGCGGAAGAACAGCTCGTCGACGCCGCCGCCGATCAGGTAGCTGAAGAAACCCAGCCCGAACACGCCGAAGACGATGCTGGGCACCCCGGCCAGGTTGTTGATCGCGATCCGCACGGTCGACACCAGGCGCCCCGGCCTGGCGTACTCGCGCAGGTAGAGCGCGGCGATCACCCCGAACGGGACCACCGCCAGCGACATCAGGAGGGTCATCACCACCGTGCCGAAGATCGCCGGGAAGACGCCGCCTTCGCTGTTGGCCTCACGCGGGTCGGCGGTCAGGAACTCCGCCCACCGCGACAGGTAGATGCCCAGCTTGCGCAGCAGGCCGAGCCGGTTGGCCGGGTAGCCGCGCACGACCTGGCCGAGCGGGACCAGCACCGCCGAGCCATCGGAGAGCCGCATCGCGATCTGGTAGCGGTCGCTCGAGCGCTGCAGCTCGTCGATCCGGGCGCGGATCTGCGCATATTCCGCGTTCGCCGCCGCCTCGACGGACGCCGCCTTCTCCCGCTCGGACGCGAGCGTGTCGCCGGCGGCCGCGATCGTGGACGCGTTGCCCTCGGCGCGGGCGTCGTCGAGCACGAGCGCGGCTTCGCGCACGCGCAGCCGCGCCTTCTCCAGGCGGTGGTTCACGTCGCCGATGTCGCGCCGTTCCAGCCGCCTGCGCTCGGCCCGCCAGCCCTTCACGGTCGGGTGGTGCCGCTCGAACTCTCTCCAGGCGGCTTCCGCGCCTTCGGCTGTCGCAGCGCCGTCGACCAGGAACGTCACCGGCTCGCCGTAGAATCTCCCCCAAGTCAGCCGCTCGAAGATCACCGCCCACTCCGGGGCGCTTCGCTCGGCCAGGGCGAAGTCGTCCACCCACGTGAAGTGCACGCCGGTCACGTCGAAGTTGCCGGTCCGCACCAGCCAGCGCGTGGACCAGCCGCGCTGCCGTTCCAGCAGCTCCCGCGCCGGTTCCTGCGCGGCGGCGGGCAGCGCGTCGATCGCGCTCGCGGCCGGCCGGTAGCGGTCGCGGCGGGTCACCTCGCCCACGTGGACGGAGCCGTCGGCCATCTCGAAGCGGGCCAGCGGCGCCGGCCAGAAGGTGCCGAGGCCGCGCACCAGGATCAGCAGCAGCAGCCCCAGGGTCATCACCAGGGCGATCACCAGCGTGCCGGCGGTCAGCCACATCATCGGCTGTCCCTGCGCGACCAGCGAGGCGCCGCTGCTCACGCGGCGGCGCGGCGCGGCAGGCCCGGCGGCGGCCACCCCGGCCGGGGGCGCGACCGCGAAGGCGCCCGGCGCGACGGTCGACCTCACAGCTCGGACCTCACAGCTCGGGACCTCACAGCTCGAACGCCCTGCGGCGGAACCGCTGCCGCACCGACTCGGCGATCGTGTTCACCACGAACGTCATCACGAACAGCGTCAGCGCCGCCAGGAACAGGATGCGGTAGTGCGTGCTGTCGACGACCGCCTCCGGCAGCTCGACGGCGATGTTCGCCGCCAGGGTGCGGAAGCCGTTGAACAGGTTCATCTCCAGGATCGGCGTGTTGCCGGCCGCCATCAGCACGATCATCGTCTCGCCCACGGCGCGGCCCAGCCCGATCATCACGGCCGAGAACAGTCCGCTCATGGCCGTCGGCACGATCACGCGCATCGCGGTCTGCCACGGGGTGGCGCCGGCGGCCAGGGACGCGGAGCGCAGGTGCTCGGGCACGCTCTTCAGCGCGTCGTCGGCGATGGTGTAGATGATCGGGATGATCGCGAAGCCCATCACGAAGCCCACCACCAGCGAGTTGCGCTGCACGTAGGTGCCGAGCACGGGGCCGACGACCGGGAACGACCCGCGCGAGTCCAGCCCCAGCGCCTGCAGCAGCCAGCCGCCGAGCAGGGCGGCGCCGCCCGCGACGGTCACCGCCGCGGCGACCTTGACGATCTCCAGCAGCGCCACCTTCCGCGCCGGCAGGCTCCGGTACAGCGCGCGCAGCCTGGGCGCGAGCGCGCGCGACACGTACCACGCCGTGGCCAGCCCGGTGAGCGGCAGCAGCATCATCGCCCAGCCGCCGGCGCCGGTGCCGATCTGCCCGTCCAGCCAGAGCTTGATGTCGCCCGCGAACAGCGCCCGCTCGGCCACCGGCCCGGCCAGCCGCGACAGCAGCAGGCCGAGCGGCAACGCCCCCACCAGCACGAAGGGGATGCGGAATCGCGACAGGATGATCGCCGTCCGGTCGGGCAGGAGCTGGAACAGGTAGCCGCCGGCCAGACAGGTGAGCGGGATCATCAGGAACGCGACCAGGATCATCGGCACCGCCCGCTCGGCGATCGGCGCGAACACCAGGCCGGCCAGGAAGCCGAGCACGACGCTCGGCAGGCTGGCCATCATCTCGATGATCGGCTTGATGCGCGCCCGCAGCCTGCTGTGCAGGAACTCGCTGGTGTAGACGGCCGCCAGCAGCGCCAGCGGCACCCCGAACAGCATCGAGTAGATGGTCGCCTTGATGGTCCCGAAGATCAGCGGGACCAGCCCGTACTTGGCCTCGAACGTGTCGGTGCCGCTCGACGACTGCCAGACGTGCTCGGGCTCGCGGTTGCCCTCGTACCAGACCTTGGCGAAGATCGATCGCACGGTGGCTTCCGGGTGCGGGCTGTCCAGCGCCAGCAGCGCGAATCCCCGGTCGGTCACGGCCGCGATCGCGTCGTCGCGGGGGCTGAGGGCGACCGCCGTGATCGGCACGCCGGCGAACGGCCGCGCCTCCGCCAGGACGGCGTTGCTGGTCACGTAGAAGCCGCGCACGCTGCCGTCGCCGTAGCCGACGACGATCATGCGCTTGCGCGACGAGCTGCCGATGCCGGTGACGGCCGCCGGGCCGCCGGGGACGGCAGGGCCGTCGAAGGTGTGGGCGTTGACCAGCAGCAGCCCGTCGGCCGTGGCGGCGTCCTCGTCGCGGACCCGGAACCAGGTACGGACGCGCCCGCGGCTGTCGCCGATCAGCACGGTATCGCGGCCCAGCAGGAAGCGGGCCACGGTGAGCCGCACGGCATCGTCGCGCAGCACGTCGCCGCGCTCGGCGACCGCGGGCTCGCGCAGGTTGCGGGTATCGAAGCGTACGAACGCCCCGTCCTGCCAGAGCACGTAGACGGCATCCGCGTTGCCTGAGACGAGCACCCGGGACAGCGGGACGGCGCGCCCGAAGTCGGGAATCGCGGCGCTGCCGCCGCGCACCGTCGCGGTCACGCGGCCGGTGAGGATGTTGCGCCGCCGCGTCACGGCGCTGATCCGCATCACGCCGTCGTCGCTCACCATGGCGATCACCGGCCCGACCGAGCGCACCGTCTGGTCGATCAGCAGAACGGCCCCGGAGTGGCCGCTCGCCACCGGGTCCTGGACGTGCGCCTCCAGCCGCTGCAGGCGTAACTGGCCGATCGGCGTGCGCTGGATCGACGCGTCGTCGAGCACGCCGACCTCGCCCTCGCCGAGCGCGTGCAACTCGGCCGGCACGTCCTCGTTCTCGAAGAACGCGGTCTTGAACAGCACCTGGCCCAGCCGGAACGTGCCGTCGGCGAAGCCGGCGGCCAGCCAGCCGCCGTCGTCCGAGTAGGTCAGGGAGGTGGGCTGCTCGTCGAACAGCGGCAGCTCCCCGAGCAGCATGCCGTCGGGGACGCCCGCGTCGATGCGGAAGTGCCGCAGCGTCCGCCCGCCGCCGACCAGCTCGGCGGCCGCCACGCGGAACTCGTCCACCAGCACGAAGCGGTCCACCGCGGCGGGGAAGGCCGCGGGGGCCTGGCCGGATGCGGACTGGCCGGATGCGGACTGGGAGACCGCCGGCTCCAGGCGCGAGCGGCCCACCAGCGGCACCACGACGGAAGCCAGGAACACGAACACCAGGAACACCGCGGCGATCACGCCGATCCCGCCGATCGTGATGATCGACTTGGAGGCGACCTCCGCGATACGGACACCGGCGCGCGTCTTGTGCGCACGCCGGTATCCCGTGAACGCCGGCTGGCTCATGTGCCGAACGCCCCTCCGCCGGACTCGCTCAGATGCCCAGCGCTTCCATCGCCTCGGAGGCGATCCGGTTGGTGATCGGGTAATACCCGTCCTTGATCACGTCCTCCTGACCCTCGGTGGAGAACATGTACCGGACGAACTCGCGCCGCAACGGGTCGAGGTCGCTGCCGGGACGGTGGTTGACGTACACGTACAGGAAGCGGGAGAGCGGGTACTCGCCGGTGTACGCATACTCCGCGGTGGCCGGGATCGGATCGGACGCGCCGTCATGGGCCAGGGGCACCGCACACACGTCGGCGGTGAGGTAGCCGATGCCGGAGTAGCCGATGCCGGGAGCGTCGCTGGCGACGCCCTGCACGACCGAGGAGCTGCCGGGCTGCTCCTTCACGGACGGCTTGTAGTCGCCGTTGCCGAGCACGTTCTTCTTGAAGTAGCCGTAGGTGCCGGACGCCGAGTTGCGCCCGTACAGGCTGATCGGCTGGTCGGCCCAGGCGCCGTCGGTCACGCCGGCCTCGCCCCAGGTGCGGATGTCGCTCTCGTGACCGAGCAGGCGGTTGGTCGAGAAGATGGCGTCGACCTGCTGCAGGGTGAGTCCTGTCGCGCAGATCGGGTTGTCCTTGTTGGCGTAGACGGCCAGCATGTCGATCGCAGCCGGCAGGCTGGTCGGCGGATAGCCGTACGTGCTCTCGAACTCGTCCTCCTCGGCCGCCTTCATTTGGCGGCTCATCGGGCCGAACTGTGAGCTTCCGGCGATCAGCGCCGGCGGCGCCGTCGAGGATCCCTTGCCCTCGATCTCGATGCGGACGTTCGGGTACATTCCCAGGAAGCCTTCGGCCCACAGCGTCATGGTGTTGTTCATGGTGTCGGAGCCGACGCTCTTGAGGCTGCCGGACACGCCCTGCACCTGCTCGTACATGGTGAGGGCCGGGTCGACCGACACCTGCGCCAGGACGGTCATCGACGTGAGCGCCATGGCGGCGGCCATGGCGCCCGCAATCATTCGGTTGGTTCGCATGTTTTCTCCTCGCGATGATCTGATTCGAGGATACGGTCGGCGCCGATTGCTAGCGGACCGTTAGCGCTCCGGTATTTCGCCGTTAGGAGTCCGTCGGATGTGCCGCGCGCCTGGGCGAGCGGGTGGCGCGCGTCGAGGCGAACGCATAGAGGGCATCGGCGCCCTCGCCCGCACCGCCCGGCGGGCTCGGCAGCAGCAGGCCGCGCCTCTCCTGCGCCGGCACCCGTACGACAGGACGTCCGAGCGTCTGCTACGCTCCCCGGCGAGCGGCAGATGAAGGAACGCGAGCCTGGCCTGAGCGCGGCCATCCTGCGCGTCGGCGCCAGCCTCGACGTCGACACCGTGCTCGGCGAGGTCGTGGAGAGCGCCCGCGAGCTCACCGGCGCCCGCTACGGCGTGATCGCCCTGGTCGACGACGCCGGCCTGCCGGCCGACTTCGTGACCTCCGGGTTCACCCCGGAGGAGCAGGAGCAGTTGATGGCGTGGCCCGACGCGCATGGATTCTTCGAGCACCTGCACGACCTGGCGGCGCCGTTGCGGCTGCCGGACCTCTCCGCGTACGTCCGCTCGCTCGGCCTGGCGCCGTTCCCGATCGCGTGCGCGGCGTACCAGGCCACGCCGATGCGCCACCGCGGCGCCTGGACCGGCAGCTTCTTCCTGGGCGGCAAGGACGGCGGGTTCACGGAGCGGGACGAGGAGGTGCTGGTGGTGTTCGCCGCGCAGGCGGCGACGGCGATCGCCAACGCGCGCGCGCACCGCGACGAACGCACGGCACGGGCGCGCCTGGAGACCCTGATCGAGACCGCGCCGGTGGGCGTGGTGGTCTTCGACGCCGCGCGCGCCGCGCCCGTGTCGCTCAACCTGGAGGCGAAGCGCCTGATGGCCGGGCTCACCGTGACGGACCGGTCCGCGACGGAGCTGCTGGAGGCGCTGACCTGCCGGCGGAGCGACGGGCGGGAGGTGGCGCTCGCCGAGCTGACGCGGGCGGAGACGCTGCGCGGCGAGGAGATCGAGATCACGCTGCCCGACGGGCGCAGCGTGCGGACGCTGGTCAACGCCACCCCGATCCGGTCCGCCGGGGGCGAGGTGGAGACGGTGGTGGTGACGATGCAGGACCTGGGCCCGTTCGAGGAGCTGGATCGTTCGCGCGCGGAGTTCCTGGGCATGGTGAGCGGCGAGCTGCGGGCGCCGCTGACCTCGATCAAGGGCTCGGCGGCGACGGTGCGGGAGTCCCCGCGCGTGTTCGACCCGGCCGAGTTGCGCCAGTTCTTCCGCATCGTGGAGGAGCAGGCGGACCGCATGGACGGGCTGCTCGGCGACCTGCTGGACGCCGGGCGCCTCGGCGCGGGCGCGCTGCCGGTGGACCCGGCGCCGGCCGCGGTGGCCGACCTGGTCGAGCGGGCGCGGGCGGCGTTCGCGGCCCGCGGGGGAGCGCAGGAGATCGCGGTCGAGTTGCCGCCGGACCTGCCGCGGGTGCTGGCCGACGGGGAACGCATCGTGCAGGTGCTGACCAACCTGCTGGCCAACGCCGGGCGGCACGCTCCGGGGCCGTCGCCCATCCGCGTGGCGGCCGCGCGCGACGGCGCGCACGTGGCGGTGTCGGTCGCCGACGACGGCGAGGGCGTGGCGCCGGAGCGGCTGCCCCACCTGTTCCGCCGGTACGGGAACCGGTTGGGGTCGGGGCTGGGGCTGGTCATCTGCAAGGGCTTGGTGGAGGCGCACGGCGGGCGCATCCGCGCCGAGAGCGCCGGGCCGGGCCGCGGGCTGCGCGTGACGTTCACGCTGCCGGCGGACGAGGAGATCGACGCGACCGGCGCCGCCGGCGCGGCGGCGCCGGAGCGGGGAACGACCGTGCTCGCGGTGATCGACGACCCGCGCATGCTGCGCTACGTGCGCGACGCGCTCGCCGGGGCGGGCTACGCCCCGGTGCTCACCGGCGACCCGCAGGACGCGGCGCGCCTGATGGAGGCGAAGAGGCCGTCCCTCGTGCTGCTCGACCTGATGCCGCCGGGCGGCGTCGTCGCGCTGATGGAGCGTGTCCCGGCGCTCGCGCGGGTGCCGGTGATCCTCTTTTCCGCCTACGGCCGCGACGAGACCGTGACGCGGGCGCTGGAGGCGGGCGCCGCCGACTACGTCGTCAAGCCGTTCTCGCCGACCGAGCTGGCGGCGCGGGTGCGCGCGGCGCTGCGCCGGCGCTACGGCCCCGAGCCCTTCCGGACCGGCGACCTGGCCATCGACTACCGGCGCCGCGAGGTGACGCTGGCCGGCCGGCCGGTCACGCTCTCGGTCAACGAGTACGAGTTGCTGCGCACGCTCGCGCTCGACGCGGGCGGGGTTTCGACCTACGAATCCCTGTTGAGCCGGGTATGGGGCGAGATGTTCGACGGCGACGCGGGGCCGGTGCGCGGCCTTGTCAAGCGTCTGCGCCGCAAGCTCGGCGACGACGCGGACGAGCCGCGGTACGTCCTCAACGCGCGCGGGGTCGGCTACCGCATCGCCGAGCCGGACGGACGGTGACCCATCGCTTCATGAGCCGGCGGGCGCTCACCACTTTGCCTCGATGCGCAGCGTGACGCCATGCTCCGGGGAGCCGGTGCCGCTCTCGCGCCGGGTGCCCTCCAGACCGAGGCCGAAGGAGGAGCCGAGCGCGAGCCGGCCGCCCACGCGCCAGTCGCGCGCGTCCTCGGCCAGCGTCATCCCGCCGTAGGGCGTCAGGACGCCGCCGAGCGCCGCGAACCCGTAGCCGGCCTCCCCTTCCAGCCGGCCCGACGTGTCGCCGGCCGACGCGTCCCAGGAGGGAGTCAGGCTCAGCGTCGGGCCCAGACCGTCGCCGCCCAGGTCGTAGCGCAGCGACCCGCGGGCGCCCCACTCGCGCAGCGCTCCGTCCTCGTGAGTCAGCAGCGCGCGCCCGTTCAGGGACACGGTCAGTCCGAGCCCGGCATCCGCGTACTCGAAGCCGCCTCCCAGGTCCAGCCCGAAGCCGGTCTCCGCGTGCCCGCCGTCGTGGCGCAGGGCGGCTTGCAGCGCCGGCGTCAGCAGCCCGCCGCCCAGCGGCACGCCCCAGGACCCCGCCAGCCCCAGGCGCACGCGGGTCGTGTCCGCCGACACCGCCTCGGCCAGGTCGCCGGCCGCCGCCGACTCCGTGCGCGCCGCCAGCGCGTCGCCGGTCACGCGCAGCGCCGGACCGCCGTTCGCGTCCGCCGACAGCAACGCCCCGCTGCCGCCCACGCCCGCCATGCTCATCCAGATGCCGGGCCTCGCCTCCTCCTCGTCGGTGGCCAGCGCCATGGTGCCCCGGCCGTGGCCCAGCACGCCCCAGAACTCCAGCCCGGCACCGGGGCGGAACCGCGCGTACGGATGCGCGCCGGTCAGCGACGCCTCGGCGGTCCCGTCGATCGCGTCGAGCGCTCCGGCCGCCGGGGCGGCGTACGTTCCTGAGCCCGCGCTGCGGGAGACCGCCAGGCCCAGCAGCCAGCCGTCGCGTTCCCAGTCCAGCGCCGCCACGCCGGTCACCACCGCGCCGCCGAGCGACAGGCCGTCGGCCTCGCCGGCGAAGCTCGTCGCCGCCGCCTCGCCCCAGGCGGTCCAGCGCCCGGCGCCGCTGTCGCCGTCGGAACCGTGTTCCGCGCTCTCCGAAGGGGTGCTCCCCGAAGGGGTGCTCCCCGAAGAGGTGCTCCCCGAAGGGGTGCTCCCCGAAGAGGTGCTCCCCGAAGAGGCGCTCCCCGAAGAGGCGCTCCCCGAAGAGGCGCTCCCCGAAGAGGCGCTCCCCGAAGAGGCGCTCCCCGAAGAGGCGCTCCCCGAAGAGGCGCTCCCCGAAGAGGCGCTCCCCGAAGAGGCGCTCCCCGAAGAGGCGCTCCCCGAAGAGGCGCTCCCCGAAGAGGCGCTCCCCGAAGAGGCGCTCCCCGAAGAGGCGCTCCCCGAAGAGGCGCTCCCCGAAGAGGACAGTGACACCCGGAACGAGCTGCCGGTCAGCAGTTCGTCCACCGTGAGCGACCGGAAGGTCGGCTCGTTCCACGGTTCGCTCCATCCTTCGCCGGGCACGTACGAGTCGCCGGGCCGGCGCCCGCTGTCGTCCGCCGCCGCGGCGGCGGAGAAGTCCAGCGGCTGGCCGGCGACGATCAGCTCGTTCCCGGCGCCGGCCAGCCGGTCGCCGATCGGCGCCGCGACGTGCCCGGCCACCGTGCGTCCGAACCGCGCCAGCCACTGCTGCGCGGCCCGCGGGAGCCGCGAGTCGCCGGCTTCCTGCACCGTCAGCGTGAAGACGGTGACGGCGGTCAGCTCCCCGTCGGTCGCACTCACCTCGATGCTCCAGGCGGCCCCGGCGTCGTCGGCCCGCGGCGTGCCGCTGAAGGTGCGGGTCTCCGGATCGAAGCTCAGCCAGCCCGGCAACGGGCCGCCGGCCGTGTGCGCGGCGTAGGTGAGCGTGTCGCCTTCGGGGTCGACCGCCGCGGGGACCTGGTAGCGGAACGGCACGTCTTCGATCGCCGTCCGGTCTGC
Source organism: Spirochaetia bacterium (assembly GCA_965202935.1). Taxonomy (GTDB): domain Bacteria; phylum Spirochaetota; class Spirochaetia; order SZUA-6; family Bin103; genus CATQHW01. The sequence continues at coordinate 3,806,541 of OZ241879.1, forward strand.
CGCCTCCGCCTCGAACACCGGCGCGTCGTTGACCTCCTCCACCGTCAGCGTGAACGACATCGTGTCGGTCAGCTCCCCGTCGGTCGCACTCACCACAACCTCCAGCACCGCCGGCGCGTCGGCCTCCAGCGGCGTCCCCCCGAACGTCCGCGCGGTCGCGTCGAAGCTCAGCCACCCGGGCAGCGCGCCGCCCCCCTCCAAGGTCGCCGCGTAGGTGATCGGGTCGCCCTCCGGGTCGACCGCCGCCGGGACCTGGTAGCTGAACGGCACGTCCTCCGTCGCCGTCCGGTCGGTCGCTTCCGCCGCGAACACCGGCGCGTCGTTGACCTTCACCACCGTCAGCGTGAACGACGTCGTGTCGACGGCCGGCGGACTGGCGTCGTCTCCCACCGTCACCACGATGTCCAGGACGGCAGGCGTGTCGGCCTCCAGCGGCGTCCCGCTGAAGGTGACGTGGCCGTCGAAGCTCAGTCACCCGGGCAGCGCGCTGCCGTCCGCCAGCACGGCCTCGCAGGTCATCTCGTCGCCTTCGGGGTCGGTCGGGGCCGGGATGTCGTAGGTGAACGGCACGTCCTCGGTCGCCGTCCGGTCGGTCGCCTCCGCCGCGAACGCCGGCGCGTCGTTGACCTCCACCACCGTCAGCGTGAACGACGTCGTGTCGGTCAGCTCCCCGTCGGTCGCACTCACCACGATGTCCAGCACCGCCGGCGCGTCGGCCTCCAGCGGCGTCCCTCCGAACGTCCGCGCGGCCGCGTCGAAGCTCAGCCACCCAGGCAGCGCGCCGCCGCCCTCCAAGGACGCCGTGTAGGTGATGAGGTCGTTGTCCGGGTCGGTCGCCATCGGCGCCTGGTAGCTGAACGGCTCGTTCGCCGGTGTCGTCTGATCGGTCGCGTCCCCGATCATCGGCGGCTGGTTGAGGCTGGTGATGATGACCTCGCCTTCATCGTCGGTCACGGTCACGGACCGTGGCGTGACGGCCCCGTAGGCGGCGTCGGCGCTGGTCACCGCGTGGCTGACGATCGCCGTGCGCTTGTCGCCGGTGTTGTCCGCGTCGTCGTTCTGTCCGGTCACGGTCACCGTCTGCGCCGTGTTCCAGGCCGCGGTCGTGAACGTCAGGCTGTCCTTGTCCACCGTCGCCGCGCCGGCGTCGTCGCTGCTCACCGCGATGGTCACCGTCACCGTGGGCTGGCTGGTCAGCACCACCGTGTAGCTGTCCGTGCCGCCCGCCTCGGCCACCGTCAGCGCCGTCGGGTCCACCGTCACCCCGGCATCGTCGTCGTCGTTCACCGTGACGGTGGCGGCGACGGGTGAGCCGAGGGTGTAGTCCGCGCCGGCATGCACCGTGACGGTCACCGCGCCGTTCGCCTCGTCCACCTGGTCGCCGGTGGTGGCGAGGGTGTAGGCGGCCGTGGTCTCGTCCGCCGATAGGGTGACCGTCTGCGCGCCCGTGTTCGCCCCGTAGCCGAACTCGCCGGTGGCGGCGACGGTCAGGGGCACCTCCAGGGCGGCCGGCGGCGCGGCGCTGGCCGTCACCGTGAACGCCGCGCTCCCGCCCTCGGTGACTGAGGCGGCGTCCGCCGCGATGGTCACGACCGGATCGGCGGTCGCGCCGCTGCCGGTCGCCGACCATTCGCCGTCGCCCTCGGCGCTGCTCGCCCGCACCTCCACCTCGTAGCTCGTGCTCGCCGTCAGCCCGCTCAGGGTCGCGCTCGTGCCGGTCCGGCCCTGCGGGCCGTCGGTCCAGTCCTCGGTCCCCTGCTTGCGGTACTGCAGGTCTTAACCGGTGATCGGCGGCAGCCCGGCGTTCTCCGGCGCCGTCCAAGTGATCGCCAGGCGGGTGGGGTCGGTCCCCGGCTTCACCGTCGGCGCGCCCGGCGCGGCCGGCGCCGGCACGTCGGTCAGACCGATGGTGACCGCGATGCTGTCGTCGGCGCCGTCCTCGTCAGTCACCGTGACGGTCACCGTGTAGCTGCGCTTGGTCTCGTAGTCGTAGCTCTGGCCGATCTTCGTCCTGAGTTGCCCGCCGGCGGCGACGACGGCGAAGGCGCTCGCGTCCGTTCCGGTCAACGCGTAGGTCAGCGTCTCGCTGTCGGGGTCGGTCGCGGTGACCGGGTCGCCGACGTCGCGCGCCGTCGTCTCGGTGGCGGCGCCGATCAGCTCGACGAGGCTGCGCGCCGCCGTGTCGCCCTCGGTGAACTCCGGCGCGTCGTTGACCGCCTTCACGGTCAGCTTGAAGGTGGTCGTGTCGGTCAGCGCGCCGTCGGTCGCCGTCACCCGGATGGTCAGGGTGTCCGGCGTGTCGGCCTCCCGCGGGGTGCCGGTGAAGGTGCGGGTGTCGGCGTCGAAGGTGATCCAGTCCGGCGGATCGATCGACGCGCCCTGGCCGTCGACCGGCGTCACGCTCAGGTACGTGAACCGTGAACGCGGTCGCTCGCCCAGCCTGACCGTGTAGGCCGCCGTGGCGCCGGGTCCGGCCTCGTCCACCGCCAGCTCCACCCGTGACGTGACGACCGTCATCTCGTCGTCGCGCACCGTCACGGCCAACTCGGGCGGGCTGGAGGCCGGGTAGTCGGCGCCGACCTGGTGGGTGATGCCGGTCGTGCGCAGCCCTCCCTCGTTGTCGACCGCGTCGTCCACCGCGGTCACCGTCAGCGTCTGCGGCTGCCGCCAGTCGTCTGCGGTGAACGTCAGCGTCCCCGCCGAAGATCCATCCCCACCCGACACGGTCGCGACGCTCGTGTCGCCGCTCACCGCCGTCACCGTGACCGGGCCGGTCGGCTCGCTGGTCAGCTTCACGGTGTAGGTCAGGGGAGCGGCGTTCCCGACGTTCTCGTCGAGGACGAGCCTGCGGTGCGACACGACGACACCGGCGGTGTCGTCGTCCGTCACCGTCACCGACGGCGGCGCCACCGCCTGGTAGTCGCCGGCCGTCCGGTGGGTGATGGTGGCGGTGCGGTCTTCGGGATTGTCGATCGCGTCGTCGACCGGGCGCACCACGACGGTCCGCGCCGTGTTCCAGTTCAGGTGCGTGAACGTGAGCTCCGCGGAGACCGTGGCGACGTCCGTATCGCTGCTGACCGGCCGCACGACCACCGGGAAGTCCGCCCGCGGCGCGGAGGCCGGCCTGATCGTGTAGGCGCCGCTGAAGGACGACGCCTCACCCGCGATGCTCACCGCCTGCGACGAGGCGACGAGGGTCGTCTCGTCGTCGTGCACGGTCACCCGCACCTCGGGCAGCGTGCGGGCGGCGTAGGTGCTGCCTACCCGGTGGGTGATGGTCGCCGCGGCGGTGTTCGACGGGTTGTCGACCCGGTCGTCGGCCGCGATCACGGTGACCGTCTGCGGCACGTGCCAGTCGGTGGCGGTGAAGGTCAGCGCCCGCGACACCGTGGCCACGGACGGGTCGCCGCTCACCGGCGTGACGGTCACCGCTCCGCTCGGCTGCGTTTCCAGCCGGACGGCGTAGGCCGCCTGCTCGCCTTCCCACGCGGTCAGCGCATCCTCCGACGCGCTGACCGCGGGCGCCCGCGCGACGGCGGCGGTCACCTCGGCGTTGCCGTTGCCGGCGCGGTCGGTGACCGCGTTCGCCGCCACCGTGACCACCACCCGCGTGGCGGTGCGGCGTGGCTTTACCGTGGCCGTGGCGCGGCGGCTGCCGGGGACGTGGCGGAGCCCGTACACGGTCGCGCCGGTGGCCGTGAGGCCGCCGGCCGCGAAGCCGGTCACGGGCTCGTCGAAGTCCACGGTCACCGTGAAGGGGGCCGTGCGGTCGGTGGTGGCGGACGCGGACGGCACGCCGCTGATGGTCGCCCGCGGCGCGGTGTGGTCCAGCACGAAGGAGAACGGCGGTCCGCTGGTCGGCATCCCACCGGCCAGCGGATTGCCGTCCAGGTCGGTGATGCCGTGATTCGGCGCCAGCTCCAGCCCGACCAGGCCGTCGTAGTCGGGCAGCGACCCGCCGGTCAGCGTGATGACCCACAGCACATCCCGAGTAAGGCTCCTCGCGTTGACGATCGCGTCCGTCACGCCGGTGGACCGGAAGCTGGCGCCGGTCACTCCCTGCACCGGCTCGCTGAACAAGAGCGTGAATTGCAGGCCAACCGACTCATGGTCGAACCGGCGGGAGTATTCGTTCTCCGTTCTCTGGGCCAACGCGCTGGTGATGGTCGGCAACCCGACCGAGGATCGCACCGCCCTGGTCACCCGGGCCGCCACGTTGCCGTTGCCCGCCCGGTCGGTCACCGCGTCCGCCGCGATCCCGAGGTCGAGCGCCTGGCCGCGTTTCGGGGTCACCGTCGCGGTGTAGCGGCGGCCCTCGGTGACTTCCTTGAAGTCGGACACGTCCGCGCCGGTCACGGTGAGGTCGGCGGCAGCGAAGCCTTCCACGTACTCGTCGAAGTCCACGGTCAGCGTGAACCCCGTCCTCGGGAGGGGGACCTCCGGCACGCCGGTGAGGGTCGGCGTCGGCTTGACGTGGTCCAGGTGGTAGTACGCCGCCTCGGCGGGCAACCCGCCGGCCAGCGGGTTGCCGGCGGCGTCCGTGATGCCGTGGTCGGGGGCCAGCGCCAGTCTGACGACGCCGTTGTGGCCGGGCAGCGAACCGCCCTTCACGAACACGTGGTATTGCGTTCCCCCATGCAGGGGGTAACCGCGCAAGGGGTGTTGCGTGACCACTGCCGTGATGGTCGTGTCGGTCACCCCGGTGGTGCGGAAGCTCTCCGCGGTCACCCCCTCCGGCTTCTCACTGAAGCGGACGATGAAGGTGAGCAGATCGTCGTGTTGCCCGCCGAAACGATCGATAAGTTGTTCCTCGAAGCGGCGGTACTCGAGCGGACTCCCCTCGTGGTTGCGCACGTACGCCACGGTCGGGGGCACCAGGTCCACGACGTAGTCCTCCACCACCGCGCCGGAGACGGTGCGGAAGACGCCGAGCAGCGGGTCGGACAGCTCCAGGGAGACGGTGTCGCCGGCCGGCGCCGGCGCGTGGCCCGTCTCCGGGTCCAGCCTGAGCCCCGACACCGTCACGGACAACTGGTTGCCCGCGCCGGTTGCGTAGCTGCCGCTCCGGAATCCGAACACGTCGGTCGTGGCGTCGGTCAACCCGACGCGCAGGAAGGTGGTCGGGCGCACGGTCTGCGAGAGCGTGACGGTCCAGGAGACCGTGGTGCTGTTCGTCGGCGACGGGTCTGCCCGCTCGACGCGCAGGATGGTGGTTTCCTGCGCGTGCGCCGCGGCCGCGGCCACGACCGCCAGCACGGCGGCCAGCAGCAGCGGCGCGCACCGCGGGCGCCTGCATCGACCGGTCGAAACCAATTCCACGTCCTTCCTTGTGATGCGCCCCGGCCACGGCGCGCGGACCGGGCCGCGGCCGCGGCATTGCACGTTCGGGCGCGCGGCAGCCTGACTTCCGGGAAGGCAGGATCGCTTCGATCGCCGCGTGTCCATCTCCGTGCTCTCGCCTCGGGGGCAGGTGCAGGATAGGGTGTAAGGAACGATCGTGTTGCTCATCGTCACGAATATCGTGTAAATTTCGTGAATGTAAGGAGGTATTCGTGAATGTAACGGGTAAAGACGATGGAACCCTTCGCGGGCGGCAGGCACGGCGCCGATCCGACCTCCCGGTCCGCGGCCAGCGTGCGGACCAGGCAGCAGGATTGCTCGTCGCGTCGCGTGTACCGTTCGACGACACGTGAAAAGTCCGTGGTCGAGAATGGCTCGCGCGTATCGGGTTCGTCGCCACCGACTGCCGGGCGTATACCGGCGCCGCGCGGAGACGGAATGAGCCGGAAGGGCAGGCGCCGCCGAGGACACCGTGGCCGGAAGCCGTCGCGTTCGGCGACGGTCCCGGTGGGGGCAGTCCGAGCGCGCACCCCTGCCCCCGCAGCTCCGGGTTCGCCGCCGCGGCTCGCCGCTTCGATTGCCGCGACCCGGCACTTCCTGCCCGCGGTGCTGTTCGTGGCGTGTCTTGGTGCGTACGTGAGCAACGGCGGCTTTCTCCCGGGCAGCGACCAGGAAGGCAGCATGCTGTTCAGCGTGAACCTGCTCAAGCGCCACTCCTTCTCGCTCGGTCCGCCGGACGCGCCGCACGCGTTCTTCTGGACCCTGGAGCAGGCGGGCACGGCGCCGCGTCCGGTGGCGATCGAAACGTGGAACGGCGCGGCCGACGCGGCGTACGGCGAGGGGCGGCTCAAGGCCCCGGAGCATCACTACTACGTGGCCGCCACCACCCGTCCCGACGTCTACGTCAACACCTTCGGCATCGGCGCGCCGCTGCTCGGGTTGCCGGCGTACGCGGTGATCGACCTGTTCGTGGACCTCGCTGCCGACCGCTCCTGGTGGTGGCGCGGCGGCGCCCTGACCGCCTCGCTCCTGACCGCGCTTGCGGCAGTGTTCGTGTTTCTGGCGGCGCGCGCCTTCGTCAAGCCGCTGCCGGCGCTGCTGACGGCGCTGGCGTTCGGACTGGGGAGCTGCGTCTGGCCGGTCAGCAGCCAGGCGCTGTGGCAGCACCCGGCGAGCACCTTCTGCCTCAGCCTCGGCGCCTTGTTCCTGGTGCGCAGCGCGGAGCGTCCGCACGCCGCCGCCTGGTGCGGGGCGGCGCTCGGCATGGCGGTGCTGTGCCGCCCGACGGCCGCCGTGGCGGTGGTGTGCGCGGGCGCGTACCTGCTGTGGGCGGACCGCCGCCGGTGCGCCGCCTACGTGCTGGGCGGCCTGCCGTTCCTGCTGATCCTCATCGCCTACAACCATCACTACTTCGGCAGCCCGTTCGTGTTCGGACAGACCGCCGCGTCCAGGACCATCTTTCTGCGCGACACGGGATCGGACAGCCTGTGGCAGAGCTCCTGGCTGGAGAGCCTGCCGGGCCTGTTCATCAGCCCGTCGCGGGGACTGCTGTGGTTCTCTCCGGTGCTGCTGCTCGGGCTGTTCGGCGCGGCGGCGGTGTGGAGGGAGCCGCGCTACCGGGTGCTGATACCCGTCCAGGTCACCGTGGTGCTGATGATCCTGGTGGCGGGCACGTGGACGGACTGGAGCGGTGGCCTGACCTGGGGCTATCGTTCCATCGTCGACACGACACCGTTCCTGGCGCTGCTGATGGCGCCGGCCATGGATCGGATGATCGCCGGCCGCGCCACGCGCGTGCTGTTCGCGGCATTGCTCGCGTGGTCCGTCGGCGCGCAGTTCGTGGGGGCCTGGAGTTACAGCGTGGTCGGCTGGCACACGATGACGCTGGAGTACGAGACCCGAACCATGCCAGCGTGTGGCTGTGGGCGCCGCCCGCAGGTCGGCTGGCACCTCGCCAACTTCGCGGCGGAGCGGGTGCGGAAGGAGCGCCTGATGGCCTCCTACGCCGATGACCCGCGACCGGTTCTCGTGCTGCCGGAGCGAGCGGCGGGACGAGGACGCGAAGGATCGCCTCGCCATGCCGCACTTCGGCCGGCAGCGCTCCGCGTCCCGGCGCCGCACTGAGGCGTGGTGGCCGGCCGAAGGAGGAAGAAGCCGGGCCGCCCGGCGGCGCGCGCCCGTCCGCACCGCCAGGCGGGAACCGCGCCAGCCCCGCCGCGGCGCGCCCGGAGCGACATCGCCGGACGCCTGCGCTTCGTGTCGCCACGCGCGCTGGCCGACGAGCTGATCCACGCGCCTTCAGGCAGGTGAGGCGGTAGCGTGGCCGGGAAAGCGGATCGCACTCCGTCTGCCGTGCGGGACCACGAGGACCGAAGCCGCCTGCCGGCAGGGGGCGTCGCCGGACGGTTGCTCGACCGGGTTCGGGCTGCCCCCCACCTGACGCTCTGCGCGGGCGTGCTGGCGGCGGCCGCCTACCTGTGCCTGGTGAACCTGGACTACGCCGCCCTCTGGCACGACGAGGCACCGATCGCGCTGATCGGCCGCAATCTGCTGCAACAGGGAGACATCACCGGCTGGGACGGACGCAACCTGGTGGGCGGCACCAACGGCCGCACCCTGAACGAGCACCTGCGCGACGTGCTGCCGCCGCTGATGTACGCCGTCAACGCGGCGTCCTTCGGTCTGCTCGGCGTCAGCGAGACCGCGGCGCGAATCGGGCCGGCGCTGTTCGGAATCGCGTCGCTGGCGCTGCTGTACCTACTGCTGCGCCAGCACCTGGCGAACCATCCGCGGCTGATCCTCTTCGCCCTGGCGCTGGCAGCCTGGTCGCCGCAACTGCTGCTGTACTACCGCCAGTCCCGCTACTTCGCACGCGCCCCGGGACTCCCGCGGCGACGACCTGCCGCTGGCGGCGGCGGGCCGCGTCGTGCTCATGGGCGCGCTGTCGCACTGTTCTCGGCGGCGCTGTCGTCGCAGCCGGTGTGGGTGTTCGATCAACCGTTCACGGACCTTCGCTACTACATGGGCGCGCTGCCGTTGCTGCTGGTCATGAAGGGCTTGTTCGTGGAGTGGGCGTGGCGCCGGCGGCGCGTAGCGGGTGCGGCGGCGCTCGCCGTGCTGCTGTGCTCCAGCGCCGGCGCCTGGCCGATCAACATGCGCAACGTGTTCACCGGCGAACGCACGCTGGGGCTGCACCTGTTGCAGTTCGTTCGGGAGATCCATCGCCCCTACCGCGACTCGATTCGCACGGCGTCGGACTACCTGCTGGAGCACGCGGAGCAGGACGACCTGGTGTTCGTGCCCGCCTTCCACAATCGCGAGGCGCTGACGTTCACGACCGGTCACCGCGTGCTGTTCTGTTGCGTGCTGGACGAGCAGTCCCCCCTGCCGGCGGTGACCGTCGCGTCGCTGGGCGCTCATCTCGCCGTCGAAGGCGCCGCTCCCAACTGGATCGTGCTGTTCGGGGAGCTGTCCGAGCAGTATTGGAACCGGGTCAAGGCGCGCTACGACCTGGCCGCGCAACCGGCCGTCCATCACTATCCGACGCAGCGGCCGGAGATCAACCTGCACGCATTCGCGCCGCTGCCGGCGGCAGCGGCCGGGATGCACGTCCTGCGCCGCAAGGCGGCCGAGGCATCCGGACGGGACGGTCCGTAACCTCAGGCGACCCAGAGATTCAGGCTGAACCAGCGCAGCAGGAACAACTGCAAGGCGAGCATGGCGGCACAGGTCAGGTAGATGAGCCACGACTGCCAGGAGCGGCTCACGTTGCGCGCCACGGCCAGCGCCAGGAACGGAACCGCCACGAAGAAGAAGCGGGGAAAGGAGACGCCGATGCCCATCGCTGCCTGTCCGTACACGAGCGGCAGGTAGAAGCACAGCAAGGCCCACTCCTTCCAGACCACGAACGGCAGACAACAGAGCAGGGCGGCGACCACGAAGGTCTTGTTGAACAGGTTGTCCCGCGCACCGAACCAGCTCGTGGTCTCGCTGAGCAGATACGCGATGAGGTGTCCCGGATCGAGCAGATTGGCGATGCTGTTGACCGCGAACAGGTCCTGGGCGGCAATGCCCGCCAGCGGGTCTCCGGCAGCGAAGCCGAAGAACGCCAGGTACAGCACCCCGCCGACCAGGAAGGCAGCCAGGCAGCCCGCGTAGCATCTCCCGTCGAAGGCGGTCGCGGCCGCCGGCGCGCCGGCATGAGCTTTCTTCTTCCGTTCCGCCCGGACGTACGCAAGCCCCATGTGGGCGACGACGCCGGCGGCGACAAACAGCGCGGCGCCCCTGGTCAGCGGCAGCAGGGCCGCGTAGATCCACGCCCATCGGCTCCCGGTCACCAGAAAGTGGTACGCGAATCCCGACAGCAGGAACAGAAACAGCCCCTCGGTATAGAACACCGAAGCGTAGAAGGCGGTCGGAAACGCCAGCGTGATCCGGATGACCAGACCCGGCCTGCGGCAGCCGAGACCGGCGGCCAGCTTGTACAGGAAGTGGCAGAACCCGGCCGTCGTCAGAACGCTCAGCAGTGCCGCCGCCGCCGTTCGCGGCATGAGGTAGCTCAAGGCGCGGATCAACAGCGGGTACAACGGAAAGAAGGTGCGCGAGCCGGCCGGCGTTTCCGCGTGACCATACCCCCGGTCGGACAGCAGCAGATAGTGCTGCCCGTCCCAGTTGGCGAACGGCACGTACCACGACGACAGGTCGTCTGCGCCGGTGTAATGACGATTCCACAGGTTCGGCACGTTGGCGAAGTCCGAGTGGAGGAAGAAGGACAGCAGGATGGCCGCCGCGATCAGGGCCTTGCCGGCCAGCGCCAGGCCGACCGCGCGCGCTTCCTCGATCATTCGCGCTCGCCGCCGGTCGCGAAGCGAATCCCGGCGTTCGCCGGCGGAGCGGGGCCGCCGGCGTCGACCTGCCGCATGAGGTCGGCCGTGAAGTCGTCAACGACGACCGGGGCGTACTCCCGCCAGCGGCGCACCGGCGGCTCGGCCGCGTCGCGCCGCAGGATGCGGACGGCGCCGAACGCGCGGTCCAGGGAGTATCCCGGCACCGGTTCCGCGTCGGCGGCCACGATGTGACTCACCGAGGCGGTGACGGTCGCCAGGTCGCGATTGACGCCGCGCCCGGTGAAAGCGTCGTAGAACGGTATCGCGCGGTGCAGGTAGTAATAGCCGGGCAGTTGAAAGTAGGGGCGATCCGCCTGCCACACGGCGCCGACTCCGGGCGCCCGCGCCAGGTAGCGGTAGGCGGCGAAGATCGGATCGTGGCCGCGCACGAAGCCGGTGACGATCTCTCCCGACCACGCCCGGTACACGCGCTCCTGAGCGGGCAGCGCGTTGAGCACCCCGGCCACCGACACGGCCGCGAGCAGCGCGCCGGCCGCTGCCGGCGGCCAGCGGGCCGCGCCGGGACAGGCCGGGCGCCGCGCCGCGCACCACGCGGCGGCGCGCGCCGCCAGGTCGGCGCCGAGCAGCAGCCACAGCGGGATGACGGCGAAGACAAAGCGGTACTCCTTGTGCGCCTGCAGGGAGTGGGCCAGCAGCACCAGGACGATCAGCCCGACCAGCAGCCCGTAGCGCCGCGGCCGGCGCAGCGCGGCGGCAAGGCACAGCACGCTCAACCCGCCGCCGGCGACGGTCAGCCACCACAGATACTGGTACGGCGGACTCTCGCCGGCGCGCAGCTCGCCGAGAATCAGGTTGAACCGCAGGTTGACGACGTAGGAGTGGAACAGCCCGCCGTCCCAGGTCACGGCGTCGAAGATGCCCACCGCGCAGCACAGCACCGCGGCAGCCAGCGCAAGCAGCGTCTTCTGCCGCGTGCGCAGGAAGACGATACCGAGCAGCACGACGGCAACCGGCGCGTATTGCAGCCGGATCGCGCCGGCCAGCACCGCGAGCGCCGCTGCCAGCCAGACGGTGCGCGGCCGGTCGAGCGCCGGCCGCACGCTCAGCGCCAGCAGGCCTATCAGCGGCGCGGTCGCCACGAACTCGGTCAACGGCTTGTGCGCGAAGCCGGCCAGCTCGTACCAGAAGGCGCCGGCCACCAGCGCCACCCGCGCCGTGGTCTCGCCGAAGTGGCGCCGCGCAAAGCAGTACATGGCCGCCGGGATCGCCAGCGACAGCGCGCAGAACGCCAGCTTGACGCCGCCCACGTACCAGAACGGCTCGCCCAGGCCGGCCAGGGCGAACAGCCTGAGCACGCCGGCCACCGCGCCCGGCACCAGCCAGGAGCGCGCCCCGTAGAACTGCTCCCAGTGGAGCACCCCGTTGCCGAACGCCAGCCGGTGCGCCGGCTCCAGGTACTGCATGATCTCGTCCGGGTGCAGCGCGAAGTCGCCGGCCAGGGCGATCGCCGCGCGCACGGCGAAGGCCAGCGCCAGCACCGGCAGCGCGAGCCGCCAGCGCGGCTGCTCCGGCGTGAGCGGATGCGCCAAGCCGTCGACGACGCCGTCGACCAGGGCGCGCGGCCACGCGGCGCCGGGCGCCTTCGACGTGCGCCGCGTCCCGGCGCGCGGCTGCGTCGGAGGTGCGCCGCGGGCGCGCCGCCTGCGGCCTCGCACCGCCTGCGCCGCCCCGCCCCGTGCGCTTCGCCATCGCCGTGCGAGCTACCGCTCGCGCTGCTCCAGCGCTCTGCCGACCTGCTCCCGGTCGATGCGCGCCATCTCCAGCTCGGGGTCGAGCGCCAACGCCCGTTCGATGGTCGCCATCGCCTCTTCCAGCCGCCCCAGACGATACAGCACCACGCCCAGGTTGGAGTGGGTCTGCGCGTTGTCGGGGTCGATCTCGATCATCGTGCGATAGTGGTCGAGCGCTTCTTCGTACCGCTGCTGTCCGAAGCGCGCCATGGCAAGGTGATCGAGCGCCTCGTGGTCGCGCGGGTCGTCCCGCACCGCGCGCGCGAAGTGTTCCGCCGCGTCGGGGTGGCCGAGCCGCTGCGCCGCCTGCCCCAGGAACACGTGCACGGAGGAGCCCTCCACCGGCAGGTCGGGTTGCAGCGCCAGCGCCTGCTGCAGCGACGCGATCGCTTCCTCGTAGCGCTCCGCCTGAAACAGCGCGATGCCGAGCGCGGCGTGGGAGGCGGCGAATTCGGCGTCGACGTCGAGCGCCGCCCGGTACTGCGCGATCGCCTCCTCGTACCGCCCCTGCGACCTGAGCGCTTCGGCGACGTTGTGCAGCGTGGCCGCGTCGGCGGGGCGCAGCTCCCGCGCGCGCCGCAGCAGGCCCTCCGCTTCCTCGGACCGCCCCTGCGCGCGCCGCAGATTCGCCAGCTCGAACAGCGGCTCCGGGTTGTCCGGCGCGATCTCCAGGGCGCGCTCGAAGTGCGCCGCCGCCTCCTCCGGCCGGCCCAGCTCGCGCTCGGCGCGGCCCATGTGGACGTGCAGCGCGCGGGCGGTCGGCAACTCGGGCGCCAGCGCCAGCGCCCGCGTCATCGCCGCCACCGACTCGGCGTAGCGCCGGTCGCCGAACAGCGCCGTCCCCATGCCGGCGTAAGCGAGCGCGAAGCCCTCGTCGATCTCCAGCACGGTGCGATAGGACTCCACCGCTTCCGCGTATCGCTCCTGCTTGCGCAGCGCCTCGCCGAGGTTCTGGTGCGCGGTGACGTTGCGCGGATCGATCCGCACCGCGCGGCGCAGGTGCTCCTCGGCTTCCTCCAGGCGCTCGAAATAGACCAGCGCGCGGCCGACGTTGGCCAGCGCGCCGGCCGAGTCGGGGCGCTGCTCCACCGCGACCAGGCTCACCTCGAGCCCTTCCTCGAAGCGCTCCGCCTCGAACAGCGCGCCGCCCAGGTTGTGATGCGCGTCGCGCGCCTCGGGATTGTGCGCCACCACGTGGCTGAACAGCGTGATCTCGTCGCGGTAGACGCCGGCCTGCCGGTACGTCAGCACCGCAAGAGCGAGTATCAGCGCCACCGCCAGGCCGAGCGCCCCCTTCCGCACCGTCTCCGGCCGCACTGTCGCCGGCAGCACCGTCTCCGGCAGCGTGCCGACGGCGTGCGCGGCCGCGCCGATCAGCACCGCCAGCACGCCGATGCCCGCCAGGTACTGGAAGCGGTCGGCGACGAACGAGAACTGCATGTAGCCGAAGTCGACGAACCCCAGCACCGGCGCCAGGGTCACCGCGAAGAACAGCGCTCCCGCCAGCGGACCCCGTCCGATCCGCCGCCGCGCCGCCCACAGCGCCGCCGCCAGCGCCGCCGCGCCGGCCAGCCAGCCCCAGGCGAGCGGGTCGCCGGCGTCGATCTCCCACAGCGGGTAGATCACCATCAGGTCGGCCGGCCACACCAGCTTGCCGGCGTAGAACCACAGGGCACGCGCCGCGATCAGCGCCCGCTCCACCAGCGTGTAGCCCAGGTCGAGCGGCTCCCGCGACGCGTAGAACGAATAGTCGGCAAGGGTAATCGCCAGGCCGACGGCGACGAACGGCGCCATGCGCAGCAGGTCGACCGCGGTCACCCGGCCGCGCCGCCACCATTGCCCGACCAGCAGCGCTGCCGGCAGCGTCACCACCACCGACTTCGCCAGCAGTCCGGCCGCGAACAGCGCCAGGGCCAGCCCGTAGCGGCCCGGCCCCGGCGACTCGTCGAAGCGGATCCATACCAGCACCGCGGTCAGGTAGAACAGCGCCGAGAGCACGTCCTTGCGCTCGATGATCCACGCGACCGACTCCACGTGCAGGGGGTGGACGGCGAACACGGCGGCGATCACGAGGGCGCCCGGTACCCGGAGGCGCTCCAGGAGGCGCCACAGCAGCAGGCAGTTGACCAGGTGCAGCAGGATGTTGACGGCGTGGTAGCCGGTCGGATCGAGGCCCCAGATCTTGTGCTCCAGCCAGAAGGTGGTGTAGACGAGCGGCCAGTAGTGCCCTTCGTTGCGGATGTCGGCCGGAGAGAACCAGATGCTGCGCAGGCCGCCGGCGGAGTGGATCACCGGCTCCTCGGAGAAGATCACGTCGTCCCAGACGAAGCCGCCCCGCAGCGCCGGGAAGTAGCTCAGGGCGACCAGCACGGCGATCGCCAGGATCCACTGCGCCTCGCGCCCGGAGATTCGTCGCAGGGGAGCGGGCGCGCCGCTCCCGGCGCGCGGCGTCGGGTTCACGGACGGCGCCGGTACACGTAGCGGTCCGCGACCAGGAAGTTGACCACGCCGCCGAGGGCCACGCCGAGCACGAGCGCAAGCAGGCGGTGCCGCGCGAACGGAGCGACGAAGGTGGTGAGCAGCGTATAGCTGCCGACGTTGACGGCGAGCCCCAGCAGGCTGCTGGCGACGAACCGCGTCCACTGCCGCGCCCGCGGTTGCCGGGGGCGCTCGTCGAACGTCAGCGCGCGGTTGACCAGCCAGTTCCAGGTCACCGCCGGCCAGAACGCCACGAATCGGGCCACGCGGTGCTCGACTCCCAGGCCCTGCAGCCCGAGATAGCACGCCACGTCGACGGCGAAGCCGCTGGCTCCGACCAGTCCGAAGCTGATCAGCCGCGCCGCGCCGCCGAACCGAACCCGGTACAGGCGGTGCAGGTGGCGCAGGGAATTGAGTTGCTGCCGCCAGTTCATCTTGCTTTCGCCCAGGTCGCGGTCGGAGAAGCCGATCGGCACCTCCCTGACGCGCATGCGGCCGCGCACCATCAGCTCCAGGCCGATCTTGTAGCCGATGGGACGCAGCGTCTCCAGGTCCGGCAGCGCGCGGCGGTCGGTGGCGAAGAACCCGGACATGGGATCGGAGCAGCGCACCAGCGGCATCGCCAGCAGCGTGGCGATCAGGGAGTTCAGCCGCCGCCCGAAGCTCCACCCGGCGTCGATCTCGCCGCCGGGCGCGTACCTGCTGCCGACCGCGAAGTCGCAGTCGTCCCCCAGGGTCGCGAGCAGGGGGCCGATCCGTTCCGGCAGGTGCGACAGGTCGGCGTCCATGACCACCAGCCGGTCGAAGCGCGCGCGGCGCAGGCCGTGGATGACCGAGAGCGACAGGTCGCGCGGCGGGTCGCGGCGCACCTCGATCCGTACCGGCGCGCGCCGCGCCAGCTCCGCGACGATCTCCTCGCTGCCGTCCTGCGAGTCGTCGTCGACGAAGATCAACTCCCACTCGATGCCCGCGTCCGCCAGCGCGGCCTGCACGCGCCGCACCAGCGTGGGAATGTTGGCCGCCTCCCGATACGTCGGCACCACGATCGACACGGTCCGGGCGGCGCCGCGACCGTGCCGCCGGACCCGACCTTGCCGCCGGACGCCTCGTTGCTCCTCCCCCATCATCCGCGCCATGCAGAACGCCGGCGCTGCGGGAACGTGTTGCTGATCGTGAACGTCCGCGCCGGCACGTCGGTCGACACCCTCACCGACTTCTCCCGATTGAGGAATCCGCCGAGCCGAAGCAAGGTATCACCGATTCGCGCCACAGTCAACGGCGAGCGCACCGAATCGGAGGTCCTGCTCACGTTCTGATGTCATGATCGTGTGAATAACCTGAGTTATCGTGCCATTTCGATGGATTCCGCGCCCGGGTTGCAGCCCCGGCCCGGCGGGCGTACCGTCCCGGGCGTGCCGGAGTTGCCGGAGGTGGAGACGATCGCGCGGGGAGTGAGGCCGGTGCTGGTCGGGCAACGCATAGACCGGGTCGTGGTGCGCGAGCCGCGGCTGCGCTGGCGGGTGGCGGACGACCTGGCGCCGCGGCTGGCCGGGCGCACGGTGCGCGACGTGCGGCGGCGGGCCAAGTACCTGGTGGTCGACGCCGGGGCCGAGAGCCTGATCGCCCACCTGGGCATGTCGGGGCGGCTGCTGGTGGTGGAGGCGGGGGCGCCGCCGGCCAGGCACGACCACGCGGACGTGGTGCTGGGCTCGGGGTTGGCCGTGCGGCTGCGCGATCCGCGCCGGTTCGGGTCGCTGCACGTGGCCGCCGCGCCTGGCGAGCACCCGCTGCTGGCCGGCCTGGGGCCGGAGCCGCTCGGCGGCGGCTTCGACGGCGGCTACCTGTACGCGGTGAGCCGCCGGCGCACGGTGGCGATCAAGGACCTGCTGCTGAACAGCCGCATCGTCGCCGGCATCGGCAACATCTATGCCAACGAGGCGCTGTTCGCCGCGCGCGTGCATCCGCGCACGCCGGCCGGCCGGCTGGGCCGCGTCCGCCTGCAGCGGGTCGCCGATGCCGTGCGCGCGATCTTGCAGCGGGCGATCGCCACCGGCGGCACCACGCTGCGCGACTACCGCACGCCGGGCGGCGACCCCGGGCTGTTCACGATCGAGCTGGCCGCCTACGGCCGCGCCGGGCAGCCGTGTCAGCGCTGCGGCGCGGCCATCCGCGCGCTGCGCTCCGGCGGCCGCTCGACCTTCTATTGCCCGCGCTGCCAGCGCCGCTGATACTGCCCGGCATGCGTATCGAGCAGGCCGTGGTGATCGCGGCTCGCGGCGGCCATTACAACGAGGATCTGCAGGCGATCCGCGCCGGCGCCCGGCGCGACGGCTACCTGTACCCCGGCGAGCCCCAGGCGCCCGGCTTCGACGCGATCCGCCAGCCGAGCGAGGCGTTCTCGCTGATCCTGCGCCTGGAGGGCGGCGCCACCGTGGCCGGCGACGGCATGAGCGTGGCCTACTCGGCGGCCGGCGGCCGGCACGGCCTGTTCCGGGCGGCCGAGCAGCTCCCCCACCTGCAGGCGATCGCCGACCACCTGCGCGAGCGGACGATCGGCGGCCTGGCAGAGATGTGCGCAGAGCTGGAGGCGCTGCCGCTCGACGACCGGCTGCACCGCAACGCCGCCTTCTACGGCGCATCGCAGGCGCTGGCGCAGGCGGTCGCGGTCGCCCAAGGCCGCACCGCCGCGGAGGTGCTGGCCGCCCACTTCGGCCGGCCGGTGGCGGCCGCGCCGGTGGCCATCAACGTGCAGTGCGGCGACGAGCGGCACCACGGCGTCGACAAGGCGATCATGAAGCGGGCCGACGTGCTGCCACACGGCCTGATCAACGACCTGGATGTGCTCGGGGCGCAGGGCGAGCGGCTGCAGGAGTACGTGAGCTGGATCGTGGCTCGCATCGCCCGCCACGCGCCGGCCGACTACCGGCCGGAGTTGCACATCGACGTGTACGGCATGGTCGGCGTCGCCTTCGAGCACGACGTCGGCCGCATGGCCGACTACATCGCCGGCCTGGGCGAGCGCGCGAAGCCGTACCGGCTATGCGTTGAGACGCCGGTGCTCATGGATTCCCGGAGCGCCCAGATCGAGACGCTGGCCGCCCTGCGCGACACGCTCGCCGGGCGCGAGCCGCGCGTGTCGACCATCGTCGACGAGTGGGCCAACACGCTCGTGGACATCCGCGCCTTCATCGCCGCCGGCGCGGTGGACATGGTCAACGTGAAGAGCCCGGACCTGGGCTCCATCCTCAACGCCGGCCGGGCGATCCTGGACTGCAAGGCGGCCGGCGTGCGGCCGATCCTGGGCGGCTCCTGCGCCGACACCGACCAGTCGGCACGGGTCATCGCCCACCTTGCGCTGGCCACCGAGCCGGCCTGGGTGCTGGCGCGCCCCGGCATGGGGATCGACGAAGGCCTGCAGATCGTGCACAACGAGATGGCGCGCACGCTTGCGCTGATCGAAGCGCTCCGCTGACGCCACACCGCCGGGAGGGACCCATGCAGCACCACCGCACCGGAACGGACCGATGGCGCCGGTGAGCGCGCCGGCCGGCACGCTACTGCCGGCGGTGAACGGCGACGGACTGCCCGTCGTGCCGATGAGCGAGGAGCAGAAGTACCTGTTCGACCTGAAGGGCTGGATCGCCCTGCCCGGCCTGCTCGACGAAGCGCAGCTCGAGCCGATCCGCGAGCACCAGATGAGCTTCCTGTATCGCCCTGAGGATCTGCCGCCGGAAGAGCGCGACAACCACGGCGGCCCGTCGCAGGTGCTGCTGGACGAGCCGGCGGTGGCCGGCGTCCTCAACGAGATCATCTCCCACCAGCCGCTGGCGTCCGAGGGCTGCTACGGGTTCCGCTTCGACCACACCTACACCAGCCACCGCCAGGCCGGGCACGACAACTTCAACCCGCACGGCGGCAACGGCCTGTTCAACTTCTGCGGCGACTCCCACCTCTACCAGATGCACCCGGGCCGCATCCACGCCGGCCTGGTGCGGGTGGTATGGGAGCTGAACGAGGTCGTAGCGGGCGAGGGCGGCACGCTGTTCCTGTCCGGCAGCCACAAGAGCGCCTTCCCGCGCCCGGCGTCGCTGTCCGGCCGCGACAGCGCGCTGTGGGAGACCTACTCCTGCCCGGCCGGCTCGGCCGTCATCTTCACGGAGGCGCTCTGCCACAGCGGCACCCGCTGGACGAACGAAACGCGCGACCGGCTGAGCCTGTTCACCTGCTACAACACCGTGAACGCCAAGTGGGGCAAGGGCTGCCCGCCGCCGGAGGTGATCGCCGCCATGCCGCCGGTGCGCCGCACCCTGTTCCGCGGCGTCTGGCACGGCATGCGCGAGGTCCCCGGCATCAACAAGTACCATGATGAAGCCAACACCGGCCGCTTCGCCGCGGGCTGACCTGCCGGTCGTCGACCTGCGCGGATCCAGCGCCGAGCGCGGGCGGCAGCACGGGCGCGCCCTGCGCGGCCGGATCGAACAGGCGATCGCCTTCTACACCGGGCTGTTCGGCCGGCTGGGGCTGACCGGCGCCGAGGTGCGCCGCCGCGCCGCGCGCTTCGTCGGGCCCACGCACCGGCTCAATCCGCTGCTGGCCGCCGAGTTCGAAGGGATCGCCGAGGGGGCGCGCTGCCACCTGCACGACGTGTACGCGCTGTCGGCGCGCTACGAGATCACCTTCACGGAGGTGGCGCTCGGCGAGTGCTCGAACGTGTTCGTGGGCGCCGATCGGTCGACGACAGGCGCATCCCTGCTCGGCCAGAACTGGGACTGGCGCCCGGAGGTGGCGGCGTTCGTGGTGATCCTGCGCAGCCGGTGCGACGACGGACCGGACCACCTGGTGATAAGCGAATGCGGGCAGCCGGGCAAGTTCGGCCTGAACTCCGCCGGCATCGGCGTGGTGGCCGCCGGCCTGGACTGCTCGGCCAAGCACGCCACCGGCGAGCACCTCTACGTGGGGCTCAAGCGGACGGTGCTGGGGTGCGAGTCGATCGAGCAGGCCGTGGCCTTACTCACCGGGAACCCGCCGCTGGCGACCGTGAACGTGATCGCGGCCGGGCCAGACGGAGCCGGCTGCGAGGTGGAGTACACGCCGGCCGGTCCGGCCGGGCGCGACCTGGAGCCGGGCGAGCTCTACTGGCACACCAACCACTGCCGCGAGGCCGACGAGCCCAGCGCGTTCGCGAACAGCAAGAGGCGCGGCCGGCGCTGGAGCGAGCTGACCGGCGGCGCGGGCGCCGTGTCGCCGCGTACCCTGCAGGGCTGGCTCGCCGACCGGGAAGGCGACGACAGCATCTGCCAGACGCCGCGCCCCGGCGACGAGCGCATCACGACCCTGGAGACCCTGTCCTCGCTGGTGCTGGACCTGCGCGCACGCACCCTGTGGGCGACCGACGGCCCGTCCCATCAGGCCCCCTACCGCCCCTACCGCCTGTCCTGAGCCCTTGTGGTACGGGAGTAGAGATCAATGCGGTCGGGCGTCGAACACCTCCGTCAGGCTTTGCGCGTCAAGCAGGGCATCGAGCCAAGCATCGATCTCCGCCGCCGACCCGACCGCCACCCGTGACCGAGCACGCTCCGGAACCGGACCGAATCGCCGCTGCAGAAGACGAAGCAGCGTCTCGGCCTTGCCTTCGGCTCTTCCCTGGGCCTTGCCCTCCCGCACCCATGCTTCCGCAACGGTTGACATCAGCGCCTCCCAGCGTTCCGGCTTCGCTGCCCGCGCCGCCGTCTCCAGCACCACGGGCGTCAGCTCGTAGGTCCTCACGATATACGAGAGCACCTGCAGCTCCAACTCGCTTCCGTCCGGCAATCCCGACAGGATCCGCCGAAGCACCCCTTCCTCCGGCTGCCCGCGGAACGCCGCCACCAGGGCCGCCAGCCCCGACCACACCGCCGGGTCCCGCGACAGCGCAGCCAGCGGTCGCTCACCCAGATCATGCAGCACGCAGCACAGCCGGCGCGCGAACGCCGCCACCTCCCCCTCGCCCGCGATCATCTCCGCCACCGACAGCGCCCCGCTCCAGCGCTCGCGCCCATGGTAGAAGATCAGCGGCACGATCGGCGGCAGCGCCCGCAGGCGCGATGCACGGCCCTCCGCATAGCGCTGCCAGATGCGGACCATGTAGCCGAGCATCTGCAACGGGGTGCCCGGATCCGGCGCCGCCTTGTGCTCAAGCAGCACGTAGACATATGCGGTGCCGCCGCCCTTCAGGCGCGCCTCGAACAGCCGGTCGCTGTGGCTCCGGTGCAGCACGGCATCCACGAAGCTCGCATCGACCAGGCGGATCGGCGCGTCCGACAGGTCCGCAGCGACGGCGGGAGGCAGATACTCTCGTACCAGCGTCTCGGCCCGTCCGGGGTCTGCGAGCAACGCACGGAACAGCGCATCATGTGGCGCGGCAGGCGGCAGATCGGGCATCGGCTCCGGGTCGAAGATACCCCGTCGGGGCCTCACCGGAACATTCGGAGCTTGCGGGTCTGTACCGGCGGCTGGGGGTGAGCGAGTACTGGCAGTACGATCCGACCGAGGACTACCTGAGCCCGCGGCTGCAGGGGCTGGAGCTGGTGGCGGGGGAGTACGAGGAGTTGCCGTGCCGGGAGCGGGGGGTGATGAAGCCCGCGCCGGCATCGTCTACACTCCCGCGCGGCCGTATCACGCAAGACGGCCGTTCGAGGAGGAATACATGACATTGCGTATCGGCGTCGCCCTCTTGGCGGCGTGTCTTGTCGGCGGCGCCGCGTTTGCCGCACCGGCGGAAGAACAGATGGCCGCGGCCGCGGTGCCCGGGCCGCTCGGCGCGTACGATCCGCCGATCGAGGCCAGCATCGTCGCCCAGGTCCTGGTCGACCAGCAGTTCGCCGACGGCGACAGCTTCGAGAACAACCCCTGGACCCGGAGCTGGCTGGACGAGCTCGGCATCCAGGTGAACCCGGTCTGGATCGCCCGCACGGACGATCAGTACGACCAGAAGATCGCCGTGACCATCGCCTCCGGGGACCTGCCCGACATCATGCTGCTGGAGCAGGACAAGCTGGTTTCGCTGGCGCGGGCCGGCAAGCTGGCGCCGCTCGGCGCGCTCTACGAGGAGTACATCCTGCCCGAGCTGCGCGAGCACCTGGACTGGAGCCCGATCACGCTCGAGGCCGGCTCCGTCGACGGCGAGCTCTACGCGCTCCCGGACTACAACCGGCAGCCGTTCGCCAAGTACCTGTGGATCCGCAACGACTGGCAGGACGCGGTCGGCCTGCCCGATCCGCAGACCATGGACGACGTGATCGAGCTGGCGCGCGCGTTCGCCACGCAGGACCCGGACGGCAACGGCAAGGACGACACCTTCGGCCTGCCGCTGGACAAGGACTTCAAGTTCCTGGGCGAGGGCTTCTTCGCCGGCTACGGCGCCTACCCGGCCAACTTCATCGCCGACATGTGGCTGGAGCGCAACGGCCGGCTGGAGTTCGCCGGCGTGCAGCCGGAGGTGCGCACCGCGCTCGGCAAGCTGCACGAGATGTTCGAGGAGGGGCTCCTCGATCCGGAGTTCGTGGTGAAGGACCGCGGCGCCGCCTACGGCGACGTGGCCGCCGGCAAGTACGGCCTGCTGTTCGGCGAGCGCTGGAACCCGGCGTGGCCGCTGCGCCAGTTCCGGGACAACCATCCCGAAGAGGACTGGCACTGGGTCGACCTGCCTTCCGAGGACGGATCGGTGGCGCTGTCGCCGTCCAACCTCAAGCCGCCGACCTTCTTCGCCGTGCGGGCCGACTATCCCAACCCGGAGGCGATGATCAAGCTGTACAACCACACCTACGTGCACGGCTCGACCCGCGAGGCCGACCTCAACGTGTACGACGAAGGGATCAGCATCAACCACGTGCGCCTGTTCCACAACATCCGCATGTTCGCCGGCCACGACCTGGCCCTGCGCCTCAACGCGGCGCTTGCGGACGGCGACACCTCGCGGCTGTCGGAAGGCCCGGAGATGAGAACGTTCGGCCAGATCAAGGCGTACGCCGACGGCGAGACCGGGATCACCGACAACTGGATCTCCTACCGTATCAACGGTCCGGACGGCCCGATGGTCGCGGTGGGCGAGCTCTACGACTCCGACCACTTCGTGTACAACCAGTTCTACGGCCCGCTCGGCAACGCCTACCTGCAGCGCGGCGCGACGCTGAACTCCATGAAGGAGGAGGTCCTCGCCAAGATCATCATCGGCGAGGAGCCGCTGGAGGCGTTCGACACCTTCGTCGAGGACTGGTACCGGCTCGGCGGCCAGGACGTCACCGACGAGGTCAACGAGTGGTGGCAGACCACGAAGTAGGGAGCCGGCCGTAATCGGTCCGACGTTCAGGCGGAGCGGGGCATGAGCGCTGCCGTGCGCCCCGCGCTCCGCCGTCTCTGGCGCCGCCGGCGCGACCGGCCGTCGGCGGCGCCGCTGCATCTGATGATGCTGCCCGCGGTGGTGGTAGTGGCGATCTTCGCCTACCTGCCGATGTACGGCGCCACCATGGCGTTCCAGTACTTCGATCCGGCGCTGGGACTGTTCGGCCCGCAACCCTGGGTCGGCTGGGACAACTTCCGCTACGTCTTCTCCCTGCCGAACTTCGGCAACGTCATCTACAACACGTTCGTGATCTCCGCGTGGAAGATCGTGCTCGGGCTGGCGCTGCCGGTCGGCGTGGCGCTGCTGCTCAACGAGATGGGCAGCGTGCCCGTCAAGCGCACCATCCAGTCGGTGATCTACATGCCCCACTTCCTGTCGTGGGTCATCCTGGGCGGCATCTTCCTGGTGATCCTGTCGCCGACCGCCGGCATGGTGAACGAGGTGCTGGGATGGCTCGGCATCGAGCCCATCTTCTTCCTGGGCAGCAACCGCTGGTTCCAGTTCACGGTCGTCACCACCCACCTGTGGAAGGAGGTCGGCTGGGGCACGATCATCTACCTGGCGGCGCTGACCGGGATCGACGAGAACCTGTACGCCGCCGCCTCCATCGACGGCGCCAGCCGCGTGCAGCAGACCCACTACGTGACCATTCCCGGCATCAGCCACGTGATCGTGCTGCTCGGCGTGCTCAGCCTAGGCCAGGCCCTGCACGCCGGCTTCGACCAGATCTTCAACCTGTACAGCCCGGTCGTCTACGAGACCGGCGACATCATCAGTACCTTCGTGTACCGCGTCGGCCTGCTGGAGGCGCAGTACAGCGTGGCGGCGGCGGTGGGCCTGTTCCAGTCCGTGGTCTCGCTGGTGCTGATCAGCCTGTCCTACTGGCTGGCCGTCCGCTACGCCGACTATCGGATCTTCTGATGGCGGCATTCTGATGGCGGCATTCTGATGGCGGCGCAGGCGACGGTCGAACCGCAAGCGCCCGCCCCGTGGGCGCCCGCCCCGCGCCGGCTGCGCAAGCGGGTCGGGCCGGGCCGGATCGCGTTCCAGGCCGGCAATTACACGCTGATGGCGCTGTACGCGGCGGTCTGCTTCATCCCGCTGCTGCACATCCTGGCGGTGTCGTTCAGCACCGGCGCCGCGGCGGCGGCCAACCTGGTCGGGCTGTGGCCGGTGGGGTTCAACACCAAGGCCTACGAGTTCGTCGCCACCCGCGTGGAGTTCCTGCGCTCGGTCGGCGTGTCGTTCCTGCGGCTGGGCGCCGCCCTGCCGATCTACATGGTGTTCAACTGCATCACCGCCTACGCGCTGTCGAAGCGCGAGAAGCTGTTCCCGTGGCGATCCGTCTACCTGTGGTTCCTGTTCATCACGATGCTGTTCAACGGCGGGTTGATCCCGACCTTCTTCGTGGTGCTGAAGATGGGGCTCGTCAACCGCTTCTGGTCGCTTCTGATCCCGCTGCTGCCGACGCAGGTGTTCAACATCATCCTGCTGCTCAACTTCTTCCGCCGCGTCCCGGTGGAGCTGGAGGAAGCGGCGTTCATCGACGGCGCCGGCCACCTGCAGATCCTGTGGCGGGTCTACCTGCCGGTCTCCACGGCGGCCATCGCCACCATCTCCCTGTTCGTGCTGGTGTTCCACTGGAACGAGTGGTTCTTCGGGCTGATCTACCTGAACGACCCGCGCAAGTTTCCGCTCGCCACCTATCTGCGCACCATCCTGATCGACCTCACCTCCGTGGACCTGGACTACGCAGACGAGGAGTTCTTCAGGTTCATATCCGACGAGACCTCCAAGGCGGCGCAGATCTTCATCGGCATGGTGCCCATCCTGCTGGTCTATCCGTTCCTGCAGCGCTACTTCACCAAGGGACTGGTGCTGGGCGCGGTCAAGGGATAGTGGGCGGCTGCGTCTTCTGCCGGTTGGTGACAGGAGTCGGTCAGCTCTCGTCGTCCTCCAGTGGCTACCGGCACGGGGCACACAAGCCGTACACCTCCAACAGGTGGCCCGCCACGTGGATGTCATGCTCCTGCGCAATCTTGCTCAACGCCTGCGATACGTGACACTCGTCGATCTCGATCACCTTCAGGCACCGGGGGCAGACGATGTGTGCGTGGTGGCCGTCCGCCGACATCAGCACGTACACCGGGGCGCGCCCCGAGAGGAAGGTCGGTCGCACGATCGCCAGCCGGGAAAGAAGGTCGAGGGTGCGGAAGACGCTCGCCCGTCCCACACTCGGCGCCCTCTGCAGCACGCCCGCAACGATCTCCGTCGAGCTCAGGTGCTCCCTGGCGTCGGCGATCACCTCCAAAACGGCGCGCCTGGCACGGGTCAGCTTGGCCCCCGACTCGGACAGGCGCTCCACGGCGTACCGCAGGTCGGCCTCATGGTGAACAGTACCCACGAGCACAGCGTAACACCATCGCTTGCCCGATGGAATGATACTCCGTCTCGTTCACTTGACACCTCCGATGCCGAGAGGTGATGATACCTCGTATCGTTTGGAGGCCGCGATGCATCGATCTGATCAACGGCTGACAGCAGCCCCGCTGGTGCTCATCGATGGACCCCTCTGCCGCAAGCGGGTCATTGACCAGGGGGCCAGTGACGGGCACCACGTACTCGACCAACCTGAAGACCCCGGTGAAGCTCGAATCCGCCGGAGCTGTTGATGCCAGGCCCATAGACACTTCATCTCGTTCCTGAATCAACGAATCAAGGAGAATTATCCGATGTCGAACACAACCTCCACCGTTCCGGTGACCGTGCTCACCGGTTTCTTGGGCTCGGGCAAGACCACGCTGCTCAATCGCATACTATCGGAGAATCACGGCAAACGAATTGCCGTGATCGAAAATGAGTTCGGCGAGATCGGTGTCGACAACGATCTGGTGATCGGCGCCGAAGAAGAGATCTTCGAAATGAACAACGGCTGCATCTGTTGCACCGTCCGTGGAGACCTGATTCGCATCCTCGGCAATCTGATGAAACGCCGTGACAAGTTTGATCACATCATGATCGAAACCACCGGGATGGCTGATCCCGGTCCCGTCGCGCAAACATTCTTCATGGATGACGAGCTGCGAGAAGAGCTCAGCCTGGATGGTGTCGTGACGATGATCGATGCCAAGCATGTGTTGCTGCACATCGACGAGAACGATGAAGTCAAAGAGCAGATCGCGTTCGCCGATGTCATCTTGTTGAACAAGATTGATCTGGTTTCATCGCAAGAGATCGATCAATTGGAAGCTCGAATTCACTCCATGAATTCGGCTGCCAAGATCTATCGCACACGCGATGCGGCCGTCGATATGGATATGGTGCTCAACCTCGGGGGATTTGACCTCGATCGCGCCCTCGAGGTCGATCCCAAGTTCATGGAACCTGAGTATCCATTCGAGTGGAGTGGTTTGTATGAGCTCCAGGCAGGGGACTATCGGCTGGTTCTGAAGCCTGGCCCTGATCCAGCGATGAATCTCAATTTCAGGGCGGCTGCCGAGGCCAACGAGTCCGCCATGCGCGACGCGGTCGAAGAAGCGGTCCGGGTCTTCTCGGACAGTGAAGTCGCTCTGGATCCTGGTGCGGCGATCGCGCCAGGCGAGCAGCTGAGTCAAATCGCTCTTGAGCGAGAGCAGCTTGACTACCTATTGCGGGTCCCATCGGCAGGTCCCTATGTGCTGTTCACCGAGCATCATCCCGATGAGTTCGAAGCGTTCGTCAGCGATGCCCAGGGAAACCGCATCGACTCCCTCTTCGTACGTGAATACAAGCCGGACCATGAGCACGACGAGGAGGTGACATCCGTCGGAATCAACACGGCGGGTGATGTCGTTCCGGGGCGCCAAGGCACGCTACGTATTCCAAGGCGTTCACATGCTCTTCGATGGGCGTATGGATCGGCCTTGGCGCGACGGCGAGAGGGCGAATTCCCTTATCTTCATCGGTCGCAACTTGAATCGCGAGGCACTGAACGCGGGGTTCGAGTCCTGCTTGACGTAGGCGTTTCGATCCCACGACAAACCGAATCGTCACTGGTCCTGCACCACGTGACTACCCCTACACCGTGGTGGTATAGATACTCGAACCCGGAGCCCCCTGCGCGGATGTGTGAACCGAGCGCGACGGCCAGCTTTTCCACGTCGGCATCGCGGGCGCCCAGCGGCGCAAGTGCACGTGCGACCTTGGTTGGCGTCTCTCCGATGACTCGGCGACGCGCCGGCAGGATGCAGGCATCGGCCAACAGGCCCATTTCCCAGAGTACGCCGGCGATGTAGAGGTGCGCGGGAACGGTTGACTCGGTCCATCTGCCGCAGATCTCCTCCACGTGGCGGCGGTGCGGCGGCGAGCCACCCGCGCCACCAACGATCACGAGTGATCGACGCGTGGCAGCGACACACGCGGTGAGTGCGGCCGCGAGGTCGATGGCGCGATACAGCGACCATGCAGCGATCACGACATCGTGGGGTTCCACGTCCACATGAGGCCATTCACCTTCCACGGTGTCGATCGTGGCGATGCCCGCTGCAGTCGCTTTTCTTCGCAGTATCCCGAGCATGTCCGGTGAATGGTCCACCGCGGTGATCCGTTCTACGCTGTCGGACAACGGAAGCGCGAAACGGCCCGTGCCGGCTCCGACATCAAGAAGCGAATCGGTCGGATGAACGATCTTCTTCAGATACTCGAGCGTAACGCGCTCGCCGCCGGAGCCGGCACGTTCATCATAGTGCGATGCGTAGCGTTCCCAAAAGGCCCGGTCCGTCGTTGCGTCGAGGCGGTCGGATTGACCCGACCGGAGCACCGCTTGCTCCCACAGGGTCTGAAACGCCCGCAGGTCAGTACTGGACCCGCTAATCCGATCACCGCCGCTCATCGTTCGGGCCCTCGCTTGGCGCCGTCGGCTTCAGCAACCTGACATGGATCTCGGAAGAGCGGTTGTTCACGACCGTGTCGACACCGTAGACGGACTTCAGGTTCGCCTCGTTGATAACCTGCTCGACCGGGCCGGACTCGAGAAGACGGCCTTCTTTGAGCATGGCCACGCGGTGAGAGAACATGGAAGCCAGGTTGATGTCGTGCAGGGACAGGATCGCGATCAGACCGTTGTCCTCCACGACACTGCGCAGAAGGCTCATGGTCTCGAGCTGGTTGCGGACGTCGAGGCTGCCCGTTGGTTCGTCCATCAGCACGATGGGCGCCTGCTGGGCCAGGGCCCGTGCGATGACCACGCGCTGTCTCTCTCCACCGCTCAACTCGTTGATGGGGCGGAACGCGAAGTCGTGTAGTCCCATCAGCTCCAGGGCTTCAAACGCAACGTCCCTGTCGGCTTTGCTGATCCTCATCCCAGCGTGTGGGATCCGGCCCATCACGATCGTATCGACCACAGAGATCGGAAACACCGTCCCGTGGTCCTGCGGGACGTAGCTCATGTAGCGGGCCAGCGTCCTCCGCGGCATGCGCCTCACGTCTTTACCTTCGTAGCTGATCGTGCCTGCCTCCGGGTCGTGGATCCGATTGAGGCATTTGAGCAGCGTCGTCTTTCCCGACCCGTTCGGCCCCATGATCGTCAGAATCTCTCGCCCCTTGGCCTCGAAGCTGATGCCTTTCAACACCTCCCTCCGGCGGTAGGCGTAGTGCACGCCCTGCACGGAAAAACTCACCCGGAGTACCTCGTCCTGCGTGCGATGATGAGGCTCAGAAAGAGCGGCACACCGAGAAACGAAATGACGATCCCCACGGGAATGACGACCGGGGAGAGTAACGTGCGGCCGATCGTGTCGGAGAGCACGACCAGGATGGCGCCGATGATCACGGAGAAAGGCAGAAGCCGGGGGTGATCGCCGCCGATCAGAAGCCTCGCGATGTGTGGTCCGACCAGCCCCACGAATCCGATGACACCGGTGAAACTGATCGTTGCAGCGGTCAGGAGAACCGCCGCCATACCGGTGATGGCCTTGATGGTCGTCGGGTTCGCGCCAACGGATTTGGTCAGCTCGTCTCCTCCGGCGGTCAGGGCGTTGAAGCTCAGCGAGAAACGTTGCAGAACCGGCAGCGAAACCGCCAGAACCACGGCCAGAAACAGGTTCTGGTCCCACGACGCGTCGTTCAGACTGCCGAACGCCCACTGAACCACGGCGGCAAGCTGGTGCTCCTCGGCCACGTACTGGACCGTGGACGTCAGGGCCGCGAAGAGGTAGTTCAGGGCGATGCCGGTCAGGATCAGCGCTGCCGGCGACATCCCAAGCTTCCAGGAGATTCCGTAGACCAGCAGCGCGCAAAGGACCGAAAAGGAGAACGCGTTGACAACAACGCCGCCGACGGTGCCGGGTACGATGGCGAAGCCGAACACGATGGCGACACTCGCGCCGAACGCGGCGGCGGACGATACGCCGATCGTGAACGGGCTGACCAGCGGGTTGCGCGTGAGCGCCTGCATCACGACACCAGACACCGAAAGCGCCGCCCCGGCCAGAACAGCCAGAACGACCCGCGGGAGCCGCAGGAGGAGCACGATCTTCTGCTCTACCGTGATGCTTGCCTCGCGCCGCACAAGCTTCCGGAGAGCATCCGCGGTCTCGCCGAGCGAGATGTCCGCGATGCCCACCTGCAACGAGACGAGCGATACCAACACAAGCACGCCAACCCCGCCGGTCAGAGCCAGAAGGCTCACGACACGCTTCAACTCGTAGCGAGCTTTGAGCTCGATCGTTCCGGGTGACGTCTTCACATCCATGGCGAGTATGCCGCGACAGGGGCGCCGCCATCGCGCAACGGCGCCCCTTGCTCGGTCAGCCCGTGTTACGGTTTGGGATAGAAGTGTCCGTCCAGGTCCTTGAATCCCTGGAAGTCCTCCAGCCATGCTCGGAAGTACTCATCCGGGTCCAGATCGGGCAACCTCTCCGGGTACATCCACTTCGCAACGTAGAGAGATCCGACGATCTTTGACGCTCCGCCGTGACCAAACTGGGACATGACGTACACATTGTCGTTCTTGACCGCGTCGATCTCGTCCCAGCCCGGTCTGCTCTTGATCTTCTGGATCTCCTCTTCTCTCTGCTCCAGCGATGGCGGCGCGTAGACACCGGTGCCGGTGCGTGCCGTGTCCGGTGTGATGTTCTTCACGATGTACTCGGGGTTCATCGTGATGACGGCCTCCGGGTCGATAGCCGACTCCGTGAGGTTGGCCGGCGGATTGGAAAAGATGTTCTGTCCGCCAGCGTATTCGATCATCGTGTAGTAGTACCCGCCGGGGAAGGTGGTCCCCAGCTCCCGGGTCGTCTCGAAGTAGATCGTCTTCTTCGGCACGCCGTCGAGCTGCTCCCGGATGTAGTCCAGCGGCTCGGTGAACGTGTCGAGGAAGTGCTGCGCCTCCTCCACGGTGGCGAACATTTTTCCTATGTTCGTGATCTGGTTCTCGAAGTCGCCGGTGTCATAGCCGGAGATCACGAACACCTTGATCCCAAAGGGTGCCAGCTTCTCTTCCGCCTCCTGGACGGCGCCGTTGTGGGGAAGGATCACCACCTGCGGGTCCAGCTCGATGATCTTCTCGTAGTTGAGCTCACGCTGACTCTTCCCGATAACGCTGTCCGGATCGTAGTGCTTCCAGTATTCCCGGTCCTGAATCGTGTTGAGATCCGCCCCGATCATGTAATCGATCGCGCCGGACGCCCTGATCAGCTCGCTGTTGTACCGGTTGGCGGCCACGGCTCTGCTAACCGGGTGGGGAAGCTCGACGCGGCGTCCGATGTTGTCGGTCAGGACAATCGTCTCGGCCTGGGCTGAAGACGCGACCGTTGCTTCCTGACTACCCGCGGCGAAGACGGCGGGCACAGCCGCGACGACGGCCAGAACGGCGCAGAGCAACAGGATGCCTGCCCTTGGATGCTTCTTGCCCATAGGAAGCCCCTCTCGGTCGGCTCGAATCCCGTTTGGAATCCCAAGGGATTCTCGGTCGCTGTGGACCGGGTAGCGATTTCTCATCAGCAGCTCCTCATCATGAGACCGTGTCTCAGTTAATTACCACAATGATACTACGTCTCATATAGATTGTCGAGTGCCGGGACGTCGAATCGAAGCGCGCCGACCTCGAGGACCAGCTCACGGGACGTGAAGCCCCTCGGCAGAACCGCCCCTGCGGGTGGCGCGGCGCGGCAAGGTGCCGGCGCGTAGTACGCTGCCGGGGATGAAACGGAGGATCCTCACCAAGGGGCTGGTGCTGGGCGCGGTCCAGGGATAGTGGGCGGCTGCGTCTTCTGCCGGATCGTGGCCGGCGGGGAGCCGTGCAGCCGCGTGCACGAGGACGACGTCTCCCTGGGCTTCATGGGGATCCATCCGACGCGGCCCGGCGAACTGATGGTCATCCCCAAGCAGCACATCGACCACTTCTGCGACCTCCCGGACGACCTGGCCGCCCACATCCTGCTGGTCGCTCAGCGGCTCTCGCGTGTGATCCGGCGGACGTTGAGCCCCAAGCGCGTCGGCCTGGTCGTGCATGGGTTCGGCGTCCCGCACGCGCACCTGCTGGTCGTCCCCCAGCACGACCCGACCGACATCACCTCCGGCCGCCACATCCGCCTGGAAGGGGGCCGCATCGCGTTCGGCACTCGCCACCTGGAGGTGCCCCGCCACGAGCTCGACGCCGTGGCGGCCTCGCTTGCCGAACGGCCTGTGTCGTGGGTGCGCCGCGGCCGCGAGCCCGACGCGTAGGGACTCCGTTCCCCTTCAGCGCATCCGCCTTACGGCGCGTCGCTGGATTCCACGAGCAGTTCCAGCTCTTGGGCGAGTACACTGAGCACGCCGTTCATCTTGACCATATGCTCGTGCACGGTGGCATCGGCCAAGTCGACGTACTCGTGGGCCAGGACATTGCGGAACCCACCGAGCCCGCGCAGCGACTCGTAAAGATCCGCAGAGATCAGGGCATGCCGGTGCGCGTTGGTCAGGATCTCTTCATAGGTGTCGCTGACCACCTCGTGCCGCGCGCTCAGCACGTGGTCCAGAATGTCGAGGACGCTCCCGGCGATGAGGAAGAGCAACCGCTCGACCGCATACCGGGTCGTTCCGCTCTGCAGGTAGTCGTCCAGAGAGAAGGCTCGCCACTGAGACAGGTCTGCACCGTACTGGCGCAGCAACTCAAGCCTCTCCAGCAGGCTCTCAGGCCGATACACCACTGCGCCGGTTCCTGCGCCGCTGCAGGTACAACATGCGGTCCCGATACCGCCAGATCACCCGCCGCTCGAATTCGTTCAGTCGATCGGCGTCCGCGTAGTGAAGGAGCCTCCCGTCCCGGATCACCGAGAACGCCACTCCCGCTTTCGCCTGGTTCAGCCAGACCAGATCCAACCGCTCCGTGTGCAGCAAGCCGGTAAGTGTCCCACGCAACGCGAACAGGTCATCCCATCGGAAGTCGTCCGTCGTGTATATGGCAAGGTCCACGTCCGAGTGGGCGCCCCCCCCGCCCACCGCGCGCGACCCGAACAAGTACACGGCCTCCGTGCGGGCATCGCTGACGGTCGCCGGCAGCAGCAGGTCGACGCACTCGCTCGTCGACAGGCCGACGGGCTTGGTCCCCTTCCATCGCTCGCGTACCGCCATGTCGCTCCGCTCGGAAAGTCACTGTATCGGCAGCGCCCGGTCACGGCCACCGTGTGAGCAGGCCGATTGACGCCGGGATCCGGCGGCGGCCACCGTCGTTGCGATGCGGAAGTGGCGCACTCCCGAGCAGCTCGTTGAGATCGGCCTGTCGAGCAGCCGCGTGCTCATGGTGAACGAGGCGCATGACGGCCTGAAGCGCTGCATACGCACGCGCAAGATCGGCACCCGCATGATCGGGCCGGCCCATGCCGCCGGCGTTCGGCTCCTGGCGATGGAAGCCCTCACACCCGATTTCGCCATGGCTGCGAACCGGGACCGGCGGCTCGGACCGGGCAGCGACTATCTGGCGCAGTCCGACCTGCGCGAACTGATGCAGGCGGCTCTTGCACACGGATGGGATCTGGCTGCCTACGACACATCCATCGCGGGCGACGACTACCGGCTTCTGTCCGCCATGAACGACCGTCAGGAGCAACAGGCTCGCAACTTGGCGGCCGCGCTCGACCGGATGCCTCGCAGCGACAAGCTCATGGTTTGGTGTGGATGGTCACACCACTACAAGGGATCGGCCAGGAGACCGGAAGGTACGCTGGAGTTCATGGGCTCGCGGTTCCAGCGCGCATCACGGACCACCCCATTCTGCATCGACCAATGCCTGGGGATGCTTTGGAAGAATCATGCCGTGCGGTCCTGGCATGCGCGGCGTCACCGTCGTGTGCTGGAGCGGTTCGGGGGTACCGCGGGCTACCTCGTCCACATGAGCCTCGGCTCCATCGCGGGCCGGCCGGTCGATGCGATCATCAGGTCGATTTACAACGAGCTTCGGTGACTACTGGCCCGGTGGACGCGCAGCCGCGGCGCCGACGATCATGGCGCCAATCCCCGGAACACCAAGTCCACCTGTTCGGCCAGCGCTGCCCGTGCCAGCGCCGGGTCGCGGCCGCCCGGGCGGTCGAGGTCGATCAGGAACCGGCTCATGACCGCCCCATAGAGCAGCGTGGTGGCCGTGTCGAGGTCCACGTCTGCGCGGATGTCGCCTGCACCCTGAAGCTTGTCGAGCAAGGCCACAAGGCGCGCCATGAACGCCTCGTCGATGCGCTTGAATTCCGCCAGCTCGGCGGGCGGCGCAGCGAAGGCGCCGATGAGGATTTCGCGCAGCACCGGTGGTTCGAACAGCTCGGCCGCCTCGACGAACGACGTAAGCAGCTCCACGCACTGCGCGGCGCCGCCGGTCGCGCGCCGCACCCGCTCGTCTGCTGCCGCAAGCCTCTCGCGCGCCATGTCCCACCACAGCGCGGCGAGCAACCCATTCTTGGAACGGAAGTAATTGTAGCACGATCCGCAAGCCACCTCCGCGGCGGCGGCGATTCTCTCGATGGTGGTCGCTGCGAACCCCTGTTCTCTGATCAGTCGGTGGGCCGCCGACAGGATCTGCGCGCGGGTTCGCGCCTTCTTGCGCTCTCGCAGCCCGGACACCACCACTACAGTACACCACTCACTGTTGGGCCGATTCACTGCATCACGCAGGGCTACGACGATCCGAATACATAGCGGGCGAGCAGGGTAGCGGAGACTCCGCCCGGACGCTCCCAGGCGAAGGTGTCCTCGCGTTCGCCGAGCATCACTGCCGCATACAGGCCGAGGGTCAGTCCCTGGTGGATGTTCCAGGAGGCGCCGGCGGCAGCCACCCCGGAGCCGTCGACCGGCGACAGAACGCCGCTCAGTGACAGGTTCCACGCGTCAACCGGGCGGTAGCCCAGTTCGGGAAACAGGTACACGCCGTAGTGGTCGAGCGCCGCCGCCGGCGCGGGCGTCGCGTCGTCCCACGCCCGCCAGGGACGCACTCCGGCTTCAAGCACCACGGTGACGACGCCGGCCTCCGGGCCGAGGTCCAGGAACGCGAGCCCGCCGCCGCTAAGGAACAGGCGTTGCTCGGCGGCGCGGCGCAGGTCGACGCCCGCGGCGGCGGGCAGCGCCGTGCCGCCGCTCAGATGCCAATCGACGCCGGCGACCGCCCCCTTCAGGCTGAGGTAGGCGCGGTGCTCGCGCTCGTGCGGCTCCTCGTCCGCCGCGCTCGCCGCGGCATACAGGTAGCCGCCCTCCACGGTCAGCTCGCCCAGCCGCACCACGGCACGACCGCCGGCGTCCGTACGCTCGATGCCGAGCGGATGAAGAGGTGGCAACGCGACCAGCTCCAGGAAGGACAAGCGGCCCAGCGGCACGTACGCCGCCACCAGCCATTCGGCGGCTGTCAGGAACTCGCCCGCACCGGCCGCGAACGCCGGCGACTGTCCAAAGAGGATGTCGCCGGCGTTGAAGAACCGGCCCTGGCCCCACGCCAGCCGTGTCTTTCCCGCCGTGAGGCGGAACCCCGGCATCCGCGCCCGCAGAAAGGCGCGCTCCACCGCGACGCCGGGCACCGCCCCGCCGTCATCGCCCCCTTCCTGCCGCAGATCGGCGCGCAGACTGAGCTGGCCGCGCACGTTGCGGTTGCCGGTCGCCGCCAGATCGAGCCGGGCACTGCCGCCGCCGCCCAGCAGAATCCCGCCGTCCGGATCGGACAGACCGGCGAGCAGTGCCTCCACGGTCACGGCGGTGCGCACGTCAGCCGCCGCCGCGGCCGCCGCCAGCAGACCCAGCAAGAGCGCCGTCACCACCGTCTTCGCGTCGTGCGGCCGGCTCAAAAGGTCAGCTCCTCCAAAGAGAACAGGTTCTCGTCCACGTCGATGTCCACCTCGATGGTGTCGATCAGGAACACCGTGCGCGAGTCCTTCTTCATCAGGTCCGACATCTCCAGCCGCACCGGGATCAGCTTGTCCCCCACCTCGCGGTAGTCGGAGATGGCCATCTGCTTCAGCGGCCGGCCACTCCGGGCGAACTGCTCGGTGCGGCGGGTGACGAACAGCTCGGCATCGATCCACACCATCTGAATCGGATACACCACGTCGCGCCGGGTCGCGGTGAGCCGCAGCCGATGGCAATCGTGGCCGTCGATCGGCTCGGTGCCCTCGAGCGCCACCTCGTAGTCGTCGAGCAGGCTGCGCTCGCTGGTCATGTCCTCATACGAGAAGTCGGATCCGACGACGTTGTCGCGCAGCGCCGCCGCCTGCAAGTGGATGACATCCTCCGCCTCCGGGAAGTAGAGATAGATCTCGCCGTCGAGCCGCAGGATCTTCTGTCCCGCCTCCTCCGGGTTGGTGAACTCCAGAAGTGCACGGTCGTCGCCCACGGCCGTGGAGATGAAGGTCTTGGTACGGGTACCGAACCGGTCGCTGATCTCAAGCGAGCCGGTGGAGTGCACGGAGGAATGGCGCTCATTGCGCTCCATCTTCCGGATCACCTCCGCGCCGGTCAGGGCGCCGAGCGGAACGGCGCCGGTCATCAGCAACAGCGACAGCAGAAAGCCGCCACGGGCACGTCGCCGGGTCTTCATCATGGTCCTCTCCTTGTGTCATCGAAACTATGGATACCGGTCGCTGCCGGTCCGGCCGGCGGGTGCGGGGCGCCGCTACTCATGGCGCAGACACTCCACGACGTCGAGCTTGAGCGCGCGGCGCGCGGGCAGCAGCGCGATCGCCATGCTGGCCGCGGTCCCGAAGATCACGGCCGCCACCATGGTCCCCGGGTTCCAGGCACCCCGGAAGACACCGGTCACCCGGTAGCCGATGTTCACGTCGCCGTACAGTCGGCTCAGGTCGATGCCCCAGTTCACCAGCCACCAGGTGGCCACGGCCCCCACCGCCACCCCCGCCAGCGACCCCAGCAGACCGATCGCCCCCGCCTCCAGCACCATCGTGGCGCGAATCGCGCCGTCGTCCATGCCCAGTGCGCGCAGCGTGCCGAACTCGCGGATCCGTTCGTACACCGCGATCAGCATGGTGTTGGACACGCCCACCGCGGCGATCAGAAAGACCAGGAACAGCATGATGCTGTTGCCGGCGGTGTCCGACTCCAACAACGCCAGGTAGTCCCGCGCCAGCTCGCTCCAGCCCACCGCCACCACGCCCGGAAAGGCGGTTGCCAGATCCTCGTTCAGGCGCCGGATCTCGCGTTCCAGGGGCGCTCCGGCCGGCACCTGGAGCGTACGTCCGAGCCGGGTGCGCAACGCGCCGAGCGAGATCTCCGTTACCCCCTCCAGGTCGAGGTCGAACTGGGCGACGTCGAGGGGCAGGAAGCCCACTCCCCGGTTGATGGTGGGGTTCGGACTGCTCACGATACCCACCAGCTTCAGCTCCAGGATCTGCACCGCGCCGTGGCGGGTGCGGGTCCGCACCTCGACGAAGTCGCCGACAGCGATCTCCAGGTCGGCGGCCGTCCAGGCGCCCAGCAGCAGCCCCGGCACGCCGTGCTCGAGGTACGCGCCGCCGGGCAGCACGCTTCCAGGCAGCCGGAACACCTCGGGATCGAGCGCCGGGTCGATGCCGACGAGGCGCACCGGCAGCGAGCCCTCGCCGAAGAACAGCTCGCCGGTGAAGCGGATACGCGGGGCGGCGGCCACTCCCCGTTCGATGAGCGCGGCGAGCAGCGGGCGATACTCGACCATCTCATGCTTCAGTTGCGGGCGCTCCAGGTCCGCGAGCTGCGCGCTTGTGACGACGCGGCCGGAGCCGGTCTCGTACCACACCAGGTTGCGCTGCGACTCGGAGTCCATCCCGCGCAGCATCGAATCCATGAAGACGAACAGCGCGATCCCGGCAGCCAGCGCCGCGGCGGTGATGGCCGTGCGGCGGCGGTGACGGCCGAGGTTGCGCACGGCCAGCCGCAACAGGGTCGCGGTCATCGACTCAGGGAGGCGCGCAGCGCCGCCGCCGGGTGCAGCCGGGCCGCCTTGCGCGCCGGCCAGTAGGAGGCGGCGGCGGTCACCGCGATGGCGTAACAGAACACCAGCACGGTGGAGCGCGCGCTGAGCCGCGGGTACAACACGTCCGACATGTTCAGTTCCACGCCCTCCATGGCGGCGCTGTAGTCGATCCCTGCCTGCGACAGCGGCAGCACGATGGCGCTGCCCAGCGCCACACCGGCCAGTGCGGCGGCGAGGCCGATGAACAGCGACTCCAGGAAGAACAGGCGCGAGATCTGCGCTCCCGTCATACCGAGCGCGGCAATCGTGCCGATCTCCT
This sequence comes from Spirochaetia bacterium, assembly GCA_965202935.1. Classification (GTDB taxonomy): domain Bacteria; phylum Spirochaetota; class Spirochaetia; order SZUA-6; family Bin103; genus CATQHW01. Next base: position 3,844,087 of record OZ241879.1, read on the forward strand.
TCGTGCGCTCGAACACCACCATCATCGTGGTGTTGACGATCGCCGTGGTGGCCAGCAGGAAGAAGAACAGTGCGATGAAGTTGAAGACCCAGGTGGTGAGCTGCAGCGTCGAGAACAGCTCGTTGGTCTCCGTCCACGCCTGCACCGCCAGACCGGGATCGCCGTCCGGCAGCGCCCCCGCCAGCGAGGCGGTCAGCGCCGGCACCTCCTGTTCGCTGCCGGTGTACAACAGGATCTCGGTCACGCCGTCGGCCGCGTTCAACTTCAGGAAGCGCTGTACCGTGTCCAGCGGCGCCAGCAGCATGCCGCGCATACCGCCGGTCGGAGTCCCGATCACGCCGCTCACCGCGAAGGTCCACGCCTGGGTGCTCAGCACTGCGGTGCGGGTGAGGATCGTCAGCTTGTCGCCTACCGCTAGGCCCAGCTCCTCGGCCATCGCCGCACTGATCAGCAACTCGCGCTCGCCGGCGCGTGGCAGGCTGCCGCCGTGCACGTCGAGCTGCCAGCCGCGGGCGAACTCCTCCAGGGTGGGGCTGCTGCCGGCGGCGCTGCCGCTCATCCGCGGCAGCCGGGCGCGCGCCACTTCGATCTCGCGGGCGAAATCGAGGCCCAAGCCGAAGGCGCCGTGATTGCGATCCTCGCGGTAGATGGCGCCGGCGAAACGCACCCGCGGCAGCACCCCGGTCACCTGCGGCAGCTCCTGCAGCCGCTCCACCACGGTGCCGGCGTCGGATATCGCGAGGTGCACGGGGTTGAGGGTCTCGTAGCGGCCGTACTCGGCGTGGCGTACCCGCGCGTGACCGCTGTCGTAGGTCAGGGTGGTGGCCACCAGGTCGCCGAGCATGCCTGAGAGCAGTGAGAACCCCAGCACCACGGACAGGGTCGCCACGGTGATGGCGGAGCCGGACAGCAGCGAACGGCGCTTGTTGCGCGCCACGTTGCGCAGGGCGATGCGCCACAACCTCATGCGCCGCCTCCGGTCACTCGTCCGCGGCCCGGCGCTCGTCGGTGGCGATGCGGCCGTCCTGCAGCCGCACCAGCCGATCCGCGTAGTCCATCACCATGGCGTCGTGGGTGGAGAAAATGAAGGTCGAGCCGAGCTGACGGTTGAGCCGCCGCATCAGCTCCAGCAACCCCTCGCCGGTCTCGGAGTCGACGTTGGCGGTGGGCTCGTCCGCCAGCACGATCTCCGGCTGCTTGACCAGCGCCCGGGCGATCGCCACTCGTTGCTGCTGGCCGCCGGAAAGTTCGGCCGGCCGGCGCCCGGTCATGTCCTGCAGGCCGACTTCCCCCAGCATCTCCAGGCTCCGCGTGCGCACCTCGCCGGCGTCAAGCGTGAGCAGCGACAGCGCCAGCGAGACATTCTCGTACGCGGTCAGAACCGGAATCAGATTGAACGACTGGAACACGAATCCGAGATGATTCCGCCGGAACAGGGCGAGCTGCTTGCGGTTCAGGCCCGACACCGCCTGATCGTCGATCAGCACCTCGCCGGCGGTGGCCGCGTCGAGGCAGCCGATCAGGTTGAGCAGCGTAGACTTGCCCGATCCCGAGGGTCCCGCGATGGCAAGGAACTCCCCGCGGTTCACCTCCAGGCTGACGCCACGCAACGCGGCGACTTCCGCAGTGCCGCTCCGATACACCTTGGTGACGTTGCGAATCGAAATCAATCCGGACACAATCAATAATGTACATTACTATAATCTTGAAGTAAATTACATTTTTCCATCCGGCATGGCTGGCGCCGGCGCGGACCCTCGCGCCTGACGCTGGAGAGCGGCGGCCAGATCCGCAGCGCCGCAGGATGCCGGCGTGTAGTACGCTGCCGGGGATGAAACGGAGGATCCTCGGAAAGACCCGGCTGCGTGCCACGGTGCTCGGCTACGGCGCCATGGAGCTGCGAGATCCCGGGCGAGTGAGCGACCGCGAGGCGGAACGCCTGCTCGGCGCCGTCCTCGACGGCGGCATCAACTTCATCGACACGAGTCCGGACTACGGCGTGTCCGAGGACCGCATCGGCAAGTACCTCTGCCATCGGCGCAGCGACTACGTGCTGGCCACCAAGTGCGGCTGCAACGTCGACGACCGCGGCACCGGCGGCGAACCCCGCCACGTCTGGACGCGCGAGCAACTCCTTCGCAACATCGAGCAGTCGCTGCGGCGGTTGCGCACCGACCACGTCGACATCTGGCAGCTTCATGGCGCGCGGGTCGAGGACGTGGACGGCGCCGGACTGCTGGAGGTCATGCACGACGTGAAGGCCACCGGCAAGGCCCGCCACGTGTCGATCTCGTCCACGCTTCCGGACATCCGCACCTACCTGCTGCGGCGGGCGTTCGCCACCTACCAGATCCCCTACTCCGCGCTGCAGCGGGAGCACGAACTGGTGATCCGTGAGGTCGCGGCTGCCGGCGCGGGCGTGATCATCCGCGGCGGCGTCGCCAAGGGCGAGCACTCCGCCCGGATGGCGAATCGGTGGAAGCTGTGGGAGACCTGCCGCCTCGACGATTTCGTGGCCGAAGGCGAGTCACGATCCGGGTTCCTGCTGCGGCTCACGATCACCCACCCCGGGATGCACACGACCATCGTCGGAACGAGCGATCCGCAGCACCTCGCCGAAAACCTGTCAGCCGCCGAGCGCGGCACCGTGCGCGAAGAGACCTACGCCGAGATCCAGCGACGGCTCACCGGGGCCGGCGAGCACCCATAATGAGATTTACGTCGTGACACCCGGCGCGGCCGGCGGCCCGCGCACGTCGAACTTCGGCGCCGAAGCGGTGCGCCACGATCGGACGGGCGATCCGGAATGCCACATGATCGACGCCGTCGTCTTCGACTGGGACGGGACGCTGATGGACCACGATGCGAGCTGGCGGCGCTGCCTGGCGTCCACGGTCAAAGCGATGGTCCGTCGCGACTCCCGTGTCGATGTTGCCGGGTTGACCGCCTCCTACCACGCGGCGGCGGAGCAGCTCTGGGAAGATCTCAACGACATCCTTGCGCCGCCGTGGGGGAACATGGACGAACGCCGCATCCTGGAGCAGGTGTGGGGCCGGGCCCTGGGGCCGGACGCGTCCCGCGATGACGCCGCCCTGGCAGCGGAGACCTGGACCGCCCTCAGCAGAACTGACGTTCCCATCTACGACGACGTGATCGAGTGCCTGGACGCGCTGCGGGGCCGATTCCGGCTGGGAGTGCTGACCAACGGGTCGACGGCCACCCATCTCCCCAAGGTGGAGGCGTCGGGCCTGCGCGGCTACTTCGGCTCGGTGACCACCACCGACGTCGGCGCCGGCAAGCCGCTACGGGCGATCTTCGACCACGCGCTGGCGACCCTGGGTGCCGCGCCGTCGCGGTCGGTCTACGTCGGCGATTCGCCGGCCAGGGACGTCGCCGGCGCCAACGGCGCCGGCATGACGTCGGTCTGGATCAACCGCACCAACGCGGAACTCAAGGCCGGTGACCCGGTTGCGGACGCGGAGATCGCCTCCCTGCGCGAGCTTCCCGGCCTGCTCGACCGCCTGAGCACGTAGATCGGCCCGCCTGGACGGCGCCGACAAGGACGGAAGCTCCAGGCTATTGCTGCTCGGCGCTGTCCCAGAACTCGTCGAACTCCTGGAGTGCGCGCCTTACGTCGGAAACGCCGCCCACCAGAAACGACTGACCGACGCGGTCGTACACCGCCATGATGCCGGCCGGCGGCGATTCGCCGACGATCAGGTTGTACAGCCCGGACGTGGTCGGGGGTTCCGAGAGCATGTCCATCATCTCCTGCTGCAGCGGCGTCATGGGATAGGTCAACGGCGGGTCGAGGGCGGAGAACAGCCCATCCACCTGGAGCAGCTTGGCGCCGTACACCTCGTCCATGTTGGCGAACTTCAACAACTCGAACGCCACCTCCGGGTGCTCGGACTGGTTGTAGATGCCGCCCGAGCCGTAGCTCAGGCTCTGCAGCAGGTGCGGAACGCCGTCGGACGACGGGGCGTAGAAGACACCTACCTCGAAGTCCTTGTCGGCGTTGGCTTCGGCAGCCGTGAACCAGCTCCCCATGGGGTAGATCGCCGCCTCGCCGGCCAGGAACTGCTGCTCCAGGTCGGCGTAGCCGACGCTGAGGGCGCCCTTGTTGAAGCACTCGCTGTCGACAAGCTGCTTGAAGTACTCCGCGGCCTCCGCGAAGCCGTCCTCGAAGGACGCGTCGCCCGCCCAGCGGTCGGCATACCATCGCGGGTTGTGATGGAACACCTCCGCGGAGGTGAAGATCGCGAACACGTAGCCGGCAACCCACTCGCCGCCGGTGATGATGGGGGTGATCCCCGCCCCGCGCAGCGCGGCGCACGCGTCCGCGAACTCGTCCCAGGTGCGCGGCGTGTCGCCGAGGCCGGCCTGCGCCCACAGCGACTTGTTGTAGAACAGCAGCCCCTGCGGCTGGATCGCCGTGGGGAGGCCGTACAGCACCCCCTTGTAGCGCGCGCTGTCCAGGTTGCGGATGCGCGCGAGGTCCGGGTCGTCGTCGGGCAACGGCCACAGGATGCCGGCGTCCGCGAACACGTTGATGGTGATGTTGGACATCAGGTCGGGCACGTCGCCGGCGGCGATGCGCGTCTTGATGAAGTCGTCGGCGGCCGGGGTGACGGCCGCGTTGGCCTCGATCAGCTCGATGGTCACGTCCGGGTTCTCGGCCACGAAGGCGTCCGCGATCTCCTGCCAGAACTCCAGGCTCAGGTTGGGGGTCACCCACACCTGCCACGAGATCTCCTTGGGCGCGGGCGCGCCGGCGTCTTCCTGGCCCGCGGCAAAGCCGGAGGCGGCGCCGATCAGGCATGCGCACAGGAGCAGTGCCAGTCGTTTCGTCATGGAAGGTTCTCCTCGGGATTGGTCTCCGCAGGAAGGGACCGCCCGACACAGTGCCGGGACGGCCCTGTCTCTGTCGCGGACACAGTGCATCACGGGCCGGCCACGTGGCCAGTCCGGCGCCGAAACCACCGGCCCGCGTATTTTCGATAGAATCGCGGACCAAACCCCTGATAGTCCGATAAACCTTTATAGAGCGATGAGCACCGCAACAGCACCCTCGTCCGTCTTCCAGCCGGTGGAGAGCCAGGTCGACTTCCCGGCCATGGAAGAGGAGATCCTGGCCTTCTGGAACGAGCGCGACCTGTACCGGAAGTCGGTCGAGAACCGTCCCTCCGACCGGCCGTTCCGCTTCTACGACGGGCCGCCGTTCGCCACCGGCCTGCCGCACTACGGGCACCTGCTCGCCTCCATCTCCAAGGACGTGGTGCCGCGCTACTGGACCATGCGCGGCTACCGCGTCGAGCGGCGCTGGGGCTGGGACTGCCACGGCCTGCCGGTGGAGAACGAGGCGGAGAGCCAGCTCGGCCTGAAGACGCGCGCCGACATCATCGACTACGGCATCGGCCCGTTCAACGAATACTGCCGGCAGGTGGTGCTGCGCTACACCGCCGAGTGGCAGACGCTGATCCAGCGCCTGGGCCGCTGGGTCGACTGGGACCACCAGTACCGGACCATGGACACCGACTTCATGGAGTCGGTCTGGTGGGTGTTCAAGTCGCTGTGGGACAAGGGCCTGATCTACGAGGGCTTCAAGTCGCTGGCCTACTGCCCGCGCTGCGCGACGCCGCTGTCCAACTTCGAGGTCAACCTGGGCTACCAGGACACGCAGGACCCGTCGATCACCGCGCGCTTCCGCGTGCGCGGCGCGCCCGGCCTGTCCATCCTGGCCTGGACCACCACCCCCTGGACCCTGCCGTCGAACATGGCGCTGGCCGTGGGCTCCGACATCGACTACGTGCGGGTCACCACCACGGACGGCGAATCGCTGATCCTGGCGCGCTCCCGCCTGGACGCCGTGTTCGGCAAGCGCACGGCGGAGGTCGCCGCGGTCGCCGCGCAGCCGGTCGACGAGCTCCTGACCATGAGCTACGAGCCGCTGTTCGACGACTTCGCCGAGCTGCGCGACGAGGGCGCATTCCGGGTCGTGGCCGCCGACTTCGTGTCCACCGAGGACGGCACCGGCATCGTCCACATCGCCCCCGGCTTCGGCGAGGACGACCACCTGCTCGGCCAGCGCGCCGGCATCCCCGTGGTCTGCCCGATCGACGCCGACTGCCGCTTCACGGACGAGGTGGCCGACTACGCCGGGCAGTTCGTCAAGGACGCTGACACGCCGATCGTCCGCGCCCTGCGCGCCGCCGGCACGCTGTTCTCCGAGGGCACGATCGTCCACAACTACCCGTTCTGCTGGCGCTGCGACGCGCCGCTGATCTACCGCACCGTCTCCACCTGGTTCGTGCGCGTCGAAGGGGAGCTCAAGGAGCGGATGCTGGCCGCCAACCGGCGCATCCGCTGGGTGCCCGAGCACATCCGCGACGGCCGCTTCGGCCGCTGGCTGGAAGGCGCCCGCGACTGGGCGATCAGCCGCAACCGCTACTGGGGCACGCCGCTGCCGATCTGGCGCGACGAGGAAACGGGCGAGGCGGTCTGCGTCGGCAGCATCGAGGAGCTCGCGACGCTGACCGGCCGGCCGGTCGACGACCTGCACAAGCACCGCATCGACGCCCTGGAGATCCCCGCGCCGTCGGGCGCGGGCACCCTGCGCCGCATCCCGGAGGTGCTGGACTGCTGGTTCGAGTCGGGGTCGATGCCGTACGCGCAGAGCCACTATCCGTTCGGGCGGGCCGAGGACTTCGAGGCGAGCTTTCCCGCCGACTTCATCTCCGAGAACCTGGACCAGACGCGCGGCTGGTTCTACACGCTGACGGTGCTGGCGGCGGCGCTGTTCGACGGGCCGGCGTTCCACAACTGCATCGTCGGCGGCATGCTGCTGGCAGAGGACGGCCGCAAGCTCAGCAAGCGCCTGCGCAACTATCCCGACCCGGCGAAGATGCTCTCCACCTACGGCGCCGACGCGCTGCGCCTCTACCTGCTGAACTCGTCGGCCATGAAGGCGGAAGAGTTGCGCCTGAGCGAGTCCGGCATGAGCCAGAGCCTGCGCGACGTGATCATCCCGCTCTGGAACGCCTACAGCTTCTTCGTCACCTACGCCCGCATCGACGGCTGGACGCCGGCCGCGGGAGGCGGAACCCGGTCCGCGAACCGCCTGGACCGCTGGATCGTCTCCTCGCTGCAGACGCTGCTCGACGACGTCAACCGGGAGATGGAGGCCTACCGCCTCTACCGCACCGTGCCGGCCATGGTCGCGTTCGTGGAGCGCCTGACCAACTGGTACATCCGCCGCAGCCGCCGCCGCTTCTGGAAGTCCGAGGACGACGACGACAAGGCGGCCGCCTACGCCACGCTCTACCAGGTGTTGACCACCTTCGTGAAGGCGCTCGCGCCCGTGCTGCCGTTCGTGACCGAGCGCATCTACCAGAACCTGGTGCGCGCCGCCGACCCCGGCGCTCCCGAGAGCATCCACCTGTGCGACATGCCGCAGGCGCGCGAGGAGCTGCGCGACCGGGCGCTGGAGCGCCGCATGGAGCTGGCCACGCGGGCGGTCGTGCTGGGCCGGTCGCTGCGCAGCAGGCACGATCTCAAGGTCCGTCAGCCGCTGCGCCGCCTCTACCTGCTGCCGGCCGACGAGGAGAGCCGCCACGAGCTCGAGCCGATGCGGGACCTGATCGCCGAGGAGCTCAACGTCAAGGAGGTCGCCCTGGTGGATGACGAGACCGAGCTCAGCGAGGTCTCCTACAAACCCGACTTCCGCCGCCTGGGCCCCCGCTTCCGCACCGGCATGAAGGAGGTGGCCGCGCGCGTGCGTGCGCTCACCCCGGCGGACATCGCCGACCTCAAGGCCGGCGGCGGCATCGAGGTTGCCGGCGGCAGCATCACGCTCGACGACCTGGACGTGCAGCGCACGGAGAAGCCCGGCATCGTCGCGGCGCTGGAGAACAATCTGGGCGTCGGCCTGGACACGCAGCTCGACCCGGAGCTTCAGGCCGAGGGGCTGGCGCGCGAGCTGGTCAACCGCATCCAGAACCTGCGCAAGGCCGCCGGCCTGGAGGTCTCCGACCGCATCGAGCTCGGCGTGCAGGGCACGGACCAGGTGGAGGCCGCCGTCGCCGGCCACGGCGACTACGTGAGCGGCGAGACCCTGGCCGTGGCGCTCCACATCGGCTCGCTCCCGGACGGCGCCGCCGAGTCGCAGGCGCTCACGATCAACGGCTTACCGGCCACGATCGCCCTGCGCAAGGCGGACTGACAGATCGCCAAACGAACTGTCCGCTCGCAGGACACCGTGACGGTCACGCCCCACGGGCAAGCGGCACGGCCTTGTCCCCGACTACCAGGCTGCGCCCGACGGCGCGGAGGGCTTTCTCAACCTGGCTGATGTGAGAACGATAGTCCGGGTCCAGCAGCTTGCGGACCGCGGACTCGCTCAGACCCAGACGAGTAGCGAGGGCATCCTTGTCGATCCCCTGGTTACGCATGGCCGTATAGAGCGCCAGCTTGGCGGCCACGATCGGCGGAACGGCGACGATCTCCTGAGCATCGCCGACGGGGCTTGGGACAGGAATGTCCCATCCTTCGTGGACGTAGCCGGCCAGAGCGACAGCGAGGGCGTCTTCTGCCATCGCCAGCGCCTCGGCCCGGTTACCGCCGCCCGTGACAGCTTCAGACACATCGGGAAAGGTGACGACGAATCCACCTTCTTCGTCAGCAGTCAGCTTGCAAGGATATGCGTGTAACATGGCTCAGAACTCCTCTTTCGTGAGATGAAGAATGTAATGGTGGCTCTGCCCGAAGAAACCTCCCGATGGGTCCGAGTGGAGGCCGCCAAGGCCAATCGCAGTGATGAGTACGACGCCGCCATGGAGCGGCGTCTGGCGATCAGGCCACACAAGCTGGACTGGATCGACGGCCGCAAGCCGACCCGCGAGGAATTGCATGACCGCGTCGGTCTTCGTTGATACCAACGTCCTCGTCTACAGCCACGACCCGTTCGCGTCACCGGAACGGTCCTCAGCGAAACTGTACGGTGACTGTTGAAAAACGTTACATGAATCTGTACGTTCGGGCTCATGGCCCAAGAACTGCCAATCACCGAAGCGCGAGCCAGGCTGACGCAGATCGCCAACGACCTCGTTGATTCTCAGGACACGGTGACCGTAACGAACCGCGGGAAGCCGATGATGACGCTGATCGGCTACGAGATGTACGAGTCGATCATGGAGACCCTGGAAATCATGGGCGATCCTGCACTGATGGCGCAGCTCCGGCAGAGCCTGCAGGAGGCACGAAGCGGAGACGTGATCGGCCTCGATCAGGTCGAGCGCGAGCTATCCTGAGGTGCCGTACCGGGTCGTTCTGACCCGTACGGCCAGGGACATGCTGGCCGGCATCCGCGACCGGCGTATCCGCCGGCAGGTAGTCACCAGGCTGCGTGCCTTGCAGCAGCACCCGAAGTCGATCGGCAAGCCCCTGATCGGCGAGCTCGCCGGGTGCTACAGCCTGCGCGTCGCGGCGCAGCGGTACCGGGTGATCTACACGGTCGAAGACGATCGGGCGGTCGTGCTCGTCGTCGCGGTCGGCATCCGCACGTCAGGGCAACGGAGAGACATCTACGAGATCGCCAAGCGGTTGATCCGCAATCGGCTGGTAGAGTGAACGACGTGAGCATACGCCGCGTCGGCTCCACCGCAGCTCGTCTCGCGCGGCTACCCTATCACCGGCGGGTGTGCCGCGCGGAGTTCCACTTTCCCGAACCGCCGCCGGTCGCGGGGGAGGCGGTGACGGGTCCCTCCGTGCAGGAGTGGGTCGAGCGCGCCCACGACATGGGCGTCGAGATGACCGTGGTGTCGGCCGAGGTCGATCGCGGGACGCCGCGCTTCCACTCCCGGCTGCTCCCGCCTCATCCACGCGTGGACGAGGATCGGCTGCCGGCGTTCCTGCGGGCCGCGCACGAGAAGGGAATGATCGTCCTGACCTACTACTCGTTCATGTACAACAAGCCGCTCAGGGAGATACATCCCGAGTGGCTGATGGAGCTTCTCGACGATGGGCGCGAGCCGATCGAGAATCTGGGATGGTTCTGCTTCAATTCCCCGTTCCGTGACTGGCTGCCGCGCTACCTGATCGAGTTCCTGGACAACCTCGACCTGGACGGCTTCTATTTCGACGACACGAACTGGGGATCGCACGAGGGACGTCCGTTCTATCCTTCGTGCTGTTGCCGACACTGCGAGAGGCTGTTCGCGCAGGAGACGGGGCGTGCGATCCCACGGCGCGTCGACTTCGATTCCTCCGAGTTCCGGCACTTCATCAACTGGCGCTACAGGAAGTGGCTGGATGTCCTCCATCACGTCTACCGCGCCGTCCTGGACGCGCATCCGGAGGTCATCATGGACCTGCAGTACTACGCTCGCCCGACCACCACCTGGGCGGACGGCCACCCGCTCGCTCCCGTCGGGGTGAACGCCCTCGGCGGGCACTACTTCATCGAGACGCACCGGACGATGCGCGAGTCCGGCTTCACGGCCAAGGTCGGCCGGGCCATGGGGAGGCCGTTCGGAATCTGGAGAAACTCGTTCCAGAACCTGTCGGAGGTCACCGGCGGCTCGGCTCCGAGCCCGGAGCCCTATCCGGCGTTGCTGCACGGGCTGTCCGCGATCGTCAACGGCGGGGCGCCCATCTTCGGCGGCTTCCCAGGCCCGCTGGCCCTCGGCGCACCGGTGATGAAGGAGGTCTTCGCCGAGCTGAAGCAGCGTGTCCCCTACATGGACGGGGAGACGGTCCCGTACGTCGCGCTGCACGTCTCTCAGCAGAACCGCGACTTCAAACCGGCCGAGCGTGCCAGGAACACCCTCGAGACCCACTTCATGGAGATCGGTCAGCCGGGCGTCACCGGCGCGTACGAGGCGCTCAACCGATCGCACCTGCTGGTCGACGCGGTGCTCGACGGTCAACTCCGGCTCGACCACCTGTCCCGCTATCCGGTGCTCTTTATGTCCGATAGCACCTGCCTGTCCGATCGGCAGTGCGCGCAGATCCGGGAGTACGTGCACGCCGGGGGTACCTTGATCGCCACCCACCAGACCTCGTTGCTGGACGAACTCGGGCAGGCGAGGGACGACTTTGCCCTTGCCGACGTGCTGGGCGTCAGCTACCGAGGCGTCGGCACGGAGCGACCTGACGCGGTCATCTACATCAATCACCAGCAGCGGCTGCGGCGCGCGCTCGGCCCCCTGACCTGCCTGGTCGCCGCCGAGTCGACCGTGTCCCTGCGCAGCGACAGCGGGATTCAGGTCCTCTGCACGCGAAGCAGCCTGCGGGCGCGCCCTCCCGGCGCCGGAAGCCGACGCTGGAAGGCACCCCTCAGCGACTTCGATCCCCGCTCCGAGTACGACTCGGGCGCGCCGGCCGTGACGCTCCACCGGTACGGGGCGGGGCGGGCGCTGTACGTCAGCGCCGACGTCGGCGGCGGCTACGCCCGCAACGCCTACCCGGGCCTCAAGCGCTTCATCGCCAACCTGGTCACCACCGTGCCTCCGCCGATCGACGTCACCGCTCCGCAGGCGATCGAGATCACCGCAGCGACCGTCGGCGACGACCTGCTGATGGTCCACCTTCTCAACCATCCGACTCCCATGCTGCCGCCTGCCATCTTCGACGAGGCGGAGGGGCCTGCAGCGAGCAGCGACGTCACGACCTTCTTCGCCCTGCAGGAGGTTCCTCCCATTCACGACGTCGCCGTCGTGTTCAACGACCATCGCGTGCAGTCGGCCCGGCTGCCGCTTGCGCAGGTGGATCTGGAGGTGAGCGATGCACCGCACGGCGTGCTGGTGCCCAAGGTCGATCTGCACGAGGTGCTCGTCACTCGATTGGCATAACATCCGCACATGGAAGACGACAGCGGCCTGACGATCGGCACCGACAAGCAGCTCCTGTTCGACTACGCGCTGGTCGCCCACAAGAGCGGCTTCACGCCGACCGTGATTCCACCATGGACTGCTCCCCGCGCTGAACGGTGGTAAACCGTTCGCCGATGTAGAGTCCGCCGTGGCTGCCTGTGCCGTGCCTCGGGTCGAAGCGGAACTCCTAGCCAGTCTTCCTGGCGCAACGCTTGGCGCGTGTCTGAGGAGTTACCTCCCGCTCATGGCTATGAAGGAACGGCAAACTGCCGTGTGTCAGTCAAGCGTATTGCACATTACCGCCAACACGGTTGTCTTCTATCCCCGATTCCTTCTGACGTGGTATCCACCGGGACAAAGAGCATTTCCGGCCAGGAGACCGGCCGGCGTAACGCCGGCGCGTGATTCGACAGATCGGATTCGAACGCCGTTCTCAATCGCCCGGCCACCGAGCTGAGGTCCGTAGCGGTAATAATGCTATTCGATCCGGTGGCGGTGCGCTTGATCGCCACGCTGTTCAGCAGTCGCAGCAGTTCCCAGTCGCGCAACGTCGACGGTCTTCCCTCGACGTCCGTGACTCCGAAAATAAGTCGGTGGACTAGTGAGCCCGTACCCGTCACTTCTTCCTCCACCGAGACGATCAAGAGCGGGGCGGCAATGCCTTCCATCACTGCGACGCTTACCGGCAGATGACGTGCCTCGTCGACGGCGATGTTGAGGAGGATATGGCCGATGCCAAGGACCCGCGTCGCGGCCCTTGCGCCTTGCAGGGCGCGGTCGAACACTAGTCCATCATATCTGTCACGCACCGCATAGCTCCGCGACTTCCATGCCTCCGGCGTCCTAATCTCAAAACCGTCCTCACGCGCGATCATGCGGCGCCTGTGTCGGCCCACCGCAAGGGTGAAGAACCGTTCAAGGTCTGGAATGTCGACCTGCGGCAGGTCCTTTCCGACTTTCTGAAAGTCGAACCGCGACACGCTGCCGAGGAGCTCGCGAACGGTCTCGATGACATCGTGCCCACCCAGCGTCGCCGTCTTCCGGTCGAACCATTCGGTCAGCCGTTCTCCCGTCATCCCGTGCGCCCCAGCGAACAGTTCGTCGAACAGCGCATTCCCGGTCATGCCGATGACCAACTGCGAGATGTCCTCCTGCTCCTCCATGACGGAGGACAACGCCAGTTGAATGCGTTTCAGTTTCTCGCCCAGCAGCTCCCAGATGCGCGCCTCGACGGTGTCTGGGTTGCGCAGCATGTACGCCGATACCGGCCGCTCCTGACCGTATCGCGACAGGCGTCCGACACGCTGATGCAGCCGCATCGGGTTCCAGGGCATGTCGACGTGCACGAGCACGGCGCATCGCTCCTGCAGGTCGATACCCTCTCCGCCGGCCTCCGTCGACACCAGAAAGCGAACCTCGCCGGAATTGAATGCGCTGGCCGCATGTTCGCGGGGTTGACTGACGGTCGCTACGCCGCCCGACTCCTGCACCACGCCATCAAGCCGATCATCTCCATTGATGAAGGTCGCCGACGTAAAGCCGAATTGCCGATGAAGCGCGTTCACGACGAGCGCCTGCGTCGCCTTGTACTCCGTGAACAACAGCACAGGTTCCCCAGCCGGCAACTCGTCGCGAATCAGTGCGATTAGGCGCTCGATCTTAGTCTCTTTCTCGACTCCCGTGCTCAGATCGATGAGCTCTTCAAGGCGCAGAATCTCACTCTTCATCAGCATGATAGCCGCCGATCCCGGCAACGCTTCTTCGGTTTCCGCGACCTCATCGAGCGTCGTCATGCCACCATCAGCAACGTCCTTGACTTTCGCTCCACCGCCGCGGTTGACGTTCCGCGCCAGCATCTCCCGGCGCTTGCCGAGCGCGCTGCGAATGGCGGCTATTGAGCTGGCGGCGAGTTTCAGCAGGCTCGTCAGCACCAGCATGTGGGCCGTCTGCACCCGCCCGTCAAGGGTCGCCGCGTACGCGTGACCGTCGAGGATAAACCGGCTGAGCATACGATAGAATCGGGTTTCCTGCTCGCTATACCCGTATTCGCGATGGTAAACGGTGACCGGATGGAACAAGCGGTTTCCCTGAAGGTCGGTAACGGCCGCCTTGTTGGTTCTGATCATGGCCTGCGGCAGCCGAGCGAGTTGCCGGAATCTGTCGCCCTCGGCATCGAAAAGATCGGGACGAACCAGATGCATCAAACCGAAGAACCCGAAGTCCTTCCCGCGATGAGGCGTGCCCGTGAAAAACAGCAGTGAATCGATCCGCCTTCTTTCTTCCAATTCCAATACGAGGCTGTAGGCGAGTGTTTGACCGGTTCGCTGTTCGATGCCTAGGTGATGCGCCTCGTCAACCACCACCACGTCCCAGGGATCGGCCTCAAGGAGCCGTTGGCGAGCCCCGCGTGCGTCGCCTCGCAAGGTATGAACGGACGCCACGACCATGGAAGCGGTCGCCCAGAAGTCGCCGCGCCGCGTGTCCGCTTCGGCGACATAACGCTGAAGCCGGAAATCGAACAGGTCCTTCAGGCGAAACTGCCACTGCGGCACCAGCTTCGCCGGAGCGAGAATCAGGAGCCGGCGCACACGCCCGGAGGCGATCAAGGGCATCAGCACCAAGCCGCACTCGATCGTTTTGCCCAGCCCCACGTCGTCCGCGATCAGCCACCGGAAAGGCCATTGCCGGTTCACTTGCCGACAGACCCACAACTGATGCGGCAGTAGCCGCACCCGCGATCGCGAGAACACGCCCCACTGATCGTTGACTGACGCGATCGCGAGAGCCTGCGCACGCACCATCGCATCGGTCGGATCATCGACCCTTCCGGCACGGAGCGCGGAGTCCAGCGAGGTGGTCTCGACGATCTCCTCCATCGGAACCTGTTCCAGCGTTCCGTCGAACCGAACGACGACGGTGTCGCCCAGATTCGCCACCACGCGGCCGCTGCCGTGGCGCGGATGATTGACGGGTACGCCCGCCTCCAAGCGCTGTTCCGTATTCGTCATTCTACGTCCTCTCATCCACCGGTCACGGCTCCAGGCCGGCGGCTTCAAAACAGTGTTTGCGCACCGCCTTATGTTTGTCGAGCGTCACAAGCTGTAGTGGGAGGTCGAAATCGCCGCTGAAACGCCAGTTTTCGGAGTCGCAGTGGCTCACGACAAACTTGTGAATCGATCGACCGACGTTCGGATCCGCCTCGTCGTCGATGTCTGCGCCCAGCCTATTCATGAGTTCTCGAACGCGCTGAGACGGCACCCAACAATACGGCGTCATCGAACTCGCGTCCTGACAGCCATATACGTCATTGCGCAACAGCTCGCGGACCATCCAGTTGATGCCGATCCCCAGGGATCGGTTGAGCGGCGCCGCATCTACGGCAATGCGCCGGATCTCGGGCGAGTAGCTTGGCGCAGAGAAGATGGCACTCACCGAGACAGGCCCCTCGTCCTGGACGACGCGCGGCAGCTCCCGGACAATCTCGACATACTCATCCAGCCAGCGGGCAACCGTGTACAGGTCCACGAACGTGCGTTTCCATTGAAGGAACTCCTGATCGACCACGACAGGTTCGCTCCATTGCGCAAGCCGCTCGAGCCACGGTCCGGCTTCCTCAGGCGGTCTGGACTCCGCGATCTCTCGCCACCACCCGTCGCGCCATCCGCGGTCGAGAAAACCTCGATGCTGCTCGTCCTGTGTCCTGCCAAGGGATTGATAGCAGGCAAGTGCGAACATGGTGAACCACGGCGTCCGATCACTCGTGCCCCGAAGCTGCGATGGCGAATAGAACGACGGATATACACTGTTCTCATATTCGTCTCGCTCGCTCGGGCCTTCTCGACGCCACCATTCGTGAACAGCGGCAAGGAATATCCGGACGGCGGGAGCGCTGGGCTGGCCCAGGTTCGTTACTAGTAAGGGCTCCAGGAAGCCGAGCCGATCGGCATGACCGAGTCTGATCAGCAGTTCCTTTTTGCGCTCATCCGACCAGCCGCGAAGCAGAGGCGATGATTCTGACAGAGTGCCGGTCGCATCCACCGGCATCCAGGGTGGTCGCCGGAGGGCGAAAGTTTTTGCCAAATCCCGTCCTTGGCGGCCATCCACCAGATAGTCGAGCACGGCCCTTTGACGATCCTGCTCCCGCGCGCGCTCGGCCCATTCGACTAGAGTATGAACCTGCGG
The DNA here is from genome assembly GCA_965202935.1 of Spirochaetia bacterium. GTDB lineage: Bacteria > Spirochaetota > Spirochaetia > SZUA-6 > Bin103 > CATQHW01. The sequence goes on from OZ241879.1 coordinate 3,860,139, forward strand.
GCTGTACCCTGATCGAGCGCGCGCGACCTTGAAGAACTCGATCGACTCATCGCGGTAGTCTGGATGAAGCAACGCGATCTCCGGCGCGAAGTCACAGATGCGTCTCTCATCTTCCGATCCGCCAAGCGTCGAACTCAATTCCTGGACGCCACGCCATGTTCCATCCCCCGCGCGGAAACTCGCATGTCTTGCGGCATCGAGGATCTCATTCCGCTCTTGGTCGAGTGGCACTTGTTCGATTCGGTTTGGCGTGACGATCTTCCCCAGCTTTGTCGCGATATCGACGTCGATCCGCTTTTCTTCACCCATCTCCTGCCGAAGAAGATCGGCCAGCGCCATCGGCCGAATGCCGTCGAAGCCGAGTTTTTGCAATCGCGTTGCTACCTCAGAGATTACGATCACTCCCTTCAGATCAACCCACGACTGCCAACTTCGTAGTGCCTTCTGCACCTCCGAGTCTGTCAGCGCCCCGTCAGTGAATCTCGTGACGGATGACGCGCACACTAGGGCGTCAAACGGTTCCGGCAGGCCCGTCGGCGTCACGGGCCGTTCGGCGACGAGGCGGCCGTAGCCGTGACGGTCCGTATGCAGGAACGGAGCGAGCTCGTCATCAAGATCCCGACTCACGACCTCGAAGAGTCTCGACCAGAACCGCGTCCGGGCGACGTGTTCCGAACCGTCCAATCTCAGTTGCGAAGCGACATGGATCCAGTCGCTCCTCATCACGTCGTAGAGGTTCAGCAACCGTTCGCCGAGCGTTCGGCCGAGCGTCCCGAATAACTCGCGCCGACGTTCGACCGACCCCGCAAGCCTGCCGCGGCCGGGATCGACGGCGAACGGGCCGTTCAGCAACCAGCCGCATTGCAGGTGTTCCTCAAGCGGAGCGAGGTTCCAGATTCTCCTCAAGTCATCGGGAAACGCGCAGGGGCCGGCGGCGTCCACCTTGAGCAGGAGGCAGTAGCCGTCACCCACACCGAATCTGAGCGCGCGCTGCACTTGCCCCTGCGCTCCCCGGACGGTAACAACCTCGATCTCGTGGTCGCCCGTCAACGGTTCCGCCTTGCAGTCTATCTTCATGGGATTTGCCCCGTCGACCTCAATGCGCCTGATCCGCCGTGCGAACACCGGAAGCCATGTCGCGGCGGTTCGAAATGACTCGAAACATCGGTCGATCTCTGTCGCCCGGTTCGCCGCCGCGGGGATGTCGATGACGGTAGCCTTCCGACCGTCGCGCTTGTGCGACTCCGCCGCGCCCGTACCGTCCGGCCACTCTTTCGGCAGGAATCCACCCCACGTCCTCAGCGCGATGAAGCCGCTGGCGATTCCCACGCGGTCCGACAACACGTGAACGGTCTTGAAGCCCAAGCCGAACTTTCCCGTCAGGTTCTGTCCTGGCCGTTTCTCCGAGAAATCCATCACCAGCATATTGAGCAGATCTCGGTTACGGCCAAGGCGCCTTCCTTCGTCGGCATTCCTTCCCAGGTAATTGATCGGGCGTCCCCAATGCACCACACGAAGACCGCCAGCCGGACTCTCCACCCGGAAGCATGCATGTTCGTCGGTCGAATCCATCTGTGCATACGCGTCGTCTGCGTTCTGGAACAACTCGAACAAAACGCGCTCGGCTGAGTATCCGAGTTCCTTGATCCTGGCGCGCACAGCGCCCAGCAATTCGTTCGCGACCCCTGGCTCGCGTAGCCGTTCCCACAGTTCCTCCTTGATTCGGATCGAGTCCTCGGCCGAGCCCGAAGCATAGTATTGATTCACTTCCTGCTTCCGATATTCTTGCAGTGCGCCGTGACAGTGAGAGTCCGAGGGGAGTTTCATCGCTTCGAGCATCGTCGGAAGACGGTCACGCATCAGGTATTCGGTCTCCCGCAACATCGCTTGGTCGACATGAGACGCCCTGTCGAGGATCTGCCCGATGGCCTCACTCTCCCGGGGGGACACTCGCAGGCACTCGTTCGCCACGGTCTCTACGAACCGACGGAATACATCGACCGGTTCGCTCAGCGTACTCGGATCGATTCTCCTCAGCTTCAACGTGACAGACTCCAGGCGCTTTCGTGAATGGATGTCTGTGACGGTTCTCCTTCTCTTGTGGTCATTTCCAACAATGAGCTCCGGTGAACCAGCTTCAGCCAACGGCGCATCGAACCGATCCCCCGACAGCGAATTCACCTGAACACGGTTGCCCTCGACTTCTTCGATGAGAATGAGTGGCGGCTTGCGCCGATCAAGATCAGCCCGGAACGCGTCGGCGTCGACCGTCGTATCTCCCTCCCATTCACGCGCGTACTTCCGCGTGGCATCGAATCGCTCGATAAATACGAGATACGCCAGCACGAGTTCCGGTGGCACACGCCCGCGCCATGGCTCTAGGAATGAGCGATGTTGCGTGACCGATTCGCGCAGAAGATGGTCGATCGTCGACCAAGCCAGATCATCGTCGGTCTGAACGCCTGTACCGTCGTTCGGCACGTCGGCCACAGGATCCGTGGAAGCGCCATTACGGATCGAGAGTACCGATGCGTAGTCGGGCGCAAGCACGTGCTCCGCCGCTACGCCGTTGTCTTCCTCGATGACTTCGCAGCCCCTGCGCCATCCACCCCCCTTGGTCGGAACGCGGGTGTTGCGAAAAACAAGGCGCCGCGCCTCCTGCGACCATTCGGCGACGGCGTCGAATCCATGGCGATACGCCTTCTCCGCCGCGTCTCCGACCGAGTCGTTAGTCTCGGCCAATTTCGCCAACGCATCGAGGTGGGCACCGGCTAGCTCCGGCCCGCCATTGGTTAGCCGGCGGAACGACGCGACGATTCTCTTCACGCGATCATGATCGCCTTCGATCGCGACGAGTACGGAAGCCAGCAGCCGCCATCCGGGCAGCTTCAAGTCGTCGCCGGCTCTCGCCAATACCGCGAAGTCCTCGACCGGATAGTTGTCAGCCGAACCAAGTGTAGCGGTCAGCTCGGCGCGTTCGATCATCCTTGTGAAAATGTCGAGCGATGCAGCTGGATCGGGCAGAAGATGCTCCCTTACATAGGAGAATCCCGGATGCCTCTGCAGCTCGATAGGCAGCAAGTCCGCCGTAATGAGCGGTTGCGCGTCACTTCGGTGCGATAGAAGCGTTCGCGCCGATTCGCCGACGGCCTGCGGAAGCGTCAGGACATTCATAGGCGCAACCGGAACACCTTGGGTATCCATGAAGAGCCAGCGCTTATCACGCAGCGAGATGGTGAGTCCTTCGGGGAGTTCGTTGTTGACACCCGCAAGCTCGGCGAGCGCTTGCAGTATTTCCATCCGAAAGACGTGCGGTTCTGCCTGAGCCAAAGCGGATTGGACCTGTGCCTGGGGCGACCAAGGAGATACGATTTGTTGTTGTCGCCGACGTGCGTTCGGGTTATCGGTCAGCCGTACCGTCCGCACGTATCTTCTCAGCCCGACAGGGATACGCCACGCTGCTTCTCGAAAGATGCCCACGGCGCTGCCGACCGTTCCGTCGGAGCGGTCGTGAATCGGCAAACGCCGCAGGAGATCAGGGCCGAGGTCGACCTGAAGAAGCGCTTGCCGCTCCGATGGTGTTGGCTCCAATTGAGCAATTACCTCGGCATTCCTTTCGAGCAAAGCTTCAAGCAGTGGAGTATCAATGCGCTCTATGCCGAGGTAATCGCGCAAGCTTTCTGGCAACTCTCGCGCGATACCCCGAGGAACGAGAAACTCGTTTGTGTTTCGGTCAAGAATGCCCGCGATAACTCTCTCGGCCTCTGAGGCAGAATCCGTCGCAGGGAGAACCCGGAGTTGGGCGTCCGGCCGCCCGGCTTGCGGCCTGCCGGCGCAAAGCCGCCGGAGCGCACGCCGATCATCGCCGTCTCTCGGCTCTAGCGAACGGAGTAGCCTCGATCGGGCGTCTTCCGTTCCAAACCGGAACGCCTCGTTGATGAGAGCGAAAAGGGGCTCCTTCTCAGGGGTGAGAAGCCGCAGGTCAGAAGCGGCCGTTTCTAGTATAAACTCTGCCGTACGTCCCATGACGATGACTGGCTTCACGTCTGGCAAAGCGTCGACGAGCGCAGCCAACCGGTTCTCCGCACCGGGCGATGGCCGAAAAACGAGCCCTTTCCGTAAACGCTCGAACAAATCCTTGAGCGAGAGCACCACGGTCTCTCCCGTGCGCGCATCGCGCCCCTTAAGGACTGCAATGTCGGAAAAACTTGTCGCCTTCGCAAGTGCGGAGATGTCGTGGTGGGCGAGCAACGCCAAGGCTGCCGTCGCAGCTTGGTCGGCGACGTTAGCATCCGCGCCGGTAACGAGTGGCGCGAGGGCGAGGAGGAGCAGGTGGAGGTCACCCTCCGTCAGCGACCGCGGTTGAGCATCTGGGATCCACTCGCCCCGCACCGGCAAGATTCGGGCAGCCGATGACGCCAATGCTCCCAATATCCGCCGTAGCTCGACCGACTTGGGTAGCCCGAACATCAGCTCGGTGGGCGCATGAGCCAGGACCTTCGAGACGTCCTCGGATGACGCCAATCGGGTGGCCTCATCCTTTAGCGCTTCTCGCAGAGCGCGCACCATGTGCGGCCCGATCGTCGACGGATGGCATTCGTCCGGGTCCGCCTCGGAAAGAACGTCGGTGAGGAGCGTGGCGAGCCGACGGGATTGGAAGGCGCGCGGTGTCAGATCGGCGAACAGCGACCCGAGTTCCGCCGCCGTCCAGCGCATCCGCTCGGCGGTGAAAGAGGCGTTCGGGTCGATGTACAGAACGATGTTTCGCCCTTGCGCCCAAGGGTGGATGTCGGCAAACAGCTCATCGAAGCGTGCGGGGGCGTCGGCGATAGCCTTCGGCAGCGGTCGAAGAGCGGCTCCTCCAGGAACGAGACGCCAAGCCACTCGACCGCCTTCCGGAACCGCCGGCCCTTCAAGCACGCGGACGAAGGCGTTCTCATAACAGATAGCATGTCGGTGGTTTTCGAACCACTCGGTCGTTACCACTGCCGCCGCCAGATCCGTGAGCTCGGCGGCCGTCACCATGCCTCTGCCGAGAGCGTCGTGCAGCAATGCCGGAACCAGCGGCAGGACCACCGAGTCGCGAAGTTCGCCATTCCAAAGCCTTCGCAACTTAGCCTCGGCGGGTTCGTCATCTCCCGCACGCGGGCCGGGCCATTCGATGCTCCGGCGGCCGCTGTCCAGGAAGAAGTACCCGTGGAGAAGGAGATGGAAGCTGGCGCTAACGGCTGCGTCAACGCGCAGCTCGGTGTCCTTTGTCTCCGAAATCGGCAGAAAGACGGCCCAGGAAATTCTCAGTTGGCTCGGGTGGTCGTCGCCGTGGGCCGCTTTGACCAGAGTCGCCGCCCCATGAGGCTCGCCTTTCTCCGGTTCGGATTCCGCGGCGCTAAGCGCATTGATCGTCCTCGGCCACTGGGGGCAGTTCTGCAAGTGCTTCAGACGCTCGGTCAGAATAGTCGCCTCCCGTCCGACGAAACGCGCCTCCGACCCCTCAGGGCACGTGCGGACCGAACCCGAAAAAGACCGCACGCCGGAGCGCCATGCGTTCGGTCCGAGCATCCGCGCCGCGGCGTGCACGCCGACGGCGCAGTACGTCGTGCCCTGTTTCCGTATCTCGATGGATTCAACGTGCCGGAGCGCGGTCAGGAGCGTCCGCAGATTATCTGTACGAGCCAATCCCGCAACGATCTGCGAGATCGCAGGCGGGATGCTGGAAAACCCGGCATCCGGCGCTGGACGGAGTCCACTTCTGCGAAACGGCAGCCAGAGGATGAGCGCGCGCTCTCCATAGTCGTCGGACACCGCGGCGCGTAGGAGAGCTGCATCGGAATCGGGCAGTTCTTCCCATTCACGGGTCACGTTGCCAGCGACTTCGACCTTAAGAAAGGGGTTTACGACCTCGAGGAAGGGTTCGTCATAACCGAAGGCGTGGACGACAAAGGCGTCGCAAAGATGGAATACCGCCTTCTGCCCAAGCCCAAATTTGCCGATGGCCGCTCTGTCGGCGGCCTTGTGGCTCTCGCCGAACGACAGGATGCCGCTCCGGTCTTCGCGACTGAATTCCCCGTCGTTGACGACCAGCAACCCCGGCCCTCGGAGCAGCGGGTTGCGAGCGTCCTGCTGCCAACCGGTCAGCGCATCGACTCGAAAACGGCGCGCTCTTGAATCGTCGGCATTTTGCAGAAGCTCCTTCAGAATCGGGTAACCCGAGCGGTAACGGTCTTGCAGATTGCTCTTGATCTGATTGACGATCGAGAGCGGTGATACGGACAGAGCGGACATGAGGCCTATTCTACCATGACGCGAGTGTAGCAGCGGCTGTAGCGTGGGTGGATCCCGCCGATGGAGCCACAGCCGGTGGGCGCTACGACGGGCAGATCCACGGGATGACGGCGCGCTTGTTGCGGCGATGGCGCTGAAATCCGGACCGTCGGTGATGACCGAGTGAGAGGAAAGAGCTCGCCATGCGAATGAAGCGCAGATCAGAAGTCCGATCCCGGTACTTGGTGGCCGGCATAGCCCCATATCTGGTCGAGCGGTCCTCTGCCAGACGCACAGACCGCGTAAGGCGCATGAGTCGCCGCGCCTGCGTATCCCTCGCGAGGCGCCTTCCCCACTGATCACGGATCAGCCGCCATTACATGCGCCCGACAAGGCCAACCTGATGACCCGGCCGGGGAGCCTTCAGCGGACTCTCACCGGCAACCCTGACCGGCATCGACTATGGTCGAGCGCAAGCTCGCCTTGAGCTGCAGGTGAGTGACCCACCGCGGGGCGATCGGCACGAGGTGCTCGTCGCCCGATTGGCATAACATCCGCACATGGAAGACGACAGCGGCCTGACGATCGGCACCGACAACCAGCTCCTGTTCGACGACGCGCTGGTCGCCGACAAGAGCGGCTTCACGCCGACCCTGAACCCTCCCGTGCGCGCCGAGGCGCCGGCGCTCCGGCCCGAGCGGCCCTGGGAGGCGCGCGGCGTCCACCACGCGAGCGTCGCCGCCGTCCCGGACGGGTATCGGCTGTACTACTCGGCAACGGCGGACGACGGCTCGACCTCGCTGTGCGTCGCCCTGTCGGCAGACGGCGTCGAGTGGCATCGGCCCGAGCTGGGCGTGGTCGAGCATGCGGGCGGCAGCGCCACCAACATCGTGCTGCGCGGAGCTACCGGCAGCGTCTTCGTCGATCCGGCCGCGCCGTCGGAGGAACGGTTCAAGTTCATCGGCGAAGACCGCACCCCCTGGGGCGTCACCAGCGTCAATTGCGGCGGCGCACGGTTCCGGTACTTCAAGGGGAAGCTGGACACCTGGGTCTACCCGGCCGTGATCGGCGCCACCTCCCCCGACGGCATCGCGTGGACGAAGTACCCGGCGCCGATCATGCCGTGGTACACGGACACCCAGAACGTCGCCTTCCGGGACGATCGCCTGCAACGCTACGTCGCCTTCGTGCGCTGGAACGAGCATCTCCATCTCGATGCGGACGGCAGGCAGGTCGGATCGTTCGACTATCGCGCCGTGGCGCGCGCGGAGTCGTCCGACTTCTCGCGGTTCCCGGAGCCGAGCAAGGTTCTGGAGCCCGATTTCAGCCAGGCCGCCGACGATGACCTGGCCGGCGGCGGCCTCTACAACAGCGCCGCGATCAAATACCCGTATGCCGCGAACAGCTACTTCATCTTCACCTCGGCGTACCATCACACCAGCGATACGCTGGACGTCCAGCTCGCGACCAGCCGCGACGGGATCGCCTTCACGCGCTGGCAGACGCCGTTCGTGCGCCTCGGGCCCGCGGGAGCCTTCGACGCCAAGGGGCTGTACATGGCCGCCGGCATCGCGGCCGGCGACGACGAGCTGTACCTCTACTACGGCGGCGTCAGCACCCGCCACGACATCGACGTCGACGCCAAGCGCAGCGGCGACGCGCAACCCGCGGCGATCGGCCGGCTGCGGCTGCGCCGCGACGGCTTCGTGTCGCAGGACGCCGAGAGCGAATGCGCCAGCCTCACCACCGTGCCGTTCGAGCTGGCCGGCGACCGCCTGCAGGTGAACATGGACGCCAGCTCGCGCGGCTGGCTGCAGGTCGAGATCCTGGACGCCAGCGGGCACGCGCTGTGGGGCTACGCGGCCGCCGAGGCCGATCGACTCCTGGCCAACGACCTGCGCCGGACCGTGACCTGGAACGGAAACGCCGACCTGTCCGCCCTGCGCGGCCGGCGCGTGCGGCTGCGTTTCCTGGGAAGCTGGGTCAAGCTCTACGGGTTTCGGTTCCGCTGACGCTCGTTGCCGCCCGCGCGGCGGCACGCGGGGTGGGCACGTCACCGGCGGCAAGCCGCTCCGGAGTCACCAGGTGGCAGGCGGCCCGATGGCCCGGCGCGACCTCCGCCAGCGGCGGCTCCCGTTGGCGGCAGATTTCCTCCGCGAACGGACAGCGGGTGTGGAAGCGGCAGCCTGACGGCGGTTCGATCGGCGTCGGGACGTCACCTTGCAGGATGATGCGCTCGCGCGCGGCTTCGGGATCCGGGATCGGTATCGCCGAGAACAGCGCCTGCGTGTAGGGGTGCAGCGGGCGGGCGAACAGCGCCGGCTTGGCGGCCATCTCCACCACCTTGCCCAGGTACATCACCGCCACCCGGTCGGCGATGTGGCGCACGACTCCCAGGTCGTGGGCGATGAACAGGTAGGTGAGGTGGAACTCCCGCTGGAGTGCGCGCAGCAGGTTGATCACCTGCGCCTGGATCGACACGTCGAGCGCCGACACCGGCTCGTCACACACCAGCAGCTTGGGGTTGACCGCCAGCGCGCGGGCGATGCCGATGCGCTGGCGCTGGCCGCCGGAGAACTCGTGCGGAAAGCGCCGCGCGTGCTCCGCCCGGAGCCCCACCACGTCCAGCAGCTCCGCGACGCGCCGCGCCCGCTCTGCCCCCTGCGCCAGGCGGTGAATGGCCAGCGGCTCGCGGATCATCTGCTCCACCGTCATGCGCGGGTTCAGGGACGAGTACGGGTCCTGGAAGATCATCTGCATCCGGCGGCGCAGCGCCCGCAACTCCTCGCCATCGGCGCCCGCCACGTCCCTCCCCTCGAACAGGACCTGACCCCCGGTCGGCTCCAGCAGGCGCAGCAGCAGGCGGCCGACGGTGGTCTTGCCGGAGCCGCTCTCCCCGACCAGGCCCATGCACTCGCCGCGGCGCAGGGTGAAGCTCACCCCGTCGACCGCGTGCACGGCGCCCGTGCGCCGCGACAGCAGGCCCGAGCGAACGGGGAAGTGCTTGGAGAGGTCGCGCACCTCCACCAGCGGCGTTTCGGGCGCAGCGGCCGCGGTGCTCATGCCTGTCCCGCCGCCCCGGCGCCGCCTGCGGCGGCCATGCGCATCGGCCGGAAATCCGAGTAGCGGAAGCAGGCCGCCTCGTGCCCGGGCCAGAACTCGTGCAGCGGCGGCTGTTCGCTCCGGCAGATCTCGTGAGCGTGGGGACAGCGCGGATGGAACCGGCAGCCGCTCGGCATGGCGTGCGGACTCGGCACCATGCCCTCGATCGCCACCAGCTCGTCGCGCTCTTCGGCCGGGTTCGGCAGCGAGCCCAGCAGCCCCTCCGTGTACGGGTGCCGCCCCTCCCGGAACAGGGTGATGACGTCGGCGCGCTCCACCACCTTGCCGGCGTACATCACCACTACCTGCTCGACCATCTCGGCGACGACGCCCAGGTCGTGGGTGATCAGGACGATCGCCATGCCGAGCTCCGCGCGGAGCTGGCGCATCAGGTCCAGGATCTGCGCCTGGATCGTGGTGTCCAGCGCCGTGGACGGCTCGTCGGCGATCAGGATCTTCGGGTGGCACGACAGCGCCATGGCGATCATCACCCGCTGCCGCATGCCGCCGCTCATCTCGTGCGGGTAGTTGCCGACCCGTTTCTCCGGGGCGGGGATGCCGACCAGCTCCAGCATCTCCACGGCACGGGCGTACGCCTCGCGCTTGCGCATCCGCTGGTGCTGGATGATGTTCTCGGCGATCTGGAACCCGACGCTGAACACCGGGTTCAGGCTCGACATCGGCTCCTGGAAAATCATGGAGATCTCGTTGCCGCGGATCTCGCGCATGCGCGCCTCCGGGAAGCGCAGCAGGTCCTGCCCCTCGAACAGGATGCGGCCGCTCTCGATGCGGCCGGGCGGCGAGGCGACCAGACGCAGCACCGACAGCGCCGTGACGGACTTGCCGCAGCCCGACTCGCCGACGACGCCGAGCGTCCCGCCGGCCGGCAGGTCGAAGCTCACCCCGTCCACGGCCGGCACCACGCCGTCCTCGGTATGGAAGTAGGTGCGCAGGTCGCGCACGGAGAGCAACGGCGCGGGCGGCGTCCCCGTGTCCCGTGCCACCTCAGCACGCCACCGAGAACAGCCTGGCCCGCGACATGCTGATGCGGACCGCGATCCGTTCGCCGGCGAGCGCCGACAGGTCGCCGCGGCCGTTCCAGGTGACCGGCGCGGACAGGCTGTCGCCCCGCAACGGCGCACACTCGGCGAACGAGTGTCCGGCCAGCGGCGCCAGGTGCTCGGCCGGCCACAGCGTCGGCGGCATCAGCTCCGCCTTGATCCAGCCGTTGGGCTCCGTCCGGTAGTTGATGCGCAACTCCTTTCCCGCGCACTCCCGGGGGCCGAGTGTCAGCTCGCCGTCCGTGTCCGCCTGCAGGGCCACCAGCCGGTCCGGCTGCCAGGTCGCCCACCTCAGCAGGCCGTCGCGACCGGTCTTCAGCCCGGCATACCCTTCGTTGTGACGGCTGCCGATGCCCCGGCACAGCACCCCCCACCGTCCGTTGGACAGCGGCACGATGCCCGGGCTGGCGTACATGCCGGAGTCCTCCGGACCTCCCGCGGGTCCCATGGGAATGATCGGGGTGCGCTCCGGGCGATGCCAGAGGACGCCGTCGCGGCTGACCGCCAGGTGCACGTCCAGCACGTCGCGGGTCCGGTAGTAGACGGCCGGGAACATCAGGTGGAACCCGCCGCCCGGATAGCGGCTGTAGCCGTTGGTGTACAGGTCGTCGGTGGGCGGATCCTGCGGATCGGCCTCAAGCACCACCTGCGGCTCCGGCCACTCGGTGGCGAACTCCGGCGACTCCGAGCGGCCGACCGCGCGGCGAAACCCGCGGCTCATCCGCACGTAGGCCACGTAGCAGCCACGCTCCTGGTCGTACGCCGCTACGTTCTGGGTGTCGCAGAAGCGGTCGATGAGCCTGGCGTCCAGCCGCGTCCAGTGGATGCCGTCCGGCGAGGTGGCGCCGCGCAGGTCGCCGGTCAGGCGCAGCAGCTCGCGCAGCTCCCGGTCCGGCATGCCCTGCTCGCGCAGCCGCGTGCGCAGCGGCAGCGCCTCGGCGTCACCGGACAGCTCCCGGTCGCCGTACAGCCAGCGCGCCTCCATGGTGACCAGCTTGAAGTCACCGTCACGCGGGTCGTGGAACACCGACCCCTCCAGCCGGCGCGGGTAGACGATGTTGGTCTTCCGGTGCTCGCCGTACGGGTAGAGGTCGAGCTCCGGCCGGTGCCAGGTGAACCCGTCGTCGCTGCGCGCGTAGCAGAGCGCTCCGTGCGGGTACTGCTCCGACGGGTCGGTGCCGTACCAGAGATGGTACGCACCGTCGTGATGAAGGGCGGTCGGATACGTCGTCCGGTCCTGCTCCCAGGGGCGGTCGAGCTCGATCAGCGGCTCCGATCTGACGGCCTGCTGCACCGCCAGACGCACGCCGCGCGGCGCGCCCACCAGGTATGCGCGGCCGTCCGGCTCGTAGCCGCTCGTCCCCGGCCAGACCGCCTGCCAATCGAGAAACGGCTCGGGGCGCATGGCCCCCGCGCTGGCCGCGGAGCCGGGCTCCCAGGTGCCGGCGGTGGCGTCGGTGGTCGTCGCACTCATCGCGTCTCTCCTTGCAGTGTCTCCCGGCCCCTATATCTTCTGCCGAGGATCCTGAGCGTCCCGCAACGCGTCGCCGATGAAGTTGATGCACAGCACGGCGACGGTGATGGCCACCCCCGGCGGGACCCACTGCCACCAGTAATTGACCAGGGCGGTCAGGTTCTGCGCGGCCGTCAGCATGTTCCCCCACGACGGGGTGGGAACCTGCACGCCCACACCAAGAAAGCTCAAGCCCGCCTCGGTGAGGATCATCCCCGCCGTGCCCAGCGTCGCCGACACGATCACCGGCGCCAGCGCGTTCGGCAGCAGGTGCCGGAAGGCCAGGGCGGCCCAGTGCGCGCCCAGCGACCGGGCTGCCAGCACGAACTCCTGCTCGCGCAGCGCCAGAAGCTGGTTGCGCACGATGCGGTAGATGTCCGTCCACTGGATGAACCCCAGCACCGCCATCACCGTGAACAGGTTGGGACCGAGCAGGCTCACCAGCGTCAGGATGATGATGAAGCCGGGAAAGCTGATCACGATCTCCGAGAATTTCAGCAGCGCCGCGTCGACCTTGCCGCCGACGAACCCGGAGATGGTGCCGACCACCACGCCGATGCTCACCGCGATGGAGATCCCGGCCAGCCCGACCGACAGCGACACCCGGCCGCCGTACAGCACGCGGGCGAACACGTCGCGGCCCAGGTGGTCGGTGCCCAGCCAGTGGGTGGCGCCGGGCGGCTGGTTGCGCTGCTGCAGGACCACGTCGTTGGGATCGTGCCGGGCGATCACGGGGGCCGCGATCACGGCCAGCACCAGCACCACGAATACCGCGAACGCGACGGCTCCCAGCCGATGTCTGGCCAGTCGGCGCAGCACTCCCCTGCCGCGTCGCCGCTCGGCCGCGGGCGGCTGCCGGACCGGAGAGGCGGCGGCGCTCACCGCCCGACCTCGCCGCGGCTGTGCAGCCGCACCCGCGGGTCGGCCAGCACGGTGAGCAGGTCGACCAGGATGCTGGCAGCCAGCACGGCGAGCGCGGAAAACAGCGTCACCGCCATGATGATCGGATAGTCGCGGCCGCGCACCGAGCCGATGTAGAACGCGCCCATGCCGGGCCAGTTGAAGACGGTCTCGATGACCACCGAGCCGCCGATCAGGATCGGCAGCCGCAGCCCGATGACGACGATGATCGGGATCAGCGCGTTGCGGAACGCGTGCACGAGGATGACGCGCCAGGCGGGCAGCCCCTTGCTGCGTGCCGTGGTGACGAAGTCGCGGCGCAGCACCTCCAGCACGCTCGAGCGCGTGTAGCGCATGAGCGCCGCGGTCAGGTCGAGCCCCAGGATGAACGCCGGCAGCACCAGGTGGTGCAGCCGCGCGGCGGCATCGGTCGCGCCGGGAGAGACGCGGCCGCCGAGCGGGAACAGGTCCAACTGAACGCTCAGCAGGAACAGGGCGAGCAGCCCGACGTAGAAGGTGGGGGTGGATATGCCCATCATGCCGGCGACCGTCAGCGCGTGGTCGATCGGGCTGTAGCGCTTCAGGGCGGACACCACGCCGAGGGACAGGCCCAGCACCGACGAGATCAGAAACGCCGCCGCCATCAGCTCCAACGTCGGGCCCAGGCGAAAGCTGACCAGCTCGGCGACCGGGCGGCGGGTCGACAGGCTCACGCCGAGATCGGCGCGCACCAGGTTGCCCAGCCACTCCAGGTAGCGGATCGGCGCCGGGCGGTCCAGCCCCATCTCGCGCCGGATCTTGGCGAGCTCTTCCTCGGTGAAGGCGATCTCTTCCTCTTCCACCCGCCCGGCGAGGATGGCCATGGCGGCGTCACCCGGCGCCAGCTCGATGAAGACGAACACGATGACGGTGATGCCGAGCAGGGTCGGAATCATCGACACGACGCGTCTGACCAGATAGGTGCCCATGGAGAACGGCGAACCTCAGCGTGAGCGCGCTTCAGCACCGCGCGCGACGGCGCGCCGCCGGGCGAGCGCCGTCAACGCGGTCGTCACGAACGGGTGCGGCGGAGCACACCCGCCGCACCCGTGCCATCGACCTTCCTCCGCCGCCGTTACTCGACGACCTCCCACTCGTGCCAGGAGATGTCGATGGGGAAGTTGAGGATGTCGGGAATGACCCCCGGCGTGCTCAACCGGCTGGAACGCGCCTTCAGCCCCATCGTGTTGATCACCGGCATGTACACCATGTCGTTCCACGCGTGCACCTGCAGCTCGTCGTAGAGCGCGCGCAGCTCGTCCATGTCGTACGTCGTGGTGATCTGTTCGGCGATCCGGTCCACCTCCGGATTCGAGTAGCCCCTGCCGATCGGCGCGGGGCTGTCGGAGCGCAGGCGCAGCAGCGCCTCCGGGGTCACCGCGGACCAGCCGCCCATGTAGAAATCGAAGTCCAGTTCGTTCAGCCTGGTGCCGATCACGGCCACCTCGACCAGCTCGACCTCGGCCGCGATGCCGATTTCCTTCCAGTAGTCCTGCACGATCGTGGCCAGCTCCAGCCGGATGCCGCCCGCGTCGATGTCGCGCAGCAGGATGGTGACGGTGGTCCCGAAGTCCCAGCCCGCCTCCGCCAGGAGCGCCTTGGCACCATCCGGGTCGTAGTTCACGGGCGTCAGGTTCGGATTGCGCCAGCCGATCGCGGGCAGGATGCCCTGCGGCACGATCGGGTCGCCGTAGTCGCCGTACAGGCTGTCGGCGATCGTCTGCCGGTCGATGGCCATCATCAACGCGCGCCGCACACGCGGATCGTTCAGCTCGGGCCGGCTGATGTTGACGCTCATCGCCGTCAGGTGATTGAGCACCTGCGCGAAGACCTCCATGTGCTCGAGCTTGGCGACCTCCTTGGCGCTGGTGGGCGTGATCTGGAAGAACGCGAAGTCGGCTTCGCCGTTGGCAGCGGCGAGTGCCGGGTCCTTGGCGTGAATGATGATCTCGTCGATCTTCGGCGTCCCCCGGTGGTAGGCGTCGTGCTTCTCCAGGCGGATGAACTGAAACGGCTCGGTTTCGACGACCTTGAAGGGGCCGGTGCCGTTGGGGACGCTCCAGGTGGGGTGACCCTCGACCTTGCCGCCCTCGCCGACCAGCTCCACCTGCGCCTTCGACATGATCGACGTGATGGAGACGTTGCGGAGAAATCCGGGCGTCCGCTGCGTCAGGTGGAACTGCACGGTGTGGTCGTCGACCGCCTCGATCCCGGCGATGTCGTCGGCACCGCCCGAGCGGAAGGCGTCCACGCCGTCGAGGTTCAGCAGATTGCCGATCCACGTCGGGCTGGTGACGTGGCCGTCCAGAATGATCTCGAAGGTGGCCTTCACGTCGTGTGCCGTGAACGGCGTGCCGTCGTGAAAGACCACGTCGTCGCGCAGGTGGAAGGTGTACTGCAGGCCGTCCTCGGAGATCTCCCAACTCGTCGCCAGGCTCGGAATCTCCGGAATGTGCTGGCCATTGTTCTCCACCAGCCGGTCGAAGACCAGCCACCACTGCGGCCAGTGGCCGTCGTTGCGGTGCGACCACGGTGCGGGTGTCCACACCTCGTAGACCAGCCGTCCCGGCATCTGGATCGTGGCCTTTTCCGCCATGGCCGTCTCCGCGGTGCTCGCGGCGTACAGCCCGGTCGCCATCAGCAGCGAACCGGCGGCGAACAAGCCCAGCGCTGCGATCCTCTTTGCGTTCATTACGCACCTCCTGGACCGGGAGAACGCCGTCGCGCACTCACCCGGCGTTGTGTTCGACCGGCTCAGGGTAGCCCCTGGCGTGGGTGCTGCCAAGCCGATCGTGATCGCCAGCCTCGCGGCGCACCGCGTGTCGCAGCCTGTGGTACCGTGGCGGCAGGCGCCGCGGAGGGCGAATGAAACACCTGTTCATCGACGACCGGCACGTCGAGCGCATCGACAACCTGGCCAGGAAACTCCATCAGCCGCGCACGTTCGAGGGCAACGCCGTCGTAAGGCCCGAGCATCGCTGGGAGAACATGTACATCCGCACGTGGGGCGCGCCGGTCTGGGACGCGGAGGCGGAGGTCTTCAAGTTCATCTACCTGGGCACCGCGGCACCCGACGATGAGACCATCGGCACCGGCGCGGCCCTCAAGCTCGACGCCGGCGGGGATGCCGGCGCCAGCGGCAACTACTCCTGCTACGCGACCTCCGCCGACGGCGTCAACTGGGAGAAGCCGTTCCTCCACCTGTACGACTATCCGGGACTGACGTGGAAAGGCACCCCGATCGGCACGGAGAACAACATCCTGCCGTCGATCCGCGGCCAGATCCGCGGTCCGCTGTACCACGCACGGGAAGCCGACCCCGCGCGGCGTTTCAAGGCGCTGACCTACCGGGACGGCCACCTGTACACCCTGGTGTCCGCCGACTGCATTCACTGGCAGGAACTGGACGTGCCGCCGCAGCCGAGCGCCGACGTTTCGGAGCTGTATCTCGACGAGGCGCGGGACCTGTTCATATCCACGGTCAAGCACCGCGGTCCGTACGGACGCTCCTTCTACCTGTCGACCAGCGATGACTTCCTGGCCTGGAGCGAGCAGGAGCTGATCTTCCACGCCGATCAGACCGACCAGGAGAACGGCTTCGAGCGCCTGCGCCGCTTCTTCGAGGATCCGGCCCTGCTGGCCCCGGTGCACAACCGTCCCGAAGAGTGGCGGACCGACGTGTACCACTTCCCGGTGTTCCGCTACGAGGACCTGTACCTGGGTCTGCCCGTCATGCATCACTGGGCGGGCAAGCGCCCGCCGCTGTTCGAGAACGTGGACAGCCGCAAGACGATGGAGCTGGCTTGCAGCCGGGATCTCCGGCAGTGGCAGCGGGTAGCGAATCGCGCCCCCTTCCTGGAGCTGTCGCCGGCCGGCGACGGCAGCCGCTACGACACGGGACAGATCGGCTCCACCAACGGCGTGCTGCGGCGCAACGGCGAGCTGTGGTTCTACTACACGGCGGCCAGGCGACGCGGCATCCCCATCGCAGAGGCGGCGTACCATGGCTTCCTGGACTCCGCCGCGATCTGCATGGCCCGCCTCCGGCTGGACGGATTCGTGTCGCTCAAGGGCGGCGTCGAGTGGGGTTCGGTGCTCACGGTTCCCGAGGAGGTGACCGGACCCGAGCTCCGCGTCAACGTGGACTCATGGCGCGGACGGGTCCTCGCGGAAGTCCTCGACGAGCACGGCGCGGCGCTCCCCGGCTACGCGACCGAGGACTGCATTCCCGCGGTGGTCGACAGCACAGACCACCGCGTACGCTGGCGCGACCGCGCGAGCTTGGCGGAGCTGCAGGGCAGGCGGGTACGACTCCGGTTCTCGCTCTGGGCAGCCGAGTTGTACGCCTTCTGGTTCGGCCCACAAGAGTAACCCGCGGCGGCTCGAACCGCTTCCCGGATGTCCCCAGTCGCCTGAGTTCATGCCAATTGTTGCTGCGGAAAGGACTTGAACCTTCACGGGATTTAACTCCCACTAGCCCCTCAAGCTAGCGTGTCTACCAATTCCACCACCGCAGCGCTTCGCATCGGTGGGCCGGCACGCACTATAGGGAACCGGGTTTCCCGGCGTCAATCTTCCGCGCGTGCGGGGTTGCCGCGGGAGTGCGACATTCGGTAGGTTACGCGCTTCTCCGCGCTCCGCCGGGAGCACTCCACCGGGATTTGGAGGCAGACATGAACCTGCTCGGACGTTCCTTGCTCACCCTGCACGACCTTTCCCCCGACGAGCTCACGGGGCTCCTGGACCTTTCCGCCGTCGTCAAGCGGCAGCGCCGCTCGGGAGAGCGGCACCGGCGCTTCGCCGGACTGGCGCTGGCGATGCTGTACGAGAAGCCGTCCACCCGCACCCGCTCCGCATTCGCGACCGCGTTCGGGGAAGAAGGCGGCTTTCCGGTCGTGATGAACCGGG
The DNA here is from genome assembly GCA_965202935.1 of Spirochaetia bacterium. Lineage (GTDB taxonomy): Bacteria > Spirochaetota > Spirochaetia > SZUA-6 > Bin103 > CATQHW01. Next base: position 3,877,923 of record OZ241879.1, read on the forward strand.
ACGAGCTGCAGCTCGGCGCCAAGGAGTCGATCGAGGACACCGCGCGCGTGTTCGGCCGCATGTACGACGCCATCCAGTACCGCGGCTACGCCCAGGAGACGGTCGAGACCCTGGCCCGGTACGCCGGCATCCCGGTGTACAACGGGCTCACCGACAGCCGGCACCCCACCCAGGTGCTGGCCGATCTGCTGACGATCCGCGAGCACTACGGCGCGCTCGACGGCGTCTCCCTGGCGTACGTGGGGGATGCCCGCAACAACGTCGCCACCTCGCTCATGGTGGGCTGCTCGATGACCGGCGTGGGCTGCACGCTGGTGGCGCCCAGCGAACTGCAGCCCGATCCGCAACTCGTCGCCGCCTGCCGAAACGGCTCGGGCGCGTCCCTCACGATCAGCAACGACGTCGATGCCGTGGACGGGGTCGACGTCGTCTACACCGACGTGTGGGCATCCATGGGCGAGGAAGACCGCGAGGCGGAGCGCCTGCAGCTCCTGGCCGGCTACCAGGTCAACGACGCGCTGATGGGGCGTGCCGCCGACACCGCGATCTTCATGCACGATCTGCCGGCGGTGAAGGGCAACGAGGTCACCCACAGCGTCTTCGAGTCGTCCCGCTCGATGGTCTGGGAGCAGGCGGAGAACCGCAAGCACACCGCCAAGGCGCTGATGCTGGCGACGCTGGTCGGCGAAGAGTGAGCGGAGCGAACCCCACGCGCAGAGTGAGCGAAGCGAACCTCACTCGCAGAGTGAGCGGTGCGGGCCGGCTCGCGCAGGCGCGCGCCGCGGTGCGCCGCTCCGGCCGCGCCGGCTGGCTGTTTTACAACGTCTACCACCGCGACCAGATCGCCGACACCGTGCTCGGCATCGGCGCCGGTGCCAGCAACAGCCGGCCGTGGCTGGCGGTGGTGCCGGCCGACGGCCCGGTGGTCAAACTCGTCCATGAGATCGAAGCCGGCGTCCTGGACCACGTGGACGGCACGACGCACCGCTACGCGTCCCGCTCCCGCTTCGCGGAGCTGCTCGGCGGCATCGCTCCGCAGGGCAGCGTCCTGGCCGCGCAGTGCTCGCCCACCCTGCCGCGCCTGTCCACGCTCGACCACGGCACCGCCGAGCTGCTGGAGCGGGCCGGCTTCACCCTGCAACCCTCCGAGGACCTGGTGCAGTGGACGCTGGGCGGCCTGAGCGGCGCCCAGCTCGCCAGCCACGACCGCGCCGCGGAGGCGCTGCACGACATCGTCGCCGATTCCTGGCAGCGCATCGCTCGGGCCTGCGCCGCGGGGCGGGCCGTCACCGAAGGGGCGGTCCGCGACGGCATCCTCGCCGCGTTCGAGGAGCGCGGCATGGTCACCGATCACGAGCCGATCACCGCCTTCGGAGCGCATTCGGCCGATCCCCACTACAGCGCGTCCGGCGCCGGAGCGGCGCTCGCTCCGGGCCAGGTGGTGCAACTCGACCTGTGGTGCAAGGAGCCCGCGCCGGAAGCGGTCTACGCCGACATCTCCTGGGTCGGCGTGGCCGCGAGGCAGCCGACCGCTCGACAGCGGGATGCCTTCGCCGCGGTGCGCGCCGCCCGCAAACGCGCGGTGACGTTCCTGGAAGACGCCGCGCGGGTGGGCCGCACGGTGTCGGGCAGCGATGTCGACCGCGCCTGCCGCCAGGAGCTGGCCGAGCGCGACCTGCTGTCGGCGGTGCGGCACCGTACCGGCCACAGCATCGACACCGACCTGCACGGCTCCGGGGTGAACCTCGACTCGTTCGAGTTTCCGGACGAGCGCCCGGTCACCGAGGGCGCCTGCTTCTCGGTCGAGCCCGGCGTCTATTTCCCCGGCGAGTTCGGCATGCGCACCGAGATCGACGTATCCATACGGTGCGGCCGGCCGGTGGCATCCGGTGGCCCGGCCCAGGAGGCCCTGCTATCGCTGCCGTAGCGTCCGCGGCAGGCTGGTTGCACTGCGCCCCGCCGCCGGCGTACTTCTTGCGCCCGTGACCGACCGCTATCCGTTCGAGGTCCCGCCTGCCATCGAACGCTTTCTCTCAGCGCACGACACCTACCTCCTCCTCGGCCACCAGGACCCCGACGGCGACTGCCTGGCCTCGCCGCTGGCGCTCGCCAGCTTCCTGCGGCGCCGCGGCAAGCAGGCGCGCACCTTCTGCGAAGGCCCGTTCACCCGGCCGGAGATCGCTTCGTTCGCGCCGCGGTTCGCCCCCGGCGTGACCCCGCAGGACCGCGCCGGCGACGCGGCCGCCATCGTCCTGGACTGCTCGACCGCGGACCGCACGGGCGAGCCCGGAAAGGGCATCGCGGGTCTGCCGACGCTGGTGATCGACCACCACGCGGCCGGCGATCCGTTCGGCGACGAGCGCCTGATCGTGCCGACGGTTCCCGCCACCGCGTTGCTCGTGCAGGGCCTGATCGAGCTGCTCGGCGACCGGCCGACGAAGGAAGAGGCCGACCTGCTGCTGTTCGCGACCTGCACCGACACCGGCTTCTTCCGTCACCTGCGCAAGGACACCGGCTACGTGTTCCGCGCCGTCGCGCGCCTGGTGGATGCCGGCGCCAGTACCGAGGCCGCCTACTCGGGCATGTTCGGCGCGCGCCCGTTCGAACGTCGCGTGATGCTCGGCCGCATGCTGGCCCGCACCGAGCGTCTGTACGGCGGGCTCCTTCTGTACACGGCGAAGTACGCGAGCGACCGGGCGGAGATCGGCGAGGCCGGGCGCGGCGACGACGACCTGTATTCGCTGCTGCAGACGGTCGCCGGCGCCGAAGCGCTGCTGGTCGTGCGCGAGGAGAGCCCGGGCGAGTGCTCGGTGAGCATGCGGTCGACCACCGCCGTCGACGTCGGCTCGTGCGCGCACGAGCTGGGCGGGGGCGGTCATCCACAGGCGGCCGGATGCTCCTTTCGCGGCACCGTCGAGCAGGCCAGGCAGGCCGCGCTGGCGGTGCTGGCTCCCCAGGTGGAACGGCTCCTCACGCAGCGATAGCGCCCCAATACCGTCGCCTTCGGCTCCGCCTTGGCCCATCCCACCTTCCGCGTCGGAGGCTGTCGGCCTTGCCGCTGGCGCGGCAAATCCGACAGCCTCCTGGCGACGTTCCCGCGGGCTCGGACGCTGGAGGAGCGCCCGCCGCCCGTTTGAGTAAACACGGGTAAGGGGTGTGCCGGCGCGGCCCATCTACGGCCCCTCCGGCAGGGCCGATCCTGGCACGCTTCCTGTTCTTCCTGGTCTCCATGACGAAGTCAGTGACCAGGACCCCCGAGGACCCGATGAAACCGGCGGTGCTGCGCTACCAGCGCACCGGCGCCGGGCGGCGCGAACTGCTCGACCGGATCGGCGCATACGTCTACCGCTTTCCCCTCTGGCAGAGCGGACCGGTGGACGACGACGATTGCGGCGAGTTCTATCTGTACTGCCGGCCGCGCCTGCAGGATTTGATCGACCGCTTCCAGGACCAGGGGCGGCCGTTCGAGGCGTACCTAAAGTCGGTCCTGACCTGGCAGCTCCGCAGCTACTACCGCGCGAAGCGACGCCGGGACGCGGAGTGGCGGCTCGCCGGTACTCCGCCGTTCTGGGATCCGGACGCGGCCGAGCTCAGTTCCGGCGCAACCGACGCGCGCACGCGCCGGACGCCCGCTGCAGCGGCCACGCGGCCGGCCACCGCGCCGGCGACGCTGCCGGCCACGCTGCCTGCCGCACAGGCCACGACGGCGGCGGCCGGCAACCCGGCCGTGCGCAGGCGGTTGCTGTTCGCGGTGCTCAAGAACTGCCTGCGGATGCACGACACGCACGTGCCTGCCTGGGCCGGCCTGTGCGGCCGCGCGGATCTGCAGGCGCTGGTCGGAGTGGCGCGCCGGGCGAGCGGGGCTTCGCAGCGCCGCTGGACCAGGCTCAGCCAACGGAGCAATCACGCCTTCGCCATGGCGCGGATGGTCGAGGGACAGCTCCGCGACGAGACCGACGCGGACCGGCGGCGGCTCCTGGAGGAGCGGCTGCAGCGCGCGCGGCGGACGGCAACCAACGCCAGGGCGGAGCTCGGGGCGGTGCGGCTGGGGCCGAGCAACCGGCAGATCGCCCAGATCCTCGAGGTTCCCAAGGGAACGGTGGACACCGGGCTGTTCTGGTTGAAGCACCGTTTCCGCCCGCGGTAGCCTGCACGTCACTTGACGCTGCTACTGGCCAGCACCAACGCCGGAAAGGTCCGCGAGTTTCGCCGCGTGTTGCCGGAGGTGCAGGTGTTGACCCCCGCGGACCGCGGCCTGCCCTTCGCCTACGACGAACGCGGCGCCACCTTCCTCGACAACGCGCTCGGCAAGGCGCGCCATCTGTTCGCGATGACCGGCCGGGCCGCGGTGGCCGACGACTCCGGGCTGGTCGTCCCGGCACTCGGCGGCGCGCCGGGCGTGCGTTCCGCGCGCTACGGCGGCGACCTCACTCAGGAGCGGCGCAACCTCCTGTTGCTGGACGCTCTTGCCGGCGCGGCCGACCGTTCCGCGAGGTTCGTGTGCTGCGTTGCGGTGATGCTGGCCGATCACCGGCTGCTGGTCGTCCAGGAAACGGTGGAGGGCAGCATCGTCTCCGCCCCGCGCGGCGCGGGCGGGTTCGGCTACGATCCGATCTTTCGGCCCCTCGGCGCCGCGGAGACCTTTGCCGAGATGGACGGCGCCGCCAAGGACGCGATCTCGCACCGCGGCCGGGCCCTGCGCCGGCTGCGCGGGGTGCTACTGGATTCGATGAACGATGCGGAACGGGCCGGGCGCCAGGGCTAGGCAGGGCGGGCGCGACCAGCGCCTGTTCGTCTGCACCTCCTGCGAGAGGCGTGAGCCCAAGTGGCTGGGGCGCTGCCCCAACTGCGGTGAGTGGAACAGCTTCCGCGAGATCGATGGCGGTTCCGCCGCCTCCGCCGCGGCTGCCGGCGAGGCGCCGCTGGCGGTACCGCTGGCCTCGATCGAAGCCGATCCCGGGCTCCGGGTCGCCTCCGGCAACGGCGAGCTGGACCGCGTGCTCGGCGGCGGGTTCATGCGCGGCTCGACCACGCTGATCGGCGGCGAGCCCGGGGTCGGCAAGTCGACCCTGCTCCTGCAGGTCGCCGCGAAGCTGCAGACCGCCGGACGGGTGCTCTACGTGAGCGCCGAGGAATCGGCCGAGCACCTGCGGCTGCGTGCCGATCGGCTGCGGCTGCAGGCGCCGAGGCTGGAGGTCTGGGCGGGAGCGGAGCTGGGCGAGCTGTTGCGGCTGCTGGACACCGCCCGGCCGGCGGCCGTCATCGTCGACTCGCTGCAGGCCCTGACCGCCGCGGGCTCTACCACCCAGCCGGGCGCCGTGAATCAGATCAAGGAGATCTGCGACGCACTGACCGGCTGGACGCACGCGCGCAACGCGATCACGGTGCTGGTCGCACACGTCACCAAGGAAGGCGGCATCGCCGGCCCCAAGGCGATTGAGCACATGGTGGACGTTGTCCTCTCCTTCGAGACCGGCAACGCGGAGTTGCGCTTTCTGCGCGCGTCGAAGAACCGCTTCGGCCCGGTCGAAGAGGTGGCGCTGTTCGAGATGACCGGCCGCGGCCTGCGGCAGCTTGCCGATCCGGAGTCACGGTTCGTCGAGCATGCGGGCGGCGGCCGGCCACCGCCCGGCGTGGCGATCGCCGCGGTCTACGAAGGCTCGCGCGTGCTGTGCGTCGAGGTACAGGCGCTCGTCGTGCCAGCGCAGCGCGCGAGCCCGCGCATCGTCTCCGACCGCATCGACGGCGGGCGGGTGGCTCGCATCGCCGCCGTGCTGCAGCGCTCGGTGCAGGTGCCGTTCCTGGACCGCGACATCTACATGAACGTCGCCGGCGGTCTGCGGCTGCGCGACGTGGCTGCCGACTTGCCGATCGCGCTGGCGCTGTACGGCGCGCGCACCGAGCTTACCCCGGCCGCGACGCTGGCGGCCTTCGGCGAGATCACGCTGGCGGGGCAAATCCGCCGCGCGGTGGGCACCGAACGGCGCCTGCGGGCGGCCGCCGGGCTCGGCATCCCTACCGTGCTCGCTCCGGGGCCGCTTTCCGCCGATCACGCATCCGGCTCGCGGGCGGTCGCCGACGTGCGCCAGGCGGTACGGGCGGCCATGGTTCCCGCAGGCGCGACCGCGGGCGGCGCGTAGGCGGCGTCAGCGGAACAGGAGCGTTCCCAGCAAAGGCAGGCCGATGAATGTTCCGGCCGCGCTTCCCAGGGTGGCGCCCAGGAACACCACCAGCGCGTGGCTGATGCGGTTCCGGAAGAAGCCGCGCACGCTCATCAGGTCGTCCTGCAGCGACTCGAAGTCGCTGACGCGCGGCTTGCGGACCACGGCCTCCACCGCGCCGCTGACGAACCCCACGCCGATGGTCGGGTTCATCGACGTGATGGGCGCCGCCAGGAACGAGACGATCACCGTGACCGGGTGCGCCAGGGCGACCAGCGCCCCCAGGGAGGCGAGCGATCCGTTGATCAGGACCCACCGGCCGAGCATCGTCAGCGTCAGGTCGATGCCCGACCGCGCGAAGCCGACTCCGACCACCGCGGCGACGATGGCCGGCACCAGCCACGGCAGGATCCGCCCGACCGTCGAGCGCGGCGGCGGCGCGCCGAGCTCATCGGTGTCGGGCAGCTCGCCGCCAGCGTCGATCTCCTGCAGCGCCCGTACGACCCCGGCCTTGTGGCCGGCGCCCAGCACGGCGACGACCGGCCGGCCGCCCGGCCCGGCGTCTCTGGCCGCCTGCGCGATGCGGGCGGCCAGGTAGCGGTCGCGCTCGTCGATCAGCACCGCCTTGGCCTTCGGCAGGTACTCGGCAAGCTCGGAGATCATGCTGGTGAGCGCGCCGTCGGTCTTCAGCCGCTCGATCTCCTGCGGGTCGGGCTTCTCGGAGCTGAACCCGGTGACCAGGAGCGCCGACAGCAGCTTCGAGCGGCCCCACAGCCCGCTCTGCGACCACGCTCGCCGCAGGGTCACCTGGACATCCCGGTCGCAGAGCTCCACGCGCGATCCGGCCGCCTCGGCCTCCTGGACCGCCGCCAGCATCTCCGCGCCCGGCCGCACCTGGGCGTCCATGCCCATGCGACGCTGGAACGCCGCCAGCACCATGTTGGCCAGCAGCAGGAACCCGCGCCGGCTGCGCAGCACGGAGCGGATGTCCAGATCCCGCCACGCATCCGGCTTGGTGAGCGTCTGGAAGCGCGCCTGGTCCAGCTCTACGCAGACCACCTCCGGCCTCTCGCGTTCGAGGAGCGCGCGCACGTCCTCGACGCTCCGTTGCGAGACGTGCGCGGTTCCCAGGATGACGATCTGCCGCCCGCCGAACGCCACGCGCTCAAGCGGCGGCGCCACGCCGGCGGGCGGCGCCTCGGAGGAGCCCTCCGGCCGCTGCTCGCCGGCGGCCTCCGGCGGCGCGTCAGCGATGCTGATACGCGCTCCCGGTATAGCTGACGCGGACCTGCTTGTACGGCCCGTCGCCCTCGCTCTCCGTGCTCACGTCGTCCACTCCGCTGATCGTGGTATGCACCAGCCTGCGCTCGAACGGGTTCATCGGCTCCAGCAGTTGCGACCGCCCCGAACGCTGCACGTCGCGCGCCACGCGCATCGCCATGCGGGTCAGGCTCTGCTCGCGGCGGTAGCGGTAGTCCTCGGTATCCAGGATCACCCGCGGCCCGTCCTCGTGCCGGCGGCCGCACGCGATGTTGGTCAGGAGCTGCATGGCCTCCAGCGTGGCGCCATGCCGGCCGATGAGAATGCCCGCGTCGTCGGAAACCATCTCGAGCACCACGCGGTCGTCCTCCCGGGTGGCGATGCGCAGATCGGCCTCGATCCCCATGTGGCGCAGCAGGTCGGAGACGAACCCCGCGGCCTCCGACTCCTGCTCGGTGTGCGGCTCCAGGTCCTCCACCGGCTGATCTTCGCCGACGTGCACACGGATGGTGACCTTGCCGCCGCCGAACAGGCCGGATCGGGCCTTGACCACCTCGACGTCGATTTCGTCCTCATCGAGACCCATCGCCTCGATCGCGTTGGCGATCGCCTCCTTCTCGGTGCGCCCTTCGAACTCGTGTACCTCCATCATCACTCCTCACGCGCCGTTCGAGGACGGCGCCGTCACGTCAGTTCACTGCTCGCCATGCGGGCTCGCTACGCGGGCCGCTTCTTCCTCGGGGCCGTCGCTCCGCCCGACCGAGGCTTGCCGGGGGTGTCGCCGCGGCTGTTGATGTAGAGTTGCTGCACGACCGTCAGGATGTTCTGCACCGTCCAGTACAGGACCAGTCCCGACGGCATGTCGTAGAGGATGAAGAAGAAAAAGATCGGCATCGCGTACTGCAGCATCTTCATCTGGCTGGCGTTGGCGCCCTGCGCCGTCGGCATGATCTTGGTCTGCAGGAAGGTGGAGCCCAGCATGAAGAACGGCAGCAGCCGCAGTTCGTCCCAGCCGAGCAGCGGGAGCTGGAAGCCCAGCGGCAGGAAACTTTCCGGCGCGGACAGATCGGCGATCCACCCCGTGATGAAGGAGGCGCCGCGCAGGTCGAAGTGCTCGATCAGCACCGTGTACAGCGCGAAGAAGATCGGCATCTGCAGCAGCATCGGCAGGCAGCCGCCGACCGGGTTCACCTTCTCGCGGCGGTACAGGTCCATGGTCGCCTGGTTCAGGCGCTCGGGCTTGCCCTTGAACTTCTCGCGCAGCTCCTGGATCTGCGGCTGGAGTTGCGCCATCCGCTTGGTCGACTCCGAGCTCTTGCGCGTGAGCGGGAAGAACACCACCTTGATGAAGACGGTGAGCAGGATGATCGCCACGCCGTAGTTGGGGATCACCCGATAGAACGCGTCCAGCAGGAAGCGCACGATGTTGGCCAGCCAGCCGATGATCGCCGCCGTGCTGACGGTCTCCTCCAGGTGGAGCTGGTCGACGGCCGGCAGAGCCGGGTCGTTGTAGCGGGCGAGCGTGCTGCGGTCCTTGGGCCCGGCGTAGATGCGGAAGACATCCGTTTCCGCGACGCTGGCGATCGCCGGCCGGCCCAGGTACAGGGCGGTGCGCCGGTCGATTTCGGGATCGGGGCGGCCGTCGTAGGTGATCCGGTAGTCGGTCTGGTCCGGGATCACCACCAGCGTGAAGTACTTGCCGACGATGCTGGTCCAGCGGACGCGGCGTTCTTCCACGGTCAGGTCGTTGCGCAGCCGCTGCCGCTTGCGCTTGCCCTCCGGGTAATAGCGCATGTATTCCCGGTATTCGTTGCGCCGGTCGAGCTTTTCGTAGTCCGGTCCGAGCTGCGGTGCGATGCCGAGCGTGTAGCTGACGCCGCTGAAGTCGAGCGCCGGCACCGCGTTCACGGAGTTCTCGATACGGATGCGCAGCTCGAACAGGTACTCCAGGTCGAACCGGTAGGTCTTGATGAGCCGGAAGGGCGTGCCGTCGGTGGCCACGAAATCGCTGCTGAACTCCCAGGTCGTCGCGTCGACCTGCTGGAACGCGAACGGATCGTCGCTCGGCGCCGTATCCACGCCCCCAAACGCGACGGTCAGGTACTCCGTACCGTCTTCCGGGCGATGGACCAACTCGACCGGCTCGCCGTTGACGTCCAGGTGATCCTTGAGTTGGAGCGACGCGATGGTGCCACCCGTCCGCGAGAACGCGATCCTGAAGACATCGGTCTCCCGGTGGATCAGGTCTTCCGCGAACGTGTCGCCACCGGTGCCGGCCGCCTGGGAATCGGCTGACTGGGAGTCGGCTGCCGTCACCGTGCTTGGCGCCAGCTCGGCGAGCGGTACCGCCGGCTGTGACCGGCCGCCGAACAGTGACGGCATCTGCGGCTGGGTCTGCTCCTGGGTTTCCGCCCCCTCTTCCAGCGGCAGCGGATCCGGCGCGAACAGCAGGGTGTAGGCCAGGATCACGCCGACCGAGAGGACGACGGCAAGGATGGTCTTTACGTCCATGATCGGTGTCTGGTCCTGCTACGGGACCGGGTCGTAGCCTCCGGAGCAGAACGGATGGCAGCGCGACAGGCGCCGCAGCGACATCCAGGTGCCTCGCACGATGCCATGCCGGATCAGCGCCTGCCTGGCGTACTCGGAGCAGGTCGGGCTGAATCGGCACGAGGGCGGCAGCCACGGTGACACGACGAGCTGGTAGATCCGTACGGCGCCGGCGGCGGCCAACCGTGGCGCGTGGCGCACTGAGGACGTGGGGAGGTCGCTTCGCGCATCGTGTTCCTTGCCGCCGGGACCGGCCGGCACGTCACCGGCGGCCGGGCGTGATCTGTTGCCGTTCAAGGGTGCTGGCTATCCCGTCCGGCGCTGGAGCAGCCGCGCGGCGCCCAGCACGGTCGCCATGTCGCTGCGCCGGTCGCGGGTCGTGGTGGTGGCGTCACCGTAAATCACGAACACCAGGTCATAGGAGCCGGCAATGCGGCCGACGAGCTGGCGGTATGCTTCCCGGCTGATGCGCTTCTGCCGGTTACGATCCACGGCCCGGCGGAGGCCGCGGGTGGGCGCGAAGGCGACCCGGTGATGGCCCAGTCCGTTCGCAGCATACCCGAGCTTGAGGCCACGCGTCCGGCTGAACCGTCCGGCCCGGAACAGCCGCTGGATGTCCTGGGAACGGGACAACCGATCGAATCCGCCGCGCCGCGGTCGGGCATGCCCGATATATCCCTGTCCGATATGACCCTGGTGCTGTCGGCGTCTGGGTTCCACTCGTCCACCTGTCAGCGGTCGTCTGAAGCCGGACAACCACCTAGTACCCCATCAAACTGATGTCGACGGGTGACATCGGTCACTACACGGGCTTCAAGCGCGCTGGAACAGCGCGCACAAGGCCGAGTTCCCGTAGCACGCACCCCCAAACTACAGTTTGATGGGGTACTAGTACGGCTTGCGTTCATCGGAAACGGTCAGCCGGTGCCGACCCTTGCGCCGTCGCCGTCTGAGTACCTGGCGACCCCCGCGTGTCTTCATGCGCGCACGGAATCCGAAGGTACGACGTCGGCGAACGCGGCTGGGCTGGTAGGTCCGTTTCATAAGGGAATCCGATCCGGGAGCCGGCTCAATGTAGGTTCAGCGTTCGCCGGTGTCAAACCGCCGGTCGCCCGACCGATCGCCAAGCACGGTAGCGATCCGCGATATGCCGAGGGACGCGTGCGAGCGGCCGAGCCGCCGGACGATCGCCGCTTCCCGAACTCTCAGGAGCTGTACCCATCCCGGGTGATCGGCGGCAACGATCAGCCGGCCCCGCTCGACCTCGACCGGGCGCGTATGCGCGGCCAGCTCGGGCCCGACGATCTCCGGCCAACCCTGGAACAGGGAGGCGGAACCGGCCGCGTCGCCGGACTCGGCAAGCCACCGGCGCAGGGTCTGTCCCAGCCGTTCCATTCGGTGGTCCCGCCCTACCACGGTGTGAGCGAGCCGTCCCGCACGGTGATCCGCAGGGTCGGCCCGGTTTCGTAGCGATCGAACGGCTCGTCGGGAAGGAACGTGAAGAACCGCTGATCGGCAGTCGGCAGGGCTGCCAGAAACCGCTCCCGCTTGCGCGCATCGAGCTCCAGCAGCACATCGTCGAGCAACAGCAGCGGAGCCGGCCGGGATCGTTCGGCAACCCGCGCGGCCTGCGCCGCACGCAATGCGAGCGACGCCAGCCGCTTCTGGCCCGTGGACGCGTACCGGCGGAACGAGAGCCCGTCGATCCGCAACGGGAATCGGTCGCGATGGGGCCCGGTGGTGGTGGTCTGCAAGGCATGGTCCCGCGGGCGGGCCGAACGCATCTGCGCGGCAACCTCCTCGGGGGCAGCGCTGGACCAGGACGGCTGGTAGCCGATGGATACCGCCACGTCCGACTCGGTCACGCGGTGGAAGATCGCCGCGAAACGGCCGGCGTAGTCGTCGATCAGATCGCTGCGTTGAGCTCCGATCACCAGGCCGGCTTCTATCAACTGCCGGTCGTAGACGTCGAGCAAGTCGTCCGACGGCCCTCCTCGAAGCAGGGCGTTGCGCTCCATCAGCACGCGACGGTAGCGGCGCAGCGCCGGCAGCGCGGCCGGACCCGAGAGCGCGGCGGTCTGGTCGAAGAAACGCCGCAACTCCGCCGGCGGCCCGTCCACCGCGCGAAGATCGTCGTGGGAGAACAGGATGCACGGCACCGCGCCCACCACTTCGGCGCGGTCCGCTACGCGGGAGCCGTCGACCCGGATCTCTCTGGGCCCGTCCTTTCGCAGGTGCACGGCAACCTCGCGATGCCAGGCCCCCACCGACGTATTGTCCCCGTCGAGCACGAACGAGCCGCCGACCACGCCCTGGTCCGTGCCCGATCGGATCAGATCCGCGTCCTGGCGCGTTCGAAACGAGCCACCGAAACACAGCAGGTAGATGGCTTCGAGGAGGTTCGTCTTCCCCTGCCCGTTCTCTCCGATCAGAAACACGCAGTCCTGTCCCTCCAGGCTGTCCAGGCGCAGCGGCTGAAGGTTGCGAAAGCGCTCGAGGCGCAGGGCCGACAATCGTGCCCGCTCGGCCGACGGTCGCAAGGCGTCCCTAGCCGACCTGCATCGGCATGATGATATGGAAGTAGTGGCGTTCCGGCTCCGCCGACAGCGTGATCGCCTTGTTCGGAGCGGTGAAGGCCAGAGCCACCTGATCCGTGTCCATCTCGCGCAGCGGGTCCAGCAAGTACTGATAGTTGAGTGCCAACGAGGAAGCCGGTCCCTGGTACTCGCACGGCAGTTCCTCGCGGGCCGTGCCGACATCGCCCTCGCTGCACTGTACGGTGAGCTGGCCCGCTTCGACCTCCAGCCGGACGCGCCGCGATTTCTGTTCCACCAGGACCGACACCCGTCGCAAGGCCTCCGTCAAGGCGGAGCGATCGACCACCAGCCGGTGTTCCTGGCCCTCCGGGATCACGCTCTTCACATTCGGGAACTGCGCGTCGATCAGGCCCGAGTTGATGCGCCTGTGCTCCACCTGCGCATGCAGGTTGCGGTCGGCGATCGCCAACTGCAGCGATCCCTCGCCGGTACAGAACTTGCGTATCAGCGTGAGTATCTTCGGAGGGACGATCACCCCTGCGCCATCGAGCGCCGGCTCGATCTGCTTCATGCAGTAAGCCAGCCGATGCGAATCGGTGGCGACCATCATCAACTCACCGTCGGCCTGGTCCAGGAAGGTGCCGTTCATGAAGTAGCGGGTCTCATCGTCAGAGACCGCGAATATCGTCTGTGCGATCATCTCGACGAAGTCGCTTTGCGGTACTTCGACGAACTCGCTGTCGTGCGTCGCGGGAAACTCGGGAAACCGGTCCGGAGGCAGCGTCTTCAGGGTGAAGTCGATCCTCCTGCCCTGCGGGCGAACCGCAAGCATGCCTTCGGCGCTGCTCTCGAACTCGATGTCCCCGGCCGGAGAAGAGCGCAGAATGCCCGCGAGCTTGTCGCACGGCACCGTCGTGACGCCATCCCGCTGCATGTCCACCGGCACCCGTGCCTGGTAGTTCACCTTCAGATCGGATGCGCGCAAGGTGAGCGTGCCGTCATCGACGGCGAGGAAGACGTTTGACAGGACGGTGATGGCGTTTCTGGTGGAGATGATCTCCAGGGCGTGAGCGGTCTCTCGCAGGATCACGTCCTTGTCGATGGTGAACTTCATGGTGTCGGCGCCTCCTTGACGGTGCCCTGCGGACCGATCATGCAACGGATCGGTCTTTCCGTAACTACCATGAGAAGATCATTGGTGGTAGGAACGGTACTGTGGAAGATGGTGATATCCTTGTAAATCATTACATTAGTATATTTTATTTCATTCACAAACGGGTGGTGACAATCCCCGTCGTCCGCGGATGGTCCGTGACCGGACAACGGTTTGCGGCGCCGGGGTGATTTGTCCCGTATGCGTCCACGGTCTTTACGGTCGTTGTCCACACGTATCCGGGTGAGGTGGTCCGGGGGGTCACCGGGATCGCTGGGTGATCGTGCGGGTCAGGTGGGAGATGACCGGATCGAGGGTCGGATCGGTGCGCTTGCGCTCGGCGACGCGTTGGCAGGCGTGCATGACCGTGGTGTGATCGCGCCCACCGAACTCCAGTCCGATCTCGGTGGTGGAGAGCTCGGTGACGTCGCGGGCGATGTACATCGCAAGCTGGCGGGGGAACGCGATGGCGCGGGTGCGCTTCTTGCCTTTCAGTTCGTTCTGGCTGAGGCCGAAGTACTCGGCGGTGACCCGCTGGATGGTGTCCAAAGAGACGTTCGTGGGGGCGGAGAAGAACTCCCTGAGCTCCCGGGAAGCGACATCCAGCGTGATCATGCGGTTGACCAGGTTGGAGTAGGCGGTGAGCTTGGTGAGGGCCTTCTCCAGGTCGCGCACGTTGCTCTGGATGTTCTGGCAGATGAGCTCGATCGCGTCGGTCGGAACAGAAACGCCGTTCTCGTCGATCTTCTGAGTCAGGATGGCGATGCGCGTCTCGTAGTCCGGCGGCTGCAGGTCGATGTTGAGGCCGCGCTCGAACCGGTTGATGAGGCGGTCGGGGAGGCTTTTCAACTCCGACACGGGGCGGTCGCTGGAGAACACCATCTGCTTGTTCGCGTCGTAGAGCGCGTTGAAGGTGTGGAACAGTTCCTGCTGCGTTTCGGTCTTGCCCTGCAGGAATTGGATGTCGTCGATCAGCAGCACGTCGGCCGACCGGTAGCGATTCTTGAAGCGGTGCCCGGTCTTGTCCTTGATCGATTGGATGAACTCGTTGGTGAACGTCTCGACGGTGACGTAGACGACTTTCAGGTCGCGGTACTCCTGGTAGACGTCGTTGCCGATGGCCTGCAGCAGGTGGGTCTTGCCAAGCCCGACCCCACCGTAGATCAGGCAGGGGTTGTAGGTCCGCCCGGGGTTCTTGGCGATTGCTACCGCGGCGTTGAGGGCGAACGAGTTGCCGTCTCCTTCCACGAAGCGGGAAAAGCGGTACTCGGGGTTGAGCTGAGCATGGCGCGGGCGTTCGGCGCGGACGTAGGAACGCTCTGCGGGGGCCGGCATGGTCGCGTTGGGTGGCATGGCCTCCTGCTCGACGGGGACGGGGGGCGCGTTGCCGTTGGTGCGGCGGATCTCGAAGGCGATGCGCAGGTTCTGACCGGAGAGATCCAACAGCGACTCCTCGAGTCTCGTTCGATACCGTTGGTCGACCTGATCCCGGTAGAAGGAGGAGGGGACGTTCAGCCGGACCTGGGAATCGTCGGCGCCGGCGTAACTCATTCCGGAGAACCACGTCTGGTACTCCTGCTCGCTGATCTCGGAGCGGAGGTGGGTGACGGCTTCGTTCCAGAACACCTCGTAATCCCATACGGAGCCGTTGCTACTCATGTTATCCACATGTGCTCCACATTACCTCGGGAGCGGTCGGCGAACGACCCTCGCGGAAGGGACGCTCAGAGGGCCACCGGAGGCGAGCCGATAGAACGGTACTAGTCAGACAGATCATTTATGGGCAATAAATTATTTTGACATATCCGAACGGATTAAAAAAGCCCGAGAGCGATGGTTTCGATACATGTTGAGAACCCCCTTTGGCCACTCCTTATTCAGGAGTTATGAACAAGTTATCAACGACTGGACCAATTTCAGTGTAGCGCACGGGACAGGGAGGCGCAAGCGTTCGCGGCGGGAGCGCGGTGTACGAGGGAGGCGCCAGCTCCGCGCCGCTTGAGGTGACGGGCGCGTGGCTACGGCGGGATGTCCGAGGTCGGCATCCCGGTGATGCGCTCGCAGATGCGTTCGAGGTCGTCGGGAGAGAAATAGGTGACGGAGATCCGGCCTCGCCGCGCCGAGCCGCGCACGTCCACCTTGGTACCGAGCGCTTCGATCAGCCGTTGCTGGAGGGCCGCCAGGTCGGGGTCGGCGGGCGGCCGCGATGGAGGGGGGGCGGAGCCGGCGGTCTCGATCGTCACGGGCCCCGGGGGCTGTTGTGCCGCGTTCTCGGTGGCTCGCACGGAGAGCTGCTCGGCCAGGATGCGGTCGAACAACTCTCGGCGCGACGCATCGTCGGTGACTGCCAGGAGCGCCCGCGCATGGCCGGCCGAGAGCTCCCCGCGCTCGACCGAGGCCAGGATGTCGTCGGGGAGCTTCAGCAGGCGCAGGGCATTGGTGACCGTGACGCGGCTCTTGCCGACGCGCTGTGCGACTTGCTCCTGCGTGCGGCCGCCGGCCTCCATGAGCCGTCGGTAGCCGCGCGCCTCCTCGACCGGATTGAGGTCGGCGCGCTGCAGATTCTCGACGAGGGCCAGCTCCAGGTGCTCGATCCCCTGGGTCGCGCGTACCACGGCGGGAACGGTCGAGAGTCCGGCAAGGCGCGCTGCTCGAAAGCGCCGCTCGCCGGCAATGATGCGGTAGCCGTCGCCATCGGATTGAACCACGAGCGGCTGCAGCAACCCGTGCGCGGCGATGGAGTCGGCGAGTTCCCGAAGTTCGCGTTCATCGAAGGTGCTGCGCGGCTGGTCGAGGTTGGGTGAAATCGCGTCCAGCGGCAGCTCGCTCGGCGACTCCGCAGGGGGGCTGTCGCCCAGCAGTGCCTCGATTCCCCGGCCGAGGGCGGGCCGTTTTCCGCGGGAACGCTTAGACACGGGACACGAACTCTTCGGCAAGCTGGCGATAGCTTCTGGCGCCGATGCTCGACGGGGCGTACTCGCAAATCGGTTGTGCGTGGGACGGGGCTTCGGCCAGGCGGACGTTTCGCGGAATAACTGTTCTGAAAACTTGGTCCTGGAAGTAACCGGTCACTTCTCTCACCACCTCATGGGTCAGGCGCGTGCGGCCATCGTACATCGTGAACACGATGCCGCCGACACGGAGCTTCTTGTTGTGGCGGCGCTGTACCCCTTCGATCGTGCGAAGGAGCATCGCCAGCCCCTCCAGCGCGAGGTACTCGCACTGGAGGGGAATGACCACGTGCGTGGCTGCCACCAGGGCGTTGATCGTCAGGAGTCCGAGCGACGGGGGGCAGTCGATGAGAACGTCGTCGAACGACGCGGTGGCTCCCTTGAGCACGCGCTTCAGGTATCCCTCGCGGCCGTGCGCGTCGGCCAACTCGACCGACGCGCCGCTCAACTCGATGCCGCCGGGCGCGATCGACAGTCCGGGAATGCTGGTGGTGACGATGACCTCGGAAACATCGACGGCGCCGATCACGGCCTGGTAGATCGACGGTGACGCCTCGGCGCCCACGCTGCTGGTGGCGTTCCCCTGAGGATCGAAGTCGATGACCAGGACCTTCCGTCCGGAAAGAGCCAGATAGGCCCCGAGGTTGACGGTGGTGGTGGTCTTGCCGACGCCGCCCTTCTGGTTGGCAAAGGCGAATCGGCGGCGCATACGCGCGCAGGATAGCGGGAGCGTGGCGTGCGGGCAAACCGCGGACGCCTCATGTTCCACGTGGAACGTTCCACGTGGAACATGCCGCTGCGGACCATGTCACCGGGGAACATGCCACCGGGGACCATGGCGCCCCGCAGCCTACTCGCCGGGTGCGCCGATCGTGAGGGTCGGACCTTCGGGTTCGTCTTCCTGCGCCGCGCGGGCGATGCCCGCTACCGGATGGTCCGGGTCGATCCGGACCACGCGGACGCCCGAGCTGTTCCGGCCCTGCACCGGTACCTCGCTGGAGGTCGCCTTGAGCACCTTTCCCTGCTCGGTGATGCACACGACGTCGTCATCGTCGTGGGTCGAGGTGATGCCCGCGACCAGGCCCGTTCTCTGGTGGGTCTTGTAGCAAATCTGACCCATCGTGCCTCTCCCGTGCGGAGCGAAAGAGCTGTACGCTATCCGCTTTCCGTATCCGTTCGCGGAGATGACGAACAAGCGCTGGTGGTGGTCCACCGCCACCGCGCCGACCACGGCGTCGTCGGGCCGCAGCCGCATGCCGCGGACGCCGCGGGTCGCGCGGCCCATGGAGCGGATCCCGTACTCGGAGAAACGCAGCGCGTAGCCCATGCGGGTTGCGAGCACCACGTCGCTGTTGCCGTCGGTGAGCATCGCGGACACCAGGCGGTCGTCGGGATCCAGGTTGATCGCGACGATGCCGCGGGTGCGGGCGTTAGCGAAGTCGGTGGTCCTGACCTTCTTGACGACGCCGCGGGCGGTCGCCATGAACAGGTAGGTGTCCCGGTCGAACTCCGTCAGTGAGGCCACCGCCGTGACCTGTTCGTCCTCCTCCATGCCGAGCAGGGAGCGCAGATCCTGACCGATCGCGGAGCGCGTCCGGTCGGGCAGCTCGTGGACCCGAACCCAGTACGACTTTCCCGTGTCGGTCACGAACAGGATGTAGGTGTGGGTGGAGGCGATGAACAGGTGGCGCACGAAGTCGTTGCCGGCCACGGCGACCGAGCTGCCCTTGCCGCCACGGGACTGCCGGCGAAAGGCCGCCACGGGCAGCCGCTTGACGATCCCGCGGTTGGTGATCTGCACCACGACGTCCTCTTCGGGAATCAGGTCCTCCAGGTCGATGTCCGTGATCGGCGTCGCGATCACCTTCGTGCGGCGGTCGTCGCCGTACTTGCGGGCGATGTCGGCGAGCTCGCGCTTCACCACCGCCAGGATCTTGCTCCGGTCGCCGAGCAGCTCCCTGAGCGACTCGATCAACTCGCGGACCTGGACGATCTCCGCCTCGACCTTCTCCACCTCCAGGCTGGTCAGGCGCTGCAGGCGCATGTCCAGGATCGCGTCGGCCTGCTTCTTGCTCAGCTCGAAGCGCTCCCGCAGGCCGACGCGCGCCTCGGTGGTGCCGCGCGAGCCGCGGATGATCCTGATCACCTCGTCGATGTGGTCCAGCGCCAGCTTCAGACCGTCCAGGATGTGCAGGCGTTCCTCGGCCTTGCGCAGGTCGAAGCGGGCGCGCCGCGTCACCACCTCGCGGCGGTGGTCGACGTACAGCTCGATCTGCGTCTTCAGGTCGAGCACGCGCGGCTGGCCCTTGACCAGGGCCAGCGCGTTGACGCTCATCGTGATCTGCATCTGGGTGTGCGCGAAGAGCTGGTTGACCGTCACGTCGCGGTTGGCGCCGCGCTTGAGCTCGATGACGATGCGCATGCCGCGGCGGTCCGACTCGTCGCGCAGGTCGGCGATGCCTTCGATACGGCGGTTCCGGTGCAGGTCGGCAATCCGCACCACCATGTTCGCCTTGTTGACCTGGTACGGGATCTCCGTGACGACGATCGCCTCGCGGCCGGACTTGAGCGACTCGAAGACGATGCGTCCGCGGATGTGTATCCTCCCCCGCCCGGTGCGGTACGCCTCGGCTATGGCGTCGCGGCCGTAGATGATTCCGCCGGTCGGGAAGTCCGGACCCGTGACGGAGCGCATGAGCTCGTCGATCGTGATCCTGGGGTTGTCGATGTAGGCGGCGACCGCGCGCGCCACCTCGCGCAGGTTGTGCGGCGGCAGATTGGTGGCCATGCCCACGGCGATGCCCGAGGCACCGTTGGCCAGCAGGAACGGGAACGCGCCCGGCAGCACCACGGGCTCTTCCATCGAATCGTCGTAATTGAGCTGAAAGTCGACCGTCTCCTTGCCGATGTCGGCCAGCATCTCCTGCGCGATCGGTGCCAGCCGCGCCTCCGTATAGCGCATCGCGGCCGGCGGGTCGCCGTCGATGGAGCCGAAGTTGCCCTGGCCGTCGATCACGGGGTAGCGCAGCGAGAAATCCTGCGCCATGCGCACCAGCGCGTCGTAGACCGCCTGCTCGCCGTGCGGGTGGAACTTGCCGAGCACCTCTCCCACGACGCGCGCGGTCTTGCGGTAGGGCCGGTCCGCACGCAGCCCCATCTCGTTCATCGCGTGCAGGAGCCGGCGGTGGACGGGCTTCAGGCCGTCGCGGGCATCCGGCAGCGCGCGGCTGACGATGACCGACATGGCGTAGGTCAGGTAGGACGTTCGAACCTCGTCCTCCACCTGCCGCGGTATGACGCGGCTGCTCAACTCCTCAGCCATGTGCGATGCCCCTCCCGAATCGGTGATGTGTGCCGGCGCGCCGGCGGCCGGTCAGATGTCGAGCGTCCCGACCGAAAGCGCGAAGTCCTCGATGAATTTTCGCCGCGGCTCCACCGCCTCGCCCATGAGGGTGGTGACGGCGCTCTCCGCCTCCACGTCGTCGTCCAGGGAGACGTGCATGATGCTGCGGGTCTCCGGGTTCATCGTGGTCTCCCACAACTGGTCAGGATTCATCTCTCCCAGACCCTTGTAGCGCTGGATGCTCGCCCTGGCGCCGTTGCCCTCAAGGATCCGGTCACGCTGCGCGTCGTCGTGGGCGTAGGCAACGCTGCCGGAATGCTCGATCTTGTAAAGCGGCGGCATGGCGATGTAGACGTGCCGGTTGGCGATCAGCGGCTTCATGTGGCGGTAGAAGAACGTGAGCAGCAGCGTGCGGATGTGCGATCCGTCCACGTCGGCGTCCGCCATCAGGATCACCTTGTGGTAGCGCAGGCGCGACATGTCGAGGTCCGGGCCCATGCCGACGCCCAGGCTGGTGATGATCGGAAGCAGCTTCTCGTTGTTCAGCACCTTTTCGGGCCGCGCCTTCTCCACGTTGAGCATCTTCCCCCACAGCGGCAGGATCGCCTGGAACTGGCGGTCGCGTCCCTGCTTGGCGCTGCCGCCGGCGGAGTCGCCTTCGACGATGTACAGCTCGCACTTGGACGGATCCGTCTCCGAGCAGTCGGCCAGCTTGCCGGGAAGGCCGGTGCTCTCGAGCAGCCCCTTGCGGCGCGTGATCTCGCGGGCGCGGCGCGCCGCGCTGCGGGCCTTGGCGGCCAGCATGCACTTCTCCAGGATGGCGCGCGCGGCCGGCGGCCACTCCTGCAGGAAGCGGGCCAGCTCTTCGTTGACGAACGACTCGACCAGGCCGCGCACCTCGCTGTTGCCGAGCTTCTGCTTGGTCTGGCCCTCGAACTGGGGCTCCGGGACCTTGACGGAGACGACCGCCGTCAGTCCTTCGCGCACGTCCTCGCCGGTGAGCGCCTCATCGTCCTTCTTGGCGAGCTTCATACGCCGCATCGCTTCGTTCAGGGTACGCGTCAGGGCGCCGCGGAAGCCGCTCAGGTGGCTGCCGCCCTCCCGCGTGTTGACGTTGTTGGCGAAGCTGAAGACCTGGTCGGCATAGCCGTCGTTCCAGGCCAGCGCGATGTCCAGCAGGACGTCGTCACGCTCACCCTGGAACGCGATCACCGGCTCGTGGATGGTCTTCTTGTTCTGGTGGAGGTACTCCACGAACGACCGCACGCCGCCGTCGAACTTGAAGGTGCTCGACCGCTGTTCCTCCCCGCGCGTGTCGATGAGCTCGATGCTGACGCCGCGGTTGAGGAACGCCAGCTCGCGCAGCCGTGACGACAGCATGTCGAAGCTGAACTCGATCTTCGCGAACATCTCCGGGTCGGGCTCGAAGCGGGTGATGGTGCCGTGACGGTCGGTGCTGCCGACCTCCCGGACCGGGGCGTCCGGAGCGCCGCGCTGGTAGCGCTGCTGGTAGATCGCGCCGTCGCGGTGCACGGTCACCTCGCACCAGAGCGACAGCGCGTTGACCATGGATACGCCGACGCCGTGCAGGCCGCTGGAGACCTTGTAGCTCTTCTTGTCGAACTTGCCGCCGGCGTTGAGCCGGGTCATCACCACCTCGAGGGCGCTGATGCCTTCGGTGGGATGGATATCGGTGGGAATGCCGCGCCCGTCGTCGGCAACGCGGATCACCTCGCCCGGCTCGATGGTGACCTGGACCTGGGAGCAGTGCCCGATCAGCGCTTCGTCGACGCTGTTGTCCACCACCTCGTACACGAGGTGGTGCAGTCCTTCCGGGCCCGTGGTGCCGATGTACATGCCGGGCCGCTTGCGGACGTGCTCCAGGCCTTCGAGCACCTGGATGTTTTGCGCGGTATAGTCTTGCGCCACGAGCTCTGATCCCCTCCCAGTGTGGTCTACGCGAGCCGCTTGTTTAGTGTTTCGGCCGGTAAACCCCCATATCTTAAGGGGTTGCCGGGGAAAAGTAAACCGAAACCGAACATGGAATTGGACGTTGCGGCCGGCTTTCTTCGGGGTGGCCGCGAGGGGCTGCCCCGGTGCCTACGATCGCGGCGCAGCGGGTGGGAGAAACTCCCGGAACTCGTATTCCACGCGGCCGTCTTCGGCGACCGCGACCGTGGCGTGTCCGCCTCGCGCCATCCGGTCGAGCACCTGCTCGGCCTCGGCGAGCGACAGCGAGGATTCGACGGCGACCACCGACGGCGTGACCCTGCCGCCCTGAGCGCGGGCGATCCGCAGTACCGCGTGCTCGGGATCGGTCGTGGAAGGGAGCTGGCGCGCGTCCGCAGCGCGTGCCTGTCTCAGGGCGAGCAGTCCGCTGATGCTCGGCGCCAAGCCGGCGAACGCGAGCGGGAAGATCCAGAACCAGGCGCCGGTAATGATCCAGAGCGCCCCGAACACGAACGTGCACGCCAAGCCGCTGGCAAGCGCGCCTTCGGATTTCTTGCGGGACTTGCCGTTCTTTTTTTTGGCCGATCGCGCGTCGTCGTCCCGTTCGCCCACGACGACCAAGAGTACCACATACGGCTGCACCTGCGCCTGCCGTCACGCGGATCGCGAGTCCCCGCTGCCAAGTCCGCCAGCACGCATTTGACAGGAACGGCGCGCCGTCTCTATAGTCGTGACTTCGGTTCCCGAGGATCGGAGAGGTGTCCGAGTGGTCGAAGGAGACGGTCTTGAAAACCGTTGAGCCCTCGTTGGCTCCGTGGGTTCGAATCCCACCCTCTCCGTATTGTGGCTGTCGGGCAGCCGCCGGGAGAGGTGCGAGAGCGGCCGAATCGGGCTCCCTGCTAAGGAGTTGTACCCCTGGGGTACCGTGGGTTCGAATCCCACCCTCTCCGGACAGACTGAGTGCCCATAGCTCAGATGGATAGAGCGCTAGATTGCGGATCTAGAGGTCGGAGGTTCGAGTCCTCTTGGGCACGGAACGGAGAGATGCGAGAGCGGTTGAATCGGGCGGACTCGAAATCCGTTGAGCCGCTGCGGTGGCTCCGTGGGTTCGAATCCCACTCTCTCCGCACGGGCGGCGGGCGCTGCACGGGTGGCGCCCGCCGCTCTGGCCGTACGTGACCGATGGCCGGGAGAGATGACCGAGAGGCCGAAGGTGCACGCTTGGAAAGCGTGTGTGCCCTTACCCGGGCACCGTGGGTTCGAATCCCACTCTCTCCGACATACTCGGAAGGACCATACTCGGAGGACACTGCCGATGGCGGCCCCTCGGGTACGCAGGTCGGGCACTGTGCTACGGGTCGCCGCCCAACCCCGTCAGGACCGGAAGGTAGCAGCGGTAAGCGAACGACTCGGGAGCCGCAGGACGCTTGGCCTCGCCCGAGGGGCCTTTTTCGCCCCAACAAGTATACCAGTTAGCGGACGTGAAGTTCTGACGATGGCGTACGAAGTCACCGCCGCCCGGCGCCGGCCGCAGGTATTCACCGAGCTGATGGGACAGGAGTACGTCGTGCAGACGCTGCAGAACGAGCTGCGCTCGGGCAACGTCGCGCAGGCGTTTCTGTTCTCCGGCCCGCGGGGTGTCGGCAAGACCTCCGCGGCCCGCATCCTGGCCAAGGCGCTGAACTGCGAGCAGGGGCCGACCGATACGCCGTGCGGCACCTGCGGCCCGTGCACGGAGATCGCGCGCGCGCAGTCCCTGGACGTGGTGGAGATCGACGGCGCCTCCCACACGGGAGTGGACGACGTCCGCGAGCTGCGCGACCAGGTCGTGTTTCCGCCGAGCTCCGCCCGCACCAGGGTGTACATCATCGACGAGGTGCACATGTTGTCGACCTCGGCCTTCAACGCATTGCTGAAGACGATCGAGGAGCCTCCCCCCTACGTCACCTTCGTGTTCGCCACCACCGAGCCGCACAAGGTGCCCGCGACGGTCCGTTCGCGCTGCCAGCACTTCGCGTTCAGCCTGATCGGGCATGAACGCATCGCCGGCTGCCTGCGCGACGCCGCGGCCGAGCTGGGCGCGCAGGTGGCCGATGACGCCCTGCACTGGATCGCGCGCCAGTCGGCGGGATCCTTGCGCGACGCGTTCATGATCCTGGACCAGGTGATCGCCGGCGCCCGCGGCGACGGTCAGGCTACCGTGACCCTGGAAGGGCTGCGCGACAGCATCGGCCTGCTGGGGTTCGACGATCTGAACGGCGTCGCGCAGGCGGTCGCCGCGCGCGACGTGCCGGGGACGCTCACCGCCTTCGATCGGGCCCTGGGCAGGGGTGTGGCGGTGGACCATTTCCTGGCGGAGCTGGTCGAGTACTTCCGCAGCGTGCTGTTCCTCAAGCACGGCCTGAACCGCGATGCCTGGCTGTCCGCGCCCGCCGACGCGTTTCCGCGCGCCGTTCTGGATGCGATCGGCGCCGAGCAGGCCGAGAAGGCGGTCGAGCTGCTGCTTGCCGCCCAGCGCAATCTCAAGGGCGCGCTCAACGAGCGCTGCGAGGTGGAGCTGGCCCTGAGCCGCCTGGCCGAGCTCGACCGCCTGATCACGCCGGCCGAGGTCCTGGAGCGCCTGCGCGAGCTGCAGGCGGCCGTCGGCGCGCCGGCGCCGGGGGGGCCGACACCGCTCGCTCCCGCGCGGTCACCCGCCTCCGCGCCTGCTGCGCCGGCCGGGGAACCGGCTCCGGCAGCCGCTGTCGCGACCGGCTCGGACGCATCGGGCGAGCCGGCCGGGGCGGCCCCGCAGCCGATCGACGCCCTGCGCCAACGCAGGCCGCCGGTCGCCTCCGCGCTGGAGCGGGCGGAGTCGGTCGAGCTCCACGGAGAGGAGTTGCGCGTACGCTTCGCGAAGGGCGACGGCTATCCGGCGGACACGGTACGGCAGCACGCCGCGGAGGTCGCGGCGGCATACGGACTCGCCGGACCGGGCACAATCAGCGTACAACTGGGTTCAGGCGAGGGGGACGGTGACGATCACGAAAAGGCGGCAGCGCCGGGCGTGGAAATGATCAGAAGCATCTTCCGGGGCGAGATCGTACAGGGCGGAGGCTGAAGGCGCGCATGGCGAACAACCCGTTCGACTTGTTCAAGATGATCCAGGGCATGCAGAAGCAGATGGCGGAGGTGCAGGGCAAGCTGGCCGACGTCCGCGTCACGGGCACCGCCGGCGGCGACATGGTGCAGGTGGAGGTCACCGGCAACCTGGAGGTGGTGAAGGTGACGCTCGATCCGATCGTGATCGATCCGGAGGAGCGTTCGGTGCTGGAGGACCTGATCACGGCGGCGATGGGCGACGCGCTGCGCAAGGTTCGCGAGGAACTCAAGCAGCAGGTCGGCGGCGGGCTGAACCTTCCCCCCGGGTTTCCGGGCGTCTGACCGCACCCGGATGCAGACGCTCGACCGCCTCGTACACGGCTTTTCGCGCCTGCCCGGCCTGGGCCGCAAGAGCGCCGAGCGGCTGGTCTACTTCCTGCTCGGAGCGAAGGACGAGTTCGTGGAGTCGCTGGCCCGCGACCTGATCGCCCTCAAGCGCAACACCCGCCCCTGTACCCGCTGCGGCGTGTATGCGGAGGCCGACCTGTGCGCCTACTGCTCGGATCCCACGCGGGAGACCGACACGCTCTGCGTGGTGGAAGAGTCACGGGACGTCATCACCATCGAGTCCACGCAGACCTTCCGCGGGCTGTACCACGTGCTCGGCGGGGCGATATCACCGGTGGACGGCATCAGGCCGGCGGACCTGACCATCGACGCGCTGATCGGCCGGGTGCGCGACTCCCCGGTGCGCGAGGTGATCCTGGCCACCAACCCCACGGTCGAGGGGGAGACCACCGCGCTGTACCTGCGCGACCGCCTCCTGCAGCGGGCCGGCGAGCCTGGCGCCGAGCTGACCGTCACCCAGCTCGCCCTGGGCCTGCCGGTCGGCGGCGACCTGGAGTACGCGGACCGCCTCACCCTGGCGCGCGCCCTGAACGGCCGCACCGCGGTCTGAGCCCTGTCGGCTGCTGCCGGCTTATATCTTGTCGACCAGGCCCTATATCTTGTCGACCAGGATGGCGCACTTGCCCGAGGGAATGGGCAAGGTCTTGCGGCGGCGCCCCAGCACGTGGATCGCCAAGTAGTAGAGCTTCTCGGATTCCAGGCGCACTTCCCAGCCGCGGTCCGAGTTGTGGGTCTGGATGGAGACCAGGTTGCGCTTCAGGGTCAGGTTCTCGATCCCCATGCCCTCCAGCACCGGCAGCGTCCAGTCCACGGTCTTGCGGGGGAGGGAGATCGACAGCCCCAGCACGTTCTCGATCACCAGCGCCACCGTGGAGAGGGCGACGAACGGCAGGTAGGACTTGCGGGGGAAGCCTCCCTTGCCGTGCCACTTGGCCGCCGCCTCGTGCTCCGGCGCGTAGGCGTCCCACAGGTCGCCCACGCCGCGTTCCGGGACCAGCACGTCGTGCATGGCGAACAGGTGGCGCAACGCGAACTCCCGCGCCAGGCCGATCTGTCCGTAGCGCTCCAGCCCCTTGATGATCGCGTAGTTCACGTACGGCAGCACCGACCCCCGGTAGCCGCCGCCGTGCGGGTCGTACAGCGCCTCGTCGGCCGAGAGGCTCGGGAACGGGTGGCCGCGGCCGAAGGTCCGGGGGTCGGTCAGGTGGGCGATCAGCCGGCGCGCCTTGTCCTCACTCGGAATCTCGGCCAACAGCGTCCAGAAGGCCGCGATCGTCTTGACCTTGAGCTGCTGGCCGTAGCGGTCGAGGTCGTAGTAGATCGAGTCCTCGTCGTTCCACATGAGCGACTGCATGCGCGTCTTCAGGGCGAAGTACTCGCGCTTGTAGCGGAAGGCGACCTCCTTGTCGTTCAGCGCGTCGGCGATCGTCGAGATGAACGACGCGCTGGCTGCCTGCTGCGCGTTGAAGTCCACCGGATAGGCGGTGCGGTCGCGGGGGCTGTTGCCCATGCCCAGCGCCTGGCGCGGAACCGCCAACAGGCCGTTGTCCCGCCGAAAATTGGCCTGGATCCACTGGTAGTAGCGTTCCAGGACCGGCAGCACCTCGCGCAGGCGCCGCTTGGAGCCAAGGCGGTGGTACAGGTTGTACTCCGCCCACGCGAACAGCGGCGCCTGCACGCCGTGCGGGTTCGCCTTGATCAGGAGCGGCTCGCCGTCCGCCAGGCGGTATTCACCGTGAATGGCCCCGCACGGCTGCTGCTTGGCGTAGAACGCGTCGAGCTGCGCCTCCACGGGAAACTCCCGGTTCGAGTACACGAGCGCGAAGGTGGAGCAGCAGGCGGCCACCTGGCTCACCCGGTCCTGCGCCGGATCGCAGAAGACCCGATCGAAGCCGCTTCCCGCCCCGCCCCGGCGCCAATAGCCGGGCATCAGCTCCCAGGTGGCATCGAACAGGTCCACCAGCGCCTGGTGGTCGTAGATGAGGCGGGGAAGCTCCTCCCGGGTGGTGTTCACGACCGGTGCCTGCTGCGGAACTGCTACGCTGGAGATGACTGGTGCCTGCACGAGAAAAGAGCGGGAAGTCTGGGCGACCGATCATAGCACGAGCCGCCGTTTTTCTGTCAAAGCGGAGCGGGGCCGGGACCGCGTACGCAACTATTGACAGGGGCAGGGAATGGTGCTTGACTCGATCGGTGGGTCAGACAGCGCCCGGGACTCTCGAGGCGACCGCCGCGATGGCCAGACTGCGGCTCGGCGCGCACGAGAGCGCCCGGATCGAGGCGGAATTGTCCCGTATCGTGGACTACTTCGCGCTGCTTGCGGAGGCCGACGTCGACGACCTGCGGCCGACGACCCACCCGCTGCTGACCGGATCCCGAATGCGCGACGATGAACGCTCCGGGCTGCCCACCGCCTACGACCCGGTCCGGGCAGCCCCGGACCGCGACGAGCGGTTCATCGTCGTCCCGAACGTCCTGTAACATTCGAAGCGAGAGACGGATGGCGGAGGTTGCGCGCTGGCGCGGGGTATTCGCGGATGACGGCGTACGGAGCCGCTGGCTGGCCTACGCCCGCGGCTGGAACGAGCGCATCAACGCCTTCGTGTCCTTCGCTGCCGAGGGTGGCGCGGATGCCGCCGCTGGCGCGGATGCCGCACCGGACGGGACGCTCGGCGGCGTGCCGGACGGCCCGCTCGGAGGCGCGCCGTTTGCGGTCAAGGACAACATCGCGGTCGCCGGCCAGCCGCTGAGTTGCGGCTCGGCGTTGCTCGGCGCGCACGTCGCCCCGTTCAGCGCCACCTGCGTGCGGCGACTGCAGCGCGCCGGCGCGATCGTGGCCGGCAAGACCAATCTGGACGAGTTCGGCATGGGTTCGGACACGCAGGCGTCCGTGCACGGAGGCTGCGCGAACCCCTGGGACGCCGAACTGGTGCCCGGCGGTTCGAGCGGCGGATCGGCGGCCGCGGTTGCGGCCGGCATCGTGCCGTTCGCGCTGGGATCGGACACCGGCGGTTCGGTTCGGCAGCCGGCCTCCTTCTGCGGCGTGTTCGGGCTCAAGCCGACCTACGGCGTGGTCTCGCGATTCGGGCTGGTCTCCTACGCCTCGTCGCTGGAGGTGATCGGCATCATCGCCGAGACGCCCGAGCTGTGCGGGGAGGTGCTGGCGGTGATCGCCGGCCTGGACGAGCACGACCAGTCCACGGTCGCAGGCGCGCCCGACCGCGAGGAGGTGCGGACGATCGGCGTGCCGCGCGCGTGCCGGGACGAGTTGCGTGATCCGCACGTGCGCGCGGCGCTCGACGCCACCGTCGGACAGCTCGGCGAGCTGGGCTACCGGGTCGTGGACGTGGATCTCACCACGCTGCGCTACGCCGCCGCCTCCTACTACGTGATCTCCTGCGCGGAGGCAAGCGCCAACCTGGCCCGTTTCGACGGCGTGCGCTACGGGGCGCGAGCCGCCGCCGAGTCGGCCGATGAGGTCATCATCGCTTCCCGCTCCGAGGGGTTCGGGGACGAGGTCAAGCTCCGCGTTCTGGCCGGCACCTACGTGCTGCGCTCCGGCTTCCACGACCGCTACTACCTGCGCGCGCAGCGCGTGCGCACGGCGCTGCGCGACGAGCTTGCCGGCCTGTTCGGTCAGGTCGACCTGCTGCTCATGCCGGTCTACCCGGTGCCGCCGTTCGCGCGCGGCAGCGCCCGCCTGGATCCGTTCGAGCAGAAGGTCGCCGACCTGTACACGACCGTCGCCAACCTGGCCGGGGCTCCGGCGGTGAGCTTCCCCACGCCGCAGCCGCGGGTGCCGATCGGGATGCAGTTGATCGGACCCAATTTCGGGGAGCGGCTGCTGCTGGACGTGGCCGCCCGGTATGCGGCGGCGCATCCGCCCGCCCGCCCGCAGGGATACTCGGAGGACTGGCGATGAGCGGCGCCCACGCCGAACGGGGCGCGTTCGACACGTTCGTGGGGCTGGAGATCCACATCCAGCTCGACACCCGCACCAAGGTGTTCTGCGGCTGCCCGGTCGCGTTCGGCGGCGAGCCCAACACGCGCGTCTGTCCGATCTGCCTCGGCTTCCCCGGCGTGCTGCCGGCCCTGAACCGGGAGGCGGCGCGCATGGCCTACGTGGTCGCGCAGGCGATGGGATGCACGCTGTCGACCGAGGCGGTGTTCGAACGCAAGAACTACTTCTATCCCGACCTGCCCAAGAACTACCAGATATCCCAGTACGGCGCGCCGATCGGCGCCGGCGGCTCGCTGACCGCTCCACTCGCGCCCACCCGGCCGGTGGCGATCCGGGAAGTGCACCTGGAGGAGGACGCCGGCAAGATGATCCATGCCGGCGACGTCTCCCTGCTGGACTTCAACCGGACGGGCACACCACTGGTGGAAATCGTCACGGAGCCGGACTTGCGCTCGGGCGACGAGGCGATCGCCTTCCTGCAGTACTTCCGCCGCGTGGTCCGCCACCTCGGAGTGTGCGACGGGAACATGGAGGAGGGGTCGCTGCGCTGCGACGCGAACGTCTCCATCAACCACGCGGGCGCCGGCCTGGGCAGCAAGGTGGAGATCAAGAACCTCAATTCCTTCAAGTTCGTCGGCCGCGCCATCGAGTTCGAGTTCGACCGGCAGCGGCAGGAGCTCGAGGCAGGACGCACCGTGCCGGTGGAGACCCGCCACTGGAACGAGAATCGCGACGTGACGACATCGATGCGGGTGAAGGAGTCGGACTCGGACTACCGCTACTTCCCGGAGCCGGACCTGCCGCCGTTGCGCCCTGACGGCGCGTTCCTGGAGTCGGTCGCAGCCGCACAGGTCGAGTTGCCGCTCGATCTGAGCGGCCGGCTGGCAGCGGAGCATGGACTGTCCGGCGCACAGGCGGAGTTCCTGAGCGAGGAACGGGCGACCGCCGAGCTGTTCGAGCAGGCGGTGGCCGCCGGCGCCGACGCCCAGCAGGCCGCCCGCTGGTTGGCCGGCGACGTGCGCCGGCTGCTGAACCGTACCGGCATGGCGATCGCGGACTCGCCGCTGAGCGCCGGGCGCCTCAGCGAGCTGCTGGAGCTGATCGACTCCGGCGCCATCTCCGGCAAGATCGCCAAGGGAGTGCTGGAGTCGGTGCTGGCCGACGACCTGGACCCGGCCGACGTGGTAGAGCGGCAGGGCTTGCGGCTGATCGCCGACCAAGCGGAGCTCGGCGGATACGTGGATGCCGCGATCGCCGCGTTCCCGGAGGCTGCCGCGCAGTTGCGGCAGGGCGACGGGCGGCCGGTGGGCTTCCTGATCGGCGAGGTGATGAAGCGGACCGGCGGGCGCGCGGCGCCGGAACCCTTGCGGCGCATGCTGCAGGCCCGGATAGGAGGACAGTGATGGCGGACGCCGGCTCGTGGTCCGGACGGACCCTGGTGGCCGATATCGGTGACCGGCGCGGAAGCCAGGTCACGGTGGCCGGCTGGGTGCACCGGGTGCGCTCCCTCGGCCGCGTGGCATTCGTGCTGCTGCGCGACCGCTCGGGCATCGCGCAGCTCGTGTTCCCGGGCTCGGTGGATCTCTCTTGCGAGTCGGTGATCACGGCGACCGGCACGGTGGAGGCCAACGACCGCGCCCCCGGCGGCTTCGAGGTGCAGGTCGGCGAGCACCGCGTGCTGTCGACGGCTGCGGCCGACCTGCCGCTGGCGGTCAACGGCCGGCCGGAGAACCTGTCGCTGGACGCGCAGCTCGACCACCGCATGCTGGCGCTGCGCATCCCCAAGCTGCTGGACGTGTTCAAGGTGCAGGCGACCATCGTCGAGGGCTTCGCCCGCCATCTGCGCGGCGAGGGGTTCACGGAGATCAAGACCGCCAAGCTGATCGGCAGTGGCACCGAGGGCGGCACCGGCCTGTTCGCGGTGCGCTACTTCGACCGCGACGTGTTCCTGGCGCAGTCGCCGCAGCTCTACAAGCAGGCGATGGTCGCCGCCGGGCTGGAGCGGGTGTTCGAGATCGGCCATGCCTACCGGGCGGAGAAGCACGACACCCCCCGCCACCTGAACGAGTACGTGTCGCTCGACGTGGAGATGGCCTTCATCGACAGCGAGCACGACCTGATGGACCTGGAGCAGCGTATCCTCAAGACCATCTTCGCAGCGATCGCCGAGCGCAACGGTCGGGAGCTCGACGCCTGGGGCGCGTCGGTGCCGGCGCCGGAGGCGGTCGACGCGCTGCCGAGACTGAACCACGACCAGGCGCTCAAGCTGGCCTCCGAGCTGCTCGGCCGGCGGGTGTACGAGGTCTCGCCGGAGGTGGAGCGCGAGCTCTGCTCCTGGGCAGAGCGCGAGCACGGCACCGACGGCTGCTTCGTGTACGGCGATCCGCGCCGCAAGCGGCCCTTCTACACGCACCCGGCGCCCGACGGCAAGACCATGTCCTTCGACCTGCTGTTCCGGGGCGTGGAGATCACCACCGGCGGCCGCCGCATCGAGCAGCACGACCTCTTGGCCGAGAACATCGAGGCGAACGGCCTTTCGGTCGAATCGCTGGCCGACTACCTGTCGGTGTTCCGCTACGGCTGCCCGCCGCACGGCGGCTTCGCGATCGGCCTGGAGCGCCTTACCCAGAAGGTGCTGGGCCTGGAGAGCGTCAAGGAAGCGGCCCTCTTCCCCCGCGACCGCAAGCGTACCCGCCCTTGAAAAGCGCGGCCGGTTCTCCGATCAGCCGATGGTCAGGACGAGCTGGCCGCCCTTGAAGATGCGGATCTCGCCCGAGGACTCCGAGACGGCTATGCCGAGCGCGTCGGTGGCGGCGGTGATCGCCGCGGCGGCGGCGTGACGGGCGCCCAGGCCGGGGGTCTGCGCGGGTGAGGCCGGGGCGCTCAGGAACGCGCCGGCAGACTCCACCACGCCGTCGCGGCGCACGACGAAGGCGCCGTCCATCAGCGCGTACTCCTTGATCGTCTCGTCCAGCGCCGGGTCGAGCAGATTGCGCTCGTCGTCCGGGTAGCCGCGGAACGGGTTCATCACGAGCTGGCTCGTGTGGCCGAGCACGCGCTCGTGGTCGCCGACCACGAACAGCGCGCCCACCGGCCTGCCTTCGCGGCCCTGGGTGGCAAGCTCGCGGCCGATCTGCAGCACGCGCTCCAGCACCCCGCGCTGCGCCATCGCCGCGAGCGGCTGCCGGCGGACCGACGCGAAGGTCTCGAACTCCACCCCCACGTCCGTGACCACCACCGTGTCGAGCACGCCGGTGTCCGGCAGGCCGAAGACGCTGACGACGCGGTCGGCGTGGTCGATCACGCCGCGGGACAACGCCAGCAGGATGGCGACCTCCACCTGGCTGGACCGCGAAGGCACCGAGAACGGGATCAGCACCTGGTCCGAGAATCCCGCCGGCAGCGACGCCTCCGAAGCCGGATGCGAGCTGGCCAGGACCGCCCGGCGCTCGATGCCGAAGCCGCCCGCGGCGCCGAACTCCCGCACCATGGGCCGCGAGACCTCGTCCACGTGCAGGATGACCGTGCTGGCCTCCACCTCCGCGGCCAGCGCCCCGGCGTGCACCAGCACCCGCGCGGAGATCCGGTCGGCGCCGGCGCGTTCCGGCGCGCCGTCCGGACCGACGAGCAGCCGGCACACCGCCTCCGGGCGGTCGGCCCGCAGCAGCCGTTCGACCAGGCGCTTGTCCCGCAGCGTCGCGGCGATGTCCGCGAGCAGCGCCACGTGCCCGTCGGGGTCGAGCGAGTCGCCCAGGATCAGGAAGATCAGCGCGACGTGGCCGTCTTCGCCGGCGTCGTAGCTCACGCCGTCGAAGGAGCGGCCGATCACCACCACCGTCCGCCCGAAGCCGGGGATCTGCAGGTGCGGGAACGCGATGCGGTCGGAGATGCGCGAGCTGAGCGCCAGCTCCCGCTGCCACAGGCCGTCCATCACCGCCTCCACGTCCAGCGGGCCGCCGGAGCGGGCGGCCGCATGCACCAACTCGGCCAGCGCGGCGCGCTTGCCGCGGTTGCGCAGGAACACCACCCGCTCGACGGCGACGAGCTCGCGCAACTTCACGCCGTGATTATGGCACCGCCGCGCGAGCGAGTGATCCCCTTGCGGGATCGCGCCGGGAACCGTAGCGTGCGCCGATGCAGAACTACCGCGGCATCGCGCTCGATGCCGTTTCCGCCGCTCTCGGTGTGTTGGCGCCCGGCGCCGACGCCGCCGCACTGAGCGTCGCCACGCCCCCCGACCCGTCGCTCGGCGACCTGTCCGTACCGTGCTTCCCGCTTGCCAGGGTGCTGCGGCGGGCTCCGGCGCAGATCGCCTCCGAGCTTGCCGCCGCCGTCGAGTTGCCGCCCGCCTTCCGGCGCGTGTCCGCCGACGGCGCGTACCTGAACTTCTTCATCGATCCGGGCGACCTGATCGCCGGCGTCGTCGGCGCCGTGCGCACCGCCGGCGCGTCCTACGGGTCGAACGGCACCGGCGCCGGCCGCACCGCGCTTCTGGAGCACACCTCGATCAACCCGAATGCCTCCCCGCACGTGGGCCGGGCGCGCAACGCGCTGATCGGCGACGTGCTGGCGCGGCTGCTGCGCTTCGAGGGCTACGACCTGGAGGTGCGCTACTTCGTCAACGACGTCGGCAAGCAGATCGCGCTGCTGGTGCTTGCCGCCGGCGACCGGCAGGTGCCGTTCGCGGAGATCCTGGACCTCTACGTGCAGGCCAACGCCCGCCTGGAGCGGGACCCGGACCTGGAACGGCAGACCTTCGATCTGCTGCGCAAGCTGGAGCAGGGCGATGCCGGCACGCGACGCCGGTTCGACGCCATCGTCGACGTCTGCGTGGCCGGCCAGCGCGCCATCCTGGAGGCGCTGGACATCCGCCACGACCGCTTCGACAAGGAATCGGAGTACCTGTGGAGCGGCCGCACCCGCGAGGTGACCGAGCGCCTGCGCGCCACCGGCCGGCTCTCGACCGACGAGGAAGGCCGCTCGGTCCTGGACCTGGACGGCTACGACCTGCCGTCACGCAATCCGGTGGTGGTGCTGGAGCGCTCCGACGGCACCTCCATGTACCAGCTCCGCGACATCGCCTACACCCTGGACAAGATCGACAGCGGCGCCGACCGCAACCTGATCGTGCTGGGCGAGGACCAGCGGCTGCACCACCGGCAGCTCACCGCGGCCATCGACCTGCTGGGCGCCTCCGCGCCGGAGGTCGTGCACTACGCCTTCCTCAGCCTGGACGACGCCAGCATGTCGACCCGTTCCGGCAACGTCGTGCTCCTGGAGGAGTTCATGGCGGAAGCCGTGGAGCGCGCTGGCCGAGCGCTGGCCGAACGCGGCGTCGCCTTCGACCGCGAGCGCGCCGAGGCGGTCGCCCACGGCGCCGTCCGCTACAGCATCCTGCGCGTCGCCAACGAGAAGATGGTGCGCTTCGACTTCGAGGAGGCGCTCGGCTTCGAGGGCGACACCGGCCCGTACCTGCTGTACGGCCACGCGCGCATGTGCGCGCTGCTGCGACGCCACGCGCAGGAGCTCCCCGAGAGCGCCGACTTCGGGCTGCTGGTCGACGGCACGGAGTTGGAGCTGGCCAAGGCGGTCGCCGGCTTCCCGGACGCGGTGGCCCGCACCCTGCGGGAGGCCAGTCCGCACGTGGTGGCCGACTACCTGTACGGGCTGACCCGCGCCTTCACGGCCTTCTACCACGCCTGTCCGGTGCTGGACGCGCGCGCCCCGCTGCGCGACGGCCGGCTGCTGCTGGTCGACGCCGCCCGCCAGACACTCCGCAACGGCATGCTCGTCCTCGGCATGCGACCTATCGAACGCATGTAGTTCAGAGTTCATCACGTCATCGCCGGTTGCGGTCGGCCAGCCCCGGAATCGATCGACCGGGTCCCCTCGAACGCGACCAAGTCAGTGACCCCCATCGACGGTGACGATCGACGACGTACGTCGAGCGTTCCATGAATCGGTCGACTTCTACCTCGACGGCTGCAGGCAGGACGGAGAAGAGCCGGACGCCGCGTCGCAGTACGCCAGTTCCCAGCCGTGGAACACCACCGCCAGCCCCGTGAACCGCACCCCGGGGAACTGCCGCGCCAGCCGTTCGTCCGCAAGGTAGCGCCGCAACTGCGCCGTCGCCTCGCCGGCCGCCGCCGCCACGGCCGGCTCGCTACGCTTCAGGTACTTCAGCTCGATCAGATAGCCGTGCCGCAGGTGCGGAAAGCGCGCCAGCAGCGGCTCCAGGCTGATGTCTGCGTGTCCCTTGCCCAGCTCCGCCTCCGACCGGAACACGTAGAAGTCAGTCACGCTCAGATACGCGGCCAGGAACCCTTGCACCACCTTCTCTCCGGCGATGTAGTCCCGTATCCCGGTCTGCCGGGCGATCGCATCGCCCAGGAACTCGAACGCGGGCCGCCACTCGCCCCGGTTGGCCATCCCCACCATCAACTCCTCGAACCGGTACAGGTCGACCGTGAACACCTCCACGTCCTCGTATCCGTCCCGCAGGTAGCCGTACATCAACTGCTTCACCGTCTGGTTGGGGATCGCCAATCTCGGCATGCTGTCCACGACGGCCCGGATACTCAGCAGCCCGAAGTAGTGTAGCAGCGACAGGAAGTTCACCCGGTCGGTGAGCCGCTTGAGCGGAAAGCTCGGCTGGATGCGCAGCACGTCCTTCCGCCCCTCGCCGATCACTTCCCGCAGCAGGTCGAAGTTGCCGTTGAGCCGGCGCCCCACCACCAGCAGGTGGCGCAGCTTGCCGTAGTCGATGCGCACGTTGGTGTCGATCAGGTACTCCGGCACCGACCGGTTCGGAATGGACTCGTCCAGGTAGTACAGCACCATGTCGGTGTTGTAGAGATCGGTTTCGGCCGCCGTGGCGAACCGGTAGCCGTCGTACCACTCGCCCATCAGGGCCATGGCCTCATCCACGTCCTGGTCGAACACGCCGCGGTCGCGGTAGGTCTCGACCAGACGCCGCACCTCCGCTTCGGTGAAGCCGACCATCTCGTTGAAGTCGGGGTTCAGGCTGACGTTCTTGCCGATGTTGAAGCCGGAGGTCACGTCGTCCATGGTCACCGGCGACACGCCGGTGATGAACAGGCGGTCGATGCCGCCTCCCGTGCGGTCAGCGCCGCCCTTGAGCGTGGCGAAGAAGTTGCGGAAGAAGCCGCCGCCGTGGGTGAAGTCCTCGTACGCGTCCGCCCCATGGTGCGCCAGCACGGTGTTGGCGAAGTTGTCGTACTCGTCGATCAGCACGTACAGCGGAATGCCGTGGTCACCCGCGTACCGGAACAGCTCGGAGAGCCTGGTGGCGATGGAGGGCGGCGCCAGGATGTCGCGCAGCGCCTCTTCGGGAAACAGGTCGGGATGGCGACGCAGCGTCGCGCGTTGCTCGCAGACCCCGGACGGGCCGAGACGCTGGTACGAGAGTATCTGCCTCCCGCCGTCGCTGCGGAACTGTCGGACGCGCCGATCCGCCTGGTCGATGCGAGCTTCGTGGATGCCGTGCTGCACCGGAGCCACAGCGACCGGCTGTTCGAGGCGCGCCTGAAGGGCGGCGGCACCGCATATGTCTACGTGTTGCTTGAGCACAAGGCGGCGCCCGATGCGGGCACCCCGTTGCAGATGCTCGGCTACATGGTGCGCATCTGGCAGCGCCATGCCGAGGGCCGCGCATCGCGGCTGCGGGCGCTGCCGCCGATCGTGCCGCTGATCTTCTACCACGGGAAGGAGCGGTGGAGCGGAGCGCTGTCGGTGGCGGAGATGATCGCGGGCGAGGGTGAGTTGGCGGCGTTTGCGCGCCGGCTGTGCTGCGTGCTGCATGATCTGGGTGAGCGGCCGCTGGCCGAGCTGTCGGGCGACCCTGCGGTATGGTCGGGGCTGGCGGCGTTGGTGGCGGCGTTCCGCGGGCAGCCGGAGGAAGGGGTGCTGCGGCGGATCCTGTCGGGTGTGCCGGACGGAAGCGAGTTGGAGCTGCAGGTGCTCTCGTATATTGTGAGGACCTACGAGCTGACGCCCGCGGTGCTGGAGACGGCGGCGCGGGCAGCGAAGCCGGAACGCTGGGAGGCGCTGATGTCAACCGTCGCGGAAGCATGGGTGCGGGAGGGCAAGGCCCAGGGTAGAGCCGAGGGCAAGGCTCAGGGTAGAGCCGAGGGCAAAGCTCAGGGTAGAGCCGAGGGCAAAGCTCAGGGTAGAGCCGAGGGCAAGGCTCAGGGTAGAGCCGAGGGCAAAGCCCAGGGTAGAGCCGAGGGCAAGGCCGAGACTCTGCTTCGTCTTCTGCAGCGGCGGTTCGGTCCGGTTCCGGCGAGTGCTCGGTCACGGGTGGCGGTCGGGTCGGCGGCGGAGATCGATGCTTGGCTCGATGCCCTGCTTGACGCGCAAAGCCTGACGGAGGTGTTCGACGCCCGACCGCATTGATCCGTCTGCAGGGCGCCCGTGCGGTTCGCCTACGAGCTGTAGACGCCGAGAATGCGGTAGCTGTCGGTGAGCTCGCGCAACTCCGCCTCGGCGTTGCCGAGCGCGTCGGCGTCGGACCCCAGGGCCACGTCGACGTAGAACCGGTACTCCCACGGGCGTCCGGGGATGGGCCGCGACTCCAGCTTGGTCATGTTCAGGTCGTGGGCGGCGAACACCGTCAGGCACTCGGACAGCGCGCCGGGGCGGTCGGGAGTGGCGAACACCAGGGACGCCTTGTCTGGGGGCGCCAGCGGCGGATGGTCGGCCGCGGCGATCAGCAGGAATCGCGTGTAGTTCTGGGGGTTGTCCTCGATCCCCTGCTTGAGCACGCGCATCCGGTAGGTGCGCGCGGCCTCCTCGCTGGCGATGGTGGCGTCGCTCATCTGCCCTTCGCGGGCCAGGTGGGCGACCGCGCCGGCGGTGTCGTAGAACGACACCGACTGCCAGTCATGCTCGCTCAGGAACCGCTGGCACTGCGCCAGTCCCTGCGGGTGCGAATAGACGCGCCTGATGCCGTCGATGGTCGCGCCAGGCCGGCCGATCAGGTTGTGCACAATGCGGATGTTGCGCTCGGCGACGATCGTCAGGTCCGGAAACTGCAGGAGAAGCTCGAAGTTCTGGTGAATGGTGCCGGTCAGCGAGTTCTCGACCGGCAGGGCGCCGTAGCGGCATGCGCCCGACAGCACCGCCTCGAACACGTCCCGGAACTCCCGGCACGGCACGGGCTCGGCGCGTTCCAGGAAGCGGCGGATGGCGATCTCGCTGTTGGCGCCCATCTCCCCCTGGAAGGCGACCCTGGGCAACTTCCCGTGGTCGCCGGCGGGACGCGGTGATGCGGTCTTGGCCGCTCCCAGCGGCAGCCGCGCCACTTCCATGCCCAGCACGGCGGCCAGTCCGTCGATGTCGCGCATCAGCTTCTCGAACTGCGCCGGATACAGCGACTGAGGCCCATCGGACAGCGCCCGCTCCGGGTCCGGATGCACCTCGACCAGCAGTCCCTGAGCGCCGGCGGCCAGCGACGCCAGCCCCATGGGCGGCACCCTGCCGCGGACACCGGTGCCCAGGCTGGGGTCGACGATGATCGGCAGGTGCGACAGCGCCTGCACGGCCGGCACCGCCGACAGGTCCAGGGTGCTGCGGGTGGCGGTCTCGAAGGTGCGGATGCCGCGCTCGCACAGGATCACGTCCTCGGCGCCGTTGGCCAGCAGGTATTCGGCCGACATGAGCAGGTCGCGGACCCTGGCGCCCATGCCGCGCTTGAGCATCACCGGCTTGCCGATGGCGCCCACCCGCCGCAGCAGGTCGAAGTTCTGCATGTTGCGCGCACCGATCTGCAGCACGTCGACCAGCTCGGCCATCTCCGCCAGGTGGTCGGGCGACGAAGCCTCCGACACCACCGGCATCCCGTGCCGGTCGCCCGCCTCGCGCAGGTAGCGCAGGCCCTCCAGCCCCAGCCCCTGGAAGGCGTATGGCGAGGTGCGCGGCTTGAACGCCGCGCCGCGCAGCAGCACCGCACCGGACTCGGCCACCAGCGCCGCGCACTCCATGATCTGCTCGCGGCTCTCCACCACGGACGGGCCGGCGATCACGGCGATGCGCTGGCCACCGATGCGGATGGGTCCCACCGCCACCACCGTGTCGGCGCGCTGCACCTCGCGGGAGGCCAGCTTGTACGGCTTTGAGATCGGCAGCACCTGCTCCACCCCGTCGATCGCCTCGTACTCGTGGGGATCGGTCACCCGCGGGCCGACCGCCGCCAGCACGGTGCGCTCGCCGTCCTCGATCTGCCGCACCGTGAACCCCTGCTCCTGAAGCTCGCGGCGCACCGCCTGCTGGCGGGCGTCGGAGATGCCGCGCGCCAGAACCACTACCATGAAGCGGCGATTATCCACGACTGCGCGCGTGTTCCGCCAGTAGCCGAGCGCCGGCCCCGGCGTTGGCGCCCCGAATCCGAGACCCCTATACTGGAGCATGCGCAAACTGCTGGTGCAGTACGTCAAGGACCTGACGGCCGGCCGCCTGGCCTCGGGATTCGAGCATTCCGCGCGCGTCTACCACCTGGCGCGGGAGATCGGCGAGGGCATGGACTACGACGACGACGTCCTGCACGCCGCCTGCTTCCTGCACAACATCGAGACGCCGGCGCGCGGGGCCGGGGCCGCCACCGACCGGGCGCGGGTGCTGCTGAGCGAGGTCGGCTTCGACGTGAGCAAGGTCAACGCCGTCTGCGACGCAATCGCCGAGCACGCGCCGGGTTCGCAGCCGGAGGGCCTTGAGGCGAAGTTGCTCTACGACGCCAACCTGCTGGACACCATCGGCGCGGTGGGATTCGCCCGCCTGTCGATCGGCGCGTTCTTCTGGCACCATCTGAAGACCATGGAAGAAGTCCTGGAGTTCCTGCGCGAGCGCCTTGCACATTCGGAGCGGTTCTGCTTCGAGGTGTCGGCGCAGATGGCGACCAAGAAGCTTGCCTTCATGCGCCACGCCGTCGACCAGTTCGAGGCCGAGCTGGCGCTCTGACGGCCGATCCCGAATCACAGGCAGGGCGATACCCATCATGCAACCACCGAGTTCGAGAGCGCCGGCCGACTTGCACCCGCTGGAGGCGGCAGCGCTCCGTGAGGTGCAGCCGGGGGAGGACTACACGCCGGAAGCGCTGGCCGCGGCGGCCGGCATGGTCCTGGGTCAGATCAACCAGGTCATCTCCTGGCTCACCGGCAAGGGCTGGCTGGCCGAGACCGGCCGCGTCGGCGAGGTCGAGCACGATCTGACCGAGCTGGGCCGCTCGTATCAGCGCGACGGCATGCCGGAGGAGCGGATCCTCCGGCAGCTCGAAGGCGGGCCCCTGTCGCTGCCGGACCTGGCCGAGCGCACCGCGCTGGAGCAGCGCGAAGTGGGTTCGGCGTTCGGGGCGCTGGCGCGCGCGCGAGCCGTGCGGATGGACGATCGGAAGCGCGCCGCGGCGATCGGCGACCCGCCGGCGACGCTGGCGACCGCCCGCCGCCTGCTGGACGCCGCCGTTGCCGGGCCGTTGCGGGAGTCGGCGCTCCCGGACGGGGACCGGGACGTGCTCGCGACCCTCAGCCGCCGGCGGGGGACGCGCGGGCCGTTCCGGGCGAGCGACCGGGAGACGGTCTTCTACCGACTGACCGGGGACGGCGCGCAGGTGGCGGCGGCGCTCGCCGCCGGACCGGCTGCCGCGGCCGACGCGATCGGCGTCCTGACGCCGGAGGTCCTGGCGTCCGGCGCCTGGCGGGAGCGCGGCCTGCGCCCCTACAACGTGGAGACCCCGCCGAACCGGGTGCTGTTCGGCCGCCACAACCCCTATGCGACCTTCCTGGACGATCTCAAGGACAAGCTGGTCTCGCTCGGCTTCCAGGAATTCGACGGGCCGCTGGTGGAGACCGAGTTCTGGAACTGCGACGCGCTGTTCATGCCGCAGTCCCACTCGGCGCGCGACATCCACGACGTGTTCTACGTCAGGGAGCCGACCCACACCGCCTCGATCCCGGAGCGGTTCCTGGACTCGGTGGCCGATGCCCACGAGCGGGGCGGACGGACCGGCAGCCGTGGCTGGGGCTACCGCTTCGACCGCGACTTCACGCGCCGGCTGATCCTGCGCAGCCAGGGGACGGTGCTGTCGGCCAAGGCGCTCACGGGCGCCGAGGTGCCGGGCAAGTACTTCGGCGTGGTGCGCTGCTTCCGGTACGACGACGTGGACGCCACGCACCTGGCCGACTTCTACCAGACCGAGGGGATCGTCCTGAGCGAGCGGGCCAACCTGCGCTCGCTGCTGGGCCTGCTGGAGCTGTTCGCCCGGGAGGTGGCCAAGGCGACGGAGGTTCGCTTCGAGCCCGGCTACTTTCCGTTCACGGAGCCGTCGGTGGAGCTGTGGGTCAAGCACCCGCAGCTCGGCTGGTTCGAGCTGGGCGGAGCGGGCATCTTCCGCCCCGAGGTGTGCGATCCGATGGGCGTGGACGTGCCGGTGCTGGCGTGGGGGCTTGGCATCGACCGCATGGCGCTGCTGTCGCTGGGGTTGGACACGGTGCGAGAGCTGTTCTCGGAGGACATCGAGCGGGTGCGCACGCGCGCCGCGGCGGCGGCCGGCGGGAGGGCGTAGGCATGCCCAAGATCGACGTGGCCGACGGCCTGCTGGAGCGATTCCTGGGCCGGCCGATCGACGACGCGGAGCTGGAGCCGCTGCTGTCCTGCGCCAAGGCGGTGCTGGACGAACGTGACCTGGATGCCGGCATCCGCCGCATCGAGCTCAACGACACCAACCGGCCTGACCTGTGGTCCACCGCCGGCTTGGCACGGCAACTGCGCGCCCGGCTGGGCGAGCCGCTGCCGTCCTACGATTGCTTTTCCGAGCCGGGGTCCCCCCTCCCCTCGCAGGAACGCGTCATCGAGGTCGACGCGGGGCTGAAGTCGGTACGGCCCTACATCGTCGGCTTCCAGGCGAGCGGGCCCGCGGTGGGCGAGGCCCTGCTGGTGGACCTGATCCAGACGCAGGAGAAGCTGTGCTGGAGCTTCGGCCGCAAGCGGCGGTCGATCGCCATGGGCGTCTACCGGGCCGGCCGCATGCACTACCCGATCCGCTACGTCGCCGCCGATCCGGATGCCACCTCGTTCGCGCCCCTGCCTGCCGACGGCGAGGCGCCACAGGAAATGAACCTGCGCCAGGTGCTCGCCGGCCATCCCAAGGGGGTGGAGTTCGGCCCGATCATCGCCGGGTACGACCGCTTTCCGTTTCTGGTGGATGCCACAGGCGTTGCGCTGAGCATGCCGCCGGTCATCAACAGCGCCGGGCTGGGGGCGGTCACGCCTGCCGACGACGACCTGTTCGTCGAGGTGACCGGCACCGACCTCAGCCACCTGTTGCTGGCCACCGCGGTCGTCGCCTGCGACCTGGCCGATGCCGGCTTCCGGATCCATCCGGTCACCACCAGGTACCCGTACGACACGCCGTTCGGCCGGGAGGTGACCGCGCCGCTGGCGTTCCAGGAGCCGGTCCGTGTGGAGCTGTCCTACGTGGGGCGGCTGCTCGGCGAGCCGGTGGCGGCCGGCGACGCGCTGGACTCCCTGCGGCGCGCCGGCGTCGAGGCGGAGGTGTCCGGCGATACCCTGACGGTGCGTCCGCCGCCGTTCCGCAACGACTTCCTGCATGCCGTGGACGTGATCGAGGAGGTGGTGATCGGCCGCGGCCTGGAGACGTTTCGCCCCACGCTGCCTGAGGACTTCACGGCCGGCCGGCTGACCGACGTCGAGGTGTTCAGCCGGCGGGCGCGGGCGCTGATGGTGGGACTGGGGTACGAGGAGCTGATGGTCAGCTACCTCGGCTCGGAGCGCGACCACGTCGAGCGGATGCGGGCGGCCGGCGACCCGGAGCTGGACGCACAGGTGCTGCGCATCGCCAACCCGATCTCGGAGAGCTACGCGGTGGTGCGCGCCTCCAACTTGCCCAGCCTGCTGCGCTGCGAGGCGGCCAGCGCGCACGCCGTCTACCCGCACCGCCTGTTCGAGGTGGGCAAGGTCGCCCGCCGCGACGCCGGCGACGACTCCGGTACGGTGACGCGCACCCATCTGGGCTTCCTGATGGCGGACGGGGCGGCCGGCTTCAACGACGTCAACGAGCACCTGGCCGGATTGCTCTACTACCTGCGCATCCCCTACCGGCTGCGCGCGTGCGCCGATCGCAGGTTCGCGCCGGGCCGCGCCGCGGAGGTGCTGGTCGGCGCGGACGATACGCGTGCCGGTGTGATCGGCGAGGTGCATCCGGAGGCGCTGGCGTCGTGGGCGATCCAGATGCCGTGTGCCGCTTGCGAGCTGGAGCTGGAGACGCTGGAGGCGGCCGCCTCCTACTAGGGTCCTAGCGTTCGTCCCAGCGGGCGATCGGGAAGCGGCGGCCGGGGCCGAAGGCGCGCGGTGACAGCTTGATCACGGTCGCGGCCTGGCGCCGCTTGTGCTCGGAGCGCGCCACCATCTGCAGGATGCGCCCGACCAGCTCGGGCTCGAAGCCGGCGGCGGCGATCTGCTCGGCGCCCTCACTGTCCTCGACGTAGCGCCGCAGGATCGCGTCCAGCACGTCGTACGGCGGCAGCGAGTCGCTGTCGAGCTGTTCGGGCCGCAGCTCCGCCGAGGGCGGCTTGTCGATGGACGCCTGCGGGATGACCGGGCCGTCTTCGTTGATGCGCCGCGCCAGCGCGTACACCTGCGTCTTCCACAGGT
This sequence comes from Spirochaetia bacterium, assembly GCA_965202935.1. Lineage (GTDB taxonomy): Bacteria > Spirochaetota > Spirochaetia > SZUA-6 > Bin103 > CATQHW01. The sequence continues at coordinate 3,921,960 of OZ241879.1, forward strand.
CGCCGATCGGCGCCAGCGCGCCGGCCATGTCGCCGTACAGGGTGGCGTAGCCGGTGGCCAACTCGCTCTTGTTGCCGGTGGCCAGGGCCAGCGCGCCGGTCTTGTTCGCGAACGCCATCACCAGGGTGCCGCGGATGCGCGCCTGCAGATTTTCCTCCGCCGTGTTCGGGGGCCGGCCGGCGAACACCGGCGCCAGCGTGTCCAGGTACGCGGCGAACGCCGGCTCGATGGAGAGCAGGTGGAACTCGATACCCAGCGCGTGCGCCAGGTCCTCCGCGTCGCCGCGGCTGCCGTCCGAGGAATAGCGCGACGGCAGCGCGAAGCCGGTGACCCGTTGGGGACCCAGTTGCCGTGCCGCGACCGCCGCCACCACCGCGGAGTCGATGCCGCCGGAGACCGCCAGGCAGACACGGTCGTGGCCGGTCTTGGCCAGGTAGTCGCGCAGGCCGATGCCGATCGCGGATTCGACCTCCCGGTAGTCGTCCGTGGCAGGGGCGGCGCCCCCGGTCGAGTCGGTGTCGACCACGGCCACGTCCTCCCGGAAGCCGGGCGACCGGTGGATCAGCCGGCCGTCGGCCGCGCACGCCATCGACTGCCCGTCGAAGATGAGCCCGTCGTTGCCGCCGACCGCGTTGGCGTACAGAACCGGGCAGCCGCCGGTGGCCGCCACCCGCGTCAGCAACGAGGCGCGGAGCGCCGGCTTGCCGAGGTGGTAGGGCGATGCGGACGGCGCCAGCATCAGCGTCGCGCCGGCGCGCGCCTGCTCGGCGACCGGGTCGCGCGCGTAGGCGCCGGACGGGTCGGGGTCCGACTCCCACCAGATGTCCTCGCAGATGGTGAGCCCCAGCCGCTCGCCGGCGAACGGCACGGGCCGGCAGGCGGCGGCCGGCTCGAAATAGCGCGCCTCGTCGAATACGTCGTAGGTGGGCAGCAGGCTCTTGGCCTGCGAGCCGACCACGGCGCCACCGGCGAGCAGCGTGGCGACGTTGTGCAGCGCCTTGCCCGCGCCGGTCCGGTTGGGAGCGACGTGGCCGGCCACCACGCCGAGCCCCGGCGGCAGCAGCCGGCGAAGCCGATCGACGGCGTCCAGGTTGGCCGTCACGAACGAGCGGTGGTCCAGCAGGTCCATCGGCGGGTAGCCGCACACCGACAGCTCCGGGCAGACCATCAGCGTGGCGCCGCCGGCTCGCGCCGCCTGCGCGGCGGCCACGATGCGGTCGACGTTGCCGGCGAAGTCGCCGATGGTCGGGTTGATCTGGGCCAGGGCGATCCGCACGACCCCTCCTGTTTTGGAAGCTTCCTACCCCAGAGACGACTCGAACGTCCGACCCACGGTTTAGGAAACCGTTGCTCTATCCACCTGAGCTACTGGGGCACACGCACCGCGGTCAAGCCCACCCGCGTCGGGCCGGCTGGGCGCCGCATTGGTTATACACCGCTCGGGCACGGACGGCGAGTCCGCAACGTGACGGCCTCCGGCTGCGGCTCCACGCACGAGCGGCGCACCCACACCCCGATTCCTGCGGCGCGCAACCGGTGCTCGATCGCGGCCAGCTCGGATTCCGAGGTCGGCTGCGTGACGACTCGTGTGAGCTCTCCGAACGGCTCCACGGTGACCGGGATGTCCCGTACCCGCAGCCGGTGGAGCAGATCGTGGGCGTTGTCCGGGATCCTGAACAAGCCGATCTGCAGCATGTACCGAGTCGGCGGCGGCATGTGCAGCACCTGCAGTCGTACCCGGGCGACGCCGGAGCGCAACATTCCCAGCTCCCGGGCGGCGCCAAGGGACAGGTCGATGACGCGGTCGTCCACGAACGGACCGCGGTCGTTGATGCGGACATCGACGCTGGAGTCGTCTCCGATCAGGGAGACCTTCACCAGGGTGTCGAACGGCAGCGTCGGGTGCGCGGCGGTCAGCGCGAACATGTCGTACTGCTCGCCGCTCGCGGTCGGCCGGCCGTGGAACTGCCAGCCGTACCAGGAGGCCACTCCGGTGGTGACCGTACGGGCTGCTGCCTGAGCGTACGGCTCCGGCGCGGCGGCAAACGACACCGGCAGCGGCTCCTGAGCGGCGGCGCCGGCTGCGGTCAGTACGAGCAGCGCCAGGATCAAGGCGTACATCCCACTTGATTATCGACTCCTGGATCTGCAACCTGAGGTCGGCGATGAGCGGCGATCTGCATGCGGCCCTGAGCGCCGAGCGGCCCTTGCAGGTGATCGGCGTGATCAACGCGTATGCCGCGGTGCAGGCGCAGGCGTCCGGATTCCGGGCTATCTACCTGTCCGGCGCCGGTGTGGCCAACGCCGGATTCGCGCTTCCCGACCTAGCGATGACGGGCCTGGGAGACGTGCTGGAGGACACGCGCCGGATCACCGGCGCCGTGCCGCTGCCGCTCCTGGTCGATGCCGACACCGGCTGGGGCGAGGGCCTCACGATCGGCCGCACGGCCCGGGAGCTGGCGCGCGCGGGCGCCGCTGCCATGCACCTGGAAGACCAGGTGCAGACCAAGCGGTGCGGGCACCGCGGCGGCAAGCAGCTCGTGGCCGCCGACCTCATGCAGGAGCGGATCGCCGCCGCCGTCGACGGACGGCCCGACGATCGCTTCGTGGTGATGGCGCGCACCGACTCGCTGGCGGTCGAGGGGATCGAGCCTGCGGTGGAGCGGTGCGGGCGCTACGTGGAAGCCGGAGCGGACATGATCTTCTTCGAGGGCGCCACCGCACTCGATCAGTTCGGCCGCGTGGCCCAGGCGGCACGGGTGCCGGTGCTGGCGAACATCACCGAGTTCGGACAGACGCCGCTGTGGACGCGCGAGCAGCTCGCGGCGGCCGGCGTGGCGCTGGCGCTCTACCCGCTGTCCGGGTTCCGGGCCATGGCCAGGGCGGCGGTCGGCGTGTTCGAGACGATTCGCCGCGACGGCACCCAGAGGGAGATACTCTCTCACATGCAGACACGTGCCGAGCTGTACGAGACACTGGATTACGAGCGCTACGAGGCGCGCGCCGACGCGATCCTGGCCAGGACCAACCCGCCCGGGGGCGGCACCCGTGGCTGAGGCGAGCGCGGGCCTGAGCGGAGTGGTCGCCGGCCGCTCGGCGGTCGCGACCGTCGGCAAGGGCCACGGCCTGCGCTATCGCGGCTACGCGATTGAGGAGCTGGCGGGCGGCGCCTGCTTCGAGGAGGTGGCATACCTGCTGATCCACGGCGAGCTGCCGGCGGCGGCGGAGCTCGCCGCGTACCGGGATCGGTTGGCTGCGCGCCGGGAGCTGCCGGAGGCGGTCCGCGACATCATGCAGCGGTTGCCCGGCCATGCCCATCCGATGGACGTGCTGCGCACCGGCTGCTCGGCGCTGGGCGCGGTCGCGCCGGTCGTGGATCCGGCCGCCATGGCGGCCGCGGCCGACACCCTGCTGGCGCAGTTGCCGGCCGTCATCGGCGCGTGGCGCGGCGCCGCCGCGGATGGTGCCGGCGCCGGGTCGCTCGCCGCCCATACCCTGGTCCAGCTCGGCGCCGGGCCGGTGACGCCCGAGGCCGAACGCACCCTGGACGTCGCCATGACCCTGTACGCCGAGCACGAGTTCAACGCCTCCACCTTCGCGGCGCGCACGGCGGCCTCAACCCTCACCGACTTCCACTCCGCGATCACCGCCGCCATCGGCACGCTGCGCGGGCCGCTGCACGGGGGCGCCAACGAGGCGGCGCTCGACCTGATCCGCTCTTTCGACGACCCGGACGCGGCGGAGGCGGGCGTCATGCAGGCGCTCGCGGAGAAGAAGCTGATCATGGGGTTCGGCCACCGCGTCTACCGCGATGGCGATCCCCGCTCGCCGATCATCGAGGCGTGCGCGGATCGCCTGGTAGCCCGCCACGGCGGCGACCGGATGCTGGCGATCGCGCGCCGCATCGAGGCGGTGATGCGGCGGGAGAAGGGGCTGTTCCCGAACCTGGACTTCTACAGCGCGGTGGTGTTCGACCAGCTCGGCATCGAGCAACGGCTGTTCACGCCGGTGTTCGTGATCGCCCGCCTGACCGGCTGGGCCGCGCACGTCATCGAGCAACTTGCCGACAACAAGCTGATCCGCCCCACCGCCGACTACATCGGCCCCGACGACCGCCCGTTCGTGCCGCTGTCGGAGCGGTAGGAGCCTCGCGAGTCGGACACGCCTGGACGGTGCCGGCCCTCGCCTGGGCGCCCTACTCCTTCAGCGCCAGGTGGACGATGACCGGCACGGCGACGCCGGCGGGCAGCGTTCCGGTCAGGCGCAGCCAGCCGCCGAAGTGGCGCAGGCGCGCGAACGTGGTCGGTCCCGGCGCGCTCGGCAGCGCGATCTCCGTGCCCTCGTCGGCCCAGTGGATGCCGTCCGGCGCGATCTGCACGCGGGCGACGGCACCGGCGGGAGCCTTGCCGTCGATGAGGCGGATGAAGAAGATCGCCTCGCGCGCCCATGCCGATTCGTACGGCTCGGTGGCGAAGTCTCCCTCCCAGGTGGTGCCCAGCTCGATCGCCGCGGTGTGACTCTGTCTCATCGTCTCACTCCCTCACGTGGCCGTGGAGACGGCGACGCTGTCCACGTACAGAAACGCGCGCGTGGCGGCGTCGCTCTCCACGAAGAACGCGACGTTCAGCATTGACCACAGGTTGGGCATCGCCGGCAGCCGCATCGGCTCGATGCCGGCCACGTCCAGGTCGAGTTCGTTGCAGCGGAAGCCCAGGAACCGCATGCCGGCCAGGTCGAAGTCCATCCGCAGGTAGTACCAGTTGTGCTTGGTGGCGATCTCGTTGTAGCAGAGCCGCTGGCCGCCGCCCGGGACGTCGACCCAGTTTCTGGACTTGAAGTGAAAGTGCGACCAGGTCTTGCCGCGGGTGCCGATGTCGTGGAGCGGCTCCCGCTCGTTCTTGTACTGCCAGCACTCGGCCCGCCGGCCCTCGAAGGCGTTGAGGTAGCGGATGTGCGGCATCACCCGCAGCGGCTCGGCCGCCTGCCCGTCGGCGTGTTGGAGGTCGAGCAGCACGCCGAACGCTCGCACCGCCGTCTCTCCCAGCTCCAGCTCGTTCGCTTCCGGCTTGAAGGTGACGATCGCCTCCACGCGCAGCGGTCCGGCGGTGCGGAAAGTGTAGCGCTTGATCGCGGTGCAGAAGGTACCGGGCTTGGCGCGCGTGGCCAGCTTCAGCGCGTAGGCTCCTCCGATCGCGCCGGAGGTGCCCGCGTCCCACATGGTCAGGTTGCTCAGCATCGGCGGGCGCATGTCCATGTACTCCGGCAGCATGGCGTCGACGCGGTCCTCGTAGTTGCCGATCAGTGCGCCCCAGCCGTTCACGCCGTCGTTGAAGTCGTCGTAGAACAGCAGCCGCTGCAGGGGCTCGAACGAGCCCAAGGTCGTGTGTGCCTGCATAGCCGGCACTGTCTCACACCGTGGGTATGAGTGAAAGCGCCAGCGCCACGTCGGACGCTACCTTGGCGACGGACGGACAGCTACGTGATCCCGCGAGTTTCAGATCTTCGGGCAGACGCGCGGCTTGACCGCGAGTTGCCGCGAGCGCGACGATGGACGCGAGCGGAGATCCGTATTGAACGAAGAACAGGAGAAGGCATCGTTCCTCAAGGCGCTGCGAAGCTTGACCGACAACCTCAGCACAGAAATTGCGACCAAAGACGGTCAGTGGACGGTGAAAGGATTTATCGACGTGTATCGCAGCATTTACACTATCTCCTCCGATACCAAGGTGGTCTCAAAGATCCTCGAGATTCATCTCTTTCCGAAGCTGCTGTCGTTCGCGGAGGAGAGAGGGTATGCACTCGTTCTCGCGGACCATCAGAACTACTACCCGGACATATCGTTTGTGAAGACCGATTCGAATCTGAAGTTTGCCGTCGACTTCAAGACGACATACCGGCGGGAAAAATCCCCTGAGTTCTGTAACGGGTTCACGCTCGGCTCACACGGTAAGTACTTCAAGGATCGAGACAGCACGAAGAACATACAGTTCCCGTACAAAGAGTACGCCGGCCATTTCTGTTTGGGTATCATCTACTCGCGTCACGCCGACCGAGACGTCGATGAGACCCGAGCGTATCGAATCGAGGATCTTCAGTCGATCGCTTCAGTCATTCGAGACATTCAGTTCTTCGTTCAAGAAAAGTGGCGGATTGCATCGGATCAACGCGGCAGCGGCAATACGGCGAACATCGGCAGCATCAACAGAATTGACGACATCGTTGCGGGCAACGGGATGTTCTCGGTGCTCGGAGAAGAATGGTTCGACGACTATTGGATGAACTACGGGAAGATTACGATAAAGGAGCCTTCCGGAGAGACCCGCCCAATCCGAAGACTGGCGGACTTCGTCAGTTACCGTGGCGGTGATCCGACGCAGGTTGTGCCGAAGGCGGCACGTCATTCCAAAGGGAGTTGACGATGCGAGTCCAGGTACCGCCGATCAAGTGCCAGGGCATCAAGACCAAGCTGGTACCCACTATTCTACGGGAGATTGAGCGCGATCCAGCCGGGATTTGGGTTGAGCCTTTCCTTGGTTCCGGAGTGGTGGCTCTGAACGTGGCCCCGCGGCGAGCCTTGCTCGCCGACAGCAATCCACACCTGATCCGGTTCTATCAAGCCGTCAAGGACGGTACCGTCGATGGGTCGAGGACGAGGAGGTACCTCGAGCGAGAAGGCAATCTCTTGGCGAATCGAGGGCAAGACCACTATTACCATGTGCGCGACCGTTTCAACTCCAGTGGGGATCCGCTGGATTTCCTCTTCCTCAATCGATCCTGTTTCAACGGAGTCATCCGATTCAACAAGCGAGGGGGATTCAATGTCCCGTTCGGACACAAGCCGCAGCGGTTCGCTCCGGCCTACGTCACGAAGATCGTCAATCAGGTCGAGTGCTTCCGAGCGGCCACGGAGCTGTTCGACTGGCGGTTCGCGTGCCAGGACTACCGGATCACTCTCGGGGAAGCGAAAGAGGGCGATTACGTGTACTGTGATCCTCCCTATGTCGGCCGCCACGTAGACTACTATGACAGTTGGGATGAAGAGTCGGAGACGTCACTGTACGAGAGGCTGCGGAAGAACCCGTGCCGCTTCATGCTATCTACGTGGCACAGCAATGAGTACCGAAAGAACGAGTATCTGGAGACGCTCTGGAGCACGTTCGAAATCTCGACACAGGAGCACTTTTATCATGTCGGTGCGCGCGAAACGAACCGAAAGCCGATGCTTGAGGCATTGGTCACAAATCACGTTCGCGCTTCGCCCAGGGAGGAGCATGAGAGGTCGGAGGAACAGTTGATGCTCTTCGAAAGAAGCGGCTGGTACCTCGGCAATGGGGCGAGATCAGCCGCGGAAGAGAGCGCATGAACGATGTTCGAGCGGTTGCGCAAGCTGGACGAGGAATTCGACCGCATGCGGGGCGAGATCGCGCGTGCGTTCGCCGATGCGACGGAACACGACGTCCAGGCTCTGACCGATGAGGCCGTCAAGGCTGCGCGCAGACACCGCGGGATCGCAAGGACTCGCCCGTGCTGGCGCCGCTGGTGGCAGCGAAGGCCGACCTCCTGGTGACCGGGGACGACGATCTCGTGGCGCTGCGCAGCCGCCATCCGATGGAGACGCCGACAGAGTTCGGGAGTCGTCTCTGACGAACAGGTGCATCGCATGAACGCCGACGCCGTCCTGCGGCGGCTGGGATCCTTTGCCGCCGATCCGCCGCCGTTTCCGAGAGCCGCTTACGACGCTGCGCGGCTGTGTCTACTGGATGCGCTGGGCTGCGCGGCCCTGGCGCTGCGCCACCCCGCCTGCACGCGCCTCCTGGGACCGTTCGTGCCGGGTCAGAACGACGCTGTGCCCGGCGGCGCGCGGGTGCCAGGCACGGCGCTGGCGCTGGATCCGATCCAGGCGGCGTTCAACACCTCGATCCTGATCCGCTGGCTGGACTACAACGACACGTGGCTGGCTGCCGAGTGGGGCCACCCCTCCGACAACATCGGCGCGCTGCTGGCGGTAGCCGATTACCTGTGCCGTAGCGGACAGCGCCGCGTCACCATGCGCGAGCTTGAGTCGCTGATCATTCGCGCCTACGAGATCCAGGGCGTGCTGGCGATCGACAACAGTTTCAACCGGGTGGGCTTCGACCACGTGCTGCTGGTGAAGCTGGCCTGCGCGTGCACGGTCACCGCCCTGCTCGGCGGGGACGCGGACGCGGTGGCGGCCGCCGCGTCGCAGGCGCTGGTCGACGCCGGCCCGCTGCGCACGTACCGTCACGCGCCGAACACCGGGTCGCGCAAATCCTGGGCGGCCGGCGACGCCGCGGCGCGCGCCGTGCAGCTCGCCTACCTGACGATGCGCGGCGAGCCGGGCTATCCGCGCGCGGTCGCGGCGCCGCGCTGGGGCTTCGACGCGGTGCTGCTGCGCGGCCAGCCGCTGCGCTGCGGGCCGCTGGCCAGCCACATCGTCGAGCACGTGCTGTTCAAGGTCGACTTCCCCGCGGAGTTCCACGCGCAGACCGCGGCCGAGGCGGCGATCGCACTGCATCCGCGGGTGCGCGAGCGGCTGGACGAGATCGAGCGCATCGACATCCGCACCCAGGAAGCGGCGGTGCGGATCATCGACAAGAGCGGGCCGCTGGCCAATCCGGCGGATCGCGACCACTGCCTGCAGTACATCGTCGCGGTAGGACTGCTGGCCGGCGAGTTGACCGACCACCACTACGACGACGAATTCGCGGCCGACCCGCGCATCGACCGGCTGCGGGCGGTGATGCAGGTGATCGAGGAGCCGTCATACAGCGCCGGCTACCTGGATCCGGCCGAGCGCTCGATCGCCAACGCCGTGCAGGTGCACTACCGCGACGGCACCGCCACCGACCCCGTCGAGGTGGTCTACCCGATCGGCCACCCGCGACGGCGCGCGGAGGCGCTGCCCAGGCTGCGGCGCAAGCTTCGGGCCAACGTGGCGACGGCGTTCGATACGGAGCGGGTGGAGCGGATCGTGGCCTGGTTCGACGACGGCACCGCGCTGGCGGACATGACCGTGTCGGACTTCATGGACGCCCTGGTTGTCGAGCGATGACCCTGACGGGAGGAAACGAATGCACGTACTGATCACCGGTTCGGCCGGCACGCTGGGCCGGGTACTGGTCGCGGGTCTCGCCGAACGGCACCGGCTGCGCGGCTATGACCTGCAGCCGACGGCCGGCGTCGAGGAGTCCGTGGTCGGCGACCTGCAGAACCTGGAGCGGCTGACCGCCGCGGCGGAAGGGGTGGACGGTATCGTCCACCTGGGGGCCGTCGTGGGTGGCGCGCACGGCTGGGAGGCCGTGCTTCAGGCCAACATCGTCGGCATGCGCAACGCGCTGGAGGCCGCGAGGCGCTCGGGCGTGCGCCGGTTCGTGTTCGCGAGCCGTGCCGGCCTCGTGGAGCGCTACCCGCGCAAGCTGACGCGCACGGTCGATCTGCCGACCCGTCCGTTCGACGACTACTCGGTCAGCAAGGCGTTCGGAGAGCAACTCGGCTACCGCTACCACGCCGAGTTCGGCATCGAGTTCGTGGCGGTGCGCATCGGCAGCTTCCGCGCCGACCGGACCGGTACCGGGCACCCGCACGACCTCAGCCACGGCGACGCCGTGCGGGTGTTCGAGGCGGCCCTCACCCACCCCGGCGTTGGCTTCGAGATCGTCTTCGGCGTCTCCGATGCCGCGTGGCCGCTGTACGACCTGGACCACGGCCGCCGCGCTATCGGCTACCACCCGCAGGACCGCTGCGAGCTCACCGAACAGGCCGACACGTCGCCGCGCTTCCGCGACTGAAGCGCTGGGGCCTCAGATGAGGAAAGGGCGCCGGGCGGAGTTGATCCGCGCCAGCGCCCTCCCGGTCCATCCGCCGCGTGCGGCCTACGCGGCGATCATCCCGTGCGGGTCGATCACGAACTTGGTCGCCGCGCCCTTGTCGAAGTCCTGGTAGCCGTTGGGGGCGTCGTCCAGGGAAATGACCTGCGCGTTGACCGCCTCCGCGATCTTCACCTTGTCGTAGACGATCGCCTGCATGAGCTGGCGGTGGTAGCGCATCACCGGACACTGGCCCGTGGTGAAGTGATGGGACTTCGCCCAGCCCAGGCCGATGCGAATACCCAGGTTGCCGATCTTGGCGTTGTCGTCGACGCCGCCCGGGTCGCCGGTCACGTACAGGCCGGGAATGCCGATGCCGCCGCCGGCGCGGGTCACTTCCATCACGGAGTTGAGCACGGTCGCCGGCTGCTCCACGGCGGAGTCCTTGCCGTGGCCGCGCGCCTCGAAGCCGACGCAGTCGACCGCCTGGTCGACCTCCGGCTCGCCGACGATCTCCTCGATCTGCTCGCCCAGGGTGGCGTCCAGCGTCAGGTCGACGGTCTCGCAGCCGAAGCTGCGCGCCTGCGCCAGCCGCTCGGAGATCATGTCGCCCACGATCACCACCGCGGCGCCCAGCAGTTGACAGGAGTGCGCGCACGCCAGGCCGACCGGCCCGCCGCCGGCCACGTAGACGATCGAGCCCGGTCCCACGCCGGCCGAGAACGCGCCGTGGAAGCCGGTCGGGAAGATGTCCGACAGCAGCGTCAGGTCCTTGATCTTGGCCATCGCGACATCGCGTTCGGGCAGCTTCAACAGGTTGAAATCGGCATACGGCACCATCACGTACTCGGCCTGGCCGCCGACCCAGCCGCCCATGTCGACGTAACCGTAGGCGGCGCCGGGGCGCGCCGGGTTCACGTTCAGGCAGATGCCGGTCTTGGTCTCCTTGCAGTTGCGGCAGCGGCCGCAGGCGATGTTGAAGGGGACGCTGACGATGTCACCGACGTCGATGAACTCGACGTCGTGGCCGCGCTCGATCACCTCACCGGTGATCTCGTGGCCCAGGATCAGCCCCTCGGGAGCGGTCGTGCGACCCCGCACCATGTGCTGGTCGCTGCCGCAGATGTTGGTCGACACGATCTTGAGGATGACGCCGTGGTCGCACTTGCGATCGCCGAGCGCCAGCTCGGGGAAGTCGATCGATTGGATCTCGACCACGCCGGGCTTGATGTAGGCTACGCCTCGATTGCTTGCCATCTGAATCCCTCCGTGAATTGGTCGTCGTGAACGGCCCGACTCTACGCCGAGGGAGCCCGGCCGGCAACTCCCCATGGGGTGAGGTGCTCACATACCCTTCAACTCAGAGAGTACCTTGGCGAGCCGGTCTTCGAGCAGGCCGACGTGGTGCGCGGCATCGTCATATCCCACAACCCAGTTCCTCCCCACCTTTCTTTCGGTAAACGCGTCGCCGGCAAACTGGTCCGCCCAACGCTCAAGGACTTCGCGCAGGGGTGTATCCGGGGGCCACTGGTCACTGAGCCGGGATCCGAACGTGAATTTGCTCTGGTAGCGGAAGTGACCCCCAGGCACAAAGAGCCACGCTACGGAGACGGGATTGCCGGCCCGAGGGCACGGTGCCTTGATCATGCCACAACCCATGCCCCACTCCAGCGTGGCTCCATGCTTCTCCGACACATCCAGAAGCCGGGCCGCGGTACTGCGGATTTGGTCGCTAGGCAGCGCTGCGAGGAACGACTCACGCGTGAGCCGCTGACGCTCGTGGGCGCCGCTGGTCGGCTTCTCGGTCCTCCCGAGGACGCGCGGGACGATCGTCTGCGTCGACGTGCCCCGGAACTGCTTGATCTCAACGGCGAGCACTTCCAGTGCGGGCATCTGCGCGTTGAGAAACTCGACTACCCGCCTGAGAGGGTCGGGGATCTCGTCTGCCACGAACAGCAACCGGAGCCGACTGGCCGCAAGGTTCGTGACTACCCGTTGCCAGAACCCGTCGACATCCGGTGGTTCGTCCTCCTGGAGCAGCATTGCAAGCTCATCGTCGGGCTCGAGTCGTCGTGGGCTGGTCGACTCCTCGAATGCCTGGCGCAACTCCGTCGCGGTCCAACTGTGCGCGGCGTGCGCCGCGTACTCCAGCATCTGCCCGACGACGGCACGCCGGATATCGGAGTTTCGCCCTCGTTTGACCTCGACCAGTGTCGGCACGGCGTCTTGGTCGATCAGAAGGTGGTCCAGCGACCAGCGGTTGCCGCTGTCGACGCTCTCGGCGATTCCCTTCTCACGCGTAACGAGTATCCAGCGTCTCGGGTCACCAGGGCGTATCTGCTTTCCGTCGAGCAACTCGGGATGGTCGGCGATCAGCGCTTGGAGTTGGTCCTCCGTCGAAAAGGGTGCCTCCTCCATCGGCTCAAGCACACCTCTTTCCGCCTTGGTGTAGATGCGTTCGGTCACGGGCATGCCGGGCAGAGTACCGCCACCATGACGACATCCTCAACGGTAGCGGGGGAGCTCCCGGTAACCCCGATCACCTCGACGGTAGCAAGCCGGTCTGTACAACACTGGGGTCAGGTGTGCAGATTTTGCCGATGGGCGTCATCAGCGCGAGAGACCTGAAGCAGAAGACGGGTGACTTCATCAGGAGACTGCGCGCCGGGGAGCCGTTCGTCCTCACCTACCGGGGTCGCCGGATCGCCGTCATCACGCCGACCTCAGGGGATCGGGGCGAGGGCAAGCCGGGGAACCGCGACGATGCTTGGGCAGCGGTCGATGTGGAGCTTGAAGCGTCCGAGCCCGCGTTCGAAAACTGGCAGGAGGCGACCGCGTGGGTCCGGGGCGGTTCCTGATAGACAGGAACCGCCCTTCGCCATCAATGCGCTGTTCGCCGGACCGGCACCTCGAGACCCGAACCGCTCCCGGACGCCCGACTCGCTGCAACTCGTCTACCCGACCTTCTGAGCGGCAAGGCATTGTCGATCCTCCGCGTGCCTTTGAAGTTCGACATCGAAACGTCCTTTTTCGGCGACGGATGTGCCAATTTCGTGATATGCCGCGGCTGCCAAGCCGTTGACGCAGTTACGCGGTAAGGTCTTGTCGCTGCGTTCGGAGGACTTCGTGCTGGCCGCCAAGATGGCGGCGCGGGCGACCGGCGGGTGATCTTCAAGCACCTGATCCCGGCCACGCTCGGCCACATCATCGTCGTCTCCACCCTGGCCATGCCGATCATGATCCTGGGCGAGACGTGCTGAGCTTCCTGGGCCTGCAGCCGCCGCTGACGAGCTGGGGCCTGCTGCAGGAGGCGCAGAACATCCAGTCCATCGCCGTGTACCCGTGGGTGTTCACGTCGGCGATCTTCATCGCGGCGGCGATCCTGGCATTCAATTTCCTGGGCGACGGGAATGCGCGATGCGGCCGATCCGTACACGACGCGCGCACCGTGTTCCACCGCCCGCTGCATCCCTACACGGTGGGCCTGATGCGCTCGATCCCGCAGGTCGGCCGGGGCGCGCCGGTGCGCCTGGCGCCGATCCCGGGCAGCGTCCCGGACCCCTTTTCGGTCCCTGCCGGCTGCGCCTTCTCCCCGCGCTGTCCGGGCGCCAAGACGGCGGCGTGCCAGTCAGCGGTGGCGCTGCAGGAGGTGGAGCCCGCGCACCACGTGCGCTGCACATTGTACGAGCGGTACGAGGAGGGCGGCTGAGGCATGGATCGACCGGACGAGGTGCTGCTGGAAGTCCGCAACCTCAAGAAGCACTTTCCGATCCAGAAGGGCGTGTTCCGGCACACCGTCGGTTACGTCAGGGCGGTCGACGGGGTGGACTTCTCGCTGCGAACCGGCGAGACGCTCGGCCTGGTCGGCGAATCGGGTTGCGGCAAGACCACCACCGGCCGGGTCATCCTGCGGGCGATCGAGGCGACCGACGGACAGGTGCTGTTCCGCCGCGCAGACGGCGACGTGGTGGACCTCACCACGCTGCCGAAGGAACAGATGATCGCCCTGCGCCGCGAGATGCAGATCATCTTCCAGGACCCGTTCTCGTCGCTGAATCCGCGCATGACCGTCAGCGAGATCGTCGCCGAGCCGCTGGTCATCCACCGCGTCGCCTCCGGGGCGGCGTTGAAGCAGAAGGTCCAGGAGCTGCTGGAGGCGGTCGGCCTCAAGGCCCAGCACATGAACCGCTACCCGTACGCGTTCAGTGGCGGGCAGCGGCAGCGCATCGGCATCGCGCGGGCGCTGGCGCTGCGGCCCAGGCTGGTCGTCGCCGACGAGCCGGTGTCGGCTCTGGACGTCTCCATCCAGGCGCAGGTCCTCAACCTGCTGGAGGACCTGCAGGAAGAGCTCGGCCTGACCTACCTGTTCATCGCCCACGACCTGTCGGTGGTGGAGCACATCAGCGACCGCGTGGCGGTGATGTACCTGGGCAAGATCGTGGAGATGGCGGAGGCTCGGGAGCTGTTCGAACGCCCCCGCCACCCCTACACGGAGGCGCTCCTCTCGGCCATCCCCATCGCCGACCCCGATCACCGCAAGGAGCGCATCGTGCTCGCAGGCGACGTGCCCAGCCCGTCAGCCCCGCCGCCGGGCTGCAAGTTCCACCCCGCTGCCGCTACGCGCAGCCGATCTGCTCGCAGGAGGAGCCGCCGCTCACGCCGCTGCCGGACGGTCGCGCGGCGGCCTGCCACTTCGCCGAGGAGTTGGAACTGGCCGGCGTCGCCTGGGCCGACGACGAATCGCGGCCGGCACCAGCGGTCGACTGACGCTCCGGTCCCACCCAGGGTATACACTCCTGTTCGTGGTGTGTACACTTGAACCATGGGTGTCATCACGGCAAGGGATCTGAAACAGAAGACCGGTGACTTCATCAGCAGGTTGCGCGCCGGAGAGCCGTTTGTCCTGACCTATCGGGGCCGCCGGATCGGCGTCATCACGCCATCGATGGAGGAGCAGGGCGATGCCGTGCAGGCAAACGCCGATGATGGATGGGCGGAGGTCGAAGCTGCTCTGGAAGCGTCCGAGCCCGCGTTCGACGACTGGCGGGAGGCGACCGCGTGGATCCGGGGCCGTTCCTGATAGACACCAACGTCTTCGTCATCGACGGGCGGTACCGCCGGGACCGGAATTATGCGGTCAACCGTCGATTCCTGGACTTTGTGAAGCGGGATCGTAGCGGGTTCACGACCACGATCAACCTGCTGGAACTGTGCGGCATACTCTCGTTCAATCTCAACGAGCAGCAACTGCAGACCGTGTGGGATGGGTTTGCTGAGCGCTACGGCGTCGGCGTGCTGCCGGTTCCGGCAGCCGATGCCAGCCTGCCGCCGTACCCGATCCGCGATGTGCTCGGCTACCTGCGACGGCGCATGGCGCTGGGCGACGCGTTGTTCCTGCTGACTGCGAACCGGCACCTCGCTTTTGCCAGGACGTTGGTTACCTGGGACCGCGAACACTTCACCGACCGGTTTCCCGGCCACGTCGCGACACCGGCCGACCTGCTCGCGGATACGTGACGCCGATTCAGCCGGATGCCAGTCCGGTGCCGAGGCGGCGGGTGAGCGCCGCGATCGGCATCCACAGGAGCGCGACGATGCCGGCGGCCGCGGCGAGCTGCCACCACACGTCGGCCAGGCCGGCGCCGTTCAGGGTCACCTCGAAGATGGGGTTGATGATCCAGTAGGTGGGAAGCAGCATGGCGATCCACTGCGGCCAGTGAGGGAAGATGTAGAACACCGTCGGCCCCAGCAGCAGGAAGCCCGTGCCCTTGATCACGGCATACAGGGCGGTCGAGTCCTTGCAGGCCGTGCCGTAGACCAGTCCGAGTTGGGCGCACAGCGCCGCGGCCAGCAGCACCACGACCGCCAGCGGCAGCGCCCCGGCGGTGAGCGCGCCGTTCAGCCCCAGGGTGACCAGAGACATGACGGCGCCCATCACGAAGCCGGCGATGCCCTTCGCGGCGACGACCTCGCCCAGCCGCGCCGGCGTCACGGACAGCGCCAGCAGCGTCCCCTGCTCCTTCTCCTGGGTCAGGCTGAGCGCCGGCAGGTAGAGGCCGACGATCATCAGCGCGTACATCACCAGCAGCGGCGTCAGGCGCGCGGCGATGGGCAGCGCGGTCGAGCCCAGGGCGGTGACGACCACCTCCACCGGCGGCGGCGATCCCTCCACCCGGCGGACCTGGTCGAGCGCGGTGACGGCCAGCACGATGCGGTCGGCGGCGCGCGCCTGCCCGCCCACGAACAACTCCAGCGGAGGGCGTGCGCCCGAGCGCACGCGATCGTCGAAGTCTGCCGGCAGCACCAGCCCGGCGTCCAGGTCGTGGGCGGCAAGCCGGCTGCGGAGATCCTCCTCGTCCGTGAGCCGGGTCACCGCGATGCCCTCGGCGTCGGCCAGCGCGGCGGTGACCTCCGAGTCGCCGCGGTCGACGATGCCCAGGCGGGGCTGCGGGTCGAACAGCGATCCGAACACCACCTGGATCAGCACGGTCAGCACGACCGGCACCAGCAAGCCATACAGCACCATCGGCGAACGGGGACCCAGCCGCAGGTCCTTGCCCAGGATCAGCGACACGCGGTTGAGACTCATCGCACCATCCTCCTGACGCTCATGCGCCCCGCATTCATGCGCCGAGTACCCGCCGCCGCAGCACGAGCCAGCCGGCAGCGAAGAAGGCCGCCGCCCAGGCGAGCGACAGGCCCAGGTGGCCGGCGGCATCACGCCAGCCGGCGCCGTGCGCCGTGACGTCCACCAGCGCCTCCACCAGCGCGAACGTCGGCAGGACCCGCACCCAGGGCGATGCGCTGCCCGGAAACAGCACCGCCACCGCGGGGATCATCATCGGCACCATGAACACCACCCCTCCCATCAGGTTGGCCATCATGTCGCGGCCGATGCAGCCGGCGATCATCGCCGCGCCCGACACCATCGCCGCGCCGGCGATCATCAGAGCCAGGAGCAGCAGCGGCTGCGTGCCCAGGAGGCCGATGGCGGCCAGCAGCACCACGCTCTGCGCGAGCCCCAGCGCCATGCCCGTCAGCCCCTTGGCGGCCAGCAGGTCGCCGACCGTGGCCGGGGTGACCAGCACGGCCGTGGCGGTGCCGGCCTGCAGCTCGCGGGAGATCAGCGACGACATGCCAAGCAGCTCCATGATCAGGACCATGACCACGACGATCGGCCGGAACAGCTCGCGCGCGGTCACCTGCGAGCCGACGCGGTCCTCGCCTACCACCGTGTACAGCTCTCGTGGGTCCGGGAAGCTCACCGGCGGCGGGGAGCCGGCCACCCCGTAGGCCAGCTCGCGCACCAGTGCGGACATCGCCGCGCGCAGCTCGGGCGGCACGCCGGAGTCCACCAGCACCTCCACGGTGGCGCGGCGGCCCGCCTGCAGGGCTGCGAAGAACCCGTCCGGAAACGCCAGGCCGATCGGCAGGCGCACCGCGGCGGCGCCGCGCGGCACCCGCTCTCCCGGGCTCCCCGCGACGACGAGCGAGCCGGCCTCGTCCCGCCACGCCGTGCGCTCGCCGGCGACCACCGCGCGCAGGTCGGCGGCATCCGCGATGGGCACCACCTGCAGCCCCGCATCGCCGCTCTCGCCGGCGGCCGCCTCCACGACCGCGGCATCGGTGCCGCTGATGCCGACGGTGATCGACTCGTTCACCCGGTTCGGCAGCACCCAGAAGATCACGATCAGGAACACCAGGCTGAGCGCGGTCAGGAACAGCCACAGCCGGTCGCGCACGTACTCGCGGGCGTCCTTGGCGATGATGGCGCCGACGATCGTCGCCCGCGACACGGTGGACGTTCGGGACACGACGCCGCTCATCCGTCGAGCTGGCGTCCGGTCATCTCGATGAAGATCGCCTCCAGCGATGCCTCTTCGGTGTGCACGGTGACCAGCTCGGGGGCGCTGAGCGCGGTGCGCAGCGCCTCGTCCGCGCCGTCGACGTCCAGGTCGATGCGCCGCTCGACCAGCGCGCCGTCCTGCCGCACCTGCACCCGTGCCGAGCGGGTGCCGTGACGGAGCTTGAGCGACTCCGGCGTGTCGAGGGCGTACAGCGTGCCCTCGTTGATGAACGCCACCCGGTCGGACAGCTCGTCGGCCTCGTGCATGTCGTGCGTGGTCAGCAGGACCGCCGCGCCGCGCGCCGCCTCCTCCGTGATCAGGCGCCGGATCGCCGTCGAGGAGACGGGGTCCAGGCCGTCGGTGGGTTCGTCCAGGAACAGGACGTCCGGGGCGTTGACCAGCGCGCGGGCGACCATCAGCCGCTGGCGCATCCCCTTCGAGTACTTGCTGACGCGGTCGCGGGCGCGGTCGGCCAGCCCGACGCGGGACAGCAGCGCGCCGGTGTCCAGGCGCCTGATCCCGAACAGGCTGGCGAAGAATCGCAGGTTCTCCTCCGCCGACATCGAATCGTAGAGGTTCTTCTCCTCGAAACAAACGCCGATGCGCGCCTGCATGGCCGGATCGTCGGCGGTCACGTCCGTGCCCAGCACGCGGGCTGTGCCGGACTGCGGGTGCATGCGGCCGATCAGGATCTTGATCGTCGTCGACTTGCCGGCGCCGTTCGGCCCCAGGAAGCCGAGCACCTCTCCCGGAGCCACCTCGAAGCTGACGCCCCGCACGGCCTGCACGTCGCCGTAGGAGTACCTCAGGTCGCGAACCTCGATCGCTGCGCCCATGTCACGCGACTCCTCGCCGGCGCTCGCCGTGCGGGCACCGGACCGGAGACGAGTATCCACCGTATGCTGTCGGCGTGGAACCTGTCACCGACCGGCCGACGTTCGATCCGCACTGCTTCTGTTGCGGGGAATCCAACGCGCAGGGTCTGAAGCTGCGCTACCGCTATCCGCAACCTGGAGAGGCCAGCACGTCGTTCACGATCCCCGACCACTTCACCGGCTGGAAGGAGGTCGTGCACGGCGGCCTGCTGGCGATGGTGCTGGACGAGACGATGGCGCACGCCTGCGCCAGCAAGGGGCTGAACGGCTTCACGGGCGAAATCACCGTTCGCTTCCGGCAGCCGGTACGGGTCGGCACGGTGGTGGCGGCGGCCGGGCGTATCCGGTCGGAGCGGCGCCGCGTGGTCACTGCCGAAGCGCAACTCACCGCCGGCGGCGCGACGATCGCCGAGGCGGAGGCGAGCTTCTTCGTGCCGCCGGAGTCCGCGGCGCCGGACTAGCGGTTCGGAGAGATCTCAGTCCGAGCGGCTGGGGACGTGCACGACCTCGCGCGCCTTGCTGCCCTGCGCGGGGCCGACGATGCCGCGCGCCTCCATCTCCTCGACCAGGCGGGCGGCGCGGTTGTAGCCGATCTTGAGCTTGCGCTGCAGGTAGGAGGCGGACGCCTTGCCGGAGGCCAGCACGATGTCGAGCGCCTGTTCCATCATCGGATCGTCCGAGCCATCGGCGACCGGCCCCTCCATCTCCTCTTCCTCGAACAGCACGTCCTCGTCGATGTAGTCGGGCTGGCCCAGCGTACGGACGTGGTCGGCGACCGCCTCGACCTCCTCGTCGGACAGGTAGGCGCCCTGGATGCGGACCGGTGCCGGGTCCCACGCGGACGCGAACAGCAAGTCGCCGCGGCCGAGCAGCTTCTCAGCGCCGACGCCGTCGATGATGATGCGCGAGTCGAACTTGCTGGCCACCATGAAGGCGATCCGGGACGGGATGTTGGCCTTGATCAGGCCGGTGATGACATCGATCGACGGCCGCTGCGTGGCCAGCACGATGTGCATCCCGACCGCGCGCGCCATGGCCGCCAGGCGCGCCAGGGTCGCCTCCAGCTCCTTGCCGGTGGTGGCCATCAGGTCGGCCAGCTCGTCGATGATGATGACGATGTAGGGCAGCTTCTCTCCCTTGTTCTGGCCGGCCTTTCGGTTGAAGGAGGCGACGTCGCGCACGCCCACCTCGTCGAGCAGGGAGTAGCGCCGCTCCATCTCGAACAGGCAGTACTGCAGGGCCTGGAAGGCGCGCTTGGGTTCCGTGATGACCGGGGTCAGAAGGTGCGGGATGTCGTTGTAGAACTTGAGCTCGACGATCTTGGGGTCGATCAGCAGCAGCCGGAGCTGCTCCGGCGTGCGCGCGCAGATCAGGGAGCAGATGATCGAGTTGACGCACACCGACTTGCCCGACCCGGTGGCGCCGGCGATCAGCAGGTGCGGAGTCTGCGCCAGGTCCATGATCTGGCACTCGCCGGCGATTCCCTGCCCGAGGGCGATGGGCAGGCTGTTGGACTTGGAGCGGAAGTCCTTGTGCGCAAGCAGCGTGCGGAAGCCGACGATGGCGCGGGTCCGGTTCGGCACCTCGATGCCGACCGCGTGCTTGCCGGGGATCGGCGCGACGATGCGCACGCGCGAGGCGGCGAGCTGCAGGGCGATGTTGTCGGCGAGGTTGACGATGGAGGAGAGCTTCACGCCCGCGGCGGGCAGGATCTCGTACATCGTGATCGCCGGCCCGCGGCTGATGCCGGTGACCTTTGCGCTGATGCGGAACTCCTGCAGCGTCTCGGTGAGCACCTCGGCATGCTGCTCCGCTTCCGCCTGCAGCTCCCGGTCGGGGCGGTTGCGGTGCTCGTCCAGCAGCCGGTCGATCGGTACGTGATAGCCGCTGTTCGCCGGCGTGTCGCGGACGCCGGTGCGGGGGCGGCGCGACGCGGCGGGGCGCGGTCGTACGCGGCGGGGTGCTTCTTCGCCTGCCGGCTCGGGAGGAGCCGGCGAAGGCGCCGGCGGCTCGTCGTCGGCCGGCTCTCCGGCCATGATCGCCGCGAACGGCTCCCTGCTCTGCAGGATCGCCGACTCGTCGTAGCGGTCGTCTTGACCGGCCCGGCCGCCGTGGTCTGCCTGGTCGCCGGGTTCGGGCGAAGGTTCGCGCTCGGCCGCGTGCTCCTCCGGCGTGCCGGGCGCCGCATCGGGCGGCGCCAGCAGGGCTGCCGGAACGCCCAGCTTGGGCGCGACACCGCTCAGCAGCACGACCGCCGCCGCGGCGGTGACCAGCAGCACCAGCAGCAGCAGCACGCTGGTGGGCCGGCCCAGGGCGTCGACGAGCGCGGCCGGCAGGGGCGGCGGGTCGGTCAGGGTCAGGATGTGGGTGAGGGACGCCACGATCGGGATGATGAGCGCCGCGACCGGCAACGCCACGTGCAGGGTCGGCACGCGCGCGTCGGCCGGCGCCCGGCCGACCGCGTAGGCCACCACGTACAGGTAGACGGGTACCAGGATCGCCGCCCAGCCCAAGCTGCGAATCAGGAACGCCCCTGGGGCGAGCAGCAGCGCCGCTCCGGGCTGCAGGCGTAGCTGCTCCCCGGAGAACGCCTCCAGAACCGTCGACAGGCTCAGCACGCTGGCCGCCACCGCGGACGCGAGCGCCAGGACCCAGATCGGCCAGTCCGGCACCCGCTCCATCACGCCCGCGCGTTCCTGCGTCTTGACGGACTCCGGCGTCGGATCGCCCGTAGCCAACACCCTCCCCTTACCTGCTTATCGGCAGGCCGGCGCTTCCGGCTGAGACGGCAGGCCCGTCAGCGCACTATCAGGCCGATGACGCCGAGCGGCAGCAGGTAGACCGCGAACCAGGCAAGCCTGTCTCGATGCAGCACAGCCAACAGCGCACGCAGGCAGAGCGCCCCCACGGCAAGCGCGGCCACGAAACCGGCCGCAAGCGCCGGCACGCCGGCTGTCCGGATCAGCCCGCCCGCGTCGTCGAAGCTCAGGACCAGCGCTCCCAGCACCGCCGGCACCGACACCAGGAAGGCGAACTCGCCGGCTCGACCGTGGCCCGTCCCGCCGAGCAGGCAGACCGCCACGGTGGCGCCCGCGCGCGAGATCCCCGGCAGCACGGCGATGCCCTGCGCGACGCCGACGGCGATCGCCAGCCACAGCCCGGGCTGGCGGGCGGCGGGAAGCTGCCGGCGCAGCCGGGTGGCGAGCAGGATGGCGGCGGTGGCGATGAAGGCGATGGAGACCGCGGTGAGCGTACGCGCCGACGGGAGCAGGACGCGGCTGACGGCGAAGCCGACGACAGCCGTCGCGGCGCTGGCAGCCGCGATCGCGGCGAGCAGGCGCAGGTCCCCGCGGTCGGCCGAGGCGGCGCGCCCGGTGACCAGGAGCGCCCCGGCCCGCAGCAACGCGGCCAGACGTCGGCGGAATTGGTAGCAGACGACGAACAGCGTGGCGACGTGCAGCAGCACGTCGAACAGGAGCGGAGGCTCGGCGATCCCCAGCCACTCCCGCGCCACGAGCAGGTGGCCGGAGCTGGAGATCGGCAGGAACTCGGTGGCGCCCTGCAACAGCCCGAGTCCGACCGCCTCGACGATGCTCATGGTCCGGTCTGTTCGGACAGCTCGACGGTCACCAGGTGGCGCTGGGCGCTCAGCCCCGGCACCCGGACCCGCTCCACCGCCGCGCGGAACGGCAGCGCCCGCAACGCCGCGTCGATCGCCGCACGCGTGCCGGCGTAGGCCAGCAGGCGCGGCGCCAGGTGTTCCCGGACGACGGCGGCGGCCAGCTCGGGCAGGGGGGCGACCGCGCGCGCGGTGACCAGGTCGAAGCGTTCGCCGCCCGCGTGCGCGACCACCCGCGCGTTGCCCAGCCGCAGGTGCCGGACGACCGCGGACAGGAATGCGCGGCGCTTCTCGGAGCGCTCGATCAGCGTGAAGGTCAGCCGCGGCAGAGCGATCGCCAGCGGGATGGCCGGGAGGCCGGCGCCGGACCCGAAGTCGGCCACCCGCGGGCCGAGCCGCCGCACGGTCGGCACCGCCGCCAGCGCGTCCAGCACGTGGTGCGTGACGAGCTGCTCGCGATCCGCCTTGACGAAGCCGTAGACCCGGTTCCAACGGTCGAGCTCGGCCACGTACGCGGCCAGCATGCCGCCGTCGGCATCCAGGCCGAGCGCCCGCAGGCCGGCGCTCAGCGCGTCCCCGGTCAGCCGGCCACTCGCGCGTGTCGGCCGGTCGGCGGCATGGCCGCTCCGACTTGTGCTTCCACGAGCGTGCGATAGCGGCTTTCGGCAGCCAGCAGCTCGGCGGCGGTACCGGACTCGATGATGCGGCCGGCCTCCATCACGACCACGCGGTCGGCGCGCTCGATGGTGGAGCGGCGGTGGGCGATCACCAACGCGGTGCGGCCGGACAGGAGGCGCTGCATCGCCTCCTGGATCAGATCCTCGGTCTCGGCGTCGACCGACGAAGTGGCCTCGTCGAGAATCAGGATCGGCGCGTCCTTGAGCAGCGCGCGTGCGATCGCGATGCGCTGGCGCTGCCCGCCGGAGAGGCGCACGCCGCGGTCGCCGACCACCGTGTCCCAGCCGTCCGGGAGCGCGCCGATGAACTCCTCGGCGTTCGCGGCGCGGGCCGCGGTCCGCAGCTCGGCGTCGCCGGCATCGGGGCGCCCGAACAGGATGTTGTCGCGCACGCTGCCATGGAACAGGAACACCTCCTGGTTGACCACCGCCACCTGCCGGCGCAGGAACGGCAGGTCCAGGGTGCGCACGTCGTGGCCGCCGACCAGCACACGGCCGGCGTCGGGGTCGTAGAAACGCGGCACCAGGCGCGTGACCGTGGTCTTGCCGGAGCCCGTCGGTCCGGCCAGCGACACGACCTCGCCCGGCTCGAGCGCCAGGCTGATCCGATGCAGCACGGGCGTGCCCGGGTGGTAGGAGAATGTCACCCGGTCCAGCTCCACGGAACCGTGGAACGTGGCCGGCAGGACCGCGTCCGGCGGACTCTCGATGTCCGGCTCGATCGCCAACAGCTCGTCGATGCGCCGGTAGCTGGCCAGCGCGCGGTGCAAGACCTCGCCGATGTCGGCCAGCTTCAGGAACGGCTGGTAGATGAACGTCAGGTAGGCCAGGAACAGGTACAGGTCGGCCACCTGCAGGCCGCCCCGCAGGGCGGTGGCGCCGCCGACGGCCACGGCCAGGACGACGCCGACGCCGCCGGTCATCTCCACGATCGCGTTCGGCAGCATCGAGCGGTGCATGGCGCCGGTCATGTCGTCGCGATAGCGGCCGGCCAGCCGCGCCACGCGCCGCGCCTGCTCCGCCTCGCGGGTGAACGACTTGATCTCGCTCATTCCCTGCAGGCTGTCCTCCACCAGGGCCACCACCTGCGCGTAACGCTCGCGCACGCGGCGCCACGTTCCGCGGATGGTGCGGGTCACCAGCCAGGTCACCAGCGCCGCCACCGGCAGCGGGCTGAGCACCACCAGGGTGAGCATCGGGTCGATGCTTAGCAGCACCACGATCATGGCCAGGGGGATGGCGACGGCCTGCGCCAGCTCGGGCACACCGTGCGCGACGAAATCCTCCAGCGATTCGACGTCGCTCACCGAGCGCGCGATCAGGGTGCCGGTACGGTTGTCGGCAAAGAAGCGGTGGGAAAGTCGCTGCAGGTGACGGTACACGCGTTGCAACAGGTCGCTCAGCAGCGCGTAGGAGGCCTGATGGGAGGTCAGCCCGTAGAGGTAGCGGGCGGCGCCGCGCAGCAGGAACGCGCCTGCCAGGGCCGCGATGACGAGCGCCAGCGAGACGCCGTCCGGCCCCGCGCCGCTGTCCGAACCGCCCGGTGCCCCGGTGATGGCGGCAATGAGGCGGCGGACGTACAGCGGCGGGATCAGCGTGGTGGCCGAGAACAGGAGGCCGCAGGCCGCCGACAGCCCGATGAGCAGCTTGTGGCCGCGGAACGCGTCGAGGACGCGCCCGGGCCGCTCCGTCTCAGCCATCGGTCGACAGCACCCGGACAGTGTATCCGGCACGGGGGTGTCGGGCGACGGGCTGGATGCAGACCCGCCCGGCGGACTGGCCGCGCTCCGTCCGGCCCACTACACTTGCGCGCTTGAAATGGTACTGGAGGTTCTTCTCACCCTCGGCCTCCTGGTCGTGGTGGCCAAGCTCGCCGAGGGAGTGTTCAGCCGGTTTGGTCTGAACTCCATCATCGCCTACACGGCGACGGGCGTGGTGCTCGGCCCGGTACTGGGGATCGCCGAGGCGACGCCCGAGATTCAGCTCTTCCTGGGCATCGGCATCCTGGTGCTGTTCTTCCTGGTCGGTCTGGACGAGATCGACATTCCCGGCTTCGTCGCGACGTTCTGCGGCCGTTACTTCGTGGCGGCCGCGCTGTCGGTCCTGGTGTCGCTGCTGGCGGCGCTCGTCGTCACATCCGATCTCCTGGGCCTCTCCTTCGCGCTCGGACTGGATTTCACCGAGGCGCTTGCCCTGGCAGGGATACTGTCGCTTTCGAGCCTGGGGCTGGTGGCCAAGGTGCTCGCCGACGACGGGCACCTCAAGGAACCGATCGGCCTCAAGATGTTCACCATCGTGACGATCGCGGAGGTGATCGCCCTGCTGGTGGTGGGGTTCAGCATCGGCGGTCACCACGGCCACGGCAGCCATGACCTGTCGGCGCTGAACGTGCTGATCCTGCTGGCGCAGATCGCGGGGTTCGTGGTCGTGACGTGGGTCCTGTCGGCAAAGCTCCTGCCGCCGGCGATTCTGTTTCTCCGGCGCTTCATCAAGGTGCCGGAGCTGTCGTTCGGCCTGCTGCTCGGCGGGCTCTTTCTGGTGGTGGTGGGGGCCGAGAAGATCGGGCTGCACGGCACCATCGGGGCGCTGCTGTTCGGGGCGGCGCTCTCGGGGCTGCCCGAGGGCGTGCGGCACGACATTCTTCCGGGGATGCGCAGCGCGTCGGAAGGTCTGTTCGTCCCGCTGTTCTTCGCGTCGGCCGGCCTGCAGTTCGATCTGTCCTTCACGGAGATCCCGGTCGGAACGATCGCGGCCCTCGTGCTGGTCCCGCTGGTGGGCAAGTTCGCAGGCTCGTTCCTGAGCACGATCGTGACCCGCATTGAGTCGCCGTTCACGCTGGCCACGGGGCTGATGTCGAAGGGCGTGGCGGAGATCGCCCTGCTGCTGGTGCTGCTGGAGGCCGGGGTGATCGAGCAGAGCGTCTTCTCGCTGTTCGTGCTGGTCATGTTCGGCTACATCCTGCTGATGCCGCAGGCGATCAAGATTTCGGTCAAGCGCGCGAAGTCCGAGTACGCGCGGATGCCTCAGGTCATCCCGTCCTACGTCCGATATGCTCTATCCGGCGTCAAGATCGGCAGCCTCCTGGACAGGACCCGAAGCTACCCGGACTCGGCCACCACGGTGCAGCGCTTCCTGGATGACTGGACCGTGCCGAACCATCGCGACTACGTGGTGGTCGATGGCGGCGAGGTGGCGGGGATCGTGTCGATGTCCAAGGTACGATCCGTTCCCAGGAACGCGCGGGCGACGACGACGCTACGGGACCTCCTGCGAGTACGGACGCCGCATGCCGGGCCCGACGAGTTGATCGTCGACGTCATGGATCGGATGACGAGCACCTCGATAACCGTGATCCCGGTCATGGACGGGGACTCGGGACGGTTCCTGGGCACCTTGGCAAGTCATGATGTCATGGACTTGGTCGCCCTGATGGAAGAGATCAAGGAGGAAGAGAAATCGATGAGCGGTGCAGCAGAGACGGCTGACGCATAAAGGTTTCTTAACCCCTTACACAAGGTCCCTCAACCTGTACAATGGAAAGGATGCCCGACATCGATCTGCAGGGCCTTGATCCGGCGACGGCACGGGAGGTGGTCGCCGGCTATCTGCGCTCGTCGCGGGAGCTGCGGGGACAGTTGCGATCCGCCCGCGAGCAGGAAGCGCTCTGGCAGAAGCGCACGCTGCTGGCCCGGCAGGCCGGCGACCACCAGCTCGAGCATCGGGCACAACGCAGGCTGAAGGAGGCGCGCGAGACCAGCGGGAGGCTGAGCGCGGAGGATTTCGAGCTGTCGGCTGTCATCGATCGGCTGAAGGCGGAGTTACAGAGGCTGCGCGCCGCGCCGGAGCTTTCCGGCATCGACGCTGACCAGCTCCTCACCGACCTCCGTTCGATCGCCGGGGAGCCGGATGCGACCGCGGAAGCGTTGCAGGAACTGCAGACGGAGCGCGAGCTTCGCGAGCTGAAACGCAGGCTCGAAGCCGAACCCTGACCGGGGTCCGCTTGATCCATGGCCGACACTGGCTCCTGATCGATACAAGAGACCGCTGGGCACACCAATTTGGAGCGTCACGGTTATGACTAGTTTCACGGACTGCGACCATGCCGAGAAGTAAGCAGTTCGAACCCGAGCAGGCGCTGAGCAGCGCGATGAGCGCCTTCTGGCGTCACGGCTACGAGGCGACTTCCATGGAGGACCTGATGGACTGCATGGGTATCGGCCGGGCGAGCATCTACAACGCGTTCGGGAACAAGCGCGCGCTGTTCCTTTCCGCCCTGGATCATTACGTACGCAACGGAGGAGCGCTCCAAGGCGTACGCCTGCCCGATTCCCCCAGGCTGGCGATCGTGACCGCGTTCAGGACCATCGTCGAACGGGCGGTGACAGGCGAGTCGTGCGACGGGTGCCTGGTGGTCAATACGGCGCTCGAGCTGGCGCCGCATGACGATGAGATTGCACAGATCGTGAACGGGATATTCGTGCAGCAGGAGGTGCTGTTTCGTACCTTTCTGGAGCGGGCCATGGCCTGTGGTGAAGTCCCGCAAACCCTGGATCCGTCGCGCACCGCGCAGACGCTGCTGGCCCTGTCCATCGCGGTGTTGGTGCTCGCCCGCAGCCGGCCGGATGAGCCGTTGCTGCGATCGATCGAGCACCAGGTCGAGGCGCTGTTGGGCTAGCGCCCCGAAACCGTCGCCTCCGGCTCCGCTTTCGGCCCATCCCCAACCTTTCGCGTCGGAGTCTGTCGGCCCCCCGCTACGCGGCCTTCCCGCTGGCGCGGCAAATCCGACAGGCTCCTAGCGCCCCGTGCTTGCCTGTCCCGGTGACCCAAGCAGTATTGCTGCCTGCGCGGCGACGGCGCTCAGCAGTTCCGGCTCGGGACGGCTGCGCGCAAGCACGTGGAGCCCGATCAGCAGCGAGAGCAGGGCGCTCGCGGTCTGGTGCGCGTCCACCGCCGCCGCGACCTCTCCGGCAGCCTTGCCCGCCTCCACGGAGGCGCGGAAGTTGCGTTCGATTTCCGAGAGCCCACGTTGAGCCAATTCCGCAACGGTCCCGTCCCTGGGCGAAACTTCCAGCGCCGTGTTGATCATCAGGCAGCCGACTCCCCCCTCGGGGGCGGTCGTCACGATGGACTCGAAGGCGTTCAGGATCACCCGCCGCGGCGACCCCGTGCGAGCCGACTCGGCCAGGCGACCGAGCTCATACTCCTGCTCGTAGCGCTCCAGCACCGTCAGGAACAAGCCCTGCTTGTCGCCAAACGTCTCGTAGAGCCGGGCGCGGCTGATGCCCGTACCGTCCACGATGTCCTGGATCGATGTCCCCCGGTATCCTTGGGTCCGAAACAGCCGCGTCGCCTTGCCAAGGGCGGCGCCGACATCGAAGGGCGTTCGCTTTCTTCCTCGCTTGGCCATGACCGTCCCTATCTTGAACCGAATTGGATCAAACAGTCCATAACTGCCCTGACTGACGTGCCAGGCACCATGCATGATGTGCTGCACACTCTCATCGCCCATGAAATCTCCGCCGCTGTTTCCTTGTGAGCAATGGCTTTTCACGAAAACACAGGCGATTCTGCGAATTGTCCCGCGGACGAAGGAGCCGCCCGAATGGCTTCCGTGATGCGTGAAGGGGTCGTGGCGGCTGGCGGTGGGCAGGCGATCCTGCCGGAAGCTGCGGTTCGTCAGCGTGCCGGCAGGCTGTCCACGGGCTCGGCGCGGACCGCCCGTCCGTGCGGGCTGCGCGCATCGGCCCCGCGCAGGAGCGTCTCCACGATGACGGCGTTGCCACCGGACGGCTCCAGCAGGCAGATGTCCGCTTCCCGTCCCGGAGCGAGCAGACCCTTGGTCCCGCAGCCCAGGAGCGCGGCCGGCCAGGCGCCGAGGAGCGCCGCCAGCGCTTCCGGCCCGGCCAGCCCGCGGGCGGGGCCGGATCGATACAGGGCATCGACGCCAGGCGGATGCGCGGACGTGCTCATCAGCAGCCGCACGGTGCCGTCCGCCACCAGCGGCCACAGGGAGGGATCATCGACCAGCCACGCGGGATCGGTGGCGGTCAGCGCCCCGGCGCCCCGGGCGCGACGCAGCGCCGCTGCCTCGCGGAGCGGGCCGATCGCTACCCGGCCTCCGTGCGTCGCGGCGCGGTTGGCGGCCTCGACCGCCGCATTCTCATCCCCATCCACGGAGATGATCAGCGTGGCCCGCAGCCGGGCAAGCGCCTGCGCGGCGGCATCGAGCAGGGGGGCTCCGCGGCGCGCCGGCAGCACGAACGCCGTTCGTCCGCGCTCATGAATCGTTCGCGGCGCGCAGGCGATCTGATCGTCCGTTTCGATCAGCTCCATCGGAACCACGTCGCAGCACGACGGCTGGCGCGGCTCCGCATCCGCCCGTCCGGCGCAGGTGATCCCGGCGCGTGCGAGCCGCTCGTGCGGGGGCGTTGCCGCCGAATCGGCCGGGACCAGCGGCAGCACCCAGCCGGGCAGCACCATCATTCCCATGGCGTCGATCACCCGCTGTGCGGTGGTTCCGCCGGCGCCTACGCCGGCGATCCAGCCATCGCGGATCGACAGATCGGCAACGAACCGCCCGCCTGGGGCGGCGATCAGCCCCGCCTTGAGCAGGATCGTGCCATGGCCCTGATCCGCCGGGCCGCCACGCGGAGTGTCGATACCCTGTCATAGCATCTACCGTGGGACCTCTGCACGGCCCCGGATCCGGCGCGAACCGGGCTGCTGCCGCGGGATTTGCCGCTGACTCGGCCGATCCGACAGACTCCGGGACAGGATGGCATCCGCCGTGGCCCGTATACGGCTCGACCACCTGCGGCACAACCTCGCGGCGATTCGCACGCACGTGCCGCGGGCCACACGGGTGTGCCTTGTGGTCAAGGCCGATGCGTACGGGCACGGGGCGGTCCGGGCGGCACGGGCGGCGTCCGCCTCCGGTGGGGCGGACCTCCTGGCCGTGAGCTCGGTCGACGAGGGGCGCGAGTTGCGGGAGGCGGGCATCCGCGGTGCGGTGCTGCTGCTCGGTCCCACGGTGCCCGATCAGGCAGGGGACGTGGCCCGTTGGCGGCTGTCGGCGGTCTGCGCCGACGTTGCCACGGTGCGTGCGATCGGCACCGCCAACCACGGCGGCCCGCCGCTGCCGGTACATCTCGAGCTGGATACCGGCATGCATCGTTCCGGCTGCCGGCCGGCCGAAGCCGTCACCGTCGCCCGATCGATCGCGGAACTGGACGGTGTCCGGCTGGAGGGCCTCTGCACTCACTTCCCCGCGGCCGATGCAGCGGACCTGGAGCAGACACGGCGCCAGCTCGCGGAACTGGTCGTTCGCGCGCGGGAGGTACGCCCGCACCACCCGGAATTGGTCCTGCACGCGGCCAACTCGGCGGCGATCGCCGCGGTGCCCGCGTCGCATCTCGACCTGGTACGGGCCGGGCTGGCCGCGTACGGCTACGATCCGTCGTTCGGAGGCCTCCTGCAGGGCCGGCTCAAGCCGGTCATGGAGCTCTCCACGCGCGTGACCGCGCTGCGCCGTGTCGGCGCCGGCGATCACGTCTCGTACGGGCAGGAGTACCGGGCTGCGCACGACACGGTGATCGCCACCATCGCGGCCGGCTACGGCGACGGGTACCCGTGGCCCGGCGGACGTGGCGGGGCGCTGCCGGAGGTACGCATCGGCGTCGATCGCTACCCGCTTGCGGGCCGCGTGTGCATGGACCACTGCATGCTCGACGTGGGTCCGTGTCCGACAGTGCGGGTCGGTGACCGGGCCGTCCTGTTCGGCCCGGGCGGCCCGACCGGAGCCGACGTGGCGGCCTGGTCGGGCACCATTCCGTACGAGGTGCTCACCCGCGTTGCCGGACGCGTGGCTCGGCGCTACGCCTGGTCGGGGTAGAGCCGTGCGGGCGCAGCGGCCCGCTCGTTCAGTTCTTGCCCTTGTCGACCAGCCGTTCCTTGTCGATCCACGGCATCATCGAACGCAGCTCCGCGCCCACCTGTTCGAGCTGGTGCTCGGCGTGCTCGGCGCGATCGGCAAGGAACCGTTTCCGGCCGGCACGGTTCTCGTCCATCCAGCGCTTTGCGAACGTGCCGTCCTGGATGTCGGCCAGGATGCGCTCCATCTCCGCCTTGACATCAGGGGAGATCACGCGCGGGCCGGACTGGTAGTCGCCGTACTCGGCGGTGTCGGAGACCGAGTAGCGCATCAGCGAGATGCCGCCCTCGTACACCAGGTCGACGATCAGCTTCAGTTCGTGGATGCACTCGAAGTAGGCCATCTCGGGTGCGTAGCCGGCCTCGATCAGGGTCTCGAATCCGGCCCTCATCAGGTGCGACACGCCGCCGCAGAGCACCGTCTGTTCCCCGAACAGGTCGGTCTCGGTCTCCTCGCGGAAGTTGGTCTCGATCACGCCGGCGCGCCCGCCGCCCAGCGCCCCGGCGTAGGCCAGCGCGTTCTCCTTGGCATGGCCGGAGGCGTCGTTGTGGATCGCCACCAGGCAGGGAACCCCGTATCCCAGCTCGAACTGGCGGCGCACGGTGTGCCCCGGACCCTTGGGAGCGACCATCGATACGTCGACCGCCGCGTCGGGCTCGATCTGGCCGAAGTGGATGTTGAAGCCGTGGGCGAACATCAGCGTCTTTCCTGCGCCGAGGTTGGGAGCGATCGCGTCCCGATAGACCTCTCCCTGCAGATGGTCGGGGATCAGCATCATCACCATGTCCGCCCAGGCCGCCGCGTCGGCGGTGGGCAGCACGCGAATGCCCGCGTCCTCGGCCTTGGCGACGCTGGCGCTGTCCGGGCGCAGCCCGACGGCTACCTCCACTCCCGAATCGCGCAGGTTGTTGGCGTGCGCGAACCCCTGGCTGCCGTAGCCGATGATGGCGACCTTGGCGCCGTGGACGCGGCTCAGATCGATGTCGGCGTCGTAATGGACCTTCACGTTGCTCCTCCGTGGGCGAGACGCCGGGAGGGCGGTGTCGATGACGGACCGCATCATCGGCTCTGCTCCTCCGTGGGCGACGCCCGGGAGTCTGTCGGATCGGCGCGTGAGCGGCAACCGCCGCCGCGCGCGCGAGCCCCCCGCGCGAGCCCCCGGGCGCGAGTTTGACAAACCGAGGGCCGATCCCTACCGTGAATCGAGGCCGGCCGCCGGGCCCCGCGGTCCCCGCGGGTGAGCGTCCGGGTCGCGCACCGTGCCGATGCCGGCCATAGAGCAACCGGAGATCCACCTTGGCAAGCGAAGAACCGGCCGATCCTCGATTCAGGGAACTGCTCGAGGAATTCGAACGCCACATCCGTGACAACGCCGACCTGGAGCGCCTCAAAGTGATCCGGCGCCAGATCCGCAAGGCGCTGCCCTTGTCGGTCCGCGCCTACCTGCCCGCCTACCTGTTGCGGGAGGCGGTCGGCGCCGGCGTACCGCACGCGGCGTCCGGCCGGGACCGCCCCGCACCGGCTGCCAGGCCCGCGAAGCCGCCCGCGGCGAAACCATCCTCCGACACGGCTCCGTCCGGGAAGCCGGGGGCGGCCGAGGCCGCCCGGCGCGTGCCCGACACGCCGGCGCCCGTTACGGCAGCCGCCACCGACGCACCGGCGCCCGCCGACACGCCGGATGCGCCCGCCGGGACCAGCGACAGCGACATGGCGCGCCTGTTCGTGAGCGTGGGGAGAAGCCGGCGGGTGTCGCGCCAGATGCTGACCGACCTGTTCGTCGTCAAGCTCGACCTCCCGCAGGATCAGATCGGCGAGGTGCGGGTCCTGGACAACTTCTCGTTCATCGAAGTGCCCGCGGCGGTCGCCCAGTCCGCGATCGACCGGATCACCGGCGAGACGCTGAACGGCCGGCGCGTGAACGTCGATTTCGCGCGCAGCAAGAAGTCCTGACGGAGCCTGCGAGCGTCCCCGCGGCAGATACGGACCCGGCGGGCGGTCGTGCGCGGGTGCTGCGGGCGGCGCTGGCAGCAGCCGCCGGAGGCCGGCTGGAGGTCGAGATCGGCTGCGGCAACGGTATTTTTCTGGCCGACTACGCCGCGGCCCGGCCGCACAGCGTGTGCCTGGGGATCGATCTCAAGAAGCGTCGCTGTGAGAAGGCGCAACACAAGGTCGAGCGGCGCGGACTCGCCAACGCCTTCGTGATCAACGACCGCGCCGAGGCGGTCCTGGACGAGCTGCCGCCCGGCTCCGTCCACGTTTTCCACATCTACTTCCCGGACCCATGGCCGAAGAGCCGCCACCGGCGGCGGAGGTTCCTGCGGGGCGGAATCCTGGATCGCATGGCGGACACGCTGGCTCCGGACGGGAGGATCCTGTTCGCGACCGACTTCCTGGACTACCACGTGCAGGCCAGGGTGCTCTTCGCCTGGCATCCGGAGCTGCTGCTGGACGACGCGGACGCACCGCGCGGAGCGGACCGGTCGACGTTCGCCGTGCGGTTGGCGGGCGTGGGCGCGGGGATGCGGGTGGCCTGCGCGTACAAACCGAGGTCGCGACCGGCAACGCTGCCAAGCATACCGCGATAGCGCCCCGAAACCGTCGCCTACGGCTCGTCCTGCCGGGGTCGGCTTCGGCGGCAGTGGCGCGAGACCCGGCCATTTTCCTGCGCTGTGCGCGGGCTTGGGGACCCGGACGCGGATCAGTCGTGCGGGTAAGCGTGGTAGGTCGGGTACGGGTAGCCCCGGGAACCTGCCGTCGGCGGCGGCTGTGCGGCGGCTTCGATCAGGTCGATCAGCGTCCACACCTCATCCACGCGGATGCCGAAGTCGAGGTCGCCGATAGGGATCACGGTGGGAAAGCCTTCCGTATCGACCACGCTCGCCCCGATACCGGAGAAGTTCACTGCCACGATGAATCCCTCGTGATCGAAGACCGGGCTGCCGCTCGTGCCCCCGGTCAGCCCCAGGTTGAACTGCACGACCTTGGTGTTCTCCGGCGTCACCTCGGTCTCCTCCGGTCGATACGGTCGCAGCGCGCTGATGGTGCCCTCCTTGAACGTGGCGATCGGCACCGCTTCGAACGGATGCGTCAGCACACCGGGAAACCCCAAGGTGCCGACCGGCTGGCCTGCCCGCAGCTCGGTGGCGAAGCGGCGCGGCAGGAACGACGGCACCTCCCGGATCGACAGGTCGTCGACCTGGAACACGGCAACGTCCGGAGTATCACCGTCGACGGGCTCCTGTTCGTATCCCGGGTGTACCCGGATCGTGTCCACGTTCAGCCGGTGCGTGTGGGGGCCGCCTGTTGCCGTGCCGGCCCTCACCGCCAAGGGAACGGGCGGATGAGGAGGGTTCGCCGCGAGCGCCATCTCCAACGCCTCACGCAGCGCCAGCGCGACGTGAGCGTTGGTCCAGATGGTGTTCGGATAGTGAGCGACGAACCCGGTGCCTATCAGGAAGAACGCCTCCGGGCAATCCTCCATGCAGAGGTCCGATCCCGTACCCAGCAGTCCGATGGCGTAGATCGAGTCGGCCAGATTGGCGTCTTCCATCACGTCGGCCCAATTCCGCGGCTGGCCTTGCGGGCCCGTGGAGCCCGGTCCCTGTGTGCAGGCTCCGAGCAGCGTCGTCATGACGACCGCTCCCAGAGCGAACCTGATTCCTTGGCAGCAGCGCAGAGTCATGGTCGCAGCAGCGTAGCTGAACCTGAAATCTGCTGCAAAGAGGCAATTTGCGCCTGTATGGTGTGTTGGGTCGTTGGACGAAACGTCGGGGGCCAACAGCGTGGGGTGGGGCCGCGCACGGCCTCGCTGGGCGCACACGTAGCGCCACAAGTGGCCATCTGGAGTGTGCTGGCGCCGAAAGGTATACCGCGCTAGCGGTTCCGGCGTTCCTCCGCCGACTGGCACGGGATGCAGAACAGCGCGTAGGGAAGCGCCTCCAGCCGTTCGTCCGGAAGCCTGTTCCCGCACCGCATGCACGCGCCGTAGTGACCGGTCTCGATCCGCGCGAGCGCCGACTGGATCAGGTTGAGGCGCCGCACCTCCTGGGCTCCGAGCGTCTCCAGCGTCTTGCGGTCCATGTCCTCGGTAGCGACGTCGGCCATGTCCTTGGGGTCGAGATTGCCCAGCGCGCCGCGGGTGAGCGAGTCCTCGTCGGCCAAGTGCTGCAGGATCTCGCGCTTGAGGTCCATGAGCTTGTCGTGCATCCGGTCGACCAGGGTCTTGGCGGTTGCTTCCTGGGAGTCAGCCATCGGTCGTGAAACGGGCCGGATGATATCGAAATCCGCCCACTGGATCAAGCTCGCGCGCGTCTGGCCCTCATTGTAGAATCGGAACCGTGGCAAAGAGCTTTTCTCTCGCGATCTACCCGTGGGTGTACAGCGCCAAGTTCGACGGGACGTGGCGCGAGGACTTCACCGAACAGCGGCACCTGACCCCGGACGCCGAGGCGGCCCTGCCGGACGACGAGCGCGAACAGTTGTATCTGCACCGCAACCGGTTCGAGCAGCTCCCCCTGGTCAACTTCACGACCCAGTACGGGCTGGCCTGTTTCGAGGGCCTCAAGGCATTCCCGCAGCCGGACGGATCGCTGTCGCTGTTCCGGCCCTTCGACAACGGCCTGCGCATGGCGAGGTCGATGGAGGGGCTGCTCATGCCGCCCTACCCGGCCGACACGTTCGTCCGGGCCGTCCAGCAGGTGGTCGAGCGCAACCGGGAGCTCGGCTTCACGCCCGCCTACGACCCGGCGTGGGAAGGGGACGACTTCATCAGCGCGAGCTCCGTCTACATCCGCCCGTTCTCCTACGCGGAGTCCGGGATCGGCGTCGACCTGTCGCTGAATCCGTGGGTGATCATCATCAACACGACCGTCGGCTCGTACTTCAACCTGGACAGCGACGCCTCCACCACCACCACCCACCGGGTGCGCGCCACGCCCGGCGGCACCGGCTGGATCAAGTGCTCGGGCAACTACGTCATCAGCGCCTTGGCCAAGAAAGAGGCGGAGGCCGCAGGCTGCATGGAGGCGATCTTCCTGGACGCCGCCGAGCAGCGCTACCTGGAGGAAGGCTCCTCCTGCAACCTGTTCGCGGTGCTGTCGAGCGGCACGCTGGTGACGCCCTCCCTGGGAGACACGATCCTGCCGGGCATCACGCGGCAGACGGTGATGACGCTTGCCGAGGAACAGGGCATGACGGTCGAGGAGCGCCGCCTGTCGGTCGAGGAGGTGCTCGACGACGCGGTCGAGTTCTTCGGAACCGGCACCGCCGCGGGCGTCGCGCACTTCGGCTCGCTCACGCACGATGGCCGTACGGTCACCTTCGGCGATGGCCGGATGGGACCGCGGGCGCTGCATTTCCTGCAGCAGCTCAAGGGCATCCAGTTCGGACGCCTGCAGGACCGGCACGGCTGGATGGTGCCGGCCGCGGCGTAGGCGCCGCAGGCGCCGGTCAGCGGGTGGGGCGCACCGTCACGGTAGCGAGTCGGCCGGCCCGCATGCCGCCGGCTGCCTGCAGGGCGCTGTCCACCCGGTCGTACTGGCCGCGTATCGCCTCGACGCCGGCTTCGAACCATGCGGCCGCCTCCGGCTCGCCCGGCATCCTGCCGCGGATGCGGGCGGGGACCAGCTCTCCGAAGTAGTAGCCCAGGTTCTGCCGGCGGTTGTGCGCGAGGTAGGCCTGGAACTCGTTGCGCATCAGGTCCTCCCAGGAGGCGTCGTAGGCCAGGGCCGCCAGATAGGTCCTCCACGCGTGCCGCGCCGGCTCGCCGATCGCCTCCCAGATCGCCGCTATCTCTTCCCGGTAAGCGGCGCGGACGAAGTACACGCCGTGCGCGGCCTCGTGGCGCAGCAGCAGGGCGCGGTGCGACGGCGGCGACTGCTGGCTGATCGACAGCACCGCGCCCGCATCGGTGCCGGCCTGCCATGCGGACGCCTGCCCGGCCGGCGCACGGATCACCCGTTCCCGCACCAGGAAGTCGCGCAGCCGCAGCTCCCTGGCGTTGAGCTGGACCCCGGTTCGCTCGGCGTCCGTGAAGAAGCGGGCCAGGTTCGCCGCGGTGTAGTCGTGGGCGTGGTACCCGTAGCGGTTGCCGAGATCCGCGTCGCTCCACACGGTGCCGCGGAAGCCTGCCTTTTCCGTGTAGTAGGCAAGCCGCCGGAACATTTCGTCCTGGATCGCGTAGCTCGCGGTGTCGAAGATCAGCACCTCGGGGAGGGCGTTCCAGCGAAACACCTCCCAGTCCGCGCCACGCCATGCACTGCGCGGCCAGGCCAGGATCGTGTCCAGGTCCGCCGGCAGCGGCGCCGTGCCGGCCGCGGTCCGGCTGACCTGGAGGAAGCGCACGGTGCCGCCGGCGTGGGAGAGCGCCTGCACCTCGACCGGCACGAACCCCAGCACCGCCTCGTGCACGTGGACGGAGCGCTCGCCGGCCGCCAGCGCCACGCGCACGGTCGCCCGCTGCCCCGCGCCGCCGGCGACCGCAAGCACCAGCTCGCCGACGGCGCCGGCCGTCGACGGCCGGAAGACCGACCGCACGACCAGCGAGTGGCCCGGATGCGGTGTCGTGCGCGGCGTACGCAGCCGGGCGGCCAGGTCGGCCATGCCGCCCGCGTCCGCCAGCGTGCCGGGCGGAAGCTGGGCGTCGATGCCTACGTGCAGGACGCCGTCGAGCACGGTCAATCCGGAGACCGGCGGGGCGATGCCCGCGGCGTCGAGGTCGAACGTGCCGGCCGGCTCTTCGGTCCATACGCGGAATCCGCGCAGCGGGCCGGCCGGCACCGGCAGGTACGCTCGCACCGGTGCTTCACCCCCGGCCGTGAGCGGATAACGGACCAGTTCGCGGTCGTCGTCCGTCAGAAAGCTCACGTTCGCCTCGGCCAGCGTGGAGCGATACTGGAGGAAGAACGCCTGGCCGGCGCCGACCGTCACCGGGGCGCGCGCGTGCAGGATGCCGGTGGCGGAAGCCCCCTCCTCCGCCGCCAGCCGGCCGTGGCGGCTGCCGTCGAAGGAGCTCACCCGCAGCACACTCCGGCGCCCGTCCGCGGCGGTGAAGTCGGCCTCGATCGCTACCGAGCACCCGACTGCAAGCACCGCCGCGAAAGCGGCGGGGAGAAAAGCTGCACGAGGGGCCCGTCGGCTCGGGCGCGTGAGCGCCCGAGCCGACGGGCGCCGAAGTGTAAGGCGGGGCTGGGCCAAGAGCGGAGCCGAAGGCGACGATCTTGGGGCGGCGTTCAGCCGCACGCTGCGGCCGGGACCCCCAGTCCCGGCTCCTCAAGGCGGCTCGTGACGATCGGCCGCAACGCATCGGCCACCCGTCCCGGAGCCAGCCGGTAACCCTGCTCGGCAAGGGTCGTGCAGAACGCGGCGTGCGCGCGCTGCGCGCGGTAGTCCGGTTCGCGCGACGGGTGGCGCAGGTAGCGCCCGAACAGGGTCAGGTCGCAGCACACCAGCAGGCTGGACTGGTAGAACAGCACGGTGCGCCGCCGGAACAGCGACGCGCCCAGAACCTTGCGGCCGTCGATCGCCAGGTCGCAGATGCCCCGCGGACGCACGCCGCTCACGCCCAGCTCCGTGAGCGCCGCGGTCACCCAGGCGTTGATCCCGCACAGGTGCTCGCGGTTGCGGTACGGAGAGTCCACCGCGGCGACCAGCGCCAGCACGAGCTGCCCGGGCGCCAGGAGGACAGTGCCGCCTCCTCCACGGCGGCGCAGCAGCGGAATGCCGTCCCGGCGGGCGCGGTCGCCGTACACATCGGTCTGCTCGCGGCCGGCGGCCCCGAACACGATCGCGGGCTCGGCAGGTTCGTAGATCCGCCACGCGGCCCGGCCGGTGCGCTCCTGTTCGTCGAGGAGGGCGTCGTTGACCCCGGGCGCCGCCCGCTCAGGCGCCATAGCGGCGCCGCTTGCCCGCATAGCCGGTCGCGATGGGCAGCAGGGCGCTGGCGGGCACGATCCCCCATGCGCCGGAGGCGCACTCGCGCTCTCCGAACGAACGGGTCGTGTCGGGCCGTCCCGTCGCGGCTCGGATCAGGAACGGCACCGGGTGGTCGGTGTGGGTGCGTGCGACCGCCGGCGTGGAATGGTCTCCGGTGACGATCAGCACGTCGGGCTCGAGCGCCAGGATGGCCGGCAGGACTGCATCCACCCGTTCGATCTCCGCCACCTTGCCGTCGAAGTCGCCGTCCTCGCCGGCCGAGTCGGTGTACTTGTGGTGCACGAAAAAGAAGCGGTGCGCGCCCGGCCACGCCCCGGAGAGCGCGGTCACCTGCTCGTCCAGGTCAGGCAGGTTCTCGATCACGTCCATACCCACCAGGCGGCTGACCCCCTTGTAGTCGGGGTAGACCGCTATCGCCACGCCGCGCATCGCGAACCGTTCGTGCAGCGGGGGCAGCGCCGGGCGCAGCGCGAAGCCGCGCAGCAGCACATCGTTGGCGGGATGGCGGTCGGCCAGCCGTTCGCGCGCCTGCCGCAGGAACTCCGCGACCAGCCGGGCGGTCGGCTCGGCGGCCGGCTCCAGCGCGCTCGGCTCGATCGGCGCTGCGCCGGTGCGTTGCGGATCGGTGTCCGCGACCCGGTCGGAGAGCCCCGCCGCGCGCAGCACCACCATCGCCCGGTAGTCCTTCACCGGCCTCACGAACAGCTCGGCGTCCGCGAGCTCGATGCCGTCGAGCAACCGGCACAGTTCGGCGCAGACCTCCGTCGGGATGCGGCCTGCGCGGCGGTCGGTGATGAGGCCCGCGGCGTCGCTGGATGCGAAGTTGAGCCGCACGGCCACGTCGCCGTCCTGCAGCGGGAAGCCGATGCCCAGGGCGGCCACCACGCCGCGCCCCACCGGCACCTCCAGCGGATCGTACCCGAACAGCGCCAAGTGTCCCGGCGCCGAGCCGGGCGCCACCCCGTAGCCGATCGGAAGGTGCAGTCCACACTCCCCGGCCGCCGCCGCGGCGTCCAGGTTGGGCGTGTGGGCGCTCTCCAGCTCGGTGCGGCCGCCGGGCTCGCGCGGCAGACCGCCGAGCCCGTCGAGCACCAGCAGCACGATGCGCCGGTCGTTCTCCTGAGCCAGTCCTGCTATCCGCTGATCCATATGCCCGTGTTGGCGGCCTGCGCGACGCCGGACGCGTCCAAGAGGATTCGAACCTCTGACCCGCAGCTTAGAAGGCTGCTGCTCTATCCTACTGAGCTATGGACGCCCGCGGCCGGTCAGGGGAGTCTGTCGGCCTTCCCGCCGGCGCGTCAAATCCGACAGACTCCAAGCGACGGCCGTCCGGTTGACGCTGCACGGGCGCTCTCCGTACGCTGCGTGCCACGCTTGCCGGGCGCACCACCCGCGGGATGTAGCCTAGCGGCCAAGGCGCCTGCTTTGGGAGCAGGAGATCGGAGGTTCGAGTCCTCTCATCCCGAACGATGTACCACAGATGAACACACTCATCGATACCATGACCGCCCTCGCCGACCGGGTGGCCGGCAACAACCGGTGGCGGCAGCGCGAGTGCATCAACCTGATTCCGTCCGAGACCACGCCCAGCCTGCTGGTGAAGGCGTGCGAGGTGGCCGACGCCGCCGGCCGCTACGCCGAGCACCGCCGTCTCAAGGGCGAAGAGGTCTACTTCTACCAGGGCACGGACTTCATCCAGGAGGTCGAGGAGGAGGTGCACGTGCAGGCGCAGCGCTTCTTCGGCTGCGACCGGGTGGAGGCGCGGCCGGTGTCGGGCCAGCTCGCCAACATCGTGGTGTTCGAAGCGTTGCTGCGCCTGAAGAACCGCGGCAACGACGGACCGATGCGGCGGCTGTCGTCGGTGATCAACAACGGGCTGATCCAGGGCGGCCACCTGAGCGCGCAGGCGATGGGCGCGCTGTTCAACGCGGTGGACCGCGACGGCGGCGCCGAGCGCACCTGTCCGATCCCGGTACGGGCCGACAACCCGTACCTGGCCGATACCGAGGCCCTGCTGAAGCTGGTCGGCGAGCAGCGCCCGGACCTGGTGGTGTTCGGCAAGAGCATGTTCCTGCACCCGGAGCCGGTGCGCGAGGTGGCCGACCTTGCGGCCAGCCTGGACGAGCCGCCGCTGTTGATGTTCGACATGGCGCACGTGCTGGGTCTCTACGGGGCGTTCCAGGCGCCGCTGGCCGAGGGCGCGGCCGTCGTCACCGGCAGCACCCACAAAACCTTCTTCGGGCCGCAGCGCGGCGTGGTGCTGGGCTCGCGCGCAGCCCGCACGCTGTGGCCGCACGTGCGCCACCGAGCCTGTCCCGGCACCACCAGCAACCACCACCTGGGGACGCTGGTCGGTTTCCTGGCGGCGCTCTACGAGATGAACGACTGCAAGGACCACTACCAGCGGCAGGTGATCGCCAACGCGCGCGCCTTCGCGCAGGCGCTGGCAGCCGCGGGCATCGCCGTTGAAGGGGGTGAGTCGGAAGGCTACACGCACACCCACCAGGTGATCATCCGCGTCGCGCCGGCGGTGGCCGGTGACGAGGCGGCCGCGCGCCTGGAGCGCAACCACATCATCACCAACTATCAGGCGCTGCCGGACGACGCGAGCTTCGCGGTCGCAGGCGGAGTGCGGCTGGGCGTCCAGGAGATGACCCGCTACGGCATGCAGCCTTCCGACTTCGAGGCGGTCGCCGGGTTGATCGCGCGTGTGGTGCTGCGCGGCGAGGACGTGCGCTCCGAGGCGATCGCGCTGCGCGGGCGCTTTCTGGACATGCGCTACTGCCTGCCGGCCGACCAGGCGATCCCGCTGGCCATGCGCATGCTGGAGCCGATGTTCCCGGCCGCCGCGGACGCGGTCGGATCGCTGTTCGGAGGATCGTGATGGCAGGTGAATCGAACATGGGCACGAACGGGGGTGGCCCCACCCGCGCGGAGGCGTGGGACCTGGTGCAGCGCTACATCGATTCGCAGGCTTTGCGCAATCACTGCCGGGCCGTGGAGGCGGTGATGCGCGCCGAGGCCGAGGCAGCGGGCGAAGACGCTGACGCGTGGGGGGTCATCGGGCTGGTGCACGACCTGGACTGGGAACGGTTCCCGGAGGAGCACTGCCGCAAGACGGAGGCCATCCTCACCGAGGCGGGGTGGCCGGCCGAGTACATCCGTGCCGTGATGTCGCACGGCTGGCAGATCTGCACCGACGTGGAGCCCGTGAGCCTGCTGGAGAAGACCCTGTACGCGGTCGACGAGCTGACAGGCTTCGTCACCGCCTGCGCGCTGGTGCGCCCGTCGAAGAGCGTGCGCGACCTGGAGGTCAAGTCCGTGCGCAAGAAGTGGAAGCAGAAGGGTTTTGCCGCCGGCGTCGACCGGGAGGTGATCGAGCGCGGCTGCGCGATGCTCGGCCGCGACCTCGACGACCTGATCGGTGCCGTCATCGCCGGCATGCGGCCGGTGGCCGCCCACATCGGTCTGTGAGGATCGACCTGTAAGCGGGGGACGTGACGATGGCCAGAATGAGCAAGGCGGACAAGGTGATCAGGAAGGACAAGGTGAGCAAGACCGACGCCGAGTGGCGCGGCGAGCTGTCCGACGAGGAGTACCAGGTGACGCGTCGCAAGGGGACCGAAGCGCCGTTCACCGGGCGCTACTGGCGCAGCAAGGAGCCGGGCGTCTACCGCTGCCGCTGCTGCGGGAGTGCCCTGTTCGACTCCGACACCAAGTTCGACTCCGGCACCGGATGGCCCAGCTTCACGGCCCCGCGTGACGAGGACGCGGTGCAGACCGAGGAGGACCGCTCGCTGTTCATGCGCCGTACCGAAGTGCTCTGCGCGCGCTGCGACGCCCACCTCGGCCACGTGTTCGACGACGGCCCGGCGCCGACCGGCAAGCGCTACTGCATCAACTCGGCGTCGCTTCGGCACGAGCCTGCCGATGCGCCTTGACAACGGAGGAAAACCGGGCTGAAGTTCTCCGTCCACTGGTGGGTGTAGTTCAATCGGTAGAGCGCCAGACTGTGGATCTGGATGTTGTGGGTTCAAGCCCCATCACCCACCCGATGCCCTCAGGGCTGCGCCTGTAGCTCAGTTGGATAGAGCGACGGACTTCGAATCCGTAGGTCGCAGGTTCGAGTCCTGCCGGGCGTGGTAGCGGGCCGTTAGCTCAGTTGGTAGAGCAGCAGACTCTTAATCTGCGGGTCGAAGGTTCGAGTCCTTCACGGCTCAGGCGATCGTCTCCGCCCGCTCTTGAACGCGGGGCCGTGCTCGCCGTACACTGTGTCCCTGCACACGGAGGTGTGTCGGGCACAACGGAGATGGCTGAAACGGCAGGGAGGTCGGTGTTCGACCGGAACGGCGGTCGCTGGCCGTTGGTGCCTGCGAGAGTGGTGGAACTGGCAGACACGCCAGATTTAGGATCTGGTGCCGCAAGGCATAAGGGTTCGAGTCCCTTCTCTCGCACAGGTTCGATCAGAGGTGCTACGACCGGTTTTGCCTCGACGCGGGAATAGCTCAGTGGTAGAGCACCACGTTGCCAACGTGGAAGTCGCGGGTTCAAATCCCGTTTCCCGCTCTCTTCGATCATGGCGGCGCACCGAATCGCCGTCCGCCGACCCGCCAGAGCGCCGCTACCGGACTGACCCGTGATAGAGAAGCAGGACGAGCAACTCCAGGAGAACGCCGAGGTCAAGCTGTCGGTGACGGTCGCCGCGCCCGACGTGCAACGCGTGTACGACGCCACGGTGGCAGAGCACTGTCGAACCGTGCGCATCAAGGGCTTCCGCAAGGGCAAGGTGCCGCGTGACGTCCTGATCCGCAAGGCGGGCGACGCCTTGCTCGCGGAGGCCGCCGAGCGCATCATCGGTGAGGCGGCCCAGGCGGCGTTGGAGGCCGCCGAGCATCCGCCGATCCGCTCCTCGCGCCCGCGGGTGGAGGCGGAAGAGCCGCTGGCGGTCGGCTCCGCGTTCCGCTTCGACCTGCTGTACGACACCAAGCCGGAGGTCAGCCTGGGCCGCTACCGGGGCGTGGCCGTGACCCGTCCCCGCTTCCGCATCGAAGACGGTGACCTGCAGCGCGAGCTGGACGCCATCCGCGAGCAGAACGCCGTGGTGGTGGAGAAGCAGTCCGACGTGGTCGAGAGCGGTGACGTGGTGGAGATCGACTACGTGGAGGTGGAGGACGGCCGTCCGGTCGCCCGCACCCGGCGCGAAGGGTTCGTGTTCGAGGTCGGCACCGGCTACAACCAGCACCGCATCGACGACGACCTGGTCGGCATGCGCGTCGACGAGGAGCGCGACATCGACAAGACCTACCCCGGCGACTTCGATGACGAGGCGCTCGCCGGCCGGTCGCTGGTGCTGCGGGTC
This sequence comes from Spirochaetia bacterium, assembly GCA_965202935.1. Taxonomy (GTDB): domain Bacteria; phylum Spirochaetota; class Spirochaetia; order SZUA-6; family Bin103; genus CATQHW01. The sequence goes on from OZ241879.1 coordinate 3,966,026, forward strand.
CGCGTGCGGCGGTTGCGTGAGAAGCAGCTTCCGGAACTCGACGACGAGCTGGCGCAGGACGTCAGCGAGCGATTCGAGACCCTGGAGGATCTGAAGGCTGACATCCGCGAGCGCTTGCGGGGCAACGGCGACCGGATCGTCCGCGAGCGGCTGATCTCCGCGATCATCACCGCCGTGGAGGAGGCTTCGGTGGTCCCCCTGCCCCGCTCCCTGGTGGACGCCGGCCTGGCCGCCGACTGGTCGGCCATGGTGTCCCGGTACGGCGGCAGCGAGCGCCGGGTGACCCTGGAGCTGGAGCGGTCCGGGACCGACCGCAACGCGCTCTTCGAGCAGTGGCGGCCGGCGGCCGAGCGCCGCACCCGCCTGATGCTGATCACGGACCGGCTGGCAGACGCCGAGGAGATAGAGGTCGCCGACGACGAGGTGGAGCAGGAGCTTGCGCGCCGCGCGCGCTCGCGCTCGATGGAGATCGAAGAGCTGCGCGAGGCGTATGAGCGCAACGAGATGCTGCCGGCGCTGCGGGCCGATCTCCGCAACGAGAAGCTCTACGACCGGCTGATCGAGCTCGCCGCGGTCAAGGAAGGCGAAGAGCTCTCCTATATGGACTTGGTATCCAGAAACAGCTAACTTTGAGGTGGCCGGCGGGGAATCCTCCCCGAGCCCGCGAACCAACCATGGACCGACCACTCCCATGAGCCGACCAATGTCATGAACGAACAGGCCATGAACGAACAACTCAACGCCCTCGTACCCATCGTCATCGAACAGACCGGGCGCGGCGAACGCTCGTACGACATCTACTCCCGGCTGCTCAAGGACCGGATCGTCTTCATCGACGGCGAGATCTACGACATCACCGCCGACCTCGTGGTGGCGCAGCTTCTGTTCCTGGAGTCGCAGGACCCGGAGAAGGACATCCACGTCTACATCAACTCGCCGGGCGGCATGGTGACCGCCGGGCTGGCCATCTACGACACGCTGCGCTACATCAGCGCGGACGTGCAGACGATCTGCCTGGGTCAGGCCGCGTCGATGGGCGCGCTGCTGCTGGCCGCCGGAACCAAGGGCAAGCGGACTGCCCTGCCGTCCGCCCGCCTCCTGATCCATCAGCCGTGGGGCGGCGTGTCCGGGCAGGCGGCCGACATCGGCATCCAGGCGCGCGAGCTGGTGCGCCTGAAGCGACTCATCATCAGTTACTTCGCGGAGTGCACGGGCAAGGACGAGAGCGTCGTTGCCCAGGACCTGGAACGCGACTACTATATGTCGTCGCATGAGGCTGCAGAGTACGGCCTGATCGACAAGGTCTTGACGAGGCGGGGTTTTGACGAGGCGAGCTGATGGCCAAGACCGCGAAGACTGACGACAAGCTCTGCTCCTTCTGCGGCAAGACGGCGGACACCGCACGCCGCCTGATCGCCGGACCCGGCGTGTACATCTGCGACGAGTGCGTGGTCGTCTGCAAGAAGATCCTCGACGATGAGGAGAAGATGTTCTCCGCGGAATTCCGGGACGAGGTGCCGAAGCCGCGGGAGATCAAGAGCTACCTCGACCAGTACGTGATCGGCCAGGAAGACGCCAAGAAGGTGCTGGCTGTGGCCGTGTACAACCACTACAAGCGCATCACCATGCGCAACCGCGGCGACAGCGACGTGGAGATCGAGAAGTCCAATGTGCTGCTGATCGGCCCCACCGGCACCGGCAAGACCCATCTGGCCAGGACGCTGGCGCGCAAGCTGAAGGTCCCGTTCGCGATCGCCGACGCGACTACCCTCACCGAGGCCGGGTACGTGGGTGAGGACGTGGAGAACATCCTGCTGCGGCTGATTCAGAACGCCGGCAACAACATCGCCGCCGCCGAGCGCGGCATCATCTACATCGACGAGATCGACAAGATCGCAAAGAAGGGTGAGAACGTGTCGATCACCCGCGACGTGTCGGGCGAAGGCGTGCAGCAGACGTTGCTGAAGATCGTCGAGGGTACGGTCGCCTCCGTGCCCCCGCAGGGGGGCCGCAAGCATCCCAATCAGGAGATGCTGAAGATCGACACCTCCAACATCCTGTTCATCTGCGGCGGCGCGTTCATCGGCCTGGACCAGGTGGTGGCGTCGCGCGTGATGCAGTCGCCGCTCGGGTTCGGGGCCGAAGTGGAGAACCGGCGCGACCGCAACCTGCTGTCCCTGTACTCCCACCTGCAGCCGGACGACCTGATCCGCTACGGCATGATTCCGGAATTCATCGGCCGCCTGCCGATCGTCGTCACGCTCGGCGACCTGACCGTCGACTCGCTCAAGCGGATCATCATCGAGCCGAAGAACTCGGTGATCCGCCAGTATCAGGCCTCGTTGAGCGTCGACGACGTCGAACTGTCATTCGAGGACGACGCCATCACCGCCATCGCCGAGAAGGCGATGGACCGCAAGACGGGAGCCCGCGGCCTGCGGGCGATCATCGAAGCGGCCATGGTCGACATCATGTTCAACATCCCGTCGATGGAGGGGCTGAAGAAGGTGGTGGTCACGCGCGACGTCATAGAGACGTCCCAGAGCCCGGAAGTGGCGTTCGTCGCCGACGAGAAGAAGTCGGCCTAGCGCCCATGTTGCGGCCCGCTGACGTCTGGACCATGGCTCGGGCACCCGAGGGCACGGCCGTACTGATCCGGCCATCGGGGGCGGACGTGGCCGTGCCCATCTTCGTCGACCACTGCATCGCGCAATCGATCTACGTCGCCCTGCGCGGCGAACGGCAGAGCCGGCCGCTCACGCACGACCTGTTCCTGCAGACGCTGGCCGCGATGAAGGCTTCCGTGGAGCGTGTGGAGATCACGGAGATCAAGAGCGTCGGCGGCCACGGCACGTTCTTCGCGCGGCTGGTGCTGCTCCAGGACGGTCAGCAGGTGGAGGTGGATTCGCGGACGTCCGACGCCATCGCCATCGCCCTGCGCGCCAAGTGTCCGATCTTCATCGACGAGGACGTGGTCGAGCAGGCGGCGATCCCGGTTTCCACGGTGGAGAGCGGGGACTCACCGGAAGGGGACGAAGACGACGCGGAAGCAGCCGAAGCGGCCGAAGGCGACCCGGTCGGAAAGCTCAAGCGCGAGCTCGCCATCGCCGTCCAGGAAGAGAACTACGAAGAGGCTGCGAGGCTGCGCGACCGCATCACCGAGCTGGAAGGTTCCTCGTAGCGGCTACTGGTCGCCGAGATGCTCTGGTCGCCCGAGATGCTTTGGTCGCCGGGCTGTCCCGGCCGCCGAGCTATTCGTCGCCTTTCTGCTTGACGTTTTCCAGCCGCTCTTCGATCAGGGTTTCGATCTCGGTCTTGTCCTTGCCGAGCGAGTACGAAACCTCGTCCACCATCAGCCGCAACGCGCTGTCGTACAGCTTGCGCTCCAGGATGGGCAGCTCCTTGATCCTGCTGCGGTAGGACAGCGAGCGCACGACCGAGGCGATGTCGTCGACCGCGCCCTGCTTCAGGAGATCCAGGTTCATCTGATAGCGCAGCTTCCAGTCGGTGGGGATGGGGTCGAAGTCCTCGGCGATCAGCCGCAGGGCGCGTTCGGCCTTGCGCTTGCTGACGATGGCGCGGATGCCGAGCCCGTCCGCCTTGTCGACCGGAATCATGATCGTCATGTCGGAGACTTCCAGGTAGACGACGTAGTAGAGGGTGGGACTGCCCTGAAACTCCCGCTCCTCCAGCCGCTCGATCCTGCCGACGCCCTGGAGGGGGTATACGATCTGCTGGCCCACGGAGTAACGCGTCCTGGGGCGGGCCGGCTTCCGCTTGGCCGCGGCTCTCTTGGCCGGCGACGCGTCGTCCGGGGACGCGCCCGCCTCGACCGCGGCATCATCGACCGTGCCGTTCGTCCCATCGGCCGTTGCGGCTGCCGGATTGGCCTCGGTTGTCGATCTGGCGCGGCGCCTGGCGGCCGCTTCGGGCTTGCTGGTCGACTTCCGCTTCGCAGCCTTCGGTTCGCCAACCGCCGGCGGCTGCGTCGATTCCGTGGGCTCGGTGGACCTGTCCGCGGTAGACTTGTTCCCGGTAGACTCGGCCGCGGTAGATTTGGTCGCGTCTTCCTTCGCAGACGCGGCTGACCCCATGGCAGAAGTATCGCACAGAGACCGTTCCGGGTCAAAACAGAATCACCGGTGACTCCTTCCGAGCGGCCCCGCAGCCGCCTGACGCGGGTGCTGAGCATTGCCGGGTACCCTGCCCTGTTCGCGGCGCTCGGCGTGGTCGCCATCGTCTTCTGGGACCCCCTGTTGTCCCTGATGCGGAACCCCGAGGAGCTCCGCGTACGGGTGGAGGCCTACGGAGTGGCGGCTCCTGCGGTGTTCATCGCCGTCCAGGTGCTGCAGGTCGTGGTCTTCGTGATCCCGGGAGAGTTCCCGCAGTTGGCCGCCGGGTACCTGTTCGGCATCCCGCTCGGCATCGTCCTGACGCTGGGCGGAGCGGCGCTTGGCTCGGCCATCGGGTTTCTGCTCGCGCGCCTGCTCGGGCGCCCGTTCCTGCACGCGATCGTGTCGGAGAAGCGCAGCAGGCAGGTGGAGGATCTGATCGCCTCGCCGCGCGGGGTCGGCATGCTGTTCCTGCTGTACCTGATTCCCGGGATCCCCAAGGACGTCCTGTGCTACGTGGCCGGGATCGGTCCTCTGCGGCTGGGCGTCTACCTGTTGGCCAGCACCGTCGGTCGCCTCCCCGGAGTGGCGGTGAGCGTGATATCAGGAGACGCGGCCGCCGAGCGGCAGTGGGCGGTCGTGGCGATCGCCCTGGGCATCGCCGTGGTGTTTTTCGTGGCGGGATTCCTGTTGCGCCGCCGCCTCATGGAGGTGCTGCAGCGCTTCGCGCGGCTCGATGAGCCCCGGCCGCCCGATGAGCCCCGGCCACCCGGTCAGCCTGGGAGGAAATCCGCGACGGCGGCGACGCCGGCCGGCAGGTCAGCGCGCCGGAAGCCCAGGTAGCGGAACGGATGGATGTCCAGCAGGTTCGGGGTCCAGCCGGAGACGCGCTGCAGGTCGATGAGCGATTGGGTCACAAGGTGATGGACCGGCAGGATGACCGCGTCCTGCAGCAGCAGCTCCTCCGCCTCCGCCAGCAGTTGCATGCGGTCGAGGCCCGTGGAACCGATGGCCCGATCGATCATCCGGTCGTAGTCTCGGGACGAGTACCCGGCGTCGTTGAGGTTGCTTGAGCTGGTCCACATCTGCAGGAAGCTGATCGGATCGAGGAAGTCGCCGATCCAACTGCTGATCGTCAGGGTGAAGTTGCCGGCCTTCACTTCCGCCAGGTAGTCGTCGTACTCCCGTACCACGGCCACGGTGACGTCGATCCCGAGGTTGGACTCCCAGGCCGTCTCGAGATCCGCGGCCAGTGAAGCGGCCCAGGAACCCGCCACCGTGACCGTGACCGGCGGGAGCCCGCTGCCGTCCGCGAAGCCGGCCTGTTCCAGCAGCCGCCGCGCGGTGCGCATGTCTTGGGCGGGGATGCCTTCCACGGCCGGATAGTTCGCCGTGCGCGGCACCAGGCCGCTGGTCGGGAAGGGCACCCGTTCCGGGTTGCGCACCGTCTCCCACGGAACCATCAGGACGAGCGCCCGTCGCACGCGCGCGTCATCGAACGGCGGATCGCTCGACTTGAACACGAAGTAGGTCGTGCCGAACAGCCGGTTGGCGACGACGAACGGGCGAATCTGCGCGGCCGTCTCATCACTTCCGTCGAAGGAGTCGGCCCAGTGGATCTCTCCCGCCAGGAATCCGGCATTGACCGCGGCCGGATCTTCGAAGGCGCGGACGCGGATGCGGTCGAGCTCGACCGCCGACCGTGCCCAGTAGTGCGGGCTCCGTTCGAACACCAGCTCGTCCGCCTCCCGGCCTGTCAGGGAGAACGGACCGTTGCCGATGATCGGCGCCTGCCGCTCCCATCCGACCTGGGCGCGGTAGGCGGGGTAGACCGGGGCGAAGGCGTGGTGTGCCAGCGTGCTCAGGAAGTGCTCGGCCGGGCGCTCCAGCACCACCTCCAGCTCGATGGGCGAGATCACGCGGATGCCGACGGCCTCTTCGTCGTTGTTGGCCCCCGACCGGTAGTCGGCCACGCCCTTGATCACGTCGAACAGCACCGAGTACTCGGCCTGCTCGCCGGGGTTGATGATGCGCAGCCAGGACGCCCGAAAGTCCTCGGCGATCACCTGCGTGCCGTCCGAGAAGCGGGCGTTGTCGCGCAGCAGGAAGCGGTAACGCAGCCCGTCTTCGGACACCTGCCAGGAGCGTGCCACGCCGGGAACCGGGTCAAGGGTATCGGGATGGTAGGAGACAAGGCCCTCCGACAGCGCGGTGAAGAGTTGCGCTTCGGTTGCGGTAAAGGCATGCAATGGATCGAATGCCACGTCCACGGTGCGGAAGGCGATGACCATCTCCCGCGCCGCCGCCTCGTCGGCGCCGATCGTGGGAGTTGCGGTGACCAGGAGCGCGGCGCCGACAAGCGCGGCCGACGCCAGTCGGGCAGACAGCGTGCGCGTGCGGCGCATCCGAACGGCCCGGCCCATCATCCGCGCCGGAAGGCTTCCAGCGGGTCGATGCCGAGCCGCACGCGCAGGTAGAGGAAGCCTGCCAGCAGCCCGCCGAGGTGGGTCAGATGAGCGATGTGGGTGCGCTGCCCGGTTACCTGGAACACCAGCGCCAGCCCGCCCAGGATGAGCACCATGGTGGTGGCGCGCATCGGGATGAACCAGAAGGTCACGACCTGGTACGGGTTCAACACCGCGTAGGCCAGCATGACGCCGTATACGGCGCCCGATGCGCCCAGGATGGCCACCGGTGCTGCCGACGCCACGGCCAGGATGGTGCTGAACACCCCGGCGAGCACGCCGCAGGTGAGGTAGAGCGTCAGGAACTCGGAGCTGCCGATCTCCCGTTCCACCGGCGAACCGAACAGGAACAGCATGAGCATGTTGAACAGCAGGTGCAGCGGACCGCCATGCAGGAACAGGTAGGTGACGAGCTGCCAGACGGCGCCTTCGCGAGCCACCATCAGCGGGCGCAGGACCGCCGCTCCCAAGGGAGCCGGGACGGCCAAGAGCACGAGATACATGCCGACCGTGATGCCGATCAGCCACGTGGTTGCGTTGTATTGCCGATACGGGAACGGCCTACGGAGCAAGCCACGGTCGCTCACCCCGACAAGCTACCGCCCGCCCCGTACGCGGTCAAACCGTCGGTCCGCGCCGCTACGGGCCGCCGGCGCCGATGAGTGCGTCGGCCATCTCCAGCAGCCGATCTGCGGGCTCTCCTTCCGGAACGAGGTCGGCAAGGTCCACCCGGGTCTCCCGGTACAGGTTGGTCGCCCGCGTGCGCGCGTCCTGCAGGCTGCCTGACGCCTGCAGCAGGGCGACGGCCCGGTCGATCTGTGGACGCACCCGCTCGATGGGACGGTTCTGGATGCCGTCCAGGATCCCCCACAGCTCGTCCGCGCCGCCTCGCTCGCGATGCAGGATGAGCGGAAGACTCTTCTTGCCCTCGATCAGGTCGTCCCCGCGGTCCTTGCCCGGATTGCCGCGTTCCAGGTTGGTGACGTCGTCGATGATCTGGAAGGAGACGCCGAAGCGCTCGCCGATGGCGACCAGCGAGCTCACCGCCTCGACCTCGGCGCCTCCCAGAGCGGCACCGAGTCCCAGAGCGAGTCCGGCAAGGCTGCCCGACTTCAGCGTGCACATCGACATGTAGTCCGCCGCGCTGGGCAGGATCGCCCCGGGGCGGTGCCAGAGGATGTCCAGCCCTTGCCCGTAGTGCAGCTTGCGCATCGTCGCGGCGTACATGCGATAGACACGCAGCTCCTCCGCCGCATCCAGTGCTGGAACGTCCGTGGACGGCCGGTCGAGCATCCGCGTCGGCAGGAAGTAGACCAGGTTGCCCGCGTTCACCGCCACGTCCACCCCGAACTCGACGTGAGCGGCCGGGCCGCCGCGGCGGGTGCGCGCGCCGTCCTCGATGTCGTCGATGATCAGGCTGCCGGCGTGGGTGAGCTCCACCAGCGGAACAAGGGGCAGCGCACGGTCGCCGCCGCCGTGTATCTCACAGGCGAGCTGCATGAACAGGGCGCGCCAGCGCTTGCCTCCCCGTTCCATCAGGCGGCGCGCCGGCGCCACGATCTGCGCGCCGCGCTCGGACGTCAGCGCCGGGCCGTGCGGTCCCGGCTCCAGGAGGCCCAGGGCCTCGAACAGTACCGCTTCGATCCGTGCCAGCCGCTCCACGCGGGGTGACTGTCGTGCCCCCGGCGTCGATCGTCAAGGACACTCGCGCTGCGGCGGTTGCATCCTTCGCACGGCATCGGTATGATCGGCTGCAACTCCCAAACAAAGAGGTGCGAGATAAGATGAAACGTGTAGTGACGATTTTGGCTCTCGTGGCCCTCGCGGCTTCATTCTCCTTCGCGGACGGCCACATGGCCATGTACATGGGCGTCGACGTCTATACGGACGGCGGCTCGTGGCAGGAGATTGACGGACGGCTGGCGCAGACCGACGCTTCGGCGTTCCTGGCTGGAGCCTTCGTGCCGGCGGGCATCCCGGGCAAGGCCGAGTACTCCTTCGACGTCGCCTACATCGGCGGCCTGGACGACGACGCCATCGGCTTTGGCGCCCTCGTGCCCGGCTTCGCGATGGGTCTGGTCTGGGATCCGGCCACCTTCGGCGGGTCCGGGTTGCGCGCACAGGTGTACAACGAGGACGGCGAGATCCACGAGTACGGCGGCGTGACCTACGACATGGAGATTCCGGCGGCGATGATCGCCGGCATCACGGTCGACATGCTGATGAACGCAACGCTGACGGTCCGCATCCGCATCGACTCCAGCAATGGAAACGTGTGGGTCAAGGATCCGTTCGACGCGACCACGTGGTGGGCGTTCACGCTGGGGCAATCGTTGGAGACGATGGGCCACAACATGATCGGCGTGGGCACCACGTCGGCGGCGGCCAGCTTCGGCAACTTCTCGGCTACGCCCATGATGGACATGGGCATGATGGAGAAGATGTAGCGGCGTTCGCTGCACGATCTCCTATCCGAAGCGGCGCCGCACGCGGCGCCGCTTCGATCCTGTCGGCCGTCGCCCGTGCGGCGGCCGATTCTTTTTTGGCCGCACCGGCACTCCGAGCGGTACCTCGTCAGCCGGCCCCCCTCCGCGGTAGCTGCGGTAGATCCTGCACGCACGGTAATACGGCTCCGGGCTTGAGAACGTCGCCAGCGTGTCGGCACGGAACAGCTCCAGCAGCCGGGGAAACGCGGGTTCGGCCATGATCCGCTCCAACAGGGCGCGACGCCCCGGGCTGGAACCGCCCTCCCGCATCGCACCCGGCATCATGTGATACCGGACCAGGAACCCGACCTCCTCCACCACCGGTTGATCGAAACCGAGCCGCCGCAGGAACCTCCGCGCCACCTGCGCGCCGATGTCGGCGTGAGCGAAGAAGCGCTTGCGGCCGATCGGTCGCGCGCTCGCCTTGCCGACGTCGTGCAGCAGCAGCGCCAGCGACAGGATCGGGTCCGCGCGTTTGCGGTGGGCAAAGGTCGCCAGCGTGTGCTGCCAGCCGCCGCCTTCCGGATGATGCTCCTTGGCGTGGTCGACGCCGGCGAGGGCACTGAGCTCCGGCCACCAGAGCTCAACCAGTCCGGCCTGCAGCAGCAGGTCCAGCCCCTTGTCCGGGTAGGGGGAGCTGAGGATGTCGCAGAGGATCTGGCGCTGGTACTCAGGTGCGACCGGAGGAGGTTCCCGGCGCAACGTCAGGCCGGCGGGATCGGCAGCATAGTGGTAGCGCGACACCAGGCGGGCCGCCTCGGTCAGACGCACCCACTCGGCGTGCACTCCCGGCACGGGCACCAGTTCGTCGCGCCGCAGGTCGCCGTAGACGCCGTGCGGATCGTGGAACACCCCGGTCCCCGGGTCGTAGCGCAGGTCCAGCACCGTGAACGGATTGCGCGGCCACGGCTCGGAATCGTCGGCGCAGCGGAAGAAGACGCTGCGCCCGCCGGCTCGCGTGGCGGCGTGCTCCAGCGGAAATCCGGGGAACGTCAGCTCGTCGAAAAGCCGCGCCAGCGCGATCAGGTCACCGCGCGTGAGAATGATCTCGGATGGGGACCCGTCGGTGCGGAAGTAACGGTCGAGCGCGGAGTAGCTGCCCAGAAAGGTCTGATAGCCGGCGTCGGACAGGGTCGCCACGGGAGACAGGGTCGCCACGGAGGCCAGGGTCGCCGCGGGTGCGGAGCCGTTCTGCATGTGTTGCCTGCCATCCCGGTCGCTGCGTCAGAGCGTGGCGGAGACCACTTCGATCTCCGGATCGATCTCGTCGCGGAGGATCCCCTGGATCGCGCTCAGCGTTCCGGACTCCGATGCCGGGCAGCTCCCGCAGGCCCCCTGATAGCTGACCACCACCCGCTTGTCCTCGTACGCCAGCACGTCCAGGTCGCCGCCGTCGCCCTGCAGGTAGGGCCGCACCGTTCGGTCGAGCACGTCCTCGATGGCCCTGATGTCGTCGGGCAGGTCGTCACGGCTGCGCTCCGGCTGCTGCGGGGTGAAGTCGGGGTCGTGGGACTGGATTTCCCTGCCGGCGACCTCCTTGATCTGATCGGCCGCGTCCTGCCAGTCGGTCTCTTCGTCCTTGCTGACGGTGATGACGTTCTCGAACAGGTGCACCTGGCGGACGTACGGCAACTCGAACAGCCGCTCCACCAGCGGCACGCCGCGCGCCTGCTCCGGCCCCTCGAACGTGATCTTGCCGGTGCTCTTCACGTCCAGGTTGAGGATGAACTTCATCGCATTCGGATTGGGGGTGAACTGCGTGAGGATGGCGACGGGCACGGCGGTGGTCCTCAGCTCTCCGTGGTGACCGCACCGCCGCCGGCGAGCGCGCTGGACAGCGCGTGCCAGGACAGGGTCGCGCACTTCACCCGCGCCGGGTACTCCCAGATGCCGGAGAACACCTGCAGCTTGCCCAGCTCGGAGTGCCGGGAGGAGTCGAGGCGCCCGCGCACCAGGTCGTGGAAGCTCTCGAACAGTGCGGTCACCTCGTCGGCGCTCATGCCGGTGACCACTTCGGTCATCAGGGACGCGGACGCCTTGGAGATGGCGCATCCCGCGCCGTAGAAGCCGATGGCCGCCACCGTGCCGTCGTCGTCCAGGCGCAAATCGATCGTGAAGCGGTCGCCGCACAACGGGTTGTCGCCCTCGGCGCTGTTGGTGGCGTGGCAGAGTGGCCCGTAGTTCCTCGGGTTGCGGTTGTGCTCGAGGATCACCTGCTGGTACAGCTCAGTCCGTACAGAATCAGCCCGTACGGAATCAGCCTGTACAGAATCAACACGGTCGCTCACGCGAATACCTCCATGGTGCGATCGATCGCGCGCGTGAGCGCGCCGATCTCCGCGTCCGTATTGTAGAACGCAAACGAGGCGCGCGCCGTGGCGGGCACGCCGAAGCGTTCCATGACCGGCTGTGCGCAGTGGTGTCCGGTGCGGATGGCGACCCCCCCGTCGTCCGCGATCGTGCCCAGGTCGTGCGGGTGGATGTCGCCGACCACGAACGACAGCACCGGCGCCTTGTCGGCCGCGGTGCCTATCACGCGTACGGCATCGATCGCCTGCAGCGCTTCGGTCGCGGCGCGCAGCAGGCGGCGCTCGCGCTCTTCGATCCAGTCGAAGCCCAAGCCCCGCACGTAGTCGATCGCGGCGCCAAGGCCTATGACGCCGGCGATGTTCGGCGTCCCCGCTTCCAGCCGGTTGGGCAGCTCGGCGTAGGTGCTCCCCTCAAACGTGACGGACCGGATCATGTCGCCGCCGCCGGTCACCGGGGGCATCTCCTCCAGGAGCTCGCGCCGGCCGTAGAGCACGCCCACGCCCGTCGGCCCGTACAGCTTGTGGCCGGAGAACGCCAGGAAGTCGCAATCGAGGGCCCGAACGTCGATCGGCGCGTGGGCGACCGCCTGTGCGGCATCGACCAGCACCACGGCGCCGCGCTCGCGCGCTGCCGCGGCGAGGCCGGCCACGGGAACGATCGTGCCGAGGGCGTTGGAGGCCAGCGTGACGGCGACCAGCCGCGTGCGTGGCGACAGCACCCGTTCCACCGCATCGAGGTCCAGGCTGCCGTCGTCCAGGATCGGCAGCACGCGCAGTGCGCAGCCGCGCCGCTGGCAGGCCATCTGCCACGGCACGATGTTGGAGTGATGCTCCATCTCGGTGACGACGATCTCGTCCCCGTCGCGGAGGTTGGCGTCGCCCCAGCTCTGCGCGACCAGGTTGATGGCTGCGGTCGTGCCGGCGGTAAAGATGATCTCCTCCGTCGCGCGCGCGCCGATCAGGTCGCGGACGCGTTCGCGCGTGGCCTCGTAGCGCTCGGTGGCGCGCTGGCTCAGGTAGTGGACGCCGCGGTGGATGTTGGCGACCTCCTCCTGGTAGTGGTCGGCCACCGCCTGGATCACCGCACGCGGCTTGAGGGTGGTGGCGGCGTTGTCCAGGTAGGCGAGCGGCCGGCCGTGCACCAGCCGTTCCAGCATCGGGAAGTCACCTCGCACGGCCGTCACGTCGACCGCTGCCGGGTCGACCGCTGCAGGGCGGGTGGGCATCACGCGGCTTCCAGGCTGGCGAGGCCGCGGTCAAGCTGCGCGTGCAGGGCAGCCGCTACCTCCGGGACCTCGATCCGGCGGTTCACTTCATCCAGGAAGCCCCGCACCAGCATGGCGGTGGCCGTGCCGCGGGGGAGACCGCGGCTCTGCAGGTAGTGAAGTTGCTCCGGGGCCAGCGGCCCCGAGGTGGCGCCGTGCGTGCACCGCACCTGGTCGGCGCCGATGCGAAGCTGGGGCCGCGCGTCCGCGCGGGAGTCCGGATGCAGCAGGAGCGTGTTGCTCAGTTGGAAGGCGTCCGTGCCCTGGGCGACGCGGTCCACTTCGATCGTGCCCTGGAAGGCAGACCGCGCACCGTCGAGCAGCACCGTCTTGAAGAGCTGGTCGCTGGAGCACTCGGGAGCGCGGTGCTGGACGCAGGTGTGGATCGCCCCGTGCGCGGGGCCGGACAGCACGGCGGCGCCGCCCAGGCGGGCGCGCGCGCCGCCGGCGAGCAGCGCGACGGTCACCTCGATCCGGTCGATGGCCATCCCTCCGCCTATCAGCGCCAGGTCGAGCTCCGCGTCGGCCCCCACGGCGGCGCGCAACGACCCGAAGCCGAACGCCTTCGGGTCGTCCTGCGCCAGCCGGTAGTAGCGCAGCGTGGCGCCCGGCGCGATCACCAGCTCGGAGCCGGGAACATGCAACGTTGCCGCGGCAACGTGCGGCGCGTCGGCCGACCGGTCCGCCGGCTCCCAGCCCTCCACCACCGTGGCGCGCGCCCCGGGCGCCAGCTCCACGCGGACGGCGTCGGCGTACAGCGTCCCGCCGTCCGGCCGGGGGCGCCGGCGGTGCACGATCTCGATGAAGCGCGACTCGCCGGCATCGACGGTGACGTCGAAGCCGGAGCCGGCGAACGCCTGATTCATCGCGGTGAAGGCGTTCCGGGGATAGTCGCTCACCGCGGTCACCGATGGCTGGTCCGCGGCTGCCAGCGGCTGCCAGCCCGTGTCCGCAGCCTCCCCGGTGTGCCCGTCGGCGTCCTGGAACCGCTGGGCGAGCAGCGGCCGCACGTTGGTGTAGGTCCACGCCTCGTCGCGGGCCAGCGGCAGTCCCTCGGCCGCCAGCCGCTCGCGCCCGGTCCGGCGCAGGGCTCGCAGCCAGGGAGGACCGCCGTACTCGGCGTCGAAGCGGCTGGCGCGCTCGATCAGCTCGGCGATCCAGGAGCGCGCCTGTCCGGCGACGGTCATTCCTATCCCCGCACCGGCTCGGCCGAGGCGGTCAGCCAGTCGTAGCCGCGCTGCTCGACCTCTTGCGCCAGCTCCGCGCCCCCCGAGCGGACGATGCAGCCGTCCGCCAGGACGTGAACGCGGTCGGGGGTGATGTAGTCCAGCAGGCGCTGGTAGTGGGTGATCAGCACGATCGCGTTCTGGCCGGTGCGCAGCGTCTCGATGCTCTCGGCGACGGCGCGCAGCGAGTCGATGTCGAGCCCGGAGTCGGTCTCGTCCAGGATCGCCAAGCGCGGCGAGAGCACGGCCATCTGCAGGATCTCGTTGCGCTTCTTCTCGCCGCCGGAGAAGTCGACGTTCAGGTCGCGGTCGATGAAGCTCTCGTCGATGCCGACCGAGCGCGCCTTGTCGCGCAGGAAGCGGTCGAAGTCGTACGGGTCCAGCTCCGGCAGGCCGTTGTGGCGGCTGATCTCGTTATAGGCGGCGCGCAGGAACACGGCATTGGAGACGCCGGGTATCTCGATCGGGTACTGGAAGCTGATGAAGATTCCTTCGCGCGCGCGCTCGTCGGCGTCCATGGCCAACAGGTCGCGCGGGCGCAGGTTGATCTCGTACTCCAGCGTGCCGGCCGTGACCTGGTAGTCGGGGTGGCCGCCGATCACCCGCGCCAGGGTGCTCTTGCCGGAGCCGTTGGGCCCCATGATCGCATGCACCTCGCCGGCGCCGATGTCCAGGTCCACGCCGTGCAGGATCGGGGTATCGCCGATGGAGGCGGACAGGCTGCGTGCGGCAAGCATCAGCCCACACTCCCTTCGAGCTTCATCTCCAGGAGCTTGACCGCCTCCACCGAGAACTCCAGCGGCAGCTTGCGGAACACTTCCTTGCAGAAGCCGTTGATCAGCAGCGAGATGGCCCCCTCGGTGTCGATGCCGCGGGTCGCCAGGTAGAAGAGCTGGTCGGCGCCGATCTTGGAGGTCGACGCTTCGTGCTCGACGGTCGCGGTGGGGTTGCGCACCTCGATCGACGGGAAGGTGTTGGCCACGCACTCGTCCCCGACGAGCATCGAGTCGCACTGCGTGAAGTTGCGCGCGCCCTCCGCACCCGGCTGGACGCGCACCTGGCCCCGGTAGCTGTTCACCGACCGGTCGGCCGAGATGCCCTTGGAGACGATGGTGCTGGTGGTCCGCGGGCCGATGTGGATCATCTTGGTGCCGGTGTCGGCCTGCATGCGGTTGTTGGTGAGCGCGACCGAGTAGAACTCGCCCACCGAGTCGGCGCCGGACAGGATGACGCTCGGGTACTTCCAGGTGATCGCGGCGCCGGCCTCCACCTGCGTCCATGAGATCTTGGAACGCCGTCCCAGGCAGCGTCCGCGCTTGGTGACGAAGTTGTAGATGCCGCCGCGGCCCTCCTCGTCGCCGGCGTACCAGTTCTGGACGGTCGAGTAGTTCACGGTCGCCTCGTCAAGCGCGACGATCTCCACGACGGCGGCATGGAGCTGGTTCTGGTCGCGCATCGGCGCCGTGCATCCCTCGACGTAGTTCACGGAGCTGCCTTCCTCGGCGATGAGCAGCGTGCGCTCGAACTGTCCGGTCTCCGCCGCGTTGATGCGGAAGTAGGTGGACAGGTCGATCGGGCACTGCACGCCGCGCGGGATATAGCAGAACGATCCGTCGGTGAAGACCGCGGAGTTCAGCGCCGCGAAGTAGTTGTCGGCCGTCGGCACCACGGAGCCCAGGTAGCGCTGGACCAGTTCAGGGTAATCCCGGACCGCCTCTCCCATGGAGCAGAACACGATCCCCAGCTCCTCGAGCTGCTCCTGGTTGGTGGTGCCGACGGAGACCGAGTCGAACACGGCGTCGATCGCCACGCCCATCAGGCGCTTCTGCTCCAGCAGCGGGATGCCCAGCCGGTCGAAGGTGGCGATCACCTCCGGGTCGACGTCGTCCAGCGACTTCGGGTTGTCGCCGTTCTGATTGGCGCCGACCTGCTTGGGCGCAGAGTAGTAGCGGATGTCCTGGTAGTCGATCTGCGGGTAGTCGACAAAGCGCCACCACGGCTCCTCCATCGCCTGCCACCGCTCCAGGGCGCGCAGGCGGAAGTCGAGCATGAAGGCGGGCTCGTTCTTCTTTTCCGAGATCAGCCGCACCGTGTCGGCGGAGAGCCCCTTGGGTACCTCGTCGGCCTCCACGTCGGTGTGGAAGCCGGCGCGGTACTCCTCATTCGGTTGCAGGGTGCTCTGCTGATCGTGCGCTGCGATTTCCATCAGGTCTCCTGGATCAAGAGGCTCATCGCCTGCTGGCTGCGGGTGAATCGCTCCCTGATCTCCCGTTCGTCGTGGACCTCTTTGCTTTCCAGCAGCTCGTCGACGCTCACGTCGCGGTAGAGCCGCTCCACCCGCTTGGCCAGGTTGACCACGGCCGAGATGACCGTGCAGGAGCCGGTGAGCTGGCACTCGCACCGGTCGTCCATGCAGTTCGCGAAGCGCATGGGCCCGAGCAGCGCCTCGCTGAGGTCGTACAGCGAGTAGCGGCGCAGGTCGGCGCGCAGCCGGTAGCCGCCCTGGGCACCCTGTGCGGAGGCCAGCACGCCGCAGCGCGCGAGCCGCTGCAGCACCTTGGACAGCACGTCGAAGGGCATGGGATGGATCCCGCACAGCTCGCGCGCCGTCACCAGGCGGTCGGAGCCGCCAGCGGCCCCGACCATGCGCATGTGCTGCAGGGCGAGCAGCGCGTATTCCAGCTTGCGGTGAATCTTCAGCAAATCGGACCTCTTGAGTCTTATTTGTAGAGTACGGCCGGCGGGCCCCAGGGTCAAACGCCCCTCGGGCACGTCTTGCAGCTACAATGAAGCGACGGGGGAGGAATCGAGCGTGGGCACCGATACCGTAGTACGAGCGCGGATCGACAGCGACACCAAGGCGCGCGCCACGGAGGCGCTCAACGCGATGGGCCTGTCGGTTTCCGATGCCATTCGTCTGCTCCTGTTGAGGGTGGCCGACGAGAAGCGCCTGCCCTTCGCCGTGCAGGTACCGAACACGGCCACTTTGGAAGCAATGAAGGAGTTGGGAGAGGGCTCCGGTGAGCGGTTCGATACCGCCGACGAGCTGTTCCGGGATCTCCGCATCTGAGCAACTCGGCATAGACAGGGAGGACTTCTGATGCGGTATGCCTATCCGTGCCTGCTAACGGCTGAAGCTGAATACGGCGGCTACTCCGTGGCCTTTCCGGACGTGCCCGAGGCGCTGACCTGTGGCAAGGGTCGAGCCGAAGCCCTTGAGATGGCCGAGGATGCCCTCGTCGTTGCCCTGGGCGCGTACGTGGACGGCGGCGAAGAAGTCCCCGTACCCAGCGCCGTCGCCGACGGCCACGAACAGGTAGCCGTTCCGTCCGTTGTCGCCGCCAAACTCGCTCTGTACAGCGCCATGCGACGGCAGGACGTGACCAGATCCGCACTGGCGGTACGCCTCGGCGTAAGCGAGTCCGCCGTGCGCCGACTGCTTGACCTAGGCCACCGATCCCACATCGGTCACGTCGAGGCCGCTCTGCATGCCATGGGCCGCTGCCTGGTGATCGGAGACAGGGCACTTACTGGAGCAACGGGCTCGTCGGCCTGAGCCCACCTCATCGAGTGACAAGGTCAAGGTAGCGGCCCTTGGCTGATCTCTTCAGCAAGTAGCCCGTCTTCAGCAGCGGTCAGCCCGGAAACGGGTTGGTGCCCCAGATCTCCATGTCGCGGATCAGCGTCCGCCCGGGCAGCGCGGCAAGGTGCACGATGGTGGCGCCGATGTCGGCCGCGTGCAGGTGCAGGCCGGGCCCGGCGGCCGGTCCGTAGTCGGGGCCGGAGTCGATGCTGCTGGGGTTGAGCACCACGACGCGAATGTTGTCGCGGCGCACCTCGTACAACAGCGCCTGGGCGAACCCGCGCAGGCCGAACTTGCCGGCGGCGTAGGCGCTGGAGCCGGGGTCGGCCTTCTTGCCGCTCATGGACCCGATCATGAACACGTCGCCGCGCCGGCGCGCGATCATGGCCGGCAGGAACGCCTTGGTGGTCAGGAACACCCCGGTCAGGTTGGTCTGGATCGAGCGGTTCCACTCCTCCAGCGTCATGTTTGCGACGCGGCCGCCGGCGAAGGCGGCGGCGTTGTTGACCAGCAGATCCGGGTCGCCCATCGCTGTGCGCACCGCGGCCGGCAGGGCGGCGATCGCGTCGGGATCGCTCTGGTCGCAGCCGAAGCCCGCGCACGCGCCGTGCGGGTGGGCGGCCTGAAGGTCGGCGGCAGCTCGGCGCGTTCGCTCGCCGTCGCGGCCGGTGATCGCCACGCGCGCGCCGGCGCCCAGGAGCGCGGCGGCGATGTGGCTGCCCAGGCCGCGGGTGCCGCCGGTCACCAGCGCGATCCGGCCGTCGAGCGACCGGAAAGGTAGGTCCGCCATGTCAGGCTCCGGTTTGCGACTCAGACGGCGTTTCGCTTCCCGCGCCCGGGTTCACGGCCTGCTGCGCGAGCAGCCGCCCGCCCAGGGTCGAGGGAGAGATCACCTGGTCCACGCCCAGGCGGCGCACCTTGTCGACGTTCTCCTCGTCCTCGACCCGCACCAGGATCGCGAACCCCGCGTTCGGCGTGGCGTCGCGCAGGTCCTTGGCGTTGACCGCCACCAGCGTGTTGGTCGAGTCGCTGTCGAAGGCCGCGATCACCGCCTGCGCCGTGAGGACGTTCGCGTCCAGGAGCGTTTCGCGCAGCGTCGGGTCCGCCTCCAGCACGTCGTGGCCCTTGCCGCGCAGGCTCTGCGCGACCTTCTCGTCGTCGTCGACGATGACGGCCAACACGTTGCGGTCGCGCAGCTCGTCGAGCACGCTGGCCGCCACGCCGCTGTAGCCGCACACGACCACGTGGTCGCTCAACCGTTGGAACCGTTTCACCAGGCTCATCACCCCCTTCATGCGTCCCTCGACGATCGGTCCGATCGTCACCGACAGTGCTGTAACGAACAGCGTCACGCCGATCAGGAACATCGACACCGCGAACCAGCGCGCATCGCTGCCGACCGGATAGATCTCGGCGACGTCATAGTCGTACCCCAGGGTGACGTAAGCCACCAGTGCGAAGTACGC
Organism: Spirochaetia bacterium; assembly: GCA_965202935.1. Classification (GTDB taxonomy): domain Bacteria; phylum Spirochaetota; class Spirochaetia; order SZUA-6; family Bin103; genus CATQHW01. The sequence goes on from OZ241879.1 coordinate 3,984,938, forward strand.
AGCATCCGACCAGCCCTGGATGCCCTGAAACTGGTCTCGCAGCAGGTAGGCGCCGACGATCCCGTAGGCCAGCGCCAGCGCGACCGCGATGACGGCCACGACCTGTCCGTAGCTCAGGCGGGTCGAGCCGCGCACGGAGAACGTCCGCTGGAACACCAGCAACACGGCTAGCGCCAGCAGTGTTGGTACCAGAGAGATGATGCTGCCCGACAGGAGCAGTCGGTACAGGTTGATCAGCGCGACGACCGAAGTGAGCCCCAGGGCGGCTCCCCATGCCCAGCGCCGGCGCTCCAGCAGGGCCTTGGCGAGCAGTATCAGAAGGATGCCGAAGAAGATTCTGACAAGGCCCGACACTTCGTCCCCGCTCTCGTTCGGCCATGGCAGGTACTCCGGTACGACCAAGCGTCCGACCCCGTATGCCAGGTACGAAAGGCCTACGAATCCGACCACCAGCGCGATCCAGGTCGAGGCGCGCGGCAGCCGGAGCCGGCGTCGTCGTGCGGTGCTCATGGTCGCGCGCCTCTGGTCGTCTCCGGACCGTGCATCGGCAGTGCATTGTAGCGCCCAGAGAGGCCTCGGTCGTCCGGTCCGGTAGACTCGGACGAAGGCCGGATGCCTCAGGGGACGATGGCGAAATGGGACCGGACCTGACCGGTGCCAACGAATTGGGAGAGCAATCGACAGTTCTGTCGTTCATGACGTACGCGACCGGCGATGATGGCGGGGTGAACGCGGAGCGCGTGGGCGAGAGCCACGACGCTCAGAGGAGTGGGGTTCTCACGCGCCGTGCTCGTCTGCCAGGCATCGTGCGAGATGAGCGCTTCGGCTGCCCATTCGTCGGCTTCGCTCTCACGCGGGTCCTCGCGTTCCCCTTCCACCTTGGACAGGGAAGGTCGTCGACGAACGCATCGCCGAGTCGTGGTCCTTGTAGCGGCCGACGTGCGCCAGCTCGTGAAGAAGGCAGAACCAGAAGCTGTCGATGCGGTCGCAGCGCAGGGTCAGAACGTCACCATGAGGCCGACCGGCACCTGCCACCGATCGTTCTCGGGGCCATCCGGGTCCACTCAACGAAGGCCGGGGCCTCTCGCCCCGGCGACACTCGTTGCGGCAGGCCGGCGACAACGGCATGCAGATGATCGCTCAACGAAGGCCGGGGCTCTTGCCCCGGCGACACTGGCGGGTGAGCCGATTCGACGAAACGAGCAGTAGACGCTCAACGAAGGCCAGAGCCGTAAGGCCCAAGCGACTTGCCCCCACTACGGATTCCGTATTATACCTTCCCTCGGAGGATATCCAAGTGAACGACGAATCGAGCCGTAGAGTACCGACACTGAGCAGTAGAGTATCAATCAAAGTTTTTATCGTCAAAATTTCGGTTCCCCATACTGACGAGCACTATAGAGACTTTACATGGGTATTCAGTCTTGCACTAGTTATCTTAGATGTCATCGTCCGTCAATTGTAGTAGGAGGCATGAAATGAACCGCGCATCCGATCTCGATTCGCTCCTCGCTGGCTGCGCCGACGGCTCGTTCGATGACGGAATCCGCATCGACGCGGATCTGGAGCCCCTGTCTGGACCAGGCGGCCTGGTCAAGCCGGCGGTCTACGAGGGAGGCACCTACCAGCAGGATCGACGCTGGGCTTCGCCGGCCGACGCGGAGTCGACGCCGGTGATCGTGATCGACAACGTACCGTCGCAAGCGAACCGCCTGGAAGAAGCCCTCCGGCGCTACAACGCGGCCCCCGGAGTCGACGGAGTCACGCTTCCCGAGCTGGTGCTTGATCTGTCCGACCTGAGCAGCCTGCCGGCTCACCTGCCGCGTCAACTCTCCAGCCTGCAGTTCCCGCATCGCAACGCCGATGCGTATCTCCGGGATGCGCAGCTCGATGGTGTGGACTTCGTCCGTACCGACCTCGGCCGAGCGATCTTCGAGGCCACCCCTCAGATGTGCGGCCCTCTGCTGGCGTGGTTCCCGCAGGCGCTGCTGTACGGCTTCTGGCAATCCCACCTTGGCAAGAAGCGCCAGAACACCAAGCACGCACGCGCCTGGGTGTCGGAGATCGTCGGCTGGCAGCCGGCGAAGGTCGACACGAAGGCGCTCGGGCTCAAGGGGGATCCTCTGAATCTCAGCACCGATGAAACCGTCACCGCTAATGCTGACGACGGGCTGAACTGGGACATCGTCAAAGGTGAGAGGTTTCCGGGAGGCAGGAAGGACAGGCTTTCCGAGATAGGTCACGGCCAAGTGCCGTTCATGGGTACCGATGCGGCGGCGGCCGCGGTGTCGTTCGCACGGGTGACTCAACGAGCCACAGTGTCATTCGCCCAACTGAGGCGGATCAGCCTGGGGCCGGACCACTCTGCGAAGGCCGACCCCGCGGCCCGCGCCGTGCTGGTTGCACTCGGACTACATGCCCACGTGCTTGCCTTCGGTCGAGGGTTCGCGCTGCGATCCGGTGCTGAGTTGCGCCTGTCGACGACTGTAGCAACGTGGCTCGGAAGCGACGGGGATCAAGCCTGTTCGATCGGCGACGCCACGACGACGGAAGCGTTGCTGCGAAGCGCCCTCGATCATGCCGCGTCGGTCGGCGTGCCGCTCGACGGCTGGGACGAACCGCGGTTGACACTCACCCCCAAGGACAACCTCCGCGCCGCGATCCTCGCCACGTGGCCGCAGCTCAACGAGGACTGATGCTCGCCATTTCGGTCGAGCTTCTGCATGGGACTTTCCGTGCGGATCCGGACGGCACCGCGCATACCGGCGAACTGACCCACGGGGAGTGGCCGCCCGCTCCGTCCCGCCTTCTGGCGGCGCTGGTCGCGGCTGATGGCACGCGAGAGCGCTGCAGAGTGACCGACGGCTCCGAGTTGGAGTGGTTCGAGCAGCTCCCGGCGCCGGCCATTCACGCTCACGCGGATCCATGGCACCAAGTCCTCCAGCCGCGCTACGTCGTGGAGCACAAGGGAAGCCCGGAGCGGTCCACCCATCAGGAGTACCTCGGGCGCAAGGGCGCATCGGTACGACCGGGTGTCCGGGTCACGCCTCGTCGCCCCTACATCGTCTACTCGTGGGATGCCGAATGCGCGCCGCGCATGGTCGCCGCCCTGCAGCGCCGCGCGGCGCGCATAGGGTACCTCGGAGCCGCCGATTCGCCGGTGCGGATCCGCGTCGGCGACCAGTTGCCGGAGTCGGCTGCAGCCGAGGATGATGTGTTCCTCCCTGACCCAGACGGGGACACGGTGGTCAGCGTTCCCTTGGCGGGCGATGTGCGTATCCTCGACGCGATGTACGACCAGTGGACCGAGCGCGGGGCCACCGTGGCTCGGTCCCAGTTTCCGGCGCTTCACCATCCTGCCGCCTACCGCTCCCCGCGAGCTGCAGCTCCAGACGAGAGCGGAACCGTGGTGGCGTGGCTGCGTCTCGCAACGGCCGTCTCCGGACGTCGCGTTGCAACGCTCACGGCGCTGTTCAAGAAAGCCGTCCTGAGTCAGCACCAGAGGATCCACGGCGAGCCTCCCTCGGTCCTGCACGGGCACGGGCTCGGCACGAGCGCCTACGAGATCGCCCGGTTCCTCGCCCTGCCCGATGCCGGCTATCGGCGATCGCGCGGGCGCGTCCATGGTCTGGCGTTGTGGATTCCTCCTGGATGCGACGACGTGATGCGTTGGCGAGCTCGCGATGCCGCGTTGGCGATCCGGCGCCTGATCGGCCCTGGCGTCAACGTGTCCGTCGCGCCTTGGGAGAACGAGGATCGGCCCTTCGCTGCGAATCCCCGCCGCTGGCACCGATCATCACGTTGCTGGGTGACGGCGTTTCCCGCGATCCACGAACGTCGAGGTTCTCTCGATCTGGCCGAGGTATCCCGGTGGTGCGCGCACGCCGGTCTGCCGGCGCCGATCCGGTTTCGGTCAACGCGCTCGCCGCTGATCCGCGGCGGCGTGGATCTCGCTCCCGTGGAAGTGAATCGGCCCGGTCGGCCGGGACTGCCCTACTCCCACGTCCAACTGTGGTTCGAGAAGCCCGTGCCCGGCCCGGTGGTGATCGGCGCCGGCAGGCAACGTGGCTTCGGGCTCTGTGTGCCGGTCGACGGCGGTGACGAGCACGCCTGAACGGTCTGTACGCGGACCGATGCCGACGTTCGCCGCGTTCTATCGGGCGATCAACGGGCGTGACCCGTTCCCGTGGCAATCGCGCCTGGCCGACCATGTCGCCGGCACCGAGCGGTGGCCCGTCGAGGTAGGCGTGCCGACGGGGCTGGGCAAGACCGCCTGTTTGGACATCGCCGTCTGGTGGCTCGCGTCTCAGGCGGACCGGCCACCCGCCGAGCGGACTGCGCCGACCCGGATCTGGTGGCTTGTGAACAGACGCCTGCTGGTCGATGCGACCACCGAACATGCTGAAGCGATCAGCAAGGCGCTGCGCGACCCGAGGCAGTGCGGGCTGAGAGACTCGGCGGCCGATGTCGCGACGGTCGCGGACCGTCTGCGCTCCTTGGCCGCGGATGCGAGGGCAGAACCGCTCGAAGTGATCCGGCTGCGGGGCGGCGTGCCGACGCGCAGGCCCGCCGATCCGTCGCAGCCGGCGATCGTGCTCTCCACCCTTCCCATGTACGGCTCCCGGCTGTTGTTCCGCGGCTACGGGACGTTCCGGACGATGCGGCCGATCGACGCCGCCCTGGCCGGAACCGATAGCCTGGTGATTCTGGACGAGGCGCACTTGGCCCCGCACCTACGGTGCCTGATTCCGGCGCTAGGCGACTGCACACCCTGCGTGCGGCCGCTGCTCGGTCGTGCGCGATCTCGGCCCGTGGTGGTGGCGTTGACGGCAACGGGCGATGCCGAAGGAGGCAGTCGGTTCGACCTCGACGCCGACGACGAGGCGCATCCCGTGGTGCGCCAGCGGCTCGACGCGCCGAAGCCGATGGAGCTGTGGTGGAGTGAGTCAGGAACGGTCGATCGGCTGCTCGCCCAAGCTACGCGAGCGCTGCTCAAGGCGGCACCCGATCCGGCAGCCTGTCTGGTGTTTGCCAACACCCCCGCCACGGCCCGCGCGGTATTCGATCACCTGCAGAGCCTGACTGACGATGGAACGGCGGAGGTCCTGCTGCTGACCGGCCGCGCCAGGGAACGGGAAGCGGACCGCGCGCGAGGGCGGATCCTGGATCCTATTGACGGCATGGCTGCGACTGGCGATTCCGCGCGTGGCCGCAAACGCCATCTCATCGTGGTCGCGACGCAGACCCTGGAGGTGGGCGCCGACATCGACGCCGAGCTGCTGGTCACGGAGGCATGCGGCGCACGGGCTCTGACACAGCGTCTCGGGCGCCTGAACCGGCTGGGCCGCTCTGCGCATGCGCGCGCGGTCTACGTCCATGTGCCGCCCTCCAGCGATCCGGACGACTGGCCGGTCTACGGCCGTGAGCCGGCGACCGTTTGGGAAAGGCTTGAGGCCGCTGCCCGCCGCGGCCGGACGGTGAATCTGTCGTCCCGGCGGATTGCTGGGATCCTCGGACCGCCAAGCGACGGCCCCGGCCGAGCGCCGGAGGTGCTGCATGGCCTGCTATGGGAGTGGGTGAAGACCACGGCTCCGCCCGCCGGCGAGGCGCCGGTCGAGCCCTACTTTTCCGGGATCACGGCTCCGGAGTACTCGGTGTCGCTGATCTGGCGTGCCCACGTCCCCGGAGACGGCGAGTTGATGTGGCCGCGCGTCACGGATCGCGAAGCGGTCGATGTCCCGATAGGTGAAGCGCGCGCTGCGCTCAGAGAAGACGAGGAAGTGCGACGGCTACGTCCGGACGGCGTGACGATCGAGACGACGGCCAGCGAATCCCTTCGCCCTGGAGACGTGATCGTGCTGGCGTCTGACCGCGGGCTGGTGGACGAGTTCGGATGGGCTCCAGACTCGGCCGCCCCGGTGGTTGACGTGTCGATCGCGGAATACGGGGTGCCTCTGGACGCTGCCGCGATCCAGCGGCTCTGCGGAGCCGCCGTCGGCAGCTTGGTCGCCCGAGCACTGGGCACCGCTGCCGACGATGAGGACCTCGACGTAGCGGATCAAGGCGAGGCGGTCGCACGGATCCTGGAGGCCATCGCCGATGCGCCGGTGCCGCCGGGTTGGGAAGAAGGCGAATGGGCCGATCTGATCCATGACCTGCAGCCACGGGTGGTCACTGCCCGCAGCGAAGTAGCGCGCCTGCCCAAGCGCGCCGTTCGGCGCGAACCGCGGAGCGACGATCTCGATGAGCGGTCCCGGGCCGGGGTGGCGGTCGAGCTGGATCGTCACGGCGAGGCCGTGAGTGCGCGCGCACGGTCGATCGCATCCTGTCTCGGCATCTCGTCGGATCTGGCCGATGTGGTGGAGCGTGCGGGTCGCTGGCATGACGTCGGAAAGGCGGATCGACGATTTCAGCGCTGGCTCGACCCCGACGGAAAGCAGACGGCGCCGATGGCCAAGTCCGGCATGCCGCGCAGTCAGTGGAACGGAGCCAGGGCAGCGGCGGGATGGCCTAGAGGGGGGCGCCACGAGGCGTTGTCGGCCCGGCTCGTTCGCCGGTGGTTGCTGCAACAACCGCGCGGGGGTCTCGATTCGCTGCAGAGGACTCTGCTCGTCCACTTGGTGATGAGCCATCACGGTTCGGGACGGCCGCTTGTGGTGCCCGTCGACGACCATACCGCGGACGCGGTGGCGGCGAAGATCGAAGGCGTCTCGGTCGAAGTTTCGGCGGATTTGGCGTCGATCGACTGGATGCAACCGACTCGGTTCAGACTGCTCAACGACCACTTCGGGCCGTGGGGACTGGCGCTCCTCGAGGCGATTGTGCGGCAGGCCGACCACGCGGTGTCAGGCGAACGGGAGGTCGACCGATGTGCGAAGTGAGGTGTCCGGGACTGCCGGCGTCGTGGATCAACGCGTGGCTGGCCGCGGTAGGGGCGACAGTGCTGGATTCCAGGATTCGCCTCCGCTGGACGGCGAAGGGAGCGCCGCTGGCCGTCCTCTCGGCCGAAAGGGTGGATCCCGTGGCAGCGCTGGCGGCTTCATGGCCGGTCGCGGATATAGTGGACGACCTGCCGATCGCCGAGCGCTGGAACGACACGCCTCCGCTGCCGAGAAAGGTATCCTTGGAGGCGTTCTGCGCACGAGCGCGCGCCACGCGTGGCCATCCGTTCTCCTGGGCGCTGTCGTCGACCATGACGGATCTCGTCCTTGATGCGAACGGCGACGTCGTGCACGCTCCTTTCGATCCTGCGGGGCCGGGCACGATCAAGTGGCTGCACCATCGCCTGCAGAAGCTGCACCGCCAAGTCGAGCCTTCGGTTGAACGGCTGATGGACACCTTTTCCGGGAGGGCAGAGCGGATCAAGGACAACGGGCTGGGGTTCGACCTGACCAGGATGGGATCTCAGGCGGATGCGTCCGGCATGGCGGTCGATCCGGTCATTGAGGTGCTCGCGTTCTTCGGACTCGCTTTACTGCCTGTGCGTGGCGCGGGGATCGATGCGGCCGGGAGCTCGTTTCCCGCACCGGCCGTCCAGCGAGGCTGGCACAGAGTCCCGGGACCTAGGCACGAGTACCGTTTCACGTGGCCGGCGTGGAGTGCCTCTCTGGACGATGCCGGCATTGATGCGCTGCTCGATGTCTGGAGCCCGGACGATGGACACTGGCCGTCGATAAGCGTACATGCCGCTTGGCAGAGCGTCCCGTTCAAGGGGAGAGGCTCGTCGGATCGAACACGAGGATTCGGGTCGGCCCGGCTTTCTCAGGGCATGCGAACCTCCGCTGATCCTGCGGAGCCGCGGACGTAGCGTGTGTCGCCGACCCCGTTTCCGTCGTATTCGGGTGACTCTCTGAGCGTCGCTACTGCAAAGGGGAAGATTAGCTCGGTTTCGTCGTGTCTGAGACTCTCTGGGGGCCTCGGAGTCTATGTTTCGCCGAGGGATCCGGCTTTTAGCCGAATTAGCAGTGTCGCCGGAGCGTGGGCTCCGGCCTTCGTTGAGCGGGGATGAGCTCCCCGCGGGTTGCCGGGAATCCCAAGCTGTGTCGCCGGAGCGTGGGCTCCGGCCTTCGTTGAGCGTGCGGCCCGAAGGAAGCGATCCGCAAGCTGACGATGGCGTGTCGCCGGAGCGTGGGCTCCGGCCTTCGTTGAGCGACGAACGTCGCCATGAACGAGCTGCGCGCCGGGCTGTGGGTGTCGCCGGAGCGTGGGCTCCGGCCTTCGTTGAGCGCAGGAGGACATGGCATTCATGGACGGCCTGTCGAAGGTGTCGCCGGAGCGTGGGCTCCGGCCTTCGTTGAGCGACCTCACGTTGAGCCGCCGCAGGTAGCGGTCCGGGTGCGTGTGTCGCCGGAGCGTGGGCTCCGGCCAGAGGAGTGGGGTTTTCACGTGCCGTGCTCGTCTGCCGGGCATCGTGCGGGATGAGCGCTTCGGCTGCCCATTCGTCGACTTCGCTCTCACGCGGGTCCTCGCGTTCCCCTTCCACCTTTGACAGTGAGAGGTCGTCGACGAACGCATCGCCCGAGTTGTGGTCCATGTGGCGGCCGACGTGCGCCAGCTCGTGGAGAAGGCAGAACCAGAAACTGTCGATTCGGTCGTAGCGCAGGGTCAATCCGATCACGGGCCGGCCGTCGCCGAGGCGAAGCGCGGCACCATCGAGGTGGGTACGTGGCAAGTGGCGCTCGGCGACCAGCGGGATGCCGTGAAGTGCCAGAAACTCCTGTGCGCGACGAGGTCCATCCTCCGATGCGCTCAGACGTGCGACTTGCGTGAGGAAATCCAGCGTTACGGTACCCGGCTCGTAGGCTGTCGAGGGTGCACTCTGGTTCGCCGTGGCCAGGACCTGCCAACACCAAGCCTGGAGTGCGTAAGGATCGGTCTTTGCGTTGGCACGGAGGTGATCGTTCTTGCGGTACAAGGCGGCACCGGCAACCTGCCAGCCGCCTGCGCGTTCGATCAGATCACCGACAAGCTGCTTGGCATGGCGCGCCAAGTCGGGAAGATCGGGAATCCAGCTTCGTTTGGCCATCTCCTTGAGGGGGGAATCGACTCTACTCCAGGTCGGCTGACGGATCGTCCACCGTTGCTTTCGAGCCGCGGAGCAGCACTTCTGCCGGAATGCCAAGGTGTTTGTGGAGGGCACGCGCCATCGGCATCGTGATCGCACGCTTGCCGGAGAGAACCTCCGAGACCTTCGCGCGGGTGCCGATGAAGGGGACCAGATCACGCGGGCTCAGTCCGTCCTGATCCATGCGGAACTCGATCGCTTCGACCGCGCTGGGATACCCCATCGGCACGTGCCGGCTCTCGTACGCCTCGACCAGGTCGACCAGCACGTCGAGCTCTTCGCCCTCGGGGGTTCCGAGCTCGGCTTCCATCAGCTCGTCGACACGCTTGAGCGCAGGCTCGTACTCCTGTTCCGTTCGGACCGACTTGATGTCCATCTCTGTCTCCTCCGCATGCCCGTCGCGCTTGTAGGTTACCCGACAAGCTCCTAGAATCGCGGGCGCTCGGAAGTCCCATCAAAAGCCTCACGATCCTCCTTCCGGCGCTGCGGCGCCGGGCCGGCCGGCTGCTGCTCGGATTCGTCTGCATGGTCGGCCAGAACTACGCCCTGCTGCGCGGCTCCGAGCTCCTCAGGCGGCTCCTGGACGAGATCGCCGCCGGCGCCAACGAGCGCGCGGTGGTGCTGGGGCTGATCGCGCAAGCGTTCGCCTTGGCGATCGCGGTGGGTGCCTGCATGTACGGCATGCGCAGGCTCATCATCGGCGTCTCGCGCGACGTCGAGTACGAGCTGCGCGACTTGCTCTTCCGCAAGCTGCTGGCGCTCGACTTCGACTTCTACCAGCGGCGCCGTACCGGAGACATCATCTCCCGCTGCACCAACGATCTGAACGACGTGCGCACCCTGCTGGGCCCCGGCATCATGTACCTGCCGGACGCGCTGTCGCGGCTGGCGCTGTTCGCGCCCGTGCTGATCGGCCTGCACGCGGTGATGGCCGGCGCGCTGGGCGCGCTGATGGTGTCGCTGATCGCGGTGATCCTGGTGCTGACGCCGCGGCTGCGTCCCCGGTTCCGCCGCGTGCAGGAGCTGGTCGCCGCCATCAACGACCGCGTGTGGCAGATCGTCACCGGCATCAACACGGTCAAGCTGTACGGGCTGGCCGCCAGCGAAACCGAGCGTTTCCGGGAGCTCAACCGCCGCTACATAACGGCCAACGTGGGGCTGGCCCGCACCCGCGGCGTTCTGTGGCCGCTGCTGCAGTTCCTGTACGGCCTTGCCACGCTGCTGCTGCTCCTGCTGGGCGGCGGCGCGGTGATCCGGGAGACCCTCACGATCGGCGAGTTGCTGCAGTTCTCGGCGATCGTCGGCTGGCTGACCTTCCCGGTGCTGTCGCTGGGTTGGGTGAGCTCCCTCATCCAGCAGGGGGTGAGCGCCATGGAGCGCATCCGCGCGATCCTGGACCATCCGGTCGCCGCCCGTCCCGCGCATCCCCTGCCGGTACCGTCCGGACCGCTGGCCGTGACCGCGGACGACGTGTCCTACCGCTTTCCGAACGCCGACCGCGATGCCCTGACCGGCGTGAACCTCGCGCTTCGAGCCGGCCGCACGCTGGGCATCACCGGCGGCGTGGGCTCAGGCAAGAGCTCGCTGGTGCTCCTGCTGGCCGGCATCGCCGCGCCGTCGGGCGGCATGCTGAAGTTCAACGGCGTGGACGCGTCGGCGATCGATCCTTCCGCCTATCGGGGCCGCATCGCCTACGTCCCGCAGGAGCCGTTCCTGTTCTCCGCCAGCGTCGCGGAGAACATCGCCATGGGCAGCGAGGAGGAGGTCTCCCGCGACCGCATCGTCGCCGCCGCCCGCCTGGCGGCGGTCGACGAGGACATTGCCCGATTTCCGGACGGCTACGACACGCTGGTGGGCGAGCGCGGCATCACGCTGTCCGGCGGCCAGCGCCAGCGGGTAGCGATCGCGCGGGCGCTGGTGCGCGACAGCGACCTGCTGATCATGGACGACGCGCTGTCGTCCGTGGACGCCGACACCGAGACGGCGATCCTCACCAACCTGCGCGCGCTGCGCTCGTCGCGCACGATCGTGATCGTCTCGCACCGGGTGTCGGCGCTGCAGCTCGCCGACCGAGTCGCGGTGGTGGAGGACGGCACCGTGGTGGAGGCCGGTTCGCACAAGCGGCTGCTGCGCGCGCGCGGCCGCTACGCCCGGCTGGCGGAGCTGCAGCAGCTCGAGGCGGCGCTGCGGTGAGCACCGCGACGCGGGGCCGCGGCGCGCGGCCGCGGGGCGAGGCCGGTCTGGATTTCCGCCTCACCCGCCGGCTCGCCTCCTACGTGCTGGGCCACAAGACGCTGGTCGGCGCGTCGATCGTCGCGATGCTGTCGACGGACCTGCTGCAGGTGACGGTGCCGGCGCTGGTCAAGCTCGGCATCGACCGCGACGTCGCCGCCGGCGACCTCCGCGGCCTGCGCGCGACGGCGCTGCTGCTGGCCGCGGCGATGGTCGGCCGGTTCGCGACGCAGGTGGGATTCACGGTGATCGTCGAGATGCTCGGCCAGCGGCTGCTGTTCGACCTGCGGCTGGACCTGCTGCGCAAGGTGCTGCGCCTGGGCAACGACTACTTCGACCGCACGCCGGTGGGAGCGACCCTGACCAACGTCACCAACGACGTGGAGGCGGTCCGCCAGTTCATTTCCGACGGCATCGTCAACATCCTCGGCGACTCGGTGAAGGTGCTGTTCATCCTGGGCGCGATGGTGCTGATCAACCCGGGGCTGGCGGCCGTCACCTTCGTCTCCCTGCCGCTGTTCGCGATCGCCACCATCGCCTTCCGCAACGCCCTGCGCCACGGGTTCCGCGGCGTGCGCGCCGCCAATGCCGCGATCAACACGACGCTGTCCGAGACCGTCACCGGCATCCGCGAGATCACGGTCCTGAACCACCAGGCGCGCAGCCTCGCCCGCTTCGAAGGGCACAACCGCGACTACCTGAGCTCCTACCTGGCGGTGGTGCGCGCGTTCTCCCGCTACTTCCCCACCATCGAGGTCGTCGCCCACGTCGGGATGCTCACGGTGATGGCAGCCGCCCACTTCGCCATCGGCGTCTCCGTGCAGGTCGGCGACGTGTTCGCCTTCTCCTTCTACATCACCATGCTGTTCATGCCCCTGCGGCAGCTCGCGGAGAAGTTCAACAGCTTCCAGTCGGCGATGGCGGCCTCGGAACGCATCTTCACCATGCTCGACCGCACCGAGTCGATCCCCCCGCCGCAGCGCCCGGTGCCCATGCCGCCACGCGGCGAGCGCTCGGGCGGCGTGGCGTTTCGCGGCGTCAGCTTCGCCTACGTGCCCGATGCGCCGGTGTTCACGGACCTGTCGTTCCAGGTACGGCCGGGGGAGCGGATCGCGCTGGTGGGCTCGACCGGCTCCGGCAAGTCGACGGTGATCAACCTGATCAACCGGCTGTACGACGCCGGCGGCGGCGCGGTGGAAGTGGACGGCGTCGACGTGCGCCTGATCGCGCCGGACGAGCTCCGCCGGCGGATCGTCACGATCCCGCAGTCGCTGTTCCTGTTCTCGGGGACCGTGCACGACAACATCGCTCTCTTCGACCGGTCGGTGAGCCGCGCGCAGGTTGTGGAGGCGGCCCGCGCCGTGAACCTGGACGGCTTCATCCGATCCCTCCCGCACGGCTATGACCAGGAGGTGCTGGAGGAGGGCAAGTCGCTGTCCACCGGGCAGAAGCAGCTCCTGTCGTTCGCGCGCGCGTTCGTGCGCGACCCGGACGTGGTCATCATGGACGAGGCGACCTCCAGCATCGACGCGGAGTCGGAGCGGCTGATCGCGAAGGCCACCGCCACCCTGCTGGCCGGGCGCACGGCGATCGTGATCGCCCACCGGCTGTCGACCATCCGCGCGGTGGACCGCATTCTGGTCCTGCACGACGGGGCGCTGGCGGAGGAGGGCGACCACGACACGCTGCTGGCCCGCGACGGCGTGTACGCCAAGCTCTACCGGGTGCAGATGCTGGCGCTGGCCGACCGTCCTTGACCGCCCGGCGGCCCGTGCACGGCGTCGCAGCGCACCAGTTCCCAGCCGTGGAACACCACGGCCAGACCGACGAACCGCACGGAAGGAAACGCGCGCGGCAGGCGCTCGTCGGCCAGATACCGCCGCAGTTGCGCGGTCGCCTCGCGCACCGCAGCCGCGGCGCGGGACTCGGCGGCGGACTCGCGTCGCGGCAGGTACTTGAGCTCGACCACGTAGCCGAAGCGCAGGCCGGGATAGCGGACCAGGAACGGCTCCAGGCAGATGTCGGCGTAGCCGCCGCCGAGCTCGCGTTCCGAGTGGAACAGGAAGTAGTCGGTCACGTTCAGATAGGCGGCGAGGAACCCCTGCACCACCTTCTCGCCGTCGATGTAGTCGCGGATGCCGGTCTGCCGGGAGATCGCCTCGCCCAGGAACTCCATGACCGGCCCCCAGGCGCCGCGGAACCCCATCTCGTGGGTCAGGCGGCTGAAGGCGTACAGGTCGATGGAGAAGGCGCCCACGTCGTGGTAGGCGTCGCGCAGGTAGCCGTACATCAGTCGCTTGACGGTCTGGTTGGGGATGCCGAGCCGAGGGACTCCCTCCGCGCCGCCGCGCATGCTCAGCAGACCGAAGTAGTACAGCAGGGACACGAAGTTCTCTCGCTGGTCGAGCCGGTCGAGCGGGAACCCGCTTTGCACGGGACCGTCCGCCGTCTCTTCGCCGATGATCTGCCGCAGCAGGTCGAAGTTGCCGTTCAGTTGCCGGTTCACTACCAGCAGATGGCGCAGCTTGCCGTAGTCGATGCGGACGTTGGTGTCGATCATCTCCTCCGGCACCGGCTCGTTCGGCAGGGACTCCTTGAGGTAGTAGAGGACCATGTCCGTGTTGTAGACACTCGCCTTGGCGCCGGCGGCGAACCGGTAGCCGTCATACCACTCGCGCATCAGGTCCAGGGCAGTGTCCACGTCCTGATCGAACGCGCCGTGCCCCCGGTACGTCTCCAGCAAGCCGCGCACCTCCGGCTCCGTGAAGCCCAGCACCTCGTTGAACTTCCGTTTCAGGCTGATGTTGGTGCCGATGTTGAAGCCTGAGGTCACGTCGTCCATGGTGATCGGAGACACGCCGGTGATGAACAGGCGCTCCAGCCCGCCGCCGCTGCGTCCCGTCGCGACCTTCAGGACGGCGAAGAAGTTGCGGTAGAAGCCGCCGCCGTGGGTGAACGACTGGTACGCCTCGGCGCCGCGGTGCGCCAGCACGGTGTTGGCGAAGTTGTCGTACTCGTCGATGAGTACGTACAGCGGAATGCTCTGCCGCCTGGCGTGTCGGAACAGTTCGTTGAGCTTGGCGTCGATCGACGGCGGGGCAAGGATGCGCTGCGCCGCGTCGGCCGGGAACAGGTCCGGGTTGCGCTCCAGCGTGTCCCGGAGCTCCATGGCGCAGTAGATCTCGAACTCCCGCTCCAGGGTCTCGAGGGCGTCGTTGACCGCCGAGAAGTCGAAGCGCAGGATGACGTAGCGGGAGCGGTTCGGCGTGGGGCTGCGCCCGATGTCGGTGCCGCCGAAGAGGGTCTCGAACCGGTCGGCCCGGTTGCGGTCGTAGTAGTGCTCCAGCAGCGACACCCAGCACGACTTGCCGAAGCGGCGCGGGCGGATCAGGAAGGCGAAGCGCTCCTCCTCCAATTCATGGAGGAAGCGGGTCTTGTCGACGTAAAGGCGCTGCTCCAACCGGATGGCCTCGAAGTCGGCCCAGCCGTAGGGAATCCGGGGGTAGGCGGGCATGGCGGCTCTACCGGAGCGGCTCCATGGGCGTGAGTATGACACGTTGGCCTCACCGTGATCGATCGCCCGAACCGTTGACACCGATCCGGTTCATGAGTACGTCTAGTCCAATGGTCAGCTCCAGACCTCGGGTCGCCGCCGACGTGTCCGCCCACGAGGTGGAGCGCGAGGCCGAGCGGTTGTTCACCGTCCTCATGAACGTGAGTTGCCGGCCCGGCACCCGCTGGACGCTTGAGCACTGCCGGGAGATCGCCCCGCTCACCCTGGAGATCAACCGGCTCAAGGAGCAGCGCAACGCGATCATCCTGGCCCACTCCTACGTGGACGCGGAGATCGTCTACGGGGTCGCCGATTTCAAGAGCGACTCCTACGCGCTGGCGCTGGAGGCCCGCCACAGCGACGCGGAGGTGATCGTCTTCGCCGGCGTGGTGTTCATGGCGGAGACCGCCAAGATCCTCTGTCCGAACGCCGAGGTGCTGGTGCCGGACATCGCCTCCGGCTGCTCGCTCGCCGACTCGCTCACCGCCGACGAGTTGCGCGGGCTCAAGGCCGAGCACCCGGACGCCGCCGTGGTCTGCTACATCAACAGCACCGCGGAGGTGAAGGCAGAGAGCGACGTGTGCGTCACCTCCGGCAATGCCCTGAAGATCCTGGAGCGCCTGCCCGAGCGCCGCATCCTGTTCGTGCCGGACCGGATCATGGCCACCAACCTGCAGCGCGACCTGCACGCGCGCGGCGTCGACAAGGAGATCGTGACCTCCTCCGGCACCTGCCTCGTGCACGAGCAGTTCACGGCCGCCGCGATCGCGGAGGAGCGGGTGCGTTTCCCAGGGGTGTCCGTGGTCAGCCACCCGGAGTGCGCGCCGGAGGTGACCGAGGCCAGCGACTTCGTCGGCAGCACGCAGGCGATGATGGATCACGTGCGCGACACCGATGCCCCGTACTACATGATGCTCACCGAGTGCGGCTTGGTCGGCCGGCTGGAAGCCGAGCTGCCCGGCAAGCGCTTCATCGGTTCCTGCCGGCTGTGCCCGTACATGAAGCTCAACAGCCTGGCCAAGATCCGCGACGCGCTCGTTCGCCCCGAGCCGGAGCAGGTGATCGAGGTGGACCCGCGGATCGCCCGCGCCGCCAAGGTCAGCATCGACCGGATGTTCGAGCTGGCCGCCTGATCGCTGAGATAATCGACGCCGACTTCAAGGAGCACCGTCGGATCGCGTGAGAGTGGAACCGTATCGGCAGGTTCCACCGATATGCAGCCTGCTGGGCGGGCTTGACCACTTCGGGCCGACTTTGTACACCTATGACGACAAACATGTACAACCCGGCGGACGAAGTGATCACCGTCAGGCCCAGCGAGTTGCGCAGGGATCTGTTCCGCCTGCTCGACCGGTGCCTGGAGGCGGGGACCGCGATCGACGTGCCGCGCAAGGGCCGCACGGTGCGTATCGCCGCATTGCGGCGGCGCATCAAGGTCGACGATCTGCCGCGGCGCCCCGGCGTCGTGGTTGACGGGGACGATCTCGACCGGTTCTCTCCGGCCGAGTGGCGTCCGGGCGAATAGGTTCCGGGCGTGGTATTCCTCGATACCCACGTGGTGGTGTGGCTGTTTGCCGAGGCGGGCCGGATCCCCGCATCGGTTCGGCAGCGGATCGATGAAGCCGAGTTGTTCGTCTCGCCGATGGTCCGCCTCGAATTGTCGCTGCTTGCCGAAATCGGTCGCGTGCGGCTCCCGGCAGAGGCGTTTCTGAGTGCGCTGCGGCGCGATCTCGACCTGCAGGTGGAGGAATCCGGATGGCTGCGCTGTGCCGAGATCGCCGATCACCTGAGCTGGACACCCGATCCGTTCGACCGGCTGATCGTCGCCCACGCCATCGCCTTTGCCGCTCCCCTGTGCACCCGCGACCGGCATCTCCGTGATCACTACCAGGCGGCCTTCTGGACTGCCGCCTGAGACCGAGAGCTTGCGACGCGAGCGACGATCCACACAGACTCGCAGCATGCTCACCCGCCCCATGATCAAGGCGGCGGTCACCACGGCGCTGCGGGAAGACTTGGCCTACGGTGACCTGACCACCGAGGCGGTCGTCAGCCCCACGCGGCGGGGCCGCGCCCGTATCCTGGCGCGCGAGCCGCTCACCCTGTGCGGGGCGGAGATCGCCGCGCACGCCTTCTGGGCGGTCGACCCCGACCTGGCAATCGAGCTCGGCGGCGCCGACGGCGACGCGATCGTCCCACCGCGCCAGGTGATGCTGATCTCCGGCGCCGTCCGCTCGATCCTGGCCGCAGAGCGGGTGGCGCTCAACTTCCTCCAGCACCTGTCGGGCGTCGCCACCGTCACCGCCGCGTTCTGCGCCGCCATCGCCGGCACCGGCGCCGCCGTGTGCGACACCCGCAAGACCACGCCCGGCCTGCGGGCGCTGGAGAAGCACGCCGTGCGCGCGGGCGGCGGGCGCTCGCACCGCAGCACGCTCGCCGACTGCGCCCTGATCAAGGACAACCACATCGCCGCCGCGGGCGGGGTCGGGGCGGCCGTGGAGCGGGTGCGGGCGCGCACCCCGCACGTCGCCCGCGTCGAGGTGGAGGTGGAGACGCCGGAGCAGCTCGCCGAGGCGCTCGATGCCGGCGCAGACGTGATCCTGCTCGACAACATGACGCCGGCCGAGGTGCGTGCGGCCGTGGAAACCATCGGCGGCCGGGCCATCACCGAGGCTTCCGGGTCGATCCACCTGGACAACGTCCGCGCCTACGCGGAGACCGGGGTCGACATGATCTCCACCAGCGCGCTCACCAGCACGGTGCGGCGGGTCGACCTGAGCCTGGAGCTGGAAGCCGACTGATGCGCACGGTCCGCACCGATTGCCTGGTGATCGGCTGCGGGCTGGCCGGCGCCGGCTACGCGTACCAGGCCGCGAAGGCGGGTCTGGAGTGCATCCTGCTGTCCGGGGAGCCGAGCGCGGACGAGTGCAACAGCGCGCGCGCCCAGGGCGGCATCGTCGATCCGGCGGTGGACCCCGACTGCCTGCGCAGCGACATCATGACCGCCAGCGCGCAGGCGGCCAATCCGCGCGCGGTCGACTTCATCGTCGAGCGGGGCGGCGCGGCGGTCCGCGAGCTCGTCGAAGAGCTCGACGTCCCCTTCGAGAGAGACGACCGCGGCGAGCTGCGCATGACGCGTGAGGCCGCCCATTCGGCGGCGCGCATCCTGTTCGCCAAGGACCAGACCGGCCGGGCGATCGTGACCGCCCTGCACCGGGCGGTCGCCGCCTCACCGCGCATCGAGCTCGCCCCGCACACGGTCGCCGTCGACCTGCTCACCCTGTCGCACAGCTCCACCGACCGGCTGCACCAGTACGAGCCGCTGACCTGCTTCGGCGCCTACGTGCTGGACGTGGCCACCGGCGAGGTGTACGCGATCGTCGCCCGCAAGACGGTGCTGGCGACCGGCGGCCTGGGCCAGATCTACCTGCACTCGACCAACTTCCCGAGCGCCTACGGCCACGGCGTGGCGATGGGCTACCGGGTGGGCGCGCGCGTGATCGACCTGGAGTACGTGCAGTTCCACCCGACCGTCTTCACCAGGAAGGACGCCGCGCCGTTCCTGATCAGCGAGGCGGTGCGGGGCGAGGGCGGCCACCTGGTGGACGCCGCCGGCCGCCGCTTCATGGATGATCACCACCCGGACGGATCGCTGGCGCCCCGCGACGTCATCGCCCGCTCGATCACGTTCGAGATGATCCGCACCGGCGCGCCCTCGGTGTTCATCGACCTGTCCGACCTGGAGCCCGGCTACGTGACCGACCGGTTCCCGACCATCTACCGGCACTGCCTGGACGCCGGCGTCGACATCACGCAGGAGCCGATCCCGGTGGTGCCGGCCGCCCACTACTCGTGCGGCGGGCTGTACACCGACCTGTACGGCCGCACCAACATCATCGACCTGTCGGCGGTGGGAGAGGCCGCCTGCACGGGCTTCCACGGCGCCAACCGCCTGGCCAGCACCTCCCTCCTGGAGTGCGTGACCATGGCCCGCGAGGCCGCCGCCACGGCGGCCGGCGAGCTTGCCGGCAGGCGGTTCGAACCGCCCGAGGTACGGCCCTGGGAGGGGCGGCACGTGCAGGCGGACGAGGATCTGATCCAGCAGGACCTCAACCTGGTCAAGGCCACCATGTGGAACTACGTCGGCCTGGTGCGCACCGGCCGGCGGCTTTCGCGCGCGCGGGACATGCTGCGCGAGCTGCACGCGCAGGTGGACGACTTCTACCGCGACTACGCGGTCTCCAAGCCGCTTCTGAACCTGCGCAACGCCGTGCAGACCGCCCTGCTGGTCGTGTACGCTGCCTACCACAACACGCGCAGCGTCGGGTGCCACTACCGCGACGACAGCCACGACGGCCGTTAGCGCCGCGCCGTCGCAGCACCCGCCGTTGCGAGCAAGGCGAGGGACTCATGGCTACCCGGATCGAAGAACCGCTCGCACGGACCCAGGCCGCACCGGCGGACGCCCCGCGCGCGCTCGCCCTGGTCGACTGCGACGTGCACCCGTACGTCAACAACATCCGTGAGCTGACCGCCTATCTGCCGCAGCGCTGGCGGAGCTGGATCGAGCAGACCGGCTACCAGGGCCCGCCGCCGCCGGTCTACCCCAAGGTGTTCGAGCTGGCGTCCCGCCGCGACGCCTGGCCGCCCTCGGGCAAGCGTCCGGGCGGCGACCCCGCGTTCGCGGCCGAGCAGCTCCTGGACGAGTGGTCGGTCGACCTGGCCATCCTCAACAACCTGTACGGCCTGGGCGGGATCAAGAACCACCACCTGGCGCGGGAGGTCACGCCGGCGCTGAACCGCTGGCTGCAGGAGCACTGGCTGGACGCCGACGACCGCTGGCGCGGCGCGCTGTGCGTGAATCCGGAGGATCCCGACGGCGCGCCGGCCGTGATCGAGGAGTTCGCCCGCGACGAGCGGTTCGTGCAGGTCCTGCTGCCGGTGCGCTCCAGCGCCCCCTACGGCCGTCCGCAGTTTCGGCCGATCTTCCGCGCCGCCGCCGATGCCGGACTGCCGGTCGGGCTGCATTTCGGCGGCTCGGCCGCCAACCCGATCACGGCGGTCGGATGGCCGTCGTTCTACATCGAGGACCACACCGCCATGTCGCAGGCGTTCGAGGCGCAGGTGCTGAGCCTGGTCTGCGAGGGGGTGTTCGACGAGATACCGGACGCGCGCGTGATCCTCATCGAGGGCGGCTTCGGCTGGCTGCCCCCGCTGATGTGGCGCCTGGACAAGAACTACCGCGGCCTGCGCGACGAGGTGCCGTGGCTGCGCGACCTGCCCAGCCGCTACATCCGCCGCCACTTCCGGGCCACCAGCCAGCCGATGGAGGAGCCGGAGGACCCCGAGCACCTGCGCTGGCTGTTCGAGATGATCGGCGAGGACGGCTTCGTGATGTTCGCCACCGACTACCCGCACTGGGACTTCGACTCGCCGGACCGGGCGCTGCCGCACACGCTGCCGGAAGCGTTGCGCCGCCGCATCCTGGCCGGCAACGCCCAGGAGACCTATGGCTTCTGAGGACGGCGAACGGGGGGATTCAGGCGAGCACGACCTGGGCCCGCTGACCGGCTACCCGCACGGCGAGCCGGTCGCGGTCGACGTGGGCCGCCGCCGGCTGGTGGTGGTCAGGGACGGCGACCGGGTGTTCGCGCTACGCGATGTCTGCCCGCACCAGGGCGCGGCGCTGTCGGCGGGCCGGGTGATCTCCACCTGCCGCCTGCACCGCGAGGACGGCCGCTGGGTGCAGACCGACCTGCACGCCCTGCAGTGCCCGTGGCACGGCTGGTCGTTCGGGCTGGACGACGGCCAAGCGCTGTTCGAGGACTCCGGCACCCGGGTCCGTTCATATCCCGCGCGCGTCGCCGGCGGTCGCGTCCGCGTGCGGCTGGAGCGGTGACGGCTGACGCTCATGCGATTCCGACAGCAAATCGTGCTATCATGAACGTCGAGACCAAATGACTCGATGCGAGGGTCTTCGATGAGTTCCACGATCACGGTTCGCGACATCGACGCGGGCGACAAAGCGTGGCTCAAGTACGAAGCGCGACGTCTCGGTGTCTCCATGGAGGAGTTGGTCCGGCGTCTGATCCATGAGCGGCGCGAAAGAACTCGACGCCACACCCGTCCGTCCGAGGCATTCAAGCGCTACTTCGGACCGGAGCACGGAGTCGAGCTGCCGCTGAGATCCCGCTACGGATACCGCCCGGTCGACTTCGATGAGAACGAGGCGTGAGGCAGATCGTCGCCTATCTCCTGGATGCCAACGTGGTCTCGGAAATGATGCGGCCGACTCCGGAGCCGCGGGTTGCGGCGTTCCTCGACCGGATCGACGAAGGAGGCATCGGACTCGCCTCGATTACCGTCTGGGAAGTCCTCGACGGCGTGGGACGCCTCGATCCGGGAAAGCGGCGCGACGACCTCGCCGAACGGTTTCAAGGGGTTCTCGACGACCTGTTCGACGAGCGCATTCTCGATTGGACGGTGGATGACGCTCGCACCTGCGCCGAACTGATGGAGCGGAAGCGCCGGGCAGGGGAGCGGCTCGACGACCACCTGCCGGATGCCATGCTCGCCGGAATGGCCGTTCGTCGACGCCTTACCGTCGTCACGCGGAACGCGCGCCACTTCCGCAACACGGGAGCCTCCGTCGTCGATCCGTGGACGGGCGTTCGCCGATGACCGCCGCGGTCACCGCGATCGGCTTCCTGGAGCTGACCCGGCGTCTGGCGGACCTGGAGCTGCCGCCGATCGACCTGGTCGTCGGTATCGGCCGCGGCGGCGTGGTGCCGGCCGCGCTGGCCGCGCAGCGGCTGGGGAGCGATCTCCGTGTTCTTCCGGTGCGCTATCGCGACGACGCACATCAGCCGGAACGGCCGGAGCCGCTGGTAACTCCCCCGCACTTCGACGTGGTTGGCAAGCGCGTCCTGCTGGTGGATGACGTAGCTCGCACCGGCGCCACGCTGCGCGCCGCTGCGCAAGTGCTGGCCGGCGCCGCCGCCATCCACACGCTGGTGGTCGCCGGCAACGCCGAATACGCCCTGTTCCAGGTGGACTCCTGCATCGCTTGGCCGTGGCAGGCGGAGGCGACGTAACGTCGTGCACGGCGAGATGACGAAAGGCGCCAGATTCTCAGAATGTCGGGTCTGGCGCTACGCGCTGTGGCGGACGTGGGACCCGGCGCGCACGCCGCTGGTCTTCGTTGGCCTCAATCCCTCCACGGCGGACGAAACGCATGACGACCCCACTATTCGGAGATGCCTTGGGTTCGCGCGAGACTTCGGCTGCGGTGGTCTCCATATGCTCAACATCTTCGCCTTCAGGGCGACGAACCCCGACGAACTGCGGCGGACTGACGATCCCGTAGGACCGGACAACGAGCGGGAGTTCATTGCACTTGCGGCTTGGCCCCAGAGGCCACGAGCAATCTGCGCTTGGGGATTTCGCGGCGGGTACATGGATCAGGGCAGAATTGGCATGCGATGGCTTCAGGACGCGGGCCTTGAGCCCGAATGCCTTGGGACCACGAAGGAGGGGTATCCGCGCCATCCGCTATTTCTACCAAACGATGCGCGGCCAGCCGTCTATTCCTGTCCCACGTGAGATGACAGAACGCAGACAGAGAGTGTTGAGGTTTCGCAAGCGGATGAGAAGGCCCGCCAAGTTGTGGTGAACAGGCCGCGGGAGGATGGACGGTACTGCTACAGTCCGTCGTCGCCGACGCTGAACTGCATGGCGCGCCGCGCCATGCGGCTCTCCGCGCGCGGCGGCAGCTCGCCCATGCAGCGCCTGACAGCGGCCGGCCGGTCGGCGGGCGGCACCTCGACGATCAGGCCGGTGGTCTCGACGCTGCGCAGCACCTCCAGGTCGGTGCCGCAGATGCCCTCCGGGAGCTCCAGCAGCAGGGGCCGGTCGATCACGCCGCAGACGCGCTGGATGTTCGCCAGCGTATGGAACGACAGCGGCGACTCGCGGATCGCCGGCCGGAACAGCAGGCCGTTGATCGCCAGCTCGCCGAGGGAACGGATCATCCCTTCGTCGGACCGGTGATCGACGGTGATGACGATGCCGAGGTCGGGCAGCGTCAGCAACGCCGCCTCGGTGCCGGCGGCGTCGAAGATGACGTAGTCGCAGCCGATGCCGACCAGGCTCCTGGTCTGTTCCAGGGTGAACAGCGGCAGGCGTATGCCCCAGATGCGACCGGAGAGCGCCTCGACGGCGTCCGGCAGGGCGGGGTCGTCGACGCTGGCGAGCCGCAGCAGGAAGGCGTCCGCGTCGATGGCGGCCAGCCGTGGATCGTCGGCCAGCGCGGCCGGCGCCGCCTGCGCGATCAGCGCGAACTCGCCGACGCTCCTGCCGGTGGAAGCGAAGCCGGCCGGCCGCGGCGTGTGCTCGCGGACGCGGTCCAGGAGCTCGATGAAACGGCTCATCCGAAGATGGCGATCAGCACGCCGGCGGCGACCGCCGAGCCGATCACGCCGGCCACGTTCGGGCCCATCGCGTTCATCAGCAGGAAGTTGCCGGGATCCTCGTCCTGTCCGACCTTCTGCACCACGCGCGCCGCCATCGGCACCGCGGAGACGCCGGCCGCGCCGATCATGGGGTTCACGCGGCGGCCGGTGAGCAGGCACATCAGCTTGCCCATCAGCACGCCGGCGGCGGTGCCGATGGCGAAGGCGATCAGGCCCAGGGCGATGATCTGCAGCGTCTCGGCGTTCAGGAACGCGCCGGCGCTCATGCGCGATCCGACCGACAGGCCCAGCAGGAGGGTGACGATGTTGATCATCTCGTTCTGGGCGCACTGCGACAGGCGCTCCAGCTTGGGGACCAGCGCGCTGGCCTCCTTGAGGAGGTTGCCCAGCATCAGCATGCCGATCAGCGGGGCGGCGGCCGGCACCACCAGCGCCGCGGTCACGGTGGTGATGATCGGGAAGAGGATCTTCACCCGGGTCGAGACCGGCCGCAGGTCGGCCATGCGCACCAGCCGTTCGCGGCGGGTCGTCAGCAGGCGGATGATCGGCGGCTGGATGATCGGCACCAGCGCCATGTAGGAGTACGCGGCCACGGCGACGGCCCCCAGCAGGTGGTCGGCCAGCTTGCCGGTCAGGTAGATGGCGGTCGGACCGTCGGCGCCGCCGATGATCGCGATCGACGCGGCCTCCGTCGGGCTGAAGCCGAGCGCTCCGGCGCCCAGCAGCGTCGCGAAGATCCCGAACTGCGCGGCCGCGCCCAGGATGAAGGTCTGCGGCCGGGCCAACAGCGGCGTGAAGTCGGTCATGGCGCCGATGCCCAGGAAGATCAGCGGCGGGAACACGCTGGACTTGATCCCGAACACGTAGATCTGTTCCAGCAGTCCGCCGGGATCGACCAGGTCCACCCCCGGCAGGTTGACCAGCAGGGCGCCGAAGCCGATCGGCACCAGCAGCAGCGGCTCATACTGGCGGACGATGCCCAGGTAGAGCAGGACGCCGGCAACCGCCAGCATGGCCACGCGCGCCAGCGTCAGCTCGGGCAGGCCGGTCGCCTGCAGGAACTGTTCGAACAGCCCCATCGGCCGCTACTGGATGGTGAGCAGGGGTTGGCCTGCCGCGCGGTTGTCGCCGGGACTCACGTGCACCTCCGCGACGGTGCCCGCGGCCGTGG
This sequence comes from Spirochaetia bacterium, assembly GCA_965202935.1. Classification (GTDB taxonomy): domain Bacteria; phylum Spirochaetota; class Spirochaetia; order SZUA-6; family Bin103; genus CATQHW01. The sequence goes on from OZ241879.1 coordinate 4,009,429, forward strand.
CGGTGACGTCGATGTCCATCTTCATCGCTTCCATGACGACGACGAGCTGGCCGACGCTCACTTGGTCGCCGGCCGCGACCTTGACCTCCTTGACGGTGCCGGTCATCGGCGCCGGTAGCACGCCGGGTCCCGCCGCGGCCGGCGCTGGTGCGGGTGTCGGAGAGGGTGTCGGCGATGGAGCCGCGGGCGTGGGCGCCGGGGCCGGTGCGGGCGCGGCCGGCGGCGTGGGCGTGGGGTCTCCGGCCGCCGGAGCCGCTTCGGGCTCCAGCTCGACCCGGTACTCGGTGCCCTCGTGGGTGATGGTGAGGACGTCGCCGTCGCGGACGACCTCCACCTCGTAGAGCACGCCCTCGTAGCGGAAGCGGATCGTGCTCATGGGGCCGCCTGCCGCGCGACGGTCGCCTGTGCGGGCATCCGCAGGCGCCAGCGCGCGGCCTCGACCGTGTCGTAGGGACGCCATGCGGCGGCGCTGGGTATTCCCGTCGCGGACTGCTCGGCGGCCAGGTAGGCCGCGGTGGCCGCCGCGATCCAGCCGGGACTGCCGGCTCCGGCCGGTCCCGGGGCCGGCGGCTCCGGGGCGTCCTCCGCCTCCCGCCGGCCGGCGTTCGCCGTGAGCGCCGCCATCATGGCGCTCAGGAACACCAGGAAGACGAACACCACGCCCATGCCGAGCACGGCGACGACCAGCGTCGATGGCGCTTCTGCACTCATGGCTGCTACAGGGGGATATTGCCGTGTTTCTTGGCCGGCCGGTCCTCGCGCTTGCGGGCCAGCATCTCGATGGAGCGGATCAGCTCGATGCGCATGGCGGCCGGCTCGATGACGTCGTCGATGAAGCCGTGGCCGGCGGCGATGAACGGGTTCATCACCGTCTCCCGGAACTCCTCCACCTTTTCCTGCCGCTTGGCGGCGCGATCCTCGGCGGCGGCGATGTCGCGGCGGAAGATGATGTTGGCCGCGCCCTCGGCCCCCATGACCGCGATCTCCGCGCTCGGGAACGCCAGCACGCGGTCGTAGCCGAGCGACTTGGAGGCCATGGCGATGAAGGCTCCGCCGTACGCCTTGCGGATGATCAGCGCCACCTTGGGGACGGTCGCCTCGGCGATCGCGTACAGGATCTTGGCGCCATGGCGGATGATGCCGCCGTGCTCCTGCGTGATGCCGGGCAGGAAGCCGGGGACGTCCACCAGCGACACGATCGGCACGTTGAACGCGTCGCAGAAGCGCAGGAAACGGGCCGCCTTGTCCGAGGAGTCGATGTCCAGGGAGGCGGCGTAGACGCTCGGCTGGTTGGCGAACAGGCCGACGGTGCGGCCTGCCAGCCTGGCGAAGCCGACCACGACGTTCTGGGCGAACTCCGGCTGCACCTCGATGAACGAGCCCGAGTCCACCGCCTCCGCGATCATCGCGCGCACGTCGAACGGCCGGCGCGCGTCGTCGGGAATCAGCTCGGCGATGCCCCCGGTGGCGCGGTCGATCGGATCGGTGACCGGCAGCAGCGGCGGCGACTCCTGGTTGTTGAGCGGCAGGTAGCCCAGCAGGCGCCGCAGGCCGGCCAGACACTGCGCCTCGTCCGCGAAGCGGAAGTGCGCGACGCCGCTGGTCGCCGAGTGCGGGGCGGCACCGCCCAGGTCGCCGTGCGAGATCTCCTCGCCCGTCACCGCCCGGATAACCTCCGGGCCGGTGATGTACATGTTGCTGATCGTGTCGACCATGAAGATGAAGTCCGTGATCGCCGGCGAGTAGACCGCCCCGCCCGCGCACGGCCCCAGGATGATCGAGAACTGCGGGATCACGCCCGAGGACAGGGTGTTGGCGCGGAAGATCTTGGCGTAGCCGTCGAGCGACAGGACCCCTTCCTGGATGCGCGCGCCGCCGGAGTCGTTGATCTGGATGAACGGCACCCCGGACTCCAGGGCGAGCCGCTGCGCGTGCGCGATGCGCGTGGCGTGCATCTCCCCCAGGGTGCCGCCCACCACCGTGAAGTCCTGCGCGGCCACGAACACCTGGCGCCCTTCGATCTTGGCGCTGCCGGTCACCACGCCGTCGCCCGGCACGCGCTGCCGGTCCATGCCGAAGTCGGTGGAGCGCACCGTCACGAACGGCTGCTGCTCGATGAAGGAATCGGGATCCACCAGCGCCGCGATCCGCTCGCGTGCCGTCAGCTTGCCCTTGGCGTGCTGCGCCGCGATGCGCTTTTCACCGCCGCCGGCCTCGGCCTCCTGGCGCTTGGTCCGGTACGTCTCCAACAAGCGTTCTTGCATGCAGCCGAGAAGACGGGCCCAAGGGGGACCCGAAGCGAGGCGGAGTCTACCGGCAGACCGCGACGGTGGTCAAACTGCCTGCTGCAAATGCGACATCTGGCGAGAACCAGATCGCTGGCAATGGGCCGCGCGTCGATCAGACCAGGATGTATTGCCAATAGCCATACAAGCGAGTACCGTGGAGACGTGCGGATCGAGTGGGACGCTGCGAAGAACCGGTTCCTGTGGGGCGCCCGCAAGATTGGATTCGAGGTGGTCGAGCAAGTGCTGGAGGAAGGCACGTACGAGGTCCGGGCGCATCCCGATCGAGAACGGCACCCGAATCAGATCCTGCTGATCTTCGAGTTTCGCGCCTATACGTGGGTATGTCCCGCGGTGCGTAGTGCCGATGCCCTGACGTTGAAAACGGTCTACCCATCGCGGAAGTACCATCGATTACGGAGGAAGCATGACTGAGCTGCAGTACCTCGATGAGGAAGAACGGACGATCGTCCGCGCCATCGAGGATGACCCCCGCGTCGGGGACGCGCTGGACGCGCGGGAAGAAGCGCTGATGCGGGAGACGCTCGCCCGAGCGGCCCGACGCGAACGCAAGGACGCCAAGATCACGCTCCGCCTGCCAGCGGGCGATCTCCTGGCGATCAAGGCAAAGGCGCGTCGGCTCGGAGTCGACTATCAGCCCCTGATCGCGGAGCTCATCCATCAATATGCTGCCGGGGAGCTGAGGCGCACCGACTGAGTGCGCGGTCGTGATGCCATTGGCCTACGAGCCGGTCGAGGTGTAATTGCCGGAGCGCTCGGTGGAACACCGCGATCGGGTACTGCGTCGTCTCCAGTCCGCCCTTGGTGACGATGGCGAAAATCAACAGGGTCTCGGTAGTCCAGAACGAGAGGGCCGCCGAAAGCATGAGCAGCGCGAGGAATGCGGCGACCCCACCGGTGAATGCCCACAACAAGAGCGCGATGTCCCCAGCCAAGGGTCCGTCGTCGAGAGCGGCAAGCGCCCACCCCAGCACCACGGCGGCCAGCACCAGCCGGCCGATCGTCTCGGGCGCCAGTGCGGCCCCAAGAACTTGCAGCAGCGTCGAGCGCGGGCGCAGCAGCACGCGGTCGAACGTGCCGTTCTTGACGTGGGACTCGAGCGATTCGAAGCCGCGTCCGACCCCCTCGGCTACCGCGAACACGACGTGCACGACGCCGTAGAACAGTGCCACCTCCGAGATGGTCCAACCCCTGATGCCGCCGAAGCGGCCGAACAGCGCGACGATGCCGACGAGCTCGGTGACCGCTGCCATGACATGACCGAGCGACTCCATCAGGAACGACGATCGGTACTGCATCCGGGAGCGCAAACTGGCTGCCGCGTAGCGGAGTGCCATGCGCAGCAGTCCGGGACCGGGCAACCCCTTCCTGGCTTTGCTCGCGGCCGCGGACCTCCTCCGCCTATTCATTCCTGGATCACCACCTTGCGCAGGCCGCGCGCCAGCATCCGATGGCCGACGGCAACCAGCACTATCACCCACGCCGCCTGCACCACCAGCGCCTGCAACGCCGCTGCGCCGTTCAAGTGACCGGAGTAGATGCGGAACGGCGTGTCGATGAGCCCGGCGAAAGGCAGCAGCTCAAGCAAGACCTGCGCCCATTCCGGCAGGTACGGCAGCGGCACCACCATCCCCGAGCAGACCCACGCGACCCCCGGCACCAGAGCGTTTCCAGCCCGCGGAGCTGAGCGTCCACAGCATGATCGCCTGGCCGATCAGCGTGATCGCGGCGCCGGTCAGCACCGCCAACAGGATTGCTGCGGCGAAGCCCAGCGCGGCGGCCGCGTCCGCGGGCGGTCCCAGCGCCCATTCCGGACGCCCGAACAGGGGCAGCAGGACCATCGCGAACAGCACCAGCGGAGCAGCCCGAAATACGGTCCTTCCGATCCGCCAGCCGATCGCGCTGATCGTCCAGTTGGCATACAGGTCGAGCGGGCGCAGCAGCTCGTAGGCGACCGTTCCGCTCTGGATCCGCTCGGCAGCAAGCGGGTCGACGCTGAGGGGGAACAGGCCGAACAGCGCTTGCCCCAGCCAGATGTAGGAAACGTAGTGCATGCTGGAGAAGTCACTGGCGTGCGGCGCACTGCCGTAGAAGCCGTCCAGGATCATCAGGCGCAGCAGCCCCCAGAACACCTGCGTGGCCAGGGCGGCGAGAGCCACCGCGCGATACTGCAGCATGGCGCGCAGGCGGGCGGACCCGAGCGCGACGTATCCGCGCAGGGTCGCTGCGGCGGACATCGCCTTCAGCTATGGCGGCGATACAGCTCGGCGATGATCCGCTCGATCGGCGGATCCTCGACGAACAGATCGCGAAGCGGATAGCGGTCGGTCACCTGCCGGATCAGTTCTGCCGCCGAGATGCGGCGCGGATCGAACCGCACTCGGACGTGATGGGCGCGCCGCTCCACCACTTCGGCATCGGGAATGGAGATCTCGCAGTCCCGGTCCTCCAGGTCGATCGACAGATAGCGCTCGCCGGCCACCGCCGCGCGCAGTTCCGTGACCGAGCCGTCCAGGACGATACTGCCCGCGCTGATGACGATCACCCGGTCGCAGAGCGTCTCGATGTCGTCCATGTCGTGGGTGGTGAGGATCACGGTCACGCCGCGGTCGCGCAGCCGGCCGATGAAGTCGCGCACCGCCAGCTTGGCGACGGCGTCCAGTCCGATGGTCGGCTCGTCGAGGAACAGCAGCGACGGGCGATGCAGCAGCGCTGCGGGCAGGTCGCAGCGCATGCGCTGCCCCAGGCTGAGCTGCCGCGCCGGCGTGTCCAGCAGATTCTGCAGGCTGAGCAGTTCTACCAGCTCCGCGGACGTCTCGCTGTAGCGGTTCTGCGGCACCCGGTATATGTCGCGCAGCAGGTCGAATGACTCCACGACCGGCAGGTCCCACAACAACTGCGTTCGTTGCCCGAACACCGCGCCGATGGAGGCGACATAGCGGCGCCGGTGGATCCAGGGCGTCATGCCGTCGATCTGACAGGTGCCGGAGTCGGGCACGAGGATGCCCGACAGCAGCTTGACGGTGGTGCTCTTGCCGGCGCCGTTGGGGCCGATGTAGCCGACCAGTTCGCCGCGCCGCACGGTGAAGGAGACGTCTTCCACGGCCGTCACCAGCCGATGGCGGCGCCGGATCACGCCGGCAAGCGCGCCGAGCATGCCCGGCCTGCGCTCGGCGACGCGGAAGCGCTTGGTGAGACCGGCGGCGCGGATGTGGATCTCGGAAGCGGACGACGAACTCATGCGACATCTCCTGATCGGCCAAGGACGCCGACCTCGTCCGCCGCCCCCCGGCACCGGTGTGGGCAGCGGATCACGAGGCCGTCAAAGCGAAGGAGGCGAACGATGACGTTACCGCAAGGTGGCAGCCGATGGAAGCGCGGCTCTACGAGCCGGTCGAGGTATAGCGTCGCACGCCGAGCTGCCACAGGACGGCGGTAAAGGCAAGAAAGATGAACCCGGCCATCGGGGCAAGCCAGGCGACAGCCGCCGGTGCGCCCAGCGGATCCGGGCGGCCCAGAACATGCACCACCGGGAAGTAGGTGACGCTGCCGATCGGCACCACGAACAGGAACAGGTACCGGAGCGCGCGGTGGAACACCGGAATCGGATACTGCGTGGTTTCCACGCCTCCATGGGTGACGATGGCGAAGAGCTCCAGCGTCTCGGTGGTCCAGAACGACAGGACGGCGGAGAGCATGAGCAAGGCGAAGTAGGCGGCCACCCCGCCGAGGAACGCCCACAGCAACAGCCCGACGTCGCCCAAGGCGGGGCCGCCGTCCAGGGCCGAGAGCGCCCAGCCCAGCACGACGGATCCCTGCAGCAGCCGGCCGACCCGCTTCGGAGCGAGGCTGCTGCCCAGCACCTGCAGCAGCGTCGAGCGCGGGCGCAGCAGCACCCGGTCGAGCGCCCCTTCCTTGATGAGCGGACCGAACAGGTCGAAACCGCGCCCGATCGCCTCGGCCACAGCGAACACGACGTGGACCACTCCGTAGAACAACGCCACCTCCGCCAGGGTCCAGCCGCCGATGCTCCCGAAGCGGCCGAACAGCGCCCAGATCGCCAGGAAGTTCATCGCAGCCGAGACGAGCGTGCCGAGCGATTCCATCAGGAAGGACGATCGGTACTGCATCTCTGCGCGAAGGTTGGCGGCCGCGTAGCGCACGGCCATGCGCAGCGTTCCCGGGCCGGTCCTCGGGAGTCGCGGGGGCTTCGTGTCCAGACCGGCGGCCGTGGCGCGGTCCTTCCGCCTAGCCACCCTGGATCACCACCTTGCGAATCCCGAGCGCCATCAGACGGTGTCCGGCGGCCACCAGGGCGACCACCCACGCCGCCTGCACCAGCAACGCGCGCAGCGCCTCCGCGCCGGCCAGGTGTCCCGAGTAGATACGGAACGGCGTGTCGATCAGCCCCGCGAACGGCAGCAACTCCAGCACCGACTGTGCCCACTGCGGCAAGTAGGGCAGCGGCACGATCTGCCCGGAGCAGAACCAGGCGGCGAGCGGCAGGATCGCGTTCCAGCCGGTGGAGCTGAGGGTCCACAACATGATGGCCTGGCCGAGCAGGGTGATCGCCATGCCGACCAGCACCCCCAGCGCGATAGCGACCGCGAAGCCGACCGCGGCGGCGGCTCCCGCCGGCGGGCCGAGGGCCCAGGTGCCGGCGCCGACAAGCGGCAGCAGCACCGCCGCGAACAGCAGCAGCGGCACGGCGCGCAACGCGGTCCTGCCGATTCTCCAGCCGATGACGCTGACGCCCCAGTTGGCGTACAGGTCGAGCGGACGGAGCAGCTCGTAGGCGACCGCGCCGCTGCGGATCCGTTCGGACGCCAGCGGGTCGACGTTCATCGGGAACAGTCCGAACAGCGCCTGTCCCAGCCAGACGTAGGAGGCCAGGTGGACGGTCGTGAAGTCGCTCGCGTTGGGCGCGCTCCGATAGAAGCCGTCCAGGATCATGAAGCGCAGCAGGCCCCAGAAGATCTGCGTGCCCACGGCGGCGAGCGCCGCCGCCCGGTACTGCAGGATCGCGCGCAGCCGCATCGATGCCAGCGCGGCGTAGCTGCCGGGTCTCCTGTCGGCGCGGGTGCGCACCGGTGGCACGAAAGACGACGACATCGTGAATCTCCCGATCGGGACGCCGACCTCGGTGAGGACGCCGACCTCGCCCGACCCTCCCGTGCCGTCGCGGGGGACGAATGACGAAGTCGTTGTTGTGAAGGAAGGAGAGTCTTGTACACCGGCTTCGCCATCCATGGGAAGCGATCCGTACCGGGTCCGGCGGCGAAGACGATCATCGATCGCGCAGGCACCATCAGACGATGGACTTCGACGTGGAAGGCCAACTCAGGCGGGTGGAGCGCTCGGTGTCGTCGCCCGTGCGGGAAGGAAGACCCGCACGGGCGATCACGCTGTCCCGCAGCTACGCCACGACGGTCGACGACCTGTGGGACGCCGTGACGAACGGAGAGCGGCTCGCGCTCACGCACACCGCACACCTCTCCGAGCACTGGGACACGTACGGGCCGGGCGCGGCGCACCACCGCGTTCTACACGGGCGAATCCGCCGAGGCTGGCTGACCTCGCTTCTTGTGTTGAGACACGCTGCACAGACCTGGGTCGACGAGGGCGTCCAGGGTCATCACGCCACCTTGGCGACGCGCAGGACACCAGCTCTCTGCACAGGGTCGATGTTGATCTTCACGCCATCGTCCAGGTCGGGATTCCAGCCGCTAGGACGCTCCTCCGGAGCCTTCCAGGGCGTAAGGATCCGGTAATCACCTGTGCCGCCCTCCGGCCCGTCATGGTACCCTTCTTGGAGCCGCTGGAGGCGCCGATCCAACCCTTGGGCCTCCTCCAGTCGCGCCTGCCAGTCCCGGCCGGCGTCTATCCGTCTCTCCTTGTCGGCCAAGATCCCCTCGCGCCGGAACGTTTTGACCGCGTCGCGCAGGTACCGCGCCCTGAGTTGCGCGATTCGGTTGTTGTCGAAGCGGTGGTAGTGAACCACGACGCCAAAGGCGAATGGCGATGTGCCTTGGCTGGAGGCGATGTGCCAGAATATGGGGCGCCTCTCGTAGAGCGCGCAGTGGAATTGAAAGAAGGCATTCTCCAGCCAGTCCACGATACCACCGGTGCGACGATAGCCTGGGACCCTCGTATTCAACTCGTTCGTTATCTCGGCCTCGACGCGTCCCACATCATGTGTCGGGAACAGAACCTTGAACTCGCTGCGTACCCGATCGGCGAGGCTCCGTTCGCCAGGGATGGCCGCAAAGGGCACGATACCGTCGTCGTCCGCCTCGACGATCCGCTTGACCACGTAGGACAGAAGCCGAAACACGTGCTCCATGCGCTTCTGCCGGAGAGTCCTGCCCTCCATCTGCGGCCACAGCACTTCGGGAGGCCGTTCACCAATGGTCTCTTCGATGGTCGCACGCGCGGCATCGGAGATGCCGTAGCGTTCGTAGACTTCCTCATTCATCTTCGCATACACGCTCCGGATCAGACGTTCCTCGGCGATCTCTTGTTCGGCCAACCGGTCGAGGCGAAGCGAAATCGGTGTAGTCGCATCGAACCGTTCGCTCAGAAGCCATGGCGTGCGAAAACGCGTCGAGGCCTCGTTCCCTTCGTCCCAGGCGGTTTTCGCCCGCAAGATGATCTTCGCCTGCATGCCGAGCGCGTTGGCTGCTTCGGGGGAGCACTGCGGAATCGGGAGCTTCTTGACGGCTGCTGTCTCCCAGGAACCGAAAGACGTCAGCCCCTGTAGCAGGTACTCCGCAAAGGCCGAGTTGAAGATCGCGAGCAGGTATCCCGCGTACGCCGGTTCGGAGGGGAAGACGCTCGGTGACTTGTCGGAGAAGATGCAACCCTCCGGCAGCAGACGCACGTTGAAACCTCGCTTGGCGTGCCGGGGCCACGTCAGCCCTGGTAGAACGAAGTCGTCGAGCGACTCTGGACGCTCCTTCTCGCGCCCCTTTCGACCATGGATCTTCGCGATGGTCCGGCGGTGCCGATCCCACTGCACGACGAGGTTCACGTCACAGTAAAAGCGGCGGTAGCCGCCGCCCATGGCAAACGGCTCCCAAGTGAAACCGGCCGTCTCCGGCGCGCCTGGTTCCCACCAGTAGCGCACGTACCGCGCGTCATTCCCCGTGCGGAGACCACGTCGTGCGCGGGCGTGACCGGGTTCCAGCGCCGGATTCTCGCGGAACGCGGGCGCCATGAGTCCGATGCGCCGATACGCCAGGGGCGATCCGGCGACGGCGGAGAAATCCCGTCGGGCCACGTCGAATCGTACCGATTCGTGAGCGTCTCGGATCGCCTGCACGAACGTCTCGTGGCGTCGGTCCGGATGCTCCTTCCCATCCGTGAGCTGGTCGACATCGAAGAACGTTGCGCGCTCCACTTCCGTCACAACGTAGTATGCGTGCTCGGCCTGTTCCCTCGTCGTTTCGATGCCCTCGCGTGCCTGGGTCGCCTGGAGTGTCCGGACCATGAGCTCACGCCGCAGGTCAGGCTGCGTAAGAATACGGCGCAGGTCGACCCGCCGCCGGCTACTCATGGTTCTCTCTCCAACCCTCGAGTGCTCGATCCGCCCACTCGGCGAGAAGCGCGGCGAGGGGGTTGTAGTCTTTGGACAGACGCCCCGCCTCGCACGCAGCGTAGTATCGAGCCTCGTCGGCCCGCCGCTCGTACGTGGTCAGAGGGAGCATCTCGTTCTGCATGAGGATGAGGTTCCCGATGACGAAAGCGGTTCTGCCGTTCCCGTCTCGGAAGGGATGGACGGCCAGGATCTCGTTCATGACCTCGCTCGCATAGCGGAACACCTCGTCGTCGATGTCGCTGAGAAGGGGGGAGCGCGCCAGCACGTCCCGCTCCATCTCGTCCATGCGCGGCTGGATTCCGCCTGGAGGCAAGGGCCACTTCGTCGCTCCTTCACCCTTGTGCAGTTCCACGGTGCGCCACTGACCAGCGAAGGGATAGATGGCTCCCATCAATCGGATGTGGAGGCTCTTGATCAGGCCTACTGACAATCTCACGGATTGGCTCACGGATTGGCGGCGCTCCACCAATTCCGCAATGTGCTCCATCGCCCGCTGAACTCCTTCGTCCTCACGTCGGTCGACCTCTTCCCGATCAAGACAACCCGCCCAGTTGAGGGAGATGCCGTCTTCCGTGGCGATCCAATCCCAGCCGCGGTCGTAGTCCTGCCAGGGGGAGGGTACGATGCGTGGATGCGTCGGAGGGTCCGCCAGCTCGGCGAACTGGTCAATGCGCGCTTTCGAGAGTTTCCGCTGCGATCGCGGGATGGCGTAGTACTCGCCCACCCTTCGGGCCTGATACAGCTCGGACGCCTGTGGTCCCGTCCCATCTCGGAAGCGGAAGCCGAAGTCTCTCTCTTCCCACCGCCAGGTGACGCGGCTCATCGCACGGCTCCGCGGAGTACGATGGCCGCTCGCTTGACCGTAGCGTCGTCGAGGATGTCGGACCCGAGGTCGAGCATGGTCACAAGAGCGTTGCGCTTGAGCAGGATCTCCGTTCGGAACTCTTCGAAGGACTTGAGGTTGACGAACGTCGCCGAGACAAGCGCCCCCACATATCCTTCGGGCTCTACGAGCTGAGTCGCCCGCTCGACGAACGCTGCATAGATGTCGTTCGAGGTCGTCGGGTACGCAGCCTTCACGAACTCGGTCACCGCCGGCACGAACGACCCGTAGGGCGGGTTCATGACGACGATGTCGTATGTGCGTGACAGGACCTGCAGGAGCTTGAGGCCGCGCGCGGCGTCCTCCGCGAAGATGCGGTCGACATGATCCTCGGTGACGCTCGCTGCGGCCGCCTCGATCGAGCTCAGTAGTTCGGCCTTGAGCTGGCGCGCCTCTTCGTCAAGGCGGCTGAGCTCAAGCTTGATATGGTGCGCCTGCTCGCGATCCCGGTCGGTGAGGATGCTGCCGAGATCGAGCCGGCCGTGCTCGCGCCGCAATGGGAGCTTTGTCAGCCCCTTCTCGCGCGCCATCGCATCGACCCATTCGTCGAGCACGTGCGCCACGCTCTCACGTACTTGGACGAGACTGCCGAGCTCGCCTACGTACTGCAGATTGTCCGAAACGGCCCTGAATAACCGCTCGCGAAGCGCCACCGTGCCATTCAGGCTGCCCACACGGTCGACGAGCGCGCGTAGCCGTTCCGGCCCGAGATTGACGGCATTGGCGACGACCAGATTGGTGGTACGAACCCGAACATCGAGTGGAGAGAAGCCGTGCTGCAGCGACGACTCCTTCGCTGTGAGCATCAGCGACAGAGAGGCGATCTGGATCGCCCGTGGGTCGATGTCGATGCCGAAGAGGTTGTGCTCCAGGATCGCGGCCGGGATGTCACGGGGCTCCTTCACCGAGGGCTCGTTGGGCCAGTCCGTTTCACCCGCGTGTTCGATCTCGTCGAGGTACATGCGGTAGAAGAGTTCGAACGCGTACTGACCGAAGTGCATCGTCCCGCACGCGGGGTCCAGCAGCGCGACATCGCGGGCGCGCTTATAGGTTTGCACTTGGCCGATGTCGTCGAGCCGCTGGTAGCGAATTCTCTCGCCGGTTCTGGGCACCAGGTAGTCGGTGACGACGAGGTCGGGCGGGCGTTCATCCGGCAGAGGCGGCGGGTCTTTTGCCCTCAGCCCCGAGTTCGGATGCATCTGGAGCCACAGGCGCCCGAGCGTATTGTCGACCAGTGTCTTGACGACCCACGGCGGAGTGTAGAACTGGTTGATGGCAGCGAGTTCGTACGATGACCGCGGCGTTCCCTTGTTCTCTTCCTGGATCCGTTTCCTTTCTTCGATATTGAAGAACTGGTAGACCCAGCCGAGAAAATCGCGGGCTCGATAGGCTTCCTCCGGCAGATCGTCGTTGATCGTCCGGATGACGCTCGTAAGCGTGGCGTGAGTCGGCCAGACGGACGCGTAATCGTGGTGAGGATCAAAGAGGACTCCAATCTCGCCCGTGATGTGGCGGAAAGCCGCGGTGAGCGCATCCCGGAGCAGTGCCTCCTCTGCGTCCACATCGTACTTGTAGCGGTTTCCGCCCGCAGCACGAAAGTCGCGCACGTAGCGTGAGTACTGCTGGCCGGGCACAGGCGTGAGGACCTCGGTCTGCTCGGGGACGGCGTCAGGCGCACTCGGCGGCGGCAAGTAGAGGAGCGCGCGGCCTTCCATTGCCTTCAGACCGACAAGGCGGTTGAGCAACGTGTACGCAAGCTCGCGCCTCACGTTGTCGAAGCTACGTTCCGCGGATCCCTCTCCGAGGCGGTCCCGGGCAAGGAGCGCTTCGACGCGTTTCCGCGTCTGGGCCGCCTTCTCAGGAAGCTGCATGCTGTGGATGGGCGTGTGCGTTCCGTTGGACCTGAGCCCCAGTCGGTCGAGTTGAACCGTGAATTCCTCCTCCAGCACACGGCGGACCATCGGGACCCAGGCCTTCACCTCTGTCTTGTACCGATCCGTCAAAGTCTCGTACAAGACAGCACTGTGAGGGCGCGCACTCATCGCTTCACTCTCACAGGCCGGAATCAGCCGCCCCAAGTCGCCCATATCCGCGCCCACTCGCGATGGAGGCGGGGTCCTTGAGACTTGCCGTCACCGATCGGCGCGGGCGAGCGCGTCAAGGAAGTCCGCCTGGTCCGTGCAGGCGAACGCCGCCGCAACGAGCACGGCCTCGGAGGCCGTCGCCAACACCGCCGCGCCGGCGGGGAAATCCGGCGAAACCTCGATGCCCCGCGACCGCAGCATCTGGCGGACCATCTCCGCGCGGGCTTCCGCACGGCCGCGCTCGAACCCCTGCCGACGCTGCGAGCGCAGCAGCGGGTCGTCGTCCGGTCCGGTGCCTTCCCGCGCGCCCAGCGCCGCACCCACCCGTCCAACACGGCGCTCGTCTGCGCCGAGGGCACAGGCTCGTTCAGCGCCGTGTGGATCTCGGCCGCCGTCCAGCCGGGGAACGCGCGGCTCTCGGCCGCTACCCGGTAACGGCCGCCTTCCAGCAGATGGATGGTCAGCCCCGGCCGCCGCGACCGAGGCCGGCTCGGCGAGGGCGCGTCCGGCACGTCGACCCACACCTCCGGGAACCCCCACGACTCGTAGAGCGGCAGCTTGCCGCGACGCGCGTCGGTGGTGTGGTCGACCTCCAGGACCACGTCGGGGAAGTCGTCCTGGCCCACCACCATGGCGGCGGCCGGCAGCCTGGCTCGGTCGGGATGCAGGTACAGGGATTCGTCGGCCTGCATGATGCTCTGCGGCCGGCCGCGGTGGTCGCGCAGCAGCAGGTCCATGGAGCCGTAGCACTCGATGCGCGAACCGCTTACTTTGGCTATCAAGACCGCCAACTGCGGCAGGAGACGCGACGGGCGTTCGTGGTAGGGGCTGACCGGCTCGCAGATCCAGGCGGTCTCGGTGACCGCCTCCCAGTACTCCAGGCGCTGGTCGAAGGATTCGAGCTCGGCGGGCGGCAGGTGAACGGGCGTACAGCCCGGGAACGCCGCCGGCGGCTCGGTACCGGTGCGCGGCCGGACGGCGGCGCCGTCCGCGTGTCCGGTGGGAAGGGTTCCGGTAGCGGGTCCGGAGACGCGTTCCGCAGCGGCCATGCGCCAAGGGTAGCTCACCGCTGCGCCCGCATCCACGCGTTCGGCACCGGCAGCAGCGAGCGGCGGCGCGGCGCGACCAGGCGCGCCGGCACGAAACCGCGGCGTCTGCGCTCGATCGTGCCCGCGGCCAGCAAGGCGGCGAGCGCTTCGTCGATCTCCGCCTCGCGCCAGTCGTGCAGGTAGCCGAAGCCGCGCGTGCGGCGCAGTCCCATGGCCTCCGCCTCGTACGTGGGCTGACCGCCCAGCAGCAGCGCGGTCTCACGCAGGCCGAAGCGGCCCCGGTGGCGGCGCACCAAGTCGGCGATCCCGGCGGATTCCGGCGGTGGTCCGGTCATCTCCCGGTCGCAGACGTCGCAGCCGCTGCACGCCACCTCGCCGTCGGTGAACGGCGCCAGGAGCTGCTCCCGCCGGCAGCGGCCCGACGCCGCGTAGTCCAGCATGGCGGCGTAGCGACGCCGGTCGGCCGGCGCCATCGTCTCCAGCCGGCGCCGCTCGGCTCCGCCGACGTGCAGGAGCAACGCCTCCGCCGGACGGCCGTCGCGCCCGGCGCGTCCCGCCTCCTGCAGGTACGCCTCCATCGACGGTGGCGGCTCCAGGTGTACGGCAGAGCGGATGTCGCCCTTGTCCACGCCCATCCCGTAGGCGGAGGTGGCCACCAGCACGCCGTCGTCGGAGTCGAAGAACCACTGCTCGATCGCCCGCCGCTCGTCGGCGTCCAGGCCGGCGTGGTAGAAGCGCGAGGAGCCGATGCCGGCGGCCTGTAGGTGGCGGGCGTAGTGCTCGGTGCCGCCGCGGCTGGACGCGAAGGCGATCAGCGGGCGCGCCATCGTCCGGGCGCACTCGACCAGGGCGCGCCGCTTGGAGAGCACCTGCCGCACCGAGTAGCGCAGGTTGGTGCGGTCGGGATCGACCGACACCACCGATACGGGGGCATCGGCGTAGATCACTTCGCGGATGCGGCGGACGATGCGGCCGCTGGCGGTGGCGGTGAAGGCGCTCACCACCGGGATGCCGGCGGCGCGGATCACGGCGCCCAACTCCACGTACGCGGGCCGGAAGCGGTCGCCCCACTCCGAGATGCAGTGCGCCTCGTCGATCACGCAGTGGGAGATGCTCAGGCTGGGAAGCTGCTCCCCGAACCGGCCGGCGAGGGCCTCCGGCGTGGTGAACAGCACGTCGATCTCCCGCTCGGCCAGCCCGTGCAGGATCTGCCGGCGCTCCGGCATCTCCTGGGCGCCCATCAGCGCCGCGACCCGTAGCGGCCCCTCCCGCAGCCGCCGGAGCTGGTCCTGCAGCAGCGACAGCAGCGGCACGATGACCATCGTCGGACCGGCCAGCAGGCGCGCGGGAAGCTGGAAGCACAACGACTTGCCGCCGCCGGTGGGCATCAGCACGATCTGGCTGCAGCCGTCCAGGATGTTGTCCACGACGAGCCGCTGCGCCGGATACAGATAGGGCACGCCGAACGTGGCGTGCGCCTCCGCCTCCACCGGATCGTTGTAGCGGCGATCCGCCGCGCCCGTGTCCGTTTGCACTCTCGCGAGAGTTAACGGCTGTGCGGGCGCTGGCGCTTTCGGCCTCGCGGCCGTCCGTCAGGCGCCGGGATCGAAGTAGTCGTCCAGGCCGACCGTGATCGTGTACAGCCGGCGGTACAGGAACGTGACGCTGACGGCGACCTGGACGGTGACCTCCGTGACCAGCGCCAGACCGTCCCGCATCTCGTAGGTCGCGAGAATGGCAATGCCGCGCACCGAGCGCGGCAGCGGATCGACCGTGTAGTGCAACTCCAGGGGAGCGCCATCCTCCGAGACCCAGAGCTGCCCGCGGATGGTGTACAGTTCCTCGGGCTGTTCGATGCGGTAGCCGATCGCCGGTTGCCCGCGGATCGTGCGCCGTTCGCCCATCCGCTCGGGGCCCGTCATGGCCGACAGGTCGGCCTGGAACGCGTCGGAGAAGCGAGCCGAGCTGGCTCCGGTCCTGCCGTCCACCTCGGCCTGATCCACTGCCTGCCCGTCCTTGAGATCGCGCACCAGCTCGTAGGTCAGCTCGCCGTCGACCACCCGCGCCCGCATGACGGTCTCCCGCGTCGACCGGAGCTTGCTGTCCGCGGAGTGCTCCTGCGTCTGCGTGACCATGGTGCCTGGAACCAGGTGTCCGGCGGCCGCGGCCATGGCGACGGCCCGCTCCCAGAGGGCGTCGGCGCCCGCCTGGGAGGCGGTGGCGGCCAGCAGCAGTGCAGTGCCGCAGGCGCGCAGGGTGCGCACGGAGGCCCGCACGGCAGAAGGCCGGATGTCGGTGGTGACGCCGGCGCGCGGGGTTCGTACCCTGCCCATCCCTGGACACGCCGATGCGCTCGGACCCATTTCCCCATTCTGACACTGTCGAGGTGGACGGCGCAGCGCTTCCCGCGGCAGCCGTCTGGTCGGCGCTTGCTCCGCACCTGACGCCCGCGCGCCGGCAGCGGATCCGTGAAGTGGCCGCCGGTCGCAGCTTCGCGGTCGCCACGGTGCTGGAGCACGTGCACGACGACGGCAACATCGCGGCCGTGCTGCGCACCTGCGAAGGGATCGGCTTCCCGGTCGTGCACGTCATCAGGGCGGCTGTCGACCCGGGAGCGCCGGCCCGACCGCCCAACCGCGTCACCCAGGGCGCGGACAAGTGGCTGGAGGTCGCGTGGTGGAACGCCGGCGACCCCTGGAGCGAGCGCCTGCGCGCGGACGGCTACCGGGTGCTGGTGACTCGCGTCGGCGACGGGCCGACCATCGACCAGGTGGACTTCTCGCGGCCGACCGCGGTGGTGTTCGGCAACGAGCACGCGGGTGTCACCGACGCGGCGGCGCGGGCTGCCGACGGCTCGTTCTCGATCCCGATGGCCGGGTTCACGCGCAGCTTCAACATCAGCGTCGCCGTGGCGATGGTGCTGCAGCACGCGCGCCGTTCGCGCGCGGCAGCCCGCGACGACGACGACGAGCTCACCGCCGACCAGCGGCTCATCCTGGCGGCGCGCTACGCCGTGCGCTCGCTGCCCAGCGCGGGGGCGCTGCTCCGCCGCGCCCTGGATGACGGTTCGTTTGACATCGGCTGCGCGAGCCATGAGGGTTCGGACGCATGATCATCGAACCTCGGGTGCGCGGCTTCATCTGCATGACCGCGCACCCCGACGGCTGCGCCGCGAACGTCGGCGAGCAGATCGCCCACGTGCGCGAGCGCGGCCCCATCGACGGCCCGCGCTCGGTGCTGGTGGTCGGCGCCTCCACCGGCTACGGGCTGGCGTCGCGTATCGTCGCGGCGTTCGGCTGCGGCGCGAAGACGGTCGGCGCCTTCTTCGAGCGGCCCGGCTCCGCCAGGCGGCCCGCGTCGGCCGGCTGGTACAACACGGCGGCGTTCGAGCGGGCGGCGGCGGAGGCCGGGCTGGGTGCGTGGAGCTACAACGGCGACGCCTTCGCCGACGAGGCCAAGGAACGCGTCCTCGACCTGATCCGCACGCACCTGGACGGCTCGGTCGACCTGGTCGTCTACAGCCTGGCCTCACCGCGCCGCGTCCACCCGGAGAGCGGCGAGACCTTCAACTCGGTCATCAAGCCGATCGGCGCTCCGTTCGCCGGCAAGACCATCGACGCCCGCTCGGGCGCCCTGGGCGATGCCGGCATCGAGCCGGCGAACGATCAGGAGGTCGAGCACACCGTGGCGGTGATGGGCGGCGACGACTGGCGGCGCTGGATCGACGCGCTGGACGGAGCGGGTGCGCTCGCTCCGGGGTGCCGCACCCTCGCCTATACCTACCTCGGCCCCGAGCACACGTGGCCGATCTACCGCGACGGCACCATCGGCAAGGCCAAGGAGGACCTGCAACGGACCGCCGACGAGCTGGATGCGCGGCTGCGCGCGCGCGGCGGCCGGGCGCTGCTGTCGGTCAACCGCGCCCTGGTGACGCAGGCCAGCGCGGCGATCCCGACGGTCGCCGTCTACCTTGCCATGCTCGCTCCTCTGCTCCGCGAGCGGGGCACGGACGAGGGGTGCATCGAGCAGATCGACCGCCTGTTCCGGGAGCGGCTCTGTGCCGGCGGCGAGATCCCCGTGGACGAGGCCGGCCGTATCCGCCTGGACGACTACGAGATGGCCGACGCCGTGCAGGCGGCGGTGCGCGACCGCTGGGAGCAGGTAACCGAGCAGGGATACCGGCAGATCCTGGACGTAGACGGCTACCAGCGCGAGTTTCTGCGGCTGTTCGGCTTCGGGATGCCGGGCGTCGACTACGGCGCGGAGGTCGATCCCGAGGTGGCGATCCCGTCGATCGACGGCTGATCTCTGCTGCAGAGCCAGGCCGTGCCGTTCGACGCCGAGCTGGAGCTCGCCAAGCAGGTCGCCCGCGCGGCCGGCACCATTCAGCTCTCCCGGCGCGGCGCCGAGGACATCGACCTCAAGGCCGACGAGTCGCCGGTGACCGAGGTGGACCGCCGCTGTGAGTCGCTCATCCGCGGCGAGCTGCTCGGCTCCTTCCCGGACGACGGCTTCCTGGGCGAGGAGTCGGGCACGGCCGGCGGGACGAGCGGCCGTACCTGGATCGTCGATCCGCTGGACGGCACCCGACCGTACATCAGGGGCATCGTCACGCACGCGGTGCTGATCGCCCTGGAGGACGCGGCCGGCCTGGCGCTGGGCGTCATCCACCTGCCGGCCATGGACCTGACCTGCTGGGCGGCCCGCGGCGGCGGCGCCTACTGCAACGGGGAGCTGGCCCGCGTGTCGGCGACCGCCACGGTGGCCGACGCGATCGGCAGCGGACTGGGCTTCCTGCAGCGCTACGACGAGCCGCTCGGCGTCCGCGCCTTCGAGTTGCTGCGCCGCACGGGCTACAGCTACGGCTTCATGGACGCCTACTCGTACGTCTGCCTGGCCACCGGCCGCATCGACTTCTGCGTCAACCTGCTCGACGCCCCGTGGGACTGCGCGGCGGCGGCGGCGATCATCGCCGAGGCGGGCGGCCGTTGGTCGGACGCCGCCGGCGTCGAGACCGTCCACCGCGGCTCTTTCGTGGCCAGTAACGGTGTCCTCCACCGGGAGGTGCTCGACGCTCTGTCCGACGCTCGGCCATAGCCTACGTGCGGCCGGGTCGCGGGTAACGGGTCAGCCTCCCAACGCCGCCTCGACGCATGCGAGCTGGGGCCCGTACCCTGGTCAATGCTACATATGATGAGAATGAGACAGGATATGATGAGAATGAGACAGAAACTCAACGGCATCACGTCGCTGGCGCTGATGGGGATCGTCGCCGTCGCGGTTTTCATGGGCTGCGCGACCGCCAACAACACGGTGACGGTCGGCATCGTCCACGACAAGCTTGATTCGAGAGCCGGAGGCGCCACGGGTACTACCGACCTGTTGGGTATAGCTTGGGCGCAACGGCCTCCCTGCAGTTCGAAGGAACCGACATGGACGCAGTGACGTTCTGCGGCGTGAGCGGGCTTGCATTCGGGGGAACGGATCTCCGCGAGGTACCCGCGACTCAAGCAACAACCCGGCTTCCCTTTTCGTTCTGCACCGAAGTGGACCTGTCCTCCGATGATGACGTGACGGAGCAATAGCCGAGGTCGCGGCGCTCGCGCAACGCCGAACCTCGACGGCAGAACACGGATGCCATACGGTACCGCTCATGATCAACGTGACGGTGTGGTGCGAGTTCATCCAGGAACGGGAGGATCCCGAGGTCGCGGCGGTGTATCCGCACGGAATCCACGAGGCGATCGCCGCAGGCCTGCGGCGGGAGGACGACTTGGCGGTGACCACCGCCAGCCTGGACCAGCCCGACCAGGGGCTGTCTCAGGAACGGCTCGACGCCACCGACGTGCTGATCTGGTGGGGCCACAAGGCGCATGACCGGGTCGACGACGCCACCGTCGACCGGGTGCAGCTCCGCGCCAACGACGGCATGGGGCTGATCCTGCTGCACTCCTCGCACGTGTCGAAGATCATGACGCGGGTGCTCGGCACGCGCTGCAGCCTCCGCCATCGCGAGATCGGCGAGCGCGAGCGCGTCTGGAACATCGAGCCCAACCATCCGATCACGCAGGGGATCGGCGACTACTTCGAGATCGAGCACGAGGAGTTGTACGGCGAGCGCTTCGACATCCCGCAGCCCGACGAGCTGATCTTCATCTCCTGGTTCGAGGGGGGCGAGGTGTTCCGCTCCGGCGTCACCTACCGGCGCGGCAACGGCAGGATCTTCTACTTCCAGCCCGGGCACGAGACCTATCCCATCTACTACCAGCCGGAGATCGTCCGCGTGCTCGTCAACGCCGTGCGCTGGGCCACGCCGCTGCGCATCATCCCCGGCGTCCGCGGCATCAAGGCCGAGCCGCTGGAGCCCGTGCCGCGTCGAGCATGACACCTCAGCCACCACGAGCGACGATGGTGATGCATGAGGTGGAGACGGAGGTACGAACATGAGCTTTTCGATCAGTGCCCGCAACCTGAGTCACATCAAGCGCAAAGTCGAGTCTGGAAAATACGCGTCGGCGGATGAAGTCCTGGTAACGGCACTAGCCTTGCTCGACGAGCGCGACGACACGCTGGATCGTGAGTTGCCCGACATGCGGGAGCGGGTTCGGAGAGGCACGGAGCAGGCTGAAGCCGGGCAGCTCATTCCCGCTGCCGAAGTGTTTGAGGAGCTACGGCACCGGAACGCCGCGGCTGCCAAGCAGGATACGTGAGCCGTTGCTACTTCACGCCTACGGCCCGGGAAGACCTGCAGCAGATTCACGACCACATTTCACGGGACAGTCCCGCGACGGCACTCCCTTTCGTCGAACGGCTTGAAGAACAATGCACACGACTTGCGGACTATCCTCATATCGGTGTCGCACGCCCGGAGTTCGGCCATGGTCACCGCACGTTCGTGGTGCCGGCGACTCGCTATATCATCGTCTACAGACCCACAGACGACGGTGTTGAGATCATCCATGTCCGCCACGGAAGCCAAGACATCATCAGGCTCTTCAGATAGGCCGCTGACTGCGGACGAGTTGCGCGCGCGGCTGGAGCGCTTCCCGCGCCTGCCGCTCGGCGCCTACCCCACCCCGCTGCAGCCGGCGCCCGGCCTGAGCCGGGAGTTCGGCCGCACGGTGCTGGTCAAGCGCGAGGACCTGTCCGGCTTGGCCTTCGGTGGCAACAAGGTGCGCCACATGGAGTTGCTCATGGCGGAGGTGCGGCGCGCCGGCGCCGACACGGTGCTCAACGTTATGGGCTACCACTCCAACAACGCCCGGCTGGCGGCGGCCGCCTGCGTGCGCGCCGGCTTCCGCTACCACGTCTTCCTGCGCCATGCGGCGGGTATGCCGGTGCAGGGCAACAGCTTGGTCGACCACCTGCTCGGCGCGGCCGTTCACCTGCTGAACGACGAGGAGTCGGAACGCGATATGGAGCTGGCGCGCGGCGTGGCCGAGCGGCTGCGGCGCGCCGGCGCCGTGCCGTACGTCATGAATGACGAGCTGTTCCCGAAGCTGGCCGGCATGATCGGCTTCGCCGGCGCCGGCCTGGAGCTGGCCGAACAACTCGATGCCGCCGCGGTCGGCGGTCCGGTGCGGGTGGTGGCGGTGGCCGGCCGCAGCCTCTGCGGCCTGGCGCTGGCGTCGCTCAACCTGGGCCTGGGCTGGCGCTTCACCGGCGTGCGCGTGGCCTCCGCGCCGGCGCTGGACGAGTACATCTTCAGCCATGCCGAGACGATCCGGCAGCGGCTGGAGTTGCCGCGCACGTACGCGCCGGCGGACTTCGACATCGTCGAACGCTATGCCGGATCGGACGGGCCGGCGCCCGAGGTCCTGGAGGCGGTGCGGCTGGCCGCTCGCACCGACGGGCTGATGGTCGATCCCAACTACACCGGCGTGGCCCTGGCCGGCCTGATCGACCGCATCGACGACGGCGCGATCGGCGCCGACGAGACGGTCGTGTTCGTGCACACCGGCGGCACGCCGGCGATCTTCAGCTACGCGGAGGAGCTGGTTCCGGCCCGGACGCTGGCCGTGACGCCGTAGCGGCCGGCCGGCCCGCGCCGTTGCCGGTGCCGGTGCCGAGCGCGGCGATGATCGCGTCCGGGTCGTAGATGCAGCCGGCCCAGGTGCCGCCGGAGGCGGCCTGCAGCGCCGCCCACAGCCGCGTGTCGTCGGGCAGGCCGGGGTGCGGCGCGATGCCCGGCGCGGTCGGACGCGCGGCCAGCACCGCCTCTGCCTGTGCCGGGGACAACTCGCCTTCCGCTTCCGTGGCGACCAGCTCTACCGAGCCGGTGAGCTCGCCGCGGTCGATCACGATCTCGACCGTGTCGCCGTCGCGCAACCGGCCGATTGGACCGCCGGCCAGAGCTTCCGGACCGATGTGGCCCACGCACGCCCCGGTGGAGACGCCGGAGAAGCGGCCGTCGGTGAGCACCGCCACCTGCTTGCCCCAGGGGATGAACTTGAGCGCGGAGGTCACCTGGTAGATCTCCTCCATGCCGGTGCCGGCCGGGCCGATGCCGGCGACCACCACCACGTCGCCGGCCTGCACCGGCTGCTCGCCCTTCCCCTTGATCGCCGCGACCGCCGCGCCCTCGCTCCCGAACAGGCGCACCGGCCCGCGGTGGCGGTAGACCCCGTCCGCGCCGACCACGCTGGGGTCGATCGCCGTCGCCTTGATGACCGATCCATCGGGTGCAAGCGAACCGCTCGGAAAGACGACCGTGCTGGTGAGCCCCCGGCGGCGGGCGGTGTCCGGGTCCATGATCACCAAGTCGGGGTCGACGCCGTCCTCCTGCAGGCAGTGGCGGCGCAGCTCGTGGCGGCGCGGCGAGTCCTGCCAGCGGTCCAGCGCCTCGCCCCAGGTCATCCCGGCCGAGGTCAGCGCCGCCGGGTCGATCAGGCCGGCGCGGCGCAGGTGCAGCATCACCTCCGGCACGCCGCCGGCGACGAACACCCGCACCGTCGGGTGGTTGGCGGGACCGTTGGGCAGCGCGTCGACCAGCCGCGGGGTGGCGCGGTTGACCCGGCTCCAGTCGGCGACGGTGGGCACCGGCAGGCCGGCCGCGTGCGCGAACGCGGGAATGTGCAGCAGCAGGTTCGTGGAGCCCCCGAAGGCGGCGTGCACGACCATCGCGTTGTCGACCGCGCGCCGGTCCAGGATGTCGGCCATCGACCGGCCGGCCGCGCGCTGGGCGACCACGGCTGCCGCGGCGCGGCGGCCCATCTCCAGCCAGATCGGCTGCCCGGACGGCGCCAGCGCGGTGTGCGGCAGCGCCAGCCCGAGGCCTTCGGCGACCACCTGCGCCGTCGCGGCCGTGCCCAGGAACTGGCAACCGCCGCCGGCCGAGCCGCACGCCTTGCAGCCGGCGGTCGCCGCCTCGTCCAGGGTGATCAGGCCGTGCGCGAAGCGGGCGCCGATGGTCTGCACCGTGCCCAGGTCCTCGGCGCCGCGGGCCGGCAGGGTCACCCCGCCGGGGATCACCACACCGGGCAGCGCCCGCTCGCCGGCCAGCGCCAGCAGCATCGCCGGTAACCCTTGTCGCAGGAGGCGATGCCGATGACCCCCTGCCGGGTGGGCAGCGAGCGCGCCAGCCGGCGCATCACGATCGCCGCGTCGTTGCGGTACGGCAGGCTGTCCATCATCCCCGCCGTCCCCTGCGAGCGCCCGTCGCAGGGGTCGGTGACGTGCGCGGCGAACGGGATGCAGCCGTCGGCCGCCAGCGCCTCCGCGGCGGCGCGCACCAGCAGGTGCACCTCCCAGTGGCCGGTGTGGTAGCCCAGCGCGACCGGCGATCCGTCCTCGGCGCGCAGGCCGCCGTGCGTGGACAGCAGCAGGTAGTCGGGGCCGCCCGAGCGGGCCGGGTGCCAGCCCATGCCCACGTTCTGGGTCAGGGCGAACAGGTTGCCGCTCGGCTCCTCGCGCAGCATGCGCTCGGTGAGCGGGATGGTCCCCGGCGTGCCCTCGCCGGAGGTGGCCGGCAGGGCCGGCGCCTCGAACCCCAGGATGGAATCGAGGTCGCCGATGGAATCGAGGTCGCTGGCGTGCGCGTCGGGAACGTCGGCCATGGTCAGGATCCCGCGGCGCCGAAGCCGCCCACCGTGTTGGTGAGGGCGCCGATCGATTCGATCGTGATCGTGACACGGTCGCCGGCCTGCAGGGTGAAACCGTCCGGCGGCACGATGCCGGTGCCGGTCATCAGGAAGCAGCCGTCGGGAAAGGTGTTGTGCCGGTACAGGAAGGACGCGAGCTCCTGCGGCGTGCGTTTCAGCTCGGCCAGCGTCGTGGCGCCGCTGAAGGCGGCCGCCCCGTCGCGGAGGATCTCCATCTCGATCGTGGTCTCGGGATCGGGAACGGTGTCGCGCACCAGGATCTCCGCTCCCAGCGCGCAGCTCCCGTCGTAGGTCTTGGCCTGCGGCAGGTAGAGCGGGTTCTCCCCCTCGATGTCGCGGGAGCTCATGTCGTTGCCGATCGTGTAGCCGAAGATGCGCCCGCCGCGGTCGATGGCCAGGGTGAGCTCCGGCTCCGGCACGTTCCACTCGGAGTCCGCGCGGATGCGCACGGTGCCGCCGGGTGCGACCACGGTGCGCGCCGAGCCCTTGCAGAACAGCTCCGGCCGGTCGGCGGTGTACACGCGGTCGTAGAAGCTGCCGCCGCCGGCCTGCTCCGATTCGGCCATGCGCGCGTCGCGGCTGCGGTAGTAGGTGACGCCGGCCGCCCAGATCTCCTGGCCTGCCACCGGCGCCAGCGGAGCGTCGTCCGGCGCAGCCTCCGCCGCGGCGAGCCGGCCGTCCAGGTACGCCGCCAGGTCGTCCTGCCGGAACAACTCGTCCCAGTCGTGACCGCGAAGCAGCAACCGCTCCCCGTCCCGCTCCACCACCGTGCCCGCGCCCGTTCTCGACAGCTTCATGACCGGGCAAGCAGACCGGAAGCGCTCCGCCCCGTCAAGGCAGCGACCGGCGCAGGCCCGGCGCCGAGGGACTCAGGCGGGTTCGATCTCGAACGCCGCGAGATCGCGGGGCTCGGCTGAGACCTCCACGCCGATCAGGTGGACGGATCGGCCGGGCGCGCGGTGCTTGTCGGCATAGCCCCGCTCCCTGAGCTGCGCCAGCGCCTCGCCTTCTTCCGACCGTTCGGCAACCTTGAACTCGAAGTAGGCGGGGTCCAGGGTGAGGTCGGTGAGGTTGTTCAAGTCCGAGAACAGGCTGACCTTGGAGAACTTGCTCACGCCGGTGATGAAGGTGAGTTCGATATGGGCGTCACAGTCCTTGATCGTGCCGTACAGCCCGCGTAGATCGTCGCGGTTGGCCTTGGCGGTCTCCGGGTCGGCCAGGGCGTCCAGGATCGGCTTGTCGTACTCGTCCACCAGTACCACGACGCGCCGCCCGGACTGGCGGTGCAGCGCCGCCAGCAGCCGGGTGAATCGTCCTGAAGGCGTCGCGCCCTCGGAAACGGGGCACGCCGGCATCGCGTTCGAGGTCCGCAAGCTGCTCCGCCATGCGCGCCAGCAACTTGCCCTGCCGGCCGTAGTTGCCGCCGCCGAAGCTTATCCGCAGCACGGGGTGGCACACGGGAAGCGTGACCGGGGCGGCTCCAGGGCTCATCCTTCAGGAGTGCGCCGTGAGCCATGCGGCGCGTGCCGATGGCGGTGATGGGCTCGGCAGGCAAGTCTGAGGTTTCCCGGGATCGGCGCCGCCGCCAAGCGCATACGGCAGGATGTGGTCTATCTCGATCATATATCGTGAGTTGCAGCGGCGTCCGGTCTGCTGATCGACGTAGGTGCAGCGGCCGCAAGGGCGCCCGAGCTTCCGGGAGGCCGGAAGGGACCGCAGCGTGCGCTGGCGTGCCACCTCGCAGGCGCAAGGAGCCGTCAAGACCCTGAGGCACGATTTCTCGACTTTTTCGCGCGCGCTGGCTGCCGAGCCGGTCTCGGAAGAATCAGAAACCCGTCGACCTCGATGCCGCCGGCGGACCTCCTGCCGCCCATGACCTCTGATCCGAGTTGCGGCGTTCCGATCAGTACTCCGCCGGCCGCGTCACGCGAGCACCGCACCACACTGTGTGGGGCGGGTGAGAGTGGCCGTCTCCTGATCGGCCGCCGTACGCTGGGTGGCGAGTCTGGTGACGTAGCGAACTGCCCGGCGCGGATGCCGGGAGGAGGGACGATGAGGGCGATGCAACGCCGGTGCGAGTTGCTGATGGCTCTGCGGCCCGGACCGCCCGCCTACGACGAGGCCAACCCCGATCCCCTGCGGTGCTGCGAACGGGAGACGTGGTCCATTCATGACCATGCATTCGAGAGCGTGAGCCTCTGCACGATCACCGTCAGGAAGCGCGAGCTGCCGAGGCGCTCGAGCAGGTACGCCGGCAGGTTGGTGATCTCGAATCCGTCGATCACGGTCGTGGAACGGGGAGCCAGACTGACCAGGCACCCGGCGCGCAGGCCGTGAAGCCGCAGGTACTCGACGACGCCGCGCATGTGCTTGCGGTTCACGGACAGGGCCGCCTTGCACTCGACCGGCATGGCGGTGCCGCCGCGCTTGACGATGAAGTCGATCTCGGCGCCGGACGGCGTGCGCTTCCAGCCGGACAACTCCCGGCCGCTACGGGCAAGCTCGATGGCGGTCTGGTTCTCGATCACCGCGCCGAGCGGTGTCCGGGCGGCGGAGGCGAGGGTGTGTACCGCGCTGATGGCAGGCACGGCGGCCTCGCGCAGCTCGCGCAAGACGCCGGTGTCGAACAGGTAGCGCTTGGGCAGGTAGTTGTGGCTTGCCTGCGCGCTGCTTCCGCGCTGATCGGACCGGAGTATGAGATGCCAGCCTTCCAACTTGGATGCTCCTTGCGACGGGCGACGTATGGAATAGACCTATTCTGCATCCATTTGGAGCATGGAATAGACCAATTTCATGCTCGGCGTCACGCTCGCGGGTGCGCGCGGCGTTGGCTCTACAGCGATGGCAGGAAGCGGTCGGCGACCGACAGCAGCAAAATCGCCGGGAGGTAGAGCACCGACATGCGCAGCAGCAGGCGGGAGCCGGGCAGGTCGAGCCGGCGCGCGAAACGGATGCCGGCCGCCAGGTACACCGCCCCGGCCGCCGCAGCGCCGGCGGCATACCACACGCCGGCGGCGCCCACCGCCGCCAACAGCAGCGAGACCGGGATCAGGAGCAGCAGGGAGCCGATGACCTGGACGGTCATGAACCGTCCGCCTTCGCCCACCTCCGTCGCCATCCGCAGGCCGGCGCGCCGGTAGTCGTCGCGGCAGGCCCAGGCGATGGCGTAGAAGTGGGGATGCTGCCAGAGAAACAGCATCGCGAACACGATCCACGCCCCGGCGTCGGGAGCTCCGCCGGTGGCGGCGGAGCCGCCGATCAGCGGCGGCACGGCGCCCGGAATCGCGCCGAGCGGCGTGTTGAGCCAGCTCCGGGGCTTGAGCGGCGTGTACACGAACAGATAGAGCGCCGCCGCCAGCAGGCTGAGCAGGGCCGGCGCCAGGCCGGCCTGCCATGCCAGCAGACCTGCCCCGCCGGCGGTCAGCGCCACCCCGAACCACGCCGCCGCGGACGGCGCCACCGACCCCTGCGGCAGCGCGCGCTCGCGGGTGCGCACCATCCGGGCATCCACGTGGCGCTCCAGGACGTTGTTGAGCACGCCCGCGCCCGCGCTTGCCAGCGCGGTGCCGGCCAGGGCCGCCGCGAGCGTGGCGAGCGGCCGGAACGACCCCGTAGCGGCCCAGTAGCCCAGCGCGGTCGCCACCATGACCATGAGCACGATGCGGGTCTTGATGAGCGACCGCAGCCCGCGCATCGCCGCCGGGGCTCCGGCGGACGACTCCTCCGAGCGCGGGGGGGCCGCCGCCGGCGACAGGCTCACGTGGCGCGCTCCCGCACCGGCCGGCCGCAGAGGAGGCACCACCAGATGGCGCCGAGCAGGCTGGCGCCGACCAGCACGTGCAGGCTGGCCATGATCGGCGACCGGGCGGTGAGCACGGTCAGGGCCCCCAGCGCCACCTGCACGGCCACCAGCCCGTCGATGGCAATCAGAAGCTGCCGGACCCGGCGTGGCGCCGGCCGGCGCCACATCGCCAGGTTGGCCAGCGCCAGCACCACCAGGGTCGCCAGCGCTCCCAGGCGGTGCAGGAAGTGGACGATAACCTGGCCCATGGCCACGGGAGCGAGGTGGAGATCGAAGCGCGCGGCGTTCACGGCGTCCAGCATGCGCTCGTCGAAGCGCGGCAGCAGCGTACCGCCCATGAGCGGGAAGTCCGGAATCGCGAGCCCCGACTCGGTGTGCCGCATCAGCGCGCCGAGCAGCAGTTGCAGGTACACGACTCCCAGCAGGACGGCGATCGGCCGCCATGCGACGGCGCCCCGCTCCGAGGCACGCCGCCGCCAGTCGCCGGACTGCGCATGGGCGATGAGGATCAGCACCAGGAACAGCGTCTGGGCCAGGACCGCGTGCGTCATCGAGATCGGCGTCGGCAGCAGGAACAGCACCGTCAGCCCGCCCAGCACTCCCTGGGCGACGATCGCCCCCACCGCCACCCACGCGAGCACCCGTACCCACCGGCGCGGCTCGCGCCAGGTGATCACCAGCGCCTGCACGACCACCAGCAACCCGACGGCGGCGGCGGCCATGCGATGGCCATGCTCGTACAGGATGCCGCCCACCATCGGCGGGAACAGCATCCCGTAGGAGAGCGGCCAGTCCGGCACGGCCAACCCGGAGCCGGTGCTGGTCACCAGGCTGCCGATGAAGATCAGCAGCAGCGTCGCCAGGGCGGTCGTCTTGGTCAGCAGGCTCATGGCTGGTGCGTATTCGGGCGGCGCGGTCGATGTGTTGGTCGGATCTACCGGCCGACCGCGTGCCTCACGGCGGCAACTCGCGCAGCGCGGCTTCCACCGCCTGGACCAGCCGGTCGGCGTGGCGGTCGGTCATCGGCAGCGACACGTTGCCGCCGCGGCGGGTGACGATGCCGTCTCCCAGGAGTCGGAAGTAGAGCCATCTTTGGCGGGCAGAGTCGTCCCCGGCCGCCTCGCGGTAGTTACGCGGCGGGCGCGGCAGGAAGTAGAGTTGGAACAGCGACCCGGCCGTGACCACGCAGCCGGGCACCCCTGCCTTCCGGAAGGCATCCCGGAGCCCTTCAGCCACGCGGCGGGTGCGCCCGTGGATGGCGGCGTACGCCTCAGCGGTCATGGTGCACAGGGTGGCCAGCCCCGCCGCCATGGCGATGGGGTTGCCATTGTAGGTGCCGGACTGCGGGATCGCCGGTGATCCGCGGGTCGGATCGTAGAGCGCCATGATGTCGGCACGTCCGCCGAACGCGCCGCCTGCGGTGCCACCAGCTACCACCTTGGCCAGACAGGTGAGATCGGGACGCACGCCGAAGGCGCCCTGTGCGCCCCCGGAGCCGGCGCGGAAGCTCACCACCTCGTCGAAGATCAGCACGATGCCGTGCTCGCGCGTGACGCGGCGCAGGCCCTCCAGGAAGCCAGGCTCCGGCATGGTGAGGCCGACCGCCGTGGACAGGGGATCGACGATCACGGCGGCCAGCCGGCCGGCGTGCTCGCCGATGAGCTCCGTGCACGCCTCGGCGTCGTTGAACGGCAGCACCAGCACCTGCTCCGCCGTTCCAGGGACGAGCCCGGCGGACGAGGGCACCGAACGCGGCCGGTCCGGTGGGCCCAGCTCGGCGCCGAGCGGGGGCAGGTAGCTGATCAGCGCCGGGTCGTCGATGCCGTGGTAGGCGCCCTCGAACTTGGCGATCATCGGCCGGCCGGTGAAGGCGCGCGCCGCCCGCACCGCTCCCAGGATCGCCTCGGTGCCGGAGCTGCAGAAGCGCAGGCGCTCCAGGGACGGGACCCGTTCGGCGAGCAGCTCGGCCAGCTCCACCTCCAGCGGCGTGGGCGCGAAGTAGGCGGTGCCCCGGCCGGCAGCCTCGCCGATGGCGGCGACCACCGCCGGATGGGCGTGGCCGAGGATCAGCGCGCTGGCGTTGTTGATGAAGTCCAGCCGGCGGTTGCCGTCGACGTCGATAAGATCCGTGCCCTCCGCGTGGTCCATGTAGAGCGGGAACGGATCGACGAACACCCCGGTCCGGGTGTTGCCGCCCGGCAGCACCGACCGCGCGCGGCGGAACAGCTCGTACGAACCGGGGTTGCGGTCACGGTACTCCTCGAGCAGGGAGTCCATCGTGACCCCGGTGACGGTCGCGGCACCCATCGGCCGACAGACTCCTGCCGCTATCCGGTCAGGAGCTGCTCTCCTTGAACTCGCCGACCATCGATTCCACGGTCGCCTTGGCGTCGCCGAAGATCATGTACGAGTTGTCCTTGAAGAACAGCGGGTTGTCGATGCCGGCGAACCCGGACGCCATCGACCGCTTGAGGATGAAGCAGGTGTGCGCGGAGTCGGCGTTGATGATCGGCATGCCGTAGATCGGGCTGCCCTCGTCTTCGCGCGCCGCGGGATTGACCACGTCGTTGGCGCCGATGACGATCGCCACGTCGACGGTCTCCATCGTCGGATTGACGGTATCCATCTCCGCGAGCTGCTCGTACGGCACGTTCGCCTCCGCCAGCAGCACGTTCATGTGGCCCGGCATGCGGCCGGCCACCGGATGGATCGCGTGCTTGACCTCGGCGCCGTTCTCCTCAAGCAGGTCGGCCAGCTCGCGCACCGCGTGCTGTGCCTGCGCCACCGCCATGCCGTAGCCGGGGATGAAGATCACCGAGCGGGCCGCCTCCAGGATGTAGTAGGCGTCCTCCGGCGTCATCGACTTGGCCTCGCCCTGTATGCCGGCGCTCTTCGAGGAGCCGCCGGCGGCGCCGAAGCCACTGAACAGCACGTTGGTGAGCGAGCGGTTCATGGCCTTGCACATGATGGAGGTCAGCACGATGCCGCTGGCGCCCACCAGGGCGCCCGTGATGATCAGCAGGTTGTTGGAGATCACGAAGCCGGCCGCGCACGCCGCCAGGCCGGAGTAGCTGTTCAGGAGCGAGATCACCACCGGCATGTCGGCGCCACCGATGGCGATGACCGCCATGATGCCGAGCACGAAGGCCAGCCCGGTCACTGCCACCGCGATCCAGTACTGGTCGGGGGCGACGGTAAACCAGACGGCGCCGACGACGATGGCCAGCAGCACCAGCGCGTTGACCACCTGCTGCAGCGGGAACAGCACCGGCTTGGAGGTGACCACCTCGGACAGCTTGCCCCAGGCGATGATGCTGCCGGTGAAGGTCACGCCGCCGATCAGGATGGCCAGATAGATGGTCGTGGCGCTGAACCCGCCGCCGAGAGCGGCGGTGAACGCGGACAGGTCCCCGGCGCCGGCCCCGAAGCCTACCCCGAACTTGTCCGCGGCCGCCTGAAACGTACCCCAGCCGACCAGCATGCTGGCCAGACCGCCGAAGCCGTTGAACAGCGCCACCATCTCCGGCATGGCGGTCATCTTCACCAGCCGGGAGGCGGCGATGCCGATGCCGGCGCCGATCACGGCGGCCAGGACGACCCATTCGACCTGGATGCTGTCGATGATGCTCGCCACCGTGGCGAGGATCGCGATGAGCATGCCCAGAGAGGACAGGCCGTTGCCGCGCCGGGCGGTGGTGGCCTTGCCCAGCATCTTCAGGCCGAACACGAACATGATCGCCGAGACGATGTAGGCGACCACGATGAGGTAAATCACGATGCGCCTCCGCCCTTGGTCGTGTCCTTGGCCTTGAACATCTCCAGCATGCGGTCGGTGACCAGGTAGCCGCCCACCACGTTGATGGTGGCGAACCCGACGGCCGCCGAGGCGAAGATGGTCACCAGGGTGCTGGAGGCGCCCTGTCCGGCGAGCGCCAGCGCGCCCACGATCGAGATCCCGGAGATCGCGTTGGACCCCGACATCAGCGGCGTGTGCAACTGCGACGGCACCTTGGTGATGAGCTCCAGCCCAAGGAACATCGCGAGCACGAAGATGAAGAACAGAAACTGAAATAGTTGTGCGGCTTCCATGACCCTCTTTCCGTTGTCTTTCCTGTCCGCGGACGCCGGGGCGTCCGTTCTTTGAGGTGTTGTTCGGCGCTATCCCGAGGTGACCTTGCGGACCATCTCGTTGACCATCTGCCCGTCGTGGGTGACCAGGCTGCCGGCGATGATCTCATCCTCCCGGTCGAGCTTCATGCCCTTGCTGTCGTCGTCCCAGAACTCGTCGACGTAGTTGTACAGGTTGTTGGCGTACATGGAGCTGGCCGATACCGCGTAGCGGCCGGGGATGTTGCGCAGGCCGACGATCGTCACGCCGTTGACCTGCACTTCCTCACCGGCGACCGACCCTTCGACGTTGCCGCCCGACTCGACCGCGTAGTCGACGATGATCGATCCCGACTTCATCCGCTCCACGACGTCGGCGCTCAGCACGACCGGCGCCTTGCGCCCGAAGAGCTGCGCGGTGGTGATGACGATGTCGGCGCCGGCGCAGGTGTCGGCCATCAGCTCGCGCTGCTTGGCGAGCTGCTCCGGGGTGAGCTCCTGAGCGTAGCCCTGGTCGGTCTGCCCGGTCTCTCCCAGGTCGACCTTGATGAACTTGGCGCCGAGCGACTTGACCTGCTCCTCGACCACCGGGCGGGTGTCGAACGCCTCCACGCGCGCGCCGAGGCGCTTGGCGGTGGCGATCGCCTGCAGGCCCGCCACGCCGGCGCCGATGATGAACGCGCGCGCCGGCTGCAACGTTCCTGACGGCGTCATCATCATCGGCATCACGGCGCCCAGCCGTTCGGCTGCCAGCACCACCATCGCGTAGCCGGCGATGTTGTGCTGGGAGCTCAGGGCGTCCAGCTTCTGGGCGCGGGTGGAGCGGGGCACCAGCTCGACGCTGATCGCGCTCACGCCCTGCTTCGCGAGGGCGTCGATCAGCTCCGGCTCGTTGAACGGGTCCAGGAAGCTGATGTGGATGGCCCCCTTCTTCATGGGAGCGATCTCGTCGTCCGGCGGGCGGCGCACGCGCAGGACGATGTCGGCCTTGCCGAGCTCCTGCATGCGGTCGGTGACCACCTCTGCCCCCGCTTCGCGGTACTGGTCGTCGGAGAAGTGACAGCCGGCGCCGGCGCAGGACTCGACGGCGACGACCGCCCCTTCCTTGCGGCCGTAGCGCTGCACCGCATCCGGCGTCACGGCGGCGCGCGGCTCGCCGGGCTCGGTCTCTCTGGGAACGAAAATGCGCATTACACCCTTATGTGCGGTGCGATCGGCCCGGAAGTCAACCGCACGGGCGGATCGCGAGGCCGGTCGCCCCGGTCAGAGGCCGAACGCGCCGGTCGCCACGTCGGACACCTCCGTGCCGATCGACAGGGCGGCCGTCGCCGCCGGCGAAGGTGCGTTGAGCACGTGCACGGAACGCTCGCCGCGGACGATGAGGAAGTCGTCGATCATGGCGCCGTCGGCCCGCAGCGCCAGGGCGCGCACGCCGGCCCGCGTGGGCTGCACTTCCGCGTCGGTCAGCGACGGGACCAGCCGCCGCACGGCGGCGACGAAGCGCCGGCGCGAGAACGCCCGGCCGTACTCCCGGATGCCGTAGCGGGCGTGGCGCAGCAGCAGCCGCCACGTGCCGCGGTAGCCGAGCGCTTCCACCGCGTCGCGCCCGTCGACGTCGGTCTTGCCGTAGCCTTCCCGCTTCAGCGAGAAGACGGCGTTCGGACCGCACTCCACCTCGCCCGCGGTGCGCCGGGTCAGGTGCACCCCCAGGAACGGCAGCGTCGGGTCGGGCACCGGGTAGATCAGCCCGCGCACCTTGTGCCGGGCGGCCGGGGCCAGCTCGTAGAAGTCCCCGCGGAAGGCGACGATGCGCGCCGGCGGGGTCAGTCCGTCCAGGCGCGCGATCCGATCCGAGTACAGGCCCCCGCAGTTGATCAGGTGGCGACTGGCGCGGCGGCCGGCGCGGGTGTCGATCTCGATGCCGTCCGCGGTGCGGCGGATGCGCGTGGCCTCGGCCAGCGTGGAGACGGTGGCGCCCGCGGCCAGCAGCAGATCGCGCAGCTTCGCCGCCACTGCCTGGTAGTCGATGATGCCGGCGTACGGCACCCAGATGGCGCCCAGGCCGCCGGCGTGCGGCTCGATCTCCCGCAGTCCGGCCCGGTCGACCACCTCGACCTGATCCAGGCCGTTGCGGCGGCCGTTCGCGCAGAGAGCCGGCAGGCGCTCCAGCTCCCGCGCGGTGACGGCCATCACCACCTTGCCGCAGGTTTCGTGCGGGATGCCGTGCTCGCGGGCGAAGTCCACCATCTGTGCGCGCCCCTCCACGCAGAGGCGAGCCCGCGCCGAGCCGGGGCGGTAGTAGAGACCGGAGTGCAGGACGCCGGAGTTGCGCCCGGTCTGGTGCAGGCCGACCTGCCGCTCCTTCTCGAGCACCAGCACGGACAGCGACGGATGGCGCTGCACGAGGCGGTACGCGGAAGCCAGGCCGATGATGCCGGCGCCGATGACGGTGACGTCGAACCGGTACACGAGGCACCTTACCACGGCCGGATGCTGCGGAGAGATCGACGCGTCGAGCCGAACTTCCTCCGCCTTCGGCGCTGCGATACGCTCGGCGCGCATGACAGGAGATCCGTTCAGCGAACGCAGCCGCGCCGGCCGGTGTTCTCGGGTGGGGCGAACCATCCGCACGCTGCTGCTGCCAGTGCTTGTCGCGGGTCTCCTGGCCCTTTCCGCCTGCGAGGAGATGACTCCCACGAACCGCCCACCCGATCGCCCACCGGATCTCCCGCCCGGCTGCGACGGGCCTCCCATCCCGCCGGCCGCCAGCTTCACACCCTACTGCGAACGCGTGGTCGGCATGCCCGCGCTGTTTGCCTCGATGCGCGGCGGCCATCCCTCGGACGTGGCGAGAAGTGCGCGTGCAGCCGAGGCGGAAGCCGCGCGCGTCACCGCCATGCACCGGCGCGGGGGCACCGGGGTGGGCCAGCTCGTGGGCACGATCGAGGCCGGCGCGAATCCGAATCATCCGGACCTGGCGGGGCGATTCCCGCATATGTGCGCCATGGGCGACTGCGATGACGGCCGTCCCAACCGGCCGCCCGACGATCGCAGCCCCCGGCTGGACACCGTGGGCCACGGCACCGTGGTCAACGGTGTCATCGCGGCGCGCAAGAACGGAGCGGGAGTGTACGGCGTGGCCTACGAGGCGCGGATCGCGTCGTTCGGCAACACGGCTTCGACCCTTCATCCCTGGGGCAATCAGTGCTGGAACAACTGTCCCCCCGGCCTGCGCGACACGCGGCACCAGTGGTCCGAGCTCTTCGACCGGGAAACCGCGCGCGGCATCGACTGGATGAGGTCACTCGACGTCCGCGTCACGAACTTCAGTTGGAGCAGAACCTACGAGTGGAGCGGGGAGAAGGAGACGCGTTTCGGGCTCACGGCGGAGTCCGTGCGCGGCATCATGCCGGTGGCCCTCCAGGCGTTCGACGCCTACGTCGGCGCGGGCGGCGTGGCGGTGTGGGCGGCCGGAAACGGCGACAGCCTCCATCCGGCGGTCGAAGGGATGCTGCCCCGGTATTTCCCCGACCTGGAGAAGGGATGGCTGGTGGTGGTCGGCCTCGACTGGGACGGCCGCCGCATCGGCCACTACTCTCACCACTGCGGCGCCGCTGCCGACTGGTGCCTCGCCGCGCCGGGAGTGGTCGTCACGACCCATCGCGACGGACGCTGGAGCGTCGCCGGGGGAACCTCCTTGGCCGCGCCCTACGTGGCGGCCGGTCTGGCAGCGCTGAAGAGCATGTTTCCGCACCTGACCTATCACCAGATTCGCGACTGCATGCTGGACACGGCGGACCGGAGCCCTCCCTATGGCGACCGTGCGATCTACGGCAGGGGACGGCTCGATCTGGACGCGGCATCGCGTCGATGTCGATGATGAGCTTCGCGGCCGCTCCCGGATGTGCTTGCCGTATCCTGCTGCGCGCCGGCATTGCAGCGGTTCTCCTGGCCCTGTCGGCCTGCGACGAGATGATGCCCGGCCCCCCTCCCGGCGAGCCGCCGCCACCTCCTGCTCGACCTCCTCCACCTCCCGGGCCTGGCGGCTTTACGCCGGACCGCGAACGGGTGGTCGGGTTTCCTGCGCTGTTTCGCGAGCCGCACGGCGACGATGCCGAGGTGCGAGAAGCCGAGAAGGAAGCAGCGCGGGTTTCCGCCATGCACGAGCGAGGGGGGACCGGCGCGGGCCAGCTCGTGGGCACGATCGAGTCGGGCGCG
This sequence comes from Spirochaetia bacterium, assembly GCA_965202935.1. Classification (GTDB taxonomy): domain Bacteria; phylum Spirochaetota; class Spirochaetia; order SZUA-6; family Bin103; genus CATQHW01. The sequence goes on from OZ241879.1 coordinate 4,045,575, forward strand.
AATCCGAATCATCCTGATCTGACGGGGAAGTTCCCGCACATCTGCGCCATGGGCGACTGCGATGACGGCCGTCCCAACCGGCCGTCTCACGATCGCAGTCCCCGGTTGGACACCGACGACCACGGCACCCAGGTCAACGGAGTCATCGCGGCGCGCAAGAACGGCGCCGGAGTGTACGGCGTGGCCTACGAGGCACGGATCGCGTCGTTCGGCAACACGGCTTCGACCTGGCATCCCTGGGGCAACACCTGTGACGCCGACAGCGACTGTCCGCCCGGCGTGAGCGACAAGCGTCACCAGTGGAGCGAGTTGTTCGACCGGGAAGTCGCCCGCGGCATCGACTGGATGCGGTCGCTCGGCGTCCGCGTCACCAACTTCAGTTGGTTCCGCACCTACGAGTGGAGCCGGGAAAGGGAAGATCTGTACCGACTCACGACGGCTTCCGTGCGCGCCATCATGCCGGCCACCGTGCGGGCGTTCGATGCCTACGTCGGCGCAGGCGGCGTGGCCGTGTGGGCGGCCGGGAATGGCGACAGCCTGCATCCGGCGGTCGAAGGGATGCTGCCACGGTATTTCCCGGACCTGGAGGAGGGGTGGCTCACCGTGGTCGGTTTCGGCCCGGATGGCCGCATCGGCGTTTCTTCTCACTACTGCGGCGACGCCGCCGACTGGTGCCTCGCCGCGCCGATTGAGGTCGTGACCACGCATCGCGATGGCCGTTGGATCCGCGTCGGTGGAACCTCCTTTGCCGCTCCCTACGTCGCGGCCGGTCTGGCAGCCCTGAAGAGCATGTTCCCCCACCTGACTCATCATCAGATTCGCGCCTGCATGCTCGACACGGCGGACAAGAGCCCGCCCTACGACCAGGAGTGGATCTACGGCCAAGGGCGGCTCGACCTGGACGCGGCGTCCCGTCGATGCCGATAGCCGGCAGGTGGTCGCCGTTGCGTGCCGCAGGGTATTCTGAGCGCCCGTGCGGGACGCTGAGCCCTGGTACCGCGTCTGGTTCGATTCCCCGTACTACGGGATCCTCTATGGCGACCGCGACCAGGAGGAGGCCGACGCGTTCATCCGCCGGCTGGCGCGAACCCTGCGGGTACGGCCGCCGGCCGCGGCGCTGGACGTCGCCTGCGGGACCGGCCGGCATGCGGTCGTCCTGGCCGACTTGGGCTACGACGTGCTGGGGATCGACCTGTCGGCGCCCAGCATCGCCGCCGCCGGGCGGAGGCGCCGGCCGAACCTGAGCTTCCAGGTCCTGGACATGCGCGCGATCGAGTGGCGGGAACGGTTCGACCTGGCCGTGAACCTGTTCACGAGCTTCGGCTACTTCGGGGACGAGGACGACGAGCGGCAGGTGGTGGCCGGCATCGAGCGGGCGCTGCGGCCCGGCGGCGAGCTGGTGATCGACTTTCTCAACGCCGCCCGGACGGTCGCGGAGCTGGTGCCCGCCGAGCGGACCGAGCGCGGCGGGATCGCGTTCGACATCACCCGCGAGGTCCGGGAGGGCACGATCGTCAAGACGATCACGGTCGACGACCCGCGGCGGGATGGGAACGAGCCGCCGCCGAGGTTTCAGGAACGGGTGCGGGCGCTCGGCGCCGACACCCTGCAGGGCTACCTGCAGGACGTGGGCCTCCGCATCGAGCGCCGCTACGGCGACTATGCGCTGAACCCGTATCGGCCGCAGACCTCGGACCGGCTGATCCTGGTGGCGCGCAAGCCCGAGCGCTGACGAGATGCCATCGAGCTCCGCCGCGCGCATCGCCACCCTGCCGCAGGCGCTGCTCCAGCAGGGCGATGCGCTGCTGCGCGACCTTGCCGCCGGATCGGAGACGGCAGCACGATTCTTCTCCGTCCCTCCGCGGGACCCCCCGGCGGCCGCGGCCGCCGCGTCCCGATCGCGACCCGGCGGGCCTGCCCTGCCGGCCGCGGTGGCGGAGGACATGGTCACGCACCAGCGCCGCTGCGACGGGGACGAGCTGTCGGTCGCGAACGCGGAGGCCCTGACCGCGGGACGGGCGGCCTGCATCGTCACCGGCCAGCAGGCGGGACTGCTCGGCGGCCCGGCGTACACCGCCTACAAGATCGCCACCGCGGTGCGGCTGGCCCGGCAGGTGGCGGAGCGGACCGGACGGCGGTGTGTCCCGGTGTTCTGGCTCGCGTCGGAGGATCACGACATCGGCGAGGCCAACCACACCTTCGGCACCAAGCCGGACGGCGAGATCGGCCGCGTCTCCTTTCACGCCTCCGGCGGCCGCGAGTTGCGGCGGCTGCCGGTCGATGACGAGGTGGCCGCGAGCGTGGCCCGGTACTTCGATCACCTGCTTCCCGCCGGCGACCGGCCGCGTGCCCGCCGTGCCTACGCCCTGGACGGCCAGCGCACCTTCACCGCCTGGGTGGCGCGGAGCTGGATGCGGCTGTTCGCGGGCACCGGCCTGGTGGTGGTCGAGCCGGCGCTCCTGCGCCCGGCGTGCGGGGAGCTGTTCGAGCGCGCGCTTGCCGAGCGTGCCGCTGTCGCGGAGGCGCTGGCCGCGGTCGCGCGCGACCTGCGCGGAGCCGGCTACCGGGTGCCGCTCGACCCGGCGACCGCGGGCACGCCGTTCCACGTCGGCGCCGACGGCACGCGCGTGCGCGTCGCCGACGCCGGGGCCCTGCTGCGCAGGGGAGCCGTGGACGCCACCGTCCTGTCCACCGACGCGGCGCTGCGCCCGGTCTTCGCCGACGCCCTGCTGCCCAGCCTGGCGCACGTGGTCGGCGCGGGGGAAATGGCATACCACGCCATGCTCAAGCCGCTCTACGCGCTGTTCGGGGTGGCGCAGCCGGCGGTGCTGCCGCGCCGCAGCCTGACCTTCCTGACCGAGGACGAGGCGGCGGCGCTCGACCGCTACGGCATCACCGCGGAGGAGGCGCTGACCGGCCGGGTGCATCCGGGCGCTGCGACCCACCGGCTGCTCGGCGACGGCGACGCGGTCGAGTTCGAGCGGGTCGCGGCGCAGATCCGCGCGGCCTTCGGGCCGCTCGCCGGCAGCGTCAGCGCCGTCGATCCGTCGCTGGCGCGCACCTGGCAGCGCTCGCGCGACCATGCCCTGCGCGGCCTTGACCGGCTGCGCGCGCGCACCGGCCGCGCCGTGCTGGCGCGCCGCGGCTACTCGCCTGCGGCGCTGCACCGCGTGCTCAACCAGCTCCGGCCGCGCGGCCGGCTGCAGGAGCGCGTGTTTCCCGTTCCCCACTTCCTGGCTCGCTTCGGCGCGCCGTTCCTGGATGCCTGCTTGATCGGCGAGCCGGAGGAGGCGTTTACTCATGAGGTGCTGGCGTTGCCCGCCGCACCCGAAGCACCGCGAGAAGACCTATCATGAGATCGCCATGAGAATAGGCATCTCCTGCTACCCGACCCACGGCGGCAGCGGCGTGGTCGCCACCGAACTCGGCCTGCGGCTGGCCGAGCGCGGCCACTCGGTAGCGTTCGTGAGCTACTCGGCGCCGTTGCGCCTGGGCGTGCTGCCGCCGCGCGTCTGTTTCCACGAGGTCGCGATCGAGGAGTATCCGCTCCTCAAGCAGTTCCCCTACACGCTGGCGCTGGCGTCCAAGCTCGCGGAGGTCGCGCGTTCGCATCGCCTGCGGATCCTGCACGTCCACTACGCGATCCCGTTCGCGGCGGCGGCCATCCTGGCCAAGCAGATCGCGTCCGAGCTCGACCTGAAGGTGGTGACCACCCTGCACGGCACCGACATCACCCTGGTGGGCAGCAACGACAGCTTCCGGCCGGTGACCGCCTTCTGCATCGAGCGCTCGGATGCGGTGACCGCCGTGTCGCATGCGCTGCGCGCGGAGACCGGCCGGGTGTTCGGGATCACCCGGCCGATCGAGGTGATCCCGAACTTCGTCGATCCCGACCACTACCGGAGCGCTCAACCTGCCGCCTGGCCCGGGGACCGTTCCGTCGCCGGCGCCGAGCGCGTGCCGACCATCGTGCACATCTCCAACTACCGGCCGGTCAAGCGCGTGACGGACGTGGTGCGCGTGTTCGCGCGGGTGGCGGGCGAGATGCCGGCGCGTCTGGTGCTGGTCGGCGACGGCCCCGACCTCGGGCCGGCCACCGACCTGGCGCGCGAGCTCGGCGTGCTCGACCGCATCCGGCTGATCGGGGTGGTCGACGACGTGGCGCCGTACCTGCGCGCCGCGGACCTGCTGCTGCTGCCGAGCCAGACCGAGTCGTTCGGGCTGGTGGCCCTGGAGGCGCTGGCCGCGGGCGTGCCGGTGATCGCCAGCCGGGTGGGCGGCCTGCCGGAGGTGGTGGAACACGGCGTCTCGGGCTACCTGTTTCCGGTGGGAGACGTGGAGGGGATGGCCCGCCGGGCGGTGGCGTTGCTGCGCGACCGGCCGCTGGCGGAGCGGCTGGGACGCGCCGGCGCCGGGCGCGTCGCCGAGCAGTTTCCTCCCGGCCGGATCGTGCCGCGCTTCGAGGAGCTCTACCACCGCGTGCTGGGGCTGCCGGCCGGCACGGAGCCCGAGATCGACGACGGCGACGCGCACGCCGAGTCGTTCGACAGGTCACATCGCGACCAGCCACACCGTGAACGGGCGTGACGGGCGCCCGTTGCGGTTGGGGACGCGCCGCAGCGCCCTGGCCCGCGTGCAGGCGGAGATGGTCGCCGCCCGCCTGCCGCGGCCGGTGACGATCGTGCCGATCGCGGTCGGCGCCGACACGGACCGGCGGCCGCTCGCGGCCCTCGCCGGCACGCGTGTGTTTACCGGCGCGATCGAGCGCAGCCTGCTGGCGGGCGACGTCGACCTGGCCGTGCACGCGCTCAAGGACCTGCCGGTGACGCCGGTGCCGGGACTGCGGGTCGCGGCGTGTCTGCCGCGCGGCCCGGTAGGCGATCTCCTGCTGCGCCGCGCCGCGGATGCCGGCGCGCCGCTGGGACTGGCGTCCGGCGCCCGCGTGGGCACCGGTTCGCCGCGCCGCGCAGCCTTGCTGGGCCGGCATGCGCCGCAGACCCGCGCGGTGCCGATCCGCGGCAACGTGCCGACCCGCATCGAGCGCTGTGTCGACGGCAGCGTCGACGCGGTGGTGCTGGCGCGGGCCGGCGTCGAGCGGCTGGGCGACGCGGTCCGGGCCATGCTGGCCGACCTGTGCGGCGTACCGCTCGATCCGCCTGACTGGCTGCCGGCTCCGGGGCAGGCCGCGGTCGCGGTGCAGGCGCGCGAGGACGACGAGGACCTGCTTGCGGCGCTGGCCGGGATCGACGATGCGGAGACCGGCACGGCGGTCGACCTGGAACGAACGCTGTTGCAGGCGTCCGGCGGCGGCTGCCGCGCCTCGCTCGGCGCCTGGGCGCGGCCGGTCGCGGCGGCCGGGTGGCGCGCCGACGTGGGTCTGCAGGACGGCAGCGGACGCTGGCGGGTGCGCCACGCCACGGGCGATCCGGAGTCGATCCGCGATGAGCTGGCCGACTGGATCGGGCGAGTAAGCGGAGCGGAGGGCGGCGCCTGACCCTCGTCCACGCGTCCGACCTGCACCTGTGCGAAGCGGACGCCGGCTACGGCCTGGAGGTGCTCGACGAGCTGGTCGACCTGTGCCTGGAGGTGCAGGCGCAGGCTCTCCTGCTGGCCGGCGACGTCTTCGACAGCTTCGACGCGGCGGAGGCGCTGCGCGAGCCGTTCCGGAGGCGGGTCGAGCGGCTGGCGGCGCGCTGCCGGGTGCTGTTTCTTCCCGGCAACCACGACGAGCAGGGTCAGGGCGGCCGCAGGCTCGCCGCGCTGGATCTGGGGCCGGTGACGCTTCTGGACCGGCGGCCGTTCTCGCTCGTGCGCTTCCCGGAGGAAGGCGTCGAGGTGGTGGGAGTCCCCGAACGGCCCGACTACGACGACTTCCGGAGCTGGGGCGTGCCGGACAAGGCGGCGCCGGTGCGCATCGTCCTGGCCCACGGCATCGTCCCCGGCATGGCATACACGGGGCCGGCGGCGGCCGATGAGGACGGCGAGACCGTTGCGGGGCAGCTCGAGCCGCGCCTGTTCCGGGAGCTTGCGGCCGACTACGCCGCGCTCGGCCACCTGCACGGCCGGCGCCAGGCGGTCGACGACGGCGTGACGCTCAGCTACCCCGGATCCGCGCGGGTGTGGCGCCGTGGCGAGTCCGGCGAGCACGGCGTCTGGCGGCTGGCGGCAGGCAGGAACGGGGTGACCGGCGAGTTCGTGCCCCTGCGCGCCGCGGGCCGCTACCGGGTCTGCGACGTCCCGGTCGAGCTGGCGGGGACCGTCGACGTGGCGCCGCTGCGGCCGGAGCGCTGGCACCGCAACGACTGGGTGGTGCTGCGCGCCACCGGCGTGGTCGAGGACGAGAACGTGCTGGCGGGCGTCCTGGACGATCTGCGCAGGCGGTACGCCGGCGCGGTGCGCAGGCTGGAGATCGACTCCGGGGGGTGCGAGGCGATGCCGGGGATCGCCTCGCACCCCCTGGCCGGCCGCTTCCTGGAGGTCTGGGAGGCGAGCGAGCCGCGCGATCCGTCCGAGCGGCCGGCATGGCTGCGGGCGCGCCAGCTCGGTCTGCTGGCGATCAAGCATGAGCTGGCGGAGGGCGCATGATCACCCGCCTGCGACTGGAGCGGTTCGGGGCGTTCGAGGGCCGCGACCTGGAGTTCGCGGCGGTCACGCTGTTCGTGGGGCCGAACGAGAGCGGCAAGACCACGATCGTCGACGCGCTGTGCGAGGTGCTGTGCAAGCCCCGCTCCAACCGCATCGCCGGCAAACGCCTGGCGCTCCGGTACGGCACCGACCGGCGGGTGTCGGCGGAGTTCGACGGCGAGCCGATGACCCTCCCGGAAGATGCGTTCGGCGACCTGTTCGCGATCAGGTCCGGCGACCTGACGCTCGACGTCAGGCCGGGGACCAGTTGGGTGGAGGCGCTCAAGGCGGACCTCTTCACCGCGGGGCTCGATCCGAAGCGGCTGCACGCCGCGCTGGCGCGGCGGGCGGGCACCGACGGCGGCAGCCGCCACAACCGCGAGCTCCGGCAGCTCGGCGAGGAGCAGCGCCGGCTCGAAGAGCGGCGCGGCCAGCTCCGGGAGCAGGCCGGCGCCGCACGCTCCGCGAAGGCCGCCGTCGCCGAGCGGCAGGCCGAGCGCGGCCGGCTGGCCGAGGAGCTGGACGGCCTGATGCGCACCCTGGACGAACGTCAGAGGCAGTTCCGTCAGCGGCTGCAGCAGGCGGAGCAGCGCGAGGCGGAGCGGTTGCTGCAGCGCTTCGAAGAGCTCACCCGGGGAGCCGGGCAGGGTGCCGGAAGCGCCGGCGAGGCGCCGGAACGGCTGCAGGAGCTTTCCGCCGCGAATGAAGCGGCAGCCCGGGAGGTCGAGCGTGCGCGCGCCGAATTGGAACGGGCACGCCGGCACCTGCAGGACGGTGAGGGCGGCGCTGCGGGCCGCGCCGCGGCCGGCGAGGCAGGACGGGTGCGCGGTATCGCGGCGGGGGTCGCTCTGGGCCTGCTGGCCGGCGGCGTCCTGGCCGCGGCCGCGCTGGTCGCGGGCGTGCCGGTGGTGGTCGCGGCGGCCGCCGGGGTCACGGTGACGGCCGGCACCGCGGCGGTCGCCGCCCTGATCCGGCTGCGGTCCGCGGCGGTCGAAGCGGTCCGGGAGGAGACCGACCGCGCGGTGGACCGGTTGCGCGCGCAACGCGAGCGGCACGATCGGTCGAAGCGCGAGTTGAGCGACTTCCTGGAGCGGCACGGCGCGGAGTCCCCGGAGCAGCTCCTGATGCAGCTCGGCGGCGCGCGCGCCGATGAAGCGCGCCGGCGTGACGCGGAGGCGGAGCTCCTGGCGGCGGCACGAGAGCGTGGGCTGAACGACCTTCACGCACTGGCAGGCGCGCTGCGCGAACAGCTTCGCGACCGGCCGCAGGCCGCCGGGCCGGTGCCGGCGCCGGCGCCGGGGGACGAGGAAGCGCTCCGCGCGCGGGCGGCGGCGTTGCGCGAACGGCTCGACGAGCTGGACGAGCTGACAGGTCGCGAGCGCGAGAAGGCTGCCGCCCTGAGCGCCGGCGCCGGCGAGATGGCGGAGCTCACGGCGCGGATCGCCGCGGCCGGCCGCCGCGCCGCGGCGCTGGAGCTGGACCGTCGGGCGGCCGGCATCGCCGCTTCCCTGTTCGCCCGCATCGCCGACGAGTCGACCGCGGCGCTCGACGAGCTCTCCGCGGACATCGGTGCGCGCTACGCGGCCGTTGCGGGAACGGCTGCCCCGCAGCCCTCCCCGGTGACGCTGGCGGCGCTGGAGGAGGAGCCGCTGATCGTCGACGCCTCCGCGGTCGCGCGGCCGGCCGGCCAGCTCTCGCAGGGCACGCGCGATGCCTACGGCCTGGCGGCCCGCCTGGCCCTGGCCGAGCGGACGCAGCTCGTTCGCGGCGGCGGCGACCCCGCGCTCCTGATCCTGGACGAGCCGTTTCAGGCCCTGGACGCCACGCGCACGGCGCGCGCCCTGCGGCTGATCGCCCGCTTCCAGGAGCACACCGGCTTTCAGATCGTGGTCATGACCGCCGACGAACGGGTGGCGCTGGCGGTCGCGGGCCGGTTCGCGGGCGCACGGGTGCACCGCCTTGCCGCCCGCGGGTCAGGCGAGCCGGCGGACCCCTACCCGGTCAGCCAGTAGTCGGCCAGGTCCGCCGGAATCGCGGGGTCGCCGGCCGCGCGCGCGGCGTGCAGGAGCCGCAGAACCTCACCATAGTCACGGCGCGCGTACGCGTCCTCATGTTCCGTCGCGGGTGGATCGCCCCCGCCCCCGGCCGCTCCCGGGTCCGCCGCCCTGCCGGCTGTCAGCTCGTCCACGGAGCGCATCGCGGCCCGCGCGAAACCCGCCCGTTCCGGATCTTCGTCGCCGGCCATCCGGCCGCAGAGGTGCCGGAGCAGATCGGCCTCCTCCCGGCGGAGACCGGGACGCTCGACCAGCCAGGCGATGCGCGCGCGGTCGTCCGGCGTCGCGTTCAGGGGCAGCACCGACGTACAGCGGTGCACGAAGCGCTCGACCGGCTGCATCGCGCCGGCGCCGGCGGGCGCCCCGGCGTCGCGCCACGCGGTCGCCGGCGGCTCCAGGCGGTGCGGTTCGCTGTCCAGGTGGCCCGCCGCGATCGTCTCCCGTACGCCGGCCAGCGGGGCGGGCGCCCGCATCGTGACGTCGCGGGACGTGTAGCGCTGCAGCGCCACCCGCAGCTCGCCCCGCGCCGCCGGCCCGGTGACGGTCGCGGTGAGCACGCGTCCGGCATCCAAGGCGACGCGCAGCACCAGGTCGGGCCGGCCGGCGTCCGCCGCCGCCTCCTCGGTCTCCACATGCCTGGTCTCCACGTGCACGGTGCCCAGGTGCTGGTAGCCCGCGCCGCCGCCCGGCTCCTCCAGGAACAGCTCGACGTCGGCCGCGTCCTGCCCCGCACCGGCGGTGGTCAGCACGAGCTGCCGGACGCCGCGAAAGCTGTCCAGCATCAGCGGGAAGAAACAGCCGTCGGCGGTGCGCACCCCGATTCTCGACAGCCCCGCCGCCGGCCGCACCGTCATCGTGGCACCGTCATCGCGGCCCCGCGTGCTGCGGCATCGCCAGCAGGTTCTCCGCCATGCTCAGCAGCGCGTCTGCGTCTTCGACCCCGCGCGCCAGCGACGAGTAGCCCACTCTGAACTCCGGACGTCCCTCGCCGATGTCGTCCGGCCATGCCGTCTCGGACGCCCACCTGAGGAAGTCCAGCGCCAGCAGCGCCGCGCCGTCGAAGTCCAGGTCGGGACAGATCACCGCCAACTGGCCCTCGTGCTTGTAGTGGAAGCAGCGCACGGAGCCTGCCGCGGCCTCCTTCGCCGCGCGGAACACGCGCGCGACCACGTCCGCGGCGCGATCCGGACCGGCGCCGCTCGCCAGCCGGTGGTAGTTGACGACCTCGATGAGGACGACGCTCAGGCTCCCCCCCTCGGCCGCGCGGCAGGCCACCTCGGACGGCAACACCCGGGCGAGTTGCTCGAAGCGCGGATAGCCGGTGTCCCCGGCGCGGTCGGCGGGTTCCAGGCCCGCTTCGTAGGCGATCGCCTGCTGCAGCGGCGCCGCCGCAACCGCCGCGACCAGCAGCAGCAGGTGCTCGGTGTGGGCGTTGAACCGCTCGAACGGGAGATCCTCGATGACGATCACTCCCCAGGCGCGGGTGCCCGCGCGCAGCGGCGCCGCATAGACCGCCGTGCCGCGGTCGACGCGGCGCAGCGTGTCGTAGCGCGCGAGGTGCTTGGCCGAGAACAGCCGGTCGTTGCGCAGCACCCAGCCCTCGATGCTGCCTGCGACCGGCAGGCGGCGCGCGGCGTCATCCCCGGCGTCCCAGCCTGCCGTGACCCGGACCACGAGCTCACCGGCCTCCGCATCGAGTTGCCACAGCGAGCAGCGCTCGGCGCCGGTGAGCTCCGTGACCGTGTCGAGCACCACGAGCAGGGTGTCCTCCACGTTCTGGGACGACAGCTCCCGCCAGCGGGCGTGCAGATACGCCAGCGAGTCGGGCTGGCCGCTCACCCGCCGCTCCAGCTCGCTCGTGGCGGCCAGCAGGGCCGTCCGCTGGCGGTCCACGACGTCGCGCTCACGACCGAGCTCGGCTGCCTCGCGCCGCAGGCGCCGCTCCCGCCTGGCGTGCGCGAAGTGGACCAGGCCGAACAGGAGGACACCGAGCACGCCGGTCAGAGCGAGCATGGGCACCCGACGGTCCGCGAGCGGACCGGTGGCGACCCAGTCGGCCGTGATGGTGAACCGAGGCGGCGCGCCGGGGAGGATCTCGAAGGCCAGGTACGCCAGCGCGGCCCCCGCCGCCAGCGCCAGATAGCCGGCCGTCCATCCGCGCAGGGCGGCCACCACGAACGCCGCGAGCAGATAGGGATTGACGGCGGCTTTCAGCAGGCCGGGATCGTCGGGAGCCAGCAGGTTGAGCCCGAACGCGGCGACCGCCAGGACGAGCGCCTCGATCAGGGACCTGACCCGCACCGCGGTGCCTCTCAGGCGCGGGCCATCGCGGCCGATGCCCCGCGCGCCGCGCCGCGGCGCTGGGCGCGGAACAGGGTCCGCGGCGCGGTGCCGTCGATGAGCGGTTCGAGCGCCGCGCTGCCGTTGCCGACGATCACGTCGATCCCCTGCGCGGTCATCATGGCGGCGGCGTCCACCTTCGACAGCATGCCGCCCAGGCCCAGCGGGCTCGACTCGCACGAGGCGTGTGCGCGGATGTCGTCGTCGACCCGCTCTACCACCGGGATCAGGGGCCCGTCCGCGCCGCCGGCGTGCAGGCCGTCGACGTTGGTCAGGATCACGGCCAGATCGGGCCTGACGTGGGTGGCGACCAGCGCGGCCAGGATGTCGTTGTCCGTGAAGTGCCCGCGGACGTCGAACTCTTCCTTGTTCACCAGGTCGTTCTCGTTGATGACCGGCACCATCCCGCGCGACAGGTACGAGTCCAGGATGCGCAGGATCGTGCGTTCCTCGCGCGGGGTGTCGAAGTTGTAATGCGTGAGCAGCACCTGCGCGACCTGCACCCCGTGCTCACCGAAGAGCTCCTGGTAGCAGTTGGCCAGCGGTATCTGGCCGATGCCGGACAGCATCTGCAGCTCCAGCGGGTCGCCGGGCCGCTCGGTCCTGCCCACCACCTCCATGCCGGCGGCCACCGCCCCGGAGCTGACCAGCAGCACCTCGTGGCCGCGGCCGAGCAGCCTGGCGATCTCGGCCACCTTGGCGCGCAACCACGTCCGGTCGAGCTGTGATCCGGGGCCGATCACCCCGGTGCCGATCTTGATGAGCACTCGCATCCGCGTCAGTCCCCCGGCAGGTCGCGGTGGTGGAAGCTGCGCGCGCCGCCGGTGTAGTCGGCGACCACGTGGCCGTCGCCCTGCAGGCGATAGGCGTAGGTGGTCAGCCCTTCGACGCCGACCGGGCCGCGCGCGTGGATGCGCGTGGTGGAGATGCCGACCTCCGCTCCGAGGCCGAAGCGGTAGCCGTCGGCGAAGCGGGTCGAGCAGTTGCACAACACCGAAGCGGAGTCGACCTGTGCGAAGAAGGCGTCCGCGGCCTGCCGGTCGGTGGTCACGATCGCATCGGTATGGGCGCTGCCGTGCGCGTTGATGAAGGCGATCGCCTCCTGCAGGCCGTCCACGATCCTGACCGCCAGGATCAGGTCCAGGTACTCGGTGTCCCAGTCCTCGTCGGCGGCCGGGAGCGCGTCGATCAGCGCACGCACGCGCTCGTCGCCGCGCAGCTCCACCTGCGGCATGGACTCGCGCAGCCGCGGCAGGAGTCGCTCCGCGACGTCGGCGTGGACCAGCACGGTCTCGGCCGCGTTGCAGACCGCCGGGTACTCGGTCTTGGCGTCGGTGACGATCGCCACCGCCTGCTCCAGGTCACAGGCGGCGTCGACGTACACGTGGCAGATCCCGTCGGCGTGGCCGAGCACGGCGATGCGCGTGCGGTCCTGGATGCTCCGCACCAGCTCCGGCGAGCCGCGCGGGATGATCAGGTCGACCAGGTCGTCCATGCGCAGCAGGTCGTCGATCTGGTCGCGGCTGGTCGCCAGGTGCAGCGCGCCCGCGAAGCCCGCGCCGGTGGCGGTCAGGGCCGACCGGATGCAGTCGAACAGCGCCCGGTTGGACTCGGCCGCTTCCGAACCGCCCTTGAGGATGGCGGCGTTGCCGGACTTGATGCACAGCGACGCGATCTGCACCAGCGCGTCGGGCCGCGATTCGAAGATCACGCCGAGCACCCCGATCGGCACGGTCACCCGCGTCAGGATGAGGCCGTCGTCGAGCTGCCGCGCGAGGTCGACGTGCTGGAGCGGATCGGGGGCGGCGGCCACCTCCCGCAGGCTGGCGTCGATGTCGGCCATCTTGCCGTCCGACAGGCCGAGCCGGTGGATGAGGGGCTGCGCGACCCCCTCGGCGCGGGCGCGCTCCAGGTCGCGTGCGTTGGCGGCCTGGATCGCGTCCCGGTTGCGGTCGATCTCCTCGGCCATGGCGCGCAGGGCCGCGTCGCGCAGGGCGGCGGGCATGGTGCGCAGGCGGCGGCTGGCCTCGCGGGCGCTGCGGGCCGCCTGCTGCATGGTCACGGTCTCGGTCGTCATGCTCAGCCTCCGGCCAGCTCGCGGCCGCGTTCGGTGGCGGCGGCGATGGTGTCGGCGATCACGGTCTGCAGGTCGGAGGACTCCAGCACGGCGCGGCCGGCCACGGTCGTCCCGCCGGGCGAGCTGACCATGTCGACGAAGTCCGCCGTGTCGTAGCCGTGCTCCTGCAGCAGCGCCGCCGTCCCCCTGGCGGTCTGCAGGGTGAGCGCGCGCGCTGTCTCCCGCGGCAGGCCGCACGCCTCCCCGGCGTCGATGAACGCCTGCAGCAGCCGGGCGATGAACGCCGGCCCCGATCCGGATACCGCGGTAACGGCGTTCAGGTGCTCCTCGTCCACCTCCAGCGCCACGCCGAGCGCGCGCAGCAGGTCGCCGACGGCGCGGGCGTCGTTCTCGGTGGCGGACGGGCCGCGGGCGAAGCCGGCCGCCATCTCCCCCACCACGCACGGCAGGTTGGGCATCACGCGGACCAGGCGCGCGCCCGGCAGCCAGCCCGCAAGGCGCGCCAGGGTGACGCCGGCGGCGATCGACACCACCAGCCGGCCGGCCAGGTCGACGCCTGACGCGGCCAGTTCGGCGGACGCCGCCTGCAGGTGCTGCGGCTTGACCGCCAGGAACAGGATTTCCGCGTCACGGGCCACGGCGCCGTTGTCCGCGGCCGGCGTGGCGCCGGTCTCGGCGCAGAACCGGTTCAGCACGTCCCGGACCGGATCGTACGCGGTGATCGCGCCGGCCAGGCCGGCGGCGTGGATGCCCCGCGCCAGTCCCGACGCCATGGTGCCGGCGCCGACGAAGCCGAGGGAGGGTCGTGAGGTGCTCATGGTCGCGTCCATCCGGGCGAGCGACGCTACGTCGCCCGACGCGGATCGATCATGAGGATGCGCGAGCCGCGCTGGCGATCATAGAGGCTGCGCCGGGCGGCCGGCAACGCATCCAGGTCGGCGTCCCGGAACCCCAGCTCCCGGAAGAAGTCGATCGCCTGCGTGGTCAGCACGAACACCCGGCGCGCGCCGCCGTCGGTCGCACGGCGCAGCAGCAACTCGACCAGGCGGCGGCCGACGTTGGCGGCGCGGTGCGACGGGTTCACCGCGAGTCCGAAGATCTCCGCGTCCGTGCCGCCCAGCCGGTCCAGCCCGCTGCATCCCTGGATCGTGTCGTCGACGCGGTAGACGACCCAGTCGTCGATGGCGCCGCCGATCTGCTCCGGCGAGCGCGGCACCAGCAGGCCGCGGGTGACCAGCGGCTGCAGCAGGCTCATGATGGCCGGCACGTCCTCCGGCGTGGCCGCGCCGAAGTCCGCGAAGCGGTCGGCGTACACCATCGTCCCGGAGCCGCCGACGGAGAAGATCTCCTCCAGCAGCACGCCGTCACGCCTGCCGTCGATCACGTGCACGCGCTCGACGCCGCCCCGGCAGGCGTCGACGGCCAGGCGAAGCATCGCCCGCGCCTCGCCGCCCAGGTTGGCGTCCGCGGCCAGGGAGGCCGCCTCCTCCACCGTCATGGTCGAGAACGCGCCGGAGTCGCGCAGCGGCTGGCCGCCTGCCGGGCGATCGGATCGTCCGGGCGCCGGGATGCCGGGCGCGGCCGTGGCGACGAACAGCTTGGCGGCGTGCATGCCGGTGGCGACTGCCACGGCCAGGTCGTCGCTGCCCAGGTTGTAGGCGGTGCCGACCGTGTTCCAGCCGATGGTGGTGACGATCGGCACGACCTCGCGGTCGATCAGCGTCCGGATCAGCGCGGCGTCGACCCGTTCCACGCGCCCGGACCGGTCATAGTCGATGCCGGCGACCACGCCCAGCGAGCGGGCGCGCACCCAGTTGCCGGAGGCGGCGTGCCCGCCGCACTCGCTGAACAGCGACATCAGCCGCGCGCTCAGCGCCGCCACCGCGTGGACGACGTGCTCCATCATCGGCTCGGTGGTGACGCGCAGGCCGCGGTGGTAGCGGGACGGCAGCGACGCGCGTTCCAGCGCCCGGTCGATCGCGCCGCGCGCCCCCGTCACCACCACCGTGCGGATCCCCATGCGCTGCAGCAGCACGATGTCGTGCACGAGCACCGCCGCCATCGGCGACTCCAGCACGCGGTCGTCCACCTTGATCACGAACAGGCTGCCGCGGAAACGCGCCAGGTAGGTGACCGCGTCGCGGATCGCGCCCACCGGTGCGGTCATGCGGCCCTCATCGCGTGTGCGCCTTGACACGGCACCGCTTCTGAGCGGACATTGGCTCGGTCATGATAACCAACCGCAGCGTCCGTTTCGCGCTCTGCGCCGTTCTCCTGCTTGCCCCGCTCGCCACCCTGGCCGCGCAGGAGATGGACGAAATGCAGGACGACGAAGGGTTCTACATCAGCGCCGCCTACGGCGCGACCATGCCCGGCGAGAGAGACATCTCCGTCGAGGACACTACCGTATCGGTCGGGACCGAATTCGGCTTGCTCGGCGGCCGGTTCGGCGTCGGCTATGGCGTGGCCGGGTTCCGGCCGGAAGTCTCCGTCGGCTACCGCACCGCCGCGGTGGACTCACTGACGGGCGTGGCCGACGTCAGCGGCACGGTCAGTTCGATCGATCTGGCGGCCAACGTCTACTACGACATCGGCAGCGGCTCCGCGTTCTCCCTCTATCTTGGCGTCGGCGGAGGAATGTCGCTGGTAACGGTGAAGGCGGAGACGGATTCCGGCTCTGACCTTACGCCATACAACGATTCGGCGTCGGCGCTTTCCGTTCAGGCGGCCGCCGGCATCGGCTACGCCATCATGGAGGATCTGACGCTCACGCTCGGCTATCGGCTGGTAGGCACGATGAAAGCCAATTTCAGCAAGTACAGCACGAGCAAGGCGAAGACGGACATGACGCTCAGCCACACCATCGAGGCGGGGCTGCGCTTCTCGTTCTGAAGATCCAGCACGGCGGCGCGCGACCGGCCGTACGCTGACGTGCGGTGAGTTTGACACGGTCCCGTTCCGAATCCGACAATGTCTGCCATGACGGTTACTCGTAGCCTGCGTTTCGTCCTGTGCGCCTGTCTCCTGCTCGCCCCGCTCGGCATCCTGGCCGCGCAGGACGTGGACGACGGCATGATGGAGGACGGCGGATCGTTCTCCGTCAGTGCCGGCTACGGCGTCGCCCTTCCCGCCGACCAAAAGATCGGCGACCGCACGATACCGACCGACCTGGGCTTCGTGGGCGGACGGTTCGGCGTCGGCTACTCCATCTTCGGGTTCCGTCCCGAGCTGGCCGTCGGCTACCGCATGGCCAACATCAAGGACCAGGACGAACAGTCCGTCACTTCCATCGACGTGATCGCCGGCGTGTACTACGACGTCGATACGGGCAGCGAGATCGTCCCCTACGTCGGCATCGGCGGCGGCATGTCGTACGTCATCGTCAAGGAAGGCAACAACAAGACGGCGTGGGTGCCCGCCTTTCAGGGAGCCGCGGGCATCGGCTATGCCCTTACGGACGATCTGACCCTCACGCTTGGCTACCGCCTGACCGGCGCGCTGGACGCCGACTTGGATGGTGGCGGCACGCTGAAGATGGCCCTTGGCCACAACTTCGAGTTGGGGATCCGCTACTCCTTCTGATCCCGCCGATGGTGCCGGTCGGACGGTCGGACGCGGTCACATTGACACGGCCGCGTTGCCCAGCCGACAGTTCCTGTCATGACGGCCACCCGCAGCCTTCGTGTGGCGCTGAGCGTCTGTCTCCTCGCGGCTCCGCTCGCCACCCTTGCCGCGCAGGTACAAGACGACACGAGCGGACGTACCGGCCTCTACGTCAGCGCCGCCTACGTCATCACCCTCCCCGCAGTCCGAACGATCGACAAGGATACGATCGAGGATACGATAAGGACCGACTGGGGCTTCCTGGGAGGTCAGGTCGGCCTCGGCTTCCATCTGTTCGGATTCCGCCCGGAGTTGGCGGTCGGCTACCGCCAGGCCGCGATCGAGAAATCCGATGGCGAGGACTCGGTCACCTCGGTGGACGTGATCGCCAGCGTCTATCTTGACGTTGGCATCGCCGGTCCGGTCGTCCTCTACGTCGGCGTCGGCGGCGGCATGTCGAACGTCACCGTCACGGAAGGCAACGCCAAGCCCGTATGGGCGCCCGCCTTCCAGGGGGCGGCGGGCATCGGCTTCGTTCTGGGAGACTTGGCCCTCACCCTGGGCTACCGCGTGCGGGGCACGACGGACGCCCCGTTCCTGGACACGGACACGGAGGAGCTGTTGAAGATGGGCCTCACCCACAACGCCGAGGTAGGGCTGCGCTACTCTTTCTGAGCCTTGGCGACGGCCCGTGAAACGCCTGAGATCCGGGAGCCGTGGCCGCTGACCGGACCGCGGCGGCAGGGAGTTGCTGCACTCCCGGCCGCGGCCAGCGGGGAGCGGCGCCGGTGCCGCGCCGCTCCCGCTCCGGCCCAACACCGGGTGCGGCGCCGGGACCGGACGCCGCGCGCCGGTTGCTGGCCCGCGCCGGCGATAGGGAGCGCCGGCGCTGCGACGCGCTTGCCGCCCGCGTCCCGATCCCCGGCGGCGGCTTCCTGATGGGCACCGACAACCCCGACGGCTTCCCGGCCGACGGCGAGGGGCCGGTGCGCGAGGTGACCGTCTCACCGTTCGTCTGCGACGCGTTCTGCGTGACCGGCTACCGCTTCGCGCGTTTCGTCGCCGCCACCGGCTACGTCACGGAGGCCGAGCTGTTCGGCTGGTCGTTCGTGTTCCACGCGCACGTGCCGGAAGCGGTCGCCGACCGATACGAGGTCCGTGAGGTGCCGGGCGTCGCGTGGTGGCGCGGGGTGCCGGGCGCCTGCTGGGCGCAGCCGGAGGGACCCGGCAGCACGCTGGACGGCCGGCTGGACGAACCGGTCGCGCACGTCTCCTGGAACGACGCGGTGGCCCTGGCGCGCTTCGAACGGGGACGCCTGCCCACCGAGGCGGAGTGGGAGCTGGCCGCGCGTGGCGGCTTGGAGCAGGCGGTCTACTGCTGGGGCGACGAGCTCGAGCCCGGCGGCCAGCACCGCTGCAACGTCTGGCAGGGAGCGTTTCCCGATCGCGACACGGCCGCGGACGGCTACGCCGGCCGGGCGCCGGTCGACGCCTTCGCGCCCAACGGACTCGGGCTGCACAACCCGGCCGGCAACGTCTGGGAGTGGTGCGCGGACTGGTTCGCCACCGACCACGGGACCGGCCGCGTCGACCCGCGCGGACCGGCGCGCGGGCGCGGCAAGGTGATGAAGGGCGGCTCGTTCCTGTGCCACCATTCGTACTGCAACCGCTACCGGGTCGGCGCACGCACCGGCAACACGCCGGACAGCTCCACCGCCAACTGCGGCGTGCGGCTGGTGTTCCCGCCGGACTTTCAGGAGGCATCGTCATGACCGATCGCGAACAGGCGCTGGCCGAGCTCGACGTCCACGGGTTCACGGTCGTGCATGAGGTGCTGGACGCCGGCCAGGTGGCGGCGATGAAGGAGGCCCTGGTGCGCTGCGAGCGCGAGGTGGGCACCGATCACCGGCACCGCGGCGCCGCCCGGCACGTGTCCAACCTGCCCACCCTGGACCCGGTGTTCTTCGCCTGCCTGGACCATCCGCAGGTCCTGCCCCTCCTCACCCATTACCTGGGGGACACGCTGATCCTGGGCAGCCTCAACGCGCGCATCGTGCGGCCGGGGGACGGGAACCAGGGGCTGCACAGCGACATCGGCGCGGATCTCTTGAACATGGCCTCACCGGTGATGATGAACACCGTGTGGATGCTGGACGACTTCTCGGCCCAGAACGGCGGCACGCGCGTCGTGCCCGGCTCGCACAGGAGCGGGCTGCAAGAGCCGCCGGAGGGATTCCGCGTCCGGCACGTGCACCAGGCGCAGGCACCTGCCGGCAGCGTGCTGGTGTTCAACGGCCAGTGCTGGCACGGCGGCGGCGCCAACCGCTCTCAGGGCCGGCGGCACGCGCTGTTCGGCCACTACCGCAAGCACCTCATGCGCTTCCAGGTGGACCCGCACGAGGGGTTCCCGGCGGAGTGGCTGCCGCTGCTCAACGACCGCCAGAAGCGCCTGCTGCGAATGCACCACGGCTTGGGCGCCCCCCGTTCCGCCGACTCCCACCGCTGAGGAGCGGAGCGACTGGCTACACAGTCGGAGACGAGTACCATGGACTGTATGTCATGGCGTACCGAAATGAGCTTGTCGACATGAGAGTCGTGAGCTACTCGGACCTGCGCAAGCATCTGGAGGACCATCTCGATGCGGTGTGTCGCGATCGCCAGGCGCTCGTCGTGACGCGACGCAACGACGAGCACGTGGTGGTGATCTCCATGGACGAGTACCGGAGCCTGGCCGAGACCGAGTATCTGCTGTCGGAAGAAGCAAACGCCGGTCACTTGCGCGACTCGCTCCGCGAGGCTCGTAGCGGCGGCGCGACGCCGCGAGCACTCAGCGACGAATGAGCAGGGTCGCCTGCCGGTGTCACGCCCGTGAGTCGGGGGATCGACGCCCTGCTCAGCTCCCTGCCGTGAGCGTGGCGAACCGTTCGAAGAAGTCGGGAAAGGTCTTGGCGGCGCAGCCCGGCTCCAGGATGGTGAGGCCGGGGACGCGCAGGCCGGTCACCGCGAACGCCATCGCCATGCGGTGGTCCTGGTAGGTGCGGATCGCGGCCGGCGCAAGGCGTGACGGCTCGATGCGCAGGCCGTCCGGGCGCTCCTCCACCGTGGCGCCGAGGCGCCGCAGCTCGGCGGTCAGCGCGGCGATGCGGTCGGTCTCCTGCACGCGGATGTGCGCGACGTTGCGGATCGTCACCGGCGCGTCCGCGAACGGCGCGATCGCCGCGAAGGTCGGCGTCAGGTCGGAGACGGCGTTGAGGTCGAGCTCCACCCCGCGCAGCCGGTCGGGGCCGGTGACGGTGATGCCGCTTGCGTCCTGCCGTACCTCGCAGTCCATCTGCCGCAGGATGTCCACGCAGGCGATGTCGCCCTGGGAAGAGTCGGCGGCGAGTCCGCGGACGCAGACGCTGCCGCCGGTGACCGCGGCGGCGGCCAGGAAATAGGACGCGTTGGTGGCATCCGGCTCCACGTCGTAGGTGCGTCCCCGGTAGCAGGTGTCCGACGCGATCTCGAAGACTCCCGGCTCGGGCCGTCCTACTTCGACGCCGAAGTCGCGCATCACCCGCACGGACAGGTCGATGAATGGCTCCGAGGGCACCGCACCGGCCACGACAATCGTGGTGGCGGCGGCCGCCGCCGGTGCGCACAGGAGCAGCGCGGATACCGGCTGGCTTGAGTGCGCGGCGCGCATCTCGATGCGCCCGCCCGGGAGGCCGGCGGCCTCTATCTCGAACGGCAAGTGGCCGGGCTCGCCGGTGAAGCGGAAGCGCGCGCCGGCGGCAGCGAGCACCGCCGGCAGGTCGCCCATGGGCCGCTCGCGCATGCGCTGCGCGCCGTCGAAGCGGTAGACGCCCCGTCCGGCGGCGGCGACCGCGGTCAGGAAGCGCGCCGTGGTGCCGGAGTAGCGCACGTCCAGTTCGGCCGTTGCCGCCGGGATGGTGCCGCCGGCGCCCTCGACGGCGATGCGCGCGTGCGCGGGCTCGGCCTCGATGCCGATGCCGAGGCGCATCAGGCCGTCCATGCACGCTTCGGTGTCGTCGCTGAACTGCGCGCCGCGCAGCGTCGAGCGGCCGGTCGCCAGCGCCGCCACCACCAGCGCGCGGTTGGTCAGGCTCTTCGAGCCCGGCACCGTCACCGTGCCGCGCACCGGACCGGCGGCCGGTTTTACCTCGTACGGGTCCATGCGGCAGCCTACCCCAGCGGCCGGACGGTTCGCAGTGCTTGGCGCTCCGACCCGCGGGCCTTTAGGATTCGCACCATGAACCGTGAAGCGATCGTTCCCAAGGACGGTCCGCCGGCTGGCGGCCCCTACTCACCCATCATCCGCTACGGAGACGTGGCCTTCATCTCCGGGCAGGTCGCGCTCGACCCCGCCACGGGGGAACCGGTGCGCGATTCGTTCGAGGCCGAGACCCACCAGGTGCTGCGCAACCTGCGCACGCAGGTGGAGGCCGCCGGCTCCAGCATGGACAAGGTGCTGAAGACCACCGTGTTCCTGGAGGACATGGACAATTTCGCCCGGCTGAACGACATCTACGTGCAGTACTTCCCGGAGCCGCGCCCGGCTCGCAGCACCATCAACGCCGCTCCGCCCGGCGGCTACCGGGTGGAGGTCGAGGCGATCGTCGGGTTCTAGCCCATGCACGGCCTGCTGGTGGCTGCCGGCCTGTTGCTGCTGAGCGCGGCGTCCTTCACGCTCGCGCTGCCGATCCTGGACTTCACCGGCGTGGTCCGGCGCCTGTTTGACGGCTACCCGGCCACGCCGGAGATGGCGGCGCGCTTAGGCGTAGCCGGGGCGATCTGCCTGGTGCTGGGCTGGCTGTTGTACCGCCGGCGCGACGGCGCCTGACGCGGGCTTCAGTTCGTGCTCTCGTTCGGCAACCGCTGACGGCAGGGAAAAGGTGTATCCGTTTTCCATCTTTCCGCTTTCCTGTAATATGGGAGATCATGAAAACGGTCATCAATGTCACGAAGCGGGGCGTTCTGACACTTCCGGTGAGACTGAGGAAGCAGCTTGGTCTCACCGCGGACAATATGGTGATCGCCGAGTCGACTCCGGATGGAGTGCTGCTCCGCCCGGCGGTTGCGCTGCCGATCGAGATCTACACGGACGAGCGGGTGCGAGAGTTCAACGAATCAGAGGCCGAGTTGGCGGCTGAACTCGTTTGATGCGCTGGCCTCGACCATCGCGATCTTCCCGCTCCGTGGCGGCGATCAAGATCCGGAAAGCCAAGATCCGGAAAGCCTGCCAGTCGACGACAAGGACAAGCCGGTGCTGGCTGCCGCCATCACCCTCGGCTGTCGTGCGCTCATCACAGGTGACCGGACGCACTTCGGTCACCTGTTCGGGGAAGCCGTGCGGGGGGTCACGATCTATAGCCCGACGCTCGCCGCTCGATCGCTCGTGCGCTGACGGCCGCGTGCCACTCGGCGTGCGCCCGCCAGGCTGCCGTCGATCAGCCCAGCGAACACCGGGCTCGGCGCGCCCGGCCGGCTCAGGAACTCGGGGTGGTACTGCACGCCGAGGTAGAAGGGGTGCGTGGGCAACTCCGCGACCTGCACGATCGGCTGGCCCGGCGCCCATCCGGAAAAGAGCATGCCGCGCTTCTCCAGCAGCTCGCGATAGAACGGGTTGAGCTCGTAGCGATGACGGAAGCGTTCCTCGATGCGTTCGGCCCCGTAGAGCCGGGCGGCGGCCGATCCGCCCCGCAGCTCGACGGTGCGCTTGCCCAGGCGCATCGAGCCGCCGATCCCCTCGATCTTGTACTGCTCGGGCAGCAGCAGGATGATCGGCGAATCGGTTCGGGGGTCCACCTCCTGGGTGTTGGCCGCCGGCAGGCCGCAGCAGTGGCGGGCGAACTCGACCATCGCCGCCTGGAAGCCGTAGCAGATGCCCAGCATGGGCAGCTCGTGGACGCGGGCGTGGGTGACGCAGGCGATCTTCCCTTCCCAGCCGCGGCGGCCGAAGCCGCCGGGGACCACCAGTCCGTCCAGGTCCTGCAGGTGCTCGGCCGCCTGCTCCTCGCGCTGCGCGGGCGAGCCCGCGGCGTCGATCAGGTCTGACGGCACGTCCACGACCTCGACCCTGACCTGCCGGTCGGTGCCGGCGTGCTCCAGGGCGTTGTGGATGCTGGCGTAGGTGTCGCGCGGGCCCAGGTACTTGCCGGCGATGCCGATCCGCACCGTCCGCCGCGGCCGGGTGAGCGCGTCCAGATAGCGCTGCAGACCGCCGGCCGCCGGCATCAGACCGCCGGCCGCCGGCGCGTTGACGGAAGCTCCGTCCGTACCGTCGGCGCCTCCCGAGGCCGCCGGGGGGGAGTCAAGGCCGAAGTACTCCAGGCAGATCTGGTCGACGTGCTGCTCCTGCAGGTGGCCGGGCACGCGGTAGATGGAGCTCTGGTTGTGCAGGTCGATGACGTTGCGCACCGGCATGCGCAGGCGGTCGGCCAGCTTCCGGCGCACGCCGGGCTCCACGGCGTTCTCGGCCCGGCAGACCAGCATCTGCGGCTTGATGCCCATCTGCATGAGGAGCTGCGTGCCGTGCTGGGCGGCCTTGCTCTTCTGCTCGTTCAGGTGGCGCGCCTCGATGATCCACACCAGGTTGATGAAGAAGACGTTGCGCTCCCCCTCCTGGTAGGCCAGGTCGCTCATCGCGGAGATGTAGGTCCGGTTCTCCTCGTCGCCGACCGTGCCGCCGATCTCCACCAGCGTGATGTCGGCGCCGGCGGCCAGCGTCGACTCGCGCACGAAGCGCACCAGCTCGCCGGTGACGTGCGGGAAGAACTGCACGTCGGAGCCCGAGAACTGGCCGCCGCGCTCCAGGGCGTTGATGCGCTGGCTGAGCTTCCCGTTGGTGAAGTAGTTGTGGTGCGACAGGCTCCTGCCCAGGAAGCGTTCGTAGGTGCCGATGTCCATGTCGCACTCGGTGCCGTCGTCGAGCACGAACACCTCGCCGTGGCGGTACGGGCTCAGGGTGCCGGCGTCCTCGTTGTAGTAGCCGTCCATCTTGATCAGGTTCGTCGAGAAGCCGCGGTCGGCCAGCAGGCGCGCCAGGCCGGCGGAGAAGATGCCCTTGCCCAGGCCGCTCATGACGCTGCCGGTGATGATGAGGTAGCGCGCCTGGCCGATCCGGTAGCCGTCGGGCAGCGTGCGGTAGCGCTCGCCCGGATCGGACACGTCGCTGAGCGCACGAAGGGCGCGGGGGACGGGAAGGTCGCTCATGCGGCACTCACGCTCATGCGGCGTTCAGATGACTGAGCTTGTTGCCGTAGTAGGAGGCCAGGTGCGGGTGGTGGATGAAGATCTCCCGTTCGTCGTACTCCAGGGTCTGGTATGACCTGGTGGCGATGATCGGGATGTGCGGGTAGTTGAACAGCTCCGCCGTGCGTTCCAGGAGGTCGTCCAGCGACTTTCGCCTGCCGTCGCGGTACAGCGGGGTGGTGTCCAGGCCGGCCTCGTCGGCGGCGGTCACGGTGCGGTCGACCCGCTCCTCCAGCTCCGTGCGGGAGATGCGGAAGCGGTTGTCGAGCGAGGCGAACACGGCGGTGCTCTCGTACACCCGGATCAGGCGTGCGAGCTGGTCGTACACGGAGCGCGCCACCTCCTTGGCGCGGGCGCGCAGGTCGGCCGCCATCGCGTCGCCGAACTTGATCACCACCCGCGAGCGCTGGTTGCGCACGCGCCGCTTGAGCGGCACGTCGATGAACGCGTAGTAGTTGTCGTAGACGTACTTCGCGAACGTGCCCTTGCGCGACCCGGCCCGGTAGGCGCGGAACACCATGTCCTCCGGCACCCGCTCGTAAGAGATGTTGATCGGAATGTAGCTGGCATCCTCCACGCGCAGGTCGCGCAGGGCGTTGCGGACGGCCAGGAAGACCAGCGGTGACAGGGGGTTGAGGTGGCCGGTGTAGGATCGTCCGTACTTCACGTCACCGGAGAACTCGTCGGTCTCATACCCCGGAAACACCAGCAGGTGCAGGCGGTCGCCGTCGAACACCCGTTTGAGTTGATCCAGGTACAGGCTGTTGTACTGATCGCGCGTGACCACGACCGGGCGCGCGCCGAGCGTCTTGAGCATCCAGTTGCGGAACCACCGGCGGGCGTAGAAGACGTGCTGGTCGCGGACCGCCATGAAGCCGCCGCACTTGCGCAGAAAGGTGTCCAGCGGTCCGATGAACAGGTTGTCTCCGGCCTGCACGGCGGCGCGGATGCCGTGCAGCGTCAGGTAGGCCTGCACCATCATCCAGTCGTACTCGCTCTGGTGGTTGGCCACGAACACCAGCCGCTCGCCGGCTTCCGCGCGGCGCCTGGCCTCCTCCAGGCCCTCGATCTCCACCCGCGTGAAGCAGGAGCTGAACAGGTGGCGGTCGACGTTGGTCGCCACCCGGTGCACGTACCGCTCGCTGCGCCAGTGATGGAGGAGGTCCAGCAACTCGGCGCGGCCGGGGTTCGCCCTCACCGCATGCCTCGCACGAAGGGGCGGGAGCCGGTCACCAGCGCAGGGTGGTGGAACGCGCAGGCACGGTCAAGGAGGGGATGGGCCGTATGCGTCGGCGACACGCGACAGGTAATCCGGGCGCAAGGAGTCGGCGCGCTACGTCATCCCGACACCAGGTTCTCGACCTCCCGGACGTGCTCCGGGGTGAGCTCCCAGTCGGCGGCCCTGACGTTGGCTTCGAGCTGTGTCTGGCTGGTGACGGCGGTCAACACCGAGCACACGAGCGGCTTGGCCAGCAGCCACGCGATCGCAAGAGCGCCGGCACGGCGGCCGTGATCTCCGGCCCAGGCGTCCAGCCGTCGCACCGTCTCCAGGCGGTCGTCCCGCAGATAGACGGCCAGGTTGGGGCTCGGGTTCCGCCAGGCCCGGGTACCCGGTCGAATCGGCTCACCGGGCCGATACTTGCCGGTCAGCACCCCCTGGGCGAGCGGCGCGTACGCGACGATGCTCATGCCTTGACGGCGCAGGGTGCCCTCGATGCCGGCCATGATCCGCCGTCGCGACAGTCCGCCATTCGGCTCGTCGGTGCGCGGCATGCCCTCCGTGGAGGATCACCCGCGCGACCGCTCGGTCATCTCGGCGCGCTTGCGGCGGGACAGCTCGGCCAAGTGGCCGTCGTTGGCCAGCATCTGCTCCAGGTGCACCATCCGTTCGGGGCCGGCCGTGCGGATCATCGCCTCCCCATACACGCGCTCGATCCAGAATCGCGCAGAGTGGCCGATGTACTCACGCAGTTCATCAAGACGGTCCTCCGAGAACCGCGTATGGCAATTGATCGTGAACATCCGGCGGCGCGGGCTGCCGCCGAAGGAGGCGTGCTTGGTGTTGTGGTTGAAGCAGACGACGTCGCCGGGCTCCGACTCCAGCGCGTATGCGGGCACGTCGCGCCCCGCGACGCCCCAGAGCGAGTCGCTCTCCCTGACCTGCTCCTGCAGGCGGTCGGCATAGGTGTCGCCCGGACGGTGGCTGCCCGGAATGACCCGCAGCGCTCCGGTGTCGCGCGTGACCGGATCCAGGTACAGGGCGATCTTGATCGACGGCGGCCGGCTCACGTACCAGCCGTCGGAGTGCCAGCGGGTATCGCCGGCGTAGTAATTGCCGTCGCTGCCCGAGTAATCGAAATCGTCTCCGAGGATGCTGGAGGCGATGTCGTGGATCCGCGGATCATCCAGCAGGGCCGACAGGCGTTCGCTCTGGTCGATGAACGGAACCAGGCACGAGCGCCGTTCGCCGTCGTGCGGCTTGCCGTCGTGGCCGCCCCCATGCCGCTCCCAGACCGCCTCGAACTCATCGATGATCTCATCGATGCAGTCGGCCAGGAGCCCTGGGAACTGCAGAAAGCCGAAGGTCTCGAAGAACGCCATCTGCTGTTCGTTCAGCCGAGTCTGCGCCATCCCGGGCACCTCCTGTCGACGGTAGATACCACAGATACCACGCACTCCACCCGAGATCAAACCTGCCTGCCGCCCTGCGATCAGGCGACGCAGGCAACGCGGGGGTAGCGGATTTCAACTATTCCCGGCCGATCCTGGTGTGCCACAAACAAGCGAGCGGGCTCGCCTGCGTGACCCTGATCGAGCCCCGCAGGAGCCGGACGCTGTGCGGTCAGAAGCATCGATATGAAACCGCGCACGATGTGGAGCGACTTCGAAAGGACGCTATGACGAGCGCTGGTCGCGGACCAGCTCGCCGAACAGCTCGGGCCGGCGCGTGCGCAGCGTGTAGTTGGCGTAGCTGCGGGCTTTCGCCAGCAGCCCGGCGTCCAGATCGCAGACGATCATCTCGTCGCGTACCGTCTCGGTCTGCGCTTCGGCGAGGATCGTGCCTTCGGGTGAGAAGATCAGCGCTGCGCCGGGATGGTGCGGCTGATTCATGTGATCCTCAGGGTAATCCGGAACGGTTCCGGCGCGCCCGGCCTGATCGGCCAGCACGCAGAAGCAGGCGTTCTCTATCGCTCGCATCGCGTAGCACCTGGCGAAGAAATCGCGGACGTGACGGCGCGCGGCGGCCTGCGATGCCGGTGTGTGGTCCCAGCGGCCCTCGCGCGCGGCATGCGGCATCAGGATGATGTCCGCGCCCTTGAGCGCGACGATGCGTCCGACCTCCGGGAACTGGTTGTCGTAGCAGATGACGGTCCCCACCCGGCACGGGCCGATGTCGAAGACCGCGATGTCTCGCCCACCGGTGTAGAACAGCCCCTCATCACGAGAAAGGTGGACCTTGCGCTGCTTGCCGATGAAGCCGTCGGGGCCCAGCAGCACCTGCGTGTTGAAGACGACGTCGCGCTCCTTCTCGCTGAGCCCGGCGGAGAGGAACAGCTTGCAGCGCGCGGCGAAGTCGGCGAGCCGCCGGACGCTCGGGCCGTCGGGAACCGGCTCGGCCAGCTCCCAGGTGTTGGGCGTGCAGTGGCCGTGGACGACCAGCTCCGGGAACAGGACCAGGTCGGCCCGCTCGGCAGCGGCCTGCTCGCAGAAGCCGCCGATCCGGTCCAGGATCTCGGCGGTCCTGCCGAACGGGCTGTTCATGCTGACGGCGGCTACGCGGATCGATCGCATGGCAGCCTGTCCGCCTACCGGCGTGGCCGGAAGATGTGGGTGGCGGTGCCGAACAGGACCTCGCTCGCCTCCATCAGCGTCTCCGACAGGGTCGGATGGGGGTGGATGGTCAGCCGCATGTCGGTGGCGACCGCCCCCATCTCGATGGCCAGCACCGCCTCCGCGATCAGCTCGCCGGCGCCGGGGCCGGCGATGCCGCAGCCGAGCACGCGCTCGTTGCCGGGGTCGACCAGCAGCTTGGTGAGTCCTTCCGAACGGCCCAGCGTGGTCGCGCGTCCGGATGCGCCCCACGGGAAGCGCGCGACCTGCACGTCGCGCCCGTGCGCCTTGGACTCGGTCTCGGTCAGCCCGCACCAGGCGATCTCGGGATCGGTGAACACCACGGCGGGAATGGCCTGCGGCTCGAAGGCGACCCGCTTGCCGGCCGCCGCCTCGGCGGCGACGCGCCCTTCGTGCGACGCCTTGTGCGCCAGCATCGGCTGTCCGGCCACGTCGCCGACGGCGAAGATCGCCGGGTCGCCGGTGCGCTGCTGGTCGTCGTGCTCGATGAATCCGTCGGGACCGACCGCGACGCCGGTGTGCTCCAGGCCGAGGTCGCCGGTGTTCGGCACGCGGCCGACGCTCACCAGCATCCGGTCGTAGGTCTTGGTGCCGTCGGCCGCTCCCGACAGGGTCACCGCCAGCCCGCGCTCGGTCTCTTCCACCGCGTCCACCCGCGTGCCGGTGTGGATGGCGGCCAGCGAGCCGCGCAAGCGCCGCTCCAGGATGCCCACCAGGTCGCGGTCGACCCCCGGCAGCAGGCCGTCGGTCATCTCCACCACGGTCACGGCGCTGCCCAGCGCCGCGTAGGCGCTGCCGAGCTCCAGCCCGATGTAGCCGCCGCCCACCACCAGCAGTCGCTTGGGCACGTCGGGCAGCTCCAGCGCGGAGGTGGAATCCAGGACGCGATCCGAGTCGAGCGCCAGTGCCGGCACCACCGCCGGACGCGACCCGGTGGAGATGATGGCGTGGTCGAAGCCGACGCGCTGCTCGCCCGAGTCCGCGGCCACGGCGATTTCCTGCGAACCCGTGAAGCGGCCGCGGCCCTGCAGCAGCGTCACCTTGCGCTGTCTGGCCAGCGAGCCGAGGCCGCCGGTCATGCGCCCGACCACGGACTCCTTCCAGGCGCGCACCTTGTCCAGGTCGATGCGGGGCTTGGTGAAGCGGACCCCCCATTCTTCCGCGTCCCTGGCGTCGCCGATCACCTTGGCGACGTGCAGGAGCGCCTTGGACGGGATGCAGCCGCGGTACAGGCATACGCCGCCCGGGTTCGGCGCCTCGTCGATCAGGGTCACCGACAGCCCGAGGTCGGCCGCCAGGAAGGCCGCGGCATAGCCGCCGGGTCCTCCGCCCAGGACCACCAGCCGTTGCGTGCTCACCGCGCGTATCATCGCCACGCGGGGCCGGCAGGGCAAGCGCCGCCGCAGGTGCCCGTGCGGGGCGTCCGTTCAAGACCGCCCTCATGCGCACACGACGGCTCTGAACGGTGGTATATTCCGGGCACGGGAGGAGCCGAAGATGACGATCATCCTGAGCATCGCGATCATGCTCGCCGTGGTGGCGGCATTGTCGATCAAGGTGCTGCTCGGGCGCGAGCGCGAGGTCAAGCGCTTCGGCTGCGGCAGCTTTTCCCCGGCCGGCCCCGGCCCGGCGGCGGCGTCCACGACCTGCGGCGTGTGCGGGGCGGAGGAAGGCGAAGCGTGCAGGAACGAGGAAGACTCCCTGGCGGCCCCTTCCGGCGACCGCGACGACTTCTCGCGCAACTGAGTCCCGGCGGCCGGCGACGGACCGGCCGGCCCACGGAACGGCACCGCCGATGAACGATGCCTCCGCACCGTCCGGCCACTACCGCCGCGCGGTAGACCGGCTCATGGGGCTGGCCGACTTCGAGCGCGCCCGCCACAGCCCGGCGCACCGCACCTTCCGGCTCGACCGCATCCGCGCGCTCCTGGAACGGCTCGGCGATCCGCACCTGCAGGTGCCGACCCTGCACGTCACCGGCACCAACGGCAAGGGCAGCACCTCGGCAATGCTGAGCTCGATGCTGCAGGCGCACGGCCTGCGGGTCGGGCTGTATACCTCGCCGCATCTGCTGCGGGTGACCGAGCGCATCCGCCACGGCCTGGATCCGATCGACCCGGCGACGTTCGCACGGCTCGTCGACGCGGTCTGGGAGCCGCTGCAGCAGGTTGCCCGCGACACGGCGTTCGGGGAGCCGACCACGGTCGAGGCACTCACCGCCATGGCGTTGACGCACTTCCGGGATGACGGCGTCGACGCGCAGGTGATCGAGGTCGGCCTGGGCGGCGAGCTCGACTCCACCAACGTGGTGGCGCCGTCGGTCTGCGCGATCACGAACATCAGCTTCGATCACGTCGCCGTGCTCGGACCCACCATCGAAAGCATCGCCCGCGCCAAGGCCGGCATCATCAAGCCGGGGGTGCCCGTGGTGCTCGCGCCGCAGATGGAGGGTGCCCTGGAGGTAGCCCTGGGCGTTGCCGCCCGGCAGCGGGCGCCGGTTATTCAGGTGGGCACCGACGTCCGCTGGTCGGTGGACGGCACGGCGGGTGGCCGCCAGCGGTTGCGCGTGGAGACGAGCCGCGGCTGCTACCGCATCGATCTGCCGCTGGCCGGCGACTACCAGGGGGAGAACGCCGCGGTGGCGGTCGCCGCGTGCGAGATCTTCCTGGGCGAGCGCCTGGACCATGAGGCGGTGCTGCGCGGCCTGGCGGACGTGCGCTGGCCCGGCCGGCTGGAGCGCATGCGCTGGCGCGGCGTGCAGGTGATCGTCGACGGCGCGCACAGTCCCTATGCCATGCAGCGCATGGTGGGCGCGCTCGCCGGGCGGGTCGACCCGGCGCGGACCGTGGCCGTGGTGGGCGCCCTATCCGGTCACGACCTGGTGGAGACCCTGCAGCCGCTGCGCCGCCTCACCCGCCGCGCCTACGCGGTGCGCTCGCACCATCCGCGCGCCGAGCCTCCCGAGGCGGTGGCCCGGGCGCTGGAGCAGGAGGGCTTCACCGTGCTCGGCGTCGACGGCGACGTCGCCGCCGCCACCGCCGCCGCGGCGGCCGGGACCGCGGCCGGCGGGCCGCCGCACACCGTCATCGCCACCGGGTCGCTGTCCGTGGCCGCCGAGGTGATCGCCTGCGTGCGCGGCATCTCGATCGAGACCTATCCGACCATCCGCGGCCGGTCGCCGGACCCCGCGCAGCGCGCGGCGGACTCCCCGCACGCGGTTCGCTGAGGGACCGGCGGTGAGCAGCTCGGCGATCCTGGCGCTCTACTTGGTGCTGTTCGTGCTGCAGCGGGTGGTGGAGAACGGCCTGGGCGTCCTCAACCTCCGCCACGGGCGCGCGCAGGACGCGCCGCCGCCGGCGCTGGCCGGCGCGGTCGACGGCGACACCCACGCGCGCATGCGCGAGTACACGCAGACGCGCGGGCGGTTCGTGCTGCTCACGGACACGGTGGCGGCCGTGGCCGTGCTGGCGGTGGTGCTGAGCGGCGTGCTCGGCACGCTCGACCGGGCGGTGGGGCAGCTCGCCCTGCATCCCTACCTGTCGGGAGGGATCTACGTGCTGGCGGTGGGCGCCTTCTTCACGGTGATCGGCATCCCGGCCGCGCTCTACTCGCAGTTCGTGATCGAAGAGCGCTTCGGCTTCAACCGCACGACGCTCCGGCTGTTCCTGCTGGACCGCCTGAAGGGCGGCCTCATCTCCCTGGTCATCAGCGCGGTGGTGCTGCTGGTCCTGTTCGCGTTCATGGACCGTGCCGGCAGCCTCTGGTGGCTGTACGCGGGGGGCGTGATCATCGCCTTCCAGTTCGTGCTGATGGTGCTCTATCCCACCGTGATCGCGCCGCTGTTCAACCGCTTCGTTCCGGTCGACGAAGGCGAGGTGCGGACGCGGCTGGCGGAGCTGGCCCGGCGGCTGGGCTACCGCCTGCGCGGCATCTTCGTCATGGACGGCAGCAAGCGCTCCAAGCACAGCAACGCCTACTTCACCGGGCTGGGGCCGGTGAAGCGCATCGTGCTGTTCGACACGCTGCTCGACCAGCTCGATCCCGGCGAGATCGAGGCGGTGGTCGCGCACGAGATCGGCCACGAACGCCTGCGCCACATCCCGCAGCGGCTGGCGCTGTCGGTGGTGGCCACGGTGGCAGCGCTCTGGGTGTTGAGCCTGGTGCTGGACTACGCCCCGCTGTTCGCGGCGTTCGGGATCGGGCAGCCCAGCCACCACGCGGCGCTGGTGCTGTTCAGCCTGCTGGCCGGTCCGTTCACGTTCTGGCTGGGGCCGCTGTCGGCGCTCTGGTCGCGCCGGCACGAGTATGCCGCCGACCGCTTCGCGGCCACGGCGGTCGAGTCGCCGGAGCCGCTGTCCGGTGCGCTGATCAAGCTCAGCCGCGACAACCTGTCCAACCTGGCCCCGCACCCGTGGTACAGCTTCTACCACTACTCGCATCCGACCCTGGTCGAGCGGCTGGCGGCGCTGCAGGCAGCCTGACCAGGCTGTCGCGCCTCCGTGTCCGGCCGATGCTGACCGCGGCTGTTCTGGGGCTGTTCGCGGTGGCGCTCGCCGGCGCGTGGATGGGATTGCAGCGGCGCGTGATCTACCCGCGGCCGCAGCGTCCGGAGCCGCCACAGCTCCCGGCCGGCACGGAGACGGTGTGGCTCGGTCAGGACGAGGACGTGGAGGCGTGGTTCCTCGCTCCCGCTCCCTCCTCCTCGCCGTTTCCGGTGGTGGTGTTCATGCACGGCAACGGCGAGTTGATCGACGACCACGCGGGCGTGCTCGAGTTGACCGGGGAGGGGCTCGGCGTCCTGCTGGTCGAATACCCCGGCTACGGGCGCTCGGGAGGCAGGCCGAACGAGCGCTCGATCACCGCCGCCGTGGTCGCGGCGTTCGACTACCTGGGCGCGCAGCCACGGGTCGACGCCGAGCGCATCGTCGCCTACGGGCGGTCGATCGGCGGCGGCGCCGCGTGCGCCCTGGCCGCCGTCCGCCCGGTGGCCGCGCTGGTGCTGGAGTCGAGCTTCACCCGCCTGGCCGACCTGATGCCGCGGTTCGTGCCGCGCGCGCTGATGCTCGACCGGTTCGACAATCTGGCGGTGATCGCGTCCGGCACGTCCCCGGTTCTGGTGCTTCACGGCGAGCGGGATCGGATCATCCCGTACGCGCACGGCCGGGCGCTCGCGCAAGCAGCCGGCACCACGCCGGTCCGCATGGCGTGCGGGCACAACGACTGTCCCACGCCGCTGCGCGACATCGTCCGGTTTCTCCGGGAGCACGGCATCCTCCCCGGAGGCGCCGGCGGCCGAATCACTCGAACGTGATCGAGAACAGCTCCGCGCTGCGCAGCGTGACGTGCAGGGAGATGGGCCGATCGGACGGGACGCCCAGGTCGGCCTCTCCGCTGCACCAGGTCACCGTCCGGCCGGCGTGGTCGCCTGCCAGCGGGTCGCAGTCGGCGGCCGACCGCCGCTCGGCGCCGTCGATGCCGATGCGCACGCGGCCGGCCGCGGGCGTGCGGAAGTCGAGCCGCATCCGTCGTCCCGCCGGCAGGATCGGCGGGGTGTGGAACTCGCCCTCGTAATCGGCGACCAGCGCGCAGAGCCGGTCCTCCCGCCACCACGCCCAGCCGGTGCGCATGGCGTCGAAGACGTGCTGCCAGCGCGGATACTTGTGCGGGTAGCCGACCCCGGAATAGGGGATGGCGATGCGGCCGTCGCCGAACGGGACCAGGTCCTTGCCGGTGCCGATGAACTCGCTGTCCCAATCGCCCGGCTCGCCCGGGGTCAGCACCGGCCCGCCGGGAACCTCGCTCCAGGCGATGCCGTCGGCGCTGGAGTACAGCCGCACGTGGCTGCGCTCGGTAAAGCGATGGTAGAGCATCGGCAGCATCAGCCGGTACTCAGGCGCGCCGGGATAGAGGCTGTGGCCGTTCAGGTAGTAGTCGTAGTCCGGCGGGTCGTCCAGCCGCGGCCAGATGATCGGTTCCACCGGCCCCCAGTGCGCGAAGTCGTGCGCCTCGGCGCGGCCGATCCAGCGCCGCCCGTCGCGGAACAGGCGGGTGTACATCACGTACACGCCCAGGTCGTCGTCCCAGAACACGGTGGTGTCGGTGTCGCTGGGGTGCAGGGTGAACGGCTCCGGCAGGCTGCGCCACGTGACCCCGTCGGGCGACACGGCGGCGAACATCCCGTAGCGCCGCTCGCCTGACATGCGCGCGTCCCGGTGGCGCGGCTCGCGGCGCCGGTAGGCGTCGAGGTGCGACCGGAACGCGCCTTCGTCGAACGCGGCGCAGTAGATGAACTTGTAGCGCTCCTCTGCCGGAGCGTGCGGATCGATGAAGAAGGACATGCCGTCGAAGTTGCGCCGTGCCGGCACCTCGATGCGCGAGCGGGTCGGGGCGCTCCAGTGCAGTCCGTCCTCGGACTCGACCGAGCAGATCTCCACCAGCTCCGGGGGCCGCCGATGGGCGGGGGCGCCGGTGCCGAACCGGGAGATGCCGTTCACCTGCAGGTACCAGGAGCGGTAGCGGCCGTCCTCGTAGACCACGTGACCGACGTCCGGGAGGCCCTCGATCACCCCCGCCTTGCGGGCCGGCTGCGCCTGCAGCCGGATGCCGCGCGGCACCGACGGCTGCTCCGCCCGCAGGGCCACCGGCTCCCCCGGCGGGTTGCCCACCCGGTAGCGCTCTCCGTCCGCGTTCAGCCAGGCGACCGAGCCGCAATCGACGTCCCGCCAGTCCGTGAACAGGATCTTCCGCCTGCGCGCCGAGGTGTCGTTCGGGTCCGTCCTCATCCGGCTACGATAGCAAAGCCGAGGTGGTGGTCGGGCGCGCCCAAGACCGTCGCCTGCTGACCAGAGTGGAACGTGACTGCATCACGGCTTGGCGGGTACGATCCGGCGCCGGAGGCATGAGCGTCAACGGCGCCGATTCTCGTAGAAGTGCTGGACATCGCGGAGGATCGCCGGCCGCACTCGCCCGACCCGTCTTTCTGGGAGGTGTGGATGGGCGAACAGGAACGCTCCATCGATTGGCGGGAAATCGCCCGCACGTGGCAGGGCGCCGTTCCAATGGAGCAACGGAGTAACCGATGGCGGTAACGTACTCCGATGCGGAGATCGATGCTCTGATTCGGGAGCCCAAGCACTTGCCGGACAAGTGTTCCGACTCCGTCGCTACAACGGCAGAAGCCACGAACACACGAACCAGATTGAGGGTGACACGTTTTACGACTTTCACATTCACCGTGCGACCGAGCGCTATCAGGAGCTTGGAGCACGCGAGGACGCATATGCCAAGCCGACGGATCGATACGGATCGTTCTACGATGCTCTTCGCTGTCTGCTCAAGGATGCGAGCTTCCGTGTTCCGTCGGATCCGCAGGGCGATCTGTTCGAAGGGGAGGTAGGAACATGACCGAGCAGACCGTGGCAAACGACTTTCACGCGAAGGTCTCCGCCAAGGTGAGGCTGGCGGGCGAGGGCGTCGGCCGGTACCGTGTGTTCACGCCATTTCTGTTCGAAGACGGCGATCACCTGTCCATCGTCCTCAAGAAGGAGGGAGCGCAGTGGATCCTCTCCGATGAGGCCCATACGTACATGCACCTTACCTATGATCTGGATGAGCGGGACATGCAGCGTGGAACGCGGCAGCAGATCATCTCCAACGCGCTTTCCACGTTCCACATCGAGGATCGAGATGGCGAGTTGGTCCTAGCTGTTCCGGATGAGCGGTACGGGGATGCGCTGTACTCCTTCATTCAAGCGCTGCTCAAGATCAGCGATGTCTCTTTTCTGTCGCGAGAACGAGTACGGTCCACTTTCATGGAGGATTTTCGAGATCTCCTGAGCGAGGTGGCGCCGGAGGAGCGCCGGGACTTCGACTGGAGCGACCCCGAGCACGATCCCAACGGGATGTACCCCGTGGATTGCCGCATCAACGGTATGTCGCGCCCGCTCCTCGTCCACGGTCTCGCGAGTGACGGCAAGACACGCGACGCCACGATTGCATTGCTCCAGTTCGAGAAGTGGGATCTCAAGTTCCGGTCCTTGGCGATATTCGAAGATCAGGAGTCGATTAACCGCAAGGTGTTGGCGCGCTTCAGCGATGTCTGTGAGAAGCAGTTTTCGAGCCTCACCGCGAACCGCGACCGGATCACGCGTTTCCTGAGGGAGAGCATCGCGGAGTGACATGGAGACACCCCGGAACAAGGCGGACTCTTGCCAGAGGCATCGAGTTCTGGGTTTGAGCCTGCCCCGCCGGCCACGATAGACCCCCGTTGGAGCGAAGCCGCACAGCGAGCGCGGATCTCGTCCGGGTGGATGCCTGCCGGTTCGTCGGCACGGTCCGCTCTCCCTACGCCTTCGCCGTACAGTAGCATCGAGGGAGGGCCACGAGACAGACGTAAGGAGATGACAGTGCCCTTCCAGGACGAGGTGTACCTGATCGCCGACGAGCTGCGGAGCATCGCCAACGCGGGAGCGCTCTATGCCGAGAACGAGTACGACCGGGAACGCTACGACCGCGCCCTGTCGTTGAGCGCTCGATTGGTCGCCGCCATCGACGAGAGGCCGGTAGACGACGTGATGGAGGAGTACAGACAGAGCCTCACGCACGTTTCGCCGCTTGTCGGGGCCGATGCGGCCGTCTTCCGGGATGGACGCATGCTCCTGATCAGGCGCGAGGACAACGGCCTCTGGGCGATGCCGGGCGGAGCGACCGATGTCGGCGAGACGTGGGCGCAGTCGGCCGAGCGCGAGCTTCGCGAAGAGACGGGTGTGGTGGGAATCGCCACGAAGCTGCTCGGCGTCTTCGACTCCCGACTGTGGAGCTTCCGCAGCAAGCAGCACTTCTACGCAGGCGTTTGGCTGGTAGACCCGCACGACGACCGGACCCCGATAGCGGGTCCTGAAACGACCGGCGCAGGCTTCTTCGCGGAGCACGACCTCCCTGCGTTGAGCCCCGATCACGAACGCCGGGTGCCGATGGCATTCAAGCTCGCCCGTGGAGCGTTGCCCGTGCCCTACTTCGACCCAACGCCGTAGGGCGAGCCTCGGCGCCCGGTTGGGCTCTCCTCAGAGGGGTCTTCCGGGTTTCGTGTGGGCGAGACCACGGCAGGGGGTGACCCGGGCGGCTGCGGGGCTCATCCTTCAGGAATGCGCGTGGAGCCATGCGGCGCGTGCCGATGGCGGTGATGGGCTTCACATAACAATCTTTATGTGAAGCTTCGCATAAAGATTGTTATGTGAAGTCCGGGATTATGCGAAGCAGCGCAACGCAAGTCATGGCAGAAGAGGAAATTGAGTCCAAGAACACTTCACATCATCCCGAGTCCAGGAGCATGGCGATAAGGGCGTCAGGGGCCTTGAAACGACCGCGGCGGAGTTCCGGCGGTAGGACGGCTTCGACGGCCTGGAGCTTTTCGGTGGAGTCCACGCGCAGGTAGGCCTCGGTGGTGCGCACGTCGGCGTGGCCCAGCCACAGGGCCACTTTGCGGATATCGCCGGTAGCCTGGAGCATGATGAGGGCGCAGCTATGGCGTAGCTGGTGAGGCGAGATCGCGCGTCCGGCCAGCGAGAGACAATCCGTGGCGGCAGCGCGCACGTGCTTGCCCAGGAGGTACTTGAACCCGGCACGCCCCATCGGCGTGTCGGTGGCGTTCAGGAACAGCTCCGGCGCTGGGTTCTCGCCGCGGACGGCCAGCCAAGCCCGGAGGTCGGCGGCGGTTTGTTTCCACAGCGGCAGACAGCGCTCACGGCGGCCCTTGCCCTGGACACGCAGGCTTGCGGTTCCGCGCAGCGACAGGTCTGCCACCTGCGCCGTCACCAGTTCGGACACGCGCAAAGCAGCAGCGAAGCACAGATGGAGCATGGCGCGGTCGCGGATGCCTGCTCGGGTGGTGATATCCGGAGCGTCCAGAATCGCGTTGATCTCCTCCATGCTCAGGTGACGGACGAGCGGCTGGTCATGGCGCTTGGCGGGGATGGCGAGGATCTGCCTGGCTTGCTCCAGCGCAGCCGGATGGCGGAACTCGACGTAGCGCATGAAGGCTTTCACTGCCGCCAGGCGGGCGTTGCGGGTAGCGGCGCCGGCGCCTCGCTGCATCTCGATGTGGCCCAGGAAAGCCACGATGAGCTGGGCGTCGATGTGTTCGAGGTGAAGCTCCGACGGTCTGATGCCGAGCCGTTCGGCGGCGAAGGTGAACAACAGGCGAAACGCATAGGCGTAGCTCTCGCAGGTATGCGGGCTGTAGCCGCGCTCGACGGGAAGGTAGTCGCGCAGGAAGTCGCAGATCAGGGGTGCGATGGGAGTCATGCCAGCCTCCCGGCAACCAGGTTCTCGCCCGCCGTGGCGATGTCGGCCATCAAGTCCGGGGTGGCCTCCAGATACCAGTAGGTGTGCACGACGCTGGTGTGCCCGAGATAGGTGGACAGCGCGACCAGGTGGCGCGCCACCGACTCGCGCCGCACCGCGCAGCGTTGCAGGGATCTGGTGGCAAAGGTGTGGCGCAGGTCCGCCA
Organism: Spirochaetia bacterium; assembly: GCA_965202935.1. GTDB lineage: Bacteria > Spirochaetota > Spirochaetia > SZUA-6 > Bin103 > CATQHW01. Next base: position 4,083,886 of record OZ241879.1, read on the forward strand.
GCCGCGGGCGGCGCTGGCGGCCAACAGCGATGCCTGCGAGCCGGACCACTCGCTGGAAGGTGGTGCTGGCCCGCGGTGTCGGGATGCGCCGGTGGTGCGCCGACACGAACAGATGATCGTCGGCGATGGCGACGCTCTGTCGCTCCTGCAGGTACGCCGTCAGCGCCTCGACCGCTGTCGCATGCAACGGCACCAGCCGGCTCTTGGCGAACTTGGTTCGGCGGATGCGCAAGACAGCGTTGGGCAGCAGATCGTCGAAACGCAGGTCGAGCGCCTCCGAGACCCGCAGGCCGGTGGCGGCGATGAGTCCGATCAGCGTCGCATAGACGGATCGTCGCAACGGGTAGGTGCATGGCAGGCGATGCGCCGCCGCCAGCAGTTGGCCGATCTCGGCAGGCGTGTAGATGTAGGGTGGCTGGCGGACCACACGGACCTGGAAGTAATCGGCTGGAGGCAGCTCGTGGGTGGTGTCCTCGGCGTGCAGGAAGCGAGCCAACAGGACGACATCGCGAAGTCGAACAGAGCGCGCGTGCGATGAGGGCGCCTGCGCCGCCCACTGCACGGCGGTGGCGGCGCGGATATGGGTGTCACCCTGGTCGCTGGCGAACGCTGCGAATGCCTGCAGATTGCGCCCTGTGTTGTGGAGCTGGTAGCCGAGGGTTCGTCGCAGTGCCAGATAGCGATCTACGTGGGCGCTCAGCATGAGCGCACCCCCGGCCACGGCTGGGAGATCTCGCCCAGCAGGTCGAAGTCGATCTTGGCGTAGTGGGCGGTCGTCTTCGGGGAGCGGTGCCTGAGAACGCTGCCGATGCCGGCCAACGACACCCCGTTGCGCAGCATGGCGGTGGCCGCCGAATGGCGCAGCAGATGGGCACCGTGGTGAGGCGCCTTGACTCCCGCCTGGCGAAGAGCTTGGCACACCACGCCGGAAACGGCGCTCCGAGTCATCGGGCGGCGCGGCGCCAGAGCCGAGATGAACACCTGCGGCACCGGCAACGACGGTCGTCCGCGGCGCAGATAGGTGACGATGGCGTCGCCGACCTCCTGCGGCAGCGGCAGCCAGTCTTGGCGCCGAGTCTTGCCGCACACGGCGATGCGGCCGTTCTGCCAGTCGATGGCATCGAAGGTCAGCTCAGCGACCTCGCTGGCGCGCAGGCCCAGCCGAGCGAGCAGCAGGACGACCGCCCGATCCCTGGCCCCCACTGCATCCTGATCGCTGCAAGCGGCGATTACCTTCTCCAGATCCTCAGGCTCAAGGAACCGAGGCGTGGCGGCGAGTTGGTAGGCCGCCACGCGTGGCACCGCGTGCTGCAGGCCGTCGGAGCACTCCCCGGTGGCGGCGAGGAACCGCAGGAAGGCCCGCACGGCCGTAGCGATCATCTGCGCCGTGGCCACCTTATGGCCATCCGAGCGCGTGATCACGAAGCCGCGAACCGTAGCGGCGCTGTAGTTCGCCGGGACAACTCCCAGAGCCTTGATGAAATCGGCTACGTAGCACTCGTAGCGGTCCATGGTGCCGTTCGTCACGCCTCGGTGTTGCCGCGTCCACTGCCGAAACTGCTTCAGCAGTGGCCAGCGCTCGTGCGGCGACAGGGATGGCTGAGCAGCCGCCAGGACGCCCCGCTCCCTCAGGAACCGGATCAGCGCCGCAGCAGCCGCCAGTGAGTTCCGGTTGGGTCCCCGCTGATAGCGAACGCGACCGTGCTCAGACAGTTCCCTGCGGCACGCCTCGTATCCGGCCACGAAGTCTTGGGCAGTGAACGACTTCTCGGTCAGCCAGTCGGTCCATGACGCCAAGCTGCGCAGCATGAAACTCCGCGAGCTCGCCGGATGGCCGCGTTCCCGCAGCCACTCTGCAAAGTCGTCGATGTAGGCTCCCGCGGGTCCCGAACGGAGTCGGCGACAAGGGTTCGCCAACGTGAGGTGGTCTTCAAGCATGGATGCCTCCTTGCTTGAAGGAGCGCGATTATGTGAAGTCTTGGCTACTGCCGCTACCGGCTACAGCCGCATGAAACCCATCAGACGACTCCATCCCTGCCAGTCGCTTCGCATAATCCCGGACTTCACATAACAATCTTAAATTCGCGGGATCGCCGCCGCCGCCGAGCGCATACGGCAGGATGTGGTCTATTTCGATCATATGTCGTGAGTTGCAGCGGCGTCCAGTCTCTCGATCGACGTAGCTGCAGCGGCCGCCGTCGCGCTGCCAGACCTGTCGTTTCACCGCCGCCGGAATCGCGCGGCCCGAAGCGCGTGGCTTCGCTGTCGGAGCGGCGTGGGTCGGCGTTCGTCCGGCAGCGGCCCGGCGGTCCTTCGCTCCCTGCCGGCTCGGCGACCGTGCGGAGGCCGGTGTCGGTTGCCTCTTCCGCTCCGGCGCCGGAGTGGCTCGGGCGGGAGTCGCCGGATCCGGCACCGTCACGGCGTGCCCGGGTTCCGGGGCGGCTTGCTCCTTCGACGCCGAAGCGGGCTTGGAGTCGCCCTCCGCCGGCCGGCTGCCGGTGCGCGCCCGGCGCGGCGGCCGGCTCGGGTCGTGGCGGTCGAGCGCCTCCTGCACGACCCGCCCGACGAGATGCCCGATCGTCATGCGCGGATCCACGTGGGAGAGCAGCCCGCGGAGCTGCTCCAGCCCCTGCTGGCAGTCGGCGTCGATGAGCGCCTTCAACTCGTAGCGGCCGTCGCCGAGCGGGCGCATCCGGTCGGCCGGCGTCGCCAGCTCCGGGTCCAGGTCGGCCAGCATCCTGCGGACCTGCCGGGCGCTCTTGCCGGCCGCGTCCTCCATGAGTTTCTGCCTTCCTGCCGCATCGAGCACCAGCGGCGGCGAAGCGGGAGGAACCGAGGTCCGGGGCAGCGTGCCGTCGGCCGCAGGACCGTCCGGCGCCGCGGCCCCGGACGGCGCCAAGTCCGCTGGTACGGCCGGCGCGGAAGCCACCTCAGTAGCGTTCTCCGTCGCTGAGCCCGCCGGCGCGCGCGACGCGGTGCCGGATATGGACCCGCGCCGCCGCTGCCGGTCGAAGGCCCACTGCAGCTCGGCGGCGGCGCTCAGCGTCAGCGACCCGTCGCGCAGCCGTTCGCGCGCATCCGGCTGGTCGGCGCACAGTCGCACGGCGCTGATACGCCGCCCGGCGGCAGCGTCGCTGTAGCCGAGCTCACGCACCGCGTAGTCGAACAGGCTGGAGCAGCCACGCTGCAGGTAGAGGCGACGGGCTTCGATCTCGGCGAGGTGGTCGATGACGGCGCCCTGCAGGTGGCGTTCGTGGCGAACCAGGGTGCTGGTTTGACGCAGCAGCGCGCGGTCGGAGAGGGCGCCGACGGTGGACGTGACCGTGGCGTGGACGGGGGCGTTCAGAGTGGCGGTCTTCATGGAGTAAAGGTAATACCGCTTTAGAAATGGAACTCATTGGCAAGTCCGGGACAGGCGGACGATTGGCGTGCAGCGGGCGCTGAAGGGGGTGCTGGTCAGCCGAAGGGGAGCCCGAGCTTCCGGGAGGCAGGAAGGGACCGCAGCGTGCGCTGGCGTGCCACCTCGCAGGCGCACATTGCCGTCAAGACCCTGCGGCACGATTTATAGACTTTTTTTCGGGCACGCTCGCTGCCGAGCCGGTCTGGAAGAACCGGACCGTTTGACCGGTACGGCCAATTGCGTGTTGGCTGTACCTGCGGGCCCATAGCTCAGTCGGTTAGAGCGGCGGACTCATAATCCGTTGGTCCAAGGTTCGAGTCCTTGTGGGCCCATCCCGGCGATCCGTGGGTTAAGCTGCCGGGTCATGTACGACCCCGACCTGCACCTGTTCGTCGACGACGACCGCATCCACCAGATCATCAACCTGCGCCGTGTGCTCAACCGGCCGGCCTTCACGCCGGAGCCGGTGGTGCAGGGTGACGCCGAGTGGGAGCTCGGCTGCGGGATCGTGGCCTGGGGCTCGGTGATCCGCGAAGAGGACGGCCGCCTGCGGCTCTGGTACCAGCTCAACGACTACGCCAACCGGCAGGTGGCCAACGCCTACGCGGAGAGCAGCGACGGCATCCACTGGGAGAAGCCCGAGTTGGGGCTGATCGAGTGGCGCGGCAGCACGCGCAACAACCTCTACTTCCAGTTCCCGGCCGAGTTGCCGCCCGGCAACGTCAACGCCATGGACGGCTACACCATGGTCCGCGACGACGACGCTCCGCCGGCCGAGCGCTACGCGATGATCGCCTTCATGCACGACAACCGCATGTGGGCGCGCGCCCACCCGGACCAGCACGACCGCTACATCACCGACGAGGAGATCGAGCTGGCGAGCCGGGCCAGCGGCCTGTACCTGTGGAAGAGCCCCGACGGCATCCACTTCTCGGGCGCGCCGGAGTTCATCCAGCCCACCCACGGCGACTACCTCAAGGTGGTCCGCGACCACCGCAACGCGCGCTGGATGATCAACATGCGCGCGCCGTCCTACCGGAACCCGGAAACCGGCCACCGGCACCGGCGCAACGTCGGCCTGGCCACCTCCACCGACCTGCGCACCTGGTCGCCGATCGAGTCGCTGTTCCTGAACGACGCCGAAAGCGCCTTCGGCCGCCTGTGGGAGTGGCACGGCCTGACCCCGTTCAACTACGGCGACATGGACCTGGGATTCCTGGACATCCAGGACAGCGTCTTCCCGACCGGCATCTGCGAGCTGGTCAGCCACCGCGACGGCCAGCCGTGGCGGCGCGTCGCCCCGGACCGGCCCTTCCTGGACAACGGGCCGGAGGGAACGTACTACCGCGCCGGCGGCATGCCCCTGCACAACGAGCCGATCGTCGTGAACGACGAGCTGCTGCTCTACTTCAACACCGGCTCGTCGCGGCGGCCCGACGAGCGGCCGATCCATCCGCGCGTGGTCGGCGCGGCGAAGATCCGCCTGGACCGCTGGATGTCGCTGTCGCACGGCCACTGGAAGACCCAAGAGCCGACCGGCATCGTCGTCACCAAGCCCGCCGTGATCGCCGGCGACACCCTGGAGGTCAACGTCGAGACCCGCTGGGAGTCGGTGCCGCGCGGCGGCAGCGTGCGCGTCGGCGTGCTCAACCCCGACGGCACCACGATCGACGGGTACGGGCTGGACGACTGCGAACCCGTGCAGGGCAACCACCTGCGCGAACGGGTGCGGTGGCGCGACCACGGCGACCTGAGCGCCCTGCGCGATCGCACCGTGATGCTCGTGTTCGGGGTCGAGCAGGCGTCCCTGTACAGCTACCGGCTGGCGGTGCGCGAGCCGTAGGAGCACGCATCGCGCCGCGCGGCCGATCCTCCGGACTGGCTGGGGATCGTGCACCCACAATCCTTGCCTGGACAGGCCACAGGCTCATTGGTATCTTCCAACAAGCTCGGTGTGCTGAGTGGAGGACTGATCGAATGGCTCAAGAGGTATCCCCAACGGACATCCATACCAGTGCCGATGTAAATAAGGCGATTCTGGAAGTTGCCTGTGCAGCATACTTTGAAGGCAGACCGAGGATATTTCTTTCAAGAAACATCGATGATGTTCATCCGACCTTGGCCAAGTTTGGCGCCGAAGCGATATATGCAAGTGCTTCCGATCTGAGCGATGATGGATACGTACGAATACACGACTTTAAAGTCACGTTCCCGGCGGATGGCGGTGAGCCACTTGTAATGTTAGGGTCTCGGCCCTCCATTTCGATAACGTCTCTTGGCGTGTCTTACTGGGAAACCATAAGCAGTGAGAGATAGCGATGGCGACCTCAATCAATCAGCGATAAACTACGCTGTCCTCTATTTTGCTCATCAAGAGTATCATGCAGGACGTCCAAAGGCATATCTGGAGGATGGATTCAAGGATGGTCCGGAAGCTCTGAGAAACGCCAATACACAGGAAGGCAGGGAATATGTCTATCGCTGTTGTCACGAGTTATTCGAGGTAGAGATGCTCCTGACGATTGACCTGGACGTCATGCGATCCGTGGATGGCAAGGAGTGCGTAGCACTTGGGCCGAACCCGGCTATATCGATTACTGAGAGAGGGCTTCGCTATCTTGAAGACATCTATCCTGAAAGAGCCGTCGGCAAACAGGGCAGATGACGCGATACTCCGGCGATTTTGCCGACAGTGATTGCTGATAACCAAAGCCGTTGGATTCGAGGGGCAGTGGGCCGTTACGGGGACCGGATCTCGCCCTCGTCGCGGGCGAACCATCGCACCGGATGCGCCGATTCGCGCTCCCGGAAGGCGCCGGTGGCCGGCTCAACCAGCCGCTGCTGCACCCGTCCGTCGGTGCCGGCCAGCAGCCAGCCGAAGTCCCAGCCGCCCGACCGGTAGCGCAGCGGGATCGCCGGCGCCACCCGCACCATCGGATGCGTCCCGGCCACCACCGTGCCCGACCGCGTCATGTGCCAGCTCGCCCCCACGTGGACGAACACCTCGTGCGGGGTGGTGCCTCCCAGGTCCGCGCACAGGCCGTTGACGGCCACCTTGAGCTCCCGGCCCTCCCGTAGCGCCTCGCCCAGCGCCTCGGTCGAGCCCGCGCGCACCGCGCCGCGCTCGTCGTGCGCCAGCACCTCGCGCCAGCGTTCGCTGACGCAGAAGCGGTAGCGGTCGAACCGGTAGACGAAGTTGTGGCTGGGAGCCCGCGTGCCCTGGTCATGGGCGTCGAGCACCTGGTACTTGATCGGCCACGTGGCCTGCTCGGCGGGCTCCGGCTCCGGGGCGGCGCTGTCGAGCCGGGGACTGGCGCATGCCTGTGATCCGTCCTGGTTGTAGAGGAAGAACGACATGCGGGGATGCGCGCCGAACGACATCGGCGTGATCGGTACGCGCCAGTTCATGATCGCGGCCACCCAGCGGTCGTCGAGCAGGTAGGTGACCCGGAACTCCGAGAGCTCCCGCACCAGCTCCGTGTTCGGGGAGCCGAGCTCGATGTGCTCGTGCCAGGCGAACTCCGTGTAGATGCGCAGGTCGGCGCCGCGCCGCACCGCCGCGGCCAGCGCCGCCGGATCGCCCGCGACCGGGCGCCGGTCGGCATCCAGCTCCAGCAGGCAGACACCGGCGTCGGACGGGACGGCGTCCATCAGCGGCTTCTCAGCGCTTTCTCGCGGGCACGGACTTCCATCAGCGCGGACTCCGGCGAGGGTCGGGTGGCGATGCGCTGCAGCTCGCATCGCAGGAATGCCTCCATGGACTTCCGTTGGGCGGCGGCTCGGGCGGCCAGTTCGTCCCGCACCCGTTCGGGAACTCCCTTGATGGTGATCTTCACCGGCATGAGTGCATCGTGCGTTCTCGAACTTCACTCTACAAGCACGGTGTGGCGAGCGCTGCAAGGCGCGGGGCCGGGGCGGTCCACCTATAATGAAATGATCGAGTGATGGCAGCAGACGGCGAGCAGCGCGCCACCCTGATCGACCGGCACAGCTACCGGTCGCCCGCGGACGGGCCGCCGGTGGAGCGGCCGATCCGGCTGGCCGTGATCGGGCTGGGGCCGCGCGGGCGCGGCAACGTGGTCGGCAAGGCGCTGGCGTACGCGGAGTACGAGCTGGCCGCGGTCTGCGACCGCCGCGCGAACCTCGTCGCCGGCGTGGCGGAAACGGTCGAGCGGGACCACGAGCGCCGCGTGCCCGGCTTCACGGACTACGAGCGCATGCTGCGCGAGGTGGAGCCGGACGCGGTGGCGGTCACCACCGACGTCGACGTGCAGATCCCGATCGCCTGCGCGGCCATGGAGTCGGGGTGCCACGCGATGGTCGAGGTGCCATTGTGCACCTCCATAGAGGACTGCTGGCGCGTGGTCACCACCGCGGAGCGGACCGGCAAGGTCTTCATGCTGATGGAGCAGGTGCGCTTCTCGGGCTACATTCGCGCCTGGCGCCGCATCGTCGATGCCGGCGTCATCGGCAAGCCGCTGTTCGTGGAGGGCGAGTACTTCAGTTGCAAGGGCGGCGACGCCTTCTTTCAGGACGAGTCCGGCCGCTACCACTACCCCGAGCACGCAGCCGTCGCCGGCGCGGCGCCGACCTGGCGCCACACCATGCCGACCATCGTCTACCTCCCCCACGAGCTGTCGCCGCTACTGTACGTGATCGACGACCGTGTCACGCGCGTCGTCGGCATGTCCACGCGCCAACAGAGCTACCGCCACCCGGCCGTGCGGCGGGCGGACGTGCAGGTGGCGCTCATGCACACCGCCGGCGACGTGGTGCTGCGCATGGCGGTCGGCCACAGCAGCGCCGCCATGCCGCGCGACAGCGGCGGCGGCGAGAGCGCGCACTGGCACCACGTGAAGGGCTCGGCCGGCGTGCTGGAGTGGAACCGCACCCCCGACAGCACCCCCAAGCTGTGGGTCGAGGACTGGGAGATCGACCAGCCGGTGTCGGTGCCGTGGACGACGACGCCGCGCGACGCGCCGCCGGAAGCGGTGGCCAGCGGCCACGGCGGGCGCGACTACTACGTGTTCGCGCAGTTCGCGGACGCGGTGCTGCACGGCGTGCCGGTGGAGCTCGACGCCTGCGCGGCAGCCGACACCGCGGCGCCGGCGATCCTGGCGGCGGTCTCGATCGATTCCGGCAACGCACCGCAGGACGTGCCCGACTTCCGCCCCGGACCCGAACGCGCCGCAGGCGAGTTGCCCGCCGGCGTGCGGCTGTGACGAGTCGGCGATGAGCGCTCCGGCCGCCGCGACCCCGCGGTACCACGCTGTCGGCCTCGACGTGGCCGCCCAGCACCATGCGCTGCGCACGGTGCGGCAGCTTGCCGGGCGCGCCGAGCCGCCGGCCGGCATGCGGGCCACGCCGGTGTCGCGGCTGCCGCTGCTGATCGACGAGCCGCGCTGGGTACGCTTCGCCGACCGATGCTTCCCGCTGCGCGCCGAAGGCCTGTATCGCTTCTGGAATTGGGGACGGGCCGCCTGGGAACGCCGTGACAGCCGCCCGCACCCGCTGGGCGGGCGCAGGAGCTACGCCTGCGTGATCCTGTTCCGGCGCGACCCGCTGGCGCTGCTGGCGGCGCTGGCCACCGTCCAGGTGCACGGTACCGCGCACAACGGGCAGCCGGTGGAGACGCAGCTCGCGCACGCCAGGCGCGGGGCGGTGTCGCTGACCTGCGGGGAGGCGGCGCGGCTGGCGGCCCGGTTGCTCGCCGACCGCGGCTGGCGCGCGCGCGTGGTGGGCGCCCGCCGCGTTAGCGGCCGCTACAACACGTACGACAACGGCCACGCCCTGCTGGAGTTCTACTGGCCGCGCTACCGCAAGTGGGTGCTGGCCGACACCGACATGGCGCACGTGTTCCCGGCCGGCCACGGCCGGCGCGGCGACGGCCGGCGCGCCGACGGCTATCTGGGCATGCGGGAGGTGGCGGCGCGCATCGCGGCCGGCGAGGGCTTCGCCGCGCAGCCGCTCACCAGCACGCCGCCGCGCATCGACAGCTCGGAGGCGGTCGCGGGCGACTTCTGCGGGTACGAGCAGTTCGTGCCCGGCTTCGGGGACGACGCCGAGCGCGACGCCTGGTACCGCGGCATGTTCGCGGCGCCCTATCATGTCGACGGCTCCACGCAGGTCTTCCGTGCCGCCACCGACCGCATCCGCCGGCTGCTTCGGCGCAACGAGCCGGGGGCCGAGGTGCTGTCGCCGGAAGCCTGGGCGGAACGCTTCTATCCGGGAGAGGTCCCATGACGCATGCACCGATCGCCGTGGTCACGCACCGCGACGATCCGAACCGCTTCCACCGCTACGTGGAGGAGATCCTGCTGGCGGAGGGCTACCCGTGGTACCGGACGTACGACCTTGCCGACGGCCCGCTCGATCCGGCCGCGCTGCGCGCCGCCGCGGTCGTCGTGGTCTGCGCCGTGACGCTCACCGCCGAGCAGGAAGACGAGATCCTCGCGCTCACGGCGGCCGGCGCGCGCGTGCTGCTGCTGCGCCCCGGCGACCGGCTGGCCCGCGCCTTCGGACTGGAGCCGTTCGAGGCGCTGGCGCCGCTGTCGTCCAGCGGATGGCCGCGGGCCGACGGACCGCTGATCCTGCGCGGCATGACCGACCGCTACGTACGGGCCAACCCGGACAACGCGCTGGCGGCGTCGATGGCGGCCGGCGACCTGCAGTTCCACGAGCGCGCCGACCTGTACACGTGGCGGGGTGACCCCGCGGCGGTGGCGCTGTGGCTGGCCCCGTTCCTGGGGCAGCCGTCGCCGCACCCGGCCGTGGTCTGTATCCCGCACGGCGCCGGGCGGGCGGTCGTCTACACGTTCGACCTGGCCGCCTCCACGGTGCGTTTCCACCAGGGCCGCCCGGAGCAGGCCAGCAACGGCGCCTACCCCGACTACGACGCCGACGGCATGTACAAGGCCAACGACCTGTTCGTGGGCTGCCTGGACGAGCGGCTGCTCGACCTGCCGCAGGCCGACCTGCACCAGGACCTGTTCGTGCGCGCCCTCCAGTGGCTGGCGCCCCACCCCCTGCCGCGCGTCTGGCACTACCCCGGCGACGCGCCCGCGGTGGCGCTGTTCGACGGCGACTCCGACGGCATGTCGCGACAGCAGTACGAGGCCACGATGGCCGTCGCCGGCCGGCACGGCGTCCCCTACACCGTGTACGTGAAGAGCGACGACTACGGCGCGCTCTCGCCCGCACGCCACGAGCAGATCCGCGCCGCCGGGCACGGGGCCGGGCAGCACAACTGGAGCGGGCCGCGTCCTGAGCTCGAGGAGATGCGCCTGGGGCTGCGGGACCAGCTCGCCTCCTTCGAACGGCGCTACGGCTGCCGGGCGGTGAGCATCCGCGGCCACAGCACCATCTGGGTGGGCTGGACGGAGATGGCGCAGTACCTTGCCGCGGAGGGCATCCGGCTGGACGTGAACTTCGCGCCGATCCGCTACTTCGACCGCGGCTACCTGAACGGCAGCGGCCTCCCGGTCCGCTTCATGGACTCCGACGGCCGCTTCATCGACCTGTACGAGCAGGTCACCATCTCCACCGACGACGGCTGGCGGACCGACAAGACCTTCCTGCCGGCCCGGTCGCTCGACGAGTGCATCGCCGACTCCCGGCGGCAGGCCGACGACGCGCGGGACCGCTACCACACCGTCTACCACCCCTACTTCCACCCGATCAGCCTGGACGTGCGCGGGCTGATGCCGTGGTTCGACGCGATGCTCGCCTACACCGCCGACATCCCCCGCTTCTCGGATGCCGACTGGGTCGCCTTCAACGACGCCCGCCGGGCGCTGCGCCTGGAAGCGCTGGACTGGGACCCGCGGGCGCGAGCGCTCACCTTCGCCGTCCGTGCCGACGCGGCGGTCGACGATACCACGCTGGTCTTCGAGGGCGCCGCCGATTCCGCTTCGGTGGACGGCGAGCCGCTGCCGGTCACCTGCCGGGAACGCGAGGGCCGGCAGCAGTCCGCGCTGGTCGCGGAGCTGGCGCGGGGCGCCGTGCGGCGCTTCAGCATACAGTGGAGTCGATGAACACGGGGGCCGGCCTGTGAATTCGTTGCGCGAGGTGCTGGCCTCCGACCGCGTCCTGCTGTCCGACGGCGGCTTCGGGTCCGAGCTGTTCGCGCGCGGCGTGGACCTGCCCAACAGCTCGCTGGCCAACGAGCTCCATCCCGACACGGTGCGACAGGTCACGCGGTCCTACATCGAAGCCGGCAGCGACCTGGTGCAGACCAACACCTTCGTGGCCTCGCCGCTGCACCTCGCCATGGCCGGGCGCAGCGCCGAGGACTCGGCCGCGATCGTCGGCCAGGCGGTGCGGCTGGCGCGGCAGGCGGTCGACGACGCCGGCCGCCCCGTGTTCGTCGCAGGCTCCATCGGCCCGTCGCCGGGCGCCATCGAAGCCGACGCGGGCGACACCACCTTCGGCATACCGGACGGCCAGGTGCGCGAGGCGCACCGCCTGGTGGCGGGGACGCTGGCTGCGGCAGGCGCCGACCTGCTGTGCATCGAGACGATGTTCTCCGCGACCGAGGCGGCGATCGCGGTCGACGAGGCGCGTGCGGCCGGGCTGCCGGTCGCGGTCAACCTGACGCTCAAGTACACGCGCGACCGCAAGAGCGGGGCGACCGTGTACCGCACCGACTGGGGACACTCCTGCGCGGACCTGCTCGACCTGCTGGCCTCGGGCCGCTACGCCGCGAACGGCGACGACCTGCTGCCGTTCGTGGACGTGGTCGGCGTGAACTGCGGCGCCGAGCAGCGCCGCGCGGAGCATACCGGGATGCCCTACGCGGTCGAGGCGATCCGCCAGATGCAGAGCGCCCTGGCCGAGCGCGGCATCGCCGGCAAGCGGCTGATGGCCTATCCCAACGCCGGCATGCCGAGGATCGTCGCCGGCGCCACCCACTACGACTACAAGCCCGAGCACATGAGCTCACGGGTGCCGGAGGTGGTGGCCGCCGGCGCCTCGATCGTCGGCGGCTGCTGCGGAGCCGGGCCGGAGCACATCCGCGCCATGCGCGCGGCGCTGCAAGGCGGCTGACTACCGCTCCGTCCGCCGGCCGGTCGCGGTGATGGAAACCGTCAAGCCGCGGCCCCTTCGTCGGTGCCGGTGCGGCGCCGATCGCTGAGCAAGATCGTCTGCAGCGTCTCGATGATCCCCTCGATTCGGGCGATGCGCTCCGTGATGTGGGCGCGCTCGCGGGCGGCTTCGGAGAGCTTGTCGGTGATCCGGCGGAACCCGGCGAGCATCATCCCGGCGACCGTGACGCCGACAGCGAGCGTGGCCACGAGCACAGCGGCGAGTTCAATTGTCATGCCGCCCCCCCGAGCGGCCGGCCGCAGGTGATGCCGGCCGCTCCCCCATGATACAGCAGAAGAAGACGCTTGAACCACGCGAGGGTGATGCGTCTGCGTCGGACTTGCCGCTCGTGCGGCCGGTCCGACAGACTCCCGCAACGAAATCGAATGGCGAAGAACTCCAAGGGGCTGCAACACTGGGCCGACGCCACCGCGGAACGGATCGTCCGGCAGCGCGGCGAGCGCGACCGCTACGTGCTGGCGGCCGGCATCACTCCGTCCGGGACCGTGCACTTCGGCAACATGCGCGAGATCATCACGCCGGAGCTGGTCGCGCGCGCCCTGCGGCGGCTGGGGTACGGCGTGCGCTTCATCTACCTGTGGGACGACTACGACCGCTTCCGCAAGGTGCCGGCCGGCCTCCCCGGCGACGGCTGGGAACGCTACATCGGCGCTCCGCTCTCGGAGATCCCCGATCCGTACGGCGCCGCCGCGAGCTACGCCCGCCACTTCGCCGGCGTGTTCGAGCGGCAGATGGCGCGGCTGGGCATCGAGCCGGAGTGGATCTCGCAGGCCGGGATGTACGGGAGCGGCGCCTACGCCGAGGGGGTGCGCACCGCGCTTGAGCACCGCCAGCGCCTGCGCGAGATACTGGACCGGCAGCGCACCACGCCGCTGGCCGCCGACTGGTGGCCGGTGGAGGTGTACTGCACCTGCGGCGACGGCACTGCCGGCACCACCGTGGCCGGCTGGGACGGCGCGTATGAGCTGACGTACCGGTGCGCGACCTGTGACGGCGAACAGACGGCCGACCTGCGCCGCGGCGACGGCGTCAAGCTGGGCTGGCGCGTCGACTGGCCCATGCGCTGGGCCCACCACCGGGTCGACTTCGAGGCGGCCGGCAAGGACCACCACACGGCCGGCGGCTCGTGGGAGACCGCCGCGCCGATCGCCGGCGAGGTGTTCGGCACGCCGCCGCCGGCCACGCTCAAGTTCGACTGGATCAACGTGCGCGGCGTGGGCACCATGGCGTCGTCGAGCGGGCAGTTGATCTCCCCGGCCGACGCGCTGGCGGTCTATCAGCCGGAGGTGGTCCGCTACCTGTTCGCGCGCACGCGCCCCGACCGCGAGTTCGAGATCTCCTTCGACCTGGACGTGCTGAAGACCTACGAGGACTACGATCGCGCCGGGCGCGTGGGTCGCGGCACGGAACAGGCTGCGGCGGCCCGGCGTGCCCGCGAAGGACGCGCGATCGAGTTGAGCCAGGTCGACCCGGAGCAGCCGCTCCCCGCCGATCCGGTCGAGGTCTCGTTCCGCCACCTGTGCAGCCTGCTGCAGATCCACGACGGCGACATCGACGGCGTCGTGCGGAGCCTGTCCGGCAGTGCTGACTCCGGCAGTGCTGACTCCGACGGTGCGGACTCCGATGGTGCGGACTGCGTCCGCCTGCACGACCGCGCCCGCTGCGCCTGGCACTGGATCACGACCCATGCGCCCGCGGGGTTCCGGTTCCGGCTGCGCGATCCGGGCGCGCCGCCGGTGCCGGTGAGCGCGCCGGTGGCGGCCGCCGTCGCCGGCCTTCGCGAGCGGCTGGCAGACGGCGCGTCCGACGCGAAGGCCGTGCACCAGGCCATCTACGACGTGGCCGCCGCGCACGGCATGGAGGCGCGGGAGCTGTTCGCGGAGCTGTACCGGATCCTGATCGACCAGGACCGCGGGCCTCGCCTGGCGGAGTTCATCCTCACCATCGGCGTGTCCCGCATCGACGCGCTGCTGGCCAACGTGACGGCACGCGATGACTGACCTGAAGGCCGAGATCGCGCGAGCCGCCGTAACGGCGCTGATCCGCGACGGCCAGCGCCTGGGACTGGGGTCGGGCTCCACCGCGCTGGAGGTGATCCGCCGCGTGGGCGCCGAGGTCGCGGCCGGCCGGCTGTCCGGCCTGGCGGTCGTGCCCACCAGCCGGCAGGCGCAGATCGCCTGCTGGGAGCTGGGGCTGTCGCCGGTGGGGCTGAGCGACCCGTCGGTGCGCGGCGAGGTGGACGTGCTGATCGACGGCGCCGACGAGGTGGACCCCGCCTGGCGGCTGACCAAGGGCGGCGGCGCGGCGCTGCTGACCGAGAAGATCGTCGCCGCCGTCGCGGCCCGCTACGCGGTCGTCGTGGACGACGGCAAGCTGGTCGACCGGCTCGGCACCCGGCACCCGCTGCCGGTGGAGGTCGTCCCCGACGCCCTGGCCGTGGCCGAGCGGGCGCTCGCCCGGCTGGGACTTCCCGGAACGGTGCGCGAAGCAGTGCGCAAGGCCGGCCCGGTGATCACCGACCACGGCAACCTGATCATCGACGTGCAGCCGGCCGGCGCCTTCGACCCGGAAGCGGTCGAGCGCGAGCTCGCCACTGTGCCCGGCGTCGTCTGCGTTGGTATCTTCACGCGACCGGTGGACGACCTGTTCGTCGGCCGGAGCGAAACCGACGTCACCCGGTACCGACCGGGGGAGGATGCACATGCTGAGCGCAGGTGACCCCGCGCCCGACTTCTCGCTGCAGGACCAGGACGGCAACACCCACAGCCTTGCCGACTACGCGGGCCGGCAGCTTCTGATCTACTTCTATCCGCGGGCCGACACCCCCGGATGCACCCGGCAGTCGTGCTCGGTGCGCGACCACGCGGCCGACCTGGCGGCGAAGGGCATCGCCGCGCTCGGGGTGAGCCCCGACGGTGCCGCCGCGCAGAAGCGCTTCGACGACAAGTTCTCGCTGGGCTTCCCGCTGCTCTGCGACACCGAGCGCGCGATGATCGACGCCTACGGCGCGTGGGGTGAGCGCACGGTGTTCGGCAAGACCGGCATGGGCCTGATCCGCTCGTCGTTCCTGGTCGGCGCCGACGGAACGCTGCGCGGCGCCTGGTCGCCGGTGACGCCGGAAGACACGGTCCCGAACGCGCTGGCGGCAGCCGAGGGGTAAGCCACCTTGCACGCCGCCCTGCTCCTGTCCGGCGGCGTCGACAGTTCGGTGGCGCTGGTACGGCTGCAGTCCTCCGGCGCGCGCGTGACCTGCTTCTACCTCAAGGTCTGGCTCGAGGAGGAGCTGGCCGGCCTGGGCGACTGCCCGTGGCAGGACGACCTGGAGTACGCGCGCGCGGTCTGCGAGCAGCGGCGCGTGCCGCTGCACGTGGTCTCCGTCCAGCAGGAGTACCTGGAGCGCGTGCTGGACTACGTCGTGCGCGAGTTGCGCGCGGGCAACACGCCCAGCCCGGACCTGATGTGCAACCGCCACATCAAGTTCGGGGTGTTCACGGAGCGCTTCGCGGACGGATTCGACACGGTCGCCACCGGCCACTACGCGCGCGTGGCCGATACCGGCGCCGGCCCGCGGCTGCGGACGGCCCCCGATCCCGTCAAGGATCAGACCTATTTCCTGGCCTACGTGAACGAACGGCAGCTCGCGCGCGCGGCGTTTCCGATCGGGGATTCGCCGAAGGCCGCCATCCGCGCCGAGGCGGACGCGCACGGCCTGCCGACCCGCGCGCGGCCGGACAGCCAGGGCATCTGCTTCCTGGGCCGGATCAGCTACCGCGACTTCGTGCGCCGGCGGCTGGGCGAGCGGCGCGGGCCGATCGTGGAGCGGGAAACCGGCCGCCTGCTCGGCGAGCATCGCGGCCATCACTTCTTCACGGTCGGCCAGCGGCAGGGACTGGGACTGGGTGACGGCCCCTGGTACGTCGTGGACAAGGACCCGTCGGACAACCGGGTCACCGTCAGCCGCACGCCGGCCGCGCACGCCGACGGCGCCTTCGCGCTGACCGGCGCCAACTGGATCGGCGGCGGCGCCCCGACCGGGCCGGCGCGCGTCAAGGTCAGGCACGGGCCGGCCTCGCACCCCTGCACGGTCACCCCGGCGGCCGTCCCGGACCGGGTGGTCGTGCGCACGGACAGCCCGCTCACCGTCGCTTCCGGCCAGTTCGCGGTGCTCTACGACGGCGAGGAGTGCCGGGGGGGCGGCGTGATCGAGCCGCTCGACGTGATCGAGCCGCCGGCCGCGGACCGGGCGGATGGCGGCTCGTGACCCGCGCAACGCGATGAGCGGCGCGGGCGCGGGCAGGGTCACCCTGGTCGGCGCCGGTCCGGGCGACCCCGGCCTGCTGACCGAGCGCGGACGGGCGGCGCTGATGGCGGCCGACGACGTCGTCTACGACGCCCTGGTGTCGGAGCGGATCGTCGCGTCCTGCGGCGCCCGGCGGCACTACGTCGGCAAGCGGGCCGGCCGGCCGGGGCAGCCGCAGGCCGACATCCAGGCACTTCTGGTCCGGCTCGCCCGCGCCGGCCGTGCGGTCTGCCGGCTCAAGGGCGGCGATCCGTTCCTCTTCGGTCGCGGCGGGGAGGAGGTGGAGGCGCTGCAGCGCGCCGGCATCGACTACGAGGTGATCCCCGGGGTGTCGGCCGCCCTGGGCGCCGCCGCCTACTGCGGCGTCGCGCTGACGCACCGGGAACGTTCCTCCTCCGTGGCGTTCTGCACCGGTCACGCCGAGCCGATCCCGGTGCCGGCCGTGGATACCATCGTCTACTACATGGCGGCCGCGTCGCTGGCGCGGGTCGCCGGCGCCGTGCTGGATGCGGGGTGGCCGGTGGCAACCCCGGTCCTGATCGTCCGTGACGCGACGCTGCCGGACCAACGGAGCACGCTGACCAGCCTGGAGCTCATCCGCGCGGGCGAAGCCACCGCCGCCTCGCCCAGCGTGATCGTCGTCGGGGGCGCGGCGGCGGCCGCATTCGACGCGGCGGAAGGCGGCTGGTACGCCGCCCGGCCCAAGGTACTGGTGACCGGCACGCGGACCGAACCGTTCGCGCACCTCGGCGAGCCGATCCACACCCCGCTCGTCGGTACCGAGCCCGCCGCCGACCGCATCGCGGTGCGGCAGGCGATCGACCGGCTGGAGCAGGTCGACCACGTCGCCTTCACCAGCCGTCACGCGGTCGGCTTCTTCCTCCGCGAGCTTCGCGCCGCCGGCCGCGACACGCGCGCGCTGGCCGGCCGGACGATCGCCGCGGTCGGCGAAGCCACGGCCGCGGAGCTCTCCCGCCGCGGGCTGGCCGCCGACCTGACCGGGGCGGGCAACGGCGCCACCGGGCTGCTGGCCGCCTACGCCGCCGCCGGCGTCAGCGGCGCGCGCATCCTGCTGCCGGCGTCGGAACTGGCCCGTGACACGCTGGCGGCCGGGCTGCGCGCCGCCGGCAACCGGGTCGAGGAGGTGACCGTTTACCGTACGGTGCCGCGCGCGGACGCGGCGCGCGAGGAGCTTGCCGGCATCTCGCTGGTGGCGTTCTCTTCACCGTCGGGCGTGGCCGCCTTCCGCGATCTCTACGGAGCGCGCCTGCCGGACCACCTGGAGCTCGTGGCGCTGGGCGGACTGACCGCGCGCGCGGCCCGCGACGCATACCCGGGGCACACCGTGCGCACGCTCGGGGGATGACGCCCTCTCAGCGGATGACCCGTTCCAGCAGCGCCCGGTCGCGGCGCCAGTTGCGCTGCACCTTGACGCGCAGGTCCAGCCGTACCGGCAGCCCCAGCACCCCGGTCAGCTCCGCCTGCGCGCCGCTGCGGATCGCGGCGATGCGGCTGCCGCGCCGGCCGATCACGATCC
The DNA here is from genome assembly GCA_965202935.1 of Spirochaetia bacterium. GTDB lineage: Bacteria > Spirochaetota > Spirochaetia > SZUA-6 > Bin103 > CATQHW01. The sequence goes on from OZ241879.1 coordinate 4,102,228, forward strand.
CCTTCTGGGAGTCGCGCTCGACGTTGAGGAAGGCGCGGACCCAGACGCGCTCCGCCGACGTCTCCAGGTCGGCCACCTCCACGTACATCGCCTGCGGCAGCTCCTCGCGGGTGGCGCGGATGGCGTGGCCGCGGATCACCTCGCCCACGCGCAGCGCCTGCGGCTGGTCGGTGTAGCGATCGTCCGGATACATGGGCGGCCCGGCCGGGCTCGCCGCGATGAGCCGGCCGACCAGCTCCTCGACCCCGCGGCCGGTGGCAGCCGAGATGCGATGTGCCGGTGCGTCCGACAGATCCGGCGGAACGGCGGCGGCGCCGTCGCGCCCGTCGGCGGCCGGCAGGTCGGCCTTGCTCAGCGCCACGACCACCGGCCCGTCGAAGCCGCGCGCCAGCGCGACGACGGCGTCCTCTTCCGGGCCGCCGGCGCGGGTGGGGTCGATCACGGCCAGCACGAGGTCGACCTCCTGCAGGGTGGCGGCGGTCAGCGCCTGCATGCGGGCGTCGAACGGGCGCGTGGAGTCCTGGAAGCCCGGGGTGTCGATCAGCAGGAGCTGGCCGGCGCCGCGGGTGGCGATGCCGCGGATGCGCGAGCGCGTGGTCTGCGGCGACGGCGCGACGATCGCCAGGTCGTGTCCGCACATGCGGTTGACCAGCGTGGACTTGCCGGCGGACGGCCTCCCTATGACCGCGACCGTACCGCTGCGGTGCTCGTCCGACAGACTCCTAGCGATCGCGGCGCTCCCGCGTGCGCGACTGCCGGTCCAGGCTGTTGGCCCTGCGGGTGAGCGTGAGCCGGCGGCGCAGGCCGCGGTCCATCAGCAGCAGCATGTCCTGGGTCAGCTCCTCGAAGTGGTCGCTGTCGATGGCGGACAGCAGCGCGCCGTAGATCGAAAGCAGCAGCCGGCGCGTGTCGTGGTAGCGGCCGACGCGGAAGATCAGGCGGCGGATGCCGTCCGCGAGGATGTCGTCGATCAGGCCGCCGACGGACTGGAGCAGCCGCTGCCGGCGCCGGTTGCGCTCGTCCGGCGACGGATAGCCGAAGCGCCGTTCATCGGTCAGGACGCCGAGCAGCAACGGGTTGCCGCGCAGCCCCAGGGTGATGAACCGGTACAGGGCCTTGAGCTGGTTCATCGGGTTCTTGAACCGGGCGATGACCGATCGCGCCTGCTGCACCCCCCGGTCGGTGAGGCGGTCGAGGATGACGCCGAAGAAGGTCTCCTTGTCCGGGAAGTGGCTGTAGAACGACCCGGTCGACACGCCCACCGCGGCGGCGACCTCCGCGATGGTGACGCCCCGGTAGCCGTGCTCGGCGAACAGGCGCTCGCCCGCTTGCAGGAGCTGCTCGCGGCGGTCCGGGGTCCCGAGCATAGCCGCTGAATATTACGTTCAAATATTCAGTTCGACCAGCACGCGATCGCGGCGTGAGTTGCGGGCCGCCGGGCGAAAAGGAAGACCTCAGGCCACTCTCCCGACACCCGCTGCCGCCGGCCTCGAACGCGACGGCGCGATGCCGTAGACGCGGCCGTTGCCCGCGGGAGAGGTTCGGCACGACATTACGCCGGATTGATCACGCCGGATTCGCGAGGGTTCCAATGACCGACTTGTTCGAGAAGTGTCACGGCGACGAAGGATATTTCGGCCGCTTCCGGGCGGCCGGCGACCGCTATTTCTCCCAGCCGATCCTGGACTCCGCGCCGGGCCCGCACATGGTGTTCCAGGGCCGGTCGGTGATCATGTGGTCGGTCAACAGCTACCTGGGTCTGACCGGCAACGAGCGCATCCGCGACCGGGCGCGGCAGGCCCTGGAGCGGTACGGCACCTACTCGCCCATGGGGTCGCGCATGCTGACCGGCAACACGCAGGCGCACATCGACCTGGAGGAGCGGCTCGCCGCCTTTTGCGGCAAGGATGCCGCCGTGCTGTTCAACTACGGCTATCTGGGCGTGACCGGCACCATCTCGTCCCTGATCGGACCCCTGGACGAGGTGATCATCGACAAGCTGTCGCACGCGTCGATGATCGACGGCACCGTGCAGGCGATGGCCGGGCGCCGCTTCCGGCCGTTCAGGCACAACGACCTGGAGAGCCTGGAACGGCAGCTCGCCGCCTCCGCACGGCGCGAGCGCGGCGGCACCCTGGTGGTGGTCGAGGGGGTCTACGGCATGCGCGGCGACCTGGCCGACCTGCCCGGGATCTGCGGCCTGGCGAAGCGGTACGGCGCGCGGGTGTACTGCGACGACGCGCACGGCTTCGGGGTCATGGGCGCCACCGGGCAGGGCACCGGCGAGCACTTCGGCGTGCAGGACGACATCGACCTGTACTTCGGGACCTTCGCCAAGGCGTTCGCGGCCATCGGCGGCGTGACCGCCGGCGAGCGGGAGGTCTGCGACTACATCCGCTACAACGCCCGCTCCTACGTGTTCGCGAAGAGCCTGCCCATGGTGTACGTGGAGGCGCTGGCGGCCACCCTCGACGAGATCGAGGCGCACCCGGAGTACCGCGAGCACATGTGGCACATCGCCCGTCTGCTGCAGGACGGCCTGCGCGAGCTGGGCTACGAGCTGGGCGACACCGCGTCGCCGATCACCCCGGTCTACATCCCGACCGACAAGGAAGAGACCGGCATGGCGATCCTGCAGACCCTGCGCGAGCGGTTCGGCATCTTCTGCTCCGGCGTCACCTATCCGGTGACCCCGCGCGGCGTGCACCTGTACCGGATGATCCCCACGGCCGCCCACACCGAGGAGGACGTCGCGGTGACCCTGGACGCTTTCAAGGCCATCCGCGACAGCTTCCGCCTGGATCTGGCGACCTGGGAGGCGAAGGCCGTCTGACGGCGGGACGCTCCACCGGGCGCGCCGCCGTCGCCGTCGCCGCCGCGGTGCTGGTGCTCGCCGGCTGCGGACTGCGGGAGTTCCGGGACGAGTTCTCGTCCATGTCGACGTACGTGAAGGTCACGGCGTACGCCCGCCGCGCGCCGGCGTGGGAGGCGTTGCACCAGGCCGCGGCGGCGTGGGTCCGGCAGCTCGATCACCGTGCCGAAGGCTCGGCGACGGCGATCCTCAATGAGAAAGGAATGCTGCCCGCCGGCACGGAGGGCGAGGCTCTGCTGCGCGCGGTGCTGGCCGATGCGGTGAGGGTGGCCGCCCGCACCGAGGGCTCCTACGACCCGACCATCCTGCCGGTGGTGCGGCTCTGGGACTTCGACACGGGCGGCAGGCTGCCGTCGCCCGAGGCGCTGGCGTCCGCCGTTTCGTTGGTGGACTACACGGCGGTCCGGGTGACCGGCGCCCTGGCCCTGGCGCCGGGCCAGCAGGTGGACCTGGGCGGCGTGGGCAAGGGCGCGGTGGTCGACCTGATCGCCGATCACCTGGCCGGGCAGGGCATCGAGCGGTTCCTGGTCGAGGCGGGCGGCGATCTGCTGGTCGCCGGCCTCAAGCCGGGCGAACGCCCCTGGCGTATCTGGATACAGCATCCGCGCACTGCCGAGGCGGCGTTGGCGATCCTGGAGATCGGCGCAGCCGGTGAGCGCCGCGCCGTGGTCACCTCCGGCGACTACGAGCGCTCCCTGGAGGTCGACGGCGCCCGCTACCACCACATCCTGGATCCGAAGACCGGATGGCCCGCGCGCGCGTCGGTGTCGGTGACCGTGATCGCCGCGCGCGCCGCGGAGGCCGACGCCCTGGCCACCGGGCTGTTCGTCGCCGGCCCGGCCGGCCTCCGCTGGTTCGAGGACGACGCCGGCGTGCAGGCGCTGGTCGTCACCGAGGCGGACGGCGAGCTCCGCGCGCACGCGACCGCCGACTTCCCGGTCCCCGTCGGCGAGCTGACGCTCAACTGAGTTCCTTGGACGCCGGCTGAACGCAGGGCTATATTGCCCGCGGAGGCTGGAATGGACGCATCGGGCCGCGATCTGCCGCGCCGCTTGGACGACGAAGAAGAAGAGGAACACGATCAGGACGACGAACGGGGCGACCGCGACGGGGATGGCGACGGCGACAGCGACGATCTGGCCAACCGGCTGCTCAAGAGCCGGTCGGTGCTGCTCTCGGGAGAGATCAACAAACGGCTCGCCGAGCGGGTCATCAAGCAGCTCATCCTGCTGGAGGCGGACGGCGACGATCCGGTCCGCGTATTCATCGACTCGCCCGGTGGCGACGCCGACGCCGGCTACGCGATCTTCGACATGCTGCGCTTCGTCACCCCGCCGGTGGTCACCATCGGCATGGGGCTGGTTGCCAGCGCCGCGGCCATCGTGCTGCTGGCCGCCCCGCGCGAGCGCCGCATCGGCCTGCCGAACTCGCACTACCTGATCCATCAGCCGCTGTCCGGCATCCGCGGCGTGGCCACCGAGATCGAGATCCACGCCCGCGAGCTGGAGAAGCTGCGCGCGAAGATCAACCAGATGATCGCCGAGGAGACCGGCCAGTCACTGGAGAAGGTCGAGCGCGACACCGACCGCGACTACTGGCTCAGCGCCGACGAGGCGCAGGAGTACGGGCTGGTGTCGCGGATCATCGCGAACCGCTCCGAGCTGTAGTACCCCATTGAGCTGATGGCGTTGCCGCCGGACGGCGAGGCGCTGGGCGCGACGCTGTCGTCGGTGGACGACCGGCTGCGGCCGGAGCGCGCCAAGGTACGCGACCTCGTCGCGTGCGGCAGCGACCTCCTGATCTGCGCTACCGACCGCGTGTCGGCCTTCGACCGCGTGCTCACCACGATCCCCTGGAAGGGCGAGGTGCTCACCGGCCTGTCCCTCTACCAGTTCGAGCGCACCGCCGACATCGTGCCCAACCACGTGGTGCGCCGGGTGACCGCCCGCACCCTGCGCGTGCGCCGCTGCCGGGTGCTGCCGGTGGAGATCGTGGTGCGCGGCTACCTGACCGGCTCGGCGTGGCGTGACTACCGGCGCACGGGGGTCGTGTCCGGCATCCGCCTGCCGGACGGCATGCGCGCGGGTGAGCGGTTTCCGGAGCCGCTGCTGACGCCGTCCACCAAGGCGGACCGCGGCCGGCACGACCAGCCGATCTCCTCCGAGGAGGTCACCGCGCGCGGCCTGGTGCCCGCGAAGCTCTGGCCTGAAGTGGTACGGACGGCGCATGCGCTCTATGAGCGAGGCAGGCGGATCGCCGCGGAGCGTGGCCTGATCCTGGTGGATACCAAGTATGAGATGGGAACGGTGGACGGCGAGCTGGTCCTGGCCGACGAGGTGCATACCCCCGACTCCAGCCGCTACTGGTTCGCGGACCGCTACCGCGAACGGTTCGAGGCAGGCGAGCGCCAGCACGCGCTCGACAAGGAGCACCTGCGGCAATGGCTGATGGACCGCGGCTACTCCGGCGAAGGGACGCCGCCGGCCATACCGGACGACCTGCGCCTGGAGCTCGGCCGCCGCTACGTGGAGGCGTTCACGCTCCTGACCGGAAGGCCGTTCCGGCCGCAGTCCGCGAGCGCGGAGCAGGAGTCGGCCGCCTTGCGCGCGGAGCAGGCCGCCGCGGGCTGAGCGGGCGCCGTCCCCGGCCGGCCGCGGCCCGGACGGCAGCGCTCCTCGTCCTCCTCGTCCTCGCGCCCGCTACGCGAATCGCGGCGGACGCGCCCGCGATCAGCGTGCTCTCCTACAACGTCCAGAACCTGTTCGACGCCGTCGAGCAGGGCGCCGAGTACGACGAGTTCCGCGCCGGCCGCTGGGATGCGGCGCGTTACGCGGCGCGCCTGAATCGGATCGCCGCCGTGCTGCGCGACGTGCATCCCGGCGGCGCCGACGTCCTCGCGCTGCAGGAGGTGGAGAACCGCCGCGCCGCCCTGGACCTGCGCGACCGCCTGCGCGACCTGGGCTACGCCTACGTGGTCGCCGTCCCGAACGACGGCGCCGATCTCGGCCTGACCCTGACGCCGGTGGTGCTGTCGCGCCTGCCGGTCCTGCGCGTGCGCCTGCACCAGGTGTGGCACGACGGCCGCCACCTGCGGCCGGTCGTGGAGGCGGAGCTGGACCTCGGCGGCGGGCGCTCGCTGTTCCTGTTCAACAACCACTGGAAGTCCAAGCGCGGCGGTGCCGAGGAGACGGCGCCGGCCAGGCGCGCCGCCGCCACCGTCCTGGGCGCTCGCATCCGGGAATTGCAACGGACCGACCCGCTGGTCGACCTGCTGGTCACCGGCGACCTGAACGAGAGCGTGGACGATCACACCGCGGCCGGCTACCCGACCGCGCTGGCCGGACTCCCGGGCGCGGCAGCCGGCGTGCTGGCAGTCACCGGCCGGCCGCTCGACGCGCGGCCTGCGTTCGACGCACGGCCCCCGGCCGGCGGCGTGGTGCTGTACAGCCCCTGGCTGGAGCTGGAGGGGCCGGAGCGCGGCACGGTCGTGCACCGCGGCGCCTGGGAGACCCCCGACCACTTCCTGCTGAGCGCCGGCCTGTTCGACCGCGCGGGCGTCTGGTACGCGCCCGGCGGCTTCGCCGTGATCCGCGACGGCCTGGTGTCGCCCGCCACCGGCCACCCGCGCCGCTGGATCGGCACGGACGGCCACTCCGACCACCTGCCGATCCTGCTGCTCCTGCGGCGCGAAACTTGGGGGAGTTAGCTCACGCAGTGGTACGAGCGGGGCCGCATCTTCGCGGAAACATGGAGCCCGACCCCGCGAGCACGCCGGTGCGCCAGGGATTCGACCTCAAACCGGCAGGGTCGCAGGCTCGCGCCGCCCGAGAGGCGCTACGGGCGATCGGGCGGGTACACGGTGTCATCGGCTTGCCGTCGATGCCGATCCCGGTCAGGGAAGCGAACGAACCGGGTGTCCTCGGATGGTTCGACCATGATCGGAGTACCGGGGCCGCGAGGGAGATCGTGATTTCCTTCGCGCGGACCGACGCTTGGCCAGCGCTCACCATCGTGCACGAGATCGGCCACTACCTCGATCATGTGGCGCTTTCCGGGTCTCCAACGCGCCTCCGCAACCGGGAGACGATAAAGCAGTCGACCCCCGAAATGCGCGCCTTGATGGCCGCGATCCGCGTCACGCCCACCTCTGGGCTGTTGAGGCCGAAGCAAGCGAATCCTCGCGAACTGTGGGCGCGCGCTTATGCCCAGTGGATCGCATGGCGGAGCGGGTCGTCCCGCCTCCAGGGTCAACTCGACAGGATATTGACTCACCAGAACGCGACAGTGAGAATCCGGCACTGGCCGTATGACGAGTTCGCACCGATCGCATCAGCGATTGATCGGCTGATGGAGGCGCGGGGATGGGCAAGGCAGAAAGCTCCGCAGGCACTGTAGACAGCGATTACTCCGGGCGTTCCCTCGGGCGGATCACCGCCGCAGAAGTGGCTGCGGCGGACCCGGACGAGGTGCCGGATACGTGGGAGGTGGTGACGCTCGAAGATGGTCGCAAGGCGTTCCTTGAAGGGGACGACGCCTACCTGATGGGCCCCGACGGCCTGCCCGACTACGACCGCCCCGTCGACGTGCCGTAGGGACAGAGCGCCGCCACGATCATCGGCGATCGCCACGCACGATGTCGGACAGCGGCTTGCCGGCGACCTGTTGCGGACTAGGCTGCGTGAGCGAAGCCGCATGGGTCGGCAGCGTGACGATGCCCGCCGCCGCCAGCTCGGCTAGCTGACGCGCACGCTGGGCATCGATCTCGGCCTGGATCTCCTCGGCGCTGATGGGGGCCGTGGTCGCCCGACGACGGGCACGAAGGACCGCCATCGAGAACAGCGCGTGCCGCACCTCCCGCAAGGTCCCTTCGGGGTCGACCTCTATCATGAAGCCCTCATTCTCACCTTGGACGTGAGGCGGAGCAAGGGGGCCCGGGTTCTGTCGTGGTCAACCGAACAACTGCCGTGGCCGCACGCTACACTGCGCGGCGTGGAACGGTACGATACATCCGCTGATTATCTGGCGGCGCTGGCCTCGCGCGGCGCCCTGCCGCCCGGGTTCGGGGTCGCCACCGCGGTCACCGCGTTCGAGCCCCCGGAACGGCCGGGCAAGGAGTTGCCGATTCGGGTCACGCTGCTCCTGGCAGATGAGCCGGCCGACGCCTTCGCGGCCACGCTGACGCGCAACACCCTGCGCGGCGCGCCGGTGCAGATCGTCGCCGACCTGCTCGACCGGCGCGTGCCGGTGCGCGGCGTCGTGATCAACAACGCGGTCTCCAACGTGGGCGTCGCCACCGGCGTCGACGACGCCATGGCCGTCGTCGGCCGCCTGGCCGAAGAGGCGGGCGCCGCCGGGCAGGCGTTCGCCCCCGCCTCCACCGGCGTGATCGGCTGGCGGCTTCCGTTCGAGCCGATCTGCGCCGCCGTGCCCGGCCTGGTCGCCGCCTGTTCCCCGGGAAGCGTGGTGCCGGCGGCGCGGGCGATCATGACCACCGACCGCTATCCCAAGGTGCGCAGCCGGCGCGCGGGCGACGCACGGGTGGTCGGCATCGCCAAGGGCGCCGGCATGATCGAGCCGTCGATGGCCACCATGCTGGCGTTCCTGCTGACCGACGCCGCGGTCGACCGCGACACGCTGCAGGGCCTGCTGGACGGCGCGGTGCGGGACAGCTTCAACCGCATCTCCGTGGACGGCGACCAGAGCACCAGCGACATGGTGCTGGCGCTGAGCTCGCAGCGCACGGGCGGCGTGCCTCGGGAGGCGCTGGCCGAGGCCATCGCCGGGGTCTGCCGCGACCTGGCCGGCGACATCGTCCGCAACGGCGAGGGGGTCGAGCACGTCATCCGGGTCGCGGTCGACGCGCCGGGCACGGACGAGCAGGCCGCGGCCATCGGCAAGGCGGTGGTCAACTCGCCGCTGGTCAAGACCGCCGTGAACGGCTGCGACCCCAACGTGGGACGGCTGGTCAGCTCCATCGGCGACCACCTCGGCGCGCAGCCCGACCCGCCGCCGCTGGCCGGCGCCACCGTCCGCCTGGGCGGCGTCACGGTGTTTTCCCGCGGCGCGTTCCAGCTCGACGGGAGCAAGGAGGAGGCGCTGGCCGCCTACCTGCGGGAGCGGAGCATCGACCACGCGCTCGACTACCCGCCGCACGGCCTCGCGGTGGAGATCGACGTCGATTTCGAGGCATCCGCAGCCGGCCGCCGCGGGCACGCGGCGGTCCTGGGAGCCGATCTTTCGCACGGCTACGTCACGGAGAACGCGGACTATCGCTCATGAGCTCCGCCGCGGAGCTCGACGGCCGGGTGGCCGAGGTGCGCGCCGCCCTGCAGCAGGCGCGGGCGGAGATCGGCAAGCGCGTGGTCGGCCAGGACGACGTGGTCGACGGCATGCTGATGGCGCTGGTCGCCGGCGGCCACGTGCTGCTGGAAGGCGCGCCGGGGCTCGCCAAGACGCGCGCCGTCCGGGCGCTGGCCGAGGTCGTGGACGCCAGCTACAGCCGCATCCAGTTCACCCCGGACCTGCTGCCGGCCGACCTGCTCGGCACCATGGTGTACCGGCCGCAGACCGGTGAGTTCGTCGCGCGGCGCGGACCGGTCTTCGCGCAGATCGTCCTGGCCGACGAGATCAACCGCGCGCCGGCCAAGGTGCAGTCGGCGTTGCTGCAGGCGATGGAGGAGCGGCAGATCACCATCGGCGAGCGCACCTTCGGCCTGCCGGAACCGTTCATGGTGCTGGCGACCCAGAACCCGCTCGAGCACGAAGGGACCTACCCGCTGCCGGAGGCAGCTCGACCGCTTCCTGCTGAAGCTGCAGGTCCCGTATCCCAGCTTCGAGGACGAGCTCGCCGTGGTGCGCCTGGTCGGCGACCGGCCGGACTCCGAGCTGCGCCGCGCGCTCGATCCGCAGCGGGTGGCCGACCTGCAGCGGATCGTCGCCGGCGTGCGCGTCGACCGCCGCATCGAGGAGTACATCGTCGCCATCGTGCGCGCCACGCGCGCCGCCGGCGGGGCCGAGCACGCGCGTTTCGTCGAGCACGGCGCCTCGCCGCGTGCGTCGATCGCCTTCTACCGCTGCAGCAAGATCCGCGCCGTGCTGCAGGGCCGCGCCTACGTCCTGCCGGAGGACGTCAAGGCGGTGGCGGCGCCGCTGCTGCGCCACCGCATCATCACCTCCTACCAGGCCGAGTCGGAGGAGGTTACGGCCGACGCCATCGTCGCGCTGGTCCTCGACCGGGTGGCGGTGCCGTGAGCGCGTGGGGAGCGGCGCCGGCGGAGCTCGCCCGCGATGCGCGCCGCATCAGGGTCGCCGCGGAGCGGGTGGCGGCGGCGCTGGCGGCCGGCGGCTACCGCTCCGCCTTCCGCGGGCAGGGCGTCGAGTTCGACGAGGTGCGCGAGTACCACGACGGCGACGACGTGCGCACCATCGACTGGAACGTCACCTCGCGGCTCGGCGGGGCGGCCTCGGCTGCCTACTCCAAGGTGTTCCGGGAGGAGCGCGAGCTGGCCATCCTGCTGCTGGCGGACCGTTCGGCCTCGATGCTGGCCGGCTCGGCGGAAAAGCGCGACCTGTCCGTCCGGGTGGCGGCGGTCCTGGCACTGTCGGCGCAGTTCAGCGACGACCGCATCGGCGCCTGCCTGTTCAGCGACCGGATCGAGTCGTGGGTGGCGCCGGCACGGGGGCGGACGCGCGTGCTGCGCCTGGTCAACGACCTGCTGCACGCGCGCGCGGCCGGACGCGGGTCCGACCTGGCGCTGGCGCTGCGCACCATGGCCGCCAACCTGAAGCGGCGCAGCGTGTGCATCATCCTGTCGGACTTCAAGACCGACGGGTACTGGCACGAGCTGCGCGCCGCCGCGCGCGCCCACGACGTGATTGCGGTCCGCATCGCCGAGCCGCTGGACCGCGCCCTGCCGGCGGGAGCGGCGGTGGAGCTGGTCGACCCCGAGACCGGGGTGCGCCGGTTCGGGGTTGCCGACGGATATCGGCGGTTCTGGGACCGTCACCTGCAGGCGTGGCGGACGCGCTGCCGCCAGGCGGGCGTGGCGATGCTGGAGATCGGCACGGGCGAGGATGCGGCCGCGTCGCTGGCCCGCTTCTTCGCGGCGCGGCGCCGCCGCCGCGGGGCAGAGTGAGCGGAGCGAACCTCACTCGCAGAGTGAGCCGACTCGCACTCCGGCTGTGGGTCCCGGCCGTGCTCGCCGCCGCCGCCGCGGCCGCCGCGCACGAACCGCCGGCCGGGGGCGCAACGCCTCCTGCCGCCCCGGTCCGCATCGAGCAGGTGACGTTCATCCCGGCGCGGTTCACGGTCGGCGACCCGGTCGAGCTGCAGGTGGTGCTGGCCGGCTTGCCCGCCGGCTTCGAAGGCGGGACGCCGCGGCCGGTCGCGGCGCCCGCGGCGGCGCTCGAACCGATCCTGATCGACGCCGTCACCGTCACGCCGCTCGCCGGTGGCCGGCACGTGCTGCGCGTCTCCTTCCGGTCGTTCCAGCCCGGCACGACCGCCCTTCCCGCGATCGACCTGGGCGCCGCGGTGGTGGAGCTCCCGGCGGTGACGACCGCCGCCACGTTGCCGCCCGAAGCGGCAGAGCTGGAACCGGCGCGCGCGCCGATGGCGCTGCCGGGCACCGCTGCGGGCCTGGCGGCGGCAGGGGCGCTGTTGCTCATCTGCCCCGCCGCCGCGGCGATCGGGGCGCGCCGCATCGCGCGTGTGGCGACCCGGCTGCTCGCCGCACGGCGCCGGCGCGGCCCGCGGCTGCGGTTCGAGCGCGACCTGCGCGCCCTGAAGGGACGCGGAACATCCGGCGCGGCCTACTCGGCGGAGGTCGCCCGCCTGACGCGCCGGTTCCTGACGGGACGGCTGCAGGTTGCGGCCCGCTCGAAGACGGCTCCGGAGCTGCCGGCCTTGCTTGCGGAAGCCGGGCTCACTCCGCACGCCGCGGCCGCGGTCGCCGGGGCGATCGCGGCCGCGGAACGGTTCACCTTCGGCGGCGCGCCGTTGCGCGACACGGACGCGGCGGCCCTTGCCGACCAGGCACGCGCCGCCGTCACGGCGGCCGAGCGCGAGCTGGAAGAGGCGCAGAGAGCCCGGTAGGATGAAGGAGAGCCGGCCGGTGGCTGACACCGCGGTGAGTTGACGGAGGAGCAGATGATTCGGGTGCCCAGGAATCGAATCTCAACCCACCCGGGGATTCTGCTGCTTGAGCAGATCACCGACATGGGACTACCTGAGGGTTGCCCGACGGGACTTCGCGGCTACGCCACCGCGTCGCAGTGCGCCAGCTCCCAGCCGTGGAACACCACCGCCAGGCCGACGAACCGCACGCCGGGGAACTGGCGCGCCAAGCGCTCGTCCGCCAGGTAGCGCCGCAACTGCGCGGTCGCTTCCCTCACCGCCGCCGTCACGCCCGCCTCGTCCGCCGACTCGCGCCGGGGCAGGTACTTCAACTCGATCAGGTAGCCTACCCGCAGGTGCGGGAAGCGCGCCAGCAGCGGCTCCAGGGCGATATCCGCATGTCCCTTCCCCAGCTCCGCCTCCGAGCGGAACACGTAGAAGTCGGTCACGCTCAGATACGCGGCCAGGAACCCCTGTACTACCTTCTCGCTGGCGATGTAGTCGCGAATCCCGGTCTGCGCGGCGATCGCTTCGCCCAGGAACTCGAGTGCCGGCCGCCATTCGCCCTGGTTGGCCATCCGCAGCATCAACTGCTCGAACCGGTACAGGTCGACCCGGAACACCTCCACGTCGCGGTAGCCGTCGCGCAGGTAGCCGTACATCAACTGCTTGACCGTCTGGTTCGGGATCGCCAGCCGCGGCATGCCGTCCACCACGGCGCGGATGCTCAGCAGCCCGAAGTAGTGCAGCAGCGACAGGAAGTTCTGCCGGTCGGTGAGCTGTTTCAGCGGGAAGCTCGGCTGGATGCGCGGCAGGTCCTTCCGCCCCTCGCCGATGACCTCCCGCAGCAGGTCGAAGTTGCCGTTGAGCTGCCGACCCACCACCAGCAGGTGGCGCAGCTTGCCGTAGTCGATGCGCACGTTGGTGTCGATCAGGTACGTCGGCACGCCCCGGTTCGGCATCGAGTGCTTCAGGTAGTAGAGGACCATGTCGGTGTTGTAGAGATCGGTCTCGGCTTCCTCGGCGAACCGGTAGCCGTTGTACCACTCGCCCATCAGGGCCATGGCTTCATCGACGTCCTGGTCGAACACGCCGTGCTCCCGGTAGGTCTCGACCAGGCGGCGCACCTCCGCCTCCCTGAAGCCGACCATCTCGTTGAAGTCCGGGTGCAGGCTGATGTTGGTGCCGATGTTGAAGCCCGAGGTGACGTCGTCCATGGTGATCGGCGACACGCCGGTGATGAACAGACGGTCGATGCCGCCGCCGCTGCGCTCGGTGCCGCCCTTGAGGGTGGCGAAGAAGTTGCGGAAGAAGCCGCCGCCGTGGGTGAAGGCGTGGTACGCCTCGGCGCCGTGGTGTGCCAGCACCGTATTGGCGAAGTTGTCGTACTCGTCGATCAGCACGTACAGCCGGATGTCGTGGTCACCCGCGTAGCGGAACAGCGCGGCGAGTTTTTCGGCGATCGAAGGTGGTGCCAGCAACCGCTGCAACGCGGCTTCCGGGAACAGATCCGGATGCCGTTCCAGAGTGCCGCGAAACTCGATGGTGCAGTAGCCCTCGAAGCGTTCCTGCAGGGTTTCCAGCTTGTCTTCGACCATCGAGAAGTTGAAGCGCAGGGTGACGTAGCGGCTCTGTTCCCCGGTCGGATCCCGGCCGATGTCGGTGCCGGCGAAGGTGGCGTCGAAGTCGTCGGCCCAGAAGCGGTCGTAGTAGTTCTCCAGCAGCGACACCCACAGCGTCTTGCCGAACCGCCGCGGGCGGATCAGGAAGACGTAGTCCTCCTGTTCCAGGCGCCGCAGGAAGCGGGTCTTGTCGACGTACAGCCACTTGCGCAGGCGGATGCGCCGGAAGTCGGACTGGCCGTAGGGAATGCGCGGGTGAGCGGGAACCTCGTCCATTGCAGGGCAGCCGTGCCGCCGTCACTCTATCGGGTGGACATCGAGGCTGTCCCGTGGTAACGACCGCCGATGGCGCTCGATCGACCGCTGGCGCTGCTGGCACTGGTCGCCGTCGCCGCGGTGTTCGCGGTGTCGCGGCGCCGGAACCGCGGCGGCGCCGTTCCCGTATCGCTGAGCGCGTGGGGCGGCGCCTCGGTGCCGCCGCCGCGCTACCCGGCGCGCGCCGCCCGCGGGATCTGCACCGCGCTGTTCTGGGGTGCGCTGCTGGCGGCGACGCTTGCCGCCGCCGGCCCCGTGCGCCTGCAGCGCACCACCGTCTTCCTCGACCGCGGCACCGACATCGTCTTCGCCGTGGACACCTCGCCCAGCATGGGCGCGCTGGACCTCGGGGCGGGCAGCCGCCTGCGCGGCGCGGCGGCGGCGCTGCGCTCGTTCGTCGATCGCCGGCCGGCCGATCCGTTGGGTCTGGTGAGCTTCGCGGAGCGCGCCGGACTGCGCTCTCCGCTGACGTACGACCACGACTACCTCGTGGACCGCATCGGCGGGCTGCGCGTCATGCAGTCGGGAGACGGCACGGCGATCGGCATGGGGCTGAGCGTCGCCGCCGCCCATCTGCAGGCCGCCGGCGCCGAGCGCGGGGTGATCATCCTGATCACGGACGGCGAGAACACCACCGGCCCGATCGCCCCGGAGGCCGCCGCCGAGGTGGCCGCGCAACTCGGTTTCACCATCCACACCGTCGGCGTCGGCGCCGACCGGCCGACGCTGCTGGAGTTCACCGATCCCGATACCGGCGCCGTGCGCCGCGGCAGCTACCGCGGGCAGCCCGACGCGGCGCTGCTGCAGGCGCTGGCCGAGCGCACCGGCGGCCGCTTCTCGTGGGCGGCCGACGCTGCCGCGCTGGAGGCCGCGCTGGCCGATCTCGACCGGGTCGAGGGCCGGGAGCGGCGCGCCCGCCCGATGCTTGCGCGCAGCGACGCAGGCCGCCCGTTCGCGATCGCCGCGCTCATCGGTCTGCTGCTGCACGCCGCGCTGCGGCGCCTGCTGCTGCGCGAGGCCCTGTGAGGCCGGCGGCATGAGCGGCAGATGACGGTCGAGTCGCCCGCCTGGCTGTTCCTGCTGGCCGGCGCGCCGCTGGCCGCGGCGCTGGCGTGGAGCGGGCGCCGGCGCGCCGCCCGCGCGGTGGCGGCGCTGGCGGGTGCCGCGCGCGGTCCGCGCGTCGCGCGCGCGGCGGTCGCCAAGCGGGTCGCGCGCGGCATGCTGGAGGCTGCGGCGGTGGCCCTGCTGGCGCTGGCCGCGGCCGGCCTGCACTGGGGGCGTGAGCCCGCCGCGCCGGCCGCCCCCGACCGCGAGGTCACCGTGCTGCTCGACCTGTCCTACAGCATGCGCGCCGCCGACGTGGCGCCGTCGCGCCTGCACGCGGCGGTTGCGATCGTCGAGGCCGCCGCCTCCTCGCTCGCCCCCGTCCGGGTGGGACTGACCGTGTTCCGCGGCGGCACGCTCGACCTGCTGCCCCCGACCGCGGACCGCCGCGCGCTCGCCGCCGTCCTGGCCCAGGTGACCGGCGCGCTTCCGCCCGCGCCGACGCCTGCGCAGGTGCGGTCGCCGGGATGGGCCGCCCGTGCCGGAGAGGCGCCGCCGCCGGCGCTGCCGCTGCCGCCTCCCGGTTCCGACATCGCCGGCGCGCTGGAGCAGGTGCGGGGCCGCCTGGCGGCACGGCCGCAGCCGCGCCACACGGTCGTGCTGGTCACCGACGGAGAGGTCACCGTGGACAATCGCCTGGGGAGCGGCGTGCTCGGCGCCGGGGTCCGGGCCGCGCTGACGGCCGCCGGCGCCGGCGTGACGGTGCTGCCGGTGGTGATCGGCACCCCGGGCGGCATCGGGTTGCTGCGTGCCGACGGCCGCCCGGTGCTGGACGCCGCCGGCGATCCGGTGATCACGCGCGCGCGGGCGGCGAACGTGGCCGGCCTGGCTCGCGCCGCGCGCACCACGCCGATCGAGGTCACGGCCGCCGGCCAGGTCGATCGCGCGGCCCGCGCGGTGGCGGATGCCGCCGGCGGCGGCACGGTCCCGACCGACGGCGCGCGCGCGTGGCGCCCGCGCGGACGGACGCTGGAACTGGTCCTGGCGGCCCTCGCGGCCGCCCTGGCCGCGGAGCTGGTGCGGACGGTGCGGTGGCGCGGCCTGTTGTAACGACGCTGGCCGGCGCCGCGGCGGGGCTGCTGCTGGCCGCGTTGACGCTCGCGCTGCCGTTCCGGGAGCACGCGCGCGTGATCGCCGGCACCCTGCGCCTGGCGGGTGGCGAGCCGACCCGGGCGATCGTCAGCTACAAGCGGGTCGGCGACCGGTTCGCCGCGTACGCCACCCTCAACCTGGCCGCGGCCTACGCGGCGCTCGGCGAGGAGGACGCCGCGGAGCGGCTGCTCGCCGGGCTGGCCGATCGAGGCCACGCGGACGCCGAGCTGCGGTTCCGGGTCAGCTTCAACCGCGCCAACCTGGCCTTCGCGCGCGGCGACTACCGCGCCGCCGTGCTGGGCTACCGCGCGGCGCTCGCGGCGCGCTCCGGCGACCGGGACGCCAAGCGCAACCTGGAGCTGGCGCTGCGCCGCCTGGCCTCCGGGCAGAGGCCGGCGGCGGCGCCGGTCGCGGAGGCCGCCGGGATCGGCGACGGCGCCGCGCAACTCCTGCGCTTCGCCATGCAACAGGAGGACACCCTGTGGAGCTCGCGCCCCTCCGGCGCGGACACCGCCGAGTCCTGGTGACGGCGCACGCCGCGGCGGCGCTCGTGCTGGCCCTGTTCGCCACGCCGGCCGCCGCTCCCCAGGCCGGGGACGCCGTGGCGGCGGAGCCGGTGCTGCGCTGGCGGCTGGACACCACCACGCCGTTCGTGTGGCAGGCGGTGACGGCGGTGCTGGAGCTGGTCGCGCCGGCGCCGCTGCCGCTGTCAGGGCCGCCGCGGGTGGAACCGGTCGCGGGGCTGGATCTGCAGCCGCTGCCGGCCGGCGGCGGCATCGCGGCGCTGGCCGGCACGGACCGTTTCGTGATCCCGGTGGCCCGCTACCGCCTGACGGCGCGGATCGCCGGCCGCACGACGCTGCCGGCCGCGCGGGCGGCGGTCGGCGGCACCGAGCGCACGGCCGGCGCCGTGAGGCTGGACGTCCGCGCGGTCGCCGACCCGATCACGGCCACGCGTGCGGTCGGCGCGTTCGACCGCGTGGTGGCGTTCCGCTGGCTGGGGGCCGATGCGGGCGAGCTGACGGTGGAGGTGACCGGCTCCGGCAGCGTGCCGCTCGTGGAGCACCCGCTGCCGGAGGTGCGCGGCGGCACCATCGTCGACACGGCGCAGGAGGTGGACGAAGCCGGAGCGCGCAAGCGCTGGCGCTACCGGCTGCGCGCCGGCGGCGGGGGCGAGCTGTCGGTCGTGGTGCCGGCGCTGCCGTACCTGCGGCTGCCGGACGGTGAGCCGGCGCAGATCGGGGCGCAGCCGGTCGCGCTTCCTCCGCCTGCCGCCGAACCGGCGCCGGCGGAGCTGCCCGCGGTCGACGCGGCCCGCTGCGGCGCGGTGCCGGCGTTCGACCGGCGGCGCGCCTGCCGGGCGGCCGAGCTGCACGGTCTGGGCGTCAGCCGCTTCGCCGCCGGCGACACGGCGGCCGCCGTCCTCGCCCTGCGCGCCGCGCTGCGGCTGCGCGGCTGGCCGGAGACGCGGTCGGCGCTCGCCGCGGTCGAGGCGGCGACCGGACTGACCGGCCTCCGCCACGGCGCGGACACCGCGTGGCCGCGGCGCGGGCTGTGGACCGCCGGCCTGCTCGCCGCCGCCGCGGGCGCGGCCGGGGCGTTGCGGCGGGGAACAAGCCGCCGAGCGCGAACCGGCTTCGCGGCCGCGGGCCTGGCCGCGCTGCTGCTGGCCGCGGGCGTCGCGGCGCTGGCCGCTCCGGGCGGCGTGGCCGAGCGGCGCATGGCCGTGATCGGCCGCGCGGGCGCCGCGCTGCACCGCGTCCCGGCGCCGGAAGGGTCGGTGGTGGCCCGCCTGCCCGCCGGCCGGACGGTGGCGGTCAGCCGCCGCTTCGAGGACTACACCCTGATCGAGGACCGCACCGTGGGCTCGGGATGGGTGGCGACGGCATCCCTTGAACTTCGCGGCTTATTATTGTTGAACAATCCGCTCGCGAATTCGCCGCCACGCCACTGATCGCGCGGCGACCTGAGGTTGCCCGACGGGACTTCGCGGCTACGCCACCGCGTCGCAGTGCGCCAGCTCCCAGCCGTGGAACACCACCGCCAGGCCCACGAACCGCACGCCCGGGAACTGGCGGACCAGCCGCTCGTCCGCCAGGTAGCGCCGCAACTGCGCGGTCGCATCGCCGACCGCCGCCGCCATGCCCGCCTCGTCCGCCGACTCGCGCCGGGGCAGGTACTTCAGCTCGATCAGGTAGCCGACCCGCAGGTGCGGAAAGCGCGCCAGCAGCGGCTCCAGGGCGATGTCGGCATGTCCGGGCCGCGATATGGTCTGCCCCAGCTCCGCCTCCGAGCGGAACACGTAGAAGCCGGTGACGCTCAGATACGCCGCCAGGAACCCCTGGACGACCTTCTCGCCGGCGATGTAGTCGCGAATCCCGGTCTGCGCGGCGATCGCTTCGCCCAGGAACTCCAGCGCAGGCCGCCACTCGCCCTGATTGGCCATGCGCGCCATCAACTGCTCGAACCGGAACATGCTGACCCTGAACACCTCCACGTCCCGGTAGGCGTCGCGCAGGTAGCCGTACATCAACTGCTTCACCGTCTGGTTCGGGATCGCCAAACGCGGCATGCCGTCCACGACTGCGCGGATGCTCAGCAACCCGAAGTAGTGCAGCAGCGACAGGAAGTTCTCCTCGTCGGTAAGCTGCTTCAGCGGGAAGCTCGGCTGGATGTACAGCACGTCCTTCTGCCCCTCGCCGATGACCTCCCGCAGCAGGTCGAAGTTGCCGTTCAACTGCCGCCCCACCACCAGCAGGTGGCGCAGCTTGCCGTAGTCGATGCGCACGTTGGTGTCGATCAGGTACCTCGGCACGCGCCGGTTGGGGATCGAGTCCTTCAGGTAGTAGAGCACCATGTCGGAGTTGTACAGATCGGTCTCGGCTTCCTCGGCGAACCGGTAGCCGTTGTACCACTCGCCCATCAGTGCCATGGCTTCATCGACCGGCTGGTCGAACACGCCGCGCTCGCGGTAGGTCTCGACCAGGCGCCGCACCTCCGCCTCGGTGAAGCCGATCATCTCGTTGAAGTCCGGGTGCAGGCTGATGTTGGTGCCGATGTTGAAGCCCGAGGTGACGTCATCCATGGTGACCGGCGACACGCCGGTGATGAACAGCCGGTCGATGCCGCCGCCGCTGCGCGCCGTGCCGCCCTTGAGGGTGGCGAAGAAGTTGCGGAAGAAGCCGCCGCCGTGGGTGAAGTCGTGGTACGCCTCCGCCCCGTGGTACGCCAGCACCGTATTGGCGAAGTTGTCGTACTCGTCGATCAGCACGTACAGCGGGATGCCGTGGTCGCCGACGTACCGGAACAGCTCGCCGAGCTTCTCGGTGATCGACGGCGGCGCCAGGATCTCTCGCAGCGCCGCTTCGGGGAACAGGTCGGGATGCCGCCGCAGCGTCCCCCGCAGCTCCGTGTGGCAGTGACTCTCGAATCGTTGCTCCAGGGTTTCCAGCTTGTCGCTGACCATCGAGAAGTCGAAGCGCAGCACGACGTAGCGGTGCCGTTCTTCGGTCGGATGCCGCCCGATGTCGGTGCCGGCGAAGACGGCGTCGAACTCGTGGCCCCACCAGCGGTCGTAGTAGTTCTCCAGCACCGACACCCACAGCGACTTGCCGAAGCGCCGCGGACGGATCAGGAAGACGTAGTCCTCCTGTTCCAGGCGCCGCAGGAAGCGGGTCTTGTCGACGTACAGCCACTTGCGCAGGCGGATGCGCCGGAAGTCGGACTGGCCGTAGGGAATGTGCGGGTACGCGGGAACCTCGTCCATTGCAGGCAGCCTTTGCCGCCGTCACTCTATCGGTTTCCACGCCGCTTCGGCCATCAGAGAACCAGCTTCGCGCCCGTCACCGCGTAGGGAATGCAGGCCGCGGGCGCCTCAGTCGGCGTCCTCGGGCTCCACCACCTCGATCCCCACCGTCGACCGGCTACGCCACCGCGTCGCAGTACGCCAGCTCCCAGCCGTGGAACACCACCGCCAGGCCGACGAACCGCACGCCGGGGAACTGGCGCGCCAGGCGCTCGTCCGCCAGGTAGCGCCGCAACTGCGCGGTCGCATCGCCGACCGCCGCCGCCATGCCCGCCTCGTCCGCCGACTCGCGCCGGGGCAGGTACTTCAGCTCGATCAGGTAGCCGACCCGCAGGTGCGGAAAGCGCGCCAGCAGCGGCTCCAGGGCGATATCCGCGTGCCCCTTCCCGAGCTCCGCCTCCGAGCGGAACACGTAGAAGTCGGTCACGCTCAGGTACGCGGCCAGGAACCCCTGGACGACTTTCTCTCCGGCGATGTAGTCGCGGATCCCCGTCTGCCGCGCGATCGCCTCGCCCAGGAACTCCAGCGCCGGCCGCCACTCGCCCTGGTTGGCCATGCGCGCCATCAACTGCTCGAACCGGAACATGCTGACCCTGAACACCTCCATGTCCCGGTAGGCGTCGCGCAGGTAGCCGTACATCAGTTGCTTCACCGTCTGGTTCGGGATCGCCAGCCGCGGCATGCCGTCCACCACGCCGCGGATGCTCAGCAACCCGAAGTAGTGCAGCAGCGACAGGAAGTTCTCCTCGTCGGTGAGCTGCTGCAGCGGGAAGCTCGGCTGGATGCGCAGCAGGTCCCTCCGCCCCTCGCCGATGATCTCGCGCAGCAGGTCGAAGTTGCCGTTGAGCCGGCGGCCCACCACCAGCAGGTGGCGCAGCTTGCCGTAGTCGATGCGCACGTTGGTGTCGATCAGGTAGTCCGGCACGCCTCGGTTCGGCATCGAGTGCTTCAGGTAGTACAGCACCATGTCGGAGTTGTAGAGGTCGGTGTCGGCGTCCTTGGCGAACCGGTAGCCGTTGTACCACTCGCCCATCAGCGCCATGGCTTCGTCCACGTCCTGGTCGAGTACGCCATGGTCACGGTAGGTCTCCACCAGGCGCCGCACTTCCGCCTCCGTGAAGCCGACCATCTCGTTGAAGTCGGGCTCCAGGCTGATGTTGGTGCCGATGTTGAAGCCGGAGGTCACGTCGTCCATGGTGACCGGCGACACGCCGGTGATGAACAGGCGGTCGATGCCGCCGCCGCTGCGCGCCGTGCCGCCCTTGAGGGTGGCGAAGAAGTTGCGGAAGAAGCCGCCGCCGTGCGTGAAGGACTCGTACGCCTCCGCCCCGTGGTACGCCAGCACCGTGTTGGCGAAGTTGTCGTACTCGTCGATCAGCACGTACAGCGGGATGTCGCCCTTCCCATCCCTGTCGACGACGCGGAACCGGGAGCGCTGGGACCGCTTCGCGGAGGCGCTACGGCGCCAGCGGCTCCGGCCGGCTACCGCCCCGAAACCGCCTGACGCAGACGCTTCTGGAAGTCGGCCTCGCTGACGCAGGCGGTGGCGGCCGCGACGATGAGGTGGTCGGGCAGCTCGGCGAAGCCGGGCACGCCGGGGAATCCGGGCGAGACCTCGATGCCGCGCGCTGCCAACAGCGCCCGCGCCAATCCGGCACGGCCTTCCGCGCGGCCTTCGGCGTGACCCTCCGCGCGGCTGCGGCGGCGCTGCGCGCCCAGCAGCGGGTCGTCGTCCGGGCCGGTGCCTTCCCGCTCCCCGAGCGCCGTTCCCACCCGCTCCAGCACCGCGCTGGTCTGAGCCGAAAGCGTCTCCTCGTTCAGCGCCGCGTGGACCTCCACCGCCGTCCAGCCCGGAAACGCCCGGCTCTCCACCGACTCCCGATACGCCCCGTCTTCCAACAGGTGGATGGTCAGCCCCGAGCGCCGGCTGCGCGGCCGGCTCGGCGCGCGCGCATCGGGCACGTCGATCCACACTTCCGGGAACCCCCACGCCTCGTACTGCGGCAGCTTGCGCCGGCGCGCGTCGGTGGTGTGATCCACCTCCAGCACCACGTCCGGGAAGTCGTGCTCGCCGACCGTCAGCACCGGCCGCGGTAGCCGGGCGCGCGCCGGGTGCAGGTACACCATCTCGTCCGCCTGCATGATGAGGCGCGGCTCGCCGTGCGCGTCGCGTTCGGTCAGGTCGGTGCTGCCGAGGCACTTCACCGGCGCGCCGCGCACCTGTGAAATAAGCTTGGCCGACTCCGTCAAGAGGCGCGCGGGGCCTTCGTGGTAGGAGCTGACCGGATCGCAGATCCAGGCGGTCTCGGAGACGGTGTCCCAGTACTCCAGCCTGATCTCGCAGTCGTCGATCTCCTCGCGCGGCAGGCGAACCGGCTTGCAGCCGGGGAAGTCCGCCGCCGCGGGCGGCTGGACGCCGGGCGCCGTGTCCACGCGCTGAGCGTGACCGCCGTGCGCGTCAATCGCCGTCGTCGTCGAACTGGGATTGGCGACGTGCATCGCTTCAGATTAATTCGCCGCCCGCGGGCCGGCAACGGGTGTCGCCGCCCGCCGGCGGCGGTGGCGCGTTCGGATCTCTCTTGAGCCTCTCCTGCCAGTCGTGCCACTCACGGTCGCGCTCTCTCATCCCTTCGAGCCGGCCTTCGCGTCGACCTTCGAGCCGGCCTTCGAGCCGGCCCTCACGCCGGCCCTCTTCGCGTTCGCGCTTCAAGAACGTCATGGTGACTCCTTCGAATCCGACGATCACCGTCGCCAAGGCGGTTCCGACAGACGCCGTTCGCGACATCGCATGGTACATGACTTCCAAACGTCGCGGTCATGGCGCAGTCTCCTCATCCACCGACTCATCGAGGCCGGCACGCGGAATGGTCAACCCGACATGGGGTTCACGATGATAGCGAACGCTGTCTCCGTGGCGCTTCAGCGATTATCCGCGACACCGGCACGGCGATTGACGCGCACGGCGGTCCACGCCCTTCCCATCCCTGTCGACGACGCGGAACCGGGAGCGCTGGGACCGCTTCGCGGAGGCGCTACGGCGCCAGCGGCTCCGGCCGGCTACCGCCCCGAAACCGCCTGACGCAGACGCTTCTGGAAGTCGGCCTCGCTGACGCAGGCGGTGGCGGCCGCGACGATGAGGTGGTCGGGCAGCTCGGCGAAGCCGGGCACGCCGGGGAATCCGGGCGAGACCTCGATGCCGCGCGCTGCCAGCAGCGCCCGCGCCAATCCGGCACGGCCTTCGGCATGACCTTCCGCGCGGCTGCGGCGGCGCTGCGCGCCCAGCAGCGGGTCGTCGTCCGGCCCGGTGCCCACCCGCTCCCCGAGCACCGCGCCCACCCGCTCCAGCACCGCGCTGGTCTGAGCCGAGAACGTCTCCTCGTTCAGCGCCGCGTGGATCTCGACCGCCGTCCAGCCGGGAAACGCCCGGCTCTGCGCCGCCTGCCGATACGCCCCGTCCTCCAGCAGGTGGATGGTCAGCCCCGAGCGCCGGCTGCGCGGCCGGCTCGGCGCGCGCGCATCGGGCACCTCGATCCACACCTCCGGGAACCCCCACGCCTCGTACTGCGGCAGCTTGCGCCGGCGCGCGTCGGTGGTGTGGTCCACCTCCAGCACCACGTCCGGGAAGTCGTGCTCGCCGACCGTCAGCACCGGCCGCGGCAGCCGGGCGCGTTCCGGGTGCAGGTACACCGACTGATCCGCCTGCATGATGAGGCGCGGCTCGCCGTGCGCGTCGCGCTCGGTCAGGTCGGTGCTGCCGAGGCACTTCACCGGCGCCCCGCGCACCGCGGCGATGCGCTCGGCCAGCTTCCCCACGCGACGCGCGGGGCCTTCGTGGTAGGAGCTGACCGGATCGCAGATCCAGGCGGTCTCGGAGACGGTGTCCCAGTATTCCAGCCTGATCTCGCAGTCGTCGAGCTCCTCGCGCGGCAGGCGAACCGGCTTGCAGCCGGGGAAGTCCGCCGCCGCGGGCGGCTGGACGCCGGGCGCCGTGTCCACGGGCTGAGCGTGACCGCCGTGCGCTCTCGCAGGGGCGAGCACCGCTGCGCGCCTTCGTCGGTCAGCCGCCCTCCGGCGGCGGTGGCGGTGGCGCGTTCGGATCTCTCTTGAGCCTCTCCTGCCAGTCGTGCCACTCACGGTCGCGCTCTCTCATCCCTTCGAGCCGGCCTTCGCGCCGGCCTTCGAGCTGGCCTTCGCGCCGGCCTTCGAGCTGGCCTTCGCGCCGGCCTTCGAGCCGGCCCTCACGCCGGCCTTCTTCGCGTTCGCGCTTCAAGAACGTCATGGTCACTCCTTCGAATCCGACGATCACCGCCGCCAGGGCGGTTCCGACAGACGCCGTTCGCGACATCGCATGGTACATGACTTCCACCAGCCCGGTGGCCATCTCGGACCGGATCGCATCGTCCATCGCGAGCAAGAGATACACGCTTACGACGATGGAGTAGGTGAGAAGGTACCATCGCAACCTGCCGGGCGATGCGTCGAGACTCATGTGAGCGCCGCACCGCGCAATGCTTCGGTGGTCCGATACCCTTGGCGGCCTTCAGCGTGGTCGAACGTCGCGGTCATGGCGCAGTCTCCTCATCGCACCGACTCATCGAGGCCGGCACGCGGAATGGTCAACCCGACATGGGGTTCACGATGATAGCGAACGCTGTCTCCGTGGCGCTTCAGCGATCATCTGCACACCGGCACGGCGATCGAAGCGCACGGCGTCGGTCAGCTTCGTCGACGCCCGCCCGGGTGGTCGAGGCTGCGGCTGCTGAAGGAGCCGGCATTCCGATCACCGTGTGGGGGCCGTAGGCCGCGGGCGGCTCAGTCTGCGTCCTCGGGCTCCACGACTTCGATCCCCATATCGCGCAACTCCTGGGCGCGCCGGCTGTGGATCGAGGCGATGGCCAGAATCACGCGCTGCGGCTCCACCCCGGTTTCCTGTCGGTACAGCCGCTGCTTTCGTTGCAGGCGTTGCGCGATCGACGGCCCCACGCTGGCGGCGATCTCCACCAGCACATGCTGCCCGTCGAAGATCAGGAGGTCGAACTGCTCGCCGGCGATCGTGCGCTGCTCGACCGTGACGCCGAACGACTCCTGCAGCACCGAGGCCATGGTCTGGCGAAACAGGCTCTCGTTGCGGATTCCCCAACGGGCGCCCAGCCGGTCGATGGCGCGGCGCACGTCGTCGAAACCGGCGTCCACCCTGGTCTTGAGCTCCGCCACGTCGGTCTTGAGCTCCGCCACGTCGTGCTCGAGACTCGTCACCCTGGTCTTGAGCTCCTTCACGTCGGCCTTGAGCTCCGCCACGTCCTTCTCGATGCGGTCCAGGCGAGCCGGCATGCCCAGGAACTCGTTGGTCAGCAGGACGCGCAACATCAGCCGCTGCGCTTCCGGGTTGGCCTGCAGCTCGGCGACCATGCGGGCTACCAGCGACTCCGCATCGAGTTGTTGCGACGTTGCTCCCGTGACCATCGCGCTCTGCCGAGCCGACAACCTACGCTCGCCGCGTCGCGTGGTCAACTCGATACTGCTGGCGCGGCAGGTGGAGCATCGCGACCGCCTGCTGACACAGGAGCGGCAACGGGCGCAGCAGGCGGAGCAGGCTCAGCAGCAGGCCGAACAGGAGCGGCAACGGGCCGAGCAGGATCGGCGCCTGCTGCTCGCGCAGGCGATCCGCCGCCTGCATGGCTTGGGGCAGGATGCCGAGGCGATCGCCGCGGCGCTGGCAGTGGACGCGGACGAGGTGCGGCGCGTGCTGTCGGGTTGACGGCCGTGCGCAGGAGCGACGAACTCCCCGTCACGAACTCGCCTGCTCACCGAGCCGGCGCTTGTCCGTCCATCACATCCGTCAGCATGGGATAGTCCTGCCTACCTGCCGGAGGCGATCAGCCGCGAACTGCGCTGCGCAGACGCTTCTGGAAGTCGGCCTCGCTGACGCAGGCGGTGGCGGCCGCGACGATGAGGTGGTCGGGCAGCTCGGCGAAGCCGGGCACGCCGGGGAATCCGGGCGAGACCTCGATGCCGCGCGCTGCCAGCAGCGCCCGCGCCAATCCGGCGCGACCTTCCGCCCGGCCTTCGGCATGACCTTCCGCGCGGCTGCGGCGGCGCTGCGCGCTCAGCAGCGGGTCGTCGTCCGGCCCGGTGCCCACCCGCTCCCCGAGCACCGCGCCCACCCGCTCCAGCACCGCGCTGGTCTGAGCCGAAAGCGTCTCCTCGTTCAGCGCCGCGTGGATCTCGACCGCCGTCCAGCCGGGAAACGCCCGGCTCTGCGCCGCCTGCCGATACGCGCCGTCCTCCAGCAGGTGGATGGTCAGCCCCGAGCGCCGGCTGCGCGGCCGGCTCGGCGAGCGCGCTTCGGGCACCTCGATCCACACCTCCGGGAACCCCCACGCCTCGTACTGCGGCAGCTTGCGCCGGCGCGCGTCGGTGGTGTGGTCCACCTCCAGCACCACGTCCGGGAAGTCGTGCTCGCCGACCGTCAGCACCGGCCGCGGCAGCCTGGCGCGCGCCGGGTGCAGGTACACCATCTCGTCCGCCTGCATGATGAGGCGCGGCTCGCCGTGCGCGTCGCGCTCGGTCAGGTCGGTGCTGCCGAGGGACTCTACCGGCGTCCCGCGCACCGCGGCGATGCGCTCGGCCAGCTTCCCCACGCGACGCGCGGGGCCTTCGTGGTAGGAGCTGACCGGATCGCAGATCCAGGCGGTCTCGGAGACGGTGTCCCAGTACTCCAGCCTGATCTCGCAGTCGTCGATCTCCTCGCGCGGCAGGCGAACCGGCTTGCAGCCGGGGAAGTCCGCCGCCGCGGGCGGCCGGACGCCGGGCGCCGTGTCCACGGGCTGAGCCGTTCCCGGCGGCGGGGCGGGCGCTCCGACCCGCGGACCGCGCGTGCGCACCGAAGCCATGCCGGCAACCTACGGCACGCCACCGGCCCGATGCAACCGCGCGCTCGATGAGCCTGCCTCCTTTCCGAGCGTACGTTGACATCGATTGACCGGCCGCGCGGACCGCAGGTCCAATGCCGGCGTGGACGTCGCCAACCCGATCTACGACGTGTGTTCAAGTACCTGATGCAGAACGACCGCGTGCTGTCGGGTTGACGGCCGTGTGCAGGAGCGACGAACTCGAGGAGCACCTGCGCCTGATCGTGCCCTTGAAGTGCCGGGAGGTGGAGAGTTGGTGAACAAGACCGAGGAGATCGTCGAGCTCTACGGAGAGATGAGAGAGTGGAACGGCGGTCAGGAAGGGCAGTTGGCGACCATCGAGCAACTGGTGCGTACCGGAGTCGCGTGGTCGACCATCGAAGCCGCGACCGGCATCGACGAGGAAGCCTTCGACCGGCTCAAGCATCGGTTCGAGTCCGCTGACGACGGCGAGTCCCAGCGGAACTGGAAGCGCTTCGCGGAGGCGGTACGGCGTCAGGTGCCGGGAGGTGAAGAACTGGTGAACAAGGCCAACGAGGTGGTCGAGATCTACGGCGAGATGAGGGAGCGGGAAGGCCGGCAGAAAAGGCAGTTGGCGACCATCGAGCAACTGATGAGCACCGGAGTCGCGTGGTCGACCATCGAAGCCGCGACCGGCATCGACGAGGAAACCTTCGACCGGCTCAAGCACCAGTTCGATTCCGCTGACGACGGCGAGTCCCACAGGAACTGAGCGTACGTTGACATCGATTGACCGGCCGCGCGGATCGCAGGTCCAATGCCGGCATGGAGGGCCGGTATGGACGTCGCCAACCCGATCTACGACGTGGTGTTCAAGTACCTGCTGCAGGAACGGCAGCAGGCGGAGCAGGTGCGGCGCGTGCTGTCGGGTTTGACGGGCCGTGCGCAGGAGCGACGTGCGTGCCGCGCGCCCGTAGCTGGCGACGCTCGCTCGCCAAATCGCAGACTTGACGGTCGCGTGCCGCGGACTTACATTCCGCGCTACCGTCGGGGGCGTGGCGTAGGTGGTTATCGCGCCGGCTTGTCAAGCCGGAGACCACGGGTTCGAGTCCCGTCGTCCCCGAAGGGTGATGCCTCTGCGCCGTGGTGCAGCGGGATCTGAGGCGGCGCGTGCTGTCGGGTTGACGGGCCGTGCGATGGCCTTGATGGTGCGCGGCGGGGAGGCGGCAGCGGCTCCGGCCGGCTACCGCCCCGAAACCGCCTGACGCAGACGCTTCTGGAAGTCGGCCTCGCTGACGCAGGCGGTGGCGGCCGCGACGATGAGGTGGTCGGGCAGCTCGGCGAAGCCGGGCACGCCGGGGAATCCGGGCGATACCTCGATGCCGCGCGCTGCCAGCAGCGCCCGCGCCAATTCGGCGCGACCTTCCGCCCGGCCTTCGGCATGACCTTCCGCACGGCTGCGGCGGCGCTGCGCGCCCAGCAGCGGGTCGTCGTCCGGCCCGGTGCCCACCCGCTCCCCGAGCACCGCGCCCACCCGCTCCAGCACCGCGCTCGTCCGTGCCGAGAACGCGTCCTCGTTCAGCGCCGCGTGGATCTCCGCCGCCGTCCAGCCGGGAAACGCCCGGCTCTGCGCCGCCTGCCGATACGCCCCTTCCTCCAGCAAGTGGATGGTCAGCCCCGAGCGCCGGCTGCGCGGCCGGCTCGGCGCGTGCGCATCGGGCACGTCGATCCACACCTCCGGGAACCCCCACGCCTCGTACTGCGGCAGCTTGCGCCGGCGCGCGTCGGTGGTGTGGTCCACCTCCAGCACCACGTCCGGGAAGTCGTGCTCGCCGACCGTCAGCACCGGCCGCGGCAGCCGGGCGCGTTCCGGGTGCAGGTACACCGACTGATCCGCCTGCATGATGAGGCGCGGCTCGCCGTGCGCGTCGCGTTCGGTCAGGTCGGTGCTGCCGAAGCACTCCACCGGCGCCCCGCGCACCGCGGCGATGAGCCCGGTCAACCTCCCCAAGCGCTGCGTGGGGCCTTCGTGGTAGGAGCTGACCGGATCGCAGATCCAGGCGGTCTCGGTGACGGAGTCCCAGTATTCGAGGCGCGTCTCGCAGTCGTCGAGCTCCTCGCGCGGCAGGCGAACCGGCTTGCAGCCGGGGAAGTCCGCCGCCGTGGGCGGCTGGACGCCGGGCGCCGTGTCCACGGGCTGAGCGTGACCGCCGTGCGCGTCAATCGCCGTCGTCGTCGAACTGGGATTGGCGATGTGCATCGCTTCAGATTAATTCGCCGCCCGCGGGCCGGCAACGGGTGTCGCCGCCCTCCGGCGGCGGTGACGGTGGCGCGTTCGGTTCCGACAGACGCCGTTCGCGACATCGCATGGTACATGACTTCCAAAACGTCGCGGTCATGGCGCAGTCTCCTCATCACACCGACTCATCGAGGCCGGCACGCGGAATGGTCAACCCGACATGGGGTTCACGATGATAGCGAACGCTGTCTCCGTGGCGCTTCAGCGCTGTCGGGTTGACTGCCGTGCGCAGGAGCGACGAATTCCCCGTCACGAACTCGCTTGCTCACCGGGCGCGTGTTGTTGCCGGCCCACGGGCGGCGAATTAATCTGAACGCGATGCGCATCGCCAACCCGATGTACGACGCTGCCTTCAAGTACCTGATGGACGACCGGACAGCCGCCCGCCTGCTGGTCGGGGCGGTGCTGGGCGAGGAGGTGGAGAGCCTGCAGCCGCTGCCGCAGGAGCGCTCGGCGCGGGCGGAGCCGTCGCCCGTTGCGGCTGCGGGTGAGCCGCCGTCACGCGAGTTGCTGACGGTGCGCCGCGTCGACTTCGCGGCCACCGTGCGCACTGCCTCCGGCGAGCGGCTGCGGGTGCTGGTGGAGGTGCAGAAGGCGCGCTTCACCGACGAAGTGATGCGGTTCCGGGAGTACCTGGGCCGCCACTACGCGGACCGGGAGAACTACGACAAGGGGGCGGACGGGCGGCGGCGGCACCGGCCGTTGCGGGCGATCTACATCCTGGGCGAATGCCTGCCGCGCACGGAGGCGACGGTGCTGCGGGTGGCGCGGGAGTACCTGGACGGCGTGACCGGGCAACGGCTCGGCGAGCGGGAGGAGTTCGTGGAGGCGCTGAGCCACGACTGCTGGGTGGTGCAGGTGCCGCTGCTGGCGTCGCGGCGGCGCACCGACCTGGAGCGGTTGCTGAGCGTGTTCGACCAGGAGTTGCAGGCGCCGGGCGAGCGGCACGTGCTGGAGGTCGACGAGCGCGAGATACCGCGGCGCTACGCGCCGGTGCTGAGGCGGCTGGAGGGAGCTGCGGCGAGCGAGGAGGTGTCCGACTCGATGGCGCTGGAGGACGAGGTCAGCGAGACGTGGGGGCGGATGAAGCGCGAGAGCGCCGAAAAGGACGCGGCGCTCGCCGAGAAGGACGCGGCGCTGGAGCGAGAACGGGCCGAGCGTGCCGCCGCCGAGGAGCGCATCGCGGACCTGGAGCGCCGTCTGGCCCGGTTCGACGACGACGGCGAGTCCCACAGGAACTGAGTCAAGCTGACCGCCGGCCAGCCGTGGCTGCTTCCGCTACCAGGCCAGGCCGCGGGCGGCTCAGTCGGCGTCCTCGGGCTCCACCACCTCGATCCCCATCTGCCGCAACTCCTGGGCGCGCCGGCTGTGGATCGAGGCGGTGGCCAGGATCACGCGCTGCGGCTCCACCCCGGTCTCCTGTCGGTACAGCCGCTGCTTTCGTTGCAGGCGTTGCGCGATCGACGGCCCCACGCTGGCGGCGATCTCCACCAGAATATGCTGCCCGTCGAAGATCAGGAGGTCGAACTGCTCGCCGGCGATGGTGCGCTGTTCGACCGTGACCCCGAACGACTCCTGCAACACCGCGGCCATGGTCTGGCGAAACAGGCTCTCGTTGCGGATTCCCCAACGGGCGCCCAGCCGGTCGATGGCGCGACGCATCTCGTCGAAACCGGCGTCCACCCTGGTCTTGAGCTCCGCCACATCGTGCTCGAGACTCGTCACCTTGGTCTTGAGCTCCGCCACGTCCTTCTCGATGCGGTCCAGGCGAGCCGGCATGCCCAGGAACTCGTTGGTCAGCAGGGCGCGCAACATCAGCCGCTGCGCTTCGGGGTTGGCCTGCAGCTCGGCGACCATGCGGGCCACCAGCGACTCCGCATCGAGTCGTTCCGACGTTGCTCCCGTGACCATCGCGCTCTGCCGAGCCGACAACCTACGCTCGCCGCGTCGCGTGGTCAAGATGGCGGGGCCGAAACGCAGGCGCCGGGCTGTTGTTGCCGGCCTGCGGGTCGAGAGCTAGCCTGAACGCGATGCGCATCGCCAACCCGATGTACGACGCTGCCTTCAAGTACCTGATGGACGACCGGACAGCCGCCCGCCTGCTGGTCCGGGCGGCGCTGGAGCGGCAACGGGCCGCCGAGGAGCGCATCGCGGACCTGGAGCGCCGTCTGGCCCGGTTCGACGACGACGGCGATTGACGCGCACGGCGGTCCACGCCCTTCCCATCCCTGTCGACGACGCGGAACCGGGAGCGCTGGGACCGCTACAGGCCGGCTGCCAAACGCTCGGTCCGCACGAGGACGCGAGCCCGGGCGCGAGCATCCCGCAAGCGGTCCAGCCACGTCGCGCAGCCCTCCGTCTTGCGGAGCTCGAGCCGAGCAGGAGCGCCGCCTGCATGGCCTGGGGCAGGATGCCGAGGCGATCGCCGCGGCGCTGGCGGTGGATGCGGACGAGGTGCGGCGCGTGCTGTCGGGTTGACGACGGAGTCTTGTCGGATCTGCCGCTCACGCGCCAATCCGGCAGACTCCTACCGGCTGCGCAGACGCTTCCGGAAGTCGGCCTCGCTGACGCAGGCGGTGGCGGCCGCGACGATGAGGTGGTCGGGCAGCTCGGCGAAGCCGGGCACGCCGGGGAATCCGGGCGAGACCTCGATGCCGCGCGCTGCCAGCAGCGCCCGCGCCAATCCGGCACGGCCTTCGGCATGACCTTCCGCGCGGCTGCGGCGGCGCTGCGCGCCCAGCAGCGGGTCGTCGTCCGGCCCGGTGCCCACCCGCTCCCCGAGCACCGCGCCCACCCGCTCCAGCACCGCGCTGGTCTGAGCCGAGAACGTCTCCTCGTTCAGCGCCGCGTGGATCTCGACCGCCGTCCAGCCGGGAAACGCCCGGCTCTGCGCCGCCTGCCGATACGCGCCGTCCTCCAGCAGGTGGATGGTCAGCCCCGAGCGCCGGCTGCGCGGCCGGCTCGGCGAGCGCGCATCGGGCACCTCGATCCACACCTCCGGGAACCCCCACGCCTCATACTGCGGCAGCTTGCGCCGGCGCGCGTCGGTGGTGTGGTCCACCTCCAGCACCACGTCCGGGAAGTCGTGCTCGCCGACCGTCAGCACCGGCCGCGGCAGCCGGGCGCGTTCCGGGTGCAGGTACACCGACTGATCCGCCTGCATGATGAGGCGCGGCTCGCCGTGCGCGTCGCGTTCGGTCAGGTCGGTGCTGCCGAAGCACTCCACCGGCGTCCCGCGCACCGCGGCGATGAGCCCGGCCAACCTCCCCAAGCGCTGCGTGGGGCCTTCGTGGTAGGAGCTGACCGGATCGCAGATCCAGGCGGTCTCGGAGACGGTGTCCCAGTACTCCAGCCTGATCTCGCAGTCGTCGAGCTCCTCGCGCGGCAGGCGAACCGGCTTGCAGCCGGGGAAGTCCGCCGCCGTGGGCGGCTGGACGCCGAGCGCCGTGTCCACGGGCTGAGCGTGACCGCCGTGCGCGTCAATCGCCGTCGTCGTCGAACTGGGATTGGCGATGTGCATCGCTTCAGATTAATTCGCCGCCCGCGGGCCGGCAACGGGTGTCGCCGCCCTCCGGCGGCGGTGACGGTGGCGCGTTCGGTTCCGACAGACGCCGTTCGCGACATCGCATGGTACATGACTTCCAAAACGTCGCGGTCATGGCGCAGTCTCCTCATCACACCGACTCATCGAGGCCGGCACGCGGAATGGTCAACCCGACATGGGGTTCACGATGATAGCGAACGCTGTCTCCGTGGCGCTTCAGCGCTGTCGGGTTGACTGCCGTGCGCAGGAGCGACGAACTCCCCGTCACGAACTCGCTTGCTCACCGGGCGCGTGTTGTTGCCGGCCCACGGGCGGCGAATTAATCTGAACGCGATGCGCATCGCCAACCCGATGTACGACGCTGCGTTCAAGTACCTGATGGACGACCGGACAGCCGCCCGCCTGCTGGTCGGGGCGGTGCTGGGCGAGGAGGTGGAGAGCCTGCAGCCGCTGCCGCAGGAGCGCTCGGCGCGGGCGGAGCCGTCGCCCGTTGCGGCTGCGGGTGAGCCGCCGTCACGCGAGTTGCTGACGGTGCGCCGCGTGGACTTCGCGGCGACGGTGCGCACTGCCTCCGGCGACCGTCTGCGGGTGCTGGTGGAGGTGCAGAAGGCGCGCTTCACCGACGAAGTGATGCGGTTCCGGGAGTACCTGGGCCGCCACTACGCGGACCGGGAGAACTACGACGCAGGGCCGGACGGGCGGCGCCGTCACCGGCCGTTGCGGGCGATCTACATCCTGGGCGAATGCCTGCCGCGCACGGAGGCGACGGTGCTGCGGGTGGCGCGGGAGTACCTGGACGGCGTGACCGGGCAACGGCTCGGCGAGCGGGAGGAGTTCGTGGAGGCGCTGAGCCACGACTGCTGGGTGGTGCAGGTGCCGCTGCTGGCGTCGCGGCGGCGCACCGACCTGGAGCGGTTGCTGAGCGTGTTCGACCAGGAGTTGCAGGCGCCGGGCGAGCGGCACGTGCTGGAGGTCGACGAGCGCGAGATACCGCAGCGGTACGCGCCGGTGCTGAGGCGGCTGGAGGGAGCGGCGGCGAGCGAGGAGGTGGCCGACTCGATGGCGCTGGAGGACGAGGTCACCGAGACGTGGGGGCGGATGAAGCGCGAGAGCGCCGAAAAGGACGCGGCGCTCGCCGAGAAGGACGCGGCGCTGGAGCGAGAACGCGCCGAGAAGGACGCGGCGCTGGAGCGGCAACGGGCCGCCGAGGAGCGCATCGCGGACCTGGAGCGCCGTCTGGCCCGGTTCGACGACGACGGCGAGTCCCACAGGAACTGAGTCAAGCTGACCGCCGGCCAGCCGTGGCTGCTTCCGCTACCAGGCCAGGCCGCGGGCGGCTCAGTCGGCGTCCTCGGGCTCCACCACCTCGATCCCCATCTGCCGCAACTCCTGGGCGCGCCGGCTGTGGATCGAGGCGGTGGCCAGAATCACGCGCTGCGGCTCCACCCCGGTCTCCTGTCGGTACAGCCGCTGCTTTCGTTGCAGGCGTTGCGCGATCGACGGCCCCACGCCGGCGGCGATCTCCACCAGAATATGCTGCCCGTCGAAGATCAGGAGGTCGAACTGCCCGCCGGCGATGGTGTGCTGTTCGACCGTGACCCCGAACGACTCCTGCAACACCGCGGCCATGGTCT
Organism: Spirochaetia bacterium; assembly: GCA_965202935.1. GTDB lineage: Bacteria > Spirochaetota > Spirochaetia > SZUA-6 > Bin103 > CATQHW01. The sequence goes on from OZ241879.1 coordinate 4,136,502, forward strand.
GGCGAAACAGGCTCTCGTTGCGGATTCCCCAACGGGCGCCCAGCCGGTCGATGGCGCGGCGCATGTCGTCGAAACCGGCGTCCACCTTGTTCTCGAGACTCGTCACCCTGGTCTTGAGCTCCGCCACGTCCTTCTCGATGCGGTCCAGGCGAGCCGGCATGCCCAGGAACTCGTTGGTCAGCAGGGCGCGCAACATCAGCCGCTGCGCTTCGGGGTTGGCCTGCAGCTCGGCGACCATGCGGGCCACCAGCGACTCCGCATCGAGTCGTTCCGACGTTGCTCCCGTGACCATCGCGCTCGGCCGAGCCGGCAACCTACGCTCGCCGCGCCACGCGGTCAAGGTGGCGGGGCCGAAACGCAGGCGCCGTCTGGCCCAGTTCGACGACGACGACGAGGCGGTGCTCGACGTGTGTCAGCGGGTGACCGAGCGGCGCACGGGGCGATGGCGGAAGAAGAGGTGAGGCGCACGATGCAGGGCGAGGACCTGCTGCTGCGGGACTCGATGCTGCTGGCGCGGCAGGTGGAGCATCGCGACCGCCTGCTGGCACAGGAGCGGCGCCTGCTGCTCGCGCAGGCGATCCGCCGCCTGCATGGCCTGGGGCAGGACGCCGAGGCGATCGCCGCGGCGCTGGCGGTGGACGCGGACGAGGTGCGGCGCGTGCTGTCGGGTTGACTGCCGTGCGCAGGAGCGACGAATTCCCCGTCACGAACTCGCTTGCTCACCGGGCGCGTGTCGTTGCCGGCCCACGGGCAGCGAATTAATCTGAAGCGATGCGCATCGCCAACCCGATGTACGACGCTGCCTTCAAGTACCTGATGGACGACCAGGCGGCCGCCCGCCTGCTGGTCGGGGCGGTGCTGGGCGAGGAGGTCGAGAGCCTGCAGGCGCTGCCGCAGGAGCGCTCGGCGCGCCCGTCGCCGGCTCCGCCGGAGGAGATGCTGACGGTGCGCCGCGTGGACTTCGCGGCGACGGTGCGCACGGCCGGCGGCGAGCGGCTGCGGGTGCTGGTGGAGGTGCAGAAGGCGCGCTTCACCGACGAAGTGATGCGGTTCCGGGAGTACCTGGGCCGCCACTACGCGGACCGGGAGAACTACGACAAGGGGGCGGACGGGCGGCGGCGGCACCGGCCGTTGCGGGCGATCTACATCCTGGGCGAATGCCTGCCGCGCACGGAGGCGACGGTGCTGCGGGTGGCGCGGGAGTACTTGGACGGCGTGACCGGGCGGCGTCTGGCGGAGCGGGAGGAGTTCGTGGAAGCGCTGAGCCACGACTGCTGGGTGGTGCAGGTGCCGCTGCTGGCGTCGCGGCGGCGCACGGACCTGGAGCGGCTGCTGAGCGTGTTCGACCAGGAGTTGCAGGCGCCGGGCGAGCGGCACGTGCTGGAGGTGGACGAGCGGGAGATACCGGAGCGGTACACGCCGGTGCTGAGGCGGCTGGAGGGAGCTGCGGCGAGCGAGGAGGTGTCCGACTCGATGGCGCTGGAGGACGAGGTCACCGAGACGTGGGGGCGGATGAAGCGCGAGAGCGCCGAAAAGGACGCGGCGCTCGCCGAGAAGGACGCGGCGCTGGAGCGAGAACGCGCCGAAAAGGACGCGGCGGTCGCCGAGAAGGACGCGGCGCTGGAGCGAGAACGCGCCGAGAAGGACGCGGCGCTGGAGCGGCAACGGGCCGCCGAGGAGCGCATCGCGAACCTGGAGCGCCGTCTGGCCCGGTTCGACGACGACGGCGATTGACCGGCCGCGCGGACCGCGGGTCGCCTTCGTGCTGCGTCAGTTGCGGGAGGCGATGGCGGAAGAAGAGGTGAGGCGCACGATGCAGGGCGAGGACCTGCTGCTCGCGCAGGCGATCCGCCGCCTGCATGGCCTGGGGCAGGATGCCGGGGCGATCGCCGCGGCGCTGGCAGTGGACGCGGACGAGGTGCGGCGCGTGCTGTCGGGTTGACGGCCGTGCGCAGGAGCGACGAACTCCCCGTGACGAACTCGCTTGCTCACCGGGCGCGTGTTGTTGCCGGCCTGCGGGCTGAGAGATAGCCTGAACGCGATGCGGATCGCCAACCCGATGTACGACGCTGCCTTCAAGTACCTGATGGACGACCAGGCGGCCGCCCGCTTGCTGGTCGGGGCGGTGCTGGGCGAGGAGGTCGAGAGCCTGCAGGCGCTGCCGCAGGAGCGCTCGGCGCGCCCGTCGCCGGCTCCGCCGCAGGAGATGCTGACGGTGCGCCGCGTCGACTTCGCAGCCACCGTGCGCACGGCCGGCGGCGAGCGGCTGCGGGTACTGGTGGAGGTGCAGAAGGCGCGCTTCACCGACGAAGTGATGCGGTTCCGGGAGTACCTGGGCCGCCACTACGCGGATCGGGAGAACTACGACGCGGGGGCCGACGGGCGGCGCCGTCACCGGCCGCTGCGGGCGATCTACATCCTGGGCGAATGCCTGCCGCGCACGGAGGCGACGGTGCTGCGGGTGTCGCGGGAGTACCTGGACGGCGTGACCGGGCGGCGTCTGGCGGAGCGGGAGGAGTTCGTGGAAGCGCTGAGCCACGACTGCTGGGTGGTGCAGGTGCCGCTGCTGGCGTCGCGGCGGCGCACGGACCTGGAGCGGCTGCTGAGCGTGTTCGACCAGGAGTTGCGAGCGCCGGGCGAGCGGTACGTGCTGGAGGTGGACGAGCGGGAGATACCGGAGCGGTACACGCCGGTGCTGAGGCGGCTGGAGGGAGCGGCGGCGAGCGAGGAGGTGTCCGACTCGATGGCGCTGGAGGACGAGGTCACCGAGACGTGGGGGCGGATGAAGCGCGAGAAGGACGCGGCGGTCGCCGAGAAGGACGCGGCGCTCGCCGAGAAGGACGCGGCGGTCGCCGAAAAGGACGCGGCGCTGGCGCGAGAACAGGCCGCCGAGGAGCGCATCGCGGACCTGGAGCGCCGTCTGGCCCGGTTCGACGACGACGGCGATTGACCGGCCGCGCGGGCCGCAGGTCCAATGCCGGCATGGAGGGCCGGTATGGACGACGCCAACCCGATCTACGACGTGGTGTTCAAGTATCTGCCGCCAGGGCGGTTCCGACAGACGGCACGCGGATGCCGAAACCGGCGCGCCGGGCGCGTGTTGTTGCCGGCCTGCGGGCCGAGATCTAACCTGAAGGCGATGCGCATCGCCAACCCGATGTACGATGCTGCCTTCAAGTACCTGATGGACGACCAGGCGGCCGCCCGCTTGCTGGTCGGGGCGGTGCTGGGCGAGGAGGTCGAGAGCCTGCAGGCGCTGCCGCAGGAGCGCTCGGCGCGCCCGTCGCCGGCTCCGCCGCAGGAGATGCTGACGGTGCGCCGCGTGGACTTCGCAGCCACCGTGCGCACGGCCGGCGGCGAGCGGCTGCGGGTACTGGTGGAGGTGCAGAAGGCGCGCTTCACCGACGAAGTGATGCGGTTCCGGGAGTACCTGGGCCGCCACTACGCGGATCGGGAGAACTACGACGCGGGGGCCGACGGGCGGCGCCGTCACCGGCCGCTGCGGGCGATCTACATCCTGGGCGAATGCCTGCCGCGCACGGAGGCGACGGTGCTGCGGGTGTCGCGGGAGTACCTGGACGGCGTGACCGGGCGGCGTCTGGCGGAGCGGGAGGAGTTCGTGGAAGCGCTGAGCCACGACTGCTGGGTGGTGCAGGTGCCGCTGCTGGCGTCGCGGCGGCGCACGGACCTGGAGCGGCTGCTGAGCGTGTTCGACCAGGAGTTGCGAGCGCCGGGCGAGCGGTACGTGCTGGAGGTGGACGAGCGGGAGATACCGGAGCGGTACACGCCGGTGCTGAGGCGGCTGGAGGGAGCGGCGGCGAGCGAGGAGGTGTCCGACTCGATGGCGCTGGAGGACGAGGTCACCGAGACGTGGGGGCGGATAAAGCGCGAGAAGGACGCGGCGGTCGCCGAGAAGGACGAGGCGGTCGCCGAGAGGGACGCGGCGCTGGAGCGGCAACGAGCCGCCGAGGAGCGCATCGCGGACCTGGAGCGCCGTCTGGCCCGGTTCGACTGGTGGAGGGCATCCACCACCGCAGCCACATCATCCAGATCCCGCGGCTGGCGAGCCGGCGGCGGGACGAGTTGGAGCGGGTGCTGGCGATCTTCGACCAGGGACTGGTGAAGGGCAACGGACGGGGTGACGCGCACGTGCTGACGATCGAGGAAGGGGAGTACCCGGCGGAGTGCGATTTCGTGCTGCGGCAGTTGCGCGAGGCGATGGCGACCGAGGAGGTGCGGCGCACCATGGAGGGGGAGGACCTGCTGCTGCGCGACTCGATACTGCTGGCGCGGCAGGTGGAGCATCAGGAGCGCCGTGCGGAGCGGGCTCAGCAGCAGGCCGAGCAGGAGCGGCGCCTGCTGCTCGCGCAGGCGATTCGCCGCCTGCATGGCCTGGGGCAGGATGCCGAGGCGATCGCCGCGGCGCTGGCAGTGGACGCGGACGAGGTGCGGCGCGTGCCGTCGGGTTGACGACGGAGTCTTGTCGGATCTGCCGCTCACGCGCCGATCCCCGGCGGTCGATACCCCATGACAATGGCCGCGTTTCGCTGCTGCTTCAGAAATCCGGTGTCACCGGTGCCACTTGATGTTCGGCGTCCTGGCGCTGACCGTGGACCAATTGCTGCGCATGCTGAGCTGATACCGACCTCGTTTCCGCACGAATGGTCTGGTCGCGACTCCGGCAGCACGAGACATCCTCCGGTGTGTCCGCGAACCCACCGGGAGCCCGCATCGTCTCCGAATTCCAGCCACGCTGAGGTGTCGCAAACCGATTGCCGCAGCATCTGGCGCGGCACCTCACACCTCACGGCAGCGGTCTCACCGCGTGGCTACGGACAAACGTCTGCGCCCGGGTCGAATCGACGGGGTTCTGCAAGTGGCTCACCGGTACGAAAATCCGCGGAGGCGTCGGCCCCGTGCGATTCTCGTAGCATGGGGATTGTCCTGCGCAGGCGCCGGGCTGTTGTTGCCGGCCTGCGGGCTGAGAGATAGCCTGAAAGCGATGCGGATCGCCAACCCGATGTACGACGCTGCCTTCAAGTACCTGATGGACGACCGGACAGCCGCCCGCCTGCTGGTCGGGGCGGTGCTGGGCGAGGAGGTGGAGAGCCTGCAGCCGCTGCCGCAGGAGCGGGCGGCGCGGGCGGAGCCGTCGCCCGTTGCGGCTGCGGGTGAGCCGCCGTCACGCGAGTTGCTGACGGTGCGCCGCGTCGACTTCGCGGCCACCGTGCGCACTGCCTCCGGCGACCGTCTGCGGGTGCTGGTGGAGGTGCAGAAGGCGCGCTTCACCGACGAGGTGATGCGCTTCCGCGAGTACCTGGGCCGCCACTACGCGGACCGGGAGAACTACGACGCAGGGCCGGACGGGCGGCGCCGTCACCGGCCGTTGCGGGCGATCTACATCCTGGGCGAGTGCCTGCCGCGCACGGAGGCGACGGTGCTGCGGGTGTCGCGGGAGTACCTGGACGGCGTGACCGGGCGGCGTCTGGCGGAGCGGGAGGAGTTCGTGGAAGCGCTGAGCCACGACTGCTGGGTGGTGCAGGTGCCGTTGCTGGCGTCGCGGCGGCGCACGGACCTGGAGCGGCTGCTGAGCGTGTTCGACCAGCGGTTGCAGGTGCCGGGCGAGCGGCAGGTTCTGGAAGTGAACGTGCGCGAGATACCGGAGCGCTACGATCCGGTGCTGCGGCGCCTGGAAGGAGCGGCGGCGAGCGTGGAGGTGACCGACTCGATGGCGCTGGAGGACGAGGTCAGCGAGACGTGGGGGCGGATGAAGCGCGAGCTCGCCGAAAAGGACGCGGCGCTCGCCGAAAAGGACGCGGCGCTCGCCGAAAAGGACGCGGCGCTCGCCGAGAAGGACACTGCGGTCGCCGAGAAGGACGCGGCGCTGGAGCGGCAACGGGCCGCCGAGGAGCGCATCGCGGACCTGGAGCGCCGTCTGGCCCGGTTCGACGACGACGGCGATTGACGCGCACGGCGGTCCACGCCCTTCGCATCCCTGTCGACGACGCGGAACCGGGAGCGCTGGGACCGCTTCGCGGAGGCGGTACGGCGGAACAAGGCCGACGAGATGGTCGAGATCCATGGCGAGATGAGGGAGCGCGAAGGCTGCGTCAGGCCGATGTGCCCGGTCCGGCTGCCTCCGAATCGAGCACCGCTTCGGCGCGAAACCTCAAACCCAGAGCGCCGATGACCCTGAGAACGGTGTCCAGCGTAGGATTGCGTTCTCCCGAAAGCGCCTTGTAGAGGCTCTCACGGGACAAGCCGGCATCGCTTGCGACCCGCGCTATGCCCCTGGCGCGGGCGATGTCGCCTATCGCCCTGGCGACGAACGCGGCGTCGCCGTCGGTGTTGGGAGAGGGACGGGAAGCCGAGGCGGCCGGCCTGCTGCAGGCATACCTGCCGGAGGCGATCAGCCGCGAGCTGCGCTGGTCGAGCCTGAAGTGGCAGCCGGCCAGGCTTCATCGACGACCGCCTGCGCGACAGCGAGTCGGACCTGCTGTACGCGATCGAGCGCACGGCCGACGGCGCACCGGCGTGGCTGTACGTGCTGCTGGAGCACCAGCTAGCGGCTGTGCAGACGTTGCTGGAAGTCGGCCTCGCTGACGCAGGCGGTGGCGGCCGCGACGATGAGGTGGTCGGGCAGCTCGGCGAATCCGGGCACGCCGGGGAATCCGGGCGAGACCTCGATGCCGCGCGCTGCCAGCAGCGCCCGCGCCAATCCGGCGCGACCTTCCGCATGGCCTTCCACCCGACCTTCGGCATGACCTTCCGCATGGCCTTCCACCCGACCTTCGGCATGACCTTCCGCGTGGCCTTCCACCCGACCTTCCGCGTGGCCCTCCACCCGGCCTTCGGCGTGACCTTCCGCCCGGCTGCGGCGGCGCTGCGCGCCCAGCAGCGGGTCGTCGTCCGGGCCGGTGCCCTCCCGCTCCCCGAGCACCGCGCCCACCCGCTCCAGCACCGCGCTGGTCTGAGCCGAAAGCGTCTCCTCGTTCAGCGCCGCGTGGATCTCCGCCGCCGTCCAGCCGGGAAACGCCCGGCTCGCCGCCGCCTGCCGATACGCCCCATCCTCCAGCAGGTGGATGGTCAGGCCCGAGCGCCGGCTGCGCGGCCGGCTCGGCGAGGGCGCCTCCGGCACCTCGATCCACACTTCCGGGAACCCCCACGCCTCGTACTGCGGCAGCTTGCGCCGGCGCGCGTCGGTGGTGTGATCCACCTCCAGCACCACGTCCGGGAAATCGTGCTCGCCGACCGTCAGCACCGGCCGCGGCAGCCGGGCGCGCGCCGGGTGCAGGTATACCAGCTCGTCCGCCTGCATGATGAGGCGCGCCTTGCCGTGCGCGTCGCGCTCGGTCAGGTCGGTGCTGCCGAGGCACTTCACCGGCGCGCCGCGCACCTGGGAAATAAGCTTGGCCGACTCCGTCAACAGGCGCGCGGGGCCTTCGTGATAGGAGCTGACCGGATCGCAGATCCAGGCGGTCTCGGAGACGGTGTCCCAGTACTCCAGCCTGATCTCGCAGTCGTCGAGCTCCTCGCGCGGCAGGCGGACCGGCCTGCAGCCGGGGAAGTCCGCCGCCGTGGGCGGCTGGACGCCGGGCGCCGTGTCCACGGGCTGAGCGTGACCGCCGTGCGCGTCAATCGCCGTCGTCGAACCGGGATTGGCGATGTGCATCGCTTCAGATCAATTCGCCGCCCGCGGGCCGGCAACGGGTGTCGTCGCCCGATTCGACAGGCGCGGCGAGACGAACACAAGCACCGCGTCGGCCTTCGAGCCGGCCCTCACGCCGGCCCTCTTCGCGTTCGCGCTTCAAGAACGTCACGGTCACTCCTTCGAATCCGACGATCACCGCCGCCAGGGCGGTTCCGACAGACGCCGTTCGCGACATCGCATGGTACATGACTTCCAAACGTCGCGGTCATGGCGCCGTCTCCTCATCACACCGACTCATCGAGGCCGGCACGCGGAATGGTCAACCCGACATGGGGTTCACGATGATAGCGAACGCTGTCTCCGTGGCGCTTCAGCGATCATCCGCGACACCGGCACGGCGATTGACCGGCCGCGCGGACCGCGGGTCGCCTTCGTGCTGCGGCAGTTGCGGGAGGCGATGGCGACCGAGGAGGTGCGGCGCACCATGGAGGGGGAGGACCTGCTGCTGCGGGACTCGATACTGCTGGCGCGGCAGGCGGAGCACGAGCGAGAGCGGGCGCAGAGAGCCGAGCAGAAGCAGCAACGGGCCGAGCAGGGGCAACAACGGGCCGAGCAGGGGCAACAACGGGCCGAGCAGCGGGCGCAGCAGGCGGAGCAGGCTCGGCAGCAGGAGCGGCAGCGAGCCGAGCAGGAGCGGCGCCTGCTGCTCGCGCAGGCGATCCGCCACCTGCATGGCCTCGGTCAGGACGCCGAGGCGATCGCCGCGGCGCTGGCGGTGGATGCGGACGAGGTGCGGCGCGTGCTGTCGGGTTGACGACGGAGTCTTGTCGGATCTGCCGCTCACGCGCCGATCCCCGGCGGTCGATACCCTATGACAATGGCCGCGTTTCGCTGCTGCTTCAGAAATCCGGTGTCACCGGTACGAAAATCCGCGGAGGCGTCGGCCGCGTGCGATTCTCGTAGCATGGGGATTGTCCTGCGCAGGCGCCGGGCTGTTGTTGCCGGCCCACGGGCGGCGAATTAATCTGAAAGCGATGCGCATCGCCAACCCGATGTACGACGCTGCCTTCAAGTACCTGATGGACGACCGGACAGCCGCCCGCCTGCTGGTCGGGGCGGTGCTGGGCGAGGAGGTGGAGAGCCTGCAGCCGCTGCCGCAGGAGCGCTCGGCGCGGGCGGAGCCGTCGCCCGTTGCGGCTGCGGGTGAGCCGCCGTCACGCGAGTTGCTGACGGTGCGCCGCGTCGACTTCGCGGCGACGGTGCGCACGGCCGGCGGCGAGCGTCTGCGGGTGCTGGTGGAGGTGCAGAAGGCGCGCTTCACCGACGAAGTGATGCGGTTCCGGGAGTACCTGGGCCGCCACTACGCGGACCGGGAGAACTACGACAAGGGGGCGGACGGGCGGCGGCGTCACCGGCCGTTGCGGGCGATCTACATCCTGGGCGAATGCCTGCCGCGCACGGAGGCGACGGTGCTGCGGGTGGCGCGGGAGTACCTGGACGGCGTGACCGGGCAGCGGCTCGGCGAGCGGGAGGAGTTCGTGGAGGCGCTGAGCCACGACTGCTGGGTGGTGCAGGTGCCGCTGCTGGCGTCGCGGCGGCGCACGGACCTGGAGCGGCTGCTGAGCGTGTTCGACCAGGAGTTGCGAGCGCCGGGCGAGCGGTACGTGCTGGAGGTGGACGAGCGGGAGATACCGGAGCGGTACACGCCGGTGCTGAGGAGGCTGGAGGGAGCGGCGGCGAGCGAGGAGGTGTCCGACTCGATGGCGCTGGAGGACGAGGTCAGCGAGACGTGGGGGCGGATGAAGCGCGAGAGCGCCGAGAAGGACGCGGCGCTGGTGCGAGAACGCGCCGAGAAGGACGCGGCGCTCGCCGAGAAGGACGCTGCGGTCGCCGAAAAGGACGCGGCGGTCGCCGAAAAGGACGCGGCGGTCGCCGAAAAGGACGCGGCGCTGGAGCGGCAACGGGCCGAGCGTGCCGCCGCCGAGGAGCGCATCGCGGACCTGGAGCGCCGTCTGGCCCGGTTCGACGACGACGGCGATTGACCCGCCGCGCGGACCGCAGATCCAATGCCGGCGTGGACGTCGCCAACCCGATCTGCGACGTGGTGTTCAAGTACCTGCTGCAGAACCAAGGAACGAGAGCGGGCGCAGAGAGCCGAGCAGGCCCGGCGCCTGCTGCTCGCGCAGGCGATCCGCCGCCTGCATGGCCTGGGGCAAGGACGCCGAGGCGATCGCCGCGGCGCTGGCAGTGGACGCGGACGAGGTGCGGCGCGTGCTGTCGGGTTGACTGCCGTGCGCAGGAGCGACGAATTCCCCGTCACGAACTCGCTTGCTCACCGGGCGCGTGTTGTTGCCGGCCCACGGGCAGCGAATTAATCTGAAGGCGATGCGCATCGCCAACCCGATGTACGACGCTGCCTTCAAGTACCTGATGGACGACCGGACAGCCGCCCGCCTGCTGGTCGGGGCGGTGCTGGGCGAGGAGGTGGAGAGCCTGCAGCCGCTGCCGCAGGAGCGCTCGGCGCGGGCGGAGCCGTCGCCCGTTGCGGCTGCGGGTGAGCCGCCGTCACGCGAGTTGCTGACGGTGCGCCGCGTGGACTTCGCGGCCACCGTGCGCACGGCCGGCGGCGAGCGTCTGCGGGTGCTGGTGGAGGTGCAGAAGGCGCGCTTCACCGACGAGGTGATGCGCTTCCGCGAGTACCTGGGCCGCCACTACGCGGACCGGGAGAACTACGACAAAGGGCCGGACGGGCGGCGCCGTCACCGGCCGTTGCGGGCGATCTACATCCTGGGCGAATGCCTGCCGCGCACGGAGGCGACGGTGCTGCGGGTGGCGCGGGAGTACCTGGACGGCGTGACCGGGCAGCGGCTCGGCGAGCGGGAGGAGTTCGTGGAGGCGCTGAGCCACGACTGCTGGGTGGTGCAGGTGCCGCTGCTGGCGTCGCGGCGGCGCACCGACCTGGAGCGGTTGCTGAGCGTGTTCGACCAGGAGTTGCAGGCGCCGGGCGAGCGGCACGTGCTGGAGGTCGACGAGCGCGAGATACCGCGGCGCTACGCGCCGGTGCTGAGGCGGCTGGAGGGAGCTGCGGCGAGCGAGGAGGTGTCCGACTCGATGGCGCTGGAGGACGAGGTCACCGAGACGTGGGGGCGGATGAAGCGCGAGAGCGCCGAAAAGGACGCGGCGCTGGAGCGAGAACGCGCCGAAAAGGACGCGGCGCTCGCCGAGAAGGACGCGGCGCTCGCCGAGAAGGACGCGGCGCTGGAGCGGCAACGGGCCGCCGAGGAGCGCATCGCGGACCTGGAGCGCCGTCTGGCCCGGTTCGACGACGACGGCGATTGACCCGCCGCGCGGACCGCAGATCCAATGCCGGCGTGGACGTCGCCAAGCCGATCTGCGACGTGGTGTTCAAGTACCTGCTGCAGAACCAAGGAACGAGAGCGGGCGCAGAGAGCCGAGCAGGCCCGGCGCCTGCTGCTCGCGCAGGCGATCCGCCGCCTGCATGGCCTGGGGCAGGATGCCGAGGCGATCGCCGCGGCGCTGGCAGTGGACGCGGACGAGGTGCGGCGCGTGCTGTCGGGTTGACGGCCGTGCGCAGGAGCGACGAACTCCCCGTCACGAACTCGCTTGCTCACCGGGCGCGTGCTGGCTGTTGCCGGCCTGCGGGCCGAGAGATAGCCTGAAGGCGATGCGCATCGCCAACCCGATGTACGACGCTGCCTTCAAGTACCTGATGGACGACCGGACAGCCGCCCGCCTGCTGGTCGGGGCGGTGCTGGGCGAGGAGGTGGAGAGCCTGCAGCCGCTGCCGCAGGAGCGCTCGGCGCGGGCGGAGCCGTCGCCCGTTGCGGCTGCGGGTGAGCCGCCGTCACGCGAGTTGCTGACGGTGCGCCGCGTCGACTTCGCGGCGACGGTGCGCACGGCCGGCGGCGAGCGTCTGCGGGTGCTGGTGGAGGTGCAGAAGGCGCGCTTCACCGACGAAGTGATGCGGTTCCGGGAGTACCTGGGCCGCCACTACGCGGACCGGGAGAACTACGACAAGGGGGCGGACGGGCGGCGGCGTCACCGGCCGTTGCGGGCGATCTACATCCTGGGCGAATGCCTGCCGCGCACGGAGGCGACGGTGCTGCGGGTGGCGCGGGAGTACCTGGACGGCGTGACCGGGCAGCGGCTCGGCGAGCGGGAGGAGTTCGTGGAGGCGCTGAGCCACGACTGCTGGGTGGTGCAGGTGCCGCTGCTGGCGTCGCGGCGGCGCACGGACCTGGAGCGGCTGCTGAGCGTGTTCGACCAGGAGTTGCGAGCGCCGGGCGAGCGGTACGTGCTGGAGGTGGACGAGCGGGAGATACCGGAGCGGTACACGCCGGTGCTGAGGAGGCTGGAGGGAGCGGCGGCGAGCGAGGAGGTGTCCGACTCGATGGCGCTGGAGGACGAGGTCAGCGAGACGTGGGGGCGGATGAAGCGCGAGAGCGCCGAGAAGGACGCGGCGCTGGTGCGAGAACGCGCCGAGAAGGACGCGGCGCTCGCCGAGAAGGACGCTGCGGTCGCCGAAAAGGACGCGGCGGTCGCCGAAAAGGACGCGGCGGTCGCCGAAAAGGACGCGGCGCTGGAGCGGCAACGGGCCGAGCGTGCCGCCGCCGAGGAGCGCATCGCGGACCTGGAGCGCCGTCTGGCCCGGTTCGACGACGACGGCGATTGACCCGCCGCGCGGACCGCAGATCCAATGCCGGCGTGGACGTCGCCAACCCGATCTGCGACGTGGTGTTCAAGTACCTGCTGCAGAACCAAGGAACGAGAGCGGGCGCAGAGAGCCGAGCAGGCCCGGCGCCTGCTGCTCGCGCAGGCGATCCGCCGCCTGCATGGCCTGGGGCAAGGACGCCGAGGCGATCGCCGCGGCGCTGGCAGTGGACGCGGACGAGGTGCGGCGCGTGCTGTCGGGTTGACTGCCGTGCGCAGGAGCGACGAATTCCCCGTCACGAACTCGCTTGCTCACCGGGCGCGTGTTGTTGCCGGCCCACGGGCAGCGAATTAATCTGAAGGCGATGCGCATCGCCAACCCGATGTACGACGCTGCCTTCAAGTACCTGATGGACGACCGGACAGCCGCCCGCCTGCTGGTCGGGGCGGTGCTGGGCGAGGAGGTGGAGAGCCTGCAGCCGCTGCCGCAGGAGCGCTCGGCGCGGGCGGAGCCGTCGCCCGTTGCGGCTGCGGGTGAGCCGCCGTCACGCGAGTTGCTGACGGTGCGCCGCGTGGACTTCGCGGCCACCGTGCGCACGGCCGGCGGCGAGCGTCTGCGGGTGCTGGTGGAGGTGCAGAAGGCGCGCTTCACCGACGAGGTGATGCGCTTCCGCGAGTACCTGGGCCGCCACTACGCGGACCGGGAGAACTACGACAAAGGGCCGGACGGGCGGCGCCGTCACCGGCCGTTGCGGGCGATCTACATCCTGGGCGAATGCCTGCCGCGCACGGAGGCGACGGTGCTGCGGGTGGCGCGGGAGTACCTGGACGGCGTGACCGGGCAGCGGCTCGGCGAGCGGGAGGAGTTCGTGGAGGCGCTGAGCCACGACTGCTGGGTGGTGCAGGTGCCGCTGCTGGCGTCGCGGCGGCGCACCGACCTGGAGCGGTTGCTGAGCGTGTTCGACCAGGAGTTGCAGGCGCCGGGCGAGCGGCACGTGCTGGAGGTCGACGAGCGCGAGATACCGCGGCGCTACGCGCCGGTGCTGAGGCGGCTGGAGGGAGCTGCGGCGAGCGAGGAGGTGTCCGACTCGATGGCGCTGGAGGACGAGGTCACCGAGACGTGGGGGCGGATGAAGCGCGAGAGCGCCGAAAAGGACGCGGCGCTGGAGCGAGAACGCGCCGAAAAGGACGCGGCGCTCGCCGAGAAGGACGCGGCGCTCGCCGAGAAGGACGCGGCGCTGGAGCGGCAACGGGCCGCCGAGGAGCGCATCGCGGACCTGGAGCGCCGTCTGGCCCGGTTCGACGACGACGGCGATTGACCCGCCGCGCGGACCGCAGATCCAATGCCGGCGTGGACGTCGCCAAGCCGATCTGCGACGTGGTGTTCAAGTACCTGCTGCAGAACCAAGGAACGAGAGCGGGCGCAGAGAGCCGAGCAGGCCCGGCGCCTGCTGCTCGCGCAGGCGATCCGCCGCCTGCATGGCCTGGGGCAGGATGCCGAGGCGATCGCCGCGGCGCTGGCAGTGGACGCGGACGAGGTGCGGCGCGTGCTGTCGGGTTGACGGCCGTGCGCAGGAGCGACGAACTCCCCGTCACGAACTCGCTTGCTCACCGGGCGCGTGCTGGCTGTTGCCGGCCTGCGGGCCGAGAGATAGCCTGAAGGCGATGCGCATCGCCAACCCGATGTACGACGCTGCCTTCAAGTACCTGATGGACGACCGGACAGCCGCCCGCCTGCTGGTCGGGGCGGTGCTGGGCGAGGAGGTGGAGAGCCTGCAGCCGCTGCCGCAGGAGCGCTCGGCGCGGGCGGAGCCGTCGCCCGTTGCGGCTGCGGGTGAGCCGCCGTCACGCGAGTTGCTGACGGTGCGCCGCGTGGACTTCGCGGCCACCGTGCGCACGGCCGGCGGCGAGCGGCTGCGGGTGCTGGTGGAGGTGCAGAAGGCGCGCTTCACCGACGAAGTGATGCGCTTCCGGGAGTACCTGGGCCGCCACTACGCCGACCGGGAGAACTACGACGCAGGGCCGGACGGGCGGCGCCGTCACCGGCCGTTGCGGGCGATCTACATCCTGGGCGAATGCCTGCCGCGCACGAAGGCGACGGTGCTGCGGGTGTCGCGGGAGTACCTGGACGGCGTGACCGGGCAGCGTCTGGCGGAGCGGGAGGAGTTCGTGGAAGCGCTGAGCCACGACTGCTGGGTGGTGCAGGTGCCGCTGCTGGCGTCGCGGCGGCGCACGGACCTGGAGCGGCTGCTGAGCGTGTTCGACCAGGAGTTGCGAGCGCCGGGCGAGCGGTACGTGCTGGAGGTGGACGAGCGGGAGATACCGGAGCGGTACACGCCGGTGCTGAGGAGGCTGGAGGGAGCGGCGGCGAGCGAGGAGGTGTCCGACTCGATGGCGCTGGAGGACGAGGTCAGCGAGACGTGGGGGCGGATGAAGCGCGAGAGCGCCGAGAAGGACGCGGCGCTGGTGCGAGAACGCGCCGAGAAGGACGCGGCGCTCGCCGAGAAGGACGCGGCGGTCGCCGAAAAGGACGCGGCGGTCGCCGAAAAGGACGCGGCGGTCGCCGAAAAGGACGCGGCGCTGGAGCGGCAACGGGCCGAGCGTGCCGCCGCCGAGGAGCGCATCGCGGACCTGGAGCGCCGTCTGGCCCGGTTCGACGACGACGGCGATTGACCCGCCGCGCGGACCGCAGATCCAATGCCGGCGTGGACGTCGCCAACCCGATCTGCGACGTGGTGTTCAAGTACCTGCTGCAGAACCAAGGAACGAGAGCGGGCGCAGAGAGCCGAGCAGGCCCGGCGCCTGCTGCTCGCGCAGGCGATCCGCCGCCTGCATGGCCTGGGGCAAGGACGCCGAGGCGATCGCTGCGGCGCTGGCAGTGGACGCGGACGAGGTGCGGCGCGTGCTGTCGGGTTGACTGCCGTGCGCAGGAGCGACGAATTCCCCGTCACGAACTCGCTTGCTCACCGGGCGCGTGTTGTTGCCGGCCCACGGGCAGCGAATTAATCTGAAGGCGATGCGGATCGCCAACCCGATGTACGACGCTGCCTTCAAGTACCTGATGGACGATCAGGCGGCCGCCCGCTTGCTGGTCGGGGCGGTGCTGGGCGAGGAGGTCGAGAGCCTGCAGGCGCTGCCGCAGGAGCGCTCGGCGCGCCCGTCGCCGGCTCCGCCGGAGGAGATGCTGACGGTGCGCCGCGTGGACTTCGCGGCGACGGTGCGCACGGCCGGCGGCGAGCGGCTGCGGGTGCTGGTGGAGGTGCAGAAGGCGCGCTTCACCGACGAAGTGATGCGGTTCCGGGAGTACCTGGGCCGCCACTACGCGGACCGGGAGAACTACGACAAGGGGGCGGACGGGCGGCGGCGGCACCGGCCGTTGCGGGCGATCTACATCCTGGGCGAATGCCTGCCGCGCACGGAGGCGACGGTGCTGCGGGTGGCGCGGGAGTACCTGGACGGCGTGACCGGGCGGCGTCTGGCGGAGCGGGAGGAGTTCGTGGAAGCGCTGAGCCACGACTGCTGGGTGGTGCAGGTGCCGCTGCTGGCGTCGCGGCGGCGCACCGACCTGGAGCGGCTGCTGAGCGTGTTCGACCAGCGGTTGCAGGTGCCGGGCGAGCGGCAGGTGCTGGAAGTGAACGTGCGCGAGATACCGGAGCGCTACGATCCGGTGCTGCGGCGCCTGGAAGGAGCGGCGGCGAGCGTGGAGGTGTCCGACTCGATGGCGCTGGAGGACGAGGTCACCGAGACGTGGGGGCGGATGAAGCGCGAGAGCGCCGAAAAGGACGCGGCGCTCGCCGAGAAGGACGCGGCGCTGGAGCGAGAACGCGCCGAAAAGGACGCGGCGCTCGCCGAGAAGGACGCGGCGGTCGCCGAAAAGGACGCGGCGCTGGCGCGAGAACAGGCCGAGCGTGCCGCCGCCGAGGAGCGCATCGCGGACCTGGAGCGCCGTCTGGCCCGGTTCGACGACGACGGCGATTGACCGGCCGCGCGGACCGCAGGTCCAATGCCGGCGTGGACGTCGCCAGGATGCCGAGGCGACCGCCGCGGCGCCGGCAGTGGATGCGGACCAGGTGCGGCGCGTTCCGTCGCCTCCTTGACACTCCCCGGCCGACGCACGACACTATGCGCCATAAGGAGTTCAGCGCCTGGGGAGGGGCTTGTGCGCGACCGATGCGAGATGTGGCCGTCGAACGGTCAAGACAGTGTTGCGACATGCCGATTACTCAGGCTAGAGTGGTACCCATGGAATGGATCCGTACGCCAGTGGACGGGCGGGCCGGCATGACCGACACGGTGGGAAGCCGGGCCCGGTTCCCGGCTTCTGTCGAGCCCACGGGGTTGACGAACGTGCGGATGCCGTGGTATCCCGCTCACTCCATGGCGTTCCATCGGGTGGACGACTGCCCCGGAGCCATCCACGACCGGGTGGCGGTGCGCAACCGCCGCGCCGACAACGGGCATGATCAAGGTAGCCGGCTCCTCGGGGGGCCGGCAGTCGCATCTAACGTGACAAAGGAAAGGAGGTAGGGTATCTCAGCAGCAAGGGGTGCACGAATAAGGGGGACACCGGGGCACGCCCCGGCGTCATCGCATTGGAAACGGCCGCGTCGAACCAACTTCGCGGCGCAAGGAGACACACACATGACTTCATTCAAGCGCTGGTTTGGTGCTGGCGCGATCGTTCTGGTGGCGCTGGCGCTGGTCGCCTGCCCTGCCCTGACGCCGAAGGTTTCGGTTCCGCTCCCTGACATCAGCTTTGCTCATGGGGCAGGAGCCCAGAAGGTTGACCTCAGCCTTTACTTCAGCGACACGGACAGCGGCACCAAGTACGCGGCGACCTCGAGCAAAACCAGCGTGGCAACGGTAGCGGTTTCCGGCAGCACCCTGACGGTGACGCCGGCCGGTCCTGGCGATGCCACGGTGACGGTCACCGTTACGGCATCGAATGGCCGAACGGCTACGCAGTCGTTCGACGTTGAAGTCGAAGGTCCGCCAGATCCGCCAGTCAACCTTCCCCCGGTGATACGGACGTACATCGCGGACATGACCATCCAGGTCGGCATGACGAAGTCGCTCACGTTGGCGGAGTACTACCTGGATCTCGATGGTCCCTCGTTGACGTATGACGCCGGATCGAGCGATTCCTCGATCGCGAGTGTCAGCACACCTGATGCCCAGTCGATGATCACGATCACCGCGGTGGCTGTGGGCAGTGCGAACATCACCGTCAGTGCATCGGACCGCGCGGGCCTTGCCATACCGCAGACGTTCGCGGTAACGGTCAGCGCAACGCCGATTGAACCGCCGGATAACAACCAACCTCGACAAACGGGCACCATCCCTGACGTGACCGGTCTGAAGTTCGGAGGCTCGCACGAGGTTGACCTGATGGATTACTTCGTCGACGACGATGGCGATGAGGTGACGTTCACCGCTGTTCCGAGAGACACGGATGTCGTGACGGCTGCCGTATCAGCTTCGATGGTCACGATAACGGTAGTTGCTCCCGGTATGACGACGATCGATGTCACCGCCACGGACCCCTACAACAGGTCGGTAAGGGCCTCCTTCAAGGTAGAGGTGATCAATCAGCCCCCGATGCCCACGATGGGCGTCAACGAAGGGATCCTCCTGAGACTCCCCGGCGGGATGACGACGTTTGATCTGTCGGATTACTTCATGGACCCCGAGAGCGATGATCTGGCGTACAGTGCGTCCGTAGCCCCGGAAGGGGTCGCGACGGCTTCGGTCCCAGCAGGCTCGTCGATGATCACGATCACGGCAATGATGGCCGGCGACGCGACGATCACGGTCACCGCGGCCGAAGTGGGCAACGAAACCAATCAGGCGTCGCGAGACCTGAGCTTGAAGGTCACCGCAGTGCCGAATGAGGAGCCTGAGGTCGTAGGCGAAGGAATCCCGGACCAGTCTCTGCAACTGGTTGTCACGGACATGATGGAGAGCGTGACGTCAGAGCCGATTGACCTGTCGATGTACTTCACGGATCCGGATGAACTGCCGATGCCGCTGGAGTATAGCGATGACTCGGACATGACGATGATCGAAGGCTCGATGCTGACGATCACGGCATCTGTTGCCGGCAAGACGATGGTCACCGTCACAGCATCAGACGGCGAAGACACCATCCCTGACGAGTTCTACGTGATGGTAACGGCTCCGGACGCGCCGACGCGGACCGACGCGTCACTGGGCGTCCAGACCCTTGCGCATGACGCCGAACCCATGGATATCGAGCTTGGCACCTACTTCGAGGGTGCAACGAGCTACGACGCTGAATCCGACGACGAAACCGTTGTCACGGAGAGTGTGTCGAATTCGACGTTGACGCTGACGGTGATAGGCGCAGGCACTGCGCTCGTGACAGTCACGGCGGACAACAGTGGAGGTGAGGCAACCCTGACCTTCAGGGTGAAGGTGTCAGATCCGGCGGCAGTGGCACTGCCGACTAACCCGACGCCGATTCCCCCGCAGAAGGTTGTGCTTGGCACACCGATGACGGTGGATATCTCGGGGTACTTCGAGAATGAAACGGGCTACCGCGCCACCGGTGTCGATGCCACGGTCATGGCCGAGGTGACAGAAGACACCGGGATGCTGACGCTGACTCCGGTCGCGCATGGCACTGCGGAGGTGAGGGTAACCGCTTACAACACTGCGGGCGAAGTTTCGGATGACTTCACTGTCACGGTGCAGGCGAAGCCGGCGTTCCGGTCAGGGAAAGAGAATTCGCTCCCGCCCCTCAGAATCGCCTCAGCTGACATTGCTACCGCTCCCGTTTTGTACGGCGACTTGGCTGATCTGATGACCCTCTTCGAAGATCCCGACGGGGACAACGCGTCGTTGAAATTCAAGACGGAGACGAACGATGCGAAGAAGGTGTTCGTGGTCAAGAGGACGTTTGATCCCGACACCCCTACGACGAGAACCGGCGTGCCGGCGAATGACGCTGCCAGAGATAAGGCCTTAATGGCGGAGGGTAACCTCGTAGACCTCTATGCGAGGGCGGCCGGTACCGCGACGATCACGGTAACGGTTACCGACGAAGACGAGTTGGAAACCGAGAAGACCTTCATGGTGACGGTAATCGCGGCGGCCAATAGCGATCCGGGGCAAGGCGATGATGGGAGTAATGCGACCAGTTTCACTGCTGCTACCCGTCTCACGCTCAGTGGCGGATCGAAGAAGGCGATAGACGACAAGCCTATCAACGATTACTTCTCCGATGACGATTTCACGAGTGTGTCTGGCGATATGCTGGAGTTCACCGTGGTATATGCCGACTATGCTGACGCGACGTCAGTACCGGCCCCCACGGGGACGCCGCCTAAGGTGACGGTGCCAGCCGCCAACCAGGTCGCCGCCGACGACCGGGTCGCAACCGTCGAGCTTACGACGTACATGTGGGACGGCGATCCTCACGGTAGCGAGGACAAGTTCACGGCCACCGTGACGCCCCGCAAGGCAGGAGCCGCTCAGACGATTGTGATCATCGCGACCGATAAAGCGGGTGCGCAGCACTCCCATGCCTTCCTGGTTCAGGTGAATCAGGCTCCGCAACCGCAGGGCGCTCAGGTGGCGCCGGCGAAGCCGCTGACCCTTGGGGGAGTGACGACGTACTCTGACATTACGAGCGCGACTGCGCTAAGGGTCGGAAGTGAAGTGGCTTCGCTGGATCTGGTTGCTGCTGAAGGGGGTTACTTCTCGGATAAGGACACGGGCGACACCTTGACTTGCAATCTTGTGAAGAGAGGCGACAATATCTTCGCAGCAAATCATCCGAGTATATCCGGTAACGGTACGGCCACTGTGACAATGGCGATCGCCCCCTCCGGCTCAGCGTTGGCGAAGCGGGGGACAGCGTACGTTGATGTAAGCTGCACTGACGGATTCGAACGGACCGAGGTTGCGACGCTCAAGATGGTCGTTGCGTACGACGCCTCGATTCGCTGACCAGACAAGAAGCACGCTAACCCGTGCATCTTTCGCCGCCGGGGGGTTTACCCCTCGGCGGCTTTTTTTCTCTCTGCGCCCGGCATGGGCTTTCGCCAGGAGGTGCGGCGTGCGCCGAGCATGCCAAGTCCTCTACCGACCCGGCAGGGGGAACGGTGAGTTGATGGCAAGGGTGCCCGTCGCGAGGCGGGATCTGAAGGAAGCCGGAGACAAACCGCTGGCCCGACGAACAGGAACCGCATAGGAGGCAGCCGCGTTGGATGAGAGGGCGCAAAGACTCGAAGTCCAGTACCTGCACGGAAAGCGCGGAAGTAGATGCGGCGGGCATAAGCGGGAAGGTGGGAGTTCTTACCCGGGGAGGTCTGACGGTGTGTCGGCCCGAGAAGGGCGACGCGGAGCCATCGGAAGGTGTGGCCGAGCCGTCAGAAGTCAGCAGAGGGCATGGTAGGCCGGCTCGACGCGGCCGAAGGCCCGAACACGGAGCGGGGTTGGCGCCCGAACCTCGATGACGAGAGAGACGCTGGATAGTATGGCTGAGATGCCCGAATCCGCCGCGGGAGGTAGCCGACGGAATCGGCGAGGTAGCGCGAGCGGTGCGTCAAACGTCACGGCGGTGAAGGGGAACGTCGACCGGAGCGAGCAGGGGATGCTCGAGGAGGTAGTCGAGCGACAGAACATGCGGGCCGCCTGCCAGCAGGTGAAGCGCAACGCTGGGGCGCCGGGGATCGACGGAATGAGCGTCGAGGAACTGGGGCCGTACCTGCGGGAAGAGTGGCAAGGGATCAAGGAGGCGCTGCTGGACGAGCGGTACGAGCCACAACCGGTGAAGTTGGGCGGTGGCGAGGTGGCGCTGCACCGACGGCAGCAGGTGCAACTGGTCGACGGGGATCTCCTTGGAGAACGGCGACTCGGTGAGGTTGAAGAAGCTCAGCAGTTCGCGCTGACCGGTCATGATCGGTCCTCCCGGGAATGAGGTGACCTTGACAAATTGACAAATGCGTAGGGTTGACGTGCTATCACGCGGGTACGACACTGTGTGGAGCATACACGCGCGCGTCTCCCATGCGCGGTTGGGTGCGCAGCAGGAGGAGCCATGCAGAATGAAGGCAAGGCAGGGGTGAGGGTCGGGTGGATTCCGACAGGAGCTTGGCAGGCCCAAGGTACCGCATCATTTATTCGACCACATTCGTGGTGCTCTTGGTGCTTGGCGTCGCTCTCTTCGCAAAGAGCGGAGATTGGATTGAGCGCGTCGCCCACGTTTGTGCAGCCGCCGCCGGTATCTCCTTCGCGATCGCAGAGTTCTGCGAGGTTGGTATCGTGATCGGTCAGGCGATTCGCGAACTCAGGAAGGATCGCCGCGAGAAGCGGGAAGAGGCCCTGATTGAAAGGGGTCGCCAAGAAGGGCGGCGAGAGGAGAGGGAGGAGCTTCGCAGGAAGGGCTTGCTGATTGAGGAGCCGGACGAGAATGGTGCTCAGGAGGCGAGGCGATGAAAACAAGAGCGCTGCCGCAGCGTCCGAACCCGTTCCGTAACGGTGCGCACCCTGCTCGACTCCAGGATGTGTATCAGGCGTGGCTCGACAACTTGCCCGACCGTCTCGCGGAGTCTGCGACCGCACACAAGCAGCAGGCGATCTGCACGCTCGACTTTGCCGACCCGCAGACCGTCGAGCCGCCGCGCGGGTTCGGGCGCGACTGACGGCACACAGCTCGCCCGCTCCGTTCGCCCAAGGTGAAGGACGCCGCGGGGCGGTCCGTTCACGCCGCCGACGATGCGGTGTCCCGATACCGGCCCCGCCGCCAACGTGCCGAGCCGCGGTTGAAGCGCGGCGGCCGGATCGTCGGTATCAAGGGTGAACCGGCCCACGGGCCGGCGATTCTCACACCGGCGCCGACCGGACAGGATGGAGGACAGGATCATGGCCGTCACGTTCGACTTGGCCCGAGGGAGGAGACCGGCCTATGCTTGGTGAGCAGGGAAGGAAGCCATGGCTACGCTGACGCGACGGGTGGAGGACGTCGAGGAGAGGACCGGGAGTCTGGAGGACATCTTCGCCGCGTTCATGGCGCGCACCGACGAAGCGATGGCGCGCACCGACGCCTCCCTGGAGCGCACCGACGAAGCGATGGCGCGCGCCTACGCCTCCATGGAGCGCACCGACGAGAGGATCGGGCACCTGGAGCGCATCGTCGAGCGCATGGAACAGGAAGGTGCCCGGTCGCGGGAGGAGGCCGCCCGTGACCGGCGGAAGATGGACGAGCGCTTCGGCGAGTTGGCCGACAGCATCGATCGCATGGAACAGGAAGGCGCCCGCGAGCGGGAAGAAGCCGCCCGCGAGCGGAAAGAGATCAGGGAGCAGGCGGCCCGCGACCGGCGGAAGATGGACGAGCGCTTCGGCGAGTTGGCCGACAGCATCGAGCGCATGGAACAGGAAGGCGCCCGCGAGCGCGAGGAGGCCGCCCGCGACCGAAAAGAGATGAGGGAGCAGGCGGCCCGCGAGCGGAAAGAGATGAACAAGCGCTGGGGCGAGTTGGCCAACAGCATGGGCACCGTGGTCGAGGACATCGTCGCTCCCAGCATCCGCCGTCTGGCCCATGAGGTATTCGATTGCGGCGAACAGCAGTACTTCGGCACCCGCGTGTCGGTGAATCGCAGCGACGACCCCTCCCGCCAGCGGGAGTTCGACGCGCTCTACGTCGGCGCCCGCGCGGTGCTGCTCAACCAGACCAAGTCCACGCCCCGTACCGACGATGCGCGGGAGTTCGTGCAGTTCCTGGAGAGCGGCGAGTTCGCGCTCTATTATCCGCGGTTCAGGGAGTTGCCGATCGTGCCGGCGTTCTCGTCGCTGAGCATACCGGAGGACATGGTGAGGTACCTGACGCGGCGCGGCATCTACGCGATCGCGATGGGCGACGAGGCGATGCAGGTGCTGAACCTGGGCGCCGTGCGCAACCGGCGCAGCGCACCCTGACGGCACGATCGACGACCCGAGACACCTGCCACCGAAGGCGCGTGGGCGGAAGTCGCGGCGGTTGGCGCTGCCCGGTGGCGCGAAACACGAACAGGCCATGCGGTGTGCGCGCGTCGTGAGCGATGGGCGCGCGTTGCGGGCGCGCGCGCCGGCGCTCTACCCGACAGGGTGCCCGTCGCGAGGCGGGATCCGAAGGAAGCCGGAGACAAACCGCTGGCCCGACGAACAGGAACCGTACCTGCGGGAAGAGTGGCAAGGGATCAAGGACGCGCTGCTGGACGAGCGGTACGAGCCACGGCCGGTGAAGCGGGTGGAGATCCCGAAGCCGGGCGGCGGGGTGCGCCAACTGGGCATTCCGACGGTGGTGGACCGGCTGATCCAGCAAGCGCTGCACCAGGTGATGAGCCGGGTGTTCGAGCCGGGGTTTTCGGAATCCAGCTATGGGTTCCGCCCTGGGCGCAGCGCCCACGACGCGGTGTTGAAGGCGCGTGAGTACGTGGCCGGCGGCAAGCGGTGGGTGGTCGACATGGACCTGGCGAAGTTCTTCGACCGGGTGAACCACGACGTGCTGATGGCGCGGGTGGCGCGCAAGGTGAAGGACGCCGCGGGGCGGTCCGTTCACGCCGCCGACGATGCGGTGTCCCGATACCGGCCCTGCCGCCAACGTGCTGAGCCGCGGTTGAAGCGCGGCGGCCGGATCGTCGGTATCAAGGGTGAACCGGCCCGCGGGCCGGCGATTCTCACACCGGCACTGACCGGATAGGATGGGGGACAGGATCATGGCCGTCACGTTCGACACGCTGAAGGCAGCGACGCGGCTGCGGGAAGAGGGCGGCTTCAGCGAGAAGCAGGCAAC
The DNA here is from genome assembly GCA_965202935.1 of Spirochaetia bacterium. Classification (GTDB taxonomy): domain Bacteria; phylum Spirochaetota; class Spirochaetia; order SZUA-6; family Bin103; genus CATQHW01. The sequence goes on from OZ241879.1 coordinate 4,160,621, forward strand.
CGAGCTGGTGGCGACGTTTGCCGACGGGTTCGTGGAGAACCTCGCGACGAAGGACGACGTGGAGCATCTGCGCGCCGACGTGGAGAAGCTGGAAGTGTCGCTGCGCGGCGACATCGATCATCTACGCGGGGACGTGGAGCACCTGCGCGGCGACATGGAGAAGCTGGAGACGTCGCTGCGTGGGGACATGGAGAAGCTGGCGCTGCGCACGGACCTGGAGAAGACGGAGGCGAAGATGATGGGCGAGATGAGCAAGCTCGCGCACCGCCTGACCGTGCGGCTTGGCGGGGCGATCGGAGCGGCGATCGGCATTCTGGTGGCGGTGGACAAGCTGTTCTGACGCCGACCGGTAGCTCGGCAGGTGTCAGCGCCCGCGGTCCGGTAGAGGGGAATCCCGCGATCCGGTAAGCGGGAATTGTCGCGACACGGTGGCGATTCCGGTCTGTTCAGCGTCGAACTTCCCGATCGCTGTCGTTCCGGCGCCGGATTCGCCCGGCTAGGCGCTCCATGCCATGCGGCCCATCAGACCCTGCCGCGCTGCGGCCTCCGGCTCGCTCATCGACCGGATGCCGGCACATGCTCCCTGCGTCGACCGTTCGGCCTCCAGCGGTCGGTTTCCTCGGCGCCCCACGGCTCGGCACACCCCATCACCATCGGGACCGCCGACCGAAAGCGGCATCCTCCGCATCAAACTCCGTTCGCGCTACAGCCGCAGCGCCCGGAACGCCGAGCGCCGGACCAAGCGCCGACCATACGCGCCGAGACGGCGACTCACCGCCCGCACGTCACCGGCCACGCGTAGGCGCGGAGCGCTGCTGCCCTGCCGACTCACGTTGACCGCCGCCGTTGCGCTTCCCACTGGAGCTGGCGAGTCCGTTGGGCCGCAGACCACGAAGGCCGCCCATCGCCTGCGCGACGGCCAAGCGCTGCGCGGCTCTTCGGAGTTTCACGCCTGGGGCGACTGCAACCTGTATCTGCGCCGCCGCGTGTCCACCAAACCGGGGCAGGCCCACACAGCGGCACCCCGCCGAACCGAGACCGCCGCCAAGACGATCATCGCTGAAAGGTGAAGCGCAACGCCGGGGCGGCCGGGGATCGCGGTGTTGGATCGCAGACCGTTTTGTCGTCGTCGCCCTCATCCCCGGCTCCGGGCGCGCGGCCGATGCGATGAGCCGGGGCTGAAGCGCAGCGGTCGGATCGTCGGTATCAAGGGTGAGCCGGCCCGCGGGCCGGCGATTCTCACACTGACGCCGACCGGACAGGATGGAGGACAGGATCATGACCGTCACGTTTGACTTGGCCCGAGGGAGGAGACCGGCCTATGCTTGGTGAGCGGGGAAGGAAGCCATGGCTACGCTGACGCGACGGATGGAGGAGGTCGAGGAGAGGACCGATAGTCTGGAAACGATCTTCGCCGCGTTCATGGCGCGCACCGACGCCTCCTTGGAGCGCACCGACGAGAGGATCGGGCGGCTGGAGCGCGTCGTCGAGCGCATGGAACGGAACATCGAGCGCAGGGAACAGGAAGGCGCCCGCGAGCGGAAAGAGATGAGGGAGCAGGCGGCCCGCGACCGGCGGAAGATGGACGAACGCGTCGGCGCGTTGGCCGACAGCATCGATCGCATGGAACAGGAAGGCGCCCGCGAGCGCGAGGCAGCCGCCCGCGAGCGCGAGGAGGCCGCCCGCGAGCGGAAAGAGATGAGGGAGCAGGCGGCCCGCGACCGGGAGGAGGCTGCCCGCGAGCGGAAAGAGATGAACAAGCGCTGGGGCGAGTTGGCCAACAGCATGGGCACCGTGGTCGAGGACATCGTCGCTCCCAGCATCCGCCGTCTGGCCCATGAGGTATTCGATTGTGGCGAGCAGCGGTACTTCGGCACACGCGTGTCGGTGAATCGCAGCGACGACCCCTCCCGCCAGCGGGAGTTCGACGCGCTCTACGTCGGCGCCCGCGCGGTGCTGCTCAACCAGACCAAGTCCACGCCCCGTACCGACGATGCGCGGGAGTTCGTGCAGTTCCTGGAGAGCGGCGAGTTCGCGCTCTATTACCCGCGGTTCAGGGAGTTGCCGATCGTGCCGGCGTTCTCGTCGCTGAGCATACCGGAGGACATGGTGAGGTACCTGACGCGGCGCGGCATCTACGCGATCACGATGGGCGACGAGGCGATGCAGGTGCTGAACCTGGGCGCCGTGCGCAACCGGCGCAGCGCACCCTGACGGCACGATCGACGACCCGAGACACCTGCCACCGAAGGATGGTCCACGAATCCGTGGATAGCGTTGGTAGGAAGAGTCGAGATGCTCGTTGAGCAGTAGAACGCTAAGGCGACCTCGTTTGTTCGGGATCATGCTGGCGCGATCGACTCTCGTGAAGGTAAGGCAGTTGTCGGTGGTTTCATATGTTGCCGAGCAGGACACCACAAGGAGGAATAATGACGGCTGACTCGAGAAGAATGCTGGGGCCTATGACATTGCTGTGCTTGATGCTCATGACAGCAAGTTTATGGGCTCACGAGGACAACGAGGAGGAAGTCCACTGCGAGAGAGAAATCGCACTGCCCATAACCGTATCCTTCTCGTTCCTCCCGGACAACACGCCCTTGCCGCAGACGTTCCAGATAGCGGGGTTCACTTTCGCTGCGCACGAAGTTGGCTCCTTCGTCAATTATAGTTATGGCGAACTGGGCTATCAGTTTCCAGATGCAGGCGTCACGATTGTTCTGCCTGTAGCGGTGGGGAGCGTCAGTTTGCGCGCGTGTGGGCACATGACAATCAAGGCTCTTGATTCGGCGGGCGACTCCATATCCGAGCATCAGATCACATCTTCCCAGTGCCACGACGTTATGCTCTCGGGAGGGAATATCTCGGCCGTAAGCCTCACCGGAGGTAACAATGAGGGGTTGCTTGCCCGAGTGGCGATCGATTTGCGCACATGCAATTGAGAGCGGATCGCTACACCGTAGCGATCCTCGTTTCTCTCTCTGCGCCCGGCATGGGCTTTCGCCAGGAGGTGCGGCGTGCGCGGAGCATGGCCAAGTCCTCTACCGACCCGGCAGGGGGGAACGGTGAGTTGAAGGCAATGCAGCGAGGCTAGCTGTTGAACTTGCGGGTGGAAGTCCCGCCGGCGCAAATCCCAGTGTGGCGCCGTAGTCATGTCCGGCAACCGACAGGGGCGACCCTGACGGTTGAAAGCCCGGAAGTAAACGTACTCAGGGGAGGGCGTGAGCCCGACCGACCAACCAAAGGAGGCTAACAACCAGAAGGGCCGTAGCGAGAGCCAACGGACCAACCGTCGAAATCTCACCCCAGCGCGAAGTTGGTTGCTGGAACACGGAGTGCCAAGGGTTTCTTGCCTTTACCCGATGGCCAGTGCTGGTGCGGAAGAAACTGGGAAATGCACGCGACAGGCTCCCGGCGGAAGTTGAAGGCGGCAATTCTGGATAGTTCAGTAGTGAAAGCCCGGAAGGTGTGCTGCTCAGGCAGGATGATCCTGGAATGCCAAGGACCGAACCTGTAACCGTCTGGTGGCGGGAAGTGGAACGGAGAGCAGCACGCTGGCGGATGAGGCCGCCAAGCGAGGATGGCCGCGACAACAGAACGCGGCCGGAGCGAGGGCCTCAGGGCTCAGGAGGAGTGAGTGGCAGTGCATCGCCCGGACCGGAGCCGGGGAAACGGTGACATGGCAGCCGCTCTCTCGAAGCGACGGTCAAACCGAGGCCAACACTCACGTAGCCGGGGATCAGGCTGAACGTGGGTGCTACCGCGTCGGGAAGGGCCGTCGTGAGCTATGGGGGCGCCTGAGCTTCGAGCCGTACCGTGGGAAAACCCGATGTCCGGAATCTCAGGGGGGGCGCTGGAAACGTGGTCTATGGTGGAACTGTGAACCCACCTCGCTACCGAAAGGGCGGGGCTTGGAAACCCTCCACCTACGGGCGCGCGCGCCAGCGCTCTACCCGACAGGGTGCCCGTCGCGAGGCGGGATCTGAAGGAAGCCGGAGACAAACCGCTGGCCCGACGAACAGGAACCGCATGGGAGGCAGCCGCGTTGGATGAGGGGGCGCAAAGACTCGACGGCACGGAGGTGCGACGGCGCCGCCCTCATCCCGACTCCGCGCCCGCCGCCGACGTGATGAGCCGCGGATGAAGCGCGGCGGCCGGATCGTCGGTATCAAGGGTGAGCCGGCCCGCGGGACGGCGATTCTCACACCGGCGCCGACCGGATAGGATGGAGGACAGGATCATGGCCGTCACGTTCGACACGCTGAAGGCAGCGACGCGGCTGCGGGAAGAGGGCGGCTTCAGCGAGAAGCAGGCGACGGAGCTGGTGGCGACGTTCGCCGACGGGTTCGTCGAGAACCTCGCGACGAAGGACGACGTGGAGCATCTGCGCGGCGACGTGGAGAAGCTGGAAGTGTCGCTGCGCGGCGACATCGATCATCTGCGCGGGGACGTGGAGCACCTGCGCGGCGACATGGAGAAACTCGAAACGTCGCTGCGTGGCGACATGGAGAAGCTGGCGCTGCGCACGGACCTGGAGAAGACGGAGGCGAAGATGATGGGCGAGATGAGCAAGCTCGCGCACCGCCTGACCGTGCGGCTTGGCGGGGCGATCGGAGCGGCGATCGGCATTCTGGTGGCGGTGGACAAGCTGTTCTGACGCCGATCGGCAGCTCGGCACGTGTCAGCGCCCCGCGCGGACCAGGCGTGCCGCGGCGGGGGTATCGGGACACCACCTCGCCTGAGAACACGCCGTGACGGCGATCCTCGTGCGTCGAATTTCCCGACCGCGGTCGTTTCGGTCGTTCCGGCGCCCGATTCGCCCGGCCAGGCGCTCCATGCCATGCGACCCATCGGACGCTGCGGCGCCGCGGCTCCCGGCCCGCTCATCGACCGGATGCCGGCATGCTCCCTGCGTCGACCGCTCGGCCTCCAGCGGTCGGCTTCCTCGGCGCCGCACGGCTCGGCACAACCCATCACCATCGAGACTGCCGACCGAAACCGGCATCCTCCGCGTTGGCCGCCCGCACGCTCCGTGTCGGGTAGGGGGGGTCGTTTTGAACGCCGACCTGGGGTCACGTTTTCTGCCGATTCGCAGGGTTTCGCCCTGCGCGCACGACGCGGTGTTGGATCGCAGACAGTTTCTCGTCGTCGCCCTCATTCCGGCTCCGGGGCCGCCGACGTGACGAGCCGCGGTTGAAGCGCGGCGGCCGGATCGTCGGTATCAAGAGTGAGCCGGCCCAGGGGCCGGCGATTCTCATACCGGCGCTGACCGGATAGGATGGAGGACAGGATCATGGCCGTCACGTTCGACACGCTGAAGGCAGCGACGCGGCTGCGAGAAGAGGGCGGCTTCAGCGAGAAGCAGGCAACCGAGCTGGTGGCGACGTTCGCCGACGGGTTCGTCGAGAACCTCGCGACGAAGGAGGACGTCGAGCACCTGCGCGGCGACGTGGAGAAGCTGGAAGTGTCGTTGCGCGGCGATATCGATCATCTGCGCGGGAACGTCGAGCACCTGCGCGGCGACATGGAGAAACTCGAAACGTCGCTGCGTGAAGACATGGGGAAGCTGGAAACGTCGCTACGTGGCGACGTGGAGCATCTGCGCGGCGACATGGAGAAGCTGGAAACGTCGCTGCGTGGCGACATGGAGAAGCTGGCGCTGCGCACGGACCTGGAGAAGACGGAGGCGAAGATGATGGGCGAGATGAGCAAGCTCGCGCACCGCCTGACCGTGCGGCTTGGCGGGGCGATCGGAGCGGCGATCGGCATTCTGGTGGCGGTGGACAAGCTGTTCTGACGCCGATCGGTAGCTCGGCAGGTGTCAGCGCCCGCGGTCCGGTAGAGGGGAATCCCGCGATCCGGTAAGCGGGAATTGTCGCGACACGGTGGCGATTCCTCTTCGTCGACCCAATACAGGCGCTTGCCGGGCTCGACCACGTACTGGCGAATCAGCCGCTCCTGGTCGTCGAACAGCCGCAGCAGCGGCGCCGCGTAGCGCGCCCACACCGTGCTTCCTCGCCACGCCGGCGGCAGCGAGAAGCGCATCGTGTCGAAGCTTGCGAACTGGTCGCCGGCATGCACGCTGACCCGCTTCCACACCGGCGTCTCGAACCGTTGGTCCGGCAGCGCCTTGAGCACGGTGCGCTCCTGCGCGAACGCCTCCATCGGCGCCACGCCGGTCGTCCCATGCTCGGCGCGCCCGTACTCGTGGCGGCACCAGTGCCGGGCGTGCTCGTTCAGTTCGCGCAGCGGCGCATCGACGTGCAGCGCGGCGAGCCGGCGAAACAGCTCCCGCGCCACCGGCACGAACCGCTCGACCGTGCCCTTGTCGGTGCTGCGGCCGACCCGGCACGGATCGATGAACACGCCGTGGTGCTCGGCCGCCTCGCCCAGAGCGCGGTTGATCAGCTCCCGCAGCTCCTCGCGGTGGCGCAACCACTGGTCGGCTGCCGGTGCCGGGCGTCGCGTGCTGCCGGCAAGCAGCGGCGTGACCATCTCGTAGAACCGCTGACGCTCCACCACGGGGCCGTCTCGATCGAGGCCCAGCTTGGCGAATCCACGCAGGTACCGCCGCACCGTCTTGCGCTGGCGCCGCTCGCCGCCCTCACAACTGGGGAATCTCGATGACCCCAACACTCGATCAGGTGGAGAATCTATGTGACCCCCGACATCGAAGAAGGTGGAGAACCATGCCGCGGCGGTGGACCTCCACATGATGAACTACAACTTCCTGCGCACCCACGTGTTGGATCGCAGACAATTTCGTCATGGGAATCCCGGAGTGTTTCGCCGGCAGGAGGCTCGGGGTTTTCTCCGGTAGCGTCGTGGTGACAGTACCGCCACGGCCAAGAGCCGTACTGGTACCGGCGCGCGAGCGGTTCGAAGGGGGCTGAAGCGCGGCGGTCGAATCGTCGGTATCAAGAGTGAGCCGGCCCCGCGGGGCGGCGATTCTCACACCGGCGCCGACCGGACAGGATGGAGGACAGGATCATGGCCGTCACGTTCGACTTGGCCCGACGGAGGAGACCGGCCTATGCTTGGTGAGCAGGGAAGGACATGGCTACGCTGACGCAACGGGTGGAGGACGTCGAGGAGAGGACCGACAGTCTGGAAACGATCTTGGCCGCGTTCATGGCGCGCACCGACGCCTCCATGGCTCGCATGGACGCCTCCATGGCGCGCACCGACGAAGCGATGGCGCGCGCCTACGCCTCCATGGAGCGCACCGACGAAGCGACGGCGCGCACCGACGCCTCCCTGGAGCGCACCGACGAGAGGATCGGGCGGCTGGAGCGCATGATCGAGCGCAGGGAACAGGAAGGCGCCCGCGAGCGCGAGGCGGCCGCCCGCGAGCGGCAAGAGATCAGGGAGCAGGCGGACCGCGACCGGCGGAAGATGGACGAGCGCTTCGGCGCGTTGGCCGACAGCATCGAGCGCATGGAACAGGAAGGCGCCCGCGAGCGGAAAGAGATGAACAAGCGTTGGGGCGAGTTGGCCAACAGCATGGGCACCGTGGTCGAGGACATCGTCGCTCCCAGCATCCGCCGTCTGGCCCATGAGGTATTCGATTGCGGCGAACAGCAGTACTTCGGCACGCGCGTGTCGGTGAATCGCAGCGACGACCCCTCCCGCAAGCGTGAGTTCGACGCGCTCTACGTCGGTGCCCGCGCGGTGCTGCTCAACCAGACGAAGTCCACGCCCCGTACCGACGATGCGCGGGAGTTCGTGCAGTTCCTGGAGAGCGGCGAGTTCGCGCTCTATTACCCGCGGTTCAGGGAGTTGCCGATCGTGCCGGCGTTCTCGTCGCTGAGCATACCGGAGGACATGGTGAGGTACCTGACGCGGCGCGGCATCTACGCGGTGGCGATGGGCGACGAAGCGATGCAGGTGCTCAACCTGAACGAGGTGCGCAGGCGGAGCGCCGCACGCTAACCGGAACTTCCAGGGGTAATTCTCTGTAACCTGTGTGGTGAAGGTGAAATAGCCTCAATATCAGGAACTCGCTACTGGGTACACCTCACAGCCGCACGCCGAGTAGGCTGAACACGGTGCTCTGCAGCTCGGTCGGACGAGTGATGACCTCGAACGGCTGGGCGTGGGGAGTCTTGGCGACCACTTGGTTCTTGGTGATGGTAGCCAGATCGTCCAGCAGCGTGCGCAGGCTGTGCACGGGCTGGTCGGTGTCGGTGCGCTTTGTCTGCGCCTTGCGCTTTGCTGCCGGCGACGGCTGCGCCGGCGCGACGATCGACTCGCGTTCGGCGGCTTCGGGCTCGTGGTCATCGAACAGCAGCGGCGCCAGCCTCTGGCGCAGGTGCCATTCGAGGTAGTAGGCCAGCATGCACAGGAACACGTGCGCGCGCACCCGTTCGGCGCTGTAGTGGTAGATGGGTCTGACCTTCAGATCGACGGTCTTGTAGCTGCGGAACGCGCGCTCGACCACGCTCAACCCCTTGTAGGCGCGCACCGTCGCCTCGGCATCCAGTTCGTCGTCGGCGAGGCTGGTGCGCACGATGTATAGCCCGTCGAGGGCAGCCTCGGCGGCGATCGCCTCCTCGTTGCGCCGGTAGCTGAACGCAGCGTCGCTGATGTCGAGGTCGAAGTGCTTGGCCATCTTGTACTTGTCGATGACCTTGCCGACCCGCATGGCGATTGCGTCGGTGCCGCGCAGCCGGCGCTTGGCACGGGTGGTGGCTGCCACGATCGGATCAAGGAGCCGTTCGGTGGCCTCCAGCAGCTCCTGGCGCTTGCGTGCGCGCTCGGCGGCCAGCAGCGGATTGCGGCACACCATCAGCCGTTCGCCCGGGTAGGCGTCGGCACGGATCTCGATCAGGTCGCGCTGGTCGAACAAGGAGGTCTGCACCGCGCCTGAGTCGACCAACTCGCGGATCGCCGGCGCACGCAGTGCGCTGATCCAGTCCAAGCCGGCCGGCTGCACTTCCTGGCGGATGCGCGCCTCGGTGAGCATGCCGCGGTCGCCGACCAGCACCACGCGCGACAGTCCGAAGCGGCGCTGCAGTTTCCTGATCTGCACGCCGACGGTGCGCGGATCGGCGGTGTTGCCGGGGAATACTTCGACGGCCACCGGACAGCCGTCGCGGTTGCACAGCAGGCCGAACTCGATCTGCAAGGTGTTGCGCTTGCCGTCGCGGGAATAGCCGCGCTTGGCCAGCGGGCAACAGCGGCCTTCCACGTAGCTGGAGGTCAGGTCGCAGAGCACCAGGGAGCCTTCGGCCAGATGCTGGGAGGCCAGGCGTTGCTCGATGGCGTCCTGGCGTGCGCGCAGCCAGTCCATGGCGGCGTACAGGTCGTTTTCGTTGACCTCATCGAGTGCCAGCACGTCGGCCAACGAATCGCGCAGGGTGTCGGGGTGCAGGCCGCGTGCGGTGGCGAGCTTGGAGGCGGGGGCCAGCACACGGGAGAGGATCAGAGCGAAGGCAAGATCGCGCATGCGCGAGCGGCGGCCGAGCAGGCGGTCGAGGCCGATCTTGGCGGCGAAGGCGCGCACGGCGGCGACATGGCCGTGGGGCTGGGAGCGCAGGATGTCGAAGGCATCGGAGAAGGAGGCGACGGCGAAGCCGCCCTTGAGCAGGACGCGCAGGCCATCGACGAGGTGGGCTGGCCACTTGGAGAGGTTGGCCAGCGTGCGTTTTTTGACCTTGCCGTGCTCGCGGTAGGACTCACGGAGGAGGATGGCCGGTGGGGAGGAGCGGTTGGGGACGGACTCGATGTACATGACTACTGAATGGTGCGTGTGCCGAATTGATGATAGGCACATAGATAACCATATGTCAACATCTAACATGATTGAACCCGCGCTATAATCCTGCCTATTACATGGGTACATATGGCGCCGAAACACCCGCCCTCAGGACGCTCAGATCATTGCTGTACGATGACTTACGGAGAAATCAGGCTCTGGAAGTTCCGGCTAACGGACGGAATGGCCGCACCGGGTGCTACCCGAAGACACGCCGAGCCTCCTTCGTCGAGCGCGCCGAGAACGTGTTCCTGGTCGGTCCGTCCGACGCCGACAAGAGCTAACGCTTTGACTCCCACCCGTCATGGGGCGCCATCTTCCGGAGCCGCAAAGGGGCGGACCATGCCCTCGGCCAGCATGTGATCGAGGACCTCGCGAGCTACCCCGCTGTCGGCAACGTCGAGCCGCCCTGGGCGCAGCGCCCACGACGCGGTGCTGAAGGCGCGCGAGTACGTGGCCGGCGGCACGCGGTGGGTGGTCGACGTGGACCTGGCGAAGTTCTTCGACCGGGTGAACCACGACGTGCTGACGGCGCGGGTGGCGCGCAAGGTGAAGGACGCCGCGGGGCGGTCCGTTCACGCCGCCGACGATGCGGTGTCCCGATACCGGCCCCGCCGCCAATGTGCCGAGCCGCGGTTGAAGCGCGGCGGCCGGATCGTCGGTATCAAGGGTGAGCCGGCCCATGGGACGGAGATTCTCACACCGGCGCTGCCCGGATAGGATGGGGGACAGGATCATGGCCGTCACGTTCGACACGCTGAAGGCAGCGACGCGGCTGCGGGAAGAGGGCGGCTTCAGCGAGAAGCAGGCAACCGAGCTGGTGGCGACGTTCGCCGACGGGTTCGTCGAGAACCTCGCGACGAAGGACGACGTGGAGCATCTGCGCGCCGACGTGGAGCACCTGCGCGGCGACGTGGAGAAGCTGGAAGTGTCGTTGCGTGGCGACATGGAGAAGCTCGAAGCGTCGCTGCGTGAAGACATGGGGAACATGGCGCTGCGCACGGACCTGGAGAAGACGGAGGCGAAGATGATGGGCGAGATGAGCAAGCTCGCGCACCGCCTGACCGTGCGGCTTGGCGGGGCGATCGGAGCGGCGGTCGCCATTCTCGCGGCGGTGGTCAAGCTGTTCTGACGCCGACCGGTAGCTCGGCCGGTGTCGGCGCCCCGCGCGGACCAGGCGTGCCGGGACGGGGGTATCGGAATACCACCTCGCCTGAGAAGACGCCGTGACGGCGATCCTCGTGCGTCGAATTTCCGGACCGCGGTCGTTTCGGTCGTTCCGGCGCCCGATTCGCGCGGTCAGGCGCTCCATGCCATGCGGCCCATCAGACCCTGGGCGCGTATCGCAGACTCGGCGCCGCGGCCCCCGGCCCGCTCATCGACCGGATGCCGGCATGCTCCCTGCGTCGACCGCTCGGCCTCCAGCGGCCGGCTTCCTCGGCGCCCCACGGCTCGGCACACCCCATCACCATCGGGACCGCCGACCGAAACCGGCGTCCTCCGCGTTGGCCGCGCGCACGCTCCGTGTCGTTCGTTCGGCAGACACAGGGTCGTGAGCGCGGCCCCTTTTGGGCTTGACGAATCAATGACAACCTGCGACCTTTTTCGGCTATGGCACAGGCTGTCACGGCGCGTGAGGCGATCAGTGCGGCCAAGCGCACACCCACGAACGACAACATCGTAGAGGCGATCGAGCGGGTGCATGACGACCTGTCCGATCGCATGAAGCGAGTTGAGGCTGATGTGGGCAAGCTACTGCATCACTTCTGCCTGACATCAGGCCCCACCCCATGAGCTGCCCGCGCCGCACCATCCGCGTCCCGGCCAAGGACTACCAACCGACCCGCGCCGAAAGGGAGGAGCCTGCCAGCATCGACCGTGGCGACCTGACCTGCGCCTAAGCTCAGACTTCCTGACATGGTGACTTGGTCGTAGCTCCCAGAGTCTCAGAGCTCACGGTTTTCGGGCCTCTTCTGGGTGAATATACGACTCTCCGTATTCATCGCGACGTTTCCGTTGACAAGTGAAAATGACACATGCTTGTAGTTGCTCGGTTGGCTCCTGCGCGCACCGGATCGCTCATCCCCGCACTTGGCCTCAAGTACGCCCGCTGAATGTCGGCAATCCAGTTCGTTGTGTCACACGATTCCGTCTGAGGTCAGGAAGTCTGAAGCTGTGCAGCAGACGCCTGACCTGCTTCTGTCAGATGCAGAGATGCTGCAGATGCACCATTACCAGAACACCCACGGAGAAGACTGCCGCCGTCGTAGCCGTCCAGCCGCACCCGGCGCAGGATCTCGACCGACTTCAGCGGCGCCCGATCCTCGTCGGTCTCCTTCAGGAGCTGCTCAACCAACGGACGGAACCGGTCCACCTGCCGCGGTCGGCCGATGCGACGCTCGACTCGCTCCTGGCGATCGTCCACGTGCTCCACGGCCGCCTCGGCGGCGATCCGGCGCACGCTGCGCTCGGAGACCTTCGCCACAGACGCCACCTCGGCCTGAGTGTGGCCGGCGTTCAGCAGGACCTGGATCTCGTGGCGTTTCAAGAGGGTGATCATGGAACCCTCTACGGCCTGGGCGGCCATCAACCCATGCCCGTTCGCCGTCTTCTGGCTAGCTGTTCTCTCCGTGTCGTTCACTGCGGGTCCTCCGGTTCCGACCGGCCAGAATTTCCGGAACCCGCACGGCACGGCGGCCCCTACCAATGCACTGACTCCACCCTCGGTCGATGGTACGAGTAGCTACAAACGCGGGTAGGGGTCGTTTTGAACGCCGACCTGCCTGGTGGCCGGAAGTGGAACGGAGAGCGGCACGCCGGCGGATGAGGCCGGCAGGCGAGGATGGCCGCGACAACGGAACGCGGCCGGAGCGAGGGCCTCGGGGCTCGGGAGGAGCGGTGGCAGCGCATCGCCAACGTGCTGAGCCGCGGTTGAAGCGCGGCGGCCGGATCGTCGGTATCAAGGGTGAGCCGGCCCGCGGGACGGCGATTCTCATTCCCGGCGATGACGGGATAGGATGGAGGACAGGATCATGGCCGTCACGTTCGACACGCTGAAGGCAGCGACGCGGCTGCGGGAAGAGGGCGGCTTCAGCGAGAAGCAGGCAACGGAGCTGGTGGCGACGTTTGCCGACGGGTTCGTCGAGAACCTCGCGACGAAGGACGACGTGGAGAAGCTGGAGACGTCGCTACGCGGCGACATCGATCATCTGCGCGGGGACGTGGAGCACCTGTGCGGCGACGTGGAGAAGATGGAGGTGTCGCTGCGCGGCGACATCGATCATCTGCGCGGCGACATGGAGAAGCTGGAGACGTCGCTGCGTGGCGACCTGGAGAAGATGGCGCTGCGCACGGACCTGGAGAAGACGGAGGCGAAGATGATGGGCGAGATGAGCAAGCTCGCGCACCGCCTGACCGTGCGTCTTGGCGGGGCGATCGGAGCGGCGGTCGCCATTCTCGCGGCGGTGGTCAAGCTGTTCTGACGCCGACCGGTAGCTCGGCCGGTGTCGGCGCCCCGCGCGGACCAGGCGTGCCGCGGCGGGGGTATCGGGACACCACCTCGCCTGAGAAAACGCCGTGACGGCGATCCTCGTGCGTCGAATTTCCCGACCGCGGTCGTTCCGGCGCCGGATTCGCCCGGCCAGGCGCTCCATGCCATGCGGCCCATCGGACCCTGCCCGGCCGTGGCCGGCCGATCGGCGTGCCCCCGCTCGCCGCGGGTGCGGGCCGGGCGCGCATCGCAGACGCGGCGCTACGGCTCCCGGCCCGCTCATCGACCGGATGCCGGCATGCTCCCTGCGTCGACCGCTCGGCCTCCAGCGGTCGGCTTCCTCGGCGCCCCACGGCTCGGCACACCCCATCACCATCGGGACCGCCGACCGAAAGCGGCATCCTCCGCGTTGGCCGCCCGCACGCTCCGTGTCGTTCGTTCGGCGTCCCTACGGCGTCCATCGGCGCGGCGGCGGCCGCTACCAATGCACTGACTCCACCCTCGGTCGATGGTACGAGTAGCTACAAACCCGGGTAGGGGGTCGTTTTGAACGCCGACCTGGGGTCACGTTCCCTGCCGATTCGCAGGGTTTCGCCCTGCGCCTACGACGCGGTGCTGGATCGCAGACCGTTTCGTCGTCGCTCTCATCCCGGCTCCGGGGCCGCCAACGTGATGAGGCGGGGCTGAAGCGCGGCGGTCGGATCGTCGGTATCAAGAGTGAGCCGGCCCACGGGCCGGCGATTCTCACACCGGCGCGGACCGGACAGGATGGAGGACAGGATCATGGCCGTCACGTTCGACTTGGCCCGACGGAGGAGACCGGCCTATGCTTGGTGAGCAGGGAAGGAAGCCATGGCTACGCTGACGCGACGGGTGGAGGAGGTCGAGGAGAGGACCGGGAGTCTGGAGGACATCTTGGCCGCGTTCATGGCGCGCACCGACGCCTCCATGGCGCGCACCGACGAGAGGATCGGGCACCTGGAGCGCATCGTCGAGCGCATGGAACAGGAAGGCGCCCGCGAGCGGAAAGAGATCAGGGAGCAGGCGGCCCGCGACCGGCGGAAGATGGACGAGCGCTTCGGCGAGTTGGCCGACAGCATCGAGCGCATGGAACAGGAAGGCGCCCGCGAGCGCGAGGCAGCCGCCCGCGAGCGCGAGGCAGCCGCCCGAGAGCGCGAGGCAGCCGCCCGAGAGCGGAAAGAGATGAGGGAGCAGGCGGCCCGCGAGCGGGAAGAAGCCGCCCGCGAACGGAAAGAGATGAACAAGCGCTGGGGCGAGTTGGCCAACAGCATGGGCACCGTGGTCGAGGACATCGTCGCTCCCAGCATCCGCCGTCTGGCCCATAAGGTGTTCGATTGCGGCGAGCAGCAGTACTTCAGCACCCGCATGTCGGTGAATCGCAGCGACGACCCGTCCCGCGAGCGGGAGTTCGACGCGCTCTACGTCGGCGCCCGCGCGGTGCTGCTCAACGAGACCAAGGCGACGGCCCGCCCCGATTACGCGCGGGAGTTCGTGCAGTTCCTGGAGAGCGGCGAGTTCGCGCTCTATTTCCCGGAGCTCAGGGAGGTACCGATCGTGCCGGCGTTTTCGTCGCTGAGCATCCCGGAGGACATGGTGAAGTACCTGACGCGGCGCGGCATCTACGCGATCGCGATGGGCGACGAGGCGATGCAGGTGCTGAACCTGGACGCCGTGCGCAACCGGCGCAGCGCACGCTGACGGCACGGCCGACGACCCGAGACACCTGCTGGCCGGCGGCACGCGGTGGGTGGTCGACATGGACCTGGAGAAGTTCTTCGACCGGGTGAACCACGACGTGCTGATGGCACGGGTGGCGCGCAAGGTGAAGGACGCCGCGGGGCGGTCCGTTCACGCCGCCGACGATGCGGTGTCCCGATACCGGCCCCGTCGCCAACGTGCCGAGCCGCGGATGAAGCGCGGCGGCCGGATCGTCGGTATCAAGGGTGAGCCGGCCCGCGGGACGGCGATTCTCACTCCCGGCGATGACGGGATAGGATGGAGGACAGGATCATGGCCGTCACGTTAGACACGCTGAAGGCAGCGACGCGGCTGCGAGAAGAGGGCGGCTTCAGCGAGAAGCAGGCAACGGAGCTGGTCGCGACGTTCGCGGACGGGTTCGTCGAGAACCTCGCGACGAAGGACGACGTGGAGCATCTGCGCGGCGACGTGGAGAAGCTGGAAGTGTCGCTGCGCGGCGACATCGATCATCTGCGCGGGGACGTGGAGCACCTGCGCGGCGACATGGAGAAGCTGGAGACCTCGCTGCGTGGGGACATGGAGAAGCTGGCGCTGCGCACGGACCTGGAGAAGACGGAGGCGAAGATGATGGGCGAGATGAGCAAGCTCGCGCACCGCCTGACCGTGCGGCTTGGCGGGGCGATCGGAGCGGCGATCGGCATTCTGGTGGCGGTGGACAAGCTGTTCTGACGCCGACCGGCAGCTCGGCAGGTGTCGGCGCCCGCGATCCGGTAGATGACTCCCACCCGTCATGGAGCGCGGTCTTCCGGAGCCGCAAAGGGGCGGCTCACCGCCCTCGGCCAGCACGCGATCGAGGACCCCGCGAGCTACCCCGCTGCTCAGGGTGCCGCGACCTCGACGCTCCCGCGTAGGTCGAAGCGCGGCCGGCTCGAACTCCTGAACCGCCGCGGTATCGAAGTCGACGCGAGCGGCGATTGACCCACCGCGTGCGGGAGCGGTTCAATGCCGGCATGGAGGGACCGTCATGGAGGTCGCCAACCCGATCTACGACGTGGTGTTCAAGTACCTGCTGCAGAACCAGCGGGTCGCGCGCCTTCTGATCGGCAGGATCACCGGTCTGACGGTGCAGTCGCTCACCGCCAGCCCGCAGGAGACCGCCGTGCCCCGCACTCCGGACGCCCCCACACACGACCTGCCGCTGACGCTGCTGCGCATGGACTTCGCGGCCCGCGTGCAGACCGAGGACGGCGGCGAGCGGCAGGTGCTGATCGAGATTCAGAAGTCCAACGCGCCGACCGTGATCGAGCGCTTCCGGCGCTACTTGGGCGAGCAGCTTGCGAGCGGCGACAATATCCTCACGCATCCGACGGGCCGCACCGAGGCGGTGCCGATCGTGACCATTTACTTCCTGGGCTACGCCCTGGACGATCTGTCGGACGAGGCGGTGCTCGACGTGTGCCCGCGGGTGACCGAGCGGCGCACGGGGCGGGAGCTTGAGGCGCGCCATCCGCTGGTGGAGGGGATCCATCACCGCAGCCACATCATCCAGATCCCGCGCTTGGCGAGCCGGCGGCGGGACGAGCTGGAGCGGGTGCTGGCGATCTTCGACCAGGGACTGGTGAAGGGCAACGGACGGGGTGACGCGCACGTGCTGACGATCGCGGAGGAGGACTATCCGCCGGAATGCGGCTTCGTGCTGCGGCAGTTGCGGGAGGCGATGGCGGAGGATGAGGTGCGTCGCACGATGCAGGGGGAAGACCTGCTGCTGCGCGACTCGATGCTGCTGGCGCGGCAGGTAGAGCATCAGGAGCGCCGTACCGAGCAGGAGCGGGAGCGTGCCGAGCAGGAGCGGCAGCAGGCGGAGCAGGAGCGGCAGCGGGCGCGGCGCGCGGAGCAGGCTCAGCAACACGCCGAGCAGGAACGGCGGCAGGAGCGGGAGCGGGCGCAGCGAGCCGAGCAGGGGCAGCAACGCGCCGAGCAGGCCCAACAGCAGGCGGAGCAGGAGCGGCAGCAGGCGGAACTGAGGCTTGCCGGCGCCATCCGCCGCCTGCATGGTCTGGGCCAGGATGCCGAGGCGATCGCCGCGGCGCTGGCGGTGGATGCGGACGAGGTGCGGCGCCTGCTGTCGGGATGACCCCGTGTGTTGAATCCCAGATAGCTTCGTCATAGAAATCCCGGAGCGTTTCGCCGGCAGGAGGCTCGGGGTTTTCTCCGGTAGCGTCGCGGTGACAGTACCGCCACGGCCAACGGCCGTGAGCCGTACTGGTACCGGCGCGCGAGCGGTTCGAAGGGGCCGCCGACGTGATGAGCCGGGGCTGAAGCGCGGCGGTCGAATCGTCGGTATCAAGAGTGAGCCGGCCCCGCGGGGCGGCGATTCTCACACCGGCGCGGACCGGACAGGATGGGGGACAGGATCATGGCCGTCACGTTCGACTTGGCCCGACGGAGGAAGCCGGCCTATGCTTGGTGAGCAGGGAAGGAAGCCATGGCTACGCTGACGCGACGGATGGAGGGCGTCGAGGAGAGGACCGACAGTCTGGAAACGATCTTGGCCGCGTTCATGGCGCGCACCGACGCCTCCATGGCGCGCACGGACGAAGCGATGGCGCGCACCGACGCCTCCATGGAGCGCACCGACGAAGCGATGGCGCGCGCCGACCGGATAGGATGAAGGGACAGGATCATGGCCGTCACGTTCGACACGCTGAAGGCAGCGACGCGGCTGCGAGAAGAGGGCGGCTTCAGCGAGAAGCAGGCAACGGAGCTGGTCGCGACGTTCGCGGACGGGTTCGTCGAGAACCTCGCGACGAAGGACGACGTGGAGCATCTGCGCGGCGACGTGGAGAAGCTGGAGGTGTCGCTGCGCAGCGACATCGATCATGTGCGCGGGGACGTGGCGCATCTGCGCGGCGACATGGAGAAGATGGAAGTGTCGCTGCGCGGCGAGTTGAAGAAGGCAGCGTTGCGTACCGATCTGGAAAAGACCGAGGCATCGTTGCGGGGCGACATGGAGAAGCTGCGCGGGGACATGAGCAAGCTGGAGCATCGCATGACCCTGCGACTTGGAGGTGCCATCGCGGCGGCCGTCGCGATCCTTGTTGCCGTCGACAAACTGTTCTGACGCCGAGACGGGTGGTTACCGCACGGTGAGCGAGACGGGTGATGAGTGACGTGATGCAGCGGCAACCTGCGACCCCGGAGGAGGTGTGGGCGATCTTGCGTGAGGTCTCCGCAAGTCAGCGCGAGACCGACCGGCGGATGCAGGAGACCGACCGGCAAATGCAGGAGACCGACCGTCGGATGCAGGAGACGGGCCGGGAAATAAAGGAGACCGGCCGCCAACTGCGCGAGCTGAAGGATCTGTTCAACGGTCAGTGGGGCAAACTGATGGAGGCTCTGGTGGAAGGCGACCTGGTCGAGTTGCTCAGCCGGCGCGGCATCGAGGTCGACCACACGGTGTGCAACCTCAAGAGCCGAAACGGCGCGCCGCGCTGGGAGATCGACATCATCGCCGCCAATGGCGACGAGGTGGTGGCGGTGGAGGTGAAGACCACCCTCAAGGTGAGGCAGGTTGCGGACTTCATCGAGACGCTGAAGGTATTCCCCGGGGAGGCGCCGTCGGTCTACCGGGGCAAGCGGACCTATGGGGCGGTGGCGTACCTGAAGGCGGACGAAGCGGCGGACGTGTATGCGGAGCGGCAGGGGTTGTACGTCATCAGGGCGACGGGCAGCAGCGCGAGCATCACGAACGAAAAGGACTTCAAGCCGCGGACGTTCGGCGCGTAGCGCACGCCTCCTGGCGCGCACCGACGCCTCCATGGAGCGCACCGACGAGAGGATCGGGCGGCTGGAGCGCGTCGTCGAGCGCATGGAACGGAACATCGAGCGCAAGCGACTGGAGAAAGGGCGATTTCCGTGGCCGCGAACGGCGGCCGAGGCGCGCCGGGAGATCGATGTCAAGCAGCTTCGGATGCTGTTGATCGGCATCGATTTCTGGCACGAGCACGAGGAGCCTCGGTACATGGACATGGCCGTTCATCCGGAGTAAGATGGACTCGTCATGCTGGCAGATCCCGTCTCCGACCGCCCTTGCTGCCACGTCGGTGTCACGCGATGACGCTCTTCCACCCGAACTTCTGAAGAGCCGAAATGTGGGGATGTCAAGGATGCGGCTTTTCGTAGGCACGGCTTCACCCAAGCTCCCTGCGATCCTGACAGCGGCACTGATCGCTGTCGCAACGCTGCTCGCCGCTTCCCCTCGGGCCTCGGCACAGCTTCCCTCGGCGAGCGTCAGATCGCTCGGATTGTCCGGGAATGACACCGCCATGGCGCGCGGGGTCGGCGCGATCAGCGCCAACCCCGCCGGGCTCGCCATGCCTGATTCCGGCTTCAGCCTGGCCATCATTCCGGTGGGCCTATCGGCCGATATCGGTGCGATACCGATTGAACAGTTGCAGGACGCCGCCGGGGCCATCACAAGGAGCGGGAGCGGCCGTGCAGAAGGCTTCAAGGACTTGGGCGAGACCCTGCTCGACCAGGGAGCGCGGGTTCGGGTGCGCGCGGATCTGACCGCACTCGCCCTGACCCTCGGAAACCTGCTGGAGCAGGTCTCGATCGGGCTGCAGGCCGGAGCCGCGGCATCGTTCGGTGCGGACGTCGCCGCAGCGAACGCGGAGAACCCCGTGACTCTCGACGCCGACGGCTACCTGGTGACGACGGTTGGCCTCGGCGTCGCGCGGCCGATTCCCGTCCTGGCGGAGCACCTGGACACCGTGGCGGTCGGAGCCACCGTGAAGTACAGCCTGGGCCACTTGGTGGCGATCGCCGACGGATCGGCACGCCGAGCAGCATCGAACAGTACGGATGAATTGGGCATCGACGAATTGAGGCTTGACGCAATCTATGGCGTCGAGGTCTCGCAGGTCATCGGCTCCGGAATCGGCGTCGACGCGGGCGTCATGGCGACACGGGATCGATGGTCGTTCGGCGTTTCGATGCAGAACGTGGTTGCCTCCTTTACGTGGGATACATCGAAGCTCAAATATCTTTCGGTATCCGCGGACGTTGACGACGAGCGGCCGTTCGAAGAGGCACCGGCTGACCTGAAGCGAGGCTTGCGCAGCCGCTCCCCGCTCGTTCCGTCCGCCCGGATCGGTGCGGCGTATCGAGCCGTGGACGACCTGACGATCTCCGGCGACTTCCATTACCGGTTTGGCGACATCTTGGCGGCATGGCCAACGCTTCACGCGGGCGTCGGCGCCGAATACCGGCCGGTCGACGTCGTCGAGCTTCGCGCCGGAGTCGCGCTCATCTCCGACGCCGTTCGATTCAGCGGAGGCGCGTCGCTCATTCTGGGACCGTACAATTTGTCGATAGCGATGGCCGCAACGACCACCGGCGGCCTGGGCGCTCAGATCGGGCTGTTGTCGTTCGGAATTCGGTAGAGCCGCACAGTCTCAAAGGTGCCCCCTGTCGGCCGGAGAAGGGCGACGCGGAGCATCGGAAGGTGTGGCCGATCCGTCAGAAGTCAGCAGAGGGCATAGCAGGCCGGTCGACACGGCCGAAGGCCCGAACACGGAGCGGGGTGTCGGTCGCCCTCCTCCCAGCTCCGGGCGCGCCGCCGACGTGATGAGCCGCGGCTGACGCCTCCATGGCGCGCACCGACGCTTCCATGGAGCGCACCGGCGAAGCGACGGCGCGCACCGACGAGAGGATCGGGCACCTGGAGCGCATCGTCGAGCGCATGGAACAGGAAGGCGCCCGGTCGCGGGAGGAGGCCGCCCGTGACCGGCGGACGATGGACAAGCGCTTCGGCGCGTTGGCCGACAGCATCGAGCGCATGGAACAGGAAGGCGCCCGCGAGCGCGAGGCAGCCGCCCGCGAGCGCGAGGCAGCCGCCCGCGAGCGCGAGGAGGCCGCCCGCGAGCGGAAAGAGATGAACAAGCGCTGGGGCGAGTTGGCCAACAGCATGGGCACCGTGGTCGAGGACATCGTCGCTCCCAGCATCCGCCGCCTGGCCCGCGAGGTATTCGACTGTGGCGGCCTGCAGCACTTCGCAACACGCACGGCGCGCACGCGCAGCGACGCCCCTTCGCACGAGCGTGAGTTCGACGCGCTCTACGTCGGGACGCAGGCGGTGCTGCTCAACGAGACCAAGGCGTCGGCCCGCCCCGAGTACGCGGGGGCATTCGTGAGGTTTCTGGAGAGCGGCCAGTTTGCGCGCTACTTTCCGGAGTACCGGGAGTTGCCGATCGTGCCGGTGTTCTCGTCGCTGAGCATACCGGCGGAGCTGGTCACCTACCTGACGCGGCGCGGCATCTACGCGGTGGCGATGGGCGACGAAGCCATGCAGGTGCTCAACCTGAACGAGGTGCGCAGGCGGAGCGCCGCACGCTGACAGCGCGGCGGCCGGATCGTCGGTATCAAGGGTGAGCCGGCCCGCGGGACGGCGATTCTCATACCGGCGCCGACCGGATAGGATGGAGGACAGGATCATGGCCGTCACGTTCGACACGCTGAAGGCAGCGACGCGGCTGCGGGAAGAGGGCGGCTTCAGCGAGAAGCAGGCGACCGAGCTGGTGGCGACGTTCGCGGACGGGTTCGTCGAGAACCTCGCGACGAAGGACGATGTGGAGAAGCTGGAGGTGTCGCTACGCGGCGACATCGATCATCTGCGCGGGGACGTGGAGCACCTGCGCGGCGACATGGCGCATCTGCGCGGAGACGTGGAGAAGCTGGAGGTGTCGCTGCGCGGCGACATGGAGAAACTCGAAACGTCGCTGCGTGGGGACATGGAGAAGCTCGAAGCGTCGCTGCGTGAAGACATGGGGAACATGGCGCTGCGCACGGACCTGGAGAAGACGGAAGCGAAGATGATGGGCGAGATGAGCAAACTCGCGCACCGTCTGACCGTGCGGCTTGGCGGGGCGATCGGAGCGGCGATCGGCATTCTCGTGGCGGTGGACAAGCTGTTCTGATGCTTGGTCGAGAATGTCGCCACCACCCAAGTGCTGTCCTGTTTGACGGCGAATGGAGCGCAGGCGTAAGGTGGATGCGCGTATGGCGGTGATCTCCGTGCCGCGTGAATTGCGGGAACGGCTGGGCGACCCGGCCAGCGATTCGCTGGTGGACATGCTGCGCCAGGTCGGCGCCGAGCAGCGGGACGACGTGATCACGATGGTGGAGGAGCGTTTTGCGCTGCGGTTGGCGGAGACCCGCGACGATTTGCGCAGCGAGATGCACGCCGGCTTTCTGAATCTGCAGGAGCAGATCGGCGGCGTACGGGCGGAGATCGGCAGCGTACGGGCGGAACTGCAGGAGCAGATCGGCGGCGTACGGGCGGAACTGCACAAGGAGATCGGCCACGTACAAGAGAAGATCGGGGAAATACACCAGAAGATAGCGGGACAGACCCGTTGGCTGGTGACCGCCATCCTGGCGGCCACGGTGTTGATTCCGGTCATGCAGAAGGTGCTGGCGGCTCTGTTCTCCTGATCACCGTCACGCCAACCCGGCGACTTCACCGCTCGCGTGCTCGGCCTGCGGGTGGAGTCGGATCCCCCGACCTGGTCGACGACGGCAACCGGCCTCGGTTCTGGTAGGGTGCGTGCGGCCGTCCGGGCGAACCATCGGGCGTTCGATCGGGGTGGGAATCATTGAGGGTAGGACCGTCACTCACGGGGCGACGATACTCAGGCGGGCGTCGAGCGGATACGATGGGGAGACATCGTGCGAGTCCTGTTTGAACCTGTTTACGTGCTTGTCGCGCTGTCATTGGTCTTGTCTACCAGGGCGTTCGCGCAGGAGGCGGACTTCAGCGGCCTACACCTCCATCTCGAGCAAGACCTGTTCGTGCGTCCTCTCGGACTTGACCGCGACCAGAACTATACCATGGGCGTCGGAATCCGGGCGACAGGCCGTTCGCTTCGTTGCGCAGGCTATCCGCTGCACCTGGTTGACCGGCTTCTCACGTGGGCTATTCCTTCGATCCGCCTTGCTCCTGATGAGCGCTGGGACGAGACGTTCCACTCTCTCATGCTCGCGGGATCAGCGTTCACGCCGGATTCACTTCCGGCCACGGAGCCCGTGGCAGGAGATCGGCCGTATGCCTCCTTTCTGGGGCTTGTCTCCTCACGCACATGGGTAGACGGTATGCTGCCTGACGAGGACCACGCCATCACGACAGAACTCGGCGTCGGGTTCCTCGGTCTCGACGTTAGTCAGCGCATCCAAACCTGGATCCACGAGTTGTTGGACGGGGACAAGCCATCCGGTTGGAACCATCAGATTTCGGGCGGCGGCGAGTTGACCGGCTTCTACCACGTCGGCTTCCGACGCCGTCTC
Organism: Spirochaetia bacterium; assembly: GCA_965202935.1. GTDB lineage: Bacteria > Spirochaetota > Spirochaetia > SZUA-6 > Bin103 > CATQHW01. Next base: position 4,183,927 of record OZ241879.1, read on the forward strand.
ACTCCGTTCACCCATGAATACGTCGCGAAGAACTTCGAGGCTTCCCTCGATGCTGATGTCTGGCTCGGCTATTACACCAATGCCAGTCTCGGGACAACCGTTCGGCTCGGTTCCTTCCACTCTCGCTACTTTGAATTCGCTTCTGCTCCAATCGTGGGTGTCTCACAGGCCCTCATAGGCGTTCAGCGTGAAGCCGCTCGGGGTAATAACGAGTTCTTCGTGTTCGGCGCGGCAAGGGGAAGGGGGGTGCTCTACAACGCTCTTCTACAGGGAGGGTTCAGGGAGTCCTCCTACACGCTGTCCTTCTCGGAGATCTCGCGGGGAGTTCTTGAACTCGAACTCGGCGTACATGGTTCGATCGCGATGGGTGAACACCGCTCGCTGTACGCAAGCTGGGTCGCGCTCGCCGGCCGAAGCCCGGAGTTTCGCACAAGTCTCAGCCGCTGGCATTGGTGGGGATCCCTTCAGCTCGGCTTCACCCAGTCGGCTTGAAAGGGAGTTGACATGGCTTACGACGAGCTCTTCAACGAACCGCGTCTTGAGCGATTGCGCCGGCCGTATTCGTTAGCGGTACGCCGATACCTGCCACGATCGAACGTCTTGGGAATCTCGGTGGGGCCTCGCACGCGGGGCGACATGATCGACTGGGACAACATCGTGCTCCGAATCCGAGTGAAGGAGAAGAAGGATCCGGACCGCCTTGGTGACGATGTGATCCCGGCCATGATCGACGGGGTCGAGACCGACATCGTCGAAGGCACCGGTCTGGCCCCTGCCGATCGGGGATCGCGCATGCCCCTGGGCCGTACGGATCCCTGCGATCCATTGGTGCCGGGCGTGAGCATCGGGGTGCCCGGTGGCTCAGCGGGTACGCTGGGCATGTTCGTAGATCATCCGAGCGGGGGGCTCTGCATTCTGACGGCGGATCACGTGATCGCCCCGAGAGGCGATGAAAACGGACTCCCCGTATGCCAACCTGATCCCAAGGACTATCCCGGCAATGGTGATAACACGATCGGACGTGCGTATAAGCGGCTCCCGGCCAACGGTGTGGCTCTGGTCCGCTGTGATACGGAAAGGAAGATCGAGCACGTCCCGGTCGGTGCTGAAGCGCGCCTTCGCGGAACGCGCCCTCCCAGAATCGGAGACATTCTCGAGAAGTCCGGGCGCGCCACCGGGATCACGCGCGCCATGGTGAGCGACGTCGGCGCTTACAGGGGCTGTAAGCCGGGCTTCGAGCTGGTGCCGGTCGACGATTCCACCAACGAGATCAGCAAGGGCGGAGATTCGGGCTCGATCTGGTACGACCCGGAGACCTACGAGGCGATAGGTGTGCACTGCCGTGGGGACGGCGATGACGACTTTCTCAGGGAGTGGGCGCGGGCCGCGGCGCTGTACCACCTGGCGCCCTGCCTGGAACTGACACTGTAGACCCGGCGATTCGTTCGACTGCTGAGCGAGCTCCGTGAAACAATGGACGTGCCCATGCGCACGTTCAACACCGCCTGTTGCCCGACGGTGGAGGCCGGCCTATGCTTGCTGAGAGGGTCCGGAGATGAAGGAGCGTATGGGCGTGGCCTACAGCATCGAGCGTATGGCACAGGAGAGCGCTCGCGAGCGGAAAGAGAGGAACGAGCTCTGGTGCAAGTTGGTGAGCAAGAGGGGTACGCTGGTCGAGGACATCATCGCTCCCAGCATCCGCCGCTTGGCCCCTGAGGTATTCGATTGCGGCGAACTGCGGCGTTTCGCGACCCTATCGTTCGTCAACCGCAGTGACGACCTCTCCCGCGAGCGGCGGTTCGAAGCGCTCTACGTCGGCTCCCGCGCCGTGCTGCTCAACGAGACCAATGCCTTGCCCCGTACCGAAGACGTACAGGAGTTCGTGGAGTTCGTGGAGAGCGGCGAGTTCGCGCTCTACCACCCGTGGTACGCGCAGATGCCGGTCAGGCCGGTGTTCTCGTCGCTGAGCATTCCGGAGGACTTGGTGAGGTCCCTGACGCGGCACGGCATCTACGCGATCGCGATGGGCGACGAGGAGATGCAGGTGCTGAACCTGGACGCCGTGCGCAACCGGCGCAGCGCACCCTGACGGCACGGCGGAGCCGTCGGCTTCGCCATCGTCCTCGCTGGCGGTTGCGCTCAGGCAGCCCTGTTACGGCCGTTCGGGGACTTCCAGGTAGCACACGCCGGCGGCTTCCGCCCGACTCCGGTCAGCGGCGTCGATCCGATACCCGGCCGCCACCGGCACCGCCTCCTCTCCGAACACGGCGGCAAGCGTGTCGGCGCTTTCCCGGCTACGGCGGATGTCCTCGGCGTCGACTCTGCCGGCCACCTCGACGGCTACCCACACCGGAGTGCGTTCGGCTCGCCGCTGCGCACGGAGGACGATGTCGGTAGCGATGATGCGTTGCTCCTGTTCGACACCGATGCGGCCGGCGTCGGCGGCATCGGAGATCGGATCGTCGAAATCCGCCTCGGCCTGGTGCAGCGCGCTGTGTACGATCCGCGCGCGCCTCAACTGGAGATGCTGGCTGAGCAGCGGACGAATCCTGCGGTGTACTCGCATCTCCAGGTCCGATCCCTTCAGCGACGCCACGTCGGTCTTCAACCCGGCCACGTCGGTCTTCAACTCGGCCACGTCGGCTTTCAGTTCCGCGATGTCCTTCTCGATGCGGTCCAGCCGCGCCGGCATGCCAAGGAACTCGTTGGTCAGGAGCGCGCGCAACAACAGCCGCTGAGCCTGCGGATTGGCCTGCAACTCCGCGATGATACGGGCTACCACGGACTCCGGATCAAGTTGTTCGGACGCCGGCTCGATCATCCGCCCGTCACTCCTTGACCACGACGGTGATGCGGTTCTGGGACTCCGCGGTGACGCGCAGGCGGATCGTTCCGGTGTGGCGCCCGAGCGGGGTGTACATGTTGGAGTGCGGCGGCTGCGTGCGGTCGTTGAACACGGGCAGCGGGTGCAGGTACGGCCCCGGCCGCGCCAGGCGGCCCGGCGCGTAGGAGTAGTTGTACAGGTTGATCGAGCCCAGCCGGTATTCCTGCCGTCCGGCGTAGGAGGTGCTCCAGGTCCCGGTGTTGTACTGGTACGGGGCGGGCGCGTCGGTGTTGTCCGACAGCAGGGTGGCGGCCGCCCAGTTCGTCAGCAGGTCCAGGAACGACGCGTCGTGGCCCTGGCCGCGCACCGCCGCTTCGACCGCGGAGACGCCTGACCGATCGCTCTGCACGATGTCGCTGAACAGCGCGGCGCCGCCGTAGTTGCGGGCCAGGTAGGCCCCGAACGCGTAGTTGATCGAATAGTTGGCCAGGTAGCCGTCCCAGGTGGTGACCTGGATGTCGTTGTAGAGGTTGTAGCCCGGTAGGCGGCCGCGCAGGTTGCCGGACTCTCCCGCTCCCGGATCGTGGTAAGCGACCGCGCGCGGTCCGTCGACCCTGAGCTTGTCGGCGATCAGGTCCTCCGCCACCTCGGAGGCCTGCTCGTTGAGCCACGACTCGCTGATGGCGTCCCGCAGCACCGGCTTCTGATAGAAGTGGATCAGGTGCTGGAACTCGTGGGCCAGGGTGCTCAGGAACGTGCTCGGCCGGCGGTCGGTCACTTCCCAGGTCTCGCCGGACGCCGTCGCCAGGAACGGCGAGTCCATGAAGAACGCCAGCCGTTCGGCCGAAAACTGGTATCTGGAGGGAGGCGGCTGTCGCACGAACGTGTGCAGCGTGCTGAAGTAGCCGACGATGCGCGGTCCGGTGGGGGGACCGTCAAACTCGATGTCGAACAGCACGATGTGAATCTCGTCGCCGGCCGACGAGGGGATCAGTCGGTCGTTGTCGTGCGGGCCCCACGGCTTCCCGAAGACGGCCGTGATCCAGTCGTGGATGTCGTTGCCCGAGCCGGGGCGGAGGAACCGTTCCGCGACGGCGTCGACCATCTCCTGGGTGACGCGGCTCCCATAGCAGGGCGTCTCGTCGCACCATTCCCAGTCGTTCACCCACACCGCCACCGTCGTGGTCCCGTCCGTCACCACCTTGCGGGCGGTCGCGGGTATGAATACGGAATCGACGACGTCGAGGAACTCGAACTCGTCGCCCTCCGCGACCGCGGGCCGCGCGGCCACCGACCGACTCCGCGCGGGGTCGGCCGATCCGTCCCACACGGGCGGGCCGTCGTTGAAGTTGTTGAACTCCGTGATCCACTTCAGCCGCGGCGACACCTGCTCGCCCGCCGCCTCCGGCCTCGGGTGCGGTTGATGGCCGGCCTGCGCGGCAGCCCGCCCGCCATCCGCCGCGGCGCCGCCGGGATCGAACCTCTCGACGCGGGGATTCATGTGGTAGTTGCCGGCGGTGGCGATCACGTACACCTCCGCCGAGGCGGAGCCCAGGTTCAGCGTGTAGGGCGTGCCGTCGAGCGCCTCGCCGTTCGGGTTGAGGACGAACACCTGGTCGCCGCTGCCGCGGTACGTGGATGCGAGGGTGTCCGCCGGCGCCGGCGCCGGCGCGCCGCCCGCCACCTCGAAGCGCGTGATCACCCGGCCGGTGCCGCGGGCGAACCGTTCGCCGTCACCGGTGAACGTGCCGGGGAAGGTGCTGACGGTCCCGTGGTTGTAGACGCTGACCACGTAGTTGGTCTCCGCAGCGCCGCAGCTCGCGTCGTGCGTGACGCGCACCTCGTAGACGCCGGGCGGCGGCGGTCCCGTCCACGCGGCGTGCTCGTTGCGGATCCCGCTGGCGGAACAGCCTCCACCGGCAACGAGGTCGAGCTCGCCGCCGCTCGCGACCTCGCGGCTTCTGGCGTGGACTTCGCCGCCGCTCGGGTCCGCCACGTGCAGGTCGAGGTCGGCGTCCGAGTCCCACGACACGGTGACCTGCACGTCGCCGGCGAGCACGGGAATGTTCCCAACCGGGTGGCACGTCGGCGGGCCGACCGCGCCGCTGGCATCCACCGCCGACACGGCAAGGCAGCCCGACGGCACGGGGACCAGGTCGAACCGCACACGCCCGACCAGCCGCTGCGCGGCGGAGGAGTCCGGCACGTCGATCTCGTAGTAGCCGAAGCTCGTGCCACCGACCGCTATGAGCAGCGTGTCCACCGTGGCGCCCGGTTCGGGCTCGACGTCCAGGAACAGCGATCCGCCGGCCACGTACACGTCGTTGCCGGTCACCGCCACGGCGGGGCCGCCGCTCGGTTCCGGCACGTCCTCGAACCGCGGCACGCCGGCGGCGTCGCCCACGGCGATCTCCGCCACGACGGACCTGATGAGGGAGAAGGCGCCGACGGTGATGGTGAAGTCGAGCTTGTCGGTCGCGCCGCTCTCGTCCCTCACGGTATAGGTCATGGGCCAGGCGCCCGTCATGGTCGGCGTGCCGCTCAGCGTGCGCTGGAGCGCCTCGAACGCCAGGCCCGGGGGGATCTCCGGTCCGAGCGAGTAGGTCAACGCGCCGCTCCCGCCGGTGGCGGCGGGCAGGACGAGTGGCGTGATCGCCTCATTGAGCGTATAGGCGTCCGGGTCGGCCACGGCGGTCTGGAACTCCGGGGGCCCGATCGGCGTGATCGGCCCGCAGCCGAGCGCGGCAAGCGCCGCGAGCGCGGCGACGGCGATGGGAACGATCCGGAATACCGGCTGGCGTCGCCGGCCGTTGGACGATACGGATGCTGGTTCCATGATCCGTCGAGGATAGCACGGCTGCGAGGCCGATGGGCGATCGGTCAGCGGCGGCGGACAAGCTGTTCTGACGCCGATCGGCAGGTCGATTTTCTCTTGCGTGGCGTGGTAGGCTCGGTTCCGCATGACCGGCCGACACGTGACCTCCGCCGCTGCGGTGGCGGTGCTGCTGCTGGCCCTTGCCGCGTGCGCCACGGAACCGCCGCCGTGTCCGCCGCATTGCGCCGGCGCCGATCTGCGCGGGGCCGACCTGCGCGGCAGCGACCTGCGCGGGGCGGACCTGAACGGCGCCGACCTGACCGCTGCCGACCTGCGCGGGGCCATCCTCTCCGGCGCCGACCTGAGCCAGGCGACGCTCCGGCGCGCCACGCTCGCCCGCGCCCTCCTGATCGCCGTCGACCTGACCGGCAGCGATCTGACCGGAGCCGACGTGACCGGCGCCGTGCTGACCCGCGCCGACCTGACCGGCAGCGTCCTGATCGACGTGCAGGGGTGCGACGCGACCGGCCGCCTGCCCGGATGTGCGACGGCTGGCCGCTAACGTGGTCGGGCCGGGGGTGGCCGGGCCGGGGCGGTATCAGCGCTCGCGGTAGATGATGCGGCCGCGGTTCAGGTCGTACGGGGACAGCGCGACCTTGACGCGGTCGCCCGGCACGATGCGGATGTAGTGCTTGCGCATCTTGCCGGACAGGTGGGCGAGGATCCGGTGGCCGTTCTGCAGCTCGACCCGGAACATGGTGTTCGGCAGGGACTCCCGTACGGTCCCCTCGACTTCGATCGCGTCTTCCTTGGCCACGTGGTCCTTGGCGGCAGAGTCTACGGAGGCCCGTTCGCGGCTGTCAAACGGCCCTCTCCGGGCACTTGACAACCCGGCGCAGGTGCCTTTAGATAAAGCATCGCCGGCAGATGGCCGAAGATGGGCTTGTAAGAGTTCGCTGGATGGTTGACACCTCGTAGGTGGTGTCGCCATACTGCCGGCGACGTAACGGGGCAGGGGGCCGTTGGCTTGCGAACCCCGAATCTAAGGAGGAAGAAGTAATGCGCAAGATCGCACTTCTAACTGTGCCGTTCCTGATACTCGGCTTCGGCTCGGTCTGGGCGGATGATGCGGGCCTCAAGGCGGACGAGGACGCGGCCATGAAGGTCGTCGCGCCCAAGGTCGAGATCGGCGGCCATTCGCACTTGACGTTCGGCATCGATCTGGACACCAACGCCACCGGGTTCAAGTCGGACAACCACGTCGACCTCAAGGTCACGCTCATTCCGAAGAACACGGTCAATACGGGCATGATGCCGGACGCCGACGACCTGTACGCGTACGTCGAGTTGAAGGACTTCAAGTGGGAGATCAACTCGGCTGACGGCAGTGGCAAGACGACGGCTCCGGGAATCACCACCAAGCTGTTCATGGGGCCGTTCTCGGTGAAGACTTACAGTTCGCCGTCCGTGGTCGTGGATTTCGTCGATCCCAAGGACGACGACAAGAAGGGAGACCCCGGCTACCCCGACTTCGTAGACCTCAAGACCGAGTACAAGGGCAGTGCCGGCTTGACGCTGGGGTACAAGCTCGATCCGGTCGATCTGAGCTTGGGCGTCATCTCGGCGAATGACTGGGTCGAGGACAAGGAAACAGACAAGGACAAGGACGCCTGCCACAGTCACAAGCCCGACGGCACGGTCGAAGCGTGCGCTGAAAAGGATGCCCCCGCGGACGAATCGGATCCGAAGGTCGGCAACGCGGATGGCAACAACGACGAGAACGCCTACGCGTTCCTCGGCACCATCAAGTTGGCCATCGGCGACGATGCGAATGTGGAGACCCGCGTTGCGTACGCGCACGAGTACGCCTCGGGCGGGTCGCCGATCGGCATCGGCTCCAAGGCCACCTTCGACCTGGGCGACATCGACCCGCACGTCGCCTTCGACGCGGCAATCCCGCCGGATGGCAGCGATGTTCCCTTCGACGTCGGCGCCGGCCTCAAGTGGGACATCTCGCCGAACGACGACAAGAGCTACTTCGAGACGACCCTGATGATGCATGCTCCTGGCGGCGACGCGGAACAGAATCTGGGCGTGCAGGCTACCCTCAAGGAGGGCGACGGCGACGAGGGCGCGCTGGAAGGTCTGGGAGCGTCCCTGACGCTTGATCTCTACAACCTGACCAGTGATGAGAGCGAGTGGGGAGTGACCGTCGACGCCCATTACAAGGTGAACGACATCAAGCCGTTCTTCATGGTCAAGTTCAGCAATGCCGGCGATGCAGCGACATCGTTCAAGGCCGGCCTCGAACTGACGATGGTCGAGCACCTGACGTCGACGCTCCAGTACAAGAGCGACGACATCACCGGCGGTACGGACAAGGGCGAAGTCACGGCTGCGCTCAAAATCGCCTACTAGCCCCGGTTTCTCCTTCGGAACCGGATCACAAGGGGCGCACCATCAAGGTGCGTCCCTTGTGCGTTAAACGGCGGCCGTCGATTCGGAGACCACGCTGGCGGCTGACCACGACCAGAACGGACCGCGGCGCACCCCGGTCTGAAGGCCGACGAGGCCTCCGACAGCTACGCGGCGCGCCAGGGGCTGTACGTGATACGGGCCACCGGCAGCAGCGCGAGCATCACCAACCCGCCGGAACTTCAGACCGCGCGTATTCTCGGCCTGAGTGGGGAGGAGACCGTACGCTGGCAGCGGTGTTCGGCGACGACGCGCTGCCGGTGATCGTCGGCCAGCGGATCGACCCCGCTGACCGGCAGCGAGCGGAAGCCGCCGGGGTACGCTACGTCCCGCTGTCCGCGTAAAGGGTCTCGGTTGAGCGTCGGCGAATTTGGGTGTTACGATCCGCGACTTGAACATGCCCGATGCCGTCACGGTCGCCGTCGCCCTCGTGATTGCTCTCGTGGTCTTTCTTGCTGTCCGGCCTCTCTGGCGCCGGCACATCGGTACCGGCCATGGACAGAGTGCCGGCAGGGGTAGCGAACCGGAGAAGACTGGGCGGGAGGAGAGATAGGCTGGGTCAGCCGCCCGCCGCGTCTTTGTAGATGGCGATCGCCCGCAACTGGAAGCCGCTGACAGCCAGCACGCTGTCGAGCATGCTGGTGGACGCTGCTCTCAGGGTCAGCATGAACGTGCCCTTCCGGTAGCCCGGCTGGATCGCGACGACATGACGTTCGTCGCTGTCGTCGCTGAAGTGATACGTCAGCGGCAGGGCCGACCACGCCGTGCCCTCCGTGCCCAAGTCGATCTCGGCGATTACGGTCCCGGCGGCGACGACCGCCTCGGTGATCTCCGGCATGGCGTAGGTCGCGACCGCGACCGCATTCTGTCGATCCGGGTTCAGCCTCGTATCAAAGTCCTCAGCCTTCAGGGTGAACGTCCGCGACACCACGTGCGCGACCGGCTGCGCGACCGGCTGCGCGACCGGCGCTGGCGTTGTCTCTGGGCAGCCCGTCAGCACGAATGCCATGAGGACCGTGCCGACGAGCGCAATCCGTACTTTCGTGATCATTGCAGCGAGTATAGGGGCACGCATCCGGATCGGCCAGAGTTCCGCTCACGTTGACCACGGTGTCTGCCTGGCCACTACCAACCTGCTAGTAGATCGTGTAATCTCAGTGGTGGAGGAACCACATGAGAAACAGACTTGCGCTACTCGTAGTGATCGTCGCGGCCATCGGACTGCTGTTCGCCGGCTGCGGTCGTGGGCCGGTAACGAAGCCGCCTCCGGGCGACGAGCCCATGGCGCCGAGCATCGACGGCACCTGGGTGTTTACCGGATTTTCGGCGACGATCGCCGTGCCTGATGTCACGGTAACGGTCGGCGACGGGATGACGCCATTGAGCCAGGATCAGGACTCGTACCTCGCGAGGATCACCCAGATCGTGGCGAAGGGCACGCTCACCATGTCGGGGACCACCTACAAGCTGGCGTTGGCCGAAGGGCACGACGCGATCAGCGTGAAGCTGGCGCTGGGCGTGCCGCCCGTTTTTGGGGCCGTGGCGAAAACGTCCATCAAGGGCCTGATCGAGAGCGCTCAGGGTGGAGATGTCGACATCACGGTCAGCGACGACATGATGATGATCACCGTGAAGGGCTCGTTCCTTGATAAGCTGGCGGAAACCCTCGGCGGCATGCCGGTGCCCGAAGAGGGACTGGAAGGCTGCAAGGACGCTCTCTGCAGCACGATGGCATCATAGGTCGGGGTTCCCTGGCGCCGTCTCGGCTTGTGGCAGGTCCGAGGCGGCGCAAGGAGTCTCCATCGCTCATCACCATCACTCCTTCATCACGACCGTGACGCGCATGCCGTCGTCGGCGTTCACGAGCAGACGAACCGTGCGGGTCATGCGTCCCAGCGCCGTATAGGCGTTCGAGTGCGGGACCCGCCTGATCCCCTCGCGGAGCTGATCGAATCCGTACAACTTGGGTCCGTCCAGGTAATCGTCCGCGCCGGGTTCAAGGCGGTACCGATAGTGGTACAGATCGATCGATCCAAGCCGGTAGGTCTCGCCGCCGGACCGCGAGATGCTCCACGTGCCGCCGGAGTTGTACCGGTACGGGGACGGCGCCTGCGGGTTGTCCGACAGGAGGTTGGCGACGGCCCAGTTCGCCAGCACGTCGCCGAACGACTCCGCGTGGCCGTGCGAACGCAGCGCCGCTTCGACCGCGGCGACCCCTGACTGTCCGCTTGCCACGACGTCGCCGAACAGCGCCGCGCCGCCGTAGGTCCGGGCCAGGTAGGCGCCCAGCGCGTAACTGATGGAGTAGTGCTTGAGGGAATCCGAGTAGTCCCAGGCGGTGACCTGGATGTCGTTGTGGAAGTTGTACCGGGGAAGGCGCCCGCGTTCGATGCCCGGCTCGCCCGCGGCGGGGTCATCGTGGGCGACCGCTCGCGGTCCGTTCGACTTGATCTTGTCCGCGACCAGGTCCTCCGCCACCTCCGATGCCATCTCGTTCAACCACGTCTCGCTCACCGCGTCCCGCACGACGCGTTTCTGATAGAAGTGGATCATGTGCTGGAACTCGTGCGCCAACACCGAGATGATCGCACTCGGACGACGATCGCTCACGTCCCAGGTCGGACCGTCCCGGTCAGCCATGAGCGCCGCGTCCATGAAGAACATCAGCCGCTCATTCGACGTGGGGCGAGACGTTCGCAGGAAGTTGTGGACGCCGTGGAAGTAGCCGTAGACGCGCGACTGGCCCGGTGACGGGATGCCGTCTCCGTCGATGTCCAGAAACAGGATGTGAACCCGGCTGGCTGATTCCGGCGGAATCAGGGTCGTGTAGTCGTGCGGTCCCCACGCGTTCCCGAAGATCGTGTTCAGCCAGTCGTGGATGTCGTTGCCGGGGCCGGAACGGAGAAACTTCTCTGCCGCCGCGTCCACCATCTCGCGGGTCATGCATGGATGCGCCGCCCGGCAGGTCGCCCACCAGTCCCCGTCCGCGACCCATACCACCAGGGTCGTCGAGCCGTCGCTGACCACCCGGCGGGCGGTCGCGGGCACCAATGCGTTCCCGTATTCCTGCTGAGCGTTGAAGGTAAACCGGTCGCCTTCCGCCACCGCCCGCTGCGCCGGTGCCCGCAGACTCCGCTGCGTTCCGCCGGATCGTTGAAACGGGGGCGGGTTGTTGTTGAACTCCACGATCCAGGGAGGCGCGTGCCCTGACGAATCGTGCTGCAGCCCGTGCGACGGATACTCCCGGTGCGCGCGCTGCCGCTGGTGCGGCGCCTCGGCTTCATCGTCGAGTCGCTCGACGCTCGTGGAGGCCGGGTCGCTGTTGGTGTTGGTAGCGATCACGTACACGTCCGGGCGCGCCGTCCCCAGCCGCAGCGTAAGGGAGACCTCGTCCAGGGCGTGGCCGTCGGGGTTGAGGGGGCACACGTCGTCGCCGCTCCCGCGATACGTGCATGACAATGCGGCAGGAGGCCGCACGGTGACGGTGAAGATCAGGGTGTCGGCGTCGCTGGCCGCGGTATTGTCGTCCGCGTCCGACACCGTATAGGTCATCTGGTAGGTGCCGGCCGTGCTCGGTGTGCCGCTCAAGGTGCGAGCGGCCGGGTCGAAGGTGAGGCCTGGGACCGTGGGGCGCAGCTCGTAGCCGAGGGGTCCGTTGCCGTCGAGCGCGTGCGGCAAGACGAGCGGGCTGATCGTCTCTCCGACGGTGTAGGTCTGGTCGGCGACGCTTTCGGCGAACCTGGGCGTCGTGTCACGCTCGGCCACCGTGATGGTGAAGCTGAGCGTGTCCGCGTCACCGTCTGACGTGTTGTCGTCCGCGTCCGACACGGTATAGGTCATCTGGTAGGTGTCGGCCGTGCTCGGTGTGCCGCTCAAGGTACGAGCGGCCGGGTCGAAGGTGAGGCCTGGGACCGCGGGGCGCAGCTCGTAGCCGAGGGGTCCGTTGCCGTCGAGCGCGTGCGGCAAGACGAGCGGGCTGATCGTCTCTCCGGCGGTGTAGGTCTGGTCGGCGACGCTTTCGGCGAACCTGGGCGTCGTGTCACGCTCGGCCACCGTGATGGTGAAGCTGAGCGTGTCCGCGTCACCGTCCGACGTGTTGTCGTCCGCGTCCGACACCGTATAGGTCATCTGGTAGGTGTCGGCCGTGCTCGGTGTGCCGCTCAAGGTGCGAGCGGCCGGGTCGAAGGTGAGGCCTGGGACCGCGGGGCGCAGGTCGTAGCTGAGGGGTCCGTTGCCGCCGAGCGCGTGCGGCAAGACGAGCGGGCTGATCGGCACTCCGGCGGTGTAGGTCTGGTCAGCGATGCTTTGGGCGAACCTCGGCGCGGTGTCGCCCTCGCGCACGGTGATGGTGAAGGTGCGCGTGTCAGCGTCGCTGGCTGCGGTATTGTCGTCCGCGTCCGACACGGTATAGGTCATCTGGTAGGTGCCGGCCGTGCGGGGCGTACCGCTCAAGGTGCGAGCGGCCGGGTCGAAGGTGAGGCCGGGGACCGTGGGGCGCAGGTCGTAGCTGAGGGGTCCGTTGCCGCCGAGCGCGTGCGGCAGGACGAGCGGGCTGATCGGCACTCCGGCGGTGAAGTTCTGGTCAGCGACGCTTTGGGCGAACCTCGGCGCGGTGTCGCCCTCGCGCACGGTGATGGTGAAGGTGCGCGTGTCAGCGTCGCTGGCTGCGTAATTGCCGTCGGCATCCGACACCGTATAGGTCATCTGGTGGGTGTCGGCGGTGGTGGGCGTGCCGCTCAAGGTGCGAGCGGCCGGGTCGAAGGTGAGGCCTGGGACTGCGGGGCGCAGCTCATAGCTGAGTGGTCCGTTGCCGCCGAGCGCGTGCGGCAGGACGAGCGGGCTGATCGGCACTCCGGCGGTGAAGCTCTGGTCAGCGACGCTTTGGGCGAACCTCGGCGCGGTGTCGCCCTCGCGCACGGTGATGGTGAAGGTGCGCGTGTCAGCGTCGCTGGCTGCGGTATTGCCGTCGGCATCCGACGCCGTATAGGTCATCTGGTGGGTGTCGGCGATGGTGGGCGTGCCGCTCAAGGTGCGAGCGGCCGGGTCGAAGGTGAGGCCCGGGACCGCGGGGCGCAACTCATAGCTGAGGGGTCCGTTGCCGCCGAGTGCTTCCGGCAGGACGAGCGGGCTGATCGCCTCTCCGACCGTGTAGCTCTGGTCTGACACCGCTCGCTTGAACGCAGGAGCCGTGTCAGGTGTTGGCTCTTGACAACCAACGAACGCGAAACCTGCTACCAGCACTACCAAGCCTGCGGAGACAGGCGAGGGCATCGACGTGAGTTGCGGTGGTCCGGTCACAGTCGAGGCCCGGCGCCGTCCGGTGGATCGTCTGCGCACGCGGCCGGGCGGCCGTCAGCGGTTATCGGCCCGGCCGCTCCCAGCACGGCGGCGGCGTGCTGCCACGCGACGGCGAGGCGTTGGACGTGGGGCCAGACCTCTGCGGGGTTACGCAGTACGCGAATGTCGAGCAGTGCTGCGCACCAGGGCGCTGCGGGCGGCAGCTCACTGAGAAGTCGCTCCCGCATGTGGGCGGGCGCGCCTGCCATCATGGTGTTCCACGCGTTGGAGGCGCATCGGGCGCAGGCGGCGACGAGCACGACCAAGCCGGCACGGCGCCCGCGGCGGACCACCGTGGCGGCCAGGATGTGCCGTTCGTTGCTGAGGAGGGCGACCGTCAGTTTGGGAAGGGGCAGGTCGGCGCGGCCGGTGCGCAACAGTTCGTCCACCAGCGCTCCCGCGGGTTCCGTGCCGTCCTGCACGGGCGCGGCCATGAACCGTAGCGGACCGACGCGGGCGGTCATCGGCCATGTGCCTGCATGGCGATACGCTACACGAAATCCACCCCCGTCTCGCCGTCGCCCGGTGTCGACGGCCGCGCGGCCGTTCGTCGTAGTATCGACGGCATGCGATTGACGATTCGGAGCGGGAGCCCGACGACGGAGGCGTGTGATGCCCTGATCGTCCTGGCGGCCGAGGACACGGGACTGAGCGGTCCCGCGGAAGCCGTGGATGCGGCGGCGCACGGCGCGCTGGCGGCGGTTCTGGCGATGGGGGACTTCGACGGCAAGGCCAGGTCCACCCGGCTCGTGCACGCGGGAGACGGGCTGAGGGCGCAGCGGGTGCTGCTGGTGGGCACCGGGGGCAACGAAGGCGATTCCGCCGAGAGCGGACGCCTGGCCGGCGGCGCCGCGATTCAGGGCGTGTCCGGCATGGCGATTCGGACGGCGGTCGTGGTGCTGCCGGAGCGGGCCGACGCCACGTTCGTGCAGGGACTCACCGAGGGGCTGGCGCTCGCTTCCTACCGGTTCGATCGCCATCGGACTCCCGAGGAAACGGAGACGTCCGTGGAGTCGGTCACGCTGTTGGCCGCCACGGAAGAGGATGCCCGCGCCCTGCAGGCCGCGCTCGACCGGGGCGTGATTCTGGGCGACGCCACCGGTCTGGCGCGCGACCTGGTCAACGAGCCGCCCAACCACCTGACGCCCACCGCCCTGGCCGATCGGGCGGTTGAGGTGGCGGGCGCGCACGGGCTCCGGAGCCGGGTGCTCGGCCCTGCGGAGCTGGCCGACCAGGGCTTCGGTGCGCTGTTGGGCGTGGCGCAGGGGAGCGCCGAAGAGCCTCGCTTCATCGTGCTGGAGCACGCGGGCGAGGACGCCGGCGCCGCGCCGCTGGTGCTGGTCGGCAAGGGGCTGACCTTCGACAGCGGCGGCCTGTCCATCAAGACCGGCAAGGGCATGGAGGACATGAAGATCGACATGGGCGGCGCGGCCGCCGTGCTCGGCGCCATGCAGGCGATCAGCCGTCTGGACTGCCGCCGGCGCGTGGTGGGGCTGATCCCGGCGACCGAGAACATGACCGGTCCGCGCGCGCAGCGTCCGGGCGACGTGGTGCGCTCCTACGGGGGCGTCACCATCGAGGTGCTGAACACCGACGCCGAGGGCCGGCTGGTGCTGTCCGATGCCCTGGGCTACGCGGCGACGATGAAGCCGGCGGCGGTGGTGGACGCGGCCACCCTCACCGGCGCGGTGATCGCCGCGCTCGGCCACCACGCGGCCGCCCTCCTCGGCACCGACGAGCGCCTGATGCGCGCGATCGAGGCCGCCTCCGCCGCGACCGGCGAGCGGGTGTGGCGGCTGCCGCTCTGGGACGTGTACGACGAGCCGCTGAAGAGCAAGGTGGCCGACATCAAGAACATCGGCGACGGCGGGGCCGGCACCATCATCGGCGCCGCCTTCCTGAAGCGGTTCGCGAGCTACCCGTGGGCGCACCTGGACATCGCCGGCACCGCCTGGGACGTCAAGGACGTGAGCTACCACCCCAGCCGCGCAACCGGCTACGGCGCCCGCCTGTTCGCGGAGCTGGCGGCCGGCTGGGGCGACTGAAGCAAGCGGCCGCTCATGGGATGAGCCCTGAGGAATCAGGTAACGGCCTGAGGAATCTCTTCGGAGGTCTCCTCGGGCTCGATCACCTCGATCCCGCTGGTCCGCAACTGGTGCGCTCGGCGGCTGTGGATCGACGCCGTGGCCAGAATGACGCGCGTCGGCCTCACGCCGGTCGACTCTTCGTACAGCCGCCGCTTGCGTTCCAGACGCGTCTGGATGGTAGGCCCCACACTGGCGGCGATCTCGACCAGAACGTGCTGGCCATCGTAGATCAGGATGTCGAACTGCTCGCCGGCGATGGTCCGCTGCTCGACGCGAACGCCGAAGGACTGCTCCAGGAGCGCCGCCATGGTCTGTCGAAACAGGCTTTCGTTGCGGATCCCCCAGCGCGCCCCCAGACGATCGATCGATCGCTGCACGTCGTCGAAGCGACTCGCTACGTCGGTCTGAAAGTCGTCGATCCGCCGGTCGACCTGATCGAAGCGAGTCGCTACCTCGGTCCGAAAGTTGTCGAAGCGCCGATCGACCTGCTCGAAGCGCCGATCGACCTGCTCGAAGCGCTGGTCCATCTGCTCGAAGCGCTGGTCCATCTGCTCGAAGCGCTGGTCCATCTGCTCGAAGCGCTGGTCCATCTGCTCGAAGCGCTGGTCCACCTGCTCGAAGCGCTGGTTCATCTCGTTACGCAGCGTCCGCAATTCGTTCAGCACCAAAGCCAGCTCCTCACGGCGCACGAACGTCTTCAGGAACGCTCCGTAAATCGTCGGCTCCAGGTCCGGGCGGCGGTCCAGCAGGTCAGGCAGACGGCTGAACAGATCGATCAGGTCTTCGTCACGGAACGACGTCACCGTTCTTTCGCGCGGGGGCATGGCTGCTCTCAGACAACTCCGGGTCGCAAAGATAGCTCGGCAATCGGGCTTCGTCGACCATCAGAGGTCGGCACCGGGGCGGGTGTCGCGGCCGCCGGAGACCTCCACCGCAAGGTCAGCGCCTCAGCCGGCCGCCTTCTCGACCTCCGTGAACGGATTTCGGCCATGGACCTGAAGCGCCAGCGCCGTTCGGTCGGTTTCCTGGGATGAGACCGAATCATCACAGGAGGCACCGATGAACAATCTCAACTCAGTCCTGCTGGAGGGCAACCTCACGCGCGACCCGGAGTTGCGCTACACGGCCAAGGGAACGGCGGTCTGCCGCTTCGCCATCGCCTGCAACCGCTCCTACAAGCAGGACGATCAGCGGCAGGAGGAGGTGTCGTACTTCGACGTCACCACGTGGTCGCGGCTGGCCGAGATCTGCGCCGAGTACCTGGTCAAGGGCCGGGGCGTGCGCGTGGTGGGCCGGCTGAAGCAGGACCGGTGGGAGGACGACAGCGGCAACCGGCGCTCCCGCATCGAGGTCATCGCCGAGCACGTGGAGTTCAAGCCGCAGCGGCGCGACGAAGCCGAGACCGCGCCGGAGGCAGAGGCGATCCTCCCCGAACCGGAGCCCGCGCAGGCGACCGCGTAGCCAATGGGAGCAGGGGGCCTCGGGAATCGGCCCCCTGCTCTCCGTTCTCGAAGCCGGTCGTCTCAAGGACGCGTCGTGCGGCGGCTGGCCAGGGTCCAGGCAGGGGGATAGGATCGGTGGTCCACAAGGCGCATGTCCGCGCTGCCCCGAGGGGCACGCCGGAGAGGATGACGTATGAGCACATCGGTTGTGACGTCCGCGGCGCCCGCCGCGGTTGAGTATCCCAGTTCGGACGGCAAGCCGATGGCCGAGAACGACGCCCAGGCGCTGACCATGATCTATGCCCGGAACGCGTTGGCAGCATGGTTCGCCACGCGCCAGGACGTGTACGTGTCGGGCGACCTGCTGATCTACTACGAGGAAGGCAATCCGAAGGTTTCGATCGCCCCGGACGTGTTCGTGGTGTACGGGGTGGCGAAGCGGCGGCGGATGACGTACCTGCTGTGGGAAGAGGGAAAGGCGCCGGACTTCGTGCTGGAGGTGGCATCGCCGAACACGTGGCGCGAAGACGAGGGAGCGAAGCGGCAGGTGTACGAGCGGCTGGGGGTGACCGAGTACGTTCAGTACGACCCGACGGGCGAGTGCCTGGGTACGCCGTTGAAGGGATCGCGGCTGTCGGCGGGGCGGTACCGGGAGCAGGCGGCAGGGCGCAGCGATGCCGGCGAACCGACGCTGAGCAGCGCGGTGCTGAAGCTGGATCTGTTGGTGAACGGAGAAGGCGATCTCCGGTTCCGCGACCCGGCGACGGGAGTCGCGCTCTTGACCTACGACCAGGAAGCCGCCGCCCGCCGCACCGCGGAAGCCCGCGCCGAGCGGGAAAGCGCCCGCGCCGAGCGGGAGATTGCCCGCCGCCGCGCCGCCGAGGCGCGCATCGCGGAGATGGAGAGGCTCCTCCGCGAGCGACGCGGCTGACACTCCTGCCGCAGGCCGATTCGGTTGAGCCCCGGCCGGTACCGATGGCCCGTGTCGGGGTAGTATGGCTCCAGAGGGCGATTGATGACGAAACCGGAGAAACCGACCACGGACGCCGGCTACCTGGAGGCGGCGTCCCGGGTCATCTTCATGGGCGGCCTGAACCGCCGGGTCGTGGACGGCAAGTGGGACGGCTTTCTGCAGGCGTTCCACGGCTTCGACGTGGCCGCCGTGGCGGCCATGGGACCGGCCGAGGTGGAGCGGCTCGCGGAGGACGACCGGGTGATCAAGTACGCGGCCAAGCTGCAGGCGGTCGTGACCAACGCGCAGGAGATGCAGCAGGTCGCCGCCGAGCACGGCAGCTTCGGCGCCTGGGTGGAGTCGGCGGTCGCCGGCGGCGTCCCCGCCGCCTGTACCGAGCTGTCCAAGCGGTTCGCCTACATCTCCAGGGACGGCGCCCGCAACTGGCTCTATTCCACCGGTCACGACGTCGGAGCGGTGACCGACAAGGTCCGGGAGAAGTACGCGCCGTACCGTCCGGCCTGACGGGGCCGGACTGACGGGGTCCCGCGGATGACGCTGCGCACCAAGCTGGGCTACGGCGTCGGCGATCTGGGCGGCAACCTGTTCTTCACGGTTGTCAGCTTCCACCTGCTGATCTTCTTCACCGACACGGTGGGGTTGTCGCCGGCGCTGACCGGGCTGGCCTTCACCGTCGCGCGGCTCTGGGACGCCGTGACCGACCCGCTGATGGGCGTGATCTCGGACCGTACCCGCACCCGCTGGGGCCGCCGCCGTCCGTACCTGCTGGCCGGCGCGCCGCTGCTGCTGGCCGGCATCGCCGTCCTGTTCGTCGATCCCGGCCTGCAGACGCCCGGGGCGTTGTTCGCGTGGGCGGCGATCGTCTACAGCCTGGCGAATACCGCCTACACGGTGGCGTTCATCCCGTACAACTCCCTGACGCCGGACCTTGCCCCCGGATCGGACCAGCGCACGGCTCTGAACGGCTACCGCATGACCTTTGCGGTGGTCGGCACGCTGATCGGCGCGGCGGGGTTCCCGATGCTGGTCTCGGTGCTGGGTCCGGGAGCGCCCGGCTACGGCCGTGCCGGCCTGGTGACCGGCGCCATCGTCTGCGCAGGACTGCTCGTCACGTTCCTGATGGTGCGGGAGCCGCCGCCGCCGGCGGCCACCACCGGAACCGCCACCACCGGAACGGACGGCGTCGGCCTGCGGCCGGTGGCGCAGGCGCTCGGCAATCGCGCCTTCCTGCTGGTGCTGATCCCGTGGACCCTGCACATGGTGGGCATCTCGCTGGTGTCGCCCATGGTGGTCTTCTACTTCAAGTACGTGCACGGGGACGAAGGGCTCTCGCAGATCGCCCTGGGCGTCCTGCTGATCGCCGCCATGGCCTCGATCTCGCTGTGGGTGGTCTTCGGCAAGCGGCTGGAGAAGCGCACCTGCTACAACCTGGGGATGGTCTGGTTCTGCGTCTGCCTGCTGGCAGCCGCGGCGTTCGGCCAGCGCAGCGTCCCGCTGACGCTGGTCATCATCGGCCTGGCCGGCATCGGTCTGGCCACCCACTACGTGTTCCCGTGGTCGATGCTGCCGGACGCGATCGACGCCGGCGCCGCGGCCTCCGGCCGCCGTGACGAGGGGGTCTACTACGGACTCTGGACCCTGATGCAGAAGGGCGGCCAGGCGCTGGCGCCGCTGCTGGCCGGCATCACCCTGAGCGCGACCGGCTACGTGCCCGACGTGGCGCAGACACCGGCCGCGCTGACCGGCATCCGGCTGCTGGTGGGACCGTTCCCGGCGGTCTTCTTCGCCGTGGCGGTGGCGGTGCTCACCGCCTACCCGATCACGCGCGCCGCCCACGCCACGCTGCAGGAACGGCTCCAATCGGCCGGTAGCGGCCAGTAGGTCGAGGGGTGCGCTTTCGGCGGCGCCGCGCGGCGCCGGTGTCCGGACGTTCGGCGTGAGCGAAGACGCGATCGTCGTCCGTGGCGCACGCGCCAACAACCTCCGGGACCTCGACGTCGAGATCCCGCTGGCGCGGATGACGGTCGTCACCGGCGTGTCGGGCTCGGGCAAGTCGTCGCTGGCGTTCGACACCGTCTACGCGGAGGGTCAACGCCGCTACGTGGAGACGTTTTCCGCCTATACCCGCCAGTTCCTGGACCGGATGGACCGCCCGGCGGTCGACGCGGTGGAGGGCGTGCCCCCCGCCATCGCCATCGACCAGACCAACCCGGTGCGCACCTCGCGCTCCACGGTCGGCACCATGACCGAGCTCAACGACTACCTGAAGCTGCTGTACGCGCGCGCCGCCGGACTCACCTGCCGGCGCTGCCGCCGCCCCGTGCAGGTGGACACGCCGCAGTCCATCGCCGCCGAGCTGCTGGCGTCCGCGGCGGACGGGCAGCGGTCCCTGATCACCTTCGAGGTGCCGGTGCCGGCCAACTTCACGCTGCAGGAGGTGCGCACCCGGCTGGCGGCGAAGGGCTACCACCGGATCCACGCGGAGCGCCGCGCGACGGGATCACGCCCGCGGCGCCTGGAGGTGGTCCAGGACCGGGTCTCGTTGGCCGGCCGCAACCTGCCGCGCATCGTCGAGGACCTGGAGGCCGCCCTGGAGCACGGCCACGGGCGGACCGCGGTCCGGCACGTGGACCGGGACGGCAGCGCCGGGCGCCCGCGCCGATTCTCCGCGGAGCTGCACTGCGCTGCGTGCGACATCGCCTACCGCGAGCCGCTCCCCAGCCTGTTCTCCTTCAACTCCCCGGTCGGCGCCTGCGAGCAGTGCCGGGGGTTCGGGCGCATCATCACCATCGACTACGACCTGGTGATCCCCGACCGCCGCCGCTCGCTGGCCGGCGGCGCCGTCCGCCCGTTCCAGAGCACCAGCTACTCCGAGTGCCAGGACGACCTGATCGGTTTCGCGCGCCGGCGCGGCGTCCCGGTCGACGTGCCGTGGCAGGAGCTGCCGGCCGCGGACCGCCGCTGGGTCATCGACGGCGACGGGAAGCACAGCGAGGGGCGCTGGTACGGGGTGCGCGGCTTCTTCGACTGGCTGGAGGGACGGAGCTACCGCATGCACGTGCGCGTGCTGCTGTCGCGCTACCGCGCCTACGTGGAGTGCCCGGAGTGCCGCGGCACGCGCCTGAAGCCGGACGCGCTGCTGTGGCGGCTGGGCGCCGGCGGCGGGAAGCACATCCATGGCCTCCATATCCACGAGGTGGCGCTGCTGCCGATCGAGGAGTGCGAGCGTTTCTTCGCCGCGCTCCAGGTACCCGCCGCGATCGCCGCCGGCGTGGAGCCGGTGCTGGAAGACATCCGCACCCGGCTTCGCTACCTGGTGGAGGTGGGGCTGGGCTACCTGACCCTGGACCGGCAGTCGCGCACGCTGTCGGGCGGCGAGGTGCAGCGCATCAACCTGACCACCGCCCTGGGCACGCAGCTCGTCAACGCGCTGTTCGTGCTGGACGAGCCCAGCATCGGCCTGCACGCCCGCGACATCGGCCGGCTGATCGGCGTCCTGCACCGCCTGCGCGATGCCGGCAACACCCTGCTGATCGTCGAGCACGACCCGGCGGTGATCCGCGCCGCCGACCACGTCATCGACCTGGGGCCCGGGCCGGGCCGGCACGGCGGCCGCATCCAGTTCGCGGGTCCCGTCGCCGGGCTGCGCGGCTCGGACACCCTGACCGGGCGCTACCTCTCGGGGCGGCTGCAGGTCGCCGGCCGCAACGGGCACCCGAGCGCCGGCCGCGGCTTCCTGCGGGTGCGCGGCGCCCGCGCCAACAACCTCAAGCGGATCGACGTGGACGTCCCGCTGGGCGCCCTGGTCTGCCTGGCCGGGGTCTCGGGATCCGGAAAGTCCACCCTGCTCTCCGACATCCTGTTCCCGGCGGTGCGCCGCGCCAAGGGGCAGCCGGCGGAGGCTCCGGGCGCCCACCGCGCCGTGCTCGGTCACGAGCGCATCGGCGCGATCGAGTTGATCGACCAGAGTCCCATCGGCAAATCGGCGCGCTCCACCCCGGCCAGCTACGTGAAGGCGCTCGACCCGATCCGCAAGCTGTTCGCGGCCACCGAGCAGGCGCGGGCGCGCGGCTACACGGCCGGCACCTTCAGCTTCAACACCGGCACCGGCCGCTGCCCGGCCTGCAGCGGCGCCGGCTTCGAGCACATCGAGATGCAGTTCCTGTCCGACGTCTACCTGCGCTGCGCGGACTGCGGCGGCCGCCGCTTCCGCCCGGAGGTGGAGGATGTCCGCGTGCACGGGCGCTCGATCGTGGACGTGCTCGACCTGACCGTGGACGAAGCGCACGACGCCTTCCCGGAGCCGGCCGTGCGGGCGGCGCTGCGGCCGCTGGCGGAGGTCGGCCTGGGCTACCTCACCCTGGGCCAGTCCGTACCCACGTTGTCGGGAGGCGAGGCGCAGCGGCTGAAGATCGCCGGCCACCTGGCCGGGGTCGCTGCGAAGGGATCGCGGCGGGGCGAGCCCCGGCAGGGCGTCCTGTTTCTGATGGACGAGCCCACCACGGGCCTGCACGTCGCGGACATCGCGGTGCTGATCGACGCGCTGCGCAGCCTGGTGGCCGCCGGCCACTCGCTGCTCGTGGTGGAGCACAACCTGGACGTGCTGGCCGCCGCCGATCACGTCATCGAGCTGGGTCCCGAGGGCGGCGAGGCCGGCGGGCGGGTGGTCGCCGCCGGTCCGCCCGGCGAGCTCGCCGCGGAGGGCGGCACGCACACCGCGCTGGCGCTGCGCGACCGGGACCGGGAGCAGCCGGAGTCCGCCGCTGCGCGCGCGCCCGCAACGGCCGCGGCGCCGGTGCCGGGACGCAATGGCGCCATCGAGGTGCGGCGGGCGCGGGAGCACAACCTGCGCGCGATCGACCTGACCATTCCGCGCGACCGGTTCACGGTGGTCACCGGGGTCTCGGGCTCCGGCAAGAGCACGCTGGCCTTCGACGTGCTGTTCGCGGAGGGGCAGCGCCGCTACCTGGAGTCGCTGAACGCCTACGTCCGCCAGTTCGTGCAGCCGGCCGCGCGCCCCGACCTGGACGGGCTGTCCGGCATGCCGCCGGCGGTGGCGATCGAGCAGCGCACCAGCCGCGGCGGCCGCAAGAGCACGGTCGCCACGCTGACCGAGATCTACCACTTCCTGCGGCTGCTGTACGTGCGCCTGGGCATCCAGCACTGTCCGGACTGCGCCGTCGCCATCGAGCCGCAGAGCGCCGGGGCCATCGGCACCGCCATCCTGGAGCGGTTCGCCGGCCAGCGGCTGATGGTGCTGGCGCCGCTGGTGCGCGGGCGCAAGGGCTACTACACCGACCTGGCCGCCTGGGCGGCCGGCAAGGGCTTCGGTGAGCTGATGGTCGACGGCCGGCTGCTCCCCACCGACCCCTGGCCGCGCCTGGACCGCTTCCGCGAGCACGACATCGACGCGCCGATCGCCACCATCGACGTCGACCGCCACGCCGGCCCCGCCATCGAAGCCGCCGTCGCGCAGGCGCTGGAGCTCGGGCGCGGCACCCTGCACGTCCGCCCGCTCGACGGTGGGCGCGCCGGGCCCGTCCATGTCCATTCGACCGAGCGTTCCTGCCCGAGCTGCGGGCGTAGCTTCCCGGAGCTCGACCCGCGCCTGTTCTCCTTCAACTCCAAGCACGGCTGGTGCCCGCAGTGCTACGGCACCGGCCTGGAGCTGCCCGGCTTCGACGCCGAGCACACCGGCGACGAAGCGTGGTGGAACGAGTCGTGGGAGGGGGCGGAGGTGCCGTGCCGGGCGTGCGCCGGACGCCGCCTGCGCCCGGAAGCGCTGGCGGTGACGCTGGGCGGCCGCTCCATCGACGACCTGGGCGCGCTGGCGGTGCAGGCGCTGCCGTCGGCGCTGCGTTCCCTGCGGTTCGACGACCGGCAGCGGTCGATCGCCCGCGACATCGTCCGCGAGCTGCGCGCCCGGCTGGGCTTCCTGCAGCAGGTGGGGCTGGGCTACCTGGGACTGGACCGCGCGGCGCCCACCCTGAGTGGCGGCGAGGCGCAGCGCATCCGCCTGGCCGCACAGCTCGGCTCGCAGCTCCGCGGCGTCTGCTACGTGCTGGACGAGCCGTCCATCGGCATGCACGCGCGCGACAACCACCTGCTGCTCATCACCCTGCGGCGGCTGCAGGAGCGGGGCAACACCGTGATCGTGGTCGAGCACGACGAGGAGACCATCCGCAGCGCCGACCACGTCGTCGACCTGGGGCCGGGCGGCGGCACCGGCGGCGGCCGGGTGGTCGCGCACGGCAGTCTGGAGCAGGTGATGGCCAACGACGCCTCCACCACCGGGCGGATGCTGCGCGCGCCGGGCCGCCACCCGGTGATCGGGCGGCAGCGCGATCCGGAGGCCGGCTGGCTCACGGTCCGGGAGGCGGCGCTGCACAACCTGCGCGGGATGGACGTGCGCGTCCCGCTGGCGGCGGTCACCTGCGTCACCGGCGTGAGCGGCTCCGGCAAGAGCACGCTGGCGCGCCGGCTGATGTTCGACCAGGTGCGGGAGCGGCTGGCGGCGCGGGCGCGGCGGCGCTCGGGCCGTTCGGCCAACCCCCGCTGGGTCGGCTGCCGCGCGATCGAGGGGTGGGAGGCGCTGCGCCGCGCCCTGCAGGTCGACCAGACGCCCATCGGCAAGACGCCGCGCTCCTGCCCGGCCACCTACGTCGGCGTCTGGGACGACGTGCGCGCGCTGTTCGCGGCCACCACCGAGGCGCGCATCCGCGGCTACGGGCCAAGCCGCTTCTCCTTCAACGTGGACGAAGGCCGCTGCCCGGAGTGCGCGGGCCAGGGGGTGAAGAAGCTGGAGATGAGCTTCCTGCCCGACGTGGCCATCCGCTGCGAGGCGTGCGGCGGCGACCGCTTCGAGCAGGAGACGCTGGCCGTGCGCGTGCACGACCGCTCGATCGCCGACGTGCTGGCGCTGGATGCGACGGCTGCCGCCGAGGTGTTCGCCGCCCACCCGCGCATCGCGCCGACCCTGGAGCTGCTGGTGGAGGTGGGGCTGGGCTACCTGAAGCTCGGCCAGCCCAGCCCGACGCTGAGCGGGGGCGAGGCGCAGCGCATCAAGCTGGTCGCCGAGCTGGCGAAACGCGGTCCCGGCGCCACCCTCTACGTGCTGGACGAACCCACCATCGGCCTGCACATGGCCGACGTCGACCGGCTGACGCGGGTGCTGCACCGGCTGGCGGACCGCGGCGACACGGTGGTCGTGATCGAGCACAACCTCGACGTGATCGCCGAGGCCGACCACGTCATCGACCTGGGCCCGGACGCCGGTGACGCCGGCGGCCGCGTGGTCGCGCAGGGCCCCCCGGAGCGGGTCGCGGCGGTGCGCCGCGGGTCGCGCACGGCGCCGATCCTGGCGCGCTTCCTGCGCGAGCGCGCCGCCTGACGCGGGCCGTCAGGGGTCGCGCGCCGGCGGGGCTGCCCGGCGTCGGCGCAGCTCCTGCAGCAACGACCCCAGGACGGCCAGCGCAAGGAGCAGCGCCCCGGCGAAGATGAACAGACCCAGCGCCCGCACGGGTCCGACCAGCACCGCCCCGGCCGCCAGCGCGGCGACGGCGGCGGCCGTGACCCATTCCGCCGCACCGAGGCGGCGGATACCCACCACGTAGGCGCGCATCGCCAGGAAACAGGTCAGCCACACGGCCATGCCTCCGAACAGCAGCCGGGCGCCCGACAGCACGGCGCCGCTGGCCAGCCCGACGAGTCCCGCGCCGCCGGCGACGCTCATCAGGTCTGCCCTGATCAGGACCAGCATGTGCCGGACCGCTTCCAGCAGGCCCGGCTCCCCGCCGCCGTCGACCTCGCTGTCGGCGGCGCTCAGCCCCACCAGGCTCGCTTCCACCGCGGCCGCCATGACCACCACGGCCAGCGTCATCGGCAAGTGCAGGTGGGTGAGGAGCTGGCCGCCGCCCACGCGCTCGCGAAGCTCGCTGCGATCGAGCAGGCGGAAGTAGAACCACCAGACGCCGACCGGCAGCGAGAACCCGATCGCGACCGCCAGCCGTGCTTCGGCGCGCACCCCGCCGACCACGACGCCGAGCACCGCCTCGCCGAGGACGATGATGGTGAACAACCCCAGCCGTTCCGGCAGATGCGTGGGGTGCGCCGGCCAGTGGCCGAGTCTGGACACCGCCAGCAGCGGCGCCAGCAACTCGACGCCTACCGCGGCCGCGTAGAGCGGGCGGTCCCACGGCACCGCCGTCCACCCCTGCACTCCCCAGGCGACCGCCGACAGCGCGAAGCCGATCATCAGGAACCACGTGAAGCGGCGCGCGGCCGGGACCCGCAGATGCGCTTCCAGGTAGAGCAGCACCAGCACGGCGCGCGCGGCGAACTGGGTGCGCGCGAACGACTCTGCGTGCTCGTCCATCCCGGACTGCACGAACACGGCCGACCCGGCCAGCGTGAACATCAGCAGCAGGGTCAGAATCGTCTGCAGAATGCTGCCGTCGTCGAAGCGGGTCGCGTAGGTCGTGTGCCCGGCCCACACCAGGAACAGCGGCAGGTACAGCGTCGCCACCTGCGCCAGCGTGGCGAGGTCGGGATGCGCGACCAGGTGATGGGTGAGGCCGGCGATGTTGATGACGAAGATCACGTCGAAGAACAGCTCCAGCCATGTCGCCGAGCGGCTCTCGTCCGCCCGACCGTCATCACGGGCGCCGTCGCTCAGAAGGTCAGCCATGGGTACTACCGGATGGGGCCAGGCCCGCCGATGTCAAGCTCTCACCGGGGGGCACCACGCAAGGACGCGGCGCCCTCCGGTGAGAGCGCCGCGTCCGCGTGGGCCCGTGGCCCGGCAGGACCTCAACTGCCGCCGCGTTCGCCGCTTGACCCGTGTTCGCCGCCGCCTTCGCCCCCGGCGCCGTGCTCGCCGCCACCTTCGCCGCCGCTGCCGGACTGTGGCCCGACCTCGGCGTGCGGGACCCACTCGGTGAAGCGGTTGCCCTCGTCAGGCAGCCACACCGGGATCCACTGGCCGGGCGCCAGATCGACCGGCGTCGTCGGACCGAGCTCCATGCTCGGGCCGAACAGGTGCACCTCGACCCGCACCTGCTGCAGCGTGGCGTTGCTGATGTTCCCCACCACGCCGACGAAGCCGCCCGCCTCCGGGACGTAGCCCAGGATCAGGACCGATCCCCTGCGCTCCTGGCCGAACACCGCGTCGGGCGGCAGGCGCGTTCCGCCTTCCTCGCCGCCGGCCTCGCCGCCGCCTTCGCCCCCGGCGCCGTGCTCGCCACCGGTTTCACTGCCGCTCTCGCCTCCCGCGCCGTGCTCGCTGCCGCCACCCTCGCCGTTGTCTGCGAAGACGATGACGGCCGCCACCGCCATGAAGGCGCACAGCATCGCCATCAGCAGCATCCTCTTCTTCGTGAACACCATCGTGTTCCTCCCCCGGGGTCTCACCCCTGCTTGATTCGAGGACGTTGTGCCTCGTTATGGAGAGAGTCGCGGCGAAATGTCGCGCGAATGTCCCATCCGGAAGAAAATCGCCGGATCCCCGCTCATCCTTCAGGAACGCGCGTCGAGCCATGCGGAGCGTGGCGATGGCGGTGATGGGCTTCACACAACAATCTTTATGTGAAGAGCCACTTGCAGAACCCCGTCGATTCGACCCGGGCGCAGACGTTTGTCCGTAGCCACGCGGTGAGACCGCTGCCGTGAGGTGTGAGGTGCCGCGCCAGATGCTGCGGCAATCGGTTTGCGACACCTCAGCGTGGCTGGAATTCGGAGACGATGCGGGCTCCCGGTGGGTTCGCGGACACACCGGAGGATGTCTCGTGCTGCCGGAGTCGCGACCAGACCATTCGTGCGGAAACGAGGTCGGTATCAGCTCAGCATGCGCAGCAATTGGTCCACGGTCAGCGC
Source organism: Spirochaetia bacterium (assembly GCA_965202935.1). GTDB lineage: Bacteria > Spirochaetota > Spirochaetia > SZUA-6 > Bin103 > CATQHW01. The sequence goes on from OZ241879.1 coordinate 4,211,750, forward strand.
CAGGACGCCGAACATCAAGTGGCACAGCACCTTGGCGTGACCGCGTACGCGGACGTGGCGGCCACCGAATTCGTCCTTGAGCCGGCCGTTGACCCGCTCGACGGTCGAGCGCTCCCGGTAGCGCATGTCGGCGGGGTACACGTAGTCGACGGCACGCTGCGCCTGCGCCTCGGTGAGCAGCGCCTGCTTGCGCACGGCGTCGCGGCGGGGATTGTCGTCGATGATCGCAACGTGACCGAGCGCTTCGCTGTACTCTCTGATCTCGGTCGCGTCATAGGCTGAGTCCATCAGGTCGTACAGGTTGGTGATGCGTGCGTTGCTCATGGTCGCCAGCGGAATCGCCACTTGGCTGTCATGCAGCGAGGCCGAGCTCAGGATGCAGCTCACCGGGATGCCGCCATCGGCGGCGTCGATGTGCAGCTTGTAGCCGATCCAGGATTCCTGATGGCCCTTGGCGTTGCGCTTGGTGCCGACGTCGCACGCGCGCGGCAGGTCCGCGATCATCTCCGGCAGACTCATGTCCGGCTGGCGCTCCAGACGGCGCGGCTGCTTGGGCGGGCGCTGCTCGTCCTTGCGCGGTCTCCCGCGCTTGCGCTTCGGCTTGGCCGGCTGCGGTGGCTTCGGCGTCGGTTTCTCACGCCCCTCGATAGCCGTCGAGTCGCGCGAGAGGTGCCCGACCAGATGATCGTGCAGGGCGTGCTCGATCAGCGCCTCGTGCAGGCGGCTCGGCAAGGCGCTGTCGGCGAACCCACCGAAGGCGCGTGAGAAGGTCGCCTCGCTGGGGATCTCGCGCACCTCGTTCCAGCCGCACAGGCGACGCAGCGTCCGGTCGATGGCAAGCCGCTCGAGCAGCGCGCGAGTGGTGGTGATGTCGAACACCGCTTTGGCGATGAACGCGCGCGCCAGCGCGGCACGATCTTCCCGTGGTCGCCCCGGCAGCCCGGTGAAGTGCGGCAGGAATCGCTCGACCCGCACGAACTCCAGCACCGCGACGAACGATTGGTAGCGCTCGCCCAGCGGCCCGATCGCTTCTTCGAGAGCCGGGAACAAGCGCTCTTGCAGGCCGAACCAGTACTGCGATAGTATTCGACGTAGGGACATGGTCGCTCTCTCCAGGGTGAGTTTTTGGCGAACACATCATAGTACGGAGAGACGGCTTTGTCCCGTTTCTATAGCCTCCTCTCTCCCTCAGTAATTCCGCTATCTCGGCAGTTCTGCAAAAGGCTCTGAAGCTTCGCATAAAGATTGTTATGTGAAGTCCGGGATTATGCGAAGCGACTGGCAGGGATGGAGTCGTCTGATGGGTTTCATGCGGCTGTAGCCGGTAGCGGCAGTAGCCAAGACTTCACATAATCGCGCTCCTTCAAGCAAGGAGGCATCCATGCTTGAAGACCACCTCACGTTGGCGAACCCTTGTCGCCGACTCCGTTCGGGACCCGCGGGAGCCTACATCGACGACTTTGCAGAGTGGCTGCGGGAACGCGGCCATCCGGCGAGCTCGCGGAGTTTCATGCTGCGCAGCTTGGCGTCATGGACCGACTGGCTGACCGAGAAGTCGTTCACTGCCCAAGACTTCGTGGCCGGATACGAGGCGTGCCGCAGGGAACTGTCTGAGCACGGTCGCGTTCGCTATCAGCGGGGACCCAACCGGAACTCACTGGCGGCTGCTGCGGCGCTGATCCGGTTCCTGAGGGAGCGGGGCGTCCTGGCGGCTGCTCAGCCATCCCTGTCGCCGCACGAGCGCTGGCCACTGCTGAAGCAGTTTCGGCAGTGGACGCGGCAACACCGAGGCGTGACGAACGGCACCATGGACCGCTACGAGTGCTACGTAGCCGATTTCATCAAGGCTCTGGGAGTTGTCCCGGCGAACTACAGCGCCGCTACGGTTCGCGGCTTCGTGATCACGCGCTCGGATGGCCATAAGGTGGCCACGGCGCAGATGATCGCTACGGCCGTGCGGGCCTTCCTGCGGTTCCTCGCCGCCACCGGGGAGTGCTCCGACGGCCTGCAGCACGCGGTGCCACGCGTGGCGGCCTACCAACTCGCCGCCACGCCTCGGTTCCTTGAGCCTGAGGATCTGGAGAAGGTAATCGCCGCTTGCAGCGATCAGGATGCAGTGGGGGCCAGGGATCGGGCGGTCGTCCTGCTGCTCGCTCGGCTGGGCCTGCGCGCCAGCGAGGTCGCTGAGCTGACCTTCGATGCCATCGACTGGCAGAACGGCCGCATCGCCGTGTGCGGCAAGACTCGGCGCCAAGACTGGCTGCCGCTGCCGCAGGAGGTCGGCGACGCCATCGTCACCTATCTGCGCCGCGGACGACCGTCGTTGCCGGTGCCGCAGGTGTTCATCTCGGCTCTGGCGCCGCGCCGCCCGATGACTCGGAGCGCCGTTTCCGGCGTGGTGTGCCAAGCTCTTCGCCAGGCGGGAGTCAAGGCGCCTCACCACGGTGCCCATCTGCTGCGCCATTCGGCGGCCACCGCCATGCTGCGCAACGGGGTGTCGTTGGCCGGCATCGGCAGCGTTCTCAGGCACCGCTCCCCGAAGACGACCGCCCACTACGCCAAGATCGACTTCGACCTGCTGGGCGAGATCTCCCAGCCGTGGCCGGGGGTGCGCTCATGCTGAGCGCCCACGTAGATCGCTATCTGGCACTGCGACGAACCCTCGGCTACCAGCTCCACAACACAGGGCGCAATCTGCAGGCATTCGCAGCGTTCGCCAGCGACCAGGGTGACACCCATATCCGCGCCGCCACCGCCGTGCAGTGGGCGGCGCAGGCGCCCTCATCGCACGCGCGCTCTGTTCGACTTCGCGATGTCGTCCTGTTGGCTCGCTTCCTGCACGCCGAGGACACCACCCACGAGCTGCCTCCAGCCGATTACTTCCAGGTCCGTGTGGTCCGCCAGCCACCCTACATCTACACGCCTGCCGAGATCGGCCAACTGCTGGCGGCGGCGCATCGCCTGCCATGCACCTACCCGTTGCGACGATCCGTCTATGCGACGCTGATCGGACTCATCGCCGCCACCGGCCTGCGGGTCTCGGAGGCGCTCGACCTGCGTTTCGACGATCTGCTGCCCAACGCTGTCTTGCGCATCCGCCGAACCAAGTTCGCCAAGAGCCGGCTGGTGCCGTTGCATGCGACAGCGGTCGAGGCGCTGACGGCGTACCTGCAGGAGCGACAGAGCGTCGCCATCGCCGACGATCATCTGTTCGTGTCGGCGCACCACCGGCGCATCCCGACACCGCGGGCCAGCACCACCTTCCAGCGAGTGGTCCGGCTCGCAGGCATCGCTGTTGGCCGCCAGCGCCGCCCGCGGCTGGCGGACCTGCGCCACACCTTTGCCACCAGATCCCTGCAACGCTGCGCGGTGCGGCGCGAGTCGGTGGCGCGCCACCTGGTCGCGCTGTCCACCTATCTCGGGCACACCAGCGTCGTGCACACCTACTGGTATCTGGAGGCCACCCCGGACTTGATGGCCGACATCGCCACGGCGGGCGAGAACCTGGTTGCCGGGAGGCTGGCATGACTCCCATCGCACCCCTGATCTGCGACTTCCTGCGCGACTACCTTCCCGTCGAGCGCGGCTACAGCCCGCATACCTGCGAGAGCTACGCCTATGCGTTTCGCCTGTTGTTCACCTTCGCCGCCGAACGGCTCGGCATCAGACCGTCGGAGCTTCACCTCGAACACATCGACGCCCAGCTCATCGTGGCTTTCCTGGGCCACATCGAGATGCAGCGAGGCGCCGGCGCCGCTACCCGCAACGCCCGCCTGGCGGCAGTGAAAGCCTTCATGCGCTACGTCGAGTTCCGCCATCCGGCTGCGCTGGAGCAAGCCAGGCAGATCCTCGCCATCCCCGCCAAGCGCCATGACCAGCCGCTCGTCCGTCACCTGAGCATGGAGGAGATCAACGCGATTCTGGACGCTCCGGATATCACCACCCGAGCAGGCATCCGCGACCGCGCCATGCTCCATCTGTGCTTCGCTGCTGCTTTGCGCGTGTCCGAACTGGTGACGGCGCAGGTGGCAGACCTGTCGCTGCGCGGAACCGCAAGCCTGCGTGTCCAGGGCAAGGGCCGCCGTGAGCGCTGTCTGCCGCTGTGGAAACAAACCGCCGCCGATCTACGCGCATGGCTCGCCGTGCGCGGTCAGACGTCGGTGCCGGAGCTGTTTCTCAACGCTACCGACACGCCGATGGGGCGTGCCGGGTTCAAGTACCTCCTGGGCAAGCACGTGCGCGCTGCCGCCACGGATTGTCTCTCGCTGGCCGGACGCGCGATCTCGCCTCACCAGCTACGCCATAGCTGCGCCCTCATCATGCTCCAGGCTACCGGCGATATCCGCAAAGTGGCCCTGTGGCTGGGCCACGCCGACGTGCGCACCACCGAGGCCTACCTGCGCGTGGACTCCACCGAAAAGCTCCAGGCCGTCGAAGCCGTCCTACCGCCGGAACTCCGCCGCGGTCGTTTCAAGGCCCCTGACGCCCTTATCGCCATGCTCCTGGACTCGGGATGATGTGAAGTGTTCTTGGACTCAATTTCCTCTTCTGCCATGACTTGCGTTGCGCTGCTTCGCATAATCCCGGACTTCACATAACAATCTCAGGTTTTCGGGATCGGCGCCGCCGCCCAGCGCATACGGCAGGATGTGGTCTATCTCGATCAGGTGTCGCGAGTTGCAGCGGCGTCCAGTTTCTCGATCGACGTACCTGCAGCGACCGCCGTCGCGCTGCCAGACCTGTCGCCGCACCGCCGCCGGGATCGCACGGCGCGAAACGCGCGGCTTCGCCGTCGAAACAGGTGTGCCGGTCGGTTTCCGCCGGGCAGCGGCCCGGCGGTCCGTCGCTCCCTGCCGGCTTGGCCGCGGCGTCCGCACCTCCGTCGACTCCGCTGTAGGAGTCGCGTGGACGTGGATCGCGGCGTCGTCCACTGTCGAAGCGAGGCCGCGTTCCCGGGCGGCCTGATCCTTCGACGTCGAAGCGATCGTGGAGCCGCCCTCCGCCGGCCGGCTGCCGGTACGCGCCCGGCGTGGCGGCCGGCTCGGGTCGTGGCGGTCGAGCGCCTCCCGCACGATGCGCCCGACGAGCTGCCCGATCGTCATGCGCGGGTCCACGTGCGAGAGCAGCCCGCGGAGCTGCTCCAGCCCCTGGTGGCAGTCGGCGTCGATGAGCGCCTTCAACTCGTAGCGGCCGTCGCCGAGCGGGCGCACCCGGTCGGCCGGCGTCGCCAGCTCCGGGTCCAGGTCGGCCAGCATGCGGCGGACCTGGCGCGCGCTCTTGCCGGCCGCGTCCTCCATGAGTTTCTGCCTTCCTGCCGCATCGAGCACCAGCGGCGGCGCAACGGGAGGAGCCGACGTCCGGGGCGGCGTGGCATCGGCCGCCGAATCGTCCAGCGGCGCGGCCCCGGACGGCGCCAAGCCCGCCGGTACGGCCGGCGCGGAAGCCTCCGCAGCAGCGTTCCCCGGCGCTGAGCCCGCCGGCGTGGCCGGCGCGCTGGACGCGGTCCCGGAGATGGACCCGCGCCGCCGCTGCCGGTCGAACGCCCACTGCAACTCCGCGGCGGCGCTCAGCGTCAACGAGCCGTCGCGCAGCCTCTCGCGCGCATCCGGCTGGTCGGCGCACAGCCGCACGGCGCCGATACGCCGCCCGGCGGCAGCGTCACTGTAGCCGAGCTCGCGCACCGTGTAGTCGAACAGGCTGGAGCAGCCACGCTGCAGGAAGAGCCGGCGGGCATCGATCTCGGCCAGGTGGTCGATGACGGCGCCCTGCAGGTGGCGTTCGTGGCGGACCAGGGTGCTGGTCTGACGCAGCAGCGCACGGTCGGAGAGGGCGCCGACGGTGGAGGTGACGGCGGGGCGGGCAGGGGCGTCAAGAGTGGCGGTCTTCATGGAGTAAAGGTAATACCAGTTTAGAAATGGAACTCATTGGCCAGTCCGGGACGGGCGGACGATTCGCGCGCAGAAGGCGCTGAAGGGGGTGCTGGTCAGCCGAAGGGGCGCCCGAGCTTCCGGGAGACCGGAAGGAACCGCAGCATGCGCTGGCGTGCGACCTCGCAGGCGCAAGGAGCCGTCAAGACCCTGAGGCACGATTTCTCGGCTTTTTTCCCCGCACGCTCGCTGGCCGACCGCGGCAATCGGCGTGGCACTGGTCGGTAGTCCGGCAGGCGTCCTGGTGCGCGCTTCTCAAGACTGGCTGCCGTTTCAACCGCCCGCCGGACATGGGTTGACGCTACGGGGCCGCCATAGTACCCGTGAGGACGTGTAGGGTAGCCGGATGGATGCGGAGACGAAGGCGTACTTCGACGAGATGAGGGCCGACCTGAACCGGCGGTTTGATGCGGTCGACCGCCGGTTCGACGAGGTCGACCGCCGGTTCGACGGGGTCGACCAGCGAATCGACGCCGTACGTGACGAGCTCGGCGGCCGGATCGACGCCGTGCATGAGGATCTTGGCAGCCGGATCGACCAACTGAGTCAGTCGGTACAGGGGCTCGCCGGTGTCGTCGAGCAGAACGCGAAGGCGATCGACAAGTTGGTCAACGGAGACGGCGGCCCGGAGCATGGCAGCAAGGGGTGGAACCCCCGCGTGCTGTGAAGATCAACCCCCGTGCACGTCGCCAGGGGCGCTCGGGCGTTCCGACTGGCCCCACGGCATCGGCATGGTCGGCGGCGTCGCGTGGTGGTCGCCGCGCGGCGGCTTGGGGCGCGCGCGGAACTCGCTGATCATGCGCGCGAGTTGCCGCGACGCCTCGCGCACGGCGCGCTCGCCCTTCTCCTTCGTGGCCAGCGTCGGCTCGCCCAGCACCCCGGTGTCGCTGTAGGAGGCCGTCCAGGAGGTCACGTTGCCGGGCCCGTGGCCGTACAGGTCGGTGTAGAAGAAGTCCGATTCGTAGCGGTGGTAGGCGATCGTGCCGTCGGCGATCAGGTCCTTGCGCACGTCATCCTCCGCCAGGAAGAGGTAGACGGAGGTCTCCAGCTCGCAGGCGTGGGCGATGCCGCCGGGAAAGCGGCTCTCGCGCCAGCCAGGCAGGAACTCCGGGTCCACCGCCAGGAGCTGCCACCACGAGCAGGTCAGGCACTCGGCGTCGGTCTCCAGGTTCACGCGGCGCGCGGCCAGGTCCAGGTTGGGCATGTTGGAGCCGTGGCCGTTGAGGAAGACGATCTTCTTGAAGCCGTGGTAGGCGAGGCTGGCGCCGATGTCGACGATGCACTTGATGAAGTGCTCCCAGTGGATGCTGGTGGTGCCGGGAAAGTCCATCACGTGCGCGGCGTAGCCGTGCACGAACGGGGACATGACCAGCACCTCGTCCGCGACCAGCCGCGCCGCCGCCTCGGCGACCCCGCGCGGGCACACCACGTCCACGTCCAGCGGCAGGTGCGGCCCGTGCTGCTCGGTCGATCCCACCGGGCAGACCACCACCCGCTCCTGCTTCACCGCCTCGTTGATCTCCGGCCAGGTCAGCTTCTCGTAACGCCACGACTCAGAACGTGCCATCGGTTCCTTCTCCTTTCAGTCGAACGGTGACCAGACCGTACGGCGGGATCGCCGCCTCCGCCACCCCGTCGCGCACGGGCAGCCGCTCGGATCAGGGTCAGGGATCGAGAAGTCGCCTTTCAGCCATGTGCTGATGCCCATGGGTCCACTGTACGTCATTGCTTGCACGTGGAGAGGCTTGCACGCGGAGAGAATGCGGTGCTACCTTCGCGCCACGGAGCGTCGAAGCTCTCCAGTCAGTGTGATGTAATGACTGAACTCCGCAGAGGCGTCTCGCCAGCCGGCGAGTGACGACCTTGAAATTGGAAGCCATCGCCACGCTGGTCCTGGCCGTCGCCAGCAGCATCACATCTGTAGCGACCCTCTGGAATGCAAGGAACGTGAAGAAGGACATTGATGCTCGGCGCGATGAGCGGGAAGCGAAGACTGCGGCAGAAGTGGTGGCCGACGCCACTCTCAGGGCGCTTGAAACAGTTCGATCTGAGCGCACCAGGAATCGGAGGAGAAGAAGATGACGGTGGACAAGGACACGTTTGCGAAGCTCATCGGGTCGACCGCCGGCCACAAGGTGGCGGAGAAGATGCTGGAGTTCCTCATGGAGTCCTTCGCAACCAGCGGTCCACCGACGGCTGAGGACGTCCAGGCTGCCTTGAAGCACCAGATGACCCCCATCCTGGATGAGGCGATACAGTCCCATGCCACCTTCCTCGAAAACGACGACAACATGGACACGTTCGTGGAGTCGGCCATGGATACGTTTCAGGAGGCGTTTCCTCGGATGGCTCACGCCGCACTCCTGGAGCCTCGTCGAGAGCACCGCCGTCCGAGACACTTCTTTTCGAGAGCGCCGGCCTAGGCGTACGTCGACCCACGTCATCTCCTCGCCGTCGAAGTGGTCGCTCGCCGGTGCCGTGGTCAGCCTCCCTTGCCCGCGCGCTCCATCCGGGCCCAGGTGTCGCGCAGGCCGATGGTGCGGTTGAACACCGGCCGCTCCGGCGTGGCGTCGCGCGCATCCAGGCAGAAGTAGCCGTTGCGGATGAACTGCACGGCGGCCGACGGCTCCGCCAGGGTCAGGCCCGGCTCCAGCTTGCAGCCGGTGAGCCCGCGCAGCGCGTCCGGGTTGAGGAGGTCGCTCCAGTTCTCGCCTTCCGTCAGGTCCTTCTGCCGCTTGACCAAGCGGCGATCTCAGCATCGATCTGGTCATGATGGGCGCGTCATCGGCGCTGGGCGTCCGCTGAGCCTGTTCCTGTCGGCGCCGCTCACTGATCGCCGAAGGGATCCGCGACCAGCAGCTCAGATCGAGCCGTCGAACCCCTCCGCCCCAAGATCGTCGCCTTCGGCTCCGCTCTTGGCCCATCCCCTCCTGTTCGTGAGTGCGCCGGACTCGCCGCTTGCGCGGCAATCCGACTCACTCACTCACGGGATCAGTCGAACGGTGACCAGACCGTACGGCGGGATCGCCGCCTCCGCCACCCCGTCGCGAACCGGCAGCCGCTCCCGGTCGTTCTCCAGCAGGTCGCACCGCCACGCGGCCGTGACCGGACGCGGTGGCCCGCCGAAGCGCGCCGCCGCCGGCCGGCCGGCGACCTCGCGCAGCCGCACGACCAGGCCGCGGTCACGGTCGGCCGGCCGCTCCTCGGCCCGCTTGATCGCCTGCACCACCACCGACGGGTCGGCGTCGATCTCCAGGAAGCGCCCGCGCGGCGCACGCCGGTCGAGCGGTTGGCCCGGCGCCGCGTCCACGTCGAACGACCCGCCGGCCACCTTGTCCTCATTGCGCAGGTCGGTGGAGTCGCCGGCCGGCGGCGTCACCCAGGCCGGCAGCTCCTGGTGGCAGCGCAGGCCGAAGCGGGTCGCGCGCACCGGGTCGAAGGGGCCTGCGTGGCTGGTCAGGCAGAAGTCCAGGTCGAGGAAGCCGTCCTGCCAGCTCTCGGCGCCCTGGAACAGCGGCGCGTTGGTGTTCTCCAGGTTGTCGAGCACGTAGAAGAACAAGGCCCCGTCGCGCGGCTCGTGGCGGACGTCCTCCCAGGCGTGCGTGCGGATGCCGCCCACCTCCACCACCGCCGGGCCGATCGGGCTGACCACGGCCGTGATCCGGTCGTCGCCGACCGCCACGAACCGGTTCAGCCCGGTGAAGCCCGTGAACGAGCCCGGGAGCTGGTCGCGGCCCAGGCGGATCACGGCGTTGGCGACCTCGCAGTGCACGGCCGGGTCCGGGATCGCCAGCGGCAGGCCCAGGTAGCCCTCCTCCTTGCCCAGCGTCTCCTGTTTTCGCAGCCGGTTGCGGAAGCGCACCAGCCGTTCGCCGGCACACAGGCTCACCTCCTGCGTGAGCCGGCAGGAGACGCCGTCCAGCTCCAACTCCGATTCCAGCTCCAGCGCCGCCATCACCGGCCCCGCGTGGCGCACGCGGCAGGCCGTCACCCGCGTGCGGGCGGAGCGCACCAGCCAGTCGCGCTCCGGGATGCGGCCCATCACCGTGCGCTCGCCGCCGAATGCCGTCCATGTCGGATCGTGCGCGAGCAGGCGGCCGCGCATCGTGTACAGGTCGTCGTGGAAACGCGGCGCCACGCGCCGGTAGATGAACTGGCCGGCGCCGTGGTCTGCCTGCGGACAGAGCAGATCGCGGTCCTGCTCCTTGTCCACGATCGAGGTCACCCCGCGCTCGGGGGTCACGCCGATCGCGTACCAGCGGTTCTCCAGCGTCCTCTCGGAGGCGCGCAGTTCGGCATCCTCCCCGGTGCCTGAGCCGCGGCCGGGGACCACCACCACCGTGTCCCAGCCCAGCGGCTCGATGCGCGGCGTGCGGAAGCAGACCTCGTAGCCCATGTGATCGCCGCGGGTGACCTGCGCGGGCACCTCCGTGCCCGTGGCGGCATGCAGCACCCGCGCCTCGCGCGGCTGCTCCTCCCGCCAGCCGCGGTCCTTGACGAACGCGGTGAGGTGCTCGCCGCGTGCCCAGCCGGAGGGGTTGAGCACCCGGATCGCGGGACCGCGCTCGTCGGCGCCGGCGCCCAGCAGCGCGGAGAGCCGCATCAGCAGCTTGCGCGAGCCGTGATCGGCGGCCTGCGCGAAGGCGCGCTTGTCCGTCCACGTGGAACGCGAGAAGTCCCAGGCGTGATCGAAGCGCCGCACGTCGGCCCGCGGGTGGAACCGCTCCCACTGCCACTGCGAGCTGCCGTAGGTGTGCTCGGTGAACAGCAGCAGGTTCTCCTGGATCGCGTCCAGCTCCGCGCGCGGATACGGGGGCGCGTCGGCGCGTGCCGCCGGCAGCAGGGCGGCCAGCCGCTCGGCCACGTTCCAGGACGCGGCGGCGCGGCGCTTGGCGACGAAGGCGTCCGCGTAGGTCAGCGGATCGTCGGCCCAGGCGCCGGTGAAGTCGCCCGATACCGCCGGAACGGCCGCGGCCGGCCGCTGGCGTGCGATCTCGTCCATGAACGCGGCCGGTGTTGCCAGCACCACGTCGTGCTCGTCGACGTGCTCCCGGTACCAGCGCACCCCGTCCAGCAGGTGGGTGAGCACCGGGCCGTTGTCGTAGCCGATCACCAGGTGCACGGCCGTGTACGGGTAGCGGTCGCCGAGCGCGCGGTGCCAGGCGGCGATCTCGCGCAGCCGCCCGGCCACGGTGCCGCGCTGCAGGAAGCAGGCCGCGGACTTGTCGTAGTAGAAGTCGTGCAGCTCCGGCCCGCCGTACAGGTTGACCAGCACGCCGGTGCCGTCGGGCGACTCCCAGCGGAAGATGGGCGGCACCTCGGCGTGGTACAGGTTGTCCTTGTAGGCGCCGCGCCAGAACATCAGGTAGTCGACGCCGCTTGCCGCCAACACCTGCGGCAGGCCCCAGGTCATGCCCGGCATGTCGCTCAGGATCGCGGTGCGCGCGCGGATGCCGAACTCGTCGGCCAGGACGCGGTTGGCCAGCGTGCAGACGCGCGTCATCTCCTCGCCGTCGATCTGCTCGTACTCCAGGTTGGCGTAGGTCGCGCACAGCTCGACGTGGCCGGCGCGCACGGCCTGCGCCAGCGCACGCACGCGGCCCGGGTCGCGCAGCTCGCGGTATGCCTGGAAGAAGATCGACGCCTCCAGGGTCCAGCGGAAGCCGCGCTCGACCGCCTGCAGCGCCTGGTCCAGGCCGTCCGCCCAGCCGGCGCGCACCGCGTCCAGCCGGTCGGTGTAGCCGTGGTCGGCGTGGCAGGTGTGGGAGACGAAGAACGTGAAGCGGTCGCTCGCGGGTGCCGCGGTCAGCCTCCCTTGCCCGCGCGCTCCATCCTGGCCCAGGTGTCGCGCAGGCCGATGGTGCGGTTGAAGACCGGCCGCTCCGGCGTGGCGTCGCGCGCATCCAGGCAGAAGTAGCCGTTGCGGATGAACTGCACGGCCGCCGACGGCTCCGCCCCGGCCAGGCCCGGCTCCAGCTTGCACCCGGTCAGCACGCGCAGCGCGTCCGGGTTGAGGTGGTCGCGCCACTCCTCGCCTTCGGCCAGGTCCTTCATGTCCTCCTTGGTGAACAGGCGGTCGTAGAGGCGCACCTCGGCCTCCAGCGCGTGCGCGGCGGACACCCAGTGCAGGGTGCCCCGCACCTTGCGGCCGTCGGCGGTGCCGCCGCCGCGCGAGGCGGGATCGTAGGTGCAGCGGATCTCCGTGGGACGGCCGCCGGCGTCGCGCACCACCTCGGTGCAGGTGACGTAACAGGCGTGCTTGAGGCGCACCTCCCGCCCCTCCGCCAGCCGGAACCACTTGCGCGGCGGATCGTCGCGGAAGTCGTCGCGCTCGACGTACAGCTCACCGCTGAACGGCACCATCCGGGTGCCGGCGGACGGGTCCTCGGGGTTGTTCTCGCACTCGACCTCCTCGACTTGGCCTTCGGGGTAGTTGGTGATGACCAGCCGGATCGGGTCCAGCACGCCCATCACGCGCGGCGCGGTGCGGTTGAGGTGCTCGCGCAGGCGGGACTCGAACATCTCGATCTGCACCAGCACCTGCGTCTTGCTCAGGCCCACGTCGGTCGCGAAGCGCCGCAGTGCCGCCGGCGGCACGCCGCGCCGGCGCAGCGCGGCGATGGTCGGCAGGCGCGGGTCGTCCCAGCCGGTCACGTCGCCGGCCTCCACCATCTCCTTGAGGCGGCGCTTGCCGGTCATGGTGTGCGAGATGTAGAGGTGGTTGTACTCGATCTGCCGCGACGGAAAGATGCCGAGCGCCTCGATGAACCAGTCGTACAGCGGCCGGTGGGTCTCGTACTCCAGCGTGCACAGGGAGTGGGTGACCCCCTCGATGGAGTCGGACTGGCCGTGCGCCCAGTCGTAGGTCGGATAGATGCACCAGCGGTCGCCGGTGCGGTGATGGGGGGTGCGCAGGATGCGGTACATCACCGGGTCGCGCAGGTAGACGTTGGGTGCCGCCATGTCGATGCGGGCGCGCAGCACGCAGGCGCCTTCCTCGAACTCGCCTGCGCGCATGCGCCGGAACAGGTCCAGGTTCTCGGCCACGGGGCGGTCGCGGTGGGGGCTGTCGCGGCCGGCCGACTGGGCGACGCCGCGGTACTCGATGATCTCTTGCGCGGTCAGGTGGTCGACGTATGCCTTGCCCGCTTCGATGAGCTGCACGGCCAGCTCGTACAGCCGCTCGAAGTAGTCGGAGGCGTAGTACTCGCGGTCGGCCCAGTCGAAGCCCAGCCAGCGGATGTCGGTCTTGATCTGCTCGACGTAGTGGGTGTCCTCGCGCTCCGGGTTGGTGTCGTCGTAGCGCAGCGCGCACACGCCGCCGAACTCGGCGGCCACGCCGAAGTTGACGCAGATCGCCTTGACGTGGCCGATGTGCAGGTAGCCGGACGGCTCGGGTGGGAAGCGGGTCTGCACGCGGCCGTCGTAGCGCCCGGACTCCACGTCGCGCCTGACCGCGGCGCGCACGAAGTCGGGGCCGGCGGAATCGCTCACGACGGGTTCCGCCAGGCGACGATCAGCCCGTCGCGGATCGGCACCAGGGAGACGGTCCAGCCGCGGTCGGCGGTGATCAGGCCGGTGAAGCGCCGCACCCCCTCGGTGTCCTCGGAGCGGTCGGCGTCGTCGAAGATGCGCCCGAACCACAGCATGTTGTCGATGATCAGCACGCCGCCGGGCCGCAGCTTCTCTTCGATGACCGGTAGCGAGTCCGGGTACATGTGCTTGTCGATGTCGTTGAAGATCACGTCGTAGGGGCCGTCGGCCTCGCGCAGGGCGGCCACCGCCTCTCCCACGTGGTAGCGGACGATGCCGTCGTAGCCGAGCGCCGACAGGTGCAGGCGGGCGCGGGCGGACAGCCCCTCGTCCCAGACGACGTGGTGGACGGTGCCGCCGCCGTTCTCCTGCACGGCGCGCGCGAACCACGCGGTCGAGTAGCCGAATCCGGAGCCCAGCTCGAACACGGAGCGGGCGCCGATCATGCGCGAGATCTGGTAGCAGAGCTGGCCGGAGGCCGGCCCGACGATCGGGAAGCCGACCTCGCGAGCGTGCTCCTCCATGCGGGCGAGCTCCGCGGGCCGGTCGGGAACGAGGTCGTCGAGGTACTCGCGTACCTCGGGAGAGATCGGGTCCATGCGCAATGCTCCCCGGTCGGCGCGCGGCGCGCAAGCGGCAGGTGAAGGGGCGTCGAGCGGGCTGATCAGTCCATGCGCATGCCGCCGTTGACGGCGAGGGTGCTGCCGGTGACGTAGGAGGCTGCCTGGGAAGTCAGGAACAGCACCGCGCCCGCGCAGTCGGCGGGCTGCCCGAGCCGCCTGGCGGCCGTGGTCAGGCGCAGCTTCTCCAGGGTCTCCGGCGTGTTGGTGCGCTCGTGGATGGCCGTGAGGATCACGCCGGGGGCGACGGAGTTGACGGTGATGCCGGCGGGGCCCAGCTCCTTCGCCAGGCTGCGGGTCATCGCCGACAGGCCGCCCTTGGCGGCCACGTAGGCGGTGGCCCCTCCCCCGCCGCCGGTGTGGGCGGAGATCGAGGAGATGTTGATGATCCTGCCCCAGCCGCGCTCGCGCATGGCCGGAGCCAGCAGGCGGCTGGTCAGCATCGCCGCGGTGAGGTCGAGCGCCAGGGTGTCGTGCCAGGCGGACAGCGGCGCCTCCAGCAGCGGCCGCATGTCGAGCACGTCGCCGGCGTTGTTGACCAGGATGTCGATCGGCCCGTCCAGCCGGGCGGCGGCCTCCGCGCACAGGTGCTCGACCTGCCGCGGGTCGGTGAGGTCGGCGGCGATGGCCGCCACCGGCGCGCTGGAGGGGCGAGCGGCCAGTTCCGCGGCGGCGTCCGCGCTGGAGCGGTAGCCGACCGCCACCGCGGCGCCGTTGTCGATCAGCGCCTCGCTGATGGCGCGCCCGATGCCCGTGGCGCCGCCGGTCACCAGGGCGCGGCGTCCGCTCAGGTCGACGTGCAGATCCATCGCGTACTCCTTCTCGGGTTATCCTCGCATGGACGGGGAGCATGAAAGAGCGAAAAGCGATCGAGGGGCGCTTCGCCGGCAAGGTGGCCGTCGTGACCGGCGGGTCGGCAGGCATCGGCCGCGCCGTCGTCGAGCAGCTCTGCGCGGAGGGCGCGGCAGTGGCCTTCTCCGGGATCGAGCCCGATCTGGTCGAACAGGCCGTGCGCAACCTCACCGGGCAGGGCCACCAGGTGGCGGCGTGCTGCGGTGACCATGCCGAGGAAGCCTTCTGCCGGCGGCTCGTACAGGAGGCGACCGGGCGCTGGGGCCGGCTGCACTACCTGGTGAACAACGCGTTCTCGTTCATCGCCTCCGGGCTCGGCACCGATCGGGAGGCGTGGCTGCGCAGCCTGGAGGCGGGGCCGGTCGCCTACGCGACGATGGCCGATGCGGCGGCCTCCGCCATCCGCGACAGCGGCGGCGGCGCGATCGTCAACGTGTCGAGCATCTCCGCCCGGATCGCCCAACCGGATCGCTGGACCTACAACGCGGCGAAAGGAGCCGTGCACACGCTGACCAAGTGCATGGCGATGGACCTGGCTCCGTACGGGATACGGGTCAACAGCGTCAGCCCCGGCTGGATTTGGACCCGCGAGGTGCTGAAGGCGGCCGACCTGGACGGCGGCGGACGGGAGAAGTGGGACCCGGTGTGGGGCCGGTACCACATGCTGGAGCGCTGCGGCGAGCCGATCGAATGCGCGGGGCCGATCCTCTTCCTGCTCAGCGACGACGCGTCGTTCATCTCCGCGGCGGACCTGACGGTCGACGGCGGCTACCTCGGCATGGGGCCGGAAGGACTGGGCAAGGACGCGGTGTTCGCCGGCTCCGAGTAGACGCAGAGCCTCCCCTCCGGCCTACGCGAAGCCGAATGTGGTATCCTCACGTTAGATGAGGCAGGCGGTGCCGGCATGACACGGGTCACGACAGACAAGGTTCCGAAAGAGCTCCTCGGATCCCTGCAGCGAGTCGTCGACGACGGCGAACGCGTTGTGGTCGACCGGAGCGGGAAGAGTGTCGCCGCGATCGTTCCGATGGAGGACCTGGAGTTGCTCCGGCGTATCGAGGACCTGCTCGATAACGAGGCCGCCATCAAGGCTGGCGAGGAACCGGGCCGTGTCCCGTGGCCGATACTGAAGAAGGAGCTGGATCTCTGAGGTCTCCCGCCTGACCGAGCGGCAACGACAGGTCGCCGATCCCGGCCTGCGCGGAAGCCTGTTCGTGGCCGGCCCCGCCGGCGCCGGCAAGACTACCGCCGCGGTGCATCGGCTGCGCCGCCTGCTTCAGGCCGGGGTGCGCGCCGACTCGATCCTGGTGCTGCTGCCGCAGCGGACCCTCGTCCGGCCCTACCGGGAGGCGCTTCGCGATCCGGCCCTGGCAGCCGGCGCGGCGGTGGCCGTGACCACCGTCGGCGGGCTGGCCAAGCGGGTGGTGGAGTTGTTCTGGCCGCTGGTCGCCGAGGAGGCCGGCTTCGCCGAGCCCGAGCGCGAGCCGGTCTTCCTGACCATGGAGACCGCGCAGTACTACATGGCGCGCGTCATGCAGCCGCTGCTGCGCGACGGCTGCTTCGATTCGCTGGAGGTCGACCGCAACCGCATCTACAGCCAGGTGCTCGACAACCTGAACAAGTCGGCGGTGGTCGGCTTCGACCACCTCACCATCGGCGATCGGCTGCGCGCGGCGTGTGGGGATGACCCCGTGCAGGAGCGCGTCTACCGCGACGTGCAGACCTGCGCCACCGCCTTTCGCCGCTTCTGCCTGGAGCACGGGCTGCTGGACTTCTCGCTGCAGATGGAGGTGTTCGCCCGCCACCTCAAGGACGTGCAACCGGCGCGGCGTTACCTTGCCAAGCTGCATCGCCACCTGATCGCCGACAACGTCGAAGAAGACACCCCGGTGGCGCACGACCTGCTGCTGTCCTGGCTGGGCGAGTTCGCCTCCGCGGTGGTGATCTGCGACGACGACGCCGGCTACCGGCGCTTTCTGGGCGCCGACCCCGAGGACGGCCTGCGCCTGCGCGACGCCTGCGACAGCGACGTGCGCATGGACCGCCTCCCGGAGTCCGACCCGTCGCTGCCGGCGTTCGAGCGCCGGCTCGCCTGGCACCTGCAGCCGCCGGCGCGCCGGCCCGCGGATGGCCCGGGGCGCGGCCCGTTCCCGGTGGGCGGCGACGGCGTGCTGCGGTTCGCCCACCACCGCTATTACCCGGAGATGCTCGACTGGGTGGCGGCACGGATCTCCGGGCTGATCGAGGAGGGCGTCGCTCCGGGCCAGATCGTGGTGCTGGCGCCGTTCCTGTCCGACTCGCTGCGGTTCGCGCTGGCCGACCGGCTGGACCAGCGGGGGGTTCCGGCGCACTCGCACCGGCCGTCGCGCGCGTTGAGGGAGGAGCGCGCGACGCGCTGTCTGCTGACGCTGGCGGCGCTGGCCCATCAGTCGTGGCGGCTGCCGGTCGCGCCGGCCGAGATCGCCCACGCGCTGGTCGACGCGATCGACGGGCTGGACCTGATCCGGGCGCGGGTACTGGCCGACGCCCTGTTCGATCCGGCGCAGAAGGACGGCGGCGCACTGCGGCCGTTCGCGTCCGCGCCGGCCGGCGTGCACGAACGCATCACCCACACCGTCGGCGGGCGTTACGAGGGGTTGCGGGTCTGGATCGAAGACTACCGGTCCGCGGCGGCCGTCGACCGGCTCGACCACTTCCTGCGGCGTTTGTTCGGAGAGTTGCTGTCGCAGCCGGGATACGGCTTTCACCACATCCGCCCCCAGGCCCGCGACCACGGCCAGGTCGCGGCGCAACTGGTCGAGTCGGTGCGCAAGTTCCGGTGGGTGACCGAGCGGCAGCTCGCCGAGGAAGGCGATTCCTCCGACCGGGAGTACGTGGCCACCGTGGCCGACGGCCTGATCGCCGCGCAGTACGTCGATGCGCGCGATGCGGACGCGCAGGAAGCGGTGCTGCTGACGCCGGCCTGGACGTTCCTGATGAGCAACCGGCGTGTCGACCACCAGTTCTGGATCGAGGTGGGCGCGCGCGGCTGGTCGGAGCCGCTGCGGCAGCCGCTGACGCAGCCGTACGTGCTCAGCCGCGGCTGGCCGGCGGGCCGGACCTGGGGCGAGGAGGACGAGGCGAGAGAGGGCCGCGATCACCTGTACCGGCTGGCGGTCGGGCTGGTGCGCCGCTGCCGCACGGCCATTCACCTGGGCCTCTGCGACGTGAACGAGCAGGGCTCCGAGTACCGCGGCCGGTTCCTGCGGGCCATCGACGAGGTGCTCCGCTCGGCGAAAACCGCATGAGCACATCCGTGGTCGAGACGGCAACGGCTACCGCTGTTCCGGCGTGGCAGGCTCCGCGCGGGTTCACGCCGCGGCCGAGCCAGCGCGCGGTCCTGTCCTACGACGGCGGGCTGATGGGGATCGCCGCGGTGCCCGGCAGCGGCAAGACGGAGACTGTCGCCATGCTGGTCGACCGCATCCTGGACCTGCAGGTCCTGGACGGCGAGCAGGAGATCCTGGTGGTCACCTTGGTCAACGCCGCCTGCGACAACCTGGCGCGGCGCGTCGATCAGGCCACCGCGGCGCGCACCCTGATGCCCGGCGTCGGCTACCGGGTGCGCACGCTGCACTCGCTGGCGGCCGACATCGTGCGCGAGCGTCCGGAAGCGGTCGGGCTGACCGATGCCTTCGGGATCGTCGACCAGGAACAGTGCGACCAGATCCGGCGGCAGGTCGCCGTCGCCTGGCTGCGCGGCAACGTGTCCCGCTGCGAGTGGCTGCTCGATCCCGAGCTGCCGGAGGAGCGCCGCGCGTTCGTCCGCCGCGAGCGGCTGCCCGACCTGATCGAAGGCCTGGGCGCCGATTTCATCCGCTACGCGAAGGGCGAGCGCGTTCGGCCGGACCAGCTCCGGGCGGTGCTCGGCGATCGACGCGCCGGCGCGGGCGACGGTGACGGGAACGCCGGCCTGGCGGAGATCGGCACGGCCCTGTACGCCGATTATCAGCGCGCCCTCGACTACCGCGGCGCCCTGGACTTCGACGACCTGATCTGGCGCGCGCTTGATCTGCTGGAGCAGGACCAGGAGTTGCTCGGCCGGCTCCGCGAGCGGTGGCCGTTCATCCTGGAGGACGAGGCGCAGGACTCCAGCGAGGTGCAGGAGCGGATCCTCTCCCTGCTGGCCGGAGAGCAGGGCATCGCCGGAGAGCAGGGCATCGCCGGAGAGCAGGGCATCGCCGGAGAGCAGGGCATCGCCGGCCAGCAGGGCAACTGGGTGCGCGTCGGCGACCCCAATCAGGCCATCTTCGAGACCTTCACCACCGCGGACCCGCGCTTCCTGCGCGCGTTCCTGCTCCGCGACGACGTCGCCGCGCGGGAGCTTCCCGAGTCCGGCCGGTCCGCGCCGCGCATCATCGCGGTCGCCAACCGGATGATCGACTGGACCACCGGCTGCCACCCGGTGGCCTCCGCGCGCGATGCGCTCGGCCTGCCGCACGTCAGCCCGACGCCGCCCGGCGATCCGCAGCCCAACCCGCCGGACGGGCAGGCCACCGTGGCCTTCATCGACAAGCCGCTCGCGCCGGAACGCGAGGCGGCGGCGATCGCCGATTCCGTCAGCCGCTTCCTGCCCGCCAACCCGGACGCGACGGTGGCGGTGCTGGCGCCGAGCAACCATCGCGCGGCCGATCTGGTGCAGGCCATCCGGGCGCGCGGCGTGCGCTGCGTGGAGAGCCTGCTGGCCAGCACCGGCGCCACCCGAGCGGTGGCCGAGGTGGTCGGCCACGTGCTGCGCGCCCTGGCGGAACCCGCCTCGGCGTTCGCGCTGGCCGACTGCTACCTCTCGTGGCGGCGCGCCGAAAGGGACGAGCCGAAGAGGTGGGCGGCGGCGGAAGCCGGCGCGCGGCTGCTGCGCGGCTGCGAGGCGCTGGAGGACTACCTCTGGCCGCGCCTCGGCCGCGACTGGCTGGCGGAGCAGGACATGGTCGACGCGGAGCGAGAGCTCTTCTCGAAGTTCGCCCACCTGGTGCGGCGCTGGCAGGGTGCGGCGGCGTTGCCGATCGACCAGCTCGTGCTGACCGTCTCGCAGGACCTGTTCGAGGAGCCCGACGAACTGGCGGTCTCCTTCAAGCTGGCGGTCAGCCTGCGGCAGGCCGGACGGGTGCATCCGCGCTGGGGCATCCGCGAGATGGTCGACGAGTTGAAGGCGATCGCCGGCAACCGGCGCCGGTTCGCCGGCTTCACGCCGGACCAGTCCGGCTTCGACCCCGCCGCGCACCGCGGCGCGGTGGTGGTCGCCACCATGCACAAGGCCAAGGGCCTGGAGTGGGACCGGGTCTACCTGACCTCCGTGAACGCCTACGACTACCCGGCCGATCCGGACGCCGACCGCTTCATCCCGGAGAAATGGTACCTGGCGGACCGCCTCAACGCCGCCATGGAGGCGTGCGAGGAGGCGCGCTGCCTGCTGGCCGGCACCGGGTACCGCCGGCTGGAGGCGACCTGCCGGGCACGTATCGACTACATTCGGGAGCGGCTGCGGCTCCTGTTCGTCGGCATCACGCGCGCCCGGCGCGATCTGATCGTGACCTGGAACACCGGTCAGTCCGGTGAGGTCGGCCCCGCGGAGGCGTTCCGTGCCCTGGCCGCGTGGTGGACGGATCGGGAGAAGGAGACCCATGGCGATCGCTGACGGACTGATGCTGAGCCAGGCCAGCCTGCAGGACTACGTGGAATGCCCGTACCGGTTCCGGCTGCGTTACCTGGACCGCCTGGAGTGGCCGGCCGTGGAGGCGGCGCCGGCCGGCCGCAACGAGCGGCTGCGCCGCGACGGTGCGGAGTTCCACCGCATGGTCCACCAGTACCTGCTGGGCGTGCCGGCCGAGCGCCTGCGGGCGCTGGCCGAGCACCGTTCCTCAGGGGACGGGCACGGGCTGGCCGACTGGTGGCGGTCGTTCAGCGAGCACCGGCCGGCGGACCTGCCGGGGGAGCGCTACCCGGAGGTGACGCTGGCGGCGGAAGTGGCCGGCCGCCGGCTGGCCGCCAAGTACGACCTGGTCGTCGTGCAGGAAGGCGGTGGCGCGATGATCCTGGACTGGAAGACCGCCGGCCGGCGCCCGCGGGACGCGACGGTGGAAGGCAGGCTGCAGACACGCGTGTATCCCTACCTGCTGGCGCTGTCCGGAGGCGCGTTGAACGGCGGGACGCCGTTCGCGCCCGAGCGGATCGAGATGCGCTACTGGTACGCCGCGTTCCCGAACGAGCCCACCGTCATCCGCTACGACCGCGACCGGTTCGAAGCGGACGGCGCGTACCTCGCGGGACTGCTGCAGGAGATCGCCCAGCGTCCGGCCGACGGCTTCGAGCGGACCGACGATCACCGGCGGTGCCGGCTGTGCACGTATCGATCGTTCTGCGGCCGGGGCCGGGAGGCCGGAGACGGCGATCTTGACGAAGACGCGGCGGCCGACTTCCCGCTGTCGATCGACGATGGCGACGAGGCGATCGGGCTCGACTTCGGCGAGGTCGGCGAGGTGTCCTTCTGATGGCTGCCGGCAGGATCGCGCCGCACTGGGAGGAGCCGGCGCCGGTGGACGTGCCGGCCGCACTGCGGGACGCCGTCGGCGGTCCCCCCGTGCTGTCCGAGACCCTGGTGCGGCGCGGCCACGACACGCCGGAGCGAGCCCTGGCGTTCCTGGAACCCCGCCACTACCGGCCGGCGCCGGCCGCCGACCTGCCGGACATGACGCCGGCCGCCGACCGGATCGAGCGGGCGCTGCGCGACGGCGAGCGGATCGGCGTATGGGGGGACTTCGACGTCGACGGCCAGACGTCCACCACCCTGCTGGTGGAGACGCTGCGGCGCCTGGGGGCCGATCCGGCCTACCACATCCCCGTGCGCGCGACCGAATCGCACGGCGTGGGGGTGGAGGCCCTGCGCGGGTTCCTGGATTCGGGGGTGACGCTGATGCTCACCTGCGACACCGGGGTGGACGACAACGAAGCGGTGGAGTACGCGGCCGGCCGCAGCGTGGACGTGATCATCACCGACCATCACGACCTGCCCCCCGAGTTGCCGTCGGCGCTGGCGGTGATCAACCCGAAGCGGATCGACGGGCCTCACCCGTTGCGGACCCTGCCCGGGGTCGGGGTGGCGTTCCAGGTGGCGCGCGAGCTGTTCGGCCGCGCCGGGCGCGTCGAGGAGTCGCGCGAGCTGCTCGACCTGGTGGCGCTGGGGGTGGTGGCCGACCTGGCCGAGCAGGTGGACGACACGCGGTTCTGGCTGCAGGTGGGGCTGATGGTGCTCCGCCGCACCGAGCGGGTCGGCCTGCAGGTGATGATGGAGCTGGCCGAGCTGAACCGGGACACGCTCGCCGAGGAGCAGATCAGCTTCGCGCTGGGGCCGCGCCTGAACGCCATCGGCAGGCTCGGTGACGCCAACCCCATCGTCGAGCTGATGACGACCGACTCGCGCGAGGCGGCGCGCCGGCAGGTGGAGGAGCTGGAGCGGATGAACGCCCGGCGTCGCCTGCTCACCGACCAGGTGTTCGACGCGGCCTGCGACCAGATCGATGCGGATCCGGGCCTCCTCGACCATCCCGGACTGGTCCTCTTCCATGCGGACTGGCCGCCTGGCGTGATCGGCATCGTCGCCAGCCGGCTGGTCGAGCGCTTCCACCGGCCCACGCTGTTGCTCGCCTCGCCGGACGGCCCCGTGCGCGGGTCGGCCCGGTCGATCTCCGGCTGCAACGTCACCGCTGCGATCGCCGCCTGCGCGGACCTGCTGGACGGATACGGCGGACACCCCATGGCGGCAGGCGTCTCGCTGCAGCCGGAACGGCTGGAACCATTCCGCCGGGAGCTGCAGGCCGCGCTGCGCGAGCAGATCGGCGATGGGCCGCCCGCGCCGCGCCTGCCGATCGACGGCGTGCTCGACCTGGGGCAGACCGACCTGGACCTGGTGGCCGCGCTCGCCGGCCTCGGCCCGTTCGGTCCCGGCAACCGGGCGCTCACCTTCGCCAGCCACGGCGTCACGATCAAGGGCGTCACCGAAGTCGGCCAGGGAGGCGATCACCGCAAGATGCTGGTCGCCGACCGCACCGGGGCAACCCGCTCGGTGATGTGGTGGCAGTCAGGCGGCGATCTGCCGCCCGAGGGCCACATCGACCTGGCGTACCGGATCTCCGCCCGCGACTACCGCGGCAGCCGGTCGCTGCAGGTGGAGTGGATCGACGCCAGGCCGGCCGCCGCGCCCACGGTGATCCTCTCCGGGCCGGAGCAGCCGGCGGTCGTCGACCACCGTGCCGGGACGGACGCGGCCGGCGCGTTGGCCGAGCTGGCGAACGGAGTCGCCGAGCCTCCGATGATCTGGGGGGAGGACGGCGTCGCCGAGCCTGCGACCGGTCGCGACCGGATCGGGCCGGCGCAGACGCTGGTCGTGTGGACCACACCGCCGGGCCGGGCCGAGCTGCAGCATGTGCTCCGGCGCGCGCAGCCGCGCACGCTGCACCTGTTCGCGGTCGATCCCGAGACGGCGCCGGCAGACCGTTTCATGGCGTCTCTGGCCGGGATGTGCAAGCACGCGCTCCGGCACCACGAGGGCCGAATCGCCATCGGCCGCCTGGCCGCGGCCCTCGCCCATCGGGAAGCGACCGTGCGCGCCGGCTTGGCGTTGCTGGCCGCGCGCGGCGACCTCACCGTCGTGCGGCAGGACGCCGAATCGGTGACGCTGGCCGACGGCGGTCAGGCGGATCCGGCCGCTGCCGCCCATGCGGAGGTGGCCGTCCGCGATCTGCTCACGGAGACGGCAGCCTACCGCCGGTTCTACGCGACCACGCCCCTCGACGAGTTGATGCGGACGCTGTAGACAACCCAAGAACCGCAGGTGGTACGGGGTCATGCGAATCGGTATCTCCGTTCGTTCGATACGTGCTGAAGCGACGTTACGGATCGGATTCGCGGTCAGCGACGAGCGAAGATTGCTGACCCTCAGGACTCATAAAGCGGGGAGTCACGGTGTCGTCGCCATTGAACAACCTGAGCATCTCGTCGGTGTCTTCCTCAAATTCCCGCGCGCTCACGCGTCGGTAACGCCAACAACTGAACTCTCGTCCGCCTCGTGTGGCCATTTCCTGTTTCGCTTTCGCGGCCAACTCCCGAGCGGACGCGGCTTGCCCAATAGCCCAATGACTGACCGCCAAACATTGGAGATAGTTGGGCGCGGGGTCCTTCCGTGGCTCTGAACGCTCAGTTTCCACTACGTGCTGGAAAGGGTCGAGGACAAGCTGTCCTGTCTCACCCCAAAGCGCCATGCCATAGTTGAATGCGAAGTGACTGCCCATTCTTCGTACTACTGGCTCTTCGCTCCGTATTGCCTCAATGGCTTCTGAGAACCGCCTCAACCCGATGGCCGCCAGCGACATGGTATGTCTGGCAGCCGTCTGTTCGTCAGGCGACAAGCGGACGTCAGCCAGCAACGGTCCCAGGATATTGAACGCGGTAACAACCTCAGTCTCAGATCCCTCTCGATCGCTGGCGATCCACACTCGTTCGCCTGGAGGCAGAGCTTCGACCGCTGGCGATTTCGCGACTTGCGGCATATGTTGCGGTAAAATCATAGAAATCGCCCTCCTCACTTGAGCGGGCGATGCGTGAACAGAACTCAGAACCTCCATAGCGTCCTGGCTAGCGGCCGTCGGATCCGCGTACTCTGAACGTCGTATAGAGGCCCGTCTTAGGTACACTTCTGGTTCCCGATACCCGACGTCGATAGCGCGCGTAAAGAGCGCGGCTGCTTCATCCAGACTACCGTCGTCAGCACGCAAAGATCCTAGTCGAAACAGCACTTCTCCGTCAGCGGAATGTTTCTCTTGGATTGTCCTCAGATGCGCTTCAGTGACCGACAAAGAAAGAAGGCGAGTTCCCGGGTTGCGCGAGAGCGGATGGATACTTGTAATGTAGTCGAGTGCTCCGTCACGATCCGCAGCGTTGAACCTAATGATCTCCGCTGTTACTTCTTTGTACTCCTTGGCGAGCCGGCTTCGCGGGCGTTGTATAGAAAAAATAACCTGATTGAGTAGAGACAGACTGTCGTATCGATGGATCACCATCGGATCTCCGCGAAAGCCCAGGTCACGTTGGAAGGAGGCAATGTTTTCTTCCAGGATTTGGTCCTCATCGTCAAGATCCGGCACGTTGGACATAACGAAATGCATGTCGATGGCCTTGTTGCGAGGATGTCGTCGCTCTGCCCTTATGTCGCGGACAATCTTAGTCAAGCCACGTAGGTTCTGTGCGTTTGGGAAAAACAATATGACCACAGAGTTAGGCAATTGACGAGTGCAAATGCCTCCGATATCGGTATGGCCGGTGCGGGAGTCAATCAATACGTAGTCCGGGCGGAAGAATGCCTTCCACTGTTCCTTGAGATCTTCAAACAGGAGATAACCATCGTGCCGCTCGTAGAGCGCGCCCCAATCTATGTTCGCAAACGTGCTCGCGTAGCTGTCGTGATGCGCTCCGGCAGGCATGATCCAGAGGCCACCGTTGGCGGTTCCCATACCGGGGGACTCAAAGATGAATTCACTCACATGCGGAGCTTGGCCGCTACGGAGATACGCACTCACGAAGTCGAGGACGCCGGGGGTGGTGTCGGTGGGTGTGCGCAGGGCGAACGTGTCAAGGCCGGGGGCTTCCAGATCGAAGTCGACCGCAAGAACACGGCGGCCCCGTTGGGCGAGGTCGACGGCCACGTTGACGAGTGCCATTGTTCTTCCGACTCCGCCCTTGAACGAGTAGAAGGTGGTTACGTACATTGGGGTCAGCTCACCATTCGGAGCGCAAAGCTCTCCTGGCTAGGGCGGTACTGCTCGAGATCGGTTATGACCTGAAATTTGCGTGCGCTCGAGGTGGACGGCTGAACAGGGGCACACCCGGGTGTATTCAGGTCCTTCAGCATCGCCATGACGCCCGGGAAGGCAGCAATAATCCGAAGATAGCGGTCGTTTGCGAGGTTCTGAACTACGGCACCGTTCTCCCAGCGATTGAGCGTCGCCTCGCCGAGGCCGGTAACCCGGGCGAACGCGGCTCTAGTCATACGGAGCCGGGTCCGAATGTCGGAGATGTCGCCCGGAGACAGGACGCCCAGATGTCGGCAGACGGCTTCATGTCTCAGGTGCTCCCCTTCATGATCGAGAAACTCAAAGTCGCATGGGTCGCAGCGACGAACGGGTAGATCGACGTGTAGGGTCGGCGCCGTGTCGCCCGATCCATACCTGAATGTGTCGTGATGCCAGTGTGTAGTGACCGTGTATTCGCCGCACTGTGGGCACTGACGGTGGGTGTCCGACGTGCCATCGTGCAGATGCGCACTCGCGTGCGGTTCCATCAATTGACTCCTGAGTCCGCTAATCGTGATCGGTGTAGTGGAAACTCCGCCCGATGACGATCCCAGCCCCCAGTTGTAGCTTTACGTACAGCTGAGGCACGTCCGGACCGAGATCGATCAACATGACGTAACCGAGCCGTCCCTTGGGCTTGTTCAGTTCCACAAGCTCTACGTCTTCGCCGTTTTCGAGCCGTGCGGCTATCAAATCCCATGCGGTTGGGTTGGTGAAGTGCGTGTTTAGCAACCCTTGGGGGTTGCGAACGTCGGTGGGACGCCAGTCGGTAGGCCGATCCCGCCTGAATTCCGACGTCCGGGACCTGCTGCTTCGAGCAAACCGGGTCAGCAGACGCCTTGTCTGGTTGTCGATCAGGGTCGGTCCCTTCGGTTGGCCGGCACCACCCATCCATCTTGCCTCTGATCATATGGTCGTCTTGCGGTTGCAGTCAAGTTCTGAATCGATCCTTTGATTGGACGCGTAGACACGCTCGCGGCGGCTCAGAAACATCAAGGGGGCTGTGTCATCGGTTCACTTTAGACCCGGCGTGCCCAGATTCATCGTGGCTATCGAGCCGGCAGCTTACCGCCGGTGGTTCTACGAGACAGTGCCGTTCGGCGAGCCGATGAGGACGCTGTAGCGGCGCCAGCCTCTATCTTCTGCCAGTCCAAGCCCAACCGGGCCATCTGCTCCTGCAGCGCGGTGCGCCGGTAGGACGAGCGGACGGCATGCAGTGCGAACGCGACACCGAAGACGGCGGACGGGATCATGAACCATGGAACGCGGTTGCCCGCCACCACGTTGATCATGAACAGCAGGCCGCTTACCGCGGCTGCGGCAGCCCCATGCGAACGCAGGCGGGCGCGCGCCTTCTGCATGGCCCGCACCAGCTCGAGCCGCTGCTCGCCGAGGTAGCCCGCCGCTTCCAGCTCGTCGGCGGCACGGCGGCGGTTGGCGGCGTGCACGGCGTGCTGGACAATAGCCCCGGCCCCGCACGCGAACGGAATCAGGAACCACGGGTTGGTTCCGGTGGCCGCGTTGATGCCCAGCAGCAGGGCGTTGATGCCGGCGAAGGTCACGCCGTGCATGACCAGCGACCGCTGCAGGCGCGTCGCCTTGTTGCGGATCGTCTCGCGCAGGCGGTGGAAGCGATCGCGAAGTCCCGTCACGGTGGTGTGTCCACGACAACCTGCGGTGCGGCGGCCATCAAGCGTCGCGGCCTTCCCGGATGACGCGCATGAACGCATCGACGTCGAACGGCTCGCTCGCCCTGACGACGTTCTCGGGATCGAACGTCTTCGGGTTGGGGTCGTCCAGCAACTCGCCGAGATCGAACGGCTCCAGCGATGATCGAGTTTCATCGAGCCGCCGGACATGAAAGTCTGTCAGGCTGCCATCGGCCGTGAATCGGGCGCGGCCTTGAGCCTTGACGTACCGAGTCGCGCGGCGCTGCATCTCGTCATCCAGCGCGGCATCGAATCGGAGCCGAACGCTGGGCTGGCCGTAACGGTGGAGTTTGGCCGTCCGCCGCTTCCAGTCGACCATCATCAGTCGTCCCTGGACGGTGGCGTCGATTTCCTCTGGCGTCGCGGGGTCGCGGATCTTGCTCGTTCGGGTCAGGGTCAAGGAACGGTCGGTGTCGGGGTCTGTGAGCCGTATCTGGTTCTTGAGCATACCCTCCTCGTTGATCCGGGTAGGACGGCAGGATGACGATCTGAACGGGCAAGATTGTATCATCCTCATTTAACCGGAACTTCCAGGGGTAATTCTCTGTAACCTGTGTGGTGAAGGTGAAATAGCCTCAATATCAGGAACTCGCTACTGGGTACACCTCACAGCCGCACGCCGAGTAGGCTGAACACGGTGCTCTGCAGCTCGGTCGGACGAGTGATGACCTCGAACGGCTGGGCGTGGGGAGTCTTGGCGACCACTTGGTTCTTGGTGATGGTAGCCAGATCGTCCAGCAGCGTGCGCAGGCTGTGCACGGGCTGGTCGGTGTCGGTGCGCTTTGTCTGCGCCTTGCGCTTTGCTGCCGGCGACGGCTGCGCCGGCGCGACGATCGACTCGCGTTCGGCGGCTTCGGGCTCGTGGTCATCGAACAGCAGCGGCGCCAGCCTCTGGCGCAGGTGCCATTCGAGGTAGTAGGCCAGCATGCACAGGAACACGTGCGCGCGCACCCGTTCGGCGCTGTAGTGGTAGATGGGTCTGACCTTCAGATCGACGGTCTTGTAGCTGCGGAACGCGCGCTCGACCACGCTCAACCCCTTGTAGGCGCGCACCGTCGCCTCGGCATCCAGTTCGTCGTCGGCGAGGCTGGTGCGCACGATGTATAGCCCGTCGAGGGCAGCCTCGGCGGCGATCGCCTCCTCGTTGCGCCGGTAGCTGAACGCAGCGTCGCTGATGTCGAGGTCGAAGTGCTTGGCCATCTTGTACTTGTCGATGACCTTGCCGACCCGCATGGCGATTGCGTCGGTGCCGCGCAGCCGGCGCTTGGCACGGGTGGTGGCTGCCACGATCGGATCAAGGAGCCGTTCGGTGGCCTCCAGCAGCTCCTGGCGCTTGCGTGCGCGCTCGGCGGCCAGCAGCGGATTGCGGCACACCATCAGCCGTTCGCCCGGGTAGGCGTCGGCACGGATCTCGATCAGGTCGCGCTGGTCGAACAAGGAGGTCTGCACCGCGCCTGAGTCGACCAACTCGCGGATCGCCGGCGCACGCAGTGCGCTGATCCAGTCCAAGCCGGCCGGCTGCACTTCCTGGCGGATGCGCGCCTCGGTGAGCATGCCGCGGTCGCCGACCAGCACCACGCGCGACAGTCCGAAGCGGCGCTGCAGTTTCCTGATCTGCACGCCGACGGTGCGCGGATCGGCGGTGTTGCCGGGGAATACTTCGACGGCCACCGGACAGCCGTCGCGGTTGCACAGCAGGCCGAACTCGATCTGCAAGGTGTTGCGCTTGCCGTCGCGGGAATAGCCGCGCTTGGCCAGCGGGCAACAGCGGCCTTCCACGTAGCTGGAGGTCAGGTCGCAGAGCACCAGGGAGCCTTCGGCCAGATGCTGGGAGGCCAGGCGTTGCTCGATGGCGTCCTGGCGTGCGCGCAGCCAGTCCATGGCGGCGTACAGGTCGTTTTCGTTGACCTCATCGAGTGCCAGCACGTCGGCCAACGAATCGCGCAGGGTGTCGGGGTGCAGGCCGCGTGCGGTGGCGAGCTTGGAGGCGGGGGCCAGCACACGGGAGAGGATCAGAGCGAAGGCAAGATCGCGCATGCGCGAGCGGCGGCCGAGCAGGCGGTCGAGGCCGATCTTGGCGGCGAAGGCGCGCACGGCGGCGACATGGCCGTGGGGCTGGGAGCGCAGGATGTCGAAGGCATCGGAGAAGGAGGCGACGGCGAAGCCGCCCTTGAGCAGGACGCGCAGGCCATCGACGAGGTGGGCTGGCCACTTGGAGAGGTTGGCCAGCGTGCGTTTTTTGACCTTGCCGTGCTCGCGGTAGGACTCACGGAGGAGGATGGCCGGTGGGGAGGAGCGGTTGGGGACGGACTCGATGTACATGACTACTGAATGGTGCGTGTGCCGAATTGATGATAGGCACATAGATAACCATATGTCAACATCTAACATGATTGAACCCGCGCTATAATCCTGCCTATTACATGGGTACATATGGCGCCGAAACACCCGCCCTCAGGACGCTCAGATCATTGCTGTACGATGACTTACGGAGAAATCAGGCTCTGGAAGTTCCGTTTAACGCGCGTTCCGGCGGCAGCGCTTCACCGGATGCCGATCCACCGGGAAGTACGCCGTTTGACCGTGCGCGCGGCCGGCGGGATGATCCGTCCGTGGCCGCAGAGGCGGGTTCGCTCTTCGTCGTCGCCACACCGATCGGGAACCTGGAGGACATCACCCTGCGCGCGATGCGGGTGCTCGGGGAGTTGGACGCGCTGGCGTGCGAGGACACGCGGCGCACACGCGCCATCTACGAGCACTACGACCTGCCGCGGCCGCGCAGCATCTTCTCCTGTCACCGCCACAACGAGGCCGCCGCCGGGGCGCGCATCCTGGCGCTGCTCGCGCGCGGCGAGTCCGTGGGCCTGGTGTCCAACGCCGGCTACCCGTGCATCAGCGATCCCGGCCACCTGGTCGTGCGGCAGGCGGTCGAGGCCGGACACCGGGTGGAGGTGATCGCGGGTGCGAGCGCCGTGCCCCACGCGCTGATCGTCTCCGGCCTGCCGACCGGCGCCTACCTGTTCCTGGGCTTCCCGCCGCGCAAGGCGGGGCGCCTGCAGACGCTGCTTGCCGAGGCGGCAGACCGGCCGCACACCCTGGTGCTGTTCGAGGCGCCGGGCCGGGTCGCGGCGCTGCTGCAGGCGGCGGTTGCCGCGCTCGGCGATCGCCGGGCGGCGGTGTGCATCGAGCTGACCAAGCGGTTCGAGCAGGTGCATCGCGGCTACCTGACCGACCTGATCGAGCACGCCCAGACCATGGATCTGCGCGGGGAGGTGTGCGTTGTCATCGCCGGCAACGACCGGCGGCTCGTCCGCTGACGGGCGCCCCCGGCGGCTGGACACCGCCCACGGAGCGTTGCGGCTGCCGGCGTTCCTGCCGGACGCGACCCGCGGCGTGGTGCGCACGCTGGCGCCCGACGACCTGGCAGCCGCGGGGGTAAAGGCGCTCATGGTCAACTGCCTGCACCTGGCGCGGGCGCCGGGGACGCAGACGATCGCCCGCGTCGGCGGGCTGCACGCCTTCATGGGCTGGCGCGGCCCGCTGGCGGCCGACTCCGGCGGGTTCCAGGCGCTGTCCATGGCGGGCGTGCGGGTCACCGACCGGGGATTGAGCGTCACCGGCCGAGGATCGGGCCGGCTGCACCTGACGCCGGAACGGACGGTGCGCCGGCAGCTCCAGCTCGGCGTCGACATCGCCTTCTGCCTCGATCACTGTCCGCGGCCGGATGCCGACTACGCCGCGCACCGGGAGAGCGTGCGGCGCACGGTGCTCTGGTCCGCCGCGTGCCGGCAGGAGCTGGCGCGTGCCGGCGATTCCGGCGCCGCCGTGCCGCTGCTGTTCGCGGTCGTGCAGGGCGGCCCGCACCGCGACCTGCGGGCCGGCTGCGTGGAGGAGCTGCTGGCGCTCGGCTTCGACGGGCTGGGATTCGGCGGCTGGCCGATCAGCGGCGGCCGGCTGGACGACATGGTGCGCGTGGTGGCCGAGCTGACGCCCGCCGAGGTGCCGCTGCACGGCCTGGGCATCGGCAGCCTGGGCGCGCTGCGCGAGGCCGCGGCGGCCGGCTATACGCTGTTCGACTGCGTGCTGCCGACGCGCGATGCCCGGCATGGCCGCCTGTACGACGACCGCGGCAGGTCGGTGTCGATCCGGGACGAGCGGTTCGCGCGGCGGCAGGAAGCGGCGGTGGAAGGCTGCGACTGCGCGGCATGCCGGAACGTCCCGGCCGCCTATCTCCATCACCTGTTCCGCATCGGTGACGCGCTCGGCCAGCGCCTCGCCTCGATTCACAACCTGCGGGTCTACAGCCGCGCGGTCGGCGCGGTGGCAGGATGAGCGGGGTTCCCCCCTCTTCCGCGGAGCAGGAACTGCTGCGGGCGCTGCGGGAGACGCGCAAGTACGGCCGCGTGCATGCCGGCGTGCTGGAGCGCGTCGCACGTCGCTCGCTGGCGAACCACGGGCGCCGGGATGCCCTCAAGGCGGCCAAGCGCTCGCTGCACGAGCTTGCCGGCGCCTTCCTGGACGCGGATTCCTGCCGCCGCGCGGAACGGCTGGTGCGGTCGATGGAGGACACCGGCGCCGAGGAACGCCGGAAGGTGTGCCGCGCAGTGCTGGGGCTGCACGCTTCCAGCGCCGAGCGGCTGCCGGTGATCGAGGAGCTGTACGAGCGCGTCTGGCAGGCTGCCGCTGACGCCCGCGGCGTGCCGCGCTCCGCGCCGGTGCGGGTGCTCGACCTGGCCTGCGGGCTCGGCCCGTTCGCGCTGCCGTGGATGGGGTTGGCGCCCGGCAGCAGCTACCGGGGCGTCGACGCGGACGGCCGTGTCGTCGATCTGGCGCGTGCCGCCCTGCCGCACCTGGAGGTGCACGCGTTGTGCGAGCCGCCGGAGGTCGAGGTGGGCGACGTGCTGGAGCCGCCCGCGGCGCCGGGCGGGGACGACATCGTGCTGATGCTGAAGACGCTGCCGACCCTGGAACGGCTGGAGCCGGGCGCGGGCGTCGGCCTGGTGCGCCGGACCGCCGCGCCGGTGGTGGTGATCTCCACCGCGACCGGCAGCCTGGGAGGCCGGCGCCACCTGCGCCACGACGAGCTGATCGAGCGGGCGCTGGCTGCCGGCGGCCGCCGGGCCGCTCGCTTCGAAATGGCGGGCGAGGCCGTGGTCGTGGCGTGGTAGCCGCTACTTCCGCCAGAACGCGGGCGTGAGCAGCACCACCACGCTGTAGAGCTCCAGCCGGCCGGTGAGCATGGCCAGGCAGAGGAACAGCTTCACGCCCGCCGGGTAGTGGCCGTAGTGCTCAGCCGGGCCGATCGCCCCGAACCCGGGGCCGATGTTGCCGACCGTGGAGAGCGCGGTCGAGAACGACGACAGCAGGTCGGTGCCGGCCGCCGCGACGACCAGCATGGTGACGATCAGGATCGCGATGTACAGAAAGAAGAAGGTGACGATCGGATGGAGGATGTCCTTCTTCAGGGGCCGCGCGGTCACCCGCGTCGGGAACACGCCGCGCGGGTGGATGAGGTAGCGCATCTCGTTGGCCGCCAGCTTGAAGAGGGTGATGATGCGCACCACCTTGATGCCGCCGGCGGTGGATCCGGCACAGCCGCCCACGAACATCAGCGCCATCAGCACGGCCTTGGCGAACTCCGGCCAGCGGCCGTAGTCGGCGGTGGTAAAGCCGGTGGTGGTCAGGATGGAGACCACCTGGAAGGCGCCGTACCGCAGGCTGTCGATGACCGAGTCGTAGACGCTCCCGTACAGGGTCAGCGTCACGACCAGGACGGCGGCGGCGGCGATCGCCAGGTAGACGCGGAACTCCACGTTGGACACCAGCACGCGCAGCCCGCCGCGCCCGAGCCGGAAGTACAGGGAGAAGTTCACGCCGGCGGCCAGCATGAAGACGATGACCACCAGGTCGACCCACCCGGACTGGAAGCTGCCGACGCTTTCGTTGCGGGGGGAGAATCCGCCGATCGCCACCGTGCTGAAGGTGTGCATCACGGCGTCCAGCGGCTGCATGCCCGCCACCATCAGCAGCGCCACCTCCAGCGCGGACATGCCCACGTACAACAGCCACAGGATCTTGGCCGTCTGGGCGATGCGCGGCGTCAGCTTGTCGACGGTGGGCCCCGGCGCTTCGCTGCGCAGCACCTTCAGCCCGCCGATCCCCATGCGCGGCAGGATCGCGACGGTGAGCACGACGATCCCCATGCCGCCCAGCCACTGCATCAGCGAGCGCCAGAACAGGATCGAGCGCGGCAGCGCCTCGATGTCGGTCAGGATCGTCGCGCCGGTGGTGGTGAAGCCGGACATCGCCTCGAAGAAGGCGTCGGCATAGTCCGGGATCGCGCCGGAGAGCACGAACGGCAGCGACCCGGACAGCGACACGCTGATCCAGCTCAGCGTCACGAACAGGAACCCCTCGCGGGTCAGCAGCACCTCCCGCGCCACGTGCCGGAGGCCCGCCAGCACGGTCGCCGAGAGCAGCCCGACGAACGCGGCCGGCACCAGGAAGGCGGCGACCTGCTCGGGCTCGCCCAGCGCCAGTGCGAGCAGCGCGCAGCCGGCCATGCAGCCGACGATCACGAGCTGCAGCGCCGCGACCGTCTTGAGGATGGAGCGGACGTTCAAGAATCGAAGAGATCTTCCACCCGGCCGATCGCGTCGGTGCGGGCGATGATGGTCAGCCGGTCGGCGTCCTGCACGACCAGGTCGCCGCGCGGCAGCAGGGTCTCGCCGTCGCGGCGCACGGAGACGATCAGCGACTCTTCCGGCAGCTTCAGTTCCTGGATCCGCAGGCCGGTCATGCGCGACGCATCCTCGACGGTGCTCTCGATCACCTCGGCCTGGCCGCCGAACAGGCTGGCGACGCTGCGCACCCTCCCCCGGCGGACGATCCTGAGCACCGCGCTGACCACGCTGTTCTTGGGACTGATGATCACGTCCACGCCCAGGCGGTTGGCCAGCGTCAGGTAGTTGTACTTGTTGACCAGCGCGATCGAGCGCTTGATGCCGTAGGTCTTGGCGTAGATCGCCGCCAGGATGTTCAGCTCCTGGTTGGCGGTGGTGGTGATGATCAGGTCGTGGTTCTGCAGCGACTCCTCCTCGAAGAACCCTTCATCGGAGATGTCGCTGTTGATGACGATCGCGCCCGGAAAGCGGTCCGCCAGGGCCTTGCTTCGGGCCGTGTCGCTCTCGATGATCTTCAGCCGCCGCCTGCGCGCGAAGGCGCGCAACAGCCGCAGCCGGCGCGGGCGTTCGCGGCTGTCCACCAGCGACTCGGCGACGAAGCTGCCGACGCGCCCGCCGCCGACCAGGATGACTTGGCGCATCCGCAGTTTCGGCCGGCCGGCGCGGTCGAAGAGCTGGTCCAGCACCTCCTCGGACGCGCTGAGGTACAGCTCGTCCCCCTCGCGGACCCGCGTGTCGCCGCGCGGCAGGTAGAATCGTTCGCCGCGCAGCAGCCCGCACACCAGGAACTCCAGCGGCAACTCCGCGCGGGCCTGCGCGATGGTGCGGTCGCAGAAGGCGGAATCGCCCATGATCGGCAGCACGCGCATCTCTACCTCGGTGTCCGCGAGGGTCACGACCTCGCTGGTCGCGCCGTGCTCGACGGTCTGCACGATGGCGCGCCCTGCCTCGATCTCGGGATTGACGATGTAGTCGATGTCCAGCATCGACCCGTCGAACAGGTGCGATCGGGCGTGGTACTGCTGGTTGCGGACGCGCGCGATCTTGAAGGGGACGGAGAACTCGCGCGACGCCAGGCCGCAGGCCACCATGTTGAACTCGTCCGAGTCGGTCAGGGCGATGAAGAACTCCGCGTCCTGTATCCCCGCCCGGCGGAGCAGGCGCAGGTCGTTGCCGGTGCCGGTGATGACCATGCAGTCCAGGTGGTTGAGCGCGTACTTGGCGGTATCGGCGTTGCGCTCGACCAGGGTGACGTCCTGGTTGTCGGCGATGAGCTGCCTGGCGAGCTGGAAGCCGGTGCTGCCGGCCCCGACCACGACGATCTTCCGCGGCATCGTCCGGATGCTACCACCGACGGGGGGGCTTTATAATCGGCGGCATATGAGTCAGAAACCAAGCTACCGAATCGCCGTGTACCCCGGCGACGGCATCGGCCGGGAGGTCACGCCGCTGGCCTTCGACGTGCTGAATCAGGCCATTGACGGCCGGATCGAGCTCGACTGCACGGAGTTTCCGTGGGGGGTGGATTACTACCTGGAGCACGGTTCGCCCACCCCGCCGGACTATATCGACCAGCTCCGTCCCTTCGACGCCATCTACCTCGGCGCGGTGGGCGCACCGGGCCAGATGCCGGACCCGGTCTCGCTGGAGCCGCCGGTGCGGATCCGCCAGGCGTTCGACCAGTACGCCTGCCTGCGGCCGGCGCTGCTGCTGGACGGGGTACGGAGCCCCCTGGCCGGCATGGAGCCGCGTGCGATCGACCTGCTGGTGGTGCGCGAGAACTCCGAGGGCGAGTACGTCAACCAGGGCGGGCGCTTCCGCCGCGGCGAGCCGGACGAGATCGCCGTCCAGTCGGCCATCCATACCCGCGCAGGCGTCACCCGGATCCTGAGGTTCGCGCTGGAGCAGGCACGCAGCCGGCGACAGCACCTCACGATGGTGACCAAGTCCAACGCCCAGAAGTACAGCTTCGTGCTGTGGGAGGAGGTGCTGGAGGAGCTCATCCCCGAGTACCCGGACGTGCGCACCGACCGGCTGTACGTCGACGCCGCGGCGATGGACCTGGTGCGCCGCCCGCGCGACTTCGACGTGATCGTCTCTTCCAACCTGTTCGGGGACATCCTGTCGGACCTGGCGGCGATGGTGGTCGGCGGCCTGGGCATGGCGCCGAGCGCCAACATCCGTCCCGACCGCGGCGCCCCGTCGATGTTCGAGCCCGTGCACGGCTCGGCGCCGGACATCGCCGGCAAGGGGATCGCCAACCCCGCGGCCGCGATCCTCAGCGCGGCCATGATGATCGAGTGGCTCGGACACGCCGAGCCGGCCGAGCGCATGCGCGCCGCCTGCGAGCAGGCGCTGGCCGGCGGCGCCGGGACGCCCGACATCGGCGGAGCGCTGTCGAGCGCGCAGTTCGCGGAGCAGGTGACCGAGCGACTGGCCGGCTGAGCGGGCAGTGCGCGTGGCCGGCGAGCTGGAGCGCCTGCGCGCCGAGCTGGCCGAAGCGCGCCGTCTGGCGCGGCTGGACCCGCTGACGCAGGCGTGGAACCGGCGCGCCGTCGTCGATCTGCTGCACGGCGAGTTGGCGCGCGCGCGCCGGGAACGGAGCCGCGTGGCCGTCCTGTTCATCGACCTTGACCGCTTCAAGCGGATCAACGACCGCCACGGCCATGCCGCCGGCGACGCGGTGCTGTGCGAGGCGGCCGGGCGCATGCGCGCGGTGCTCCGGCCCTATGACCCGGTCGGCCGCTACGGCGGCGACGAGTTCGTGGTGATCGTCGCCGGAACGGGCGCCGAACGCGGCGCGGCGCGGGCGGCCGCGGCCATCGCCTCCGGCCTGCGGGAGCGGCCGGTCGCCACTCCGGCGGGTGAGGTGCGCGTGACCGCCAGCATCGGCGTGGCGGTTGCGTCCGCGGGCGCCCGCGACCCGGATCGCCTGATCGCCGACGCCGATCGCGCCATGTACGCTGCCAAGCGCGCCGGCGGCGATGCCGTACGGGATGGCTCTCCGTCATGACGGAATTTAACATTGCGGAGGAAAGGAGCTGACATGGACGAGGTCCAGCGATACGAATTCGACCGGCAGGGTTTCCTGGTCATCGAGGACATGCTGAGCGCGGCGCAGGTGGCACGCCTGGCGGAGGCGGTCGATTCCCTGGAGGAGCACGCCGTGGCCCGCATCGACGCGCCGCCGCGCAAGCTCAGCTCGCGGGGGTCCGAATATCACCAGGACCCCGACCTGGGGTATCACGCCCACGGCGCCCGGGAGGAGGGAGACACGGTGATCATCGAGGACTTCTGGAACGCCGATCCCGCCTTCGATCCGCTCATCGGACATCCGCCGACCATGGACTGCGTGTGCTCGGTGATACGGGGCCGCCCCACGATCAACAATTCGGAGATCCGCATCCGCTATCGCGGCAACCAGACCGGCAACCACGGCGGCACGCGCTCCGCAAAGTACCGCTACGACGTCACCCGGAACGGCATCGACTGCATGATGGTGCGGATGGTCTATTTCCTGCACGACGTCAGCCGTGAACAGGGAGCGTTCTGCGTCGTCCCCGGCACCCACAAGGGCAACTTCGACTGCCCCTACGAGAGCCGGGACCCCGATGTCGAGCCCGGAGTGGTCGGCCTGGAGGTCAAGGCCGGCGACGCCATCTTCTTCACCGAAGCGCTGCGCCACGGCGGCCTGACCAATCGTTCCGCGCAGGTGCGCAAGACCCTGCACGTCGGGTACGGCCCCTATTTCATGATGTCCCAGAACATCGCCACCATGGATGAGCCGCCGTATCTGACCGATGCCACGCGCGCCCGCCTGACGGCAGCGCAACTGGACCTGTTCCGCCCCTTTCCCGGTCGCTGAGCCGCACGCCGCTGCAGGGCACTCGCTCAGCGAGCAAGCCAGGCGCTGAAGCGTTCGTTCATCTCGTCGCCGCGGTCGCTCCACCAGCGCCAGTCGTGGTGCAGCGCGCGCTCCATGTTGGCCGGCGTGGTCGGCATGTGCGGCGCCATGTCCACCCCGGTTTCCTCGTGCTCGGTGACCAGCGCCGTGCCGGAGCGGCGTACCGGACCGTAGGAGATGTAGCGGCTCACCGCCGCCATCGACTCCGGCTTGCCCGCGAAGGCGATGAACCGCCGCGCCTGCTCCAGGTTGGGCGCGCCGGCCACGATGACGAGCTGGCTGTTGTCCAGGATCTGGCCGTCCCAGACGATCACGAACGGCTGGTCCTCCCGCACCTGGGCGTTGAAGATGCGCCCGTTGTAGGCGGTGCTCATCACCACCTCGCCGTCTGCCAGCATCTGCGGCGGCTGCGCGCCGGCCTCCCACCACACGATCTGGTCCTTGATCGTGTCCAGCTTCCGGAACGCCCGGTCCACGCCCTCCGGCGTGTCGAGCGTGGCGTACACCTCCTCCAGCGGCACGCCGTCGGCCAGCAGCGCGAGCTCCAGGTTGTCACTCGGCACGCGCCGCATGCCGCGCCGGCCGGGGAAGCGCTCCAGGTCGAAGAAGTCCTCGATCGTGGACGGCCTGGCGTCCGGGAAGTGCTCTGGATGGTAGGCGTAGATGGAGGAGAAGAAGATGGTCCCCAGCCCGCAGTCGGTGAGCGTCCCGGTGACGAAGTCCTCCTCCGCGGGGGTGCCGTCCGCCGCCGGCGGGAGGTCCTCGACGGTGATGAACTCCAGCAGACCCTCGTCACAGCCCAGCACGGCGTCGGCCACGTTCAGGTCGACCACGTCCCAGTACACGTTGCCGGTCTCAACCTGCGCGCGGATCTGCGCGAGCCCGCCGTTGTAGTCCTCCAGCTTCACCTCGATCCCGGTGGCCTCCGTGAACGGCTCGTGATACGCCTGCTGGCTCGCCCGCGCGTACGACCCGCCGAAGGACACCACGGTCAGCGACTGCTCCGCCGCAACCGGCATGCCGAAGGCAAGGAGAGCGGTCAACACCGCCACCACCAGGACACGGCGAACGGCCGGACTGTTCATTCTCATGGTGCAATCATCGCGCTGCCATACCCGGAGTGGTCAAGTGTTCTGCGGCAGAATCCGGTTTACTATCACCAGAGAGGTACTGCCATGCCGATGCACGATCCGCCCCATCCCGGCCCCTTCATCAGGCGGCAGTGTCTGGAGCCGCTCGGTCTGACCGTCACCGAGGCCGCGAGGGGGCTTGCGGTGTCGCGCAATACGCTTTCCATGCTGCTGAATGGCCGCCTCGGGATTTCTCCCGAGATGGCCATCCGGCTGTCACAGGCCTTCGGCGGCAGCCCGGAAAGCTGGCTGCAGCAGCAGATGCAATACGATCTCTGGCAGACCTTGACGAACCGCAAGGAGGTCCCGGTTCGTCAGTTCGTCACCGCCTGACACCTGGACATCCACACGAAGTTGCGCCGTCGACGCGACGCTCCTTGCGACTTGGTCACGCGTGATCGGTCAACAGTCCGTGAAACCAATCCGGCAATTCGAGATCGGGTCGTAGGGCGACGACGCCAACGCGATGCATTTCGACGTAGTCCGCGCGGGTCAGCCAGTCCGTTGCTGCGGCATTGGGCACGAGCAGGAGCGTTCGTTCCGGCCGGTGAGGTCCCCAGCGGAGTGCGTCGGCATACGGGTGGACGCTCTCCGTCATTCCGCTCAGGATTCCTGCTTCGGCGGCGCGGTACTTGGCGTCGAGGACGACGAATCGCATCAAGCCTGCCGAAGACTGAGATGTGAGCACCAGATCGGGTCTGAATTCGCGCGAGATCGACCAACTCTCGTCTTCCTCACGACCTCTCGTGTTGCGGAAGGTCCGCTGCAAGTAGAGCGTGATGCGTTGTCCATCGCCGCGTTTGCCGGTGAACCTGCGACGGTCGGAGTCGGACCGCCCCGCGGTCTTCCACTCGTAGTCGGGGAGCCATTCGCGGAGCTTCCGCGCCAAGGCAACGAAGCACCACCGCTCGTAGATTTCCCACGTCGGACTGAGCGGCAGTCGATCCTCGGGATCCAGCCGATACACGCCGCGCCGCAGCGCTTCCCATCCGACGCGCCAGAACCGTGCGTAGAGAGGATGTGCCGCCACCGCGTTGAGTCCCGCGGCCGTGATCTCGGGTCGGCGCACCTCGTTGAACGGCCGGCGACGCTCCGCCGTTGCGAATGCCCACTCCATTTCACCGAGGATCTGCTTCCATCGATCGACGCGGTTGGCGACGGCGGTTCTCGTATCGTCCGCAGGCCCCTTTGCGAGACCATCGAGCCTCTTGGCGAGCTCTCTGCACCTGAGAAGCAGCGCGCGCAGCATGGCGAGGACGCACCGGTTCGCCGGGGAATCGAGGGTGCGCTCGACGGCCGGCACGTCGAGGATCGGCTCCGATCCTGGAGCGCCGGGACAGGCCACGGTACCCGGACGGATGGCCGCGAGCGTGGCCGGTTGGCGGAGCGCGGACCGGAGCGTCCGCAGGTCCGTACGCCGGGCATCTCGCAGCGGGACGAACAGCCGCCGCGAACGCAGCACGCTCACGGGCTCCCGCCGAATCGCCACCAGCGAGCGTTCCAGGTCGCGTTGCCGGCTCCTCAGCCGCTCGAACACGATGAGCGGATCGTCGGTGTCGCCGAGCGCGCCGAGCCGCCGTCGCGCAGGTTCTTCCCCGATCATTAGATACGCGTCGAAGTCGAGTATCTCGTCGACCATGCGCGCGAACGCCTCGCGGCCCGTCTTGCTCTGATCGGGACTGACGTCGAGCAGCCAGACTCCCAGCGACCGGTCGTCCGCATCCAGCAACTCGGCGCGGACCTCGCCGGCGTAGAACCCGGGCTTCCACGTCCACTCGTTCGCGGACTCCCCGACCCGTCCGAGCTGTTCGTCGTCGATCAGAAGCCGGCACGCGCGATCGGTCGGACCGATGAAGGTGGCTTTCTGTCGCTCGGCGAACCCGCCGTTCGGCTGCGACTCGTCAAGATCGTGGAGGCCATCCTCGCGCCGAACTCGCAATGTAATCCGGCTCTTGGCGGTCATGGTCCTATCGCCAGAAACGGAAGCTGCCGGTCTGTTCCACGTCTTCGATGAGCTCGCCGACTTTCCAGGCAGAGCGAGTCAGCTTCAGCTCGTTCAGTGCGATCCGGCAATCCGCCAGCGCCTTGCGGAAGCGAGGAGAGTCATCGCCGCGGAGCTTCGGAAGGACTTTCGCGTAAACCACCCGGTCGAGCGCATCATTCACGGACAACTTCGCGCTCTGTGCCTGACGCTGCTCAATGAACCGAACGACCTCCTCGATCACCCGCCAGCCGAAGT
This sequence comes from Spirochaetia bacterium, assembly GCA_965202935.1. GTDB lineage: Bacteria > Spirochaetota > Spirochaetia > SZUA-6 > Bin103 > CATQHW01. The sequence goes on from OZ241879.1 coordinate 4,253,227, forward strand.
GCAGGCGAGCCGGACTGAGCGCTTCCATGAGGCGGGTAAGGACTTGCTTGATAGCGTCACTGTCTGGGGCGGCCAACGAACTTGCCTCCCAGCCAGGCCACTGGTCGACGTCGACATCCCAGAATTCCAACGTGAAAGCGCGGTCCAGCACCTTGTCGGAAATGCCCATGGTGGTCTCGTCCATGTTTACCGTGCCGATGAGCACCAAGTTGCCCGGGTAACGAATGCTCGACGGGATACCGAATTCGTCTTCATCGCCGCTGTGCAGATCTATCGAGCCGTGTTCGATCTCCATCGCGCTGAGAACCGGCGCCAAGTACTGCTCGGGGTGAGACAGGTTCATCTCGTCGAGCACGCACACGTGGGACTGGGACGGGTTCTCTGTCGCGCGAATCAGGAATCGCAGGAACTCGGTCTTGGTGTATCGGTTGTCGCCGAGAGGGTTGACATACCCCAGCAGCGGCGTCGGGTCGTACCAGCCGGGCTGCACAGCGATCGTTCGGATTCGTCCGTTGGACTCCCCGTCCTCTCCGGTGACGGCCTTGGCGTACTCGAGTGCGAGTTGGGTCTTGCCCGTTCCAGACAACCCGGTAAGCACCGCGAAGTGTCGCCGATCTCGTGCCCAGAGGCCGAGATGGAGCGACTCCACCATGTCCCGCTCGAAGATGAGTGTTCCGGTCTCCTCGATAGACTCGAAGTGTCGGGTGATTCGCGAGAGTTCGGGTCGATTGACTGTTGGAGAAGGATCCGAAGGCGGAACGCGATGGGGACCCGAATGCTTCTGCTGCTCCACGGAGATCTTGTAGAGGACTTCGGGAAGCATCATTCGCCGGGCGACGGCGTTCCAGTCGGAGCGATCGACGGCTCCCATGGCACTCTCCAGACGATCGAGGACCCATCGGCTCGCCTGCGCGTCGCCGCCTATGCTTGGACCTCCGCCAAGGATGCCAAGGAGAGATCTCTCGGCACCTCCGCGGGGTTTTCGTGCGAGGCTGCGAAGAGCCGTGAAGTCGTAGGGGAAGAGTGCGGCGAACGCGCGAGTCATCATGACGTCCGATCCGAAATCGAATGCAGGGCGTGGCCATACGAGCTTCTTTGCCGCGTGCCTGCGCTCCTCTAGCGATTCGGCTCTCTCGTCCGCGGCTTCCGAAAGCGGACGATCGGTCAACTCCCGAAACTGCCGGCGAAATCCTGGATCCACCAGAGCCGCCTCCAGAGCATCCTCTATCTCCGGTTGTTTGCGGACCTCGTAGAGAGGGCTCTCTTTGAAGATGCGGCGCAGGAACCTCTCGGACTCCCGTTCGTCGCCAGTGGTAGCGTGCACCTCCGCGAGGAATCCAGCAATCTTCGCGACGCGCCCGTCACCATCGATCCGCCCTTCGGCTTCTTGGCAAGCGTTCCGCAAACCCTCCCGGGTGGACAGGTCGAACTGCGCCATGCGGGTCTCCTCCGTTCCGTCTCCGTCAGGTCGAGTTCAGGTACGCGATGGTGAGCGGGCCCTGCGGGAGCACACAGAGCCGCTCGGGGGCAAGGTCCGCCAGGGTGGACTCGATGTCGCGGGTCGGGGTGAGCAGGGCGGCGCGGATCTCTTCGTCGCGGAGGCCGTCGCTGTAGACGTAGACGTCGGCGTGGCGCTGGATCTGGGCCTGGATCTGCACCTGCCACTGGTCGTGCGCGGAGAAGCCGGGCTGCCGCAACATCTCCAGGATCGCGTCCGGCGAGCCCGCATCGGCCAGCAACTCCGCGTAGCGGCCGTGGCTGGGCAGCCCGTCGGAGCACTCGGCCGCCATGACGATGGCGCCGCCGGCGCGCACGATGCCGCGCGCGGCCTGCATGCCCTTCACGGTCTGGTACAGGTTCTGGTCGAGCGGGTAGCCGCTGTTGGTGGTGACCACCGCGTCGAACGGCTCGTCGACCGCCACCATGGCGCTCTGGCGCACGAAGTCGCAGCCCCGCCGGTGCGCGGCGATGACGTCGCCGGCGAATACGCCGGTGATCCGCCCCTCGGCGTTCAGGGTCACGTTGAGCAGGAACAGCGGGTCGATCAGCGCCGCCGCCTCCCGCATCTCCTCCCAGATCGGGTTGCCGTCGGTGATCCCCCAGGTGGCGCGCGGATCGCCGATCATGGCGTAGCCGTGGTTGGTGAGCACGCTCTCGCTGCCGGCCAGCGCGGGCAGGGCGCCCTTGGGGCCGCCGGAGAAGCCGGCGAAGAAGTGCGGCTCGATGAAGCCGGTGAAGATCACCAGGTCGGCATCCATCACCGTGCGGTTCAGGCGAATGGCGTTTCCGCGGCCGGTGGTGCCGGCGGAGACCAGCTCCGCGTCGTCCCAGGCGTCGTGCTGCCGGCAGCGGTAGCGGTCGACGATGCCGCTGCCCAGCATCTGCCGCAGCTCCGCATCCGTCTGCGGGCGGTGGGTGCCCAGGGCGTTGATCAGGGTGATGTCGTCCCGTGCCACCCCGGCGGCTTCCAGCGCCCCCAGCAGCACCGGCAGGATGCGGTCGTTGGGCGTGGCGCGGGTGATGTCCGAGTGGGTCACCACCACCCGCCGCTTGCCCGCCGCAAGCTCGGCCAGGGGCGGCGAGCCGGTGGGAGTGGCCAGCGCTGCCGCGATCGCTGCCGCCTCGTCGTCCACGCCGTCCACGTGACGGGGCAGCACCACCTGCGCGGAGGCCGGCACCTCGATGGCAAGCCCGTTGCGGCCGTAGGCCAGATCGACCCGTTTCTTCAACGCCGGAATCGTACCATCCGCGGCGACGACGGGACACGTGAGGTGGGTGCGATTGTCGGTGATCCTCTCCGTGGCCGAGAGCATGCGCCGGCTGAAGCGGCGGCGCCGCGCGCGTCGTTGTCCATGCATGACGGCATGGTGTGAGGGTATGGTATGAGTGAGGTGGGCATGGCGCTCGGCGACACCGATCTGCAGCGCATCGGCGACGACGTGAAGGGCAACATCTACGGCTGGCTCGTCGAAGTCGAGTTCATCACCTGAGGAATCCATGGATCGACTGACCGGACGATGCGCGGCCCTGTGCTGTGTCTGCCTGCTCGTTGCCGGCGCTCGTGCGGCTGCGCAAACGGGCGCGGACCCGGACCCACGCGCTCCCTGGTTCGCGCGCGAGCACGTGCTGGACATCGCCATCGAGATGGCGCCCGCGGACTGGGAGAGCTTGCGCGCCCAGACGCGCACCCTCCAGGACATCCTGGGCGGCGACGACTGCCTCGCCGAGCCCGTGGAGGACATCTTCACCTGGTTCGGGGCCGCCGTGACCGTGGACGGCGCGGCCTACGCCGAGGTCGGCGTCCGCAAGAAGGGGTTCTTCGGCTCGCTCAGCAGCGAGAAGCCCTCTCTCAAGCTGCGCTTCGACAAGTACGTCGACGGCCGCCTGCTCGGCGGCGCGATCGACCGCATGACCCTCAACAACAGCCTGCAGGACGCGTCGATGATCAGCACCTGTCTGGCCTACGAGGTATTCGCCGCCGCCGGGCTGCCGGCGCCGCGCTGCAACTTCGCCACCGTGACCGTGAACGGCGCCGATCTGGGCCTGTACGTCCACGTCGAGGAGATCAAGCCGCCGTTCCTGGCGCGCCACTTCGGCAGCGCCGCGGGCAACCTGTACGAAGGCACCCTCAGCGACTTCAGCTCCGGCTGGCGCGGCACCTTCGAGAAGAAGACGAACGAGGACGCTGACGACTGGTCGGACGTCGACGCCGTCGTCGCCGCGCTGCAGGACCGGTCCCCCGCCGGCCTGGAGGCGCTGGACGCCATCGTCGACGTCGACCGGTTCCTGTCGTTCTGGGCCACCGAGGTGCTGGTCGGCCACTGGGACGGCTACGCCGGCAATCGCAACAACTACCGTTTCTACCGGGAGCCGGACGGGCGCTTCGTGTTCATCCCCTGGGGCGTGGACGCCGTGTTCGAAACGACCGACGTTCCGTTCGACGACTTCGTGTCGCCGCCGTCGGTGAACGCCCACGGCGCGCTGGCGCACCGCCTCTATCGGGACGAAGCCGGCCGCGCCGCGTACGCCGGCCGCCTCCGTGAACTGCTGGACACGGTCTGGGACGAGGAGGAGCTGCTGCGCAGCGCCGGCGAGCTGGCAGCCATCGTGCAGGCCCACGCCCCGCCCGAAGCGCGCGAGGAGGCAGCCGACGACACCGCCCGGGTGCGGCGCTTCATCCTCAAGCGGCGCGGCGAGCTGTTGGCGGACCTGGAGCCTGAGCCGCCGGACTGGCCCTGGCCGCTGGTCGACGCGGCCGACGTGTGCTGGGGCGAGGGCGGCGGGGTCATGGCGTTCGAGGTGGCGTTCAAGACCACCTGGGGGACGAAGGACAGCCCCAATCCGTTCGAGACCGGCACGATCACCAGCCTGGCCCTGGACGGGACCGATCAGCCGCCGGGGACGGCGGGGGCGACCGCCGGCCTCGCAAATGCCGAGGAAGCGGCGGAGGTCGGGCTCGAAGACGGCGCGTTCCTGTCCGTCATGAGGCTGGAGGCGGACTTCTCCATCGAGGGATTCACCGTGTGGCTTCCGGTCGACCTGCTGTCCGCCGGAAACGAACTGACGATCGGCGAAGCCGGAGTCGGCGGCGTCCACTGGAAGATGCCGCCGGGCGCCGCTGCTCCCGAAACGTACGTCCCGATCGTGGCGGGCACGCTGGAGCTGACCGCGGCCGGTACGGAACCGGGGGCGGTGATCTCGGGCCGGCTCTCCGGCGCCTTCGGGTTCGGCGCTCCACCCGCGGAGGAACGCACTGCCGCCACGGAGGCCGGCCTGGAAATCGAAGCCGGTCTGATCATCAACGAGGTAGCCGCACAGGGCGACCCGCTCGACTGGGTGGAGCTGTACAACGCCGCCGATGCCGACCTTGCCCTGGCGGGCTTCGTGGTCGCCGATGACCTGAAGGACGCCGGCAAGCGCGTCCCGTTCCCGGCGGACCTCGTGATCCCTGCGGGCGGCTATCTCCGCGTGGAACTGGACAAGGACGGCTGGCCCGGCTTTGCCTTGGGCAGGGACGAGGAATTCGGCATCTGGACCGCCGGCGGCGCCTTGTCCGCGTCGGTCGACTGGGACGAGGGTCAGGCCGACGCCGGCACCAGCTTCGCCCGGCTGCCGGACGTCACCGGCGACTTTCGGACGGTCGGCGCCCCCACGCCCGGCGCTCCGAATCGAGCCGCCGCGACCGGGCAGTAGCCGCGCCCCGACGGTGCTATCATCCGCGACGATGACGGACACGTGGACATGGGAACTGATCGCCGGGCACGAGGTGATCACCGAGGGGCCGGCCTGGGACGGCGACGGGCTGCGCTACACGGAGATCGACGCGAACCGCCTCTGGCGCTACACGCCGGCGGACGGCAGGCGCGAGGTGTGGCGGGAGTCGACCGGCGGCGCCAACGGCACGATCTTCGACGCCGACGGCCGCTACTACGCCTGCGAAGGCAAGGCGCGGCGGGTGGTCCGCTACGCCGCCGGCCAGCCCACCGAGGTGATCGCCGACGCCCATGCCGGCGCGCCGCTCAACGAGCCCAACGACTTGGCCGTGGACGCCGCCGGCCGCGTCTGGTTCAGCGACCCCAACTACGGCGAGCGGCCGCTCGCGCAGGCGCGCGAGTCGGTGTACCGGGCCGATCCCGGTGCATCCGGGTGGACGGTGACCGAGGTTACCACCGACACCAACCGACCCAACGGCGTGCTCCTGTCGGCTGATCAGTCGATCCTGTACGTGGCCGAGAGTCCCCGCCGGATCGACCAGCGCCGCCAGCTTCGCGCGTATCCCATCCAGGACGACGCCAGCCTGGGCGACTACACGCTGCTGCACGACTTCGGTGCCGGCCGCGGCGTGGACGGCATGTGCCGGGCGGCCGGCGGGCTGATCGTGGCCACCGCCGGCCACCAGGAGCGCGGCCCGGGCCCGGCCATCTACGTATTCGACGCGAAGGGGTTGCCGCTCTCGACCCATCGGACGCCGGCCGACCGGCCCACCAACTGCACGTTCGGCGGCGCCGACCTGACCGACCTCTACGTCACCTTCTTCGGAGGCGAGCTGTACCGCGTGGCCGACTCCGGTCTGCGCGCCGAGGGTTGAGCTGGGCGCTGTCTATGCCGGGCTGCGGGTGAAGCGCAGTCCATCGGGAACCGCGTAGAGCGGAATGTTCAACACCCGATCGTCCCTCTTGAGGTTCAACAGGGTGCTGCGGACGAGGAGCGGCGGGGCGAACCGGGCGTCGAACGACCGCAGGCTCTTGCTCTTGGGATTGACGCCGGCCTTCACCTCCAGGGGCAGTATCTCTCCGTCCCGTTCGATCAGGAAGTCCACCTCGGCCTTGCCGCCCGAGCTGCGCCAGTAGTACAGCTCGCCGGCCGACGCAGCGGCCAGGTGCTGCGCGACGTAGTTCTCGACCAGCGCGCCGCGGTACTCCGCAAACAGGCGGTCGCGGTGAGCCATCAACTGCGGGGCGGTGTTCGCCAGCGCGCCGAGCAGACCCACGTCCAGCGCATACACCTTGAACGAACGGCGGTCCGCATGACCGCGCAAGGGCAGGCGCGCGGTCTCGACCGCGAACGCCCGGTGGATCAGGCCGGCGCGCTCCAGCCACACGAGCGCATCTTCGTAGTCGCGAGCGCGCGCGCTCTTGTGGATGGCGGAGAAGATGAACTTCTTGTTCTCGCGCGCCAGGTGTCTGGGCAGCGACTCCCAGATCGCGATGATCCGGGCGACCTCCTGCGCCGCCGCGTGCTTGGCGAAGTCGAGGACGTAGGCGTCCACGATCGCCTGCTGTACGGCTCGGACGGCATCCAGGTCCCGGTTGACCGCGTAGTTGGCGACGGCTTCCGGCATGCCGCCGACGTAGTAGTAGGCGCGGAGCAGATCGACCAGCGCGTGGTGGAACGGCTCCGGAAACGGCGCCGGCTCGGCATGGCCTTCGATGACAGCGCGGTAGCGCCCCTCGCCGAGCGCATCGAGGAACTCCGGGAAGGTCATCGGACGCAGGTCGACGAAGTCCACCTTGCCTACCGGGAACGATCGCGGCGTGGACAGGGCGACTCCGAGGAGGGAGCCGGCGGCGGCGACATGGTACTGCCCCGCGTCCTCCGCGAAGTACTTCAGAGCGTTCAGGGCGGCGTTGCAGGCCTGAATCTCGTCGAAGATGATCAGCGAGCGCGCTGGAAGGATCCGCTCGTCCGCGAAGATGGAGAGGTCGCGGACGATGCGCGCGGGATCGAGATCGCGCTCGAAGAAGCCGGCCAGGTCGGGCGTCTTCTCGAAGTTGAAGTAGTGGGTGGCCGCGTACTGGTCACTGCCGAATGCCTGCAGCAGGTAGGTCTTGCCGGTCTGGCGCGCGCCGCGCATGACCAGCGGCTTGCGCTCCGGGTCACGCTTCCAGGCCAGCAGTCGATCGTAGGCGTCGCGTCGCACGGGGCAACCATAGACCGGAATCGCCGGCCCTGGCGATCATTCGGACGTATTTCTGGCGTAGATGGCAGAAATACGTCCGAAAAACGTGTGCCCGGGCTCTCAGCCGAACAGGCGGTCGATCAGCTCCATGGACAGGATCGCTTCGTGCAGGTCGCTGGCGGGAGGTCCGAACGGGCGTCCGTCGCGCACGCGGTCGATGAAGTAGCGGTTCTGGTCGCGGGTGCTTTCATCGCCGGAGCAGGTGAGCTCCGTGACCGTTTCGTCGATGATCACCTGGCCGCTGCGCACGCCTTCCAGGTAGGCGGAAGCGCTGCGGCCGTGGAGCTCGTAGCGCTCCAGCCGGGCACCGGCGGTGACGTTGGCGACCAGGTGGGCGACGCAGCCGCTCTCGAACAGGATGAGCCCCCCATACACGTCGCGGTACCTGGAGAAGAAGCTCCCCGAGAAGCTGTGCACCTCCGCCACGGGCGAGTCGGCCAGGGCGCGGACGCAGTCCAGCGCGTGCACGGGCGTCTCGTAGAAGTACCGGTCGAGCACCGGCGGACTCAGGATGCCACGCTCCTCGATGTCGACCAGGTTCTTGTGGAACTCGCCGACGATGGTCGTCAGCGGGCCGCGCTCGCAGATCAGCCGCTTCGCCTGGCGAATCGCCGGGTTGAAGCGGCGATTGAGACCGACCATGCAGCGGGCGCCGGTGCGCTCGGAGGTTTCCAGAAGGGCGCGCGTCTCCGACACGTGCAGTCCGGGAGGCTTCTCCAACAGGGTGTGGACGCCGGCCTCCAGGCAGATCTGCGCAACCGGAGCGTTGAACTCCGGGGGCACCGCGACGACCACGGCGTCCGGAGACTCGGCTTCGAGCATCCGCTCCGGCGCCGCATAGGTGGCAACCCCGCCGAGCTCGCAGGCTGCCGTGGTGCGCCGCGCTTCGTCCAGGTCGCACACGGCCGTCATCACGGCTCCGTCGATCGCGGCGATGTGGCGCGCGTGGCCGCGCCCGCGCCCTCCGCACCCGATCAGTCCTACGCGTATCTCCTGCATGCTCCTCAACCCCCCGCGCCGGCGACGTCGATGATCACCTTGCGCTCCTGGCGCTCGCCGCGCGCCAGCGCGGTCATCACTTCCGGCACGTCGTCCAGCGTACATCGCGCCTCGATGAAGGTGGCCAGCCGGCCGGCGAGCTGCGGCAGCGCATCGACGCTGGCCTGGAATGATGCGCGGTCGAAGCCGTAGCTGCCGATGACCGTGACTTCGTCGGAGACCAGGTCCTGCAGCGGCAGGCTCACCTCCTTGGCCAGGTTGCCGATGGCCAGCAGCGTGGCGTCCGGCCGGCAGAGCTGGAACGCGAGCGTGAACGACGGGCCGGTGCCGACGGCGTCGATCACCACGCTGGGGCGACCGCCGAGCGCGACCTCCACCGCCGCGGAGGTAGCCGCAGGCTCCTCGCCCGCCTGCAGATGGTAGGGCTGTGCGTCGAAGTCCGAGGCCGCCTGCGCCTTGTCCGCCACCGTGTCCAGCACCACGATCGGGTCGAAGCCGCGCAAGTGCCCGACCGTGGCCGCGCACAGGCCGATGGTGCCGGCGCCCAGGATGGCCAGCGGTCCTGGGCGTCGGTCGTGGGCGGCAAGGCGGTCGAACGCATGGCCGGTCACCGCCGCCGGCTCGGCCAGCGCCGCGATGTCCGGCCCCACCCCGGACGGGATGGGGATGGCGTTGTCGGCGGGCACGGTGACGTACTCGGCCATCGCCCCGCGGCGGGAGAGATTGACGCCGATGATCTGCTTGTTCAGGAAGCTCGGATCGCCGTCCTCCGGGCTCGGAGCATGGTCGGCGATGATGTTGTACAGGGCGACCGGCGTGCCCACCGGCGGTCCGCCGGCGCCCGGACCCAGCGCCGCGACGCGGGCGCCGACCTCGTGTCCCATGACCATGTCGGGCGCGCGCCGGCCGCTCTCACCGGTGAAGCCGTGCACGTCGCTGCCGCAGATGCCGACCGCGTCGACCGCCAGCAGCACTTCCCCGTCGCGCGGTTCGGGCTGCGGCAGGTCGACCACGCGCATCGCCCACGGCTTCTCGTACAGGACCGCTTTCATGAGGCCGAGGAGTCTGTCGGATTGGCGCGCGAGCGGCAATCCCACGGACTCCTCGGCGTGAAGGTGGGGCTGGGCCAAGAGCGGAGCCCCGGGCGACGGTTTTGGGGCGCGAGCATAGCGGCCCGCGCGGCGAAGCCAAAGACGCCTGACCGGGCGCGGTCGTCCATTCACGGACGGCCGAAAGCGGCACCGCCGCGTGTGCATTGTCCAGGTACGAGGGTATGATTATGAGCGAGGTGGGCATGGCGCTCGACGACACCGATCTGAGGCGCATCGGCGACTACGTGAAGGGCAACATCTACGGCTGGCTTGTCGACGTGGCGCCTCAGGTCGTCTCCGGGCCGCAGATCCTGGAACGCATGGAGCGGCTCGAACAGGAGCTCGTGGCGCAGCGGCACGAGCTCAAGGCACAGCGCGAGTTGATGGAGACTCGCTTCGAGGCGGTCGACGTCCGGTTCGAGGACGTGAATAAACGCTTCGAGGACGTGAACAAGCGCTTCGAGGACATGAACAGTCGCTTCAACGGCATGCAGTGGCTGATCGGAGTCGGCTTCGGGCTGATTGCGACGCTCGTGACCATCTTCGAGTTCATTACCTGACGTCGCCGTAGCGCGGCAGCCAGTATTCCAGCCACGTGCGCTGGCAGCGGCGGTCGCAGAAGCTCAGGCGACGCTCGCCGTGCCGCGCTCGCCAGAGACGGCCGACGATCATCTTGCCGCACAGGTCGCAGCGCGCGGTGGTGGTGGCGTACAGCGCGTCGGGGACCGGCTCCCAGTGTCCCTCGGCGGCGTGTCCCTCGGCGGCGCTCACGGCTCCGAACGTAGCTGCGCCGTTGCCGCCGCGTCGAGGCGCCAGCCGCCGTCGGCATGCCGTTCCAGCACCACGCCGTACACCTCGCGCGCCTGATCCGGGCTGAGCACCCCGTCGCGCACCTCCTCGCACACCAGATCGGGGTCGCGCTCCGCCGGCGGCCCGTACCCGCCGCCGCCGGGACTGACGATCTCGATGCGATCGCCGCCTTGCACCCGGATGTCCGCGAACTTGTTGGGCGACACGGTGCCGAACGCCTCGCTGAAGGTGCGCCAGGAGTCGTCGCCGTCCCGGCGGATACGCAGCGCGCCCGGGCGCCCCGGCTCGCCGCCGAACACCCCCCAGGCTCCCTGCTCGTGGCGGTCCATGAAGCTGGACACCGTGATCTCCGGCGCCCGCGCCTCGATCACGCGGCGGCTGCCGGCGCCGCCGCGGCTGCGTCCGTGACCTCCCGAGCCGTCCGCCAGGCTGTAGCTGTGCGTCAGCCACGGGTAGCGGGTCTCGAACACCTCGACCGGCGTGTTGCGGCAGTTGCCGTTGATCGGGCACTGGCTGTCGTTGCCGTCGCCGGTCGCCTTGCCGCCCCAGCCGCAGCCTTCGATGTGGTAGTTGGCGTAGAACTCGCCGGTGCGCGGATGGGTGCCGCCGAACAGGAAGTTGCAGGAGCTGGCGCCGGTGGCGGCCGCCACCCGCTCGGGCAACGCCTGAGACAGGCAGCCGAACAGGACGTCGACGATGCGCTCGTGGATCTCGGAGTTGCCGCCCACGCTGGGACCGGGATGCTCGACGTTCACCACCGTACCGGGCGGCACGATCAGCTCGATGGGGCGGTAGCAGCCGGAGTTGCGCGGGATGGTGCGGTCGGTGAGGTTGAGCATCGCGTTGTAGGTGGCCGATGCGGTCACGCCGTAGGTGCAGTTGCAGGGGCCCTGCGCCTGCGGGCTGGAGCCGTTGTAGTCGAAGATGATGCGCTCGCCGCGCACCACCGCGGTGCAATGGATGCGGTAGCGCGCGTCCGCCACCACGCCGTCGTTCTCGATCCAGTCCTCGAACGCATACTCGCCGTCGGGGATCTCCGCGATCTCCGCGCGCATGCGCCGTTCGGCGTAGTCCATGAGCTCTCCGCCGGCGTCGAGCACGGCGTCGAAGCCGTAGCGGTCCAGGAGCTGGTGCAGCCGCCGCTCGGCGACCGTGAGCGAGCCGATCATGGCGTGGAAGTCGCCCCACGAGGTGCGCGGCGTGCGGTGGTTGGTGAGGATGATCTTCCAGATGTCGTCCACGTACTCGCCGCCGCGCATGATCTTCACGGGCGGCAGCCGCAGGCCCTCCTGGTAGATCTCGCGCGCGTCCGCGGCGAATCCGCCGACCGCCTTGCCGCCGATCTCGGTGAGGTGGGCGATGTTGCCGACGAAGCCGTACAGCTCGCCGCGGTGGTACACGGGCTTGATCACGGTGTGCTCGGGCAGGTGGCAGCCGCCGCGGTAGGGGTCGTTGTGCATCACCACGTCGCCGGGTGCGAAGTTCTCCAGCCCGACCTCGGCGATCGTCCACTGCATGGTGTAGAGGATGGCCCCGATCTGGGCCGGACAGAACTCGGCGTAGGAGACCATCTGCGCGTCGCGGTCGAACACCACGCAGGAGAAGTCCAGCCCCTCGTTGAAGATCGAGGAGTAGGAGGTCTTCATCATCGCCAGCCCCATCTCCCTGCAGGTGTTGACCAGGTAGTTGTTGATGATGGTGAGGGTCACGCTGTCCAGGGCGTGCGCGCTACGGTTCAATGCCCGATTCTCCGCTCGCACCCGCACGCCTGCGGCGCCAGTCGTCGTATCGTTCCCGAAACCGGTGTTCGTCCGGTTTCAGTGCCATCGCCTGCAGGTACGCATGCTCCACGTCGCTGTTCGGCTCGCGCAGCCACGCCAGCGCGCTGGCCAGGTCGAACCAGCACCATGCCTTGCGCGTGGGATCGTCGGTCAAGGGGATCGCTCGGCGCAGCAGTTCGACCGCCTGCCGATTGAGTGTCTTCTTGGTAGCAAGCCTGGTGACCGGATCGCGTCCGCGCGGGCGCAGAGCGCGGGCGAGAGCGAGCTTGGTCTGGGCGAATTCCTGCACCACTTTCGGGTCATTGTTGGCGCGGGGGTAGATGCCGTCGAACAGTCGATGCGCCTCGCGGTAGTCGCGTGCCCGCTTGCTCAGAATCGCGGCTTCGAGAAGATCGCCGTAGCCGCTCGTAACGGGAACCCGGCTCAGCCACCGGCGCGCTTCTTCCTCCTGCCCCCGGTTCAGCAGCACCGAAGCATAGCGCAGGTAGGGCTGCGAGCCCTCGGTTCGGTCCTCCACGGATTCGAAGCGCTCCAGGCAGGTGCGCGCCAGGTCGAGGTCTTCGAGCGCACCGGCGTACTCGATGATTTGCCCGGTGACGGCGCCGGAGCCGGGCTGATCCCGTGCCACCCGCAACAGATGGTCGAGCGCTTCACGGCGCTTGCCGATGGCCCACAACAACGCACTCTCGCGCAGCGCGTGGATCACCCGATAACGCGGGTGAACGGGCAGAATCACGCGAAAATAGGTGCGCGCTTCATCGAAGTCGAACCGCGGTTCGGGTGACCCGCTCCGGCTCATATGGCGCCGAATCTTGGGCACGCCGGTGCCTCTTGACTCGGCGAGCTTGAGCTCCTTCAGAAATCCTCCAATTCGCCGGTTCCTCGCCGGAACTGCCGGCACCGCCTGCCCACGCGTGAAGTGGTGCAGTTCGATTCCCCGCACCGGCCCTGGATAGCTGGTGACCTCCATTCGATCGGGGTACAGGTAGATCTTGGTCGGTTCGACCTCCTGGTAGGAGCGGTGATACACGGCGTTCACGACGGCTTCACGAATCGCCTCGTACGGGTATGTCACCATCCTGTCGACTTCGGCTCTGCCCGTGACCTTTTCGATGACGGTGCTGCCGAGGGAGTTCAGGTAGCTCAGCGTCTGTCTGACCTGATGGTGAAGCGGTCCCCGAATGGTCTTCTCCTCGATGAGGTCGCCGCCGGCGTCATCGGCAAACTGCACGACGTCGATCTCAGCTCCGGGAAACACCCGCTCCGGATCATCGCTGAAGAACAGGAGCGTCACGTTCCGTGGCGCATCGTGGCCGTTCAGGGGAGAGATGAGCTGCATCCGTGAATAGACATCACAGGTGAACGGAATGGTACGACCGATCTCGCTGCCGATGTCAGCGAGAAACCCTTTTACCAATCGGTCGGATACATTGTCCAATTCGGTGGAGCCATTGAGGCGATCATCGAATGGAATTTTCGCGGCTTGCTCGAAGAGTTGAGACCGTAGAGCGCCCTTGGCTTCCACGGTCTGCGATCCCTCCCTGACGTAATAGGCGCGATCGCCGGTAGTGGCGGTACGCGGAGCTTCGTAGGGCCGAAAGTCGCCTCCCGGTGCCCAGACCACCAGGATCAGCCGGTCTTGATACGCAACCGGAAAGAGCACGGGATGATAGCGCGGATGGATCCGGTTGCACTGTCCGAGTATCTCTCGCTGAATCGTGTCTACGTTGGCGTCTTGCAGGCCTCGAGGCGGGAGAACGGGACTCCCTCTCTCATCGGTCTCGACACCCAGAATCACATATCCGCCGTTCAGATTCAGAAGGTCGTTGGCGAAGGCGCAGACCGTGCGAACGACGGCCGCCTGGGTCGCGTGATTCCAGGATGCCTTGAACTCTCTCCGGTTGTCCTCGACCGATCGAGCGTGGATCAGATCGTCGATGGCGACCGGAAGGCCGCTCTTGATTGCCGGCGGCGTTACGCTCGGGTGTGACATGGTCGTGTGTCGAGTTTCCACCGACTCCTCGACCGGCGGTAATCGAGATTAGCATTCGTCGTCCCCGGCGCCAAATCGGTACCGGCCGCAGCGGGCGCAGGGCGCATTCCGCGAGCGGGAGGGTCACGCTTCACGGTCTGCGCCATCGCGCCATGGCTCGTCCGGCAGGGTGAGGACAAGGTTGCCCAGCCGATCCACGGCCAGTTGTACCTCTTCGGGCACGTACGTCGTGGAGTCGAGCTCTTCGATCACGGCCGGACCGCGCAACTCGGTGCCCGCGGGCAGCCGGTCACGGCGGCAACCGGCCGCGGCCGGCGGCGCGCCGTCAACGGCGGGGGCAGGCGGCGCCAGGGCGGGCGGCGGGTCCGCTGCCGTCTCGGCGAGGGACACCTTGAGATGCACCAGCTCCACGGGGTGATCGGGGAACTGGTAGCCGAAGAACTCCTCGTGGCGGCGGTGGAAGCGCTCGACCGCCGCGGGCAGACCGTCTGCGAACCGGTACTCCACGTCCTGCTCGTAATTCTGCTGCGCGTAGCGCATGCTCAGGGCAAGCCGCTCGCGCGGTGCGCCGCGCAGCCCCTCCGCCTCGATCTCGCGCTGCCCGGCCTGCAGCATGGCGTCGAAGCGCGCGGCCAGCTCCGCTTCGTCCAGTTCCGAATGCCGTAATCCCAGGGTCCGCACCCGCTCCACCCGCAGCTGCGCCAGGGCCGCCCCGAAGGCCGAGCACAGACCGGGGTGCGGCGGCACCACCACCCGGCGGATTCCCAGCTTTGCGGCGATGGCCGCGGCGTGCAGCGGCCCGGCGCCGCCGAATGCGACGAGCACGAAGTCGCGTGGATCGATCCCGCGCTCGATGGTCAGCAGGCGGATGGCGTTGGTCATGTTCTCGTCGGCGAGGTCGACGATGGCACGCGCCGCCGCTTCCCGCTGCAGTCCCAGCGACCGCGCCAGCGGGTCGATCACTGCCGCCGCGCGCTCTGGATGAAGCTTGAGCTCTCCGCCAAGGAAGAACTCGGGGTTGAGCCGGCCGAGCACCAGGTTGGCGTCGGTCACGGTGGCGGCGTCGCCGCCGGCGCCGTAGCAGCCGGGACCGGGCCGGGCGCCCGCGCTCTCCGGTCCCACGCTGAGCATGCCGCCCTTGTCGATGCGGGCGATGGAGCCGCCGCCGGCGCCGAGGGTGCGCACCTCGATCACGGGAATCGCCACCGGCAGGCCCCACTCGATCTCGTACTCGGTGGTGAACTGCGGCTCGCCGTCCAGCAGCAGGCCCACGTCGCAGCTCGTGCCCCCCATGTCGAGGGTGATCGCCTGCTCGAAGCCCGCCTCGCGCGCGAAGTGGGCGCCGCCGATCACGCCTCCGGCGAGCCCGGAGAGCAGCAGGTCGACCGGCCGTTCCGGGGCCTGGGTGAGCGCGGTGGTGCCGCCGTCCGACTTGAGGAGCGAACAGGGACCGCTCACGTGGCGTTCGCGCAGCGCCTCGCCGACGCTCCGGCAGTAACCGCTCAGCAGCGGCTTCAGGTAGGCGTCGGCAAGGGTTGTGCTGGAGCGCTCGTACTCACGCCACAGCGGCGCAACCCGGTGCGAGAGGGAGACCGGGATGGAGGGAAAGCGCCGCTCCAGGAAGGCGCCGAGCGCACGCTCATGGGCCGGGTTGAGATAGGAGAACAGCAGGCAGACCGCGATCGACTCGGCGCCGCGCTCGGCGATCCGTGCCGCGAGCTGCTCCATGGCGGCGGCCTCCAGCGGTACCACCACCTCGCCCCGGGCGTCGATTCGCTCGGCCACCGGCAGGCAGTTGCGGCGCCGGACGAGCGGCCGCGGCTTGCGCCAGTGCAGGTCGTACTCGCTCTTGCGGTTGATGCGCTGGATGAAAGGGATGTCCTCGAACCCCGCGGTGGTCACGTACAGCACCTCGGCCCCGCGGCGCTGCAGCACCGTGTTGGTGGCCACCGTGGTGCCGTGCACGATGCGCTCGATGGCGTCGCCAGGAACCGCGGCCTTGTCCAGCACGCGGATCAGTGCGCCCAGCGGCGCGTCGGGCGTGGAGGGGGCCTTGGCGACGCGCACGGATCCGTCCACGCCGAGCGCCACCAGGTCCGTGAAGGTGCCGCCGGTGTCGATGCCCAGCGCCAGCGGACCCGGCGATGCCTCCCGCACTCCGTCCGTCCTTGGCACTCCACTCACGTCACCTGCAGTTTCATACGCGCCGGAGGGCGAGCGTGCAACACGCATCGCGGGAGCCTGGGGTATGCTGGACGGCTGACGATGCCGGAGCTGCCGGATCTCCTGCTCTATCGAGGTCATCTGCTGCGCCGCGTGGCGGGCGAGCGGCTGCAGCGGGTGACGGTGGCCAGCCCCAGCCTCCTGAAGACGTACGACCCTCCGCTGGCCGCGGCCGAAGGGGCGCGCGTCGAGTCGATCGAGCTGATCGGCAAGCGCATCGTCTTCGGCCTGGGGGAGGACCTGCACCTGGTCCTGCACCTGATGATCGCCGGGCGCCTGCGCTGGAAGGAGGGATCGTCCGCCGCGCCGATCCCGCGGCGCGTGGGGCTTGCGGCGTTCCGCTTCGACGCGGGCACCCTGATTCTCACCGAGCAGGGGTCCAAACGACGCGCGGCGCTCCATCTGCTGCGCGGAGCGCCGGCTCTGCGGGCGCTGGACCGCGGCGGCATCGACGTGCTGGCCGCCGACGAACCGGCTTTTCGGCAGGCGCTGCTCGCGGAGAACCACACCGTCAAGCGGGCGCTCACCGATCCGCGGCTCTGCTCCGGGATCGGCAACGCCTATTCGGACGAGATCCTGCATGCCGCGGGGCTGTCGCCGCTGAAGTGGACCACCCGGCTCACGGACGAGGAGCTCGGGCGCCTGCACTCCGCGACGCGTGAGGTGCTGACGCGCTGGATCGAGCGGCTGCGCGATCAGGCCCGGGACCGCTTCCCGGAGCGGGTCACGGCGTTCCGTCCGGAGATGGCAGTACACGGCAAGTACGGCCAGCCGTGTCCACGCTGCGCCACGCCCGTGCAGCGCATCGTCTACGCCGACAACGAGTGCAACTACTGCCCGGCGTGCCAGACCGGTGGCAAGCTGCTGGCGGACCGCGCGCTCTCGCGGCTGCTCAAGGGCGACTGGCCGCGCAGTCTGCAGGAGCTGGACGAGTTGCGCACGCCACGGCAGTAGCCGCGGGCCGCCGTGAGGCGCACACTCATTGCATGAGAAGACCCATCCTGATCGTCATCATCGCCGTGGCGGGCGCCGCCGTGCTGGCGGCCGGCTGGTACCTGGGCTCGCCGCTGTTCATCAATCGCACCGTTTCCGAGGCGTTCCCGGTGGAGTTGCCGAGCGCCGACGACATGGACGACATGCCGGCCGCGGAGATCGAGGCGAAGCGCCGCGAGGCGCTGGCCAACCTGCCGCAGGGCGAAGCGTGGGAGGACCTGTCCGGCCGCGCGCAGCAGGAGATCCAGGACCGGGTCATGGAATTCGCGGCGGCCATGCCGGAGCACGACATGGACGACGCGATGCCGGGCGGCGGATCACCGGAGCGGCTGGCGCAGGGCGCCTTCATGGATGCCGACCGCTTCCACAAGGGTTCGGGCAAGGCTCTCATCTACCGCCTGGCGGACGGCGGCCTGCTGCTCCGGTTCGAGGAGTTCCGGGTCACCAACGGGCCGGACCTGCACGTGCTGCTGGCCGAGAACGCGGAGCCGAAGCGGCGCGACGAGCTGGGCCGCTACATCGATCTGGGCTCGCTCAAGGGCAACGTCGGCAGTCAGAACTACGCGCTCGACGCGGGTACGGAGATCGACCGGTTCGGCAGCGTGGTCATCTACTGCATGCCGTTCCACGTCGTGTTCGCGACCGCCGCGCTGTCAGCCGAGTAGCGCCCCAAGAAAAACGTCGCCTGCGGCTCCGGTTTCTTGGCCCAGCCCCTCCTTTGGCTCCGGTGTCTGTCCGACTGGCGCTCAGGCGCCAGTCGGACAGACACCGTCGCGGGGGACTGCAAGTCTGCCGTCCTGCGCACTCACTCAGCGCGCCCGCTCCTCGAACAGGACGGCCGCCTCGACTTCGCCTGCGTCGAGACCCAGGCGTGCGCAGGCAGCCGCGACGCTGCGCCCATGGTCCACGAACGCGGCATGTACCTCGGCGGTCGGCATCGCGCGGCCGTCGACCGACGGCCGGCCGCCGGCCAGGCACGGGTCGATCACGACCAGGCCGTCCATGCCGCGCGGGTACCAGCGCTCGGCCGCACCCGACCCCTCGTCGAATTCGATGTTGGCTCCGATGTCGACGATGTCCTCGGCGGCTACCCACCGCCCGTCGGAGAGCAGCCTCAGAACGGCGTCGCCGTAGGTGCGCGTCCGCAGGAAGACGCCGTGGCCGTCGGTGAAGAAGTCGCGCGACGCGTAGTGGTCGACGCCGAGCAGATGCCCGGCTTCGTCGAGCGCCGCGCGAAGCTGCCGCAGCCGCAGGCCGCGAGCCAGGAACGGCGTGACGAACAGCACGTCGACCAAGTCCAGGAACGACGCACGGGTGGACCTCTGCCCGGAGGTGCCCATGCGCAGCCACCGCCGGACCCGCGACGGCTTCAGTCCCGCCCAGCGCCCGACTTCCGCGGCCTCGTAGACCGCGGCTTCCCAGGGATCCGCCGCTTGGTCAGTCACGCCGCTCCGGCGCATCATAGCCGGGGGCGCCGTCTGCCTGCAGCATGGTCGACGCCGCGCCGAAGGATTGAGGCGTTGAAGGGATTGTTGTCCGGGGTAGCACGACCGTACGCGATGTTCATCGCCGCGGGACTGCTGTGGGGATGCGCGGGGTTCTCGGACATCCAGGAGACCCGGACGTTCATGGAACGCTACTCCGCCGGCGACTACGACGCCGCCAGCGCCGCGGTCGGCGGGGAAACCGGGCTCGACTACCCGGAGGGGCAGCTCCTCAGCTCCCTGCACACCGCGATGGCGCTGCGCGCGGCCGGCCGGTTCGAAGCCTCCCAGGCCGCGTTCGACCGGGCCGAGTCGCAGCTCATGTGGAAGGCGGACACCATCGCGAGCGTGGAGGATCTGCTGTCGGCGGGGCTGACGCTGGTGGGCAACGACCTGATGGTCTCCTATCGGGGAACGATCTACGAGGGCGTGATGGTGAATACCTACAAGGCCACCAACGCGCTGATGATCGGCGACACGGCGCGCGCCCGCGTGGAGCTGAATCGCGCGCACCAGCGGCAGGCCAACGCCGTCGATCAGCTTGCGGCCAAGGTCCGCGCGTTGCGCGCCGGGGAGGAGGACGAGGACGAGCACCGCGAGAACATCGACCGGTCGCTCGGCGAGGCGATGGAGCCCGACGGAGCGGTCGCCCGGCGCCTGCAGGCGGTCGAATCGCTCGGGGAGTATCGGGATCTGCGCAATCCGCTCGCCGACTGGCTGCACGGCGCGTTCCGGCTCGCCACCGGCGAGGCCAACCGCGCATCGGACCTGTTCCGCAACGCCGCCGCGCTGGACGGTGCGCGCAACCGCCACGTCCTCGCCGACCTCGCCGTGGCCGAGCGAGCCGCAAACGGCACGGCGGCGGCCGGTGACCGCGTGTGGGTCGTGCACGAGGACGGCACCGGCCCGCACCTCGTCGAGTTCCGCTTCGACCTGCCGGTGTTCCTCGATGAGGACAGCTTCCTCATCGTCTCCATGGCGTTGCCCGATCTCCGTCCCGGCAGGCCGGCGGCGAGTCCGCTGCGGATCAGCGCCGGGGGAGAGGACTACCGGACCGAGACGCTCCTGAACGTCGACCGCTACGCCGCCACCGAGTTCCGCGCCGGGTACGACGCGGTCGTCGGCAAGGCGGTGGCCGGTACGGTGATCCGCACCATCCTGCAGGTCGCGGTCCAGGAGGAGACCAAGGACGCCGGCGCGCTCGGGTCGATCATCGGCTTCGTCACGCCGATCGCCTCCGCGGTGGCCACCCAGGCCGACACGCGCATCTGGCGGGCGCTGCCGCAGTCGATCGGCATCGCCAGCCTGCCGCGGCCGTCCGACGGCACGATCCGGGTGTCGGCCGGCGGTCACACGGTGGACGTGCCGCTGCCGAGCGGGCGTTTTGTGCTGGTGCAGGTGAAGACCGTCGTGCAAGGAGCGCCGCCCACCGTGCACGCCGCTGCGTTCGGAGGCTGAATTCGGCCGACAATGGAACTATAGTGGAGGGAGACTATAGTGGAAGGGGACTATATTGGAGGCATGCAGATGAAATCGCTCGTCCAGTTCGCCGTGGCCGCCTGCGCGGCGCTCGCCCTGCTGATCGGTTGCGCGTCGGACCCGGTGTACCTCGATCTGCGCCAGGCCAACGAGCCGCAGCCCAATCCGCCGCAGGTCGGCGAGCGGACCACGCTCGGCCTTGACTACCGTGACTTCGAGTTCGCTGCCGAGCAGGCGGTAGCCTCGTTCCTGGACAGTCCCCTGTCGGTCAAGCCGGGGAGCGACGCGCCGTGGGTGATGGCGGTCAGCCGCATGATCAACGACACGGCGCTCGACATCGATACCGATCAGCTCGTCAAGAAGATCAGGATCGACCTGCTGGAGAGCGGCCGGGTCATCGCCACCACCGCCGTCGGCGTGGACGATCCCGAGGATCCGTTGATCGCCAAGGTCCGGGAGCTGCAGAAGGACAAGCTGTTCAACCAGGACACCGTCGCCAAGGACGGCACCGTGGTGGCTCCCGACCTGAGCCTGTCGGGCAAGATCATCCAGCGCACCAACCGCGTCGGCGACGCTCAGCAGGTCGACTACTACTTCCAGCTCACCGCCACCAACATCGAGACCGGTCTGGCGTACTGGGAGTTCGAGCAGGTGATCGTCAAGCTGGGCAGCAACCAGAGATTCTCCTGGCAGTAGGCGCCGGATGCCGAAACGCACGGTCGCGGCCGCGGCGCTCGGGCTGATCCTGGCCTGCGCCGCGAGCGCGCAGGCCGCGCCGGCGCCGCCCGAAACGGACTGGCAGCGGCTGTTCGCCTCCGAGGATGTCGCGATCGCGATCCTGATCGGCCCGGACCGCCTCGATCCCGCGACGGGCACCGCCCGGCTGCAGGTTCGGCTGCTCGACGTGGCGACGGGGGAGGTCACCTGGGCCGGTTCGTTCGCCGTGGAGCGGCTGCCGCCGGGCCGGCCGGCGCAGCGGACGGCGGAGTCCCCGGTCGATGAGCTCGATGAGCTCGCCCAGCGGATCGTCGACGCGATGGCCGGGCACCTTCGGCCGATCGTCGTTTACGGCGACGCCGACGGCGACGGCATACCCGACTACCTGAACCGACGCGCGAATCCCGCGGACCACAACCGCGACGGCCTGCCCGACTACCTGAACCGGTACTTCCTGCAGCGGCGGCCGCTGTAATCGCTTCCGCCGGTCAGCGCTTCAGGTCGCCGCGCTGCGCGGACTTTTCGACGAGCTCACGCGCCAGCTCCCACAGCCGCGGCGCGCCGTCGCCGATGGGGTGGTTCTTGTCGTACACCTGATCGACCGTGATGCCGTGCCGCCGCCAGGCGAATCCGTGGGTGCGGTGGTTGTGCAGCAGCGGCTGCAGGCGGTCGATCGCGTATGCGAAGCGGGCTTCGGGCGTCTGCCGTTCCTCGAACTCGTCCCAGGCGGCTCGCAGCACCCCGGCCTGGTCGTCCGGCAGCAGGGCGAAGAGCCGGTCGGCCGCCTGCCGTTCGCGCTCCTCCTTGGTCTCACGCCCCGTGTCGTCGTAGATGTAGGTGTCGCCGGCGTCGATCTCGACGATGTCGTGCACGAGCACCATGCGCAGGACGCGGGCCAGGTCGATGTCGTCTTCGGCGTATTCGGCCAGCACCAGCGCGTACACCGCGAGGTGCCAGGAGTGTTCGGCCGAGTTCTCCCTCCTGCTGGCGTCAAGCAGCGCTGTCTGCCGCAGCACGCCCTTCAATTCGTCGATCGCGCACAGGAACTCGATCTGTTCGTGCAGACGCCGGGCGGCGGCATCGTGCGGCGAGGCCGGCGTCACCGGTCGACCGTCACGGCGACGGCCAGATGATCGGAGGCGGTGCTCATCGGCAGGGAGAAGTCCGTGACCGTGAGGTCCGGGCTCGTCCAGACGTAGTCGATGCGTTTCTCCAGCTCGTCGGTCGGCCAGGTGAAGCCGTCGCCGGGCGGCCCGGCGGCGACGAATGCGTCGACGAAGCCGGCTTCGGCGATCAGCACGATCTCGGGGTGGTCGGGATGGGCGTTGAGGTCCCCAAGCAGCACCGTGTTGTGCGCCTCGATCGCTTCGAGAATCGCACGCGTCTGCGGCATCCGATGCACGGAGTCCTCCTCCTCGTGGTGGAAGTGGGTGGCCAACAGCGCCAGCACCTCGCCACGTCCCACGTCGATCTCGATCGTCATGAAGCCGCGGTCCATGACGATGTCGTCGTTGTTGGGCATGAGGTGGTTGCCGGCCCGCCGGATCGGCAGGCGGCTCAGCACGGCGTTCCCCCACACCGGGTCGGCCGCGGGCCCGAACGCGTAGGTCATGCCGAGGCGCCGCGACAGCCACACCAGCGTGTCGACCGAGCCGTTGATCAGCCAGCCTCGGGACACCTCCTGCAGGGCGACGACGTCGGGGTCCTCGTTCTCGATGACCTGCGCGATCGCCTCCATGCCGTGGCGGCCGTACGCGTCGAAGCCCTGGTGGATGTTGTAGGTCATCACCCGCACCGGAAAGCCGGTGCCCGAGCCGGGTCGGACCTCGTTCCGGGTCGCGAGCTGCACGGCGGGCACCGCCAGCAGCAGCAGGGCGGCGAGGGCAGCGGAGCGGGGCACCCCCGCCGGCACCGGCGACCGGTTCATGCCGGCGCGCAGCGCCGCAAGCGCGACCAGCAGCGCGGCGAGCGGGCGGACCATCCCCTGCGGAACGGGAATCGCGATGTCGTACTGGGCGTAGTGCACGAACAGCAGCACCAGCAGCGCCAGCATCCCCACGGTGGTCCAGGCCGGCCCGGCCCCTTCGCTCCGCCTGCCGGCCGAGGCGGCTGCGGGCCGCGCCGCCGTGACCAGCAGCACCGCGCTCACGACGTGACCCACCAGTGCCGCGATCGCCGCCAGGGGTCCCGTCCACGCCACGGCCACCGATGCGATCAACACGCCGCCCAGCAGCGCCAGCAGACTGCCGTGCGGCGCCCTCCTGCGCCGGGCCAGCCACAGCGCCACCACCACCGCCGCCAGGTTCGAGGCCAGGATCCAGGCGAGCACCAACGGCTGCTGCCAGCCGATGACCACCGTCAGCCACGCGACGTTCTGGAGCGTCAGGAACTGCAGCACCAGCGCCGGTCCGAAAACCAGGCAGCGGACGCCCCAGGACGATCGTGCCGGCGCGTGTCGCGCGGCCGCGAGCGCACGCGCCGGCGCCGCGAGCCCCAGCAGGATCCACTGCGCCGCTACCAGGCCCGCGGTGACCACGTGCGCCTCCCAGCCGCCCGCCCATGAGAGGTCGATCGTTCCGAACGCGCCCTTGACCGCCGTGTCGATCGACAGCGCCAACAGGAGCGCAACCGCGGCATGTGGTCCACTCTCGGCGGGGCCTGCGGCGAGGAGCGATCGCAGCATGAGCGGGAGCGCCCACAGGAAGACCACCGTGCCGGCGATCGACAGCGCCAGGTCCGCCGGCAGTGACGGCGAGAGCTGTTCGGCGATCCGCAGGAGACCGAGCCCTGCGAAGATCACGGGCGCGCCGGAACGGCCGAGCATCCGGTGCACGACCGGCGCCAGGAACCCGAGTCCGAACACGGCCAGCCCCATGGCGCCCACCAGCACCGAGCTCAGCTCGTTGATCTGCACCAGGTTGACGGACAGCGCCACCACCAGCAGGCGCAGGAACTGCAGCCCGAACACGCACGTCAGCGCGCCGAGCAGCGTCGCGGCAAGCGACGACTGCCGGTCTCCGGATGCCGTTCGTTGCCGGCGGTCCCGGGCGCTCACCGGGCTACCGTAGTGCGCGGCATCCGACCCGTCCACCGCGGTATGGTTGGCGCGTGGTTTCCCTGCTGCTGCGCGGCGACATCCTGCTGTTCGCCCTGATCACCGTCGCCCTGATCGTGTCGCTGACGTTCCACGAGTACGCCCACGCCGCGGTCGCCAAGCTGTCCGGGGACCGCACTGCGGAGCTGGCCGGCCGGCTCACCCTCAACCCGCTGGCGCACATCGATCCGATGGGGCTGCTGATGGTGGTGCTGGTGGGCTTCGGCTACGCCAGGCCGGTG
Source organism: Spirochaetia bacterium (assembly GCA_965202935.1). GTDB lineage: Bacteria > Spirochaetota > Spirochaetia > SZUA-6 > Bin103 > CATQHW01. The sequence continues at coordinate 4,277,592 of OZ241879.1, forward strand.
CCGGTGGACCCGCGCTACCTGCGGTCGCCGCGGGCAGACCTGTGGATCGCCGCCGCCGGCCCCGCCATGAACCTGCTGCTGGCGGCGGTGGTCTGGAACGGCTTCCTGGCGCTGCGCGGGGCCGGAGTGGCATTCGTCTTCCTGCCGGGACCGGAGACGTTCGTGGTGCTGCTGGTGCGCATCAACCTGATCCTGATGCTGTTCAACCTGATCCCGCTGGGCCCGCTCGACGGTCACTGGATCCTCCCGCACCTGCTGCCGGAGGCGGCGGCGCGCTGGTACCGGTACTACAACGCCCGCTACGGCCAGTACGCGCTGTTCGGGCTGATCCTGCTCAGCATCGCCGGCGTTCCCGTATTCCGCATTCTGATGACGATCGGCGCCAGGCTGGTGCGGCTGATCACCTTCGTGTAGCGCTGTTCCCGCCGGTGGGCTCACCGGCGTTGTGGCAGTATATTGTCTGATGTGACTGAACTTACCGAGCGCCGGATGGCGGTGCTCATCGATGGCGACAACGCGCAGCCCGGGCACATCGGCGCCGTGCTCAAGGAGAGCGTCCGCTACGGCGTGGTGACCATCAAGCGCATCTACGCCGACTTCACCAACCGCCAGATGGAGGGCTGGAAGCGCCAGCTCTCCACCCACGCCATCCAGCCGATCCAGCAGTTCCGCAACACGGTGGGCAAGAACGCCACCGACTCGGCGATGATCATCGACGCCATGGACATCCTGTTCGGGGGCGCCGTGGACGGCTTCGTGATCGTCTCCAGCGACAGCGACTACACGCGCCTGGCCCTGCGCATCCGCGAGTCCGGCCGCATGGTCATCGGCATCGGCCGCGACCACACGCCGCGCTCGTTCGTCAATGCCTGCAACGAGTTCCGATTCGTCGAGAACCTGGCCATGGCGGAGGAGCGCAGCCGCCGGCGCACCGGCAGGAAGCAGCCGGTCACGGAGACCGACGAGGCCGAACGCGGGTCGCTCGACCTGGTCACCGTGATCACGGATGCCCTGGAGATGGCGGAGGCCGACGACGACTGGGTCGACCTGGGGACGATCGCCAACAACCTCAAGAAGCTGTACCCGGACTTCGATCCCCGCACCTACGGCAACCGGCGGCTGTCCAAGCTGATCCAGAGCAATTCGGAGGCGTTCCTGATGCGGCGCGATCGCGAGAACAACAACGTCACGGTGCGTCTGGCGGCGGCCGACGCGGATTGAGCGGCGATTCCGCCCGAGGTCTGACCTACGCCGGCGCCGGCGTCTCGCTGGATGCCAAGCGGGACGCCTTCGCGACGCTCGACGCCGACCTGACCACCGGCGATGCGCGCGTGCTTACCCGGAGCGGCGCGTTCGCGTCGCTGTTCGCGGCAGACTTCGCGGGCTATCGCGAGCCGGTGCTCGCCCTGAAGACCGAGGAGCCCGGCAGCAAGCAGCTCCTGGCGGCGCGCGCGCGGTGCTTCGACGGCATCGCCCGCGACCTGGTCAACCACTTGGTGAACGACATCGCCGTGATGGGCGCCGATCCGCTGGCGGTGCTGGACATGATCGTGTGCAGCCGGCTCGAGCCGGACACCGTTCACGGCATCATCGTCGAGCTTGCGGCGGCCTGCCGGGAACAGGGGTGCAGCCTGGTGGGCGGTGAGACCAGCGAGCAGCCCGGCGTGGTGGCCGACGGCGCCTACGTGCTGTCGGCCAGCATGGTGGGCGTGGTCGAACGGGAACGGATCGTCGACGGCAGCGCGATCGAAGCCGGCGACGCGGTGCTGGCGGTCGCCTCCAACGGGATCCACACCAACGGCTACACCCTGGTGCGGGCGCTCCTGGAACGGGACGCGCATCTGGCCGACCGGGACGTGGACGGCGAGCCGTTCCTGCAGGCCGCGCTACGTCCCCATCGCTCCTATCGCGGCCTGTGCCTGGCGCTGCGCGACCTGCCCGTGCATGGCATGGCCCACGTCACCGGCGGCGGCGTGCGCGACAACCTGGCGCGGATCCTGCCGGAAGGGACCTGCGCGGATCTCGACCTGGGCGCGTTCGTGATACCGTCGGTCTTCGCGGTGCTGCGCGAGAGCGGGAGGATCGATGACCGGGAGATGCTGCGCGTGTTCAACCTGGGATTAGGACTGGTGACCGTCGTGCCGGAGGCGCTGGAGCAGGAGGCGGTCGCGTGCGCGGCCGCGGCGGGAGACGCCGCCTACCGGATCGGGACGATCGAGCCGGCCAACGGCGGCGGCCCATCCGTACGGTTCGGGGGCCGGCTGCGATGGCCGTGACCGTCGGCAGGGCCGCGACCGTCGGCAGGGCCGCGATCACCGGCACGCTGGCGGCGATCGCCACTCACCCGACACCCGGCGCGCCCATGGTCGAGCACGAGGCTGCGGAGTTGCGGCCCGGCGTCGGCGTGGTCGGCGACGTGCCCGGCCGGTCGCCGGCGCGCGAGGTCACCGCGGTCGACCGCGATGCCTGGCAGTCGGCGTGCAGGGACCTGGGTCAGGAGGTGCCGTGGACGGCGCGGCGCGCCAACCTGCTGGTCACGGGCATCGACCTGCACGCAACCGCCGGCTGCGAGCTGCGCATCGGCTCGGTGCGCCTGCGGATCACCGGTGAGACGCGGCCGTGCGGGGTCATGGACCGGCAGCGCTCCGGCCTGCGGCGGGCCCTGGAGCCCGACTGGCGCGGCGGCGCCACCTGCACGGTCGTGGCCGGCGGCACGGTCGCGGTCGGCAACGCGGTCGAGCTGGTCCGGGGCGAATAGCCGCGCGCGCCGTGGACGTTGTGCGCCACGTGTGACCGAAAAGCGGAGTTATGTGCCGCAATCAGACGTATGTGGCGCACAAATCCTCCGATGAGCAACAGGTGGCACACAAATCGGCTTTCGCCCTCCGACCGGAGCGAGGTCGGTGGCGCCGGCCCACGCTGACGGCGGCTACAGAACCCTCCGACCCTCGACGAGGTTGAGCAGGGCCGGGAATCCCAGCACGGTCGCACGGCGGCCGTTCCCGGCGATCACGGTGGTCAGAGTGCCCGCTTCCAGCAGACCGCGAAGCAACCGATGCGCGGTTCGCTGCGGCGATCCCGCCGCGACGGCGAAGGTGCGCTTGACGCCCTGCTCGGCGCCGCAGACCATGATTTCCCATGGGTCGAACCACCAAGGGGAAGCACCGTAGACCGCTCTGTCCTGTCATGGTGATGCTCGCGATGACTCGGCCAAGCGTTTGCCAGAGTACCGCGACACGAATCAATCAACGAAGCTTTTGACGGAGGAAGAGCATGGTAGCCGCTCATGAGACAGACAAGGATAACGTCGACGATCTTCTGATGAAGGCTGACAGAATGATCGGAGAAGACATGACGAGTCATTACGGCATGGGATTCGAGGTCTTCCACGAGTGGGGACATGTCGAGTTCGGCGAGGACGACAAAGAGACATATGTCAGATTCTACATCGTATTTGATGGCAAATTCGAAGTCTTGAAGGAGAATCTGCGAAAAGGAGAGACCGGAAGAATCCGTAAATTGTTGGCTAATTTCGGCATTTTCGATTTTCCCGTTCTTACCTTCGTTTCGAAGCGAGAATGGGCCCGATCCGGAAATAAAATGCGGGCGAATGCCTAAGGGACTAGATGCGATAGACCTTCTTCTTGTAGCATTCGACTTGATTCGATCGAAGACGGGAAGACCTAAACAAGCAATGCTTCGAAGAGCTGTAAGTAGTGTCTATTACGCGCTTTTCCACTGTCTGTCTGCGTCCAATGCGAACATGATTGTCGGGGGACCGTCCTCGGAACGAAGCGAAGGAGCATGGACGCAGGTCTACCGGGCTCTTGAGCACAACACTGCTCGCAATCGATGTATGAACCAGAACATGATGAAACGCTTTCCTCCCGAAATCCAGCAATTCGCCGATCCGTTCTGCAGAGCGCAGATCGAGCGACACGCAGCGGACTATGGCCCAGAAGGACACTTTGTCCGCGACGACGTCGCATTGATCGCCGTTGAGGCGTATGCGGCCATCATAAATTTCAGAAGAATGCCGGTCAAGGACAGGCGTGCATTTGCCGTTTATCTCTTGTTCGACCGGAGGAAATAGAGCTACGAAGACTCCTTCCATCGGCGGTGGAGACCGGCGAATGTCTCCGCGGCCGCGCCGGCTGCCGTCCGCAGAGACACGCGGCTCGGCTGGGCGTCGCGCCGCAGCTTCAGCTCGGCCTCACCGTCGGCGACGGTGCGCGCGCTCACGGTCATGCGGATCGGCACACCGATCAGGTCGGCGTCGTTGAACTTCACGCCGGGGCGCTCGTCCCGGTCGTCCAGCAGCACCTCCAGTCCCTGCTCCGCCAGTTCGCCGGCGAGGTGCGCGGCTCCCTCCTCGCCGCCGCGCAGGGCGACCACGTAGACGTCGAACGGCGCCACCGTGACCGGCCAGGTCAGGCCGTGCTCGTCGTGGTGCTCCTCGGCGACGCAGGCGAGCAGCCGGCCCACGCCGATGCCGTAGGAGCCCATCACCACCGGCTTGGCGGTGCCGTCGGCGTCCAGGTAGGTGCAGCCGACCGCGTCGCTGATCCAGGTGCCCAGCCGAAAGATGTTGCCGACCTCCACGCCGCGTGACAGCGCCAGCGCGCCGCTGCAGTCCGGGCAGCCGGCACCGGCGTCGGCGCTGACGATGTCCGCGACCACGTCGGCGCCGAAGTCGCGTCCGAAGTTGAGGTTGCGGACATGGTACTCGGGCTCGTTGGCGCCGCCCACCAGGTTGGCGGTGGCAGGGATCAGGTCGTCGGCCACGATGAGCGCACCGCGCACGTCCGCGGGGGAGGCGTAGCCGGGCACCGCGCCGGCCGCGTGGATCTCGTCCTCGGTCGCCGGCCGCAGGCCGGTGGCGCCGATGGCCTGCGCCAGCTTGAACTCGTTGACCTCCATGTCGCCGCGCACCAGGGCGAAGACGAGCCGTTCGGCGCCGTCCTCGCCGATCCCCTCACCCATCAGCAGTACCGCCTTGGCGGTTCGTTCCGCCGGGATCCCCAGGAACTCGCTCAGCTCCTCGATCGTGGTGGCGCCAGGCGTGTGGACCCGCTCCGGCTCCCCGGGCGGCTCCGGGGCCGGCTCCGGCTTGCGGCAGCGGGCGATCTGGCGGTTGGCGCGGTAGCCGCAGGCGTCGCACGACAGGATCGAGTCCTCGCCGATCGGGGTCAGGTACATGAACTCGTGCGCGCCCGAGCCGCCCATCATGCCGACGTCGGCGCCGACGTCCACGACCGGCAGCCCGCAGCGGCGAAAGATGCGGTGGTAGGCGGCGAAGTGGGCGCGGTACTGGCGGTCGAGGCCGGCCTCGTCGCGGTCCAGGCTGTAGGAGTCCTTCATCGTGAACTCGCGCACCCGGATCAGCCCGCCGCGCGGCCGCGGGTCGTCCCGGAACTTGGTCTGGATGTGGTACAGGAGCTGCGGGAGCTGCTTGTAGGAGCGCACCTCGTCCCGTACCAGGGCGGCGATCACTTCTTCATGGGTCATCGCCAGGACCAGGTCTCGCCCCTCCCGATCCTGCAGGCGCGCCATCTCCGCGCCGATCTTCTGCCAGCGCCCGGTCGCCTGCCACACGGAGGCGGGGTTGACCACCGGCATGGTGATCTCCTGGCCGCCGATGCCGTCCATCTCCTCGCGCAGGATGGTCTCGATGCGGCGCAGCGAGCGTTGCGCGAGCGGCAGGTAGCTGAACAGTCCGGCGCCGAGTTGGCGCACGAACCCGGCGCGCAGCAGCAGCCGGTGGCCGGCCACCTCGGTGTCGCCCGGGCTCTCGCGGCGGGTCTGGCTGAACAGGGCGCGCATCGATGCCGGGCGGCGCGCTGCGGGTGAGTTCAGTGCGGGCATGGGTGATCTTACGCCGGCAGGCCGAATGGTTCAGACTCCCTCAGCCCGATGATCCGACCTGTCCACCGAGTCGAACGCTGCATGGAGGTCAAGCATTATCCCGACGGCCGCCGGGTCACCTTCGCCTGCGACCTGCTGGCGATCGAACCGGGGCGGCAGCTCCTGGGGTACACGATCCGCCGCGAGGCGACCGTGGCGGGCGTGTTCCTGCCTGCGGGGACCCGCTCTTACGGCTGCTTCTGGGCCGGCCGGCCGTACAACCTGTACCTGTGGATGCGGGATTGCGGCGCGCGGAGGGATGCCGTGCTCGGCGCCTACTTCAATGTCTGCGACGACGTGGAGCTGGGACGCACGGAGTTGCGCTGGCGCGACCTGTGGGTGGACGTCATGGCGTTGCCGGCGCGGCGTCCGGTCATCCTGGACCGTGACGAGGTGCCGGGCGACCTGCCGCCGCGGCTCTCCCGTCACATCGACGATGCCGTGGACGAGCTGTACGCGCGCAGCGGCGAGCTGGTCGAGGAGTGCCTGCACTGGGCCCGCGCGGTCAGACGTTCACGCGATACTTGAGGTCCGCCGCCTCATCGCCGGTCATTCCGCGCCTCGTCAGCCTGAGGTCACGACCAGCCGCGGGCGATCGCCGGTGAGGCGGATCTCCACCAGGTTGTCGCCGGGCCCGCCGCGGTCGACCACCAGAAAGTCGGTGCGGCGCCGCCAAGCGATCACGGGGTGGTGCCAGACGCCCTTGGCGTAGTTGACGCCCTGCCGGCCGTCGCTGACGAACGCGCGCAGGTCAGAGGCTCGCGGCTGCGGGCCGGCCGGCGCGACCACGATCAGGAACGGCGCGCGGTCGAGCGGGATGAACGCCTGCGATCCGAGCGGATGCTGCTCCATCATGGTGACGGTGAGCGGCAACGGCAGCGGCTGGGCACGGAACACGTTGACGAGCGCCCTCCCGCCGCGGTCGGCGACGTCGACGGCGGCCAAGTCGTGGAAGCGCACCGTCGTCCCCTCGTTGATGATCCGCTGCTCGGCGCCGGCGGTCTCGATCACGTCCCCGAACGGCGCGAACGCTTCCCGCGTGAGCGGTTCCGGCGCGAGCGTCAGCAGGGCTGAGTCTCCGATCGGTCCGCCGCCTCAGGACGGCGTACCGAACAGCCGCAGCCGGCTGATGCCGCCGTCCGGGATCATGTTGAGGCGCACGTGCGACACCGGCCCGTGGCTCTTCATGGCGTCGGCCGCGAAGGTGTGCTCGCGGTCCGCCTGCAGCGGCTGCTCGTCCAGCAGCACGGGCCAGAACATCGAGTGCGCCACCACCGAGGCGCGCAGCTCTCCGGTATCCGCCGGCAGCGCCGCTCCCTGCAGGGAGCAGCGGTCGGGGTAGTTGCCCTTGAAGTGGGCGGTGTCGACCACCACGCGGTCGATGGTGCCGGGATGCGCCAGGGCGATGACGCACCAGTCGTGGCCGGGCTCGCGGCGGCGCCTGGTCTCCCAGCCGTCGCCCATGTCGCGGCCGCGGTCGGGCCGGAGCATGTTGCCCGGATTGCCGTAGTGGGCGTCGTTCCAGGCGATCGCAACCGCGCCGTGCACGGCGGAGGCCAGGTCAAGCTCGCCGAGGGCGGCCAGCGCGCTCCAGTCGGGCCGCGGCCGGCCGTACACGCGCAGGCGCGCCACGCCCCCGTCCGGCAGCAGGTTGAGACGCACGTGATTCCAGGTGCCTCGGTCGGCGACCGGAAACAGGTGGTGCTCGTCGGGACCGAGCGCCGCCGGCGGCACCAGCGTGACCCAGCGGGCGTCGTCGCCGGGATCGCCGTCGCTCAGGCAGGCTTCCAGCGACGCGGCCGGCGGGTAGTTGCCGGTGAAATGGCGGGTGTCGATGTCCACGGCGTGGATCTCTCCGGGCGCCGCCAAGCGCACGACGCTGCAATCGTGGCCCCCGCCGCGGCGGCGGCGCGACTCCCAGCCGTCCATCCACTTGCCGTGGTCGTCGTACTTGTCGGGGATGAACACCGGCTCGCCCGGCTCCAGCATCCGCGACAGGGACGCGAAGAACTCGTCCGTGCACCAGATCCCGACGGCGCCCAAGCGCGCGTCGGCCAGGTTGGTGGTCAGGGGCGGGCCGGCGGTATCCGGCCGGCCCGGCGTCTCAGCCATGGGGGACTCCGTAGGGATGGTGTGCGTGCCAGTGGCGGGCGATGTCGATCCGGCGACAGCACCAGACCGCATCGTGCGCGAGCACGTGATCGACGAACCGCTGCAGGGCGGCGAAGCGCCCCGGGCGCCCGACCAGCCGGCAGTGCAGGCCGATCGACATCATGCGCGGCGTATCGGCCCCCTCCGCGTACAGCACGTCGAAGGTATCGCGCAGGTAGGTGAAGAACTGATCGCCGGAGTTGAAGCCCTGCGGGGTGACGAAACGCATGTCGTTGGCGTCCAGCGTGTACGGCACCACCAGGTGCGGCCGTCCGGCGACCACCGTCCAGAACGGCAGGTCGTCGTTGTAGTCGTCGGCGTCGTAGAGGAAGCCGCCCTCCTCCACCACCAGCCGGCGGGTGTTGGGCCCGGTGCGTCCGGTGTACCAGCCGAGGGGCCGCTCGCCGGTGAGCCGGCGGATGATCTCGACGGCGCGCTGCAGGTGCTCCCGTTCCATCGGCTCGGGCACGTCCTGGTAGTCGATCCAGCGATAACCGTGGCTGCAGATCTCGAAACCGGCTTCCATGGCGGCGGCGGCGACCGCGGGGTTGCGCTCCAGCGCCATCGCCACCGCGAACACGGTGATCGGGATCTCCCGTTCGCGGAACAGCCGGAACAGGCGCCACACGCCGACGCGGCTGCCGTACTCGTAGATCGACTCCATGCTCATGTGGCGTTCGGGCAACGGGAACGCGCCAAGGATCTCGGACAGGAACGACTCCGATGAGGCGTCGCCATGCAGCACGCAGTTCTCGGCCCCCTCCTCGTAGTTGACGACGAACTGCACCGCCATGCGGGCGCCTGAGGGCCAGCGCGCCTGCGGCGGATCGTCGCCATAGCCGCACAGATCACGGGGAAACGGTGTGGTCAGGCCTGCGTCGACTCCGTACGCCATCCCGCCGTGACTATGCTGGCCAAACGACCCGTGGCGCAACCGGCGCATTGCGATCTGCGACGCCGATTCCGAGCGGAGTCAACCGATCAGCCGCCGGCCGACGGAGTGGGACCCGGGCGGACTCACACATTGATAGTTCAGGAGCCTGGTCGCCATCTGCATATTGCTATCTGAACATCACTAATTGCTTTCTTATATTGAAATTATAGCTCCAGGAACGTAGACGTATCGGCGTGATGTGCGTAGTGTTCCCGTGGCGGGCCGCGCGGGCTGTCCGGCTCGGCCCGCAGCATATTGGCACGTATCCTGCAAGGACCAGGATGACGTGCAACGAAGGAGGATCTCAGTCAATGAGAAGAGGTCAACACGTCAAGGCGACGGCCATCGTCGCCGTGGTATTCGTTCTGTGTTCGCTGTTCGCTCTCACGCCGGCGTTCGCTCAGGATCAACCGGTCCTCAAGATCGGTTTCGTCGGCGTCATGAGCGGTCCGAACGCATCGTGGGGGCTGGTCAACCGGTACTGCGCCGAGGTCACCGCCAACATGTACAACGCCCGGGGTGGCGTCGAGATCGGCGGCACGAAGTACCGGATCGAGATCGTTTCGATCGACGACAAGAACGACCCGCGGCTGGCGATCAACGGCGCCCGCAAGCTCACCGCCGAGGGCATCAAGTACATCATCGGTCCCAACACTGACAACACCGCCCAGGCGGTCGTCCCGGTGCTGGAGGAAGCGGGCGCGATGAACATCCCCTACGCATTCGCCAGGGAGCTGTACTCGCCGCCGGCGAGCAACTCCATCCTCGGCATGATCGCCTCCTACCAGTCGGGTCCGCTGATCTACCAGCGGCTGATGGAGGATGAGGGGATCGAGACGATCGCCTTCGTGGCGCGCAACGAGTCGGACCCGTTGAACCAGCGCGACGAGGGCGTCGCCGGGGCGGAGATGCTGGGGCTGGAGGTGGTCGCGTCGACCGACACCTACGAGGCTGCCACCACCGATTTCTTCCCGGTGATGTCGCGCATCGCGCGCCTCGATCCCGATCTGATCGTGCTTTCCGGGGCGGCCCCGGCGCATACGCCGCTGCTCATCAAGGCCGCGCGCGAGCTGGGCTACACCGGACTGATAAGCGCCGAGACCGCTCAGGACGCCAAGATCCTGGCCGAGGTGGCCGGCGATGCCGCCAACGGGTTCATCTCGGTCGGCGGCGCCTACACCCCCGAGATCGGCGACGCCTACATGGACGAGTTCGTGGCCGCGTACGTCGATCACGTCGGCGAGTGGAACGACGAGGCCGGCACCAAGGTGTACGCGCTGGAGATGATCCTGGAGACGCTCAAGCTGGCCGGACCGGAGGCGATCGACGACATCGAGGTGTTCAAGGCGGCGATGCCGAATCTGGAGGTCGAGAACCGCCTGCTGAAGGGCGAGAACTCGCTGCGCTACGTCGGCACCGGGTTCTTCGACCAGCCGCGGCAGTTGCCGATCCCGATGGTGGTCAACGAGTACCGCGACGGCGAGTTCCGCACGCTGTTCGTGGGCGCCATCGACTGATACCGGCCGGATCGCTTCCCGGCGCGGCCGGGACGCGGCCCCCGCCCGCGAGCGGGCGCTGCGTCCCGACGCCGCCGGCCGGCCGCCGCAGCACCGACCAGAACCATGGAGCAACTCGTCGTCAACGGCCTTTACTCGGGGTGCCAGTACGCCCTGATCGCGCTCGGGCTGACCCTGATCTTCGGCCTGATGAACGTGCTCAACTTCGCGCACGGCCAGATGTACGTGCTCGGCGGCTTCGTGACCTACTACGTGTACGGCGTGCTCGGCCTGCCCTTCGCGCTCGCCATGCTCGCCACCGCGCTCACCTTGGCCGTGGTGGGCGCGCTGTTCGACCGGCTGTTCTTCCGCCGCGTGCTGCGCCGCAGCGTGCGCGAGGAGAGCTCGATGCTGCTGGCCGCGGGCACCGCGCTGCTGCTGGAGAGCGCCATCCTGATCTCGTTCGGAGAGAAGGCGCGCGGCGTGCCGGCGCTGGCCTCCGGCGTGGCGCTCGTCGGCAACGCGTTCCTGCCCTACAGCCGGCTGATCGTGATGCTGCTGGCGGCCGCGCTGATCGCCGCCTTCATCCTGTTCATGCGCCGCACGCGCACCGGACGCGCGTTGCGCGCCATCGCCCAGGATCGCGAGGCCGCCCTGCTGCAGGGGGTGAACGTGGAGCGCTACGGCACCATCGGGTTCGCCCTGGGTGCGGTGCTGGCCGGACTCGCCGGCTCGCTGCTGGTGGTGATTTCCGGCGTGAACAGCGGGCTCGGCACCTGGATCTCGATCAAGGCGTTCATCATGGTGATGATCGGCGGCGCCGGCGTGGTCTCGGGCGCGATCATCGGCGGCTTCGTGCTCGGCATGATGGAATCGTTCGGCTACCAGCTCTTGCCGGGCGGCGAGACCTACCTGCTGATCTTTCTGGCGATGATCGCCTTTCTCGCCCTGCGACCGCAGGGGCTGATGGGCAAGCCGTGGGGTTGAGGCAGCACGTGCGCGCCAGGCGCCGGTAGTCCTGCGATGGTGCGGCGCACGGCGATCGGCGCGCTGGCGGTGCTGGCCTACCTCCTGGCCGCGGCGCTGGTGGTCGGCGATCGTCCCTATCTGATCGGCGTGATGACCTCCGCCGCCGCGCTGGCGGTGATCAGCGCGGGTGTGTGGCTGACGTTCTACATCGGCCGCATCCACATCGGTCAGGGCGCATTCGCGCTGATCGGCGGCTACGCTGCCGCGGTTGCGATTTCCCGGTGGGGGCTGTCGTTCTGGCTGGCGATGCCGTTCGCCGGCGTGGTGGCGGCGCTGCTGGCGGTCGTGATCGGCTACCCGATCCTGCGCCTCAAGGGGGTCTACTTCGCGATGGTGACCCTGATGTTCACCGAGACCGCGCGGCTGGCGGCGCAGTCGTTCAAGGGGCTCACCGGCGGCCCCAAGGGGATCCTCAACATTCCGCTGCCGGGAGCGGTGCGCATCTTCGGCGTGACCGTGATACCGGACTTCGCCGAGAGCAATCCGCACGTGGCGCTGTTCAGCCTGGCCACCGTGCTGGCCGCGCTCACCTTCCTGGCGCTGTACCGCATCGTCAACAGCCGTCTGGGATGGCTGTTCCGCTCCCTGCAGCAGAACGAGGACCTGGCCGCCTCGATCGGGGTCAACGTCGCCCGCCTGCGGGTGATCGCGTTCGCGGTCAGCTCGTTTCTGGGCGGCGTGGGCGGCGCCTTCTTCGTCGCCGTGCAGCAGAGCATCTACCCGTCGTCGTTTCAGGTGCAGGACTCGATCTCGTTCATGCTGTACTGCTTCCTGGGCGGCTTGGGATTCGTGTTCGGGCCGCTGGTCGGCACCTTCGTGCTGTTCATCGCGTTCGAGTTCCTGCACGGCCTGAACGAGTATCAGCCGCTGATCTACGCGATCCTGATGATCGTGCTGATGCTGTGGCTGCCGAACGGCCTCCTGAGCGTGCGGGTCCGGGGCACGCGGCCGTGAGCCTGCTCACCGTGGAGGGGCTCAGCAAGCGGTTCGGCGGGCTGCTGGCAGTGGACGACGTCGGCTTCGCGGTCGAGGAGCGGGAGATCTTCAGCGTGATCGGCCCCAACGGGGCCGGCAAGAGCACGCTGTTCAAGTTGATCACCGGCTTCCTGCGGCCCACCGCCGGGCGCGTGCGGCTGGCGGCAGAAGAACTCACCGGGCACCCGCCTCATGCCGTCGCGCGGCGCGGGGTGGTGCGCACGTTCCAGGAGACCACCATCTTCCGCGAGATGAGCGCGCTGGACAACGTGGTGGTGGCGCACCATCTGCAGGGCTCCGCCAGCCTTGCCGGCTTCTACTTCGGCAGCCGGCGTGCGCGCGCCAGCGAGCAGTCCTTCCGCCGCAGCGCGTGCGAGATCCTGGACTACCTCGGCTTGGGCGAGGTGGCCGGCGAGGCGGCGCGCAGCCTGCCCCACGGCCACCTGCGCGCCCTCGGGGTGGCGATCGCGCTGGCCGCCAAACCGCGCGTGGTGCTGCTGGACGAGCCGTTCGCCGGCATGAACCCGGAGGAGACCGACCGGGCGATGGAGATGGTGCGCGGCATCCGCGAGCGCGGCGTCACCGTGCTGCTGGTAGAGCACGACATGCGCGCGGTGATGCGCATCAGCGACCGTGTGCTGGTGCTGAACTTCGGGCGCAAGATCGCCGAAGGGTTGCCGGCCGACATCCAGCGTGACGAGGCGGTGATCGAGGCGTACCTCGGGCGCCCGGAGGACGAGCTGGAAGGGCCATGAGCTACTTTCGCGCCACCGGCCTGCGCGTGAACTACGATCGGGTGCGCGCCATCTCCGACGTGTCGCTGGAGCTGGACGAAGGTGACATCGTCGCGCTGATCGGCGCCAATGGCGCCGGCAAGACCACCACGCTGCGCGCCATCACCGGGCTGGCGCCGCTCGCGTCGGGCCGGATCATGCTGGCCGGCCAGCGCATCGACGGCATGAGCCCGCACGCCATCGTGGCGCGGGGCGTGGCGATGGTGCCGGAGGGGCGGCGCGTCTTCCCGTTCCTGTCGGTGGTGGACAACTTGCTGATGGGCGCTTTCCTGCGGCGCGACCGCGGCGCGGTCGCCGCGGACATGGAGCGCGTCTTCGCGCGCTTCCCGCGCCTGCGCGAACGGCGCGGCCAGGCGGCCGGCACCATGAGCGGCGGCGAGCAGCAGATGCTGGCGATCGGTCGCGCGCTGATGGCACGCCCGCGCCTGCTGCTGCTCGACGAGCCGTCGCTGGGGCTGGCGCCGATGCTGGTGCAGGAGATCGCGCGGGCGATCGTCGCCATCAACCGCGAGGACGGGGTGAGTCTGGTGCTGGTCGAGCAGAACTCGCGCATGGCGCTGCGGGTCTCCAGCCGCGCCTACGCGCTGGAGATCGGCCGCGTGGCGCTGCAGGGTGCCTCCCGCGATCTCGTCAACGACGACCGCATCCGCGAGCTGTACCTGGGCGGCTGAGACAACGGGAGGAGCGGCCATGCGTATCCTGATCGTCAACCCCAATACCACGCCGTCGATGACCGAGAAGATCGGCGCCGCGGCGCGGCAGGCGGCGTCGCCGGGAACCGAGGTGACCGCCGTCAATCCGACGATGGGCCCTGCGAGCATCGAGGGCTACTACGACGAGGCGTTCTCGCTGCCCGGGCTGCTGGAGGAGATCCGCCGCGGCGAGGCCGCCGGCTGCGACGGCTCGGTGATCGCCTGCTTCGACGACACCGGCCTGGACGCGGCGCGCGCGCTGGCCGCCGGCCCGGTGGTCGGCATCTGCGAGTCCGCCATGCACGTGGCCACCATGCTGGGCGGCCGCTTTTCGGTCGTCACCACGCTGGCGCGGTCGGTGCCGGCGCTGGAGGCGCTCGCGCGGCGCTACGGCGTCGGCGACCGCTGCCGGGTTCGCGCCGCGGGCGTGCCGGTGTTGGCGCTCGAGGCCCCGGCCTCCGGCGCCGTGCGCCGGGTGGAGGAGGAGATCGCCCGTGCCGTCGGCGACGACGGGGCGGAGAGCATCGTGCTGGGCTGCGCCGGCATGGCCGACCTGGCCGCCGATCTCACCGGGCGGCTCGGCCTGCCGGTGATCGACGGCGTGGCGGCGGCCACGCGCCTGGTGGAGGCGCTGGTCGGCCTGGGGTTGCGCACCAGCAAGGTGGGCGGCTATGCGACGCCGACGCCCAAGCCGTACGCGGGCGAGCTGGCGCGCTTCGCGCCGCCGGCTGCCAGCTCCGGTTCCGGCTGACCCGGGACGCGCCGGCGGCGGTGAGGCTGGTGACAACATCGCATGGAGTACCGCAGAACGCGCCGAAATCCTACAATCCGCCTCATGGCGATACGGTTGGCGATCGTTGGGTGCGGCGGCATGGGTCACCGCCACCTGCGCGGGCTGAGCGCGTTGCATGCGGCGGGCATCTCGTCGCTGGAGCTGGTCGCCGCCTGCGATCCGGTGGAGGCGAACGCGGCCTCGCTGGCCGGGCATGCCGAGGCGGCCTTCGGCACGCGCCCGGTCGTGGTGGCGGCGCTCGGGGACCTGCATGACCACGGCGTGCAGGCGGTCGACATCACCAGCATCCCACGCGCGCATCACCTGCTCGCCGTGGAAGCCCTGCAGGCGGGACTCCACGTCCTGATCGAGAAACCGATGGCGCCGACCGTGGCCGCGTGCCGGCGGATCCGCGACGCGGCGGCGGCATCGGCGGCGATCCTGAGCGTGGCCGAGAACTACCGGCGCGACCCGATGTGCCGACTGGCCAGGGCGCTGCTGGACTCCGGGGTGATCGGCATGCCGCGGCTGGTCGTCCAGCACGGCGTGAGCGGCGGCGACCGGATGACTATCAGCCAGTGGCGGCACCGGCGCGAGCACGGCGGCATCCTGCTGGACGTCGGCGTTCACTTCGCCGACGTGCTGGAGTATCTGCTGGGGCCGATCGACACCGCCTACGCGGTGACCCGGCTGCACGAGCAGGTCCGCCGCAACCCGGCCGCGGGTGGCGGCCCGGACGCGGTCGATCCCGCCAACGCCTACGCGCAGTGGCAGCGGCAGACGCCGGCCGAGTTCGAGGCGACTGCCGAGGACGCGCTCTACGGGACGCTGACCTTCGCCAGCGGCGTGGTCGGCAACATCATCCAGGACCACGCCGGTCACGGCGCGAGCTTCGGCGGGCGCATGGTGTTCGGCTCGGCCGGATCGATGACGCTGCCGGGCGACCGAAGCGGCGGCGCGATCACCGTGCACCTCGACGGCGGCGGGTGTCTCGAAGGCCAGGCGCTGCTGGACCACGTGCCGGAGTTCCGCCTGGACGCGAACACGGCGGCGCTGTTCGGCGCGGAACGGCTGACCGGCTACGATCAGCCGTTCCCGGTCACGGACGCCGCGCTGCTCGCCGTCGAGTACGCGGAGCTGGCCGACGCGATCCGGGGCGGCGCGCCGCCGGAGGTCGACGCCGCGCAGGGGCTGAGCGCCGTGGCCAGCTACTACGCGCTGCTGGAATCGGGGGCGTGCGGGGCTCCGGTCCGCGTCCGGGACGTCCTCGACGGCCGCGTCGACGCCTACCAGCGCGAGCTCGACGACTCTCTCGGCCTGAGGTAGGTTGCCGCCGACGGTTGACGAATGATAACGTGTCGCGTTATCATTCGGGGCTACAATGGTTCGGAGCTTCGCGGACAGCCTGACGCAGCGGGTGTTTAACCGAAGCCCCGTACGGCGGCTCTCCGTCGAGGTGCAACGGAATGCACTACGGAAGCTCCTGTACCTTGATGCGGCAGAGCGGTTGTCGGACTTGCGGCTGCCGCCCGGGAACAGGCTGGAGAAGCTTCGAGGCGACCGAGCAGGCCAGTATAGCATCCGGGTCACCGGGCGCTGGCGGATATGCTTCCGCTGGGTTGAGGGAGATGCCCATGACGTGGAGATCGTCGACTACCACTAGCAAGGAGGCGCAACGTGTCTGAAGAAAAGCTGCCGCCGATTCATCCTGGTGAGATACTCCGAGACGAGTTTCTCGTACCGCTGAATATCTCGCAGTATCGACTGGCGAAGGACATCAAGGTGCCACCGCGCAGGATCAATGAGATCGTGCATGGCAGACGCAGCATTACTGCGGACACCGCGCTGCGCTTGGCGCGCTACTTCGGATCTTCTGAGCGCCTGTGGCTGAATCTGCAGATTCGCTACGATCTCGAAGTGGAAAAAGACCGCCTTGGGCACCGGTTGGAACAGGAAGTTATCGTCCGAACCGCTTGAGTAACGGCGAATCATCACGCTCATGACCGAACCTGACGGAGAAGGGAATTGGCAATGACGGCAGAGAAAATCGAGCAGCGGTCGATCGTCATCGTGATCGTGGCGAGCGTGTCGTTCGGGCTGATCGGCATCGTCATCTCGCTGGCTAGCCGGTCGGGGGCGGTGTTCCTGGACGGCCTGTTCTCGCTGATCTTCGCGGTGGTCGGACTGCTGACGCTGTACGTGTCCAAGCTCGTGCAGCGGCCGCGGGACGAGCAGTATCCGTTCGGGTACGCGACGTTCGAGCCGATGCTGAACCTGTTCAAGGGGATCCTGATCGCGACGGCCCTCCTCTACGCGGTGTGGACGGCGGTGCGGGCGCTGATGACCGGCGGGCAGGAGGTGGCCGCCATCGGCGGCATCATCTACGCCGCGATCGCGGTGGCCGGCGGGACCGCGCTGGCGGTGGTGCTCCGCACGTTGGGACGGAAGTCGGGCTCCCCGATCGTGCAGTTGGACGCCCAGAACGCCGTCATCGACACGATGATCTCCGGCGCGGTCGGCGTGGCGTTCGTGGCGACGCTGATCATCCAGAACTCGCGGCTGTCGGCGTGGGCCCCGTACGCCGATCCGGTGATCATGCTGGCGATCGCCGCCATCGCGGCGCCCCAGCCCATCAAGACCATCCGCGCCAACTGGCGGCAGCTCATGGGCAGGGCGCCGGACCGGGCCGTGCAGGATCGGATCGCGGCGCTGGTCGAGTCGGTCATCGCGCGCGTGCCGCACTCGGAGACGCACCTGCGCACCACCGAGGTGGGCCGCTACCTGTACATCCACCTCTACGTGATCGTGCCGGAGGACTCCACCGAGCCCATCGACGTGCGCCTGCACGACCGGATCAGGCGGGAGATCTTCGAGCAGCTCTCGGGCGAGTTCAGCCACCTGGCGTTGGACGTCGGCTTCACCATGGACGTCCGCTGGGCGGTCTCCAGCGTGCCGTCGGAGGACCAGGAGACGGTCTATCCCGCGGGCTCCCCGCCGGCGGGCTGACCGTTCCGTAAGGCGTCGACGGCCAGGTCGGCGATGCTGCTGATCAGGGTGCCGTCGCGGTCCAGCACGCGGGCCACCGCGACATCGTCGGCGATGAGCCCGTACGTGCTCACCACGCCGGCGCCGGTGAGCGCCGGGCGCAGCGCCTCCAGCTCCGTTACCGCGGGAGCGCCGACGGCGACGCAACTCGCCCAGCCCAGGCTGCCGCCGAAGCCGGCCGGACCGAGAGGCACCGCGGGCGGGTGCAGGCGGTAGCGCTCCCGGTAGATGACCGCGCCGTCGCGGAGGACGGTCAGATGGTACACTAAGTGCCGGAACGCCCAGGTCTCGCCCATCTGGCTGCGGCCCGGACATCCGCACTCCAGCAGCAGACAGGCGCTGTCGCGGTCGGTGCTGACCACCGTGGACTGGACCACGGCGGCGCCGGCGAACGGGATCAGCGGGCGGCCCACCAGCCGCAGGTAGCTGCTGCCGCGCGCGGCCGCCACGAGCTGCAGGTGAGCGGGGTCTTCGCCGGCTCCCGGCAGACACAGGGTGCTGGCCGGCGGCGCCCAGGTCGCCTCCGCACTGCCGTCGATCCGGATGCGCAGCAGGTGGCGGTCGCCGTTGCGCAGGCCGCCTCCCTGGTCGACCGGCACCGCCAGCACGCCGCCCGAGTCCGGCAGCACGTTGACGAACAGCGGCGCGCGGCGGCGGGTTCGCCAGCGCCGCCCGGTCACGGCCAGCCGCAGCTCGCCGCGCCGTCCGCTGGCGCTACCGGGCGTCGGCCGCGTGGAGATGGTCCTCGGCGTGCCCGGCGTGATGATGGGAGTGGAAGCCGTTGTCGTGGTCGTGGTGATGGTGGCCGCCTGCGCCCCAGGCCGGCCGGCCGCGCCGCGGGGCGCCGAGCGCCGCGACGATCCAGGCGGCCACCTCCGCCACCCCGGAGCCGTCCTTGAGGTTGGTCATCACGAACGGCAGATCGCCGCGCGCCGCGCGCACGTCGTCGGTCATCCGCTGCAGGTCCACCTCCACGTAGGGGGCGAGGTCCACCTTGTTCACCACCAGCAGGTCGCTGCGCGTGATCCCGAGGCCGCCCTTGCGCGGTATGTCCCCGCCCTGCGCGACGTCGATCACGTAGATCTGGTAGTCGACCAGGTCGGGGCTGAAGCTGGCCGACAGGTTGTCGCCGCCGCTCTCGATGAAGGCCACGCGGGCGTCGTCGAAGCGGTGCTGAAGCCGCGCCAGCGCGTCGGCGTTGACGGAGATATCGTCGCGGATCGCGGCGTGCGGGCAACCGCCGGTCTCGACCCCCAGGATGCGGCCCTCGGCGAGGGCGCCGGCCCGGATCAGGAACCGCTCGTCCTCGCGCGAGTAGATGTCGTTGGTGATGGCGACGATGGAGTGTTCGCCGCCCAGCCGCTGGCAGAGCCGCAGCAGCAAGTGGCTCTTGCCGGAACCTACCGGCCCGCCGATGCCGAACCGCACCGGCCGAGGGTCTGCCTCATTTCCGTCGTACTTCACACCCTGTGCTCCCAGATCGAGGTTGTAAGCTTACTCCTGCAGCAGTCTACAGCGGCGTCTCCAGGATCGTGTAGGTCTTCGACGGGATGGCGTTCATCATGTCGAGCATGCGCAGCACGGGGGTGTTGTCCTCCAGCACGTAGCCGACGTCGCAGTACCGGTAGCCGTGCTGCTGGGTATAGATCTTCTGTTTCCAGAGCAGCAGGCCCTCAAGTCCCAGGTTGCGGAACTTCTTTTTCACTCCCAGGTACCCGAACCGCAGCCCCGTGAGACGGCGCTTGGTGATCAGCATGCGTCCCGCCCGCCACAGCTCGAAGCGCAGGCACAGCCGTGACGGCAGCATGCCGTCCAGGATGTTCGGCACGCCGCCGAAGAAGGCGGCGGGCTCACCCTGCCAGTAGGCGATCGAGAACTGGCCGCGGTCGACGATGAGCTGCTCGTCGTCGATCACCTTGAAGAACTCCTCGTCGCGGTACGGGACGAAGCCCCAGTTATCGTTCCAGGCGTCGTTGTATATGTCCAGCATCTCGCGCTTGCGCACCGCGAGCGGACGCTCGGCCCAGGTCTCGAACACCACGCCGCCCCGCTTCTGCACGATCTGGGCGACCCGCTGCAGCTTCGCCTCCATGGGCACGTGCACGGGCACCTCCCAGGAGCGCACCCGCTTGACCGGGTGCAGGCCGGCCGCGGTCAGCAGATCCAGGTAGTACGGCTTGTTGTAGTGGTAGTAGATGACCGGCCGGGAGTCGAACCCCTCGGTCAGCACGCCGGGCGTCGCCTGGTTGACAGGCAGGTTCTGCGGCCCGCGCATCGTCTGCATGCCGCGCTCGCGCAACCAGTCGCCGGCCGCCGTCAGCAGGGCGTCGGTCACCTCCTGGTCGTCGACGGACTCGAAGAAACCGAAGAAGCCGGTCTTCTCGTTCCAGTGGGCGTTATGGTCGTCGTTGACGAAGGCCATGCAGCGCCCCACGGGCTGTCGGCGGTCGTCGTAGGCGATGAAGAAGGAGATTTCCGCGTGCTGGAGGAACAGGGAACGCGGCTCGAAGTAGCCGACGACGCCCAGCAGGCGGAAGCCCAGGTACTCGTAGTCCAGCAGCGGGATGTACCGCGGGTCGTCGCGGTAGTGGCTCCAGTGGAAGTCGACGAAGGCGCGGAGCTTGGCGCGGGCGCCGGCATCGGTATTGGCGAACCGCTCGATCTCGATGCCGGCCATGCCGCAACTCTATAGGCGAATGGCGAACGGAGAATCAAGGAGTCCGGCAGCCGTGCCGCGCAAGCGGCAGGGCCGCCGGACTCCTGCGAGGTTGGGGATGGGGGCAACGGCGAGTCCGGAGGACTCGGCTTTGCCGGCGCAAGGGGCTATCATCCGCCGATGGCGCCCCTGAAGCTCGCCGATGGCGCAGACCTCGGCGTCGAGTTCCTGCGCCGGCCGGTGGCGCCGGCCGACCAGCTCCGCGTGACCGACCTGCTGGCAGCCGAGTGGGAGCGCAGCGACGTCGACTGGGTGCCGTCGCTGCGCGGCGCCTACGCCGACACGCTCACGTCGGTCACCTCGATCGGCCGCTGCGGGGATGTGGACGTGGGGACCGCCACCGTGTCGTATGCGGCGGTCGAGCCCGAGATCGCGGTGGTGGAGAACGTGACGACGCTAGCCGAGCACCGGCGTCGCGGCATCGCCGCCGCACTCACCGAGACGGTGGTGCAGCTCGCCTTCGACGCCGGCTGCCGCCTCTGCTTCCTGGGCAACGGGGGGCGCGTCGGCCAGGCGGCGGTGTACGACCGGATCGGCTTCGCGCGGACGGGGGCGATCATGCGCCGGGCCGCGCCCGGGTTCGAGGCGTACGAGCGGACGCTGTACGCGTCGGGCCAGCCGGTGTCGGTGCGGGCGGCCTGCTGGGGCGACCTGCCCGGCGTCGCGGCGCTGGTCGCGCAGCCGCTGTCCACGCGGGTGCTGGACTACCAGCGCGGCATCGGCAGCGCCGCCGCCGTCGCGCCCACGCGCTGCGTGTCGGCGTTCACGACCATCCACTACGACACGCAGAGCCGCGGCGGCGTGATGCGGGTGCTCGCCGGAGCGGGCGCCAGCCGCGTGCTGGGGTTCGGCACCGCGGCACCCGGCCCGGCTCCGCTGCGGAGCGCGACCGCGGTGATCGACATGGTCACGCACGATGCCTACGCCGACCATACCGGCGACCTGCTGGGCGCGCTCACCGAGGACGGGCGCCGCCTGGGCGCCGCGCGCGCCGTCGCCTTTGTCGCGGAGCCGGACGCGGCCAAGCGGGAGCGGTTTCTGGCCGCCGGCTACCGGCCGGCCGGCACGCTGCCGCGGGACCTTACCCTGGGCGGCGAGCCTGCCGATGTCACACAATTGGAGCACACCTATGGCTGAACCATTCCTTGGACCGGACTTCCTGCTGCCGAACGAATCGGCGCGCCGCCTGTACCGCGAGTACGCGGCCGGCCAGCCGATCTTCGACTACCACTGCCACCTGCCGGTGCAGGAGATCGCCGCCAACCGCGACTTTTCCACGATCACGGAGATCTGGCTGGGCGGCGATCACTACAAGTGGCGGGCGATGCGCGCCCTCGGGATCGACGAGCGGCTGATCACCGGCGACGCCGGCGACTACGAGAAGTTCGCGGCGTGGGCGGAGGCGGTGCCCTACACGGTCCGCAACCCGCTCTACCACTGGACGCACATGGAGCTGCGCAGGCCGTTCGAGGTGGACGAGCTGCTGTCGCCGCGGACGGCCGAGGCGATCTACCACGCGTGCAACGAGCGGCTGCGGCAGCCGGAGCTGCGCACCCACGGACTGCTGCGCATGATGAACGTGCGCGTGGTCTGCACCACCGACGACCCGGCCGACAGCCTGGAGCACCACGAGCGCATCCGCACGGCGGGTGCGCCGTGCACGGTGGTGCCGGGCTTTCGCGCCGACCACGCCCTGGCCGCCGACGACCCGGAGCGGCTGAACGGCTGGCTGGCCGGCCTGGGAGAGCGGGTGGGCAGGGAGATCACGGACTACGACGCGATGCTCGCCGCGCTCGCGGAGCGCCATGCCGACTTCCACGCCGCCGGCTGCCGGCTGTCCGACCACGGGCTGGAGGTGCTGGACGCTGAGCCGTACACGGCGCGGGAGGTCGAAGGGACGTTCCGCGCCGCCGTGCAGGGCCGGGCGGCCGACCCGGACGCGGCCCGGAAGTACCGCTCGGCGGTCCTCTACGAGATGGCGTGCATGGACGCGGACGCCGGCTGGGTGCAGCAGTTCCACCTGGGAGCGCTGCGCAACACCAACCGGCGCGGCTTCCAGGCGCTGGGCCGCGATTCCGGCTACGACTCGATCGGCGACTCGCCGTCGGCGCGATCGATGGCGCGGTTCTTCGACCGGCTGGAGCAGGCCGGCAAGCTGGCCAAGACGGTCCTGTACAATCTTGACCCGGCGCAGAACGACCTGTTCGCGGCCATGATCGGCAACTTCCAGGGTGGCGGTGTGCGCGGCCGCATGCAGTTCGGGACCGCGTGGTGGTTCAACGATCAGATCGACGGCATGACGCGGCAGATGGAAGCGCTGTCGAACAGCGGCCTGCTGAGCTGCTTCGTGGGCATGGTGACCGACTCGCGGAGCTTTCTGTCCTATCCCCGTCACGACTACTTCCGGCGCCTGCTGTGCGGGATCCTGGGCGACGAGATGGAGCGCGGGCTGCTGCCGGCCGACTTCGAGCTGCTCGGCGGCATCGTCGCCGACATTTGCTACGGCAACGCCGAGCGCTACTTCGGGATCGGGTGAGATGGCTGTGAGCGATCGTCTGCGCTGCTACGCGGCCATCCACGACACCGGCCTGGTGCCGCTGTTCTACGATCCGGATCCCGAGGTCGCAGGGCGCCTGGCTTTCGCCTGCGTCGAGGGCGGCGCGCGGGTGGTGGAGTTGACCAACCGCGGCCCCGGCGCCCTGCAGGCGTTCGCCGCCGTCGTCGAGCGCCTGTCCGGCAGCGACGTGTGGGTGGGCGCCGGTTCGATCATGGATGCGCCGACGGCGGCCAACTACATCGGCATGGGCGCCCGGTTCATCGTCAGCCCGTCGCTCGACGAGGCCACCGCGCTGCTGTGCAACCGGCGCAAGATCCCGTATCTGCCCGGCTGCATGACACCCGGCGAGATCAGCCGCGCCGAGGAGCTGGGCGCGGAGATCGTCAAGGTGTTCCCCGGCTCGGTCGGCGGCCCGGAGTTCGTGAGCGCGATCCGCGGGCCGATGCCGTGGACGAGCATCATGCCGACCGGCGGCGTGGCGGTGTCGGCTGAGAGCATCGGCGCCTGGCTCGGCGCCGGCGCCTGCGCGGTGGGCATCGGCAGCGCCCTCTTTCCCGATGAGGACCGCCGGCAGGCCAACTACGACCGGATCGCCGCCCGCGTCGCCGACGCCCTGTCCCTGATCCGCGCGGCGCGCGCGTAGGGCCGGCGGATCAGGTCTCTCCCGTCCAGTCCGGGGGCAGGGGCTGCCGGCCGGCGTAGCCTTCGTCGATGCGGTGGTAGAAGGCGATCTCTGGCTCGTCGCTGCGCCAGCACAGGAACACCTGCTGGTCGTCGATGATCGCCGGAAAGTCGACCAGCCCTATCTCGAAGTTCCAGTCCTTGTAGAGGCAGCCCATCGACTCCAGCTCCGCCAGGTACTCCATCAGGGCCGCGCGATGCTCCTGGATGGTCGGATCCTCGTCGAACAGCCGCTCGGCGGCGCGGCGCTGCTCGCCACGCGTCGAGCCGGCGGCGGCCGCCGCGCGAGCGCGCCGAGGCCCGGTGTCCTCCAGGTAGTCGCGCAGGCTGCGGCCGGTGTCCAGGATGTCGGCGACGATCCGCTTGACCAGCGGCAGCGTCCGCACCGCGTCGGATCGAGAGAAGTAGCGTTGGAACTCCATGCGGTGCCTGGGCCGCCCGACCGTACGGGAGGCGCCCGCGGCGGTCAACCGTCGTCCGGCAGGCGCGTGGTATCCTGCCGGCCGTGACGGAGTTACGCGTGCTGGTCTACGCCGATCCGAACGATCGGCGCCGGATCGAGACGCTGCTGGATCGGCTCGCCGGTGCGGTCGGCGGGGACCGGGAGCTGAGCGGGGCGGTGGCGGGGTTCATCGCCGACGTGCGCCGTGACGGAGACGCCGCCCTGGTCGCCCACATGCGCGCGTTCAGCGATCCGGGGTTCGACGAATCGATGCTGCGCGTGCCGCCGCGCGAGCTGCGGGCCGCGGCGGATCGCATCGCCCCGGAGTTGCGCGCTGCCATGCAGCGCGCGATCGACCACGTGCGGCGCTACCAGGAGCACATCGCGCCCGCCCCGCCGCCGGCGGCCGAGATCGACGGGGCGCGGCTGGGCCTGCGCGTGGAGCCGGTCGGCTCGGCGGGCCTGCTGGTGCCGGGCGGGCGGGCCGCCTATCCGTCGACGCTGATCATGCTGGCGGTGCCGGCGCAGGTGGCCGGCGTCGAGCGCATCTGCCTGGCCACGCCGCCGCCCGATTCCGACCGCGGCGCCGCGAAGCGCGCGATCGACGACAGCGTGCTGGCCGCCGCTCACCTGCTGGGCATCGGCGAGGTGTACTGCATCGGCGGCAGCCATGCCGTTGCCGCCCTGGCGTGCGGGACGCCGACCGTTCCCGCGGTGGACTTCATCGCCGGACCCGGCAGCGTCTACGTGCAGGAAGCCAAGCGGCAGCTCTTCGGCACCGTCGGCGTGGACGGGCTCTACGGTCCGAGCGAGATCGCCATCCTGGCGGACCGGTCGGCTGACCCGGCCTGGATCGCCGCGGACGTCCTGGCCCAGCTCGAGCACGACCCCGGCGCGGCGTTCGTGGTCTCCGCGGACCGCGGAGTCCTGGACCGCGTCCGCTCCGCGCTGGAGCGCCAGATCCGTGAGCGCGGCCGGCAGGAGGCCATCGAGCGCGGACTCCGCGAGTTCACCGCCTTCGTGCTGGCCGCCGACGGCGATGAGGCGTGCGCAATCATGAATCGCATCGCCCCGGAGCACGCCGTGCTGGCGGTCGCCGATCCTCATGCCGTGCTGGACCGCGTGCACCACGCGGGCGCCTACTTCCTGGGCGGCGCGCCGGTGGCGAGCGGCGACTACTACGCGGGCCCCAGCCACTGCCTGCCGACCGGCTCCACGGCGCGATTCTCCTCCGGCTGCAGCGTCTACACGTTCCTGCGCCGCGCCAGTCTGGAGGAGTACCCGAACGGCATGACCCGCCGGGCGATCGACGACATCGCCGCGCTGGCCGAGGCGGAGGGCCTGGACGCGCACGCCGCCAGCGTGCGCATGCGCGGCGACTGAGCCGCTGGCGCCCGTGTGTCAGGCCGGCTGCCGGGCCAGGGGTCCGGAGTCGAGCGGCCGCGCCAGGATCTTGGATGCGGCCTGCGTGCCGATGGTCACGGTGCCGTGGTCGGTGCGGAGCGTCACCGCGTCGGCGGCCTGATCGATGGACTCGACCCTGACGCGATTGCCGGGTTGCAGGCCGCTGCGGTGCACGAACTGCAGGAACTCCGGATCCTGGTCGGTCACGCGCTCGACGCGCAGGTCGGCTTCCTCCGACTGCTCCATGAGACTGCCGAAGACGGTCTGGTCTATCTGGCCGCGCCGGGTGGGAATCGGGTCGCCGTGCGGGTCGACGGTGGGGTGGTCGAGCAGCGCGTCGATGCGGGTCAGGACCACGTCGGAGATGGCGTGCTCCAGGTTGTCGGCCTCGCGGTGGACCTCCGACCAGTCCAGGCCCAGCACCTCCACCAGGAACAGCTCCACCAGCCGGTGGCGGCGCAGCACGTCGAGCGCGAGCGCCTCGCCCGGCCCGGTCAGACGGCTGCCGTTGCGCGGTGAGTACTCGATGAGCCCCAGGCCTGCCAGGGTCTTCATCATGGAGGTGGCGGTTCCCGGCGAAACGTCCATCGCCTCGGCGATCCGGCCCATCGGCAGGAATCCCCCGGGGCGCTCGCGATGGCGCAGGTAGATCGCCTTGACGTAGTTCTCGACGGTGCTCGAATAGGCGCTCACGGCTTCGGGTTGGCGGCTCGGGCGGCTCCCGTGGTCATGCCGCCGTCGACCAGCAGGATCTGTCCGGTCACGTACGAGGATTCTTCGGAAGCGAGGAAGACCACAGCGCCGTCCAGGTCGGTGGGGGTGCCCAGCCGCTTCAGCGGGATGCGATCGACGATGTAGTCGCGCCATTCGGCGTCCTGGAACAGCACCTCGGTCTGCGCGGTATGGAACCAGCCGGGGGCCAGGCAGTTCACGGTGATGTCGTGCGGGCCGAGCGTGTCGGCGAGCGCCCGCGACATCTGCAGCACGCCGCCGCGGCTCGCCACGTACGGGACGACGGCGCCGAAGCCGAACACGCTGGTGACCGAGCCGATATTGATCACGCGGCCGTAACCGCGCTCGATCATCCCCGGCGCAAACGCCTGCGTGACGAAGAATCCGCCGCGCAGGTTGGTCTCCAGAACGGTATTCCAGTCGTCCCAGGTGGTGTCCAGGAACGGCTTGCGGACATTGCAGCCGGCGTTGTTGACCAGGATGTCCACTCCGCCCACGTCCTGGGTGACCGCCTCTCCGAATGCCGCGATGCTGGACTCGGAACGGACGTCCAGCGAGTAGGCGCGGGCAGTCCCGCCCAGCGCGTCGATCTGCTCGATGGTGTCGGCGCAGTCGCGCGCGTCGCGTGCCGAGATCACCAACGAAGCCCCGGCACGCGCGAGCGCCTTGCTCATGTAGCTGCCGAGGCCCCGGCTGGCACCGGTTACCACCGCCGTGCGGCCGCTCAGGTCGAAGGAACTCACTCTCCACCCCCGGCAGCCATCTCCAGGGCCGCCAATGCCGCCTCCCGCCCGCGGTTCACGAAGCCGCCGGCACGCGCCAGGGCCTGCTCCTGATCGTTGGCGCTTACCACGCCGAGCAGGACCGGCACGCCGGTGCCGAGCGCGACCTGCGTGATCCCGCCGGCGACCGCGTGGGCCACCACCTCGTCATGGTTGGTTTCTCCCTTGATGATGCAGCCCACGCAGATGACGGCGCTCACGTCCCCGGACCGCGCCAGCCGTTGCGCCGCGAGCGGCAGCTCGAACGAGCCGGGCACCCACGCCACCTGCACGTCCTCGTCGGCGACGCCGTGTTCGGTGAGTGCCTCGGTGGCACCGTGCACCAGCCGCCCGGTGACCTCGTGGTTGTAGCGGCTGGCGGCGATGGCGAAGCGGCGTCCGGTGCCGTCCAGCACCGCCGGCGGAGCGGGCGCGGCGGCCTTCACGAGGCGACCTTCATGAGGCGACCTTCATGAGGCGAGCTGGGCGACGTGCAGCATCGGCACCTTCAGGCGGCGCGCAAGCCTCGACAATCCGGCCCGGCGCGCCATGCCGCCGTCGTCGTCAAGGACCGGGCAGATGGCGGCGGCCGCGGGCAGGCCGGCGCGCGCGGCCAGCTCCACCGCCGCCTCGGTGTGGCCGGCGCGTGCGGCCACGCCGCCCGGATCGGCGACCAAGGGGAAGAGGTGACCCGGCCGGGCGAAGTCGGCCGGAGACGCCTGCGGGTCGGCGAGCGCCCGCAGCGTCGCGGCGCGGTCATGCGCGGACTCGCCCGTGGTGGTGCCGCGCACGGCGTCGATGGAGACGGTGAAGCGCGTGCCGTGCAGCGCGGTGTTCACCTGCGCCATGGGCGGAAGGTCGAGCTGCTCGGCCCGCTCGGCGGTGATCGCCGCGCACAGCAGGCCGCTGGCCCGGCGCAGCATGCAGGTTGCGATGCGCGGGGTGACCAGGGCCGCTGCCGCCACCAGGTCGCCTTCGTTCTCGCGGTCGACGTCGTCGATCATCAGTACCATCCCGCCGCGGGCGATCGCCTCCGCGGCCTCGTCCACGCCGGCCATGGGTGCCGGCTCATCGGCGTCGGCGGCGGGACTCGCCGTACCGCCGGCGGCACCGGCGGCGTGTGGGCCGGCAAGCCGCTCCACGTACTTCGCGATCATGTCCACCTCGACGTTGACCGGATCGCCCACGCGCCGGTCGGTCAGGGCGGTGGCGCGCGCGGTGTGGGGAATGATCGAGAAGCCGGCGCGGTCGTCGTCGAGCCCGGCGACCGTAAGGCTGACCCCGTCGATGGCGATCGAGCCTTCCAGCACGACGTACGGCAGCAGCGGCCTCGGCAGCCGGACCTCCAGCCAGCGTGCCGCGCCGAGCTTCTCCCAGCGGGTGACGGTACCGGTGTCGTTGACGTGCCCCTGCACCAGATGGCCGTCGACCCGGTTGCCGTATGCCAGCGGACGCTCCAGGTTGACGCGCCGCCCTGCCGCGAAGGACCCCAGCGTGGTCTTGCGCAGCGTCGCGCCCACGCTGTCGATGGCCAGCGTGCGGCCGTCGATGGCGACCACCGTCTGGCAGACGCCGTCCACGGCGATCGACGCGCCCACCTCCGTGCCGGCCAGCACGGTGCGGGCGCCGATGATCATGCGCGCCGCGTCAGCGGCGGGGCGGGTGAGCGCGGTGACGACGCCCACTTCCTCTACGATACCGCTGAACATCCCGCCTCCTGCGAGTCCGTCCGGGGGAGCGGCCCGCTGCCTGCGTGGCCGAGCGTCGCGGCCAGCGACCGGTAGCCGGTGACGATCACCTGGTCGTTGACCTGCCGGTGGCTGACGTGCTCCAGGCGCAGGGCGTCGACCAGGCGAGCGTTCCCCAGGTCGCCCACCGCGTCGATTCCCGAGCCGATGACGATCGGCGCAACCACCACGACCAGCTTGTCGAACAGTCCCTGCCGGATCAGCTCGGTGTGCAGCACCGCCCCACCCTCGACCAGCACCGACGTGACGCCCGCGCCGGCCAGGTCAGCGAGCGCCCGGTCCAGCGCCACCCGCCCGTCCGCGGTGCTTCCGACCACCGCGACGCGCGCGCCGGCGTGCTCCAGGGCGGCGCGCGTGCGCCGGTCGTGCCGGTCCGTGGTGAGCACCAGCGGCTCGCGCTCGCCGGTCATCAATCGGGCCGCGGGCGGCAGGCGCAGGGTCGAGTCGACGACCACCGGCAGTGGCTGGCGGTCGCGCAGCAGCGGACTGAGCCGGACGGTGAGCTCCGGATCGTCGGCCAGCGCGGTGCCGGCGCCCACCATGATCGCGTCGTGACCGGAGCGCAACTCGTGCGTCATCACCCGCGCGTCGCGGTCGGAGATCCAGCGCGAGTCCCCGCCGGCGGTGGCGATGCGGCCGTCGATCGACTGCGCGACCTTGAGCGTCACGAACGGCATGCCGGTGCGGTGGAACTTGAAGTGCACGGCGTTGAGCCGCGCTGCTTCGTCCTCCAGTACCCGCTCGACCACCTCGATCCCGGCCTCGCGCAGCATGCGCACCCCTGCGCCGTCGACCTTCGGGTGCGGATCGGCGGTGGCGAGCACCACGCGGCGCACCCCCTCGCGGATGATCCGCTGCGCGCACGGCGGCGTGTGCTTGCCGACGCCCGTCCAGCAGCAGGGCTCCAGGTTGGTGTAGAGGGTGGCCCCGGCAGCGCCCCCGGCGGCCGCGGCACGGTCCAGCGCGACCGCCTCGGCATGGTCGCCGCGTTCGTTGAGATGGCCTTCGCCGATGATCCGGCCGTCGCGGACGACCAGCGCGCCGGTCAGGGGATTGGGCGAGCTCCGCCACTGTCCGTGGCGGGCCAGTTCCAGCACCCGGCGCATCAGCCCCTCGTGATCATGCATCGCCTGTCTCGCTCGAGGGGCACGCGTTCCCGTAGAAGCGCACGGACACGGCTCGCGCGCAGGACGCACGCGGGCCTCTGCCCGGTCGAACTTCTCCCATCCGGACTGTACCGTCGGCACCGGAATTCCACCGGTTCCTGCTCCCGCTCTTGCGAACGAGAGCTCACGGGCTGTCACCGTCGGTCTGGAATAGGCGCCCGCAGGCGCCGCACCATGCCCCGAAGTTCTCTCTTTGGCGGACGAGGGTATCGGCCGGCGGGCGCCGGTGTCAAACGCGGGTGCTATCCTGCGCCGCGATGGCCGTGGCGCGGGCGCGGGAGGTGCTGCTGGTCGCGCTCAGACTGGGTCTGACGTCCTTCGGGGGCCCGGTGGCCCACATCGGCTACTTCCGGGACGAGTACGTCACGCGCCGCCGCTGGCTGGACGATGCCGCCTATGCCGACCTGGTGGCGCTCTGCCAACTGCTGCCCGGCCCGGCCAGCAGCCAGGTCGGGATCGCCGTGGGCATGCACCGCGCGGGCCTTCCCGGCGGCATCGCGGCCTGGGTCGGGTTCACGGCGCCTTCGGCGGCAGCGTTGATCCTGTTCGGCACCGGCGTGTCGGCATTCGACCACCTAATCGTCCAGGGCTGGCTGCGCGGCCTGAAGGTGGTCGCTGCCGCGGTGGTGGCGTTCGCCCTCCTCGGCATGGCGAGGAGTCTGGCGCCGGACGCCCGCCGCGCGACGATCGCGATCGCCGCTGCGATCGCCATGCTGCTGTGGCGCACCCCGCTGGCGCAGGTGCTGGTGATCGTCATCGCTGCCGCGGCCGGCCGGCTGCTGTTGCAAGGCGTGGTGCCGCCGGCCGGCGCCGGTCCGCCGAGCGTACGGGCAAGACCGTCCGCTGCCGTCGCCAGCCTGGCGCTGTTCGCGGTCCTGCTGGGCGGGCTGCCCATCCTCCGGCAGTTCGTGACGAGCGAGCCGCTCGACGTCTTCGACGCCTTCTATCCGGAACTTCCAGAGCCTGATTTCTCCGTAAGTCATCGTACAGCAATGATCTGAGCGTCCTGAGGGCGGGTGTTTCGGCGCCATATGTACCCATGTAATAGGCAGGATTATAGCGCGGGTTCAATCATGTTAGATGTTGACATATGGTTATCTATGTGCCTATCATCAATTCGGCACACGCACCATTCAGTAGTCATGTACATCGAGTCCGTCCCCAACCGCTCCTCCCCACCGGCCATCCTCCTCCGTGAGTCCTACCGCGAGCACGGCAAGGTCAAAAAACGCACGCTGGCCAACCTCTCCAAGTGGCCAGCCCACCTCGTCGATGGCCTGCGCGTCCTGCTCAAGGGCGGCTTCGCCGTCGCCTCCTTCTCCGATGCCTTCGACATCCTGCGCTCCCAGCCCCACGGCCATGTCGCCGCCGTGCGCGCCTTCGCCGCCAAGATCGGCCTCGACCGCCTGCTCGGCCGCCGCTCGCGCATGCGCGATCTTGCCTTCGCTCTGATCCTCTCCCGTGTGCTGGCCCCCGCCTCCAAGCTCGCCACCGCACGCGGCCTGCACCCCGACACCCTGCGCGATTCGTTGGCCGACGTGCTGGCACTCGATGAGGTCAACGAAAACGACCTGTACGCCGCCATGGACTGGCTGCGCGCACGCCAGGACGCCATCGAGCAACGCCTGGCCTCCCAGCATCTGGCCGAAGGCTCCCTGGTGCTCTGCGACCTGACCTCCAGCTACGTGGAAGGCCGCTGTTGCCCGCTGGCCAAGCGCGGCTATTCCCGCGACGGCAAGCGCAACACCTTGCAGATCGAGTTCGGCCTGCTGTGCAACCGCGACGGCTGTCCGGTGGCCGTCGAAGTATTCCCCGGCAACACCGCCGATCCGCGCACCGTCGGCGTGCAGATCAGGAAACTGCAGCGCCGCTTCGGACTGTCGCGCGTGGTGCTGGTCGGCGACCGCGGCATGCTCACCGAGGCGCGCATCCGCCAGGAAGTGCAGCCGGCCGGCTTGGACTGGATCAGCGCACTGCGTGCGCCGGCGATCCGCGAGTTGGTCGACTCAGGCGCGGTGCAGACCTCCTTGTTCGACCAGCGCGACCTGATCGAGATCCGTGCCGACGCCTACCCGGGCGAACGGCTGATGGTGTGCCGCAATCCGCTGCTGGCCGCCGAGCGCGCACGCAAGCGCCAGGAGCTGCTGGAGGCCACCGAACGGCTCCTTGATCCGATCGTGGCAGCCACCACCCGTGCCAAGCGCCGGCTGCGCGGCACCGACGCAATCGCCATGCGGGTCGGCAAGGTCATCGACAAGTACAAGATGGCCAAGCACTTCGACCTCGACATCAGCGACGCTGCGTTCAGCTACCGGCGCAACGAGGAGGCGATCGCCGCCGAGGCTGCCCTCGACGGGCTATACATCGTGCGCACCAGCCTCGCCGACGACGAACTGGATGCCGAGGCGACGGTGCGCGCCTACAAGGGGTTGAGCGTGGTCGAGCGCGCGTTCCGCAGCTACAAGACCGTCGATCTGAAGGTCAGACCCATCTACCACTACAGCGCCGAACGGGTGCGCGCGCACGTGTTCCTGTGCATGCTGGCCTACTACCTCGAATGGCACCTGCGCCAGAGGCTGGCGCCGCTGCTGTTCGATGACCACGAGCCCGAAGCCGCCGAACGCGAGTCGATCGTCGCGCCGGCGCAGCCGTCGCCGGCAGCAAAGCGCAAGGCGCAGACAAAGCGCACCGACACCGACCAGCCCGTGCACAGCCTGCGCACGCTGCTGGACGATCTGGCTACCATCACCAAGAACCAAGTGGTCGCCAAGACTCCCCACGCCCAGCCGTTCGAGGTCATCACTCGTCCGACCGAGCTGCAGAGCACCGTGTTCAGCCTACTCGGCGTGCGGCTGTGAGGTGTACCCAGTAGCGAGTTCCTGATATTGAGGCTATTTCACCTTCACCACACAGGTTACAGAGAATTACCCCTGGAAGTTCCGTCTATCGGTCGGGATCGCTGGTGTTCGGCGGCGGTCACGTGGTGCTGCCGCTGCTGCAGGCCGAGGTGGTGCCTCCGGGATGGGTGACGAGCGAGCAGTTCATCGCCGGCTACGGCGCTGCGCAGGCGGTGTCCGGGCCGCTGTTCACCTTCGCCGCCTACCTGGGGACGGTGATGAGGGGCTCGGTCGGCGGATGGAGCGGTGGCTTGTTCACGCTCCTCGCGATCTTCCTTCCTTCGTTCCTGCTGGTGGCCGGCATCCTGCCGTTCTGGGAACGGCTGCGGACGCTCCGTCCGCTGCGTGCGGCCGTCGCCGGCGTTGGCGCGGCTGTCGTGGGGCTGCTGCTCGCCGCGCTCTACGACCCCGTGTGGGTCACGGCCATCCGCACGCCGACGGACCTGGCGCTGGGGCTGGCGGCGTTCGCGATGCTGGCGTGGTGGAAGACACCGCCGTGGCTGGTGGTGGTCTTCGGCGCGGCGGCGGGAGCGCTCCTCACCGCGCTCTGAGCAGCGGCCCGCTGACCCGGATCGGCGTCAGGTCAGAGCATCGCGCGGCGGCCGAAGGCGAGGGCCATGGGGTCGCCGACCGGCACCGGACCGCGCATCAGGTACGGCTCGCCGTACTCGACGCCGATCAGGGACCCGTAGTAGCGGTGCCGGCCTTCCCAGGCCTCCAGATAGCCGGGGGACGAGATGGCCGTCTCCGGCTCGTCGCGGCCCGGATCGTGGAGCTGCGACCGGTAACAGGCGGCGGCCTCCCGCTTGCGCTCCCAGTGGCCGCTGATGTCCACGACGAGCGACGGCCGGAACTGGTAGCGGCTCATGTAGTGCAGCATCGCCTCCGGGCGGTGCGGGGCGCCACGGCCCGGGTGCTTGGCGACCCCGGCGAACCACCACGCCTCCTTGGCAAGCAGGCTGGCGTTGCTGTGGTCGGGATGGTGGTCCTCCCAATAGGGGGCCAGCAGCAGGCGGGGGCAGAGCTCACGGAGCACCTCCACCAGGCGGACCCGGTTCTCCAGCGTGCAGGTCACCGCGCCGTCCGGGAGTTCCAGGTTGACCCGCTCGTCCAGTCCCAGGACCGCAGTAGCAGCGGCCGCCTCGGCATCGCGCTCGGCCGCGGTGCCGCGCGTGCCGGCCTCGCCTCGGGTGAGGTCGCACACCCCGATCGCGGCGCCGCCCGCCTGGGCGCGCAGCAGCAACCCGGCGCAGGTCAGCTCGGCGTCGTCGGGGTGGGCGCAGACCGCCAGCACGTCGATCGGCATCGGGCCGGATCATACGCCGCGGTCATGCGCGCGGCGAGCCGGCGGGGTGTCTGTGGCATACTTCGGCCGTGACGTCCGAGCAGGGTCCGGCGCGGCGGCACTGGGCGCAGCGGCTGCCGCCGCACGTGGCCAACGTGCAGCGCATCATCGTGGCGGTGGTGCTGGTGATGCTGGTGGTGCTGCTGGCCGTGATGATCGTGCGGCTCGGGTGGCTGCTCGCCGTGGAGCTGTTCGGCACCCCGCTCTCCGAGCTGTCGGTCGATCAGCTCCTGAACCTGTTCGGCTTCGTGCTGCTGGTCCTGATCGGGGTGGAACTGGTGGAGTCGGTGCAACTGTTCCTGACCGATGCGCACGTGCACGTCGAGTTCGTGATCCTGATCGCCCTGATCGCCGTCTCCCGCAAGATCATCATTCTCGACCTGGCCAACACGTCGGCGTTGAGCCTGCTGGGGATCGCCGCACTGGTCATCGCGCTCGCCGCCGGTTACTTCCTGATCAAGGGCCGCCGGCCGGCAGATGCAGAGTAGACTCGTGCCGTGGCGGATGCTCCTGTTCCTGGTCGTACTCGCCCTGGTGGTGGTGTTGTTCGCCGCCAACATGGAGCACCGTTCGTCGTTCTCGTATGTCTTTGGAGTCCTGCCGGAGGTGCCGGTCTTCATGGCGCTGCTGGTGGCCTTCATCGCCGGCGCGCTCACCATGCTGCCGTTTACCATCGGTCCCCACCGCCGGCGCAGGAGGAAGCACAAGCAGCCGGCCGGCACAGCCTTGCCCCAGGAACCGCAGCCTAAGCACGCGGCCCCTCAGGTCGGCGCGCCGCATGATGCGGCGTCCGATGCGGCGTCCGATGCGGAACGTGGGGCACGGAAACGCAAGGAGCGCCGGCGGCGCGGCGCTCCGCCCGGACTTGACCGCGACGGCGCGCGGGGTCGAAGGTAGCTGCTGAACCTGCGGGTCCGTGAGGCTCGCCCGCATCCCGTCGCTGCACTAGGATCTGCTTTCTCGTGGAACACCAGGCGACCGACGCACACCCGATGCAGCGCCGGTTGCCGTCCGAGCTCGGGCGGCTTGCGCGCGCGGAGGGCGTCGATCCGGACGCCGCCCTGCTCGTGGCGCGGACCGACCTCAACCTGGCCGGCTCCTACGAAGCGGTGTACCTCGTGGTGGAGGGCGATCGGCTCACCACCATCGGCGCTCCGGCGAACGGCGGTACCGCCGTCCGCGTCACCGTGGCCCGCGAGGACATCCACGACATCGGCACCCGCCCCGGCGTCGGCGGCGGCTTCCTGGAGGCCGTGATCGAGGACGCCGCGGTCGAGATCCTGGCGTACTCGAACCGTTCGGCGCCGCTGTTCCAGCGGGTGGCGGCCAAGCTGCAGGCATGGGTGGCGGGCGACCCGCTGGTCGTGGGGCCGGAGGACCGCGAGGAGCCAGACCTCTGCCCGACCTGCGGCATCAGGCTGGAGGCGCCGGGCGAGGCGTGCCGGCGGTGCCTGAGCCCGGGCAGCCTGCTCGGCCGCGTGCTGCTGCTCATGCGGCCCTACGCCGGGCGAGCCGCGCTGATGATGGCGCTGGTGCTGATCTCCATCGGCGTGGAGCTGCTGCCGCCGCAGCTCATCAAGACCATCACCGACCGCGTGCTGGCGCCGGGACAGGCGGGCAACCCGGTGCTGCCGGAGGCCGAGGCGATCGCATTGCTCGTGCGGATGATCGCCCTGCTGCTCGGCGCCTACCTCGTCGACGGGATCGTGCAGTCGATCCAGTTGCGGCTGAGCAGCGCCATCGGCACACAGGTCACCTACGACCTGCGCTCCAAGCTGTTCCGTCACCTGATGAGGCTGTCGGTGTCCTACTACGACCGCTACAGCACCGGGCAGCTCATGAGCCGCGTCGTGCAGGACACGGAGCAGCTCAAGGGGCTGATCGTGCAGGCGACCGGCGGCTTCGTGGCGCAGCTCATCAAGGTGGTCGCGGTCGGCCTGATGCTGTTCAGCCTGAACTGGCAACTGGCGCTGATCACGCTGGTGCCGGCGCCGTTCGTGGTCGCCGCCGCCGTCTTCTTCTGGCGGCGGATCTACCCCCGTTACTACCGGATCTGGGACGCGCGCAGCAAGCTCAACGGCGCGCTCAACTCCATCCTCAACGGCGTGCGCGTGGTCAAGGCGTTCGGGCAGGAACGGCGCGAGATCTCCCGCTTCCACCGCTCCTCCGGCTACCTGCGCGACAGCTTCCGGCGCGTGGAGTACATGACCGCGTCGTTCCAGCCCGGCATGGCCGTGCTGTTCCAGCTCGGCGGCATCCTGGTCTGGTTCATCGGCGGCCGCCGCGTCCTGAACGACGTGATGACGCTGGGCACGCTCATGGCGTTCCTCAACTACCTGACCATGTTCTACGTGCCGCTCCGGCAGCTCACGCGCATGGCCAACTGGCTGACCAGCTTCCTGTCGGCGGCGCAGCGCGCGTTCGAGATCCTGGACACGCGGCCGCTGATCCTGGAGTCGACGGCTACCCGGCCGATCCCGGCACAGTCCGCGGCGTCCGTGCAGTTCGACCAGGTCGAGTTCTCCTACGAGCGCAACGAACGGGTGATCAACGACCTGAGCTTCGAGGTGCGGCCCGGCGAGCACCTGGGCGTGGTGGGCAAGAGCGGCTCGGGCAAGACCACGCTCATCAACCTGATCGCCCGCTTCTACGACGTCACGGCCGGCGCGGTGTCGATCAACGGCGTCGACGTGCGCAACCTGCCGCTGCCGGAGCTGCGCCGCTTCGTCGGGGTGGTGCTGCAGGAGTCGTTCCTGTTTCGCGGGACCATCTACGACAACCTGACCTACGGCAACCCGGAAGTGAGCTTCGATGCGGTAGTCGAGGCGGCCAAGGCCGCCAACGCGCACGAGTTCATCATGCAGAAGCCCCTGGGATACGACACCTACATCGGCGAGCGCGGCGCCGGCCTGTCCGGCGGACAGCGGCAGCGGGTGTCGATCGCGCGCGCCCTGCTCTACGACCCCAAGCTGCTGATCCTGGACGAGGCCACCAGCAGCGTCGACACCGAGTCCGAGCACCTGATCAAGGACGCGCTGGAGCGGGTGACCGAGGGGCGCACCACGATCGCGATCGCCCACCGCCTGAGCACGCTCAAGAACTGCGACCGGATCGTCGTGCTGGACGGCGGGCGCCTGCGCGAGGAGGGCACGCACGAGGAATTGGTGCGCCGGCGGGGCGTCTACTACCGCCTGGTCAAGATCCAGACCGACCTGGCGCGCGACGCGACCATGGAGTCGCTGGAGCCGGGCCGATGAGCCCCGCGCGGGAACTGACCGAGGCGGAGCTGAGCGAGAAGCGGGGCGAGGGCCCGGACACCTCCCGGCTGCGCTTCCTGGACCCGGCGATGTGCCGCTTCTATCCGGGCAACTTCGCGGCGCTGCACCTGGAGATCACCGGCATCTGGGTCTACGGTGGCGTGTATGCCGCGTACTGCTTCCCGGTCGAGCGCCGCGACCAGTTCATCGCCATCATCCAGAGCCGGCGCACCGGCGACGACCTGGAGATCGGCATCGTGCGCCGGCTGGACGACTTTCCCGAGGACCAGGCCGAGCTGGTGCGGGCGGCGCTGCAACGCCGCTACTTCTTCCACACGATCAGCCGCATCCGGCGGATCGGTTGGGACGGCGGCTACGTGTCGATGCGCGTCGACACCGACAAGGGCCCGGCGAGCTTCCTGATGCGCTGGAGCAACGACCGGGCGGTCAGCTTCGGCCGGGACGGCAAGCTGTTGATCGACGTCGACGACAATCGGTATCTCATTCCGCGGGTGGACGCGCTGCCGCCTCGCGAGCGCAGCGCGTTTACGCGTATCATCTACTGGTAGATGGCGATATGGATCCGCGTTCTTGTGCTCGCCGGCTGTTGTCTGTTGGTCGGGTGCAGCGTTCGCTTTGCTGGACGTCTTCGGCATGTCGCGCTTGAGCGTGGCGCGCCGCCGAGTGCTGCAGAAGTCGTGCGCGCGGAACCGATCGCGAGCGGTAAGATTCCAGGAGAGTACCTGCAAGCATGGCTTGTCGCGTACGAGGATTTTCGGCGTATCAAGGGGCTCTCGAACGCGGAGAAGAGGCTGGAGCACTACTTCATTTACTTCTCGCAAGATGGACGGTACTGGTTTTTCTCGTTCACAGCCCTCTTGCCTGAAGGCAAGGACCCGCGGTTGGGTCAGCCGGAGTTCGGGACAGACGTAAGCTACTGGGTGGAGAAGGAGACGCTCCACATCGTACGAAGACAGTTCGGAGAGTGAGGAGTGCTGAGCTTGAATTCAGAGGCTATGCAGACGGCTGTTTGCTACCGACCGGCCGGATAGGCCGCATGGCACCGGTACCGCGCGTCAAGGGGACGCAGGACTTCTATCCCGACGGGTGGGCGCTGCAGGTCGCCCTGCGGGAGATCATGCTGGCCGCCGGCCGCGCCTACGGGTACCAGGAATACGAGGGGCCGGCGATCGAGTACCTGGACCTCTATCTGGGCAAGAGCAGCGAGGAGATCGTCACGCAGCAGACCTTCCGCATCCAGGACCGGGACGGCAAGGCGCTGCTGCTGCGCCCGGAGTTGACCCCGACCCTGGCGCGCATGATCGCCGCCCGCGAGCAGGAGATTCCGCTGCCGGCGCGCTGGCAGTCATGGGGCCAGTTCTACCGCTACGAGCGGCCGCAGCGCGGCCGCGGCCGCTCGTTCTTTCAGTGGAACGTCGACCTGCTCGGCAGCGAGAGCGCGCACGCCGACGCCGAGGTGATCCAGGTGGCGTGCGCGCTGTTCGCGTCGCTGGGGCTGGATGCCTCCGACGTGCAGATCAAGATCAACGACCGCGCCGCGCTGGAGGCCGATCTGACCGGCGCTTTCGGTGTCCCGGACGGGTTGGTGCGAGGCGTGTTCCAGGTGATCGACCGGCTGGACAAGGTCGGCGCTGATCGGGCTTGTGGACAACTGGTGGATATCGGGCTGAGCGACGCCCAGGCGCAAGAGGTGGTGGCCTTCGTGCAGGCGCCGGTGGTCGAACCGCCCGAGCGCCTGGCGACGATCGTCGAGCAGCTCCGTATCACCGGCCACGACTCGTACGTGACGCTGGACCGAAGCATCGCGCGCGGTTTCGAGTACTACACCAGCACCGTCTTCGAGGCGTGGGCGGCCGGCGGGCTGCGGCGCGCCATCTTCGGCGGCGGCCGCTACGACGACCTGACCCAGCAGGTGGGCGGCAAGCAGCGGGTGCCCGGGGTCGGCATGGCCGTGGGCGACATGGCGCTGCTGGAGTTGCTGCGCGAGCTCGACCGCGTGCCCGAGCCGGCGCAGGCAGGCCCCGACGTACTGGTCACCGTCTTCGGGGCCGAACAGCAGCACGCGTCGGCCCGCGTCGCCGACGGCCTCCGCCGCCATGGCGTGGCCGTCGAGCTGGCCCTGGATCCGGGACAGCGCCTGGAGCGCCAGCTTCGCCACGCCGACCGCGTGGGCGCGCGTTTCGCCCTGATCATCGGGCCGGACGAGGAAGCCGCCGGCACGGTACTGGTCAAGGACCTGCTCCGCCGGCAGCAGGAGCACGCGCCCGCCGGCGACACGGGCGCGCTGGTCGACCGGATTGTCAGCCGCGCATCGGAGTCCGGCGCCGGCTGAGTCGGTGGCGTCGTCTCAGGCGTCCTTGTCCACGGAGACGATGCACGGCAGGTGCCGGAGCGAGCCGGCCGCGTCCAGGCCGTAGCCGGCGACCCACACGTCCGGTATGTCGAACCCGACCAGATCGGGGGCGGCCTTGGCGCGTTGCGCGATGATCTGCGGGTCGGGGTCGGCGAGCTGCTTGTTCAGCAGCACGCACACCTGCACGTTGCGCACGCCCCATGCGGACAGGCGGTCGCGCAGCGCCGCCAGGGTGAAGCCGTGGTCCAGGATGTCGTCCACCAGCAGCATGGAACGGCCGGCGACGTCCGACGGTTGCAGGTCGATGATCACGGTTCGCACGCCGGAGCCGTCGACTCCCATCGCGGCGCCGTAGCTGCCGGCCTTGGTCAGCGCGTAGTGCACGTCCAGCGTGCTCTCCTCCGCCAGCGCGCGGCCCAGGTCGGCCGCGAACATGAACGCGCCGGTGAGCACCGGCGTGACCACGATCTCGGATTCAGGCGGATAGCGATCGGCCAGCAGTCGCGCCATCTCGCGCACCCGCTCCTGCAGCGCCGCAGGCGGGATGAGCACGCGCCGGACGATGCGGTGCAGCGCACGGGGGAGCGCGATCCCGTGCGCTGCCAGCGTTGCGCAGGCAGGGTCGATACCGGTTTCGGGTACCATCTGCAAACGATACACGCTGGCGCGTCGTCCCGCACGCCTCAACGCGCTGGTGTTCGGTTGCCGGTAGGTCCACGCTAACTCCA
Organism: Spirochaetia bacterium; assembly: GCA_965202935.1. GTDB lineage: Bacteria > Spirochaetota > Spirochaetia > SZUA-6 > Bin103 > CATQHW01. Next base: position 4,318,192 of record OZ241879.1, read on the forward strand.
TGGCTGTCAAGACGATCACCATCGACCTTGAGGCATATGAGTTGCTGGCAGCCCGCAAACGGCCGGGCGAATCGTTTAGCCGGGTGATCAAGCGCATGCTACGTGACGAGCGGTACACCGCCTCGCATCTTCTCGCGCATCTCGACGAGGTTCTCCTTGGCGAGGACACTGTCACGGCCGTCGAGGCGGTGGTGAAGGAGCGCAAACGTCACCAGACGCAGCCCGACTCCGCCGACTGACGAACGCTCAGGTCAGGCAGGGTTACGCCGTCCGGCGCTGCGCCGTCGAGCGGATTCGGCTCCCGCCAGATCCTGCCGTCCCAGGTGCGCACCACCACCTCGTCTCCCGACCGGCCCAGCAGGTACTGCGGGGCCAGGGGCACCTTGCCGTAGGGAGTGTCAAGCACGTAGGTCGGCACGCCGAAGCCGGTGGTGTGGCCGCGCAGCGCCTGCACGATCGCCAGTCCGGTCTCGATCGGGGTGCGCAGGTGCGCGGTTCCCGCCACGGGGTGGCACTGGAAGATGTAGTAGGGCCGCACGCGGATCGCAAGCAGCCGGTGAACGAGATCCAGCATCACCTGGGGGTCGTCGTTGACCCCCTTCAGCAGTACGGTCTGGTTGCCGAGCGGAATTCCGGCCCGCAGCAGGCGGTCGCAGGCCGCCGCGGCTTCCGGCGTGATCTCGTCCGGGTGGTTGAAGTGGGTGTTCAGCCAGAGCGGGTGGTGGCGGCCTAGCACCTCGCACAGATCCGGCGTGATCCGTTGCGGCAGCGTGCACGGCGTGCGCGAACCGGTGCGGATGATCTGCACGTGCTCGATGGCGCGCAGCCGGCCCAGCAGGTCGTCCAGGCGCTCGTCCGAGAACAGCAGCGGGTCGCCGCCGGTCACCAGCACGTCGCGGATCGCCGGGGTGCGCGCGATGTAGTCGATGCCGGCCTGCACCTTGGCGCGCGTGTGGTGCTCCTCGGTGTTGCCGACGAAGTACTCGCGGAAGCAGTAGCGGCAGTAGGTGGGGCAGACGTTGGTGATCTTGAAGGCGACCCGGTCCGGGTACACGTGCACGACCGCGTCCACGGGCGAGTGCTCCTGCTCCAGCAGCGGATCCTCGGCGCCCAGGTCGTCGGTGAGCTCCTGCACCGCCGGCACCTGCTGCCGGCGCAGCGGGCACTCCGGGTCGTCGCGGTGCATGAGCGACGCGTAGTACGGGGTGATCGCCCACCGGTACCGGGCGCCCGCGGAGTCGATGCCGGCCCGCTCGCCTTCGCTCACGTTGACGTATCGCTCCAGGTCGCGTGCGCACGTGATCCGGTTGCGGAGTTGCCAACGCCAATCGTCCCAGTCCCGGTCCGGTATGCCGGCTGGTCGAGCAGTCCGTCGGGGTGGCGCGCCGGCGGCGGGTCCGACGGTCAAGCGCGATCCACGGCCAGCACGGCCAGCAGCTCGTCTGCGGTCACGATCGACACCGGAGCCGACCGAAAGCCGTCGCGACCCCGTGTGACGAGATAGTCGGCGCCGCATCGAAGTGCGGAGCGAAGTTGCACGGTGTCTTCGAAGTCGCCGCCGCTCACGGCCAACGCTTCATCCAGGAGCCGGGTGTCCACCTCGACCGGGCGGAACACCGATCGGATCAGGTGGAGGGACTGGTGAGCCCGGTCGTCGCCGCCGTGCTTTCGCAGCAGGTAGTACACGTTGATGAAGCTGACGGCGGAGACAAAGCCGTGGTGAGTGCCGGTCTCCGCGAGTGTCCACACCCGGGCCGAGGATCCGTAGAAGGGCTCCCGCCGCATCAACACGTCGAGGAGCACGTTCGTGTCCAGGAAGAGCCGCAGAATCGCTATGCTCCACGGGAGGCACCGTGCAGGTACTTCTCCTCCAGGGCCTCTTCGATCAACTCCCGGTCGGACAACTCCCGGTCGGACAACTCCCGGTCGGATCGCTGTGATCGCTGCGGCACCAGCCCGCTCGCCTGCCTGGTGATCGGTCCAAGATCGCTCCGATCAGCCGTCGTCTCCCGATCGAGCGCCCGTATCACGCGGGCGAACAGCGCCGAGACGCTCATCCGACGCGACTTCGCCACGCGTTTTGCCAGAGCGACCAGCTCCTCCTCAGCGCTCAGGGTCAGCTTCACTCGGCTCATATACGTACGATGGCGAGTCTTCGATACGTAAGCAACGCCTCGGCGCCTGTGAAGCCCACGGCCGCGAAGTCGAAGCGCGACCGGCATGCGAGGTGCTATCATCGCGCGATCGAGATGAGTAACGCAGCACGCGAGATCGCCACCGACCACCCGGCCTACGCCCCCGCGGCCATCGAGCCCAAGTGGCAGGAGCGCTGGGAGCGGGACGGGCTGCACCGCGCCCGCATCGATCGAAGCCGCCCCAAGCATTACTTCCTGACCATGCTCCCGTACCCGTCGGGCGACCTGCACATCGGCCACTGGTACACGATGACGCCGTCCGACGCGCGCGCCCGCTACCTGCGCATGAAGGGCTGCAACGTCATGCTGCCGATGGGCTTCGACTCCTTCGGCCTGCCGGCGGAGAACGCCGCGATCGCCCGCAACATCCACCCCAAGGAGTGGACGTACGCCAACATCGACCGGATGCGCGCTCAGCTTCGCACCATGGGGGCGATGTGGGACTGGGAGCGCGAGGCGACCTCGTCCGATCCCGAGTACTACCGCTGGACGCAGTGGTACTTCCTCAAGCTGCTGGCCGGCGACCTGGCCTACCGCAATCGGGCGGCAGTGGATTTCTGCCCCAAATGCAACACGACGCTGGCGCGCGAGCAGGTGGTCGGCACGGACCGGCTCTGCGAGCGCTGTGATACGCCGGTGACGAAGCGCGACCTGGAGCAGTGGTTCTTCCGCATCACCCGCTACGCCGAGGAGTTGCTGCGTTTCGACGGCCTGGACTGGCCGGAGCGGGTCAAGGCGCTGCAGACCAACTGGATCGGCCGCTCGGAGGGCGCGCACGTGGTGTTCCGCACCGAGCAGGGCGACGCGCTGGAGGTCTTCACCACGCGGCCCGACACCCTGTGGGGGGCGACCTTCATGGTGCTGGCGCCCGAGCACCCGCTGGTGGCAAAGCTCACCACGCAGGCGCAGCGCGCCGCGGTAGAGGCGTACGTGGCCGAAGCCGCGCGCCAGACCGACATCGAGCGCGAGGCGGCCGGGCGCGAGAAGAGCGGCGTGTTCACCGGCGCCTACGCCGTGAACCCGGTCAATGACGAGCGCATCCCTATCTGGATCGCCGATTACGTGCTGATGACCTACGGGACCGGCGCCATCATGGCGGTTCCGGCCCACGACGAGCGTGACTTCGACTTCGCGCGCTCGTTTGGCCTGACCGTGCGGCCGGTGATCCAGCCGCCCGACCTGGAGCCGCTGGACGGCGCCACCATGAGCGAAGCGGTGATCGCCAAGGGATCGATGATCGACTCCGGCCCGCTGACCGGCACGCCCACCGAGCAGGCGATCCCGAGGACCATCCGCTGGCTGGTCGAGCAGAACCTCGGCCATGCCGACGTCAACTACCGGCTGCGGGACTGGCTGATCTCCCGGCAGCGCTACTGGGGCTGCCCGATCCCGGTCGTGCACTGCGCGCACTGCGGGGCCGTGCCGGTGCCGGAGGAGGAGCTGCCGGTGGAGCTGCCGGACGACATCGAGTGGCGGCCGACCGGGGAGAGCCCGCTCAAGTTCCATCCCACCTGGAGGCACACCACGTGCCCGGGCTGCGGCGGCGCGGCCGAGCGCGAGACCGACACCATGGACACCTTCATGTGCTCGTCCTGGTACCACCTGCGCTACCTGAGCCCGGACTGCACGGACGGCCCGTTCGACGACGAGGAGTACCGCTACTGGATGCCGGTGGACACCTACACCGGCGGCGTCGAGCACGCCACCATGCACCTGATCTACACGCGCTTCTTCCACAAGGCATGCCGCGACTTGGGCATCGGCTCCGGCGACGAGCCGATGACGCTGCTCTACAACCAGGGGCAGATCCTGGGCGCCGACGGCCAGCGCATGAGCAAGTCGCGCGGCAACGTGGTCGATCCGGACGAGCAGGTGGCCCGCTACGGCGCCGACGCCGTGCGCGCCTTCCTGATGTTCGGTTACCGCTGGTCGGAGGGAGGCCCGTGGAACGACACCAACATCCACGGTGTCATCCGCTGGCTGAACCGCGTGTGGGAGTTGGCGCACCGCCTGCACGCGCGCGACGGCGCGGACACCGCGGCCGCCCAAGCACTCACCGACGAAGAGCGCGGGTTGCTGCGCGCCACGCACCAGACGATCCAGAGCGTCTCGCACGACCTGGAGGCGTTCGAGTTCAACACCGTGGTCTCGGCGCTGATGCAGCTCACCAACGCCCTGCTGGCGGCCGAGGAAGAGTCCGGCGGCAGCGCCGCCTACCGCGAGTCGGTGCTGACCCTGCTCACTCTGATGGCTCCGGCAACGCCGCACATGGCCGAAGAGCTGTGGGAGCTGCTGGGCCGGCCGTACAGCATCCACCAGCAGCCGTGGCCGGAAGCCGACGCCGCGCTGGCCGCCGAGGAGACGGTCACCCTGGTGGTGCAGGTCAACGGCAAGGTCCGCGGCCGGGTCGAGGTGCCGGCCGGCATCGACCAGGACGAGGCGCAGCGCCGGGCGCAGGCCGAGGACAACGTGGCCCGCACCCTGGCCGGCCGGGAGCTCCGCCGGGTGATCCACGTCCCCGGCAAGCTGATCAACTTCGTCGTATAGCGAGAGTGGTCCCGCTGGCTTGAATTGAGCACTCCCGAGATGTTGAGAAACACCATGCGGCCACGGGCCGCATTCCTTGTCGCGTTTGGGCGATCGGGTTCGCTCCTCGGCAGCTCGCCGTCACGACCTTTGATATTTGGATGAACACCTTCGCTGAGGGAGAACGGATGGATCTATCAAGTTTCGAGACACGTCTCAAAGAATTCGACGCCTTGCGTGACAGAGATGAAATCGTGACTGACAACGTAGATCGAATCGAAGCTCGGTTTGCACAGGCATGGCCAACTCGTCTTCGCTTCACCGTGTCATCGTCCTCGTCGGCAGCACGCCGTCAGAGTGTGAAGGAGCTACTGTCCGCACAAGGAATCACCCGCCTCTATCAGCATCAAGCTGATGCCATCAACCGCTCGCTTGACGGAGCAGACGTCGTTCTTGAGGCACCCACTGCGAGCGGCAAGACGGTAGCCTTCAGTGCCCCCATTCGCTATTCGCTGGTGCGCGAACCTGGACACGCGTTGATGATATATCCGATGAAAGCGCTGGCTTTCGACCAGCTTGCCGAAATCAAGCAACTCTGTAATCCTCTCTCTGTCGATATTTATGATGGAGACTCGTCAGTCTCTCACCGAAGATTCCTTCGAAAGAAGCCACCGCATATCCTGCTTACCAACCCCGAGTACTTGAATATGTCGTTTCTCGCTTGGCGTGATCAATGGAACGGGTTTCTTAGCAAATTGCGCTACATCGTGATTGACGAGATGCACGAGTATCGTGGGTTCTTCGGGGGGAACATGGCCCTGTTGCTGCGCCGGTTGTTTCTTCATCTCAGCCGCATCGGCGCTAACCCACGGGTCTTTCTTTGCACCGCGACATGTGCCAATCCCGCCGAGCATGCGAGGAACCTCACAGGGCGGGAAGTGGACGTCGTGTCTGCTAGGGATGCTTTACGGCCACGCCGGCACTTTATGTTTGTCAAACCTGACATTCCAGACTTTCGTTACCGTGAGATTCTGCGACTGCGGGTTGAACAAGCTGCGTTGGCGGCTCTCGCCGAAGGCCTGCAGACGTTAGTGTTCTGTCCGACGAAGCGTTTTCTCGAAGAAGCCTTCGGAGAGTGCCAGCGCAAAGCCAAAGACCGACGGCTGGATCCGGAGGCGGTGACCGTTTTTCACGCTGATCTCAAAAGTGAGGACAGGCAGGACATCCAGTGTCGAATCAAAGCAGGTAATGTTCGGGTTGTATTCACCACGAATGCTCTAGAGCTTGGGTTGGATATCGGGGGCCTTGATACCGTGATTCTCGCTGGGTTCCCTCCCAGTGTCATGTCGGCATGGCAGCAGGTCGGGCGGGCTGGCCGGGGCTGGGACAAGGACGCATTTGTCTTGTTCTACGCGATGAACGATCCCATTGATCGCTTTTTCGTCGGTAACATGAGGGCGTTTCTTACGAAGCCGTTTGACGAAATCGTGGTTGATCCCGAGAACGAGGAACTAATCGACAATCATCTCTCCATGCTCGCATGTGAGACTGACGGTGAACTGCACGCCACGGATGAGAAGGTGCTTGGCAGAGCGTTCTACGATGCAGCACGACGCGAGGGGGCGAAGCCACCCAAGAACTATCGACCTCACCCGCATCTGAACATGCGTGGCGACCTTGGGCAACGTTTTCAGCTCAAGTTTCGGGACGAGGAGGTAGGACACATCTCGGGTATTCGCAAGTTCAGAGAAGCGTATATAGGAGCAATATTCACATTCTTCGGACGGCGATATGTTGTGCGGTCGCATGAAGAAGATGCGGTGGTATTGGCTGATACGAAACCGTATCTGAGAACGGAAGGGCGATTTTTCACTACGGTTTACACGGACAAAATATTCGATGGAGAGTCATTCGGGGACTTTGAGGTCTACTACGGATCGGTAAACGTTGTGACAAATTTCACGGGCTACAAGCAGATCGATAGTCGAACGGACGAAGTGGTTGGATTCGGTGGCGCGGCGGCTGCCGAATACCAGAATAACTTGCATGCACTGTGGATGAACGTCCCCCATAGCGGGAAAGCGGATGGGGCGCTCGGGGCGCTTGAGCATCTGATCCGAGTAGGGGCAATGTTCGTGATTCCAGCGGATCGATTCGATACGAGCACGTACTCTCGGATGGGCGACGCGCCGATGACCTACTACTACGAGAACTATTCGGGAGGCATCGGGGTGTCGAAAAAGCTGTTCGAGGTTTGGGTGAAGGCACTGGCGAAGGGGATCGAGATCGCCGAGAATTGCAAGTGTCGTAAAGGATGTCAGACGTGCATAGAGCCCGCGAAGTCGTACGATATGAGCAACACTGACATCGATAAGATGCGAGGCGTGGAACTCGCGAGGCAGCTTCTTGACGAAGCGGCTGAGGGAGCTCGGCGACGATTTCGGAACGGTCGGATGGTTGCAGCATGATTGTGTTTGTGAAGAGGGATCGGTGGGTGGCGGGAGTGGAACGAGTTGAGGTGATCGTGTGACGTAGGGCGAGCCGATGCCGTTCTCGATTGAGGGCGTCATCCCTTGGGGAAGGACGTTCGCCGAATACCGGGCCATGTTCGCCTTGTCGGCGGCTGACCGGCGGCGGCGCATCCTGGGCTGCGGCGACGGGCCGGCCAGCTTCAACGCGGAGCTGACCGCGCAGGGCGGGGACGTGGTCTCCATCGATCCGATGTACGCCTTCCCCGCGCCGGCGATCGAGCGCCGGGTCGAGGAGACCTTCGAGGTGGTGATGGACCAGGTGCGCAGCAACCCGGACGACTTCGTGTGGACCCACGTGCCGTCGATCGAGGAACTGGGGCGACGGCGCATGGGAGCGATGCGCCGGTTCATCCGTGACTATCCGGCAGGCACGGACCAGGGGCGGTACGTCGACGCATCGTTGCCCGAGCTGCCGTTTCCCGACCGCTCCTTCGACCTGGGGCTGTCCTCTCATTTCCTGTTCCTGTACAGCCAGCAGTTCGACCTGGCCTTCCACCTCGAAGCCCTGCGCGAGATGCTCCGCGTCGCCGCCGAGGTCCGCGTCTTTCCGCTGTTGCAGGTCGGCGGCGCTTCCTCGCCGCACGTGCCGGGCGCGGTCCAGGCGATGCGCTCGGAAGGCGTCGATGCCGCCGTCGAACCGGTCCCCTACGAGGTTCAGCGCGGCGGCAACCGCATGCTGCGGCTGCGCCGGGGTCAGGGCAGGTAGAGGGCGATTCCCCAGGGGTCCACGAGCCCGGTGGTCACCAGGTCTTCGACGCCGGAGCCGTCGAGGTTGGCGCGCCGGATCGTGTCCGTTCCCCAGTCCGTCCAGTACATCTTCCGGCCGGTGACGTCCAGGGCGATCCCCTGGGGATTCAGCAACCCGCCGGTCACCAGGTCTTCGACCTCGGAGCCGTCGAGGTCGGCACGCTGAATGCGGTCGGTTCTGCGGTCCGTCCAGTACATCTTGCCGCCGTCGGGGTCGACGGCGATCCCCTGCGGATCCGACAGGCCGGCCGTCACGAGGTCTTCGACGCCGGAGCCGTCCAGGTTGGCGCGCTGGATCTTCCCGGTGCCCGGGTCGGTCCAGTACACCTTGCCCGCGGTGACGTCCAGGGCGATCCCGCGCGGGTAGCCCAGGCCGGTCACCAGGGTCTCGACGTTCGATCCGTCCAGGTCGGCGCGCTGGATGCTGTCCGCCGAAGAGGTGGTCGCCGACTCCGTCCAGTACATCTTGCCGCCGGCGACGTCCAGCGCGATGTCGTGGGCGCCGGACATGCCCCTGACCCTGAGGACTTCGCCGCCGGTGCCGTCCAGGTCGAACCGGCGGATTTCGTTCGCCCCTGCGCCAGTCGGGTAGTGGTCGACCGCATAGATCTTTGCGGCGGTGACGTCCAGAGCGATTCCGCGCGGGTCCGCCAGTCCCATGCCGACGAGGGGCTCCACGCCGGTACCGTCGAGGTTGGCGCGCTGGATCCCGGTCAAGATGTCGGTCCAGTACATCCTGCCGCCGTCGACGTCGAGCGCGATCTCGTAGGGGGCGTGAACGCCGCCGGTGAGGACGTCCTCAATGGCGGAACCGTCGAGGTTGGCGCGCTGGATCTTGCCCAGTTCCTGGTCCGTCCAGTAGATCTTGCCGGCTGCGAGATCGAGTGCGATTCCGTCGCGACGGGAGCCCCCTGTCGTCGTGACCAGGTCCTCCACACCGGAGCCGTCGAGATCGGCGCGCTGGATCTTGTCCGTGAGCCGGTCCGCCCAGTACAGCTTGCCGGCAGCGGTGTCGAGCGCGATCCCGCGGGGACTCAGGAGTCCCGCGATCACGATGTCCTCGACGTCGGAGCCGTCCAGGTTGGCGCGCTGGATCTTCTCCGTGCCGGCGTCCGTCCAGTAGATCTTGCCGGCGGCGACATCCAGGGCGATCCCGTACGGGTTGTCCAACGACGTGACGACCACGTCTTCGATCCCGGAGCCGTCCAGATCGGCGCGCCGGATCTTGTTCGCGCCGTAGTCGGTCCAGTACATCTTGCCGCGACCGACGTCGAGGGCGATCCCGTTCGGCCGCGCGGTGCGTACCAGGGTCTCGACCCCCGTGCCGTCCAGGTTGGCCCGCTGGATGCCCACCTCCCAGTCGGCCCAGTACATCTTGCCGTCGGCGATCGCCAACGCGATGCCGTACGGCTCGATCAGCCCATGGGGCAGGTCTTCGGCGCCGGAGCCGTCCAGTTGGGCGCGGCCGATCGTGTTCGTGCCGGCGTCCGTCCAGTAGATCCTCGCGGCCGACGGCGGATCGGTGTCGGGAGCCATGCCGCTGCAGCCGGCGGCGAGCAGTCCGACCGCGGCGATCAAGACGAGCGGAAGGTTCCGGAATCGCGGTTTCACGGGCGGCAGGATAGGGTCTCGGCGAGGCGGCTACAAGCGAACCGGCGTTCCCGTCGGTCGCTGCAACGAATCAGGAAATGTGCCACGTTTTCTCGCCAATCGATGAGGGAGTCGATGAAGACTGCTTGTTCGTTCGTTGCAGTGGCGTTTGTGCTACTGCTCGTCGCCGCGTGCGAGGAGATGGCGCCGCTGCCGCCCCCGCCGCCCGGCCCGCCGGTGGGGCCGCCGCCCACACCCCGGAGTTGCCCGTATGCCCGGGATGAGGCGCCGGCCGGCTTCGACATCGAGATCGATTGGCGCGACACCTACGCGGAGTGGCTCGTCGCCGAGGTGGAGTGCGCGGCAGCCTATTGGGAGACGGCCATCCTCGACGACATCCCCGACTTCGTGAGCGAGGGGCGGTTCTTCGACGCCGGGGTGATGATCGACGATTTGCGCGTCAGGATCGCGTTCGTCGATGACACCCCGGACCTATGGGGGCTGCCACCCAACGTGATGGCCACCACCTCCACGGTGGTCGAGCGGCGGGACGCCGCCGGTCTTCCCTACTACGGGAACATCCAGATCCGGCTGCGCGAGGAGCGGTATCGGACCGATCAACGGTTCCTCTACGACCTCGTCCGTCATGAGATCGCCCACGCGATGGGCTTCGGGGAGTCGTCTGCGTTCTACCGGCTCTGCACCAACGGGCGGCTCGGCGGACGGTTTCTCGGGAGTGCGGTGCGCCGCGAGGCGCCGCCGGGGACGTCGTTCTACGTGACCGAGGGTGGCCACTGGGAGCCCGCTGGACCGCTGGCGCGCGACATCATGGCGAGGGTCGCGGGGGGCTACGTGACCCGCTACACGCTCGCGGCCTTCGAGGACATCGGCTACAGGGTCGATTACGAGTTGGCCGGCCGGTGACCTTCACCTTCGCGGAAGCCTACGTGCGGGCCTTCACGGGCACCGGGCGGATGTGGCGCCTTTCGTGGGCGCGCGGCAACCGCCTGCTGGCGCGGCACCCCGACGTCAGAACGATGTCGCAGATGCCGCTGATTGAAGCCGAGGTGATGCTCCCGAGCAAGGAGGGGTGGGTGACGCTGCCCTACGCGCTCACCTCCGAGGACCTGACGGCGACCAACGCCGGCAGAAGAGCCGGTCGCCGCAGCACCGCTTCACCCGCGGGCATCTACGCTCGAAGCGCGGATACCATCGAAGGCGGCGCTGGTGAGTGCCTTCGACGTGCCGCGCCTCGACCACGTTCGCGCGGATCTGCTCGCGGCCATCGCCACGACCGATCCGGCCGACCTCGCGAGCACCGAGGGGATCGAGCCGACGCCCCTTCAGGCGACGCTCTACCGCTGGGTCGATCGGTTGCGCTACGGCCGGTCGCGAGACGAGGACTGGCTCCGAGGCAACTGTGAGTCGATGATCGACCGGCTGATCAAGCTCGCACAGGACGGCGCCCGGGGGCCGTGGTACGCGATCGTGCTGGTGCAGTTCCGGCGGAGCCTCGCGTGACCGCCGCGGAGCGCCGCCGAGATGCCCAGCACCGCCGCCGGCTCGCCGATGACCCGGAGTATCGGGAGCGATGGCGCCGCGCGGCCGAGAATGACCGCCTCACCCTCGACGTCGAGGGGAACCCGGGGATGCCGATGGTTCGGAAACTCGAGGTGTTCTCGGTACGTGATCTCAGGCTGCGCTCGAGCGAGCTGGTGCGTGAAGCGGAGGCCGGCCAGGTATCGGTCATCACCAAACGGGGTAAACCTGTCGTGGTGGCCGTGCCATTCGGGACCCGTCTGGTCGATCTGGGTCTCGACAAGGATCTGGCACTCGCTCTCTTCGAGCAAGGACTCATCACCCTGGCGAAAGCGGCGAAGCTTGCGGGCGTCACGCAGGACGTGTTCATGGACCTAATGGCGGAGGCCGGCTCGGTCGTCCGAGCACACGTCGAGCAGGAACTTCACGAAGCCCCGCGAACCGCGACGCGATCATGCACATGTTCGCCCGCCAGCGAGCGGTGCGCGAACAGAAGGCAGGCCCGGATGTCGTCCGATTCAAGGAACGGATAGTCATCGAGAAGGCTCTCGACGGTCTCGCCCGCCGCCAGATTGGCCAGCACGTGCTCCACGGCGATCCGCATGTCGCGGATGATCGGCTTGCCGCCGAAAACGTCGGGGCGCACGGTAATACGGTTCAGCAGTTCGTCCTCTCGAATCATGGGTCTCTCCTCGGTTTTCGGTTTCTCGGCGCTCAGCCAGTCGCACGGATGACAAGCAGCGCTATCTCACAGGCTGGGTCACCGCCGAATCGTCTACCAGTCCGTTCCCGCCAAGCCCCGGGATCAAACCGGACCCGGGCCGCCGGGAGATGACACGTGTCTCAGCTCAGTCTTGTGCGCAAGTCAAGTCTCGATAGCCGTGCGTCACGTGCCGTTTCCGTCGATCAGTTTACCGCGTCTCTCTCACCTCGTCGTCCGCGCGATCGTGCGACAATCACCACCTCTCGTGGCGATACGACTGACCCATGCGGCGCCGGCGACAGGTTACGTGCGGGCGAACAGGTAGGCGTGGCTGCTCTTGCCGACGACGGAGAGGGCGCCCATGTGCCGGAGGGCGTAGGTCATCTCGCCGGCGGCGGCCGCGGAGATGCTCGCGGCGGCGGCCAGCGAACGATTGGTGAACGGCTCCTGCAGGCGCGGCGGCAGCAGGCGTGCCAGGTCCGCCGGCGTACGGAAGCGGCGTTGGCAGCAGACCTCCAGCAGCCGGGTGTCCAGTACGCTGATGCCCCGGCGGCGCCAGCTTCCGCGGCCATCGGCGCAGCGCACCTCTTCCACGTCCACCAGCAGCACCTCCAGCGTGAAGTTGGGGTCGCTCATCAGGTGCGGGATGCGGATCAGCTCCGTGAACAGGTCGCGGTAGGCGCCCCGCTTCGGCGACAGCCGGCGGCGCAGGACCTGTCCCCGCGTGTCCGTGGTCACGATCCACTTCCGCTGCGCGATCGGGAACACCAGGCGCACGCGATGCGTGTTGACCAGCCGGGTGAGCTTGCGCTTGAGCTTCGCGAAGCCGCGGGTCTGGATCTCGATCAGGATGCCGCGGCGAACCAGGTCGATCACGTAGCCGTCCATGGGCACCTCGACCCGGTCGCGGGGCAGTGCGTACCAGGACTTCAGTTGCGCGTGCAACGACCGCTCCCGCAACTCGCCGATGGTGAACGCGTGCTCCACACTTACCCTATCGGCAGACCGTGGCGACGGCCCGCGCGGGAGGCGCTACAGCACTTCCTGCAGCACGTAGAAGTAGTTCTCGTCTGTGCCGAAGATCAAGAGGTCGCGGGATGCCACGGGTGCGCTCAGCACCGCGCCGTCCAGGTCCATCTCCCACAGCAGCCGGCCGTTGCGGGCCGACAGGCAGATCAGGCGGGGCGGACTGCCGGTCAGCGGGTCGCCGCGCACGCCGAAGTAGACGCGGGTGCCGGCCACCGTCGGGGCGCTGGAGGTGGGCTGCTCCAGTGTCACCCGCCACGCATCCCGGCCGCTGCCGGCGTCGAACGCGCGCACCACCCGGTCGCCGCTGGTGTAGATCACCAGGTTGCGCCACAGCGCCGGCGCCATGTAGTCCAGCAGCTTGATGTTGTCGAAGAACAGGCGGACCGGGTTGTAGGCGGAACCCTCGCCGAAGTAGGGTTGCTCCGTCTTGCGCCAGAGTTCGCGGCCGGTGGTGCGGTCCAGCGCCAGGTAGTTGAGCACCGTCGCGCCGCCGGTGGAGTAGTACATGTTCTGGCCGCGCAGGGCCGGAAACGAGTACCAGTTGACGTACGGGTCGTCGCCGTCGACGAACCACAGGTACGAACGGCGCTCGATGTCGTACGCGCCGAAGCTCACGCCGCGCTCGGGCGGTGCCGGCGCCCAGTAGATCACGCCCTCGTAGACCTGGAACGTGTGGTAGGACCAGATCGGATTGGGGATGCGGTGCACCTCCGTGCCGTCCAGGCCGACGAAGTACGACGCCCCGCGGTCGCTGGTGAAGATGATGAGGTCCTCGTAGCGCAGGATCAGCGACTGCACGGTGGAGTCGGTCTGGAACGACCACACCTCCTGGCCGTCGGCGCGCGACACCGCGTACACGCTGCCGTCGTTGGACCCGAAGTAGACGTTGTCCTCGTCCGCGTACGGGACCGAGTTGTTCGGCGCGCGCGCCTTGAAGATCCAGCGCATGTAGCCGGACTCCGCGTCCAGGGCGTAGAAGTTGCCGTCGTCGGCGCCGAAGTAGATCGTGCCGTCGTAGACGATCGGCGGATTGAAGGACGTTGCCTTCTCACCCACCTGCAGGGGCAACTGCCACTTGAGCGCCAGCGGCGGAGCGACCGTGGTGGCGGCGACGCCGCGGCCTTGGCGGCCGCGGAACTCCAGCCAGTCGCCCGCGCCGCAGGCGGTCAGCCCCAGCGCCGCGGCAGCGGCGACGGCCGCCGCGACGGCCGCGGCCGCTCGGCCGCTCAGCAGGAGAGTCCCCGCAGGCTGAACCAGCGCTTCACGGCGGCCAGTATCCCGCGGCGGCGCATCCGCCCTGCCGCGGCGATGGCGGCGGCGCGCAGACCCTCGGCGGCGGCCGGGTCCGGGGAATCGGGCCGGTAGCGGAGCGCCGTGTAGCGCTCGGCGAAGCCCTGCAGCTCGGGATACCGCTCGGCGTATTCGCGGGCGGTCTCCACCGGCGCCTTGACCGCGTAGCCGTCGGCGGCAAGCCGCATGTACAGCAGTGACGCCCGCGCCCGCAGCCCGTGGCGGGTGGGGGCGCGGGCGGCCAGGGCCAGCAGCCCTTCGCGGCCGTAGCGCCATGCGTACGCGCCGGCCACGCCGGCGATGGCCAGCGCGCCGGCCAGGCGCGCGACCAGCAGCCACGGAAAGCGGAAGTCGCGGTCGAAGCGGTCCTCGATCTGGATGATCGGGATGACGATGTCCTGGCCGGCCGCGCTCAGCTCGGGCGGCGGCGGAATCGCGTACTGGGTGGTCTCGAAGTCCACCCAGCCGTAGCCGGGCAGGTAGAACTGCGTCCAGGAGTGGCGGTGCGCGGTGGTGATCAGGAAGAGCTCGTCGAGCGGGAACTCCCGCAGCGGCTCGATCACCTCGCGCAGGGTCTGCAGGCCGCGCTGGTGCACGTCGGTCTGCAGGCTCTCCGTGCCGAGCCAGCCGGTCACCACGCGGGTGGGGATGCCGGCGATGCGTCCCAGAATGGCGCTCGTGTTGGAGAACTCCGTGCAGTCGCCGGAGCGGGTCTCGAAAAGGAACAGCTCCAGGTGGTCGACCGACACGTCGTCGGTGAAGCCGATCTCGTACTGACAGGTGTCGAAGGAGCGCAGGATCGCGTCGATCCGGTCGTAGTAGCCGCCGGCGCCGGCGGTGACCTCCGCGGCGTACTGCTCGAACCGTGCCAGCGTCTCGCCGCTGATCGGCACCTCCAGGTAGGGGGCCATGGCGTTCCGCTCCGGCGCGGAAAGCTCGCCCAGCCAGCGCCACTGGTCCGGCCCGGTGGCGCTGACGCGCGACACCGTGCGGTAGGACAAATCGAACGGGTGATAGAGCCGGTTCTGTATGGTCGGCTCGATCGTGTACGGCCGGTACGGCATGACCCGATCGGAGATAGAGGACAGGAAGTAGTACTCGCGCTCCTCCCGCCGCCGGTCCGGCAGCCGCAGCACGTCGGCCCAGGTGGTCAGCAGGCGCTGGTGCACCAACTCGTTGAGCGGCTCGTCGAGGCTGTAGGAGAAGCCTCCCTCGGGATGGAGGTCGGCGAAGTAGCCGTCGGCCGCGTACACCGGGTCGGTGGCGCTGGCGATCACCATGCGGGCGTACTGCCGGCCTTCACCGTCGCCGTCGCCCTCCTCGCCCTCGCCGTCTCCTTCCTCGCCGGAGTCCTGGCCCTGGCCGCCGCCTTGCTGGCCCTGCGCACCCTGTTCGCCCTGTTCCTCCTGCTGGCCCTGTCCGCCTCCCGAACCCTCGCCGGCGCCGGCGGCCGAGTCGTCCCAGCGCTCCGCCGGGATGCCTTCCAGGCGTTGCTGGCGCTCCGCCTCGCCCTGACCCTGCTCGCCCTGTTCTCCCTGCTCGCCCGCGCTGCCCTGACCGCCGCTCTGCGGCTCCTCCCCCTGCCGGGGATCGATCGAGCGCAGGTTGCCTCCGGGAGGTCCGGAGCTGTCCGCGTCGATCGGCTGCGACTCGGGACGGGCGACCTCGTTCAGGCCGTTGAAGGCGATGCGGTTGGTGACGAAGTCGGACGGCAGCAGCATGCCAAGCACCACGGCGACCGGCAGTGCCGCCGCCGCGAACGTGGCCAGCTCCCGCCGGCGGTTGCGGCCGCCCGACTCGGGAAAGGCGGCCAGGTAGAGCGCCAGGGCGTGCAGCAGGAATCCGCAGGTGATCATCACCACCAGCACCGTGGTGATCTGCGTGCTTTCCTCGGCGATCACGTCGGACGCACGCGAGAAGCGCAGCAGCTTCAGCAGGACGTAGCCCACGAACAGCAGTTCCGCAGCGGCGACCAGGTGGCCGTGCTCGCGGCCGTGGAAGACCACGGCGGTGAGCACGAACGCGGCAAGCCCCACGCCGAGCACCGTCAGACCCGTGGTGTCGAGGCCGGGACCCGCGACAGCCGCCACCACGGCCAGCCCGACGGCCGCCGCCAGCCAGTGCGAGAGCCGCAGCCGCGGGGGCTTCAGGAAGGCGGCCAGGGCCATCTCCAGCGGCACCAGCGCGAACCAGGTCACCCAGCCGACGCGGTCGTAGGAGATGGTCACCGCCGGATGCACGATCGGGATGGCGATCGCGACCAGGTAGACCAGCAGGCGGGTGGAGAACAGCAGGATCATGACAGGCAGACCTCCAACGGCTCGTCCTCGACGTGAACGCTCGGGCCTCTGACCGAAGGCCCCAGCATGAAGCGCTCGCGGCGCAGGGCCCACGAGCCGGGCAGGAACGGCGCCCCGGTCGGCGCGCCGCCGGCCGGCCGCAGCAGCGGCAGCCGGATGCGGTCGCCGCCTTCGGCGTGAGGCGACGCCTTACGTGGGAGAACCGCGGACACGGTGCGGTACAGGTGCACGGTGGTGTCGCCGAGACGTGCGACGTGCGTGGCCAGGCCGGCGTCGAACGCGGTGGTGAAGATGAACAGCTCGTGCGGCTGCACCTCCCTCGGGTGCTCGGGCGCCGGGGCGAAGGTGATGGCGGCGAGCTGCGGGGCCAGCTCATCGATGTCGTCGACGGTCTCCACCTCGTGCTCGCCTTCGCCGGTGATGACGCGGAACGTGAAGTCCTCGTGCTCGTCCTTGACCGCGCGCAGGAACGCCAGCAGCCAGCTCTTCAGGTAGTTGAGGTGGAGCACCGAGTCCAGCGTCTCCGGTCCCGGCGGCCGGAAGTGGCGGAGCTCCACGTGCAGCAGCCGCGTCTGCTGCTGGCTCACCGGGGAGATGCGGGTGATCAGCTCGCCCGCGCGGCTGGATGCCTTCCAGTTGATGTCCTTGAGCCGGTCGCCGGGCTCGTATTCGCGCATGTAGTAGCGCTCTTCGTCGGACGCGCGCCGCCGCTGCGTGGTGTCGTCGCCCACGGCCGCGTCGATGCGCGGCGCCGAATGCATGGCCAGCGGCGCGGGCCGCACCGCCAGCACGCGCCTCTCGTCCCGCCCCGGCAGGTGGCTGCGGGTCAGTCCGAAGACGTCACGCACGGCCAGCCGCGCGCGCAGCGCAAGCTCACCGCAGACCGGCACGTGCAGGCTCAGGGGCAACTCCTCCGAGGCCGAGGAGACTTCCGCGCGCACGTGGACGTCGGCATCGTTGCCGGCGCGCAGGCGGCCTGAGACCCGCGCGTGCAGGCGGTAGAAGTAGTGCGGCCGGCCGGCGCCTGCAGCCTTCAGGTCCAGGACGCCATCGGTGCGGGCGGAAAGCGGCCGGCCGCTCTCCCATGCCAGCGTCACGGCGGCCATGCGGCGCGCCTGCAGGCGGCCGTCGGCGGCCAGCACCGCGAGCACCAGGACCGCGGCGGCTGCCAGCACGAACTCGTAGCCGTTGTCGGTCGCGAACGCACTGCCGGCCAGGTAGCCGGCGGCCGCCAGCAGGGCGGTACCGATCAGCGTGAACGGGTAGTAGCGCAGCGCCGCGCGTAGCGTGCTCCATCCAGGGCTCGCGGGCGACGGCACCCGCGGCAGGAGGCGGGAGACGATCAGCCGGGTGCGGAGCGGCCGGGAGCGGCGGTCCGGCGTTCGGTGCGTGGAGAACGGTCCGGGGCGTGTGGAAGCGCGGCGCGCGGCGGGGGCGCTGGCCATCAGCCGGCGCGGACGGGCAACCGGTCGACCCGGACGGTCGATCGCACCTCGTCGATGACGGCGCGCGCGTCAGCGGTGGAGTCCTCCAGGAGCAGCCGGTGGCTGACGCCGGGTATCAGCACCTCCTTGGCCAGGTCGATGGTCACGAACTCCTGGCCGCGCACCAGGGCCAGGGCGCGGGCCAGCCGCGACAGCTTGACGCCGGTACGGGGGCTGGCCCCGGTTTCGACCGCCGGATGCTGGCGCGTGAGGCGGACGCACTCGACCAGGTAGGCGATCAGCTCGTCGTGGATGTAGACGCGGTCGACCAGGCGCTGCCAGGCGACCAGTTCGTCGCACGACACCACCGGCTCGAGCTGGTCCCACGCGTCCTCGCGCCCGTGCTGGCGGACGATGCGCTCCTCGTCCGTGCTCGACGGGTAGCCCATGGAGAGCTGCACCATGAAGCGGTCGAGCTGGGGTACCGGCAGCGGAAACAGGTGGGCGCCCTTGAGGTTCATCGTGGCGATGATGAAGAACGGGTCGGGCAGCCCGTAGGTGGTGCCTTCCACCGTGACCGCCTGCTCCTCCATCGCCTGCAGGAAGCTGCCCTGCGTCTTCGGGGTCAGGAGGTTGATCTCGTCACAGAGCACGAAGTGCGCGAACAGGGGCCCGCGCGTGAAGGTGAAGGCGCCGCTGGCGATGTCGTAGCGGTTGAAGCCCAGGATGTCCTGCGGCAGCAGGTCGACCGTGCACTGGATGCGGCTGAAGTGGTCGATGTCGACGCCGTGACCGGCAGTATCCGAGGTGTGCCAGCGGATGGAGGCGGCCAGCGCCTTGGCGAGGGAGGTCTTCCCCACGCCGTGCGAGTCGGCCAGGATGACGTGGCCGCCGGCCAGCTTGGCCGCCAGCAGGTGCTCGATCTTGCTTCCGCTGATGGAGATGATGGAGCGGACGTTGTCGATGATGCGGCGGATGCCGTCGCTGGCGTCGCGCACGGCGTCAGGCGTTGCGCCGTCATTCCACTCACTCATGGCCGGTCCATCATGTCCGGTGGCCGTCGGTACGGCAGTACGGAAGGTTAGGGCTATTGAAACGAACGGTCAACGAACGCGACATGAACGCGGCGTGAACATGAACAGGACCAGGACATGACATGATCGGTGGATGGAGATGACCCGCCACCAGGTGACCGTGCGGCTGCACCACACCGACGCCGCCGGGGTGCTGTTCTACGGCCGGCTGTTCGAGCTGGTGCAGGAGGCGCTGGAGGAGGCGCTGGCGGCCGGCGGGCTGCCTCTGGGCGAGCTGCTGCGCGACGGCGGGTTCCGCCTGCCGGTCGTGCACGCCGAAGCCGACTACGCCGCACCGGTTCGCGCCGGCGACGTGCTGGAGGTCCGCCTGGCGTTCGAGGCGGGCGACCGCTCGCTGCGGGTCGGCGCCGACTTCGTGGATGCGGCCGGGCGCCAGGTCGCGGCGACACGCGTCGTGCATGCCGCCGTCAGCGCCGCCACCGGCACGGCGGTGCCGCTCCCGGACGCGGTGCGGGCGCTGGCGCGATGATCCACGCGTGGCTGCTCGACTACCGGCCCCTGGCCCAGACGGTGGCGGGCGATGCGGCAGCGGCCGCCGCCACCCTGCCGGCCCGGCTGGAGACGGCGATGCGGGGAGTCGACGGCCCGCGCCCCGAGTGGGCGGTCCTGTCGACCTGCCACCGCTGCGAGGTATACAGCCATCCCGGGCACGCCGAGTGGCTGCTCGGCGTCCTCCGCGAACACTTCCCCCCGGCGGCGCGGGCCGCGCTCACCGCCGTGCGCGACGGATCCGCGGCCCGCCACCTGATGCGGGTGGCCGCCGGCCTGGACTCCATGCTCCTGGGCGAGACCGACGTCCAGCGCCAGGTGGCCGCCACCCTGGCGCGCGCGACGGAGGCCGGCAGTGCCGGCCCGGTGCTGAACGCGCTGTTCGGCGCGGCCATCCACGCCGGCAAGCGCGTGCGCACGGAGACCGGCATCGCCCGCCATGCCACCTCGCTGGCGTCGGCGGCGGTCGACCTGGTCGCAGCGCGCCTGGAATCGGTCGATCGGGCGCGGGCGGTGGTATTCGGTGCCGGCACCATGGCGCGGCGCGCCTGCGAGCGCCTGCACGCGGTGGGCATCGGCTCGCTGATCGTGGTCAACCGCACCATGCCGCGGGCCGAGCGCCTGGCCGACATCCACGGCGGCCGTGCCGTCCCCTGGAGCGGCGCTGCCGAAGCGCTCGGGGAGGCGGACATCGCCATCGCCGCCACCGCGGCGCCCGAGCCCTTCATCGACGCCGCGATGCTAAGCGGAATCGCGGCCGCGCGCGCCGGCCGGCCGCTGCACCTGGTCGACCTGGCGCTCCCGCAGAACGTCCGGCCCGGAGCGTGCGGCGCAGCCGGCGTCCACTGCTACGACTTCGCCGACCTGGAGGAGGCCACCCGCGCCAGCCACGCGGCCCGCGCCGCGGAGGTGCCGGGCGCCGAGGCGATCATCGACCAGGAGTTGGCGCACTTCCTGGTGTGGCTCCGCGAGCACGAGGTCGCGCCCGCCTTGCGTCTGCTCGGCGAGCTGGCGGCGGCGACGCGCGACGAGGAACTCGAACGGGCGTGGCGGCGGCTTCCGGAGCTCGACGCCCGGCAGCGCCGTGTCGTGCAGACGCTCGCCCACAACATCGCCCGGCGCCTGGTGCGCCGGCCCATGATCCACCTGCGCGAAGCGGCCGGAAGCACTGAAGCCAACCGCTACCGCCAGGCCCTGGAGTACCTCTTCGCCGACCCGGATGACGACGCCTCGCGGAACTCACCGGCTCGGAAACCGACGGGTCCCTGAAACGGAACGAGCGAGCGACGCAGAAGGCGTTCATGGCATGGATTACAACAGCACCAATATGCTTGCATAACGTCTTCTTCCATGCCATATTTGCGCGATGAGACGCACATCGATTGAGATCGACGACGTGCGGCTGGCTCGCGCGCAGTCCGCACTCGGCACCGTGGGAGTCAAGGACACCATCGACATGGCGCTGCATGAGGTCATCCGTGCCGACCTCCGGCGGCGACTGGCTGCACGCGTTCGATCCGGCGACGGGATCGACCGCGGCGAAGAGGTGCTCGACGCCAGCCGGGGCTGGCAGCGTTGAAGCTGTACCTGGCAGACACCAGCGCCTGGCACCGAGCAGGCAATCCCTCGGTCGCCGCCGCTTGGGAAACCCGGCTGATGACCGATTCGCTGGCGACCTGCGCACAGGTTCGCCTGGAGATCCTTTATTCGGCTCAAAGCGCCGACGACTATGAGAAGCTGAGTGCAGAGCTCCTGGCTCTTCACCAGCTCCCCTGCACGGCCGAGCACTTCGATCGCGCCCTCGACGTCCAGGAGCAGCTTGCCCGGCAGGGTGGATTGCACCATCGCAGTGTGAAGATCCCGGACCTCGTGATCGCGGCCTGTGCCGAGGCCGCCGGCGCGACGCTGTGGCACTATGACGAGGATTACGACCGCGTCGCCGAGGTTACCGGCCAGCCTGCCGAGTGGATCGCTCCGCGCGGTTCGCTGTAACTGGTGCCTCCTGCCGATCTTCGCACGCATACCAGAAGCCCGCGGCTGCCAGCACAAGCCGGCCCGGGTTCGTTGATGGTTGAAATCAGGCAGCTCCGGCACCTGCGACGCGATGACCTCAAGGTCGCGGACGGATACGTGTCGACGGCCAGGTATCGAGTCCGCAAGGCGGAAGTCGCCCGCGCGGTTTGCTTCACCCTGGACCGGCAGGAGTTGAGCGAGCCGTTCGAGAAACGCTGGACGGTGTCGGAAGCGGACTTCCGGCGTTACGGCGATGTCGTCGGTCAAGGCATGTCGTTTGCCGCCTATGACGGCGGATGCACGGTCGGCATCGCGATCGCCGAGACCTCAGGCTGGAACCAGAGCCTGTGGATCCGGGAATTCGGGATCTCGAGTCCGTACCGGAGACAGGGCCTGGGCCGCCGACTGATGGATCGTGTCGCCCTGCATGCCAGCAAGGAGGGTTTTCGAGTCCTGGTCTGTGAGACGCAGACCACCAACGTTCCGGCGATCGACTTCTATCGAAGCGCGGGCTTCGAGGTCGGCGGAATCGATCTCTCCTACTACAGCAACGACGACGTCGAGGCGGGCGAGGTGGCTCTCTTCCTGAAACGCAAGCTGGAGTGACGGCGGATTCGCCGTCACGGCGCTACGACGAGCGTGTGGCGCCCGGAGCTGGCGGGCCGGAGCTCCCAGACGGTGGACGCGAAGCGCTCCACGAAGTAGCGGTCATGCGAGGCCACGACCACGGCACCGCTGAACCCGTGCAGTGCGGTCTCGAACCGCTCCCGCGAGTCCAGGTCGAGGTGGTTCAGCGGTTCGTCGAGCAACAGGACCGTAGAGCCGCGGGCGACCAGCAGCGCCAGCGACAGTCGTGCGCGCTCCCCGAAGCTCAACTCTGCTATGGGCTGCAACGGATCGTCGCCCGAGAAGAGGAAGAAGTGCAGGAAGGAGCGGGCGTCGGTCTCCGACATCGCGCACTCGGCGCGAATCGTCCCGAGCGCAGTCGAGCACGGATCGAGCGTCTCCTGCTCCTGGGCCATGTAGCCGACCACGGCGGCCGCCGACGTGCGGAGCCTGCCCGCGGCCGGCTGCAGGTCGCCGGCAAGCGTCCGCAGCAGGGTAGTCTTGCCGCTGCCGTTGGCGCCCTGCAGCGCCACCCGCTCGCGCCTGCCCAGATCCACCGTAACCTCCTCCAGCACGGGCGGACGGCCGTCGTAGCCGACCGCGAGCCGTTCGAGCGCCAGGGCGCGGTCGCCGCCGGCCGCATCGCCGAACTCCACCTTGAGGCGCCAGCCGTCGGTGGGGCGCTCCGTCCGGGCCGGGTCGTCGCGGTAGCGTTCCAGCTTCTTCTCCCGCGACCGTGCCTTTCTGGCCACCTTCTTCGCCAGGCGGCGCACGTTCGGCTGCCGCGGCGTGGTGCTCTTCTCCACCTGCCGTGCCTGTTCCCGGGTACGGACGATGTCCCGGCGCATCCGTGCGATCTCGGCCTGCTCGCTGCGAAACAGTGCGCTCTGCCGTTCCCGTTCCCGCGCGCGGCGGTCCGCATAGGCGGTGTAGTTGCCGGCGTACCGCGCAAGCGTGCCGGACGTGGGGTCGATGGCAAGAACCGCCGTGGCGACCTGGTCGAGAAACGCACGGTCGTGGGAGACCAGGAGCACTCCGCCGGGAAAGCGCAGGAGGACCTCCGCCAGCCGGCCCAACGCCCCGGCGTCGAGGTGGTTCGTCGGCTCGTCCAGGAGCAGGAAATCCGGCCGGCCCGCGAGCAGCTTGGCGAGGGCCAGCTTCTGCTTCTGGCCTCCGCTGAGCTGGTCCACGGCCATGGCCGGATCCAGATCTTCCAGGTCCCAGTCCGCCAAGGTCGACGTCCCGTCGGCTGCCTGCGCCGTGGTCAACCGTTCCAGCGCGGCGATGTAGGCGGCCTCCGCCTTCGGGTCGTGCGGCGAAGCCGCCAGACGCTCCGCGGCAGCCGCCAACTGCTCCTCCAGAGCCAAGTCCGACTCGACGAACTCCCCGACAGTCGCGGCGATGTCGGCAACGTCGTGGCTCTGGTGGAGATACCCGACGGCAAGCGTCGGCGGATTCCTGATCACGCTCCCGGATCGCGGCGTCAGGCGCCCCGCGACGCACTCCATGAGCGTGGACTTTCCGGAGCCGTTCGGGCCCAGGATGGCGATTCTCTCCCCGGCGCCGACGGCAAACGAGATGCCGGTGAGCAGGTCGCGAAAGCCGCGACCGACGGTGAGGTTCGATACGGTAAGCACGGAGGTCTTCTCCCCAAGTGACCGAGCGAGGAGCATCCCCCGACGAGATGCTCTTCTACCGTATCGTCCCTGCCATCCCGGCCTCCGCTCTCAACCTACACTTTCGCCTTGCACACCACAAGGTCGCGGGTTGGTTGGTCGACGCCCCTCGTCAAACGCGCCCGACGTAGGCCTTGACCTATTCGCCGGTGCGCAAGTCGTCCAGAAACTCGGACGCCGGGCTCACCGCGGTCACCAGCAGATGGTCGCGGGCTCTGGTGCATGCCACGTAGAGCAGATGACGCTCGGACGTGTAGACTTCTTCGAGATCGGCCTCGTCCCCCACGCTTTCGATTCTGGACTGCAGGGGCAGGACTTCGTCATCGCAGGCGACCACGGCGACGGCCCTGAACTCCATGCCCTTGGCGAGGTGCATGGTGCCGACCGCTACCGAGCCGGAGACGCCACCTGCATGCCTGGCCAGATCGACCGTGGTAAAGCCAGCCTTCCTCGCGGCCTGAGTGGCCCGCTCCACCTCGGCTTGCGATCTCACGAATAGCCCGATCTCGTGGGGCAATACCCCTTCCTGCTTCCGCGCTTCCAGCCATTGCGCGATGACTGCACACTCCTCGTCGGGCGAGCCGAGCATCCTGATGATGGGCTCGGTACCGTTGAACACGGAGACCGTGCCGCTTCGCCGATCGGTGTTGCCGTCGACGTCGGAGGTTTCACTCGGCAGGAGTCGGTCCGCCTGCCGGCGGATCTGATGGGAGGTTCGGTAGTTGACCTTCAAAGTCTGTGAGCGGCCCCTGATGTCGACCCCCAGTGCTCGCCAGGAGAACGGCGTCTGGAAGATCCTCTGGCCGAGATCTCCGGCGAAGAACAGCCCGTCCGGCCGAGCGCCGCCCAGAGCAGCCAGAAACCGCAGTTCGGCCACACCGATGTCCTGGGCCTCGTCGACGACGCAGAACTCGAACGGCGGATGGGTCAGCTTCGCTAGCCGTCGTTCCAGGCGACCGAACAGGCGCGGCTCGGTCAGGAGCCCGCGATCGTCGAGTTCGTCCGACACTCTGGAGAAAATCGACCACAGGACGGCGCGCTGCCGCTCGGAGAGACGCGTCTTGCGCCCGAGGCGCGGCACGTCCCGGTACTCCTCCCAGTTCGCAAGCTGCCAGGCGTCGACCACCCGACTCCACTCCGTAAAGAGGAAGTGGAGACTGAACTTGTGTTCTTCTTCGACCTCGGAAGCCGCCCGTCGCAAGAGCTCCCGCACGTGGTCGTCGGTCGTCAGCTCCGGGCGGCCGAAGTGCGCGCCGTAGAGACGCCGTCCGATATCGCCCATCGATCCCACTTCGAGGCGTTCGGCGATCTTCGGCTCGTGGGCGATCAGCTTCGTCAGCCGAGTGCGCAGCGCGTCCGCGAGCGCCGTGGAGAACGTGGTCAGGAGCACGCGAGCATCCGGGTGCGTCCGGGCCAGGTGGACGGCGCGGTGCAGCGCCACGATGGTCTTGCCGGTACCTGCCGAGCCCGACACGCGCGCCGGGCCGTGGAAGCTGCGTCTTACCATCTGCCGCTGCGCCGGATGCAGGAAGACCGTCCACTTCTCCCACGGGTACTCCAAGGCCCGCTGCAGCTCCTCGTGGTTGGCCATGACGCGGAAGCGGCGCTGCGCGTCCGGATGGGCGAACGGGTCCCCCTCCGCGGCCGTGGGCGCCGGACGCTCCGGCGTGCTGCCGGTGGCAAGCGCCACCAGAGCTTCGGCGGCCTCGGCGGGGAGGTGATCGGTGACCTCCAGGAGGGCGTCTTCGTCGTCCACCTGCCTGACTTCTTCCAGCCACTCGGCGGGAACGCCGTAGTCCAGCAACTGGTTGTCTGCCATCCCCGAGAAGAGCGGCGATGCTGCCGGCTCCGCCGTCACGTAGCGCGGCACCTCGATGTCGCGCACGACCTCCCGGACCTCGACGAGCTGCGCCGCCCCGGTATTCGGGTGTCGCTCGATACGCCGGCGTTCAGCCCAGCGATACGACTCGTCGTGTTCGCCGACGTAGCAGAGCAGGAAGTTGGACGCGGTCTTGTGGACGATCATCCGCAGGCCCCGGCTGACCCGCACCGACCAGAAATTCCTGTCCCTGGCGCCGTCCACCCGGTGGAACTTCATCCCCGGCTGAGCAGGGTTGAGCTGCAGGTCGAATGCCGTCGTCTTGGCAGCCTTCTGCTCCTCCCCCGTCAGCTTGGCGATGCTCTCGGTGAAGGTGTCGGCGATGCGGAATTCCATGTCAGGTCTCGTGCTGAGGAGATCGAAACGCCTCTGTCTCGGTGACTCCATCGAGGATGAAGTGCCGGTTCCTTTCGTCTGCGCCGTTCGCCATGCGCTACGGTCTCGTTGTGAGCTTGGCGGCGATGTTGCGGCGCTCTTCGAGCATTGCGCCTATCTCTGCTTGTCCGACGCGACCCGAACGGTTGATCAGGTTGTCCTTCAGCGCTTCGTCCGCGGCTCGGGAAATGTCGGCGTGACTCAGCCCCACGGCTGACGACGCCAGGCGTCCCCAGGCGACACGCTGGACAGTGGCCCGGGCCAAACGGGTTTTCAACAGTTTGGCGATCTCGGCCTCGTCCGGGAGTTCGTAGTACAGGACGTCATCGAAACGCCGGAAGAGTGCAGGATCCAGAATCTCGGCGTGGTTGGTCGCTGCGACCATCAGGCTGTGGGAGCGTTCCTGCTCTATCATCTGCAGAAAGCTGTTGAGGACGCGCCGTATCTCGCCCACGTCGTTGGCGGTGTCGCGTTGCGACCCGATGGCGTCGAATTCGTCGAAGAAGTACACGCCGCGCGTGCGGCTTGTCGAGTCGAAGACCTGTCTGAGCCGAGCCGCCGTCTCTCCCATGTACTTGTTTACGAGCCCGTCCAGCCGAACCTGCAACAGGGCAAGCCCAAGCTCGCCGGCCAGCACGGAAGCGGTCATCGTCTTGCCCGTTCCGGGCGGACCTACCAACAGGAGCTTGCTGCGAGGAGAGAGGCCCTGCTCGATGATCTGACTTGCGTGCCGCTGCTCCCGGATGACTCGCTCGATCTGCCCCGTCACGGTCTTTCCGAGGATCATCTCACCGAGACGGCTCTTCGGGTATGACGTTTCAAGCAGACTGGACGGCAGTCCACGAGCACGGCTCAGCAGGTCCTGGCGCGCACCGCCGGCCCTGCGGGTGCTCTTGGCTCGGTCGACCAGGGCGCGCAACTCCACGGCCAGCTTCCCGTGGCCGACCCTGGCTTCCTGCGCAGCCACCTGCATGGCAACCGAAAAGAAGCGCTCGTCGTCGCCGTCCATGTGCGACTTGAGCAGTGCCTTGATCTGTTCAGCGCGCGCCATGGGACGTCAACGGCCGCGGCGAGTCCATCGACATGCCAAGCACTCGTGCATTCATCGGCTGGACGATGGCAGGTCTTCGGTCGGGGCAATCCGGCGCGGCGGATAGCGAACGTACTTCCGCCCCGAGCTGGCCTGTCGCTGCCTCAGTTGGCGCAGAATCTCCTTGAGGTCATAGCCACACCGGGCTGCAAGTTCGTCCCGTACCGCGTGAACCTCAGCGACGATCGGGTCATCCTTCATTACGGGTCTCCTCCATCAGTTCCTCCGGAGTGCAGATTGTGGGAGGCTCGAAACCGGCTTGTCGGCAGCAGGACTCGATGAGGGGCCTCGCCACCGCATTGGCGATGTGGCGAAAATTCCACGTTACGAGGTACTCGACACCGTTGGCGGCGGCGATGGCGACGTGCAGGGCGTCGCGGATCGCTGCGGGCGGTACCGCAGATGTTCGAACGATCCCGTCAGCTAACGCGTCTGTTTCTGGTGTCGCGTCGAGCGTCCCCAGTGAATCGAGTACGGAAAGCCGGGCGCGTGCTGCGTCTCGATCTCCGATTCCGGCCTCTTCACGAACCAGGTCGGAGACGACCAATTCGAACCGATCCGACGCGATTTCCCACCAGTCGCGGGTGCTCTGCTGATGACCAGCGACGACCACGTCTCGCGCTGGACGGGCCGTCAGGTAACTGATCACGGTGGTTTCGACATAGACGCGTGGCTTCATCGGTCGCTCATACGCGGAAGACCTTCATCACCTCGTCGCCGAGGTGGTTGATGACCTTGACTGCGATGCGGCCTGAGGCAGGTCGGTCGAAGGGGCGGGAGGTATCGCTGTGGAGAGTCTCCCAGGCGTCGCGGTCGATCTCCGCCTTGAGGGTGGTCCTCAGCGCCTTGTAGGGATCGTTGGCGCCGAGGAAGTAGGCGTGACGGACGAAGAAGCTCTCCTCGTTGTAGTCGGTGTCGATGAACCAGCAGGCGATGCCGTCAGCGCCGTCGCTGCGGATCTCACCGGTGTTGGGATGGAACACATCCACGCCGTTGACCTTGACCTGTATCCGGCTCGCCTTGGTGACATCGTCCTGGATCGGGATGATGTCGATGTCCGGCTCGCCGAAGATCACGAACAGGTTGCCCTTGCCGGTGTTCTTCAGGTCGCCGGCCATGTGCAGGTCGGCGTTCATCCTTGCCTTGAGGACCGGGATACGGCCGAGCTTGCTGAACTCCGAGGCGTGTGCCTCGTAGCTGAACGCACAGGCGATCAGCACGTCGAAGTCGGCGTCTGCAGCTTCGCGGGCGGCGGCCACCAGATCGGGGCGGGAGACGGTCCCGAACTCGGGACCGACGAAGATGCCCGCACGGCGTTCGGTCCCGGTCTGCGCCTCTCCTTCGATGTAGCGACCTTCGGCGCAGATCAGGTCACCTGGCCAGGGGGTGAGGGCGGCAAAGGAGATCCGGTCCTCGCGGTGCGCCTGCTGCACGCCCGCGGTCTTCAGGTGCTCCAGGACCATGGACGCGAAGTCCTGTTCGCCGTACCCGGTCTTGCTCTCAGCTAGGTGGTCGATCAGCTCGTCGTTCTCACCCACACCGAGCGTACGGTGCGGCGCCAAGCTCTCCACCGTGAACGGACCAGCGACGCGAACGATGGCCTGATCGTCGTACGGTCTGTCGTACAGGTACTCAAAGTCAGCCCTTGTGCCGATGGAGGCGTCGATCTCGTTCTGCTGCGCGATACGCGCCTCCCACCAGCGGTGATGCAGGTCGCTCGGCCCGGCGTCCCAAGGGTCGCACGGCTGCTCGGGCAAATCCTTGAGGGTGTAATTGCGGTCCAGAGCCCGGTTAAGCGCCAGCAGTGCGGTTGTCTTGGCGCGTTCGGTTGGTGCCGCCCGAAGCCGCTTCCAAGCCGCCGTCGCGGCGCTAGGCCACGGATCGCATGGCTCGCGTGGAATCTCCCACTCCTCCCACGCGCTGCCAAGCGCGCCGTTCAGTTCTGCGCGGAGTTGCTCCAGCGTCTTCTGCCAGCGCTCCCAGATCACGTCGATCTCGGCGTTGTTGGCGATCGACTTGAGGGTGATGTGCGGCACGCGTTCGTAGACGAAGCCCTGCCGGATGTCACCGGCCGTAGGCCTGTCGGGTAGCACCGTCTGAGTGAGCTCTGCTTCCTTCTCCCGTCCCGCGGGGCTGTCCGCAAGCAGGTAGTAGGGAAAACGTGCGCCCATGATACGGGATCTCGCCAGAGCCAGCGCAACCCGGGAGGTGTCGATCGCGATCCAGCGGCGCCCCCACTGTTCTGCAACGTACGCGGTAGTGCCGGCTCCGCAGGTCGGGTCAAGCACGAGGTCGCCTGGATCGGTGGTCATAAGGAGACATCGTTCGACGACTCTATTCGATGTCTGCACGACATATATTTTGGGGTCAGCACGACTCGTAATGCCGCCCGATACGTCGATCCAGAAATTGTCCAAACCTAACGCACCAAAGTCGTCGAAGTACTTCCTGAAGCTGATAGTACGGCCAGTTTTCAACGCTCGATCGGCCCTTATCGCTCGCTGCATGCCAATCTGTGACGTTCGCCACCCGCCCGACGTAGGTCGATACTGGTTTCCGTAAAATTCTACTGGGAAGAGAGTTGTCTGTGATGCTGAACGAGATGTGAAACCTTGATCTCTGAAGATCCGAGATCCATCGGGAAGTGGCGCTGAACCGCGCAGTTCCTCCTCGGTTACTCGTCGTTCTCGCAGATCTGGAGTGCGGATCGTCTTGTAACGAGTCGCGCCTTCTTCCCACGGTTCCAGAAGACGAAACAATGGGCGGTATTTTGTCTGAGTTGCATCTTTGCTGTACCATAGCAAATAGTTGCTGGTGTTGTCGAGATATTGCGCACCCAAGCCGATTGACGTCTTGAATGAAATGAGACTGACAAAGTTCATGTCTCCAAATACTTCATCCAAAACGCCTCGGACTCGGTGTACGTTCTCATCGCCGATCTGAACAAAGATGCTCCCGCTCTCGGTGAGCAGGTCACGCGCGACGGTAAGCCGGTCGCGAAGGTGAGTGAGGTACGAGTGAATGCCATCACGCCACGTGTCGCGGAAGGCCTTGACCTGCTCTGGCTCACGGGTGATGTGCTCTGCCTTGCCGTCTCTCACGTCCCGGCTGGTAGTGGACCACTGGAAGTTGGAGTTGAATTTGATGCCGTAGGGCGGGTCGAGGTAGATGCACTGAACCTTGCCGCGCAGCCCCTCCCGCTCCGCCAGCGAGGCCATCACCTGCAGGCTGTCGCCCAGGATCATGCGGTTGGACCAGTTGGCGTCGTGGCGGTAGAACTCGGTGCGGGCGTTGTCGTCCGGCAGGCCGTTGAAGTCGGCGAACAGGTCGATCTGGCCGTCAGCCGGTTGCTCTCCAGGCTTGCTGCGGCGCAGCAGGTCGTCGATCAGCACCTTCGGGTGCACCTTCTCCTGGATGAACAGCGGCGGTGCCTGCACCACGAGGTCGGACCAGTCCTGCTCGTCCTTGCCGCGCCACACGAGCTGCGGGTCGAGGTCGCGGTTGCGGCGTTGGTACGCCACTTGGACAGGGCTCTGGTCGGCCCTCTCCATCACCGAACGATACTCCGCCGTGGGGATGTTCCTGCGCGACGTCTCGTGGTGGGTAATGGTCTCGACGCTTTTGGTCGATCTCTTCTTTGCCATCTCGGTGTAGCCCTTGTCGGTTGCCTGGGATCAAGCTCTACTGGCGGGCCATTCGAAGACGCGATACAGAGTCAATCCGAGGGCTCGCTTCTGCGGCGAGGGACGTACTCGATTTGCGGCTCGCTCCCGCCTGCCGCGGCCAGCCGCGTCGCTGCGTCGCGCCCGGCATCCTGTACGAATCCTTCGATCAGTTCGTCGAATTGTTTCCGGGTCTGTCCGTCGACGACTGCGCCGAGGTCATCGAGTATCGTGTACACGTCCGTGAACTCGGCGAAGGCCCAGCGGCCATAGGAGCCCAGTCGGTTCACGCCCGGCACCCAGTACGTGTCCATGGTCGCCTTCTTGTCCTTGGCGTCCTCGCGCCGGAAGCCCTTGATCTCGACGACGAGGTGAAGGAGGTCGTCGTCCCCGTGGCCGTCGTCGATCAGCACGACGAAGTCGGGAAGGTAGGTGCGTGCCTCGGAACCGGATCGGTACGGTACGTCCAGCCCAAGCCCCTGGTTCTTGACGTAGGCGCGCACCCGCGGATGTGACTCGACGACGCGGCAGAACTCCGCCTCCCAGTCGCTGTCGCAAACCACCCAGTTGATTTGGCACCGGCGTTCGTCCGTCTTCCAACGAGTCTGCTTCGATGTCGTGAAGTTGACGTGGATCGTCGATCCGGTGGGATTGTAGGGGTCGGGAACCACCTTGACCGCCCGCTCGCCGAGGTGTCGCTCCACGATGCCGCGCGTGATGCGCTCGCAGGCTCTGTGGGCGAGCTCCTGGTACATCAACTGGGCCGGATAGGTGCCGCCCTTGCAGACCAGATGGTCTTTCAGCCAGCGGCGCGTGATGCGCTTGAGCTGGCCGAACAGGTGGAGCTTCGGTTCCTCATCGGGGTCGCGCCAGTGTCTCTCCAGCAGTGTCTTGGTGAGATGGAACACGAGGGTGGAAGGGCGCAGGTCCTTCAGGTGCTGGAGAGACAGATCCACGCCCTCGCCGATGATGCCGGCATTGTGAGTTATGGACGGTCCGACGATCTCCGGGGTGAGCACGAAGGCCGAGTCATCGTCGAACGTCGCGTCGACGTGCTGGTCCGGCAGCTCCACGCGGTAGCCTTGGATGCGCGGAAAGCGGATCTCGCAGGCGTCACGGTCCGGCGTGATCGCCCTGACCTGCACCGTCTCGCGCGGCCGCTGGGGTGGCACGACCACCGGCTTGGCGGTGAAGTCGAACGGGATGCCGAGCACGTCCGCGTACTCGACGTTGAACAGGCCTTCCTCGTTCAGGTCGTAGGATTGCCGGCGCAGGGCGCGACCGACGACCTGCTCGCAGAGAAGCTGCGTGCCGAAGGCCCGCACGCCGAGCACGTGCGTGACGGTCCGTGCGTCCCAACCCTCGGTGAGCATCGAGACGGACACCACGCAACGGGTCCCTCCGCCAAGCCGGCCGGCCTTGCCCACGGTGTTCATGACCTCGCGCAGCAGGTCCTGATCTGAGAGGCTCTCGGCTTGGCGGAGGTCGTTGGTGCGCTCGACGATCTCCCGGCGGAAGCGGTCGATCTCGTCGGCTGCGGCGTTGCGGAAGTCGGTTCCGAGCGCTTCCCCCGAGTCCAGTTGCTCGCTGTCGATCAGCAGCGTGTGGGGTCTGGCGAGCGCGTTGCCGTAGTCGTCGAAGTTGCGGAACAGCTCCAGGCGCCCGTTCTCCAGTGTCGTGGACCCGTCTTCGTTCTGGCGATGGAATCCGGAGATGTAGTCGTAGACCAGCTTCGAGGTGGACGTGTTGTTGCAGACGACGATGAAACAGGGAGGCACTTCGATGCCTGCGTTCTGCCACTGCTCGAAGGTCTTCTCGTAGTGGCCGTACAGCGCATCCAGTGCGGTATGCAGCCGCGCAGGAATGTTCATGGGGTCGAGGGCGGCGGCCTTTCCGCGCCCCTTCTTGGGCATGTCCTTGCCGATGTGCTCCCAGAGGTTGCGGAACTGGGGCATGTCGCCGCCGGGGATGTTGTCCGCCACCGGCACGCGGGGCAGCTTGACGATGCCGCACTCGATGGCGTCCATCAGGGAGAAGTCGCTCATCGTCCACGGAAACAGCGTGCCTTCGGCGTAGCCGGAGCCGCGCAGGAAGAAGGGAGTCGCGGAGAGGTCGATGACCCGGTTCAGGCCGAGTCTTCGCTGCACCGCCTCCAACCCGGAGATCCACACCCGCGCCTCCTCGCTGTTCTTGTCCGCCTCCTTGCGGTCGTCGCCCTTGAGGCTGGCCTCCTCGCTCTCTTCCTTGGGTCGCTCGCGGTAGCAGTGGTGGGCCTCGTCGTTGAACACCATGACGCTCTTCATGCCCATCAGCTCCGGCATCACCCGCTGCAGCATCTGCCCCTCGGTCTCCGTCGTCCGCAACTCGGGGCCGCGCCCCTGCAGCAGCGCGCGCCCCCCTTTCGACAGATCCAGGGTTTCGCGACGCATGAAGGCGTGGAAGTTAGTGATGACGATCTTGGCTCGATCCACCACGCCCAGCAGGTCGCTCGGCACCAGTTCGCGGCTTCGGTAGTAGCTGTCCGGGTCGTTCGGCTGGAGCACGCGCAGGCGGTCGCGGATGGTCAGTCCCGGCGTGACGACAAGGAAGCCGCGGGTGAATCGGCGGCTGCCCGGGTGCCGTACCGAGTTGATCGTCTGCCAGGCGATGAGCATCGCCATGACGGTCGTCTTCCCGGCGCCGGTGGCGAGCTTGAGGGCGAGCCGCTCCAGTCCCGGATTGGACTGCTCGTTCGCGGATCGCAGGAGGTCGAGGAAGCGGCGCCCGGTGGCCGATCGGGGTGCGACCTCGGTCAGCCAGATCGCGGTCTCCGCCGCTTCGACCTGGCAGAAGAAGGGGCGGATGCCCGCCGTGGCGTGGTGGCGCCAGTGGTGCAGCAGGCGGGCCGTCTCCGGCGTGACCTGCCATTGGTTCGCGGGCAGCTCGCGCCAGTCATCGACGATCCGCCGCAGGTCGTTGATGACCGGCGTCGGGTCGTACTGCTGGCCGTCGGTCTCGAGCTTCTCGGCTGCCTTGTCGAAGACGAACTGGCGCTGGCCGCGCTGCCTCCGGGCAGCGGGGATCGGAGTGATCAGCGAGACGCTTCGTCGGCGGTCGAGGATGCGGTTCGTGGGCTGGCGGTTCTCGTCGAGCTCCCAGTGACGGCCGGGATACTCGTAGGGAGAGTTCAGGATCGGCTTACGGAAGAACTCGTCCATCGGACGTAGGTTACCCGATCTTCGCCGCCGATCGCGGTAGGCGTCCACTTCGAGCGTTGAACGGTCGCGCCGCTCGTCGGCGTCGCGATCCTTACCGCTCAGCCAGGAAGTCGACCAGCTTGGTTCGTTTCTTGGCGCGGGCGATGTCAAGCGCCGTCTTACCGGCGCTGTCTCGACGGCCGGCGTCCACGCCGCGCTCGACCAACAGGCGCACCAGGGGCACGCCGGCGCCGGAGTTGACCGCGACGTGCAGGGCGGTCTCGCCGGTCTTGCTCATCACTTGGTTCGGATCGCAGCCGTGGTCCAGGAACCAGGTGACGCCCTGCACGCTGCGCATGTTGACCGCGCAGCCCAGCGGGTTGTAGCCGCCGTGGTGGGCGGTGCCGCGCGTGCCGTTCATGTCGATGGCGTCGTGGCGGAGCAGCGACTCCAGGACGTCGAACTGGCCGTCGCAGGCCAGGTGGTTCGGGGTGTCGTCGTCGCTCAGGCGGGCGCCGCGCTCCAGCAGCAGGTCGGCGATCGCGCCGTTGTCGGCCCAGCACGCCTGATCCAGCGCGGTGGCGGGGTCGGCGCCGTGTTCCAACAGCAGCTTCGCGGTGGTCAGGCGGTCCTCGCCGCTGCCTGCCTTGCAGCGGGCGCAGTAGTGCAGCGGCAGCCATGATCCGTCGCGCGAATCGGCGTCGGCCTGCGCCGCGGCCTCCGGGGATTCCGCCAGGATGCGGGCGACCCGGTCGTGATCGGCGATTGCGCACGCGGTGTAGAGATCGAGATCGCCCGCGACGCGCTCCAGCAGCACCGGCACGAACTCCGTGCTGCCCATGGCGGCCACGGTCACCGCGTCCACCAGGTAGTAGCTGCCGCGCAGCATCGGGTCGGCGCCGTGCGCGAGCAGCAGCCGCACCGTCTCGGCGTGGCCGTCCGTCTTCGGAGCGGTCTTCTTGAACTCCACCGTGCGGTGCAGCGGCCGGTAGCGGTGCGCGGTGGGCGCCAGGACGTTCACGTCGGCCCGTTGCTCGATCAGGAACGCGACCACCTCGGCATGACCGCCGTAGCAGGCGTTCATCAGCACTTGCCAGTAGCTGCCGATTTCGGCATCGGTCGTGACCGCTGCCCGTACCGCATCCAGGTCGCCCTTGCCGGCGGCTCCTGCCGCCGCCTTTGCCGTCGCCTTGTCCATGCACGTGAGCGTATCAGGGTGGTGGGCAGGCCGCGATCCAGACTCGTCCGGCGATCGATTCGCTCAAGACGGCCGCCGATCTGCCTCGTGTTGTTGAAACGCTGCCGCTGGCGCAGGATGAGCGCATGACAGGCGTGTCGGTCGAGGAGGTCGAGTCGGATCTCTCATCGGTCCTGGCAAGGGTACGTCGCGGGGAACGGATCTGCCTGCTGGACGGAAGATCGAAGGAGCCGATCGCCCTGATCGTCCCTTACGTGCCGAGGCCTGCCGGCAAGCGCGAAATCGGTGCGCTCGACGGGAAGGCGACGATCGAGTTCGCCGAGGATTATGAGATGAGCGAAGACGAGCTGCTCGTGGGAAACACGGAGGAGGGACGATGAGCCTGAAGGTCTACGATTTTCACACCGACATCGCCAACGTGCTGGTGACGCCGCAGATCCGTTGCCGGTTCATGAAGATGGAGGTCGGGCAGGCCGCCGGCGGCCACACGCACGACCTGGGGCACGAGATCTTCCTGATACTGCAAGGGCGGGCGGAGTTCGAGGTCGACGGGGAGCGCGCCACGCTGAGCCCGGGCGAGTTCTGCATCGCCCTGGCCGACCAGTACCACAGCGTGCGCAACGTCGGCGACGAGGAGGTGATCATGTTCCTGTCGGTCACCCCGCACATCCAACCGACCCACACCTTCTGGAACGAGGACGGCACCAAGAAGCCGCCGCGCTTCATGGCGGCCGGCAGCTACGACGAGCCGGCCGACCGCGACACGCCGACGGCGGAGCTGGCCGAGCGCCATGCGGCGGCGGCCGCGGCGCTCGCGGAGTCGGCGGCCGCTGCCGGCGCTGTCCAGCGGGAGGAAGCAGACTGCTGCGTGCAGGCGCTGGAGGCCGGGGACGGCCAGGCCGCCGAGGCCGCACGCGAACGGATGTGGAACGCGGTGTCCGACGTGCTCGGCCGCGCCATGGCGCTCGGCGACACGTGGAACACGTTCGCCGCCCGCACAGCAGATCCGCCGGCCGGCGCTACGGACGCATGAGCCGGCTCAAGATCGGGGTGGTGGGCTGCGGGGCGATCGCCCAGGTCCACCACCTGCCCAATCTCACCGCGCTCCACGAGCACTTCGAGGTGTCCGTGGTCTGCGACGTGTCCCCCTCGGCTGCCGCTGCCGCCGCGCGCCGCTTCCACGTGCCCGAGCACGTCACGGACTACCGGCGCGTGCTCGACAGCGACGTGGACGCGGTGGTGCTGTGCCACACCGATCCGAAGACGGAGGCGGCCGTCGCCACCCTGCAGGCCGGCAAGCACCTGTTCATCGAGAAGCCGGTCTGCTTCTCCCTGCAGGAGATGGACGCCATGATCGCCGCCCACACCGCCGGGCTGGTCGCGCAGGCGGCCTACGTGAAGGTGTACGAGCCCGGCTTCGAGCTGGCGCAGCAGGCGGTGGGGCGCATGGACGACATCCGCTTCGTGCAGATCAACCACCTGCACCCCGACAACCGGCTGCACCTGCAGCAGTTCGACCTGGAACGCTTCGACGACCACCCGCCGGGCAGCCTGGAGGCGGCGACGGAGGCGCGGCGTGCGGCCTTCCGGCAGGCGATAGGCGAGGTGGACGCGGAGCTGGAGCGCGCCTTCGGCCTGCTGACCGGCAGCATGATCCACGACCTGTACACGCTGCGCGTGATGGTCGGCCGGCCCAGCGACGTGATCGGCGTCGAGATCTGGCGCGACGGCCGCGCCGTCACCTGCACGCTGGGGTTCCCGAACGGCGCCCGCTGCGTCGCCACCTGGATCGACCTGCCCGACCTGTGGGATTTCTACGAGACCCTGGAGATCTACGGTGACGCGCAGCGCGTCCTGCTCTCCTATCCGACCGGGTTCGCGCGCGGCATCCCCTGCGCGCTGACGGTGCAGGGCATCGACGAGGAGGGCCGGGCCTACCGCAGCGAGCCGGCCGTCGACTGGGAGAGCGCGTTCGCCCGCGAGCTCCGCCACTTCCACGCGAGCGTGGTCGACGGCGTCCCCAACCGCACGCCTCTGGCCGACGCCCGCCACGACGTGGGCCTCATCATCGACATCGTCCGCCGCTACCAGGAGGCGGCTTCCGGAGCATCCGCATGCTGAAGACTTCCCTGATCCACCCCGACATCCTGCGCGCGCTCGGCCGCGCCGGACACGGGTCACAGATCCTCGTCGCCGACGGCAACTACCCGGCCGGCACCACGCTCGGCCCCAACGCGGAGCTGGTGAGCCTGAACCTGGCGCCCGGCATCGTCTCCGCCACCCAGGTTCTCGAAGCCGTGGCATCGGCGGTGCCGATCGAGGCGGCCGCGGTGATGCAGACCCTCAAGGCCGGCCCGTACGCGCTGGCCGAGCCGCCGCCGATCTGGGCGGAGTTCGACGCCATCCTGGCCGCGGCCGGCTTCACCGAAGGGCTTGAGGAGATCGAGCGCTTCGCGTTCTACCAGGCGGGGCGCGGACCCGACGTGGCGCTGACCATCGCCACCGCCGAGCAGCGGATCTACGCCAACGTCCTGATCACCATCGGCGTGGTCAAGCCGGACTGAGCGCGCCATGGCTACCACCGAATCCCCCATCGCGGGCCGCGACTGGAACGCGCCGGGCCCCTATCCCGATCCGGCGATCGAGGTGCTCGATCCCCGTTTCGCGGCCTTCAAGCTCAACAACGCCGCCGTCGAGCGGCTGTTCACCGGCGCGCGCTGGGCCGAGGGGCCGGTCTGGTTCGGCGACCACGGCTGCCTGCTGTTCAGCGACATCCCCAACAACCGGATCCTCCGCTTCGATGCCGCCGGCGGCGGCGTGAGCGAGTTCCGCCGCCCTTCCAACAACACCAACGGGCACTGCCGCGACGCGCAGGGCCGGCTCTTGTCCTGCGAGCACGACACCCGCCGCGTGACGCGCACCGAGCACGACGGCACGGTGACCGTGCTGCTGGACCGCTTCGACGGCAAGCTGCTGAACGCGCCCAACGACATCTGCACGCATCCGGACGGGTCCATCTGGTTCACCGATCCCGGCTACGGGACCCTCTTCCAATACGAAGGCCATTGGGCCGAGCACGAGCTGCCGGCCCGCGTCTACCGCCTCGACCCCGCGACCGGGCGCGCGACGGTGGCCGTGGACGACATGGTGATGCCCAACGGCCTGTGCTTCTCGCCCGATCACACCTGCCTCTACGTGGTGGAGACCGGCGTCTCCCATCACCCCGGCTGTCCGCGCGTGATCTACGCCTACGACATGGAGGGCGGCCGGCCGCGCCGGCAGCGGGTGTTCGCGGACATGCAGCCGGGCAGCTCCGACGGGGTGCGGACCGACATCCACGGCAACCTGTGGGCGGCCGCCGGCTGGGCCGGCCCCGGATACGACGGCGTGCACTGCTTCTCGCCGGAAGGCGAACTCCTCGGCCGGATCCACCTGCCGGAGCCGTGCGCCAATCTCTGCTTCGGCGGCGTGAAGAAGAACCGCCTGTTCATGACGGCCAGCCAGTCGCTGTACGCCGTCTACCTGGAGACCGTCGGGGCGCAGAGCCCGTAGCACTGCACGCCGCCCGCCCGGGGCGCCCGGTGCTTTCCGGCATCCCGCCGACGAAAGCTGAGAAAGATCCTCTCCTTTCTGCCTCGACACGTTAGAAAGTCAAGGTTGTTTCTAAAGGAACACATCATGAATGTCGGCCTGTTGCCATCTCTCGGCAGCAACGCCGGCCGAAGAGCCGACCCTTCGAACGCGGTGCGGCGACGTGCGAGCACAGCGCCGTCGAAGCAGGCTACGCTCGGGCCGATGGTGCCTGAACCGCGCGAGCGGGAACCGGTCGACCGGCACGCGGAGCCGTTTCGCGTGCTGGTGACGCTGGGGGAGAGCACGACCGCCGGCGGCTGGAGCTCGGTCAGGGAGCGCTGCTGGGCCTCCGTCCTGGCCGCGCTGATCAGCGACTTTCAGGACGAGCCGGTGCGGCTGGTCAACGCCGGCATCGGCGCCAACGTGATCTCCGACCGGGTCCCCGCCTATCCCCACTCCGGCCGGCCGGCCGCCAGCGAGCGGATCGGCAAGCACGTGATCGCCCACGCGCCCGACCTGCTGGTGGTCTCCTACGGCCTCAACGACGCCCGCGGCGGCACGCCGGGCGAGCTGTTCCGCACGGAGCTCCGTGCGCTGATCGCGGCGATACGCACACGCTGCGATCCGCTCATCGTCCTGCTGGGCCCCTACTTCATGACTGCGTTCCGCGGCCACGCCCACTTCGACCACGCGGACCTGCAGGTGTTCGAGTGGTTCAACTTGGTCACCGGGCAGGTGGCGCGCGAGACCGGCTGCCTGTTTTGCGACGTCCTGCACGCCTACGGCGGATCGCCCTGGATGGTCCACGACGACGGCGTGCACGCCAACGACCTGGGACACCGCCTGGTCGCGCACCGCGTCTTCGAGACCCTGGCGCAGCACTGCTCCGGCCTGGCCGTGCGCACCAAGCGCCTGGAGCGCGAGAGCGAGCGCTGGCGGGACGAGTCGACGCTCAGGGCGGACTACGGGTACCAATGACCGGGAACGGACAGGAGGGACGCATGGATCCGCTGCAGCGCGTACGGCTCGGAACGACGGACTTGGAGGTCACCAGGGTGAGCCTGGGATGCGCGCCGATCGGCGGCCTCTACAGCAACATTCCCGACGAGCAGGCGCAGCAGGTCGTGCGCACCGCCCTGGAGGCCGGCATCAACTTCATCGACACCGCCGCCCTGTACGGTGCCGGCACCAGCGAGCGCCGGGTCGGCGCCGCGCTGCGCGGCGTGGCGCGCGACAGCTACGTGCTGGCGACCAAGGTCGGCTGGCGGTTCGAGCACGTGCCCGGCCCCAGCGGATTCTCCGAATACTGGGACAGCCCCGGCGCCTGGATGGTCGAGTGCGTCAACGACTACAGCGCCGACTGGGTCGAGCGGTCGCTGGAGAACAGCCTGACGCGGCTGGGCATCGACCGCCTGGACGTCGTGCACATCCATGATCCGGACGAGGACGAGCACTTCGCGGAGGTGATGGACGGCGCCTACCCGGTGCTGGACCGGCTGCGCTCGCAGGGCGTGATCGGCGCGGTCGGCGCCGGCATGAACCAGAGCGAGATGCTCTCGCGCCTGGCGCGGGCCGGCGACTTCGACTGCTTCCTGCTGGCCGGCCGCTACACGATCCTGGAGCAGGGGGCGCTGGACGAGCTGCTGCCGCTGTGCCTGGAGAAGGACATCAGCATCATCGCCGGCGGCACCTACAACTCTGGCATCCTGGCCACCGGCTCGCAGGGCGGCCCCGACGGCGCGCGCTACGACTACATGGAAGCGCCGCCCGAGATCGTCGCCAAGGTGCGGGGCCTGGAGGAGGCGGCGGCCACGCACGCGGTCGACCTGCGCGCCGCCGCCAGCCAGTTCGCGCTGGCCCACCCGGCGGTCGCCTGCATCGTGCCGGGCACCCGCCGGCCGGAGCGGGTGCTGGACAACCTGGAGCTGGTGCGGGTGGAGATCCCGTCCGCGTTCTGGGACGAGCTGCGCGACCGCGAGCTGATCCGGGCCGACGCGCCGGTACCGGCCTGACGGCTCAGGCTCAGCCGGTGCCGTTGCGCGCCGCCGAGCCCACGAGTTCCGCGAACTCGGCCGCCTCCACCACCTCGGTTTCCAGCAGGCGCGCGGCGACCGACTCCAGCGCCGGGCGCTGCTCGCGCAGCAGGTTCAGCACCGTCTGGTAGCGCTCGGCGATGATGCGGGCGGTCTCCTCGTCGATGTACTGCTGCGTGGACTCGGAGTACTCGCGGTTGACCATGTGGCCGGCCTGGCCGAGCAGCGGGCTCTCCTGGCGATAGGGCAGGCGGACGTTGGCGAACTTCTCGCTCATGCCGTAGTCGGTGACCATCCGCTTGGCCATGTCGGTCGCCCGGTCCAGGTCGTTGGCGGCGCCGGTGGAGATCTCTCCGAACACCACCTCTTCGGCGCCGCGCCCGCCGAGCAGCACGTCGACCCGCCCAAGGATGTCGCTCTCGGTGAGCAGGAAGCGGTCTTCGGCAGGGGTCTGCATGGTGTAGCCCAGCGCTCCCAGCCCGCGCGGCACGATGGAGATCTTGCGCACCGGATCGGAGTCCGGCGTGTGATGGGCGACCAGTGCGTGTCCCGCCTCGTGGTAGGCGACGATCCGCTTTTCCTTGGGATTGAGCACCCGGCTGCGCTTCTCCAGCCCGGCGACCACCTTGTCGATCGCCTCGCTGAAGTCGACCTGGGCGACCGTCTTGCGGCGCGCGCGCACCGCCAGCAGCGCCGCCTCGTTGACGATGTTGGCGAGGTCGGCGCCGGCGAAGCCGGGCGTGGCGCGCGCCACCTCCAGCAGGTCGACCTCCGGCGCCAGTTTCACCTGCGCGCTGTGGATCTTCAGGATCGCCTCGCGGCCTGACAGGTCGGGCTTGTCCACCAGCACCTGCCGATCGAAGCGCCCGGGCCGCAGCAGCGCGGCGTCCAGCACCTCCGGCCGGTTGGTGGCGCCCAGGATGATCACCCCGGAGCGGGCGTCGAAGCCGTCCATCTCCACCAGGAGCTGGTTGAGGGTCTGCTCGCGCTCGTCGTTGCCGCCGGCGATGGCCACGCCGCGGCTCTTGCCGATGGCGTCCAGCTCGTCGATGAAGATGATGCAGGGCGACTTCTCGCGCGCCTGCTTGAACAGGTCGCGCACGCGCGCGGCGCCCACGCCCACGAACATCTCCACGAAGTCGGCGCCGTTGAGGCGGAAGAAGGTGACCTCGGCCTCGCCTGCCACCGCCCGCGCCAGCAGCGTCTTGCCGGTGCCCGGCGCCCCGACCAGCAGCACGCCCTTGGGGATCTTGCCGCCGATCTCGACGTAGCGATCGGGATTCTTGAGGAAGTCGACCACCTCCTCCAGCTCGGCCTTGGCCTCATCCGCGCCGGCGACGTCCGCGAAGTGCACACCGGTCTCTCCCTCGGCCACCACCTGGGCGCGCGACTTCCCGAACGCCATCACGTTGGAGCCCATGGAGCCGAGCCGTTTGAACATGAAGCGCCACACCACGAACATGAGCCCCAGCGGGATCACCCACTGCAGGATGAGACCGAGGAACGCGCGGTTGCCGCGCGGGGCGGCGTAGTACTGGACGCCCTTCTCGTCGAGCAGGCTGACGAACCCGGGATCGTCGACCCGCACGGTGCGCCACTCCTGGATGTTCGAAGGGCTCGCGGCGCCCGATCCCTGCAGCCGCCGGAACTCAGCCTCGGTGACGCTGTAGCCGACGTACTGGTCCTCGGCGATGCGCACGCGCTTGATCTGCCCGTCGTCCACGAGGGCCTTGAACGTGCTGTATTCGACCATCGAGGAGTCCTGCTGACCGGTGAACAGCGAATTGAACAGCAGCAGCGCGGCGGCGGCGATGACGATGTACCACACGGAGAAGCGGAACTGGTTGCGGCTCGGCGGCTTGAGGAGGGGCGGCTCCTCCTGCGGACCGCCGTCGGACTTCGGGGTCTGCCGAAGCCGCCACTGGCCGTTGCCGGCCGGCGTCGGGCGACCGCGTTCGTCTGGGTCGGTCATGGTTGCGCCTCCATCCTCAAGGTAGTGACGCCCAGGATCGGCGGTCCAGGCAATTGACAGGTTCGGCGGGTACCGGGTAGAAAGGGTCCGTCGGTCCGGTCAATGCCGCCGTTGGCGGCAGCCGTGCCAGGCCGCTCGGATGGGGCCCCATCCGGGTGGGGCGTCCGGACGCCCGTGCCAACGAAACTCTTGCAGAAAGGAGGTAGTTGAGCCGATGGACAATTCTGGAGCCCGTGTGAGGTATCTCACGGGCTAGACACCAGGGCCGCCCTTCGGGGCGGCCCTCTCACCTTAAATGGCTCTTCACGTAGCGGGCCTCTTCACGTAGCCGGCAGGGTCGGGCTGACGCGGCCGCGGGTGAGGAGTTCGAAGCCATGGGCGATGCGCATTAGGGTGGGCTCGCTGAAGGCGGTGCCGGTGAACATCACGCCGCGCGGCTCGATCGGGGCGGCACTGCCGGGGGCGGCCGGCACGAACCCGAGTGGCACCGCCACCGACGGATAGCCGGCGCGCGCGGCCACCGAGGAGCCCGAGCCGTTCGGGAACACCAGGGCGTCCAGCCCGTGCCGCTCCAGCGTGGCGTCGATGCCCTCGGTCCGGCACAGGCGCAGGTCCTCCGCGCGGGCGTTCAGATACTCCGCCTCGTCCATGCGGCCGGAGGTTTCGTGCTCGGCGCGCAGCAGCCACACCTGCCCGTAACGCAACGCGCGGTCCGCATGCGCGGCGTTGAAGGCGATCAGGTCGGCGAGTGTCCGGCACGGCGCGCCGGGGCCGAGCCGCCGCAGGTAGGCGTTCATCGCCGCCTTGAACTCGTA
This sequence comes from Spirochaetia bacterium, assembly GCA_965202935.1. Classification (GTDB taxonomy): domain Bacteria; phylum Spirochaetota; class Spirochaetia; order SZUA-6; family Bin103; genus CATQHW01. Next base: position 4,361,717 of record OZ241879.1, read on the forward strand.
CAGCAGCACCGGCGACCACGCGATGGCGTCGCGGGTGGCGATGTCGGCAGGGTCGACCACCTCGGCGCCGCCCTCGCGGAGCGCGGCGCTCACCTGCTTCAGCGTCTCCGCCCAGCCAGAGCCCTGCTCGTCCCAGAATCCGGCGCGGGGAATGCCGATGCGGGCGCCGCGCAGGCCGTCGCGCCGCAGGTGCGGGCGGAAGTCGAAGGCCGGAGCGCCGTGCGTGGCCGCGTCCTCGGGGTCCGGGCCGGCGATCACGGCAAGCACGCGGGCTGCGTCCTCGACGCTGCGGGCGAACGGGCCGGCGGTGTCCTGGCTGAAGGCGATCGGCACGATGCCGGTCCGGGACACCAGTCCGACCGTCGGCTTGATGCCGACGATGCCGTTCGCGAAGGCGGGCACCAGGATCGAGCCCGCCGTCTCGGTGCCGATCGCCGCCGGGCACAGGCCGGCGGCCACGGCGGCGGCCGACCCGGAGCTGGAGGTGGACACCGGCAGCGCGGGGTGATGGGGGTTGATCACCTGCCCGCCGAGCGAGCTGTAGCCGCCTGGCATGCCGGTGGACATGTAGTTGGCCAGCTCGGTCATGTTGGTCTTGCCGATGACCAGTGCCCCGGCCGCGCGCAGGCGCCGGACCAGGGGCGCGTCGGCCGGTGCGAAGGAGTCGGCCAGGGCGAGCGCGCCGGCGCTGGTGGCCATCGATCCGCCGCCGGGGCCGCCGGTGTCGACGTTGTCCTTGAGGAGCACCGGAACCCCGTGCAGGGGACCCACGGCGGCGCCGGCGCTCCGCTCGGCGTCGAGCCGCCGGGCCGTCCACTGCGCGTCGGGGTCGATGCGCAGCACCGTGTTGAGCGTCGGGCCGGCGCGGTCGACGGCAGCGATGCGCGCGAACGAGCGCGCCAGCTCGTCCTGGACCGTGGCGTCGCCGCGGCGATAGGCGTCGAGCAGCCGGCGGATCGCGTCGTCGGGGCCTGCGGCTTTCATCGTCATCGGACCAGCGTACTTGGTCATCGGACCAACGTACTCTGGCACACTCCTGCCGTCGCACGGAGGTCGAGGAGAGATGGCGAAGATCGAGCAGTTCAAGGGCTATGGGGGAGATCCGCACGGGACGAAGCCGGACGTGCCGCCGGCGGCCAACGTGGTGACGGCCCGCGACGGCACGCCCGTGCGCTACCCCGGCTGCGACGGCGTCGGCGTGCGCGTCGTGCACCCGTCCAATCCGCGCGCGCCGGCCGCGGCGATGGGGCTGGTGATGTTCTACCTGCCCCCGCACGTGAAGATGGAGCCGCGCGGCCACCTCCCGGAAGAGTGCTACGTGATCCTGCGCGGGCGCGGCGCGATGACCCTCAACGGCGAGCGGCGCGAGGTGTCGGCCGGCACCTTCATCCACTTGCCGCCGTGGTGCGAGCACGGCATCGAGAACACGGGCGACGAGACCCTGGAGGTGCTGATCTGCACCGCGCCGCCGAATCGGTAGCGGCCGGCTGCGAACCGGCTAGCCGATGTCCAGCTTGTAGCAGTACGAGCCCTGGAGCAGGTTGTTCGGAATCAGCGCGTCCGAGCCGGTCCCGTCAGCGTCATCCCACCACTCGTATCCGCCCACTCCGCACAGGCCAAGCCGGGTCTGGCCGCGGTCCACCTCGTAGATCGCCGATGCTCCCGCCCTGAATGTCGAAGTGCCGGCCGGATCGACCCGTACCGGTGAGTGCAGGTAGGTCAGCTCTGCCGTCGTGGTCGTCGTCGTCGAGCAGCCCACGAGTATCGCCAGCCCCGATAGGCCGGCCACCAGTGCGCGTACTACTCCCTGATTGCTCATTCGTTCCTCCTCCCAGCACCCGCAGGTGCCGGGTCACATTGAATCAGCGGCAGGCGGCCACGCAACAGGAACGCGATCCGGGGTTGCGCACTCTCAGTCCGCAATAAAGAAACGAACGATTCGTAGAAATCTTGTAAAAGAAACGAACGTATTCTAATATCCGGGCTGAGGAAGGAGCGTTTCCGAACGATGCCTCGCCAGACCGGTCGCTACCGCATCACCAGCACCGTTGGGGAGCAGGTCCGGCGTTCGTCTCGTTTTCGGTGCCCCCGACGGATCCCCCGCTGGCCATGGATGCAGCGGCCGCCAAGCTCCACGCCGACGCGCTGGCCGCTCTCTCCCGCCTCAAGGTGGCGGGTGCCATGGTGCCGGATACCGGCTGGTTCCTCTACGGGTTCGTCCGCAAGGAGGCGGTGATCACCTCGCAGATCGAGGGGACGCAGGCGACGCTGCCCGACATCGTCACCTATGAAGCGACCGATCGCGCCGAACGCCCCGAGGATGTCGAGGAGGTCTGCAACTACGTGGATGCCCTCGCGCACGCGCGCCGTCGGCTTGCGGATCCGAACGGGCTCCCGCTCAGCGTGCGCCTGCTGCGCGACGCGCACCGGATTCTCATGGGCGGCGCCCGCGGTGCGGACAAGCTGCCGGGCGAGCTCCGCCGCTCGCAGAACTGGATCGGCGGAGGCCGGCCGGGCAGCGCCCGCTTCGTCCCCCCGCCGCCCGAGGATGTCCCGGACGCGCTGTCGGCGCTGGAGCGCTGGTGGCATGCCGAAAGCGACCTGCCGCCGCTGGTGAGGGCGGGCCTCGCGCACGTGCAGTTCGAGACCATCCATCCGTTTCTCGACGGCAATGGCCGCATCGGCCGGCTGCTGATCGCGCTGCTCATCGAGCACTGGAGGCTGCTCGATCAGCCGCTGCTCTATCTCAGCGTGGCGTTCCGCCGGGCGCAACCGGAGTACTACGCACGGCTCGGCGCCGTGCGCACCGACGGTGACTGGGAGGGCTGGAACCGGTTCTTCCTGGAATGCGTGCGCGAGGCTGCCGACGACGGCGTCCGCGTGGCCCGCGAGCTCCACGCCGTCGTCGGGCGCGATCGCGGGCGCATCATGGGCCACGACCGATCCACGGTCGCCGCCATCCGGTTGCTGGACCGCCTGCCCTCGAATCCCGTCATGACCGTTCCCCGGGCAGCCGAGATGCTCGGGCTGACGTCCCCGCCGGCCCGCAAGGCGATCGAGCTGCTGGAGAGCCTGGGCGTGCTGCGCGAGATCAGCGGCAAGCGCCGCGGGCGCGCTTATGCCTACCGTGAGTACCTGGGCGCACTGATCGGTGACGACGGGTGATGCGGTGTATACGCCACGAGAGTGGCCGGTCGCTTCCCGACCCTCATTTGAACGGTGGGATGTCCACTGGCAAGCCAACCCTCATGAAGTAGCGAGCAAACGCTTGAGAGAGGTGCTCCCGATAGGGCGGAAGGAGGCGAATACGACGAGCGGACGCGGCGTGTCTTCGAACAAAGTCGATCGGAAGCGGATAGATGCGTCGAAAGTCGACTATCCTAACTTCCTGCGCAGCCGTCGGCAGACCGCACTCGGAAAGGACGTGGTATGCCGGGAGATTACCGCGGCGGGCGTCTTCCCATCCTCGCGGAGTCGAGAGATGGCCTTCGGTACACTCCGACCTTCGCCACAGAGCACAGAGAAGAACCTCAGTGAGCTTGTTTCGACCCTTAACCAAGTCACAGCTTTGCGACATTACGATGACGTCGCGCTCGGTGTATCCGAACGTCGCATGTTCTGCCCGGCTATCATCGGCAAGGTCGGCTGGAGGCGAAAAGACCCGACATGACTCCAGGATGTCACCTTGCTCTAGGTCATCTCCTTCCGCGAGGGCGTACCAAGGGTATTGTTGTTCAGCAGCGATCATCGAAAACGTGCGTTCAGGTCGCCCACGGATCCTCTTCCGGAAATGGCTTGTCGCGGCCTGCGAACTGCAGTGTGACCCTAATCTTTCCTTTAGGCCGCTTTGGTTCAGCTTCGATCGCGAAATCCCAATCCAGTACCTGCTCCGATTCCTCGGACGTGGGTCGGTTGAGGCTTGCGAGGAAAACCTTCCACCGAGTCGCCAGGTAAGGTTCATCCTCGGGCGAGTAGATGCGCGCATCGTCGATCCAGTCCGACACCGTGAGCCTGGAAGGACTCCCGAAATCGCGCCAGATTGCTGCCGCCCTCGCGGCTAACCACCTCGGTATGGCGTCGTCGCCGAGAATCGGATCGGATCTATGCTGATACTGAACGCCGGTGTAGACGACAGGACCGTGGGAATGCGAACGTGCGTGAGCAAATTCAGGGAAAGTGGTAGCAACCTCGGCTTCTGCAGCAATCATTTTGCTCTCCCCCAACTGTCATGTTGCACTCTTTCGTTCGTCAAGTCAACGAACCCTTGGACGATCCAATGGCGAGCAGTATCGAACCATGTCCACATGGCTTCGTGAGAGTCGCTAGGAGGCATGCCTCGTGCGGAAAGCTCACAGATCATGAGATGTTTCTGGTCGTATGCGCGCGTTCCGCTGCGGATGGCGAGGTGCAGGCGCGCCGTCCGATCGGGAAGATCGAAGCTCAGTTGGAGGTTGGTCCCGGACGGTGCCGGGAGAAATCGTTTGTGACCGGTATTCCAGCGGAAGTCGGGAAATACACTACCGATGTCTTCAAGCCCACCCCATCCGTCACCTTCGGGGATGTGGTTTACGTAAGTCATCTCATATTGAACTGGATTGATATCGCCCAGATTGTGCTCGTCAACAAAGCGTGAGAAAGTCTCGTAACGCGCGTGGAACATGCGCTTCAGTTGGTGATAGCGAGGGTATTCGTCGTCCATCTGCGTTCTTTTCCAATTGTGAAGGAAACGATCCCGTTGGACTTGGACGATACCGGTTCCGTCACGGTGGACGAACCACACGCGGGGCAATAGTGGGTCGGGAAGCGTGGGGGCCTCGGCTGGCCCGGGAGAGTCGAACCGTTCGATCGCGGGAAACAACGGACTGGTGTCCTGAGAGATGTCGTAGCCGCTGATCTTGAATGGCTCCCAGAGCTGGCCGAAATGAGCGACGGTGAATCGGGTCACGGGCTTGAACTGGATCCCGAAGACAACTTCGGTTAGCGGCGGACGGTCAAATGTGAACAGAGGTTCGTCCGCGGGGCGCGCCCCTTCGTAACTCACGGGGGAGATCACGTCGGCCAGGGGAAGGCGACGGTCGGCTGATTGACGAATCGCTGGACGCGGAGCAGCAACCGCGCGCCGGCGCCGGGCTCCAGGCGCACGTGCATGGCGCTGTTGCCCACCTCGGTGCGCTTGCCGTCGATGGTGGCGCTTTCGATGGTGTGCTCGGCGAAAGCGCCTGACTGCAGCACGAGGTTCTTCGCGTGCACGGGGTCCAGGTTGACGAGCTGCACGCCCACCTCGTCCGCGCTCATGTGGTCGACCAGCGAGGCGACGCCCGGCGGGATGCCGGCGCGCCGGCGTTCGGCGTCGAAGTAGCGCACCGCGCAGTGCCACGGCACGCCCACGTGGCGGGTCGGCAGGCCGCCCAGCATGAGCTGCACCAGGCCCCACACCTCGGCCGGATTGATGCCGTTGGGATCCTCGGAAAGCAGCATGTCGGCAGGCCGGGTGTCCTGCTCGCGCTTTTCCACCTTCTGCCGCACCTGCTCCAGGTCGGCCTGCAGCTTCTCCACCGGATAGTCGTCGTTGCCGCCATCCAGGAACCGCACCCAGGGGTCGGCGGCCACCAGCGCGTGGTCGCGCTCTCGGTCCTGGGACCAGACGTAGACCTCCAGCGCGCCGCGGTCGAACGGCTCCGGCTGGAAGTCGTACCAGCCGTCCTCGTTGTACATGCGCGGGTAGAGGGTTACGCCGTCCTCGACCTTGCTGTGCTTGTTGACCGACGCCATCACGGTCCGCCAGACATCCACGTACTTGCGGTCGCCCGACACCAGCAGGGCGTTGCCGAACGCGTACGGTGTGCGGTGCTGGAAGTTGGGGCGGTGGTGGGGGATCGGCTTGCCGTGCTCGTCCAGGCCGTAGAAGCCGCCGGTGTGGCCCCAGCCGTACACGCCGCGCCACCAGTCGCCGCCGTGCAGGCCGCCGCCCACCTTCCCGTCCAGCCCGACGTTGCCGGGGATCAGCCCGCCGTTCGCGTGCGTGCGCTCGATCCAGGCGTCCGAGTACTCCTCGATCCACTCCTTGTACTTGGCGTCGCCGGTGGCCGCGTACGCGTAGAAGGCCATGGCGGTGGTGGCCAGGTTCAGGGGGATGTCGCCCTCCACGTTTCGATAGGTCTCGAAGTGGAACAGGTAGTCGTCGAAGTCGCGGTGGCCGCGCCCCGGCTTGAAACGCCCTTCGATCTCGAACGGGTCGCCGGCCCAGTCGACCGGCTCCGCCCGGCCCAGCACCGGCCCGCGGCTGCCGTTGAGGACGCTGCGGATGATGCGGTGCTCGGGGTCGTAGTTGGGCTCGGCCGGCTCGTCGGGGTCGCCCGGCAGATAGAATCCGGCGAAGCGGCAGATGCGCTGCCGCCAGGTCAGGTTCCACGGCTCGCAGAGCCCTTCCTGGAACAGGCAGTGGTAGCCCTCGCCGTTGTGCACCCAGTCGAAGGCGGTCGGGAACTCCTTGTAGTACATGCCGTCGGCGCCGAGCTTGGTGACGGTGGTCTTCGCATCCGTGTACTGCCGGATGTGGCCCTCGATGCCGCGGCGGTAGAGGGCGAGCACCCGCTCGGAGCCGCCCAGCGCGTAGAAGTCGGTCCAGTTGGTCACGTTCTCGGCGGCGTCGTCGGGGCCGTCCAGCGCCCCCCAGCGCGCGAAGCACTTGAGGTAGCCGCGCTCGTCGAAGTAGCGGTCGAAGAACGGCGGGATCGCCGCCTCGATCGCGCGCATCAGCTCGCGTTCCAGCAACGCCCAGTGCGGGGGAGCGGTGGGCGTGGCGATGGTCACGGCGGCGGTGGGTGGAGTTCGGGTGAGCATGCGGGCGTTCCTCCTGAGACCTGCGGCCTGCTGGCCGCCGATGGTAGCAGAGCCGCCGGCCGCGGGCGCTCAGCCGGGGGCGGCAGCCGCGCCGGCGTCGCCCGCGTGCTCGAACTGGCTCCGGTAGATGCGTGCGTAGGTGCCGTTCGCTTCGATCAACTCGTCGTGGGTGCCGCGCTCGGCGATGCGGCCGGCGTCGATCACGTAGATCACGTCGGCGCGCCGCACCGTGCTCAGGCGGTGGGCGATGACGAAGCTGGTGCGGCCTTGCAGCAGCTCGCCCAGCGCCTCCTGGATCAGCAGCTCGGTGCGGGTGTCGACGTTGGAGGTGGCCTCGTCCAGCACCAGGATGCGCGGGTCCTTGAGCAGCGCGCGGGCGATGGCCAGCAACTGCCGCTGGCCGCGGCTCAGGTTGACCGCGCCTTCCTGCAGCACGGTGTCGTAGCCGTCGGGGAGGCGGGAGATGAACTCGTGCGCCCGCGCGCGGCGCGCGGCAGCCTCCACCTCCGCGTCGCCGGCGTCCGGCCGGCCGTAGCGGATGTTGTGGGCGATGGTGTCGGCGAACAGGAACGTGTCCTGCAGGACGATGCCGATGCTCTGCCGCAGGCTGTCCTGGGTCACCGCGCGGACGTCCTGGCCATCGATGGTCACCGCGCCCGCCTGCACGTCGTAGAAGCGCTCCAGCAGGCTGATGATGGTCGTCTTGCCGGCTCCGGTCGGTCCGACCAGGGCCACGGTCTGGCCGGGCTCGGCGACCAGGTCGACGCCGTGCAGCACCGGGGTCTCGGGCTCGTACGCGAAGGCCGCCTTCGACAGCTCCACGCGGCCCGCGGTGACGTCGAGCGGCCGCGCGCCGTCGGCGTCGCGCACGCGCGGCTCCTCGTCCAGCAGCTCGAAGATGCGCTCGGCGCCGGCGATCGCCGACTGCACCTGCGTCCACATCATGGAGATGGACTGCACGGGCTCGAAGAAGCGGCGCACGTACTGCACGAAGCCGACGATCACGCCGATGCTGACCAGGTCCGCCCGCGCCAGGTAGCCGCCGTAGGCCAGCACCACCGCCAGGCCGACGGCGCTGAGCACGTCCATGGTGGGGGCGAACGCGGCGGTCAGCGACTCCGCGCCGACGTTGGCGTCGCGGTTGGCGCGGTTGAGCGCCCGGAAGCTGGACGAGTTCCAGCCCTGCCGGTTGAAGGCCTGCGCGACGCGCGCGCCGGAGATGTTCTGCTCCAGCTCGGAGCTCACCCCGCTGATGGTCCTGCGGGTCTTGCGGAAGGCGACGCGGGCGTGCCGGGAGAACACGGCCGTGGACAGGTACATCAGCGGCAGCAGCGCGAAGCTGACCAGGGCCAGCCGCCAATTGAGCGCCAGCATGCCGATCAGGATCGCGACCAGCAGCAGCACGCTCTGGGCCAGCCGCGACAGGCTCATGCCGAACGCGCGGTTGATCACGTCGGTATCGTTGGACAGGCGCGACACCAGGTCGCCGGCCTTGTGGTGGTCGAAGTAGCCGAGCGACAGCGCGTGCACCTTGCCCATGATCTGGCCGCGCATCCGCAGCAGCACGCGCTGTCCCAGCGCCAGCAGCGCCACGCGGCTGACGGCGCCGGTCAGCCAGCCGGCGATGTAGAACCCCAGCACGAGCACCATCGCCACGACCAGCACCCGCCCCGCGTCGGACGGCGGCAGCCGGCCGTCCACGAACTCCTTGAGCCCGTCCACCGCCCGCGCGATGTACAGCGGCGCCAGCGCCTGCGCGCCGGCGGAGGCGGCTGCCGTCACCACCACCACGATGAACGCCAGGCGCTGGCCGCGCAGGTAGCCGAACAGCCGCCTCAGCGTCTGCCCGACCTGCTCCGCCTGCCGGTCGTCGCCGGAGCCGAACGGCATCATCCCCATGCGGCCGTGGCCGCCCTGAGGCCGGTGCCGGGACGTATCGCTCACGGTGTCACCCCCTCGGCCCCAGTCGGCTCGGCTTTGGCGGGCTCGGCTTCGGCGGGCCCGGCCGCGGCCGGCTGCGCGGACAGCTCGCCGTAGAAGACCTCCGCGTACAGCGCGTTGTCGTGCAGCAGCCGCTCGTGCCGGTCCAGCCCCGCCACCGTTCCTTCGTGCAGCAGCAGCACGCGGTCGGCGGCCAGCACCGTGTGCATGCGGCTGGCGATGACGAAGGACAGCCGGTCCTGCCGGAGCTCGTCGAGCGCGGCGCGGATGCGCCGCTCGGTCTCGTAGTCGACGCTGCTGGTGCTGTCGTCGAGGATCAGGATGCGCGGCTCGATCAGCAGGGCGCGGGCGATCGCCACCCGCTGCTTCTGCCCGCCCGACAGGGTCACGCCGCGCTCGCCCACCAGGCTGTCGTAGCCGTCCGGGAACTCGGCGATGAACCGGTGCGCCTCCGCGGCGCGGGCGGCGGCCTCCACCTGGGCGTCGGTGGCGTCAGGCCGGCCGTAGGCGATGTTCTCGCGGATGGTGCCGCCGAACAGGGTGGTCTCCTCCAGGACGATGCCGATCTGCCGGCGCAGCGACTGCAGCGTCACGTCGCGGATGTCGACGCCGTCGATGGTGATGCGGCCGGCGGTGGCGTCGTAGAAGCGCGGGATCAGGTTGATGATCGTGCTCTTTCCCGATCCGGTGGCGCCGACGATGGCCAGGGTCTCGGACGCCCCGGTGCGGAAGCTCACCTCGCGCAGCACCGGCGCCCCGACCCCGAAGTAGCTGAACGACACCCGCTCGAACGCCAGGCCCTCGCGGAGCGGCGCCAGCGTCGCCGCTCCGGGCTTCTCCCTGACCTCCGACTCGGCGTCGAGGATCTCGAAGATCCGTTCGGCGCTGGCCGCCGCCTGGGAGATCGACATCATGATCATGCCGAGCATCGTGATCGGGAACATGGCGACGATCAGGTAGCCCTGGAACGCCACCAGCTCGCCTATGGTGAGGCGCTCCGCGAGGATCTGGACGCCGCCGCCCCAGGTGATGACCACGGTGCCGATGTTGGCCATCGCGAACACCAGCGGAATGGCCAGGGAGAACAGGCGCCCCACGTGCATCATCTGCTCGTACATCTGCCGGCTCTCGGCCTCGAACCGCTCCTGCTCGCGCTTGGCGCCGGTGAACGCCTTGACCGTGCGGACGCCGACGATATTCTGCTCCAGCCGGGTATTGAGCGCCGCGATCTTCTCCTGCACGGCGCGGAACAGCGGCCGGCCCACCTTGGCCATGTAGGTGAAGAGCGCGAACACCACGGCCATCAGCGGGATCACGTGCAGGGCCAGCCGCCAGTTGGTCGCGAACAGCAGGGCGAAGCTGCCGATCAGCAACACCAGGGTGGTGATGATCTGGATCACGCCGGTGCTGATGAAGGTGCGCACCATGTCCACGTCGCTGGTGGCGCGGGTGAGGAGCTGCCCGGTCTGCGAGCGGTCGTGGTAGCTGAACGAGAGGCTCTGGACGTGGTCGTAGAGCCTGTTGCGCAGGTCGTAGGCGACACCCTGCGACACGCGCGCGGCCAAGGCGCCCTGCACGTAGGTGAACAGCGAGCGCAGTGCCGTGACGGCGACGATGAGCAGGGCGCCGATCAGGACGGCCTGGATCCTGTCGGCCAGGATGCCCGAGTCGATGACCTGCTGGGTGATGCGCGGCACGGCCAGGTTGCCCGCGGAGCTGGCCAGCAGGCAGACCAGGCTGATCAGGACGCGCCCGCGGTAGGGGCGCATGTAGCGCAGGCTGCGCAGCAGGGCACGAAGCGCCGGTCGCCCGGGACGACCGCCGCGGAATCCCGGGCCGCCGGGCCCGCCGGGGCCGCTCCACGGAGGCTGGCCGCCGCCGGGACCGTGTGCGCCGGGCCGGGGAGGGCCCATGTCCGCGCGACCGTCGCCGGGGCGCGCGCCGCCGGGTCCGCCGGAGCCGTGCCCGTCCACCCGGCGCGGCGGTCGCCCGCCTCCGGGAGGTCCGTTCGGGCCGGGTCGCGCAGGTCCGGGACGGCTGCCGCGGCTCCGGGAGGCGCGGTTACCCGGCTGCTGCGGTGATCGACTCGACAACCTCATCCTCCCGACCGGCCAGTCGTTCCAGCAACTCGTTCAGGTGTGCCTGTTCCTCCGCGTTCAGGGGCTCCATGATCCGGTGGATCCCGCTCACGTACTCCGGCCACAGCCGGCTGACCAGGGCGCGGCCGGCCGGCGTCGCGTGCACCAGCACCACGCGCCGATCGTGAGGCGCCGCCCGTCGCTCGACGAGTCCGTCGCGCTCCAGGCGGTCCACTACCCCGGAAGCGTTGCCCGGGTCGGCCCATGACCGGGCGGCCAGCCGGGTCAGCGGGATGCCTTCGTCGGGGATCCGTACCAGGGTATGGAACTGCGCACCGGTGAGGCCGGCCTCCGCGAACAGCGCGCCGAGCGCCCGCTTCATGGACAGGGTGGTGCGCAGCAGGCGCCGGAACGTGGCGACGGTCGGATCAGCGGAATCGTCACAGTGATGGTCCATGGGAAAGTTGAGATCTCAAATATTATGATCTCAAGGATCGGTCGTCAAGGACCCGGTGAGGAAGCTGAGGAAGCGATGCGCGGACACGCGGTCTGCTATACGATTGGCACCGGTGACAGGATCGGGAACGTTCCGAAGCGCGCTGCAGGTAAGGCCGGACCTCATCGCGGCGCTGAATGATGCCGACTTGAACGAATTGATGCGGATATTGCTGCGCGATCGAGCATCCCGATGCGGCTGCCCGGATACCTCGGTGAACACGGACACCGACGTACCCGACGATGGGTGCGACGGATGGTCTGCCCGCCCGGCGACGGAGGATCGGTGGCTTGGCAAAACCGACACGTGCTGGCAGTTCAAGGCGGGTAAGGCGGGTGAGCCGGCCAAGCTGAGCGGCGAAGTGACGAAGCCGATGCCGCACCAGACGCTGCGCGAGGGCGGGAGATTCGTCGTCGTCGCCAGCGGTTCCACATCCGGCGAAGCCGGTGTGCGGCGCCGCACAGCGAAACTGGTGAGCGCCGCTGAGGAAGCGGGAATACCGAGCCGGAACATCGAGGTCTACGGGAGCGAGAAACTGGCGGAGTGGTGCAATCAACATCCCGCCGTCGCGGCTCGCTGGGCCGGTCTTCCCGAAGGACTGCATCGGTTCGATGATTGGGCAGGGAGCGAGGTACATCGGACTCCCTACAAGGAAACGGCGCAGATCACGTCCGAGTTGTCGGCTACGCTCACTCGTCTCGGTTTCGACACCGAGCGCGAAGAGGGTCGCATCCACCACCTTCATGTTCGAGGCCAGCCGGGTGTCGGCAAGACCCGATTCGCGCTGGAGCTGTGTCGTCGCTCCCCGTGGCGTGACACGGTGATCTACGTTCGGCAAGCCGAAGACGTCAGCCTGTTCCGGCTGATCGGCTCTGTGTCGGAGGTGCCGGAAGCGCTGCTGACGGTGGTGGCGGACGAAGTGCAGATCGAGCACCTTGAGCCGCTGCGAGACGCTGTAGAACTCGCGAGCGGACGCGTGCAGTTGATCACCATCGGCGGCTGCCGAAGTCCTGACACACAGCGAATCCCGGCAGTGGAGATCGATCCCCTTGAGGCTGTTGCAATGCGTGACCTGATAGCCGGCTGGTACCCCGAGATGCCGCCGGAGCAGGTCGACTACGTAACCGATTTTGCGGACGGTTACGTACGGCTGGGTCGGCTGACGGCGGACGCGGTGACCGAGGACCCGACGGCAACCGTACCGAATCTCCTCGATCGAAGCGGCATCCGCCGCCTGCTCGATCGCATGCTGGGTGACGAGGATCGGCGCTGCCTTTACGTAGTGGCCGTGTTGACGCACGTAGGCTGGACGGGCGACCGACAGCATGAGGGACAGACCGTTGCGGAGCATCTCGGTCTCGATTGGAGCGACGTTCGGTATCAGGTCGAGCGAGTCCATCAGCGCACGGGAGTCGCTCCACGCGGTGGCCGTTACCGCTACATTTCGCCATATCCTTTGGGCGTCTATCTCGCTTCCGAAGCGTGGGAGACGTACGGTGAAGAGTTGATCTCTCTCGCCGACGCGCTGCCTTCGGAGGCGGTCAAGACGGCATATTACGCGCGGCTTGAGTCCTTGGCGAGCAGTCCGCAGGCGCAGACGTTCGCGCGCGATCAACTGGGCTTTTTTTTTCGGATCGATGACTTCGTAGGGCTGCATGATGCGCGCCGATGGTCGGCACTTGCGGCGGCTGATCCCGATGTCGCTGCTCGAAATCTTATGCACGTGCTGACCGATAGCAGTCTGGAAGAGCGCCGGAGTATCACGTTCGGAGCCTTGGGGGCACTGGTCAGCAGACTGACTCGCATCGCGTCGCGAGCGACCGGGTTTCACGACGCGGCGACCGCGCTCGCATTGCTGGCCGAGGCTGAGAACGAAACGTGGGGAAATGGCGCATCAAGAGCGTTTCTCCGCAAGTATCAGGTGAACCTCGCCGCGACATCGGTTCCGTACCTGCAGCGCCTGGACACGCTTGACGAGTTGGCCGAGCTGAAACGCCCGGCCCTGGTCAGCCTCGTGGTGCGGGCGTTGGCGCGGGTTGCGTACGACGGCGCCAGCGAGGTCATCCGACCGTCGTCGGATCAAGCGCGTGAGCCGGAGTGGAACGCGTCGTCCTCGAAGGAGTATGAGCAGTACACGGCGCAGTCGATCGGCAGATTACGCACGATTGCGGCTGAACGTGCCCCCGAACTCAGAGCGGCGCTGTTCGACGCTGCCAAGGAGGTGTCACCCGTGCTCGCCGGGACGGTCGAGAGCCGTAGCGTGATCGGGTTCTTCACGGAACTGCTCAACGCCTATCCCGATTTGCGCGAGCCGCTGCGGAAGCAGATCGCCGAGGTCACACGGCGGACCAGGGAGCGGCTGGCACCGGAGCACCTGCGGACGCTGAATCGGTTTCACGCTCGGTTTGAAAACCTCTCCCTGAGCGGTCGGCTACGGCAGCACGTCGGTTTGAAGCCGTGGGAACGGGATGGAAGTCCCGACTTTGCGCCGCTGGCGACGGAGTTGCTGTCGGCGCCGGATGTGCTGGCCACGGAATGGGCGTGGCTGACCTCGGGCGAGGCGGCGTCGGCATGGGAGCTCGGGTCGGCGCTGGCAACGGCCGACCCGCACGGTAAGCTTGCGGAGCAACTGCCGAGGCTCCCCGAAGCCGGCCGCGACCTGCGCGTCCTGTGCGGATACGTCTCCGCGCAGCGCGAGACCTTGGGGGACGCTTGGTACGAACGGTGGGTGCTGGCTGAGTTTGAGCGCCAGCCGCAGCCACATGGGTTACTGGTGGAGGTGGCATGGCGCTGCGGCGTGACCGAGCGGGTAGCCAGGCAGATGGCCGATATGTTGCGCGGCACGCGGCTCAGTCCGGCCTTGGTCGGGCAACTCAAGTACGGCACATGGGACGGCACTTCGACCGACGCGCTGCAGGGCTTGCTGCGCGCCCTGATCGAGGCTGGGCACGCCGAGACAGCGGTCAGCATCTTGCAGCGTCGCATGGAGCACGCGGCGGGAGACATCGATCGCTGGCGGCCCCTCGCGCTGGAGCTCGTGCAGGATACGGATCTGATTCGGTGTCGACAGATGGCCAATCACCATTGGCAGAATCTGGCGGAGATGCTGGTCGCCGATCATCCGCGAGAGCTCGCAGCGGCCATTTTTCGTGCGCATGCGCAACGTGACGGACGCCCCGAGACGTGGTTTCTGAAGCACGAACGAGCGGTCGTCGAAGTGTTGGTCGATTGTGTCAGTGAAGACTCGGCAGGCGTGTGGCAGGAACTGTTGCCCTATCTGTGGCCGCCGCGGGCGGCGGCATCGTTCGTCAGCGGGTTTCCCGCCGGGGTGATCGAGCGTATGCCTCCGGATGACGTACTGGCCTGGATTGCGCAGGCGCCTGCCGGACAGGCGGCGGAGCGGGCTGCGCTGCTCGCACGTCTGACGGACAAGCGATCGATTCCGGACGAGAGCCTTGCCGGGCGCATCATCGCGAAATACGGCCACCACCCAGTGGTAGATCAGGCGTTCTTCAGCCATCACGTGTCGGGCGGAGGCTGGGGACCGATTTCACGTCGATGGCAGGCCATGGCTCAGGAACTCGATGAGATCGCCGCGCATGGGAGCCGCCCCGGACTGCGCCGGTGGGCTCGGCGAACCGCCGGGACCCTGCGCAAGATGGCGAACCAGGAGCGGCAACGCGAGGAGGAAGAGGAACTGCTCGTGCGTTCGGGAGCGTGACCTGGAGCGGCGATGCCTCGTCACCTACCCGACTGTCGCAGAAGGAGATCGGAATGGAGATCGGTGCGTTTTCGGTGAGTCTGGCGGTAAAGGACCTGCAAGCGGCGCAGGCGTTCTATGAGAAGCTCGGCTTTGCGCGCACCGGCGGCGACGGGACCGGCTACGTGATCATGGTCAACCGGGGTGCCACGATCGGCCTGTTCCAGGGGATGTTCGAGGGCAACATCCTCACCTTCAATCCCGGTCTGAGGCAGGACGGGTCGCAACTCGACGAGTTCACGGATGTCAGGGAGATACGAGAGTCCCTGCTGGCGAGCGGCATCGAGATGAAGACGGACACGGATCCGGCGGGCACCGGCCCGGCCCACATCGTGTTCCACGATCCGGATGGGAATACGATTCTGATCGACCAGTTCTACCCCAAACCCGGCAGTTCACTCCCGGAGCGGTGAGGCCGATGCAGCCGCGGGGAAGGCAAGCGTCGGCTGCTCGACGTAGCGCTCGATCGCCAGCGTGAGGTGCGCGCCGGCGCCGGGGCGCAGGTGCACGACGGTCGCGCGGTCGTCCACCGGGGTCCTCGTGCCGCCGGCGGTGACGGAGCGGATGCGGCTCTCGCCGTAGGCGCCGGCCTGCAGCACCAGGGTGCGCGGCCGCACCGGGTCCAGGTTGACTAGGGTCACCTCGACCGTGTCGGCCCCGTCCTCTCCCGGCGCGAACCCGGTCACCAGCGACGCGACCTGCTCGGGAATGCCGGAGCGCCCGCGTTCCGGGTCGAAGTAGCGCACGCGGGTGTGCCACGGCACGCCGACGTGGCGGGTCGGCAGTCCGCCGAGCATGAGCTGCACCAGCGGCCAGACCATCTCCGCCGGGTTGAGCCCGTTGGGATCCTCGGACAGGCGCGTGTCCCGCGTCGACGTGTCGGCGCGCACGCGTGCGATCCGCTCGCGGACCGTGGCGAGCGCCCACTCCAGGCGCTGGACCGGGAACTCCGGATTGCCGCCGTCCAGGAAGGCGATCCAGGGGTGGTCGCTGACGCGCTCGTGGTCACGCGGGTCGAGCGTCCAGTAATACAGCTCCAGCGCGCCGCGGTTCCACGGCGTGGGCTCGAACGCGTACCAGCCGTCGTCGCCGCGCATGCGCGGATAGAGGGTGAGGTCGCGGTCCTGCTTGGCGTGCGAGTTCACGGCGTCGATCACGTCGCGCCACACCTCGACGTAGGCGCGGTCGCCGGTCAGGTACAGCGCGTTGGCCCAGCCGTAGGTCACGCGATCGGGGAACGCGCAGTTGTGGCGGAAGTAGGGCCGCTCGCAGGTGTGCGCCCAGCCGAAGACCCCTCGCCACCAGCGGCCGCCGTAGGAGCCGCCGAGCGTTCCGTCCAGGCCGATGTTGGCCGGCACGATGTTGTCGTTGGCGCGCGTGCGCTCCAGCCACCCGTCGGCGTATTCCAGCAGCCAGTCGCGGTACTTCGCCTCGCCGTCGAGCATGTAGGCGTGCAGTGCCCAGACGTTGAGCGCCAGGTTCATCGGCCCGTCGCCGACCACGTCCGGGTAGTGCTGTTCGTAGTGGATGACGTAGTCGTCGTAATCCCGGTGGCCGCGGCCGGGATGGAACCGGCCCGGGATCTCGAAGGGGTCGCCGCACCAGTCGGCGGCGGTCGCCGTGCGCAGCAGCGGGCCGCGGCTGCCGGTCATGGTGCTGCGGATGATGCGGTGCTCGGGGTCGTAGTTGGGCTCCGGCGGCTCGTCCGGGTCGCCCGGCAGGTAGAAGCCGGCGAAGCGCTTCATGCGCTTGCGGTAGATGGGGTCCCACGGCTCGCACAGCCCTTGCTGGAACAGGCAGTGGTACCCCTCGCCGTTGTGCAGCGGGTCGAAGCAGGTCGGGTACTCCTTGTAGTACATGCCGTCGCGGCCCAACTCGGTGACGGTCGTCTTCGCCTCCGTGTACTGCCGGATGTGGCCCTCGATGCCGTGCCGGAACAGGTCGTACACGTCGCGCGGCCCGCCGACGGCGTAGAGATCGGGAAAGGCGGCGACGTTCTCCGCCGCGTCGTCGGCGCCGTCCAGCGCGCCCCAGCGGGCCACGCACTCCAGGTAGCCCTGCTCGTCGAAGTAGCGGTCGTAGAAGACCCGGCACGCCTCGGCGATGGAGTCGATCAGGTGCCGCTCCAGCAGCGCCCAGCGCGGCGGCGCCATCGGTTCGCTGACGGTGATCATCGGACACCTATACACTGGAGGCGTGGGCCGCGGGAAGCGGATGCTACGGCGAGCTCGGGAGGGCGAACGGATTGACTACGCGCAGACCATCGTAGTCCTGTTCTGCGCTCAGATCTTCGGAGTACACGATCCCGCACCCACGGATGCGTGCCGCGGCAAGAATGGCGCTATCCCAATAGGACAGGCCGAACCGCTTGCCGATTGCAAACGCGGCTCGCAGCACGTCCAAAGTCATTGCCTGAACCGGAAATCGCAGCAAGGACTCGGCGAATTCAACAGCCTCGTCGTGGGTGAGCCTGCCCGGACGCGTAGGACGAGTCGCTTGAACATAGAACTCCTGCAGCACCTGCACCGACAGGATCAGGTCGCGTGCGGCGAGCAGATCGAGTGCCCGCCGCTGCTTCTGCGCATCTTCCTCGGCGGTGCTGACCGCATAGATCAGGACGTTCGTGTCAACGAACGGCATCGCGCTGGTGAACCGCGTCGCGCGGGAGGTTGTCCGCAGATCGCAACCCTCCACCACGAGCGCGGATTGCCGCCAGCGTCTCATCTTGACGCCGGCGACGACGGTCGAATTCGCTCTCTGGTTCCTGGCTCTGAACCAACGCCGTCAGATAGGCTCGGACCAGTGCCGACACCGAGGTACCCGCTTCGGCCGCCTTGATGCGGGACAGCCGATAGGTCTCATTGTCTACCGACACCGTGATGTTCTTCATGTCACAATCTCACAGTATTTGTGGCTCACGGTGGTGACAGTTGTCAACGGTGGCTCCATAGGTTCGCTGACGGTGATCATCGGCGACCTATCACCGGCGCGCGTCCGGTGCGCAGAGCGCGCCGGTGCGGTGAACGCGACGGGCAGGTGCTACGATGGGGCGATGACGAACCGAGGGAAGGCCGCTCCGTGGCACATCTCGCAGGTCGCGCTGAACGTGACCGACCTGGACGCTGCCATCGGCTTCTATCGCGACACCCTGGGAGTCCCGCTCATCGCGCGGGCGACGCCCTCCTTGGCGTTCCTCGACTGCGACGGCGTGCGGCTCATGCTGTCGGCGAACTCCGGGGCGGCGTCCGCCGGCTGCGCGCTCTACTTCAAGGTGCCGGACATCAAGCGGCGCTGCCGGGAGCTCCAGGCGCGCGGCGTCGAGTTCGAAGGTCCGCCGCAGGTCATGCACGCCGCGGACGACTACGAGCTGCGGATGGCGTTCTTCCGCGATCCTGCCGGCAACCTGCTGGCGATCATGGCCGAGCAGGGCGTCTACACGGGCCAGGGCGCTCGCCGGTAAGCGAGGGGCGCCAGACTGGACGCAAGACACCGGCGCCCGTAGAGTCATCCTGGGTTGCCTCAGTGGCGCCCGGTTGCCATGCCGTCACTACAGTTCAAGGGCAAGACGTTCGTCGAGAACCACCACCTGTCGGTACCGTTCCACGAGTTGCGTCCCGTCGCGAGCAAGGGAACCGCCAGGAAGGCGAGCCTTCACGACAACTTGGTCGTGCATGGAGACAACTTGGCGGCTCTGAAGGCTCTGCTGCCGACCTACCACAACAAGGTCAAGTGCATCTACATCGACCCGCCGTACAACACCGGCAACGAGGGATGGGCGTACAACGACAACGTCAACTCGCCGATGATGCAGGACTGGCTCGGCAAGACGGTCGACCGCGATGACCTGACCCGGCACGACAAGTGGTGCTGCATGATGCTGCCGCGTCTGAAGCTATTGCGCGAGTTGCTGCGACAAGATGGTGCGATATTCATCTCGATCGACGACAATGAGGTCCACCATCTCCGGGATCTGATGGATGAAGTGTTCGGGGATGAGAACTTCGTTGCGACGACGATTTGGGAGAAGGTCTACTCGCCAAAGAGTACCGCGAAATACTTCTCTGACAATCACGACTTCATCGTCGTCTACGCAAGAGACAAGGACTCGTTTGATCTCGGATTGCTTCCACGAACCGAAGAAGCGGACGCGCGCTATGACAATCCGGACGACGACCGACGCGGACCGTGGAAGCCGGGCGGCCTTGACGCGCGCAATCCGTACAGCAAGGGGCGCTATCCGATTGAATGTCCTGGGGGCCGCGTCATTCCGGGCCCCCCACGCGGTAGCTATTGGCGGTACTCCAAAGAGAGGCTGATGGATCTGGACGCGGACAATCGCGTCTGGTGGGGACGAGACGGAAACCAGGTCCCGGCCATCAAGCGGTTTCTTTCCGAGGTCAAGGAGGGATTGGTTCCGCAAACGATCTGGACATATAGGGACGTGGGACATACGCAGGACGCGAAGAAGATGCTCCTGCAGATCTTTCCCGACGATCTCCCAGTCTTCACGACGAAGCCGGTCGAGCTGCTGAAGCGTATCCTGCTCCTTTCGACGGACAAAGACTCCATCGTCCTGGACTCGTTCGCGGGATCCGGCACCACCGCGCACGCCGTTCTCGCGCTCAACCAGGAGGATGGCGGCAGCCGGCGGTTCGTACTGATCGAATGCGAGGATTACGCGGATTCGATCACCGCGGAGCGCGTGCGCCGGGTAATCAAGGGTGTGCCGTCCGCGAGGGACGCCAACCTGAAGGCTGGACTCGGCGGCTCGTTCAGCTACTTCCGGCTCGGTGCCCCGATGCAGCAGGAGTCGCTGCTCTCCGGCGGGGATCTGCCGGACTATGAAGCGCTGGCCGGCTACGTGTTCTTCACGGCTACCGGTGACCAGTTCGACGCCGGCAAGATCGACCGTGAGACGGGATTCATCGGAAGAAGCGAGCGGGGCGACGTGTACCTGATCTACGAGCCGGACCGCGAGCGGATCAAGGACCTGGCACTCACGCTCGACTACGCTCGCTCGCTGCCCAAGCCGAAGCGAACCAACCGGCTCGTATTCGCGCCCACCAAGTATCTGGACCAGGAGTTTCTGGATCAGTACCGCATCACGTTTTGCCAGTTGCCGTTCCAGATCTACCAGGCGATCGACGCCTTGGAGGGCGGCGGCGGGCAGCCCGCACCATGATCCTCAAGGAGTATCAACAGCGCGCGTTGGCTGCCGTGCGCGGCCTCCTGGATGAGCTTGCCCGGCAGCGCGACAGGGCGGAGAAGGTACGGGCGGTCGAGCCGGAGGTGAAGCTGGATTGGGCGCGGGACGCGTGGGAGGCGGTGTCGGCGCGTCCGTACACCAGGCGCACCACCGGAACCGGTGAGCCACTCCCCTCGTTCTGCCTCAAGATTCCCACCGGCGGCGGAAAGACACTGCTCGCGACGCGCGTGATCGATCTGGTGCACAGCAAGCTTCTCTACCGGCAGACGGGGCTGATTCTGTGGATCGTGCCCACGACACAGATCTATCGCCAGACGCTGGCGGCGCTGAAGGACCGCGATCATCCATACCGCCAGCAACTCGATCTCGCATCCGCCGGACGGACGATCGTCTTGGAGAAGACGAGCGGTTTCCGTCCCGCGGACGTGGCCCACAGTCTCTGCATCCTGATGCTGATGCTCCCGTCCGCGAACCGGGAGACCAAGGAGCAACTGCGGATGTTCCGCGACAGCGGCGGGTTCGACCGGTTCTTTCCCGTGGATGACGACGCCGCCGGGCATCGCGCCCTGCTGGAGCGCGTGCCAAACCTGGACACCTTCGAGGGCGGCGGCTTCTGGGGCCGGCAGGTCAAGACCTCCCTCGGCAACACCCTGCGGTTGCTGCGCCCGATGATCGTGTTGGACGAGGGTCACAAGGCATACAGCCGCAACGCCAAGGCCACGCTGGAGGGGTTCAATCCATCGCTGATCGTGGAGCTGTCGGCGACGCCGACCACCGAGGCCAACGTGCTGATCGAGATCTTCGGCCGCGATCTGAATGCGGAGGAGATGATCAAGCTCGACCTTCACATCAGGAATCGATCAAGCACGAGTTGGAAGGACACCCTGTTGGCGGCCGTCGAGCATCGGGCAAAGCTGGAGGAGCATGCCAGACAGAACGAGGCCGCCACCGGCATGCCCATCCGCCCGATCTGCCTGATCCAGGTGGAGCGCACCGGGCGCGACCAGCGGCAGCCCAGCGTCGTGCACGCCGAGGACGCCCGCGAGTACCTGATGGAGCACCCCGATATCGGCGCGGAGCACATCGCAGTCAAGACCAGCGCTCGTGACGACCTGAAGGAGGTGGATGACGCGGGCGGCTTGCTGTCGCGCGACTGCCAGATACGTTTCATCATCACCAAGCAGGCGCTTCAGGAGGGGTGGGACTGCGCCTTCGCCTACGTGCTGGCGATCCTCACGCGCCCGAGTTCCAGGAGTGCGCTGACGCAGCTCGTGGGTCGCATCCTGCGCCAGCCCTACGCGCGCAAGACCGGCAACCGCTGGCTCGACGAGAGCTACGTGTTCTGCTTTCAACGCCAGAGTGTCGAGCTGCTGCGGGAAGTGCGTCGTGGATTCAGTCGCGAAGGGCTCGGCGACCTGCAGCCCAAGCTGGCCGATGACGGCGACAGTCCCATGGAGCCGGCGGAGCCTGTCGTACGACGGCAACGCGCGCGCTTCCGGCGGGCGGCGCGTGATCTGGTGCTTCCGGCGTTCATGATTCGCGACGGCGGCACGTGGCGGCCCGCGCACTACGAAGCCGACATCCTGTCACGCACGCCGTGGGACGAGGTCGACGTGACACCGCTCTACGATCTTCCGCTCGGCGAGCGTCCGGGCGACGACATCCAGATGCAGGTCGGTGTGGACGGCGGCGTCGCAGCGGCTTCCACCCACGCGACGCCCGATCGGCCCGCGGGCGGCGGAAGCCTGGACCATGCGTTCGCCGCCAGCCACCTGCTGGACGTGATGCCGAATCCGTGGCGAGGCAGCGAGTTGGCGCGTCGCGTGTTCGGCGGGCTTCTGGACCGGCACCCGCGTGCGCTCGTGGTGAGCAACTACGGCTTCGTCCTGGAGGAGTTGCGCAAGCGCCTGGAAATCGAGCGCGATCGGCTGGCGCGGGGCGTATTCACGGACCTGCTCGAAGCGAGCGAGATGCGCTTCATCGTGGCGGCCGAGAACCTGGGCTTCAACCGACTGCCTCGGCAGATCCGCAGCGCCCCCGACCGGCAGGCCAACCGCGAGGACGGCGTACCGTATCAGCTCAATCTGTTCGACCGCACCGACGAAGGCGAACTGAACGAGCTGGAGAATCGGGTGGCAACCTTTCTCGACCAGCAGGAGCGCCTGTTCTTCTGGTACCGCAACCGCCCGCGCCAGGACTATTACGTCCAGGGCTGGAAGCGAGGGCGGATCTACGCCGACTTCATCTTCACGTTGAAACCGGACGACCTGGACGCGGCCGACTCGTTTCACCAGGTGTTCGTGGTCGAGACCAAGGGGCTCCATCTCAAGGAGGCCGCCGACACCGAGTACAAGCGATCGGTCTTCGACATCTGCTCCACGCACGCGACACGTCGCGACTGGGCCGAGTTCGTGCCGGCGATGCGCGGCAAGGCGATGCGCTTCGAGGTGGTGGACGAAGCGGAGTGGCAGCGCCGCCTCACCGAGTTGCTTGCTCACTAGCTATCTGAAGGCCAGAGATAGAAATCAGCAAGCAACCGTCAAGTCAACTGGCGCTCAACTGTTCTCTATGCGGTTTGACTGCGCCGTCCCTATCGTTGCTTATATATTTTGTAAGTTGGTTGCAACCTGAACTACGTGCATTCGACGACGAGCGCCCCGGCGTAATCTACCGGTTACGGTGGCGAAGGCGCCATCTGCCTGTCTCGCCTATCGGTCGGACCAAAAAAGCGCAATTGCAGAGCACGCAACGGGGAACAAAAACCAGATCAACAAATACAACCCGACAAACGAGCCCAATAGCCGTACTTGCGAGCTTATCTCCTTGAGCATGTCGACCGCAATGCGCTGTTCTTGTGTATTGTTGCCACCATCTATGATCTTCTCCTGCACGGTTCTGAGCACAGAGTCCAACCGGGACATTAATCCTGTAGCTGAGCCGAAGCCAGATGTGGCGGTCACCTTGGTCGGATCGTTCCATGCCCTGTAAGAAAGCCAGTCGCCGAACCAGTTAAGCACGTGGTATGCCAGCAGCGGGACCAGAACGATCCACTGCACAAGCGCATAACCACGACTCGAGTCGGAGAGCCCGACACCACTGATGACGATGTCTTCGATTGGCGCATCGTAGAACTTGACAAACCACACAACAAACGACAAGGAGACGAGAGTTCGCCCCGAACCGCGTGTCGTACGGGAAATAGCCTGTTGGCTCACAAGTCGCATAAGCAGATTATAGCTCAACGAAGATCAAGGTGACAGGCTGCCACCGGGTCGTGGTGCCGTTGGTGGCAAGCCAACTTGTCGCCGTCGGACGGGTCGGCGACTCAGGAGCGCTTGGAAGGCTACGTGCCGCGGTGCGCCGAGGCGTCGGGCTGTGCGGGTGGTGAAGCACTGCTGCGTGGTGGCCGGCGCAGGCACCGGGGACGACCATCTCGGCATCCACGACGAGGCGGTCGCTGGCCGCGCTCGTCTCCGCGAGCGAATTCAGGCGACCGGCGCCGTGACCGGCGCGCAACTCGACCATGGGGGAGGCAAGGTTTCGAGTCCGTCTACACCAAACTATCTAGTAACGCGGATGTAGCGGGGTTGAAGCGATGCGGGTACATTATCAAAAAAAGTATGAGGAACGAAGCGTCGTGGCGCAAAACTCCGGAACCTCTTCGTCCGCACGCCTTTGTGCCTTCTCCAGCAGGTTTCCCCACTTCTCTGGAACGCCGGGAAGCTCCCATAGGTTGTCTCCTTCCGAGCAGCGCCACAGGTAGTACATCCACGGATGTCTTGGCTTGAACTGTAGGAACGTGATATGGGACACTGCCTGCCATCGCATCCACAGTTCTTGCTTCCAGAGTCTACGAGCAACCATGTACACGATGCTCTCCAGACAATATGAAGACGACGAGAAATCGACACTAGTAGGTTCCTCATCGAGGCCATTCGCTCGGAGCGTCACATACGTGCCGTCGTAATAGGGGCTTGCAAGAAAGGTGTCGTCTTGCTCCGGATCGTTTCCCGTGCAGATCGCGTCCACAAGTAGGAAGAGAAGCAAATTGGGGGCACGGGTGGCGTCTCTGCTTCGAAGCGCAAAGAACACGGCGATGAACATTGGAACCGCACCCTCCCCCCAAATACGCATGTCCTTAAGATGCTCCGTAATGAATGCCCGTACCGATGCAACTTCGTCTGATCCCTCCGGGTGGTCGATGGATCGAAGGCACAGTGCCGCGGCTAGCCCGCAGAGACGCGTAACTCTAAGGTCCGTCACGAGCTTGTCCGTGATGTGGTCACCTTCGACCAGGCTACGGCGTTCGATTGCCTCCGCGATGAGAAGCCCGATAGAGTGGTAGATGCGATCGACGACAAGCGAAATCAAATGGTCGAACGCGCGCCACTCCGCGTTGGCTCTTTCGATTGCGCCAAGCATATAGCAAAGGCCGTGTACCAATACAGTGACTTCCGCGTCATAGTTGTCCTCGGCTACGTGGTTGCTCGATATGAATGCGACGATAGACAGATAGCCGGCGACAGTCGTCTGACGCGCAGCGCGGCGACTAGGAAACGGATCTGGCAGAAGACTCTGAAAAAAGCCACACAGAGATTCGACGTCCGCAGGCAGACGAGGCTCTTGAGCGACTATCCGCAGAAAGGGACGGAGGTGTGCGAAGTCATGGGGCCAGAAGACGTGGCTGTGACGACGAGCCATCGCGAGGAGGTCGGCGCGTACGATCACGGAGAGCCGTCGGCTTGGGAATCCGGCTGTGACGTTGCTCTGGTTCAAGTCTTGGATTTCGCGGATGACTTCTTCGCTGAGGTCTCCGTTGATGACGATCGTGGAATCGTGGTCTGACGTTTTACCGTTAGGGAGGGATGGGTGTGATACGGGGTAGTTCAGAAGCTGAATGATTTGGGGTAACATGTTATGCCAAGCAGCTTGGGTAAGGCGCTTTTCCACTCGTTT
Source organism: Spirochaetia bacterium (assembly GCA_965202935.1). Taxonomy (GTDB): domain Bacteria; phylum Spirochaetota; class Spirochaetia; order SZUA-6; family Bin103; genus CATQHW01. The sequence goes on from OZ241879.1 coordinate 4,386,997, forward strand.
GAGCTGAAATGAGCAAACGCGCCCCCTAGGGCTAATGGAGATGACATCCTTGCCAAACTCCATGCCGCAATGGCGCGTCATGTGGACTACGCGATGTCCGCTCGCTGATAGCATCAGGCAGAAAGGCAGTTGGAACTGTCGCTCGGAAGCGTTATCCAACCAACTTTCTAAGAGCTTCTCTATCATTCCACTCTCGGCGCTTGGAAGCGATGAGTTCTTGCCATTTTCGTGTGAGCCTAGGCGTGGTGTCGATCTGTCGTTCAAGGTCGGCTAACTTGCGGCGGTTGTCAGGGTGCACGATTATGATAAATTGATGTGCTCCTGAACGATCGAAAGTCCAGGGGATCTGTGACAGGCCGTCGATGAGTTTGTCCGCAGTGAGGTTACCTCCGGCGTCAAAGACGTTTCCCGTCGACTCGGTAATTTCATCGAGGGTACGGTAAATGTGGCGGTTTTTTTGACGTACGAGTTCTTCCGTCGTCTGGTCGACGCGATCGAGTACATCGCTCAGGCTCATCGAGTTGTACTCGTCGGCAGGGATCGCCAACTCAGTTTGGAAGCGCTCAAAAGGCTGGAGGGTGATGTTCCCGTGGATGTCGGTGGTGGCGAAGCGATCGCCTTCGTGGACAGTTCGGACGCCCTTCCGTTCGATAGGATGTTGCGTCTGACGAACCTGCATGCGGATATGCATGAGTCGGCTGAGCTTCTGTTTGGCGATCGGATAGTCAGGGAGCACGTGTAGCTGAAAGAAGGGGCACGATGTTGCGTGATCAATATGGGGTTCGGTGTTGGAAAGGTCAAGGAGGTTGGATGAGCGAGGAATGTACTGAAGCCTCGTCCGAAGGTCGCCGCCTTGAAGGTGATACACTGGGCGGTGTCGGCTGCTGGTGGCGGGATGCCAACGGTCCCGGAGGAAGCGGTGGTGGAGTCAGCCGTGTTAGCGCCGCAAGCGACGTTGACGGTCAGGCGCTGATCCAGGACCCGATCGAGGTGGCAGCCTCGTACCTGTTCTACCTGTGCCGGAATCATCCCTTCGTGGACGGCAACAAGCGGGTGGCGCTCGCCACATGCCTGGTCTTTCTCAGCGAGAACGGCCTGCTCCCGAGCGAGGCGCTCGATGCGGACGCGTGGGAGCGCCTGACGCTTGACGTGGCGGCGAGCCGGCTGGACCGCATCGAGACGGCCGGGCGGCTCCGCACGCTCCTGGTACCCACTCGGTAACGTCCCGCCGCGCGATCGGCAGCCGCGGCATCAGGAATGGCTGAAGGGATCGGCCGCGTCCCGCAAGCCGTCCCCCACGAAGTTGAACGCGAGGATCGCAAGGATCACGAACAAGGCAGGAACCAAGTACCACGGATTGTTGATCACGTTGTTGAGGTTTTGCGCTTCTCGCAACATCGCGCCCCAACTCGTCATCGGCGGGCGGATCCCCAGGCCCAGAAAGCTCAGGCTCGTCTCGGCGATGATCATGCCGGGGATGGCGAGCGTCAGATTGACGAGCAGATAGCTGCTGATATTCGGCACCAGATGGAACGCCATTATCCGCATGGGTCGAGCGCCGACGTTCCGCGCAGCCAACACGTACTGAGAGTTCCGGTGGGCAAGGATCATGCCGCGCACCACCCGCGCAAGGCTCGTCCACCCCAAGAACGAAAGGATGACGACGAGGCCGAAATAGATCTGAATCGGCGTCCACTCCTTGGGTAAGGCGGCCGACAGCAACAGCCATAGCGGGAGCGACGGTACCGACATCAGCACTTCGATGAGCCGTTGCACGATGTGGTCGACGACTCCGGCGAAGTATCCGGATACGGTACCGATGACCACCCCCAGCAAGAGGCTTATCAGCACGCCCGCCCAACCTATGGTCAACGATATCCTTCCGCCATACAGGACGCGGGAGAAGACGTCGCGACCCCATTTGTCCGTCCCGAACAGAAAGACATGCCCTTCTTCGACGCCGAAAAGATGCGTTCTGCCGCTGATCGGGAGGATGCCAAGCAAGCGATAATCTTGCTCCCCGCGCACCAACAGCCGGATCGGAAAGACCTGTGCACTGTCGCGTTCCCAGTGGATTCGAAAGGTCTCGAAGTCGACGGTGCGGGTGTAGCCGTAGACGAATGGTCGCAGGCGGAAACGACCTTCGCTATCGATGAAGGAGAGAGGAGTGGGCGGGTGGTTCTCAAGACCCTTGGCGGTTTCAAGGAGTGTGTATGGCGCGAAGAACTCGCTCAGCAGCGTAAAGAGATAGAGGGCGATCAAGCACCACAGGGCGGTCACGGCGAGCCGATTTCTCTTGAACTTGAGCCAGATGATCGAGCCGACGCTGCGTCCGCGGATAGTCAATGCCTTGTCGTCGGCATCCGTCGCGCGGTGAGACTGCTGCTCGACCTGTATCGGGCGATACTCTGGATCGGCGCTGTGGGCAGACTTCATTCGCTCAATCGTATCGAATCCTGGGGTCGATTCCAGCGAGAGCGAGATCCGAGAGGAGATTGCCGAGTACCAAGACGCTGGAGAGGAGCATCACCATCGCCCCTGCAAGAAACGCGTCGTGACTCATAACCGCGTCGAAGAGCAGGGGGCCGGTGGTCGGGAGGTTGAGCACGATGGAGACGATGAGCTCGCCGCCGACGATGCCGGGAAACGAGAGCCCAAGACTGGTGATGAACGGATTCAGGGCGAGTCTCACGGGGTACTTGATTACGAGCACCGTCTCTCTCAGGCCCTTGGCACGCGCTGTCTCTACGTAAGGGCGGCGTAGCTGGTCGAGCAGGTTGCCGCGCAGGACCCTCATCGTGCCTGCCATTCCAGCGGTACCGAGCACGAAGACAGGTATCCAGAGACGAGACATGAGGTCGAGGACCTTGGCAAGGCTCCATGGCGCCTCCGCGTACTCCGGAGAGAAGAGCCCCCCAGGCAGCTGCCCGAAGACGAAGAAGCCGGTGATCATGAGGAGCAGGGCGAGTAGGAAATTGGGAACACTGAGGCCCAGGAAGCTCAGCGCGGTGAAGAGGTGGTCTCCGAAGGTGTACTGGCGTACTGCCGAGTAGATACCGATCGGGAGCGCAACCAGATAGGAGAAGGCAAGGCTGGAGAACGCAATGACCATCGTGAGGGCGATGCGTTCGCCGATGAGCTGGGCCACAGGGCGATGACCATAGGCGTAGGAACGGCCCATGTCGCCGCGTACGAAGCGGCTGAACCACTTCCACCATCGCACATAGATCGGCCGGCCTATTCCGTACTGCTTCTCGAGGAGCTGGATCTGGCCGGGAGTCAGCGCGGCGCTGCCGGTGTCGCGTATCTGCTGAGCGACCAATATGTCGACGTACGTCCCCGGCGTGATCTCGATCGCCAGGAAGACGAGTATCGAAATGAGAACGAGCGTCGGCGCCGTACTCATGACGCGCCGAAGGATGTACGTGGCCATGCTACGTGCGGATGCGGATCATCTCCTGCGCGTGAGCGCTACGATGCAACGGTCAGCTTCATCGCCCACACCGAGTTGGTGTCCGTGCTCTCCTCGGGGACCGGGTCCCAGCCGTAGGGGATGCGGTCGTACAGGTACAGCAGATTCTCCCCGTCGATCTCGGCGACGTCCGTGTAGGCCGACGTCTGATTGGGGCGCGTTATCGGTTCAGCCGGAAGCAGTCTGTTGTGAATCTCGGTCACGTCAACGTGTTCCCAGCGCTCACCGAGTCCTTGACGGTCCACCCAGATGTGAAGACCGGGACGGCCCCCCACCAGCACCAGCGCACCGCTCTCCATCACGTGCATGCGCGGCTGTACGGAGCACATGCCTTCCATCAAGAGGGGTGTGGTCCAGGTGTGGCCGTCGTCCTCACTCCAGGCTTTGGCATAGGGCCGACGCGCTTGCAGGCGGAAGACCGAAAACAACCGGCCATCTCGCAAACGACACAGTGCGGTCTCTGAGGGGCCGTCGGTGCCGGCCAGGTCGTGGTCTGCCGAAGCGATCACGGACCTGACGTGCCACTCCAGGCCGTTTCGAGATTCGGCGAGTACGGTGGAATCGCGGCTGTCTCCGGCGAACTTCCCGTACAACGTAGTCAGGTACGCTCCGTCCCGGGACGGGATCACCTGTCCGTCGAAGGCGAAGGCACTGGAGCCTATCTCCGTGCTCTTGAGTCCCGGCGGGCGCGGGAAGCCGGCGATCTTGACTTTCCGCGCCCGGTACCTGACCGCGCGCTCGGCGCGGGGTATGACGTTATGGGGGGCGCCGTGACTACCGTCCGAGAGAGGGCGCAGGTCGAACGGCAGGATCAAGTGGTCTCCGTCCGGCGTGTTGAGGCTTGCAGGTCCGAAGTAGCTGACGCCGTCCGGCTCGCTCCAGGACAGACCCCCATCCGCGGACCAGGAAACCAGCCCCGAGAACGCGTACATCGCCATATCCTGTGTAGCGTACAACTTGGCGATGTATTCGCCGTTGGACAGTCGCGATACCGTCGGGAACCACAGCCAGCTCGAGCTCCTGGCTACCAGTACCGGGCGGGAGAGGGAAACGGCCAGACCGTCAAACCGACAGGTCTCGCCCGCCTCCCAACACTCACTCTTCGAGTGAGGTTCGCTTCGCTCACTCGCCAACGGACCACTGCTCCAAGCGCATGAATCGTGGCGAGCCGGTGCCCGGATAGCCAGCCGGCATGTTCACTACGCGGTTGTGCGTGTAGACGGTGTTCGCCTGGTATCCCATCAGCCACGGGTATCCGATGTGATTGCGGATGAGTATGTCAGCCGCCCGAATCGCCAGATCGAGCTTTTTCTGCGGGTCCGGTGTAGACCGGGATTGGGTCTCCAACGAGACGAGCTCGCGCAACGGAGCCTTCATTGCATCGTATGGCTCGACGCCCTGCGCGCCGTCGGACTTGATCCAGTCTATGACCGGAATCTGATACATAGTGCGCGTGTTGAAGATGTTGGTCGCCCAGTACTCCTGGTCGATGCCCACCATCAACACGGGAATGTCCCCCTGCACGTACCACGGCTGCACGCCCTCACTCCAGGTCTTCGTCTGCACGAAGAACTTGATCTTGAGATCGTTCTCCAGTTGAACGGCAGCCATGTGACCGACTTCACCGACCGGCTGCCAGTCGCTCCAGGTTCCCATCGTGATCTCGATCCGGCCTCCGTCGGGATAATGCCGGAACCCATCGGCGCCGATCCGCAGACCGAGTTCGTCCAGCAGCCGCTTTGCTTCGTCCAAGTCGTAGCGCTGCCACTCTTCGAGGAACTCCCACAACGCGGTTACCCGCGGGTCGCCCAACTGCGACCCTGTCACACTGTCGCGGTGGAAATTGGGGTGGCCGACGGTGCCGCCGATGAAGTCGAAGAGCTCCGGAGACACGTAAGCGGTGGTCATCTGCCTGTTGTCGATCGCGAGCTGCATGGCCCGTATGAAGCGCTCGTCCTTGAGCAGCTCCGCCAGCTTGCGATCGTTGGGTTCATCGTGGGACTTCGACACCCAGGGGAGGTTGATCCGTATTCCGAAGTAGTACGAGTTGCGGGCCGGCATCGCGTAATTCCCTGCCCGTTGTTGCTGGAACAGAACGGCATCGGTCGGGGGCCACTGCGTGAAGTCGAACGCTCCCGCCGACAACTGCAGCTTCTGCACCTCGCCATCCTTGATGTAGGACATGCGCACGCGATCTGCGTATGGGAGCTGTCGCCCCTGCGTGTCCACCTTCCAGTAATAGGGATTGCGCCGCATGGTCAGCGCGTCCCCTTCCCTGACCTCGTCGGTAATCCACGGACCGTAGGTCGGCAGGTCAGGGTTGGTCAGAACCGAGTGAACCGTCTCGAACTCCTGCCACATCTCGGTCGCGTCTTTGCCTTCGCCTGAGTACTTGGGGTGGAACTGCCTCAGGTAGTGTGCGGGGCGCGGCCGCGGCTCGGAGAATACGTGAGTCAAGACGGCAGGCATGTCCGCGAAGGGGGCCGCGGTGCGTATTAGGAGCGTGTAATCGTCAATCGCCTCCAGGGTGAAGGGCTTGCCGCCTACGTTGGTGATAGCCGGTGCAAGCGTGTCGGGATCGACGCCTGGATCGGGGGAATAGCGTAACACGTCCTCCCACGCAAAGATTATGTCCTCGGTGGTCAGTTCATGACCGTCCGACCACTTGACGCCTTCTCGCAACGTGATCGTAAAGGTTTGAAGATCATCACTGATCTCCAGGGACTTCGCCAGATTCGGATACATGTGCTGTCCGGTGGGCGCCGTCAGGCTGAACAGATTCTCGCTCATGAAGCGCGTGCTGCTGCGGAAGTTGGTGTAGTACATCTCGATGAAACGAATGGTGCCGCCGTAACTCCCGAGCTCTTCGAGCGGCTGCACGACCGGCGGGTCCGGCGGCAGCCGCTCCGCAACCGGCGGGAGGTCGCCTCGCTGCACGAGTTCCGCCAACTCCGGCGCCTCCGAAAAGGTCAAGAGCGGAGGGTCGGGCGTAATGATGGGAACGACCTCTCCGGCGGGCGAAGTTTCGGACGATACGGGGCTGGCGACGAACAGACCGATCACGACTGCCGTGACAGCAATGGTTGCCAAGCGCCTCATGGTTTCCTCCCCACCGGGCGCTGGTGACGCGACCGCCTTTTGCCCGGCGACTGTCGACTGACCGGTAAGACAAACACACGTGAGGAGTGCTGTCAAACGAGTCCGGGCTTGGCGGTCACGTCACCCTGAGGGTACCGCGCAGTTCCATCTGCTCCGCGACGTGCGACCGGCTAACCGGGTCCAACCAGGCGCCAGATGGCGCGGCGGGCGCTGTCGATGGCCAGGAACGGGCCCGGCGGCAGCCGCCGGCCCAGCCAGCGCAACTCGAAGTGCACGTGGGGACCGGTGGCCCGCCCGCTCTGTCCGGCCGACCCGATGCGCGCCCACTTCACGACCGGCCGGCCGGGGCGCGTGCGCGCGGACTCGAGATGGGCATACAGGGTCGAGAACCCCAGCCAGTGACGGATGATGACGTACGTGCCCAGCGTGGGGCTGGTCCCCACCGCGTCGACGATGCCGCTCTTGGCCGCTCGTACCGGGCTGCCGATCGGCGCGCGGAAGTCGATGCCCTTGTGGACTTCCAGAGCCAGCGGATTCGCGGACTCCGGCCGCGTCCGCAGGAAGAAGCGGGAGGTGACCGCACCGGGTACCGGCCGCACGTACGGCGGGATCACCAGGTTGAAGGCCAGCAGCAGCAACGCGATGCGGAGCAGGCGGCGTCGTCGCCGCGTGCGGCGCGCGTGCCGTGCGGGCGGCGGAACGACGACCGGCATCGATCAGAAGATACCATCGCTGACGGCGGCGGGTTGACGCCCGAAAGGGTAAAACGTAGTTTTACGCGATGACGAGAACCGTCCGCAAAATCGGCAACTCCCAGGGCATCATCTTCGACGTCGCTCTGATGGACATGGCTCACCTCAAGGTGGGAGATGAGGTCGTGGTTACCGTGCACGACGGCGGCTCGATCATGCTGACGCCGGTGCGCCCGCACATCGACGCCGAGCGGGCCGGCCCGGCCGCCGAGCGCCTCATCGGGAAGAACCAGGACCTATTTCAGCGGCTTTCGTGAGCGCACCGCTCGCTCATCCGACCGTCGCCGCCGTGAAGGTGATACACCGGGCCGTCTTGGCTGCTCATGGCGGCATGCCAGGGACCCGGGACCAAGCGCTGCTGGAGTCAGCGGTGGCAGCGCCGCAAGCCACGATGATGGGTCGGCCGCTGATCCAGGACCCGATCGAGGTGGGAGCCTCGTACCTGTTCTATCTGTGCCGGAATCATCCCTTCGTCGACGGCAACAAGCGGGTGGCGCTCGCCACGTGTCTGGTCTTTCTCAGCGAGAACGGCCTGCTCCCGAGCGAGGCGCTCGATGCGGACGCGTGGGAGCGCCTGACGGTCGACGTGGCGGCGAGCCGGCTGGACCGCATCGAGACGGCCGGGCGGCTCGGCACGCTCCTGGTACAAACCCGGTAACGTCCCGCCCTGCGATCGGCGGCCGCGTCATCGAGGGTGCGGCCACCGAATTCGTTGCCCGTAGGTTCCAGCAGGCGTCGTGACGCTCACCAAGCTGTTGGTCGGGTGCCGGCGACCGAGACGGCCGCTGGCGAATGTCAACGAACGCACTGAAGCCGGAAATACTCCGCTGCACTGGGTGGCCGTGCCAACCGCAAGAGGCACGACGGATCGCCATGAGCGGAATCGCCCGATCGATCCCCTGCCCGGGGCGGCACGGGCCTGAAATCAAGATCAGCGGTTCGTTGCCGGCGTTGAAGCATGCGCCCGGGCTATTTTGGCCAGGACTCTCAGTACGGAGTTGACCGTGGCGGAGTCTTTGAATACCTCCGCCACGTCAGGTTCCAGAAGAACTACGTTCGTGCCCCGGCGGTACGCCTCGAAATGCTTGCCACGAACGCCGCTTGAGAAATCGTACTCCGCGCGCATCGTGTCTTGTTCATTTCTCTGATCCATACTGCCTCCGTTCGTGTTGTGATGCCACCCGGGCGCTGATGATACGGACCTGCTCGTCACGTTCGGTATAGGAAACGACAAGCAGGCGATTGTATGCAGAGTGGCCCATGCTCAGATACCGGTACTCTCCGATGGAGTGATCAGGGTCCGCAATGGTATATTCGAGCGGGTCCCCGAACACCGTAGATGCCTCCGCGAAGTCGACGCCGTGCTTCTCGATGTTCGATTGCTCCTTCTCGGGATCCCATTCGAACTCCACAGCGATTCCACCGGACCAGCAGCACAGCGCGCCGCCACGCGGGACTCAGACAGAGTCGCCGCGTGGTTCCATCGGCGACCGGAACACACATCCAAGTATAGCGTCCGGGCAAATCGCTTGCCAGCGTGTAGTATTCCGCGGCTGCCAGCGAGCGCCTGCACCGCCTGCCAGCCGTCTTCCACGTAGCACTTCAGGATGTAGGCGGTGTCGAAGTACGAAGTAGGTCATCCGCGATCGCGGTCTCGGACACGGAGCGGGCGGAATCGCCCGGAACCTCCGGCAGCGCGTCGAACTCGGGCAGTGTTCGGCGCTGGTTGAACCGGGTGCTCAGGTCCTCGGGGCGCACCGGAACGAGCGAGGCGGTCGGTCGTCCCCGGTCCGTGATGATCACATGTTCACCGAGCGCTGCGCGCCGCACCCACTCACCGGTGTTGAGGTGCAGTTCGCGGATCGCAATGCGTGCCACGCGTCACAATGTGTGGCGATCGCTGATGCCACTCAACCCAGGACTCGCGACCCGAGCGTCGCTCGCTTGTACAGCCAGCGCACCGGCACGCACAGTACCGCCGCCATGGGCCGCACCGATCCGCCCGGCTTACTGACGCCGATCACGATCAAGGGGCGCACGCTGCGCAACCGGATCGTGATGCCGCCGATGGCCAGCCACCTGTCGCCGCCGGACGGCTCGGTGACGCAGGCGCATCTGGATCGCTACGTGCCGCGCGCGGCGGCCGGCGTGGGTCTGGTGATGGTCGAGCACTGCTACGTGGTGGCCCGCGGGCGCACCAGCGACGACCAGCTCGGCATCCACGACGACGCGCTCGCCCGCGGCCACGCCGGTCTCTGCGCGGAGATCCGGGCGACCGGAGCGGTGACCGGCGTGCAGCTCAACCACGGGGGAGGCAAGGTCCCCAGTTCCTGCAGCGGCCATCAGCCGGTCAGCGCCTCCGCCGGCGTGGTGCCGAGGGGCCAGGAGGAGTGCCGGGCCGCGACGGTCGCCGAGATCGAGGAGTATCCGAGCGGCTTCGCGCACGCCGCGCGCCGCGCGGTCGCGGCCGGCTACGACCTGGTGGAGATCCACGGCGCGCACGGCTACCTGCTCAGCCAGTTCCTGTCGCCGCTGGTCAACCGCCGGGACGACCGCTACGGCGGCGACCCCGAACGCCGCCTTGCCCTTCCCTGCGCGGTGGTGCGTGCCGTACGCGCCGTGGTCGGTCCGGACTACTGGGTCCAGTACCGCCTGGGCGCGCTGGACTACAAACCGGGCGGTCTGGACGCGGACGCCGCGGTTGCCGCCGCGCGGGCGTTGATCGATGCCGGCGTCGACGCCATCCACATCTCCGGCGGCGTGCACGGACCGCAGGCGCAGGATTGGGACGGAACCTCCGAGGGCTACCACGTCGACATCGCCGCCCGCGTGCGCGCCGCGGTCACCGTGCCGGTGATCGTTCCCGGCGCGATCCGCACGCCGGCGTTCGCCGACCGCGTGGTCCGCGACGGCAAGGCCGACCTGGTGGCGGTGGGCACGGCGATGCTGGACAACCCGCGCTGGGCGGCAGAAGCCATCGAGGCGCTCGCCGGCTCCTCGCAGAGTCGGATCGTCCCGAACCGCAGCGGATTCGCTCCCGGCGTCGATCCGATGAAGCTGAACCAGCTCAACGATCAGCTCGAGGCCGAGGACTTCGCCGGGACCCGGCGCGGGTGATCGTTCCCGACCTCAATTTCCCGGTCTCCGTTGGCGGAACCCGCTCTGAGTCCCCGGCCGCCGGCTCCCCGGCCGTCCCGTGCAACCGTTGCCCGGCGGGAACCCGTGCGGTACGGTTGGTCCTTCGTGAAGGAGCACCGCAGGTTCCGTGGCGACTGACCCGGCTGCGTCTGCCGCCGATGCGCAGCGGGAGTTGCTGCGCCGCCAGTTCCGCACGCGTGCCCTGCGCATGCGACCGCTCTACCTGCTCCTCCTGATCTCGTTCGCCTTCCTGTTCGTGTTCAAGTACGTGCCGATCTACGGGATGGCGATCGCCTTCACGGACTTCAACGTCCGCGACGGGCTGCTCGGCAGCGAGTGGAACAACTTCGCCTACTTCAAGCGGATGGCGCGGGATCCGTTCTTCACGCGCGTGCTGTTCAACACCGCCTACCTGAGCTTCCTGCGCCTGGTCTTCCAGTTTCCGGCGCCCATCGTCTTCGCGCTGCTGCTCAACGAGATCAGGTTCACCCCCTTCAAGCGGGCGGTGCAGAGCTTCAGCTACTTCCCGCACTTCATCTCCTGGGTGCTTCTGGGCGGCATCGTCTCGCAGATCCTCAACACCTACGGACCGGTGTACTGGTTCTTCGGCGTGATCGGCGCGGAGCCGGTGCACCTGCTCACCTACGCGCCCACCTTCCGGGGCCTGCTGGTGCTCACCGGCATCTGGCAGAGCGTGGGCTGGGGCTCGATCATCTACCTGGCGGCGCTGTCCGCGATCGACCCGCAGCTCTACGAGAGCGCCCAGCTCGACGGGGCCGGCCGCCTCCGGCAGGCGCTCAGCATCAGCCTGCCGTCGCTGGTGCCGATGATCTTCATCCTGTTCCTGCTGCAGGTGGCCGCGCTGATGCAGGAGTCCTGGGAGCAGATCTTCAACCTGTACAACCCCAACGTATTCGCCGTGGCCGACGTGTTCGAGACGCTCATCTACCGCGCGGGCATCCAGGACGCCCGCTTCGGATACACCACCGCGATCGGCATGTTCCAGAACGTCGCGGGACTGATCATTCTGCTCGCCGTCAACGCGATCATCCGCCGCTCCGCCGACTACCGCGACTACGCCCTGTGGTGAGGCTCGTTCCCGTGAGACGGCGGCGCAGATCGATGCGGAGGAGCTGAGCGCGATGGCAGTGCGTGGCCGGACGACGGGGTCGGGGGTGTCCTTCGACATCGCCAACTACGCGTTCTTCGTGCTGCTGTCGCTGACGTTCATCTATCCGTTCTGGTCGATCATCACCCAGTCCTTCGCCCCGATCCACGCGGTCCATCGCATGGGGTTCCACGTGTGGCCGGGGGAGATCGACACCGAGGCGTGGAACTACGTGTTCGACGAACATGACGTCGCGCCGGCCTACCTCAACACGATCTTCCGGACGGTGTTCGGGGTATTGTTGACCCTGCTGGTCACCTTCACCGCCGCCTACGCCCTCTCCAAGCCGACGATGCCGTGGCGCAAGCCGCTGACCCTCGTCTACATACTCACCCTGTTCTTCTCGGGCGGGATCATCCCGCTGTTCCTGCTGGTCCGCCACCTGGGGCTGTTCAACACCCGCGCCGTGCTGATCATGGTGCCGGCGATCAACGTCTTCTGGATCGTGCTGGCCCGCAACTACCTGATGACCATCGACCAGGCGATGGAGGACTCGGCGGTGATCGACGGCGCCACCTACTGGACGGTGCTCGTGCGTATCATCACGCCGCTGGCCAAGCCCGTGATCGCGGTGATCGCCCTGTTCTCCGCCGTCCAGCACTGGAACTCCTGGTTCGACGCGCTGATCTATGCCCCTCATCCGCGCCTGATCGTGCTGCAGATGCTGGTTTTCCGGATGCTGTCGGACCTGCGCAGCAGTTGGTTCCTGGAGTACCAGGAGATGATGCGCCAGGCCGGCATCGACGTGGAGATGTTCGCCGCCGAGGCGGTGCAGGCGGCGACCATCGTCCTGACGATCGGCCCGATCATCCTGGTCTACCCCTTCCTGCAGCGTTACTTCGTCAAGGGCGTGATGCTGGGCTCCCTGAAGGGATGAAGCACGCGGACATCTGCGCTACCATCGGCGCATCAACCCGAGGGAGGGCCGCGGGCCCTCGTCGCAACCAACTCCCAAGAAGGAGACGGACATGAAAACGAAGCGAATGCTGGCCCTGATCGGCTGCGGCTTGCTGCTTGCGGCGGGCACGGCGATCGGGGAAGGCCAGGACGAGGTGGATCGGCTCTCGTTCAGTAACGAGGACACGCTCGAGCTCGTCTGGGGCGGCTACTCCGGCACGGAGATCACCGACGACAACTGGGTGAAGGTCCACATCGAGGACCTGTTCAACGTGGACATCACCAACACGATCATGCACGGCGGCCGGCAGGAGGCCCTCAACACCATGCTCGCCGCGGGCGAGCATCCCGACGTGCTCTGGGGCTTCATCGACATGGTGGCGTGGTTCAACAAGGGCGCCTTCCGCACCATCCCGCGCGACATGATCGAGCGCTACGCCCCGAATTACAGTGAGTTCATAGACAACGAAGGTCCCGTGGCGTGGGGGGTGAGCCTGGCGCCCGGCAGTACCGACGAGTACATGAACCTGCCGCGCGCCGAGCACTACCAGCAGGGCTGCGACCGGTTGGCGACGTGGCGGCTGGACTGGCTGCGCGAGATCGGCATGGACCCGGCGGGCCTGGACGGCAAGGCGCCGAAGCTGGGCGACCTGAACGGCCTGATGCACGACGAGGGCGCGCCCCGCGAGGGCGACCCGGCCGGCATGCCGGATACCTTCTACATGTGGTTCGGCCACTTCGACTGGGACGAGGTGGAATCGATCATGGCCGGCTTCCGCGCAACCGACTTCAACGGCAACGGGCAGGCGGACGAGATCCCCTTCGGCAGCCTCGGCGCCGGTGAGGGGTCCGAGGCCCAGGACATCGTGTTCTTCATGGGCCTGGGGATGGTCTTCGACGCGTTCGGGGTCAACTCCGTCGAGAACTACTACGATCCCGAGCAGGACATGACGGTGCGGGAGGACACCTACTCGCAGAGCCGCGAGGCGCTGAAGGTGTTGCAGCGCTGGTTCCAGTTGGGATATCTGGATCAGAACCTGCCGGCGGTCAGCCGGGCCGAGTGGGAGCAGCGCTGGCAGAACGGCTTGACCGGGATGTGGTCACGCGGGCAGAGCTGCGGCACCAGCTCCCGCTACGGCTCCCCCGGCGGGCACTGCGGAACCGTCGTCAGGAACGTGCCGGAGGCCAAGCTGGTGACAACGCTGCCGATGATCGGTCCGACCGGCATCGCGCGGTGTCCGTTCGACGGACGCGCCACGCCGATGAACCCGGGCATGGGCTACAGCATCAAGCACGACGTCACCGACGAAGAGCTGGCGCGCATCCTGCAGATCTTCGACTACCTCAACTACGATTCGCAGGGCATCATCCACGGCCAGTGGGGTCCGCCCGGCCTGTTCTTCGATTGGAACGGCAAGGACGGCGCCGAAGGCACGCCGTACGACTGCATCAACAGTTGGATGACGCCCAAGGAGGGTGTGTCAGGCTACGGCCAGCACTACGGTTTCTTCTACTACAACGCCTACCACTGGCACGACGGCTTCCGCTTCTGCGTCACGAACAAGGACCGGAACGACCTGACCGAGGGCCTGACCTGGGATGCGTTCATGAAGCAGAACCCGTACATCCAGGAGATCTCGACCCCGGACCATCGGGAAGACATCTTCACCCAGACCGACTACCTGCCGCTCTGGGCGGAGTTCGGCGACGGGCTCTCCACGCTCAAGCAGGAAACGTGGTGGCGCTACATCACCACCGACGTCGACATCGACGCCGACTGGCAGCGCTACGTCGACGAGTGGATGAGCATCGGCGGACGCGAGGTGCTCGAAGAGCTCAACAAGGCGCCGCTGGTCTCGGACATCCGTGCGGGCGCCGCACACCTGGCCGACATGCTTCCGCAGTATTGAGGCGATCGTGAGCTGACGTTCGCGTCAGAGACGCGCATGGGCGGCCGCTCCTCATTTGGGGTGGCCGCCCTTTTCGTGGGGCGGGCCGGCATGGCCGCGTCGCTCGTGGCACAATGGCGCACCAACCATGCGCTCGTTCAACACCGCCGGTCCCGTCAACGCGACCGATCACTACCTGATCGCGCCGCTGTCGAGGATCGATCTGGAGGAAGTCCTCGGCTTGGTGCGCGACAAGAAGTACTTCGTGCTGCATGCGCCGCGACAAACGGGCAAGACGTCGGCGTTGCTGGCGCTGGCGGACGTCCTGAACGAGCGCGGCTACCGATGCGTGTACGCCACCGTGGAGACCGCCCGCACCGCCCGCGACGACGTGGAGCGGGCGATGCGCGTGGTGCTCGCGACGCTGGGCGAGGCGGCGGAAGCAGAGGTGGCCGACGCGTTTCTGGCAGAGGCGTGGCCCGACATCCTCGCCAGGTTCGGGCCGGATCTGGCGCTGGGCACGGCCCTGTCGCGGTGGGCGCAGGCGGCGCCGCAGCCGCTGGTGCTGCTGATCGACGAGATCGACACGCTCACGGGCGATTCGCTGCTGTCGGTGCTGCAGCAGCTCCGCGCCGGCTACCCCCGCCGCCCCGAGCGCTTTCCGCACAGCGTCGTCCTGTGCGGCATGCGCGACCTGCGCGACTACCGCATGGGCGCCGCGGGCAGCCCGTTCAACATCGCCGCGGAGTCGTTGCGGCTGGGCGACTTCTCGCGCGAGGACACGCTGGCGCTATTGGGACAGCACACGGAGGAGACCGGCCAGGCGTTCGCCCCGGAGGCGTTGGAGGCGGTGTGGACGCAGACGCGCGGCCAGCCATGGCTGGTGAACGCGCTGGCGCACGGGACCTGCTTCAAGAACCGGGCGCTGCGCGAGGATCGTTCCCGCACGGTGACCGCAGACGACATCGCCGCGGTCCGCGAGGACCTCATCGTCAAGCGGGTGACGCACCTGGACTACCTGGCGGACAAGCTGCGCGAAGACCGCGTGCGGCGGGTGATCGAGCCGATGCTGAGCGGCACGCACCGGCACGCCTTCACGGACCGCGACGTCACGTACGCGCGCGACCTGGGGCTGGTGGCCGGCGATGCGCCGCTGCGGGTGGCCAACCCGATCTACGCCGAGGTGCTGCCGCGGGAGCTCGCATGGGTGGCGCAGGAGACGCTGGATCTGTCCCCCCCGAGGTACGTGCGACCGGACGGCAGCCTGGACGCGGGGCTGCTGATGGAGGAGTTCCAGGGCTTCTTCCGCCGCCACTCCGAGCACTGGCAGAACCGCTTCGCCTACGCCGAGGCATGGCCGCAACTCCTGTTGCAGGCGTTTCTGCAGCGCGTCGTGAACGGCGGCGGGCGCATCGAGCGCGAGTACGCCCTGGGGCGCGGGCGAGTGGATCTGCTGATCGTCTGGCGACTGGCGGACCGGGTGCAGGAGACCGTCGTGGAGTGCAAGGTGCTGCGGGAGCGCGACGGCCTGGAGAGCGTCGTCGACGAAGGCGTGGAACAGACGGCGCGCTACGTGGACCGCTGCGCCGCGGAGGCCGGGCACCTGGTCGTGATCGACCGGCGGGAGAACCGGAGCTGGGACGAGAAGGTATTCCACCGCCGCCGCCGTTCGCGATCGGTGCCGGTCGACGTGTGGGGCATGTGACGGGCTGGAGGATCGATACCATGCGTTCGTTCAACACCGCCGGTCCCGTCAAGCCGGACAAGCACTATTGCATCCCGCCGCTTGAGCGTATCGACCTGGATGCAGTGCTCCGCCTTGTCGGAGACGAGAAGTACTTCGTACTGCACGCGCCGCGGCAGACCGGGAAGACGTCGGCGCTGCTGGCGCTGGCCGACGTACTGAACGGGCAGGGGTACCGGTGCGTGTACGTCACGGTCGAAACCGCCCGAACCGCGCGCGACGACGTGCAGCGGGCGATGCGCACGGTGCTCGTCAGGCTGGCGTCGCAGGCGCGGGCGACGCTGGATGACGGCTTTCTGGACGAAATCTGGCCGGATGTTCTTGCACGGGTTGGTGCGGACGAGGCACTGGGCGAAGCACTGTCTCGCTGGGCGCAGGCGTCGCCGGGACCGCTGGTGCTGTTGATCGACGAGATCGACACGTTGACGGGCGATTCACTGCTTTCGGTGCTCCAGCAGATCCGCGCCGGCTACCCCGGCCGCCCGGCGCACTTTCCGCACAGCGTGGTCCTGTGCGGCATGCGCGACCTGCGCGACTACCGCATGGGCGCCGCCGGCAGTCCGTTCAACATCGCCGCCGCGTCGCTGCGGCTGGGCGACTTCTCGCGCGAGGAGACGCTGGCGCTGCTGGGCCAGCACACCGAAGAGACCGGCCAGGCGTTCGCCCCGGAGGCGCTGGAGGCCGTGTGGACGCAGACGCGCGGCCAGCCGTGGCTGGTGAACGCGCTGGCGTACGGTACCTGCTTCGAGAACAGGGCGCTACGCGAGGATCGTTCCCGCACGGTGACCGCGGACGACATCGCCGCGGTGCGCGAGGACCTCATCGTCAACCGGGTGACGCACCTGGACTACCTGGCGGACAAGCTGCGCGAGGACCGCGTGCGGCGGGTGATCGAGCCGATGCTGAGCGGCACGCACGGGCACGCCTTCACGGACCGCGACGTCTCGTACGCGCGCGACCTGGGGCTGGTGGCCGGCGATGCGCCGTTGCGGGTGGCCAACCCGATCTACGCCGAGGTGCTGCCGCGGGAGCTCGCGTGGGTGGCGCAGGAGACGCTGGATCTGTCGCCGCCGCGGTACGTGCGACCGGACGGCAGCCTGGACGCGGAGTTGCTGATGGAGGAGTTCCAGGCCTTCTTCCGCCGCCACTCCGAGCACTGGCAGAACCGCTTCGCCTACGCCGAGGCGTGGCCGCAGTTGCTCCTGCAAGCGTACTTGCAGCGTGTGGTGAACGGTGGCGGGCGCATCGAGCGGGAATACGCCCTGGGGCGCGGGCGAGTGGATCTGCTGATCGTCTGGCCACTGGCGGACCGGGTGCAGGAGACCGTCGTGGAGTGCAAGGTGCTGCGGGAGCGCGACGGCCTGGAGAGCGTCGTCGACGAAGGCGTGGAACAGACGGCGGGGTACGTGGACGGCTGCGCCGCGGAGGCCGGTCACCTGGTCGTGATCGACCGGCGGGAGAACCGGAGCTGGGACGAGAAGGTATTCCACCGCCGGCGCCGGTCGCAGCCGGTGCCGATCGACGTGTGGGGCATGTGACGCGCTGCGGTACAGTGGCGGCATGGCGGTAGCGGATACGTGGGATCTGGAGTCGATCTTCGCCGGCGGCAGCGCGTCGGCCGAGTTTCGGGACTTCGTCGCGGAGCTGGAACGCGACGTCGCCGCGGCAGGCGAGCGCGTCCGCGCGCTGGACGAGTCAGCGCCGGACGCGGAGGTCCGCGCCGTGCTGCTCGACGCGCAGGCCGCCGAGGAGCGGCTGGACCAGGCGTTCTCTTTCGCCGAGTGCCTGCGCGCCCAGAACACCGCCGACGCCGAGGCGGTGCAGTGGGTCGGGCGGGTCGACGCGCTGCGGGCATCGCTCAAGGCGCTCGGCGCCGCCCTGTCGGCCTTCACGGCGCGGCTCGCGGACGAGCGCTGGCGGACGCTGACGGAGAGCGCCGAGCTCCGCCCGGTGGCGTTCCTGCTCAGCCGGGAACGCGACCTGGCGCGGCGCAAGCTGGACGCCCGGACCGAGGGGCTGGTGGAGGAGCTGGCGGCCGACGGCTACCACGCCTGGGACCGCCAGTACACGACGCTGGCCGGCTCGCTGCGCGCCGAGGTGGAGGTCGACGGCGAGTCCCGCCGACTCTCCATGGGACAGCTCGCCGCCCGGCTGGAGGAGCCCGAGCGCGCGGACCGCAAGGCCGCCTTCGAGGCGCTGGAGGGGGCGTGGCGTCCGGTGGCGGATCTGGCCGCCGGCGCGCTCAACAGCCAGGCCGGCTTCCGCCTCACCTGGTACCGCCACCGCGGCTGGGACTCCGTGCTCGACGAGCCGCTCTACCTGAACCGGATGGAGGCTCGCTCACTGGACGCCATGTGGGCGGCGGTTGCCGAGGGGGCCGCTCGCCTGGTTCCCTACCTGCAGGCGAAGGCGCGCCTGATCGGCGTCGATTCCCCCTGCTGGTACGACATTCAGGCGCCCGTGGGCGCCGCTGAGGACGCGCTCTCCTTCGACGCGGCAGCAGAGCGCATCCTGGACTGCTTCGAGGCGCACGATCCCGACCTGAGCGCGTTCGCCCGGCACGCCTACGACGGCCGCTGGATCGAGGCGGCCGACCGCGCGGGCAAGGCCGCCGGCGGCTTCTGCACGACGCTGCCGCTGAGCCGGCAGACGCGCATCTTCATGACCTACGGCGGGACCTTCGGCGGCGCGACCACGCTCGCCCACGAGCTCGGCCACGCCCACCACTCCTGGCTGCTGCGCGAGCGTCCCTACTACGCGACCTCCTACCCGATGACCTTGGCGGAGACGGCGAGCACCTTCTGCGAAGGGCTGCTGATCTCGGCCGCCCTGGACGAGACCACGGACGCCGGCGTGCGCCTGCGGCTGCTGGACCGGGTGCTGGAGGAGGCGGCCACCATGCTCATGAACCTGCGGTCGCGTTTCCTGTTCGAGATCGACTTCTACCGGCAGCGGGCGTCCGGTCCGCTGACCGCGGCGGAGCTGGACGAGCTGATGGTCGACGCCCAGCGCCGCGCGTTCTGTGGCGCCCTGGCCGCGGACGGCTACCACCCGCTGTTCTGGGCGTCGAAGATGCACTTCTACTTCACCGACGTGCCCTTCTACAACTTCCCGTACGTCGTGGGGTACCTGCTGGCCAGCGGTCTGGCCGCGCGGGCTGCCGAGGCGGGGCGGGAGTTCGCGGCAGACTACCGCCGGCTGCTCGCCGACACCGGCGTCATGACCTGCGAGGAGCTCGCCAAGCGCCACCTGGGCGTCGACCTGGGGCAGCCGGAGTTCTGGCAGGCCGCCGTCGAGCGTCCCTTGTCCCACGTAGGCGAGTTTGCAACGCTCGCCGCGCCGTCTTGAGAGCGGTTTCCGCACCTATCCGGCCGCACGTGATCGACTCATCACCGCGCAGGACACCATCGCCCCGATGGTGGACGGACGCCTGAAGACGGCCGAGTGAGGCCATGGCAATCCCCGACGATATCTTCACCTTCCTGGCAGAGCTGAAGGACAACAACGACCGCGAGTGGTTCCAGGCCAACAAGGCCCGCTACGAGGAGCAGGTGAAGGCGCCGCTGCTGGCCTTCATCGCCGGCTTCGACGAGCGGCTCGCCCGCCTGAGCGCCCACTACGTCGCCGACCCGCGCCCGGTCGGCGGGTCGCTCTTCCGCATCTATCGCGACGTGCGCTTCTCCAGGGACAAGTCGCCGTACAAGACCGCCGCGGGCATCCACTTCCGCCACGAGCGCGGCAAGGACGCCCACGCTCCCGGCTACTACCTGAACCTGGAACCTTCCGAGTGCTTCGCGGCCTGCGGCCTCTGGATGCCGGCGAGCGCGCAGGCGCAGCAGATCCGCGCCGCCATCGACGGCGACCAGGCCGGCTGGCGAGCCGCCCGGGACGCTGCTCCTCAGGCCGGCGGTCTGGCCATTCGCGGCAGCTCCCTCAAGCGGCCACCTCGGGGCTACGCCGCCGACCACCCCCTGATCGACGACCTGAAGCGCAAGGACTTCTACGTCAGCGCCGAGCTGGACCCGGAGTCAGTGACCGCGGACGACTTCCCGGCCCGCCTGGAGGCGCTCTGGGCGCACGCCACGCCGTTCATGCGCTTCGTGACCGAGGCACTCGCTCTGCCGTTCTGACCATTTAGCCGAGGATTAGCCGCGTTTCCTGCGAGTCCCCGGTTGCAGCAGGCGGGACCAAGTGCTTGACGGTACCGTTTATTGGTACTATCAAGAACGTGAGACGCAGCCATCAGCGAACGCTGAGGTTGATATTCGGGCACCCGACGAGCGGCAACATTCCGTGGCGTGATGTCGAGGCACTGTTCCGGGAGTTGGGAGCTGAGATAAGCGAGCGGGAAGGATCCCGCGTTGGCGTTCGGTTGTTTGGCGACCGGCGCGTGTTCCACCGCCCACATCCGCGTCCGGCGACCGACAAGGGCGCCGTCGCCAGCATTCGCGAGTGGCTGAGGCACAACGGAGTATCACCATGATCAGAAACACGATGGAGATCGACGGTTACCGAGCGATCATTCAGTACGATCCCGAGATAGACATGTTTCGTGGCGAGTTCGCCGGCCTCAACGGTGGCGCCGACTTCTACGCCAAGGACATCGCCGGCCTCAGGAAGGAAGGTTCGCTTTCGCTGAAAGTCTTTCTGGAGATGTGCCGGGAAGATGGTGCCGAGCCCCGAAAGCAGTTCTCCGGCAAATTCAATGTGCGCTTGCCCCCGGAACTGCATGCCACCATCGCCGATGCGGCAGCGGCCGAAGGCAAGAGCATCAACCAGTGGGTGACCGACGAACTGATCGCCTCACTCTCCGAGTGAGGTTCGCTTCGCTCACTCGCCGACTGACTGGAAGGTGGATGCGGCCGCCGCGACGACGGCTTCCCAAAGCTTCGCTCCAAGCTCGGCGGACGCGTGGGTCGGATCTCCGATGACGCCGGTCGGGGAGTAGCGGGAGAAGTCGAGGTCGGGGTCGCTCCAGTCGACGGGGGCATGGTCGGGATCGACGATCTTGTCCTTCAGAACCGATTCCGGGCGCAGGTGGAGGACGATGGAAGTCGTGAAGCTGTCGGCGTGACCGCCCGGTACGGACGCATCCGCCAGCCGGCACCAGATGTCGTGATACGGGTGATCCGGCAGAAACGCTTTGGTGCGCCCATCGAACGTGTCGTTGAATCGGTCGACGGTCCCCCGAAGGTCGTGGCCGCCACATCCGCGCCAGACGACGATCTTTCCGAAGCCCTGCTCGGCCAGTGAGGTCAAGACCACGAATACCAGCGAATCGTGGAGGTCAACGGGAATGTCGACGTAGCCGGACCCGTAGTTGCGGTGCTCCGGCGTGGGCCCGAAGGGGAAGGCAGGCAGCACCAGCGATCGGACCTGATGGTCACGGGCAGCTCGCTCCGACGCTGCGACGCAGAGTTTCTTTGCGAACCACGTGTCGAAGTCCACGGGCAGGTGCGGCCCCTGCTGCTCGGTGCATCCGGTCGGAACGATGGCCAGCCATCCCCGGCTCGCGCAGTCACGGATCTGTTCGTACGTGAGATCGCCGTATCTCATGGTTCGTGCCGTGGCTATGGCGCCTTCGCGCTGCTCCAGAAGGGCTTCATGAAGTTGCCGCGCCGGTGTGCCACTACCAGAAAGACGGCGCCGAGCGCGAGCCCGATGATGATCGCGAAGATGGAAGCTTCCACGCCGAAGCTGCCGCCTGAGATCAGGTCGGGGCCGCTCAGCCTTGACTCGAGCAGGCCGCCCGGCGGCAAGCCGGAGACATTCACCCCGAAGATGGCTGCCTGCGTGAAGTTCCACGCGAAGTGGATGCCGATCGCCATCCAGAGCCGCCGCGTGAAGACGTAGGCAGCCCCGAGCAGCACGCCGGCCTCCAGGATGATCGCCAGCGTGCTGACGAGGGACGCTCCGGGGTTGGTCGCATGGACGACCCCGACGAGCAGCGAGGAGATCAGGAGCGCCAACCACGTTCCCAGAGATTCCTCGGCGATACGGAGGAGGACGCCGCGAAAGAAAATCTCCGCCGGGTACGCGGATGAGATGGCGATCGCGAGCGGTGGTACGAGTAAAGTCCGCGGATTCAGTGCCACGACTCGGTAGAACCCGAGCACGGCGATCACTCCGACTACCGCCGCCAGGAACGCCGCGCCGACCAGCATCCCCTTTGCCAGCTCCCGAACGGCACCGTCCCAGGCCAGCTCGGCGGGAGAGCGCCGCTCGACCAGACGCACGTACCCGACGTACGCAAGGTGCAAGGGCACAGGCAGGGTAATCTGGTACGGCCAAGGCGGCCACTGCGGTAGCCTCAGGATCCACGTCTGAAGCGCCAACAACGCGTACAGCCACAGGACGGATGCGAGGGCCATCGCCGCGAGCGCCAACACGATCCTGGTCACGGGAAAGCGGATGACCGGCACGAGCCATCTCCACTTCCGTGTCCCCTCCGGTTTGGTCCCCTCCGGTTTGGTCCCCTCCGGTTTGGTCCCCTCCGGTTTGGTCCCCTCCGGTTTGGTCCCCTCCGGTTTGGTCCCCTCCGGTTTGGTCCCCTCCGGTTTGTCAGTCATCGCGCTCTCTCACATCGAAACCGGCATGGTACCGTGATGAGCCGAGCACGGGCAGGCGAGGAACCAATTCCCTACAATCGAACCGGGGAAGACGTATGGCTGAGATTCTCTGGAGCAGACCGATCTGCAAGGTTGCGGGTGACTACCTGGCGTGGCCGACGGTCGTGACCTGCGCGAGCGGGGAGGTGCTGGTCGTCTTCTCCGGCGATCGCGAGGAGCACGTCTGCCCGTACGGCAAGACGCTGCTGATCAGGAGCGGCGACGGCGGCGAGACCTGGACGACGCCTGTGATCATCAACAACACGCCGCTCGACGACCGCGACGCCGGCATCATCGAGCTGGCCTCGGGCACGCTGGTGATGAGCTGGTTCACCTACGCGACCTGGGAACACTTCGATGCGTTCCGGGCGCTCGACCGCTGGGAGCCGGCGCAGATCGACGCGTGGGCGCGGCACTGCAGCAAGGTCCCGGAAGAGACCCGCCACGCCTGGCTCGGGAGCTGGACGCGGCGCTCGACCGACGGCGGGCGCACCTGGGAGCCGCCCGTGCCGAGCATCGTCTCCGCCCCGCACGGACCGGTGCAGGGCGTCGGCGGCGAGCTGCTGTACGCCGGCACCGGCGTGCTGGACGGCCGCGGCGCCGTGCTGCTGGCCACCTCCAGCGACGAGGCGCGGTCGTGGCAGGTCGCGGGCACGGTGCTGTTTCAGGACGACTTCACCGGCGAGCACCAGCAGTTCCACGAGCCGCACGTGGCCGAGCTGGCCGGCGGCGAGCTGCTGTGCATCCTTCGCACCGACAACGGCGCGGCCGGCATCCACTCCTGCCGCTCGAGCGACCACGGGCGCACCTGGTCCCCGCCCGAGCCGACCGGGATGATCGGCTTCGATCAGCCCGGACACCTGATCCGCCTGGCGGACGGGCGGCTGCTGTGCACCTATGGACGCCGCAGCGCTCCGTTCGGCCAGCGCGCCTGCCTGTCGGAGGACGAGGGCCGAACGTGGCGGCTCGACGCGGAGATCGTCCTCCGCGACGACGGTCCCAACACGGACCTGGGCTACCCGGCGAGCGCCGAGCTTTCCCCCGGCGAATTGCTCACCGTCTACTACCAGGTGGACCGGCCGGGCGAGAAGGTGAGCATCAACGCCACCCGCTGGAGCCTGGGCGGTGGCTGATATCCTCTGGAGCAGGCCGATCTGCAAGGTGGCGGGCGACTACCTGGCGTGGCCGACGGTCGTGACCTGCGCGAGCGGGGAGGTCCTGGTGGCCTTCTCCGGCGACCGCGAGGAGCACGTCTGCCCGTACGGCAAGACGCTCCTGATCAGGAGCGGCGACCGCGGCGAGACCTGGACGGAGCCTGTGATCATCAACAGCACGCCGCTCGACGACCGCGACGCGGGCATCGTCGAGCTGGCCTCCGGCACGCTGGTGATGAGCTGGTTCACCAGCGCGACTTGGGACCACTTCGACCTGTTTCTGGAGCTCGGTCTGGGGACGCCGGCGCAGGTCGACGCGTGGGCCCGGCACTGCAGCAAGATCCCGGAAGAGACCCGCCGCGCCTGGCTGGGGAGCTGGACGCGGCGCTCGACCGACGGCGGACGCACCTGGGAACCGCCGGTGCCGAGCATCGTCTCCGCCCCGCACGGACCGGTGCAGGGCGCCGGCGGGGAGCCGCTGTACGCCGGCACCGCCGTGGTCGACGGTCGCGAAGCGGTGCTGCTGGCCGCGTCCAGCGACGAGGCGCGGTCATGGCAGGTCGCGGGCACCGTCCTGTACCTGGACGACTACCCGGGCGAGGACCACCATTTCACCGAGCCGCACGTCGCCGAGCTGGCCGGCGGGGAGCTGCTGGTCATCCTTCGCACGGACAACGGCGCGGCCGGCATCCACTCCTGCCGCTCGGCCGACGGCGGGCGCACCTGGTCGCCGCCCGAGCCGACCGGGATGGACGGCCACAATCAGCCCGGACACCTGCTCCGCCTGGCGGACGGGCGGCTGCTGTGCACCTACGGGCGGCGGCTCCCGCCGTTCGGCCAGCGCGCCTGCCTGTCGGAGGACGAAGGCCGGACCTGGCGGCTGGACGCGGAGATCGTACTGCGCGACGACGGCGCCGGCACGGACCTGGGCTACCCGGCGAGCGCGGAGGTGTCCCCCGGCGAGGTGCTGTCGGTCTACTATCAGGTGGACCGGCCGGGCGAGAAGGTGTGCATCAACGCCACCCGTTGGAGCCTGGGCTGTTTATAGAGAGGACCCATGCACCGACCCTTCGTCATCGACCTGCACCTGGACCTGGCGTGGGACGCCCTGTTCTGGAACCGCGACCTGACGCTCGACGTCGCCGCCATGCGCGCGCTGGAGGAGGCCGAGCCGCCGCAGGTGTCGCCCGAGATCAACACCGGCATCTGCACCGTGACCGTTCCCGAGCTCCGCCGGGGCCGGGTCGGGCTGGTGCTCTCCACCATCATGTCGCGCATCCAGTCGCGCGAGGGCCACATGCGCGACGGCATGCGCACGCAGGAGCAGGCGATGGCGGTCGGCCGCGGCCACCTGGCCTACTACCGGACCCTGCACAAGCGGGGGCTGTTCAAACCGGTCCTGGGCGTCGCCGACCTGGACGAGGCGCTTTCCACTTGGAGCGAGCCGGACGACGCCGCCGCGGCCTCGGCTCCGATCTACCACCTGCTTTCGATGGAGAGCGCCGACCCGATCGAGGACCCGGACGACGTGGCCTTCTGGTGGGATGCCGGCCTGCGCGTCGTCGGCCCGGCCCACTTCGGCGACAACACCTACATCCACGGGACCGGCACCGAGGGCGGCCTCAAGCCCCCGGCGGCCGACCTCTACCGCGCCATGCGGGAGGCCGGCATGATCCTGGACATCACCCACATGGCCGACCAGGCGGTATGGGAGTCGTTCGAGCTCTGGGACGGTCCGGTGATGGCTTCGCACTGCACCTGCCGCGCGCTGGTGCCGGGACAGCGCCACCTGCACGACGACATGATCAGGGAGTTGGTGCGCCGCGGCGGCATCATCGGCCTGGTGTTCTGCCAGTACTTCATGGACCCCGACATCGATTGGGACGACCGCCGCGTGACGCGCGAGGAGGGCTGGAAGCCCAGGTACGCGATGGACGGCCTGCTGCCGCACGTCGAACGGATCGCCGATCTGGCCGGCGGCACGACCGCCAACATCGCCATCGGCACCGACATGGACGGCGGCTTCGGCGCGGAGATGACGCCGACCGACGTCGACACGATCGCCGACATCGGCGGCTTCGGGGAAGTCCTCCTCACGGCGGGATACGGACAGGCGGACGCCGATGCGGTCCTGCACGGCAACGCGCTGCGCTTCTTCCGCGAGTCGTGGGCTGATTGACTCGCTCCGCCCGCTCTCCGCACGGACCCCCGAGCCGGATCGCTTGATCGACCTCGTCGCCCAGATCTTCTTCTCGGCGCTGTTCGCGGTGGGCGTCCGCTGGGTGCAGGTCCGCCGCCGCTACGATGTGCTGTCGGTCGGCGCCGTCAACTACCTGGTGGCGTTCGCGTGCGGGATCGTCACGCTGCTCGTCGCATCCGGGGCTGCCGAAGGCTCGATGTCCAGCCTGCGGGCGGGCTCCCCGGCGCTGCTCACGGGAGCCGCCCTGGGGCTGAGCTACTTCGTGGCGTTCTTCCTGCTGCTGCGCACCCTGGACCTGCGCGGCGCCACCGTCACGACGGCGCTGTCGCGCCTGGCGGTGCTGGTCCCGATCGCCCTGGCGGTCGCGCTGTGGGGCGAGCGGCCCGGCGCGGTGCAGTGGCTGGGGATCGCGGTGAGCGTGGGAGCCGTGTTCCTGATGAACGCGCCGCAGCGGAGCTCGGCGTCAGCCGGCCGCGAGGTCGGCTGGGCGATTCCGCTGGTGTTCTTCGTGGTGGCCGGCAGCGCGTTCGCGTCCCAGGAGACCTTCAACCACGTCGCGCAGCCGGCGGACAAGCCGCTGTTCCTGGCGGCCGGCTTCGCGGTGACCGCCGCGGGCTCCCTGGTGCTCCTGATCGCGCGCCGGCGCGTGCCGACCGCCCGCGACCTGGCCGCCGGCGTGATCCTGGGCGTGGCCAACGCCGTGCAGGTGTTCGTGCTGCTGCGGGCGCTCGACCGGCTGCCCGGCTTCCTGGTGTTCGCCGTGACCGGCGCCGGCGGCGTGATCGGCACCGCGTTGATGGCGGCGGCGGTGCTGCGCGAGCGCCCGCGCGGGCTGCGCGGGCTGGGCATCGGCGTGGCGGCGGCCGCGCTGGTCCTGCTGCAGGTCAACTGAACGCCAACGGCCGCGTGGTACGCTCTGCGGGCGTCCGGAGGTACGGGTTCCGTCATGCATGAGATCGGCAGCGACAAGCAGCTTTTCATCGACCACCGGTTCATCGACTCGTCGGAGGGCGTGCGGCTCGCCGTGAACCCGCCGGTGAAGCGCGAGGGCGCCGTGCTGCGCGCCGACCGGCCGTGGGACCGCTTCGCGCTGGGCTGGTACAGCATCGTCGACGACGGCGGAACGTACAAGATGTGGTACTACGGCGCGGAGCGCGATCCGCGGCCCACCCATATCGAGGGCGAGGCGAGGCCCCTCGGCCACCTGACCGGCTACGTCGTTCCGGCCGGCACCCCGCGCGAGAGCCTGCCCGTGCCGGGCCGCTATCGCCTGTGCTACGCCGAGTCGCACGACGGCCTGGAGTGGGAGAAGCCGGAGCTGGGCCTGGTCGAGTTCGACGGCTCCACGCGCAACAACATCGTCGGCGGGGACTTCAAGCTCGCCTACGTCTTCCTGGACCCGCACGCGCCGGAGTCCGAGCGCTTCAAGCTCATCCATTGGACCGGGCCGGGCATCGCGGTCACCACCTCCGCCGACGGCCTCCGCTGGGACCGGCCGTCGCGGCAGGTGAGCATGCTGGCCGCCGACACGCAGAAGATGGCGTGGTGGGAACCTCGCCTGAACCGCTACGTCGTCTACCTGCGGGTGATGGTGGAGGAGGACAACCGGCCGATGTTCCCGTTCGTGGAGCCGATCGACAGCGATCCGCCGGTGGTGGCGCCGAAGCTGCTGCGCCCGCTGCGCGCGGTCGGCCGCGTCGAGGTCGACGACCTGATGTCCCCGTGGCCGGAGGAGGAGATCCGCACCGTGTTCGCCGCGGACGAGCACGACCCGCCCGACTCCGACATTTACACGCACGGGCTGTACCGCTACCCGTACGCGGCCGACGCCTTCTTCATGTTCCCGATGACCTACCAGCACTTCCGGGAAGGCGAGTCGCCGGTGCGCAACGACGGGCTCAACGACAGCCAGTTCGCGGCCAGCCGCGACGGCATCCACTGGATGCGGTACGACCGCCGCCCCTACGTGGCGCGCGGCGTGGCGGGTGACCCGGACTGCGGGCAGACCCACACCAGCGAGTTCCACTTCCGCGACGGCAACTACCTGTACCAGTACTACGGCGCCGGTCCGTGGACGCACGGCGGCTTCCGCCGGCTCGACCTGGAGCAGCGCTCCGACCCGGCCAACCAGGGCCGCGGCTTCATCAACGTCGCTCGCCAGCGGCTGGACGGGTTCGTGTCCGCCGATGTGGATTACACGGGCGGCGGGCTGATCACGCCGCCGCTGGTCTTCAGTGGCCGGGAGTTGACGCTGAACGTCGACGTCGCCGCCATGGGCGAAGCGCGGGTCGAGCTGCAGGGCACCGACACCCGGCCGCTGCCGGGGTTCTCGGCAGGCGAGTGCGACCGCGTTCTGGTCAACGACGTCGCCCACACGGTGAGCTGGAACGGCAACCGGGACGTGCATGCGCTCGCCGGGCGGCCGGTGCGGTTGAAGATCTCGATGCGGGCGGCCAAGCTGTTCGCATTCCAGTTCTCGTAGAGGGGGCGACGTGGGCAACGACTCGAGGCAGCTTGGCTGGGCACTGATCGGATGCGGCTCCGCCGGCAGGGAGCACGCGCGTGGCGCGGCGGCCGATGCGGACATCGCCGTGCGCGGCTTCTGCGACATCGAACCCGCGTCCGCGGCGGCCGTGGCCGGCGAGCACGACGGCGCCTGGCACACGACCGATCCCGAGCGGGTCTTCTCCGACCCGGAGATCGACGTGGTCTCCATCGCCACCGCGCACGACTCGCACGCCGATCTGGCGATCGCGGCGCTGCAGGCGGGCAAGCACCTGTTCCTGGAGAAGCCGATGGCCATGAGCTCGGCCGACTGCCTGCGGATCGAGGCAGCCCGGGCGGCCGCGGACCGGCGCCTGATGCTCAATCACTCGATCCGCTTCTCCGGTGCGGCCCGCGCCATCCGCGATCGGCTGGGCCCGATCATGGTCAGCCACGGGCAGTGCACGATGGCGCCGGCGGACCTGCGGCGATGGCGCTGGCACCCGACGCAGGGGGGCGGGACGGTGTACGACGTGGGCGTGCACGCCCTGGACCTGCTGTGCTGGATGCACCGCGGCCACCCGGTCGAGGTCTACGCCACCGGCGGCGCGGTGCGCCATCCGGAGGAACTGCGCGGCACCGGCCTGCTGGACACGATCGCGGCGACGCTCCGCTTCGCCGACGGCGGAGCGGCCACGTTTCTCATGGCCGATTCGGGCCAGAACGAGCTGACCGGCAAGTGGTTCTTCGAGTTCTTCGACGGCTCGGCATCGGCGGTGCTGCACGAGCACTTCAAGGCCGCGACGATCACCCGCCGGGATCCGGAGACCGGCGAGGACGACTCGGAGACCATTCGCCCGGGACCGGCCGCCCGCTTCGCGCCGCTGGTCGCCGCCATCCGCACGGGTGCCGAGACGCCGGTCGGACCGGAAGCGGGCATCCGCACCGCGCGGCTGGTGGAGCTCATCCTCGACTCGATCGCGGCCGGCCGTCCGCAGCGCTGGAGCGAGCCCGCGTCCAAGTGACGGCGCGCGGCCTGTGTGATGCCTCGCTGCCGATCGCTCACGGATTTCCAGCAAGACGCTATCGAAACTCGGCGAATCCAGACGATTTCATCGCCCCGCAGACCATGTCCACGGAGGACGCATCATGAACATCAGACCGCATTCGACACCTCGTATGGTGGCCGCGCTGGCGCTGGCCGCACTCCTGTCGATCGCCGGCATCGGCTTCGCCGCGCCGGTCGAATTGACCATCGTTCACTTCAACGACCTGGATCGGATGGAAGCGAGCGGCGGCCAGGGCGGGATCGCCCGGCTCGCCGCGGTCATCAAGGCAGAGCGGGAGAGCCACGACAACGTGCTGGTCACTTTCGCCGGGGACACGATCTCGCCATCCCTGATGTCCGGCTTCGACCAGGGTGCCCACATGATCGAGTTGCTGAACCGGCTGGACCTGACCGCGATGGCGATCGGCAACCACGAATACGACTTCGGACCGGACGTCGCCAAGCAGCGGTTCGCGGAGGCGAGCTTCCCGATCCTGGGCGCCAACAGCATCGACACCGACGGTGAGATCATCGACGGAGCGCAGGCGTCGATACTGGTCGACGTCGGGCCCTTCAAGGTCGGCATCTTCGGCCTCACCACCCTCGGCACCGCGGTCAAGTCCAGCCCGGGCGGGGTGACCTTCCGCGACGTCGAAGCGGTGGCCGCCGAGCAGGCCGCCGCCCTGCGTGAGGCCGGCGCCAACCTGGTCATCGCGCTGGCGCACACCGACGTCACCGAGGATCGGGCGCTGATCGAGCAGGGAGCGGTGGACCTGCTGCTCTCCGGCGACGATCACCTGCTGCGGCTGGACTACAGCGGGGACGTGCTGTTCGCCGAGTCCAGCGAGCAGGCCGACTGGGTCACGGTCATCGACCTGACGCTGGACGAGGTCGAGAGCCGCGGCAGCATGCGGTTCGTGTGGAGCCCGGCCTTCAGGATCATCAACACCGCCCGCGTGGAGCCGGACCCGGAGCTGGCCGCGGCGGCCCAGGCCTACCTGGACCAGCTCTCCGAGGAGCTCGACGTGCAGATCGGCACCACCTCGACCGAGCTGGACAGCCGCCGCGGCACGGTGCGCGGCACGGAAGCCGCGATCGGCAACCTGATTGCCGATGCCATGCGCGCGGCGACCGGCGCGGACGCCGCCCTGACCAACGGAGGCGGGATCAGGGCCAACCGGATCTATGAGCCCGGGACGACGCTGACGCGGCGCGACATACTGAGCGAGCTGCCGTTCGGCAACGTCACGGTCGTGCTGCAGGTGACCGGCCGCGACATCGTCGCGGCGCTGGAGAACGGACTCGGCAGGATCGAGGATGGGGCGGGCCGCTTCCCGCACGTCTCCGGCCTCAACGTGCGCTACGACCCCGGCAAGCCGGCCGGCGAACGGGTGATCGAAGTGAGCCGCGACGGCGCCGCGCTCGACCCGGACGCCACCATCACGCTGGCGACCAACGACTACCTCGGCAACGGCGGCGACGGTTATGACGTGTTCGAGGACAAGGTTCGAGTGATCGACGCCTACGCCGGGACGCTGATGGCCAGCCAGGTGATCGACTACATCGCCGGCCGCGGCTCGGTCGCCCCGGTGGTCGACGGCAGGCTCAAGACGGTGGAGTGACGACCGAGAGCGCGCCGGGCCCGCATGGGCTTGGCGCGCTCGTGCGGGTAGTTCACGATGCTCATCGCGCCGTGGACGTCAAACTCGCCTGCATGAGCCACCTGTGGGGGCCGAAGGCCGCAGATCTCGGGGGGCCTGACGGCGCCGAGCGGACGCGGGCGTGGATGACCGACATCGCGCAGGCCGGCTACGACGGGTTCGCGGTGTTCGACGAGCTGCTGCTCGGACTCGCCGGCACCGGCTTCTTCGCCGCTCTCGTCGAGGAGACCGGCCTGAAGCTCGCGAGCGTCGACTACGTGATCGGTCGCGACTTCGACCGCCTGCGCAGGGTGTGCGAGGTCATGCAGGGCCTCGGCGCACCTCACCTGGTCACGATCAGCGGGCTTGCGCAGCGGGGCGCCGACATGGACCAGATCGCCGAGCTGCTCGATGCGATGGGCGAGGTCGCCCTGCAGTACGGCGTGCGCGCATGCTACCACAATCACACCCACCACACGGGTGAGACGCTGGAGGAGACCGAGGCGCTGCTGGCGCGCACCGATCCGGCGAAGTTCTTCGGCTTCCTGGACGTCGGGCACGCCACCAAGGACTTCGCCGGCCACCCGGTGGAGCAGCGGGCGGCGCTGTTCCTGGAGCGCAACTGGGAGCGCATCGACTTCCTCGAGTTCAAGGACTGGTCCGAGGAGCACGACCTGTGCACGGAGGTCGGTGCCGGCCGCTGCGACTACGCTGCCGTCTTCGGCCTCCTGAAGGAGAAGGGCTACTCCGGCTGGATCACGGTGGAGCAGAACGGACCGATGGGTGACAGGTCCAGGATCGGTTCCGTGCGCGCAAGCCTGGAGTTCATCCGCAGCGGTCTGGGTCTGTGACCGCGCCCATCGCCAGGCGCCGCCTGGGCCGGACGAATCTGCAGGTGACCGAGCTCGGACTGGGCGGCGTGTTCGTGAGGACGGCCGTGACCGCGCCCGGCGAAGGGGTGCGCGTCGTGCAGCGGGCGCTGGAGCTGGGGGTCAACTACCTGGACACCGCTCCCCTGTACGGCGATTCGCAGCAGGTGCTGGGCGATTCGCTGCAGGACGTCACCGCGTCCTACGTGCTGGGCGCCAAGTGCGGGCGCTGGGACTGGGAAACCGGCCCGTATCGGTCCCTCGACGCGTTCAAGCGCCAGTTCGAGCAGACGCAGCGCGATCTGCGGCGCGACGCGGTCGACATCCTGTACATCCACGAAGCGGACTGGGCGCCGTACTGGACGGACATGAGCGTCCCCCGCACGGCGCAGTTTCTGGATGCGGACGCGGAGTACGACTTCGACGGTGCGCCGGTCGCGTCGTTTCTGCGGTGGGTCAAGGACCAGGGCATGACCCGCTTTCTGGGCATCTCGGGCAACAACGCCCATCTGCTGGCAAGGGTCCTGCGCGAGATGGACACGCCGATCGACGTGGTGCTGACCGCCTTTCAGTACAGCCTGTTGTGGCGCAACGCGCCCCGTGACCTGTTTCCGCTAGCCGACGACCTGGACGTCGGAATCGTGCTCGGCGCACCGCTGCAGCAGGGACTGCTGGCCCAGCCGCACCCCGAGTGGGTCCGCAACCCGCCCGATTGGATGGACGAGGATCTGCGGGGCCGGTTCGACCGGCTGTACGCCATCCAGGCTGAGACGGGTTTGAGTCTCGCCGAGCTTGCGATCCGCTTCCTCCTGCGGGATCGCAGGTTCGCGTCCGTCATCCCCGGCGCGGCGTCGATCGAGCAGCTCGAAGAGAACGTCCGCTGTGCGACCGCCGGTCCGCTGCCCGACGAGCTGCACGCCAGGCTGGACGCGCTCGGGCGTACATACACGCCGGAGGCGCGCCTGAAGGGATAAGGGGCTGATCAGTCAGTTTGGTTCACGCGTTTCGCGGGTCGGCGCGGGTTGCGGTGCGGGCGGCGAGAGAAACGGATTCACCAAGTCAACGCCGCTTGCTTCGAAGTGCTGATTGTGGGCTCACCAATCGGGGGGCGTGATCCGGTCGGTCGATTCGGAAGGGATCGGCACGAACCAATCCTTTTCCGGGCATGCGAGCAGCAGGTCGACCAGACCACGGTTCTTGGGCGGTTCGCTTACGGTGAGGCGGTACACCCCGGCGGCTTGCCGCTCGATCTCGAACTCGTGGCCAGGTTCGATCCCATCCCGATGGCGATACTCAGCCGGCAACACGATCTGTCCCTTCGAGGAAACCGTCGCCTTCATACCAGTCGCATCACCACTCGGTCAGCAGGAAGTCGCGGATGTGGAGATGCCGGATCCCCTTGTGGCTTGCGCCGATGACGGGATCCATGGAGACGACGAGCTTCGGGTAGTTGTCCGGGATGTCGAGCAGGTTGCCGAACTCGCGGGCGTGGGTCGCCTGGTCGGTCAGAAGGTAGGCGACCTGCACGTAGATGGTCTCTTGCTGACGAGTCGCCACGAAGTCGATCTCGCGGCGATCCAGGCGGCCGGCGGCGACCTGCCAGCCGCACACGCGAAGGTGGTGGTAGACGAGGTTCTCGAGCACTTTGCCGATGTCCTGCTGCACGAAGGGCTTCACGGCGTGGCGCAGGCCCAGGTCCTCGAAGTAGTACTTCTCGCCGATTTCGAAGATGCGCCGTCCGACCACGTCCGCGCGGTGCACCTTGGCAAGGAAGCACGCGTGGCACAGATGAGCCAGGTACTCCAGCACGGCGTTGGGCGAGATGCGGACGCGTTGCGACTTCAGGTAGTCGCTGATCCGCTTGGCGGTGACCACGCTGCCGACGCTGTCGGCCACGAACCGCACGAGCCGTTCGAGGAAGTCGATGTTGCGTATGCGGTAGCGGGCGACGACGTCCTTGAACAGGATGACGTGGTAGAGGTTGCCGAGATACTCGTACACGACCCGGTCGGTCAGCTCCAGGTCGACCAGGTGCGGCAGGCCGCCATAGCGCAGGTACCGGCGTAGCGAATCGTCACTCTCGTCGAGGCGGTGGAATGTCAGGAACTCCCGGTACGACAGGCCGCGCACGGGCACCTCGACGGCGCGGCCGGCCAGGAGGGTGGCGATGTCCCCGGACAGCATCTCGGCGTTGCTGCCGGTGCAATAGAGGTCGAACCGCTTCTCCGCCGCCAGGCTGCGCAGCGCGCGCGACCAGTTCTCGATCTCCTGGACCTCGTCGATCAGGATGCAGCCGCAACGAGCCGAGCCGAGCTCTCTCGTGGTGAGAGCGAGGAGGTCGGCGTGGGTTCGGATGTCGTCGAACGCGGCCAGCTCCTTGTTGACGTACAGGATGGGACAGGAGGGATCGCGCTCCCTGATCATGTCCACGACGTGATAGAGCAGGTAGCTCTTGCCGACCCGCCGCTGGCCGACCAGCACCTTGATGACGTCCTTTCCGAGCAGCGGCTGGAGCCGGCTGACGTAGATCGGCCGGGTGATGTACGTGGGGATGTCGAAGTCCAGCATACCAAGTTTCAGGTATACGTAAAACTTTTAGATTATGAACGTCAAGTTCTCTTTATGAACAAATCCATCTGAGCCCGCTTGCATCGCGATCGACTCCGCGAGATGATGCATAGACACATAAACACTGAACGGGGCCAATGATGACTCGGTGGAATCTCGTCATCCCGGACGACACGAACCGCCGCGTGCGGAGCTATCTGGCGCGGACCGGCGGCAAGAAGGGCGACCTGTCGAGGTTCGTCGATCGCGCGGTGCGCCAGGCGATCTTCTGGGAGACCGTCGAATCGATCTGGGAGCGCAACCGGCACCTTTCGGCCGAGGCGGTTCAGAGCCTCGCCGACGAAGCGGTGGCGCAGGCCCGTGCGGATCGTCCTTGACACCAACATACTGGTGAGCGCCCTGATCTCCGGCGAAGGACCGCCGGGGCAGGTGCTGGCCGCGGTCAAGAGCCCGGGCGTCACGTTGATCACCTCCCGCTTCCAGATCGACGAGCTGCGGGACGTCCTGGCGCGGGATCGGCTGCAGCCGTACATCCGACGGGAAGAGGCCGACGATCTCCTCTACCACCTGGAAGCGGTCGCAGTGGAGGCTGGGGAGTTGCCGGCGGTGAGTCTGTCGGCGGATCCGGACGACAATCAGATACTCGCCACCGCGATTGCCGGCGACGCCGATCTGATCGTGTCCGGTGACCGGGGCGACATGCTGGCGGTCGGGAATGCGCACGGCATCCCGATCGTCACCGCGCGTGAGGCGGCCAACCGGCTCCGGGCAGGCACGGCGGACTGACCGCGTCCGACACCTCGGGCGGTCAGCGGGTTTCGGCGCCGAACTTCCAGATGCTCTTGGCGGTCTCCGCGAACAGCCAGCGCTTGTCCTCCTCGGTGAGGAACGCCATGTGGTCGCGGAACAGCTCCAGGCCGCGGCCGTAACCGATGTCGGCGAAGATGTGCGGGAAATCCGTGCCCCACATCAGGCGCTGCGGACCGAAGGCGTCGTAGATCCGCTCGTAGACCGCGTGCTGGTCCGTGAACGGGTAAGGGCCGGCCGCCCGCGCGGCCTGGGGCGTGAACTTCACGTAGACGTTCGGGTACTTCGCCAGGTCGAGGACGTTGCGGAGCAGCGGCTCGGGTGGATCCGCCTCGAATAGGGCGCCGCCGAGGTGGTCCAGAACCACCGGGACGCCGGGGTGGCGGGCGATGATCGGCTCGACGGCCGGCTGCTTGTCCGCCGAGCCGAAGCTCAGGAAGCAGGCGCCCAGCTCCTCGGCCTTGCGCCAGATCGGGTCCTGCGACGGAGCGGCCCACTCGGCAGGATCTTCGGCGCGCGACAGGTGCATGCGCAGCCCCTCGAAGCCGTCCTCCGTGACCAGCCGCTCCAGCCGCTCGACCGCGTCCGGGGCGTTGCGGTCCATGACCGCTATGCCTGAGAACCGGCCCGGATAGCGGGCCAGGCAGTCGGCCGTGTAGCGGTTGTCGAACAGGTAGTGGATGGACTGGACCAGGCACGCCTTGTCGACGCCGTGGCGCTCCATGGTCTGAAGCAGCAACTCCACGCTGCCGTCCTGCGTCGGGCCGTCACCCGCCCACGGATAGCGCTCCGGGTCGTCGCTCCAGACGTGCAGATGGCTGTCGATGATCATGCGGGGTCTCGCCCGCAGCATATACGGCGCAGGGGCGACACGGCCATGGCGGCGGCGCGGGGCGCCGTTCGGCACAGGGAGGTAACCTGGAGGGATGGCCAAAACAGTGGTTCACGCGCCGCGAGCGGGAGACGGGAGAGGGCAGGGCGCCCGCCGGAGCGTGGCGTGGGCGATCTTCCGGCAGGCGTTCTGGTCCATGCGATGGATCGTCGCGGCGGCGATCGCATCCATGTTCGTCGTTTCCGGCATCAACGCGGTGCAGCCGCTGCTGTATCGCCTGCTGTTCGACACCGCCGTACCCGAAGCGGACTTCGGGCTGATCGCGGCGGTGGTCGGGGGGATCGTCGTGGCGCCGATCGTGTCGATCGGCATCACCTACGTGGGCCAGTACCTGCGGACGCGCATCGCGTTCCGGGTGAGCGCCAGTCTGCGCGAGGCCGTGGTGCCTCACCTGCTGCGGGCGCGGATGGGATTCCTGGAGCGCACGACTCCCGGCGAGCTGATGTTCCGCGTCACGCGGGAGACCGGAAGGATCGGCGAGCTCTACGTCGGCCAGGAGCTGGTGCCGTTCGTGCAGTACGCGATCACGTTGACGGCGACCGCGGTGCTGATGGTGGTCGTCGACGCGCGGCTGGCGGCAGCCGCTCTGATCGCGCTGCCGGTCACGTACCTGATCACGGCCCGGCTCACCGGGCGATCGAGGGTGCTCGACAAGCTCCTCCGGCGGCACACCGTGCGGGGTGAGCAACTCCTGACGGAGACGTTCCGCGGCATTGGAACGGTCCGCACGATGGGAGGCGAGGCGGTGCACGAGGCGCAGTGGCGTAGGTGGCTGCGCCGGTTTCTGCACCTGAGGACGAGGGCCAGTCCTCTGCACGACATGCTGCTGACGTTCCCGAACGACGTGGTGAGCAACGTGGTGATCGGCGGCATGCTGGCCTATGGTGCCGTGCGCATCATCGACGGGACGCTGACGCTGGGAGCGATGATCGCGTTCATGGCATACGTGCCGCGCGCCTATGGTGCGTTGCGGGGCGTGCTCCAGACCTACGTGGGCACGCACACCATCCGCAACTCGTTCGAGCGGCTCGACTCCCTGTTCGCGGCTCCGCTCGAGGTGGACTCGCCCACGGCGGCTCCGGAGACGGATCTCGCCGCGGACATCGCCTTTCGGGACGTCACCTTCTCGTATGGCGAGGGCCAGGCGCTCCGCGGGTTCTCCGCGACGTTCCCGGCCGGACACTTCATCGGCCTCGTCGGGCCGAGCGGCGGCGGCAAGACGACGATCTTCGAGCTGATGCTCCGCATCCGGGTACCGGACAGCGGCACGATCACGATCGGGGGCACCGACATAGGCGACGTGTCTCTGACGACCCTTCGCAGCCATTTCGCGGTGGTGTCGCAGCCGGTATTCCTCTGGAACCGCTCCGTGGCTTACAACATCTGCTACCCGTTGCCGGTGCGGGGCAACGAGGCCGCCCTCGTGCATGCATCCAGGCAGGCCGGCCTGCACGGCGTGGTGCAGGGGCTGCGGCGCGGCTACGACACGGTGCTCGGCGAGGATGGGCACACGCTGTCCGGCGGCGAGCGCCAGCGCGTGGCCCTGGCGCGGCTGTTCTTTCGCCCCGCGCCCGTGCTGCTGATCGACGAGGGCACCGGATCCATCGACTCCGTCACCGAGCAGATCGTGCTCCGGTCACTGCGCGAGCTGTCGCGCGGCCGGACGACGATCGTCATCGCGCACCGGCTGGCGACCGTGATGGAAGCCGACACCGTCCTGGTGCTCGACGGCGAGGGCCGCTTGTCTCAAGAGGGCCCTCCGCGCGAGCTCATCAAGCGCGACGGGTTCTTCCGCGAGCTGTTCGAGACGCAGCGGCTCACCGAATAGCCTTCCGGTTCGTGCGCGACCTGGTCACCAGGCGGCAGCGTGATACGCTGTACGCGACCGACGGAAGGTCGAAAGGACGGACAACGGGATGATCAAGATCGGCTGCAACTCACTGAGCATGCGGGACATGGACGTCGAGAACTTCATCAGGACGTGCCACGAGCTGCGAATGGACAGCATCGACTTCCACGAGTCGGCGTTCGCATCCCGGGAGCCCGGGTATCTCGCGTCGATCAAGCTGCTGTGTCTGAAGTACGGCATGCCGATCGCTTACATCGGCGTCAGCGGCCTGTTCCACGGCTCCTCGGAGGAGCGGCGGGCGCACGCGGACAACGCGAAACGCACGATCGACCTGGCGGCGTTCGTGGGCGCGCCGCTCATCCGCATGTTCTGCGCCACCGTCCCGGAGAAGAACGGCGACGGCGAGCCGGCCTGGCCGGCCATGGTCGCCGGCTACCGGGAGGTGGCCGACTACGGTGCCGAGCGCGGCGTCTCCATCGGCCTGCAGAACCACCCCGTCACCGGGGACGACATGCTGCGCATCCGCGCCGACGTGGACCGCGAAAACTTCAACTTCCTGGTGGACACCGGGCAGTGGGTCGGATCGCCCGGATCGCAGCCGGTGGGGGTGACCGATCCGGCCCACGACTTCTACGGGTACATGGAGCAGACCGTGCCGTACGCCACCTGCATCCGCACCAAGTTCTACCGGATCGAGAGCGGCCGCGAGGAGTGGCTGGACTACGAGCGGATCGCCTCGATCATCCGGAACGCGAACTACAACGGCTGCCTGTCGATCGTGTACGAGGGCAATCACCCGGACCATGTGGAACAGGTCCGCCTGGGCGCCGCCTGTCTGCGCGAGCTGTTCGGGACCGACCGCTGCTGACGCCTACCGAAAGCGGAACAGGATGGTGTCGCCGTCGCGCACCTGGTAATCACGCCCCTCGACGCGTAGCAGGCCCCGATCGCGCGCCTGCGCCATGCCGCCGCTGGCGGACAGGTCCTCGTAGCCGACGACCTCGGCGCGGATGAAGCCCTGCTCCATGTCGCTGTGCACGCTGCCGGCAGCCCGCGCCGCGCCGGTGCCGTCCGGGATCGCCCAGGCGTGCGCCTCGGTCTCGTTGGCGGTGAAGAACGTGATCAGCCCGAGGAGGCGGTAGGCGTGGCGTGCCAGCCGGTCGATGCCGCGCTCGGCGATGCCGGCGTCGGTGAGGAACTCGGCCGCATCGTCCGGGTCGAGGTCGCCGACCTCCGCCTCCAGGTCGGCGCAGATCGCCATCGCGTCCGCTCCGCCGCCGGTCTGGCCGGCAGCATGCTCCTGCACGGCGGCGACGCGCTCGTCGCCGGCGCCGATGAGCTCCTCGCCGGTATTGACGACGTAGATGACCGGCTTGCCGGTGAGCAGGAACAGCTCGCCCAGCAGCTCGTGGTCGCCCGGGTCCGGCTCGATGGCACGCGCCGGAATGCCGGCGTCCAGCGCCGCCCGGAAGCGCTCCAGCCGCGACAGCTCGTCCCGTGCGTCCTTCTCGCCGGCGTGGGCGCGCCGCGCCGTGCGCTCGCGCCGCCGCTCGACGGTGCCCAGGTCGGCCAACGCCAGCTCGGTCTCCACCGTCTGCGCGTCGGCGACCGGGTCGACCGAGCCCTCCGCGCGCGGGACGCCTTCGCGCTCGAAG
Organism: Spirochaetia bacterium; assembly: GCA_965202935.1. Taxonomy (GTDB): domain Bacteria; phylum Spirochaetota; class Spirochaetia; order SZUA-6; family Bin103; genus CATQHW01. The sequence goes on from OZ241879.1 coordinate 4,426,930, forward strand.
CAGCGCACGACGTGCGCGATCGCGTCGACCTCCCGGATGTGGCCCAGGAACCGGTTGCCCAGCCCCTCGCCGGTGCTGGCGCCGGCCACCAGCCCGGCGATGTCCACGAACTCGATCGCGCTCTGCACCGCGCGCGGCGACTCGAACAGGCGCCTGACCTCTGCGAGCCGCTCGTCGCGCACCTCGATCACGCCGACGTTGGGCTCGATCGTGCAGAACGGGTAGGCGGCCACGTCCGCCTGCCGGCTGCCGGTCAGGGCGTTGAAGAGCGTGGACTTGCCGGCGTTGGGCAGCCCGACGATGCCGACGCGTAGCATGGAGCTACCCTACAGCACTTGGGAGATTCCTTCCGGGCGAACGGGGCGCCTCAACTATTCGTCATCTTCGCTGTTCAACGCGTTACGTATCGCATACACTGTCTTGGGCTGGACTCGACGGTTGATCCGCAGTTTCAAGGACCGACACACACGGCGTTTCTTCGAGGGTTATCGGGTCGCGCGATTTCACCAGTTCCGCGAACAGGCGGCCCGTCGTCTGACCGTCCTGGATAACGCGGAGACATTCCAGGACCTCGGGGGTCTCCCCGGCAATCGCTTGGAATCGCTCTCGGGTGACCGGATTGGATGCCACAGCATACGGATCAACCAACAGTGGCGGATATGCTTCCGCTGGGAAGATGATGGGCCATACGACGTCGAGATCGTCGACTACCACTGATTTGGGGGAGTGATGAGCGCAAGAAACGGCATGAGGCCGGTACATCCTGGAGAGATTCTGCGCGACGAACTCGCGGAGATCGATCTTTCGGCGAGCGCTCTGGCAAGGGCCCTGGATGTGCCGTCGAATCGCATTACGGCCATCCTGAACGGGCAACGGAGCATCACGGCCGATACCGCGCTTCGCTTGGCGCGTTACTTCGGAACTACCCCGCAGTTCTGGCTGAATCTCCAGAAGACCTACGAACTGCGCCAAGCCGAAATCACGTCCGGCAGAAGCATCGCGGAACGTGTGTCGCGCCGCTCCACTGCCGCGTGACCGAGGCTCGACGGTATGCTCGGTCATCAACAGCGCCCGGAAGCGTGTAGCGCCATGAAAGTCTTCTTGAGCTACGCACATACCGACGAAGCAATCGCGCGGAGGGTTGCCGACATCCTGCACCAGGCCGGTCTGGAGGTGTGGGAAGCCACCCGCGAGATCATGCCCGGAGACAACTGGGCCGCCAAGGTGGATCAGGCATTGCGGGAGGCACAAGCGATGGTGGTCCTGTTGACGCCGCACACCATGCGCTCGAATTGGGTGCGCTCGGAGATTGAATATGCCCTCGGAGAGGTACGCTTTCGCGACCGTCTGATACCCGTCGTGGTCGGAGATCCGGACGAGCTGAAGAACGAAGACGTTCCATGGATCCTCTGGAACCTGAAAACGCTCAAGCTGACCGAGCACTCAAATGAAGACGAGGGCATCAAGGAATCGCCCGGACTCTTCAGCAGGTCGCTTGACGACAGTCGTTGACGGTAACCCATCACAACGGTTGGGTCCTCCTGATGTGACGACATGTGCTCACGTGGGAACGCGCGGTTCGTTGTAACCACGCAGTGCGCGGTGAGTCGGGCCGGACGCTACCTGATGATCGTCCGAGGCGAGGAAGTGAGGCAGGCACCGGGTGTTCTGGCGTTCCCGGGCGGCAAGGTCGAGGTTGGGGACGGACCTGACAGCGTTCTGGAGGCCGCCGTCCGGCGTGAGATCGGGGAAGAGACCGGCGTAACGGTCGCTCCCGAGTTGAAGTATGTCCGCAGTGTGAACTTCACCATGGCCGACGGCACGCCCGTCGTGGATGTCCTCTTCCTCGGCGCTTACACTACGGGCGAGCCCGCGATCACGAAACCGGACGAGGTGGCCGACATCCGCTGGATGACCGCGAGAGAGATCCTGGCTCACCACAGGACTCCCCCGTGGCTGAAGAGCGACATCGAGCTCGTCGAGGCTGCAAGACGACGGCTCGAGTCAAATGAGCGACATGGAGGATATTGATCCGGCCATCGCGGCGCGAGAACGCCCGTTACTCGCTATCTCTCTCCACATCGAGATTGAGCTGCCCCAGCATTCTTGGCTCCGCGCATCTTATATGAGGATGACTGACGGCGTTGAGTGCGTCGTCCCAGGATAGGAGGATGTCGCAGTTCCCCCGTAGCGCACACGCAAGATGAATGCCATCCGCCGGCGATAGAGCATACTCTCGGCAGAAGAGATGTGCCTGCTCTCCGATCATTCGGTCCACGGAAATAACGTCAATGTAGTCGTGTTCGAAGAATCGCAGTATCTCTATGTCCTCATCCTCCGTGAGCCGTTCATGTCCCCGCTTCTTATGAACCTCAGCGAGTGTGAGCGCAGAGATGCAGATTCGAAACGTCCCACGTTTGGCGGAGCCGAGAATGTGGTCCGCCACTTCCTTGCGGTCGACACCGTTGGCGAGCTCCCCTTTCAGCCAAGCGATGAAGACGGATGAGTCCAAGTACGGATACCTGTACTGCTCAGCGGTCACGAAGACTCCTGACGTACTCCTCCGTGGTAAGGTCACCGGTAAGGTCCGGGTATTTCCCGCCGAGCGAGGCGATGCTCGGCAGTGCAGGCGTCTCACTCAAGATCCGCAGAGTTTCCGCGGAGATTCGAATCGGTTCACCGCGTGCATTCGTGTGCACCAGCCCGGCAACCAGCACTCGACTTCCGAGCGCCTCCTTGGCTTGGTCCAGGAGCTTCGAGTCTCGTGGAATGTCGCAGCGGATCGCTTTCTTGGTCCTGCTGTGATAGATCATGAACCGCGAACCACGATGAATGGACAGGGTCTCAAGGGTTCCTTCAGCCGAGCCGAGCGATTCATCCTTCGTCGGAAGCAGTTGGTTGAAGTTGTCGGAGGCACGCGGAGTGATCGTGACGCGTCGATCCGGCGACGACATCGCGATTCCCGTCATTCCTTCCTTGCCGATGCGTGCCACGATCCGCCGTACGACGTTCATGCCTTCTTCGGAAAGATACGGCGGGCTGGATCCGTCATGTTCGATGCGCTCCCAGCCAGTGAAGCATGCATCGATTACTTCAGGGCCGTAGTCCTTGTCTGGCAGAGTGCTGCGGGACTCCGTGTCGAGGATGAGGCTTCCGGTGGAGACGTCGGTGATCAGCCACTCCAGGGTCGCGCTCTTCTCGTGCGAGATGGCGACATCGTATTCCTGGAGCAGGCGCAGATGGTCCTGCATCTGCGCCAGGAAGCCCGTCAGGGTGATGTTCCCGAGTTCGCCATGGACCTGAAAACGTAGGGTGGCCACTTACCTTTCCATTTCGAGGATCAGCGCACGTCGACAGTCGGCAGTCTACAGCCAGGGCGACGACGGGGGTACCATATTGCCGACCCGATCGAGTCAATCAGATTCGGGTGTCAGTGGGGCGATCGTCAAGATGGGCCGGGTGCGGCGCAGCGAGGGTAGGATGGGACGTGCGCATTCTGTTCCTGGAGCCGTTTGACGGGGGCTCGCACCGGGAGTTCGTCGCGGGGCTACGGGAGCACTCGCGGCATGCGATCGACGTGCAGTGCCTGCCGGCGCGGTTGTGGAAGTGGCGGTTGCGGGCGGCGGGGCTGACGCTGGCGCAGCGGGTGCCGCATCCGGAGCGGTACGACTTGGTGGTCGCGACCGGCCTGCTGGATCTGGCGCAGGTGCGGGCGGTGTGGGGAGCGCGAACGCCACCGGTGCTGCTGTATCTGCACGAGAGCCAGGTCTCCTATCCGGTGCCGCCGGGTGGGTCGGCGGGGGCGGAGCTGCTCTGGCGGGACGTGACAAATGTGGCGGTGGCCGACCACGTGGTGTTCAACTCGGAGTTCCACCGCGCGGCGTTTCGCACGCGGCTGCCGGAGGTGATCAAGCAACTCCCGGACGAGGAGGCGCGGCCGGAGGTGCCGCTGGCGGCGCTGGATCGGCGCTCGAGCGTGCTCTACCCAGGCTGCCGGTTGGAGGACACCGAGTCGTCGGCGCCTGTGGACGGGCCGCCGGTGGTGATCTGGAACCATCGTTGGGAGTTCGACAAGGATCCTCGGACCTTCGTCGATGTCCTTGCGGAGGTGGCGCGCCGCGGCGTCCCGTTCGCGGTGGCGCTGCTGGGCGAGCGCCTGATCCCGGAGCCGGATGCGCTGGTGCAGGCGCGTGTCGCGCTGGCCGACCGCATCGTCTTTGACGGGTTTCCGTCCCGACCGGAGTACCTACGCCAGCTCGCGCGCGGCAGCGTGGTGGTCTCCACCGCGGTGCAGGAGAACTTCGGGATCGCGGTCATGGAGGCCATTCACGCCGGCTGCATGCCCCTGCTGCCGCACCGGCTGGTCTATCCGGAGCTGATCCCGCAGGAGTTGCACGGCCGCTGCCTGTACGACGATCCGGACGACCTGGTCGAACGGCTCGTGCGGGAGTTGCAGTCTCCGGGGACCGAGCGCGACCGGTGGCAGCGGATCGCCGCGCGCCACGCGTGGCCGCGGGTGATCGACGCCTACGACGAGCTGTTCGAGACGGTGGCGCGCGCGTAGATCACCGGACGCGTTCAGTTGATCGTGTCCTGGGCGCGCTGAAGCTGGTCCCATGACCACTCGAACTCCGGCACGTCGCCCAGGATCATGCCCTGTATGGCTCGGTAGTCCCGTTCAATGACGGCGCAGTCAGGCTGCGGAACCAGTCTCACCGATCCGGGCACTGCCTGATCAAACCGCTTCCACGCCTGACGGAACGCGATGAGGTTGTGGTTCCGGACGGCGTGCAGAAGATCGATGTTCGATAGGGCGGATCGCCCGGCCTCGGTTGAGCGTTCCATTCATGCAGCAGCGGCTTGGTCGGTCGTGATGAGCCGTGCCAACGGCAGCGCCCAGCCAGGGAGACCCCGGCTGTTGAGGAGCAGGTCGCGTTTCACAGGTTCAGGCAGAACGCGTCTCAGAGTCGAAACGATCTGAACATCCTGCGCCGCGTCGCGGCCAAGCCACTTCAGAGCTTGCGCCACCGGTGCCGAAGGACGTCCCGCCCACTGCATGACGCCCGGGCTTGCATGGCGGAAGAGGACCGTTCGACCATCGATCTTGAGCGTCCGGGTGGGGCCATCGGTCACGTAGCAAGGCTTGGCCGGCACGGCGTTGGTCAGGCCGAGCTGATTCGCGGCCACCAGTCCATCGGGCATGATCCGGACGCCGTCCCGCCGTGCGATGGCCTTGATGGCGGCATCCAGATCGACGGGCGCAGGTCGCTTCAACACACCGCTGATCCTCGGCAGGTGGTAGAGTCCGTGGCCGACGCGGCGCAACCGGCCGGCCTTCACGAGGCGTGACATGGCCTGGTCGACGGCCTGACGGCTGGCAACGTCCAGGAAGTCCTTCGGCGTGCACAGCCAAGCCCCTCCATCGTGTTTGGAGACCCTCTCCATGATCTGGTCGGTCGTTCGCTTCACTGGATTTCCTCTGTGCCGCCGGTTGGTTTCTTGCTCAGCCTACTGTCAGAAATTTATATGAATTTTCATCCGTAAGCAATCGGCAGATGGCGGGCTGACTGACCCGCACCACCCTTGGCCGCGGGTGATCGACGCCTACGACGAGCTGTTCGAGACGGTGGCGCGCGCGTAGATCACCGGGCGCCGCCACATGACGGTGCGGCCGACCGCGGCGGCGGCGGCGGCGCGCAGCGCGGTCAGGTCGTCCGCTGTCAGCCTCTCCCGCAGGGCATGCGCGAGCGGTCCTGTGCGGTCTTCAGTGCCGAGCAGGCGGTCGATCCACGCCTGGCTGACCTGGATGTCGGTGCGGAGCGGCTCCTCCTCGACCTCGATCTCCGCGAAGCCGGCCGCCTCCAGCAAGGCCCGCAGCCGTTCGGGCGTGAGCGAAGCGGCGTCCGCGATGGCCTGCTGCACTTGGTCCACCCGCTCGGTCAGTTCACGGCGGGCCGCCGGTAGCGGGAACAACTCCGTCAGCGCCGGGAACGACGCGCCGTCCGTCTCGCCGAGCGACAGCGTTCCCTCGGGAGCCATCGCCGCGTGCAACCCGCGCAGCGCCGCATCCGGGTCGTCGAGCCGCGTCAGCGCGCTGCGGCCGACCGCGGCATCGAAGCGCACCTCCTCGGCGCCGGCCTCCGCCAGCAGCTCGCCCAGGCGGGGCAGGCCGCCGGCGAGCAGCACCGGGCGCTCGTCTTCCGGCACCGCCTCGACCATCTGCCGCGCCATCGTCAGGTGGTCGGCGGACGGCGACAGCGCATAGACGCCGCCCTCGGGCGCGCGGCGCAACAGCTCCCAGGTCAGCAGTCCCGTGCCCATCGCCAGGTCCAGCACCACGTGGTGACGGCGGATTCGCGCGCCGTCGAGCACCCGGTCGCGGATCGCCGCCAGCGCCGTGGGCCGGCCGCCGGCGACGCGGGCCAGCCAGCGCTCGCGCTCGTCGGCAACCTTCGCGCCGGCCGAGGTGAGCCCCTCGACCGGTCCGTCGTCGTCGAGCATGGCGGCGAGCTGCTCCTCGCGGCGGCGCGCCACCTGCAGCGCCAAGTCCCCCTCGTATCCCATCTCCGAGGGCTGGTAGAACACGCGGCCGGCCAGCGCGCCCGGCAGGTAGCGCTGCGCCACCCAGTGGTCGCGGAACGCGTGCGGATAGGCGTAGCCGGCGCCGTGGCCGAATCCCTCGGCGTCGCGGCTGGCGTCGCGCAGGTGGGTCGGCACCTCGCCCGGCGCCTCGCTGCCCACGGCGTTGAGGGCGTCGAAGAAGCCCATGGCGGAGTTGCTCTTGGGCGCGGTCGCCAGGTACAGAGCCGCCTCCGCCAGGTGGAAGCGGCCCTCCGGCATGCCCACGTAGTCGAACGCCTGCGCGCAGCCGGCGATCACGCCGACCGCCCGCGGATCGGCCAGTCCCACGTCCTCGGCGGCCAGGATCAGCATGCGCCGGAACAGGAAGCGCGGATCCTCGCCGGCGTAGACCATGCGCGCCAGCCAGTACAGCGAGGCATCGGGGTCGGAGCCGCGCACGCTCTTGATGAAGGCGCTGATGGTGTCGTAGTGGGCGTCGCCGTCCTTGTCGTACAGGACGGCGCGCCGCTGGATCGACTCCTCGGCCACCGCCAGGTCGACGACGATCGGACCGCCGTCGGGGTCGGTGGTCTCCACCGCCAGCTCCAGGGCGTTGAGCAGGCTGCGGGCGTCGCCGGATGCGACGTCCACCAGGTGCTCCAGCGCCTCGGGCCGCAGGTCGACCCGCAGGCGGCCGTAGCCGCGCTCGGCGTCTTCCAGGGCGCGCTGCGCGAGCGTGCGCAGGTCGCCGGCGTCCAGCGCCAGGAGCTGGAAGATGCGGCTGCGGCTCACCAGCGGCTTGATCACCTCGAAGTACGGGTTCTCGGTGGTGGCGCCGATCAGGATCACCGTGCCCGCCTCCACCCACGGCAACAACGCGTCCTGCTGCGCCTTGTTCCAGCGGTGCACCTCGTCCACGAACAGGATGGTGCGGCGGCCGTACCGGTCGGCGTGCTGGCCGGCCTCCTTGATCGCCTCGCGCAGGTCCTTGACCCCGGCCAGCACGGCGTTGATGGCGATGAAGTGCGCGCGGGTGGTGTTGGCGATCACGCGCGCCAGGGTGGTCTTTCCCGTTCCCGGCGGGCCGTAGAGGATGATCGAGGAAAGCTGGTCGGCCTCAATCGCGCGGCGCAGCAGCCGCCCCGGTCCGATGATGTGCTGCTGGCCGGCCACCTCGTCCAGGGTGCGCGGCCGCATGCGCGCGGCCAGCGGTTGCGCTCGGTCGAAGCCGTCCAGCACGGGAGCGTCGCTTCGATCGGCCTCGCTTCGATTGGAGGGCATCGCTCGGGTAGACTCGCAGACTATGAGCGATTCCGCACGCCGCGAACTGGCGATTCAGACCTACTGCCTGCGCGGCTTCACCGACTCCGGCGTGGTGGCGCAGAAGGTGGCCGACCTGGGGCTGACGCACGTCGAGCTCCATGCCGGCGAGCCCGAACGATTCCTGGAGGCCGGCATCGGCATCGTCAGCACCGGCGTGACCACCCTGTCCGGTGACGCCGACGCGATGCGCGCGAGCCTGGAGCTCCCCCGGCGGCTGGGCCTGGGCTTGGTCAGCGCCGACTTCCGGCCGGCGTTCTCACCCGAGGCATTCCGCACCGCGGAGCGGGTGGCCGGCGAGCTGGGGCTGCGGCTGGCTCTGCACAACCACGGCGGCGGCCACTGGCTGGGGTCCGAGGCCATGCTGGAGCTGCTGCTGCGGTCCACGGGACCGGAGATCGGCGTGATGCTCGACACCGCCTGGGCCATCGACGCCCGCGCCGATCCGATCGAGCTGGCGCGCCTGGCCGGCGACCGGCTGTACGGCGTCCACGTCAAGGACTTCGTCTACCGCGAGGGGCGCGAGCCCATCGACGTCGTGGTCGGCACCGGCAACCTGGATATGCCGGGGCTGGCCGCCGCCCTGGACGACATCGGCTTCGACGGCCCGCTGATCCTGGAATACGAGGGCGAGGTCGACAATCCGATGCCGGCGCTCACAAGTTGCGTGCAGGCGATGCGCAGCGTGTGGTGAGGTAGGATGGGTTTATGGTGCGCCGTGACGACCAAGGGCGAGGGCGACCGAGCCTGAGGACATGCTGCGCAACTCCAGCGGGTGAGAGTCCCGTCCCGGTAAGCGCCGGAGCGCCGGGTAGCAGGCCCCAGGCGTCGGGGGGAGACCCGCGCGCCCGAGCGGGGCGTCGAAAGCCCGTGAGACGGCGGGAGCCGTGCAGCGGGGAGCGAGCACGCGGGCCGCAACATGAAGTGAATCTTGCAGCCTCGACAGATGAACAATCCGGGAGCCGAGCCGCTCATGTCACGGCGAAGGCCACGACCGATGCGCAAGAACCGGAGCGCGCAGCGGGACCCGGCGGGGTATGGGGAGCAGCACGTGTGCAAGGAGGTGCGCGGAACACGGGAGGCCCGTCTCGACAGCCTGAGTCAGGGCAGGGCGGCTCGTATAAGCCGAAGGCGAAATCGAGAGCCGTCGAGCGGGAATCCGAGGGGACCATAGTACCTGTGAGAGCCGTGGGACAGAACGCGGCAGGAGGGAAGGGTCCCTACGGTGGTCAGACCGACCGTGGAGGTAAGCGTGAGGGCATGGCCGGCAGGACCGGACCCAACGACCCGCATGAGCGTAAGCTCGTGGATAAAGTGCGAGAACTCCAACGGCGGCTGTGGGCGGCAGCCAAGCGAACACCGAAGCGCCGATTTCACGCGCTGTACGACCGCATCTACAGAGGTGACGTGCTGTGGGAAGCGTGGAAGCGGGTACGACGGAACCGCGGGGCGTGCGGGCTGGATGGCCAGACGCTGGCGGCCGTCGAGCAGTATGGGGCCGAGCGATTCATTGAGGAGCTGGGCGCCAAGCTGCGAGCAGGCGAATACCGACCGCAGGCGGTCAAGCGGCGGTACATACCCAAGGCAGGAGGAGGGAAGCGGCCCCTGGGCATACCGACGGTCAGGGACCGGGTGGTGCAGATGGCGGCGAAGCTGGTGCTGGAACCGATCTTCGAGGCGGACTTTCTGCCGTGCAGTTACGGATTCCGGCCGAAGCGAGGGGCGTTGATGGCGCTGGAGACCCTGCGCAAGCGAGGGGCGAAAGGAGGCCATCACGTGCTGGACGCCGACATTCGGGACTACTTTGGGAGCATCGACCACGGCAAGCTGATGCTGCTGGTGGAAAGGCGCGTGAGTGACCGGCGGGTGCTGAAGCTGATACGGCAGTGGTTGACGGCCGGGGTGATGGAAGACGGGACGGTGAGCGCCAGCGAGGCGGGAGCGCCGCAAGGCGGCGTGATTTCACCGTTGTTGTCGAACATCTACCTGCATGTGCTCGACAGCGAGTGGACGAAGCACCATGCCCATCTGGGGACACTGGTGAGGTACGCGGATGATTTCGTGATCATGTGTGCCACGAGCCGAGCGTGCGAACAGGCCGAGGCGCAGGTGCGCCAGATCATGGCGCGCCTTGGGCTGGAACTGAATCCGCAGAAGACCCGGAGGGTGAACCTGTACGACGGACGAGAAGGGTTCGACTTTCTGGGGTGTCATCTGCACAAGCGGATGTCCGGCAAGATCTGGGAGCAGCGGCGCAAGCGGCTGTACTTCCTGCACCGCTGGCCCTCGGATCGGTCGATGAAGCGGATACGGGAGAAAGTGAGGAAGGTGACTGGCCGTGGGCGATGCCACGCGGATTTGCGCGCGGTGATCGCCGATCTGAACCCGCTGTTGCGGGGGTGGGCGCAGTACTTCCGAACCGGCAACGCTGCCAAACGGTTCAACCAGCTTGACACCTACGTGTGGCGACGACTGCGTCGGCTGCGCATGGAGCGCAAAGGGCGCAATCTGAGAGCTGGCGAGGCGAGCCGGTGGACGAGAGATTCCTTCCATCGCCTGGGACTGATACGCCTGCGCGGGACGGTGCGCTACCCGGAGCGAGCGTTCTGGGAGGCTGCGTAATGCTGCCGCTTGAGCGACCACCGGTAAGCCGTGTGCGGGAAATCCGCACGCACGGTTTGAACGGGGGTTTTGACTTCACACGTCCAAAACGGACAAAGGGGTAAGAATCTACCAATGACAGACGAGTCGTTCCTCACCGCCTACGAGCGCGACGGCTACGCGATCCATCGCGGGATCCTGCCGGCTGCCGACCTGGACCCGGTGCGCGAGTTCCTGGCCGCGGAGGTGGACGCCTACGCCGGCCGGATGCTGGCGGACGGAACGATCCGCTCGCTGCACGCCGAGCAGCCGTTCGAGCGGCGGTTCGCCGCGATCTGCCGCGAGATGGACGTCTCGCCGCGGGGCTGGATCGGGAGCACGTTCGATCGAGTGTTCTACGACCTGTACCGGCATCCGGCCATCCTGCGGGTGCTGGGCAAGCTGTTCGGCCCGGAGGTGGTGCAGCTCGGCGCGCTGAACATCCGCACCAAGCTGCCGGAGGCGGAGATCACCTCCTTTCCCTGGCACCAGGACAGCCACTACTACAACGAGCCGTCCCGCGGAAAGCGCGACGGCTTCACCGAAGAGACGCACATCGTCACGGTCTGGGTGCCGCTGGTGGACGCCAACGTGGAGAACGGCTGCGTGTGGGTGCTTCCCGGCAGCCACCGCTGGGGCCTGATCGACGCGGCGCGTGGCGAGGACCTGAACGTGCGCGCCACTGAGGACGTCGAGCGGCGCGGCACCCCGACCCCGGTGGAGATGCAGGTTGGTGATGTCCTGTTCCTGACCAACCTCACCTTCCATGCCAGCAAGATGAACCGGACCGAGGCATCGCGCTGGAGCGTCGACTTCCGCTATCACGCCGCCCCGGCCGCGCTGAGCGGCCGGCCGCGCGCCGCGCTGGAGGCGCTGCACGACCGCTTCCGAGCCTCCGGCCGCGAGTGGCTGACGGTGTTGAGCGAGGGCCCCACGCCCACGTGGGAGGAGTGGCGGGACGCCACGAACCGAGCACGCGAGCAGGCAGCGGCCGCTCGCAGTGCCGACTCCGTGCGATCAGGTAGTGCCTGACCACGACGACGCTGCGAAACCTGATCAGGCAGATCGCTGACCTGCCGCCAGGAGGCACTGTGTCGTGAGGCTCTCCAAGTTCAGCCTGCGGAACTACAAAGGCTACGCCGAACACACCGAGGTGGACGTTGCGCCGCTGACCATCCTGGTGGGCCCGAACAACGCCGGTAAAACGGCGTTGGCGCAGGCCATCCAGCTCATCGCCGGCGGGCTGGCCGCTCCGGACGACGCTACGAGGGAACCGCTGCCGTTGGTATCTGGCGGGATCCGGCACGGCGACACCTTCGAGGATTTGGTGACCGGCCGCGCCGTTCACGGTCGACTGGCGGTTTCGGTCACTCTAGGCGAAGAGTCCGGTGAATCGGTGCTCGACGTCACGGTAGGAAATACGGTCGAACCGCGCCGGCCATCCCAGCGGCTGGTGCTCGAGTGGCGGCTGCAGCACGACGACCGCGCGGTTTTCGCCGAGCGACGGGGCTACGAAGCGTCGGCCGACTACCAGATTTCGGGCACGGGAGGGGACCCGACGTCGAAGCGGCTCGACTGGCGAGGGCTGCTGCCTCGGAATCCGGAGGCACTGGCGCCGTGGGTTGGCGTGTGTGTTCACGACTCCAGGCGATGGGCCACAGGGGTTCGGCACCTTCGGTGCCCGCGGCGGCTCGGATCGTCGCCGTTCCTGGCACCGGAGGCCGCGCCCGCGAGTATCGGACCTGACGGACGCGGCGCCCCGCTGGCGCTGGCTGCGGATGACGCCTTGCGCCTATCGGTCCGCGATTGGTATGGCGCCACCTTCGGCGTGGGCATCGACGTAGCAGCGCAGGGCCGATATGCCGAACTGATGACCGATACGCCGGTCGGGGCCGGCAGCGCGAGAATGCTCCAGTCGGGGCGCGGGCTTTCGCACGTGCTGCCGGTCGCCGTCACCGCGTTGTCGGCGCATCAGGCGGGCGCCGGCGTCGATGTCATCGAGCATCCGGAGGCGGAACTCCATCCGGCCGCCCATGCACATGTCGCGGAGCTTCTGCTGGACAATCTAGCAGGTCCCGCACGGCCAATGATCGTGGAGACGCACTCCGCAATGCTGCTCCTCCGTGCCCGTCGCTGGATCGCGGAGGGGCGGTTGCACGCCGGGGACGTGCTGGTGTACTGGATTCACGCAGAGCCCGGGCGCGGCTCCGTCGTGGAGAAGATCGCCATTCGAGACGACGGTGAGATGGAGCGCTGGCCGCACGGCGTCTTCATCGAAGACTACGAAGAGATCCTGGCGATCCGTCGCGCGGCCCGACGGAGGGGATAGGCGGGCCGTGCGCATCGCGATCGATGCCAGTGCGGCGAACGACGCGGAATGTCACCAGTGGCTGGACCGGATTCTGGCCAAGATCGAGGACCGCTGGCATGTGTGGGACCTCACCGATGACCGGGAGGTCGAGGCGATCAGGACATCGACGTGGTGTCTCGACCCCGGGAGACAGGGAGTCAAGGTAAAGGAAATGCTCGTCGCTGCGACGATCAAGCGATCCTCGCCAACGGTTTCGGAAACAAGGTGCACGAGTGCTGGAGTGTCCAGGCCGTGGCGGCCGCGGACGAGCTCCGTACCCGCGGACAGGGCGATCTTGAACACGGCATCGCGCTGATCCGAAGCGAGGTGTAGTTACATGACCGATGGCCGGGAGAAGCGCACCGAAGTCAAGCCGGAGGTCGCGTTCCTCGGGAATCTTGTGGAACGCGTCGCCACCGGTAGGATCCGGGTGCCGAGGTTTCAACGCGCCTTCGTGTGGAAGCAGCCTGACCTCATCGCGTTGCTCGACAGCATTCTCCGCGGCTTTCCCATCGGCTCGATCCTGGTGTGGGAGACCGAACGAAGCATCGAGTCGAACGATCGCATCGGACCCGTGAAGATCGGGCCCCGCCCGGATGGCATCGTCGGCTACCTGCTCGACGGCCAGCAACGCGTGTCCACCCTGGTCGGTACGCTACGGCTGACTGACGACATGGAACCGAACGTGGACCAGATCGAGTGGCGCATCTATTACGACCTTGACAGCCAGCAGTTCGTCTGGCTGCGAGACGCGGGGATGGACAAGACACCGCAGCACTTCCCCGTGCGGAGTCTGCTCACCACGGCCGGATTCATCGCCGCGTGCCGCCTCATCGAGGGTGACCACGACGGGCAGCAGGCGAAGCGCCGGCTTGCCGAGGCGGACCGTCTGGCGAGCGCCTTTCGCGACTATCAGCTCCCGGTGATTCGCATTGGAGACGCCGACCTGGAGAGCGCCGTCACCGTCTTCGCGCGGCTGAATCGCACAGGGCGCAAGATCGCCCCGGATGAGCTCGTGTCCGCCCTCACATACCAGGAGGGGGAATTCCATCTCGCCCGGATGCTGGACGAATTTCAAGCCGAGCTTCGCGACAAGAGGTTCGGAAACCTGGACCGGATCTTCCTGCTCAGGTCCGTGCTCGCGGCACTCGATCGCGACATCTACGCCAAGGATTGGGCCGACCTCATGGTCAAGGAGGAAGTCCGCCGGGAGCTGCCGCAGGCGTTCACGGCGGCGAAGCAGGGAATCATGAGTGCGCTGGGTCTGCTCATTCAACTCGGCGTCACTTCGGACCGGTTGCTCCCGTATGGCCTGCAGCTCGTCCTGCTCGGGGAATTCTACCGGTTGTGCCCGAAGCCGGACGAGACCGCGCTGATCAAGCTCAAGCACTGGTTCTGGGTGACGTCGTTCACCGGCTGGTTCGGCGGCGTAAACTCGTCGCAGGCCCGCGACGCGTTGGAGGAGATCCGCAGACTCGCTCGCGACTCGAACAGCCAGTTGAGCGTGGTCGATCTGAAGGCGCCGGCGCAGGGGTTCCCCGAGCGGTTCGACGCGCGCAGCGCGCGCGTGCGCGCCTTCCTGCTGTACTTGGCTTCTCTTGGTCCCCGCTCGCTCGCTGCCGGCGCAGGAAACCTGAATCCGGGCGCGCTGCTGTCGCGGTTGGGGAACTCTGCGGTCGGTTATCTGTGGTCCAACCCGAGCCCACCGGAACTGGTCTCCGGCCCCGCGAACCGCATGTTCATGGACGAGGAGCTTCGCGGACAGGCTCTCAGCCATCTGGAGAGCCTGGACGATGAGCACCTCTCGAAGTTGCTGCCAACCCACGGGTTTCCGACGGACTGCACCGACATGGTTCGCAAGGGCGACCGCACAGGTCTGCTCGAAGCTCGGCGTCAATACCTCATGGAAGGCGAACGCATGTTCATGCAGGAGCGACTCGTGAGTCTGCCGACGGACAGGACAGCGGCGACGGTCGCCGACAGCGACACGTCGGAGGACGACAGCGCGGAAGCCGATATGCTGCCGCCAACGGACGCAGCGCCACCGGCGTGAGCCGCGCCGGCCGCTGACGTCCAGCCCCGGCCGCGTCAGGTGAACGACGCCTCGTCGGTGTCCATGGGGTCGTCGGGCGTCAGGCCGAAGCTCCCGTCCGGCTGCTCCTGCCACTGGCAGACGTCGGGCTCGCCCGCGCGGTTGGCGACCGGCCCGCGGAGCACGGGGTCGCCGGTGGCGCGCAGGTGCTGGTCCAGCCGCTCCCGCAGTTGCGCCTCCACGTCGGCCAGCGCCGGGTCGCCCGCCAAGTCGCGCAGCTCGAACGGATCCTCGGCCAGGTCGAAGAGCTGCGTGTCCGGCAGCGGGGAGCCGTACCAGCGCTCTACCGTCTCCCGGTCGCCGGCGTAGCGCGCCAGCCAGCCGTTGTCGACGAAGATGGGGACGCGGCGGTAGCTGCGGATCAGCTTGTGGCGGGAGGTGCGGATGGAGCGGGCCGGTGTGTAGTACCAGCGCCCGCTGCGCCTGCCCCAGTTGAGTTCGCTGAACGCCCAGCGGCGCAGCGGCGCGGCCGGCTCACCGGGCGCGAGCTGCGCGGCCCAGCTCATGCCCTGGATTCCCTGCGGCTGCGCCACCCCGCAGAGATCGGCCAGGGTAGGCAGCAGGTCGACGTTGCTCGACAGCTCGTCGATGGTCCTGCCCGGCGCAATCGCGCCCGGCAGCCACATCAGAAGCGCCGTGCGCAGCCCGGAGTCGTAGATGGTGTGCTTGGCGCGCGCCACGGCCGGGCCGTGCTCGGTCGTGAACACGACCAGGGTGCGCTCGCGGAGGCCCGCGCGGTCGACGGCGGCCAGGATGCGGCCGATGCGGGCGTCCATGTCCCGGATCTGCCACGCCAGGGTGGCCAGGTCGCGGCGCGTGACGTCCGTGTCGGGCAGATACGGCGGCACGGCGATCCGTTCCGGCACGTCCGGGTCGAACGCCGCCCCGAACGGGCGATGGCACTGCGTGAAGGAAACCTGCAGCAGGAACGGGGTGGCGGCGTCGCGCTGCGTCTCGATGAACGCTGCAGCCGCGTCCGCCTGCTCGTCCGGGACGGTCGCGATCTGCCGCGCGAACCCCATCCAGTGCGGGTCGTTCGGAACCATCAGCCGGCCGCACAGCACGGTTCGGTACCCGGCCCGCCGAAACCGCGCCGCCATGCAGATCGTCCCCGGGGCGAGCGGCTCCTGGCCGATGACGCCCACCTCGTGAGGGAGCGACCCCGTGTACATGGAGGAGCGGCTGGGGATGCAGATCGGCGCCGTGGCGATGTGCATGCCGAAGCGCGCCCCGGCGGCGGCCAGCCCGTCGAGGTTGGGCGTGTCGAGGTCGGGGCGTCCGTAGCAGCCGAGCCAGTCCCCCAGGTCGTGGCAGTCGACGTAGACGACGTTCGGTCGATCCCCGTCGCGGCCCGGCATGGCGCAAGCCTGCCGCAAGTGCCCGATTGTCTCAACTCAACTACGGTCCCGGTACTGGGTACTTCTGCAATCCCTACGCCTTCCCGACCGGGGTGCGCGTAACATACGTTACAGACACGAGATGTGGGGTAGGCAGACGAGGGCTGATGAGGCAATGCAATGCGGCAGAGAAAGGGCTCCGTCCTCCCACCACGGAAATCATGACGGAGCCCAAAGAGGTGCCCTGTGGACCGCCGGCTGCCGGCAGAAGTCAAGAGCATGTTACCCGGGGTCGGCGTGGGTGCGCCGGCCCCTAATGTAGCGGCATCGTACAGCGGTTGCAGAATGGCTGCGACCGATAGATGAAAGGGCCGGAACTGCTACCAACAGCTCCGGCCCGGCGGCCTGCCTGACAGCAGCCCCATAAAGCACCTACGAGTTCGTGGGTTGGCGGCTGACTGTCAATGGTGCGTAGAGCCCGACAGGAGGCCGTCATGGCCACGAAGAACCGCCGGCGGCGCAACAGGCGCCGTCAACCCAAGCCCTAGCCCCTGGGCCCGGTACTTCCTCGTGGAGAACGAGGATGATCTTGAGAAGCGCGAGCTGCGCGAGAAGCTCGATCTGGCGAACGAGCTGCTGGTGGAAGCGCGGCTGCGCGTGAGACCCGGCCGGTGGCGGTGACCCGCCAGGACCCAGCGCGACGCGGACTTGATCCATGTCGCGCTGGTCCTCTCTCGGGCCGCGGAGAGGGCGATGAAGAAGGGGGACGAGGAGAAGGCGATCGACCTGCTGCGAGACGCTGCGCGGTGGCTGGGGCGGGTGGGAGTTAAGGCATCAGGTGCTTGAGGGGTTCAGCTCGCTGGTTCTGTGCCAAACGACATCACCGTTCATCTGCATTCGAGCCTCCACTGGTACTGACATCCGCCTTCGCGGTCGTCGGTGTCATCACGGAACGGCAGGCTCCAGTCGCCCGTCTCTTGAACACTGCTCCAACCGCTGCACGAATTACGGGTATCTTGGCATTGAGAACTGCCTTCGATCTCCTGAAAACAAACACGGCACTCACGAATCGGTTCTTCCTCGATTCTGGTTTCCAGAGTGATAAGGGCACTCCACAAGTCAAACACGGCACGTTCCAGAGCGGCCAAGCGAATAATGTCTGCTGGCGGCGGCGGTGGATCTTCAGCCCAGAGAGATGTCGTTCCCATCACGTCGCCAGTTGCGAGTATGCACTGTTCGGAATAATCGCTGTAGTCGATGAGACACCAATACGGTGATTGCTCCGACTCCTGAGCGTTCCCCGCGACTGCTGCCAGCACCAAGGCCGGCAGGACGATCGTAACGATGCGCTTCATAAGAGGGCTCCTTGCCCCGGCCGCTTCTCCGGCCCGCGGGCTCGACTACCACCATCCTGGAGTGGTAACCTTGTGCAGGAGAACGGCCCGCCAGCGCCGGGGGGATGGTACCCGGTGCTCATGGCTGGCGGACCGGGGTTACATCCGAGCCAGTTCGGGTGACTTTCTGGCGTCCATGGCTCACGTCCTTCGGCCCCGCGTGTGTGGCGGGGCCTATTCTTTTGTGGGCAATGACCTACAATGACGTAAAGAATCCGTCAAGACCGCCTCCGGTACGGTCCCCGCGTCTTCGGACGCCGCTCCTCGTAGTCCTCCTCCAGCATGCGTACCAGGTCCTTCACGTCCATGAAGCGGTCGAAGACCCCGGCCTCCATAGCCGGCGCCACCCGGAGCGTCTCGTGAGTGCGCAGGAAGTTGTAGTTGAGCATGTGGAGGTCGACGGCCGCGGCGTGGTTCTCCACCTTCTTCGAGAACCCGTTGGTCTTCCGGGTGAACCTCCTCATGTTCATCCGCATGGATGTTGCTGCGCTCCACGAACGAGGTGCTGATGGATGCCGGGTTCGGCCGCCCAGAGATGTGGATGACGTGTGTTCCCATGTACCGCTTGCGCGCGCTGGCCCCGCGCCCGAAGACCTTGACCAGCATGGCGTAGTCGATCTGGCCGGCGAACGCAGCATCGACCGCGTCTATGTAGGCCAGGTTGCCGTCTGAGGTGAGCTGGACCCGATTCGCCAGCCGCCCCTGCAGGTATCGTGTATCTGCCGAGACAGCGATCAACGAGGAAGGTGTGAATCGCTCGTTCTATGCCGCGGAACGAGCACCGTGAAGATCCTGCTCGAAGCGGATAGCTTCCCGGACCCGGAGGATGGGCATCTCGTAGTCGTGAGCGAGAACGTCTACCCCATCTCCGCCTCGGTGACGCTGGTACAGTATCTCCGTCGGTATACCGGTGCCGGCAAGACACGACCTGCCGAACTGAACCGACGGATTGATTTCGATTGTCTGTGGCTCCGCCGACTCTACTTCGGCAGAAGGGAAAGGGAAGAGCTTGCAGGCTCTGCCGGTAGGGTGCCGTTCGATTCGCCGCAACGCAGCTCTCAGCACCTTGTCGAGAATGATCTGCTTGTCGTCGTTGCTGACGTTGGTCAGCAACCCGGACACCCGCGCGAACAGCTCGTATCCGTCAGTGAGGATGTCTTGCTCTGCCAAGGGGTGCTCCGACTTCCACGCTACAGACAGGATTTCGATGGCCGTTCTCACGCGGAAGAGCGTTACGCGGTGACGCTTCCGAATCGAGTTGAGGACGTGGAGCTCAACCAGATTGCGAAATGAAAGCATCCGGCGCGTGGAGTCATCCAACTGAAGCACGGGATGGAACTGTCCCCATCCCGTTTTCGTACCAAGAAACCAAGCTCGGACCGTGGCTACCGGGGCTCTGACGTAGCGAGCAGCATCGGCGAACGTGTATGCGCCAAGCGTGGACACGTCACGGCTCACAGAAGGAGTCCCCTCGTCATGGCCGGCGGTCATGGGAGTTCTCCGGCGGAATCTGCTCCGTGGTGTCGATGCCTCCCATCTATCTCATGAATCGTATTGCCGTCCGTGAGGTAAGTCAATCAATCGCGGGCAGCCCGGGCAGCCCTGACACGCGCTCTGGCGGCACGTCGCCAGTCATGACCAAGTGCGCGGCGATTCCGAGGTCCTCGCAGCCGGCCAGCACGGTAGTGAGCGGGGCGAGAGCTGCGCCGAGCCGAGTCGATATTAGACGACGCGGTCGAGGCATTCTGTTGACAAGACAGAGGTTAGCACGCCCGTGCGCGAGTTCGAACGGTTGCGGACGCGAAAAGTGACCGGCGATCTCCGCGACCTGCCGGATGTCTGCTACAGTCAGGTCATGGCCTCGCGTCATGCTGACTGGCTTCGGCAGGCGGACGCGGATCTCCGCCACGCCCGCAACGCGCGCGGTCATGAGGCACACGAGTGGGCCTGTTTCGCCTCACAACAAGCTGCCGAGAAGTCACTCAAGGCGGTCCTCCTGAGCCGTGGTGCGGATGCGTGGGGACACACGGTTACCGCGCTCCTTGGCTTGGTGACGACCGCGGAGCAGGCCGGCGAAGCGCTGATCATCTGCGCCAAGAGCCTCGACAAGCACTACATCCCGACTCGCTATCCGAACGGCTTCGACACGGGCGCGCCGGTCGATTTCTACACGAAGAAGGACTCCGAGGATGCCATTCGCTGTGCCGAGACGATCATCAACTTCGCTCGTGGTCAAATCGAACAACCAAGCGACTGTTGAAGCCGCTGTCCGCGGCTGGGCTCGTCAGATCGCCGCGCAGCGACCCGAGGTACGGAGGATCATCTGGTTCGGCTCGCGGGTCAACGGCGCTTCCGCCCCAAGCAGCGATGTCGACGTGTGCGTGGTGATCTCGGGCTCGCGCCGGCCGATCCGTGACCGGATCGGCGACTACCTGCCATTCGGCTTCCCGGTCGGCATCGACCTGTTCCCGTATACCGAATCGGAACTGGAACGACTCGAGACCGAACACCCGTCATGGTATGCCGCGATCGCTTCCGGCATCGACCTCATCACTGCTTCATCTGACTCAACGAATAACGTACCAAGTGTTGGAAGGACTGCGCCCGCTGCCATAAGGGGTAGTGGATCGGTTTGAGTCTTGACTCTCTCGAAGGCCTGATCCGCTCGGCGTCAACTTGTGGTTCCGCAGAACGCAACACGCCACCCCTGAGCCGATCACAGCTCAGGATTGACGTCTTTGTCGTTCGGCTCATCATCTTCGTCGCCGTAGAAGCACTCATACCATAGCCGCAATTTTTCCAGCTCCCAATCGGTGGGAAGACGAAGCGGATGAAGGAGATTGCCGGAGTGAAGGATCGGGGGCTCGACGCTTTCAAGGCATTCCTCATACCGCTTCCTCCATCGCATCCATTCGCGTTGCAATTCCCATTCGCGGAGCATTGCTTCAGGACTCTCGGTTCTCCAGATGTTGATGGAGCCGGGAAAATATGCGACGCAGATCTCCCCGGGAGGGCAGTCGAGCGTCTCCTCGCGGAGTGGGACTTCGATCGCAGACAACTGCTGCTTGATTTCTTCCAAGCTGTTCTGAATCTCGTCGAGCTGGGCCGTCAACTGTTTCGTGTCCACTTCCCCTGCGGCCGACACGGCTACTGCTGCGACGATCGCAACTAGCGATACGATCCGTTTCATGGCTCTCTCCTACGCCCCGGCCGCTTTTCCGACCTGTGGGCTGTTGTTCAGTTTTCACCGACGCCGAAGAACACCGCCGGGTCGCGCCACCCCTCGCTGTTGTCGACCGTGCACGGCGTCCATGTCGACGGGGCCTCGGAGGCTTCGCGCGTCATCTGGGAGACCCGCATGCCCGTACCAGACCGCGGGGGCTGACACCAGTCCATGTTCGATGGATCCAGGTCGGTGGTGACCCGCACAGGGGGGCTATTCCTGAACGGGAACAAGCGCTGAGGGCTCACAAGTCCGCGTCGGTACGTCGGCGGCTGTAGCAACCGTAGTTGCCTTCGTCGTCGCTCACAAACTTGCCCCCGGTTTTGTTAACATCATTGTGACAGACTGCGTAATGATACTCATCGCCCCAGTGGAAGAAGGATATGCCACCATCGAGCGGAACAGTCCGACGGCCGGTGTAGTAGGGCTGATCATCATCGCGTTCATTGGTGCCGCATTGCAGTCCGGCTCGGATATTCGTACTGTTGCGAGGGTTGGGATAGCAGAAGAAGAAATGAATATGCACGGAACAGGAGTTTCTCAATCCGTCCCAATTGCGCCCACCATCCGGTATTGTCAGACAGTGTTGGACGTCCGGTAGAGGCTCATAAATCAAGCCGGGATCGGTAACCGTCACCGTAAACGTCAGCGTATCAGCGTCGCTATCTGTATCTGTTACCGTGTAGGTTATCGCGTAGCCGCCTGCCTTGGTCGGCGTGCCGGTCAGCGCGCGTGTGCCACCATCGAACGTCAGGCCGGGCACTGTCGGACGCAGGGTGTAGTTCAGAGTGCCGTTGCCGCCGGTAGCGGCGGGCAGCACCAACCGCGCGATCAGCGTGCCAACCGTGTACGTCTGATCGGGCACCGTCTGGGCGCCGAAGCTCGGCCGCGTGTCCATCGGCGGGGGCGAGGTCACGCGTACGTCGAAGCGAAGCGTCGCGAAGTCACCGTCGGAGTCCTCGACGCGGTACGTCATCGCGTGGTCACCCTCCGCGGCCGGCGTCCCGCTCAGCGTGCGCGTGCTCGCATCGAACGTTAGCCCGGGCACGGCGGGCGTGAGGCTGTAGGTCAGGGTACCGTCGCCGCCGGTAGCGGCGGGCAGCACCAACCGCGCGATCAGCGTGCCAACCGTGTACGTCTGATTGGCCACGGTCTGTGCGCCGAAACTCGGTTCGGTGTCCGCTGGATCGATCCGCACCTCGAAGGTCAGTGTTGCGAAGTCGCCGTCGGAGTCCTCGACGCGGTACGTCATGGCGTGGACGCCCTCGGCCGCCTCTGTCGGTGTGCCGCCCACGATGCGCGTGACCGGGTTGAACCATAGCCCCGGCACCTCAGGCGTCAGGCTGTACGTCAACGGCGGGTTGCCGCCGCCCGCCTCGGGCAGCACCAGAGGCACGATCGACGAACCCACCCAAAAGGTGTGATCGGACACCGTCTGCTGGCCGAAACTCGGTTCGGTGTCCGCCACCGGCGCTGGATTGACCCGCACGGTGAAGGTCAGCGTTGCGAAGTCGCCGTCGACATCCTCCACACGATACGTCATGGCGTGGTCGCCTTCGGCCGCCTCAGTCGGCGTCCCGGTCAGCGCGGGCACCCACGGGAGGAACATCAGCCCCGGCACCTCGGGCGTCAGGGTGGCTGTCAGCGGCCGGTTGCCGCCGCTCACCTTGGGCAGCTCCAGCAACCCGATATACACGCCGACCGTGTAGGTCTGATCGGTTACCGTCCGCCCGCCGAAACTCGGCTTGATGTCCGCAACCGGCGCAGGATCGACCCGCACGTTGAAAGTCAGCCTTGCTACGTCTCCGTCGGCGTCTTCCACGCGGTACGTCATCGCGTGGACGCCTTCGGCCGCCGCGGTCGGCGTCCCGGACAGCATGCGCGCGGCTGGTAGGAACTCCAACCCCGGCACCTCCGGCGTCAAGCTGTAGGTCAGAGGTGCGTTGCCGCCCGTCGCCGCCGGCAGCACCAGCGCCGTAATCGCCGTGCCTACCGTAAATGCCTGGTCCTGCACCTGCTCCGTGCCGAAGCTCGGTTCGGTGTCCAGTGGCTGCGCGGGACCTTCATCGCATCCGACCAACAGCGCCACCAGCGACGCAACGACGACGAGACTTGCCACCAACCATCTGTTCGTTTCCGCCATGCTCCTCACCTCATCTACGAGACCGACACCTCTCTATAACGGAGCGTCTTAGGGATTCACCCCTCCAATGGGGGGTGTTCGGAAAATTTCAGGAGTCGCGGTTGGAATGAGGCTCGTGCGACATCGAGATCGGGGCGAGGATGATTTTGCTGTGGGATGGTCCGAAGCGTGCCTGACGCTCCGCGGGGACGGCGCGGAACGTGACGGTCAAGGCCTTGTCACCAAGTGCCCCGCAAGCTCGCCGGCGCCATGATACGGACCGACGTGCGAGAGCAACCGTTGAGATGCTCCAGCCCGCGGCCGCAGTCCGTGTCGATGA
Source organism: Spirochaetia bacterium (assembly GCA_965202935.1). Taxonomy (GTDB): domain Bacteria; phylum Spirochaetota; class Spirochaetia; order SZUA-6; family Bin103; genus CATQHW01. Next base: position 4,450,309 of record OZ241879.1, read on the forward strand.
CCGCCTTGAGATCGCGGCGTCCCTCGCCCAGCGGTCGCATCCGGCCGCCGGCACTGCCAGCGCAGGACTTGGGTCCGCTTCTTCGTCACCTCGCGCGTGTTATTGCCGGCTGCGCCTTACCAGCGCCTTGAGCGGAGATACGTCCAGCACCGATCCCGGCTTTGGTCCGGCGCGACTTCCGCTACGGAACAAAGGGCACCGACGTAGAGCGACCGTTGCACGATCCGGGTCAGCCGTGACCCGTCCGAGTTCCGTAAGCCCCAGGGATTTTCACGATGTATCCCGAGGTGGGGTAGCGGCCGAGATCACCGTGTGCACCAACTCCGCCCGTCGGGTGATGCCGCACTTCGCGTGAATCTGCTTGGCCAGCCACTTGACGGAGCTCACCTGCCGGTGCGTGGCTCTGGCGATGTCGCGTACGGTGCTGCCTTCGGCCAAAGCCACCGCAACCTAGCTCTCGGCTCGGGTGAGATGAAGTGTCTCCGCTACGATGCCGGCGTCCATGCGTGTTCTGCTGCCTGGATCCACCACCAGCACGAGCGTCGCCACACTCGGTGCTGCGCCCCCAAGCGAGTGCGAGGAGCCGATATGGCGTCCGGTCACGGGTTGTACGTGCAGCACGAGTCGCGGCAGGAGGGGCGAGCGCTCGACCGTCATCGAACCGCCCGCAGGCTGGCGCCCGCGGCCCGGCAGAGCGTCCCGCAACAGGCTCCCGAGCTTGGCGTCGTCAGCCGGCAGGCTCGCACGCAGAAAGCCGCCTCGATCCGACAACCCGTCGCCTTCCCGGAGCACGGCGCGGGCGTTCGAGTTGGCGTTGACGATGGTCCCTCGATGGTCAAGGTAGATCACGCCGAAGTTGGTGCGGTCGAGCAGGTCGGCGAGCGACGCGGCCAGACCGTCGGCGGAGACCAGCGCGTGGCGCACGCGTACGAATTGGCGGATATGGGGAACAAGGCGTTCGAGGGTCTCGATCCTCCCCGAGCTCCAGCCGGCCGCGTCGATGGGGTCCGCGAAGACCAGGATGACATCGAGGCCGTCCGGTCCGTTCATGCGCAGGTGCAGGCTGGACTGACATTCGGTCCTGCGCAGAAGGTCGTTGTAGGTCGCGGAGGTCTTCAGCTCCCGTTCGCTGTAGAGATCGGACACGTGGGTCACGCGCCGGTCGGGCAACTGCATGAGGCGCGGTACGCGTTCGTCATGGGGGAAGAAGTCCTCGACGTATTCTCTGCCGAACTCCGGGCGGAGCTCGCCGCGGAAGTAGCACTCGTCGAACAGCCACTCCGGGAGGCCTCGGTCCGGTCCCCGGGCATGACGGTCGACGATGACCAGATGATTGGCCTTCGTGCCGCACGCCTCATCGATCAGGGCTGAGCTTTCGCGCCAGTTGGAGTCGTCCAGCATCGCGTCATGAATCGAGGCGATGACTCGGTCGAACGTGTCACCCATGACCGTCCTCCTTCCCAGCGATACACGCCGGATCTCCATGCACGCGCGATCGATCGCCCGGCACAGGTGCCGGGTCTTTGATCCAATTCGCGCAGACAACAGGCGAGGCCCTGCGTATTCACCGGCCCCGGACGGGGTAGCTACTCCCTGCTGTCCGAGACACCAACGGCTGTTGTATTCCGCAGGCGGCCCGACAAGGGCCGTCCGCGCGGATTGGATCAGAACTGACGATGGCACACCGGTATCGCTGTGTCAAAGGGCGAGGGCCGGCGCCGGCTCCCTACCCGCGTTCTACGTGCCGTTCCTGATCAACCTCACCTTTCATGCCAGCAAGATGAACCGGACCGAGGTATCGTGCTGGAGCGTCGACTTCCGCTATCACGCCGCGCCTGCCGCGCTGACCGGCGGGCCGCACGCCGTGCTGGAGAAGCTGCGCGACCGCTTTCGGGCCTCCGGCCGCGAGCCGCTGACGGTGTTGAGCAAGACGCGACGCCGACGTGGGAACAGTAGCGGGACGCCACGAATCGGGCTCGGGAGGCAGCCGTTGATCGTTGACCGGGCGGCCCGGCCGCGTCAGTTGAACGACGTTTCGTCGGTGTCCATCGGATCGTCTATCGCCAAGCGGAAGTCCCGTCCGGCTGCTCCTGCCACTGGCCGATGCCGGGCTCGCCTGCGGGTTGGCCACCGGGCCCGGAGTACGCGGTCTCCGGTGGCGCGCAGGTGTTTGGTCCCAGGCGCTCCTGCAGTTGCGCCTCCACATCGGCCAGCGCGGGGTCGCCGGCAAGGTCGCGCAGCTCGAACGGACCCGTGGCTAGGTCGAAGAGCTGGGTGTCGGGAAGCGGGAAGCCGCACCAGCGCTCCACCGTCGTCCGATCGCCGGCGTAGCGCGCCAGCCATCCGTGTCGACGAAGATGAGAACGCGGCGGTAGCTGCGGATATCAGCTTGTAGCGGGAGGTGCGGATGGTGCGCGTCCGCGTGTAGTACCAGCGCCCGCCTGCCCCAGTTGAGATGGATGAACGCCAACGGCGCGGCCGGCTCGCCGAGCGCAAGCTGCGCGGCCTTAGCTCAGTACCTGGATGCCCTGCGGCTGATCGATCCCGTACAGACCGGCAAGAATGGGCAGCAGGTCGACGTTGCTCGACAGCTCACCGATGGTCCTGCTGGCCGCGATCGCGTCCGGCAACCGCATCAACAGCGCCGTGCTCAGCCCGGAGTCGTAGATGGTATGCTACGGCCGGGTCGTAACACCGCTAGGGTGCGCTCGCGGAGTCCCGCGGTGTCGTTGGCGGCCAAGACACGGCCGATGCGGGCGTCCATGTCGCGGATTTGCCACGCCAAGGCGGCCAAGTCGCGGCGCGTGACGCCGGTGTCTGGAAGATACGGTGCACGGCGATCCGTTTCCGGGACCTCCGGGTCGAACGCCGCCCCGCACGGGCGATGGCACTGCGTGAAGGCAACATGCAGCAGGAACGGGGCGTCCTCGCCGCGCTGCGTCTCGATGAACGCCGCTGCGGCCGCCTGCTCTGCCGGGACGGTCGCGAGCTGCCGCACGAACCCTACCGAGCGCGTCGTTGGGGATCATCAGGCGGCCGCGATCTTCTACTCAAAAATCAACGCTACGTTGAGCTGCACTTCTCGGACATATTCCATCTCTCTCAGCGCCCGCATCAGGCCGAACAGCCGCTTCTCGTCAGGGGTTCTCACCTGAAGCGACGCGAGTTCCGGAATCTGCCCAACGACAATCGATTCGTGCTCCCTGATGGTGTTGCGGACCTCTTCAAGACCAGGAACAGACGACGGTCTTACGGATCCCATGTTGCCAGTATGGTAGAGCGTAAGCATCACTTGATTGCAAGCGGCTCGTACGGATTCGTACGTACACTCAGCGCTCCTCAGGCCTAGGGCCGGCGGCGTGCCTCTTTATAAATTCGTAAACGAATATAGACTGAAACGGTTCAAGCAGCCGTCCTAACAAACGTGTCACCTAACTGTTATAGTCATCTCGTCCTGTGCCTCTTTAAGGTAACAATCGCAGTCGGTGCCCGTCACTTGATGCACCAAATCTCTAGCGTATGCTTTGAGTTTGTGCTTCCCCTGACGCGGTATCGAAACGCTCCAATATGCCTGCATCACAGGCTTGCCTACGCCAATCTGCGTTGCTTCAGGACACGAATCAAGACACCATCCTAATTCAGCTATACCGAATGGAGCACTTGCCGATACCAAAGTTTGAATTTGTTCGTTGATCGCAACTGTCTCTTTGTCGATAGCAAGTCGAATGGAGGGGACGAGTGCGCGATGGGCATTCACTCGGCCATAGCCGTGAGTCTCGCTAAATCCGAACAAGTCATAGTTCGCCATGTCTTCGTCTATTCGATCAGCGCTGATCTCTAGGATACGTTGCACCTGTGATCGAGTAAGGCTAGGAGTCTGTCGGATTCATGCATCCGGGCTGGCGGTGAGATACCGGCGATGAGGCCGCCAAGCGCTCTGGTTCGCGACCAAGAGCGGCTGCGGGGGTAAAGGACGTGGGCAGATCCCGGAATGCTCGCCACTTTTCATCGCTGGCGCCAAGTTCTTGGGTCCATGGTCTGCCCTCACCAGCGTGCGATCACCCTGCCAGAACATACAGCCTCTTCAGATTCCACGCCGTGCACACCAGATTCCATTCTCCCCGCACCGCCTGCAGTCCGCGCAGATGAAAACGCCGGAATCCCAGCACCTCCTTGATCACCCCGAACACCGTCTCCACCGTCGCCTTGCGCTTGCCGTAGATCGCTTTGCCCTCGGCGGTCCGTAGGCGGTACTGCATCGCCGTCACTGCATCCGCGTCCGCACGACACGCCGGCGGCGCTTGCATCCGCTGTGCCAGCGGCTGGTTGTGGTGTTCGCGGCTGCTGGCGATATACGGCTCGATCCCCTCCCGCTCACACCGCTCCACGTTCTCCTTGCTGTGGTAGCCGGCGTCCGCCACCATGACCTGCGGCGCGCCCAGTTCCTCGGCGACCTTCGCCAACTCGTTCAACGCCGGCTCGACTTCGCGCTTGTCGTTGGTCGCTTGGCTGACGTGGTTGCCCACCACCAGATGACTGTCGTGCTCGACGGCCGCTTGCGCGTTGTAGCCCTGCACGAACTCGCCGCCGCCGCACGGCATGATGCGCGAGTGTTCATCCGTGAAGTTCACTTGGTCCTTGTCCTTCGGTCGTGCCTCAGGCTCCTGCGGCGGGCGCCCTCTGGGCTTCTTGCCCGTTGCTGCCTCGCGTTCGCGCCGCTGCTCCAACTTCTGTTCGTACTCCGCCTGCTCGGCCTCGTAGCGCTCCTGCGCCCGCTCGGCGATCTTGTCCTTCGCGTCCTGGATCGCCGCCAGCCGTTGTTCGCGCCGCTGCAGTTCTTCCGGGATGTCCAACTCCATCTGCGGCGCCTCGCTGTCGCCGTCAGCCCGCTCGGCCAGCTCAAGCAGCATCTGCACCTCCTGCTCAAGCTGCTTCTCCAACTCGTTCGCATAGCCCCAGCTCATCGCCTTGTGCTTGCTGGCGTTGCCCTGGATCTTGCTCCCGTCCAGGCTCACCGATCCCAGCCGCAGCACCCCCAGGTTCGACGCCAGCACCAGGATTTGCTTGAACAGCCCCTCCAACTCCCTCAGAAACCGCTTGCGAAAGCTCGCGATCGTGTCATGGTCCGGATGGCGGTCCGCGCTGATGTAGCGAAACGCCACCGAGTCGTAGGTCGCCTGCTCCAGCTTGCGGCTGGAGAACACCCCGGTCGCGTACCCGTAGAACAACAGCGCCACCAGCAGCGCCGGATGATAGGCCTGCTTGCCGCCGCCCCCGTAGCGACTGGTCAGTTCGCTCAGATCGAGCTGATCGACGATTTCTACGACGAAGCGCGCCAGATGCTGTTCCGGCAGCCACTCTTGAATCGACGCCGGCATGAGCATCGGCGTGTCGCGATCGATGGTTCGAAATTCGGCTGACATAGGCCCTCGGTGCGTGTTGCTACGGCTTGCGCCACCTTACCCCGACCGCCGCGCCGCCTCCACCTGCGTGTCAGGTTTGCCGGTCACCCCTCCTTCGCACTGCGCCGCCCCGATCGGTCAAATCCGACAGACTCCTAGGCGGCACATGAAGTACCGCGTCGTCCTGATCGAGTCTGAAGAAGGGTACGCGGTGAGTTGTCCTGCGCTGCGGGGGTGCCACTCGCAGGGAACTACGCTCGAAGAGGCGCTTGCGAACATCAAGGAAGCGATCCGAGAGTGGCTGGCAGTAGAGGAACAGCGTAGCGCACGGACGTTGGCGGCTGATCACTGATCACTCCAGCGCAGTTTGTCGAAGAGGTCAGCCGGCTGAGTTTCGAGAACTCATTCAACCCCTACTCGGATCGATGCGTCGTTCACGATCTGGATGACGCACCCCTGCTACGCTCCCAGACGTTGCTACGCGTGCTCGAAGTCGCGGCGGATGAGGATGTCGATTCGATGTGGGTTGGACGTGATCTTGGCTATCGCGGGGGCCGTCGTACCGGGATAGCCTTCACGGACGATGTGCACATCCATAAGTATGCTCGACTCTGGGGGATATCCGTTCGGCGATCAACCAGCGGGGACCCGTACGCCGAGCGTACCGCTAAGGAGGTCTGGCGCATCCTGTCGCGCATCGCGCTTCCAGTGTTCCCATGGAACGTGTTTCCGCTACACCCTCACAAGCCCGGCGACCCCTTTAGCAATCGACCTCACAATACGTGCGAGCGAAAGGCCGGCGAACAGGTGCTTGCGAATGCGATCGACCTCGTGCGACCGCGCCGGCTGGTGGCCATCGGCAAAGACGCGGCGCGGGTAGTCTCCAACATGTGCGTAGCGTGTGAAGTAGTGCACGTACGACACCCGAGTCGCGGAGGCCAAGCTGACTTTGTGTCGCAGATGTCCAAATTGTACGGTCTGAACCCGGAATAAGCGTAACGTGGCGGCCCGGCGCACCGGCGCTGAAAGGCTACTGCTTGGCGACGAACGGCGAGCATCTCCCCGCAGTACACGAAATCGGGTCAACTCCGGACCTGAGACGGACGACACATGAGGAATGGAGCGTGGGGATGGTGTCCTCTTCCGGCCGCCCTGCGTTTCCCTGGATCTCGAGGTCGGCAGGGACGACAGGATTCATGCCCTCGGGGCGATACGGGCGGATACCGGCCGCAGACTGACGCATTCGGGCGGCGGTCCGGCTGCCTTGCTTTCGAGGCTGGACGACTTCGCCGAGGGCGCGTCCTTCCTGCTGGGACACAACCTGATCGCGTTCGACCTGCCCCACCTGGCGGCGGCGAAACCGGCCCTCCGGCTTCTGAAACTCCCGGCCGTCGACACGCTGCGTCTCAGCCCGCTCGCCTTCCCCCGCAACCCCTATCACAGTCTCGTCAAGCACTACCAGGACGGCGGTCTGAAGCGCGGCCGGGTGAACGATCCCGAGCTCGACTCCCGCATTGCGCTGAAGCTCTACGGCGACGAGTGCGAGGCGCTGGCGAAGGCCGCACCGGACCTGCTCGCCGCATGGCACTGGCTGTGCACCCCCGAGCCTGGGGGCGTGGACCGCGCCCTGGACGGGCTCTTCTGCCAGCTTCGAGGGCGGGACCGGCCAACGCAGAGGGAGGCTGAGGCGGCGATCGGACGGCGGCTGAAGAACGCCGCCTGCGCGACCTGGGCACGCGATGTCGTTGCGGACGTGGACCACCTCGGCTGGCCGCTGGCCTATGCCCTGGCATGGCTTTCCGTGGCTGGCGGCAACTCGGTGATGCCGCCGTGGGTCCGCCACCAGTTTCCGCAAGCGGGGCGACTGGTGCGCCGCCTCAGGGACACCGCGTGCGCCGATCCGGCCTGCGGCTGGTGCCGGGAGCGCCATGACGCGGGCAGCGAGCTGAAACGCTGGTTCGGGTATGACGGCTTTCGTCCCGAACCGGCGGATGCTCACGGCAGGCCCATGCAGCAGGCCATCGTCGAGGAGGCGATGGCGGGAAAGCACGTTCTGGGCATCCTGCCCACCGGGACGGGGAAGTCGCTCTGCTACCAGATCCCCGCGCTGTCGCGCTACGACAAGACCGGTGCGCTCACGGTCGTGATATCGCCCCTGGTCGCGCTGATGGCGGACCAGGTGGCCGGCCTGGAGCAGCGCGGCATCGGCTGCTGCGTGACGGTCAACGGGCTGTTGTCGATGCCGGAGCGGAGCGACGCCCTGGACCGGATCCGGCTGGGAGACGCCGGCATCCTGCTGATCTCGCCGGAGCAGTTGCGCTCGCGCTCCCTGCGGCGGGTTCTGGACCAGCGCGAGATCGGCGCCTGGGTGCTGGACGAGGCGCACTGCCTGTCGCGCTGGGGCCACGACTTCCGGCCCGACTACCGCTATGTGGGACGTTTCATCCGCGAGAAAGCAGGTGACGGACCGATGCCTCCGGTCCTGTGCCTGACCGCGACCGCCAAACCCGATGTCGTCGGGGACATCGCCCGCCACTTTCGGCACGAACTCGACATCGAGCTGGCCGTGTTCGACGGCGGCGCGGAACGCGCCAATCTGGCCTTCGAGGTGATCCCGACCACGGGAGGAGAGAAGTTCTCGGACATCCTGCAGGTCCTGACGTTCCATCTGCCGCCCGACGCGCCGGGCGGCGCGATCGTCTACTGCGCGACCCAGCGTCAGAGCGAGCGCGTCGCGGAGTACCTTCAGGTGAAGGGGGTCGCCGCGGACCGCTTCCACGCGGGCCTTCCTCCGGAGACGAAGAAGGAGGTGCAGCGGCGCTTCATCGCCGGCGAGTTGCGCGCGATCGCGGCCACCAACGCCTTCGGGATGGGGATCGACAAGCCGGACGTGCGGCTGGTCGTCCACGCCGACATACCGGGCTCGCTGGAGAACTACCTGCAGGAGGCCGGCCGCGCCGGGCGCGACCGCGATCCGGCGCGTTGCGTTCTACTCTATGCGCCGGACGACGTCGAGCACCAGTTCGGCATGTCGGCGCGCTCTCGCCTCACCCGCGAGGAGATCCACGGGATCCTGAGGGCGCTGCGCAATCTCGACCGGAAGAAGCGCTTCGGCGGAGACGTGGTGGCGACCGCCGGCGAGATCCTCGGGGAGGACGAGGAGAAGGTGTTCGAACGCGACTCCGCGACCGACGACACCCGCGTGCGCACCGCCGTCGCCTGGCTGGAGGAGTCGCAACTCCTCACCCGCGAGGAGAATGTCGTGCACGTGTTCCCGTCCTCGCTCCGGGTGAATACGGTCGACGAGGCCGAACGGCAGCTCGCCAACGCAAGGATCGCGGCTGCGTATCGCAGGCACCTTCTGCTGATCGCGGAAACTCTGATCGGCGCGGACGCGGACGAGGGGGTGAGCACGGACGAGCTGATGGAGATTTCGGGTCTGAGTCCGGAACGCGTGCGCGGCGCCCTGTACGACCTGGAGCGTTTCGGCATCGCCAACAACGACACGGCGCTGACCGCGTTCGTCCACACCGGCGTGGACCGCTCGTCGCGGAAACGCCTCGGGGAGGCGGCTGCCCTGGAGACCGCTCTCATCGACCACATGCAGGAGGCCGCTCCCGACCTGGGAAAGGGAGACAGCTCGTCACTCCATCTGCGTATCGCGGCCCAGGTGCTGAGGGACCAGGGTCTGGCCGATCCGCTGCCGGAACGGCTGTTCCGGATCATCCGGGGCATCGCCTACGACGGAAGGGGCGAGGACGATGGGGCCGCGGGCAGCCTCACGGTCCGCAAGCGGGACGCGGAGACCGCGTGGATCACGCTGAGGCGCGAGTGGGGCGCACTGAAGAAGACCGCCGAACTACGCCGCGAGGCGGCCGGCCGCCTGCTCGAACATCTGCTCGACTGCCTGCCGACCGGGATCCGCGGCACCGATCTCCTTGCCGAGACCACGCTCGGGAAACTCTTGCAGGCGATCGAGTCCGACCTGGTGCTGAAGAGCACGGTGAGGAACCCGGCCAAACTGCTGGACCGGGCACTGCTCTGGCTCCACGAGCTGGAGGTGATCCGCCTCAACAAGGGCTTGGCGGTGTTCCGCCAGGCGATGACGATCCGGCTGGAGCAGCGGGACCGGCGCGGGTTCTCCAGGGCGGAATTCGAGCCCCTCGCGCTTCACTACAAGGGACAGGTGCTGCAGATCCACGTCATGGTGGAGTTCGCCGAGCGCGGCCTCGCGGCCATGAGCGAGGCGCTGCGTCTGGCGATGGACTACTTCGCACTCACGGAGGAGGAGTTTCTCGCCCGCTGGCTGCCTGGCCGGGACCGGGAGATCGGCCGGCAGACGACGCCCGCGTCCTGGCGCGCCATCGTCGAGAGCCTGGGTAACCCGGTCCAGCAGCGCATCGTGGCCGACGAGCGGGAACGGACCAACGTGCTGGTCCTCGCAGGCCCCGGTTCGGGCAAGACGCGCGTGCTGGTGCACCGGATCGCGTGGCTGATCCGCGTCAGACGGGAGAACGCTCGGGGCATCCTGGCGCTGGCCTACAACCGTCACGCGGCCGTCGACATCCGCCGCCGGCTCACGGAGATGATCGGCGACGACGCGCGCGGCGTGACGGTGCTCACCTGCCACGCGCTTGCCATGCGCCTGGCGGGCCGGAGCTTCACCGGCCGGGCGGAGCGCCCGGACGACGAGATGTTCAGGGACGTGATGCGCCGTGCCGTCGCGCTGCTCCGCGGCAAGGAGCTGTCGCCGGAGGAGGCGGACGAGCGCCGCGAGCGCCTGCTCGCGGGCTTCCGGTGGATTCTTGTCGACGAATACCAGGATGTCGGCCGGGAGCAGTACGAGCTGATATCGGCGCTGGCCGGACGGACGCTGGAAGACGACGCGGGCAAGCTCACCCTGTTCGCCGTCGGCGACGACGATCAGAACATCTATGCCTTCAACGGAGCGTCGGTGGAGTTCATCCGGCGCTTCGAGTCCGACTACGGGCCGAGGCCCATCTACCTGACCGCCAACTACCGTTCGACGGCCCATGTCGTGGCGGCGGCCAATGCCGTGATCGGGCCTGCGCGGAACCGCATGAAGGCGGGGCATCCCATCCGTGTCGACCGCGCGCGCGAGAGGGACACGCCGGGCGGAGCGTGGGCGGCGCTGGACCCGGTTTCGCACGGACGGGTCCAGCTTCTGCCGGCCGGAGGCGATCCGGTCGGCCAGGCGCGGGCCGTCATGGCGGAGCTGCTGCGTCTCTCGGAGCTGGCGCAGGAATGGGACTGGTCGCGGTGCGCGGTCATCGCGCGCGAGTGGGAGTACCTGGTTCCGGTGCGGGCGTTCTGCGAGGCGCATGACGTCCCGGTACAGATGGCGAACGAGGAGATCCCGAATTTCTGGCGCCTGCGGGAAACCCGGGCGTTCGTCGCATGGCTGCGCGGGCGTGAACCGCGGATTGTCGCCGGCGCGGCCCTGCGCGGGTGGGCCGACGCGGGGCCCTCCGATCCCTGGCACGACCTGCTGCGGCAGGCGGTGGAGGAACATGCGCTGGAAACCGGCGGCGGAGAAACACCGGTGGACCACTTCATCGAGTGGCTGGCCGAGTGGGGCCGGGACATACGCCGTCGCCAGCGGGGACTGCTGCTGCTCACCGCCCATCGAGCCAAGGGGCTGGAGTTCGATCACGTGGCGGTCCTGGACGGCGGCTGGGACCGCGTGGGCCGCGACGAGGATCCCGACGCGCCGCGCCGGCTGTACTACGTGGCGATGACGCGGGCACGGCAGACGCTGACGCTGGCGATGCTCGACGGCTCCCGGAGCTTCCCTGCCGAACTGGCTGACCATCCCGCCACGATCCATCGCGAGGCTGCGGAGCTTCCCCCGTGCCCGGAGGCGGTGGAGTATCGCCATGTCCGGCCCACGCTTCAGGAGGTCGATCTGGGGTTCGCCGGGCGGCGCCGTGCTCGCAATCCCGTACACGGCGCCATCACCGCGCTGTCGATCGGCGATCCCCTGGACGTGCGGGTCCGGGAGGACGGGCGTTGGACGCTGCTGGACCGGGCCGGCCGAACCGTGGGGCGCCTCGCCGGATCGTTCAGGCCGCCATCCGGGTCACGGTGCCGGTCGGCGGCAACGTTCGCGGTCGTGGGCTGGAGCCGGGAGGCGTCGGACCCGAAATACCACGACGCCATGAGATGCGATGCCTGGGAGGTGGTCATGCCCGAACTGGTGTTCGAGCCGGACAGGTGAGCGACCTCAGTGAGCGCTACGACGATCGTAGTACAGCCCTTCGTCACCAGGATAACGATACAGCGGGAATTTGGGTTGTCAGTATTCCACCTCAAATTCACGAATTGGTATTTTGTTCGGTAGTACGTACGATATTGTTTACGAGTAAACACCCGACTTGACAAACTACAACGAATATGCAAAGATGGTGATATGCCGGAACAGTCAAAAGGCGAATTTGAGCAAGCCTTCGCAATCCTTGGCAAGTTACTTGACCAGAGATTCAAGGCTACTGATACTCGTATGAGTGTACGATTGATCGGATAGATAAGAAGCTTGATCGACTACTCGATCAAAGGCAAGACGGAGAAGGTCCGTATCCTAAATCAGCAGGAGACAAATAATGACTAATGACGAAAAACTTGATCTTATCGCTGGACAACTTGCTCGAGTTGAGCAAACACAAACACACAATAGAGATTTAATATTATCCGATTTTAGAATACTGAAAGAACGTCTGTCAGAGATTGGAGAAAGACTTAATGAAATGGACGCAAATCTCAAACTACTCAGCAGGAGATGATAAATGACGAGGTTCATAAGACTTTACTCTCCAGAATATACTCAACAAAGACCAACTCATGCGAGAGTAATTTTTGTTGAGTATGACTCAATGCAGTTTGTGCAAGAAAATCCCAATGGGAGGGGTTCTTCTATACGATTGAAAGACGGACATACTTTCAATGTGCTTGAAGCACCTGAAGATATAATTTCTCCAAAAGTGTTCTTTGAGAAGTGAGGAGATCATAATGCGTACACAAACTCCTCTCCAGAGTCCCATTTTCTATTGAGTCCCACTACTCGAACGCCGGAATTGCATACGAAATGAGCAAGGACAGCCAACGCATCCTTGTAATTGGTTTTTCTGCAACAGACGGCATATCCTGCGGACCTCGGGTCGACCTGTAGGTACGGGCGGTGGACGACGGTCGCCATCCTGGCGCACATCGACGATGACGAGCGCTATACGTGCGCACCGAGGGGTCTCTGAGACGGTCGCGGCACTGAGCGCCCGGGGCCTCCGGCTGCCGAAATGGGCTTATGGGCACCAGTGCCCCTCCGTGTAAGATCCCGCCCATGGCAGACCTCACCCTGAGCGAACTCACCGAGCGCGCCGAGACCGCCAAGGCCATCACCGACTCCACCGCCCGCCGCGTCGAGCTGCGCGCCGTCTTCGGCGCCGCCACCAACTACCGCCTCGCCGCTATCGAGCAGCACCTGGGCATCGTCCACGAGGACCTGGACGCACTGCTGCAGACCCTGCAAGAGCTCAACGCCAGCTTCGAGGGCTCCGCCGAACCGCAGTAGGGAGCCCGATCGAGTGCACCCGAGCAGCAGCACACCCTCGACCTGCCCGACCTGCACCGCCAGATCCCGCTCCCGGCCGTCGACGGGGCTGCCAGCGGTCCGCCGCCGGATCCCGGAGAGGACGGCGCCGCGGAGATGAAATAGCAAGCTATCCTGATAGCAGCGAGCAGCGCCGCCGCGGTCGCCGCACTCGCCCCGGCCACCCGCCGCATCTACGCCTCGACCTCGGAAGCGTGGCAGCGCTGGGCGCTCGCCCACGGCCGCAGCGAGTTGCCCGCCCGCCCCGTCGACGTCGCCGACTACTTCGAGCACCGCCACGCCACCGTGCGCATGGCGCGCGCCGCGCTCGCCAAGGCCCACCAGGTCGGAGGACGCCCCCGACCCCACCGCCGATGCGCTGGTGCGCCACACCCTGCACCGCATCGGCCGCGAGGGCCGCCACCGCGGCCGCCTCCATCGCCGCGGCCACCGGCACGCTGGCCGGCCTGCGCGATGCGGCGCTCATCCGCGTCGGCTCCGATGCGCTGCTGCGCGTCTCGGAGCTCGCCACCGCCCTGCGGGTGGCCGACATCGAGATCCACCCCGACGACGGATCCGGCATGCTCACCGTGCGCAGTTCCACGACCGACCAGGAGGGCCGCGGCAAGCTGCGCTACCTCGGCAAGCCCACCATGGCGGCCGTCACCAAGTGGCTGCAGGCGGCCGGGCTCGCCGCTGGCACCCTGTTCCGCCCCCTGCGCCCCGCGCGCGGCGGCGGCCACCGCGCCGTGCCCGCGCGCGCCTCGGGGCAACCTCCGTGCGCGCGGTCATCCGCCGCCGCGCGCAGGCGGTCGACGGCATCCCCGGCCGCGTGTCCGGACACTCGCTGCGGGTGGGCACCGCAGTCGCTGGCCGCCACCGGCGCCGGGCTCACCGATCTGCAGCAGGCAGGCGGGTGGCGCTCACCGACTGACCACCGCGGCGCTCTACGTGCGGGCCGAGACGGCGCGCCGAGGGCCTGTGGCGCGCAGGCGCGACGGGGGTGGGTCAGTGACGGGGCGTTCAGTCTTTCCGGCGGCGGCGGAGGACGGCGACGCACAGCGTTATCGAGCCGCCTACCAGTGCGCCCGCGAGAGCGAACGGAACCGTTGCTACGATCGCTCCAAATCCCCCGGCTATACCCATGCTCGATCCAACCACGGCGCTTATGCCACCAACGATGCCAGCACCAGTTGCGGCCTTCGCCCCTTCCGTCTTCGTGATGAGCTTGTTCATATCGTGGAGAGTACGGTGTCAGCCGCCGTAGCGCTTGAGCAGGTGGTCGATCGCTTCCTTGCCGAGCTCGCCAAGGGCCGGGTGGGAGACAGACACTCGATTCGCGGTTGCTGTGCGGGCTGGATTCCCACGATCGCCGCCGAGGCCGCGCCCTGAAGCAGCTCCCCGGGACTTGGTCAACATCCAGGTCGCGGCCGTGGCGAGCGTCTCCGTGCCCTACAGGCGGTCCTTTTCGGTGGGAGCTGCGCCCACTTCTGCGGCCTCGAACCGGGCCGCGTCTCCCACCGACGCCGCCGGCGCGGTGACCAAGTGCGCCAAGTAGGGCACCCCAGGCGGTCGCGGATCCCTGCGGGTCGAGGTCGACCACGGCGGCCGTTCCGCCGGCGAGCTCGTGAACCACGGCCAGTCCCACGGCCAGGGTCGATTTGCCGGCACCGCCCTTCCGCGCCATCACGGCGACAGTTCGCGGCCGGTCTGTTAACACGACAACAGACTATCAATCTATCGGCGCGGCGCGCCCGCCGAGCTGGGGCGGGAGACCGAGCCCGGTCACCCCTCGGCGTGCTTCTGTGCCGCCTGCAGTCGCTTCGTCGCCGCGGCCATGCCGCGTTCGAGCGCCAGGCGGACGACCGCGGCGGCGGTGACGCCGTAGCGCTCGCTGGCGGCCTCGATGCGCTCGATCAGGTCGGCCGGCAGCGCAAAAGACCTGCGATGCAGCGGCTTCTCGATCGACCGGCGGCGGCCTCGTGGAGGGGGTGCGGTGGCCATATCGGGGAGCATCTTACGACACCCCCTTATTCCTCGGCGCGGATCGTGCGACCGTGACGCCGTTGTGCCTGCCCACCTTCGCACCTTCGCTCCCGTCATGATGGCCGGGGCCGCTCTGCTCTTGGCCGCCGTCGCGGCCCGCGGTCAAGACGCCCACGGCGCGATCGCCTTCGGCCAAGTCGATCAGGACGAAGCCGTCGCGTACGGGCTTGCCTGGGACTACCCCGCCAGGGACGACGCGCAGGAAGCGGCGGTGAACGCCTGTCTCAGCGGCGGCGGATCGGACTGCACGGTGCTCGCGTGGTTCCAGAACGGCTGCGGCGCCCTCACGGTGGACCAGTACGGCATGGCTCAGGGAAAGGGCGCGAGGTCGCTGGATCGGGCGGAAGCGCGCGCCCTGCAAGCCTGCGAGGCCGCCGGCGGGGTCGGTTGCGCGGTGGTGGTATCGCAGTGCGTCAGTCCGGACGGGCAGCCGGACACATGGGCGGGCAGCGAGAGCGTCCTCGCGCCACCGGAAGACGAACCCGGTTCGGCAGCGGCGGCAGGTACTGCCGGGGACCGGGAGCGATCGGCAGCCGACGCGCCGCCGCGGGACGAGGGGCGCGAGGGACAACCGGCGTCGCAGGAAGCGACGGAGCCGGTCGCGGCGAGGAATGAGGTTCTCTACTTCGCGGCGGCAGGGCCGAAATGCACGGAGCCGGGAAGCAACTCGGGCGAGAGAGGGGAGGATCGCTGCTGGGAGGAAATACCCAGTCAGCCAGGGTGTTTCGTCTGGACCTTGCGCACTGTCCATCGTCGCGTCGAAGACTGGACGGGTGGGTGTTCCGGCGACACAGCCCATGGTACGGGCTCCCTGTCCTATGTCAGCGCATCGAGCGGGGAAGTTTTCCTAACGGTCATCGGGTCCCTCATGCACGGCAAGCGGAACGGCCACTGGGTGGGGCGCTTCACCAGCGGCTTCATGTGGGAAGGTCTTTACGTTGACGGCAAAGCGAACGGCCGCTGGGTCATGCGCTGGGCCAGCGGCGCAGTCCGGGAAGGCTCGATCGTTGACGACGTATGGAACGGTCATTGGGTGTTCCGCCACGCCGACGGCAGCGTGTCGGAAGGTCCCTACGTCGACGGCAAGCGGAACGGCCACTGGGTTGAGCGCAACGCTGACGGCGACGTCGAGGAAGGCCCCTACGTCGACGACGAGCGGAACGGCCACTGGGTAATCCGCTACGCCGATGGCTCGGTCGTTGAGGGTCCCTATACTGACGGCAAGCGAAACGGCCACTGGGTATTCCTCTGGGCCAATGGCAGAGTCTGGGAAGGCCCCTACGTTGACGGCAAGTATCACGGCCGCTGGGTAATCCGCTACGACGGCACCGTCCAGGAAGGTCCCTACATTGACGGCGAGCAGCACGGCCGCTGGGTAATCCGCTACGCCGACGGCACCGTCCACGAAGGTCCATACGTTGACGGCGAGCGGCACGGCCGCTGGGTAATCCGCTACGCGAGCGACGGCAGCTTGGAATACGAGTACCGCAACGGCTCACGCGAAGGTCAGCCGGGGGTCTACCTGACTCCCGCCGGCAATCGCTATCCTGGGCGGTGGTCAGGCGGCTGCTTCCGCGACGCCGAGGGGCGTGCTTGGGTAGGCACAAAAGATGCGTGCGGGTCCTGATAGTTCGCAGGACCCTGGAGGATGCGATGAGGACGGTCTCGTTTACGGAAGCCAGAAACGGCCTGAAGTCAATCCTCGATGGGGTCGCCGGCGATGCGGACGTCGCCATCATCACGCGTCGTGATGCCGAGGATGCCGTGGTCATGTCGCTCGACTACTACAACAGCCTGATGGAGACCGTGCACCTTCTGAAGTCCCCGGCGAACGTCGCTCACCTCAGCGAGTCGATCGAGCAATTCAGGGCGGGCGACGTGATCGAACGAGAGACGACCGGCCCGTAGCGATGGCGCGATGATCCGGGCCGTGCTGCGCCGGCTGCGGCTGATGGTGGTCACCCTGGCCGCCATCTCCGTCCTGTCGTTCCTGATCATCCAGGCGCCGCCGGGCAACTACCTGGACACCTACATCATGCAGTTGCGCATGCAGGGCGACGCCGTCGACGACGCCAGGATCGAAGCGCTGGAAGCCCGTTACGGACTGGAGCGGCCGATGCACGTCCAGTACCTGAAGTGGATCCGGGGCGTGCTGCGCGGCGACCTGGGGCGCTCGATGGCGCACAACATGGAGGTCAACAAGCTGCTCGCTCAGCGGCTGCCCGCGAGCCTGGCGATCTCCACCCTGTCGCTGATCCTGGTCTACCTGCTCGGCCTGCCGATCGGGATCTACTCGGCCACCCGCCAGTACTCGCCCGGCGACTACGTGTTCACGTTCATCGGCTTCATGGGCCTGGCGATTCCCAACTTCCTGTTCGCGCTGGTCCTGCTGTGGCTGACCTTCGAGGCGACCGGCACCGCCGCCATCGGGCTGTTCTCCGCCGAGTACGCCAACGCGCCGTGGAGCGTCGCCAAGCTGGTCGACCTGCTGAAGCACCTGTGGATGCCGGCCCTGATCGTCGGCACCGCCGGCACCGCGGGCCTGATCCGGGTGGTGCGCGCCAGCCTGCTTGACGAGCTGCGCAAGCTCTACGTCACGGTCGCCCGCGCCAAGGGCGTGGCCGAGCGGCCGCTGCTGTTCCGCTACCCGGTGCGCATCGCGCTCAATCCCGTGATCTCGACGATCGGCTGGACCCTGCCGGCGCTGGTGTCGGGCGAGCTGCTGGTATCGCTGGTCATGGGCCTGCCCACGATCGCGCCGCTGTTCGTGCAGGCGCTGATCAACCAGGACATGTTCCTGGCCGGCAGCGTGGTGATGGTGCTGAGCAGCCTGACGGTGATCGGCACCCTCATCTCCGACATCCTGCTGGTCGCGATCGATCCGCGCATCCGGGAGGCGGTCTGACGTGGCCGGGCCCGGCAGCACACGGAACGACCGCGCCGAGCGCGAGCAGGTCTCCTCGCAGTGGCGGCTGATCCGCATCCGCTTCCTGCGCCACAAGGTCGCGGTGGCGGCTCTGGTGCTGCTCGGCATCTTCTACCTCGGCGTGCTGTTCGCGGAGTTCGCTGCGCCCTACGATCCCCGCCGGCGCAGCCCGGAGCAGCAGTACTCGCCGCCGCAACGGATCCGAGTGTTCCACGAGGGCCGTCTGACCTCCCCGTTCGTGTACGGGCTGTCGTCGGAGCTCGACATGGAGACGTTCCGCTACGTGTACGAGGTGGACCGGGAAGCCCGGCAGCCGCTGGCGCTTTTCGTGCGCGGCGACCCGTACGAGTTGTGGGGCGTGTTTCCGTCCGACTTGCACCTGTTCGGTGTCACGGACGGGGGCCGGGCGTACCTGTTCGGGACCGACAACCTGGGGCGCGACCTGCTGTCGCGGGTGATCCACGGCGGCCGCATCTCCCTGTCGATCGGGCTGGTCGGCATCGCGATCAGCTTCCTGCTCGGCGTCATCCTTGGAGGGCTCTCCGGCTACTTCGGGGGAACGGTGGACGTCGCCATCCAGCGGCTGGTGGAGTTCCTGCGCTCCATTCCCGACCTGCCGCTGTGGATGGCGCTGAGCGTGGCGCTGCCCCGCTACTGGTCGACCGAGCGCGTCTATTTCGGCATCGTGATCATCCTCTCGCTGGTCGGCTGGACCTCCATCGCCCGCGTGGTGCGCGGCAAGTTCATGGCCGTACGCGAGGAGGAGTTCGTCACCGCGGCCGTCGTCGCCGGCGCCGGCACGTGGCGCATCCTGTTCCGCCACCTGCTGCCCTCCTTCGCCAGCTACATGATCGCCTCCCTGACCCTGTCGGTGCCGGGAATGATCCTGGGAGAGACCGCTCTCAGTTTCATCGGCCTGGGACTGCAGAGCCCGGCGATGAGCTGGGGGGTGCTGCTGCAGGAGTCGCAACGCATCCACGTGCTGGCCGGTTCGCCCTGGCTGCTGATCCCGGGCGGGTTCGTGATCGTCACGGTGCTGGCGTTCAACTTCCTGGGAGACGGGCTGCGCGACGCCGCGGATCCGTACACGTCCACCTGAAAAAAGGGAGGAGGGATCGGTCCCTCCTCCCGGTTACGGCTACGGACCGCGTGCTACGACTTGAAGTAGAACTGCGCCGGCACCTCGTGGATGTGCTCGGCGATGATCGGATCGGGTATGTTGGCCAGATTGGCGTTGGCGATGCCGTAGTAGTCCTGTACCGGAGGCCGCACCGCGGCGATCATGTACAGCTCCTCCTCCAGGATGTCAAAGATCTCGTTCGTGACCGCGATCTGCTGCGCCTGATTCGGAAGGGTGATCGCGCGCTCGCGCATCTCGGAGATCCGCTTCACGGCCTCGGGCGGCTCCATGCCTTCCTCGCCGCCGCTGTTCAGCCACACGGCCCACTCCCGGCCGGGCGAGAACCAGTCGCCGACCGGCACGACCTCGCCCCTGACCAGCGGGTTCATGGGAAAGCCGGCCAGACCGAACGGGAACATGATCAGGTCGAAGTCGTTCGTGTTGTAGATGCCGCCGAACGAGTCCCAGCTTCCGGCGCGGGCGACGGTCTCGATGCCGATCTCCTCCCAGTAGTCCCGGTACATTTCGGCGATCTCGGCGCTCGGGGGCATGGGCATGACGTAGATCTGCAGGCGCAGGCGCTCACCGTCCGAGCGCAGGCGGTAGCCGTCGCCGTCACGGTCGTTCAGCCCCAACTCGTCCAGGATGCCGTTGGCCTTCGCCGGGTCGTGCTCCAGGTACACCTTGAACCGCGTTTCGCCGTGGAACGGCGCGCCGGACGTCACGGTCGGCTGCGACGGAACGCCCAGACCCCGGTAGAAGGTCTGGTTGATCTCATCGCGGTCGATGGCGTGCGAGAGCGCGATGCGGAACCGCTTGTCGCTCTGAAGCTCCCGCATCACTTCGTCCGGATGAGCGAAGTTGAACAGGAGCAGGCCCTGCTCGCCTCCCGGCCACCAGTACTGGATGCGGTTGTAGCCGCCGCTCTCGGCATTCTCGTTGACCACCGCCAGGTTGGCGATGCCGCCCCACCGGCCGGGCGCCTGCAGGTCGGACTCGCCGGCCAGGATCTTCAGCAACTCGGCCTCACCCGGCGGAACGCCCTGCGAGTGGATGGCGTCGATGTAGGGGAGCTGGTTGCCGGCCGTGTCGATCTTCCAGTAGTAGGGGTTGCGATTCAGGACCAGGATCTGATCGGTCTTTTCGTTCTCGATCTTCCAGGGGCCGATGACCGGCGTCTTGGGGCTCTGCTCCGGGTTGTAGATCTGCTTGAACTGATCGACCCAGGTCTCGAAGCCGTTCTCCTTCATCGACGCCTCGACGGTCTCCATCTTCGTGTACGCCGGATGAAACTGCTTCAGGAATTCGGAATGGGCGTAGTTGGCGGGCCGCCATCGCGCCATGAACTCCACGAACATGACGGCCGGCACGTCCCAGGAGATCTGCACCGACGTGTCCGAGACCTTGCTGATCGTCCCCGCCTCGCCGGCGAACCGCATCTGCGAAGGCGGCGTCGGGAACAGCTCCTCGTTGAGGCCGATGTCGTTCCAGTAGAACAGGAAGTCGTCGGCGACGAACGGCTTGCCGTCGCTCCACTTCATCCCCTCGCGCAGGTGCAGCGTGATGGTCATGACATCCTCGCTCCACTCCCAGCCTGCAAGGGCGTTCGGGAAGATGCCGCTCATGTCGGGCGCGTAGGCCGCGGCGTACTCCCACACCCAGTGGTTGGCGTTGATGGCCCCGCCCTCCGGGCGCAGCTCGCGCAGCGTGCCGCCGTACTGGCCGATCTCGTCCACGGGCTTGACCACCAGCGGGTTGCTCGGCAACCGCTCCGCCAGCGGCGGCAGATCACCGGACGCCACCATGCCGGCCAGCATGGGCGCCTCATTGAACGAGGTGATCGCCCCGTGCATGCCCTGCCACTCGTCGAGCTGGTACACCTCGGAGTTGGTGTCCATCATCTGCGCCGTCGCCAGCGACGGCACGATCAGCAGCGCTACGGCCGCCGCGATCGGTGCGACGCGTCGCAGCACGTCGATTCGCATCCGCATACGTTCCTCCTTCTTGTCGGTCGATTCGGTTGGATCGAACGGCTTCGAGTCTACGCCCCCGGCAACGAGGTGCCAAGGACGAACGCCGTGACGCCTGACTGAGCGCCCCGTTCCTGTACGGGCCGGCGTCCGAGCTCGACCGACACTGCTCACACGGGGCTGTCGCCGCCCGGAATCCACATGCTCTTCGGCAACGACTTGCCCAAGTCCTGGTACAGCTCTATGACCGCAGCAAGAGCATCCTTGGCGTTTTCCAGTGCGTCGCCGAGGGAGTCTCCCTCCGTGACCAGTTCCGGCAGCAGCGGCGACGTCACCGTGTAGCCACCTTCCGGTTGCGGTGTCATGACAAGCGGTACTTTGTAGTCCATCGGATTACCTCCAATGTACCAAACGGATCCGAGAGACCGATACGAGCGAGCGGACCTGGTAAACACTCACGACCAGACGAACACTTCCGGGTCGTCCTGCGAGTAGCCGATGAACACCGCCAGCACGACCCGCGGCGAGGAGCCTTCCAGCGCCGGCACTTCGTGCACCAAGCCGGTGTTGAAGAAGTAGAGGTCGCCGGGCTGCAGGTCCACCTGGTAGTGCTCGATGGCGTTCGCCGCCGCGTAGTCCGCGAACCCGTCGGCCTGCAGGCACGGCTCCAGCTCCGGCGTCCACAGGCAGCGGTGCAGGATCGACTGCGCGATCCGGCCGCCTGAGCTGCTGTTCTGCATGCAGAGGACGCCCGCGAACTGGTGCTCGAAGCGGCTCACCGCGTAGCTCGACAGCCGCTCGTGCGTGCCGGCGAGGTCGACGTGCGGCTGGTAGCGGTGTCCGGCGTAGTGGATGCGGAAGATCGCCGGGCCGTAGGAGCGCCCTCCCGGTTCGTACGCCGTGATGACCCGCTTGCCCGCCGCCAGCTCCGACAGCCGGTCGTAGACCAGTTGCACGGGGTCCGGATGGCCGGCGTACAGGGTCGCGAACAACTCCCGCGTCTGCTGAGCGTGGGCCAGAAACCCGTTCCGGTCCCCGCCTCGATTGCTCAGGCTGGTGCCGATGTCCACCCGCCGCGGCTGCACGCTGTCGGCGTCCAGCAGGCTGGGGTCCATCAGCCCGCGCGCCACGAACCGGTCGATCAGCGCGGCACAGTGCTCGGCCGGATAGGCGCCGCGCAGGACGATGGCCGGGACCTCCGCCCGCACCAGCGCCGCCAGCGGATCAGCATGAGCCGCCAGCACGCTCCCCACATCCGCTTCCGCCGCCGCCCACCGCATACGCTCATCGTACCGTCCCGGGGGCGCGGGTGGCACGCGTGGTAGATCCCATCTGCCGGGAGACGCCGTCCGGCGGGTCGGTCGAGAACTACCGGGACTTCGCGGGGGTTGCCAGGCGACGACCGATCGATTATCAGCATGGATACAGCGCCATGCTGGTCGGAGGGTGCCATGACCGAGACGTTGTCGGTGCCGGATTTCGATGTCTATCCCGTTCGCCAGGCGCTCAGCGGAGCGCGGATCCTGGAGGGCAGCCGCTCGCCGGTTCGGACCTGGACCTTGGTGTCCGGGGTGCTTGCGGTCCTCCTTGCGGGTTGCACAAGCAGTGACGAGCCTGCTTCGGCCACCCCCAGGCCGGCATCCGCGGATCAGCCGCCGCCGCTGGTGCCGGTGGTCATCGGCGCCGCGGATCGGCGGACCGACTCGTTCGTACTGAACTCGGCCTCGGTGAGCAGCCACGTGCTCACGCTCAGCGTCTCCTACAGCGGCGGCTGCAGGAAGCACGAATTCGTCCTGACGGCGGGCGCGTTCGTGGAGTCCGGCCCTATCCAGCTCGATCTGGTCTTGACCCATGACGCCAACGGAGACACGTGCGAGGCGTTTCCGACCGAACAGCTTCGCTACGACCTCACGCCGATCCGGGAACGCTACCGCGGAGCCTACGGCCGGGATTCGGGCACCGTGCACTTGCGACTTGACCAATCCCCGGCTCCCCTCGTGTATCGATTCTGATCTGACCGGCACCCGGCATGACCATCGTCGCAGTCACCCACGAGGTGGGTTCGCCGCGCACGATCCAGTTCAGCGGTCGGGATCCGGCGGTGCGACGGCACGCGCCATGGTGGTAGATTGCGCGCAGTCATGAGCTCACTGCACCCGTACCATCCGCCCTGCGCCCGCTGCCGCGCCGGCGTCGCCCGCCGCGACGTGACGCCCTCCGTCGGCATTCAGAGCCGCTCCTTCGGCGCGGCCCTGCACGAGACGGCCGAAGGCGTCCACCGCCCCTTCACCGCCACCGCCCTGGCCCTGGCCGAGCTGGAGGGCGACGGCTCCCCGATGGTCCTGCTGGCCGTCGACATCGGCTGGCTGGAGAAGGACGAGATGGCGGAGTTCCTGGACGGCGTGCGCGAACCACTCGGCCTGAGCGAGGGCCGGCTGCTCATCGCCTTCTCCCACACCCACGCCGGCGCAAACCTGTCGAGCTCCATGCGCGACCACCCCGGCGGCGACAAGATCCGCCCCTATTTCGAGCGGTTGATCACCCGCTGCGCGGAGGCCGGCGCCGAGGCAATCGCCAACCTCGTACCCGCATGGCTCACCTTCGGTTTCGGCACCTGCGACCTCGCCCAGAACCGAGACGCATGGGACGAGGACTCACAGCAGTTCGTCACCGGCTTCAACCCCGACGGCGAAGCCGACGACACGGTCCTGGTCGCCCGCGTCAGCGCCGACGACGGCAGCGTCCTGGCCACGCTGGTCAATTACGGCTGCCATCCCACCACCCTCGGCCCAACGAACCGGCTGCTCTCGCCGGACTACATAGGGGCCATGCGCGAAGTCATGGAGGACGCCTTCGGCGCCCCCTGCCTGTTCCTGCTCAGCCCCTGCGGCGACACCGGCCCCCGCGAAGGATTCGTCGGCGACACCGCCGTCGCCGACTCCAACGGCCGCCGCCTGGGATTCGCCGCCGCCGGCGCCGTCGAATCGCTACTGCCCGCCGGAACGCAGATCGAGTACGACGGCCCCATCATCTCCGGCGCCACGCTCGGAGCATGGAAGCGAACGAAACTGGATCCACCCGCGAACGACCGGTCATTCGCGCTGCGCAGCCGCACCCTGCGCATCGACCTGCCGATCAAGCCGCATGAATCGCCGGACGCCCTCAAAGCCGCCCACGACCAAGCCACCCGCGACCTCGAAGCCGCTCAGGCCTCCGGCGACCCCATCGCCATCCGCAACGCCACCGCCATCCGCGAGCGCGCCCGCCGCCGCCGCCTCCGCGGTCCCACCCTCCCCGACGGGGGCACCATCCCATTCGACCTCCACCTCTGGCAGATCGGCGACGCCTTCCTGCTGTCCGTCCCCGCCGAGCCGTACTCTGTCCTCCAGACCGAATTGCGCTCGCGCTTCCCCGACTACCCAATCCTCATCTCCGTCGTCACCAACGGCACCCTCGCCTACCTCCTGCCCCGCGACCGCTACGGCAAGAACCTCTACCAGGACTGGGTCTCCTTCCCCGGCCCCGGCGGCCTGGAACTGGTGCTGGAGACCGCGTCCGCCATCATCGCCGAGCGGACAGCGTCCCTCCCTGCACCTCAAGCTGATTCGTAGTCGCCTGCGGTTTCTGGATCTGGAGTCGGGACACGTCTCTCCGCCTGCAATTGCAGCCGCGACACCGACGAAGGGAAGCGCCTACGCGGCGCCCGTGAAGACCAACCTTATCGGCATCCCGCTCCCGCCGCAGCAACCTATCTGCTTCCAAGGCACCACGCCGCTGAGTCAGCTATGGGATGAACCCCCAGTACACCAGATGAAGCGGATACCAGACGAGCGTGAGCGCGACAATGCTGTAGTGCAGCCGCCCAAGGCGAGCCCACCAGTGCTCCCGCCATGAGCGCACCGCCAGATACAGGACGTACAGCGTCCCGGCGGCGGTGAGGTACGGGATGACGAACAGCGGTCGGACCCACGGATAGTAGCCAAAGATCTGGAGGGCCTCGTCAGTCATCAAGCGCATCTCGATCGGTGCGGTGAATACGGAGATCAGCACATTGGGGAGCCACAGCGGCAACGGGAGAGACCAGAAGATCATGACGAACCCAATCATTGCGTCCTGCGCTGCAGTCACGGACCATAAGAAACCGACGCTCACCGCGATGAGCGCGGCAGCGGTCGCCCGCGGGCGGCCCGCGGGCAGCGCGGTGTGTGCGCGGTGCTGGAAGCGGCGGAGTGCGGCAGTGAGCGCCCACACGACAAGCGTCAACAGGTGGATCGTCAGAACTATCGACGTTCCAACCACCGACACCTCCGACGCCAGCTTCACGTCGGCGTTCCGCAAGAGGTCGAACCTACTCGCGTTCACCTGCATCCACATTCCTCGGTTGAGGTAGATCGTTCGGAATCCGGGTCTCTCCCGCTCCGCGATCGGAAAGCACGCCGGCGATGGATCGTCATATGGGGCGTGCAGGAACGCTCCGATGAGGCTGCGCCCGCACCGCGTACTGATCCCGACGCCGTGGCCTGCCATCGGCACGACGAACGAATGGCTGCGACTCAACGTATCGGCCGCCAGATCGGCCCACCGCGGCGGGGTCGTCGGATCGAACTGACCGGACAGCAGGAGGGTAGGGGTGTCGCTGACCACCGGGGTCCTGTCGGCGGGCTCGACGGTCTGCTCGTGCCACGATGCGCAGAGTGCAGGAGCCAGATGCCGGCTTTCGGGGTCGACCAACCGAGGATATGCGGCTCGGTCGGCGAGAAGCCCGCTCTGGTCGGTATAGCGGCCCTCTGAGTAGCACCAGAGGGCCAGGGCCGCTGTGTTGTCGGTCGACGGTGTGATCCCTCGGGCCGTCGGGCCAACGAACGCGTCGGCGACCACATCGTTTCCCTTGGCAATGTGGTGCAGGAGGAACGGCAGATACGCAATCGACCTCTCGCTGCGAAGCGATTCCAACACCCGCCACACCACGTAGTAGCCGTTGGCTTCCTCTTCGAAGTTCTCAAACAGGTGCCAGTCGAAGGCCCAGGTGGTAGCCGGTCGTTCCGCATAGCGGTCGACCACGTTCCAGAACTCCTGTTCCAGATCGGGATAGCGCCGGGAGCACTCCCGGTCCGCTTCACAGTGGCGAAAGAACGCCTCCAGCGCGGCGGCCGCGTTGGCGTAGATGGTCTCGCTGAAGCTCACCTGCGGCGGCAGGACGCCGTCCAGAATCACGCCACGGAGATTGTCCGGGAACTCGCGCATCACCGTGAGCGCCAGCGTCGTCCCGTAGGAGCTGCCGAAGAGGTGGTAGGATTCGTAGCCCATCGCTGTCACAAGGTCGACCACGTCCGCCGCGACCTCTGGCGCCGTGTAGGCGCTCAGGTCGATGCCCTGTTCCGACAGGGCACGCTTGCACGCCAGCAGCGCGTCCACCTGCCGTTGCAGCTCTTCGTCCGGATCCAGATCGAGCTTGTGCAACTCCGCACTCTGGCGGCGGTACTCCGGGCACTCCAGGAGCGGCTCGGAGTGGCCGATGCCGCGATAGTCCAGGAGGATGAGGTCTCGCTCCTTCCAGATGAACCGCGCGTCGTCGATGAACCAGTCGATGCTCTCCAAGGCGCTGATGCCCGGACCGCCCGTCAGATAGATCACCGGATCGGGACGCAGCGGCGGGCTCGATCCCCGCAGCCGGGCTACCGCAAGTCTGATTACGTTGCCGTCGGGCTTGCTGCGGTCTTCCAGCACCGACACGTAGCCGCAATCGACGTGCACGCTGCGCACCCGGTCGAACGACATCGGACAGTCGGCGTCGACGAACTCCGACAGGGTGGCCGGCTTGGCCGTAGGTGGCTCCTGGGTCTGCCCCGTCCATGTCAGCAGCGCCAGAGCCGCCACGGCCGACATCGCCGCGCGCCCGAGCCGACTGCGGTCGATCACGTGCACAGCTTAGCGGGCCGCGCGGATTCGCGCGCCGTGGCGGTCAGTCCGTCGCTGACGACAGCGCTGCCGGTTCGCCGGCACCGCCTTCTCAAGCGCCGCGCGGCGCCGGTCCCGGGCGGACGCCCACAGGTTGACGACGCCCGAGACGATCTCCATCTACATCAGAGTCTGTGCGTTCGCCGTCGCAATCTGAAGACGGCGACGCCGTGCGCTGCCACGGCGAGAAGCCCAACCACGTTACGAGCCAGCCGCCGTACATCCGGGCCGGCGGCCGGTCACGTCTCACCCCTGCACGTCGATCAGGACGCTGCCGGTCAGGTCGGCGCGGGTCAGCACGGAGCCGGTCAGTCGGCTGACGAAGCAGGCCACCAACCTGCAGGAGCCCAGCCCGTTACACCTCGACGAGGCTGGTGGTGGTCTCAGGCTCCGGAATCGGATCGCCGCTTTCGCGGAGCACCTCCAGGTGGTACACGATCGCCTCCCGGATCAACTCCTCGGTTTCCTCCCGAGTATCAGCCGCAGCCACACATCCCGGCAGGTCAGCCACGTACGCCGAATAGCCGTTGCCGGTCTTTTCGATGACGACGGTGTATGCCTGCTTCAGTTTCGGAACTCCAGGGCGACGGAGCTTCTGGTGCGGACGTCGTCGCCGTAGATGTCGAGGAAGCGCTCGAAGAACGAACGCGTGGCGGCGGGCAGTTCGGCCATCAGCGGCGACGACAGGATCCAGGGCTGGTCGGAGAAGTAATCGAACAGGTGCTCGCGGTGGGAGGTGTAGGTCAGCATGAAGGTGCGGCGGCGCTTGTCGGTGTGGTAGCGGCCGCGATGCAGGCCAAGGGCCTCGAAGGCTACGGCGTCTCCGGGTCGCTGGTGGATGCGCACCGCTCCTGGCATGTCGTTGGAGCGGCTGTTGGCTTGGCCGTCGGCCAGGCGGATGCGGTACTCCTCGTCGGTGTCCCAGCGCAGGTGTGATCCGGGGACGTATTCGACGTCGGAGGTTTCCACCAGGGCGATCTGGAGCTGGATGCCGTCCGGCTTGGTGCGGGTGGCCACGACGGTCCGCTGTTCCTCCTCGTCCGGCTTCAGGAACTGGACGTCGCGGTGCCACGAGCCGTCCTCGTGCGCGGTCCTGGGCTCGAACCACAGGGTGGTGGCGCGGAACACCGGCTCGCCGTCCAGCAGCTCGCGGGCGAAGGCCAGGATGCGCTCGTCGGCGATCAGGTTCATCAGGGTGACGAACTCGCCCGGGTGGTCGCGGAAGTACCCGGGGTGGTTCAGGTGGCGCATGTTGTGGCGGTCGGGATCGCCGGGCTTGCCGTCCTCGGCGCTCGCCGCAAGCCACTGCCGGCGCACGCGCTCGGTGATCCGCAGCAGGTCGGCGACCTCGTCTTCCGAGAGCAGCGAGCGGTACAGGCAGTAGCCCTCGTCCGTCCACTGATCGCGCAGGGATCGGAGCGCGGGCCGGGTCACTGGGGCGCACCGTCCATCAGCGCGTCGAACTCGTCTTCCGACAGGAGGTTGTCGTCGCGGTCGAGCTGGTAGGCGATGGCGTAGGCGGCGCGGTTGACGCCGCTCAGGTTGGGCTCGCCGCGGTGCCAGACGTAGTTGGTGAAGAAGTAGGCGTCGCCGGGCCCGCCGGAGATCAGGTCCTCCTGCGAGTCGTCGACCACTTCCAGGGCGATCCGCTTGCGCTGGTAGGTCTTGCCGTCGCGGCCGTGCTGGGGGACCTGGTCCCAGTACTGCTCGTGGAACTGGATCCGCCAGCAGGCGTGCGTGCCGGGCAGGAAGCCCAGCGCCATGGCGTCGGGCGCCACCTCATCCAGAGCGATCCAGCAGTTCAGGCACACCTTCGGCCGCAGCTTCCAGTAGAAGCAGTCCTGGTGGTAGAAGCTGCGCCCGGCCTTGAACACCGAGGGCTTGAAGATCGTCTGGTCGGTGTAGCGCTTCACCGGCCCTGCCAGCAGCGCCTCCATGGCGCCCACCAGCTTGGGATTGCCGGTGAAGTCGTCGAAGACCGACTCGATCCTGGACGGAAGCTGCAGGGAGCCGGAGCGGTAGTTGCCGCCGGGGGTGTCCCGGTCCTCGGGGTCCCAGGTCTGCAGGTGCCGGTGCGGCCACCCGTAGTCGTGGTAGCCGTTCCAGAGCTCCTCCATCCGCGCGCGGACGGGACCGGTCTCCGCTTCCTCGAACAGGCCGCGGACGACGCAGTAGCCGTCCCGGTCGAGCTGCTGTTTGTGTGCATCGGTGACCATCAGGCCCTCCTTGGCGCGTACCGGCCGAGTATACACCCGCCGCGGGCCTGCCTCGCCTCGCTCGCCGCCCGGCGGTCGATGGCGGCCCATCTCCAGCCGTGCCATCATGCGATCCGGTCCGAGATGCCGGCGCACGAGATGTCCAGACCCTGGCCCCGCATCCCTTACGGCGAAGCCGACTTCCGCCGCATCCGCCTCAATCGCTGGCTGTACGTCGACAAGACCCGCTTCGTACCCACGCTCGAGGACGAGCGTTACGTGTTCTTCATCCGCCCGCGCCGGTTCGGCAAGACCTGCTGGCTGTCGCTCCTGGAGAACTACTACGACCGGCGCTGGGCACACGAGTTCGACACCGTCTTCGCCGGCACCGACCTCGGCCGCGAGCCCACCGCCGAGCGCCATCGCTACGTCGTCCTGCGCTTCAACTTCTCGATGGTCAACGACGCCCTGCCGAGACTGGAGCGGAGCTTCGAGACCTATTGCCACATGGAGCTGCGCGGGGCGCTGGAACGCTTTCCGGATCTGTTCCCGGAAGCGACGCGGCAGCGCATCCTGGCCCCCGACGGCATCACCGACAAGCTCGGCGAGCTGTTCCACCATGCGGGCGAGCACGACGTGCCGCTCTACGTGCTGATCGACGAGTACGACAACTTCGCCAACACCATCCTGGCCCACCACGGCGCCGAGGCGTACGAGGAGCTCACCCACGGCGGCGGCTTCTATCGCAATTTCTTCGCCACCTTGAAGGGTGGCGCCGAGCGTAGCGGCGGCGGCCTGGAGCGGCTGTTCATCACCGGCGTGTCGCCCGTGACCATGGACGACGTAACCTCAGGCTTCAACATCGGCACGAACCTCAGCCTGGAGCCGGCGTTCAACGAGATGCTCGGCTTCACCGCGGCGGAGGTCCGCCACCTCGTGGAGCGGTACCGGGACCACGGCGCGTTCAGCCAGGACGCCGACACCGCGCTGGGCATCATGCGCGAGTGGTACGACGGCTACCGCTTCGCCGAGGAGGCCGAGACCGACCTCTACAACACCGACATGGTGCTCTACTACCTGCAGAAGTCCCTGCCCAACCGAGGGGTACCTACCTATCTCATCGACACGAACGTGCGCATCGACTACGGCAAGCTCCGGCACCTGCTGGTGGTCAATCGCCGCAGCGCCGAGGGCTCCGCGCGCCTGAACGGCAACTTCGACCTGCTGCGCGGCATCATCGGCACCGAATCCGCAGACGCCGGCATTCAGCCGAGCTTCCCCCTCAAGCGGCTCATCAAGCGGGAGAACTTCCTCTCCCTGCTGCACTTCTTCGGCCTGTTGAGCATCCGCGAGACGGTGGACGGCGTTCCCCGGCTGGCGATTCCCAACCAGACCGTGAAGCGGCTCATGTACGAGTACCTGCGCGAGGCGTACGAGGACGCCGGGGCGTTCGACGTCAACCTGTACGAGTTCGGGCAGCGGATGATGCGCATGGCCAATCAGGGCGAGTGGCGGCCGGTGTTCGCGTTCCTGGCCGAGGCGATCGCCGCGCAGACCGCCATCCGAGACTACATCGCCGGCGAGAAGGTGCTGCAGGGGTTCCTGGCCGCCTACCTGAGCGTGACGGACTACTACGTGTTCCGCAGCGAGGCGGAGCTCGGAAAGGGCCATGCGGACATCAGCCTGGAGCCGTTGCTGGCGAAGTACCCGCACCTCACGCGCGGCTACCTGATCGAGCTGAAGTACCTGCGCCGGGGCGCACCGGCCGGCGAGGGGCGCATCGCGGCGGCGGCCGCCGAAGCGAGTGCGCAGCTACAGGGTTACCTTGCGGACGAACGACTCGCGCGCCAATACCCGGGCGTGCGCTACACGGGCCTCATCCTCGTGTTCCATGGCTGGGAGCTGCTGGTCTGCGAGGCGGTGGCGCCGGCGTAGCGCGCGCTGTCCCTACGGCGCCCCGTCGGTCAGCTCCGCGAACTCTGCGGTCCGAGAGGCGATTGTCGGCGCGGTCCAACTGGTAGGCGATCGCGCCGAGATGCAGGACACCAGCCAGAACGACGGCCCTTCGTCCGAACGGGTCCCCCGGCGTGACTTCGTGGAGGCAGGGAGTCCCGACGGTCGATTCGGGCGCGTGGAGGTGCGCCGGTTGGGTGGGCAGGTCCCGGTCCAATTGCGCCGGCCTTGGGGACGATCGCTTGCGGCTGCAATAATCTCCGGCATGAAGACGTACAGGGTCGTCCCTCCTCCGTCAGGCAGTTCAACCTTTAGCTGCAATCTACGCGGAGAGGTCTGGCCTTTCGTCACATACGGCCTTACTCCGCCAACCAATCGGGTTCACCTACAGGGTATCTTCCCTCTGTTAGACGAGATCGTCGTGCATGTGTTGAGCCAGCGTTCGCTCGGCGGAAGGTTCCGCTTGGACGATCGCGGAGTGACTCTGGCTGATGGAGGTCACCTGATTGCCCGCTGGGAAATCCCTCCTGAACTGTTGTGCGAGGAGAGTGAGAACTGGTTGGTCTTTCTCGCGAATGGGCAGAGGTGAGACCAGCACGAGCGTCGGGAGAGAGAACCTCGACACCGGCCTCCGAATTCAACCCTCCCCTCCGAGCCACTCACCCCTCCGATCGCCAATCCCTGGCGTGCGCTGCGCGCGGCCCTACGCGCCGCAGCCGTTCGCCCCTTAGACGCCTCACTACGGCGCTACCCCAAACACACACTCTCGGCGATCTTCGGCAAGCGGGCGCTCCAGCCGCTCCGACTGTTCTGGACGGAGCGGCGGACCGGCAACGATCCGGATCGCTAAACGCCTGCGCTGACACGGACCATGGAAGCACAGCAGAAGGTAGACGCAATCCGCTTGGCCTTGTTGCATCGGTTTCCCGATGGTTGGCCAGAGTCTGGCGGTGCCGCGAGACGACCTATGCGCATGGCTCGCCGAGCGTCTGGCAGGCGCGGCCGGCATTGAGGCAGTGCCGGCTTTTCGTCGTTCAGTCGCAGCCGCCGTTCCACGGCGCAGGTCTCAGATCTTGCTTGCTCGCCCCATTCGCCATTAGGGACTTGGTCCCAGCAAAGCAAGTCAGCGGCCGACTCATCGATTACCGATCCGAGACGACCCGACATCGATTCCGATGCGGCAATGATCGCTCGGGCCCCACTGATCCGGATCGTTCAGTGCACGCACTTGCACCGATTCAGCGAATCCTTTGGACGCGAAGACGAAGTCGAGTTGTCTCGTCGCGGTCGCCGGGTCGTCCCTTTTCCTCCGGTAGGTTGGGACGTCATTGCTCCCCGGAGGGAGCTCCTTGGGCGGCGGACATGCCTTTCGGCCACGTGGGTACTGTGGCCCGACGAAGGAAAATCCCAGGGCCTCCATTCGGTGGAATACCGATGAGTAGCGTCCAGCCCAATAACTGTTTCCGTCCTCGCCGTAGCAGTGAAGGATGTTGAGATCACCGGCAGCCAGTATTCGATGAGCAGACGGATCCTCGTCGCCAATAAACGCCGAAAGGTCAGAGACAATGCGGTGCGCCGAACCATCGCTGAAGCCGTTATCCCATTTGCTGTGGGTCGAGGGATGGGGATCTTCCCAAGGCGCGTACATCGACACGACGATGAACGGCTCAAAGGAACCACTCGCTGTCGGCTGCACTCGCGCGGCCGCGATCGTTCCAGGCCGGTAGACACGGAACTGTCCGTACTCCTTCGTCGCGAAAGACTTCCACGGAAGCCAATCCAGTCGGACTTGCTCAGATAGCTTCACCACCGTACTTCGCCACTTCTTGCGATAGCCAGCGATCCTCCAGGATGCAGGTCCAGATCCCGCTATATCTTCGCCTCCTGGATCGCATTCGATCGGATTCCCGCGCTCTTGGGCATACCTCATAGCCCATTCAGGTGGTTGTCTCGCTTCCTGCAGAAGGGCCAGATCGGCACCCATATCAAGAAGCCAACTCCAGACCTCCTCGGCCTCGGTCGGCGGGACGCTGCCCTGACCCGTGTTCCACGAGACGACTCTTACCACTTTCTTTCTCCTGTCGACGGGGTCCGTCGTCTCCAAAGTGCCGGAATCGAGAGCGACGATGTTGACGAATGGAGAACTCGTACCCGATTAGCCGGCACTGTGGACTCAGCTCAGGTGCGAAACTCTGGGGAGACGGCGCTCCTGGTGCGCAGGTCCCCACCATATGTCGATAAACTGCTGGAAGAACGGACGGGTGGACTCGGGCAGTTCGGCCATCAGCGGCGAGGACCGGATCCACGGATGGTCGGAGAAGTAGTCGAACAGGTGCGCGCGGTCGGAGGCGTAGGTCAGCATGAAGGGGCGGCGCCGCTTGTCGGTGTGGTAGCGGCCGCGGTGCAGACCCAAGGCCTCGAAGGCAACGATGTCTTCGGGGCGCTGGTGGATGCGGACGACGCCGGGCATGTCGTTGGAGCGGCTGGTGGCCTGGCCGTTGGCGAGGCGGATGCGGTACTCCTCGGCGGTGTCCCAGCGCAGGTGTGATCCGGGGACGTACTCGACCTCGGAGGTCTCCACCAGGGCGATCTGGAGCTGGATGCCGTCGGGCTCCGTGCGGGCGGCCACGACGCTGCGCTGGTCCTCCTCGTCGGGCTTCAGGAACTGGACATCGCGACGCCAGGAGCCGTCCACCTGCGCGGTTCTGGGCTCGAACCACAGCGTCGTGGCGCGGAACATCGGCTCGCCGCCAGCAACTCTCGGGGCGAAGGCGAGGATGCGCTCGTCGGCGATCAGGTTCATCAGCGTGACGAACTCGGCGGGGTGGTCGCGGAAGTACCCGGGGTGGTTCAGATGGCGCATGTTGTGGCGGTCGAGGTCGCTGGGCTTGCCGTCCTCTGCGCTCGCCGTAAGCCACTGCCGGCGGACGCGCTCAGTGATCCGCAGCAGGTCGTCGACCTCTTCGGCGGACAGCAGCGAGCAGTACAGGCAGTGCCCTCTTCCGTCCACTGGTCGCGGACGGATCGGGCCGCAGGATGGGTCACTGGGGCGCGCCGTCCATCAGCGCGTCGAACTCGTCTTCCGACATGAGGTTGTCGTCGCGGTCGAGCTGGTAGGCGATCGCGTACGCGGCGCGGTTGACCTTGCCCAGGTTGGGCTCGCCGCGGTGCCAGACGTAGTTGTCGAAGAAGAACGCGTCGCCGGGCTCGCCGGGAATCAGCTCCTCCGAGGAGTCGTCGACGACCTCCAGCGGTATGCGCCGGCGCTGGTACGTGCTGCCGTCGCGGCCGTGCTTGGGCACCTGGTCCCAGTACGCCTCGTGGAACTGAACCCGCCAGCGGCGGTGCGAGCCGGGCAGGAAGCCCAGCGCCATGATCCCGCGGTCGACCCGATCGAGGGCCACCCAGCAGTTCAGGCACACCTGCGGCCGCAGCTTCCAGTAGAAACAGTCCTGGTGATAGAAGCTGCGCCCGGCCTTGAACACCGACGGCTTGAAGATCGTCTGGTCGGTGTAGTGGCGCACCGGGCCGCCGAGCAGCGTCTCTATCGCGCCGATCAGCTTCGGGCTTCCCGCGAAGTCGGCGAAGACGGACTCGATGTCCGCCGGCCGCTGCAGCGAGCCGGAGCGGTAGTTGCCGCCGGGCGTGTCGCGGTCCTCCGGATTCCAGGTCTGCAGATGCGGGTGCGGCCACCCGTAGTCGTGGCGGCCCTCGTACATCGCCTCGATCCGCGCGCGGACCGGGCGCGTCTCCTCCTCGGAGTACAGCCCGCGGATCACGCAATAGCCGTCCCGCCCGAGCTGCGTCACGTGCTCGGCGGTGGCCTGTGATTCGGTGCCGATCGCCATCATCTGCCCCCGTATCCCATCTCGTCCCAGAGCTCTCGGGCGCGCGCCTTCGCCTCCGCTGTGGGCTCCCGGGTCGCGACGATGCTGGGCGGCGCATCCGGCGGTTCGGCGCCGTCCGGCCACGGCGACCAGGTGTCGTCCTGGTACCTGGCCCGCTGCGCTTCGTCGGCGAAGTCCGGCACCTCGACCGGCTGGCCGTCCTGCAACGCGCTCCGCCACGCCAGGATGCCGACCGAGCTCATCGCCACGCCCTGGTAGACGTCCAGGAACGGCCGCTCGCCGGACCGGATGGCCCGCGCGAAGTCGTAGTTCGTCCAGAAGTCCCCGCCGCCGTGGCCGGCGCGCTCGGCCAGCTCTGCGTGCTCGGGCCAATCGGGGAGGTACGAGCGCTCCAGCGGCTGCTCCGGCCAGCGGTTCCATGGCTCGTGCCAGACGCGGACCTCGCCCGGACCGAAGTAGCCGGGCCCACGGGCGATCTCCATCGCCCCGCGCGTGCCGTGCACGCGGTACCAGTTGCTGTGGCCCGGCAGGATCAGGCCGAAGATCCGGAACACGGAGCCGTCGTCCATCCGGCACAGGATCACCGATCCGGGATCGCTGCGGCGCATGCTGAGCTCGTCCACCTCCGGGGCGGCGATGGAGAGCGCGTTGACCGTCGCGGGCATCGATCCGGTGATGTACACCAGCGGCGCCAGCGCATGCGTGCAGTAGTAGGTGGACGGCAGCCAGTTGCGCCAGTGATGCTCGCCCGGCGCCAGCCGCAGACGCGCGTCGGGCGCCATGGGATGGTTGTACTCGCCCTCGGCGTAGGTGACGCGGCCGATCTCGCCGGTCCGGTACAGCCGGCGCATCTCCTGGCTGAAGACGGTGTAGCAGTAGTTCTCGGCCAGCATGTAGATGCAGCCCGAGCGCTCCGCCGCCCGGCAGAGCGCCACGCCCTGGGCGATCGTGCCGTTCGACGAGGTCTCGCTGAGGACGTGCTTGCCGGCGTCCAGCGCCTTGACCGCGAACGGCCCGTGCTCGTGGAAGTAGTTGGCCAGGATCACGGCGTCCAGGTCGTGCTCCAGGAACGCGTCGTAGTCCGTGTAGGTGGCGACCCCGTAGTTCCGCCCGGCGGCCTGCAGCCGCTCCTCCCACACGTCGCAGATGGCAACCAATTTCATCCCGACGGCGTCCGTGGCGCCCTTGATGAAGCTCTCGCCGCGGCGTACGCCGACCACGCCAACGCGTATCTCGCCCTCGTGCATGAACACCTCCCCGGTGCGTCTTCGTAGCCTACCCGATGCCGGTGCGCACGCACACATTGACACCGTGGATGGCACACGAGCTACGGCGGCACCGGCTGCGACTTCCCATCTGCGGACCGCCGCCCGTGCGGTCGCGCGGATCGGCCTGACGTGCCTGGCCGCAACCGTCCTGACCGCGCTCGACGGGGTGAGCCCGGGATTCGATCCGCGTCCCGGAGCCCCCGGCGCGGGTGACCCGCTGTTTGCGGGCCTTGGCAACGGTGGCTACGACGTCTCCCATTACACGGTAGAACTTGAAGTCGACGTGGACGCGAACCGGGTTTCCGGCCGAACACAGATCGAGGCCGTCGCAACGCAGGATCTCTCGTCCTTCAACCTGGACCTGCGAGGACTCCAGGTCACGGATGTCAGCGTGAACGGCCGGTCGGCCGGCCACGACCGGGACGTTTACGAGCTGACGATCACACCGGCCACGCCGATACGGGCGGGCTCGACGTTCAGAGCCACGGTGGAATACGAGGGACGGCCCTGGAATCGACGTACACCTCTCCCGGAACCCTGGTTGACTCGCCCGGAAGGCTGGTTCCGGTACGAGACCGGGATCGTCGCGTTCGGCGAGCCGCGGGGGGCGTCCTACTGGTACCCGGTCAACGAGCATCCATCCGACAAGGCGACGTACACCTTCATCATCACGGTCCCCGAGCCGTACGAGGCTGCATCGAGCGGTGAGCTCGTCGAGACGGTGGATCACGGCGACACCGTCACCTACGTCTGGCAGAGCCGCCATGCCATGGCCAGCTATCTGACCGTCCTGGCCATCGCCCGCTTCGACGAGGTCGAAGGAGTAACGGCTTCGGGAGTGCCTATCACGCACTCGATCGAGCGATCGGTCGGCGAGTCGGTACGCCGGCGTCTGGAGAACAGCGCGGCGATCATCGACTTCTTCGCCGACATCCTCGGGCCGTATCCGTTCGACTCCACCGGTGCGATCGTGATCGACATGTCACTCCCGTTCCCGGCGTTGGAAACCCAACCACGCCCAATCTACGAAGCGCGGACCCTCGATTCTTTGGGCGACTCGATCGTGGCGCACGAGCTGGCGCACCAGTGGTTCGGCAATCTGCTCACTCCGGCTTCATGGCGAGACGTGTGGCTGAACGAAGGATTCGCGACGTACGCCGAGTGGCTATGGGCGTCCCACACGCATGGCGGGGACGGCAGGGACCCGCTTGCCACGCTCTGGGAGCACGCCTGGGATGCCGACCTTGGACCACCGGGCGATCCTGATCCTCGCGATCCGTTCGCGCTCACCGTCTATGTGAGGGGCGCCATGACGTTGCACGCGCTGCGGGAAGAGATCGGCGACGAGGCGTTCTTCCGGGTGCTGCGCGAGTATGTGGCCCGCCATGCCGGCGGCAACGTGACGACCGCGGACTTCGTGGCGGTTGCCGAGGAGATCGCGCAACGCGACCTGGACGACCTGTTCGACGCCTGGCTCTACGCCGAGAGGACTCCGCCCCCGCCCGACTGAACGGTCGTCGCGTAGCCGATTCCGGTCTGTCCGAAGCCGTTGCCGGCGTACCAGCAGCGCAGTCCGCCACCGTGCGGGACCACCGTCGCGTACGAGCGCTGGTGGTCGTCGAAGCTGCCAGCGGCGCCGACGCCAAGATCTCCGTCGGGTCCGGAGGTCGTCCAGGTCCAGCTCAGGCCGTCCCGGCTGACCAAGCTCCGCACCCGATACGCCGTGCCGAAAGTGTTGACCCACATCGTCCAGCCGCCGCCGCGGCGCAGCACGAACGGCTTGGAGGCGATGTACTCGAAGGGGTCGGCGTCGAACCCGCGGGGA
The DNA here is from genome assembly GCA_965202935.1 of Spirochaetia bacterium. Lineage (GTDB taxonomy): Bacteria > Spirochaetota > Spirochaetia > SZUA-6 > Bin103 > CATQHW01. The sequence continues at coordinate 4,488,423 of OZ241879.1, forward strand.
CTGACCATCAGGCCGTCCAACGGCTTGCGCCAGCGGATGCCGTCGGCCGACTCGGCGTAGCCCACGCCGATATGCGGAATGACGTCGCCGTGGCCGGTCCGCACTCCCGCCGGCCTGGGCGAGTAGTCTCCCAGGGAGGTGTAGTACATGCGGAGGACGCCGCCGTGGGCCACGACGCACACGCTGCCGGTGCCTTCGCGATCCCACGGCCGGTCCAGCGGCAGGATCGGCGACTCGGCGGCGTGGCGCCACGTGCGGCCGCAGTCGTCGCTGAGCGCCAGACCGGTCGTGTTGGCCAGCTTGCCGTCCGACCTGGGCACGCCCCACGCCCCGAAGTACATCAGCCACGGCCCGTCGTCGCGCGGCACCACGAACGGGAAGCTCGGCCCCTGATCGTTGTAGGCCGTGCCGGGCTGGCGCTCCAGCACCGTTCCCCCGAAGCGCCATCGATCCGGAGCGGTCACCGAAGCGAGCGCCAGACAGATGCGATGGAAGCCGTCGGAGCCGGTGCCCCAGTAGTACATGTGGTACTCGTCGCCGAAGCGCAGCACGTGCGGGCTCGAGGCACGACGGGCATCGGCATCTCCGCCCAACCCGGGGGGAAGGACCGGATCCGTGCGCAGGACTCGCCAGGACACCGGCAACGTCGCGGGGGCGCTCACCGGCTACCCCAGGCCATCGGCCCGCTTGGGCTCAACCGAACTGGATGCCCGAGGATGGCAACGCATACGATGCAGAGATCGTCGACTACCACTGAAGGAGGCAAAGGCATGACAGCACTGGAACCCGTTCATCCGGGAGAGATACTGAAGCACGACTTCATGGAGCCGTTGGAGCTGTCCGCCACGTCGTTGGCGAGGGCCATCGGCGTCACACCGGCGCGAGTCAACGAAATCGTGCGGCGCCGGCGCGGCATCACGGCCGAAACCGCGCTTCGCCTCGCCAAGTACTTCAATACTGACGCCCAGAGCTGGATGAACCTGCAAACTCGATACGAGCTCGCGCTCGCCGAACGGACTGCGCACGCCTCGCTACAAGCCATTCGCCCGCGCAAGGTCGCGTAACCCCGGGCGCGCTGTGCCAAGACGGCTCACGGCTCCAGCATCAAGCAGGCGGGCTGCATGCCCGCCTGCTCGCTTAGAAGATCGATCCCCGTCGGAATCGGCCTGCTTCCTAGTTGCCGACCAGCTCTCCGTAGCGCTCGTATTGCTGCTGGCGCACGGCGATCACCTCCTGGGCGCCAAGCTTGTTCAGTCCATCGACGAACTCGTCGAACTTGCTCAGCGGCTCCTGGCCGGTGACGAACTTGTCGAACCACTCCGTCCGGTAGGTGTTCAGATCGGCCTGCAGGCGGTTCAGCACCTCCTGCTCGTCCAGGGTCGGTCGCACCTGCGGGAACGACGGCGACCGGTAGTACTTCTGGTACGCGTTGTTGTTGTCCAGGACCCACTGCGGGTTGCGGAAGTCCCAGGCGTAGGCCCACTGAAGGTGGGCGTACGGGGGCTGGCTGCCGCCGATCTCGCGGAGCCGCTCGTCGAACGGCTTGTCCTCGCTGCCGATGGTCTCGATCTCTCCGTCGACCATCCGGTAGGTGTCCCCGATGATGCCGAAGTTCTGCAGCATCAGCGCTTCGTCGCTGTTGCGGATGAAGTCGATCCAGTGCATGGCCACTTCCGGCTGCTTGGAATCCTTGGTGATCCCCATCTGGTCGCCGCCGTACCGCTCGCGCTTCACGAAGAACTTGTCGCCGTACGGCCCTTCGATGGGCGGCCCGTTCACGAAGACCGGGATCGACGCGTCGGGCTTTCCGGAGGGATGGGCGCCCGAGTAGATCCTGGCGAAGGTGGTCCAACAGGAGATCAGCCCGACCTGGTCGTTCGAAACCTTCTCCAGGGTCTCGGTCCAACTGTCGGTGGCGTACGCCTTGTCGAGCAGCCCTTCCGTGTAGAGTTGGTTCAGCCAGGTGAGGTACTCCTTCATCCGCGGGCTCTGAAAGATCCAGAACACCTGTCCGTCGTCGTCGACCAAGTAGTCGGTCATGATCGAGTACTCGAACCCGTAGAGGTTGCCCAGATACCGCAGATAGCCGCGGCCGGCGGCCGGCGTCAGGGGAATCTCGTCCTGCTTGCCGTTGCCGTTGGGGTCGTCGTCCCGGAACGCCCGCAGCGCCGTCATCATGTCGGCCTGCGTCTCCGGCATGTCCGCGATGCCCACCGCTTCCAGCCACAGCACATTCCACAGCGGCCCGAACGACAGGTAGTGTGGCAGTACGTAGTTGCCGACGCCGTAGATGTTCCCGTCCGGGCTGGTGTCCAGGATCTTGTAGATGCCGTTGGTGCCGGTGTTCCACCACTTGTTGATGTTGGGCGCGTGGGTCTCCAGTAGGTCGTTGAGCGGGATGATCAGTCCGTCGCGGCCGTGCTGGCCGATGTCCCCCAACAGCGACATGTTGATCACGTCGGGCAGGTCGACGGCGGCGGCAAGGCGCGCCTTCATCACCTCCGCGTAGTTCTTGACCTGGATGTTCTCCCACTCGATGTGCACGCCGCTGAGGCGCTCCAGCTCCTGGTAGACCGGCAGATCGTTGCTGGCAGGCGCCAGGCTTGCGGCCCAGCCGGTGTGCGTGGCCACGTGCAGGGTGGGCAACTCGCCGGGCGCCATCCCTTCTTCCGTGCCCGCGCCAAAGGCGCCTGCGGCAACCAAGGTCAGCACCGCCCCCAGGACGGCCATCCTCGATAGCTTCATCTCGTTCTCCTTCCTTCGCTCCGTCGTTCGGTGGTTCGACTGGTCCACCAACCAGCTTGCCGGCCCGCCCTCCTGGCGGCCGGGTCTACCCCTTCAGGGCGCCGATCAGGACACCCTTGACGAAATATCTCTGCAGGAACGGATACAGCAGCAGGATCGGCAGCACCGCCACGATCATCACCGCGAACTTGATCTGCACCATCGCCATGACGCCCTCTCCCTGCTCGCCGGTCTCGAACTGCTGCACGGCCTCCGGCGACGCCTGGATCAGCACGCGCCGCAGATAGATCTGGATCGGCTGCAATTCGGCCTTCGGCAGGTAGAGGAGGGCGGGGAAGAAGCTGTTCCAGTGATTCACCCCGTAGAACAGCACCAGGACGGCGATGATCGGCCTGGACAGCGGCACCACGATCTTCCAGACGATCCGCCACTCGCCCGCGCCCTCGATTCGGGCGCACTCGAACAGGTCCTCCGGCAGGGTCTGAAAGAAAGTACGGCAGATGATCAGGTTGAAGGTGGCGATCAACGTCGGGATCACGATCGCCCAGCGCGTGGCGTACAGCCCCAGCTTGACCACCAGCACGAACAGCGGGATCAGCCCGCCGGAAAAGAACATGGTGAAGACGAACAGGAACATCAGCACGCGGCGCGCCGAGAAGTTGCGCTTGGAGAGCGGATAGGCGGCCATCACCGTGAAGACCAGGTTCAACGCCGTGCCGACACCGGTATACCAGATCGTGTTGTAGTAGCTGCGCAGCACGACGGGATCGTTGAGCACCGTCCGATAGGCGTCCAGGCTGAACCCCTTCGGGAGCAGAAATATCTCCCGCCGCACCACCGCCACCGGATCGCTGATCGACATGCTGAGCACGAACACGAAGGGATAGAGCGTAATGACGAAGGCGAGCGCCACGCCGGTGTAGACGAAGGCATCGACGACCACGTCCTCGATCGTGAGCGCCCTCCTGACGCCGAGCCTCCCCGTCATGGCGCGCTCACCAGAGCGACGTGTCCGTAAAGCGGCGCGCCAGCCGGTTGAAGATCACCAGGAATATCAGGTTGATGACGTTCGCGAACAGCCCTACGGCGGAGCCGAAGCCGTACTTGCTGTCGATGATGCCGCGGCGGTAGACGTAGGTGGCGATCACGTCAGCCACCTCGTAGGTGGCCGGCGTGTACATGAGCAGGACCTTCTCCCAGTCGACCGCCAGCGCCCGTCCCAGGTTCAGGATCAGCAGGATGATGATCGTCGGCGCCATCCCCGGGATGGTGACGAAGCGGATCCGCTGGATGCGCGAGGCGCCGTCCACCTCCGCGGCGTCGTAGAGCTCCTGGCTGATGCCGGCGATCGCGGCCAGGTAGATGATCGAGCTGAAGCCGAAGTGCTGCCAGATGCCGGAGCCGATGTAGAGCGGCCGGAACCAGCTCTGCAGGCCCAGGAAGTTGATGGGCTCGCCCCCCAGCGACTTGATGACGACGTTGATGATGCCGTTGTTCGGCGACAGGAAGGTAACCAGCATGCCGACGATGATCACCAGCGATATGAAGTGCGGGAGGTAGCTCACGGTCTGCACCACCCGCTTGAGCGGCAGCACCTTCATCTCGTTGAGCATCAGCGCGAAGATGATCGGCACGGGAAAGCCGAAGACGATGCTGTAGAAGCTGAGCAGCAGCGTGTTGCGCATCAGCCGCCAGAAGTAGAACGACTCGAAGAACTGGATGAACCACTTGAAGCCGACCCAGTCGCTGCCGAATACGCCGCGGCCCATCTTGTAGTCCTGAAAGGCCAGGACGATGCCGGCCATCGGCACGTAGTGGAAGATGACCAAGTAGACGACCGGCAGCGCCATCATGGCGTACCAAGCGCGCTCGAGCTTGATCCGCCTCCACAACGCCGCCAAAGGGGTCCGTCTGGTCAGGGTGGAAGCCGTGGTCACGGCATTCCGCATGAGACGCCTACTGTGCCCCCCTCAGGGAGCGCTGTCAACGCAGGCACCCGCCACCCGCGCGTGCGGGGCGCGTATATCTGTCTTGCCGGTCAAGCATTATCGGTCTTGCTGGTCTTCAACAGGAGACGGTTCCTGCCGTCCTCGTAGCGGTAGCTGACCTCGTCCATCATCTCGCGGACCAGGTGGACGCCCAGGCCGCCGACCGGGCGGTCGTCGAGCGCCGCGTCCGTGTCGGGGACCGGAGCGTCCTGAAGCGGATCGAAGAGCGGGCCGTCGTCGGAAATTTCGATGGTGACGGCGTCCGCTTCGCAGGCCACGATGACCTCCAGCTCGCTCGCCCCGGCCTTGCGGCCGTGGGTCATCACGTTCAGGGTCATCTCCTCGAGCACGAGGTTCATGCGGAACAGGAAGTCCGGGGGCCACCGCTCGCGCTCCCCCAGTTCCTCGATCGCATCCGTGATGTCCGAAAGCCGTTCAGGGTCGGCTTCCAGCTTCAGGTGCAGGTCGGCGCTCACGCCCGGAGCCTCTCCCGTCCACGCCGCCTCCGGCGCGAGCGCCTCATGCGCGGCTCTCGCCGCCGCGCGGAGGTTCCGTGCGGCCGGTGGTCGCCCCCACGGAACCCATCGATATCAGGCGCTCACCGCCTGGGTGGCTTCCTCCCTGGAGGCGTGCACCTGGATGATGCGGTCGAAACCGCTGATCTCGAACACTTCCTTGATCGACGGCGAGAGCGCACAGATGGCGAACTTGGCCTGTTGCCGCTGCAACTTCCGGGCGAGCAGCAGCGTCGCCCGCAGGCCGGAACTGCTGATGTAGGTAAGCTTGCCCATGTCCAGGACCACCGCGGAATCGCCGTCGCCGACCACCTCCTCGAACCGGTCCTGGAATTCCTGGGAATTGCTGCCGTCGATGCGACCGTCGACGGCGACGATCAACGCGCTGCCGTCGCGCTCACTGCTGATTTGCACTCATCCTTCTCCCGTCATGCGGCGCCTGCCGCGCCGCGTCGTGGCCTCCGATGATAGCCGAGGATCATCGCTCGGGTCGACCGGAGGCTCATGTTGATCGAGCGCCCGGCGCTGCGTCGACCCGTTTGCGCAGCGTGAGCCGATTGCGCTCGCCCACGCGCAGGTAGGACACCTCGTCCACCAGCGAGCGGCGCATCAGCCCCGCTCCCAGGCTTGCCGTCTCCTCCGCTTCGCCCGGTCCGCTCCCGTGGTCGGCCAACGCGGACTCCTCCAGCGGGTCGTAGGCGCCCCCGTCATCCTCCACCGTGACCTCCGCCACGCCGCCGTCGAGCGTGGCGGACACGGCGATCTCGTATTCGCTGACCGCCGACAGCCGCTCGTCGATCGCATCGATCACGACCGCCTCCAACGCCTGCCGGAGGTGCCCTGCGCCGGTCCGGCCGATGCCGGCGCTCTCGGCGAACGCCCGCATCTCCTCGCCGATGCGGGGCAGGTCCGCCCGGTTGTTGCGCAGCGAGAAGCGCCGGACCGCGATCTCGTCCGCGACCGTCTCGCGGCCGAGGACGACCATGGTGACGTCGTCGAACTGAGCCGCCTCGCCGGCGAACTCCTCGATCGATCGCAGCATCATCTCCAGCGTGTCGCCGGTGCCGCGGCCGGCGCTGTCCCGGAGGCTCTCCTCCATGCGCTCGTAGCCGTACTCCTCCTCGGTCACGTCGGCCGATTCGGGGATGCCGTCGGTATAGACGAACAGCTTGCCGCCGCGCGGCACGCTCACCGCCGCTTCCTCATAGGTGAGCCCGTCGAACATGGCCAGCGCGACGCCCCCGGTCAGGGGGATCCGTTCGACGCCGTCGCTCGTGACCAGGGCCGGCGAGTTGTGGCCGCCGTTGGCATAGAGAAAACTCCCGTCGCGCACGTCGTACACGCCGTAGAAGACCGTCACGAACATGTCCCCGGCGGTGGCCTCGACCAGGGTGTCGTTGACGATCCGCAGGCACTCGCCGGGGCCGTGCTCCACCTGCCGGGCGGTGGCGCGGATGACCGTGCGCGTGACCGCCATGAACATCGACGCCGGCACGCCCTTGCCGGCGACGTCGCCGACGACGACGCCGATGCGGTTCTGGTCCAGCCGGAAGAAGTCGTAGAAGTCGCCGCCGACCTCCTTGGCGGGATGCATGGCGGCCTGGATCTTTACTCCCGGCGCCTCGAAGCGCTCGCCGGGCAGGAACGAGCGCTGCACCCGGCTGGCGATCTGCAGATCGCGCTGCAGGGCCATGTACGCGGTCCTGGTGCGCAGCGCTTCCTGGAGCTGCGCCACCAGCGTCGTCAGGCGCTGCTGCTGGCGGCCGACCCGGCTGGTCATCTTCTGGAAGGCCAGTCCGATCATCTGCAGCTCGTTGCCGCTGTCATTGTCGCCGGCCGCGTCCACCTCCACCGTGGCCGCCGGCGCCTGCACCTCGGCAAGGTCGTTGAGGATGTCGCGCCGCTCCTCCTCGTTCAGGGTGTCGGCGAGGCGTGTCATCTCGCCCTGAATGAACCGCTCCTGCTGGCGCCGGCGCAGCAGCGCCCGGCGGCGGTGCCGGCGCAATGTCAGCGTCTGCGTACGGAACGTGTTCACGGCGCGGGCGATGCGCGCCACCTCGTCGTCCGACTCCTCCTCGCTGACCGCAACGGTCGCCTGCGTGTCGCCGCGGGAGAGCGCGTCCAGCACGACGACGCCGTCGGTCAGACGGGACAGCGCGCTGCGAAGGTAGAGGGTGAGCCCGACCAACGATGCGAGCACGAATCCCGCTCCCGCCAGGGCGGTGATCAGGCTGACCCGCCGCTGGTCGGCGTAGACGGCGCTGACGTCCTGCACCGTGACCACGCGCGCAACCAGGTTACCGAGCTCGGCTTCAAGCGGAAACGCGGCGTGAGAGAACACCTGGTCGCCCGAGCGGACCGGCTCGGACGTGCTTCCGGGCAGCCATCCCGTCTCGCGGATGAGCTCCCAGATCTCCGGATCGGTCCCCACCAGCAGGCGGCCCCGCCGGTTCACGATCAGCGCCTCCGCCCCGGTATCCTCCTTCAACTCGGTCAGCGCCTCCAGGATGTCGGTCGCCAGCACGGCCACCGCCAGCGTCGCGCCGTCCGCGTCGCGCAGCGGAACCCCGACCGACAGCGTCACGTTGCGCTCGGCGTCGATCGCCACGCCGCCGCCGGTCCATCCCCGCTCGATCATGCGCGCCAGCGCGTCGTCGCTGGCAGCCGCGGCCGGCTCGAACGCCGGCTGCGAGGAGTACAGCACCTCCCTGGCGGGTGAAACCAGGTCCAGGCGGGTCACGTCGCCGGTGCGCCGCAGCGTCGCGACCGTCGCCTGCGCCGCCTGCGAGATCTCTCCCCGGTCTCCCCCGGCCAGGGCGGCGCGCAACGCCTGGTTCTCCGCGACGATCGGCGCGCGTTCGCGCATGCGCTGCACGCCGGTCTCCACGATCTTGCTCCAGAGCGCGCGGCTGCCGGTCATGGCGGTGCGGTCGAGCTGTTCGCGCAGCGCCTGCTCGCGCAGGCTCCCGGCGAGCACCAGGCCCGCCACCATCACCGCCATGAACACGACGACGATGACCCCGATCCGCGCCTTGAGGCCCATCGGACCCTACTCCACCACCTGCGCCACGCGCAGCAGGCCCAGCGGGGGATAGATCTCCAGCTCCAGCGCCACCGACATGCGGATCACCAGTGAGAACCGGGCCAGCGGCTTTACCGGAATGTCCTCCGGGCGCTCGCCGCCGACCAGTATCCGCTCGGCCTGGGCGCCGGCGAGCTTGCCGACCAGGTAGTAGGGGCTCACGAAGCCAAGCATCGCCTGGGAACCCGCGAAGCTCGCTTCGGTGCCGGCGAAGACCGGTATGCCGCGCGCGACCGCCGCCTCCGTGATGAGGACGTCGTTGCGGGTCACGAAGGAATCGGGACCCATGTACAGGAACTCCGCTCCGTCGTCCGCCAGCCCGTCGACGACCTCGGGCAACCGCTCCGGGTCGGGCGTGCCGTCGGCGTCGAGGGGTGCCGGCGCCTCCAGCAGCTCGATGCCGCGCTCCGCCGCTTCCTCGCGGAGCTCTTCGATGTTGATCAACGAGTTGCGCTCCAGGGAGTTGTAGACCACGCCCAGGCGCTCGACGGAGCGGTATTGCAGCAGGGCGTCGAGCTGCTTGCTCACCGGCGGCAGAAACGCCGTGCCGGTGACCGGACGGCCGGTCGACTCGAAGCTCTCGACGATGTTGGCCTCGATCGGGTAGGCCACGATCGAGAACACGCCGGGTATCCCCTGCACGTGCGCCGTGGGGTCCGCGGCGTCGCGGGCGCCCAGGATGCCGAGCGTCGTGGAGGTGCCGAACGTGTGCACCAGGTCCGGCTGGGCGGTGCGTATCTCGGCGACGATGCCGGGGATCCTGCTCCGGTCCTGCGCCAGGTTGCGCAGCGTGTAGCGCACCGGTATGCCGCGCTCCCGCATGTGGGCCCGGAAGCCGTGCTCGACGTCCGTCTCGCCGCGCCACACCACCAGGAACACGTGGAACGGGCCGTCCTGGGTCCGAGCGCCGGCCGGCGCCTGGGCAGCCGCCGCGCCGGCCAGGGCGATGATCATGGCCGCCGCAAGCCGGCAGGATGCCGCGCGCCGTCTCACGCCGCCTCCCTCGCCGGCGTGCCGGCACGACTCAGCGCGACGTAGACCGCCGTGCAGACCAGCACCAGGACGCCGACGGCGAGCATCGCCTGCCCATACGCCGTGGCAGCCGCCACCGCACCCACCAGCACGGCTCCTCCCGCGGTGCCGATCCGCTCCAGGGTGCGGAACATGCCGACGATCCCGCCCGGGCTGATTCCCACCTCGCCGCTGGCTTCCTGCGCGATCTCCTGAATCACGGCGAGTTGGGGCACGGTCACGATCGCGAAACCGCTTCCCATCAGGGCTACCGACGCGAGCACCAGCCCGGTCGCGTCCGCCAGCGCCGGCAGCGCGCATCCCAGGCCCAGGACGCAATTGCCGGCGATCATCAGCAGCCGCGGCCGCCTGAGCCGGTCCGCGGCTCGAGCTACCAGCGGCGTGGCCACGACGCACGCGATGCCGTACACCATCATCACCCGGCCGATGTTCGACTGGGCGTTGCCGAGGAACTCCAGGTAGAGCGGCACGAGGTAGAAGAACAGGCCGCCGAGCACGAACTTGCTCGGCAACGCGGTGAACACCGTCACGGCCATGAACTGGCGGTGCGCGAGCAGCCGGAGCCAGCCGCGCACGCCGCCTTTCCCGCGGCTCACGCGGCGGACGCCCCCCGGATCGATGGTCACGAGCGCCGCCGCAGCAGCGACCGCCGCGAGCGCCGCGGCGACCAGCAGGGTGTCCCGGTACCCCAGGCGGCCCGCCAGCATTCCGCCGATCGCCGGGCCGCAGACGAAGGCCGCGAACACGGCCCCGAGAAAGCCCGACATGCCCACGGCCCGGTTCGAACGTTCGGAATGCTGGGCGACGTAGGCGTGGGCGGAGATGAAGATGATGCCGTAGCCCAGACCGGAGAGCGTCCACCACAGCAGTCCCTCGACGATCGTCGACGAAAACGCCGTGCCCAGGTGTCCCGCCACGGACGGGACGATGCCGGCGACGAACATCCCGCGCGGAGGGATGCGGTCGGTCAGCGATCCGATCATCGGGGTCGCGATGAGCACCATGGCCATGAACGCCGTGATCGGCAGGCCGATCGCCACCTCGCGGCTCAGGCCGGCGATCGGCACGTAGATGTCATTGAAGAACAGCGGCAGGAACGGACGCGAGATCTCCTGCGCCAGCATGAACAGGAAGAACGGAATCCGCACGTCCATGGGCGAGCGGGAAACGAGCGTGTTCTCCGAGCCGGGCAGCGCGAAGTGGAAGCGCGCCCTGATGTCGTCGAGCACGTCCCGGATGCGCCGCTGGACGCCGCGGTCGAGCTGCACCTCGTGCGCGTCCTCGGCTTCCTCCACCAGGTCCGCGAACGCGGTGTTGATGCGGTGCAGCGCGGTGTTGATGAGGTGTCCGAAGCGGCCCACCTCGTCCCGGTGGCGCACGCCGAAGCGGCTGCCGAAGTCGCCCCTGGCGCTGAGCTCCAGCAGGCGATCCACCAAGCGAATCGGCCCCGAGACCCTGACCACCACCAGGGCCACCAGCAACTCGATCCCGATCAGCAGGGTGACCAGCAGCACGGTGCCGATGTCCAGGCGCAGCGCCGCCAGCTCGGAGCGCACCGTCCCCTCCTGCACCTGCACCCGCAGGGACGCCACCTGCGTCCCGTCTTCGCGCCTGATCGGCAGCTCCACCAGCTCTCCGCCGGCGGCGTCGCGGGTCGACTCCGCCGCGATGCCCCGTGCATAGAGCTCGGCGCCGTTCAGATCCAGGACGGCGACGTAGGTGAAGTCCTCGTTGTCGGCAAGCACGCCGTCCAGGAACTCGTCCATCTTCACCAGCGAGCCGAGCGGGATGCCCAGCGACACGGCATATCCGATCTGCTCCGCCACCAGCTCGCCGGCGACTTCGGCCTTGCGCCGGACCTCGGGAAGCAGGGTGTCCTCGAAAGTCCGGGCCAGCAGCAACGACAGGGCCCCCTGGGAGAGGATCAGCAGCAGCGCCGTCAGGCCGGCGAGCCGCAGGACCACGCTGCGGTAGACGCCCCGCTCGGACCGTTCCGGGGACCCGTCCGGCGCGCTGCCGCTCCGGACACCCGCGGAAGCCACGCTCATCGCGCGCTGCCGGCGCCGACCCGCCGGCCGGCCTCCCGCGCGATCCGGCGGATCTCCTCGGCTCCGTCGGAAACCGCCCGGCGGGCCGATTCCGTCGTTTCCGCGAACCGCACGGCGTGCGGATCGGGGTCCATCCCGGCATCGATCTCGATCCCCGGATCAATGGGCGCCTGCATCGCCTGCAGGCGCTGCCGCAACGGCCGAGTCACGAACACCGACAGGACGGCACCGAGCAGCACGAACCCGACCACGACCGCCGCGCACAGGCCGGCGATCCGCAGCGCCATGTCCTGCACGTTCTCGTCGAACTCCGTGCGCGAGAACCGCAGCGCGAGCGATCCGACCGCCTGCCCCAGGCTGTTCTCCACCCGCAGGCCGACCACGTGCGCGTCCGGTTCGATGCGCGACCACACCGGCTCGCCGGCGTTCCACGCGGCTACCCAGTCCTCGGACACCAGGTCGCCGCGCAGGCTCTCGTCCGTGCCGTAGAGGACGATCCCGTGCTCGTCGAACATCTCGATCGACAGCACCTGATCGTGCTGCTGCATGCTGTCCAACAGGTCCCCGTCCACGCCCGGCAGCGCGTTCAGGGCCAGTCCCAGCGACAGCGACGCCTCTATGTTGTGGCCGATGTCCTGCAGCACGAGCGCGTGCCGGTCGCGCAGCAGACCGGCAAGGTATTTCCGGTATTCGTAGTGGTTCAGCAGGCCCGTCAGGGTGACGGCGGAAGCCAGGATGAAGCAGATGCTCGCCGCCACGCGGGGACGCAGGCTGAAGCGAACCGCCGACGATCGCGGTTGACCGGTCGCTGCGGCATCCCGCATGCCCCAGGACGGTGCGTGCCGCATGGCGCCGTGTCAATCGAATGCGTCATCGCGCCTTTCAGGCGGTTCTCACGGAGAAGTATAAACGTTCTGTCAAGTGTTCCGTGTCGACCAGGAAACGTGAAGGAGTGATCTCAATGACCTTCCGTCCGAACCGATCGATCGCCGCTCTTGACTCCTGCCCGGGACGCGCATGCTCCCCCAGGCTCAGGCGTCGCCGAGTCCCAGGGCTCCGGCGCGCTCGGCCTGCCACGCCTCCACCTCTCGCGCACCGACATCCCCACGGTGCCAGAGCGCCCAGTTCAGGCAGGCGACCAGGTCGTCGGGATGCTCGACGCCGATCCCCAGCCGCACCAGCCGGTCCACGCCGATGCGCCGCACCTCCTCCTCCGCGGTGAAGTACTCCGATACCGAGCGGTGGTGGTTGAGCTTGGTGGCCAGCCCGTCGAAGCTCAGCGCGTAGCGCAGCACCCCGCACATCGCCAGCACGTCGCAGAAGTGGCGGGTCTCGTCCTCGTCGGCGTCGCGCAGCCGGAAGCTGACGATCGAACCGGGCTCGGTGTAGTGCTTCTCGACCACCGCAGCGTCCGGATGGCCGGGCGCGCTGGGATGGAACACCGCCTCCACCAGCGGATGGCCGGCCAGGAACGCGGTCACCGCCCGCGCCGACGCACAGCGCCGCCGGAAACGCGGCTGGGCCTGGTCCAGGCCGTCCAGGATCGCCGCCGCGCGCCGCCAGTCGGCGATGCCGCCGCGCATCGCCTGCAGGTCCATCACGCCGTTCAGCAGGCGGACGTCGTCGGAGGCAAGGTAGCCCCACATGTCGCGGTCCTGCCCGGCCAGCGCCTTGGTCCCGGACACCACCGCCACGTCCACACCGTCCCAGCGTAGCGCCGGCTCCGCCAGCCCCCACGGGCTGGCAATCGTGCTGTCGAGCGCCACCACCAGCCTCGATCCGCCGACGGCGCGCACCTCGCCCACGGCGCGCGCCAGCGCCTCGGGGTCGACGGCCCGCATCAGCGGGTTGGTGTAGGTCTCCACGAACAGCAGCCGCGTCTCAGGCCGCAGCGCGGCGGCCAGCCCCGCGTGGCTCAGGTCGTCCACCAGGGTCAGCTCGCCGCCGAGCAGCGTCGTCAGCCGGCTCAGGTACGCCTTGCTCTTGTTGTAGACGCCGCGCGCGCAGGCCACGTGGTCGCCCGGCTCCAGCAGCGCGTCGAACAGCAGCGCGCACGCCTGCATGCCGGTGTCGGTGAGCACCGCCGCCTCGGCTCCTTCCAGCTCGCGGACCCACGCCAGCAACCGCCGCGAGACCGTGGTGCCGTAGCGGCCGTAGATCTGCGGCTGCTCCGACCAGCACGCGGAGCCCAGGAACATCAACTCCTGCTTGCGCTCCTGCCAGCGCACCATGGGGCCGCTGCCGAGCAGGTCGAGCTGGATCGTCTCTCCGTCGGGATGCAGGTACGGCACCCCGGTGCGCCGCATCGCCGCGTCGATGCCGGAGTGCAGTCCGCGGGTGGCGGCATCCATCGCGTCCAGCCGCGGCCGCTCGGGCGGCGTTCCCGCCGGATCGAGATACGCGCCGATCACCTCCGCGTCATGAAGCCTGGACCAGGTCGCACGCCTCCGGCGGCATCCAGTGCGCGTCCTGACCCGCCCACTTGACGTTGCAGCCGAGCGGGTTGGTCAGCTCGACCGCGACGGCGCTGCCGGCCAGCACCGCATCGGTGGCGTCGCGCAACTCGTGCGTGCTCGCGTTGGCGGCGGTGCGGGGATCGTCGTCCATGCGGCCGGTGTAGCGCAGCCTGCGGTCCGCGTCGAACAGGTAGTAGTGCGGCGTGCGCAGCGCGCCGTAGGCCAGGGCGACGCTCTGGTCCTCGTCGCGGGCGTAGACGAACTGGAAGTCCTTCTCCGCGGCGCGGGTGACCATGTGCTCGAACGAGTCGTCGGGGTGGTTGTCGGTCTCGTTCGAGTTGATCGAGATCATGGCCACGCCGCGCGGCGCATAGTCGGCGGCGAACGCGTTCATGCGGTCCTCGCTGCCGATCACGAACGGGCAGTGGTTGCACGAGAAGACGACCACCAGCGCGCCGCTGCCGGCGAAGTCCTCCAGGGTGTAGGTCTTGCCGTCGACGGCGGGCAGGGAGAAGTCGGGCGCACGGTCGCCGATATCCAGGGTGAAAGCCATCGGTTCCTCCTTCGGGTTTCTGTCGGTTCGAGTATTCCCCGACCCGGACGCCGGTTCAACCGGACATCGGTTATTGCCCGTCAGGTGGACGTGGTGCCGTCCTGCGGCCAGACCAGCACCGGCCGGCGCGCGGCGGTCGCCTCGTCCAGGCGTCCGATCGGCGTGGTGTGCGGGGCGGTGCGGACCAAGTCCGGGGTCTCGGCCGCCTCCGCCAGGATGGCGCGCATGGCCGCGACGAACCCGTCCAGGGTGGCCTTGGACTCGGTCTCGGTGGGCTCCACCATCAGCGCCTCCGGCACGATGAGCGGGAAGTAGATGGTCGGCGGGTGGATGCCGTAGTCGATCAGGCGCTTGGCGATGTCCAGGGCGCGCACGCCGTGCTCCTGTGCCTGGCGGCGCGCGCTGAAGACCACCTCGTGCTTGCAGACGCGCGGATAGGGCACCTCCAGCGCGCCGGCGAGCGCGGTCCGCACGTAGTTGGCGGCCACGACCGCCAGCCGGCTCATGGCGGCCAGCCCGTCGCCGCCCAGCGAGCGCAGGTAGGCGTAGCCGCGCACGGCGTTGTTGACGTTGCCGTAGAAGGCGCGCACGCGGCCGATCGAGTCGGGACGGTCGTAATCGTGGAAGTACCTGTCGCCGTCGCGGCCTGCCACCGGCGCCGGCAGGAAGCGCGCCAGCTCCCCGGTGACCGCGGTCGCGCCCGCTCCCGGGCCGCCGCCGCCGTGCGGGACGCTGAAGGTCTTGTGCAGGTTGAAGTGCAGGATGTCGGTGCCCAGGTCGCCGGGCTTCGCCACGCCGACCATGGCGTTCATGTTGGCGCCGTCCATGTAGACCAGGCCGCCGGCGTCGTGGACGGCGGCGGCGATGTCGGTGATGCGCTCCACGAACAGCCCCAGCGTGTTCGGGTTGGTGATCATCAGCCCGGCCACGCTGTCGTCGAGCGCATCCTGCACGGCGGCGAAATCGAGGTTGCCGTCGGCCCCGGTGGGCACGGTGCGCGACCGGTAGCCGGCCATGGCGGCGGTCGCCGGGTTGGTGCCGTGCGCGGAGTCGGGCACCAGCATCGTCGTGCGCTGCGAGCCCTTCGCCGTGTGGTACGCGCGGATGATGAGCGCACCGGTCAGCTCGCCGTGCGCGCCGGCCGACGGCTGCAGGGACACGCCGGGGAGCCCGGCGATCTCGCCCAGCCACTCCTGCAGCTCCCAGAGCAGGCGCAACGCGCCCTGCACGGTCGCCTCGTCCTGGTAGGGGTGGATGGACGCCAGCCCCGGCAGGTCGGCGATGCGGTCGTTGATCTTGGGGTTGTACTTCATGGTGCAGGAGCCGAGCGGGTAGAAGCCCTGGTCGACCGAGAAGTTGCGCCGTGAGGAGTTGGTGAAGTGGCGGACCACCTCCGGCTCGGAGAGCTCCGGCAGCGGCAGCTCGGCGCGGCACAGCTCGCCCGGCAGCGCTTCGGCGCGCGGCACGTCGAGCGGCGGGAGCTGCACGCCGGTGCGCCCTGCGACCGAACGCTCAAACAGCAGCGGCTGCTCCGGCAGCAGGGCAGCCCCCGACGTGCCGGCGGCGCTCATGGAGCCATCGCTCATGCGACCACCTCCGCCACCCCGGCGACCAGCCGGTCGATGTCGGCGCGGCCGTTCAGCTCGGTCGCGGTCAGCAGCCAGCAGCCGTCCAGGCCCAGGTCGAAGCGGCCCAGGTCGAGCCCGCCGACGATGCCGTGGTCGGCCCAGAGCCGCCGGTTCAGCTCGGCCGGCGCCACCGGCGTGCGCACGGTCAGTTCGCGGAAGAACCGTCCTGAGAAGCGGGCGTCGACCCCCGGCACGCGGGCGAGCTCCGCGGCCAGGTAGTGGGAGCGGTGATAGCACTGGTCGGCGACCTCGCGGAGCCCGGACGGGCCGAGCGCCGCCAGGTAGATGGCCACGGCGGTGGCGATCAGCGCCTCGTTCGTGCAGATGTTGCTGGTCGCCTTCTCGCGCCGGATGTCCTGCTCGCGCGGCTTGAGGGTCAGCACGAAGCCGCGCCGGCCGCGCTCGTCGCGGGCGATGCCGGCCAGGCGGCCCGGCATCTGCCGGACGTTGCGCATCGAGGTGGCCAGCAGGCCCACGTACGGGCCGCCGTAGAACAGCGGTATGCCGAGCGGCTGTCCCTCCGCGGTGGCGATGTCGGCGCCCAGCTCGCCGGGCGGGCGCAGCACCGCCTGCGCGACCGGGTCCGCCGACACCACCGCCAGCGCACCGGCCGCGTGGGCACGCTCGCACAGCTCCGCGACCGGCTCGATCACGCCCAGGACGTTCGGGTAGGCAAGCAGCAGGGCGGCGATGTCGTCGCCGAGCGCCCGTTCCACCTCGCCGGGCTCGGTGCGTCCCGACGCGCGGTCGAACGGGATGGTCACGATGCGGAGGCCCAGGCCGGACAGGTAGGTGGCAAGCACCTCGCGGTACTCGGGATGCACGGCCTCGCTGACCGCGATCGTCTGCCGGCCGCAGCGCAGCCGGGCGGCCATGAGCGCCGCCTCCGCCAGCGCCGTGGAGCCGTCGTACATCGACGCGTTGGCCACTTCCATGCCGAGCAGCCGGGCGACCATCGTCTGGAACTCGAAGATGGTCTGCAGCGTCCCCTGGCTCACCTCCGGCTGGTACGGGGTATAGGCGGTGTACAGCTCGCTGCGGAACAGCAGGTGCGGGATCACGGCCGGCGTGTAGTGGTGGTAGGCGCCGGCCCCCAGAAAGCAGCCATGCCGGTCGAGGGCGCTGTTGCGGTCGGCCAGGTCGCGGAAGGCGGCGGCGACTTCCGGCTCGCTCAACCCGTCGGGCAGGTCGAGCCGGGGAAACCGATGGGCATGCGGGACGTCCGTGAACAGCTCCTCGACGCCGGCGACGCCGATCGCCTGCAGCATCGCCGCGACCTCGGCGTCGGTGTGCGGGGCGTATTGCACGGCGTGCTCAGGCCGACTGCACGAGTCGGGAGTAGGCCTCCGCGTCCATGAGCTTCGCCTCCTCCGCGTCCATCCGGCCGGGGCGGATGGTGACGATCCAGCCGTCGCCGTACGGCGACTCGTTGACAAGCTGCGGCGCCGACTCCAGGGCGTCGTTCACGGCCACCACCTCGCCCGACAGGGGGGCGAACAGGTCGCTGGCCGCCTTCACGCTCTCGATCACGCCGAACGGGCTGCCCTGCGTGAGCTCGGCCCCCACCTCGGGAAGCTCCACGTAGACCACGTCACCCAGCTCGTGCTGGGCGTGGTCGGTGATGCCGATCACGACCCGATCGCCGTCCGGCCGGGTCCATTCGTGCTCGGCGGTGTACCGCAGGTCCTGGGGGAACTCCATCATCGCTTCCTCTTACATGGGCTCGTTACGTGGGCTTGCGCCTGTAAAATGGGCGTTGCACGACGGTGGCGGCCACCTGGCGGCCCCGGATGGTCACCGCCAGCTCGCCGCCCACCGCGGCGTGCTCGCGCGCCACCAGTCCCATCGCCACGCTCCGCTCCAGCCACGGCGCATGGCCGCCGCTGGTCACGGTTCCGGCCGGCTCCCCGCCGGCGGTCGTGATCGCGAACCCCGCTCGCGCGATCGCGCGCCCGTCGAGCTGCAGGCAGGCCAGGCGGCGCGCCACGCCCGCGGCTCGCTGGGCGGCGATGGCGGCAGCCCCGACGTAGGCGTCGCCGCGCGACACGAAACGGCCGAGCCCCGCTTCCAGCGGCGACACGTCGCGCGTGAGCTCGTGCCCGTACAGCGGGAATGAAGCTTCGAGCCTCAGCGTGTCGCGAGCCCCGAGCCCGGCCGGCTGCAGGCCGGCGTCGGCGCCCGCGTCCAGCAACGCCGTCCACAGCCCTTCCGTGCGCTCGGCGGCGGCGAACAACTCGAACCCGTCCTCGCCGGTGTAGCCGGTGCGCGCTACCAACGCAGCCGCGCCTGCCACCTCGCTCTCGCGGCAGCGATAGATGCCGACGGTGGAAAGGTCGGCCGCGGCGACGCCCTGCAGGATGCCTTCCGCGCGCGGCCCCTGGATGGCGATCAACCCGAACTCCGCGCTCCGGTCGCGCAGGTCGACGCCGCTCATGCCGGCGGCGACCGCACGCGCGTGCTCGACGACCGCGTCCGTGTTGGCGGCGTTTACCACGATGCGATACCTGTCGTCTGCCAGCCGGTAGACGATCACGTCGTCGATGGCCCCGCCTGCTTCATCGAGGATGAGCGAGTAGCGCGCTCCGCCGACCGCCAGCCGCTCGACGTCCAGGCAGGCGAGCCGGGCGACACAGGCGGCCGAGCCGGGACCCGAGACATCGATCTCGCCCATGTGGCTGACGTCGAACAGGCCGGCCGCCGTGCGCACCGCGCGGTGCTCGGCGACGATCCCGGCGTACTGCACGGGCATGCTCCAGCCGGCGAACGGCACCATGCGGGCGCCCAACCGTTCGTGGGCGGCGTGCAGCGGGGTCCGGCACAGATGCTCCCGGGCGTCGATTTCTCGCGTCATCGGCGGTAGGAACGTACCAGTCTGATGCCCCGGCGGACAGGTCTTGCTCCTCGATCTCAGCCGCTCTGCGCCAACAACCTATACTTCACAGAGAAAGGAGGTGTTCCACGTGTCTCGTGTCGGCAAGGCGCTGATGACCATGGGCGTGGGCTTCGTGCTCGCAGCCCTGATCATCGTTTTCGGCGCGGCCTGGTACTTCGCCGGTGTCATCGAGGAACAGGGCCTCGTGGTCCGGCATGAGCCGGACACGTTCGATCTCCGAGTCGCATCGGTCGAAGGCGGCCGGATCATGATCGAGACCACGGCGGAAACGTCGAACGGGTACTGGGACAAACCCGGTATCTGGGGGATCGAGTCCGTCGACACGTACAATCGAGTGGGCCGGATCGTCGACGCCGACGATGGCTCGGTAGTCCGCGACCTGATCACGCTGGGTCCGCTTCCCGCGGTGGGAGCGTCGGTCCGCATCGACCGGGACTCCTATCCCGGCAATCCGCTTGTCGCGCACGGGATCCCCTTCCAGGAGGTCGGCATCCCGGCGGCCCTGGGGACGTTTCCCGCTTGGCTGACGCCCGGTACGTCGGACATCTGGGTGATCCTGGTGCATGGCATGGGAGCCGAACGCACCGAGCTCCTGCGGACCCTTCCGGCGTTCGTCGAGCACGAGCATCCGACGCTGACGATCACCTACCGAAACGACGAGGGGCTTCCCGCGAGTCCCAGTGGGTACTACCAGTTCGGAGCCGACGAATGGGAAGACCTGGAAGCCGCCGCCGAGTTCGCACTGGCGGCTGGTGCGCAGGAGCTGATCCTGGTTGGTTACAGCATGGGCGGGGCCATAACGCTCAGTTTCCTGTACAACTCGGCGCTCGCGAACCGCGTGAAGGGCGTCCTTCTGGACAGCCCCGCCCTCGACTTCGAGTGGCTGGTCGACGACCAGGCGACTCGGCAGCGACCCGCCGGAGTGCCGCTGCCGAGGGCGCTGACCGCCTTGGCGAAATTCCTGGCTGCTCGTCGATTCGCGATCGACTATCGAGCGATGGACTACCTCGAGCGCGTTGAAGCTCTGTCGGTTCCCGTGCTGCTCTTCCATGGGAGCGCCGATCTCCGCGTGCCGATATCGCTCAGCGACCGGCTCGCCGAGGCTCGTCCCGACATCGTCGAATACCTGGTCTTCGACGGAGCCCTGCACGTGGCATCCTGGAATCAGGACCCGCAACGGTACGAGATCGCCGTGCGCCGCTTTCTGGCCCTCATGGACTGACCCTGAGGAAGCGATACCGGCTCGCCTGCGATCACGCCACTACAAGCCAGCCGAGCCGGCCCGCCCGCTTCACTTCACAGCAGCGCCAGGAAGCCCCCGTCCACGTACAGCACGTGGCCGTTGACGAAGCTGGAGGCGTCCGAGGCCAGGAACACGGCCGGGCCCACCAGCTCGGTGGTATCCCCCCAGCGGCCCGCCGGCGTGCGCTCGCGCAGCCAGGCGTTGAACGCCGGATCGTCGGCGAGCGGCTGGGTCATCTCCGTGACGAAGTAGCCGGGCCCGATGCCGTTGGCCTGCACCCCGTGCGGCCCCCACTCCACGGCCATCGCCCGCGTCAGCATCTGCAGTCCGCCCTTGGCGGCCCCGTACGCGGCGGTGCCGAGCCGCGCCCGCTCGCTGATCAGCGAGCAGGTGTTGATGATCTTGCCGCGGCCCCGCTCGCACATGCCGCGCGCGACCCGGCGGCCGACCAGGAACGGCGCGGTGAGGTCGGTGTCGATCACCTCCTGCCAGTCGGCGGAGTCCAGCTCGACCATCGGCGCGCGGCGCGTCATGCCGGCGTTGTTGACCAGGATGTCGATGGGCCCGATGGACCGCTCGACGGCGCCGATCGCCTCGTCCCCCGCCTGCTCGTCGCGGGTGTCGAACGGGCAGGCGTCAGCCTCGATCCCCTCCGCGCGCAGCGCTTCGATCGTCTGCGCGACGCGGTCGAGCCGGCGGCCGTTGACCAGCACGTGGGCGCCCGCCTCGCCCAGGCCGCGCGCCAGCGCGGCGCCGATGCCGGAGGTCGAGCCGGTGACCAGGGCGAGCCTGCCGTCGAGCCGAAAGTCGTTCGCCGTCATGGCTGCGCATGGTAGCGCGGCGCGGCGATCGATACACCGTCCCGGTCCGCGCGTACTTCTGCAGCGGGAATGTTGATGGCGATAGCCGACCGGACGTACGCTACAGAGGAGGATTCACGGATGAGCAGGGGGAAGCGTCCCTGCGGGGCGGCCGCGGAAGCGGCACGGGTGGCTCGGTGGACGCGATGACCGGGGAGCTGATAGCCATCCTTGCGGTCGGCGCGACGTTGCTTGGAGTGATGGTGGCGCTGTTCGGGTGGATGCGTGGCGACATAGGCAGAATCGGCGACAAGCTCGACCGCGTCGGGGAGCGTCTATCGGCGGTAGAAGGTCGCTTGTCGGTCGTCGAAACGATACTGCACGAGCGGACCGGCACGATAGCGCCTCCTCCCGGCGAATCGAGCTGATCGCACGGCAGGAGGCGGAGGCTCGCTCGCCGCACGCCTGATCTGAGATAGTCACCCGCGACATGACCGCGCGCACGCGGGTATCCGGGCTTCTGGCAGGATCGGTGATGCTGATCCTGGGAGCCGCAGGTGCCGGAGCCGAGGGAACCCGACGGCCGCTCGTCTATGACGTCACGGTGGCCCGCCTGAAGCACTACCAGGACGCGGACCTGCGGCTGATGACGCCCGCGAAGGTCACGCGCCACGTCGACGGGGATACCTTCAAGGTTTCGATCGCCGACCCGCCATACGGCATGCGCACCGAAGAGACGGTCCGGCTCATGGGCATCGACACCCCCGAGATGGATGAGCCCGAGGGTATGGAGGCGCTTGACCATGTCGTGCGCACGGTCGGCGCGGGGCGGGTGTACCTGGCGTTCGATTTCCGGCGGCGCGACCGGTACGACCGCCTGTTGGCGTTCGTCTACCTGCCGGACGGCACGCTGCTCAATGCCGAGCTCATCGAAGAGTGTCTCGCGGAACTCTACCGCTACGATGACCTGATGTACTTCTACGAAGAGTTCGAGGACCTTGAACGCTCGGCCGGATGCGGAGAAGGCGGCGACGGCGTGACGATCGCGCACATACGGAACCACGGCCGTGATGAGCACGTAGAACTCCGTAACCACATGTCCGCCGCGGTGGACATCTCCGGATGGCGGATCTGTGACGACGACGGCGACATCATCACGATCCCGACGGGGACCAGCCTGGCACCCGGAGAGACGTTGGCCGTGTGCAGCGGCACCGGTTGTGCAGGCAGTCCAGAGACTTCCCTGTACCCCCTGACCAGGAACATCTGGGGCAACCCCGGGGACCTGGCGTGCCTCAAGGATCGCTCGGGAGTGCTCGTCGACTCCTACGGATACGGGAATCAGTCCGCCGACACTTGCTCATGATTTGACGGCCTCGCGGGCCGAATCTACCTTCGGCCGGTGAGCACCGCGGACCGGCCGCCCGAGCGCCGCGCGCTCAGTCCCGCGCAGCGGATCGCCGCGCAGCGCACCTTCCACATCTTCACCCTGTTCAACGTCTGCTCTTTCCAGTGCCTGTCGGGCAACCTGATCACGCTGTTCGGGCTCCGGGTCGGGCTGGGCAGCGTGATGATCGGCGTGTTGTTCGCCGTCATCCCGCTGTCCCAGTTCATGCCGCTCATCGGCCGGCTGTTCGTCACCCGGCTGGGCAACGTGCGCTCCATGGGCCTGTTCTGGAGCGCACGCTCCATCATGGCGGCGCCGCTGCTGGTGGTGGCGCTGTTCGCGGGCGCGGGTCGGACCACCGTGGCGGTGGCGCTGCTGTTCATCGGCGTGCTGGGCTTCAACCTGGCACGCGGAGCCGGCATGGCCGGCATGCAGCCGGTCATCGGCCACCTGACCACGCCGCAGGACCGCGGCCTGTTCATGTCGCGCATGCAGCTCATCATCCACGCCGTGATCATCGTGACCGGCCTGCTGATGGGTCTGGTCCTGGACCGGGAGTCGCCGCTGGCGGTGTTCACGGTCATCCTGGCGGTGGGCGTGGCGGCCGGCGTCATCGCCACCTTCTCCGTATTCCGCCTGCCGGAACCGCCGCGCGACGAACGCTCCGGCCCGCTCCTGCGGGCCGCCGTCGAGGCGCTGCGCGGCGCCACCATGCGCCGCTTCCTGCTCCTGATCCTGGCGGTGTTCGCCGGCTCCTTCATGGTCAGCCCGTTCTTCATCGTGTTCCTGCGGCAAGTCTACGGCATGGGCGACAACTCGATCATGCTGGTGACGGTGGTCGGCTCGACCGGCGCCATCTGCATGGCCCTGCTCAGCGGCCTGATGACCGACCGCATCGGCGCCCAGCCGCTGCTGGTGCTGTCGGCCGCCGCCATCGCGGTGGTGATGCTGCCGCTGGTGGTGGCGCCTCCCCTGCCCGCGACCGCGGCATGGATCTACGGCGCGGCGGCGTTCTTCGTCTTCATGCTGGGCGCCAGCGGGCTGCAGAGCGCCTCCACCGTCTACTTCCTGTCGATCGGCAAGGCCTCCGAGCGGCTCAACCTGGGCATCCTGTACATGCTCGCCACCGGGCTGGGCGGCACGCTGGGCTCGCTGGCCGGCGGCGCGCTGCTGGACCTGCTGGGGGGCGCGCTGGGGGTGACCGGCTCGTTCCGCGCCTACTTCGCGCTGGTGACGGTGCTGTTTGCGGCCATCGTCGTCGGCATGGGCGGCCTGGAGCGGCTGGGCGCCTACCGCGCGCGCGACGTGCTGTCGATGATGTTCTCCATCCGCGACCTGCGGGCACTGGGGCTGCTCAACCGGCTGCAGCGGGTGCGCAGCCCGTTCGAGGAGGAGCAGCTCATCCAAGAGCTCGGCTCGGCGCGCTCGCGCGTGACCGCCCGCGACCTGATGCGCAAGCTGTCCTCACCGCGGTTCGCGGTGCGCGCGGAAGCGCTGACGGCGCTCAGCACGGCCGACACCCGCGAGGATCTGGCCCCGGCCCTGATCAACGAGCTGCGCAACCACGACTTCACCACCGCCTACCTTGCCGCGAACGTGGCCGGCCAGAAGGGCGTCGCCGAGGCGATCCCGGCCCTGCGGGAGAGCCTGGACTCCCGCGACTTCTTCCTGGCCGGCAAGGCGATGGTCGCCCTGGGGCGGCTCGGCGACCGGCCGAGCGTGGGACGGATCGAGCAGATCCTGGCCGACACCGAGAACCCGCGCCTGATCATCCACGCGGCCACCGCCCTGGAGCTGTTCGGCAGCGCGACCTCGGTCCCGGTGCTCATCGCCAAGCTGAGCCGCCGGTTCGCCCCCTACGTGCGCGACGAGCTGATCCTGGCGGTCGCCGCGATCCTGGGCGCCGGCAGCTTCCTGTACCCCCACTACCGGAGCTTCCTGGACGACGCCGCGGCCGGGCTGGACAGCCTGCGCGACGAGCTGACGCAGAATCGGCGTTCGCGGACGCCGCGCGAGCAGGTGGCTAAGATGCTGGACCTGATGGGCGAAGATCATGCGCGCTTCGCGAAGGCCGCCCGTGCACTGCTGGCCATGCTGTCCGGCGCAGCGCTCGCCGCACCGGCGGCCGAGCAGCTCGCCGGCGGCCTGGCCGACCGCGAGATCCTGAGCCTGGACCGGTACCGCTTCCTGGTCGCGGCGGTCGTCACCTGGGCAGCCGTCCAGGGTCCGCCGCCGGCAGCCAGGCGGGGACCGGCATGAGCGGCGGCCCATGAGCGAACCCGCTCCGGACTCGACGGCTCTGCCGCCCTCGCGCGCGGCGCGCATCGAGGACGGCGCGGTGATCGTCTCGCTCATCCTGCTGGCGATCATCCCCACGGCGCAGGTGGTGGCCCGCCTACTGTTCGATGTCGCACTGACGACGGCGAGCGGCTACGTCAGGCACCTGGTGGTCTGGGGCGCCTGCCTGACCGGCATCGTCGCCACCCGTGAGCGGAAGCACCTGTCGCTGAGCGCCGGGCTGCCGAAGCTGCCGGCCCCGTACGACCGCTGGGCGGCGGTCGCCGCCACGGCCATCACCGTGGCCGTCACCACCGGCATCGCCGTCAGCGCGGCGTCGTTGACGCTGGTGGCGTTCGGCGCCTACGAGCGAGTCGGGATGCTGCCCAAGCGGGCGGTGCTGGCGATCCTGCCGGTCGGATTCGGGCTCATGGCGTTGCGCTTGGTGCTGGCCGCCGCCCGGTCGCAGGCGGAGGGCCATTCGGGACGGGCGGGAACCGCGGCAGGCGTGCTCGGCGTGGCGCTCGGCGTGATCCTGTCGACGCAGCCGCTGGTCAACCTGATCGTCACCGTCTCCTGGGAGATCGGCACGGGGCTGCCGGCGGCGATCGAAACTGCCCTCCTGGACCTTGCCGACACCGTGAACGGCATGGTGAGGTCGCTGCGCCTGCCGCTGCTGATCCTCATGATCGTCTCGGCGGTGGCAGGCGCGCCGATCTTCGCCGTGCTGGGCGGCATCGCCCTGTTGATGTTTGCCTCCAACGGGGTGCTGGAGACGGTCCCGGACGAGGCGTACGGGATGCTCATCGGCGTGCACGTGCCGGCGCTGCCGCTGTTCGCCCTGTCCGGCTTCCTGCTGTCGGAAAGCGGCGCCGGAGCGCGCCTCGTGCGTCTGTGCACGGCCCTGTTCTCCCGCTACCGCGGCGGCCTGATCATCGCCGCGACGCTGATCTGCGCCTACTTCACCACCTTCACGGGCGCCTCCGGCGTGACCATCCTGGCGGTCGGCGGCCTGTTGGCAGTGCTGCTGGCGGAGAACGGCTTCCGCAAGGACCTGTCCACCGGGCTGTTGACCGCCTCCGGCAGCATCGGCCTGCTGTTTCCGCCCAGCCTCCCCATCATCATGTACGGCGTCGTCAGCCACACCAACATCAAGGCGATGTTCGCCGGCGGAGTCGGACCCGGAATCCTCCTGGTTGTCGCCCTGATCGTTTTCACCCTGGTGCGTGTTCGACGCACGGAGCGGCGCACCGACGTCGCGGCGGATCCGTCCGAGGCAGCGCCTGCCGTCGCCGGTCCCGGCGCCCCGGCCACGCTGCAGGAGATCGGCCGGGCGCTGCGGCACGCCGGCTGGGAGGTAGCGTTGCCGCTGATCATTCTGGGGCTGCTGTTCGGCGGCGTCACCAACCTGGTGGAGACGGCCGCGATCGCCGTGGTGTATCTGCTGGTCGTGCAGATGCTGATCCACCGCGACCTGTCGGTCCGCGATCTGCCCCGGCTGTTCGCCAAGGCGGCACCCATCATCGGCGGCATCCTGGTGATCCTGGGAGTCGCCAAGGCGCTGTCATTCGCGATCGTGGACGCGCAGGTGCCGCAGGCGCTGGTGCAATGGTTTTCGGCGAACGTGCGCTCGCCCTACGTGTTCCTGATCCTGTTCAACGTGGCGCTGCTCATCGCCGGCTGCCTGATGGACATCTTCTCGGCGATCGTCGTGTTGGCGCCGCTGCTGATCCCGATCGGCCTGTCGTACGGCCTGGACCCGGTACACCTGGGGATCATCTTCCTGGCCAACCTGGAGCTCGGCTACCTGACGCCTCCGGTAGGCCTGAACCTGTTCCTGGCCTCCTACCGGTTCGAGATACCTCTCGCGAAGCTGTACCGGTCCACCCTGCCGTTCCTGGCGATCCTGTTGGTGTCGGTGCTGGTGATCACCTACGTGCCTCCCCTCACCACCACGCTGGTCAGCCTGCTGGGTCTGTCCGGCCACCCGGTCAATTGACGCTACCGGCACTGCGCGCGACCATACTCACAATCATGGAACACGCCGTCTGGTCAGGAAGCGGTGAACGTCACGGCAGCCCGCGGTGGCACCGCGCCGTGCGCCGTGGGTGCGCCTGTCTGGTTATGCTGGCGTTGGCGGCGGCCGTCGCCGGGGCGCAGAACCTGAAGTTCGCGAGCGTGGCGCCGAAGGACACGGTGTGGGACGTGGCGCTCAGGCAGATCGGCGCCGAGTGGAACCGGCTTTCCGGCGGCGCGATCGAGGTGACCGTTTTCCCCGGCGGCGTCGCCGGGGACGAGACCGACATGCTCCGCAAGATGCGTACCGGCCAGTTGGACGCCGCCGCCATCTCCGCGATCGGCTTGGCCACCGTGTATCCCGGCGTGCTGGCGCTGGGCATGCCGTTCCTGTTCGAGAACGAGGAGGAAGTGGCCTATGCCACCGAGCGGCTCCGCCCGCTGATGGAGGAGGAGTTCGAGCGCCGCGGCTTCAAGATGCTGATGTGGACCGCGGCCGGCTGGGTGCACCTCTTCTCGCGCGACCCGATCCTCACCCCGGCCGACCTCCGGAGTCAGAAGCTGAACGTTCCCGACGCCAATCCGGGCGTGGTGTCCGCTTGGCAGGACATCGGCTTCCGTATCGCGGAGGTACCGGTCACCGAAGTCGCCTTCGGTCTGCAGAACAGGCTGGTCGACGTGGTGTTGAACACCCCGTTGATCGTCGCGCCCATGCAGTGGTTCGGCGTCGCCAAGCACATGAACGCGCTGGAGATCGCCCCGTTCTACGGGGCGATGCTGATCTCCACGCGCACGTGGAGACGTTTTCCCGAGGACCTGCGGCCGCAGCTTCTTGCGGCCGTGCAGGAGTTCGGCGCGGAGGCGACCGCGCAGGTCCTTGCCGCGGAATGGGCGGCCGTGGAGCTCATGCGCCGCTTCGGCCTGACCATCCACCAGCCCACGGCCGAACAGGCGGCCGAGTGGCGGGTCCTGCAAGGCGGTTTCGAGTCGATAGTCGGTCCGATCGTGGACGAGCGTGCCTTCAACATCGTGATCGAGGCCCTGGCCGACTACCGCGCCGGGCGCGCCGCTTCACCGTAGCGCCATCGCCGACCGGCGGTAGGCCCGCACCGTCCGCTCGATCCCGGAGCGGTAGCCGGTCGCCGGCGCATAGCCCAGCACCGCGCGCGCGCGGGCGATGGAGAAGTGATAGTCGTGCGCGGTCTGCGCCACCCGGTAGACGGTCAGCGGCGGCTCACCGGCCGCCGGCACGGCGCGATACAGGTGCTCGATCATCCGTGCCGCCGGCAGCGCCAGCCGCGCCGGCACCGGCCAGCGCGGCGGCTTCCGCTCCAGGAGCACCGCCGCGTGGCAGAGAAGCTGCCGCCAGGTCACGCGTTCGCCCCCGGTCACCAGCAGCACCTCGCCGGCCGCCGCCTCGGTCTCCAGCGCCAGCTCGAACGCGCGCGACACGTCGTCCACGTACGCCGGACAGGTCAGGTGGCGGCCGGCGTCGATGAAGGCCGGCAGGCCGCGCTCGATCGCCTGCAGGATGCGGTAGAAGCTGGTGGTGTCGTCGGGACCGTAGACGTTGCCCAGGCGCAGCACCACGGCGTCCGGCATGAGCACGCGCACGCTCCGCTCGGCGGCCAGCTTGCTCTCCTGGTAGGGGTTGACCGGGGGATAGAACGGACCCTGCTCCGTGGTGTCGCGGTGCGGGCCGAAGCCGTGCACGGCCGCCGAGCTAGCGTGCACGAACCGGCGGCAGCCGGCCGCCCCGGCAGCCCGGCACAGACGGGCCGTGAGCTCCGCATTGTGGCGCCGGAAGTGGTCGGCCGTGCCCCAGTCGCTGACCGCCCCCGCGCAGTGCACGACGGTCGCCGCCCCCCGCAGTGCCGCGTCCGCGCCGGCATCCCCGCTCAGGTCGTGGCGCTGCAGGCGGACCCCGGCCGCCGCCAGCCGGCGCATCCGCTCCTCGGGACCGCCACGGAACCAGATGCCGCGCACGCGGCGTCCGGACGCCGCCAGGTGGATCGCGAGCGCGGAGCCGACGAACCCGGACGCGCCGGTCACGACCGTGTCCGCGGCCGGCTCACGACCCATGCGTGCAGCGTGGCGCGCACGCTACACGGGCGGCAAGCCCGACGGCGTCTTGACGCCGCGCGGGCTCCTCATGCATCGAGTAGCCCGATGAACACCACCAGCTCGCCGTCCGGACCGCCCGTCACCATCACCCGCGAGCAGATCGACCGCTACCACGACGAGGGATACCTGGTCCTGGAACGCGCCATCGACGACGACACGCTGCAGACGCTGCGCGAGGAGTGCTCGTACTTCATGGGGTACATGGACGCGGAGATGGACGCCGCCGGGATGGAGCGGAAAGGGATCCACCAGCGCGGCAACCGCTACTTCGTCGGCAACCGCTACCACCTGAGCCCCCGGCTGTGGCGCTTCGTGTATGGCGAGTTGATGGCGCGGGTGTGCCGGGCCGCGCTCGGAGCCGACGCCTACCTGTTCAACGAGCAGTGGGTGGTCAAGGCGGCCGACACCGGCGGCGCGTTCGCCTGGCACCAGGACTCCGGCTACGTCAAGAACCGCTACCGGCAGACCACGCACCGGCCCTACCTCTCCTGCTGGTGCACCCTGGACGACGTCGACGAGTCGAACGGAACGGTCTACGTCCTCCCTCACTCGCGCGCCGGCACCAGGGAGATGATCGCCGACCACGTCCGCGACGCGGCGGACGACGATCTGATCGGCTACCACGGCGACGATCCGGGGATCGCCATGATCGTCCCGGCCGGCTCGGTGGTGGCGTTCACGAGCTACAACTTCCACCGCTCCGGACCGAACACGACCGGGCGCATGCGGCGCGTCTACCTCACGCAGTACAGCGCCGAGCCGATCCTGGGAGCGGACGGCGGCCTGTGGTCGCAGGCGGTGCCGTTCCTGCGCGGCGGGGCGGTCGTGTACGACCACGCGGCCGACCGTGCGGCGCGCGCCGGGAGCGGCTGACCGGCCCGGCGGTCAGCGCGCCAACAGGATCGACAGGTCCAGGGCGATGCCGGCGGCCGCGTGGATGAAGAGCCCCGGCAGGATCGAGCCGGTGCGGACCGCCAGCAGCCCCAGGGCCAGGCCGAACGGGAAGGCGGCCGCCAGCTCCATGGGCGGGTGGCCGATGTGCAGCAGCGTGGACGCGAGCGCCTGCGGGGTGGCGGCCAGCAGCACGCCGGCCGCGCCGGCGCCGCGGCGCGGCACCAGCGGGAACAGCAGCGCGCCGCGGAACGTGAGCTCCCACGGCAGGTAGTAGCAGCACAGGTAGGCCACGGCGTGCGCGGCGATGCCGAGCGGCGACCGCGCCAGCTCCAGGATGTCGGGCCGCCCGAACGGGTAGAAGGCGGCGAGCTGCGGGTTCCGGCGCGACAGGAACCCGACCAGCGCGGCGACCGCGCAGGCCAGCAGCACCGCGGCGGGGTGGATGCGCTTCGCCCTGCGCATGCCGATCTCGTGCAGGCGTCCGCCGCCCAGGCGCAGCACCGCGGCCGGCGCCAGCCCGAGCAGCACCAGGGCGCCGGCGAAACGCACGGCGTAGTCCGCGAACGGCGCCGGTGCGCCGCCCGCCAGCAACCGGGCGAGGGTCGCGGCTCCCGGCGGGGCCGCCGCCAGCGCGAACAGGGTCACCCCCACGCCGGCCGCGACCACGACCGCGGCCGACTCCGAGCGCCGCGCCCAGCCGATCACGGCGTCGCGTCCACGGCGGCGGCCACCGCCGCCGCGACCTGGGCGGCGCCGGTCGGCCGCGGCGCGCGCGCCAGCGCCCGCCGGGCGGACTCCAGCCCGCCTTCGACCAGGGCGCGCCGGAGCGCCGCCTGAAACGCGCCGGCCGACGGCGCGTACCAGCCGTATCCGTTGCGGACGATGAAGCTGCGGCTGTGGCGCTCGTTGGGAGCGCCGACCTGGGTGATCAGGAACGGCCGCCGCGCGGCGGTCACCTCCAGCGTGAACAGGGTGCCGCACTTGCCGGCGGCCAGGTCCGCGGCCGCCAGCAGCACCTCCATGTCGTCGCGAAACGGCAGCGGCACGACCCGGTCGGCGGCGAACCGCGTGGCCAGGTGCCGTCGCAGCGCCGCGTTGCGGCCCGTGGCCACCAGCATCAGCGCGTCCGGCACCGCGCGCGTGCATGCCCGCACGAACCCCTCGGCATCGCCGATGCCGGCCCCGCCCAGGCCGTAGAACACCACCGGCCGCCCCGGCTCCAGGCCCAGCCGCCGTCTGGCTTCCCCGCGGTCCGGCGCGGCCAGGAACCGCCGGTGGGTGATCGGCGCCACGCGTTCGATGCGGGCGGGCCCCACGCCGGAGTCACGCACCGCGTGGGCGGCGGCCTCTCCCATGGCGAAGTAGCGGTCGGCGTGGCAGGCCAGCAGGTGGTGCGGCCCGCCCAGCTCCGTGAACACGTAGAACAGCGGCGGCCGGTGCCGGGCCAGCCGCCGGGCGCGGGCGAAGATATGCGCGGTGCCCCAGTGGGTGGCCAGCACCGCCGCCGGCCGGCGGCGGTCGAGCAGCTCGCGAGCCTGCGGCACCGCCTGCGCGGCCGCCGCGCGGTTGACCATGCGGGTCACCGCCGGCAGCGCCGCGCCACCGGCGAAGGCAAGCTGGCCGGCCCGCCGGTGGCGCAGGATCCAGTCCCAGGACGAGACGTAGAAGCGCTCGGTGCGCGGCCCGCCGAGGGCCGCCGCGTCGACCAGCTCGGCGCCGCGGCCACGCTCCTCCAGCGCCGCCGCGACCGCGCGCGCCGCCGACAGGTGGCCGGCCCCGGCGGCGAAGTACGGGACGACGACCGGCCCATCCGCACCGTTCCGGGAAGGCGCCGCCGCCGGGCCCGGCCGCGTCATCGCGCGTCGCCGGCCCCGCGGTAGAGGTCGGCGACCCGGTCGCCGATGTCGTTCCAGTCCAGCCGCTTCGCCTGCGCCCGCGCGGCGCGGCCGGCCGCCTGCAGGTCCATGTCTCGCACGCGCCGCATCGCCGCCGGCAGCGCGCCGGGCTCGTCCGGCTCGTAGAGCACGCCCATGCTGTCGTCGATCAGATCCGCCATGCAGCCGCGGCGTGGCAGCACCACCGGCAGCCCGAAGCCCAGCGCCTGGATGGCGCTGCCGGAGGTCATCACTTCCCGGAACGGAAGGACCGCCACGTCGGCGGCGTTGAGGTAGTACTGGAACTGCTCCTCCGGGAAGAAATCGGAAGTCTCGATCCGGATCGACGGGTCGCCGCCGGCAGCCGCGGTCAGCCGCGCCAGCAGGTCCGGCGCCCGCGCGTTGGTCTTCATCATGAGCATCAGCAGGTCGCGCGGCCGCGCGACGTGGCGGAAGGCGGCGATCAGCTCCTCCAGTCCCTTGTATCCGCGCAGGTTGCCAAAGAACACGTACACGAACCGGTCGTCGCCGATCCCGAGCCGGGCGCGCGCCTCCGGGCGTACGACCTCGTCCGGGAAAATGTCCATGTAGTGGCCGTGCGGGATCACGTGCACGGTGTCCACGCCGTAGCGGCGGGTGAGCTGCTCGGCGCCGTAGCGGCAGTGGGCGATCACGGCGTCCGCCTCGCGCGCCACCAGCAGGTTGACCAGCCGGTCCAACTCGGGGTGTGGCCGCTCGTGCGGGAACAGGTTATGCAGGGTCCAGACGATGCGGTAGCCCATCCGCCTGGCGTGGATGAGCTCCTCCGCGAAGCGCGTGTACTGCGCCAGCGCCCCGTCCGGCCCCTCCTGGGTGTAGAAACGGTCCAGCCAGTTCAGGTGCAGCACCGAGTACTCCGGCCGCGAACGCTCCAGCCAGTCGGCGCCGAACGCATAGTCGCCGGGCTCCAGGTGGATGCCGTGGCGGCGCAGCGACCGCGCCAGCAACGCCCCGTACTGATTGGAGCGCGTACCGAACCGGAGGTCCCTGCCGGCCTCCCAGAAGAAGTACGCGCGCATGCTCATCCCCCTACCCCGGCCCGCCAGCCGGCGCCGTCGGCGTCCGGGAGCCTCCAGCGGTGTTCGGAGCCCGCGCGGCGGATGGCCAGCGTGGCACCGTCCGGCTCCAGCTCCACCCGGCTGGGCTCCTCGCCGGGGCGGCCGGCTTCGATCACGGTAACGAAGTCGACGTCCCGCGCCCGGCGGGTGCGTACCAGCAGGTCGGTGCGCTCCGAGGCCGGATTGAACGGGGCGTCCCCGATCTCGACCGATCCGCCGTCCTCGTGCGGGAGGTGCAGGGCCACCCAGCCGGCGGCGGTGTGCCAGAGCGCCGATGCCGCGCCGGCAGCCGTGCCGCCGGCACGCACTGTCACGTGCGGCAGGCCGGCCCCCGCATCCGCGTCCGCCTCGGCGCCGGCGGTCCCGCGCACCCAGGCAAGGGTGCCGCGCATCCGGAACAGCCACTGCACGACGTGCGCGGCCGGCGAGCGGACCATGAACAGATCCAGGACGTAGCGCCCGGCGGACGCCACGGCGCGGGACATCCCGGTCCCGGCGTAGACGGCGTCCGCATCGGCGTCGCCGCTCCCATCCCCGAACCGCACCCGCGCCAGCACCTGGTCGGTGCCGCCGGGCGGGCGCTCGAAGCGGACCAGATGCGCCCGTGCGGGCGGCTGCGAGCAGCGGTCCAGGACCACGGTGTTGTGGCTGAACGACTGCCGGTACCAGGAACGGTGCAGCGGCACCCCGTAGCCGGGCGAGCCCAGGTCCGGCGACACCGGCTCACCGGCGGCGTACAGGGACAGGGCCAGCTTGTCCGGATGGCCGTGGCCGCCGCCCGACGGGCCGTGCTTGAGCAACGCCACCGACGGCTCCGCGGAGCCCGGAGCGGGGCGCTCCCGCAGCACGGTCAGGCCGATGTCCGCCAGGCTGACGCTCTTTGACCCGGCGCCGTCACCGTTCACGGCATCGGAGCGCACCTCGTCCGGGCCGTACAGCAACGCCTCCATCGAGTCGCGCGGGGCCGAGCGGTAGTTCTCTGCCAGTACGTGATGGAAAGCCGGATCGCCGAACCACCCCGCCGCCACCTCGTACAGCGCGCGCGCGGGAGGCACCCCGTGGCAGACGTCGCCGCGCAGCGAGGAGAAGAACCAGCAGTCGTTGGTCGCCGGCAGCCGTCCGTCCGGCATGCGGATCGCCAGCGGCGCCGCGTACATGCTGTGCAGCTCCTTTGCCCGCGCGCACTCCGGCCGCGCCGCGGCCACCACTGCGGCCAGCGTCGTCAGTGCGTGGGCGGCGTAGAAGTGGTAGCTCGACGAGCACTCCCACCACAGGCCGTCGGCGAGCCCGTCGCGCAGCAGCCGCCGGAATCCGAAGGCGCCGTCGATCGCCTCGTCCACCAGGGCGCCGTCGCCCACGGCCGTGCCCACCGCCGCCAGCGCCGCGTGGTGCCAGCACTCGATGTTGTGGACTTCGTGAAACCGCTGAGCGCGGATGTGACAGGCCGCCAGCCGCAGCAGGTCGCCCTCGATCAGCTCCCGGTCGGCCGCCGGCAGCCGCTCGCGCAGCAGGTCGTAGGCGCGCGCCAGCGGCACGATGATGTTCGCCTCGTCCAGGGACTGGTAGGTTGCCTTGCCGCGGCCGCCGCCGCGCGACGTGTGCGTCCCAAGCGGGTACCCGGGGTAGCGCCGCGCATAGCCGGTGAGCACCGCGGCCGCCCGGTCGGCGGCGCGCGCATCGCCGTCCAGCCGCCACAGCAGCGCGGCCTGCAGCGCCCCGTGCGCGAGCAGGTGGTTGGCGCCGAAGCGCCACGCCTCGTCGAACGGCGACCCGCTCCACACGCGTCCGTCCACCGGGCAGACGTGCGCGCGCGGCGTGCGCGGATCGAAACGCAGCTCGACCGCGTGATCGGGACAGAAGTAGTTGTGATAGAGCCCGGCCGGCTCGTCGGGCGGCTCCAGGTCGACGGCGAGCAGGGCGCCGGCGCGCCGCCGCAGACCGTCTCGCGCGGCGGCGAACCGGTCTGAACGCCAGCGGGCCGCCGCCCGCTCCAGGAGCCCCTCCGGGATCAGCCGCACGGCGCTACCCCACCACAAACGCCCCCTTTTTCTACGTCCACGAGCCACTCTTCCCTCAGTCCACATCTGCCGTCGCTAACCACTACGCCCACTCTGCAATCGCTCGTCCTCCCAATCCACACGCTTCTTTAGCCCATCGTTCCTTACCACGTCGCCAACAACCCACTCGCACGGGACCCGCCGACCGATGGACCTCCACCCATCCGACCCGCTAATCGGCGAGATTCAACAAATGCGGTTTGCTCTTTCCTTCCGCAAAGAATAGCCCTTTGAATCTTTCCATCTGTTTGATTCTGTCCACCAGAGCCCGCTCTTGCTGCGAACTCGATACGTTCTTCACTAGAAACCTCGCGTCAGTCTCGGTCAGCCTCAGGACTAGATAATTCGCGATTGCCGAGAACACCGATACATTAAAATCTCGCGCTTCCTGTGACGCCAACACTAAGGAGATCCCATACTTCCTGCACTCCTTCGCCATCGTCGGAATGAGCCTCAACCTGGCGGCCCGATGAGCTTCGTCGAAGATCAGAGCGTGAGTAATCCGGTCCTTAACCCCCCTTCGGAACATGTCCTTATAGAGCCCATAGAACACCAGCGACGCAAGCGCTCGCTGCAAATTCTCGTTTATGGTCGTATGAATACGAATCACTGTCGGCTGCTCATCGTCCCATAGACTCCGGTGACCCTCACGAACGCGAAAGAAACCATAGTCATCGAGCTCGTTTAGCCGTGCAAGCAACGTTTTCAGCCCACTATCCGGCCTCGGCTGCGATCGCAGGATCTCAACGAAACGAACAAACGGCGGCTCCGGCGCCCCCTCGATTACGCCTTGGGTACCCCAACCTGCTTCGACAAAACTGTCTTTCACCGCGTTGCGTAGCCTCTCCCCCTGAATGTCGCCAAGCTCCGGGTAGATCGCCATAAAGAGGTCTCGCATCTCACCAGCCACGTCTAGATGAGCGAGCCTGGACCCCCCTTGAACCACCTGCAGCGGATGAAATCCCAATCCGTCCGCAAAATCGATAAAACGAACCCCTTCCACAGCCGTCACGAGTCGCTCGTCGATGTCCTCATGGTAAGAGAAGACAATGGGTCGCACCTCCATCTCTGCCATCTGCCGACAGAGATTCAGCAAAAAAGTTGTCTTCCCCATCCCGGGAAGCCCCGCCACGAGGAGGTGCGGATTCCCCCTAACCGTCAGCGACCACCGAACGCTGCTGTTAGTACTAGGGTCAATCCCGAGACTCACGACCGGCTCCCGCCTCTCCGTATCTGCGTCTCCACCCGACTCCTCTATCTCTTCCTCGTCTCCACGCTTTGATTCGCCAGCCCCCCCTTCCCGTCCAGATCCCTCTTCCGTCCCAGATCTTGACTCTTCTTGATCTCCTCTTTCCCCCGCCACGGCCCGACGCGGTGCCTCTACCTCTTCAGCGCGACGAACACCGGGACCGAAATCCGTGTCCGGCAGGTAACCCGGACCGAACAAATAGATTCTCGTACCCGACTCCTCCGGCGAAATCTCAAGCGGGCGCTCCCCCGGGTATTCCGGACAGAAGACCCATCCCCGGTCACCGCCCTCTATCGATCCAAAGGCGTAGTCGCCCCCTCGTTCGATC
The DNA here is from genome assembly GCA_965202935.1 of Spirochaetia bacterium. Classification (GTDB taxonomy): domain Bacteria; phylum Spirochaetota; class Spirochaetia; order SZUA-6; family Bin103; genus CATQHW01. The sequence goes on from OZ241879.1 coordinate 4,524,709, forward strand.
ATGCGGTCAATCTCCGCCATCAGTTGCCTATGCCGTCCCGTCGGAAGCGTATGTCTCTGGGCTTTGTCGGCGTAGAACCGCAACACACGAGCTAGCTTCGCACGCCGAAGCGCTCTAAACGTAGAACAAGCGTCACTATGGGAGTACCATTGATACCAACGACTTCGGAGACTCATTGTCTGACTACGGACACTCTCGAGAACGTCTAGCGCGCGGGCCGCTCTCAAGTTGCGCCGATATTTTACCTCAATGAACCGAAACGCTAACCCCCTGCGTGGCATCATGGTAACGTAGATCAGATCCGGCCTAGTCTGCCCCTCCTCGGCCTCGTCCCCGTACGCCGCTTTGAGCGGCGGCAGAAGGTCGCGCACGTCATCCACGGGGATGAGAAATCCCTCCTCCAGAGACACCCAACAGTTGTCGCTCGCTTCGGCGAGCCCGCAATTCGCGTGGGACATGGCCAATGCGATAAGCTCGGAGGTCGCCGGCCGGTGTCCAGTGAGCCGAATCGCCAGTCGGCCACTAAGTGCCTTGAGGTGTCCCATCAGAAACACGGCGTTTCTCCGGCTACGGCTCAAGCCCATTCGATCAAGAGCACAATCAAGCAAATTTCGCACCTCATCCATACTTGTGGTTGAGGTAATCAACTGAAGACTGGCCAGATCGTCTCGCTCCGGAACGCAGTCGATCACATACGCATCGTAAATCGCGCGATCGTCTCGCGGCGAGTCAAAATACTCCACGCCTGCATTCCGATCCAACGTGACGACCCAATCGCACAACCGATGCAGCTCGTCTAGCGCTTCTGCCCTTTCTCTAGAGATCTCGGTGACTACCGCCGGAACCCCATCCCTATGAAGGTGGCGCGCGACCGCATTGTGGGTCGCATGAGTTAGTCGCGTCACCCAATCCGTGTGTGCTCGGTTGGAAGGGTGCTTCTCCCCACCCTCGGCCGGCGGGATCGCGTTGATCCAGCGAGGGCTAGGTCGACTCGAATAGTGTCGCTCGAAGAACGACAGTAGACCGAACGCGTGGTATGGGCGCGGGCGGCTGCACGTGTCTGCGCCAGTTATGTCCACACGTGATTGAAAGGTGTCAAAAGCGATCGCCAAATGCGCCGCTACTTTGGGATCCTCCGTCCCCTTTCTTGCCCATCGAAGTCTTGGCAAGTTCACTCCGCCAGGTAGACTCAACGACTCTAGCATCCACCGGTCCTCCTCCGCAAGGACGCCAGCACCACTGCGCCGCTTCTCACGTGCATCGGCGATAAACCGGCCCGTAATTCCATGTTGCGCAGCCGAAGGATACAATTCCAATGTAAATATCGGCCCCGTCCCGTCTGCCTGCTCTTCTCCTACCTCGTCGCCGCCCGTCGGTCCGTACCGATCGTGCACCCGTCCAAGCGCACGTGCAACCGTCATGCCATCACCGGCGCGCAGCGCGTGGATTCGGAGCAACCGAGCCGTGTCATGGCACTCTATGTACTTCACAATTTCGTTCCCTAGCACAGCTGCGCTCTCCTTCCCGACTGTAGGCGCAGCCTCTGGTGGCTCGTTGTCTCCCAACGCCCGCGCAAGCATCGCAACCGCGGCCTTCGGTTCCCGGTCGTCGTCTCGGACCATTCCTGCCGCGTGGAACCCTAGCGTATCGGCAAACACATATGTTCCCCCCCTTGGGTTTGGCAGGAATGCAGGGATCATGGCGCCGTCCACGCCCGCCACCTCTCTGCGGATGTCGCTAGGCCGCTCCCCTTGCACCAACGCGGTATGCAGCACCATGTTGTCGTAAGCCGATAGCCAAGCTATCCGCACTGGATGGGCCGGAAGCACGATCAACCCAAGTGATACCCCCGACAAGGATTGGACCTCTACCGTGTTGACGAGCGCCAGTTCGGGGGCACCACTCTTCAGAAGTGCCAGCCAAGCCCTCAGGTAGTACTTCACCGCCTCATATACCTTCGAGTGCTCGTCGTAGACTTGCGCGACGCCACCGCACGTCGTACCGAGGCGCTCGGCCATCCTCCGGCTCGCCTTTTCTGCACGTTCCCAGTTTTCCCCCTCTCCTACGAGCGGAACAAAATCTGGTCGTCCTGCTCGCTCGCCGGAACTACGCACTTTCACGATCCAGCGACCGATGCGTCCGTCGCGGTTAGTCCAGTCCTCTTCGACTATCGCCAACAGGGACGGGCGAAACACACGGAAGCTCTTCCGTCTTCCTCGCTGGACCGGCGTCTTCAACGTCACGTAGTTTCCCAATCCAGCAGCCAATTCTGGCTCATTCGCGATGCTGGACACGGCCTCTCGCGTCCCGAGTTCGGCTACACCCTCACTGAACGCCCGGACCTTGACCCCAACCCCACCAGCCTCCGGCTCCGGTGCGTCGCCGAACCGGATGACGAAATCCTCGCTATCCTGCGCCGCCACAGTCTCATCTCCGGTCACCGAGACGACTACTTTCGCCGGCAATACGGAGTCGTCGGGGAGTGCCGAAAAGTCATCGTCCGTGAACCGGCATCTTTCTCCACTCGGCCTCGCCGAATGAGATACGTCCTGGCCCGCAACCTCCTCCCCTAGACTCGTCATGATCGCAACTCGGTAGTCAACAGCGCTCTTCTGTAGATCCTCCGGGTCGGACTTCCACCGGACCTCCAGGGTCGCGCCGTCATCGCCGCCACTATCACTCAAGAACAGCGTCGGAGGCTCATCCGCTCCTTCCTCCTCGGTTAGTCCCGACCATCGGTTGATTCTGCCCGTGTTCCGGTTACGCCAAGGCGTAAGTTCGATCGTCTTGATAACCTGCGACGAGCCATCGGCACGGAGCGCGCCAACCCAAAGACGCGGGTGACCAGTGAGGTCATTCAGCGCTTCGAGTAGTGGTTTCGCATCCACGGCGTGAAGAAAACGCTCTAGCCCGCGCTTCTCGTCTTCCGACCCACCGTCCAGCCGCAGCGCTTCGATTCTCGCTCCAGGAGCTAACGCAGCCGCGGCCGGACCGAGTAGTCGATCCACAAACCTTCGGGAGCTGCTCAACGCGCTCTGGAAGTTCCCCTCTTCCGCCTCGCTAACGAGCCAAAGACCGAGAATATGGAGGTACGCTCCCGGCGTGTCTCCACCCGCGGCAACCCGGCAGAGGAAGTCGAATGCCGTCCACGGCGAAATGGCGGCGTCCCTCGCACCGTACCGTCGTCCCGCCTCTCGTAGCGCGTCTAGAGCATACTGCCGCGTACTCCGCGACCGCCTGTTGGCCACCTCACGCGCAGCCAATGCCCTCGCTTCCCGAAAAAGACGGCCCTCAACTATTTCCCTTGCGGCACTGTATATACCGTCCATACCCGCGCCCGGCCGTTCCGTATCCACCAACAACACCAGCGCCTTCCCCTTCTCTTCTCTCAATTCCACCGCTCGATCTGCGCTAATAGTCCCCGGTGCACGATCTTCCGCCACTCGCCTCACATCCCAGTGCCGCAACTCGAACGAGTCGTCTTCAGCGAGCCGCTTTACCACATCCGGGGTTAAGCACCTCACGAATGCAATTGCCCCCTCCTCTGCACGCCCCAGCACCTTCTCTAACGCGCGCGCCAACACCGCACCGTGTAAATCGGTCCACTCCATCTCAATCCCCCGCCACTGGCCTGAATCGCCCCCGAACTCGCTTCATTCGCTCCGCGTCGTTTACTCCAACGAGGAGTCCCAAGTCCCGGAGGCGCCGCTCCAAGATTCTGCGATTCGCCTGGAGAAGTTCGTTGGACACCGTCATTCCCTCGGGCGCCACATCTACATGAAATCCGTATCGTCTCCGGGTTTTGTCCAAGAACTGCGGCAACGACAGTCTCCGCGTCTCAAGCCGCGATCCCTTCGTGTTCCGCAACAACTGAACGTGCGTCAAATAGTCCAATACGGAATCAGTCAACACGAGCGACCGCACGTCCCTCCGCCTCCTTCCGAATCTCGCTGGATTAGCCCCGCGCGTCGTCGCCCGTTTCTGCGCCAACCCATTTGGCCGCCCAACTTGAAGCGTCGACTCTACCATCCCAATAAGGTTACCGCTGGTTGTCGATCCTAGGAGAGGTGTCAGTCCCGCCGCCAGACGTCTCACCGCATTCGCTTCGCTCTCTTCACTCCTGAGCACCTTCGCCTCTGCCGGATACTCTCCCTCCAGGGCGTCCGCCAATCTATCCGCGTGATCGTCCATTTGTTGATGAATAAAGGCCGCCTCCGCGTGGCGCCCATGCAACAACGCCCCCAACAGATTAAGCCACTCGGTCGCGTACGGTCGCGTCTCCACCTGCTCGCGTTTCACCCTGCGATTGTTTCTCGCCGCATAGTCCAACAACCGTAGCACCATCAGGACCACCGGCACCCGCTCCACTCGTCGCATAACGTCGTCCAACGACTGCTCAGCCAAACCTCGAAGGCGAATATCCACGCCACTCGAACAATCCACAAGTATGCTTGCCGGGCGCTGAACGTGCTTCTCCGGGACGGCTCCGGTACGCAACCACGCGAACAGCATCTCCATCACGCTAAAAAGAACCGCCGTCATGCCCGTCGATACGCAGGACTCCAACATGTCGATGAAAGCGTAGCGCGGAGTGGAACCCGCGTACCCCCGGACGAATCTTCGAATATCCTCTGAGAATTCGACCGCCGCCTTCTCGGCGATCGGTCTCTGATTCGATATTCTCGCTGTCTCGTTTCCTCGGGGTCTATCGGGAGCTGCTCCCAATTCTTGTGCGAGCCGTATCATCAGCAGTTGGTCCAGACCTACCGCCGTCGCCTCGTCAAATCGATCCGAGGAGTAGTTCGGCTGCTGTCCCTCATAGGACATCCCCCTTCCGAACGCTCGTAGCAATACGTTATCTTCGAACCCACGAGCGACAGCGAACCAAGTATTCTCGTTTCCGTCGCTCTGTTCCACGTGATCACCGCCTTCGTTCGCCAACATGGCGACAATCATCTCCGGCACGTACCGAAGGTCCGTGACGCTTTCTGGCAGGTCGACCCAACTTGCGAGGTAATGCGCTGGCGCGACACGTTGGATCTGCTTGTCCCTGCCGAGGTCGTGCTTGGCGTTCTCCAAGCCAAAGCAAAGTAGCAGGTCTCCGAGGATCGCCTTCTCCACAGGGCCAGAAAACCCGAGTAGATCAGATCTCGAAGCAAGTGACTCTGCTACCCGCTCTACGGTCGCCCTCCGTTTGCGCTCGCGACGCGTGCCGGCCTCCGAAACGAAGGTGCTAAGAAACGCACCCCGTCCCCTGCGTTGCCCGAAGCGGAACATATAGAGAACAGCGGGCAACACCGCGGACAACTCGAATCTACTAAAAGAAATTGGCAGGACCCGGTCATACCCGGCGGACCACACCTCGTCTGCCATGTTTCTCGGCAGGACGCCCCTGACGATCGTACGGGCATCACTCGGCATCTGTCTCTCCCTGGTCCGACGACGCAATCCTCAATCGCTGGATGGGCCCTGATCGACTGTTCATCACATCGATGGACAATTCGTGAACTGTGGTCTCCGCCATCGGGCTCCACGCAAATACGCGTCCTTCTTCCTCTCTCACTAGCCGCTGGACAAAAATCGATAGATGGGCAAATGTGTCGTCGGTTGCTATATCCCCCAGTTGATAGCCGCCTTCCAACTCCAACAACAAGTGAAATAGCTCCGCACCGAGTCGCAACGTCTCCGGCTGTCCATCTCGGTACCGATATACAAGGAGCGCTTGCCGGTGCAGATGATCGAGATCGGTGGCAGCGGGGAGATCGACCTTGAGGTCGAACTTGGTGATGTGTTTCTCAACCCAGAACGCTGTTTCGGTCGGCGTGCGTGGCGTAACTCGGAGTGGCACTACTTCCGCCCGCCCAAGCGCTTGCGGCGGCAGTGCCTCCAGACGCGATATGCCAGAGCACAAGCGTTGAGCCAAACACGCCCTGGTGTCAGGGTCGGCAACTGCTAGGTCCCGAAACTGCCGCAAGTGGACCCCTTGGGCCAACCCTAACGCGTCCGGATCTCCGGTCAGGCCAGTAATCTCGTTTTCGGTCCACTCGAAATACGCCCTTCGTCGCGCCGATCCCAACTGTGCGCGACGGGCGACCGCTCCGCCCGCTATCTCCTCCCGAACGTCGGTGCGAGTGCCGTCCCGCGGCGGGTGCACCAAAACGCGGTCAAGTTGCGGATGTGCCTCGAGCGCGGGGTCAAACCGGACCATTTCGCGCAACACCTCACCCTGTCGGTCCGGCGACTCGGGATTAAAGGCACGATCCCAATACGGTTGTGCCTCAACATCCGCAGCATGGTAATCCGTACAGTAGTGAACCCCGAATAGTATGTAAACCAAAGATGCGCGCAATTCACGCATCGTAATGTGGGTCTCGCCACGGAGATGTACGGCCTGCATCGCTTCGAACAGACGCTGCCGGACGCGACTGCGAATGCTCGCGTCCGCCCCACGGAGAGGGCCAAACAGACGCACCGCGCGGAAAACCTCGCACCGGTCTTGAGCCGAGCAGCTTTCGCACGGAGCCCATGTTTCCTCACTCCGCGCTCCCCCGTAGAGGCTGTCCACAAGGCGGTCGAGGAAACTAGTGTCGATCGTGGTCCCGTCCTCCGTCACCCCGCCTACCAGGGATCGCTCGTTGAGGTTGACAAATCTGATGTGAGCCTCCGGATGCGGACGGCCGTCTTCTAAGCAATCCGTTAGCGCAGCAGTGAGCGGAGTGGCTCCGCCCTCCCGGGTCTCAACATTATCGATCCAATCCAGCAGGCGTCCATCGTTGATCGCAAGGAGGTGCACCATTGCCCGGCTACCCTGCCCATGCAGAAACGGCCCGAGGAACTCATCGATCAGTTCGTCCGAAGATCGCTCGTTCCACGCTGCGGAACCGTCAAGGTTCACCCGCACAGTCAGGCCCGTCTCCGTTTGCCCTTCAAGAGTGCGGCTGCCTGAGCGATGGCCCTCTAGCCCGAACCGGCTCGCGATCCTTTGTAGTAGAGCAGTCTTACCATCTCCGGCGTTCCCACAAAGGACTACCAAGCGAACGGTGCCAGCCTCCACATCGCGGTATATGTTCCGCTCAAGCGTCGTCTCCACATATGTACGAGCAGCAAATTCACTGTCCAGACCGCGCGTTTCTCGGTTGCCCTTTAGGGACCCGGGATACGACCGGAGCAGCTCTCCAAGCCATGGCACCTGATTCTCCCGTCGTTCCACGTTCGGACTCTGGTGCGGCCCCTCCGCCAAATCCGATGGAGACGCCCGAGCGTCGCCGTCACCGCCGTTTCTGCCGGCGTTCTTGCGTGGCTTCTCAAAATCTAATGACCGAAGCGCATCAGCCGCCGTCGCGAACCTTCTTTCCGGATCCGGTGCCGTAGCGCGCTCGATAAACGCGGCTATCTTGGGATTCGCCGCGCGGTCGATACCACTCCAATTAGGTCCTCTTGTCTTCTTCAAAATTCCGTCGAACAGGAACGGCTCCTTCGCGAATAGTACGTGGAAAATGCTCGCCGCAAGAGCAAAGAAATCATCCGCGGGTTTCGCCGGAAGGCCGTCCGCGTGGGATGGCGCACAGTACAGCACGGTCCCCGGGGTCGTGGTCGGCTCACCAGCCTTCCCTACACAGTCGTAATCTGTTAGCACCACATCCACGCCCGAGAGAATCAAGTTCCGCGGGCTAACATCGCCATGCACCAAACCGTTGCGATGGAGCTCACGCAGGCCCTTGAGCACCGTATTCAGCCACCGAAGCACCAAGTCTTCCACCGACTGCTCCTGATCTTCAGCGAGCTGTCCCACCATACCCGCCCACTCAATCAGCGGCTCGCCCTCAATCCACGCCATCAGCGCAGCAAACTCGTTGTCCTGCCACTCCCGTGCAACCTCGTAGATCGAAGACAGCCCGGTATGGCGGAGATATGACCGGACCCTGCGGTGCGCCAGCAGGACGCGCTCGCCCGCCTCCCTATCGCGGACTACCTTTCCCACATAAGCACCGAGGTCTTCCTTCGTGCTCCGATCAATCTCCACCACCTTGAATGTTGTGCCCACACCACCGGAGCCAAGCTGGGCCACGATTCGGTAGTCGTTTCCCGCAAACGGCACAATCTGACCCTCGGTCCAAAACCGCGCTGGCGGTGGCGGTGGTGCCGGCACCGATTCACCTAACTGCTCTGATAGCAATTGTTCGAGCTCGGAAAGAGCGATCCGGGCATCCGGGTCCTCTGCGGTCCCCCGGGACAGAGTGGCGAGAGCCGACTGACTCGAAGAATCGTCGCGACCGTTGAACAATACCCTCAGGGAAGCACACAAGGCAAAAATGTCGGAGCGCACGTCTGCTGCACCGCGCCCCTGAACTCGTACCTCCGGCGCCGTTGCGTCACCCCACGCCTTCGTGGATGCCGGAGACGCAACCGTGACCTCCCGCGGAATCCGAGCATACTCGAACGCAGTCAAGATCGGCGAATTATCGTGCATCACGAGGATCGAACTCGGACTCAAATTTCGATGAACCATCGGTTCTTCGCCCACACGGGCTTCGTGAAGGTCGTTCAGCGCCCGGACAGCACTGCGGGAAAAACTTAGCCGCATTACTGAGTTCCACGACTCGTCTTCGGCCCGTTCATCGACGCTTGGCGCAGCCGGGTCGGCCACCGTAAAGAACGCAACCTCCCCAGGATAGTTCGGGACCTCTTGGAATGAGTCGACGATACGCGGCGCCCAACCATGTAGCTGCAATCGGTGCAGAGCGTCGAACTCACGGCGTGCCTTAGTTAACGCGTTCGGATCGTCACTAGCTGACCAATCGTAGAGGTGAAGGACGACACGGTCCTGCCTGGATGAGTGGATCGCGTGGTAGACCCTGTGAAACCGTTCATCGACTGGAGTCTGCAACTGTAAGCGTGTATACCCCGCTAGGCGGCGCAGTTCACCGGCTACTGCAACCCCGCTTTTGGGCTCAAGCAGACGCGCAGCTGCCCGTACCTGCTCATGGGAAAGTGCAGTGGGCGAATCAACACCGACCGCATCCCGCCAAGTCTTGAAAGTGTATATGCGAGCACCACGGATTTCCCGATTCCTCAGCGGTTCTACTTTGGATGGTGTTTGAGTGACGAAGAACACTCCGTCAACATGAGGCAAATCCCTTATCTTCGAGCGCAAAGTGGTTCCGATCTTTCGTGCCTTGCGCGTCAGGCGATCAGCTTCGTGATCAACGAGATCAGAGTGTCGATTGACCCATGCACCGGTCCAGTGTTTGACCTCGATCACCCGAACTCCTGGCGGCCCGAGTGCAATGATGTCTATCTCATCGGATTGGAGCCGGTGGGTCGTTGAAAAGGTGAGGTTCGTTAGGAGTATCCACTCGTGCTGGCCGCCGGAGCCGGCCAGTGACCCCTTGAGGTGCTCGATAGCCTTGATCTCGCTCTCGTTGACGGCTGGTCCGCAGCTTATGATTATGACGTTCATTGTTTTACCCATTCGCCGTCTCAAGCACGGACGGCGAGGCTGGTATCATAGTACAGCATGCGGGATCCGCGAATTCGTCCTGGAGCCGGCGCCCAACGTTGCGACGGCGGGCGCAACACAAATGGACGCTGACCGCCAGTGCCAAGTGCTCGACAAACAAGCCCGGGATTCCGCCGGTGGCGAGTGCCCGGGCGCCGAGCAGCGGGGCGAGCAGGAGGCGTCGAGCGTCTCCAGCCGGCCTGCGGGAGCCCGCGCGAGGGCTTTGACCACCGCCGTCGGCGCTAAGCGCGCCCAGCAGCCGCCCACATGCCGGCGTCCAGCACTGCGATGCGAACCGTCCAGTGCCCGGTCCGCATCGCGGATAGCGGTCGCGCATGCCGAGTCTGCGCGCCACGAGCTCCATGCATGACGCCAACACCGGCCTCGCCTATTCCGGCCGGCAGGTCCGCCGCTCGCAGAACGCCGCCCTATCATGCCGGCCGGATGCTGCGGTACCAGTCCGCGCAGGCGCGCAGGTGCGCGTCCACGTCGCGGTCCGGGCGATAGGCCAGGATGCCCTTGGCGCGGTCGCACCGGTAGTGGAAGTCCTTCGCCGCGCGTATCACCCGATAGCGGGTGATCGTCGGAGGCCGCCGCAGCCGCGCCAGGCGCCCGAGCAGCTCGGCGGCCTCGGCAACGGGCCGCGCCAGGGCGTACGGCACGCTGCGCGCTCGCGGACTCACCCCCAGTGCGCCGGCGCAGCGGGCGGTGAACTGCCTCCAGCTCATGGTGACGTCGTCCGTCAGTATGAATGTCCCCTGGACGCCGCACTCCAGCACCAGCGCCACCGCCTGCGCCAGGTTGCCGACGTACAGCGGCGTCAGCAGCGCGCGCCCGCCGTCGAGCAACGGCCACGTGCCGGCGTCGATCCGCTCCAGCATCGGCAGCGTCCAGCGCCGGTCTCCCGGCCCGTACACGGCGCTGGGACGCAGGATCGTCAGCCGCACCCCGCGGCGGGCGGCATGCAGGCGGGCGGCGCGCTCCGCGGCGAGCTTGGACCGCGAGTACGGGGATGACACGCGCGCGCCGCGACTGTCCTCGTCCAGGTCGCGACCGTAGCCGCCGGCGTTGGCGGTCGACACGTGCACGACGTGCCCGGCGCCCGCGCGCGCCGCCGCCTCCACCACGTTGACGGCGCCGGCGACGTTGTCGCGATCGAAGTCGGCGCGGCTGCCCCAGTCGCTCGCGCGCGCCGCGCAGTGCACGACGGACCGGCAGCCGGCGAAGGCCGCCGCCAGGCCCGGTACGTCATCCAGCGCGGCCGGCGCCAGCGCCACCCCCGGCCCCAGCTCGCGCAGGGCTCGGGTGTCGCTGCGCGCCCGCACCGTGCAGACCAGCTCCTCCCCGTCGGCGGCGAGCGCGGCAGCGCACGCGTGGCCGACGAAACCCGTAGCCCCGGTGACCGCCGTCACGGCTCCCGACCATAGCCCACGGCCGGCGCCCGCCGGCGTTGCGTCTCTCAGAACGATAGGTCACCATCCGCGGACGACCGCACGGTCAAGCGAGGGAAGTACAATGAGCGATGTAGACGGGCGCTGGAACCTGGAGATCGAGACGATTCGCGGCAAGCAGAAAACCGCCACGCTGGATCTCTCGACGGACGGAGAGACGGTCAGCGGCGCGCTGATCGGCGAGCGGATGACCCTCGAGTTCGACAGCGGCCGGCGCAAGGGCAACGCCATCAGGTGGAAGTCCGACGTGTCGATTCCCATGTTTCCCGGCAAGCGGACGGTGACCTGCACCTTCACGGTCGACGGCGACACCATCAGCGGTACGATCGACGGCCCCAAGCAGAAGCTGGCGACGTGCAAGGGCTCGCGCTCCGAGTAGCGTCGCGTTCCGAGTAGCGTGAGCAGGCCCCTGGGCCGGGCCGGGTAGTACCATGAGCACGGTCGCCAAGGATCGGCGGGTACCCTTCTTCACCAGGATCGCGTACGGCATCGGCGAGTCCGCCGAGGGCATGAAGCGCAACGCGACCTCCCTGTTCGTGCTGTTCTACTACAATCAGGTGCTGGGTCTGCCCGGCACGCTGGCCGGCGCCGCGCTGTTCATCGCCCTGCTGGTCGACGGGTTCACGGACCCGCTGATCGGAACCTGGTCCGATCATTGCCGGTCGAAGCTGGGACGGCGCCATCCCTTCATGTTCGCGGCGGCGCTGCCGGTGGGGCTGGCGTTCATCGGCCTGTTCGCGCCGCCGTCCACACTGGGCGAGATCGGCCTGTTCCTCTGGCTGACCGCCTTTGCCGTGCTCACCCGGTTCGCCCTCACGCTCTACAACGTCCCGCACCTGGCCCTGGGCACGGAGATCACGGAGGACCCGGAGGAGCGCACCAGGCTCATCCTGCTGCGCCAGCTCTTCTCCTACCTGGGCACGACGTTCGCGATCGTCGTCGGCGTCGGCTGGTTCTTCTCCGACGCGCGCGGCGGCAGGCTCCTGGCGGAGAACTACCCGACCTTCGCGATCACGCTCGGCACGGCGATGACGGTGGCGATCCTGGTGGCGGCCGCGGGAACGAGGTCGGAGATCCGGCACGTGAACGCCGCACCGCCCCGCCAGAGGGGGTTCCTGGCGCAGCTCGTCCGCGACGTCCGCGAGAGCGCGCGCAACAAGCCGTTCGTGTGGCTGGCCGCCGGAACGACGGCGCTGTTCGTCTCGGCCGGGGTGCACCGGACGCTGAGCCTCTATCTCCTGGAGTACTTCTGGGCCCTCCGCAGCGAACAGATGGTGGTCGTCCAGCTTGCGGCGCTGGTGGGGCTCTTCGCCGGCATCGTCGCGCTCCGTTTCGTCCTGTTCCGCACCAGCAAGCGGTTCACGCTGCTGCTCGGCACGGCGGGCGCCGTCTCCTTCCAGGTCCTGCCGGTACTGCTCCGCCTGGTCGACCTCTTTCCCGCGAACGGCACGCCGGCGCTGGTGTGGGCGCTGATCGTGATGGAAGTCATCCAGGGCGCATTCTCGGCCTTCGCGCTGGTCGCCTACTTCGCGATGATGACCGACGTCACCGACCTGCACGAGCTCGACACGGGCGCCCGCCGCGAAGGCGCCCTGTTCGGGGTCATCACCTTCGCCGTCAAGGCGTCGGCCGCGGTCGCCCAGATCGTCGCCGGCATCGGCCTGGACGTGATCGACTGGCCGCGCGGCGCCGGCGTCACGGTGAGCGACGTGCCGGCCGACACCATCGTCCACCTGGGGATCTTCTACGGTCCGGTGCTGATGGTGTTCTCTGCCGCCGGCATCTGGTGCTACCTGCACTATCGCCTCGACGCGAAGCGCCGCGCGGAAATCATGCGCGAGCTCTACGCCCGCCGCCGCGCCGCCGCTGCGTAATCGAGGGGTCCATACCGTATAAAATGGGGTCCGCCATGCAAGCCAACTCCGTCTCGACGGCCTCTGCCGCACGTCCGGGGAGCATGGGAGACGCGGTCGCGATCGTCGGGTACAGCCACCGCATGCCCGGCGGCATCATCACCGACGACGACTTCTGGCGCGTGCTCAGCGAGCGCGAGATCGTGCGCGAGCCGATCGTCGACCGCTACGAACGCGGCTTCCGGCCGATCGGCGAGTTCTCCGGCCCGGGCCGGTTCGCCAGCCCGTACGAGGGGCTGATCCGCGACGGGCGGGAGAAGCTGTTCGACCGCAGCCTGTTCGGCATGTCGCACAACGAGATGCTGACCGCCGATCCGCACGTGCGCATGCTGTTGACCTGCACGTGGGAGACATCCGAGCGCGCCGGCTGGGACCTGCACGCGCTGCGCAACAGCCGCACCGGCGTGTTCGTCGGCGCGCAGGTGCCGGCCACGTCCAACTGGCGGGCGCCGCTCGGCGCCAACGAGTTCTCGATCGCCAGCATCAGCCTGGCCATGCTGGCCAACCGCATCTCCTACCACTTCAACCTGATGGGGCCGTCGCTGGCCTGCTGCTCGGCCTGCTCCGCCAGCCTGACCGCGCTGCACGAAGCGCTGAACGCGCTCCGCGCAGGTGATTGCGAGCAGGCGTTCGTGGGATCGGCCAACTACCTGGGATCGTCCCGGCAGAGCGCCGGCTTCAACGCCCTGGGGGTCATCAGCCCGGAGGGCAAGTGCCACTCCTTCGACGCGGACGCCGACGGCTACCTGCGCTCGGAAGGGGCATTCGTGTTCGCGATCAAGCCGCTGGCGGCGGCGGAGCGTGACGGCGATCCCATTCACGCCGTGGTGGAGGCGACCGCCGTGAACGCCGCCGGCGCCGCCGACGGCAGCGTCGGCCTGGCGCAGGGGCGCTACATCACCGCTCCGACCCGTCACGCGCAGGTCGATCTGATGCGGGAGGCGAGAGAGCGGGCCGGCCGGGCGCCTGAGGAGTTCGACTACGTGGAGGCCCACGCCACCGGCACCGTGGTGGGCGACCGCATCGAGGGCAATGCGATCGGCGAGGCGCTCGGCAGTGCCGACCGCGCGACGCCGCTCCGGGTCAGCGGCGTCAAGAGCAACGTCGGGCACATGGAAGCCGCGGCGTTCACCTGCGCCCTGCTCAAGGTGGTCCTGATGATGCAGCGGCGCACCTTCGTGCCGGTGTCGAAGAACCACCTGGTGCCGAACCCGGAGATCGATTTCGACGCGCACGGCATGCAGGTGCAGACCGAGTGCGAGCCGTTCCCCGACCACCCGGTCGTGGTCGGCATCAACTCGTTCGGCTTCGGCGGCTCCAACGGCCACTGCGTGGTGCGCGAATACCGCCCCGAGCAGGCGCGCGTCTGGTCCGTGCCGCTGGCACCCCGCGCCGGCTACCTGGTTCCGCTGTCGGCGCGCACCGCCGGCGCCCTGGTGGAGAGCGCGCGCGGCCTGCGGCAGGCGCTCGACGGGCAATCCCCGGACCTCTACACGCTTGCCGGCAATCTGAGCCGCCGGCGCACCCACTTCGCGGCGCGCACGGCCTTCGCCGTGCACGACGTCGACCAGCTCCGGCAAGCGCTCGACGCCTTCGCCGAGAACCCGGAGCCGGTCGCCACCGTCGAGGAAGGCCGGCGCCGCCTCCTGATGGTGTTCACCGGCCAGGGCACGCAGTGGGCCGGCTGCGGGAGCGCGCTGTACGACGCCCACCCCGTGTTCCGGCGCGCGGTCGACGCCATCGACGAGCACTGGCGCGAGCACGCCGACCACTCGCTCCGGGCGGCCGCCTTCGCGGCGCCACAGGCGGAGCTCAACGAATGTCGACTGGCGCAGCCGGTTACCTTCATGCTGCAGTGCGCGCTGGTCGAGCTGTTCAAGACCTGGGGCGTGTACCCGGACTGCGTGGTCGGCCACAGCTCGGGTGAGGTCGCCGCCGCCTACGCCTCGGGCACGTTGTCGCTGGCCGAGGCGACGCGCCTGGTGTACCACCGCGCCACCCTGCAGCAGCGCACCGCCGGCTCCGACAGGATGCTGCCGATCGGCCTCGACCTGGCAGGCGTGGAACGGCTGCTCGACGAGCTGGGAGTGCCATTTCGGGCCGAGAACGGCGTCGCGCCGCCCGTGGAGATCGCCTGCGAGAACGCGCCGGCGAGCACCGTGATCTGCGGCACGGAAGAGGCGCTACAGCCGGTGCTGGAGGAGCTGGAACGGCGGAACCTGCAGCACCGGCTGCTGCCCGGCAACATCGCCTTCCACTCCGCCGCCATGGATCCGCTCGAGGAGGACGCGCACGAGGCGCTCGCCTTCCTGAACGACGGCGCCGTCGACGCCGCGGTGCCGTTCGTCTCCTCCGTGACCGGCGAGCACACCGAGCGGCTGGACAACGCCTACTGGTGGACGAACATCCGCCGGCGGGTGCGCTTCGCCGCGGCCCTGGAGACGGCGGTGCGCGACTTCCGTCCCGACGTGGTGCTGGAGCTCGCTCCGCACAGCGCCCTGCAGTCCTCGATCGTCCAGTGCCTGGAAGACGCCGGCTCGCGCGCGGTCTGCATCCCCACGCTGCGGCGCGACACCGACGTGTGCCTGGGCTTCCACGAGGCGCTGGGAGCCCTGTTCCGCGCCGGGGCGGAGCTGGACTTTGCCGCGCAGTACCCGCGCCCCGAGCCCATCGCCCAACTGCTGCCCGGCTACCCGCGCGACGAGCAGACCACCGCCGACGAGATGAGCGACGACGAGATGTTCCTGCAGGCCGGCGAGTACGCTCACGGCCCCCTGGTCGGCCACCGCGTGCCCTGCGACCACCTGCTGTTCGAGGCGCGTCTGTCGGAGCGCGACTTCCCGTGGCTGGCCGAGCACCGCGTGCACCACGCCTCGATCATGCCGGCCGCGGGCTACATCGAGCTGCTGCTGCAGGCGTTCGGGGGCGCGCCGCTGCACGTGGAGTCGCTCGAGTTCCTGCAGCCGTGCCCGATTCCGAAGACGCCGGTGCGGCTGCAGACCGAGCTGTTCCCGGTGACGGGTGCGCCCGGCCGGTACACCTTCACCATCTCGTCCCGCTCCTACGACGTGGACGCCAGGAGCGAGCTGCACTCCCGCGGCACGCTGCTCCTGGTGAGCGCCGACCACCCGGTCGACGTGCCGCTACGGCTGGCGGACGTCGACACTTCACGCTTCCAGCCCTACTACTACGTGGGCGAGAGCGACTTCTACGAACGCATCGACGCCAGCCTCGGCGAGACGTTCCAGTACGGCCCCTACTTCCGCAACATCCAGCGCGTGCTGTGGGAGGACACCACCGCCAACTACCTGTTCGACGTCGAGATGGACGAGCGGCTCTGGGCGGACGGCCGCGAGGAGGGCTACGTGGCCAACCCCGCGCTGCTCGACGGCGGCCTGCAGATTTTCCTTTACCACCTGCTGCGCGCCACCGACATCTTCGCCATGCCGCGGCGGGCCGTGGGGGTCACGTTCCTGCGGCCGCCGACCGGGCCGCGCCTGACCTGCTACGTGAAGAAGGACCCGGACTGGGCCGACATCAACGAGCAGGGGCAGTTCACGGAGCGGCGCGGCGAGCGCTCCGGGGGCAGCATCCGCTTCTACGACGGCGATACCGGCGACCTGGTGCTGTGCATCGACGCCTACGTCTCGTTCAACTCCAACCCGAGCTGGAACGACCGTCCGAACAGCAAGCATGCCGTCCGCTGGCAGCCCAAGTTCGTCCCGGAGGCACGCGCTCTGCAGTCCCGCCTTCCGGAAGGAGAGATCGAGCCGGGGGAGCTGATCGCCGCCCTCGAACAGCCGGCCGATGGCCGCGGCGATCGCCACGCCTGCCACGTGATCGAGATCGCCGGCGCGCGAGCCCCGGAAGCGGCCATCGTCAATCGGTGCTTCGACTACCTTGGCAGCGCCGATGCGCAGACCGAGTACTGGCTGCTCGGCGAGACCGACGAGCAGGTGCGGGCCCACTACGACGCGTTCCACAGCCGCGACGCCGCCCTGCGCTTCGCTGCCCTGGACCTGAACGCTGAGCAGGAGCCGGAGCTGGACGCCGGCCTGTTGCGGCCGCACGCCGCCGAGGTCCTGCTGCTGCACGACGAGGCAGCGGCGTACGGTCCGGAACAATGGCGCCTGCTGCGCCGCCTGGCGGTTCCCGGCGCCCTGGCGCTGGTATGCCACGCCGAAGGCCCGGCGGTGGAGCCGGCGGCCGGCTGGACCGTGGTGAGCGCCGGCCGGCGCTCGAACCTGCTGCAGGCGCCGCACACCGTCCCGAAGGCCCCCGAACCGCGGCCCGCCGGTCCGCGCTGGGTGATCGGCGAGCCCGGAAGCCTGGCCGACGAGTGGCTGGCGGGAGTCGCCAGGTCTGACGCTTCCGACATCCCCTGGGCGGAGCTGGCCGAAGACCGCGTCGCCGAGCTGGCCGACTGGCCGGGCGCGGCCGACGTGCAGGCGATCGACTTTTTCTGTGGCCAGGACCCCGACGACCCTACCGGTGAGCATCTGGCCGGGCGCTTGGTCGCCTTTGTCAAGGCGCTGATCCCGTACCGGGTGGCGCATGCGCTGGGTCCGTGCCGCCTCACCGTGGTGACGCAACGCGCCGTCCTCGGCGTGGCCGAGCCGCGTGCCGGAGCGGTCTGGGGAGCGCTGCGCGCCATCAGCCAGGAGGTGGCCGCCGAGGCGGGCGCGGCCGCGCGGCTCGACTTCCGGCTGGTCGACCTGAAGACCGGCGGGGACCTGGACACCCTGGCATGGCTCGGCGCGTGCGACCTGCGCGAGCGCGAGCTGGCGGTGTGCGGCAACCGGCTCTGGGCGCCGCGCCTGGTCAGCATCCGGGAGCGCTTCCCGCACCTCCCGGCCGCCACGGCGGCTGGCGAGGATGCCGCCTTCCGGCTGTCGCTGGACAATCCCGGCCAGGTCGGCGGCCTGCAGATGAAGACGTACGAACCCGCATCGCCGGGACCGCACGACGTCGAGATCGAGGTGGCGGCGGCGGCGCTCAACTTCCGCGACGTGATGGTGACGTTGGGGCTGCTGCCGTCGAGCTCGTTCGAGCGCTCGGCGCTCGGCCGCACGGTGGGGCTGGAGGCGAGCGGCATCGTGCGCCGCGCCGGCGATGCCGTGCGCACCTGCGGCGTTGGCGACGCGGTCGTGTTCACCCACGGCGGGTGCATCGCCAACCGGGCGACGGTCAAGGACTACCTGGTATTCCGCAAGCCGGCGGCGCTGAGCATGGAGCAGGGCGCCTCGGTGCTGTCGGTCTACGTCACCGCCTACTACGCGCTGATCCACCTGGCCCGGCTGCGCGAGGGCCAGCGGGTGCTCATCCACTCCGCCATGGGCGGCGTCGGCCAGGCGGCGATCGCCCTGGCCGGGCACGCCGGCGCGGAGATCTACGCCACCGCCGGCAGCGAGGGCAAGCGCGAGCAGCTCCGCGCGCTGGGCGTGCGGGCCGCCTTCGACTCGCACAGCCTGGACTGGTACGACGAGTTGCTGGCGGCGACCGGCGGCGAGGGGGTCGACGTGGTGCTCAACTCCCTGGCCGGCCGCCACATCGCCCTCTGCCTGGAGGCGCTGCGGCCCGGCGGCTGGCACTGCGAGATCGGCAAGGTGGACATCTACGCCGACAACGCGCTCGGCCTTTCCGTGTTCCGCAAGAACCTGCGCTTCGCGGCCATCGACGTCGACCGGCTGATGAACGACGACCCGCACCTGACGCGCGAGCTGTCGCAGCAGTGCCTGGACCTGCTGGAGAAGGGCGCCGTGCCGCCGCTGCCGATCACCACCTTCCCGTACCGCGACTACGAGGATGCGTTGCGCCTGATGACCACCGGCCGGCACACCGGCAAGCTGGTCCTGCAGGCCCCGCCGGCCGACGACGACAGCGCCGATCCGCTTTCGGTCGCCGACCTGCGCCCCTACCTCGACCCGGAGGCGACCTACCTGGTCACCGGCGCGTTCGGCGGCTTCGGGCGGCTGCTGCTGCCCTACCTGGCGACCGCCGGCGCGCGCCACATCACGCTGCTCGACCGCGACCCGCAGCGCCGCCGCAGCGCCGACTGGCTGCGCAAGACCAGCGCCCTGTTCTACCTCCCGGAAGAGATCGAGCTCGACATCGTCGCCGGCGACGTCGCCTCCGAGGCGGACGTGCGGCGCTGCATCGCCGGCCTGAAGCGCCCGCTGAAGGGCGTCTTCCACCTGGCCGGCGTCCTGGACGACTGCCTGCTCGCCGACCTTGCGCCCGAGTCGCTGGCCACCGTGTTCGCGCCCAAGGCGGGCGGCGCCCTCAACCTGCACCGCGCGACCGCCGGCTGCGAGCTCGACCACTTCGTGCTGTTCTCGTCGATCGCCTCGACGCTCGGCAACCCGGGCCAAGTCAACTACAGCGCCGCCAACGGCTTCGTCGACGGCCTGGCCGCCCTGCGCCGCCGGCAGGGCCTGCCGGCGCTGAGCTACAACCTGGCCGCGGTCGCCGAGGCCGGCATGGCCGCGCGCAACCTGCACGTGCTGCGCATGAGCCGCGCCGGCGGCGTGCCGCCGGTCAGCGCCGACTTCGCGATCACCAACCTCGACTACGCCATGCGCGCGCTGCAGGACAGCGACCACCTGGTCACCGCCCTGTTCTCGCGCCCTCCCTGGACGGTCGACTCGCCCGACTACCTGCGCACCGGCCGCGTCCTGAGCAACCAGGACGCGTTCGCCGTCGACACCGGCGGCCAACTCACCCAGGACGCGGTGGTCGCCCAGATCGCCGCCAAGGTGGCCGAGCTCTGCGGCCACGACGAGGGCAGCCCGGAAGAGCCCCTGTCCAGCTTCGGCCTCACCTCCATCTCGGTCGCCGAGCTCGGCGCGTTCATCCGCATGCAGTTCAACCACCAGGTCAGCGCCCTGGAGCTGATGACCACCGCCACCTGCCTGTCGCTGGCCGAAGCGATCATGACCGGCGACCAGGGCGGCGACGAAGACGACGGCGACGCCGTTGCCGAGGGTGCCGAGCGGGCGGCCGCCGAGCCGCCGCCCGCCCGCCGCGTGCCCTCCACCTTCGCCAGCGCCCCCGCCGACCACTTCCCCAACGGCGCCGAGGTGCCCGCAGACTCCTTGACCCAACCATCATGATGGAAGCATCGTCTGACCAAAGCCCAATACGAAGAGGTAGTGCCAAGTGAGTGCCCACGCCGATTTAGCTCTATATAATTCCCACGGTCGGCTGACCGCCATCGTAGAAACCAAGAGCAAGACGAATACATCAAGCAGGTGGGCTGCGATGACGCGACGGAACATTCTTGCCCACTGGAACATTGACGGCGTCGGCTTCTTTCTGTTGGTAACACCTGACCGTCTGTATATGTGGAAGGATTCGGGGACAAGGCGTGGCCCTGTCCCGCCAACTCACAAAGCCGACACGACAGCGGAATTCGCACCTTATTTCGAGGGCGCAGGCGTAAATCCCAAACGCGTTACTGGTCATGCATTTGAGCTGGTCGTCGGGGCTTGGCTGGGAGACGTGATGCGATCGGCGCGAAGGGCGGACAAGAGTACGGATGCGCAGCGCATACTCGTCGCGTCTGGACTTGACACCGCGGTCCGGGACGGACGCATCGAGTACGAAGCGGTAGTGTGAACGTCTACGTCGAGTCGAATTTCGTATTGGAACTTGCCCTTGAACAGGAGCAATCGGCAAGCTGCGAGAGTATCCTCGGTCTTTGCGAAACAGGCCGCGTGTGCCTCGTGGTGCCTTCCTTCTGTCTGGCCGAACCTCATGGGACCCTCGCGCGTCGCCGCATACAACGCAGAGATCTGAAGAAACCACTGGATGAGGAACTGAAACAGATTGCACGAACGGCAACCAACACCGCCCAACTGAGCGGATTCGAGAGCATAACCGATCTTCTTATAAGCAGCGCGGAGCAGGAGAGCCACAACCTGAGCAAGATATCCGCCAGACTGCTGAGTGCCGCCGAGTTGATTCCGCTCGACGCGTCGGTGTTGGACAACGCCAGTCGATATCAGAGCACGCACGGTTTCTCTCCGCCGGACTCTATCGTTTACGCATCCATCATCTCGCATCTGCAGGGATGTCACGAACGGCAGAGCTACTTCATTTCCAGAGACGCGGACTTTGATGACGACGACGTCGTAAACGAACTGGGCGGATTCAACTGTGAGATAGTGCACAGTTTTGCGGGCGGTTCTCAGTTAATAACTCGTGATTTTACGGAGATAGAAGGATCCGAATAGGAACGCACGTGCCGCCCGCAGCGACCGCAGCCGACAGGAGAGTAGCGTCGCTGGAAGGCGCGCTGCCGCCGCCGTGTCAACGCGACCTGGACGGCCTGCGGGCGTTCGTGCGCCGCGCCGTGGGCGACGGCAATCCGGCGCCCGCGGTGGCGGTGGCCGAGGTGCGGGAGGTGCTGCTGACCGGGGCCACCGGGTTCGTGGGCCGGTTCGTGCTGCGCGACCTGCTGCGCATGGACGGCGGCCCGGTCGTGCACTGCCTGGTGCGGGCCGCCGGCGCCGAGCACGGACTCGACCGTCTGCGCGCCGCCATGGAGGACGCGGAGATCTGGGACGAGGCGTTCGCGTCCCGCATCCGCGTGGTGGCCGGCGACCTGTGCGCGGCGCGCTTCGGGCTCGGCCGGGCCGGCTTCGACGACCTGGCCCGGCGCATCGACGCGGTCCATCACTTCGCCGCGGAAGTGAGCCTGTCCACGTCCTATCTCGCCATCCGCAGGACCAACGCGCTCGGCATGCGCAACGTGCTGGAGCTGTGCCTGCGCAACCGGCTCAAGCACCTGTTCCACGCCTCGACCATGGGGGTGTTCCCGCAGTACTTCTGCGACTTCGCCAACGAGTTCGGCGGGCGCGGCATTGACCACCAGGGACAGCCCGACCTCGCCGACATGAAACGGATGTTTCCGCTCGGCATCGGCGGGTACCCGTGGAGCAAGCTGGTCGCCGAGCAGAGCGTGCTGTTCGCGCACCGGGCCGGCCTGCCGGCGGCGGTCTTTCGCTTGCCGCTCACCAGCCGCTCCACGACCGGGTATACCCAGCCCAGCGACACCTCCGTGCGGGTGTACGCCGCGGTCGCGGACGTGCAGATGGTGCCGGTCGGCTTCTCGTTCCAGCGGCAGAACCACACGGTCGACACCCTGAGCCGGATCTGCACGGCGATCGCGTCCAACCCCAAGCGGCAGTTCACCCTGTATCACTGCTGCAACCCGGACCCGGTCCCTCACGACCTGGAGCTGGCCGACTTCGGGCTCTACCTGCGCGAGGTTCCCTGGGACACCTTCAGGCGCGCGTGCCAGGCGCGGGGCGAGGACTCGCCGCTGCACGGCTACTGGGCGCTGTTGGACACGTTCGCCCCCTACTGGTTCAGCCCCAGCACGGCGCTGACCGACGTGCCGGTCAGCGACCGGGCCCTGCGCGAGGACTGCCCGTTCCGGATCGAGTGGCCGGGGATCCTGACCATGTTCCGGCGCACCAACGACTGGATCAGGGAGCATCGGCAGCAGTGGCCGTTCTCGCTGCCGCAACCGCGCATCGACTACGAGTGCCTGATGGCGCGGGCCGAGCGCTTCGCGGAGCGTTTCGGGGCGCCGTTCGCCGCGACCTATCCCGACTGGATACGCGACGGGCTTGCCCACCTGGTGGATGCGCTGCGGGCGCCGGAGGCGCGCCTGTTGCAGGGCAAGCGCGCCGTCGTCGTCTCCGACTTGAGCGCCAGCCTGCGCAACAACGCAAAGCTCGCCGGTGAGCGACTGCGGCATCCGGAGATCGAACGCGAACGGATCGTGCGGCCGGTGTTCATCGTCGGCATCAACCGCACGGGAACGACGTTCCTGCACCGGCTGCTGGCGCGCGACCCGCGCTTCTGGACCCTGCGCAGCTACGAGCTGGCGGAGCCGGTCGTGCCCGACGGCGACTACGCCACGGCGTGGACCGACGCCGACGTCCGGCGCGCGCGGCTGATGGACGTGTTCGTCGCCGCCGGGTTCTTCGAGTCGTTCGCCGGGGCGCATGACATCGACGTCGACGAGCCCGAGGAAGACCTCGGCCTGTTGCGGCACACCTTCCTGTCGTGGTCCAACACCAACATCTACCATGTGCCCGGCTACGGGCGCTGGCTCGCCGCCGCCGGTTCGCGGCGCGCCTACGGATACCACCGCCGCGCCATGCAGCACTTCACCTGGCAGCGGCACCGTCAGCAACCCGGACAGGAGGCGCAGTGGCTGCTGAAGGCGCCCGTGCATCTCATGGAGCTGGAGGCGCTGATGGGCGCCTACCCGGACGCCTGCTTCATCCAGACCCACCGCGAGCCTCGCGAGCTCACCGGCTCGTGGGTGAGCCTGATCGAGCAGCTCCGAACGCGCACGACCGAGCCGACTCCCCGCGGCGTGCTCGGACCCGAGCAGCTTGCCGACCTGAGCACCATGCTCGATCGGGCCGTGGAATTCCGGGAGGCTCATCCCGAGTTGCAGCAGCGCTGGTGCGACGTGAGCTATGTCGACCTGGTCGACGATCCGTGGGCCACGGTGCGCGCCGTCTACGAGCACTTCGGCTGGCCGCTCACGGTCGAGGCCCGTGCCGCGATGCAGGAGTGGCAGGAACGGCAGGCGGAGCGGCGCCGTCACGAGGTCCGGCACCGCTACGACCTGGCGGACTACGACCTCACCCCGGAGGCCGTCGACGCCGCCTTCGCCCGCTACCGGGAGTTCATCGCCGGCCGCGGCATCCGCACCTGACGCCGGCAGACCACGGACGGCGCGGCCGCCGGGCTATTCCGGAATCACGCCCGTCGCGCGCAGCAGGGTTTCCTGTACCAGCAACTCGTGCGACACCGGCCGGTCGCGCGGCTGCCGCCCCTCGATGGTCGCCAGGAACGCGTCGAGCTCCAGCTCGTAGGTCCTCTGCCGGCTCTCTCCGTCGACGCTCACGACCTGCTCGCCCTGCCGGTAGCCGTCGCCGGCCTCCGCCAGGCAGAGCCGCACGTGCAGGCCGGGCTCGAAGGGCTCGACGATGATGGCGCTGCCGCGGCTACCGTACACCTCGAACCGGCGCGCGGCCGGCTGCGTCTCCAGCGCGGCGATGTCGATGAAGGCAATCGCGTTCTCGAACTCGAACACCCCCAGCGTGTTGTCCGCGAACGCCGCCGCCGGCCGCGCGTCGCTCCGCAGGAACGACGTCACCTTCACCGGACGCCCCAGGATCCAGACGACCTGGTCCAGCATGTGCCCGCCCAGGTCGAAGAAGATGCCGCCCCGGTGCGCGCCGGCGATCCGGGCGCGCCCGGCTTCGTCGATGTACGTGGACATGTGGGCGCGCACGGCGAACACGTCGCCGAGCAAGCCCGACCTGGCCCACCCGGCGACCATCCCGAAGGAAGAGTGGTAGCGCAGCATGTAGCCCATCTGGATGAGCAGCCCCTTCCGCTCGGCCGCCGCCATGACCTGCTGCCACTGCGCCCAGTCGTCGCCGGCGGGCTTGTCGTACCAGACGTGCTTTCCGGCGGCGACGATCTCCCCGGTCTGATCGAGACTCTCCGCGTTGTGCCCCTCGGAGGCGATCGCCACGATGCTCTCGTCCTCCAGCATCTCGCGCTTGTCGCCGTACCAGTGAACGCCCGCGAAGGGGCCGCCGGACCCTTCGAGCTCGGCGCGCCGTGCCGGGTCGGGTTCGAAGACCCCGGCGACCTCGACATCGCCGTTCACCTGCATCGCCTGCAGCTTGCCGGACGCGTGCCCGTGCCTGGTTCCGTATTGCGCCATGCGAATCTTCGCCACCGTTTCCTCCTGTTCCGGCTGGTGTGCCGCGGCACGGTACCATGCCGGGTCCCCTGATCGCGGAGATCGTCCGATGTCAGCCGGAGGCCGACCAGCCTCCGTCCACGGACCACGTGGCGCCGGTCACGAACGACGCCTCCCCGCTGCACAGGAAGAAGACGACGCCGGCGACCTCCTCCGGTCGGCCGAAGCGGTTGAAGAGCGACCTGGCCTTCAGCCCCGACCCGGTGGCCGCCGGGTAGGCGGAGTCCTTGATGTAGCGCTGCAGCAGCGGCGTGTCGATCGCGCCGGGCGCCACGCAGTTGACCCTGATGCCCCGGCCGGCCAGGTCGACGGCCATGGAGCGGGTCAGCGCCTCGACGGCTCCCTTGGCGCCGGCGTACGCGGCCCGCTCCCCGACCGGACGGGACGCCAGGATCGAGCCGGTGTTCACGATCGCGGCCCCGGTCCTGCCGGCCATGAGCGGGACGAACGCGCGCGTCACGTGGAAGATCCCCTTGACGGTCACGTCGTGGAGCCGGTCCCAGTCCTCCTCCGTGCAGCGCAGGATGCCGCCCGCCACCTGCACCCCCGCGTTGTTGTGCAGCGCGTCGGCACCGCCGAGCGTCCGCCTGATCTCGCGCGCCGCCGCGTCCACCTGTTTCCGGTCGGTGACGTCGCACGGGCAGTACACCGCCTGCCGCCCGAGCGCGCGGACCTTCTGCGCGGCCTGCTCGCCCCGGACCCGGTCGACGTCGATCAGGCCTACGTCGTAGCCACCCCTGGCGAAGTGCAGCGCCGAGGCCTGCCCCAGGCCGGACGCCGCCCCGCTGACCACCAGGACCCTGGCCGCGCCCACGGCCGCCCTACGGTCCGGGCACGCCGGCGTCGCGCAGGATCCGCTCCACGCACTCCGCGACGCCAGCGCGGTCGGTGTCGATGATGCTGTGGGCCGCCTCCGGCGGCTCGAAGTCCGCGGCGTCCCACGCGCGCTGATACACGCCCTTGGCGTCGCGCTGCCGGGCGACCACCGGCGGACACCGCAGCCACACCATGACCAGCCCGGCCAGGGCGCGCGCCGGCTCCCGGATCCGCTCGGTGGGCGACACCATCGCCACCACCACGTCGACGTCGCCGGCCAGCCGCGCCGCCAGCGCGGCGACCCGGCGCACGTTCTCCCGCCGGTCGGCCGCCGAGAAGCCGAGCCCGCGGCTCAGCGCGCCGCGGCGCACCACGTCGCCGTCGATCAGGCAGGCCACGCGGCCCAAGTCGCCCAGGCGCTCGACCAGCGCCCGGCCGACGGTCGTCTTGCCGCTGCAGGGCATGCCCGTGAGCCAGAATACCGCCATCCGCTGCCGCAACCATCCACGACCGCGCCGCGATCATCAAGGCTCGCTCGCGCCGCGCCTTGACACCGTGTCGCGGGTTACGATACCCCCCGTGCCGAACACCGGTACCTCGGCCGTCGAGCCGGAAGGAGATCTGACATGGGAGACTCGGACGACCGCATCCCGGTCGAGCGCGACAACGTGGAAACGGTGCTGGCCGTCTTCAAGACGCTGCGCGGGGCGTTCAATCCCGACCTCGCGGCGCTTCAGGCGAACGCGCCCGGCATCGCCGCGTTCGCCGAGCGCCTGGACCTGGGCATCGAGCGGATACAGGCGCTGCTGGACAGCGGTGGCGACCCCCTCTCCGTGAAGCGCGAGCACGTCCAGACGATGCTGGAGCGGATCAGGAACTTCCGCGCCAACTTCAACCCGGACAGCGCCGCCCTCAAGGAGAACACCCCGGGCATCGCCAAGTTCGCCGAGCGCCTGGACCGGGCGGCCGAGCGGCTGGAGGCAGAACTGAAGTAGCCCGGCTCCGGACCGCGATCAGCCCCGGCGCCTGACCGTGATGGTCACGACCTCGGCCTTGCGGTACTTCTGGTGGCGGATCGACGACGCGTAGTGCCGCAGCAGGCGCAGGGAGGTTTCGTCGCCCGCCGTTGATGCGTCGGGCTCATCCAGCGTCGCGATCTCGTCCTCCAGGTTGCCGCTGCCGAAGGCGGCGACGAACTCCAGCTCCCCCGACTCGCGGCCGACACGCGCCGACACACGCAGGCGCTGGCTCCGCTCGGAGGCGAACTCGGGGTCGTCGGCGAACGGATCCTCGTCTTCCTTGAGCGAGAGGATCACCTCCTCGCAGGCGGCGCGCAGCGGCGTCATGGCGGCCTCGCTCCAGCCGCGCCGCGACGCCAGCTCGAACACGAACCGGTCCACGGCAGGAATCGCATCGGTGTTGAGCTCCATCGTCCGCCGCTTCCACTGGCCGGGAGGATCCAGGATCAGCGACAGGATGATCGCCATGATGCCGCCGGCGGTCATGCCGTTGCCCAGCAGCACGCCCAGCCGGCCGCCCGTCTGGTCCAGCAGCTCCGGGAACAGCCATCCGTTCTGGAACCCCACCCCCACCCAGAACGAGATCCCGACGATCGCGCTCTTGCGGTAGTCCAGACCGGAGGCGACCACCAGCTTGATCCCCAGCGTGAACAGGACCGCCGCCAGCGCCAGGGTGAACGCGCCGGCGACGGCGTTGGGGATGGCCAGCAGCAGCGACACGACCTTCGGAAAGAAGGCCAGCGCCAGGAACAGCGCTCCGACGAACACGCCGACGCGGCGTGCCGCCACGCCGGTGATCTCGGCGATGCCGACGCTGGTCGAGTAGGTCGTGGTCGGCAGGGTTCCGGCGAGCCCGGAGAGCAGGTTGCTGACGCCGTCGGTGGCCACCGCGTTCTGCACCAGCGTGTAGTCGGTGGCGCGCGGCCGGCGCCAGGAAACCTTCTGGATGGCGATGGCATTGCCGACCGTCTCGACGGCTCCGGCAAGGGACAGGAACATGAACGACGGCAGCAGCCAGAAGTGGCGCCCGAGTGCCGAGAAGTCCAGTCCCGGCCACGCCGAGAACCGCGGCAGCCCGATCCAGTCCGCGTCCATGACCCGCTGCAGGTCATAGGTGCCGAACACGGCGCCGGCCACGCAGCCTGCGAGCACGCCGATCACCGGCGCCCACACCCGCGCCACCCCGCGGGTACGCAGGGTCAGGACCATCATCGCCGCCAGCGTCACGCCGGCCGTCAGCGGCGCGGCCGCAGGCGGCGTCCCGGCCGGCGCCTGGCCGAACAGGTCGAAGATGACCGGAGCCAGCGTGACCGGGATCAGCATGATGATCGTGCTCGACACGGTCGGGTTGAGGATGCGCCGCAGGCGCCGGAGGCGCCGCGCGACTCTCAACAGGGGCAGGGCGGAGATCAGCACGAGCGTCGCCAGCAGCGTCGGGCCGCCCTCGGACAAGGCGGTGATGGAGACGGCGATGTACGCGGCGGCGGGTCCCATCAGCAGCAGGTGGCCGGAGCCGAGCCGGCGGCGGCGCGTGGTCTGCAGCATCGTCGTGAGGCCGCTCACGACCAGGCCGGCGAACACGGCCCATGACAGGTAGGAGTCTTCCAGACCGGCGCTGCGCACCACGATCAGGACCGTCACGATCATGCTGGCCAGCGACAGGGCGGCGTGCTGGACGGCCAGACCCAGGGCGAGTGCCGGCCGCAGCCTCTCGTCCGGCTCGTAGCGGACTTCCTGCTCGTCGTGTTCCTGCTGCATGGAGGTCACCCGGCTCACGGCGAGCGCCGGCGCGACGCCAGCGGCTGCAGCGTCAATCCTTGCACCGTGATCGAGAAGATCACCACCACGTAGGTCATCGTCAGAATCAGCTCGCGCTCGCCTCCTGCCGGCAGCGACAGCGCGAGCGCCACCGAGATGCCGCCGCGCAACCCGGCCCAGGTGGCCACCAGCCCTCCGGAACGCCGCATCAGCCGCATCGTCCCGCCGACGGCCAGCAGGCGCGATCCGGTCACCGCGACGATCGCCACGGCGCCGGCCGCCAGCGCCGCCGGGTTCAGGTCGATCACCAGCAGCTCCAGCCCGATCAGCACGAACAGCACGGCGTTGAGCACCTCGTCCAGCAGCTCCCAGAACGAATCGAGGTGCTCGCGCGTCTTCGCGGACATGCCCAGGCGGCGGCCGTGGTTGCCGATGAACAGGCCCATCACGACCACGGCCAGCGGGCCGGACACGTGCAGCCGTCCCGCCAGCGCGAAGCCGCCGGCGACCAGCGCCAGCGTGATGAGCACCTCGACCTGGTAGCTGTCGATGCTGCGCAGCGCCAGGTAGCCCAGCCAGCCCAGGACCAGCCCCAGCGCCGCGCCGCCCAGGGCCTCCTGAACGAGGAACAGCCCCAGCTCGCCGGCGTGGAGCTGCACGGCGCCCGCCGCCAGCCCGGCCAGGGTCGCGAACACCACCACCGCGAATCCGTCGTTGAACAGCGACTCGCCGGCGATCAGCGCGCGCAGCCCGGCGCCGACCCCGCTGCGGCGCAGGATGGCCAGCACCGCCACCGGGTCGGTGGGCGCCACGATCGCGCCGAACACCAGGCACCAGGCGAAGCCCAGCGGCAGCCCCAGCAGCCCGGCGCTCGCGTACGCCGCCAGCGCCACCAGCGCCGTGGAGACGATCACGCCCAGCGTCGCGAACAGCCCCACCTCCAGCCAGCGTTCCAGCAGGTCGCCAAGGTCGACGTGCAGGGCTCCGGCGAACAGCAGGAAGCTGAGCATGCCGCGCAGCAGGGTCTCTTCCAGGGCGGCTGCCGCCACCAGCTCGCGGGCGCGCTCGGCGATCGACAGCACGCCCGCCGACCCCAGGACCAGCACCACGACCGAGATCGCCAGCGCGATGAGCATCACGCCGATGGTGGTGGGCAGGCCGATCAGCCGCTCGTTGAGGAAGGCGAGCAGCGCGGTGACCGCCAGCAGGGCGGCGACGATGGCAAACAGTTCCATGACCGTCCGGGATTCTATGCGGCTCGCGGGGAATAGGCACGGGTCCCGGCACCGCCCCGCCCGTGGCCATCGTATGATCGGGCCGCCATGAGCCAGTACCGGACCGCGATCATCGCGTGCGGGATGATCGCCCGCGTGCACGATTGGGGTTGTATGATCGGCAGCGCATCATGGCCTGTTACCGGACTGCCATTGTCGCGTGCGGGATGATCGCCCGCGTGCACGCCCGCGCCTGGCTGGGCGTGCCCGGCCGGCCGGCCGGCATCGGGGCCATCGCCGACAGCAACCCGGACGCCCTGCGGGAATTCGGGGAGTTCTTCGACGTGGCCGCCGAGCACCGCTACGCCGACTACCGCGAGATGCTGGACGCCGAGCGCCCGGACTTCGTCGACGTCTGCTCCTGGCACGCCCAGCACGCGGAGATGGTGATCGCCGCCGCCGCCCGGCGGCCGCGGGCGATCATCTGCCAGAAGCCGATGGCCGTGGACCTGGGCGAGGCGGACCGCATGCTTACCGCCTGCGCGCGCAACGGCGTCAAGCTGGCGATCGCCTACCAGCGCCCGCACCACGCGGCGTGGCTGCGCGCGCGGGAGCTGATCCGCGCAGGCGCCATCGGCCGGGTGGCGCAGGTCACCGTGGAGTCGGGCGGCAACCTCCTCAACGTCAACTCGCACAACATCCGCCTGGCGCTGTTCCTGATGGACGAGCGGCGGTCGAGTGGGTGCTGGGCGCCGTCGAGCGCACCACCGACCGGGTGGAGCGCGGCCTGCCGGCCGAGGATGCCTGCCTGGGGATCGCCGCCTGCGCCAACGGCGCGAGCATCCTCATCCACGGCAGCGACGGGCCGCAGACGCTGCGCGTGACCGGCAGCGACGGCATCATGGAGCTGGGCACGGAGGTGCCCCCGGTAGAAGAGCTCCCCTCGGACGCGCCGATGTACATGCCGGAAGGACCGACCTCGCGCTACAACCGCGAGGTCGGCACCGCGCGCTACCTGGGCGCGGCGGGCGGCGGCTGGCAGACGGTCGAGGCGCCGTGGCACGACCCGTGGGCGCACCAGTGCCGGGAGACCATCGACTGGGTCGAGGGGCGGCTCGAACGGCCGATCTCGGGCGGCGACCGCGGGCGCGCGGTGCAGGAAGTGATGATGGCGCTGTACGAGTCGGCGCGGAAGCGGCAGCGGGTCCACCTGCCGCTGAAGACGCGCGTCAATCCGCTCAGCCTGATGGTCGACTCGGGCGAGCTGCCGGTCGAGTGGCCGGGCCGCTACGAGAGCCGCTCGGGGATCGTCCGCGGCGAGGCGATGGCGTGGACGGACCACTGAAGCGCCGGCACCGGAGGATCGACACGCCCGGTCGTTAAAGCGTGGCGGCGCCGGCGAGCGCTCTTACCGGCATGGAACAGTTACGCTGCGTTCGCAGCCGGGGCGCCGCCCTGGCAACGCTCCTGGCCGCGGCATCCCTGACCGGATGCATGGACTTCCTGGACGAGACCTCGACGCGCGGCCCTTCGAGCTCCGGCGGCTCCGGCACCGCGCCGGCCGGCACGGACCCGGATACCCCGCGGCCGCCGGCCCTGAAGCTGGTGATCAACGAAGTCGACTACGACCAGGCCGGCGCCGACGACGCCGAGTTCGTGGAGATCGTGAATCCGAACTCGGACGCCGTGGAGCTCGACGACTACCGGATCGAGCTGGTCAACGGCTCCAACGGGCGCCGCTACGGCTCCTACGCTCCCGCCGGACGTCTGGATGCCGGCGCGTACCTGGTGATCGGCGACCGGGCGGTCATCGATGCCCTGCCCGCCGGCACGGCCGCGGCAACGCTCAAGAGCGGCGGCCTGCAGAACGGCCCGGATGCCGTCCGCATCGTGGAGGCCGCCACCGGCCGCGTGCTGGACGCCCTCCACTACGAGGAGGCGATCCCGGACACCGGCGAAGGCACGCCGGCGCCGGAGGACGTCACCAGCTCACCGACGTCGATCGGCCGATGCCCCGACGGCTTCGACAGCGACGACAACGGCGCCGACTTCGCGCCGATGACGCCCACACCGGGCGCGGTCAACGCCTGCTCGTAGCGGGCAGGAGCCGGCCCTCCCGTGGCGCTCATTCGCACAACGCCACGCGAGGGCCCCGGCATGAACCCACCTGGCCATGGCCAGCGCATTCAAGGTCGAGTACAGCAGGGCCGCGCGACGGCGGCTCCGCGGGGTGCCCAAGAAGGTCGCGCATACGATCGTCGGCAAGATCGAGAGCCTTGCCTTGGACCCGTTTGCGGCGAACAACAACGCCCGCCGACTGACCGCAGTCGATGGCTACCGGCTTCGTATCGGAGACTGGCGAGTGCTGTATAGTCTCGACACGGAGGCACACGTGCTGACAGTCGCGGCGATCCTGCCGCGCGGGGAGGCATACCGATGAAGGATCAGTTTCAGACCTTCATGCGCGACGGTGAGCAGCGCGTCGAGATCCCGCTCGCAGAGTACCGCGCGCTGCTGGCTGCCGCTGACGAAGACGCCGTCGATGCTGCGATCCTGCGGCGCATCCTCGACGATCCTGACCAGGATTGGGTGCCGGGCGACGTGGTCAGGCGCATCACGGCCGGCGAGAACGCCGTGCGCGTCTGGCGTGAGCATCGCGGATTGAAGGCGTGCGACCTCGCTGCCGCGGCCGGGATCGGAAGATCCTACCTCTCGGCCATCGAGACCGGCAGGAAGCCGGGTTCGATCAGGGCTCTGCAGGGCATCGCCGGGGCACTCGGCGTGACCATCGACGACCTGGTGGAGCCGGCATGCACAGGAGGCGCCGGCGCGGCACAATGACGGGGCCATGCGCATCTACATCAGCCGCCAATTGCAGAACCCGGAATTCTCCTCCGACGCCCGCCGGGCGGGAATCGCCCGCCTGGGTGAGCTTGCCGATGTCGAGGAGCTGCCCGCCCCGCTGACCCCCGCCGACGCGCCCGGCCTGGTCGCCGTGATCGCCGACGGCACCTTCTTCTCCGACGATTTCTACGCCGCTGCCGACGATCTTCGGGTGGTGGCGCGCTGGGGCGTCGGGTTCGACCAGGTCAACCTTGCCGGCGCCACCCGCTACGGCGTGCCGGTCACGGTCACCCCCGTGCACATGGACACCGTGGCCGAGTACACGATCGCGCAGTGGATGGCCACCATGAAGCGCACCTACACCTTCAACCGGATGGCCCACGCCGGCGACTCGCGCGTGATCCGCTGCTACGACGTGCAGGGCTCCCGCCTGGGCCTGTACGGATTCGGGCGCATCGGCCAGGAGGTGGCCAGACGGGCCGTCCCGCTCCTGGGCAACCGCGGCCGGCTGCTGGTGTACGACATCCGCGACGACATCGGCGAGCTGGCCGCCCGTTTCGGCGCCGAAGCGGTGTCCGAGCCGGAAGAGCTGTTCAGGCGCTGCGACACGGTGTGCGTGCACGTCTCCGGGGCCGACCCGGTTGTCGGCTACGAGCAGCTCGCCCTCATGCAGCCGCACGCGTCGGTGATCAACCCGTCCCGCGGCACCTTGGTCGATGACGCCGGGGCGCACCGCGCCGTCGAGGAGGGCAAGCTGTTCTACTACGTGGTCGACGACCCGGTGGACGGGCCGCGCGCCATCCACAAGGACCATCCGCGCATCATCGCCACCAACCACTCGGGCGGCATCACCGTCGAGTCCTCCGCGCGCCTGGATGCCAAGACCTTCGAGCAGGTGACCGACGCCGTGCACGGCCGTCAGCCCGACCACGTGCTGAACCCCGACGCGCTCGACCACCCGCGCGTGCGCGCGTGGCTGCGGGAGCGGCGCTGAGGCGGCTGGCGGCTACTCCGCCGGGAGCCCGGCCGGCAGATAGATCCGGTTGTCGTGAACGGACGCCACCCCCGGATCGTCCCGGAGCCGGGCCTTGACCAGCTCGCGGTCCTCACCGTCGTCCAGCCGCAGCAGCCAATAGCCGCCGCCGGCCCTGTCGCCGTCGCGGAAGCGCACGATCACGCTGCGTGGATCGATGCCTGATGCCGATGCCCCCCGAGGAGTGGCACCGGGATCGCGGAAGCGTCCGTCGGAGCGCAGATGGAGTCCGTGGGAGGCCGCGGGATAGGAGCCGAACAGGCCGAACGCGTCCAGCAGACCGGCGCCCGGCAGTCCGTTCCCGGCACGCGCGAGCATCGTCCGCACGTCGCGCAGGGTAAGGGAGGGGGCGATGCCGGCCAGCAGGGCCAGGACGCCGCTCACGTGTGCGGCCGCGATCGACGTCCCATGGTCCACGGTGACCATCCACGGGACCGCGCCGGAGCTGCCGGCGCCCAGCGTCGGCACCCCCGCCCGGCTATCGCCGCCGGGTGCGATGACGTCGGTCTCGGGGCCGGAGTTGGACGTGGGCGCGAGCGACCCGTCCATCCCCGCTGCCGCCACCGCCAGGGTGTAGCGGGAGTTGGCCGGGGCGCGCACCGCGGAGCCGTGGTTGCCCGCGGCGCTCACCACGATGGCGCCCGCTTCGGTAACGCGGCGCAGGACGTCCTCCAGGAGTTCGTCGGGGGGCCCCGGCAGGGAGTCCGCGAAGCTGAGATTGATGATGTCCGCCGGCCGGCGCGGGACGCGGCCGGAGTCGTTCTGCAGCCCGGCGGCGTACAGCAGGCCCTGTGCGACGTCGTAGCTCGTCGCGCCACGGGGCGCCACCACGCGCACCGGCATGATCGCCACCCGCGAGCGGCCCCACGGCCACCCCATGCCGGCCAGGCCCATGCCGTTGTCGGTCTGCGCGGCGATGACGCCGGCCATCGCCGTCCCGTGCCAGGGGCCGCCGGTCGCGGGATCCGTGGCGTCGGGATCGATGCCGTCGCCGTCGGCGGCGGCCCTCGGGTCGCGAATGAAGTCGTAGCCGGCCGCGGTGTCCAGGTTGGGCAGCAGGTCCGGGTGCGGGACGTAGCCGGTGTCCAGCACCGCCACCACCACCGGCTCCGGCTCCGGCAGCACGTGCGCCGCGAGCGCCTGCCACACTTCCGGCAGCCGCATCCGGCGCAGCGGCCACTGGCCGTCGCTCGAACCCCCGCATCCGACGGCGGCCGCTGCGGCGGGATAACACGGATCGCCGGGAACCGGCGGCCGTCCCGGCAGCGCCGCGACGACTGCCGTGTCGGACGCCTGCAGGTCGAACCCGGCCACGCCCGAGGTGCGCACGCGGACGGTCAGGGTGTGGCGTCCGGGCGCCAGCGGACGCGGCGGCCGGTAGGACGTGGCATACGGATCAAGGCGCCGATACGGCCCGCCGTCCAGGGACACCTCGACGGCGGCCACCCTCGGGGCACTGGCGCTCCACTCCCAGAGCGGCGGATTCGCGTAGTCCCCCAGCAGCACGGACCGGTGCACCGACACGCTCAGCATCGCCGGCTCCTCGCACGACGCGAGCAGCACCGCGATGACGGCACCGGCAAGCACGGCCGGAACCCGAGACACGGGAAGGACCATCGCGCTCACCAGGGGACGCGCCTCCGGCGCTTGAACCGGGACATCAGCTTGCATGACAGGTCCATCCTATACGCGGATGACCGTCCACATACCTGTCACATTCATAACACGATGAGTCCGATGGTGGTCTTTTCGTATCCTCATGGGTTTCTCCGGACCCAGGCCTGCGAAGGCCGGCCCGTCCCGTGATTGCCGTCCTTCCAGTACCATCACGGCGGTACCGTGAGCCGACCACCGAGCGCCCGCCGCCCGGCCGTGCCGGGGATCGTCAGCGGGACGCGGCGGACCGATGACGCCGGGTTCGGCTGACCCCGGCGGCCTGCGCCGGCGGGCGCGCCGCATCCGGGACGCGATACCGGCGGCGGAGCGGATGCGGCTGAGCGCACGGGTGTCCGCCCGCGCCCTGCGCCTGTTGGCGGGGACCGGCGCGCACACCGTGATGGTCTACGTGAGCTTCCGCAGCGAGGTGGAGACCGCCGGGCTGATCGACGAGTTGCGCCGCACGCACCGGGTGGCCGCGCCGCGGGTCGCGGACGCCGGGCGCATGGACGCGATGCTCCTGAGCGACCAGCCGCTCATGCGCAGCCGCCTGGGCATCATGGAGCCGCCGGCCACGGCCGCGGTGGTGGAGCCGGCGGCGATCGACGCGGTGCTGGTGCCGGGGCTCGCCTTTGATGCGCACGGCTACCGGCTGGGCTACGGCGGCGGCTACTACGACCGCTTCCTGGCCCGCTGCGCGCGGGCGCTCCGCATCGGCCTGGCCTTCGAGGCGCAGATGGTCGAATCGGTGCGGCCGCACGCCCGCGACCAGCCGCTGGACCACGTCGTCACCGAGCGGCGGACGATCGACGCCGGGTCTACGCGGCGGTTCGCTCGTCCATGAGGTGCCGCAGATTGACAGGCCGTTGTCGTCATGTTATTGTTTTTCGTGTATTTCCAATTGAATTATCATAATTCATGGATTGTTATCGTTTTTCGCGAAGTTTCACTCCTTCGCGCTATCCGCGATATCAATCACGGCCCATAGGAAACACGAGGCTGAAGAAGAACAATTCGAAAAGAGTGGCTCAAACGGATCGTTTTTCACAATCCGTAAAGGTTTTTCGCGAACAACGCTTACCGGTAACTGCTACTCCGGCCGGCTACGCGGCACTCATCGATGCATACGATCTGCACGTGCCACTTCCGCGCACGTTGAGTGCCACCGGTGAGCGGCATCGGTTCCTGGCACAGGGCGGATGGCGGATCTTTTCGCCACGGCACGTTCCTCCGCCGAGCCTGGCAGGGCACCTGACCTTCGCTCTGAAACACGAGGGACTCGATCTCGCCGTGCTCAAGCGGCTGTTTCGTGCCACCGGGCCCGCGCCGATCGAGGCAGTCGTCAGAGCCTCACCCACCGGCGCCTACGCACGGCGCGTCTGGTTCCTGTACGAATGGCTCACCGGCAGGAGGCTTGATCTGCCGAACGCCGACCGCGGCGCCTACCCACCGGTTCTCGACCCGAAACTGCAGTTCCCGGCCACCGCCAAGCATTCGACGCGCCATCGCGTCAAGAACAACCTGCCCGGTATCCCCGAGTTCTGCCCCCTCGTGTCCCGCACCGAGGCGCTGGACCGTTTCATCGAGCTGGACCTGCCTTCAATTGCACGAGAAGCCAACGCTGCGGTGCCGCAGGATCTGATGGCGCGCGCCGCGGCGTTCCTGCTGCTCAAGGACTCCCAGGCGAGCTTCGTCATCGAAGGCGAACGCCCCCCGCAAGACCGCATCCAGCGCTGGGGCCGCGCGATCGGTCAAGCGGGCACGCAGCCGCTGGACTTCGACGAACTGCTCCGCCTGCAGGAGATCGTGATCGGCGATGCGCGCTTCGTGCAACTCGGTCTCAGGAACGAAGGAGGATTTGTCGGCGAGCGGGATCGGAACACCCAACAGCCAATCCCGGACCACGTAAGCGCGAGGCCGGAGGATCTGTCGGATCTCGTCGATGGCCTGATCGCCTTCGACCAGACGGCGGCACGGGAATTCGATCCGGTGCTGGCGGCTACGGTTCTGGCATTCGGATTCGTCTACATCCATCCGTTCGAGGATGGCAACGGCAGAATACACCGCTACCTGATCCACCACGTCCTGGCCGAGCGGGGCTTCAACCCTCCCGGCGTCACGTTTCCCGTCTCGGCTGCGATTCTGGGCAGAATCCGCGAGTACCGCACGACCCTGGAGGACTACTCGAAGAGACTGTTGCCGGTAGTCGATTGGAAACCGACCGAACGCGGCAACGTGACCGTGCTGAACGACACGGCCGACTTCTACCGGTTCTTCGATGCCACGCCGCACGCGGAGTTCCTGTACGGGTGCGTGCAGCACACCGTCGAACACGACCTGCCCGAGGAAACCACGTATCTGCAACAGTACGATGCGTTCAACACAGGGGTGAACTTGATCGTCGACATGCCGGAACGTCTGTCCAACCTTCTGTTCCGGTTTCTGCGCCAGAACGGCGGCACGTTGTCCGCTCGCGGACGGACCAGAGAATTCGCACGGCTGAACGATGAAGAGATCAGCCGGGTCGAGGCGCTCTATCGGGAGACCGTCGGCGATGAAACCGACGCGGCACGCCGGTGAGCGGGCTGGTGCGCGATGGCCTGATGGTCGGCCTGGGCGGCTTCTTCGGCGCCGTGGCGCGCTTCCTGGTGACCGGCTGGCTGCAGGCGCGCGACGACTCGTTTCCCTACGGCACCCTGGCGGTGAACGTCGCCGGCTCCCTGGCGCTCGCCTTTCTGGCCACCATGCTTGCGGAGCGGGCGCTTGCCGGCAGCGCGTTCCGGCTGATCGCGATGGTGGGGTTCCTGGGCGCCTTCACCACCTTCTCGGCCTTCAGCTACGAGTCGGCGTTGCTGTGGAGCAGCGGCCGCTGGCTGGCCCTGGCGGCCAACATCGTCCTGAACGTGGGTACGTGCCTGCTGGCGACGGCGCTGGGCATCACGCTCGCGCGGCAGCTCGCCGGCGGCCGATAGACGGTCTTCAGGCCCGCAACAAGCGGACGACCTCGCCGAAGGTGCCCTTCTTGCCGGTCAGCAGGATGCCCAGGCGGAACACCTTCGCGGCGGCCCCCACGGCGGCCACCGTCACCAGCACCACGCCGGCCACCCCGACCGTGACCTGCAGCGCTCCGGGGTCGCCGACCAGCACACGCATGAACATCACCACCGGGGCGGTCGCCGGGATCAGCGAGAGGGTAACCGCCAGCGGACCGTCGGAGCTGATCAGCACCGACGGCATCACCACCATCGGCACCACCAGTGCGACCATCACCGGCAACAGGAGCTGTGAGAAGTTCTGCTCGTCGGCCGCGATGGCGGCGGCCATCGCGAACGCGGCGGAGTAGAGCAGGAACCCCAGGGTGAAGAACCCCAGCAGCGTCAGCAGGGTGCCGGGCTGCACGATCGGCGGCACGGACACGC
The DNA here is from genome assembly GCA_965202935.1 of Spirochaetia bacterium. Lineage (GTDB taxonomy): Bacteria > Spirochaetota > Spirochaetia > SZUA-6 > Bin103 > CATQHW01. The sequence continues at coordinate 4,563,134 of OZ241879.1, forward strand.
CGACGGCCGGCCCCAGCACCTCGATCGCCAGCAGGGCGATGAGCATCCACGCCAGATACTGCAGTACGCTGGCCAGCGCCTTGGCCAGGACCTTGCCGGCCAGCAGCGCGAAGGGATGCAGCGAGGAGAGCATGATCTCCGCGGTCTTGCCGGTTTTCTCGGTGAGCACCGCGCGCCCGAGGGCCTGCCCGTACAGCATGAGCATCAGGTAGAGCAGGCCGACGAACGCCGTCATGACCAGGAACGACTCCTCCAGGTCCTGCTCGACCGCACCCTGGTCGTCCAGCACCAGCGCCTGCATCCGCGGGCGACGGGTCAGGCTGGTGACCCGTTCGGCGTCCAGCCCCGCGCGCTCCAGCCTGCGCTGCACGACCGCGCGCCCGATCACGCCTTCGAGCAGCGCGTGCAGGGCTACGTCGACCGCGTCGTCGCTGAAGTACCGCGCATCCTCGGAGCCCAAAACGTCCGCCGGGAGCAGCACGTAGCCGTCCAGGTCGTCGTCGCGCACGCGGTCGGCCAGCGGCTCCGCCTCGCCTGCCTCCTCGACGACAATGCCGAGGGGAGCGAGCTCCGCCCGGATCGGCGGCAGCAGCGCACCCGCGCCCACGAACGCCAGCCTCCGTCCCGCAAGCGAGGAGACGTCCTCGGCCGCGCTTCGGGCCAGCAGATTCGGCAGCGCGAACAGGGCGACGATGATGAACGGCCCGGTGAGGGTGGTGATCACGAAGGCCTTGGTGTTGGCCGTCATGAGCAACTCCTTGCGCGCGACCAGCCAGAGCTTGCTCACCGGTGCGGCCGCCGTGCTACTGCCCCTGCGGGGCCAGCTCGCCGATCGAGGCTTCCAGCTTCACGCGGTCGTCCGCGGGCAGGCGCACCTGGTCCTGGCTCACCACGGCGGGACGGGCGGTCGGCGGCAGCGGCGTGTCGAACTGGTAGCCGGGGTCGTCCTTGCGGCGCTTCTCGATGGCCAGCATCTCCCGCCATGAGCCGAGCAGCGTGCGCGGCACGGGCATGTCACCGGCGATCGCGGCCGCCAGCTTTTTGAGGTTGTAGCAGGGGACGCCGGCGAACATGTGGTGCTCGGCGTGCCAGTTCATCCGCCAGTAGAGGAAGGAGATGAACGGGTGCAGGGTGTTGGAGCGCACGCACAGGCGGAAGTCGGGAACGTTGTCTCGCAGCCCGGCGTGCATGGGCTTGCCGCACAGGTAGGCCAGCCAGTTGCCGACGAACAGGTACCCGGTGAGGACGATCGAGAGCCACCAGGCGCCGGTCACCGCGGAGACGGCGAGAACGGCGGCGTGGAAGGCGATGGTGAGCCGCGCCCAGCGGACCGCCCTGCGCTCCACGTCCGGGGCGATCGCGAACAGCGCCCGGGTCCACTCGCTGGTGCGGATGCCGGTCACCTCCAGGTTGTAGCGCGGGAACGCCATGCGCACGGCCGCCTCCACCACCCGGATCATCCCGTCGACGTTGACGGTGAGCATCTGCGCCACCGACCGCGCGGACAGGCCCAAGTCGAGCGGCAGCAGCACCTCCCGGTCGCCGTCCGGGTGCAGGGTGTAGCGGTGGTGGTAGGTGTGGCTCATCGCGTACTCGTGGTGGTTCCACCACGACAGCAGGCTGAGGACGCGCAGAAAGAAGCGGTTGAGCCAGCGGGTCCGGAACACGGTGCCGTGGCCGAGCTCGTGCACGGCCAGCCCGCGGAAGAAGGTGCCCACGGTGCCGTGGCACCAGAGCGCGATCGCGAACGGCAGCCACAGCCCGCGGACGAAGCAGTACACGGTGACCGCGCCGGTGAGCGCGAACAGCCCCAGGTGGCCGAGCGTCTGGAAGGCGCCCTGCAGGTCGCTGCGCTGCATGAGCCTGCGCAGCACGGCCGGGTCGATCGGACAGCGATACCACTTGACGCGGAAGTTCCTGCGGACCTCGCTGAGCGGCGGGAAGTCGAAGCGCGCGGTCGCGGTGCTCATGGGTCCGCGATTATACGGTTCTCACCGCTGCACGCGCTCCACGAAGATGCGGTGCAGGGAGGGGGCGACCACCTCGAAGCGGCGAACGCGCACCCGGCCGATCAGCAGCTTCAGGATGCGCTCCGGCGAGACCTCCTCGGCCGGCTCGATCTCCACGTAGTTGGGATAGTCCGTCAGCCCGGCGACCAGCGGATCGCCGCGCAGGAAGCCGGCGTCGCCGTCCACCTCCACCTGGATGCTGCCGGTGCCGAAGCGGTCCTTGACCTCGCTCAGCCGGCCTTCGACCACGGTCCGGCCGCGGTCGATGATGTGCACGCGCTCGCAGATCCGCTCCGCCTGCTCCATCAGGTGGGTGGAGAACAGCACCGTCTTGCCGGCCCGCGCCAGCTCCATCAGCGCCGCGCGCAGCACGTCGGTGGACACCGGGTCGATGCCCGAGAACGGCTCGTCGAAGAAGACGATCGCCGGGTCATGCACGACCGCGGCGATGAACTGCACCTTCTGCGCCATCCCCTTGGAGAGCTGCTCGACCCGCCGGTCGCGCCAGTCGGCCAGCTCGAACCGCTCCAGCCACGCGCCGATCGCCGCCGCCGAGCGCGCCGCCGGCACGCCCTTGAGCGCCGCCAGGTAGGTCAGCACGTCTCGCACCGTCTGCCGCTGGTACAGGCCGCGCTCCTCCGGCAGGTAGCCGATGCGCTCCTTGTCGGCCTCCGCCAGCGGCCGGCCGTCGAACAGCACCCGGCCCGCGTCCGGGGCCAGGATGTTCATGATCATGCGGATGATCGTGCTCTTGCCGGCGCCGTTGGGGCCCAGCAGGCCGAAGATCTCGCCCGGCTCCGCCCGGAACGAGACCCCGTCCACGGCGAGGTGATCGCCGTAGCGCTTCACGACCTCACGGACCTCGATCATGCGTTCCGCACCCCAAGGTACTACCTGACGACAGGAACCCGACAGGGGCTTCAGGATTCCGCGTGGTGCGGTGCTCGCGTGAGGTGGGCCGGCAGAGTACTGATCGGACCGCCGCAACTCGGATCAGGGCGTGGGCGGCAGGAGGTCGGTCGGCGGCATTGAGGGCGACGGGTTCTGGCTCTCCCGAGACCGGCTCGGCCGCACGCGCGAAAAAAGTCGAGAAATCGTGCCGCAGGGTCTTGACGGCAATGTGCGCCTGCGAGGTGGCACGCCAGCGCACGCTGCGGTCCCTTCCTGCCTCCCGGAAGCTCGGGCGCCCGTTCGGTCGCCCGGCACCCCCTTCAGCACCCGCTGCGCGCGAGTCAACTGCCTGTCCCGGACTTGCCAATGAGTTCCATTTCAAAACGGGTATTACCTTTACTCCATGAAGACGGCTACTCTTGACGCCCCCCCGCCCCGGCTGCCATCACCTGTACCATCGGCGCCCTCTCCGACCGCGAGTTGCTGCGAGCGACCAGCACCTTGGTCCGGCACGAACGCCACCTGCAGGGCGCCGTCATCGACCATCTGGCCGAGATCGATGCCCGCGGGCTATATCTGCGGCGCGGCTGCTCCAGCCTGTTCGACTACGCGGTACGCGAGCTCGGCTACAGCGACGCTGCCGCCGGGCGGCGTATCGGCGCCGTGCGGCTGTGCGCCGACCAGCCCGATGCGCGCGAGCGGCTGCGCGACGGCTCGCTGACGCTGAGCGCCGCAGCGGAGCTGCAGTGGGCGTTCGACCGGCAGCGGCGGCGCGGGGCCATCTCCGGCACCGCGTCGCGTGCGCCAGTGGGCTCAGCGACGGGGAATGCTGCGGCGACCGAGGAGCCGGCGACAGCCTCCGCGCCGGCCGTACCGGTGGACTCGGTGCGGTCCGGGGCCGCGCTGCTGGACGATTCGGCGGCCGATGCCACGCCGCCTCAAGCCTCGGTTCCTCCCGCTTCACCACCGCTCGTGCTCGATGCGGCAGGAAGGCAGAAACTCATGGAGGACGCGACCGGCAAGAGCGCGCGCCAGGTCCGCCGCATGCTGGCCGACCTGGACCCGGAGCTGGCGGTGCCGGCTGACCGGATGCGCCCGCTCGGCGACGACCGCTACGAGTTGAAGGCGCTCATCGACGCCGACTGCCACCAGGGGCTGGAGCATCTCCGCGGGTTGCTCTCGCACGTGGACCCGCGCATGACGATCGGGCAGCTCGTGGGCCGGATCGTGCAGGAGGCGCTCGACCGCCACGACCCGAGCCGGCCGCCCCGCCGGGCGCGCACCGGCAGCCGGCCGGCGGAGCGCGACGCCAAGCCCGCTTCGGCGTCGGAGGAACAGCCCGCCCGGGAACGCGGTCACGCTTCGGCGGTGCAGGACGCCGCGATCCACGCCCAGACGGCTCCGACAGCGGAGTGGACCCTGGGGGCGACGCGTCAACCGGCATCGACCTCCGCGCCGGTGCAGCACGCGGCGACTCCCGCCGGCACCACTCCGACAGCGGAGTCGACCGAGGAGCGGATGCCCCAACCGAGCCGGCAGCAAGCGACAGACCGCCAACCCGCTGTGCGGCGGAAACGGACCGGCGCCGCCACTCCGACAGCGAAGCCGCGCACTTCGGGCCGCGCGATCCCGGCAGCGGTGAAACGACAGGTCTGGCAGCGCGACGGCGGGCGCTGCAGCTATGTCGATCGAGAGACTGGTCGCCGCTGCAACTCGCGGCATATGATCGAGATAGACCACATCCTGCCGTATGCGCTTGGCGGCGCCGCCGACCCCGCAAATCTAAGATTGTTATGTGAAGTCCGGGATTATGCGAAGCAGCGCAACGCAAGTCATGGCAGAAGAGGAAATTGAGTCCAAGAACACTTCACATCATCCCGAGTCCAGGAGCATGGCGATAAGGGCGTCAGGGGCCTTGAAACGACCGCGGCGGAGTTCCGGCGGTAGGACGGCTTCGACGGCCTGGAGCTTTTCGGTGGAGTCCACGCGCAGGTAGGCCTCGGTGGTGCGCACGTCGGCGTGGCCCAGCCACAGGGCCACTTTGCGGATATCGCCGGTAGCCTGGAGCATGATGAGGGCGCAGCTATGGCGTAGCTGGTGAGGCGAGATCGCGCGTCCGGCCAGCGAGAGACAATCCGTGGCGGCAGCGCGCACGTGCTTGCCCAGGAGGTACTTGAACCCGGCACGCCCCATCGGCGTGTCGGTGGCGTTCAGGAACAGCTCCGGCGCTGGGTTCTCGCCGCGGACGGCCAGCCAAGCCCGGAGGTCGGCGGCGGTTTGTTTCCACAGCGGCAGACAGCGCTCACGGCGGCCCTTGCCCTGGACACGCAGGCTTGCGGTTCCGCGCAGCGACAGGTCTGCCACCTGCGCCGTCACCAGTTCGGACACGCGCAAAGCAGCAGCGAAGCACAGATGGAGCATGGCGCGGTCGCGGATGCCTGCTCGGGTGGTGATATCCGGAGCGTCCAGAATCGCGTTGATCTCCTCCATGCTCAGGTGGCGGACGAGCGGCTGGTCATGGCGCTTGGCGGGGATGGCGAGGATCTGCCTGGCTTGCTCCAGCGCAGCCGGATGGCGGAACTCGACGTAGCGCATGAAGGCTTTCACTGCCGCCAGGCGGGCGTTGCGGGTAGCGGCGCCGGCGCCTCGCTGCATCTCGATGTGGCCCAGGAAAGCCACGATGAGCTGGGCGTCGATGTGTTCGAGGTGAAGCTCCGACGGTCTGATGCCGAGCCGTTCGGCGGCGAAGGTGAACAACAGGCGAAACGCATAGGCGTAGCTCTCGCAGGTATGCGGGCTGTAGCCGCGCTCGACGGGAAGGTAGTCGCGCAGGAAGTCGCAGATCAGGGGTGCGATGGGAGTCATGCCAGCCTCCCGGCAACCAGGTTCTCGCCCGCCGTGGCGATGTCGGCCATCAAGTCCGGGGTGGCCTCCAGATACCAGTAGGTGTGCACGACGCTGGTGTGCCCGAGATAGGTGGACAGCGCGACCAGGTGGCGCGCCACCGACTCGCGCCGCACCGCGCAGCGTTGCAGGGATCTGGTGGCAAAGGTGTGGCGCAGGTCCGCCAGCCGCGGGCGGCGCTGGCGGCCAACAGCGATGCCTGCGAGCCGGACCACTCGCTGGAAGGTGGTGCTGGCCCGCGGTGTCGGGATGCGCCGGTGGTGCGCCGACACGAACAGATGATCGTCGGCGATGGCGACGCTCTGTCGCTCCTGCAGGTACGCCGTCAGCGCCTCGACCGCTGTCGCATGCAACGGCACCAGCCGGCTCTTGGCGAACTTGGTTCGGCGGATGCGCAAGACAGCGTTGGGCAGCAGATCGTCGAAACGCAGGTCGAGCGCCTCCGAGACCCGCAGGCCGGTGGCGGCGATGAGTCCGATCAGCGTCGCATAGACGGATCGTCGCAACGGGTAGGTGCATGGCAGGCGATGCGCCGCCGCCAGCAGTTGGCCGATCTCGGCAGGCGTGTAGATGTAGGGTGGCTGGCGGACCACACGGACCTGGAAGTAATCGGCTGGAGGCAGCTCGTGGGTGGTGTCCTCGGCGTGCAGGAAGCGAGCCAACAGGACGACATCGCGAAGTCGAACAGAGCGCGCGTGCGGTGAGGGCGCCTGCGCCGCCCACTGCACGGCGGTGGCGGCGCGGATATGGGTGTCACCCTGGTCGCTGGCGAACGCTGCGAATGCCTGCAGATTGCGCCCTGTGTTGTGGAGCTGGTAGCCGAGGGTTCGTCGCAGTGCCAGATAGCGATCTACGTGGGCGCTCAGCATGAGCGCACCCCCGGCCACGGCTGGGAGATCTCGCCCAGCAGGTCGAAGTCGATCTTGGCGTAGTGGGCGGTCGTCTTCGGGGAACGGTGCCTGAGAACGCTGCCGATGCCGGCCAACGACACCCCGTTGCGCAGCATGGCGGTGGCCGCCGAATGGCGCAGCAGATGGGCACCGTGGTGAGGCGCCTTGACTCCCGCCTGGCGAAGAGCTTGGCACACCACGCCGGAAACGGCGCTCCGAGTCATCGGGCGGCGCGGCGCCAGAGCCGAGATGAACACCTGCGGCACCGGCAACGACGGTCGTCCGCGGCGCAGATAGGTGACGATGGCGTCGCCGACCTCCTGCGGCAGCGGCAGCCAGTCTTGGCGCCGAGTCTTGCCGCACACGGCGATGCGGCCGTTCTGCCAGTCGATGGCATCGAAGGTCAGCTCAGCGACCTCGCTGGCGCGCAGGCCCAGCCGAGCGAGCAGCAGGACGACCGCCCGATCCCTGGCCCCCACTGCATCCTGATCGCTGCAAGCGGCGATTACCTTCTCCAGATCCTCAGGCTCAAGGAACCGAGGCGTGGCGGCGAGTTGGTAGGCCGCCACGCGTGGCACCGCGTGCTGCAGGCCGTCGGAGCACTCCCCGGTGGCGGCGAGGAACCGCAGGAAGGCCCGCACGGCCGTAGCGATCATCTGCGCCGTGGCCACCTTATGGCCATCCGAGCGCGTGATCACGAAGCCGCGAACCGTAGCGGCGCTGTAGTTCGCCGGGACAACTCCCAGAGCCTTGATGAAATCGGCTACGTAGCACTCGTAGCGGTCCATGGTGCCGTTCGTCACGCCTCGGTGTTGCCGCGTCCACTGCCGAAACTGCTTCAGCAGTGGCCAGCGCTCGTGCGGCGACAGGGATGGCTGAGCAGCCGCCAGGACGCCCCGCTCCCTCAGGAACCGGATCAGCGCCGCAGCAGCCGCCAGTGAGTTCCGGTTGGGTCCCCGCTGATAGCGAACGCGACCGTGCTCAGACAGTTCCCTGCGGCACGCCTCGTATCCGGCCACGAAGTCTTGGGCAGTGAACGACTTCTCGGTCAGCCAGTCGGTCCATGACGCCAAGCTGCGCAGCATGAAACTCCGCGAGCTCGCCGGATGGCCGCGTTCCCGCAGCCACTCTGCAAAGTCGTCGATGTAGGCTCCCGCGGGTCCCGAACGGAGTCGGCGACAAGGGTTCGCCAACGTGAGGTGGTCTTCAAGCATGGATGCCTCCTTGCTTGAAGGAGCGCGATTATGTGAAGTCTTGGCTACTGCCGCTACCGGCTACAGCCGCATGAAACCCATCAGACGACTCCATCCCTGCCAGTCGCTTCGCATAATCCCGGACTTCACATAACAATCTTTATGTGAAGCTTCGCATAAAGGCTGCGCTGCCGAGCACACCACCGCCATCGGCACGCCCCGCATGGCTCCACACGAAACTCGAGTGGCATCACGCCATATTGCGTGATACATCCTGAGAAGGAATGACGGTCATGAGGCTGCAGGATTTCGTCGAGGACGAGGTGTTCTCTCCGACCCTGATCGCCGGCGCGTTGTGGACGACGACGTCCGAGATCGCGAGCACCCTCGGTTTGGGCCAGGACGCGTTCTCCCGCGCCGCGGGGTGCGGGCTCGGAAGACCCAGACCCGGTTGCGCGAGATGATGGAGATCCTGCGCAGGGTGGAGGCGCACACCGGCTGCGCGACGCTCGTCGCCTATGCGTGGTTCCGCTCGGAGCCGCTGCCCGGACTGGACGGGATGACACCCCACCAACTGGTGCGCCGGGGAAGGGCGGACCACGTCCATGCCTACCTCGACCAGATCACCGCCGGTGGGTACGCCTGAGATTCCAGGGGATCGTCTACCGAGCACACGATCCGCGCTGGTCCTGGCCGCCGGTGTCGGGTGAGGGTGCGCGCCTCTACGGAAGCCGGCTTCCGAGCCGTGTTGCCGTGATCGACGACGAGCGGCGCCTGCCGTAGTTACGGATCGGGCCTCCTCCGGCTACGATTCCGGCAACGACATGGACCCGACAACCGAACGACGACCGCCGCTCACGGACGAGCCGCTGCCGACCCGCTACGAGCACGCCACGGCCGAGCGGGAGGCGACCGAGCGCTGGACGGCCGCGCGCGCGTTCAGCGCGATTCCCGACGGCCGCGAGGGCCGCTACGTGGTGATGATGCCGCTGCCCAACGTCACCGGCGCCCTGCACATGGGGCACGCCATGGACAACGTCATGCAGGACCTGCTGATCCGCTGGCACCGGATGCTGGGCGACAACACGCTGTGGATGGCCGGCACCGACCACGCCGGCATCGCCACGCAGGCCGTGATCGAGCGGCGCCTGCTGGAGCTGGAGGGCAAGACCCGCCACGACATCGGCCGCGAGGCCCTGGTGCAGCGCATCTGGGAGTGGAAGGACCGCTACCAGCAGCGCATCGTCGAGCAGCAGCGGGCGATGGGCTGCTCCTGCGACTGGGAGCGGCAGCGCTTCACCATGGACGCGGTCTGCTCGCGCGCCGTCCGCCACACCTTCCTGGCGCTGTTCCGCGACGGGCTGGTGTTCCGCGGCACGCGCCTGGTCAACTGGGACTGCGCGCTGCGCACCGCGGTCTCCGACGACGAGATCGGCTACCGCACCGTGGACGGCGCCTACTGGCACCTGCGCTACCCCGTGATCGATCCCGAGCCGGGCGAGCCCACCCACGTGGTGGTGGCCACCACCCGCCCGGAGACCATGCTGGGCGACACCGCCGTCGCCTGCCACCCCGACCCCCGCGCGGCGCTCGACCGCGCAATCGAGCGCTTGGCCGAGCGGGCCGCCCGCGCCCCGCAGCGCGAGCGGCCGGCCCTGGAGGAGCAGCTCGCCGGGCTCCGCCAACGCCGCGAGACCCACCTGGACGGCCTGGTCCGGCTGGCGGAGATGGCGGCGGCCGGCCGCCTGATCCGGCTGCCCCTGCTGGACCGCGAGATCCCGCTGATCACCGACGAGTGGGCCAAGCCCGAGGTGGGCTCCGGCTGCGTGAAGATCACCCCCGGCCACGACCCCAACGACTACGAGGTGTGGCAGCGCCACCAGGACCGTATCGGCCTGATCAACATCCTGGAGCCCGACGGCACCCTGAACGGCGCGGCCGGCCCCTACGCCGGGCTCGACCGCGAGGCGGCGCGCACGCGCGTGGTGGCCGACCTGGAGAGCGCCGGCCTGCTGGACCGGATCGAGCCGCACCGGGTCGAGATCGGCCACTCCGACCGCTCCGGCACCGCCATCGAGCCGTACCTGTCGCGGCAGTGGTACCTGCGCATGGGCGACGTGCCCGGCGGCGTCACCGTGGGGCGCGGCACCGCCAACGAGGCCACCGTCCCCGGGCTGGCGCAGGTGGCGATCGACGCGGTGGCCGGCGGCTGGCGGTCGCCGACCGGGCGCACGCTCGCCTTCTTCCCGGACGACCGCTACGCGCGCACCTACCTGGACTGGCTGGGCGAGAAGCGCGACTGGAACATCAGCCGGCAGCTCTGGTGGGGACACCAGATCCCGATCTGGACCGCGCGCTGCACGGGCGGCCGGCTGCGGCAGGCGCTCGACCTGGCCGAGCGCGTCCGCGACCGCGAGGACGTGGCCGTGCAACTTCGCGCGGTCACCGACGCGATCGGCCGGGAGGGCGACTCCCTCACGGTGGACGAGGCGGGCGTCATCGCGCGGGCCGCCGCGGCCGCGTCCGCCGAGGTGGAGATCGACCTGTGCCTGCGCGACGCGGAGGCAGAGCGCGAGCTGGCCGAGGAGCTGGCCGCGCTCGGCTTCGAGCAGGACCCCGACGTGCTGGACACCTGGTTCTCGAGCGCGCTGTGGCCGCACAGCACCCTGGGATGGCCCGATCCCGGCGACGCTCCGGTCGACCCCGGCCAGCCCCCGCTCGGCGCCGCCGGCGGCGAGGACTGCCTGAGCTACTACTACCCCGGCTCCTGCCTGGTGACCGGCCGCGACATCATCACCCTGTGGGTGGCGCGCATGGTCATCGCCGGCATGTACAACCTGGGCGACCTGCCGTTCGAGCACTGCTTCGTGCACGCCAACATCCTGGACGGCAAGGGCGAGATGATGAGCAAGTCGGCCGGCAACGGCATCGACCCTGTCGACATCATCGAGCGCTACGGCGCCGACGCGCTGCGCTACGTGATGTGCGAGCTGCAGACCGGCAGCCAGGACATCCGCCTGCCGGTGCACGCGGTGTCGCCGTTCACGGGCAAGACCATCGAGCTGGCCACCGCCGAGCACGGACAGACCATCTTCACCTACCTCTGCCCGGACACCGGCAAGGAGTTCGACGTGCTGGGCACCATGCCCGACCTGCCGGGGGCGACCCTGATCAGCGACCGCTTCGACGTCGGCCGCTCCTTCTGCACCAAGCTCTGGAACGCGGCCCGCTTCGCGTTCATGAGCCTGCGCGGCTACCGGCACCGCGAGCGGCCGCTCGGCGAGCTGGCGGCCGAGGACCGCTGGATCCTGTCGCGCCTGTCGGGCACCTGCGCGGCCGTGCAGGAGCAGCTCGACAACTACCGCCCGTCGGCGGCGCTGGCCGCCGTGCGCGAGTTCTTCTGGGGCGACCTGTGCGACTGGTACCTGGAGTTGATCAAGCCGCGGGTGGCCGGCGCGGACGCCGCGGACACGGCGGACGCTGACGAAGCGGACGCCGATGCGGCCCGCCAGACGGTGGCGGCCGTGCTGGACGGCACGCTGCGCCTGCTGCACCCGTTCGTGCCGTTCATCAGCGAGACGCTGTGGGCGCGCCTGCGCGAGCTGGCGCCGCGCCGCGGCATCGCCGGCTGGCAGCCGGCCGACGCGGAGCTGCTGGCGGTCGCCGACTGGCCGCGGCCGGATGCGCGCCTCGAGGACGCGGCGCTGGAAGCCGACGTCGACCACCTGCGCGACGTCGCCCGCGCGGTCCGCGACCTGCGCGCCCGGCACGGCGTGGAGGCGCGCAAGCCGCTGGACGCGGTGATCCGGCCCACCGGCGACGGCGGCGGCCGCTCCCGGCTGGACGCCTACGAGGGGCTGATCCGCCGCGCGGCCGGCCTGGGCTCGCTGACCTTCGCGGCCGGCGGCGCGCCCCCGGCTGGCTCCGCGTCCGCGGTCGTCGGCGACCACGAGATCCACCTGCTGGACGTGGTCGACGTCGAGGTGGAGCGGCAGCGCTTGGCCAGGCAGCGCGACCGCCTGCAGCGCCAGATCGGCGGCTCGGAAAGGAAGCTCGCCAACGCCGGCTTCCTGAACAACGCCGCCGCCGAGGTGGTCGAGCGGGAGCGGCAGCGCCTGGCCGACGCGCGGGTCGAGCTGCAGGCCGTGCAGCAGAACCTGAGCCACCTCACCTGAGCGAGTCCCGTCCCGGGCCGGGACCGCCGGTATCCGGGTGGCAGCTCCTGGCTGCCAGGCCGCGCTTTCGGCGGCTGGTGGCCTCCTCGGCGCTGTGGTACGCCACCCGCGCCTACGAGCTGGTGGTGCTGTCGTGGCTGGTGCTGGAGCTCACCGACTCGGTGGCCGCCGTCGCGGCCCTGGCCGCCGCCCGCGGCCTGCCCATGCTGCTGCTGGCGTACGTGGGCGGGACGCTGGCCGACCGCGTCTCGCGCCTGCGCCTGCTGCGCATCACGCAGAGCCTCACCCTGGCCATCGTCGCCGCCTACACCGCCTACTTGGCGCACGCCTACCTGGCGCTCGGCGCGCCGGTCGCCTGGAGCGCCCACCTCGTGATCGGGCTGGTCGGGGCGGTGTGGAGCTTCGACTTCGCCAACCGCCGCTCGCTGTACACGGAGCTGTTCGAGCCGCGCGAGCTGACCACCGCGGTCCCGGTCGACACCATCACTTTCACCGCCGGCCTGATCGCCGGGCCGCTGATCGCCGGCGTCCTCACCCGCACCGGCGGCTTCGCGGTCGCCTACGCCGGGCTGGCGCTCATGCACGCCGCCTCGCTCGCCCTCCTCCCCTCCGGCGGGCAGCGCCCGCCGCGGCCGGCCGCGGCCCCGGAGCGGCTGTCGATCGCTGCGCGCCTGCGCGACGGGCTGGCCACGCTGCGCGGACAGCGTGCCCTGCAGGCGACCGTTGCGGTCACCCTGGTCTCCAACTTCTTCGCGTTCCCGTTCCACCAGATGGTGCCGGTGATCGGCCGCGACGTGCTGGCGGCCGACGCCCTGCGCTTCGGCATCCTGGTGGCCGCGTGGGGCACGGGCGCGCTGGCCGGCTCGATCACCCTGGCCGCGCGCGCCGTCCGGCGGCCGGCGTGGGTGTTCTTCGCCGGCATGTCCAGCCTGTTCGTCTGCATCGCGGGCTTCGCGCTGTCCGGCGCCTACCTGCTGTCGGTGGGGCTGCTGCTGGCCGGCGGCATCGGTTTCTCCGGATTCGCGTCCATGCAGATCCTGATCACCCTGCGCTCCGCGCCGCCAGCGCTGCGCGGGCGCTCGCTGGGGGTGGTCGGCCTGGCGATCGGGGTCAACCCGCTGGGCAACGTGATCCTGGGGCTGGTCGCCGAACAGGTCGGCCCGCAGGCCGCGCTCGCCGGCTTCGCGCTGCTCGGGCTCTCCGGACTGGCGCTGGTCCGGTGGCGCTACCCGGAGCTGGGCCGCCGCGGGGCGGTCAGCGATCCACCCCCGGAGCCGCCCCCGGAGCCTGGGCCGCCGGCGAGCTGAAGCGCTCCACGAAGGCGGTGTGCACGGCCGGCGGCACGTACTTGTCCAGCACCGTCTCCCAGCCGCTGAGCCCGATCAGCCCCTTCACCACGCTGGAGCTCACCTCGGCGATCTCGCGCGGGGGCATCAGGAACACGGTGACCACGCCCGCGTCCAGGTCGCTGTTGATGTACTTCATCGACCGCTCGTACTGGTAGTCGAGCTCCGTGCGGATGCCGCGCAGCACGAACTCCGCGCCCCGCGACCGCGCGTACTCGACCAGGAAGCGGTTCTCGTAGGTTTCCACCGTCGCCTTGGTGTGGCCGGCCAGCGAGGCGCGGACCAGCGCGAGGCGCTCGGCGATCGAGAACTCGTAGCGCTTGTCCGGGTTCGTGCCGATGGCCACGATCAGCTCATCGAACAGCCGCTCTCCCTGCTCCACCACCCACAGGTGACCGTTGGTGATCGGGTCGAAGCTGGCCGCGTACACGCATCGCCTGGGCATGGGCGCATCCCAACCCGACCGGCAGGCGCTGGTCAAGAAGCCCGCAGCGGCGCTATGATCGTGCGGTCGTGGGTAGCTGCTTCTCGTGCGGCGCGGCGTTCGATCCGGACCTGGAGATATTCCGCACGACCACCTGCGCAAGCTGCGGCAAGGACGCGCACGTCTGCCTGAACTGCCGCTTCTACGACAAGTCCGTGCACATGGAGTGCCGGGAGTCGATCGCCGAGCCGGTAGCGCAGAAGGACCGGTCGAACTTCTGCGAGTACTTCAAGGTGAGGCAGGACACCGGCCCCGGTCCGGCCGCCGGCGACCGTGCGGAGGCTGCCCGCGAGGCGGCCGAGCGGCTGTTCGGCGGCCTGTAGACGCCTGCTTCTCGCAGGCGTACCGACTGGGGTCCATCAACCTCTACAACTATCTGTTCTACGACGAAGATGAAGGGGGACTTCAGGGAAGGCGGCCCTGTGCCGTTCGGGTTCCACCAATTCAGTGAAGGGCTGGTGAGCAGGCCGCACTCCAACTCGTACACCACGATCGGGCAGGCCACGGGGACGGTGCGCTTGCGGATCGGCGCGGAGTCGGGGAACCGTATCACCGTGGTGGTCAAGGAATGAGCTTATGGGAGCCCGGCTGGGCAATCGGTGCCCTCCGAATCGCAAGTCTGTTTCTGGGACAGCCTCGACTGGATGCAGCGTTGGGACGGTGAGGCGGTCGATCTCATATACCTCGATCCTCCGTTAAACAGCAGTGCTACCTACAACGTTCTCTGCGCTCAAGACAGCGGCGGGGAGCGGCCGTTCAGAGCACCGCGCCGTACGCCTCGTCGAAGGCGCTCGCCGCATAGGCGTCCGACGCGTAGGCGAACCCGCCGTCGCCCCACCGCTGCCCCCAACTGTTGCGCACGATGAAGTGCGTCCCCGTGTAGCCCACCAGGCAGGCCGCGTGGCCGCCGCCCGAGGCGTCCTCCCGGTACCGGTCCAGCTCACCGTCCGCGGCCGCCGCCCGCTCCCAGGTCCGGTCCACCACCACCCGCACCAGCACCGGCCCCTGGTTCGAGATCCACGCCCGCCACCGCTCCAGGTCGCGCCCCAGGTTGTGGTAGCTGGCGATCCGGTACTTCGCCGCCCCGGCATAGAACGCCTCCGTGCTCAGCGAGCTCAGCGCCCCGTCCATGGGCAGCGTGCTCTCGGTCACACACCCGTACGTCCGCGCCACCCGCAGCGCCAGCTTGATCTGCGTCCCCGCCGACTCGATGAAGGTCGTCGGGAACGAGGTGAGCAGGTCCGTCTCCTTGTTGGCCATCCAGATGAACCGGGGCGAAGGCCGCTCGCCCCCGGCCAGCAACCCGGCCTGCCGGTAGTGCCAGTGCAGCACGCCGTCCGCCGCCGCGAACCCGACGCAGGCGCCGGTCGTCCCCTGGTCCCTGACCGGCCAGTCCTCCGCGCGCAGGTCCACCTCGGCGCGGGCCGCCGCATCCGCCACCACCCCGGCCTCCACGGCGTCCGCGAACGTCCAGTCCATCTGCACTCCGGCCGACCGGTCGCAATTGAGAATGAACCGCCCCACGCCCGGGACGAGGCCGACCGGTGCGATTCGCATGTGCGCGCCATCATATCGGCCGAGACGTGCCCGTGGCTCCGGGCGTCCGGGAGACCCTGCTCGCGTCGTCCCCAGGCCGATGCCCCGGTCGACTCACCGTCGGGGCGCCCGCCGCCGATATATAGGGCGTGGCGTTGCGCCTCGATCATCCAGGGGCGCGCTTGAAGGGAGGGTGCCATGGCCATCGAACTGCCGACTGAACTGACGAACCTGCTGACCGCCGAGACGATCGTGATCGTCGCGGTGGCGGCGCTGGCCGGCCTGGTGGCGCTGGCGCTGCTGCAGGGCGCCGGGCTGCGCCGGCGGGTCGACGACATGCTGCAGGAGGACACGGCCGCCTACGCGACGCTGCGCACCGCCGCGGAGCGGGTGGCCAGGATCGAGGCGGGGACCCTGCCCACCGGTCACGAGGACCTGCGCATCGCGGTGTCGCCGGAGCTGAGCGAGCGGCTGGAAGAGGCGGCCCGGCGCGGCGGCGTGTCGCTGATGACGGCCGCCCGCGCGGCGTTGGACCGGGGGCTGGCCTCCGAAGAGGCCGAACGGCGGCAACCGCGCGAGCTGGCCGCGCCGACGGCGATGGCGGTGGAGCCGGTCGAGCGCAACGGCTACTGACCGGCGTCAGCCGAGCATGCGGTAGCCCACGCCGCGCTCGGTCTGGATGTAGGACGGGCTGGCCGCGTCGTCGCCCAGCCGCCGGCGGAGCTTCCTGATGAAGGTGCGCACCAGCTCCGTGTCGTCCGTCTCCCGGCGGCCCCATACCTGCCGCAGCAGCGTGTCGTAGGTCGTCACGCGTCCCGCGTTGAGCGACAGGACGCGCAGCAGCTCGTACTCCGTGGCCGTCAGCCGCACCGGCCGGCCGGCCACGGTCGCCTGGCGCCGCTCGTAGTGGACGGCCAGGTCGCCGCTCACGAACGGTTCGGGCTCGGCGCGCCCGCGCAGGGCGGCGCGCACGCGCGCCGTCAGCTCCGTCGGTGAGAACGGCTTGACGATGTAGTCGGCGGCGCCGGTCTCCAGCGCCCGCGCGATCGTCTCGTCGCGGCCGTAGCCGGAAATGAAGATGACCGGCTGGTCGGCCAGCTCCGGGACCCGCTCCATCATCTCGATGCCGTCCGTCCCGGACAGCATCAGGTCCAGGAGCACCAGCCGCGGCTTCTCCGTGCGGATGAGGCGGGACACGTCCCGGTGGTCGCCGGTGACGACCGGCGCATAGCCCGCGGCCGAGAGCGCGTTGCGCACGTAGCCGAGCGTCTGAGGATCGTCGTCGACCACCAGGATGCGCTCCGGGTCGCGCCCGTGCCGGGCGGGCCTCGGACGGTCGGCCCGGCGGCCGGCCGCCGGGCCCTGTTCGTCCGCCGCCGGGAGCGTGAAGGTGACGCGCGTGCCCTGGCCGGCTCCGCCGCTCACGGCCCGGATGCGGCCGCCGTGCGCTTCCACCAGCCCCTTGCAGATGGACAGGCCCAGGCCGATGCCGCCCGTGCCGGGTTCGCGGTCGCCGTCGCCGGTGCCGGCGTACTTGCTGAACAGGTGCGGCAGGCGCTCCGGCGGCACGCCGCAGCCCTCGTCGGCGACCGAAACCGCGACCTGCAGGCCGTCCCGCAGGGCGGCCACCCGGATCGGAGCGGAGCCCGTGGAGTACGCGGCGGCATTCGCGAGGAGGTTGTTCAGGACCTGCACGATGCGCGGCCGGTCGGCCATCACCCGCGGCAGGTCCGGCGGCAGGTCGAGCAGCACCCGGTGCGCGCCGCCGCCGCTCAGGAAGGTGTTCCGGGCCTGGTCCACCAGCGCAGGCACCTCCGACGGCTCGGGAGAGACCGAGAGGGTGCCGGTCTCGATGCGCCCGGCGTCGAGCAGGTCGCCGATCAGGCTTCGCATGTGGTCGGCCTGCTGGTCGATGATGCGGAAGAACTGCACCATCTCGGCCGGGTCCAGGCCGGGCGAGGCGCCGAGCACGGTGGCCGCCGAGCCCTTGATCGAGGTCAGCGGCGCCCGCAGCTCGTGGCTGACCATGCCCAGGAACTCCGCCCGCAGCCGCTCCAGCTCCTGGAGCGGCGCCATGTCCTGCATGGTGACGACCAGCGACTCGACCGCGCCGTCCGCGGAGCGGATGGGCGTGGCGTTGACCAGAGCCGTGGCGCTGCGCCCGCCGGGGACGGAGAGCACGACTTCCTCGGCGCGCACCGCCCCCATGCTCCGGAGCGCCTGGGCCAGCCGGGCCTCGGCGAGGGGGACTTCGCGTCCGTCGGCGCGCCGCACGATCAGCACGTCCTTGAGTTGCTCCACCGTGCCGCCCGGCATGCACAGGCCCTCCACGATCCGCCGCGCCTCGCGATTGAGCGACACCGGACGGCCGGTGCGGAGATCGATGACGACCACGCCGACCGGCGAGGTCTCGACCAGCGCCTCCAGGTCGGCTCGCGCCCGCCGCTCGTCACGGTGCGCACGGGCGTTGACGATGGCCGCCGCCGCCTGCGAGGCGAACAGCAGCAGGACCTCCTCGTCCTCGTCCGTGAATTCCCGGCCTTCTTCCTTGCCGGCGAGGAAGAAGCCGCCGACGCGCACGTCCCGGTGGCGTATCGGCGTGCCCAGGAAGGCCGCCGGCAGCACCAGGTCCGTGGCGTAGCCGAGCGAGCGCACGTAGTCGGCCAGATTCGGGAGCCGGATCGGACCCGGAAGCCCGTCCAGGTGGTCGAAGAGATCCAGCCCGTCCCGTCCCCATTCCTCCATCCGCCGGAGATCGGCGGCGGTGAAACCGGACGTGACGAAGTCCTGCAGGATCGCGTCGTCGCCGGCAGTGATCACGCCCCGCACCGCGCCGGTCAGCGCGATGGCGCTGTCCAGGACCTCGCGCAGCACGGTGTCGAGGTCGAGGCTGGCATTGACGCGCAGGATGGCGGCGCTCAACCCGGAGATGCGCTCGCGCAGCGCCCGGTTCTCCCGCAGGAGGTCATCGCGGGGTGGCACGGGGCCCGATCGTACCGTGAATTCACGAAAGAATCACGATTATTCACCGAATGGCCACGAACCGGTCACGGACATGCGGCCGGTCCGATGTATGCTCGGTCCGTGGACCCCGCCTCCCTGCTGGCCGCGGCGGGCTTCGCCTTGGCTGTGGCCATCGTCGTCCGGGAGATCCTGGTGAAGGGCGTGCCGGGCACGCGCGTGCCGGGCACGCGCCGGCAGCGGGGGGCGCCTGCGGAACGCCCGCTCCCCGCCGGCTCCGCGCAGCAGGCGCGGCGGCGGCTCGCCGGCCTGCTGCTTGCCTATTCCTTCTCCGCCGGACGGATCGGCAGAGGGTCGTCCGAGGCCGGGAGTGCCGAGCGCGCCGGGGAGTACGCGGCGGAGTACGGCGAGGCGTCGTTCCGGGACAAGCTGCGCACCACCGCGCGGAACGCGGGCAGCGCCGTGGTCGAACGGGCGCTGACGCTCAGGTACGTGGCGGTGTCCGCGGAGACGCCGGCCTGGGCACGGGAGTGCGCCCACGCCGCGCTCGGCTACTTCATCGTGCCGCTGGACGCGATTCCGGACGCCGCGCCGGCCGGGTTCTGCGACGACCTGGCCGTCCTGGCGACGGCGCTGAGGGCGGTCGCCGCCTACGTCACGCCGGCCATCCGGGCGCGCGCCGCGCGGAACGCCAGGAAGGTGTGCAGTCTGGCGGAAGCCCCGCGGGACGCCCTGAACCGTCCTCCCGCAGGTGAGTGGCCGCCGGCCGCGCCGTGACCGCCGCCCCGCGCGCTCAGGCCGGGGACTCGCCGAGCATCCACGAAAGAAATGCGCCGATGCGCTCGCGGAAGGCCGCCAGGGTGGCGGGCAGGCGGTCGGCCAGGGTCTGCAGGCGATCCGCTTCCAGTCCCGATCCGTAGACGCTGCGGAAGACGTGGCGAAACCGCAGATGCTCGCTCATATCCTTCGCCAGGCGGGCGTCGGGTCACAGCTCGGTGCCCCGCTCGCGGATGTGGGCGAGCAGTACGTCGCGGTCCATCGCATCGGCTAATCTACCCGATGACAGCGTCGCGGGGGACCCGGGTGTAGGAGTCGACCTGGAGCCGAGCCGGGAAGCCGGGGCCGGCGGCCTCGCGGACGACGCGGCCGCGCACGGTGACGTGGAGTTGCTGCAGCGTGCGCAGCTCCGGCGCCAGGTCGCCGACGATCTCGTAGTGATCGGTCTCGGTGACCAGGACCAGGATGGTCAGCGGCGCCGAACCGGTCACCGTCACCCGGCCGGTGAGCTCGATGACCTGGTCCGGTTGCGGCGGGTCGGGCGCGGCGGGCTCCTCCTCCGCCGGGGAGGCGCAGGCCAGGAGCACCCCGGCCGACAGGGCAAGGGCCGCGCCGGCGCGCGTCATGCCTTGACGCCCATCACGCTACTCCTTGACCACCACCGTGATACGGTTCTCGGACTCCGCGGTGACGGCGCGCGGGCGGGGGCTCTTTGTCCAAGCGTCCACGGTTTCGGAGCCTACCACACGGCGTTCTCGTCAGTGTCGCCTGCGCTTGGGTGACGCGACCCGGTCAGCGCAGGGCGCCCAGGTCGAGGCGCAGGGACACGGTCAGCAGGTGGGAGAGGCGGTGGTCGCGCCGCCATGCGGGCGCGGGAACGGATCATGCCTTGATGATCGGCGGCCGGCGCGTTCGCGTTGACGAGGTGCGGGGGAGCCGGCAGCATGAGGCGAGATGGCCGCACCCGCGCCGCCCGCTTCCGCTTCCCAGGACGAGTTGAACGCCATCGTGTGTGGCGTCCTGCCGCGCCAGGGGGCCTGGAGCGAAGAGGAGTACCTGTGGCTCACGGACCGGAGCCGCCGCCTGATCGAATTCACGGACGGCTACGTCCAGGAGTTGCCCATGCCGACCTCGTCGCACCAGGTGATCCTCGCGTTTCTCTATCGGCTGTTCCACGGCTGGATCGGGCCGCGCGGCGGGGTGGTCCTGTTCTCGGCGCTGCGCCTGCGCGTGCGCGACGGCATGTTCCGGGAACCGGACCTGCTGCTGCTGCGCGACCGCGCGGACCCTCGCTTTCAGGACCGCTACTGGCTGGGCGCGGACTTGGTGGTCGAGGTGGTCAGCCCGGACCGCCCGGAACGCGACCTGGTGGACAAGCGGATCGACTATGCGGAGGCGGGCATTCCCGAGTACTGGGTCGTCGATCCTCGCGACCAGACCATCACGGTGTTGGAGCTCCGCGCGGACGGCTACGTCGAGCACGGCGTCCACGCCCGCGGCGCGGAGGCCGCCTCGCGTCTGCTCGCCGGATTCAGAGTCAACGTGGCCGAGGTGTTCGACGCTCCGGAGACCGGCGCGTAGGCTAACGGCGGGCCCTTTCGATGGCGGTCGTGGGACTCGACAAGGCCGCGACCGGTCGTTCACCGACGCTTCCGGTGTGGCGCAGCCAATCGCTCAGCATCGACGCGTATCGGCGCAGGCGCCGCGCCACTCCGGGGTATGGATGTGCCAGCAGCTCGATCATCAGCACCGTCATTCCCGAGCGTTGCCGCCTGCCCGGCAGGTACTCCACGCCCCAGGCCGAATCGACGCGGATCTCGCGGAGATGGGAATCGATGCAGTTGCCCGGCAACTGCCGCATGTCCCAGGCGTCGAGATCACGGGTGAGCGTCTCGGGAAGGAAGCCCAGCAGGTCCCGGATCGTCTCCTAGTAGATGAACCCGTAGCTGAGCGCGGCGTTCCGAGGCGGCGACAGTTCGGCGTTGTCCAAGGCGATTCCGATCGAGTCCGCGGCGCGGCAATCGCGACAGATTCCCTGCCGCTGTGATTGGACATTTGGTCTTGTCGATACCTCCCCAGGTCCGATGCTCACTCTGACTGAAGACCTCGCTGACGGCCTGTGTCCGCCATGTTCCTTTGCTCGTGCGGCTCAGACCACATGCAACAGCTTGTTGGCGTAATCCCTCCCGCAGGTGGGTTCGGGAAGCGGTTTGCCGTCCTGCATGTAGAGAGCGATCGTCTCGTCGACAATCTCACACAACTCCGCGAACACCTCCCGTTCGTCGCTGCCGTGGCAGCCGGCGTAGAACAGCCCCGGACAACTCCCGACGAAGCACTGATCCTCGTCCGACCACTCGACGATCTTGACGTAGCGGCTGCTGGCTCTCACTTCGTGGCCTCCCGAATGGCATCTCTCACAGCTATCTCTTGATACTTCTTCGCGTCGCGACCGAGCGATCCGGCGATGGTAACCGGTTTCGGCACCCTCGGATGCACATAGTTCTTGTGGTTGCCCTTGCCTCCCCGATTGACGAACCCCACCGCTTCAAGGTCCCTGATCAGTTCCCGGACTTTCCGAGGCATACGAAACTGCGATTGTCGTCTGCCGCCAGACGCTATCGGCGGAAGAGTCAGGGGTCAAGAGCAGCTCGCGTCGCCGCCTAGGCGCGACTCGGTGTCGCGCAGGTCGGGTCGGACGAAGCTGCGGTTCTGCAGGGCGCCTTGAGCCGGGCGAACCCCTGGTCCGCGGCGTGGCGGAGCGTCGGCTGCGTTGATCGACCACGGCGGTCGTGGGACTCGAAAAGGCCGCTAATAGGCTGTTGAAGTGGCCAGACATGCTCGGTATTCCTTCGAGGACGCGCTCCCGTTGCGGATACTCAGCTCGCTCTGTATGACGCGCACGTACCGTGGTCGAGCTCCTCGCTCGGACCGAAGCACGTGTCGCAGATTGCGAGACGCTCGCCGATGCCGTCCATGATTTCTCCCGGGTTGCAGTCGTAGTCCCATGAAAGGGCGTAGATGTGCCGAAAGAACTCCTCGGTCTTCTCCGGCCCGATTGCGGAGAAGAATGATTCCCGTTCAAGCCGTGCGAGCATGCTGTTCAGCATGTGGCTGCCGCTGTGATTGGACATTTCGTCTTGTCACACCTCCCCAGGTCGGATGCTCCACTCTGACGCTTGATCCTCGTCGAGCTCCTCACGATCAAGGCGACCGTGGTTTACCAATAGTGTACGCACGACCAGCGGAGACACCTGGAAATGCTCCGCGATCTCCTGTTGTGCTTCATCGGAGAGATCGCCGCCGAGTGCATGTTCGATTTCGTTGAATGGACTCAGGAACTCCGCCGCGAACGACCTTTGTGCCTTTTGTCGATAGGTGCTTGCCCGCGTTGCCGGGTGGAGCCGATCGGCTTCGTCGGTCAGGAGCTGGTCACCGAGCAGTCGTGCCAACTCGAAGCGCCGTCCGGTTTTCCACTTGGATCGGAACACGATGCGGCGTCGGTTGCCGTCTTGATCGAGCGAGAACGCAATGCGTGAGTCTGTCGCATCTTCATCGAGAGCACCGCTCTTCACCGCCGTGAGCTGCAGGAGCTTCGCGTCATCGATAGGGCCGCCGGACATGCCGGCGTCTTTTCGGACCGAGT
This sequence comes from Spirochaetia bacterium, assembly GCA_965202935.1. Classification (GTDB taxonomy): domain Bacteria; phylum Spirochaetota; class Spirochaetia; order SZUA-6; family Bin103; genus CATQHW01. Next base: position 4,585,943 of record OZ241879.1, read on the forward strand.
CCGCCATCATCGCTCCCAGATACCCTGCGGATATCTCCTCTCGATCGAAACGGCTTGTGCTCGACGGCAGTCGATAACTGTCGCGGACGTCGATGTCGAATCCGTGGCAGGCGGCTTGCTGCCTGAGCGCCTTGGCCCTCAGAATCTCGGGTTGGCTGTCGTGGTGTGCGGCGAGTTCGTGACTCGCCGCTTGCCCCAGTTCCTTGGAATCCGTTTCGAGTTGCCGAAGAGTCTCGTCGGCGGCGGCGTCCGGTTCCCTGCCAAGCAGGGCTTCGAACGTACGGCGCTGGGCGATGGCCGGGTCTTGCCGCTCTTTCGTGAGGTCGCGCCAAAGAACATCGAGATTTGTTTCCGCAACACCCTCCGCCCGCAACCTGCCCCGAATGGACTCGACGAATCGATCGACAGCCGCCTCGAATTCTCTTGACGGAAACACCGCCACGGCATGACCGATGTAGCGGTATGCGGTGGTCGGTCGCTCGGCCGTCGGCCGGGGAACAAGGGCCGTGCGCTCGCCATCCGAGAAGATCGTGATGTCGGGCCAGACGTATCCGTCGCCGATCGTGCTCAGGCGATGGGCGAACGCCCAATCGGAGGCGGTGGTGCGTGGCTCCCAGCGAAGCCGCCACCAGTTCCAGGCGATCCATTCCGCGAGGTGATAGCCGGACAAGTATGGCGTCTTGCGAACGATGTTGACGAACGAGTCGTGGCCGGCCGTCAGCGAGGTGTCGTTCCGCCAGATGCCGATGGCCGCGAAACACGCCCGCTCCTCGGGAGCGCCTTCGTCGAGCCTTTCCCATTCGGCGCTAATCGTCAGCCGGCTCGCCACGTTTCTTCCACTCCTTCAAGACCAGCGAGCGCATGTCGTCCTCATCCTCCAACCGGTAGCCATGATATCCGTCAGTACCGAGCTTGGCTTCATAGGCCGTCCCGTCAGCGTCTACGCTCCAAACGTATTTCGGCAGGCCATCGCCTGCCAGCTCACTGACCATGCCCCTCGTCACGACGAGAACTACAAGCGCCTGTTCGCCTCCCCGCTCATGGTCCGGGATGTGCTGCGCGCCTGCCTCAGGTCGATCGTGTCCTGGACGTGCAGCACCCGCGGCTGGATCAGATGGATGCCGCTCGGGGTGCGATCGGGCTACGCCTCGAAGTGACCTCAATAGCAGCGTAGCGGCAGCGCGGTGGGTCTCGTCAGGAATCTCGATAGGTCGCCGGGAAGCTGCGACGTAGCGATTGGCCGGATCTCGCCTCGGGAACGGGGCGAACTGGCGATCCACCAGAGACTAACGGCGGGCCCTTTCGATGGCGGTCGTGGGACTCGACAAGGCCGCGACCGGTTCGTGTGACCTCGCCTCGTCGGGCCGCAGGCGGCCGACGTCGATGAACGTGTACTCGAACCCGTTCCGTTCCGCGGACGACTGCGGCGTCCAGGCAGGCGCGCCGTTGTACACCAGCACCGGCACGATCGACGGAGGTCGTTCCCCCGCGCTTCCGGTGTAGCGCAGCCATTCGCTCGTTCCTGTCCGTAAACTCGCAACTTGTTGAATGGGCTTGAATTGGGGTTCTGCAGACAGGTTGAAAAGAACCGGTGCTTCGGCTATCATCGTGATACTAAACCAACAACAACCGAAACACCGGAGGTCACGATGCGTCTCAACCGCACCGCTCAGCCCAGCGTATTCCAACCGGACGAAGTTGTCCATCCGCGCGGCACGCAACTGGAACGGGCTTCGTCATGGCTCGATGAACATCCCGAACTGCTCGATATGGTCGGCGCCTGTGTGGCCGGTTCTCCCTGCTGCGGTCGCCGCGGGCTGACCTGCGAGACCATCCTGCGCTGTGCGGTGCTCATCCATCTGATGGGCTACTCGTATCGGGAGCTGGAGTTCAAGCTGATCGATTCGGCGTCCACGAAGCGCTTCGCGCGGATCGATCCGTTCAACCCGCCGAAGAAATCGGCGTTGCAGCGCGCCATCAGCGAGATCGACGCGGCCACGTGGCAAGCGATCAACGGCGTGCTGGTGCAGGACGCCAAGCAGCAGGGGATCGAGTCGGGAACGCAGGTGCGCATCGACTCCACGGCCACCGACGCGGACATCCTGGAGCCTCAGGACAGCCGCCTGTTGTTCGATGGGGTGCGGGTGCTGACCGAGTTGCTGCGGCAGGCGCGCCAGCGGCTGGCGAGGGTGTCGTTTCGCGACCACTGCCGTGCGGCCAAGCGGCGGCATCGCGAGATCGGCTCGCAGCGCGACGCCAGGCGGCGAGCAGCCACCTACCGGCGGCTGCTGCGCGTGGTGAGGCGGACGAGCGGCTACGCGCAGGATGCGCTGCTTGCGGTCGAGCGCGGCGTATCTGATCCGTGGGCTGAGAGTTGGTGTACTGAGACGCGCTCGTATCTGGATCTGATCGAGCGCGTGGTGCGGCAGACCGAACGGCGGGTGTTCGACGGCGAAACGGTGCCTGCGGGAGAGAAGGTGGTGAGTCTGTTCGAGCCGCACGTCGACATCATCGTCAAGGGCGGGCGGCGCACGCACTACGGGCACAAGATCAACCTGACGACGGGGCGCAGTGCGCTGGTGATCGACATGGTGGTCGAAGACGGCAACCCTGCCGACAGCACACGCTGCCTGCCGATGCTGCAGCGGCATGTGGTCACCTACGGGGAGCCGCCGCAGCGGGCGGCGTTCGATGGCGGCTATGCGTCGCGGGAGAATCTGGACGAGGCGAAGAAGCTGGGTGTGGAGCACGTGATGTTCCACAAGAAGCGGGGGATGGAGCAGGACGAGATGACGCCGTCGGCGTGGATCTACGGCGAGTTGAGGCACTTTCCGGCTGGGGTGGAAGCCGGCATTTCGTATCTGAAGCGCTGTTTTGGGCTGGACCGCTGCAATTGGCGCGGCCGGGACGGCTTCCACGCGTACGTGCACTCGGCGGTGTTCGCGCACAATCTGATAAGGCTGGCTCGCTTACTGCCGACCTGACGACCGCCATCGGCGGTTCTGACATTATCGGTTGCCTGTCTCGGGGAATATCTGCGGGATAGGTGCGTACTTATCTCCCAATAGAGCCCATATATCGGGACACCTCGACCACCAATAGCGTCTCGGGTGTGGTTGCTTCCAAGCTGTCTGCGACCGATTCGCGATCTGTCACGGGCTCCGTACGGGCACTCCAGGACCCTCTGCTGCCGACATCGGTCCAAATCGGGTATTCCCGGACAGGAACCAGCTAAGATCGTTCTCTGCAACCGAACGCTACGCTGGAGTTCGCCCATCCTGTTCAACGATCCATTCGACAATCATCCAGACCCTATGCAATTCAGCAGCATCGATATGCAACGCGCGGTTGTGGCCGAGCTGTCCTCGTTGTTGACCAATCCTGGCGACACATCCGTGACTGACCCATTATTGCAGTACATGCTGGAAGTCGCACGGCGGTCAACTCCGCAGGAACGTATGGCGATGGCTGCAGTGCCGAAAGAGTTCGAGACTCTTTTATCAGACCAGAAGAGCGACTCCCTTCAGGATCTCAAGCTCCTTTGGAGCGACATGTTACGCGATATGAGAGTGTTGTGCTTGTCCGAAGTGAACGACCTCACTGCGATGTGGGAGCACTACGCGGCGAAAGCAACCGGGGTTGTTGTGAAATTCGAGGCTGTCGACCGTCTCGACAGTGCCTTTCTTATGGCTCGACCCGTGAAGTACGATGATTCTCCTCCCGCGATATCCCAGCCTCAAGAGTGGGCCCGTATGATGATCTACTCCAATAATGTTGAGACTGAAGGCGTTCACCTGTTCGACGACTACGAGCACACGAAGACGACCGAGTGGCAAGCTGAGAGAGAATGGCGTATTTCCTCAAGGAAAAGAAGGGAGGAGAGTGGCTTGTACAGCGACTATGGATTCAAGGCTCGTGAAGTTGCCGCTGTCTACTTTGGCTGGAAGTGCTCTGAGGAGGATCGTGAAGCGATCACCGCTCTACTTGCCCACGGACTAGACCATGTAGAGACATTCCGAGCATATCCGGAGCCGAACACCCGGCGGTACGCGTTTGAAAGGCCGTCACGTGTGTAGTAGGACTCGACGGCACGGGCGTAGCCTGTTCATAGCTGGAAGCATAGTAAGTGAAGGAGATCGTCGCCGTCACCGAGCCACTGCTTGGTATCGGCGCTCTTCTTGCTCTCGATGATAGGGTATCAGAGATGCCGCCGACCATGACCGATGCGGGACATCGTCCTGTGTCGGCAGCAATTCGGGAGCGGCTCAGGGGTCTGTTCGAGAAGCCTGATGGCCCGCGCGACATGCCACCGCCTGGATTTCCACAGTGGGAAACCACGATGGAGGAGTGGCTTGACGTCGTGCTGCCCGACTTCGGCAGCACGCCCCGACAGATGCTGAGCAGCGGTGACGAAGGCACCCTGGCTCTCCTCGACCGTATCGTCAACGCGATTGCGACGTCGCGGGCGCGTGGTCATCCGCGTGTTGTTCGCGACATCGTTCGACAGCGCATGGAGACCCTCTTTCGACAATCGGGGGACACCGATGCGATTCGCACCAAACTGCAGTACAGGCCGCCTGAGGGCGTGCCCGGGAACAGTGTCGCCGACCCCTTCGAGGATTGGATGGACCTTCCGAATCCATTGTTCGATAACGTCACGCCGAGGCGGTTCTTTGAAGACGATGTCGTCGATTCGGAGCGGGTCCGCGAGGTGTCGAGTATTCTCGATGCCATCGACGATGGAGCGTTTTCGTGATCGCGCCGTCGGTGGATTGTCACTGCATGCCCTTGCCAAGCCTTGGTTTGACAAGATGGACTGGGACGGAGCGGTGGGCGCGATACCGAGCATGTTCGGCTATTGCTCTACCAGCCGGCGAGGCGGAGGCTGACACGGGTTGATGGAGGTAGCGGTCGCGTACGACGATTGGCGCGTGCGCGACAAGGTTTCGAGGGGGCTTGGCACCAAGAGGGTGGAATTCGTCAGTGTTCGCGACTTGTGCAGACGGTCGGCGACCGTGTGGCGTTCTCTGGCCCGGGAGAAGGATCTGGTCGTCACCTCGAACGGAGAGCCGGTCGCGGTTCTGTCGGCTACGACGGCGTCGACACTGGAGGCATCGCTCGCCGCGCTGCGGCAGGCGCGTGCGCAGCTTGCGGTGGCCGCCATGCAGCAACGCGCTCGCGAATCCGGTGTCGATCGACTGACCCTCGAAGACGTGAACACTGAAGTCGACGCGGTTCGGCGCAATCGGATCAACGTTGACCGTGACGACGGCGTCGCGCGGCGAGATGAGGAGGGAGTGACGGAATGAACAAGGCCAAGAGGTCAACGAAGGTCGCCAAGCGGGCCGGCGCGAAGGTGGTCCTCCTGTCGGGCGGCAACCCCCAGATCGCAAAGGCCGACGGAGACGCCCCGGTGCAGGCCTATATCGCCGCCATGCCTGGCTGGAAATGCGACCTCGGTCGGCGTCTGGACGACCTCGTCGTCCGCACCGTGCCCGACGTTCGCAAGGCCGTGAGGTGGAACTCGCCCTTCTACGGCATAGAGGGCCAAGGGTGGTTCGTCAGCTACCATGTCTTTACCCGCTACGTGAAGGTGACCTTCCTCAATGGCGCGTCGCTGCGGCCCGTCCCTCCAGGCTCCGGCAAGGACAAGGATGCGCGCTGGATCGACATCCATGAGGGCGAGCTCGACGAGGAGCAGATGGCCGCGTGGTTCCGGCAATCGGCGGCCCTGCCCGGCTGGCCCGGGTTCTGAGATCCTCTCTTGCGCCGGAACAAGCATCAGACTAAGGTCGTTGGACTAAGTTCGGAGGATGCCATGCGCGTGGTCAACATGCACGAAGCCAAGACTCATCTGTCTCGGCTGGTTCAGGAAGCGGCACAGGGCGAGCCGTTCATCATCGCCCGCGCCGGTAGGCCGATGGTGAGGGTGACTTCGGTGGACGCGCCGGAGCCTGGAGCGGTGCGCAGGACCGGGTTTCTGTCCGGCGCAGTCTCCTCGCCGGCCGATTTCGACCGCATGGGGTCGAACGAGATCGAGCGACTGTTCGAAGGCGACGCATGAGACTGCTGCTCGATACGCACATTCTGCTGTGGGCGGCGGGCGAACCCGAACGGTTGCCGGCCGGTGTGCTGGGGCGCCTGGAAGACCCGGCGACGGAACCGTTCTACAGCGCCGCATCGCTCTGGGAAGTCTCCATCAAGAGCGCCCTTGGCCGCGAGGATTTCAGCGTCGATCCGCGTGTGCTGCGACGGGGATTGATGGAGAACGGTTACCGGGAGTTGGCCGTAACCGGGGCGCACGCGACGGCGGTGGACCTTCTGCCGGCCGTCCACAAGGACCCGTTCGACCGAATGCTGGTGACCCAGGCGCAGATCGAGGGCATGATCCTCCTGACGTCGGACTCGATCGTCGCCCGCTATCCAGGACCGATCGAGCTGGTCTGAGAGCGACGGGATGAAGAAGATCCTGTACGTCTACAAGGCGGGCGACTTTCACATCAGCGAGTCGGCCGGGCGGCTGATCGGCGAACACCTGGCCGCCGACGGCCGCTACGAACTGGAGATGACCACCGATCTCGACGCGTTCTCGGTGCTGCCCCGCGGCGACTACGCGGCGGTCGTCGTCTACACGACCGGTTGCCGCGACGACCTGAACGGCGCGCGGGAGGCCGGACTGCTGCAGTTCGTGCAGGCCGGCAGCGGCTTCGTCGGCCTGCATTCGGCCGCCGACAGCTTCCGCGGCAGCCGCGCGTACCTGGAGATGCTGGGCGGGGAGTTCCTGAGCCATCCCGCTCACCATGAATTCGCGGTTCGGATCCTGGAGGGCGACCACTACATCACGCGGCGCATCCCGGACTTCCCGGTTTTCGATGAGCTGTACCGGTTGCAGGGCTTCGACCCGGAGCGGTCCACGGTGCTCGCGGACGCGGGCTTCCGGAACGAGCGCCATCCGGTCGTCCACGTGCGCGAGCACGGGCGCGGGCGGGTGGCGTATCTCGCCAACGGGCACACCCCGCAGGCATGGCAGACACCGGCGTTTCGCAAGCTGGTCGCCCGCGCCATCGCCTGGACCGCGGGGGCCGATGCTGAGGAGAAGACGATCCGATGCGGCCTGCTGGGGTACGGGCCGAACTTCAACATGGGCCGCAACCACTACCGGTGGCTGAACGAGGTGCCCGGCCTGCGGCCGGTGGCGATGTGCGACATCGACCCTGGGCGTGTCGAGGAGGCACGGCAGGAGTGTCCCGACCTGGAGCTCTACGCCACCAGCGCGGAGGAGATGCTGGCCGATGGGGACCTCGACCTGGTCGTGGTGATCCTGCCGCACTCCCTCCACGAACCGGCCGCCCTGCAGTGCCTGGACGCGGGCACGCACGTCGTCATGGAGAAGCCGTTCTGCCTCACCGTCGAGGAGGCGAACCGCATCGCCCGGCGCGCGCATGAGTCGGGTCTGTCGGTCAGCGTGTTCCACAACCGGCGGTGGGACGAGGACTACCTGACCATCCGCGACGTGATCGACCGCGGTCTCATCGGCGAGGTGTTTCACGTCGAGTGCGCCCAGAACGGCTACGGGCACCCCGGTCCCACGTGGCGTTCCGACAAGGCGGTCTCAGGCGGCGTCCTCTACGATTGGGGCGCGCACTTCCTCGACTGGATCCTCAACCTCGTGCCGGCGAGGATCGCCCACGTGACCGGCACCCGCCACGACCGCGTCTGGCACGGCGTCACGAACGAGGACTACATGAAGGTGGGCTTGCGGTTCGAGAACGGGGTAACGGCCGAGTTCGTCTCGTCCCGGATCAGCGCGTTGCCGCAACCGAAGTGGCGGATCCTGGGCACGCTTGGCGGGCTGGAGGCCGGCGCGGCGAGGGAGGAGCTGCGGCTGGTGAGCTACGCGTCGGGCGTCCGGCACGAGGGCGTCGTGCAGGTAGCGCCACGCATGGCGTCGCAGATCAGCTACTACCGGCAGCTCGCCGACCACCTGCTGCTGGGCGAGCCCAATCCCGTCACGCCGGAGCAGGCGCGGCGGGTGATCGGCGTGATTCAGGCCGCCGAGCTCAGCGCCGAGCGCGGTGCCGGAGTTCCTCCGTTCGAGGGATGCGAGTAGCGCGCGCTACTCGGTGACGTACGCCGCGTAGAGGAAGACGTCATCGAGGCGCTCGGCGTCCCAGTCGATGCGCAGCATGAAGGGAGCGGTCACTCCTTCGACCAGCTCCCCGCCGCGCCAGCGTACCGGCACGCGCAGTCCCTCGGTCTCCAGCGGGACACAGTCCTCCGCCGTGTAGCCGGGTATCGGCCGCATGCGCTCGTCCAGCAGCGTGGCGCGGAGCCGGTTGCGGGACGAGAGCCCCTCCGCGTTGACGCTGATCCGGGCCGTGGCCCCCTGCAGGTCGATCGGGCAGGAGATGAAGTGCGGCGTCCCGTACTCCGGCACCATGTCGCCGATGTGCTCCCGCCAGTAGAGCTGGTGGGTGTCCTCGCTTGGCTGCAGGTTGGGCCGCGGATCGGGCACCACCTCGAAGTAGCCCATGCGGTCGCGCGGGAAGCGCGCCACGTTCAGGTCGCCGCCGCGCCAGCTGGCGTACCAGATGAGCGATTCGTCGCCGACGTTGGCGAACCCCTGCCCCTGCTCCAGGCACGGGAAGGCGAAGTCGTCGGAGCGGTCGATCTCGTAGCCGGGGATGAAGCGGAAGTCCGGGATCGGCTCCGCGAAGTGCAGGCCGTCGTTGCTCACCAGGAGGCCCAGGTCCATGCTGACGAAACGGCGGTCGTTGGACTCTCCGTGCCACATGCCGTACACGCCGAGGATGACGTTGCCGCGGTCCCATAGTCCGGCCCCCAGGTGCACCTGCTCGCCGGCGTGGCAGCCGGCGATCTGACGGTGCGGCGCCTGGTCACGGCGGAAGCCCAGGGCGACCGCGTCGCTCCAATGGTCGAAGTCGTAGGAGACGAAGGTGACCAGCGCGCGTTTCGTGCCGACGTTGCCGCCCTGGCCGTTCAGGAGGTACCTGCCGCCGTGCTTGATCAGGCCGGTCGGCTCGACCGCGTTGTGCTTGAGGATCGGGTTGTTCGGGCCCTCGGTCCAGTGCAGGCCGTCCGGGCTGAACGACGTCATGATGTAGTACGGATGCGTCTCGTTGATCATCTTGAAGCGCCGCGACGGATCCGGGTCGTCGGGATCGTGGAGGACGGAGCAGGAGGTGGGCTCCCGTTCGCTCTCGAACGCGACGATGTTGTTGTGCTTCGAGCCCGCGAACTCGACGAGTCCAAGATCCGGTCTCGTCCAGTTGAGGCCGTCGGAGCTGGTCGCGTAGCAGACGTGAGCCGGCGAGCGACGGCCTTCCACCGTGCCGTGTCCCAGGTACCACAGCCGCAGCTCGCCGTCGACCTCGCACACCGACCCGTAGTACTTGATGGACTCGGCGTCGGGCGCGTCCGCGGCGCCGCGCTCCATCGCGACCAGGTGACCCTTGTAGGGGTTCATTCCTTCGACCAAGCCGATCCGCAGGCGGTAGCGGAAGGGGATGGTCCGGTCGTCGTACGGAAACAGGACGGCTTCGGAGAGCGGCGCCATCACGCCGCCGTTGTGGACGATCATACCGGTCTCCGTGATAGATGATCCGCCGGCGCGGCGCAAGCGGCGGCTCTCACCCAGGGAACACGGACGCGTCAGGCGACCACGTTCCAGACCAGGCCCGCGACCACCGAGCCGACCAGCCCGATGCCCAGGTAGGAGGCGAAGACCCGAGTCTTCACGAGCGCCCACACCGCGATCGCCGCCGGGATGCAGCTCACGGCGCCGGCGATGACGAACGACATGGCGGCCCCGTTGGACATGCCCTGCGCCAGTAGCGCGTCGACCAGCGGCACCGTGGCGTACCCGTTCAGGTAGGCCGGTGCCCCGACGACCGCGCCCAGCAGGATCGGCCACAGCCCGTCGCCGCCGAGCACCGACGCGATTACCTCCGCGGGCACGTACCGCAGCATCAGCGCCTCTACCAGGTAGGCGAGCAGCAGCCACTTCCCCAGGAACAGCGCGTTCCGGACCGCGGTGTCGCGGAAGTTGGTGCGGCGCTCCGGCGTCCTCCAGAAGGCCCATTGCGGTCGGCCCGTGAGCGGACCGGTGCCGCCACCGGTTCCGCAGCTCGTCGCACAGGCGCCGGCGGCGGAGCTCGCCTTGAGTGGATCGGCGAACATGCGGCTCCCCGCCAACGCCTTCACCAGCAGGCCGCCGCCCATCCCAAGCGCCACCGCCGCCATCGTCTTCGCAACGGCGAACCCCGTACCGAGGGTGCCCGAGGTGATCAGGAACATCGCCGGGTCCATCAACGGTGATGCGAGCCAGAACGCCATCACGGCGGACAGCGGCGCGCCGACCGCCAACAACGCGGCGATGAACGGGATCACCTCGCAGGAGCAGAACGGCGCCAGCCCGCCGATCAGCGCTCCCAGCGCGATCATCCGCACCTCGGGCCCGGTGAACGCCTTGCTCAGCAGCGCCTCGGCGCCGGTGGACCGGAGAAACGCCACGGCCAGGACCGCGAAGGCGATGAAGACGCCGGTCCGCAGGATCTCCTCGCCCGCGAACCGCACGGTGGGCAGCACCTGCGCGGGATCGATCAGCGCGAGCAGCGCCGGGATGAGCCCGATCACCAGCCACGCCTTGTCGATCCGCTGCCACAGACCGAGCAGCGGTTGCCCGACCCGCGACAGGGAAGCCGGGGAAGAGGAAGCCGAGACCGGCGGCGCGCTCGCGCAGCACGCCGCGTCGTCTCCGGTCTCGGGCAGCGTTACCGCCTGCTCACTCATGGTGGGCTCCGGGACACGGGTGCGCGCTGTCGGTGCAGCACTCGCACAGGAGGTAGTCCGAGAGCGCCTGCACCCGCGGATAGGCGACCGCGGCACAGATGACGGAGCGGCCGCGCTTGACGCGGTGGACCAGGCCGGCCTGGGTGAGGATGCGTACGTGGTGGGTCAGCGTGGAGCCGGTGACCCCGCTCCGCTCACCCAGCGTTCCGATCGGCAGGCCCTCCGGCCCGGCGCGCACCAGGGCGTGAAGGACCGTCAGCCGCTGCTCCGACCCCAGTGCTGCGAAGGTCGAAGCCGCGTCTTCGACAGCCAGCGTCACCGATCCCTCGTCAGCCATGTTTCTATAATTATCGAAATATAGAAAGGCTGTCAACCCCCGGTTGGGACCCTGTCGGGTGGTTTCGTCAGTGGCCGCCCGAAGCGCCCGCGGCTGCGCCCGCCGCCCCGCCGGCCGATATGGCTGCGATCGTCGCCGCCTGCTGGGCATCCAGGATCGCGCCGATCGACTGCAGGGCCGCCAGATCGCCGGCGTTGCGTTCGCCGGCCCGCTCGGTGTCGGCGGACAACTCGATGCCGGCGGCCAGCGTGAAGGCAACGGACTTGTCCGGGCGCGATTTGGCCTTCCGGAGCCGGTCGCGGTTGTCGAGCACGCGGTCGACCACGTCCGCGGCGGGACTCTGCGTGAGTGCCAGCAGCGCCACCTCGTCGTAGCGGCTCGGTCGGACCCGTTCCTCCCGGCTCCTCAGCCGCTCGGCAACGTCGCAGAACCGGGCCACTCCGGCGTCGGTGCCGCGCGGGTCGACGGCAAGAAGCTGCGAGACGAGCTGGAGTTGCTGGCCGCGAGTGAAGTCGGCGTCATGCAGACGCGTGTAGGCCCGTTCGATGTCTGCGGCCAGGAAGTCGACCGGCACGTCGCGGGAGGCATGCAGCGCCGCGGCCGGCACGTCGCTGGCGTTGGTCAGCCACCGATGCTCGGTGCGCCAGCGGCGGTAGATGAGCGCCAGCCGTTCCAGGTCCTCGTCCCGCACCGGGGCCCCCTCGCCGTGCAGGGCCATCAACAGCGCCCCCAGCGTCGGGCCGGTGCCGCGGCTCGGGACCTTGTGCGCCTTGAAGGCGTCGCGCGTCGCGAACACGCACTCGTGGATCCGGGCCGTGTCCAGCCCGCGCCGCAGGATCATGGCGGCCACCACGTAGCGGATCTCCGACTTGAGCGGGCTGGACCAGCGGGCGCGCTTGCGCAGGTCGGTGGCCGCTTCCTCCAGCCGGTCGTAGCCGATGGTGGGAGCCGCCGCGCCCAGGCTCAGCGCGACGAACCGGAACGTCACCGACTGCGTCGACCAGCGCTTGCGTGCGCGCAACTCCTCGAACGTCTGCAGATAACTCGCGACGGGGTCGTCGGATGTGCTCATGGCCGGCAGCATATTGGAGTGTTTCCGGCAGCGCTATCTTCTGGACAGCCGCATGACACGGTAACGGGCGGCCAAGCCTCGCTTCCATTCTGACGTGTCCACTCCGACGTTGACGATCGCTTCGGTGACTCGTAGCTTTGAAAGAGAAGGAGGAGAAGGAGTTGGCACTGGCACACGCGAAACCGGGGCAGGTGGTGGACCTATATGAGTACGGGGAACCAGGTGCCTTGTCGACTGTCGTCGTCCGCGAGAGTCAGTTCGAAGCTGTCAGGATCAGTCTCCGTCCCGACAAACCGATCCCACCGCACAAGGTTGATGGCCCGATCACGGTGCATTGCTTGAGCGGCAGGTGCACGTTTTTCGTGGATGACGAGCCACGTCCGTTGTCGCCGGGATCCTGGCTCTACTTGCGCGGCGCCACGATGCACGCGCTGCAGGCGGACGAACCGAGCGTCGTGGTCGTGACGATTATGTTCGCGGATTAGGCCAGAGTCAGGAGTCTCTATTCAGCCGCGTCGTGAGGGGCGAGATAGGGGCCGGTGGAAGTCCCGCCGGTCCGCCTCCGGCCGCTTTCGTTGAGTTCATTCGGTACTTCAAGCCCCGCCTGAGGGTCTAAGCAGTGGGCGTGGTCGAGGCCATCGTCGACGCTCCGTGCCGCGTTCGCCTGCTGGACGTGTTGTAGGCCCCCACCGGCACCCGCCGGCCGGGGCCTTCTGCGTGTGCCCGTCTGTCCCGGCGGTCGCTCAGCGCGACGAACCGGGACGTCACAGACGGCTGTCGACCAGCGCCTGCACGCCCGCAAGTCCTTGAACGTCTGAGGGTAATCCGTCACCGGGTCGTCCGACGTGCTCATGGCCGGCAGCACAGGCTGGATCGCCTCCGCGTGCCAGATCGATGGTCGTGGGTTACGGCTCTGTCTGCGCACTCGGCCTATCGCAGCAATGCCGAGGTCCTTGCAGATCTTGAGTGCAAGACGGATCGTCGATCTCGGTGTGACGAGGAACCGCTGTGCGCCTACTGCCGGATGGATTGGGCCACCACGAGTGCCGTCCGCCTTCTCGGAGCAGTGCGCATCCGTTGCTCCGCAGGTGGCGCAGGAGTCCCTGCGCTTCATGCGACGACGATGGTCGCTTCCTCAAAGTCCCTCCCGGAGGCATCAAGCGCATCGCGTCGATTGAGTTCCAGCGCTTCCTGCAAGGTGACCTTGAGCGTTTCCAGCAGCGCTTCCCTCGTCCGTTCCTGGCAATTGACTCCCGGTACTTCCTCGATCCAGCCGATCCACCAATCCGTGGTCTTCTTGATGACAGCCGTATACCCGTTGTGCATGGGGACAGCGAGCACCGTGGGGTCCGTGACGGATCGTGTCAAGTCTCTGCCTTCGGCCGATAGTGGCATAATGATACATATCGGTCTATATATGCCCGGCAAGAGTCATAACGGCGCGCCGATGCATAGCCCCGAACGAGGGATGAGGGTATTGTAGGCGGAGTCCTTCTGTACAACTATCTTGTAGTTCTTTTCTATATGAATAATTGTATCTCTATCGGAGAATGTCTTGGATAGTTGGCATGGAGCCTGCTTGATGGTTGATATGAGGCATACGGCCTCAAGACCACGTTACAGGAGGCACACCATGAGAACCTTGGTGCCACATCGATCCGGACGCTCGGGCAGCATCTTCGACGGTATAGACCATATCTTCGACTCCTTCTTCACCGAGCAGCCGCCGGCCGCGCGCACCCGCGCGCCCGCCGTGGACGTCCGCGAGGAGGACAAGGCGTACGTGCTGCAGGCGGAGCTGCCCGGCGTTGCGGAGAAGGACCTGAAGGTCAGCATCGACGACAACGTGCTGACCATCTCCGCGGGCGCCGACGAGAAGGACGAGCAGAGGTCAAGCGGCTACCTGGTGCGGGAGCGCCGCCGGGCGTCGTTCACCCGCAGCTTCGTGCTGCCCGGCGACGCCGACCATGAGGCGGTGGGCGCAACCTTCAAGGACGGGCTGCTGACCCTGCACGTCCCCAAGAACCAGGCGAGCAAGGCACGGGAGATCCCGATCAAAACCGGATAACCGAAACCTCGCCACGCGAAGGCCCCGCCGGCGCCCGCCGTCTGGGGCCTTCTGGTTCATCGTCTCGTCGTCGTCCCGTACCTTGTGCAGTACCGTGCTATGATTGGAGGCGTGCGTGGCAGCAGGCGATCAGCAAGACGTCGCCAGCCGCCTGGGAAAGCCGGTCGTCTCGCCGGCCGGCAACCCTCAGATCGCGAACGAAAACGGCGACGGTCCCGCGCAGGCTTACCTTTTGCAGCCATGCTTGGCTGGAAGAACGACGTCGGACGCCGCATCGACGCGCTCATTGTCCGAACCGTGCCTGACGTTAGGTCGGCATAGTAGTATGGCGTCCGAATTCTGGAGATCGCGAGTTACACTATGGAAAACCAACGCGCGTCGCCGAACCCTCGATTACACCGTCTGCGCTGTGACGTTGACGGTATAGTCCTGAAACGTTTACGATCGCATGGACGGTCTGTAAAACTGCGCGAGAGAGTGAGCATGGAGATTACATTGAAGTCACTTTGGCAAAGGGGATGTGGCCACTCGGATTGCCGTGGTCTACAGCAGCAGCGGGATCTCGAATGAAAAGTATAGGGACCTCGCGGGAAGAGTCAATCATATCTTCTTCAGCGGCCAACCATATGAGCAAGAGTCCTTTACGAGGGGTGTCACCGTTCCCGTTGAACCGCTCGGCGATTTCCTTCTATCCCTCATCGATATGAGCAAACAGGTCGAGCCGGACTGTTCTCCGCCCGTGCTACGTCGCAAGACGCCGAGAGTTCTGCGACTCACGGCAGAGAATCCTCTCGATGCGGTCATCGCACGTCTGGAACAGTTCACGAGTGTAAACTTGGCCGGTAAGTTGGTAGAGCGACGTGCTGCAGATGAAGGCAAGTCACTATCGATTCAGACAATAGACAGTAAGGCGATAGGCGTCGCCTATTCGATGCGTAGCGCTCTTGATTACATCGTGTCGACATCGACCGAAAAGCTGAACAGGAGGGTTCTCAGTCTTTACTATGGAACCATGGCCCTGGCTCAGGCGGAAATGCTTGCGTTGCCGTCGGGGCCAAGCGATCTGGACACAGTCGAAGGAATGACAAAGCAAGGTCACGGACTTTATACATTCGCAGCGTCGAACGAGGGGTTCGCCGATCTTCGGGTTGGAGTGCGGGCAGACGGATTCCTGCCTCGCTGGATGGAGTATTTGGGTTTGGATGTCTCGGGCTATCCGAAGAAGGCAGCGAAATCGCAGAAGGATATCGAGAAGATGCCGACTGGTATGGTTTGTACGCTCGGCGATCTATTCGCATCCATGCCTGAGGTATATGACCTCTATGCCGAGGTTATTGGCGCATCTCCCAAATGGATATCGGTGGCGTATGATACTGAATCTAACGCAAGAACGCCTGCGTTGAACGCGACGAAGAGGAAGGCGGATAGTACATATGGGCTGTTCATCGATCGTTCGGAGCGAGTACCTATCGATAGTTTGAGGAGTGCTGGTTGGCCGTTAGCGGAAATTCAGGAAGTTCAGTCTAGCGACGCAGGGACTACTTTCCGGGCACGCGTAGATCACGCTGGCTACGACGATTGGTGGAGTGTGCTCCCGGTATACTATTCTCCGTTCCGGAGCGGCCCGACGCTTCTCTTCCCCACGATCGGCGGCCTTCGAGACTACAGGGCGATTGTCGGGGTGACGTTATACGCTCTGTCGATCATGGCGCGCTATATGCCAAGCGCATGGCGGCGTATCGAGGGCGGGGACGAGGATCACTATCTCGCTCTTGTAAAGGCGGCGTTGACCGTATGGGAACGTGTGCTTCCGGAGCGCTTTCTTCAGAGCGTTACGGGAGAGAGGGTTCACAGTGCACAGCCTGGAAGTTGGTTGGCGTGAGTGAGGGGAAATGGACGAGCTACGTCGCCGCTTGCAGACGCTCACCAATGACAACGCCCCGCGGCTCGGGACCAAGCTTTGACATCGCGGGTTCCCCCGCAGGGCGCTACACTACACTTTACACTTGTGAGGCTCTGGTCTACTTCGCGCCCGCTCAACGATTACTCGTCCCACCTCTACGCCCGCGTCCCGTTATTCTCCTATGCCAACGCCGGTCCGGCCACTGTCCGACGCGGTCGGCCGGTCGGTGGGGAGCCTTGACGATCTCTCACTGATTGTGTAGTTTGCTGCCGTGAGTCAGCGCAAGGGCGGATCCGGCAAGGCGTACCCGAAGGGCTTGGGGGACCGTCCAGGCGGCAAAGGTCTTCGGCGATCCAGCGATAGCGGAAGCGTGGTTCAAGCGGACGCGCTGGCCCAGCGGCATCCGCTGCGCTCACTGCGACTCCGAGAACGCCAAGCCGCGATCGGAAGCCGCTGCCGTATCACCGTGGGACGTAGTAACTGCATGGGTCCGTATCATATGCACCGCTACGTGGCCGATTTGTCCCGGTAGACACAACGTCCGGTCGCTGGATGACTTGGAGCAAATGGCTGCTATGGTGCTCGGCTCTATCGGCAAGCGACTTCGACACAAAGATCTTACCTGCTGTCCATGAACTGGAAGAATAGAACCGTCTTTACGGGTGACAATCTCGACGTCATGCGCGGGATGGATTCCGAGTCCGTAGACTTGATCTATGCCGATCCGCCATTCAACAGCAACAAGAACTACTCCGCTCCGATCGGCAGCGAAGCCGCAGGAGCAGCCTTCAAGGATACTTGGACTCTAAGCGATATAGACGTGGCTTGGCTCGGCATCATCGCGGACAAGCATCCCGGACTCTACAAGGTGATAGAAGCTGCCGGAATAGCACACGGCAAGAGCATGCAGTCTTACCTCTGCATGATGGCTATTCGCCTACTTGAGATGCGACGCATGCTCAAGACCACTGGATCAATCTATCTCCACTGTGACCCTACGGCGTCGCACTACCTCAAGGCGCTTATGGATACCGTGTTCGGTACCACTAACTTCCGAAACGAGATTGTCTGGTGCTATCGAGGTGGCGGGGTTCCGCGTAGTGATTTCGCTCGAAAACACGACACCATTCTGCGTTATTCACGTAGCAAAGACTATCTTTTCAATGTTGATCCTGTCCGTATTCCATATAGTGAGGATGTTCGAAATAGCAACCCAAGCAGATACGATAAATCGTATCGTCAGAACAAGACGTATGAAGGTTATAGACCGAACGAGAAAGGTAAACATCCTGAAGACTGGTGGACCATTCAGCCGATCATGCCATCAGATCGCAAGGAGAGATTAGGGTACCCAACTCAGAAACCGATTGCGCTCTTGGATAGAATCATCGTTGCCAGCAGCAATCATGGTGACGTGGTATTTGATCCGTTTTGCGGATGCGCTACGTCACTGGTATCGGCGGAGAAGAATGGCCGCAAATGGGCAGGCATAGACATCAGCCCTATGGCAGTCAGACTCGTACGACATCGCTTGAACCGCGAAGTGCCAATGTTCACGCAGGACGCGATTGACCGCATTGACATACCGCGCCGTACCGATCTTGATGAGATACGCGAATACCAGAACGACAAGCACGTACTCTACGGCCAGCAGGAAGGGCACTGTAACGGCTGCGGCGGGATGTTCGAGTTTCGCAACCTTGAAGTAGACCATATTGTGCCGAGAGCCAAGGGTGGAGCCGACCACATCACCAACTACCAGCTTTTGTGCGGATTCTGCAATCGAACCAAAGGCACAGGCTCACAGGAGGAGTTGGTCGCCAAACTAAGGCGCGATGGAATCCTCACGGTATAACGAGAGTCGCCGTCAGCCGACGAAAGGCCTGCTCAAGGTAACGCGGATCGATAGCGCCAACATAGAGCGGTTCAACAAGCGTCTCGCATCAATCAAGCGCAATGATAGGAGAGACGATGAACGCAGAGAAACCGATACTGCGTCTGTGCCGAAGGAAGCGCAGGCCTGATCGGTACGCGGACCTGCTGGAGCCTGAGTCTATGGGGAAACTGGCACGAGCCTGCATGAAAGGCTTCCCCAAGAAGACTGGCGCTACCTTCGCAACGGCGAACAGGAGCTGAAGGAGGCTTGAAGTGGAGCTACTCTTGATCCTTCTCCTACCGATGCCGGTCATCGGCATTTGGGCGTTGTTCCGTGCTGCCTCACGCGGTCCGAAGGCGGTAGGCAGATATGCAGTTGGGCGAGCTGGCTACCTTGTCGCTCCGAAGGCGATGCGAGCGGCCGGAGACGTGCGCGCGCTCGCCAAGGGCCGCTATGCTCAGCGCTTGGCGCGGCGGCATACGGTGCGTGCATTCCGGCGCGCTCGGTTCTGGTAGCTGCCCTTGTGTAGCTTGGTAGGTAATTCCCTTCTGAAATGACCGCCAGAGCGTCGTAGTACGCGCCGGGCCGGCCGTGCGCTCTATGGCCCCGGGCTCTACAATGCGCGCATGGGTGACATGAGCAGAGATCTGATCGGCGACGGCTGGCTCTCGGAGCCGGCGATCTACCGCACCGACCTGGACGCCTGCCGGCCGGCGGCAGCGTTGTACCCGGGCTCGCGCGCCCGCCACTGGCGGTTGCTGTCGTACGAGCTCGAGGGGCTGGCCGGCACGATGCTGCGGGCCGACGAGGAGACGGACGCTCCCCAACTCGCCTATCCGCTGCGTGCGTCGGGCTACCACGCGGTGACGCTGGGGTTGATGGCCGAGTCCTCGGAGGACGTCGTGGTGCTGGCCCGCCTGAGCGGGGATGCCAGCTCCACCGTGCTCACCTGCCCGATGACCGACCGTGCCGGGCGGCACCGGATCCGGGAGCTGTTCTGGAAGGTCGCCGACCTGAGCGGTCAGGACCTGGTGATCGGCCAGCAGAACCGGCGGATCGCCGCCGGCGACGCGCCGGGGTGCGTGGTGGGCAGCCCCGTGCGCCTGGCGTACGTGAAGCTGATCCCGCTCACCGAGGCGGAGATCGCCACCTGCCGGGCCGACGCAGATCGACGGGACACCCGGCGGCTGTTCGGGCACAACGACGCCCACGGCCTGCATTACGCCACGCGGCCGACGGAAGCCGGCCATATTCAGCGCCGCATCGAGATGTTCCGAAACACCGACTTCTCTCGGCTGTACTGGGAGTGCGGCATGGGAGACCTGCTCTACTACCTGGGCACCGCCGGCCGGCTGCCGACGCACGACGGCCTGGACGACTTCGCGCGCAGCGGCGACCGCCTGCACCGCGAGAGTTGGCAGGTCCTGCGCGAGCAGGGCATCGACCCGTTCCGCGTCGCCCGGGAGCATGCCCGCGACATGGGGCTTGAGTTCCACGCGACCTACCGGCCGGCCGGGTTCCGGTTTCCACCCGACCACGACCACTTCGACCACGGTGACTCCTTCTACCTGCGCCACCCGGAGCTGCGGGGGCGCGATCGCGACGGGCGCGAGACCCCTCGCATCTCCTATGCCTACCCGGAGAGCCGGCGCTTCGCGGTGTCCCTGCTGACCGAGGTGGCGACCGACTACGACGTCGACGGTATTTGCCTGGCCTACAACCGGCGGCCTCCGTTCAGCGAGTTCGAGCCGCCGCTGATCGACAGCTTCGCGGAGCAGCACGGCCGGGATCCCCGCACGCTGGCGGACGACGACCCGACGTGGCTGTGGCACCGCTGCGGCGTGCTCACCAGCTTCATGCGCGAGGTGCGCGCGGCGCTGGACGAGGTCGCGCGCGCCCGGCAGCGGCCGCGCATCCCGGTCACGGCGATCGTCATGCGCGACGCCGCGGAGAACCTCTACTACGGCATGGACCTGCAGACCTGGGTGCGGGAGGGGCTGACGGACACCCTCATCCCCTACACGTCCGCGGTGTTCCTGGACAGCGCCGCCGACTCCTGGGAGAACCCGCGCGGAGCGGACTGGTTCGTCGAGCTGACGCGCGGCACGTCCTGCACCCTGTCGATGAGCCTGTTGCCGCGCATGATGCCGCCCGGCCTCTACCGCGAACGCGCCGCCGGGCTGTATCGGGCCGGCGTGGAGAGCTTCTTCTTCTGGGACTGCACGCCCGGGCGCGGCAACTACACCGAGTCGTGGAGCGCCCTGCGGCGTCTGGGCCACAAGGAGGAGGTGCTGGCCTGGGCCGACGGCGGCCGGCCGGACCTCGGCATCGCCCGGCGGCCGCTGAGGAGCCTGGACGGGTGGGACCTGTCGTACGCCACGCCGGGATAGCCCGCTGGCATGGAGACATACGAGCGTTCGACGGTTCTCTCTCGGGTACTACGGCGATGTGGAGGGCACGGTCGACGAGTCCGCGCCGGCATGACTGGCCGGTGAACGGCCGGCCGGCTGACCTTCGTAGTCAGTAGCCGGCTTCCTTGTCCACCAGCCCCAGGAGGGGCCGGCCCTCCCGATGGCGGCGCAGGTTCTCGACGATGTGGTCGGCGAACCGCCGTTGCGTCTCGACCGAGTTGGCCGCGTGGTTGGAGAGGATGAGGTTGTCCAGCTCCCACAGCGGAGAGTCCGCGGGCGGCAGGCCGTGCTGGATCTGCAGGTCCGCCCCGGCGATCCACCCTTCGCGCAGCGCACGTACCAGCGCGTCCAGGTCGAAGATCACGCTCCGCCCGGTGATGTCGATCAGGTAGGCGGTGCGTTTCATCGCCCGGAACTGCCGCGCGCCGAACATTCCCTCGGTGAGTGGCGTACGCGGAACGCAGACGATCACGAAGTCCGACTCCGCCAGCAGCTCCTCCAGCCGGTCGGGGGCGATCCAGTCCGCCACGTACGGGGACGCCTTCGCATTGCGCGAGCAGCCGATGACGCGGGCGCCGAAGCAGTCCGCCAGCCGCGCCAGCTCCATGCCGATCCCGCCCAGGCCGACGATGCCGACCGTCTTGCCGCGCAGCTCGTGCGGGGCGATCCAGTCGTGCCGCCGCTCTGCCCGCTGCCGCAGGTAGGCCGGCAGGCGATAGGTGAGCGCCAACATCGACGCCATGGCGTGCTCGGCTCCGGTGACGTCGAAGATTCCCTTGACGCAGGCAACCGGGATGGGACTGGCGGCCAGCTCCGGAATCAGCACGTCCTCCACGCCGCCCGTGCACGCGTGAACCAGCTCCAGCTTCGGGGCGCCGCGCAGCAGCTCCGCATCCATGCGGCGCGCGATCAGCACGCGGGCCGTGGCGAGGTGCCGGAGCGTCTCGGCGCGATCCTCGGTCATGGTCAGCCTGATGCCGTTCATGCGCCGGACCCGTTCGCCGACCTCCGGCAGCACAAGCATCGACAGCACCTCGATCGGTTCGCGGTCGGTCATGGTTCGCCTCCGTCTCTGTCGCGGAATGCGGTCACCCTGAATGCAGCGCGCCCGACGCGCACGACTTCGGTCGCCATCCGCACCGCCAGCGCCACCGCGTCCGGCGCCGGCAGATCCGTGCTCAGTCCGTGCAGGAGGCCGGCACTGAACGTGTCGCCCGCACCCACGGTGTTGGCGCCGGCAACCGGATCCGTCGGCACGTGCTGCATGGTGCCGTCCGTCGTGCCCACCGTCGCGCCGTTCGCCCCCTGCTTCACGACGGCGCAGGCCGGGCCGCATTTCAGGACGTGCCGCGCAAGCGCCGCCGGATCCTCCACCGGGAACCACGCGGCCAGCTCGGACTGCGTGGCGCTCAGGCAGTAGACGCTGGAGATGAGATCGAGCATCGTGTCTCTTTCGACGCGCTGCGCGAACCAGGGGCTGGGGTCGAACACGATCCTCCCCTGCCGATCCCGCAGTTCGGTGAAGAGGTCCTTCAGCGCCCGGAAGTCCGCCTCGCCTACGCCCGAGTATCCGCTGGCAAAGAACCATCGCGTGCCCGGCACGGAGCGCAGGCCCGGCAGCGAGGCCCGCCAGTCGATCGGCTCCCCCGGATAGACGAACCCGGAGCTCAGGCCACCCTCCGCCGCCGTAATCACGCTGATCGCCGTCGCCGCCGCGTCCGGACCGACCACCTCCACGCCCGCCCCCGCCAGGCGATCGCGCAGCACGGTCCCGAGCAGGTCCCGTCCCAGCCGCGTGTTGAGCTGCACCGCGTGGCCGAGCTGGGCCAGCAGGTAGGCCGGCCACCCCGCTCCCCCTGCCAACGTAACCGAAGGTCCGGTTTCGAGGATCCGGAGATTGGCGCGGCGCCCGATCGCGGCCGGGACCATCACGTCCACGGCGCAGTTGCCGGCAAGATGGATCGGCGTCAGCACCGGCCGGCGGCCTCCAGTCCGCGCACGCCCTCCTCGGCGAAGTTGCCCAGGCCAAGCCCCGGCCGGCTCGGCAGCCGCAGGCGCCCGTCGACCAGTTCGGGCGGGTGCTCGACGATCTCGAACTGGGCGACGTGCGCCGGCACCGCGGTGCTCTCGGGCAGCGCGTCGAAGCCCGGGTACTCGACCATGCCGCCTGCGCCGACGGAGGCCAGGATGTGCAGATGCGCGGCGACGGTCGGCGCCGACCACGGGCCGTGCGGGACGCATCGCAGGCCGTGCTCGCGGGCACTCACGGCCACCTCGAGCGCTTGCGTCACGCCCATCTGGGCAGCATCGGGCTGGACCACGTCCACGGCGCGCTGCTCGATGAACGGCTGGAACTGGTACACCGTCGACAGGCTCTCGCCGGTGGCGATGTCGATCGTGGTCCGGTCGGTGACTTCCTTGTGGCCTGCCACCTCGTGCGGCGGCAGCGGCTCCTCCAGGAAGTGGCAGTCGAACCGCTCCGCCACGCGGGCTGAGCGCAGCGCCGCGGATGCGCTCCAGCCGTCCGACCAGTACGCCGGGCAACCCACGTCGAGCATCAGGCGGACCTCGGGTCCGATGGCGTCCCGTACCGCCGCCAGCCGGTCGCGGTCTTCGTCGCCGAAGTGCGCGCCCCAGCCGAACTTCAGTGCGTGGAAGCCGCGCTGCACGATGGCATCGCTCTCGGCCGCCAGCCGATCCGGGCTCTTGAGCGTGGCGGCGTCCTGAAATGCCGTGCCGCTGGCGTAAGCGGGCACGTCCTCGCCCCCGGCTCCGCCGAGCAGCCGATGCAGCGGCAGGTCGTGGAGCTTGCCCTTCAGGTCCCAGAGCGCCATGTCGATCGCCCCCATGGCGTTGACCGCAAGCCCGCCTTCCGAGCCGCGCCCGCGCTGTGCTTGCCACCCGCGGAACATCCTCCGCCACAGGCGCCGCGGCTCCAGCGGATCCTCGCCGATCACCAGCTCGGCCAGTCCGCATCGGCGGACGATCGCGTCGATGGCCGGCACCGGCGAGCCGGTGGCGCCGATCCCGGTGACCCCTTCGCCGGTGGTGACCTCGATCAGGCTCAGGGCGCCTTTGGTGCCGCCGCGGACGCGAACGTCCGTGACCCGCGCCGAGCCGGCCGTCATCGAGGAGGGAGCGGCGACCCGCTGCCGTCGAGCAGGGCCACGCGCAGGTCGATGCGGTCGTTCGCCATGCGCCGGTCGGGCCGATAGCGGCAGGTCCAGTAGTTGACGATCGCGCTGCCGTCCCGCAGGAAGCAGACGCCGGGGTTGGTGAACGCGCGGTCCGGGTCCGATTCGATCACGCTTCGCCGCTGCCACGTCCGGCCCTCGTCGCCCGAAACGGCAAGGCTGAGCGGACTGCGCCTGCCGAAGTGGCTGCCGAACGCCGGGTCGTACTCGCTGTCGTTCCACAGCAGCCACAGCTCGCCGCTCTGCGGGTGGCGCGCCAGCTCCGGACACGACTCCGGCGCGCGCAGCGCGGTGGCCTGGGGCAGCGACCACGTCAGGCCTCCATCGCGGGAGCGGCAGGAGAAGACGCTGCCGAGCTGGTTGCGCATCACCATCAGCACCGAGCCGTCGGCCAGCGCCTCGACGTGCGGCTCCATGCAGCCGCGCAGCGGCAGCCGCGCGGCCTCGCCCTCCTGCCAGGTATTGCCGTCGTCGTCGCTGATCAGGCAGCGCGCCTCGATGCTCGCCTGCGGGGTCCAGAGCTCGCCCACGTGGTGCTCGACCGGGAACAGCAGCCGGCCCGACGGCAGCCGCGTGACGGCCGAGCTGGCGGCGCCGAACGGGCGGTGCTGCCAGACGACCCTCCTGCCGCCGAAGTGCTCCCCTTCGTCGGTCGAGCGTACGATGTAGCCGGTGCTGTCCACCGTCTGTCCGGCGCCGATCGCCTGGTAGGCGTAGTAGAACAGCAGCAGGTCGCCGCCCTGCGAAGGCAGCAGGGACGGGCTGTAGACGTTGATCTGGTTCGCGGCCGGCTCGGCCACGACCCGTGTGCCGGCCCAGGATCGGCCGCCGTCGTTCGACACCACGGCGACCAGCCGGTTCGGGGCGTCGTCTCCGCCGCCGCGCTCGCTCGCCAGGTACTCCTGGTAGACGAGCAGCAGCGAACCGTCGCCGCGCTCGAAGACGGCGCCCTCGGAGTTGCGCGGGTGCTCCGCAGAAGCGACCGCGACGGTCACCGCAGCGACCCCAGTCCGTCGAGAGCGCGCCGCGACCCGTCCATCAGAAACGCGTCGTCGCTGCCCACTCCGACCAGCCGGAATCCCTGATCGATATACGCACGGGCGGTGGCTGCATCGTGGGCATAGGCCATGCCGGGAAGGACGTCGTGGCGCCCGCACGCTTCCGCGGTACAGGGCGGTCAGGAAGGCGATGATGTAGCCGATGTCCCAGTACGCGTTGCCACCCTCCGGGTTGTCGCGCCGCAGCGCCGAGCCGCTCCCCCACGGCATGTCCGCTCGGCCGTCGTAGTCCGCGACCGGCTCGTCGCGCCGCGTGTCCCAGACCGTCAGGTAGCGGTCGGCCGGATCCGGCTGCATCCGGTGCAGGCGCAGCAGGAACCGGCCGGCCCGGCGGAGCGCGCGGTCGTACCGGTTGCGTGCGGCTGCCCGGTCGACCTCCACCGGCCGACGATAGATCGGTGCCGCGGCTCCCACAAGGCGGCCGGCGGTCGGCGGGTGGACCGGACCCCGGCCGCGGGGTAGGCTTACGCTTCGCCTGCGCAGGGAAAGGTGACCGCTACCGACGCGTGGCACGCTCTCTCCGGCGCGGGCAGACGCTCGCACACGGAGGTTGAGCATGTACAAGCGATCACGAAACGTCGCGGCCGTGACGGCCCTGTTGGCGCTCTGGCTGGCGCCGTCGATGGCCTTTGCCGAGGGGCAGGCGGAGGGTGCCGCCGCAGACCAGCCGATGGAGATCACCTGGCAGTTGCGTGAGGAGACCTCCTACGCGGCGCAGGTGGCGGAGGAGATCTTCAACGTCCGCATCCTCGGCAACGGCATCTGGAACAACGACCGGGAGAAGATCGACCTGATGTTCGCAGCCGGCGAGGCGCCCGAGGTCTTCTCGGCCGGCGACGACCAGTTCCACTACCGCGACGGGCTGACTCGCGAGATCCCGCTGGCGATGATCCAGGAGCACGCGCCGTTGCACTACCAGTGGATGCTCGACCATCCCATCGCGCTCAACATCAGCAAGAGCCCGGACAGCGACGATGCCTACGTCGCCCTGGTCGGGGTGACGATGTCGACCAACGTGCCGCTGATCGGCTTCTGGTCGACCCGCGCCGACTGGGCCGAGAACGTCGGGCACCCGATTCCTGATTACTACGAGACGCGCTGGAAGGTCAGCACCGAGACCGACCGCACCTGGTTCGTTCCGGCCAACCTCACGCTCGACTGGATGGAGGAGTTGATGGTCCTCTATCGCGACGGCGATCCCGACGGCAACGGCAAGATCGACACCATTCCGGCGAGCGCGTCCAACGTCATCCCCTGGAGCTTCACCACCCTGTTCGGCGCGTTCGGCCTGCCGATGTATTCGATCACGGTGGGCACCGGCGGCGTGGCCAACTACCAGGACGAGAACGGCGACCTAGTGCTGCAGCCGGTTTCGCCGCGCTACAAGAAGCTCCTGGCCCACTTGGCCGACTGGTACGCCAAGGACCTCATCGACAAGGAGTTCCCGACCATGAGCCGCCAGGACCAGTGGCAGAAGGACATGGCCGGCATAGTCGGGGTGCAGTTCATGAGCAACTCCACCTACGTGAACCCGACGCTGGAGCGGCCGCCCAACCACGCGACCCTGGAAGAGGTCGCGGCCGGCGCGAGCGTGGCGATGATGCCGCCGCCGATCGGTCCCGAGGGCTACCAGGGCGTGCAGGTCTACCAGGCGCACTCGCCGATCAGCAACTGGGCCTCGCTCAAGATCCGCCACGACGTGAGCGACGAGAAGCTGGCCAAGATCCTGCAGATCTGGGACTGGCGCCAGCATGACCCGGAGGGCTGGATGATCAGCCAGTTCGGCAAGGAAGGCGTGCACTTCACCTGGTCCGGCGAGCCGGGCAACTCGAAGCCGATCCGGGTGACGGAGGAAGATGTCGTGGCGAACCACCCGGACGAGCCCAAGCTCGGCAGGTTCTTCCACTATCCGTACGGATATCACATGGACATGATCCGCTGGATCTACTCGCCGCAGTTCGTCCAGATCTGGGACAACTGGTTCGCCCCCGGACACTCCGAGTACTACCACACCCGCCCGTACAAGTGGGATCTGTTCACGGAGACGGAGATGAAGGCGATCGCCGATCGGCAGGGCGAGGGGCTGAACACGCTCGCCAACGAGTTCTTCATGCGGGTCGTGACCGGGCAGGTCGACCTGGACGCCGAGTGGGACAACTACGTCGCACGGTGGATGGCCGAGGGCGGCGAACAGGTGTACGAGGCGATGCAGAACTCGATCATCATCAAGGCTCTGCACGAGGGCCGCATCGAATACTGATCCCTGTCGTCGATGGACATGAAGGGGATGGGCCGCCGGTCCATCCCCTTCCGCTCTGATCACCAAGGTTGAGGCCGATGCCCGCATCCGCGGTCGACATCCAGATACGCGACAACTTGCGGCGCGAGCGGTGGAGCCGCGTGCGGCGCATGCGGCTGCTCTACCTGTCGCTGCTTCCCGCGCTGCTGCTGCTGCTGGTGTTCAACTACGTGCCGATCTACGGGATCGTCATCGCGTTCAAGAATTTCCAGGCCAGCCGCGGCATCCTGGGCAGCCCGTGGAACAACTTCGAGAACTTCGAGGTGCTGTTCGGCAGCTTCCAGTTCCAGCGGGTCATGCGCAACACCGTCATCATCAGCGTGCAGCGCATCGTGTTCGGCTTTCCAGCGCCGATCCTGCTGGCCCTGATCATAAACGAGTTCGCCAACTCGTGGTGGAAGAAGGGGATCCAGTCGATCACGTATCTTCCTCACTTCATTTCCTGGGTCGTGATGGCCGGCATCCTGGTGGAGATCCTGTCACCACAGCGCGGCATCATCGGGTACCTGTACACGGCGCTCGGCAGGGACGCGCCGCTGCTGCTCACCAACCAGGACGTCTTCCGGCCGATTCTGATCGCCACCGACGTCTGGAAGGAGGTGGGGTGGGGCTCGGTGATCTACCTGGCGGCGATCTCCTCGATCGATCCGACCATGTACGACGTCGCGCGGATCGACGGCGCCGGGCGGATACGGCAAGCCACCGCCATCACCCTGCCGTCGCTGCTGCCGGTGATCACCATCCTGTTCATCCTGCGCCTGAGCGGCATCCTCAACGCCGGCTTCGACCAGATCTTCAACCTCTACAACGAGCTGGTGTACGAGGTCGCGGACATCATCGACACCTACATGTACCGGGTCGGCATCCTGTCGCAGGAGTTCGAGTTCGCCACCGCCGCCGGCCTGTTCAAGAACGTCGTCGGGGTCGCGCTGATCGTGCTGGTCAACGCCGTGATCAGGCGCTTCAGCGATCACGGAATCTGGTGATGGCGGCCCGCCGGTTCGGGACGGTCTGAGATGGCCAAGCAGATGATCGACCAGGGGCTGGTCGAGGTCGACATCAGCGGCGCGCGCGTGCGCCGCGTGTTCGGCCATCAGCGCCAGACGGCCGGGGAGATCGCATTCAAGGCGGCGGCGGCGGTGGCGCTGTTCCTGCTCGCGCTGACCTTTCTCTATCCGTTCTGGTTCACGATCATCCTGTCCTTCTCCGGCTTCAACGACGCCCTGACGCTGGGCCTGCACATCTGGCCGAGCGAATGGAAGATGGAAGCCTACGAGTTCGTGTTCACCGAGAACGTGATCGCGATCGCCTACTTCAACTCGATCTATCGCACCGCGGTGGGCGGCGCGCTCACCGTGGTGGTCACGTTGATGGCCGCGTATCCGCTGTCCAAGAAGAACCTGCCGGGGCGCACCGGGATCACCATCTACATCCTGATCACGATGTTCTTTTCCGGCGGGCTGATACCGACCTACCTGTTGATCCGATCGCTTGGCCTGCTGGACCGCTTTATCGTCCTGTTCCTGCCGGTACTGGCGATCGGCTTCTACATCCTCATCATGCGCAACTTTCTGATGACCGTCGATATCGCGTACGAGGAGTCCGCGCTGATCGACGGCGCCAACTACCTGGACATCCTGTTCCGGGTGATCATGCCGCTGGCCAAGCCGGTGATGGCGGTGATCTTCCTGTGGGCGGCGGTCTACCACTGGAACGAGTGGTTCCATTGGCTGATCTACATGAAGAGCGACTCCAAGCTCGTGCTGCAGATGATCCTGCGACGGCTGCTGATCAAGGAGCGCGAGTTGCTGGAGCAGGTCATCGAGTTCGGCGACCCCGGCGACTTCACCAACCAGCAGCGCCTGCCTCCGGAGGCGCTGAAGGCGGCCACGACCCTGATCACGATCGGGCCGATCATCCTGCTGTATCCGTTCCTGCAGCGCTACTTCATCAAGGGCATCTTCGTCGGCTCGCTCAAGGGCTGAGCCGGTACCGGTAGGCATCGCCGCGCATGTGCCGGTCGGCGTCCACCCAGAGCCGCGTCATGCGCAGGATCAGGTCGTCGCCGCTGCGTTCCTGGTGCACCTCGAAGTTGCGCAGGTGCACGGGCGCCGGGTCGTCGTCGCGCCAGGTGTCGATTTCGGTGACGCTGTCGCGGATCAGCAGGAAGCTGTCCGGGTCCACCTCGCCTGCGACCAGCGGATAGTCCGGGCCGTTGCCTTCGGGGTTCTCGTCGCACAGGTTGCCGATCCAGTAGTAGCGGCCGTTCGAGTGCGGCACGATCGTGGAGTAGGAGGCGGGCGAGTGGAACGGCGTGCCGTCGGTCCAGGTCCACGGCTCGATGCGGCTCCAGGTGAGGCAGCCGTCGTCGGAGGTGCAGTACCACTTGTGGCCGGGCAGTGACGGATTGCCGGCGTTGCTGCCGCGCATCACCATCAGGAAGCGTCCGTCCGGCATCTCGGCGACCGCTCCCTCGCTTACCCCGCGGGTGGAGACGTCGGGCTCCAGGATGACGCGCTCGCCGACCTCCCACCGCAGCCGCCTGCCGGCCTGCCAGGTACCGATCATGACCATGATCTCGTGGAAGGAAAGCGCGCCCGGCGGGCAGAACAGTGTGCCGTCAGGCTGCAGGCGGGTGATCTGCACGGGGAAGATCAGGCGCCCGGCGCGATCGAAGAACGGCACGTTGGCGAAGTGGACGGCGTTCCTGCCGGTCCACACCTCCTGCAGGGGATGGGAGGGATCGTATTCCTCTCCCTCCTGGATGATCCGGTCCTCGAACAGCCAGGTGATGCCGCCGTCGTCGGAGACCCGGTAGGTGGGGAAGGTGTAGGTGAGCGCTTCCAGCATGTGGTCTTCCGGCATCACCGAGGTGCCGTTGAGCGCCACCAGCAGCCCGCTGCCCGGATCGGCCACCAGCGTGCCGTAGCCGGTCCGTACCGTGCCGGCCGGGGTGAGGTGGCTGACCTGATACGGGTGATCCTCGGACCAGGTGGCGCCGTCGTCGTCGGAGTAGCTCAGGCGCAGCAGGTCGTAGATGTCGTTGCCGATCTCGCTGAAGCGCTGCCGGAGCAGCTTGGGCTCGTGGGCGGAGCGGTAGCCAACGATCTCGTAGGCGGCAGAGACGTCGCTGCCGCGATAGGACATGGTCCGTTCGTTGACGGTCATGTGCGCCCTCCTTGCCTATAGGAGCAGCCGGTAGTGATACGCGTCGGCGCTCCAGACGTCGCGACCGCCGCCCCCGGCCCCCAGCCGCGTCAGGTAGAGCTCCAGGTCATGGGTCTCGCGGTTCTCCAGCAGACTGAAGTTGGTGAGCTGCAGGGTGTCGGCATCGTGCTCGGGGTCGCGCCGGTCGATCACGGTGACGGTGTCGCGCTTGAGGGCGACGTGCTGCTCGTCGACCTCGGCGATCTGCAGCGGGTGGCGCGGCGCGTTGGCCTCGGCCGGCCGCTCGGCGATGTTGAGCACGCAGTAGAGCTTGCCGGTCACCGAGGCGCGGATGGTCTTGGCGAAGGTCGCCGGCGAGGAGAACTGCCCGCCGTCGTCGTAGCGCAGGTCGCGGATCGGGGTCCAGGTCATACCGCCGTCGGACGAGGTCGAGCACCACTTGCGGCCGGGGCATTCCAGAGGGTCGAGCCCGGCGTTGGAGCCGCGCATGATCAGCAGCAGGCGGCCGTCGGACAGCTCGCTCAGATCGAGCTCGACCAGCCCTCGCGTGGAGGTGCGCCGGGGGAGGAAGATCGGCTGCGAGGTCTGCCAGCGGTAGTCGCCGGCCGCCGCGTCCCAGCGGCCGACGAAGCAGATGACGCCGGCGACGCAGCCCTCGCGGTAGGTGTTGGGGAACACCACCGGCACCTTCTCGTCCTCGTCGTCGCGGTACGGCACCGGCACCGTGGCGCTGATCACGACGGTCCCGTTGCTCGCGACCAGCGGCCGGCCGACGTACATCTCGTTGCGGCGGAAGAAGGTCTCGTCGCCCCAGTCGTCCGGGTCGAAGTCCGGACCGGACTCGTACTTGAGCATGCGCGCGTCGCCCCACGTGCGGCCGTCGTCGGCGGACAACTGGTAGAAGCCGTGATCGGCGAAGCGCCGCTCGCCGGTCCAGAGCAGGTGGAGCGCCTCCCGCGGGTCGCCGCGCAGCAGGCGCTGGAACGCCGGCTTGATCAGCATGCCCGACACCGGGTCGTACGGCCCGGTGCCGCGCTGGCTGGCGCCGCCGGACTGCGTCACGTCGCCCTGGCGCGGCCGCTCCTCGTACAGGAGCTCCCAGTCGCTCCACGTCCTGCCGTTGTCCTGCGACTCCCGGCTGCGCGCCCGGTAGTTCCAGTCGGACGAATTGACCAGCGCGCGCGTCTCTTCCAGCCGCAGGCCACTGCCGATGTAGGACACGGCGCAACTCACCGCCACCCGGTCCTGGCCGGAAGTCGCATACCGCTCGCGTTCGACCTCACAGACGGGTGCCATCACCGCAGATCCGTGTACCCTCCCTACCACGCCGGTTGCGGCATGGCAAGGTGGGCCGGTCGGCGCGCCTGTCGTTGGAGGGATATTGTGGGAAGTCATGGAAGTTCAAGTGACGACCTGGAGTCGGTGCTCACACAGCTTTCCGAACACGGGTACGCCGTCATCGAGGGTGTGCTCGGCGAGGATGAAGTCCGGCACTACCGGGGACTTGCGGAGGAGCTCTTCGAACGGGAACGGCGACAGCCCTTCGAGCCGGAAGACGGTCCCGCGTTGCCGGGGGATGACGAGATCGAAGCGTATCTCAAAGAAAGCTACGAGATCAGCGAGGTGGAGCAGGCTCGACTCATGCGGCGAATCCGTCATTCGCGTGCACGGAACCAAGGCACGCCCTGGCCGGTCCCGCCTGCAGCGGTCGTCAAGAATTTCCTTCACTTGCCGACCCTCTTCGATCATGATCGGTCCCAGCGCATCTGGAACGTGGTCAACAAGGCCCCGGACTTCGGTAGATTGATAGAACACCCGGTAGTGCTTTCGCTGGCGCGGGGTATTCTCGGCGACGATTGCGTGCTCGCCGACTGCAGCGCGACCAGTATCGGTCCCCACACCGACGAAGGGGGAGCGTGGCATGTGGATGTGCCGCTCGGTCAGTTGCCGGAGCCGTTACCGGACTTTCCGCTGACCATTCAGAATGCCTGGATGCTCGATGCGTTCACGACCACGAACGGCGCGACGCAGATCGTTTCCGCCAGCCATCGCACGCGCCGAAAGCCCGCATGGGGAGGACAGCAAGAGAACGGAACGATGCTGACCGGCCCGGCCGGCTCCGTCGCTATCTGGCTTTCAAGTTCATGGCACCGATCAGGACCGAACGCCACGGAAAATCCCCGTCGAGCGATTCTCTGCTACTACTCTCGCTCGTGGATGAAGCCGTTTACCGACTATACGTCAATAGCCCCGGAGATCGCGCAAACCTTCTCACCGGAGTTGCGCTATCTTCTGGGATTCTCGGCGAGCGCGCCCGTGCGAGGGTAGCGCGGCCAGGCGATCAGGTCAGACTGCCGTTCAGCGTGCGCACCAGCCACGGCACGGCCACGGCGTGCTTGAAGTTGTGGTTGGGCACGTCCACGTTGGCGTACGTGAAGTACTCCTCCATGGTCAGCCCTTCCGGGATCTCGTCGTCGTCGTGGATCCGGGCAGCGGGATCGGCGTAGCGCGGGTAGTGGTGGATCTCCAGCAGGTGAGGTGACCCGCGTTCCCGGTACGCCCGGCGGACCTGGTCCAGGTGCTGCTTGGCGCCGCCCTCCGTCATGATCAGCGGCCGCCCGGCCAGCGAGCTCAGCAGGTCGGGAAAGTCGAACCACCTGAACATGCCGGGCACCACGTGCCAGAGGGGGTCCACGTCGCGCCACTGCCCGTCCCGCGGCAGCCCGAGCACGACGTGGCGCTGGCGGACGTGGCAGAGAAAGTCGTTGAACACCAGCGCGGCCAGGCGCGGGTCGAGCACGGCCATGCACATCGCCGGCTCAGTGCCGAGGGAGTGGCCGCTGACCGCCACCCGCTCGGCGTCGATGAACGGCAGCGAGCGAAGCCACGCCAGCGCGTGCAGCTTCTGCGACACCGTCAGCTCCACGTAGCTCCGTCCCAGCCGGATGAGCTGCGCCGTGAGCTTCACTCGGCCGCTGTTCGGCGGAACCCCGGCGGGCAGCAGATCCAGCTCGCCGATGCCGGGGTTGTCCAGCGTTACCGCCACGAGTCCTGCCTTCGCGTAGTACCAGGCCATGCGGTTGGCCACGGGATGCCGGTTGGGCGGCTGCTCCGGCCGCAGCTCCGGCTCGCCGGCCAGCAGCTCCTTGCTGGAGGCCGAGCCGGGAAAGCACATGACCGCGCCGCCGGGCCGGACTTCGTCGACCGTGTCCGGCACCAGCATGAGCAGCGGCACCACCGACCCCGGCTCCGGGTACGTCTCCCACTTTTCCAGGCGGTAGCCGTCGCGCGGCTCGGTCCACAGGCGGGCCGGTGGGGGATCGGGGGCCGTCCCCGGAGCGATCGACTCCGGCGGCAGCGCGAGCAGTTCCGCCAGCTTGGCGCGCACCCGCTGCCGCCACTCGGCGAACGCGGCGTCGTCCAGCCCGGGGCGCCAAGCCAGCCGGCCGGTCGTGGTGCGCAGCAGGTGCTGGCAAAACGCCACGGTGGTCACGTGCCGACCATCGCCGCGAGCGGGCGGGTAGCGTGCTTCCTCGCTCATGTCAGGCCTCGTGCGCAACATCGCAGCGGAACAGGCGCAGCTTCTCGGTGACCGCAGCGGCGACCGCAGTCCTGACCTCCTTGAAGGGGATCCGCGGGTCGGAGATCGAGTCGCCGTTCGCGTAGCAGCGGGCCAGCGTCCGGCTGACGGCGCGGCGGATCCAGGTGTCGATGTTGATCTTGGCCGCGCCGCAGCGGATCGCGTGGCGGGTCATCTCGTCGGACAGGCTGGTGCCGCCGTGCACGACCAGAGGAACCGGCGAGGCGCGGCCGATGCGCTCGATCAGGTCACGGTCGGGGTCGCTGGTGCCGACCCCGGTGCCGGGCGCGTTGCCGAACGAGCACGCCAGGTAGTCGATGCCGGTCTCGGTAACGAAGCTCCGCACGGCGGCCGGGTCGGTCTCGATCTGGGCGCCCGCTCCCGTCTCTTCGTCCAGCGTTTCGCCGAGCTGCGCCTCCAGGGCGACGCCGTGGGCGCGGGTGACCTCGGCAGTCTCACGCACCCGAGCGACGTTCTCGGCGTACGGCAGCATCGAAGTATCGATCATCACCGAGTCGAACCCTGCGTCGATCGCCTTCCGCACGACCTCGAGGTCCGATCCGTGATCGAGATGGAAATAGAGCGGTACCGCGGCATGGATGCGCGCAGCCCGGATTATCCCGGCGATGTATTCCATGCCGGCGTAGCGCAGCGTGCCCATCGATACCCCCACCAGACAGGGGAGGTGCGCTTCGTTCGCGGCGTCGACGATGCCGTGCACGGTGTCCAGGCTGCTCATGTTGAACTGGCCCACCGCCCAGCCCTCGCGACGGGCCCGGTGGATCAACTCGGCCGCCCTGCTCTTTTCGCTCATGGACCCTCCTCGCTCATGGATCATCACCGCTGCGTCGGACGCGATCGAACGCCTGCAAGGCAGCTCCAAGCAACGCCGTATGCGTCAGCTTCGAGGTGGCGATCTCCTCGATCCTGACCTGCGGATGGACCAGCTTCGCTACCCGTTCGCGGAGGTGCGCAGGGTCGGGCCACCGCCCGGAGACAGCCCCGCCGCCGATGACCACGGTGCCGCAGTCCACCACCGTCAGCGCGTGGCTCAGCGCCACGGCGAGAGCTTCGTGCGCCGTATCCACCACCTCCTGCGCCCACGGTTCGCCCTGCGCGGCGGCCGCGATGATGGCGGGGCCGTCATGCGGGCGGCAGGTCTCTCCGGGGCGCGCGGCCAACCGGGCCATGCCGCGGCCGGACGCGTACTGGCACAGGCACCCGTGGCCGCCGCAGGCGCACGGGACGTCGGCGTCGGCGTGCGCCTTCAGGTGACCGAAGGTGCTGGCCGCGCCATGCACGCCGCGCCACAGCCGTCCATCGAGCACCAGTGCGTGGCCGATGCCGGTGCCGATGGTGACATAGAGAAAGGTGGCGTGGCGGCGCCCGGCCCCCAGCCGGAGCTCCGCACGGGCGGCGGCGAAGGCATCGGTGTCCAGCACCAGCGGGCACCCGAAGCGGTCGTCGAGGGCGGCGGCAAGCGGCACGTCGCGCCAGCCCACGTTGAGGGCTTGGCGGACCGTGCGGCGACCGCCGTCGAGCACACCAGCGAGCGATACGCCGATCGCTTCCACCTGCTCTCCGGACCTGTCGCAGTACGCGCCGAGAAAGTCCAGCAGGCCGCTCAAAGACAGCGCTTGCCCGGCAGCACGGGCGGCCATCTCCACGGGCTGCGGCGGCGTCCCCTTCGGCCCCGCGTCTGGAGGTTCGCGCAGCAGCAGCGCACGCGTGCGCGTGCCGCCGATGTCTACAGCCAGCACCGCCATCGCCCTCAGCGTCCTCCCGCGTCCGCTGCTCAGCCTTCGCGCAGCCCGGTCAGGGCCACGCCCCGAACGAAGTTGCGTTGCAGCAGGATGAACATCAGCACCAGCGGCAGGGCGCCGAACACCGCGACCGCCATCACCTGGTTGTAGTTCACGTTGAGCTGGTTCTCGAACAGCGCCATGCCCAGCGGCAGCGTGCGCAGCCAGTCGCGGGAGACAACCAGCAGCGGCCACAGGTAGTTGTTCCAGTTCCAGACGAAGGTGAAGATCGCGACCGCGGCCAGCGCCGGCAGGCTCAGCGGCCAGATGATCGTGGCCAGGATGCGGGGCTCGGACGCACCCTCGCTGCGGGCGCTGTCCAGGAAGTCCTGCGGGATGCCCAGGATGTACTGGCGCATGATGAAGATGCCGATCGGCGACAGCGCCGTGGGCAGCGTCAACCCCAGGTAGGTGTTCAGCCAGTGCCAGCGGTGGATCTGCAGGTAGAGCGGCAGCGCGATCGCCTCGAACGGTATCACGATGGTGGCCAGCACCAGGACGAACAGCAGGTCGCGTCCCGGATAACGGAAGCGGGCGAAGCTGTACCCCGCCGCGGCGCTGAGCAGCACGGTGATGGCGACGCTGGCGAGCGACACGCCGATGGAGTTCAAGGCGTAGCGCCCGAACGGCCGCGACGTCAGCGCCTCGGTGTAGTTGCCCCAGCGCAGGGCATCGGGCAGCCAGCGGATCGGCAGGGTGAACACCGCATCCGGCGCCTTGAAGGAGGTGCTCACCATCCACACCATCGGCAGGACGGTCACCACGGCCGCGACCACGAGCAGCAGCAGGACCGCCACCCTAGCCATGTTCCGCTCCTCGCAGCACCCGGAACTGCAGCACGCTGAAGACCAGGATCATCACCAGGTAGAGGATGGAGATCGCCGCTGCCTCGCCGTACAGGCCGAAGTTGAAGGCCGTCTTGTAGATCAGCAGCGTCATGATCTCGGTCGCGGTGCCGGGACCCCCGCCGGTCATGACGTGCTGCAGGGCGAAGGTGCGAAAGCCGTTGATGACCGAGATCACCATGACCAGCGCGATCGTCGGGCGCATGTGCGGCAGGACCACCCACCGCAGGCGCTGCCACGCGCCCGCCCCTTCGATCTGCGCCGCCTCCTCGTGGGCCGCCGGTACCGCCTGGCGGCCGGCCAGGAACAGGATCATGTAGTAGCTGGCGGCGTGCCACCAACTGGTCATGATCAGCGCCAGCGGCGCGTACGCGGACTTGGTCAGCCACGCGATCGGCTCGCCGGCCAGGAATGGATCGAGCAGCGCGTTGACCACGCCGCGGTAGTTGAAGAACAGCTTCCACACCAGCGTCACCGTCAACAGCGGCACCACGGTGGGCAGGAACAACACTGTCCGCCACGCGCCCGATCCGCGGCGCGTGTTGAACAGCAGCGATGCCAGCCCGAAGCTGACCAGCCAGACCGGGATCACGGTGCCGAACACGTACACGACGCTCACTCTCAGCGAGTTGAGAAAGGCGCTGCTGCCGAGCACGCGCACGTAGTTCTCGATCCCGACGAAGGCAGGATTCGGGCGCAGGTCGTAGTCGGTGAGGCTGAAGTAGAACGCGCGCGCCATCGGATAGAGGCTGAATGCAGCGAGCAGCGCTATGGCGGGAAGTGCGAACAGCAGGCCCCACATGGCCTGTCGCTGGGACTCGCGCTGCATCGTTCAGCGGCTCCGCGTGCTGGCTCGACGAAACGTCGTGTGGGTTGAGACACGAACGGCGCGGAGAGCGCCGGCCCGCTGGACCGGCACCCCGCGCCGTTCGGGATGGTCGAGTGCGGTCTACTCGCGGCGAAGCCGGCGCATCTCGTCGGCCGCCTTGCTCAGCGCGCCGGCGACGTCACCGCTCTCGGCGAACTCCTCGATCGCATTCTTGATCAGCTCGCCCTCCCGTGCCCAGGTCGGACTGCGCCAGACGAAGCTGCCGGTGGCGTAGCTCTGCTCGTACACCTCGACCCCGCGCAGCGCGCTGCGCACCTGCGGCAGTTGGAACATGCCGCTGCGTCCGTTGATGTACCCGGCGACCTCGTACATCTCTCCGGGCGTGGAGAGCAGCACGTTGAGGAAGTCCCACGATTCGCTCGCGGCATCGGAGCCGGCGCTCACCGCAAGCGCGTAGGTGTGGATGAAGGTGTGCGGGTTGTCAGGGTCGCGCTGCGGAATCGGCGCTACCACGAAGTTCTCGAACACGTTGGGGGAATTCTCCCGCCACGCCGCCGGCGCCCACGGGCCACCCATGACCACCGCCTGGCGCTCTTCCATGAAGTCCTGAAAGGCGTAGACCGGACTGGCGGTGGCGATGTCCGGGCCGCCGCGCCCTTCCGTGATCAGCCGGTTCCAGGTGTCCTCGAACGCCTCGACACAGGCCGGCGAGTCGATCGCGACCAAGTTGTCGTCGTCGATGACGTCGCAGCCGTACTGGGTGGTGACGTTCCAGAACTGCTGGGCGTACCAGAACGAGTCCAGCCCCCAGACCCAGTTGAAGCCGATCCGCTCGATGGCACCGTCCGCGTTCCGCATCTCTACCGAGCTCAGCAGATCGAAGAACTCGTCCCAGGTGGCCGCGCGCTCCTGCCACTGTGCCGACAGCGCCGACGCGTCCAGGCCGGCCTCCGCGAACATCTCCTGGTTGAGGAACAGCACGAACGTGTTGAACTCGGCCGGCACGCCGTACACCTGCCCGTCGAACTCCATGCCCTCCAGGGCCGGATGCACGAACAGGTCGACGACCTCCTGCTGGGTGCTCACGCCGAATGCGCCCGGATCGACCGGGGCCAGCCAGCCCTTCTCATAGAACTCGGGAAACAGGTAATCGAGGACGTTCAGGATGTCCGGCGGATCTCCTGCCGCGATGGCCGCGCGCAGGCGCACCTCGTAGTCGCCGTGCGGATACTCGATGATGTCGATCTGCAGGCCGGGATGGTCCTCCAGGTACTTGGCCGCCTGCTCGCGCATCCAGTCGGTGGCAACCGTGTAGGTGTGATGCCAGAACGTGATGGTCTTGTCGCCGTCTTGCGCAAAGGCGAAGCCGCCCGAGACCAGACCGGCGCAGAGGGCCAGCAGTACGATTCTGTTTCTCATCGTCCGAACTCCATTGGGTGAGGTCTTGCCCTCCGGCGAGGGCCGGACACCGAGGATAGCGGGGGCTCCCAAACCGGTCAAACCGATGGGTTTGCTCGCTGCCGGGCAACTTCGACAGCGCGGCAGGTTCCATTGCGAGGTACCATGGGGTATGTCCCCACGGATCGAGATCGTCGCTACAGGCATCATCTCCCGCAGCGCCGGGCGAGGCGCCTTCATGCCCGTGATCACGCCGCTCGCGGACGGCACGCTGATCGCCGCCCAGCACGTCGGGGAGTCGCTGGGCTCCTCCGACAACCACATCGAGGTGTTGCGCTCCGCGGACGGCGGCCGCACGTGGATCAACCAGGGCGGCATCCATCCCCGCAACCCGCCCCGCGACGGGTACACCTACCGCGGGCCGCACATCCACACGGTGCCCGACGGCAGGCTGGTGATGACCGCCGGCCGCTTCGAGGCCTCAGATGACGACCTCTTCGACGCGGACACCGAATCGCTGCAGCGCCCGGCGATGCTCCTGCTCTGGTCTGCGGACCAGGGCCGCACCTGGTCGGAACCGCAGGTCGTGCCCGTGGACTTCCCCCCGGACCGCTACACCTGCAACGGAGCGGGCGGCATGTTCCAGTTGGCGCCCGACCGCTGGATGTATCCGTTCGAGACGTGGAAGCCGAGCGGCTACGAGGGCCCGCCCGACCAGAAGGCGGGCGCGGCGTTCTCGGCCGACCAGGGCCGTACGTGGGGCGAGCTCACCATCATCGCCGACGACCCGAGCGGCGAGCTGCTGTGGTGGGACCAGCGGTCCTGCGTCCTTCCCGACGGCCGCATCTACACGCTGTTCTGGACGCACGTGTACGGGACCTCGGAGGACCTCAACACCCACTGGGCGATCTCGGAGGATCAGGGCCGAACGTGGTCCGAGCCGCGCCCCACCACGCTGCGCGGGCAGGTGAGCACGCCCGTCGCATTGCCTGACGGGCGCGTCGCCACCATCTACAACCACCGGCACGAGCCGCAGGGCATCCGCGTCGCCCTCACTTCCGACCTGACCAACTACGACGCGGACACGGAGATCGTCCTGTTCGACGCGGGCGCCGAAGCCACGCTCGGCACGCCCGACAGCGACAACTTCCTGGCCGAGCACATGCTGATCGCCTTCGGCAGACCGGGCGGCGCGCTGTTCCCGGACGGCGACCTGATGACCTACTACTGGTGCACGACCGAAGGCGTCACCCATACCCGGTGGGCCCGGCTGCGCGTGCATTGACGCGTGATAGGCTACGGCGATGTCCGTTTTCGAGTTGACCGGGGCGCAGCGCGAGTTCTTCGCCACGTTCGGCTTCCTGCACCTGCCGGGGCTGTTCGCGGACGAGTCCACGCGGATCGAGGACGCCTTCGAGGAGCTCATCCGCAGCCGCGGCGGCGACGGCCATGACGGCCGGCAGCGGCTCTCGGTGGCGCCGTTCCTGAATCACAGCGAGTACCTGTGCAGCCTTCTGGACGACGAGCGTCTTGACGCCATCGCCCGCGCGGTGTGCGGGGACGACTACCAGTACTGGAACAGCGACGGCAACTACTACGTGGGCGACACCCGCTGGCACTCCGACGGAACGCTGTCCAACCCGGTGGGCTTCGTGAAGCTGGCCCTGTATCTCGATCCGGTGGATGCGGAGAGCGGCGCCCTGCGGGTGATACCGGGGAGCCATCGCGAGGGCGAGCCGTATGCCGAGATGATCGACGAACAGGTCCGCGGCGAGCGGTTCTGGGGCGGTCTGGCCGGCGACCGGATTCCGGCCGTCGCCCTGGCCAGCCGGCCCGGCGACCTGGTGCTGTTCACCCAGGCCCTGAAGCACAGCGCGTGGGGCGGCGGCACCCGCCGCCGGATGTTCACGATCAACTACACGCGCGCGATAACGCCCGCGGTCGTCGGGCGGTACCGCGACGTGATCGCCAGCCACGGCTACAGCAAGGCGGACGTGTTCGGCGATCCGCCCGGCCCGCTGCTGACGGGGGCGCCCGCCCGCCGGCTGGACCATCTGAGCGCGCTCCGGGAGCACATCCCGGACGCCGCCTGACCGACCGGAGGAACCGAACGTGGCCGACAGACAACCGTTCAGCGAAGTAGCCGGCAAGATCGCCGTGGTGACCGGCGCCGCCCGAGGACTGGGACAGGGCACGGCCGAGACGCTCGCCGCACACGGCGTGCACGTGGTGGCGGCCGACATCCTGCCCGCCGTGCACGAGACGATGGACAGCATTCGCACGGCCCACCCCGACAACCGGGGCTACTCCCAGGAAACGGACGTGTCCGACGAAGGGGCGGTACGCGATCTGGTGGAGGGCGCCGTCAAGGAGCTCGGCCGGCTGGACATCATGGTGAACAACGCGGGCACGCACCTCTCGGAAGGCCCCGTTGCCGACATGGATGCCGAGGTCATCGATCGCATCTTCGCGGTCAACTTCAAGGGCATCTTCTTCGGCTGCAAGCACGCCGCGCGGCAGATGCGGGAGCAGAAGAGCGGCACGATCGTCAACCTGGGATCCTAC
The DNA here is from genome assembly GCA_965202935.1 of Spirochaetia bacterium. Lineage (GTDB taxonomy): Bacteria > Spirochaetota > Spirochaetia > SZUA-6 > Bin103 > CATQHW01. The sequence continues at coordinate 4,627,160 of OZ241879.1, forward strand.
GGCGGCAAGCTCGGATTTCCCGAGTACGCCGCGTACTGCTCATCGAAGGGGGCGGTGCACACCCTGACCATCTCCCTGGCCCGCGAGATGGCCCCCTACCACGTCACTGTCAACGCGCTCTGCCCGGGACTGGCCGCCACCGAGATGCACTGGAGCTTCATGCGGGCCGAGGCGGCCAGCCGCGACATGACCTTCGACGAGTTGAAGGCGGAGGAGCTCGAGAGCATACCCCTGGGCCGTTACGCGGAAGGCCGGGACATGGCGGGCACCATCATGTGGCTGGCCTCCGGCGCCGGCTCCTACGTCACCGGCCAGTTGTTGAACCTCAACGGCGGCCTCTACTTCGCCTGACCGTGCGCATCCCCGAGGAGGCCGTGGCATGACCCTGGGCTTGATGGCCAAGGACTGCGAGATCCGCGTCGACTACGACAAGCTGCGCGCGGACCGCGTGCGCAAGACCAACGAACAGATGCAGCAGGACAGCATCGCGACGCTGCTGGTGTTCGATCCCGACTGGATCCGCTACATCACCAGCACCAGGGTCAACGACTGGGCCAACAACAAGCTGCTGCGCAGCGCCCTGATGGTGGCCGGGCAACAGCCCGTCCTGTACGAGCTCGGCAGCGCCATCGCCGCCAAGAAGAAGCTCTGCCCCTGGATCGCCGATCGGATGGTGCCCTCCATCGGCACTTGGCGCGGCGCGTTTCCCACCGCCGTGGGCATCGAGAACGCGAAGAAGTTCGCGACGATGGTAAAGGATCACCTGACCGAGTTCGGCGTGCAGGACGAGCCGGTGGGGATCGACCTCGCCGAGGTGCTGATGATCCGCGCGCTGGAAGCCGAGGGCATCCACGTGGTCGACGGACAGCAGACCCTGCTGGATGCCTCCAAGATCAAGACCGACGAGGAAGTCGACCTCATCGAGACCTCCATCTCGATCGTCGAGGCGGCGTTCTGGGAGGTGGTCAACCGCACCCGCCCGGGGGTCCGCGAGAGCGACATCGCCGGATTCATGCGCGAGACCATGTATCGCCTGGGCGCCGAGGAGATCCAGAACATCAACGTGATCTCCGGCGACCGCGCCTACCCCCATCCGCACGACTTCTCCGACCGCATGCTGCGCATGGGCGACATGCTCTACATCGACGTGGTGAGCGTGTTCAACGGCTACAAGACCTGCTACTACCAGACGTTCGTGGTCGGCAAACCGTCCGCGGTGCAGCTTGACGTCTACCGGCAGACCTACGACTGGCTGTTCGACGCGGTCGCCAAGGTGAAGCCCGGCGTCAGCACGGCGGAGATCGCCGAGGTATGGCCCTCGCACGAGGACCTGGGGCTGTCGAGCGAGGCCGAGGCGTTCGCCCTACAGGTTGCGCACGGCATCGGCATCACCCACTGGGGCAAGCCGGTGATCAGCCGCTTCTTCTCCTTCGATCATCCCGAGATCATCGAGGAGAACATGGTGATGGCGTTCGAGACCTATTGCGGCCGCGGCAACGACGCCGCCCGCATCGAGGAGCAGTTCGTGATCACCGGCGACGGCGTGCGGCAGCTCAGCAAGTTCCCCTCGGCCAACCTGATCTCCTGCCCGTGCGTCGGCGCGCTGCTGCCGGGCATGACCTGATCCGATCCTGAGGAGGCAACGGATGGTCCCGCTTGGCGCCGGCATCGCGTCGCTCGGCAACTGGAAACAGCTCGGCTTCGTCGCCCCGGACGCCAAGGCGATGATGGATCGCCTGACCGCCGTCGACTTCGGACCCTTCAGGGTCTACCGGGTCGACAGCGGCGACTGGGAAGGGGTCAGTTACCGGGGCGCCCCCGCCGAGCGGTATGCGCTCGAGGTCTGCATGGCCAGCGGAACTTGGGACGTGGAGATCATCGTGCCCGTCCCCGGCGGCGGCAGAACGATCTACAGCGAGTACCTGGAGCAGCAGCCGGCCGGCGGCCTCCACCACATCGGCGCATACCTGGCCGCGGACCAGTACGACGCGGCCTACCGCTACCTGGAGGGCCTCGGGTATGCGCAGATCCAGGGCGGCCCGATCCTGGGCAACGACCGCAACGGCCGCTTCGACTACTTCGAAGCGGCTGCGCAGCTCGGGCTCACGCTGGAACTCCTGGACATGCCGGAGGTCTACGGCACGCCGGACTACGAGTATCCATAGCGCGTCGTCGCGGAGTTCGATCTCCCTGTACTACAACCCGAACTGCCCCGACTGCGTGCGGCAAGCGGACCGCACGGCTCGGTTGGACTGGCTGGGTCGAGTAGAGCTACGGACGGACGAGTCGCCGCTGGGAGAGGTTCCGGCAGGCGAGATCGTCGTGGTGGAGAGGCGGCGCGCCCTTGCGTTCACCGGCATCTACGCGACGCGCAAGGTGTGCCTGCAAGTTCCCCTGCTGTTCCCGTACGGACTCGCTCTCTTCCTGCCGCCGCTGCGAAGGATCGCCGGGCGAGGCAAGCCGGGCTGCAACGGAGACGCGTGCGAAAACTGAATATCCGAGTCGTGGCGGGCAAACGGCTCGCCTGCCTCTACGCCGGCGTGACGCTGGCCGACGACGGCGCGGGTGGAAGTCCTCGCGGTTGGGGACAGGTGACGCGTCTGCTCAACGGGTGGGATTCTCGTTGGTGTCATGCTACAGTTGCGTAGGAGATGATCGGGTCCTTTGGAGACAGCGCTACAGAGGACATCTTTCACCGTAGGAACACCGGGAGAGCGCGACGTTTTCCGGCCGCGACAGTAGGTAGTGCCATCAGGAAACTGGACATGCTTGAGGCCGCTCACGACTTGCGAAATCTGAGCGTTCTGCCCGGAAACCGTCTGGAAATGTTGCGCGGAAACTTGAAGGGATTCTACAGCATTCGTGTGAACGATCAGTGGCGAGTCGTCTTTCGTTGGAGCGACGGAGCTGCGGAGCATGTTTCCTTGACCGATTACCATTAGGAGAACCCGATGATCCCTGAGAATCGGATACCGACTCACCCCGGCGAAATCCTGCTTGAGGAGTTTCTCAAGCCGATGGACATGACCCGGGCGTCTTTTGCCGAGCACATAGGCGTGCCCGTGCAGCAGGTCGACGAAGTCATAGCGGGTACGAGAGGAGTCAATGCCGAGATGGCGTGGCTCTTTTCGGACGCGTTCGGGACGACACCGCAGTTCTGGCTCAATCTGCAGTCGGCTCACGACCTTGCCAGGAGTAGACCTGACAAAGAGATCCGGCGTTTGCAGATAAGCCGCTGACGGATAGGCCGTCCGTGGGTCACCAACTGGGCGGGTTCGCCATCGATCCGGCGGTCATCGGCGACTGGGCGCGGGAACGGGGCGCGCTCCCCGACAGTCGTTGAATCCGGCCATCACCTCCGGGTCCTTGCGGATCGCCGGATCGGGCTCGCTTTGGAGCTCCTGGACATGCCGGACGGCTACGACACGCCGGAGTACGAGTATCCGTAGCCGAAGCCGGTCCCGGTAGACGCCCGTTGTCCTTTCTCCTGCCGCCGATCGGCACATGGGAACAGTGGGCGGCATTGTTCGACGACGTGCGCGTGTGGCGGCCCGTCGTCGATGCGATCTGCGAGCGGGAGGGCATCGTCTACGACACGATCGAGGTTCCCGCGTCGAATACCAACGCGGTGTTCATCCTCGACCGGCGCGTGGTGCTCAAGATCTACAGCCCGTTCTGGGAGGAGTGCGCCTTCGAGCGCCGGCTGATGGAGCTGCTGGAGCGCGACGCGGCGGTCCCCGTGCCGGCCATCCGGGCCGCGGGTGAGCTTCGGGATCGGAGGGACTGGAGCTACCTCGCGACGGAGTTCTGCGCCGGACGTCCGCTCGATGAGTTGCGGGTGGAGATGACGCAGGAGGCCCTGCTGGAGGTCGCGGCCCAGACCGGCCGCATGGTCCGGCGGCTGCACGCCGTCGACCCGAAACGGCTGCGCGCCGTCGACAAGGGCGAACGCTGGGACGCCCTGGCCGACCGCCGTCAGCGCGAGGTTCTGCCTGAGCTTCTTGACCGTGGGCTGATCGTGCCAAGTGTCGCCGCCGAACTGGAGGCGTTGTTGGACCAGGCGGTGGCTGCTGCGCGAGCGGCCGTGCAGGTCGTCGTCCACGGCGATCTCAATGCGGGGCACATACTGATGGAAAAGCGCAACGGGCGACGGAATGTGTCAGCGCTCATCGACTTCGGGGATGCCCGCATCGGCGTGCCAGACTACGAGTGGATGCCGCTCTGGCTCGGTCCGTGCAATCGCGACATCGCGGTGATGCGTGCGTTCCTCGAGGCATACGATCCCCGTGTGCTGGCCGATGACGATCTGGGGCGGCGGGGCGCCGCCTGGACGCTGCTGCACGACTTCGGCACCGACGCCATCGCCGAGCTGTTCCACACCAGCGGCGCCGCCCGTCCCGCACGATCGTTGGAAGCGTTGCAGGCTCTGATATGGCCGGAACTCTGGCTGACGTGACGATCTCCCTGTACCACAACCCGAACTGCCCTGATTGCGTGCGGCAAGCGGCGCGCACGGCTCGGCTGGACTGGCTGGGCCGAGTCGAGCTACGGACGGACGAGTCGCCGCTGGGAGAGGTTCCGGTAGGCGAGATCGTCGTGGTGGGGAAGGGGAGCGGCAGGGCGTTCACCGGCATCTACGCGACGCGCAAGGTGTGCCTGCAGGTTCCTCTGCTCTTTCCGCACGCCCTCGCCCTCTACCTGCCCCCGATTCGAGCGATCGCCGGACGAGGCAAGCCGGGCTGCAACGGAGACGCGTGCGAGATCTGACCCGTGTGCGCGTCAGTCCCAGCGCAGGTGGACGGCGTAGGCGCGGTGGCCGGTCGGCGAGCCGGGGCGGAAGTGGCCGAACACGTACATCGCCTCGGAGTCGCCGAGGGGGACGAAGGTATCGAGATCCGGCTCGTAGCCGACCTGCCGGTAGCGCAGCGTGTGGCCACCATCGTCTGAGCTGAGAGGAGCACCTCGCACTGCCAGTTGTCGCCTTGCTGGCCGTCGTCGGGAAGTCGGTCATCTCGAGGTGGCAGCGATCTCCCATCCGAGCCACTTCAGGTATCATACGGGGATGTATGAAATCTGAAAAAGGCGAAGAGAACGGAATTCTTGGTGTCAGTCGCGGCTCGGTCGCTCTGGTTGCGCCTCAGCGGCAGCAGGGCGGTGATACGTATCGATACGGCGTAGCATTTCCATTCCAGATTGGACCGAGGAAGGCTGCGCTTTCTGTGTCGCTTCGCGTCGAAGGGTACCCGGTCGGAGATTTTGAAAGCGGCGCTGACGCAGTACTCTTTGACGATCTTTCGGATATTGCTGGCCAACGATCGATCTCGCTAACACGGAGAAACGAGAAGTACCTGAACGAACAAACAGGGGAACCTCGTATTATCATCCGGTACCCGACGATAGGGGGGTTCGTTCCGTTCCAGGCTCTTCGCGAAGACGGATCGGAGCACCCGCATGCAGGTAGCGGATTCGGTGTGAACCAGATGCTCGACTTCCCTATGAAAGGGGACGGATACTACAGCAAGTCGGACAAGACCACGGCGATGATTCGCAACACCGAGATCCATCAGCTCATCTACGACGGCCGGGAGTTTCACGTCGCGCAGTCGGAATTGAGGTCGCCGAATAGCCCACCGAAAGCCCCTGGATCCGAATGGGCATTGGTATGGCCGGGCCTTCACCAGGCGATCCCGGATGGTGATGATCTGCTGTACCCGATTCTAGCGGCTGGCGGGGATGCATCGACCTGGAGGGGATGGCCGATGGCTTCCGGGGTATCGCGCTGGAGGCGTAGGGATGGGCTTTGGAGTCCCGTGGAGTTCATCCCGATCGCGTACAGCCGGAAGGCGGCGAAGCCTCGAATCATTCACGGGAAGCCGTCGGATCTGCTGCCGATGGAGCCTTCGGTCATTCGCGACACGGACGGATCGCTCCTGTTTACCGTTCGCGGCGTCGGAGACGATGTCGAAGACCATGCTGTGCGCGTGTGGCGGTCTGCGGATGGTGGGGCGAGCTGGCAGTTGATTATCGATCTGGAGGAGGCCCGCGGTCAGGCGCCGATCACGATCAACACGGCAGCGGATGGAACGCCATACTTGGCCGGCAACCCGTTGGGCCGCGAGCGGGATCGCCTTGCCATTTGGCCGCTGAACGAGGATCGTACCGGACTGCTGGAGCCGATCGTCGTACGGGACGCGCTCGACGAGTACGGCCCACCACCGAGCGGCGACGTGTGGTTCATGGATCATCCGAATGCCGCCATGCTCAGACTGAGAGACGGCAAGTGGCGTAACGTGTTGTCCTACCGGATCATGGACCGCGGGGAACACTCCGGTGCTGAACCGGCGGCGCAGACCGGGCAGTACCTGGAAGAGGTAGTCTCGAACGGTCCGGTCGTTCCTGATTGGCGATTCAGGGAATAGACCTCGCCGCAGGCGGCATGTGCTACGCTTGGCGCCAGCCTGACCACAGGAGGGTGCTGTGGCAACGAGTCGACCGAACGTGCTGCTCATCTGCACCGACCACTGGCCCGGTTTGCTCACGCGCCCTGCCGGCCACACCGTGGTCATGACGCCGACCATCGCCCAGCTCGCACAGAACGGTGCATGGTATTCCAACGCCTACTCGACCTGCCCGACGTGCATCCCCGCGCGTCGCTCTCTGATGACGGGACTCACGGCCCGCACACACGGTGATCGCGTGTTCGAGGAGCGGCAGCCGATGCCGGACGTCCCGACGCTCGCCGCGTGCTTCAGAGACACCGGCTATCACGCCGTTGCCGTGGGCAAGCTCCACGTGTTCCCGCAGCGAGATCGGATCGGGTTCGACGAGGCGATCATCAATGAGGAGGGACGCCACCAGTTTGGCATGAGCGCCGACGACTGGGAGCAGGAGCTGGCCGAGCGCGGGTTCGCCGGCATGGAACACGCTGGCGGTCTGTGCAGCAACGACTACAATGCACGGGCTTGGCACCTTCCCGAGCGATTGCACCCCACCAACTGGGCGGTTCGGGAGATGTGCCGCGCCATCCACCGGCGCGATCCTCGCAAACCCGGGTTCTGGTACCTATCGTTCGTCGGTCCGCACCCGCCGGTCTGGCCGCTCCAGGCCTACCTGGATCTCTACCGAGAGGTCGTCATCGATCCGCCGGTCGTCGGCAGCTGGGCGGCGGAGCCGGCCGCTCTCCCCTTCATGCTGCGTGCGTACAGCGACGGTGGCTCGGCCATGCGCACGGCGCCGCCCCACGAGGTGGAGGCTGCCCGGCGCGCCTTCTACGCCACCCTCACGCACATCGACCACCAGATCCGTGTCGTTATCGGCCTACTGCGTGAGGAGGGTTTGCTCGATGACACCGTCATCGCCTTCACGAGCGACCACGGCGATATGCTTGGCGACCACAACCGCTGGGCGAAGGGCGTGCTCTACGAGATGTCGGCAAAGGTCCCGCTGGTGATCGTCCCGGCAGTCGGCGACGACCGACTGCGCCCCGGGGCGGTCGACGACCGTTTGGCTGCCCTCGAGGACCTGATGCCCACGCTCCTCGAACTGGCGGGAATCTCCGTCCCCGATACCGTGGAGGGCCGCTCGCTGCTCTCACCCGAACGGCGAAGGCTGCTCTACGGCGAGCATTGGGAGGGAGAGCGGGCGACGCGCATGATCAGGGATGGCCGATACAAGCTCATCTATTATCCGGTCGGCAACCGGTCGCAGCTCTTCGACCTTGCCGAAGACCCGCGGGAAGAGTTCGATCTCGGTGGATCGCCTGAGCATCGCAAAATCTGCGATGCGCTCGCCTCGCGTCTCGTCGAGCACCTCTACGGCGACGACCTGACGTGGGTGAGCGGCGGCCGGCTTGTCGGTGTGGCAGACCGGCAGGAGAGCCCGATGACTCACCGCGACCTGGCGGGCCAGCGCGGCCTGCGCTTCATGTAGCGCCGCCAATCAGTCAGGCGGGCCCATGACGTCCGCCAGGTCGGTGAGAGCAGGCCGACCTTCGACCCACGCGAGTCCGCCGAGGTAGAGGCCCCGAAACGGCCCTGCGTACTTCCCTCTGAAGTTGGCCTTGCCGAACGTGCGGAAGGCGTGGGTGATGAACCACCGATCGCGGTCGTTGAAGATGACGGCGGCGTGCAGCGAACCAAGCACCTCCCAAGGACCGAAGGTGCATGGGTCGCTTCCGACCGCGTAGCGGTAGCCGCCGAAGTACATCGCGAACAGGTAGTACTTCTGCGCATATCGGACCACGCGCGGGCACTCGAACCCTGCGGGTCCGAGCTCGCGGCTCTCGACCCATGGCATCGACACGACCGGGCCCTCGTCCTGCCACGCGAGCAGGTCATTGGAGCGGGCGACAGCGATACAGCTTGCGCCGGTGCGGTCCAGGCAAGCGTAGTACATGAGGTAGTCCCCGTCGCAGCGAATGATCCACGGGTCCTTGCACTCGACGACCCCGGTCTCCCGCCATCCTGACCATGACGAGCTCGGCCTGAACGCCGATCTGCCGTTGCCGGGGACCTTGACCCAGTGCCAAAGGTCCTCTGAGACGGCCACGCCAAAGCGCCGGCTGGCCGGCAGTCGCGGCTTGCCGACGTACAGCATGTACCAGCGCCCCTCATGGGCGATGACGCAGCAATCGCCGACCTCCCCCTCGTCCCACTCTCCTGGGCCGCCGCACGCCAGAACCGGTCTCTGCGGAGTCCAGGTGAGCAGATCTTCGGAGGTGGCGTGCAGCTTGCGCTCGTTCCCGCCGCCGCCAACCCCACTATAGATGAGGTGCCAGCAGTCGGACGCTTTGACGACTACGTGCCCGTTCACGTAGTGGTCAGCCGGAGTGTAGACCGCCTTGAAGGCGTAAGGCTGAGAGAGGATGGCGTTCCGCGTCTCAGAGGAGGTTACGGCTAGGCTCCCGTGATTGATCTCTGATCAACGTGCGGCTGTGTTCCTGACAGAGCGAGCTCCGATGAGAAGTGGCACGCCACCAAGCCGTCGTCGCGGGTCGGTTCGAGCAGGGGCTCCTCCTGTTTGCACCGCTCCTTGGCGTAGGGGCACCGTGGATGAAACGCACAGCCTTTCGGTGGGTTCGCCGGATCTGCGATGTCTCCGGAGATGAGGGCAGGTTTGCTACCTCGGCCAAGTTCGCCGCGCGGCACCGCTGCGAGCAACGCCTCGGTGTAGGGGTGGTTGGGCTGAGAGAACAGATTCTCAGTCCGCGCGATCTCGACGATCTTGCCCACATACATGACCGCCACTCGGTGGCTGACATAGCGCACGACCGCAAGATTGTGCGAGACAAACAGGTACGTGAGTGCGCGCGTCTCCTGTAGCTCTTGCAGCAGGTTGAGTATCTGTGCCTGCACCGAGACATCCAGCGCCGAAACCACTTCGTCGGCGACGACAAATGTTGGATCCAACGCCAGTGCCCTTGCTATGGCAATCCGCTGGCGCTGACCGCCGCTGAACGCGTGCGGATAGCGGCGCATATGCTCCGGGTCCAGGTGGACCAACTCCAGCAGATCCGCAACCCGCGTCTCCAAGTCTTTGCGACGCCGGGCAATGCGGTTGATCCACAACGGTTCGCCGAGCACTTCCAGCACGGTCATCCGCGGATTCAGCGACGAGAATGGATCCTGGAATACCATGCTCATGCTGCGGCGAATCCGCTTGAGGTCCCGCCGTTCCAGGCTCAGCAGGTCGACGGCAGGCTCGCCGTCAGACCGAAACCACACCTCGCCGGAGGACGGCTTGATCGCTCGCACCAGGCAGCGGCCCGTCGTGGTCTTGCCGCTGCCGCTCTCTCCCACAAGGCCGAGGGTCTCTCCACGGGCGATACTGAAGTTGAGATCCTGGACCGCTCGCACGGTGGCGGTCACGCGACGCCCCAGGCCCTTGGTGCGCTGGAAGTGCTTGGTGAGCCCCTTGACCGTAACGAGCTGCAGGTCGCTGCCGGTTGTAACGTCAGCCATGGCCGTCCTCGTAGAGAAAGCAGCTCACCCGGCGATTATCGGGAACGTCGACGAGCTGGGGCACGCGGACGTCGCAGACGTCGGCCATGAATCGTTCGCAGCGTGGGTGGAACGGACAACCGCCGGGCCGCTCGTAGGGAGTCGGAACGCTGCCCGGAATGGAGTGGAGCTTCTCCCCGAGCGGCTGACTCAGCTTCGGGATCGATTGCAGGAGTCCGCGCGTATAGGGGTGCAGCGGGTCCTGGAATAGCTGATGGACCGGAGCCTCCTCCACGCTGCGGCCGAGGTACATCACCAGCACGCGGTCGGCCAGCTCGCCTATTACCGCCAAGTCGTGGGTTATGATGATGAGCGCCATGTTGAACTCCGACTGCAGGTCTCGGATCAGTTCAAGAACCTGTGCTTGGATGGTCACGTCCACGGCCGTGGTCGGTTCGTCTGCTATCAACAGGCTCGGCCGGCACGCAAGTGCCATGGCGATCATGGCACGCTGCCGCATCCCACCGCTGAGATTGAACGGGTAGACGTCGATGTGCTCGGACGGCTTGGGAATCCCGACCCTGCCGAGCAAGTCGATCGTCTCCTCGCGCGCCTGATTCTTGCTGGCTCCTCGATGGTATACGATGGCCTCCATGATTTGATTACCCACGGTATGAACCGGGGAAAACGATGTCATCGGCTCCTGAAAGATCATGGCGACGTTGTCGCCCCGTACCGTGCGCATCACTTCGCCTTCAGGGTCTTGCCGAGCGAGGTCAAGCGCATTGCCGTCCTTGGTGCGCAGCCAGATTCTGCCGTCAGCGATACGAGCGGCTCTCGGCAGCAGCCGCATGATGGTCAGTGCAGTAACGCTCTTCCCACAACCGCTCTCGCCAGCGATGCCGAGGGTCTCGCCGAGCTTCATCCTGAAGTCCACTCCGTCGAGAGCGTGAACCGTTCCCTCACTGAGCACGAAGTGAGTGTGCAAGTTCTCGACGCGGAGGATTTCGTCTCCGGCAAGATGCGCGTCGGCATCCGGCGCTGCCGCTAGCGGCTCGTCGGCCCGAGACGCGTCAGGTCGCCGCATAGGGATCGGCCGCATCGCGAAGGCCGTCACCCACGAAGTTGAAAGCCAGGATCGTGAGGACCACGAACAAGGCGGGAATGAGCAGCCAGGGCGCGTTCGCCAATACTCGGATGAACTGGGCGTCAGCCAGGAGCACTCCCCAACTGATCGCCGGCGCCTGCATCCCGAGTCCAAGAAAGCTCAGCGCCGTTTCCCCGAGTATCATACCGGGGACCGACAGGGTCAGGTCGGCGATCAGATAGCTGTAGAAGGAAGGCAGCAGGTGCTTGAAAATGATGCGCGCTTCTCCAGCTCCGTAGAGCTGAGCGGCGATGACGAAATCCTCATCGCGCAGGGACAGGAACTTCCCGCGCACGACCCTGGCCACTCCGGTCCAGCCGACTACTGCAAGGATCATCGATATGGCGAAGTACGTGGCGGTGATCGACCAGTCGCGCGGCACGGCCACGCTCAACCCCATCCACAGGGGTAGTGTGGGAATCGATCTGATGATTTCGATGAGCCGCTGGATAAGCAAGTCGGTCCGTCCACCGACGTATCCGGAGATCCCACCGATGACGATGCCGATCAACAGACTCACGGCGATCCCAACAAGCCCGATCGTCAACGACACGCGAGCGCCATGGATGGTCCGGGAGAACACGTCGCGGCCAAGCCGGTCACGGCCAAAAAGAGACATCTTCGTTCCCGGCGCGCCGAATAGATGTATGTCGCTGGCCAGGAATCCCCACATCTTGTACGGTTCGCCGCGGACGAATACGCGGATCGGAAAAATCCTGTTGCCATCCAGCTTGTAGGTGGTCTTTCTGGTCTTCGGGTCGACGTCCTGGATCAGGCCGTACACGAACGGCCGCAGGTGGAACCGGCCGTGGGCGTCGATGAAGCGAGGGCGTTGCGGCGGGGCATATTGCAGTGTGCCGCCCACCTCCAGCGGATCGTAGGGCGCCACGAACTCGGCAAGGATGGCACACAGATACAGTATCACCAGTACGATGAGCGCGCCCACGGCCACCTTGTGCCGAAAGAACCGCCACCGGATCAGCTGCCACTGCGATGCACCTCCAAGACGCTGGCCGCCTAACGCAGGTGCTGCGGCCCCCGGCCCGGCGGGTTGACTCATACGGCCTCCCGGATACGTGGATCGACCCAGACCAGCAGAATGTCGGACACCAGCGTCCCGATCACCGTCAGCGTGCTAAGGATGAGTACGATGCTGCCGGCGAGAAACATGTCCTGGGCAAGCAAGGCCCCCAGGAAGATGGGGGCAAGGGTTGGTATGCCCATAACCAGCGAGGTGAGCAGTTCCCCGTTGACCAGTCCGGGCAGGGTCCAACCCACCGTGCTCACCAGGGGATTGATGGCGATGCGGAAGGGGTACTTGTAGAGAACCCGCCTCTCGGGAAGCCCCTTGGCTCGCGCCACGAGGTAATAGGGTTTCTGCAGCTCATCCAACATGCTGTTGCGAACGATCCGAATCATGCTGGCAGTGCCGGCTGTCCCTACGATCAACAGCGGAATCCACAGGTGTTTTAACAGATCGATGAATTTGCCGAGGCTCCAGGAAGAAAACAGATACTCCTCGGAAAACAAGCCTATGACCACTTCTCCTGTTGCGTTGAAATAGAGCCAGAGCATGATCAGTGCGATCAGGAAGTTCGGCGTCGCCAAGCCGACGAAGCCTATCGCTGTAAAGACGTAATCGCGCAGCGAATACTGGTGAGTGGCCGAGATCATGCCGACCGGAATGGCGAACGCGTACACGAACACCAGGGAGGACAGAGATATCAAGAGGCTCCAAGGCAGCCGCTCCAAGACGAGAGAGGCCACCGGCGCATTGAACCTCATGGAGACTCCGAGGTCGCCGCGAAGAACGTTGCGCAGCCACTTCAGGTACTTTAGGTACAGCGGCTGATCCAGCCCCCACCGCTGCCGCATGGCGACGATGTCCTCCGGCGATGGACCGAGATTGGTGTCGTAGTCGACGATCTTTGCTGTAGCAAATGTGACGTAGTCGCCCGGCGGCAGCTCGATGATCATGAAAGACAGAACCGATATGAACAGGAGTGTCGGGATCATCAGCAGCAAGCGTCGAGCGATATACGGGGTCACGCGTTTACCTCTGCGGCGCCCGTCATCCCATCCAGTCCGCGAATCGCCAAGGCGGCCGCGGCGCTCCGTCACTGACGATCTCGGCCAAGTAGAAGCCGCTCTCCGGAAGAGCCGGCCCGACTCCTCGGGCTTCCTGCATGGAAGCGATACGGAATCCCAGGACGTGATGCCAGGACCGGTCGGCCAGCCTCACCGTACTGCCGCAGGGGTGGTCGGCCCACCATGAAATGGGCGGGTCGCGGTGGGGGGTGTCCTCCCATCCGTCGAACACTTTCAGGGGAGGTCCGAGCGTAGTGCATCCTGGTTCGATCGGCCGAATCACCAGCCGCTCCCGGGTATACGCGGGCCGCTCCCCTGACGCCCCCTCACCCGACGGGCCGGCGGTGGGGCGCGGCGTACCGTCCGGGAACGTCGTGGCGGTAGGGTGGTAGGCATTGAACATCAGGTATGGCGACCCGTCGGCTGCCTGGTTGAGCGTTACCGGGGCCTGCTCGCGGGCCGCCGGCACCGTGAGCGTCTCGTTCCACTCCGACCCGCCGTCGGTGCTGCGCCACAGCCTCAGGGCGTGAGCCAAAGGCGAACGCCCAACCTGGCGGGTGGTGAACAGTAGCTCGCCGTCCCTGCCGCGGTTCACGCTGGGCTCGACACAGATGTTGTGATAGCTCGTCGGCGGACGCTCGCCTCTTGTACGCGTGACGTTTGTCCACGAGATGCACGACCAACGGTCGTGCTCCCTGCGCCACCTGCTAACGCCTGCGTCCGGGGTCTCCGCAATCCGCAGCCCGATCAGCAGGTCGTCACCGTCCGCGATCGCCGCGATCAGGGAGCCGCGGCCGTCGAAGGTATAACCGGGCAACAGTCCGTCGAATGCCACGGTCTGAACCGAGTCGACCGAGAATCGATGGCCGTCGTAGGAGTATTGCTGAAGTTCGAGAAATTCGTGGATCGGCCACTCGCCGCGGAACTTGGCTTCCCGCCGCGAGCGCTCCAACAGTCGATGCTCGTGTGAATCCTGGACATAGCTTCCGGCGTTCTGGGCGACGTTCTCGAAGGCCATCGCGTGGACGATACCAAACCCCGTTCCCGCGTGTGGATGAGCGGTCGCGTCGGCACGGACGGCGCCGCACGGCACGAATCCCCCGGTGATCGGATACTTGACCATCGTTACCGGGATGCGCTGCCCCCGGTGGCTTACCTCCTCCTCATGATTTCGTGAGAGCGGGACGGTGGTGGAGAGGTCTAGCGATCCGTCAACGCGGTCGAACAATACCAGGTCGCTGCCGCCCTCGTAGTCCACATGACCCCGGCCGTTCAGGCGCAGTGCCAGAAAGACGCCGCAACGAGTGCCGTCCAGTTGAAACGGAATGCCTACTCCATAGATCAGGTTTCCGTCTACGGCGTAAGCTGGCTCCGCCGCAGCCTGCGCTACGGCTTTGGTCCTCACCTCTTCATCCTGAAAAGCAAACGGAGGCGGTGATTCGAATCACCGCCTCCGTTTGCGCCTGGTCAGTGCCGGTTACTGGGAGATCCAGAACTGAGACGGTTGAGCCGCGGTCTCCGCCCAGGATCGCCACCCGATGCTGTTGCGCAACCTGTTTCCCATGATCTGGTATACGCCCGGCTCCTCAGGTTTGATGATGGATGCGATGAACCAGAAGTTCTCCACGTGAATCGCCACTATCGTTTTGGCGATCCGCGTCTTTTCCGCCTCATCAACCTCGGTCAGATACCGGGTTGATAGATCGGCGAGCAACTTCACGTCCGCCGGCGGCTCATCTCCCTCAGCGCCGTCCGTGACGATCCACTTGGCCCACGCAGGGTTGGGAAGAAACCGCTCGCCCTGCAGCGGGGTCAGCGCCGGGGACGTCCCTGGAAATGAGGGGCGGGCCGGTACGACGCCGATATTGGTGAAGTGGAGGTCATACTGATTGCCATAGAGGTTCGCATATAGCGCCTCCCGGCTGATGGGGCGTACCACGACGTTGACGCCAATTTCCGCCCAGTGCTTGCGCACCAGCTCGGCGATGTCGACCTGGCCTTGCCCCATGTTGAACAACAGGTTGAGCGGGCGTCCGTCCGGGCGCAATCGCTGGGTGCGGTCGCGGTTCCACTCCAACCCGAGGCTGTCGAGGATGCCGTTGGCCAAGTCCGGGTCATACTGCGAGTAGTTGTTGTACATCGGCAACTCCCCGTAGTAGGGGGAGCCCATCGGGGCGATTCGCTGACTCTCTTCGTAGGTGCCCTGGAAGATGACCTGATTGATCTCCTCGCGATCGATCGCCACCGATAGGGCGATCCGGAACAGCTTGTTGTTGAACAATTCATGGAGCACCGGGTCCTCATGGGAGAAGTTGAAGTAAACGGCTCCCCACGCCCGCGGGATCGGTTCGCGCATCCAGTCGATAGTGTAGTTGCCCTGCGTCATGTTTTCGCTGAAGACGGTGATGTTGTGATCAGGGTTTCCCATGGCGTTGCCATGCTCCCAGTCCACCTCGCCGGCGATGATCTTGAGAATTGCCGCCTCGGCGTCGGGCACGACCGTAAAACGAACCTCGTCGATGTACGGGAGCTGATTGCCCTCGGTATCGATCTTCCAGTAGTACGGGTTGCGTGTGAATCGGTGGATCGGATCGGCGATCTCGTCCAGCGGAATCCATGCGTTCAGCGTTGGCGAGTCGGGATTCGCCCACCAATCCAGCTCGGCGTTCAGCAGGTTGACCCAGCTGTCATATCCGGCGGCCCGAACCTTGCTGTCCAGATCCGACTGGCTGACATAGCTCCTGTGGAACTGTTCCAGAAAATGCCTGGGCGCGTACGCCGTGGTATACCGCACGCGGGCCATCTGATCCAGGAACAGCCCGTGTGGCTCCGGGAACGAATAGCGCACGGTGTGCTCGTCGATCTTCTGAAAGGCCGCCATCTGTCCGCCGAGTTTGAACTCCCGAACGCCGGTCGGCTTCATCTCGGTATTGAGCGCGATATCGTTATAGAAGAACTCAAAGTCGTCGGCCGTGAACGGCGTCCCGTCCGACCATTTCATCCCGGCTCGCAGCTTGAAGGTGAACGTACGCCCGCCATCGGTGATGTCGACACTTTTGAAGACGTTGGGCTCCAGTACTTCGGTGACCCCGGGAACGTACATGTCCGGGCTGTAGTTCACCGGCATCTCGAACAGCAGGTGCTGGACAAAGTACCACTCACCGTCCCGCTGAGCCCGCCGGTAGACGCCGCCATACTGACCGATTTCTTCGGGCTCCAGCACCAGCGGCTCCTGGGAAACCCGTTGGTCGACAGGGGGCAATTCGCCTGACTGGACACGCGCCGCCAGCGTTGGAGCTTCTTTGAAAGCCGGAATCTGGTTGCCGGTTACGCGCTGGTATTCAGCCGGAGTCGCATACACCTGGGGTCCGAGGGTAGGCGCAAGGACCTGTGCTCCACCGACCCGGGTCTCCCCTTCAGGATCGGTCTCCACCTCAGGGCCGGCCCATCCCGCCGTCGTGGCGACGGCGAACAGAACCGCTGCGACAAGGAACGAACGCGTTTTCGGAATGTTGCTACTCATAGTAGTAACTCCTTTGCGCGGATGTCGAGCACTGAAAGCTTGGCAGGTATCTCAGCGTGCTGTCAACCGTCCGCACTGCGGCGGGTGGGAACGGCGAATCCGGCAGCCATGGGCTCCCAGGACGAAAGGGGGCTAGCTGCCCACAAGTCATCACACAGAAGGCAGGTAGGCCATGTAGAGTCATGGTTTTGTAGCGTGGCATCAACCGGTTCGGAGAACACGTGGTACGGGCGCGACGGTGCTGCAAGTTCGTCAACCAACCCGGCAGCTTCGCGCCGCTGGACGCGAAGCTTGGCATCGAGGGGTGCTTCGGGTCTCTCCGCTGATGGCAATGCTGATCTGCCTGCTGGGAGTCGACGAGTCCTACCACCTCAGCGACCAAGCTGAAGGCGCTGCTTGGGCATGAGGTAAGCGCAGTTGCTCTTCGGCATCGTGGCGGGGTCGTCGTGGCTCGTGAGATGAGAGCCTCCTCGGTTCGGCGTTCAACCCGTGTTGAGGAGAGCCATGGGGCAGCCGCCGGGAGGGGGGAGGCCCGGGCGGTGCCTCAGGACCGATTCATCTCGTATGGATGCTTGGGTGAGGCAACGCGCCCTCATGGCAGGCAGGCTCAGGCATGCCAAGCTCATCTCTTGAGCAAGACCAGGCTCACTCGAACCGCCATGCGGGCGCCTCAGGACCTATAGAGGTCAGCTCCTCAACGTACAGCCCGGTCTGCGGTGCCGGCGGTCCGAGTGAGAATTCCCCCGTATCCATTACCCGGTAGGTCAGGATTCCATGCCAGCGGCCATCGGCCAGATGCAGCCGCCCACCGCTTGCGTGGTCTATGTACCACGGCCTGCCGCTGGGAGTCCGACCGAACTCATGCTCGCCGTTGCGCACGGTTACCACCTCTTCGAGCGCGGTTCGATTTGCGTTCAGAGGCCACAGACGGAGCCATCCGCGCTCGTGGCCATAGGCGGTCCCGACCAGGTAGGGGGTGCCGTCAGCGGCTTGGTTGATGGTTATCGGCGCTTGGCCGCGGCCGCCGGGTATCTCGATGATCAACTTCCAGGTCTCGGCGCCATCGGTCGACCGCCATACTCTGATCACGTGGTCTTCGAGCTCGTCGTTCGCCCCCCGGGCGGTGAGCAACAAGCTGCCGTCCAGGTCACGGATCAGACTCGGTTCCGCAGACATGAGCAGAATCGGTCTGCCATGGACGATCCTGGGCACTGCGGCAGCGCTGCTAACCGCGATCGGCATGTACGTCTGAAGCTGCCAAGTCCCCTGCCGGCAGCACCAGCGAGACACCCCGCAGCTCATGGGGTCGTCCCACCACCCGCGCGGGTCTCCCGCCGTGGCGAACGCGGGGTACAACAGATCATCGCCGTCGGCAACGGCGGGCCCGAGACCGCCGGCGATTATCGCCCATCGGGAGCCGGGGGCCTTCAGCGGCGCGCTCGCGGCGAACTCACGCGTAGCGGTAACGTGTAACCGGCTGCCGTCGTACGATAACTGACGGAGCTCGGTGCGGCGCACCATCCGCGTGTTCTTCTCTCGATTGTCGTATGAGCCATCGGGCTTCATCGGGAAGTCCAGCACTTCGTTCACCCCGAAGCCGGTGCCGGCATGTGGGTGCGGCGAACCGTCTTCCCGCAGCGCCGCGAGCGGCACAAACGCGGGCACGATCGGATACTTGATGGCCAGGCGGTCCTCCCGATCACCGTTTGCGCTCGAGATCTCATTGCGCGCCAGCGGCACTGCGTTCGACGCGGAGATCTCGGTCCGGTTGCCGAAAATGACGGCGTCCATGCCGGCTTCGAAATCTCCGACCGGCACGTTCTCCCGCCGAATGTTGCATACCAACGCCGCCTGGTGCGGGGCCACTTGGATTACAAACCCGTGGCCGTAGCGATAATCCCCCCCTGAGCTGAGCCTGACCAAAGCCGCTTCTCCACTGGTTATCCGTATCATCTGGTTATCCGTATCATCTGGGTTGCTCGAACCGCCACGCGGCCGCCTCCGCCCCGGCGGAGGTCACCTCTTCAACGTACAGCCCCGTCTGCGATGCCGGCGGTCCGAGTGAGAATTCCCCCGTATCCATCACCCGGTAGGTCAGGATTCCATGCCAGCGCCCATCGGCGAGCTGCAGCCGCCCACCGCTTGCGTGGTCTATGTACCACGGCCTGCCGCTGGGAGTGCGGCCGAACTCGCGCTCGCCGTTGCGCACGGTGACGGCCTCTTCGAGCCCCGTTCGATTTGCGTTCATGGGCCACAGACGGAGCCATCCGCGCTCGTGGCCAAAGGCGGTCCCGACCAGGTAGGGGGTACCATCAGCGGCCTGGTTGATGGTTATCGGCGCTTGGCCACGGCCGCCGGGTATCTCGATGATCAGCTTCCAGCTCTCGGCGCCATCGGTCGACCGCCATACTCTGATCACGTGGTCTTCGAACTCGTCGCCCGTGCCGCGGGCGGTGAGCAACAGGCTGCCGTCCAGGTCACGGATCAGGCTCGGTTCCATCGACAACAGGGTCATTGGTTCGCCATGCACGATGCGGGGGCTTGCCGCCTCGCGGCTCCGGTCGACGGCCACGTATCCCACCGGTTGCCACTCTCCCGCCCGGCGCTGCCAGCGTGAGACCCCGCACGACATGGGTTCAGATCGCCAAGTCGCAGCATCACCGGCTGTGGTCAGCATCGGGTACAGCAGGTCCTCGCCGTCGGCTACAGCCGGCATCAATCCCGGCCAGATCAGGGCCCAAGGAGACCCGGGTGCTCTGAGCGGGGCATCCGAGGTGAACACCTTCGTGTCGGTGACCTGAAGCCGGCTGCCGTCGTACCGGAACTGACGAAGCTCGGTGCGGCGCACCATCCGCGTCGTCTTGTCCCTCTTGTCGTACGAGCCATCGGGCTTCATCGGGAAGTCCAGCACTTCATTCACTCCGAAACCAGTGGCGGCATGTGGGTGCGGCGAACCGTCTTCCTGTAGCGCTGCCGCTGGGACGAACGCCGGCACGATCGGGTACTTGATGATGACCCGCGCTCCCGGTTCGTGCGGCTGACCGATGTGTTCGTTGCGGGTCAGCACTACCGCGTTTGCAGCCGAGATGTCGGCACGATCGACGAAGACCACCGCATCCATCCCAGCCTCGAAGTCGCCTACCGGCACGTCCTCGTTTCGAATGTTGCAGATCAGGGCGGCTTTGCGTGGGGCCACCTGAACGACGAACCCGTGGCCATAGCGAAACGGGCCTCCCGTGGTCAGGGCATCGAGTGCGGGTGGACTGCTGGTCACCCCTGTGACTCCGCGGGGAGATTGAGTCTCAGGGCGACGGCCACCGCCCATGTCAGCCTGCGGTCCAGCGCAGGTGGACGGCGTAGGCGCGGTGGCCGGTCGGGGAGCCGGGGCGGAAGTGGCCGAACACGTACATCGCCTCCGCTTCGCCGAGGGGGACGAAGGTGCCGTTCATGGCGTTGTAGTAGTTGTCGAACGGCTCGCCGTCGGGGGTGCGGTCGAACAGGAGGTCCGTGCTCCAGGTGCGGCCCCGGTCGAAGCTGCGTGCCATGTGCATCCCGCAGAACGAGTGGCCGCGATGGCGGCTCCAGAGAGACGGCAGGCGGGCCGGCAGGACCAGGGATCCGTCAGGGAGCGCCAAGCCGTCCGCCGGCGCTCCGGTTCCGGACAGGTCGGTCGGCTCGGGCTTCGACCATGTCTCGCCTCGGTCGCCGGACTCGGCGCGGAAGAACAGGCAGTCGCTGGAGCGCGGATTGGTGCCGGGGATGCCGCCCAGGTGGTCGCGGCCGCGGATGACCGAGACCAGCGTACCGTCCGGGGTGGAGAACAGGGTCTGCTCGTTGAAGCCGGCCATCACCTCCGGGTCCTTGCGGATCGCCGGATCGGGCTCGTAGCCGACCTGTCGGTAGCGGAGCGTGCGGCCGCCGTCGTCCGAGAGCAGCACGCCGCACTGCCAGTTGTCGCCGCGCACGGCAGATCCCCACATGGTGAACACCAGCCGGCCGTCGGGCAGGGAGATGCCGGGAGCGATGAACTGCTCGGTGAGGAAGGTGCCGGCGGCGATCCGGTTCCACGAGAACTCGTCCGCACCGGGCGCGAGGCGCCCGATGAGGATGTCGCTGGGCCGATACAGGCCGCGCCCTCCGAGGGAGCGGTCGAAGCCCTTGGGCAGGTAGATGCCGCACGCGACCACGGTCCCGTCGTCCAGCACGTGCGCCGGGGCCACGCCCTGGAACTCGGTCTCCGGACTGGCGAGCGGTGGCCCGAACGGGAGCGGCTCGGCCCACGTGGCGCCCAGATCGTCGCTCTGCGTGAGCAGAGAGGAGATGCCGCGCTCGGCGTCGCTCGCCCGCTGCACGGTCATCAGCAGCCGATCGCCGCTCCTGACCAGCGCGCAGCCGCTGGCCGGATACCGGTCGTCGTCGAACAAGATCCGGTAGTCGGTCACCCGGAGGTCAGAGCGATCGGTCATCACCGATGCCACAGTACCATGCGATGCACTGCCGTTCGACGATCGTTCGGACACGCCGGGGGCGGCCGGCCCTTGTTCCGTGTATCTATTGTCTTTACCATGGGCTCGTCGTTCGTCCATCACGGAGGATCAGGAGTGGCAGAGCAACGGACAGCGGAACGTGCGCGCAGATCGCTGGTCAATCTGCGCGTCAGCGCCGACGATCGCGATCTCATCGCCCGCGCCGCGGAGGCCCTGGGCAAGAACCGCTCGGAGTTCATGCTGGATGCGGCGCGCCAAGCGGCCCGAGATGCCCTGCTCGACCGCACGCTGTTCCGTCTGGATTCGGACCGCTTTGACGCGTTCGTGGCGCTCCTCGATGCTCCGCCCGCGCCGAACGAGAAGCTGAAGCGGCTGCTCGCGACTCCGGCGCCGTGGGAGCGGTGAGCGAAGCCTCCTCCCTCGGTGCCCCGGTCCCGCTGAACTCCGAGCATCAGGTCGGGTCGTTTGCCTGAGGAGAGCCGACTCTGGACTTCTGGCTTCACCGGCGCGCACTCGCCAACCAGGCGAGCGGCGCATCCCGAACATTCGTGGTCTGTCGAGGGTGCGCCGTACTGGGGTATTACGCGCTCGCCGCCGGATCCATCGATCGCGCCATGGCACCGGGCCGGCTCCGCCGCAACATGGCTGACCCGATACCGGTCGTCGTGCTGGCCCGCCTGGCTGTCGCCCTGCCGGAACAGGGCTCGGGCCTCGGAAGGGCACTTGTACGCGATGCCGTCGGCCGCATCAACGCCGCGGCATCGGAAATCGGCATCGCCGCCATCCTCGTGCACGCCCTGAACGACCGAGCCAAGCGGTTCTACCTGAGCTGCGGATTCGTCGAGTCCGTCATCGACGAGTTGATCCTGTTCGCCCGCCCCAAGGATGTCGAGGCAGTGCTTGCCTGCTACGCAGACGTCCAATGAACGCACGATGCCGCGTCGAAAGGCGGCGCCGGGGTCAGTCTTGTAGACGGAAGCTGTAGAGCTCGGTGTCGCGCAGCCGGAACCTCAGGGAGATCGGGCGCTCGGCAGGGAGATGGTCCCGTTCGCCCCAGCGAACGACGTGGCGTACCTCGTCTGCCCGTAGCGGGACACAGTCAGCGGCAGCGTAGCCCTGCAACGGCTGGCCGTCTTCGAGCACGGCGTCGACGGTCAGGCTGCCGTCCGCGGCGTTCGCGTTGACCTGCAGCTTCCGGCCCGCCACGTTGATCGCCGGAGTCTGGACCCAGCCCTCGACCGCGCCGGCGTCCAGTGACACGAAACCGTCAAGACGCCAGGACGCGCGGCCGATCACGCACATCTTCGGTGGAATCGGACCGCCGTGCATCGTGTTGATGCCGGTGTAGTAGTGCCACACCTCATCGCCAACGACCACCGGACGGTCTGCGGAGCACAGGATGCACCCGGCGTCAAAGCTGCCACGCTCACCGCGTGCGATAATCGGCGACCGGTCGCCGAAACGATGCCACTCCCGGCCGTCGCGACTGTGGGCAAGCTGCGCCGCGATCGGTCCTTCCCACGGGCTCTGTTCGGTGCGGAGCGCCGCGGGCCTGTCCATTTCCGACTTCGAGTGCAGCACGATGTCGAAGACCGGCAGGAAGCCGAGGAACTGACCGCCGTAGCGGAACCCGGCCATGCCGTAGAACTCGGCTCGCTGGCCATCGTCCATCACCCATTGGTCATCCCGTTCGTCGGGAACCAGGATCGTCGCCGGAGGTGACCAGTGCCGGAAGTCGTTGCTGGTTGCCACCGCGATCAGCCGCTTTCCGAACCGGCCCTTGTCCCACCGGCGGTGGAACGCGAAATACTCGCCGCTTGCCTCGTGGCGCGCGAGGGTCACGGTCTCCAGGATCTCGTCACCGGAATCCAGCACCGGGTTGACCGGGTACTCGTGCCACTCCAGGCCGTCGGCCGAATGGGCGATCCAGTAGCCTTGCTGCTCCCGCCGCCACTGCCAGGCCATCATCCGGTAGCGCTCGTCTTCCTTGGGTTCCTCCGGGTCGATGATCAGCGTGGGGCTGTGCTTGTCGAACAGCACGATGTTGTTGTTCGTGGTTCCGTCGAACTGGTGGCGACCGAGGTCCGGCTTCTGCCAGTGCAGACCGTCCTCCGAGGTCGCGTACAGGACCATGTCGCCCTGGGGCTCGTGCATCTCCGGCGACCGGTGGTCGTTGCCGCGACCAATCCGCGTCAGGTACCACATGCGGAACAGCCCGGACTCCGGGTCCGGGTGTACCGTTCCGTACACGTAGACCCGCCGACCCTCCCAGGGTCGATCGGGGACCAGCACCGGCTGGTCGAGCTTGCGCCCGGGGTGCAGGGTTCGCCACAGGCCGCGGGAGGCACCGACCATCACGTCATCGACGAAAAGCTGCGGAACGTCGCTGCTTACGTCGAGGGGGTTGCTCACAGCCAAGGACCGTAGGCGGCGCCCGCCGACGGGGTCAAATCGGTGACCTGCGGCACCGACCGCTGTAGGTCATGCGGCCCACCAGCTGAAGATTCCGGCGTTGTGCAGATGGAACCGCAGCTTGACAGGCGCCGGCGGCAGGGTTTCGTGGTCTCGCCAGCGAACGGCCGCCCGCGGATGATCGCCGTGGGCCGATAGACAGTCGCTCGCGCCGTACCCCGGGATTCCGGCGCCGTTGACGTCAAGCACCTCAACCCGCACGTCACCGCCGGCGGCGTCCGCATTGAGCCATAGCACCTCGCCATCCGGACCCACCGGCACCGTCTCGACGACGCCGCCAGCGAAGCCCGCCTCCAGAGACACCCACCCGTCGATGCGCCATGAGGCGCGGGCAATCGTGACCTCCTTGACGGGCAGAGAGCCGCCGTGGGTGGTGGTGATCGCCGTGTAGTAGATCCACATCTCGTCGCCCGAGATCACCGGGGCATTGGCCACGCCAAGGATGCATCCGGCGTCATACGGATGGGGTCCGTTGGCGATGACGGGCGAGCGGTCCTCGCAGCGGTTCCACATCCGCCCGTCGCGGCTGTGAACCAACTGCACGTCGATAGGACCGTCGTGCGGACTCTGCTTCCACCCCGAGCCGTCCGTGGGTCGGGCGTAGCGGAAATGCGTCACCAGCCCCAGCCACCGATCGCCGTACGCGAATGCCGACATGTTGTAGAACTGCGAGCAGATGCCTCCCTCGGCGCGAACCATCTCGTCGTCGATCTCATCGGGTGCCATTGCCAGAACGGGTTCGGTCCACCGCTGCATGTCGGCGCTGGCAGCGAGGTAGACGAGGCGGCGACGATGTCCGCGGTATTCATGGGTCAGCTTGTGGAAGGCGAGCTGGCTGGCGGTCTTCGCGTCGTGCGCCAGGGTGCAGGTATCCGAGCCGGCCAGGACCGGATTCCTGTCGTAGAACCGCCAGCTCTTCCCGTCGCCGGAGTGGGCTACGCGATAGCCCCTCACACCGTCGAGTCCGCATCCGAGCATCTTGTACCTGGCGTCGGGATCAGGGTCGGCCGGGGCGTGGATCACGCTCGGACTGTGCAGCCGAACGGGCAGGATGTTGTTGTCCCGGGAGCCGTCGTGCTCGACCAGCCCGAGGTGAGGCTTCTCCCAGTAGAGCCCGTCTCCGGAAGTGGCGTGGAGGACGTGACCCGATGCGTGGTTGTACCACATCCGGTAACCGCCGGCGTCGTCACCGAGCACCGTGCCGTACACGTAGACGCGGCGGTCGTCGTCCTCGCGCTCCCACGGTTGGTCTCCGACGATCACCGGCCGGTCGATCTTGGCGGCGGCGTGAACTCTCCGCCTGACCCCGGACTTCCGGGCGATCGCCTCGTCATCGACGAAGATGTGGCGGCTCATCGACCCAATCGCCTACTGCGAGTCGGGGGATGCTGCGGCACTTCCGCGCTGCATCAACCCGTGCCGGTGAGGATCTGGTTGTTTGCGGGGTACTCGCGCACCTCCGCGTAGTGCAGGGTCCTTGGCCCGTCGGGTCGAGACTCGTCGATCGGTGTCGGCCGGCGTATGATGAACTCTGCGCGATCGAATCGGTTGAACGCGACATGGGCCATGACCAGCCGATCGATCATGGACTCCTCGCTCGACGAGAAGTCGGGAAGCACCAGTGGCCCGGTGTCGACCTGAAACGACGGCGTCTCCGGCCGGAAGTTCATCGTCTTGATGGGATACTCCAGCGTACACTCATAGCTGCCGTCGGGATGCGACAGAGTCGTGCGGCCGACAAGTGGGTCCGTGCCTTCCGACGCGGCCGTGACTGCGGCGATCGTGTCGTGGACGGATGATCTGCCGAAGGTCTGCAGGTCGATCTCGAGCTCCCAGCCGCTGGCGGCACTGGCCCGTTCGGTCGTACCGTCCCACAGCAGGCTCCTGCCCATGCCCCGCTCGTAATCCTGCGAATAGACGCAGCGGAACTCCCGGCTCGGGATCTGAAATATCTCCCGTTCGGCGTACACCCATTCGGCCCGACACGGCGCGATGAGGAAGTAGCGCTCGGGCGTGCCTTGCGGCCGGAGGACCGTCAACACCGAGTCCAGCTCGATGCGAACGCGGTTGCCAAGGGGGGTGTTGTGGCGCGCGTAGGGTCGCGGGTCGTTGGGGTTGCGTGGCTTGTCCCAGCGCATGAAGGAGCGCCGGAAATCCAGGGGGAGGTCGGTGGCGGTGCTCATCCCCGGACCCTATCACGCCCTCGGCGTGCCAGCAGTTCGGTGGCCCGGCGCCGTATGTCCGGGGTTGGGAACGGGCTGCGTCCACGCTAAGGTTCGGAGCAAGCGATGCAGTCCGCCGGAGGTTCTCGAAATCGGGGAAGGGCAGCCGCAGAGGCACATGCCGACCTGCTGGTCGTCGGTGGGGGCACGGGCGGGTGCGCGGCGGCCCTGGCGGCGACCAGCCTCGGGCTGCAGGTCATCATGACCGAGGCAACCGACTGGATCGGCGGTCAGCTCACCTCGCAGATGGTGCCCCCGGATGAGAGCCCATGGATCGAGGGGCAAGGCTGTACGGCGCGCTATCGCCGCTATCGGGACGCTGTCAGGCAGTACTATCGCGACCACTACCCGCTGACGCCGGCGGCGCGAGCGGATCCGTTTCTCAACCCCGGCCAGGGCACCGTGTCCCGGTTGTGCCATGAACCGCGGGTCGGCGTTGCCGTGCTCGAACAGTTGCTTTCGTTTGCGCGCACCGCGGGGCTCCTGGACCTGCGCCTGTGGCGTGTGCCGGTGGCGGCCTCCACGAACGGAGACAGGGTGGAGTCGGTCACCGTCGTCGAGCGCCACTCGGGACAGCGGGAGACGATCAGCGCTGACGTCGTCGTCGATGCAACCGAGCTCGGCGACCTCCTGCCGCTTGCCGGCGTCGAGTACGTCACCGGCGCCGAATCGAGAGGCGATACGGGTGAGGAACACGCCGTGGACGGACCGGCGCAGCCGCACAACGTGCAACCGCTCACTTGGTGTCTGGCGGTCGGCCACGACGCCAGGCCCGGCGCGGACCACACCATCGATCGGCCGGACGACTACGATGCCTGGCGGTCCTACACGCCTCCGACCACCCCGCCGTGGCCGGGTCGGCTGCTGAGTCCCGTCGAGGTGGCACCGGCCACGCTGAAACCACGGAACGCCCCGTTCTTCGAGGACGAGGACGAGGTCGACCCGAGCAAGCAATTCACCGGCTGGTGGAGCTATCGGCGGGTCATCTATGCCGGACATCTGGCGAGCAGCCGTCGCATCGACGAGGCGACGATCCTCAACTGGCCGCACAACGACTACATGGTGGCCAGCGTCATCGACCGCGCCGAGGACGAGGTCCGGCGCCACTATGACGCGGCTCGTCAGCTCTCGCTCAGCCTGCTCTACTGGCTGCAGACCGAACGGCCCCGACCGGACGGAGGCTGCGGGTACCCCGGCCTGTACCCACGCCCCGACGTCTCCAGCGCGGCCGGCGGGCTTGCCAAGGCGCCATACATCCGCGAGTCCCGCCGCATCAGGGCACTGCGGACGGTCACGGAAGCGCACGTCGGCACCATGATGCGCGGGGGCTGGGATCCGGCCCGGCCGCCCGAGGATCCCGGGCAGCGCGGGGCGCAGCCACGGGCGGAGACCTTCGCGGACTCCGTCGGGATCGGCTACTACCGCATCGACCTGCACCCGAGCACCGGCGGCGACAACTACATCGACATCTCCTGTCTGCCGTTCCAGATCCCGCTCGGGGCGCTGCTTCCGCGCCGGGTTGAGAACCTGCTGCCGGCGTGCAAGAATATCGGCACCACCCACATCACCAACGGCTGCTATCGGCTGCATCCCGTGGAGTGGAACATCGGCGAGGCGGTGGGGTTGCTTGCCGGGTTCTGCATGCGGCGGTCCGCCATCCCCCGACAGGTGTCCGAGCGCGCGGATCTCCTGTCGGATTATCAGCGGCTGCTGCGGGATCAAGGGGTTGCGCTCGAGTGGCTACCGGTGACCGCCGGCTGAAGCCGACCCCGCGGCGACCCCGGTCAGTCCCCGGCGTCGACCCACCGGCCACGCCAGACATGAGCAGTGCCGTCTCCGCCGCGGCAGCCCACGACCAGGTCGCGGTGGAATACCGTCGCCGAGTAGCCGTAGCCGTCGAGCGCCTCGGGAGCATCCGGGTCCCTGCGGGACGGACGGCGGATACACCGCCAACGGCTCTCGGCGACGTCCAGAGCCCAGAAGGCGGCGTCGCCGACCGGTTCGGCACGGCCGCCGGTGATGATCAGGTGTCCGTCCCAGATCGTGGACGCATTGAAGCTGCTCTGGGCCGCGCACACCTCCGCGTCCGGCGCCGTCGCCGGGAGCTCGAGGTCGTACCAGGACTCTTCTGCTGCATCCCACGCCCAGACGTTTCCGAAGCGTTCCCGGGTCGGCGAGCGTCCTTGACAGTTGTAGCCGACGACGAGCTTGCCCTGGTAGTCGATGAGGCTGGTCACCAGGTTGCTCGAATCGAGCAACCAGCTCCCCAGGACACCCTGGCCGCCGATGCGCTGCCAGCCGCCGCCGGCGAGGCGCCACACCTCGCCGATCCACCGCATCCCGCGTACCGCATGGCGCCCGACCGCGGCGTACAGCGCGCCGCCGAGGGAACAGAGGTCGTACACCCACACGACGGCATGGTCCGGCTCCCAGCTTCCGGCGATTCCGTTGCCGGCCACCCGGGACCAAGTCTCACCGGCCAGCCTATAGATGGCGCCGTCACCGTGGACGTCAGGGGCAGGGTCGAGGCGTTCGACCGCATGGCGCGACTCGCGCCGGTCTCCCTTGAAGCCGCTGAAATGCCCCTGCAGCCCTACGTACAGGTCGCCGCCGTGCCAGCACAGGGTGTAGACGTGATCGTGGTCCTCCGACACCCAGTCTCCCGACCCGCCGAGACCGCCAACCTGTTGCCAGCCCCCACCATCGAAGCGCCAGAGCTGGGCCCCCCGCTGTCCGTCCTTGACGCCCGCGTAGAGGCAGGCGCCGGTTCGGTCAGGCAAGAGGGCGTTGACCCACACCGCGGCGGGCCGTAGACCGACGCCACCTGAAGCAGCCGGATCTCGCGCGGGCCACGAACCGAACACCCCGCCCCCGCCGATCCGCTCCCAGGAGCCGTCGACGAGCCGCCAGACCTCGGCCTGCGCGGCACCGATCCCCGCGTAGAGCGCGCCGCGGAACGAGGTCAGCGCACGCGCGCGGTTCTGTCGGTCCGAGAGTCCCCAGCTCCCGGCGGTTCCCTGTCCGCCGATCAGCTCCCAGCGCACCGTCTCGAACGACGGCGCCGGACCGGACGGGACGGCGAACAGCCGCGAAAGACGGCCGGGACCGCCGTCCAGTCGTACCGTACCCATGGTCTGCCGCCGAGCATGTCAGGCCTGCTTTCATTGTCAACCTGGCGTGGCGCTGCAGGGCCCACGCCGGGGCGGCGCTGGCGGTAGGAGCCGCGCTTAGGCGCGGGAGGGGCAGCGCCGGTCAAGAACTCATGCAATAGTGTCCCCCTGAGATTCGAGGAGCAGTGATGGACCACCCGAACATCAACTATCTGGAGGCCGGTGGCTACGACACGTCCCTGTGCGGGCGCAGCCACCAGCGCTGATGCCAACGGGGCGATTCGTCGGCACCGACCGCCAGGCCGGCCGGTCCGTTCGACTCCTCGTCCAGCTCTTCGACGCCGACCTCTACGCGTTTCGCTTCGGCGAGGGACCAGGGATGTGAGCGGCGGTACGGTGACTCCCACAGCCGCACGCGCTCAGGCAGCACGGCCGGTGCGCACGCGCAGCCTGGCCCGCGAGGTGCGCCGTCACCTGCCGTACTACCTCATCATCCTTCCCGCCATCGTCACGTTCATCGTCATCAAGTACATCCCGATGGCGGGTGTCGTGCTGGCTTTCCATGACTACACGATTACGGGCGGCATCTGGGGCAGCGAGTGGGTCGGGCTGAAGTACTTCGAGCGCATGGCCCGCAGTCCGGACTTCCTGCAGGTCTTCCGCAACACGTTGGTGATCAGCCTGCTGAAGCTCTTCACCGTCTTCCCCGCACCGATCGTGTTCGCCCTGATGCTGAACGAGGTGTTCAACGTGCGCCTCAAGCGCGTGTTCCAGACGATCAGCTATCTGCCCCACTTCATCTCCTGGGTCCTGGCGGCCGGTCTGTTCCGGGCGTTCTTCGCGTTTGAGGGTCCGGTCAACTACCTGATCGCTTCGTTCGGCGGCGAGCCGGTCGTCTTCATGAAGGATCCCTTCTTCTTCCTGTCGGTCGTCGTCGCATCAGGCGTATGGAAGACGGTTGGATGGGGATCGATCATCTACCTGGCGGCGATCACGGGAATCGACCAGCAGCTCTACGACGCGGCCGAGATCGACGGGGCAGGACGCATGCAGCGAATCTGGTACATTACCTTGCCGTCGATTCTGCCGGTGATCGTGGTGCTGTTCCTGCTGCGCATCGGCGACATCTTCGAGGCCGGGTTCGATCAGATCATCAATCTCTACAGCCCGATCGTCTACTCCGTCGGTGACATCATCGATACCTACGTCTACCGGCAGGGTCTGGTGAATCTGGAGTTCAGCTACACGACAGCGGTCGGTCTGAGCAAGAACGTCCTGGGGCTGATCCTGCTGCTCGTCATGAACAGCGTCATCAAGCGCTTCGGCGCCCGCGGTACCGTCCTGTGACGATGCGACGGACGACCGAGGACGTGGTCATCGACACGACCGTCCTGGTGGTGATGGTGATCGCATCACTGTCGATCGTCTACCCGTTCTGGCGCATGGTCGTCGACTCGGTCTCGACCCCTGCGGCCTCGATCAAGATGGGGCTGAAGCTGTACCCCACGGAGTTCACCCTTGACGCATACGGCGACGTGTTCTCCAAGAACAGCGTCCTCATCGGCTACGTGAACACCGTCTTCCGGGCAGTCGTCGGCACGGCGCTGACCCTGGTCGTCTGTCTGCTGGCCGCCTACGGGCTGGCGCGGCCCAGGCTTCCCTTCCGCAAGTCCCTGACCGTGTTCGTGTTGTTCACCATGTTCTTCGGCGGCGGACTGATTCCGACCTACCTGTGGTTCCGCAGCCTCGGGCTCCTCAACACGCGGGTCATCCTGATCCTGCCCCACATTGCCAGCGCCTTCTACATCATCATCATGCGCAACTTCTTCCAGGAGATTCCGGCCGAGCTGGAGGAGTCCGCGGTGCTCGACGGCGCGGGGATCTTCACGTTGCTGTGGAGGATCGTCGCCCCCCTTTCACTTCCGGTGATCGCAACCGTCGGTCTCTGGTCGGTCGTGTTCCACTGGAACGAGTGGTTCAACGCGATGATCTTCGCGGCGCGCCGCGATCTGATAGTCCTGCAGCTCCTGCTGCGACGCATCCTCATCGAGAACCAGACGGCCGAGTGGCTGGAACTTGCGTCGGAGGAGGCGGCGATCGCGGCCCCGACCGAAGACACCATCAAGGCGGCGACCGTGTTCGTCAGCATCGGACCGATCATCATCGCCTACCCCTTCATCCAGAAGTACTTCGTAAAGGGGATAATGGTCGGATCGCTCAAGGGTTGAATCCACCCGTCAGGAGACGGGTGAGACCATACGGAGGTGTACCATGAAGGTACGGCGGATCCTTCTCGTCCTGCTGGTTGCGGTGGTGGCAACGCAACCCGTCCTGGCGACGGCAACGCAGGAATCGACAGCCACGTCCGAGTTGATGGCGATCAGTTGGCTCGGTACGAACTTGGGGGGTGAGCTGCTGGAGCCTGACACTCCCGTGGAGCTCTATCTGGAGGAGATGTTCGAGGTCGACCTGCAGCCGTGGGGCTATGAGATCACCCACAGCCCGGAGGACGCGTGGCGGGTGAGGATCGCCTCCGGCGACATCCCAGACTTCAACGTCCGCTGGCGCGAGGACCTCGTGCGGGTGGGCGCCAACCGCGAGGTGCCGGAGGAGATGCTGCTGGAGCACATGCCCCGGTACATGCAGCAGGCTTTCGCGCTGGGCGGCGACATCCTCTACTCCAAGACCATGGTGGACGGCAAGAACATGGGTATCCCGGCGGTTCTCTCGATCGCCGCTGCCGGGCCCGGCATGGTCATCCGCAAGGACTGGATGGACCACGTCGGCTTCGAGACCACGCCTGCGCCCGGCATGTACGATCCCGAGGTATCGGGCTATTCCCGGGTCTGGGAAGGACCGGATTCCGTTGCCGAGCTGGAACGACTGTTCGTGGCCTTCCGGGACGAAGACCCGAACGGCAACGGCCAGCGCGACACGTTCGGCCTCATGCCCTACACCGGAGGCGGCACGATCGGCAGCCAGGCGCAGCTGTTCCCCAACATCATCGGGGCGTTCGGCGTGCGCCTGGACACCTGGGAGAAGCATGGCGATGACATCGTCTTCTCTCAGACGCGCACCGAGTATCGCGACGCGCTGAAGTTCCTGAACAACTGGTACGAGCGCGGGCTC
Source organism: Spirochaetia bacterium (assembly GCA_965202935.1). GTDB lineage: Bacteria > Spirochaetota > Spirochaetia > SZUA-6 > Bin103 > CATQHW01. The sequence continues at coordinate 4,659,276 of OZ241879.1, forward strand.
ATCCATCCGGAGTTCGTGGTCACCACCGGAGCCGAGCTTCTCGAGAAGTTCGCCAATGGTTTCGTCGGCGCCTTCGAGTCCTGGTCGGCGCAGTTGACCAACCCATCGACCAGCCATGCCTGGGGTATGCTGAAGTCCAACAATCCCGACGTCGAGCCGGTGATCGTCACGTCGCCGGCGGGACCCACAGGTATCCGCGGTACGTACTCACGGAGCGCAGTGTGGAACGGCTCCTCGGTCGGCGCTGACGTATCCGACGAGAAGCTCGCAAAGATCCTGGAAATCTTCGAGGTGATGTACAACGACACGGATGTCTTCGCGACTGCTTTCTACGGCATCCGGGGAACCCACTGGGACTACAGCGAGGCGGGCGACCCGATCATGTTCCCAGAGTGGGAGGCCCCCGCGAAGTTCATGGAGTCGGGCGGTCGCTACTTCCGGTTGACAGCGGTGCCTCCGAGCATCGAGTTCCTCTACATGGGCGGCAACACGTGGCGGTACCCGGTCAACAACTACCTCGTCGAGAACCAGGTGGCCCTCGACTTCGGGTTCCTTCCGACCCTGGGTGAGGAGCACCGCACGATCCGAGCCGAGGTCAAGACGGTAGAGGACGAGTTCTTCTACAAGGCGATCGCCGGCGGGATCGACATCGACGCCGAATGGGACGGCTACGTCGCTGAATGGCGCCGGGCCGGCGGTGACGAGCTGCTGGAGGAGATCACCCGGCAGTTCCGCGCCAGCATGTAGCACCCGACGCGCCACGCGGACCGAACGGGCCGGCATGGGGCGAAGAGCCCTGTGCCGGCTCGCTCTGCTTTCGAGGGCCACAGACGGAGTCATCTGCTCGTGGCCAAGCCTCTATGAAACCCGCGGCGGTGGGCGTGCAGTGGTAAGGACCGAGCGCCAATCGGGCGGCCCGCAACGCCGCAGCTCGGCGGCGCGTCCCTCCAGCCTCATTCGATGCCTGATCAGCCCGGGCGCTCGTTCGCGGCCCGGGCCGCCAGCGCGATCAGCGCTTCCCATCGATGCAGACTGGACCGCGCATTCCTGGCGTTGATCATGTCATGCTGGCGGCGAATCGTGCGCTACGAGTTGCCGGCGCTCATCGGTCTGGAGGACTTCCGCGCCGAGTTCTACCCGGGCACCGACACGCCCCGGTCGTTCGAAAGCGACGTGATCCTGGAGGCGCCCGGCACGCGGCGGCCCGTCCGCATTTCCATGAACAAGCCGTTGCGGTTCAGCGGGTTCACCTTCTATCAGGCTTCCTACGAGTTCGATGCCTCGGGCGCCGCTTACTCGACCCTGGCGGTGGTGGAGAACCGCGGCCGCTTCGGGCGCGGCGACCGCTCCACCGGGTTCGAGCCGCCGGAGCCGTGGCTGGCCAGCGCCGCCGCGTTCCGGCCGCTGATCGTGATCGAGGACGGACGCCCCAAGCCGCTCGACAGCTACGCCCGCAACACGCTGCTGCGGTACTCCGGCCGCGAGCGCTTGCCGGCCAGTCTATCGGACCAGCGGTCAATAACTGCGCGCATCCACGTCCTCGAGCTGCCGTGATTCGATCGACACGAAGACGCGATTCGGCAAGCAGGCAAGCCATGCGCCAGGGCGCGAGACGTGGCCGGCCCTGACGCAGATCTGCATCGGGCCCGGCGAAGAAAGCACCCGCGCACCGCCGTCTCCGATCCGAACCACGGTCTCCCCGATTGGCCCACGAACGACGATCGTCTCCTCTGCGGTCGAGAGGAACAGGTACTCGCCGGAGGGTGCCGTGACGCGCACCGTCGCGCGGTCGCCACCGCCCGAGTAGACCGCAATAGCGATCACGATCACCAGCGCCGCCGCAAAGGCGACGGCCACGTAGTCGAGCGGTCTCATCTGCGGTCAGCGGCGAACATATTCCTTCAGAAAGCCCTCGAACGACTCGAAATATGTGGTCATCTGACGGCATCGTTCATCCGGCCACCGTCTCGAAGACGCGCATGAAATTACCGCCTGCGATCTTCTCAATGGTCCCGTGCTCGTGACCGCGGGCCCGCAACCCCGCCATGAGGTGGCCTACCTCACTGATGTCACCGACGCCGGCCGGCCGCGCCTCGACCTGACCGAGAAAGTCGGTGCCGAACCCGACGTGATCCGGCCCCACCAGCGCCACCATGTGATCGATGTGGTCGAGCAGCAGCTCGAGAGCGGCCGTTTCGGGGGTTGGCCCGAGCGGGGTCGGACTGGGACAGATGAGGCCGCCGGTCGCGGCGATGGCGCGGAGCTGATCATCGTCGAAATAGCGGGGCGTATCGCGCAATGCCCGCGCGTTTCCGTGAGTCGCAACGACGGGGCTTGTGGTGATCGCCAGCGTGTCCCGGAAGGTCGCCGCTTCCATGTGCGTCACGTCGACCAGCATGCCGAGCCGGTTCATCTCACCTACAACCGCCTGCCCTGCCGGCGTAAGGCCGCCGGGGCCGTCGATATGGCTGTCATGGACGCGCATCTCCGGACCGTTCCAAACCTGTGTTGCCGTCCCCAGGGCATTGCGCCCTTCGTGCACCAGGCCGACGTGCCGCAGGCCGAGTCGGTGCAGCGTGCGCAGGAGGCTCACGTCGCCCTTGAGCGCATCACCGCCCTCCAGCCCGAGTATGAGCGCGACCTTGCCGTCCGCCCGGGCCGCTTCGATATCGCCGGCGCAAGCCGCCAGCGTGACATGATCGCCTGCCGGACCGTTCAACTCCTGATGCAGGTAGTCGACCATCTGCAACAGTTTTCGCAGCGGCTGCCGGCTGGCATGCGGCCCGCCGATCGCAGCGTCCGGCACCCAGCAGGCGGTGAGCTGCGCGGCCACGCCGCCGTCGCGCATCATCGGCACATCGGTGAGCCCGCCCAGCGCCTCGTGCAGGTGCCGATGCGTGTCGAAAGCCTGGTCCAGCGTGTGGCCGTGGGCGTCGATGACAGGTGGTTCGGTCGCGTGTCTCACGTCGTCAGCATCTTCCCCGGCCCGGTTGACGCGTCATTGCAGGCAGATCACCATGATAACGCGAAGACAGTGATCGTGCGCAACCGATAGGCTGCCGGGAGACGGCAGCGCGAGAACACGAGCCCGGGAGGTGAAGCGAGCGACGTACGGATTCCGCACATAAGGCATAAGGAGAAGAGCCAATGAGAAACCGACGCATGCTCCTGGGAGCCGTCGGCCTGCTGCTGGTGCCGTTCGCGGCAAGCGGTGAAGGCCAGACAGAGGCGACCGCCGAGGAGGTGACGGAGATCACGTGGATGAGCCCGTGGACCGATGCCTGGACATTCCAGGACATGGAGGAGCGGTTCGGCATCACGGTGATCAGCAACGGCATAAACGAGAACGACAGGGAAAAGCGCGAGGTCATGCTCGCTGCTGGAGAGCAGCCGGATATAGGCGGCTGGTGGGGTAACCCCCTGGATCACTTCGAGGCGGGGCTCACCAGGGCGATACCCAAGGCCTGGATCCGGGACTACGCGCCCAATCTCGCAGCGATCTTCGACCAGTATCCGCTGGCCTGGATCGCCTCCGAGAATCCGGAAAACGAGGATGAGCTCATCGCGCTGCACGGTGTTGCGGTCAATACCGACGGCACGACGTTCTACCCGATGTTCCGCATCGACTATGCACGCGGGCTCGGGTTCGACCTGCCGGGCTATGACGCGGAGAAGATTCCGCTCGATCGCTTCGGCCGGGTCTATTACCTGGATCACGACGTGGCGTTCTCCGATTACGAGGCTCTGCTGAGGGCATTCCGGGACGGGGACGCCGACGGCAACGGCCAGAACGACACCATCCCGTTCGGTGCCAGCGATCGGGCGAACAGGAACTGGCAAACGCTGATCGGCTCCTTTGGCGTCTCGTGGGGCGGAAACCGTTTGATCGACGGTGAGCTCACGGAGTGGCGCACCGATCCCGGCATGAAGGAGTTCCTCAAGCGCATGGCTCTCTGGTGGGAAGATGGGCTCATCGACCAGGAGTTCACGAACCTCTCCATATTCAAGATGTGGGAGAAGGTGCAGAGTGGCGTCATCGGCTCGGTCTCGGAGGTGGCGATCTACGCCGGTGCCGACTACGCGGTGAATCGGCCGCCCAACACGTTCATCCCGGATGAGGATCTCGGCGGTGGTCGGGAAGTGGTGCTGGTACCGCCGCTCGTCGGGCCCGGCGGCGTTCAGGGCGGCACCTCCGGCGCGGTCGTGGGACCGGTCGGCAGCTACCCGTACTTCATCGCGTCCGAGGTGAGCGACGCCAAGCTGCAGAGGATCCTCGAGATACTCGACTACTACATGGGAACGGACGAGGGCTATGTAGCGTACCAGTTCGGCAAGGAGGACGTTCATTTCGATTGGGAAGGCGATCCGTGGCAATCGAAACCGATCGTCCGGCCGGCCGAGGAAGTACCCGACGGATTCCCGGAGCGCGGCGGCGCTTCGTTCTATCCGAGGTACCGTACCGACGCGAGGATGCATCTGATCCTCGAGGGGCATACTGCCGCCTGGACGACCAATTACCTGCTGCAGCCCGCCGGCCAAGAGATCTCGATGCGGCCATACAAGTGGGATTTCTTCAATGACACGAACCTCCTGGAGGTCAACCAACGGGTCGGCGAGACGCTCGGTACGATGTTCAACGAGTACTTCCTCAGGGCGCTCACGGGGGAGATAGACGTCGACGATACGTGGGATGACTACGTCGCGAGGTGGCGCGAGAACGGTGGCGACGAGGTGTTGGCGGAGCTTGCCAAGGCGCCGATCGTTTCCGAGCTGCGCAAGGGCAACATCGTCCGCTGACGCCGGGGCGCGATCGGTCACGGATATCGAGGGGAACGGCACCGCCGTTCCCCTCGTTCCATCCCGGCCTGTCCGTGACGGCTGTCAGGCTCAGCCCTTGAGCGAGCCGATGAAGATGCCCTTGATGAAATACTTCTGCACGAAGGGATACAGGAGGATGATGGGACCGATCGTAATGATCGTGACTGCCGCCCTGAGCGCTGCCGACGGCAACCTGACCTCTTCCACCGACTCGAACCGATCGATCAGAGCCTCCTCGACCTGCGTCAGTTCCAGAAGCATCCTTCTCAGGAGACGCTGGAGAACGAGCAGCGACTCGTCGTTGAGGAAGATGAGCGCGTAGAGCCACTCGTTCCAGTGCCAGACCGCGTGCCAGAGCGCTATCGTGGCTATGACCGGCTTCGACAGCGGCACGATGATGCGGAAGAGGATCTGGATATAGTTCGCGCCATCCATGTACGCCGCCTCTTCGTACGACGCGTCTACCGTCATGAAGAAGTTGCGCATGATGATGATGTAGAAACCGACGGTGAGCGCCGGCAGGATGAGCGACCAGCGTGAGTCGATGAGTCCGAGGCTGCGCACCACCAGGTAGAGCGGAATCAAACCGCCGCTGAAGAACATCGTGATGAGCACGACGACGGTCAGCGTGGTGCGCCCGGGCAGGTTCTTCTTGGCCAGCGGATAGGCGGCGATCATCGTGAAGAGCACGGTGAGGACCGTTCCGACTACGGTCCGGTACACGGAGTTGGCGTACGCGGTGATGACGTTTCCATACTCCGAGAACGCGAACCGATAGGCGGTTGTGGCCCACTCATCGATCCAGATACGGAATCCCAGAGACACCACCTCGTCGGGAGGCGAAAACGAGAGAAGCAGGGTCGTCCAGAACGGGTAGAGGATCGTCAGGCAGAACAAGAGGAGAAACAGCGTGTTGAAGACGGTGAATGCGACGTCCCCGGCGCTCCTTCTACGCGCGTACCACGGCCGCCGCATGGTGCCGCCTACCAGAGTCCGTAATCGCTGAACCGCCGGATGATCGCGTTGGAGCCGACGATGAGGGCCACGCCGATCGCGTTCTTGAACAGACCCACCGCGGCTGCGAAGTCGTACCTCCGCTGCAGCAGGCCGACCCGGTACACATACGTGTCGATGATGTCTGCGACCTCGTAGACGAGCGGGCTGTACAGGTTGAAGATCTGATCGAACCCGGCATTCAGCAACTCGCCGAGCCTCAGGATGACCAGGATCGTCATGACCGGAATCAGCGACGGCACGGTGATCCGCAGTGCCACCGGTATGCGACCGGCGCCGTCGACTGCTGCTGACTCGTACAGCTCCGGATTGATCGAAGAGAGCGCAGCCAGATAGATCACCGTTCCCCAGCCCACCTCCTTCCAGATGCCGGTTGCCACGAGCATCGGCCGAAACAGGCTGCGATCGGTGAGCACGTTCCGCGGCTCGAGGCCGAGAAGGGTGGCGACGTGAGCGACGATTCCCCGCTGCGGAGAGAGAATCTCGACGATGATCCCTGCCAGGATGACCCACGACATGAAGTGAGGGAGGTAAGAGATCGACTGCACGACGCGCTTGAAGCGGTTGTTGACGATTTCGTTGATGAGCAGCGCCAACAGGATCGGGGCGGGGAAACCGAAAACGATGTGCAGGAGACTGATGATGATCGTGTTCCGCAAGATCCGTGCGAAGAACGGAGTCGAGAAGAGGTTCGTGAAGTGCTCGAAGTTGTTCCAGGGGCTCGCAAGGAACCCGGCTCCCAGCTTGTAGTCCTTGAAGGCTATGATGATCCCGTAGATCGGCATGTAGTGGAAGACGACCAGGCTGACGAAGGGAAGGAAAAACAGCACATAGAGAAGCCGCATCCGCTTCGCGCGCTGCCACCGTTCACGGCCGAGGGCGGTTCGGAGCTCTTCGCTGCCGGCAAGCCGCTTCGGGGCCGACTCCGGCTCCCCGGCGAGACCTGCGTCACTCATCGGTCGTGCGTACCGCCGCCCGCATTGTATGCTCTGTTCGATTCGGGCTCAAGACCGGAGAGAAGCATGGAAGCAGGAAATGACGACCCGATCAGGAACTGACACCGCTACGTTCGACGGCTCGGGGGTGCCGATCGAGGTCATGCCGGGCCTCGAGTACTCCGTCGTCCGGCGAGTGGACGACTCCTGTCCGCGCAATGACATGGGGTCGGTGACGCGTCTCACCGACGGTCGCTTGCTGGTCGCCTGGCAGAAATACACGACCAGCGATTACGGCAGCCAGGATTACGGAGAGATCGAGATCGCGTCCCGTCTCTCCCATGACGACGGGCGGAGCTGGCAGGATGAGCGAGTCCTGGTGCGGCCTCACCTGGAAACCGACTTCAACGTGCAGGCGCCGGCGTTGCGAAGGCTGGCCTCCGGGGATCTGTTGCTGATGTGCCTGCGCGCTCATCGGGGCGGCACCGAGACGCATCCGGAGAGCTCCAGCAGCACGATGGAGCTGTTCCGTTCGAAGGACGACGGGGAGACGTTCGAATCGTTCGGCTACCTCTGGCGGCGCACGGAAGGGAACTGGATGCAGGGTGGTGTGACGAGTTTGCTGCAGTTGCGGTCGGGGCGGCTGCTCGTGCCGTTTGAATTCGGGACCGGAGGACAGTTCACGCAGCACTACCGGATTTCCTGCATGCTTTCCGACGACGAGGGTAAGAGCTGGCAGCAGGCGACGGGTGTGATCGATCTGCCGATGCGCGGAGCGATCGAGCCGTCGGTTGCGGAGCTCTCGAACGGAGACCTGGTGATGTCGATTCGAACGCAGTTGGGCTCTGTCTTCCTGTCGCACTCGACGGACCGGGGAGAGACCTGGTCGCTGCCGCAGACCAGCGGGCTGCGCGCGCCCGAAACCGCGAGCTGCCTCCGGTGCCTTCCGGGGAGCGACCATCTGCTGCTGCTCTGGGTCGACTCGCTGTATGACCCCACACACCACCACTACGGCGTGCGCACGCCGCTCTGTCTGGGGTTCTCACGCGATCGGGGACGAAGTTGGACGCACCTCGGCGTGTTGGCGCATCGAGAAGAGTTCAACTTCTTCGATATGGGAATGGACTTCGTCGATGACGATACCGCGATCATCACGTACGGCGTCGCCGGCCCGAACAGGAAAGAGGGGCCGCCTTGGCTCAACCTGGAGGTCATGGACCTGCATGCGATACGTGTCACGCGCGACTGGCTCGTGGAGCGCGTGAAGCGGGTCGAGGGCGCCTGAGCCCCCCGGCCCGTCCCCGACAGCGGCGGTCGGACGAACCTGGCAAGAGGAACGACTCATGGCAGCAGAGCCGAGCGATGCCTGGCAGGTCGCCTACGAGCAGGAACGGTCGGTGTTGACCGCGTCGACCCCCGCTACGAAGGTGGGTGCGGGCTCCGTGGCTGCGTGGGCAGACGGTAGCTTGGTGGCGGCCCACGCAGCGACCGGCGCCGTCGGGGCCACGATCCAGGTGCTGGCGAGCCAGAGCGATGCTCGGAGCTGGCAGAAACGCTCCGAGCTTGCGAGCGACTCCGCACCGGGCACCGGCATCGGAGTCACCGCGTGGGGCACGCGGTCCGTGCTGCTGACCTGGGCGGGCGCCGGTGCGGATACCGTGGGGAACCGTGCGGCCGGCGGCGCGAGTCGCTGCGCCCGCTCGACAGACGGCGGTCGCCGCTGGCAGACCGGGCTGACCGCCCCGGTCTACGCTCCGCACGGGCCCATCGCGCTCGCAGACCGCTCGTTGGCCTACCTCGGGCGCGGCCTGGACGAGCGAGGCACCCCCTTCCTCGGGCTGGCCACGTCCGATGATGGCGGCACGTCGTGGGAATTGATCTGGCAGCACACCCTGGCGGACGTGGAGCAGCGCGGCATGCACGCTGCGACCCTGGCGGAAACGGCCGACGGCCGCCTCATCGGCGCCTTCTGTGCCGAGTCCAGCGGCTGGGCACCCCGCGGCGGCCAGTATGCCAGCGGCCAGATCTGGTGCTTCGCGAGCAACGATGGTGGACGTTCCTGGAGCGTGCCACAGGTCACCCCGATGCGCGGGCTGCCGCACGTGAGCGTGTTGTCCGACGGGCGAATCATGTGCTGCTACGCCCCGCGCGGCATCTCGGACGCCGTGCACGAGCGCGTGAAGCCACGTGGGCAGCGCGCCTGCTTCAGCGAGGACGGAGGCCGGACGTGGGACATCGACCGCGAGGTCGTCCTGCGCAACGACGCCGAGGACCATACGCACGGCTTGCCCTCGTCAGTGCAGCTCGACGCAACGACGCTCGTGACGCTCTATACGCAACGTACGCTGGGTGCTGCAGCCACCGGCTTCGAGCAGACGCGCTGGCAGCCGCCGCCGCGCTCGACCGTGGTGCCGTCGAACGCCGGCGTGTCGGTCACGTTGGCCGCACCGGTGACCGTGACCACGGGGCCATTGCACGAACGGCGTTGGGGGTTCTATCAGTTTCCGCAGTCCGGTCGGCGAACACGCAGTGGCGACCTCGTCGTCATGTATCAGACTGCCGACGACAGTCATGGCGGCGGCGTGCGGCTTCCGAACACACCGTTCGTGTCCTCGGATGAGGGCCGGACCTGGCATGAGCAGACCGAAGCGGAACGGGATGCCGTGTGCCTGCCGTTCGTGCTGGCCGACGGCACCGAGCTGGCCTGGCAGGGCTTCGCCAGACTGCGCGCGAGCGAGCTGGGCATGGAGCCGGTGCGGGAACGGGTGCTCACCGGCAACGATACGGTCGTGGATGTCTACCGCTACGACGACATTCCAGCGGACCGGCGGCGGATGCGGATGCGCCGTCGGGCCGCGGACGGTCGGGTCGAGGACTACGAGGCCACGCTCGCGATCTCCGAACTGGCGGTGCGTCGCTACAAGTACGGCTACAACTCCGAAACGGGGACGGTGGAGCTGCCTGACGATCTGATGCCGATCGACCTGCCGATGGGTGACGGCTACAGCGTGGAACTGGCCGACGGCACGCTCGCGGTGGCGGCCAATTCGGCCCTTCGTTTCCGGCCGGATGGCGCACCCATGCCGGAGACGAGCCTGATCGTGTCCGAAGATCAGGGCCGGAGCTGGCACCACCGCTCGACGGTATTTGCGTCGGACCAGGAGCGAGGGGTGGATGTGGCCGGCGAGCCGAGTATCACCTGCCGAGCCGACGGCACCTTGATCTGCGTCGTTCGCAGCGATCTTGGCCGCGCACCGGAGCTGCTTCGCCCCTTGTGGGTAGCGATCTCACACGACGACGGCCACACCTGGGAGGCGCCGCGGCGCCTCGCTCCGTTCGGCGTGCGACCAAGGCTGGTGACGCTCGAGAACGGGGTAACCGCGTGCGTCTACGGTCGGCCCGGGGTCGAAGTGCGTTTCACGGTCGATCCGTCGGCTCGCGACTGGAGCGACGGCTACACCGTTCGCGCCGGTCTGGGGGCGGCACCCGTAGATTCCAGTTGCGGCTACACGTCGACGTTCGTCATCGGCCCTGACCGTCTGCTGATAGCCTACAGCGACTTCTACGAACGCGACGCCGGCTGGGGCCTGCACAAGGCGATCAAGGTCCGCGAGATTCGGGTCACACCCCGTGCGATCGCCGGGTGACGTTCAGCTCACTCGCTCCCATCGGCTCGGCGCGATCCCGGGAGCCTGCCGCGGCATGTCGACAGGTTTGTTGCCGACGCCAAAGTTCCAGATGCGAGTGTTGGGATCGATCATCAGCTCTCGCACGGTCGCAGGGACGTTGGCGAGCTGGTCCGAATCCCAAGGTTCGACCTCTCCTGCGGGTCCTGCCCAAGCCGGTCGGTACGCGAGCGCCAGAAGCTCTCGTGAATAGCCGCCGATGTTCGGGTAGTTTCCGTGGAACACGTTCTGGCTGATGAGCACCGCGGAGCCAGCCTCACAGGTGACCATCACCTGCTCCGGGTGCTCCTGGTATCTCAAGTATGGATTACCCTCGTGGTGAAAGCTCAGGTGCGATCTGGGTACGACCTTGAACGGGGAAACCTCTCGAGTCAGATCGTCCAAATAGTACAGAACCCGAACCAACCGGGGACAGCTCTGTCCGTAACCAAAGATCTCCGATCCCCACGGTTGTCCATCGCAGTGCAGGCTTATTCCCGGATGGCCCGGCTCGGAGCGGGCGTAGTCGTACGTCATCATGATGACCTGATCGCCGAAGAGCGTTCGCAAGAACCGGAGCGTCGGCGGGTGTGCGATCAACTCGGTGATGGCTCCTCCACGAAACTGGACATCCTGGCACGCTCGTTGATGAACACTGTAGTCGACACCGAACGTCTCCAGCTCGGCGGTTTCCTTCTTGATTCGTTCGATGTGCTCGGGCGAGAGCAAGTTCGGCAGGACGACATAGCCCTCGACCTCGAGATGTCTGATGCGCTCTCCCAGAGTCAGACTCGTCCAGTCCGTGTCAACGAGGAAGTCTTTTTCTCTTGCCATGGTTCACCTCGTCAGAATTGGGGATAATGGCACCGTATCATACGTATGACACGAATCATCGAGCGCCTGCGGGCGGGGGATCGGCTGCTGCTCGACGGCGGCACGGGCTCGGAGCTGCAGCGGCGCGGCGTCGACGTGCTGCTCGGATCGACCGGGCGGCTCAAGGCATGGTCGGCGACCGCCAACCTGGCCGCCGGCGACGTGGTCCGGCAGGTCCACCAGGACTACCTGCGGGTGGGCGCCGACATCATTACCAGCAACAACTTCTGGACCAGCCCGAGCCGCCTGGCGACGCTCGACGCCGGCGACGATTGGCGGACCTACGCCGACGCGGCGGCCCGCAACGCGCTGGCCGCGCGTGAGGCCGGCAACCCACAGGCGTACGTGGCGGGCGGCATCGCGCCGCCGGCGCTGCAGGACCGGGACACCGGGGACCTCGCATCCGACGTCGCCCGCATGGGAGAGAGCGCGTTCGCCAGCGAGGTCGGTGACCACGCGCGGCTGCTCGCCGCCGCCGGCGTCGACCTCATCCTGCTGGAGTATCTGGGCTACATTGAGGAGTGCGCCGCCGCCGTGCAGGCATGCGCGGACATCGATCTGCCGCTGTTCGTCGGCGTCCGCCACATCGGCGCGGACGGCTCGATGCAGTACGGGGAGTCGCTCGCCGATCTGGCAGCCGAGCTGCAGGGGCTGGCCCGGGTTCCCGACGCCATCCTGCTGATGTGCAGCAACCCGGAGGCGGTCGACACCGGGCTGCCGATCCTGCGCGAGGCCGCCGACGGCCCGATCGGCTGCTACCCGAACCTGGGCTACAACCCGACCGGGCCGGTCGCGAACCGGCCGGTGCTCACCAACCAGCGCCCGAGCGTGAGCCCCGACATCCTGCAGAGCGCGGACTATCCTCCGGCGCGGCTGGCCGAGTTCGCCCGCCGGTGGCTGGACGCCGGCGCGCAGATCGTCGGCGGTTGCTGCGCGTCGGGGCCCGAGCACATCCTGGCGCTGCGCGCGGTCGTCAACGATGCGCCAGCGAGCTGACGGAGACGCGGCGGCCATCCGGATCGCGACGGTCGACGACGTCCGGGAGGCCGAGCGCGGCATACGCCGTCACGTTTCCGCGGCGCCACTGATCCGGTCGCATGCGCTGGAGCGGGAGCTCGGCATGCCGGAGACGCGGCGGATGTGGCTGAAGGATTACGGGTGGACGCCCGTCGGCTCGTTCAAGCTGCTCGGTGCGCTGCACTGGATGGCGAGCAACCTGGCGCGCATCGGCGACCGGCCGGTCGTCGCTCACTCCTCCGGCAACTTCGCGTCGGGGATCGCGTTCGCCGGCATGCGGCTCGGCAAGCGGGTGATCGTGGTCATGCCCGACACGGCGGCGCGCATGAAGGTCGAGCTGACGCGCTCATTCGGTGCGGAGATCCGCACGTACGACATCGCCCGCGACCACGAGACGGGAGAACGGGACCGGCTGACGCGCGAGATCGCCGAGACGGAGGGAGCGGTCCAGGCGTCGCCATACGACGATGCCGACGTGATCGCCGGCAACGGCGTGGGCGGCCTGGAGATCGTTCACGAGCTGCGGGCGCAGGGGCGTGCGGCCTCCCACCTGTTCTGCCAGGTCTCGGGCGGCGGCCTCATGGCCGGCCATGCACTGCCGTTCGCGGACGCCTATCCGCAGGCGAGGATCGTCGGCGTGGAGCCGGAGAGCGCCGCGGACTTCCGCGAATCCCTCGAAACGGGAAGGCGCGTGCGCCTCGACCACCCGACCAGCATCTGCGATGGCCTGCTGTCCTACGACGTCGGCGAGCACAACTGGCCGATCCTGCGGCGGCACGTCGCGCAGGCCGTCGCCGTGCCGGACCCGGAGACACGGGAAGCCATGCGGTGGCTCTACGACCGGCATGGCGTGCGCACCGAGCCTTCCGGCGCGATCACGACGGCGGCGCTGCTGAGTGGGCGCGTCAGCCTTGACGGCGAGGGAGACGTGGTCGTGATCCTCAGCGGACGCAACGTCGACGAGGATCAGTTTCGCGCCTGGATCACCCTGGAGTAGCCGAGTTGCCGTAACCGCGTCGACGCGGGCCCGCGCCACGCGTAGAGTGCGCCGCCATGAAGATGAGTCGGCCGGTTCTGGCGCACGAGGTGCTGAGCGTGACCGGCGGTATGGTGGTCGCCCAGGATCGGCTGGGCGCGCGCATCGGCGCGGAGGTCCTGCAGCGGGGCGGCAACGCCGTGGACGCAGCGGTGACCACCGCGTTCGCGATGGGCGTGCTGCAGCCGCTCATGAACGGCGTGGGCGGCGGCGGGATGCTGGTCGCCCGCTTCGCCTCGGGCGAGGCAGGCTCGGTGGACTTCGGCATGCGCGCGGCCGCGGCGGCCCGGCCGGAGATGTACGAGCTGGCGGGAGGAACCGACCGTCCGGAGGCGGGCGGGCTGCGGTTCTCGCGCGGCTACGCGTGGCCGCTGGTGAAGGAGCGGGCCAACGTGCACGGCCACGCGGCGATCGCGGTGCCGGGGACGGCAGCGGGTCTGGCGGCGGCGCTGGAGCGCTGGGGCACCTTGAGCCTGGACCAGGCGCTGCTCCCGGCGATCCGGCTGGCGCGCGACGGGTTCCCGGTCGGGCACCACTTCGTGCTGGCGCTGGTCGGCGGCCGGGAGGTCATGAAGCGCTACCCGGCGACGTGGCACACGTACTTCCCCGGCGGCCACCCCCCGGCGGTGGGCGAGACGCTGGTGCAGAGCGATCACGCGCGCACGCTGGAGCTCATCGCCCGCCACGGGCCGGACGGCTTCTACCGGGGCGAGGTGGCCGAGCGCATTGCCTCCGAGATGGCGGCCCACGGCGGCACGATCCGGCAGGAGGACCTGGCCGCGTACCGGCCGTTCATGCACGACACGGTGCTGGAGGCCGGCTACCGGGGGTACGGGGTGATGGCGGTCCCCGGTCCCAACGGCGGCACGGCGGTGGCCGAGGTGCTCCACATCCTCGAGCACTTCGACCTGGCCGGCCATGGCTGGGGCTCGGTCGAGGCGCTGCACCTGGTGATCGAGGCGATCCGGCGCGCGGCCGTGGACCGCTACTCGTACCTGGGAGACCACCCGGCGGCGCCGTTCGACATCCTTCCGGATCCTGGCTACGCGGCGACGCGGGCGCATACGATCGGTATGGACGGCGCCGGTCCCACCGAGGCCGGCGACCCGTGGGGATGGCGAGGGGTCCCGCGGCCTCCGGACCTTCCAGCTCCCGCGGGCGTATCGGCGGACGGCGGCACCACCCACATCTCCGTGGTGGACGCGGATCGCAACGCGGTGTGTCTGACGCAGACCAACATGTCGTGGTCCGGCGTGATCGTGCCCGGCGTCGGCGTGATGATGAACAACGCGATGACCTGGTTCTATCCGGCGCCGGGCACCGTGAACTCGATCGTTCCGGGTGGGCGAGGGCTGAACAACATGACGCCGCTGATCCTGGTCCGCGACGGCCGGCTGCACGCTGCGCTCGGGGCGTCCGGGGGCCGCCGCATCTGGTCGGCGCTGGTGCAGGCGTGCGTGAACCACGCCGAGTTCGGCATGGACCTGCAGCAGGCCGTGCAGGCGCCGCGGCTGCATGTGGAGTCGGATCAGGTCCTGCTGGACGGCCGCTTCGGCGGCGAAGTGCGGGCCGGCCTGGAGAAGCTCGGCCACGAGGTCACGGTGGCGACCCCCTACTACGACCGCTCACCCTACGCGGAGCCGAACGGCATACAGGTGGCCGGCGAGGAGCTGCGCAGCGCCGTCTACCCGGTCGCCAAGCCGACGCATGCGGCCGGCTACCCCGGCGACACCCTGGAGGACTCGGGCGCCGGGATCGACGCCGGCATGCTGTCGCACCCGTAACGGCGGGACGCTCAGGGTGTGGACAGACTGCCGTTTACCTTGCGGGCGGGGTCCGCTGACACCGCCCTATGGGTAAGCTGGGCATCGGTCGTGCTGTCGATGGCCGTGATGCTTCCGCCCTTGAGGGACAGCGAGTTGGCCGGGATGCTGATCCCGTCCTCATCACGATCATCCTCCTGAACTGTGTAGCTCAAGTGCGCATACTCCTCCCACGCGGCGGAGTAGGCCGCGTGCCGCGTATGCGCCCCGACGGTGAGCGCCACCCAGGGGGTGCCGCTCACCGTCACTGCCCTGTCGAACTCGACTCCCACCCTGATCGTCTCCCCACGGGCGTAGGTGTCACCCCGCGCCGGGGAGGAGAAGAAGCGGATATCCCTCACCCGCGGTGGGGCGACCAGGCTGCCGTTCACCTTGCTGCGCCGTTCGGCACCTACGGCCCGATGCGTCAGGTCAACATCGGTCGTGCCGACGGTGGCCGCGATGGTCCCGCCGTTGAGGAGGAACGCATTGGCGGCGATGCTGATCCCGTCCTCATCGTGGTCCTCCTCCTGCACGGTGTACCTGAAATACAGAGACTCCCTGCCCCATCCGGAGAACGTCGCATACCGGGTCTGCGTCCCGACGTTCAGCGCCACCTGGGGACTGCCGGTCGCCGTCACCGCTCTGTCGAATGCGACGATCACACTGACCGTCTCTCCGAGTCCATACGTGTCGCCCCCTGCCGGGAACGAGATGATGGCAACACGCTTCACTCCCGGTCGCGTGCCCAGGCTTCCGTTCACCTTGCTCCCGGGCTCGGCGGCAAGCGCCTCGTGCGTCAGATCTGCGTCGATCGTGCTGGCGGCGGCCTTGATGGTCCCGCCGTCGAGGAGGAACGCGTTGGTGGCGATGCTGATGCCGTCTCCATCGACATCCTCCTTCTGAACGGTGTAGCTGAAGTACAGAGACTCCCTACCCCATCCGGAGAACGTCGCGTACCGGGTCTGTGTCCCGATGTTCAGCGCCATCTGGGGACTGCCGGTCGCCATCACCGCTCTGTTGAACTCGACGTCCACCTTGACCGTTTCCCCGAGTCCGTATGTGTCGCCCTCCGCCGGCGAGGAGACGAAGGAGATGTCCTTCACCGTCGGCGGTGGCCCGACCAGGCTGCCGTTCACCTTGCTGCCCGGCTGGGCGGCTATCGCCTCGTGCGTCAGATCAGCGGGAGCGGCGCCTTCCGCGGCCATGACGGTTCCTCCGTTGAGGAGCAGCGCGTTGGCGGCGATGCTGATGCCGTTTTCATCACGGTCTGAGGCCTGTACGGTGTAGGAGAAGAACAGAGACCGGCGTCCCCATCCGGAGTAGTCCGCCCGCCGTGTCTGCGTCCCGATCGTAAGCCCTACCTGGGGGCTGCCGGTTACCATGACCGCTCTGTCGAACTCGACTGCTACCTCAACCTCCTCCCCCATCTCGTAGGTGCCGCCCCTTGCCGGGGAGGAGACCAGGGCGATGTACGTCACCCACGGTGGAGCGACCCGGCTGCCGTCTACCTCGCTGCGCCCCCTGGCGGCTACCGCCCCGTGCGTCAGATCAGCGTCGGTCGTGCCGTCGGCGGCCGTGATGGTCCCGCCGTTGAGGGCCAGCGCGTTGGCGGCGATGCTGATGCCGTTCTCATCACGGTCAGCCGCCTGCACGATGTAGTAGAAATACAGAGACTTTCTGCTCCACCCGGACAAGGTCGCGTGCCGA
This sequence comes from Spirochaetia bacterium, assembly GCA_965202935.1. Lineage (GTDB taxonomy): Bacteria > Spirochaetota > Spirochaetia > SZUA-6 > Bin103 > CATQHW01. The sequence goes on from OZ241879.1 coordinate 4,676,146, forward strand.
GTTTCCGTCCCGATGGTCAGCGCCACCCGGGGACTGCCTGTTGCCGTGACCGCTCTGTCGAACTCGACTGCTACCTCGACCTTCTCCTCCTCTGCATAGGTGTCGCCCCTTGCCGGGGGAGACCAGGGCGATATTCCTCACCCCTGGTGGAGCGACCCGGCTGCCGTCTACCTTGCTGCGGCGCTTCGCGGCTAACGCCCGGTGCGTCAGATCAGCGTCGGTCGTGCCGTCGGCGGCGGTGATGGCCCCGCCGTTGAGGATCAGTGCGTTGGCGGCGATGCTGATGCCGTTCTCATCACGGTCGGCCGCCTGCACGATGTAGTAGAAATACAGAGACCTTGTGGCCGATCCGACGAAGGTCGCGTGCCGAGTTTCCGTCCCGATGGTCAGCGCCACCCGGGGACTGCCTGTTGCCATGACCGCTCTGTCGAACTCGACTCTTACCCTCACCTCCTCTCCCATTTCGTAGGTGGCGCCCCTCGCCGGGAAGGAAATGAGGGCGATGGAGGAAACTGCGGGCTCGGCGCCTCTGGCCTGAACGCACGAAGCTGCCGTTGTGAATACCAGCAAGCAGGACAAACCGATCAGGTTGAGTGCGTGCCACACTTTGGCCGTCCCTCGGATGCCCGTCTTGTAACGCCGGTAGTTACGCCATCCGGAGGGAAGTGAGAATCGCATGCGGCCTCACGTTATCGCGATCGTTCGCCGTTTACCTTGCGGGTAGGGTCCGGTCCCACCGCGCCGTGGGCAAGATCGGCGTCGGTCGAGCCGTCAGCGGACTTGATGGTCCCGCCGCTGAGAGACAGCGCGTTGGCCGGGATGCTGATTCCGTCCTCGTCACGGTCCGCCTTCCGGACGAAGAGTCTGAAGAACAGAGCATCGCTGCGCCATCCGAAATAGGTCGCGTGCCGTGTCTGCGTCCCGATGGTCAGCGCCACCTGGGGAGTGCCGCTTGCTGCCACCGCTCGGTCGAACTCGACCTCCACCTCGACCGTTTCCCTGAATCCGTACGTCTCACCCCTGTCCGGGGAGGAGATGAGGGAGATTCTCCTCACCTTTGGTGGCGTGCTGTCGCCGCCGTTCACCGTGCTGCCGCGTCCGGCGGCGACCGGCCCGTGTGTCAGATCGGCGTCGGTCGTGCCGTCGGCGGACTTGATGGTCGCGCCGTTGAGAAGCAGCGCATTGGCGGCGATGCTGATGCCGTCCTCGTCGCGGTCTACCCCCTGCACGGTGTACTCGAAGTGCAGGGACTGTGTGCTCCAGGCGGACAGCGTCGCGTGGCGCGTCTGTGTGCCGATGGTCAACGCCACCTGGGGCTCGCCGCCTATCGTCACCGCTCTGTCGAACTCGACGCGCACCTCGATCGTCTCGCCCAGTTCGTACGTTCCGCCCCTCGCCGGGAAGGAGTTGAAGGCGATCTCCCTCACTCCCGGTGGCGTGCTGTTCCTGCCGTTCACCTTGTTGCCGCGCTCGACGGTGACCGGCCCGTGCGTCAGATCCACATCGATCGCGCCGACGGTGGTCCTGATGGTACCGCCGTTGAGGGCCAGCGCGTTGGCCGCGATGCTGACGCCGTCTTCATCCCGATCCTCCTCCCGCACGGTGTAGGTGAACGTCAGATGCTGACGGCCCCAGCCGAACAAGGTCGCGTGCCGCGTCCTGGCCCCGATCGTCAGCGCCACCTGAGGTGTGCCGGTTGCCGTCACCGCCCTGTCGAACTGGACCCGCACCTCGATCGTCTCCCCGAGCTCATACGTGTCACCCCTGGCCGGGGAGGAGCTGAGAGCGATATCCGTCACTCCTGGCTGCGCGGTCGCGCTGCCGTTCACCTTGCTGCCGCGCAGGGCGGCGACGGCCTCGTGAGTCAGATCAGCGTCGGTCGTACCGTCGGTGGTCGTGATGGTACCGCCGTTGAGAACCAGCGCGTTGGCCGGGATGCTGATCCCGTCCTTGTCGCGGTCCCCCGCCTGCACGGTGTAGCTGAAGTACAGGGACTGTGTGCTCCATGAGGACAAGGTGGCGTGCCGCGTCTGCGTTCCGATGGTCAGCGCCACCTGAGGTGTGCCGGTTGCCGTCACCGCCCTGTCGAACTGGACCCGCACCTCAATCGTCTCCCCGAGTTCATACGTGTCACCGCGTGCCGGGGACCCGAGGAACGCGATGGACGAGACTGCGGGCGCGGTGCTCTCAGCCTGATCGACCGTGGCCGCCGCTGCATCCGATGTCGTCGGGGTCGGCGGCGTCGTCGCACATGCCGCGAGCGCCAGCAGGCAGGAGAGCCCGATCAGGTTGCGGCGATGCCAAACCGCCTGCATCGCTCGAAGTTACCACAGGCTCCTCGTAGGAAACAGCGCCGCATCTGCACCATGTCGTCGGTCTGCGGCTCGATCCATATCTCGGTGATTGACGCGGATCGCAGGCGCTGCGGCTGCACGTGGAGTCGGATCAGGTGCTGCTGGACGGCCGCTTCGGCGGCGAAGTGCGGGCCGGCCTGGAGAAGCTCGGCCACGAGGTCACCGTGGCGACCCCGTACTACGACCGCTCACCCTACGCGGAGCCGAACGGCATACAGGTGGCCGGCGAGGAGCTGCGCAGCGCCGTCTACCCGGTCGCCAAGCCGACGCATGAGATCGATGACGTGGGAGGGGAGATGGGAGATGTTGCCGAGGGTCTCGTGCTTGACCTTTCCGTCTTTGACGGAAGGTTCTGCGCAAGAGATGGGAGTGGTAGGTCTTGTCCTTGTAGCGGCGTGTGGTGGTGGCTACGTGAACGGCGCCTTTTCTGGCTTGTATAGGACCAATATACCATTTTCTTCGGAAACGACAACCAGCTATAACACAGCCTAATCCAATAGGCTGGTCCGATACCGAGCAGCCGCAATGTATTGGTCACGACTCATCGTGCAAGCAAGTAGTTTATTTACAGAACCTCGATCAACATGAAGATTGTCAGGAAGGTACCCATGACCCACTTCGTGAGAACTTCGCCTAATAGAAATCCTTCCGACGATTTCTCCTTTATCCTCAATGACGTATTGATAATGGTTCGTGCCTGGAATTTCCTCTGCACGTAACTTCTTCACTAAGAGGCTAGCATCGGATTTCGTGTACGATTTCTTGTTACCCATCAATTGTATCTAAGATGTCTTTTCAGGAATGCCCATTCATTAGCTGGTCCTGGTCCGAGCTTGCTTGGTTCCTTACTGTAGATATGAAAAGCATCTACGATTTCTTCTATCAGGGCCTCGATAGCATCCTCTGCTGAATCTCCGGGCATCTTTGTTGTAGGAGAACCTATTAGATAAGCGACCCATTCTCCAGGGGCGTCCTGGATTGCATAGACAAGGAGCGGTTGGAGTACCAAAAACCGTTCATTGTCTATCTCGGTTATAATACGATATCGTGGTGCTTCTCGGTTTCCGAAAAGAACCAGATAAAGGTCCTCGTCAGTTTTGAAATCAACTTCGGGCGACGATATCCACTTGACCGGTGACGACAGTGTTCTTGAAGGACTGTCAAAACCTGCTGTCAATTCGATTGCAAATGTTTCTGACCGAGGCAAAGAAACGTCTTTAATCGAAACGGAGGGTAGATTCATCATTTGGCTCCTCCGGGCCTTTGATTTTATGAACGGTGGCATCTGCTCCTGGTAGAGGTCGAGAAGTATCGGGGTCCATGGCGTAGGTCGTTACTTCGTACTCCTGTCCGGGTTCAAGGTTCACAAATGCTGCGGATGATATTGGAGAAACTAAACCTACAGATCGTGAATCGTCCCCAACCTTTTTGATGAGATGCACATACAATACAGGAGGCTTGAATGTGACTTCAACTAACTCATTTGTATCGGGTGACTCCTTTATCGTAACTCCTGCAAGTGATATAAGGAACTGTGAATTTTCGTGATCCCATGACACTGGCGGTTTGGCTTGACGGCGTATAATACTGTCAGAACCTCTGGCATCCTTCTTAGCCACGGTTAACCCTCTTAAAATCCATCCGATATGAGCATACTACGATTCTCGTGCAGGTCAACCCTCCTCGTGAGTCAGATCAGCGTCGGTCGTACCGTCGGTGGTCGTGATGGTACCGCCGTTGAGAACCAGCGCGTTGGCCGGGATGCTGATCCCGTCCTCGTCGCGGTCCCCCTCCTGCACGGAGTAGCTGAAGAGGTTGCGGCCGCGCCGGAAACTCCGCATCGCTCGAACGTTCACGGCGTGCCCCGACTGCCGTTCACTTTGAAAGCGGGTTCCGCGGTCACCGCGCCGTGGGTCAGGTCGGCGTCGACCGTGCGGTCGGCGGCGTGCGCGATCGTTCCGCCGTTGAGGGACAACGCGTTGGCCGTGATCGTCACTCCAGTCTCATCGCGATCGTCCTTCTGCACGGCGTAGCTGAAGTGCATGAGGCGGTCGCCTTCCCACGCCGTGGAGTAGGCCGCGTACCGGGTCTGCGCTCCGATGGTCAGCGCCGCCTGGGGGGCGCCGGTCACCGACATCGCCCTGTCGAATTCGACCAGAACCTCGATCGTCTCGCCGAGTTCGTAGGTGTCACCCCGGTTTGGGGCGGAGATGAAGAAGATAGCCCTCACTCCCGGTGGAGAGATCAGGCTGCCGTTCACCTTGCTGCCAGGGGCGGATATCGCTTCGTGCCTCAGGTCAGCGTCGGTCGTGCCGTCGGTTGCCGTGATGGCTCCGCCGCCCAGGAGCAGCGAGTTGGCCGCGATGCTGATTCCGTCATCATCCCGGTCCCCCTCCTGCACGGCGTAGCTGAAGAACAGGGATTCGCTGCCCCATCCGGCAGAGATTGCGCGCCGCATCTCCCGGCCGATCGTCAATGCCAGTTGGGGGTTGCCGGTCTCCGTCACCGCTCGGTCGAACTCGACGACCACCTCAATCGTCTCTCCGAGTTCGTAGGTGCCACCCCTCGCCGGGGAGGAGATGAGGGAGATGCCCGTCACCACTGGTGTCGTGACATGGTTGCCGTTCACCTTGGGGCCGGGTTCGGCGGCCATCGCCGCGTGCGTCAGAACGGCCTCGGTCGTGCCGTCGCGGCCTGTGATGCTACCGCCGCCCAGGAGCAGCGAGTTGGCCGGGATGCTGATCCCGTCCTCATCGCTGTCCCCTGTCTGAACGGTGTAGCGGAATCTCAGAGTATTGTTGCTACTCCATCCGAAAAAGGTCGCGTACCGGGTCTCGGTCCCGATGGTCAGCGCGACCTGGGGGTCGCCGGTCGCCTCCACCCCGCCGTCGAACTCGACGACGACCTCGACCGTTTCACCGAGTTCGTAGGTGTCGCCCCGAGTTGGGGAGGAGTCGTAGTAGATGGCCTTCACCCGCGGTGGCGTGACAGCGCGGCTGCCGTCCACCTTCATGTCACGCTGCGGGCCTACCGTAGCGTGCGCCAGGTCAGCGTCGGTCGTGCCGTCCGCGGCCGTGATGGTTCCGCCGTTCAGCTCCAGCGCGTTGGCCGGGATGCTGATACCGTCCTCGTCACGATCATCCTCCTGCACCACGTAGCTGAAGTCCGCATACTCCCCCCACGACCCTGAGTAGGTCGCGTGGCGCGTCTGATCCCCGATGGTCAGCACCACCCGCGGGGTGCCGGTCACCGTCACCGTCCTGTTGAACTCGACTGCCACCTCGATCGTCTCCCCCCGTGCGTAGGTGTGACTCCGTCCTATGAAATAGAAGGAGATGTCTCTCACGCGCGGCGGCTCGACCAGACTGCCGTTCACCTTGCTGCCGCCGTCGGCGGCTACCTCCGCGTGCGTCAGAATGGCGTCCGTCTCGCCGTCCGGGGCTGTGATGGTTCCACCGCTGTTGCTTAGCGCGTTGGCCGGGATGCTGATCCCGTCCTCATCACGGTCCGCCTCCTGCACGGTGTACTCGAAGTATAGAGAGTCGCTGCTCCATCCGACCCTGGCCGCGCGCCGCGTCTGCGTACCGATGGTCAGCGCGAGCTGAGGCTCCCCGGTTGGCTCTATCGCTCCGTCGAACTCGACGACCGCCTTAACCGTCTCTCCCAGTCCGTAGGTGTCACCCCGCGCTGGCGAGGAGTCGAAGCGAATGGCCCTCACCCGCGGTGGCGTGACATCGCTGATGCCGTCCACTTTCTTGTCACGATCGGGAGGTGCCGCCGCGTGCGTCAGGTCAGCGTCGATCGAGCCGTCCGCGGACTTGATGGTTCCGCCGTTGAGGAGCAGCGAGTTGGCCGCGATGCTGATTCCGTCGTCGTCCCAGTCACCCTCCTGCACCACGTAGCTGAAGGCCGCATTGCGGTCGTCCCCCCACAACGTGGAGTAGGTCGCGTGCCGAACCTGATCCCCGATGGTCAGTGCCACCTGGGGCCTGCCGGTCACCGTCACTACCTTGTCGAACTCGACGACCACCTCAACGGTCTCCCCGAGTTCGTAGGTGTCATCGCTCCCCATGAACGAGATGAAGGAGATGTGGCTCACCGCCGGCGGCGAGACCAGGCTGGCGTTCACCTTCCGGCTGCCGTCGTCGGCAATCGCCGGGTGCGTCAGGTCAGCGTCGGTCCTGCCGTCGGCGGCCTTGATGGTTCCGCCGCGCAGCACCAGGGCGTTGGCCGGGATGCTGATGCCGTCCACATCACGGTCCCCTGCCTGCACCGTGTAGTCGAAGTACAGGGTTTCTCTGCCCCATCCGCTAAACGCCGCGTGGCGCGTCTCGGCGCCGATGGTCAGCGCTACCTGGGGCTCGCCGGTGGCCGTCACCGCTCTGTGGAACTCGACTTCCACCTCGATCGTCTCGCCCAGCTCGTAGGTGTCACCCCGTGCTGGTGGGGAGTAGCCGAAGCGGATAGCTCTCACCCGCGGTGGCGTGCCATCGCTGCCGTCCACCTTGCTGCTGCCCTCGGGGGCCACCGCCTCGTGCGTCAGCACAGCCTCAGTTGCGCCATCCGGGGCCGTGATGGTCGCGCCGTTGAGCGAAAGCGCGTTGGCGGGGATGCTGATGCCGTCCCCGTCTCGGTCCCCCTCCTGCACGGTGTATTCGAAGCGCAGGGAGTGGCTGCTCCATCCGAACTTGCTCGCGTGCCGCGTCCGCGTCCCGATGGTCAGCGCTAACCGGGGCTCCCCGGTTGCTTTCACCACGCCGTCGAACTCGACTTCCACCTCGATCGTCTCGCCCAGCCCGTAGGTGTCACCCTGTGCCGGCGAGGAGTCGAAGTAGATGGCCCTCACCCGCGGTGGCGTGACATCGCTGATGCCGTCCACCTTCCTCTCACGCTCGGGGGCTACGGCCACGTGCGTCAGGTCAGCATCGGCCGTGCCGTCGGCGGCCGTGATGGATCCGCCGCTCAGGAGCAGCGCGTTGGCCGGGATGCTGATTCCGTCCTCGTCGTGGTCACCTTCCTGCACCGTGTATTCGAAGCGCGCGTGCCGGTCGTCCCTCCACGAAGTGGAGTAGGTCGCGTGCCGAACCTCGTCCCCGATGGTCAGTGCCACCTGGGGCGTGCCGGTCACCGTCACCGGTTTGTCGAACTCGACCATCACCTCAACGGTTTCCCCGAGCTCATAGGTGTCATCCCCCCCTCGGAAGGACATGAAGGAGATGCTCTTCACCGCCGGCGGCGAGGTCAGGCTGCCGTCCACCTTGCTGCCGTCGTCGGCGGCCACCGACGCGTGCGTGAGGTCAGCGTCGGTGGCGCCGTCGGATCCCTTGATCGTTTCGCCGTTGAGGGCCAGCGCGTCGGCCTCGATGCTGATTCCGTCCTCGTCGCGGTCGTCCTCCTGCACGATGTACTCGGCGAACAGAATAGGAGAAGGCTCCGTGTCCCAGCCCGAAGAGGTCGCCAGCCGCGTCTCCTCGCCGATGGTCAGCGGCACCCGAGCCCTGCCCGTTATCGTCACGGCTCTGTCGAACTGGACGAGCACCCAAATCGTCTCTCCGCGTTCGTAGGTATCACCTCTGGTCGGGGAGGAAACGAAGGAGATGCTCTTCACCGCCGGCGGCGAGATCAGGCTGGCGTCCACCTTGTGGCCGTCCTCGGGGACAACTGTCTCGTGCGCCAAGTCGGCGTCGGTGGTGCCGTCGGGTCCCTTGATGGTTGCGCCTTCGAGGGAGAGCGAGTTGGCCTCAATGCTGATTCCGTCCTCGTCTTTGTCCCCCGTCTGCACGATGTAGTCGAAGTACAGAAACGGGGTGCTGCCCCATCCATAGGAGGTCGCCAGCCGCGTCTCCTCGCCGATGGTCAGCGCCACCTGGACCCTGCCGGTTGCCGTCACTTCCCTGTCGAACTGAACGAGCACCCGAATCGTCTCTCCGAGTTCGTAGGTGTCATCCGTCGCCGGGGAGGAAACGAGGGAGATGCTCTTCACCGCGGGCGGCGAGACCAGGCTGCCGTCCACTTTGTGGCCGCCCTCGGCGGCGACCGCCGCGTGCGTCAGATCGGCGTCGATGGTGCCGTCGGGTCCCTTGATGGTTGCGCCGTCGAGGGTGAGGGCGTTGGCCGGGATGCCGATTCCGTCCTCGTCACGGTCCCCCGCCTGCACCGTGTAGCGGAAGTACAGGGCAGGGTGGAGATCCTTGGAAACATAGGGGAAAGACAGAACAAGCTGACTGACCCAGGTGGAGTCGGTCGCGTGCCGCGTCTCGGCCCCGATGTTCAGCTTCAGCCGGGGAAGGCCGGTCACCGCCACCGCCGGGTCGAACTCGACTACTACCTCGATCGCCTCCCCGAGCTCGTAGGTGTCACCGTTCGCCGGGGAGGAGGCGAAGCCGATGGACGTGACTACCGGGACGACGCCGTCAGGCGCTGGAATCGTCGGGGTCGGCGGCGGCGTCGCACATGACGCGAGCACCAGCAGGCAGGAGAAACCGATCAGGCTGCGGCGATACCAAACCGTCCGCATTGCTCGAAGTTACCACAGGCTCCTCGCAGGAATCAGAGCCGCATCTGCACCATGTCGGCGGTGTCCGGTTCGGCCATGGCATCATCCAGGTACACGTAGTGCTCGCCTTCGCGGTACGAGTATCCGGCATGCTCGCCTGAGGGACTCAGGGCGATCACGGCGATGTGCCCGGCCAGCGGATCGTCGAGGTCGCGGAGTCGGCCAGCGCGGTCGTCATGGCGTCGGCGAGCGTCATGCCGGTGCGCAGGTAGAGCACCACGCTGCGGGTGGTCAGCGTCCGCAGCACGACCTCGCCGGTCCCGGTCGATGCCGCGGCGCCCCGGCGGTTGTCCGCGTAGCCGCCCGCGCCGATGATCGGCGAGTCGCCGAGCCGGCCCGGGTACCCCCACGGATAGCCGCTGGTGCTGACCGCGCTGGCCAAGTTGCCGTCGCGGTCCAGGGCCAGGAAGTTGACCGTGCCCGCCGGGTCCTTCGGACCGGGCGGCTCCTCAAGTAAGGGCGGGGCCGCCTCAGGGCGTGGCTCGGCCGCCGTTCACCTTGCGGGCGGCGTACGCTGCCACCGCCCCATGGGTCAAGTCTGCGTCGGTCGTGGCGTCATAGGCGGCCTTGATGGTCCCGCCGTTGAGGGACAGGGAGTTGGCGGCGATGCTGATCCCGTCCTCGTCGCGGTCCGCTTCCTGCACGGTGTAGGCGAAGAACAGAGACCGGTTGCCCCATCCGTTAAAGGTCGCGTACCGGGTCTGCGTTCCGATGGTCAGCGCCACTTGGGGACTGCCGATCACCGTCACCGCTCTGTCGAACACGACCAGCAGCTCGATCGTCTCGCCCAGTTCGTAGGTGGCATCTCGCGCTGGTAAGGAGTCTGCCTGCGCCGCTGCGCGGCGCGCCAAGACGATGAAAACGGTGGTATGTGAGGGTTTGATAGCATGGATGGCAGAGCGCAACGGGAGAGGTCGAGTTTCTCTGGTGCAGACAAGCCCGCTAAGGAGTCTGACACGGGCGTCCTGAGTACCCAAGACTGTCGCCCCGACCGCTGGCCGGGAGCACGTGTAAGAGACTTGCGAACCCATTGACGTCCATCGCTGCGCTCCAACGTTCGTGTACAGGAGGGCGACATGGAGATCGTCAATCGTTGCTGTTGTGGCATCGACGTGCATAAGAAGACCGTGGTGGTCAATCTGCTGCGGCAGGGGCTCGACGGCCTGCAGGACCTTGATGAGGTGCGCACCTATGCGACCATGACCGGGGACTTGTTGCGCCTCAGCGAGTGGCTGCAGGAGGCCGGCTGTACGCAGGTGGCGATGGAGAGCACCGGCGTGTACTGGAAGCCGGTGTACCACATCCTGGAAGACGACTTCGAGGTGCTGCTGGTCAACGCCAAGGAGTTCAAGAACGCTCCTGGGCGCAAGACCGACGTCACTGACTGCCAGTGGCTGGCGAAGTTGCTGCAGCACGGTCTGCTGCGCTCAAGCTTCATCCCGCCGCAGGAGATCCGCGAACTGCGCGACCTGACCCGCGGGCGGCGGCAACTGGTGGCCGAGCGCACAGCGGTGGTCAACCGCGTGCACAAGGTGCTCGAAGACGCCAACATCAAGCTGTCCTCGGTGGCCTCAGACATCATGGGCAAGTCGGGCTGGGACATGCTTGCGGCGATCATCGACGGCGAGAGCGACCCGGTGAAGCTTGCCGGCATGGCGCGCGGTCGACTGAAAGCCAAGCAGGCCCTGCTGGAGCAGGCCCTGCATGGTCGGATCACCGATCATCATCGGTTCCTGTTGGGTCAGTATCGCGCTCAGATCGAGTTCCTCAACGAGCAGATCGCCGAGTACGAACAGCGCATCGACGTGCAGGTACAGCCTTTTTTCGACCACGTGCAGCGTCTTGTGACGATTCCGGGCGTCAACGAGACCGCTGCCAAGGCGATCATCGCTGAGATCGGCGTGGACATGGAGCAGTTCCCGGACCAGCACCATCTGGCCTCGTGGGCAGGTATGTCGCCCGGCAACAACCAGAGCGCCGGCAAGCGCAAGAGCGGCGCCACCACCAACGGCAATCACTGGCTTCGGGCGGTGCTCGGTGAAGTGGCGTGGGCGGCGTCGCGCACCAAGGGCACGTACCTCGCCGAGCGCTACCGGCGGCTTGCCGCGCGACGGGGCAAGAAGCGCGCCATCGTGGCCGGCGGCCGTCAGATACTCACGATCGGCTACTTCCTCATCAAGCGCCAGGAGAACTACCGCGAACTCGGCGCCGATCACTACGATCGCCAGCGATCAACGCATCTGATGGACTACTACGCCCGGCGGCTCGAACGCCTCGGCTTCGACGTGGAACTCAAGCTCAAGGACGCGGCCTGAGAGCCCTCGAGATAGTGTTTTCGTAAGAGAGCAGTTCCCGGACCAGCACCATCTGGCCTCGTGGGCAGGTATGTCGCCCGGCAACAACCAGAGCGCCGGCAAGCGCAAGAGCGGCGCCACCACCAACGGCAATCACTGGCTTCGGGCGGTGCTCGGTGAAGTGGCGTGGGCGGCGTCGCGCACCAAGGGCACGTACCTCGCCGAGCGCTACCGGCGGCTTGCCGCGCGACGGGGCAAGAAGCGCGCCATCGTGGCCGGCGGCCGTCAGATACTCACGATCGGCTACTTCCTCATCAAGCGCCAGGAGAACTACCGCGAACTCGGCGCCGATCACTACGATCGCCAGCGATCAACGCATCTGATGGACTACTACGCCCGGCGGCTCGAACGCCTCGGCTTCGACGTGGAACTCAAGCTCAAGGACGCGGCCTGAGAGCCCTCGAGATAGTGTTTTCGTAAGAGCAGTTCCCGGACCAGCACCATCTGGCCTCGTGGGCAGGTATGTCGCCCGGCAACAACCAGAGCGCCGGCAAGCGCAAGAGCGGCGCCACCACCAACGGCAATCACTGGCTTCGGGCGGTGCTCGGTGAAGTGGCGTGGGCGGCGTCGCGCACCAAGGGCACGTACCTCGCCGAGCGCTACCGGCGGCTTGCCGCGCGACGGGGCAAGAAGCGCGCCATCGTGGCCGGCGGCCGTCAGATACTCACGATCGGCTACTTCCTCATCAAGCGCCAGGAGAACTACCGCGAACTCGGCGCCGATCACTACGATCGCCAGCGATCAACGCATCTGATGGACTACTACGCCCGGCGGCTCGAACGCCTCGGCTTCGACGTGGAACTCAAGCTCAAGGACGCGGCCTGAGAGCCCTCGAGAGAGTGTTTTCGTAAGAGTGTTTTCGTAAGAGAGTGTCGGCCGCCCTGTGCGAACCAAGTCGCGTGCCGCGTCCGCGTCCCGATGGTCAGCGCTAACCCGGGCGTCCCTGTCACCGTCACCGCTTTGTCGAACTCGACGCGGACCTCAACGGTCTCGCCCAGTTCGTAAGTGTCGCCCCGTGTTGGGGATGAGTAGAAGTGGATATCCCGCACCCGCGCCGGCGTGACCTCGCGGCCGCCGTCCACCTTTCTGTCACGCTTGGCGGCGACCGCCGCATGCGCCAAGTCAGCGTCGGTCAAGCCGTCTACGGACCTGATGGTTCCGTCGTTGAGGAGCAGCGAGTTGGCGGAGATGCTGATTCCATCCCCGTCCCGGTCGCCCTCCTGCACCGTGTAGCTGAAGAGCGCATTCCGGTCGTCCCCCCACGACGTGAGGTAGGTCGCGTGCCGAGTCTGCTCTCCGATGGTCAGCGCAACCTGGGGGCTGCCGGTCACCGTCACCGGTTTGTCGAACTCGACGTGAACCTGAACGGTCTCGCCCAGTTCGTAGGTGCCGTCCCTCGGCGGGGGAAACGTCATCGAGTAGCGTAGCACCATCGGCGGCGAGACCAAGCTGCCGTCCACCTTCATGCCGCCGTCGGCGGCTACCGCGACGTGCGTCAGGTCGGCGTCGGTGGTGCCGTCGGGTGCCTTGATAGTTCCGCCGGCGAGGGCCAGCGCGTTGGCGGAGATGCTGACTCCGTCCTCGTCGTGGTCCCCCTCCCGCACGGTGTAGTCGAAAAACAGACGAGAGGTATTGCTCACTCCCAAGGCGGTCGCGTGCCGCGTCTCGGTTCCGATGGTGAGCGCCAACTGGACTTCGCCCGTTGCCCTGACCACTCTGTCGAACTGGACGGTCAGTTCGATGGTCTCCCCGCGTTCGTAGGTGTCGTCCTTCGCCGGGGAAGAAGTGAAGGAGATACTCTTCACCGTGGCCGGCGATACCAGGCTGCCGTTCACCTTGTGGTTGCCCTGGGCGGCTACCGCCGCGTGCGTCAGATCGGCGTCGGTGGTGCCGTCGTCGGCCGTGATGGTTCCGCCGTTGAGAAGCAGCGAGTTGGCCGCAATGCCGATCCCGTCCTCATCACGGTCCTCCTCGTTCACGGTGTAGGTGAAGTACAGAGACTGGCCGTCCAATTGGGAGAAGGTCGCGTGTCGCGTCTCGGTTCCGATGGTCAGCGCCACCTGAGGCATGCCGGTTGCCGACACCGCTCGGTCGAACTCGACTGCTACCCCGATCGTCTCTCCAAGTTCGTAGGTGTCGCCCCTCGCCGGGGAGGAGACGAAAGCGATCAAGGAGACTGCCGGCGCGGCGTCTTCTGCCTGCGCCGTCGTCGCGCATGACGCGAGCACCAGCAAGAAGGAGAGACCGATCAGGATGCGTCCGCCCGAAGCTTTGCGCATGCTGGATGCTACAGCGGTCCTTTCGCTCGCGGCCATCCTCGATCGCGATGGTGGATGAGTCAGAGCCGCATCTGCACCATGTCGGCGGTCTCCGGTTCGGCCATGGCGTCATCCAGGTACACGTAGTGCTCGCCTTCGCGGTACGAGTATCCGGCATGCTCGCCTGAGGGACTCAGGGCGATCACGGCGATGTGCCCGGCCAGCGGATCGTCGAGGTCGCGGAGGTCGTCCATCGCGGTGGTCATGGCGTCGGCCAGCGACATGCCGGTGCGCAGGTAGAGCACCACGCTGCGGGTGGTCAGGGTCCGCAGCACGACCTCGCCGGTCCCGGTCGAGGCCGCGGCGCCCCAGCGGTTGTCCGCGTAGCCGCCCGCGCCGATGATCGGCGAGTCGCCGAGCCGGCCCGGGTACCCCCACGGATAGCCGCTGGTGCTCACCGCGCTGGCCAGGTTGCCGTCGCGATCCAGGGCCAGGAAGTTGACCGTTCCATGCGGCTCCTTCGGACCGGTCGGATCCCAGCCGCGCATGGAGTCCCGCGCGTTTCCGACCAGCTCCAGCAGCCGCTCGCGGCCGGCGATGCGGTCGGGATCGACATCGGGGTGGCGGTGCGCCAGCCCCTCCCGCCAGCGCGACGCGGCTTCCTCGGTCAGCAGGTCGTGCTCGTCCATGCCGATCTCGCGCGCGAAGCGCTCGGCCCCGTCCGCCACCAGCAGCACGTGCGGGCTCCGCTCCATGACGCGGCGCGCCAGGGTGATGGCGTGCAGGATGCCGCGCACCGAGCCGACGGCCCCGGCGCGCAGGGTGCGGCCGTCCATGATGCTGGCGTCCAGGCGCACCTCGCCCGTGATGTTCGGCAGGCCCCCGAGTCCGACGGTGTGGTCGCGCGCGTTCAGCTCGACCCGGCGCGTTCCGGTCTCCACGGCGTCGAGCGCCGATCCGCCGTCGCGCAGGACCGCCATGGCATCCCGGATGCCGACCGCCCCGTTGGCGGTGCTCACGACCATCATCGGCCGGGACACGGTATCACGGCCCCTGGTCTAATCGCCGATCGGGGCGTGCACTTCTCGCATTGACAACGTAGATTACGTATAGTTGAAGTGTGCTGTTCATCGAGACCTCGGAGTTCACCAAGCAGCTCCCGGCCCATCTCGATGACCAGAGTTACGCGGCGCTGCAGACGTTTCTCAGCGCACGCCCCGACGCCGGAGACATCATTCGTGGGTCGGGCGGTATCCGGAAGATCCGCTGGGGACCGAAGGGACGCGGGAAACGAGGCGGCAGCAGGATCATCTACTACTGGCTCGTCGCAGAAGACGAGATCTACCTGTTCACCGTGTACCGCAAGGGAGTGAAGGACGATCTTTCGCCTGCCGAACGGGACTCGTGGCGGAAGGTCGTGGAGGAGATCAAGCATGGCTGAACGTGACATCGCCGCGGAGGTGCTTCAGGGACTCCGTGAAGTGAAGGAGTACCGAGCCGGAACGCGAACGCTTCGGACGACCCGGGTCGAGGCGAAGCCCCTGCCGGGGCTCACCCCCGAATTGATCAAGAGGATTCGCCAGGAGATCGACGTATCCAGGGCCGTGTTCGCCGGTCTGCTGCGCGTCCCGGTGCGCACCGTCGAGAGCTGGGAGCAGGGGCGATCGAGCCCGCCGCCGGCGGCTGCGGCGCTCATTCTGATGGCCCGGAAGTACCCGGATACGTTCGATCGGCTTGCGTCACTCTGATCCGTTGTCCCGGGCCGGGATGTTCGGCAGTCCGCCGACGAACCGCTGACGTCAGGCTTGATGAGGCCGGGCAAGTTAGGCACGATGTCTAACTATGAGGTCACACAGCGTCCGCCACGTCCAGCATCATCTTGCCGCCGTGCTTGCGGAGGTGGAGCGGGGTGAGGAGATCGAGGTGCTCCGGCGTGGCCGGCCAGTGGCCCGCATCGTTCCGCTCCCGGCGGAGAGTCGGCCGTGCGACTGGAGCGACGTCGAGCGGCGTCTGCAGTCGGCCTATCCGACGCTCGTCAGTGGGACCTCGGCGGCACGGATCATCGCCGAAGGCCGCGGAGAACGGTGAGTCTCTACTACGACTCCGGCGTGCTCGTGAAGCTCTACGTCCGCGAGGATCGAAGCGATGAGGTCACGCGCTTTGTCGCACGCTGGCGCCAATCCGTGGCGGTCAACCGCCTGCATGAGCTCGAGATACGCAACGCGCTGCGGCTGAAGCGGTTCCGCGATGAGATCGACGACGGGCAGTTGGCAGCATCGCTGGGCATGATTGCCGCGGACTTCGCTGCCCGCCGGCTCGTCCGGCATGACGTCGATTGGGGGGTGATCCACGACGAAGCCGAGCGCCTGTCGGACGTCACGGCCGCCACGGTGGGCGTCCGCACGATCGACGTGATCCACATCGCTGCAGCGCTCACGCAGATGGCCACCGGATTGGTGTCGTTCGACCGGCGCCAGCTCGCGGCGGCACGCATGTCGGGACTGCGGGTCGTCGAGCTTGCGGGATAACGCTTGCGGTGAAAGCCGAAGCGGGATCTTCCATGGATAGCGGGCCGTTCAGCGTCAGCCTCAACGGGACTGCGCCGGAGCCGCCGGACGCGCCGCTGCCGTTCTATCCGGGACGGCGCAACACGCTGGAGGTGAGGGCCGCGCGCGAGGCGTCGGACGCGCAGGTGCGGGTGAGGACGACGGCCGCCGACCGGCGCACGTTCACGCGGAGCGGGCGACTGCCGAGCGGCGGCAGGGTGGAGATCGATCTGGGTCCGCTGCTGGTGCCGGCTGTCTACGAGTTCGAGGCCGGGGTCTGCTACCGCAGGGGCTACCGGTTCACGATTGCCATGCACGACCCCGATACCGGCGCCGTGCTCACCCGCTACGACCTGTACCAGTGCTGTAGCGGCGACGAGCACGCCGAGTGGGTTCGACTCGGGGACCACGAACGGGTCGTGTACGACACGGGTTGGGTGGCACCGGGCCGGCACTGGAATCCGTTCTCGGAGATGAGCCGGTCGATGCAGCCGGCGGTCGATCTGCGTCTGGGGCCGCGGGTACTCCTTGACCGGGACAGCGTCGAGCTGCGCTATCGGCTGCGGCCCGGGCTGGCCGGCGTGGACGAACTGCGGGCACGGCTCGCCGTGCATCGTCGTGGGGCGCCGCGCAGGGTGGAGCCCGGCACGCTGGCCATCGGCCCGGAATGGGCGACTCGCGAGGTCGACGTGTCGGCATGGGAACCGGGGACGTACTGGTTCGAGTTGCTGCCGGAGCTCGCAGGCCGGCACTACGCGCAGGGGCCGCGGCTGCGCTACCGGCGCCCGCCGGCCGATCCGGACGGGGTGTTGGTGTCGCCACTGGCTCCGTTTCGGTTGCGGCGGGACCGCAGCCGCGCCGCGGTGGAGATCGACGACTGGGAGCGGGCGGGCGTGGGCGGCTCGTGGCGCGTCGAGGGCACGGGGTCGGAGTCGTGCCTGGTCAGTGGAGAGAAGGGGAGCTCGGTCACGCTGCAACTGGGCCTGCGCGGCTGCTACGCGGTGTTCGTGCAGCCCGTGGGCCGTCTCTACGTGCAGGCGGGCGACGGACTGATCCGCCTCATGCAGGGCGAGCGCGACGGCAGCGCACCCGCCTCCAGCATGCTGGCGCTGGGCCCGGAGTTCGGGCCCGTGTTCGTGTGCGCGCGGGAGTTCTCGGGCGAGGCGATCGAGCTGCGCGTGGAGAACCTGCCGCGGGCGGGGATCCGGACGCTGCGCGCGATCCCGGTCACCGAGGCGTCGATGCGTTCCTTCCTCGATCAGACGACGCGTCTCCCCGTCGAGCTGCGCGGCATCGCCGACTGGTGGGACTACTTCGACGAGCACTCCAGAACGGAGCTCGATCAGATCGAGACGATCCTTGCCGGGCAGCGCGAGGTCGGCATGACCAGCCTGAGCTGGGCGATCGGCCGCTCGTGCCTGCTGTACCACTCGCGCCTGCCGCAGGCGGACCTGTTCCCGGGGGTGCCCCTGACGGACGAGATCCTTGCCGACTGCCCGCACTTCGCGGCGTGGAGCCGCATGGTCCGCGATCACGACACGTTCGGGTACGTGCTGTCGCGGCGGCGCCACCACGGGCTGCGGATCGACGCGTGGCTGACGATGAACCGCCACTACTCGCCGACCTCCAACGGCGGCGCGCTGACCTCGTCGTGGGCCCGGGAGCATCCGGAGGTCAAGCGCTACCCGAAGCACACGGACCAGCCGGACGTGAGCCGCGTGGAGTTCTTCTTTCCCGAGGCGCGCCGCGAGCGGCTGGACATCCTGGCGGAGGCGGCCGGACTCGGTTCCGACGGCCTGACGATCGGCTGCTGCCGCCAGCCGCCGATGGCGGGCTACAACCCGGCGATGGTGGCGGAGTATCGGCGGGTCGCCGGCGTGGACCCGAGGACTCTGGACTACACGGATGGCGAGCCGTACCAGCGATGGCTGCGCTGGCGCTGCCGGGGGCTGACCGAGTTGCTGCGCGAGCTCCGCCGCGAGCTCGGCAGCCGGCCGGGCGGCGGGCCTCCGGTCGCGGCGCGGGTCCCGTGTGAGGGGCTGTTCTTCAACGTCGCCGAGGGCATGGACGTGGAGCGCTGGGTGGCCGAGGGCCTGGTCGACGAGCTGCAGATGGATCCCCTGCACGACGCCTTCGCGCATGGCAGCCAGGACATCCGGCCCTACGTCGAGCTCGGCCGCACGCACGGGGTGCGCGTGCTCGGCGGCGTGAACGGCAGCACGGGCGTGCTCGACATCGGCGGTGTCGCCGGCAGCCCGGCGGCTGCCGTGCGCAGGGCGATCGGCCTGGTCGCCGCCGGCGTGGACGGCATCGAAATCTACGAGTCGGAGATCTTCGCCGCCGCCAGCCACTATCGGTGGCTGGTGCCGCTGTGGGGGAACGCCCGCCTGGCCGGCAGATTCCTCCGCGAGTCGAACCTGGAATCGGTGTTTCCGATCGACGCCGGCAACGCGCTCGGCGGCTCCGACAACCACTGGAGCTACTCCAACAGCGTCTACGGAACGGACGAGGTTCCCGCGGGTGCCCGAGACCTGCTGTGACCGTGCCGGCCTGAGACTCGACGGTTTACGTCTCAGTGGCTGGCGTCGATGGACACCTCGCCCATCGCGTCGCCTGCCTCTCGTACCGCATCGGCGCGATCCAGGATGACGGCGCCGTCTTCGGCCAGCCGGCGCTGGAGTCCGGGCACATCGAGCTCCCGAGCGATGGCGTCCGTCCGCGCCGCCAGCGCCGCGGCGGTGCCGGCGGCCTGACCCATCCCCATGCAGGTGACGGTGACGCGGCTGGAGGCCAGCGCCGCCTGCTCGGCGCCGTGGCAGCGCCCGGCGACCCAGACGTTGTCCAGTTCCTGAGGAACCAGCGTGGCGTAGCCGATGTCATAGGGGCGGACCAGAAGATGCGGGTGATAGCCGGAGGAGGCGGCCGGATGGCGGTCCAGCCACCAGCCGCCCAGGCAGACCACGTCGGAGCGCGGCTCCGCCGCGGCAATCGCCGCCGCGCTCAGCGGCTCGTCACAACGGATGCGGCGCGACTCGCGCACCCCCACCGCCGGTCCGGTGCTCACCAAGTAGGCGTCCCGGAACGCGGGCAGCCGCTCCTTGAACAGCTCGAACATCGTCCGCACGTCGCGGCGGCCCTGCATCTCCGCCGCGGTCAGGTCGTCGGGATCGACCGGGTTGCCCGCCAGGCGGGTGGCGTTGAAGTAGATGTCGTCGTCTTCGACGCGGCCCATCCACGGGCCGCCGTAGAGGCCGATGCGGCCGGCCGCGTGCGCCTCGACCAGCACCGCTCCGCACGCGTCGCGCAGCTCGGCGTCGGCCGGCAGCCTTCCGATGCGGAAGTGCAGGCTCATCGGCTGCGGCGCCGACGCATCCAGATCGAACGGCGCCCCCGCGAACGCCACCACGTCGGCGTCGCCGGAGGCGTCGACCACCGCGCGCGGGCGCACCACCTGCAGCCCCGCCTTGTTGGCGATCACCACGCCCGTGACCCGTGGCCCGTCCCGGACCACGTCGGCCACCGTGGTGTGGTACAGCACGCGCGCGCCGGCCTCCGTGAGCAGCCGGTCGGCCGCCAGCTTGAAGCGCTCCAGGTCGAAGCGGATGGCATGCCGGTCGGCGACCGTCCGATTGTGGCCCAGCTCGGTGTTGAAGCGGAACCGCGTGGCGGCCACCTGCTCCGGATCGTCGAGCGGCACGTCTGCGCGCGCCGCCGCCCGCACCAAGTCGAGCACGATCCCGCCCACGATCGGCAGGCCGGAGCGCAGGTCGACGAAGCCGTCCAGCGACGGTCCCACCACGTTGGTGACGTACCCGCCGCAGTAGCCGGCACGCTCGACCACCAGCGTGCTTGCGCCCGAGCGCGCGGCGGCGATGGCAGCCGCGCTGCCGGCGCACCCCGCACCGACGACGAGCACGTCGGGCTCGGCCACTATCCGCAGACTGCGGCGAAAGCTGAAGTGGGCTGGTTCGTCAGGCATGGCCATCCTTCGTCCTTCCTATTGTCTCGGCCTGTTCTCCACTACTGATACCCGTCCGGGGCACGCTTGCGCAAACGACGCGCCGATCCAATCATTGCACCTGGAGGCACATGAGGTGAGCGAAGGCACTGGCGCTCGGTCGCCGTACCGCGCCGGGCTCATTGGCTGCGGTGCCATGAGCCGGTTCCACGTGCCCGCGCTGCAGGCTACTCCCGGTGTGCAGCTCGTTGCCCTGGCTGACCCCCACCGCCCCGCGCTCGACGGGCGCGGCGACCAGTTCGGCATCTCCCGCGACCACCGCTACGCCACCTACGAGGAGATGCTCCAGCGCGAGCGGCTGGACCTGGTTGCGATCGCCACCCAGGCACCGGTTCACCACGGCGCTACCATCGCAGCGGTCGAAGCTGGGGTGCGGGGCGTCCTCTGCGAGAAGCCGATCGCCATGGACCTCGCACAGGCGGATGAGATGATCACCGTGTGCGAGGCGCACGGGGCCGTCCTGGCAGTGAACCACTGGCTGCGGCTCACGCCGGCGGCGCGCCGCGCCGCTGAGCTGATACGGGACGGTGCGATCGGCGAGCCGCTGGCGATTCGGATCCATGAAAAGGGTGGACGGCCGGCGGGCGTGGCACTCTTCGAGCTGTGCACCCACCTGTTCGATCTGGCGCGCATGCTCGCCGGTGATGCGGCCTGGGTTCAGGCCCACCTCCTGACCGTCGACAACGGCACCATGCGACCGGCAACGGCGGCGGACATCACCCCTAGCCGGGTGGCTTGGCCGAACGACCGCGACTGCGGGCTGGTGGTCGGTGACCGCTGCTCGGCAACATTTGGCTTCCACGCGGCGCCCGAGCTGTCGAGCCGCGGTGTGATCGCCACCTTCCAGTCATTCTTTCAACCGCCCGGCCAGACGTGGCGCAGCGGGCTGGAGGTATTCGGTCTGGAAGGAGTGCTGTCGCTTGTCAGCGTCGGCGACGGGATACTGGAACTGCACCTGCACCGAGGAGCCTGGTCTACGCCCGGTCGCTTCGAGCCGGTGGTGGTGGGCGACGCAGCTCAGCATCCGTGGCCGCGCCTGCTGCCTGCCTCACCGGAGCTGTTTTTCGCGCCGGGCATAGTCGTGATGCTCGATGAGCTCTTGCGCTGCATCGAGACCGGGGCGGGCCACCCGTCCGGCGGCTACGAGGCGCGTGCCAGTCTGGAGATGATCATGGGCGTGTTCGAGTCGCACCGAGCCGGCCTCGTCTCCTTCCCCCTGGCGGAGCGTGGCCATCCGCTGCAGCGCTGGTTGGCCGAGTCGTGAGCGCCCTCAGGGTGGGCGTGGTTGGACGCACCGGGCGCGGCGACTACGGCCACGATCTGGATATGGCGTTCTGCGGCGTGGCGGGCACCGCGGTGGTAGCGGTGGCGGACGAGGATGCCGCCGGGCGGTGCCGGGCGGCGGCGCGGACTGGCGCTGCACACACGTACGACGATTACCGGGAGATGCTTGAGCGCGAGTCGCTCGACATCGTCGTGGTTGCGCCACGCTGGGTGGACTGCCACGAAGAGATGGTGCTCGCGGCGATCAGCAGCGGAGCCCACGTATTGTGCGAGAAACCGTTCGTGCGGACGCTGACCGAGGCCGATCGCGTGCTCGCCGCGGCACGGCGTGCCGGCGTCAGGATCGCGGTGGCCCACCAGGCGCGCGCCTTCCCGATCGTGGGTCAAATTCAGGAGCTGCTCGATGCGGGCGCGCTTGGCCGACTGCGATGCGTGCATGCTGTCGGGAAGAGCGATCGGCGTGGCGGTGGCGACGATCTGGCTCTGCTGGGACCGCACCTGTTCGACCTGATGCGCGCCTTCGCCGGCGAAGCGGCGTGGTTGCACGCGCACGTGACGGCCAACGGCAGCGACATCGGCCGCGGGGACATCCACGAGGGAGAGGACGGCGCCGGTCCGGTCGCAGGAGACGCCGTCTTCTCGTACATCGCGTATCACGATGGCGCGGCGGGGCGTTACGATTCGTCGGTCTTGTTCACCCAACCGGGCGGCAGCTACCTCTCGTTGATGCTGTACTGCACCGAGGGGATCATCTCGATGCGGAGCATCGGCGATCGATCTGTCTATCGCTACCCACAGCCGGTGATCTTCCCCGGCGAGCATTCGGCGCTGCCGGCGGCGCCTGTTCCCTCACCGACAGCACCTGCCCCCTCGTTGACCTGGGAACGCATCGTGCCGGCCGATCCCGCTCCGCCCGCTGTCCCGGTCCTCGCCTATGGCAACCGGCTGCTGGCCGAGGACCTCGTTGCCGCCATTCGCGACGGCCGCGAGCCCCTGTGCAGCGGCTCGGACGCGGCGGCGACACTCGAGCTGGTGATGGCAATCTACTCCGCCCAGCGCGCCGGCACCCGAGTCCCTCTGCCGCTCAGGGACCGGCGCCATCCGCTTGCGGTCTGGGGTGGCGACGGCGTGCCCGAGGGTGCTCACTGATGGCGCAGCCTGCCGGGGAAGCCGACGTACTGCTGCAGAGGGCAACGCTGGCGCTCCAGGACGGAGACCTGGACGCCGCGCGGACCCTGTTCTCGAACACGCTGGCACAGGACGCAGACAGCCTCTATGCCCGCACCAAGCTCGGAACCATCAGTGCCATGGAGGGCGACCTGGACGCTGCCGAGAGGTTGTTTCGCGAGGTGCTGGCGCGTGCCCCGGGGTACAAGCTCGCCCTCAACAATCTGGGCAGTGTCCAGATCGAGAAGGGTCAGTATACGCAGGCAATCGAGTGTCTCACGGCCGCGACCAGGATCGACGCCCGGTATGCCAAGGCGCACCACAATCTTGCGATCGCCCAGCGCAGAGTGGGCAACCTGCGCGGCTACGTGAGAAGCCTCAAGCGCAGTATGCTCCTGCAGCTCAAGCTGGACGCGAAGGGCGAGCTTGCCCGGCTACGCCGCGGCAGATGGGCGCGGAGTTTGCGCAAGCGCAACCGGGAAGCGGGCTCGACAGACGACGCAACGCGCGAGCCTGCGTCGCCGAAACGGGACGTTACTTCGTAGAGGCGCCGAGCTGCTGCGCCGACGAAAGCTGCAGCTCCCGGGCGTAATGGCAGGCCGTCACGTGATCGGGCGCCACCCCCTGCAGGTCCGGCACCTGAGCGCTGCACCGGTCCATACGGCCGCCCTGTTGGGCGTAGACGCAGCGAGTATGGAACAGACAGCCCGCCGGCGGCGCGATCGGCGACGGCACGTCGCCGCGCAGGATGATGGGCTGCGGCCGCAGGTCTACGTCCGGCTGCGGCACCGCAGACAGCAGCGCCTCGGTATAGGGATGGCGGGGATTGAAGAACAGCTCGCGCTTGGAGAGCAGCTCGACGATCTTGCCGAGATACATCACCGCGATCCGGTCCGACATGTGCATGACCACCGACAGGTCGTGGGCGATGAAGATGAACGTCAGCCCGAACTCGCGTTGGATCGATTTCAGGAGGTTCAGGATCTGCGCCTGGATGGATACGTCCAGCGCCGACACCGGCTCATCGGCGATCAGCAGTCGCGGCTCCAGCGCCAGCGCACGGGCGATACCGATGCGCTGCCGCTGCCCGCCGGAAAACTCGTGCGGGTAGCGGTTGCGATGCGCGGGATTCAGACCGACACTCCGCATCAGTTGTACGACCCGGTCATCGACATCTCGCCGGCTGCCGCCGATGCGATGGATGAGAAACGGCTCGGCGAGGATGGTACGGACGGTCATGCGCGGGTTGAGCGACGACTGCGGGTCCTGGAAGATCATCTGGATCCTGCGCCGCACCAGCTTCAACTGGTCCGGATCGGTGATCCGATTGATGTCGACGATCCGCCCTGCTTCTTCGCCGGCTCCCCCGCCTGCACCGGCGAGCTCGGTGTCGAACAGCACCTGTCCCGCGTCGGCGACAACGAGCCTGATGATGCAGCGCCCGACCGTCGTCTTGCCGCAGCCGCTCTCGCCTACCAGGCCGAGTGTCTCACCTCGGCACACGGAAAACGAGACGTCGTCGACCGCCTTGACCTGTTGCGCTCGACGCTTGAGCACTCCCTTGCCGATCGCGAAATGCTTCTTCAGTGAGATCACATCCAGGAGAGGAAGGTCGGCGCGGCGGTCCATAGTCGGCGATCCGCTACTCTCGGTAGAGCCAGCAGCGAACGGTGTGTCCCGGCTCGGTCTCGATCGCCGGCGGCTCCTCGCGATCGCAGATCTCCATGACCGCAGGGCACCTGTTGCAGAACCGGCAGCCAGGTTTCAGGTCCATGGGATCGGGTACGACACCTTCGATTGGCCGCAGATCCGACTCGTCACCGAGCTGCCACCGGGGAATCGAATCGAACAGCCCCTGCGTGTAGGGGTGGCTGCGGCCGCGAAACACCTGAGCCGCCGTCCCATACTCCACCACCACGCCCAGATACATCACCGCTACGTGATCGGCCATGCCGGCGATGACGCCGAGGTCGTGGGTGATCAGGACCACCGACGTATCGACCTCGGCCTGCAGGCGCTTGATCAGGTCCAGAATCTGCGCCTGGATGGTCACGTCGAGCGCAGTCGTCGGCTCGTCGGCGATGAGCAGCTTGGGACGGCACGACAGCGCCATGGCGATCATCGCACGCTGCCGCAATCCGCCGCTCAGCTCGTGTGGATGCTGATCGATGCGCTTCTCCGGAATCGGCACTCCGACCAAAGCCAGAGTCTCGATGGCACGGGCACGGGCCTCTGCCGCCGTCACCCTCTGATGCAGCGTAATCGACTCGACGATCTGATTGCCGATGGTGTACAGCGGGTTCAGAGCGGTCATCGGCTCCTGAAAGATCATGGCGATCTCGCCGCCGCGGACGCTGCGCATGCGGCTGCTGCGCGGATCGAGTTGCACAAGGTCCACCGCCTCGCCGTCGTCAGGGCGGAACACGACGCTGCCCGAGATGCGTGCGGTCGGTGGCAACAGCTTCAGAATCGAAAGGCTCAGCACCGACTTTCCGCAACCACTCTCACCGACGATGCCGAGCAGCCGGTTGCGGTAGATCTCGAGATCGACCCCGTCGGTGGCCTTGAGCACGCCGCGCTTGGTATGGAAGTGCGTCTTGAGATTGCGAATGTCCAGCACGACCGCCTGATCACTCATGGCTGGACAAGGGCGCGACACTCCAGTCGCATGATCAATAGGTCGAGTACGGATCCGCCGCATCGCGCAGCCCGTCGCCCATGAAGTTGAAGCACAGGATGGTGACGATCAGGAACACCCCCGGAATGAGGATCCACGGGTGGAGTTGCAACGTCTCCAGGTTCTGCGCTTGTTTGAGCAGCACCCCCCAACTAACCATGGGCGCCTTGATCCCCACGCCGAGAAAGCTCAGTACGCTCTCGCCGAGAATCATTCCCGGGATCGCAAGCGTTGCCGCGGCGATCACGTGGCTGACGGTGTTCGGCAGCACGTACTTGAAGATGATACGGGAGTCCGCGGCTCCCATGCCTCGCGCCGCCAGTACATACTCGTGCTCTCGGATCGAGAGCACCTTGGCGCGCACCTGCCGTGCCAGCTCGGCCCAGCCGATCAGGCCCAGGATCGTGACGACGCCGAAGTACACGTTGATGGGTGACCACTGCGGCGGCAGGGCGACGCTGAGCGCCAGCCACAGCGGAATCTGCGGGACCGAGCGCAACACCTCGACGATGCGCTGAATGACGTTGTCGGCCAGTCCGCCGTAGTAGCCCGAGATGCAACCGAAGATCGTGCCGAGCACGATGCTGATGAGAACACCGAAGATGCCGACACCCAGGGAGATCCGCCCGCCGAGCACGATCGTCGACAGGAGATCGCGGCCGAGCGCGTCGGTTCCCAGGAGGTACATCGGGTTCCCGTGGCCGGCGCCGATAAGGTGAATGTCGGTCTGGATCAGTCCCAGGGGGCGATACGGATCGCCTCTGGCAAACAGGCGGACGGGATAGCGCTGTGCCGTATCGACGACGTAGACCCGTTGGTACTCCTCGTTCACGCTCATCTGGTACCCGTACACGAATGGCGCGCGCAGCCGTCCGATGTCGTCGCGGAAGCGGATCCGCTGCGGCGGTGCGAAGACATGATCGTAGTCCTTGGAGTCCATCGCGAACGGTGCGACGAAGTCCCCCAGTACGCCGAACAGCAGATACAGAAGCGCCACTACTGCGCCGCCGAACAGCCCGAGCCGATGCTGCCGGTACCGATTCCACGTGTCGCGCAGGATCGAGGAGGGCAGCTCGCCGGCGAGTCTGGCGTCGGCGCCGGTCGACAGGTCCCGGAGCTGGGACCGAGCGCCCGACCTGGTCGCAGGTGGCTCGGCCATCAGCGATTCGTCATCAGTCGTACTTCACCCGCGGATCCAACCACACCAGCGCGATGTCCGCCAGCAGGTTGCCCACCACCAGCACGACACTGGTCAGTAGCAGAAACCCGACGGCCAGGTACATGTCCTGCGCGAGAACGGCGCGGAAGAAGATCGGCCCCATCGTGGGGACGTTGGCAACGATCGCGGTGACGATCTCCCCCTGCAGGAACACGGGCAGCATCATGCCCAGCGACATGATCACCGGGTGTATGGCGTTCTTCACGGCATGCTTGTATACCACCTTGCGCTCCCGCAGGCCCTTGCTGCGGGCGGTGCGTACGTACTCCTGCTCCAGCACGTCGAGGAGATTGGCGCGCATGATGCGGATGTTCCCGGCCATGCCGGCGGTGCCGACCACGACGATCGGAATCCAGATGTGCTTCAGCAGGTCGATGAACTTGCCGATGGACCACGGAGCCAGCAGGTATTCGCTCGAGAACAGTCCACCGATCGCTGATGATCCGAAGTAGAACACCATGACGAACATCAATAGCAGCGCCAGGAAGAAGTTGGGGATCGACAGGCCGATGAACCCGATCAAGGTGAAGGCGTAGTCGCCGAACGAGTATTGATGGGTTGCCGAGTAGATGCCGATCGGCAGACCGATCAGCGAAAGGGCGACCGCCAGCAGCGCCAGGAGCAGCGTCCACCCGGTGCGCTTCCAGACGATGGCGGCCACCGGTTCGCCCAACATGAAGGAGTGGCCGAAGTCACCTCTCAGCACGATGTTGCTGATCCACTTCCAGAACTGTACCGGCATCGACTTGTCGAGTCCGTAGCGCACCCTCAGTCGGTCGAGTTGCTCGTGCGCCGCCGGGTCGCCGCGCGCAAGGAGTTGCGCCTGGTAGTTCGAGAGCACGTCTCCCGGCGGCAACTGGATCACGAAGAAGCACAGGAAGGAGATGAGAATCACCGTCGGGATCATGGTGAGAATGCGGTTGATGAGGTAGCGCGTCATGGCCGGCTGTTGTGCACGGAGGCCGGGCCCGCAGGCCCGGCCTCCTCAGAACGCGACGGTGTTGTCGGGGAACACCGCCGCTACTTGTACCAGAGGTACTCGACGTAGATGTCGTGCTGATTCGCGGTGATGCCGATGTTGCCGACGTTCACCAGATTGGTCAGATCCTTCGACATCGCCAGCGGCGCCTTGTCCGCGGGCGGCAGCGCGATCCACAACGGATACTCCCACATCAACGCCTGCAGGCGACCATACAGCCGCGCGCGCTCTTCCGCCGCATCGAGCGGGAGTGGCACGATCTGGAACGCCAGCTCGCCCATCTCTTCCATCTCCGGCGGGAACCTCCCGGGCACGAACTTCACACCCTCGGCTTCCCACTTCTCCGCCTCTTCGCGAGGCAGCCGGCCGACCGCGTGATGGCCCGCACGGTGATCGTAGGGCTTGGGGAACAGCGCGTGCGGCTGCATCAGCACCGGGTCGCCGCCGACGTTGAGCCAGAACGGATAGAACGCCTGAGTCTCCCCGGCGTTGTGGCGTTCCCACATCACGCTGCCCTCGACGGGTCTGACGAACATGGTGATGCCCAGTTGCTCGAGATCCTCGCGGTACATCTCCATGGCGTTGATATGGACGTTGAGCTCCTTCGGCATGTCCACGACGAACTCGATCGCTGAGCCATCGCTGAAGTTCCGCTTGCCGTCTCCGGTCGTGTCGCGATAGCCGGCCTCATCGAGCAGCCGCCCCGCCCTGTCGAGGTCGAAGTCGTAGTAGTCGTAGCGCTGCGCGACGGATTCGTCGAAGTACGGGCTCTGCTCGATGAGCGACGGCCAGGTGCGGCTCCAGGCTCCCGGGAACAGGACGTTGCCCATCTGCTCCTGATTCACGGCGTACTGCATCGCCTGCCGGAAGTTCTTGTTCCGGAACAGCTCGCGCAAGTTGTCGTCCTCGACATCGACGTGGAACCACAGGTAGGGCGGCGCGTCGTTGAGGCGCAGATGCACGTCGTAGTTGCCGCGGTCGCGGTTGGCCATAAGCACTCCGAGGTCCGACGGAATGCGCCGGGCGGCAAAGTGCAGGTTGCCCGCTGCCAGCTCCAGACCGATCACCTCCACGTCCTCGTAGGTGTGCAGGATGATGCGGTCGATGTACGGCAGTTGCTGCCCCTCGTAGTCCACCTTCCAGTAGTAGGGGTTGCGCTCGACGACCACCAGGCCTTCCTGCTCCTGGATGGGCAGCCACGGGCCGTGCACGGCCAGATCGCCGATGTTGCCGATCTTGGTGTTGAAGTCGTCCTCGGTGGCGCCC
Organism: Spirochaetia bacterium; assembly: GCA_965202935.1. GTDB lineage: Bacteria > Spirochaetota > Spirochaetia > SZUA-6 > Bin103 > CATQHW01. Next base: position 4,704,824 of record OZ241879.1, read on the forward strand.
TCGGTCACGCCGGGTGTGTACGGCGCCGCGAGGTGCTCGGGCATCAGGAACCACCCGCGCAGGGTGATGATGAATCCCGTGAGCGGGTTGGGGTTGGTGAGCCGCAGCGTCGTATCGTCGATCTTGTGCATCTCTACCGGTTCGCCACCGATGCTCCACCCGGCGGGATCTCTGCCCAGCGCTTCGTTGCGGAAGATGTGGTTGTACGTGAAGACGAAGTCGTCCGCGGTCAGAGGCTGGCCATCCGACCACTTCAGCCCCTTCCGCAGGTACAGGGTCAGGGCGCGGTCCTCATCCGACAACTCCCAGCTTGCCACCAGCCCAGGCTCGATCGTACCGGAAGCCGGCTCGTAGCGGACGATCTGGTTGCGTCCCAGAATCTCGTCGAAGCCCTCGTATCCACGCCGGCGCGCATACCAGTTCATCTTGTGGTAGGTCTGCCACGTGATGCCCATTTCAACGGTGCCGCCGTACTGCCCCGCCTGGAAGCCGCCGACGCCATCCCATGCCGGATTGTCCTGGGTCAGCACGAACGGGTCGTCGGGGAGCCTCTCGTCCACCGGTGGAAGCTCGCCGCTCGCCACGCGCTCGGCGAGCATCGGCGCTTCTCGATACGTACCCTCCTGGGCAGACAGCGCGACTGGTGCGATTGCCGCAATCAGCAGCAAGAGCAGCGTGTTCCTCATCCGATGCCTCCTAGGCATGCTCATCTTTCGCACGTCGTGGAAGCGCGGGCACACAACCGCTCAGAAATCGTCTGCCGTTCCGCACAGCCAATCCACGTGCGAACAACGCATGACCTCTAAGCATACTTTCTCCCACAACCTGGGTAGTGCGCAAGGGTGACGGCAGTCCTTGGTCCTACCTGTCTGCCGCGGGCGGCGGCCGGATCGGTAGCGGAGGAAGTGAGGCGTGGGATGAGGGGCGAAGGGAGGACGTGCACCATCGCCGATCCCCGATATACACTTCGCCAAGCTGAGGAGGTCGACCGTCCCGTGAGCATTGCACTGTCCGCCCGCGACAGTGACTCCGCGTAGGAGCGCGACCGGTGGCGGAGGCGGCACGCGACACGGCCCGCCCGGAGCTGCAGGAGGAGTACTTTCTCGCCTCGCAGTGGCAGTTGATGTGGCGCAAGCTGCGCCGCCACCGGCTGGCGCTGGCCGGGGCCACGGTGCTGGCGCTGCTGTACCTGGTGGCGATCTTCGCCGAGTTCTTCGCGCCGCACGACATCTTCCAGCGCCACAACGACTACATCAACGCTCCGCCGCAGCTTGTGCGGGTCTTCGACGAGGGGAGCGTGCGGCTGCCGTTCGTGTATCCGCTGGTCCAGACCCGCAACGAGGTGACCCTGCGGCGGGAGTACACCGCCGACACGACGCGCCGGCTGCCGCTGGTCCTGTTCGTGCGGGGCGACCGTTACAAGCTGTGGGGAATCTTCCGCACGAACGTGCACTTCTTCGGCACCCGGGGCGGCGAGGCGTTCCTGCTGGGCACCGACCGGCTCGGCCGCGACATGCTCTCCCGCGTGATCCACGGCGCCCGCATCTCGCTGTCGATCGGGCTGGTGGGCGTATTCATCAGCTTCGTCCTGGGGTGCATCCTGGGCGGCATCTCCGGGTACTACGGCGGCACCCCCGACCTGATCGTGCAACGCGCCATCGAGTTCATCATCTCGATCCCCACCATTCCCCTGTGGATGGCGCTGTCAGCGGCGCTGCCCGCCAACTGGCCGGCGCTGCGCGTCTACTTCGCCATCACCGTGATCCTGGCGCTGCAGGGCTGGGCCGGCCTGGCGCGGGTGGTGCGCGGCAAGCTGCTGGAGCTGCGCGAGGAGGACTTCGTGATGGCGGCGCGCATCGCCGGGCAGGGCGCCGGCGACATCATCCGGCGCCACCTGCTGCCGTCGTTCATGAGCTACCTGATCGTCAACATCACCTTGGCGATCCCCGGCATGATCCTGGGGGAGACGGCGCTGAGCTTCCTGGGGCTGGGGCTGCGGCCGCCGGTGGTGAGCTGGGGCGTGCTGCTCAAGGACGCCCAGAACTTCCGTACCGTGGCGATCCATCCGTGGCTGCTCATTCCGGGCATCTTCGTCGTGGTGACGGTGCTGATGTTCAACTTCCTGGGCGACGGGCTGCGCGACGCGGCGGACCCCTACACGAGTGAGGAACGCAAGGAATGAGCGGGTACATCATTCGCCGCGTCGCCTACACGGTCACCGTGCTGATCGCGGTCTCGATCTTCGGCTTCATCATCATCGAGCTGCCGCCGGGCGACTTCGTGTCCACCAAGGTGGCGCAGCTCGAGGCGACCGGCCAGCGCGTCAACCAGGAGATGGTGGATGCGCTGCGCCTGCAGTACGGGCTCGACAAGCCGGTCTACGTGCGCTACCTGACCTGGATGCGGCGGCTGGTGAGCGGCAGCCCCGGCATGTCGCTGGACTGGAACCGGCCGGTCATGGAGCTGATCCTGGAACGGCTGCCGCTCACCATCCTGCTGACGGGGGCGACGCTGATCTTCACCTACCTGGTGGCGATACCGATCGGCATCTACTCCGCCACTCACCAGTACTCGCTCGGTGACTACACCTTCACCGCGCTGGGGTTCATCGGCCTGGCGACCCCCAACTTCCTGCTCGCCCTGATCCTCATGTACCTGCTGTTCAAGCTGTTCGGGATCTCCATCGGCGGACTGTTCTCACTGGAGTACGCGCGCGCCGAGTGGAGCCTCGCCAAGCTGCTCGACATGCTCGGCCACCTGGTGGCGCCGGTCGTCGTCATCGGCACTGCCGGCACCGCCTGGCTGATCCGCGTGATGCGCGCCTCGCTGCTCGACGAGCTGCGCAAGCAGTACGTGATCACCGCCCGCGCCAAGGGCGTCGGCGAACGCTCCCTGCTGTTCAAGTACCCGGTGCGCATCGCCGTGAACCCGATCGTGAGCACCGTGGGATGGCTGCTGCCGGTGATCGTTTCCGGCGAGGTGATCACCGCGCTGGTGCTGAGCCTGCCGACCACCGGGCCGCTGCTGCTGCGCGCGCTGCAGGCTCAGGACATGTACCTGGCGGCTACCATCGTGATCTTCCTGACCGTGCTGACGGTCGTCGGCACGCTGCTGTCCGACCTGCTGCTGGCCTGGCTCGACCCGCGCATCCGCTTCGAGGCACAGGCGGGCGCCTGACCCGGCCCGCCGGCCGGATCAGGGATACTCGAAGTCTTCGATGGCGTAGATCTGCGGCAGTCCCGACTCGTCCGAGTTGAACAGCACCACGTTTCCGTCCGGCGACTGGAACGGATGCGGATGGGTGTGCTGCGAATGGCCGAACGACGAGCGGGGGTGGAGCAGGTAGCTGGTCCGCAGCGCCGCCTCGGGCTCGTCCGGCAGCACGCCGACGTAGATCACGCAGTCCGCGTGGCGGCCGCGGTAGCCGAAGGTGTCGGAGACGAACTTCGTCCCCGTCGGGTCGAACGCGAAGTGGCAGGAGTCCTCGCGCTCCATCGAGCGGCTGATGCGGTTGCGCGTGGCTCCCGGAATCAGGCGTCCGTGGTGCATGGTGCCGGGCTCGGCGCGGACCGCCGTGGCCTCCAGCAGCGGATACCGTTCCTCGCTCTCGATGGCCATGCTCGCCACCACCGACATCCGCTCGCCGCGCCACGCCTGGTGCCCCTGGCACGTCTCGACGCCGTCGCGGCCGAACGCGTAGCAGCGGAAGTCGCTGCCGTCGTCGCGGATCACGTGCACGTCGGCGCCCTTGCCACCGGCCAGGGTGACGATGTCGCCGAGCTCGTCCACGTCGCAGCCGTGGTTGTCCTGCAGGAGGATGTCGTGGCTCTCCTCCGGGTCTTTCGAGCGGGAGTACTGGTGGTGGATGTTGCAGAAGCTCTGGCCTTCGAAGACGAGCGAGGCGGCGGCGCGCTCGACGTCGAAAACCACCAGCCCCCACGGCGCGTTGTGGGTACGGCCGTCGCCGAGGTACCCGGCCATGCACAGGCGGGCGCCGTCGGAGGAGATGCTGCTCGTGCCGTAGAGCAGGCTCAGGTGGCGGCCGGCTTCCGGCAGCGGGCCGTCGAACCGCGCCAGGGTCTCGCGCTGGAAGGAGTCGAGGTCCACGCGCTTGATCGTCCACCAGCCGCCGCCGGCACGGGTCCGGTCGATGAAGTAGTACATGAAGCGTCCGTCCGGGGAGACGCTGGGGCCGATGGCGCCCTCCTCGTCGGTGAGCTGGATGAACGAGTAGCCGTCCTCGATGTCGCACAGCAGGTACTCGCGCCGGCTGCTGCGGGTATCGACGTCGGCCGGATCGAGGAAGCGCTGGAACACGAAGCGCCGGGAGTCGGGCGTGAACACCCGCGCCTCCATGTAGATGTGGCTGTGCGGGCGCTCGGCGTCGGCGCTGATCTGCGTGACCCGCAGCCCTTCCGGGGAGCGCTCGCCGAGCAGGTCGGGACGCTCGCGGCGCTGGCGATAGACCTCGGTATTGACGCGGCTCTCCATGCCGCAACGGTAGCGCCGAATCGCCCGCTTCACAACGTGGGACGCTCACCCCCGGCGCGGTGCGAAGCTCACCGTTGACATGCAAGTCCGTGCTTGCGTATTATGAGCCTCGACATGCAAGCGAACACCTGCCTTAGACTGACATGTGGACGTTTATCGCGCGATCGCTGACCGAACCAGGCGGGCCATCCTGGATGAGCTCGTGGATCGGTCGGGTCAATCGCTCTTCGAGCTTTGTGGGCGCCTGACCATGAACGGCATCAGCTCCTCGCGGCAAGCGATCTCGCAACACCTGGACGTCCTGGAAGCCGCCGGGCTCATTCGCACGAGGCGCGAGGGGAGGTCGAAGCTCCACTGGTTCGTGGGCACGCCGCTGAAGGCAATCGGGGAGCGGTGGCCGGTCTCAACAGACGAGGACACTTCACACTCAACGGAGTCACACTCAACGGAGTCACACTCAACGGAGTCACACTCGACGGAGGAGGACATCGAGTAATGAGAATCAACCTGGCCGGCGTATTCGTGGACGATCAGCAGAAGGCACTTCGTTTCTACACGGAAACGCTTGGTTTTCGTGTCAAGCACAACATCCCTCTCGGAGAGCACGCGTGGATCACCGTGGTATCCAAGGAAGCTCCGGAGGGGACGGAGTTGGTGCTTGAGCCTGCTGAACACCCCGCAGTCGGTCCGTTCAGGAAGGCGCTCGTGGAGGACGGGATCCCCTATACCTCCTTCGCGGTCGACGATGTCGGAGCCGAGCACGAGCGTCTCGTGGCCAAAGGTGTGCGATTCGTGCAGCCGCCAACCGACCTGGGGACTGTCATCACCGCAGTCTTCGACGACACGTGCGGCAACCTGATCCAGGTCATGGAGGAGAAGGCTCAACCGTGAGGATCGCAGCGCCTCCGGCGTCGAGTCGTAGACGATAGGGACATTTCCCTATCCATACAAGATTTATATAAATACTAAAAATTTCTTGACATACATCGAATTGCCGACTACCATGCCAAGGTCGTGGAAGGCGAAACGATGGCGGCGGCGGCAACTGCCGTGGATGGCGTCCGCACCGGCGGACAGCCCGAGACGCTGGGCAGCAGGTTGCGGAGGAGGCGGCGTGAGCTCGGCTTGACGTTGCAGCAGGTCGGCGACGGCGCGAAACTCTCGGTCGGGTTCATATCGCAGGTCGAACGCGACCTGACGTCGCCCTCGCTCTCATCTCTCGCCGCGATATCGCGCGTGCTGCAGGCGCACATTTCCGAATTCTTCGCGATTCCGGGTGGGACCTCGCTGACAACCAGGGCCAGGACCCGAGGGCACTATTCGCTCGACGAGAGAAACACCGACTACGAGCGGGTTACCGCAAACTTCCCGGGTCATGTTCTCAACGGCGTCATCGTCCATGACCCACCGGGCTATCGGAGCGAACCGATCAGGCACGAGGGAGAGGAGTTCTTCTTCGTGCTGAGTGGTTCGATCACCGTGGAGCTCGACGGGAAAGCCACGATCCTCAACACGGGCGACTCGATCCACTTCAGGTCGAACCGGGAGCACTCCACCTGGAATCACACCGCCGATCCCGCAAGCGTCCTGGTCATGGTGACGATGGACATATTCGGTGAAACCGATACCGAGAAAATGGGCAGGATCTATCATGATTCCGGCCCGGGAGGATAGAATCGTGAAGAGACACGTAGCCGTCATCGTCGTGGGAGCTATCGCTCTGTCGGCCGCCACGGTGCACGCGGAGACCGTGTTGCGTCTCGACGAGGTCGCGGTCGGCGAGCTGGATCCCGCAAAGGCATCCGATTACGCCGACTCCATTCTCATGTTCAACGTCTACGATACGCTGGTGTTGCCGCGCCAGGGCGGCCCGGGCCACGTTCCGCACCTGGCACAGTCGTGGACCGGCAGTGGCAGCAGCTACACGTTCGAGTTGCGGGACGACGTCATGTTCCAGAGCGGCAACATGCTGACGGCGGACGACGTCGTGTTCTCCCTGGAACGGATGATGGAGCTCGGCCAGGGCCTGTCCTACCTGTTCAGCGACGTGCTGGGCGCAGAAGCGATCGACCGGCACACGGTCCGGTTCGATCTGGCCGAGGCATACGCTCCATTCGTGAGCCTTCTGGTCAGGCTGCCGATCGTCGACAAGCAGCTCGTGATGGCGAACCTTGGCGATGGCGAAGGATCCATGGGCGATTGGGGACAGGCGTTCCTTTCGGAAAACGGCGGGGGTTCGGGAGCCTACGTCGTGGAGTCGCACAATCCACAGGACGTGACCGTCATGGTCAAGAACCCGGACTATTTCCTCGGCATCAACGAAAGCGCGCCGGACACGGTACGTCTTCGCTACGGGCTGGAACCGGCCACGGTCAGAACGCTGATCGCCCAGGGAGAGCACGACATCTCGTCGCAGTGGCTGCCTCCCGAGGTCAAGCGCGCGCTGGCGGATGCCGGCAATCAGCTTCTCACGGAAGGCGGGACGGGGTCGTTCTACTTCAAGATGAACACCATGAAACCCCCTCTCGACGACGTCCACTGTCGTCTCGCCCTGGCGAACGCGTTCGATTACGGTTCCGTGCTCAAGCTCATCGCGGTCACCGATGACGTGGCCGAAGGGTCATCGTCGACCGGTGCGATCACGAAGGGAATGTTCGGTGCCCGCAGCGAACCGCTGGAGCGCGATGTCGCGGCCGCCAAGGCACATCTGGCCCAGTGCGCCCACGATCCGGAGAGCTACGAGATCGAAATCTCGTGGATCGCCGAAGTGCCGCTCGAAGAGCGGTTCGCGCTGCTCATGCAGGCCAATCTGGCGGAAGTCGGCATCAAGTCGTCGATCACGAAGGTTCCATGGGCGGCGTTCGCCGGCATGGTCGGCGACCCGGCCACCACGCCGCACCTGTCGCAGCTCTTCGTAACGGCGACCACCGGCGACCCGGACACGCTTCTTTACGGCCAGTTCCATTCGACGACCGCCGGCACCTGGCAGTCGCCGGAGCATCTGAACGATGCCGAAGTCGACCGACTGCTCGAAGCGGGCAGGGTCGGAGCGACGGACGCCGAGCGCGAGGCGACCTATTCGGCTCTCAACGACCGGCTGATGGAGATCGCACCGACGATCTTCGCCTACGACTCGGAGGCGGTTTTCGTGGCGCGTCCCGAGGTCAAGGTTCCCGCGCTGTCCGATCCCGGCATGGCGTTCGGACTCGATACGATGGGATTTCAGTTCCGGCTGATGGAAATGGAGTAACCGCAATCAGGGGCGCGACGCGCCGACGGCGCGTCGCGCTCCTGGCAGCGTTCAGCAGCGAAGCGGATGGCTGCAGTTCTGAGACTGCTGGCAGGGAGGATCGTCGTCTCCCTGCTTGTCCTGGTCGGCGTGTCGATGCTGATCTTCGCGATCGCGAGGGTCATTCCAGGCGACCCTGCCCGCATAGCTCTCGGCCCGAACGCGACGAAGGAGCAAGTCGCGAATCTCCGCGCCGAACTCAGGCTTGACGAGCCCATCTGGCAACAATACGCGTTCTTCCTGCTTGATCTTTCGGCCGGCGATCTCGGCACCTCCCTGTACACGAACCGGCCGGTCACGAGGGACATCGCGCAGTTCCTCCCTGCCACGCTCGAGCTGATCTCCGTGGCTGGATTGATGATGATCTGCATCGGCCTGCCGCTGGGAATGGTGGCGGCGAAGAGCCAGGGGGGACTGATCGATGGCCTTGTGCGCGTCGTCTCCCTGCTCGGCGTGTCCGCGCCGAGTTTCGTGTGGGCGGTCATACTCATGCTGCTGTTCGCCTTCTTCCTGCCGCTGTTTCCGATAGCCGGAAGGATTCACACGAGTTTCAGCGTTCCTCATGCCACGGGGTTCCTGCTCGTGGATTCGCTGCTGGCAGGACAGCGCAACGCGTTCGTCAACACGCTTTGGCACATGTTGCTTCCCGCGTTCGCACTGGCGCTTTCCGGCATCGGGCAGGCGGCACGACTCACGCGCGCGAACATGGCGGAAACCTACCGAAGGCCATACATCGAGATGGCGCGGTCGTACGGCTTTCCGGAGTGGCGCATCGCGCGGCGATACGCGTTCAGACCGTCGCTGATTCCGTCGTTGACCATCATCGGGCTGGATTTCGCGGCCATGCTGGGCAACGCCTTCCTGGTCGAGGCGATTTTCGCATGGCCCGGCCTGTCCCGCTACGGGGTCGCGGTGATCCTTCGCAAGGACCTCAACGCCATCGTGGGGACGGTGCTGATCATATCCGCCGCATTTCTTGTCGCCAATCTCGTGGTCGACGTCCTCATCGCGCTGCTCAATCCTCGGATCCGCCACTCACGGGACCGGCCATGAGGCGGGCCCTGCACATCGTTCTCTCCCGTCCGCTGTCGATCGCCGGGATCGTCTTGATCGCGTTCGTGGTCCTGGCCGCCGTGTTCGCCGACATCATCGCGCCGTTCCCTGAGCACAGGGGTGCCGTCGTCGATTTTGCGAACTTCAACAACCCACCGGCTTGGCCGAACATCATGGGCACGGATCTGGTCGGACGGGACCTGTTCAGCCGGATCCTGTATGCCTACCGGCTTTCACTCGTACTGGGTGTCGTCGTTCTGGCACTGGCGGTGCCCGTGGGAGTCACGGTGGGCCTGACGGCCGGGTACTTCAGCGGATGGGTTCGATTCGCCCTGATGCGTGCGACGGACGTGTTCCTGTCCATCCCGCCACTGGTGCTGGCGATGTCGATCATGGGAGTGCTGGAGCCGACTCTCATGAACGGAATGATCGCGGTGACCGTCATGTGGTGGCCCTGGTACTCGCGGCTTGTCTACAACGTCACCCTCGCCGAGCGCGAGGAGGGCTACGTGCTCGCTGCCGAGATCGTCGGCGCGTCGAAGCTCCACATCATGTTCCGCGAAATCCTGCCCAACTGCGTGCCGGCCATCATCACCAAGATGACCCTCGATCTCGGTTTCGTGATCCTCATCGCTTCGTCCCTGTCGTTTCTCGGCCTCGGCGTGCAGCCTCCGACGCCGGATCTGGGCTCGATGGTCGCCGAGGGCGCGAACTATCTGCCTGACTCGTGGTGGCTCACCGTCTTCCCCGCTGTTGCGATCCTGGTTGCCGTGTTCGGGTTCAACCTCGTGGGCGACACGCTCCGCGAGGTATTCGGTACGGACCAGTGACCGAAAGCACCCTCGACATCCGCGACCTTCGCGTGTCCTTCAGAGACCACGTCGGCAGCACGGAGGTCCTGCACGGGATCTCGCTCCGGATCGCGGCAGAGGAGCGCGTGGCGCTGGTCGGCGAGTCCGGATCCGGAAAGTCGGTGACGGCTCGCGCCGTCCTCGGCTTGCTCGACAGGCAAAGAAACGCATCGGTATCGGGCACGATCACCTTCGCGGGCCGGGACCTTGCGGGGCTTGGGGCGAAACAGGTCAGGCGGCTGCGCGGAACGCAGATCTCCACGATATTCCAGGATCCCGTCTCGTCGCTCAATCCGGTGTACCGGATCGCCACGCAGTTCCGGGAAGTGGTCCGGAGGGTCGATCCCGGCGTCCGCACCAGGGAGATGAGGGCGAAGGCGGAACAGATCCTGCGCAACGTCTCGATCGCCGAGCCGCGGCGGGTGATGGAGTCATTTCCGTTCCAGCTCTCCGGCGGCATGAACCAGCGAGTCATGATCGCGATGGCACTGATGAACGAGCCGTCGCTCCTGATCGCCGACGAACCGGGCACGGCGCTCGACGTCACGGTGCAGGACCAGAGCCTGCGGCTCATGCGACGGCTGGTCGAGGAGCGCCGCACCGCCGTGTTCTTCATTTCCCACAACCTCGGGATCGTTCGCGAGTTCGCGGACCGGCTGTACGTGATCTATCGCGGAAGGATCGTCGAGGAAGGTCCGACGGGTGCGGTGTTCGCGGACCCGAGGCATCCCTACACACGCGCGCTGCTTGCTGCCGTTCCCAGGATCACGAGCCGCATGATCCCCGAGATCGACGACGATCCGGAAGCCTTCCTGGCCCCCCGGGAAGTCCATGAGCCCGGACGGACAGCGGTATGACCGCGGCGTTTCTCGAGATGCGCAACGTCTCGAAGACGTTCCGGCAGGGAACGTTCACGGTCGAAGCGGTCAGGGACGTCAGCATCGGAATGGCGCGCGGGGAGTGCCTGGCTCTGGTCGGCGAGTCGGGCTCCGGCAAGAGCACGATCGCGAACATGATTCTGGGCGTGACCGACCCGACGGCAGGCCAGATCGTCCTCGACGGCGAAGTCCTGCCGGAGCGTCGCCGGCTCGGTCACCGGCGCCGCATGCAGCTCGTTCAGCAGAATCCTCTGTCCGCATTGAACCCGAACAGAACGGTCGGAGCCTCGCTGCGGCTGGCGCTCGACGTGCATGGCGTCGGCGAACGGGCGCAGCGCCGCGAGCGAATCGGCCGCCTCCTGGAGGAGGTCGGCCTCGATCCGGGGCTTGCGGCTCGTTATCCGGCGCATCTCTCGGGCGGTCAGCGGCAGAGGGTCGCGATCGCCAGGGCGAGGGCCTGCGATTCCGACCTGATCGTGCTCGACGAGCCGACGTCCGCTCTCGACGTCATCGTCCAGGCGCGGATTCTCAAGCTGCTGAACTCGCTGCGAGAGCGCCGGGCACTGACCTACCTGTTCATCACGCACGACCTGGCGGTGGTGCGCACCATCGCCGACCGGGTCGCCGTGCTGAGAAGGGGAGAGATCGTCGAGACCGGCGACGCGGCGGAGGTCTTCAACCGGCCGCAGCACCCCTACACCCGGAGTCTCATCGCGGTATCGCCGGTGATTACCGAGGACGAACTGGCTTTCCGCGACCGGATACGAAACAGCAGTACAGGAGAACGGCCATGAGCAACCGGATCACCCGCGTCGCGATCGACGTCGGCGGAACGTTCACGGACCTGGTTCGATTCGACATCGATCCCGACTCCGGCGAGTCGCATGTGACCACGGAAAAGACAGCTACCACTCCTCCGGACTTCGAACGCGGCGTCTTCGACGTGCTGCGAAAGAGCGGCGTGCTGCTTCCCGAAGTCGATTTTCTGGCGCACGGCACGACCGTCGTGATCAACGCCCTCACCGAGCGCAAGGGCGCGAAGGTCGGATTGATCACGACGGAGGGATTCCGGGACACATTGGAAATCGCCCGCGGCAATCGGCCCGATTTCTTCAACCTTCACTATCAGAAACCGAAGCCCTTCGTTCCGCGATACCTGCGCCGCGAACTGCCAGGGCGGATGGACTACCGCGGCGCGGAAATGCGGCCCTTGGACCTTGCTCCGCTCCCGGCGATCGTCGAGGCCTTCCGTTCCGACGGCGTGGAGGCGGTCGCGATCTGCTTCCTGCATTCCTACGCGAACCCCGTGCACGAGCGCGCCGCGGAAGCGGAGGTACGGCGTCTCTGGCCCGACGTGCACGCCGTGTCCTCGCATGGCATTGCGCGCGAATGGCGGGAGTACGAGCGTACCAGCACGACGGTGCTCTCCGCGTATGTCCAGCCGAGTGCCGAACGCTACCTCCGTCGCCTGAACGACGGCCTCGCGACCCGCGGCTTTACCGGGAGTCCCTACGTGATGCAGTCCAACGGCGGCATCGACTCTCTCCAGGCCGCGGCGCGGACGCCGATCACGATGATCGAATCCGGACCGTCGTCCGGCGTCTGGGGCGCGGCGCAGCTAGGCCGGCTGATCGGCGACCGGAACGTGATCGCCCTGGACATCGGCGGCACGACGGCGAAGTGCTCGCTCATCGATCAGGGCAACATCAAGATCGTGACCGACTACTGGATCGAACGCGACGCCAAGACGGCGGGCTACCCGGTCATGGTGCCGGTTGTCGACATCGTCGAGATCGGCAACGGCGGCGGTTCGGTGGCCTGGGTCGACGATTTCGGGAAGCTGCATGTCGGACCGCGTTCGGCAGGCGCGGTACCCGGTCCTGCTGCCTACGGCATGGGTGGCAGGGACGCGACCACGACCGACGCGAATCTCTGGTTGGGAAGGATGAACCGCGACTACTTCTGCGGCGGCGAACTGGACGCCGACATGGACGCGGTGGAAGCGGTGCTGCGCGATGTCGGTGTTCGGCTCGGCGTCGGCCCGGACCAGGCGGCGGCCGGCATCGTTCGGATCGCGAACAACAACATGGTCAACGCACTCAAGCTGGTGTCGCTCAATCGGGGATTCGACCCGCGCGAGTTCACGCTCATCGCGTTCGGCGGCGGTGGTGGCATGCACGCGGTCGCGCTCGCGGCCGAGCTCGGGGTCTCCAAGGTGGTGATACCGGCGGACGCGGCCGTGTTCTCGGCCTGGGGAATGATGATGTCCGACTTTCGTCGGGATTACATCTCGACGCGACTGATCGACCTTGCTCCGGAAAACGCGGAGGCGATCGAGAGCACCCTGGTCGAGACCGAGGACGCGGCACGCGTGCAGTTCGAAGGCGAGGGCATCGACGCCGCGCGCCTCTCGTTCAGGAGGTTCGGCACGTTCCGCTACCAGAACCAGGAACACACGACCGAGGTCGCGCTCGGCGAGAACCCGGTGACGGCAGACCGCATTCAGGAGATCAGAAGCGCGTTCGAAACGGAGTACGAGCGTGAATACACCTACCGCCTGGATGCTCCCGTGGAGATGGTCGGTATCCACGTCACGGCCACCGTACGGGTCGGTCGAGCGGAGATCAAAGAGCAGGAGCTTGGCCCGCCAAGCCCGAAAGCGGCACGGAAGTCTTCCCGGAAGGTCGACTTCGCGCAGGAAGGGGCGTTCGAAGCGGCGATTTACGACGGCAGCAAGCTCAGGCCGGGCATGCGGTTCGCCGGTCCGGCGATCGTCGAAGATCCGGCGTCGACCGTGGTCGTGCACCGCGGCAATCAGGCGCAGGTCGACGGATTCGGCAATATCGTCATTCACATTCGTGAGGGAGCACTCCCATGACAGAGCAACGGCACGACCCGATCACGCTCGAAATCATCCAGAACTCACTGCAGGCGGCCGCCGACGAGATGTTTGCGGCCATGCGCAAGACGGCGATGAGCTCGATCATCTACGAGGTGCTCGACATGGGAACCGCCATCCTGGACGCCAGGGGAGACATCGCCTCGTCCGGAGCGGGGATTCCCGCGTTCATCGGCGTTCTCGACAAGTCGGTCAAGGTCATCGTCGCCAAGTTCGACCGGCCCGGAGACGTCGAGCCCGGAGATGTCTTCGCCACCAACGATCCGTACTTCGGGGGCGTCACGCACCTCAACGACGTCGTCGTGATGATGCCCGTGTTCCACGAGGGACAGTTGATCGCCTGGACCGCGAACATCGCGCACCACTCGGATGTGGGGGGAATGGCGCCGGGATCCCTGACCGGCGAGGCCACGTCGATTTTCCAGGAAGGCCTGCGGCTTCCCGCGATCAAGATCATCTCGCGGGGACGGACCATCGAGCCCGTGATGCAGGTCATCAAGGTCAATTCGCGCATGCCGGACGTGCTCGAGGGCGATCTGTGGGCGGCCATCGCCTCGGTACGGGTGGGGGCGAGAAGGCTGGAGGCGCTTGCGGACAAGTACGGCGCGGACACCTTCACGGCCGCGATCGAGTCGTTCATGGACTTCGGCGAGAAGGCGTCCCGGCGCGCTCTTGCGAAGCTGCCGGGCGGCACGTTCGAGCTCTCGGAAGAGCAGGACAACGGTCAGGTCTACACCGTACGGATAACCATCGCCAAGGACCGGTTCACGGTCGATCTGCGCGACAATCCCGACCAGCTCGACGGACCGCTGAACACGAGCCGCGACGGCGTCATGGTCGCCGTGCAGATGATCTTCAAGTCGCTGACCGATCCCTACTCTCCGGCGAATGGAGGATCGTTCCGTCCGGTCGAGTTGCTGACCCGCAAGGGTTCGGTGTTCCACGCGAGCGAACCGGCCCCGCTCGGCTTCTACTACGAGATCGAGCTGCGCGTGTACGATCTCATGTGGCGTTGCCTGGCGAACCACATGCCCGACCGCCTGGCGGCAGGCCACTTCGCGTCGGTCTGCGGCACGTTCATCGGCGGCATCCATCCCGACACCGGCCGGCAGTACACGGTGATCGAACCGCAGCTCGGCGGCTGGGGAGCGAGCATGAGCGGCGACGGCAACACGGCAATGTTCTGTGGATTCCACGGTGAAACCTACAATTGCCCCGCGGAGATCAACGAGGCGCGCAACGGACTGATCGTCGACCGGATGGCGTTGAACACGGAGCCGGGCGGGGAGGGCAGGCACGCCGGAGGCCGCGGCATCGTGCTGGATTACCGGGTCCGAGCCGACGACGGCTTTCTCACCGCGGGCTACACCCGGTCGAAGTTCCCGCCGTGGGGCGTGGACGGCGGGCGGGACGGCTCGCCGAACTACATCGAGCTCATCCGCACGGACGGCGAGCGGCAGCGGTTTGCCCATGTGTCCGGTCTGGCCACCAGGAAGGATGACGTGATCCGCGTGTTCACCGGTAGCGGCGGCGGCTACGGCGATCCCCGCGAACGGGACCCGGAATTGGTTCGCGCAGACGTGCGCAACGGCCTGGTCTCGCCGGAACGCGCGCGCGACGTGTTCGGGAACAGGGTGGTCGTCGGCGCCGTGTCGTCCTAGGGCGTCACGGAACGCGTTCCGAATGCCGGGGTGCAAGTCGCCGGACTTCAGCGCCGACCCGATCACCCTGTCGGTGATCCAGGCAGGTATCAGGGCTGCTGCCGAAGAGATGTTCGCGACATTGCGGAAGACGGCGATGAGTCCGATCATCTACGAGGTTCTGGATGTCGGAACCGGCGTCACGGACGGCGCCGGCAACCTCGCGGATTCCGGCGCCGGAATCCCCACATTCGTCGGAGTGCTCGACAAGGCCGTGCGCCGCATCATCGAGGTTGCATCGGACAGCGACATCGTCGCAGGCGACATCTTCGTCACCAACGATCCGAGCTTCGGCGGCGTGACGCATCTCAACGATGCCGTGATCGCCATGCCGGTGTTTCACGCGGGAAAGCGCATCGCCTGGGCCGCTTCGATCGGGCATTGGAGCGACATCGGTGGAATGACTCCGGGATCGATGTCGACAGGGGCGGTGGAGATTCACCAGGAAGGACTCAGGCTTCCGGCCGTCAAGCTGTTCGATGCCGGCCGGAAGATCGACTCGATGTTCGACATCATCGCCGCCAACTCCAGGGTGCCGGAGATCACCCTGGGCGATCTCTGGGCTCAGATATCAGCGTCGCGGCGGGCGGGGGAACGCATCAAGCGGCTGGCCGATAGCTTCGGAGCCGACGCGTTCAATGCGGCTGTCGCGGAGATGTTCGACGAGGGGGAAGTGCGGGCGCGACGGGGACTGGCCCGGCTTCCGTCAGGAACGTACGGGATAGAGGAGGAACAGGACGACGGCGCGGCCTGGAAGGCCGACATCCGAGTCTCGGACGAGGTGTTCGAGGTCGACCTCAGGGAGAATCCTTGCCAGCGTGCCGGCCCGTACAACACCAGTCGCGACGGGGCGGTGATCTCGGCACAGATGATATTCAAGGCACTGGCGGACTCCGGCCGCTTCGCGAACGCTGGATCGTTCCGGCCGCTGAAGGTCCTGACCAGGCCGGGATCGGTGTTTCATGCCGAGGGGAACGCGCCTCACGGATACTACTTCGAGACGAGAATCAGGCTCTACGACATGCTCTGGCGGTGCATGGCGAGGGCCTTTCCGGAGCGGCTGCCGGCGGGAAGTTTCGGATCGATCTGCGCCACGGTGCTGGTCGGGAAGCATCCCGATACCGGGAGGACCTTCGCCATGGTCGAACCGCAGATGGGCGGATGGGGCGCGACGCCGCAGCGCGACGGGGTCGATTGCATGTATTCGGCGAGTCACGGGGAGACATTCAACTGCCCGGTGGAGATCTGCGAGGCGAGGTACGGGCTGGAGGTCGGTTGGAGGAAGCTGGGCGATCGCGGCGGACCGGGTCTGCATCGAGGCGGCCGGGGCCTGTCGACGTCATACCGGATACGGGGACCGGTGGTGCTGGCCGCCGGCTACAGTTGCCATCGCAAGAGAGTCTGGGGTCTGAACGGCGGCGCTGCAGGCGGTCACAATCGGTTGACCGTCATCAGGCAGGGCGAAATCCGCGAGAGCCATGCGTTCGTCAGCGACCTGAGACTGCAAGCCGGCGCGGAGATCCTGATCGAGACCGCAAGCGGAGGCAGTTGGGGAACGCCGGAGTTGGGGAAGGATGCCTGAGACGCAGAAGCGGGCTGCTGCCTGCGTCAGCGTCTTGACAGCTCGCAATGTGCCCTCAAAGATGGCCGTCTAACCCTTCGCTCTGGAGGTTCGAGATGAGGAAGACGATCGCCCTGTTGTTGGGAGTGACGCTGGTCGCCTCGTTCGCCGCCTACGGCGACACGTACCACGAGGCCCCGATGCTCGCCGCGCTGGTTTCCGAGGGCAGCCTGCCCCCGGTCGACGACCGGCTGCCGGAGGTGCCGCAGGTGGTGGAGCCGCAGGCCAGCCTGGGACAGAGCATCGGCGAGTACGGCGGGACCGCCAACGTCCTGCATCTGCGGCCCGACCTGACCCGCGACGGCTGGTACCTGGCCGGCACCGATCCGTTCCTGCGCATCGACTTCGACGAGAGCACGATCGTCACCAACATGCCCGAGTCGTACGAGCTGTCCGCCGACGGCATGACCTTCACCTTCAAGCTGCGCGCGGGGATGAAGTGGTCGGACGGCGAGCCGATGGGGCTGCACGACATCGAGTTCTGGCACACCGACATCCTGCAGAACGAGAGCCTCACCCCCAGCGTGCCGGGGGGGTTCGCTCCCGGCGGCGAGGTCCTGCGCTTCGAGGCGGTGGACGATACGACGGCGCGATTTCACTTCAGCGCCCCGCACCCGCTGTTCACGACCCAGCTCGTCGGCTGGTGGGGAGGCGTGCTGACGCCGCCGAGCCACTACCTGAAGCAGTTCCACATCGCCCACAACAGCGATGCCGACGACGTGGCCAAGGAGGCCGGCTTCGACGCCTGGCACCAGTACTTCAACGACCGCAACCACCACTTCATCGGCTTCCCGATGAAGCCCGATCTGCCCACGCTCAACCCCTACACCCAGACCCGCAAGGAGACCGACCTGCTGGTCTACGAGCGGAACCCGTACTACTGGAAGGTCGACACCGCAGGCAACCAACTCCCCTACATCGACCGCATCGTGAGCCGGCGGCTGGAGGACCTGGAGGTGTACTACGGCAAGATCATCAGCGGTGAAGCGGACTTCGCCGCCGCCGAGGGACACACCGTCAACTTCCAGCAGTTCCCGATGTTCAAGGAGAACGAGGCGGGAGGCCAGTACCGGGTGTTCCTGTGGCAGTACACCAACCAGAGCTCACCCACGCTGATGGTCAACCAGACCCTGGAAGGGGACGACGTGCTGCGTGACCTGTTCCGGGAGGTGAACTTCCGCCGCGCCCTGTCGCTGGCGATCGACCGCCACGAGATCAACGAGGTGCTGTACTTCGGCCGCGCCAAGCCGACGCAGATCAACGCCCTGTCCACCTCCAAGTACTACAACCCGGACTACGATGACGCGTGGGCGCAGTACGACCCGGAGCAGGCCAACCAGTTGCTGGACGAGCTCGGCCTTGAATGGGACAGGAACCGCGAGTTTCGCCTGCGTCCGGACGGCGATCGGCTGGCGTGGACGTTCCTCACCGCGTCGATCCAGCCGGCGCTGGAGGAGCTGATCAAGGAGTACTGGGCGGCGGTCGGTGTGGACCTGTCGATCAACGTCCTGAACATCGAGCTCTACCGGGAGCGCGTGCGCGCCAACGACCTGCAGATGGGCGCCTGGGGACACGACGGGTCCTCGGACTTCCTGATCTTCAACGATCCCTACAACCTCATCCCCACGCCGAGCACCGGCAACGCGTGGAGCCAGTTGTGGGCCAAGTGGCTGGCCTCCGGCGGCGAGCAGGGCGAGGAGCCGCCCGCGGACGTGGTGCAGATGTACGACAACTGGCAGCAGCTCCAGGCCACGGTCGACGAGGCGGAGAGCATCCGTCTGGGCAGGGAGATCCTGACCTGGGTGTCGGAGAACCTGCCGGTGATCGGCACGGTCGGCTACTTCCCGACCGTGTTCATCATCAAGGACAACCTGATGAACGTGCCGGAGACCTACCTGTACGGCTGGGACATGCTGTACACGTTCCCGGCCCATCCCGAGTTGTTCTACCTGCAGCATCCGCTGCAGTCGCACCAGATGTAAGGACGCGCGTGGCGGGCGCCGGGGCCGTTCGCGTCCCGGCGCCGCGGTCGCGCGCCGCGGGAGGCTCGCGGTGAAGACCAGAGTGATCCGACGCGACGGCTACGAGAACGGCGCCGCCCTCGCCACGGCGTGGCAGGAGGACGGCCTGATCCCGGCGCCGCACGGCGAGGTGTTCGAGTTCTACCGCCTGGTCGACAAGGATGCGGTGGAGCGGCTCGGCGACGAGGAGGGCATGCAGGGTCCGGAGCTGAACCTGCTGGAACCGTTCGCCAAGCACGCGCGGCTGACGGGACGCGAGCGGGACGTTGAACGGGTCCGGGAGTGGACGGAGCCGCGGCTGCTCGACGCCGTGGGCGACATCCACCGCGAGCGGCTCGCGGAGCCGTTCGATCCGCACCGCTATCCGGAGATGCAGGGACTGGCGCAGTTCCAGGACCGCGAGGCCAAGGGCATCGCCGACGTGTTCGGCACCGACTTCCGCCGCATCCTGCTGTGCCAGGACCAGTATCGGCGGCTGGTGTATCTGCGCGTCTCGGGCGAGGCGGAGCCGGCGGCAGACGGCAGTTGCACCAGCGTCATCTTCAAGGAGAGCCCGGTGGGCCCGATCGTGGGCCGCAACATGGACTCCGGGATCGGTTCGATCGCGGGTTTGCAGGGCTTCGGCGATCCGGTGATGTTCCGCTTTCCGGAGGAGATGGGCCACAGCTACATGGGCACGGCGCTGGCCGTGAACGAGCACGGCCTGACGATCCAGGGCTCAAGCATCGCCTACGCCCATGAGCAGACCGATGCCGGCTTCTGGGTCGACCTGGGCCCCCTGGTGCTGCGTAGCTGCAGCACGACGGCGGAGGCGCTGGACCTGATCGACCGCTACAGCACGATGTCGGGACCGAGCAACCTGGTGATGATCGACGGCGCAGGCGACGGGGCCGCGGTGGAGAAGAGCAAGAACACCTACGCGGTGCGGCGCACCGACACGCCGTGGATCTTCACCACCGACGGCGTGGCCGTGGAGGAGAAGACCGCGGCCATTCAGGGCCAGACGTCGCTGCACGAGTTTCACGTCGCCCGCCACCGCCTGATCGAGCGGCTGCTGCGCGAGGCGGAGTCCAACCCGAGCGTGGAGGCGATGCGCCGCATCATGCGCGACCACACGCCGCCGTCGCCGGTGTGCAAGCACCTCGACCAGATGCCGGAGGATTATCCGCTGGCCACGCTGTACAGCTTCCTCCTGGTGCCGCGCACCGGCGAGTACTACTTCTGGGTCACCCGCCCGGGACCGGAGTATCCCTGCACCTTCGAGCCGACCCCCCACCACTTCTCGTTCGAGTAGCCGTCCCCCGGGGACGCCTACTCCCAGTGCCTGATCATCTCGATCTCCGGACTCGAGGTGGTATAGAGCGGAAGCTCCGGAGTGTGGACCTTGGACGACTGGGTGACGGCAAGCAGGATCAGGTCGGCCACGTCTCCCGGTTGCCCGAGCTGCGAGACCTCGTCCCGATGGTGGTCGCGGCGCATCTTCGTGTCCATCGGACCCGGTTCCACGAGGGTGGCCTTCACGCCATGCGGGCGCCCCTCCAGCCCGGTGATGCCGGTGAATCCTCGCACGCCGAACTTGGCAGCGCCGTAGGCGCCGTAATTGGCTACCGGGTACCTGCCGGCAAGCGAGGAGACGTTGACGATGTGGCCGCGGCCGCGCTCGCACATGTGACTGAACACCGCCTGGGTGCACAGGAACACGGCCTTGAGGTTGACGGCGATGTTGCGGTCCCAGAGTTCCTGGGTGATGTTCGGGATCGGTGAGGTGCCGGCCACGCCGGCGTTGTTGACCAGGATGTCGACCTTGACGAAGCGGTCGATGGTGTGCGCCACCATCGCCTGCACCGCCGCCTGATCGGCGACGTCCGTGGGGACGGCCAGCGCCTCGCGGCCGAGCGCGCGGATCTCCTCGGCCACCGCCTCGATCTCCGCGGCGGTCCGTGCCGCCAGCGTTACGGCGGCCCCTTCGCGGGCCAGCGCCAGCGCAGTCGCCCGGCCGATGCCGCGGCCGGCGCCGGTGACGATTGCGGTCTGGTTCTGCAGTCTCATGCGTTGGCTCCCTTTCATGCGGACCTGCGGCCTCTGCCGCTCACTCCGCGGCCTGGAACGGCTTCCACGCCGCACCGGCTGCTGCCGCCCGGCGTTCCAGCTCGCCGCGCCAACCGACAACGTTCCCCGCCTTGATCCGACCGATGTCGAACGCCGGATAACGGTCCTCGAGCGTTCCCCCCAACTTCTGGGTTACCGCCCAGCGGTCCCAGGAGGTCTTCATCCACTCGTGCGGCAGCGCCTCACGCACCGCAGGATCGAGCTGCCAGGCATTGCGCGCGTCCGCCACCGACGGATCGCCGGTGAACGGGCCCGGCCACCTCGACCACCCGATCGCAACGGTGTTCCGTTCACGCTCGGGGACGGTGTGCCCGGTGTGAATCGTGGCTCCGTTGCGGACAAGCGCTTCCCCCGGCTTGAGCCGGATCGCGACCTGCCCGGGCAACGGATCCACGCCGTTCCAACCGGGCGTGTGCGGCACACCCTGCTCCTTCATCTCTCGTGGCAGGAGCACGTCATGCTCGAACGGCGTGCGCCATCGCCGGTGGCTGCCCGGTATCAACTCGTGGCATTCGTCGTCCACCAGTGCCAGGAAGATGCTCACGCCGCTCCGTTCGGTGATCGACTTCTCGTTCGTCTCCTGGATCTCCTTCCAGCGGATTCTCTCGACCGCCTCCGAATATGCCTCAGGCCCCTCGCCGCGGACCTCGCGCTGGGCGAAGTAGCTTTCTCCGGTGCCCCACCAGGTCACGTCCCGGTGCCAACTAGGCCCATTTTCCCGCACGCGGGGATTGCACCACAGCAGCATTGGGCTCATCACCATGTCCTCGGGGCCGAGCCCGTCACACCAGGCGGCGACGAAGTCGAGGAACTCCGCAGAACCGAGGAACTCGGCAAAGCCGGGCTCCTGGAAAGCGGGATGGATGATGCCCCGGATCGCCCACGGCTCATCGTCGCCGGTGCGGTGCGCGTAGCCCTTCGAGCAATCGATCGTGCGGTAGCCGTTGGCGGGCGCACACGCCTCGGTGACCCGGCGGCCTGCCTCGCGCAGGATCGGGATCCAGGGGCTGTCGACGAAGTCGGTGACGATGACGAATCCGTGCTCCCGCAGGTGTTCCAAGCGCTCTTGTGTGGCTCCGGGTGCGGAAAGCTCGGGCTTCGCGTCGGCAAACGCCGTGGCCCGATAGGTGCCTGCCGCTGGTGATCGTTCTGCATTCATGTTCGTTCCTCCTGTTCCAGGGTCGGAGTCCATCCTGGGCCTGTCGGATAGGAGTACTGTACTGTCTATGTTCGTCGCGGTTGTACGGCTACGGCGTGATCCGCTGCGCTGACGCTCTCGGAGCCGTTCGGCGCCGACCTCACGGACGCACTTATCGTTCGAGTAGCCATCACCTCGCCCGGAAGTTGACGGAGGTAGGCCATTGGCCTACTAGTAGGCCATCGAGTTTGAGTGGGACGATGCCAAGAGCGACGGCTGTTTCGCGCAGCGGGGCTTCGACTTCGCCTACGCCATCCGTGCATTCCTCGATCCGGCCCGGATCCGGATTCTCGGCCCGCAAGGCAAACCGCAGGGAGCTTGGGGAGTATGAGCAGAACACGCGTGAGGGTTGATCCGGACGATCGGCGAAGCCTTCCTCCGGGACGGGTCGATCACGCGGTACTCGATCGAGCGACGGAGGCTGACCTCGACGCGCAGCAGCGTCATGACGACACCGAAGAGATGAAGGACATGGCGCATTACGCCCGCCGGGTTCGGCGGCGCCTCGGGCTGACGCAGGTCGAGTTCGCGCGGCGCATCGACGTTCCGCGCGAGACGATCCGCAACTGGGAGCAAGGCAAGCGCTGCCCGACGGGAGCCGCCAAGGCGCTGCTTCGGGTTCTCGACAAGGCGCCCGAGACCGCTCTGCGCGTGCTGACGTGAGACTCGTCGGGGTCGAGGACCCGCGCTCAGCGGAACTCGGCTTCCAGGATGGCTTGCGCCTCGTCGGCGGGGACATACAGGAAGCGGACAGGTTGGGCGTCACGCTGTGCAGCAGGGGCGGGCGCCACAGCATCACGCTGCCGGCCGGCACCTTCACGGCGACGATGTCGGCCGGGTCCAGCCAGTCCTCGAAGGTCGTGCGCTGCTCGCGTGACCACTTGTAGCTGCCGGGGACGACCAGGATGGTGCTGTGGCCCGGCTCGGTGTGGTCGGAGATGTGCCAGCCGACCTTGAAATCCTCCTCGGTGCCGAGCACGTTCTCGACGCCGAAGTACCCCTTGCGGTTGAGGTCGTCCTTCTGTTGGTCGGTCATCGCGATCGCCATGCGAACCTCCGTACCACTCGGGCAGGACGACCCGCCGTTCGTCGATGTCGGCGACGCTCGTGCAGCCGCACATCGCCATCGCCTTGTCGAACTCGGACTTGAGGATCTGGAACATGGTGCGCCCGCCAACGGATACCGCACGATCGATTGCTCGAAGGGCTACGTGCACCGCACCGCAATGGTGAGCCGTCGGCGATCCGGGGCCTCATCCATCCCGCTTTCGAGGAGCCCGGCTTTGCCGAGGTCCTCGGTTCTGCGCAGTTCCTGGACTTCGTCGCCGCCTGGTGTGACGGGCTCGGCCCCGAGGACATGCTGATGAGCCCAAGTGCTGCTTTAGCGCGATTCGCCCATGCCTGCCCTTTTGCTCCAGCGACCGAAAATTCGCCCTTGACACATGGTGAGGAGCCCTGTAGCCTCTCGTACCTTCGTAATGTTGACGAATTACTGATCTGCCTGATCAAGAACTACGCTCGGTCCCGGGGAGGGTGATACGGAACGCGGGGTGACAACGATACCCATCGATGCCGGCGCGCTCGTTACCTCACGGAAGGGGTCTCTCCGCAAGCGCCTCAAAGACCACAGATTACTACTGCTGATCTTTCTCCCCGGCCTCATTCATCTGCTTATCTTTCGCTACGCGCCGATGTTCGCCTTGGTCGTTGCCTTTCAGGACTACAGCCCCTTCCAGGGCGTCCTCAGGAGCGAGTGGGTTGGGCTGAAGCATTTCAGGGAAATCCTCGAGCTGCGCCAGGTGTTCACCCTCATGTGGAATACTCTCATGCTGGGGGTGTATCGGCTCGTTTTCGGATTTGCCGCTCCCATCCTGTTGGCACTGGTCATCAACGAGATACGGCAGCCCACGTTCAAGCGGGTGTTCCAGACCGTCAGCTACCTGCCGTATTTCATCTCGAACGTGGTGGTCGTGAGTATCGTGGCCACCGTCCTGTCGCCTTACAGTGGTCTGGTCAACAGGATTCTCGGGCTCTTCAACATCGAGCCGATATATTTCATGGTCCAACCGGGTTTCTTCAGACCCATCTACACACTTTCCGAAATCTGGAAAACCGCTGGCTGGTCCGCAATCATCTATCTGGCGGCGCTGTCCAACGTAAGTCCCGAGCTGTACGAAGCCGCGTACTCGGACGGCGCCGGCAGACTACGACAGGCCTGGCATGTCACGCTCCCGGGGATTACCCCCACCATCATCATACTCCTCATCCTGAACATCGGCGGTCTCTTTGGCGCAGGCTTCGAGCTTGCTTTTCTGTATCAAAACAGCTTCAATCTCCACCATTCCGAGATTCTGGACACGTATATCTACAAGATCGGTCTCGCCGGAAGTTTCGGGCTACCGAAATACAGCTTTGCTGCCGCGATCGGCATCTTCCAATCGGCGATCAATATTACATTTCTGTACGGCGCGAACCTGCTCGCGCGCAAATACACCGAAGAGAGCCTCTGGTAAGCCGATGACTCGAGTGGGGAGGTCTTCAGTCGCCGATGTCCTGATGAAGGTTATCTTCTACATGGTATTGGTGCTGTTCGGTTTCATGTGCGCATACCCGTTTCTGAATATGATCGCGGTGTCCTTGAGCAGCCCCGCGTATGTGGTCGCAAACAAGGTCTTCATCTTTCCAGTACACATACAGTTTGCCAACTACAGGATACTGGTGAAGGATGCTTCGTACATAAGATCTTACGGTAATACGATACTCTATACAGCCCTCGGGACAGCCAGCGCGCAGTTCTTCACTATCGTCACTGCCTATCCGCTGTCGAGGAGGACGTTTCCGTTCCGAGGCGTCTTCATGAAGCTCATCGTATTCACGATGTTCTTCTCCGGCGGACTCATACCGACCTTTCTCGTAATAAGAGGGATTGGCATGTACAACACCCTCTGGGCCATAGTCATTCCCAATGCACTGGTTGCCTGGAATGTGATAATTCTCAGAACCGCGTTCATGGGAGTTCCAAATGAGCTTGCCGAGGCAGCGGTCATTGACGGTGGGTCGGACCTGCAGATCCTCGCTCGAGTGTTCCTGCCGCTCGCGGTTCCGACCATTGCCGTGATCGCCCTCTACTCCTCGGTAGGATTGTGGAACGATTTCTTCACTCCGCTCGTGTATCTGAACGACAGCGACAGGTGGCCTTTGTCGGTGATGTTGCGTCAGCTCGTCCTGTCGGCGACCGGGTTGGCCGAACAGCACAAGTTGGCGGAAGCAAACGAAGAGTACATCGTCGAAGCTTCCTACAAGGCTACCGCTCTCATAATCTCAACCTTGCCGATTCTGATGGTGTATCCATTCATTCAGAAATACTTCGTAAAGGGGGTGTTGGTAGGCTCAGTGAAGGGGTAAGCGGAAAGGTGACGTGGATAGGGGAACGACCGAGGCTGAGTCGCACGTACGCGTTTCAGCCAAATTGATCGGTCGTATCTCAGGATTGCGTATCGAAAACGTAACAAGGAGAAGACTAGTGAAGGGTAACAAACTCTTTCTCGGGAAGCTGATCGTCGGCCTTCTGTTGTCAACGGGTGCGGCCGGGTCCGTTTTCGCGACGGCGACCCAGGAGGCCGAGGCATCAGACGAGCCGATGGTGATAACCGCCATGATGATGCAGCACCCCAACAATCCGTGGACGATGGTCGGTGATTCGATCGTGTTTCAGGAGTTGGAGAAGAGAACGGGTATCGACTTCGAGTGGCAGGGAGTCCCGGCAGGGGACTATCCAGCGCGACTCAGCACCGTGATGGCCACCGGGGAGTTTCCTGATCTCATCCAGATATTCCCGAAGGAAGGTCAGGTGTATGGGCTGCAAGGCGCCTTCGAGCCGGTAAACGAGCTCGCGAGAATGTACGCGCCGACGTACTACGCGGCTATCCAGGATCCGATCAACCGATTCTACAACGCCGACGAGGCGGGTGACATATACACCGTTGCCTCCCTTATGGATCCACAAATGGACATGGGAGAAGCGGTGTTGGGCTACGTCTTTGTCGATTATCGCAAGGACATTCTCGAGGACATGGGAGAAACGGAACCTGCTACCCTCGAGGAATGGAAGGCTCTGTGGACAAAGGTCAAGGACGAGAGAGGTCTGATTCCGGTGACCACCCGGTGGAGAGGATGGCTGTACCAGTTCTTGATCAACATGACCGGGATCGTGCATGAGCCGCAGTACAACACCTTTCTCGAGAACGACGTGTATCACTACGGTCCGATCGACGCTAGAGCCCGGTGGGTCGTCGAGCAGCTACATGAGCTCTACGCCGAAGGACTCCTGGATCAGGAGTTCGCCACGATCCAACACGCGCAGTGGGAAGAGAGGGTGACGGCTGGACAGGCGTTCTCGATGATCGAAGGGTTCGGAAGGATCGACTGGGCTAACGGCCTCGGTCGCGAGCTGAATCCTGATTACACCATGTGGGGCGCGTGGCCGGTGCAAGGCCCGTTCGGAGTGGAACCGAAAGTCGTCGGAGCCTATATCGGTCCGGGCTTGTTTGCCAACCAACCGGGGTGGGGCATCAACCCCAAGATATCCGATGAGAAGAAACAAGCCATCATGAGCGTCGTGGAATTCCTGAGCTCGCCTGAGGGCTCGGAGCTTACCACCTGGGGAGTCGAAGGCGAGACATTCGCGATCAACGACGGAAAGCGCGAATACATCGTCGAGAATCCAAGTGAGTACGGGGTCAGGACTTCCTACGGTGTCTGGCCGGTGGTGGACGCGATCTACATGGAATCCTACGATGCGGCCAACCGGCCCCGCCATCCGGAAGGGCAGCACGCCTACGATAACATCAGCTTGAAGATGGCGACGAAGCCGCATCCGCCGGTGGTTTTCAACACGGCGGAAGCCGAGAGGATCGGCGAGCTCTGGGCAGCCATAAACACCTTGCAGCTCGCGTACTACGACAAATTCACGGTCGGAACGCTCGACATCGACAGTGAGTGGGACACCTTCGTCAGTGATATCGAGGATGCCGGTGTTGAGGAGTTCATGACGATCATGAACACCGCTTACCAACGGCAGAAAGCCTTCTTCGGTAGCTAAGGGCTTTTGGCGGGCACTTCCTTCGGGAAGTGCCCGTCGTACCTTCATGAAAGAACTGCGGGCGATCTGCTCTCACCAGTTTGAAGCCATCCTCCTCGGAGACTTCAAGCCGGAGAATGTCGATGTCATGGTGGATGAGGTCGCGCAGGCGAACTTCAACGCCATTCAGTTGTGCGTGAAAGCTCCCGGCGTTCTCTACTACCCCAGCAAGATCGGAGTGGTCCACGACTACTGCAAGGAGTACGATCTTCTCGGCGAGACCCTGCGCAGATGCCATGCCGCCGGACTCGAGTTCCACAGCTACTTTCCGGTAGCGCTTGCCGGCGGCTGGGCTGGGAGCGACTACCGATTCGACAACAACGGAGGGATACTCGCGGATCACCCTGAATGGGCCACGATAAACCATACGGACGGTAACTACGAGCCCAGCCACTTCGGCTGTCTGTCGAATCCCGAATTCCTCGACTACATAGACAAGCTCGTCGAGGAGCAGTGCATCAGCTACGGCATCGACGTCCTGGTGCTTGATTTCATTCGATACAACGCCCGGTGTTTCTGCGAGAGCTGCAAGAAGAACTATCAGGAGATGTTCGGCGAGAAGCTCCAGTATGAGAACGTGCAGTACTGCGATACTTACACACAGAAAGACGTGCCTGGCGAGCTGGAAATCGAGTACCGCTGTCTGACTGTTCATAATGCGGTAAAGCGCCTTGCGGATACCGCGCGGCGAGCCGCGCCCGACGTCAAGGTCGCGGCGTACGTGTTCCCGGTTCCGAGAACGGGTCTCCTGCGGATATTTCAGGACTGGTCGCGCTTCTCGAGATACCTGGATGCGATTTTCATCATGTACTACGACACGTTCAGCATCGATAATCTCAAAGCGCTATTCCCTCTTCACAGGGACTCGACCGACCGCCCAGTCTTTCCGGGAACGATAACCATGCGAGCGCCGGCGGTGTATAAGAGCCGGGATACTCCGGAGTTCCACTGCTCCTTCCTCGACGAGGCGCGGCGGGCCGGCTTCCCGGGGTTCTTTCTTTTCAACTACGAAACACTCTTCAGGCGGCCGCCGGGAGAGAGCCTTGGCAAGGTAATTCGACCGCCACAGGTCCCCGAAGATCTCGCTGCCATCAAGGACCGGATACTCGACGAGTCGGCGGAGCCCTTCTTTGGTATTCGCAACGGATAGCTCGACGAGCTAACTCTTTTACGGGATTACGCCCATGTTGTTGAACCAGGATCAACTAGACGAATTCCACCTGAGAGGCTTCGTTGTGAGTCCCGTTCCGGTTCTTGGCCAGACGGAGGTCGACGAGCTACTCGCAGAGCTTCGGCTCGTCGTGGAGGGCAAATCCGCCAAGAAGCCGGTACTGAGCCGAAACCTCGTCGACGGGACTACGGAGTACGGCGAGGCCCAACAGACCGCGAAGGAAGTTTGGCAGATCGTCAATATCTGGGAGGCCAGTGAGAAGTTCTTCGAGCTAGCGCGTAATCCGGAGATTACGGGCACGGTCGCGCGGATCTGCGGCAACACCCCAATTCTTCGCATCTGGCACGATCAGATCGTTGCCAAACCCGCGACACGCGGTGGTCGCGTCGGCTGGCATCAAGACTTTCTGGCATGGCCGATCATCGAGCCGGGAGACCTCGTCGGGGCGTGGGTGGCGTTGGATGACGTCGAAATCGAAAACGGCTGCATGTGGATGGTGCCGGGGTCCCATCGCTGGGGTGCGGTTCGACCGCGAACCGGAGATGGCCTGGAGCCGCTGTACGATGAAGCGTTGCTCCCCGAAGGGGTGGAGGTCAGGCCGGTTCCGGTGCAAGTCAAGAGAGGGCACGTCGCCTTTCACCACTGCATGACCTGGCACGCCTCTCCCGAGAACGAGAGCGAACGCCATCGTCGAGCGATTGCGATTCACTATATGCCGGGCTATACGATCTTCATGCCGCGGGGGCGATCGCACGCCGTTGGCAGGCACGTGACCGTGAAGCCGGGGGAGATCCTGGAAGGCGACGGGTTTCCGGTCGTCTATGAGAACAGGAGGAATCTCGAGGAGAATCTCGAGCGATACACTACCGAGCCAGCTTGAGGGGACATCGGAGGGGGGCATCAACAGGCCCCTCGTAGATAACCCCGTGAGACTCTTTACCTAGCTCGCAGGAGAGCGAAATGGCGTCCCGCCCAATGCGGAATATCAGTGCGTACGAAGAATCCACGCCGATGCCGGAGGACCCGGACGAGCTCCGTAGAGCGGCGGGGGAGAGAGGCTATCTCTTCTTTCGCAAGTTGATACCAGCGGCCGATGTCCTGGGATTACGCCGCGAGGCGCTAGAGGTGACGGCACGCCATGGGTTTCTCCGCCAGGGTAGCGATCTTATGGATGGCATGGTTCGAGATGGGGCGAACCTCTCGGAGAACGACTACGAGCCGGAATTCATAAGCTACTACAGGGACCTGCTGCGAATCCGCGCTCTCTACGTCCTGTCGCATAGCGAGCATGTGCTGCGAATCATCCGTCAGCTTGTAGACAGTCCCATCCTCATTCATCCCCGCCATCTCTATCACCCGATGTTTCCGGGCAGGCCGGACCACACGACACACCCACACCAGGATTTTGGTCCAGTCCGCGGAACGCCCGATACGTGGACGGTCTGGATTCCTTTGGGAGACTGTCCCGCTCATCTCGGTGGAGGTCTCGCACTGGTCCCCGGGTCACACTTGGGCCCGTTGATGGAAGACGGTCAGGAAAACCCGGGGGACGACTCGGATTTGATGAACGAATGGGCGTGGGGCCAGACGGCCACCGGGGACGTCTTGATGTTTCACGGCATGACCATCCATCAGGCGAGGGACAATGAGACAAGGGACCATATCAGGATCGCCACCAGCTTCCGATATCAGGCGGCGAGCGATCCGGTGGACGAGTATTCGATGAAGCCACACATGCGCTGGATGGAATGGGACGACATCTATGACACATGGGGACCAGATGATCCCCTGAAATACTATTGGTCGAGCCTCGACCTGGACGTCAAGCCACACTGAAAACCGGATCCCGAGCTACGAATCAACGAGCATCAGGAGCGGGGCACTGCCTGACTCGTTTACACACCTATTGACAGGACCTGCGCTTCGGCCCAATAATCGGCTGAAGGAGCTGAGGGAACTCGATCCATGGCTACATCCAGGCGAGCGCTCGACGAAATAATCCCCACCCCTCGAGAGATAGTCAGACGCGAAGACAGCGCGAAGTCGTACTCGCGCGATGCCGTCTACTCCATTCACGTGTTGGGGACTGAAACAGACCAGCTCGCCTTCGCAATGAGCCACCTCGGGAGAAATCTCAAAGAGAGATTCGGAATACACACCATCCGCTCGAGCCAATCGGAGGCGCTCCAGGACCATGACATCCTGATCTGCAACGATCCGGCCTTGGTGCAGGGTGCCGTCGGAGTCGCGCTCGAGCCCGATTTCTTCGCTATCCCGAACGCTCGAGAGCAGGGCTATGCCATCGACAGCGGCGCGGGGCACCCTGTGCTGCTCTGCGCCGCCTCCGATCAAGGTTGCCTGTACGCGGTCACGACCCTACTGCAGATGTTCACGCCGGCGGACGACGGAGTGGCACTGGAATCGGTGCGAATCAGGGACTACCCCGAGTTCCGCCTGAGAGGGAACAAGTGGACCATATGGTGCGAGATCGCGGTCTGGTCATACGACTGGGGTGACGGCATAGGGGCTTTTCGCCGGCGCATCATCGAAAAGCTCGATATGTCGCTTCAGTACAAGATCAACATGCTCATATTCGACGGCTTCGGTTGGGATGCGGCCGTGTTCCCGGAATACGCATCACTGATGAAGGAGCTGAACCGCGAGGCGCGCCTACGCGGCATATCGCTCATGCATACCGGTCAGAGCTCCGGCTTCTGCTTCAGGCGGAACATGGTCGATACGCGCATCTATCGGGGTGAGGTACTCGAAAACAGGGAACACTATCCAGACGGAGAGAAGTATCGGTGCATCGGAGAGGAGATGTACGCCGGCACGTGTCTTTCCAACAGGGAGCTGATCGATCGGAATCTGCGGAGTATCCGAGACTTCGTCCAGACGGTGGAACCGGGTTCCCTCTACGTTCATCAGCTCGATGTCCTGGATCTTCCGCAATCGATGTGGGACTCACGCTGCCCGAGATGCCGGGCACGATGGCCAAACGACAGGCTCGATGCCGAGGATGGAATGGCAGGGGCCTACGCGGAGTACTACGGTGAGGTGATTGCAGCGATACAGGAGGTGGGGACACCAGGTTACGACGCCGAGGCCGACTGCCTCATCATGCTCATCAGCCCAGGGTACTTGGACGCCGTCGCCGTCGACGACGAGCATTGGCAACTTGCGCTGCGGTACTGGTCGAAGGTGAGCGGCCTGATCGAGAACACGGCGAACGTATTCCTTGGTTTTCGCGAGATGTTCTTCAATCACGACGACGGCAACCGAAGGATCGCCGAACTGAAAGCCGCAATCGAAGGCTCTGGCAACGGTCACCGTCTCGGCATCATCCATTTCTACGGTGGCGACGGCTGGCAGAGCGAGCATCTGTTTCTGCCGACGCCTGCGCTCAACTACGTATTCAGCGGCGCCGACATGCTGCTTACGGCCAGCGGCCACGCCTTTCAGGAGCCGCAGCAGCTCTTCAATGCGGAGTTCATGTGGAGTCCCCTGCACAGCCCGTACCGCCTCGATACGGAGCCCGAGAACTACCGGGATTTTCTCGATCTGTACGACACGAGCAGGCGTGGCGATCTGAGGCCGAGTCGAATCTACGGCGCTGGCGGCTTTCTCGAGCTTGCTTGCGGCAAACTCTACGGCGATGCGGCCGCAGCGGCGCTCGCGAAGGTGTTTGCACTCAGAGGAGAGTCCGGCGAGCCACCGATCCCATACCTGAGGAGCACCGAGCTCCACACGACACCCGGCCCGGATGGAGATCTACAGCCATGGATTGGTTTCGCCGGCCGCAGGGAATCGCAGGAGCTGATCGAGGCAAAGAATACGTTGCACGAGATGGTGCGAACGACGTCGGAGGCCAGAGATGTTCTCGACGGCGTGGCCTCCCATCAGGACCTCGAGTCTCTGCGCGATTTCATGGCGATGGGAGTCGAGTACATCGGCTACCTCGCCGCATACGTTGATATCTACGAGAAGATGGTGCGACCGGAGAGCATCGATCACGATGTGGAGAGTGAGATCCGGAGGCTGTCCGAGCGAGTCGAGTCGGCAGCAGCCAAGAACGAGCGATCGCGGCAGACCCCGCTGGATTACCTGGGTGGGGCTCTGTCCGGAAGAAACATCATCGTGCGCTTCGTTCGAGAGAATCTCGATCTCATGTCAGAACAGGCTCGGAGGAGATAACACAATGACCAGCAACAGCGTGTCAGATACGACCTCCCTGAAACTGATCCCCACTCCGCAAAATGCTCAATTCGTCGACGGGAATCACAAGACCTATTCCAGAGACAAGGTCTATACCATTAGCGTCATGGAGCAAGAGACGGCGAAGCTCCGCTTTGCCGCGCGCTATCTCAAGGAACAGCTCGAGGAACAGTTCGGTCTGCACTTCAACGTTCAATGGCGTCATCTGCCGAATCAGGAAGAAGACATCGTTGTCTACAGCAACCCGACCCTGCAAGACACCCATCTGCCGCTCGACCTCGGTGTGTTCGATCAGGAGAACGCGGCCGAACAAGGATACGTAGTCCGGAGTGAGCCGGGACAGCCGGTCTGCGTCTGCGCGCAAAGCGATCAGGGGTCTCAATATGGGATCGCCACTCTCGCTCAGTTGTTGTCAGCAACGGGCGGAGATGCCGTGTTGCCGAATGTCCTCATAGAGGACTTCCCCCAGTACCGATACCGGGGGAATCGTTGGCTGATCAAAGTCGAGCAGACCAACTGGGCCTACGATTGGGGAGACGGCGGCGGCGCCTTTCGCGAGCGTGTTCGCGAAAAGCTGGATCTGGCCCTGCTGTGCAAGGTGAACGTCATCATTTTCGACGGGTGGGGTTGGGGACTCGATACGTTCCCGGAGCTCGCCGGCTGGATGAGAGAGTTCAACCGGGAAGCGAGACTGCGCGGCATCCACCTCATGCACAGCGGGTTTGGCTCGGGAATCGCCGGCGGGTTTCGGGACAGACCGCGACTGCATCGCGGCCGAGTTCTCGAAAACCGGCGAGAGTATCCCGATGGCGAAATCTACCATTGCATAGCCGGCGAGCGGTACTGCGCCACGTGCCTGTCCAATGAATCGCTGATGCGTCTGAGACTCGACGACATCCGGACGTTCGTGCAGGAAGTGGAGCCGGGCGCCCTCTACATCCACCAGCAAGACGAAGGGTTGACGCCGGAAACATGGCTAAAACGCTGCCGGGATTGTCGGAAGAAGTGGCCGAACGATGAAATGGCGGCCGCAGATGGCATGGCGGGCGCGTACGCGTACCTCTACGACCGCATGACCGAAACGGTCCAGAGTGTGCAGAGCGATGAGTACTCGGGGGCCAACGACTGTCTGATCATGCCGATAAGCCCCGGTTACCTGTCCTACGGATTGGACGACGAAGAGTGGAACATCGGGCTTCGGTATTGGTCCACGTTGAGCGGGCTCCTGAAGCGTCGTGAGAACGTCTTTCCCGGGTTCCGGGAGATCTTCATCAACCAGACGGACGACCGCCGCAGAGCTCGCCAGCTCAAGGAGGCGTTCAACACCAACGGCGAAGGGCAGACATACGGGATCATGTTCTTCTACGGAGCCGATAGCCACCACAACGACAAGCTCTTTCTACCGGTGCCTGCGTTGAACTACATCTTCGAGGGCACGGACATGCTCCTCACGCCGTGCGGGCACTCCTACTCGGAGCCACTGCAGCTTCTGAACGCGGAGTATATGTGGAACCCACACTCGAGCGGATTCTACACCATCGAAGAAAAGCCGGAGGATTTTGCGAGCATCAAGAAGCTGTATTTCGAGTGTCAATACAACGAATTCCAACCGGAGGCCCTGTTCCACGATTTCCTCGGGACTGCCTGCGCGAAGCTCTACGGCAAGGAAGCGGGAGCTGTCATGCACGAGATGTTCCGTATCGAGGGCAGGAATCATGAGCCTCCCATTCCCTACCTCGATAACAGCGGACTCATACGTGGAGAAATGAGGGGCGCGGAAGCCGAGGGAGGCGGCAGGGAAGGCAGCGTATTTCAGTACTACAGTTGGCCGTCCGAAGCGCCGGAAGAGAAGCGGGCTCTTATTCGAGAAAGGATACGCGAATCTCTGGCAGCGACCGTCAAGGCATCAGAGGTACTCGAGAGAGGTCTGCAGACGGAGAATCTGGAAGAAAAGGGCCGCGACTATATTCGATGGTATGCCAGCTCACTGGAGGAGGGGGTTCGGTACGTCGGGTATCTCGACAGGTACGTTTCCCTTGTCGACGACGTGGATAGCGGGCGATCGCCCTCGATCGCGAGTGACACCAGTCTTCTCTTGGATGAGCTGGCCGAGCGGAGAGAGTACAACCGGAGGTCGAGACTGCAACCGGTAGATTATGCGGGAGGGACGCTCGCGGGCCGAGAGGAGATCATCGACTTCGTAGAAGCGAATCTGAAGAAGATGCTCGAACAGGTTGAAGATAAATAGGGAGGAATCCGATTGAGCCCAGCACTGCTATTCGTACCAAGACCCAAGGAGGTCGTCCTGCGATCAGGATCGTTTCTAGTGTCGGCGGACCAGGCGATCGTGATCCCCGCCCAAGAAAAGGCGGCGATGTTCCCGATCGCAAAACGCGTTCAAGGAGTCGTCGCAGCACACTGTGGAGTGCGGCTTCGCGTCGCGCTCGCTGGCGCCAATGACCGCCCGAGACGCCTCGCTTTCAAGAAGAATCCCTCACTTGCCGACGATACCTATCTCTTGACCGTCGATGGCGCGAAGATCGAGATCGAATACTCCGAGCCCCGCGCTGCGTTCTACGGAGTGAGTACCCTTAGCCAGATCGTTCGTCAGAGCGGAAAGCACGTACCGTGTCTCGAGATCCGTGACCATCCGGATTTCGAGGTTCGGGCCGCAATGCTGGATATCAGCAGAGACAAGATACCAAAGCTCGAGACGTTGTTCGATTTCGTCGATTTCATGGCCGGCGTCAAACTGAATCAGCTCCAGCTCTACATCGAAGGGTTTCCGTTCGCGTATCCATCCTTCCCGCAGGTTTGGCAGGCCGAAGACCCGTTGACCGGCGAGGACGTCATTGAGCTGGACCGGTACTGCAAAGATCGATATGTCGAGTTGGTGCCGAATCAGAACAGCTTTGGTCACATGGGTCCATGGCTTTCTCGGAGGGAGTTCGTGCACCTTGCTGAAGAAACGGAAGGCAAGGAGGCGTTCGGCAGATACTGGAAAGCCGTCCTGAATCCACTCGATTCGCGGTCAATCGACTTTGTCAACACCACGTACGAGGATCTCCTGCCGAACTTCTCCTCCAACTTGTTCAATGTCGGCTGCGATGAGGTCGCTCTTGGGCAAGACAAAACGAAAGAGGTATGTGAGGAGCAGGGTGCAGGCAGGGTATTCATCGACTATGTGAAGAAGATCTACGAGCTCGTCCGGCAGCATGGAAAAGAGATGATGATGTGGGGTGATGTCTTCTTCGAGCACCCCGAGGTGTTCGACGAGCTCCCAAAGGATATCGTCGTCCTGGATTGGGGCTACACCCGTGACTTTCCCTATGACGATCACGGCAGGTTGCTGGCAAGCAAGAATCAGCCTTTCTACGTCTGTCCCGGAACGGGGAGCTGGAGGAGCATTACCGGCAGAACGAACAACACGCTGGAGAATCTGGTCAACGCGACCGCCAACGGGAAGAAGCACGGAGCACGGGGGTGCCTGATCACCGACTGGGGGGACCGAGGGCATTGGCAGTACCTGCCGATCAGCTACCCGGGGTTTGTCTACGGTGCCGGTCTCTCGTGGGGTGTCGAAGAAAACGAAGAGCTTGACATCGCCGCCTGTTTGGACGCGTTCGTTTTTCAGGATAAGGCCAACGTCATGGGCGCCACGATGCTGGATCTGGGGAGGTACTGTCTTCGCGAGAGCAATCCTGGGATCTTCGGCCCCAACATCTTCAGCATACTGAACGGATTGACACCGCTGAAGGATCCGAAGTCCGTCGAAGGGGTGCGGGCGGAAGATCTTCTCGTTCTCGAGCACTATATTGTCGCGCTATCCGACAAGCTGGATTCGGCGCGAATGGGCTGCAAGGACGCGTCGCTCGTGCGCAGAGAGCTTGGCAACGCAACACGTCTGTTGCTTCATGGCATCTACCTTTCGCGGCTGAAACTCTCCGCTACGGGACAGGATACCAACGTGACAGTCGACCCGGCAGACCTCGTGGACGACATCTCGGAGATAATGAGCACACATGTGGTGTTGTGGCTCGAGCGGAACAAGATCGGCGGACTATCGAGAAGCATGTATCCGCTGGAGGAATGGCGAAGAAAATACGTAGAGATTGCAGATTGAGCGCGGTATCAGGGCCTTACCGGGAAGTAGACCGTGTACGGCTCGTCAATGATTTCGTGGAGCGGTTTGAATTTGATGCGTCGCTCCTGGCCGGTGGTGCGATATCCTGTCAGCCATCTGCCGTGCTTCCGCTCGTTGTCAGGTAGCAACATGACGCCGGGCTCGTCTTTGTCGCCCCGTAGCGTGGGCTCCGTCTCACAGAGCCCGGCGAGCACGACGGGACCATCCATAAAGGCGACCGTCTCAGGCTCGTCGGGAATAGCGCTCGACGTCAACCGTTTTGGCAGCTCTACGCGGACCGAGTCCCTGTGCCACGTGCGCGACAGGGAGTAGAAACGCGGCGACGGCTGTTCGACGGTCTGCCGCTCGCCGTTCAGTAGCACCGTCGGGTGATCCCGCACCCAATCCGGAACACGGAGCTTCAGATCCATTTCGGTTAGGCCGTCGCAGGTCACCGCGATGTCAATCACCCAACGCTCCGGCCGGTGGGACACCTCGGCTTCGGTGTCGAACTCCATAGCCAGAGTCACCTGCTTTCCGTCGACCGTGGTCCTCAATCGAGACGGAATGTACTGGGAGACGACAACTTCCTTCTCGCGGCCGTAGTAGATGTATGCGTTATGCGCCGTGTGGGCTTGTACCAGCGTGCCGTGGCAGCACCAGAAGTCGTGGGTTGGCGTGCCCCACTTCTTCCGTCCTCCCGCTTCCAAAGGAAGGAAGTAGGAGATCATGCCGGTGTAAGGATGCTGCTGCGCGAGGATACCGTTGTAGAGGTTCCTCTCGATGTAGTCGGCGTACGCTCCATCGCCTGACCACCGGAACAGGTAGTCTGCCAACCGAATCATGTTGTATACCGTGCAGTGCTCCTGAGTCGCGCTCCCGCGGCGTGCCGCGAACTCGTAGGGTGGCGTCCACACTTCTCCTGATGTCTGGCCGCCGGTGCAGAATGTGCCGCGAGATGCGACAGCGCATTCCCAGTAGCGCTCTACGATGCTCCGCCAACGCCCATCGCCGGTGACTTCATAGGCACGGGCCGCTCCGTGTATTTCGGGTATCGTCGTGTTGGCGTGCATGTTGGTGAGAACGTCCTTGGACTCCAACAACGGATCGAACAGGCGGGCGCGGGTATAGCGCTCCAACAGATCCTCGAGGTGCTTGGCGCCGGTTGCACCGTAGAGGTTGGCCCACACTTCAAGCATCCCGCCGGTTTCGATGTCGAGGATGTCGTCCATCCGGTCGCGTGAGAACCGACGAGTCCAGGCATGGAACCACCTCGATGCGTTCTCCAGGACGGTCAGTGCTTCGGCGCTGGAAGCGTACCGGTAGGCGTCGAACAGCCCCATGAGCGTCTTGTGGACGACGTAGTGTGGTACGGCGACGCGTACTCCCGAGGCGGTCCAATCCATGTACTTCTCAGGTATCGAGAAGACCCATTCTCCGCCGTTCCTTTCCTGACATGTGCCAAGCTCGGTGACTACCCGGTCGAGTTTGACTTTCAGCTCCGCATCGCCCGTCGACGCATAGACTCGTGACGCAGCCGAGAGCCAGTGCCCGAGGAAGTGCCCTCGTACCAGGCAGGTGGGTGTTTCCCACCCCCAGTGCGGGTCATCTTGCGGCTCTGGCGTTTTGTCTCTGAAGATGTCGATACCGGCTTCGAAAAAGTGGTTCTGGAGGAGGTTGCCCGTCTTCAGGCTCTTCAAGTAGGCCAGATTCACCTCGAATCTCTTATGAAAGAGGCCGGGCTCGAGGTGCACGGCGCCCGGTGCAAAGCTGCAGTATTTCTCGCTCGGACGTTGCGGCGCAGGCATATTCGGCTCAGGGACCTGCGTTGAGCAGCTTTTTCGAGAGTCTGGCATTGCGTCGATCCTGCCTGCGCTCAGCGGAACTCGGCGTCCAGGATGGCTTGTGCCTCGCCGGCTGGGACGTACAGGAAGTAGAGCTTGACCGGTTCGTCGCCGGTGTTGAGGAACTGGTGGAAGGTGCCCGGCGGGGTGTAGACGACGGTGCCGGGGCCGGTCGGGTACTCACGGTCGCCGACGATGGCGCGGCCGCGGCCGGCGAAGAACAGCCACACCTCGGCGGCCTCCGGATGGTTGTGGCGGGTGCCCTCGCCGTGTGGCGGCAGCTCGGTGATGCCGACCGAGAAGTCCTCCAGCCCTTCCTGCAGCAGCGGCGAGAGCAGCACCTTGACGGTGCGGACGGCCGGTGCCGGCGTGGTCAGGCCGACGCCCTGAGCGATGTCCGTGACGATCGGCTGCCCGGCCATCCTACGACGATCCTTCGGACGGACCGTCCGGGATGGTCACCTGCGTGAACGCGAAATTCGGTCCCTTCGTATGGCTGACGCCAAGGCCGGTGCCCCAATCGTAGGGCGGGCCGCCGGCGCGTGCCTCCGCCCACGCCTTCAGCGGGACGGTGTCCCAGTCGTCGCTGAACCAGTACTGGGAGTTGGGACTGTTGACCGGATCGCTGCCGAGGGGATGGCTCAGGTTCCCCATCGCCCCCAGGAGCTGCCGGCGCACCGGTGAGCTGCGCGCGATGAGCTCGGCATCCTGCTCCAGGTGGCCGCTCGGACGGACCCAGCGCGGCGTGTAGCTCACGTAGATCGCCTTGCGCTCGGTGGCGGACAGGTTGGGCGTCACGCTGTGCAGCAGGGTCGGGCGCCACAGCATCACGCTGCCGGCCGGCGCCTTCACGGCGACGATGTCGGCCGGGTCGAGCCAGTCCTCGAAGGTCGCGCGCTGCTCGCGTGACCACCGGTAGCTGCCGGGGACCACCAGGATGGTGCTGTGGCCCGGCTCGGTGTGGTCGGAGATGTACCAGCCGACCTTGAAGTCCAACAGCGGCAGCGTGCCGTCCACGGTGGTCCCGCAGAACTCCTCCTCGTAATCGAAGTGCCAGCCGAGCGACAGGATGTCGGGATCGCTTTCGGCCGGCCTGGGGGGCTCCCACTGCGTGACGCTGTCGCGGTTGTGGATGTTCCAGCCGTAGGCATCGACCACCAGCTCCAGGATCCTGGGATGGTCCATGAGGTCGAGGAGCTTCGGATGGCGGATCATGCCGTTGCGCAGCGCCACCTTGTCGCCGGGACCCAGGCCGCGCTCCGCGCGCACCTCGGCGGCCACCTGGTCCATCGCCGCCGCCACGGCGGCCACCTCGTCGGTGCCGAGCAGGTTCTCGACGACGAAGTACCCCTCGCGGTTGAGGTCGTCCTTCTGCTGGTCGGTCATCGCGATCGCCATGCGAACCTCCTCGCCCCAAAACCGTCGCCTTCGGCTCCGCTTTTGGCCCATCCCCACCTTTTCGCTACGGTGTCTGTCGGTCTGCCGCTGACGCGCCAGTCCGACAGACACCGTAGCGCGCTTTTCTCCGTCATCACGGCAGGACGACCCGCCGCTCGTCGATGTCGGCGACGCTCGTGCAGCCGCACATCGCCATCGCCTTGTCGAACTCGGACTTGAGAATCTGAAACATGGTGCGCACGCCGGCCTCGCCGTCGATCGCGAGCCCCCAGAACACCGGCCGGCCGACCATCACCGCGCGGGCGCCGAGCGCCAGCGCCTTGAGCACGTCGGTGCCGCGGCGCACGCCGGAGTCCAGGTAGACCTCGGCGCGGTCGCCGACCGCGGCGACGACCTCCGGCAGCACCTCGATCGACGCCTGCATGCCGTCGAAGGTGCGCCCGCCGTGGTTGGAGACGATCACCGCGTCGGCGCCGTGATGGACGGCGAGCTGCGCGTCCTCGGCGGTCATCACTTCCTTGACGATCAGCGGCAGCCCGGTGAGCCCCTTCAGCCACTCCAGCCGCTTGCCGTCCAGCGGCGGGTAGGAGACGCCGTCCAGGTTTTCCATCATCTCGGCCAGGTCAGGCCGGTCAGCGAGGTCCGCCCACTTGCCCACGTAGCTCTGGATGGGCGCGTCGTGGCTGGGGGAGAAGCCGCGCACGTCCGGCTCCCGGTCGCCCATGCCGGGTCCGGCGATGGTGATGCAGATCGCGTCCACGCCGGCCTCCACGGCGCGGCCGATCAGGTGCTCGGTGACCTCGTCCGGGTAGTGCTTGACGCCGTACCAGAGCGGGCCGGTGGTCGCCTTGCGCACCTCGGCGACCGTCTTGCCGGCGCCGGCGCGCAGGGCCATCACCGTCCGGTGAGCGCTGCAGGCGCGCGCGGTGGCCACGTCGCCGTCGGGATGCGCCCACACCTGCGTGCCGGCCGGCGGCACCATCACGGGGAAGGAGATGCGGTGGCCGAGCACAACGGTGGACAGGTCGCGGCTGCCGACGTCGGTCAGCAGTCGGGGGCGGATGGCGATCGCGTCGAAGGCCTGCCGGTTGCGGCGTATGGTGATCTCGTCGCCCACGCCGCCGGCGACCACGTCCCAGTAGTCGGTCGCCAGGCGCTTCTCGGCCAGCCGCTCCAGGTCGTACAGGGTGAGCGGATGGTAGAAGCGCTTCATCGCGGTTGCCGCGCCACGACCTGCCGGGTGCCGGTGTCGGAGGCGCGCTCCAGCGCGTCGATCAGGCGGTGCAGGTCGAGCGCGAAGTCGAAGTCGGGCTCCGCGGGGGTGCCCGAACGGATCGCCTCGGCGTAGTGGCTCCAGATCTGCGCCACGCCGAACGGGCGGTCGCGCTCGCGGCTGTGCAGCACGCGGGTTAGCCGGTCGGGAATCGGCATCTCGGTCAGCCGCTCGTCGCCGCGTCCGCCGGCCATGAGCTTCAGGTCGGCGAAGCGTTCGTCGGAGTGGATGACGGCGGTCTTCTCGCGTCCGTAGATCTCGAACCGGTAGCCGCTGGGGTGCCACGGCACGCTGTGCTCGTAGGCCAGCACGGCCGTGCCGGCGTCGGTCGAGCCCTGCATGAACACCGTGTCCGGGGCGGTGGCGTCGATCGTCCTGCCGGTGTCCTGCTCCAGCCACCGCGGCGCCTGCGTGCGCCACACCCCCGACACTTCGCGGATCGGTCCGAAGCAGTGGTAGACGGGCTCGATCAGGTGGCCGAAGCCGATGGTGCCGTTGTGCG
This sequence comes from Spirochaetia bacterium, assembly GCA_965202935.1. Lineage (GTDB taxonomy): Bacteria > Spirochaetota > Spirochaetia > SZUA-6 > Bin103 > CATQHW01. The sequence continues at coordinate 4,746,600 of OZ241879.1, forward strand.
CTCCGTTGCGGGCATCGGCCCGCCAGCTCGCCGGCGATTCCTTGTCGAGCAGGCCGCCGCCGCACGAACCGATCTGGATGGCCAGCACCTCGCCGAAGAAGCCGTCGTCGGCCAGTTCCTTGAGCCGGCGGTAGATGGGGGTGTGCCGCCCCTGCAGGCCGATGATCGACGTGCCCGGCGCCGTGCGCGCGGCGGCCGCCATCGCTTGAGCCTCCGCCAGGTTGGCGCCGAGCGGCCACTCGGTGTAGACGTGCTTGCCGGCCGCCAGCGCGGCCATGGTCGGCCCGTGGTGCCGGGGCGCGCGCACCGAGACCACGACCACCTCCACCGCATCGCAGGCGATCAGCTCGCGGTAGTCGGCGAAGTGGTGGCGGGCGCCGTAGGTCCGCGCCGATTCGCGCGCGGTCTCCTCGCGGGTGGTGCAGACGGCCACCAGCTCCAGCTCCTCGGGCATGGCCAGGATCGCCGGCAGGTGGCCGCGCTTGGCCCAGCTCTGCGTGGGGTTGGCGCCGATCACGCCGATGCGCAGCCGGTCGCCCATCAGTCCGCCACCTCCTGGAGCTCCAGGCGGTGCAGGTTCTTGGCGCGCTCGTCGCCGAACCACAGGCGGTCGCCGGCCCAGGTGAGCCCGTGCGGCTCGGTGCCGTCCGGGGACGGCGCCGCGGCGCGCACGTCACCCGACCCGGGGTCGATCCGGTGGATGGTGCGGCTGTCGGTATCGGCGCTCCACAGCTCGCCGGCCCGCCACTCCAGCCCGTGCGGGCGGGTGCCGGGCGACGGGAAGCCGCCGGTGACGCGGCCGTCGGCCGGGTCGACCCGGTAGAAGCGGTCGGTGACCGGGCAGCTCGTCCACAGGTGCGATCCGTCCCAGGTGACGCCGTGGCACTTTGGCGCCGGCGCCGGGATCGAGCACCGCACGGCGCCGTCGGCAGGGTCCAGCGCGTACAGCTTCAGGTGGTAGGGGACGGACACCCAGAGCGAGGAGCCGTCCCACGCCAGGCCGGCCGGGATGCTGTCGACCGGCCGGAAGGAGCGCACCGACTGCCCCGTCGCGGGCTCGATGCGCTCGATGACGAAGCTGTCGCAGTCACAGCTCCACAGGTGCGATCCGTCCCACGTCAGCCCGTTGGGGCCGCCGGAGCCGCCGATCGGCAGGGTCCGGGCGATCGTGGCCCGGAGTTGCACCACGCCCGTCCGCGAGGAGGTTGTCGGATTTGCCGCGGAAGCGGGAAGGCCGACAGCCTCCGAGGGGGGAAGGTGGGGATGGGCCACGAGCGGAGCCGAAGGCGACGGTCGTGGGGCGCTCAGCCGCGCAGGCGAGCGAGCAGGACGCTGCGGAGCTGGCCGGCGACGATCCGTTCCTCGCCCTCGGACAGCACGTGCGGGCCGACGAACACCTCGCGATCGCCCTCCGATCCCACCAGGATGCGCGGCGAGCCCTTGTCGAGGTCTTCGACGATCTGTTCGGCGGTGGCCGGGAACTCCTCGCCCAGGGTGATGAACAGCCGCACCAGTTGGTAGTTCCCGTACGGCACGGGCTCCGTGGAGACGTGCGGGATGTCGGCGAGTTGCTCCTGGATCACCCCCATGCGGCGGTGATACTCGGCCAGGCGCGCGTCGTGGTCGGTGTTGAACCAGACGTCCAGCGCGACCGCCAGGGCCACGACCTGCTGCCGGTCCAGCTTCATGCCGCGCCCGAAGGCGTAGCCGCTGCCGACCGGGACCTCGTCGTTGGCGATGCTGCCGGAGAAGTCCAGCTTGCGCAGCGGATCGATGTACTTGCGTCGGCCGGTGACCATGCCGGTCGAGTGGGAGCTGCCGAAGTACTTGCCGCCGAAGCAGACCATGTCGGCCGCCTGCGCGATCCAGCGGAAGTGCTCCAGCGGGTAGATCTGGGCCGCGGCGTCGACGATCACGGGCACGTCGTGGCGCCGGCCGATGGCGACCACGTCCTCCAGGGGGAGGTCGCCGGTGCGCGGCGGGAACAGGTAGCCGGCCGGCTGCGAGAAGGGGTGGGCGATGGCGACGGTGTCATCGCCTATGGCCGCCTCCAGCTCGTCGGCGGTGCAGCCGTCGTCGCGGCCGACCGGCACCAGCCGGCCGCCGGCGAAGGTGAAGCAGGGCTGCACCCAGTAGCGGTGCTGCCGCTGGATGAGGACCTGGTTGCTCCGGCCGGTGGTGTTGGGCAGGCGCGCCATCTTTGCGCCGTCGTCGCGGGTCATGGCGATCGCCGAGCTCAGGATGATCGCGGCCGCGCAGCCGGAGGTGGGGTGCGCGGTCTCACAGCCGAGCAGCTCGGCGATGTAGTCGCCGGTCTTGCTCATGAGGTCGGCCATGTCCGTCCAGCCCCGGCCGGCCTCGTCCATCGCAGCGCGGACCACCGCCGACGGCGAGGAGCCGCCGAACGCGGTCGAGTTGCTGCGCGCGTTGAGAATCGGCACGACGCCGAGCTTCTGGTAGACGCCGCCCTCGGCGAGGCGCGGCAGGCCGTTGGCACCTGATGCAGACATGGCGGTCAGGGTATCCAAGGCCAGCGGACAGGTCCATCCGCTGGTCGCCATGTGGCGGCTCGGCTGGCATGATCACGGCGCGATGAAGGCCGCGCACATCACCGCTCCGGGCGAGATCTCGGTCGTCGAGGTGGATGAGCCGCGGGCGAAGGCCGACCATGCCGTGATCCGGCCGGAGATCGTTTCCATCTGCGGCAGCGATCTGAAGTCCGTTTACACCCTGCCGGCGGACGAGTACCCGCTGGTGGAGGGGCGCAGCGGTCACGAGGTGATCGGTGTCATCGAGGAGGTCTCCTACGGCTCCCGGGTGGTGTTCCCGTTTGAGGCAGGCGAGCGGGTGCTGGCATTGCCGGCCGCTCAGGACGGCATGGCCGAGCGCTTCCTGGCGCCTATCGACCGCGTGTTCCGAGTCCCGGAGCACCCGATCGAGCAGATGGTGATGGCGCAGCCGCTGGCCACCGTGATCAGCGGCACGCAGAAGCTCACCAACGCGATCGCCGGTGACGTGGTGGTGATCGGCCAGGGCGGCATCGGCCTGATGTTCGACACCCTGCTGCGGCGCATGGGTGCGCGGCGCGTGGTCGGAGTCGAGTTGATGCCGGCGCGCCGTCAGGTGGCCGAGCGCTTCGGGGCCACCCACGTCGTCGACGGCACCGCCGACGATGTGATCGACCGGATCGTGGATGCGCTCGACGGCGGTCTCGCCGACACGGTGATCGACGCGACCGGGGAGCCTGAGGCGATCAACCTGTGCGCGCAGGTGGTGCGCAGCCGCGGAGAGATCCTGTTCTTCGGCGGCCTGAAGAAGAGGACGTTCACGTACGATTTCTTCTCCTTCCACAGCAAGCAGCCCGAGACTCGCTTCTCGGGCGCGGGGGGCAGGCCGCTGTTCGAGCTTGCGATCAATCTGATCGCGCGCGGCGACGTCCCCGTGGACGGCATCATCACCCATCGCTTCCCGCTGGCGGAGGTGGCGCAGGCATACGAGGCCGCCCACACGCGAGCCGACGACTGCATCCGCGTCGCGGTCGAGCCTGAATGTGAGGAGTCATCATGATCGAGATCCCGGTCGCGAAGCCCAAGGACGGCGTCTCGCTGGAAGACTACGGCATCGTCCCGCCTGCCGAGGTACGGGAACTGATAGCGTACGTGCTGCTGTCGGAAGACGAGATACAGCGCAGAGTGGACGAACTCGCCGAAGAGATTCGCAGGACCTATGCGGAGGGGGAGGAGCTGATCCTGTTGCCGATCCTGACCGGCGCGGTCTTCCTGGCCACGGACATCGGCAGAGCCCTGGCCAAGCGGAGCTCGCTGAACATCAAGTACGACCTGACCAAGGCCTCTTCCTACGAGAGCAAGACGCAGCAGGAGATACGGATTCAACTGGAACCGGTCGGCGTCCAGGGCAAGAGCGTCCTGCTGCTGGATGACGTGCTGGACCGGGGCACCACCATGGCCACGCTGCGTAGCAAGCTGCGGGAGTGGGGCGCCAAGGACGTCAGAGCGTGCGTCATGTTCAACAAGCTGCCGAAGGACCCCGACCAGGAGGTGCTGGAAAAGCGCCGAGCGGCCAGTCCCGAGTTCGTCGGCTTCGAGATCCCCGTGATCGACGGCGAGAGTCCCTGGATCGGCGGCTACGGCCTGGACTCAACCAGCACCTACCACCTGAGACACCTGCCCTGCCTGGTCGCGATCAAGTAGCGTCAGCTTGTTCTGATGGATCAGGTGCCGCAGGGGATCTGCGGGTCTTGCGCCGGCGTTCGATCCAGTATTCGCGGAACGATCGCAACCGTGGAAGCGTCTCACGATCCTTTGCCCGGTTCGATGCCTCCTTGCTGGCGATGATGTCATCGAGCGAGCAGACCGGGAACCCTTCGACGTCGACGCGCCGCTCGAACGCATCCTGGAATCTCTCGATGCCATCGGGCGCGAACACCAGATCCAGATCGAACGGACCGTTCTTCAGTTGTACGAAGTCCTTGCCTCGGACGATCTCCTGTGCCTGCTCGCCGGTCAACGAGAACCCGAGCTCGCGGAGCGCAGCCACCAGCGCCCGACCGTTGGCGGCGTCCTTCTCGACGAACAGATCGGCATCCTGAGTCGTGTCGGGATAACCGAGAAGGATGGCGCCGGACTTGCCTATGAACAAGTAATGGACGCCGTGGCGTTGCAGGGCGTCCCGTATCTCCTCAGCCTGTCGGTACTCGAACGCGGCCATAGCCCAACCAGTCAGGCAGTTCCCGCTCGCACCACTGACGGTACTCCTCCATCGTGTCGAACGATCGGTACTCCGCATCGTCCAACACGGGTTTGTAGGTCCGGATGAAGGAGTAACGCCACCGCACGGCCAGCGGCCGGCGTGCGGCGGCCTCGAACTCCGCGAAGAGAGCGGGATCGATGCGCGCCATGGCGCTAATGTAGGCGCGGCCTGAATTGACTACAAGCGCACCGCTGTGGACCTTGACGACAGTGCGCCAGTGGCGTACCCTCGACTGTGCGGTTCGTTGAGACTTCGGTCTTCACCCGCCAAGTAACCCGGCTGTTGTCCGACGACAGGTATCGGTCGTTGCAGTTGGCGCTGCTGCTTCGTCCCGAACAGGGATCTTTGGTTCGTGGGACCGGCGGGCTCAGGAAACTGCGCTGGAACGCGGCAGGGACAGGTAAGCGAGGCGGCGTGAGGATACTGTACTACTGGGACAAACCCGAGGAGACGATCTACTTGTTGTTCCTCTATGCGAAAAGCGATCGGGAAGATCTGAGTGCTCAGCAGTTGAGAACAGTGTCGAGGCTGATCCGCGAGGAGCTCACATGAGAGAACAGGACTTCAACGAGTTGGTGACGAGTATCCAGGAGGCCGGCGAAATCAAGCGTGGGAGCCGGAAGCCGTCACGCGTATTCGAGATCAAGCCGGTCGACATCAAGGCGGTCCGAAGGAAGCTTCGGCGTACGCAGTCCGAGTTCGCACTCATGATTGGAGTAAGCGTATCGACGCTTCGGAATTGGGAGCAAGGGCGCCGCACGCCCGACGGACCGGCTCGAGCGCTGCTGAAGGTCGCTACCGAGAATCCTGAGGCAATCGAACAGGCATTGCGAGCGTAGGTTGCCCGGACCGGGGCGGCGACGTGCTTGCGCCCTACGCGCCGACGTTGCAGATGTCGAACGCGTGCTTCAGGGCGGGCACGATGTCGCCGGCCGGGACGAACTCGTGGCCGACGTAGCCGTCGTAGTCGGTGGCGGCGATCGCCCGGCAGATGCCGCGGTAGTTCAGTTCCTGGGTGTCGTCCAGGTCCTGGCGGCCGGGGTTGCCGGCGGTGTGGAAGTGGCCGATGTGGGGGAGGGCGCGCCGGAGGGAGCGGATCACGTCGCCCTCCATGATCTGCATGTGGTAGATGTCGAACAGCAGCTTGATGCGGGGACTGCCGACCATCTCGCACAACGCGATGCCCCAGTCGGTGTGGTCGCACAGGTAGCCGGGATGATCGACCCGTGAGTTCAGCAGCTCGACGTTGACGTTGACGCCCGCGTCCTCGGCGATGGGAGCCACGCGGCGCAGCACGCGGGCGCACTCGACCATGCCTTCCAGGTCGCTCTGGCCATCCAGCCGGTTGCCGGCGAAGGCGATCACGTTGGGGACGTCGTTGGCCGCGGCCAGATCGATGGTTTCCCGCAGCTCGCTGACGATGCGGTCGTGGTTGGCGGGGTTGTTGCTGCCGTTCTCGAGCGTCCCGTGGCCGCACGTGCTGACCATGCGCAGCCCGTGCTCGAGGGCGGTGGCCACGACCTCGTCGAAGTCTTCCTCTCCGGACGCTCCGCCGCCGCGGCGTCCCCACATCTCGATCGCGGCGTAGCCGATCCCGGCCGCGTGCCGGCAGAGCTCGTCCAGCGGGAGGACGGCCGTCCCGAAGATCGGGAACGCGATGGACTGCTTGATCTTCATGGTGCCTCCCTCATGCGCACGCGGCGCTCCTCGCCCGACACCCTATCAGCACAGTGAACCGCTCGCATACCGAGCTTCCCTGCCTCTCCTGAGCCCGCGGGCCGGAGTGCCGGCCAGCGCCTGAGCTCCGGACTCTCGTACCGTGGGCTTGACTACCGATCGCCCGGAGGCTTAGGTTGACAGTGTACCAGTGCAGTAGTACACTGGGCGAATGAATCACGGAGGAGGACGGAATGGTTGAACTTGAAGGAGTCGCGTTCGGGTACGGCAAGAGGGGCCGGCTGTTCGACGGGCTGGACCTGACGCTTGCGCCCGGCAACGTCTACGGGCTACTCGGCCGCAACGGCGCGGGCAAGACCACGTTGCTGAAGCTGATGTCGGGACTGCTGTTCCCCAAGGCGGGCAGCGCCCGCGTCGCCGGTGAACAGGTGCGCCGCCGCACGCCGGCGTTCCTGCGCGAGCTGTACTTCGTGCCGGAGGAGTTTCACACGCCGGCGCTGTCGGCGCGCGCGCTGGTCAGGCTCTACGGCGTGTTCTATCCGCGCTTCGACCACGCCGCGATGGAGCGCTACCTGGCCGAGCTGGAGATCGATCCGGAGCAGCGCATGACCGACATGTCCTACGGGCAGAAGAAGAAGGTGCTGCTCGCCTTCGCGGTCGCCAGTCAGTGCCGGCTGCTGCTGCTCGACGAGCCGACCAACGGGCTCGACATTCCCGCCAAGAGCCAGTTCCGCCGCCTGCTTGCCGGCGCGGCGGCCGACGACCGGGTGATCGTCGTCTCGACCCACCAGGTCCGGGACCTGGAGCACCTGATCGATCCGATCCTGATCCTGGAGCAGGGGTCGATCGTCTTTCAGCACTCGGTGGAGGAGATCTCGGCGGCGCTGGCAGTGCGCGAGGCCGGTGCCGCGGGGTCGCCGGGCAACGGTCACGCCATCTACGTGGAGCTCAGCACCGGCGCGGGCGGCGCACACGCCGGTCGCGCCCTGGTCCCCGCTGGGCGCGGGGGACCGATGTCCGAGTCGGCCATCGACCTGGAGCTGCTGTTCAACTCGGTGTGCGCCGATCACCGGCGCGTCGAAGCGGCGTTCGCCCGCGCGACCACAGACGAAAGGAGCGAGTGATGTACCAGAGCAACGTATTCTCGGTGGCGCGGGCGTGGCACGCGCTGCGCACCGATCTCCATCAGCAGAGCCGGGCGGTCCTGGTCGGGACGTGTGCGGCGGCGGCGGTGATCCTGATCGCCAACGTGTTTTCGCCGGAGCCCACGGGCACCGACTTTCACGGGGCGTTCTTTCCGCTGGCGCTCGTCGCCGGTGGTCTCCTGTTCACCAGCACGCTGTTCGCGGAGCTGCCGGACAAGCCGCGGGCGCACGCCTACCTGACGCTGCCGATCTCGACGCTGGAGCGCTGGGCGGTGCGGCTTCTGCTTTCCACCGTCGGCTACGCGGCCGTCGCCCTGGCCGGCTACTTCCTGGTGACCCTGCTCGGGGCCGGCATCAGTCAGCTCATCCGCGGATGGTCGCATCCCGTCTTCACGCCGTCGATGGACGATTGGCGCATCGTGTTGCGGTACCTGGTGATCAGCTCGCTGTTCCTGTTCGGGGCGGTGTACTTCCGGCGCTGGAACGCGCTCAAGGTAGTCCTGTCCCTTGCCGGGGTGTTCCTGGCGCTGGCAGTGATCGCCGCGGGCCTGGGGTGGCTGGTGTTCTTCGAGTTCACCGGCAGCTTCGGTCCCTGGTTGGCGAGTGCTCCGGGCGTCATGGAGGCGATCGAAGCGGGCGGGAAGATCTTCTTCTGGGGGGGCATGGCGCCGCTGTTCTGGTTCCTGACCTGGCTCCGCCTGAGCGAGACGGAAGTCTGAGCATGGAATTCACCCAACCGCAGGCCATCTATCTGCAGATCGGCGACTACATGTGCGAGAACATCCTGCGGCGCGTGTGGCACGGCGGGGACCGCATTCCCTCCATCCGCGAGCTGGCGATGGACGTACAGGTAAACCCCAATACGGTCACCCGGACATACGCCTACCTGCAGGATCAGGGAATCATCTTCAACCGCCGCGGGATCGGCTACTTCGTGGCCGACCGCGCGTACCACGAGGCGCGCGAGCTGAAGCGCCGCAGCTTCATCGACCGCGACCTGCCGCAACTGTTCAAGACCATGGATCTGCTCGGCCTGGAGCTGAGCGATCTGGAACCACACTACCGCGACCGAAACCGCTCATCGGCGCGGACCGAAGAAGGAGTCATCTGATGTACACGAATCGAATATTGGCGAGCTCGGGAGTCGTTCTGATCCTGCTTACCGCGGGAGTCGCGGTGGCGATTCGCGTGTTCTCGGCGCCGGCCGGGAAGGACGGCGATGGACTCGAGTTCGATCGGCAGATCGAGGGGGATCGGCAGATCGACGTGGAGCGGTTCACCGCCATAGAGCTCAGCGGTGGATGGGAGCTGCATCTCACGCATGCCGCCGAGTACAGTGCGGTGCTGATCGGCGACCAGGACCTGGTCGACACCGCCGAGGTGTCGACGGCCGGCGATCGGCTCAGCGTCTTCTTCAGGAACGTCGACGAGGACCGGACAGCCCGGATCATGATCACCGCACCGGCGATCGAGACGCTGAGCCTCGCCGGGGTCGTGAACGGCACGGTCGTCGGCCTCGATGCGGCAGAGCTCACGGTGCGCTTGGACGGAGCGAACAACCTGGTCTTCGAGGACAGCACCATCGGCGACCTGACGCTGCAGACCGCGGGCGCCGGCAACATCGACCTGGAAGAGTCGCTGGTCGAGAACGCGGTGCTCAACCTGTCGGGCGCCAACCAGCTCCGGATCACCATGGACGGCGGATCGCTGACCGGACGCGTCGAAGGCGTCGGCAACGTGCGCTACTCCGGTGAGACGAGCAGCGTGAACGTCGACATCGAAGGGATCGTGAGGCTCCGCCCCAGATAGCGGTCGGAGCTGGCCAAGGGAGTTGGGAACATGACAAATGAACCGGTCATTCAGACCGACGGTCTGACCAAGCGTTTCGGAGAGATCACGGCGGTGGACGACCTCTCGATGGAGGTGCGGCGTGGCCATATCTACGGATTGCTGGGACCGAACGGGTCCGGAAAGACCACGACGATGGGGATGCTGCTCGGCGTGCTGAGGCCGACGTCGGGCAGCTTTCGACTGTTTGGCTCGACCGTGCCACACCGGCAGGCGCTGGGCCGCATCGGGGCCGTGATCGAGAGCCCGGCCTTCTATCCGAACCTGTCGGGGCGGGAGAATCTCGAGTACTTCCGTCTCATCTCCGGACGCGGTTCGTCGACCGAGGTCGACCACCTGCTCCAGAAGGTGGGACTGGCGGGCCGGGGCGACAACCGCTTCCGTACCTACTCGCTCGGGATGAAGCAGCGGCTGGGGATAGCCTACGCCCTGCTGGGCGACCCGGAGCTGGTGTGCCTGGACGAGCCCACCAACGGCCTGGACCCGGAGGGCATGATCCAGGTGCGCGAGTTGATACGGAGCCTCGGCGACGGCAGCAGGACGGTGCTGCTGTCGAGCCACCTGCTCCACGAGATCGAACAGGTCTGCGACCGCGTCACCATCATCTCGAAGGGGAAGCTGGTAGTCCAGGGCGAGGTTGCCGAGCTGGTCCGCGCGGACAGCGACGAACTGGTCCGCATGAAGACCACCGACGACGGGAAGGCGCGCGCAATACTGTCGGCGCTGGACTGGGTCGGGGAGGTGGGAACGACGGAGGATGGCGCACTTTCCGTGGCGGCGCCTGTCGAGAGGTCGGGGGAGTTGGTGGCGGCCATGAGCCGCTCCGAGGTCTACGTCACCGAGATGGCGCCCATCGGGAGGTCCCTCGAACAGTATTTCCTGGAAGTAACCGGCAGCGACTGATGGAGGACAACATGATGACCCACGTTCTGACACTGACGAGAGGAGAGTGGTACAAGCTGCGCCGACGGCGGATACCCTGGATACTGCTGGGCATCATCGCCGCCATTACGCAGGGCGGCTTCTGGATGGGCTATGTCAGCTACCAGCTTGGCGCCGATTCCGTAGTGGCAGCGGGGGCCGGCGCTGCCGCCATTGAGAGTGGCGAAGGTCTCTCGGTAAGCGTCGGTCTGGACTCAGGCGGCGCAGGCGCGGGCGGGTTCACCCTGCCGTTCAGCCTCAATCGCACGACCGGGCAACTCCCCATGATCTTCGTCATACCCATCATGATCCTTGCGGCTACGGTCATCGGGGTGGAGTACGGTCTGGGCACGCTGCGGGCGACGTTGACCCGAGGGGCCGGACGCTGGCAGTTGCTCAGCGCGAAGTTCGTCATGCTCATGGTCGCGGGTAGCGCCGGGATCATCGTCATAGCCGCGCTCGTCGGCATTGCCAGCATCGTCGCGGGAATCCTGCCGCCCGCCGGGGAGGGACCGCTCGTGGCTGGCAACGCGGCGGCATGGAAGGCGGTGGCAACAGCGCTGGGCAAGGCGGTGTACGCCCTGGCGCCCTACGTCGCGCTGGCCGTGTTCCTGACGGTGGCGACCGGGTCCAACGCACAGGGCACGGCGCTGTCGATGGGCTACTTCCTCTTCGAGCTGTTGATCGCTCCCGCGCTTGGCGGGATAGCCGGATGGTTGGGGAACGTCCTGGACGTAACGCTCCTGGGCTCCAACGTTTCCGAATGGATGAACGCGGCGTTCCCGACGGACAGCGCCCGGGCGTTCTTCGTCATGCTGACATACACCGCGGTCCTGCTTGGCGCAGCGCTCTGGATCTTCCAGCGCAGGGACGTGCCCGGCGCAAAGGGGGAGTGAACCGGAAGTGACAGGAACGGTAGTCGTGCGCTATGCGCCAACTCCGCCAAACCGGCGGGCCGCCACGTGACACGCGGCGAAGCGGTCGCGGCCCATCGGGGTGAGCAGGGGTTCATCCGTGCGGCAGATCTCTTCGCGGTAGGGGCAGCGCGGATGGAACGAACAGCCCGGCGGGCGGTGCGCCGGGTCCGGGATCTCTCCCTCCAGCGTGACGCGGTTGCCGGCCCGATCGGGGTCGGGGACCGCCGACAGCAGCGCCTCCGTGTACGGGTGCAGCGCCCGCGTGAACACCTCCTCGGTGGGACCGGTCTCGCCCACCGTGCCGAGATACATGACGATCATGTGGTCGCTCATGTGGCGCACGACGTGCAGGTCGTGGGAGACGAACACGTACGCCAGGTCACGCTCGGACTGGATGCGCAGCATCAGGTTGAGGATCTGCGCCTGCACCGACACGTCGAGCGCCGAGGTCGGCTCGTCGGCCAGGATCAGCTTGGGGTCCAGGGCCAGCGCGCGCGCCAGGCCGATGCGCTGGCGCTGGCCGCCCGAGAACGCGTGCGGGTAGCGGTTGATGTGGTCGGGATTGAGGCCGACCACGGCGAGCAGGGCGCGCACGCGCTCGTCGACCTGCCGCCGGCCGCGCGCCGTGCCGCTCAGGGTCAGCGGCTCGGCCACGATGTCGCGCACCGGCAAGCGCGGGTTCAGCGACGAGTCGGGGTCCTGGAAGATCATGCGCATGCGCTGCCAGATCTGCCGCTGCTCCGGGCCCTGTACGTGCGTGATGTCCTGAAGCTCGTCGTGCACGCGGAAGCGGAGCAGGCCGCTGTCCGGCTCGAGAATGCGCATCAGCAGGCGCAGCAGCGTCGTCTTGCCGCAGCCGCTCTCGCCGACCAGCCCGAGCGTGCGTCCGCGCAACACCTGGAACGACACGCCGTCCACGGCGGGGACGTGCCCGACCACGCGCCGCATCAGGCCGCGCTTGATCGGGAAGCGCTTCACCAGATCCCGTGCCTCCAGCAGGAGGCCGTCGTCGCGTGCGCGCGCCACTCAGCCGCCGTCCTCTGACCGATCGGAGTGGAGAAAGCAGGCGACGTCGTGGTCATCCCCGACGGTGGTGAGCGCGGGCATGCTGCGGTCGCAGACACCCGGCATGAACTCCGCGCACCGCGCGCTGAACGGGCAGCCGCGGGGGATGAGCCGCGCGTCCGGAACCGTCCCTTCGATGGTCTGCAGCGGGGTCTTGCGCGCGCTCGACTGATGCGGCACGCACGCCATGAGCACCTTGGTGTAGGGGTGCCTGGGCCGCCGGTATACCTCGCCTGCCTCTCCGCGCTCGACGATCTTGCCCAGGTACATGACCGCGATCTGCTCGCTCATCTCCGCCACCAGGCCGAGATCGTGCGAGATGAACAGCACCGACATGGCGTGCGACTGCTGCAGTGAGCGCAACAGCTCCATGATTCGCGCCTGGATGGTGACGTCGACCGCCGTGGTGGGTTCGTCGGCGATCAGCAGCTCGGGATTGGCGGCCAGCGCCACGGCGATCATGGCGCGCTGGCGCATGCCGCCTGACAGCTCGAACGTGTAGGCGCCGAGCTGGCGCTCGGGCCTCGGCATCCCCACGTCGTCCAGCAGGGCGATCGCCCGCTCGCGCGCCTCGGCCCGGCTCACCGGCGCGTGGGCGCGAATCGCCTCCGTGATCTGCAGCCCGATCCGGTGCACGGGGCTCAGGCAGGTCATCGGCTCCTGGAAGATCATCGCCACGCGCCGCCCGCGGATCGCACGCAGCGCGCGCCCGGTCGGCGGCAGCAGCGCCAGGTCGACGGCCTCCCCGTCCGCAGGGTGGTAGAGCACCCGCCCGCTCTCGATCTTGCCCGGCGGCGGGATGATGCGCAGCACCGCGCGGGCGGTCACGGACTTGCCGCAGCCGCTTTCGCCCACCAGCCCCATGACATGGTTTGTCGGGACCTGCAGCGAGACCCCGTTGACAGCGCGCACCGTGCCCAACGTGGTGTGGAAGTGGACGTGCAGGTCCTCGATGGACAGCAGGTCCGCGCGGCCGGCGTCAGGCATGCCGTCTTCAGGCATAGGGATCCGCGGCGTCCCGCAGGCCGTCGCCCAGGAAGTTGAATGCCAGCACCGCGACCACCACGGCAGCGCCGGGCAGCAGCAGCCAGGGCATCAAGGCCACCGCCTGGATGTTCTGCGCCTCCTTGAGCAGCACGCCCCAACTGATCGCCGGCGAGCGCAGGCCGATCCCCAGGAAGCTGAGCGCCGTCTCGCCCAGAATCATGCCCGGGATCGCCAGCGTCGCCGAGGCGATGATATGGCTGAGAAAGGACGGGATCAGGTGGCGGAACATGACGCGCGGGCCGCGGGCGCCGTCGATGCGGGCGGCCAGCACGAAGTCCTCGTCGCGCAGCGACAGCAGCTTGCCGCGCACCACCCGCGCCATGCCGGTCCAGCCGGTGAGGGAGAGAATGACCGTGATCAGAAAGAACGTACGCGTCTGCGGCCAGTCATGCGGGATCGCGGCGCTCAGCGCCATCCACAACGGCAGCGACGGGATCGCGATGAGGACCTCGATGATGCGCTGGATCACCATGTCAGCCAGGCCGCCGAAGTAGCCCGAGATCGCGCCGAGCGCGATGCCGAGCCCGAAGCTCAGGGCTACCCCCACGAAGCCGATGGTGAGCGAGATGCGGGTGCCGTAGATGATTCGTGACAGCAGATCCCGCCCCTGCGTGTCGGTGCCGAGCAGCGTGCCGCGTTCATCGCCCTCGAAGCCGAACAGGTGCAGGCGTGCCGGGATGAATCCGAGCAGGCGATACTCGTCCCCCCGCACCAGCAGGCGCAACGGCAGCCGGATGCTCGTGTCCGCAACGTAGAGGCGCTGTAGCGTGACCGGGTCGCGGCGCAGGGTGGTGGCGTACACGAAGGGCCGCGCGTGCAGCCGCCGCTCCTCCACGTCCCACACCCGGAGCCGCATCGGCGGCGCGGAGATGTGGGAGGTGTCGCGCACGCGGGGGTCATACGGTGCGACGAACTCGACGAACGTGGCCGCGAGGTAGAGCAGCAGCACCACGATGCCGGCCGCCACGGCCATGCGGTGGCGCAGGAACCGGAGCAGGATCAGCCGCCACTGCCCGGCGGTGAGCAGCTCGTCCGCGGTTTCCATCCCGTGCGCGGGCGCGACCGCCGCCGTCGCCGCGGATCCCTGAGATGCCGCAGCTCCCTGCGGCCCGGCAGCCGCCATCAGTCGAACCGGATGCGCGGGTCGATCGCCGCCAGCAGCAGGTCGGACACGAGGGTTCCGACCACCGTGAAGACCGAGATCAACATGACGAACGACGCTGCAAGCTGCATGTCCTGCCGCTGCAGCGCGGAGAGAAACATCGGACCGCCCGTCGGGATGCCCAGAACGACGGCCGTGATCGTCTCTCCGGCTACCAGCGTCGGCAGCATCCAGCCGACCGTGGAGAAGAACGGATTGAGGGCGATGCGCACCGGGTAGCGCAGGATCGCACGCACTTCGCTGATGCCCTTGGCACGCGCCATGTCCACGTAAGGCTTGCGCAGCTCATCGATCAGGTTGGCGCGCAGGATGCGGATCGTGCCGGCGGTGCCGGCGGTACCGATCACGATCACGGGAATCCACAGGTGCCCGAGCAGATCCCAGAACTTGCCCCAGCTCCACGCGGCGGTCTGGTACTCGCGGGAGAACAGCCCGCCGATCTCGACCCCCGGAAAGATCTTGGGGCTCAGGTACATCAGGATGAGCGCCAGCAGGAAGTTGGGGATCGCCAGGCCGAGGAAGCCGATGAAGGTCCAGAAGATGTCCCAGAACGAGTACTGCCGCACGGCCGAGAGCACCCCGATCGGGAACGAGACCGCCCATGTGAACAGCAGCGAGAGCGTCGAAAGCAGCGCCGTCATGGCAAAGCGCCCGCCGATCAGCTCCCGTACCGGTTTGTGCCAGGAGAGGGAGTAGCCGAAGTCGCCCCGGACGAAGTTGGTGATCCAGCGGAAGTAGCGCACGGTGATCGGGCGGTCCAGGCCGTAGCGCTGGCGCAGGTTCTCCACCTCCTCGTCGGAGAACGTGCCCTGCTCGACCATGATCTGGATCTGGTAGCTGACGTAGTCCCCCGGAGGCAGCTCGATCACGACGTACGCGATGAGCGAGATCGCCGCCAGCGTGATCACCATGATCAGGGCGCGGCGGACCACGTACTCAGCCACGCGTCCTCCTCACCCGGACAGTGAATTCGTGCGCACGTCGCATCCCCGGCATGGTCACCCACACCGGGAATGCGTCATGTGTCTCGGCTCGTACTATCAGCGCGTTACTGAGCCTTCCAGAATGCGTCCCGCCGGCCGTGATCGCCACGGAACATCGGCTGCCGTCCGCCCGGAATGCCGCGCATCTCCGGCGTCACCATGATCACGAAGCCGGGATGGCGCACGGTGCCGATGCTCCAGAGGTTCTCCCGCGCGATCTCCAGGACGTGCCCGAACAGTTCCTTGCGCTCTTCCAGGTCCAGCGTCGCCTGGGCGCGCAGATAGTAGTCGAGCGCTTCCTGCACGATCGCGTTCGGCTCCTCGCCCTGCTCGCCGCCGGACATCGTGTAGTCGCGGTACTTCGGCGTCCAGAAGTTGAGCGGCTGGTTCGGCACGAAGTGGGCGGCCTGGTCGTTCACCAGCAGACCCTCGTTGGTGCCCCAGCTCTCCCAGATCAGCACGCCGTCGTAGTCGCCGGCGTTGCGCGCCTGGGTCAGCACGCCCCAGTCGACGAAGCGCACCGTCAGCTCGACGCCGATCTCCTTGAGCCCGTCGGTGATGATCTCGGCGTGCGTCGGCAGCCCGCCGGTATCGAACGACAGGAAGGTGAGCGCCATCGGTTCCCCGTTCGGGAACGTCCGCACGCCGGCGTCATTGCGCGCGTGTCCCAGCTCGTCGAGGATGCTGTTGGCAAGCTCGACGTCGTAGGCGGTCGCCTCGTTCTGCAGCGCTTCGCTGAAGTACGGGCTGGACGGCAGCGGGGAGACCTGTGACGGGTAGCTGAGCCCCTCGTAGAGGATCTGGTTGATGAGCTCGCGGTCGATCGCGTGCGAGATCGCGCGCTTGAACTGCGGGTTCCAGAAGACCTCCCGCATCACCGGATCCGGGTGGTTCAGGTTGAAGTCCAACTGGGACGCGACGAGCGCGGGGTTGTCCTGGACGTAGACCCGGACGATGCCGTCCTGCTCGGCCTTCTTCGCCAGCGTGTAGACATCGATGTCCAGGAACGAGTAGTCAACTTCCCCGTTCAGGGCCTTCAGCTTGACGACTTCCTGATCGCCGAGGACGGACGTGCGGCGATCGTCGAAGTACGGAAGCTGCTTGCCTTCGGTATCGACCACCCAGAAGTAGGGGTTGCGCGTCCAGATCACCGGGTCGGAGGGCGGCGCTTCGCTGAGCTCCCAGGGCTCCAGCGTGGGCTTGTCCACGTTTCCGTACTCGTTGTAGTCGGCGCGGTCCAGGAAGAACTGCGTCCACGACTCGAACCCGGACTTCTTCACCATGTCGGCCAGATCCGACTCGCCGGCATACTCGGCATGAAACTGCTCGAGGTAGTGGCGAGGAAAGCGCGTGATGGGATTGAACCCGCCGCCCCTGGCGACGAAATCCGCGGGAACACCGAAATCGAACTGTACGGTGTAGTCATCGATCGCCGTGATGGTGACGCCCCGGTACTGCGGTCGCAGTTGCGGGGTTATGTCGGTGTTGAGGATGACGTCGTCCCACCAGAAGGTGAAGTCGGCGGTGGTGAACGGCGTTCCGTCAGACCAGAGCAGACCTTCGCGCAGCTTCAATTCCCAGACCGACGAGCTGTCGTCGACGGCCGTGTAGCTCTTCGTCACGTTGGGATACGGGTCGGCCGTGAAGCTGTGCTTGTTCAGGATGATGGCCGTCTCGTCGCGCAGCGCCGTCGCCAGACCGACGTCGTAGGTGGCATTGAAAAAGGTGCCGCCATAGAGTCCGGGCCCGTCGACGCCCAGGACCACCAGGGGCTCGATGGGAAGCCGGTCTTCGACCGGCGGCAGGTCGCCTGCGGCAACCGCGGCATCCAGCGTCGGGGACTGGCTGAAGGCGGGGAGGCTCGCGCCGGTGTCGGCCGTATACGCCGACGGCGTGGCCCACACCTCGTGCAGTGTCATCTCGCCGGCGTCCAAACCCGTCTGGGCCGCCAGACCTCCGTTCACGAGCAGCGCGATCACGGGAATCACACCAAGCCTGAGCCACTTCATGGCACCCTCCTCAAGGGAATTCGTTGTCGCCCGGCACCATGCCACTTCCCGCGCGGAGCCGCAAGCCGGCCGGGGCCTACGTCACCGCGCGATAGAACCACTGGACCGGCAGGGCGGTGAGACGGAGGTCGATGTAGCCGGGCTCGACCTCGAAGCGCCGCACCCCGTCCAGCTCGGGGGCGTGGCTGTAGGTGAGCAGCACGTGCTCGCCGTGGAAGGTGATGCTGGTGTAGCAGTAGCCGTGGTGGCGGGAGCGCTCCACCAGCTTCAGAGGCCGCCAACTGCGGCCCGCGTCGCTCGACAGCGCCGAAACCAGCGGGGTGCGGCCTGAGAGACCGTACGTCCACAGGCAGAGCACGTCGTCGCTGCCGGGCACTCGCTGCATCGCCGCCGGCGAGCACGCGCCGCGCAGCGGCGACAGGAACGGCCGCGACCAGCTCTGCCCGCGGTCTTCGGAGTAGGAGAAGAACTGACCCCCGGACACCGAGCGCATGGTCATCAGCAGGCGGCCGTCGGCGAGCTGCGCGACGCTCGGCTCGTTGACGTTCTGGGCGAGCCGCTCGCGCTCGGGCAGACCGGGGTCGGGGACATGCGCGCCGGCGTGCCAGGTGCTGCCGCCGTCGTCGGAGAGCAGGCAGTACGGCCAGCGCACCCCGTCGATGTACTCCCGCGCGGCGAGCAGGATGCGGCCGTCCGCCAGTCGCCGCAGACTGGCGTTGTTGGCCGAGTGCCGGTTGCCGTTGGCGGGGGTGATCGCCGCGGCGTCGCTCCATCTGCGTCCGCCGTCGCCGGAGCGGCGCGCGACCATGCCCTTCACGGGCATGCCCGGAAGGTGGTCGAGATAGACGAGCAGCAGCTCGTCCCCGAGGTTCAGGAGACTGGCGGACATGACGTTGGTGCCGTGCTCGTCCTCCACCACCGGCCACTTGGGGCTCCACGTGCGCCCGCCGTCGGTCGACCGGCGCCCGCTCAGCCGGGCCGGCGATTCGTCCCACCCCTTGCCGGCATGGTAGTCGCTCCAGACCAGCAGCAGGGAACCGTCGGACAGCACGACCAGGTCGCCCTCGCTGTGGCGCGGATGGTCGGGCGTTGCCTCGTTGACCATGAAGCACCACCCGTCGTCCGTTGCGCGCAGGTCCTCCGGACCGTCGGGCAGGGGTGAGTCTGCGCTTGGGTAGGGCACCTCCTCGATCACGACTTCCCGGTAGACGGTCTCGACGGGCGGGCCGTCCGCGGCGGCGCCGCTGCCGAAGGTGACCATGAACGGCTCGGCGCAGGCGTCGTGCTCGACCGCGACGGTCGCGCCGCCCGGAGCCGTCACCCGCAGCGCGGCCGGCCGCGCCTCGACGTGCACGGTGTGCTTGTCGCCGAGCGGCCCGCGGAGCGTACGGTGGACCTGCCTGCCGCGGTGCTGCGTCCGCACGTGCCAGTCGACCCGGTCAGGATGCGGCTCGGCCCAGATCTCCCATGGTCCCGGGCGGGGCATCACCAGCGCAGGGCGCCCGGGTTCTCCGCGCGGCGCGGGCAGCTCGACGGTCCAGCTCACGTAGGCCGGAAGCTCGCTCGGGCGGTAGCGGT
Organism: Spirochaetia bacterium; assembly: GCA_965202935.1. GTDB lineage: Bacteria > Spirochaetota > Spirochaetia > SZUA-6 > Bin103 > CATQHW01. The sequence goes on from OZ241879.1 coordinate 4,765,722, forward strand.
ACGGCTGACCCTCGAACCCCGGCGCGAAGAACGCGTGCCGCGCGTCCGCGGATGCGCGGGTGCGCAGCAGCAGCCCGGGCAGCTCGCAGTGGTCGCGCGGCTCGAAGTAGCCGTAGGTCCAGTAGTTCGCAACGGCGAAGGCGCAGCGCACGCCCTGGAACAGCCCGGTACCGGCCGTGTGTTTGTCGAGGACAACGACGCGCCACGCCTCGGCGTCGCTCATGACGCCTTTCCTTGCCGGTGCCCGGCTTCGCCAGCGGGGCCGTTCTGCGCGCGTCGCGCTCCCATGTGCACCATGATGTCGTCATTGTAATCCGAACGGAGACGACTGAGATGAACGACACGACCACCGCGGATGGGCTGGCGCTGTACCTGTCGCCGGAAGGTAACGACAACTGGAGCGGGCGCTTGCCGGAGCCCGACCCCGCGGGCAACGACGGCCCCTTGGCGACGCTCGAATGGGCGCGGGAAATGGTGCGGCGCTTGCGCGAGAGTGGCGACGCACACGGCCCCATCACCGTCTGGGTCCGCGGTGGCCGCTACCACCTGGGCCAGCCGGTGTGGTTCAACGGGCGCGACTCGGGACCAACGACCTACCACGGCTATCCCGGCGAGACGGCGACCTTCACCGGCGGGCGCCGCGTGACCGGGTGGCGCGTGACCACGGCGGGCGAGGTTGGCATCACGAGGGCCGACGCCGCCGCGAACAAGCAGGAGGTCTGGGTAGCCGATCTCCCTGCGGTCGAGGCCGGCTCCTGGTACTTCCGGCAGCTCTTCGTGAACGGCGAGCGACGTCCGCGGGCACGCCTGCCCAGGGAGGGTTACTTCTGGATCGAGGACGTTCCCGGCTTCGACCTGCGCGCGAGCCAGAACGACGAGTTCATCCACGGCCACGACCGGTTCGTCGCCCGTGAAGGCGACGTGGCGTGCTGGCGAAATCTGACCGACGTCGACGTCGTCGTCCACCACTACTGGGTGGAGGAGCGGCTGCCCATGACGAGCTTCGACGAGGACACGCGCGTGGTTACCAGCAGTCGGCGCAGCATCTTCGTGCTGCGCGACGACGTGGGACAGCGCTACGCCAAGTACTACGTCGAGAACGTCGTCGAGGCGCTGTCGGAGCCGGGGGAGTGGTACCTGGACCGGTCACGCGGCCGGCTGTTCTATCTGCCGCTGCCCGGCGAGTCCCCGGACGACGTGGAGATCTACGTGCCGGCATGCGAGCAGCTCCTGCTGCTGCGCGGCACGCCGGAACGCCCGGTCGAGGGAGTGCGCTTCGCCGACCTGACCTTCGAGTGCTGCGACTGGAGCCAGCCCGGCCCCGGATCGCTGGAGGGCTTCGAGATCGGTGACCACCTGAACCCCGACGACAGCTACGGCGCGACCGCGCAGGCCGCGTGCAACCTGGCCGGCGTCATCGACATGAAGTACGCGCGGCGCTGCGCGCTGGAAGGCTGCACGCTCAGGAACCTTGGTCTGTATGGAGTCGTGCTCCGCACGGGGTGCTACGACATCCGCGTCGTCGGCAACGAGATCGCCGACCTCGGCGCCGGCGGGGTGCGCATCAACGGCGGGAACGCCGATTCCGCCGCGCGCGACCGCACGGGCCGCAACGTCATCACCGACAACACCATCCACGCGGGCGGGCGCGTGTTCCCGAGCGCGGTCGGCATCCTCGTCATGCACAGCTTCGACAACGTCGTTGCGCACAACCACATCCACGACCTGTACTACAGCGGCATCTCCTGCGGCTGGATCTGGGGCTACGGCGAGTCGGTCGCGCGCGGCAACCGCATCGAGCGCAACCACATCCACGACCTGGGCCACGGCGTGCTCAGCGACATGGGCGGCATCTACACGCTCGGCGTGCAGCCGGGCACCGTCCTGCGCGGGAACCTCATCCACGACATTCGCCAGGCCAACTACGGCGGCTGGTGCATCTACCTGGACGAGGGCAGCTCGCACCTGCTGGTGGAGAACAACGTCTGCTACGACGCCGGCACGCAGGTCTTCAATCAGCACTACGGCCGCGAGAACATCGTGCGCAACAACGTGTTCGCCCGCGGCGGCCACAGCGTGATCTCGCTGGGGCGCGTCGAGGATCACACCACGTTCACGCTGGAGCAGAACCTGCTGCTCACCGGCGACCGGCCGGTGTTCGCCCAGCGTCCGCGGGGAATCACCGGCGCGCGCGGGTTCCGCAGCAACCTCAACCTGCTCTGGGACGTGGCCGGCGCAGGCGCCGGGAGCGGCGGTGAGCCGATCGTGGCCGCCGTCGGCACCTATGACGCGGACGCCAACTGGATCGAGCAGAGCCGTGACGACCTCGACACGTGGCGGGCCGGGGGCAACGACACGCACAGCGTCGTCGCCGACCCGCTGTGCGCGAACCTGGAGCGGAACGATTTCACGCTGCTGCCGGGCTCGCCGGCGCTGGCGCTCGGGTTCCGGCCGATCGACCTCGGCGACGTCGGACCCCGCCGGTAGACGCTCCAATCCGGGCGCGTCGATAATCCGGCTCCATGATTCGCTCGATCGTCTCCCGCAACGACGACATCTACGAGTGCTTTCCGGATCTGGCGCAGTGTGACGACGGCACGCTGGTGTGCGTGTACCGGGAGTGCATGTTTCATGCGCCGTTCCCGTTCTCACGGATCGTCTGCAGGCTGAGCCGCGACGGGGGCATGAGCTGGCTGCCGCGCAGCATCATCGACGAGTGCGTGGTCGCGCCGGAGCTGTTCGAGGAGTCGCGCTCGTGGCTGAGCGAGGCGGCGATCGCCGGCTACGAGGAGTCGCGGGCGCGCATCACCGATCCGACGCGGGTGAACGCGTCCATGAACTGCGCGCGGCTCATCCGCCTGCATGACGGGCAGCTCCTGCTGGTCGTGGACTACCGGTTCGGCGCGCCGCGCGGCGAGCACCGCTGGGTCAACCTGTTCTACCGCAGCACCGACGGCGGGGTGAGCTGGCAGGGACCGGAAGATCCGGGAGTACACGGGCCGGTGGTGCCGTCTCTCACCCAGCTCCGCGACGGCCGCGTGGTGTTCGGGGGCGCCGAGGTGACCGGCACCGTGGGCGACCAGAACCTAGAGACCCAGTACGTCTACTTCTCGGAAGACCAGGGCAGGAGCTGGTCGGAGCCGGTGGCGATTCCGGGCCTTCCGCCCGATCAGCAGCGCATCATGCCCGGGTACCGGCAGTGGCTGGGCTTCGGGGAGGGCGCCTTCCAGGAGCTGGACGACGGCACGATCCTCGGGATTCTGCGCTGCGACAGTCTCGGTCAGGGCTACAAGGTGCTCTCGCACGACGGCGGCCGGACGTGGAAAGGACCGTACGCGACTCCCATGATCGGCCTGGAGGGCCGGCCCGGTCTGGGCGTGCTGTCGTCCGGCGAGGTGGCCGTGACCTATCGCATCGGCCTGCCGAACGAGATGCTGGCGCTGCACCTCATGACGCAGGAGGCGGCGCTCAGGGAGGACGTCCAGCCGATGGTGGAGCGGCGGCCGATGCCCGAGGACCGCGCCGGCGTGCACGATCCGCGCGAACCGTGGTACATGCGCGAGTACTACCCGGGGTTCACGGTCATCCTCGACCAGGACCGCAGCGTGCACCGCGATTGCGGATACTCCGGCTGGGTCGAGCTCGAAAACGGTGACCTGTACGTGGTCGACTACTGCCATGACGACGCGCCGCGTGCGCACGTCCGCAGCTACCGGGTGCAGCGCGAGGACATCATCATGTTTCCGCCCGGCGACCTGCCGTGGCTGCACCCGTCCGGCCAGCCGTTCCTGGACATGACCAGGGGCATGGCGGAGCGGCAGCACCGGCAGAACGAGGCGAGAAAAACGGCCGATCAGATCGCGTCGAGCACGCCTCCGTGACCCGTCCCAACGTCCTCATCATCAAGAGCGACCAGCACAACGCGCGCTGCCTGGGCGTCAACGGCCATCGCCAGGTGCGCACGCCGCACCTCGACGCCCTCGCGAGCCGCGGGGTCAACTTCACGCGCGCGTTCGTGCAGAACCCGATCTGCACGCCCAGCCGGATGTGCTACCTGACCGGCCAGTACGTGCACAACCACGGCATCTTCGGCCTGTCGGGAAACGAGCGCGTGCCGGATGGACTGCCGTCGCTGTTCTCCACCTTCAAGGCCGCGGGATACCGCACCGGCATCGTCGGCCACATCCACGTGGACGGCTCGTGGCTGCGGCCGTACTGCGACCTGTACCGCGACCTGCACGACGAGGCGCGGCCCGGCGACACGCCCTACGACCGCTATCTGGACGCCAAGGGCCTCAAGCATTTGCGCGACGACGGGGAGTACCGGGGCCGCAGCCAGATCCTCGATGCCTGCCCCTCCGAGCTCGCCTTCGAGGACACCAACGAAGGGTACTGCCTGCAGAGCTTCTTCGACCTTCTGGAGGGAACGGCCGACGGTGAGCCGTTCCTGTTCCAGCTCGACCCGCTGCATCCGCACCAGGACTACATCCCGGCGCGGGAGTTCTGGGAGCGGTACGACGGCATGGAGCTGGAGCTGCCGCCGAGCGCGGACGAGGATCTGTCGGCCAAGCCGCCGCATCAGCAGCGGATGATCGCCCGCCATCACGCCTACGACTGGGTGTTCGAGCCGCGCACCTACCAGGCCGGTCGGCTGCGCAAGCTGCAGGGCTACTACGGGTGCATCTCACAGGTCGACCACATGGTGGGACTGGCGCTGCAGCGGCTGGAGCAGATGGGCCGCGCCGAGAACACCATCGTCGTGTACTGCAGCGACCACGGCGACTTCGCCCTGGAGCACGGCTTCCTGGAGAAGGCGCCCGGCATCAGCTACGACGCGATCACGCGCGTGCCGTTCATCTGGAGCTGGCCGGCCGGCGGCATCGCGGAGAACCTGACGGTCGAGGAGCTGGTCGAGAGCGTCGACCTGTTCCCGACGCTCTGCGCCCTGGCCGGCATCGACGCGCCGGACACGATCGACGGCCACGAGCTGGTGCCTCTGCTGCGCGGCGGTGGCGCCGCCGTGCGGGACTTCGCCGTCACCGAGTGCCCGTTGAGCAGGACGATCCGCACCAAGGACTGGAAGCTCTGCCACCGGCCGCGCGGCGCGTTCGCCGGCGTGGAAGACGCGGGCGAGCTGTACCACGTCGCCGAAGATCCCTGGGAGATGCACAACCGCTACGCCGATCCGGGGTGCCGGGAGATCCGCGAGGGCCTGCGCCGGTCGCTGTTCGACTGGACCCAGCTCACCACGCGCTACGGCAACACGTGGCCCCATCAGCCGCCCGGCGCCGACGGCAAGGCCACCTTGGCCGGCTTGCGCACACTGCTCGACGAGGAGCAGGTGTTCTATCTGTGAGGCGCCGGGGCGCCGCGGTTACAGGGACGCGCCCTCCCGCAGCCACTCCTCGTTGAACCGGGCGCACTTCAGGCGGCTCTTGATCGAGTCATAGGGCGGAAAGTGGTAGGTCTTGGCCAGCCACTGCTGCCAGACGACGACGATGGTGCCGTCGTCGGTGCTCGTGACGCCGGGGTAGGAGACCTGGCAGCCGGGATTGGTGAGGATGCGGTGGTGCGCCCAGCTCACGCAGTCGTCGTAGGAGATGGCGACGCTCAGCGGGTAGCGGTTCATCGCGCCGACATAGGGCGTGCTGGTCCACACCGCGACCACGGCGCTCGGCTCGAATGACAGGCGGTGGAGCGCGGCCGGCGTATTCGAGGCCACCAGCACCGTCGGCACCGGTTCGCTCCAGGTGGCGCCGCGATCGCTCGACCGCGACTGGAAGTGGCGGCCCCTCGTGGACCGCACGATCATGAGCAGATCGCCGTCGCAGAGCTCCACGACGGCCGGTTCGTCGGCCCCGTTGGGATCGTCGGGATGCTGCACGTCGGCGCCGGACTGCCAGCTCTCGCCGCCGTCGGTCGAGGTGAGGACGCTGGACACGCACACCATGTCCCGTTCGTAGACCTCGCCTCCGTCCTCCAGGTTGCGGACGTAGTAGTAGGGCAGCACCAGGGTGCCGTCGCGCAGCTCCAGCCCTTCGTTGGCGTGGCCGTTGTAGCGCTTGCCGGTGTCGATGTGGGTCGCCGCTCCGAAGGTGCGGCCGCCGTCGTCACTGGCCATACGGAAGAGCGACGAGTGCCGGTAGCGCGGTGCGTCATCGCCCTCCATGACGGACTCGTACGTGTTGAAGTGCAGTGCCGTGCCCCGCCGCGCGGAGAGCAGCGCCGGATCCCCCTCCACGCCCGGCGCAAGCACCTCGGCCGCGCTCCAGGAGGCACCGGCGTCGGACGATCGCGCGCCCATCGTGTTCTCGCCATCGATCCACACCGCGACGATGTCGCCGTCCGGCATGCGTGCCACTCCCGGCACGGACCCGCCCGTGATCTCCGGCACCAGCGTGATCTCCTGGTAGAACGGTCCTGAACTGGCCATGCGCATGTCCTCCAATGAACGTAGTCTCCTATGCCTCGACTGTGATGCGCGCCCGTCTTACCAGTGCACGACGCGTTCCGGGATGAAACGCTCGACTCGGCGGAAGCGCGGGCTCCCGGAGGCGTAGTGCTGGCGCTGGTAGAGGGGCAGGTAGCGCCCCGGCGGGTCGATGGCGACGACGTCGTTGCCACGCCGCTTCAGCGTGTACGGGCGCTTCTCGATGTGGACGTGGTCGGTGCGGTTCGGGAGCGGGAAGCAGCACGTCACCGTCTGGCCGGGCGCGACCTCCCCTGCCACCGCGTAGCGGCCCTGCTGCGTGGTCTCGCGGACCGTTCCGTCGACGCGGGTGACCAGGTCGCCGGGTTGCGCCCACTCGGGCAGCCGCACCCGCAGCGTCACCGGCTGCTTGACGCGGATGTCGACCTGCCCGGCGTACGGGACGTAGCTGTCAACGTCCGCCCACGGTGAGGCGCGGTTCAGCAGCAGGTTCACGTCCAGCCGGCAGGCCTCGTGCGTGAGGATCCGGTCCCAGATCCAGTACAGCACCTTGGCGCCGTTGACCGTGCAGCAGTGGCCGAGGACGTGCATGTGCACCGCGGAGGCCCAGTCGTTGGGGTCGGGGCCGCCGGTGAAGCTGCCCAGGTTGCGACAGGCCACGTCCTCGGTCGAGGCGTACGGCTGAATGGGGACGTCCTTGGGGAGACGGTCGATCCAGTCCACGTCGGTGAGCTGGTCCTCGGCGAGCTGGTTGCGGATCCAGCGGTCGGCGTCGTCCCAGGCATCCTCGATGCCGCTCTGCCCGAGCCGCAGCGCCAGGGCGGTCATGTCGGTGAGCTGGCAGGTCTCGCCCTTCTCGCCCATCGAGCTGTTGGCCCACTCCGGGAAGAAGCCGACCAAGTTCGCGCCGGGCAGCTCGGTGATGGTGAGGCCGCCTCCCATCGTGTCGATCTCGTGGTTCGCCAGGTGCTGCTTGGCCCGCCGGTACGCGCGGTGCACGAAGTCGCGCACGTCCGCGTCGCCGGTCTGCTCGACGTATTCCTGCATGGCCAGCAGCCCGCGCGCATGCGCGTGGAAGTGCGCCCGGTGGCGCTCGCCGGGGCAGGCCAGGAAGGTCCCGTCCTCCTCGTAGAAGGTGCGGCGCAGGTAGTTGATGATGCGTTTGGCGCCGTCGAGTGCGGACTCGTCCTGCAGCGCGCGGAAGGCGTGGACCATCGCGTGCGCGGCGATCGAGGTCTCCGCCTCGAACGGCACTTGCGGCAGCGCGGCGTCGTCCGGCGGCTCGGCGACGCCGTAGCAGAACGACGGCCAGAACGCCGACTGGTCGCCCGCGTCGACCGTCATGCGCAGCATGCCGGCGAGTTGGGCGCTCAGGGCCTCCTTCCAGAACGGGTTGTCGTCGAGCAGCGCGTAGTGGGAGAGGCAGGTCATCAGCGTGCCGTTGCCCATCGGAGACAGGATCTGCCCCGGCCGCGGGGAGCGGCGGCGCATCTCGTCGGCGGAGACCGGCGACCACTCGAACGCCCACGGCCGCCCCTCGATCGGGTTGTAGAACAAGCCGTCGTCGGCCCTGCACTTCATCGCGGCGTGAAGCTGGGTCCGCTCCACCTCGCGGCCGTCTTCCACGCCGCTGACGATGCGGGCCATGGAGGTGGCCATGATCCACTTGGCCCAGCCGGTGCTCTGCCAGCAGTTGTGGAACATGTGCGCGGGCTCCGAGCGGAACACGACGATCCAGTAGGGCTCGCAGTCGGCCGCGGGATCGGTCGCCCGGTGCAGGGCGTTGGTGACCTGGCGCGCCCGCTCGGCGATGTCGAGCGTGTCGGGGACCAGCGCCTGGTAGCGCTCACCCCGGTACGCGGGCAGGTCGACGGCCGGAGCGTCGGGCGTGAGGTAGCCGATCCTGGACACGGAAGTCTCTACCTTCGCGCAAGAAGCCTGTCGTACTCGTGGTGTGCACCGATCCAGAACCACACAATGTCGCCCTGATTCAGTACGCCCAGAGCGCGGTAGTCGATGCTTATGCGCACCGAGTACACCGGACGCCTCCGACTCACGCGTTTGAAGTCCAGGCTCGGGTGGCCGGGATCCGACACAAAGAAACGGTAGGACTCCTGAGCCTGCCTTCGCACGTGGTACGGAAGTCGTCGATATGCCTGCCAGAAGCTCTTGCGCGCAAACGAACGCACACTTATAGATCGTCCATCTTCAGCCGCTGCGTCCGCCCCGAACGGTGCTCCGACAGTGTCTCGTCGGCCAGCCGCTCCAGCAGATCCTCCGACTCGGGACGAGCGAACAGTTCGGCCCATTGCCGCTCAGATTCCAACTGAGCCAGCAGGAAAAGCGCGAATCTATCCTGTTCCTCTTGCGGGAGCTCCGCCGCCTTGTTGAACGCCCTTTGAAGAAGCTGGTTCATCCGCGTTCCTCCATGAGCGTTCGCGCGATCGCCATGGTTTCTCGGGGAGCGATCCTCGCCTGCCGCTCGACCGCCGTCAACGACGTGCTCGGGATCGGTGATACGAAAGTCCCCTTCGGGATCCTGGTCTACGTCGCCGCGGCGCTGTGCGCTATCGCCGCCTGCACCTGCTGCAGGTCCGCGGCGCAGGCGTCGGCCGCGCACGAGGGCTCGGCCGCGGCCAGCAGCCGCAGGTGGGCGATGTCCTCGGCGTACTCGGCGCGCCGCCGCTTCCAGGCGCCGCGGGTCTTGGTGCACACCAGCGTGTACGGGCTGCCCTTGCGCTCGGTCTCGTGGCGGATGTCCAGCTTGAGGCGGTCGATGACGCCATGGACGTGGCGGCGCAATTCCTTGCGCAAGGGGAGCCGCAGCGTCGTGGCCGCCGGGTCGTCACAGAACGCTTGCAGGCGCAGGCAATGGGGACAACCGCACGGGATCCTGGCCGCTATCACCCAGTCGGCGGGCTCCTCCGGCGGCCGTGCGCTGCGCGCCAGCAGGCTCGACGCCGCATGCCGCCATAGCGTGACGAACCCGGCGGGCTCCGCGCCGCCGCCGGCCATGCCGCATACCTCCGCCGTCTCCGCCAGCGCCTTCGGAAGCACCCGCTGCGGGGGTGCCGCCGCCGGGCGCTCCACGAGCAGCCGGGCGGCGGCCTCTGCCTCCTCGGCCAGCCCGTAGCGCCACGTCACCAGCAGCAGCGAGCTGACAGCTTGCGCGCTCAGCGGCCGTGCGCTGCCACGCCGGGCCGTCGGTGTGCCTGCGGCAGCGGCGGCCAGCGCGGGCGGGAACGCGGCGCCGGCGGCACGCGCCGCGGCCCCCAGTGCGGAGCGTCGTGGCGCCTCGCCGTCGGCCGGTGACTGCGCGCGTTCGCCCAGCCGCCACAGCAGGTCGAGTGCGGCCTCCGGCTGGCGCGGGACATTCGCCGTCATGAACTCCGGCAGCCAAGCGTCGAGCGTAGCGGGATCGGTGGACGCCGCCGTCGCCAGCAACTCGTCGTTGTCGCCGCTCCGGTAGTGCGGCGTGGCGACCTCACGCAGGAAGCGCCGGGTCGTGGAGTCGTCGCCCAGCCGGCGAAGCAGGCGCAGCGCGGCCCGGCACGCCTTGCGCGCCCCTTCCTGCGCCGGCGTCGGCCAGGTGTCGATGAGTTGCGCGGCCAAGCCGAGCAGGCGCCGGCCCGGGCGCGCCTCGGGTTCGGTGAGCTCAAGCTCCTCGGCGACGTAGGTGACCGCGCCTTCGATGCCGCCGCGGGCAAGCGTCGCCACGGTGCGCGCCGCGGGCCACAGCACCAGGGCCGCGCGCCGATAGGAGCGGGACAGCTCCACGCCCTCGTTGCCGGTCACGGTTGCCTGCTGGTCGTCCGGCTGCGCGCCGTCCAGCGCCCCGGCCGGCAGCAGTTCTCCCGGCAGCAGCGGAAGCTCGCCGTAATCGGGGCGCGTGCCGTCGGGAGCGGCCCAGCCGTCCAGCATCTGGGTGGAGGAGAAGACCTCGTCCATCTCCCACTCCATATCCGAATCGTCGTCGTCATCGTCCCAACCGGGATACCCGCCGGATTCGTCCGCGTGACCGGACTCCTCGATACGCAGGATCGCCGCCACGAGCGTATGCTGCGCCCGTCGCGCCGCGCGCGCCAGCACGCCGCCCACCGCGGCGTCGGCGTTCTTCAGCGCGTCGAACGACAGTCCCGCCTCGCTGTAGTCGTGCTCCAGCAACCACACCAGCTTGTCGCCGCCGGCGGACGCCGCTCCCCAATCGGCGAGGAGGGCGCCGATCCGTTCCTCCTGGGAGCCGAAGTCCGGGGCGGTCGGCGGCGAGGTGCCGCTGCCGCGCAACGTCAGATTGTAGACCAGGACGATTCGGTGGCCGGCAGTGACCGGACGTACCTCGTGGACGCAGTCCGCGTAGAACGCGGCGAAGGCGACTTCGGACGGCTCCTCCGCGCGCAGGTCGACGATCGTCTCGCGCTGCCGGTGGCGGATGATCAGCTCGCCTCCGGCGCCCGCCACCGGCAGGGACAGCACCAGGGTGGCGACCATGCCGTCCTCTTTCTCGGTGTCCCGGTGGGCCGCGAAGAACCCGCCACGCTCGTAGATCAGCAGCTTGTACAGGTGAGCGCAGGTGCGCTCGGGCGGGCAGCCGAGTCCGGTGGCGGCGCGGTCGACGATCCGCTCCAGGGTGTCGCGCCATGCGCCGCCGGCCACGCGCACCTGGGCTGCGTCGATCTGCCGGCAGGCGCGGACGGAAGGATCCACCAGCGTCTGCTCGCCCAGGCCGTACGGCGCCGGTTCCGCGGCGGCGGTCAGCGCGCGCGCCTGCTGCGTGCTGATGGGAAAGGAAAGCGAGCCAGCTCCTTCGACTTCCACCCGCGGCATCGGTACGAACAGACGGCCCTGGGTGCAGTAGTTTCCCGGCCGGTCGATCGAGCGCAGCAACGCCTCCAGAGGCGCTTGGTCCTCATTGTAGGCAACGTCCACGTCGGCCATTCGTCAGATCCTCCTCGTGTCGCTTGCGTTCATCAGTTCAGATGCCCGACCCAACGGTTACATGCCCCACACCGTGACCGGCGCGCCGGCGCCGGGCGGTGCTGTGCGGCGGAAGACGGCCCAGTGTTTCACGGCGCGGTGTGGCTGTCACCGCGCGCACTGAGATTGACAGACCACTGGAGACCGCTCACTCATCGCGCTACACGGCCAGATACGCAGCCATGCGCTCGACCTGATAGAGAAACAGGTCCGCCGTCCACGAATCGAGGCCTCGCTGCTCACTCAGCGGAAGAAACCGTCGCACATCGTCTGCCGCGCGTTGCCAGTCGACGCTCTCGATCTTCGCTCGCAGTGCCTGGAGCAGCCACTCGTTCGAGACCTCGAAGTGGCGGTCTTGCCACGGCCCCTGTTGCAACAGGGCGTTGCCGAGCAGCGCCAAGTCGGGAACGGTCCGGCGCGCTACATACCAGAGGAAGTCGTACCAGTCGCGCCCCTTGACGTAGCGGCGGCACAGCAGGGCGTGCGCCTTGGTTCCAAACCCGGACGGTAGCGTTTGGGTCGTGAGCGGCGCGGTGGTCGGGAAGGACAGATACGAGGTCTCGAACGACGATCCCTGCGGTGGGTTGATGTCGATCTCGAGCCTGATGCGGATTTTCTTCGAGCTGACGCGTTCGAACGGGAGGTCCAACGTCACGACGCTGCCGATGGAATCCGTCTTGACGAACGCCTTTCGTACGGCGCCCATGGCGTGGTTCCTGTCCTGAATCTCGATCCGAAGTCCCTCCGCTTCGCAATCCGCTGCAATGCGCCGCAGGTGCGGCTCCCACGCGAACTGCCGGTCCGGCTGCTTCAACAGGAAATCGAGGTCTTCCGAAAACCGGTTCATGCTGTGACAGATCCGCAGGCAGGTGCCGCCATGAAACATGGCCGCGGAGAACAGGCCTGACCTCGACAGGCTCGCCAGGACGTAGTGCTGCATCAGCTCCGCGAGCATGTTCTCCTGCTCGATGGCGTTCGCCGGGGCATACTCCCGGATCCGCGCCTGAAGGACGTCACTCAGCAAGAGATGCCTCCTTCGCCAGATGCTCCAGATAGACGACGACCCTTCGGTTTCGGATGCTGTCGCTGATGTCGGGCAGCGCCGCGATCGACACGCCGCTCAGATCGTCCGGCTCGATACGCAGTGACTCCAGAACGTACCCAAACCCGTCGTTCTGCCACGACACCGACGTGTCGAGGTAGAGCATGTCGGCCAGAGCGCGCAACGGCGTTGCCACGAACGCCCACGAGTGGGAGCCGAGGTTGACCGCCTCGACACCGGCCCGTGGATGCCGTGCGGGAACCCGGTGAAACGAGAACACTCCCAGGTCGGTCGTGAACGATCGACTTCTCCGTGCGGTCACGCTGCTGATCTGCTGAACTGCCTCCGGAATGAGCCCATGATGGGCAAGCGCGGACTCCAGGCTGACATGTGACGGCGAATGCAGAAACGCGGCGACCGCATACGGGTGAAGTTCCGTTCTGCGATATTCCGGGCGCAACGCGAAGAGCCCGGGTTTGAGGCGACTGACCTCGCCGCTCGCCACGGCTCGATGCACCAACTGCTTGCGAGCGCCTTCGGAGCCGTCGGGAAAGAGGTTGCCCACCACCGTCTCGTTGAACAGCCCGCCCGGCGGCGCGAGCTTCATGACCGCTTCGGTAAGCGACTGCATCTTGCGTATAGGTTACGAAAAACGTAACCTGTACGCAAGTTTTATGAGGCTATCGCGGACCACCCTCCCTCGCGTTGCCGCCGGGTTGGGGCCGTAGTAGGGTCGCCGCCGATGCAGCCGGGGTGGTACCGGAGCGCATGGCGGCGGAACGTCGTCGACACCCACATCCAGGATTGGGACGAGCGCTTCATGGTCCGGTTCGATCCCGACGCCTACGTCGGCCTGCTGCGCGAGGTCGGCGCCCAGTCGGCGGTGGTCAACGCCTACTCGGCGGTCGGAATCTGCATGTACCCGTCGGAGGTCGGCCACACCCACGCCGGGCTGCGTGGCCGCGACCTGTTCGGGGAGGTCCTGGAGCGCTGCCATGAGGCCGGCATCGCCGTGGTGGCCATCGTCTGCTTCCTCTGGGACCTGTGGGCGGACGAGAACCTGCCGGACGTGCGCATCGTCAAGGCGGACGGCTCGCGCGGATCGGCCGACACCCGACACGGGCAGTGCTGCCCCAACTCCCCCTACCGCGACTACGCCCGCGACCTGCTGAAGGAGCTCTGCACCCGCTACGACGTGGACGGTGTCCGGATCGACATGACCTTCTGGTACAACGTCTGCTACTGCCGCCATTGCCGGCGCCGCTACGCGGAGGAGGTGGGCGGCGAGCCGCCGCGGACCGTGGACTGGCGCGACCCGGTGTGGGTGGCCTTCCAGCGCAAGCGCGAGGAGTGGCTGCTGGAGTACGCCTCGCTTCTGACCGCCACGGTGAAGGGGATCAACCCCGACATCAGCGTCGAGCACCAGAGCTCCACCATGCCGATGGGGTTCGTGGGCGGGGTCGGCTGGCAGATGGCCGACCGCATGGACTTCCTGCAGGGGGACTTCTACGGCGGCACGCTGCAGGGGAGCTTCGTCAACAAGCTGCTCTACTCGCTCACCCCGAACCGCCCGTTCGGCTTCGAGACCAGCTCCAGCCCGCAGCTCCGCGATCAGACGGGGCTGAAGGGCGAGGAGTTGATCCGCGCGCGGGCGTTCGCGGCGGTCGCCAACGGCGGGGCGTTCGTCTTCATCGACCAGATCGACCTCGACGGCACGGTCAATCCCCGCCCCTACGGGCGCATCGCCCCCATCTACCGGGAGCTCGCGCGCTACGAACCCCACCTGGGCGGCGAGATGGTGCAGGACGTGGCCGTCTACTTCAGCACCGCGTCCAAGGTCGATCTCCGCGACAACGGCCGCGACGTGCTGGAGCTCACCGGCTACTGGCCGGAGATCCCGCACCTGTCGGCGGTGCTGGGCGCGACCCGCTCGCTGCTGGACGCGCACATCCCGTTCGGGGTCATCACCAGGCGCAGCCTGGCCGACCTCTCGAAGTACCGCGTGGTGATCCTGGCCGACGTCACCATGATGGATGAGGAGGAGGCCGCCGCGATCCGGGAGTACGTGGCCGGCGGCGGCGCGCTCTACGCCAGCGCCGGCACCTCGCTGCTGCGCTCGGACGGCGTGCAGCAGCAGGACTTCATGCTTGGCGACGTATTCGGAGTGGCCTGCGACGGCCAGACCGAGCACGAGGTCACCTACTTCGTGCCTGAGGAGGAAGGCCGGGAGCTCATGTCCGCCTGGACGCCCGAGCACCCCTGCTTCCTGCCGGAGCCGCAGTGGCGGTTGCGCCTGCGCGACGGCAGCGGGACGGCGACGCTCGCCACCCTGGGCCTGCCCTACACCCTGCGCGCCGAGCTGCGCCGCTTCTCGTCGGTCCACAACGACCCGCCGGACAAGGACCTGGCGGCGCGATCGCCGGCGCTGGTGGAACGGCGCTTCGGCTCCGGCCGCTGCATCTACGCGGGCGGCGCGCTGGAGCGCTACGAGGAGAACCGGGGCCTGTTCGCCGGCCTGATCCGCCGGCTGCTGCCGCACCCGACCATGGAGGTGGACGCCCCGCCCGCGATCGAGGCGACGCTGTTCGCCGACCGGACCGGGAGCCGCTACCGGGTCAACCTGCTGAACTTCCAGGAGCGCCTGCCCAACGTCCCCGCCGCCGGCATCCGGGTGCGGCTGCGCGTCCCCGAACGGGTCCGCCGCGTGGTAAGAGTCCCGGACGAGCGGCCGCTGGTGTGGCAGCAACAGGACGGCGTGGTCGACTTCGAGGCGCCGGTCGTCGAGACGTTCGAGATGGTGAGCGTCGAACTTGCCTGAACAGGGGGCCCTGAGCCCGGCGCAGGTGCGGAACTTCCAGGAGCTGGGCTGGCTGTGCCCCCTGCCGGGCGTCGCCTCAGGCGAAGTGCCGCGCCTGCGGGCGCTGTTCGAGCGGCTCCGCCGCCTGCTCCCGCCCGGCGCCTCCACCCAGCAGATGGACTGGTGGCACGCCTTCGACCGCGAGCTGTACGAGCTCTGCCGCGCCGGCGCGATCCTGGATCGGGTCGAGTCCCTGCTCGGTCCCGACTTCTACCTGTGGGGGACCCAGTTCTTCGCCAAGGATCCCGGCGACGGCAGGATCACCCCCTGGCACCAGGACGCGTTCTACTGGCCGCTCCACCCGCAGCGCTCGGTCACCGTCTGGCTGGCCTTCGCCGACAGCGACCGCGAGAACGGCGCCATGCAGGTCATCCCCGGCTCGCACCTGCTCGGTCCGCTGCGGCACGAGGACCTGGACGACCGCAAGGCGGTATTGCCGCTCAGGCTGGCCGACGGGCTGGTCGATCCGCAGACCGCCCGTTACCTGGAGATGGCGGCAGGCCGGATGAGCATGCACGACGACCGCATCGTGCACGGCTCCGAGCCGAACCGCTCGAACCGGCTGCGCTGCGGCCTGACCATCCGCTACTCCGCCGGCGAAGTGAAGTGCGACACCTCTGTGTGGCCGCAGTTCCGGGCGTACTGGATGCGCGGCAGCGACCGCTGGCGCCACAATCCGTACGGTACGCCGCCTGCGGGCGCAATGACCGAGTATCGCGAAGCCACGGCAACGTACGTCGACTCGTAGACAGAGGATACACATGGCACGTGACACCATCGGCACGGTGGGAAAGAAGGTGAAGATCTCGGCCGGCCTGTTCTGGGCGGATTACGCCGTCCTGGGCGCGCAGATCGCGGAGCTTGCGAGCGCCGGGGTCGACTGGTTTCACATCGAGGTGCGCGACGGCAAGTACATGGACTTCGGCATGCCGCGCGGCGGCTTCGACGTCATCGAGGCGACCCGCAAGAGCACGGACCTGGAGATCGAGGCCCAGTTGCAGATGGTGCGGCCCGGCTTCGACGTCTTCAAGCAGATGGCCGACCTGGGCGTGAACCTGATCACCCTCCCCTTGGAGACCATGGGCGAGCTCACCATGCAGGCGATCTCGTACATCACCGACGTGCTCGGGTTGAAGGCCGGGGTGTGGGCGTGGCAGGGGACGCCGATCGCGGCGTTCGAGCAGTACGTGCAGCCCTACGTGCGCGCCATCGAGTACGAGAGCCGTGCCTACTTCTGGGCGCAGGAGACCGGCAAGAGCCCCCACACCATGGACCCGATCATGGTGAGCAACATCCGCCGCCTGCACGAGATGATCCGCGCCGCCGGCCTGGAGGACCGGATCGAGCTGATGGAGGACGGCGGGCTCAACACGGGCAACGTCGAGGAGTTCGTCGCCGCCGGGATGACGGTGGGCGAGTTCTCCTCGCCCCTCCTCAAGGGGCCTGAGGGAAAGCTGCAGCCCGGCACCGGGGAGATCCCGGCGGCGGTGGAGAAGCTGCGCGGGGTGCTGGACGCGGCCGCGGACCGGCACCGGGACGCGCGCGGCCTGGCACGCTGACGTGGGCGCGGGCGACGCCCGCCCGATCCGGGTGGGCCTGATCGGCTACGGCGGCATCGGCAAGGTGCACGCGCTGGCCTACCGGTCGATCCCCTTCCACTACGGCCTGCCGGCGGACGCGGTGCGGATCGCCGCCGTCGCGACCTCGTCCGCGGCCTCGGCCGAGCGGGCGGCACGGGAGATCGGCTGCCCGGCCTGGAGCGACGACTACCGGCGGATCGTCGAGAGGGCCGACGTCGACCTCGTCGACTGCTCGGTGCCCAACGCCCTGCACGAGCCGGTGGTGACGGCGGCCGCGGAGGCCGGCAAGCACATCTACTGCGAGAAGCCGCTGGCCCGCATGGTCGCCGAGGGCACCCGCATGGCCGACGCGGTGCGCCGCGCCGGCGTGAAGGCGCAGCCGACCTTCAACTTCCGCTTCTTTCCCGCCATCACGCGCGCCCGGCAGCTCGTGGACGACGGCTTCCTGGGGCGGATCTTCTCCTTCCGGGGCCGCTACTACCGCTCCAGCTACATCGACGCGGCCAAGCCGATGTCGTGGCGGCTGGACAAGGAGGCGTCCGGCGGCGGGGCCATGCACGACCTGGGCAGCCACGTGCTGGACTTGGTCGGCTACCTGCTCGGTCGCTGCGAGTCGGTCAACGCCACCCTGGAGACGCTGATCGACCGCCGGCCGGTGAGCGCCGGCAGCGTCGAGCTGGCGCCGGTGGAGGTGGACGACTGCTGCTTCCTGCACCTGCGCATGGCCGGCGGTGTGCCCGGGCTGGTCGAGGTGAGCCGCATGGGCACCGGCGCCGTGAACGACCTGCAGGTGGAGGTGTTCGGCGACCGCGGCGCGATCCGCTTCCGCGCCGAGGAGCCGAGCTGGCTGGAGGTCTACGACGCGACCGATCCGGCCGAGCCGCTCGGCGGCATGCGCGGCTTCCGGCGGCTGGAGACCGTGCAGCACCACGCCGGCCAGCAGGTCCCGGACTGGTCGCAGGCCGCAGGCTTCACCCGCACGCACGTCGAGTGCCAGTACCGGCTGCTGCGCGCCATCTGGGACGACACGGCGCCGCACCCCGACTTCCAGGACGCGCTCCGCGTGCAGGAGGTGATGGCCGCCGCAGAGCGTTCCTCCAGGGAGGGGCGCTGGGTGACCGTGTCGCCCGACGCGGAGGCGTCGGACCCCGCACGGACGTAAGCCGTGCCCGACGCTCTCGTGGTCGGCGCGCGAGGCATGCTCGGCCGCGACATCGCCGCCGCATTGGCTTCCACCCACCGGGTTCTGGCGTGGGACGTCGATGAGATCGACATCACCGAGCGGTCGCGCACCGTCGATCAGATCGCCGAGACCCGGCCCGACGTCGTGGTCAACGCGGCCGCCTTCGTCGACCTTGAGGCATGCGAGTCGGACCCCGATCGCGCCTGGCTGGTCAACGCCGTGGGCGCCGCCAACGTGGCACTCGGGGCAGAGGCAGCGGAGGCCTCCCTCGTCTACATCTCCACCGACTACATCTTCGACGGCCGGGCAGAGAGCGACTACGACGAGGTCGCCGACCCTAATCCGCTGAACCAGTACGGCCGCTCGAAGCTGGCCGGCGAGCGGCTGAGCCTGTCCTCGTGCCGTCGCACCTGCGCGGTGCGCACGGCGTGGCTGTTCGGGCACACGCCCGGCAACTACGTGGCGCGCGTGCTGGACGCGGCGACCCGCGACGGCGTCGTGCGGATGCCGGATGACCAGGTCGAGTCGCCCACCTATACCGGCGACCTGGCAGCCGCCATCGCGCGGCTGATCGCGTGCCGGGCGTCAGGCATCGTACACATGACCAGCCGCGGCGCCTGCACGCGCGCCGAGTTCGCGGCCGAGGTGCTGCGGCAAGCCGGGCGCACGGAATCCGTGGAGGTGGTCGAACCGCGCAGCGCCGGACGCTACGCCCGCCGGCCGGCGCGGCCGGTGCTCGACTGCCGGCTGTACCGCCTGCTCACCGGCGCGGAACTGCCCCCGTGGCGGGAGGGCATCAGCCGGTATCTCGTACGCGAGCGCGCGGAAGGAACGTGACGTCCCGGCTGGCGGTCGGGATCGACGTCGGCGGCACCAAGATCGCGGCCGGCCTTGTGGACGACGCCGGCACCATCCTGCGGCGCCACGTCACCACCGCCCACGCGGAGCGGCCGCCGGCGGAGGTCATCGCCGCCATCGAGGAGAGCTGCGCCGCGCTGATGGAGCGGGCGCCGGAGGGAAGGGTCGCCGGGGTCGGCGTGGGCTTCCCCGGCAACATCAACCAGCAGCGGGGCGAGGTCCTGGTGAGCTCCAACCTCCCGGCCTGGGATCACTATCCGCTGCGCGAGACGCTCGCCGGCCGCCTGCGCCTCCCGGTCGCGCTCGACAACGACGCCAACATGGCCGCCCTGGGCGAGCACCGCTACGGCGCCGGCCGCGGCGTCAGCCACCTGTGCTACGTCACCCTGAGCACCGGCCTGGGCCTGGGCGTCGTGGTGAACGGTGAGGTCTATTCGGGAGCCCACGGCACCGCCGCGGAGCTCGGCCATCTCAGCGTCGACTGGGACGGCCCGCCGTGCACCTGCGGCAAGCGAGGATGCGTCATGGCGTACGCGAGCGGCATCGGCATCTCGCGCATGGCCTACGAGGCGGTCGACTGCGGCGATGCGCCGGTGCTCGCCACGCTGCTGCCACCCGGCCGGCAGCGCATCGCGGCCGAGACGGTGGCAGATGCCGCCGCGCGCGGTGATGCGGCCGCGCGCGAGATCCTGCAGCGGGCCGGACGCTATGCCGGCCTGGCGCTTGCCGCGGCGGTCCAGATCCTGGACCCCGAACTGCTGGTCATCGGCGGCGGCCTCACCCGGCTCGGCGGGGTCCTGCTCAATCCTGCCATGGCCACCATGCGGGACCTGATCCAGGAACAGATGGTAGACTCCGTGCGCGTGGAGATGTCCCGGCTTGGCGAGGAGATCGGCGTCCTGGGCGCGGCCGCGCGGGCATTCGCGGAGGTGAGAGACGTCCGTTCCGGCGCTGATCATGAAAGCTGACACCGAGTCTTTCGTCTCGTCCGGAACTCGGCGCTTGATGCCTCATACTGTAGGACCCGAATGAGCCATTCATGCCCCGCCCCATGACGTGTGCCTTTTGCGACGAGCCGATTAGTTCCGCCAACAGGTCGAGGGAACACATCATTCCCCAGTCAATCGGGGGGACTCGGACGGTGAGGAGCTTCATCTGTCGTGATTGCAACAGCAAGTCGGGTGAAACTTGGGACTCCGATCTATTCGATCAACTTCGCTATTTCTGTCTCAAGTTCGACATCGCGCGGCAGAAGGGTGCTACGCCGTCATATGTTTTCCGAACAGCGGGCGGTGCAAGCGTCAGGATGCACTCCGGGGGACGATTGTCGGCGGGTAAGCCGAGCTTCAAGAAGACGCGTGACAAGAATGGCATAAAATACGAGCTCAGCGCGGGCACACATGAAGAGTTGCGCGAAATAGTCAAGAATCTTAGACGGAAACATCCGCAAATAGACGTTGCCGACTGCTTGAAAAATATGCAGCATAGTGGATTGTTCAGCACCGATCCCCTAGAGTTGTCTCCATACTATCTACTCAATGGAAACTTTCAGAAATCCATGGTGAAATCAGCCGTCGCACTTGCTTACCAAGCGGGAGTCAGCATAGGTAGATCCGCCGACAAGGCAATCAACTTCCTGAGAAATGAGTGTCTGACAGAGTGCTGTTATCCATGCTACCATGTGGACGCATTAGCGGACCGGGAGGTTGGAGCACCAATCCACTGTGTGCACGTCAGAGGGAACCCCG
Source organism: Spirochaetia bacterium (assembly GCA_965202935.1). Classification (GTDB taxonomy): domain Bacteria; phylum Spirochaetota; class Spirochaetia; order SZUA-6; family Bin103; genus CATQHW01. Next base: position 4,786,394 of record OZ241879.1, read on the forward strand.
CCTCTGGCGTGCTCTTGGCCTATGTGGAGTTCTTCGGATTTGTCAGGGCCGTGGTTTGCTTGTCGGGATCATATAGGGGACGCATGTTCGATGACACGTACGCGATCGATCCCGTTGACGGAAGACTCCTGGACGTTAGTGTCAATATAGACAAATCGACGTTCGATGCTGCCATGAACCAATCGATTCAGGGGATACCCGACGCAATAGCAAGAGCTATGATACCAATACTCCATGAAGGAACGATCTTCGAAAGAAGCTTGGCAATAGCCCGATCTATAACCGATGAGTGCGCAGGAACGGTTCTCTCCTACATTGACGATGTCCGCGGTCACGACGCAGTTGACAGCGACGTGGCTGAACTCGAGGGGCGCATTTTTGACACTGTTATGCCTCTGATAAGGTACTATTCGAAGCCGATGGAGATTCCGAAGTCTGAAATTCATCCGGGTGGAAAATTGTATGGAGACACCGATGACGTGCGGCTTACTTGAGTGGTGAGGACGTGTGATGATCCTGTGGGTAGACGGAGTGAAACCTGCGCATGCCTGACAGCGTGCTCCGAGGTCGTAGTCATCGCGGCCGGATTTGTGGACCCTTGAGGCACGCGAGCCGGACATAGGCTGCCGACCGAGGAGGGGATTTGGGGGTTTCTCTGAAGTTGATGGCGGTACGCCTCCTATCGACGGTCGCCGCGATGCGGGAACTCGGGAACTGTCCGGAAGCAATGGTAGACTTGGTGTATGAAGGTGTGGCAGGCCGGCGAAGAGATCGGCGTGCTGACCGGCCGGGGGTGCGGAAGCCAGACCGCCGCTCGGGCGAGGATGGGCGATGAGGCCTGATACCGAGTTTCTCGCGGACCGCTTGGCGCGTCCTTGGACGCCAGAGGCCCGCCATCGCTTGCAGGCAGTAGGACTGTTCCTAGGCAACGGCGCACATGCGATAGAGGTTGCCGTGGCCCGCTATGGCACCGCGCCCGCGAGGACAGTTCTACTTGAGACCTGGAAGCACCGCAGGGCAGGACGAGCGGCTCCGGTACTCCTGATCGTGTTCCATCCTGATGGTGCAGCGCTCTGCGGCGCAAGCGGGGAGGAGCCACCGGTATATCCGCGGGCCGATGTCGGCCAAGTAGAGCGGCTGTGCCGCGAGGTACTGGATCAGCCCGACCGTCACTCGGCCCTACGGTTTCTGGCGCAGGTCCTGCCATCGCTGGAGACTGCCCTGCCGGGGCTCAACAACGAGGGCTTGCTCGCCATGCAAGAGCTGGAGCACGGCGTGCCCGACCGTCTGGACTGGGGAGACGCGAGGCGCAAAGCGGCTCCGGCGGTCGGCAAGAGGCATGAGAGTCTGCTCACCGCTCTCGGGTTCCATGTGGAGAGACTCGACAATCTGACTAGCCTGCTCCGGGGGGGCGACCGGCGCATCGCTCTGGCAGTGATGTTGCGCGAGACTGAGTCGCCCGACACCGGTACGGAACGGTTCAACAGCCTCTCTCCGGTGAGCTACGCGCTCGCCAAGGCCGACTCCGAGAACCTGTCCTGGGTCTTTCTTGTGCAAGGGAACCGATTGCGCCTCTATTCGACCGATGTCGATGCCGGCGTCGGCCGGCGCGGACGAACCGAGACTTTCTGCGAGTGCCAGCCATCCCTTCTATCTGACCAACACTTGCCCTATCTCTGGCTGCTCTATTCCGCCGAAGCACTGGCTCCCAACGGCAGCCTGCATCAGATCCTGACAGACTCACAGCGCTTCGCTGGCGATCTTGCCGCGCGCCTTCGCGAGCGCATCTACGATGAGGTTGTACCGGTACTGGCCCGGGGAATCGCAGCGGCGCGCAACCTCGATAGCCCAGGTCCGTCTGACCTTGAGCACACTTACGAGATGGCGCTTACGGTCCTTTTCCGACTTCTGTTCATTGCGTACGCCGAGGACCGGGATCTCCTCCCTTACCGGTTCAAGGAGTCCTACCGGCGGCGATCGCTCAAGCAGAAGGCTCAGGAACTCGCCGAGTGTGTGGCCCGGGACACCCCAATCGCCGACGGAACCTCTCACTGGCAGGAGACTGCCTTGCTCTGGGACGCGGTGGCCACCGGCAACCGGGAATGGTCCGTTCCCGCGTACGACGGTGGCCTGTTTACGAGCGATCCGCAGGTTTCCCACGCCGGCGCTGAGCTCGCAGGGCTGGTTCTCCCGAATGCCGTCTTCGAGGCCGCGCTGAGGTCGTTGCTCGTGATCGAGACCGCGGAAGGTGTTCCCGGTCCGATCGACTTTCGGTCGCTCGGTGTGCGCGAGTTCGGAACGATCTACGAGGGGCTGCTGGAGTCGGAGTTGGCGTTGGCAGACGAGGACCTCACGCTCGACAAGAAAGGCTCCTACATGCCGGCGAACAAGAAGGGTCCCGTCGCTGTCACGCGGGGCGAGGTCTACCTGCACAACCGATCGGGCGCACGCAAGTCCTCCGGGAGCTACTACACGAAGCAGTTCGCGGTAGAGCATCTATTAGACGGCTCTCTGGAGCCGGCGCTGTCCGACCACTTCGCGCGGCTAGGCGAGCTGGACGACACCGATGCTGCGGAAGCCTTCTTTGATTTCCGAGTTGCCGATATCGCGATGGGATCAGGGCACTTTCTGATTGCTGCCATTGACCGCATCGAAAGGGCGATGGCGGACTACATTGCAGGACGCAACCTCCCTGGCGTGCGTAGGGACATAGGCGCCCTTCGCGAGGCAGCGCTACGCGAGCTTAGCGATAGCGAGCTTGCGGAGGGCACAACGATCGAAGATGGTCAATTGCTGCGTCGCATGATCGCTCGCCGCTGCATCTACGGGGTTGATCTCACGTCCCTGTCAGTGCAGCTTGCACGATTGTCCGTCTGGATACACACTTTTGTACCGGGGCTACCCCTCTCGGTGCTCGATCACACGTTGATCCGTGGGAACTCCCTCGTCGGCGTGGGAACAGTGGAGGAGATCCGTGAGAAGTTCGACGAGATGTCCGGTACACTGTTCGAAACCGATGCTGAATCCCTGCTGGGCACTGCGGCCAAGCCTCTCAACCGGCTGGCCAACATCAACGACGCAACGCTCGGGGACATAAAGGCCGCTCGGGAAGCGATACATGAAGCGCAGGTAGCCATCGGCGGCACTGCCGCTCTTTGTGATCTGATCGCGGCGAGGCCTATCTCCAACGATGAGCGCGTGGTTGGATTTGCCTTCGAGGATTGGGAGCGCGTGGCTACCAGTCTGGAAGACCACCGCGCTGTGGCTCAGGCTCGCGAAGATCTCGACGGCTTGGAGGCCTTGCACTTTCCGGTCGCATTTCCTGAGGTGTTTCTGCGCAAGCGGCCTGGATTCGACGCGATCATCGGCAACCCACCATGGCAGGAGGCGACGGTCGAAGAGCATGCGTTTTGGGCCCGACACTTCCCAGGGCTTCGTGCGCTCCCGCAACGAGAACAGGAAGCGGAGAAGACACGGCTTCGCAAAATCCGTCCCGATCTCTTCCAGCTTTACGAATCCGAAGTGGGCGAGATGGAGCGCGTGCGCAAGGCATTGGTTGGGGGCGCGTATCCCGGCATGGGAACCGGCGACCCGGATCTCTATAAAGCGTTCTGCTGGCGGTTCTGGAGCCTGAGCGCAAGCGATGGCGGCCGCATTGGGGTGGTCCTACCGCGCAGCGCGTTGGCCGCAAAGGGCTCTGAGGACTTCCGCCACACTATGTTCGACAAGTCGGCCCGCGTCGATGTCGACATGTCTCTCAACCGAGGCGGCTGGGTATTTGACGAGGCCGAACACCGCTACACGATTGGCTTGGTCTGTATCGCCCGCGGGGAGCCGATGGAGAGGTCGATCCATCTTCGGGGACCATTTGCATCGATGCGTGCTTTCGAGGCAGGAGTTCAGCGGGTGCCCGCCGCGTTCGGTCGCAAGGAGGTATTGTCTTGGAACGATTCGGCATCGCTGCCGCTGGTGCCGTCGGAGCGCTCTGTAGAGATTTTCGCGCAACTCCGTAAGGCCCCGCGTCTGGACGCGAATCTGGACGGACAGTGGCGCGCGCGTCCAGATCGAGAGATGGATGCGTCGCGACAGAAGGGCTTGATGGACCTCGAGAGCGATACCTGTCCAGACGGGTTCTGGCCGGTGTACAAGGGCGAGTCGTTCGATCTGTGGTCTCCAGACACCGGTCAGTACTATGCTTACGCCAATCCGCAGCCCGTTCTTGAGTGGCTTCAGAGCAAGCGCCTGCGAGCCGGCAAGAGTAGGCGGGACAGCGCACATGGCGAGTTCCCGCTAACTTGCCTTCGTGACCGCGCGACGCTGCCGTGCTTCTTGCCGAGAGTGGCATTTCGGGATGTGTCGCGAGCAACGGACTCTCGCACCATACGCGTCGCGCTCATCCCACCGGAAGTGTTCCTTACTAACAAGGGGCCATATCTACTCTGGCCGAGAGGCGACGAGCGGGATCAGGCGTATCTGCTGGGGGTTCTCGCGTCGATCCCTCTCGACTGGTACGCACGCCGTTTTGTTGAGGTCAACGTGAACTTCTTCATCATCAACCCGTTTCCGGTACCTCGCCCCGGACGCGATGATCCCATGTGGCAGCGCGTCGTTGGCCTCGCCGGCCGGCTCGCCTGCGCGGACGAGCGCTTCGAGGCGTGGGCCAACGCTGTTGGAGCAGCGAGTGGGCCGATCAATCAGGACGAGAAAAACGACCTGATTTATGAGCTCGATGCCGTCGTTGCCACCCTTTACGGTCTCACCGAAGCTCAACTCGTTCACATCTTCGAGACCTTCCACGAAGGGTGGGACTATCAGGAGCGTCTCGATGCCGTGCTCCGGCACTTCCGAGCGTGGGGCGCGCGATGATCCGCGCCACGGTCAAGCCGGAACTGTTGCGCAGGGCATGTGAGCGCGCTGGTGTCGCGATGCAATGTCGCACGCCATTCGACGTGGTGAACCAAGAACGGGCGTTGTTCGTCCTCGGTACCAGGCGGTGAAGGCCCAACCGGACTTCATCGACAACCGCGATGGGAACACTTTGGCGCAAGCGCTGGAGATTGCTCTGGGGGGCAGCAATGATGGAGTCAGGCAGTCGACGGATCCGCCGGATCAGATCCGGATAGCTACCGCGTTCTTCAACCCTACGGGTTTCGCTCAGATTGCCGAGCATCTGGAGCTCGTTCCTGACGTGAGACTGCTGCTCGGCGCCGACCTTTCTCAGAGTGCGGTTGCGGACCGCCGGAGGCTGGACGAGACCGAGGCGATGTTCGAGAGGCGGCGTATGCGGACACGGCTGAACGGAATGGATGAAACACTACGTCGGGAGCGGGACCATCTGCCATTCAACCGGACGAGTGGATCGGCGCTGCGCAAGCTCATCGCGACACTGAGAGTGGGGAACATGGAGGTGCGCCGCTATGAGAAGGCGTTCTTGCACGCGAAAGCGTACATCTTCACCGCTGAAGATGAGGTCTATGGGAAGCCGGACGGCATCATCGCTGGGTCTTCCAACCTGACGGGCGCGGGGCTCACGCGTAACCTTGAGCTCAATCTCGGACGCTACGACCGGCCCACCGTCGAACAGGCGAGCCGATGGTTCGACGATCTGTGGGAAGAATCCGAACCGTACGACTTGAGCGACCTTTTCGAACAAGCGCTACGGCCGCGTACGCCTTGGGAGATCTTCATCCGCGTGCTCTGGGAGCTTTACGGAGACGAGGTTGAAGAAGACGCGGCGACAGATCAGAATCTGCCACTCACGAGCTTTCAGAAGCACGGCGTGGCGCGGGCGTTGCGGCTGATTGGGGATACGGGGGGTGCGCTGGTCGCCGACGAGGTTGGGCTGGGCAAGACGTTCGTCGCCGGCGAGGTGATGCAGATCTATCGGGACCGCCGCCAACGGGCGCTTCTGGTGTGCCCTGCCGCGCTCCGCGATAGCACTTGGCGCAAGTTCCTAGCCCGTTTCCAGCTGTTTGTCGAGTGCGTTTCCTATGAGCAGCTCGCCAGCGATCGTCAGTTGGGCGACGCCCAGCGCCCAGGGGCCGTCCAGGAGCGACTCCAGCGTCCACTTGATGAATACCAGCTCGTAGTCGTTGACGAGGCGCACAACTATCGCAATCCCGACGCGCCAACGCGAGCCGGCGTGCTCCGGCGGCTGTTGTTTGGCCAGCGCCGCGATCTGCTGCTGCTGACCGCTACGCCGGTCAATAACTCACTCTGGGATCTCTACCACTTGATACGCTTCTTCGTGCGCCAAGACGCGCACTTCGCGGATCGCGGCATCCTCTCGATCCGCGAGCGGTTTGAGCGTGCGATGCGGGAGGATCCGTCGAGCCTGAGTCCCGATGTCCTGTATCCAATCATCGACTCGACGACCGTAAAACGCACGCGCCAGTTCGTGAAGAAACACTACGCGGGCGACAACATCATCGGGCCCGACGGTCGTCCACAGCCCATTGTGTTCCCGCAGCCGCATGCGATCAGCGTTCGCTACAACCTCGACGATTTGCTGCCGGGTTTCTTCGACCGGCTGGAAGCCGCGCTCGACCCGGACAGCGGTGATGCCATCACGTTCACCCGCTACACGCCTGATGCGTACCGACTAGACGCCATGGACGGAGAAGAGGACGCCCGGTCGCGGGCGATGGTCGGTCTGCTGCGCTCAGGCGTGCTCAAGAGGTTCGAGTCGTCGCCGTTCGCGTTTCGGCGAACCGTGGGGAAGATGGCGCGGGAGCACGACACGTTTCTCGATGCGCTCGCTGCCGGCCATGTTGTCACAACCGAGTTCATTCGGGAGCTGTCGGCGGACGACGACGCGGTGTTCGAGGACGTGCTTGCCGGCACGGAACATCGGAGCGACGCGGCCCTCTACGATGTGCCAGGCATGCGGGCAGCGGTTGAGCGGGACCGGGATCTGCTTCTTGAACTCGCAGTAGAAGCGGAGACCATCACTGCGGATCGGGACCCCAAGCTACGCGTGCTAGCCGATGCCATTGTGGAAATTGCGGAACAGGCCGAACGAGATGCCACCGATGGGATCGATGAAACGCAAAAGCGCAAGGTCCTGGTGTTTTCGTTCTTCGAGGATACCGTTGCGTGGGTGAGGGATTTTCTGAAGGCGGAGTTACGCGCTCGGCCAACGCTGCAGTGCTTTCGCGGACGCATGGCCGCTGTGAGCGGCTCGGACGACCTAGACGAAGTGCCGCGACAGGACGCGATCCAGGGGTTTGCTCCAGTATCGATGGAGGCTCCTGTAGGGCGCGACGCGGACCTCTACGACCTGCTGATCTCCACTGACGTGCTCGCCGAGGGGGTGAACCTGCAGCAATGCCGGCACATCGTCAACTTCGACATGCCGTGGAACCCGATGAGGCTGGTGCAGCGACACGGGCGCATTGATCGCATCGGAAGCCCGCACAATCGGGTGTTCCTGCGAACGATCTTCCCCGTTGACCGGCTCGATGGGCTCCTCAATCTTGAGCAACGCATTCTCGACAAACTGGCCATGGCGGCCGCGAGTGTTGGCGTGGTGTCGCCGATTGAGGGAGCTGCGCATGGCACCCAGGTGTTCACGGAAACCCGCGACGAAATCGAGAAGCTGCTGAACGAAGACGCATCTCTCTACGAGCGAGGTGCCACCGCCGGGGCGAGTCAGACAGGAGAGGAGTACCGGCAGACCCTCCGCAAGGCGCTCCAACAGGACCGGGACCGCATCGTGCGCATGCCGTGGAAGACGGGGTCAGGGATGATTCGAGGTCGGCGGCGGGGAGTGTTCTTCTGCGCGATCGTAGGAGAGCGGACGTACTTGCGGTTCGTGGCGGCCGACGATCAGTGGGAAGTCAGCACGAGCGAGGATTCCATCATTGGGGAGGTGGGAACATGCCTGCGACTGATCGAGTGCGAGCCGGAGACGCCGACCTGGTATCCTGACGCCCTTCAGGAGGCAGTCTACGACTTCTGGGATGCGGCCCAGGCCGACATCTTGTCCGATTGGATGCGAGAGACAGACCCGGCCAACCTGCAGCCGAAGGTCCGACCACTCAACCTTCGCGTCGCCGAGTTCATCCGCGCTAACTCCGGCGTTGGTCTCTCCGACGAGGAAGTAATCCGCGCCCTCGACATCCTGGAGTCACCGTGGCCTCGCCGGGAGGAAGTCATGCTGCGCCGCTGGTTCGAGGACGAGAACCTCGATGGTGCTGCGTTGTCAGAGTTTCTGGTCAAGACGATCGTCGCCTCGGGTCTGGAGCCGGTGGAGCCACCGCAGCCCCTGCCACCGATCTCTGCACATGACATTCAGCTTCTCTGTTGGCTTGGAGTCGATAATGATCCGACTGTGTCATAGACGAAGTGAGGGCCGGGACTTCGATGTGCCTCAGTCAAGGCTCCTGTCGCGGGAACGGACCTTTATTTCTTGCACGATCAAGGGGATGAAGCGATCATGAGCGCCCTGCCTGCATTGCTCCCAAAGTAGCCTTGACAGCTTCGCAGCGAACCGGGCCAGGGAATACGAACTGTGCCGGTGTATGTGGATTTCGTTTCAGTTGTGCCTTGATGCTGTCCCTGACGTTGGTGGGTAGCGCATCCAGGAGCTTCGATAGAGTCTGCGGTCCGAAGTCTAGCGAGAGGCAGTGGGGCTCCCCAGCGTACATCGTATCGACTGCAACAGTGTATTCTCCAGGGATGCCCAGTGCATCAAAGCCCGGAATCGATACACCGTAGAAGCGGTGTTCGGTGTGCGGACTACCGTGGCCGTCGGTCTTCAGTCGGAGTCCGTAATCTGGTTTCAAAGTCATCTCCGAGTACTCTCATTAGGAGCGTAATCACGCTGTGTGCGCGATCGCGAGTGGCTTGATGAGGTTTGATTCCCGTCGGATTCCCGTGCGGCTTCCCATAGGTTCACCTCTCGCTGCGCGCGGAGCCAGAACGCCGGGGAATTGCCGAACACACGCCCCAGTTGGAGCGCCATCTTTGGGCTCACCGCTCGACGTTCTTGGAGAACATCGTTGATGCACCGGCGCGACATCCCTGTCGCGGCGGCGACGGCGTCAATCGTGAGCTTGTGGTCGGGCAGGAAGTCTTCTCGCAGCATCTCCCCAGGATGAATGGGACGAATCCGTTTGGGACCGGTGCTCGCCATGCTCACATCGAAGTCCTTCAGTGGTAGTCGGGTTCGGTGTCATAGGATGGATTGAAAGCTGCGCGTGCGATCCCCAGAACGGCGATCGCCTTGGCGCGATCGACAGCCGGGAAGTCGGTCAGGAACTGATCGAGGGTGTCTCCCGCTTCTAGGTAGTCGAAGAGGTTCTTCACTGGAACGCGTGTGGCCGTGAACACGGGCACGCCTCCCTGGATCGTGGGATTCCTCTGTACGACTGGTTCTTCCATGGCTCGGTCGCCGACGATGGCGAGTCCGATTCCATCATAGCACTCCGGCGAGCGAGACGGCTTGTCGCTATTCGTCGCCGGTGGACCGACGTTCGATCGCGCGACACAATCCGAACCGGCTATGTGTCGTGCAACCGGAGCTGACGGGAGACGCGTTGGGCGATGCGGAGCGTAGAGACCGTTACCTCAATCGGACGCAGGCTCCGCTACGCCCAGATCGGCGGGGGCCGCGACTCGTTCATCGGCGCCATCCACCGGCGTGCGGCGGCGCTGGACGGCTTCCTGGAGCTGACGGCCGGCGCGCTGTCGAGCACGGGCGACAAGGCACTCGCCTCGGCGCGGGACCTGCTGCTGCCGCCCGAGCGCTCCTACGCGAGCTGGCAGGAGCTGGTCGAGGGCGAGCGCGTCCGGCCGGCGGAGGAGCGGATCGACTTCGTGTCGATCGTCACCTCCAACCACGTGCACTTCGAGCCGGCCTTGGCTTGTGTGGAGGCGGGCTTCCACGTCGTCATCGACAAGCCGATGGTGCACGACAGCGCGCAGGCCGAGCGGCTGGCCCGCGCGGTGGCCGAGCACGGCACCGTGTTCGCCGTGACCTACAACTACACCGGCTACCCGATGGTCAAGGAGGCTCGGCACTGGATCGAGCAGGGGCGCATCGGGGCGATCCGCCGGGTCGTGGTCGAGTACGCGCAGGGCTGGCTGTCGCAGCCGATCGACGCCGAGGGTCACAAGCAGGCCGAGTGGCGCACCGATCCGGCCCGCGCGGGAATCGCCGGCGCGCTTGGCGACATCGGCACCCACTGCGAGAGCCTGGTCAGCTACGTCACGGGCCTGAAGATCCGCGAGCTGAGCGCAGATCTGGCCACCTTCGTGCCGGGGCGCCGGCTGGACGACGACGTCAGCGTGCTGCTGCGGTTCGCTTCCGGCGGCTCAAGCTCCGCCGGCGAGGACCCGCGCGGCGTGCTCTGGGTGTCGCAGGTGGCCGCCGGCGCGAAGAACCGCCTCACCCTGCGGGTCTACGGCACCGCCGGCGGGCTCCTGTGGGACCAGGAGGACCCTGACCGCCTGCTGTTCCTGGACCCGGGCGGCGACGCCACCGTCGCTCGCGCCGGCGACCCCGGACTGTGCGCGGCGGCCGAGCGCGCCACCCATCTGTTCCCGGGTGCGCCGGAGGGGTTCCTGGGCGCGTTCGCGAACATCTACGCCAACGCGGCCGACACCATGCGCGCGCGGCTGGCCGGGCGGGAACCGACCGAGCTGGAGCTGGACTTTCCAGGCGTCGCCGACGGCGCCCGCGGGGTGCGTTTCATGGAGCGGGTGGTCGAGAACGCCGCCGGGACTGCCAAGTGGTCGCCGTTCTGACGTGAGGCCCCGCGCGGACTACCACGCGTTTAGCCGCAGGCGGCTCCCTCCGGACCCGTGTCCGCTCTACCGGGCCATGCGGGAGATCGATCCCGTGCACTGGTGCGAAGGGTTGCGCGCCTGGGTCCTGACCCGCTACGACGACGTGCTGGCGGCGAACCGGGACGCACGCTTCTCGAGCGGGCGGTCGAGTGTCAACATGGGCGCGCTGCCGCCGGCCGAGCGCAAGCGCTACCGCGACCTGGGCGACCACGTGGGCAACTGGCTGGGCTTCACCGATCCACTCAAGCACACGCGCATGCGCAACTTGGTCGCGGGCGCGATCACCTCCGACCTTGGCCGAACGCCTCCGGCCGCGCATCACCCGCATCGTGGCCGAGCTGCTGGAAGCCTTGCCCGACGGGGAGGTTGCCGATCTCCTCTCATCGTTCGCGTACCCGCTTCCCGCGAGCGTGATCTGCGAGATCCTCGGCATTCCGGAGCGGTTGCGCTCGCAGTTCCGTCGCTGGGTGGAGGACATCGCCGCGTTCGTGGGCGGCGCAGGCCCCTACCTGCTGGGACTGGCCGAGCGCGCCGACCGCAGCCGCCGGCAGTTGAGCGAGCTGTTCCGGGAGCTGGCCCGCTCGCGCCGGGCGCGCCCTCGGGACGATCTGCTCACCACGCTGGCGGATGCGCAAGCTCACGGGCACCTCAGCGAGACCGAGCTGCTGGGCCTCTGCGTGTTCCTGTTCGCTGCCGGCCACGAGACCACCGTCGGTCTGATCGCGTCGGACGTCGTCAACCTGCTCGGCCATCCTGACCAGATCCGGCGGCTGCGCGCGGAGGATGGGCTGATGCCGTCGGCTGTTGAGGAGCTGGTGCGGTACGAACCGCCGATTCAGCAGGACACGCGGCTGCTGACCGAGGACGTCACCGTCCGTGGCCGGCGACTGGAGCGGGGGCAGACGGCGATCCTGGCGCGCGCGGCCGCCAACCGCGATCCCGGCCAGTTCGACCGACCGGAGCAGCTCGACCTGGCCCGCTCGGAGAACCGGCATCTCGGTTTCGGCTGGGGCATCCACTTCTGCCTGGGCGCGCCATTGGCCCGCGTCGAGGCATCCATCGCGCTGCGGGCGCTGTTCGACGCGTTCCCGCGCATGGAGCTCATCACCCCGGTCGAGTGGTGGGACAATCTGTCGCTGCGATGCCCCCGCGCGGTGATGGTCGACCTGCGGCGACGCTGAGCGCCGAACTCATCGGCTTGCCGTCGCAGTAGAAGAAAGTAAGGTTTCCTTGCTCTCTTCCATAGAGGTGGCCCCGGAGGTAGTTACATGCTCGCCAAATTGACGTCCAAGAACCAGCTCACTCTGCCGAAGGCTGTCCTTGGCGAGTTCCAGGCTTGCGAGTGTTTCGACGTGGCCGCCGAGAATGGACGCATCGTGCTGACGCCCGTGCGGGTCACTCGCGCCAACGCGGTACGAGCCAAGCTGGCTGTGCTCGGCATTTCGGAAGCCGACGTGCAGGAAGCCGTCGAGTGGGCGCGCCGCGCTCCGTAAGCCCGGCGCGGCTGGTTCTGGACACCAACGTTCTGCTGTCCGCACTGCTGTTCCCTGCGAGATCGCTGTCGTGGCTGCGCCATGCGTGGCAGGCCGGCGAGATCGTCCCGTTGGCAAGCCCCGGTACGACGCGCTAGCTACTAGTCCGGGTGCTGTGCTATCCCGAGTTCGGCTTCACGGAGGATGAGCGAGGGGATCTGCTGGCCGATTACCTGCCGTGGTGCGAAGCCGTCATCGCGTCGGAGCCGCCAGAACGTGCCTGCGTGCCGAGATCCGGCAGACATGCCGTTCCTGCAACCCGCCCTGGCGGGGCACGCGGATGCTGTGGTGACCGGTGACGACGACCGGCGGGCGATGGCAGGGGAGTGTTCGGTGCCGATCCTTGCACCGAACGTCATGTGGGCTCGCCTAAGGCCTCGACCGACCGCGGTCCTGACCGACGCCGTCGTAGACCCGCGCATCCAAGCTTTGCGCCCGCTGGCGGCTCGCGCCGCGCCACCGCGCGTACCAGCGCCACCAAGGTGCTTACGCGCGCATCCGGCCCGGAATCCTCCGCCGCGGCCAGCGCCACCGGGTTGCAGATCAGGAGCTGCGCGCTGCCGTCCTCGGCGGCGGCGCGCGAGAGCCGGTGGGTAAAGCCCGTTTCGGTGACCACGAACGGCGCCCCGCGTCCGCCTCCAGCCCGAAGTCGTCAGGTAGAGGTCACCCGAGGCCGTGTCGTGCTCGACCCGGCGCCCGCACCGCCTTCTTCACCCGGTCGCTCGCGCGCGCGATGAGGGTCACCGCGCCGGCCGCGATCCGCGCCTCGATCTCGGCGTGGTCAGCCGCCTCCAGGATTTCCATCGCCCGGACCAGCGCCATTGCGGCGCCAGAGATAAGGCGTGCCGCGACGAGCGCGGTAGCAAAGATCCGCCGCGTTTCATGGGTGTCCGATCCATCGTGAGTCCTCCAGTTGCTCGAAGCGGACCAGCACGAGCCGTTCGCGGTCGACGCGGAACGAGAGCCGTAGCGCCGCTCCCCCGCCGCCTCCTCACGCCCGATCCAGTCATTAGCTCGCCCGCGATCTCCACCGCGAGCGCATCAGGCTCGGCTTCGACGGAGCTGGATATAGAAGGCGGTGGTGCGGTCGAGCTGGCCGGCCATCCGTTCGACCTCGGCCGCCACCCAGGCGCCGATCGCGCTCCTCGACTCGGTCGCGGCGCCGCGCCCGGCCTCGCGCACATGGACCGCGTTCTTGGGCGTGAGCGTGAGCAGCGTCACAGCGGCGGTGCGCGGCGCACACCGAGAGGGTCGCGGCAAGCTGCCCGCCGTGCTCAAGACGAT